>NZ_CP190048.1:0-4800000 GCF_050320175.1 Nocardia sp. FBN12 | reverse complement strand
CTCGAAGGCCTCGCCGATGATCTCGGCCTGTTCCACGGCGTGCACCTTCGACGAACCCGAGGACGGGGCCGACATGGCGCGACGCGAGATGCGACGCAGGCGGCCGAGGCGCTCGGGCAGGACCTCGGGGAGGTTGAGGCCGAAGAAGGGCCAGGCGCCCTGGTTGGCGGGTTCTTCCTGGACCCAGGCGATGTCGGTCGCGTTGGGGTACTTGGCCAGTGCCTCGTTGAGGCGGTACGTCGGGATCGGGTAGAGCTGTTCGATCCGGACGATGGCCACGTCTTCACGCTTGTGCTTGGCCTTCTCCGCGGCGAGCTCGTAGTAGAGCTTGCCCGAGGTCAGCAGGATGCGCTTGACCTTGGTGGTGTCGCCGATGCCCTGTTCGTAGGTGGGCTCGTCGAACACCGAACGGAACTTCGACTCGGTGAAGTCCTTGACGTCGGACACCACGGCCTTGTTGCGCAGCATCGACTTCGGGGTGAAGACGATCAGCGGACGACGGATCCCGTCGAGCGCGTGGCGACGCAGCAGGTGGAAGTAGTTCGCCGGGGTGGACGGCACCGCCACGGTCATCGAACCCTCGGCGCACAGCTGCAGGAACCGCTCGATGCGACCGGAGGTGTGGTCGGGACCCTGACCCTCGTGGCCGTGCGGCAGCAGCAGCACCACGTCGGAGAGCTGGCCCCACTTGGCCTCACCGGAGGAGATGAACTCGTCGATGATCGACTGCGCGCCGTTGACGAAGTCACCGAACTGCGCTTCCCACAGCACGAGTGCGTTGGGGTTGCCGAGGGAGTAGCCGTATTCGAAGCCGACCGCGGCGTACTCGCTCAGCGCGGAGTCGTGCACCGCGAACCAGCCCGGCTTCTCCGAGCCGATGTTGTGCAGCGGGGTGTACTCCTGCGCGTTGATCCGGTCGATGATCACCGAGTGACGCTGGGTGAACGTGCCGCGACGCGAGTCCTGACCGGTCAGGCGCACATCGTGGCCCTGGTCGATCAGCGAACCGAAGGCGAGCAGCTCGGCGAAGGCCCAGTCGACCTTGCCCTCGTAGGCCATCTCGCGACGCTTCTCCAGCACCGGCTTCACGCGCGGGTGCACGTTGAAACCGTCGGGAGTGTTCAGGAACGCGTCGCCAATCCGCTGCAGCACCGACTTGTCGACCGCGGTGACCACGGTGGCGGGCACCTTCTGGTCGTCCTCGACCGACTCCGACGGCTCCGGAATGTACTTCTCCAGCTCGCGGACCTCGTTGAACACGCGCTCCAGCTGGCCTTGGTAGTCGCGCAGCGCGTCCTCGGCCTCCTTCATGGAGATGTCACCGCGGCCGATCAGCGATTCGGTGTACGCCTTACGCACCGAACGCTTGGTGTCGATGATGTCGTACATCTCCGGCTGGGTCATCGAGGGATCGTCACCCTCGTTGTGCCCGCGGCGGCGGTAGCAGACGAGGTCGATGACGACGTCCTTGCGGAACTTCTGGCGGAAGTCGACCGCCAGGCGCGCGACCCAGTCGCAGGCCTCCGGGTCGTCACCGTTGACGTGGAAGATCGGCGCGCCGATGAACTTCGCGATGTCGGTGGAGTACTCGGTGGAGCGGCTGTTCTCCGGCGCGGTGGTGAAGCCGATCTGGTTGTTCACCACGATGTGGATGGTGCCGCCGACGCGGTAACCACGCAGACCCGACAGGTTCAGCGTCTCGGCGACCACGCCCTGACCGGCGAACGCGGCGTCACCGTGCAGCATCAGCGGCATCACCGAGAAGCCGTCGGGGCCGTCGCCCTTGTCGAGCAGGTCCTGCTTGGCGCGCACCAGACCCTCGAGCACCGGGTCGACCGCCTCGAGGTGCGAGGGGTTGGCGGTGAGCGAGACCTCGATCTCGTTGTCGCCGAACATCTGCAGGTACTGGCCGTGCGCACCGAGGTGGTACTTCACGTCGCCGGAGCCGTGGGTGGCCGCCGGGTTCATGTTGCCCTCGAACTCGGTGAAGATCTTCGAGTACGGCTTGCCGACGATATTGGCGAGCACGTTGAGGCGACCGCGGTGCGGCATGCCGATGATGACCTCGTCCATGCCGTACTCGGCGCACTGGTCGATGGTGGCGTCCATCATCGGGATGACGGCTTCGGCGCCTTCGAGCGAGAAACGCTTCTGGCCGACGTACTTGGTCTGCAGGAAGGTCTCGAACGCCTCGGCGGCGTTGAGCCGGTTCAGGATGTACTTCTGCTGTGCGACAGTCGGTTTGACGTGCTTCTGCTCGACCCGCTCCTGCATCCACTGCAGCTGGTCGGTCTCGAGGATGTGGGTGTACTCGACACCCACGTGGCGGCAGTACGCATCGCGCAGGATCGAGAGCACATCGCGCAGCTTCATCCGCTCCTGGCCGTGGAAACCGCCCACGTCGAAGGTGCGGTCCAGGTCCCACAGGGTGAGGCCGTGCTCGGTGACGTCGAGGTCGGGGTGGCTGCGGAACTTGTCCTTGACCAGGCGCAGCGGATCGGTGTCGGCCATCAGGTGACCGCGGTTGCGGTAGGCCGCGATCATCTCGAGCACGCGGGCGCTCTTGTCGACACCGCGCGCGCTGATGTCCTTGCGCCAGCGGATCGGCTCGTACGGCACGCCGAGGCCGTGGAAGATCTCGTCGTAGAACTCGTCGGAGATCAGCAGGTTGTGGATGGTGCGCAGGAAATCGCCCGACTCGGCACCCTGGATGATGCGGTGGTCGTAGGTCGAGGTCAGCGTCATCAGCTTGCCGACGCCGATATCGGCGATCCGCTCATCGCTCATGCCCTGGAACTCGGCGGGGTATTCCATCGCACCGGCACCGATGATCGCGCCCTGGCCCGGCATGAGGCGCGGCACCGAGTGGACGGTGCCGATGGTGCCGGGGTTGGTCAGCGAGATGGTGACGCCGGCGAAGTCGTCGTTACCGAGCTTGCCCTCGCGGGCCCGGCGCACGACGTCCTCGTAGGCCGCGTGGAACTGACCGAAGCTCATGTCTTCGGTTTCCTTGATGGCGGCCACGGCCAGCGATCGGTTGCCGTCCTTGCCCTGGAGGTCGATCGCCAGGCCCAGGTTGGTGTGGGCCGGGGTGACCGAGTTCGGCTTGCCGTCGATCTCGGCGAAGTGGCGGTTCAGGTTCGGGAACGCCTTGATCGCCTGCACGATCGCGTAACCCAGCAGGTGGGTGAACGAGATCTTGCCGCCGCGAGTGCGGGCCAGGTGGTTGTTGATCACCAGGCGGTTGTCGATCATTAGCTTGGCGGGGATCGCGCGCACCGACGTCGCGGTGGGGATCGTCAGCGAGGCCGACATGTTCTTGGCGATGGCGGCGGCGGGGCCGCGCAGCACCTTGTTCTCCGGGCCGGCGGCAGCCGCTGCCTTGGGCGCGGTGGTGGCCGGTGCGTTGGACACCGGTGCAGGTGTGGTCTGCGGTGCGCGCACGGTCTTGGCGGCCGGAGCCGGCGCGGGAGCCGCGGCGGGCTTCGGCGGTGGGGTCGCTACCACGGCCTTGGGGGCCGGGGCCTGCGCTGCTGCCGCCTTGGGCGCAGCGGCTGCCGCGGGAGCGGTGGAGGCGGCCGGAACCTGGCTGTTACCGGATTCGGTGGCTTCCGGCGTGTAATCCGCGAGGAACTCGTGCCAACTTGCGTCGACCGAGGATGGGTCCTGTTTGAACTTCTGATACATCTCGTCGACTAGCCACTGGTTCTGTCCGAACTGGGAAGTTGAGCTGCTCACAGCTGGTGTTCGCCTCATTTCGTTCTTCGCGCTGCGACGTTTGTGACGTGCCCGGCAGGGGTATCAGCCATGTCTGCCGATGCGCCCTCACCGAGCATATGCCCAGCGGCTGACAGGCGTCGCTACCGGTCTTGGGTCGACACTATGCCCTCTGCCTCCTGCCCCGCCGCCCAGAGTCGGGAGTAGTGACCGTTACTGGCGAGTAGGTCTGACGGCGCGCCGAATTCCACGATACGGCCGTGTTCGACCACGGCAACCAGATCGGCGCGCGCGGCGGTCGCGAGACGGTGCGCGACCACCACCGTGGTCCGCCCTCGCGCCAGCGATCGGCTCGCAACCAGCACCGATGCCTCGGTGTCCGGGTCGAGGGTGGAGGTGGCCTCGTCGAGCAGCAGCAGGTCGGGGTCGACCAGTTCGGCCCTGGCCAGCGCGATCATCTGGCGTTGTCCGGCGGAGAGTCCGCGTCCGCGTTCACCGACCGGATGGTGCATTTTTCGGGGGAGACCGTTGATCATTTCCGACGCGCCGACGGCGTCGGCCGCCATCGCGATGTCCACCGAGGTGGCGAATGTTTGCCCGAATGCAATGTTGCTCGCCACGTCGCCGGTGAACAAGTGAACTTCCTGCGGCACGATTCCCAGCCGCGTGCGGTACTCGGTGAGGACATATTTCCGGAGATCGATACCGTCGACCAGGATCGCACCGGCCGCAGGCTCGGGTGGGAGGTCGTAGAGGCGGGCAAGCAGCTTCACGATCGTCGATTTGCCCGCGCCGGTCGGCCCGACCAGTGCCAGGGTCGCGCCAGGGGGAACCGCGAAGGTCACGCCGTCGAGGGCGGGGGTGCTCGCGCCGGGGTAGCGGAATCCGACGTCGTCGAAGACGATCTCGCCGCGCAGGCGGTCGACCGAGATCGCGTCGGGTGGGTCGGCGGCGATCGATGACGTGGTGCGCAGCAGATCGCCGATCCGCCGCAGCCCGACTCTGGCCTGCTGATAGCCGTCGAAGACCTGTGACAGTTCCTGGATGGGACTGAACAGCAGACCCAGGTAGAGGACGAAGGCGACGAGCGTGCCGGTGGTCGTGCGTCCGTCCGCGACGGCATTGGCGCCGAGGTAGACCACCACAGCGAGCGCCAGATCGGCCCAGGCCAGACCGAAGGAGAAATAGGCCGCGATCGCTCGCTGCGCGCGGATCCGCGCATCGCGGTAGCGGTGGGAGTACTCGGCGAAGCGGCGCGCGGCGGTCGGCTCGTTGCGGGCGGCCTGCACCGCGCGCAGGCCGGCGATGTTCTCCTGGAAACCCGCGTTGACCGTCGAGACCCGTTCGCGCGAGACCGTGTAGGCCACCGAGGACACCCGGCGGAAAAGCAGCGTGGCCACCAGCATCGGCAAGACGGTGACCAGCACCACCACGGCCAGCCCGGCATCGATGAAGAACAGTCCGATGGCGACGCCGATCAGGGTGATCAGCGCGACCAGCCCGGTGGCGACTCCGGTCTGCAGGAACGTCGAGAGCGCGTCGACGTCGGTGGTCATCCTGGTCATGATGCGACCGGACAGTTCGCGTTCGTAGAAGTCGAGGCCGAGCCGCTGCAACTGGGCATAGCTGCGCACCCGCAGCCCGAACAGCACGCGCTCGCCCGTGCGCGCGGTGAGCACGGTGACCGCGGCGCCGACCACCAAGCCGGCCAGCACCAGCCCGATCCCGATCACCCCCGCGAGGACGAGCGCGGAGTCGTCGCCCGCGGTGACGCCGATGTCGATGGCATAGCGGACCAGCGGCGGGAACGCGACACCGACCAGCGCGTCGACGATGAGCAGCCCGACGACCACGCACACCAGGCCGCGAACCGGGCGCAGCAGTGCGCGCAGGCCGAAGCTGGGTTGGGGTGCGCGGAGGTCGCCGGGCAGGGCGGGTTCCTCGGTTGCCGGTGGCAGGGCGTCGACCGCGGCGCGCAGTTCCGGTGTTTCGCTGAGGTCGTTCGAGGCCGACGACATCGAGCGTGGTTTGCCCGCGTCGCCCAGTGGTGTGGTCATGGCGCCGGTCGCCGGCACCACCGACGCGATGGGTGCGGGCAGCCGGATGACGCGGTCGGCCTGGGCCAGCGTCGATTCCCGGTGCGCCAGGATCAGCGTGGTCCGCCCGCCCGGGTCGGGGAGCCGGCGGAAGATCTCGGCCTCGGTGACGGCGTCGACCGCGGAGGTGGCGTCGTCGAGCACCAGCACGCGCGGGTGGGTGAGCAGCGCCCTGGCCAGGGCGACGCGCTGGCGTTGGCCACCCGAGAGGGTCAGCCCGCGTTCGCCGATGACGGTGTCGTAGCCCTCCGGCAGCGCGGCGATGAACTCGTCCGCGGCGGCGGCCGTCGCGGCGGCCCGGATCTCGGCGTCGGTGGCGTCGGGCCTGCCGAGCGCGATATTGGCGGCGATGGTGTCGGAGAACAGGAACGGATCGTCAAAGACGACACCGACCGCGCCGCGCAGCTCGTCGGCACGCAGCTCGGCCAGGTCGACGCGGGTGCCGTCGGCGCCGACGAGATTGATCCGGCCCGCGTCGGGTGCGTAGAAGCGGGGGAGCAGCAGCGAGAGCGTGGACTTGCCCGACCCCGCCGGACCGATCACCGCGACGGTCTCGCCGGGCCGCACGGTGAGGTCGAGTTTCTGCAACACCGGCTGATCGGCCTCGAAACCGAAACTGACAGCATCGAATTCGATCCCGAGCGGTCCCGGCGGTAGCTCGGCGGGGTCGTCCGGATCGACCAGCACCGGTGCCGCGTCGATCACCCCGAAGACCCGGTCGACGGCGGCCTTGGTGAGCTGACCCATGATCACCACCGAGGTGATCGTGCGAGCCGAGGACGTCATCGTGGCGAGGTAGGCGGTGAACGCGAGGAAGGTGCCGATGCCGATCGCGCCGTGCGAGGCGAGCACACCGCCGACGATGATCACCGCGACCAGCCCGGCCTGCGGCAGCGCCGACACCAACGGCGCGAACCTGGCGTTGATTCGCGCGGCGCGCATCCGTTCGGCGAACAGCAGCCGGCCGTGGTCTTCGAGGATGTCGACCATCCGGGATTCCTGCCCGAATCCCTTCACCACCCGCACCCCGGTCACCGTCTGCTCGACGTGTTCGGCGAGGTCGGCCGCGCGCTGCTGCGCCGACCAGGTCGCCGCGTAGAGCCGGGGCCGCATCCGGAACACGATCACCGCCATCGCGGGCGCGACCAGCAGGGCTGCCAGCGCCAGCGGTGGACTCAACCACACCATCACCACCGCCGACAGCACGAACTGCAACACCGCCAGTCCCGACCACGGCACCATGGCGAGCAGTCCCTGCACGAGCTGCAGATCGGTGATCGACCGCGACACCACCTGCCCGGTGCGGATCGCGTCCTGGCCCGCGCCGTCGAGCCGCTGCAAGGCGGCGAGCAGCGAGATGCGAAGGCCGTGTTGCACTTCCAGCGACAGCTTGCCCGCCCAGAGCCTGCGCGCGAAGGTGACGACGAACCGGGTCACAGCCAGTACGGCGAGCAGGACGGCGGCGCTGCCGATCACCGCGGTGTCGCCCACCTGGGCGGCGTCGACCGCGCGTTTGGTCGCCAGCGGTGCGGCGATCGCGACCGCCGCACCGGCCAGCACGGAGACGGCGATGCCCGCCAGCAGCCGGGGGTGTTCCAGGCACAGGCGCCACAGCCTGCGGATCCACCCGGACGAACCCGCGGTCGCGGGCACTACAGGTCTCGGTTGCGCAGGTCCCACCACCCCGCGGCGCCGACCGCCGCTGTCCACAGCAGCAGGACCACCAGTGCCGCCGGTGTCGGCGCGAAGACCTCGGCCTCGTCGAACGAGCCGGCGCTGACCCCGGCCACGGTGGCCGAGACGGGCAGCAGCGCGGCGAATCCGCCCGCGCCGAAACCCTTGGCCACCACCCAGATCAGCGGTTCGAGCGCGAACGCCCAGCCGAGCACCAGCCACGCCGCGCCGCTGAAGGTGCGCAGCAGCAGCCCGATTCCGGCGCCGATCACCGCCCAGCACATGGCTACCAGCAGACCGGCCGCGAGCACTTCGATCAGCTGCCAGCCGAGTTCGAATTTCCCGCGCGCCGCGACGAGCAGCACCACGAAGCTCACCAGTTCGGCGGCCAGCGCGAGCGCGAAGGCGAAAGCGGCGGTCGCGGCGTACTTCGCGGTGACCAGCCGGTCGCGATCGGGCGCGAACAGCACGGTCAACGCCATGGTCTTGTGCCGGTACTCACCGCCGGTCGAGGCGATGCCGAGCAACGCGGCGACCACGAAGACCGCGACCATTCCGAGGTAGAGGCCGATCGTGGCGGCCCCGGTCGCGGGCTGACCCTTCGGATCGGCGGGCCCCGACATGATCGCGGTGATCAGCGTCGCGACCAGCGCCAGCGCCACCGGCGCGGCAAGCAGCAGCCGGGTCTGGCGCAGCGCGACGATCTTGCGCGCCTCGGCGTCGATACCGGGAACGAGATCGGCGGGGATCACGGAGGTGGTCATCGAGGCATCCCATACGAGGTCGGGGCCGGGACGTACGCGGCGGGAGTCGGCGTCGGGACGGTGTGCCGGTGGCGGCGCGGTTTGGTCAGCGAGGCCAGCACCCGATCGGGGTGGATGGGATCGGCGACGATGCTGCCGATCCGCACCTGCGCGGTGTCGGCGATCGAGCGGATGGTCGCTTCGTTCGCCTCGGCGACGGCAAGACGCCCGTCGGGTCGCATGACCGCGTCGGTGAAGCCCTGCCCGGCCAGCGCGGTCGCCAGTGCGATGGACGGCGACGCGGCGACAACGAGCCGGTCGGGATGGCCGCGGCGCAACTTGGCCGGTGTGCCCTGCCAGACGACAGTGCCTTCGCTGAGCACCACGAGCTGATCGGCGCTCGACACCACATCGGCCAGTGCGTCGGAACTCACCAGCACGGTGCCGCCGCGGTTCGCGTGGCGACGCAGCAGCTCGAGCAGCCAGCCGCGTTCGATGCTGTTCGCGCCCGCGAACAGATCGTCGAGCACCAGCAGCCGGGGATCGGCCAGCAACGCCATGGCCAGGGCCAGGCGTGTCTGCTGACCCGGATGTAGCTGGGCGACAACAGTTTCGGCGACAGCGGTGAGGCCGGCTTCGTCGAGCACCGCGGCGACCCGGCGCCGCGACGCCCCCGCGACCGGCGCGTAGCACCGCAGTTGATCGCGCACCGTGCGTGCCGGATGCAGGCCACGCGGACTCAGCACCGCCCCGACCGCGGCGGGACCACGGTCGACGCCCGCGATACTGCCCGTGGTCGGCTGCTGCAGGCCCAGCACCATCTGCAGGACCGTCGACTTGCCCGCTCCGGCGGGCCCGACGAGGGCGGTCACCGAACCCGCCGGCACGGCGAAGTCGATCTCGTGGACCGCGCTCACCGGCCCGAACTGCTTGCCGACACCACGCAGCAGCACGGCGTCACCACCCTTGCTCACTTCTCGGTCGCCTTGCGGGTACCGATCGCGGGCAGCGGATCGGCATCGATCACGTTGTGCAGCGGGGTCGGCCACAGCGCGGGCGCGGGCCCGAAAGCCTTGTGCGCGTTCTCGATTGTCACCTTGCCAAGCGCCCGGTTGCCCGCGCCACCGATGGCGGCGCCGATGCCTGCGGGCAGCACCTTGCCCGCCATCAGCGCGACCCGCTTGGTGATGAACCGCTTCATGAACTGCTGCAGCAGTTTGCTGTTGATCCCGCCGAGGCCGGGAACCTTGCCCGCCAGCGCGCCCGCCCAATTCTTCGACTGGGTGCTGAGTCCCTTCTGCACGATCGCGATCCCGGCATCGCCGAGTACGACCGCGAGCACCAGCGCGCGCCGGGCTTCCTTGTTTTCGGGCTCGATGCCGTGCACCGCGGCCTGGGCCAGGGTGAACAGGGCCGACGCCTCCATGAAGAACACGGTCTCGGCGCTCACCGCCCCGAGTGCGGCGATCGTGCCGACACCCGGCACCGCCGCGGTGGCGCCGACGGCCGCACCGCTGCCGGTGACGGCGAGCAGATACTGCTTCTCCAACCGTGTCACGATCTGGGCCGGACTCTCCCCGGGATGACGCTCACGCAGGAATTCGACATAGCGGCGTACGGCCGGCGCCTGCAGCTTTGACCCGGTGTCGAGCACATCGACCACGGCTTTTTCGATCGCGTTCTTGAACACGGCGTCGTCCTCCTCTTCGCCCCAACGAGTCGAACTGTAGGGCACTTGCGCAACCGAGAGCTCATCATGCCAACGACCACCGACAGCCCGCGGTTCCGTGATGCGCGCGACCGTTTCTCTCGACTGGCTCTGTCGACCGCGGGGCTCGAAGTTCTACGCTGACCCGATGAGTAAAACGCTGCCAACCCGACTGTCGCGTGAGTTCACCGAAGGCGGTGCCGAGTACGCGACGATCACGATCGACCACCCGCCGCTGAACCTGTTCGATCGCGCCCTCATCGCCTCACTGATCGCCGATATCGCCGCGGTACGCGCGCTGCCGCCGCGTGCGTTGCTGATCAGGGCCGAAGGCAAGGTCGTCTCCGGCGGTGTCGATGTGAACATCTTCGACGGCCGCACGGTCGAAGAGGGCGCGCAGCTGTGGCGAGAGCTGTTCGAGCAGGTCATCCACCCCTTGGAAGCGCTGCCGTGTCCGGTGGTGTTCGCCGCGCACGGGCTCACCCTGACCGCCGCCTTCGAGATGTCGCTCGCGTGCGACATCATCCTGGCCGCGCCGAAGGCGAAGTTCGGGCTGGTGGAGACGGTCGTGGGGCTGACACCGTCGATGGGCGGGCCGCAGCGGCTGGCCGAACGCGCCGGCTCCGGGCGCGCCCGCGAGTTCGTGATGACCGGCGACCTCTACACCGCCGCGACGATGGCGGAGTGGGGCGTGGTGAACGCGATCCACGAGGACCTGGAAACCGCGGCGCGCGCACTGGTCACCCGGCTCGCGGAAGGGCCGACGCGCGCGCACGCCGCGACCAAGCAGATCATCGAGGCGTGGCGTTCCGGTGGTGTGGCACATGCCGATTCGGTGACGCCGAAGGTCTCGGGCGAGCTGTTCGACACCGCCGACCTGCGCGGCGCGGTCCGCAGTTTCCTCGATGTCGGACCGGGAAAGGCCACCTATCGCGGCGAATGAGCGCGCCGAGTGCCTGACAGCTGTGTGATCCACGTCATATAGTCACAGTGCGGCTGTATCGACGTACGGAGGTCCGGATGGGTCATGGCGAGCACGAACCGGGCGCGGCCGTCTTCGAGTTCCCCGCCACCAGTGCGGCAACGCAGCTGCGGCGGGGCTCCGACGGTGTGCTGCGCTACGGCGACCTCAATCCGGCCCTCACCGAATTACTCGACCTGCGCGTGCACTCGTTCACCAATCGCGAGGCCGTGGTCGAGGTCGGCGGTCCGCGTCTGACCTACCGCGAACTCTGGCACAGCGCCTCGCGGATCGCGGGCGGTCTACAGGGCCACGGCATCGGGTACGGCGATCGGGTCGCGGTGCACATGCCGACCAGCGCGCGCTGGGTGCAGGCGTTTCTCGGCGCGCTGCTCTCGGGCGCGGTGCCGGTGCTGGTGCCGGATGCGCTGCCCGCCGCGATCGCCGACCAGGTGATCGCCGACAGCAGAGCCGATTTCGTGCTCGGTCCCGATGGGCCGCTGCCCGACAGTACGGCCTACATCGATGATGGTGCGGCACTGGATGATCCGGCCCTGCTCTGCTACACGGGCACCCGTCGGTCGATGCCCGCGGGAGTCGAGCTGTCCAACGAGAACCTGCTGTCGGCGGTGTCGTCGGTAGTCGGCGCGCTCGGTCTGCCCGCCGACGGGTTGCGCAATCTGGTGCTGCTGCCACTGGCGCACGCCAGCGGCTGCGTCGACCAATTGCTGCCCACCTTCGCCGTCGGCGGCACCGTCGTCCTTGCCCCGGGCGCCCGCAGCCTCGCTGACGTGCTGGTGAGCGAGCGGATCGACACCGTCTCGGCCACGCCGCGGATCTTCGCCGGCCTGGTCCCCGAACTCGTCGCTCGCCGTGCCGGTGACGGCGTGCGGCGGGTCAGTAAGGCCTGCCATCGCTCCGAGCGTGCCGCCGCCGCGGCCCCCGCCGCCCTCACCGCCGCGCTGCGCGGACTGTTCCCCTCGGCTAGGCAGTGGTCGGTCTGGGGTGCTACCGAGACCAGCGGCATCGGCCTGATGGTCGACGACACCGAGCTCCCGGACTCCGACGCGACGCTCGGATTCGCTTTCGGTGGAACGGAATTGGCGCTCGCTGGCCCCAGGGCGAGCACGGGTCACGGCGAATTGCTGTGTCGTGGGCCGAATGTCAGCAGGCGCTACTGGAACAACCCCGGCGCATCGGCCGCCCGCTTCAGCGGAAGCTGGTTCCACACCGGGGATTTCGTCAGTATCGGTGCGGACGGGCTGGTTCGGGTCGACCCGGACAGGCGAGTCAGCGGGCTGTGATCACACCAGGCGAGCGCGCAGGGCCTCGCGTAGTTCGCCGGTCAGGCCGACAACGGTGAGGTAGTTCTCGATGTCGCCGTGGACCGCGCGGACGCTGGCGTCGGCGGTGCGGAGGTATTCCTCGCGGACGCCGAGAAGGTCGTCCGACAGGGCGTCGCCGTTGCCGATCTTCGGTTCCAGCAGCCTGCGCAGCGGTTCGACCGCGGCGTTGCTCGCCAGGAAGTCGGTGTAGACGTCCTCCTCGGTGACGCCGACCGCGCGCAGCACGGTGGCCACCGCCCAGCCGGTGCGGTCCTTGCCTGCCGCGCAGTGCACCAGGACCGCGCCGTCGCCGCGCACGATCGAGCCGGCCAGTTCGGCGATCGCGGTGTGTGCCTCGGGCAGGGTCGGGAAGGCCCGGTACACCTCGATCATGTGCGCGAACGCCGAGACGGTCTTCGCCTCGTGCGGCGGCGCCTCCTCCATGCGTGAATCGAACGGCGTCACGTGCAGGCGCACGTTGTCGGGGAGGGTGTCGTGGCCGATGTGGTCGATCTCGACGAGGCCGCGCAGATCGTGCACGTCGGTGACGCGCCATTCTCGCAGGGTGTCGTGGCCCTGATCGTCCAGACCGCTCAGCTGAGCGGATCGCAGCAGCACACCGGGGCGGATCGTGGTGCCGTCGGCGGTGCGAAGGCCGCCCACATCGCGGAAATTGAAGGTGCCGCTGAGAGCGAACTGATCGGCAGGAGGCGAGAGAGTCACCTGACCAGGTTATCGGCGACTCCGGCGCCGCCGCGCCGGAGTTCGCGGATCGGTCACCGGATGTGTCGCGTCCGTTCCGATGGGTGCCACTGTGCCGTCGCCCACACCGAGCGGGGCGGACCGGGGTCCACTTGTAGTATTGATCAGATGCGCGGATTCCAGCGCGGGGGCTGGATATCCAGGAATGCGAAGAATTGAAGCCGTATGGTCGGTTTTACAAAAGGTCGCATTCGGGTAACAAAACAATCTTTCAGTCTGAAAAGGATGGCTGAACCAGTTCGTGAATCCTGAAAATCTTCTAAGATCGAGCTCGGTGACCACCAAGCTCGCATCGCCGCGGGCAGCGAATTTTGTTGCCGAGGAGTCGTCGTTGAGCGCCAGTCGTGAACTAACAGAAATTTCGCTACGGCCTGCGGTATGTGATGCCGTCGAACAAGCCGCCGCCAGTTCGGATGCCACCGGTGTTCGGGCGCTGCGGGTGTACTTGCATGCTGGGCTCAGCACCTATTGGCCGCTGGTGAAGGCCGCGCCCACCCGGCGAATAGCCGCCTACGAAGCCGCGTTGGAGACCTTGCGTCTGCGGTGGACGCCCTCGGGTGACACGGTCGGCGATCCGTCCGCCGTCGCGATGTTCCGCGAGATGGACGACGAAGCCGCCGACTTCCTGGGGATGTGCGCGCGGTTGTCCGGCACACAGTGGCTCGAGCCGGTCGATTCGGTCGCGGGTTACCTCGTCTCGGTGTTCCACGGCTCGGTGCTGCGCTGGCTCGCCGACGGCAACGACGAGACCATCCTGGTGGTGATCGACGACCTGGTCGGCTGTCTGACCCTGAAGGCTGTCGAAAGCTGACCCGCAATGCTGGACGACTGACCAAATAGGTGGTTCAGTAGTCGAGTGACCCAGACGACATCGCTGCACCATCTGCACGCGGCGACCGCGGAGCTCGACCCGCCGCTGGCCGCCCTCGACCTGACCGCCCTCGATCGCAACGCCGCCGACCTGGTTCGGCGCGCGAACGGCGTCGCGGTGCGGGTGGCCAGCAAATCCGTGCGGTGCCGCGCCGTGCTCGAGCGTGTGCTCGGCGACGGTCTCACCGCCCGCGACGGGTTCGCCGGGATCATGGCGTACTCGTTGCGCGAGGCCATCTGGCTGGTCCGCCTCGGCGCCCGCGACGTCCTGCTCGGCTACCCGGTGCTCGACCGCGCCGCCCTGGCCGAACTCGCCGCCGCCCCCGCCCTGCTCGAAGCGATCACGCTGATGATCGACGATGTCGCCCAACTCGAACTCACCCGCGCCGCGCTCGGCACCGACCTGGTCCACCCCCGCGTCTGCCTCGATGTCGATGCCGCGTTGCGCATCGGCCCGCTGCACCTGGGTGCCCGTCGCTCGCCCGTGCGCAGTCCCGAAGAAGCCGCCGAGCTGGCAGGCGAGGCGCTGCGCCGCGGGTTCACGGTGGTCGGCGTGATGACCTACGAGTCACAGATCGCCGGTCTGCCCGACAGCAATCCGGCGGTCCGCGTGGTGAAACGCTTGTCCGCCATCGAAATCGGCCGCAGGCGCACCCGGGTACTCGACGCGGTCCGCGCGGTGACCGGCCCGCTGGAAATCGTCAACAGTGGTGGCACCGGCTCCATCGAGGTCTCGATCACCGACCCCGACGTCACCGAGGTCACCGCCGGTTCCGGCCTCTACGTGCCGACCCTGTTCGATCACTACCGCTCGTTCACCCCCCGCCCCGCCCTGTTCTTCGCCACCCCGGTGCTGCGCAAACCCGCCCCGGCCATCGCGACCGTCTTCGCGGGTGGCTACATCGCCTCCGGCCCCGCGGGCCCTAGCCGCGTCCCCGTCCCGGTGTGGCCCGCGGGCCTGAAGCTGCTCGGCTCCGAAGGCGCGGGCGAGGTCCAGACGCCCCTGGCGGGCGGCGCGGAACTCGAGATCGGCGACCGCGTCTGGTTCCGTCACGCCAAGGCGGGCGAACTGTGCGAACGCTTCGCCGAGATCCACCTCGTCGACGAGGCGGGCACTCGCACGACCGTGCCGACCTACCGTGGTGAGGGGCAGTGCTTCGGCTGAGTGCGACCTGTCTGGTCGACCGGCGTGGGTTGCTCGCGCCGCGGGTGTGCTTCAGCGCAGCAGCTCGATGACCTCGTCGTCCTCGAGCTGATGAAAGTCGCTGTACGCCATGCCGACTCCGCCCAGGTCCGGTGGCGTCCACAGGCAGACGAGTTCATCGCACTCCCGCTCGACCCGTCGCGCCGCCTCGGGCGAGGACACCGGCATCGCCACCACCACACGGGCGGGGTGCTGCGCATTCGCCACCCGGCACGCGGCCACCACCGTCGCCCCGGTCGCCATCCCGTCGTCGACGATCACCACCGTGCGCCGCGCCAGCGGAATCGGATCGGCGACCCGCAACATCGCCTGTCGACGGCGCAGCTCGGCGCGCTCGGCCTGTTCCACCTCGTCGAACGCCTCGGCGCTCACCCCACTGCGGTCGACGACGTCACGATTGAGGACCAGCAGTCCGCTCTCCCCGAGCGCCCCCATCGCCAACTCCGGCTGCCACGGCAGCCCCAGTTTGCGTACCAGCAGCACATCGAGTTCCCCGCCGATCGCCGCGCTCACCGCCGCCGCCACCGGCACACCCCCGCGTGGCAGCCCGAGCACCAGCGGGCGGGTGGACCGCAGGTGTTCGAGGGCCGTGCCGAGGGCGCGGCCCGCCGCCGCGCGATCCGGGTACACCATCGCCTCGAACGCTACTCCGCCGCGGGCGCCTCGGAAATGGTGAAACGTCGCAGCGAGAGGCTGGGATTGGCGGTGCGTACCCTGGCCAGGTGCGCCGGATCCACCGTCGCGGTGAGCACGCCCGGCTCGTCGCCGAGTTCGGCCAGCACCGTTCCCGCCGGATCCACGATCATCGAGGCGCCCGCACCGCGCGGCGCGCACTGATCGGCCGCCGCCACGTACACGGTGTTCTCGATGGCGCGGGCCCGCAACAGCGTGGTCCACTGGTCGACTTTGGCGGGCCCCGGAATCCACTGCGCGGGCAGCAGCAATACGTGCGCGCCCGCTGCCGCGACACGCCGACACCCCTCCGGAAAACGGAGATCGAAACAGGTCTGCATGCCGAATACCACACCGTCGACGGCGAATGTCACAGGCGCGACGAGCGGGCCCGGCTCCACCACATCCGATTCCAGATGCCCGAACGCGTCGTACAAATGCACCTTGCGATACACCGCGACGCGCGCGCCGTCGGGCCCGTGCGCGACGAGGGTATTACTGATTCGCGTCGCCCCCGGTGTCGGCAACTCCACCACCCCGGCCACCAGAAACACTCCGAATTCGGCTGCCAGCGCGGCGAGTCCGGTGGTGAAAGGGCCGTCGAGCGGTTGCGCGATCGCCACCACCCGCTCGTCGAGGCGGGTCACAGCGAACATCGAGTATTCGGGCGCGACCACCACGCGCGCACCCGCATCGGCTGCGGCGCGCACGTGTTCACGCAGGGTCGACAGGTTCGATTCGGGGTCGGTTTCGGGGGCGAATTGGACCACCGCGATCCCCACTGTCACCGGCTGATGTTCCTGATGTGCTGACCCGTCGCGCAGTTGCATAGGTCTCACCGTATTCACCTGGTGGTTGGGGCAGCTACCGCCAGGCAGTAAACTCGTGGTCAATGAGTACAAATGAGGTCGACAGCGTTCCTGCCGACAACGACAGGAACGACACCGGCCCGACTTTCGCCGATCTCGGGATCGATGACCGCGTACTGCGGGCCATCGCCGATGTGGGCTACGAGTCGCCGTCCCCGATTCAGGCGGCGACGATTCCCCCGCTGCTCTCCGGCGCCGACGTGGTTGGCCTGGCGCAGACGGGCACCGGCAAAACCGCGGCATTCGCGATCCCCATCCTGATGAACCTGGACACCGCGCAGAAGAAGCCGAGCGCGCTGGTGCTCGCGCCGACGCGTGAACTCGCGATCCAGGTCGCCGAGGCGTTCGGCAAATACTCCTCGCACATCCCGGGTCTGCACGTGCTGCCGATCTACGGTGGGCAGAGCTACGGCGTGCAGCTGTCGGGTCTGCGGCGCGGCGCGCACGTCGTCGTCGGCACCCCCGGCCGTGTGATCGATCACTTGGAGAAGGGCACGCTGGATCTTTCGCAGCTGCGCTACCTGGTGCTCGACGAGGCCGACGAGATGCTCAAGATGGGCTTCCAGGAAGACGTCGAGCGCATCCTGCGTGACACCCCCAAGGACAAGCAGGTCGCGCTGTTCTCGGCCACCATGCCGGGCGTGATCCGCAAGATCTCCAAGCAGTACCTCAACGATCCGGTCGAGATCACGGTCAAGTCCACGACGCAGACCAGCTCGAACATCACCCAGCGCTATGTGCAGGTGTCGCATCAGCGCAAGCTCGATGCCCTCACCCGCGTGCTCGAGGTCGAAGCCTTCGAGGCGATGATCATCTTCGTGCGCACCAAGCAGGCCACCGAAGAGCTGGCCGAGAAGCTGCGCTCGCGTGGTTTCTCCGCCGCCGCGATCAACGGTGATATCGCGCAGAACCAGCGTGAACGCACGATCGGGCAGCTGAAGTCGGGCGGCATCGACATCTTGGTCGCCACGGATGTGGCCGCGCGTGGCCTCGATGTGGATCGCATCTCGCACGTCGTCAACTACGACATCCCGCACGACACCGAGTCCTACGTGCACCGCATCGGCCGCACCGGCCGCGCCGGCCGTTCGGGCGAGGCGCTGCTGTTCGTGGCCCCGCGTGAGCGTCACCTGCTCAAGTCGATCGAGCGGGCAACCAAGAGCGCGCTCACCGAGATGCAGCTGCCGAGTGTCGATGATGTGAACGCGACGCGCGCCTCCAAGTTTGGTGACTCGATCACCGAGAATCTGTCCTCGGACAACATCGCGCTGTTCCGCAAGCTGATCGAGGACTACGAGGCCGAGCACAACACTCCGCTCGCCGATATCGCCGCGGCACTGGCCGTGGCCGGCTACGACGGCGACAACTTCTTCATGTCGCCCGAGCCGGAGCCCGCCCCGCGTCGCGAGCGTGACTTCGACCGCGACCGTGAGCGCGCACCGCGCCGCTACGACGACGAGGACCGTCCGCGTCCGCCGTCGTTCAACCGGGAGAACGGCGAAGAACTCGCCACCTACCGGATCAGCGTCGGCAAGCGGCACCGCGTGGTGCCGGGCGCGATCGTCGGCGCCATTGCCAACGAGGGCGGCCTGCGGCGCAGCGACTTCGGTCACATCAGCATCCGGCCCGACTACAGCCTCGTCGAGCTGCCTGCCAACCTGCCCAACGAAACGCTGGAAGCCCTGCGGCGCACCAGGATCAGCGGCGTGCTGATCCAGCTGACGCCCGACCAGGGCGCACCGGCGCAGCGACTGAACGCTCGTGGCCCGCGCCGCGACCGCGAGGCGCGTCCGCGCACCGAACGGCGCAAGCCGCGCACCTGAGTCCCGCTCGCGTGCACCAGGGTCGTGGTCGGCGCATTCGCGCTGTTCGCGGGTAGTGCCCTGGTCTCTCGCAGCGCTGGTTAAGGTGTTGGGCGTCGGGTGTGCGTGAACACAGGAGGGCCGCGCTTGTTCGTGTCCGGTGATCGGGTAGTCGGTGCCGTCGGCGATCTCGCGCGCGCGGCGAACTGTGAGTTCGCGGTGCTGCGTGGCATCGACGCCGCCCTCGGCAACCTACCCGGGGTTCCCGACACCACCGCCCCGCTCGTGCGCACGGCCGAACCGTCAGCCGAACTGGTCACGCACTTCGGTGCGGGGCTGGTTCGCATTCCGTCGCCCGAGATGGTCGGCGGTGACGCGGCTGCCCGGATCGCGGCGCTCACCGCTGCCGCGGAGCAGACCGCGCACGCCCTGCGTTCCGGTGCCGAGGCGATCTACGGTGCCGTGTTCTTCGATGGTCGGTTCGCCTGTGGTGCTGATCTTTTGGTCCGGACTTCCGATGCGTCGGTTCCCGGTCCGATGCGCCCCGCGCGCGGTGTAGTCCACGCCGGCGTAGACCTGGTCAGTGCGGTGGACGAGTCGGGCAAGGTAGCTGACGAATCCCCCTGCGCCGCTGGCGTACCGCGCTACACGCTGCACAGTGCACTCGGTCCGGCTGCGGTCGGCGCGCCTGCGGCGCCCGGTCGTGGCGCGCGGAATCCGGCGGGCGACGCCGAATCTGTGCCGGCTGTGGGATCCGACGGACGGCGGGGGTTCGAGCGGTCGGGCGAGTCGGGGTGGTCGCGCATCGAGGACGGCGCTGCCTCAACAGGTCTGACGTCGTCGTCGGGTCCGGCAGTGGCGATGTCGGCTCGGCACGAGGATTCGGTGTCGTCGGCCGACGACGAGATCAGCGGTATCGCCGGATCGGCCGCGGTATCGCCCGCCGACAGTCGGCTGCTGCGACGCGAATTAGCCGCTGGACGAACGCCTTTTGAGCGGATCGCCGCTTTCGTGCACGCCGTCGAGGTCGACTCGGCTCGCGAATTGCTGTGCGCTCGCCTCGAGTTCGCGGCGTGCGCACAGGCTCTCGCCGACGCGGGTTTCGCTGCCGACCCGTCGGCCTACCTCTGGACAGCCGACGGCGTGCGGCGGGTGGTGACCGAGGAGCTGGCGCCGGTGTATTCGGCGCGGCGGGCTCGGGTGGAGCGGATCATCGAGGACAAGCTGGCGGAATTGCTGCCGGTGCAGTGGGGCGATCCGCGCTATCTGGCGTGCGGCCGGTGCCCGAGTTGCCGTGCGGCGGCGGCGAACGCGCGAGATCTCCTGCTGGTCGCGGGGATCCGCGCCGCTCAGCGGGCCAGGCTGCGCGAGGCGGGCGTCCTCACGATCGACCGCTTGGCCGCCACCAGTACTCCCGTTCCCGGTCTTGCCCCGCGCACGGTGACGGCACTGCGCACACAGGCTGACATCCAACTGGTCCGCGAACGCACCGGCCGCCCCGCCTTCCTGCTCCGCGACGCCACCGCGCTCGGCGCCCTGCCCGCCCCGCGCCCCGGCGACCTCGCCCTGGTCATCGACCTGGACCGGCACGGCGCCATCACCGGCCTCGAACTCGCCGACGCTGCCACCGTCGTCTTCCGGCCGGTCGTGGCCGGGGTCGCGCAGCCGAGCATCATCGGCAACCGCCCGACATTCGGTCCGCGGGATACCAACGCCGTGGTCTTCGGGCCGGGTGGTGTGGAACAGGCGAATCCGGGCGGTTATCCGTGCGCCGACGCGTCGGACGCGGGCGCTGCGGGACGGAGAGTCGCCGGTGACGATGGCGTCCTCGATCCGCGCGACCCCCTCGCCCGGTTGGGCGGCGCCGTATCCGCGGAGGCCGACACCATCGCTTTCGCGCGCGTTGTCAGCGACTCGCCCGACAGCACCCGAGGCCCCGATCGCTTCGATCATGCCGTGGCCGGGACCGGTTTTCGGCCGGGGGGAAGCGAAGCTCGCGCGGCCGGTTTCGACGAGTTCGACTCGGTGAACCTCGTCGATGACGCCCCATCGGCTCAGGGCGGGGGAGTGCTCGAGGAGCTGCTGGAGATCATCGCCGAGCACCGGGCGGCGGATCCGGATGTGCGCGTGTACCACTATGGTTCGGATGTTCGGACGGCGCTGCTCGATGGGGCGGGTCAGCTGGGGACCGGAGCCGATCTGCTGGATGAGCTGTTGGCCGATCGTGCGCTGGTGGATCTCGCGCCGATCGTGCGCACCGCGCTGTTGATCGGTGAACAGTCGTATGACGCAACGGGACTGGCCGCATTGCTGCCCGATACACCCGGTCGCGCGGCGACGGTCCTCGGTATCCGCGACTGGTTGCTCGATCGCGCGGCCGATGCGGGAATCGCTGTTCCCGGCGCTCGGTTCGCCGTCGCGGATTCCGATGTGCCGCCCTCGCTGCATCCCGGCTCGCTGGAGGCGGCGCTGAGCGAGTTCGCCGCTGACGCGCAAGGTGATTCGGCTCGCGCCGCCTCCTTGACGGCCGCGGTCCTCGGCTATCACCGACGGGAACGGCAGCCGCGCTGGTGGGCTCATATCGATCGGCTCGGCCATCCGGTCGGCGAATGGGCCGACGCGCCGGGCGTGCTCGTCGTCGAATGGGGCACCGTCGACACCAAATGGCATCGCACGCCGCAACTTCCGACGATGCGGCGCTACCTCACGCTCACCGGCAGGCTCGGCACGGGCGCCACCCTCACTCCCGGCACGCAGATGGTCACGATCTACGACGGTGCCGCCGCGGCGGGCATGACCCAGACGCTCGGCCGCCGCGCGACCGCGACCGCCACCGTGCTCGGCTGCGCTGTCGACCCGAATTTCGACGACACCGTGCGCCTGGAAGAACTGCTCCCGGCAGGCTGTCCGCCCTACGACGACCTCCCCGCCGCCATCGCCCCCGGCCCGCCCGACGGGGAGGCCGAGATCGAGGCCGCACTGGAGCACACCGCCCAGGATCTGCTGATGAGTCTGCCGTGGGTGCCCGAGAACGCCGTCTACGATCTGCTGCTGCGCCGCGCGCCGCGACTGCGCGACGGGATGGCGCTGCCCCAGCCCCACGACGATCTCGGGGCCGTCCTCGCCCACGCGGTCGGTGCGCTGGACGCCTCGTATCTGGCTGTGCACGGGCCGCCCGGCACCGGCAAGACGGGAATCACCGGGCGTGCGCTCGAGCGACTCGTCACCCGGCACAAGTGGCGGATCGGGGTGGTGGCGCAGTCGCACGCGGTGATCGAGCGGATCTTCGACGCGGTGGTCGAAGCGGGCCTGCTGCCCGAACTCGTGGCGAAGAAGGATGTCGCGTCGGTCGGCCCCGAGTGGTCGGCGATCGATGCCACGCGGTATCCGCGCTTTCTCGACAACGCGGTCAACGGGTGCGTGATCGGCGGCACCACAGCGGATTTCGTCGATGATCGGCTGATCGCGCCCGGGGCACTCGACCTGTTGGTGATTGCCGATGCTGGCGAATGCTCGCTGGCCGATACGGTCGCGGTCGCGGTGAGCGCGCGCAACCTGTTGTTGATCGGCGATCCGGTTCCGGCCAGGTCACAAGCGAAACATCCAGAGCCGGTGCAGGTTTCGGTGCTGGAGTGGCTGTGTGAAGGTGCGGCGACGCTGCCAACCGAACGTGGTTACTTCCTCGATCGCACCTGGCGGATGCACCCCGCGATCTGTGAGCCGGTTTCGGCGAGTTGTTATGACGGTCGGCTGCGTGCGGACGAGGCGGTCACGTTGACAAGGGATTTGGCGGGTATCGCGCCCGGGGTGAGTACGGTGCTCGTGGAGCATCGGGGTAGTGCTACCGAATCCGATGCCGAGGCGCGGGAAGTGGTGCGGCGGGTGCGGGTTCTGCTCGGTGAGACGTGGACCTCCGATGGAGGGACGCGCAAGCTGCACCCGCATGACATTGTGGTTGTCGCTCCCTATGCGGCGCAGGTGGCTCGGATTCGGACGCTGCTGGCGCGCGCCAAGATCGAGGACGTGCTGGTGGGGACGCCTGATCGGTTCCGTGGGCGGGAGGCCGCTGTGGTTCTGCTGTCTATGACTACTTCTACGCCTGCTGATGCGCCGTTCGGGATGCGGCCCTTGTTGTCGCGCAGTGTTATTCATGCGACGTTGTGTCGGGCTATGTGGAAGGCCATTGTTATTCGGTCTCCGCTGCTTACCGAGTATCTTCCGGATACGGAGGAAGAGTTGGCTGATCTTGTGGGGTTTCTTCAGCTCGGGTAGTGGATACGTTCGGGGTTTGGTCGAGCGCGGGGTTCGGGTGCGGGTTCAGGCGCTGCGGAGTAGGCGGCGTAGCCATTCGACGGTGGAGTCGGGGGTGGCGGGGATGATGTCTATGTGGCGGCTTGCGTGGACTAGGTAGCGGCCGTCGTTGGGGAGGTCGATCCAGGACAGGACGCCGGCGGGTTTGGGGTCGGTGCCTGTGGCTACGAGGATTTGGCCGATGCCGGTGCGGGGGCGCTGGAGGAGGCGGCGGATGCGGGCGGCGTCGGAGGGGCCCGCGACGGGGGCGGTGACTAGGTCGCGGCTGTCTTCGTCGACGCGGGTGGCGGGGGCGGTGATGCGCGGTGTGCTGCCCGGGGGGTGGCCGGGTAGGCGGGAGAAGACCTGGGCGGCAAGACGTTTCGTGCTGCCTACCTGGACGTGGACCGGGCCGCCGCGGTCGGGTGCGCTGCCGGGATCCTGCACCGCGAGTACCGCGACGTCCGCGGTGACCGCGCCTAGCATTCGTACCGGTGCGGGTGCGTGGCCGCAGACCTCGACGCGGATCTCCGGTTTCGCCAGCACCCGCAGGGCGGCCGCGAGGTCGGCGTCGAGGGTGCGGGCGCACCAGGCGTCGAGCGCGGGCTGCTGGGCGGCGCGCTCGACGGTGTCGCGAGCCGACGCGCGGACGGCGAGCGGATAGGGGATCCGGTCGCCGTCGGTGCGCGCCCAGGTCAGCGCGAACTGGTCCGGGGTGAAATGCCAGTTCACTCCCGCTCGGTCCACTCGCCGAGCACGGCGGGACTGGTCGGCTCCATCTTCCCGATCAGCGCATTCACCTCGTCCGCGGGCTCGAGGTAGGTCGGTTCGTCCTCGAGGTACCGCAGGAACTCGTCGTCCTCGTCCTCGGGCTCCTCCACCGGCGGGGCGGGCCGCGGCCCACCGGCGGGCCGGGTCTGATCAGCGGCGGCCATCGCCCCACCCATCATCCCGCCGATCGCACCCGCACCCATTCCGGCCGCGGCCTCACCGCCGGCGACCGCGGGATCGCGCTCCTGCCGCCCATCGCTCGCGGCTTCGGTCGTACTTCCGGTCGAGGCGCCGGTCACCTGGCCTGCGCCCACTCCGCCGGCCGCAGCGCTACTGGTCACAGTGGCATCGGTCGGGCCGCCGCCGGCCGCTTTCGGGTCGGCCCCCGCCACATCGGTTGTCGCGGAACCGGTCCGTTCGGACTTGGCAGGGCGGGGTCGGTTGCCTACCTGCACTGCGCCGGGTGCGGCCGTGGTAGTCGATGGCGGGGTGGTGGCGCTCGCACCGTTGGCGCTGGTCAGCGGCTGGCCCGGCGCTGTCCTCGCGGCGGGAGCAGTCGTCGCGGGAGCGGTTGCGCTCAACACGCCGGTGGCGGTTCCGGCGGCCGGGTACGCGCCGTTGCTCGTCGGGGTCGTGCCTGTGCCGGCAACCGGCGAATATCCGGCGGACGCAGTGGCAGCGGAGGTGGTCGCGGGTGAGGTCGCCGATGCGATCGCGGCGGACGCGGTCGTCTGCGGGATTCCAGCCGACGGCACGGTGCCCGACCCGGCCGCACCGGCAGCGGCCGTGCCTGTCTCCGTGGCGATTCCGGTGAACGCGGGCACACCCGACCCGGTCGGCAGGAACGCTCCGGCGTAGATCGTCTCCATCGCCTGCACCGCGTCGAGCCTGGCGTTCTCGGCGTCACGCGCGATCGTGGCGTTGTTCGCGGCCTGCTCGGAGTCGAGCAGCGCCGCGGCCGGATCAGGCTGTGCCCCATCGGGTTCCGCGACAGCCGCGCGAATGGACTCCGCCGCGTCGCCTGCCTGGCTGAGACGCACACCGACCGCGGTCAACACATCGGCGATCCGGCGACCCGCTTGTTCGAAGTCGCGCACGGCATCGGAGGCCTGCCCGGCCGCCGCACCGCGCCAGCCGTCGGCGATCGCGGCACGGATCTCACCGTGCGCGATCTCCACCCCGTCGCCGAGGCCGGTGGCAGTGGTCAGGAACACCTCACCCGCCCCCACCAGCGCCGCCGGGTCGAGTTGTCTTACCGCATTGTGGATCTCGGCGTGGGAGAGGTTGTCGAAGACTTCGACGACGGACACATAGTCGACATCGGTCCGGCCGGAGAGACTACGCATCGCCACCACCACCGGGAACCTCGATCGCGGCGACCGCGCCCGCCAGCGCCTGGTCGGCCTCGCGGTAGGTCGCGCCCGCGGCGCGGAAAACGGCGGCCAGATCGCGCGCGGTGCGCGCGTAGGCACGCAGTTCGTCGAGTGCCTCGGTGGCCTTGGTCTCGAAGCCGGTGCGCAGGGCGGCGCCCGAGGCGAGTCCGCCGAAGCCGGGAATGACCGCGGTCCGGCTGAGCGCCAGCACCTGGGCTTCGACCTCGTCGGCCAGCCGTTCGTAGCGCAGCGCGCAGCGTTCGGGCGCACCGTCGGCGACGAGCACCCCGTCGATCCACAGCCCACCCTCGTCGACGGCTTGGCCGAGAGCCGCCGTATTCGGCAGCCCCGTTCGGTTCGGTTGCACCGGTTCCCCCTTCGTCGTTCATCGCACCGCGGTGAGTACCCACTCCGCGATATCGGCCGCCACGCGGTGCTGCACCGGTTCGTGCAACAGGTCGTGTCCGGCGTCGGCGTACTCGCGCAAATCTACCGATCGGTGCCGTGCTGTCCATAGCCGGATTACATCGATGGGTGCTCGCCGGTCGTCCACCCCGTGCACCGCGAGGAGCGGCAGACCGGGGTCCGGTGCGAGGTCGGCGGCGCGGCGCGGGGTGCCGCATACGACGAGTCCGGCCAGGTCAGAGCAGTTTTCGCGGGCACAGTTCAAGGCGGTCACCGCACCGAGGGAGTGGCCCATCAACACCGGCGCGGCCGCATGACCGGCTCGGACGAGGGCGAGAAATCCCCACGCGTCGGCGGTCAGCTCGTCGAGGGTGCCCGGCGCGTCGGGATCGCCTTCGCTCAGCCCCTGCCCCGCGGTGTCCAGTGCCCACAGCTCGATCCCCGCGGCACGCAACGCCGCGGCGAAACGGTGGTAGTGCCCGCTGTGCTGACCGGTTCCCGGCAGCAGCGCCAGCCGCGCCGCGGGTTGCTCGACGGACCACTGCCTGCAGTGCAGGCGTCCGCGTTCGGTGTCGAAGAAGGGCACCGGTCGATTATCGCCGCTCACGATCGGCGAATCCGCCGTCCGTGGCCGGCCCGCTGCGAGTCGCCGATGAATTGTCATGCGGGACAGCGCCGGTACGTGATACGCCGTGATCGGAACCGCAGGTGACGTGCGCTGCCCACGGTGGGCCGGCAGCCGTTAGACTTCGCGCGTCGAACCAGGTCGAACAGAGTCGAGGGTTGCAGATGTTGTCGTTCCGCCGTTGCGTCGTCCGTGTCGTGGTCGGTGCCGCTGTCGTCGGCAGCGCTTCGCTCGGTTCCGGCACTGTCGCGGGGGCCGCGCCGCTGTCGCTGTGTGGACAGGCGCGCCAGGATGTCGCGATCAGGTCGAGTGTGCCGCTGCTGGACTGGTCGGAGAACTTCGGCATCGACGCCAACGGTGACCTCTGGGTTTCGCGGGTCATGCGCGGGGAGGTGCAACGCTACGACCGCGACGGGCGACTCACCGCCACCGTCGCCGTGCCCTCGC
Organism: Nocardia sp. FBN12; assembly: GCF_050320175.1. Taxonomy (GTDB): domain Bacteria; phylum Actinomycetota; class Actinomycetes; order Mycobacteriales; family Mycobacteriaceae; genus Nocardia. The sequence goes on along the minus strand of NZ_CP190048.1, from coordinate 4,773,686 downwards.
CCGGTGCGGTCCGGCTCGGTCCCGACGGACTGCTCTACGTGGTCACCGGCAACTCGCCGCTGGCCGGTTCCGGCGGCATCGTCCGCTTCGATCCCGCGGCCGCGCGCCCGACCCCCGTCGCCTTCGCGACCGGGTTCCCGCAGCCGAACGGCGCCGCCTTCGACGCCGACGGCAATCTGTATGTGACCACCGGCAACGGCCTGCACCGCTTGCGCCGCGACGGCAGCGAGGACATGGACTGGTGGTCGGCCGTCAGTATCGATGGCCCCAACGGCGTTGTGGTGTCGGGTGATTCGGTCTACGTCACCGCGAACTTCGCCGCCGCTGCCGGCCCGGTCGGTCGCGTACTGCGACTCTCCCGCACCGACCCGAGCACAGCGACCACGGTCGCTGACCTGACCTCGTTCGGCGCTCTCCCCGATTTCGTCGACGATCTCGTGGTCCGCGGTGGCTCGCTCTACGTCACCACGCTGGCCGGGAACCTCGTCCGCGTCAACCCGGCCACCGGTACCGCCTGCACCGTCGTCTCCACCCAGCCGCTGACCGCGGTCGTCGCCGACCCCGCCGACCCGTCGGCCCTGCTCGCGGGTTCCGAAGAGGGCACGGTCCTGCGTATCCGCCCGATCGGCTGAGAGCTACGCCAGTCAATCGCCTCGAAGCGACCGGCGCATGCGCACCCGCCCGATCGCGCGGCGGGGACTGCTGGTGAAGCGGCTCAGCCGCCGACGTTGGCTGCCGCGGGCGGGGCCGGGGGAGCGGGAGCCGGTGCGGGCTGCGGCGTTTCCGCGGGCGCGGGGGCCGCGGGGGTCGTCGAAGCCGGTGCGCCCGAGGCGGATTCGCCCGAGCCCGGGTTGACGGCCTTGGGTTCGGGGGCGGGCGGAGCCGCCGGAGCTTCGGGGACCACGACCGGCAGATCGGGCACGACGAACGTGCCGACGGTCGGGGGCATCACACAGCGGGCACCCGCGTAGTCGATGGTTCCCCACATGGAGGCGACCACGGTGCCCGCGCCGCTGTGCACGGTCTTCGACAGCGACGGCAGGTTGAATTCGGTCTGGTCGTCGAGGCCGACGATGCCGCTCTGCCCGTTGTTGACATTGACCCAGGCGACACTGAGTCCCGATGCGAGCGGAACGCCGGTGTGGCGCGGGCTCGCACTGAAGCGGATATCGCCCGGCGTCAGGCTGGCCTCGGTGCGCGGGCCCGGCCCTTCGAACGACGCCGCGGCGATGATCGTCGTGATCGGGCCGTTGCTGCCGCAGCCGAAAGTGGGCGCCGCGTAGGTGAAGGGGGTGAACTGCGTCGAGATATCACGCAGGGTGTCGGCGCCGACCATGTTGGTGAAGCCGGCGATCGCGCCGACGCCGGCCTTCGTCGGGGCGTCCTCGCCCGCGAGGTGGTTCAGGTGATTGATCGCGTCGTCCACCGGCGTCGCGGTCGCGCTCGGGGCCAGCAGTGCCAGCGCGCCGATGCTCGCCGCGGTGATCGCCGCTGCTCTACCTGCGATGGATCTGCCGTTCACCCGTAACTCCTCGGTGGATGCTCGTCGCCGGATAGTCCGGTTCGTCTGGCAACGTACCAGGTCGGCACGTGGGTCGCCGAGCCACCGGCGGCGTGGCGGGCGCCGGTGGGACAGGCATCGAGTGTGATGTAGTCGACACCGAGGATTACCGAAGGGTAAGTTTCTCTTCGACGGCTACGAGTGACTGGGAGACCCGTATGAAGTTAGCCCTGTCCCCTGACGAGGTCGCTTTCCGCGACGAGCTCCGGCATTTCTACGCCACCGAGATCCCGGCCGACATTCGTGACCGGGTGAAGCACGGCGCGGACCTGTCCCGCGAGGACATCGTCACGGCGAACAAGATCCTCAACGACAACGGCTTGTGTGTGCCGAACTGGCCGGTGGCCTGGGGCGGCAAGGACTGGACGCCGATGCAGCGCCATCTGTGGCTCGACGAGATGCAACTGGCCTCGGTGCCGGAGCCGCTCACGTTCAACGCCTCGATGGTGGGTCCGGTGATCGCGCAGTTCGGTTCCGAGGAACTCAAGCAGCGCTTCCTGCCACCCACCGCGGCGCTCGACATCTGGTGGTGCCAAGGCTTTTCCGAGCCTGACGCGGGTTCGGACCTCGCCTCGTTGCGCACCACCGCGGTCCGCGACGGCGACTCCTACATCGTCAACGGCCAGAAGATCTGGACCACGCTCGGCCAGTACGCCGACTGGATCTTCTGCCTGGTGCGCACCGACCCGAACGCGCCGAAGAAGCAGGCGGGCATCTCCTTCCTGCTCTTCGATGTGAAGTCACCCGGTGTCACCATGCGCCCGATCAAGCTGATCGACGGCAGCTACGAGGTGAACGAGGTGTTCTTCGAGAACGTCCGGGTGCCCGCCGATCAGCTCGTCGGCGAGGAGAACCAGGGCTGGACCTACGCCAAGTACCTACTCGGCAACGAACGCACCTCCATCACCGGCGTCGGCAAGACCAAGGTCAAGCTCGGCCTCGCGAAGGAGTACGCCCGCGCGACCAGAACCGGACGCGGCACCCTCCTGGAGGACCCGGTGTTCGCGGCGCGATTGGCCGACCTCGAGAACGAACTGCTCGCCCTGGAGCTGACCCAGCTGCGCGTGGTCTCCAACTCTGTTGCGGGCAAGCCGAATCCGGCCTCCTCGGTGCTGAAGCTGAAGGGCACCGACTTGCAGCAGGCCGCCACCGAACTGCTCCTCGACATCGCGGGCACCGACGCGCTGCCGGTCGACGCCGACGACATCGCCTCACCCGCCTGGGCCCAGCACACCGGTCCCGGCTACCTGAACTACCGCAAGGTGACCATCTACGGAGGCTCGAGCGAGGTCCAGCGCTCGATCATTTCCTCCACGATCCTCGGATTGTGAGGCGCTGACATGGAACTCGCACTGACCGAAGAACAGACGATGCTGCGTGACACCGTGCGTGAACTGCTGCACCGGTTCTACGACGGTGAAGCCCTCACCAAGAGCGGCGACACCGACCCCGGCTGGAACCGCACGGTCTGGAAGCAACTCGCCGACCTGGGCGTACTCGGGTTGACCATTCCCGAGGAGGACGGCGGCGTCGGCGCGGGCCCGGTCGAGGCGATGCTGGTGCAGGAGGAGCTGGGTCGCGCGCTCGCGCCGGAACCCGTGCTCGACTCGGTGGTGATCCCGGCTGAACTGCTACGGCTGGCAGGCAGCGCCGAGCAGCGTCAGCGGCTGTTGCCCGCGCTGGCCGAGGGAACCACTCTGCTCGCCTTCGCCCACACCGAGCCCGGCACGCGATGGCCGTCGACGGAGCTCGCCACCACGGCGGTCGCGCAGGGCGACGGGTACGCGCTGACCGGCGTGAAGAATCCGGTGCTGCGCGGCGACGTCGCCGACGAGTTGATCGTCAGTGCGGTGCTGCCCGACGGCGGGACCGGGCTGTTCCTGGTCGACCCGAATCAGGATGGCGTGCAACGACGTGCGTATCGCACCTTCGACGGTCGCCGGGCCGCGCAGTTCGATCTGGCAGGCGCGACGGGCGCACTGCTCGGTGACGCCGTCGACGCCGGCGAGACCATCGCCCTGACCCAGGGCTACGCGCAGGCGGCGCTGTGCGCGGAATCGGTCGGGGCGATGGAGGTGGCCCTCACGCTCACCACCGAATACCTCAAGACCCGCAAGCAGTTCGGGGTCACGCTGTCGAAGTTCCAGGTGCTCACCCAGCGAGCGGCGGACTGCTACGTCTCGCTGGAACTGGCCCGCAGCATGAGCCTGTACGCGACGGCGGCACTGGCCGACGGCGGCAACGATCCGGCGGTCGCGTCGCGGGCGCGGCTGCAGGTGGGCAAGTCCGCCGAGCACATCGGGCAGGAGGCGATCCAGATGCACGGCGGCATCGGCGTCACCGCGGAGTATCCGGTGAGCCACTACGTGGCCCGGTTGACGGCGATCGGCCAGACGCTCGGTGGCGCACTGGAACATCGGCGGGAGCTGGCCGATCGGGTCGGCGAGTACGACCTGGTCGAGCTGTAGTTCGCAGACAGACCGCACTGGGCGGACACTGTCGGTCGCGACGGTCGGATTGTCGACCCTCGGGCCCGACGATGTCCGCCCAGCGCGATGTCAGCCCGCGGACTCGGTCGGCACCGGGGCATCGGTCGTGGTCGAAGCCGATGTTTCGGGCGTCGCCGGAGTGGTCGCGGCCGGGGTCGGCGTAGCGGCGGTGTCGACCGGGGTTGCGCGGTCGAAGGCGTGGGTGGGCGGGTAGTCCTCGGCCGCTTCGTCATCGCCGACGCGGGGCGGGGTCACGGTGCGGGTCGGGTTCGGCCGAGAGGTGAGCTGCGGCCGGGTGGTCGTCGGCTCGTCCTCGGTGGTCTCCGGCGGGCGAGTCGCGGCCTCGGGCGGCCGGGATTCCGTGGTCGCCTCGGCCGGACGGGACTCGGGTGCCGGTTCGCCCTCGGATGGCGTCTCCGACGGCGAGGTCTCGGTCGAGCTGAGGCTGAACGGCTTTCGCGGCGACATGTACGGCGCGATCCGCCAGGTGGGCGACGGCGGGATCGGGATGTGCACCGTCGTCGACGTGGGCTCATCGGCCACCCGCGCGGGTGCGGCGGCCAGATCCGCGCTCAACGGCGGCGCCGGCACGTAGACATCCTGCTGTCCGACACCGCACGCACCGATGATGATCAGTCCGAGCGATACCGCGCCAACAGCGACTGCCGGACCTACGAACTTGGCCCTGCTGTTATCCATCGCCTGTTACTCCTCGTCGGCATCGAGATCGCCTCACAGTAGTGCAGGTCGAGCGAAAGAGCGCATTTTAAACGCTAGTGGTCCAGATATCGGATTGATCAATTCAGCGTGTCGTGGGGACGTGTCGCGCGCGTTCGGCGTCACCGAGTCGTAGCGTGTGTGAGCAAAGTTACGCATGAGACGCCCGGACCGAAACACCTGTCGCGCGAAGTTTGCGCTGTGCAAGTATCTGATCGGCGTCATCGAGGAGAATCTCATGGGAGCACTCTCGACACCCCGGCTGGAAACCGCGGCGGCGAACACTGATTCGACCGCCGCCGGGCATCTGTCGTCGACACCGCCCGGGACCTTCGTGGTCGTCGCGCGGGTCATGGGCTGGTTGTTCTTCATCGGCGGACTCGTCGGCGCCGGCCTCGGCATCGCGGGGCTGCACGTGGAGATCACCGTCGCCGGGCTGATTCTGGCCTGCACGGCTGGACTCATCCTACTGAAGCTGCGCACCGATCGGGACGCGCGCGAAACAACCTGAGACACCTCATAATTCGAATGCGACCGCGGGTGTGAAGACCTACCGTCGGTGTGGTGCGCATCGATATCACCACCGACGCTGCCCGGTTCCTGACCGAAGCGGAGCCGTTCCTCCGCCGTGATCCGCTACGCCACACGGTGATCGCGACCGTGCTGGTCAACCGGATCAACGGCAGGTCCGGGGCGATGGTGACGCAATTCCTGAGCGTGCGCGACAGTGCGGGCGTGGTCGTCGGCATCGCGCAGTGCACGAACGGCGCTGTCTACCTCGGTGAGCTGCCCGTGCACAGTAGTGCGGCAGTCGCCGATGCCTTCCTCGCCCGCGACATCGTGCTACGCAGCGTCGAAGGCGACAGCGCCGCCGCCGCTGCCTTCGCGGCGCGCTGGTCGGCGGTCGGCGGCGGTAGCTACCGCGAGAAGTACTCGACCCGCCTGTTCGGTCTCGGTGAGCTGTCCGTGCCCGGCGCCGTCGGCGCTGCGCGCCAGGCCACCGCCGACGACGTCGCCCTCGTCATCACGATGATCGAGGAGTTCGGTGTGGAGGCCGACGTGCCACAAAGACTCGATGAGACGGCGGTGCGCAGGCGCCTCGAGGCTGGAACGTCGTGGTTGTGGGAGCACGACGGGACGCCCGTCACGCTGGTCGCCCGGCAGACGGCGGTGTTCGGCTGGGCCAGAATCGGGCCGGTCTACACGCCACCGCGGTTCCGGGGCAATGGATTCGCGAGTGCGCTCACGGCGACGGTCGCGGGCCGGATTCGGGCGGAAGGCGCCGATGCCTGTCTGTTCACCGATCTGGCCAACCCGACGTCGAACAAGATCTACCAGCGGATCGGATTCGAGCCGGTGCGCGACTTCGTGCACTACACCTTGACCGCTTGATGGGCGCGGCGGTCGTCGAACGCGCACGGCCGGAGGCGAATGCGCGGGTACGCCTAGGTCAGCGGAGCCGAACGCCACCAATCCAGCTCGTCGCTGGGCTGTGCAGCGTTGGCGCCGATGATCTGCGGGTCGCTGCTCGGCGGCGCCGTCGAGGTCGGGCGGGTCGACGCGGAAGGCGTTGCGGATAGCGATGTTTCGAGAGCGGGCTGACCCGACGCGCCCGCCTTTCCGTCATCGCCGAACGCCACCCAGAACACCCAGCCGAGGAACGCGACGGCGGCGATGATCGCCAGCCAGCCCATCGGCGACCCCTCCCAGCGTGAGTCCCGCTTCTTGCCGAGATACTCCTCGCGGACCGAGGTACGCTCGCCTGTCGTCCGGGCATTCCCCGCTTCGCGGGCGCGCTGAGCGAGGGTGCTCGGTGGGTACGGCGACGACCCGTTGGGCGCCGAGGGACCGTACGGCTGCCACGGTTGGCCGGCTCCGGCATCGGCGGGCCGCGAATACGCGCCGACCCCGGCAGGCGACGGCTGACCGGGGCTCGGTGCCCACTGCGGGTGGTAATTCTGGGGCAGTGGTCGGCCGCCTGCGGCCCAAGGCTGGTCGCCTGTCCATGGTGTTTGTCCGACAGGCGAATTCGGGCCGCCGGCTACCGGGTACCCGGCGCCGGGAGTGTACGGCGAGTTCGGCGGGTAGGTCCTCGTCGCCGCCGAGCCAGGGAACTGTTGCGGCACAGCATGACCGGCCAGGGCCTGCACGGCGGCGGCGGCGAACTCGGCGCAGGTGGCGAAGCGCTCTTCGGGGCGCTTGGCCATGCCACGAGCGATTACCGAGTCCAGCGCCGGGGTGATGCCCGACCGCAGGGTGCTCGCCCGGGGTGGGGGTTGCTGGAGGTGGCCCTGGATCACCGCGACGGGGTTGGTGGCGTCGAAGGGAGTGGTTCCGGTGAGCAGGCGAAAGAGCGTGCAGGCCAGGGAATACTGGTCGGCGCGGCCGTCGAGGGCGATCCCGGACAGTTGCTCCGGTGAGGCGAAAGCCAGTGTGGCCGTGAAAGTTCCGGTTTGGGTCAGCTTGGCGGCATTGTCGTTGTGCAGGCGGGCGATGCCGAAATCGGTGAGGTAGACGCGTTCGGTGGTGTCGACGGGTTCGAGCAGGATGTTGGCCGGCTTCACGTCGCGGTGCAGCACGCCTCTGCTGTGCGCGAAGTCCAGTGCCGCCGCGGTTTCGGCGACGATCCTGACCGCGCGCGCCGGGTCGACGGGCGACTGCAGCGACGACGCGTCGGCGCCGTCGATGTAGCGCATCGAGATCCACAGCTGGTCGTTCTCGACACCCCGGTCGTACACGGTGACGATATTGGGGTGATCGAGTTGCGCCACGAGGTCGGCCTCGCGCTCGAACCTGGCCCTGATCTCGTTGTCGAAGAACAGCTCTCGATTCAGCAGCTTCATCGCGGTGCGCCGGGGCAGCCGCGGATGGCGCGCCAGATACACCGAGCCCATGCCGCCACGGCCCAGCAGTCGTTCGATCGTGTATCCGGCGAAAATGCTGCCGCCGTCGAGCATCGACATCAGTTCAGCGGCGCCGAACGCCACCAGCGCAGCACCTCGTCGGCCGTGCCGTAGCCGTCGGTGTACATCAGGAACTGGGCGCGGTCGGGGTCACCGGTGAACTGCGTGATGATCTTGTTCCCGTTGTCGGTGTACTTGTAGTTGGTGTACTGCTTGCCGCCGTTGCTGTCGGTGGATTTGGTGTTGGTGGGCAGGCCGTCGAGCACCGACTTGACGTCGGCAGCGGAGTTGAAGGCGTAGATCCGGTAGAACGGATCGTCGCTGTCGCCGCCACCGAAGCAGCTCCACAGGTGCGCCCAGGCACCGAAATCGGGTTCGCCTTCCGCGGGCGAGGGCGGATCGCTGCTGTCGGTCTCCCAGCAGGTCGCGCCGTTGTACCCGGTGGAATCGTCGGTCGTGGCGGGCACGATCCGGCCGAATTCGGCGCTGATCGCGTCGGCGCTCGGGGTGATGAGGTTGGCCGCTGCGGTAGTGGTGGTGGTGGTCGTGCGGTCGCCGCCGGTGTCATCGCCGCTGGCCGCGATGCCGATGCCGATCAGCAGCGCGATCACCAGAATCACCGCGACGACGATGCCGATGATCAGGCCGGTGTTCGACTTCGACGGCGGTCGCTGCGGGTATTGGGTGAAACCGGCGGCTTGTGGCCGCGGCGCGGACTGGTACTGCGGGCGCGACTGCGGGGTGTAGGGATTCTGCGTGGCGCCGGTCTGCGGCCGCTGGGCGCCGCCGGTCATCGGGCCCTGGGCGGTGCCCATCGGACCGCCGGTCATCGGGCCTTGCGCGGTGCCCATCGGGCCGCCGGTCATGGGGCCCTGGGTGGTGCCCATCGGGCCGCCGGTCATCGGGCCTTGTGTCGCAACGGGATACGGCAGGCCGGTCTGTGGAATCGCGCCACCCGTGGTGGGCCGTCCCGCGATCGGGTGTGCCCCGCCGGTGCCCGGTCGCGGACCGACAATCGGCATCGCGGGCGCACTCGGACTGTTCAACGCCTCGATCGCCGCCGCGGCGAAATCCGAACACGAATCGAACCGGTCGTCGGATCGCTTGGCCATCGCCTTGGCGAGCACGCCGTCCAGCGCGTAGGACAGTCCGGGGCGAACACTGCTCAGCGCGGGCGGCGGTTGCTGCAAGTGGCCCTGGATGACCGCGGCCGGGTTGGTCGCCGTGAACGGTCCCGAACCGGTGAACAGCCAGAACAGCGCGCAGGCAAGGGAATACTGGTCGGAACGGTGGTCCAGCGCGGCGCCGGTGAGCTGTTCGGGCGAGGCGTAGGCGAGCGTCGCGGTGAAGGTGCCCGTCTGGGTGAGATGACCGGTGTCGTCCCGCAATCGGGCGATGCCGAAGTCGGTGAGGTACACCCGTTCGCCACGGCCCGCGCCCGAGCGGGCGAGCAGGATATTGGCCGGTTTCACGTCGCGGTGCAGCACACCCATGCCGTGCGCGTAGTCGAGCGCGTCGGCGGTTTCCTTCACGATCTGCAGCGCGCGGGCGGGCGGCAGCGTCTGCGGATCCACCGATGCCGCGTCGATCCCGTCGATGAACTGCATGGAGATCCACAGCTGCTCGTCGTCGTGCCCGCGGTCGTAGACGGTGACGATGTTCGGATGATCAAGGCGCGAAACAAGATCCGCCTCGCGCTCGAACCGCGCCCGCACCTCGTCGTCGAAGAACATCTCGCGGTTGAGCAACTTCAGCGCCGTCATCCGCGGCAGCCGAGGATGTTTGGCTAGATAGACCGAACCCATGCCACCACGACCGAGCTGCCGTTCGATGACGTAGCCGGCGAAGACATCTCCGTTGGCCAGCATGTCTGCTCCACTTCCCGCCGCGCGCCGGGACCCACCAGCGCACGCGCGTACAGCATGAAAAGCCGCGGCCGGGGTGGCCCGCCACGGGAAAATCAACGAAACCTTAACAGCCGGCTATGACGCCGAGGGGTGCACGATCACGGTGGGCGGCGCTGCTGGGGCGGCACGATGTAGCCGGGATGGTTACGGCCGCCGGGGAAATCGATGGTGCCGGGGCGCGGCGTTCCGCGGCGCGGCGGGATGGCCGAACCGCCCGTCGACGGCCGCGGCGCATGCGTGTGCGGCTGCGCGGGAGTTGTCGGCGGGGTGTGCGGCTGCACGTGTGGGTGCGGCTGCGGGGGTGTCGGTGGGGGTGCGTTGCGGTACGGCTGCGCCGGCGTTTGCGGTCGGGGATAGCCCGGTGCCTGCGGGTAGGGCTCGCGGGCGCGCAGGACGACGCCGGTCGGGCTGTACTGCTGCTGGTGATGCCATGGCCCCGGCACCGCGAACAGCGCGGCCTTGGCCGCCTGCGCGAACTCCGCGCAGCTGGCGAATCGTGCGTCGACGCGCTTGGCGGTGGCCCTGGCCAGCACCGCGTCGAGGGTCGCGGGTAGATCGGGGCGCAGGCTGCGCAGCGGCGGCAGTGGCTTGCTCAGGTGCGCTTGGATCACCGCGCCCGGGCTCGGGCCCGGGAACGGCACCGAGCCGGTGAGCATCCAGAACAGCGTGCAGGCCAGCGAGTACTGATCGGCGCGATGATCCAGCGGTGCGCCTGCCAGGTGCTCGGGCGCGGCATAGGCCAGGGTGGCGGTGATCGAGTCGCCCGAGGACAGGGTGGTCTCGCTGTCGCGGACCGCCGCGATGCCGAAGTCGGTGAGTACCACGCGTTCCGGGCGCCCGATCGGCGGTTTGGCGAGCAGGATGTTCGCCGGTTTCACATCGCGGTGCAGCACGCCGCCCGCGTGCGCGAAGTCCAGCGCGGTGGCGGTCTCGGCGGCGATCTGTACCGCCCGGCCCGGTGTCAGCACGTTCACGTCGGCGGTCGCCACGTCGGTGCCAGCCACGAACTGCATGGAGATCCACAGCTGGCCGTCGTCGTTGCCCCGGTCGTAGACATTGACGATGTTGGGGTGCTCGAGCTGGGCGACCAGGTCGGCTTCGCGTTCGAATCGGCGGCGGGTCTCGTCGTCGGCCGACAGTTCGCCGCTGAGCAGTTTGAGTGCGGTCAGCCGGGGCAGACGCGGGTGCCTGGCCAGGTAGACCACACCCATCCCGCCCTGTCCGAGCACGCGCCGGATCGTGTATCCGGCGAACACGTCGCCTTTGCGCAACACGCGAAGTCACCCCCTCCAGGGCAGAGCACCCGTTTGAAATTCTACCGATGTATCTCTCTGAGCCGTCGCGGTGCAACATCGCGGGCAAAGTTGTCGGTGCCCGATATTAAGGTGGCAACTATGCGCATTGGAGCACACGTTCGCGACGAGAGCGATCCGATCGGCTTCGGCGAGAAGCTCGGTGCCGAGGTCGTCCAGATGTTCGTGGTCGATCCGCAGAGCTGGGACAAACCCCAGCCCCACCCCAAGGCTGCCGAGATTCTCGCCAGTCCGATCGATGTTGTCGTGCACTCGTCCTATCAGATCAATGTCGCGAGCCTGAACAACCGGTTGCGGATGCCCTCGCGCAACGCGGTGGCCCAGCAGGCGAAGGCCGCGGCCGAACTCGGTGCGTTCGGGCTCGTCGTGCACGGCGGGCACGTGCGCTCCGACGCCGAGCTCGACACCGGAATCGACAACTGGCGCAAGCTGTTCGAGCGTCAACAGGACAAGGGCGGATTCGCCGTGCCGATCCTGATCGAGAACACCGCCGGTGGCAATCACGCGATGGCCAGGCATTTCGACTCGATCGCGCGGTTGTGGGACGCGGTCGGCGAGTACGGCGCGGGCTTCTGCCTCGATACCTGTCACGCGTGGGCCGGCGGTGAGGAACTGGTCGGGGTGGTCGAGCGGATCAAGGCGATCACCGGGCGCATCGATCTCGTGCACCTGAACTCCTCGCGCGACGAATTCGATTCCGGCGCCGACCGGCACGCCAATTTCGCCGACGGCACCATCGACCCGCAACTGCTGGCCGAGGTCTGCCGCACCGCCGGTGCGCCGGTGATCCTGGAAACCCCGGCCGACGGGGTCGCCGAGGACCTGGCCTACCTGCGGGAGAACCTCGGCTGAGGGGTGTTGGGATCACCCCGAGGCAAAACCTGTCTGTCGAACGCGATTCGCGGTGTGCTTGATGCGAACCAACCGATCGAGAACGACAGTGAAGGTGATCCCCATGACGGTCGACCACGCTATCCCCGCCACCGTGACGGTGACCAAGCTCGGCGCCCACATCGGCGCGCAGATCGATGGTGTCCGGCTGGGTGGTGATCTGGACGCGGCGACCGTGGCGACGATCCGACGTGCGCTCAACGAGCACAAGGTGATCTTCTTCCGTGGTCAGAACCACCTCACCGAGGACGGTCAGTACGAATTCGCGGAGCTGCTCGGCACGCCGACCACGCCGCATCCGACGGTGAAGTCGGCCGGGGTGAAGAGTCTGGCCATCGACTCCGAGCGGGGTCGCGCCAATTCCTGGCACACCGATGTGACGTTTGTCGACCGGGTGCCGAAGGCGTCGATCCTGCGCGCGGAGTATCTGCCGAGCTACGGCGGTTCGACGACCTGGGCGTCCACGGTCGCGGCCTACAACTCGCTGCCCGCGCCGCTCAAGGCGCTGGCCGAGAACCTGCGTGCGGTGCACACCAATCTCTATGACTATGCCGGTGCGGTCGACAAGGTTCGTCCGGCCCAGGTCGAGTACTCGGCGGAGTTCCAGTCCGATGTGTACGAGACCGAACATCCGGTGGTGCGGGTGCATCCTGAAACCGGGGAGCGGTCGCTGTTGCTCGGGCACTTCGTGAAGCAGTTCGTGGGGATTCCGTCCAAGGAGTCCGAGCAGCTGTTTCGGTTGTTGCAGGATCGGGTGATTCGCCTGGAGAACACCACCCGCTGGAACTGGGCCGACGGTGATGTGGCGATCTGGGACAACCGTGCCACTCAGCATTACGCCATCGACGACTATGACGACCAGCCGCGTCGACTGACCCGGATCACCCTCGCCGGTGACATTCCGGTCGGCATCGACGGGCAGTCGAGCACTGTGCTGAAGGGGAACGCTGAGGACTACTCGATCGTCGAGGAAGTTGAGTTGCTCGCTAGTTGAGGTGGTGCTGACCTGGGGTTTGGTTGTCCCAGGTCGGGAGTGCGGTGGTTGGGAGGGTGGGGTGTGGAAGACGGGGACAGGCTGGGTTCGCGGGGTGACAGGCTGGGTTCACGGTGTGGCTGAGAGGGTTGGGAGGGGGCCCGCCATACTGGGCGCATGAGTATTCGGCCGTTGGACGGTGTTCGCGTCCTGGAACTCGGTAACTATGTTGCCGCTCCCACTGCCGGACGGATTCTCGGCGACTTCGGCGCCGAGGTGATCAAGGTGGAACGCCCTGGTACGGGCGATGAGTTGCGGAACTGGCGGTTGTACGGGGGTGACACCTCGATGTTGTATCGGACCGTCAATCGGAACAAGAAGTCGATCGTGCTGGATTTGCGGACCGACGCGGGGCGGGCGGTTGTGCTCGACCTGGTGAAGCAGTGCGATGTGCTGTTGGAGAACTTCCGGCCGGGAATGCTGGAGAAGTGGGGGCTCGGGCCGGAGGTGCTCGAGGAGGTGAATCCGACGCTGGTGATCACGCGGATCTCGGCGTATGGGCAGACCGGGCCGATGGCGGCGCGGCCGGGGTTCGCGGCGGTCGCGGAGGCGGTCGGTGGGCTGCGGGAGCTGGTGGGGGACCCGGATCGGCCGCCGGTGCGCACCGGGGTGTCGATCGGTGATTCGATCGCGGGTATCTACGCGGCGTTCGGGACCGTGATGGCGCTGTTCCAGCGCGAACGGGTCGCGGGGCCGGTGCCGCAGGTGGAACGGATCATCGACGTGGCGCTCAACGAGTCGATCCTGTCGGTGATGGAATCGCTGATCCCCGACCACCTCGCCTACGGCATCAACCGCGAACGCGTCGGTGGGCGGATGGAGGGCATCGCCCCGTCGAACGCGTACCCGACCAGCGACGGTTACTCGATCATCATCGGTGGCAACGGCGACGCCATCTTCCAGCGGTACATGGAGGTGATCGGCCGCCCCGACCTCGCCGTCGACCCGGAACTGGCCGACAACAACGGCCGCTGGCGCCACCGCGAACGCCTGGACGCCTCGATCGCGGAATGGTCGATTCAGCACACCAGGGCGGAGGCACTGAAACTTCTCGACGCCGCCGCCATCCCCTGTGGTCCGATCTACACCGCGGCCGATATCGTGGCCGACGAGCAGTACCGCGCGCGCAATATGATCCAGACGTTCCCGGTCGACGTGGGCGAGGCCGAACCCAAACAGGTGGGTTTCGGTGGCATCGTCCCGGTGATCGGGGGCGCATCGCTGCCGATCCGCAATGTCGGCCCCGACCTCGGCGAGCACACCAGGGAAGTGCTCGGCGGGCTGCTCGGGATGAGTGAAGATCAGATCGACGCGCTGGAGGCACTGTGACGAGGCGAGTACACGGCAGGCGCCGCCCGCCGGTGCGCAACAAGTGGGAGCCGCGCGGTCCGGGACACGTGCGCCCGACGGTCCATCCGACCCCGGCCAGCGTGGGTGACAAACCGTGCGGTGGCGTGATGTGTGTGCCCGCGCGGGAACCGGAGCAGCGGCGGTGACCGCGCCGCTGTTGCGTGATGTGACGCTGCGCGACGGTTTGCAGCTCACCGGCAAGGTGCTGCCGGTCGAGCGGAAGGTCGACGTGGTGCGCAGGCTGCTCGCCGCCGGTGTGCCCGCGCTCGAGATCGGCTCGATGGCGCGACCCGATCTTGTTGCGCCGATGGCCAATTCGCTCGACTTGATCGCGGCGCTCACCCCGGATGAGCTGGCGAAATGCTGGGTGTGGGTGGCCACGCCGCGCCATGTCGAGAAGGCCGCCGCGGCCGGTGCGCGCAATTTCCAGTACTGCTTCTCGGTGTCGGACGCCCACAACACGGCCAACATCGGCCGCGATACCGAGACCTCGGTGGCCGCGATGCCCGACGCCATCCGCCTCGCCCGCGATGCCGGTGGCGAGATCCAGCTGTGCCTGGCCACGACGTTCACCTGCCCGTTCGACGGTCCCGTCGATCCGGAACGCGTCCTCGCCATCGCGAACGACCCGCGCACCGAAGGCGCCGCCGACATCGTCCTCGCCGACACCCTCGGCCAGGCCTGCCCCGACCAGGTGAGCGCGTTGGTCACCGCGGTGCGCGACTCCACCCCGCCGCGCCGCATCGTCTTCCACGGTCACGACACCTGGGGCATGGGCGTGGCCAACACCCTCGCCGCCGTCGCCGCGGGCGCCACCATGGTCGACGGCGCACTGGGCGGTCTCGGCGGCTGCCCCTTCGCTCCTGGCGCCAGCGGCAACACCGCCTCCGAGGACATCCTGTTCGCCACCCGCCCCGACTGGTTCACCCCCGCAACCCTGGCTGACCTGGTCGTTCTCACCGAAGGACTGCTCGCGGACCTCGGTGAGCCCAACCGTTCCCGTGCCGCGCAAGGTGCCCGCTCCGAAGCCGCGGCTTTCGAATGGGTCGTGCGCTAGCCGACCCCCTGACACGGGGCCGACCGAATCGAGGCCGGCTCGCTGGTTGAGAGTCCCCTGAGACCTGCGGTATCGGGGGGATCCCGGATGGCGCGGTTCACCCTGGACAGCCAGACTGGACAGCATGACTTCGCACGCCATGGGGACCGAGGCCGTCGACGCGGCGGCCGCCACCGATATCGCGGCCGCCGCGACCGATCTGGTCAAGCTGTACGGATCGGGAGATACACAGGTCAAGGCACTGGACGGGGTGTCGGCTGACTTCGCGAAGGGCGAATTCACCGCGATCATGGGTCCATCGGGTTCGGGCAAGTCGACCTTGATGCACTGCCTGGCCGGGCTCGACAGCGCCAGCGCGGGCCAGGTGCGCATCGGTGACACCGCGCTCACCGGCCTGTCCGACAAACAGATGACGGCGCTGCGGCGGGATCGGATCGGGTTCGTCTTCCAGGCGTTCAACCTGGTCCCCACGCTCACCGCGCTGGAGAACATCACCCTCCCGCTCGATATCGCGGGCCGCAAGCCCGACCAGGAATGGCTCGACACCGTGGTCAAGCGCCTCGGCATCGGCGACCGCCTCGAGCACCGGCCGTCCGAGCTGTCCGGTGGCCAGCAGCAGCGCGTGGCGTGTGCGCGTGCGCTGGTGGGCAAGCCGGAGATCATCTTCGGTGACGAGCCGACCGGCAACCTGGACTCACATTCCTCGGGCGAGGTGCTGTCGATCCTGCGTGCCTCGGTCGACGAGTTCAACCAGACCGTCGTGATCGTCACCCACGATCCGCGCGCGGCCGCCTACGCCGACCGCGTCGTGTTCCTCGCCGACGGCCGGATCGTCGACGAGCTGCGTGACCCGACCCAGGATTCGATCCTCGACCGGATGAAGGCGCTGGAAACTCGATGACGAACACAGCACCGCGCAGCGATTCGATGAAGGGCGGTGGCCGGGTGGCGGGCGGGCCCATGCGCAAGGTCGCCTTGCGTAACCTCGCCGCGCACAAAGTGCGATTGGCGCTGACCCTGTTGTCAGTGGTGCTCGGTACCGCCTTCATCTCCGGATCATTCGTCTTCACCGATACCTTGCAGCGCACCTTCGACGGTATTTTCGAAGGCCAGGCTCAAGGTGTCGACGTGCGCGTCAGCCCGTCGGATCGCCAATCACTGGGCCTACCGACGAATATCGTCGACGCACTGGCCAAGCACGAAGGTGTCGCACGGGTCGCCCCCGCCGTGAACGGCCCGGTCGTGCTGCTCGAGCCCGACGGCAAGAAGGCCGTCCAGACCGGTGGCGCACCGAGTTTCGGCCTGTCCTACCTGCCGCCGGAGAAGTCTGTCGAGGAGCCCGAGAAATTCGTGGCGGGCGCCGCGCCCACCCAGCTGAACGAGATCGCGCTCAACACCAGTGGCGCCGAGAAGGCCGGGCTGAAGGTCGGCGACAAGACCAAGGTGCTGATTCCCTCCAAGGGTGATCCGTTCGAGGTGACCCTGTCCGGCATCTACGAGATGCCGGGTGCGGGGAGCAGCGGAGTGGTCGCGGTGATGTTCACCGAGCCCCAGGGCCGCAAGCTGTTCACCGACGGTTCGCACGTGGCCTACGCCGATATCGCCGCGGCGCCCGGTGTTTCGGCCGATGACCTGCGCGATCAGCTCGCCGCGGGCCTGCCCAACTACAAGGTGCAGAACTCCGACGAGGTCCGCGAGGACATGAAGAAGGAGATCTCCGAGGCGCTCACCTTCATCAACTACTTCCTGCTCGCCTTCGGCGCGATCGCGCTGATCGTCGGGACGTTCATCATCTACAACACCTTCTCGATGATCGTGGCGCAGCGTCTGCGCGAACTCGCGTTGCTGCGCGCGATCGGGGCGAGTCGTCAGCAGGTCGGGCGCTCGGTCGTCGCCGAGGCGATCGTGATAGGGCTGATCGGCAGTGTGCTCGGGCTGGCCGCGGGTATCGGGTTGGCGTACGGGTTGTCGGCGTTGCTCAACGCCTTCGATCTCGGACTGCCGACGGGGTCGCTGACGGTGCTGCCGCGGACCGCGATCATCGCGCTGCTCGTCGGCCTGATCGTCACTGTGACCAGTGCCTACGCGCCTGCTCGACGGGCCGCGAAGGTGCCGCCGGTGGAGGCGATGCGTTCCGAATTCGCCAGTGCCGGTGACTCTTTGCATCTGCGGACGATCGTCGGTGCGGTGCTGGCCGTAGCCGGTGGGGTGCTCGTGTACGTGGGTGCGCAGGGGACCGGTAAGGGCTCGGCGGTGACCGTCGGGGTCGGTGCGCTCGGGTTGATCCTGGCGGTGCTGCTGGCCGCGCCCGCGTTGTCGCGGCCGATGGTGGCCGTGCTCGGGGTGCTGACCAAACCGTTCGGTCCGATCGGGCAGATGGCGCGCAACAACGCCACGCGTAATCCGCGTCGAACCGCGGCCACCGCGTTCGCGCTCACCCTCGGCCTGATGCTGGTCTCGGCGATCGGCATTCTCGGCGCTTCGGCGAAAACCAGTGTCGGCGTGCTCATCGACAAGGGTGTGAAGGCCGAGTACGTGCTCGCCGGTCCGCAGATGATCGGCGCGCCGATCGGGGCGGTCGACGCCGTGCGCACCGAGGTGCCGGGGGTCAGCGATGTCACCGGGATCCGGGTGGTGGCGTTCAAGGTCGGCGACGATCAGATCGGCGCCACCTCACCGGACGGCCCGATCGATCCGGTGATGGACATCGAGATGAAGAGCGGCACCAACACGATCCCCGCCGGTGGCGCGCTCGTCGATGAGACCGAGGCGGCCGCGCGCGGGTGGAAGGTCGGTGACAAGGTCGCCATCACCAGCCTCGACAAGAAGCAGCTCGAGCTCACAATCGCCGGCGTCTACGCCAACTCACCGCTGCTCGGTCCGATGGTGGTCGATCCCGGCATCTACGAGCAGTTGATGCCGCAGAGTCTGCGCACCAATGTCTTCGTGCTGGTCAAGGCCGAACCGGGCGCCGATCTCACGGCGATGCGGGCGAATCTGGAGAAGGCCACCGAGCCGTTCGTGGTGGTGCAGGTGCAGGACCACGAACAGTTCAAGGGCGCGCAGGGGAAGCAGATCAACACCCTGCTCGCCATTCTCTACGGGTTGCTCGCGCTGGCCGTGGTGATCGCGGTGCTCGGCATCATCAACACCCTGGCGCTGTCGGTGGTGGAGCGGCGGCGCGAGATCGGCATGCTGCGCGCGGTCGGTACTCAGCGTGCGCAGGTGCGGCGCACGATCTACCTGGAGTCGATGTTGATCGCGATCTTCGGCGCGATCGTCGGGCTGGTGCTCGGTATCGCGCTCGGTGTCGGATTCCTGCGCACGCTGCGGGACATGGGCATCGACCAGATCACTATTCCGTGGTCGCAGCTGGTGATCGTGCTGGTCGCGTCCGGTGTGGTCGGTGTGCTGGCGGCGGTGTGGCCGGGTGTGCGGGCCGCGCGAACGCCGCCGTTGGCGGCTATCGCGGATCTGTAGACGGCACAGGCACTTCGGCCCCCGGTGGACGACTCCGCCGGGGGCCGACTTGTGCCGGGTGGACGGCGATCACGCCGGGTAGCGGTTGTACCAGTCGCCGGTCGGCTGGCCTGTGTTGTCGGCCGGTGGGGTGAGGCCGAATTCGGTGGAGTAGTCGGCGGCCAGGCGTTCGAGGACGCGGCGCGCGTCGATGGTCTCGAACCAGCGGCGGGGTAGGGCGCTGCGGCCGTAGCGGGCGCCGAGGAGACTGCCCGCGAGGGAGCCGGTGGCGTCGCTGTCGCCGGAGTGGTTGATCGACAGTAGGAGTCCGGTGCGGACGATGTCGTGGGGTGCGCCGCCGAGACCCTCGGCCGCGAGGACGGCGAAGACGGCGATCGCGAGGGCTTCGGGACCGATCCAGCCCTGGCCGAGGGTCTCGACGTCTTCCGGTGTGGGGTAACGCCTTTCGCGTTCGATCCGGGCCGCGAGCCGGTTCGCCGCGTTGAGCGCGGCCGACGTTTCCTCGTGGTCGGCGTAGCTCGTCAGTTCTGTTCGTGCGCGCGAGAGCGCGGTGGCGGTGTCGGCACCGCGGGCGAGCTGATAGATCAGCGCGGACAGGGTGCCCGCCGGGAGCCAGCCGCTGGGATGGCCATGGGTGAGTGCGGCAGCATCGCAACCCAATTCGAAGATGGCGTCGGTGGCGGCACCGGAACGGTCTGCGGCGTAACCGAATCCGCACGGGGCGGCACGCATTACGGCGCCGCTGCCCTTGGAGTTGTTGATCGGCTGGTCGCGGGTGCCGAGTGGGCTGGTCGGTGCGCGCCGCTCGGCCGCCCGGCGCAGCGCGGTGTAGACCGAGTTGGCCACGCCGCGTTGCTCGGTGAGCTCGGGGCACCCGCTGAGGGAGCTGTGCAGCGCGAACGGTTGATCGGGCAGCTCCGAGACCTGTCCGCGCAACCACACGAGCAGGCCCTGCTGGAGCAGACCCATCGTCGCTCCGCCGATGCCCTTCGCCCTGGCCCGCACCGAGCCCCGGATCAGCGCTTCGACGGTGAACGCGGTCAGCTGGGTCTCTTCGGAGATGCGCAGCGGGTCGATGTCGATGACGCCAGCCGCGCCGTACTCGGCGCGAATCTGTTGCAGTGAACGGGTTTCCACGGGAGCGCCGAGCGCATCGCCGATCGCGCCGCCGAGTAGGCAGCCGTGCACGGCGTTCAGCCAGAGCGGGGCGGCCGTCGCGACGGCGTCCCTGGTCCGCTCGGGGCTCGATGTGTGCGTGCTGTGTGCGGTCGATCCCTGGGCCGACCGGACGTCGATGCCGCGGCCGTGGACGGAGACGAGACGCTCCGGCTCGGTCGCGGTGTGGCGGACAGCGGTCGGGTCGTGTCGCCCGGCGGCGTTCGGAGATCCGTGTGGCACGGGGCCGGTGCCCGGCCGCAGCGCCGAGGTTGCCCCGGCGGCGGGGCGGCGGCGGAGGGCTTCGGTGAGGGCGGTGGCGAAGGCGGTGCAGCTGGGGAAGCGGTGGGCCGGATCTTTGGCCATGGCCTTGGACAGAACCGTGTCGACCGCGGTGGGGAGCGTGGCGCGGCGGGTACTTGCCGACGGGGGTGGGGTGTTGAGGTGGCCGAGCATGACGGTGGCGGGGTTGGGGGCGTCGAAGGGGCCGGTGCCGGTGAGGAGGCGGAATACCGTGCAGGCCAGGGAGTACTGGTCGCCGCGCCCGTCGAGGGGGGCGCTGCTGAGTTGTTCGGGGGAGGCGTAGGCGATGGTGGCGGTGAACTGGCCGGTGCGGGTGAGGCCACCGGTGTCGTCGAGGAGCTTCGCGATGCCGAAGTCGGTGAGTACGACTCGTTCGTCGAAGCCGGCGCCGACGCCCGCGGTGCGCGACAGCAGGATGTTGGCGGGCTTCACGTCGCGGTGCAGGACACCCTGGCGGTGGGCGTAGTCGAGGGCGCTCGCGGTCTGAGTGACGATCTGGGCGATCCGCTCGATCCCGAACTGCTGCACCGGAACCGCCGACGCATCCGTACCGTCGACGAACTGCATGGCGATCCACAGTCGTTCCTCGTCGATGCCGCGGTCGTAGACGGTGATGATGTTCGGGTGATCGAGCTGGGCCACGAGGTCGGCTTCGCGTTCGAATCTGGCCCGGATCTCGAAGTCGGCGAACAGATCACGGTGCATCAACTTCAACGCGGTGAGCCGCGGCAGCCTGCGATCCCTGGCCGCGTACACCGCGCCCATCCCGCCCCGCCCCAGCTCACGCTCGATGACGAAACCGGCGAACACCGCCCCGCGCCGCAACATCGCCTCACCCCGTCCAACGAACCCGATCGTTCGCAGCCTAGTTGGCCCGGGCGCGATGCGCTCCGAGTCCCTCGTGCCGGTCTATGTGCCTGCCTTCGAGTTCAGCTGCTGCACCGGGCCCGAGCGAGACCGAACTGCCTGGCTGCCGCGCTCTGCGCACCCGTCAGGCAAGGCAAGCGAGGCGCTTCTCGTCGCGGGCGGCACGGCGAATCAGACCGCCGGGGCGTTGGTGTCGGCCCAGCGGGTGATGTCGCCACGGTCGAGAGCGGTAGCGAGTAGGTCCGGGAATTTGTCGGGGGTGCAGGCGAAGGCGGGGATGCCGAGGGCGGCCAGTGCTGCGGCATTGTCGTGGTCGTAGGCGGGTGCGCCCTCGTCGGAGAGGGCGAGCAGCACGACCACCTGGACGCCCGCTTCCTTCATCGCGTTGCAGCGGCGCAGCATCTCGTTGCGCACGCCGCCTTCGTATAGGTCGGAGATGAGCACGAACAGGCTGTCGGTGGGGCGGGTGATCAGGGTTTGCGCGTAGGCGATGGCGCGGTTGATGTCGGTGCCGCCGCCGAGCTGGGTACCGAACAGGACGTCGACCGGGTCGGCGAGCTGATCGGTGAGGTCGACGATCTCGGTGTCGAACACGACCAGTGAGGTCTTCAACGACCGCATCGACGCGAGGACGGCACCGAAGACCGAGGCGTAGACGACGCTGGCCGCCATCGAGCCGGATTGGTCGATGGCCAGGACAACGTCGCGCTGGATCGACTGCGATTTGCGGCCGTAACCGACGAGCCGTTCGGGCACGACAGTGCGGTGTTCGGGCAGGTAGTTGGCCAGATTCTTGCGGATGGTCCGGTTGAAATCGATGTCGCGCAGTTTCGGGCGATGGGTGCGGGCGGCCCGATTGATCGCGCCGGAGACGGCGGCCACGGTCTTGGCGGCGATGCGCTGCTCGATCTCGCGCACCACCTTCTCGACCACCATGCGCGCGGTGGCCTTGGTGGTTTCTGGCATCACCCGGTTGAGACCGAGCAGCGTGCCCACCAGATGTACGTCGGGCTCGACCGACTCCAGGAGTTCGGGTTCGAGCAGCAGCTGGGTGAGGTTGAGCCGGTCGACGGCGTCGCGCTGCATCACCTCGACCACGGTCGCGGGAAAATAGGTGCGGATATCCCCGAGCCAGCGCGCTACTCGGGGCGCCGAACCGCCGAGTCCCCCTGACCTTTTCGTCGAACCCCCGGCTTCGCCGGTGTTGTAGAGGGCCGACAGTGCCTGGTCCATCGCCTGATCGGCACCCGAGCTCAAGCCGCCGAGTTGCTCCTCGGCCGCGGTGCCGAGCACGAGACGCCAACGGCGCGACTGGGTTTCGTCGGGTTCGGTCATCGGTGCTCCTGGTGGTCGAGCGTGCGATCTGGCTGCGGTATCGCGAGGGTGCCGCGCACGGCCGCCGTGGCGACCGCGCCGCGGGCGATTCGCGGTGCGCGATTCTCGTGTGGGACTGCGGGCAAGGAGCGCGAGCCGCGGATCTGATGTCGCGCACGGCCCGGCCGCTGGTTCGGCGTCAGCTGCCTGTGCGGGCGGGTCATCCTGCGGCCCCGAGGATCGCGGTCGCCGCGCGCAGTGCCAATTGCCCGCGGATCGGATCGATCGCGGTGGGGGTGTGGGCGGCGGTCGGGGCTGAACCGGTGTCGCGCAGTGCCTGGCTGATGGCTCGGCGTTCGCCGGATTCGAAGGAGCCGAAGGTGCGGCGCAGCAGCGGGAGGGTGGCGACGAACTGGTCTTCGTTGAGGTCGCGGAGCCATTCGTCGATGCGGCGCAACAGCTCTCGGTCGTGAACAAGGAGCAGGCCGCGACCGCCGAGGAAGCCGTCGATCCAGGCGGCCTTGGCGGCGGGGGTGTTGCCGATGGACAGCGCGGCGGCGAGGCGGCGGGCGGAGCCGGCGTCGTCGATCCGTTCGGCGTCACAGAGCAGGCGCACCGCGCGCCCGCCGATCGCGCCGTGCACATCGTCGCGGTCGGCGATGCGCTGCAGGGTCGCCAGCCATTCGGTGGTGGCGTGCTCGTCGTCGCGGGTGCTGATGGCGGTGTGCGCGGCATCGATCTGGGTGCGCAGGGCTTGGGCGGCATCGGCGTCGAGGCCGGTGACGGCGCCCGGCAGGCCCGCGCAGATCCGCACCAGCAGGCCGTCGGCGACGTGGGCGAGGGCCTTGGTGTCGGTGCCGCGGACATCGCCGTAGCGCAGGGTGCGGGTCAGACCGGGCAGGGCGCCGAGCAGGTGGGTGACGTCGTGGTCGAGCGCGGCCGCCGCCTCCAGCCTGATGATCAGACCCTCGGTGGCGCCGCCCAGATCGGCGAGCAGGGCCATTTCCAGTGCGTCGGCGAGCGCGGTGACGGTGACGTCGTCGCGGCTCGCGGTGTCGAGGATCTTGGTCTCCGCGGCGGTGCGCAGGGTGGTGCCCCAGATCGCGGCTTCGACGATGCGGACTTCGAATTCGGGTTCCCAGCGCAGGGTCCACGTCTCCCGGAAGGTACCGGTGCTGCGGACCTCGCCGGTTGTCGGAGTGCCCCAGGCGATCCCGAGCAGGCGCAGGCGATGCAGCAGGTGCGAGCGTTCGACGTCGCGTTCCTTGCGCAGGTCGAGGTCGACGTTTCGGGCGAGCGCTTCCTGCTTGAGCCGCAAGGTCTTGCTGCGCGCACGCAGATCGGCGGCAAGGGGGACCGTCGGGGTGTCCTCCGGGACGCCGCCGAGCGTTTCGCCGACCACGAGCTCGTCGACGACAAGGCGCAGCATGGTTTCGTCGCCACCACACATGACCGACCGCACGGCTTCGGTGACCTCGGACAATCCGGGCAAGGGCCTGCCGCGCAACGCCGCGAGGGTGTCCGCCAGCCGCACGGCCTCGATGATGTGCGCACTCGACACCGGCAGATCGTGCGCGCGCAGCACCCCGGCGACCTTGGTCAGCCACCGCGCGACCGGCCGCTCGGTCTCGGTGAACAGATGGTGATACCAGCCGGGCGAGGTGACACCCGCCCCGTAGCCCGAGTCGGCCGCCAGCCGCGAATGCGTCCACGGCACCCAGGTCAACGCCGCCTTCGTCTTCGGTAACCCCTTGAGTAGGCGCATATCCGGAGCCGCAGGACCGAGCGGCTCGACCAGCGCGGGTGCATGCCAAGCCCCACACACCACCGCCAACCGCCTCGCGCCACCCTTGAGTACCTGCCGCATCACCTGCCGCATATGCGCTTCACGGACCAGGGTGTGCCGGTCGACGATGAGGGGCGCGATCGACGGGTCATAGTGTTCCGCCGCGGGTGGCGCGGTCCCGGTCGCGGAGTGTGGGGCGTCCTCTCGGAGCGCGGCCATCGCCTCGGCGATAGCATCGAAAGCCGCACTGTCGGGGACGGATTCGACGACGGCGTCCCACCAGCGCTCGGCGTCGTCGTAGCCCGCGGCCGCGGCGAGGGCGGCGAGGGGATCGGAGCCGCCACCACGGGCGTTGTCCTCGGCGGCGAGGACGTTCGTGGCCGGAAGGTCGCAGAAGCGAACCGGGACGGCGTGGTCGACCCCGTAGCGCATGGCCTGCCATTCCGGCGAGAACACCGCGAACGGCCAGAATGCGGCGCGGGCAGGCGAATCCGGGACATAGGCCAGCAGTGCGACCGGTGGGGCCATCGTGTCGGCGGCGACGAACCCGACGAGCGGATCGGCATCGGCAGGGCCCTCGATGAGAATGGCGTCAGGCCGGAACTCCTCGAGCGCGTGCCGTAGGGATCGCGCCGATCCGGGTCCGTGGTGCCGGATGCCGAATACCCGCGTCACCGCGACCGCATCGACCGACTTGTCGTGGGCGGCCCCGCCCACGACAGCCTCCGACCCAGGGCGCCTGTGGACGTCGGCATCGTCCGGTGTGGTCGCACCGGCGGCCGAGTGGGCCGCGTTCTTGCGTTGACTCATCGAAAACACCATGTGCGCTGTGTGTTCCGTCCTCCCCGGCGGTGGATGTCAGCCGGCGATTTCGCGGCAGGCTCGGTAGAAGTCGGCCCAGTCGGGGCGTTCGCGGACCACGGCCTCGAGGTATTCGGTCCAGACGACGGTATCGGCGACGGGGTCTTTGATCACCGAGCCGAGGACGGCGCCCGCGATGTCGGAGGCGCGCAGGACGCCGTCGCCGAAGTGGGCGGACAGGGCAAGGCCGTTGGTGATCACCGAGATCGCCTCCGCGGTGGACAGGGTGCCCGAGGGGGATTTGAGTTTGGTGCGACCGTCGGCGGTGATGCCGGAGCGCAGTTCGCGGAAGACCCGCACCACGCGGCGGACTTCCTCGGCGGCGGCGGGAACCGTCGGCAATTCCAGTGCGGCGCCGAGCTGTTCGACGCGACGGCTCACGATGGCGACCTCGGAATCCTCGTCGGCGGGCAGCGGCAACACCACGGTGTTGAAGCGGCGGCGCAGGGCCGAGGAAAGATCGTTCACGCCGCGGTCGCGATCGTTGGCGGTGGCGATGACATTGAAACCCTTGGCCGCCTGCACTTCTCCGCCGAGTTCGGGGACGGGCAGGGTCTTCTCCGACAGGATGGTGATGAGCGCGTCCTGCACATCGGAGGGGATGCGGGTGAGCTCCTCGATCCGGGCGATGGCGCCGGTGCGCATGGCGGTCATCACCGGCGACGCGACCAGGGCCTCGTCACTCGGGCCTTCGGCGAGCAGCCTGGCGTAGTTCCAGCCGTAGCGGATCGCTTCTTCCGCGGTGCCGGAGGTGCCCTGTACCAGCAGCGTCGACTCGCCACTGATCGCGGCCGAAAGATGTTCGGATACCCACGTTTTCGCGGTACCAGGGACGCCGAGCAGGAGCAGTGCCCGGTCGGTGGCGAGGGTCGCGACCGCGACCTCCATCAGTCTGCGCGGGCCGACGTATTTGGGTGTGATCACGGTGCCGTCGTCGAGGGTGCCACCCAGGATGTAGGTGACCACCGCCCACGGCGACAGCTTCCAGGACGGCGGGCGCACCCGATCGTCGACGCGGCCGAGGGCGGCCAATTCGTCGGCGAAGGCCTGTTCGGCGTGTGGGCGAAGCAGAGTGGTAGACGGTTCGGTGGTGGTCATCGCAGCTCCTCGAGCATGGTGGCGCGGTCGGTGAGATCGTGGGCGAGTCGGTGGAAAGCCTGTTGCCAGGCGGGGTCTTCGGTGCTGTCGGCGAGCGCGGTGATGCGCGCGGCCAGTTCGACAGGCAGGTGGACGCTCGCCGCGGTGAGCAGCGCCCTGTCGGTGTACACGCCGGCACTGGCGTGCGGCTGACGCGCGGTGGTGCGGGCGCGCTCGCCGAGCAGGCGCAGCACATGGGTGGCCACTCGGTCCGGCCACGGGTGATCGAGGCCGGGCAGGATCGCGTGCAGTTCGTTGAGTTGATGCGCGTCGAGGTCGAGGACGTGCTCGATCCGGTCGGCGGCATCGAGCAGGGTGAACAGTTCGCGACGCCGCAGCACGGCCTGCTCGGTGGGGGTCGCGTGGGCGAACAGCGCACGGGCCCACCCGGTGTCGCGCTGGGCGAGCGTGGCATCGACCCAGCCGTCCACGATCGCCTTGGCATAGCGGGGTGGCAGGGACAGCGTCAGCGCGGTGGACGCGACCGTTTCCTCGGTGGCGCGCACGATCGGAGCCCATGCCGAGAGCGGCGTCGCACCGATCGCCTGGTGCAGGGTCGTGATCGTCGAATCCGGGGTGTCCCAGCGCAATTTCGCTTGATCGGTCGCATCGGTGATGCCGTCGCGGCGGGCCTGCGCGTCCAGCTCCGCCGGGACCGTCACCTCGACAGTGCCGTCGTCGGCCACCCGCATCCAGGACGCCACCAGCGTCGCCATCCGCTGCCCGAACGCGGCGTCCGGGAGAGTGTTCAGCAGCGTGGTCGCCGTCCGCCTGACATCGCCGCGTCGATCGTCGAGTGCCCGCTCGAGCAGCGCTTCGTCCGCCGAACTCAGCCCATCGGCCAGCAACGCCAGCAACTCCGCCTTGACCGGCCCTGACTCCTTCGGCCACGCCGCGGTCAACACGGCGCGGGCCGCGGCCGGATCCGCCCGGCGGGTACGCGCGAACCAGTCCTTGCGCTCTCCCGGCGTTCCGAACAGCCACACATCGTGCGCGACACCTGCGCCCGCGTCGTCGCTCGACCCAGAGCCGGTATCGGTGCTCGGCTCACGACCCGCCCCGAGGTCGGCACTCGCGGTATCGGCGTCCGTTGTGTGGGCGAGTGGCCGAGCGATGCCGGGCGCTTCCGTGTGCGATGTGGCTGCGTCGCTGGGGAATTCGTCGACGAGTTTCGCCCAGGCGGGGTTGCGGGCGGCCAGCCATCGTCCACGGCGACCCGCCAGGCGGAGCAGCGGTGCTCGCAGTGCGGTGTCGGAGGCCGCGGACAACGCCTGGACGCACAGCACATCGGGCAGCCGGAAGTCGAAGGGTGTTGCCGCGGCGAACCATTCGGGCAGGAACGGCGACTTGTCCGCGAGCAGGCGGCTCAGGCGGTCGGCGGCGGGACGCGGCAGCAGCGGGCGTGGATCGTCCGCGGCGGGTTCGGGTATCGACGCGGTGCGGGGGAGTTGCCCGCCGCGCAGGTACAGGTCTTGGAGTGCGGCGGTGTGGAGCAACCGGGTGGCCGGTTCGCCCGCGTGTTGCGGGACGGCGGTGGCGACCGCGGCATCGAGCTGGACGCCGTCGGCGCTGCGGCGGGCGGTACCGAGCAGCGCCACCGAAACCAGTTCGGCCAGTGCTGGAGTGGGGGTGGTCTCGGTGGGGAAGTCGGTTTCCAGGTCGCTCACCTCGCCCGCGGAGAAGACCGTGATCGGGTCGAAGCCGTCGGCTCGCCACTCGCCGCACACGGTCACCGGGTGACCACCAGCGACGGAGATCAGCCGCCACGGGCGCACGCCCGCGGGCAGCGGTAGCGCGGTGCCATCGGCCGCGACGAGCTGCCACCCGTTCTCGTCGAGCATCGGCACGACATCGGTGAGCAGCGCGGGCCAGGCCCGCAACCACGGGTCATTGCTCAGGGCGGCGGCGTAGGCGTCCAACGCGTCGTCGATCGTGGTGCCGCCGACAGCGGGGATGGTGGTGAACGGCTCGGGGGCGCCGTGGCGGGTACCCCACTGCACGCGCAGCGATGCCGCGCCGGGGTAGTAGTGCAGTTCCGCGTCCACCTCGCTACCGGGCGCGGGCACCTCACCGGTAAAATTCGGTGTGGCGAAGGAATGTTCGATGAGCAGGGCCCATCGTCCGCTGCTACGACCGCGCAACCAGGTTCGCCGGGTGTGCAGGCGCTCCTCCTCGCTCACCCGCATGCCGAGCACCAGCCAGCGATCACGCACGGCGGGCTGGGTCAGGACCGACTCGGCCGCCGTCGGATAGCCGACATGAGTTCGAATACCCGCTTGCAGCGACTCGGGGAGTGCATCGAGCCGGCGATGGGCGAGGACCAGCAGGTGCAGGCGGGCGTACTCGCGCAACAGCAGTTCGGGCCAGTGCTCGTTGGTGACGACCGCCGTGGGCAACCGGCGCAGGGCCTCGGCGACACGGGGCGCCTGCGCGTCGACCATCCGTGCCGCGATCGCCTCGTAGGCGGCGAACGACCGGTCGGTCTGGGCGAGGCCGGTCCGGATCTGGTCGGTCAGCCAGACCTCGAGTTCGGTGAGCCCGGCCGCGACGCGGGTTCGTCGCTGCTCGACGGTGGCCTGCGACGGGGTGCTCGCCGCCTTGGCCTTCGGCGGCGCGGCGGCCTTCGCGGCGCGTCCCGCCAGCCATTCGGCCGCGAAATCGGCGGGGGCGTCCCGGACCGGCGTCTGGCCGCTCGACCACGTGAGCAGCAGTGACAGCGTGTGCTTACAGGGGAACTTGCGGCTCGGGCACGAGCACTTGTACGCGGGCCCGTCCAGGTCGACGATCGCTTGATACGGCTTCGCGCCACTGCCCTGGCACAGCCCCCAGACCGCGTTGCCCGCCGTGCCGGTGTCGCGCCAGCGACCTGCCAGCTTGCGTGCGGCAGCCAGCGAGCTCGCGTCGGGCGCGAGTGCGCGGACCTGGTCCTCGGTCCACGGCGTGCGGTGCTCGGTCATCGGTTCCCCCGTTCTCTGTTCGCCGAAATATCTACCGCAACCCACCGACAACTGACGGACGTGGCGGACAAATGCCTGGAAAATGCTGGTGCTGTGGGAAATTCGTGTTCCAGCTCTTGCTGTGAACGGTGATGTCTGGCATTCTGATCTGTTCGGCACCGCCCGGACCGCCCGCGCTGCTCGACGCAGCGTAACGCGGGTGTGAACACCTCATCGAGCTGCCCGCCGGGGTGGGCGAGGGGTGGACATCGAGGGCCCGCCGTGGCATCACGATGGCCATTCCACTCCCGCGGGCAGATTCGCTGGGGCCCTGCGCATCCCCTGGGCGAACGTCCGGCGATCGGGTAGCGTTTCCACCAGAATCGTCGCGTTGCGCGCGGGCGCGAAGGGGGATGTCTCGAGTGTGCTCGGATCGGATCGCCGAGGTGGTCGCGCGCGAGCTCGCCGCCGACCCGGCAGTGGAGGAACGGGTCGCCGAATGCGTGCTCGCCGCGCTGAGCGCTGTCGACGGTGACTCGGCCGCAACGGATTCCGGTGATACCGGGGTCTTTCTGCGGTCGATCACCGTGCAGGGGTTTCGAGGGATCGGACCCGCGGCGACGCTGCGGCTGAATCCGGGGCCAGGTCTGACGCTGGTGGTCGGGCGCAACGGCAGCGGGAAGTCGAGTTTCGCCGAGGCCGCGGAATTCGCGTTGACCGGTGGGAACCGGCGCTGGGACGGCCGCTCGACCGCATGGCGGGAGGGGTGGCGCAACCTGCACGAACCCGATACCGCCCGGATCGATATCGAACTGCTCACCGCGGGTGACGAGCCCGCGCTCTCGGTCGCCACCCGCTGGGACGCGAGCGCGGAACTGGCCGACGCGCAGTGGACCGAGCGGCGTGGATCCGAACCGGCGGCATCGGTCGACCCGGGTGGCCGCAGGCAACGGCTCGATCTGTACCGGCCGTTCCTGTCCTACAGCGAACTCGGCGCGCTCGTCGACGGGAAGCCGAGCGATCTGTTCGACGCGCTGCATCGCCTGCTCGGTCTCGACGAGTTGGCGGCCGCGGCCGAACAGATCAGACTGCGCAAGCTCGAACTCGAACGCGCCGTGAAGGATTCGCGCCAATCGCGCGCCGACCTGCTGGTCGAACTCGCCGAAGCCGATGACGAGCGCGCCCGCGGCGTTGCCGATCTGCTGCGCACCCCGGACCCCGACATCGACGCGGTGGCAGGTGCGGTGGCCGACTCGGTCCTCGGGATCGATGGGCCGGAGGGTCTGCGCGCGATCCTGCGGCTGGCCGTGCCCGGCACCGAGCAGGTCGCGGCCACGGCGGATCGGCTCGCCGAAGCGTCCCGGAATGTGGCGCGGCACGCGACCGCCGACACCGCAGCCGACCTGCGTGTGCTCGAATTGCTCACGCGGGCACGCGACCACGTGGCTGCCTCGGGTTCGTGTCCGTGCCCGGTCTGCGGACGCGACGATCTCGACACCGAATGGCGCACCGCCGCTGATTCCGAAATCGCTTACCGCACTGCGGAACTGGCGGCGCTCCAAGCGGCCACGGCGGAATTCGATGCGGCACTGGTGGCGGCTCGTGGCCTCCCCTGCGCGGTGCCGGCGGAGCTCGGCTCGGCGACCGCGCGCGGTGTCGGCGGCGCTGGTTCGCACGAAACCCCGGACTCGTTGCGCAAGCAGCGCGAAATCGTCGGGCAGCTCTGGTCTGAGTGGGCCGCGCTGGCCACCGCCGACCACGACGATCGGATACCGGATCGGCTACGGACGGTCCACGCCGATCTCGCCGCGGAACTCGAGGCACTGCAACGGGATACGCGGATCGAGCTGGACCGGCTGGATACGGTGTGGTCGCCGCTGGTCCCGCGCATTCGCGCCTGGCTCGACCCCGCTCGTGCCGTCGCCGACCACGCGAGCGAACTGCGGGTGGTGAAGAAGGCAGCCGACTGGCTCAAAGCGGCGACGGCGACGATTCGCGAGGAGCGGATGCGGCCGTTGGAGACCACGGCGCGGTGGGTGTGGAGCACGCTGCGGCAGCAGAGCAATGTGGAGCTGGGCGCGATCCGCCTGCAGGGCAGTGCGGGGACGGCGCGGCGGGTGCTGCTCGATGTGACCGTCGACGAGGTCGACGGTGCGGCGCTCGGGGTGATGAGCCAGGGGGAGCTGCACGCGCTCGGGCTGTCGCTGTTCCTGCCGCGAGCCACGGTGGCGCACAGTCCGTTCCGGTTCGTGATGATCGACGACCCGGTCCAGGCGATGGATCCGGCGAAGGTCGACGGGCTGGCGAGGGTGCTCGCCGAGGTGGCGGCGTCGCGGCAGGTGGTGGTGTTCACCCACGACGAGCGACTTGCCGAGGCGGTGCGCCGGATGCAGCTCGATGCGACGGTGCTCGAGGTGCAGCGTCGCGAGCGTTCGATCGTCGAGGTGCGGGTGACCGGCGATCCGGTTCGCCGGTATCTCGACGACGCGCGATCGCTGCTGCGCACACCGCAACTCCCAGCCGCCATCGCCGACGAACTCGTTGCCACCTGTTGCCGTTCGGCGATCGAGGCGGCGGGTCTGGCGAAGGCGCGGCACGAACTACTGGCCGCCGGGCTCGAACACAGTGAAGTGGAACGGCGCGTTCGCAACGCGCACACCACCAGGGCCATGATCACGCTCGCGATCATGGGTGTCGGTGCGCGGGTGGACGATCTGAACAAGCACTTGAGCGCGGTCGGCGGACGCTGGCTCGTCGGCGTCCTCCGTGACGCCACCGCGGGCGCGCACGTTCCGATCGACCGTCCGATGCGGGAATTGATCAGCGACACCGAGCGATTCATCACCTGGCTGCGCGCGCACGAGCCTGCCGTGGTGCGCGCGTGAGTGGCATCGCTGGGGAAGTAGCGGCGTCGTGAATCGCCGCGGCAGGCCTCGCGCGAAGTTCACGCGACCCTCGGTGGCGGAGCGGCTCGAAGCGGCCGAGAATTTGCTGGACGGGTCGGTGTCGGACGCGGGCGGGGTGTGGTCACGGGCGGTGGCGTGGATCCTGCGGTTGGCGCTCGAGCAGGCGGTAGATCAATTGTGGGCGCAGGTGGCGCCGGAGTTGATGCGATGTCCGATGCGGGCGCAGCTGCTCGCTCTTCGGGTGTACGCCGGGCCGGAAACCGCGGGTCAGGTCGGGGCGCTGTGGGCCGCGTTGTCGCGGGCCGCGCATCACCTCGACTACGAGATGGCGCCCAGCGTCACCGACCTACGGCGCTGGCGGGATCAGACCGCGGAGCTGGCTCGGGTGTTGGACCTCGCCCCCCTCGCACACCAGCCGTTCGGATGATCGGCCGACTGGTAGTTTAGGCCCTCCCGGCCGCTGCGCACTCGACGTAAAGCCGGGAGCCGAAAGTCGGGCTCCCGGGCGGCCCGCCGAATTCCCGGAGAGGCGAACGAGTAGTGACAGCGTGTCCGTGTCGTCGCGGTGAGCCGTTCGATGCCTGCTGCGGGCCCTTTCTGGCCGGCGAGAAGGCCGCGCCGACCGCGGAAACGCTTATGCGCTCGCGCTATACCGCCTATGTCGTCGGCGATGTGGACTATCTGCTGCGGTCCTGGCATCCCAGCACTCGTCCTGCCGAGCTCGAGCTCGATCGGGGTCAGCGGTGGCTGTTTCTCGAGATCGTGGGAACGCAGCGTGGGGGGCCGTTCGACGACAACGGGACTGTGGAGTTCATCGCCCACTACAAGGTCGACGGTGTGCGCGACGCGATGCACGAGCTGAGTACCTTCGTGCGGGTCGACGGGGCCTGGGTTTACCTCGACGGGACGTTCCAGGCCTGATCCGGGGATACTGCTGTGGTGCCCCGTATCACGATCGAGTACTGCACCCAATGCCGCTGGCTGCTCCGGGCGAGCTGGATGGCGCAGGAACTGCTGACCACGTTCGCCGCCGAACTCGGGGAGGTGGCGCTGGTTCCCGGGCAGGGCGGCATCTTCCGGATCACCCTGGACGGTGAACAACTCTGGGAACGCAAGGCGGACGGGGGGTTTCCCGATATCGCGATCCTCAAGCAGCGGGTTCGCGACCGGATCGCGCCCGACCGCGACCTCGGCCACGTCGACCGGCGCGAGTGAATCAGGTCAGCAGCAACCGCCACCACCGCAGCAACCGCCACCGGCCGGACGAGGTGCGGGTGCGGGAGTGGGAGCTGAGCCACGTCCCACGGCCGCGAAGGTGGTGAGCAGTTTGACGGTGTCGTCGTGGCCGAGGGGGCACGATGCCGGATCCGAGGACTGCGCCATCGGCCGGTTGACGTCGAAGGTGTCGCCGCAGGAGCGACACCGGAAGCTGTAGTTCGGCATCGGCCCAGTGTAAGCGGCACCGGCACGAGAAGCCGCTTCCTTCTGTACCGCGAAGTAACTGTTACCTGCGGAAACGGCGCGTAGGGCGCGCGCACGCCCGGTGCGCACGTACTCTCGTAGGAAGTCACCAGGTGCTGCGGCCCGCGGGAGCAAATGCACAGGCACCCGTGCGGTCGCGCCGGCTAGGAGGTGTGCGATGAGCATTCAGCCCGATCTCGACTCCGACACGCGGACGCACGAGGCCGACCCACTGGCGGACACCGAATACGGACTGGCAGGCGGAACCTGGGACGGTCCGATCGCCGTATGGCGCAGCGTCCCCTACGCCGCCGCACCCGCCGGACCTGCCCGATTCGCCAGGCCCGAGCCCCCGAAGCCCTGGGACGGCGTTCGTGACTGCGTGGTGTTCGGTGACATCGCACCGCAGGCCATGGGCGCGATGGTGCCGGTGGGTTCCGATCTGCAGATGGGCGAGGACTGTCTGTGGGTCAATGTCTGGTCGCCGCGACCCGAACCGAGCGACGGTGAACCGCGCCCGGTGATGGTGTGGCTGCACGGCGGCGCCTACTGCCTCGGTACCGCCGCCCAGACCATCTACGACGGGCGCAAGCTGGCCGAGGCCGGCGATGTGGTCGTCGTCTCGGTGAACTATCGGCTCGGGGTGCTCGGTTTCCTCGATCTGTCCTCGTTCGGTGATCAGTTCACCGCGAATCTGGGCCTGCACGATCAGCTCGCCGCGCTCGCGTGGGTGCGCGACAATATCGCCGCGTTCGGCGGCGATCCGAGCAATGTGACGCTGTTCGGCGAGTCCTCGGGCGCGGGGTGCGTGACCGCGCTGCTCACTTCGCCTGCCGGGGCCGGTTTGTTCCACAAGGCGATCGTGCAGAGTCCGCCCGCCACTACGGTTTTCGGGCAGGAGCGGGCCGCAGTCGTCGGCCAGCGGTACCTGGAACTGCTGGAACTCGGGCCGGGCGAGGCGAATCGGTTGCTGGAGTTGCCGATCGAGCAGCTCGTCGAGGTCGGTGCGGTGCTGCTGGACGAGGTACCGATCAAGGAACCGGGCAGGCTCGCCGCCGCACCGGTCGTCGACGGAGATCTGTTGCCGGGCTATCCAATCGACCGATTCCAGCAGGGGCATTCGCATCGGGTGCCACTGCTGATCGGGACCAATCGCGATGAGGCGTCGCTGTTCCGGGTGCTGCGCTCGCCGATCATGCCGGTGACGCCCGACGCGGTGAACGCGATGCTGCGCGATGTCGCCGCGTCGCATCCGGAGATGTCGCCCGAGCGGATCGCGGAGATCACCTCGGCCTACCCCGATCTCACCAAAACCCGTGGGGCACTGGCGATGTCGACCGACGCGGCGTTCCGGATGCCCGCGGCCTGGGTGGCCGAGGGTCATGCGCAGCATTCACCGACCTGGATGTACCGGTTCGACTACGCGACCCCG
Source organism: Nocardia sp. FBN12 (assembly GCF_050320175.1). GTDB lineage: Bacteria > Actinomycetota > Actinomycetes > Mycobacteriales > Mycobacteriaceae > Nocardia. The sequence continues at coordinate 4,738,827 of NZ_CP190048.1, read as the reverse complement.
ATGTTGAAGGCGGCCAGGGTCGGAGCGGGTCACGCCACCGAATTGCCTTATGTCTTCGGCAATTTCGGCACCTTCAACCACGACCCCACCTTCTGGCTCGGTGGGCGCAAAGCCTCGGTCGCGGTCTCGGGTCGCATGCAGCGTCGCTGGCTGGCCTTCGCCGAACACGGCGTCCCCGCCGCGATCGACGGTTCCAAGCACTGGCCGCACTACCGCCCCACCGCCCGCACCACCCTGCTCATCGACACCATCGACCGCGTCGTGGACAACCCCGACGCCGACCTGCACACCGCTTGGGGCGACCAAGCCGTCGGCTTCAGCTGAACAGCACGACGCCGGGCCACCGGCCGAGGAAATCGGCGATGACCCGGCGTCGGGTGGATCAGACGTCGGTGGAGAAGCGGATGCCGCCGTCGGGGATGACCACTCCGGGCCACACGCGGGCGCCGCGCAGGAGTTCACAGCGGGCGCCGACATTGGCACCGTCGCCGATCACGCCGTCGCGAACCAGCGCGCGGGGACCGATGCGGGCACCGAAGCCGATGATGGAGCGTTCGACCGTCGCGCCCGCTTCGACCACCGCGCCGTCGAAGATCACCGCGCCGTCCAGCCGCGCACCCGCGCCGATCTCGGCGCCACGCCCGACCACGGTCCCGCCGATGAGCAGCGCGCCCGGCGCCACACCGGCACCGGGGTGGACGAGGGACTCGCCACGCTGGCCGGGCAGGGCCGGGGAGGGAGCGATACCGCGGACCAGGTCCGCGGAGCCGCGCACGAAGTCTTCCGGGGTGCCCATGTCACGCCAGTAGGAGGCGTCGACATGGCCCTGCACGCGGGCGCCCTCGGCCAGGAGCGCGGGGAAGACCTCGCGTTCCACCGAGACCGGACGACCCGTGGGGATCTTCTCGATGTATTCGCGGCGGAACACGTAGCAACCCGCGTTGATCTGGTCGGTCGGCGGATCCTGGGTCTTCTCCAGGAACGCGGTGACGCGGCCGTCGGCGTCGGTCGGCACGCAACCGAAGGCGCGCGGGTCGCTGACCCGGACCAGATGCAGGGTCACGTCGGCATTGGTCGACTCGTGGGTGTCGAGGATCGCACCGAGGTCGGTGCCGCCGAGCACATCGCCGTTGAACACCATCACGTTGTCCGCGCGCAGCTTGGGCAGCACGTTGCGGATACCGCCACCGGTGCCGAGCGGCTCGGTCTCGGTCACGTACTCCAGGTCGAGGCCCAGGTCGGAGCCGTCACCGAAGTGCTCTTCGAAGACCTCGGCCTTGAAGGAGGTGCCGAGCACCACGTGGGTGATCCCGGCCTCGGCGATCCTGGCCAGCAGGTGGGTCAGGAACGGCAGCCCGGCCGTCGGCAGCATGGGCTTGGGCGCCGAGAGGGTGAGCGGACGCAGCCGCGTGCCCTGTCCGCCGACGAGAATGACCGCGTCGGTGCCTGCATTGCCTGCCATCGAGTTTCCCCTGTTCACAGTGGACCGGCGCCTACTCAGGCACCGGTTCGCGCTTGCTCACGCAGCGCCGATCGAACCGCAATCTTGGAGCGAACCGCAAGTCCGGCCCGCAACGCGCCCCGCAACGGTGCCTGCCACCAGTGCGGATGCCGGTCCGCCTGGAAGCGGTAGGCGCTGGCGTGGTGGGCGGGCAGCATCAGTTCGGGATGCTTGCCCGCGGCGTGGCCCTTGGCATGGGTCACCTCGGCGTCCGGGACGAACACATTGTGCCAGCCCGCCTTGCCCATGCGGTCACCGAAGTCCACGTCCTCCATGTACATGAAGTAGCGCGAGTCGAATCCGTCGATGGTGTCGAAGGCGGCGCGGCGCACCAGCAGGCAGGAGCCGGACAGCCAGCCGACCACCCGCTCGGAGATCTGCTCGTTCTCCTGGCGATAGCGCACCGACCAGGGGTTCTTCGGCCAGACCGAGCCCAGAATCGCGTGTCCGGCGCCGTCGGCGAGGCCGGGGACCCGACGGGCGGAGGGATAGATGCTGCCGTCGGGCTCACGCACCATCGGCCCGATCGCGCCCGCTCGCGGCCAGCGCGCTGCGGCCTCGAGCATCTTGTCGATGGAGTCGACGCCCCAGCGGATGTCCGGGTTGGCCAGGATCACGAATTCGATCGACGGGTCGATCTCGGCGACGGCCCGGTTGATGGCGCCGCCGTAGCCGATATTGCCGCCGGTGTGCAGCAGCGTGACGTGCGAGTTGGCCTCGGCGACCAGCTCGGGGACGCCGTCGGTCGAGCCATTGTCGGCCAGGATCACCTGCGGCTTCTCGCTGGTGGCGTCGGCCAGGGTGGTGATGAAGTGCTCGAGGTGCTCACCCGGTGAATAGGTCACCGTGACCACGGCAAGGCCGGCGGGGGCTGGAGAATCGGCTGCGTCGTTCACGAGAGCGGAGCCTAGTCGGACAACCGGCTCAGTGTGTCGGTGAGTGCGATACGCCAAGGGCGAAGGGGGGTGAGGCCGGCCGCGTCCCAGGCCGCCGGGGACAGCACCGAATACGCCGGGCGCGGAGCGGGTCTGGGGAATTCGCTGGACGCGCACGGCAATACCCGGTTCGGGTCGGCTCCCAGGTCGGCGAAAACCGCCGCGGCGAGATCGAACCAGGTGGCGGTGCCGGAATTGGTGGCGTGCAGCACACGGGGGGTGTCGGGACGGGTGCTCAATTCCAGGAGCGCCGCGGCCAGGTCGGCGGCGCTGGTGGGGGAGCCGAGCTGGTCGTTCACCACGCTGATGGTGTCGCGTTCGGCTTCCAGCCTGCGCATGGTCGCGACGAAATCCCCCTCGACACCGGCGTACACCCAGGCGGTACGCACGACCTGGGCGCCCAGCTCGAGCACGGCCTGCTCACCGGCCAGTTTGGACCGGCCGTAGACCGTGTGCGGTCCGGTGGGGTCGCTCGGCTCGTACGGCGTGCGCGCGGTGCCGGGAAAGACGTAATCGGTGGACACGTGGATCAGCCGCGCACCCGCGTCCGCGCAGGCGGCCGCGAGCACGGCCGGTCCGGTCGCATTGGCGGCGAACGCGGCCTCGACATCGGTTTCGGCCGCGTCGACCGCGGTATAGGCCGCGCAGTTGAGCACCACGGCACCCGGCACGAGGACGGCGTCGACGGCACCGCGGTCGGTGATATCGAGTTCGGCCCGCCCGAAGCCGCGCGCCGCCGGTGCCAGCCGCGAGATCTGTCGCCCCAGCAGACCGCGTGCGCCGGTTACGATCAGGTGAGCGGGGGCGGGGAAATCGGCGTTCACGCCGCAAGTCTGGCACGCCGGGGCACCTGCGGTTGGGCCTCGGTGTGGTAACTAATGGTTAGCCTGTGATGGCCGGTATCCGAGGACGAGCCCGGGCCAACGACACGGCGGTGTTTGCCGGGGGGAAGAGCGGACCGGGCGCGGAGTTCGTCGAGAGGATGCACGAGTGCGAGAGTCGACTAGGCCGGTCAGCGCGCCTGCGGGCACCTTCGGCCCGGCCAAATTGATGGTGGCGATCTCGGCGGTCTTGGTCCTGTGCCTCACCGGATTCGCCTGGCGCAGTGTCGACAACCTGATCGCCAATATCGACCGGATCGGTGGCCTCGGTCTCGGGGGTGGCCGCGACGGCGCCGTCGACATCCTGCTGGTCGGCGTGGACAGCCGTACCGACGCGCACGGCAATCCGCTCACCACAGCCGAACGCGCCATGCTGCACGCGGGCGACGAGGTGGGCACCAACACCGACACCATCGTGTTGATCCGCGTCCCCAACGACGGCCGTTCGGCCACCGCGATTTCCATCCCGCGCGACTCCTACGTCGATATCGGCGGCGGCCAGGGCAAGGCCAAGATCAACTCCGCGTACGGCTCGACCAAGGAGACCGAACGCGCCGAACTGCTCGCCGACGGCAAGTCCGAGGCCGAGGCGGAACGCGAGTCGACCAAGGCGGGACGGCAGGCGCTGATCAAATCGGTGGCCAACCTGACCGGCATCAGCGTCGACCACTACGCCGAGGTGAGCCTGCTCGGCTTCGTGCTGCTCACCGACTCGGTCGGCGGTGTCGAGGTGTGCCTGAATCAGGCGGTGGACGAACCGATGTCGGGCGCGGACTTCCCCGCCGGGCGCCAGCGTCTCGACGGTCAGGAGGCGTTGAGCTTCGTGCGTCAGCGCCATGACCTCGAACGCGGTGACATCGACCGGATCGTGCGTCAGCAGGTGTTCATGGCGCAACTCGTCGGCCAGATGCTCAATGCCAAGACCCTCGCCAATCCGGGCAAGCTCAGCGAGATCAGCGAGGCGGTCGGGCGCACCGTCGTGCTCGACGAGGACTGGGACGTGCTGGCTTTCCTGCAGCAGCTCAAGGATCTGTCCGGCGGCAAGGTGGCATTCGAGACCGTTCCCGTCTCCGACCTCAACAGCATGACCTCGGACGGGGAATCGGTGGTCAAGGTCGATCCGAAGACGGTGCAGAGCTTCGTCGCCGGGCTCGTCGGCGAGGAGAAGGCCGACGACGGACCGAAACTCGACCCGTCGACGGTGACGGTGAGCGTGCTCAACGCGGGCGGTGCCACCGGGCTCGCGGGCAAGGTGTCGACGGCGCTGACGGGCAAGGGATTCAAGGAAGGCACGGTCGGCAACTACACCGGCGGCAGCGTGAGCTCGAGCCGGGTGCTGGCCGCGGACGCCGACAATCCGAAGGCGGCGGCGGTCGCCGAGGCGCTCGGTGGTCTCACCGTGGTCGCGGATCCGTCGCTGTCGGCGGATACGGTGAGCGTGGTGCTGGCGAGCGACTACTCTGGTCCGGGCTCAGCCGCGGCAGGCATGTTCGATGCAGGCGCGACTGCGACCGCGACACCGATACCGCCCGCCCCGCCGATCGACGCAGGCCAGAACGGACCGAAATGTGTGAATTGACCCATGCGTGAGCCGAACTCGACCCTGACCGACGCCCTCCTCGACCCGATTCTGGAACGCGATCCCGCCGGACCGCGCGTCACCTGGTACGACGACGCCACCGGCGCCCGGATCGAACTGTCGGGGCTGACGTTGGCCAACTGGGCCGCCAAGACCGCGAACCTGATCCGCGACGAATTCGCGCTCACCCCCGGCGCCAGGGTGGCGGTGCTGTTGCCCGCGCACTGGCAGACCGCCGCGGTGCTGCTCGGATGCTGGTGGGCGGGAACCGAAGTGGTGCTCACACCCGATCCCGATGCCGACCTCGCGCTGGTCACACCCGACCGGCTCGACGATGCCGATGGTGTCGACGAGGTGGCGGTGCTGTCGCTGGACGCGATGGGAACGCCGGTCCGCGACGTTCCGGTCGGCGTCACCGATTTCGCGACCGCGGTGCGGGTGCACGGTGATCAGTTCCTGCCCGGCGGTTTCCGGGCGGCGCTCGACGGTCTCTCGGTGAGCGAAGTGCTGGCCACGGCCCGGAAATCAGCCGCACTGCAAGGGTTTTCCGCAGGCGATCGGGTGCTTTCGAGTACGCCGTGGGAGACGGTCGAGGAAGTGATCGACGGGTTCGTCGCGGTGCTGTTCGCGGGGGCTTCGCTGGTGCAGGTCGTCAATCCGGATCCGGGTGCGATCGAGCATCGGGTCGTCACCGAGAAGGTGACCGTCCGCCGCTAGCTCCTACCTGGGTATTGGTTCGGCTCCGCCTCGGGAACGTGTCGCGTGTCACACCCGCTCCGTACTGTGGAAGCAAGTTCTCGGCTTCGACGGTAGGGGTGGCGATGTTCGCGCAGTACTGGGTTCGATGGTCGGCCGAACACGGGGCACCGCGCGCGATCCTGCGCTGGCAGGTGCGTCGCGGTGATCCGTTCGCGACGTTGCTGAGCGGTCGGCGGGGATTGCACGATCCCTATCCGCTGATCGATGAACTGCGCGGGTCGGGCGGATTGCGCAAAACGCCACTGTCCTACGCCGCGTTCGATCACGCGCCGGTTCGGGCGATTCTGCGCGACCCCAGATTCGGCGTGCGGCCCGCCCTCGGCAACGATCTGCCCACCCCGTGGCGCAAGCTCGCCGAGCGGGTCACGGTGCCACCCAACCCGGTCGAGCCCCCGTCGATGCTGGTCATCAACCCGCCCGACCACACGCGCATGCGCAAGCCGGTGGCCTCGGCGTTCACCCCGCGCGCCATCTCCAGGCTGCGGGACCGGGTGGAGGTGGTCACCGCCGAACTCCTCGACGCGATGCCCGCCGACGGATCGGTCGACCTGATCACCGATTTCGCCGCCAAGGTGCCGATCGCGATCATCGCCGAAATGCTCGGCTTCGCGCCCGCGGACCGGGACAGGTTCCTCGATTGGGGCGACAAGGTGACACCCCTGCTCGACATCGGCACGTCGTGGCGGTCCTACCGTGGCGCGATGCGCGCGATCGAGGAGATGGACGACTTCCTCGCCGACCACATCGCCACCCTGCGCCGGGCGCCGGGCGAGGACATCCTGTCCACCCTGGTCAGTTCGGGCGAGCTGAACCTGGCGGAACTGCAGGCGGGCGCGAGTCTGCTGATGGGCGCGGGTTTCGAGACGACGGTCAATCTGATCGGCAACGCGGTGGCCGCGCTGTCGGCGTACCCCGATCAGCTCGCGCTCGCGCAGGACGATCCGCAACGCTGGCCCGATGTGGTGGAGGAGACGCTGCGCTTCGATCCGCCGGTGCAGACCACCGCGCGCCAGGCGCTGGAGGATGTCGAGATCGAGGGCGGCCTGGTGCGGGCGCAGACGACGGTGATCCTGTCGCTGGCCGGGGCAAACCGTGACCCGGCCGTCTTCCCCGACCCGCACCGCTTCGACATCGACCGCCCCAATCTCAGGGAGCACGTGGCGTTCAGCAGCGGCATCCACGCCTGCCTCGGTGCGAGCCTGGCCCGGATGGAAGCGGTCCATGCCCTGCGCGCGCTCTACACCCGTTACCCGAACCTGCGGTTACGTGGCGAGCCGACGCGTCGAAACCTGTTCACGCTGCACGGTTTCGAACATATGCCGGTCGACCTCGGACCTGTCGCGCGAACGCCGGCGCCCGACGACTTGGCAGGTGCCTCGCGTCCCGCCTGAGTCGGTGGCGATCGTCGGGCTCGGGGGCGCTGGTGAGTCCCGGTCCGGTCGAATGGGTTTCGTTCGTAACGAAGCCCCGCTCGGTCGCCTACGTGCTCGCGCGCCAGCGGTAGCGGGTCTTCGGGCGACCTGCGCGCCCGTAATCGGCACGGCGTTCGGCGAGTCCGTCGTCGGCGAGCTTCTCGAGGTATCGCCACGCGGTGATGCGCGAAACACCAACGACGGCAGCGGCATCGGTGGCCGTGATGCCGGTCTCGGTCGCGCGCACCGCCCGTGAGACCTCCTCGAGGGTGTGCTGCACAACGCCTTTCGGCGCGCCGGCCTTCTGGTCGGCGGTGCGCAGCGCGCCGAGCGCGCGGTCGATGTCGTACTGCGACAGTGCCGCCTCGCCCGCGGGCAGCGCGGTGTTGAAATCGCGGTAACGTTCCAGCTTTTCGCGGAAGGCGGCGAAGGTGAAGGGCTTGAGCAGGTACAGCACCACACCGTGCGCCACCGCGCTGCGCACCATGTTCAGCTCGCGCGCCGAGGTGATCGCGATGACATCGGGACGGGGCGTGAGCCCGTTGAGCGCGGCGGCCACATCGAGCCCGCTGATATCGGGCAGCCCGATATCCATCAACACCAGGTGGAACGGATTGCCGTCGGCGATCGCCTCGGCCGCCACCCGCAGCGCGTCGCGCCCGGTGTGCACGAGCCCACCGGTGACGAAACCGTCGAGCCGTTCGAGATAGGCCCGATGGGCCTGGGCGATCAACGGCTCGTCCTCGACGATCAGGACCCGGATCATGGTTTCTCCCTCAGCGGAATGCGAACGATGACCGCGCTGTGTGGTGCGGCCGTGGTGGTGATGGTGCCGCGATGTCGATCGACGAGGCGGTGCACCAGAGCGAGGCCGAGGCCCGCGTGGTCGGATTTCGTGGTGTAGCCGCGTTCGGCGGCCCGCGAGAACATCTGGGCCGACATACCGGGCCCGCTGTCGGACACCTGCACCCACAGCGCGCCGTCGCGGTGACACACCGACACCTCGACGCGCTTGTCGACAGTGCCCGCGGCCGCATCGATCGCATTGTCGATCAGGTTGCCGACCAGGGTCACGGTCTCGTGCGCCGAGAGCGGATCGGTGGAGTCCAGCGCGGTGTCCTCGCTGATGGCCAGGCTCACGCCGCGCTCGGCGGCCTGGTCGACCTTGCCGAGCAGCAGCGCGGCCAGCGCCGCGTCACCGACAGCGGCCAGCAACCGGTCGATCAGGACCTGTGAGAGCTGGAGTTCCTCGGTCGCGAAGGCCACCGCCTCATCGGGGCGGCCCAGCTCGACCATGGTGACCACGGTGTGCAGCCGGTTGGCCGCCTCGTGGGCCTGGGCGCGCAGCGATTCGGCGAAGCCGCGCACCGAGTCGAGCTCACCCAGCACCGCGCGCAGTTCGGTCTGATCGCGGATGGTGAGCACGGTGCCGATCTCGCGGCCCTCCCAGCTCACCAGGTCCTGGTTGACCAGCAGGATGCGGTCGGTGGTCACGTGCGTCTCGTCGCGCACCACGCCACCGCTCATCTGCTGCAGCGAAACCGGCAGGTCGCTGCGGAGGACCGGCCCGTCGGGCAGGTCCAGCAGGGTGCGCGCCTGATCGTTGACCACCTCCGCCGCCTCGGCTTGGGCACCGAACACCACCAACCCTTCGTGCACGGAGTGCAGGACCGCGTCGTGGTGCTCGTAGAGCGCGCGCAGCTCGTCGGGGGCCAGCCCGTGGGTCTGGCGGCGCAGCCTGCGGCTGATCAGGAACGACGACAGCGCGGCCAACGCGAGACCCATCGCGGCCACCCCGAGGATCAGGGGCAGCTGGGTGGCGACCTGGGTGCTGATCTTGGCGCGGGTGACCCCCGCCGAGACCAGCGCGACCACCCGGCCGTTGTCGTAGACCGGAGTGACCGCGCGGATCGAGGGGCCGAGGGTGCCGGTGAAGGTCTCGGTCAGCGTCTGGCCTGCCAGCGCACCGTCGATGCTGCCGACGAACGGCTTGCCGATCAGGTCGGGGTTGGTGTGGGTGTAGCGCGTGCGGTCGGGCGCCATCACGACGATGAAGTCCATGCCGGTGGCCGCTCTGATCCGCTCGGTGGTCGGCTGCAGCAGCCCGCTCGGGTAGGGCGAGTTCACCGCGGCCAGAGTCGACGGCGACCGCGCCACCGTCACCGCGACATCCCTGACCTGCATTTCCGCGGCCAGATCATGGTCGCGTCTGGCATCGAGCACGGCCAGGATCGTGCCGACGGCGATGAGCAGCGCGAGCACCACCAGCTGCCATACGAAGGCCTGTCCCGCGAGCGACAGTCGTCCTCGTCGCACCTCTTGCCTCCGACCTGGATTTCTGAACGTTATGCACCGATATGAACCTTATGGAACAAAGTGACGGCCGTCACAATAGTTCCTCATGCTCGTCGGCATGAGCGATACCACCGCACCACGGAAACGCGACCATACCCATTGGCTGTATATCGCGGTGATCGTCGCCGTCGTGGCCGGCGTCATTGTCGGCCGGGTAGCACCGGAATTCGGTCAGTCACTGGCGCCGCTCGGCACCCTGTTCGTGAACCTGATCAAGATGATGATCGCGCCGGTGATCTTCTGCACGATAGTCCTGGGCATCGGGTCGGTCCGCGCGGCCGCCACCGTCGGCAAAGTCGGTGGCCTGGCCATCGGCTATTTCCTGGCGATGTCGACGGTCGCGCTCGGCATCGGGCTCGTGGTCGGCAACCTGATCGATCCGGGCGAGGGGCTCAACGTCACGGCCTCGGGCGCGGGTGCGAAGTACGCCGATCAGGCGCACAGCGCGGGCGGCACGTGGGACTTCATCCAGAACATCGTGCCGACCACGCTGGTGTCCTCGCTGACCGCGGGCAGCGTGCTGCAAGCACTGTTCGTCGCGTTGCTGGTCGGGTTCGCCGTGCAGGCGATGGGCGAGACAGGCGCACCGATCCTGCGAGCGGTCTCGCTGATGCAGAAACTTGTCTTCCGGATCCTGTCGATGATCCTGTGGCTGGCCCCGATCGGCGCGTTCGGCGCGATCGCCAACGTGGTCGGCCGCACCGGCTGGTCTGCGGTGGTGCAGCTGGCGACGCTGATGATCGCGTTCTACCTGACGTGTCTGGTGTTCGTGTTCGGTGTGCTCGGCGTGATCCTGCGCATGGTCTCGGGCGTCTCGATCCTGAAGCTGTGCCGGTACCTGTCGCGCGAGTACCTGCTGATCGTGGCGACCTCGTCGTCGGAGTCCGCGCTGCCGCGACTGATCGCCAAGATGGAACACGCGGGCGTGGAGAAGACGACAGTGGGTGTTGTTGTGCCGACCGGCTATTCGTTCAACCTCGACGGCACCGCCATCTACCTCACGATGGCCTCGATCTTCATCGCCGACGCCATGGGCAAACCGCTGAACCTCGGCGAACAGATCGGCCTGCTGCTGTTCATGATCATCGCGTCCAAGGGCGCCGCGGGCGTCACCGGCGCCGGCCTGGCCACCCTCGCCGGCGGCCTGCAGAGCCACCGCCCCGACCTGCTGGACGGCGTCGGCCTCATCGTCGGCATCGACCGCTTCATGTCCGAAGCCCGTGCCCTGACCAACTTCTCGGGTAACGCGGTGGCGACGCTGCTCATCGGAACCTGGACCAAGACGGTCGACGCGGACCGGACCCGGCGGGTGCTCGACCGTGAACTGCCGTTCGACGAGGAGACGATGGTTGACGACCACGATGTCGACCACCCGGTCGACATCACGAAACCTGTTCCAGTACAGGCTGTCGACGCGCAGTGAGACAGCCGAAAGGCCCCGCGATGAGAACTCGCGGGGCCTTTTCGGTGATTCATCGGGTCAGATTCTCGAGCAGGGGCTCCGTGATCCGAATCGTATGCCGACTGGGGGAGTCAAATCCTGGACCACTTGCCCGGGTTGAGGTGGAACTGCACGAGGGCGGTGGCGTGGCCGTGGCCGAGGCCGTGTTCTGACTTCAGCCAGGTGACCAGTGCCGTGTGCCCGGTTGGCTCGGCCGCGTCGAGGAGGGTGAACCACTCGTCGACGGAGCGCCCGTACTTGGTCTCGATGGTGGGGAAGTAGGACGCGGGTCCGTGCGGCGCGTTCGCCATGGTGGTTCCTCCTCGACGGGTGTTCGTTATCGGTGAAGACGGTGCGGCGGGACAGAATTCATCGTCAGGCTGTGACGAGCTGGCGTTCGGTCGAGCTCACACGGCGTTCACGGATGAGCAGCACGCCGGCCAGTGCGACCAGTACCGCGGTGAAGCCGTGGACACCGAAGGCGGTGGCGGTGGAGCCGTGCCAGCTCAGGACGGTGGCCATGTCCCCGAACGGGGTGAGCGAGGTGGCCAGCATGGCGACGCCGAGGGCGAAGCGTTGCTTGGTGGCCAGCAGGCCGAGGATCACCAGGCCGCTGACGATGTCGCGGACGCCCTTGAGGTTCAGGAACGCCACCGCGTCGCCCTGGGGTACCGCGGGGAGGCCGAAGCCCGCGGCCGTCGCCTCCGGGGCGATCAGGTAGTTGATGCCGACGTAGATGATGAAGAGCCCGCCGAGCAGGGAGAGGGCGGTGGCGATGCGCGAGGTGGTCATGGTGTGCTCCTGAATCTTTCACTGTGCTCTGAAAACTAGCGGCGCTAGGTGTTAGAAGAACCATAACTCAGCCTCGCTACCTTGTCTAGCGCTGCTAGAATTTCAAGCATGAGTACGCAGCAACGCAAGGAACGCGACCGCGCCGAACGCCATCAGCGGATCATCGACGCCGCACGCGAGATGGCCGAAGCGGACGGCTGGGACGCGGTCACCATCCGAAAACTGGCCGACCGCATCGAATACAGCCAGCCCGTGCTCTACAGCCACTTCGCGAACAAGGCGGCGATCGTCGGCGCCGTGGCCCTGCAGGGCTGCACCGAGTTCGCCGAGAAACTGAAGCTGGCCAGGGCGGCCGCGACCACCCACTCCGAGGTCGTCGCCAATGTCGCCCGCGCCTACCTCGACTTCGCCACCGACAACCCGGCCCGCTACGACGCCATCTTCGAGCAGAAGACCGACCTCGAATTCGGCCTCAACGCTCCGCAGCCACTGCGCGACGCCTTCGCGGGACTCGAAGCGATGTTCACCCCGTACGCCGAAGGCGACGAACTCGGGGCCCGCACCGAAGTCGCCTGGGCCTCCCTGCACGGCCTCGCGACGCTGGAGCGCAACGGCCGGCTGCGCCCTGATCTGAGAGAACGGCGTATCGCCCTGCTCGTCGACGGGGCTGTGTAGATCGAGCGCCGGCGCGCTGGCGCGGGCCCCGCCCCAGCGCAGACAGGCAGCGGAGACCTTGCCGGGCCCGTCACCGATAGCGCTCGGCGCTGAGCGGGTACTCGGCACGGTGAGTGAAACCTCATCGGCGCGCGGACCGGCCCCGCGTAAGTTGGAGCAGGTAGGCACACGTGCGGAGGGACGGCAATGGCGGAAGTCGTAGTAGTGGGGTCGGGACCGAACGGACTCGCCGCAGCGGTGATCGCCGCTCGCGCCGGGTTGTCGGTGCGGGTTCTCGAAGCGCAGGAGCAGCCGGGCGGGGGATCGCGTACGGCCGAGTTGACGCTGCCCGGCTTCCATCACGACATCTGTGCCGGTGCGCATCCGATGGCCTTGGCATCACCGTTCTTTCGCGCGTTCGATCTCGAGGCGCACGGTGTCGAACTGCTCGCTCCGACCGTCTCCTACGCACACCCGCTCGACGGGGGGATCGCCGGACTGGCCTGGCGCAACCTGGAATCCACGGTCGCCGACCTCGGCCGCGACGGCCGGGCCTGGCGTGACCTGTTCGCGCCGCTGGTCGAGCACTGGCCCGAGGTGGTCGACCTGGCCATGTCGGATCTGCGGCACCCACCGCTGCACGTCGGCACCGGCATCAAGTTCGCGACCCGGCTGCTCGAGCAGGCATCCCCGTTGTCCGACAACCGCTTCCACGGTGACGTCGCGCCCGCGATGTTCAGCGGGGTGGCCGCCCACGCCATCACCTCACCGCGGGCCTTCCCCGCGGTCGGCGCGGCACTGCTGCTGGGCACCCTCGCGCACGCGGGAGGCTGGGTGGTTCCGCGCGGTGGCAGCCAGGCCATCCCGAACGCGATGATCGCCGAGATCGAACGGCTCGGTGGCGAGGTGATCACCGGGCATCGGGTCGACGATTTCGCCGAGCTCGCGACCGCGCGCGCCGTGCTGTTCGACACCTCGCCCGCCGAACTCCTTCGCATCGCCGGCGACCGGCTGCCGTCGCGATACCGCAACGGCCTCGGGCATTTCCAGTACGGCAACGCCGCCTGCAAGGTCGACTTCGCGCTGTCGGGGCCGGTGCCGTGGGCCGCGCCGGGCGCCGACCTGGCAGGCACTCTGCACCTGGTCGGCACCAGAGCCGAAGCCATGCACGCCGAACACCAGGTCGCCACCGGCAGATTCGCCGATCGGCCGTTCGTCCTGGCGATTCAGCCCGGCGTGGTCGACCCCACTCGCGCACCCGCTGGCCAGCACACGCTGTACACCTACGCGCACGTCCCCAACGGAACCGACCGCGATATCAGCGACCAGGTGATCGACCAGGTCGAGCGCTTCGCCCCCGGCTTCCGCGACCTGATCCTCGCTGAACATGTGCGACCGGCGGCTTTCATGCCCGATCACAACGCCAACTACATCGGCGGTGACATCTCGGCGGGCGCGATGACTACGCGCCAGACCGTGTTCCGGCCGATCGCTCGCTGGAATCCTTACGCCACACCGATTCCGGGCACGTACCTGTGTTCGTCGTCGACCCCGCCGGGTCCCGGCGTCCACGGGATGCCTGGCTTGCACGCGGCGAAACACTTGCTGCGCAACCGTTTCGGCATCGTCACCGACCCGCTCGACCTGTTGCGCGGCGAGGCACCGGCCTACCGGTAGGGCTTCATCGGCGCGTCGTGGACCTTGTCCGGCTTGAAAACATCGGGTTCCAGGTAGACCGTGCTCGTGTTCGGCACGGCGGCGTGGATGCGGTCGTCCGCGGAGTCGATCACCTCGGCCACCTGCGTGATGTCGAGGCCGGCGTGCAGCGCGATCTTGGCGTTGATCAGCAGATCCTGTGGCCCGAGGTACTGGGTCTGCATCCGGATGACGCGCTCGACCCGCGGATCGGCCAGCAGCGCCGACCGAATCGCGGTGTCGTCCTTGGCCGTCGCGCCCTCACCGATCAGCAGGCTCTTGGTCTCCACGATCAGGATCACGGCGTTCACGCCGAGCAGCAGGCCGATGAACAGGGTCCCGACGCCGTCCCACACCGCGTCGCCGGTGATCATCGACAGACTCACCCCGGCCAGCGCGAACATCAGCCCGGTGATCGCGCCCGCGTCTTCGAGCAGCACCACCGGCAGTTCGGGATTACGAGTGTTGCGGATGAAGTGCCACCACGAACTCTTGCCTTTGAGCAGCGCCGACTGCTTGCGCGCGGTGACGAAACTGGCACTTTCGAGAATCAGCGACACACCGAGGATCGCGATCGCGACCCAGGCCGACTCGATCTCTTCCGGGAACCGGATCTTGTGGATCGCCTCGTTGATCGCGAACAGGCTGCCCATCACGAACAGCACCAGCGCGACGACGAACGAGTAGAAGTACCGATTGCGCGAATATCCGAACGGGTGCAGCGTGTCCGCCGGCTGCTCGGCCCGATTACGTCCGACCAGCAGCAGCGCCTCGTTGCCGGTGTCGGCCACCGAGTGCACCGCCTCGGCCAGCATCGACGACGAACCGGTGATGAACGCGCCGATGAACTTCGCGATCATGATCCCCGCGTTCGCCCCGAGCGCGGCGAGGATCGCGACCTTGCTGTCTCCACCCTGCTCGGCCATACCGGGCACCGTACCGCCGGTGCCCGCCCAGACGCCTGACCTCGTTCACCGTGTCGTCGGCACCGAACCGCGGCGCCAGCCGCTATTTGACCCGGTAGAGGTCGGGTTCGAGGTAGATCAGGCGGGCGGTGGGGACCGCGGCGCGCACGCGCATCTCGGCGGCGTCGATGGCCTCGGCGACATCGGCGATGCCCAGGTTCGGGGCGAGGGCGACCTTGGCGGCGACCAGCATTTCGTCCGGGCCGATGTACTGGGTCTTGAGGTGGATCAGTGAGGTGATCTTGGTGCCGTCGACCAGGTTCTCGCGGATGGCCCGACCCTGTTCGGGGGTGGCGCCTTCGCCGATGAGCAGGCTCTTCATCTCGATGATCAGCACGATCGCGATGATGCCGAGCAGGATGCCGATGGACAGGGTGCCGATGCCGTCGAAGATCGGGTCGTCGGTGACCATGGTGAGTCCGACGCCACCGAGGGCGAGCACGAGACCGACCAGCGCGCCGGTGTCCTCGAGCAGCACTACCGGCAGCTCGGGGCTGCGCGAGTTGCGGATGAACTGCCACCAGCTCGCATTGCCCTTGAGCGGCCTGGATTCGCGCACCGCGGTGAGGAAGCTGTAGGTCTCCAGGCCGATCGCGATCACCAGGATCACCACCGCGACGATCGGCTGACTCAGCTCCTCGGGATGCTGGATCTTGTGGATGCCCTCGTAGATCGCGAACACCGAGCCGAGGGTGAACAGCACCAGCGCCACGACGAACGAGTAGAAGTAGCGGTTGCGGCCGTAACCGAACTGGTGCAGCTCGTCGGCGTCCTTGGCGGCGGCGCGCTGCCCGAACAGCAGCAGGCCCTGGTTCGAAGTGTCGGCGACCGAGTGCACGCCCTCCGCCATCATCGACGCCGACCCTGTGATGAACGCGCCGATGAACTTCGCCACCGCGATCCCCGCATTGGCCGTCAACGCCGCGAGGATCGCCTTCTTGCCACCACCAGCCGACATGCCGGCCCGCCCTTCTGCTCACTGAACACGACTCGCCACAGCCTAATCGGATGCAGGCGCGAAAGTGGGTGTCGGTATCAGTTGTCCCCGACGCAGGCGCTGAACAGCTGAGCGGGGCCGCGCAGCGCGCGCGCCTTGATGTCGGTGTCGGCGGCGGAGATCCAGGCAGCGCTGCCACGTTCGACGATGAGAGTGCGTCCGTTCTCGGACAGCTCGACCGTGCCCGCGGTGCACAGCACGATGCCCGGCCCGGCGTCGGCGAGCACGACCGGCTCGGCCTCGGCGCCGAGGTCGAAGCGGCACAGTGCGAATTCCGGTGCGGGCGTGTGGTATCGGATACCGCCGTCGTCGCCGGGTTCGGGTTCGATCACCGGCAGGTCGATCGGCTCGAAATCCAGGACGCGCAGCAACTCCGGCACATCGACGTGCTTGGGGGTGAGCCCGCCGCGCAACACATTGTCGGAGTTGGCCATGATCTCCACGCCGACCCCACGCAGATAGGCGTGCAGATTGCCGGCCGCGAGGAACAGCGCCTGACCAGGTTCGAGGGTCAGCCGGTTGAGCAGTAGCGCGGCCAGGACACCCGCGTCGCCGGGGTAGACCTCGGCCAGTTCGAGCGCGGTGCGCACCTCGGCGGTGAACTCCCGCGCGCCCTTACCGGACAGGTACTGCACACAGCCCTCGAGCACCGTGGGCAGCAGCTTCGACAAGGCGGCGGGCGGCAGCGTGATCCAGGTGGTGAACAGCGTGCGCAGCCCGGCCGAATCAGGCTGGGCGGCAAGCAGTTCGGCGTAGACATTGAGACCGGGGACGTCGAGTGCGCGCAACAGGTCGACGGTGCGGTGCGGGTCGCGGAACCCGGCCAGCGCCTCGAAACGTTCCAGCGCGACAACGAGTTCGGGCTTGTGGCTGTCGTCGCGGTAGTTGCGTAGCGGTGAATCCAGCGCCACCCCGGTGCGGTTCTCCCGTTCGAAACCGGCTTGGGCCTGCGCCGAGCTCGGGTGCGCCTGCAGCGACAGCGGTTCCTCGGCCGCGAGGATTTTCAGCAGGAACGGCAGCCGGGTGCCGAAAGTATCGGCCACCGCGCCCAATTCACCCGCCGGGTCGGCGGTGAGTACCTCGAGCAGCGAGCGGTTGCCCGAGTCCAGCTTCACCTGCGCGGGATCGGCCGGGTGCGCGCCGAACCAGAGTTCGGCCTCGGGATGGGCCGAGGGCACCGGCCTTCCGCACAGCTGAGCGAGCGCGGTGCGCGACCCCCATGCGTAAGAACGCAGCGCACCAACGAGTTCCTGCACTAGTAGCGTCCCCCGTCATATCGATCCGGTTCGGGCGCGGCGGTACCGCGCGCACCGATCAGCCGAAGATAGGCAGCGGCCATGTCCAGCCGCAGCGCGAGCACGGCCAGCTGCTCGAGTTCGCTGCCGTGTCCGCCCCCCGCGGCGGATTCGGCAGCCGTTCGCTCGATCATGGCGCCGGGGTCGGCGAGCTGGGATTGCAGCACGTCGACGTCGGCATGGACCAGATCGGCGTCGACCAAGCCCGCGCCCGCGCCCTCGAAGACCGCGAGCTTGCGCCGGGCGGCGGCCTGATCGGGGTGCACGCTCAAGGCCAGCACCCGTACCCGGTCGACCGGGGCGGGTCCGTCGAGCTCCTCGTCGTGGAACAGCGGATCGAAGCCGGGCGCGGTGCCACCGGTGGTCGCGGCCAGGCGACCGACCGCGGCGACGGCGTCGGCGAGATCGGCCGCCGAAGCCAGCCTGCCCGCGGACTGCAGCAGCACCTCGGCGCCGTGCCCGGCCAGTTCGACCGCGGCGGGGGAGTCGCCCGCGAGGACGACTCCGACACCGTGCATGCGCGCGGCGAGGGTCTTGGCCGGGTTATGGAAGACCTCGTTGGTCGGGCCGTCGCGTAACGCTTCGGCGTCGAGCATGTCGGCCAGCGCGGTGAGATCGGGCGTGGCCGGGCCGCTGCGCTGGGCGTCGACACCGCGCAACACCGCGATGCCGACCGCGAGGAAACGCAACAGCCGATTGTGGTCGAGCACGGGCACCCGCGGTTCGAGCACGATCGCGCGACCGGCGGCCACCGCGCGCAACGGACCCTCGTTGGGCGCGGCGATCACCACCTCGGCGCTGCGGCGCAGGGCACGGTCGACGGCGTCGATCAGGCGCGGATCACCCGCGTCGTCGCCGGCTACCAGCACCACATCCAGCGGGCCGACCCACGGCGGCAGCGCGGTGACGGCCACGATCGGCAGCCCGGCGCGGTCGCCGAGCGTGGCGACGAGCAGCCCGGCCGCGCGCGCGGCGCGACCCGAGCCCGCGACCAGTACCAGGCTGCGCGGGCGCAGGTCGGCGAGCCGTTCGATGAGCGAGGTTTCGGCGACCGCCGCGGCGGTGGCCCGCACCTGGGCGCCGCCCGAGGCAGCCGAGCGCAGGGCGCCGCCGGTGTCGGCCGCCGCCAGCGACTCGGCGTCGTCGAGGTCGAATACCGGTGTTCCAGCGATCATCGCCGAATCCACCTCCCCTCATCGCGCTGTGTCGTCTGTGACTCCACTATTCCAGCCGGGCACCGGCAATGCTCGTAATCCGCCGTCGCCGAATACCGGGCATGTGATTCCACGGGTACTGGTTTCATCTTCCCAGTCAGGCGCGGACGATGCTCAGGATCTCGGTCACGAGTGCGTTTACTTCGGCCTGCGATCCGGCCTCGACATTGAGTCGAAGTAGCGGCTCGGTGTTCGAGGCGCGCAGGTTGAACCAGGCGTGCTCGCCCAGATCGACGGTGACGCCGTCCATCCGGTCGACCGATTCGGTGCGGTCGGCGAACGCGGCGAGCACCGCGGCGGTGCGATCGGCCGCATCGGACACGGTCGAATTGATCTCGCCAGAGGCGGCGTACACGTCGTAGGCGGCCATCAGATCCGAGACGGTCCGCTCGCCCTCGCCGAGCGCGGCCAGCACGTGTAGCGCGGCCAGCATGCCCGAGTCGGCACCCCAGAAATCGCGGAAGTAGTAGTGCGCCGAATGCTCGCCGCCGAACACCGCGCCGGTCGAGGCCATCTCCTGCTTGATGAACGAGTGCCCGACCCTGGTACGCACCGGCTTGCCACCCAGCTCCTCGACCAGCTCGGGCACCGCCCGTGAGGTGATCAGGTTGTGGATAACCGTCGCGCCCGGCTCCTTGGCCAGCTCACGCTGCGCCACGATGGCCGTGATGGCCGAGGGGGACACCGGCTCGCCGCGCTCGTCGACGACGAAGCAGCGGTCGGCGTCGCCGTCGAAGGCAAGGCCGATGTCGGCGCCGCTGGAACGGACAAGTGCCTGCAGGTCGACGAGGTTCTTCGGGTCGAGGGGGTTGGCCTCGTGGTTGGGGAACGAGCCGTCGAGTTCGAAGTACAGCGGCACGATCGTGATCGGGCCGAGCGTGCCGAGCACGGCGGGCACGGTGTGGCCACCCATGCCGTTGCCCGCGTCGACCGCGATGGTGAGCGGGCGGATCTCGTCGAGGTTCACCAGTTCGCGCAGGTAGGTCGCGTAGTCCGCGAGCAGATCGGTGGTGGTCGCCGCGCCGGGCGCGCCGTCGTAGGCGGGCACGCCCTCGATGACCTCGGCGGCGATGGTCGCCAGCCCGGTGTCCTGGCCGACCGGCAGGGCGTTCGCGCGGCACAGCTTGATGCCGTTGTACTTCGCCGGATTGTGGCTGGCGGTGAACATGGCGCCGGGACAGCCGAGCTTGCCGGAGGCGAAGTAGAGCTGGTCGGTGGAAGCGAGGCCGATGTGCACCACATCGAGGCCCTGGACCTGCACGCCCTGCGCGAAAGCCGCAGCGAGGGCGGGGGAGGATTCGCGCATGTCATGGCCGATCACGACGCGCTCGGCACCCTCGGCGCGCATCAGGCGGGCGAAGGAAGCGCCTACGTCGCTGACGAACGCCTCGTCGATCTGCTCGCCCACCACCCCGCGGACGTCATAAGCCTTGATCACGGCATTCACGAGTTCGCCAGAGCGCGCGAGGGTCGTCATGCGCACAAGCCTATCCGCCTCTCCGCGACTTCGGCCGTACAGGTCCGCCTAGCTCGACCGTGTTCGGCAGGTCCTGCGTGGGGAGCGCTCGGCTGGGTCAGGGGTCCGGGAGAACGCGGAGGTGGCCGCGGCGGCCCGTGCGCGCGGTGCGTGGGGCGGCGGGGGCGTTGTCGCGGTAGCCCGGCTGGTCGGGTTCGGCGGGGCGGCGGCGTAGGCCCGCTTCGCGGACCGCTTCGGCCAGTGCCGTCAGATCGTCGTCGTCGGGTGTGCTCGAGGAGAAGCCGCCTTCGTGGCGGACCAGTTCCCAGCCCTTGGGCGCGGTGATGCGGCAGGCGTGCGTCTCGCAGAGATCCCAGGAATGCGGTTCGGCGACAGTGGCCAGGGGTCCGACGACGGCGGTCGAGTCGGAGTACACATAAGTCAGCGTCGCTACAGCCGGGTTCTTGCAGCCGGGTCGGCAGCAACGACGCATAGGGATCACGACGTCGAGATTAGCCCTCCACGCGCGGAAAGTGGAGACGGACACGCCCTAAAAGGGCCCGGAAAGGGCCCAGTCGCGCACCGTTCGCCGGTCTGGCGCGCACCGGCGGGCGAGGCCTATTCGGGCTCGGGATCGATCAGATCGGGGTCGACGCCGAGGTAGGTCGCGATCTGCTGCACGAGTACCTCGCGCAGCAACTCGACCAGATCGTCCGGATCGGCCGCCCGCAATTCCAGCGGCTTGCGGAACAACACCACCCTGGCGCGAGTGGCCGCACCGTGCCGGTCGACGCCGGCGGGGATGAGCCGCGACAGTGGCACCGGGCCGTCGGCCACGACCTCGTCCGGCCAGGTGACCGAATCAGGATGCAGCGGACGGATTTTCGGCACATCGTCGACGGCGATATCGAGCTTGGTGAGGCGATCGTGCCAGCGGGTGTCCAGCGGAGCGAAGGCCTCGAGCACGAGCCGATCGAATTTCTGCCCTCTGGTGCGCCACGCGGGCACCGTCGGCGGGAGCATGGGGCCACGAACACCGCGGCCGCGGCGGGTCACCGAACGGGCGGTGGGTGCCGGGGAATGACGCCGGGAACGTGCCATGGGTCTTTCACCTCTCTCGCCTGCACCGTGAAGATCAACAAGGGCGTTCGCCCGGAGACACCGACGTACTGCGCCTGCGTGGCTCCGGGCCAGGCCTGGAGAGAGTCTACTTTCGAACAGTCACTTAACCGATTCCGCGCTTCAGCCTGCGACGCTCTCGTTCCGAGAGACCGCCCCAGATGCCGAAGCGTTCATCATGTGCCAGTGCGTATTCCAGGCACTGGTCACGTACTTCACAGCCCAAGCAGATTCGCTTGGCCTCACGCGTGGAGCCGCCCTTCTCGGGGAAGAACGCCTCGGGGTCGGTCTGAGCGCAGAGGGCACGTTCCTGCCACTGCTCTTCGATCGACTCGAACATTTCGTCGAAGCCCGGCACGACCAGACTCAGCCGGGGAGCCGCGACTTCGCTTACCACGTCCGGTTCCTGCCAGCTCATGTCAGCGCAGACAGCGTGAGCTGCGCCTGCTGTGGAATCGGTCGGCGAGACCAGATCTTCGGTCATCGTTCCGCCTCCTCACTATGTGTTAGCGCAGAATGATTCTTTCCGTCGGACCAGATACAACCCCGACGGCCCAACACCGCGACGTAGTCTCGCGGGCTTCCCCGAGCCTGCCTTCCGGCGAGTTGGAACCCGCTCGCAACCCCACCCGTGCGCCAAGTCCTCGCGCGGTGGCCTTTTCAGGCGAGTTGGAACCCTCTCGCAAACGCCCCCGCGCTATGCCCTCTCGCGGTGACCGGAATGACATGTCTGTGATTAGACACGCCGCACTTGCCGGTGGTCAACCCGCCGTCACCCTTCCGTTACACTCCGCACCCGCCTTTCGTGTTGATCTTGTTATGTGCTGTGGCAAATGATCAGCAACTTCGCTGGAATTCGGCGCGAAATCAGTCGGCAACCCTCGGTCACTAGGCTGTGACCTTGTGACTGCACAACACTCGGTGCGCGAGCCCAAGATCGCCGTACTCGTCGGCGGCGTCGGCGGTGCCCGGTTCCTCCAAGGCGTCCGGCAGCTGCTGCCCGAGGCCGACATCTCCGCTGTCGTCAACGTCGGCGACGACGTCTGGATGCACGGCCTTCGCATCTGTCCCGACCTCGACACCTGCATGTACACCCTCGGCGGTGGCATCGATACCGAGCGCGGCTGGGGCCACGCCGACGAAACCTGGCACGCGAAAGAGGAGCTGGCGAAATACAACGCCCAGCCCGATTGGTTCGGCCTCGGCGATCGCGATATCGCCACCCACCTCATTCGCACCGAAATGCTGCGCGCCGGATATCCGCTGTCCGCGGTCACCGAAGCGCTGTGCAATCGGTGGCAACCGGGGGTGCGGCTGATCCCGGCTACCGACGATCGCTGCGAAACCCACGTGGTGGTCAGCGATCCCGACAATGCTGGCGAACGTCGCGCGATCCATTTTCAGGAGTGGTGGGTGCGGTACCGCGCGGCCCTCCCGACGCACGGATTTGCCTCGATCGGTGCCGAGCAAGCCTCCCCGGCGCCGAATGTGACCGAAATCATAGGCGCCGCTGACGCCGTGTTATTGGCCCCGTCGAACCCCGTGGTGAGCATCGGCGCGATCCTCGCCGTGCCCGGAATCAGGGGCGCGCTGCGCACCACCGAGGCCAAGGTCATCGGGCTCTCGCCGGTGATCGACGGAAAGCCGTTGCGCGGCATGGCCGATGAGTGCCTATCGGCGATCGGGGTCGAGTCGACGGCCGAGGCCATCGGGCGTCACTACGGTGCGCGCTCGGCCACCGGCATCCTCGACGGCTGGCTGGTGCACTCCACCGACTCCGCGGAGGTTCCCGGCGTCGAGGTGCGCAGTGTGCCGCTGCTGATGAGCGACCCCGAGGCGACCGCTGAAATGGCGCGCGCCGCACTGGAATTGGCGGGAGTGAAGGCATGAGCGAGATTCGCCAGGAAGCGTCGCAGCCACTGGCTGGTGACAGTCGTGGCGCGTTGCCCGACCATGCCGCCGACGAACTCCGGATTCTGCCGGTGCCGGGGCTGCCGGAGTTCCGGCCGGGCGATGATCTCGCCGAACATCTTGCGGCGCAAGCGCCCTGGCTCGCCGATGGCGACGTCGTGGTGGTCACCAGCAAGATCGTGTCGAAGGTGGAGGGTCGCATCGTGGCCGCGCCGATCGACCCCGACGAACGCGACACCGTGCGTCGCCAGCTCGTCGAGGACGAAGCCGTTCGGGTGCTCGCGCGCAAGGGCCGCACCCTCATCACCGAGAACCGGCTCGGCATCGTGCAGGCGGCCTCCGGGGTCGACGGCTCGAACGTGGCCGAGGGCGAATTGGTGCTGCTGCCGGTCGATCCCGACGGCAGCGCGAAGGCTTTGCGTACCGCGCTCGCCCAGCGGTTGGGCGTCGACGTGGCCGTGGTCATCACCGACACCATGGGCCGGGCCTGGCGCAACGGCCAGATCGACGCCGCCATCGGTTCGGCCGGGCTGCGTGTGCTGCACGACTACGACGGCGCCGTCGACGGGCAGGGCAACGAACTACACGTCACCCAGGTGGCCATCGCCGACGAACTCGCCGCGGCCGCCGACCTGGTCAAGGGCAAGCTCGGCGGCGTCCCGGTGGCGGTGGTGCGCGGGCTGCGGACCGACGACGACGGTTCGACCGCGGCCGCGCTGCTGCGCGGTGGCGTCGACGACCTGTTCTGGCTCGGCACCGCCGAAGCGCTCGAGCAGGGGCGCAAAGAGGCTGTGCCGCTGCGCCGTTCGGTGCGTGCCTTCGCCGGCGACGCCGTGGACCCGGCACGGATCCGCGCCGCCGTCGCGGTCGGCCTCACCGCGCCTGCCCCGCACCACACCCGCCCGGTGCGTTTCGTCTGGCTGCGCAAGGCGACGCTGCGGGCACAGCTGCTCGAGGCCATGGCCGAGAAGTGGAGCGCCGACCTCACCGCCGACGGGCTCGATGCCGAACGCGTGCGACGTCGAATCGCGCGCGGTCGTATCCTTTTCGACGCGCCGGAGGTGATCATCCCGTTCTGCGTGCCCGACGGCGCCCACGACTATCCCGACGCTCGCCGTCAGGCCGCCGAGCAGACGATGTTCACGGTGGCCGTCGGCGCGGCGGTGCAGGGTCTGCTGGTCGCGCTGGCCGCCGACGGACTCGGCAGCTGCTGGATCGGCTCGACCATCTTCGCGCCCGAGATCGTGCGCGAGGTCCTCGGGCTCGACGAGGACTGGATGCCGTTGGGCGCCATCGCGATCGGTCATCCACTCGAAGAGCCTGTCCCGCGCACCGTCGGACCGGCCGGCGCTGGGCTGGTAGAGCTGTGAGCGCGAAGGCGCTCGCCGCCGCGTCGGAGCTGCGTGCGGCGACCGCGGAGTCGGCACATGCCGCACAGCCGACGCCCGGCGTGGTGACGCGCGCCGCGGTGACGGAGCTGGTCCGATGAGCGCGGAATCGCTGCATGCCTCGGCGACCGAATTGCTCACCGAGTGGGAGCCGGACACGAACCCGGATCGCTCACTGCGCGAAGCGATTCTGGCCTTCCTCGGCTCGGCGCCTCGCGGCTGCCTGCGTGAACACGCCCCCGGCCACATCACCGCGTCGGCCATCGTGCTGTCGCACGATCGCCGCGACATCCTGCTCACCCTGCACCCGCGCGTCGGCCGCTGGATCCAGCTCGGCGGTCACTGCGAACCCGATGACAAGACCGTGCCGGACGCGGCGCTGCGCGAGGCCGTGGAGGAATCGGGCATCCCCGACCTGGTTCTCACGCCCGGTCTCTACGGCGCGCAGGCGCACCCGATCACCTGCTCGCTCGGCGTCCCGACGCGGCATCTCGACCTGCTCTTCGAGATCGTGGCACCGCCGAACGCGGTCCCGGTGCGCAGCGCCGAATCGACCGATCTGCGGTGGTGGCCGGTCGACGGGCTACCACCGGGCGCGGACGTGCTGCTTCCGGTCAGAGGCCGAATGTAAAGGCCCCTGAATAGGTCACTGACCTGTAACGACGGCGACCGTGTCCAGTTCGGGCACGGTCGCCGTCGGCGTTATCGGACCGACACTGCTTTACAAATCGGCAAATTTGTCTAGACAGCGGACGCATCCGGACATATCGTCTGTGACAGAGAGTTACGCACATCACAGGTGTGAGATGTGCCTCGGAACTGGAGACGATGATGTCGACTGATGCCAACGCGTCCGAGCAGCGGGTCGCGCCGCCGCAATGGCGAGATTCCAAGCGATATTTGTGGCTGTGGGGCCTGTTCGCCCCGACCGGCCTGTTCACGATCGCGATCCCCCTGATCTGGGGCCTCAACCAACTCGGCTGGCACCGCATCGCCGAGATCCCGTTCTGGCTCGGCCCCGTGCTGGTCTACCTCGTGATCCCGCTCGCGGACCTGTTCTTCGGTCCGGACGGCAACAATCCGCCCGACGAGGTGATGGAGTACCTGGAGAACGACAAGTACTACCGCTACCTCACCTACCTGTACCTGCCGTTCCAGTACGCCTCGCTGATCTTCGCCTGCTACATCATCACCGCGCCGAATCTGCACTGGCTCGGCTTCCCCGGTGGCGCCAATGTGGTCGACAAGATCGGCATCGCGATCAGCGTTGGCATGATCGGCGGCATCGGCATCAACACCGCGCACGAACTCGGCCACAAGAAGGTCGAACTGGAACGCTGGCTCGCGCGCATCGCGCTGGCGCAGTCGTTCTACGGGCACTTCTACATCGAGCACAACCGCGGTCACCACGTCCGGGTCGCCACCCCGGAGGATCCCGCGAGTTCGCGGATCGGCGAATCGTTCTGGGCCTTCTGGCCGCGCACGGTCTGGGGCAGCCTGCGCTCGGCCTGGCATCTGGAGAAGGAACGACTGGGCCGGCTGGAGAAGAGTCCGTGGACGCTGCGCAACGACGTGCTCAACGCCTGGGCGATGTCGGTGGTGTTGTGGCTCGGCTTGATCGCCGTGTTCGGCATCGAGGTGCTGCCGTACCTGATCCTGCAGGCAGTCGTCGGCTTCAGTCTGCTCGAGTCGGTGAACTATCTCGAGCACTACGGCCTGGTCCGGCAGAAGACCGCGAGCGGACGTTACGAACGCCCCGCACCCGCGCACAGCTGGAACAGCGACCACATCGTCACCAACATCTTCCTCTATCACCTGCAGCGCCACAGTGACCATCACGCGTACCCGACCCGGCGCTACCAGACGCTGCGCAGCTGGGACGGCGCGCCGAACCTGCCCAGCGGCTACGCCAGCATGATCCTGCTCGGTTACTTCCCGCCGATCTGGCGCAAGGTGATGGACAAGCGCGTGCTCGCGCACTACGGCGGGGACGTCACCCTCGCCAATATCGAACCCAAGCGCCGGGAGCAGGTGCTGGAAAAGTACGGAACCGAGGTCGGGTCGTGAGCGCCTACAGATGTCCGGTATGCGATTTCGTCTTCGACGAAGCCAAAGGTGCCCCACGCGAAGGATTTCCGCCTGGCACACTGTGGACGGCCGTCCCCGACGACTGGTGCTGTCCGGACTGCGGGGTGCGGGAGAAGATCGACTTCGAGGCGGTAGGAGAATCGCTGTGACCGACTACAAGCTGTATCAGTGCGCACAGTGCGGTTTCGAATACGACGAGGCCCAGGGCTGGCCCGATGACGGCATCGCCCCCGGTACCCGCTGGGACGATATCGCCGACGACTGGACCTGCCCGGACTGCGGTGCCCGCAAGTCCGACTTCTTCATGGTCGAGATCGAACGTTCGTGAGCGTCGCGGGCACCCCGCGCACCGGTTCGCGCGTCCCGTACCAGGAGGCCGCGCGCGAACTGCTGCGCAACTCGGTCCTGGACGGGATGCGCGAACTGCTCACCGAGCGTGACTGGTCCAAGGTCACCCTCGGTGACGTCGCGGCCAGCGCGGGAGTGAGCAGGCAGACCCTCTACAACGAATTCGGTTCGCGCGCGGGGCTTTCGCAGGCCTACGCGTTGCGCCTGGCCGACGATCTCGTCGACCACGTGCGCGAGGCGCTCGACGCCAATGCCGGTGACGCGCGGGCCGCGATCCAGGTCGGAATGACCGGCTTCTTTCTCTCCGCCGCGGGCGACCCTTTGGTCCGCTCGCTGCTGAGCGGGGAGATGAAGCCGGATCTGCTGCGGTTGATCACTCTCGACGCGGCCCCGCTGCTCGAGCACGCCACCGCGCGGTTGACCGAGGTCTTCATGCACAGCTGGGTGAACGCGACGCGGGCCGAGGCCGATGTGCTCGCGCACGCGCTCGTGCGCATCGCGCTGAGCTATATCCCGAACCCGCCGGTCCCCGAGCGCGACGCCCCCGCCGAGATGAGCGCCCTGCTCACTCCGTACGTGGAGGCGATTGTGCAGGTACGGGGCATGCGCGTCCCATCAGGTGAGCTGGATCACTGAGAGAAGTCACGAGCCCTGATTCGCTCCTGTGTAACCGTCACCACGTTTGAGGATCTGCCGCTGTGTAACGCGCCTATGGTCTGTCAGTATTCACATCGGTCGACGATCGGTCTTTTTGTAGCGGAGCGGGTGTGCAAACGGTTGGCAAACCGGGGGGTTTTCGTGATCCCAAACGGTATCTCTGGGCTTTAGGGCTGATCGCCCCGGCGTGCGCGCTGTTGCCCTCCCAGCTGGTGTTCCATACCAAGGCTGAAGTGTTCTGGTGGATCGGGCCTGTCATCGTCCTGATCGCCATCCCGGTGCTGGACTGGATCGTCGGCGAAGACGGCAACAATCCCCGCGACGAGGACTACGCGGCGCTCTCCGCCGACCGGTACTACCGGTGGTGCACCTACCTGTTCCTGCCGATCCAGATGATCAGCCTCGGCGTGGCCTGCTTCATGTGGACGAGCCCCGAGCTGGCGCTCGTCGACAAGCTCGGTTTGGCCGCCACGGTCGGCTTCGTCAGCGGCATCGGCATCAACGCCGCCCACGAATTGGGCCATCGGGTGGAGAGTGCTGAAAAATTGCTGTCGAAGATCGCGCTCGCCCAATCGGGGTACGGGCACTTCTTCGTCGAGCACAATCGCGGACACCACGCCCGGGTGGCAACGCCCGAGGATCCGGCCAGTGCCCGGATGGGTGAATCGCTCTGGGAATTCTTGCCGCGCAGCGTGCTCGGCGGGTTCCGGTCGGCCATGCAACTCGAGCGCGCGCGCCTGTACCGGCAGGGGCGCAGCTGGTGGAGTATCGAGAACAACATCCTGCAGGCCTGGGCGATGACGGCGGTGCTGTTCGGTTCGCTGACCCTGGTCTTCGGCCCGGCGATTCTGCCGTGGCTGGTCATCCAGGCCGTGATCGGCTTCGGCCTGCTCGAGACCGTCAACTACGTCGAGCACTACGGACTGCTGCGCGCGCGCAAGCCCAACGGCCGCTACGAACGGTGCTCCCCGCGTGACAGCTGGAACTCCGATCGCCTGGTCACCAACATCTTCCTGTTCCATCTGCAGCGCCACAGCGACCACCACGCCAACCCGGGCCGGCGCTATCAGACCCTGCGCAGCACCGAGGAAGCGCCGCAGCTGCCCGCCGGGTACGCCACCATGATCCTGCTGGCCGCCGTCCCACCGCTGTGGCGTGCGGTGATGGACCCCAGGGTCGCGGCCCATTACGGCGGCGACCTGAGCCTGGCCAATGTCGCGCCAGACAAGCCGCGACGGTTGCTGGCCCGATACCGCGCCGCGGCCTGAGGCTCGACCTTGACGACAGCGGGGAACTCGCGCGGCCCCAACCGGTAACCTAGCCACCGTGACGACCTCAGAACTCCCCGCGCGCACCGAGCTCACCCCCGACGTCCGCAACGGCATCGACTTCAAGGTGGCAGACCTCTCGCTGGCCGAATTCGGCCGTAAGGAGATCCGCCTCGCCGAGCACGAGATGCCGGGCCTGATGGCACTGCGTCGTGAATACCACGACGTTCAGCCGCTGAAGGGCGCGCGAATCTCCGGATCGCTGCACATGACGGTCCAGACCGCCGTCCTGATCGAAACCCTCGTAGCGCTGGGCGCCGACGTGCGCTGGGCCTCCTGCAACATCTTCTCCACCCAGGACCACGCCGCCGCCGCCATCGTGGTCGGCCCGAACGGCACCGTCGACGAGCCCAAAGGCATCCCGGTCTTCGCCTGGAAGGGCGAGACGCTCGAAGAGTACTGGTGGGCCGCCGAGCAGATGCTGACCTGGCCCGGCGCCCCGGCCAACATGATCCTCGACGACGGCGGCGACGCGACCATGCTCGTGCTGCGCGGTGCGCAGTTCGAGAAGGCCGGTGTGGTTCCGCCCGCCGACGCCGACCACTCCGCCGAGTACACGGTGTTCCTCGACCTGCTGCGCGAGAGCATCGAGGCCGACAAGACCAAGTGGAGCACCATCGCCGAGTCGGTCAAGGGTGTCACCGAGGAGACCACCACCGGCGTGCTGCGCCTGTACCAGTTCGCCGCCGCGGGTGAGCTGGTGTTCCCGGCGATCAACGTCAACGACTCGGTCACCAAGTCCAAGTTCGACAACAAGTACGGCACCCGCCACTCGCTGATCGACGGCATCAACCGTGGCACCGATGTGCTCATCGGTGGCAAGAAGGTGCTGATCTGCGGTTACGGTGACGTCGGTAAGGGTTGCGCGGAGTCGCTCGCGGGCCAGGGCGCGCGCGTGCAGGTCACCGAGATCGACCCGATCAACGCGCTGCAGGCGCTGATGGACGGCTACGACGTGGTCACCGTCGAGCAGGCGATCGGCGATGCCGACATCGTCATCACCTCGACCGGCAACAAGGACATCATCACCCTCGAGCACATGAAGGCGATGAAGGATCACTCGATCCTGGGCAATATCGGCCACTTCGACAACGAGATCGATATCGCGGCGCTGGAGCGTTCGGGCGCGACCCGGATCAACATCAAGCCGCAGGTCGACGAGTGGACCTTCGATTCGGGCAAGGCGATCATCCTGCTGTCGGAGGGTCGTCTGCTCAACCTCGGCAACGCGACCGGCCACCCGTCGTTCGTGATGTCGAACAGTTTCTCCAACCAGGTGATCGCGCAGGTCGAGCTGTGGACCAAGCCGCAGGAGTACGACAACGAGGTCTACCGCCTGCCCAAGCACCTCGACGAGAAGGTCGCCAAGATCCACGTCGAGGCCCTCGGTGGCACGCTGACCAAGCTCACCAAGGATCAGGCCGAGTACATCAACGTGGACGTGGAAGGCCCGTACAAGCCCGACCACTACCGCTACTGATTCAGACATGAGAGTGGCCCGTCGACCATCCGGTCGGCGGGCCACTGTCGTCTCGGCCTCAGCCGGGGTATTAGCCCAGGCAGAAGGTGTTCTGCGGTGACACGCCCGACATCGTCGCCAGCGAACACAGCACGCCGGGTGCGCCGAGCGCACCGGCGGTGCCGCTGGTGATCGCGTTGCTGCCCGTCGTGGTGGTCGACCGGCGACGGGAAATCGGGAGGTCGCGCCCGCTAGCCGAGGATCGGGCCGGTGCAGAAGATGTTGTGTTCACTGCTGATACCGAGCAGCGCGCACATCACCGAATTGAAGGCCGTGGAGGACCCCGCGTCGGGGGGAAGGACAGGATCGGCGGCCTGCGCGGTCGCGGTACCGCAGGCGAGGGCGGCGGTGATGGCGAACGTGGCCGCCGTGGTGCGGAGAATCAACCTCATGGCGAGAATCCTCGTCGACCGCGATGGCGCCGACCAGACCATGTTTCCGGGGTGGGACGGCCGGGGTCGGGTCGGTGCCGTGATCTGCGGGTAATCTGCTGCGCATGGGCGTGCTGATTGCGGTCGAGGGACTCGACGGGGCAGGAAAACGGACGCTGATCGATGGGTTGATCGCCGAATTGTCCGGCAAAGGGCTGCGGGCGGACAGTATGGCCTTTCCGCAGTACGGGCATTCGATCCACGCCGATCTCGCCGCGGAGGCGTTGCGCGGGGGCAACGGTGATCTCGCGGGGTCGATCAACGCGATGGCGATCATGTTCGCGCTCGACCGGGCCGCGGCGCGCGCGGAGCTGTCGGACCTGTTGGGCGGCAACGACATCGTGATTCTGGACCGGTGGGTGGCCTCCAACGCCGCCTACTCGGCCGCGCGGGCGCAGCAGAACGCCGATGGCGAAATCGTTTCGTGGGTGGGCGATCTGGAGTTCGGCAGGCTCGAACTGCCGGCGCCGGATCTGACGGTACTGCTCGACGTGTCCACCGAGGTGGCGGCCGAACGTGCCCGTCGCCGTGGCGAACTCGATGACACGCGCGCCCTCGATGCCTACGAACGGGACGGCGGTCTGCAGCAGCGCACCGGCGAGGTCTATCGTGAACTCGCCGACCGCGACTGGTTCGGCCGGTGGTGGACATACCGATCCGATGACGATAGGCCTGCGTTACTCACCCTCTGCTCGGAAATCTTTGCCGGATAAGGTTGGATACGCGACGGGTTCACACCATTAATGGCGTGGCAGCCCGATCCTGGCCATGGAGATGACAACATAGGACTATGAAGCCCAAGATTCTGGTCGTCGACGACGATATGGCACTCGCTGAGATGCTGACCATCGTCTTGCGCGGGGAAGGGTTCGACCCGCATGTGGTGGGCGACGGCACACAGGCCCTGTCAGCGGTGCGGGAGATCCGCCCCGACCTGGTTCTGCTGGACCTGATGCTGCCCGGCATGAACGGCATCGACGTATGCCGCGTGCTGCGGGCCGATTCCGGCGTTCCGATCGTCATGCTCACCGCCAAGACCGATACGGTCGATGTAGTTCTCGGCCTGGAGTCCGGTGCCGACGACTACATCGTCAAACCCTTCAAGCCCAAGGAACTCGTCGCCCGCGTGCGAGCGCGCCTGCGCCGCACCGAGGACGAGCCCGCCGAGCTGCTTTCGATCGCCGACATCGTCATCGACGTGCCCGCGCACAAGGTGACCCGCGGCCCCGCGCAGATCTCGCTCACCCCACTGGAGTTCGACCTGCTGGTCGCGCTCGCGCGCAAGCCGCGTCAGGTGTTCACCCGCGAGGTACTGCTCGAACAGGTCTGGGGTTACCGGCACGCCGCCGACACCCGTCTGGTGAACGTGCACGTGCAGCGACTGCGCGCCAAGGTCGAGAAGGATCCCGAGAACCCGGAGATCGTGCTGACCGTGCGCGGGGTCGGATACAAGGCCGGACCGCCGTGATCGGTCACTGCGGGGCGCCGCTGTGACCACTGGTCCAGTGGCGCAGCTGCGGCGGTGGGCGACCCCGATCATGGCCTGGTTTCAGGCCGTCGGGACCGCACTCGGCCATCTGTGGCGCCGTTCGCTGCAGCTGCGAGTCATCGTTTCGACGTTGACCCTGTCGCTCATCGTGATCACGATCCTCGGGGTCGTGCTGACCGGTCAGATCACCGACCGGCTCCTCGAAGCCAAGATCAACGCGGCTGTCGAGGAGATGGATCGTGCCCGCAGCACGATCGAGAACAAGATGTCGGGCGTGCAGTCCGGCATCAGCCAGGACCAGCAGCTCGCCGACGCGCGGGCGGCCCTGTCGAGCCGCGGCGGCACCGGTCAGTCCACCGGCGCCGCGGGCAGTTTCGACTCGGCGCTGGCGATGGTCGGCGGCACTCCGCCGCACGAGATCCAGGCCGGACCGCTCGGCGAGGTGCCGCAGGAGTTGCGCCGTTTCGTCCAGCGCAACCAGGTCTCCTACCAGTTCACCACCGTCGCCGACCCGGACGGTTACCGCGGGCGCGCACTGGTGATCGGCAGCCCGAGCGCCGAGGTCGCGACCCTGGAGATCTATCTGATCTTCCCGCTGGCCAGCGAGGAATCGAGCCTGTCGCTGATGCGCGGCACGATGCTCATCGGTGGTGTGGTGCTGCTGGTGTTGCTCGCCGCGATCACCGCATTGGTCACCAGGCAGGTGGTGCTGCCGATTCGGTCGGCGGCGCGGATCGCGGGCCGATTCGCCGACGGCAGGCTCAAAGAACGCATGCTGGTGCGCGGCGAGGACGACATGGCCCGGCTGGCGCAGGCGTTCAACGAGATGGCCGAGAGCCTGTCGAACCAGATCACCCAGCTCGAGGAATTCGGCAATCTGCAGCGCCGCTTCACCTCCGATGTCAGCCACGAACTGCGCACCCCGCTCACCACGGTGCGCATGGCCGCCGACCTCATCCACGGCTCGAGCGACGAACTCGATCCCGCGCTCGCGCGCAGCTCAGAGCTGCTCGTCAACGAGCTCGACCGGTTCGAGGGCCTGCTCAACGACCTGCTCGAGATCTCCCGTCACGACGCGGGCGTGGCCGAACTGCAGATCGAATCGCTGGACGTGCGGATGTGCGCGCGGGCCGCGATCTCCACGGTCCGCCACCTGGCCCGCGACGCCGAGATCGAGGTGGTGATCGACCTGCCGGAGGAGCCGGTGGTCGCCGAGGTCGACCCGCGCCGCGTCGAGCGCGTGCTGCGCAATCTGCTCGCCAACGCGATCGACCACTCCGAGGGCAAACCGGTGCTGATCCGCATGCGCGGCGACGCCGAGGCCAATGCCGTCGCGACGGTGGTGCGCGATCAGGGCGTCGGGTTGCGGCCCGGCGAGGAAAAGCTGGTGTTCAACCGGTTCTGGCGCTCGGACCCGTCGCGGGTACGTCGCTCGGGCGGTACTGGGCTCGGCCTGTCGATCAGCGTCGAGGACGCGAATCTGCACGAGGGCAGGCTCGAAGCATGGGGCGATCCGGGCGTCGGCGCGAGCTTCCGTCTGCTGCTGCCGATGGTGCGCGGGCGCAAGCTCGGGCAGAGCCCGCTCGCCCTGGAACCGATGCTGCGCAAGGTCCCCGCGCTGCCGGAAGTCGAACCGGCCGAGCCGACGGTCGACGACGCGTCCACCGATGTGCCTGCCACGGATGCGCCTGCCGCCGAATCGACCGGCGGTGAGTCGATGGGGGCCGTAGTGCCGGAGGCCCGGTCGACCGAAGCTGAGCAGACGGGAGCCGATGCGGCAGTGATCGAGCCGACGGGCGCCGAGCCCGACGGACATGAGATGGTCGAACCACTCGACCCCGAACCCGCGGTGGGGGAGTCCACCATCGAACCGCCTGCCGCGGGCGCCCAGACCAATGGACGTGGCACGGTCCCCGCTGACAAGTCGAGACCCGTCGAGACCGGAGAAGGAGAGTCATGACCAGCGCGCGTGGTGATCGTCGGGATCGGCACGGCGCCGCATTGCTCGCAGCGGTACTGGTAGCCCTGATGGTGCTCACCGGGTGCGCCAGTCTCCCTGAGTCCTCCGCGCCCCAGGCGCTCGGCACGATCAACCGCGCTCCCACCTCGGAGGGCCCGACCCCGCCGATCTCCGGCCGCGACCCCGACCTGCTGCTCGGCGATTTCCTCACAGCCAGCGCCGATCCCACCAACCGGCACGCCGCGGCCCGCCAGTACATGGCGCCGGAGACCGCGGGCAGCTGGAACGACGAGGCGAGCACCACGATCGTCGACGACCGCCCCGACACCCTGCGCGAGTCGCGGTCGGGCGACAAGGCCAGCTACGTGCTGCGGGCTCGCAAGGTCGGCGAGCTCGCTCGCGACGGCGGCTACCGCGCCACCGACGGCACCCTCGAGAACAAGATCGAGATGAGCAAGATCGACGGCGAGTGGCGGATCACCGAGCTGCCGTCGGGCGTGGTGATGGACAACGACGCCTTCGTGAAGTCCTATCACCGCTATGTCCTGCACTACATCGACCCGGGTAGTTCGCTGCTCGTCCCTGATCCGCGCTGGGTCTCGGTGCCGCGCGCCCAGCTCACCGAGCGACTGATCGGCATGCTCGCGGAGGGACCACAGTCCACGATCGCCCCGGTGGTCCGCAATCAGCTGGCCGACCCGGTCTCGCTGCGCGGTCCGATCACCAAGGCCAACAACGAACCGGGCGATGTCGGCGTCGGCATCGGCGGGGTGCGGATCGACTTCGCCGGCATCGGTGGGCTCGGCCAGCGCGAGCGTGAACTGCTCGCTGCGCAGGTGGTGCTCACCCTGTCCGGCGCCGAGATCCTCGGCCCGTACGTGCTGCTCGCCGACGGCAAACCGCTCGACGACCGGTACGCGGCCAACGGCTGGTCGGTGGCCGATGTCGACCAGTACAGTGCCTCGGCGCCCGGCCAGAACCGGATCGGCCTGCACGCCCTGCGCAACGGCACCCTGGTGCAGGTCACCCCTGACGGCATCGTCACGCCGAGCGGTTCCTTCGGCGAGGCGACCAACCTGCAATCGGTCGGCATCTCGGCCGACGGCCAGTTCGTCGCCGCGGTCGCCGACTCCGGCAAACCGGCACCCGAACCGGCGCGCACCCTGCTCATCGGCAACTACGGCGCCAAGGCGTTCGCGGTCGCCGAGGGCGCCAGCATCGCCCGCCCGTCCTGGACCAGCGACGGCGGCGCCGCCTGGACGGTGATCGACGGCGAACGGGTGATCCGGGCGGTCACCGATCGCGCCACCGGCAATGTCTCCACCGAAGACGTCGACATCTCGGCCCTGGTCGGTGGCGCGGGCGCACCACGGCCGCCGATCAGCGAGGTGATGATCTCGCGCACCGGCGTGCGGGCGGCGCTGATCGCCGATGGCGAGGTCTACGTTGCGGTGGTCGAGCGTCGTCCCGACGGCAAGTACGCGCTCACCTCCCCGGTGCCGCTGGCGCTCGGCCTGAGTTCGCGCGCGGTCTCGCTGAGCTGGGTCACCGGCGACACCGTCATGGTCGCCCGCGAAGGCAACGTCGACCCGGTCTTCACCGTCTCCATCGACGGCTCCCAATTCAGCGCGGTGACCTCGCAGAACCTCACCCCGCCGGTCCGGGTGGTGACAGCGGCCCCGGCCACGCAGTACGTGGCCGATTCCCGGGCCGTCCTGCAGCTACAGACCGCCGATCCGACCCGCAACGACCGTTTCTGGCGCGAGGTACCCGGACTGACCGGAGAACAGGTTGTACCGGTCCTACCGAGCTGACACATCGGCGGTGGCACGCCGAGGACAACACCGTCGAGCGACGGGCCGAGAACGCTGGTCGAGCGACTGAATGTGTCGGTGGCCACTGCCATACTCGCTCGCTATGAAGGCGCTGCTGGATCTGATCCTGCCCGACCGGTGTGGGGGCTGCGGTGCGGTCGGCGAGCAATGGTGTGCCGGGTGCGCCGCCGAGCTCGGCCGCGGGCTGGTCCGGGTTCGGCCGCGTGCGGACCCCGGTGTTCCGTGCTGGGCGCTCGGGCCCTACCGAGGCGTTGGCCGGCGGGCGGTGCTGGCAGCCAAGGAACACAGCAGGCGCGATCTCGCCGACCCACTCGGCCTGGCACTGGCCCACGCACTGGTCCGTCTGCGCGCCCCCGACCGCCCGCTGGTGCTCGTACCCGCACCGACCAGAACCGCGGCAGCGCGACGGCGTGGCGGTGATCCGGTGGCCCGCTCGGCCGCGGTGGCGGCGCGATGGCTGATCGATTGCCGAACCGCACCGCTGCTGCGGATGGGTCGCGGTGTGCGCGATTCGGTGGGCTTGACGCCGCATGAACGCACCCACAATCTGCGCGGCAAGATCACGACCGTCGCGGGTCAGGGCGACCGGGGTGTTATCACTGGAAAAGACCAGGTAGTGCTGGTCGACGACGTACTCACTACCGGTGCCACCGCGTGCGAATCGGTACGTGTTCTTGGCCGAATCGGCATAGTTCCGCGAGCGGTTTTGGTGACCTGCGCGGCTTGACTGAGGAAAGTTCGCGTGAACAGTGGCGGACTTGCTCATGGCGGACTAGCGTCGCGAGCACACACCGAACCACAAGTTTGGGAGGTGGTGCCGCGGATACAGGTGCCGGGCGATTCCCGATCGGCACAGCTCAATCCCGCCGCCCTACGTTCGTAGTTGTGCGGCCATATCCGGGAGGTACGCGTGACGACTTCTTCACGGGCATCAGTGCAAGATGCTGAACCCACGGCACATTTCAACGGTGCCACCGAGACGATCGAATCCGAGACACCACACGCCGAAGTGGTGGTATCCGGTCGTAACGTCGAAATACCAGACCACTATCGAATCTACGTGACGGAGAAGCTGTCTCGGTTGGAGCGCTTCGACCCGTCGATCTTCCTCTTCGATGTGGAACTGTTCCACGAACGCAACCGTCGTCAACGCAAGGCCTGTCAGCGCGTGGAGATCACCGCGCGCGGCCGTGGACCGATCGTGCGCGCCGAGGCGTGCGCCGACAGCTTCTACGCCGCGCTCGAATCGGCCACCCAGAAGATCGAGAGCAGACTGCGCCGGTCCAAGGACAAGCGGCGCGTCGTGCACTACGGCGACAAGACGCCGGTCTCGGTCGCGCAGGCCACTGCCACATTGGTCGACGAGTCGCTGTTCACCCAGCCGAACGGTTCCGCAGCCCACGATCACGACGAGCCGGTCGACGAATCGGGCCCAGGACACATCGTGCGCACCAAGGTGCACACCGCGACACCGATGTCGGTTGACGACGCCCTCTACCAGATGGAATTGGTCGGCCACGACTTCTTCCTCTTCCATGACAAAGAGACAGACCGCCCGTCGGTGGTCTATCGCAGACACGCCTTCGACTACGGCCTGATCAAGCTGGCCTAGAACGCTGACCGATCCGGGCATCCGCTGTGCGGGTGTCCGGATCCTTGTTCAGCCGCCGAAGGTCTCGCGATGCACGGCGTCGGTCAACGAGCGTCCCGCACGCCACCCGAACCGTTCCAGATCCGGTACCTGCTGGAATCGGCTCACCGGCCCGACACACAGCCAGGCCACCGGCTTGATCCCGACAGGCAGGCCGACGAGTTCGCGCAGGAATTCCGGGTCGTAGAACGACACCCAGCCCACCCCCACCTGCTCGGCGGTCGCCGCGAGCCACAGGTTCTGGATCGCCAGCACCGTCGAATACACGCCGGTCTCCGGCACGCTCGCCCGGCCGAGCACCTGCGGCCCCCCACGCGAATCATCGTGGGTGACAACAACACCCGTGCCGCTCTCGATGATTCCGTCGATCTTGATCGGCGCGAAGGTCGCCGCCCGCTCGGCGGGCAGCGACGCACCGAACTCGACTCGCTTGTCCGCCACATGTTCGGCGAAACGGCGCAGCGTCTCGGCCTGACGCACCACCACGAAGTCCCACGGCTGTGAGTTCCCGACGCTGGGCGCGCGATGCGCCGCGTCGAGAATCCGCAGGAGGGTGTCGTCGTCGATCGGCTCGCCGGTGAATTCGGCGCGCACGTCACGACGCAGACGGATCGCGTCGTAGACGCTCAGCTGATCGGCACTCACACCGACCATCCAACCGCAGCCGGGTCAGGCAGGAGACCGGCGGGCCAGCTTGCGCCCGGCGGCCAGCGCGGTACGCAGGCCCTGACGACGTCCGGTCGCCGGGTCGATCGAGGGGGTGGTGTTGCCGGCGAACAGGCGCTCGGACTTGGTCTCCGGCGCGTCGTCGGTGGTGTGGCGCAGGTACTTGTTCGGCAGCGAGAGCTTGAGGATGGTGCGCCACGACTTGAAGTACTGCACCGGCAGCGAACCGGTGGTGTAGGGCAGGTCGTACTTCTCGGCCAGCTCGCGCACCCGCACCGCGATGGCGGCGTAGCGGTTGCTCGGCAGGTCGGGGAACAGGTGGTGCTCGATCTGGTGGCTGAGGTTGCCGCTCATGAAGTGCAGCAGCGGCCCGCCGCTGATGTTGGCGCTGCCCAGCATCTGGCGCAGGTACCACTCGCCCTTGGTCTCGCCCTCGATGTCGGCCTTGGTGAACTTCTCGGCGCCGTCGGGGAAGTGCCCGCAGAAGATGATCGCGTTGGTCCACACATTGCGCACCACGTTGGCGGCGATGTTGGCGGTGAGCGTGGTGAGAAACGCCGGGCCGGTGAGCAGCGGGAAGACCACATAGTCCTTGGCGGCCTGCTTGCCGATCTTCTTCAGCACCAGTGTGCGGTCGGCCTCGAACTGCTTCCACTCGGGCGAGTCCTTGGCCCACTTCTTCTTGGCGACCTTGCCCAGCTCGAGATGCTGGATCGCGACGCCGTACTCGAACAGCGCCTGCAGCAGCAGGTTGTAGACGGGATTGCCCAGGTAGAACGGCATCCAGCGCTGGTCACGGGTGACGCGGAGCAGGCCGTAACCGATGTCGTCGTCCATGCCGAGCACATTGGTGTACTTGTGGTGCAGGAAGTTGTGGGTGATCTTCCAGTGCGCCGACGGTCCGGCGTTGTCCCATTCCCACGAGGTGGAGTGGACTTCCGGATCGTTCATCCAGTCCCACTGCCCGTGCATGACGTTGTGGCCGATCTCCATGTTCTCGATGATCTTGGCCGAGCCGAGCAGGGCGACACCGGCCAGCCAGGCCGGGGGCAGGAAGCTGGCGAACAGTACCGTGCGGCCGCTGATCTCGAGCGCTCGCTGTAACCGGATGACGTTGCGGATATAGCGCGCGTCGGCCGCGCCGCGCGAGGATTCGATCTCCCGGCGGATCGCATCGAACTCCGCACCGAGAGCTTCGACATCCGCAGCGGTGAGGTGTGCGTATTCCTTGACATCCGAGATCGCCATGGCGGCTACAGTACCGTAAGTTACGAGAGCGTAGGTTGGCGATTTTCGCGACGAAATGTGTGATAAGTCCTATTGCGAAACCGAGACGTAAATGTTATCAGGCGTGTCGGGCCATGCGACGGGCGGCTTTGTCGCGCAGCACGCCACGCTCGCGCACCGCGCGTTCGCCCAGCGCCCGCTTTGCCTCGCGCAGCGCCAGCTTCTCCTGCCGTGCCCGCGCCTTGAGCGCTGTTTTCGCCTCGCGCAGCACTTCTTTCTCGTGCCGTGCCTTGATCTCGAGCGCGACCTTCGCATCGTGCAGCGCCGAGCGCAGCCCGAACCGCTTACCGGTCTCCGGATCGACCCGCAGGCTCTCGGGCAGCGAGATACCGGCGAACTTGCGCTCCGATGACGTCTCGGGCGCATCGTCGGCGGTGCGCTTGAGGAAACGATCCGGCAGTGCCAGCTTGTGGATGGTGCGGAAGGCCAGCAGGTACTGCTTGCCCAGCGACCCGGTGGTGTAAGGCAGGTCGTACTTGTCGCACAGCTCGCGCACCCGCACCGCCACCTCCGAGTACCGATTGCTCGGCAGGTCGGGGAACAGGTGGTGCTCGATCTGGTAGCACAGATTGCCGCTCATGAACGCCATCACGGGACCGGCCTTGAAGTTGGCACTGCCCAGCATCTGACGCAGGTACCACTCGCCCTGGGTCTCCCCGTCGAGCTGTTCGGCGGTGAACTTCTGCGCGCCGTCGGGGAAGTGGCCGCAGAAGATCACCGCGTAGGACCACAGGTTGCGCACCAGGTTGGCGGTGGCGTTGGCCTTGAGTGTCGACTTCCAGGCGGGGCCGGTGAGCGCCGGATACAGCACGAAGTCCTTGACGACCTGACGCCCCGCCTTGCGGTAGAAATCGAGATCGGGCGGCGAGGTGAGGGTGCCTGCCTTGACGCCGGCCAGTTCCTTCTCGATGCCGAGATCGTGCAGCGCGATACCCCACTCGAAGGTCGCGGCGAGCAGCAGGTTGGCGGCGGG
Source organism: Nocardia sp. FBN12 (assembly GCF_050320175.1). Classification (GTDB taxonomy): domain Bacteria; phylum Actinomycetota; class Actinomycetes; order Mycobacteriales; family Mycobacteriaceae; genus Nocardia. The sequence continues at coordinate 4,698,246 of NZ_CP190048.1, read as the reverse complement.
CTGGGCCAGATGCAGTGGGCGCCACTGCTCGTCGCGCGTCATCCGCAGAATGCCGAACCCGAGATCCTCGTCTTTGCCGAGGACGTTGGTGTAGGTGTGGTGCGAGTAGTTGTGCGCGCGCCGCCACTGCGACGACGTGCCGGTCATGTCCCACTCCCAGGTGGTGGAGTGGATCTCGGGATCGTTCATCCAATCCCATTGGCCGTGGCTCACATTGTGGCCCAGCTCCATGTTCTCGATGATCTTGGCGACCGAGAGCATGGCGGTACCGCCGAGCCACGCCCACCGGTTGCGGCTGCCGAACAGCACCGCGCGCCCCGCCACCTCGAGTGCGCGCTGGGCCGCGATCGTGCGACGGATGTACTTCGCGTCGCGCTCGCCGCGCGAGGTCTCCACCTCACGGCGGATCGAATCGAGTTCTTTCCCCAGGGTCTCGATGTCGGCCGCCGTCAGATGGGCGAAGGCCTGGATATCGGTGATAGCCACCGGGGGTCCTCCTGTGAGTGGTCCTGAGTCGTGCCCGGCCGGAATTGATCGAAATCAGTGGCCTCAACGATTGCCGTTGGTCACGGTGTGTGACCGACGCATAACTCCGAGGGTACCCGGTGGTTGCTCCGGCGGGCCGACCTAGATGTCGAGGGTGCAGTCGCCGGCGGCGGCGGAGATGCAGGTTTGCACCTTGTCGCCCGGTTGGCGCTCGTCGCCGTTGCGCAGGTCGCGGGCGTGTCCGGCCGACAGCGTGACCACGCAGGTCTGGCAGATGCCCATCCGGCAGCCGAAGGGCAGCTGCACGCCGACGGATTCACCGGCTTCGAGCAGACTGGTCGCGCCGTCGACAGTGAGGCTGCGCCCGGTGGTGCCGAACGTCACGGTGCCGCCCTCGCCGATCGCGGAGCGTTCCACCTCGAAGCGTTCGATGTGCAGCTTGTCGGCCACACCCGCGTTCTTCCAGTGGTTCTCGATCGCGTCGAGCATCGGGGCGGGGCCGCAGGCCCAGGTCTCGCGCTCGCGCCAGTCGGGGTAGAGCTCGTCGAGGCTGGCCAGGGAGAACAGGCCCTGCGCGTCGGTGAGCTGCAGGTGCGAGACGAAGCTGGGGTGCTTGTCATGCAGGGCGCGCAGCTCGGCGCCGAACATCACGTCGGCGTCGGTGGGCGCGGAATGGACGTGCACCACATCGTGGACGCCGTCGCGGCGGTCCATCGTGCGCAGCATCGACATGACCGGGGTGATGCCGCTGCCCGCGGTGAGGAACAGCACCTTCGCCGGCGGCGGCTCCGGCAGCACGAACCCGCCCTGCGGCGCGGCCAGCCGCACGATCGTGCCCGCGGCCACCCCGTTGACAAGGTGGCTTGACAGCTTGCCTTCCGGCATCGCCTTCACCGCGATGGAGATGAGTCGTTTGCCGCCCTCGCCGGTCCAGTCGGGCGGACAGGTGAGCGAGTACGAACGCCAGTTCCAGCGGCCGTCGATCAGGATGCCGATACCGATGTACTGCCCTGGCCGGTATTTGAAATCGAAGCCCCAGCCCGGCTTGATCACCAGGGTCGCCGAGTCGGCGGTCTCCTTGTGCACCTCGACGATGCGCCCGCGCAGCTCGCGCGCCGACCACAGGGGGTTGGCCAGGTGTAGGTAGTCGTCGGGCAGCAGGGGAGTGGTCACCCGGGCGACCGCGCCGCGCAACACGTTCAGCTTGCCGCCGCGGTCGGCGACCTGCGCCGCCGGTGCTTCGAGCCATTCCCGGAACTTATTGAGGACCATGCGCTGCGATTTCTCCCTGTCGTGCATTCGGGCCACCGTGGGGTGACTCGCTCGCAGCCAGGTTACGGCATCGTAGGTTCAGCGCCAGTTGTGAACAGTGGGCAACCCCGTCGGCCCTGCGCCGACAGTTACAACAGCTCGAGCAGGAACGGCACTTCTTGTGGCGCGTACCAGGCAAGCTGATGGTCCTCCGCGTCACCGAGCACGAATTCGGCATCGGTGTCACCGAGGTCGGCGGCGTCGATGACGTCCACCGCCTTCGCGACCTGCGGCTCGGCGTCGGCCAAGTCCACATGCACCGCCGCGACCTGCTTGAAGGTGAGCGGCCCCGACAGTTTCACCACAGCGTCGTCGAGATCGGGCCGCAGTGTCGCTCCCGGCACATCCGCCGCGATCACCGCGCGCCGGTACACCGGGCTGACCGGGTCGGCCGCCGCGCCTTCGCTGTCGCCGAGATCGTCGAGGCCGTCGCGTTCGGCGCCGATCAGGCGCATGGAGGCCCGTGCGGCTTCCTGCATCGCCACTTCCGCGAGCTCGTCGTCGTCGCCCGCCGCGTACGCCTCGCGCAGGGCGGGTGTCACGGCGAACGCGGTCCCGCCGAGCGGGAACAGCTGCTGCTCGTCGACGAGTTGGCGCAGGATCGGAATCGTCGCCGGGATGTAGACGCGCATCGTGTCGTTCTCAGAGACAGGCACCGAGCAACTCCTCCATCGATTCGTGCACCGATGCCGCGAGGACATCGATATCGGCCATGGCGTCGCGGTCGGCGTTGAGTCCGTAGAAGACCTGACCGTCGTACGAGGTGAGCCCGAAACTCAACGTCTGATTGCGCAGCAGCGGCGATACCGGATACATCTCGAGCATGCGCGCCCCGCCGATGTACATCGCGGTCTGTGGTCCCGGCGCGTTGGTGATCACCAGATTGAAACTGTTGTCGGCGAAGGTACTCGCCGCCCGCACACTCATCGCGTGCAGGCTCGCGGGCGCGAACCCGGCCAGGTGCACGAGTGTGCGCGCCCTGACACCGCGACGTTGCCTGCCCGCGGCGTCGGTGGCGTGCGAGATGTGCGACAGCCGCATCGTCGGATTCGGTTCGCCCACCGGCAGATCGATGAGGAACGAGGACACCTCGCTGGCCGGGGTCAGCTGGTTGTCGCCGTCGACGTAGACCGACATCGGTACCACCGCACGCAGATTGGTGGACTCGACCAGCGCCTCGTTGCGCGAGAGCAACCAGTTGCGCAGCGCTCCGGTGACCACCGCGAGCACCGTGTCGTTGATCGAGCAGTCGAAATGCCCGCGGATCGTGCGGTAGTCCTCCAGATCCGTGCGCACCACGTCGAAGCGGCGGCTGCGCGAGGTGCGGGCGTTGAGCGGGCTGTCCGGCGCCGCGCTCGAGGTCGCCGCGCGCACCACATTGGCCGCGGCCTGCACCGCCATCCGGGTGCCGCGCACCACTCCGAACGCGTTCGATCCCGCGTCGCGCATCACGCTGTAGGCCTCTCGCGGCTGCGCGGCCAGTCGCGACAGCGCCCCCGCCAGCAATTCCACATCGGATGGTTCGCGCGGTGCCCGCCACGCGTCGTCGGCCAGTTCGCGCGGCAGCGGGGAGTTGTCGAGGATCACGTGCCCGATTTCCAGGGCGGTATCACCGTCGACGAGCGCCGAATGTGACTTGGTGAACACCGCGGCGCGACCGTCGGCGAGGCCTTCGATCAAATACATCTCCCACAGTGGCCGCCCCTGATCCAGCGGGCGTGAGGCGAGCCGGGCGACGAGATCGTAGAGCTGGGAGTCGCTGCCCGGACCGGGCAGCGCGGAGCGGCGGATGTGATAGCTGATGTCGAAACGACTGTCCTCGACCCAGACCGGCCGACCCATGGCGAGCGGGATCTCGCGCACCTTGCGGCGGTAGCGCGGCACCATCGGCAGCCGGGATTCGACCAGGTCGACGAGGCCTTCGTAGTCGAGTACCTGGCCCGCGGCGTCGGGGGAGGAGTTGTTCAGAATCGCGAGAGAGCCGATGTGGATCGGGTTGCTGCTCGACTCGAGCCGATAGAACGACGCGTCCTGCGGCGTCAATCTCGTGATCACGCGCTCCGATGCTCCTTCCGGTGCCGCGTGGCGCTGATCGGGCACGCGCTACATCCTACGTCACGGCAGGTGAATCGCAGTGCCGGGCAACGAGGCTCGCCGGGCATCGTGACCTGGGGCAATGACTGCGCCGGTACGTCAGGCACGGGTCCACGCCGCCGGGTACGGTGGTCTGCGGACTACCATCGCCGTTGAACACAACTCCGACCAGAGGACTGACGAGACCCGTGCCTGCGCTGACACTGACGAGGTTGCTACGGATTGGTGAAGGTCGCATGGTCAAGCGGCTCTCGAACCTCGCCGATGAGGTCATCGCGTACGGCGACGAGATCGAGCCGTTGACCGACGACGAGCTGCGCGCCAAGACCGACGAGTTCCGCGAGCGCTACGCCGCCGGGGAAACCCTCGACGACCTGCTGCTCGAGGCTTTCGCCGTGGCGCGTGAGGCGTCGTGGCGGGTGCTGAACCAGAAGCACTACAAGGTCCAGATCATGGGTGGCGCCTCGCTGCACCTGGGCAATATCTCGGAGATGAAGACCGGTGAGGGCAAGACGCTCACCTGTGTGCTCCCCGCGTACCTGAACGCGATCTCCGGCGACGGCGTGCACGTGGTCACGGTAAACGACTACCTGGCCAAGCGCGACGCCGAGTGGATGGGCCGCGTGCACCGCTTCCTCGGCTTCGAGGTCGGCGTGATCCTGGGCGGGATGACCCCGGCCGAGCGCCGCGTGGCCTACAACGCCGACATCACCTACGGCACGAACAACGAGTTCGGCTTCGATTACCTGCGCGACAACATGACTCACTCCCTGGACGATCTCGTCCAGCGCGGTCACAACTTCGCCGTGGTCGACGAGGTCGACTCGATCCTCATCGACGAGGCCCGCACCCCGCTGATCATCTCGGGTCCGGCCGACGCCTCCTCGAAGTGGTACGCCGAGTTCGCGCGCATCGCGCCGCTGCTCAAGAAGGACGTTCACTACGAGACCGACATCAAGAAGCGCACCATCGGCGTGCACGAGGCCGGCGTGGAGTTCGTCGAGGACCAGCTCGGCATCGACAACCTCTACGAGGCCGCGAACTCGCCGCTGGTGAGCTACCTGAACAACGCCATCAAGGCCAAGGAGCTCTACACCCGCGACAAGGACTACATCGTCCGCGACGGCGAGGTGATCATCGTCGACGAGTTCACCGGCCGCATCCTGGTCGGGCGCCGCTACAACGAGGGCATGCACCAGGCTATCGAGGCCAAGGAGAAGGTCGAGATCCAGCCGGAGAACCAGACCCTGGCCACGATCACCCTGCAGAACTACTTCCGCCTCTACAACCGCCTGTCCGGCATGACCGGTACCGCCGAGACCGAGGCCGCCGAGCTGCACTCGATCTACAACCTCGGCGTGGTCCCGATCCCGACGAACAAGCCGATGGTCCGTAAGGACCAGGCCGACCTGATCTACAAGTCGGAAGAGGCCAAGTTCGCCGCCGTCGTCGACGATGTCACCGAGCGGCACGAGAAGGGCCAGCCGGTGCTGATCGGTACCACCAGCGTCGAGCGCTCGGAGTACCTGTCCAAGCAGTTCACCAAGCGTGGTGTGGCGCACTCGGTGCTGAACGCGAAGTTCCACGAGCAGGAAGCCCAGATCATCGCCGAGGCCGGCCGCCCCGGCGCGGTCACGGTGGCCACCAACATGGCCGGTCGTGGTACCGACATCGTGCTCGGCGGCAACGCCGACATCATCGCCGACATCCTGCTGCGCAAGCAGGGCCTCGACCCGGTGAACACCCCCGACGAGTACGAGGCCGCCTGGCACTCCGCGCTCGAGCAGGTGAAGAAGCAGACCGAGGACGATGCCGAGACGGTCCGTGAGGCCGGCGGTCTCTACGTGCTCGGCACCGAGCGCCACGAGTCGCGTCGAATCGACAACCAGCTGCGTGGTCGTTCCGGCCGCCAGGGCGATCCGGGCGAGTCCCGCTTCTACCTCTCGCTGGGCGACGAGCTGATGCGCCGCTTCAACGGCGCCGCCCTCGAGGCGATCATGACGCGGCTGAACCTGCCCGACGATGTGCCGATCGAGGCGAAGATGGTCTCCAAGGCCATCAAGAGCGCCCAGACCCAGGTCGAGCAGCAGAACTTCGAGATCCGTAAGAACGTGCTGAAGTACGACGAGGTCATGAACCAGCAGCGCACCGTCATCTACGGCGAGCGCAACCAGATCCTGCGTGGCGAGGACATGGAGGGTCAGGTTCAGAACATGATCACCGACGTGACCACCGCCTACGTCGACGGCGCCACCGCCGAGGGCTACGTCGAGGACTGGGACCTGGACAAGCTCTGGACCGCCCTCAAGACCCTCTACCCGGTCACCTTGGACCACAAGGAACTCACCGGCGAGACGGCCACCGGCGACGCGGGCGAGCTCACCCGCGACGAACTACGCGAGGTCCTCCTCGAAGACGCCCACAACGCCTACGAGAAGCGCGAACAGGAAATCGACGGCCTCGCGGGCGAAGGCGCCATGCGCAATCTGGAACGCCAGGTCCTGCTCTCGGTCCTCGACCGCAAGTGGCGTGAACACCTCTACGAGATGGACTACCTCAAGGAGGGCATCGGCCTGCGCGCCATGGCCCAGCGCGACCCGCTGGTCGAATACCAGCGCGAAGGCTTCGACATGTTCGCCGCCATGCTGGAAGGCCTGAAGGAGGAGTCCGTCGGCTTCCTCTTCAACCTCCAGGTAGAAGTCCAGCAGCCCCAGCCCGAAGGCGTCTCCATCGACAAGGGCCTGCGCTCCCCGGTCGGCAACCGCCCCCAGGACACCCCCACCGAAACCCAGGCCCCGCCTGCCTTGCGCGCCAAGGGCATCACCGACCAGGCTCCCCGAGCCATGAACTACTCGGGCCCCGCCGAAGACGGCCACGCCGAATCCCATTCCGACGCCCAGGAATACGGCGGCCAACAGCAACCCGGCACCCGCCGCGAACGCCGCGAAGCCGCCCGCACCGATTCGAAGGGCAAGCGCCGCCGCTGAGGCACCGCTGAACCGCCGACGAAGGCCCTCACTCCTGAGTGGGGGCCTTCGTGGTATTCCACTGCCCCGCACCTGCCACCTGGTCGCTGATCAAGTGTGCATGTACTATTGCATGCATGGTTGCCTTGCAGATCCGCGACGTTCCCGAGCCGCTGCGCGATCAGTTGGTCGCGCTGGCGCAGCGGCGGGGGCAGTCGCTGCAGGCCTTTCTCTTCGACCTGGTCCGTGACGAAGCCCGCCGTCAGGACAACATCGCGGTACTCAAACAGTTCAGTCCCGCGACGTGGGATGTTGCCTTCACCGCGCAGGATGTGGTGGTAGCGCTGGATTCTGAACGCGCTGAGCGCGATTCGGTGCTCGGCGGACCGGAGATCGGCGAGTGATCGTGGTCGATGCTTCGGTGTTCGTCCATGCTCTCTTGAATCCCGACCCCCTCGGTGACAGCTGTCGCGCGGCCCTCGAAGCCGACAACCGATGGATCGCGCCTCAGCACTGGACCGTCGAGGTCCTTTCGGTGATCCGCCGTTTCACCCGTGCGGGCACGATCAGCATCGAGCAAGCGGCCGGAGCGGTCACCGCCCTGGAAAAACTCGACCCAGAAGTCCCCGTCACCCGCGTTCTCGTACCCAGGATCTGGGAGCTACACGACAACCTGACTGCCTACGATGCCGCCTACGTCGCCGCGGCGGAGGCCTACGGGTGCGACCTGCTCACCACTGATTCGCGATTGGCCAATGCGCCGGGGGTCAACTGCACGGTGCGTGTTCTGACGGCCCCGGCGGGCGCTTCGCCGCGATAGCCGGTCGCAACGGCGGGTTCGCTCGTCAGCTCGCGCGGTGGATGGGGTGGACTCGGGAGAGGGCGCGTTTGGCTTCGGCGAGGGAGATCATCTGGTCTTCGTCGTCGATGTCGGCGACGGCTGCCTCGGCCCATTCGCGCAGGAGGGTGGAGACGCCTACCCGGCGTTCGTCGGCGAGGGATTTCAGGCGGGTGTGCAGGCCGAGGGGCAGGCGCATCGACGTGGTCACCATGATGTCTTCGTTGACCGGAAGGCGTGGTGGGGCGTCGGTGGGCTCGTCGGTGAAACTCAGCCGATCCATGAAGTCGGCGAGTTCTTCTTTGCTGGACGGAAGTCCCTGCTCGCTCATGATCGGTTCCCACTTTCCCACTGCTCGAATTGCGCCAGTTCCTCGGCGCGCATCGTCCGTGCGCCGATGATCACCCACGTCCAGTCCTCCCGCTGTCGCATCACCACGATCAGCGGGCGGCCTGCTGTGGTGCGCCCCCACACCGTCAGGACGGTCACCTGGCCGTCGAAGGCCGGGCGTGGCCACCGTCGTGACGCTGCGAGGACCTGCCGAACCTCGCTGGGTTCGATGCCGATCAGGTGAGCGATCGCCCAATCAGGCCACTCGAAACCCATAAGTCCATAATACGCATGTAGTAACTCCATGTGAAAGCGCTGAGTTTCGGGCGGGCATCGGTTCGATACGCTCGCGGTGACGCAGTTGCCGAGACAGGGGAGGCCGCGATGGGCGAGGTGACGCGGCCGCTGTCGGCAGCGGAGCGCTGGTTCTGGCTTGTCGATCAGCTGTCGCCGGCGAATTGCGTCGTCCGATTGCGGGTGCGGGGTTCGATCGGCGCCTACCGCCTCGAGGAAGCCGCGGACGCAGTGCTCGCGGAATTCCCGCTGCTGCGAACAACGGTTGTCGACGGCCCCTGTTTCGCTCCGTCCGCCGACCCGCACCTGCCGGTCTTGCACCGCCTAGTCGAAGACCCCGACGAGTGGCGCTCGATCTTCGACGAACAACTGGCCGACTCCATCGATCTGGCGACAGCGCCCGGACGGCTCATCGATTTAGCCTGGCGCCCAGGCACTTCCGCCGAACACCACGACCTGATCCTCGTGTTGTCCCACGTCCTGCTCGACGGGCGTTCGATGGTGTCGCTGGCCTGGCGAATCCTCGCCTACACCTTCGGATCTCCCGTCCCCGCCACATCGCGCCCGCCGAGTCCGCCCCCCGACGACCTCATCCCACCCGCGAACACCGGCCTCCTGCATTGCCTGCGCACCAACATCGGCGGCCAACTCACCGCGATGGCCCGCCGCCCGGCCGGTCTGCCCGGCACTCCGCCACCGCTACCGATCCGCCGCACCCGCACCGTGATCCGCACCATCGAGGGTGAAGCCCTCACCGAGTTGCGTATTCGCTGCCACCAGCACGACGTCACGATCAACGCAGCGCTGGCCGCCGCCTTGGCCGAGGCCCTCGGAGAACTCGCTCCCCGGACATCCGGGGTCGCCGGCATCGGCATCCCGGTCGACGTCCGCGCCCGCCTGAACCCACCCCCGGCCGCCGACGAGCCCGGCATGTTCACCGCCGTAGTCCCCACCTTCGTCCCCTACGGACCGGCCGGCTCCCGCTGGGATGCGGCCCGTGCGGCGAAAACTCAACTGACCCAACACTTGTCGAAGAACAACGATCTCACCGCCCTGGCCGCCATCCGCCACGGCTGCCCCCGCTCGCTCGAATCCGGCAGGCGCACCATCGAACTCATCGACCGCCGCGCCCCCTGGAACGTCACCCTCAGCAACCTGGGCAGACTGTCGCCACCCGAAACCCCTGAGCCGCTGGACATCACCGCGCTGACGGTCGCCGGAACGAATTCCTGCGCCAGTGCGCTGACCGTCGCGGTAGCCACTCTCAGCACCACGATGTCGATCACCTTCTGCTACGTCGACACCATGCTCCCGCGAGCGACCATCGAATCCCTCGCCGACAGCACCATCCGCTCGGTCACCCGCTGAGCCGACCGGCAACCGTCATCGCGCCGCTGAGTTCAGCACTGGGGCGCTCGGCCGCGTGCTCACGCGAGCAGCGTGACCACAAGCTCCCGTAGCGCCGCCCGGTCCGGTTTGTTCGTCCGCCCGCTGACCGGAATTCGATCCACCACCACGATGTCATCGGGGACGGCGGTGGTGTCGATGATCTGCGGCAGTCGTTCGCGAAGTAGTGCCACGATGTCCGCGGACTCAGGTTCGGCGACAATGGCGAGCACGATCCGCTCGTCGCCGATCTCGTCCGGCAGGCCGACCATGATCGCTTCGCGCACCCCGTCGATCGCGGTGATCACCGGCTCGTACAGCCCGGGGTAGATGTTGGTCTTTCCCCTGATCATCATGTCCTTCTTGCGTCCGGTGAGGACGAGTTCCTTGCCGTCCCAGCGGGCGAGGTCGCCGGTCGCGATCTCGGTCATGGGCTCCGCGCCGAGATATCCGCGGCACAGATTCGGGCCCGACAGCACGAGTTCGCCATCGTCGGCAATCCTTGCCCGCACACCACGCACAGGTGTGCCGAGGAGATCCCCGTCGTGTGCGAGCTTCGCGGCGCCGGTCGCGACCGCCACCGGCAGGATCTCGGTCATCCCGTAGACGGCGAGAAACTCGGTGTCGGGCAACGACTTCTGTGCTCGACGCAGCAGGGCTGAGGTGACCGGCGCCCCGCCCAGCGCTACCTGGCGCAGATTCGGCGGCGCCGCAAGGGCGTCGGCCTCGATCGCGGCGAGGGCGACAGCCAGATCGGCCGGGGTGTAGAAGGCGTGCGTAGCGCTGCGCAGATTCCGCGTGAACCGCACCGGATCGATGTGTGTGCCGAAGCGCGGATACCGCGGCATCGCCCACCGGGCCCCCGCCATCAGCGCGGGCAGCCCCATCATGAGCTGCTCGGTGTGCAGGAAGGCGCCAGGTGCGAGGCTCGTCCTTCCGCCCATCGCGGCGAGGCCTGCGCTCAGCGAAGCACGGGTGTGCACCACGGCTTTCGGCTCATCGGTGGTTCCTGAGGTGAAGACGATCAACGCCGCCGCATCCGGATCCGCGGCGGGCAGCGCCCTCTCGCGCGCGTCACCGGTGAACCGCCGCAACGGAATCGACCCGAGCGGTGTGCCGGGCAACCACACCCCACTGTGGATATGCCGAACATCGAGCGCGCCGAACCGGGGCAGCTCCAGCCCCTTCCTTCGACCGAACCCGGCCAGCGGTCCACTCACGGTGTACAGCAGGGATTCCGTTGCGGCCCAAGACGGTTCGACCACGTCGACGCGTTTGGCGAAAAGCTCCGGGCCCACGCCGGGGTCGACGAACACGATCGTCCCGCCCGCCGCGATCACACCGAAGATCAACAGCACCGACGACACACTCGGCCGAATCGAGAACAGCATCCGATCACCCGGCGCGAACCCCGCCTCGCCGAGATTGTGCGCGACCCCGCCGACCGTCTCCACAAGTTCCCGATAGGTGAGCGCACGCTTGCCGACCGTTCCGAGCGCCGAGGCGTCCGGAATCCGTTCAGCCTGCGTGGCAAGCCTTTCGAGAAAGTCGGTCACCGGTGCTCCCCTCCACTTCGTTCACCGAATATCGACCACGTCGGGCCGATACCGATGATCGGCATACCAGGCGAGAGTCTTGCGAATGCCCCAGGCCCGCACCCGGCGATTCGAGCCGTACACCCGCACGTCCCGGCGCAAACCATAGTCGGTGGTGATCGTGCGCACCGCATTGACCAGCGCGCGGTCCTCGTGCAGATCCTCGATCGCGGTTCGTGGGAATCCGCCTGCGGCGTCATATAATTCAGCGGTGATCGCCATGTTGCACCCCGGCGTCATCACATATGGCCCGAGATACTTCGGATCCCGATTTCCCGAACGCACCTTGCCGAAGGTCGACGCCACTTCCAGGGCCACCCGGATGATCGTGCGGTCGATCCACGAAACACCTTCGTCGGTGCGTGGAATCAGTTGACCGCTGACCAGTCGCAGCCCGGAGCCGAACCCGGCTTTGACCCGCCGGGTCCAGTCGGGGGCAGGCAGGCAATCGGCGTCGGTGCGGGCCAGGTAGGTCGCACCTTGTGCAATCGCGTGCCGCATACCGGTATCGGCGGCAGCGCCGGTGCCCTTCTGCTGTTCGCCGATCACGACGATGCGCGGCACCGGATGCGCCGCGGCGAAGGCCCGGACCACCTCGACGGTGCGGTCGGCGGAATTGTTGTCGACCACGACCACCGTGAAATCTGTGTCCTGTTGCGCCGCGATGGCAGCCAGGGTTTTGCCGATGCCGAGTTCCTCGTCGAAGGCGGGAATCACCACCCACAGCTCACTCACGCATCCTCCAGCAGCCGGTCGAGCCCGCCGACCTGGTCGACCCAGCGGTGGAAGTTGTCCAAGCCCGTCTCGAACGGCACCGTAGGACGAAAGCCGAGTTCGCGGGTAGCGCGCGAGATGTCGTAGGTCGCCGACCGGGTGACGAGCGCGACCGCGTACCGCGACAGCGGCGGAGCCCACCGCTGCGCGACCGCCGGGATCCGCCACAGCGTTTCGATCGCCGCCAACGCCCCACCGAGCACTGGCGCGGGCACGGTGACGCTCGGTCGAGCCAAGGAGAACCGGTCTGCCACCGCGTCCAATGTCGCCCACACCGAAACAGGTGCCGCATCGGCGACGAAATACGCACGCCCACCGACTTTCTCGGCGTCGAGAGCGAGAACTACAGCATCGACGAGATGGTCGATGTAGCACAGTGAAGCCTGAACATCGCGCCCACCGGACAGATCCGGCAACCGTCCCGCTCGCAGCTTCGCCAGAATCTGCACGATCGGCCCGTGCCGATCCCCGGGTCCCCACACTGCCCGCGGTCGCAGCGAACAAGTCGTGAACCCCGGCGCATCAGCGCGCAGCACCAATTGCTCAGCCACGGCCTTGGTTTCGCAATAGCTGTTCAGAAACCGGGCGGGGTAGGGCACGGTCTCATCGATCCCCACCTGATCCCCACCATCAGGCGCCATCAACGCACTCGGACTGCCGATGAACACGAACCGTCGCACCCCGGCCGCCGACGCTTCCTGCACCAGCCGGTCGGTCCCGGCCACATTCACCGCGAAAAACTCAGCAGGCCTTCCGAATTCGCCGAGCAGCGCCGCCGCGTGCACAACGGCGCGCACCCCGGCCACCGCGGCCGCCAGCGCACCCGCGTCCGCGAGGTCGGCCACCGCCACCTCGGCACCCGCGGGCGCGGATGCCGGATCCCGAACCATCGCCCGAACCGGCACGCCACGGTCCACCAGTCCACGCACGATCGCCGCGCCGACGAATCCCGTTGCGCCGGTCACCAGCACAGTCATCGCGGCGCGCTATCGCGTCGGCGATCTCGTGGGCCGTAGCCGGGCGAGGTCCTCCCGCCGATGGCCCGCGGCGCGAAGCCGGTGGTCACAGCACCCGAGCCCGGCGCATCGGTCACTGTTCGGCCTCGCCCAGCGTCTTCCACCAGGTAGCGCCGAACAACATGGTCATCACGGCCGCCCGCCGACCCGAGATCCCCCGCTCAGCGGCCACCGCCCGGGCCGCCGGAATCTGGGCGGCGTGCACCCCGATGCTCAGCACCACATCGATCCAGAAGGCCACCCGCAGCCACCGAGCCTGGAACGGCCGCACCACCCCGACGAGCAGGAACACCCATCCGACCACCGGAATCGAGCGCAAGGCCAGCACCGTGCGCCGACTCGGCACCCCCACCGGGGCATCGGACACCGCACGATGGCGACCGTGCCGCGGCGCGCTCACCGGATCCGGAACAACGTGTAGAGCCCGCGTCACCGCACACCAACCCCTCGATAGGTCACCGCCGCCGCGGTGGGTCCACCATCAGCGGCAACGAACAGCAACGGCCGATCAGCCAGTCCCGCATCGCGTGCCGCCACGAACGCGGCGGTCAACGCGGAAGTGTGTGCGTCGCCGGTGAAGTCGTCGGTCACCACCGCGCCCACGCCGAGCTGGGCGGCCAGTTCGTCCGCGAAGTCCGGCGTCGGCTTGCCGCACAGCAGTACCACCTGCGCGGCGTCGAGCCCGTCCGCCGTCAACGCATCGCGCGCCGCGATGGCGGCATGTTCGACGAGTTCCGCTGTCCCGGCGAGTAATTCGACCGTCAATGAAGAGCGCCCCTCGGCGCCCATCGCGGACAACTTCACATAACCCTGCGGTTCGGGCGGCGCGTCACCGGCACTCACGTGGACTCCGCCGAATCCCGCGGCCTCCGCGTAGTTCTCGAGTACGAACGCCGCCCCCACCGGTTCGAACGCGAACTCCGCGCCGGCCTGCCCCGACGGGTGCGCGTCCCCCGACACCACCACCACATGCCCGGAAGGCAGATCGGCCAGCAGCGAAGCGGCTACGCCCACCGCGTTCACCACTCCGCAGGCGCCGTTCATCAGATCGAACGACAAACACGGCACATCACCGCGCCGATAGTCCAACCCGATCCCCGCCGCCTGCTGGATCAGCGCCGCGACCGCCGGTTCCACGAGGTTCGCATCGCGATAGACCCCCACATTGATCAGCGCGTCGACCTGTTCGGGCGGACACCCGGCACCCGCTAGCGCGTCGCGCGCGGCATCTGCCGCCTGACCTATTGAGCTGACTCCGCCGCTGCGCGTCACTGCCGAAGAAATGATGATTCCCATACTGTCCTATACCCGCAGATCGCCGATTGTCACCGACAAGAATCCCGCGACCACCCCGGAAGCGGCCGGTACCAGCAGTACCTTCGACCCCGGCGCGATCAGTCCCTGCCGTAAAGCGTCGTGCAACACCACGAAATGCGAGGTCGACGCGGTGTTGCCGTACCGGTCCAGTACCGCGAGCCCCGGCGGCATCGCCGCGTCGAATTCGCGCTCAGCGATCTTGTTGATCAATTCCACTGCTGGGCCGCTGAATTGATGATGGATCAGATAGTCGTAACCCTCCGCGGTGAAGCTCGATCCGCGCGCGGCGAGGAACTCCTGTTGCCGTGCGGTCCACAGCAGATACCGGGACTCGTTGTGCATCGCGCGATTGTCGGTGTAGAGCGCGACCCCGGGCCCCTGATCGCTCGGCATCCCGAGACACAGCTCGGCGAAGGCGGCGCTGGTATTGAGCTCCACGTAGTCGAGCCCCGGCCCGTCGGTGCCGTCGAGCACCACGGCCGCGCCCGCGTCGCCGACGGTGAGCGAGGCGAACTGCGGGTCGTACTTCTGCGAGATCTCCCGCACGGCGGTATCGGCGATCGGCGTGATGCATTCCCCCGACACCACCATGCCGCGACGCACCGCGCCGGACCGAATCATCCTGTCCAGCACCAGAACTCCGGTCATCATCCCGGCGCACGCATTGGACACGTCGAAGTGGATCGCCCGCGTTGCCCCGAGCTCGGTTCGCAGCATCAGGGCGAAGGACGGTTCCAGGCAGAAGTCCTCGCCGCGGGTCCGGGTGATCGAGCAGGAGATGATCACGTCCAGATCGGCGGCGTCGTAGCGCGAGTTGTCCAGTGCGCCGCGGGCGGCGGCGAGGGCGATGGTGAAGGAATCCTCGGATTCGTCGCGCACCCGTCGCGCCCTGACCCCGCTGACCTTCTCCAGATCCAGCGGCGCGTCGACAGCCAGCTGCGCCAGCAATTCCGCCGTGGTCACTTCCCTGGCCGGCAGATACGCGCCGACGGCTTCGATTGTCGATCTCACCATGCTTGTTCACTTCCAGATATCGCGTGATGCACAGATCACCACCAGCGCATCTCGCCGATCCTAGCCACAGATCTTCACTAATCGGGCTCGCTCGATTAGATTGTGCCGGGGTGTGGAGCTCTGCCCGACGCCATGAACTCACCCTACTCGCCGCAGGTCAACCCTGGTTGCCTGGATTATTGCTGCTCGGACGGTTCGCGCGGCCGATTCGCAAGGTTCCCGAACTCGGTTGGTTCGTCGCTGATCCGCTGGTGGCCCGCCAGATCTACAACGACAGCACGCATTTCAGCATCGTCTCCGAAGGTGCCGCCGGGCACTGGTGGGCGCAGGTGATCGGCGACTGGGTCGAGGACCTGTTCGAAGGCCCCGGCCACACCGACCTGCGGACCAAGGTGCGCGACCTGTTCACCCTCGCGCACACCGACGCCCTGGTCGAGCGGGTGATCGGTCCCGATCTGCGTGACCTGCGCGAACGGCTCGCCGCGGGGGAGACTGTCGACATCGCCGCCCGCGCGCAGATCCTCGTCGGCCGCAGCGTCTCCGACCTGGTCGGGATGCGTCCCGAAGACATCGCCGCGGCGATCGGTGGTGACTACACCGACGACCAGGACGCCCTGTTCCTGCGGCTGTTCCATCACGTCGAAGAGCTGGTCAACCTGGGTTTCGGCACCATGGCCTCGACCACCCTCGATCCCGTTGCGCTGGCTCGCGCTCGTGAGCTGGCCACCCAGCTCGCTGTCAACGTCCCCGACGCCTACGCCCGCGCCGACCCCGACACCACCCTTGGCCGCTGCCGTGAACTCGGCCTCGACGTCGAGCACGCCGGCGGTCTGGCGATCCTCATGGCGGTCGCGGGCACCGACACTCTCGCCAGCGCGATGACCAGAATGGTCGCGATCATGCACGACACCGCGCAGCATCGCGCCCTGCTCGCGGCCCCCGACCGCCTCCCCGACGCGGTCCGCGAAACTCTGCGGGTCACCAGCCCGGCCTATCTCGTCGGCCGCTCGGTGACCGCGGACGTCCGGGTGGCCGACCGCGATCTGCGCGCGGGCGAGCACGTCAAGATTCTGACCTGGACCATCAACAATGCCGCGGGTGAGTTCCGGGTGGACCGCGACTACAACCCCGAAACCCGCCAGCTCTGGTTCGGTGGCGGCAGGCACCTGTGCCTCGGGGCACAACTCGTCCACTCCGAACTCACCGCGCTACTCGAAGCACTGACCGCTGCCGGTCGCCCGTGGGAGATCGTCGAACGCCGGTACCGCCGAAAGGTTTTCATCCCGACCTACGAGAAGCTGCGCATCCGTCTCGCACCCTGAACTCCCACGCCTACTACTGGTTTTCCGGCGCGTTGATCCGGTTGTGGAAGCCGATGCCGAGGACCAGCCCGCCGACGTCAGCGATGGCGCAGCCCGCGAGGCCGCCGATCGCGGTGATGATGCCGAACTGAGTGGCCGCGGCGATGACGAGTGCGGAGGTGATCTGAAGCACATCATTGTCGCGCTCCTGTGACCAGCTGTAACCGCCGGGAAAGATCGGACGCGAAGACCCGCTCCGGGTCGACCCGATCCCGGATCTGCCGCCATTCACCGAGCCGCGGATACATTGTCGCGATCATCTCCGGCGTGGTCCGTGATTCCTTCGCGAAGTACAGTCGGCCACCGGCCGCACGTACCCGTTCGTCAAGGTCTACGCAGAACCGGTCGAGCCCGCTGGTCAGTGCGAAGTCCAAGCTCAGCATGTATCCGGGATGCGGCCATGACAGTGGCGCCGGGTTGCTCGGGCCCATTCGTTTGAAGACGTTGAGGAACGAGTGGTGCCCGGACTCGGCGATGGCGCGCACCGTGTCGGCCAGCTGCTGCTCGGCCCCGTACGGCATGGAGAACTGATACTGCAGGAACCCACGCTTGCCGTAGGCCCGATTCCATTCGCCGAGCAGATCCAGCGGGTGATAGAACTGCGTCAGATTCTGGATGCGGCCGCGCGCCCGCCGGGGAAAAAGGCGATGTGCGGCCTCGGCGGCAATGCGGGTGGTCACCGCGTTGACCATCCCGTTCGGAAAGATATCGGGCACTGTGAACAATTGTGGCGCATCGAAGTTCAAGGGTTTGCTGCGCAATTTCACCGGCAACTGATCGACCGTTGCGAGGGACCCTCGGCTGAACCCGGCCCGCCCGAGCTTCGCCCCGGTGGAAATGGTGTCCGGCACCGACATCGAGTAGTCGTATCCGTCATCGGACCCACCGGTCAGCAATTCCATCGTCTCGTCGAGGTCGCGCGTCCGGTCGTTGTCGACGAGGAAATACGCGGTCTCGGTGTGCTTCAGCCGAATTCGTGTCCTGACGACGATCCCGGTGAGCCCCATGCCACCGACCGTCGCCCAGAACAGCTGCGCCTGCGCCCCTTCCGGCGCCAGCGTTCGCACCGACCCATCGGCGGTCAGCAGGTCCATCGACACGACGTGATTGCCGAAGCTGCCCTGCGAATGATGGTTCTTCCCATGGATGTCCGCACCGATCGCGCCACCGACCGTCACCTGCCTGGTCCCCGGCAAGACCGGCACCCACAGCCCGAACGGCAGCGCGGCCTTCATGAGAGTGTCCAGACTGACGCCCGCGTCGACCTCGACGATCCCGCTGTCCGGATCGATGCTGTGGATGCGGTCAAGCGCGGTCATGTCGACGACCAGTCCACCCGCGTTCTGCGCCGGGTCCCCGTAGCTACGTCCGAGCCCGCGCGCGATCACTCCGCGCGGCCCCGCGGTCCGCACCCGCTCGGCGATCACCGCGATGTCCGGCGTGCGCAGCACTTCGGCGACGGTCGGTGCGGTGCGCGCCCAACCACTGAGGCTGCGGCAGGCGACGACTGGATTACCCTGCGTGAATGTCACAGGGGCTCACGCTAAAACGGATTCCTGAGCGCAGCCTGAGGTAATCGTGCGGTTATTGCGGAGATACCGGCCGTGCGGCGAGTGTGCCCTCGCGCATCGTGGCGATCCGGGTGCAGGCGGCCGCGAGGAGGGCTTCGTCGTGGCTGATCAGCAGGACGCCGAGGTCGTCGCTGGCGTGGTTCATGACCAGGCGGACAATGGTGGCGGTGGTGGCCGCGTCGAGCATGGCGGTGGCTTCGTCGAGGATGAGGTAGCGGGGGTGCTGGGCCAGGGCGCGGGCCAGGCAGGCGCGTTGGAGCTGGCCGTCGCTGAGGGCGTGTGGGCGGCGGTCGAGGAGGTCGGGGGTGAGGCCGACGGTGCTGATCAGGGCTGCGAGATCGGGCGGCGGGGTGCGGCGGATGCGCGCGGGTTCGGTGATGATCTGGGCGAGGGTGAAGTGCGGATTCGTTGCGGCACGGGGGGATTGGAAGACCATGGCGATGGCGCCGCGGGCTTGTCGGGGTGGGTGCCCGTCGACGGTGACCGTGCCCGAGGTAGGCGTCAGAAGTCCCGCCATCGTTCGAGCGAGCGTGGTTTTCCCCGATCCCGAGTCGCCGGTGATTCCGACGATCTCGCCCGGGGCGATCCGCAGGTCGACCCCGCGAAGGACGGGTTCCGCGTCGTAGCCCGCGGTGATGGCGTCGGCGATCAGCATCAGGACCTCAACTCGCGAATCATGCGCTCCCGCTGTGGAATCAGCTGCGTCGGGCCACCCGCGTAGGGGCAGATCTCGGTCAGATTCGTCAGCGCTCGCGGGGGATGGGGGAGTGGGTGCAGGCCACGTTCGGGCAGGGCGGCGAGCAGGTCGCGGGTGTAGTCGTGCCATGGATCGTCGAGTACTTGCGCGCCGGGACCGACCTCCATCAGGCGTGAGGCGTACATCACCGCGACAGTGTCGGCGATGTCGGCGCGGATCAGATGCCCGAGATCGTGGGTGATCAGCAGGACCGCGGCACCACCATCAGCGCACTCGCGCAACAGCTTTCCGATCTGGTCGGTGTGGGAGCGATCGAGCCCGGAGGTGGGTTCGTCGGCGATGATCACGTCGGGGTCGCCTGCCAATGCGGCCGCTACGGCTGCCCGCTGGGCCATGCCGCCGGAGAGTTCGTGGGGGTACAGGTCGAGCGCGGTGGGGGACAGACCTGCCCGTTCGACGAGGTCAGCGGGGGTATGCGTGGTGCCGAGTGCGGCGATCGCCTCCGCGAGCTGCGAGCCGACGGTGCGTACCGGGGTGAAATAGGTGCTCGGCGACTGGGGTACGAGGGCGATATGACGGCCGCGATAGGGATCGTCGCCGGTGAGAATATCGATCGGCCCGTCGCTCCGGCCCGAGCCGGTGATTTCGGCGGCATCGTGGGAACGGCCGGTGCCCGCGCCGGGGCCGGGCCGGGGCAGTGCGGTGTCCGCCGCGCGCGTGCCCCGACCGATCAGGCGAACGGTCCCGGTCGTGCTGGCCTCGTGGGGCAGCACCCCCATCACCGCACTCGCGACAATCGACTTCCCGCAACCGGATTCGCCGACGAGCGCGGTGATCGAGCCGGCCGCGATGTCGAGGGACAGGTCGGTCACCGCGTGCACCACAGCTGTGCGACTCACCGGAATGCGCACGGTCAGCGCGTCGATGGACAACTGGCTCATCGCGGCATCCTCGAAGGTTTCGGCGGGGCGAGCAGTCCGCGCAGTGACGACCCCGCGACAGCCACCGCCACTGTCGTCAGCACCAGGAACCCCGCGGGAAACATCAATGTCCACCACCCGCCAAGTAACAGCGACGTGCGCGCTTCCTCCAGCAGGGTGCCGAGGCTTGGTTCGTGCGGAGGCAAACCGAACCCGAGGAACGACAGCGTCGACTCATGCCAAATAGCATGCGGCAGAAGCAGAACCACCGCGATCAAAGCCTGCGGGGCGACGGCGGGCAGCAGATGCCTGAGCAGCAGGTGCGTGCGACTCGCGCCTGCGAGCACCGCCGCGGACACATACTCGCGCTCTCGCAGACTCAAACTCTCCGCCCGCACGATCCGCGCCACCTGCACCCAGTGGGTGAGCCCGATCGACAACACCACCGCCACCGCGTTGCCACGGAACAGCGCCACGATCACAATCCCGAGCAGCAGATGCGGCAGCGCGTTCGCGGTATCGGCGAACCGCATCACCACCCGATCCACCCAGCCACCGGCCAGCGCCGACACCGCGCCGACCAGCACCCCGATCACCGTCGACACCGCCGCCGCGCACGCCGCCACGATCAGCGAGGTCCGCAACGCCGCCGCGATCCGCACGAACAGCGACCGCCCCGCCGAGTCGGTCCCGAACCACCACTGCTCCGACGGCGCCTGCCGCGCGCTCGCGAAATCGGTCAGCCGATCGTCGACCCCACCGGCCCACGGCACGATCACGGCATACAGCACCACCGCGACCAGGACCGACAGCGCGAGAAACAGCCGTCGCGCACCAGGTCCGCGCTCGAGGTCGCGCCACCGCTCACCCATCGGCGCGCACCCGAGGATCGAGCAGCACCACCGCGACGTCGGCGAGCAGCGACCCGAGCATCACCGCGCACGTCGTGCCGACCGTGAGCACGGCCAGCAGCGCCATATCGAGATCCTTCGCCGACTGGACGAACGCCCCCGCGATCCCCGGCCAGGAGAAGATCTCCTCCACCAGCACCGCCCCCACCACGACCTCCGGCAGCCGCGCGCCGAGGATCGTCACGAACGGGGCCAGCGACGACGGCAGGATGTGCCTGCGGGTGATCGTCGCGGTATCGATGCCGCGCGTGGCCGCCCCGACCACGAAATCCTCACCGCGATTGCCCGACACCGACTCCCGTACCGCCAGCAACAACCACGGCACCTGCGAGACGGCCAACGCGGCGGCGGGCAAAACGAGGTGTCGCACCACCTGACCGAACCCGACCTCGGCCCCGGCATCGGTGAGCCCCGCGGGCGGCAACCAGCCGAGACCCACCGCGAACACCGCGATCGCGGCCAGCGACACCACGAACGGCGGCAGCCCTTGCATCATCACGCACGCCGCGGTGACCAGCCGGTCGACCAGCCCACCACGGTGCATACCCGCCCAGACACCCGCACCGAGCGCGACCGCGACAGCCACGCTCATCGCGACCACGACCAACAGCGCTGTCCACGGAAGCCGTTGGGCGAGCAAGGTGCTCACCGGTTGCGCGAACCCGCGCGAAACGCCGAGATCGCCACTGAACAGGTCGCCGATCCACCGCCCGTACAGCTGGTACCACGACGCGTCCAGTCCGAGTTGACCAGTGAGCAGCACCCGATCCGTCGCACTCGTCGTCTCGTAGCGAGCACCGAGATATCCGACCAGCGGATCGAACGGTGACAGCGCGGCGGCGGCGAACAGGGCGGCCGATACGGCGGCGAGTACCGGAATCAATGTCACCAGGCGCCACCCGACCATCGCCCGGAGGCCGCGCCCGCGAAAGCGGCTGCGCCCCATCAGCGCGTCCACGTCTGTAGTGACCACCACGGTCCCCAGGTGACGCCGTGCGCGTGCGGCTCGAGGATCGGTCCCGACATCTGCCAGGACGAATCCTTCACCACATACGTGTGATCGAGATGCACCAGGAACACGTGGCTCGGGTCCTGGGCGTACCGGCTCTGAACCTCGCGGTACGCGGCGGCCCGCACGACGGGATCCGTACTGCGCCGCGCGGTGTCGAGTTGTGCGTCGATCGCGGGATCCGCGTGCCGGCTCGCATTGTCGTACGGGCTGCCCGCGCTCGGATCGAGGAGCGGCGAGTGCAGGGTGTTGTAGGCCTGGGTGTCGGGATCGTAGGGCTCGCTTCCGCCGCCGAGCAGAATCGCGGCCTGCGCGATCCGCGGCTCGATCCGGTCCCAGGACAGCGCTTCGAGATCCACCTCGATACCCACGCGCCGCGCATCGGAGGCGAAAGCCATGGCCAGATCGCGGCGCAACGTGTCGGTGGAGTTGTACATCACGGTGAATCGCGCGCGCACACCATCTTTCGCGCGCACACCGTCGGCGCCTGTCCGCCATTCCGCACTGTCCAGGATCTGCTCGGCTCGGGCGCGATCGAATGCGAAAGAGACTGCCGGGTTGTGGGATTCGCCGTAGACATCGGCAATGGGTGTGTAGGCCGGGCGGCCGTAACCACCGAGAATGTTGTCGATCATTCCCTGACGGTCCACCGCGTAGTTCAGTGCCAACCGGACAGCGGAGTCCCCGGCAACGGGATCGTCCTCGGGCATTGACACCCCACGCCAGTCCGCGGAGGTGTTGGCCCGCACAGTCATTCGATTCCCGAACGTCGCGGCCAGCAGGGGCGGCAGCGATGTCCCGTCGAGTTCACCGCTGGCCATCCGCTGCGCACGGGTGTTGTCGTCGGGCACGTAGAGAACCGTCAGCCGCTTGACCGAAGGCGCACCACCCCAATAGGTCTCGTTCGCCTCGAACACCGCCCGCGTCGGCTCCAACGAGGTGAGCCGATAGGGGCCGGTGCCGATCGGGGCGGTATTGAGCGGCGATTCGGTCGCGGGCCCTGGCGTTGCGACGGCTTCCGACGGAACGATCCCGATCAGCAGCTTGGCCGGGAACGCGGCATACGGATGACGCAGGGTGAACCGCACCGACAGCGGATCGACAGCCTCGACCCGCTCGATCATCGAAAACGACGACCGCACCTCCGAGGCGGACGCCGGATCCAGAATCGCCCGATAGGTCGCCACGACATCCTCGGCATCGAACGCCGACCCGTCGCTGAACCGCACTCCGGGGCGCAGCGGCGCCGTCCACACGGTCGCATCGGCGTCCGGCGTCGGCAGCGCGGTGGCCAACGCGGGGGCGAAGCCGGGCACGCCGGTGCCGCCGGTCAGCCGCAGCAACCCGTCGTAGATCTTCGCCTCACCGGCGGCTCCGTACCCGGCGACCGGGTTGTATCCGCCCAGCTCAGCCGCATCGGCGAGCACCAGCGCATCGGTGGACCCGCGCTCGGGCGCACCGCACGATGTCAACGCGATCGCGCACGCGACCCCCACAGCGATCAGCGGCCGAACGCGCATCCATCATCCCAACTTGTGTTTATCTGAACAGATGGACAGATGATAGTCGCGGGCAGTGCCACCGTGTCCACTCGGCGATTAAGCTGGGCACCGCTATGGGAGAGCCACGCACACTGCACGGGTCGCCGGTCGAACTCGGCCGTCGCGCGATCGGCGATGTCGAGATCCGGGACTGGGCGCAACGCTTCGACCTACTGTCCGACCCCGGCCGCCTGGAAATCCTGCTGTGCCTGCACCGCTCGCCCGGCATCAGCGTCGGTGAACTGGCCGCGGCGATCGGCCGCAACGAGAACGCGATCTCCCAGGCCTTGCGCGTGCTGCGGCACGAGGGTTGCGTCACCTCGAGCCGTGAAGGTCGTTCGGTCACCAACCGGCTCACCGACCCGATCATCCACGAAATCCTGCACACCATCGGCGCCAAGCACTGACGTCGAAATCCACTCCGCGGTGTGCTGGAGTTCAGTTGGCCGACCCGGGACGGACGATCATGAGAACGACCACGGCCGTCCACAGCAGGTTGTAGATACCCGCGAGCATGGCCAGCATGCGCAGGCGCTTGCCGTCGTCGGGCTTGTCGAGGGCATCGCGCTGCATCGGAACGATCTGCACGGCGAGTAGTCCGCCCGCCACCGCGGTGGTGATCATCGCGGTGGTGATCCAGATTTCGTTCATCCGGCCCTGGATCGTGGCCAGCACGATGCCGATCACCGGCACGATGATCGCCAGTTTCGCGTAGCTCCTGGTGATCCGGTGCATGGCGACCGCCACCGGCACACTGCGGATCGCGTCCGGGTCCGGTCCCGTGACCGGCGCGTATCGAGGAAAAAGACTGGCGGCGACTGCTGAGCCGCCGACGAAGACGATGCCCGCGAGCACATGCACGGACAACAGGACGTGTTCCAACTACCGACTCCCTCCGACCTTCAATGTGCTTGAAGCCTAGCTCGAGCTTCAGTCAAATTGAAGGTCGGATTCGTCACGCCTGGGGGCGGGGCGGGATTTCCCCGGCGAACGCGTCGACGATCGCCGCGCCGACCCGCCGCAGAATCGGATCCGATTCCGCCCCGAACACCTGAATATCGACCCGCGCCACCGCTTTCCGTGCCTCCGCGAGCAACTCCGACCCCGCCGCCGTCAACTCGATCGCCGACGCCGAACCCGCCCGCGCGGTCCGATCCTGCACCAGTCCGGCACCCACCAGGCCCTTCACTGCAGCATGCACACTCTGCACACTCGTCCCCGACATCCGCGCCAACTCGCTGAACGAGGCCCCCGGCACGCCATTGATATGCCCGAGCAACCCCAACCGGGCCACCGTCAGATCCAGCGCCGCCAACTCCATCCCCAGTGCCGCCTCCACCCGCCGCGACATCGTGATCACCAAAATGCTCGGGCTCATAGCCGGTGGTCCAGGGCGCTCGTTCTCGGTGGTCACCAACCCATTTTCCCGTACGAGACCGCGATCGTCGTGTTCCGGGCGGTAGACGGCGCGAAACGGATTCGGGCCCAGCGGGTTCGCTGAGCCCGAATCCGGTGCGGGATCACTTCAGGGCGACGCGGGTTCCGTCGGAGAAGGCGGAGTCGTGGAATTCGATCGCGGTGGGGACGGTACCTACCGGGACGTCGAAGACGAGGACCATCGAGGTCTTGTTGCCGGGGTTGATTTCGGCGGAGAGCTGGTCGTTGACGTTGATCTCGGCGGTGGTGTCGTTGGCGAACTCGCGGCCCTGATCGTCGATCAGCTTCTGGTTCGAGCCGAAGTAGCTCTGGGCGACATTCGAGGTATTCGCGACGTCGACATAGACCAGGACGAATTCACCCTGCGCGGTCTTCTGCAGGAACTGATTGTCGCCGACGGTCGTGACCGGCGGGTCCACCTTCGTCACCGTGAATCCGAACTTGCCGTCGCGCACCTCGGTGCCCGCCGGCGCCGCGACCGACTTGCTCTCCTCGACCTTGGCGACCTCGTTGGCTGCCGTGCCGATCACAGCCACGCATCCGCCGAACAGGACGAGCACGGCAAGGACGAACCCACCGAGCACCCACGGCCACACCTTCTTCTTGCGCGGTGGCTGCGGGTAGTAAGGCTGCTGCGGGACGCCGGGACCGGCGGGGTACTGGGGGTTGGTCATGATGATCTTCCTTCTCTGGGAAACGCCCTCGGTCGCCATGGCTCCGGTTGTGCTGGGCTGCTGATGGCATGACTGATCGCGGCCCGAATGGGCCGTCCGGTGCGGGACTGTGGATCGACGAATGGTGCTGCGAGAGTTGTTGTCTCGCAACCGTATTCCTGCGTCGGAGACTGGCGTTCGAGTTGTTGCCGCTCCGTTGAGAAGGACGCTACACGTCCGTAACGCCAATAGCAACAAGGAAACAATGTTTTCACTGTGGACGTTGAAAACATGTGTACTGACGTCGGGTTATGTCAATGAAGGTGTGTAAGGTTTGACCTTGACCAGAGGAGACCTATGTCAGACTCGACCCCCACCGTCGCCGCCGCCGAGATCTCCCGGCTGGCCGGTGTCACCCGCGCCACCGTGAGCAACTGGCGCCGCCGACATGCCGATTTCCCCGCGCCGGTGCCGGGGGGCTCCGAATCGCGGCCACTGTTCGACCTCGCCGAGGTGCAACAGTGGTTGCGCGGACACGGTGTGACCGCGGCGGACTCGCCGGTGCAGCGGCTGCGTACTGTGCTGCGCTCGGAGGTCGCGCCCGAGGATGTCGCGGGTTTGATGGCGTTCGTGGCGGACCCGGCGAGCAAGGCGAAGGGCGCGGCGCACAAGGCAGTCCGTGCGGCGATCGGGGAGGTCGGCGTGCAGCAGACCCTCGCGGTGCTGGCCGAGCGTGGACTCGACGGTCCCAGCACCGGCGTCTACCCGACCGATCAACCCGTGGCCGCGTTGATGGCCGACGTGCTCGCCGCGTCCGCGTCGCCCGCCCCGCGCTCGGTGCTCGATCCGGCCTGCGGTGGGGGCACCCTGTTGCTCGAGGCGTCCCGGATCGGCGCCGAGCAGCTCGACGGTCAGGACATTCTGCCGGTCCAGGTGAGTCGTACGGCCGCGCTGCTCAGCACGCTGGCACCCGGGGCCGCCGCGGATATCCGCGTGGGCGATGCCTTGCTCGCGGATGCGTTCACCGATGTCGAGTTCGACGCGGTGCTGTCGAATCCGCCCTATTCACAACGAGATTGGAGCGCCGACGAACTGGCGCTCGATCCGCGCTGGGTGTATTCGGTACCCCCGCGCAGCGAATCCGAACTCGCCTGGGTGCAGCACGCCATCGCCCATCTGCACCCCGGTGGCACCGCTGTACTGCTGCTCCCGCCTGCCGTCGCGGCCAGGTCGTCGGGTCGCCGGATACGCATGGAACTGTTGCGGGCGGGCGCGTTACGTGCCGTGATCGCCCTGCCACCCGGCGCGTCGACACCGCGTCAGGTGGGGCTGCAACTGTGGATCCTCCGTCGCCCGGGCAAAGGGAATCCGAACGACACGCTGCTGTTCGCCGACACCACCCGCTTGCCCGATCATGGTGGAGATCAACCGGATTGGCACGTGCTCGCCGAAACCGTCGTCAACGCGTGGCATGCCTTCGACAGGGGTGCGGACGCCACCGTGCCCGACGTCACCGCCGTGGTCCGGGTGATGGACGTCCTCGACGACGACGTCGACCTCACGCCCGCCCGCCAGGTACGCGCCGCCGTCGACCCCGACAGCGCCTCGGCTTCGGCGCGCGCCGCCATCGGCCAGCTCGGCGAGAACCTCACCGAGCTGCACTCCGTCGCCGACGCTGTGCGCGAATGGGATTCGGCACCGGGCACCGTGTGGCGCTACGTCGCCGTCGGCAACCTGATCGCGGGCAAGGCCGTGCGCATCGTCACGAGCAGCGCCGACACCGCTGCCGGCGACGCCCCCCAGCGTCCCGTCCTCACCGGCCACGACCTCCTCGACAGCCGCGCCCCGTCCGGCCTCACCGCTCCCGGCGTCGCCGTCGGCGACCCGATCGAGGAAGGCGACATCCTGGTCTCGCGCCTACGCGACGACCACGGCGCCGCCCAGGGCTCCCGCGTCGCCGAAGGCACCGATATCGGCGCCGTCCCCGCCCCCGGTGTCCTCGTCTTCCGCACCGACCCCACCCGCATCGACCCCTGGTTCTTCGCCGGCTTCATCGGCAGCCCCGACAACGCCGCCGCCATGTACGGCACCACCACCATCCGCCTCGACCCCGCCCGCCTGCGCATCCCCATGCTCCCGCTCCCCGATCAAAAGGCCTACGGCGAAGCCTTCCGCCGCCTCCACCACCTCCGAGTGACCGCCCACACCACCGCCACCGCCGCCCACCGAGCCGCCGACCTCATAGCCACCGGCCTCACCGCGGGAGCTCTGGAACCCCACCCCGAAGGCTGATCGACGTCGCACGCGACCTCTGGCGACGGCCACCTGCGAGACAGGTGCTGATGCATCGGCTGCCTCGACGACCCCCCGCCGGGGCGCAGTATTGTGCGGGGGTCTTGTCGGGCGGTGGGCTGGAGGTTTCCGGGTGCGGGAGGTTATCGACGGGCGGTATGAGATCACCGGGGCGTTGGGGGCTGGGGGGATGGGGGAGGTTCTGCTGGGGTATGACGTAGTGCTGGATCGGGCGGTGGCGGTCAAGCGGATTGCGGTGGGGCAGTTTGCTTCTCGGGGGGATTTGGCTGAGGAGTTCGTGGCGCGGTTTCGGCGGGAGGCCAGGGTGACCGCGCGGATTCGGCATCAGGGGGTGCCGCAGGTTTTCGATGCGGTGCTCGACCAGGGTGCTGAGAGTGTGTATTTGGTGATGGAGCATATCGAGGGGGTGACGCTGCGGGATTGTTTGTCGGGGGTGGGGGAGTTGCCGATCGAGTGGGGGGTTGCTGTTGCGGCGCAGATCGCGACGGTTCTGTCGCATGCGCACGTGTTGCCGGTGGTGCATCGGGATTTGAAGCCGGCGAATGTGCTGGTGGCGGGGGACGGGACCGTGAAGGTGATCGACTTCGGGATCGCGGCGTTGCTCGATGGGAGTACCAGCCGGATCACCAGGACCGGGTCGGTGCTCGGGACGGCCGCGTATATGTCGCCGGAATTGGTGAACGGGCAGGACGTGGGGCCGCGGGCCGATCTGTACGCGCTCGGCTGCATCATGCACGAGATGTTCAGTGGGCGGCGCGTATTCGAGGCTCGGTCGGAGTTCGATACCTACAATCGGCATCTCGCCGATGCGCCGACACCCTTGCGTGTGTTGCGCCGCGAGATCCCCGGGCAGATCGAACAGCTGGTCTTGGAGCTGCTCGCGAAGGATCCGGCCGACCGGCCCGCCACCGCGCGGGCTGTCTACGACCGCCTACTGCCGTTCTTCCCTGGACCGGGAACGACCGAATGTTCCACTCCGGCTGGATATCCGGATCCGACCAGAATCTTCCGCCGCCCCAACCCGCCCGCCGACATGGCACCCGCGGCGCCACGCCCCGCGCCCGGCAAGCCCGCCGCCGCGACGGGCGGCCTCGCCGACGTCGCCGCCCGCTACCGCGAACTGTGCGAACTCGGCCGATTCGCCCAGGCCGCCGAGGCATTGGTCACCGTCGTCGACGAGGCCGAGCACCGCTACGGCGCCCACAGCCGCCAACTCGGCGAACTGCACCGCGACATCGCCACCGCCTTCGCCCACAGCGGCGAACACCGCCGAGCCCTGGCGGAATGGGAACGCGTCGAGGCGATCGAACTGCGGGCAGGTGCCACGTCCGGCAGCCGGATCTGGCGGGCGCGGGTCGCCGCGATCGAGTGTCGCGCCACCCTCGGCGACCTCAGCGCGCCCGCGGCAGTGGACGAGCTGTACCGGCTGTTCGGTGAAATACGTTCCGTCGAAGACGAATTCAGCGACGATGCCGTGCACGTTCGGCTGGCCATCGCGGAAATCCTGCCCGCAGTGGGTGATCGGTCCCGAGCGGAACGGTTCCTCGCCCAGCTGCGCACCGACCTCGAAGTGCTCCGGCCTGCGGAAGATCCAGTCCGTCGGCGAGTCGAGCAGCTGGTCGCCGAACTCCGCCGCTGACCGGTTCGGGTGCACCTACCGCACCGACCCTGGATCTGGCGGGCACTACCGGTGACACGCAGACCCTGTCCGACCAGCCGAGTATGCTCCTCGCATTCGCCGACGGGGGAGCGCGTCGGGTGTCGGGTGCGGCCGCGATCGGGCAGTTCGCACGGAAGTGGAGTGCCAGGTGCGGTGGTTCGGCAGGGTCGGATGGGTCGTCGGGCTGATAGCCGGCGTCTTCGGCGTGCTGCTCGGGGCGACCGGCTACTTCAGCGGCATCGGTAACGCGAGTACGCCCGAGATCGTCCTCGCGGTCGGATTCCTGGTCGCGGGCACCGCACTCGCGAGCGTGTCGATCTGGCAGCTCGTGGTGAGCGACCGGCACAAACGCCGAACGTTCACCCACGACAGCCCGCGCTGGGATCCCGATCGTGGGGTGCATCAGCACAGGTACGGAAAGCCGACCGATCCCGGTGCGCCCCAGCAGGGTTACGGGCAGCCGGGTGCGGCGGGTCATGGTATGTCCCACCACGGATACGGCCCACCGGCCCCCGCGCAGCCCCGCCCGGAAACCCCCGCGAACCCGTATCCACAGGTGCCGAATCCGCCACCGGCACCCCCGTACCCGGCGGCGTACACCCCACCGTCGGCCCCGATTGCGCCCACCGTCGCCCAAACCCCCGACTGGCAGACTCGCACCCGCACCGCCCACCACTGGCTCCCCACCGGCATCCCCTACGCGAGCGCACCCACCAGCGTCCTCGGTTCCCCCGCCGACCTCGACCGCGACAGCTCCGCCACCATCCCGCTCCGCGTCCGCGACGCCGTCCGCGAAACGATCGCCATCGAGGGCCCGATCGAGCGAAATCAGCTGGTAGCGCGGGTGGCCCAGCGATTCGGTGTGCGCAAACCGTCGGAGAAGCAGCAGATCTGTGTCCTCGGCGAGGTGCCGGAATCGCTGATGCGCGCAACCTCATTGGGCGTTTTCGTCTGGCCGTCGGACCTGGACCCGGCAACCTGGCGCGGCTTCCGGTTCACCCCACCGACCGTGTCGCGCGCCATCGACACGATCTCCGCCGAGGAAATCGTCAACGCGATCACCCAGGCGGCGCACCGTAATCGCGCCACTTTCGACGAGATCGTCTGGGCGACGCTCACGCAATTCGGCCACGAACGCACCGGTGCCGCGGAGGACCGCATCGAAGCCTGCCTGACCGCGGCGGTGCGGCGTGGACGCCTCGCCCGCGACTCCGGCGGCCGCTACCGCGCACTGACCTAAGCGGGCAGCGCGGGCAGGGTGCGCTCGTGGGTGACCTCGGGGGAGACGGTGATGATGTCGCAGGCGGCGACGATGCGATGGGGCAGGTCGGTGCCGAGGTGGGTGAGGCTCGGGGTGACGATCGCGGCGGCCTCGGTGGTGGTGACCACGTCGAGCAGGCGGCCGATCGGATCGGCGGTGCGGTCGCTGAAGACGACGGTCTTGGTGAAGCGGTAACCCAGACGCTCGGCTAGGGAACGGATCTGCGTTTCGTCCCAGGACTGAGCGACACCTGAGATGTCGCGGCGCAGGTACCCGATCGCCGGTGGCTTCATGGGCATGACGGTACCGGCGGACCGTGTCGAGGTTGTGAACGCGAGCGAACGCGAGTCGAATTCGAAATCTGAATGAGATCTATTTCTGATTTGGATCCGGCGGCACCGAGGGCGTGATCTACTGCTCGCCACTCGGGCGAATCAGCGCGAGGGCGTTCGGCGTACTTGGAGACAGATGATGGTGGACAGAAGAGTGCAGCGGGTGGCCGCGTTTGCCGCCGCGGCAGGGCTGGCGATGGCGGCCTTTCCCGGATCGGCCGCGGCCGCCCCGGGAACGATCACCTGGGACGACGGCAACAGCCGCTTCACCCGGACGGTGTCGAATGCCAACCCGGTCGTCGGCGACACGATCACCGTGACGACGAAGTTCGAGCGCACCGGGATCCCGGTGGAATACCTCTACTCGATCAAGGACCTGCACCCGGCGTGCCTGTCCCCGGTCCCGGGCTCGGCGAAGATGTCGGGTGACGTCGTGCAGATCGACACGTCGTCCTCGGACTGGATCCGGGCCGAGTTCGGCGTCACCAAATACCCGGTGTACCCGAACATCTCGCCGAAATCGCAGACCTTCGAGATCCAGTACAAGGTCGGCGTGAACTGCGCCCGCGATACCCCGCTGCCCACATCGATGCACTACGGCGGGTCGCTCGGCGACGGCATCTATCAGGCCAAGGGGCCTGCCATCACGGTATCGA
This sequence comes from Nocardia sp. FBN12, assembly GCF_050320175.1. Taxonomy (GTDB): domain Bacteria; phylum Actinomycetota; class Actinomycetes; order Mycobacteriales; family Mycobacteriaceae; genus Nocardia. The sequence continues at coordinate 4,666,503 of NZ_CP190048.1, read as the reverse complement.
GCGACGCCGTGTCGAGCACCACCCTCACCGACGTATCGGGTGCGCAGGTCGGCAAGGCCATCACGCTGGAGGCGAGCGTGAGCCCGGCCGCGGCGGGCGGCACGGTGCAGTTCAAGGCGGGCGACAACGTCCTCGGTGACATCCCCGTCGGCGCGAACGGTAAGGCGAGCATCGTCTGGACGCCGGGCGCCGCTGGTTCCTACAACATCGGCGCGGCCTTCTCCGGGCGCAGCGGGGTGGCGAGTTCGTCGACCACCAAAACGGTGAGCGTGGCCGAGGTGCCGACCGACGGTGGCGATGGCGGCGGCGGCCTCGATACCGGGTCGTTCAGCTTCTAGCGAGCCTGTCCGGCACGGAATCGGTTGCTACCAAGCATCATTGGAGATGAGGGCGGTCAGCAGCGTCCGAATCGCGGCGACCCGCCGTTCCGTGCCGGGCAGCTGATCGAGCGCACATTCCGGATCGGCGGGCGGACCGAGGTGGGTGCAGCCGCGCGGACAGTCCTCGATGGCACCGGCGAGGTCGGTGAACGAGGCGATCACATCGTCGGGGGTGATATGGGCCAGGCCGAACGAACGCACACCGGGAGTGTCGATCACCCAGCCGCCCTCGGGCAGCGGCAAGGCCACCGACTGGGTGGAGGTGTGCTTGCCCTTGCCGACACCGGACACCTCGCCGACGGCCCGATAGGCATCGGGCACAAGACGATTCACCATTGTCGACTTGCCGACGCCGGAGTGCCCGATCAGCGCGGTGAGCCGGTCGTCGAGGATCTCGAGCACCGGCTCCATCGGGTCGTCGATGCCGGCGTAGAGGATCTTGAGATCGAGACCTTCGAAAGCGGAGGCGAATTCGGATTCAGAGACGAGATCGCGCTTGGTGAGCACCAGAATCGGTTCCAGCCCACCGGCATACGCGGCTACCATCGCCCGCTCGACGAAACCCGTGCGCGGCGGTGGATCAGCGAGTGCGACAACGATGAACAGCTGCTGGGCATTGGCCACGACGATGCGTTCGAACGGGTCGGTGTCGTCGGCGGTGCGGCGCAACACGGTGCTGCGCGCGCTCACCCGCACGATCCTGGCCAGGCTGTCGGGTTTGCCGGTGAGGTCGCCGACCACGTCGACCTGATCGCCCACGACGATCGGCGTGCGACCCAGCTCGCGGGCGCGCATGGCGACGATGCGCCGGTCGGCGTCACCGTCGAGCACACACCCCCAGCGGCCGCGGTCGACGGCAACCACCATGGCGGCCTCGGCATCGGCGTGCTGCGGACGGGTTTTGGTGCGTGGCCGCGACGACGCCTTGCCCGGGCGCACCCGGACATCGGATTCGTCGTAGCTGGCCGATGATCGCCCCTGGCGGCTCAGCGCGCCACTCCCTCGCCGGATAACGCGGGCGCCAGCATCTGTTCCCACAGCGCGACGAAGGTCGGCAGGGTCTTGGCGGTGGTGCCGATGTCCTCGATCTCGATGCCGGGCACGCGCAGGCCGAGAATCGCACCGGCGGTGGCCATTCGGTGATCGGCGTAGGAATGCCACTGACCGCCGTGCAACGGGGCGGGCACGATCTCCAGACCGTCCTCGGTTTCGGTGACATCGCCGCCGAGACGGTTGATCTCGGCGCAAAGTGCTGCGAGACGGTCGGTTTCGTGACCGCGCAGGTGGGCGATGCCGCGCAGCCGCGAGGGCGAATCCGCGAGGGCGGCGAGTGCGGCGACGGTGGGGGTGAGTTCGCCGACGGCGTGCAGGTCGATGTCGATGCCCGCCAAGCGATCCGGGCCGGTCACGGTGAGGATGCCGTCGGTGATGCGGGCTTCGGCGCCCATCCGGACGAGGATCTCGCGGATCACGTCACCGGGCTGGGTGGTGCCGCGCGGCCACATCGGGATGCTCACCTCGCCACCGGTGACCGCGGCCGCCGCCAGGAACGGGGTGGCGTTGGACAGGTCGGGCTCGATGTCCCAGTCGACCGCGCGGATCGGGCCGGGCGCCACCGTCCAGGTCTGCGCGTTGCCGGAATCGGCGGGGGTCTGCACGGCCACGTCGGCACGGCGCAGCATCTCGACCGTCATCTCGATGTGCGGCATCGACGGCAGCGCCTTGCCGTCGTGGTGGACGGTGATGCCCTCGTCGAAGCGGGCGGCCGAGAGCAGCAGCCCGGACACGAACTGCGAGGAACCGGAGGCGTCGATGGTGACGGTGCCGCCGCGCAGGGCGCCGGTGCCGTGCACGACGAACGGCAGCGCGTCACCGTCGACATCGAGGCCGAGCTTGCGCAGGGCGTCGAGGATGGTGGTGAGCGGGCGCAGCTTCGCCTGCTCGTCGCCGAAGAACGCGACATCGCCCGCGGCCAGCGCGGCGGCGGGCGGCAGGAAGCGCATGATGGTGCCCGCGAGGCCGCAGTCGACGGCGGCGCTGTGCAGGGGGGCGGGGGTGACCTCGAGGATCTCGGCGTCGCCGGTGATCTCGGTGCCGAGGGCGCGCAGAGCGTGGATCATCAGGTCGGTGTCGCGGCTGCGCAGCGCACCGGTGAGCGTAGACGGCCCATCGGCCAGTGCGGCCAGGATGAGCGCGCGGTTGGTGATGGACTTCGATCCGGGCAGGGTCACGGTCGCGTGGACGGGGACCTCGATATGGGGCGCAGGCCAGAAACTCACGCCCCCATCTTCGCTTATGTGCGGTTCGAACACACCGGTGGTGCGCGTTTCGGCGTGGGGAGGCGTTGTCGGCAGCGCCTGATGTCGGTCCCCGCGCGTATCTTGACCACTATGTGTGGACGATATGCGACGACCACGAATCCGGGCCGGTTGGCGGCTGAACTGGACGCTGTCGACGAGACGGGGCTCGACGAGCCGGATGCCGCCGTCAGCTACAACGTCGCGCCGACCACCCAGGTACTCACCGTCGTGGAGCGGCACGCGCACGGCGAACCCGACGACGACCCGCGCCTGCGCATCCGGCGGATGCGCTGGGGGCTGATCCCGCACTGGACCAAGGCGGCCGAACCCGGCGTGCCCGCCAAGGGCAAGCCACTGTTCAACGCGCGCGCCGACAAGGCGACCACCGCGCCCTCGTTCCGCGATTCGGCCAAGCACAAGCGCTGCCTGGTGCCGATGGACGGCTGGTACGAGTGGCTGGTCGAGCCCGCGCCGACCGGTAAGGGCAAGGCCGTGAAGCGGCCCTTCTATATGTCGCACAGCGACGGTTCCCTGCTCTACATGGCCGGGCTGTGGTCGGTATGGCGTGATCGCAGCGTGCCCGATGCCGAGCCGCTGATGTCGTGCACGATTCTCACCACCGACGCGAGCGGCGAACTGGCCGACATCCACGACCGGATGCCGTTGCCGATGTCGCGTGAACACTGGGACGCCTGGCTCGACCCCGACCACCCGGCACCCGCCGACCTGCTGCGACCGCCCTCGCGGGCGGAGCTGGCGGCGATCGTGGCGCGCCCGGTCTCCACCCTGGTCAACAACGTGCGCAACAACGGGCCGGAACTCCTGGTGCCCGACGGGACCAGCGACATCGACCGGTGAGCCCGCGCACCTTCGCGATCGATCTGGCGCCCCTGCGGACCAGCCCCGCGTTCCGCACACTGTTCCTCGCCCGCACGATCTCGGTGTTCGGCATCGGGTTCCTGGTGGTGGCCTTGCCGATCCAGGTCTATCAACTGACCGGGTCCACCGCACAGGTCGCCACCGTCGCGACCGTCATCGGGATCTCGGCCTTCGCCGGCACCCTGATCGGCGGCACCGCGGCCGACCACTACGACCGCCGGACGGTCATCGTGGCCTCGCGCGCCGCCGCGACGATCGGCTTCGCCCTGCTCGCGATCAACGCCATGCTGCCCGAACCGCGCGTCTGGCTGATCTTCGTCTGCGCCGTCATCGACGGCCTGACCGGTGGAATCTCCGAGACCGCGCTGGTCGCCGCGATGCCCAACCTGATCCCACCCGACAAACTGGCCGCGGGCGCCGCGCTGATGGCACTGACGGCAGACCTCGGCTCGATGGCCGCACCCGCGCTGGCCGGTCTGCTCATCGCCTGGCTCGGGGTTGCCGCGAACTTCTGGCTGGCCGCCGGGGCGAGCCTGGTGACAACCGTGCTCATTGCCCGGCTCGGCCCGATGATCGCCGAGCGCGGGCACACCGAGTCACCGGTGCGTGCCGTGCTGTCTGGCTTCCGTTTCGTGGTCGGGCACCGGATCGTGGGCGCGACGCTGCTGATCGGGTGTGTGACCATGCTGATGTCCGGATGGACCGTCCTGGTCCCGGAATACGTGAGCAAGGTACTGCACGGCGGGGAAGTGACCGCGGGCCTGCTGTTCGCCGCGCCCGCGGTCGGGGCGGTGCTCGGCTCGCTCACCTCGGGGTGGACCGGGTCGATCCGGCGCGGTGGGCAGGTGATCTTCGTGTCCACGCTGGTGTGCGCGGCCGGCATCCTCGGTGCCGGACTCGTCGGCGTCACCGCGGTGGTCTTCGCGGGTCTGGCCGCGCACGGTGCGGGCCGGGTGGTCAGCGATATCGCGAGATTCGCAGTGGTGCAGTCGAATACGCCCGATGAGTTCCGTGGCCGGGTATCGGGCCTGTGGACCGCGCAGCTCACCATCGCGCTGTCGTTGGGTGCGGCGGTGGCCGGTCTGGTGTCGAGCGCCGTGCCCACCCGCGCGGTGTTCCTGGTCTACGGCGCGGGCGGCTGCGCGCTGGCCGTCCTCGGCTGGTGCCTGCTCGCCACCCTGCGCAGGCTGGACAGCAACGTCATCCCGTCGTCGTGACCGCTATCCCGCCGCGGCGACCGTCGCGAGCTGCGGCGTGATTCTTTCCAGTGCGAAGCGCAGTGATTTCGGGGTGCCCGCCGACAGCGCCTGCACGGTCGGATCGCTCTCCGGCAGCCGCACCGCGCGACCGTCACGGACCACGGCCAGCGAGTTGATCAGGGTGTCGTTCTCCAGGTCGGCGAACGGCAACCCGATGGTCGTGAAGAGAGCTGTCCGCGCGTCGAGATCACCCACACGCTCCACCGGGACCTGCGCGAAGAAGCCGGAACTCTGCAGCCGGGTGACCGGGGGATTCGGGACGAACCCGAGCTCGGCGAAGAAGTCGAAGCGCGCATCGCCTGCCAGGTAGGCGCCATAGGCGGTGCCGAACTTCGCGCCGTAGACGAAGGTCTTGTTCGCGAATTCCGGGTGCTCGCGCTTGACGGTCTGCTGCGCGGTCGTGGTCTCGGCGATGATCTTGCCCGCCTCGTCGCGCTTGCCGAGGGCCGCGCCGATGATCTGCGCCTGGGTCTGCCAGTTCACCGCGTAGTCGCCGGTGCCCTCCGGTGCGGTGACGACCGGCGCGATCTTGCGCAGATTGTCGATAACGGCGCTGTCGGCCTTGGCGCGCACATCGAGAATCAGGTCGGGGTCGAGTTCCTCGATCTCCTGCATGTTGAACTCGCCCGCGCTCTGCGCGGAGATCAACTCGGGGCTCGCGCCCCCGAACGCCGCCACATCCCACTCGCCGACGCCCTTGGTGGCCGCGCCGAATCCCATCCAGTCGTAGATGGCCACCGGCGGCACACCCAGCTCCGCCGCGACGGCACCGTCGGACCAGCCCAGCGCCACCACCCGCGGCTGATCGGGCAGCGAATAGCCGGGCGAGCCCGCGGGATCGTTGAACACCTCGTGGGTGGCATTGTCGGACTTCACGCAGGCCGTCGATGCCAGGATCGCGCTCGCCACTACCGCGACGGCCACGCTGAGACGCCGTGTCGACATGGTTCTCCTTCTCGGTTGGGTGGTCACACGCTGTCGAGGCGCACCGCGCCCGCGGCCAGCGGAACCACCAGCGGTGTTCCGGTCTGTGGATCATCGATGACCTGCGCGTACACGCCGAAGACCTGCTCGACCAGTTCCGCGGTGATGATCTCGGCAGGTGGACCGACGGCGACGATCTCGCCGCCGCGCATCGCGATGATGTGCGAGGCGTAGCGGGCGGCCTGATTGAGATCGTGCAGCACCGCGACGAGGGTGGTGCCGCGCCGATTGAGGTCGACACACAGCTCGAGCACTTCGATCTGATGACCGAGGTCGAGATAGGTGGTCGGCTCGTCGAGCAGCAGGATCGGCGTCTCCTGGGCGAGTGCCATCGCGATCCACACCCGCTGCCGCTGACCGCCCGACAGCGCCTCGACCGGGCGCGTCGACAGCTCGGTCAGCCGGGTGACCTGCAAGGCGACATCGACCGCGTGCTGGTCCTCCTCGGTCCACTGCCGAAACATCTTCTGATAGGGGAAACGGCCACGCGAGACCAGATCGATGATCGTGATCCCCTCCGGCGCGATCGACTGCTGCGGCAGCAGCCCCACCTCGCGGGCGAACTCCTTACCGCCGTACCCGGCCACCTCGCGCCCGTCGAGCAGCACCGCGCCGCTGCGCGGTCGCAGCAGTCGCGACAACGCCCGCAGCAGCGTCGACTTTCCGCACGCGTTGGGCCCGACGATGACGGTGAACGAACCGTCCGGCACGACGACGTCGAGGTCGGCGATAACAGTGCGCTCGCCGTACCCGACGCGCAGTCCGGCGCCGGTGAGCCTGGCCTCGATATCGCGTGTCACGGCCTTGCCTTTCGGGACTGGGCGAGCAGCAGGAACAGCAGATAGACACCGCCGAGCGAGGTGGTGACCACCCCGACCGGGAGCATGGTCTGCGGCGCGAGAATCGTGCGCGCCACCGCCTCGCTGGAGACCAGCAGGGTGGCGCCGACCGCCGCCGAGGTGACAAGCGGGATCCCCGCGCTCGGCGTGATCCGCGCCGCGACCTGCGGCGCGACCAGCGCGACGAAGGCGATCGGCCCGACGATCGCGGTGGTCGCCGCGGCGAACCCGACGCCGATCACCAACAGGATCAGCTGGGTGCGCGCGGTGTCGACGCCCTTGCTGCGGGCAGAGTCGGTACCGAGCTCGAACATCCGCATCCGCGGCGCCACCACGATCAACGCGGGAACGAGCACGGCCAGCGTCGCGAACACCGGAACGGTGTCGGCCATCGTGAGATCGCGCAGATTGCCCATGCCCCACGCGGCCGCCACGCCCGCGTTCTGCACATCGGAGGTGGCGATCAGATAGCCGTTGAACGACAACAACATCGCCGAGACGCCGATACCGACGATGATGAACCGGAAATCCGCGGTCCCGCCGCGCATCCCGAGGAAATACACGACGAGCGCGGTGAGCAGACAGCCGAGCAGCGCGCCGATCGTGGCGCCGCCCGAGCCGAGCCCGAGCACCAGCATCGCCACCAGCGCTCCGGTATTGGCGCCGGTGGTGAACCCGATGATGTCCGGGCTGCCCAGCGGATTACGGGTGATGGTCTGAAAGATCGCCCCCGACAACGCGAGTGAGGCCCCGCCGAGAATCGCGGTGACGACCACCGGCAACCAGGTCGCGACATGATTGGCGGGCGTACCGCCGACCTGGCCGGTGAGTACCTCCACGACCCGCACGAACCCGAGCCCCGGTGCCCTGGTCGTGCTCGCGCCGAGCGACCAGATCCCGACCGCCGCGGTCACCATCAGCAGCGCGACGGTGATCGTCACCGAGACGATGTCGACGCGCAGACTCAGCCCGATCGCGGGCACTCGCAGGAATCGCACCCGGCGGGGCCAGCGGGCGGGATCGGCGGTCACCATCGCGCCCCCTGCTCCCGGCTCGCCAGCCAGATCAGCACCGGCGCACCGAGAAACGCGGTCACCATCCCGACGGGCAATTCGCTGCTGGTGGCGACCCTGGCGATGAGATCGGACCCGACCAGCACGATCGGTCCGACCACCAGACACAGCGGAATCATCCAGCGATGATCCGGTCCGACGACCATACGCACCGCGTGCGGCACCATCAAACCGACGAACGTGATCGGCCCGACCGCCGCGGTCGCCGCGCCACACAACACCGTCACCACCACGAATCCGACCGCGCGCACCGCGGTGACCGGCACGCCGAGCGCGTTGGCCCGGTCGTCGCCGAGGGCGAGCGCGTTGAGATAACCCGAGAGCGCGAGCGCGCAGGCCGAACCGAGCAGCACCAGCACCCAGGTAGCCGACAGTTGCGGCCATCCGCGCCCGTCGAGCGTGCCGATCAGCAGTCCGCGGATGGCATCGAAGGTGCGGGGATGGATCATGGTGAGGCCGAAAGCGAGTCCGCTGAGCATCGACGCGATCGCGACGCCGGTGAGGACGAGCTTGGCCGGGCTCGCCCCGCCGATGCCACGCGACCCGACGAAATAGACCAGCACCGACGCGACGAACGCGCCGCCGAGCGCCCACCAGACGTAGTCGGTGCCCGCGGCGCCGACCAGGACCGAACCGAGCACCATCGCGAAGTACGCGCCGGAGTTCACACCGAGGATGCCCGGATCGGCCAACGGGTTACGGGTGAGTCCCTGCATCACCGCGCCCGCGACCCCGAGGGCCGCGCCGACCAGGGCGGCCAGCAGAGTGCGGGGGATGCGCTGCTCGCGGATCACGCCGAGAGTGGTCGGCCCGCCTTCGTTGAACAGGGCGCGCCATGCGTCGTCGATCGTGAAGTCGCCGCTGCCGACGAACAGCCCACCGGCCAACAGCGCGACCAGGACCGCGACCAGTGCCGGCAGCACGACGGTGCGCGACAGTGGTGTCCGCTGTGCGGTCACGCCTGCTCGGGACACAGCGGTTATTCCTCGCTTCGCGACGTTTCCGTTTGGTGGCCGGGAACGTTGCTGCCACCGCTCGGAGTTAGTTTAGCCTCAGATTAGCTGCCGGTGGCGAAGCCGCGCTGGTCGCGAACGACGGCGCGGCCGGGCACCATCGCCCGGCCGCGCGCGAGTGATCAGAGTGAGCAGGGAACCGAATCGGTGGCGATGTTCAACCCGCACTTGATGATTCCGGTGACCAGATCGATCACCTCGGTAGCGACTCCACCGCCGAGCTTCTCCGACTTCTCGGCCCGCTCGTCGGTCTCCGGTGCGGACTTCGGCGAATTCTTCGGTGCGGTGCCCTGGCCGTTGAGCGGGTAGTCGCCGGGTTCGGCCTGTGACGGCGGAACCACCTGCGGCACCGCGGTGGCCGGGGCTAAAGCGGCGGCGCCGAAAGTGATTACCAGGGCACCGGACAGGGCGGCGATCGTCGAACGTGCGGACATTTCTCGCATCACATCCTCGGGTCGAATCGGTCGTACCGGGCGCAGAGTGCGTCGAGATGAATTCGGAACGAGCCGCTGACCGGATTGCCTCAGCTGGTGATCGGTGCGGTGACCCCCGCGCAGGCGCGCACCAGATCGGCGGGCGCCAGCTCGATTTCGAGACCGCGTTTACCCGCGCTGCACAGCACCCGATCCCAATCGAGCGCCGACGCGTCGACAACAGTGGGCAACTTCTTGCGCTGACCCAGCGGCGAAACCCCGCCGAGCACATAGCCGGTGGTGCGCTCGGCCTTGGTCTTGTCGGCCATGCTCGCCTTCGACGCGCCGAGCGCCGCGGCCGCCGCCTTCAACGACAGCCGCGCGGGCACCGGCAATACGGCCACCGCCAGCGCACCGGATGAGAGTTCGATCACCAGCGTCTTGAAGATCTGCGCGGCCCGCACGCCCAGCTCGGCGCCGAGCGCGTCGACAGCCTCGTCGCCATAGGACTCCGCCCGCGGATCGTGGGAGTAGGAATGCACTCGATGCGCGATACCGCTGAGGGCCTTGATCGCGGGAGTCGACATAAGCGGTCACCTTAATCGCGACCACGCCCCACCTGGCAACCACATTTTCTGCCGGGTGGGAACACGAATGCGGGGGTGCATGTTGCACCCAAGTGACAAGCCAACGCGGCCCGTGACGACGTGAAGGAGAGATAGTGACACTGCTGCTCGAGGAGCGTCCTGTCCTGCCACTGGGTGCGCGATTGCCGATCGATTCCGTCGTGCCGGTAGATTCGGTTACTACGGCGATCGAAGGGATTGGTGTGACGAGCGACGACGACGTGGTGTCCGACAGTGCGTCCGGCACGGAAGTCGACGAAGCCGAGCTGGCGGCCCGGTTCGAGCGCGATGCGCTCCCGATGATCGACCAGCTCTACGGCGCCGCCCTGCGCATGACCAGGAACCCGGCCGACGCCGAGGACCTGGTGCAGGAGACGTTCGTGAAGGCGTTCCAGGGGTTCAAGTCCTTCCGGGAAGGCACCAATCTGCGTGCCTGGCTGTACCGGATCCTGACCAACACCTACATCAACTCCTACCGCAAGAAGCAACGTCAGCCGGCGCAGTACCCGACCGACGAGATCACCGACTGGCAGCTGGCGGCCACCGCCGAGCACTCCTCGGTCGGCCTGCGTTCGGCCGAGGTGGAGGCGCTGGACGCGCTGCCCGACGACCAGATCAAGTCCGCGCTGCAGCAGCTGCCGGAGGAATTCCGGATGGCGGTGTACTACGCCGACGTCGAGGGCTTCCCGTACAAGGAAATCGCCGACATCATGGGCACCCCCATCGGTACCGTGATGTCTCGGCTGCACCGCGGACGCAAGCAGCTCAAGGGCCTGCTCGCCGACGTGGCGCGCGAACGTGGATTCGACCGTGGGGAACGCCAGGAGGTAGTCAAGTGAGTGACGATCCCGATCTCGACATGGACTGCACCGCGGTCCTCGCGGATGTGTGGCTCATGCTCGACAACGAGTGCGACAACGCCACCCGCGAGCGGCTGCAACAGCACATGGATCACTGCAGCCCCTGCATCGAGGCTTACGGCATCGAGGAGAAGATCAAAGGTCTGCTCAGCCGCAAATGCGGCGGTGAGCACGCGCCCGAAGGGCTGCGCGACCGGCTGAAACTGGAGATCCATCGGTCGATCACGGTGACCAGGATCGAGACCACCGAAGGCTGATCAGCCCCCCGGATACGGAAACAGCACGCTCTCAGTAGCTATCGAGAGCGTGCTGTTGTCGTCTGTGCGCAGCGGCACGACTCAAGCGTTAGGACGCTTGCCGTGGTTCGCGGCGTTGCCCTTGCGGCTGCGCTTCTTACGTCCACGCTTACCCATGGGAGCTCCCTTCTATGTCTGGTCGAGAGCCATTGTTTCACGTGTGGTTGGCTGTAGCTCCGGCGGATACTAGCGAAGGGGTGCCATGCCTGAAGAAGTGCGCGCGGAGATGGTCTCGACCGTGCTCGCTGTCGAGGTCACCGTGGGCGAACACGTCCAGGTAGACCAGACACTGGTGCTGCTCGAATCGATGAAGATGGAGATCCCGGTGCTCACCGAGGTCGAGGGCGACGTCACCTCTGTCGACGTCGCGCCGGGCCAGGTCCTGCAGGCGGGCGACCTCATCGCCACCATCGCGTAACCCGAGCAACGAAGCGGTAGATCCAGCGTGGCAACACTGAGCGAGCTCCTGGCCGAACACACCGACCTCCCCGGCATCGCCGTGGACCATCTGCAACGGGTGGTGGGCGATTGGCAGTTGCTCGCCGATCTCTCGTTCTCGGATCTGCTGCTGTGGGTGGGCGCGGGCCCGGTCGTCGACGGATCCGATGTGGTGTGCGTGGCCCAGATCAGGCCGACGACCGCACCCACCGTGCATCTCGAGGACAAGGTGGGCACCACCGCCTCGCGCACCGATTTCCCGCAGGTCTTCGATGCCCTGCTCAGCGGTGACACCGCGCGCACCGATGCCGAGGTGGAGGTGAGCGGGGTCTATCACCCGAGTCCGGTGCACGCCGTGCGCGAAGCGATTCCGGTGCGCTGCGGCGATGACGTGATCGCCGTGCTGAGCCGCGATTCCGACCTCGCGCGCTCGCGGGTGCGCAGCACGCTCGAGACGGCCTATGTGTCGTGCGCCGACGATCTGTGCCAGATGATCGCCGACGGCAGCTTCCCGACCCCCGAAGATCGGGCGGCCACGCACTCCAGCCCACGCGCGGGCGACGGTTTCATTCGTCTCGACACCGAGGGCATCGTCGTCTACGCGAGCCCGAACGCGCTCTCGGCCTATCACCGGATGGGGATGCAGGCCGATCTCGTCGGCCAGGATCTCGCGGTGACCACCCGTTCGCTGATCACCGATCCGTTCGACGCGCAGGAAGTGGTGGCCGATATCCAGGCCGCGCTGGCCGGGCGCACCGGGCGCCGGATGGAAGTAGAGGCACGCGGAGCGACAGTGCTGTTGCGCACGCTCGTGCTGCGTCCGGGCGGCGAACTGGCCGGGCCCGCGGTGCTGGTGCGCGATGTCACCGAGGTGAAGCGGCGCGATCGCGCGTTGCTGAGCAAGGACGCCACGATCCGTGAGATCCACCACCGGGTGAAGAACAATCTGCAGACCGTGGCGGCCCTGCTGCGGTTGCAGGCTCGCCGCACCGAGAATCCGGAAGCCCAAGTGGCACTGACGGAATCGGTGCGCCGGGTCACCTCGATCGCCTCGGTGCACGAGATGTTGTCGATGTCGGTGGACGAGGAAGTCGACCTCGACGAGGTCATCGACCGGCTGCTGCCGATCATGGCGGATGTGGCCACCGTGCACACCGCGCGGATCAAGGTGCGCCGCGCCGGGTCGCTCGGTGTGTTCTCCGCGGAACGGGCGACGCCGCTGGTGATGGTCTTGACCGAACTGGTGCAGAACGCGATCGAGCACGCCTTCGACGCGGGCGAGAACGGTACCGTGACGATTCGCTCGGAACGTTCGGCACGCTGGCTCGACGTGATCATCTCCGACGACGGCCGTGGCCTGCCGTCAGGGTTCAGTCTGGAAGGTTCCGACCGGTTGGGATTGCAGATCGTGCGCACCCTGGTGACGTCGGAACTCGGCGGTTCGATCGGTTTGCATCCTGGTGCCGATGTGGGCACGGACGCGGTGCTACGGGTTCCGCTCGGACGTCGTTCCGGGCGCTGAATCAGCTGAAAAGCCCAGGTGGGCAACAATAAACCCGGCACCGCGAAGGTGCCGGGTTCTCACACATGCGTTACCGGGCCGGGGCTGATGGCCCGGCAACGCCAGTCCGTCGACTTAGACGGTGGTACGCGTACGGGTGCGCGCGTTGCGCCGCTTGAGCGCGCGACGCTCGTCTTCGCTCATTCCACCCCACACGCCGGCATCCTGTCCGGACTTCAGGGCCCATGACAGGCAATCGGCCGTGACGGGGCAGCGGGCGCAGACCAGCTTGGCATCGGCAATCTGCGCGAGCGCAGGACCACTGTTACCCACCGGGAAGAACAGTTCGGGGTCCTCATCGCGACAGATGGCCTTGTGGCGCCAGTCCATTCCTCTGCTCCTTTGCGAGGGCGCCACAAAGGGCGCCGGTAGTTAGTGGATCGTTCACTTGTGCGACTCGAATGTTTCCGCACGGTTGCTTGTGAATGCTTTCACGATCACCGTAGATGTCAATAGGTCTCCGGCGCACCGTGGGGGAGATCACGCTCTGGGCCCCCACAAGGGGAACCTGCCCGGTCCTTTGTACTCGCGTCGCCAGGTTTTCGCAGCGCAACCAGGAGATTTTTCTCCGAGTTCGGTGCTCAGGACGGCTTGGGGGCCACCACGTCGAGCACGCTGGGTACGGATGTGAAATGCACCATCTTGCGTTTTCCGATGAAGTCGCCATCGATTTGCAGGCCGATCTCCTCGGCCGTCTCGATTCGCGCCGAAGGAACGTCGTCGGCGCGGAAAAGCATGGGCGACTTCGGGTTTCCATTCTCGGCCAGCAACTGCCGGGCAAGCAACAGGGTGCGCGTCACACTCATCGACCGCACCGCGAACACCCCGAGGCCCGATTCGAAGGTGGTGGTGGGATTCGTGCGAATCGGGCGGTCCTCCAGATAGGTCCACGGACTCGAATTCGTGACGAAGGCGTAATAGACCGACTCGACCGGATCTCGTCCTGGGACCTCGACAGCGACGGTCGGATCCTGGCGCTTGGCCCGGAAGAACTGCCGCACCGTGGTGCGCAGATAGCGCGCGGGCGTTGCCTTGCGACCCTTCGCGCGGGCGGCGTCGATCGCCTCGCACACATCGGCGTCGAGACCGACGCCGGCGCTGAAGGTGAACCACCGGTCGTCGGCGAGGCCGAGCCCGATCCGGCGGTCGGCGTCGCGGGCCAGCAGATCGATGAGCTGGTTGGTTGCTGTCACCGGATCGGGGGAGATGCCGAGCGCGCGGGCGAACACGTTCGCCGAGCCGCCGGGGATGATCCCGAGGCGCGGGCGCCAGACCTGGTCGTCGCCGACCTGTGGCACCGGCAGGAAGCCGTTGATGGTCTCGTTGACCGTCCCATCGCCACCGTGCACGACGATCAGGTCCATTTCCTGGGTCGATGCCCACTGGGCCAGTTCGGCCGCGTGGCCGCGATGCTGGGTGTGCGCAACGGTCAGCTGCGTTCGGCTCTCCAAGGCGTGCGCGAGCAGATCCCGGGTGGCCGGGGTCGTCGAGGTGGCATTGGGATTGACAATGAGCAGCGTCCGCACAATGCCTCAGGGTAATGCGCGTGGGCGAACAACCGGCGCGCGCCGCCGACCACGACACGTCGTCGTAGGCTGGGGCACGTGGCAGAGCAGGACGTGACAGACGACGACCGGTCCTTCGAGAACGCGAAGGTGCCGACCGGTATCCCGATGACGGTGCGGGCCGCCGGTTGGCTGGTTTCGCTCGAGGGGCTGGCCGGGGTGGTGACCGCGATCGTGCTGATCGTGCGGGCGCTGACCGGGCACGATCAGTCCGAGGCCAGCGGGGTGGGCACCGCGATCTGGTTCGGGGTGCTGTTCGGCGGGGTGCTCGCCGCTGGCATCGGGTTGCTGCGCGGCAAACGCTGGGGCCGGGCCATCGCGGTGATCGCGAACCTGCTGTTGCTGCCGGTCGCTTGGTCGTTGCTCACGGACTCGCATCAGCCGCTGTGGGGGAGTTTGCTCGGGCTCGTCGCGGTCGCCGGACTGGCCGCGTTGTTCGCCCCGGCCACCAGCCGCTTCATGGCTCAGGACTACGAAATCCCCGCCGACGATGCGTAGTCAGGCCGTTGCCGCGCGCAGGGCCGCGCGGCACAGGTGGTCGGCCCTGCGGGTGGTCTCCGGCTGCCGGAAACCCTGAGTGAGGGCAAGGACCTGGGCGCAGGCGGTGTCGAGGTCGATGAGGTGGCCGACCGAGACGAACAGCGGCTTCACCTCGTCGCGCGTGCGTAGCGCTCGGCCGACGACCTCGCCGTCGATGGTGACGTCGCTGGTATCACCGCGACGCGGGCCGGGTTCGGAGTATTCGCCCCACACCGATTTGGCGACACCGATGGTCGGGATTCCGATGAGCAACCCGACGTGACACGCCAATCCGAAACGCCGGGGATGCGCCAATCCCTGTGCATCGCACACGAGCAGATCCGGTGTGACAGTGAGCTTTTCCAATGCGCTGACAGTTGCGGGCAACTCCCGGAACGCGAGCAGTCCCGGCACATAAGGGAATTCCGAAATTCCGTGTGCGACAGCAGATTCCACTGTTCGCATGGTGGCGATGTCGACAATTACCGCGGCGGTCGCGACAGTGCCGTCTTCGGCGTACGCCGAATCGATTCCAGCTGCTGTCGAAAATTGCGGCGGCACAGGGTTTTTCGTGGACACCAACGGGCGGAGTTCGTCCTGGAGCGCAATCGCCTCATCGGGAGTCCGCGGCCAATCGTGGGGTAACGCGATACGCATTCGACTCAGCTCGCGGTCGCGGCCAGCGCTGTCAGTTCGGCGCCGGCGAGGCGATAACCGATCCACTCGTCTTGCGATGCGGCACCGAGGGATCGGTAGAACTCGATCGACGGTGTGTTCCAGGTGAGCACCGACCACGACACCCGGCTGTAGCCGTGTTCGACCGCCTCGGCGGCCAGTGCCGCGACGAGCTTGCGTCCCAGTCCGGTGCCGCGGGTCTCGGGCTGTACGTACAGGTCCTCGAGGTAGATGCCGTGCACGCCGTCCCAGGTCGAGTAGTTCAAGAACCAGATCGCGCAACCGACCACCTGACCGTCGTTCTCGGCGACATGGGCGAAGAGCGCGGGTGTCGGCCCGAACAGCGAGGCCTGCAACTGCTCCGGGGTGAGCGTGCACTCGTCGGGTGCCTTCTCGTACGCGGCCAGATCGTGGACGAGCCCGACCATCGCGCTCACATCGGCGGGGGTGGCACGGCGGACGAGTGCGCTCATCGCTGGACTCCTTCGATCGGTTCGGTGCGGGTGGTGAGGTTGTGACCCCAGATGGAGTGGGCGTCGTGGTCGAAGCCGAGCACGCTCACCGCGCCGGTGGACATCGCGAAGCGGCGACCCTCGCGCACCTCGAACTCCGCCCAGCGCGCGATCAACACTCGCGAGAAGTGCCCGTGACCGACGAGGATCACGTCGCGCTGTGGCAGCTCCGGCTCGACCCTGGCGAGGATCCGGTCGGCCCTGGCACCCACCTGCTCGGCCGTCTCGCCGCCGGGGACGGGCGCGGTCCACACGGTCCAGCCGGGCACGGTTTCGCGGATCTGGGTGGTCGTGATGCCCTCGTACTCGCCGTAGTTCCACTCGACCAGGTCGTCGTCGACCTGGATCGGGGACAGCCCCGCCAACTCGGCGGTGTGCCTGGCGCGCAGGCGTGGACTGGTGAACACCAGCGGATCGCGCAGGTCGAGAGATTTCAGCACCAGCCCGGCCGCGAGGGCCTGGGCTTCGCCCTGCTCGGTCAGCGGCAGGTCGGTGAAGCTGGTGTGCTTGCGCTGACTCGACCACTCGGTTTCGCCGTGGCGGAGCAGGACCAGGCGGGCATCGGGGGTGGACATGGCTCCATCATGGCAGTGCGGGATCAGCCGAGTGCGTAGAGCTGTCCGCCGCGGCGTTCGAAGACCGTGTTACCCAGGACGGCGGTGGAGATGGTGTCGCCGCGGTAGTCCGTGCGTTCGACCGGGATCCGGGCGACGGTGGCGCCGTTGCCGCTGTCCACCGCGAGTAGCCCACCTGCGACCGGGACGAGCAGCCTGCCTGCCATCAGCGCGGGCGTGCCGAGTGCGTCGCGAACCGTCCAGACCGGCTGCAATGTGCTGGAGCTCAAGGCAATCAGGCTGTCGCCGGTGAAGACGTAGATGGCCGAGCCGAGGCGGGTCACCGTGGTGCGTTCGGTCCACGGGGCGGCGAGCTGGTGGGTCGCGATCTCGTTGCCGGTGCCGTCGTGCACGGCGATCCGCGCGGGCAGTCCGAGGCCGGTGGCGGTGGGTTCGGTCGGGGGATAGTAGACGGCGATCTTGTTGTCCGACACCGCGATTACGCGCATGTCAGGGGAGTCGGCGCCCGGTGCGGTGAGTACCCGTGAGCCGTGTTCCTCGGGGGCGGTCGATTCCTTCGGCGCCGGATTGAGCACGGTCAGCCGGTCGGTCATGTCGCCGGGGCAGCGTTCGAGTACCGCGAGCCGCGAGGAACTCGACGCGGCCGACCGCAGCTCACATCCGGTGCGCGGCTGGGTATTCGGGTTCACCGGGGCATCGACGTAGCCGTACTCGAGGGTGCGCACCAGGTCCGAGCGCCACATCTCCAGCCGGTCTTCGCCGAGCGCGAGCAGATAGGTGCCGTCACCGCTGACCCGGATTTCGTCGTCCATGTAGCTGCTGCGCGCGACCCGGCGCGCACCGGTATCGGACTCGAGCATCACCGACTGACTGCACCCGCGCTGATCGCGATAGGTGGCGATCACGGTGCCGAACTGCGACTCGACCCCGCACAACGGCATGTCCCGGCGATACCACCACAGCTGATTACCGGTGAGCGGATCGCGCCCACTCACGGTGCCGTGGTCCCCGGTCACCACCACATTGCCGGAGGTGAGCGCCCGCCTGCTCGACTCGTCGGCGGCATGCCACTGCTCGCGCAGGGTGGTGGGCAATTGTGTCGCCGCGGTGATCGTCGGGGCGGGGGAGGCCGCGGTGACCGAATCCGTGCCGGTGACGTCGGCGCGCGCCCAGACGACGAACGCCGCCACTACGAGAGTGACGGCGATCGCGATTGCTACGAAGATGTCGGCGCGCGTCCGCCGTTCGGGTGCGAGCACGACCGCGAGTGTATGGGACTTGGGGTGCGCGGTGTGGTCGGGAGTGCGGTTAGGGGTACGCCATGGGGTGGTGGGAGGGCGGCGCGGGCTGCCCTCCCACGGTGTCCAGGTCAGGCGTCCACGGTGGCCGCTGCGTCGGCGGCGGTGGCTTCCGCGGGCTTGCGGCGGCGCCTGCGGCGGGCGGGCTTGGCCGTGTCGTCGCCATCGTTGTCGGCCGGAGCCGGATCGGACGCTTCGCTCGACTCCGTGGTTCCCGCATCGGTCCCCGCTTCGCCTGCCTCGGCGGGCTTGCGGCGGCGGCGCCTGCGGCGGGCCGGCTTGTCGCCTTCGGCCGCGTCGCCGGCGTTGTCCGCTGACTCGGTGGCCGGCTCGGCGCCCTCGGTGATGGGGGTGCCACCGCGGGTGCGGCGACGGCTGCGCGAGGACTTGGGGCGTTCGGTGCGCTCCTCGACTACGGCGTCGTCGTCACGGGTGGGGGCCGCGGGCTTGCGGATCACGCCGGTGATGCCCTCGGGGATGCCGAGGTCGCTGTAGAGGTGGGGGGAGCGGGAGTAGGTCTCGGCGGGATCGGCCATGTTCAGGCCGAGTGCCTTGTTGATCGACTCCCAGCGGTGCAGCTCGTCCCAGTCGATGAGGGTGATCGCGACACCGGTGCGGCCGGCGCGGCCGGTGCGGCCGATCCGGTGCACGTAGGTCTTCTCGTCCTCGGGGCACTGGTAGTTGATGACGTGAGTGACGTCGTCGATGTCGATACCGCGCGCGGCGACATCGGTGGCGACGAGCACGTCGATGGTGCCCTTGCGGAACTTGGTCAGCGCCTTCTCCCGGGCGATCTGGCCCAGGTCGCCATGCACGGCGCCGACATTGAAGCCACGCTCGGCGAGATCGTCGGCCACCTTCTGCGCGGTGCGCTTGGTGCGGGTGAAGATCATCGTCGCGCCGCGGGTCTCCGCCTGCAGCACCCGCGCGACCAGCTCGGCCTTGTCCATCGCGTGGGCGCGGTAGACGAACTGCGCCGTGCGATCGTGCACCGCGGAATCGTTGGCCAGCTCGGCGCGGATGTGCGTCGGCTTGGTCAGGAAGGTGCGGGCCAGGGTGATGATCGGGCCCGGCATGGTGGCCGAGAAGAGCATCGTCTGACGCTTGTCGGGCACCATCGACAGGATGCGCTCGATATCGGGCAGGAAGCCCAGGTCGAGCATCTCGTCGGCCTCGTCGAGGACGAGCACGCCGATCTTGCCGAGGATCAGGTGGTTCTGGTTCGCCAGATCCAGCAGGCGGCCGGGGGTGCCGACGACCACGTCGACCCCGTCACGCAGGGCGGCGATCTGGGTGTCGTAGGGGCGGCCACCGTAGATGGCGGCGACCTTCAGCGAACCCTGGTGGTTGGTCAGGTACTTGCTCGCGTTCTCCAGGTCCTTGGTGACCTGGATGCACAGTTCGCGCGTCGGCACGATGATCAGCGCGCGCGGGGTGCCGTCGAGCGGGGTGGTGCCGGTGTCGGCGGTGGCGATGCGGTGCAGCAGCGGCACGCCGAAACCGAAGGTCTTGCCCATGCCGGTGCGGGCCTGGCCGATGAGGTCATCGCCGGCCAGTGCCAGCGGCAGGGTGAGTTCCTGAATCGCGAAGGTGCGTTCGATCCCGATCTCGCCGAGCGCGCGCACGATTTCTTCGCGCACGCCCAATTCGGCGAAACTCGGCGGGATGTGGGTGTTGTCCAGTTCGGCCGTCAGGAGTGTGTCGGCCAAACCGGGTTCCTGTTCGACAGTGATCTTGCTCAGTGTTCGTGCCTTCCTCGTCATTGCATCTCGCACGCACGAGGTGGGGCGGGCCGGTCGGCCCGCGACGACCACATATCCGCCTGTGATATTCACCGGGCCGGCGCCGGATAACCATCGCCGACCAGGCATTATGCTGGCCGTCGAGACGGTGTCATCGGCGCGGCGCTGCGGTGATGCGGATTCGTTGCGCGCACATTTTCTCGACATTGCTGTCTGTGGACATCGCCGCTGTCCGCCCGCGCTGTGTGCCGGTGGAGTGCCGCGCCGCGGAGTATCTCCGGGCGTCGAAACTAGCGTTGTCCACGGTGATTGTAGCGTGATATTCTGCGCAATCCGAATTTCGACGTAGGTGAATGCCGTGCGAATACCGGCTCGCCACGGGATTACCTCGGCACGAGTGGTGTGTCGCAGCGCAATTCACGAGCGCCAGATTTCGCGCGTGTCCACCGGTGTAATCGAGCTCACTGGTACCGGCGGTACCGCGTGTGAGACATTTCTTGTCGTGAGCATCACCGACACCGTCACCACTGCCGCGCGCAACGCGTGGGCGCTGAGCTTCGGCGCGGGCATCGAGCCCGTCGACCCGGCACCCTCGACCGTGCTGTGGGACGAGCCGCACCGTCTGCTGCGTCGCTACGACACCGAATTCCAATCTGCCGCAAGCGATTCCGCGGTGCTGTTGGTGCCGCCACTGGCCGCGCCTGCCACCTGCTTCGACCTGCGCCGTGATCAGAGCCTGGCCCGCTATCTGGTGGAGACCGGTCGCGCTCCCTACCTCGTCGACTACGGCGACATCTCCTTCGCTGACCGCCGGATGGGCTTCGAGGACTGGGTCACCGACATCCTGCCCGAGGCGATCCTGCGGGTGAGCGCCGATCGCGGCGGTGCGCCCGTCGACCTGATCGGCTGGTCCGTCGGCGGCATGTTCTCGCTGCTCACCGCCGCCGCGAATCCGGAGCTGCCGATTCGCTCGGTCACCGGGGTCGGTCCGCCGCTGGACTACGACAAGATGCTCGGTATTCCGCAGCTGCGCGCCGTGGCGAGTCTCACCGGCGGTTGGGGCGCCACCACCCTCGTCCGGGCTGCGGGTGGCATTCCCGCACCGCTCACCAAACTCGGCTACCGGCTCGCCGCCTACGACCGTGAACTGGCGCGTCCGGGGTTCATCGCGCGGAATATCGCCAATACCGAGACTCTCGCCAAGATGGAATCGATCGACCGTTTCCAGGCGGCGATGCCCGGCTACCCCGGCCGCTTCTACAACCAGCTGTGGGGCCGGATAATGCTGGCCAACGACATCGGCAAGGGCAAGCTCGAACTGGCCGACCGCACCGTGCACCTCGCCGACGTGCGCGTGCCGGTGCTGCTGATCGGCGGCAAGTCCGACGTGATCACCCCCAAGGCCGCCGTCGAGGCCGGTTTGCGCACGCTCTCGGGTTCGCCGTCGGTCACCTACGAGGTCGTGCCCGGCAGCCACCTCGGCATTCTCACCGGACCCGAAGCCCGCGAAACCACCTGGGCCCACCTGGACAAATTCCTGGCCGAACGCGACTGATCATCGATCGGGACTATTCTTGGCAGTCATGGGAGCCCAGACCTCTGCCGCGCCGGAATTCTTCTCGACCTCACCGCTCGCCGCGGACCACGCGGGGGTGACGGAGCTGTTCGCGGTCCTCGCCTACGGCGAGCTGTCCGCGTTCTATCGGCTCGCCGAAGAGGCGAAGCAGGCGCCGTCGCTGCGCGGCCGGATCGGGGTCGCCAAGATGGCCGCCGCCGAACTCGCGCACTTCGAAACCCTCGAAGCGGCGCTCACCGCACGCGGTGCCGACGCCGAGGCCGCGATGGCGCAGTACCAGGGCGCGCTGGACTCCTACCACGCCTCCACCGACCCCTCGACCTGGCTCGAGTCGATGGTGAAGTTCTACGTCGCCGACGGCCTTGCCGCCGACTTCTACACCGAAATCGCGGGCGCGCTGCCTGCCGAGGTTTCCGATGTGGTGCGCGACGTGCTCGCCGAAACCGGCCACTCGCAGTTCGTCGTCGACGAGGTCCGCAGCGCGGTGGCGGCCAGCCGCTCCCAACGCGACCGCCTTACCCTGTGGGGCCGCAGGCTGCTCGGCGAGGCGATCACGCAGGCACAGTTCGTGATGGCCCAGCGCGACGAACTGGCCGAACTGGTCCTCGCCGCCACCGGCGACCTCAACGGTATCGCCACCCTGTTCGACCGCATGCAGGAACGCCACTCCGCCCGCATGGCCGAACTCGGCCTGTAGTCACAGCCCGACCGCACGCCCCGGCACCAAGCGCAATTCCGGTGTGCGGGCGGCGGTTTCGCGGGGTAGCCAGATGACTACCTCCTGGTCCTTGTCCGCGGAGAGGGTTTGCACCGTGTAGGTGAGGGTGCCTCGGGTCGGGTGTTCGAAGCCGAGGAGGGTGGGGATGTCTTCGGCCAGGCGGTGGGGTTGCCAGCGGCGGGCGAATTCGGGTTCTTCGCACAGGGTGGTGATGACGCCGGCGATGCGTTCGTCGTCGGGGCGGCGCAGGCGGGTTCTGGCGAGCCGGTCGGCCAGGTGATCGGCGAATTGGGGCCAGTCGGTGACCGTGGTCCGGGCCAGGGGGTGGCGGAAGGTCCAGACGGCGAGGTTGACCATGTCGGGGTTGTCGAGCAGGCCGAGTGGGGTGGCGAGCTCTGCCCACGCACTGTTCCAGGCGAGCACGTTGGCGCGGGGACCGAGGGCGAAGGCCGGGGTGGGGGCGAGTGCGTCGAGCACGCTGCGAAGCGCCGCGGGTACCTGATCGAGGACCGGGTCGAAAGCGGTACTCGGGCAGCGTGATTCGCTGCCGGTGGTCAGGGCAAGCCAGCCGAAATGCGCGCGCTCGGTGTCGTTGAACCGCAACGCGGTGGCGAGCGCGTCGACCACTGCCATGGACGGGTTGGTGTCGCGGCCCTGCTCGATGCGGGCCAGATAGTCGGCGCTGACACCGGCCAGCACCGCGACTTCTTCCCGGCGCAGCCCGGGGGTGCGGCGCCTGCCGCCGCCGGGCAGGCCCACGTCCTCCGGGCGCAACTCGGCACGACGGGCGATGAGAAGTTCCGCGAACGCCGAACGGGCACCCGGATGGTCCGTCGTACCTGTGCCTACCATGTCTCGATCCTCCCTGGTCGTGGGAATTTCAGCCACGCCCTGCGGGGACCAGGATAACCGCGGTCTGGTTAACGGACCGTAGTCCGGTCAGGGTGGAGTCATGACCTCCTCGACACAGACCCAGCCACTGAAGACCGGATCCTGGGCCCTCGACGCCGCCCACTCCTCGGTCGCGTTCACCGTTCGACACCTGGGCATCGCCAAGGTCCGCGGCGGCTTCACCCGCTTCGAGACCGAATTCGTCGTCGACGAGACCGGCGCGGTCACCCTCGGCGCCACCATCGAGCTCGACTCCTTCGACACCGGCAACGCCGACCGCGACGCCCACATCCGCCAGGCCGACTTCCTCGACGTCGCCAACCGCCCGACCCTGAGTTTCCGTGCGACGCAACCGGTTCAGGTCGGCGAGACCTTCACCGTCACCGGTGAGGCGACCCTCGGCGCCATCACCCAGCCACTGACCCTCGACGTGGAATGGGGCGGCATCGCCGATTTCCCCGACGGCACCCGCCATGCCGGCTTCTCCGCCACCGGCGCCATCAAGCGCACCGATTTCGGTGTCGGCGTAGCCATGCCGGGCATGCTGTCGGACACCGTGAAGATCGAACTCGAGATCGAACTGGTCGAGCCGGCCTGAGCCGTTCGCTCAGAGCGCAGGCGGGGAGTGACCCCGGTGTCGGCGGCCTGCACTAGCCTGGGACCTGACAACACAGGACTCTTACGTTCGGAGGTTGGCCGTGGAGGTCAAGATCGGTATTTCGGATAGCCCGCGAGAGCTCGTCATCAACAGTGCGCAGAGCCCTGATGAGATCGAGGCGCTGGTGTCCGATGCGCTGAGCGGCTCCGCCGGCGTCGTGTCGCTCACCGACGAGAAGGGCCGCAAGTTCCTGATCCAGGCCGCGAAGGTCGCCTACGTGGAAATCGGTTCCCCGGCCACCGGTCGCGTGGGTTTCGCCACCATCTGAGCCGCGAACGCGGAAAATGCCCCGTCATCGTCGAGATGACGGGGCATTTTTCGTAGCTCAGAAATCCTGCGCGTACCCACGCTGCGCGGCGGTCAGCGGGACGTGCTTGAGGCCACCCCATGCCAGTGACACCGTGGTGTCGACGGCCTCGTCCTTGGGGACCGGGCGATCGGCTTCGAGCCAGTAGCGGGCCGAGAACTGGCTCGCACCGACGAGGCCGACGGCAAGTATCCGCGCGCGATACGGATCGAGGCCGGAGTCGTGGGCGACCAGATCGAACACCGCGTCGACACAGGCCTCGGTGGCCTGCTCGACCCGGCGCTGCACCTGCGGTTCGCTGGTGAGGTCGGATTCGAAGACCAGACGGAAGCCCTGCATCTCGTTGTCGACGAAATCGAAGTACGCCGCGACCGCGGCCCGCACGCGCTGCTTGTTGTCGGTGGTGGAGCGCAGCGCCTGGCGCACGCTCGACACCAGGATGTCGACATAGTTCTGCAGTACCGCCAGGTACAGCTCCAGCTTGCTGGCGAAGTGCTGGTACAGCACCGGCTTGCTGACCCCGGCTACCTGGGAGATCTCGTCCATGCCCGCCGCGTGGTAACCGCGCTGGACGAATACTTCGCTGGCGGCGAGCAGCAGCTGCTGGCGGCGCTCGTCGCGGGGTAGTCGGGTGCCGCGCTTGGCCGGGACCGTCTCCGGCACCGATCGGCGCGAGGGCATGCGGTCCACGAGGTCAGTCATCTCGGCTCTCTTGGTCGACTTCCCCGGCCGCCAGGGTGTGCGGTCCGGGTATCCCACGAACGATACTCGCACGGTGTTCACCCTGCGTCTCGCCCTGGAAATGTAGTACCAGTCCGTGGAGTTCGCCGGGCCGTAACCGTGCGAACTCCTGCGGCCGCCCGCATGGCCGATTTGCGCACTGTGAGAATCTGATGAGGTGAACGACCGACCGGACGACCAACCCGGCGGCGGGCCCGATGTCGCTCGCTCCACGCAACCCACCGAGTCCGGTTCTGTGACGTCGGCGCCAGAAGGGCGCGAACTGCAGGTCTACGACCCGCTCGGGCTCTATCAGCCCGCCGACCGATCCCGTCAGCCGCTGCGCGCCCGCTGGGACCCCACCGACCACGACAACGGCCGCCCCCGCAGCCCGGCGCGGGACGCGAAGAAGCAGAGCGCGCTCGGCCGCTTCGTCTCCGCCTACGGGTGGCGTGCGTACGCGTTGCCGGTGCTGCTCGCCATCACCGTGCTGGTCGTCGCCGACGCCCTGCGTACCGGCCCGATCGCGGCGCCCACCGATCCCGGTTTCGGCGCGCTGAGTCCCAAAGTGGCGCAGTCCGGCATCATCGGCGCACCGCCCGGCGACGGGAAGTTCC
Source organism: Nocardia sp. FBN12 (assembly GCF_050320175.1). Taxonomy (GTDB): domain Bacteria; phylum Actinomycetota; class Actinomycetes; order Mycobacteriales; family Mycobacteriaceae; genus Nocardia. The sequence goes on along the minus strand of NZ_CP190048.1, from coordinate 4,641,209 downwards.
CCGCCGATCTACCCCTCGGAGCGCTGCCGGAGGGCGGCGAGTACGTCGAGCGCGCGGCAGGCACCTGGCATGTGGTGCCCGGCACCAGCGCCCAGGTCGGCGCGGGCACCGAGCGCGTGTTCCGCTACACCGTCGAGGTCGAGGACGGCATCGATACCGCGCCGTTCGGTGGCGACGCCGCGGTGGCGAAGATGGTGGAGACCACCCTGGCCAACCCGAAGAGCTGGACCAACGATCCCAAGTTCGGCTTCCAGCGCATCGACGCGGGCCCGGCCGATTTCCGGCTCTCGCTCACCTCGCGCGAAAGCACCCGCGCCGCTTGCGGATTCGAGATCCCGATCGACTCGTCGTGCTACAACGCCGACCTCGACCGCGTGGTGCTGTCGGAGGTCCGCTGGGTGCGCGGCGCCCTGGCCTTCGACGGCGACATCGGCTCCTACCGGCAGTACCAGATCAACCACGAGGTCGGCCACGCCATCGGGTACCACGGCCATCAGCCGTGCGAGACCGACGGCGGCCTCGCCCCGATCATGATGCAGCAGACCTTCGGCACCAGGAACAACGACATCGCCCAACTCGACCCGCACGGTGTCGTCCCCGCCGACGGCAAGACCTGCCGCTTCAACCCATGGCCGTACCCGCGCGGCTAGTCGGCTCGCCCATGCGGGAACATGGACGGGAAGAACAGCGCGGCGGGTCTTGTTGTAGTCAGCAGAACGGCCAATGGTTCGCAGCCGCCAAAAACACAGGAGTTCTTACGTGTCTTCCAACGGGACCTTGCCGCCGCTAGTCGAGCCGGCGGCGGAACTGTCCAAGGACGAGATCGCTCGCTACAGCAGGCATCTGATCATCCCCGATCTCGGCGTCGACGGTCAGAAGCGGCTGAAGAACGCCAAGGTCCTCGTGATCGGCGCGGGCGGCCTCGGCTCGCCCGCCCTGCTCTACCTGGCCGCCGCCGGTGTCGGCACCCTCGGCATCGTCGAGTTCGACGAGGTCGACGCCTCCAACCTGCAGCGCCAGATCATCCACGGCGAATCCGATATCGGCCGCCCCAAGGCCGACAGCGCCCGCGATTCCATCCTGGAGATCAATTCCGGGATCGACGTGCGGCTGCACAAGATCCGCCTGGAACCCGAGAACGCGGTCGAACTGTTCGCCGAATACGACCTGATCGTCGACGGCACCGACAACTTCGCCACCCGCTACCTCGTCAACGACGCCGCTGTCCTCGCGGGCAAGCCCTACGTGTGGGGCTCGATCTACCGCTTCGAGGGCCAGGTCTCGGTGTTCTGGGAAGACGCCCCCGACGGCCGCGGCATCAACTACCGCGACCTGTACCCGGAAGCCCCGCCGCCGGGCATGGTCCCGTCCTGCGCCGAGGGTGGCGTGCTCGGCGTGCTGTGCGCGTCGATCGGTTCGGTGATGGTGACCGAGGCGATCAAGCTGATCACCGGCATCGGTGAGACGCTGCTCGGCCGCCTGATGGTCTACGACGCACTCGACATGAACTACCGCACCATCAAGCTGCGCCGCGATCCGCAACGCGAGCCGATCACCGAACTGATCGACTACGACGCGTTCTGCGGTGTGGTGTCGGAGGAGGGCACCGCGGCCGCGGCCGGGTCGACCATCACCGCCGCCGAACTCAAGGACCTGCTCGACGCCGACAAGGTCGAGTTGATCGACGTGCGCGAGCCGGTGGAGTGGGACATCGTCCGCATCGCGGGCGCGACCCTGGTTCCCAAGGACCGCATCCTGTCCGGCGAGGCGCTGGCCGAACTGCCGCAGGACAAGCCGGTCGTCCTGTACTGCAAGACCGGTATCCGTTCGGCGGAGACGCTGGCTGCGTTGAAGCGCGCCGGTTTCGCCGACGCGACGCATCTGCAGGGCGGTGTGGTGGCCTGGGCCAAGCAGGTCGATCCGTCACTTCCGGTCTACTGACCCGATAGCCACCGGTTTGCGACCTCGCCGCTGATTGCGGTGAGGTCGCAAAGTGGAGTATCACAGCGTGCCTTGGGGCACCTCCGGTGATCGCGGGGTTACGGTACGGCCGTGACCTCAGTCGAACCTCCCGAGCATGTGCGAGCCACATTCGGGCTTCGCGAAGTGACGCCGGTTTCCCTAGGGGACTGGGACGGTGGCTGGCGCATGGGTGACGTGGTACTCAGCCCCGTCGCCGATCACGCGCGGGCCGCGTGGTCGGCGAAAGTTCGGGAACATCTCGCCGTCGACGGTCTGCGCGTGGCCCGTCCCGTCCGCGCCACCGACGGTCGCTATGTCGTCTCCGGTTGGCGCGCCGACACCTACGTCGACGGCGCCCCCGAACCCCGCCACGACGAGGTCGTCTCGGTCTCGCTGCGCCTGCACAAGGCGACAGCGGAATTGGAACGCCCCCGCTTCCTGGTCCAGCCGCCCGTCGCCCCCTGGGTCGACGTGGACGTCTTCGTCGCCGCCGACCGCGCCGCCTGGGAATCGGTCCCGCTGCGCACCCTGCGCGCGGGCGGCGTCCCCATCGCCGCCACCCCCGACGGCCAGCGTTCCCTCGAACTGATCGGCCAGCTCTCCACCTTGCGCAAGCCGGTCCGCGGCCCCGACCAGCTCGTCCACGGCGACCTCTTCGGCACGGTCCTGTTCACCGGCGCGCACACCCCCGGCCTCACCGACATCACCCCCTACTGGCGCCCCGCTACGTGGGCCGCGGGGGTCGTGGTCGTCGACGCATTGGCCTGGGGCGGTGGCGACGACGGTCTCCTCGACCGCTGGGCCACCCTGCCCGAATGGCCCCAAATGTTGTTGCGCGCGTTGATGTTCCGATTGGCAGTCCACGCCCTGCATCCCCGCTCGACCCCCGAAGCCTTCCCTGGCCTCGCCCGCACCGCCGACATGGTCCGTTTGGCGCTCTGACGAGGAAACCACCCCGGCCCAGCCTCACCGGTCGCTGTCGAACACATCCTGAGTACACGTCCTCTGATTTCGATGTCAGAGATCAGCTGCGGGCGTTCATGGACTTGAACAGTTCCCGCTGCGTCGTCGCGGTCGAATCCGGCGGCGACGAGGACAAGGTCGTCGGCTACGCGATGACCATCATGGGCGAATACGCGAGGGCATGGCTGATCAGCCTGGCTGTCTTGCCCGATCGGCGCGGGTGCGGTTACGGCCACGGCCTGCTGCGGCGCAGCGTCGAGGTCTGCCAGGAAAAGGGTGACGTGGATGAGGTCTGGTTGACGGTCGACCCACAGAACGTCGCGGCCTACAGGCTGTTCAAGGACTTCGGTTTCGTGCTGCGCGAGCACGACGAACGGTACTTCGGCCATGACGAACCGCGCGACGTGCTGGTCTACAAGACCGCTAGATAGTTCACGGCGAACTCAGCACATGCGATGCACCTGTGTTGTGCCCCTGAAGCATTCCCGGGGTTGGCGAGAACGGCGGATACGGTGCGATCTGCACTGTGATGTCTGATCTATCCGGATGGTCGTCTAGATCGAGATGTGGTGCTGGGCAATCGGATTCGGTGGCGACTTGCATCTCATCGGGGTAAATTCAGGGCATTGCCCGCGGGGCCTCCCATGGGCTCACAGGCTTCGATGACTGAATGAGGTCGGCCGCAGATGAGGATTCAGCCCAGGAAACAGATTCTGGAAATCTGGCGTGCGCTGGTCGGGTCGTGCTACGACGACGGTGCCTGGCAGTGGGGCGGTATTCGTGGTGCAAATTCGATCAGCGACTCCGAACAGTTGCTCTGCTTGCTGTATCCGGCCACCGAGATCGTTGGATTCACGCTCGACCGCCCCGACGACATGTCCGACGATGTCAAGGGAGTGTTATCACCGCTGGGCGGACCGAAGGCGATCGGGCTGAAAGTCCTCGAGGTGATGGAGGATTACCTGGATCGCAACACAGACGTGGCGACCGGTGAACCGCTCTTCGACGCAGGCAGCTATCTGCAGTCCACCGAACCAGATCGACCGCCGACTGACGATCAGCAGAAGATCGAAGTGGTGGACGGATACTCCATGTCGGTGACGCTCTGTATCGCGGGGCTCGGCTTTCTTCGGGTCTTCGAGAATTGGATCCGCGCGGAACGGCGTGGCGAGATCGGCCGCGTCACAGCGGCTACCGAGAAATTGAGCGCCCGTTTGACGGCGGCGATGACCGGACTGGTGCGCAGCTTCGTTGTCAATGCCGTGGCACCGACCTCGGATGAGGGCAAGGCCATGCTGAGGATGTTCAATCAGCAGGACCTGCCGGAGCGGGCCGTGGTCGAGGAGTTCGCGACGAGTCTGGAGCGGGTTCGGACCAGGCTGCGCACAGATGTCAAGCTCGGCAAGGCACCTGGTGCCGCGCTAGACGACGAAGGAATGTTGTTCGAGTGCGGCTGGAGCTGGGGAATCGTCTCCGGTGCGGACAATGTCGAATTCATCGCCGCGGCGAACGCCACGGGTGATGGTGTCGCCGAAGCCCGGCCGTATCTGTACTTCACCGTGATTGCGTTGGACGGCATCAACGACGTCCTCTCGCAGCGCACTCGTGAACTCGACCTCTTCAACGACGACCAGTATCGACTGGCCGAAGCGTTGCGAATCCGCTGGGATCTGACCCAGCGCTATTGGGCAACGGTCGCCCGGTTCGGTTCCGGCCGTTGGCCATTGGAAGACATTCCTTGGCGGACATCCGACGGTGAGGAGTCGGACTACTTCAGTCTCATCGTGTCGGCGGTGCTGATCCAGGAACTCGTCTCCCGCACGGCATCCGACGACGACCTCACCCGTGCTGTCGACATCTTCGACGAGCTGGCCAGGCGCGGACGGATTCTTCGGCGCGCGACCAGTGCTGATCCCGCTGTCGAACTGCACGACCCCGGCGTTCGAATGGTGCTGCGCGGCAGTGAAGAGGTCGACAACGGTCCGAGATTGGCGTGGGCGGTCTCGGATTTCGCCGCGGTGTTGCTGAAGCGAAGTCTGCAGGCGGCCCGACTGTCCGGCAACATCACCGCACGTGATCAGCTGATGGAGTTGGCCAAGGCGATCATGGACCACCTCGACCGGAGAATGATTCAGGAAGGTCCGGCGACCGGGCTGTGGGACGATCCAGGTGCCGTATTCGGCACGGACGCAACAGAACCGGTGACCGCGCCCTCCTGGTACATGACCGAGCGCATCGTGGAATGTCTGGTTGCGGCCGACCGGACCTATAGGGAAGCGCCGCTGCGCTCACCCGCGATGGTCACGCGCGCCGTCGAGTTGCTCAACGAGGCTGAGCATCTGCTCAACCAGGGGATGCTCAACGTCAGCATCGAGGACAAATCACCCAACAGGATCGAACTAGATGACGTCGAGGACAAGTTGGAGCGCGCCAGGAAGCTGGTCAATGTGCAGCCCGGTACTGCGTTCACGCTGGCATCCGCGGCGCTGGTAGCGCTGAACCGGTTGGCGTTCGCCACCCAAGACGCGACCAGGAGCAGCTGAGACGATGATTGTGTTCGCGACTTCGGACAAGGGCGGAACAGGTAGGTCTGTCACCAGCTGCAATATCGCCCATCGCCTGTGTGCGAGCGGGCTGAGCACTGTCTATGTCGATTTCGACTTCGGGTCGCCGACTGCGGGCGCGGTATTCGAGATCGGCACGCTCGAGCGGGGAACAACGCCTGGTTCCGGGACGCATTCCTTTCTGACCGGGCGCAACAGCCTTGTGCACAGCGTCGACGTGCACAAGCAGACTGATCGCCAGGACCTCCGCAAGCATCGAACCAGGTTGGCGAAGCTGACGTTGCTGCCCGGTGACGAGGGTGGCGGCGAGCTGACCAAGTTGGCGGACTATCCCGGGATCGTCACCCGGTGCGTCGAGTTGTTGCTCGGGCTCGCCGCCGCCAACAAGGTGGTAATCGTGGATCTGAGCGCAGGCAGGTCGGTGGCGCTCGAGCTCGCACTGCGTGCCGCCGCTACACCGCAGATGCGGGCGACAACGGTGCGGTGGTTGGTCTTTCATCGGTGGACACGCCAGCACATACTCGCGGCGGGCGGCTTGATGCTCGGACCGAACGGGTTGCTGCGCGGCGGGACGGCCGCCGGTCACGACGCGGAGGAATTGCGCCGCAACATGCGCTTTGTTCGCACGGCGGTACCGCAATTGAACACTCCGACCTCGGCCGCTACGGCACCGCAGGCGGCGTGGCAGAACAAGCAGGAATCCGCGTTGCGGGCACTGGCGTCGGCGGAGCGGATCGGGGAGACAGTGCTGATCGGTGCCACCCCGGTCGAACCGGTGCTGCAGTGGCGCGAGCAACTGATTCTCGACGTCGACGTCAGCGCCGGGATCGCCAATGCGGCCACGGTGGCCGCGTTCCAGGAACTGGCGCGCAAACTGGTGAGTCGCGACGAATGGCAGGAGGTCTGATGCAGACGAGCGCGGAATTCGCAGGCTATGTCGAGGCCGGGGAGACGGCTACGGTACCCGCAACCGACATGTCTCACCTGTCGATCGAAGTCGGGCACTTCTATATGGAGGATCTACTCAACGGAGTCGAGCGGATCGAAGCGCAATTCGAACGGGTCAGGGCGATGCTCGATGAGCGCGTGGCCAGCGAATCCGCGGCGTGGTCACACACGGGTGGAGATGGTCCGTTTCGGGTGAGCACATGTTTCCTGCTCGACGACTACTTTCGCGCCGATACCGATCCGCGGGAGATCATCCCCAAGCTGCGGAGCGCGGCCGCCGCATGTGGCGTGCCGATCGACTATCTCGCGCGCGAGGCCGGCTGCCACGAGGCACCACGGGTGGGTGAAGTGATCCCGCTGGCGAAGGCTGTTGCCGACATGCTGGTGGAGGAGCCGATCGAGCACACCACCGGTCAGCGTCCCCCCGCACAAGATCTCGGATGGCTGGCCAACGGTCGCCGTTCCAGTGAGAGCGAATCGGGCCCTGCGATGGACATCCGCCCGTACACGCCGCCGCGGGAATACGGGCGTCAACGAAGTCTGTCCATTTTCATCGATATCGAGATGTGGCGTGCGGATTCGAATTCGGCGGACGGGCGGCTCTGGTCCTGTCCGTTCCTCGCCTCTGTGTGGCATTTGCTTCGCCTCGGAATGATTCGGTATCAGGACGAGGTAGCGGTGACCCCGGTGGCGGTAGATCCTGACGTCGAGGGATTCGAGTGGCCGAGCGACTGGCGGGATCTGCCCGCGGTGATGCAACTGAACCCGAACGCGAAGCCATTCACCGCGTATCGCTCCCTGTCGCTGATGCCGGAGCGATACATCGGCATCGAACACGCGGTTCGGGTGATTCTCGATCATCTCGATCTCGATGAGCGAGTGGTGAATTCGGTTGTCGATCGGGCGAGTCGCGAAGGACTCGTCCTGCCCGGACGGGTGAGCGCACGGATCGGGCACGGACTGCTCGACGGGTCCTGATCGGTAACTGGCACGAGACATTTAGGTGTCAGCGGCGTATAATGTGCTCCGGTTGCCTACACTTTTGTCATGCCTACAGACGGGCGCCCCTTGGTGGCGTTGGGTGAAGTGCGCACCTGCCTGCTGCCGGATTCCGCGGCGCTCAGCCGCGGTGCGGCGGTGGACCTTCTCGACGTGGTGCTCGGTCGGCCGGGCCTCTCTCGGGAACGCCCTTTGGATTGGGCCGAATCGCCGCGTCTGGCGGTCGGCATCGACTGTCAGTTGGTGCCACATGTCCGATCCCGCGGTGTCGGTACCATCGCCACGAACGCGCTGATTATCGGTGGTCGGGTGTTGCAGAGCTCGGCGCACGCCATTGTCGCCGCGCCGGCGGCGTCGTCGGGGCAGCGACGGACGTGGTCGCACTATCTGGGGCGAGTGGGCACCGTCGAACTGTTGACCGGGGCGTCGGACACGATCTCCGATCGTCTGGTGGTCGGCTTTCTCAGCACTGTCCGGGCCGCAGGCCCGGTCCTGGATCTCACTGCTGTCAGCACCCGACTGCTGACGAAGGTGCACAGTGATGTTCGGCTAGACCAGCAGCCTCCACTACTGGTCGAACCCACACAGCTGCGGTGGGCCGCCCGCGTCGTGCCCGGTGCGCAGGCTTCGGTGCTTTTCGGTTTGCACCAAGATCGAATCCGCACCGCGCTGGTGACGATCGGCTCCGTCGACGACCTGCCCGAGGTTCGTCGATACTGCCAGGATCTGGCCGTGCACGATTGGCTGCTCACCGCTGTCATCGATGTCATCGAGGATGCCGAGTTCGCCCAAACATCAGGCAGCACACCGGAATCGGTGCTGGCACCGGCATTGCAGCACCTCGCCCATCTGTGGATGCCCAGTGCGCACACACCAGCGCCGCTGCGCTGCCTGTGGGAGCAACTGGAGAAGGATCCGGGTTTCTCCCGTCAGTGGCATGCCAGGATCGGGCAATTGCGCGACCGCGTCGCCGTAGCGACTTTGGCCGCGCTGCACCGAACTCCGGCGCAAATGCGTCAGTGGTAGCTGCTAGAGCCGGAACCATCGTCGCACGAGCAGAGCGAAGAAGACCGAGGTCGTCACGCTACCGAGGTAGGACTCGACGATCAGCAGCACCCGGGCCGTCGGTTCGAGGCCCATGGCGTCGAGGTCGCCGAGTCCGAGTGGGTTGAGGAATTCGATCAGGGACAGATGTGTCGCTGTGGTGGCCGCGACGTCGGTCACCAGCATCAGTGCGCCGGCGAACAGGGCCAGTTCGCAGGCGATCCATCCCAGCAGTCTGAACGGTCGATATCCGTAGCCGCACAAGATATTTGCTATGAAGCCCGGCGCGCGGCGGATTCCCCGGCGTTGCGCTCGGGTGCGGGCCCGGGCCAATGCGAGCCCACATCGGTCCTGATCGTCGAGGTCGGCGTTGATCGCATGAAGATCCCGTGCCTGCCGAAAGGCGACGCAGGCGTGCGCGGGTAACCCGACGTCGAGTAGCCGCGCTCCGAGATCCTCGTAGATCAACGCCAGCATGCGGTTCTGTCTTCTGCTCAGGCGAAGAGGTCCTCTTGCTTCGATTTCCGCGGCCAACATCGCCATCGCCAGCACCCGCAGCGGGTGGTCCGCTGCGGGCGGGTGCTCGGGAATATCGTCGATCAGGGCGTATACATGAGCGAAAACCAGACTGTCGCCCGCGCGCCGTGTCGAGGGGGGATCGTATTCGGCGAGGACCCGTTCGACCCGGCGATCGAGCTGATCCAGATTGTCCTGCTCGCTGCTGCTCCCGGGTGCTGCCAGGACCTCCAGGTAGGCATCGGCATGGCGTTCGATGAGGGTGATCTTCGATGCGACGAACGGTGACAGCTGGTCGGTATGGTCATCTTCCCCGAACACGAGCTATCCCTGCGGCCCGTCGCCCTTGGACCAACGACGGTCCTGTGGCCCGGCATCCCACCAATACCCCCCGGGGTCATCCAGGCGATGAGCGAGGAGGTCGCGGGGTTCTTCGGGCCCGAAGTAGTGCTCGTCGTGGTCGACCCAGACGAATCCAGACTTTTTGTACAGGTTGACCGCAGGGGTGTTCGAGGGACGCACCGTAATGAACAACGTGTCGATCCGGGCACCACGGCAGCGATCAACCGCGCGCACCAGCAACTCTTTGCCCAGTCCGAGGCCCCGATGGCTACCCGCTACCGCGAGGCCGATTACCCAGGCGGACCCCTCTTGACCGACCGCGATCAGTGCGTATCCGCAGACCTTGCGCTCGATTTCGGCTACCATCCAGTGCGAGCCGTGGACCTCGAATAGTTGCCGCAACACGAAATACGGGTACGGCTGCGAGGAGAACTCCTGTGATTCCAGCGCTGCGATCGCCGTAAGATCGTCAACGTCGACAGGGCGGAAATAGGGCTCGGTGGCACCGCTCTCGCTCGAACTGTCCAACTCGCGACCCCCGTAGCTTCGATGCGCCCTCCTCCCAGAGTAAAGCAACCAGGTTGTGGCGGAAGGAATACGGCGGTCCGGGCTCTCGCCGTTGCCCGGCAGATTCTTTGAATTAGCATGTTGCACAATAGGACTCGGGATGTCATCGATCTCGTGCGGCGATGGTCTCACGGGGGCGGCATGCGGTGGGCGAGGCCGGCGGACCTGCTTGCCCTGCAAGCTATTTCGTGCTGCGCGAGCACGGCAAACGGAGTTTCGGCGATTGCATCGAAGCTCCGCTTGTCCGGCAGTAATTCACCTGTCACCGGGCGAGTCTTCGCCGCTCGCGGCGTAATACGTCGCCACCTCGATCCGGCGCCGCATCTGTTCGACGCGGGCGGTCCAGTGTTTGGAGAAGTTGGCCGCCGCCTGCAGGTCCCGCCACGGTGCCCGCATCGCGGCCGAGACCTGCGCGCCCGGCATCCACAGGTGCGCAAGATGTTCGAACACCGGGGCGAGCACGGCGACCTGCCGGCCGTCGCTGAATCGTTCGGCCGCAGATACTTTCGCGTCGATGACCGTAAGTAGCCAGTCGTGGACGGCGACATCCTGACAGAACCGCAGAGCATCGGGGAGATCCGTCGCCTGCCGCACCGTCACTCGTAAGGTCCTGGACAGCTTGTCCTCGATACGCATCGACACCGTTGGCCCGGCGGTGCCACCGATGATGGCGGTCCAGCGCAGCCGCGTGGCCGGTGCTCGCAGCGGGGGTCGTTGATCCAGTACCGGCGAGGAACGCAACTCGTCGAGGTGTCGGGCACAGATCGAGGCGAGATCCAGCGTGTTCGGGCCGGGCGGCGCGAAATAGGCTGCGGCCAATGCCTTGTCGGCGAACTCGTGGTCGGGCAGGTCACCGATCACCTCTGTCACCCCGACCTGACCGAGGTAATGCGACCACGGCATGCGCTTTTTCTGCCGAGCCCGCACGACGGTGGTGTGTGCGGACAGCTGCGACAACCGGCCACCGACGACAACCGCGGTCGACTCCACTGTCCCAACCGCGCGTGCGGTCGTCACCGTACCCCAGCCGAGATGGCAGTCGACGCCGGTCGCGCGACGCGGCGAAAAGGGAAGCGGCCCAGGACGTTCTCGGCGTAGGACAGTCGCGCCGGCAACCGTGGACAGCAGTTCCTCGGTGGCCTGGCCATCCAGGGTCACCGAATGCGGCAGCAGGCAGGTGTGGATCTCGCCGAGTACTACGAGCGGTATCCGCGGTCGTGGCGCGGGACGGCGTAGCGGCGATGTCATTCGCGTTGGCTCGTCATTGGCAGGCTCCGTCGATCAGCAGATGTCCCACACGCTCAACAACTTCGGGCGACACCAGCACTCGCTCGGCAGCGCCCTGGGCTGACACCTGGGCGGTGACAGCGTCATCCGGTGCGAGGTGATCGAGGATGACCCGCACCGCCGACTCGATCAGCAGATAGCGCTTGGGCAGCATCGACAGCGTCCGGTAGGCCGTGAATGGCGCCGCGTCAGGGTTGAGCTGAACCACCGGCGGCAGGTCTGCCCAGTGGTCCGGCCAACCCCGGCCCGCGGGCCACGGCTGCGGATCCACTACGGGCGCACCGTGATAGCGCAGCATGCCCAGCCTCAGGAGCTGCCACACCGCGGTCAGGAATGGGCACGACCAGCGTCGCGCGCCGTCCCGATCGTGCCAGAGCTCCACATCCTGGAAGATCGAATGCTCGCCGCGGCCGTACTCGTGCGGCGGCCGATACGGCTGCGGATGCATGGCCGGGCGCAATGAACTGTTCTGCTCCCGACGCCCATTACACAGCCACCCGGATTCGGCGGTCGGTGGCCGGCGGCCGTTGGTGACTTCCTCATCCTCGGGCTCGGCGATAAGCCGAGCCGCCACCATCTCCGCGATCGGGATGGCTGCGCCGACGGCCTCCCCGCCCGCGAACACCGGCGCTTGGTTGCAGGCCGATTCCCTGGCCAGGTAGTCGATCGTCAAGCCGGCGTCGGCGGCCGCGCCGAGCAGTCGGTCGAGCACGGTGGTCGGTTCGAAGCGGGGTTGGAAGTAGTCGTCGGTGAGGTAGCAGGTGCTCACCCGGGTGTCGGGCCCGAATTCGATCCGCGCCGATTCGATGAACGCGGCGACCAGCGGAACGACACGACGCAATCGGGCGCGGACCAGGTCGGTGTCGTAAAGGATTTCTTCGTGTCGGAAGTGGCCGATCTCGATCGACAGGTGCGCCATGGGTAGCGGTGCGGTGACCGATTCCTCCGACGCCTCGCGATAGGTTGGTGAATTCATCTACTCGATATCCCAAGTCGCCGAATCGGTAAGTCGCCGAGCCAGATCCGTGTATGCCTCGACAGTCGCCAGATCGGCGAGCCGGGCGTTCACGTCGGCGTCGAGGATGAGCTGTTCGCGCCACTGCAGCATCGGCTCGATCGGTGTCTGCCCCAGCACCATGGCCGCGCCGATGCCTTCGGCCGTGGCCAGTTCGCGCAGCGCCTTGGACTGCTCGTTCAGCCAGGCCGCCTGAGCCGGGTCCATTGTGCGGGTCCGATCGGACCCGGCGACTGCCGTGCGCACGCAACGCGTGGATGCCAGCAGTTCCTCGCGGTCGTGACCGAAGAGTGCACCGGTCTGGATCAGCCCGTGCGGTCCGTGCACCAGGCCACCGGCGGCCAGCACGTGCTCGCGGGTCCATCGGTGGAAGACCAGCCAGTGCTGCGCGCGGCGCGCCGGCATGGTCGAGGCAGTGGCCCACAAGGCGATCTCCAGGGCGGCTGAGCGTCCGGCGCTGAGGTCGACTATTACCACCGCGAATTCGCTCAGCAGATTGGCGAGCAACGCGACGGCGCGCGCGACAATCGCTTCGTCACAGCCGAATTCGGCGCCGCCCACGTCACCGGGCAGCAGTACCAGGCGGCCTGCTCCCGGCGTGGCGCGACGCAGTTGGGCGCGGTCGGTTTCGCGGCTGATGATCAGTCGCTGCGGCTCGCCGGTCTCCCCGAGCAGATACGAGTGCAACCCTTGCCCCTCGGTGACGCCGCGTTCGGCCCCGCCGATCTCGAATAAGGCGCCCGCTGTCGGAGACCCGAAATCGAAGTCGACATAGGCAACATCGAGGCCGCGCAGACATAGCCGGTAGGCAACGTTGCAGCTGGTGACCGAGCGTCCCGTGCCACCTTTGTCAGAGGTCGCGAAGACCAGCGTCGCGTCGGTGCTCATCGGCCGGCGTCCTCGCGCGCGTGGGCGAGCGCGTCGAGGCGCAGCAATGCGTCGGCGGCCAGCGCGTCGGCGGTGTGCGGCCGCCTGGTCCTGATCTCGGTGGCCCGGTCCAGCGACTGTCTGATCGCCTCCAGTTCCTTGAAGCGTGGTGAATACATGGCATCGCTGACTTGGAGAAACTCCTGGCCGAGTAGATGTTCGGCCTCGCTGATCGAATTGCGCCCGTCGCGTCCGCCCCAGACCCACCGGCCATCCCGGAACGAGGTGCGCAGGTGCGCGCGCCAGAGATCCAGAAGTTGTTGCCGCGGCCGCATTCTCATCGATTCCCCTCCGGACTGCTCCTGCAAGTGTGGCCGCTGGACTGCACCCTTGTCATCGGTTGCGCCGTAGAAGGTTTCGATGCCTCCTGCTGGACGACGGCCGAAAGCCACGTCCGGTAGGGGACCGAACGTGGCTTTCGGGAGGGTGGGCGTGGTTACACGTTGGCGTAGGCCAGCGACGGCACCTTGTCGGTGGCGACGGAGGTGCGCAGGTAGCACCACCAGGTGACACCAGCCATCACCAGGAACGCGGCGGCGTAACCCCAGAAGGCGGGCGCCATACTGCCGAAGTTGATGTTGGACAGGCGAAGTGCCTGCTGCAGGACGAATCCACCGAACGCGCCGACGGCGCCGATCACGCCGATCGCGGCACCGGCCTGACGGCGTGCGGAAGCCTGCGCCTCGGTGATCTCCATGCCGTGTTCGGCGGCGTACTTCTTGGCGGTGGCGCCGAAGATCGAGGGGATCATCCGGTAGGTGGAGCCGTTACCGACGCCGGTGAGCACGAACAGCAGCAGGAACGCGGCGAGGTAGAGCGGGAAGCTCTTCATCGACAGCGCGGTCATGATCAACGCGACCGCGACAGCCATGCCGCTGAAGACGAACACCGTGATGCGCGCGCCACCGACCTTGTCGGAAATCCACCCGCCCACCGGTCGGCTGAACGATCCGACGAACGCACCGAGGAAGGCCAGGTTGCCGACCATGCTGATCCAGCCGATCGAGGCCAGGTGCGGGAAGTTGGCCTTGATCAGGGTCGGGAAGGCGAACGAGAAGCCGATGAACGAACCGAACGTGCCGATGTAGAGAAACGACATGATCCAGGTGTGCGGGTTGGTGAGCGCGAGCTTGTAGGACTTGCCGTCGGCCTTGGCGGAGACGATCGAGTCCATGTAGCGCAGCGCGCCGAACGCGGCCACCAGGACGAACGGTACCCAGACCAGGATGGCGAGGGTGATGCCGAACCGGTAGCCCGCGGCGTCCTTGGCGAGCAGGTGCGTGCCGAAGGTGATCAGCAGCGGGGCGACCAGCTGTGTTTGCGCCACACCGAGATTGCCGCCTGCGGCGTTGATACCGAGCGCGGCGCCCTTCTTGCCTTCGGGGAAGAAGAACGAGATATTGGCCATCGAGGACGAGAAGTTGCCACCACCGACACCGGCGAGCGCGGCCAGCAGCAGGAAGACCCACATCGGGGTACCGGGCTGGTTGATGAAGAACGCCAGACCGAGGGTCGGGATCAGCAGCATCCCCGCACTGAAGACGGTGAAGGCTCGACCGCCGAACTTGGGGACCGCGAAGGTGTACGGGATGCGCAGGGTCGCGCCGACGAGGGTGGGGACCGAGGTCAGCAGCAGCGCGTTGGCGACGGCGGTGGGGTTACCTTTGCCGAGGCCTTCCAGGAAGGTGAAGCCCGCCGCGCCCATGGCGGTGACGATGGAGCCGAACAGCACCCAGACGCTGAAGCCCAGGTTCTCGGCGAGCACGGAGAACCACAGGTTCTTCTTGGCGGTCTTCTCGCCGCCCGATTCCCAGAATTTCTGATTGTCGGGTTCCCACTGGGTGAGCCAGCGACCCTTCTTCTCATATTCGAACGACGGAGATTCCGTCGCCTGGCCGGTGGCGGCGATTGCGGTCATCGGCTTCCTCTCGATCGAGCGCGTGTGCGGTGTCGAGATAAAGGTAGGAGCCGGTTGTTGCGTGACAATGGCCTCAGGTGACGTTCCAGGCAACTACGGCTCACCGCGCGAATTCGCTGGTGGTGACAGCCCGGTTACCTGGAATTAGGAACTGCGAGAATTCGCAGCTCAGCGGTCCGGGTATTCCGCGATGAGTGACCCGAGGAAGCAGTTGGCGGCCTGCACGGCTCGCTCGGCGTCGCCGTCGATGACGGCCTGCACGAGTTCGGCGTGCTCGGTGTCGTAGGCGTCGTCGGATTTCGCGGTCCGCGCGTGGATCACCTGTTCGATGATCGGCAGCAGCGAATCGTAGAACTCCAGATATACCGCGTTGTGGCTGGCGACGACGATCGCGCGGTGCAATTCGACGTCGGCGGCGATGGCCACCGGGTCGGCTTCGGACCAGTTCCGGTTGCTGCGTTCGGCGAGCAGGCGCTGCAGTGTGGCGATATCGGCGTCGTCGCGGCGGCGCGCGGCCAGGCCCGCCGCGGTGGTGTCGAGGGCCTGGCGCAGTTCGAGGATGTCGCGTTCCTGCGCGTCGGCGAAATACTTGCCCAGGGTGCCGCCGACCTCCGAGGTAGCGATCACATAGGTGCCCGAGCCCTGACGGCGTTCGAGCATGCCTGCGTGCACGAGCGCCTGGACAGCTTCGCGCACGGTGTTTCGGCCGGTGCCGGTGAGCTCGGTGAGCTCCGGTTCGGTGGGGATTCGCTGGCCCACAGGCCAACGGCCGGAACGAATCTCGGCCCGAAGCTGTTCGGTCACCTGGGCGATGAGGCTGGTACGCCGGACGGGTTGCACGTCAGCAAGGGTACTGGGCTGTTCCGCCGCTCCGGGACTTCAGGCCGGACTGGTGCGCGGATTGGCCTGGGCGGGCGACCGGCGGGATGTCGGCTGTGCGGTAGCCCGTTCCCGGTGAGTTACCCATGTTCGCGCGGGAGATCGCTCACAGTCGCTTGGCAGCAGTCATCGGGTCATCCTATGATTCCCGAGTGCCGCCGCTCATTCCGCCTCTCCGCGAATCTTGGCCAGACTCAGGCGTCGCGTCGACCCTCGTGGGCGACCGGCGCGACGATGCTGGTCCAGTCAGCCCGTCCCCGGTGAGTTACCCAGGTGCTCCCGAGATCAGCGCGGCCGAGGTCGACGCTCCGGAGATCACTCGGCGGTCTTTGATCGAAGGCCGCCTTCTCGTGTTGACGGCCATCATCATGTCGGCGCTGACCTTGCGCGCCGCTGTCACCGCATTCAGTCCGCTTGCCGAGAAGATCGGCGCCGAGGTCGGGTACGGGACGGGGATCGTCGGGGTGTTCGGCATGTTGCCGACCGCGATGTTCGGTCTCGCCGGACTCATCGCGCCGCTGTTCGTGCGCCGGTTCGGGCTCGAGCGGACCGTGTTCGTGGCGATGTTGCTGGCCGGCGCCGGGTCGCTGGTGCGCGTGTTCGCCACCGGGACCGGTGCGTTGCTGGCGTTCTCCGGGGTCGCGCTGCTCGGCATGGGCATCGGCAATGTGGTGATTCCCCCGCTGGTGAAGCGGTATTTCGGTGATCATCTGGCCGCGATCAGCTCGCTCTATATCGTGATGGTGCAGCTCAGTACCGTTATTCCGGCGTTCATCGCGGTGCCGGTGGCCGAGGCGCACGGCTGGCGGATCTCGATGGGCGTGTGGGCCTTGGTCGGTTTCGCCGCCGCGATCCCGTGGTTCGTGGTGCTGCGCGATCGGCGTGGCCGCGACACGGTCGACACCACCGGACTGCCCGCCGAGGCGCCGGAGACCGGCAAAGTCTGGCGTTCACCGGTGGCCTGGGGGATGGCGGGCATGTTCGGCATGACCTCGCTGACCACCTACGCGATGTTCGCCTGGCTGCCCAAGATCCTGTCCGACGCGGGCGCGAGCGCCGGTTTCGGCGGCAGCATGGTCGGCCTGTTCGCGCTGATCGGCCTGATCCCGGCGCTGGGCGCGCCCACCGTCGTCTCGCGGATGCGCAACCCGTTCCCCGTCGTCGTCGGCTGCATGGTGCTGTTCGCGACCGCTTTCATCGGCTTGCTGGTGGCGCCGATGCAGGCCCCGCTGCTGTGGGTCGTGCTGCTTGGTCTCGGCCCGTCGACCTTCCCGATGGCGCTGACGCTGATCAACCTGCGCACCCGCACCCCCCAGGGTTCGGCGGCACTGTCCGGCTTCACGCAGGGCGTCGGCTACGCGATCGCCTGCACGGGCCCGCTGCTGTTCGGCATGCTGCACACGTGGACCGGCGGCTGGCTCGTCCCGTTCGCCATGCTCTTCGTCGCCCTCGGTGTCCTGCTCGCGGGTGCCTGGCAAGCGTGCAAGCCGCGCATGCTCGAGGATTCTTGGTAACTGACGACTGATTTCGCCAGTACATCGGTAACTCACCGGGAACGGGCTGACGCGACGAAATTCTCACCGTCGGACGCCTGCCGAAGTGCGGCGCGCGTGACTCTGGCCTAAAGTCGCTGAGAGGAGGCGCAGCTCACACCCTCACGGGTGAATATCCCGATTTCTTGCTGCTTCCTTACGCGCGGAAATCGTTGCGACACATGCTGGAAACAAAAGGGCTGATCTCACCTCGCTGACCGGAGGGAGGTGAGAAACCGTTGATTCAAGCGACATTTCCCGCAGCATTTCGGCAATACCCATTTCCTACCGTTGGGCCATCGCACTTTTGGGAGGCCCAATCTTGAGCACGCTGAAGCGGAACCACGACATCGACAACTGGGATGCCGAGGACGTCGCGGCCTGGGAAGCCGGTGGCAAGGACGTCGCCAAGCGCAATCTGATCTGGTCGGTGATCGCCGAGCACATCGGATTCTCGGTGTGGTCGATCTGGTCGGTGATGGTGCTGTTCATGCCCACCGACAAGTACGGCATCGACGCGGCGGGCAAGTTCTTCCTCGTCGCCATGCCCACCCTGGTCGGCGCGTTCCTTCGCATTCCCTACACCGTCGCCACCGCCCGCTTCGGCGGTCGCAACTGGACGATCTTCTCCGCGTTCCTGCTGCTCGTCCCGCTGATGCTGACGCTGTACTTCGTCAACCAGCCCGGCACTTCCTACACCACGTTCCTGATCGTGGCCGCGTTCGCCGGCTTCGGTGGCGGCAACTTCGCGTCCTCGATGACCAACATCAACGCCTTCTACCCGCAGCGCCTCAAGGGCTGGGCGCTTGGCATGAACGCCGGTGGCGGCAACATCGGTGTCCCGGTGATCCAGCTGCTGGGCCTGCTGGTGCTGGTCACCCTCGGCGGCGACTACGCCTCGGTGATCTGCGCGGTCTACCTGGTCCTGGTCGGTGTCACCGCCGTCGGCGCCGCGTTCTACATGGACAACCTGACCAACCAGCAGGCCGACCTGTCCTACATGGTCAAGGCCCTGCGGGTGCCGCAGTCCTGGGCGATCGCCTTCCTCTACATCGGCACCTTCGGTTCATTCATCGGTTACAGCTTCGCCTTCGCCCAGATCTTGCAGATCAGCTTCAAGGCCGGTGGCGACACCGCCGCGCAGGCCGCCATCCACGCCGCGTCGATCGCCTTCATCGGCCCACTGCTCGGTTCGCTGGCCCGCCCCTACGGCGGCAAGATGGCCGACCGGATCGGTGGCAGCAGGGTCACCATCGCCACCTTCGGCGCCATGATGCTCGCGGCCCTGCTCGTCGTCACCGCCTCGACGATGGCCGACGGAAACTCCGGCGTTGCGACCGGCGCCACCATGACCATGCTGGTCGCGGGCTTCATCGCCCTGTTCGTCCTGTCCGGTTTCGGCAACGGTGCCGTCACCAAGATCATCCCGTCGGTGTTCGAGGCCAAGTCCAAGAGCCTGCCGGTCTCGCGGGTCGAGCAGGCGGCCTGGTCGCAGAACACCTCCGGTGCGCTGATCGGCTTCGTCGGCGCCATCGGCGCCCTCGGCGGCGTCGGCATCAACATGGTGTTGCGCAGTTCCTACGCCAGCACCGCTTCGGCCACCTCCGCGTTCTGGGTGTTCCTCGCCTTCTACGTGGTCTGCGCCGCCGTTACCTGGACGGTCTTCCTGCGCCGTCCCCGTCTCACCTCCGACTCCGCTGTGGTGGTCGAGGCCGAGCACATGGTCCTCGAGGCCGAAACCAACGCTTCGTCGGCCAATTCGTCGGCTCGCTGACAACCGACCACTACAAGGAGGTCACTCTCATGAACAGCACTCGTAAAACAGCGGTCGTGGTCGGCCACGGCATGGTCGGACACCGTTTCGTCGAAGCCCTTCGCTCGCGCGACGAGGCAGGCCAGTGGCAGGTCATCATCCTGTCGGAGGAGAAGCTGCCCGCCTACGACCGCGTCGGCCTGTCCTACTACGTCGGCAACTGGAACGCCGACGACCTGGCCCTGCCCGGCAACATGTACGACGGCGACGACCTGGTCGACCTGCGGCTGGGCCAGCGTGGCGAGTCCATCGACCTCGAAGCCAAGACAGTCACCAGCACCAACGGTGACGTCATCGCCTACGACGCGCTGGTCATGGCCACCGGTTCCTACCCGTTCGTGCCGCCGGTGCCCGGCCACGACCTGCCCGAGTGCTTCGTCTACCGCACCATCGAGGATCTCGACGGCATCCGCGCCGCCGCCGAAGCGGCCGGTCCCGGCGCGCACGGTGTGGTCGTCGGCGGCGGTCTGCTCGGGCTCGAAGCGGCCAACGCGCTGCGCTTGCTCGGCATGACCCCGCACGTCATCGAGTACAACGGCCGCCTGATGCCCGCCCAGGTCGACGCCGGTGGTGGCGCGATCCTGGAGAAGCTCGTCACCGATATCGGTCTGAATGTGCACACCGGGGTCGGCACCGCCAAGATTGTCTCGATCGAGGAGGAGGGCGCCGACAAGGTCACCGTGCACCTGTCCGACGAGGCCGAGATCAAGGCCTCGCTGGTGGTGTTCTCCGCCGGTGTCCGCCCGCAGGACGCCCTCGCCAAGGCCTCGGGCCTCGAGATCGGCGCCCGCGGCGGCATCCTCACCGACCTCACCCTGCAGACCTCCGACCCGAGCGTCTACGCGATCGGTGAGTGCGCCGCGATCGAGGGCGTCTGCTACGGCCTGGTCGCACCCGGTTACACCACCGCCGAGATCGTCGCCGACCGCCTGCTCGGCGGTGCGGGCGAGTTCCCCGGTGCCGATATGTCCACCAAGCTGAAGCTGATGGGCGTCGACGTGGCGTCCTTCGGTGACGCGCACGGCACCACCGAAGGCGCCCTCGAGGTCGTGCTCCACGACGCGGCCAAGGGCACCTACGCCAAGCTGGTCGTCTCCGACGACGCCCAGACCCTGCTCGGCGGCATCCTGGTCGGCGACGCCAGCCAGTACGCGGCCCTTCGCCCGCTGGTCGGGCGCCCGCTGCCCGCCGACGCCGCCGCGCTGATCTCCCCGGCAGGCGCCGAACTGGGTGCCGACGCGCTGCCCGACGACGCCCAGATCTGCTCCTGCAACAACGTCAGCAAGGGCGACATCTGCGGCGCGATCGCCGAGGGCGCCTGCGATATCCCGGCCGTCAAGAGCTGCACCAACGCGGGTACCTCCTGCGGTGGCTGTGTGCCGATGATCAAGAAGCTGCTCGAGCAGTCCGGCGTGGCGGTGTCGAAGTCGCTGTGTGAGCACTTCTCGCAGTCGCGCGCCGAGCTGTACGACGTGGTCGCCGTCACCGGCATCCGCACCTTCTCCGAACTGATCGCCAAGCACGGCAAGGGCTCGGGCTGCGATATCTGCAAGCCGACCGTCGCCTCGATCCTGGCGTCGACCTCGAGCGAGCACATCCTCGAGGGCGAGCAGGCAGCGCTGCAGGACACCAACGACCACTTCCTGGCCAACCTGCAGAAGAACGGCACCTACTCGGTCGTCCCGCGGATGCCCGGTGGTGAGGTGACCGCCGACCAGCTGATCGTGATCGGCGAGGTCGCCAAGGAGTTCGGCCTCTACGTCAAGGTCACCGGTGGTCAGCGCATCGACCTGTTCGGCGCCCGCGTGGAGCAGCTGCCGCTGATCTGGAAGCGCCTGGTCGACGTCGGCATGGAGTCCGGCCACGCCTACGGCAAGTCGCTGCGCACCGTGAAGAGCTGCGTCGGTTCCACCTGGTGCCGCTACGGCCAGCAGGACTCGGTCGGCATGGCCGTGTTGCTGGAAAAGCGCTACCGTGGTCTTCGTTCGCCGCACAAGATCAAGCTGGCCGTGTCGGGTTGCGCGCGCGAGTGCGCCGAGGCCCGCGGCAAGGACGTCGGCGTGATCGCCACCGAGCACGGCTGGAACCTCTACGTCGGCGGCAACGGCGGCCTGACCCCCAAGCACGCGGTGCTGCTGGCCGGTGAGCTCGACGACGAGACCCTGATCAGCTACATCGACCGCTACCTGATGTTCTACATCCGCACCGCCGACCGTCTGCAGCGCACCGCGCCGTGGCAGGAGGCCCTCGAGGGTGGCTTCGACTACCTCAAGGCGGTTGTCTGTGACGACAGCCTCGGCATCGCCGGTGACCTCGAGGCCGCCATGGCCAAGCACGTCGAGGGCTACAAGGACGAGTGGGCGGCGGTCCTCGAGGACGAGAACAAGCTCTCGCGCTTCGTCTCCTTCGTCAATGCCCCTGACGAAGCCGATCCGACGATTTCGTTCGACGACAGCGGCGAACGCAAGGTACCAGTGCTCCTCGGCCTTCCGGGCATGCCCGTCAGTGTTGGTTCGGACACAGCACCAGTCGGGAAATAAGCACTTAACGCTGCGGAAACAGGGCGCCTGTACCAATAGGTAAGGCGTTCGGAGGAGGAACCGATGACCGTTATCGACACACCCACCATCACCACTGAGACTGCGACCTGGACCCAGGCCTGCCGACTCGATTTCCTGATCCCGGGGCGCGGCGTAGCTGTCCTGCTGAAGGGCGGCCGTCAGGCGGCTCTGTTCCTACTCACCGACGGCACGCTGGCCGCCGTCGGCAATATCGATCCGTTCGGGCGGGCCGCGGTGATGTCGCGCGGCATCATCGGTGACCGTGGCGGCATTCCCGTCGTCGCTTCGCCGCTGCTCAAGCAGGCTTTCTCGCTGATCGACGGTCGTTGTCTCGACGACGAGTCCAAGTCCCTGCCGGTCTACGCGGTCCAACTCGACGGCGGCGTCGTCGCGGTCTCGAACGAACCGGTGCCGACCCCATGACCTCTCCCACCGACAGTGGCCCCTGCCTTGCCGGCTTCACCATCGGCGTCACCGCGGCTCGCCGCGCTGAGGAATTCAGTACGTTGCTCACCCGCAAGGGCGCGACCGTCGCGTCCGCCCCTGCGATCCGCATCATCCCGCTGGCCGATGACACCGAGCTCGAGCGGGTCACCGAACTGCTGATCGCCGATCCGCCACAGATCACCGTCGCCACCACCGGCATCGGTTTCCGCGGCTGGATGGAAGCGGCCGAAGGCTGGGGTCTGGCCGAGGTCCTGCGCGACACCCTCGCCTCGACCCGGATGCTGGCCCGTGGCCCCAAGGCCAAGGGCGCGATCCGCGCCGCCGAACTGCGCGAGGAATGGTCGCCTGCCTCGGAGTCCTCGGCCGAAGTGCTCGATCACCTGCTCGCCGAGGGCGTCGAAGGCGTCCGCATCGCGGTGCAGCTGCACGGCGCGACCACCGAATGGGAGCCGGTTCCCGACTTCTGCGAGGTGCTGCGCTGCGCGGGCGCCGACGTGGTTCCGGTGCCGGTGTACCGGTGGGAACCGCCGGCCGACCGTGGGCCGATGGACACGATGATCGAGTCGATCATCTCCGGCAGTCTGGACTGCGTCACCTTCACCAGCGCGCCCGCCGTGGCGTCACTGTTGATGCGCGCCAAGGAAACCGGGCTGCTGGAGTCGGTGCTGCACGCGTTCCGCGGCCGGGTGCTCGCTGCCTGTGTCGGGCCGATCACCGCGGCACCGCTGGAAGAGCTCGGCGTGCCGACGACGATGCCGGGCCGTGCCCGCCTGGGTGCGCTGGCTCGCCATGTGGCAGAAGAACTTCCGCGTCGCGCCAGCCGGATCTACGCGGCCGGGCATCTGGTCAGCGTGCGTGGTGGCTGTGTGGTCGTCGACGGTGAGGTGCGTCAGCTGGCGCCCGCGCCGATGGCGTTGATGCGGTCGCTGGCTCGCCAGCCGGGACGGGTCGTCTCGCGGGAGGATCTGCTCGCGGCACTGCCCGGTGGTGGTGACGACACCCATGCGGTGGAGACCGCGATCGCGCGACTGCGGGCCGGGCTCGGGACTCCCAAGGCTATTCAGACTGTGGTGAAGCGTGGGTACCGGTTGGCCCTGGATGCGGCTGACTGCTCCGATACGCCCGCGGTGCGTCCGGCTGTGCAGCCGCCGCACCCCGCGGGGATCGGGACGCCCGCGCGGTCGCCTCGGCCTGCCCAAGCGATCGGGGTGTGGTGAGCGCCGGGGTGCCGGGTGATCCGGCGCTGGTGCTCGTCGCGCACGGGACCCGCAGTGCGCGTGGGGTGGAGATGATCGCGGCGCTCGCCGATGCGGTGGCTGCCGAACTCGGGGTTTCGGTGTCCACGGCGCCGAACGCTTCGCTGCGGACTGCGTTTGTCGATGTGCTCGGGCCTTCGCCTTCTGAGGTGCTGCGGGATCTCGATGGGCCCGCTGTTGTTGTTCCGGCGTTTCTCGCTTCGGGTTATCACGTGTATCAGGATGTTCCGCGTGAGATTGCCGAGAGTGGGCACTGCGCTGTTGCCGTGACCGAGGCGATGGGGCCGGATCCGGCGTTGACGCGGGTGATGGCGATGCGGTTGCGGGCTGCCGGGTGGATGCCTGGGGACGCGGTTGTCTTCGCTGCTGCCGGGTCTTCGGATTCGCGTGCGCGGCAGGATGTTCGGCGGGCTGCGGGGATGCTGGCCGAGCAGCTGGGGGCGCCGGTCCGGATCGCGTATGTGGCTACGGGGACGCCTCGGGTGCCTGAAGTTGTTGCGTCGCTGCGTGAGTCGGGCGCGGAACGGGTGTACATCGCGTCTTATCTGTTGGCGCACGGTCTCTTTCACCAGCGGTTGCATGACGCTGGAGCCGATGGTGTGGCCGAGCCGATCGGTGTCCATCCGGGGGTTGTCCGGTTGATCGTCGATCGGTATCGCAGTGCGGCTCGGGAGCTGGTCGGCGTTCGCTGACGCCGATCGTCCACAGTCGGCCGGTGTCGGCGGCTGCCGCTAGAGTTGGCCCGACTTCACAACAAGGGGGGCACAGCTCGATGTCAGATTCGGCCGCAGGCCAGGGCTATCCATCCCAGGATGACGGGCTGACGGCGTATCCGGACGCGCCGGGCCAGCCCATCCCGCAGCCGCCGTTCGGTCCGGTGCCGGGTGCGGCGGGATCGCCGCCGTCCTATGGACCGGGCGCTCCGTATCCCGTGCCGGGTGGTGTGTATCCGCCGGTGGATGTCGCGCCGCGGGTTGTTCCGCAGAGTGTGCAGATCGCGTTCTATGTGATGCTGGCGGGGGCGGTGGTCACGGTGCTCAGCATGGCGTACTCGCTCACGCTGCTCGACAAGACGCGCAGTGACGCGCTCGACGCTTCGGGTGGGGTGTTGCGGGGGGAAAGCCTCGATCTTCTCGTGTACGCGAGCGTGGGTGGGGCCATGGTGAGTGCGGTGGTGACGGCCGGGTTGTGGGTGTGGATGGCGTTCGTCTGCCGGGCGGGGAAGAACTGGGGGCGGATCACGGGGACGGTGTTCTTCGGGATCAACGCGCTGTTCTATGTCATCGGCACGGTGATGGCGTTCGTCACCTCGACGGTGGGGATCGCGTTGGTGTTCAGCACCGTCACCGTGGCCATCGGACTCGCCGCGGTGATCCTGCTGTGGAACAGCATGTCCTCGCCCTTCTTCGCACCTCCGGCGCCGCGGGGCTACCAGCCCTACCCGGGTTATCCGCCAATCGCGCCGTACTGAAGTTCGCGCGGTAGACGCTCGGGGGCCGAGAGCGAGAGGCCGTCGTCGGCGGGGAGTGGGGTGTCGACGAATTGAGCCTGGCCGCCTGCCCCGAACTCGTGGTGCTCACCGATGAGCAGATCACCGAACTCGCCGAGCAGGACCCGTTCTGGGCGAATTGTTCGAGACGAAACACATGTCCCACCGCGAGTTCGTCGTCGACGATTCGGCACTGCGGACCACCTTCGGGCTCACCGCGTCGAAGCTGGACGAGGTGCTCGCCGTTGACGCGGCCGCGCGGGTATCCGTGCCCGACGCCGGGTAGATGCCGTAGGTTTGCCGGAGAACCAGTCAACGGTTGCTCCGAATCCCGGGAGGCCCGGTGCGGCAAGGTGAGGGTGGTATCGGCGCGGTAGCTGCCGTGATGGCGGCCGATGTTGCGCCGATTCCCTTGTCCGCCGGGCAATTACGCTGGTGGGTAGCTCACCAGCTCGCGCCCGAGGTGCCTGCCACCATCGCGCTGTATCTGGATCTGCGTGGGCCACTGGATATCGTGCGTCTGCGCACCGCAATGTGTTCGGCGGCAGCGCGACTGCAGTCACCACAGGTGCGCATCCGCCTCGTCGACGGCACGCCACACCAATACCTCGACCCGACCGTCTTCGGCGAACTCACCGAAATCGACCTGACCAGCGCGAGTGATGCGGTGGACGAAGCGCTGTCGCGAATGGAGACAGATCGCCGGGCTCGGCTTGACCTGTGCGCGGACGCGATCACTGTCGCGGTGTTGTATCGGGTAAGCCACGAGCGGTGTCTTCTCTACCTGCGCAGTCATCACCTGGTGCTCGATGGCGTCGGCGCGGTGGCGCTGCTGCGGCTCGCGGCCGGAAACTACTCGCAGGGCGCTGATGTCGATCCGGGCGACGTGTTGTCGATCGGGCAGCTGGTCGATGTGGATCGGGCCTATCGCAATTCCCCCCGCGCAGTGGCGGATCGGGAATTCTGGGCGAAAGAGGTGGCGGGACTGCCTGATCCGGTGGGCCTCGCCGGTATCGCCGCCCCCGCGTCGGCAAGCCCGCATCGGGTATCGGCCTGCCTCGACGAGCGCGCCGCGGACCTGCTGGCCTCCGCGCGACAGCGCTATTCGGCCAGCTTCCCGGAACTGACCGCCGCTGCCTTCGCCGCTTTCCTGGCGAGAATGTCGAGCTCGGACGAGGTCGTCCTCTCCTTGCCGGTGGCCGCCCGGCCCACCGCGGCCCTGCGTCGCTCGGCGGGATCGGTGTCCAATGTCGTGCCCTTGCGTCTGCGCGGCCTCGACACGACAACGGTCGAAGGCCTGATCGACCAGGTGCGAATGCGGGTGATCGGTGCCCTGCGCCACCAGTCCTACCGCTACGAGGACATCCAACGCGACCGGGGTGAAACCCACGTGGCGCGAGGCGGATTCGGCCCGGTGATCAATCTCCTCGGTTTCACCGCGCCGTTGACCCTCGGCCCGGTCACCGGCCACGCCCACCTCCTGAGCCTCGGCCCCGTCGAAGACCTTCTAGTGAACGGCTACCAACTCGGCCCCGACAACACCACCGCCACCATCGACTTCCAAGCCAACCCCGCCCGCTACGCCCCCGCCACCCTCGCCTGGTACCACCGCCTGTTCCTGAACTGGTTCGCCACCTTCCTCGCCGCCGACCCCACCCACCCCATTCGCGCTCTGACCCCGGAATCTGTGCGACCTGCGGAGGCCGCTGAGGTCGCCATCGCTGATACCGCCTGGACAACAACAACTTCGACGTTGGGTGAGCTGTTCAGCCGGTTCGACGAGGCGGACAGCGTCGCGGTGATCGATGGTGGCAGATCGATGAGTTATCGGGAACTCGCCGAATCGGCGGCGCGGTGGGCGAGGTTGCTCATCGCGGGGGGAGCCGCGCCCGGAAGCCCGGTGCTGACCGCGCTTCCGAGGTCGCTCGAATCCGTGCTGGCCGTGCGGGCCATCGCGGCGGCCGGTGCGTGCCTGACGCCGATCGACGTGGCCGATCCCATCGAGCGGGTCGCCCGGATCATCGAGGGATCCGGCGCGAGGCTCGGGTTGACGACGCGGGCCGCGAAGCCGGTCGGCGCATTCACCGGGGTCATGTGGCTGATGCTGGACGACGCGGAAACCCTGGCGCGCGTCGCCGATCAGTCGTCGGCCCCGATCACCGACGCCGAACGCGGCGGCCGGCTGATCGCGACCCACCCCGCGTACTTGATCCACACTTCGGGCACCACCGGTGTACCCAAAGGTGTCGCGGTCACGCACCGCGGCCTCGCCCCGCTGACCGGTCACCTACTCGACCGGTACCGCACCGCACCGGATTCGACAGTGCTGCACGCACATTCACCAGCGTTCGACGCGCATCTGCTCGAGCTCCTCGCCGCGTTCGCGGCGGGTGCGCGCCTGGTGGTCGCGCCGCCGGCGGTCGTCGCGGGCGCGGATCTGTCCGCGCTGATCACCGAGCATCGAGTCACCCACCTCCTCACCACGCCCGCGGTGTTGGCGACCCTGCGCCCCGACGAGGTGCCGAGTCTGGCGGTGGTGGTCGTCGGTGGCGAGGCCTGCCCACCGGAACTGGTCGCCACCTGGGCACCCCGCGTCCGTCTGCACAACGGCTACGGCCCGACCGAAGCCACGGTGATGGCCACCCAGTCGGCGCCGCTGGTGGCGGGGGAGCCTGTGACCATCGGCGCCGCGCTACCGGAAGTTGCCGCGCTGCTGTTGGATTCACGCCTGCGACCTGCCCCGCCCGGTGCCCGCGCCGAGCTGTTCCTCGGCGGCCCCGGGGTGGCGCAGGGCTACATCAATGATCCCGCGAGCACCGCGGCACGGTTCGTGGCCGACCCGCGAGGTGATGGCGAACGTGTCTACCGCACCGGCGATCTCGTCGGTCCCCGCGCCGACAACGGCTACGAGTTCCTCGGCCGCATCGACACCCAACTCACCGTCCGCGGCCGCCGCATCGAACCGGCCGAGGTGGAAAAGGCCTTACTCGCCGACCCCGCCATCGCGCACGCGGCCGTCGATATCGCCGACGCGGGCACCCCCGCGGCCCGCCTCATCGGCTACGTCGTCCCCACTCGCGACAGAGACCGCCCCGCACCGGACCGCGTTCCCACGCCGACCGCCGCACCCACCACCCCGTTCGACAGCGCCGCCACCCTCGCCCGCCTGCGCGCGATCCTCCCCGCGGCCTTGGTCCCGGCCGTCTTGATCACCCTCGAGCACCTCCCGCTGACGGTCAACGGAAAACTGGATCGTGCCGCACTTCCCGCTCCACCCGTCGCCGCCTATCGCGCCCCGGTGACCACCCTCGAGCATCAGATCGCCACCACCTTCGCCGCCGCCTGTCACCTCGACACGGTCGGCGCGGATGACGACTTCTTCGCCATCGGCGGCAATTCCCTCACTGGCGTGAGTGTTTCGGCGGAACTGGCCCACTCGACGAACACCCCGATCACGGTCCGCTGGCTCTACACCGCGCCGACAGTCGCCGCGCTCGCCCACCGGATCGAGACGTACCGCACCGATGCCGACCCGGGCGCCGCCGCCCTCGCCACCGTGCTGCCGCTGCGCACCGGTGGGACCCGGCCGCCCCTGTTCTGCGTCCATTCCGCAGTCCCGCTCGCCTGGTGCTACACCGGTCTTGCCCGTCATATCACCGATCGCCCCGTCTACGGACTGCAAGCACCGACCCTGTCGGCGGCCCCGGCCGCGCAACCCCGCGATGCCGGGGACACGTTCGCCGGGTCCGGTAAAGCACTGTCCGACAACACATCCACCGATCCAGCGCCCGCACTGACCGTCGACTACCTCGCCGACACCTATGCCACCGAGATCACCCGCCTGCAACCCGACGGCCCCATCCACCTCCTCGGCTGGTCCCTCGGCGGCCAACTCGCCCACGCCACCGCCGTCCGCCTGCGAGCGCACGGCCGCGATGTCGCTACCCTCGCCATGCTCGACAGCGTCGTCATCCCCGACCACGCCGACCCACCGCCGCGTCCCCGCATGCGCGACCTCCTCACCCACCTTCTCGGCGACGAACCCGACGGCGCCGACAGCCTCCCCGACCTCTCGGCCCACCAGGCCGCCGCCGAATTGGCCGCCGCCGGCGCGTCTCTCGGCACCGGACTCACCGCCGAGCAACTGACGAATCTGCACCAGGCCTACGCCGACGGAGTCCGCCTTTCGCACGGCTACCGCCCCGACCTCTTCGACGGCGACCTCCTCTACTTCTGCGCCACCCGGGGGATGACCGCCTTCCTCGACGCCCAGATGTGGCGCCCCGTCGTGACCGGACGCCTCATCGAACACCCCGTTCACACCACCCACGCCCAACTCACCAACGCCGACGTCGTCGCCCACATCGGACCGATCCTCGACCGTCACCTGCGCAAGGCCGAAACCGTCACGGCCACAACATGATTACCCTGCGCTCGTCGAGCGGCCGACGCACCGACGCGACCTGGTGGTGCGTCTACGACGACCCCGCCCGCTGGGCCGCCGAACACCCCCGAACCGCGCCACTGCTCGACTGGTTCGCCGACACCCTGATGCGCCACGACCCCGCGCAAGGACGGCCGGGCCCGGTCTGTCCCTTCGTCAATCCCGCTGCCGCACAACACACGTTGTGGATCGCCGAACCGGCCGCCACCGTGGCGATCACCCAGGCCGTCGACGACGCCTTCGATCTCTACCGCACCCTCGACCGCGTCTCGGCGGTGCTCACCGTCTTCCCCGACCTCGAGGACACCACCCGCATCGATGCCGCCCACGCCGCGCGCAAGAGCGACATCGTCCGCGCGGGCGCCATGCTCGGCCAGTTCTACCCCGGCTGCCCGGTCGCGGGCCTGTGGAACCGCGACTACCGCCCGCTGCACGCCCCACTGCCGATGCTGGTGATCCGCCCGATGATGAACACCGATTTCCCGTTCCTCGTCGGCACCCCGGAATGGCTCGCGGCCTACCTCGCCCGGCACGCCCCCGGACTCCCGCGCAAACTGCGCGCCACGATTGCGGAGCGGATGCACGTCCCCGACGCGGGACCCGCCTCGGTCACCGACCTGCGCGCGCATTTTCCGGATGAACACGCACAATAGGGACACGGACCGGCCAATGCCGGACAATAGCGGGATCATGCGGCACACTACGTCGCATGCGTCGGCTTGTGTGCTGTCTGCTCGTCTTGCTCGGCTGTGGATTCGTCGTCTCGCCCGCGGCGTCGGCGCAATCGGGGATCATCGACGTCCGCCCGCTGGGTGGCAGGCAGTTCGAGGTGGTCGTGTATTCCGCGGCCATGAACCGCCCGATCACCCTGTGGATGTCGCATCCCGGCGCGGGCGCGCCCGCGCTGTATCTGCTGAACGCGGTCGACGGTGGCGAGGGCGGTGGGCCGTGGATGCGCCGCACCGACGTCGTCGACTTCTTCGCCGACAAGCCGGTCAATGTGATCGTCCCGATCGGCGGCCGCGCCAGCATGTACACCGACTGGCAGCGCGATGACGGCGCACTCGGCCGCAACAAGTGGACCACCTTCCTGACGAACGAACTGCCCCCGCTGCTCGACGATCGCTTCGGGATGACGGGCGCCAATGGCATTGCGGGCCTGTCGATGTCGGCCACGTCGGCCTTGAATCTGGCCATCGCCGCACCGGGCCTGTACCGTGCGGTCGGCGCCTTCAGCGGATGCACCCAGACCGGTAACCCGCTCGCCGAAACCCTGGTCCGCGCCCAGCTCGCCACCTTCGGCGCCGACGCCACCAATATGTGGGGTGCCCCCGGCGACCCGGCGTGGGCGGCCAACGACCCGACCCTGCACGCCGATCGGCTGCGCGGTACCGCCATCTACCTGTCCTCGGGCAACGGCGCTCCCGGCCCGCACGAGGCCTTCAACGATCCGAGCATCGCGGGCAACGTCGGCGTCCTGCTCGACCGAATGCTGGTCGGCGGCACCATGGAAGCCGTGGTCGGCAGTTGCTCGAGCCCGCTCGCAGGCCGCCTCGGCCAGCTCGGCATTCCCGCCGACGTCCGCTTCCGCGCCGCGGGCACCCACGCCTGGCCCTACTGGCAGGACGACGTGCACGATTCCTGGCCCATGTTCGCCGCCGCCCTCGGCGTCTGAGACCTTGTCTTTGCCTCGGCGCACACTGAGCCGATGGCATATGACGAGGAACTCGCCGAGCGGATCCGGGAGATCGTCTACCC
The DNA here is from genome assembly GCF_050320175.1 of Nocardia sp. FBN12. Classification (GTDB taxonomy): domain Bacteria; phylum Actinomycetota; class Actinomycetes; order Mycobacteriales; family Mycobacteriaceae; genus Nocardia. The sequence continues at coordinate 4,609,978 of NZ_CP190048.1, read as the reverse complement.
CCGACCCGACCTCGCCGAGAAGAAGATGTTCGGCGGGCTCGCCTTCCTGATCGGCGGCAATATGGCCGTGGCCGTCAGCGGCAAGGGTGGGTTGCTGGTGCGGGTCGCCCCGGCCGAAGGCGATGCCCTGCTCGACGGATCGTCGATCACCCCGATGGTGATGGGTGGGCGCGAGCTGAACGGCTGGCTGCGCGTGGCCCCCGAAACGGTCGACGACGACCCCACACTGCGGGAATGGGTCGAACGCGGCGTGCGATTCGCCGAGACGCTGCCGCGAAAATAAAAGTTCGGCGACTGTGTCGAAGGGCGGCGATCGGCTCCGACCAGTGGGTGAAGCAAGCCACTCACACCGAGGAGCACATCATGTCCGTCAACACCTTCCTGTGGTTCGATGCCGACGCCGAAGCAGCGGCCGAACTGTATGCCGCGACCGTCCCGAATTCGCGCATCGCCGAGGTCACCCGCCAGGGCGACGGCTCGGCTTTCATCATCACCCTCGGCCTCGACGGCCAGGCCGTCACCCTGATGAACGGCGGCCCCGGCCACCCGCACAGTGACGCCGCGTCGCTGCAGGTGATCGTGGATACCCAAGACGAGATCGATTCCCTCTGGGACGCGCTGTCGGAGGGCGGAACCCCCGGCCCGTGCGGCTGGCTCACCGACCGCTTCGGGGTGTCCTGGCAGGTCGCCCCGGCCGTGCTGCCCAAGCTCATGAGCGGTGAGCCCGACCGGGTCATCGCCGTCGCCACTGCGCTGCGGTCGATGTCCAAGCTCGATATCGCCGCGCTGCAACAGGCCTACGACCAGGCCTGAACGCGCGAACGGCCGCCGCGGGGAGAGGATCGCGGCGGCCGTAACGCGGGTGGGGCTAGCCGGCCGAGCCCGACAGCAGCCCACCCAGATCTGCGGAACCGGCGCCCGCGCCGGGGCCGGGGTTGGTCGGCTTCGGGACGACAGTGATCGTGACGGTCTTCGAGCTGATGAGCTCCTGCACCGCCTTGATCTCGTGCGCGCCGGTGGTCTTCGGCGTCCAGGTGATGGTGGCCTTGCCATCGGCTACCGAGACCGGCTCGCCGATCTGGGTGCCGTTGTCGGTGAAGGTCACCTTGAACAGGAACGAGGTGGCCGTGACATCGGCGGTGACGGTGTAGGCGGTATCCACATAGTGCGTGCTGCCGTTCACCGCGATTCCCTGCACGAGCGCGGATGCCTGGGGTGCCGTCAGCACGGCGGCCGCGGCCACCGCGGTGAATGCGGTGAGTCCGAAACCGGCACGTCGCGCCTGGTAGTTCTTCATGATGTTCTCCTGTTCGCGCTGTTGACGATCGCGACATTAGCCACCGGATCCGCACCGCGTCCCGAAAACTGAAATAACAATGTTTAAAATTTGACGGCTGGTGACGCCGCAGGTGGCGAGCGAATTCACCCGGAGCGGATGAGGCAGTGGCAGCGACCGGCCGAGACACTGGAACCATGTCGACGTCCGGACCGCTGCGCTACCAATTCGTCATCGAGGGCGAGCTGTCCGAGCGTGTTCTTGCGGCTTTTCCCGAACTGCGCCCCAGCTCGCATTCGCCCACCGGAACCACCACCCTGTTCGGCCTCGTCGACGACAGCACGGCCATGCGTGGCGTGATGGCCCGCATCGACACCCTCGGGCTCACCCTGCTGAGCATGTCCCAGTTGCCCGACTGAGCGTTCGCCGACGAGTCGACGTCGATCTGATAACGAGCGCCCTCAGTTCTCCTCGCCAGCAACCGAACAGCGGCCGTTTCGCCTACCGTCGATCTCGGCGGAGGTCGGCCGCCCAGCGGTGAAAAGCGTGTTCAGGAGGGTTGAGATGGCTTCGTCGTCGGGTTCTCTGGACTTCCACGGTGGCGGCTCGGTGATAGCTGCGACCGGCCTGTGCGCCGGTCTGCCGGAGCTGTCGTTCGCGCCGGTGCGCTGCAACGCGGCGTTCACCCGATTGGATCGGGCCAGCGCCGCCGCCGGACACACCGTGCTGCTGTGCGGGCCGGTGGGCAGCGGGAAGACCGTGGTGCTGGTCGACTGGGTGCGGCGCCGGTGCTCGGCCCGCGTCGTGTGGTCGACCGTCACCGAACAGTCCGGCACCGACCTGGTGGCCGAGATCGCGCGGACCCTCGATCCCACCGCGGATTCCGTACCGCTCGGGCGGCTGCACACACCGATGGACCGCGCCGCGAACCTCGTCGCCGCGATCGTCGACATCGAGCCGACCGTGCTGGTGATCGACAACGCCCACCTGCTCACCGACCCGTTGCAACTCGCCGGCCTCGAATACCTGCTCACCCACCTGCCCGCCCAGGTCACCGCGCTGATCGCGAGTCGCTTCGACCCGCCGCTGCGCTGGCACGCCCTCGACCTCGCGGGCAGGCTCACCCGGATCGGCGCGCCCGAACTCGCGCTCTCCGCCGACCGGGTCGCCCAGCTGTTCGCCCAGCACGGCTGCCGGCTCGACGACGCCGACCTCGCCGTGGTGCACGACCTCACCTGTGGCTGGGCCGCGCTGGTCCGCATCGCCGCGATCTGCTTGTCGGCCAGCGCGACCGATCGCGATACCGCCCTCGCCGCGCTGGCGCGCCCCTCGCACGCGGTCGCCGACTTCCTGGTCGCCGAACTGCTCGCCTCGCTGCCGGCACCCACGCTCGAATTCCTGCTCGCCACCGCGGTTCCCACGCAATTCTGTCTCCCGATGGCGCAAGATCTGGTCGGTGCGGACGCCGCCCGCATCCTCGACGAACTGCTGCGCGCCAACTTCCCCTTGCACACCGTCGCCCACGGGGGCGAGCTCTGGCACACCTACCACCCGCTCCTGCGTGCCTACCTGCTCGCCGAGGCCGCCTACACCAGGCCGGATCGCCTGCCCGCCTGTCATCGCCGGGTGGCGGCCTGGTTCACCTCGGCCGCGATGCCCGCGGCCGCGCTCGAGCACGTCCTGGCCGAACCCGGCGCACCCGGGCTGGTGCCCTTCCTGCGGGACTGGGCTTTGCGCATGGTGCTGGAAGGAAACGGCCATGCCCTGCTCGACGCCGCCGAAAACCTTGCCGAACACGACACTTTCGTTCGGCTGTTGCGCGCGGCCGTCGCGGTGGAGTCCGGCGATATCGCCGCCGCCGAGGTCTATCTCGAAGCCGCCCACGTCGGCCCTGACTCGGCGCCGCCGGTGGTTCCCGTCGAGTGGGTGGCCGCGCTCGACCACGCGGTGAGTGCGGGAGTCGCTGTGCTGGTGGGTGATTCGTCTTCGATGCGCTGGCCGCTGCCGCCGGCGACCGGGCAACCCGACCTCGACTGCTACGCCGCGCTGCACTGCGGCCTCGCCGAGATCTACAGCGGCGAAATCGACAGCGGCGCGACATCTGTGCGCCACGCGATCGTGCACGCCGAGCAGGCCGGGCTCGGTAGCTTCGCGGTCCGCGCCAGAACCGCGGCGGCGGTGGCGGCCGGGATGGCAGGCCGGATCAACGAGCTACGCGCGCTGGCGGCCGAGGCGATCGACTGCGCGCGACGCTACGAACTCGCCGGATCGGCCGATGCCGCCCCCGCCAGGGTGATCGCCGCCTTCGGCGCCTACCAGCAGGGCGTGGATTTCGAGCAGCCGCTGCCGAGCCTGCCCTTGGCCGCGGCCGACGAGACCATGGTGCCCGCGCCGGTGCGTCAGGGGGTGATCATGACCGGCGTGCTGATGTTCGCCGGCGCCGCGGATCGCTCGGCCGCCGCGGTCGCGCTCGCCAAACAGCTCCAGCGCCTGCTCGACGAAGCCCCGACGCTGCACGGCACCGGCGAACTGGTCACCGACGTGCTGTGGCTGTTGCTGCGCGTGCAAGCAAAGGGCGAGGCGCAGCAGCTGGTCGACCACGCGACGCGGGTGCTCGGCCGGACCCCGGAGATGGCCGTCGTCGAAGCGGGACTCGCCCTCTACGCGCATCGCCCCGCCGTCGTGCTGACCGTGCTGGAGCCGGTGCTGGCGACCGCGGACCTGGCGGCGCGTTCGCGGGTCGCGGCCTGGCTGCTGGTCGCGGTCGCCGCCGACCGACTCGATCGCCCGCGCAAGGTCGACGAGGCCTGCGAACAGGCACTCGCGCACGCGGCGACCGAACAGCTGACCCGCCCGTTCCTCGACGTGCCAGCGGCTGCCGAACTGCTGGCGCGGGTGGGTGCGCGCTTCGGTCAGTACGCCGCTCTCGTCGACCGGATCCGCGCCCACCGCGGCACCGGCGCGGGCGCGCCGCAGCTGACCGACACCGAACTCGTTGTGCTGCGCCAACTTCCGTCCGGGATGACGGCGGGCAGTATCGCCGCCGATCTCGGCGTCTCGGTGAACACCGTCAAGACGCACCTGCGCGGCATCTACCAGAAACTCGCCGTGAACGCCCGCGCCGACGCCATCGCCCAGGCCCGCTCGCTCGGACTCTTCTGACCTCAGTTCGGCGCCTGTAGGGCAGGGAACCAGACATCGGTGAGCACCGCCGCGGCCTGCGTGGCTGTGACGTCGATGGTGCCCTGCATGGCCCAGCGGGTGAAGAAGCGCTCGAGCTGGGCGACGAGGAGTTCGATCCGCAGCCTGCCCTCGTCGCGGCGGTGTTCGGGCCAGCGGGCGAGGTAGGCGGGCATGGTGTCGGCCAGGGTCATGATGCCCTCGCGTGCCACCGCGCGGAATTCCGGTTCCAGCGCGGTGGCCTCGTCCCAGGCCGGAAGCATGTCCTTGTTCGCGAAGAACCAATCGATCGCGCGAGTCATCCAGTCCGCGAACGCTTCCCGGGAACCGATGGTGAGCACGCGGTCGAGGTCGGCGTAGAAGTCCCGCACGCTGGCGAGGGTGCCTTGCTGGGCGATGGCCCTCAACACCTCGCCCTTGCTCGTGAAGTGGAGGTAGAAGGTAGCCCGGCTGCAGCCGACGGCGGCGGCGATGTCGTCGACGCGGACCGCGGAATAGCCCTGCGTCTCGAACAGGGTGCGTGCGGTCTCGACGATCCTGGCCTTCGTCAGGCGCTTCTGTTCCTCACGTAGCGAGCCCCGGCGGGCAGGTTCGGTCGTCATGGGCTCATCGTAGACGATCCGATCATTCACTAGACATGATGTCCAGCGAGAGGCTATTCTGTGGTCCACGTCACCGGCATGGTCATCGATGATCGAAGCCGTTCAGGAGTTGTGCATGGATACACCGGAATTGCCCAAGGTGTGCGTCATCGGCGCCGGACCTTCGGGTATCACCGCCGCGAAGCGGCTCGCCGAGAACGGAATCCCGTTCGACTGTTACGAAGCCTCCGACGAGGTGGGCGGCAACTGGTACTTCAAGAACCCCAATGGCATGTCGGCGTGCTATCAGAGCCTGCACATCGACACGTCCAAGTACCGCTTGCAGTTCGAGGACTTCCCGGCTCCGGATGATTGGCCACATTTCCCGCACCATTCGCAGCTGTTGCAGTACTTCAAGGACTATGTCGACCACTTCGGCCTGCGGGATCGGATTCGGTTCAACAGCCTGGTCGTTTCGGCCGAACGCGACGACGCGGGCTTGTGGCGGGTGACGACGGCGGCAGGCGACACCGAGGTCTACGACGCGCTCATCGTCTGCAACGGCCACCACTGGAACCCTCGATTCCCGGACTACCCCGGCGAATTCGACGGTGTGCTCATGCACAGCCACGCCTACAACGACCCGTTCGACCCGATCGACATGCGCGGCAAGCGGATCGTGGTGGTCGGCATGGGCAACTCCGGGCTCGACATCGCCTCGGAACTGTCCCAGCGCTTCATCGCCTCGAAACTGTTCGTCTCCGCCCGTCGCGGCGTCTGGGTGCTACCCAAGTATGTCAATGGTCAAGTGGGCGACCGTGCTTCGATGCCGGCGTGGATTCCCGGCAAGATCGCGCTCAAGCTCAAGCAGCGCTTCGTCCGCAAGAACCGTGGCGAGATGTCGACCTACGGCCTGCCGACCCCCGATCACGAGCCGTTCGAGGCGCATCCCTCGGCCAGCGAGGAATTCCTGCACCGCGCGGGTTGCGGCGATATCGAGGCCAAACCCGCGATTGCCCGCCTCGACGGTGACACCGTGCACTTCGCCGACGGCACCAGTGCGCAGGCGGACGTGATCGTCTGCGCCACCGGCTATCACATCAGCTTCCCGTTCTTCACCGATCCGGCGCTGGTGCCCGACGCGGCCAATCGGTTCCCGCTGTTCCAGATGATGATGAAGCCGGGTGTGGACAATCTGTTCTATCTCGGTCTCGCCCAGCCGATGCCGACGCTGGTGAACTTCGCCGAGCAGCAGAGCAAGCTGGTCGCCGCCTACCTGGCCGGGCGCTACCACCTGCCCTCGCGCGAGCAGATCGACGAGGTGCTCGGCGCGCAGGAAGCCAAACGCGCTGGGCGCTATTACGATTCGCCTCGCCACACCATCCAGACCGAGTTCGAGCCGTATGTGCGTTCGATGACCAAGGAGATGGCGCGCGGCGCGAAACGTGCCGCCGCCGCGGGCTACCGCCTGCCGGTGCCCGCTCGGGTGCGGGCCGAGGTGGCGCGATGAGTGCTTCCTCCGGTTTCTGCCGTGACGAATTCGCCGGCGTACGTGCGGCATTCGATGAACATCTCCGGTCGGGTGCCGAACTCGGCGCGGCCCTGTGCGTCACCGTCGACGGTGATCCGGTCCTCGACCTCTGGGGCGGTTACGCCGACGCGGCGAAGACCACGCCGTGGGGTGTCGACACCCTGGTCAACGTCTTCTCGGTCACCAAGACGATGACGGCACTGTGCGCCCTGCTGCTGGTCGACCGCGGTGAACTCGACGTCGACCAGCGGGTGGCCCACTATTGGCCCGAATTCGCGGCGAATGGCAAGGCCGACATCGAAGTTCGCCACCTGCTCTCGCACACCTCGGGTGTGTCTGGCTGGGAGAAGCCGATCGAGCTGACCGACATCTACGACACCGATGCCGCCGCCGCCCGCCTCGCGACGCAGGCACCGTGGTGGGAGCCGGGTACCGCCTCGGGCTACCACGCCATCAACTACGGCCATCTCATCGGTGAATTGGTGCGCCGCATCACCGGGCGTTCGCTGGGCCGGTTCTTCGCCGACGAGCTGGCGGGCCCGCTCGGTGCCGACTTCCATATCGGCACCGGTCCCGAGCACGCCGACCGGATCGCCACCCTGATCCCGCCGGAGATGCCGGACTTCGACCTGTCGACCCTGGACCAGGACAGCGTGCTGATCAAGACGCTCACCAGCCCCTGGCTGGAGGTCTCCGAAACCGCGACCCCGGGGTGGCGTGCGGCCGAGATCGGCGGCACCAACGGGCACGGCAACGCGCGCTCGGTGGCCCGCATCCAGTCGCTGATCGCCAATGGCGGCGAGCTGAGCGGCAGGCGGTTCCTCAGGCCCGCGACGATCGATGTGATCTTCCGCGAGCAGGCCGACGGCATCGACCTGGCGCTGCTGGCACCGCTGCGCTTCGGCATCGGCTACGGCTTGCCCCGACCGGAGACCTTCCCGCACATTCCCGACGGACGGGTCTGCTGGTGGGCAGGATACGGCGGCTCGATGGTCGTCAACGATCTGGATCGCCGAATCACCTTCGCCTACACCATGAATCGGATGGCTACCGGGTTGATCGGATCCGATCGGTGCGACAGCTACCTGAAGGCCACCTTCGACGCGGTAGGCGGCGCCCGATGAGCATGCGCGCGATGCAGCTGACGGCCCCGGGCACCCTCGAGTTGCGCACGGTGCCCGTCCCCGAGCTCGGACCGGACGATCTGCTCCTGCGGGTCGGCGCGGCCGGGATCTGCCATTCGGATTCGTTCGTGCTGAGCCTGCCGTTCCCGATGAGCGAGCAGCCTCTGACCTTGGGCCACGAGATCGCGGGCACGATCGAGGCGGTCGGCTCCGCGGTCGAGGGGCGCCGCGTCGGCGAACGCGGGATCGTGTACCTGTGCTGGTCGTGTGGCGAATGCCGGGAGTGCTCGCGCGGCAACGAGAACGTCTGTCTGGCGGCCGGTCGCACCGCGATGCCGCAGTGCCCGGGGCTCGGGCCCGACGGTGGGATGGCCGAGTTCGTCCGCATCCCGCGGCGTTCGTTCGTGCCCATCGCCGATGACCTGGACTTCGCACTGGCCGCGCCGCTGGCCGACGCCGCGCTGACCCCGATGCACGCCATCCACGGCGCCATGGACCAGCTGTGGCCGGGCGCGACCGCGGTCGCCATCGGCATCGGCGGACTCGGTCACGTCGCGGTGCAGTTGTTGAAGGCGCTCACCGAGACCACCGTGATCGCGGTCGACGTGGACGCAGGCAAGCTCGCCCTGGCTACCGAATGCGGCGCCGACATCGTGCTGAAGGCCGACGAGTACACAGCGGCCACGATCTTGGAGCTCACCGGCGGACGTGGCGCGGAAGCGGTGTTCGACTTCGTCGGTACCGATCCCACCGTCAAGGTCGCCGTCGAATCCGTCGCCCCCAACGGTGCGGTCCGGCTGGTCGGTCTCGGCGGCGGTGCCACCGGCATCGACTCGGGTCCCGCGGGTGGGCCCGGCCTGCCGTGGGGCGCCACGGTGCGAAAGTCCTACGGCGGCACCAGATCCGACCTCATCGATGCGGTGGCACTGGCCGCCGCGGGCAAGGTGCGCGCCGAGGTCGAGCGCTTCGACCTGGCCGACGCCCGCACCGCCTTCGACCGACTCGACTCCGGCGCGATCCGCGGACGCGCCGTCCTCATTCCTTGATGGAGAAGAACATGACCAACGCTGTAGACCCACAGGAATTCGTAGCCAAGGTCGCCGCGGGCCTGACCGCACCCGGAGCGCCGTTCGAGATGACCGTCGAACCCGTGCTCGGCGTGCCGATTCCGGTATTCGCGCGGCGCCGCGCGAACCTGCGCGAACTGCTCGAACACTCGCTGAACTGGGGGGAGCGCGACTATCTCGTCACCGAGGACCGCCGGATCTCCTTCACCGAGCACGCCGCTGCCGCAGGCGCTCTGGCCACCGCGCTGGCAGGCAAGTACGGAGTCGGCAAGGGCGATCGGGTCGGCATCCTGGCCGCCAACGGCCCGGACTGGGTGATCGCGTTCTGGGCCGCGCAATGTCTCGGCGCGATCCCGGTCGGCTACAACGCCTGGTGGGCGCCACGGGAGATCGCCTACGGATTGGGCCACACCACCCCGGCAGTGGTCATCGCAGACGCGAAAAGGGCTGCGCTGCTCACCGAAACAGATGTTCCGGTCCTCACCATGGAGGAAGATCTGCCCGCCCTCATCGCCGAATTCGGTGGTGGCGAGATCCCGAGCACGCCAGTGGCCGAGGACGATCCGGCCGTCATCCTCTACACCAGCGGCACCAGCGGCAGGCCGAAGGGGGTGGTCCATTCGCAGCGAAACATGGTGGCGATCAGCGACTATCACCGTTTCACCGACGCCATGATGGGCGCGTTCATGGGCCAGGAGCCCAGCGACGCACCGAGCGATCGCCGTTACCTGGTCACCGCGCCGCTGTTTCACATCGCCAGTCTGCACAACCTCGTCATCCCACGGTTGCTGACCGGCGCGGCCGCGGTGTTCCCACACGGTGGCTTCGAAGTCGGCCGGATTCTGAGCCTGATCGAGCGCGAGCGGGTCACCAACTGGGCCGCGGTGCCGACCATGGCCTCGCGCCTGCTGGAACATGATGTGGCCCAACACGATCTGTCCTCGCTGAGCGCGCTCTCGCTGAACTCGGCGCCGTCCTCGCCCGCGTTGATCGCCAGTCTGCGCGAGAAGACCTCGGCCCTGCAGTTCTCGCTGACCACCAGTTACGGCCTCACCGAGAGCGGTACCGCGGCGACGGTGGCCACCCCGCTCGACCTGGCCGCCGACGACGCCTCGGTCGGCAGGCCGATCATCGGGGTGGCGGTGCAGATCCGCGACGCCGAGGGCAACGCGGTCGGCGACGGCGAAGAGGGCGAGATCTGCATCCGCAGTCCCTATGTGATGCTCGGCTACTGGAACGACGACGCGGCCACCGGATCGGCGATCGACGACCAAAGATGGTTGCGCTCCGGCGATTTCGGCACGATGCGCGATGGCAGGCTCACCGTGTCGGGCAGGCGGACCGACCTGATCCTGCGCGGCGGGGAGAACGTCTACCCCACCGAGATCGAGAACGTGCTGTGTGAACATCCCGCGGTCAGCGAATGCGCGGTGTTCGGGGTCGCCGATGCCGACCTCGGCCAGGTGGTGGCGGCGGTGATCGTCACCGAGCCCGGCGCGGTGGAGGTCGAGGAACTGCAGGCGTTCGTCGGCGACCGCCTCGCCTATTTCAAGGTGCCAGCCCACTGGCGTCTCACAACGGATGCGCTGCCGCGCAACGCGACCGGTAAAGTCACCAGGCGCGAGCTCGCGATCTAAAAGGGGTCTGAACATGTTCGACAGCATCATCAAGGGTGGCCGTTGGTTCGACGGCACCGGCGCCCCATCCGCGGTCCGTCACCTCGGCATCATCGACGGCAAGGTGGCCGAGATCTCGGAGACCCCGCTCGACGAAACCGGCTGCTCCCGCGTCGTCGACGCGACGGGCAAATGGGTTGTCCCCGGCATGATCGACATCCACACCCACTACGACGTGGAGGTCCTGCTCGACCCGTCGCTGTCGGAGTCGGTGCGCCACGGCATCACCACCGTGCTGCTGGGTTCGTGCTCGCTCTCGACCGTGCACGTCGACGGTGAGACCGCGGGCGACCTGTTCGGCAGGGTCGAGGCCATCCCGCGCCCGTACGTCGTCGGCGCGATGAACGACGTCCAGACCTGGAGTACCGCAAGCGAATACGTCGCCGCGCTCGAGCAGTCGCCGCTCGGACCGAATCTGGCGGGCTTCATCGGCCACTCCGATATTCGGGCGGCGGTGATGGGGCTCGACCGCTCCACCCGCAAGGAAGTGAAACCGTCCAAGGATGAGCTGGCCGAGATCGAGCGCATGCTCACCGACGCACTCGACGCCGGTTTCGTCGGAATGTCCTCGCAGCAGCTGCTTTTCGACAAGCTCGACGGGGAGACCTGCCGTTCGCGGACGCTGCCGTCCACGTATGCCAAGAGCAAGGAACGGCACCGGCTCAACACGATCCTGCGCAAGCGCGGTCGCGCGTTGCAGGGTGGCCCCGACATCACCAACCCCAAGAGCTTGGTGTCGATGGCGGTCTCGAGCATCGGCCTATGGCGCAAATCGCTCAAGGTGAGCCTGCTCTCGGCGGCCGATGTGAAGGCGGTGCCGGGCGCGTCCAAGATGTTCCCCGCCGTCGGCAAGATCATCAACGGGCTCGACGGCAACTTCCGCTGGCAGCATCTGCCCGTTCCGTTCGAGGTGTACTCCGACGGCATCTCGCTGCCGGTGTTCGAGGAGTTCGGTTCCGGCGCGGCCGCTTTGCACCTGGCCGATCACATCGACGAGCAGCGTCACCTCATGCAGGACGAGGAGTACCGCCGCTCGTTCCGCAAGGACTACGACAACAAGTACGGCCCCCGCGCCTGGCACCGTGACTTCTTCGACGCCGATATCGTCGAGTGCCCCGACGAGACCGTCATCGGCAAGACCTTCGGTGAGGTCGGCGTCGATCGCGGCGGCCTGCACCCGGTCGACGCGTTCCTCGACCTCGTCGTCGAACACGGCGACAAACTGCGCTGGCGCACCACCATTTCCAACCACCGCCCCGAGGTGGCCGACATCCTGGCCGCCGACCCGTCGGTGCAGCTCGGCTTCTCCGACGCGGGCGCCCACCTGCGCAACATGGCCTTCTACAACTTCGGCCTGCGCCTGCTCCGCCGGGTCAACGATGCCGCGACCAGCGAGAAGCCGTTCATGACGGTCGAGCACGCGGTCCACCGCCTCACCGGCGAACTGGCGGACTGGTACGGCCTCGACACCGGCCACCTGCGCGTGGGCGACCGTGCCGACGCCGTCGTCATCGACCCCGCCCATCTCGACGAAACCCTCGACGCCTACGCGGAGAGCCCCGTCGCTGTGTTCGGCAACCTCCCGCGCATGGTCAACCGCAACGACGAGACGGTCACCGCGGTCTTCGTCAACGGGCGCTATGTCTTCGGCGAGGGCGAAGCCGATCCCGTGCTCGGCACCGAACGAGTGGGGGAATTCCTGCGCGCCGGGTAGGACCCGCCGACCAGGTCGCGAGGCAGTCGAACCCGCCCGCGGCCGGGTCCTCGGCACCGACACGTCGCGCACCCGGTGCGCGACGCACCCGCCCCGATCTGCGACCCTCACGTGACGACCGTGTGGCGTCCGACCTGAATCCGGTCGGCCCCGCGCGAAACACCGCACATCAGCGAGAGGACGCGACATGTCGGACGCGAAACGGATCACCTGGGGAAAACCACGCCACCCCACCGACGCCGGCCGCGACGCCTTGCGCGAGGACCTTCTCACCAGGGCCCGCGCGGTCCGTTCCGGCGGCTGGGCGAACCACCGCACCGAGTGGTCGGCAGGTCAGGTCGCCGTTGTCGCCTATGTACTCGGTGATGCCGAGGTGCTGGCCGAATTCGACGAGAACGAGGGCACGGTGCTGAGCCGCTATGCCGCCGATCTGTTCGGATTCATCAAGGGACGCAAGGACATCGAGGCCGGACTTGTCGGCACCCAGGCGTGGTTCGACACTGTTCGCAAGGCACTGGGCGACACGTCGACGTGAGACCGACGGGTAGTTCTGGGATCTCAGCCTGTTGTCGGTGGGCGCTGCGGGAGTCCGTGGCGCTCGACCATCGCGGGCGTTAACGGTCCGCTGCGCCGGATTCCGCGAAGGTTCCGTCAGCCGTCGACCGTCCCCGCGGTCACGCGGTCGGTGAGGGCGGGTGCGCCGGGCCCGGTGAGGTCGTCGCAGTAGGCGGCCCGCCCGGCCATCGCCATGGTCAGCGCGATCGTAGTTCCGCTGATCAGTGGTCCGGTTCCGGTCGTGAACGGGCCGTCGGTCGCTTCCAGCCGCAGACCTTCGGTGAGTGTGCGGCCGGGGACGGTGAAATCGCGGCTCGCGTAGAACTCGGCGACGGCGGTGGTCGCTTCGATCGACGGTGTGTAACCCAGGCCGAGCGGGCGGCGGATGTCCTGGGCGTGGACGATGACCTCGCCGAGCCAGGCCGCCGTGGGGCCTGGGGCCGAGGTCGTACTGGGGATGATCGCCCGGAACAGTGCGAGGGTCTCGGCCGGCGTCTTCCCGAGATGCTCGGCCTTGCGTCGTTCGTTGTGTTTGTCGAAGTCGAAGCGGGCGCCGAGGACGCTGGTCACCCAGCGCACCCGGCCGACGCTGGCCGCGGCCGTGAGATGAGCGAGCACATCCTCGACGGTCCAGGATCCGCACAGCGAAGGTCGGCCCCACTGGTCGTCGTCGAGGTCAGCGAGATCGTCGGCGAGGGCGGCGCGCTCGGCGTGCGCCATCGCCCACAGCGCCGCACGGTCTGGACCCACGGGCCCACCGGACATGAGAAACCTCGATTCGGGCACCCGCAGGCCACCGGAGCGCGACGGTGCCACCTCGACGCTCCGTAATGAAGACGGTTCGGCCCGCGTGAACTCATCGGTGCGTCATGACCACGCCCCGCCTGCGTGGCGCGCGGGCGGGCGCCGAAACGAACGAACTACCAGCGGTCGGGAGTGACCGGTGCGTCCCATGCCTTGGCGAAGCGGGTCTTGTCCTTGGTGTCTACTTCCTTGCGGCGGTAGACGATGTAGGGGCGGGTGAGGTAGCCGATGGGGGCGCTGAACATGTGGACCAGGCGAGTGTAGGGCCACGCGAAGACCAGGGCGAGGACGACGAGGCCGTGGAGTTGGAAAGTCCAGGGAACGCCGACCATCAGGCCCGGTTCGGGGTTGATCGAGAACAGGCTGCGGAACCAGGGGGAGACCGTGGTGCGGTAGTTGTAGGTGCCCCACAGCAGGTTGGAGCCCCACGTGTTGAGCAGGCCGGTGACCAGGGCCAAGGTCAGCAGCGTGTACATCATGACGTCGTTGCGGCTGGTGTTCTTGCGTACGGCGGGGATGGCGATGCGGCGGTAGCACAGGATCGCCACCCCCGCGACGACCATCAGTCCGGCGATCGAGCCCGCGCCGACCGCGACGAGGTGGTAGGCGTGCTCGGAGATGCCGATCGCCGCGGTCCAGGATTCGGGGATCAACAGACCCATGACATGTCCGCCGAACACCCCGAGCATGCCGAAGTGGAACAGCGGGCTGCCCAGTTGCAGCAGCTTGGACTCGTAGATCTGTGAGGACCGGGTGGTCCAGCCGAACTGGTCGAAGCGGTAGCGCCAGACATGGCCGAGCACAAAGGAAGTCGCCGCGATGTAGGGCAGGATCAGCCACAGGCCTTCGGGCAGGGGGATGGTTGCGTTCATCTGCGGCCTTCTGTTGCTTCGAAGAGGGCGGGGTCCATGGCGTAGGGCTCGAGGCCGACCTCTTCCTCGGGCGGACCCTGGGCGGCGAGTTCGGCGATGCGCCTGCGGTCGGCGGTGGTCACCGGGGGCAGGGTGGTGAGGACCGCGCCGAGGACACCGCTGTAGGGAGAGTTGTTGTCGCCCAGCGACAGTCGCAACAGCTCCAGCACCGGCACGTGCTCGCCGAGCAGGCGTTCGCCGCCGATCGGGTCGATGGTGGCGGCGAATTCCAGCAGCACCGGCAGGTGGTCCGGGAGTTCCTCGTCGCCGAGTTCTACTCCCGCCTGGCGGTAGGCGTGCTTGAAACGCAGCAGTGCCATGCCGCGTTTGCGGGTGTCGCCGAAGGCGTAGAAGGTCAGGTGCAGGCTGGCGCGGCGGCGCATGTCGAAAGTCTCGACGTAGCTCTGCGCCACTTCGATCGCCGGGGTGTCACGCAGATAGGCGAATATCTCGGCGAACTGCGCCTGCACCTCGTCGGGCAAGTGCGCTGCGGCCTCGGACAACTGGTCGAGCATGGCCAGGGTCTGCTCGCCGGGGTAGTCGAGCAGGAACGCGGCCAGCCGCCACACGACCAAGCGGTCGTGCTCGGGCATCGCGGTAACCGGTTGGGGCCGTTTACGAATCGACAACAGACTCATGGCGCGACACCGCTCACGGGTGAGTCGGTAATGGCAGCGCCGTTGCTGCCGTTGCCGTTACCGGCGCCGTTGCCGGTACCCCCGTTGCCGTTCGTGGTCGGCACGAGTCCACTGGTGCTGCGCCCGTCCCAGTTGAGCAGGTTGATCCGGCCCGACTTCTCCTCCGGCGCAGCCTGATTGACGTCCGAGAGCGAGAACTTCTCGACGACCTGGTCGAACGCGGTCATGCCAGGTCCGCCGTCGGTATCGAGACTGCACCCGGTGGCCAGCGAATCCAGTTCGTGCGCTTTGGAAGTCGCGCCCATCGGGATCACGTACCGGTGCTCGTACTTGGCGATGGCGAGCAACCGGTACATCGCCTCGATCTCCTCGGGCTCGAGACCGATCGACGGCGCGATATGGGGTTCGGGTTCTTCGCCGAGGTTCACCGAACGCATGAACGCCCGCATTCCGGCCAACCGCTGCAACGAGGAGCGCACCGGTCCGATCTCGCCTGCGGTGAACAGCTCGGCGAGGTAGTCGAGCGGGATGCGCAGCGCGTCGATGGCGCCGAACAGGTTGCGCACGTCCTCGCCGTCGTGCCCGGTCTCGGTGAGCACATCCACCACCGGCGACAGCGGCGGCACGTACCAAACCATCGGCATCGTGCGGTATTCCGGGTGCAGCGGCAGCGCCAGCTGGTAGTCGACGATCAGCTTGTAGACCGGCGAATCCTGGGCGGCCTGAATCCATTCCGGTGAGATCCCGGCCTTCTCGGCCTCGGCGATCACGCGCTCGTCATGCGGGTTGAGGAACACGCCGAGCTGCGAGGTATAGAGGTCCTGCGGGTCGGTGACCTGGGCCGCTTCGAGCACCGCGTCGGCGTCGTAGAGCATCACGCCGATGTAGCGCAGCCGCCCGACGCAGGTCTCCGAGCACACCGTCGGGATGCCGACTTCCACGCGCGGGTAGCAGAAGGTGCACTTCTCCGCCTTGCCCGTCTTGTGGTTGAAGTAGATCTTCTTGTACGGGCAGCCGGTGATGCACTGGCGCCAACCACGGCACTTGTCCTGGTCGACGAGCACGATGCCGTCTTCCTCGCGCTTGTAGATCGCGCCGGAGGGGCACGACGCGGCGCACGAGGGGTTCAGGCAGTGCTCGCAGATGCGCGGCAGGTAGAACATGAAGGTCTCTTCGAACTCCAGTTTCACCTTGGTCTCGAGCTTGCCGAGGATGGGGTCCTTGCCGACCTGCTCGGGACCCGAACCCAGGTCGTCGTCCCAGTTCGCACCCCAGGTGACCTTGGTGTCCTCACCGGTGATCAGCGACTTGGGCCGCGCCACCGGGGTGGTGTCCATGGGCGGCGACGACAGCAGGTTGTCGTAGTCGTAGCTCCACGGCTCGTAGTAGTCGTCGACCGTGGGCAGGTCGGGGTTGGCGAAGATGTTCATCAGGCGCTTGAACCGCGAGCCGGACTTGAGGGTCAGCTTGCCGCGCTTGTTGAGCGTCCAGCCACCCTTCCACTTCTCCTGGTCCTCGTACTGACGCGGATAACCCTGTCCCGGACGGGTTTCCACATTGTTGAACCAGACGTACTCGGTGCCGCCGCGATTGGTCCACGCCTGCTTGCAGGTGACCGAGCAGGTGTGGCAGCCGATGCACTTGTCCAGGTTCATGACCATCGCAAGTTGAGCCATTACGCGCATGGTTAGTACTCCACTTCTTGCGATCGGCGGCGGATAGTCGTGACCTCGTCACGCTGATTTCCGGTGGGGCCGTGGTAGTTCAGGGCGAAGGACTGCTGGGCGTAGCCGCCGATCAGGTGCGAGGGCTTGATCAGCACGCGAGTGAGCGCGTTGTGGATACCGCCGCGCTTGCCCTTGGCTTCCTTGGTCGTATCCTCGGCGCCTTCGATGCGTGGCACGTCGACCGCGCGGTCCTGGGCGTGGTACATGAAGACCGTGCCTTCGGGCATGCGGTGCGACACGATCGCCCGGGCGACGACGACACCGTTGCGGTTGATCGCCTCGATCCAGTCGTTGTCCGCCACGCCGATCTTCTTGGCGTCGACGTCCGACATCCAGATCGTCTGACCGCCGCGCGAGAGCGTCAACATATGCAGGTTGTCCTGGTAGGCCGAGTGGATCGACCACTTGGAGTGCGGGGTCAGGTAGCGCACGGTGAGACCGTTGCCGCTCACATTGCCGATGCTCGGCTCCGCGAACAGCGCCGACATATCAAGGGGCGGACGGAAGATCGGCAGTTGCTCGCCGAGTTCGATCATCCAGTCGTGGTCGAGGTAGAAGTGCTGGCGACCGGTGAGCGTGTGCCACGGCTTGAGCCGCTCGACATTGATGGTGAACGGCGAGTACCGGCGGCCACCGGATTCCGAGCCCGACCATTCAGCCGAGGTGATCACCGGAACCGGACGAGCCTGGGTATCGGCGAACGTGATCCGTTTGCCCTCGGCCTCTTTCGCGAGGTCGACCAGTTCGGTGCCGGTCCGCCGCTCCAGCGCCTCGAACCCTTCGACCGCCAGGCGGCCGTTGGTGGTGCCCGACAGCGACAGAATGGCTTCGGCGGCGTGGGTGTCCTTGGCCAGCGACGGTCGTCCCGCGGCGATGCCGGAGACGATGGTGCCGTTCTGTCCGGCGAGGTAGGCCACTTCTTCCTCGGGGAAGGTGGTGACGCCCTTGGTCGTCAGGCCGAGCTTCTCCACCAGCGGCCCGAGCGCGGCCAGCTTCTCCGCGATCTTGGTGTAGTCGCGTTCGATCTCCACGATCTTGGGCATGGTCTTGCCCGGAATCGGTTCGCACTCACCGGCTTTCCAGTCCAGAACCTTGCCGCCGGCCTGCGCCAGCGCGTCGGGGGAGTCGTGCTGCAGCGGCACCGCGACGATGTCTTTGCGTGTGCCCAGGTGCTTTTCGGCGAGCCAGGAGAAGCCACGCGCGATCCGGTGGAACGCCTCGAAGTCGGTCTTGGCCTCCCACGGCGGGGAGATGGCCGGGGAGAAGGCGTGCACGAACGGGTGCATGTCGGTCGAGGACAGGTCGTGCTTCTCATACCAGGTGGCGGCGGGGAGCACGATATCGGCGAACAGGGTGGTGCTGGTCATCCGGAAGTCCAGTGCGAGCAGCAGATCCAGCTTGCCCTCGGCGCCTTCCTCCCGCCATTCCAGTTCCTGTGGGCGCACCCCGGTCGCGTCGGTGGTCTGCAGGTTGGAGCCGCAGCCGAGCAGGTGCTTCTGGAAGTACTCGTTGCCCTTGCCCGAGGAGCCGAGCAGGTTCGCGCGCCACACGGTGAGTACGCGCGGGAAGTTCTCGGGGGCGTCGGGGTCTTCGCAGGCGAAGCGCAGGTCGCCGGACTTCAACCCGGCTACCACATGCTCGGCCGGGGTCTTGCCTGCTTCGGCGGCCTCATCGGCCAGGTCGAGGGGATTGCGGTTGAAGGTCGGATAGCTGGGCATCCAGCCCAGACGACTCGCCAGGGCGATGTTGTCGGCGGCCGTACGCCCGGCGAACTTGCCCTTGCCAAGGGGCGACGCGAACGAGTCCGAGGTGAACGGGTCGTAGCGCCACTGATCATTGGTCAGGTACCAGAACACGGTGCCCTGCATCTGGCGCGGCGGCCGCTGCCAGTCGCTCGCCGAAGCCAAAGTGGCCCAGCCGGTTACGGGACGGCACTTCTCCTGGCCGACGTAGTGGGCCCAGCCGCCACCGTTCTTGCCCTGGCAGCCGGTGAGTAGCGTCAAGGTGAAGAAGGCGCGGTAGATCTGGTCGGAGTGGAACCAGTGGTTGGTGCCCGCGCCCATCAGGATCATCGAGCGACCGCCGGAACGTTCGGCGTTGTCGGCGAATTCGCGTCCGATGCGCGCCGCCTGAACGGCGGGCACTCCGGTGATTGCCTCCTGCCACGCTGGGGTGTACGGCGACTCGGCATCGTCATAGCCCTTGGCCCACTCGCCCGGCAGACCGTCGCGGCCGACGCCGTACTGGGCCAGCAGCAGGTCGAATACGGTGGTAACCCGCTTGCCCGCAACGATTTTCGTCGGCACGCCGCGGATGATCGAACCGGCGACATCGGTGTCGAAGCGCGGCAGCGCGATGGTGGCGGGTGCGTCGTCGGAGTGGCCGAGCAGGGTGAGCAGCGGGTCGACGCCGTCGAGGTCGAGGTTCCACTTGCCCGCGTCGCCCTCGCCGAAGCGGTGACCCAGTGAACCGTTGGGCACCACCGGGTTTCCGGCCTGGTCCAGCAGCACCGGCTTGTGCTCGACGCCCTCGCCGGTGTGGCCGAGATCCGCGGCGGTGAGGAACTTGCCGGGTAGGGCGCCGTCCTGATCTGCCGCCTCGTCGAGGCAGATCAGGTACGGCAGATCGGTGTAGGACTTGATGTAGTCGGTGAACATCGGAGTCTGCTTCTCGATGAAGAACTCCTTGAGCACCACGTGCCCCATCGACATCGCCAGCGCCGCATCGGTTCCCGGCCGCGCGGCCACCCACTCGTCGGCGAACTTGGTGTTGTCGGCGTAGTCGGGGGAGACCACCACGACCTTCTGGCCGCGGTAGCGCGCCTCGGTCATGTAGTGCGCGTCAGGTGTACGGGTCACCGGGACGTTGGAGCCCCACATGATGAGGTAGCCCGCGTCGAACCAGTCGGCCGACTCCGGCACGTCGGTCTGATCGCCGAACACCTGCGGCGAGGCCACCGGCAGGTCGGCGTACCAGTCGTAGAACGAGAGCATGTAGCCGCCGATCAGCGACACGAAGCGCGCGCCGGTGGCATGGCTGACCATCGACATCGCGGGGATCGGCGAGAAGCCGGCCACCCGGTCGGGCCCGTACTGCTTGATCGTGTAAACATGTGCGGCGGCGGCGATTTCGGCGGCTTCCCACCATTCGGCGCGGACGAATCCGCCCTTGCCGCGCGCCATCTTGTAGGCCTTGGCCTTGGCCGGGTCCTCGACGATCGACTCCCACGCCAGCACCGGGTCCTTGAGCTCGGCCTTGGCCTTGCGGTACAGGTCGAGCAGTGTGCCACGCACATACGGGTAGCGCACGCGGGCCGGGGAGTAGGTGTACCAGGAGAAGGAGGCGCCACGTGGGCAGCCGCGCGGTTCGTACTCGGGCTTGTCCGAGCCCACCGACGGGTAGTCGGTCTGCTGGGACTCCCAGGTGATCACGCCGTCCTTGACGTAGATCTTCCAGGAGCACGAGCCGGTGCAGTTCACGCCGTGGGTGGAGCGCACCACCTTGTCGTGCGACCAGCGGTCGCGGTAGAACTCGTCGGCATCGCGGCCACCGACCTTGTAGATGGACCGGTTGTCGGGCGAGGCCTCGCCCCGCTGGAAATACTTACCGAGGTTCAGCAATGTGTCGCCGAAATCGGCGGGCGACGGACCTTGCGTACGCGAATTAACCACGACGCCCCCTTCGAACTGTGAAATCGGGCTGTTGAGGGGAACTGTAAAGAGGCCGACTCCTTCGGCAAAACGAACTTTTCACATCCGGATTCGGGCCACGGTGAGCTGTGAGGTCGGCGCAATGTCGTGGTCACGGGGGAGACGCGTGGCGTCGTTCGCGATCGGGGGCTCACCAGGGTGAACGAGCCGCGAGCTGGCCGAACGGGGTGATCGGAGGGTGCGGCGGGAGGTCGGCGGTGATGCTTCGGAAACGACTGGTTCTCCCGCGGTTTACATTTGTTTACACACCTGGCGTGCCTGCTGAACAGCGCTGATGTGACGCCACGCACAACTATGGCCGACCCTGTCGGCGTCGGGCACCGTGATCGGGTCGCCGGCGGTGGCGTCACCGAGCCGGGCGGACTCCCTCGGTGCGACGGGTGGGCAGGCGAAGGTCTCGGACGGGCGGCCCGCAGCGGCCGCGGGTGAGCCGCGCGGAATCCTATAGCACTCTTGAACGGCGCGAATTCGAATCCTTTTAATTCGGTTCAGGACACCGCATTTCGTGACCGAACGCACAGTTGCCCGAGGGTAACTACCCAAATGGCACAGCGCCAATATAAAGAAACGGCATCTTTTCCGGTCGGCGGTTGGTTCGAGGTTGAGCGGTCATCCAGTATGGGGCGGTGCAGACAGGGAGGGTTGGGGTGATACCGAAGTCATCGTTCGACGGACCTGATGGGCCGCCGAAACCGCCGACGCTCGGCGGGTTGCTGCGGCGGCTTCGCGACGATCGGCGGATTTCCCGGGAAAAGCTCGCGTTCGCGGCGGGAGTCAGCTCGAGTTACATCACGCATTTGGAGAGCGGGGACCGCGACCGGCCGACGCGTGCGGTGATCGAGGCGCTCGTGCGCTACCTCGATCGGATCGCGCCGGTGACCGATATCGAACGCAGACATCTGTTCGATCTGGCCGGGCTCGCGCCGGTGGACAATCCGACGGTCGAGGATCTGCGCGCCGAGATCAGCGCCGAGATGCGCCGGACCCTGGCACTACAGGAACCGGACCTGGCGGCCTATGTCGACACGCGCTGGAACGTGCTCGCGGGCAACGAATCCTATGATCGCGCGTTCCCCGGTCTGGTCGAAGACGTCAATATTCTGCGCTGGTTCTTCGGCAACCCGATCTCGCGCAAAGTAATGGTGGAGTGGGAGAAGGAATCCACGCTCACCGTGCACTGGCTGCGCGGGCTGATCGGTCAGCAGGGCGGCGGTGAGTGGGCCACCGAACTGCTCGACGAATTGGCGCAATACCGCGACTTCCGCCGCATCTGGGACGACGGCGACACCGTTTACGGTCGCGATCACGCCGCCATGCGCCTGTGCGATCTGCACACCGGCGAGTACTACACCGTCGACGTGCAGCTGTTCCGGCTCGACTCCGTCGCCTACCCCGGCCGCATCCAGTACTACCTGGGCGTTCGTGGTCCCGACGACTAGATGCCCGCGGCTGCCACCGGCTCGACGGCGTACTTGGTGCAGGCCGTGACCAGACTCGACAGCGCCGCGGCAACCGGCTCGGGATGGGTCAGCGCACAGCCGTGGCCCGCACCCGCCACCGTGCGCACACCGCTCGCGCCGGGCAGCCCGGCCGCCAACCGCGCGCACTTGTCCGCGGTGCTGCTGAGGTCGTTTTCGCCGCGCAGGACGAGGGCGGGCACGGTGATCTCGCCGAGCCGCCCGTGCACCGACTCGCGCCCGATCAGGCAGTCGGCCGCGGGACGGATCGCGGTGCGATCGGCGGCGAGCCAGCGGGTGATCCAGGTCTGCCAGATTCGCGGATCGTTGCCGCCGATCAAGCGCGGGGCGAGATCTTGCGCCAGTGGCCGCAATGCGCCGGTGCCACACCATTCGTCGAAGAAGTTCTCGTAATAGGTCTCGTCGGCCCTGGTGCACGCATCGGCTTCGGTATCGAGCAATGCCAGCCCGGTGACGCGGTCGGGAGCGAGCAACGCCATGCGCAATGCCGCGTAACCGCCCTGGCTCACGCCGCCGACAACGGCGTGCTCGATGCCGAGTGCGTCGAGCACCCGCAGGCCGTCGGTGGCCAGATCCCAGTAGTCGAAGCGTGGGTTGTCGCCGTAGCCGGTGCGGCCGTGACCGCGCGCGTCCCAGGCGACGACATTGATATCGGTGTGTGCCAGGACTTTCCGGAGCGGGTCGAACATGGATTCGTCCATGAGGAATCCGTGGGCGAGCAACAGCGTCGGACCGTGGACGGCGTCGGTGCGGAAATGAATGTTCACAGAATCGGAGTGCACGAAGGGCATGTTCGGAACATACAAGCGAATCAGTCGATTTCGCCCGGTTGCGGACCGAATGCGGTGTCGCCTGTTCGGTGTAGCGCCCGTCCTGTGAATTCACTGACGAGTGTATGTCCCTCACCGGGGCGACATTTTTGTGCGCGCCCTGTGGACATGTCTGTTCATGGCCGATTGGATAGAGGGCGCAGGCGATATTCGGCTCGAATCGGAAAATGGGGATTTTGATGAGGGTGACGGAGCAAGGGCTCGACGCACACATAAGTCTGGCGGCCGCGGGCGACGGCGTCTCGGCGACATTCGCGGTCTGCGACGCGGAGGGCAGGGCGATCTGGTACGGCCCGTTCATCGACGCCGACGCCGACCATCCGCGCGGTGACCAGCGCACCGCCGCGATGGGAGCGGCGGGCCGCGCGATCTGGCTCGCGGGCCGAGCGCGCGAGGACACCGGAGTCGAGAAAGTGACCTTGCACCTGTCGGTCAGCGAACCGGGACTCGACGCCATCACCCTGGCCTGCACCGCCTCGATGGCCGGACTGGCGCTGGAACTGGTTGTCACCGACGACAATCCGGCCCTGGACTGGTGCCAGGCCTTCGGCAGGCTCGACTGGACATCGGGCCCGTTGACCGAACTCGTCGATCCGGAAGCGCCACCGCCGATACCGGCGCTGCGCGCGATCACCGGCGGCCTCGACCAGCAGTCCGAACCACAGGAAAGGCTCGTCATGCACGAACTGGCACTCGATCCCTCGATGGAACTGCGCTCGGCACTGGAAAGTCTGCTGCTGCACGACGCCGTCGGCATGGACGCCACGATGCGCCACGCCGTCGCCGCGGTCGTCCACCTGACCGTCGACACACCGCACGGACCGCCGGCGGACGCGGAAGAATTCCTCGGCCGATTCGACGCCTCGTGGTTGGTGGCGTCGTGGCTGGGGCACGACACCGAGCTCTCGCTGATCGCCACGTTGTGCGCGGGCGAGATACCGGCGCTGTCGTGGTGCGAGCTGATGTTCACGACCACCTTGGCGCCGTGGTCGACCGGTCCGGTCGCGGTGCACGCGCGGCGGGTGTTTCGCGAGAGTGCGGGGCAGGCGGGAGGCTCAACGGAGCTGCGGGCCGTGGGAAGGTGAATCGGCCGATATTGTTACTTTTGCTCACAAGAATGTAACGGGTTCAGTTACTCGGCGGTTACCGGACATGCGATCATGGCTCCCGACCTCGACATCGTTAGGGAGCAAAATCAAGTGTCCGAGTTCTTGACCACGATCAACGGGTATATCTGGAGTGACTCGCTGATCTACCTGTGCTTGGCCGCGGGCGTGTATTTCTCGATCAGGACCAGATTCGTCCAGATCCGGCAGATCCCGGAGATGATCCGGTTGCTGGTGAACGGCGAGAAATCCGCGTCGGGCGTCTCCTCGTTCCAGGCACTGGCGATGTCGCTGTCCGGACGTATCGGTACCGGCAATATCGCCGGTGTCGCGACGGCGATCGCGTTCGGTGGGCCGGGCGCGCTGTTCTGGATGTGGATGGTCGCGTTCCTCGGCGCGTCGACCTCCTTCGTCGAATGCACCCTCGGCCAGATCTACAAGACCCGCGACCGGATCACCGGTGAATATCGCGGCGGGCCCGCGTACTACTTCAGCACCGCGATGGCGCACACCAAGGCCGCGCCGTTGTTCAAGGTGTACGGCGTGATCTTCGCGGCGGTCACTGTGCTCGCCTGCGGTCTGCTGATGCCAAGCGTGCAGTCCAACTCGATGGCCGCGGCGATGCACCAGGCATGGGGCATCTCGGAATGGGCCATCGCGGTCGGCACGGTGATCGTGCTCGCCTTCGTGATCATCGGCGGCGTCAAACGGATCGCCGCGTTCGCCTCGGTGGTCGTGCCGTTCATGGCCGTGGCCTACATCTTGATCGCCATGATCATCGTCTTCGCGAACGCAGGCCAGATTCCCGAGATCTTCTCGCTGATCTTCCGCAGTGCGCTCGGCATCGACTCGGCGTTCGGCGCGATCGTCGGGTCCGCGGTCATGTGGGGCGTCAAGCGTGGCGTGTACTCCAACGAGGCGGGGCAGGGCACCGGCCCGCACTCGGCTGCCGCCGCTGAGGTGTCCCACCCCGCGAAGCAGGGCCTCGTCCAGGCGTTCGCCGTGTACATCGACACCCTGTTCGTCTGCACCGCGACCGGTCTGCTGATCCTGTCGACCGGTGCCTACCGGGTCTTCGAAGGCGAGTCGGCCGCCGGCGCTGTCCTGGCCGACGGTGGCGCACTGCCCTCCGACATCGCGGTGGGACCGGCCTACGCGCAGACCGCGGTCGACACCCTCTGGGGCGGCTTCGGCTCGACCTTCGTCGCGATCTCGCTGGCCTTCTTCTGCCTGACCACGATCATCGCCTACTACTACATGGCGGACACCAACGTCCGGTTCCTGCTCGGCAAGAAGGCCGCTACACCGGTTCCGTTGCTTCGCGGCACCATCGGCAGCAACACCACGCTGGTCCTGCAGGCGCTGATCCTGGTGTCGGTCGCGGCGGGCGCGGTGTCGACCGCCAGCGACGCGTGGGCACTCGGCGATATCGGCGTCGGCCTCATGGCCTGGCTCAACATCATCGGAATCATCGTCATCCAGCGGCCCGCGTTCATCGCGCTGCGCGATTTCGAGCGCCAGCAGAAGGCGGGCAAGGACCCGGTCTTCGACCCGAAGGAACTCGACATCCGCAACGCCACCTTCTGGGAGACCTACGAGCCCGAGCCGGACCGCGACAAGGTCTCGGTCGGGTCGTGACACGCCCTCGCCGAGGTCCGGTCATCCCGGACCTCGGCGAGTCCTAGCGCTCGACGACGGTGACGCCGAGTTCGCGCAGGAGGGGTCATCGGTGGTGCCGGCCGACCTCGATGTCGGCGAAGGAACTCACCCAGAGGTGGGGCGGGCGTGGGGGGTTGGGTTCGCCGGGGCGGTGGATGCCGATGGTCTGCCAGCCCGCGGTGACGGCGGCGTCGAGTTCGTCCGGGTGGTCGGACAGGAACAGGATTTCCGGTGCGGGGACGCCGATGCGGTCGGCGATGGACGCGTAGGAGGTGGGCTCGCGTTTGGGGCCTGCGGTCATCAGGTCGAAGTGGTCGGTGATCAGGCCGGACAGATCACCCGCGTCGGCGAAGGTGAACCAATCGCGTTGGTTGCGTTCGGAACCGGAGGAATAGACGAACAGCTGGAAGCCGTTGGCGTGCCACGCTTTCAGCGTGGGTGCCACGTCGTCGAAGAAGCGGCCGTGCAGGGCGCCGGTGCGGAACCCCTTGGCGCAGATCGCGCCCTGGGCCGTCTTGAGTGGTTCGGCTTTGACATCGGATTTCAGCCAGCCGCGCAGGATTTCGGCGATGCGGTCCGTGCCCGCGGTGGGTTCGCCGGCGAGTTCGCGGGTCGCGGAGATCACCGAATCGGCTGTGCCGTCGGGGTTCTCGGTCAGCCAGGCGGGTAGGTGGGCGGCGGTGTAGCTGTAGAGGTCGGTGCGGACCGCGTCGGTGGGGCTGGTGGTGCCCTCGATGTCGAGGACGATCGCGCGGGTCATGCGAGTAGTTCGTCGAGGGTGGGGAAGCCCGCGCTGATCTTGTCGCCGGTGAAGTCGCCGACCCAGCCGTCGGCCTCCTCGAAGAAGCGAAGGGCGATGAAGTCGGGGGTGGTGCCCATGTCGAACCAGTGCAGGGTGCCCGCCGGGACCGAGAGCAGGTCGCCCGCTTCACAGACCGTCGCGAGCACGGTGTCGCCCACATGCAGGTAGAAGCAGCCGCGGCCGGCGGCGAAGAAGCGCACCTCGTCCTCGGCGTGGCGGTGCTCGTCGAGGAACTTCGCGCGCGCACCGGCGGCGATGGCAGGCCACTCCGGGTTGTCGGCGTCGGGGTGGATCCGGGCGACGTCGATGTGCTGATAGCGGCCCGAGGCATTGAGCTCGGCGATCTGCGGGCCGTAGTGCGCCAGCAGGGTGTCGGAGTCGGTGGCCGCGGCATCGGGGCGGATTTCCCAGTGCGAGTAGGCGATTCCGTGCTGTGCCAGCTCGGTGCCGATCTCGGTGGGGTCGGTGGTGCGCACCCGGACGTCGGCGGCGTTGTCGGCGGCCATCACTTGCAGCAGGGTCATGTCGGTCCGATCTCGAGGGGTGTGGCGTCGGTACGTCCGGTGCGGGCGATCAACTCGCACAGGGCTTCCAGGCATTCGGCGCGATCACGCGCCTGGGCAAGAGTGTCACCCCAGGTGGTGATCCCGTGCCCGGTGATGAACAGGATCGGTGGGGCGGTGGGGTTTTCGCGGAGATAGGTTTCGATGTCGGCGCCGATCCGCGCCACCTCGGGCCAGTTCGGGAACACCGGGATCACGACCGTCGACGGGTCGGTCAGACCGAATCCCTTGAGCAGTTCGAAACCGCTGATCCGCAAGGGGGTCACCGCGTCGCCGGGTCGTGCGGCGGTGGTGGCCAGTGCGGTGGCGAAAGGCGAGTGCACGTGCACGACCGCACCGGCGGGACGAGTGCGATAGACGGCAGTGTGAATGCTGGTCTCGGCGGACGGCTTTCGGCTCTGGCCGGGGTGTGGGATGGTGTCGGCGATCGCGACGAGGACCGTATCGTGTTCGCTCAGTTCACCCTTGGACAGCCCGCTCGCGGTGATGAGCGTGTCCTCGCCCGCTGTCGCCTCGCTCCGCCCGGACTCGGACGAGCTCGACGCGATCCGCACCGAGATATTGCCCGCGGTCCCAGGCATCCAGCCCCGGCCGTACAGCTGACGGGCGACAGCGGCGATTGCCCGACCGTGCTCGGCGAGCGGCGTGGCCGCGGCGTGGTGAATCCCCCGGCCTCGCCCGTCGAACGTGTCCGAATTGCGGTAGACCGCACCGTTTTCCGTCACGACGGCGGTGACCAGGTCGGTGGGTGTCACGTCGAATGCCGGGTTGAACACCGCGGTGTCCGCCGGCGCTGTCGCGTGCCCGCCGAACCCGGTGACCTCGGCGGGAGCCCGCTGCTCGACCACGATCTGTGCGCCGGTCGCCATCGCGGTGTCGCGGGTGGATTCCGGGGCGACCACGATGAACGGGATGCGGTGGTGGCGGGCGGCCAGGGCCAGGGCGAAGGTGCCGATCTTGTTGGCGACGTCGCCGTTGGCGGTGATCCGGTCCGCACCGACGAGCACGGCGTCGACCTGCCCGGTCGCCATGGCCCAGGCCGCCGCGGAGTCGATGGTCAGCCGGTGCGGGATGCCCGCCTCGGCCAGTTCCCAGGCCGTGAGCCGGGCGCCCTGGAGCAATGGGCGGGTCTCGTCGACGATCACGTCCTCGACGGCGCCACGCTCGTGCAGCACTCGCAACGCGCCGATCGCGGTGCCCACCGCACTGGTGGCGAGGCGGCCGGTGTTGCAGTGGGTGAGCAGGCGCAGCGGCCCCTCGCCGCACAGACGTTGGACCAGGTCAGCGGCATGGGTGGCGGCCGCGAGGTTGACTCGCCCGTCCTCGGCCAGCATGTCGAGGGTCTCGGCCAGCACCGCGTCGGCGCCCTCGGCGATCCGTCCCCGCACCCTGTCGACCGCCCATGCCAGGTTCACCGCCGTCGGTCGCGCCGCGGCGATCCGATCGGCCTCCGCCCGCACCGCGCCCACATCGACGGTCCGCGCGCCTGCCGAGTCGTGGCGAGTGTGCGCCAGGGTCGCGATCACCACGCCGAAAGCACCGGCGATGCCGATCGCCGGGGCGCCGCGGATGGCGAGGGTGGTGATCGCGTCGATGATCTCGTCGACGGTGCGTAGGCGCAGTTCACGGACCTCGTGCGGCAGTCCGCGCTGGTCGATGGTGACGAGCGCACCGTCGTCCCAGATCAGGGAACTGTCGTCCATCGGGTGTCCTCACTGCGTGGTGATTCTGGCTGGTAAACGGTATCCGACCTGGTCGAGAGCCGTTCTCCGGGGCCTGCGCTGACCACGCGCCCCTCACTCCGCGGCGTACTCGGCCTCGCGTTCCACGGCGTCGATCGTGCGCTGCGGCACCTGGACCGGTCCCGGCGTATATGTGATCGCCCGTAACGCGCCGGTGTAGCGGAACGGTCCCCGGCGCTCGCGCAGCTCCCACGAGACCGGCCCGCGCGCGTCGACGCCCACGGAGATCCCGGTCCACGGCGCCATGCCGACGAGCTGCACCTGATCGGTCAACTCGGCGAGCGGCGTGCCGTCGACCTCGATGGTGAAGTCCCAGCGCAGCTGCGGCCGGATCGTTGCGCGCACGGTGATCTCGCGCGTCCCGATCGGCAGTGCCACACCCACCGACGCGTAGCGGCCGTAACTGTTCACACCGAGCACCACCTCGCCGTTCTCGACGTAGAGCAGGTATCCGCCGAGCGGATCACCGTGGGCGACCAACACCCCCTCGTCGCCGAGTCGATAGCCGATCTCCGGCGGGGCGACCGGCCTCCCTGCGTCGCGTCCGACCACGTCGACACGTGCTTCATCGGCACTCGGCACCGCGGCGGCGGACGGAGTCCCCGCGAGCGGCAGCACTGCTCGCCCCGGCGCGCCGGACGGGTTGACGGCGGCCAGGTCGGCGGTGATGGTGAAATCGCGATAGGCGATGAGGCGTTGGGAGCGATAGCGCTCGAGGGTGGGGGTGCCAGGCAGGAGTCGGACCGGCGCGGCGAAACGGGCTTCCTCCGGGCGACGGCGGAACAGATCGGCTCGCGTGAGCAGTGGGAAGACCGTATTGGACCAAGCTGATTCGTCCCAGGCAGCCGCGAGCTCGACGGCCTTCTCGGGGAAGGTCGCCGAAAGGTCGTGCAGCTCTGTCGGATCGGCGCGCACATCGAACAGCTGCCAGTTCGGCGCATCGATGTCGGCGTCGGAGTCGTGCAACGACAGCAGCTTCCAGCCGTCGCGGTAGAAGCCGCGATGGCCGGTCATCTCCGAATACTGCTCGGTGTGCCGGGTCGGTGCCGCCGGATCGCGTAGGAGTTCGGCCGCCGAGATGCCGTCGAAGTCCTTGGCGGGCAACCCACTACGCACAGACGGACGGTCGAGGCCCGCCAGTTCGAGCAGGGTAGGCGCCAGGTCGGTGACGTAGGCGTACTCGTGGCGGATGCCGGAATCGGTATCCGCGCGTGGCAGCCCCTTCGGCCACGACACCACCAAAGGCACCCGCACGCCGCCCGCGAAGGTCTGCCCCTTGTAGAACCGGAACGGCGTGTTGGACGCCTGACCCCACCCACGCGGGTAGTGCACGCCCAGCTTCGCGGTGCCGATCAGATCCTCGTCATGGGCGACATCGCCTACCCAGTCGGGGTCGTCGACGTGGGCGAACTCGGCGAAATAGGAGCGGGTGCCCTCCGGTCCGCCCTCGGCTGTTCCGCCGTTGTCGGAGGTGAACACGATGATGGTGTTGTCGAGTTCGCCGAGGTCTTCGAGCAGGTCCACGATGCGCCCCAGGCTCTGGTCGATGCTGTCGACCATGCCCGCATACACCTCCATGTACTTGGCATACCGCCGCTGCTCCTCGGCAGACAGCGAATCCCATTCCGCCGCTTCATAACCCGGCTCGGTATTGCGCGGCTTCTGCTCGGTCCCCGGCGGGAACAAGCCCTGAGCCAGCTGCTCGGCGAAGCGACGCCTGCGCAGCTCATCCCAGCCCTGCGCGTAGCGGCCGCGATACTTGGCCTGGTCCTCGGCCTTGGCCTGCAGTGGCCCGTGCATCGCCACGTGCGCGAAGTACAGGAAGAACGGTTTCTCCGCGTCATGGGCGCGCAGATCCTTGATGTAGGACAGCGCCTTGTCGGTGAGATCGTCGGTGAGGTAGTAGCCCCGCGGGTACTCCTCCACGTCGACCACCGAACTGTCCGACACCAGCTGGTTGGGGTAGTAGAAGGAGTTCAAGCCCTCCAAAGACCCGTAGTAGCGGTCGAATCCACGCTGGGTCGGCCACGAATCGCGAGGGGCTGACGGGTTCATCGTGGCATCGCGCACCAGATGCCATTTGCCCACCGCGTAGGTGGCGTATCCATTGCTCCGCAATATCTCCGGGAGCGTGAGCACATCGTCGGCCAGTTCGAGACGAAGGCCGGGATAGCCGGGATCGGCATTGGCGACGAATCCGAAACCCGCACGGTGGGAATTGATTCCGGTCAGCAGCGCCGCCCGCGAGGGCGAGCACAGCGGCGTGGTGTGGTAGTTCGACAGTCGAACACCCTGTGCCGCGAGACGATCCAGCGTCGGCGTCTCGATCTCCGATCCGAACGGACCGATATCGCTGTAGCCCATGTCGTCGACGAGCACGACGACGATGTTCGGCGCGCCGGCGGGCGCGGCGGGCGGATAGGTCCAAGCGGGCGTGGATTGCGCCGACGTGCGACCGGCCGAGCCGGGAAAGGATTCGTAACCGCGGGCATGGGGTGGAACAGGCATTCCTGCAGTAAAGGCGACATACCCGCTGGTCACCAGGGTTAAGTACACGGTGCGTCGAATCGGTGACCGGTGCGGCGCAACTTGTTAGCGTCACTGCCGGCCCTTCCCCCGTGGTGCGCTGCGCACCCTCCTCGGCCCGCCGCGCGGGTCGATGCGTCTTCGAGGATCTTCACGATGAGTTCAACGCCAAGTGGCTTCGGCCGCCGAAACTTCCTGCGCACCAGCGGCATCGCCGCCGCGGCCATCTTCGGTGGTGCCGCACTGGCGGCCTGCACCTCGGCGGTCTCGGAACAGAAGGCGAGCGGCGACGACGCGACACCGGTGCGCGGCGGCACCCTGAAGGTCGGCATCCGGGAGGACCTGGTCCCGGCGAACCTGCTCACCAATACCGCGGCGGTTCCGATTGTGATCGGGCTGGTCTACGAATCGCTGATCCGCTACCCGAACGACAGTCTGGAACCGCAACCATTACTGGCGAAATCGTGGCAGCTGGCCGCCGACGGCCGATCGCTGAGCCTGGACCTGCGCGACGACGTGAAATTCCATTCCGGCCGTCCTTTCACCGCCAAAGATGTGGAGTTCTCGCTACGCACCTATGCCGACGTCAAATGGTCCGCGCAACTGCGTAGTTCGGCGGCGGCCATCACCGGCTTCGACATCGTCTCGCCCACGCGAATCGTGCTGCGGCTCGCCCACCCGCTGAGCAACATCTTCGACCTGCTCGACACCGTCCCCATTCTGGACAGCGAAACCGCGGACAAACTCGGCACCGGCGACACCTACATCGGCACCGGTCCGTTCGAATATGTCGAGCGCATCCCGAATGCGCAGTTGATCTTCCAGAAGAACCCGAACTATTGGGTGCCGGAGCGCCCCTATCTCGACCGGGTCGAGATCTCGATCATCCCCGACCCGAACGCGCTGCTCAACGCCTTGAAGTCCGGTCAGATCGCCGCGGCGCGCGAACTCGGCTACCGCGATGCCGAAAACCTCGGCAGGAGCGGCGGATTCACGGTGCACAATCTCGATGGCGCCGAGCTACAAGCCTATGTGGGCGTCAATGTGACCGAACCCGCGCTGGCCGATGTCCGGGTCCGCCAGGCCATCGCCTACGCCCTCGACCGTGATCGCATCATCGACGAGGTGTTCCGGGGCGCGGGATATCCGCTGAACGTGCCGTGGCCGAAGAACTCGCCCGCCTTCGACGAGACCCGCAATACGAAATACACCCGCGACATCGACAAGGCGAAGCAGCTACTCGGCCAGGTGGCCAAACCACCGAA
Source organism: Nocardia sp. FBN12 (assembly GCF_050320175.1). Classification (GTDB taxonomy): domain Bacteria; phylum Actinomycetota; class Actinomycetes; order Mycobacteriales; family Mycobacteriaceae; genus Nocardia. The sequence goes on along the minus strand of NZ_CP190048.1, from coordinate 4,577,513 downwards.
GCTGCCGCTGACCTTCGCCCCCGGTTATGGCGAGGTCGCCCAGATCGTGCAGGCCAATCTCGCCGACGCGGGTATCGAGGTCGAACTCGACCCGGTCGACGCCGCTACCTTCGTCAAGCAACTCACCGGCCAGCAGTTCCGTGGCCTGTGGGTCACCGACCATTCGTGGGCGCAGTTCGTCCCGTCGACGCTCACCGTGAGCGCCTACCCGTTCAACGCCCGCCGCAATGCCTCCCGCTACGAATCGCCGGTCTACACCGCCGCTGCCGACACAGCCTGGCAGCTGCCGCAGGGCACCGGGCCCGACGCGGTGCGCGCCTATCAGGCCGTCACCGACCAGCTGCTCGATGGACTGTTCCTGATCGAGATCGGCGTCCGTTTCCAGCAGTACTCCACTGTGAACAAGGTGCACGGTTTCGCCTGGACCAAGCGCCGCGAGCCCGTCCTCACCGACACCTTCCTGTCATGACGCGCTATCTGCTGCACCGCCTCCCGTCGGCACTGCTGGTGCTCTTCGCCGCCTCGGTGCTGATCTTCCTGCTGCTGCGGCTGGTCCCCGGCGACCCGGCCACCATCCTGGCGGGCAACGACGCGACACCGCAGACCATCGAGGTGATCCGCCACCAGCTCGGCCTCGACCGATCCATCCCCGTGCAGTACCTGCGGTGGCTCGGCGACCTGTTCACCCTCGACCTCGGCCGCTCCTACATCATCGGCGGGGAGATCACCGACCTGGTCGGCCGTGGGCTCACCAACACCCTGGTGCTCACGGTGACCGCCCTGCTGCTGGCCGTGCTGGTGAGCCTGGTCGTGTCGGTGGCCTCGGTGCTGTGGCCGAGCCGCTGGTTGAATACCGTGGTAGCCGCGGCTAATACGATCGCGGTCGCGCTGCCCACCTTCGTCGTCGGCCCGCTGCTCGTGCTCGTGTTCGCCGTCGTCGTTCCGGTGCTGCCCGCCGGTGGGGTGCCGCCGGACGGATTCACCGCGCGACCCGATATCGCGGTGCAGTATCTGCTGTTGCCCGCGATCTGCCTCGCCCTGCCGGTGTCGGCGGCGCTGACCCGCTTCCTCACCGAGGCGCTACGCACCGAACTCGCGAAACAGTATGTGCTGACGGCACGTTCGCTCGGCGTCGGACATCGCGAGATCGTCACCCGCGGCGCGCTGCGCAACGCGCTGCCGACCATGCTCACCGTGCTCGGTATCCAGACCGGGCAGTTGCTCGGCGGTGCGGTGCTGGTGGAGGCCGCCTTCGTGTGGCCGGGGATCGGACAGCTCATCGAGCAGGGGATCAGTCGTCGTGACTACCCGCTCGTGCAGGTGCTGTTGCTGTTGTCGGTGGCGGTGTTCGTGGTGATCCAGCTGATCACCGATATCGCCCACGCGTGGCTCGACCCGCGTATCCGGATCGGCGGACGGGCATGACGATCGAGAAGACAGCCGATGTCGCACCGCCCACCGACGGTCCCTTGCGCGCGCTGCGTCATGGGCAGGGCCTGGCTGGGGTACTGCTGGTCGTTGTGGTCGCGCTCGCCGGCGTGTTCGCCGGAGTGCTCAGCTCCTACGATCCACTCACCCAGATCCCCGGCGCCAACCTGCTCGGGCCGAGCGCGCAACACTGGCTCGGCACCGACCACCTCAATCGCGACGTGGCCGCCCGCGTGCTGGCGGGAATCCGGATCGACCTGCTGATCGCGCTGCTCGCGGTGCCGGCCGGCGCGGTGATCGGGGCGCTGATCGGACTCGCTGCCACCGCCCACCCGGTCGCGGACGTGACCGTCCAGCGGGTGTTCGACCTGATTCTGGCCTTCCCCACCCTGATCCTCGGGATCACGCTCGCCGCGATCACCGGGCCGGGCTGGCACGCGGTGGTCATCGTGATCATCGCCGCCGAGATCCCGATCTTCGGACGTCAGATCCGCACGGCGGTGCTGGCCGTGCGCGAACAGCCGTTCGTCGAAGCGTCAGAGGTGATCGGGGCCGACACCTGGTGGACGCTGCGAAAACATGTGCTGCCCAATGTGATCGAGCCGCTGGGTGTGCAGTTCGCGCTGTCGCTGTCGGTGGCGGTGTTCATCGAAGGCGCGATGAGCTTCATCGGCATCGGCGTGCTCCCACCGCAGCCGTCGCTGGGTGGTCTGATCGCCGCCTCGATCGCCAACCTCGACGCGAATCCGTGGATAGCGATCGGGCCGTTGGTCGTGGTGGCCGCGTTGACCCTGGGATTTCTGCTGATCGCCCAAGCATTGGGCCGGGCAAGGAGATTGGCATGAGCGCACCATCCGAGCTCGATCCGGTGCTCGAGATCGATGAGCTGACAGTGGGATTCGGGGACAAGACGGTCGTCGACCGGGTGAGTCTGCGGGTGCGCCGGGGCGAGGTGGTCGCGCTGGTCGGTGAATCCGGTTCGGGGAAATCGCTCACCGCGCGATCGGTGCTCGGGCTGTTGCCGGGCACCGCGCGGGCGGGCGGATCGGTCCGGCTCGCGGGCGCGCAGGTCGTCGGTGCCGCCGAATCGGCGTTGCGGGAGCTGCGCGGAACCAAGGCCGCCATGGTCTTTCAGGAACCGCAGACCGCGCTGAACCCGGTGCAGAAGATCGGCACCCAGCTCGCGCAGGCACTGCGTGCGCACGGTGTCACCGACAAAGCCGCCGCGCGGGCCCGAGCAGTCGAACTGCTTGCCGCCGTGGATATTCCGGAACCGGCGAAGCGGATCGACTGGTTCCCGCATCAGCTCTCCGGCGGGCAGAAGCAGCGCGTGGTCATCGCACTCGCGCTGTCCGGTGAGCCCGAATTGCTGATCGCCGACGAGCCGACCACCGCTCTCGATGTCACTGTGCAGGCCGAGATCCTCGACCTGCTGCGCTCCCTGCAACGTCGGCGCGGCACCGCGATCCTGTTCATCACCCACAACCTCGGCGTGGTCGCGGAGATCGCCGACCGGGTCGTGGTGCTGCGCGCGGGGCGGGTGGTCGAGGAGCAGACGGTGTTCGGGTTGTTCGCCGATCCGGGCGAGGAATACACCCGGACGCTGCTGGCCGCGGTGCCACGGTTACCCGCGGTGCGGCCTCAGATCACCGACGCCGGCGTGGTCGGCCCGCCCGATGACGCCGACGAGCAGACACCACTCGTGGTCGAGCCGGAGGACGATGTCGCGGTGGCACCCCCGGAAGGGAATGTGCGCCGGATACTGCGGCGGGTGGTCGCGCGGGAGCCTGCCGTTGTCGCCGAAAAGGGTGGCGGGCGAGGTGAATCCGAGTACCGCGAGGTGCTGCGGATCGACGATCTGTCGGTGGTGTATCCAGGACGGCACGGCGCCGCGTCGTTCCCCGCACTGCAGGATATTTCGCTGACCCTCGGACCGCGGGAAGTGCTCGGTCTCGTCGGTGAATCCGGGTCGGGTAAGAGCACTCTCGGGCGCACCGCGCTCGGACTCGTACCGGCAACTTCGGGACGAGTCGAGCTGCAGGGTGTTTCGCTGGCGGGGTTGTCACGGCGTGAGCTGCGTGGGCTGCGCAAGCACGTCGCGCTGGTGCATCAGGACGCGAGTGCCTCGCTCGATCCCCGACGCAGTATCGCCGCCGCCATCGCCGAACCGTTGCAGGTACATCGGGCAGCGTCGGGCGCGCTGTTGCGGACCAAGGTCGAGAACCTGCTCGAATCGGTGCGGCTGCCAAGGGATTACGCGCAGCGCAGGCCGGGGGAGTTGTCCGGTGGGCAGCGTCAGCGGGTGGCGTTGGCGCGCGCGCTGGCCTTGGCACCGCGACTGTTGGTAGCTGATGAGCCCACCAGCGCGCTCGATGTGTCGGTGCAGGCGCAGGTGCTCGACCTGTTCGCCGACCTGCGCGCCGAATACGGTTTCGCCAGCTTGTTCATCAGTCACGATCTGGCCGTGGTGCACCAGGTCGCCGACCGGGTAGTGGTGCTGCGGCAGGGCCGGATCGTCGAAACCGGCGAGGTGCGCGCGGTATTCGCCGCACCGGCTCAGGAGTACACCCGCCGCCTGCTCGACGCGGTTCCCGTTCCCGATCCGTCGACGGCGCGGCGCGGGCGGGACGAATCCGCGGCAGGCGCGCCAGCGAGTATCGGGGCCTGACGTGGACGAGCCGCCGGTAGCGATACCGGCGGCTCGTCGACACACGTATATCAGTGATGGCCGGGGCGGCGCTGCTGATCACGCCGATCGTCCTGACCTGCTCGCGGCATCCCTTGCGAGTCCTGCCCCTGCTCCTGCCGCTGCTCCTGCTGCTGGCGCGGCATCTGCTTGGGCATTTTCTTCGGTGCTTTTCGAGACTTGTCAGCCATCTCCACACGGTCCTTTCCGAGGGATAAAGGATAAAGCCTTTCAAACGCACTGTCCGACGCAATCCACCTCGCGTGCGGGGCGTCCCACGCCTGACCATCTCACAATAAGCACCATTACGGCTCGACGATAGACCTGCGCCGAAAATAGGTTCCTGACCTGTGTGAATTCGGCGTGTCAAGCGAACTTTTCCGTATCGGACGCAGGCATCGGACCAATCGACCCGCGAAATCGGGAAGTCGCCATTAGTGCAGATGCGGGAATGCTGGACAGCGTTTTCAGGACGGGAGCGGGAGGAATTCGACGGTTGATCCGTCGGGAGCGTTCGGGGGGACGATTACCAGGCCGTCGCGGTCTATCAGGCCGGCCAGGTGGGCGGTGCGGACAGTGGGGTCGCCGAGCCAGCCGCCGGTGGGGGCGTAGCGGGCGGGGGTGATGCGGTGGACGGGGGCGGTGATCGCGGCGGCGTTGTGGAGTGGGCCGAGGATTTTTCGGGGGAGTTCGGCGCCGGTGCGGGCGGCGACGATGGCGGGGGTGAGAGCGAGCAGCACGGCGATGGCGGCGAAGGGGTTGCCGGGAAGGCCGAGAACGGTTGGGCCGGTGGCGAGTTCGGCGACAACGGTGGAACCGCCTGGGCGCAGGGCGAGTCGGGGGACGAGGATGCGCGCCTCGGCTCGGGCGATGGCGGTGCGCAGTTGGTCCGCCGCACCGCCGCCGGTGGCACCGACTACGACCAGCAGGTCGAAATCGCTGGTGTCGGTGAGCATGTCGTCGAAGCCGTGGGCGGTGTCACGCAGGTGGACGCGGTCGATGACGCGAACGCCGCAGCCCGCGAGCAGGTCTGGCAGGACGGGACCGATCGAATCGCGGGTCTGGCCGGTCTGCAGGGGGCCCGCGCTGCGAATCTCATCGCCGGTCATGACAATTCGAGCGCGAACCGGTCCGCGGACCGAACCGGTGGTGACCTCGACGGAGGCTGCGGCCGAGCGCAAGGCGGCGGTGACCCGGGTACCGGCGGGGGCGACGAGATCACCGGCCTTCCTGTCCTCACCGCTCTTGCGGACATCGTCACGGATCGGAGTGCCGTGGCGGCGGGTCAGTTCGTCGGCGGTGATGGCGGTGAACTCGTCGCGCAGGACCGACGTGGTGCCGTCCGGGACGTGGGCGCCGGTGGCGATGCGCACCGCTTCGCCGTGGCGCAGTCCCTCCGGCCTTGCGCCACCGGCGAACCCGACGTCGCGGCGCAATCGCCATGGGCCGTCGCCACGGACGGCGTAACCGTCCATGGCGGACACGTCGAAGCGGGGGAGCGGGCCCGCGGCGGTGATCGGTGCGGCCAGTGCGGCACCGGGGACTTCGCTCAGCGCGGCCTCGTAGGCGACCAGGAGCGTCAGGCCGGTGCTGATGCGTTCCCGTGCTTCGGTGAGGTCGAGGCGGGTCGACGCACGGTCGGTGGCCAAGGATTCGCGCGCGCGGCGGACCTCGTCCTCGGTATCGCAGTCGGCGATATCCGGTAGCTCGATCAGGATGGTCTCGGCGGGCACGATGGCCTTCATCGGCTGGTTCACCAGTGAGTCGAGTCCGGCCAGCGCCGCGGTCAGCGCACTGCGCCGCCACACTCCGACGAGATATTGCGGCCGGCCCGAATCGTCGATCGCGAAGACGGCGTCGGCGGTGGATTCGGTTGCGCGGGAGAGCAATCGACCCACCGTGTCGCCGGTAACGAAGGGCAGATCGGCCGCGAGCACGACGACGAAGGCGGCCGTGGAGTCGAGCGCGGTGAGGCCGGTACCGACCGCCGCGACGGGCCCGGAACCGGGCGGCACCTCACGAACCTGCCGGAACCGCGAGTCGAGTTCTGGACGATGCGGTCCGACCACGGCCACCTCACCGCATTCGCGCACCGAATCCAGCGCGGCGTCGAGCATCGACCGCCCGCCGATCATGATCGCCGGTTTGTCCACCCCGCCCATCCGGCTGGCTCGCCCGCCCGCGAGCACGATGGCGTCGGCGGCGGTCATCGGCTGATCCTGGATCGGGTAATCGGCACGAATGCCATGCTAGTAGGCCTGTCCGCGGATGCTGGAGCGTCAGCGTGGGCCCGCCGACCGCCGCGTCCCGAGCGTTGCCGGCTCCCGATGCGGCGACGGTGTCCGGCGCGGGGGTCAGAGTCTTGCCGACCGCAGGTCGACTCGGCCGTCCACGATCGCGACACCTTCCTCGCCCAGGAGCCGCAGTTGACGAGCGGCCAGGTGCGAGGCCGGGCGGCCGGACGCGCCGATAACGCGGTGCCACGGGAGGTCGGCGGAGTCGGTGCGCATGATCCAGCCGACCGTGCGGGGCGAGGACAGCCCGGCCGCGGCGGCGATATCGCCGTAGGTGCAGACGCGGCCCGGCGGGATCGCGGCGACGAGTTCGCGGACCTTCTCCACCTGTTCCTCCGTCGTGACTGCCATCGGGCTACAGGACCTCGGCGATCAGCGCGGCCGTCTCGGCGGGGCGGGCCTGGGCGACCATGTGATCGCAGTCCCAGACCTCGGCGGTGAAGTTGTCGAGGTGGGCGGCGAGGGCGGCCAGGAACTCCGCGGTGACATACGGCGGCTGCACCTTCGCGGCCCGCACCAGCACGGTCGGCAGGTCGGCGGGCGGCAGCACGAACTCGCGCGCCAGCTGACCCCAGTACGAGGTGATCGCGGGCTGGAAGACGCGCCAGCCGACCCGGCCGCCCTCGGTGGGCACGAGGTGTTCGGCCAGCTCCCGTTCCAGCACCTCGGGATCCACCTCGTCGGGTCCCCACGCACTGACCTGCTTGTCGGAGCGCGCTTCGGAGACGTCGGTGTAATCGGGGGAGGCGAGGTTGGCGAGGGCGACCTGTTCGATCAGCTTCGCGTCGATGCCGATGGCGGGATCGAGCAGGACCAGCGCGCGCACGAGGGCGGGGTGTCGCCGGGCCAGATGGATGCCGATGGCGCCGCCGAAGGAATGGCCGACCACGACGGCTCCACCGCCGGTCTCGGCGCGCAGCAGCTCGGCGAGGTCGTCGACGATCGTTTCGAAATCCCACGGCGGCAGCGAGGTGGAACGGCCGTGTCCGCGCAGGTCGGGGGCGATGATCCGGGCCTGGGGCAGGTGCTCGGTGGCGAGGGTTTCCCACCGGTTGCCGTGGCCGGTGAGACCGTGCAGGGCGAGGACGAGGGGACCGTCGGCGGGGCCGAAACGGTGCACATGAAGCGACGACACGACTGCCATTCTGGCCGGTCGGGCGCTGTCTCGCAGCGTGTCCTGCCGGTAGGGGTGCGCCGGTGTGTCGGACTGGTCTGTTGCAATAGCCGATGTGGTGCGATCGGATAGCTCGGTGCGACTCGTGCGCCGGACAACGCGGGCGCCCCGGCCGCGGGCCTGGGGTGCGTCGGTTCGCGCGCTGTTCGCCGAGCAGGCCCAGCCCGCGCCACCACGGCCGGGATGGCGGCCGTGGCAGGTTCTCGGCGGGCCGGGGACGGGTAAGACCGCGCTGCTCGTCGACCTGGTGACCGCCCGGATCGTCGCGGGCGCCGACCCGGAATCGGTGCTGGTCCTCACCCACACCAAACACGCGGCCGCCGCCTTGCGCGACGCGATCACGCATCAGCTCGGCCCGGCCGCGGGTGGTATCCCGGGGGCGAGCCGCGAACCGATGGTGCGCACGCTGCACTCCTATGCCTTCTCGGTGCTGCGTCGGCATGCCGATCTGCACGGGAACCCGCCGCCGCGGTTGCTCACCGGCGCGGAACAGGACGCGGTCCTGCGCGAGATGCTGCGCGGCGATCTCGCCGATATCGAAGACGGGGCGGGTGGATTGTGGCCGCCGCGGTTGCAGCCGGCGCTGGCGCTTGGCGGATTCGCCGAGCAGCTGCGTGATCTGATGCTGCGCGCCACCGAGCGCGGCCTCGGACCCGAGGACTTGATGGCGCTCGGTCGCGCACACGACAACGATGCGTGGGTGGCGGCCGGGCGGTTCTTCCAGCGCTATGAACAGGCGTCGATGCTGCGCTGGTCGGTCGGTGTCGCCGCGCCGGAGGCCACCGCACCCGCTCTCGATGCCGCGGAACTCGTCGGCGCGGCGCTCGATGCCCTCGCCGGTGACCGGAATCTGCTTGCCGCCGAACGGGATCGGATCCGCTACCTGCTCGTCGACGACGCACAGCACCTCGACCCGCAGGCCGCGATGCTCGTGCGCGCGATCGGCAGCGGCAGCGCGAGCACCGTCGTCACCGGCGACCCGGACCAGGCGGTGTTCACCTTCCGCGGCGCGGATTCGCACTTCCTCACCGACATCGACACCATCGCGCAGCGGCGAATCACCTTGCGCCACAACTATCGAAGCGGTGCGCCGATCCGCTTGGCGAATGCGCGGATCGCGGCGAGATTGCCGGGCAGCGCGCGGCACCGGGTATTGCCGGGGCAGGAGAACGACCAGCCGGAGTCGAGGGGAATACCGGGCGGCGATTCGACGGGCGAACGCGCCGCGGATCTGGTCGCGCACCTCGACCCGACTCGGCCCGGCGGGGAGCGGTTCGCCGCCGAGGACTCGGACCGGCACGACTCGAGCGTTCCGCAGCGCGGCGAATCGGCCCACCGTGCGACAGGACTCGATGGTTCGTCGCTCAGCGATTCCGCCGCATGGGCGGTGCCGGAACCGTTGCCGCCCGATGACGAACCGCCGCCCGATGACGACTGGGTGCCGCCCGAGGACCTGCCGCCCGTCGACGAGTCGAGTGTGCGGGTGCGGGTGTTGTCGACCCCCGCCAAGGAGGCGGCGCTGATCGCCGATCATCTGCGCCGCGCGCACCTCACCGATGGGGTCGCGTGGTCGTCGATGGCGGTGATCGTGCGGTCGGTGCCGTTGTCGCTGGCGCCGTTGCGGCGGGCTTTGCTGGCCTCGGGGGTACCGGTGCGCAGGCCCGCGGTGGCCGAGCCGTTGGCGCGGCGGCGTGGGGCGGCGTGGATGGTGCTGGCACTGCGGGTGTTGCTGGCGGGGGATTCCTCGCGGCCGGGTTCGCGGCGGGCGATCGACGCGATGTTCTCGCCGGACGATGCGATGGATCTGCTGTCCGGGCCGCTCGGTGGGGCCGATCAGATCGCGTTGCGCCGGCTGCGTCGTGGGGTGCGGCGCAGCGTGCTCGACCTGGAGCGAACAGGTGCGCTGGCCGAACCGTTCACCGACGGTGCCGATCAGTTCCTGCTCTGGGACGAAGCCGCGCCACCGCCGGAAATGCCGGAGCCCGAACCGGATCCGGTCGACGACGAATGGCTGCCGCCGCCGGACCCGGACGATCCGCTGCGACCCGAGCTCGAACCGGACTGGGACATCGCCGAGCGCCTGCCCGACGATATCGACTTACTCGATGCCGAGCATCCGCCTGCCGCACCAACAATCGCCGAGCCGAGGCGGCCCGAACCCCCGGTCGTCGTCGTGCCGCTCATCGACCAGTCCTCCGCCGAGGTGCTGCGCGACCTGATCGTCGGTATCGGCGAACAGCGACTTCTCGACGGGCTCACCGAAGTCGAAGCCGCACCGTTGCGCCGGGTGCTGCGTGCGGTGGCGAAGGCCAAGCAGACCCAGGCCGCAGGGCTGGGTCTCGAAGATGTGCTGTGGACACTGTGGACGAGTTCGCGACTGGAGCGGCGCTGGTTCCGGCAGTCGCGGCGCGGCGGCGCCTCGGGTATGCAGGCCGACCGCGACCTCGACGCGGCCGTCGAATTGTTCGATGCCGCGGCGGCCTACGTCGACCGGCTGCCGAAAGCGAGCATCGACGGGTTCGTCGAATACCTGCTGCACCAGCAACTTCCGCAACAGGGCAGACCACTGACCGCCGAAGGTGACGCGGTGACCTTGCTCAGCGCGCACGCCGCCGCGGGCCGGGAATGGGACGTGGTCGCGGTAGCTGCTGTGCAGGAAGGCATCTGGCCGAATCCGCGCTCCCGGGGCACGCTGTTGCACACCGAGGATCTCGTCGACCTGGTCGCCGGGGTCGATCCGGGCGCGACCGTGAGCCGGGCGGCACCGATCCTGGCCGAGGAACGCAGGTTGCTGCTGGTGGCGTGCAGCCGGGCGCGACAGTCGCTGTTGGTCACCGCGGTCGAATCCGCCGCGGGAGACCAGGATCTGGTGCCGTCGCGGTTTCTCGCCGAACTCGTCGGCGACGACGACAACGGCGAACCGGGCGCGCTGCCGGTCGCCGATCCAGGGCGCGCGCTGGTGATGCACGCGCTGGTCGCCGAACTGCGCGGGGTGGTATGCGATCCGGGGGCCGAACCCGGCCGTCGCGACCGGGCCGCACGGCAATTGGCGCGGCTGGCCGACGCGGGCGTGCCGGGCACCGACCCCGGCGACTGGTACGGCACCGCCGAACTCAGCTCGCAGCGCGAGCTCTGGGACGACGACGATTCGCCGATCGGGCTCTCACCCTCCACGGTCGAACTGCTGCGCACCTGTCCGCTGCGGTGGGCGCTGGAACGGCACGGCGGCACCGACGGCGACAACCCGCACGCCGTGAAGGGCAATCTCGTGCACACACTCGTGCAGGCGCTGGCGGGCGATGTGCCGCAGACGCAGGTGCGGGCGGCGCTGGACCAGGCATGGAAAGCGATCGACCCGGCCGACGGCTGGCATTCGCGCCAGGAACTGCGCCGCACCGAGACGATGCTGGAGACCTTCCTCGCCTGGGTGCGCACCACGCGCGGTGAGCTCACCCAGGCCGGGGTGGAGGTCCCGGTGGACTGCGTGTTGCCCGCGCGGACGGAAGGCGCACGGGCCGTGCGTATTCGGGGCCGGATCGACCGGCTGGAGCGAGATGCGCAGGGGCGCTTCGTCATCGTCGATGTGAAGACGGGCAAGACGCCGGTCAGCGCGAAGGCCGTCGCCGAGCACGCTCAGCTGGCCACCTACCAGGTGGCGGCCGCGCACGGCGCGCTCGAGGAGGAATCGGACGAGCCTGCGCCCGCGGTCGAACCCGGCGGTGCGCGACTGGTGTACGTCGCCAAGTCGAGTACGAAAACCGGTGCCGCGGAACGAACGCAAAGCCCGCTGGACAATGACGGACTCGACCAGTGGCGCACCACCATTCACGATGCAGCCGATGCCACGCGCGGGCCGGGCTACCTGGCGGTGCGCAACGACGGGTGCAGGCATTGCCCGGTCGCCGGCAGTTGCCCGGTGCAGGACACCGGACGGCAGGTGACCGACGAGTGAGCGGCGTGCGCGTCACCCCGCAGCGGTTGGCCGACGCGCTCGGCCTGCCACCCCCGACCGCTGAGCAGTCGGCGGTGATCGCCGCGCCGCCAGGGCCCACATTGGTCGTCGCGGGCGCGGGTGCGGGCAAGACCGAGACGATGGCGGCGCGAGTGGTGTGGATGGTGGCCAACCAGTTGGTCGCCCCGGACGAGGTGCTCGGGCTGACCTTCACCCGAAAAGCCGCTCAGCAGTTGACTTCTCGGATCCGGACCCGACTGGCACGGTTGGCGGGCGCGCCCCTGCTGCGCGAGATCGACCCCAGCGGTGCGTTGCGCACGATCGTCGCCGGAGCCGAGCCGGAGATCAGCACCTATCACTCGTACGCGGGCAGACTGCTCACCGCGCACGGGCTGCTGCTGCCGGTGGAGCCCTCGGCGGCGCTGCTCACCCAGACCCAGCTGTGGCAGCTCGCGCACGAGGTGGTGCGGTCCTGGGACGGCGACCTCGACACCGACCGCACGCCGGTCTCGGTGACCGAAGCCGTGCTGGCCCTTTCGGGGCAGCTCGCCGAACACCTGGTGGAACCGGAGCAACTGGCCGAGGCGCACGCGGAGCTGGAGAAGCTCGTCTACACGCTGCCCGCGGGTCCCCGGCAACGCGGCGGCCCGAGCCAGGCGCTGACCAACGTGGTGGAGGCCCAACGTGAGCGGGTGGCGCTGTTGCCGCTGGTCCGTCAGCTCGCCGAAGCCCTGAACCGCCGCGGCGCACTGGATTTCGGCTCCCAGATGTCGCTGGCAGCACAACTGGCCGTCGACCACCCCGAAGTCGCCGCCGCCGAGCGCGCTCGATTCAAACTGGTGCTGCTCGACGAATACCAGGACACCGGGCACGCGCAACGGGTGTTGCTGTCCGCATTGTTCGGCAATGCCGCAGCGGTGCGACAGGATCGGACCAGGCATCCGGTGCGGCTTCGAAGCGAGGCGCCGGCTGCTCGGGCGCACGAGGCCGATGGTCTGTTCGCGGTGGAAGATCACGATTCGCCCTCCCGAGGGCATGGCGCCGGTGCCGCGGGCGCGGTGCCGGATGCCGACATGGGCAGCCGCGACGATGAGTCGGCCGGCGGTTCTGTCAGCGCTGTGGCAGACGGTCACCGTGACCGAGCAGCGGGCGACACGAAAGGAACAGGGGTCGGACCCACCGAGCGGGATGTTGCCTCCGTAGAACGCAGTGCGGCAGGCGAATCCGTGAAGTCGGCATCGGCGCTCGCGGTGACCGCAGTGGGTGATCCGATGCAGTCCATCTACGGGTGGCGCGGTGCGTCCGCGGCCAACCTGCCGCGGTTCGCCGCCGACTTCCCCGCTGCGCCAGGGGTGCCCGCGCCGGTGCTGCCGCTACTGACCAGCTGGCGGAATCCGCCCGAGGCGCTGGCGTTGGCGAACCTGGTGGCCGACCCGTTGCGGATGGTGGCGCGAGCGGCCGGTGGAGCGACGGTGGACGCGTTGCGGGCCAAGCCGCAGTCGGATGCGGGGGTCGTCGAGTTCGCGCTCACGGAAACCATTGCGCAGGAACGTGATTGGATCGCCGAACGGATCGCGCGCGAGTGGGCGACGGCGCGGGAGAACGAGGCGCCACCGCCTACCTCGGCGGTACTCATTCGGCGCAACGCCGATGCGGCACCGCTGGCGGAGGCGCTGCGTGAGCAGGGGTTGCCGGTGGAAATCGTCGGGCTCGGTGGGCTGCTGGCGACGCCGGAGGTCGCCGATATCGTCGCCACGCTGCGGTTGATCGCCGAACCGGGAACCGGGAGCGCGGCGGTGCGGATTCTCACCGGCGCCCGGTGGCGGATCGGGGTGACGGATCTGGCCGCGCTGGCCGAGCGTGCGCGGATGTTGTCCATCGGCAGCGTATCGGGCGCCACCGACGCCATCACCGACGCCGCCGGACTCGCGACGGCGCTGCGTGAGGTGGCACCCGAACCGACCGAGAAGGCGGGTCTCGCCGATGCCATCGCCGATCCCGGTGCGGCCGACCGATATTCGGAGGCGGGGTTCGCGCGGATCGCCGCGTTGAGCGAGGAGCTCGCGGCGCTGCGCGAGCGCAGTGGGCAGCCGCTGGTGGAGCTCGTCGCCGATGTCGAACGCACCATCGGCGTCGGCGTCGAGACACAGGCCAGACGCGCGATCGCCGGCGGTGGCGCGGGCCGCGAGCACCTCGATGCGTTCGCCGAGGTGGTCGCCGGGTACGCGGCCGACTCCCGGGCCTCGCTGAGCGGCCTGCTCGCCTTCTTCACCGCGGCCGAATCGGTCGAAAACGGTTTGGAGCCAGGCGAAGTCGAAGTAGCGCGCGACCGCGTGCAGGTGCTCACCGTGCACGCCGCCAAGGGCCTCGAGTGGGAAGTCGTCGCGGTCCCGCACGTGAGCGCCACGGTGTTCCCGTCGACGACCGCGCTGAGCACCTGGCTCGGTGCGCTCACCGAACTCCCCACCACCCTGCGCGGCGACCGCGCTCAACCGGACGCGGCCGAGGGCGTGCCGGTGCTCGATCTGAGCACCGCGGGCGACCGCTCCGAACTCGAGCACGCGATCGCCGACCACAAGGCAGCGCTCAAGAGCCGCCGCCTCGACGAGGAACGGCGCCTGTTCTATGTCGCCCTCACCAGAACCGAACGGGTACTGCTGGTTTCGGCCTACTACTGGCCGGAGACGGGCACGTCGCAGAAGGGCCCATCGGACTTCCTGCTCGAACTCAAAGAGGCGAACGAGAACCCGGACAACGCGGCCTACGGTGTCGCCACCATCGCCCGCTGGGACGACAAGCCGCCACCGGACGCGGTGAACCCCTTCGCCGACAACCCGCCGACCGCCCACTGGCCACGCGACCCACTCGGCAACCGCCGCGACCCCATCGAACAGGGCGCCGCACTGGTGCGCGTGGCACTCGACCGGTTACGTGGCGGGCCGATGGATCCCGACGACGAGCGAATCACCGGCGTCGGACCGGACGACGTCGAGCCCGAAGGTGGGGTCGATGACGACGACCCGGAGGGCTGGGCCACCGACGTCGACGCCCTGCTCGCCGAGTTCACCGCCGCCGAACTCGCCGAGCAGCAGGTGGAACTCCCCGGCCAACTCCCCGCCACCGCCCTCGTCGAACTTCGCGCCGACCCGACTCGCCTTGCCGCCCGCCTTCGCCGCCCGCTCCCGTACCCCCCGAACCCGATGGCCCGGCGCGGCACCGCCTTTCACGCCTGGGTGCAATCCTGGTTCGGCACCGAACAACTGCTCGGCCTCGACGAACTACCCGGCGCCGCCGACAGCACCGGCGAAATGGGTCGCGCCGACCAGGAACTCGCCGCCATGCAGGCTGCCTTCCGTCGTTCACCGTGGGCACACCGCAACCCCGTCGACGTGGAAGTGCCGTTCGAAACCAGCATCGCGGGCACCGTGATTCGTGGCCGCATGGACGCCGTGTTCGCCGAACCCGGTGGCCGCTGGATCGTGGTCGACTGGAAGACCGGCGCCGAACCCGGCCCCGCCGACGAACCCGCCGTCGCCATGCAGCTCGCCGTCTACCGCCTGGCCTGGGCCCGCCTGATGGCCGCCCGCACCAACGACACCGAGGCCCGAATGCTCCAACGAGTCGGCGCCGCATTCCATTACATCCGCTCCGGCCGCACCATCGCCCCGGACCGACTGGCAGGCCCCGCCGAACTCGAACGCCTCATCCGCGACGCCGCACCGGAAAACACCGACACCGTTCCCCACGAGCCCGAGTGAGCCGATAGTCTGACGATCGCTCGAGGTGAACAAGGCCGGTCACCAGGCGGCGCAGCCGCCGAGGCCGAAAACCCGCGGCGCCAGCCGCCAAAATTACAGGAGCAGCATGTTCGGTGACACGCGCAACCCGATCGGGTTGAGTAGCAGTCCCGACTATGCCCTGGTCGGTCTGCTGCGGATCCCGGCGGCGCAGTCCAGTCCGTGGGTCTCGCTCACCCGCCGCGTGCTCTTCGCGATCGCGCTGCTGTTCACCGCGGCGACCGTGGTCTATGTCGGCCGCCACGGCTACAGCGACAACACCGGCGACGAGCTGTCGTTCCTGGACGCGATGTACTACGCGACGGTGTCACTGTCGACCACCGGCTACGGCGACATCGCCCCCGTGACCCCGTCGGCGCGACTGGTGAACATCATCGTCATCACCCCACTGCGCGTCCTGTTCCTCATCGTGTTGGTCGGTACCACGCTCGGCGTGCTGACCGAACGGTCGCGGCAGGCATTCAAGATTCAGCGATGGAGGCACACCGTGCGTAATCACACCGTCGTCGTCGGCTACGGCACCAAGGGCCGGACCGCGATCGATGCGATGGTCGGTGACGGGGTGGCGGTTTCCGACATCGTCGTGGTCGATACCGATCCCGTGGCGCTCGAGGCCGCGGCCGCCGCGGGTTTGGTGACCGTGCACGGTTCGGCGACCAAATCCGATGTGCTGCGGCTGACCGGCGTGCAGCGCGCCGCCGCGGTCATCGTCGCCACCAATCGCGACGACACCGCCGTGCTGGTCACGCTCACCGCGCGTGAGCTGAACAAGACAGCCAAGATCTCCGTGGCCATCCGGGAAGCGGAGAACACCCACCTGGTCCGCCAGTCCGGCGCCGACTCGGTCGTGGTGTCCTCGGAGACCGCGGGCAGGCTGCTCGGCATCTCCACCACCACACCGACGGTCGTGGAGATGATGGAGGACCTGCTCACGCCCGAGGAGGGCTTCGCTGTCGCCGAACGTGAGGTGGAGGAGAGCGAAGTGGGTGGATCGCCGCGTCACCTCAGCGACATCGTGCTCGGTGTGGTGCGCAACGGCGCGTTGATCCGCGTCGGCGAACCCGAGTCCGACGCACTCGAGGCCGCGGACAAACTGCTCTATATCCGCCGCAGCGGAAAGTAGTCAGCCCGCCCCACTATGCTCGGCATCGTGTCGTTCCGGCTGAAAGACGTTCCGCTGCTGTCACGTTCCACCATCGACCGGGCCGAGCACGCCCGGCTCGATCCTGGCGCCCTGCGCGAAGGGTGGGGGAAAGCGAAGATCCTGCGGGTCGACGCGCGCGGGAAAGTGCGGGTGGAGGGCGACAAGATCGTCCTCGAGACCGCTGTTTCGGTGGCCGCCGAGCCCGGCGAGGGGGCAGTGTTCCTCGGCGTTGTCGACGGCAGTCACCTGTGGGCGGTGCGTGCGCCCGAACTCGACGGCACGCTGAAGGACCTGCGCACGCTCGGCGCTGTCGACGACTTCACCGCCGAACTGCTGTCCACCGCGTACGCGCTGCTCAACTGGCACGACCGGGCCGGCTTCCACGGTGGCGACGGCACGGCGACCACCTCGGCGCGCGGCGGTTGGTCGCGACTCACGGCCGCGGGCGAGGAAGAGTTCCCGCGGATCGACCCGGCCGTGATCTGCCTGGTCCACGACGGTGCCGATCGCGTGCTGCTCGCCCGTCAGCAGAGCTGGCCGGAGACGATGTTCTCGCTGCTGGCCGGTTTCGTCGAGGTGGGTGAGTCGCTGGAACACTGTGTGGAACGCGAGGTCCGCGAGGAGGTCGGCGTCGATCTGCGCGAGATCCACTATCTCGGCAGTCAGCCGTGGCCGTTCCCGCGCTCGCTGATGGTCGGCTTCGCCGCGGTGGGCGACCCCGCTCAGGAACTCGTGTTCTCCGATGGCGAGATCGCCGAAGCGCACTGGTTCACCCGCGCCGAGGTCCGCGCCGCGCTGCGGGTCGGCGACTGGTCGGCGAGGGAACCCGGCGCACGACTACTCGTGCCCGGATCCATCTCGATCGCGCGATCGATCATCGAGTCCTGGGCGGACTGACTCGGCGAATCAGGCCTGCTGGGCGGCCAATGCCTGCTTGACCGCGGCCAGCGACGGGTTGGTCGCGGTGGAGCCGTCGCGATACTTGATCGTCGGCACGACATGGTTGCCGTTGTTGACGCTGCCGACGAACTCGGCCGAAGCGGGATCGTCCTCGATGTCGATCACCGTGTAGGTGATACCGGCCTCGTCGAGCTGGGTCCGCAGGCGCCGGCAGTAGCCGCACCACGTGGTCGAGTACATCGTCAGATCTGTGGTTGCTTCAGTCACGCGATGTGCAACGTCGCAGGGTGACGTTGTGTTCCTTGGCCACTCCGGCACGGCTCCGCCGGATCGTCGCGACGGATTCGGCGGGCGTCGCCGTAAGTTGTCGGGGGGCGCTGTCATGATGGTGCGCGTGCCAGTACTCGATCTCACCGCCCTCGACCCGGAACAGGCCGCCGCGGTGCGGGCACCACGGGGGCCGGTGTGCGTTCTCGCAGGTGCGGGGACCGGCAAGACCAGGACGATCACGCATCGGATCGCGCACCTGATCGCGGGCGGGCATGTGAAGGCCGACCAGGTGCTCGCCGTCACCTTCACGGCACGGGCGGCGGGGGAGATGCGCAACCGGTTGCGCACGATGGGCCTCGGGGGCGACGCGGGCCAGGTGCAGGCGCGCACCTTCCACGCCGCGGCGCTGCGGCAACTGCGGTATTTCTGGCCGCAGGTGGTGGGTGACGTGCCGTGGCGATTGCTCGACAGCAAGTTCCCGGTGGTCTCGCAGGCCGCGCAACGGGCGGGCCTGCGCGCCTCGACCGAAATGGTGCGTGACCTGCTCAGCGAGATCGAATGGGCCAAGGCCTCACTGATCGCGCCGGAGGACTATCCGGCCGCGGCCGCCCGGCACCATCGCGACGCGCCGGTAGACGTGGCCAAGGTGGCAGAGGTGTATCAGGGCTACGAATCCGCGAAGGCCTCCGCCGACGGGCTGCTGCTCGACTTCGACGACCTGCTCCTGCACACCGCGGCCGCGCTCGAGGACTACCCGTCCGTCGCCGACGAATTCCGGGGTCGCTACCGCAGTTTCGTCGTCGACGAATACCAGGACGTCACGCCGCTGCAGCAGCGGGTACTCGACGCGTGGCTGGGCGAGCGCGACGACCTCACCGTCGTCGGTGACGCGAACCAAACCATCTACTCGTTCACCGGCGCCACCCCGTCCTACCTGCTCGATTTCTCCCGGCGCTTCCCCGACGCCACCGTGGTGCGGCTCGAACGCGACTACCGGTCGACACCGCAGGTGGTGTCGCTGGCCAACCAGGTCATCGGTGCCGCGCGCGGACGCATCGCGGGCACCCGGCTGGCCCTGATCGGCCAGCGGCCGGACGGTCCCGAACCGGAATTCGCCGAGTACGCCGATGCGAGGGCCGAGGCCGTCGCTGTCGCGGGGCGGATCCAGAAGCTGATCGCCGACGGGACGCCCGCGTCGGAAATCGCGGTGCTGTACCGGACCAACGCGCTCTCGGAACCGTTCGAACAGGTGCTCGGCGAGCGGGCCATCCCGTTCCAGGTGCGCGGTGGCGAGGGGTTCTTCCACCGGCAGGAGGTGCGGCAGGCGATCTCGGCGTTGCGTCAGGCCGACGCGCGCGACGACCTGCCCGACGAGGCGCGCAGTGGTTCGTCGCTGATCTCGCTGGTGCGGGCCGCGCTGGCGCCGGTCGGGCTCACCGCGGAGGAGCCGGCCGGTGCGCAGGCGAAGGAACGCTGGTCCTCGCTGCTGGCGCTGGTGCAGCTCACCGAGGAGCTGGTCAGCCACGACGACGAGCTGGACCTCACCTCGCTGCTGCGCGAGCTCGCGACCCGCGCCGAGGCCAAACATCCGCCCACCGTCGACGGTGTCACCCTGGCCTCGCTGCACGCGGCGAAGGGTCTGGAATGGGACGCGGTGTTCCTGGCCGGGCTCACCGACGGCACGCTGCCGATCTTCCACGTGCTCGGCAAGAAGAGCGGATCCGTCGACGAGGCGGGCCTGGAAGAGGAGCGGCGGCTGCTCTACGTCGGGGTCACGCGGGCACGCGAACATCTGAGTCTGTCGTGGACCCAGCGACGGCTCCAAGCCGGTGGCGACTCGCGCCCGGTCACCCGCTCGCGGTTCCTCACCGGGCTGATTCCGGACAGTTCCCCGGCCACCCGCGTCGCCGCCGAGGTCCCGAGATCGGCCGAGTCCCAGCGCCCGCTCTGCCGCGTGTGCCTCAAGCCACTGCTCGGCACCTACGCCACCATGCTCGGCCGCTGCAAGCGTTGTCCGGGCGAAGCCGACCCGCAATTGCTCGAGGCACTGAGGGAATGGCGAGCCGAGAAGGCCGAAGCCCTGCGCAGGCGCGACTTCGTGGTGTTCACCGACACCACCCTCACCGCGATCGCCGAACAGCTGCCCGCCGACGACGCCGCGCTCGCGGCCATCGCCGGGATCGGCCCGCAGAAGATCAAGGACTACGGTGCCGACGTGCTCGCCATCGTTGCCTCACGTTTGCGAGCAACGGCACAAAACCCCAGGTAGAAAATAAGTTGTTAGGTTCTCGATCATTGCCTATGGTGGAGAACACGCACCGAGAGTGATCCCGGTGCGCGGTAATTGTTCACACACGAGTTCAGGAGGGAGGCAGACACATGAACACGAATACGAACACCACGTTCGAGGCGATGACCAATCGCGTCCTGGTGAACGACTTTGTCATGTCCGCCTCCCGGGGGGTCCTCGCTCTGCAGGGGACCGGCCTGTCCGGCGGCGATGCCAAAACTTCGATTCATCTCCTCCAGGACAAGCCCAGCGTGGGTTGGCAGCCGACCGCCGTTCCGGCACCGGCAGCACCCGCCGACGAAGCCGGTTACGCACCGGCGTTCGTCGGTGCAATCCGCCTCCGCGTCCACCCAGCGACCGTGATCAGGAATCGACAGAAATGTCGAAGTAGGTAGGGAAACCTCCCACACCTCCTGGCCACGGATCGCGAGAAGCGAAATCCGTGGCCATATTTATTTCGGCTCCTCAGCCGTAGGCACCGGGTTCGCACACCGAACATTCGACCGCTGCAAACGAGCTGAAGGAGAACGACGTGTTCACCGCCCAGGACTGGCCGACGGCCACTACTGACGTGACATGCCGAACCGTGGCGCAGACCCCTCGCGTCCGTGAGGTCACCAAGACTCTGCCCTGTAGGGGCGGAAACCCCGATCTGTGGTTCGCCGAGAGCCCCACCGATCTCGAGCAGGCCAAGGAACTGTGCGCTGCCTGCCCGATCCGCAAGACCTGCCTGACGGCGGCCATCGACCGCGGCGAGCCGTGGGGCGTGTGGGGCGGTGAGATCTTCGACCAGGGTGTCGTGATCGCCCGCAAGCGTCCCCGTGGTCGCCCGCGCAAGGTCGCGATCATGGCATGAACCCGGGAAAAGGGTTGTACCGCAAGCGAACCGCTCACCTCGTCATGGTGAGCGGTTCGTTTTGTCATAGGCGGGAGGTGCGCTTCACGGTGCGCCCGTCGGCGACGGCGAGGACCAGCGTGGTGGTGTGCGGGGAGTGCGCCCACCACCTGTGCTTCTCGCCCGCGCGGCAGTAGTAGGTGTCGCCGGCGCTGAGCTCGTGTGCGGTGTCGTCGGCGATCAGCGAGATCCGGCCGCGGGTCACGTGGATGATCTCGTCGGATCGGTGGACGAAATCGCGGTCACCACGGTCGGTACCGCCGGTGAATTCCAGGGCGCGCAGGTCGCGATCGCCGTGGACAAGGGAACGGACAGTGCGGAGTCACCCGCCCAGCAGACGCCACCGGCCTAGGATCGGGCGTTCGCCGAAGACCTTGCGCGGACCCGGGATCGGTCCCCGCCCGACTCGGCGATCGCCTCGATCGAGGTGGACGCCTACGAAGCTTGTTCGGCGCGGAAGCCCGGCACCCAGGTGCGAACCAGGTTCATGAAGCCGAGTTCCGCGTCGAGCTGCGCCAGGATGCCGACCGAGCCGCCGAGCACCCGGAAGACGGTCAGGTACTCGGCCGGGAGTTGCAGGGCGCGAGCGGTTTTCATCTCCGGGCTGGAGAACTCGGAGGCCTTGCCCGCCACCCGCTGCATCCACGTGCGGGTGAAGTGGAACGTGTCGGTGCGAATCGGGTCGCTGAACGGGCGCAGGTACGCCTCGATCTCCTCGTGGGTCACCTTCCGCCCCGGAATGACCCAGCCGTGCTCGTAGAGCAGTTCGGTGAGCGCGGCGTGCTCGTCAGCGACGGCCAGGGCCAGCATTCGGCCCAGAATCTCCGGGAAGCCGTCGGGCATCGGCGCGCAGGCCCCGAAGTCGAGCACCGCCAGGGTGCCGTCGGCCCGCACCAGGAAATTGCCGGGGTGCGGGTCGCCGTGCAGCAGGCCGACCAGTTCGGGCGAGCTGAAATGGAAGATCCCCATCAGCTCGGCGATCCGGTTGCGCTGCGCCAGCGTGCCCGCTGGATCCTCGGCACCTGCCTTGATCAGCGCGGACACCGGCGTGCCGTCCAGCCATTCGGTGACGATCACCTTCGGGGAACCCGCCACCACCTTCGGGACCGCGATGGTGGGGTGCCCGTCGAACGCGGCGGCGAACCGGCGCTGATTGGCGGCCTCGATGCGGTAGTCGAGTTCTTCCTCCGTGCGCTCGGTGATCTCGGCGAGCAGCGGCTTCACATCGGCGCCGGGGATCACCGAGGAGAGCAGTCCGGTCATCCGGGAGAGCGTTTTCAGATCAGCGCGCAGCGCGTCGTCGGCGCCGGGGTACTGCACCTTCACCGCCACCGCGCGTCCGTCGGACCACACGGCGCGGTGGACCTGACCGATGCTGGCCGAGGCGGCCGGGGTGTCGTCGAAGGAGGTGAAACGCTCCCGCCACTTGGTGCCTAGTTGCTGGTCGAGCACGCGATGCACCGTCTCGGCGGGCATCGGCGGTGCCGCGGCCTGCAGCTTGGTGAGCGCCTCGCGGTAGTGCTCACCGAATTCCTCCGGGACGGCGGCCTCCATCACGCTCAGCGCCTGCCCGAACTTCATCGCGCCGCCCTTGAGCTCGCCGAGCACGGTGAACAGCTGCTCGGCGGCCTTCTGGTTCAGATTCGCGTTGATCTGCTTCTTGTCACCACCGACGAGCTTCTTACCGAACCCGACTGCGGCTCGTCCGGCGATGCCGAGCGGAATCTTGGCCATCTTGGCGTTGCGGCTGGTACTGCGGCGCACGATCTCGGACACGCTACCCATCATGGCCGAACCCGCGGGGTGTGTGCCATAAGAATGCTCACACCCGTCGATGCGACGCATGTCACCGTGCGGTCCCCGGTGCGCGGGCGGTCATGTTCCGGCAGCCGCAGTCCTGATGCGGTAGCCACGGTCGACGCTGGATCTCGTGGGTGTCGAGATCCAGTTCCACGGTGGCGTCGAGGGTGCGCGGTGCCCGCCGTGGTGAGCAGGCGATGATCGCCTCGAGTTCGCCGAGCGCCAGCGCGGTCGTGGCCGCGATGCCTGCGGGCGAGGCGTGCCCGGTGCGGCCGAGTAGCTGGGCGGCCAGATGCGGCCAGTCGGTATCGAATCCGGCCCGGGTCAGATCGGCACAGCGCAGGCAGCTCGTCTCGCCGGGCAATACCAGCGGTCCGACGACGCCGACCCCGTCGCGGACCCGCACCTGCAGGTGCGGCACCCGGCGCAGCACCAGATCCACCGAAAGTCCGGGGTCGATCATCAATGCGTCGGTGAGCACCACCAGATCGCCGGTGGCGGCACCGACCGGAGTGTCTGGCCGATACTCGCGCGAGCGGGTAGGGCGAAAACCCATGCGCCGCAATCCGATCGCCACGGCATCGGAGAGCGGGCCGAGGCCGTGCACCGTGATGCCGCGGATCTTGCCCAGTTTGGGTTCGGGTTCGAGCAGCAGGCCCGCGCGTTCGATCGCGGTGAGCATGCCCATGGTGCGGTCGGGGCTGATCCCGAATTCGCCCGCGCGCCAGATGATCTGGGGCCGCGACTGCAAGCCGTCGAGCAGCCGCAGAAAGGCGAGCACGGTCCCGGTGTCGTGGTCGGTGGTTTCCAGGAGCAGCGCGCGTTCGGGGTCCCAGCCGAGCTGGACCGTGCCGGACGGGCGAACCAGGGTGGTCACTCGCGGGTGGAGCATCGGCCCGCGCAGTGGAGAGGTGGTCGTCATGCCAGAAGTATCGGCACCCGGACCCACCGCGACCTGCGCCGAAAGCGTAGTTATCCACAGGCTTTCGGCGTGTCGGACCGCCGTCTTCGAACTGTGAACAGCCTGTGTACGGCGGGTCAGCGCACTGATTCCGGACGATCGTTAGCCGCGCGACCGTGTTGCGCCACCGAGATCGGAAGTTTTCTCACCGACCTCGGTGGCGGCGCCGATCAGGACTTGCCCGCGCCGGAATCCGGGTCGGAATCGCCCTCGTCACGCGGGGTTTCGTCGGAATCGGCCTTGTCGAGCTTGGCGGCGTCACGCTCACGCGCCTCGGTCTCGGCCAGCTGGGCCATCGGGTCGTCGAAAGCGCCTGTGCCGCCGCCGATCACCGAGTCGATGAACCCGGCAGGAGAGTCGAGGTCGGTGGAGTCGGGCAGCAGGTCGGGGTGCTCCCACACCTTGTCGCGCCGCTCCATCCCCGCATCGGTGGTCAGCCGCCGCCACAGCGCCGACGCCTCCCGAACCTTGCGTGGTCGCAACTCCAGCCCGACGAGCGTGGCGAAGGTCTGCTCGGCGGGTCCACCGGTCGCCCGGCGGCGGCGCAGCGTCTCCGACAGCGCGTTCGCGCCGGGCAGGCGCTCACCCACCGCGTCGGCGACCACGACGTCGACCCAGCCCTCGATCAGCGCCAGCAGGGTCTCCAGGCGCTCGAGTGCCTGCTTCTGCTCGGGTGTGGTCTGCGGTTCGAACGTGCCCTGGGAGAGCAGCTCCTCCAGCTTGGACGGGTCGCTCAGCGACATCGGGTCGATGCCCTGCGCGGCCTCCTCGATCGCGGAGAAGTCCATCTTGATGCCGCGCGCGTAGTCCTCGACGGCGCCGAGCACCTGCTGACGCAGCCACGGCACATGCGCGAAAAGCCGCTGGTGGGCGGCCTCACGGGCGGCCAGGAACACCATGATCTCGCTCTCGGGCTGCTCGAGCCCCTCGCTGAACGCCGAGATCGCTGTCGGCAGCAGCGCCGCGGTACCGGCCGGGCCGAGCGGCAGACCGACATCGGTGGAGGTCAGTACCTCCTTGGCCAGCTGGCCGAGCGCCTGACCGAGCTGGGAACCGAATGCCAGCCCGCCCATCTGGCCGAGCATGCCGACCATCGGCCCGGCGAACTGCTTGGCCTCCTCGGGCAACTGCGCTGTCCACATGCCGGAGATCTGCTCGGCCACCGGATCGCACAGGCGCTTCCAGGTGGGCAGCGTCTCTTCGATCCAGTCGTTCGGTGTCCACGCGACCGTCTTGGTGGCGCCGGCGGGCAGCACGGTGGCGCCGTCGAGCCACAGTTCGGCCAGGTGCGCCGCATCGGTCACCGCGGTGGTGGTGCTCGCGGCGATCGGGGCGATGGTGGAGCCGAGCTGCTGGCGCGCGAGGCGCTTGGCGACGTCGTAGTTGACCGGCCCGGACTGCGAGCCGCCGGGGCCCATGCCCTGGCCCATGCCGCTGATCATCTGCCCGAGCTGGCTCAGCATCTGGCCCAGCTGCGACGGATCGAACCCGCCCGCACCACCGGCGCCGCCCGCGCCGAACCCGAACGGATCGTTTCCGCCAGGTCCGTTGCCCTCGTCGCGACGCTTGCCGGAATCGTCGTCGTCGCCGGTCGAGAAGCCGAAGGGGAGATCGCTCATACCTCTTACGTTACGCGGGACCCCTGGGGCTTCGGTGTTCGCGCATCGCGAAATCGCGCGGCTTCGCCCCCGCGCAAATGCGTGCCACTGCCGTCGGTCACGGTCGTTGATCACTACTGTGGTCCGAGTGAATCGTCGGATCCTCACCCTGATCGTCGCCCTAGTCCCCGTACTCGTGCTCGGCGTGGCCGGCAGCGTGGTCACCGTGCCGTTCGTCGCGCTTGGCCCCGGCCCCACCTTCGACACCCTCGGCCAGGTGGAGGGTAAGCCGGTGGTCGACGTCACCGGCGCGCCATTGGATCCCACGAGCGGGCAGCTCAATATGACGACCGTTTCGGTGCGCGACGGGCTGAACCTGTTCGAGGCGTTCGGGTTCTGGGTCAGCGGCGAGCACGGTCTGGTGCCGCGCGCCGAGGTGTATCCGCCCGGCGTGTCACGCGAGGAGGTCGACAAGTCCAATCAGCAGGACTTCAAGGATTCCGAGAGCGATGCCGAGGTCGCCGCGCTGCACTATCTGAAGATGCCGACCGTCGTGCTGGTCCGCGGACTCGGTGAGGAGGGCCCGGCCAAGGGCGTGCTGGAAGTCGGCGACGAGCTGATCAGCATCGACGGCACCCCGATCGCCACGCCCAAGGATGTGATCGACATCGTCGGCACCAAGGGCCCCGGCACGACCATCAGCGTCGTCTACCGTCGCGGCGACACCGAGCAGACCACCCCGATCACCCTCGCCCCTCGCCCCGGCGACGAGGCCAAGGGCTACCTCGGCATCACGCCGGGCGAAGGTGGCCGTCCGCCGCTGCAGGTCGAGTTCAACCTCGCCGATATCGGCGGACCGTCGGCGGGACTGATGTTCAGCCTCTCGCTGATCGACAAGCTCTCGCCGGGCGAACTCAACGGCGGCAAGTTCGTCGCGGGCACCGGCACCATCGACCAAGACGGCAAGGTCGGCCCGATCGGTGGCATCCAGTACAAGATGATCGCGGCGCGTGAAGCAGGCGCGGAAACGTTCCTCGTCCCCGCCGACAACTGCAACGAGGCCGGTCAGCGCGCTCCCGAGGGCCTGCGTCTGGTGAAGGTCGACACCCTCGACACCGCGATCACCTCGCTGGCCGAGATCAACGCGGGCCGCGAACCCGTCAGCTGCTGAATATTCTGCGGCTGGTGCCGCGGTTCTCGGCGCTTGACTCCACCTCTTCCCTCCCTACGGGCGCTCCTTCGTCGCACCCTCCGGTCAGTCCATCGGCGCAGGCGCGCCGAGAACACCGGGGTTGATCATTCCAAGGTGTGGTGCAGGGCCTCGACCAGGCCCGGTGCCAGGTTGGGGTAGGTGCGCAGGTCGAGATCGCCGAAGCCGTCGTCGTCCTCGGGGCGGATCTGGAGCAGAACCAGGGTGGCACCCTGGCGCAATACGCCCGCGATGAGCCGGGCGTCGCGGCGGCCCGGATGCGCGTGCGCGGCGGCGCGCCCGGCCGCGTCCGCGGCTTCGTCGTCGGCGAGCAGCGGTACCAGCGCCTCGTCGAGATCGCTCTCGGCATCGGGCGGCAGCACCACGATCTCCTGCACCAGCACGCAGCCCTCGACCGCGGGCGGCCAGGTGGTGGTGGCCAGGAACTCGTCCAACGCCATCGACCCGCCGGTGATGTCGTCGGGAAAGGCTTCCTGGGCAACAGGGGTCAGCTCGCTGCCGTCGTCGAGCTGATCCTGCAGGTCGGGTTCGGCAGCGGCCAGGTCGGCGGTCGGCACCAACGCGAACATCTGCGGCGGGTTTCCCCAGCCCTCGGCGTCGGCGAACTCGACGACCTCGCGCACACAGCGGGCGAGGAGAACTTCGGCGTGCTCGTCTTCGGTCACCCGCACATCCAATCATTTTCGGCCCAGCCGCTTGCACGGTGTCCGATTTCCGTAGAGTGGGCGCCAACGGTCCGGCAACGGATCACCCCGCAACATTCGGACTGCGGTGACTGCGCCGATCACGGCGCGGAACCGCCGGAGCATGGAGAGTGGCACCGTGGGCATGCGGCCCCCCACCGGCTTACCTTCGTTGTCCCGACGCAGCCGTGTGCTGCTGGTGACGGCAGTCGTCCTCGCGGCGCTGTTGCTGCTCGGGCCCCGCTTCACCGACGCCTATACCAATTGGTTGTGGTTCGGTGAGGTCGGTTATCGCAGTGTGTATCTCGGCGTGTTGTGGACGCGGGTGATCCTGTTCGTCATCGTCGCCTTGTTCGTCGGCCTTGTGGTCTGGGCGGCGCTGCTGCTGGCCTACCGATCGCGCCCGGTGTTCGTGCCCGTCGCCGGGCCCAACGACCCGATCGCGCGCTACCGCACGACCGTGATGAGCAAGCTGCGGCTGTTCGGCGTCGGCATCCCGGTGCTGCTCGGCGTGCTGTCGGGGCTGGTCGCGCAGTCGAATTGGGCGACGGTGCAGCTGTTCCTGCACGGCGGTGAGTTCGGCCAGCAGGACCCGCAGTTCGGACTCGACATCGGTTTCTACACCTTCGATCTGCCGTTCTACCGGATGGTGCTGAACTGGCTGTTCGTCGCCGTGGTGATCGCGTTCTTCGCGAATCTGGTGACCCACTACGTGTTCGGCGGCCTGCGGCTGGCCGGGCGCGAAGGCACCCTCACCAGGGCTGCGCGCGTGCAGCTCGCGGTGATCGCCGGAATCTTCGTGCTGCTCAAGGCGGTGGCGTATTGGTTCGACCGGTACGACCTGTTGTCGAGCACGCGCAAGGAGCCGACGTTCGGTGGTCCCTCGTTCACCGATATCAACGCGGTGCTGCCCGCCAAGCTGATCCTGCTGTCGATCGCGGTGATCTGCGCGATGGCGTTCTTCGCCGGGATCGTGTTGCGCGATCTGCGGGTCCCCGCGATGGCGGCGGCGCTGTTGGTGCTGTCGTCGATTCTGGTCGGTGCGGTGTGGCCGATGGTGGTCGAACAGTTCTCGGTGCGCCCCAACGCCGCCGAGAAGGAGAGTCCGTACATCGAGCGCAATATCCAGGCCACGCGCGAGGCGTACGGGATCACCGACGACAAAGTCGAATATCAGGACTACAAGGGCAGCTCCACGAAGAGCCCGCTCGAGGTTCCAGCCGACGCCGCGACCATCGGCAACGCCCGGCTGCTCGACCCGAATATCCTCTCGCCCACCTTCACTCAGCTGCAGCAGCGCAAGAACTTCTACGGCTTCCCCGAGTCGTTGGACATCGACCGCTACAACCTCAACGGTGACCTGCAGGACTACATCGTCGCCGCGCGCGAGCTGCATCCGGCCGCGCTGTCGGGCAACCAGAAGGACTGGATCAACCAGCACACCGTCTACACCCACGGCAACGGCTTCGTCGCCGCGCCCGCCAACCGGGTGAACAAGCCGCAGTCCGAGGCGCAGAGTGCCGCGGGCGGCAGCGATTCGGGTTATCCGCTGTTCATGGTGAGCGACCTGTTCACCAAGGTCGAGGACCAGCAGATCAAGGTCGACCAGCCGCGCATCTACTACGGCGAGCTGATCGCCCAGACCGATCCCGACTACGCCATCGTCGGCACCGCCGAGGGCCAGGCGCCGCGCGAATACGACTCCGACGAGGCGCAGTTCACCTATGACGGCAGTGGTGGCGTGCCGATCGGGAACTGGTTCAACCGGCTCGCCTTCGCGGCCAAGTACGCCGAGCGCAATATCTTGTTCTCCTCCGCGATCAGCGAGGACTCCAAGATCCTGTTCAACCGTGGTCCGCGCGACCGGGTGCAGAAGGTCGCGCCGTGGCTCACCACCGACGGCAACGCCTACCCGGCGGTGATCGACGGCCGCATCAAGTGGATCGTCGACGCCTACACCACCCTCGACAAGTACCCCTACGCTCAGCCGACCTCGCTCGACGGCGCGGTCGAGGACAGCATCGACAAGAAGACCGGGCGCGTGATCCCGCGCAAGGAGGTCAGCTACATCCGCAACTCGGTGAAGGCCACCGTCGACGCCTACGACGGCACCGTCACCCTGTACGAGACCGACACCACCGACCCGGTGCTCAAGGCCTGGCGAGGCGTCTTCCCGGACGCGGTCAAGCCGCAGAGCGAGATCTCGCCCGAGCTGCGCGCGCACTTCCGCTACCCGGAGGACCTGTTCAAGGTCCAGCGCGACATGTTGACGAAGTACCACGTGGACAACCCGCGTGAGTTCTTCACCAACAACGCGTTCTGGTCGGTGCCAAGTGATCCGACGATCGAGGGCGGCACGTTCAACCAGCCGCCGTACTACGTGCTGCTGGGCGATCCGAAGACCACCAAGCCGGTCTTCAACCTGACCTCGGCGATGGTCGGCTACAACCGGCAGTTCCTCTCGGCCTACATCTCGGTGCGCTCCGATCCCGAGAACTACGGCAAGTTCACCGTGTTGCAGTTGCCGACCGACTCCCAGACCCAGGGCCCGCAGCAGACACAGAACTCGATGACCACCGCCGACGCGGTGTCGCGCGAGAAAACCCTGCTGTCGAACTCGAACAAGATCCGCTACGGCAACCTGCTCACGCTGCCGGTGGCCGACGGCGGCATCCTCTACGTCGAACCGTTCTACAACGAACGCAACACCGGTTCGTCGACGTTCCCGCAGCTGCTGCGCGTACTGGTGAGTTATCGCGACGCGGCGGGCAGCGTGAAGGTCGGGTACGACTCGACATTGGCCGGGGCACTGAATCAGGTGATGCCGGGTGCGGGTTCGCTGGCGACACCGTTCGGTGGCGATCCGGCGGTGAAGCCTAAGCCGGGAGTGACCCCACCGGTCGACCAGGGCACCGTCACGCCGCCTACCGGCGGGACGACGCCGCAGCCGGGCACCACACCGTCCGCGACTTCGCCGACCCAGGAGGCCGCGGCCGCCGAGGTCAGCCGCAAGATCGAGGCGGTGCGCACCGCGATGCGCAGCGGCAACTTCACCGATTACGGTAAGGCCCTCGACGAACTGGACGTCGCGATGAAGGCGTACCAGGACGCCGCAGGCCGGTAACCACCCGAACGGCAAGAAAGGCCCCGTCGTGATGACGGGGCCTTTCTTGTGCAGGGGGAACGGTGGATCAGCCGCCGATCGAGGCGATCAGCGGAGCATTGGCGGTGAGCAGGTCCTGGTACTGGCCCGCGACACCGTACTGGTCGGCCAGCGCCTGACCGGCGGCCTTGGCCTGGTCGACGGCGACCTGGACATCGGTCTTGGCCTGGGCGGGCAGCTGGACCGGCAGTTCGACGGCGGGCTCCTCGACGACCTCGGGCTCGGACGCGCCCGACTGCAGGTACTGGCCGCAGTGCGGCCACGCGCCGACGCCCTGGCTGGCGAGCACGTTCTCCGCGACGCGGATCTGCTCTTCCTTGCTGGCGTTGTGCGCCGAGCCCTGGCCGCCGTTGGCCGCCCAGGTGCTCTGCGAGAACTGCAGGCCGCCGTAGTAGCCATTGCCGGTGTTGATACCCCAGTTGCCGCCGCTCTCGCACGCAGCGACTCCGTCCCAGTTGTAGGCGGCGGCGGAGGCGGTGCCGGTGGCGAGGCCGAACGGAACGGCAACAAGGGCGCCGGCGATGGCGGCGACGCCAAGGGCGCGGGTGCTGAATTTCCGGGTCTCAGTCATGGAGAAGACGCTAACCAATGAATCGATACCGATCACATCTTGATAACGGGTGAATTCTATGGTTGGAACAGATGCCTTTTCAAGGTTTACGCTGCATAGCCGGTGGGAATACCTAGATTCCGGTCGGTCTGTTATTGGTTCGTTATGTGTTCGGGATCACGCGGTAATAGTGACACCGCTCACCGAAAATCGGCACCGACTCGTCCGATTGCTGAAATGTGTGATGACTGCCACATTCGAAGGCTTCGCGATGCGGTGTTGCCCGTCGGAGATTGTGCCCGCAGGCGAGAAAACCCGCACTGACCTCGCGATTTGGCACCCACGCTCACCTGTGTGTAATGTTGTGTTCACACCGACGCGGGGTGGAGCAGCTCGGTAGCTCGCTGGGCTCATAACCCAGAGGTCGCAGGTTCAAATCCTGTCCCCGCTACAAGTGGCCCCAGGTCAGAGGAATTGAAATCCCTCTGACCTGGGGCTTTTTTTATGCGCTGGTCACGCGCGAAGGAAAGCGACCTCCGCGCGCTGTCAGGCCTCCGGGCCCATCTCGTCTAGGGCTGCGGATGTGCTCCGTTGTCCGTTGCGGCGCCGAGGGCGCGCAACAGCACCTCTGTGAGGGAGTCGAGATAGCCGGGCTCGAGTCGGCCTCGGCGGACGGACAGTCGCCAGTAGAGCGGTCCGGCGAGGACGTCGAGTGCGATTTCGAGATCGAGACCGGGCGACAGCTCGCCGCGGGCGACGGCGCGCTGGAGGATCTCCGCGCCGCGGGCGCGTCGCGGGATGCCGATCATGGCCTCGATCGCCGCGGCGAGCTCCGGGTTGCGTGCCATCTCAGCTACCAGGTCGGGCAATATGCGGAAGAAGAGCGGATGGCTCAACCATTCCAGCATCGAGGCGAGGATTCCCCGCACGTCGCCGCGCAGCGAGCCGGTGTCGGGCGCTGGAGCCAGCCCTACGCTCAGTTCCGAGACCACCGCGATCGCCATGTCCTGCTTGGAAGGCCATCGTCGGTAGAGCGCGCTCTTGCCCACACCTGCGCGTTTGGCGACTGCCTCCATGGACAGCCGGGCGTACCCGTGCTCGGCCAGCTCCACGAGGACGGCGTCGGTGATGGATTTGGTGATCGCGGGCTGAAGCACGGCGGCGCCGGTCGGGGTGCGACGAGTCATGTGGAGAGTTTAGCGGGTGGACGGGACGGTATCGTCCCGTGTACGTTGGCGTCGGGACGGTACCGTATCGTCCGTATTTCAGGAGGTTTCGATGACCCCACTCGAACTCGTCGACCGGGCTCTCGACCTATTGCTCGCCAAAGACATGGCAGGATTCGCGGGTCTGTGGTCGGCGGACGGTGTGCTGGAATTCCCGTTCGCGGCGCCGGGCTACCCGGACCGAGTGAGCGGTCGTACTGCCATCGCGCAGTACCTGCGCGACTACCCCTCGATCCTGGATGTTCGCGAAATTCCTGAGCGGCGTGTGCATCAGACCGTCGACCCGGCGGTGGTGATCGCCGAGTTCGACGCCACGGGTGTCGTGGTCGCGACCGATTCTCCCTATCGGATGCGCTACATCGCCGTGATCACCGTGCACGACAACGAGATTCATTGCTATCGGGATTACTGGAGCCCGCTCGCCGCTGCCGAGGCGATGGGTGGCTCCGCAGCGCTCACCGCGGCCTTCGGCGGATCCGATGTCTGAGGTTCTGGTCACCGGCGCGACCGGGACGACCGGTAGCCGCGTCGCGGCCTTGCTGAGCGATCGCGGCGCCACCGTGCGAATGGCGACTCGCACACCGAACAGGGCCGCTCACGTTCGCTTCGAATGGGGCGAGACCGGCACGTACGGACCGGCTCTGGGCGGGGCGGTGTCGGCTGTCTACCTGATCGCCCCGGTAGGTGTGGCGGAACCGGCCGCCGTCGTGCGGCCGTTCCTGGACGAGGCTGTCGCGCACGGTGTTCGACGAGTAGTACTGCTCGGTTCGTCGGCGGTGCCTGCGGCGGCGGAGGGAATGGGCGCCCTCTACGACCTCGTGCGCGAGAGCGTTCCCGAGTGGGCGGTGCTGCGGCCGTCGTGGTTCATGCAGAACTTCACTGGTGATCATCTGGTCGCGCGTGGTGTGCGCGCGGGCGAGATCGCCACCGCTACCGGCGACGGCCGTGTTCCGTTCGTCGACGCGGGCGATATCGCGGCGGTCGCCGGACACGCACTTCTGGATCCGGTTCCGCACAACTGCGAACATATTCTGACTGGACCGGCGGCGCTGAGCTACGCCGAGGCAGCCGCGATCGTCAGCGCGCGAATCGGGCGATCGGTCGTTCATCGCCACCTGTCGACAGGGGAGTTGCGGACGCGGATAGTCGAATTCGGCATTCCCGAAGAGTTCGCCGGCATGCTCGCTGCCCTCGACGACGACATTCGCGGCGGGGCGGAGGACCGGGTGACCGATACCGTCGAGCAGGTCACCGGCCGTCCTGCCCGCGCTTTCGCCGCCTTCGTCGAGCGGGAGATGAGCTAGGAGAGCGATCCCGCACTGCCCCACCCACCAACTCTGGTGGGTGGGGCAGTGCGGGCCGACAACGTCGTAGCCGTGCTAGGCGTCCAGGTCGCTGGCGACGAGTTCGGCGATCTTGTCGAGGGTGGGCTGATCGTCGCTGGTAATGACCACTTGGGCGCCCTGGCCCGCGCCCAGGGTCATGATCATCAGCGCGGAACCCGCGTCCACCGGGTCGCCGCCGGATACGGCGATGGTGACGGGAACGCCTGCCGCGCCGACCGCTTCGGCGATCAGGGCCGCGGGGCGCGCGTGCAGGCCGACCGAGGAGCCGACGGTGACGGTGGTGCTGGCCATGGGATATCTCCTTGTGTGCGAATGGATTACGCGGTGGTGAGAACAGGGGCGACGGACTGCTTGCGGGTGAATTCCTTGGCGAGGGTGACGCAGGCGGCGGCGACGAGCGTGCCCGCGACCAGCGACGCGAGGAACCAGGCCAGGTGCCCGATCGCGAAGAACACGAAGATGCCGCCGTGTGGTGCGCTCAGGGTGACGTCGGTGGCCATGATCAGGCCGCCGGTCACCGCGCCGCCGACCATCATCGACGGCAGCACCCGCAGCGGGTCGGCCGCGGCGAACGGGATAGCGCCCTCGGAGATGAACGAGGCGCCGAGCAGCCAGGCGGCCTTGCCGTTCTCGCGTTCGGCCTCGGTGTAGAGGCGCGGACGCAGGACGGTCGACAGGGCCATCGCCAGCGGCGGCACCATGCCCGCGGCCATCACGGCGGCCATGATCCGCAGCGTCGCGGTGTCGGTGACCGACAGCCCCGCGGCGGCGAACGAATAGGCCGCCTTGTTGACCGGGCCACCGAGGTCGAAGCACATCATCACGCCCAGGATCACACCGAGCGCGATGGCGGAGGTGCCGGACAGGCCGTTGAGCCAGTCGGTGAGTCCGTTGGTCACCGCGGCGAGGGGCTTGCCGAGCAGGACGAACATCAAGATGCCGACGATCGCCGAGGCCAGCAGCGGGATGACCACCACCGGCATCAGTCCGCGGGCCCACCCGGGCACCGGCAGTTTGCTCACCCAGAGGGCGGCGAATCCGGCGACCAGGCCGCCGACCAGGCCGCCGAGGAATCCCGCACCGACGAAGACCGCGATCGCGCCCGCCGTGAAGCCCGGAGCCAGACCGGGGCGGTCGGCGATCGCGAAGGCGATGTAGCCGGCCAGCGCCGGGACGAGGAAGCTGAAGGCGAGCGAGCCGATCTGGAAGAGCACGGCACCGAAATAGGTGGCCAGGCCACCGTCGGGTAGGTCGGTGATCGAATTGTCGAGCACGATCGTTTTCGCGCTCTCGGAGATCTCGTATCCGCCGAGCAGGAAGCTCAGCGCGATCAGTAGGCCGCCCGCGGCGACGAACGGGATCATGTAACTGACGCCGGTGAGCAGGATCTGTCGCAGGCGAGTGCCCCAGCCGATGCCCTTGGCCGCTGCCCGCGAGGGCGCGGGTGTGGTACCGCCGACGGTGGCGGCGCCCGGATCACCGCTCGCCGCAACGGCTTCCGCGATCATCGTGTCGGGTTCGTTGATGGCGCGTTTGACGCCCGACTCGATCACCGGCTTGCCCGCGAACCGGCCACGATCCTGCACGCCGACATCGGTGGCGAAGATGACGGCGTCGGCGGCGGCGATCGTGGCCGGATCGAGTTTGTCGCCGCCGCTCGAGCCCTGGGTTTCGACTGCCACGTCGACTGCTGCCCGTTCGCCCGCGGCGACCAGGGAATCAGCGGCCATATAGGTATGAGCGATGCCGGTGGGGCAGGCGGTCACGGCGACGATCTTCTTCGGTGCGCCGGATTTCGCTGTGCTGACGGTCGATGTCTCGCCCGTGGTGGCAACCTCAGCCGCTCCCGCCCCGGTGGGGGCTGCCGTAGCGCCGCCGGACGCTGCCACGCCAGACGCGGCCGCCGCGCCGCCGCGGGCGGCCGACGAGTCGGAGGCGGGAGTCGTGCCGGGATCGCCGCTAGCGGTGGGCGGACCGGTTCCGTCGGCAGCGGAGGGCGATTTCGTTGCGCTGACGGCGGGCGCCTCGGCTGCACCAGCCGATCCGGTCACTGCTGTGCCACCCGCCGCAGCAGCGGTGGAAGACGTTGTCGCGGTGGTGGATCCGCTCGTGGCCGGCGGGGGATTGATGACGCCGTCGACCAGAGCGACCACATCGTCCGGAGTCGCGGCGGCGCGCAGGTCGGCGACGAAGGCAGGCCGGACCAGCGCACGAGCCAACGACGACAACAGCTTCATGTGCTCCGCGCCCGCACCTTCCGGAGCGGCGATCAGGAAGACCAGGTCGGCGGGCCCGTCCGGGGCACCGAAGTCGACGGCGGGGGCGAGGCGGGCGAAGGCCAGCGACGCCGCGGTGACGGCGGCCGATCGGCAGTGGGGGATCGCGATGCCGCCGGGCAGGCCGGTTGCCGATTGCGACTCCCTGGTCAAGGCGGCCTCGGCCACCGCGGCGGCGTCGACTGCGCGGCCCACACCGGCGAGATTGCCCGCGAGTGCGGTGATCACCGCACTCTTGTCGGTGCCGAGGTCGGCGCCCAAAGCGATCAGTTCGGGAGTGATGATCGAATCGGCCATCGTCGTGTCTTTCCGGAGAGGGGGTGGGGCAGGGGCGTTTCGGGGTCGGGTGGTGCCGGCGATCTGCCGGTGCTCATGCGGGGGCCGGTGGTCGGTCGGCGGCGCGGAGGCGGTCGGCGGTGACGGCATCGAGCGCAACGTCCGCGCGGCCGGGCAATTCGGTGCCGGGCAACGCGGTGGCGGCGCTGCCGTAGGCGACGGCGGCGCGGAGGCAATCTGCGGGGGAGGCGCCCGCGAGGTCGGCCAGAAGGTAGCCGGCCAGGGCCGAGTCGCCCGCGCCGACGGTGCTGCGCGCGACGATGGGTGGGGCCGCGGCGAACCACGCGTCGCCGGCGGTGACCAGGACCGCGCCCGCCGCGCCGAGGGTGGCCAGCACCGCGCCGACGCCGCGGTCGATCAGGGTAGCGGCGGCTGCGGCCGCGGCCGTGGGGTTTTCGAGTTCGATGGCGTCGAGGCCGGTGAGCTGGGCCAGCTCCTCGGAGTTCGGTTTGATGAGATCCGGTGGGGCACCGACTGATTCGTCGAACAGGGCGAGCAGTGGAGCGTCGGAGGTGTCGACGGCCACGCGCGTGCGGCGATTTCCGTTCGGCGACACGCGCAGCGTGGACAACGTCGCGACGAGCTGCGCGTACCAATCGATCGGCACGCCCGGCGGCAACGACCCGGACAGCACGATCCACTCGGCGCCTGCGGCCAGCTCGACGAGCAGTGCGGTGAGTTCGGCCAGATCTCGCGCCTGCAACGGAAAGCCGGGTTCATTGATCTTGGTTGTGGTGCCGTCGGTTTCGGCGATGGTGAGATTCACCCGCGGTCCGCCCGCTACCGGTACCGTGCGGAATTCGATTCCCGCCGTGCGCAATCCGTGCACCACCGGGTCGTCGTCGGCGCCCGGCAGCACGGCCAGTACCGGCGCCCCGCTCTCGGACACCACCCGCGCGACATTGACCCCCTTGCCGCCGGGGTGCGACGTGACGCTCGCCGCGCGATGCACCTGCCCGCGCCGCAACGGCTCGGTGAGGGTGACCGTGCGGTCGACGCTCGGGTTCGCGGTCAGGGTGACGATCATGCGAGCACCATCTCGATTCCTTCGGCGGCCAGCTCAGTCCGTGCGGTGGCCGGGAGGTCGGTATCGGTGACCAGGACGTCGATATCGGCGGCACTGCCGAAGCGCACGAAGTCCTCGCGCCCGATCTTGCTCGCGTCGGCGACCACGACGACCCGATCGGCGGCGGCGATCATCGCGCGTTTCACGGCCGCCTCCTCCGGATCGGGGGTGGACAGCCCGTGTCGCACGGTCAGCGCGTTGGTACCGAGAAACGCGACGTCGACCCGCAATTCGCCGAGCAGCCGCAAGGTCTCGGCGCCGACGGCGGCCTGGGTGACCCCGCGAACCCGCCCGCCGACCAGGTGCAACCGCACGCCGGCGAACCCGGTGAGCCGCGCGGCGACCGGCAGCGAATGGGTGACGGCGACCAGATCGACGTCGACCGGCATGGCCGCGGCCACCCGCACGGTCGTCGTGCCCGCGTCGAACAGCACGCTGCCGCCGCCGTCCGGGAGGTATCGCTGCGCGAGTTCGGCGATCCGGTCCTTCTCCGCGGCGCGGGTGCTGTCGCGTTCGGCGGTGCCGGGTTCGAACGTGGTGAGCGCACCGGAACCCACCGCGCCGCCGTGCACCCGCCGGATCACGCCCAGCCGGTCGAGCACCGCGAGGTCGCGGCGCACGGTTTCGGTGGTGACCCCGTACCGGTCGGCGAGTTCGGCGACGGAGACGCGCCCGCGATGCCCGATCAGCGTCGCGATCGCCTGCTGCCGTTCCTCGGCGTACATGGGTTCCTCCGGTCTCCGTGAATCTGTACTCATGTTGTTTTATGCCCGCTTGTGTTGTTTTGTCAATGATTATTGGTGAGCCGAGTCACAATCGTTGCTGTCGACTATCGGGAAAGTGGTGCCCGTGATCACATCGGCGCCGCGCGGGTGCTCGGTATCACCGAGGCCATCAGTGCAGGTAGACGGCTTTCGCGGCGGCTTTCACGTTGCTGTTACGTGTCTCGTCCAAGATCGACACGAATGCTCGTGACGCTGACTCGCATGTGGCGTTTCGCAGTGCGACCCCGTGTCACGGCCCTGGCCTGCGAGGTGTGCGGCAGACTGCCGCATCCGGGACGGGCCAGGCTCACTCTCGCCAAACTCGCGGCGGTGTTCCCGGTGGAACTCGCACTGCACGCGCTGGTCGTCCACCTGCACCCGCCGTACCTGGTGACCGTCGCGCTGCTGACGATCACCACCACGATCCTGGTGATCTGGGTGGTGGAACCGTCGGCGATGCGGATGCTCGGCGGCTGGCTGCACAGCCCGGAGCTGCGCCACCGCGAGCGAATAGACGCGGCACCCGCGCTGTGGCGGATCCGCGTGCGCCTGGCCGACCGACCCGGCGCGCTCGAGACCCTGGCCAAGCATCTCGCCCACTGTGACGCCAACATTCTCACCGTGCACGTGCACCAACTCGAGGATGCCGTCCTCGACGAACTCGTCGTCGCCGCACCGGCCGAGGTCACCTCGCACACGATCACCTCCGCCGTGGAGCACGCGGGAGGTTCGCAGGTGCGGGTCTGGCCGGCGACCGTGCTGTCGCTGATCGACGGTCAGACGAAGGCGCTGGCCATCGCCGCCCGTATCGTCAGCGATCCGGACGAATTGCCCTTGGCCGTGGCCGAACTACTCGGCGCGCGCTACCTCGCGCCCGGCACGCCGGAGGTGACCGAACCGGGCGAGGGCACCCTGCTGGAATTGGACCGCGACGATCGTCGCTGGGGTTTCGTCCGCCCGGACGAACCTTTCACGCCCGCCGAGATCGCCCGCGCGCATCGGCTCGCCGATCTGGCGGCCCTCACCGTGCGGCGGCGATGAGCTTCAGTCGAAGCCGAGGTCGGCGGTGAGGGGATCGCGTAGGGCGCCCTCGGCGGCCCGCAGTCGATCGGTGACCGAGGTCAGCAGGTCCATCGAATCCTGAGAGAGCCCGAGCGCGAGGCGGGTCAGGTGACGGGTGGCATCGCAATGGAAGCGATCGGCGAGTAAGGCGTCCGGATCGGCGGGCGCAGCCGAGTGATCGACGACGGTCACGGCAGGGGCACTCACAATCTCGTATTTTCGAGTATGACGCACCTTACATCTACCCTGCGGTCCATGAACCCCGGTCGGCGTGCGAAAGTGCAGCAATGAGTCAGTTCGCCGACTATCAGAACGAGATCTACCTGGCCGCGCTCGGTGGGATCCAGCCCGAATTTCCCATGGATTACGCGACGCTCGAACGCAAAGCCACTGCGGCGCTGCCGGATTCGCTGCTGAACTACATCGCGGGCGGCGCGGGCGACGAGCTCACGCAGCGGCGCAATGCCGAGGCTTTCGCGGACTGGGGTCTGGTGCCGCGGATGCTGGTCGGCGCCACCGAGCGCGATCTCTCCGTCACCGCGTTCGGCCACACCTTCGCGAGCCCGCTGTTTCTCGCGCCGGTCGGCGTGATCGGTCTGGTCGGCGAGCAGGGCCACGGTGATATCGCGGTGGCACAGGCGTCGGCGCAGACGGGTGTGCCCGCGATGTATTCGACGCTGATGGAGGATCCGCTCGAGGACGTGCGCCCGCACGCAGGCGACACGCCTTCGTTCTTCCAGCTGTACACGCCGAAGAACCGTGAGCTCGCCGAG
The DNA here is from genome assembly GCF_050320175.1 of Nocardia sp. FBN12. Classification (GTDB taxonomy): domain Bacteria; phylum Actinomycetota; class Actinomycetes; order Mycobacteriales; family Mycobacteriaceae; genus Nocardia. The sequence continues at coordinate 4,537,869 of NZ_CP190048.1, read as the reverse complement.
AGTTTGGTACACCGCGCCGAAGCCGCGGGTTATGCGGGAATCACCGTCACCCTCGACACCTGGGTGCCCGGGTGGCGTCCGCGCGACCTCGCGAGCGGCAACTTCCCGCAGCTGCGTGGCCATGTGCTGAAGAACTACACCAGCGACCCGGTCTTCCAGCAGATGGTCGGTTCCGACGACCCCAAAATGATTGTCCTGCACTGGATCGCGACCTTCGGTAACTCGCTGACCTGGGATGACCTCGGCTGGTTGCGGTCGATCACCGATCTGCCGCTGATCCTCAAGGGCATCTCCCACCCCGAGGACGCGCGCAAGGCGATCGACTTCGGGGCCGACGGTATCTACTGCTCCAATCACGGTGGGCGCCAGGCCAACGGCGGTCTGAGCGCGCTGGAGACCTTGCCCGCGGTCGTGGCCGCCTGTGATGACCGCGTGCCGGTGCTGTTCGACTCCGGGGTGCGCTCGGGTGCTGACGTGGTGAAAGCGCTCGGACTCGGCGCGAACATGGTCGGGCTCGGCAGGCCGTATGTGTACGCGCTCGCGCTGGGTGGTGTGCGTGGGCTGGTGCATCTGCTGCGCAGTTACGCCGCCGAGGCGGACCTGTTGATGGCGGTCAACGGCTATCGCGATGTGGCTGGGGTGCGTGCGAACATCCGGCCGGCAACGCGCGGGAACGCCACTCTCGGCTGATCGGAACGTGTCAGGAAACCCGTCGCGAGAGGGGTTTTGGGGCCGGGATGGCGGCTCGGGCGAGAACTTGTCGGTGCCGTGCGGCATCATCGGTGCGACAGACCACGCTGTAGCACCAACCCCCGGAGTCCACGATGTCCTCGCCGAGCACGAAGTCCGCATCCCGCCGATCAGCACCGCCGGTCCTGTCCGACGCCGAGCTCGCGCGTATCGCAGGCGAGCTCGCGGAGGGGAAACCGCCGATGGTGTGGTTCACGGCCGCCGCAGTCGGTGTCGCCGAAGGGAAGTCGGGCAAGGTCGTCGCGCTCGGCGATCCGTCCGACGGCGACTTCCTGCAGGTGCGGCCGACCGGTTCCAAAGATGTGCTCTCGTTCGGCCCGAGCGAGGTGACGCTGACCAAGCCGGCCCGCGGGACTACGGTAGCGCCCGGCGGGCCCGCACGGACCCGCCAGGAAAGTGTCCCCGCGCCGAGCAACCGAAAGGACAACACTGTGACCCAGCCGTCGACCCTGCCGAGCACCGCTACGCCCGCGCCGAGGTCGCTCGCCCCGGTACCCGACGACGCCGCCAAGCCCGCTCCGGCGGCGCCGCGGCCCGCGAAAGCTCCCGCGGTGCGCAAGACCAAGGTGGCCGAGGTGACTGTCACGCTCACCGGTACCGCCGACGGTGAGTGGACTGTCGATGTGGTGAACGGGAAGAAGCGCAGTGTGAAGGGGATGGCGGTGAGTAGTGCGGCCGTTGCCCAGGCTGCCAAGATCTTGCACCCCGAGGTGGAGGAAGTGGTGGAGGGGATTCTGGAGGCCGCGCGGGGGGCCCAGCAGGCGAAGGTCGCGCAGTTGCAGGCCGAGTTGGAGGCCGCGCGGAAGTTGTTGGAGGAATTGGGAGATTAAGTGTTCGGGGAGTCGTGACCCACTGATCGAGCACGGACATGGGTAACTCCCCAGCCGCCTCCCCGCCGTAAGGCACATGACGCAACCGAGAGCGAACAGTCGAGCTACCGGGCGACTCGCAGAATATGCGGGGTGGCGGGGCTGTCGTGGAAGCTGAGGCCGAGGCGGTATTCCTTGGCGTGGTACATCGCGGCGTCGGCGGTGCGGATCAGGTCGTAGATGGTTTTTTCGGTGGGGCGGGTGGTGACGCAGGCGACGCCGATGCTGGCGGTGATGGGGATTTCGCCGCAGCTCAGTTCGAAGGGGCGGATGAACGCTCCGAGGAGGTGTTCGGCGAGGACGGCGGCTTCGGCTCGGGTGCGGGGGGCCAGGACTACGAATTCGTCGCCGCCGTAGCGCGCGGTCAGGTCGGTGCTGGCGGTGGTGCGGCGGATGCGGGAGGCGGCGTTGGCGATGAGTTCGTCGCCGACGGCGTGGCCGTAGCTGTCGTTGACCATTTTGAAGCCGTCCAGGTCGATGAACAACAGGCACAACGGTTTTCCGGCCCACTGGTCGCGGTAGCGCAGGGGTGCGCGCAGCAGGGCTGAGCGGTTGAACAGGCCGGTCAGAAGGTCGTGGTCGGCTTGGTATTGGGCTCGGCGCTCGCTGCGCATGCTGCGGGCGATCGCGCGTTCGCTGCGCACCAGCACACCGACCAGCAGCAAGGTGAGCAGCGAACAGATCACCACGCGGTCGGCGACCCCGAGATCGGCGCCGACCACGCTGATCAGCGAGGCCGCCACCAGCGCCACGGCGATCATCCCGGCCCGCTGCCGTGACCGATGGGGATGCACGTCCTCGGCGTCGCGGAGCGCACCCATCGTCGGCTGCACCGCGGCCAGCCCGGCCAGCAGATACGCCCACTGCTGTGGCACCAACGCGATCTCGGGGTCGACGGTGATTGTTCCTGCGGCAGTGAGGCTTTCGGTCAACCCGCCGACGAGCACGGCGATCAGCGCCGCCTGCAGCAACCGCAGCGAGGTCTCCGAGCGAACCACCGTCGCGAGCGAGTGCGCGAGCACGGTAGCCAGCAGCGCGTGGATCACGGGGTAGCTCGCGGCCAGTGCGGTATCGACGAACCCGGTGCTGTGTCGCAGAATCGGCGAGATCAGGAAGGTCCACGAGGCCAGCAGAGCGCTGAGCCCGATGAGCGCCGAGTCCAGCCACAGGTCACGGGCATGGCGGAGCCTGCGCGGCTGCAACCAGCCGACGGCGGCGAGCCCGAGACACAGCGAGGCGGCCAGGGTGCACAGATCGTCGACCGGATGCCAGCCCGGGTGCAGCCCGGGCGCGCGTATCGCGGTACCGGCGGCGAACATCGGGACCGAGGCTGCCAGCAGGTACCAGGGCAGTCGGTGCGTGGGTCGATGGCGATACATGCCGTAGCCGATCATCGCCAGCGAGCCCGCGACGATCACGACGAGTAGTAAAAACGGTAGCGCGCGCCCACCCGCCAACGGCGCGATCAGCACGGCCCCCGCCGCACCGAGTAGCACCACGCACCATCGCAGGCTCCCGTAGCGTCTCTCGCTGATGGTCATCAGCCCCCCTCGATCTTGCTGCGCACGCGACGAGCGCCGATCGAAGGTGAGGCCGGTGAATCACTCGAAGTATCGGCCGAGAGCACCGAGTGTTGTTGTCCGAGCACAATCCCCAGCCGGCAGCGCCGACGCTCAAAACCTTGACAACTGAGTCGATCATGACACGTCGACGGCCGTGCTGTCGACGTGTTGGGAGCATTGCCGGATACCGATTCGGCACGCGGTGCCGCACATTTGCCCGCGCCGATGGCCGGTGGTGGCATCGTCGCAGGAAACGGAAGGGGACGGACAGGTGGAGCAGTGGATCGCGCCCGGTCGGGTCAACATCATCGGCGAGCACACCGACTACAACGACGGGTTCGTGCTGCCCATCGCGCTGTCGCTCGGTGTCGTCTGCGGGGCCGGGCCGCGCGGTGACGGTCTGGTGCGGCTCGCCTCCGTCCAGCGTCCCGGCGAAGTCGTCGAGGTGCGGGTCGATGATCTTGCGGCGCACCGGGACCGGTTGCCGAGCTGGGCGCGCTATCCGCTCGGTGTCGTCGACGAGTTCGTCCGCGGCGGATATCGAGTCACCGGGGTGAACCTCGAACTCGACGGCGCGGTACCGATCGGGGCGGGTTTGTCCTCGTCAGCGGCCCTGTGCTGCGCGGTGACGATCGCGCTGCGCGATCTGTTCGCGCCCGAACTCACCGAGCGGAGCATGGTCGAGATCGCCAGGGCCGCGGAGAACGGTTTCGCCGGTGTGCCGACCGGCCTGCTCGACCAGTCCGCCTCGATCCTGTGCACCGAAGGCCACGCCCTGTTCCTCGATGTCCGTGCGTTTACCATGGCGGAACCCGGTGCCTCCGAACAGATTCCGTTCGACCTCGGTGCCGCCGGGCTCACCCTGCTCGTCGCCGACACCGGTCAACCGCACGACCTGTCCGACGGTGGATACGCCGAGCGCCGAGCGCAGTGTGACGCCGCCGCCGACGCGCTGAACCTGTCCGCCCTGCGCGACGCCACCACCGAAGACATTCCGCGCCTGCGGGATCCGCTCCTGCGCCGCCGCGCGACCCACGTGGTCACCGAGAACGCACGGGTACTCGCTGTCGTCGACAAGCTGCGCGCCGGTGCGGACCCGCGCAGGATCGGCGAGCTGCTCACCGCCTCGCACCGGTCACTGCGCGACGACTTCGAAATCTCCGCGCCCCCACTGGATCTCGCGGTCGACGCCGCACTCGACGCGGGTGCGCACGGCGCGCGGATGGTCGGTGGCGGCTTCGGTGGCAGCATCATCGCCCTGGTCGACCATGCCGACTCCGTCGCCGAGCAGATCATGAAGCGCTTCGCCACCGCGGGTTTCGCCCCGCCCCGCGCCTTCACCGTCGAACCCGCCGCGGGCGCGCACAAACTGGATTGAGCAGGTGTCCATTTTGTTCTGCCCGATTTCGTGGTGACGCAGGACACGAGCGCGCACAGTAGAGGCATCCGAACAGTTCGACGGGCGCCGCCGCCCGCGCCGTATGAACGACGCTCGTGTGCCGCCCGGCTCCAGGCCAGGAGGAATCCGCTGTGCTAGAAGCCTCATCGACACTGCGACTGGACGCCGCTCCGGTCGACTACGCGCTGGTCGCCCTGTATTTCGTCTTCGTCCTCGGCATCGGCCTGATCGCTCGGCGCCGGGTGTCGTCGAGCGTCGACTTCTTCCTGTCCGGGCGCTCGCTGCCCGCGTGGGTGACGGGCCTCGCGTTCATCTCCGCCAATCTGGGCGCCGTGGAGATCATGGGTATGTCCGCCAACGGCGCCCAATACGGTTTCCCCACCTTCAACTATTTCTGGATCGGTGCCGTGCCGGCGATGCTGTTCCTCGGCGTGGTGATGATGCCGTTCTACTACGGCTCCAAAGTGCGTTCGGTGCCGGAATTCATGCGCAGGCGCTTCGGCACCGGCGCGCATCTGGTGAACGCGTTGAGTTTCGCGATCGCTCAGGTGCTGATCGCGGGCGTGAACCTCTACCTGCTCGGCACCATCGTGAATGTGCTGCTCGGCTGGCCGCTGTGGATCTCGGTGGTCGCGGCCGCCGCAATCGTGCTGTCCTATGTCACCCTCGGCGGGCTCTCCGCCGCCATCTACAACGAGGTGCTGCAGTTCTTCGTGATCGTCGCCGCCCTGTTGCCGCTGACCCTGGTGGGTCTGCACCGCGTCGGCGGCTGGGACGGTCTGCAGGACAAGGTAACCGGCTCGCCGGGCGGCGCCGATCAGTTGCAGACCTGGCCGGGTAATGCGATGAGTGGGTTCACCGACAATTTCGCCTCGATCATGGGCATCGTGTTCGGACTGGGATTCGTTCTCTCCTTCGGCTATTGGACAACGAATTTCGTCGAAGTTCAGAGAGCCCTTGCCACACACTCGATTTCGGCCGCGCAGCGCACCCCCCATCATCGGCGCCTACCCGAAGATGTTCATCCCGCTGATCGTGGTGATTCCCGGCATGATCAGCGCGGTCCTGGTGCCGCAGATGATCGAATACAAGCAGCAGGTCGCCGCGAATCCCGACTTCGAGGGCGATGTCACCTACAACCAGGCGCTGTTGTTCTTGATGAAAGAGGTTCTGCCCAACGGACTTCTGGGTGTCGGGCTGGCAGGTCTGCTCGCGGCGTTCATGGCCGGTATGGCCGCCAATGTCTCCGCTTTCAACACCGTGTTCAGTTTCGATCTGTGGCAGCAGTACGTGCGCAAGGATCGTCCCGACGGGTACTACCTGAAGGTCGGCAGGCTCGCCACGGTCGGTGCGACGGTGGCCGCGATCTTCACCGCGTTCATCGCGGGCGGGTTCAGCAACATGATGGACTACCTGCAGACCCTGTTCAGCTTCTTCAACGCGCCGCTGTTCGCGACGTTCATCCTCGGCATGCTGTGGAAGCGGATGACGCCGACGGCGGGCTGGGTCGGCCTTGTCAGCGGCACTCTCGCCGCCGTGTTCGTGTTCGTGCTCAACGAGACCGGCGTGACGAATCTGTCCGGACAGGGCGCCAGCTTCGTCGCCGCCGGTGCCGCCTTCGTGGTCGACATCGCGGTCAGCGTCGCGGTCACCATGGTGACCCAGCCGAAACCGGCCGCCGAACTGGTCGGCCTGGTGTATTCCGAGACCCCGAAGGCGATGCGCACCGACGCCGACGCCGACTCGCTGCCCTGGTACCAGCGTCCCGCCCTGCTCGCCGGGATCGCGCTCGTGCTGGTGATCGCCCTCAACATCATCATCGGATAAGGAGTCTCCACCATGCTTTTCGACATCCGCACCATCATCGGCGCGCTGCTCGGCAGCTACGGCGTCATCCTGGTGATCACCTCGTTGCTGCAGGACAGTGCCGCCCAGGAAGCCAAGACCGGCGGGATCGACGTGAACCTGTGGGCGGGCCTCGGCATGTTCGGGGTCGCGGTCGTCTTCGTCGGCTGGGCGCTGCTGCGTCCGGTGCAGGTCCCCGAGGCACCGACGATGACGATGGCGGAGTTCACCCCGGATTCATGAAGAGTTGCTTGTACGACGGCGTCCTTCGCGACAATTCTCAGGCGGAGGTCGCGCCGGGAATGCCGTCCTCGACAACGAAACTCGCGCGTGTGCTGATCGGTGCGCCCGGTCGGCTCACATAGGGCACAACGCGAAAGTCGGTGCGCCACTGTCGATGATCGAGTTCTACTCGGGCATAGCCGCGCTGGCGGTTGTAGAACTTGATGTCGGGGTTGGCGGCCAGCAGGGCTCGGCCCGCGTCCGTCATGTCGGCGCCGTCGCTGCCGGTGCTGATCGAGGTTCCGGTGAATTCGGTGGCCACGACAGGAGATTCGGGATCGGCGAAGTCGCGGCGGAGGTCGGCGACGTAGTTCTCGTGCCGGTCGCCGGTGATCACCACCAGGTTGTCGACCTCGTAGTCGGTAGCCGCGCCGAGCACCGTGTTGCGGTCGGCGACATAGCCGTCCCACGCGTCCGTGCCCAGGAGCAGGTCGGGGCCGGGGTCGTAATCGGACTGGGCCATGGCGACCTGGTTACCGAGTATCTGCCAGCGGGCGGACGACGCCGCGAAGCCGTCGATGAGCCAGTCACGTTGGGCCGCACCGAGAATAGTGCGATCGGTGTCGAAGCGGTCGGCGCAGCCGATGACCGCCGAGCCGTCGCCGCAGGCCTGCGGGGTGCGGTACTGCCTCGTGTCGATCATGGTGAACTCGGCGAGATCGCCGAACCCGTAGCGGCGGTGCAGGTGTATCGACGGGCCCGCGGGGAGTTGCGCGAGGCGCATCGGCTGATGTTCGTACATGGCTTGGAAGGCAGCGGCTTTGCGGCGCCGGAACAGCGGCGCTAGGCGGTACACGTCGAATCCGAGGCCGGGACTCTCACCGGCCCAGTTGTTGTCGAGTTCGTGGTCGTCGAAGGTGACCAGCCAGGGGAACGCGGCGTGTGCGGCCTGCAGCGGTGCTTCGCCTTTGGCCTGGGCGTAGCGCAATCGATATCCGGTGAGATCGACTGCCTCACCGGCGAGTTGGGGCGGCAGGTGCGCGCCGCGACGGGCCAGCACCCACGAGGATTCGTAGATGTAGTCGCCGAGGTGTACGACGAGGTCGAGATCTTCGGCGCTGAGATGCTCATAGGCGGTGTAGTAGCCCGAACTCCACGACTGGCACGACGCGAAGGCGAAACGGAGCCGCTCGGTCCGGCTGTCGGGCGCGGGCGCGGTGCGGGTGCGCCCGACCGGTGAGATCGCCGAGCCTGCCCGGAATCGGTAGTAGTACCAGCGATTCGGCGCCAGCCCGGCGACTTCGGGGTGCACGCTGTGCCCGAACTCGCGTGTCGCCACCGCCGAGCCCCTGACCACGACTTTCGTGAAGCGTTCGTCCTCGGCGACCTCGTAGTCGACGGTCACCGGGGCGACCGTCATCCCGCCGTACCCGTCAGGGGCGAGTGGGTCGGGGGCGAGTCGGGTCCACAGCACCACCCCGTCCGGGGTCGGTTCGCCGGAAGCGACGCCGAGCGAGAACGGTTCGCCGAGCCGTCGCGGCGCGGCGAACCTCGCGCTGCTCACCGCCGACACCCCCACCACCGCGGCGATCGAACCGGCCATACCGCCGTGCAGGAGTTGTCGGCGAGAGAGCGTCATCCTCGGATCCTCTCACCGCCACGGGGGAACCTACTCACCGGCGGGTTCCCACGGTGCGGCCGTCAGAGCCGGAAGATCCGCGAACCCACAGCCCAGCCCGCGCTGGACCAGTTCGGCCCGAAGCACGCCACCGTGCCTGCCTGGCCGACGGGCAGGTCCTGGCGGATCGTGTACGGGCCGACGGCGAAGGGCGCGATGTTGTATCCGATGCAGTCGACCTCGAGCCGGTAGCTACCCTCGCCGCCGTAGCACCCACCGTTGAACGCCCACGGGCCGTTCATCGACCCCTGGCAGCCGGAATCAGCAGTGGCTGTCCCCGCGCTGATCCCGGCCAGGGCGACCGCGACGACCGGAGCGGCCAGACACATCGCTACTGCGCGAACTGAGGTTCTCATCTAGAGCTCCGATCATCGAGGGACGTGGGTTACATGGGATGTTTCCTCGATACTCCGCCGTGCGTTACACCTTCTCGACGCGCGCGGCGAGTCCCAAGGCGACATCGATGAGCAGGAAAGCGAGCAGGCTCACCCCGATCAACGGCATGAACCAGCCGATCGCGACCGCCGCGGCCACCACCGGAACGGTGATCCACAGTGAGGTACGGCGCAGCACCCCGCGGCGAGGCGGGACGGGTAGCGCCGGCCGGCGCGCCGGGCGACGCTGCCACCACATGCGGTAGCCCAGCACGATCACCGTGACGAGGCCGACCATGATCGCGAGCAGCAGCAGCTGATTGACCAGGCCGAACAGCAGTCCCATGTGGAATGCGATGCCCCAGTTGGTGAGCTTGGCCATCAGCGGCCAGTCGGCGTAGGCCAGCCGGTCGGTGATCGCGCCGGACTCGCCGTCGACAGCGAGGGAATCGATGGAGTAGGTGCCGGGCAGGCGCAGTTCCTTGATCCCGAACGCCCGCTCCGGTGTTGCGGGGACGGCGATCTCGGCGCCCTGCGTGATGCCGTTGGCACGAGCTAGGGCGTACACGCGATCGAGTTGGGCGATCCTGGCCGCCGGGTCGACGGGCGCGGGCGCGGTGTGGCCCGCGCTGTGGTGCTCGCTCGGGGCGGGTGCCGCACCGGTGCCCGGCAGGGCGACGCTCACCGCAGGGGTGGTCCAGCTCAGTTCCTCGCGCAGTGTGGTGACGTTCTCGCCCGCATAGGTCGACCACGTCATGCCGGTAGCCGAGAGCAACAGCACCACAGGCAGAATCCACGCACCGATTGCGCCGTGCCAGTTCATCTTTCGACGCCTGGTCTGGGACAGATCCGGCCGGAGCAACCACCGCGCGGACCGGCGATCCCGGCGCTGACGCACCCGGTGCACCCACAGCACCAGCCCGAACAGCGCGATCACCCACAACCATGACGCGGCCAATTCGCTGTAGAGCCTGCCGGGCTCGCCCAGCCGCAGGCTGCGATGGAACTCGCTGAGCCAGGTGCGCAGCGGCAGCGCGCCGCCGCTGCCGTACACCACGGACTCGCCGACCGGCTGTGCGGTGTGCGGGTCGACGAACACCGAGAGCCGCTCGGAGTCGCCGAGTGCCGGGTCGTTGAACAGGACACGAGTGGTGTCGCCGTCGTTCGGGGCAGGGGCGACGGCCACCAGCGTCAGGTCCGGCCGAGCTGCGACGGCCGCGCCGACCTGCGCGGACAAGGCCTGGTCGGGCCCGCTGGTCTCGACCTGCAACAGCTCACGCGAGACGAATCCTTCGATCGTCGGCGCGATCGCGTACAGCGCGCCGGTGAGCGCGGCGATCAGGATGAACGGGGCGACGAAGATCCCCGCGTAGAAGTGCAGGCGCATGGCCAGCGGATAGAGGCGTAACCCCCGGCGTGCGCCGGAACGCGGACGGTCACCGGAGGCCGGTGGTGCCGAGGGGGAGTTCTCCTCGGCCGGACGAATGTCCGTGATGCTCATAGTGATTCATTTCTCGAGTACCGGAAAGCCCCAGTGCGCGCGAAGATGTCCGGCCGTCCGTCGGTATCGACAGGGATCACCTGCCCGCTCGGCGGCACACGGCGTTCACCTCTGGAGACATGGCTCAGAGGTGGCGTCAGCGTGCCGAACGGTCGACAACGAGGGCAGGTATGCGGACAGCGCAGGACGACACGTCTGTGCACTGGGATGAGGGAGAGTTCAGAAAGGAATCGCGAGCGGGGGAGCGCGGGTGCGCAGCGACCGCGTGGCGAAGATTCGCAGGATGACACGGTCGCGGTGGACCAGGCGCGACGGCGCCGGGTCGGGGATGCGGGGAGTGCGGTAGCGCAGCGGAAGGATCCGCGCCAGGACGGTGCTGCCGACCCGGTACGCGGCTTCGGCGCCAACGATCACCGCGGCCGCGACGATCGCGGCGATGGTGTGGGCTGTGAGCATGCCGAGTCCGAGGGAGTCGTCAGCCGAGTGCGAGTGCCCGGACCAGCTCATCGTGGTGTGCCCGATCAGCTGACCGCCCAGCAGCACCGTCGCCAACCCGACCGCGCCATTGCGCAACGGACCCACGCCGGCGACGAGCGCCCCGACCACCGCCGAGGCCGCCGCCAGCAACACGATCGCGGTGCTACCAGGCAACGACCCACCGGCGGCCATCCCGTGCGCCGCCAGCGACAGCGCTGCTGACATCGAGCCCGCGCAGGCACCACGCAGCCGCGCACCGACGGCACGCGACGGCGCGGGCGCCTGCTCGAACCCGATGATCACGCGCTGATGATAGTCGACGCCCGTCGACCGCCCAGGTCAGACGGCCGAACGAGCCTCAGTCCGCCTCGACGGCCATCTCGACGAGCGGCTTGCGCAGCAGCTTTCCCGTCGCGTTGCGGGGCAGTTCGTCGACGAAGATCACCTCGCGCGGCACCTTGTAGCGGGCCAGGTTCTCGCGGACGAAGTCCTTGATCTCCTTGGCGTCGCGCTTGGATTCCGGGCCGGGCACCACGATCGCGCGCAGGCGTTTGCCGTAGTCGTGATCGTCGACGCCGACCACCGCGGCCTCGAACACGTCGGCGCGGCCCGCGATCAGGTTCTCCACTTCCAGCGGGAAGACGTTCTCGCCGCCGGAAACGATCATGTCGTCATCGCGGCCGTCGATGAAGAGCAGGCCGTCGGCGTCGAAATGGCCGACGTCGCCGCTGGACATCATCCCGTCGACCATCTCCTTGGTCCGCCCGTCGGTGTACCCGGTGAACGCGAACCCGTTGTCCACGAAGATCGTTCCGGTGACATTCGGCGCGGTGATCGGCTTGCGGTTCTCGTCGAGCAGCACGATCCGGATGCCGACCGGCGCCTTGCCCGCGGTGGTCGGCGCCTTGCGCAGATCCGCCGGGGTGGCCACCGTCATCACCGCGCATTCGGTGGAGCCGTAGAGGTTGTAGAGCGAATCACCGAAGTAGTCGAGGGTGCGGGTCACCACGTCGGGCGCGATCGCCGAGCCCGCGGCGAAGATGACCTTCATCGTCGACGGGTCGTACTTCGCCAGGATCTGCTCGTCCAGATCGAGGATGCGCTGCAGCATCGTCGGCACCACGACCAGCGAATCCGCCTGGTACTTCACCACATTGGCGAGTGTCTGCTCCGGGTCGAACTTGCGCTGCTGGAAGATGACCCGATTGCCGAGGGCCAGACCGAGGGTGAACTGCGACAGGCCGGTGCCGTGGAAGATCGGCGCCGCCATGATCATGGTGCCGTTGTTGGGCAGCGGCACCCGATCCACGAACTGCGCCGAGGCGAACGGGCTCACCTTGTCGCGCGGTGCGCCCTTGGGGGTGCCGGTGGTGCCACTGGTCAGGATCACCATGCCGCCGGGCTTGCTCGGCGCGGCGACCGGCGTGGTCGACCGATCCGCCGACAGCGTCGCCACGGTCGGAATCGACGGATCCACCCCGTGCGCCTCGTCGACCCAGGTGAGCACGCGCGGGATCTCGGTGGGGATGGCGCTCATGAGATCCATGAACTCGCTGTCGTGCAGCACCGCCTTGACCTTCTCGCGGGCGGCCACGTCGGCGAACTGCGGCTTGGCGAAGCCGGTGTTCATCAGCACCGCGCGCACGCCGAGCTTGCCCGCCGCGAGCAGGCTCAACACCATGCCGCGATGGTCGCGGGCCAGCACGGCGATCACGTCGCCCTCGTTGATCCCGTTCGCACGCAGGCCGCGGGCGAAGGCGTTGGATTGCGCGTCGAGTTCGCCGAAGGTGATCTCACCCAGTTCGTCGACGATCGCGCCCGCGTCCGGCCTGCTCTGGGCGGCGTGCATGACCACACCGGCGAACGGGCCGAACTTGGAGACATTGCGAAACGATCGGGCAGCGTGGTCGAGGCGCAGCGGGTTGAACAGCTTGCGATCCACCATGACTTTGACGCCGAGGGCGAAGTCACCGGCACGCCGGGCAGTACCACCGAGCGCGGGGAGAGACAGAGACATCGAACAGCCTTCCGGCAGACCGAGCCCACGCAGAACCGCAGGCCGGACCGCGTCTTCGAGATCCAGTGCTGCTGCTAACACTAGCAAGCAATCCGGCCGCGCTGTCTACTCCGTAGTAAGGAGGGCTGATTCCTAGGAGATCTCATAGTCGATGAGGGTGCGGCGCACGATCTTGCCGGTGGCGTTGCGGGGCAGTTCCTCGAGGAAGATCACCTCGCGCGGCACCTTGAACCTGGCCAGGTTCGCCTTGACGTGCGCCTGGAGTTCAGCGGCCTCGACAGTGTGGCCCTCTTCGAGGACCACGAAGGCGCGCAGACGTTTGCCGAATTCCGGATCGTCGACGCCGATCACCGCCACGTCGAAGACCTCGGGCCGCTCGACCAGCAGGTTCTCGACTTCCTGCGGGTACACGTTCTCGCCACCGGAGACGATCATGTCGTCATCGCGGCCGTCGACCATGAGCAGGCCCGAGTCGGTGAAGTGGCCCATGTCGCCGCTGGACATGAACCCGTCGATGATCTGCTTGTGCCTGCCGTCGGTGTAGCCCTCGAACGGCGCGCCACTGCGCACGAAGATCCGGCCACGGGCGCCCGGAGTCTTGACCAGCTGGTCCTGGTCGTCGTACAGGCGAACCTCGCAGGTGATCGGCGAACGGCCGACCGTGCCCGGCGCTTCGGCCAGCTCGGCCGGGTTCGCGATGGTCGCGATGGCCACCTCGGTCGACCCGTAGAGGTTGTAGAGCACCGGACCGAAGGCCTCGGTGGCCTTGATGCACAGCTCCGGGGTGAGCGCGGAACCGGCGAACAGGATGACCTTCAGCGAGGACAGGTCGTACTTCGCGCGGACGTTGGCGGGCAGTTCGGTCATCCGGTGCAGCATCGTCGGCACGCACACGAGCATCTCGACCTTGTGCTCGGCGATCGCGGCGAGGGTGGCCTCGGCGTCGAAACGACGGCGCATGACGATCTTGTTCGACAGGATCGTGTTGACCAGCCAGGTGCCGAGACCCGTGCTGTGGAAAATCGGCGACACGATCATCGCGGTGCCCCGCTTGGGAAAGGGCACGCGGTCGACGAACTGGGCGGTGGCCATCGGCGTCACCTTGGTGCGCGGTGCGCCCTTGGGCAGGCCGGTGGTGCCGCTGGTGAGGATGATGAAGCCGCCCGGCTTGCTCGGTGCGGGCAGGTCCTCGGTGGAGTTGTTCGCGATGAGATCGTCGAATGTGGTGGCACCAGCGGGGAGTGCGGTGCCTTCGTCGACCCAGGTGAGGTAGCGCGGCAGGTCGGCGGGCAGTGCGTCGAGCAGGCCGAGGAACTCGCTGTCGTGCAGCACCGCGCGCACGTTCTCGCGTGCGCACACCTCCGCGAACTGGGGTTTGGCGAAGCCGGTGTTCATCAGCGCGATCCGCGCGCCCAGCTTGCCCGCCGCGATCATCGACATGATCAGGCCGCGATGATCGCGCGCCAGCACGGCGATGACCGTGCCCTCGCCGATGCCCGTTTCACGCAGGCCGCGGGCGATGGCGGTGGATTGCTGGTCGAGTTCGCGGTACGTGAGCTCACCGCGTTCGTCGACGAGGGCCACCTGATCGGGGGCGACACGAGCCGAATGGCGCACGAGGGTGGCCTGCGGGCCGTAGATCTTCGATTCCTTCATCGTCCGCAGGGTCTCGAGCGGTGTCTTGGGATCGGAGACGCCACGTGAGCGCAGCACTCCGATCGCCTTCACGCTTTCGAGCAGATGTGACAGGTTCACGCGACTACCTCCGCAGCATTGATCATTCGACGCTCACCGTAGCAGTCGATGTGCCGTGTATCACAGTAGTCTATCCGGACATTTGGGACATCTCCCGAAAGATCGCCCAGATCAGCGCTGCGCGGCCGCCAGTGCCGCGAGCAGCGGGACGAGTCGGCCTTCCGGCACCTCGAAACGACCGAGGCCCGCGGTCTGCAACCAGCCGACAGCCGCGAGCTGCCGCAGGTGCTGGTAGATATCGGCCGAGGTGCCGAGTTCTTCGATGGCGGCGAGATCGGCGGCGGTCCTTCGTCCGTAGACGATCTCCTGCAACAGCCGCAGGCGCACCGGGTTGGCCAGTGCGGCAAGGCAATTGGCGGCCTCGATGGTCCACACATCGCCGACGATGGCATCGGTGGCGTATTGCTCCTGCCAATCGAAACGCTCGCCGGTCGGCAGCTGCAGCGCGCCCGCCAGCAGCACACCGCCGGTGCGTTTCCCGGCATCGGCGAACTCCTGCCGCAGCCGTGCCACCGCCCACGGAAGCTGCGCGTCGTCGGGGTGCGCGCTCTCCAGGGCGGCAACCCGCCGTTCCAATTCTTCGAGTCGGTCGACCAGATCCTCCACGCCGGTCAACCTACGCCACACCGAAGCTGTTGCGCTGCATCATCGAAACAGCGACGCACCCCGGGTCCGTCTGGTACCGGGGTGCGTCGTGGACGAGAGTTAACGCGTGACGGCGCCGAACGACGGCTGCTGGATCGTGCCGAGCTTGTAGGCGAACCCGTCCGGGTGTGCCTCGTCGACCGGCACGGACCAGCGGTGCCACAGGTTGCCGTAGACCGCCGCCACGACCATCCCGCCACCGCTGTTCAGCGGTGCGGTGCGGATGGTGGTGTCGACCGGCACGTCCATGTGCTCGCTCAGGACCGCGGTGCCGCTCTGCCCGTTGGACAGGTTCAGCCACATGACCTCGAGCTTGGCGCCGCCCTGATTGGGCGAGATGGTGCCGGGTCCGCCGAAGAAGCCGAGGCGGAAGCCGTCGATATCGAGGGCGATACCGGAGCCGTACACCCCTGGCCCGCCGCCGTTCTGGCCGATATCGGAGGTCGCCGGGATCTGGAACGGTTGCGCGGGCAGCGCGACATCGACCGTGCCGTCGGCGGCAAGCTTGTCGAGGGCGGCGAGTGCGCCTGGATTGTTCGCCACCGACGTACGCAGCTGCGCGACGGCCGCGGCCACATCGACGGTCTGTGGCGTCGGGTCCGCGACCGCGGGGCCCGCGAAAACGATGGCGACGGCGGCCGAAGTGACGGCTACCGCGGTGGTGAAGCGACGCATGAAACTCAGATGATGCATAACCAGCTCTCCTCGAGTGTTCCTGGTCTAGCTTTTCCCTGGTAATTCGTCCGCTGTGTGAGTCGGTCGGGCTATCAGCCGCCGACCACCTGTGCACGGTACCGATACCGGATGTGGGATCTGTCACTACCCCGGGAAAGTCGAGTTCAGGGCCTCGAGGGTTGATTACGGCATGTTCGCGATCTCGACCTTGTAGCCGCGATACAGCTCGGGTTTGGCGGTGAGGACCGGCATATCCAGATTCTGCGCGGTGAACACCACGGGCGCGATCAGTGGCCAGTCGAGGTGGTCGTCGGCGATCGGCACGGTGGTGCCGATGCGGATCGCGGTGGGGGCGTCGAGTTCGGCCCAGCGCACGGCGACGCGATTGTCGAGCAGGCGCCCGAGTTCGTCGATGTTGTCGACGGCGCGCATCGCGGCCATCAGACTCACGGTGGGCACCACCAGGATTCGGCGCTGCTGGGTGAACTGGCGCATGATCACCTGCCCGAACAGCGGCGACAACGCCAGCGAGGTGAGCGCGGTGTGGTCGGCGACGCTCACTGGCGACTGTCCAGCGCGCCCATCAGCTTGGTCAGTTTGGCTTCCGCCTCGGCGATGTCTTCCGCGGAATGCTGGGTGATCCTGGCGTCGAGTTTGCCCAGGATCTGTTCGCGCAGATCATCGTTGAAGTACGCGGGCGGCAACGCCGCGTGCCGCAACACCTCAGCAGGTACCACCGCGACCAATTCTTTCCCCTCCCGCGTCACGATCACCGGCCGTCCGCTCGCGGACACCCCGTCGAAAACACTACCGAGCTGACCGCGTAACTCGGTCAGCGGCACACTGTCGTAATCGGCCATAGTCAACTGTACATCGTGGTGTACAGTCCCGCTGCCCAACGTCCCGCCGGAACGGTACTCCGGCGGGACGTCGCTCAGGCAACCTTGCGGGCAGGTTCGCTGCGGTAGCGGGTGACCGGGCCGTCGATGCCGAGCAGGCGCCAGGTCAGCTTGGCGACCGGGTTCATCAGGCCGCTGTTGGTAGCCAGTGCCCGCACGTCGCCGAAGATATTGCGCATCGTGGTCTGCGATTCCTCGCTGTTCCAGTACGCGTCGCGCATGACCTCCGCCGGAATGTCGAACTTCTCGACGAATTCCTTCGGCGGCGTCATGATCATGTCGAGCATCACCCGCATGGCGATCGGGAAGGCCACGGAGAGCACCGATTTCGTGATCGGGTTCATGCCGGGCACATTGCGCCGCAGGTATTCGTGGGCGAAGGAGATGTGGCGGGCTTCCTCGGCCACGTGGATCTGCATGACTCGCTGCACCATCGGGTGCAGGTCGACGCCGGCGCGCAGCAGCGACTTCTGCAGGTGATCGATCGGCTCCTCGCCGCCGAGGATCATCGTGAAGAACAGCTCGGGGAAATACTTCACCGCGGGCCAGATGGCCATCGTCAGCTTGCGATCGATGGTGCCCATGCCGACCACATCGCGATAGCCGATGCGATTGATCATCTCCTGGAACATCATCGTGTGGTTGCACTCTTCGGCAGCCTCGTGCGTGATGTACCGGAATTCCGGGTCGCCGTTGGGAACCGACACCAGATACTGCATCAGCCCGCGGATCAGCAGCTGCTCGAAATCCAGGCCCACCTTGGCGATGCCGGCCTGGCGCCACATGCCGATGGCGATCTGCTTCTCGATCGGCTGGGCCTTGTACCAGGGGTGGCGACCGAGCGGGTCCTCCTCGGGCATGATCCAGCGCGGATCGTCGCGGTGTACGGCGAACTCCGGGGATTCCCAGTCGATGTCGACGTAGGGGTCGAAGTGCCGGTTGACCGAGCCTTCGGACAGGTTGCGCAGGATCTCGTGGTACTCGGGATCGGTGGCGGTGTTCTTGACTGTCGACAGCATCAGCGGTGTCTCCTTTGGTGTGGCGCAGCCCTACGTTATATGAGACTCGGAGTCTCACACAACCCCGCTGGCGGTGGTGTCCGCCCTTGCGGCGCGATCTACCAGCGCCGACGTACGATGAAACGTCGCAGGACACGCCCGAACGGTTGACCAGTCAGCCAGCGCACCTGGCTGTGAACGGGCGGGACCCTCGGGGTCTCGCACCGAGAGAGCGAGGATTCCGATGGCACGTTCCACTCCCGCCGAGGCCGTCTGGCCGACCCTGCGCGTCGATTCCTGGTCCGACACCCGCGACACCCTGCATATGTGGTCGCAGATCGTCGGCAAGCTGAAAATGGCCGGGACACCGCTGGTCAATCACTGGTGGAATGTCACGTTCGCGGTCAGCGCCCGCGGAATGGCGACCGGGGCGATTCCCGTCGACGGCCGCCTGCTCGACATCGAATTCGACTTCGCCGACCACGAACTCGTCCTGCGCAGCAGCGACGGCCGCCACGCGACGATCGCCCTGCGCCCGCGCACGGTCGCCGATTTCTACGCCGAACTCGGCCACGTGCTCGGCCGACTCGACATCGTGGTCGACATCGAGGCCTCACCCAACGAAGTCGACCCGGCCATCCCGTTCGCCGAGGACACCACCCACCACTCCTACGACGCGGACGCCGTCCACCTCTTCTGGCAGCAGCTCGTTCAGATCGAGCGGGTGTTCCAGCTCTGGCGTGCCGGTTTCGCCGGGAAATCCAGTCCGGTGCAATTCTTCTGGGGTTCCTTCGACCTGGCCTGTACCCGCTTCTCCGGCCGCACAGCGCCCCTGCACCCCGGCGGCGCGCCCCACTGCGCCGACTGGGTGATGGAGGAGGCCTACTCCCGCGAATGCGCGAGCGCCGGCTTCTGGCCCGGCGGCGCGGAGGGCACCTTCTACGCCTACTCCTACCCAGCCCCCGACGGCTACTCCGCCCGTCCCGCGGGGCCCGACGGCGCCGCATGGGATTCCACCCTGGGCGAATTCGTCCTGCCCTACGAGGTGGTTCGACAGTCGCCCGACCCCGACGCCACCCTGCTGCACTTCCTCGACACCACGTACGCCTCCGCGGCCGAGCTGGCGGGGTGGGACCGCGCGCTGCTCGACGTCAACCCGCACCGCCTCGACCGCCGCCTGCACCTCGACGACACCACCGCGCTCTGACCGCCTTCGCCTGGTGCGAAATCACAACTCCCGCAACAGTTCGGTCAGCAGCACGGGGTCGACCCGATAGGGCGTGTTGAATCCGAGCCGCTCGACGATGCCGTCATAGCGCTCGTGTAGTTGCGCGGCCGCGCGGACGGGGTCGGTGGCGGTGATCGCGACGGCATCGAGGAAATCGTCGTCGATGAGGTCGGCCATCCGATCCCATTCCCCGGTCTTGGACATCGTTTTCAGCCGGGGTCCGAGGTCGGCCCGATCGTGCAGCTCGAGGATCGGCCAGTAGGCCGGTGTCGATCCGTAGAACGCCAACTGCTTGCGGATGGCCTGCCTGGCCGCGGCGAGTTCGCTCGCCGATCTGCCGGTCGCGACCATTGCCGAATGGTGGATCACGATGTCGCCCACCGGTTTCCCCGCGCGCGTCGCGCCTTGCGTCAGGGCGGGCAGGGTCACCTCGCGCAGAAATCTCGGAGTGCAGAACGGGTGCGACATGAATCCGTCGGCGACTTCCCCCGCGACCGCCGTCATCGCGGGCCCCACGCCCGCGAGATAGATCGGCGGCGGCCCGAACCCGGCCACCTCGGCGGCCGCGGGACGGAACAGGGGCGGCATCAGGGTGTGCTGATAGAACTCACCCTGGTAGTCGAGCCGCCCACCCTGCTCCCAGCTCGTCCAGATGGCACGCACCGCCAGCACCATGTCGCGCATCCGATCGGCAGGTCGGCTCCACGGCATCGAGTAGCGCCGGGTGATGTGCGCGCGGATCTGGCTACCAAGGCCGAGAACGAACCGTCCGCGCGAGTAGGCCTGCAGATCCCAGGCGATGGTGGCGAGCAACAGCGGGTTCCGGGCGAACGCCACCGCGATCGAGGTACCGAGCTCCACCCGCTCGGTGTGCTCGGCGGCAAGCAACAGCGGCAGAAACGGGTCGTGCGCCCCCTCGAACGTCCAGATGCCCGCGTACCCCGCGCTCTCGGCGGCCGCGGCATCCTTGCCCATCGTGGCGAGCCAGCCGGTCAACGTTGTATCGATCTTCAACGCCACGAATCCCATCACCGTCGTCTGCCGTCCGGCCGTCAGTGTTCGTGACAGCGCGAAACGATTCGGCCCTCACCGTATCGCGCGCGGAGCCGACCCCGGGCCGATCTGGCAAACGCCGATCTCCGCCCGGAAACGAAAAACCGGTGCGAGTCGCAATGACTCGCACCGGTTCGTCGACTATCAGCTCACTTCAGTTCGGCGCTGGTCTTTCCGAGCACGCGGCGAGCCACGATCAGCTGCTGGATCTGCTGGGTGCCTTCGAAGATGTCGAGGATCTTCGAGTCGCGGGCCCACTTTTCGAGCAGGGTGCGCTGGGAGTAGCCGATGGTGCCGGCGAGTTCCACTGCCTTGAGGGTGACGTCGGTGCCGGTGCGACCCGCCTTGGCCTTCGACATCGAGGCCTCGAGGGAGTTCGGCTTCTTGTTGTCGGCCATCCAGGCGGCGCGCAGGGAGAGCAGGTAGGCCGATTCGTAGTCGGCTTCCATGCGCAGGAATTCGGCGGCCGCGGCGGACTGGTTCATCGCGGGGGTGTCGTAGGAGATCTCGACACCCGCCTCGGTGAGGACGGTGCGCAGTTCCTCGAGCGCGGCGCGGGTGACGCCGACGGCCATGGCCGCAACGAGAGGACGGGTGTTGTCGAAGGTCTGCATGACCCCCGCGAAACCCTTCTCCACGTTGACTTCCGGCGAGCCGAGGATGTTGTCGGCGGGGATGCGGCAGTCCTGCAGCAGCAGCACCGCGGTGTCGGAGGCCTTGATGCCGAGCTTGTGCTCGAGCCGCGCCACCGACAGGCCCGGAGCGTCGCGGGGGACGACGAAGGACTTGATCGCGGCGCGACCGAGGCTCTTGTCGACCGAGGCCCACACCACGATGTGGGTGGCGCGCGCACCCGCGGTGACGAAGATCTTCTCGCCGTTGAGGACCCACTCGTCGCCGTCGAGGGTGGCGGTGGTGGTGACGGCGGCCGAGTCGGAACCGAAGGACGGCTCGGTGATGGCCATCGCGGCCCACACCTTGCCGAACCGCTCCAACTGCTCGTCGGTCGCGACCGCGGCGATCGCGGCGTTGCCCAGGCCCTGGTAGGGAATGGTGAGCATCAGGCCCGCATCGCCCCAGCACGTTTCCAAGGCATTGAGCAGCGCGGACATGTTGCCGCCGTTGGCATTCGCGGTGATGTCGGTGGCGGCCTCGTCGTTACGGCCGCCCGCGGCGCCACCGATCTTCTGGGTGCCGGAATCGGCGAGCCCTTCGATCATGGCGGCCATCGTGTCGAGCTCGACCGGGTACTCGTGCTCGGCGAGGTCGTACTTGCGGGAAATGGGACGGAAGATCTGCGAGGCGACCTGGTGGGCCTGGTTGGCGCTCGCCTTCAGCTTCTTGGGGAGTTCGAGATTGATCATGAGGGGGCTCCTGGAAGTGAGAAACGGGCCTAGACCAGCACGATGCCTTCGGCGACACCGACGGAACGAAGGTCGCGGTACCACCGCTCGACCGGGTGTTCCTTGGTGAAGCCGTGGCCGCCGAGCAGCTGCACGCCGTCCAGACCGATCTGCATGCCCTTGTCGGTGGCCAGCTTGCGGGCCAGCGCCGCCTCACGGGCGAACGACAGACCCTGCTCCGCGCGCGACGCACCCCGCAGGGTCACGAGACGGAGGCCGTCGAGCTCGATCGCCATGTTGGCGACCATGAAGGCCACCGCCTGACGGTGCGAGATGGGCTCGCCGAACGCCTCACGCTCGTTCACGTACGGGATCACGTAGTCGAGCACTGCCTGGCCGGTGCCGATGGCCAGGGAGGCCCAGCCCAGCCGGGCGAGCTGCACGGCGTCGCCGTATTCGGCGGCGCGGATCTTGGCGTCACTGTCGCCGAGGACGGCGTCGGCGCCGACGGCCACGTTGTCCAGGATCAGCCGGCCGAGGCCCGCGGCGCGCAGACCCATGCTCGGGTCGGCTTCCACGGACAGCCCGGCGGTATCGGACTCGACGATGAACAGCGCGGGGCGCCCGTCGAGCTCGGCGGCCACGATGAACAGTTCCGCGTCGGCCGCGGCCGGAACCAGGCTCTTCACGCCGTTGAGCTTGTAGCCGCTGGGGGAGCGAACGGCCTTGGTCTGCAGCGCGAACGGGTCGAACAGGGCGCGCGGCTCGTTGATCACCACGGACGCCTGCGGCACGCTCTCGCCGGTGAAGGCCGGGAGGTAGGTCTGCTGCTGGGCGTCGGTGCCCCACTGCGACAGGGCGACGGTGACACCGCTCGGCGCCAGAATCGGCAGCGCCAGACCCATGTCGCCGTGCGCGAGCGCCTCGGCCACCAGGGAGTTGGTGACGGCGCCGCGCTCGGAAGCCGCGCCTTCGAGCTCCTCGGGCACGTTGATCAGGGTGATGCCGAGTTCGGCCGCGCGCTCGAGCAGATCGCGTGGGGCCTTGGCGGCATTGTCGGCGTCGTAGGCCGCGGGGCGCAGGATCTCGCCCGCGAAATCACGTACCGTCTCGACGATCATCTGCTGCTCGTCGGACGGGGTCAGATCGAAGTAGTCCTTGGTCTTGGACTCGTTGTCGACCAGACGCTTGGGCTCACCGCCGCCCGCGACCTTGGCGAACGTACGAGTGGCCGCGCCCAGGGTACGGAACCCGGTCTTGGTGCCCTCGTAGGTGACTCGCTCGATCGGCTTGCGCAGGTTGTACTTGCCCGCGAGCTCCGACCCGGTAATGGTCGTCAAAGCGCGCATCGCGGCGCCCATCCAGTCCCGCTTGGGCTGGCTGAGACCGACCGCGGACGTGTCGTTCGGACGTCGCTTCGTCGCGCTGTCTCGAGTGCTCATCATCACCTGATTTCCTCGGCTGTCGGGGTGCCTTCGACCCCACCTATCTTACTCCTCGGTAAGACTATCTTACTCCGGAGTAAGAAGTGCGCTGACCCGTCGGGGAATCGCCGGTTTCTGTCACCCTGGTCGAGTGCCCGTCATCGCGTCGGTTTTCGCGCTCGTCCTGCTGGTGACCTCGGGACGTTACGGCTACCACCGCGACGAGCTGTACTTCCTGGCCGCGGGTCGGCGGTTGGACTGGTCTTACCCTGATCAGCCGCCGTTGTCGCCGTTTCTGGCCAGACTCATGGCTGCGGTCGATCCCGATTCGTTATGTGTCATGAGATTGCCCGCCATCGCGGCGGCCACGTTCGTGGTGGTGTGCGCCGGGTTGATGGCGGGGGAGTTGGGTGGTGGGCGCGGGGCACGGGCGCTGGCCGCCGGTGCGGTGGCGAGTTCGGCGCTGGTGCTTGCCGTGGGGCATCTGCTGGGGACGACGGTGTTCGATCTGGCCGCCTGGTCGCTGATCTGTCTGCTGGTGTTGAAACTCGGGCGGGATCGGCGATGGTGGCTGGTGATCGGGCTGGTCGTGGGGATCGGCTTGCAGAACAAGGTGCTGTTGATCGTGCCGGTTCTCGTGCTGGCCGCGATGCTCATGGTGACGGGCGAGCGAAAGCTGTTCACCACCAAATACTTCGGGTTCGGCGTCGCTGTCGCACTGGTGCTGCAGCTGCCGTATCTGTGGTGGCAGGCGGCCAACGGGTTTCCGCAGTGGGAGCTGAGCAGGGCGATCGCCGGCGGTTCTTCGGGAACCTCGGATACGCCGATCATGTTCGTGCTCTTGCAGTTCGGGCTGATCGGGGTGTTGCTGGTGCCGCTGTGGGGGTACGGGCTGTGGCGGTTGTGGAACTCGCCGTGGCGCGCGTTCGCGCTGACCTACGCGGTGTTGTTCGTTGTGTTTCTCGCGACTGGGGGCAAGGCCTACTACCTCGGCGGGATGTATCCGGTGCTGCTCGCGGCGGGTGCTGTCGGGCTGGGTCGATGGCTGGGAGATGACCGAAGACGGTGGGCGGCAGTCACCTCCGTGATCACTGTCAACGCGCTGCTGTCGGCGCTGTTGTTCCTGCCCGTACTGCCGGTCGCGTTGCTGCGCGACTCGCCCATCCTCGCGATCAACTACGACGCGGGCGAAACCATCGCCTGGCCCCGGTATGTCGAACAGATCGCCGCCGCACGCCCACCCGGCGCCCCCATCCTCACCGCCAACTACGGCGAGGCAGGCGCGATCGAGCGCTACGGCTCCGAATATGCGCTGCCCACACCGCATTCCGGCCACAATGCCTACTGGTGGTGGGGGCCTCCGCCGGACTCCGCGACAGAGGTCCTCACCGTCGGCATCGACCGTGAACGTCTTACCGCACTGTGTTCGACCATCGAGCCCGCGGGCGTGCTCGACAACGGCCTCGGCATCGACAACGACGAACAGGGCGAGCCGATGTTCCTCTGCCGCAACCCGATCCGTCCGTGGTCGCAGCTCTGGCCACAGCTGCGCACGCTCGGCTGAGGGGACCCGACCGGCGCGCGCCGCAGCGGATCTGAGGACGTGGCGTCGATGCTCGGACACTGGGCCCGAGCCGGACGGATCTCCGCGGGGATCTAGAGGCGGTGACGGTCGAGGAAGCCGGTCAGCAGCTTCTCCCATTCGTCGAGGCGTTCGGCCATGACAACATGGCCTGCTTCGATTTCCGCGTACTCGGCGCCGGGAATCCCGGCGGCGAGCGCACGCGAATTGGCCGGGTCGACGAGGAGGTCGGCGGTGGTGGCGACGACGAGGGTCGGGACCGTGAGGGTGGCGAGATCGGCGGTGGTGTCGACGGTTTCGATCAGGGCGGCCTGTTGGCTGGTGCCGCCGGGAATCGAGTCGGCGGTCTGCCGGACCATCTCGTCGACGGCCGCGGCCGGGAGACTGTTGACGAAATCGGTGGAGAAGCCGGTGAGCAGGACCAAGCGGGCGAAGGATTCGTGCTCGCCCCGGTCGAGCAGGTCCTGCCAGGCCTGTACGGCCAACCGCGCTCGATTGTCGGGTGCGGCCAGACCGGCGGTGAGCAGCAGGCCGGTGACGCGTTCGGGATGACGTGCGGCAGCGCGCACGGCCACCGCGGTGCCGAGCGAGAAACCGACGATGGTGAAGGTCTCGACGCCGGCGTCGACGGCGGCCGCTACCAGGGCATCGGCGAGGCCATCGAGGGTCAACGGGGTGTCGTCGCCCGGATAGTCCGGGGCGACGACGGTGTGCCCGGCGGCGAGCGCGGGGATCACGGTGCCGAAGTTGCTCTCGATCGAGCCACCCCCGCCGTGTGCGAGGAGGATGCCGGGGCCGGTGCCGTGGATGCTGGTCTGGAGCGGAATTGTTGTCATACGGGCGACGTTAGGGATTCACATGGGTGTGAAGGTCAAGCCGAAGGTGCCGGTGATCAGATGCTGATCGGCGAACTGGCGCAGCGCACCGGGGTCGCCACCCGGCTGCTGCGCTACTACGAGGAGCAGGGTCTGCTGCATCCGCACCGTGACGGCAACGGCTATCGCAGCTATCCCGAATCCGCGCTCGCGACGGTCGCCCGGATCAGAGAACTGCTGGCCGCGGGATTGAACAGCGATGACATCGCCCAGCTCATGCCGTGCGCGGAAGACGACGGACCAGTCCAGGCCTGTGAGATGTCGGTACGGATCATGGCCGACCGATCCGTCGAATTGGACCGCCGCATCGCCGATCTCGATCGCCAGCGGTCCCACCTCGCCGCGCAGCTCGACGCGAGCCTCGCCATCGCCGCGGGAGCCACCGTGGCACGTGGCGGCAACTAGCCGATCAGCCCCGGCACCGGCGAGCATCCACGCGGCCGGACCCGCTCACACGGTCTATGTCTATTCGCGCACGTAGTAGCGCAGGGTGAGATAGGCCGTGACGGCGGCGAAAACGATGCCGACGGGCGCGATCGTCAGGGCGACCACCGCGATGTCGTCGCCGGTGATGCGCGGGAAGACATTGCTGTCGAACAGCGGGCCAAGCGCGCGATCGATCACCAGCGGGCGGGCGATGACCAGCCCGAGGATCGCGAGTACCGAACCGACGAAGGCGGCCGCGACCGCTTCGAGCAGGAACGGTAGCTGCGTATACCACCGGGTCGCGCCCACCAGGCGCATGATGCCGACTTCCGTGCGCCGGGTGAACGCGGCGATCTGCACCATGTTCAGCACCAGCAGCATCGCGGCCAGCGCCATCACCAGCGCCAGGCCGAACGCGGCATTGCGCAATCCATCGAACAGGCTGGTCAGCCGGTCGACGAATTCCTTGTCATTGGCGACGATCCGCACGCCCGGCCGCGTCGCGAAGCTGTCGTAGATGTGCTGATACTGATCGGCGTCGGTCATCTTCACCCGCAACGAAGCGGGCAGCGGTGAGTCGGAAATGTACTGCACCATCTCCGGCTGATCCGCGAACAACTTCTTCGCCTCTTCCAGTGCGTCGGCGCGGTTGAGGAACTGCACGCTCTCCACGCCGGAGGTCTGCTTGAGGTCGGCGAGCAGCACCTTGCACGGATCGGCGGCGCAGTCGGGGTCGGTGTCGGAGACCGCGTCGTCGAGGTAGAAACGCACCTCGAGGCGGCCGATGAAGAAGTTCTCGGTCTTGTCGGCCATCCGCACCGACAGCAGGCCGCCGCCGAGCATCATCAGCGACACCGCCGTGGTCAGGATCATCGCGATGGTCATCGTGAGATTGCGGCGCAGGCCGTCGATGACCTCGGTGAACAGGAAACTCAGTCGCATTATCGACCCACCCCGTAGACGCCGGTCGCTTCGTCGCGCACGAGTCTGCCGTGGTCGAGTTCCACCACCCGCCTTCGCATGGCGTCGACGATGTGGTTGTCGTGGGTGGCCATCAGCACCGTGGTGCCGACCCGATTGATCCGTTCCAGCAGCGCCATGATGTCGGCGCTGGTATCGGGATCGAGGTTGCCGGTCGGCTCGTCGGCGAGCAGGACCAGCGGCCGGTTGACGAACGCGCGCGCGATCGCGACCCGCTGCTGCTCACCGCCGGACAACTCCGAGGGCAACCGCTGCCCCTTACCGCCGAGCCCGACCATGTCGAGCACCTCGGGCACCGTCCGCTCGATGAACTGACGCCGCTTGCCGATCACCTCCAGCGCGAACGCCACGTTCTGTTCCACGGTCTTCTGCTGCAACAGCCGGAAGTCCTGGAACACGCAGCCGATCCGCTGCCGCAACTTGGGCACCTTCCGTCCCGGCAGCCGGTCGACGCGGAAGTCCGCGACCCGGATCTCGCCCGAGGTCGGCGCCTCTTCCTTGAGCAGCAGTCGCATGAAAGTCGACTTGCCCGAGCCGGACGGGCCGATGATGAAGACGAACTCGCCTTTTTCCACATCGACGGAAACGTTGTCCAGCGCCGGTCGTGTCGAGGTCGGGTACGACTTGCTCACGTTGCGCATGGTGATCACGGGGAGCCAGTGTAACCAGCACCGGGGGTGGCTCAGCTGGTCGCGACGCGCCGATCAGCGTCCGGGTTCGGCATTCACCCAGGTCGGGACGGCATTGAGGAACGATGTCGAGCCATCCGGCGTCGTCTCGGTCGGTTTGACGAAAACGTAGACGACAAACGTCGACAGCCACGCCGCCATCAGGATCGCTGTGGACTTACGTGGTTTCACTGATTCCCTCCTTACGCAGGGCCGCGGCGACGCGCACGCGCAGTTCGCGGCCCACTTCGAATTGTTTGCCTGGCAATGTGCGGGCAACCATCCGGATGTTCATCACGTCG
Source organism: Nocardia sp. FBN12 (assembly GCF_050320175.1). GTDB lineage: Bacteria > Actinomycetota > Actinomycetes > Mycobacteriales > Mycobacteriaceae > Nocardia. Next base: position 4,510,321 of record NZ_CP190048.1, on the reverse strand, counting down.
AGCGAGAGATCTTCGACACCCATCACCGACGGCTCGTCGAGCAGCAGCGGTTTGAGGCGACGATCCTCGTAGGCCTTGGTGCAGACCTCGTGCAGGATCTCGTTGATCTTGGTGATGTCGGCCTGCGCGGAGACCGGCACGTCGATCGCGGCGCGCGCCCAGTCCTTGGACAGGTTGGTGACCTTCACGATCTGTCCGTTGGGGACGATGATCACCTCACCGTCGGAGTTGCGCAGCGTGGTGATGCGCAGGGTCACGTCCTCGACGGTGCCCTCGGCCGGATCGGCCGAGCCGGTGACCGCGATCTGCACCACGTCACCGAAGCCGTACTGGCGTTCGGTGATCAGGAAGAACCCGGCCAGGATGTCCTGGACGATGCGCTGGGCGCCGAAACCGAGCGCGGCGCCGAGCACCGCGGCGGGCGCGACCAGACCTGTCACCGAGAAGCCGAGCCGGCGCAGTACTTCCATGCCGACCAGCACATACACAATGGTCAGCACCACCCACGTGACCACCTGGGCCAGCGCGTGGCGGTGTTTGGCCGCTTCGGTGCGGACCAGGGCGTCGCTCGTCTGGAAACCCGAGTCGATCTTGGTGGTCACCCTGTCGCGTAAGAACGCGGCGAACCGGCCGAACAGCATCGCGCCGACGATCAGCAGCACGATTTCGAGCCCACTGGAACGCATCCAGTCGGTGATCTCGGGTCCGCTGTTGGCCGCGAGGACCTGGGTCATCGCGTCTCCTTCATGGACCTGCACAGGCACAGTTTCGGTTCGGTCGAACGCACACCAGAAAGGTTACAGGTCGGTCACGGCGTGCGGTCAAACGTGGTGAAGCGCACGGTTTCTGAGCGAACAGCTGGCTACGCGTCGTCCTGATCGCGCATCCGCCAACGGATTCCGGATTCGATGAAGCCGTCGATGTCACCGTCGAGTACCGCGGTCGGGTTGTTGACCTCGTGGTTGGTGCGCAGGTCCTTGACCATCTGGTACGGGTGCAGCACGTAGGAACGCATCTGGTTGCCCCACGAGGCGCCCTCGTTGGTCTTGAGCGCGTCCATCTGGGCACGCTCCTCCTGGCGCTTGCGTTCCAGGAGCTTGGCCTGCAGCACGCGCATCGCCGAGATCTTGTTCTGCAGCTGCGACTTCTCGTTCTGACAGGTCACGACGATGCCGGTCGGGATGTGGGTCAGGCGCACCGCGGAGTCGGTGGTGTTGACCGACTGGCCGCCGGGACCCGACGAGCGGTACACATCGACGCGGATGTCGCCGTCCGGGATCTCGATGTGGTCGGTGGTCTCCACGACGGGCAGGACCTCGACCTCGGCGAAAGAGGTCTGGCGGCGGCCTTGGTTGTCGAACGGACTGATCCGGACCAGGCGGTGTGTGCCCATCTCCACCGACAGCGTGCCGTAGGCGTAGGGCGCCTTCACCGCGAAGGTGGCGCTCTTGAGGCCCGCCTCTTCGGCGTAGGAGGTGTCGTAGACCTCGACGGGAAACTTGTGCCGCTCGGCCCAGCGGATGTACATGCGCATCAGCATCATCGCCCAGTCGGCCGCGTCGACGCCGCCGGCGCCGGAACGGATGTTGACCAGCGCGTCGCGCTTGTCGTACTCGCCCGAGAGCAGGGTGCGCACTTCCATCGCCTCGATGTCCTCGCGCAGGGTCGCGCGTTCGGCATCGGCATCGGCGGTGGCTTCGGCGGCGGCCGCGTCTTCTTCGGCTTCGGCCAGCTCGTAGAGCACCGGCAGGTCCTCGAGGCGCTGGCGCAGATCCTCGACGCGGCGCAGTTCGCTCTGCGCGTGCGAGAGCTCGCTGGTCACCTGCTGGGCGTGCTCCTGGTTGTTCCACAGCTCGGGATCGGCGGCCTGGTGCTCGAGTTCGTCGATGCGGCGGCGTAGCTCCTCGACATCGAGGACCGACTCGACCGTCTTGAGCGTGGTGTCGAGTTCTGCGAGGTCGGCGATAACGTCAGGATGCACGATGTCCTAGGCTACCGGTCCCCTCCGACACCGGGGTTTGTCGGGCCGCGACCGTGGGGTATCGGGCGCGATTTCCCTGCGTATTCGGTCTCAGCTCGCGATGGCGCGCAAGCCGCCGGGGCGACGTCCGACCAGCTGGTCCAAGGCTTTCGCGCTGGCCTCGTCGGCCGGGAGCAGGACGTAGAGCGATTGGTCGTCGTCGATCGACAGATCCAGTGATTCGTATGCCAGGCGCAGCGTGCCCGCCTCGGGGTGACCGAGGCGGTTGATCCCACCCGATGGTGGCAGTCCGGGCAGGGTCGCGAGGCGGCCGGTGAACGGACCGCCCGCGGTGACAGTGAGCTCGTCGACCAGGGCGGCGACCATCGGATCGGCGCGGAACGGGCCCTGTTTGAGCGAGGCGACCAGCTTGTCGGCGGCGCTATCCCAGTCCGGGTACAGCTCGCGGGCGCCGGGGTGAGTGAAGACGAACCGGGCCAGGTTGGCGGGTTCGCCCTGTTCGAACAGCCCGCTCGGCGCCATCAGCTTTCGATAGCCCTCGGTGCAGGCCAGGATCTCGGTGCAGCGGTTGGTGATCGCGGCGGGCGCGGGCTCGAGCTGGGCGAGGACGGCCAGGATCGTGGGGCGCACGGTGCGGTTGGGACCGTTCTCGGCGGCGCCGCAACTGAAACCGGACACGCCTTTGCTGAGTTGGTGCAGGTGGACGCGCTCGCGAGGACTCAACCGCAACGTCTCGGCGAGCGCGGACAGCACCTGGGCGGACGGATGGCTGTCGCGGCCCTGCTCGAGCCGGATCAGGTATTCGACGCTGACGCCTGCCAACATCGCGACCTCCGCGCGGCGCAGGCCCGGCGTGCGCCTGCGTTGTCCCGTGGGCAGCCCGACCTCGGCGGGGGAGACCGCTTCGCGGCGGGTCCGCAGGAACAGCCCCAGTTCGTTGTCGCTCACCTCATCGACGGTACCCAGCCCGGCGCACCGGAGAGTAGCCGTGCCACTACCACTCTCAGCGTGGTCTCCCTGCGACGGTCGCGGTCCGCGAGATTTGGTTGCACCGGCTGATCGGGCCGGTTCGACGAAGAGGAGAACATCGTGTCCGCACTGAAGCTCGCGATCATCATCGGCAGCGTCCGCGAAGGCAGATTCGGCCCCGTGGTCGCGAACTGGTTCGCCCAGCAGGTCGACGACCGCTTCGAGGTCGACATCATCGACCTCGCCGAGGCCGAAGTGCCCGCCGCGCTGCCCGCGGTGCCGCCCATGATGGACCCCGACCCGGTGCGCCCCGCAGGCATGCGCGACCTCACCGACCGCCTGGCCGCCGCCGACGCGTACGTCATCGTCACCCCCGACTACAACCGCAGCTACCCCGCCGCCCTCAAAGCCGCCATCGACTGGCACTTCACCGAGTGGGACGCCAAGGCGATCGGCTTCGTCGGCTACAGCGGCGGCTCCGGCGGCCTGATGGCCATCGAGCACCTGCGCCAGGTCTTCAACGAACTCAACGCCCACACCGTCCGCAACTACGTCTCCTTCCCGCGCTACTACCTGCTCTTCGACGAGAACGGCCAACTGCGCGACCCCGAACAGCCCACCGCGGACGCCACCGCCCTGCTCGACCAGTTGCATTGGTGGACAACCGCTCTGGTCGCGGCGAAAGCCGCCCAGGTCGCGGCCTGACCAGATCCTTCGTCGCGTTCTCACCCGCCCGGCCGGAGCAGCTGAGTTCGGGCGGGCATCGGAATCGCTGTCGGCGCCGCCGCGAACTCGAGCGCGCCGGTTCGGCGAATACACTCTCCGCGTGGCTGCCTACTCCGCTGACCTGGACCTTGCCCTGCGACTGGCCGACGAGGCCGACGCGATCTCACAGGAACGCTTCGGCGCCGTCGATCTGAAGGTCGACTCGAAGCCCGACCTGACCCCCGTCTCGGATGCCGACCTCGCGGTAGAACAGATGATCCGCCGCGTACTCGCCGAGGAGCGCCCCGCCGACGCCGTGCTGGGCGAGGAATTCGGCGGCGACGCCGAGTTCACCGGCAGGCAGTGGGTAGTCGACCCGATCGACGGCACCAAGAACTTCGTCCGCGGCGTACCGGTGTGGGCCAGCCTGATCGCCCTGCTGGAAGACGGTGTCCCGGTGGTGGGCGTGGTGAGCGCGCCCGCGCTGGGCAGGCGCTGGTGGGCCGCCGCCGGTTCGGGTGCGTGGGCGCGGGTCCACCCCGGTGCGCCCAAGCCGATCTCGGTGTCCGCGGTCACCGAGATCGACAACGCGAGCCTGGCCTTCTCCAGCCTGTCCGGCTGGCACGAGCGCGGCCTGCGCGAGAAGTTCATCGACCTCACCGACGCGGTCTGGCGGGTTCGTGGCTACGGTGATTTCTTCAACTATTGCCTGGTCGCGGAGGGTGCGGTGGATATCGCCGCCGAGCCGGAGGTCTCGCTGTGGGACCTGGCGGCCCTCGATGTCCTGGTCCGTGAGGCGGGTGGCGCGTTCACCGCCCTGGACGGGCGGCCCGGCCCGCACGGCGGCGACGCCGTGGCGTCCAACGGCCCGCTGCAAGACGAGGTCCTGGCCCGTTTGCGCGGGTGAATCGAGTTATCCACATGTGAGCAACTTCCGTATCCGCCGCCGTCTCCTTCGGTCGACGGGCTGCGCGACCGGCGCTCGCTCGTAGGATGGCCCGGTGAGCAATTCCGGCGCCACAGCCCCCGATGTCGAAGACTTCCCGCCCGAAGACTTCCCACCCGACGACGCGTACCCGTCCGACGGCGGGTATGTCTCCGAGCACGACTTCGCCGACACCGGCCACTTCCATTTCGACGATCTGGCCCCGGCCACTCCCGGCCGGGTCGCGGCACCAGACCACGCCGAGACCGCCGACGAGGTACTACGCCGCGTCTTCGGCTACGACAGTTTCCGCGGCGACCAGGCGGCCATCGTCGAACAGGTCGTCGGCGGTGGCGACGCGCTGGTGCTGATGCCGACCGGTGGCGGAAAATCCCTCTGCTACCAGGTCCCGTCGCTGGTCCGTGATGGTGTCGGCGTCGTCGTCTCACCGCTGATCGCCCTCATGCAGGACCAGGTCGATGCACTGAGTGCCCTCGGCGTGCGGGCCGGATTCCTCAACTCCACCCAGTCGCCGGATCAGCGGCGGACCGTGGAAGCGCAGTTCGTTTCAGGCGATCTGGACCTGCTCTATCTGGCGCCGGAACGCCTCCGACTGGAAGCCACGCTGCGGCTACTCGACCGGGGCAAGATCGCCCTGTTCGCCATCGACGAGGCGCACTGCGTGTCGCAGTGGGGCCACGACTTCCGGCCCGACTACCTCGCGCTGTCGCTGGTGCACGAACGCTGGCCCGATGTCCCGCGCATCGCGCTCACCGCGACCGCCACCGAGAAAACGGCCGCCGAGATCGTCGAACGCCTGGATCTCGGCGCCGCGAAGCAGTTCATCTCCAGCTTCGACCGGCCCAATATCCAGTACCGGATCGAATCGAAGAACCGCGCCGACCGCCAGCTGCTCGACTTCATCCGCGCCGAGCACCCCGGCGACGCGGGCATCGTCTACTGCCTCTCGCGCAATTCGGTGGAGAAGACCGCGGCCATGCTCAACGAGAACGGCATTCGCGCGGTGCCCTATCACGCGGGCCTCGACTTTCGGACCCGTGCCGAGAACCAGTCCAGATTCCTGCGCGAAGACGGCCTGATCGTGGTCGCCACCATCGCCTTCGGCATGGGCATCGACAAGCCCGACGTGCGTTTCGTCGCCCACCTCGACCTGCCCAAATCGGTGGAGGGCTACTACCAGGAGACCGGCCGCGCCGGCCGCGACGGACTGCCGTCGACGGCCTGGATGGTCTACGGCCTCAATGATGTTGTGCAGCAACGCAAGATGATCGATGCCAGCGAGGGCGACGCCGCCCATCGCAGGCAGTTGCAACTGCACCTCGACGCCATGCTCGCCCTGTGCGAGACCGTCGGCTGCCGGCGCGCCCGGCTGCTGAACTACTTCGGCCAGTCCGGCGGCGCCTGCGGCAACTGCGATGTGTGCCTGAACCCGCCCGAAACCTGGGACGGCACGGTGCCCGCGCAGAAGCTGCTGTCCACGGTGCTGCGGCTCAAACGTGAACGCGGACAATCGTTCGGCGCGGGCCACCTCGTCGACATCCTGCTCGGCAAGACCAACCAGAAGATCACCCAGCACCGGCACAACGAGCTCTCGGTCTTCGGCATCGGTACCGATCTGCGCGATACCGAATGGCGCGGGGTGGTCCGGCAACTGCTCGCGGGCGGTCTGCTCGCCGTGCAGGGCGAATACGGTGTCCTCGCGCTCACCGACGAGAGCAACGCGGTGTTGTTCGAGGGCAGAAAGGTGCCGCTGCGGCGCGAGCCCGAACGCGCCGAACGTGCCGCCCGCCCCGCGCGCACGGGCAAGTCGGCCAAAGCCGCCGTCGACCTGCCCGCCGCCGACGTCCCGCTGTTCGAGCGTCTGCGGGCCTGGCGCGCCGCCACCGCCAAGGAACAGGGCGTGCCCGCCTACGTGGTGTTCCACGATGCCACCTTGCGCGAGATCGCCGCGCGCAAGCCCGCCGACCTCGCCGCCCTCGGCACCGTCGCAGGCGTCGGCGAAAACAAGCTGGCCCGCTACGGCGAGGGGGTGCTGACGACCCTCGGCGAGGAATAGGCCGGACGCCCGGATGCCCCGGCGATTCGCGAAGACCGGCGCCCGTCGGCGCTCATGCGCCGCCCACAAGGGTGTACACGCGCGGCGGAAAGGAACCCGCACCGAATCGGACGACCCCGAGTTACTGTCGAGTCATGGCGAATGGTGAAGGCTCCGACAGCGAATCGTCGGGCAGCAGCCCGAGCGCGGGAGGCGATTCTCCGACACCTCCGATGCCGCACCGTCACATCGATCCGGTCGTCGCACCGACCCTCCTCGGCACGCACCACACCGCGATCCACCGCGGCCGACCGCGCTGGTCCACCCTCGCCCTGATCGCCGTCTTCGCCGCGGCCCTTGTTCTCTACCTTGTCCTGAGCCCGGGCTGACGCCAGCGCCGCACCGACCGATCGTCAGCGTTTCGACGATTCCGGAAATTTTGCGATGCCACGCACCAGCGCGGGCCGACATGCGCATGTGAGTTGTCGTAACCGCAGGTCAAAGGGATACCTGCCGTCGTCACCCCGGCGCACCGTTGCCGAGCGGGATCGATCACCGAGATCGGCCCGAGCTCGAGGAGGCGACGGCAATGGTGCGGTGGACTTGGAGTACGCGGGTGGTGTGCGCGGCGATCGCGGTATCCGGATTGGCCTGCGTGCCGGTACCCGCCGGTGCCGACCTGTCGGCCCCACCCGGTCTCGACTTCGCGCGAGCCCTCGGCACGCCGACCCTGCCCGGAATCTACGGCCCCGACACCGCGGTGGTGGTCCTCGGCTACGGCCTCACACCGGAGGGCACGATGCGCGAGGAACTGGTCCGACGACTGCGTGCGGGCCTGGCCCAAGCAGTCTTCGCGCCGTGGTCACCGATCATCGTTACCGGCGGCAACCCGCAGGCCGGCCTGTCCGAAGCCGACGCGATGGCCGATTGGCTGGTGGCCGCGGGCATCGACCAGAGCCGGATCATCCGCGAATCCGAGGCCGATTCGACAGTCGCCAATGCTCGCAATACCGCGGCGATGCTCGCCGACAAGGGCCTGCGCTCGGTCGTGCTCGTCACCTCCGAGGACCACATCGCCCGAGCCAGAGGCGCTTTCGCCGACGCGGGTGTGCTCGTTGTCGGCGACCTCACGCCCGACCGCGCCCAGTGGGATGCGGTGCCACTGCACATCGGCCGCTTCGGCCCAGCGCCCTCGGCCGGATGATGTGTACCCAGCCTGTGCCCCGGCGGTGCCGAAACGCGGTGCGCAGGCACCCTTCCGGCGTCGCTGTGACCGATCATCGCCGCAGGTCGGCAGTTGTGATGAGTAGTCGCGGAATTCTGGGCAATAACCCCGAGAACCCGCCCCTCGCCTCGTAACGTCGACCCATGACGCTCCACCTGTCCGACAGCGACATCCTCGCCGAGCTCGAGCCGACGGCCGAAGCCAACCTCAACGACCACCTGGCCAAGGCCAAGATGTGGCACCCCCACGATTACGTGCCGTGGGACGAGGGCCGCAACTTCGCGGCCATGGGTGGCGACGACTGGGACCCCGAACAGTCGCGGCTGAGCGAGGTCGCCAAGGCGGCGATGATCACCAATCTGCTCACCGAGGACAACCTGCCCTCCTACCACCGTGAACTCGCCGACACCTTCGGCTTCGACAACGCCTGGGGTACCTGGGTCGGCCGGTGGACCGCCGAGGAGAACCGCCACGGCATCGTCCTGCGTGACTACCTCGTCGTGACCCGCGCCGTCGACCCGGTCGCGCTCGAAGAGGCCAGGATGTCGCACATGACCGCGGGCATCGCCAAGCCCGAGAAGGGTTCGCAGTTCCTCAAGGGCGTCGCCTACGTCACCCTGCAGGAACTCGCGACCAGGATCAGCCACCGCAACACCGGTGCCCTGTGCAACGACGCGGTCGCCGATCGCATGCTGGCTCGCATCGCCACCGACGAGAACCTGCACATGATCTTCTACCGCAAGCTCTGCGCCGCGGCGCTCGATCTCACTCCCGACGAGACCATGCGCGCCATCACCGATGTGATCCTGCGTTTCCAGATGCCCGGCCTCAACCAGCCCAACTTCCGGCGCAACGCGGTCCTGCTCGCCAAGCACGGCGTCTACGACCTGCGCCAGCACCTCGATGTCGTGCTGCGCCCCACCCTGCGCACCTGGCGCATCTTCGAGCGCACCGATTTCGGCGCCGAAGGTGAAATCGCCCGCGACGAGCTGCACACCTACCTGCTCGACCTCGAGGTCAAGGCGGCCCGTTTCGAAGAGCAGCGCGACCGTTCCCTGGCCAGGGCCGCCGCCAGGGTCTGAGTCAGCCATGGAATAAACCGCTGGCGCCGTCACTTACAGTTGACCGTTATGAAGGAGAAAGGCCGGAAGGTCATCGCGACCAACCGCAAGGCCCGGCACAACTACACGATCCTCGATACCTACGAGGCGGGGATCGCGCTGGTCGGCACCGAGGTGAAGAGCTTGCGTGAGGGCAAGGCCTCGCTCGTCGACGCCTTCGCGACCGTCGATCACGGTGAGGTCTGGCTGCGTGGCCTGCACATCCCGGAGTTCAGTCACGGCACCTGGACCAATCATTCGCCGCGCCGCACCCGCAAGCTGCTGCTGCACAAGCGGGAGATCGAGCACCTGGTCGGCAAGTCGCGCGAGGGCAACCAGACGCTGGTGCCGCTGTCGATGTACTTCTCCGACGGCAAGGTGAAGGTGGAGCTCGCGCTCGCCAAGGGCAAGCAGGACTACGACAAGCGTCAGGATCTGGCTCGCAAGCAGGCCGAGCGCGAGGTCACCCGTGAGGTGGGTCGGCGGGTCAAGGGCATGCGTTAGTGCTCTCCGTCGCGCTCGCCCTCATCGCGGCGGCGGGCTACGGAGTCAGCGACTTCTTCGGCGGGATCGCGGCACGCAGGGTCACCGCATTGCGGGTGGTCGTGGTGTCGTACCCGTTCTCGGTGCTGTTGGTCTTGCTGATCGCGCCGCTGGTCGGCGGGCATGCCGACACCGCGTCGATGGTGTGGGGTCTGGCCGCCGGGGTGGCCAGTGGATTGGCGGTGTGGTGGTTCTACGCCGCGCTGGCCGACGGGCCCATGGCCGTGGTGTCGCCGGTGACCGCGGTGCTGGTCGCTGGGATCCCGGTCATCGCCGGTTTCTTTCTCGGCGAACGGCCGGGCTCGGTCGCGATCGCGGGCATCGCCTTGGCCCTGGTCGCGGTGGTGCTCGTCAGCAGAGAGGCGCCCGACGAAACCACCGAGGAGATCACCGGCGGCAGGCAACTGCGTTTCACCCGCCGGGTTGCGCTCCTCACGATCGGGTCGGGCGCCGCCTTCGGTTTCGCGTTCTATTTCCTGCACGAGACCAGCGCGAGCGCGGGCCTGTGGCCGTTGCTGGCCCAGCGCGCCGCGGCAACCGCGGTCGTGTGGACATCGGCGCTGGCGGCAGGCGAATTCCGCGGATTACACGGCGAGCCGCTGCGCCTGGCGTTGGCGATCGGCGTGCTCGATGTGATCGCCAACGCCGCGCTGCTCTACGCCTTCCACGGCGCGATGCTTTCGGTGGTCAGCGTGATCGGTTCGCTGTATCCGGCGGCGACTGTGCTGCTGGCGATGGTGCTGCTCGGCGAACGCATCAGTGCCACCCAGAAGGTCGGTATGGTGCTGGCGCTCGCGGCGGTCGCCATGATCGCCGCGAGCTGATCCCTACAGCCGGGTGCAGGGCTCGTGCAGGCTCAGCCGCCCCAGCGTCTTGCCCTGATAGCCGACTCTCACCGCCTTGGCGCCCATCGGCGCCGTCCGGTCCGGTTCGAACACCACCGACCATTCCGCGTCCAGATCCGGTTCGGCCGCGCCCGCCGGGTGGATCACGACCATGCCCTCACCGTCGGGTTTCATCGCCCCGACGCTGCGCCGCAGGCCCGCCCTGGTGAGTTCGCCGTTCGCCGCCGCCGTCGTGAGCAGGGCTTTGAGCGGGTAGGTGATCGCCCAGCCGAGTGAGTAACCGAAGTTGGCGGGTTCACCGCTGACCGCCTCGCGGGCATTTTTGGCGCCCACACTGTCACCAGACCAGCTGTCGACCGGGGTCGTGTAGTTGTAGAGCGCGGTCAGCGCGGGCGCGGCCGCCGATTGCAGCAGCGCCTGGTTCCAGGTGGGCAGCGAGCCGAGGAACCGGCCGGTGAAGCCGGCCTTCACCAGCTTGCCCACGATCTCCGCGGTCTCGGCCGGCCCGGTGGCCAGCATCACCAGATCCGGTGTCGCCGCCAGGATCTCCTCGACCGGCCCGTCCTGGTTGCCGACCTCGGCATTGGGTCCGGTGTCGATGCGATCGGCGATGGTCGCGTCGTTGGCCAGCGCCCACTTCAGTGCGCCGCTGGCGTAGTCGCCGCCGTAGTTGCCGCGATAGGCGACCACGGCGATATCGCGTGGCATGTAATGGGTTTCGGCGAACCAGTCGAGTCCCGTCACCGCTTCGGTGCAGTAGGAGTAGCCGGCGCTGAGCACCAGGTTGCGGTCGGCGCTGCGATAGTTCCAGCCCGACCACTGGGTGGCCGCCGTGCTCACCATGTCGTCGGCGTCCATCTGATTCAGCATCCCGATGGTCTGCGCGGTCCCGAAACTCATCGACAACGCGAGCACGTTCGGCTCGATCTCGTGATACGCGCCGCGATGAGTGCGGGGATCGAGGGAGGTGTTGCGGGTGTAGGTGCTGATGTCGATGTCGTAGCCGCCGATACCGCCCGCCGCGTTGACCTGCCGCCAGAACGCCACCTGACCGTCGTTCATCGACGCTCCGAGCGCGGAGAACGGCCCGTTCTGCAGATCCGAGAGCACCCCGAGATAGATGCAGCCGCGGTCTGTGTTCGCCGAACCAGGACACGGTGCGCTGGTGACGCCCGGCGCGGCGGTGGGCTCGCCGGACGAGCACGCCGCGGCCAGCACGAGACTCGCGACAGCCGGGACAGCCGCGAATCGGCGTAGTCCACGGTGACTGGTGTATGCCATGGGATAACTCCTTGCTCCAGTCGCCCAGGACATTTCACAGTTCCGGGGCGGCCGATCGAGAACAGTACCCGCCGCTCCCGGCACTCCTACCCGGTTTCGCCGATGCGGTCGGCCAGTGGTTCGCCACAAGATCACCTCGGCGCCACCGCGAGCTGGCAGCGGATAATGGGATGATCCCGCGCCGCGCCGGTGTTAATATGACTAGCCCGCAAGGTGCGGGCACGTACGGGGCTGAACGGTTTCGACTGCGTACGTTGATTCAGGGGAAGCGTGTCGGTGCAGGCAAGAGACCACCGTAAGCGTCGCTGCAACCAATTAAGCGCCGATTCCAATCAGCGCGAGTACGCCCTCGCTGCCTAAGTAGCCAGGACGTCTCTGTCAGTCCGGGTTCGTCCCTCGACCCGGGTACTGGCATCAGCTAGAGGGAATTACCGTTCGGCTCGGTCGCGGAGTCGAATGGGACATCTAACAGCGACTGGGATCGTCATCCAAGCTTGTTCGCGAGACCTGGAGATCCAAGCAGAGACATAGCGAACTGCACACGGAGAAGCCCTGAAGACGCGGCGGAGGACCCGGGTTCGATTCCCGGCAGCTCCACTCGAAGTCTCTGGCCTGTTAATGCAGGTCAGAGACTTTTTTTATGCGCTGAGCACGGTCAGATTCGGCCTGCTGCCCACACTTTGCCCACATCCTGCGGCAGCAAGCCTCAAACCGGAGCCCATACGGGCCGCCACATCGTCCAAGTCGTCCTCGAACAGGTGCCCGTAGTTGTCGAGGGTCATCGTCGCTGACTTGTGGCCGAGCTGGCGTTGGACAGTCTTCACGTGAGCACCGGACCGGATCATCAGGGACGCGGCAGTGTGCCGCAGTTCGTGCGCCGTGACGCGAGGGAAGGTGGGGGAGTCCGTCGCGTTGCCGTCCTCGTCTCGCGGTGTGGACGCTGCGATGCAGCGACGCACAGCGCCACCGAACCAATGCGTTGTCGTCGGCGGGCGCAACGGCTGACCATCCGGCCGCGACCACACCAACTCTGTCGAGTGCTTGCCCTTCAGGACCGGGACGCTGAGGTCCATCACTTCGGCCGGTACCGCGACCGTGCGCCGCTCCCACGTCTTCGGGGTGCCGATCACCGTGCGGGAGTTCACCTTGGATGCTGACCGGACGATGTGGATGCGCCGACGAGCCACGTCGATGTCACGCGGTCGCAGAGCAGCCATCTCGCCCCACCGGAGACCGGAGTAGGCCAAGAGCATCACGATCGCCGGGTGCTTCGACTCAGCAGCCAGCGCGGCGACCTGGGCGTGCGTGAGTATCGCGCCTGGGCCACACTGCGGCAATGAATACCGCCCCCGGGAGTCCGACTGCGACCGTCCATCCCAGCGTCATCATCCGTCTGCCCTCGCCCCTGCTGTGTTCAGCGGTCGGGGTGCGACGTCGCGCTGTTCGGCTGCGGTCAGCCAGTCGGCCACGTTCTCCAGCGACCCGGTGACGACCACCCTGTAGGGGTTGTACAACTCCCACCCATAGGGCGGTTCGGGAGCCTTGCGGATCGCCATCGACCGAAGCGCGGCACGTTCGCGCAGGGCGTCCAATGTCTCTTGTATCGCCTTGCTCATGGCGCACCTTCCAGGGCCGAAGTTGGTAGGCATCCGGTAGCGAGGCACAACACAGAGGGAGAACGTAAGGGGGTGGCCGTTCGGATCTGTCACTCGCTACCGGAGCCGTGTTCAACGTACGAACCACCAGGTCGGCAGCACTACGACTTTGCTTCAGTTTGCTCGAAGTTGCGCAAATGCTGGTCAGCACACCGGGTTTCACGCGACCATGAACGTGCGTGACGCAAACTCACGCACACCGCTGGACGGGAGGGTCCAAAGTGAAGCTTCATTTTCTGGGATCAGGTGGATCGAACACGAACGGTTGCCCATCGCTGTACGAGACAGACCAGGGCACATTCCTGGTGCAGGGCTGGACTACCGACACCGCCGACACAGTCGAAATCCCGCACCTGCTAACCGGTTTCGCACAGCCACGCACATACCTGGGCGCAACGCTCACCGACACCGGCCGAGGCACGTTCACCGTGACCGGTCGCCCGATCACCGAGACAGACACGCTCGCACAGATCGACCTGGCTGCCGACGAGACAGCCATCGAGGTACCGCTACGAAAGCGAGAGTTTTACGGTCATGCAGCAACTCAGTGACGACGGGTTCGCCGAACTGTTCGGCAGAACCACGCGCGACGCGTTCCACCTCGAGGTCCAAGACACCTACGCCGTAGACCTCGAAAACGGGCCTTACGCGCGGTGGTTGGCCGGTGAACCCGACGACTACGGATGGATGACTCCGTGGCTCGACCAGGTAGCCGACCTGACCGCGTCCGGTGCGACTGTGCGCAGGGTTCGGGTGGTCAGCCGTCCTCATACCGACTACACGCGGTGGTGTCTGCACGTCGCGCAGGAGAACATCCGTGCGGGTGAACAGGTCCAGTACATCGACCGCGCCGACATCGACCCTGAGCTGCTGACCACTGACGATTGGTGGCTCTTCGATGACAGGGTCGCCTCGTTCAACGTGTTCGAGCCGTCCGGCCGTTTCGCGGGCGGTGCGGTGACCACCGACCCCAGGATTCTCGCGATGCTGCGGGAAGTACGAGACACGGTCTGGCTGAAGTCGGTTCCCCGTGATGAGTACGCCGCCGGAGAACCCCAGCGGTGACAAGCGCCGTCCACGCGGCACGCGAGGCCCTGGGGCTCCAGCTCCGGGGCCTTCGCCACGATGCCCGACTCACCGGCCGCGCTCTTGCGGGTCTCGCGGGCTGGCACGAGTCCAAGATCAGCAAGGTCGAATACGGCAAACAGACGCCGTCCGAGGACGACGTTCGGACATGGTGCGAGCACACCAACAGCACCGAACACCTGCCCGATCTCATCGCAGCGCTCCGCAACATCGAAGCGGCCTACCTCGAGTACAGGCGCGTCCTGGCGACCGGCACGAAGCGACGGCAGAAACAGGCCGTCAAGCTCGAAGCCGACACCGAGGTCACACGCTGGTACGAGCCGCAGGTAGTGCCCGGCCTCCTCCAGACCGCCGACTACGCGCGATGGATACTCGCGCGCGTCACCGACTTCTACGAAACCCCGAACGACCTCGAGCAGGGCGTAGCCGCCCGAATCGAACGGCAACGTGTGCTCTACCACGGCCGTCATCGGTTCTGGTTCGTCATCGCTGAGCAGGTGCTCCACACAACCGCCGGTGACGACCAGATCATGTTGGGTCAACTCGACCGACTACAGACCGTCATGGAGCTTGCGCGGGTGTCGTTGGCGATCGTCCCCACAGCCGCCGTCTACCGGGCACCGACGATCAACGGGTTCGTCATGTTCGATGACCGACTGGTCCAGGTCGAAACCGTCTCCGCAGAGCTGAACGTCACCCAGCCACGAGAGATCCGGCTCTACGCACGAGCGTTCGACGTGCTCGCCCGGCAGTCAGTCACCGGAGAGCGCGCACGAACGTTGATCCGCCGGGCGATTGAATCCCGCCGACACGCTGAACCACCCGGAAGCTGATTAAGTCTGCACGTCACAGGGTGTGCGCTCGAATACGATCGCGCGATGACGGACCAGAAGCACGCAAGCTATCGGGCCGCGTGGGTACCAATGGCGCTACCCGAACATCCGTTGGACCCTGCCGTCGAGCTGTGCATCGGATGGATTAACAGCGAAGCGCACCGGCTGGGTCTGTACCCCGTGCTGATGTCGCCGACCCGCCCTGCCGTCGAGTCTTCGGAGCCGCTTGCCGAATTCGCGGCAGCGAATGTGCACATCACCGCCCTGTCGCATGCCATTCTGCCCGGGTCCGGGCCGGTGCTCTCGTATACGCCGGACGTCAAAGAGCTTGTTACCGCAGTCACGCTGACGAAAGACACGGCGCTGTGTGTGTTGGAAAACGTCATCTTCCCGGTTCACGGATGGGCCGCCGCTGTTGGTGCGCTCAACCTCGCGACCGGCCAGGTTACCGATCCGCCCCCAGAGGACCTCGCGACGCAACTCCGTCGTCTCGCCCACGCGGGATACAAGGGGTTCACAGACAATCCGACCAAGCTCAGCGCGAACGAGATCCTGACCGCTATGTCTGAACGCGACGACTACGACCCTGGCTTCATCGTGGGATATCTGGCGGCCCAGAAGCAGGTGAGCGCCGCCGGACTCGTCAGACTCCAGGGGATGGCCGCCGAGTTCGCTCCATGACGCGCGTTTGCGCCCAGGCGCTCCGGTGCTCCGGTGCCCACATTTTGCCCACACAGGGAGCGAAAACAGGGCACCGGAGGCCGGACCGATTGGAATGCAACCGCAGGTCAGAAAGTTGCCGGATCTGCGATCCGGCGGAGGACCCGGGTTCGATTCCCGGCAGCTCCACTCAGAGCCCCTCACCTGACACGCAGGTGAGGGGCTTTTTCGTGCGCGGACGACGCAGTTTTGTAACTTCGAATCCACTATGTGTAGGGTTCAGGATGTGGCGCGGAGCAAGGGGTTCGACATGGATCGAGCCGTGGACCAGGCGATGGAAGTCTTCTGGGCCAACGGCTATGCGGGCACCACGCCGAAGCGGCTCACTGCTGAGCTCGGGATCGGTAGCGGCAGCCTCTACAACGCGTTCGAGAGCAAGCGCGCGCTGTTCGAGCGGACGTTGCGGCGTTACTACGAGCGGGAGTCGGTGCGCCTGATTCAGGTGCTGGATGGGCCGGGCGCGCCGCGCGAGCGTCTGCGTGCCGCGGTCGATCTGGTGGTCGACGCGGCGCGGTCGGATGACGGGCGCGGATGCATGGCCGCCAATGCCGCGATCGAGTTCGGCGGTCGGGATCAGGTGGTCGAACATCTCGTGCGGCGAATCTTCGACCGGCAGGAGGCGGCCTTCCGGAGCACCATCGAGGAAGGACAGCGTTCCGGCGAGATCGCCGCCGACGTCGATGCCGTGGCCGTGGCCGGGCTGTTCCTCGCGACGATCAACGGCATTCGGGTGCTGGCCAAGGCCGATCAGAGTTCGCCGCGCCTCGACATTATGGCCGCTACGGCGTTGCGCGCCCTCTGACGTCTCTGGTGTGAACTTCCCGCGCTTCGTCATGCTCATATTTTGTATCTGTAGTTCAAGAAAGGAACATCATGGATCTACAACTTTCGGGAAAGACCGCCGTCGTCACCGGTGCCAGCAGGGGGATCGGGCTCGAAGTCGCCCGGTCGCTCGCGGCCGAGGGCGTGCACGTCATCGCGGCCGCACGGTCCGCGGGCACGAACAGTGACCTGGCCGAACTCGGCGTGACCGCGGTGTCGCTCGACCTCACCGATCCGCTGAGTGCCGCCCAGCTCACCGAATTCGGCGACGTGGACATCCTGGTCAACAATCTCGGTGGCGTGGCACCGGCCAGCATGGCGGCCGCTGGCTTCCTGGCCGTCGACGATGCCGCGTGGCAGCAGACCTATGACCTCAACCTGTTCGCCACGGTCCGCGTCACCCGAGCGCTGCTGCCCGGCCTCCTGCGGCGGTCCGGCGTGATCGTCAACGTGTCCTCGATCGGCGCTCGCGCCGCCTTCCCGCCGGTCGACTACGGGACGGCCAAAGCCGCCATCACCAACCTGACCAAAGCCCTCGCCGAGGAGTTCGGCCCACAAGGTCTGCGTGCCATGACGGTCAGTCCGGGACCTACCCGCACCGAGAACTGGGGCGACCCGTCCGGCTACGCGGGCCGGCTCGCCGACGTGGCGGGTGAGGACCTAGCCGACTTCCTGGCCAGGGTCCCCGAACGGATGGGAATCACCACCGGGCGGCTCACCGAACCGGCCGAGACCGCCGCGCTGATCACGTTTCTGGCCTCGCCTCGCGCGGGTAACCTCACCGGCGCCGACTATCTGGCTGACGGTGGTGTGATCAAGACCGTGTGACCCGAACCTGCCGTGGGGGAGGGCTCGCGGCCCTCCCCGGCATCAATATTCGATACATACTTCTCTGAATTCAGAAGTCTCTGTACTATCTTTCCCGTGACTACCGCAGTGCAGATCGACGCTCTCGCCCGTTTCGGCTACGCCCTCTCGGATGCGACGCGAACCCGGATTCTGCTGAGTCTGCGGAAGGGGTCTGGGTATCCGTCGGAGCTCGCCGAGGCGATCGGGGTCTCGCGGCAGATTCTGTCGAATCATCTGGCCTGCCTGCGTGGATGCGGGCTGGTCGTCGCGGTTCCTGAGGGGCGGCGCAGTCGGTATGAGCTGTCCGATCCGCGGATCGGGCGGGCCTTGGACGATCTGGTCGGGCTGGTGCTGGCTGTCGATCCGGCCTGCTGCCCGGCGGCGGAGTCGGATGGCTGCTGCTGATGGAGTCGATCGGGATGCCTGCGCTGACGGCGCCGAGTTCGGCGCGGAAGGTGGTGCTGGCGAAGCGGATTCGATGGTTGGTCGCGGTGACCATCAGCTACAACGTGGTCGAGGCGGTCATCGCGCTGGCCGAAGGAGCGCGGGTCTCCTCGACCGCGCTGATCGGGTTCGGACTGGACTCGGTGATCGAGGTGTCCTCGGCGGCCGCGGTGGCGTGGCAGTTCGCCGGGCGCGATCCGGAAGCGCGGGAGAAGGTGGCGCTGCGGGTCATCGCATTCTCGTTCTTCGCGTTGGCCGCCTATGTCGCCGTCGACGCTGTCCGTTCACTGCTCGGGGTCGGCGAGGCGCGGCATTCGACGGTCGGAATCGGGCTGGCGGCAGCGAGTCTGGTGATCATGCCGGTGCTGTCCGCAGCGCAGCGCAGGGCCGGACGCGAACTCGGGTCCGCCTCCGCCGTCGCAGATTCCAAGCAAACCCTGTTGTGCACCTATCTCTCGGCTGTGCTGCTTGTCGGCCTGGTGCTCAACAGCCTTTTCGGCTGGTCGTTGGCCGACCCGCTCGCGGCGCTGGTGATCGCGGTGATCGCGATCAGAGAAGGGATCAACGCCTGGCAGGGCGAAACCTGCTGCACGACAACGTCCACCGGATGCGGTCACGGGGATCCCGACGGCTGCTGTGACGACTTCACCAGGGGAAACACATGATGGCGAGCTGCGCACTCGGTCACTCTGGTCGACACCGGCGTGTTCGGTCTGGTCCGGAACCCCATCTTCACCGCGATGCTGCTGTTCGCCGGTGGCATCACGCTGATCATCCCGGACGCTGTCGCGATCGTCGCGTTCGCATTGCTGCTGGTGACGATCGAACTCCAGGTGCGCGTCGTCGAGGAGCCGTATCTGACGCGGGTACACGGCGCGAACTATCGCGCCTACCTCGCCGCCACGGGCCGCTTCGTCCCTGGCATCGGCCGCGCCTGATCTGACCGGCGAGACCCTGGTGCAGGCCCGTGCGGCGAGGCCACGTAGAACTGAGCGAATGACGCGGTATGCATACGACTCGGGGGCGGGAACGCTGGTCGCCACCTGGGGGACCGGTCGGGGTGACGTCGCCGAGACGATCGCCGAGGTGCCGGGGGCCGAGCACGGGGTGGAGCTGGCGGCGGCGCTGGCGAGTTTGGCGCGGTTTCAGTGGCGGACCTACACCCATCCGGCGACCGCGGCCGGGGATCCCGATATCGAGAACGGGGAAGCGTGGCGGCGGGCGGAGGAGCGCAATCGCTTCGCGAAGGTCGAAGCAGCGCTGCGCACCCCCAATCTGCCCGACGACGACGGATGCATGCTGGTCTTCTACAGCCCCATCGAGGAATCCGCGCACCACGTGGGCCGCGTGCTCCACGCGATCGGTGACGCGGGCCTGGTGGACCGGGTGGTGAACGAGGTGCTGACCGAGCAGGCGGCGATCACGGCCGCGGAACTGGGTGATCTGGCAGGCCGAGCCAGGCAGGCCGTCGAACTCACCCGGCCGGAGATCTCCCCGGTGCAGGTGCACGCGGCGGACAGCCTGCTCCGCGCCAACCCGTTGGGCACGATCGACCTGTTCACCGAACTGGATCCGGCCGCCGCATCGGTCGCCGCCGCACACTGGCTACGGGCCGCGGCGACGGTGGCGGGCGAGGTCACGGGCCTCGAGCCGGTGGACGTGGTCGCCGAGGCGGACGACATCGAAGCACTGCAGGTCGAAACGCCGACCGTGGTCCTGGAACGGCTCGGCGAGGGGGAGACGCCCACCCAGGTGGTGGTCGACCTGATCGCCGATGCCATCGCCGTGTCCGAAGGCAAGGTTCGCGACCTGGACGGAATCATCGACGCCGCGCAGGAAATCGAGGAGCGCGACGAGGACGACGATCCCGACGCCTGGTCCGACGGATATCGCATCTGCCGCCTCGACCCCACTCGCCCCGCGATCGACCTGCTCGAAGACCTGCTCGGCGCCATCCGGGGATGTTGGCTGGTCTTCAGCGAAGCAGACAGCGGTACCACGTTCGAGAACGCGGTTCGATCCGAAGCGGACGCCGACACCTCCCGCTTGCAGTAGCTCCGCGTCACCGAAAAGCCCTGCGCCGCACGGTGATTACCGGCGGGGCAGGGCTGCTCACGGAAGCGGGGCCGCAGCGCGAACTATCCTCCGGCGCGACGGCGGAAGGTGCGCTTCCCGCCTGCCTGCGCGTGCGTCCCACGCACCTTGGCGGCATTCTGCGCGGCCCCTCCGGCGGAGGAGTGGCCGTTCTTCCGCTCGAGCGCCTCGCGGAACTTCCGCTTGGTCGCCTCTTCCGGAGTTTCGTTCGCATCACCGGACTGGTCGGCGGAGATTTCCTGATCATCGGGCATGCGTACAGCCTGCCACCTCGACGCACCTTCCGGCACCATCGGCGGGACCATCGCCCGGCCCGTCAGTGCCCCTCGGTACGATCCACCGATGCGGGGCAGGCCAGGAGGGACGTGGCTGTGATCGAAGTATGGGGTGCGCGGGTCGCGGTTCGGTACGCGGACGGGCGGCTGGTGACGACGCCGCTGCGCGCGGACAACGAGATCGGGCTGGATGTCGGCGTCGCCGAACTGGGCAGGGTCGCGCTCGCGACCACCGAGGACGGGCAGATGGCACTGCTGCTGTTCTTCCGGTCGGCGCAGTTCGTGGTCGACGGGGCGCCGACCGAACGTCATCCGGTGCCGGTGTTCCTCGAAACCGGTTTACGCGAGCAGGCGCAGACGCTGATCAGAGCGGTCGAACGTGACCTGGTCAGCTTACGGAGGGTCTTCCCTCCTCGACCGAATCTCGTTCCACCACAATCGGTGCACGGTGCGAACGGCAGGCAACGTCCCGATGTCACGGCCGCCGCGTACCGAATGCGCCACGCGGGCAACTCCTTACGTGAGATCGACATCCTGCACCGCTGTGCCCGTCCCGATGAGTACGTGCTCGAACTGGCCCAAGCCGGCCACGAGGGCGCACCCGGCCTGGTCGCGATCACCACCCTGCGCCTGCTGTTCGTCTCCGCGTGGGCGGTCTACGAATTCCCGGTCTCGGTCCTGTCCGGCGCCGAAGTGATCTCCGGTCAGGTTGCGACCCTGCGTATTTCGGGCGCGGGCGCCGACCTGGACTTCGTCGACTGGGAACCCGCCGACTTCACCCGCATCACCGAGGCCGTCCAGCTGGCCTGCGAAATCGAGCACGTCGACGGATCCATCGCCGCGACGATGCCCTCCTCGGCCGACCTCTTCGGCGAATGGCAACTGCTGGTGGAACGCCGCAAACTCGGCATGGTCGACGACGATCCGTTCCGCCGTCAAGCCGTCGGCATCATGCTGACGATGCCGGGCTGAACACCGGCGCACCCGCGTGCAGGGCGACCCGCCGCCATGGACTCGACGGCCGCAGGTGAAGCCCCGCGATCATCCGCCTGCGTTCGGCCACTTGACTTTTCGCCGCCGATAGATCCTGTGTGGCCGCCCAGAAGATCGCCCCGGTGAGGAACCCGTCGCCGAACTGGCGCCAATTGCGATAGTGCTGACGCGCCCGATCCAGGCCGGTCAGCATGTGCTCCCACGCCTCGTCCTCGGTGAGGTAACCCGCCGTGCACGCGGCGCGGGCGATGAACACCAGCCGTGCCAGATCCCATGCGGTGGCGTCGATCTGCAGCGGCGTCGGCAGACTGTCGGTGATGCCGAGTTTGATGGCCTGCAACCAGGCGTCGTAGTCGCGATCGATCCCCGCGGGTCCGCGATACCCGCGGAAACCCGAGAGCGTGTGCAGGAATTCGCGGTGCTCGTCGGCCAACCCGGACCGGTCGACCCGTCCGGTATCGGTCGCCGCCATGACGGCGAGCGGATGGACGAGTTCGAACAGCGGCGCGTGCATCCCGGCCAGCAACCGCCGCGCGGTGTCATGGGCGTCCTCGGCGTTGTCGACGCCCCACGATTCATGGAGTCCCTCGATCGCGGTCTCGCGCCGCGTCGACGAGCTGTCCGGCTCCTCCGGGAGGAACGCGACCCCATCGCACTGCGCACCCCAGCTCCGGCCGTAATACGCGCCGACGGCCAAGGCCCGGATCCGGTCGTCGTCAACGGCCGCCCCGGACCATACGTCGGGCTCGATATCGATGTCCGCCCCCGGGAAACCGGCCACGCGCGGCCGTCCGCCCTGCACTGCTGCTGTCGGTTGCATGTGGCACCCCTCTGCCGAGCGAACGTCGTGCCGCCAGATCTTACGTACTGCGCGATGACAGCGCGGCAGCTACCTGTCGGTGGGCAGGACTACCGTCGGAAGGGTGACGGGATACCGGGAACGCGCATCGCGGCTGGACCGAGCGGTGGTCTGGTCGCGGACGGTGCCTGCCCACACGGGGCCGGTCACCGTGTTTCCGGACGGGTGCATGGATCTGATCTGGACCGAGGGCACGTTGATGGTGGCGGGTCCGGACGATCGGGCGTTCCGCGCGCCGACCGCGCGGGCGAGCGAATTCGCCGGCATCAGGTTCGCGCCGGGCACCGCGCCGACGTTGCTCGGGATTCCGGCGGTGGAGCTGCTGAACCAGCGGGTCGACCTGGCCGAGATCGCACCGTCGCGGACCACCCGCGCACTCGTCGACCAGGTCGACAACGCGCCCGACCGCGTGGCCGCGCTGGAAGCGATCGCATTACGATTCGCCGCCGAGAACGGTCCGGCGGATCCGGCGCTCACCGCCGTCGTCGACTCGTTGTCGGCGGGTGCGACGGTTGCCGAAACCGCCGCCGAGACGGGTATGTCGGCCCGGATGCTGCATCGGCGATCGTTGTCCGCGTTCGGCTACGGACCCAAGATGCTGGCCCGTGTGCTGCGATTTCAACGTGCGCTGGGGGCGGTTCGCACCGGCGTCCCAGCCGCGCGAATCGCGGCGACGACCGGTTTCGCCGACCAAGCGCACCTGTCGCGGGAATTCCGTGACCTGGCGGGATGCTCGGTGCGCGCACTACAAATGGGCTGACCAGCACCTCGATGCCCGGAAAGTCTCATTCGGATTCATCGTGACGGAGGGTTACGCTCACAGAGCACGCCCCGTCGCAAGTGCTCAGCACAGTCCGAACACCGACGAGAGGATGTGACCTGATGATCGACGAATCCGTGTACTCCGCACTCCGTATCGAGGCTGAACGAGACGAAATCCGCCGGCTTGTCGTCGGCGCGGTCATCGTCCGCCATCAACGAGTACTCATCCTGCGCCGCCGACGATCGGATTTCCTGAGTGGCCGGTGGGAGCTGCCCAGCGGCGTCGTCGAGCCGGGTGAGGCACTCGACGAAGCGCTGGCCCGCGAAGTCGCGGAGGAGACCGGGCTCGAGGTCACCGGGGTCAGCGACTATCTCGGCGATTTCGACTACCTGACCGGCGCGGGTGCCCGCACGCGGCAGTTCACCTTCGTGGTCGACGTGGCCGCCACGGGACCGGTGACGCTCACCGAGCACGACGCGCACCTGTGGACCAGGCTCACCGGAGAACCCCCGGTCAGCGACGAGGTCCGCGACATGCTCGGCGTGTATCAGCGGCGTCAGCGCGCCCCGCACGACTGGTCGACCTATTCGGCTGGCAACGGCGCGTAGAGGTCGATTCCGTGCCCGTCGGGGTCGACGAGCGAGGCGTAACGCTGACCCCAGAAGGCATCCCATGGCGGGAGTTCCCCGTGATGGCCGGCGTCGACGAGCTCGGCGTAGAGCTTGTCGACCTCGGCCGGATCGGCGCAGCGGAACGCGAGACTGCTGCGGCCGGGGCCGGTCGGTGGCTGCCAGCCGGGCGTGAACGAGGCGATCGTGGCCTCGGTGTCCAGCGCCAGCCGCAGCCCGCCGCCGAGCACGGCCTCGGCATGCCCCTCGGTTTCGGAGCCGTCGGGGAAAACCAGCCCCAGCTTGCGGTAGAAGGCCACCGAAGCGGCCATATCGGAAACAACAACGGACACGACATCGAGCTGTGGAGTCATATTCGCAGCGTAGACACGTGAACCCGACGAAGTCTTGAACGAATCGGACGTTCAGCGCGCAGGCACCGGCACCAGTTCCGCGATCAGATTGCCGATCAGGATCTGCAGGTGATCGCGAATGCTGCGCACCACCTCGATCGGCTGCCCGGCCGGATCCGACAGCACCCAGTCGCGATAGCTGATCCCGGGAAAGTACGGGCACACCTCGCCACACCCCATCGTGACCACCACGTCCGAGAGCCCGACCACGTCATCGGTGAGCGGCTTTGGTCGTTCGCCGGAGATATCAATCCCGATCTCGGCCATGGCCGCCACCGCGGCGGGGTTCAGCGCGGGCGCCGGGTCGCTGCCCGCGGTGCGCACCTCGATCCGGTCACCGGCCATGGCGCGCAGCAAGCCCGCCGCCATCTGTGATCGGCCCGCGTTGTGGACGCAGACGAACAACACTGTGGGAGTGTGGGCCATGGTCGCCCTTTCGGCGCAGGGGCGAAGTGCTTGTGGCGCTTCGGCTATCACCGCCCATCATTCCATCCGGGCGCACCGTCGGGGGCGCGTGCGGACGAACCGGCGACACTGTTGTCCGAGGTGTGTCCGCCTCAGTCGAGGGTGCCGAGCACCCGGTTCACGTAGTCGTTGGCGAATACCCCGGTGGGGTCGAAGCGGCGTCGTACCGCGGCGAAGCGGTCCCATTCGGGGTAGCGCGGGCGCAGCGTCTCGGCGGTCTGGAAGTGGCGTTTGCCCCAGTGCGGCCTGCCGTCATAGGTGTTGAACACCGCCTCGCACGCACGGAAATACGGCTCCCACACCATGCCCTCGTACTGGTGCACCGCGATGTAGCAGGTCTCGCGGCCGCCGGCGGGGGAGAGGAAGGCGTCGTCGGGCGCGACCCAGCGCACCTCGATCGGCATCGGCGTGCCGAATCGCCTTCCCAGCGCCAGTATCTCGCGGATCGCCTGCGCTGCGTGTGCGCGCGGGATCGCGTATTCCATCTCGTTGAACTTCACCAGCCGCGGCGTGGAGAACACGCGGTAGGAGCGGTCGACCTGCCGGTTGTTGCTGCCCGCCAGGGTGGCCGCGCGATGAATCACGGGAATGGCGGCGGGAATTCGCCGGCCGAGCTTGCACATGCCGCCGTAGACATGGTTGGCGATCAGGATGTCGTTGATCCATTCGTTCACCTTGCCGCGCGGTTGTTCCGGCGCCTCGGTGCGATTGATGGCCTTGGTCATCGCCGTGCCACTGTGCGGGAAGGCGAAGAACTCGAAATGGTCACTGCCATCGGCGAATTCGTCGATATCGGCGAGGATCTCGTCCAGCGCCACCGGTGTTTCGACGCACTCCAGCACGAACGACGGCGCGAGCTGCAAGGTGGCCGCGGTGACGATGCCGAGCGCGCCGACACTGACTCGCGCCGCCTTCCAGCCGTCGGGATCGGTCTGCTCGTCGAGCTCCACCCGGGTGCCGTCGGCACGCAGCAACTCCACCGAGTGCAGCGCGGCGGAGATATTGCGCAGCCGGGATCCGGTGCCGTGGGTGGCGGTGGCGGTCGCGCCGGCCAGGCTCTGTGTATCGATGTCGCCGAGATTGGGGAAGGCCAGCCCGTGGTCGTGCAATATCGGGCTCGCCGCGTGCAGCGAGATCCCGGCCTCCACGCGCACCCGGCCGGTGTCGGCGTCGACATCGAGCACCTTGTTCAGGCCGCTGAGGTCGACGAGTGTGCCGTCGGTGAGCACCGCGTCGGTGAACGAGTGCCCCGACCCGGCCACGCGCACGGTCCGCCCCGCGGCGACCGAATCGGCCACGATCGCGGCCAGTTCCTCGACGTCACGCGGCGCGGCGACGACGGCGGGTGTGCAGCGCTGCTCGCCTGCCCAGTTCACCCAGGTGCTCTTGGTCATGTGTCCAACTGTAGAGGATGGACTGTGACGCGCGCTACTTCTGGGTGGGGTCGGGGCTCAGCGACGGCGGCCGAGGCAGCCGGCGGCCTTGGCCTGCTCGACCTCCTCGTCGGTCATCGGGGGGACAAGCAGTGGCCTGCGTGGCACCGAGTCGGTGCGAACGCCGTTGAGGGCGATGGCCATATACCGTTGCCACACTTCGGAATTCACCGGCCCGGCGAACTCGGCGAGCGAGTTGACCATGTGGATCAGCGCGAAGAAGTCCGTGGTGGCAACGTCGGAGTCGATCGCGCCCGCCTCGCGCGCGCGATCGATGATCGCGGTCACCGACGGGTGGATTCGGTCGCGTAGCTCGGCGAATCGGGCCGGATCTTCCTCGAGCTCGAACATCACCTCGCCGAAACCGCGGTTGGTCGCCAGGTGTTTGCACGCGCTCTCGAAGAATTCGACGAGCCCGAGCCAGGCGTCCGGGTTGCCGAGGGCTTCGTCGGCCGCGTCGGCGAAGTCTTTGACGTGCTGATCGAAGACCTCGGCAATGAGTTCCTTCTTGTTCGCGAAGCGCCGGTACACCGTGCCGACGCCGACGCCCGCGCGCTCGGCGACATCGTCGAGGGTGATCTCGAGACCGTGATCGGCGAATAGCTCACGGGCGGCCGCGACGATGCGTTGCTGGTTGCGCGCGGCGTCGGCGCGCAATCTGCGAGGTGGTGTGGCAGTCGTCGTGGCGTGATTCACAAGTACATCCTATCAATCCGGGGATTAAGTGGAGGTCGTTTCTCCGTTACTCTGGTAGCTTCGAATGAAGCGGAGGCGTTATCTCCGATTATGCCACCCAGCAACCGCCCGCAGCCTTCCAAGGGGAGTTATGACCACCACACTCGACACGGAGCCCAAGAGCTCCGCGGATACCGGGCGTCGCGGCTCGCACGCCCTGCGCTGGTGGGTGCTTGCCGTCCTCGGCATCGCCCAGCTGATGGTCGTGCTCGATGCGACGATCGTGAACATCGCCCTGCCCGCCGCCCAAGCCGACCTCGGCTTCGGCGACGGTGACCGCCAGTGGGTCATCACCGGCTACGCGCTGGCCTTCGGCAGCCTCCTGCTGCTCGGCGGCAGGCTCAGCGACCTGTTCGGTCGCCGCAACACCTTCATCGTCGGTCTGATCGGCTTCGCGGTGGCCTCGGCCGTCGGCGGCGCGGCCACCAGCTTCGAGATGCTCGTCGCGGCCCGCGTCGGCCAGGGTGTGTTCGGTGCGCTGCTCGCGCCCGCCGCGCTCTCGCTGCTCACGGTCACCTTCACCGAACCCAAGGAACGGGCGAAGGCCTTCGGCATCTTCGGCGCCGTTGCCGGTACCGGTGGCGCGATCGGTCTGCTCCTCGGTGGCGTGCTCACCGAGTGGGCGTCGTGGCGCTGGGCGATGTATGTGAACCTGATCTTCGCCGCCGTCGCGCTCGTCGGCGCCGTGCTGCTGCTCGCCAAGCACGTCGCGACCTCGCGGCCCAAGCTCGATTGGACCGGCACCGTCGCCGTCACCGTCGCGCTGTTCGCCATCGTCTACGGCTTCTCCCACGCCGAGTCCAACGGCTGGAGCGACCCGGCCACGCTGGCCTTCCTGATCGGTGGCGCCGTGCTGCTCGCGGCCTTCGTGTGGATCGAGACCAAGGTCGCTCACCCACTGCTGCCGCTGCGCATCGTCGCCGACCGCACCCGTGGCGCGGCGTACCTGACCGTGTTCATCATGGGCATCGGCATGTTCGCGATCTTCCTGTTCCTCACCTACTACATGCAGCTGACCCTGGCGTACACGCCGATCGTGACCGGCCTGGCGTTCCTGCCGATGGTGGCGGGCATGGTGGTCTCCTCGACCACCGCGCCGTCGCTGCTGCTGCCGAAGGTCGGCCCCAAGGTCGTCATCAGCGGCGGTTTCCTGGTCGCCGCGGTGGGCATGCTGTGGCTCACGCAGATCGGCCTCGACTCGGGTTATGTCACCCACATCCTGCCCGCGCTGGTGCTGCTCGGCCTCGGCCTCGGTGGTGCGATGTCCGTCGCCTTCCAGGGTTCGACGGCGGGCGTGCAGCACGAGGACGCCGGCGTCGCCTCGGCGATGGTCAACACCAGCCAGCAGGTCGGTGGTTCCATCGGCACCGCGCTGCTCAGCACCATCGCGGCCTCGGCGATGACCGACTACGTGTCGTCGCATCAGCCGGGCCCGCTCACCATGGCGCAGGCCGCGATCGAGAGCTACACCACCAGCTTCTGGTGGGCGACGGCCACTTTCGTGCTCGGTGCGATCGTGATCGGCGTGCTCATGCCGAACACGGTGCCCGCCCCGGCCGAAGGCGAGCCGGTGCTCGCGCACTGATCTGAAAACATCGCCAGACGATGGCCCGAACCGACAATCGGTTCGGGCCATCGTCGTTCGTTCGCGTGGTCTGCTGAAAGTTTGCCGCGGCCGCACCGCGCGCATCGGTGTCGGTAGGTCTCGATACCATGAGCAACGACCACCACACGGATCTGCCAACGGGAGGGGAACGCATGGCATCGCCGCCCGCGGCGCTCGATCCGGCCGTTCTCGCGGCGATCTCGGTGGGCGGCGGTCTCGGTGCTACCGCACGTTTCGGTATCGGTCACTGGTGGCCGGTGCCCGACGGCGGGTTCCCGTGGTCGACATTCACGGTGAATGTGCTCGGCTGCTTCGCGATCGGCGTCTTGATGGTCGTGGTCACCGAACTGTGGAACGCGCCGAAACTGCTGCGCCCGTTCCTGGGAATCGGTGTGCTGGGCGGCTTCACGACTTTCTCCACCTATAGCCTCGAGATTCGTAGACTCGTCAACACCGGCGCGACGGGCACGGCGGTGTCCTATCTCGGTCTGTCGGTGCTCGCGGCGCTCGGTGCCGTGGCCATCGCCATGATCGCGACCAGGTGGGTAGCGCGGAGGGGGACCGCATGAATTCGACGACGGAAGGGGGCGAGCCGATGGTCGAGATGTGGGCTCTCGCACGGGGAGGCGCGGCATGACGGTGGCGCTGGTGATGGCCGGTGGCATGCTCGGAGCGCCGGCCCGGTACCTGATCGACCGGCGGATGTCCGCGTGGTTTCCGACTGGGCTGCCATGGGGGACGCTAGCCGTTAACATTGTCGGTTCGGCGTTGCTCGGGGGTTTGATCGGCGCGAGTGCGGGCAGTGCGCTGCTGGCATTCGCGGCCACCGGCTTCTGTGGTGCGCTGACCACGTTCAGCACGTTCGGGTACGAGACGATCCGTCTGGTAACCGAGGGCGCCTACGTGTACGCCGTGGGCAATGTCGCGATCAGCGTCGCGGCGAGCCTGGCCGCGGTGTACGCCGCCGCGTCCCTGACCCAGTGGTTGTGCGCATGATCCTCATGACCAGCCGCGCGCAGCCGACACGGAAGGGAACACCCACCATGGCCCACGATCGCGCCGGACGGCCTGCCCGCCCGACCGACCTGGTGGACATCGCCCACCTGGTCACCGCGTACTACAGCCTCGTGCCCGATCCGGACGAGCCGAGCCAGCAGGTGGTGTTCGGCACCTCGGGTCACCGTGGGTCCAGCGAGGACAGCGCGTTCAACGAAGCCCACATCATGGCGATGACGCAGGCGATCGTCGAATACCGCGCCACCCGTGACATCACCGGCCCGGTCTACCTCGCGCGCGACACCCACGCCCTGTCCGAACCCGCGTGGACCACCGCCTTGGAGGTCCTGGCAGGCAACGACGTGACCGCGGTGATCGACGCCCGCGGCCGCTACACCCCGACGCCCGCGCTGAGTCATGCGGTGCTGAACCACAATCGCGGCGGCACCAAGCACCAGGCCGACGGCATCGTGGTCACCCCCTCGCACAACCCGCCGCGCGACGGCGGCTTCAAATACAACCCGCCGCACGGTGGTCCCGCCGACACCAAGGCCACCGACGCCATCGCCGCGCGCGCCAACGAGTTGCTGCGCGGCGGGCTCGCCGGGGTCAAACGGGTCTCGCTCGATCAGGCGATGAAATCCCATGTCGAACGCTACGACTACCTCGACCAGTACGTCTCCGACCTGCCGAACGCGTTGAACCTGGACGCGATTCGCGGCGCGGGCATCCGGATGGGCGCCGACCCGATGGGTGGCGCGAGCGTGGACTACTGGGAAGAGATCGGGCAGCGCTTCGATCTCGAGCTCGAGGTGGTCAACCCGTTCGTCGACCCCACCTGGCGTTTCATGACCCTCGACAGCGACGGCCAGATCCGGATGGACCCGTCCTCGCGGCACGCCATGGCCGCGCTGGTCGGCATCAAGGACGACTACGACATCTCCACCGGCAACGACGCCGACGCCGACCGGCACGGCATCGTCACCCCCGACGGTGGCCTGATGAATCCGAATCACTTCCTGGCTGTCGCGATCGAATACCTGGTCGCGAATCGGATGTGGTGGGACGCGCTCACCAAGATCGGCAAGACCGTGGTCACCTCGTCCATGGTCGACCGGGTGGTCGGCGTGCTCGGGCGGGATGTGTACGAGGTGCCGGTCGGGTTCAAGTGGTTCGTGCCCGGATTGTTCAGTGGCAGTTTGGCTTTCGGTGGCGAGGAGAGCGCGGGCGCGTCCTTCCTGCGGATGGACGGCACCGTGTGGACCACCGACAAGGACGGCATCCTGCTCGCCCTGCTCGCCGCCGAGATCGCCGCCGTCACCGGCCAGACCCCGTCGGCTCGCTATGGCGAACTCGAACGTCAGTACGGCAGCCCCGCCTACGCGCGCATCGACGCCGCCGCCACCAGCGAGCAGAAAGCCGAGCTCGCGCGCCTGACTCCCGACGCCGTCACCGGCACCGAGATCGCGGGCGAGGAGATCACCGGCATCCTCACCACCGCGCGCGGTAACGGCGCGCCGCTGGGCGGGCTGAAGGTGACCACCGAGAACGCCTGGTTCGCCGCGCGTCCCTCGGGCACCGAGGACAAATACAAGATCTACGCCGAATCGTTCCTCGGCCCCGAACATCTCACCCAGGTGCAGGCTGCGGCCGAGGAGATGGTGAACCAGGCGCTGGGCGAGTGAGCGCGCCGGCCAAAGTTCGGCTACCCGCCGAGATCTGGGTACTGATCGCGGCGGCCTTCGTGATCGCGCTGGGCTTCGGCCTCGTCGCACCGGTACTCCCGCAGTACGCGCGGGAGTTCGGGGTCGGCATCGCGGCGGCCTCGGCGATCGTGAGCGCGTTCGCGTTGATGCGGTTGCTGTTCGCGCCCGCCAGTGGGCGGCTCGTCCAGAAGCTGGGCGAGCGGCGGGTGTATCTGGCCGGCATCGTGATCGTCGCGGTGTCGACCGGGGCGTGCGCGCTGGCGCAGACGTATTGGCAACTGCTGGTGCTGCGTTCGCTCGGCGGCATCGGGTCGACGATGTTCACGGTGTCGTCGATGGCGCTGATCATCCGGGTGTCGCCGCCTGCGGCGCGCGGGCGGGTTTCGGGTGTCTACTCGACCAGCTTCCTGATCGGCTCATTGGTCGGGCCGCTGGTCGGCAGTAGTTTGGCCAGTTTCGGGCTGCGTGCGCCGTTCCTCATCTACATGGCCGCGCTGCTCATCGTGTGTGTGATCGTGTTCGCCGGGCTGCGTGAATCGCCGGTGCTCGCTCCGGAGAACGGTGCGAAGTCCATCGAATTCAGCTTCCGGCAAGGCTGGGCCGAACCCGCGTATCGGGCGGTGCTGCTGTCGAGTTTCGCCGGTGGCATCGCGGTGTTCGGTGTGCGAATGGCGTTCGTGCCGTTGCTGGTCGTGGAGACGCTGCATCAGGAAGTCGGCATGGCGGGCGTCGCGCTGACGGTGTTCGCCGCTGGCAACGCGGCGGTGCTGTTCCTGTCGGGCAGGCTCTCGGACAAGTTCGGCCGAAAACCGTTCCTGATCGCCGGGTCGGTGATCTGCGCGCTCGGCACCGGTGCACTCGGCTTCGCACCGAATATCGCGTGGTTCCTGGTCGCGTCGTTCATCGCGGGGCTGGGGTCGGGGATGTTCAGCCCCGTGCAGCAGGCGGCGCTGGCCGATGTGATCGGTTCGCGGGCTCGCGGTGGTCCGGTGCTTGCCGCGTTCCAGATGTCGGCCGATCTGGGCACCGTGCTCGGCCCGATCGTCATCGGCTGGCTGGCGGAGCGCACCTCGTTCGGGGTGGGCATGGCGGTCACCGGTTCGATCCTCGCGGTGTCGGCCGCGGTCTGGCTGGTGACTCCCGAGCCCTCGCGGATCATTCATCCCGAAGACCCCGAGCACCCCGATCACGCGGGTGACGGCATCGACCCGCAGTGCACCTGCGACGGCAGTCCCGATGGCGTGCCGGTGGTGCGCGACGGGATGGTTCCCGCCGGTCGATCCAGCGACTACCAGAAGCCGCACTAGCTGGTCAGTGCACTTTCGGCGTGCCCGAGCGGCACGCCGCCGGTGACTCGAGGCAGAGTGGACGGGTGAGCACAGCCGGTTCTTCGCACAATCCGCGCCCCGTTTCCAGCAACACCACCTACGCGCTGGCCGCGGTGGCGGTCGTCGTGATCGGGTTTCTGGTCTTCGCGGCGTTCAAGTGGAACAAGCAAGCACCAACCGAGGTCCGCAACGACGGCTACGGCGCCGTGCGCGAGGCCGCCGTACAGGTCACGACCACGCCCGAGGGTGTCATCCGGCTCGGTCGCCCCGATGCCGCGAAGACCATCGAGATCTTCGAAGACCCGATCTGCCCCGCGTGCGGCGTGATGGAAACGACCTTCGGTCAGGAGCTCGCCCAGAAAATCGACGAGGGCAAGCTCGCGGTGAACTACCACCTCGTGGCGTTCCTCGACGCCCAGTCCAAGAGCAACGACTACTCCACCCGCGCGGTCGCCGCGAATCTCTGTGTCGCCCAAGCCGGTTCCGGTGCGACCTACAGCAAGTTCCACGAGGCCCTGTTCACGAAGAAGCAGCCAGAGGAAGGCGGCCCGGATCTGAGCAACCCCGCCCTCGCCACCCTCGCCACCGAATCCGGCGCCCCCGAGCCGGTCGCCGCGTGCATCAACAACAGCGCCGAGAACGAGGCCGCGAAGACGGCCGCCGCGAAGAATCTCGCCGACCTCGACGCCCGAACCGGCGACAAGGCCGCCACCCCCGCCATCTACGACGGCACCACCAAGATCGACTGGCTCGACGAGAACTGGGTAGTGAACCTGGCCCCCTGAGCCCCCGCGTGAGGTTCGGCACATTCTACCCCTGACCACCCGATCCGTCCCACCCGAACCCCCACCCGAAACCTCACGTTTCCCCCATCTACCAGCCGATTTGTTCTCCCCGAGAACCATGGTGTAACTTCATTCAGGCAGCAGCGAGAGCCACTGCAACAACTGAACACGGGGCTATGGCGCAGCTGGTAGCGCACCACACTGGCAGTGTGGGGGTCAGGGGTTCGAGTCCCCTTAGCTCCACCCAAACAACAAAGGTCCGGCTTTCGAGCCGGACCTTTGTTGTTTCTGCGCTATCTGATCGTGCGCCTCGACTGGTCCGGTCGCCGCTACCGAGCCCACACCGTCCACCGCCGAGTCCTCAGCGCCACGCTGGCGCGAGAGACTCTGGGGCCGGATGTCCCGTGATCACCCTGCGTTGCAGGTTGGCGTTGGGGCGACGCCGGTCCAGCGGTCGAGGGTCCATTGCACGAGCTGGGGTGTGAGGGGTGAATCGGGCGCGACGAGGCTCATATGACTGAGGCCGGGGAAGGTGCGGTAGTCGATCGGTTCGCCCGCTGCGCAGCGGGCGTCGATCCAATTCTGTTGCAGCGCGGGCTTGACCAGCGGGTCGGCGAGACCTTGCGCGACAAGTACCGGGGCTGGAAATGGGCCGGTGGGAGTCTGGCGCTTCAGCAGGGTGCCGAACTCGCCGTCGAGAAGGCTGTCCGGGAAGACCTGGTTCGGGATCTGCGAGCCGCGCAGGATCGCGGGGAGGGCGTCTTTGCCGTTGAAGCACAGGTTTCTGATCTTCTCGACGCCGTGTTTCGAACCTGGTGTCAGGTGCTCGGTGAGCTGGAGTTCGGGGTAGAGGAGATTCCATGTGTTCGCGATGTAGGCGGAGATGGTCTTGCCGCCGACCTCGGATTTGTCTGCCTCCGCGAGACCGTAGAGATCAGCGGCGGGGGCGAAAGCGGCGACGCCCTTGATGGTGAACTCGGGGGCGTAGCTCTTAGCGACCTGACCCGTCCACAGCGCCGCTTGGCCGCCCTGCGAATGTCCCCAGACGACGGTGTCGGTGGTCGTCGAGATCTCGTCGAACTGCTGTGCCGCGCGAGAAGCATCAAGCACGTTGCGTGCCTCGGCCTCCCCGACGAGGTACGGGTGGGTGCCCTGGGTTCCTAGCCCGATGTAGTCCGAGGTCACCGCGACCCAGCCGTGTTCGGTCACCAACTGCCGGAGCGCGGTACCGGCGCCGTCGTCGAACGGCGCGGCAGCCAGCGACGGCGCGCACTTCGGCGCGATCCCGGTGGTGCCGTGGGCGACGGTCAGCAGAGGATACGGATCGGCCGACGGGTTCGCGGGAGCGAGGATCGTGCCGCTCGACACGGCGGCGGTGCCGTCGGGATGCGTTGTCGTATAGAGGATTCGCCACCCCCGCGCACCATCGGGAACGCCTTCGTCGAGCGGTTCTGAGCGCAGCAGCCGACCTGGTTCGTCCGGCACGTTCGCGGGCGCTGTGTAGAACGGGCCGGGCTCGGGCAGCGGCACGCCCGACAGAATCCGAACACTGCCGTAGGCGAGCAGGACCGCGATCGCGAGTGCCGAAGCGGCAGCGACCGTTCGGACCCAGTGAGGGTTGACGTCGTCGTGCCGGTTCGCCCGTCCTCGGAGCCCGAGCAGTGTGGTGAACAGCAACTGCAATCCGAAGAAGACGAACCACGCGGCGACCCCGAACCGGAATAACACGAGGGTGAGGACCGGCCAGGAGAAGGCGACCACGCCGACAGTGATGCTCGCGATCGCGGTGAGCGCCGCGGTGATACGCCGGTCGACACCGCCCCGACGAGCCCCATCGTCGCGCACCGCCTGCCACACCGCGAGGACTCCATGAACGATGAGCGCCGCCCCGATGAGAAACGCGAGCCCCGGCGCCCCTGCACTCGGCCACACGGCCATCGCCACACCCAGCACGACGAGCACGCCGCCGAGTACCCGCGCGTGCAGTGGAACGCGTCCGGGCGCCGCGTGCGGAATCAACGCCGCCGCCACCCCCACGAGAACGAAGCCGGCACCGGTAACGAGCGCGACCATCTGCACCCGCATCGGAGCGAGAACCAGCAGTGCACCCACAGCGACGGCCGCGATCCCGATCGCACTGCGAAGCGGAGTCGACAACTCGTGCACCCGCCTGCGCAACGTTGCCCCGTCGCCGTGCTCAGCCTGTTCGTTCAACGAATCGTCGCTCAACTCAGCCCCTTTGCCGCGGTTCAGCCAACACCCCGACACCTGATCGTCCGCCGTGAAGCGCATCGAGGAGATCGAAGAATATCGCCTGAACAGGTCGAACAAGCGCTGCCGAGCGGTGCACCGTGGTGCGTCATGCCGAACTGGCTGAAGTGGGGTGATGTCGTGTCATACCCGGATCGCGTACACGCCGAACCCGCCGTACACATATGCCCTCTTGTCGGCGATCGCGATCGAACTGCATGCCGCGGCGGGGTCGCGTTGCCATTGGCCTTCGTCTACAGCAGTACCGATCTTGCATTCCCATCGGAGTGTGCCGGTGGCCGCGTCGAATGCGTGGACTCGAGATTCCCACACTGCGAATACGGTTCCGTCGGCCGCGAAAGGCGCCCCCATATGCCCCGCGCCACTGACTTTCGACCATCGCTTCCTGCCGGTCCTGCGGTCGAGCGATTCCAGCGGTGTGCTCGGCGCCGTGCCGCCACCATATTCTTCCGGTGTGCCGCCGAGGACGACCGCATCCCCGTCTGGGACGGCGTATCGACCGCGGTCGGCGCGGAATTCGCCGCGTGTGCCCAGAGCCCACAGCGGTTCGCCGGAGGCAAGATCGAAGACCTGGATCTGGGGCTGCCGCAACTTGGAGACCACCACGGTGTCGGCGGCGATGGCGGGCCGGTCGACAGGGTCGTAGGCACTCACCTCACCCACGGTGGCCCGCCACCGGATCGCGCCACTGACGGAATCCAGGACGAAAAGCGAATCGCCCTGGACGGCTGCGACAACACCGTTGCCCGCGGTGAAGTACATCCGGCCGGGGCCTCCGGTGTCAGCCGGGGTCGTCCAGCGTGGGGTACCGCTCTCGGCATCGAGTGCCACAATGTTGAAGCCAGAACTCGGACCCGTTCCGGCATAGACGTAGGGCGGGTCGTTTGTTGCGGACAGGTCGTTGCCACTGAGGGCTCCGGTCGCCCATCGCCGCGCTCCGGTGGTCGCGTCGAACCCGATCAACGAGCGCTCGCCGTTGACGACCACGGTGTCGTTCGAGATGACCAGGACCCGCGAATGGTCGGCGAGCTTGCTGCCGATCTCGACACTCCACCGCACTGCGCCGGTTGCCGCGTCAAGCGCGTGCAGCCGGTCGTCCTGACCGCAGAGGAAGACGCGTCCGTTGGCGACGACAGGTGGCGATCCGTCGCTGTCGGTGTTGGGACGGATCTTGGCTTGCCAAAGGATTTGGCCGGGGAGTGGTTCGGGCTCGGCCTTCGGCGTTTCCTCGTCGCGCGTCACCAGCGCTACCGCGGCACAGCCACCGCCGACGAGGGCGCCGGTGCCGAGCAAGCCCGCGCCGAGCCCGATCAGCCCCTTGGTGAGCATGGTTCTGCGGCCCAGCGACGTGGGCCCCGAACTCGGGCTGGGCGAGTTCGGTAGGTTACCCACAACCTCGGTGGTCGGTACTGCGGGCGGTTCGAACGACGGGGCCGGTGCCCGCCCGCCCAGCGATGTGGCTTCGAGCTGTCGGAGTATCTGTGTAGTCGTGAGCCGGGCACCGGGATGTGCCGCGAGGCAGCCCGCGATGACGAAGCGGAGTCTGGTGTCGGGTATGCCGGTGAGGTCCAGTGGCTGGGTGGCCACGCGATGCAGGAGCGTCGCGGCGTTGGCGTCGCCGAAGGGAGGACGCCCCATCAGTGCGTAGGAAAGCACAGCGCCCATGGCGAACACATCGGCGGCGGGTCCGCCCGGTTCCCCGGTGAGCTGTTCCGGCGACGTGAACGCCGACGGTGCGAAATGGGGCCTGGGAAGACCGAAATCGATTACCCGAGAGCCGGTTTCGGTGATGATCACCGACTGCGGGGTGATGGCGCCGTGCGCCAGACCCGCGCCGTGGATGGCGGTCAAGGCGTGCGCGATACCGATACCGATTTTCTCGACGGCCGGTAGTGGCAGCGGCCCGTGTTCGGTCACCAGCTCGCGCAGCGAAGGGCCGGTGACGTATTCGGTTGCTATCCACGGCTGCGGAGCTTGCGGGTCCGCGTCCAGGACCGTCGGTGTGAAGTCGCTGTGCACGGCTCGCGCGGCCGCGAAAACCTGTGCAAGCTCGCTTCGGTCGCTGATATCGGTTCCGCGGTCCGAGTGCACGGTCTGGACGACAACATTGTCTGCGCCAGGGGCACAACCCAAATAGGTATCGCCGCGTGCGTCCGAACCGAGCAGGCCGATCAGCACGTACGGACCGATCGTCGACGGAGCGGAAGCCCGCAACGGCAGCGTTCGCGGGCCGGACTGCCTGGCCGGTCCGACCAGGGATGCGTCAACCGCGGCACCGGTCGGCAGCGAAGTCGGCGGCTGTGGTCTTTCCGTATCCGGTTGCTGAGCCGCCCGAGCTTGCTGCCGGCGTTGCACCTGGATGATCACTGCGCCCAGGCAGAACGCCGCGACCGCGACCACACCTGCCCGGATCAATTCCACTGCTATCAGCCCGAATCCGCCCACCGGGGCGTGCCCATAGATGACGTAATCACCGGCTCGTTCCGTCCGCACCGCCGGGAGGCCCAAAATCAACGCGACGAACCCGAGCACCCACCCGAGCAGCAGAAACAACCACCACGCGGTTACCCATCCGCTGGCGCGACGGCCGCGCAGGTCCAGCGCGTCCGGCGGTGTGTGCGGGTCACTCGCGCGCCACACGTCGGACATGATCGTGTGCGGGAACCACACATTGACCACCGGGCAGAACCAGCCGCCGATCACCCATGCCATGGAACGCCGATGGCGTGCGGCGCACAGTGCTTCGGCATTGCGGCGCGCCCGCCACAACCACGTGATGACGGTCACTCCTGCACCGAGTTGCAGGATGGCCGAGATGATTCCGGCCCAGGTGTATGACTGCCACTCCGTGCGTGTCCCTGTCGGCTGTCTCCAGCTTCGTTCGAAGTCCGCCAGCAGTATCCAGTCGGCGATCGCACTGACGAACATCATGATCACAACCGCGGCGGCCAGGGCGATCGCCCATACCCCCAGCATCCCGATCGGACGTATCTGCTTATCGTCACGCACGATTGCCTGGTCCCACCCCATCGCCATGTTCCGATCCCTTCAGCCCAGCGTGCCACGCCGGGCCGGTGACAATATCGGATTACGTTGCCGCAGCGTCGTATCGAGTCAACCACGCCCTCGCCCATGCAACCAGATCGAGGAGACACATGGGCACCCTTGCAACGCCTCGTCGAGCAATTGGCCGGACCAGAGGGCATTCCGCGCGAAAGGATGCGCACGCAGCTGGCGAACTTCGCCACCAAGGTTCTGGCCTCCGACTCGCAACAGGGATAGTCGAGGACCGGGATGTCGGGTGTCGGAGTGGGGTGATCTGCAACCCGTTCACCCGGCCGTAGTGTGCGTACGCCATGCTTGTGCCGTGGTTATCGCGTCTGATGTCGTTCCCGTGCGTGGCAGTGAGTACTCGGTCCTGTTGCGTCGTATCCGGGCGGCGGACCTGCTCGACCGGCAGGTGGGGTATTACGGGTGGAAGAGCGCGCTGACCGCGGGGGCCTTCGTTGCTGGTTGGGCGGCGTTTTTCGCCCTCGGTGACTCGTGGTGGACGCTGCTGGTCGCGGTGTTCCTGGCCGCGGTGTTCTCACAGATCGCGTTCCTCGGACACGATGCGGGGCACAAGCAGATCTTCGCCGGTCGCAAGGCCAACTATCTGTACGGCTTGATCGCGGGCAACCTCATGATCGGGCTGAGCATCGGCTGGTGGACCAGCAACCACAACCGCCACCACGCCCATCCCAATACCGAGGGCATGGACCCGGACGCGATGGGGGTGCTCGCGTTCTCCGGCGAGCGCGCGAAGGCCGGAAAGGGCTGGCGCCGATTCATTTTCCGCTACCAGGCGTGGCTGTTCTTCCCGCTGCTGCTGCTGGAGGGCGGTAGCCTGCACTGGAAGAGCATCGTCGCGGTGTTCCGCTGGCCGATTCCGAACCGCATCTGGGAGGGCGCGCTGCTCGCCGCCCACTTCATCGGCATCCTGTCCGCGGCGTTCCTGGTGCTGTCGCCGGGTAAAGCGTTGGTGTTCATCGCGATTCAGCAGGGCCTGTTCGGTCTGTACATGGGCTCCACCTTCGCTCCGAACCACAAGGGCATGGAAGTTCTGCCCGACGGCGACAACACCGACTTCCTGCGCCGCCAGGTGCTCACCTCCCGCAATGTGCGCGGCAGTTTTCTCGTCGACACCGCGATGGGCGGGCTGAACTACCAGATCGAGCACCACCTGTTCCCGTCCATGCCGCGCGCCAACCTGCGTCACGCGCAGCCGATGGTCGCCCAGTTCTGCGCCGAGATCGATGTTCCCTATTGCGAGACCGGTTTGTTCGAGTCCTACCGTCAGGCGATGGCCAGTTTGAACGAAGTCGGCCGCCAGGTGCAGACCACCTCGTAGGGCCTACTCGCCGACCGCCTCGAGATAGGCGGCGGTGAGTTCCGCGAGCACCCCATCGGCGGGAAGTGGCGCGCCGCGCAGATGGGTGGCTCGCAGTTCATCCATGAATCGATCCCACATCGGCGGCCCGCCCGCGGCCAGTAACTCAGCGCGCACGGTCAGCTCCGGCGACGTGTGCAACCATCGCGCGCCCCACGCACCCAGCGCGGCCAGCACCGGAACGAGCTGAATCGCGGCCTCGGTGAGGTGATATTCGACTTTCTGACGATGGCTCGGGTCGTCGTCGCGGGTGAGCAGGCCGGCGGCGACGAGTTTGGTGAGTCTCGCGGCCAGGATGTTGGACGCGATGCCCTCGATGGATCCGGTGAGCAGCTCCCGGAAGTGCGTGTGACCGCCGAACATGATGTCGCGCAGGATGATCAGGCTCCAGCGGTCACCGAGCAGCTCCACCGTCAGATTGATCGGGCAACCCGACTTGCCCGGCGGCACGGGCAACTTTTCCAGAGCAACTGGTTGCGACATAGGATCAGTTTAGGATACGTTCGTCACTGCTTGCACATTGCAATCAGAAAGGGCACCTCGATGGCTCAGATGGTCCGCGTTCAGAACTTCAGCATTTCCAGCGACGGTTACGGTGCGGGGGAGGGGCAGAGTCTCGACCGCCCGTTCGGTCACGCCAATCCGGGTGACCTCGTTTCCTGGGCGGGTGCCACCGCGCACTGGCCCAACCGCACCGATCCCGGGGGCAGTTACGGCCTCGATGACTACATCACCCGCGACTGGGCCGTCAACATCGGCGCGGAAATCATGGGCCGCAACAAGTTCGGCCCACAGCGCGGCCCGTGGGAGAACTACGACTGGCAGGGATGGTGGGGCGACAACCCGCCGTTCCACACCCCGGTCTTCGTCCTCACCCACCATGAGCGCCCGTCGTTCACCTTGGCCGACACCACTTTCCACTTCATCGACGCCACCCCGAAGGACGCACTCGCCCAAGCCTTCGAGGCTGCCGACGGCAAGGATGTCCGAATCGGTGGCGGCGTCGCGACGGTCCGCGAGTTCCTCGCCGCCGACCTCATCGACGCGATGCACATCGCCGTCGCGCCGGTGGAAATCGGTGCGGGCGAACGATTCTGGGATAGCCCCGACGAATACACCGACCGCTTCCACCTCGAGCAGATCCCCAGCCCCAGCGGAGTGGTACACCACTTCTTCTGGCGTCGATAAGCAATCGCGTGACCTGCGCAGCGGCGATAATAGTGTGGTGCCAACAGATCGCGTGCTGCTCGACAACCCGACGCTGGAACAGTCCTCGGTAGTCGCGAACAACGCGATGAACCGTGGCCGAGGACTGTCCGGTGTGAACAGTTACACCCGAGAACTCGGATTCGATCCGTACGAGTTACTCGCGCAACGCCTTCGCACCGATCCGACGGCCGACATCACCTGGATCGATGTCTGCTGCGGTTCGGGCCGGGCGCTGCTCGAGGCCGAAGCACGATTCGAGCAGGAATTCCCGGACGCCGACCTCACCATCATCGGCATAGACCTCGTCGACTTCTTCCTCGGCAGTCCACGCACCCCCCGCCTGCGCCTACTCGCCACCTCGGCGACAGCATGGTCTCCACCCCGCAAAGCTGACCTCGTCACCTGCGTGCACGGACTGCACTACATCGGCGACAAACTCGCTCTCATCGAGGCGATGACGAGCTGGCTCGCGCCGAAGGCCCGATTCGCCGCCGACTTCGACCCCGCCGAAATCCGTCGCTCCAACGGCTTCCCGGCAACCAGCACCATCGTCGATACACTCCGAGCGGCCGGCTTGACCTACGACGTCCGCCGGCGCCAGGTCCACGGCCACGGCCGACCCGACTTCGCGGCCATCTACCTCGGTGCAGACACCACCGCGGGCCCTGGCTACACCGGCCAACCCTCGGTTGTCTCCTACTACGACTGGTGAATTCGCATCGAAATCCAGTGTCGCTCAACCCCGGTACGCACAGCGACGAGATGCCTGCGGCCCAGCGGGAAGATCCGCAGACCGCACAGGACCGAGCTGATCGGGTAGGCCTGCTCGGTCCACGGCGCGCCTGCCTTAATTCAGCGAAGCGCGACCTCTGCTCCGCCCGAGAACACGGAGTCGTGTGGGAACGGCGGCTCTGTGGCTTGGGTAGTCAGAGGCGAGGGTCGGTCGGGACGGATTCCATCGCCAGGATGGCGAAAACCAGCTCGTGGATCCGCCACAGCGGCTCGCCGGCCGCGACGGCGTCCAGGGCGGCCAGGCCGAGGGTGTGTTCGCGCAGGGCCAGGGTGCGTTTGCGGCTGAGGGTGCGGTCGCGGAGGCGGGTGAG
Source organism: Nocardia sp. FBN12 (assembly GCF_050320175.1). Classification (GTDB taxonomy): domain Bacteria; phylum Actinomycetota; class Actinomycetes; order Mycobacteriales; family Mycobacteriaceae; genus Nocardia. The sequence continues at coordinate 4,468,211 of NZ_CP190048.1, read as the reverse complement.
GTGTTCCGGGGTGGTGTAGTCGGGGCCGTAGATGATGCGCAGGTATTCGCGGCCTCGGCATTTGATGCCTGGTTGGGCGAGTTTGCCCTTGGCACGGTGGGTGAGGCCGGCGTAGGGCTTGATGACCATGCCTTCGCCGCCTGCCGCGGTCAGCTCGAGCCACCAGGTGGTGGCTTCGGCTTCGGTGGCGGGGTCGGCGAGGTCGACGATGCGGCGGCCGGTGGGGCGGAAGGTTACCGGGTCGGCGGCTACCAGGCGGTCGCTGATGTCGAGGTGCCAGCTGTGGTCGCGGTCGGTGTAGGTGGCGCCTTCGGAGGCCAGGAGGGCGAAGGGGGCGATCTGGACGCCGTCGAGACCTGTTGTCGGCCAGCAGTATTGACGGTAGGCAGTGGTGAAGTCGGCCGCGTTCCCGGAGCGGGTGGCGGTGCGGTCGCGCAGTTCGCCGAGGTCGAGTCCACGGGCCAGTCCGGCGTCGAGTGCTGCGACAGCGGACGGAAGGGCGGACCGCGCGGCGGCGCCGGCGGCCGCGTATTGGGTGCGGATCAGGCCGACGGCCTTGGCCGACCAGGGGAGCAGCTCGCAGTCCAGGAGCAGCCAGTCCGAATCGAGTTCGTCGAAAAGTGGTGCGGCTGCGGCACGTACGCGATCCAGGAGGGTCTCGGTCAGGGTCGCATCGTTGAAGAACGAACGGCCGGTGCGGGTGTAGATGGCACCGGAACAGCCCACGCCGAACCGAGCCTCGGCCTGATCACGGCACACGAGCACCACGGCCCGCGACCCCATGTGCTTCTCCTCGCACACCACCTTGTCCACACCCGCCGCGCGATAGTCGGCGAACGCCTCCGTGGGGTATTCGAGATAGCCCTCGACCGTTGACGTCGACGGCGGCGACATGGTCGGCGGCAACCACAGCAGCAGCCGAGGATCGATCGCGAACCGGCTCATCACTTCCAGCGCGGCAGCTGAGTTCTCGGCATCGACGATCACCGTGCCGTAGTCGGTGCGCAGGTGCCTGCGCCCGGTGACATCGGCGAGGTCGAGAGTCTCGTTGTCGCGGGCGGATTCGGCATCGGCGAGCGGTTTGATCGGCTCGTAGTACACCTCGGCGGCCGCGACCGCGACGAAGGTCTTCTCCGGATACCGCATCGCCGTCAATTCGCCACCGAACACCGCGCCGGTGTCGAGGCAGACGGTGTTGTTGATCCACTCCACCTTCGGCGTCGGCACGTGCCCGTAGACGACCGTGGCCGCACCGCGGTAGTCTCGTGCCCAGGGATAGCGCACCGGCAAGCCGTATTCGTCTGTCTCTCCAGTGGATTCGCCGTAGAGGCAGAAGTCGCGAACGCGCCCGGATGCGCGACCGTGGTACGCCTCCTTCAGTCCGGCGTGCGCGACCACCAGCCGCCCACCGTCCAATCGCAGGTGGCTCACCAGATCATGGATCCACTGCGCCGCCGCGGCGACGAATTCCGGTGTCTCGCCTTCCAATTGCTCGAGCGTCTCGGCCAGCCCGTGCGACACCGTGACGTTCTTGCCCCGCAATTTCTTGAGCAGTTTCTGCTCGTGATTACCCGGCACGCACAGCGCGTTACCGCTCGCGGTCATCCCCATCACCAACCGCAGCACACCCGGCGAATCCGGCCCACGGTCGACGAGGTCGCCGACGAACACCGCCTGACGCCCCTCCGGATGGGTGGCATCCACCGGACGGCCTGCCTCGTCGCGAACCAGCGACCAGCCGAGTTCGCCCAGCAGCGTTTCCAATTCGGCTCGGCAGCCGTGCACATCGCCGATGATGTCGAACGGCCCGGTGAGTTCGCGCCGGTCGTTCCAGGCCTTCTCGTAGGTGATGGTCACCTCGGAGGGATCGCTGACGACGTGCACCTTGCGGAAACCCTCTCGACCCAGTTCCCGCAGTGATCGCCGCAGGTCCTGGCTCTGCCGCCGAAGGACATTGCGTCCGAACGAGCGATCGGCGCGGCCCTGAGTGCGTTCCCACGCAACAGCTTCGGGTGTATCGATCACGATCGCGACCGGCAGCACGTCGAAAGACCTTGCCAGTGCGACTAATTCGGCGCGCGCGTGCTTCTGCACATTGGTGGCGTCGATGACGACCCGTCGTCCGGCGCGCAGCCGGATCCCGGCGACGTGACCGAGTGCGTCGAAGGCGTCCTTCGTGGCGGACTGGTCGTTCTCGTCGTCGGCCACCAAGCCGCGGAAGAAGTCCGAGGACAGTACTTCGGTGGGCTTGAAGTGCTCGCGGGCGAAGGTGGATTTGCCGGAGCCGGAGATACCGATCAGGGCGATGAGCGACAGTTCGGGGAGGTCGATGTTCATTTACGCGGCCTTCCGGAAAAGCGCGAGCTGGGTGGGGGATCCGGTCTGCGGGTCGTGGTCGCCGACCGGGCGGATGGTGACGGTGTAGCCGAACGTCTCGGCCACACGGGTGGACCAGGCGGCGAATTCCGCACGGGTCCACTCGAATCGGTGATCGTCGTGGCGGTGTCCGTCGAGGGTTTCGTAGTGCACGTTGTATTCCACGTTCGGCGTCGTCACGATCACCGCGCCGGGTGCGGCATGGCCGAAGACCGCGCGTTCGAGTGCGGGCAACCGGGACTCGTCGACGTGTTCGATCACCTCCATGAGCACCGCCGCGTCGAAGCCTCGCAGCCGGTTGTCGTGGTAGGTCAGCGCGGATTGGATCAGCGTGATCCTGGCTCGCTGCCGGTCCGACATCCGATCGAACTTCAAGCGGCGCTCCGCCATCGAGAGTGCGGCGCTCGAGACATCGGCGCCGACGATCTCGGTGAACCGGGCCTCGCCTTGCAGCATGAGAAGCAAAGCGCCTGGGCCACAGCCGAGATCGAGCACCCGCGATGCGCCGGTCTCGATGAGTGCGGCGAGCACCGCTTCCTTGCGGAGCTTCACCAGCGGCGTGCGGCGCTCGGCGGCTTCGACGCGTTCGACTGCGTCTCCGGGGATTTCGGCATCCTCGACCACCTCGTCCACCGACCGCAGCCGTTCCAGCGCGGACAGCGTGAGTGTCCGTCGCCCGGCCAGATATCGTCGCGCGATCAGCTCACGGTCAGGATGTGTGCCGAGCCAGCCCTCGCCCGCCCGCAACAGCTTGTCGACCTCGTCGGCGTCCACCCAATAGTGCTTGGCGTCATCGAGCACCGGCAGCAGCACGTAGAGGTGGTTGAGCGCCTCGGCCAGCCGCAGTGTCCCGGTCAGCCGCAGGTGGGTGTAGGGGGAGGAACCCCAGTCCGGAAATTCGGGATCGAGCGGTTCCGACGTCGTCGATACCGTCCAGCCCAGCGGCGCGAACAGCCTTTCGACGATCTGCGTCCCACCTCGGCACGGCACGGCGGGCACGTCGATCTCCAATGGAATCGGCGTCTGCGCCAACTCCGCTCGATCCCGGCTCGTCCCGTTCAGCGCCGACCGGAAGACCTTGCCCATCGCCACCGACAGCAGGCTCGACGCCACATACGGCCGGTCGTTCACGTAGCGGCCGAGCGCGGATCCGTTGTGCCCCTTGCTCGGCCGTGCCAGCTCCACCGGGTCGACTTCCAGCAGCAACGCGACGGTGCAGCGGTCGGCGTCGGCCTGGGGGTAGAAGACGTGTGCCGTGCCGCCGGTGGTCGTGAACGACTGCACGCGGTCGGGATGTTTGACCAGGAGGTATCCGAGGTCTGTCGCCGGCGTGTGAGTCGTGGAGATCGTCAAGAGCACTTGCTGATCCTGTCACGCCCCGCCAGCGATTTTCGCCTTGTGCCGATTCAGATGAAGTCGAACAACGGTGGGATGGCGACGATCACGGCCGCTGCCCAGACGCCGTAGACGGGGAGGTAGTCGGTCTGCCAGCGTTCGAGCGCGGCGAAGGTCTTGGTGCCGCGCACGAATCCGACACCGAGGTAGCCCGACCACACCAGGTTCACCAGCAGGACCACATTCAGGCCGAGCGCGACCACCTTGTTCGGTGTGGAGCCGAATTCGGCGATGCGGTTGAGCATGGCGGCCAGCATGATCACGTCGACGGCCAGCGCGGTGACCACCAGGAGCACTTGCAGGCGGTCGAAGAAGCCGGGTGGGGTCAGCGGGTCGCGGGCCGAGATGGTGTACAGGATCAGGCCGAGAACCAGGACGAGGACCAGGTCCATCAGAATCAGCATTTCGCGGTCGATCGTCGTCAGGCTGCGGGTGGACGCGAGTCCGGCGAGCAGCGCGAGCAGCATCACGATCGTGAGCGGAGTGAAGACCCGGGTCAGCACCGGCGCGATGTTCTCCACGACGTTCTGCTTCGCCTCGACCAGCCAGGCGGCGACGATGACGGCCCCCGCGGCGCCGAAGGGCAGCACCCAGTACTCGATCACCGGCTCGATGTCGAGATCCAGCATCTCGAACGCCCCGACTGTCAGTCCGATCAGCACGCCGCCGCCGAGGGCCAGCAACGTCAGATAGACGAACCATTCCCCGGTGAACCGGATGAAGTCCATCCGCCGCCGTCCGGATCGCCAGTCGCCGCCGGTGTAGGCGAGGCCGACCACCAGCCACAGCAGAATCGGCGCGTGGATCGCGGCGATGATCTCGGTGGCGCCTTCGAGCTCGAACGGATACAGATTCAGAACCAGCGCGGTGAGCGCGAACGGTACGGCCAGAATCGCGGCCACCCGCCCGGAAACCTGCCGTTTCCACGCGAAATAGCCTGCGAGGAAGGGGAATACGAGCAGGCTGATATTGCGGCCGGGGGCGGAACCGTCCAGCCAGGTGAAGCCCGCTTTCACCGCGAGCCCGGCCATGACGGCGAGTGCGAGCACCACCATCAGCTCACGATTGCCCGGGCCGGTCTCGGACTCCTCCGGTACCAGAACCAGTTGCTTCCAGAGTCTTTCGGAGTGCTCGCGCGCGAATTCGCGTGAGATCGCGTCCATGCTGCCCATGCGTTTGACCGCGACGAGAAACGCCTCGTCGCCGGACAGTCCCGCTGCCTCCAGTGTCGAGATCCGCTCGCGCAGATGGTCTTCCATCTCGTCCACATCGGCAACCGAGATCGCACGATGACGCTGGACGTAGCCGCGCCACTGGTCGATGAGAACCTGCAACTCCATCACGCCCATCCCTTCGCCACCGGCTGGGTGGTGCTGCGCCAGACCTGGTCCAGTGCCTCGGCGACCACGCTCCACTGGGCTTGTCGTTCGGCGAGGGCGGCCCGGCCCGAATCGGTGATGAGGTAGTGCTTGCGGCGGCGCCCGCCCTCGGACACCCGCCAGGTCGAGGACACGTGCCCCAGTCGCTCCAAGCGGTGCAGCAGGGGATACAGCATCCCGTCGGTCCACTGCATCCGTCCGTGCGAGAGCTTGCCGACCTGCTCGAGGATGGCATAGCCGTACGACTCACCTTCGGCCAGAATCCCCAGCACCAGCGGTGTCGCCGAGGCCGCCACCAGGTCTTTGTCTATGCGCATCGCACTCCTATACCTAGAACATCTAGGGTATAACCTAGCAGATCTAGGTATCAGGGTGTGGATGTCGCCACCTAGGGTTAGGAATTCGTTCAACCGCCTAACGGCCGTCCTCGGGGCCCCGATGAAGTCAGCACATACGCGCTACCGCGCGTAGGGGACACGGAATCGAGGAACCATGAAGAACGCAGTTCGAATGAGCGCGCTGATCGCCGTCGCCGCGGGGCTGGTCGCAGGCTGCACCGGTGAGAATGGTTCGGGGACAACCACGTCGACCTCGCAGGCGACGGCCGCCTCGTCGACGACCCGCGCACCCGCGCCGGGCACCCAGGCTCCGGGAGCGAGCGCGCCGCAGGAGACGGCGCCACCTCAGCCCGGTGCCACCATCGCGCCGGAGCCCGAAACACCGCCGGTCACACAGGCTCCCACGGTTGTCCCGGTTCCGGACACGACCGCTCCCGGCAACGACATCAGTGGGCCGGATCGCTGCGTCGACACCTCCTCCACCGGCGTGCAGAACGCCCTCGCGAGCCTCACCGGAAGCTGGGTCGCGGGGCAGGCATCCGCCGATCAGCCGGGCAACTGCGGTGAGCTGCTGTGGGTGCGCGCCATCGGCGGCAACTCGGCGGGCGCACCGATTCACGTGCTGTTCTTCCATAACGGAAAATACTTGGGCACAGGTACTTCCGAGCCCTACGCCTTCACCACCGTCGTCGGCTCCAGCAGCACCGCCGTCACCGTCGAATACCGATGGCTGGCCGGCGACGAACCCTTCGCCGCACCCCAGGGCGGACCCGCGACGATCACCTACTCGTGGACCGGATCCACTGTCGTGATGAGCGGCCCGCTCCCGTCGCAAGTCACCCAGCCTCAGCGCTGATCTCGGCGCCGAGAACTGCCGCGCCGCCCAATATGATTGGGCGGCAGGGTCGTTGTGGGCAGCCCGTCGCTCGCAGAGGCGCGGGTCAGCGCTCGGGGTGCAGCACCAGCACCGTGATCTCACTGGGTGCGAACACCCGTAGCTGCGGACCCCAGAAACCGGTGCCGCGGCTGGTGTAGAGCTGGGTGTTGTTCGCGTGGCGGCTCAGGCCCGCGACGACCGGCTGGTCGAGCCGGACGAGGTAGTGGAACGGCCAGATCTGCCCGCCGTGGGTGTGACCGGAGATCTGCAACGCGACGCCCGCCGCGGCGCTGTCGGCGATCTGCTTCGGCTGATGGGCCAGCAGGACCACCGGCAGCGCGGGGTCGGCGCCCGCGAGCGCGGCGGGCAGATCGGGGCCGTGACCGGGCAGTCCGACGCCGGTCGGGTCGTCGATGCCGGCGATGACGAGCCGGTCGCCGTCGCGGGTGAGGACGCTGTGCTGGTTGTGCAGCGGCTGCCAGCCGAGCGAGGCCATGTAGTCGATCCAGCCCTGGGCGTCACCGAAGTACTCGTGGTTGCCGGTGATGTAGAAGCGGCCGAGTGGCGCGTCGATCTTGCCGAGCGGATCGACCTGCGTCTGACGTTTCGCGACCGAACCGTCGGCGAGATCACCAGCGTGACAAGCGATATCGGGCCGCTGCGCGTTCACCACCTCGACCACCCGCTCCGACCATCGGCGACGGTTCAGCGCCGCGTAGTGGGTATCGGTGACGACCACGACACGCAACCCGTCCAGACCCTCGGCCAGCCCGCGGATCGCGACATCGACGGTGCGCACCCGCGGCACCCGACGCGCTTCGTACACACCCCACCCGACCAGGATCGCCGACGTGACCAGCACCCCGGCCGCCACGAGCCGTGCACTGTCGACCCCGGCGACCGCCAGCGCACCCCGTGCGAACAGCCCGATCACCGACCAGGAGAACACCACCCACGCGACGCCGAGCAGGGTGTCGCCGACGATCACCGCCGGGTCGGACTGCGCGGGCCCGTGCCCACGGAACATCGTCACCGGCAGGCACACGAGGGCGGCCGCGCAGATCGCTGTTCCGATCCAGAACAGCGGTCCGTCTCCGCCGGTCGGCGCCCAGACCAACGTCCACCACGGCACTCCGAAGAGCAGGGCGAGGACCAGCGACAACATCATCAGGCGTACGGCGATCTTCACGGCAGTCCCGTTCTGGGCAGGGCGGCCGGGCGTGGCCACGAATCGACCTCCCAGCCTAGCGTCCGTGTCGGGTCGGCCGCCGCCGAGAATCCGCAGTTCCGGGTAGGCGCGCGAAGCGTGCTGCCCCACTTCATCATTCGATCTATCCCCGGGCTCGAGGGCGCGCTATGCTGCCCGGCAGGGCCCCGCGCGCAGGTTCAGACCGCCGCGGGTCGAGTGGGGAGGCGGCGTAGCCGCACAAAAGGGAAGGTCAGAACACCGATCATGCGTGGCGTAAATGTGCTCTTTCGGCGGGTCGTGGCGGGCGCGGTGGTGGCGGTGCTGCCGTTCGGCGCGTCGGTCGCGCCCGCGGCCGCCGATGCCGACCCGTCCGCGATCGACTTCCGGGTTGACACGTCGATGGGCGAGATCAACACGAGAATCATCCGCGCGGCCGACGGCAATACCGATCGGGTGGTCTACCTGCTCGACGGCGAACGCGCCGAGGACGACCTCAACGGCTGGGAGAAGCACACCGATATCCCGGCGAAGATGGCGAAATTCAATATCAACGTGGTGATGCCGGTCGGCGGGCAGTCCAGTTTCTACGCCGACTGGGAGCAGCCGAGCAGCTTCAACGGCATCAACCTCGACGGGTCGATGCTGCCCAGCGCCGACTCCGGTTCCGCGATCGGCGGCTGGGAGGACACCCAGGGCAAGACCACCAAGTACATGTGGGAAACCTTCATCACCAAGACCCTGCCGGACGCCATGAAGTCCCGGCTCGGCTTCAGTTCCACCCGCAACGGTGTGGTCGGCCTGTCCAGCGGTGGTAGCGCGGCGATGTTGATGGCGGCCTACTACCCGGAGCAGTTCACCTACGCCGGGTCGCTGTCGGGCTACCTGCACATGTCGATGCCAGGCATGCGTGAGGCGCTCGGCGGGGCGATGATCGCCAGCGGTGGGTACAACATCGAGGCGATGGCGCCCGCGGGCAGCGAGAAGTGGAAGCGGATGGATCCTTACGGGTTCGCCGAGTTGCTGATCGCGAACAACACCCGGCTCTATGTCTCGGCGGGCAGCGCCAAGCCCGCCGACCAGGATCTGTCCTCGATCGACGCGATCACCCAGGGCATGCCGCTGGAAGCGATCGCCCTGGCCAATACTCGCTCGTTCGAAAAGCGGGTCACGGCACTGGGTTACGAGAACGTCAGCTACGACTTCCCCGACATCGGCATCCACAACTGGGGCACGTGGGAGCAGGTCGCCATCCGCTTGATGCCGGACATGGCGCGCAATATCGGCAAGCCGCTGCCCGCGGGTGCGACGCCGCCCGCCGGTGGTGGACCGCCCGCCGGTGGACCTCCTGCCGAAGGTGCGCCCGCCGGTGGTGAGCCGCCGAAGTAGTCTCCGCCGCAACCGAAACCGCCGCTACCTGGACAGGTAGCGGCGGTTCGTGTTTTCGGGACGTCAGTTGGTCTTGATCGGGGAGTCGGTGGTGCTGCCCCAGCGGGTTTCGGTGTGGACGGTGATGTCCGCCGGTGGCGCGGCGACGGTGCGGGTGAGGCGTTGGAGCTCGCCCCAGTCGCGGGTCCAGTCGTCGGCCAGGTAGGCGGGGATGGTGCGCGATTGCATGAGCATGCTGGTCCAGCCGAGGGGCCCGCCGCCGGTGTCGCCCTGCCAGGTTTCCGACACCTGGGCGTTGAGTTTGTCGGGCTGAATGCGCCAGATCGGCATCTCGGCGACGCCGTTGCGGTGATCGAACGGGCGCTGGCACGGGAAGGTCAGTCCCACATGCCAATCTGCCAGAATCGGGTCGGCGGCGCCGACGACGGTGTTGAGGCTCGACAGCTTCGGTAGGCGCGGTGGGGTGATCGCCAACCACTGCATGGGGTCGGGTTCCGAGGCGTCGGCGACGAGTCGAACCGCGGTGGTGCCCGCGGGGATTCGATCCAGCGCGATCGGGAGATTCCGCCAGCCCGGAGCGCCGCCGACTGTCGGTGGGATCACCTCACCCAGGGCCGCGATGGTTTCGCCGTCGCCGTGCCCGAACTCCAAGCGCAACCGTTGCCCCGGCATGCGCGAGCCATCGGGTGCGGTGGACTCGATGCGCCCGGCCACGGTCAGGATCAGCACCCGATATGCCGGGTTCTGCTGCACGGCAGCGAGATCCAGGCGATACCACTGTGTTGTCAGCTGTGTTCGCTGCGGCTCGCCACTCGAGTAGCTGCCGAGCACCGGCGTTCGTTCCGGGGCGAGTCCGAACGGCAATGCCACCGTGCTCCCGTTGACGCCCGTCACCGCGGGCCCGGATGCGCCCGGAGCTCCTGGCGGTCCCGCAGTGGGACCATTCGCCGGTGCGCCGTTCGCCCCGCTGCCCGGCGCTCCGTTCGCGCCACCGGGAGCGGCGCCACCACCAGGTGCCGCGCCGCCGCTCGGTCCGCTTCCGCTGGGACCAGGGCCGCCGGGTGCGCCCCCACCCGGTCCGCCACCACTCGGTCCAGGGCCCGAACCCGAAGGCGGGGCGGAGGATTGGCCGGGTCCGGGATCGGGGGCGAGGCTGTCGACGCCGTTCGGGGTGAAGCCGGTGTTCTCGGCGGCCAGCCCGTCGGCGACGGTGCCGCGGTACGGGGTGAGGAGTGAGTCCGCGGTATTCGTTTCGACGAGGACGTCATCGGCCATCGCACACTGGTCACCCGTCAACGCGCGGAGATTCGACAGCCCGACCGAGTAGGCGGGGTATTGCGAAATAGTCGCCGAGGCAAGCGATCCCACTTCGAACAGCACCATGGCAGCTGCGGTTACGGTCAGCGGCGCGACAGCCGGGAACCTGAGGTATGGACTGCTGCGGCACTGACCTGCGGAATCGCTGTCGGTTCCGTCACCGTCCGCGGCGCCAGGGGTGCCGCCGAGGTGGTCATCGGCATTGTCCCGCACGGCAGCGGCGATGGGCGCACGGTAGTACTGGAACAGCGCTGTGAGGAGGGTCGCGGCCGTAGCGGACAGGAAGAGGGTCGACAGCTCGATGCCGCCGAGGGTGGGCGCGCGGTCCGGCCAGGGGACGCCGTAGCCGGAGACGTACCACCAGCCGTTGGAGCCGGTGAAGCTCACGGCGAGCAGGAACAGCACCGCGGCGGCGAACAGGGTGCGGAGATAGTTCTGGCCGACGCGGAGCAGGGCCACCGCGGTGATCGCGGCGAGTGCGGCGGCCAGGCCCGCGTAGACGCCGAAGTGGTGGGTCCACTTGGTGGGGGTGAACATCATCAGCAGCAGAGCCATGCAGACAACGGCGAGGACTCGGGTCACCGGGCCACGGGCGGTCGCGGGAACGCGGCCGCGGCGCAGGGTCGCGACGATGCCGACGGCGAGGCACAGCAGCATGGCGAGGATGCCGAAGCGGCGGGCCAGGGAGCCGTCGGGGTTCACCGACAACAGCGAATCCCAGCGGGTGCGTTCCTCGAACCAGGACATGTCGGGGCCGACGAGCTGGCGGACGCGGGTGGCTTCGAGAACGGTCGCGAAGGTCTGGTCGGCGAAGACGACGACCAGCACCACGGTGCCCGCCGCGACGATCGGCGCAACGAGAGCGGTGTACCGGAGGAGAGTGGCTCCGCGCGCGGCTCCGCGCGGCTCCGGTGTGGCGCGGCTGATGATCGTGCGGAGCACCGGTCGCGAACCGGCCAACAGCGCTGCCACGCAGATCAATCCGGTGGGACCGGCCGCGAGGGAGAACGCGGCGATCAGTACCGCGACGGCGGCGGGCAGCAGCCGGCGGGTGGCGATCGCGCGTTCCATCGAACACCAGGTCAGCAGCGCGCCGAGCGCGATCAACGGTTCGGGGCGAAGGCCGTTGTTGTAGGGCAGCCAGATCGACAGGAAGATCAGCGCGGCCGTCCAGCGCGCCACCCGGCTCGAGGTGACACCGGAACCGAGGCGCGGCAACACTTCCCGGCTGAGCACCAGCCAGCACACGAACCCGGCGAGCAACGCGGGCAGCCGCATCCACAACCCGGTCTCGCTGACTCTGGTCATCTGCGCCAGCACCTCGTAGGGCCACCCGAACGGGGCCTCGGCGACCTGGAACCACCGGTAATAATTGGCGGTGTAGCCCGCTTCCTTCGACGCGCGCGCCATCGTGAGGATGTAGCCGTCGTCAGAACTGTTGGCGCCGATCACATGCCAGGTCACCAATGTGCCCGCGACCACCGCATCGAGACCGGTGAACCGCCACCAGCGCGCGGGCAGAACGCGTCGCGCCCGGCGTCCGTCGCGAGTATCGCCGCGGTGCAAGCAGATCAACGCCAGCAGCGCACTCGACACGGCCCCGATGATCGCCGCCAGTTTCCAGCCGCTCGGGCTCGACGAGAACCGCGCATCGATCTCGGCGTGCAGCCGGGCATCGCCCATCCGACCGCGATCCAGCTCGGTGAAGACCCCGACCACCTGCGGCCGCACATCGGCGTCCACGGTCGTCTTCATCGGCGACCCGTCGGCGCGAGTCATGCCCGTGAGCTCAGCGGTCGTGCTGGTCGCGGTGGAGACCACCGTCAACGCCCCGCATCGCGCGGCCGGCGCGTTCTCCGGCGCAGCGCCGCCGGGCGGCGGTGGGGTGGCCGAAGGTGGTGCACCGCTCGGCCCGTTCGGGGGAACGGCGCCGGATGGGGGAGCGGCGCCGGACGGGGGAGCGCTGCCGGACGGGGGAGCGCTGCCGGACGGGGGCGGGCCGCCGGGAGGTGTGGCCCCTGGCGGCTGGGCGCCGTTCGGCGGGGTGGGCGACGCGCTGTCAGGTGCGGCGCTGCCTGCGGTAGGCCGCGCGGGCTGGTTCGCTCCGGTAGGAGGCGGCGGGGTGTCTCGGCCCTCGGCGGCCGAGCCCTCCTTCGCGGGAACGTTTCCCGCGATATCCGCGATCGACGTGCTCAGCAGCAGTTTGTCACGCAACACCACCGACAGCGTCCGCCCAGCTCCCGGCCGGTCCTCGATCCGCGCGACCAATCCCTTCGAACCGGCTCGCGGCGCCTGGGCGGGCACCGTGGACAGCACGGTTGCGCCCGTCATATCCCGCAAAGCCGTGCACGGAATGCTCAGATCGAGCGATAACGGCACGTAGTCCACCAGTGGCGCGCTGAGCTGCATCGACTGAGGCTGCGGCCAATCCAGGCTCGCGCGCTGCTGGTGCACCGGCAACAGCGGGGTCGCCACCGCAAGCACTACACCCAGCGCCCCCGCCGCGATCCCGATTTTCTGCACTCGGCCGAAGCCGGAAGAATCTCCACCCACAAACGACGATGCTAGCCATGGCCGTAGGGGAGTTGTCGATCAGCGCGGGCGGCGCAGTTCGGTGACAGCGATCCGGGCCGCCTCGCCGATCGCGGCATCGACCACCGGCAGCACCGGATCGGCTCGGGCCGCACGGGTGAAAACCGCCACCGCCACGGGTGTTTCGCCGGGGAATTCGATCACGGCGACTTCGTTGCGGATCACCCCGATGGTGCCGGTCTTGCCCGCGACGAGCACGCCGCGATGCGGGAATCCGGCGGCGATGCGGTGCGGCCAGATCTGCTTGCTCATCACCGCGCGCGCGAATTCGCCGCTCGCCGTGGACAATATGTCGCCCGACCAGAGCTTCCACAGGAATCTGGTCATCTCCTCAGGGGTGGTGGCGCTGGCGTAAGAGGGGTCGTAGGCGGAGACGGTCCAGGCCTCGTCGTTGTCGGCCAGGGCCGCGAAAGCCTCTGCGGTGCTGTGGGTATCGGTGTCGCGGACCAGGCTGCGATGCTGGTCGGCGGTGCCGCCGACGATGCGGGTATCCGTCAGATCGAGTTCGTGCACGAGCTCGCTCACCGCGGCGAGGCCCACCTCACCGAGTAGCACGTCGGCGGCGGCGTTGTCGGACACCGTCATCATCGACGTGGCCAGATCGCGACGGCTCACGGTGACCGGATCACGCAGTGCCGCAATGCCGGTGGGACCCGGGGTGCAGTCGGTGGGGTCGATGGTGAGTGAGCCGACGGGGTCGATCAGGCCGCGATCGACCTGTCGGAGGAACGCTGCCAACAGCAGCAGTTTGTACACCGACGCGATCACCACCCGGTCGCGCCCACCGACGGAAACCTCGCCGGGGGAGCCGTCGCAGCGCCGGGCATGCAACCAGCCGACGCAGCCTGCGTCGGCGAACACGGCACGGATCCGGGCGATCGCCGATTCCGCGATGCCGGGCACGGTGTCGGCGCTGTTCGATCCGGGCCGCGCGTCGGTCGAGCCGAGCCATCCCGGATCGGGGGCACTGCCCGCTGTCGCCGCGTCGAACGCGCTCATCGCAGCCTCTCCCGATACAGCACCCGATCCAGCGCATCGGCATGCGTACCCGCGTCGGCGCGGCGAATCACCCTGACCCGCACGGCAATCGATTGCGGCGCCAAGGTCAGCCAGGCGACCCCCGGCGTCGAAGTCGGCGGGGTGGCGGTCACGCCGAAACTCGTACCCGCGGCGACGGCGGCCAGCACGGCGCGATCGTCGGGAGCCGCGAGCGGTGGCGCATCGAGGCCGCGCTCGCGTAACAGATCGGTGATGGCGTCGAAGGCAGGCGGGTTCGCGGCACGCGGTGGCTGGGCGAAGTTCAGGCCGGCGAGCATCGGGAAGGTCGGCCGCTCGGCGGTGGTGGTGCGGTGATCGGCGGGCACCACCAACCAGCGCGGCAACTTCACCACCGGTCCGGCCTCCACCCCGTCGACCAGCGCCGGATGTTCGATCACCGCCACATCGCACACACCCGCCCGTACTTCGGCGACGAGATCGACCGTCGTGCCCAGCGTTGTCGCCACGCTGCCACCCGCGGCGCGCAGGCCCGTGACGCACGCGGTGACCAGCCGATCGGGCAGCGCGCTCGTCGCCGCGAACCGCACGGTCCCGCTGAGCTGGGCGATCCGCTGTGATTCGGCGAGCAACCGGTCGGCGTCGTCGACGAGCAGCCGCGCGCGCGGCAGCAGGTGCCTGCCCGCGGTGGTGAGCAGCGCGCCCTGGTTGGTGCGATGGATCAGTTCGACGTCGAGATGCTGCTCGAGGCGGCGCAACCCCTGCGACAGCGGTGGTTGGGTCATGTCGAGCGCCGCTGCCGCCCGCCCGAAATGGCCCTCGTCCGCGACGGAGACGAAGAACCGGAGGTGGCGGATCAGATCCATATCCGCCATTGAACCAGCGCACTTGCCGCGACTCGGCCGATCTGCCGCGACGAGCTGCTCGGAATCGGCCATCCGCAGTGCCCTACCGCAGCTGAACTGCGGCGATATCGAGTGCGACTCGTCCAGGCCGCTGTCCGATATTGGCCGCGTAGCCGTCCGCGATGATGTGGTGCACCGGTGACTTCCTCGACACTGACGCCCCGCGTCCGGACCCGGATCGCCGCCGTCGCGCTGGCCATCTCGGCCGTGACCTTCACCGCCTGCTCGAGCAACGACGTCGAACAGACACCGAGTACTGCTACTGCCGCATCTGTCGCACCGTCCTTCGCCGATATGGAGACGAAATACGGTGCCCGACTAGGTCTCTCGGTCGTCGACACCGGCAGTGGTGCGACAGTGGCCTACCGGGAAGGGGAACGCTTCCCGATGGCGTCGACCTTCAAGGGCTTGGCGTGCGGCGCTCTCCTGCAGGCACATCCGCTGTCCACCGGCTATTTCGACCAGGTCATCCGCTACACCGCGGGCGACATCGTCGTGAACTCACCGGTGACGGAGAAACACATCGAGACCGGCATGACGGTCACCGCCCTCTGCGACGCGGCGATCACCATGTCCGACAACACCGCGGGCAACATGCTGCTCCGATTGCTCGGCGGCCCCGCAGGATTCACCGCCTTCCTGCGCACCCTCGGCGACACCGTCTCCCGCCTCGACCGCTGGGAACCCGAACTCAACACCGCCATCCCCGGCGACGAACGCGACACCACAACCGCCGCCGCCCTCGTCGCGAACTACCGCGCACTCGTCGTCGGCACCGCCCTCCCCGAACCCGAACGCACCCAGCTCGCCTCCTGGCTGAAGGCGAGCAAAACCGGTGCCAAGCGCATCAAGGCAGGCCTGCCGACGGACTGGATCGTCGGCGACAAAACAGGCAGCCCGGCCTACGGCTCCGCCCTCGACGTGGCCATCGCCTGGCCTCCTGGCCGCCAGCCCCTTGTCCTCGCTGTCCTGACCACCAAGCCGGACCAGAACGCGGAACCATCCAACGACCTCGTCGCCGAGGCGACGAGCACAGCGGTCGGCGAACTCCGGTAATCCTCAACCGATGCGCCACCCTGCGGTCACCGACCGCGTACAGCGCCGCTGATCGTCACCGACCCCGATGAACAGGGCTGTGAGCATCGGAATTCCGAAGTCGAGTGCCGCGGCGGGCAAGGGGCCGGTGGCGACGAGGCCGGCCAGTCCGTGGCCGATGGCCCAGCTCTGCGTCGCCAGGTCGAGTGGTTCGACATCGGCGCGGAACCGTCCAGCGGACTTGGCCGACTGCACGGCGGTGACCAGGCGTTCGAGCGTCGCATCCGCGGCCGCTGCGTCCTCGAGCGCGAAGCCGGCGTCGAACATCACCCGGTAGAGGTCGGGGTTGGTCAGTGCGTTGGACAGGTAGGCGCTGCCGAGTGCGGCCAGGTCGTGGACCGGGTCGTCGGTGGTCGGCACCTCGGTCAGGCGGGTGGCGAGGCGGGTGAACCCTTCCTGGCGAACCGCGCGCCACAGGCCGTCGATGCCGTCGAAGTAGGTGTAGACGGCCATGGTCGACACCTCGGTACCCGCCACGAGGCCACGCAGTGTGACCGGTTGCCGCTCGCGCAGCAGCAGTGCCGCGCGGTCGATCAGCATCGATCGCACCGCGAGATTCTTCGTCCTACCCATAGCGCAATATTACATAGCAGCGTTATGGTATTCGGTATGACTGTGGAACTGCTGAATCCGGACGGGCTGCCCAAGCCGGAGGTATACCGGCAACTCTCGATCGCGACGGGCTCTCGCCTGGTCTTCCTGGCCGGGCAGGTCGGCCGCGACGCCGACGGAAACCCGGTCGGCACAGACGATTTCGCCACCCAGGTCGAGCAGGCATACCTCAATGTCGGCACCGCGTTGGCCGCGGTCGGCGGTTCGTTCGACGATGTCGCGAAGCTGACGATCTATGTCGTCGACTGGAGCGCGGACAAGTACCCGCTGCTCGGTGCGGGTGTCGCCAGGGCCGCGGCGAAGCTCGGCGTCGATCCGGTCAAGCCGATCACCTTGATCGGGGTGGCCGCGCTCGGCGAACCGGATCTGCTCGTCGAGGTGGAGGCGACGGCCGTGCTCGACTAGCCTCTGAGTCACGTTGCCACGCCCGGTGGCGGGGGCTCGCGGAGCGGTCTGCGCAACGTCTTCCAGGATGGCAGTGATGAAGTTGACGGCGCGTTTACGCTGGATCGCCGCGCCCATTGTCGCCGTGGCCGCGCTGGTGCTGGTGGCGTTCGGTATTCGAGACACCGACACGTCGTGGTCGAGTGCGTGGGCGACCGCTGTGCAGTATCCGATCTACCAGAATTGGTCCGCGCTGGGTTTCACTGATCAGACTGTGCGACAAGTGATCCGACTGTCACAGGACGGTCCACAAGTCAGAATTCGGCTGTCGAATCGCTTCGGCGAGTACCCCTTGCCGATCGCCGCGGCGACGGTGGCGCGCAGCGCGGGCGGAGCATCCGTTGTCGCGGAGTCGGTGCGGGTGTTGACCGTTGCCGGGCATGCCGCTTTCGTTGTCGCCCCTGGCAACGAAATCGTCAGCGACGCAGTGGAATCGGTCGGGACGGTGATGACGATAACGCTCTACTTCGCCAGCCCCACCGGCCCGGCGACCCAGCACGGGCAGGCGCTGGCCACCACCTACCGAGCGAACGGCGATCACACCGCCGACCCGTCGGCGACACCCTTCACCGAAAGATCGCAGTCCTGGTACTACCTGGCAGGCGTCGACACCCTCGGGCCGAGCGAAGGCGACGTCACCGTGGCCTTCGGTGATTCGCTCACCGACGGCTTCCGCTCCACCCCCGACGCCGACCAGCGTTACCCCGACCAACTCGCCGCGGCCGGCCACCACGGCCCGGTCGTCAACGCCGGAATCAGCGGCAACCGGCTGATCACCGACTCGACCGTGCTCGGCGACAGCGCGATCGCGCGTTTCCGCCGCGACGTTCTCGAACAACCGGGCGTCGGCACCGCCGTCGTCCTGATCGGCATCAACGACATCGGCCTCTCGGGCAGCCCGGGTCCGGACGGCATCGTCTTCCCGCCGGTGTCGAAGGAACAGCTCATCGCCGGGTATCGGGACTTGATCGCCCAGGCGCGGGCGGCGGGGGTGCGCATCATCGGTGCGACGATCCTGCCGTTCGCCGGGTCCGCGTTCTTCTCGCCGGCGAAGGAGCTCCTGCGCGCCGAGGTGAACACCTGGATTCGCGACTCGGGCGCCTTCGACAAGGTGGTCGATCTCGCGCAAACGATGGCCGCACCCGATGATCGCACCCGCCTGGCCGACCGATTCGACAGCGGTGATTACCTGCACCCCAACGATTCCGGCTACCGAGCCATGGCCGAGGTAGTAGCCGCGGCGCTCGCGAGGTGACCACGGTCTCGTCCCGCCGGTCGCGACCAGGCCGAATGCTGACCCGTAGCCCAACGGCCGGTGAACCCTCATCGGTCGAGTGGCAGGTGGGGCGGGGGCTCGTTATGCTCGACCTCGAATTTCGAAACAGGCTGCCTGGCTGCGTGTTTGATCGACCACTGATGGCTGGGGGCCTGTGAGTACCGCGGAAGCACTGCCGATGGCGCAGACAGTAGCCGCACCGGCGAAGTCCGGTGACAGTGCCGGAGCCGTGGTGCTCGGCGCGGGGGTGGCCGTGGTGGCCATCGCCGCCGTGACCGCGGTGTTCGTGCCGTCCTCCATCGGTATCCCGGTGGTCGCCGCCGCTGTCGCCGCGGCACTGATCGGCTGCCCCGCGATCTGGTTCGCCTTCCGTCAACGCGCACAGGCGCGCGCCGGTCTTGCCGCCGCCCAGCGGGCCGAACAGCAATTGGCCGCCACCGTCGCCGAGGCGAGCGCGCGCCTGACCCAGGCCGACGAGCACACCGCGTCCTACGCCTGGGAAGCCCAGGAGAACGCGCGGCGTGGCGCGGCGGCACTGGCCGCCTTCGCCGGTGCCGCGGGTCGCATCCAGGCGATGACCACCTCGATGCTGGCCGAACTGCGCGAGATGGAACACCGGCACGCCGACCCGCGGGTGCTCACCGACCTGCTCCACATCGACCACCGCACCGCCCAGGCGGGCCGCCTCGCCGACAGCATCGCGGTGCTCTCGGGTGCGCGCACCGGCCGCCGCTGGGCGAAACCGATTGCGATGGAATCGATTCTGCGCGGCGCGATGGGGCGCGTCGCCGGGTATCAGCGCGTGCGGCTGCGGGCGATCGCCGAGATCGGCATCGCCGGGCATGCCGCAGAGGGCGTGATGCACACCCTGGCCGAGCTGCTCGACAATGCCTGCAACTTCTCCCCGCCGACCACCGAGGTGCACGTCTACGCCGCGGAAGTGCCCGCGGGTGTGGTGATCACGATCGAGGACAGCGGCCTGATCATGAGTGATTCCGCGCTGCGCCGTGCCGAGGCCGCCGTCTCCGGCCGCGATCGCCAGGGCAAGGGCGCCGACCTCGCCTCGCTGTCGGGCACCAGGCTCGGGCTCGCCGTGGTCGGGCACCTGGCGCGCAAACACGAACTCACCGTGTCGTATCGGCCGTCGGCGATCGGCGGCACCGCGGTGGTCGTCGTCATCCCGCGCGAGCTCACAGCGCGGGCCGAACGCCGCAGTCGCGCAGCGCTCACCTCACCGCGCGTCGCCGAGCCCGCCACGCTGAGCCAGTTCGACACCCCCATCCCCCGCAGGACTGCCACCGGCACCATGGATTCCGGCAACTCCGCCGACACCGGCGCATTGGACGCGGTCGAACCCCTCGGACAACACGCGCGACCGGAGCCGAACGGCACCACCCCCACGCTGCCGAAACGGCGCCGCGGCGACACCCTGGCCCAGGTCCACCCCGAAGGGCTCACGTCCGCGCCCACCGCCAAGGCGCCCCCGGCCAAGCCCACCGCGCTCGGCGCCTTCCAGCGTTCCGCGCCGGGCCGCAACCTCACCAGCCACGAACCGGGCAGCGCCGCCGCGCCTGTCGACCCACTGGAGGACCGATGACCACCACCGCACCGTCGAATCTCGGCTGGCTGCTCGAGAAACTGCTCGCCCGCACCCCACGCGCCAGGCACGCCCTGCTGCTCTCGGGTGACGGCCTGAAGATCTGCCACACACCGGAACTCGATGTGGACCGCGCCGATCAGCTGGCCGCGATCGCCGCCGGTTTCCAGAGCCTGTCGCACGGGGCATCCGTGGAGTTCGGTGACGGGCGTGGCGGAGTTCGCCAGTCGATGACCGAGTTCTACGGCGGCATCCTGTTCGTGGTCGAGGCGGGGCGCGGCGCGCACTTAGCGGTGGTCGCCGCCGAGGACGCCGACGCCGGCCTGGTCGGGCACACGATGCACGAGCTGGTCGAACAGCTCGGCGAGCACCTGGCGGCCCAGCCCCGGCGCGGAGCGATCGAGTGACCAGGGCAGGTCGCGACGACGATCCCGACCGTTTCTATACCCTGACCGGCGGCCGAGCGCCCGCGACCGAGGACTTCGACCTGGTCACCCTGGTGGTGAGCGAGTCGGCGCCCAGCGCGGGGATGTCCTCGGAACAGGTCGCGGTGCTCGACATGTGCCGGGCGCCGACCGCGGTGGTGGAGATCGCGGCCGAGCTGCGCCTGCCCGTCGGGGTCGCCACGGTTGTGCTGTCGGATCTGCTGGCCGCGGGCAAGATCACCGTGCGCCCACCGCTGTCGGCGGCGATGTCGCTGGATGCTTCCACCCTCGAGAAGGTGCTCGTTGGACTTCGCAAGCTCTGAGAACGTGCCCGAGCGGGCGAGAGCGCCGCTGCACAGCACGGCAAAGCACGGGTTGAAGATCGTGGTCATCGGTGGATTCGGTGTCGGCAAAACGACATTGGTGCGTTCGGTGAGCGAGATCAGGCCACTCGACACCGAGGCCACCATGACCGACGTCGGCACCGACGTCGACGATACGAGCGGGGTACCGGGCAAGTCGACCACCACCGTCGCCTTCGATTTCGGCCGCATCACCCTCGACGAAGAACACGTGCTCTATCTGTTCGGAGCCCCTGGGCAGCAACGGTTCTGGTTCCTCTGGGACCGGCTGTTCGCGGGTGCGCTCGGCGCGATCGTGCTGGTGGACCAGCGCCGGATCAGCGACTCCTGGTACGCGATCGACCGGCTCGAGCATCAGGGCACCCCGTTCGTGGTGGCCTGCAACGACTTCGGCGATTCCCATGCGCCCGATGCCGTGCGCGACGCGCTGGATCTCGATCCGGCGGTGCCGCTGCTGATGTGTGACGCGCGCTCGCGCGAATCGAGCAAGCAGGTGTTGATCGCATTGGTCGAGCACCTGTATTCCGCTGTCCCACAGGGAGAACCCGTCTGATGAGCACACCGACCGGCGCCTGCCCGATCACCGGCGCGGTGCCGTTGAGCGGTCCGGAGTTCCACCTCGAACCGCACGAGGTCTATCGGCGGATGCGCCGCGATCACGGCCCGGTCGTCGAGGTCGAGCTGCCCGGCGGGTTCCCGGCGTGGCTGATCATCGGTTATCGCGAACTGCACCAGGTGACCAGTGATCCGCTGCTGTTCCCGCGCGATGTGTCGCTGTGGAATCAGTGGGGCCGGGTGCCGGAGGACTGGCCGCTGCTGCCGATGGTGGGGCACCCCATGCCCTCGATCTACTTCACCGCCGGCGCCGAACATCGCAGGCATCTGGCGATGGTGGAACCGGCGCTGGACGCGGTCGACCACTTCGAATTGCGCAGGGCCTGTGAGGAACTCGCCGACCGCTTGGTCGACGGATTCTGCGGTCGCGGCAGCGCCGACCTGGTCGCCGAGTTCGCGGTGCCGCTGCCCGCGCTCGCCCTGGCGCGCATTCTCGGCCTGCCCGACAACGACGCCGCCGACCTCGCCCTGGCGATGAAGCAGCTCGCCGACGGCGGCGCCGACGCCCAGGCCGGCCACGTCCGTTTCGGCGAACACATGGCGCGCCTGGTCGCGGCCAAACGAGCCCGTCCCGCGGGCGATCTGGCATCGCTGATGCTGGCCGACCCCGAGCCGTTCACCGACGAGGAGTACATGAACGACCTGATGGCGATCGCCGCCGCGGGTCACCTCACCACCGCAGACTGGCTCGGCAGCTCGATGCGGTTGATGCTCACCGACGACCGGTTCGCGAACGCGCTCGGCGGTGGCAGGCGCAGTGTCGGCGAGGCCATGAACGAGGTGCTCTGGGAAGAGGGACCGACCTCGATCCTGGCGGGCCGGTGGGCCGCGCGCGACACCCGGCTCGCCGACAAGACGATCAGGGCGGGCGACATGCTGCTGCTCGGTCTCGCGGCCGCCAATCTCGATCCGCATGTGCGCCAATCGTTTACCGAGGGCGGCTCCGTGCCCACCGGTAACAACGCCCACTTCGCGTTCAGCTACGGCGAATACCGCTGTCCTTTCCCGGCACAGCAGATCGCGGAGATCATCGCCAGGACCGGGATCGAGGTGCTGCTCGACCGGCTCCCCGATGTCGACCTCGGTGTGCCCGCCGACCAGCTCACCCGACGACCTTCGGCTTTCCTTCGGGGCATGTCCGCACTGCCCGTTCGTTTCACACCAGTTCGACCCGTCGGAGGTTTTTCGTGAGTTCCCCATGCCCCTTTGCCATCGATCCTATGGTCGGTGACCTCAACGGGGAGACCGCCCGACTTCGCGAGCTCGGCCCGATCACCAAGATCGACTTGCTCGGCGTGCCCGCCTGGACCGTCACCGATCACGCCATCGCGCGCCAGCTGACCACCGACACCCGCCTGGTCAAGGACATCAACGCGTGGTCGCTGTACGCCGACGGCGTGGTGACCGACCAGTGGCCGCTGATCGGGATGGTCCTCGTCGACCGTTCGATGTTCAGCGTCGACGGCGCCGAGCACCGCCGGTTGCGGCTCAAAACGGCGCAGGCGCTGGCCCCGCGGCGGCTCGAAGAGCTACGCCCGGTCATCGAGCAGCTCACCGCCGACCTGCTCGACGACCTCGAGGCCGCCGGTACCGATGGCGCACCGGTGGACCTCAAGGAGGTCTTCGCCTACCCGCTGCCGATGCGCGTGGTCGGCGACCTGATGGGAGTCGCGCGCGAAGACCACGCGCAGCTGCTGGACTGGTACAAGAAGTTCTTCTCGGTGATGACTCCGCAGGACGAGCGCCTCCAGGTGATGGGTGGCCTCGATGTGTACTTCACTGACCTGGTCCGGGAGAAGATCGCGAACCCGGCCGACGATCTGACCTCGGCGTTCGTCACCGCCGACGAGGGTGGCGAGCCGCTCACCGAGGAAGAGGCGATCGGCAATATCAAGGCCCTCGTCGCCGCGGGCCACGAGACCACCGTGAGCCTGATCATCAACACCGTGCGCGCGCTGCTCGGCGAACCCGAGCAGCTGGCGAAAGTCCTTGCCGGCGAGGTGGAATGGAAGCAGGTGATCGAGGAGTCGCTGCGCTGGGACGGGCCGGTCTCGCACCTGCTGATGCGTTTCGCCACCGAGGACATCACCGTCGGCGACACCGTGATCGCCAAGGGTGAGGGCGTGGTGATGTCCTACCGCGCCATCGGCCGCGACACCGCCGTGCACGGCGAGACCGTCGACGAATTCGACGTCACCCGCGCGAGCGCCAACCGCCACTTGGCTTTCGGCTACGGCCCGCACATCTGCCCCGGCGCCGCGCTGTCGCGGCTGGAAGCCGCGATCGCGCTGCCCGCGCTGTTCGCCCGCTTCCCGAAGCTGCGGCTTGCCGTGCCCGACAGTGAGCTTGGCAACCTGCCGGTGCTCACGCAGAACGATCTGGCCGCGTTGCCGATCATCCTGAGCTGACCGGCGTCGCGTCGCGCCCGGTGGTCCTACGCCGGGCGCGACGCTTTTCCTCTACAGGCCCAGATCGCGGCCGATCAGTTCCTTCATGATCTCGTTGGAACCCGCCCAGATCTTGGTGACCCGAGCGTCCATCCACGCCCGGGCGACCCGGTATTCGCGCATGTAGCCGTAGCCGCCGTGCAGCTGCACACAGGCATCGAGGACCTCGTTCTGCACCTGCGCCGACCACCACTTCGCCTTCGCGGCATCCACCGCGGAGAGCTCGCCGGCCGCGTGAGCCGCGACGCCCTGATCGACGAATGCCTGGGTCACTTCGATTTTGGTGACCAGTTCGGCGAAAAGGAACTTGTTGTACTGGAAGCTGCCGATCTGCTGCCCGAAAGCCTTGCGCTCCTTGGCATATTGCAGTGTCTCGTCCAGGATCGCGGCGGCATGAGCGAGATTGGAGACCGCGGCGCCGATGCGTTCCTGCGGTAGTCGCTCCATCATCGCGATGAAACCGCGGTCGACTTCGCCGATCCGGTTGGCGTCGGGAACGCGCACATTGTCGAAGAACAGCTCGGCGGTATCGGATTCGGGCTGACCCACCTTGTCGAGTTTGCGCCCGCGGGTGAAGCCGTCCATCCCGTTCTCGATGGCGAACAGCGTGATGCCCTTGGCCTTCTTCTCCGGGCTGGTGCGGGCGGCGACGATAACCAGGTCGGCGTTGAAACCGTTGGTGATGAACGTCTTCGAGCCGCTGATGATCCAGTCGTCGCCGTCGCGCACGGCGGTGGTCTTCAGCGCGGCCAGGTCGGAACCGCCCGACGGCTCGGTCATGCCGATGGCCGTGAGGAGCTCTCCGGTGCAGAATTTCGGTAGCCAGCGCTGCTTCTGCTCGTCGGTGGTGAGTTCGACGAGATACGGCGCGCACACGTCGTAGTGGATGCCGAACGAGGACGACAACGCCGCGCCCGCCTTGGCCAACTCCTCGCCGAGGACCGCGTTGAACCGGTAGTCACCCGCGTCGCTGCCACCGAACTCCTCGGGCACACCGAGGCCGAGGTAGCCCATTTCACCTGCAGCGAGCCAGGTTTCGCGATCGATCGCGCGCTCTTCGACGAAGCGTTCGGCGTTCGGCTCGATCGAGCGCTTGACGAACTCGGCGACCGACGCGCGGAAGGCGTCGTGGTCCTCGGTGTAGATGGAGCGCTTCATGGTGTCCTTTCGCTGACTTACTGTTCGGGCCGTTCGCCCAGCAGAACCAACGACGCCTGGACAACTCTGGCCGCGTCGGGGTCCGCACCGCTGATCACGTCGGTGTAGATGAAGGTCTCGGTGATCCGCACCAGCAGCAGTGCCAATTCCGGCACCGGCAGGAGCGGGTCGAGCTGTTGTGCCGAAATCTCTTCGGCGAGTAGGTCTTCCACGATCGCGACAACGCGGTGCTGCACCGATCCCGCACGGGTGGTGAGCAATCGCAGCGCCCGCTCCGGCTCTCGGACCAGGAACTCGCGGAAGGCGTCGGAGGTGTTGGTGGCGTGGGCGAAATCGCCGAGGATCGTCGCGATGCGGTGCGCGCCATGGCCGGGGGCCGCGGCGGCCGCGCGTCGCAGGGTCGGCTCGGTGATCGACCAGATCACCTCGGCCAGCAACTCGTCGCGCCCACCGACCCAGCGGAACAGTGTCGCCCGGTTCACGCCGAGCGCGACGGCGAGTTCCTTCATCTCCAGTCGGTGCCCGGCCAGGAACACGGCCCTGGCGGCGCGAAACGCGCTCACGGCATCGGGACGGGCGGCCGCCTCCTGAAGTCGCTTCTCCAGGGCTGTCTGCTCGATCACGTCACCTCCATGCACCGTTTCCTACAGTGTATGAATCATGCAACGTCTGTCAATATGTTGCACTCGGGAGACAAGAACGGGCACAAAAAACTCCCCGGTCACCAAGACCGAGGAGTTCTCGTTGTAGCCCCGACGGGATTCGAACCCGCGCTACCGCCTTGAGAGGGCGGCGTCCTAGGCCGCTAGACGACGGGGCCAGAACCACAGCTCACCTGCGTGAGCCGCGCGGACATACGATAGCCGACGACCAGGTGTTCGACCAAAACGCGTGGTCGCGGCCCTGGCTCAGATGATCCAGAATCGCGCGGCATCCTCGTCGCCGGCGGCCAGACTGATGTTGTCGCGGTAGGCGAGCGAGTACACCGCGGCTTCGCTTCCATACCGCCCGGAGAACACAGCCGTCCGTGGACAGAACGGCGGTCGGGTGCCTCGACTGGTTGACCACCCCCGCGCCTGCGGGGCAAGGTGGGGCCATGACCAGCAAAGAGCTGCGCGGTGGGGTGGAGATGAGCAATCTCGATCAGCCGCTGTTCGACGGGGCCGAGGCGACCAAGCGCGATCTGGTCGACTATCTCGAGTTCGTGGGGGAGCGGCTCGTGCGGGTCTTGCGCGGTCGCGCGCTCTCGGTGGTGCGGGTGCGGCCGGGGCAGGAGCCGTTCATGCAGAAGAATCTGCCGAAATACACCCCGGACTGGGTGCCGCGGGCGACGGTGTGGGCGGAGAGTTCGCATCGCGAGGTCACCTACGCGCTCGGTGATGATGTGCGCACGCTGATGTGGTT
Source organism: Nocardia sp. FBN12 (assembly GCF_050320175.1). Lineage (GTDB taxonomy): Bacteria > Actinomycetota > Actinomycetes > Mycobacteriales > Mycobacteriaceae > Nocardia. The sequence continues at coordinate 4,442,026 of NZ_CP190048.1, read as the reverse complement.
CGGGAACCAGCGGGCGGTGGAGTACCACCCGCTGTTGCTGCCGGTCGATCACAGCGCGGGGCCGACGCACCTGGTTCTCGATCTGGATCCGTCGCCGGGGCAGACATTCCGGGACGCCGCCGCGGGGGCGCATCTGATCAGGGCGGCGCTGGCAGCGGATGGTCTCGCCGGTGCGGTGAAAACCAGCGGTGCCAAGGGATTACACGTTTTCGTGCCGATCGAACCGGGTGTCGCCATCGACGACGCGGCCGCCGCGACGCGCGCGATCGCCGCGCGCGCCGAACGCATCGATCCCGCGATCGGAACCACCGCGTTCATTCGCGAAGACCGAGAGGGCAAGGTCTTCCTCGACTCGACTCGAGCAGGCGGCGCGACGGTGATCGCGGCCTACAGCCCGCGGATTCGGCCGGGGGTCCCGGTGTCATTCCCGTTGCACTGGAACGATATCGACTCGGTGAACCCCGCCGACTTCACCCTGCGCTCCGCACCGAACCTGCTCGGTGACGCCGACCCGTGGGCAACGGAAATGCCCGCGCCACAAGCGCTTCCGGCCGACCTGATCGCCGAGGGGCACACCATCCCGATCGCCCGAGTCCAGGCGATGCACGAAGGCAAACGCCGCGCCCGCGCCCGCCGCACGGAATGAGGTGGGGGTGGGCATGCCCTGGTCGACATAACCGAAAAAGGCTCTCGCACTGTCGAATTCGACGGTACGAGAGCCCTTGCTCGGTGCTGTAGCTCAGCTACCCAGCGACGCGACGCCCGCCTGGGCGAACTTCTCGTCGAGGTCGCCGCTCGGGGCGCCTGCCACGCCGATGCCCGCGATCGGGGCGTTGCCGGCCTTCACCGGGGCACCGCCGCCGAGGAAGAGGGTGCCGTCGATGTCGGCCAGGTGGGGGGCCGACTCGAGGCGCTTGGCCAGTTCGGTGGTGGGGGCGTTCCAGGAGACGGCGGTGAAGGCCTTCTGCTGGGCGGCGTCGTAGGACTGCGGGCCCGCGCCGTCGCCGCGCAGGGTGACGATGACGTTGCCGTTGCGATCGACGACCGCGACGCTCACGCGCTGGTTCTCCTTGGTGGCGGCGTCGAGGGCGGTCTGCGCGGCCTTGGTGGCGGCGGCGATCGACAGGTGGGTGGACTGGGCCAGGTTGGCGTCGGCGGCGTTGACGACAACCGGCGTGCGGGTGGCCGGGTCCTGATCCTGGGCCTGGACGGTCACGACGCCGACCACACCGGCGGCGACGACACCGGCGGTGGCACCGGCGATGATGAGGCGGTTGCGGGTGGTGGACTTGGCGGTCATGGCTGCTCCTGTGCGGATCTCGGCCGGCCGGCGGTCTGCCGTGGCCTGTTGATATCCATCCTGTTCGCCGCGCGCCCCCACCGAATCGGCGTAGTGGCTGTACTCCGCGGCCGAATCGGTCGACACCCGGGTCAACCGATCGGATGACCCGCTGGGGGCGATCGCCAGGGGAGAATCGGAGTTTGCCCAGGCCGAGCCCTTTTCTCGGCCGTGTCGATCCGGACCGACCGCCGAGGCGCGACGAGGGAGGCCCCGTGGGAAGGGAAGATCGAGGTCACGAGGAGACGAACCGCGGCGCCGGCCGCCGGAAACACAGGTGGATGACATGACTCAGTTGCTCGGCGCCCAGCGGGACGACACGCGACTGCTTGCCGTCATCGTCCACAGCGCGTTCTACGTGCTGCTCGCTGCTTCGCTGATGCGATGGCTGATCCGGCACAGCGAGACCCGGTCGACACCGTTGATCGTCGTCCTCTCCGTGGTGCTCGCCGTGCTGTACGCGCTGAGCGAGCTGCGGCAGTCGGGTCGGCTGGTGTGGTTCGCGATGCTGGTGCTCACCTGGTCGGTGCTGGTGGTGCTCGCGCCGAGTTTCGCCTGGTGCGCGGTGCCGCTGGTCTACACGGGACTGCGGATTCTGTCGGAGCGGGTCGCGGTGATCCTGGTCGTCGCGCTCACCGCGCTGGTGGTGGTGAGTCAGGTGCGCATCGCCGGGTGGCTCGATCCGAATCTGGTGCTCGCCCCGCCCGCGGTGGCGGCGGTGACCACGGCGCTGTTCGTCGGGATGCGCCGTCAGGCCGAGCGTCAGGCCGCGCTCATCGACGACCTGGTGCGGACCAGACAGGAACTGGCGGCCACCGAACGCACGGCGGGGACACTGGCCGAACGGCAACGCCTGTCCATGGAGATCCACGACACCCTCGCCCAGGGCCTGTCGAGTCAGCGAATGCTGCTGCAAGCCGCCGACCTGGTGTGGGACAGCGACCCGGCGCTCGCGCACAGTCACCTGCGGTCGGCCGCCGAGATCGCCGAACGTGATCTCACCGAGGCGCGCCGTTTCGTGCACGACCTCGCCCCCGCCGACCTCGCCGCGGGCGGATCGCTCGCCGCCGCGCTGGCCGCGCTCGCCGAACGGGAGACGACCGACACGCTGACGGTGCGCTGCCATATAGAAGGAGCGCCGGGCCCGCTGCCCCAGCGGGTAGAGGCCACCTTGCTGCGCATCGCGCAGGGTGCGCTCGCCAACGTCCGTGAACACGCGGCCGCCACCACCTCGACCATCACGCTGACCAACCTCGACGACCAGATCGTGCTCGACATCGCCGACGACGGTCGCGGCTTCGACCCCGACGCACCGACCGAGTCCACCGACCACCGCGGCCACGGCCTGCCCGCGATTCGCGCGCGCGTTCGCCAGCTCGGCGGCACCTGCACGGTGGAATCGGCACCCGGCGACGGCACCGTGCTCTCGGCCGCCATCCCGCTGGCCACCGACCCGAATCGGGCCGCCGACCAGCCGATTGCCGACCGATGAGCTCCCGGCCGCCGACCGGCCCGCGGCAGCCGCTCGCCCGTTGTCCTCGGTCGCGCGGCCCTCGGCCCACTAGCATCGGCAGCTGTGACCACCACCGTGCGCCTGTTGATCTGTGACGATCACGCCGTCGTCCGCGCCGGACTGCACGCGTTGCTGTCGAGCGCGCCCGATATCGAGGTCATCGGGGAGGCCGCCGACGGCCCGACCGCGGTCACACTGGCCGCGAGCCTGCACCCCGACGTCGTGCTGATGGATCTGCAACTCGGCAACGACATGGACGGTGTCGAAGCGACCCGCCGCATCACCGCCCAGCTCGCGCCCACCCCGCACGTCCTGGTGCTGACCACCTATGACACCGACGCCGACATCACCCGCGCGATCGAGGCGGGCGCCACCGGCTATCTCCTCAAGGCCGAACGGCCCGAGGAACTGTTCGCCGCCATCCACTCCGCCGCGAGCGGGCAGACCGCCTTGTCCGCCCCGGTCGCCGCCAAGGTGATGGCCAAAATGCGCAACCCGGGCCCCACGCTCACCGCGCGCGAGCGTGACATCCTCGGCCAGCTCGCGCACGGCCTCGGCAACCGTGAGATCGCCCGCGCACTACACATCAGCGAGGCCACGGTGAAAACCCATCTCGGCCGCATCTACGACAAGCTGGGCGTCGATACGCGCGCGGCGGCGGTCGCGGTGGCCACCGAGCGGCGTTTGCTCGCCTGACGGGTCGGGCTACACGGGGGTCAGGGTGGCGGCGCCGAAGGACACCCGGAAGCGCTCGCACCAGATGCTGACCGACTTCACGGTCGACAGATCGCTGCCCGCGGGCAGCTCATAGTTCTGGTTCCCCTCGTTTCCCTTCAAGGCGCCGAGGTCGACGTGGTTGCCGTCGTCGAAGTTGTGCCAGTCATCGGCGATCACCGGCTGATCGGTGAGCCAGACGTGCAGCGCGGGCCCGTCGGAGGTGTTCAGGTCGACGATCCGGAGCACAATTGTGCCCTCTGACGTGCGTTGAAGCTGCACGGTGCCCGAGGTGTCGTGCTCATGGGAGAGGAAGGTACCCGTGGCGATCACCGGTGGCGGCGCACCGTCCACGGCGACGATCGGTGCCTCGTCGACGGTCACCGTGGTGAACAACCGCCACGGCTGGAACAGGTAGAGACCGACGGTCGCGGTCGCGACCAGACTGATCGCGATGACGGTGAACAGGGTCCGGCGAATGCTCATAGCGCCTCCTTTCGACCCATCATCCCCCCGCGCGGCTCGCCCGTGCTGCCCGAATTGCCGGAAAGGAAACGTGACCGGGACCACCGAAAGTGCGTGAGGCCCGTCACATCACGAGCCTATAACAACAGCAATGTGATTACGGATTTGTTACGGCCGACCTGCGTGGAACAGTGTTCCTTTGGACAATATCCGCTACAAACACCTCCGTGATCGCGACGTGATCTCAGCGAACATTCCAGCTACATTCGATCACGGCTTGAACACCAACCGGGCCGAATCGAATCGCTGATCGCCAGAAAGCCTGCTCCACGATTCGAGGATCCCCGACACGACTGAGGGGCAGGGACGCGGTAGTTTCCAACACCGAGTCGGTGGGCGCAGACAGGAATTGTTTATATGTCTTTCAATCGCAAGTTCACCACCCGTGCCCTTGGTCTTGCCGCTGTTGCCGGCGCGATGATCGCCGTTCCGGCCGGTCTGACCACCGCAACCGCTTCGGCGAACAACTGGGACGCCGTGGCGCAGTGCGAGAGCACAGGCAACTGGAACATCAACACCGGTAACGGCTACTACGGCGGCCTGCAGTTCTCGCAGAGCACCTGGGAAGCCTACGGTGGCGCAGGCACCGCCGACAACGCCAGCCGTGAAGAGCAGATCCGCGTGGCCGAGAACGTGCTGGCCGCGCAGGGTCCCGGCGCCTGGCCGACCTGCAGCGCCTACCTGTAAAGAGCGCGCTGCGATCAGACTTTCCTTGTCGGGAAACGAATTACCCGCTATTCGATGCACACGTCGAATAGCGGGTTTTTTCGTTGTCAAGTGAATCCAGGCGATAAACAGTCAGCGACGCGGCGAGCATGCGCGAATCCGTCGGATCTGCCGGGTCGAGGCCGGTGAGTTCGGCAATTCTGCGCAGCCGGTAGGTAAATGTGTTCGGGTGCACGTGAATAAGTCGTGACGCCGTTTTGCGGTCGCCGCCGTGCACGAGATGCGCCTCCAGCGCGTCGATCAGGTGCGGACTGCTCAAGAGCGGAATCACCCGCTGCGCCAGACGTTCTCGGGCCGGGCCGGGGCGGGTGAGTTGATATTCGAGCAGCAGATCGTCGAGCCGATAGCAGCCGCCGGGCCTGCCGCGTAGCCGCGCCAGTTCGGTCAGTTCGGTCGCGTCCTTGGCCGCGGCAGGGATCGCCTCGCGGCTGATCCCGGAGAATTCGGCCAGATACACCGGCACCCCGAACTGGGCGCGCAGACGGTCGGCGAGTTCGTCGAACTTCGCCGCGTCCGCGATGTCGGTTTCGGAACTGTGACTCAGCAACGCGATGCCGTGGGTGCCGTCGAAGGTGGCCGGGGTAGTGGTGCCGGTGAGTTCGTCCAGCGCGCGCTGCAACACCCGGATCCGGCGCCTCGTCACCAGGTTGGCCGCGGTGCCGACGCGGGGCGGTTCGCTCAGGTGGACCGCCAGCACCGTGTACTGGTCGGCGAGGATGGTGTCGGCGCGGGCGGCGAGCTCCTCGGCGGGCAGGCCACGGACCAGTGCCGAGCACAGCTCCCGGCGCGCCTCGCGTTCGGCGTGATAGATCGACTGTTCGACCTCGGTGTAGGTCTCCACGACCGTCATATTGATGTGGCGCAGCAGGTCGAGCAGGCGGCTGCCGACACGGGCCATCTCCGCGGTTTCGGTGGGTAGGGCCAGCGACAGCGCCTCCGCGAACACCGACTGCGCCGACCCGTGGATCGCGCCGATCAACATCGGCAACGGCAGCCGGTCCTCGGCGTGCCGCTCGGCGACCGGGGCGACGAACGCCGCGACCTCGGCGTAGGTGAATTCCCGGTCGGCGCCGATCGCCTCGAGGACGGCCCGACCGCACGCGTAGATGGTCGGCAGCACTTCCGCCGTGAAGTGGCCGTCGGGTAGTTCGGCAGGTGCGTTGGCGCCGAGGCCGTCGGCGAGCATGCGCTCGGAGATCTGTGGCCACCGCGTCAACAGCCGGGCGGTGAGCGCGGGCAGGGCGGGGAGTGCGGAAACGGGGTGTTCGGCGAGCATGACTCGATTGTGTCCGACAACAGCCGGGAGTAGGACAGTCCGATCGAAACCGACCAGACCTTGGCTCTCATGCCAATCTCGTCCAGAGTTTCTCGTTGCCCGGTGCAGTGACAGCACTGTGGCCCGGGTCATAGATTCGCAGAGCGCGTCCGAGCTGGTTCGCCGACGCGGATCTAGGAGAAGTGACTCCCCATGAATGCAACGATGCATCCCCTTCGCCGTGCCCTGTGCGGAATCGGCATCGCCGTGGCGCTGACCGCGGCCGCGGGCCCGGCCACCGCGGCTCCCACGTTGGAGCCGACCATCGCCTCATTGGCCGAATACCTGAACGCGGGCACCGTCGCCGCCGCCGACGGCCGCACCCCCACCGCCATCGCCGACACCGGCAGCGCCTCGGGCAGCAGCTCGGGTTCGTCGGGCAGCCGCGCGTCCGACGCGGTGGGCGAGGGCCCCGAGATGTCGGCCTACCTGCCCGCCTTCGCCTACGGCCTGTTGCACCCCGACGCCGCGCCGCCCGGCGCCAACCGCTGGGACTGCAAGCCCTCGGCGCAGCACCCGCGCCCGGTGGTACTGCTGCACGGCACCTGGCTCAATGCCTACGACACCTTCTCCTACCTCTCGCCGCGGCTGGCGAAGGCCGGGTACTGCGTGTTCACCCTGAACTTCGGCAAGTCCGGGCTGCTGGAGGCCGGTGGACTCGGCGCCGTGCTGCCGGGCCGCTTCGGGGTCGGTCCGATGGCCGACTCCTCGCGCCAGGTCGCCGCGTTCATCGAGCGGGTACGCGCCGCGACCGGGTCGGACCAGGTCGACATCGTCGGCCATTCCCAGGGCGGCACCGTCGCCAATCACTACCTGAAGTTCGAAGGTGGTCAGGGCAAGGTCGGCAAGCTGGTGAGTTTCGGCGCCACCCATCACGGCACCTCGCTGCTCGGCATCGCCACCCTCGGCCGGCTGATCAACAACGCAGGCATCGACATCATGGGCTTCTACCGGCCGGTCATCGGCGCGTCCAATGTCGAACAGGCCATCGGCTCGCCGTTCTACACCACCCTCAACGCCACCGGTGACACCGTGCCCGGCGTCGCCTACACCGTGGTGGGTTCGCGCTACGACGAGGTGATGAATCCCCTCGACCTCGGCTTCCTGCGGGCCGGTCCGGACGCGACCGTCGACAACATCGCCCTGCAGGACGGCTGCGAGCAGGACGTCTCCGACCACCTGACCATGATGTATTCGCCGCGTGCCACCTCGATCGCGCTGCGTGCCCTCGATCCGGAAGGCAGTCCCACCTTGGCTTGCACGTTCAACCCCTGGTTCTTCGGTGGCGGGGGCAGCCTATGACCCTCGACGCGCCCCTGCTGCCGCCCGACGACCCGTTCTACACCACCCCACCCGGCATCGACGCGCTCGCGCCGGGGACGGTGGTGCGGTCGCGGCCGGTGGAGGTCGCGCTGTTCGGCCTGGTGCGTCAGCGGGTCGCGGCGTGGCAATTGCTCTATCGCACTTGTGATCTCGACGGTGCGCCGGAAGTCTCGGTGACGACCGTGCTGCTGCCGTGGGGTGCTCGCGCGCGGTCCCGCCCGCTGGTGTCGTTCCAATGCGCCATCGATGCCGTTGCCCCACAATGTTTTCCGTCGTACGCACTGCGACGTGGCGCGTGGACGATCGGTTCGATCGCGCCGCTCGAGCTGCCGATCATCGCGATGGCGCTGGAGCAGGGCTGGGCGGTGTCGGTGCCGGACCACGAGGGCTTCGGTGGCCGGTTCGGTGCGGCGCGTGAGCCCGGATACCGTGCGCTGGACGGGATTCGGGCCGCGCTCGGCTTCGCCCCGATGGCGTTGGGGTCCGCCACGCCGGTAGCGCTGTGGGGCTATTCGGGTGGTGGATTGGCGACGGTATGGGCGGCGGAGCTGGCGGCCGAGTACGCGCCGGAGCTGACGGTCGTCGGTGCGGCGGCGGGCTCACCAGTGGGCGACCCGGCCGCCGCCTTCGTTCGCCTCAACGGCGGATGGTTCGCCGGGTTCCCAGCAGCGTTCGTCGCCGGATTGCGCCAGGCCTATCCCGAGCTCGATCCGGTGCTGCACGCTCACCTCGACGCGCGATACCGCGGGCTGCTGGGCGAAGCCGAAGTACGCAGCACCTTCGCGCTGTTGCTTCGGTTCGCCCGTCGCGATGTCACCCGGCATCTGCGCGACGGCATCGGGGCATTGCTCGCCGAACCCGTCCTGCGCCGCATCCTCGCCGACATCGAACCCGGCGCACGCGCGCCCGCGGCCCCGTTGCTCATCGTCCAGGGGGTCAACGACGAGGTGATCGCCGTCGCCGACGTCGACGCCCACGTGCGGCGGTACGAGCAGGCCGGAGCGACCGTGCGCTACCTGCGGGTGCGCCGAGGCTCGCACCTTCCACTCGAATTCCTCATCGTGCCCGCGATTCTCGACTGGCTCGCCGACAGATTCGCCGGGCTGCCCGCGCCGACCGGTACCTGCACCGTCGCCTCCGTCGCCCGGTCGCCGCGGGCCCTGCGCACCCATCTCGCGTTCGTGGGTTTGGCTGTCCGCATGCTCGCCGGACTGCCGATCGGTGGGCGGGAATCACCTGAACGAATCGGCTTGCGCCAGCGCGATTCCGAGCATTCGCACCTGGTCGGCGATGCCGCGATCGCGGTCGAATGTTGAGGTCGGGCCGACACGGCGGAAGGGGCGCGGTGCGTCAGCGGTAGCGGCGTTCGGTTCGGTCCGGCTGACGGCGACGGATTCGTCTGACCGGCTCACAGGTCCGCCACGTATCTGTCGTCGTCGGGATCGGCTTCGACCGCCGCCAGGTAGACGTCCAACCGGCGCCGCAACTCGTGCACGGCTAATTCCTGCGCCGCCACCAACTCGTCTATCGTCACGCCGCCTGCCGAGCTGACGGTCGGCCGGTAGGCGCAGAGATCGCCGCGGTCCGCCTCGATCAGCATTCGCTCCGCGGCCCGCTCCTGTTTGTCGATCGCCGCCCCACGATGCCGATTCCGGGTGTCCTCGTCGAGGCGATGACGAGCGATGGCGGCGATCAACGAGTGCCGCCGCCGATCGGCCACATCGACCTCATCGGCGCATCGCCGCCGGGCCGCCTCCACATCGCCTGCAGCGGCGAACTCCGCTTCGCGCGCATACGCGTCCCGCACGCTCTCCTGATGCGTGGCCTCGCCATCGGCGAGCAGCAACCGCGCCTGCGCCTCGAAAGCCGCAGCCGTCCCCCGCAATCCGGCCCTGGCATACGCGCTGACCCGAAACACCATCGCCGCGGCAACGCCGAGTTGCCGCGCCGCGTCGTCCCTCGAAGGTGTCATCCCGCCTTCCTCGCTACTGGGCCGAACAACGGCCGTCGAGAACATAGATGCGCCGCGTTCGGGCAGCGGTTCGCCGCGAACCGATCGCACCCCGGATGGCATCAGTGTTGGCGAGGGGTTTCACCGACGTTTGCGCCACCAGCGCACCGGCGTCGGTGGAGTACTACCGCCCCTGGGAGTGACGGCCGCGCCGAAAGCTCGCCGAGTGGAGCCGCAGGGGGGTTCCACCCGGGTCGGGGGCGCGCCCTCCCAGGGCTTTCCTGAACCCGGTTGCCGGACGCGCACTTCGGCAGCCGGGTTCCTCGATCCGAAGTTCAGCCCAGACCCGCGACGATCGCGGCCCGCACCGGATCACCGGGCGTGAGACCCTTGGCCACCCGCCGCCACGCATTGCGTCCGGCCGTGAGCGAGCAGCGCACCGCGTCGGTGACCGCGGCGGTGTGCTCGGTGCCGAGCGCGGCACTCGGCAGCAGCGCGATCTCGAGATCCTCCGACATCGTGAGCGCCCTGGTGACCACCTGACCGGTGAGCGTGCCGTCGTCCTCGGCATAGAGGACGACCAGCAGTTCGGTGCGCTCGGCACCGAGGCGCACCGCCACTCGCACGATGTCGCCCGCCGCGGCCCGAGCGCCGAACGAGTGCACCGAGATTCGCGTCTGCTCCGCACCGGCGGGCGATCGCGTGAACTCGATCCCCAGCTCCCGGTCCAGCTGTTTCTGCACCGCGTGGGTCGCCGTCGTCTCACCCTCGGACGACGCGGCGAGCGGTTGCACGGTCCAGCCGCGCACCACCATCACGGCCCGGCGCGCATCGAGGGAAGTCGAGCCGCCGCGCGCTGTGCCCAACACTCGTTCCGCGATCCGGGCTCCGGCGGCGGCCGATTCCGCATCGACAGCGGTGTCGTCGCCCGCCTCGGCGAAGGCGATCAGCACATCGATATCGACAGGCAGACACAGGCGGTCCGCGTCATGATCCGGTCCCATCACGATGTCTCCTCGTTGTCCCGGTCGCGAGCGTCGAGCTGCGCACGCACCGCATCGCGCAGCAACTTGGCGCCCGCCGCGCGTAATCGCTTGACCTTCTCCTGACTGAACCGCAGGTCCCGAGCCACCTCGCCGGTGGTCTGCACATCGGTATAACTGCCGTCCGGGGCGATCACGAAGGTCGCCCGGAGCACAGCCGCGGTCTCCTCGTGCGTGATCGAGGCCAGTGCGTCGTGCAGGACGGCGCGGTCGGCGAGCCGGTTCTCGGCGTCGCCGCACCGGTGGTCCTCGAGTACCAGAACGGCCGACTCGTAGTCGACCCGCTGGCCGGGGTGGCGCTTCTCGGCGGTGCGACTGCGCCGGTCCTGCAGCACCTGCCACTGCAGCTTCTTGAGCACCAACGCTTTCCAGTGCCGAATTCGCTCAGTGGGCAAGGTCGCGGTGAGCTCGACCATCGTGTCCTGGGCGACGTCTTCGAAGTCGCTGCGCATGTCCGGGTCGATCCGTTCCAGCACATACCGCGCCTTGGCCGCCGCATAGCTCGACATGGTGACCAGATCGACGCCGAAGATGTGGTCGACGACCGCCGGGCGCACCTGTTCGGGAACCTCGCTCCACGCGGCGCCGAGCCAGTGGTCCAACGGCTCGGAACCCACCAGATACCCCCGCTCGACCGGCGTCGGGCAAGCCATAGCTCGCACAATCGACGCCGTCGATCGTACCTGCGCCGCAGGCCGGGCCGACATCAGTCGCATCGCGGCGCCTCCTTCTCAGGTCGATGGGCTCCTACACAGATGCGCTTGTCGCCCCGACCGGTTCGCGGTCACGTGGGACAGGCAGGGGAGGTGACCATGAACGAGAACGCGATCTGGCAGTACCAGGCCTTCTCGACCTTCCACTTCCCGCCTTCGGCGACGAAGTTCACGATGACCGGTTGCGGCGGGCTGTTGTTGATCGAGGCCGTGCCGTCGGCCAGCATGCCGGGGGGTGCGATTCGGGTACCCGTGATGGTGATCGCGATGGTGGCGCCGCCCTGGCGGGGTGCGTCGGCGACACGGTTGGGCAGTTCGGGGTCGCTCCCGATGCCCTGGATGAGCTCCAGCTTCTCGGCATTGGACACGGTCGTGTCGAGCAGGCGCTGCATCAGGCGCCCGATGTCCTCGGCGCTCGGCAGCGGAGGCGCGGAAACCTCGTGCGCTGCTGCCGTTGTCGGCGTCGGGGCGGTGTCCTCGGCGCCGGCACAGCTCGCCGATATCGGGATCACGGCGAGCAGGGCCGTCGCGATCAAGCTGCGCCGGGCGAGGTGTCGTCTCGACAACGTGGTCCCCTGGGTCGATCGATGATGTGCTGGGATGCAATCGTATCGGGGCATTCTCGGGAGGGTCGGGTGATGCCCGGCGGGAGACGGGGGACAGATGACGGTCGAATCGACCGACCGACCGGCTGACGTGCTGTCGACCGACGACGCGGTACTGATCGAGCTGACCGGTGCGCCGCAACGGTGGCTCGCCCTGTGCCGCGATGCCGTGGCCGCCGGGCCAGAGGCCGCGCGACAACTGCTCGAGCACCGACGGGAGACGGGTGTGCTGGCCCGGCAGTCCCTGGCGCGGTGGAAGGACCTCGCCGCCGACGATCTGCTCGAAGAAGAAGCCGAAGATCCTGATGCGCAGGGCCGGCGGATCACCGCGGATCTGTCGGCCGCGCGGGCCATGGCCGTGCTGGCCCAGGCACTGACCGGCTCGACCGGCACCGATGAGGCGTGCGAAGCGTTCCTCGATCACGCCGAACGCGCCGGTCTAATCTCGGTCGGCACCCAGCTGCTACCGGCCGGCATTCCGATCACCAGCGAGGACGCGCCGCTCGGCGATATCGTGCGCCATCTGCTCGGCCAGGGCGGTCGGGCGGCGCGCGGATACGCCATCATGTCCGCGTTGGAATTGGCCGGGCATCGACTTCCCGTGGTGCGCAGCAGCCGGATCAGCGTGCTGTTCCTGAACTTCCGTGGCGGCGGCGAGGTGGGCGTGCTTCGCCTCGACCAGGTGCGTGGCGGGCCGAGCGGGCTGCATCCCGACCCGGCGCGGATGGGCTTTCTGCAGGCGGACCGCGAATTCACCGACAGTCTCGAAAAAGCCTGGCAGATCAGCAGATCGGCGACGACCGATGCGTGTGTGTTGTGGTCGGTCTCGATACACGGCAGCGCACCGGCCAACGATATCAACGGTGCCTCGATGGGTGCGGCGATCGCCGTCGCCCTCGACGACCTCGCCCCCCGGCATGCCGTGCTGCGCACGCTGCGACCCCGGCGGCTCGACCCGGCATGCGCGGTGACCGCCGGGCTGTCGGGGACCGACCTGACGGCGGTCGGCGGGTATGCGGGCAAACTGTCCGCGGCCCAACGCTCTTCGCTGCGTGTGGTGGTGGCGTCGGCGGCGTATCGCGAAGCCGCCGATGAGGCACCGCAGAACTATGCCGACCGGATCTCGGCCGCCCGCACGGTCACCGAGGCGATCGCGAGAACCCGCACGCGGGCGAACCTCGCGCTGTGGCTGGTTTCGGTCGCCGCGGCGCTGGCCGTGCTGCTCGCGGTGGTGTCGGTGACCGAACTCGTCGGGCTGCGGATCGAGAACGCGGCCGCGCGGGCGGAATCGAATTCGCGACTGTTCGCCGGTGTCGCGCGCGGCGGCGGCAACCTCAATCCCGCACTGTCCCAGCAGATCGCCCTCGCCGCCTACCGCACCGCCCCGACCGAGGAGGCGCGCTCGGCCCTGTTGGAGAACACCGCGACGAACGCGCCGATCCGGATCAGCCCCGGTGTCGTCCTCGGCCGCGGTGTGGTCTTCGATCCGGACGCACCGCGCCTCGCGACGACACCGCAGGGCGACCTGATCGCGATCGGCGAGGGCGACGGCACCGTGGAATTGGTCCGGGTAACCGACGCGGGCATCGACCGATGGCCACGATTCGCGACCGACAGCGGCCATATCCGCGGCATCGCGATCAGCGCGAATCGCCAATGGTTGGTCGTCGCGGGCGATCTGGGGTCGGCCGTGTGGAACATCGCCGATCCCGGCGCGCCGCGCCAGGTGGCTCAGCTCCCCCTCGCCGGGCGGTTGCCCGCGTCGGTCGCGCTGAGCCCCGACCTCGGGTTCGTCGCCATCGGTACCCACAGTGCGACTGTGTCGGTCTGGCGGCTCGGTGACGATCCCGCGCGCCCGGTCGCCTTGCCGACGCTGTCTGCCTCGGGACAGCGTGCGGAGGTCGCGCTGAGCGATCGGACGCTGGTCGTGGCGGCGCCGTCGTTGTTCGGCGGAATCTGGACGACCACAGTGCGCGGCTGGAACACCGCGACGCTCGACCGCGATCAGGCGCCCGCGTTCGATCACCGCGTCGAACGTCCCGGCGGTGCGGAGGCGCGATCGGTCGAGTTCAACGGCGACGGCACCGTGCTGGCCGTCGGCCTCAATCCGGGTGAGGTCGCGCGCTGGCGCGTCGGCGCCGCCAGCTTCGATCCGATGCCTGCCGTGACGAGGGGCGCCAACGAATACATCGACGTGTCAGTGACCGAGGACGGTCGATCCGCCGTGATCGTCGGCGGCGACACCAGGGCCCGCATCCACGATCTGGACACCGGCGAGCAGGTGGTCACGTTCCCGATCGACATGGTCGCGAGCGCGCGCTTCCTGCGCGGTGGAAGATCGCTGGTGACAACCAGTTTCGACCACGCCGTGCACGTGTTCGAGCTGCCGGGCCCGGTCGTGCCGACCAGCCCGCTGACACTGTTCCGGTTTCCGCTCGACCAGCCCGTCCTCCCGCAGGGACTGTTCCCACACTTGCGGATGCTGGCCAGAACGCCCTTCGCCACCGACCGGGCCCGGCTCGACGGCGACCCCGCGGGCCTGATCGACGTCGTCGCGATCGCCTCGGACGGGACAAGGGCGGTGACCAGAACCGAATCCACGATCCAGGTGTGGGACATCACCGAGCCGGCGACTCCGCGTCGGGTCGGCGCCCCGCTCAGCGCGGCCGGCGTCGACATTCGCGCGATCACGTTCAGTCCCGACGGCACCCTGGCCATCGGTCACAGCATGACCCAGACCGTCGAGATCTTCGATGTCACCGGCGAACCCAGGTTGCGGTCGAGTATCCGATTCGGCCGCGGCTACCCGACCTCGCTCGCCTTCAGCCCGGACGGCGGCCTGCTCGCGGTCGGCAGCCACCGCACCGGCAATGTCAGTGTCTTCCCGACCACGCCCGGCGCGGTGCCGATCGCCGAACTGTCCGATCTGCGGACCCCGGGACAGACCATCTCGCTGGCCCTGAGCTCGCGGGGCACCCTCGCGGTCGGCACCCTGACCGGCGCCTTCGTCTACGCGCTCGGCGAGCCGGGTACTGCACCCGCTGCCCTCGCCGTCCCCGCCGGTGCCAACGGCTCCGCCGGCTCGGTCGCCTTCGACCCCAGCGGGACCCGGCTCGCCATCGACGACGTCGTGAGCGGCACCATCCTGCTCTGGGACTACACCGACCCCGCGCACCCCACTGCCTACGCCACGATCGCCCGCGGCCAGCGCCACCGTCAACCCACGATGCTGGCCTTCGCGGCGGACGGCGCCATCCTTACCGAGTCCGCCGTCGACGGCACCCTGCGGCAATGGCGCACCGACGCCGACGTCGAGGCCGACCGCATCTGTGCCAGCGGCACCACGCCGATCACCCGCGAGGAATGGGCCGACGCCCTGCCCGGCCACGCCTATGTGAACGCGTGCCCGGCGAACTGATTCGTGCCGCCTGACCGGCGGATTTCGCCTTTGTGTGTGACGGTGTGTAGCGATGCCCCTATTTCTTGGGGCAATGGAAACCTGGCCTTATCGGATGTCGAAATATGAATCTCATCGAGTTCTCAGAGTTAATTAAGAAACATTGGGTATCGCGCGAAAATGCCAGGTAGGGGCGGTGTTGTGGCCGGGTTGTTACCAGCGTCACTAAATCCGGAAAACCGTAACTCGTGGCGTTTGAGGCTCGATATGCCATTCGTAAGCCAGCTTCGGCTGGGCCTATGCGAGAAACAGAGGAATTACTATGATCCCCGTTATCATCGACACCGGTAGCGCTGCCCTCGGCGGCCTCTTCGACACCCTTGGTGCCGCCCTGCACGGCCTGGTCGACACCCTGTGGACCGGTTCCTTCGGCGGCTGAATCAGCCCCACTTAGGTCGATGAAACGACCTGGTCCTCGCTAGCGCGTGACCGACGAGAAGGCCTCGCACCCGATGGGTGTGAGGCCTTCCCTCGTCGGTGGGTCAGTGGGTGTGCGGAGCCTGTGTGGAGACGTGCTTCGGGCCGTGCGAATCGGCGCAGTGGTTGGCGTCGCGGTTGCCGATGTCGAGAAGCTTCGGGCTGGCGTGGTCGACCTGCAGGGTGACGTGCTCGATGTGGTGATCGTGGTCGAGCATGTGCGCGATGTCCTCGCGGACCGCATGGCAGTCGTGGCCGGGCTGCACGAGAACGTGGGCGGAGAGGGCAGGGGAGCCCGAGGTGATTTCCCAGATGTGCAGGTCGTGTACCTCGGTGACGCCGTCGCGCGCGGCCATGTCGCGGCCGATCAGCGCGGGGTCGAGGTGCTCGGGCGCGGCCTCGAGGAAGATCCGGCTCGATGCCTTGATCAGCCCGATCCCGGCCTTGATCATCAGCGCCACCACGATCAGGGTGGCGACCACGTCGGCCTGGACCCAGCCGGTGAGGATGATGGTCAGACCGGCGACGGCGGTGGCGATGAACGCGAACAGGTCGTTGAGGATGTGCTGGTAGGCACCCTCGACATTGAGACTGGTGCGATCGGCGCGGCTGATCATCCAGGTGGCCAGTACGTTCACGGCGACGCCGACCAGCGCGGTGATCAGCACCAGCCAGCCGTGTACCTCCGGCGGCTCGAACAGCCTGCGGATCGCCTCGTAGCCGAGCCAGAGCGCCAGCAGCAGCAGCGTCAGCCCGTTGGCCTGGGCCGACAGGATCTCGGCCCGTTTCCAGCCGAACGTCATCCGCCCGGTCGCCGGTCGCGCCGCGAGCCGGATCGCCCACAGCGCCAACGCGATCGACGCCGCGTCGGTGGTCATGTGCGCGGCATCGGAGAGCAGTGCCAGTGAATCGGCGATGATGCCGACCACCACCTCGCCGATCAGGAACGTGACGATCACCGCCAGCGCGCCGGCCAGCCAGCGTCGATCGCTGTCGGCCGATACCCCGTGGTCATGCCCGTGTCCTGCGCCCATTGCGTGCCCCTCTCCTGGCGTTACGATCGATCGCAATCATATGCACACATCGCTATGTATGCAATTCGTTCTTGGTCGAGCGAGATCGTCGCTGGTCACCGGATGTTGCCACGCCGGATTCCAGCCTATGCCTGAGCGTACGGGCGCTGTGCTGCGCACCGAATCACTCGCGAGAGTGAGGTGCGGTGGACCGATTACGGACACACTGGGTCGTCGTGGGAGTACCTCTGGAACATCCGTCGCCACTGGACGTGCTGATCGCCGCGGTGGTGACGGCCTCGACCGTCGTGCCCGCGCTCGTGATCGGGGCCGCGTGGTGGGTTGTCGGGTTGTCGGTCCTCGCGTCGGCGCCGGTGCTGTGGCGGCGTCGGGCGCCGGTGGGTGTGCTGTGCGTGGTCGGCCCGGCGATCACCGTGCTCGGCTGTGTGAACGCGTTGCCGGTGCTCCCGTTCGGGACGGTCGTCTGTGTGTACACGATCGCGGCGTACTGTTCCGCGCGGCAGCGGCGAATGACCTTTGCGCTGGTCGCGATCGGAATTCTGGTGTCGCTGCTGGTGCCACGGGAGACCGCTGATTCGTACGCCTATGCCGCGATGTCGTTCATGACGGCGTGGGCGCTCGGGTCGGGAGTCCGCGCGAAGCAGGCGCAGATCGACGCGCTCGCCGAACGGACGCGACGTCTCGATGACGAACGCGATGCCGCCGTGGTTCGCGAGCGGCTGCGGATCGCCCGGGATATGCACGACGGGCTCGCCCACACGGTCGGTGCGATGATCGTGCGCGCCGAGACCGGTCCGCTGCTCGAGCGGGCAGATGCCGACGCGGCCTTCGCGGCGATCGCCGACGGCGGCCGTGATGCCTTGCGGGAACTGCGCCACAGTATCGGCGCGCTCCGCGAGGACGATCCGCCGCATCAGCCGGGGGTGGCCGCCATCGCCGATCTCGTCGCGCTCGCCGAACACGGTGGGCTGATCGCGCATTTCACCGAATACGGGCCCCGCGCAGCGATTTCACCGCAGGCGGACGCCGCCGCGTACCGGATAGTGCAGGAGGCATTGACCAATACGGGCAAGCACGCGAAGGCGACCCGCGTCGATGTGGCGCTGAGCTGGTCATCGGATCGGCTCGGGGTTCGAATCGCCGACGACGGCACCGCGGTGGAAGGCGCCCGGGTGGCTGGCACCGGCACGGCGGGCTTCGGACTGGTCGGGATGCGGGAACGGGTGCACGCGTGCGGTGGCCTGCTGCGGGCGGAACCTACGCGTTCGGGGTTCGTGGTATCGGCTGATCTGCCGCTGGCGCAAGGGAATCGATGATGCGAGTGCTCGTCGTCGACGACCAGGAATTGTTCCGCACCGGGTTTCGCCTCATCCTGGAATCCGAACCCGACATCGAGGTGGTGGGGGAGGCGTCCGATGGTGTGGAAGCGGTGACGGCGGCCCGGCGGCTCGCGCCCGATGTGGTGGTGATGGATGTGCGGATGCCACGGCTGGACGGGGTGGCCGCCACCGCTCGGATCTGCGCGGAGACGGCGGCGAAGGTGCTGGTCCTCACCATGTTCGACATCGATGAGTACGTCTATGCCGCATTGCGGGCGGGTGCGAGCGGGTTCCTGCTCAAAGACGCGCGGCGGGCCGAGTTGATCGGCGGGGTGCGGGTTGTCGCGGCCGGCGACGCGCTGCTCGCCCCCTCGGTGACGCGACGGCTGATCGCCGAGGTCGCCGGACGTGCGCGTGCGCATCCGGAAGCAGCGGCGCAGCTGGCGACGCTGACTCCGCGGGAGCGCGACATTCTGCGAGAACTCGCCGCGGGCCGTTCGAACACCGAGCTCGCGGCGAGGTTGGTCGTCACCGAACACACGGTGAAAACCCATGTCAGTTCCGTTCTTTCGAAGCTGGGGCTGCGCGATCGGGCGCAGGCGGTGGTTTTCGCCTACGAATCCGGGATGGTGGCACCGGGGGACAATCGCCTGCCCGGTGGTGCGAGGTGATCTCACTCGCGTGAGGGAGGCGAGTCCGCTCGCACGGGCGATGCGCGCGGGCCCTCTCCACCGTGACGATGATCGGGTGACATCTACCGAAGAAGCTGTGCGCGAGGATATCTCCGGGCGATCCGGTCGGCGACTGCCCGGTCGGCCGTCGATCATGTGGCTGGCCGCCACCGTGAGTTCGGCGGTGCTGTGGGGTATCGGCACCGGTTTGCACCCGATACCCGGAATCGCACTACTCGCCCCGCTCCCGGTGCTGTGGTTGGCCCCACGACGCACTGCTGCGGCGGTGTTCGCGGCGGCGGTGCTGTCCTGGCTCGGCGGCAACGCCAGGTACTGGTCCTACTTCACCGGAACGCTGGAACAGCCCCGATCGACCACTGTCGGTCTGCTGGTCGGCAGTGCGCTCGTTTTCGGGGCGTGCGTGGTGCTCTTCCGAAAACTACTGCTGCAGCACAGGTTCGGGTGGGCGGTGCTCGCGCTGCCCGCCGCGTGGACGGCCGCGGAGTTCCTCTTCGGCTCGGTCGGTGTGTTCGGCGCCTGGTGGAGCATCGGGTATTCCCATGCGGGGGTGGACCCGATCGTGCGCGTCGCGGCACTGACCGGGGTGTGGGGGATCAGTTTCCTGGTGCTCGCGGCGTCCAGCGTGATCGGCACGACGACCGCACCCGGCATCCCAACGTCGCGGCGGCTGACGCTAGTGGGCGTAACAGCCGTCGTCTCGGCTGTCGTCATCGGTATGGGTCTGTGGTCCGCCGTCGCGGCGAGCAGCGGCCCGATCACGCGGGTCGGGCTGGTCGCTCTCGCCCAGCCGCCGATGTATGTCCCTGTCGCGTCGCCCGACGGAGCGCGGATGATCAACGACGCGGTCGCTGCCGTCGACGAGCTCGCCGACCAGGGCGCCGAAGTCATCGTGTTCTCCGAGAAGGCATGGCACGCAAGCCGAGCCGACCTCTTCCTCTTACGCGACCCGCTCACGGCCGTCGCCGCTCGCCGTGGCGTTCACGTTGTCGTCGGGCTGGAACTCGAGCAAGCCGGCGGCACCGTCAACGCGGCCATCGCCTACCCGGGCGAAACCATCTATGCCAAGCGATATCTCGTACCCGGGCTCGAATCCGAACTGCAGCCGGGCACGGTCCCGGTCCGGATCCCCGGCCGGCCATGGGCGCTGGCGATCTGCTTCGACCTCGACCGGCCGGCTCTCGTTCGCCAGAACCGCACCGACGGCGCGACGCTCATCCTCGCTCCCGCCCTGGATTTCGGTGTCGACCACTGGTTACACAGCCGGATGGCAGCACTGCGGGCCGCCGAATCAGGCATCGCTATCGCCCGCTCCGCCCAACTCGGCGAGTTGACCGCCATCGACGCCCGAGGCAGCGTTCGAGTCTCGGTCCGGACCGACATCAGCGAAACCCGCTCGGCGATGGCCGACATCCGCACCGCGGGCGATCGCACCCCTTACGCCCGCTGGGGTGACTGGTTCGGCGCACTATCGATCGCACTGACCGTGGCCTGCGGACTCGCTGCTCTACGTCGCCCGGACGCGCTACCGAGGAGACCTCGTGAACTGCCCGATCAGTCCTGATCAGGCCAGGCATCGGCGACGACCAACCGGCCCGCCGCCAGGAGCAGCGCGTACCGCGCGGCGATCACGCCGGTCGGATAGGTCGGCCAGAACGACACTGCCCCCGTCGCCTTGTCGATCACATACACCGAGCCGCCGACCGGGATCGGCCGAGTCGCCGGCGCGTGTAACGGCTGGACCGCGCAAACGGTGAAGCCGTCGGCGAATTCGACGATCTGCCGTTCGTGCCCGGGCAGATCGGCAGGTAGGTGTTCGGCCGCCACTCTCGTGGCCTCGGCCAGGTCGACCGGCGTCTGCGCGTCGGTCGGATATGCATGGATGTCCACGTTGTCCGCTCCTCGCGGGCGATTGTCGTCGCCCCGAGGCGATACTGCTCGACTTCGCCGAAATGAGCGAGCCCGGCGTCCCTGCTCCCCCCTCCTGGAGCAGGCCCGGCCGGGCTCGCGAGAAAAGTGTCGCGCGCGGGGCCAGCAGGATCCTGAAGAGTCGCTTAAGGCGGGCGTTGTCATCGGCGCGGTCCAGCGCGATACCCCCATATGACGGACAACTCCTGCGGTGCGCACTGCGCGCGCCTGTGTACCAGGGACGGGCTGGCCGACGTGCTGGCCACCGATCGCGGCCTGCTGCACTGGCGGGCGCTGCGCGGCCTCGGCGACGCGGGCCTGGCCGAGCACGCGGTGCAGGAGACCCTGCTGCGCGGCTGGCGTTCGTGTCACGACTTCGACGGCCGCAAGGGCAGCGTTCGGACGTGGCTGCTGGCGATCGAGCGCAATGTCATCATCGACATCATGCGGGCCAGAGCCGTTCGGCCCGGTGACGTGGGCTGGGACGACATCACCGAGGTGTCTGTCTGTGGCAGGCCGGATTTCGCCGACGGGTTGGTCGACGGCCTACTGGTCGATCAACTGCTGGCTCGACTCCCGGAGCCACAACGCGCGGCAGTCACCGAGGTGATCCTTCACGACCGTGGCTACCGGGAAGTCGCCGCGGATTTCGGTGTTCCGGTCGGCACCGTGAAGACCCGGGTGCATTATGCGCTGCGCTCACTGCGCCAATTGCCAGAAGTTGCCTGACATAGACCGCTGATGGCTCAGCTGGGCATCCGACCAGCGTCTTTTGATACTTCCATCCAGTTACATTTCGGTAACTGTGCTTGCCCTGTGGTTGCCAACGTTGCAAGAGTGAACCACTGGGTTTGGTGTTACCAGGTGTTACCAATGGGAAGGGAGGGGTGCTCCGTCCCCGGAGCGCCGACCGAACATGCAACCAAACATCATCAAGGCCGGAATCTGCTCTACCGTCTCCGCCGCGGTGGTGGTGTCGCTGTCGGGGTTGGTCCCCGTGACCGCCCACGCCGCCCCTGAACCAGCGACCAGCGAGCAGCTCGCCGGTAAGACGATCTTCCTCGACCCCGGTCACCAGGGGACGGCGCATACCGAAGACCTGAGCCGCCAGGTCGACAACGGCCGTGGCGGCACCAAGGACTGCCAGACCACCGGTATGACCTCACTCAACGGCATCCCCGAACACACCATCAACTGGGACGTCGCCCAGCTCGTGCGCGCCTCGCTGGAGGCACTGGGTGCCGACGTGGTGCTCAGCCGCGCCGACGACACCGGGTGGGGCGGCTGCGTCGACGATCGCGCCCGCGCCGCCAACCAGTCCGGCGCCGACGTGGCGGTCAGCATCCACGCCGACAGCGCCGGTCCCGACCAGCACGGATTCCACCTGATCGTGCCGCAGCTCCCGATTCCCGACGCGATCGCCGACAAGGCGCAGTCCGGTGGTGGGCGGCTCGTGTCGAGCGCGGTCCGCGACGCCTACCTGGCGGCCGGCTTCTCGCCCGCGAACTACGCGGGCGTCAAGGCCGGTCTGCAGACCCGTGAGGATGTGGCGGGCCCGGCGTTGACGCAGGTGCCGATGGTGTTCGTGGAGATGGGCAACGGCGCCAATGTCGACGACGCCGCCCGCCTGGAATCGCGCGAAGGTCAGCTCGAGCACGCGGTTGCCATCGCGACGGGCGTTGTCGGATTCCTGCTGAACAAGCCGATCCCCACCCTCGCCGCGTCGCCGCTGCCCGGTCGGGTGCCGGTCGCGACCACGACTCAGACACCGAAGCGGGCACCCGCTGCCGACCCCGCGCAGACACCGACCAGTTCCGCGCCGACGACGACCAGCGAGACGCCGACGACGAGCGCGCCGGGACAGTCCGGGAGCGAGAACGGAGCCACGGCGCCTGCCGAGGACTCGTCGGGTGCCGGTACGCCCGACGAGGGCGCGAACGGGGCTGCGGTGCCAACCACCGAACCGTCACAGAAGCCCGGAGCGGCCACCGCGTCGACTCCGGAGTCCGAGACGACCTCACCGGCTCAGCAGCCCGCCAAGGCGCCGACCACCACGACCGCCGCACCCGTACCCGGCCAGGCGCCTGCTGATTCGCCCGCGCTGCCCAGCGGCTCGAGCGATCGGACGATCGTGGATCCGGACCCGGCCGACTTCAACGGTCCGGCGGCGCCCGCTCCCGCACCGATCCCCGCACGTGCCCCGATCGCGGATCCGGTTCCGGTAGCCCCTGTCCGCACGGCTTCCCCCGGCGCTCCGGCCCGCACGGCCTCGCCCGAGGCTCCCGCCGAACCCTCGACCACCACCCCGAAGAAGCGCGGTACCGCGCCGAAAGCGGAGGCGACGCCCGACGAATCCGAGCTCGATCTGAGCACCCTCGGCGGTCCGATCACCACCGTCATGACACTGCTCATGCCGCTGGCGCAGACGCTCGGCATGGACGAATCAACCATCCCCGGCCAGCTGATCAACCTGGTGTACACGCTGGTCGGCATGGTTTTCGGCCCCAGCTGACAGGTCGCATCACAGCGCCGCCCACTCCTGACACAGGGGTGGGCGGTTTGCTGTGCGGTGAGCTCGCCTCGCCCACAGCGGCCTGGTCGGCTTCGGCGCGTGGGGGAGATGGCACCATGGTCCGGTGATACCTGTCGTGATCGTTGCTGGGTTTCTGGGCTCGGGGAAGACGACCCTGCTCAACTACCTGTTGCGCAACAATCGGGGGACCCGGATCGGGGTGGTGGTCAACGATTTCGGGGCGGTGAACATCGACGCGATGCTGGTGGCGGGACAGGTCGACGCGATGGTGTCGCTCGGCAACGGATGCGTGTGCTGTGCGGTGGACGTGTCCGAGCTCGATGATCTGTTCGCCCAGCTGGCGCAACCGCGCAGTGCGGTGGATGTGATCGTCGTGGAGGCCAGCGGATTGGCCGAGCCGCGCAACCTGATCCGGATGGTGATCGCCAACCCCAATCCCCGGATCGGCTACGGCGGATTGGTCGAGGTGGTCGATGCCGAGCAGTTCGGGTCGACCAGCGCGCAACATCCGGAATTGGTGACGCATCTGCGGATGGCGGATCTGGTGCTGGTGAACAAGGCCGACCGGGTCGCGCCCGAGGCGTTGGCCGGTTTACGTGCACAGCTCGCCGCGTGGGTCGGGCAGGTCCCGGTCTACGCGACAACCCACGGCCGGATCGATCCGGGCCTGTTGTTCGACGATCGCGAGCCGGAACAGCCGAAAGTGGCGCAGCAGTTGAGCTTCGATGTGCTGCTCGACGACCATGATCACGATGACCCCGACCATCGGCATCTCCACGATGACTACGTGTCGGTGTCGTTCACGAGCGAGCGCGCCCTGAATCCCCGTGCGCTGGTGAGTTTTCTGGAAGACCCGCCGTCAGGCCTGTTCCGAGCCAAGGGGTGTGTGGCGTTCGCGGTGGCGGGGGAGCGGCGCAAGTTCGAAGTCCACCTGGTAGGAAGACATGTCGTCTTCACGCCCGGTACCTGGGCGCGCGGCGAGCGACGCGTCTCGAGCCTGGTGCTGATCGGTGCCGGACTCGACGCTGATGCGGCACTGAAATGCTTGCACGACACCATCTTCGAGGGCGAGACGCTCTTGGACGACCAGGCGATGCTCGGGGTTTGGCGCTACACCCAGCAGTGACAGCGAATCGTTGTGGGGCTCGACCGGTGACGGCTGTCCGCCGCATCGCGGCGGCGAGGGTCAGCCGCAGGCGTTGACCCACTCGGAAAGCCCGTCCGCGAACAACTGCCGCTTCCAGATCGGCACCTCGTGCTTGATCCGGTCGACGAGCTCGGCACATACCGTGAACGCCTCGGCCCGATGCGGTGCCGCGACAGCCACCACGATCGCCAATCCGCCGATCGTGAGCGACCCGATCCGATGCGTCGCCGCGACCGGAAGGCCGCTGGCCTGCGCGACTTCCGCGCAGATCGCGTGCAGGAACCGCTCGGCCTGCGGGTGCGCGGAGTACTCCAGCGAGGTCACCGCCTGCCCGCCGTCATGGTTGCGCACCTTGCCGGTGAACACCACGACCGCACCGAATTCCGGCCCGTCGACGGCCTTTTCGACAGCGAGGGGATCGAGGTCCTGATCGCTGATCGCCGCCAGGCGTACCGCACCGAAGTCACTCATGGTTGCCGCCTCCGGCTACTTGCGCTAGCAGATGATCCAACAACGGTTCCAGCACGGCCATGCCGTCCTTCACCCCACCCGGCGAACCCGGCAGATTGACGACAACCGTGCGTCCGGCCAGCCCCGCGACGCCGCGACTCAGTGCGGCCAGTGGGAACTTCGCGGTCCCACGCTGGCGAATGGCATCGGCGACGCCGGGCAGCTCCCGATCGAGGATGCCACGGGTGGCCTCGGGTGTCGCATCGGTCGGGGAAGCGCCGGTGCCACCTGTGGTGATGACAAGCGCGGGCCCCCCGATCAGCGCATCGGTCAGTCCGGTGGCTATTTCGGCGTCGGCGTAGACCAGCGGGCCCCGCACTGTAAAGCCTTGTGCGGTCAGCCAATCGGCGATGACGGGGCCGGTGGTGTCGATGCGGGTTCCCGCCGCGGTTCCGGTGGACGCGACGACCACGACGGCCTTTCGCGAAAAGATCTGGGCTTCAGCGGATCCCGACGCGATGCTGCCTGCTGCCGTGGAATCCGCTTCGGTGGTCGTCGACAGCGTGGACTCGGCACCGGCGTCCGCGTTCACCTGCGCCAACCGGTCGGGCGACGGTGCGACGGTGTCGGACCGACCCTCCGGTCGCACCCAATGCCCGTGTTTTCCACCCTCTTTGGTGACCAGCCGGACCCCGTTCATCACCGCGGCGGGATCCACCGCCTTCACCATGTCGTGCAAGGTGAGCCCCGCGACAGCGACAGCCGTCAGCGCTTCCATCTCGACGCCGGTCGGGCCCTTCGTCTTAGCTGTCGCCTCGACGGTGATCGAGGTCTCGGTGAACCCGAACTCCACCTTCACCGACGACAACGCCAGCTGATGGCACAGCGGAATCAGCTCGGAAGTCTTTTTGGCACCGGCGATTCCGGCCAGCCGCGCCGTGGACAACACATCGGCCTTCGGCATGCCCTCGGCCCGCACCAACGCCACCACCTCAGCGGTCGTCTGCAATTCGCCTGCGGCAACAGCGATCCGGGTGGTGTCAGCTTTGGCGCTGACATCGACCATGCGTGCCCGACCCTCGCGGTCGACATGGGACAACTCGCTCATAGCGACAAGATTCGCACAGCGACGCCTGCGGCCAGCGAGGTGACCTCGGCGGGCACGTCGACGAGCACATCGGCCCAGGCCATCCCCGCGATGAGATGCGAGCCGGGCCCCGAGATCACTTCCACCCCGTCCTCGGTCGACAGGCCGCGCAGGTATTGGCGACGACCGGCAGGGGAGCGCACCGGCGTCAGCAGGGTCACCTCACGGCTCTCCACCGCAGGCAGACCGGCCAGCGCGCGCACGGCAGGTCGCGCGAACACGGCGTACGACACCATGGTGCTCACCGGATTGCCAGGGAAGCTGAGCACGGGGACCTCGTCGACCACCGTGTATCCCTGCGGGCCGCCAGGTTGCACCGCGACCGAGCCGAACGTCCCGCCGAGCGGACCCAGCACATCCTTGACCACCTCGAAGTCGCCCTTCGAGACGCCACCGGAGGTGAAAACCAGGTCGGCGGCAGCGGTCGCGGCGCGCAGCACCGAAGTGAACACGGCGGGGTCGTCGGAGCTGTGCGCGATCTCGACCACCTCGACACCGTCGGCCCGCAAGGCCGCGGCCAAGGCGATGCCGTTCGAGTTGTATATCTGCCCCGGGGCCAGCACGCTGCCCGCGGGCTGGAGCTCGTCACCGGTCGTGATGCAGACAGCGCGTAATCGGCTCAGTACCGGCACGGTCGACAGGCCGACGGCGGCCAGCGCCGCGATGTGGCGCGGCGCGAGCACCGTGCCCGTCCGCGCGACGAGCTCACCGGTTCGCACATCCGTCCCGGCCTCGCGCACGAATTCGCCACGCCCACGGCCACGTTCGACCACGATCCGGCCGTCACCCGCCTGCACGTCCTCGACCGGCACCACACAGTCGGCTCCGGGCGGCATCGGCGCGCCGGTCATCACTTTCAACGCCGAACCGGCGGGCAACGCGTCGGTACCGGGTTTTCCCGCCGCCACCACGCCGGTGACCGGCAAGGTGACCGGTGTGACTGCCACGTCGGCGGCGCGCACCGCGTACCCGTCCATCGCGGAGTTGCGGAACACCGGCAGATCGATCGGCGACACCACGTCGGCCGACAGCGTGCGGCCGAGCGCCTCGGGCACCGGCACCTGCTCATCGGGGCGGTCGGCGAGGTGGGCCAGCAGCGCGGCGACCGTGTCGCGGTACTCGTCGACGCTGCGCGCCGACGCGGTAGCGGGCCGGGGAGTCATGGTGCCAGCTTAATCGCCGCCGCTGGGGCCGGTCATGGTCGCGTGGCTCACCGAGCGGGACTGCTCGTCGTGAGCTGACGAGTTCGCGAAGAATCGGCCCGGCGCACGGAATGTGACGGGCCCGACAGGTCATACTGTATAGATGACGCTGGTCGAAATGGGGATACCCGCCGTGCGATCGGAGCGGCCGTCTCTCGACGGCAGGCCCGAGACGCCGTTCCTCGTCGACCGCTTCGGCCGGATCGCTCGCGACCTGCGTGTCTCCATCACCGAGAAATGCTCGCTGCGCTGCACCTATTGCATGCCCGAAGAGGGTCTGCCGCCGATTCCGCGCCAGGAACTGCTCACCGCCGACGAGATCGTGCGGCTGGTATCGCTGGCCGTGCGCGAGCTGGGCGTGCGGGAGGTGCGGTTCACCGGCGGCGAACCGTTGATGCGCCGTGAGCTGGAACAGATCATCGCGGGCTGTCACGCGGCGGTGCCCGGCACTCCACTGGCCATGACCACCAACGGTGTCGGCCTGGAACATCGCATCCACAAGCTCGCCGCGGCCGGTCTGACCAGGGTCAATGTCTCCCTCGACACCGTCGATCGGGAGGATTTCACCCGCCTCACCCGCCGTGACCGCCTGGAATCGGTCCTCAACGGTATCCGTGCCGCGCGCGACGCGGGCATGGCGCCGGTGAAGGTGAACGCCGTGCTGATGCGGCAGAACCTGGCGGGCGCGGCGGACCTGCTCGCCTGGTGCCTGGCAGAGCAGTGCGAACTGCGGTTCATCGAGGAAATGCCCCTCGACGCCGACCACGAGTGGGCCCGCGATCACATGGTGACTGCCGCCGACCTGCTCGACGTCCTCGGCGCGCGCTTCACCCTGACCCCCACCGCCCGCGCCGACCCGTCGGCCCCGGCCGAGAAATGGCTGGTAGACGGTGGACCGGCGACTGTCGGCATCATCGCCACGGTCACCCGCAAGTTCTGCGACAGTTGCGATCGCACCCGGCTCACCGCCGACGGCATGCTGCGCTCGTGCCTGTTCAGCGACCAGGAGTTCGACGTCCGAACCGCGCTGCGGGCAGGTGCCGACGACGATGAGGTCGCCGAGCTGTGGCGCGGCGCGATGTGGCAGAAGTGGGCCGGTCACGGTATCGATGCCGCCGGTTTCGTCCCTCCGGAACGCACGATGGGAGCCATCGGTGGTTGAGGTCCGCTATTTCGCCGCCATCGCCGACGCGGTCGGCAAGAACACCGAATCCCTCGACCTGCCAGCAGGCGCCACCGTCGCCGACCTCCGCGCCACCCTCGCGGCCACCTACGGCTCCGACATCGACAGCCTCGTCGGCGTCTGCGCCTTCCTCATCGGCGACGAACTCACCCGCGACCCCTCGGCCATGCTCCGCGACCGAGTCGACGTCCTCCCGCCTTTCGCCGGCGGCTGACCGTGGTCCAGAGCAAGGCCCCCGACGTAGCCACCTACCTCGCCGAACTCCCGGAAGACCGCCGCGAGCCCCTCACCAGGCTCCGCGACCTGTGCCGCGCGGAACTCCCCGGCTTCGCCGAGGTCATGTCCTACGGCATGCCCACGTACGAACGCGACAACACCGCCGAGATCGCCTTCGCCAGCCAGAAGCACTACATCTCCTTCTATCTGTTGCGCTCCGATATCCGCGCGGCCTTCGCCGACCGCCTCGCCGCCCACGACATGGGCAAGGGCTGCCTGCGCTTCCGCAGGGAACCGGACTACGACCTCGTGCGAGACTTATTGCGTGCCACCGTATCCGGTGATGGCGCGGTGATCTGTTGAGCCGCAACAGGATTCGCGCCGCGGCGTAGACCTCGCTACGCTTCCCGGCGTGCCGGAAACCGGCGTGCGTGTCGAAATGGGTGTGCAGTGTCGCTGGTGATGGTCGTAGTCATGGTGGTGATGGGGGTGCTGGCGTATCAGCGCGGGTTCAACCCGTTTGCCTGGATTCTCGCAGGCGGATGCTTAGGCGTGCTGGTGTTGATGTTCTTGCCCTCGGCGAGGGAAGCCGGGCTCGATGCCGAGACGAGGGATGCGCGAAGGCGTCGGGGCAACCTCTTCGGCGCGGGTTTGACCGCGGTGGCGCTGACGTTGGCCACTGCGGTGTTCGTCGTCGAGATCGTCGATATCTTGTCGGCCTAGGCCGTCACCGCCACCAGGTGTCGAGGGGCGTGACCGGGACCGTGCGCTTGTGGCGGGTGTTGGTGAAGATCGTTTCGAGACGGGTCGCCACCTCCGGGGTGACGTCCTTGCCCTCGAGGTAGTCGTCGATCTCGGAGTAGCGCAGGCCGAGCGCGTCCTCGTCGGCCAGGGCGGGGCGGTCGTCCTCGAGGTCGGCGGTGGGGACCTTGGACCAGATGCTCGAGGGGGCGCCAAGTTCCTGCAGCAGCGCGGCGCCCTGGCGTTTGGTGAGGCCGGTGAGGGGGGTCAGGTCGACGCCGCCGTCGCCGAACTTGGTGAAGAAGCCGGTGACTGCCTCTGCCGCGTGATCGGTGCCGACCACCAGGAGGCTTTCCTGGCCCGCGAGGGCGTACTGGGCGACCATTCGCTCGCGCGCCTTGATGTTGCCGCGCACGAAGTCGCGCAAGCGCTCGTGATCGAGCGCGCCCGCGACCTCGATGCCGATCGCGTCGGCGCTGGGGCGGATGTTCACCACGACCGTGCGATCGGGGTCGATGAAGTTCAGCGCGATCTGCGCGTCGTGTTCGTCGGCCTGTACGCCGTAGGGCAGCCGCACCGCCAGGAACTTCGCCGCAACGCCGTCGGCGCGCAGCTCCTCGACGGCCAGCTGGCACAGCCGGCCGGCCAGCGCGCTGTCCTGTCCACCACTGATTCCGAGGGCGAACCCCTCGGCCGGGGTGGTGGCCAGGTAGTCCTTCAGGAAGTCGACGCGCCGCCGGACCTCCTGCTTCGGCTCGATCTCGGGCAGCACGCCCAATTCGGCAATGATCTGTTCACGCAGTGTCCCCATGCGGTCTCACTCTACTTGGGGGACAGGCGAAACGACCCGGCGAACGAGCCATTCCCAGTTGTCGCCGATCTGAGCGCGGGTGTAGCCGAGCACCTCGACCTGGTGGATGACCAGCGCCGCCGACAGCGTGGACAGCAGCGTGTCGGCGATCAGCGGCACCTCACCGTCGACGCCGACCGCACGCAGCAGCAGCATGACGTGCGCCTTGTGCAGGGCGTACGGCCCGTCGCCGAAACGCCCGTTCTTCTCCGCGGCCTGGTGCAGATCTCCCTCGACCTCGATATCGAGCAGCCGGGTCCGCCCGAACGCGATCAGCCGTTCGACCGGACTCGCCTCGGGGCCGAGGGGTGCGGGCCCGAACATGAACGCGGCTTGGAATTTCTGCTCGGAGTGATCCAGCAGGGCCAACATCAGCCCGGTGCGGTTGCCGAACCGGCGAAAGACCGTGCCCTTGCCGACACCCGCGCGCTTGGCGAGCGCGTCCATCGTGAGGCCGTCGACGCCGTGCTCGCGTACCAATTGCTGGGCCGCGTCGAGCAGCAGCGCGCGATTGCGGGCCGCGTCCGCGCGTTCGACCGGCTCCGCACTGCCGGGCAGCGGTCGTCCGATCCCCAGCAGTGGCGGCTCGTCTGACCTGGGTGTGCCATAGCTCACGCCACTCACACGTCCTCCGCGGGAAGTAATCGGACTGAGGTCCGGTTGATGTCGGATGAAACTTGGATCATTCCACTGAGTACACCAGGAGTCGCAATGAGCGAGACCCGCATCCTTACTCTCGTCGGAAGCCTGCGCGCGGGCTCCATCAATCGCCGCCTGGCCGAGGCTGCGGCGCAGACCGCGCCCGCCGGTGTCGATATCACCATCTACGAGGGTCTCGGTGAGATCCCGTTCTACAACGAAGACCTGGATGTGCCCGGTGCGGTGCCCGCCCAGGCCGAGGCACTGCGTGCCGCCGTCGCCGCGGCCGACGCCGTTCTGCTGGTCACTCCCGAATACAACGGCACCCTGCCCGCCGTGCTGAAGAACGCCATCGACTGGGCCTCGCGCCCGTACGGTGCCGGCGCGATCAAGGGTAAGCCGGTCGCCGTGGTGAGCGCGTCGATCAGCCCGAACGCCGCGGCGTGGGCGCACGGCGACACCGTGAAGTCCGTCGGCGTGGCGGGCGGCGTTGTCGTCGAGTCGGCGCACGCGCAGTTCGCGACCATCGGCGAGCGTTTCGCGCAGGCACATCCGGCCGAGGACGCCGAGGCGCTGACCCAGCTCGGCGCGACCGTCCACCAGTTGGTCGCCGCGGTGAACGGCACGTTGATCTCGGCGTAAGCTGGGCGTTCGGCAGGGGCGTCGCATCCATCGCGGATGCGACGCCCCTTCGCTGTCCGCGAAGTTTGCTGAAGACTCGCCGGTAGACGAAATCGTGATCTGAACCACTGTTTTCCCTGCTTGCGCAGCGCCCGTCCTGGGACTTACCGCGTGGGAATTACATCCGTGCGACTCGCAACACCTTGTGTTGTTCCCATCTGTCGGACACTAGGTGTAGTGTCTGTCGTACTGGAAGACGGTGTGGAGCCACCACTGATCGGGCCCAAGGGAAGGGGTTACGAGCAGGGCTTTCTTCGTCAGATCCAGGAGTTTGCGCAGCATCACCCGTTCGTGCATTGCATACGGATCACAGGCTGTGGATCAGGCATAGAGAGAGGGACTCCGAATGACCGTCACCGTGTACACCAAGCCCGCTTGCGTGCAGTGCAACGCCACCTACAAGGCTCTCGACAAGGTCGGCGTGGACTACGACGTCATCGACATCTCGGAGAACGACGAGGCGCGTGACTTCGTCATGGCGCTGGGCTACCTGCAGGCACCGGTCGTCGTCGCGGGTGAGGATCACTGGTCGGGCTTCCGTCCCGACCGCATCAAGTCGCTCGCCGTCGCGGCTGCCTAGTTCGCGCCGGTTCGCCGGTAAGGAGGCGCCATGCCCGAGCAGATGACTCCGGGCGGGCTGGTCTACTTCTCCAGCGCTTCGGAGAACACTCATCGTTTCGTCGAGAAGCTCGGTCTCCCGGCAACTCGGCTTCCACTACACACCACCGCTGAATCGCCGCGGATCGACGAACCCTACGTGCTGATCACCCCCACCTATGGCGGTGGTCGGCACGTCATGGGCGGAGAACGTCCCGACAAGGACCTCGTTCCACGGCAAGTCGCCAAGTTCCTCAACGACCCACACAACCGCGCGCTGCTGCGCGGGGTGATCGCGGCCGGCAACACGAACTTCGGCGATACCTATTGCGTTGCAGGAGACATCATCTCGCAAAAATGCGGGGTGCCGTATCTGTATCGCTTCGAACTCATGGGAACCGCTGAGGACGTCGCGCGCGTCCGAGAGGGATTGGGATTGTTTTGGCAACAGCAACCACAGCACCGGCAGGCAAGTCAGCACGCCTAGAGCAGTCGGCGGTGCGGCCCGATACGGGCGAGGTCATGGACTACCACGCCCTCAACGCGATGCTGAACCTGTACGGCCCCAACGGCGAGATCCAGTTCGACAAGGATCGCGAGGCCGCGCACCAGTACTTCCTGCAGCACGTGAACCAGAACACCGTCTTCTTCCACAACCTGGACGAGAAGCTGGACTACCTGGTCAAGGAGAACTACTACGAGACCGAGGTGCTCGACCAGTACGGTCGCCCCTTCGTCAAGCAGCTGTTCCAGCAGGCCTACGCCAAGAAGTTCCGGTTCCCGACCTTCCTCGGCGCGTTCAAGTACTACACCTCGTACACGCTCAAGACCTTCGACGGTAAGCGCTACCTGGAGCGCTTCGAGGATCGCGTCTGCATGGTCGCGCTGACGCTGGCCGCAGGCGACGAGGTGCTGGCCGGCAACCTGGTCGACGAGATCATCGACGGCCGCTTCCAGCCCGCCACCCCCACCTTCCTCAACTCCGGCAAGAAGCAGCGCGGCGAGCCCGTGTCCTGCTTCCTGCTGCGCATCGAGGACAACATGGAGTCCATCGGGCGCTCCATCAACTCCGCGCTGCAGCTGTCCAAACGCGGCGGCGGTGTCGCGTTGCTGCTCAGCAACATTCGTGAGCACGGCGCCCCGATCAAGAAGATCGAGAACCAGAGCTCGGGTGTCATCCCGATCATGAAGCTCCTCGAGGACTCCTTCTCCTACGCGAACCAGCTGGGTGCGCGTCAGGGCGCGGGCGCGGTGTACCTGCACGCCCACCACCCCGACATCTACCGCTTCCTCGACACCAAGCGCGAGAACGCGGACGAGAAGATCCGCATCAAGACGCTCTCGCTGGGCGTGGTGATCCCCGACATCACCTTCGAGCTGGCGAAGAAGAACGAGGACATGTACCTGTTCTCGCCCTACGACGTCGAGCGCATCTACGGTGTGCCGTTCGCCGATGTGAACGTCACCGAGAAGTACTACGAGATGGTCGACGACAAGCGCATCCGCAAGTCGAAGATCAAGGCGCGCGAGTTCTTCCAGACCATCGCCGAGCTGCAGTTCGAGTCGGGCTACCCCTACATCATGTTCGAGGACACGGTGAACCGGGCCAACCCGATCAAGGGCAAGATCACCCACTCGAACCTGTGCTCGGAGATCCTGCAGGTCTCCACCCCCTCGGAATTCAACGACGATCTGTCGTATTCCAAGGTGGGCAAAGACATTTCGTGCAACCTGGGTTCGCTCAACATCGCGAAGGCGATGGACTCACCGGACTTCGGCCAGACGATCGAGACCTCGATCCGCGCCCTCACCGCGGTGTCGGACCAGACCCACATCTTCTCGGTGCCCTCGATCGAGCAGGGCAACAACGAATCTCACGCCATCGGCCTCGGCCAGATGAACCTGCACGGGTACCTGGCGCGCGAACGGGTCCACTACGGCTCCGAAGAAGGCGTGGACTTCACCAACATCTACTTCTATACCGTTGTGTACCACGCGATTCGGGCCTCGAACCTGATCGCCAAGGAGCGCGGCTCCGCGTTCGGTGGGTTCGCCGACTCCAAGTACGCCAGCGGCGAGTACTTCGACAAGTACACCGAGCAGGCGTGGGAACCGAAGACCGACAAGGTGGCTCAGATGTTCGCCGACGCCGGCGTGCGCATCCCCACCCAGGACGACTGGCGTCTGCTCAAGGCCTCGGTGCAGGAATACGGCATCTACAACCAGAACCTGCAGGCCGTCCCGCCGACCGGTTCGATCTCCTACATCAACCACTCCACCAGCTCGATCCACCCGGTGGCGTCGAAGATCGAGATCCGCAAGGAAGGCAAGATCGGCCGCGTCTACTACCCGGCCCCATACCTGGACAACGACAATCTCGAGTACTTCGCCGATGCCTACGAAATCGGCTACGAAAAAATCATCGACACTTACGCCGCAGCCACACAACACGTCGACCAGGGCTTGTCGTTGACCCTGTTCTTCAAAGACACCGCAACAACCCGCGATATCAACAAGGCTCAGATCTACGCTTGGCGCAAGGGCATCAAGACCCTCTACTACATCCGCTTGCGCCAAATGGCCTTGCAAGGGACGGAAATAGAAAATTGCGTCAGCTGCATGCTGTAATTCCTCGTTAGCAAACTCGGCGCGGAGGTCAGATGGGCAAGGCAACTGCTGGTGTGATCTACGGAGTTCGCCTCCGCGCCGAATTTGACTATCGGTATATAGGGCTGACGACAAAGTCGGAGCATGTGCGGCTCCGTCAGCACTTCAAGGTCGCCAGCACGGGTCGAAAGACTCCGTTCTATGACTGGCTGCGCAGACAGGATCGCGACGAGGTGATAGCGGATGTCATGGATTGGGTATAAGGCCTGAAGAAGCTCGGAAAGGCTGAGATCGATTGGATCGCATACCTTCGGAGGGAAGGTCAGCCATTACTCAACCTCGCTGATGGCGGACTCGGACCTGTTGGTGTGGTATGGACTGCGGAAATGCGGGAGGCCGCGCGAATCCGGTCGACCGGCCGTCCGGGTGTGAGCCGGTTCGGCGACGAGAATCCGTTTCACGGGCGCACGCACTCGGCTTCACAGCGTGCGAAATGGTCGATCGAACGTAAAGGCACATACGAAGGCGAAGCCAATCCGAACTATGGGAAGTTCGGTCCAGAACACCCCGGATTCGGCCGTGTGATGTCGGAGGAATCGCGTCTGCGGCTATCGGAGATGAGAACCGGCGCGGGAAACCCGAACTACGGGCGGACGGCCAGCGCCGAGACTCGGGCGAAGATGTCTGCTGCTCAGAAAGGGCGACCGAAGCCCACGAGCAGGCGTAACGCACACACTCGCCATCACACGAATAAGGCTGTGTTCAAAGAATCTTGTGCGTATTGCGTCGAGGACCTGGCGAATCGGGACGATCGGAAACCTGAAGTCGATAGCTGAACCCCATCGTCGGCCCCACGGATGAGCCGTCCGAACTGCTGCGCACGTGAGTCGGTCGGCCCTATGCGTGTCAGTCGACGGAATCGAAGAGGTCGAAGCAGGACCAGCCGCCGCGGAACCACTGGACGACCAGTTGCCAGGTCGACGGGTAGGTTCCGTCGGCGTAGCACAGGCGCAGGCCGTATCGGCACTTGCCGATTGTCGTTCGGGTGTGGCGTTGGATCACCGTGCGGTGCAGGAAGGACGCGCCGAGCCAGGCGAGGATGCCGTACAGGACGGCTGTTGCACCGGGGGCGAGGTACCAGGCGGTGGCGCCGATCGCCGCGTGCAGCGTCATGTCGATGAGGAACGCGGGAATCACGCCGGTCTCGTCGCCGTTGGAAGTGCGTGCGGTGAGCGGGAATTCGTCCGCCCGGCGCTGCGAGGCTCGCGTTTCGGTGAACGCTGGTCGCTCGACTCTGCTGGTCCTTGCCGCGTGCCGGGGCGGTGCTGCGTTGCTCATGGGCCTCAGCGTGGTGCGTAGCGCTTAACATCCACCCGCTGTCGGTCTTGTCGACCTGTTCACGACGTTGCGTGCTCGCTGATCTGAAGTGGCGGCACAAGTGAGCAGGCATGCACCTAGTCAGTCGAGCAGGCATGTGGTCGCGTGTTCTTCACAGCCGAGGGAGGTGTTCGTGGTGATCGGCACAAGTCTGTTCCAGCGACGGCACCGGACAGTTGCGAACCTTGTTAACGTGGCCGCGTTTTGAGATGCACGGTGAGAGGGACCAGATGAAGCGCGCGCTCGTGATGGTAGCGGCCGGAGGATTGGCGCTGGCGGCGCTCGTCGGATGTTCGAGCGACGAGCCCGCGGAAGCGAAGGTGTTGTTCGAGCCGTGCACCGGGGTTACCGCGGGTGCACTGCAGAAGGCCGGTGTCGACCCCGCGACGAAGGTTGCCGCGGGTGCACCTGCCGCGGGCTGGCAGACCTGCGAATGGACCGGTGCCACCGTCCACCTGAAGGTGTTCTCGATCTCGAGAACCCTCGAGGAGTTCGAAAAGGAGTCGGGCACGACAGCGTTCACCGACGAAACCGTCGCGCGCCGCGCCGGCCGCCGCCTGGCCGCCGCCGCGGCCCCCAACTCCTGTGACGTCCTCTTCTCCGCCGACCAAGGAGTGATCCGCATGGTCGTAGTGAAGAACCCCACCGAACCGGCCACCGACCCATGTGTCACCCTGCGCCACATGGGCGAATCGATCGTCCCGACCTTCCCTGCCTGAGCAGCCGCTCATCACCCGAGCGCGAGCCGCTGACGTCGGTGTTCAGGGTAAGGAGAGGACTTGGATCACGGATTTGAGCACGGTGGTGAGCCAGTGTTTTGTCAGGCGGCCCAGGGTGGGGTGGGTGCCGTCGGGGTGGGCCAGGCGTAGGCCGAGCAGGGCGTTGCCGAGGGTTGCTCGGGTGAGTCGCTGAATCGCGACGCGGTGCAGGAAGGAGGCGGTGATCCAGGCCAGGCAGGCATACCAGAACGCTGTGGTGGGGTCGTTCGGTCGAAGGGCGAACCAGACGGCGACGCCGATGCTGATGTGGAGGGTCCAGTTGATCAGGGCGGCGAGGATGGCGGGTAGGGGGTTGTCGCTGTCGGGCGGGGTGGTCGACAGGCTGTGTTTGCTCGGTGCGGGATCGCCGTCGTTGTCGAGGGTGGGGCCGAGGTGGCGTGTGCCGTCGGGTCGCTGCTGGTCTGTGGTGGTCAGCGCCGATGATTCGCGCCGCACGGCCTCCGGTTGCCTCATGACGCCAAAGTAGAAAGTGGGGCTTAAGGCCGGCCGTGGATTACGCCAATGCCGGGATCACCTCGCGTTCGAAGAGTTCGATGCCGGAGGTGTCGTAGGCGGCTTCGGGGAAGTTGAGGATGGCGTAGGCGAGGCCGAGATTCTTTACCTCGGTGAGGCGTTCGATGATCTGTTCGGGGGTGCCGACGGCCGCGCTGGTGGCGAATTGTTCGTGCACAAAGGCTTTCGCCTCGTCGGCGCCGAGGAAGGGGGTGAAGCGGTCGATGACTGTCGAGAGACGTTCTTGCACTTCGGTTTCGGTCGTGCCGACGATGGCGTTGAAGTTGGAGCTGCGGGTGATCGCCGCGAAATCGGTGCCGACCTCGGTGCAGTGCCGGCGCAGGATGTCGGACTTGCGGGCGAACTCTTCGGGGTTGCCGCTGAAATTGGTGTAGGCGGCGTACTTCGCCGCGATCCGCAAGGTCTTCTTCTCGCCGCCGCCCGCGATCCAGATCGGAATTCCGTTCTCCTGCAACGGGCGTGGGTGCACGATGGCGTCGTCGACCTGGTAGTACTTGCCGTCCAGTGTTGCCCGGCCGGTCTGCCAGGCCTGACGGAAGATCTGCACGCCTTCGTCGAGGCGGCCGAGGCGTTCGCCGGCGGGCGGGAAGCCGTAACCGTATGCGCGCCATTCGTGTTCGTACCAGCCACCGCCGATGCCCAGCTCCACCCGGCCGCCCGAGATCAGGTCGACGGTGGCGGCCACCTTGGCGAGGTAGGCGGGGTTGCGGTAGCTCACCGCGGTACACATCTGGCCAAGCCGCACGCGCGAGGTGGTGGCCCCGAACGCCGCCATCAACGACCATGCCTCGTGGGTGGCCTCGTCGGTGGGGACGGGCGTGGTGTGGAAGTGGTCGTAGACCCAGATCGACTCCCACTCGGTGATCGCGTCGAACCGCTGGGCCAGCTCACGCATCACCGACCACTGGTCGGCCGGTTCGATACCGACCAGATCCAGCCGCCAGCCCTGGGGAACGAAGATGCCGAATCGCACAGGTTTTCTCCTGGAGTGAATGGAACTCGAGCGGCGCGCCACACGCCGCGGCTGTCGCGCTCCACTGTTCCACTTCCGTGCGCTCAGGCAACTATTGTGCGCGCACCGCGCTGAACTCTGGACCGGCTGTTATGCACGGAAATTCACTGGGCACGCGGGGCGAACCTGGGCAGGCTCGCCCTCGTATGAACAATATTTCCCCACCCCGCCTCGGCGTCGATTTCGGCCGGGTGATCCAGGGGCCGCGCGCACGCCGGGCGCCCCGGACACGCCCGATCGGCCGCGATCGGGCGTGCGGCCGCGATCTCGCAGATCAGGCGCTTGGGTCGCCGTAGGACGCGGCGATGTCCTTACTGCTCGGCCAGCCGCTGTAGGTCGGTGACTGCGGCCAGCCCTCCGGACTGTCCTGCCATACCTCCTGGCGGCCGTAGGGGAGCGCGTCGATGAGGCCGAAGGTGTAGGCGAGTTGTTCGGTGCCACGGCCGTCGGTGTGCCAGCTGCGGTAGACGGTGTCGCCGTCGCGCAGGAAGGTGTTCACGGCGAAGCCCGCGCCGGGGCCTGCGCCCATGTCGGCGCCGAACGGGCTGTCGGCGGTCGAGTACCAGGTCATCGTGTTGCCGACGCGCTTCTTGTAGGCGAGCACCTCGTCCATCGGCCCCTGCGTCACGATGACGAATCGCGCGTCGTAGCCGTCGAGAAAATCCAGCCGTGCGTACTGCGCGGTGAGGCCGGTGCAGCCCCCGCACTGCCAGGTGTTTCCCGGCGTCCACATGTGGTGATAGGTGATCAGCTGCGAGTGCCCGTCGAAGATCTCGGCGAGTGAAACGTCGCTGCCGTCTTCGGCTTTCAGCGTGTAGTCGGGCAGGCGGACGGCGGGCAGACGCCGGCGCTGGGCGGCGACGGCATCGAGTTCGCGGGTCGCGGCCTTCTCCCGGATTCTGAGCTGATCGAGTTCGGCCTGCCAGGCGTCCTGATCGACGATGGTGGGCAATGCGGTCATGATGGGCCACCCTTCGATGTGTACGGTGTGCACATTTGATATGTTCACACCGTATACTTCTTCGAAAGGAAGTTCAAGGGTTGGCCTATCACCACGGTGACCTCGCGGCGGCATTGGTCGAGGCCGGACTGGAACTCACCAGATCCGGCGGGCCCGACGCGCTGACGATCCGCGCAGTCACCCGCCGGGTCGGTGTCACGCCGAACGCCGCCTACCGGCACTTTCCCGACCGGCAAGCCCTGTTGCGCGCGGTCGCGACGGCGATCGAGGCGCGGATGGCCGAGGGCATGGAGCGCGTCCCGGTGGCACCGCGCGCGAGCTTGCGCGCGGTCGGCCTCGGGTATATCGGCTTCGCGCTGGGGGAACCGGGCTGGTTCGCGGTCGCGTTCTTCGGCGCCGGTGACACCTCGCCCGAATCGGTCGTCGACTCGCCCGCCTATCTCGCCCTCGCCGACGCGCTCGACATGATGGTGCACATCGGCGAACTCGCCCCCGCGGCGCGCCAGGGCGCGACCTGGAGCTGCTGGTCCACCGTGCACGGCTTCGCGGAACTGGCATTGCGCGGGCCGTTGCGGCACCTGGACCGCGCCGAGTTGTGGCCGCTCGCGGAACAGGCCGTCGACACCGTCATCGCCGGGCTCCCACGGGTGGTGTGAGTGGGCTCACTGTGACCAGTGGTACGCGAGCCAGGGGTGAAACGAACGGGCCTCGCATGTAGTCTCTTGGTGGAAGGGTGTGCCCGAGTGGGTACTCCACGTGATCTGCGGAGCGATGAGCCGCGGCGACTGTGAGGAGGTGGGGTTGCAATGCGCAACGAACCCCCCAGTCGAAGGCCGCGCGGCGTCACCCCTTCGTCCTCGCACTGAATTCCTGACCTGGTAGGTCCGGCTCGTGCGTGCTGGCCCCGGCGGTGGACGCCCCGCGGTGTGAACGTCAGCCACCGTTCCACTCATTCGCATCCTGTCGCAATGTCGCAGGCGTGCGCGCTGTTACGCCAGAGGACTCCTCCATGTCGAACATCGATCTCGTCGAAACCCGTCACGTACCCACCGAATCCGTTGCGCCGGAAGTAGTTTCGCCGCGCCGCACCCCCGTCGAAGATCACGCGGTGACCGAGGCGCTGGAAATTCTGTCCGAATCGGTGCGCGATATCGTCGCGACCCACCGCGTCACCTGCGGTGGCCTCGACTGGCTGGAGAACCGTCCGCCGCACGTGATCGCCGACGCGCTCGCCCGGATGGACGCCGTGCAGGCCGGAGTCGTGTTCCGGCTGCTCGACAAGGAGCGCGCGCTCAGCGTGTTCGAGGAGCTCGAGCCGGTGGACCAGCAGCAGATCCTGCAGGGCCTGCGCGAGAAGAGCTTTCGCGATCTCGTCGAGGCGATGGACCCCGACGACCGTGCTCGGATGCTGCACGAAGCACCCGCCAAGGTCGCCAAGAAGGTGCTGGCCGGGCTGAGCCCGCGCGAGCGCCGGATGACGGCCGCGCTGCTCGGCTACCCCGAGGGCTCGGTCGGGCTGTTCATGACGCCGGAAGTTGTTGCGCTGCCGGACAATCTGACCGTCGCGCAGGCACTGGGCTGTGTGCGCGCCAAGGGCGGCAACGCCGAAACGGTCTACACGCTGCCCGTGGTCGATCGCGGCCGCCGCCTCACCGGCATCGTCGAATTGCGCGAGCTGGTGCTGCACTCCCCGGACGCGATGGTGTCCGAACTCGTCGTCACCGAGCCGCCATTCGTGCGGGCCACCGATTCCGCGGAGAAGGCCGCCCGGCTGATGAGTTCCACCAACCTCATCAACCTGGTGGTCGTCGACAGCGAGGACCGGGTGGTCGGGCTGCTCACCATCGACGACGCGATGGAGGTACTGGAGGCCGCCGACAGTGAGGACGTCGCCAAGCAGGCCGGTTCGGCGCCGTGGGAGGGCCACTACATGGCCGCCAAGGTGTTCCAGCTGGCGCGCTACCGGGCGCTGTGGCTGACGCTGCTGCTGTTCGCGGCCACGCTGACCGTGAGTGTCACCGACATGTTCGCCTCGACCCTCGAACAGGCCGCGAGTCTGGCGCTGTTCATTCCGCTGCTGATCGGCGCGGGCGGCAACGCGGGCGCGCAGGCGGCGACGGCGTGCGTACGCGCGCTGGCGGTCGGCGAGGTGCGGGTCTCGGATCTGTTCAAGGTGATCTGGCGCGAATGCCGGGTCGGGCTGGTGCTCGGCAGCATGCTGGCCGCGGCCGGGCTGCTGATCGGCACCGTGTTCGTCGGGCCGAAGATCGCCATCGTCGTGGCCATCACCCTGGTGGTCATCTGCGGCTGGGCGGCGACAATCGGCGGCACGATGCCGTTGCTGGCCAAGAAGTTCCGGATCGACCCCGCGGTCGTGTCGGCGCCGATGGTGACCACCCTGGTCGACGCGACCGGGCTGATCATCTACTTCACCACCGCGAAGCTGGTGCTGGGGATCTGAAGCTGGTGCTGGGGATCTGAAGCTGGTGCTGGGGATCTAACGCTCCGGGAAGAGCGTGAGCGTCTGTGCCATGACGTCTTTGGCGACGTCGTCAGTGGCGGCGACCACCTCGACAACCGGAATGCGCCTGCCGAACGCGGTGGATTCGGCGGGCAGTTCCGGGCCGACGGCCGCGGTGTAGATCGGGATCGAGCTGTCGTAGACCGAGACCGAGCGGTGCACCGTGCGGCCGTCGATGTGGTCCTCGGTGCTGTTGGCGGCCAGGTAGTCGGGCACGCGGTACTCGTAGCTCACGGTGATCTTCTCGCCGCGATAACTGAAGAGGCACTGGGTGAGTCGCTGTTCGTCGCCGGGCACGGCGCCGGCCAGTTTGCCGCGAACCGTGCACGGGTCGGCGCCGAGCAACACGGTTGGTGCGGTGTCGGGGGAGGTGCCCTGCGGCGGCGACTGACGCCAGCGCTCGATCATGCCGGGCATCAGTTCGTCGGCGACCGTGCACGGGTTCTTACCCGGGGTGGACAGGCCGAGGTAGAACGCCGCGCTCGACGGGAACTGGGCGGTCGCACCGCAGGCGCGTGGTTCGCCCGCATCCCGGTCGGGGACCGTGCGGACGTTCGTGTCGCCGATCTGCCGCGTGACGCCGCGGCCGCCGGTGGACAGGGCATCGAGCAGGGTGGCGTGCCAGGTCAGGGTCGAGCCTTCGCCTGCTTTGTCGCTGCCGATGATCGCCCGGCACGAGTCGAGGCCGACGGTCACGCTCTTGACCTCGCCGAACTGTGCCAGGGTTTCGCGTGGCAGCAACGCGCAGACGTCGACCTGGCGGGTCGCCTGGGCCACCTCCGCGCGCTGGTTCTGATCCTGGGGGACCTTCGACCAGAACTCGGGGGGCTGGGCGGGTATCACCGGCGCCGGTGGCGGTGGCAATGTCGCGTAATCGGGTGGGTCGCCCGCCTCGTCACTCCCGCACCCGGCGCATACGAGCAACGCGGCAGCGGCCAGCGCCATCCTGCGATACATCCGCACCCCTGTCCTCGGCAGATCCGGGCCCGGACGCGCGCCCGACCACCGAGTCTGCCCGCGACGGCAACCCTCGCGCAAACATCGCGCCAGGTCGTTCTCAGAACGTTGTCGTCACCGCACCAGCGGCAAGGTTTCGCGCATGACCTTCTCCGCGATCGTGGAGTCGGCTGTGACCGAGACGGTCGGCACGCGCCGACCGAGCAGGGCGTCGGTCGGCCCTGGTGCGAGACCGGGGCCGACGACCGCCGACAGCGACGCCAGGTCGGACTGGGCCGTATCGAACCGGTACACCTGGCGGGAGCCGACGGTGAAGGCCGGCGCGTCGTCGATGATGGAACGTTCCTCGTTGTAGTCGTAGGTGACGATCGCATCGCGCCCTTCCACGTGCAATGTGCACGTGGTGACACCCTGATCGGCCGCGGGCACCTGGACACCGAGCGACGGTGCGACCGCACACGGATCGGCCCCGGTGATCACCGCCCGATCCGAGTCCGGCGAGGTCCCCTGGGCAGGTTCCTTACGCCATTCGATCAACGCGATCCGCAACAGCGCCTTCGCCGACGCGCAGGCATCCTGCGGCGCCCGCACACTGAACGACAGATCGGCCCCCGCCACGAATCGCGCCCACGCCTGACAGGCCCCACGCACCTGCGGATCGCCCGACGCCGCGGGTTCGTCGTTGAACAGCACCCGCACATCCCCCATCGACTCGACGTCTACCGGTCGGTCCATGCCCGGCTCACCCTCGAACATCACCCCGGTACTCCAGGTCGCATCGATCCCGGTGAGATGACCCTCGACAGCGATGTTGAGCCGGCACTGATTCGGATGCACGTTCTCGACATCGCGCACGGTGCCGAGC
Source organism: Nocardia sp. FBN12 (assembly GCF_050320175.1). GTDB lineage: Bacteria > Actinomycetota > Actinomycetes > Mycobacteriales > Mycobacteriaceae > Nocardia. The sequence continues at coordinate 4,398,457 of NZ_CP190048.1, read as the reverse complement.
GTCCCCAGCGCTGCGCGGGGTAACAACGCGCACACATCGATCGCCCTGACCTTGCGCAGAACCGCGACCTTGTCCTGATCGGAAACCGCTGCGGTGGACCAGAATCCGCCTTTGGGCATGGAGTCCGGTGCGGGTTCGCTCCCGCACGCGACCATCGTCAGCGCTGCGGCGATCAGCAGGATGAACTGTCGCACAGGGGTTCTCCTTGTCCGGATCAGGTGGCGGGGAAGAGCGTGAGGACCTGCCGCATCACATCTTTGGCGACGTCGGGAGTGTCGGCGAACACGTTGACCGCGGGTGCGCTAGGGCCGAGATAGCCTGTCTCCCCGGCGAATTCGGGGCCCACCACCACGGTGTAGCTCGTGCCGTCGAGGACGTTGGCGGTACGGCCGTCGGGCATCTGCTCGGTGTTCTTGCTGAGTATCAGTTTCTCGCGGTTCTCGAAGCTGACGACGACATCAACGCCTCGGTAGGTGAAGCCGCACGAGTTCAGCGTCGGCACGCCGAACGGGCCGGTTCCGTCCAGGAGGGAGCGCACGGCGCACGGATCCGCGCCGTTCAGGACCGAGCGCCTCGTATCGGGTGAGGTGCCCTGCGGTGGCGCTGCCAGCCAGCGTTGCACCGCGCCGGGGACCAGGGCCTCCAGTCGGGCACACGCGTCGGTCGTCGGAGAGGTGGTCGCCTTGAAATAGATGGCCGCACCTGAACGGAACTTCGCGGTGGCATTGCAGGTCTTCTCGGGCGCACTGGTTCCCGGGTCATCGGGCAGCACCGACAAGGCAACGTCGCCGAGTTGCCTCACGGTTGCTCCCGGTTGTGGGACATCGCCGAAGACCACCATCGACGCCCAGCTCAGCTTCTCGACACTGCCCTTCGGTCCCAATTCGACTCGGCAGGAATCAGTTTCGTCGTTGTCGACTTTGCGTACCTCGCCGAAAGTGCTGAGTTCCGTGCGGGGAACGAGCGCGCACACGTCGATGAGTCGCGCATGCGCCGACACCTGGGCTCGCTGCTCGTCGGTCTGCGGGACGGTCGACCAAAACGATGCGTCGACCGGGGTCGGCACAGGCTCGACAGCTCGCGTGGTCTCCGGCGGATCTGCTTGACAAGCTGTCAGTCCGAGAATGACGGCGGCGGCGCCAACCACCAGTCGACGCAATCGCATATGCAAATCCCCCTCGCGCGGACGACGCCCGCTCCTTTGACCCACTTCGAATGCCAGTGTGCCGGATTTGCCACCTCTGACCCGCACCGGGCCAGGTGCGCCGGTCAGTGGCGCCGCTCACCGGCGGACCGGGCGCTCACACGCATGTGGCGAATCACTGGCGATGCGATGGTGGTGTGGCGGCGATCGTGCCGCACAATGGGGGCCGCGTGTGTGGTGCGGGTGTTCGGCCGGTCAGGTCGGGTTCCGCGCGCCGCAACACAAGCTGTAGTGCTCCCCGAGGTTGTCACCCACTACGAGTAGTGTTCTGGGTGAAGGGCCTCGCGCATGTCGGCGAGTGCGGGTCATCAGGTCTGGCGGAAAGGTGTGGAGGCGGAATGAAGCTCATCGATCGGGCGTCGGCCATCAATTGGAATCGGGTGCCCGATGAGAAGGATGCCGAGGTCTGGGATCGGCTGACCGGCAACTTCTGGTTGCCCGAGAAGGTCCCGGTGTCCAACGACATCCCGTCCTGGAACACCCTCACCCCCGACGAGAAGCAGCTCACCATGCGGGTCTTCACCGGCCTGACGCTGCTCGACACCATCCAGGGCACCGTCGGCGCGGTCTCGCTGATCCCCGACGCGATCACCCCGCACGAGCAGGCGGTGTACACCAACATCGCGTTCATGGAGTCAGTGCACGCCAAGAGCTACAGCTCCATCTTCTCGACCCTGTGCTCGACCAAGGAGATCGACGAAGCCTTCCGCTGGTCGGAGGAGAACCGCAACCTGCAGCGCAAGGCGGAGATCGTCCTGGGCTACTACAACGGCGACGATCCGCTCAAGCGCAAGGTGGCCTCCACGCTGCTGGAGAGCTTCCTGTTCTACTCCGGCTTCTACCTGCCGATGCACTGGTCCTCGCGGGCCAAGCTCACCAACACCGCCGACATGATCCGGCTGATCATTCGCGACGAGGCCGTGCACGGGTACTACATCGGCTACAAGTATCAGAAGGGCCTCGAGCTGGTCTCCCAGGCCGAGCGCGACGAGCTCAAGAACTACACCTTCGAGCTGCTCTTCGAGCTCTACGACAACGAGGTCGACTACACCCAGGACCTCTACGACGAGGTCGGCCTCACCGAGGACGTCAAGAAGTTCCTGCGCTACAACGCGAACAAGGCGCTGATGAACCTCGGCTACGAGGGTCTGTTCCCGAAGGACGAGTGCGAGGTGAACCCTGCGATCCTCTCGGCCCTGTCGCCCAACGCCGACGAGAACCACGACTTCTTCTCGGGTTCGGGTTCCAGCTACGTCATCGGCAAGGCCATCAACACCGAAGACGAGGACTGGGAGTTCTGAGCGAACTCGACCCACGACGGCGGCGGAGTGATCCGCCGCCGTTGTGCTGGGATCGGATCGGTCAGCGCTCCCACGGTGCTTGCAGTGACGGATCGTCGAAGGCCTCGGCCGCCTGCTGATAGAGCTCGCCGATACGGTGCTCGACCTTCTTGCGGTCTTGTTCCGAGATGTCGGCCTGGTCCAAGCGCGCGGCCGCGTTGGCCACGGCGTGGAAGACCAACGTCGGCTTGCCGTCGATGATGTCGGCGACCGGGAATTTGTAGTCGGCCTCGGTGGCGGGATTGCCGCCACGTTCGCGGTACAGATAGATGCTCGCCAGTTTGAGCGGGTCGCCGTTTGCCCACCGCAAGGCGTCGTGCTCGGCCTTGGTGCCGCTCCACTCGTGGTCTCGGGGAGCCCACGGAAGGTCGAGATCGGCGGCGTTGTCGGATGCGGGCGGGATTCGCTCATCGGAATGCTCGGCCATGTTCTCCTCCTCGAACGGGGGTTGTCGGAGCTTCGGCGCGGGGCGATCGCGACGCGGGGAGCGCTGTTCGCCATGATAGCAATCGGGCGGCTACCGGCGATTTCCCCGCGGCGCCGACAGTTGGTCGGCGCCGCGGGGTCCGTTCAGCCGAGCGCGGCCAGGCCGCGGCGGTCGATTTTGCCGGTCGGGGTGCGCGGGAGCTCGTCGACGAACAGCACGTCGCGGGGTGCTTTGAAACGCGCGAGGTGGGATTTCACGTAGGCGCGGACGGTGTCCGCGTCCAGATCGGCCGCGGGGACGATGAACGCGGCGAGCCGTTGCCCGAATTCCTCGTCGGGGACACCGATTACGGCCGCTTCGGTGATCGAAGGGTGCTGGTAGAGCAGGTCTTCGATCTCGCCGGGGAAGACGTTCTCACCGCCGGAGACGATCATGTCGTCGTCGCGACCGTCGATGAAAAGCCTTCCGCCGGAGTCGAAGTGGCCGAGGTCGCCGGTGCTCATCAGGCCGCCGCGGATCTGCTTGGCGCCGCCACCCGAGTAGCCCGCGATCGCGATGAAATTGCCGACATGGACGGTGCCGACACGGCCGGGTTCGGTGACGAGGGTGTCTTCGTCGTAGAGGGCGACCGTGATGCCGACCGGTGCCTTGCCTACGGTGCCGGGTGCGGCGATCCAGTCCTGCGGGGTGGCGATGGTGGCGGTGCCGGTTTCGGTGCAGCCGTAGAAGTTGTAGATCACGGGGCCGAATGCCTCGATGGCTCTGGTGCCCAGCGAGGAGGGGAGCGCTGCGCCCGCGGTGAAGACGATCCGCAACGAGCTGGTGTCGTTGGCGGACAACGTCTCTGGGCCGAGATCGAGGATGCGGCGCAGCATGGTCGGCACCAGTACCACCATGTCGGCTCGATGCCCGGCGATCTGGCCGAGCGCGCGGGCGGCGTCGAATCGGCCGTGTAACACGATCGTCGAACCCAGGTTCAGCGACACGATGAACTGCGACAGGGCGGTGCCGTGGAAAAGTGGCGCGCACAGCAGCACGGTCTGGCCACGCCGCAACGGCACCCGGTCGACGAATTGTGCCGCTGCCAAAGGAGATTCGACACGTCGCGGTGCGCCCTTCGGTGTCCCGGTGGTGCCGCCGGTGAGCAGGACGAAGCCCGCCTGCTCGGCCGGTGCGGGCAAGCGCGCGCCGCCGGGTGTGGCATCCACGTCGAGCACGGTGATATCGCCGGGCAGGTCATCGGCGAGTGCGGACCGGCTCGGGTCGAGCACCAGCGCGCACCTGCTCCCGGACGAGCACATCGTGCAACTGCGCGGCGCCGAACCCAGTGTTGAGCAGCACCAGTCGGGCGCCGAGTTTCGCCGCGGCAGCCATGGTTTCGACCAGGAGCAGGCCGTCGGGACAGAGCACCCCGATGGTGTCGCTCGCATCGAAGCCCGCGGCGTGCCAGCGGGTGGCGATCGCATCGGTGCGTGCGTCGAGTTCGCCGTACCTGATCCGGCGGTCACCATCGATCAGTGCGATCCGGTCGGGGGTTCGTCGCGCCGAGGTGATGATTCCGCCCGCGATCGGACCGTAGGCGCGCATCGTGGCGGCGGTCCGGGCGATCTGGGGCGGATGGCGCAGATCGATGATCCCGGCCCGCTGCATGACCCGGATCTGGCGCACTGTGGTCCGCGCCGTGAGCGCTGCCCGGCGCACCGCGCTCAACATACTCGCGGCCCGGGGTCGGCTCCGGCGGTGACCGCGAGCAACCAGGCGACAGTGCCCAGTTCGGGGACGATCTCGGCGCTGATGTGCTCGGAGAACGGCACCCGCAACATCCGCATGTTCGCCCCGCGCGCGCAGTAATCGGCGGCGATCTTGTCGATCACCAGTTCGGCGGGCAGCAGTTGGTCGGTGGTCGAGTGCCACATCAACAGCGGCATATCGGGTGTGTTCTCCGGCTTGCCGAAGCTCGCCGCGGCCAGCGCCGGTTGCGCGGCAGCCAGCGCGGCAGCGGGGTCGGTCAGGTACTCGGCCATCGGGCGAAGCAGCGTGGTGGCCACGGCGGTGTAGAGGCAGCGTTCCCGCAGGTCATAGGCAACACGCTGGCCTTCCGGTGTCAGGTATCGCTGCAATTCCCGGTCGAACTCGGGGTATTCGCGGGCCAGTCCCAGCACCGCCAGCCAGCCGGTGAAGTTCGCTTGCGGCTGCTGCCCCGAGATCGCGAAAGGTGCGATCGCGACCTTGTCGCCCGGGATACCGCCCTGCGCACTGCCCTCGATATCGAGTTCGGGAGCGTAATGGCGGCGCTGCTCGGCGGCCGAGGCGGAGGCGTTGCCGCCACCGGAATAACCCCACAACCCCACCGGTGCGGTCTCGAGCCCGAGCCCACCGCGCTTGGCGGCGCGGATCCCGTCGAGCACCATCCGCCCCTCGCTGGGCGACATGATCGTGTTCTCTTTGCCGTCGAAATCGGTGACGACCACCGCCGCGCCCGCCGCGAGGAACTGACTCATGATGGCCACTTCCTTCTGGATTCCCGCGCGCAGGGTGTAGGACGGATTGCACTGCTGGCCGAGGCTGTCGATCGCCTCCTGATAGGAAATCAGCGGGCGCGCACCGGGTCCCAGCCACGGGATGCCCGGCATCAGCACGGTGGTCGCCGTGGCGAGCGGGTTGTCGTGCACATCGGAGCTGCGCAGCAGCAGCTGTGTGGTGTGCACCGGGGCCGGGATGCCGAGCACGTGGGTCTGCACGATCCGGCTGCGGATCACGTCGCCGTTGGCGTAGGCGGCGAGATCGGCCGGATCGGCGTACCAGGGGTCGTGCTGAGGGGTGGGGATCGGCACGACCGCCGGATATACCTGCGCCTCGTTCGGCAGCGGTGGCAGTTCGAAATCCTGGGCGCCCGCCGGACCCGCTGCCACCAGCACTGTCATCGCGAGCAGAGGCAGGGCTCGGGCGCCGAGCCGTCGGAGCCGGGGCGACCGGCAAGTGGCCGTGCTGCGCTGCATGGCATCTCCTTCGATAGGTGATTCCGATTACAGCACGTTGCCTTGTTGAGAACAAGAGTTCTTGTTCTTATTGGGCGATCTGTAGGCTGAGCTGCGTGACGTCGACCGACAAGAGCCAAGTCCGCTCCCGGCGCATCCAGGGCTTGGACGCCGAACAGCGCCGTGCCCGCAGGCGGGAACAGATATTGGCCGCCGCTTTCGACTTGATCGCCGCCGACGGCTACGTCAACACCGCGATCGAGCAGATCTGCCAGACCGCCTTCGTCGGCAACAAAGCCTTCTACGAACTCTTCGACAGCAAAGAAGACTGCTACCTGGCGCTGCTACAGCAGCAGAGCGAACACGCACAGGACAAGGTCGCCACCGCGCTGTCCGAATCCTCGGGCGCCCGCGACGACGTGGTCGCCGCCGTCATCGGCGCCTTCGCCCATTCGATGGTCGACGACCCGCGCGTGGCGAAGGTGACTTTCGGTGAGGCCAGCGGCATTTCGGCGAAAGTCGAACAGCAACGGCGGATCAACCGCCGCTGGGCCGCTCAGTTCCTCGAAACCCTGTGGCGTGAATACGGATTCGTGCCCCCCTTAGGAGTCGGCATCGATCTGCACGCCCTCGCGGTCTCCACGATCGGCGGTCTGTTCGAGACCGTCGCCGACTGGCTCCACACCGACGCCGGCGCGACGGGCGACATCGATGTGCTCATCCGAGATCTCATGGCGTTCATCGAGATCGTGCACTCAGGATTGGGGCGGTCCGCGGGTTGAGTCCGCCCGCATTCGTCAGCGGGGAGCGGGGCCGCCGGGCGGCGGGCCGCCTGGCGCTCCGTTGCCCGAGGGCGGGGCACCGTTGCCGGACTGGGTGTTCTGGGATTTCGCGGCGACGCCGACCGTGAGGGCGACGGACATGCCGGTGGTGGGTGTGCCGGTGACCGTGGCCAGTTCGGCGTCCCAGCCGTCGCCGAAGACGTTGTCGGAGGACAGGGTTACGCCGGACATGTTGCGGGTGCTGTTCGTGTAGCCGGGGTCGGCGTCGAAGACCGAGGTGCAGGCGTCTTGGGGCAGGGCGATCTGGGAGGTGAGGCGGGCGTTGTCGCCTGCGACGGCGGTGGACAGGGAGTCGTAGACCTCGAAGTGGATGTGTGGCCAGCGGCCGGCGTAGCAGGCCGGGAAGATCGAGGTGAAGCGGACGGTGCCGTTGTCGTCGGCTACTTGGACGCCGCGTAGGTAGTTCTGTTCGGTGGCGCCGTCGGTGTAGAGGGAGTAGCGGCCTTCGCGGTCGCAATGCCAGACGTAGACGGCCATGCCGGTGCCCGCCGCGTTCTCGACGAGATCACGCAGGTTCAGCGTGAGTGTCATCGGAACACCCTGGGCGGTACCGGAATACGTGCCGAAACTGGTGGTGATGTCGGATCGCACCACGCCCGATTCGATCAGGACATTGGGTCCGTTGGAGCCGTCACCCGGGTAGGGACCCGCCGTCTCCTGCGGTGCCGCGGCGGGGGTTTCCGCCGACGCGGAGGTGGTGGCCGAGCTGGTGCTCGCGTCGGTCCTGTCGTCGGTGGTCGCGCAGCCCGCCGCCGCCGCCGCAACCCCGGCGACGCCGAGAAACCTCAGCGCTCGCCGCCGCGACAGCACTCGAAGATCGTGCCCGAGTCCCAGATCGTGCTCGCCCATTTCCGCTCCTTCGCTGCCGTGTTGACGACCACGGTAAGCACGGGGGCTGCGCCGGAGCCGCGAACGCGCTGAGAGGTAGCTGGGAGTCAGTCGGTGACGTAGCCGTTGAGGCTGTTGCGCAGGTCGGTGAGGACCGCGCGGGCCGCGGTGAGGCCGGTGGTGTGCCAGATCTTGTCGTCGACCGCGAAGACACGCTTGTCGGACGCGGCGCCCAGCTCTTCGAACTGATCGGAGCGCAGGACCTGCCTGCCGTGTTCCTCGCCGTCGGGGCCGTCGAACATCACGTAGATGACATCGCCTTCGGCTTTGGTGGCGAGGTCGGCTTCGGTGATGTCGAAGGATCGGCCGCGCTGGGCGGTGGGGCGCTGGACGCCGACGTCGGAAAGGACCTGGGCCGCGAAGGTTTCGGTGCCTTGGACCTGAATGGTGTCGGCGGTGAAGCGCAGGACCGAGGCCTGGGATTGGCGCGCGTTCAGGGCGGGGCCGAGGTCGTGCGCTTCGGTGAGGTAGTTCTGCAGGGCGGTGCCGGCGGCGTCGCTGCGGTTCATGCCCGCGGCATAGGCGGCGAAATCGGACTGCCAGCTGCCGCCCGCGCCGATCAGGACGGTGGGGGCGATCTTGCTCAGCGCGTCGAAACCACCGGCGGTCGTGGCGACGTCGCCGAGGATCAGGTCGGGCTTCAGCTCGGCGATCCGTGCGGGATCGGGCTGACCGATGGCGCCGACGCTTGGCACCTTCACGACGCCGTAACCCAGGTACATCGGTTGCGGACGGTCGCCGTCGAGGGTGACCGCGCCCGCGACCCGCTCCCACAGGCCCACCGCGCAGGCCGCGTCGAGCGCCGCGGTGGTGAGTACGACGATGCGCTGCGGGTCGGCGGGAACCTGTGAGACACCGCCGGTGTGGGTGACGGTGCGCGCCGCGCCGGAGTCCGGCGCGCTCGGCAGCGGGCACGCGGTCGCGGTGTCGCGATCGGTCCCGACCACGCCCGCACCCGCGATATTCGTGGTGGTGCGGATGATCGTGCTCGCGTCATCGTGCTTCTCCGCGCACCCCGCGGTGAGCACGGCGGCGCACAGCAACGCGGCCGCCACGACGAAGCCGCGCGAGCGGACGTGCCCGCCCGGCTCGGCGGTGCGACGGAATCGGGTGCGGTTTCGGGCGCTCGCCAGCATGCGCACGAGGGTACTGCGTGGCCGCCGGTGTGAGTGCCGCGGGCCGATCTACCGGCGGCTCGCACGCCGGAAGCCGATGGCGGCGGGAACGGCGAACAGCAGGACGGCGGCGCCGGACCAGGCGAGGGTGAGCAGCAGCGGCCGCGCGATGGGACCCTGATCGGACAGGCCGCGCATGGCGTCGACGGCGACCGACATCGGCTGGTTGCGCACCACCGGCTGAATCCAGGTCGGGAAGGCGACCAGGGGCACGAACCCGGTGCTGAAGAACATCATCAGCGAAGTGAGGATCGTGATGCCCTCGACCAGGGAGGCCTTCGCGGTGTAGACGGCGACGGCGGTGACGATGGTGGCGAAGGCGAGCCCGAACACCACGGGGACCAGCAGGAATACGAGCGCGGCCAAGGGGCCGTGGTGGAACCGGAAGCCGAGCAGGAAGCCGACGATCACCACCGTCACGGTGCCGAGCAGAATGCGGCAGCCCTCGGCGAGGATGCGCGAGACGATCCCGGACGCGCGATGCACGGGCAGCACCCAGAATCGGGCCAGCAGACCGGCGTCGCGTTCACGGCCGAGCAGCACACCGCTCGCGACGGCGCCGGACAGCGCGCCGACGAGGGCGACCATCGGGACCGAGCCGTAGAGGGCGTCGTCGCCGGTGAACTTCTCGATCTGACCGCCCACCACGATATCGAGCATGATCAGCAGCAGACACGGGATGAGCAGGGTCTCCAGCAGCGTGATCGGGTTGCGGGCCCAGCGCACCAGCAGCCGCTCGGTCTGGATCAGCGTGTGCCGGACCAGCGACACCGCCGAGGTCTCCAGTCGCTCTGCCATCAGGCCCTCCTGGAACTCAGCCGGATGGCCACCGGCAAGCAGATCGCCACGATGGCGGCGAGCCAGAGCAGCGACGGGCCCATCAGTGACCAGGTCACGGTCCCGGCGTTGCCTGTGGTGTCACCGGCCAGCGCGCGCAACACGATCGCGAACTGGGAGACCGGTTGATTGCGGACGAACCATTGGATCCACTCCGGGAATTGGCTCGCCGGTGCGAGACCGGTCGAGAGCATGCCGAAGATCAACGGCGGCAACACCAGTGCCTGTGACGTGGCTTCCGGGCTCTTGGACAGCGTGCCGATCACATCCGCGCCGAGGGTGAACGCGAGTCCGATGAGCAGCGAGAACGCCAGGTAGCCGAGGGTGTGCGCGGCGTCGAGCCGGAATCGGAAGCCGATCACATAGCCCGCGGTGATCGCCGCGGCCAGCGAGATCAGCAGACGGAACAGGTTGGCCGACATCCGCGCCGCGACCGGAACCAGCGGGCGCAGCGGCATCGCACCGAAGCGGCGGTTGAGGCCCGCGACGGAATCGGTGGCCGAGCGGAACGCCGCCGAGATGGCGGTGAACGCGGCGGCCTGCAAGATCACCAGCGGCATCATGTACTGGGCGTAGCTGCTGAAACCGTTGCCGGAGAACGTCATCACGGTTTTCAGCGGAATGTAGAAGCTGGCCGTGAAGGCCGCGGGCGCGAAGACCGAGGCGAGGAACTCGCCGGATTTGATCGAGGGCACGATCAGCCGCGTGGTCAGGACCCACCACTGCTGCACCGTCTCCGGTGTCGCGCGCGCAGCGGTGTTCCAGGTGATGGCGGTCATGCCGTGGCCTTCGATTCGGCCTCGGTCGAGGCCAGGTGACCGGTGAGTTGCAGGAACACGTCGTCGAGCGAGGGCCTGCGCAGGGCGATGTCGACGAGTTCGACAGAGGCGTTGTCGAGTCGGCGCAGGGCCTCGGCGAGTGTCTTGGCGCCGTCGGGGGCCGGGATGGTGATGCGGTCCGATTCGGGAGTGAGCGCGGCCAGGTTCTCCGCGGGAAGCAGCGAGCCGAGCGCGCTGACGATGGCAGGCAGCCCTTCCAGATCCAAAGGCACGATCTCGCAGTAGCTGCCACCGGTGCGATGTTTCAGCTCGTCGGCGGTGCCGGAGGCGATCACCACGCCGTGGTCGATCACGATGATCTGGTCGCTGAGCGCGTCGGCTTCCTCCAGGTACTGGGTGGTGAGCAGGGTGGTGATTCCCGCGCTCTTGAAGCTGCGCACCAGGTCCCAGACGCCCTGCCTGCTGCGGGGGTCGAGGCCGGTGGTCGGCTCGTCGAGGAAGACGACATCGGGGCGCACCACCAGCCCGCACGCGATGTCGATGCGGCGCCGCATGCCGCCCGAGTAGGTGCCGACGCGCCGATTCGCGGCCTTCTCCAGATCGAATTCGCCGAGCAGTTCTCTGGCCCTGACCTGGGCCGCCGGTTTGCGCAGGCCCATCAGCCTGCCGAACATGACCAGGTTCTCGTAGCCGCTGAGCATGTCGTCGAGCGCGGCGTACTGTCCGGTCAGCATGATGCGCTGGCGCACCGCGGCGGGGTCGGCGACGACATCGTGACCGGCGACCGTCGCCCGCCCTCGATCGGGCGTGATGAGGGTGGACAGGATGTTCACCATGGTCGTCTTGCCCGCGCCGTTGGGGCCGAGGATGCCGAGCACCTCACCGGGGGCGGCCTCGAAATCGACACCGCGCAGGGCGTGCACGTCGCCGAAGGACTTCTCGATCCCTTCGACCATGACGCCACCGGTGCGCGAATTGCTCTGCACGAGAGTGTGTTCGAGGCTCATATCCGGTCTCCTGCTTCCAAGTGGTCATCGAGCAGTGGCGAGATGACCGACAGTGCGTAGGGATTGGTCATCTCGTCGTGGGTGACGTCGACGTCGTGGTTGGTGATGGCGCCGGTGACGTAGGGCCGCCAACCGCCGGGTCCCATCCATTCGGCGGGGTCGACCGTGGCGCTGAAATAGACGACGTCGCCGTCGTAGACCGGCCGCTGGTATCCGGTCCTGGTGCCGGCGGAGGCGTTGTAGGAGCCCGCCATGCGCTCGATGGTGGCCGCGTCGATGAGTTCCACACCGCCGAGTCGGGTGGTGATGAGCTCGGCCGCTTGTTCGGCGGTTGATTCGGCGGGGACGTCGTCGATGCCGAAGATGGCGCCGAAGGTGTTGATGAAGGCGCCCGGCGAGAGGCGCTCGATGGTGTCGCCGTCGATGTCGGCGGTGTCGGTGTCCAGCAGTGCTACGACGCCGACCTGCTCGCCCGCGGCCTTCAGCTCGACCGCCATGGCCTGGGCGATGAGTCCGCCGAAGGACCAGCCGAGCAGGTGATAGGGGCCGTTGGGCTGCACCGCGCGGATCTCGCGCACGTAGCGTCGCGCGAACTCCTCGATGGAGCGCGCGGAGGGTTCGCGGCCGCTGAGGTCAGGCGCCTGAAGTCCGTAGATCGGGCGTCCGGGCCGTAGCTGTTCGGCGAATCCCAGGTAGCTCCAGGACATTCCGGAGGAGGAGTGGACGCAGAACAGTGCGGGGCGGTCACCGTCGGGGCGGATCGGTAGCAGCACGTCGAGACCGAGGCCGGTCGGCCCCGGCTCCACGACCGCTGCGGTGCGCGCTGTCATGGCGGCGGCTTCGTCGGCCGAAGCGGTCTGGGCCGCAGGGGTTTCGGCGAAGCGCGCGGCCGCGTCGAGTGCCCCGGCCCAGAGATCCGCGAGTTCGGCGACCGCCGCACGGTCCAGAAGTTGTGCCGCGTAACCGAAATCGGCCTGGAGGCGGTTGTCGGCGACCATGGCGTTGATGTCGATCGCCGACATGATCGGCACCTCGGGATGCTCGGCAGCCGCGAGATCGCCGAGCGCGTCGGTGGGGAGCCAGCCGAGGCCTTCGAGGCCGGGGGGAGTGTCGACCGAGGTGTGTCGGCCGAGGTAGTTCACGCAGATCTGGCCGGGAAGCCGGGACGGGAGTTGTTCGGCTGCTTCGGTATTCAGGTAGCGCAGCAGACCGAATCCGATGCCCTTGTCCGGGACCTCGAGCAGGTCGTGCTTGACCCGGCGGATGGCCGCGCCCATGGCCGGGCCGCCCGCCAGCGCATCCTCGATGTCGATGTCGGCGAGATCCAGCCGCACCGGGTACAGGTTCGTGAACCAGCCGATGGTGCGCGACAGATCCGCGCCCGGCACGACTTCCTCCTGTCTGCCATGGCCTTCCAGCCGGAGCAGCGCCGAGCGCTCGTCCACGCCTCGGCGCGCCCGCCAGCGCACCAAGGCCAGTGCCAGGGTGGCGAACAGCGCGTCGGTGACGCTGCCGTGGAACAGCCGGGGCAGGGTGGTGAGCAGGGCGGTGGTGGTGTTCTCGTCGACCTCGATCTCGAGGCGGCGGACCGTCCGCGCCTGATCTGTGGCGGGGTCGAGGTGGCGGGGACCGAGCAGTGGGTCGGGGCCGTTCACCACCTGTCGCCAGTACGGGAGTTCGGCCAGGCGCTGCCCGGAATGGGCCTGCTCGGTCATGGCATGCGACCAGCGCCGCATCGAGGTGCCGATGTCGGGGAGCGTCGGGGTGGCGCCCGCCGAGACCTGGGCCCAGGCGGCGATCAAGTCCTGCACCAGGATTCGCCACGACACGCTGTCGATCGCGAGATGGTGCGCGACGATGATCAGGCGGCCGGGCCGGGTGTGCGCACCGGCGTCGCCGACCGGATCGAGCCACACGAACTGGAGTACGACACCGTCGGCGGGGTGCAGGCGGTTCATCGCGGAGTCCAGTGCGGTCTGCGCGTATTCGCGCAGGTCGATCGAGTCGGTGGGATCGAAGGCCGTGCGGTGCACGAGGGCGTCGACGTCGATCGAACCGGGGTCTGCCACCCGCAATCGCCAGCCGTCATCGGCTGCCCACAGGCGCGCCCGCAGCATGTCGTGGCGGTCGATCGCGGCGGTGAGCGTGGTGACCAGTTGTGCGCGGTCGATGCCGACCGGCAGTTCCACTACCGCGGTTTGGGCGAACCGGTCGAAATCACCGCCGCGTTCGATCATGTACCGGACGATCGGGGTGAGCGGAAGGTCGCCGGTGCCGCCGCCGGGCAGTTCCGCGAGTGCCTCGACCGTCTCGGCGGCATCGACGGCCGCGCCGAGCGCCGCGACCGTGCGGTGTTCGAAGACCTGCAGCGGGGTGCAGTGCACGCCACGCAGCTTCGCCTGGGTGACGAGCTGGATGGCGAGGATGCTGTCGCCGCCGAGAGCGAAGAACGAATCGTCGATCCCGACCCGCGCGCGGCCCAGCAGTTCGGCGTAGACCTCGGCGAGTACCTGTTCGGTCGGTGTTTCCGGTGCGCGGTACGGGGTGTCGTCGGTGACGAACACCGGTTCCGGTAGTGCGTTTCGATCGAGCTTGCCTACTGCGTTGATGGGGATCTCGTCGAGCACGACGAACGCGGCGGGCACCATGTAGGCGGGCAGCGTGTCGGCGGCGAGGGCGCGGATGTGCGCTGTGTCGAGGTCGGCGCCGGGTACGCGCACCAGGTAGGCGGCGAGGGCAGTGGAACCGGTGGGGCCGGGAACACCCAGTGTCACAGCGAGATCGATGCCGTCGATGGCGCCGAGCACGGCGTCGATCTCACCGAGCTCGATGCGCTGGCCGCGCACCTTTACCTGGAAGTCGGTGCGGCCGAGGTATTCGAGTGTCAATCCGGTGTGTGAATCGGGAGGGTTGTCGGACGGAGCTGGGTCGGCCCGATTGGGCGCGGGGCTGCTGGTGCGGGTCCACCGCACCAGATCGCCTGTCCGATACAGGCATTCACCGGGACCTTCGAACGGGTTGGCGACGAATCTGGCCGCCGTGAGGCCTGCCCGGGCGTGGTATCCCCGCGCGAGGGCGGTGCCAGCGAGGTACAGCTCGCCCGCGACACCGACTGGCACCGGGCGCAAGCGGTCGTCGAGGACGAGTGCGGACGCGCCACGGACAGGTGCGCCGATGGTCACCGGTTCCGTGGCCGACAACGGCTCGGAACCCGTTGCCCAGATGGTGTATTCGGTCGGCCCGTACAGGTTGACCATCGTGCGTGCGCCGGCACCGCCGCACCACCGCGCGACCAGATCGGGGCCAACCGCCTCGCCCGCGACCGCGAGAACGCGCAGGCTCGACACATCAGCGGGATCGATGGTGGCCAGTGCCGACGGGGTGATCACCATGTGGGTGACCTGTTCGGCGGCGATCAGTTCCGCGAGCGGCGCGCCGCCGAAGACGTCCGGCGGTGCGATCACCGAGGCGCCGCCGCAGCCGAACGCCATGAGTGCCTCGAAGATCGACGCGTCGAAACTCGGGGAGGCGACCTGCATGACCCGGGCGTGTTCGTCGAGGGCGAGGTCGGCGCGCTGGGCGGCGACCAGGTCGGCGAGGCCGCGGTGGGTGACGGTGACGCCCTTCGGGGTGCCGGTGGAGCCGGAGGTGTAGATCATCCAGGCCGGGTTCTCGAGCCTGATCGGGTCGGGGAGTTCCTCGGCGGTGAGGTCGGCGTCGTCGGTGGCGGCCAGGCGGGTGGCGAAGTCGGGGTCGTCGAGGATCAACCAGCGGGTGCTGTCGGACAGTTCCGGCCGGTATTCGGCCAGGGTGATCCCGACCCGGGCGCCGGAATCGGAGAGCATGTGGCCGATGCGGTCCGCCGGATGCTTGGGGTCTACCGGCAGGAACGCCGCGCCCACTTTCGCCGCGGCCCAGATGCCGGTGTGCAGCTCGGCGCAGCGGGGGAGGCCGAGGGCGACAACAGATTCCGTCTGCGCTCCGGCCTCGATCAACAGCCTGGCCAGCTGGTTGGACCGGGCGTTCAGGGCGCGGTAGGTGGTCGTACCGGATGCCTGCGCGCGTTGTTCCAGGCGGGGTGCGCCCGTCGGTGCGTGCTGGGTCGGGGACGCTGCGGTGGCGTCGATGGCCGGTGCTGGTTGTCCCCGAAGGCGCGCGTCGGCGTTGCTGACCAGTGCTGGTCGGTCGGGGAAGGTTGTCGCGGAGGTGGTGAGCAGCTCGGCCAACGTGGTGGTGCCCGTGGTGGCGGGCCCGCGGACCGGGATCAGTTGTGCGCGTTCGGATTCGGCGAGGATGTCGATGTCGGCGAGGCGGATGTCGATATCGTCGATGACAGTGGTGAGCACCTGACGCCATCGGGTCGCGAAGGAGGTCACCGTGGTGGCGTCGAACAGATCCGTCGCGTAGGTCAGGACGCCTTCGATGCCGGCCGGGCCGGTGTCGTCGAAACGTTCGCGCAGGTCGAGGGTGAGGTCGAAGGCCGAGGATCGGCGGTCGAAGTCCTCGACTTCGAAGCGCAAGCCGGGCAGTTCGAGGACCGGTTCGATGAAGTTCTGGAGCGACAGCGACACCTGGAACAGCGGGTGATGGGCAGTCGATCGGGTGGGGTCGAGTGCGGTGACGAGCTGTTCGAACGGCACGTCGGCGTGACCGAAGGCGTCGAGGTCGGTGGTGCGGACGGTGGCGAGCAGTTGCCGGAAGCCGGTGCCGGGGTCGACGGGCGTGCGCAGGGCCAGGGTGTTGACGAACATGCCGACGAGGTCGTCCAGCGCGGCCTCGCCCCGGCCCGAGATCGGCGTTCCGATGACGACATCGCCCGTACCGCCGAGTCGAGCCAGGAGAACCGCGAGGGCAGCGTGGACCACCATGAAGACGCTGACGTTGTTCGCGGCGGCGAAGTCGATCAGCGCACGGTGGGTCGGTTCGTCGACGGCGAAGCCGACGTCGTCGCTACGCATCGTCTGCACCGCGGGCCGGGGACGGTCGGCGGGGAGCTCCAGCGCATCCGGTGCACCCGTGAGTGTTTCGCGCCAATACTGGATCTGCTGCGCTGCGACAGACTCCGAATCCGTCGCGCTACCGAGCAGTTCGCGATGCCACAGCGCGAAGTCCGCGTACTGCACCGCGAGCGGGGGCCGCGTGGGTGCGCCACCCGACACTCGGGCCGAGTACGCGGCTACGAGATCGGCCGCCAACGGTGCCATCGACGCGCCGTCGGCGCTGATGTGGTGCACAACGAGGACGACAATATGCACCGGCTCAGCTGACGGGCTGCCGCTGAGGCGGAAGAGGCCGACTCGCAGTGGGGCCTGGCGGGTGAGGTCGAAACCGGTGCCTGCCAGTTCGTTGATCCGATCACGCAGTGGCGCACCGTCTTCGGTGTCGATCAGCGGCATCGACGGAACCGCGTTGTCGATGCCGACCATGACCTGGCGTGGGCCCTCGGCGTCGGCGGGGTAGCGGGTGCGCAGGCTTTCCTGGCGTTCGACCACGTCGGCGAGCGCGAGGCGCATGGCCTCCACATCCAGGATTCCGGTGAGGCGCAGGGCGATCGCGATGTTGTAGGCCGAGGAGTCGGGGTCGAGTTGGTTGAGTACCCACATGCGCTGCTGGGCGGGGGACAGTGGAATGCGGTCGGGGCGTAGGCGTGGGGCCAGCGCGGGTCGGCCGGGGCTGCCTTCGGCGGCGGGCACGACCCGCGAGGACAGTTGGGCGACGCTCGGCGCGTCGAACAGGTCACGCAGGGCGATCGTGGACCCGAGCGACGAATTGACGCGGGCGACAACCTTTGTCGCGCTCAGAGAGTTGCCGCCGAGTTCGAAGAAGGACTGGTCGACGCTCACCCGCTCGGTGCCGAGCACCTCGGCGAACACTTCGGCCACGGACTGTTCGATCGGCGTGCGCGGTGCGAGATAGGACCGCTGGGCGGCCGAGAAGTCTGGTATCGGAAGGGCTTTGCGGTCCAGTTTGCCAACGGGGGTGAGTGGGATGTCGTCCAGGACAACGACATACGCGGGCACCATGTACCCCGGCAGTTCCGCCGCGACCTGCGCGCGCAGTCGCTCGGTGTCGAGTTCGACCTCGGGAACGGGGAGCACGTAGGACACGAGCACGGTGGCACCCGCCGGTCCTTCGCGTCCGATCGTCACCGCGTAGTCGACCCCTTCGGCGCGCGATAGCACCGCGTCGATCTCACCGAGCTCGATCCGCAGACCGCGGATCTTGACCTGGAAGTCGCTGCGGCCCAAGTATTCCAGCGTGAGCTCGTCGCCGGCAACCCAGCGCACCATGTCCCCGGTCCGGTACATCCGCTGCCCGGCGCCACCGAACGGGTTGGCGACGAACCGGCTCGCGGTCATCTCGAACCGGTTGAAGTAGCCACGCGCCAGCGCGGGCCCGGCCAGATACAGCTCGCCCGCGATACCGATCGGCACCGGACGCAACCAGCTGTCCAGCACCACCAGCGCCGCACCGCGAATCGGCCCGCCGATGGTGACCGGCTCGCCCGCGACCAGCTCGGCGGGACCGGTCGCCCAGATGCTGAACTCGGTGGGGCCGTACAGGTTCACCATCCGCCTGCCCGCGGCCCACTTCTCGATGAGCTCGGGAGTGGCCGCCTCGCCGGCCACCGACAGCACCCGCAGCTCGGTGAGATCGGTGGGCTCCATGGTCGCCAGCGCCGACGGGGTGATCACCGCGTGGGTGACCCGCTCGGTGCGCAGCAGCGTCTCGAGTTCACCGCCGCCGTAGACCTCCGGCGGCGAGACGACCAGCCGTCCGCCCGCGGCGTGCGCGGTCAGCATCTCGAAGACGGAGGCGTCGAAGCTGGGCGAGGCGACCTGCAGCGCGCTCGCGGACGGATCGAGAGCCAGGGTTTCACGCTGGGCAGCGACAAGATTCGCGATGCCGCGATGGCTGAGGAGCACCGCCTTCGGTTTGCCGGTGGAACCGGAGGTGTAGATCAGGTAGGCCGTGTGGTCGATGTCGAGCGGTCCGCCGCGTTCGGCGTCGGTGATCGGCGCGTCCGAGACCAGCATGGCGCGGCGCATGGTGTTCAGGTCGTCGAGCAGCAGCCAGTCGATGGACCCGGGCAGGTCTTCGCCGGTGGCCGTCACGGTGACGCCGATCGGGGCTTTCGAATCGGTGAGCATGTGCTCGATCCGCTCCACCGGGTAGCTCGGATCGAGCGGGACGAAGGCCGCCCCGGTCTTGGCCAGCGCCCACACAGCGACCACCGATTCCAGCGACCGGGTGAGCGCGAGCACGACGAAGATCTCGGGGCCGATCCCACGACGGAGCAGGACCCGGGCGAATCGATTGGACCAGGCGTCGAGGTCGCCGTAACTCATCCGCAGATCGCCCGCGCTGACCGCGATCGCGTCGGGATCGATGCGTGCGCCCGCCGTGAGGATTTCGGGCAGCGTGCGCATCGGCAAGGCGGGCGCGCCGTGAACCGGTGCGAGCGTGGCCAATTCGGCGTCGCTGCAGTTGTGCAGTTGTGATACGAGGGCGTGCGGGTTCTCGGCCAGCTGGGCGAGCAGCCGGGCGAAGCGGTCAAGGAGTGACTGTGCCGCGGTGGATTCCAGCTGGTCTGCCATGAACTTCACGGTGACGCGCAGGGCGTCGCCGGCGCCGGCCTCGCCGCGCAGCGGAATCACCATGAGGTTCAACGGGTAAGGCGTCGCGTCGGTGCCCTCGACATCGAGCACCCGCATGCCCGCGATGTCCAGTGCCTGCGACAGCGCCTCGCGATCGATGGGGTAGGACTCGAAAACGGTGAGAGTGTCGAACAATTCGGCCAGACCGACCGCACGGTGGATGGCGGCGAGGCCGACGTGCTGGTGGTCCATGAGCCGCGCCTGCTCGGCCTGCACGCGGGCGAGTAGGTCGGACACCTTCTCCGACGGATCCAGCGTGACCCGCACCGGGACGGTGTTGATGAACAGCCCGACCATCTCCTCGACACCGGGCAGCTCCGGCGGACGGCCGGACACCGTAGCGCCGAACACCACATCGGTGCGGCCGGTGAGCATGGCGAGCAGCAGCGACCAACCCGCCTGGACCAGGGTGCTCACGGTCGCGCCCGCAGCCCTGGCGGCGGACTCGAGCGTCGCGACGGTGGCGGCGGACAAGTCCTGCGAGAGCATCGCGGTCTCGGGCGACTCGATCCCGGCGAGCGTGGGGACGGCGCGGGTGGGCGTGTCGATCCCGGCCATGGCCTGCTTCCACGCGGCCAGGGAGGCTTCCGCGTCCTGGTCGCCGAGCCAGGACAGGAACTCGCGGTAGGACCGGGCGGGCGGCAAGACCGACGCGTCACCCGCGGTGACGTACAGGGTGAGCAGTTCGCGAACCAGCAGCGGTGTCGACCAACCGTCGAGCACGAGATGGTGATTGGTCATGACGAGCCGGAAGTTCTCCTCGGCGGTCCTGATCAGGGTGAATCGCAGCAGCGGGGGCCGGGTCAGGTCGAAGCGGGTGAGTGCGTCGAGCTCGATCACCCGATCCAGCTCGGCTGCTCGCTGCTCGTCGTCGAATTCGGTGAGATCGACCTCGTGCCAGCGGATCTCGGCGGCGGAAAGGACCAATTGCCGTGGGCCGTCGTCGGTTTCGACGAAGGCCACGCGCAGGTTCTCGTGCCGATCGATGAGCGCCTGCGCCGCGCCGCGCAGCCGGGCGGCGTCGACAGTGCCCGCAAGGGTGAGCAGGGATTGGACGGTGTAGCCGTCGGCGGTGTCGGAGTCGTAGAGGGCGTGGAAGAGCAGGCCGTACTGCAGCGGCGAGAGCGGCCAGACGTCGGTGAGCGTCGGGTAGGCGTGCTCCCAGCGCTCGATCTGCGGTTGATCGACGCTGACGAGCGCGAAATCCGAGGGGGTGCGGCCGCCCGCGTCGCCGGTTCCGGCATGGGTGACCAGTGCCCGCAGGGCCTGCGACCACAGGTCCGCCAACGCGCGCACGTCGGCTTCGCCGAGCAGCCTGCTCGCGTAGGCCCAGGTGACTTCCAGTCCGGCGTCGGTCAGGACCGCGTTGATGTCGACGACGGCGGCCAGTGGGGCCCGGTCGTCGTTGGTCGCGGCGAAGCGTCGCGGTACCCAGGGATCGTCGCCGGTCACCGCCCTGCCGAGATAGTTGAAGCTCAGCTGAGGTGTCGGTGCGCCGGCCAGCGCCGCCGCGGTCTCGTCGTTCAGATAGCGGAGCAGGCCGAAGCCGACACCGCGATCGGGGATCGACCGCAACTGTTCCTTGGTCGCCTTGATCGCCGAACCCGCCGCAGGTCCACCGGCGAAGGCCTCGCCGAGATCGATACCGGTCAGGTCGAGCGCGACGGGGTACACGCTGGTGAACCAGCCGACCGTGCGTGCGACATCGGCGCCGGGCAACAGCGATTCGTCGCGGCCGTGGCCTTCCAGCGTCAGCAGGGCGCCGGTGCGGTCACGCCACCGGCACACCGCGAGAGCGAGAGCTGCGAGCAGCACATCGTCTGCGCCGCAATGGAATTGCTCGGGCAGCACGTGCAGGACGGGCTGTGCGATGTCCGAGGGCACCGTCGTCTCCCATTGCGCCATCGTGGCGACCACATCGAGGGTCGGGTCGAAGGTCGCTGTCTCCGCCACGCGATCGGAGGTGGCCGGCGCCGAGTCGATCTCCGCCGTGGCGTGATCGGAGCTAGCCGCGGGCGAGTCGATCGTCGACGTGGTCGTAGAGGAGGTTCCCGCCGAAGAGAGTGACTTCGTGCCGGTGGCGGTCTGATCGTTCGCGCGGGCGAACGACGGGTCGGGCGTCGCCAGGATTCGTTGCCAGATCGGCAGTTCGCCGAGACGGGTCGTGGCGTTCTCGGGCTGGCTGTGCGCCCAGCGGCGAAAGGAGGTGCCGACCGGATCGAGCGCGCCACCGAAGGCGGCGGTGGCCAAGTCGGGCAGCAGGATTCGCCAGGAGATACCGTCGGTGACCAGGTGGTGCAGGACCAGCCAGCACAGTGGGGCGGCGTCGGCGCGTTCGATCAACACGAACCGCGCGACGGCGCCGGTAGTGGGGTCGAGCAGGTCCGCGGCGTTCTGCAAGGCGCGCTCGACCGCGTCGTCGGTGTCGGCGCGGGCCACGTCGATCAGATTCTCGGCATCGACCGAACCCCCCTCGGCCACAAGCCATTCCCAGCCGCCAGCGGTCGGCCGCAGCGAGGAGCGCAGGAGATCGTGGTGCTCGAGCAGGACCTGCACCGCCGCCGCCAGCCTCGGGCGGTCGACACCGGCGGGCAGTCCGATCAGGACTGCCTGCCCGTAGCGCCCCCAGGTGCCCGGGTGCTCGACCATCGCGTGCACGATCGGCGTGAGCTCCACCGCACCGACCCCGCCGCCGGGCAGCTCGTCCACCACGTGCACCGCGGTGTCGTCGGCGACAGCGGCCAGCGCGGCCACCGTTTTGCGTTCGAAGACATCGCGGGCGCTGAACGAGATGCCGGCGGCCTTCGCTCGCGAGACCAGCTGGATCGAGACGATGCTGTCGCCACCGAGAGCGAAGAAGCTGTCGTCGACGCCGACCGTGTCGAGTCCGAGCACCTCGGCGAACAGGGCCGCCAGGGCTTCCTCTCGCGGAGTGGAGGGAGCGCGGCTCACGACCGCGCGAGCGCCGAAATCCGGTGCGGGCAACGCCTTTCGGTCGACCTTGCCGAGCGGGGTCAGCGGTATCCGGTCGAGCACCATCACGACGGCGGGCACCATATACGCCGGAAGAGACTCGCCGACAGCGGCTTTCACTGCTTCGGGACGGACATCGGCCCCCGGCTCGCCGGTGACATAGGCGACGAGCGCGGTGGCGCCGGTCGGCGACTCGACACCGAGGGTGATCGCGAAGTCGATCTCGGGCAGCCGCTGCAGCGCGGCATCGATCTCACCGAGTTCGATCCGGTAGCCGCGCACCTTCACCTGGAAGTCGCTGCGGCCCTGGTAGTCCAGGGTGACGCGCCCCTCGGTGCCGGTCCAGCGCACCAGATCGCCGGTGCGATACATCCGTTCGCCGGGTCCGTGTGGATTCGCGACGAACCGGCTCGCGGTCAGGCCGCTGCGCCGGTGATAGCCGCGCGCGACACCGGGGCCCGCGAGGTACAGCTCACCCACGGTGCCCTCGGGTACGGGGCGCAGCCACGGGTCGAGTACCAGGCCGGACACACCACCGGTCAGGCTGCCGATCGTCACCGGGGCGCCGGGAACCAGCGGTTCGCTCAGGGTGGTGGTGATGGTGGTTTCGGTCGGCCCGTATCCGTTGATCAGCGCGCGTCCGGCCCACTTCGCCACCAGTTCCGGCGGGCACGCGTCACCGCCGACCACGATCGTGCGCAGGTCGGGCAGCGTCGCCGGATCGAGCGAACCCACCACGGCCGGGGTGACATTGAGATGGGTGACACGGTGCGTACGCAGCACATTCGCCATGTCCTCACCCGCGTACGCCGACGGCGGGACCACCGCGAGGGTGGCGCCGGCGGCCGAGGTCACCACGATCTCCTCGACGGATATATCGAAGCTCGGCGACACCGCGTGGGCGACAACGGAGTCCGGCCCGACCCCGAACCCGGCGCCGGAACTCGCGGCGAGGTTCGCCAGACCGCGGTGCGAGACCAGCACACCTTTGGGCAGGCCGGTCGACCCGGAGGTATAGATGATGTAGGCGACCTGATCCGGCACGACCGCGGCGGTGCGGTCGGCATCGGTGATCGGCACGCCATTCTGGGCGGCGAGTTCCGCGACGGTCGTTCCGTCGTCGAGCGACAGCCAGTCGACCTTGTCGGGCAAGGACTTTCGCACCTCGTCGACAGTCACACCGGTGACGACACCGCTGTCGTCGATCATGTGCTCGATGCGATCATCGGGATAGGTCGGATCGATCGGCACGAACGGCGCACCGGTCTTGGCCACCGCGATGGTGGCGAGCACGGACTCCGCCGATCGTGGAATCGACAGCGCGACAGCGTGTTCAGGACCAGCGCCGGCGGCGATCAGCAGCCGGGCCAGACGATTCGTGTAGTCGTCGACCTCGCGATAACTCAGTGTGTCGTCGACGCCCCAGCGCAGCGCCACCGCGTCCGGGTCGATCGCCGCGCCCGCGGCGAGGATCTCGGGCAGCGTGCGAGTCGCGACTCCGGCCGGGCCACGCGCGGGCACCGACGCCGCCTGCTCGGCAGCCGAGAGTACGGGCACCGTCGACAGCGGGGCGTCCGGTCCGGCGAGGAGGAAACGGTGCAGGAACAGCAGGAAGCGCTCGTGATGGCTCGCCAGGTCGGCGTCGCTGTACAGGTTCGCGTTGCCCTGCAGGTCGATGTGGGTGCTCTCGCCGCCGACGCCCGGGTACAGGTTGACGAACAGGTCGTCGATCAGGCCGGACGTGAGCACGTGCAGCCGCCCGACAACCGGGCCGAGCGCGATCTTGGTGTCCACCATCATCAGATTCACGGCGGGACCGAACGAGGTCGCCTCGTCCATCGCCCAGCCGAGATCGCGGACGATGTCCTCCTGGCGGTACCGCTGGCGTCGCAACGCACCGGTCAGCTCGCTCTGCACCGCGAGAATCGCCGCGCCGACGGTGGTGGTGGGATCGAGGCGAACGCGCAGCGGAACGACATTGGCGAGCATGCCGCCCGAACGACGCAGAGTCGCCGAGGTCCGCGCGGAGACCGGCAGGCTCAGGACCACCTCCGGCGCGCCGGTCATCGCGGCGAGATAGGCGCCGAACGCCGCGACCACCGTCGGGGCGACACCCGAATTCACCGATGCGGCAACGGAATCCAGCAGGGCGCCGGTCTCCGTCGGCAGCGCGCCCGAGACCCGGTTGGGGTGGGCGTCGACCTCGGCCTCGCGGCCGGCGAGCGTCACCGGGTCGGCCAGCGCGGCCAGGTGCTCGCGCCAGTATTCGCGGTCGGTCGCGAAACGATCGGAGCTGCGATAGGCCAGATCCGCGTCGACGATCTTCCGCAGCGGCTCCGCCTTGGTCGGCGGCAGCGCACGACTCTCGAAGGCGGCGTTGTAGAGCTCGCCGACGCGCTGCACCAGCGCCAGCGCGCCCATCCCGTCCAGCACGATGTGGTGCATGCGCGCGTACCAGAACCAGCGATCCGCGGCGACACGCAGCAGGGCGATGCGGACCAATCGGTCGCGCATCACGTCCAGCGGTGCGGTGTACTCGGCGCGCATCCACGCGTGCGCGGCCGCTTCCGGGTCGGGCCGGTCGCGCAGATCCAATTCGGCGATGCTGTCGTCGAGTGTCAGGTCGACGATCTGCTGGGGATCGCCGTCGATGTCGACCAGCCGGAGATAGCCGGTACCGAACTCACGACCGGTCCGCCGGACCGCGTCGGTCAGCATCGGGAGGTCGAGCGCACCGGACAGTTCGACGTACTGGGCGATGGAGATCGGGGTGTCGCCGGCGATGTGCTGGGCGAACCAGATGCCGCGCTGCGCGGCGGACAACGGAAAGGGGCCTTCGGGTGCGACGACGTCGGACGCGTGCGAAGAGGGCTGGATCATGAGCGAACCTGCGTTCTCATGTCTGGAGCTGGGCGTTCACCTCTGGTCCCCGACCGTCGGGTATGTACCTCGTGGGTAGTGCTCGCCGTTGCGTACTGCGCTCTATGTTCATTCTGAACCTGTATCGAGCGCATCGGAATGGGTTCAGGAGACTGCGCGCAGTTCCGTGGCCGCCAGCGGCGCGTCGGAGCTGACCAGATAGCGCTGCAGGGTCGAGCGCTCGTCGAGCACCAGCCAGTCGGCGCCGTCGGTGAGATGGGCCCGGCGGGCCTTGGTGGTGATCCCGAATCCGGCGCCGGGGGCGGTGGACGCACCGACGCGCACCGGCACCGGGATCGCGCCGATCTTGCGCACCGCGGCCTCGGCGACGACCGACTCGATCCGGGGGTCGACGGCGAGGGCGATCCGGTCGCCCGCGTCGGCGCCACGGGTGAGCAGCACGCGGGCCAGGCGGTTCGCCCAACGGTCCAGGTCGGCGTCGGCGAGCTGACCGGCGGCGAGCGGCGCGCCGGAGCGGCTGCGCATCGGGATGACGTTGTCGGCGGGTGCGGTGACCGTGATGCTCATCGGGTTCCCCTCGAAGGCTTGTCGGGTGTCTTTGGGTACACCTCCAATCTCGTCTTCGGGAGGGCGATCCGACAGCAACCCCAGCGTTGCCGCGTCGCCTCCAAGGGGGATCGATTACCACCCCTAGGTGGGCGAACCCCGGCGGCACCGTGCGCGCGCCGCCGAGGGTTCGCCTCAGCGGGCGTTGCCGCCGATGCTGAAATGCGCGCCGGTGGGGTCGATCAAGCCGGCGAGGCGACCGTAGGGGGTGTCCATGGGTTGCATGGCGACGCTGCCACCGAGAGCTACGGCTTGTTCGGCGGACTTGTCGACATCGTCGGCGCCGAAGTAGATCGTCCAGGCGCCGGGGACACCGTCGGCCAGGTGCGCGCCCGCGTCGAGGACGCCGCCGAGCATGGGGGAGGTGGCGTGGATGGTGGTGTAGCGGAAGTCCGGGGTGTCGGCGATGGTGAGGGTGTCGCGCCAGCCGAAGGCATCGCGGTAGAAGGTCAGCGATTCGTCGTAGGCGCGGGTCATCAGCTCGAACCAGGACGGGACGCCGACGTGGTCGGTCCAGGTGCCTTCGGCGACGGTGCCCACCGTTTCGAAACCGGCGAAGGTGTCGGCTTGCCAGGCGCCGACTCCGATGCCGCCGACATCGGCCAGCATCGCCATCGTGCCGAGATCGGCGACCGCCATGGGTTCGACGAAGACACTGCCGCCCGCGTCGCGCGTCTTCGCTGTCGTCTCGAGCGCGTTCGGGGTGTCCAGGTAGACGGTCCAGCGATCCGGATACGGGTCGCCGGGATCGTCGAGGCGGCTCATCGCGCCCGCTACCGCGCGACCGTCCTTGCGCAGGGTGGTGTAGCCACCGAATTCCTCGCCGCCGCGTTCGGCGGTCCAGCCGAACAGTTCGCCGTAGAAGGCGATCGCGCGGTCGAGATCGGTGGTGTAGAGGTCGACCCAGGTGGGGTCACCGGGCTTCGGGGTGAATGACATGACTCTCCTCCGCTGTTGGGGTGGCGCGACAGAGACGGTGACACGGGGTATCCCGCCATCGATCATGACGCGCCGAGCGTCGAAAAGTCATCGCCGACAACCGTTGCACCCACGCGACCTGCGGAGGAAGATCAGGATCGCGAACTACGGCGCGCCGAATACGACACAGAGTAGGACCCGCGCGGAATGCTGCGGCAGCACGGTTTACGATTCACTCCAACGCATGTCTGCTGCTGTTCGTTCCCGAAACGCGGCCGACTCTGCGAGTGACGTACAGGCATCTTCAGGAGGATCAGTGACTGCGGTAGAGCCCAGGCCAGTCCCTCAGTTGGAAGCGACTCGACCGTATCCGGCCCGGACCGGTCCGAAGGGCTCGTTCCTCTACAAGGCGGTCACCACCACCGACCCCAAGGTGCTCGGCACCATGTACTTGGTGACGGCGATCAGCTTCTTCCTGGTCGGTGGACTCATGGCGCTGCTGATGCGCGCCGAGTTGGCCCGACCGGGTCTGCAGTTCCTTTCGCCCGAACAGTTCAACCAGCTGTTCACCATGCACGGCACGATCATGCTGCTGTTCTACGCGACGGCGATCGTGTTCGGCTTCGCCAACATCATCCTGCCGCTGCAGATCGGCGCCCCAGACGTCGCCTTCCCGCGACTGAACGCGTTCAGCTACTGGCTGTACCTGTTCGGCGGCACCATGGCGACCGCGGGCTTCGTGACCCCCGGCGGCGCGGCGGACTTCGGCTGGACGGCGTACGTGCCGCTCACCGACATCCTGCACTCGCCCGGTGTCGGCACCGACCTGTGGATTCTGGGTCTGGCCGTTTCCGGCCTCGGCACCATCCTCGGTGGCGTCAACATGCTCACCACCGTGGTCTGCCTGCGCGCACCCGGTATGACCATGTTCCGCATGCCGATCTTCACCTGGAACATCGCGGTCACCTCGGTCCTGGTGCTGCTCGCGTTCCCGCTGCTCACCGCGGCGCTGTTCGGTCTGGCCTACGACCGCCACCTGGGTGGCCACATCTACGACCCGGCCACCGGCGGCATCCTGCTCTACCAGCACCTGTTCTGGTTCTTCGGCCACCCCGAGGTCTACATCATCGCGCTGCCGTTCTTCGGCATCGTGTCGGAGATCTTCCCGGTGTTCAGCCGTAAGCCGATCTTCGGTTACACCACGCTGGTCTACGCGACGCTGGGTATCGCGGCGCTGTCGATCGCGGTGTGGGCGCACCACATGTACGCCACCGGCGCCGTGTTGCTGCCGTACTTCTCCTTCATGACCTTCCTCATCGCGGTCCCGACCGGTGTGAAGTTCTTCAACTGGATCGGCACCATGTGGCGCGGTCAGCTGACGTTCGAGACACCGATGCTGTGGTCGATCGGCTTCCTGGTGACCTTCCTCTTCGGTGGTCTGTCGGGCGTCATCCTGGCCTCGCCGCCGCTGGACTTCCACGTCACCGACTCGTACTTCGTCGTTGCGCACTTCCACTACGTGCTCTTCGGCACCATCGTGTTCGCGACCTTCGCCGGTATCTACTTCTGGTTCCCGAAGATCACCGGCCGCATGATGGACGAGCGTCTGGGCAAGTGGCACTTCTGGACCACCTTCGTCGGCTTCCACACCACCTTCCTGGTGCAGCACTGGCTGGGTGCCGAGGGCATGCCGCGTCGCTACGCCGACTACCTGCCCAGCGACGGTTTCACCACGCTGAACACGATCTCCACGATCGGTGCGTTCATCCTCGGCTCGTCGATGCTGCCGTTCATCTGGAACGTCTTCAAGAGCTACCGCTACGGCGAGGTCGTCACGGTCGACGACCCGTGGGGTTACGGCAACTCCCTCGAGTGGGCCACCACCTGCCCGCCGCCGCGCCACAACTTCTACGAGCTGCCGCGCATCCGCTCGGAGCGCCCGGCATTCGAGCTGCACTACCCGCACATGGTCGAGCGCATGAAGGCCGAAGCGCACGTCGGCTGGGGCTCGGGTAAGCACAGCACGCACGTGTCCGAAGGCGCGCTCGCGAAGAAGTAAGACACCACCGAACGACAGGGTGTGCACCTGCTGACGAACCAGCAGGTGCATGCGCTTTTTCCTTGCGAAGTGAACGGTCACGGCACATCGCAGTAAAGGAACCGATATGGAGCAGATCGACTTGGCTGACACCACAGTTCTCGTGACCGTCACCGGCCCCGACCGACCGGGCGTCACATCGGTGCTGCTGGCGACGTTGTCCCGGCATCAGGTGAGCCTGCTCGACGTGGAGCAGGTGGTCATCAGGGGCCGCCTCACCCTCGGCGTGCTGGTGTCGTGCCCCAACGACCCCGAGGCGCTGCAGGACGAGCTCGAAGAGGCGATGAACACCGTCGGCATGCAGGTCGACGTGTCCGTGGACGCGCAGATCGGCAAGCCGCCGATGTCCACGCACGCTGTCGTGGTGCTCGGCGCCCCGGTCACCGCGAAGGCGTTCAGCGCGATCTCGCGCGAACTCGCCGCCCGCGGCGCCAACATCGACTCGATTCGTGGCATCGCCGATTACCCGGTTGTCGGCATGGAACTGATGGTCACCGCGACCGACACGAGCCCAGAGGGTGACGCGTCGCTGCGTACCGCGCTGGCCGAGGTGGCGGTCGCCGAACAGGTCGACACCGCCGTCGAACGGGCCGGGCTGGCCCGCCGGGCCAAGCGCCTCATCGTGTTCGACGTCGACTCCACGCTGATCACGGGCGAAGTGATCGAGATGCTGGCCGCGCACGCCGGCGTCGAGGACCAGGTCCGTGAGGTCACCGAGGCCGCGATGCGTGGCGAGCTCGACTTCGCCGAATCGCTGCGCCAGCGCGTGGCCACCCTCGAAGGCCTCGACGAGTCGGTGATCGAGGAGGTCGCCGACCGGATCGAGCTCACCCCGGGCGCGCGCACCACGATTCGCACCCTGCGCAGACTCGGCTTCCGCTGCGGGGTGGTCTCCGGTGGGTTCCGGCAGGTGATCGAGCCGCTCGCGCACGAGCTGGAACTCGATTTCGTGCAGGCCAACACCCTGGAGATCATCGACGGCAAGCTCACCGGGCGGGTCGTCGGCGAGATCGTCGACCGGGCGTTCAAGGCGACCGCGCTGCGCAAGTTCGCGGCCGAGGCGGGGGTGCCGATGGAGCAGACCGTGGCGGTCGGTGACGGCGCCAACGACATCGACATGCTCAACGCGGCCGGACTCGGCGTGGCGTTCAATGCCAAGCCCGCGCTGCGCGAGGTGGCCGACACGGCGCTGTCGCATCCCTACCTGGACGCGGTGCTCTTCATCCTCGGCGTCACCCGCGACGAGGTGGAAGCGGCCGACGCTCGCGATGGTGGCGTGCGACGGGTTCCCCTGCTCGGTCGGTAGCGTCGAATCGCGACCTCCACGACGTAGAGTGACGAGAACCGCGGCACCAGCCGCGCAGGAATCGGCACGTCTTCACCGCTCGTCATCGGGAGGTCGTTGTGCGCAGGTCTTTGCTCGTTCTGGTCGCTGTGGCAGGTCTCAGCGGGTTGGTAGCCGGATGCGGTGACGACGAGACCGAACCTTATGACGTCACCTTGCAACCCACCTCCGTTCCGCAATCCACGGCCGCCCCGCTGACGGTCGAGCAATCCGCCAACGGCAGCACGGTCGTGGGGACGGTCGGTCAGCGCGTGCTGGTGCGGCTGGCGCAGGATCCTGCTTCGACCGACCAGTGGAGCATGGTCAACGCCGAGGAGGGCGTCCTGATCGCCGACGGTGGACCTCTCAGCGAGGGCAACAGCACGGTGTGGCAGTTCCGGGCCGCCGAGACCGGCGACACCTCGCTCGAGTTCACCTACGGCCCGTCCAGCGAACCGCCGATCGACCCCGAGCCGACCTTCATGGTGAATGTCCGGGTGAACTGAGCGCGGTTCGCACTCGCCGGCCGGACGTAACGACTCGGGAGCGCCCGCGGCCGCGCCATTAGGCTGGCGGACGGACTGGTGTCGATCGAACGGGTGTTGTGGCATGGGTAGTGGGTTGGAAACCGAGGAGCAGACCGAGGCGGAGTTCCGTGACGAGTCCGCCGGATTCGCCGCTCGCCATGCGGAATTGGCGCAGGGTTACGGCGGCAACGGCGACCCCGACGACCCGGCGATGGTGCAGGCGATGCAGATGGTGCTGCACATTCCCAAGGCCGACCCGCCCGCCCGCAGCGCTCTGCTGGAAGCGGCGGCCGCGGCGGCCGTCGCTGTGTGCCTCGACCCACGTTCGGGGCCGGGCGGGGAGTGGGAACCGCGCTACCTCGCGTGGAAGCGGTCGCGGATCAGGAAGGTGGCCAGGCGGGCGCGTGGCGCGCAGTGGGTGGCCGCGGGGGACGTGGACGGGGTGACTGTCGATGTCGACGGCGCGCAGGCGCGTGCGTTCGTCCCCGGACCGGTCGGGGAGATCGATCAGCGCATCCGCAAACTCCAGATCGGCGGGACCGACCTCGAGCACGACGAGCCAGGTCCGGTGGATCCCACAGTGCCGGTGCTGTGGGTGAACGCGGCATTGGAGATGTCGGTGGGGAAGGCGGCGGCGCAGGTCGGTCATGCCAGCATGCTGCTCGCAGGCGCGCTGCCAGTGGACGCGGCGGCCGCATGGGCAGCACGCGAGTTCCGGTGTGCGGTGCGCGACGCTGGCGAACAGCAGTGGGCGGGACTGGTGGCCGAGGTGACGGCGGGTCGTGCGGTGGCCGTGCGTGATGCCGGTTTCACCGAGGTGGCGCCCGGCTCGATGACGGTGATCGCGGTGCCGCCACGGGAGTGAGCGCACGACACGCGCGAGGTGAATCCGGCAGTTGGATCACGGCTTTCGCGACTCGCCGCGACAAAGCGGTGTGGGGCCGGTAACTCGCGGGTATACGTAACCGACGGCCAGGCACATCGAGGCACAGGGAGGTTCCGCGATGATGACGACAATTGTGGTGATCCTGATCGTCTGGGTCGTGCTCTCGGTGCCTGTCTCCTTCATCGCCGCGCGAATATTGCGTAGTGAAATTCGCAACGCGAATGACCCGTCCACGACCAGCGCCGACGAATCTCGTACGGGCCGGTCGCTGCGCTGAGAGCCCGCGTGGGCCAAGATGGAGCGCGTGTCGCAACCCGATCCCGATCTGCTCATCGACTTCTCCGATGTGACCATCCGTCGCTCGGGCCGAACCCTGGTCGGCCCTGTCTCGTGGCAAGTAGAGCTCGACGAACGCTGGGTGGTGCTCGGCCCGAACGGCGCGGGCAAGACCTCGCTGTTGAGAATGGCCGCCGCCGAACTCCATCCGACCTCCGGTAACGCGAACCTGTTGGGGGAGACGCTCGGTCGCGTCGACGTCAGCGAACTGAAACCGCGCATCGGGTTGTCCTCGGCGGCGGTGGCCAGCCGGATCCCGGTGGACGAGAAGGTCAGCGACCTGGTGGTCTCGGCCGGCTACGCGGTGCTCGGCCGCTGGCGCGAACGCTACGAGGACATCGATACCGAACGCGCCGTCGATATGCTGGAAACCCTGGGCGCCGAACACCTTTCCGACCGCACCTACGGCACCCTGTCCGAGGGCGAACGCAAGCGCGTACTCATCGCGCGTGCCCTGATGACCGACCCGGAACTGCTGCTGCTCGACGAACCGGCCGCGGGCCTGGATCTGGGTGGGCGTGAGGAACTCGTCGAGCGTCTCGGCGATCTCGCCGCCGACCCCGACGCGCCCGCGATGGTACTGGTGACCCACCACGTCGAGGAGATCCCGCCCGGCTTCACCCACGCGTTGCTGCTCAAGGAGGGCGAGGTGGTCGGCCAGGGACTCCTGGGCGATGTGCTCACCGCCGAGAATCTGAGCAGCGCGTTCAGCCAGTCGATCGCGCTCGACCGGGTCGATGGGCGATGGTTCGCGCGGCGGGCTCGTCGGTCGGGCGGGCATCGCCGCCGGAACTGAGCGGCCTCGTCCAACTGCCACGCGGGCGCACCGATAGCCGCGCTGACCTCGCAGGCGTCCGATCGCCGGGAAGCCCGGCGCACGGTCGACCAAGCGGGCGTTAGGGTGCTGAAAGGGCTGCGCTCGAAGGAGGTAGCCCGGTCCGGTCGGTAGACCGGTGGTCGCCGGGCACGCGGTTCGGTGGTGGAGAGGAACGATTATGAGTGAGTCCGGGGTCTCCGCGCGGGACGCGTCGACCGTGATGCTGGTGCGTGACGGCGCGGCGGGTATCGAGGTGTTCCTGCAGCAACGGGTGAAGGGGATGGCGTTCGCGGCCGGGGTGACGGTGTTCCCCGGCGGTGGCGTCGACGCGGCCGACGGAACGGCCGACATCTCCTGGACGGGCCCCGAACCTGCCTGGTGGGCAGACCGTTTCGCGACGGACGAACAGACCGCGCAAGCGCTCGTCGCCGCGGCCGTGCGGGAGACCTTCGAGGAATGCGGCGTGCTGCTGGCCGGACCGACCGCGGATTCCGTCGTCGACGATTCGGCGCGCTATCGCGCGGCGCGCGGCAAGCTCGAGCGCCGCGAACTGTCCCTCGCCGA
This sequence comes from Nocardia sp. FBN12, assembly GCF_050320175.1. Taxonomy (GTDB): domain Bacteria; phylum Actinomycetota; class Actinomycetes; order Mycobacteriales; family Mycobacteriaceae; genus Nocardia. The sequence continues at coordinate 4,365,393 of NZ_CP190048.1, read as the reverse complement.
TTTCCTCGCGGCCGAGGGCTTGGTGTTGCGCGCCGATCTCCTGCGTCCGTGGTCGAACTGGATCACCCCCGAGGCCGAGCCCCGTCGCTACGACACCCGCTTCTTCGTCGCGGTGCTCCCGCAGGGCCAGATCGCCGACGGTGCCACCTCCGAGGCCGCCCAGGTGAGCTGGCGGACTCCGCAGGACGCCCTGGCGAGCTGGCGCGCGGGCGAACACGTGCTGATGCCGCCGACGTGGTCGCAGCTCGACGCGCTGTGCGGGTTCGCCGACACCGCTGCCGTGCTGGCCGCCGACCGCGTGGTCGAGCCGATCATGCCGAAGTACGCGCCGGGCGAGGGCGGTCGCCCGCTGTCGAATTTCCCCGACAACGAACGGTATTTCGACCAGCTGCCGCAGTTGGGTGCCTTCGGCGGCCGGTAAGTTGACCGCATGGCCGAATTCGTGACCCTCGAGCTGCCCGCCGAGCCGACCACCCGTGGCGTCGCGCTGCTGCGCATCGATCGTCCGCCGCTGAACCTTGTCGATGCCCAGCTGGCCCGTGAGGTGGCGGCCGCGGCGGCCACGGTGGCCGACCATCCCGGGGTTTCGGCGCTGATCGTCTATGGCGACGAGCGGGTGTTCAGTGCGGGTGACGAGATGTCGGAGCTGGCCGAGCTCGACGCCGGGCAGGCCGCCGCCATGGCCGCCGATCACCAGGCCGCGCTCGGCTGTCTCACGCGGGTGCCGCAGCCGACGGTCGCCGCGATCACCGGCTACTGCCTCGGCGCGGGCCTCGAACTCGCGCTCGGCGCCGACCACCGGATCGTCGGCGACAACGTGAAACTCGGTCTGCCGCAGATCAAAGCGGGCCTGATCCCGCTCTCGGGCATCCGCCGCCTCTCGCTGCTCATCGGCGCGAGCCGCGCCAAGGACCTCGTCTACACCGGCCGTTTCGTCGGCGCCGAGGAGGCCGCGAAGCTCGGCTTGGTCGATGAGGTCGTCGCCCCCGACGATGTCCTCACCGCGGCGCGCGCGTGGGCGGCCCAGTTCGTCACCGCCGCGCCGCGCGCCCTCGCCGCCGCGAAGGCGGTCTTCGAATCCGGCCCGCACGGCCACGCCACCGCTGTCACCGAATGGTCGGCCCTGTTCGACACCGACGACGCCCGCACCGGCACCCGCACCTTCGCGGCGGAGGGGCCCAATGCCGCCACCTTCACCGGCCGCTAGCAACCAGCTCGGAACCCTCGTTAACTTCGCGCATGCTGATCGTGCGGCAACCTGGGTAACTCCCAGCGACTTCGTCGCGGTGGCGTGCGAAGCGCCTGTTCGGCCCGGCGTCGGCGCGCGCTCGCGGGCGGCGGGCGGTCGGTCCCGTGTGGTGGAAAGGCCCGTCGCTCGTCCCAGCAGCAGCGTGCCCGGGCGCACATATTAGGCTGGCCTGCATGACGGTCCATCCCGACGACCCGGCGCCGAACCCCCACGCCACCGAGGCCCAGGTCGAAGCAGCGCGCAAAGACACCAAACTCGCCCAGGTCCTGTACCACGACTGGGAAGCGGAGACCTACGACGACAAGTGGTCGATCTCCTATGACGAGCGCTGTATCGCGTATGCGCGCGGCCGGTTCGACCTCGCCGTCGGCCCGGCTCCGCTGCCGTACGAGCGCGCGCTCGAGCTGGGCTGTGGCACGGGGTTCTTCCTGCTCAACCTGATGCAGGGGGGCGTGGCCAAGTCCGGTTCGGTCACCGACCTCTCGCCCGGCATGGTGAAGGTCGCGCTGCGCAACGCCGAGCACCTCGGCCTCGATGTCGACGGTCGCGTCGCCGACGCCGAGACCATCCCGTACGACGACGACACCTTCGATCTGGTCTGCGGCCACGCCGTGCTGCACCACATCCCCGATGTGGAGCTGGCGCTCAAGGAGTGCCTGCGCGTGCTCAAGCCGGGCGGACGCTTCGTCTTCGCCGGTGAGCCGACCACCATCGGCAACATCTACGCCCGCCGCCTCGGCCAGGCCACCTGGAAGGTGACCACCGAGATCACCAAGCTGCCGTTCCTGGCCGGCTGGCGTCGTCCGCAGACCGAGCTGGACGAATCCTCCCGCGCCGCCGCCCTCGAGGCCGTCGTCGACCTGCACACCTTCGACCCGAGCGATCTCGAGAAGATGGCGAAGTCCGCGGGTGCGGTCGATGTGAAAGCCACCACCGAAGAACTCGCCGCGGCCCTGTGGGGCTGGCCGGTGCGCACCTTCGAGGCCGCCGTCCCCGACGAGAAGCTGACCATGCCGTACCGCCTGGCGCAGTACCGCGCATGGCTGGGCCTGAGCTGGCTGGACGAGAACGTGCTGCGCAAGGTCGTGCCGCGCGAGTTCTTCTACAACGCGATGATCACCGGCGTGAAGCCGGGCGCGGCGCAGAAGTAAGTGGGCTATCGCTTCGGCCGCGACGATGTCGCCTATCTCGGCAGCGCGGCAGGCCGTGCCGCGCTCGCCGAGGTCGACCGGCTGGAGCTGACCCCCGCGACGCACCTGCGCGATATCGAGCAGGTGCGTCGTTCGCACGGTGATCGCGCCGCGGCGCTGATCGAGACGGTGCGGCTGCGCCGCAAGGCCGTGGTGAAGCTGCCGGCGGCGGGCGAGTGGTTGTTCACCGACGACGCGTTGCAACAGGCCACGCCCGCGCTCGTCGCCCGGCATCGGGCGGCCCGATTGGCCGGTCGCGCGGTACACGACGTCACCTGTTCGATCGGTGCGGAACTGTCCGAGCTGGCCGCGGCCTGTCCGGCGGTGATCGGCAGCGATCTCGAGGATGTCCGCTTGGCCATGGCCGCACACAATCTCGGGGTCGGTCCGGTGTCGGCGGCGATTTCGGATGCCGTTTCCTCAGCGGCTGACGGCCGAAACGTTGTGTTGGCCAAGGCTGACGCCCTGGTGCCGAGCACCCGCGACACCGTGATCATCGCCGATCCCGCGCGTCGATCCGATGGTCGCCGCACCTACGATCCCGCGAAACTCCAACCCCCACTCCCGGATCTGCTCGCCGCCTACGCGGGCCGCGACATCGCCGTGAAATCCGCGCCCGGCCTCGATTTCGACCGCCTCGGCTGGGCAGGCGAAGTGGAAATCGTCTCCCTTGACGGCGCGGTCCGCGAAGCCTGCCTCTGGTCGCCCGGGCTGACCGAGCCCGGCATCACCCGCCGCGCGACCGTCCTCGATTCCCGGGGCACGACAACAACTCTCACCGACGCCGCCCCCGACGACATTCCCGACCGCGCCCCCGGTGACTTCATCGTCGACCCCGACGGAGCGGTCGTCCGCGCGGGCCTGGTCCGCCACTACGCCGCGAAACACGGTCTCTGGCAACTGGACCCACAGATCGCCTACCTCACCGGCGACACGGTCCCCGCTGGCATGCGCGGGTTTCGCATCGAGGACCGCTTCGAACTTCGCGAGAAGACGCTGCGTCAGGAGCTCGCGCGCCGTGACTGCGGCTCGCTCGAGATCCTGATCCGTGGAGTCGACGTCGACCCCGACGCGCTCCGCAAAAAGCTCAAACAACGGGGCTCGACCCCCTACACGCTGGTGATCACCCGCATCGGCCGCGCAGGTGTCGTCTTCCTTTGCCGAGCGGTCGCCGCCACCCACTGACAGGTGCTCGGTGTGGTTCCACAGGCCTGCCTTCGTCTGAAGTGCCGTTCAGCCTTCCATCTTCTTCACCACGCGCTGCACCGTGAGCCAGGTGCGGGTGGTGATGTCCTTGCCGTAGGTCTTCTCCAGGCGGGCCATGAAGTCGGGGGTTTTGCCGACGCTGTTGTCGTTGACGGTGAGGAAGGCGCGGGCCTCGCGGTCGTAGCCGATGACGCGGGTGAGCGAGTCGTCGGCGAAGGCTTCGGTATCGGCTTCGCGCATCTTCGCTTTGAAGAAGGTGACGGTGAGGTAGGAGCCGCGTTCGTGGGGGAGGCCCGCGAAGGGGTCGCGGTCGAGCAGGGCGCGGAGTTCGGGGTGGCTGCGGATGATGGTGCCGCCGGGGATACCGAGTTCGGCGTTGAGCGCCTGCTGGATGCGCTCTTCCAGGTCGGCGGGGTCGTCAGCGGTGCGGAAGACGACATTGCCGCTCGAGAGCACCGAGACGACCTTCTCGAAGCCGAGCCCCTCGAACACCCCGCGCAACTTCTCGTTGCGCATGTTCGGGTTGGTCGGCATGATTCCCCGCAGCAGCGCCGCATAGCTCTCCACGCCGCTGACCGTACCGATACCCACCGACAGAAACACTGAATTCGGCGGCCGTGTCAGCCCGACTCACCGCGCCCCGGTTTGATTCGGCCGATTCGAGTGAACCGGCCGAATCGCACGGCGGTCAGGCCTGAGCGGCGGCGTTCTTCTTGCGCTCGATGTCGGCCAGCGCGGCCATGTACGCCTCGCGCTCCTCGGCACTGGCATCCCACGCCACCTTGCGGTTCTTCACGACCTTGGCGGGAGCGCCGACCGCGATGCTGTAGTCGGGGACATCCCCACGCACCACCGCGTGCGCGCCGAGCACGCAACCGCGGCCGACCCGGGTGTCGCGCAAGACGGTCACCTTCGCCGCGATCCAGGTGTCGGGACCGATCCGCACGGGACTCTTCACGATGCCCTGGTCCTTGATGGGCATGTTGATGTCGTCCATGCGATGGTCGAAGTCGCAGATGTAGCACCAGTCCGCGACCAGCGTCGATTCGCCGATCTCGATGTCGAGGTAGGTGTTGACGACGTTGTCCTTGCCGAACACCACCTTGTCGCCGATGCGCAGCGAGCCCTCGTGGCAGCGCAGGGCGTTGCCGTCGCCGATGTGCACCCAGCGCCCGATTTCCATCCGCGCGAATTCCGGGGTCGCGTGGATTTCCACATTGCGGCCGAGGAACACCATTCCGCGCAGCACGATATGCGGGTTGGCCAGGCGGAACTTGGCCAGGCGGTAGTAACGCACCAGGTACCAGGGGGTGTAGGCGCGGTTGGCGAGCACCCACCGCAGCGAATCCCTGGTCAGGAACCGGGCCTGCTGCGGATCGCGGCGGCGTGATCCACGCCAGCGCGCGCTCAGCGGCGCGCCCCACATGCTCGTCACGAACTACTCTCCCGTCATGATCCCGCCGGGCCAGCCCCGGGGATTCGGTCGTCGGGTACACAGAGTACTTTCGCAGGGCACACTTACCGTGCCATACCCCGATTACACAGGGAGATCAGCAGGTGCGAACTCGGACTCGCGTCGTTGCCTCGCTCGCTGCCGCCGGTGTGGTGGCGCTGGCTGGGTGCGGCACCGATGTGGACGACATCACGGTCGGCGCCGGAAAGGGTTGGCCCGCAACGCATCACGATGCCGGTAATGCGAGCAGTAGCCCGGTGCCGGGTGCGGACGCGGTGTCGCTGAGCTGGTCACGTCCGGTGGGCGGCCCGATCGCCCAGCCGTTGACGATCGGTGCCGAAGGACAGATGTTCGTCACCACGAGCACCGGCAACTGCGCGATCTTCTCCTTCCAGATGCTCACCGGCCGCAAACGCTTCTGCAACCCGCTCGGGCCCTCCACGATCGAAGCGCCGACCGTGCTCGACGGGGTCAGCAATGTCTACGTCGGCGACGACGGCGCGGTGAATTCGTTCAACTACCTCGGTCAGCCGCGCTGGCGCACCCCGGTCGCGGGGGTGCCGGTGGCTATCCAGTTCACCGGCGACGGCAACGTGCTGACGGTGACGCAGTCCGGTCAGGTCGACGTGCTGAGTCGTCAGACCGGTGGCCGTGAGGTGCCGACGGTGCAGCTGCTCGGCGAACCCGACTTCCTGAAGTACCCCGGTCTCACCCGTCCCGCTTCCGGCGACGGTCTCGATGACTGCGGGACCGGCGGCCCGCGCTGTGCCGTCGCCAACACGACCGCCGTCGACCCGTCGACCGGCCGCTTCTTCGTCACAGTCTGGGAGCCGGGCAAGCAGGCGGCCGCGCTGCGTGCGATGCGCTACGCCGACGGCAGCGTGTCCCAGGAGTGGAGCGCGGAGATCCTCACCGATGGCAGCGCCACCAGCCCCGCGCTGTCCGCCGATGGCGACACCGTCTACATCGGCGACAACAGCAAGCGGCTCATCGCACTCGATACCGCCGACGGCGCCACCCGCTGGGTCCAGCCCCTGCCGTGGGCGCCGCGCGGCGGCATCTCGGTCGCGGGCGATCTGATCATCCCCGCAGGCGACGACGGCTACCTGGCAGCCTTGCGCGACAATGACGACAGCGCCGAAATCGTCTGGGAGCGTAAGGATCTCGCGCTTCGCGGTACTCCCGCTCAAACCGCGGGCGACATCGGCTACACCGTCGCCGCCATCGGCGCGGGTCTGAACCTCATCACCTTCGACACTGCCACGGGCAACACCATCGACTCCGACCCGCTTCCGGGCGCAACGGGCACCACCACGGGCACCTCCATCGGCCCCGAGGGTGAAGTGGTCGTGGCCACCCGGCTGGGCGAAATCTTCACCTTCACCCCGGACGCCTGATCAGCACTCCTCCGCTGCGCACGGCCGGAGGTACGCCTGACCGCGTTCAGTGGCGTGCGCGCCGACGTCAGTACGGGTTGGCTCGGTCCAGCCAGCGCGCGTCGAGTTCCGTCGCGCGCTGGCTGGTGAAGGAGATGCGAGCCGGGTCGCCGTCGGCGGTGTAGCGCTGGTCCGGGTTGGCGGCGAGCCAGTCCAGCCAATGGGCCGAGTCGAACGGGACCGCGCCCCGACCGGATCGGATGCGCGGCACGCCGCCGGGGTCGACCGCGCCGTACGGGGCGGGGGCGGGGTTGGAGCCCACCAGCAGCACGGCGTCGAAGCGGTAAGCGGTGCCGTCCCAGCTGCCCGCGGTGGCCAGCGCGTGATCGCGGGGATACACGCCGAGCGGTAATGCCATGGTGCGCACGGTGATCGCGGGCGTGGCCGCGGTCACCGCGCGCACGTTCTGCACGAGTTCGCGTTGCACGCCGGCGGCATCCAGGCTCGCGAGATTCGCGTGATCGGCTGTATGCGCGCCGATTTCGTGGCCGTTCGCCGCCAGCCATGGCAATGCGCGCGGGTCGCCGCCGAAGGGCTCGTTGTTGACGTAGAAGGTGGCAACGGGCCGGAAATCTGGGTAGCGGGCGCCGAATTCGGCGAGGATGCCGGCGGCGCTGTCCGGGGACACTGTGCCGGTGTCGGTGAAGCTGAGCTGGCTGCTGGTGGAGTCGTCGAAGGTGAGTACCACCGGGTGGGTGCCTGCGGGCAGGTCGAGGTCGCCCGAAATGTACTGCGCGGCGGTCACCGGACGGTAGCTCTCGCGGTACAGCCGTTCGAGTTCGTCCCGGAACTCCGCCGGGGACTGGTCGTACTCGCCTGCCGGGTTAGGGGTGATCTGGTGATACATCAGGATCGGGACGAAACCCAGTTCGTTGGCGGCGATATCGGCCGGGTTCGGTGGTGCGGGTTTCGCTGTCGTCGGGGGCACGGCTGGTGGTTCGGGCGGAGCCGACGGTGGTGCCGCGGCGCACGCGGTGAGTGCCGCAGCCAGCAAGAGCGCAGGCAGGAGTCGGATCACCGTGTTCGAACTGCCTGACATCGAGTCAATATAACGCGCCCGCAAAGGTTTTCAGTTGATCTTGTCGATAACCGGCAACCCGCGCGGCAACTGCGGGATAGTGGCCTGACAACGGCAGTGGAAGGCGGGGTAGGCGGTGGGATTGCGGCTCGAGTCGGTCGATCGACGGCGATGGGCGACCATCGCCACGGTTGCCGTAGTCACCGTGGTGATAGCGGCCCTGCTGGCCGGATTCGCACTGGGTAGGTCCGACGAACTACCCGCTACAGACACCGCGTCGCCGATACTCCAGGTGACACCGCTCGAGGCCGCGCGTTCGTATCGCGCGCCGATCACAGTGCGCGGCACCGCGATCGACGCGGTGCGGGTGTCCATCGGCTCGGCGGTGGTGACTCCCGCGCCGGACGGGGCCTTCGAGCTCGAAGTGCCGTGGGCACCTGCCGTGGAGGTCATCGCGGTGGACGCCGCGGGCAATCAGAGCAGCAGTATTGCCGTCACATCGTTCGCGCTGCCGCGGATGCGCGCCGTGCACGTCACCGCGCACGCGTGGTCGCACGAGGGTCTGCGCGAGGCCGTACTCGATCTCGCTCGCGAAGGGCGTATCGACACCGTCCAGCTCGATATCAAGGACGAGGACGGCGTCGTCGGCTACGACTCCCAGGTGCCGCTCGCTCGCGAATCCGGTGCTGTCGCCGCGATTTACGACGCACCGTCGGCCCTGCGGCAGTTGCACGACATGGGCTTGCAGGTGGTCGGCCGCATCGTCGCGTTCCGCGACCCGACCGTGGCCGCCTGGGCCTGGCACAGCGGCCGACCCGACTGGGTCGTCCAAAACCCCACCGGTCAGCCCTATTCCAGCCACTACGGCCCGATCGCCTTCACCAATGTCGCGCACCCCGACGTCCGCCGCTACAACATCGACCTCGCGATCGAAGCCGCCCAGCTCGGCTTCGACGGCATCATGTACGACTACGTCCGCCGCCCCGACGGCAGCCTGACCAGCATGCACTTCGCCGGCCTCACCGACACCCCCACCGCCGCGGTCGCCGACTTCCTCGCCCAGAGCCGCTACCCCGTGCACCTCGCAGGCGCCCACCTGAGCGCCGCCGTGTACGGAATCGCGTCCACCCGTCCTGACGAGATCGCCCAGGACATCCCCCTCATGTCCCGCAGTGTCGACTACGTGGCCCCGATGATCTACCCCTCCCACTGGGGCCCTGGCGAATACGGCGTCACCAACCCCAACGCCCAGCCCTACGACATCGTTTTCCGCTCACTGAAGGACTTCCAGGCCGCCACGGCGGGCACCGTCGCGAAAGTAGTCCCCTGGCTCCAGGACTTCAGCCTCGGAGTCACCTACGGCGACGCCGAACTCCGTGCGCAGGTCGACGCCACCCGAGACGCGGGGATCGACAGCTTCTTCCTCTGGAACGCCGCCACCCGCTACCACGGCGGCGGACTCCACCCGGTATGAGCCGGAGCAAGCCCTCAGCGCGACCCCGCGCGGTTCACTGAACCCAGGCGAGCGCATCCCCCTCGTCGGCCACCGGAAACACCCGCACCTGCGCCGGAATCAGAAACCCAAGCAGATGTACAGCCTCGCCCAACACCCGGTGATCGGTGACCAACGCGATCCGCCCCCACATGTCCCGCGGGACCTTCACCAACTCCAGATCCTTCGCCATGGCCCCCAACGAATACCCGTCGAATTCCTCGCCGAGCACATAGACCAGGTTGATCGGCTCCTCGTGCTCGACGGCCTTCCTGATCGCCGGATCGAGCACGCTCACATAGTCGTCGGCAGTCACCGTCCCGCTGGCCCGGAACCCGATGGTCGCGGCGGGCAGATCAGACATCGGCTGCAGAGGCATCGGCTCTCCTCGAATCGAAGGCAATTGTCCAGACCCCGCGACCCTAGATCCGAACCACTACTCTCACCTCACCCATCGCGGATGAACCGCCCAGAACTCCTCTGCGCGGCAGTCGAACTATTCGGCTGTTTCCGTCTGGTCGAGGCCGACCTGCTCGGCGCCGCGGGGACCCAAAATGAATGCTTGTTGCCGCATCCAAGACCCTGTGATATTCGTGCTGCAAGTTCCACGAGACACTGGTGAAGTCGTCTTCTGTCCAACGATAGAGATGCTCGAGTTCGAACTGGACTGCAGACAGGAACTCCAATTCCCCGCGCTCCGCAGGAAGCGTGGTTTTCCCGGACATCGAGCTTGGGTCGTTTGCAGTAGCTCGAATATTCGGCGTGTGCATCGTTCGTAGTTCTCGTAAACCGCCATGTCGTGGCACAGACAGCACCTGGCGGTGCACCTGAATTGCTCACGCTCCTATTTCGGATCTCGTTCCGGGAGTGGCCTTTCCACGATGTCGGGGCGGCCGAGGGAGGTGCGGACCCGGCGTTTGGCGGCGGTGTAGACCTGGGCGGTTTCGGCGGCTACTACGTCCCAGGCGAAGTCGGCGGTGAGGCGGGCCCGGGCGGTGTGGGCGCGGGCCTGGGCGGTGGACGGGTCGTCGAGGGTGGCGCGGGTGGCGTCTACCAGGCCGTCGATGTCGGCGGGGGCGAAGGACGCGCCGGTGACGCCGTCGATGACCGCTTCGCCCAAACCGCCTGCGGTGGAGGCGATCAGGGGGACGCCCGCGGCGGCGGCTTCGAGGGCGACGATGCCGAAGGGTTCGTAGCGGCTCGGCAGGACGATCGCGTCGGCGCCGTGCAGCCAGCCGAGGAGTTCGTCGTGGCCGAGGCTGCCGACGAAGTGGACGGCGCGGGCGACGCGGTGCACGCGGGCGCGTTCACGCAGCCACTCGAACTGGGTGCCGACGCCGGCGACAGTGAGCGTGGTGCCGGGGTGGGCGCGGCGGATGCGGGGGAGGGCGGCGATCGCGTCCTGCACGCCCTTCTCGTATTCGAGGCGGCCGACGTAGAGCAGGCGCGGCGGGCCGGAGCGTGGCGCGCGGGGGCGGAAGGTCCACGAGCCGACGTCGATGCCGTTGCGGATCACCGTGATCGGAGCCAACTCGGGTCCGTAGAGGCGTTCGACTTCGTCCTGCATGGAGGTCGAGCAGGTGATGAGCTGATCGGACTCGTTGGTCAGCCACCACTCCACCGAGTGGACCTGCTTGTTGACCCGGCCCGATACCCAGCCGCTGTGGCGCCCGGCCTCGGTGGCGTGGATCGTCGAGACGAGCGGCACGTCGTAGTACTCGGCCAGCGCGATCGAGGGATGCGCGACGAGCCAGTCGTGCGCGTGCACCACATCGGGCGTCCAGCCCTCGCCGACGCCGGGCTTGCCGAGCGCGACCCCGGCCCGCACCATCGCGTGGCCCATGGCCAACGTCCAGGCGAGCATGTCCTCGCCGAAGTCGAAGCACGGCGGGTCCTCGGCCACCGCGACGACGAGCACCCCGTCGGCGATGTAGGAGTGCGTGGGGTGGGTGACCGAGTCGGTCCCCGTCGGTCGGCGCGCCAGCACCACGACCTCGTGACCAGCCGCGGCCAGCTCGACGGCCAGGTGATGCACATGCCGCCCGAGCCCACCGACCACGACCGGCGGGTACTCCCACGACACCATCAAAATCTTCATTGAAATCCTTCAGCGGCGGCCGGCGGGACAGCGGTCGGCAACCGCCGCGCGTCCAGACCAGGGAAGAATCCGTCGGCCATCGCCCATCCTGCCGCGAGACGGGTCGCTTTGGCGAACTGTCCGGCCCCGATCGCCTCGGCTAGCTCACGGACCGCGTGCGCGTGTTCGTGCGCGCGATCGCGTGCGTACCCGGCGGCCGAGTCCTTGCTGACCATGAACGCCCAGTCGCTGGACACCGTGAGAATCGCCTCGCGCAGCAACTGATCGGCGACCGGGTCGCGCAGGGAGCCGTCGCGGCGCACCTTGTCGAGGGTGTCCATGGCGAGTCGAACGATGTCGGCATTGAGCTCGACGAGGTCGGCAACCTGGTCGCCCGCCCAGACCCGCCAGTCCTTGCCGGAACCCCACGAGGAGTCGTTGAGCTGCACAGGTTCGCCCACGAAGCCGTTCTCGCGGGCATCGGCGAGGGTGCCGACATTCACACCCGCTTCGGGCAGCGCGCGCAGCACCTGCTCCAGCCACTGCGGCCCTTCGTGCCACCAGTGCCCGAACAGTTCGGTGTCGAAGGCGGCCACCACGAGGGCGGGCCTGCCGATCCGCGCGGACTCCTCGATCAGCCGGGCGCGGACGGTCTCGACGAAGTCGGCGACGTCGCGGGTGACCGCTTCGGCCGCCAATTCGGGATCGTAAGGGGCCTTGTCAGGACCGTCGACCGTCTTGCCGGTGACGCGCGAGGGCTTGAGTCCGGTCGCGTGGTCGTAGTGATGGAAATCTCGGTAGGCGCTCTGGCCGGGATAGCCCTGTTTGGGCGACCAGACCCGGTAGCTCACGGCGAGGTCGCGCCCGAAGGCGACCACGTCGGATTCGCGCACCGGCCTGCCGAGCGAGGTGTCGCCGCGCAGCGACGGACCGTCGACCATGAAGTGGGTGATGCCCGCGGCGTCGTACCCCTGCTCCATGCCGGGGGTGTAGCCGCATTCGGGTGCCCAGATACCGGTGGGCGTGGTGCCCCAGCGCAGTCGCGCGTCGGCCAGGCCCTCGGTGAGCTGGAACTGGCGCAGGCGCGCGTCGAGCAGCGGCTGGAACGGGTGCGCGAGGGGTCCGCCGAGCAGTTCGATCGCGTCGGCGTCGATCAGCGAACGCCACACCGGTGAACCGCCGTGACGCCAGTTCTGGTCGAAGTCGGCCAAAGCCGTTGCGGCGAGGCGATGTTCGTGACGGCCCAGCGCCACGTTCCCCGACATCGACGCTTCGTCGGCGCGCAACTGCCAGTTGCCCAGCCAGTGGTGCATGCCCGCGAGGCAGTGCGGATCGTCGAGCTGCGCGGCGAGCACGGGCGTGATGCCGAGGCTCAGCAGATGCGAACGCCCTTCGGCGGCAAGATTTTTCAGCACCCGAACCAGCGGCAGATACGACGCGGCCCAGGACTGGTAGAGCCATTCCTCGCCGACCGGCCAGCGCCCGTGATGGGCGAGCCAGGGCAGGTGGGAGTGCAGAACCAGCGTGAACTGACCCGGCACGGCGGAGCGAGAATCGGTCAACGTGTTGCCTTTTCGGCGATCGCGACCAGATCCAGGCTCGCGTCGATATCGCCCGGGCGCAGGTCGAAATCGTCGATGGTCACGGCGGCGACGTCGGCGGTGAGATCGGCGGGCCACGGCTCACCGGCCAGCGCGCGCTCGATCTGGGCGTCGATGAACGACCCACCGTGCTTGGCGTCGAGGGCTTTCAGGCTCGCGCCGTGGTGCACGCCCAGCATCTCGGCGACGGCGAACCCGGCGTCGACGAGCAGTTCGGTGAGCTCGGTCGCGTTGAGTTCGCGGGTGTGGAACGGGTTGAGCGGGGTGTCGCGACCGGGGGAGAAGGTGATCCGGTTCGGGGTGCTGATCAGCAGCACGCCGCCGGGGCGGAGCACGCGCAGGCACTCGCGCAGGAACTGTCCCTGGTCCCAAAGGTGTTCGATGACCTGGAAATTCACCACGACGTCGACGGATTCGTCGTCGAGGGGCAGTGCGGCGAGGTTGCCCTGGATCATCTCCACGCGCGGGTAGCGCGCGCGCACGTGGGCGACAGCGCCCTCGTCGTAGTCCAGACCGGTGACGCGCTGTGCGACGCCCGCGATCATGTCGGCGCCGTAGCCCTCGCCCGAGCCTGCCTCGAGCACGATCTTGCCGGTGCAGCGATCGAGCAGGCGGGCATAGGCGATCTCGTGCCGACGGAACCAGTAGTTCTCCTCGGCGATGCCGGGCACCGTCCGCTCGCCGGTCAACGGCAGTGGTTCATGTGTGGCGGCCACAGGTGCGGCAGGGATCACAGCCTCGCTCATTGCTCCGAGGTTACTGGTACCGCCGGTTCACGCAGGAGTCAGGGACCTCTTGCGCAGGTAGGTTACCCACGGGTAACTTAGCGTAGGGTAGTGTTCCGAACTGAGCTAGATATCTCACACGGACGTACGGCTGAGCTCGTGCGGCCCCACCACACACGTGTCCCCAGAAGGAGGTCGACGAAGACCGATGCCGAACATCGTCGTACTCATCAAGCAGGTCCCCGATACCTGGTCCGAGCGCAAGCTGACCGATGGTGACTACACCCTCGATCGCGAAGCCGCCGACGCGGTGCTCGACGAGATCAACGAGCGCGCCGTCGAGGAAGCGCTGCTGATCAAGGAGGCACAGGGCGGTGAGGTCACCGTGCTGGCCGCCGGTCCCGACCGCGCCAACGAGGCCATCCGCAAGGCGCTGTCCATGGGCGCCGACAAAGCCATCCACATCAACGACCCGGCGATCCACGGCTCCGACGCCGTGCAGACCGCCTACGTGCTTGCCGCCGCGCTCGGCCAGGTCGAGGGTGTCGAGCTGGTCATCGCCGGCAACGAGGCCACCGACGGCCGCGCCGGTGCCGTGCCCGCGATCATCGCGGAGTACATCGGCATCCCGCAGCTGACGCACCTGCGCAAGCTCACCGTCGACGGCGACAAGATCACCGGCGAGCGCGAGACCGACGAGGGCGTCTTCAAGCTCGAGGCGTCGCTGCCCGCGATCGTCTCGGTCACCGAGAAGATCAACGAGCCTCGCTTCCCCTCCTTCAAGGGCATCATGGCCGCGAAGAAGAAGGAAGTTCTGGTCTTCACCCTGGCCGACCTGGGCGTCGACCCGGAGACCGTCGGTGTCGCCAACGCGGGCACCCAGGTCACCGGTGCCACCCCGAAGCCGGCTCGCACCGCGGGCGAGAAGATCGCGGACGAGGGCGAGGGCGGCAACCAGATCGCGTCCTACCTCATCGGTCAGAAGATCATCTGATCCGGCGCCGTCCGAGACTTCTAAGGAGAAAGAACTAATGGCTGAAGTACTTGTGCTCATCGAGCACGCCGACGGTGCCGTGAAGAAGGTCAGCACCGAACTGCTCACCGCCGCCCGTGCGCTGGGCGAGCCCGCCGCCGTCGTGACCGGCCCCGCCGGTACCGCCGACAAGCTGGCCGCCGCGCTGGCCGCCGGTGGCGCCGAGAAGATCTATGTCGCCGAGTCCGACGACATCGAGGGCTTCCTGGTCACCCCGAAGGTCGACGTCCTGGCCGGCCTGGTCGATTCCGCCGCGCCCGCCGCCGTGCTGGTCGCCGCCACCGCCGAGGGCAAGGAGGTGTCGGGCCGCCTTGCCGCGCGCATCGGCTCCGGTCTGCTCGTCGACGTCATCGGCGTCAACGCCGACGGCTCCGCTGTGCACTCCATCTTCGGTGGCGCGTTCACCGTCGACGCCAAGGCCACCGGCGACGTGCCGGTGATCTCGATCCGTCCGGGTGCGATCGAGTCCGCTCCGCAGGCCGGCGCGGGCGAGCAGGTCGTCGTCGAGGTTCCGGCGCAGGAAGACGGCGTCGTGAAGGTCATCTCGCGTGACCCGATCGTCGGTGGCGACCGCCCCGATCTCGCCGAGGCGAGCATCGTGGTCTCCGGTGGCCGCGGTGTCGGTTCCGCCGAGAACTTCGCGGTCGTCGAGGCGCTGGCCGACTCGCTGGGTGCCGCTGTCGGCGCCTCGCGTGCCGCGGTCGACTCGGGCTACTACCCGGGCCAGTTCCAGGTGGGTCAGACCGGCAAGACCGTCTCCCCCCAGCTCTACATCGCACTCGGCATCTCCGGCGCCATTCAGCACCGCGCCGGCATGCAGACCTCGAAGACCATCGTCGCTGTCAACAAGGACGAGGAAGCACCCATCTTCGAGATCGCCGACTACGGCATCGTGGGCGACCTGTTCAACGTCTCCCCGCAGCTGACCGAGGCCGTGAAGTCCCACAAGGGCTGATCGCCACCCGGTTGAGTTGACCTCGGCCCGCGAAACCTGTTCCCGCGCACGCGCGGACCGGTTTCGCGGGCCGTTGCCGTGTGTGGCTGACTATTGTGACGCGTATGTCCCTACCCGGTGTCGAGCGTCCTGACCTGCCTGAATTCATGACGTGGGAAGAGCTGGAGCAACTTCCCGAGGAGATCGCTGATCAGATCGAGCTGTGGGACGGGCGAGTCGTCTGGGTGCGCCGGGGGTTCGGTAACCGGCCCGCCGACGCCCGACCGGGTGAGCACCAGACCGCAATGCGCCGTCTGACCAACGAACTCGAACGTTGTGCTCGAGACGAAATGTCCGCGCCTCCTGAAGGGCGTTGGCGGGCAAATTTCGAAACCAACGTCTTCTTCGGTAGCACCGGGAAATCAGACTTCGTCACCCCGGACTTCCTCGTGCATCGCTGCCTTCCGCCGGGCTCCGATGTCCGCGCCACCGACACCGTGCTGGTCGGCGAGGTGCTGTCACCATCGAATACCCCGTCCGAAATAGAAGCGAAGAAGGCCCGCTACGCGAGCGCCTGCATCGCCTCGTACTGGGAAGTCGACCTGACACCAGACCTCACCGGTATCGGTGCCCTTCGCGTGTACATCCTCGAAATCGGCCATGCCGAGCTGCCGCCAGGAGTCCGGCCACTCCGCAACGCCAACTACCTACTGGCGGGCGAGTGGGTCCCCGAATCCGGCGCGGGCATCTCCTTCCCTTACCCCTTCTCGATCGAAATCCCCTGGGCCGCGCTGGCTTTCTGACAGTGGCTCCCGCCCGCCGATCTGCGTCCCGCTCGGAACTGGATCCGCCGTCATCGGGAGCACGAGCTTCGACACGATCGATGCCGACCTCTCGGCCATCCTCCGGTGCACGCTGCTGCCCTCGCTGAGCGGCGCGCCGCGGTGTACGGGTTAGCAGGTCGAGCTCGGTTAGAAGGGGTCCGACCAGGAGTTTGACCTGCGCGGTCGGTGTGGGCAGGCTGGGTTGATGTCGTTGGGACGTGTGGTGTTGCCTACGGAGGTCGAGGAGACGGTCCGGGAGGTGTTCGGGCGGGTCGGGGCGCGGTGGATCGATGAATTGCCCGGTGTGGTTGCGGGTTTGGCGGAGCGCTGGGGGCTGACGGGGTTGTCCGCGCCGTTTCGGGGCGGGACGCATGCCTATGTGGCGGCCGCGCAGCGTGCGGATCGGTCGTGGGCGGTGTTGAAGGTGCCGATGGTGGACGAGGAGAACGTTGCCGAGGCGTCGGCGCTGCACGTCTACGCGGGTGACGGTGCTGTCCGGTTGCTCGACTTCGACCCCGGCAGCGGTGCGCTGTTGCTCGAATGGGCGCGTCCCGGAACGGAATTACTGCACCAGCCAGGGTTTCCGAGTCTCGAGGGGCGACCGGAGAACGCGGAGAAGGTCGCGTTCGCGTGCGGGCTGTATCGCCGATTGCGGCGGCCGGCCAGCACGGTCCCCGCGGGATTCCCGCCCTTCCCGCTGGCCACCGAACTTGTCGCAGGCCTGCGTGATCGGCTGACCACACCGAATCCGGCACTGGCCGAACTTCTTTCGTCCCAACTGCGCGAGCGTGTCGACTACTGGTGCGGTGAACTGGCCGCGTCCGACGGCCCGCTGCTGATCGTCAACCGCGACACCCATCTCGGCAATATCGTTGCCGCCGAACGTGAACCGTGGCTGCTGATCGACCCCAAACCGTGCCTCGGTGAGGCAGCCTTCGACGCGGGCTTCCTGCTCATGATCCAGATCCAGTCGAATCCGACGCGAGAACACGCGGATACCGTCGTCGCCGCCACCGCCGCAGCTCTGGATGTCGACCCCGAACGGGCCCGTGGCTGGGCGCTGGTCCGAGCCGTGGAAGAGATGGCGTGGGCGATCGAGGACGAGGATCACGACATGCTCACGCTGCATACCTCGGTGGCGTATGCGCTGGTCGGCGCACCGCTGAACCCCACCGGTCGCGACTGACCGGCGGACGTCGACGAGGTGGATCGCCTGACGGCTGTGTCCGGACGGCGCTGGGTAGATGGCCGAAAGCTGTGCGCGCGGGTAGCGTGCGAGACTGCGAGTGGGGACAGTGAGGAGTGGTTGTGCTGCAGGCGGGGGCTGATTTCGCTGGGTACCAGGTGGAAGGTGTACTGGGACAGGGCGGGATGGGCACGGTCTACCTCGCCAGGCATCCACGGCTGCCGCGCAGCGTCGCGCTGAAACTGCTGAATCGGGAGTTCTCAGCCGATCAGGAGCTGCAGCGCCGGTTCGAGCGCGAGGCCGATGTCGTTGCCCAGCTGGACCATTCGAGCATCGTCGGGGTATACGACCGGGGTAGCGACGACGGGTATCTGTGGATCGCGATGCAGTACATCCGCGGAACCGATGCCGCCGCTTGGGATTCGCACGCGCACCAGCCCGGGGTCACCGCGCGGCTGGTCGGTGAGACGGCCGCGGCGCTCGACTACGCGAACCGGCACGCCGTGCTGCACCGCGACGTCAAGCCCGGCAACATCCTGATCGCCGACGCCGAACACGGCCGCGAACTCCGCGCGGTACTCACCGATTTCGGCATCGCCCGCGTCACCACCGCCAACACCCAGCTCACGGCGACCGGCACGTTCACCGCCACCCTCGCCTACGCCTCACCCGAACAACTCTCCGGCGAGATCGTCGACCACCGCAGCGACCAGTATTCCCTGGCCTGCACCCTGTTCGCTATGTACGCCGGCCACCCGCCCTACACCGCCACCAACCCCGGCCAGGTGGTCGCGGGCCACCTGTCGCAGCCGGTACCGCGCCTCACCCTGGTCAGATCCGATCTGCCACCTGCGGTAGACAGCGTGATCGCGCGAGCAATGGCCAAGCGGCGCGACGAGAGATTCAGCAGTGCAACGGAATTCACCGACGCGTTCCGGGATGCGCTGGAAGGCAGACATGTCGCCGCACCGACCGTGCGCCAACCGTGGACCGACCCTGCGCGCCAGGGGCACAGCTCCGGCGAACACGGACAGCGACCGTGGGCCGATCCCGCGCATCAGCGGCACGGCTCCAGCGGTCACGGGCAGCAGTTAGGCCAGGGGCAATGGCCCGAGCAGTTCGACCAGGGGGCATGGCAGCAGCCGGCACCCGGTGCCATGGTGGCCGATCCGCGACGCGCGCCCGCCGCCTACGCGCAGCCGTGGCAGCAGGCCGCGCCGACCAGACGCGTGCCGTCGCGCGGGACCGCCATGACCGCCGGAATCGGAGCACTCCTGATCGGTGTAGCTCTGCTGTGCCTCACCGTCTTCGTGGCCTTCTTGACAAGTCAGGCAAAGAGCAACGGGCTCAACACGGACGGCAACGCGATCGCCATCGTGCTCTTCGGCATCGCCGGAATTTTCGGATCCGCCGCCGGGGTGCTGCTACTGCAGGGCAGGACGGCAGGCAGAGTGATGGCGATGATCGTGACGGCTCCGGTCCTGCTGTATGCGCTCGGCTGCGTCATCGCCGCCACTGTCGAGGAGGTTTACCTCGGGACCGTCGGTGCGGCGGTGGGGTTCTTGATCGCGGCTGGTCTGATCGGTTGCGCGGCCGCCCCGTCGACCGGTCGCTGGATCCGCTATCGCAAGGCTTTGCGCGCGAATCGCTGGTGATATCCGGCGGGTCAGAGATCCGCGGGCAGAATGCGGAACGATCGCATGCCGGGCGTCAACGGCTCGATCGCCCGAAAGTCTCGCTGGTCGAGGGTGAAAATGCTGTTGGTGCGGTACTTGTCCGCGAGCGCGACGCCGACCGCATCGGCCAAATCGAGCCGCAGAGCTGCGTACTTCGCGCGAACCGACTGTGCCGCATCGAGATCCACGTGCTCGAGTTCGGCCAGCTTGTACCGGCCATCGATGAGTCGCCTCATCAAGGCGTCCGTGACCTGCATCGCGGCGTCGAAGCCGAGGTCGCGATGCACCAGACGATCGAGTTCGGTGAGTACGAGTGGCGAAATCAGCAGCGTTTCGGACTCCATCACCTGGAGTGACTGCGCGTGCTCGGCCTGGCCTTTGTCGAAGGCCGCGAACAAGGCGGACGTATCAGCGACGACGATCATCGCCGGGACGACCGGGACTTGATGTGGTCGTAGACGGCGTCATTCATTTCCTCGGCAGTGCGTGACTGCCCACTGTCGAAGACCGGCAGCGGCTCATCGAGTTTCGGCCTCTCGGACGCGTCGAGCAGCATGGTGATCCCCCGTCGAATGAGTTCGGCCTTGCTCACCCCGGTCGCGGCTGCTTCGGCGTCGAGCCGGACCTCGATTTCCTCAGGGAGGTACACGGTCGTTTTGATCACACCACATAGGGTGCCACCCATCAGTGCTGGTGGAGGGCGTCCAGGAGGGTTTGGACGATGGGGTTTTCGCGGGCGTCTTCGCGGAGGACGGCTGAGACCGGGATGCGAAGGCGGTGGTCGGTGAGGTCGAGGGTGAGCAGGCCCTTGGTGGGGCCCTCGTAGAGGATCGTCCAGGATTCGGGGCGGTTGAGGAGTTCCATGGTGGCGGTGTGGTCGGGCGGGATCGGGGGGCCGAAGGTGGGGCCGGTGGGGAGGTCGGCGAAGGCTGAGCGGATCAGTGTGTGCAACAACACCTGCTCCTGCTCGGGGGGGAGCAGAAGCGGATAGGGGCTCAGATCGGCGAGAGTGACCGCGCCGCGTTCGGCCAGGGGGTGGTTGCTGGAGATCGCGATCACGAGGTCTTCGACCCATAGCTGCTCCACCGCCAGGCCAGGCTGGTCCACGCTGCCGCGGATCAGTGCCAGGTCGCAGTCACCGTCGGCCACCGCGGTGATCCGCTGGCGGAACGGTTTGATCACGTACTCGATCTCGGCGTCGGGGTGGGCGGCCCGCGCGGTGGCGATCGCCGAGAGCGACGGTGCGGCGAAAGACATGTTGGCGGCCAAGCGAATTCGCGGTCCGGTGGTGCGCACGGCGGCGCGGATCGCCGATTCCAGGCTCAGCATCTGCTTGGCCAGCGGCAGAAGGCGCGAGGTCGCGTCGGTTGGGACGACGGCGCGGGTGGTGCGCTCGAAAAGTTGCGCGCCGAGGTCACGTTCCAGTCTCGCGATCTGATGACTGATCGCGGATTGGGAGATGAAGCAGCGGTTGGCCGCGCGGCTGAAACTGAGCTCCTCGCAGACGGCCACGAAGTAGGCCAACTGTCGAAGTTCCACCAGGTACCTCCCATTGATGAGTTATGCAGATAAGAGTCATCTCTATTATGCGCCCAGGCAGTGGAAACATCTACGTTCCGCATCGCGTTTACTCATAGGAAAGGATTTATTACCGGTCTTGAACGCGATCTTGGAGCGAGTGGTCATGGAACACACAGATGTCGTCATCGTCGGCTCGGGCTTTGGAGGCCTGGCCGCCGCCAAGCAACTGGCCAAGTCACGAGTCGGTGTCGTGCTGATCTCGAGCACGCCCGAGCACCTGTTCCAGCCGCTGCTCTATCAGGTGGCGACCGGCGTGCTCGCGCCCGAGGAGATCGCGCCGCCGATCAAGAACGTACTGCGCCGCCACCCCGAGATCGACGTCCGCCTCGGCAAGGTCACCGGCATCGACGCCGCCAACGCGGTCCTCACCTACGAGACCGCCGACGGCCCGCGCGAGATCGCCTACGCCTCGCTGATCGCCGCCACCGGGGCCAGCCAGAGCTACTTCGGCCGCGACGACTTCGCCGAGAAGACCTATTCGCTCAAGACCATCGACGACGCCCAGCGCCTACGCGATCAGATCGCCCACGTGTTCGCCCTGGCCGAGAACGCCGACGAGGTGACCAGGCACCGGCTGCTCAGCTTCGTGGTGGTCGGCGCGGGCGCGACCGGCGTCGAAGTGGCGGGCCAGATCAAGGAACTCGCGAAAAGGCACTTCCACCAGCAGGTTTCGGTGACCCTCGTCGAGGGTGCCGGTGAGGTGCTGCCGCCGTTCGGCGGTGGGCTCTCGGAATACGCGAAGCGCTCGCTCACCGACAGCGGCGTCGAGGTGCTGCTCGGCACCTTCGTCACCGACATCGACGAGGGCAAGGTGACGGTCAAGGACAAGGAGGGCATGGAGCGCCGGATCGCCGCCGAGACGGTGGTGTGGTCGGCGGGCGTGCAGGTCGGCGGCTTCGCGACGCTGCTGGCCGAGGCCACCGGCGCCGAGACCGACCGCGCGGGCCGCATCCTGATCAACCCGGACCTGACCGTCGGCGGCCACGCCGACATCTACGCCATCGGCGACATGACCTCGCTCAACGGCTACCCCGGCCAGTCGCCGGTCGCCATGCAGGAGGGTCGCCACGCCGCCGACATCATCCGTCGCAAGAAGGACGCGGGCACGCCGTTCGTCTACTGGGACAAGGGCAGCATGGCCGTGATCAGCCGCTTCAGCGCGGTGGTGAAGCTCAACGAGCGCATCACGTTCAAGGGCACCATCGCCTGGGCGATGTGGCTGGCCGTGCACCTGATGTACCTGGTCGGCTTCCGCAACCGCTTCGCCGCGGTGGCCGGCTGGCTGGTCGCGTTCATCGGCACCGCGCGTCCCGGCTTCGACGAGGCCGAGCGTGCGATGGTCGAGCCGGCGAAGGTCGAGCCGGTGAAGGCTGAACCGGCGAAGGTCGAGTCGGCGGACACCACCGCGGCGACCACCAAGGAGCGGGTGCACGCCTGATCCACCCCGAAACGGCCCGTCGAGAAATCGGCGGGCCGTCGACGTTTCGCAACGCTCGAAATACACGATCGCGAACCGGGTCCAGCGCCGAAATCGGTCGTGTTCGGCTAGAAACCCGCAGGTGGGCGAACGATGGGCAGCGGGTCGGTAAACGCCCGGTGTGACTCCCATCTCGTTCACCGAACGGGCATCGACACGACACTGAGGTGTCGCCCCGATGCCAGCTCGGGCTGGCTTCATCAGCAGTATGACAATTTCGTCCGTGTTGACCGCCCCGGCGCCGGACTCCGGGGTGGGGAAATCTCGGTACTCCTTGGTCGTCGCGTCTGATGCCGAGCACCGGGAAGCCGCGCAGCGTCTGCGCTACCAGGTGTTCGCCTCCGAGCCCGGTTTCCAGATGCCGGAGAACGCCACCGGCCTCGATGCCGACAAGTTCGACGTGCACTGCGACCACCTGCTGGTTCGGGACGAATTCTCCGAACAGTTCGTCGGCTGCTACCGCATGCTGCCGCCGGACAAGGTCGACGCGGCGGGCGGCTACTACACCGCCACCGAGTTCGATCTGACCCAGCTCGATCCCACGGGCAACCGGATCGTCGAGATGGGCCGCGCCTGCGTGGTGCCCGATCACCGCAACGGCTCGGTGCTCACCCTGATGTGGGCGGGCATCCTGCACTACATCCAGCTCACCGGCTACGACTGGGTGATGGGCTGCGTGTCGGTGCCGATGCAGGATTCGCCCACCGATCCGGCCGGGGTGAACGTGCGCGGCGTGCGCGATCAGCTCCTGGGCCGCCACGCCTGCGACCCCGAGCGCCGCGTGCACCCGTACAACGCGGTCGTCGTCGACGGACTCTCCCTCGACCAGATGACCCCGCCGAGCCGTCCCAAGATGCCGCCGCTGCTGCGCGGCTACCTGCGCCTGGGCGCCGAGATCTGCGGCGAACCGGCCCACGACCCCGATTTCGCCGTCGCCGACTTCGTCGCGCTGCTCGGCATGGAAACCATCAACACCCGGTACCTGGAGCGGCTGCAGAGCGCGGCCGCCAATTTCGACGGGAAGTAAACCCATGGTGTTCGACGCGCCGCTCGCAACGCACTCTCATTCGTGGATGCCGTCGAGCCCCTGTGGGTCCGGCTGCATCGAGCCGATCGACGAGGTCGGCACCGCCAGGATGTTCGCTCGATTGGCCGGTATCGCCGGACTGGTGCTCAGCTTCCCGGTCTTGACCGTGGCCACCCCGAAGTCGCGGCGCGAGCAGGTGCAGCGCCGCTACGCCAGGGCGGCACTGACTTGCCTCGGGATGCGGTTGCGCATCATCGACAACCGCGCGCCCGAGCAGGCCTCGCCCGAGGGCTTCGCCGACACCGGAACCGCGGTGATGATCGTGGCCGGGCACATCGGCTGGGCGGATGTGGTGGCGCTGGCCGCGGTGCAGCCGGTCAGCTTCGTCGCCCGTGCCGACATGGTCGAATGGCCGCTGCTCGGCAAACTCGCCAAGCTCACCCGCGTCATCCCGATCGAGCGGGCGCGACTGCGTGAGCTGCCGGGTGTGGTCGGGCAGGTGGCCGATCGGCTGTCCGCCGGTAACCGGATCGTGGTCTTCCCCGAGGGCACCACGTGGTGCGGCCGGGCCTACGGCTCGATGCGGCCCGCCATGTTCCAGGCCGCCGTCGACACCACGACCCCGGTGCAGCCGGTGCGGCTGCGCTACCTGGACAGCGACGGAATGCCGTGCACCGTACCGGGTTTCGTCGGCAACGATAGTTTCGCAGATTCCGCGAAGCGGGTGCTGCGCAGTAAGGGCATGATCGCCGAGATCGTGCTGGAGCCGCTCGAACATCCCGGACTGGATCGCCGGGATCTGGCTCGGCGCTGTGCGTCGGCGGTGCGGGGGACCGACCGTTCCCGCCATGGCGTGGCCGATACCCAGTGGATCGAAGCGGGCAATACCCGTGTGCAGGATCCCTCGATGGCGGAGCAGGAGCAGGTTCGCCGACCGGCTGGGGCTACGGTCCGGTAACCCCGCTTCGACGGAATTCATCGACAACCGGAGGTCGCGTTCGCGGTCTCCGGTTTTGTCGTGCGCGCCGGGTGAATCGTCACGGATGTGCGGTTCGGCATTCGAGGGTGACCCATCGGGCAAATCTGAAAATCTCACGTCCGCGCACAGGTCGTTCGCCCTGCGTATGACCTGGATGTGAGCTGCGTAACATACTGGCCAGTCGCCCATACCCACCGATCTGTGAGTTGAAACGGCCAAATTGCCAGAGTGTCAAAATTGATGAGATATTTGCGGTACCGTCACGCAGGATTTTTCCGATACCCCGTGTAGCCGAGAGTCCAGGCGACGTTCGAGATGTGCGATCGCAAGGGTGATCCATGGTGAAGGGAAGCCTTTCCGGTGACTGAGCAAGCTTCTGGCGTTCGTCGACGCGCCGCGCGCCGTATGCGCCGCGCGCCCGTGTCGTCCACACTGCCGCGGCTGCTGCTGGCCGCCGTCGAGCGTGCTCCCGAGGTACCCGCGCTGCGCTTCGACGGGCAGACCCTCACCTACACCGAACTGGACCAGTGGTCCTCGCGCCTGGCCAGGGTACTGATCGCGCGCGGTCTCGGCCCCGGTGATCGCTTCGTGCTCGCGCTGACCCGCTCGATCGAGTCCGTGGTCGCGGTCTGGGCGGCGGCCAAGACCGGCGCCACCTTCGTGCCTGTCGATCCGCGCTACCCGGCCGAACGGGTCGCCCACATGCTCGCGGACTCCGGTGCCGGGTTCGGGCTGGCGACGGCGGCGGACGCGGCGCGACTGGACGCCGGAATCCAGTGGCTGCGCATCGATTCCGCCGAGTACCGCGACGAGCTGGCCGCCATGTCGGAGGCGCCGGTGAGCGCGGCCGAACGGCTGCGCAGGCTCTCCCCGGACGACCTCGCCTACATCATCTACACCTCCGGCTCGACCGGTGTCCCCAAGGGCGTCGCGGTCACGCACACCGGCCTTGCCGGGCTGTGCGCCGAGCAGGTCCGGCGCTTCGGCATCACCACCGATTCGCGCACGCTGCACTTCGCCTCGCCCAGCTTCGACGCCAGCATGCTGGAGATGCTGCTGGCCATCGGGGCGAGCGCGACGATGGTGATCGCGCCGCCCGATGTATACGGCGGCGACGAACTGACCGAATTGTTGCGTGCCGAACGCGTGACCCATGCCTTCATCACCCCCGCGGCGCTGGCCGGACTCGACGCGGCGGCGCTGCCGGAACTGGCCGCCCTCGCTGTCGGCGGCGAGGCCTATCCGCCCGAGCTGATCGCGCGGTGGGCGCCGGGACGGGCGTTCTTCAACGTCTACGGGCCGACCGAGACAACGATCGTCTGCGCGATGAGCGAGCGGCTGACCGCCGACGACGTGATCACCATGGGCGACACCATCCCCGGAATGACCGCGCTCGTCCTCGATGCCCGGCTACGCCCGGTTCCCGATCGGGTCCCCGGCGAGCTCTATCTCATGGGCGAGGGTCTGGCCCGCGGCTATCACGATCGTGCCGGGCTCACCGCGAGCCGGTTCGTCGCCGACCCGCTCGGCCGCGGCAGGCTCTATCGCACCGGCGACCTGGTGCAATGGGTTCCGGTACCCGGCGGGGTCGGCCTGAAATTCCTCGGCCGCACCGATGCGCAGGTGAAACTGCGTGGCTTCCGGATCGAACTGGGCGAGATCGATGCGCTGTTCGCCGCCGATGACACGGTGCGCTTCTCCGCGACGCTGATCCGGACGATGCCGAGCGGGGAGAGCGCGCTCGTCTCCTATGTCGTCGCGGCCGCGGGCGCGGACATCGACACGGCGGAGCTGACCCTGCTGGCCGAGCGGCACCTGCCCCAGCACGCGGTGCCCGCCGCGATCGTGGTGCTCGACGAGGTGCCGTTGACGCCGGTCGGCAAGCTCGATCACCGGGCGTTGCCCGCGCCGGAGCTGGCGGTGCGCGAGTTCGAGGCGCCACATTCCGGCACCGAACATGTTGTCGCCATGGTCTTTTCGGAGTTGCTCAGCGCGGACCGGATCGGGCGCGGTGACGACTTCTTCGCGCTCGGCGGCAATTCGCTGCTCGCCACGCAGTTGGCGGGTCGCCTCGGTGCCGCGGTCGGTGTGCGGGTGCCCGCTCGCACCGTTTTCGAACACGGCACGGTGGCCGAGCTGGCGATCGCCCTCGACGCGCTGGTCGGTGACGCGTCGGTGCGAGTGCCGCTGACACGCCGCGAACGTGGTGCGCACGTACCGCTTTCGCTCGCTCAGCAGCGCATGTGGTTCATGGCGCGACTGGATCCCGAATCCAGTGCCTACAACATCCCGGTCGCTTTGCGGCTGTCCGGCCCGCTCGATACCGCGGCGCTCACCGCCGCCCTCGATGACGTGCTCGAACGGCACGAGGTGCTGCGCACGGTGTATCCCGAGCACGAGGGCGCGGGCTTCCAGCAGGTGCTGCCGGTGGCACAAGCCGGTCTCGACGTGGCGATCGATCCGATCGCGGAAGCCGATCTGCGCGGCGAGCTGGCCCGGTTGACCTTCGGTGGGTTCGATGTGTGTCGGCGAGTTCCCGTGCGCGCGGCAGTGTTCCAGCTCTCGCCGACCGAGCACGTACTGGCGGTGGTCGTGCACCACATCGCCACCGACGGGTTCTCGCTCGGCCCGCTGACTCGCGATCTGATGACCGCCTATGCCGCCCGCGCCACCGGTGCGGCGCCTGCCTGGGCACCGTTGCCAGTGCAGTACGCGGACTACACGCTCTGGCAGCAGGAAATGCTCGGCGCCGCAGACGATTCCAGCTCGCTGCTGGCCACCCAGCTCGGGTTCTGGCGTACCGCGCTCGCCGGTGCTCCCGCGCTGCTCGAGCTACCCACCGACCGGCCGCGTCCGCCGGTCGCGGGCACCCGCGGCGCCGCGCAGGACTTCGCCGTCACCGCCGAGGTGCACCAGGCGCTGGAAACACTGGCGCGCGAACACAATGCCTCACTGTTCATGGTGGTGCGGGCCGCGTTGTCGGTGCTGCTGGCACGGGTCGCCGGTACCGACGATGTCACCGTCGGTGCGCCCGTGGCGGGCCGTGGTGAACCCGAGCTCGACGATCTGGTCGGCATGTTCGTCAACACGGTCGTGTTGCGCACCCGCATCGATGCCGCCGAATCCTTCGCCGCCCTGCTGGATCGGGTCCGTGACATCGATCTGGCCGCCTTCGCTCACGCCGATGTTCCGTTCGAACGCCTTGTCGCCGAACTGGATCCGCCGCGTACCCAAGCACACCACCCGCTGTACCAGGTGGCGCTGTCGTTCCAGAACTTCGGTGCCACCCGACTCGAACTGCCCGAGTTGACCGTGTCTGCGGTAGATCTGGGTGAGGAGGCAGCGCCGGTCGACCTGCAGCTCACCGTGGTTCCGCTCGAGGACACCGACGGGCCCGCGGGTCTGCGCTGTTCCTGGCGCTACGCCACCGACCTGTTCGACGCGTCGACGATGCAGACGCTCGGCGCGCGCCTGGCCGGGCTCCTGTCCGCGGCCGTCGCCGCACCGCACCGGCCGGTCGGCGACTTGCCGCTGCTGACCGCGGCCGAGCGGACCGAGCCACAGGGCGAGCTGCGACTCGTCCCCGACGCGACCCTGCTCGGCGAATTCCAGGCCCGTGCCCAGCATCGTCCGGACGCGCCCGCGGTCACCTTCGGCGAGGTCACGCTGAGCTACGGCGAGCTGGCACGGCGCGTGAACCGGCTGGCCCGGCTGCTCGTGTCCGACGGTGTCGGTCCCGGAAGCACCGTGGGCGTGGCGATTCGGCCGTCGATCGAGCTCGTCGTCGCCATGTACGCGGTCTTCGCGGCCGGTGGCGCGTATGTGCCACTCGATCCCGATTCGCCCGCCGAACGCCGCGCCGACATCCTCGCCGTCGCACGGCCGGTCTGCCTGTTGACCACCGCCACTGACGCGATCGCGGCGCCCGGACTGCCGGTCATCTCGGTGGACGAGCTCGTCGGTGCGGGCTTCTCGGAGGCCTGGCTGACCGATGCCGATCGGCTCCGTCCGCTGCGCACCCTCGACCTGGCGTATGTGATCTTCACGTCCGGCTCGACGGGCAAGCCGAAGGGCGTCGGTGTGCCGCATTCGGCGATCGTCAACCAGGCGGCGTTCATGGTCGGTGAATACGGGGTGGGGGAGTCCGACACTGTCCTGCAGTCGATCCCGTTCACCTTCGACGCCTCGATGATCGGTTTCGCCACGCCCCTGCGCGCGGGTGCGCACATGATCGTGGCCGCCTCGCGGGGTCTCACCGACCCCGCCTACCTCGCCGAAATCATTGCGCGCCACCGGGTTACCGGGACCACCATCGTGCCCTCGGTACTCCAGATGCTGCTCGACGCCGCACCGACCGGCACCCTGCGTTCGCTGCGGGCGGTCTGGGTCGGTGGTGAAGCCTTGCCGAACGCCACCATCGAACGCTTCACCACCCTCACCGCGGGCCGCTTGCACAACCTGTACGGCCCCACCGAGGCCACGGTGTCCATCACCGGCGCCGATGTGACCGATATCGGCGACGGCATCGTCCCGATCGGCTTGCCGCACTGGAACTCTCGTGCCTACGTCCTGGATGCGCGCCTGCAGCCGGTGCCCGCCGGCACGCCGGGCGAGCTGTATCTGGCCGGTGCGCAACTGGCCCGCGGCTACCTCGGCAGCCCTGACAAGACGATGGAGCGATTCGTCGCCGACCCATACGGACCGGTCGGCGAACGAATGTACCGCACCGGCGATCTGGTGCGCAGGCTCGCGTCCGGTGACCTCACCTACCTCGGCCGCACCGATGTTCAGCTCAAGCTGCACGGCCTGCGCATCGAGCCCGGTGAGATCGAGGCGGCGCTGCGCACGCATCCGGCGGTTGCCGGTGCGGCGGTCGCGGTGCACCACGAACAGCTCGTCGGCTACGTGACGCCCGCGGACGCCGACACCGCCGAGGTACTGGCTACGATCCGAACCCTGTTGCCGCCGTACATGATTCCGCACCGGCTGCTCGCACTCGACGAGTTCCCGCTCGGTGCGACCGGCAAGCTCGACCGCAAGGCGCTGCCCGCGCCCGCGGTGGAGATCCGCGAATACCAGGCTCCCGTCACCGCCGACGAGCAGATCGTCGCCACGGCGGTCGCCGGCGTGCTCGACCTAGAGCGGGTCGGCCGCGACGACGACTTCTTCGTCCTCGGCGGCACCTCACTCGCGGCGATCCGGGTGCGCGCCGCACTCGCCGAGCAGTTGGGCATCGAGGTGCCGTTGCGCCTGCTGTTCAGCTATCCGCAGGTCAGCGATCTGGCACGGGCCGTGCGCGACGAGTCCTCGGTGTCGGCCGCCGGCCCGGATCCTGCCGTCGACGCGATCCTCGACCCGTCGATCGACCTCACCGGCTGCGCGCCCCAGCGCACCGGCGTACCGGCCACGTTGCTGCTCACCGGTGCCACCGGGTTCCTCGGCAGCTTCCTCCTGCGCGAACTCCTGGAACAGACCACCGCGTCGATCTACTGCTTGGTCCGCGCCACCGACGACCAGGGCGCCGTGGATCGAGTCGTCTCGACGGCGGCGAAGTACCGTATCGACCTGACGCCCTACCTGGACCGAATCATCGGCGTCCCAGGCGATCTCGCGCAGCCCAACCTGGGCATGGACCCCTTGCGCTTCGCCGAACTCGCCGCCAGGACGGACGCGATCTATCACAACGGTGCACTGGTGAACCACCTCGAACCGTACGCGCGGATGCGGGCGGCCAATGTCTGCGGCACCACCGAGGTGCTGCGCCTGGCCACCACCACCCGGGTCAAGCCGATCCACTATGTGTCGACGCTGTCGGTGCTGGCGGGGATCGCGCAGGACAACGGTGTGCCCGCCGGTCTGCCCGGTTATGCGATGACCAAGTGGGTCGCGGAACAGTTGGTGCACACCGCGATCGAGCGTGGCGTACCCATCGCGGTCTACCGTCCCGGCCTGATCACCGGTGATTCCCGCACGGGCGTGGCACCGGCCGAGGATGCCTGGTGGACGATGCTGCGCTCCATGCTCGTGCTCGGTGTGGCAGTCGATGTGCGGGCGATCAGCATCGAAATGGCGCCGGTCGACCATGTCGCGGCCGGGATCGTCAGCCGGTCCCACGATGCCGGGGCCATCGGCAATATCTTCCGGGCGGCGGGTGCGCAGGTACCGCTGCAGGTCGTCTACGAGGAAATCCGCAGTCGCGGTTATCGCTTCGACTTCATCGACCCGATGGAATTCGGACTTCAGCTCTCCACAGCCGCCGAACGTCCGGACGCTGATCCCATTCTGGCTCGGGCATCCGCGCTGAGCGGCAACTACGTGGCCGCTATCGCCGCGGCGAATCCGGCAACGGTGCTGAGTGCGGTGGAATCGGCCCCCGTCGAACCGTTCCGCGGGCTGCCGATCGAGTTCCCCGCGGTCGACGCCACGGTCATCACCCGCTACTTCGACCACTACATCGACATCGGCTTCTTCCCCGCGCCCGGCGCGGAGTCGTTGACGCGAGCCTGAGCGTCCCGCAGGAGCACGTGCTCCTGCGGGACAGCACCTCACTTCGCGTAGTCGTAGAACCCGCGGCCGGTCTTGCGGCCGAGCCGGCCCGCGTCGACCATCCGGCGCAGCAGCGCGGGCGGGGCCAGGTGCGGCTCGGCGAACTCCGCGTAGAGCGATTCCGACGCGGCAAGGGCGATGTCGAGGCCCACGGTGTCGAGCAAGGTCAGCGGGCCCATCGGGTAGCCGCAGCCGCCCTTCATCGCCGCGTCGATGTCCTCGGCGGTGGCGTAGCCCGACTCGAGCATCCGGATCGCCGAACAGAGGTAGGGGATGAGCAGCGCGTTGACGATGAACCCGGAGCGGTCACCGGCCTGCACGGCCATCTTGCCGAGGGTGTTCTTCAGGTAGTCGGTGACGGCCGCGGCCGTTTCCGGCGCGGTCACCAGGGTCGAGATGATCTCGACCAGCGGCATCACCGGCACGGGGTTGAAGAAGTGCACGCCGACGACCCGCTCGGGCCGCTCGGTGGCCCCGGCCACCTTGATCACCGGGATCGAGGAGGTGTTGGTGGCGAGGATGCCCTCGGGCTTGACGATCTTGTCCAGCTTGCCGAAGATCTCGTACTTCAGCGCCTCGATCTCGGGCGCGGCCTCGATCACCAGGTCACGATCGGCGAACTCGTCCATGTCCAGGGTGACGCGCACCCGCGCGAGCACCGCGTCGGCCTCGTCCTGGGTGATCTTGCCCTTGGTCACGCCACGGGCGATCGACGTGGCGATCCGGTTCTGCGCCGCCTCGGCGAACTCCGGCTTCGTCTCGAGCACGAGCACCGAGCTGCCCGCCTTGGCGCACACCTCCGCGATCCCCGCGCCCATCGTGCCGCCACCGATTACACCGATCAACTCCACTGGAGAACTCCCAACATCGCATTGCCCTGGCTGTCCCGGGGATTATTTCACCCGGACTGGCACTCAGTGCCACAGGCTCGGCGGAACGTGAGTTATCGCACCGGCCGACCGCGACCCTGACCAGGGAATTCCGCATGCGAGCCGACTCACTTATGGGCGGGGGTAGACAGCGTCGACTTCGACTTCGACCAACCACCCCGCCACCGGCAGACTCGCTACTTCCAGGGCGAAGCGGCTCGGTCGTGCGGCATTGCGGACCAGGGGAGCGGCCGGTGCCGCGGTGCCGAGGGGGACCAGCTCGGTGTCGCCGGTGGTGAGGTTCGTATTGGCGAAGAACTGCCGGTAGGCGCGGTTCCAGCCGGCGTAGTCGGCGCGGTCGGTGCCGGGGGCGTTGTCGAGGAACACGCGCATGGTGATCACGTTGTCCAGGGTCAGGCCCTGCGCCTCGAGGTTCTCCCGGATTCTGGCCAGCACCGACATGCCCTGTGCTTCGGTGACGGTGACACCGGCGGGCAGCTTCGCGTCCGCGAATTGCTGGGTGTCGATGAAGGATTCGGGGCTGCCCGTGGGGGCCGCTTTGTTGGTGGCGGTGGGGCCGAGGCCGCTGGTCTTGTAGACGGCGGCGCCGGCGGCGATCGTCACGCCCTGCGCGATCATCGGATTCGCCTGTCCCGCTTCGAGAACCGACGTACTCGGCGCCCCGGACGGCGCCGACTCGACCGGGTCGGCCGAACAGGAGGTGAGGGCCAGCGCCGCGAGGGTCGTCACGGCCAGGGTGATCGTCGTCTTCATGGTCGATACTCCTTGTCGAGGTGAGGGTTTCAGGCGGCGACGCGAGTGTGCAGGGCGGTCACCACATCGCGGGCGGAGGTGAAGGCGCCGTGCTGCCAGGCGATCGCGTTGGACAGGTGGTCGCCGGCGAAGTAGATGCGCTCTACGGGGGCAAGGAGTTTCGTGTACTCGGGGGTGGCCTCGCCGCCGTGGGAATTGCTGCCCGCCCAGCCGACCCACGCGCCCTCGGAGTACTTGGTGCGTCGCCAGCTGCCGGAGAACGACGAGGCGATGTCGCCGCGGTACCTGTCGCCGTGGATCGCCGCGCCCTCGTCCACGGCTTTCGCCAAACGTTGGCGGTGCGTGAGTGATTCGAAGGCCTGGTGGCGTTTGCCGGTGTTGTAGTAGCCGACCACCACGCCGCGGTCGCCGTTGTAGTGGTCGTACGGGAACATGATCTGCGCGATGTCTTTGTCGGTATTGCTCGCGCCGCCGTAGATCCGGTCGTCGAGCTCCCACCATCGGCGCGAGTATTCGATGCCGAGCTTGCCGGAGGACACCGGGACCGCCGCCTTCAGCGCGGTGAGCACGTCGGCGGGCAGGTTGTTGGCCAGGCGACCGACGAGATTGGGCGGCAGCGTGCAGATGCAGTAGTCGGCATCGAGAGACTTCTGCGCGCCGTCCTGGGTGTATTCGATCCGCACACCGTTCGGGGTGTTCTTCATCGCCGACACCTCGGCGCCGAAATGGATTCGCTCCTTGCCGATCTCGCGCTGGAAGGCGGCGTAGATGCGGTCCATGCCGCCGACCGGGGTCATCATCATCATGGCCTGGTCGTAGCCGAATTCGAAGCTGAAATTGCGGCCCAGACCGCTGCGGATCGTGTCGGACATCGGGAACGGCTTGGGCTGTTCGCCGAAGTTCAGGCCTGCGCCGGGTTCGGAGGTGTAGCCGCGCCGGGTCGAGCCGAGATAGCGGCCGTCGCTGGAGAGGTCGCCGAAATCGCGCAGGAACGACGACAGCGCTTCCTTGTCGGCGCCGGAGAGCACGTCGTCGAGTGCGCCCCGCGACGCGGCCTTTTGCAGCAGCTCGGACATGTAGCCGTACATATCGGCCTTGGCCGCGCGGTACTGCACCGACTGGCCGGAGATCGAAGTGCTGCTCTGGTAGTTGACCAAAGTGGACGCGTTCTGGTTGCCGAACGGCTGGATCTCGACACCGAGTTCGCGACAGTAGTCGAGGGTGATGTGGCCCTGCGGAATTCGGGTAGCACCCAGGTTGAAGTAGTGCCCGTCGGCGAAGGTGCAGCTCTGGGTTTCGCCGTTGAGATCGGTCTCGGTGGTGCCGTTGCGCACCGACCACACGCGTCCGCCCGCGCGCTTCCTGGCTTCGAGCACGGTCACGTCGTATCCGGCCTTGCCCAGTTCGTAGGCCGCGCACAGCCCGGCGGGGCCGCCGCCGAGGATCGCCACCTTCGCGCCGCCGCCCTTGCCGATGAGGTCGCCCATGGCGGGCGAGCGGAACGAGACCTGCGCCGTGGCGGGCGCGAGGCCGAGGGTCGACATCGCGCCGTAGGCGAGGCCCGCACCGCCGGTGATGCCGAGACTCTGCATGAAAGATCTTCTGGTGACTGTCATGGGTAGCTCCGTCCGCCGCGATTTCCGTTCTGCGACAGCGTCCGTCGGCGGTGGGTCGGCGCCGCTACGCCGTGGAAAACGTTCGCCGTTCGGCGAGTGAGACCGCCGCCTGTACTTTCTCGCTCGGTGTCCATCGGCCGACTCGCGCCCGCAATACCGCCGAAACCAGGCCTGGATATCCTCCCCGCACCCGACAACGCTGGGAGGTGTGTGGTGACGGCACTGGCCGACGCGGTCGCGCGGTCGTTCGCGGCGGGGGAACCCGAGCGACCCGCGGTGTCGCCGTTGCGCGCGCTGGGGCGCCGACAACTGCCGGGTGTGGCGTTGCTCGGCCAGTCGATCGCGACCACCGCGCCCGCCGCGTCGATGGTGTTGTTGCCGGTCACGATGCTCACCCACAACGCGCTGCTGCCCGGCCTGGTGACGATCATCGTCGCGACCTTGGTCATCACGCTGATCGCGTACTGCGTCGCACAGTTCACCCGGCGCCTGTCCGCGGCGGGTGGGCTCTATACCTTCGTCAGCCATGGCGCAGGCCCGCGCGCGGCGCTGACCTGTGGCGTCGGGATGCTCGTGAAGTACCTGGGCAGTGCGTCTTTGACGATGTATCACGGGTCGCAGACCGCTCTCGCGTTGGCCGCGCAGCTGGGAATCACGCTGCGCGGCTGGCAGGTCGGGGCCGTCTATCTCGGCATCGCGGTGCTGATCGGGGCGGTGCTCGTGCGTGGTGTGCGGTTCGCCGCGATCGCGATTCTGGCGGTCGAGGTGTGTTCGCTGGCCTTCATCATCGGCCTGATGCTGGTCTCGGGGCCCGCGGTCGCGATCACCCCGGCCGCGCCGAATGTGCCTGCGGTGCTGGCGATCACGATGTCGGCGCTGTTCGCGCTCGCCGGCTTCGAGAGCGCCGCCTTCTTCGCGCCGGAAACGCGGCGTCCGCTGGTCACGGTCACGCGCACCGTGCTGCTCACGCCGGTGCTGTGCGGGGCGCTGTTCATCTTCGCGTCGTGGGCGGCCTGGTCCGGGCACGCGGGGGCGGTGGTCAACGCGTATCTGCACGGGACGGCTAGCGGGTCGAGTCTGCTCGTGGTGATCCTGCTCGACGCGGCGTTGACGTGTTCGTGGCTCGGATCGGCGATGGCGTCGTCGAATGCGGCGTCGCGGCTGGTGTATTCGATGAGCGTGGAGGGGGTGCTGCCGCGGATCTTCCGCCGGGTCGGTACGCGATTACGGACGCCGCATGTGGCGTTGGTGGTGATCACCGGCATCGTGGCGACGGCCGGTTGGGGTTTCGTCGCTCTCGACGGTGTGCCCGCCGCGGCCAAGACCGTGATGCGCACGGCGCTCGCGCTGTCCTACATCCTGGTCGCGGTGGGCGCTGTGCTGTTCCTCGGCCGTATCCGTGAGCTGAGCCGGGTCGACCGTTTCGCCGGGTGGATCGGCAGTGGTGTGCTCGGCGCGGTTGTTGTCTGCCTGACGGTGTCGGAGGCGAGCGACGGCGTGGTGGTCGCGCCCGCGACGGTGCTCGCGGTGCTGCTGGTCGGCGCCGCCTGGTACCGGTATCTCCGCGACAGCCACCTCGAAAGCCTCACTGCCATGGGTGTTTTCGACAGTCCCGAATCCGCTGACGTGCTGCCCGGCGCCGGGGTGTTCGCCGTCAACGCCCGCGGCGCGATGGCCCTGGTAGGGGCGGACCGCGGCGAACAGTGACAACGACGACCCGCCGCGACGGCCCCACCGGTCACGAGCCGAGGGCTGTCCAGAAGGCCCTCGCCCTGCTCGAAGCGGTGGCGCGACTGGGCTCGGGTGCCACCGCGAAGGACATCGCCGCGCAGACCGGCATCGCCCCCGCGACCGCGTACCGCCTCCTGAATCTCCTTGTCGCCGACGGCTACCTGGTCCGCATCGAGGACCTGTCCGGGTTCGCGCTCGGCCGCCGCACCCGCGAACTGGCCGGGGCGGCCGAGCCCGTGTCGGGCAATCCCCGGATCCTCGGCGAACTGCGCGCCCAGCTGCGCTTCGGCATCCATCTCGCCGCCTTCGCCGGCGGCCGGATCAGGATGATCGACAAGGACCCCGACCACGAGCTGAGCGGGGAGAAGGTGCTGGTGAGCTATCCGCACGCCTCCGCGATCGGCAAGATCCTGATGGCGCAGCACCCCGAGTTCGCGTACGAGGCAACCCTGCGCAAGGTCACCACTTTCACCATCACCGCAGCCGCCGACCTCGCCGTGGAACTACGCGGAGTCGCCGCGAACGCCGTCGCGGTCGAGGTGAACGAATGCCGCCTCGGCCGCAGTGCCGTCGCCGTCCCGGTCCGAGCCGCCGACGGCACCGTCACCGGCGCATTGGCCGCGATCGGCAAGACCGGCCGGCTGCCTGTGCACGATCGCGATCTCATCGACCTGCTCACATCGGCGGCCGATCAGCTGACACTCTGACCGCACGATCGAGGCCCGGCGATCCGGTGGGATCGCCGGGCCTCGATCGTGCGGCGGGATTATCGAACCGGTGTCAACTCCGGTTCCTCGGGTTGTTGGTGTGTGCGACCGAGGATCGAGTGCCTTCGGCCGTACGCGAAGTAGACGACGACACCGAGTGCCATCCAGATCACGAAGCGCAGCCAGGTCTCGATCGAGAGATTGAGCATCAGCCACAGACAGGCCAGGGCGCCGAGGATGGGGACCACCGGGACGAAGGGCACGCGGAATCCGCGCTGCAGGTCAGGGCGGGTGCGGCGCAGTACCAGAACGCCGATCGACACCAGGACGAAGGCGACCAGCGTGCCGATGTTGACCATTTCCTCGAGCGTGCCGAAGTCGACGAATCCGGCGAGCAGCGCGCAGACCACGCCGACGAGCACGGTCAGCCGGACCGGCGTGCCCTTCTTGCCGGTCTGGGCCAGACTCCGGGGGAGCAGGCCGTCACGGGCCATGGCGAACAGCACCCTGGTCTGGCCGAGGAACATCACCATGACCACCGTCGACAGGCCGGCGAGGGCGCCGATGGCGATGATGTTCTTCACCCACGTATCGCCGTGGATGGCGAAAGCCGTGGCGAGCGTGGCATTGCCGTCGGCGAGTTCGGTGTAGGACACCATGCCGGTGAGGATCACCGAGACCGCGATGTAGAGCACCGTCACGATCGCCAGCGAACCGAGGATGCCGCGCGGGACGTCGCGCTGCGGGTTACGTGTTTCCTCGGCGGTGGTGGCGACCACGTCGAAGCCGATGAAGGCGAAGAACACCAGGCTGGCCGCGGCGAGCAGGCCGTACCAGCCGTAGCTGGTGCCGCCGGAGCCGGTGAGGAAGGCGAACAGCGACTGGTGCATCCCCTCTGCCTTCGCCGACGGTTGCGCGGGTGGGATGTAGGGCGTCAGGTTCGACGGCTTGAAGTAGGTCGCGCCGACCACCAGGACCAGCGCGATCACGCCCAGCTTGATCGCGACGGCGATGGCCGAGACCCGCGAGGACAGCTTGGTTCCGGTGGCCAGGAGCACGCCGACCACCGCGATGATCAGCACCGCGCCCCAGTCGAAGGTCACCGATCCGAAGTGCACCACCGGCGCCGAGGACCCGAGTACGTCGCCGAGGTATTGCGACCAGCCCTTGGCGACCACCGACACCGCGAGCGCGAACTCGAGGATCAGATCCCAGCCGATGATCCAGGCGATCACCTCACCGAAAGTGGCGTAGGCGAAGGTGTACGCGCTGCCCGCCACCGGCACGGTCGAGGCGAACTCCGCGTAGCACAGGGCCGTGAGCCCGCACGCGATCGCGGCGAAGACGAAGGCCAGCGAGACCGCCGGTCCAGCCACCGTGCCCGCGGTGCGCGCGGTGAGGGTGAAGATGCCCGCGCCGATCACCACCGCGACACCGAAGATCGTCAGATCCTTGGCGGTCAGATCCTTCTTCAGCTTGGCATCGGGATCGTCGGTGTCCCGGATCGACTGCTCGACGGACTTGGTGCGGAACAGGCCGCTCTTGTTCATCATGAGAGCGACCGCGGAATGGCATCGAGACGGCGCTCGGCGAAACGATTGGCGGCGGCACCGGTCCCGATTCCCTCGGTGACGGCGGCGGCGATGATCTCGCGGCAGCGCGCGTAGATGTCGGCGACCTCGGCTTCGACCTCGGCGAGCGCGGCGGCGCGCAGCTCACCGGCCACCTGGATGAGGCCACCGGCGTTGGCGACGAAATCGGGCACCCAGGTGATGCCGCGGTCGGTGAGCGCCTGCTCGACCTCGGGTGTCGCGAGCTGGTTGTTGGCCGCGCCGCAGATCAGCTTCGCCTCGATCGTCGCGGCGCTCGCCGCGGTGAGGGTGGCGCCCATGGCGCACGGGGCGTACACGTCGACCGGCGCGGTGGACACGGCCGACAGCAGCCGAACGGCGGGTTGTTCCGCGGCGATGCGCGCCAGCGCCGCCTCGTTCACATCGGTGACACAGACGTCGGCACCGTCGGCGAGCAGCAGGGCGGTGAGTTCGCTACCCACCTTGCCGACACCTTCGACGCCGACCGTGCGACCGGCGAGTGTCGGTGCGCCCCAAACGAATTCGGCGCCTGCCCGCATCGAGTGGAAGACGCCGAGCGCGGTCAGCCTGGCGCTGTCGCCGCTGCCACCCGCGCCGACGCTGCGGCCGGTGACATGGCGGGTGTGCCTGCCGATGACGTCCAGATCGTCGGTGTCGGTGCCCACGTCACCGGCGGTGATGTAGCGCCCACCGAGGGTTTCGACGAAACGCGCGTACGCGGCGAGCAGTTCCTCGCTCTTGAGCGTGGCCGGATCGCCGATGATCACCGCCTTGCCGCCACCGAGGTCGACGCCCGCCGCGGCGGCCTTGTAGGTCATGCCCCACGACAGGCGCAGCACGTCCTGCAGGGCCGCGGATTCGTCGGCGTACGGGTAGAAGCGGGTACCGCCGAGGGCGGGGCCGAGCGCGGTCGAGTGGATGGCGATGATCGCCTTGAGTCCCGACCTGTCGTCCTCGCAGAACACGACCTGCTCGTGGGCGCGGGCGCTGAGCTCGTGCGATCGGCCGAAGACTCCTGCTTCGGTGTGCGCAACGGTCACTGTCGATTCCTTTCCGGTTTCCGCGTGCCGGGGTTGTGCCCTGGGCGGCGGGGTAGTGGTGCCGCGGGTCCGCGGCGGTTCAGTTGTGCCGCTGGTGCGGCGACGTGGTGGTGCCGCGGGCGCGGCGATGTGCTCAGCCGCAGTCGCGGCGGAGGGGCTGGTGCCCCCGGGTCAGTACTCGATGCCCAGCTCGCGTAGTCCGGCGCGGTACAACTCGACATTGCCGAGTTTGATGTCCTCGTAGCCGCGCACGACGTCGGTCAGTGCGGCTGCCGCGGTGGCGGTTTCGTAGTTCTCGGTGGTCAGATCGTTTGCCAGTCGGTGCACCAGGTCGGTGTAGTGGGCCAGCAGTTCGCGCTCGACCTTGCGGACGTGGGCGTAGCCGAAGGGGTCGAGCTTGGTACCGCGCAGGAACTTGCCCTTGGCCAGCACCTTCAGCGCCACATGCGACTTCGGCCTGAGCCCGATCTTCTTGTCGCGGCCCATCGCGCGCAGCATCGGCGGGTGCAGCTTGTAGGTGAGCTGCTCACCGCCTGGCACCTGGGCTCGCACGTCGGCGAGGAAATCCGGGTCGACGAGCAGTCGGGCCACCTCGTACTCGTCCTTGTAGGCCGTGAACTTGAACAGCCCGCGCGCGACCGCCTCACTGAAATCGGTGCGCTCGGTGACGGAACGTTCTGCCGCCCAGATGGTTTCGACTGTCTCGACGTAGCGGTGTGCCACCTTCTCGTTCTGGTAGCCGATCAGCTGCGCCGCTCGCAGTTCCACGAGCCGCCGCACCTCGCCCTCGAAGCTGGTGTGCGCCAGCAACTCCGCGGGCACCACCGGCTGGGTCCGCTGCGGCCTGCCCGTATCGACCGCCGCGGCGAACGCGGCCGGATCGGCGACGGCGACCCGTCCCCACCGGAACGCCGCGATGGTGGCATCGACGGCGACACCGTTGATCCCGATGGCCTCCTCGATCGCGGCGACGGGCAGTCGCAACCCGCCGGTCTGCACGGCCGCGCCGACGATCAGGAAGTTGGCCGCCGCCGTGTTCCCGAACAGGGTCAGCGCCGCGGCGAGCGCGTCGAAGTGGCTGATCGAATTCGTCGCCGCGGCAAGCCGATCCAGCAGGGTTTCCGTCGCGGGGTAGGCCACCGACTTGTCGAAGACCATGTCGCCGGTCGGGGTCTGACTCGTCGACGCCACGGCCACGGTGCTCGCCGCATCGCCGTACTGGAGGTAGCGGGGATCGGTGGCGGTGAGCAGGTCGACGGCGAGCAGGCAGTCCGCGCTGCCCGGGGTGAGCCGGTTGGCAGGCTCCAATTCCGTTGCGGCGAAACGCAGGTGGGACAGCACCGGACCGGCCTTCTGACTCAGGCCGATCTGGTCCAGGCTTTCCACCTCGTACCCGGCGCGCAGCGCGGCGGTGGCCAGTACCTGGTTCACCGTCACGATGCCGGTGCCGCCGATGCCGGCGATCAGCACGTTCTGGGTTCGCTGCGGTGCGTCCACGCCAGGGTCGGCCACGGCGGGCGGCTCAACGGTCTTGCGCGGCTTGGCTTTTGCCTTGTCGGGGACCACTTCCACCGTCACGAACGAGGGGCAATCGCCGTCCAGGCAGCTGTAGTCGGTATTGCACGAGGTCTGATCGATGCGGGTCTTGCGCCCGAACTCGGTCTCGACCGGCTGTACCGACAGGCAGTTCGACTTGGCGCCGCAGTCACCGCAGCCCTCGCACACGGCCTCGTTGATCACCACGCGGGTGTTGCGGACCGGCAGGGTGCCACGCTTGCGCTGCCTGCGGGCGTCGGCGGCGCAGTGCTGGTCATAGATCAGTACCGTGACGCCCTCGACCTCACGCAGCAGTTTCTGCGCCTCGTCGAGCCGGTCGCGATGCAGGAGCAGCGTGCCCTTCGCCAGCGCCCGCTTGTTGTGCCGCTTCGGCTCATCGGCGCAGATGACGATCTTGCGGACACCCTCGGTGCTGAGCTTGTGGGTCAGCTGCGCGACGGTGAGCCCGCCCTCCACGTCCTGGGCGCCGGTCATCGCGACGACTTCGTTCCAGAGCAGCTTGTAGGTGATGTTCACCCCGGCCGCGACACAGGCCTGGATCGCCAGCTGCCCGGAATGGAAGAAGGTGCCGTCACCGATGTTCTGGAACAGGTGCCCCACATCGGTGAACGGCGCCTGCCCGATCCACTGGCTGCCCTCGCCGCCCATCTGGGTCAGCCCGGTGACGGCGCTGTCCGTGCGCCCGGACATGGTGACCAGCGTGTGGCAGCCGATGCCGCCGCCGCCGATCGAGCCCTCGGGCAGGGCGGTGGAGCGGTTGTGCGGGCAGCCGCTGCAGAAGTAGGGCGTGCGCTTGGCCGAGAGGACTTCCAGTGGAAGTGCCGGTGGCGCAGCTCGTTTGAGCTCCACCCGCCCGCGCAGCACCCGGCGCAGCGGCGCCAGCAGTCGCCCTGTGGTGAGTTCGCCGTCGACCGGCATCAGCCGCGCGCCGCGTTCGTCCTGCTTGCCGAGCACGCGCGGCGCGTCCGGGGTGCCGTAGAGGATCTCGCGGACCTGGGTTTCGATGAACGCGGTCTTGTCCTCGACGACGATCAGCTGCTCGAGTCCGCGGGCGAACTCGGTGAGCGCCGCTGTGCCGAGCGGATACGGCATGCCGATGCGCAGCAGGCGGATGCCGGCCCGGTGCATGGTCGCCTCGTCGACACCGAGGTCGAGCAGTGCCTGCCGGACCGCGTCGAATGTGGTTCCGGTGGCGGCGATTCCGACCTTCGCGTCGGCGGGGTCCACCTCGATCACGTCGAGGGCGTTGGCCGCGCCGTAGGCGTGCACCGTCGCCCAGCGCGGCCCGTACAGGTCCGCCTCGGCGAGCACGCTGTCGGTCGGCGCCGCCATCGGCCGCTGCCGGTAGACGAAAGGTGCTCCCTCCCACTGCACTTCGGGCACCGTCACGGCGAGGTCGGCCACGTCCGCGTCGATCGTCCATGCCCCGTCGGCGACATCGGCGACGATCTTCAACGCCACCACACATCCCGAGGCCCGTGACATCGCGATCCCCTGCATACCGAGGGTGATGATCTCCTCGGCGTTGCGCGGGAACAGGACGGGCACACCCATGGCGGCCAGTGACCGTTCGCTCACCGCGGGCACGGTCGAGGACTTCGAGGCCGGGTCGTCGCCCACCAGCAGCAGCACGCCGCCGCGCGGGTTCACGCCGTACATGTTGGCGTGCCGGATGGCGTCGGTCGCGCGGTCGACGCCGGGGCCCTTGCCGTACCAGACGCCGACCACGCCGTCGTGGGTCGGCTGCCCGGCGGGCAAGTCGGCCTGGCTGCCCCAGACCGAGGTGGCCGCCAGTTCCTCGTTGAACCCGGGGACGAAGGTGATGTCGTGCTCGGTGAGTACTTCTGGCATGCCGAGCAGCATCTTGTCCACCCCGCCCAGCGGGCTGCCCTGGTAGCCGGAGACGAACGTCGCGACGCGGCGACCGGCGCGGATATCGCGCACATGCTGTTCCACCAGCAGCCGGGCGATGGCCTGGACCCCGGTCAGCAGCACCGGGCCCGCGCCGGAGCGATAGCGGTCGGCGAGGTCGTAGGGCGCGGCCGGCTCGGGCAGCTGTCGGGTAGTCGCACAGACGACGGTGGTCATTGACGCCTCACCACACTTTCCACAACCCAGATCGTGAGCTGCGCAACGAAGGAACTTGCTATCGGTGCTGCGAAATGTGCCGTGGAGGGGCAATCGGTGTCAACAGTCAGTGGAAAAGTTGATCAGTCTGCTCAAAAGTGATCTGGGCCACTGGCGTGGATGTGCCAATCTGCTCGAGTTCGGAGACCTGGGTCACATCACGACTGGTTCGCCCGGTTCGTCAGATGTTCGACCAGTGGCAGGCTCCGGAACCCGATCGGCGTGGCAAGGGCGAGCATGGTCTCGGTGTGGTTCACGCCGTCGATGGCATGCACCCGCTGGATGATTTCCAGCAGATCCTGCTGCGATCGCGCGGCGATGCGCACCAGCAGATCGGCGCGACCGGTGGTGGCGTGCACCTCGAGCACGTGCGGGAACCCGCGCAGCGTCTCGATGATCGGATCCATCTTGTTCTGATCGAGTTCGATCCCGAGGAACGCGTGCACCGCGAACCCGATCGCCTGCACGTCGATATCGGGTGGATACCCGCGCACCGCCCCCGACGACTCGAGCCGCTTCATCCGCGCCTGCACGGTATTGCGCGCCACCCCGAGCCGCTGCGCCAACTCGAGAATCGGCGCCCGCGGGTCCTTGGCCAGTTCGGCGAGCAAGGCGGCATCGAGTGCGTCGAACTTGATGGTCATGGCCGCATTCTGACACGCCGGGCAGTCGGTGAAACGGACCGCGCAACCGAGCGGACTGTACCGGTCGCCGATGAAATTCACGGTCCCGCGGCGTCTCTATCGGCATGACCACACATGTACTCGAGACCGCCGAAGCCGACCTCACCTACGACCTGCACGGTCCGCTGCCCACAGCCGACGGCCGTCCACCGTTGATGATGATCGGCCAGCCGATGGACGCCAGCGGGTTTCGCGCGCTGGTGTCGAACTTCCCCGACTGCACGGTCGTCACCTACGACCCACGTGGGCTCGGGCGCAGCGTCCGTAAGGACAGCCGGACCGAACACCTTCCCGACGCGCAGGTCGCCGACGTGCACGCCATCATCACCGCGCTCGGGGTAGGCCCGGTCGAGATGTTCGCCAGCAGCGGCGGCGCGATCACCGCGCTCGCGCTGGTGGCCACTCATCCCCGCGATGTCACCACCCTCGTGGCGCACGAGCCGCCGCTCATCGCCCTGCTCGACGACGCGCCCGCCGCGCAACGCGCCCGCGCGGCGGTCCGCGACGCCTACGAGGCGAAAGGATTCGGTGCGGGCATGGCGGCCTTCATCGCGATGACGTCCTGGGCAGGCGAATTCACCGACGAATACTTCGCCCAGCCCCCGGCGGACCCGGCCGCGTTCGGCCTGCCCACCGAGGACGACGGCGTCCGCACCGACCCGCTGCTCTCGGACGCCTCCTGGGCGGTCAGCGACTACCGCCCCGACATCTCGGCCCTCACCGCCGCTCCCACCCGCATCGTCATCGCGGTCGGCGAGGAATCCCTCGGCCTGGAAACAGCTCGCACCGCGGACGCCATCGCCGCCCTGCTCGGTCAGGAGGCCACCGTGTTCCCCAGCCATCACGGCGGATTCGTCGACGACGAGTACGGCTACGCCGGTCAGCCCGAAGCCTTCGCGGCCAGGCTGCGCGAAGTCCTCGGCGCGACCGGCTGACGCCGCGAATTCGTCGCGCGATCCCGCTCAGTGGTCGCGGGCGTTGCCGACGGTGCTGTCGCACTGGGACTCTCGCCGGGTTCTGCGATGCGACGATGAAGGAGCGACTCCATGAGTACGCCGCCACCCGAGAGTACGAATCCCGTTGTCCCGCAGGGAGTCGAGGCAAGCCTACGGCGGCGCGCGGCCTTCTCGAGTCTGCTGGGGACGACGATCGAATACTACGATTTCATCCTCTACGGGACGATGGCCGCGGTGGTGTTCGGGCCGCTGTTCTTCCCCGGGTCGAATCCGGCGCTGAGCACGATCGCGGCGTTCGGCACCCTGGCCGCCGGCTACGTCGCCCGTCCGCTCGGCGGGGTGATCTTCGGGCACTTCGGCGATCGGCTCGGCCGCAAATCGATGTTGATGATCACGATGGTCATGATGGGCGTCTCGAGCGCGCTGATCGGTCTGTTGCCCACCTATCACACGATCG
Organism: Nocardia sp. FBN12; assembly: GCF_050320175.1. Classification (GTDB taxonomy): domain Bacteria; phylum Actinomycetota; class Actinomycetes; order Mycobacteriales; family Mycobacteriaceae; genus Nocardia. The sequence continues at coordinate 4,320,574 of NZ_CP190048.1, read as the reverse complement.
GTGCGGCCGCGCCGGTGCTGCTGGTGCTGTTGCGGGTGGTGCAGGGCATCGCTGTCGGTGGGGAGTGGGGCGGTGCGGCGCTGATGGTGGTCGAGCACGCGGACGCGGGCAGTCGCGGTCGCTGGGCGGGAATCATGCAGTTGGGCACGCCTTTCGGGTTCCTGCTGTCGACGGCCGCCGTCGCCGTGGTGACCCAGCTGCCCGAGTCCGAGTTCACGACGTGGGGCTGGCGGGTGCCGTTCCTGTTGAGTGCGGCTCTGCTGGTGCTCGGCCTGTATGTGCGGCGGCGGGTGGCGGAGAGCCCGGTGTTCGAGGCCGCGCAGGATCGTCCGTCGACCCCCGCGCTGGAGGTGCTGCGGCAACCACGACCGGTCGCCCTCGCCGTGATCGCCGGAATCGCGCCCTTCGCGCTGACCGCGCTGACGAGTTCGCACATCATCGCCTACGCCACCGGAATCGGTTACGCGGTAGGCGATGTCATGCGTAGTCTGCTGTTCGTGGTGGTGGTCTCGGTCGTCGCCATCCCGCTGTGCGCGGCGCTCTCGGACCGGCTGGGCAGGCGCCGGGTGATGATGGCGGGCGCGGTCGGCGCGATCCTGTTCGCCTTCCCGCTCTACGCACTGGTCAACACCCATTCGCTGTGGATCATGACGGCCGGTTTGATGTTCGCCCAGCTGCTGCAGAACGCGATGTACGCGCCGTTGACGCCGCTGCTGTCGGAAATGTTCCCCACCCGGATCCGCTACAGCGGAGTGTCCATCGCCTACCAGAGCGCGGCACTGATCGGCGCGGGCTTCACCCCGATGATCGCCGCGAGCCTGCTGGCCACGTTCGACGGTTCGAGTGTGCCGCTGAGCGTGATCATCGTCGCGACCGCCGCCCTCGCCCTCGGCGCGCTCGCGCTCACGGCCGAGACGACGGGCCGCGATCTGCACCCCGGACCGCTCCCGTCGACCGAGCTCGCGCCACGACCGGCCCCGGTCAGGGAGGGGTGAGCTCGGCCGCCCGCTGACCCGCCGTGCACGACCACCCGTTCGCCGAGGTCCACGGCTCCGACGGCCTCGAGCGGCTCGCGCAGATGTATCTCGCCGCCTTCTCGGATCAACGGTTCCTGGTCAACGAGCAGATCGCCGAAGGCGACTTCGTCACCACCCGATGGACCGGAACCGGAACCGATGATGGGGATGCCCGCCACCGGCAAATCAGCGGTCGTCCAAGGAATCACCATCAATCGCTTCGGGGACGGCAAGATCATCGAGAGTTGGGCGTGCTGGGACACGCTCGGGATGATGCAGCAACTCGGTGTCGTCCCGTCGGCGCACTCCGCGACGACCTGACGCGTGGCGCGGCCGGCGGTGGTGCCCCGGTCAGGGGTGAGCTCGGCGGGACTCAGCCGTGCAGGGTCGGGCGGTAGATCAGTTCCTGGATATTGCCGTCGAGCGTGCGGCTCTCCAGCAGTTCGAGGTCGAAGTCGGCAGCGCCACGGAAGATCGGGTCGTCACCGGTCCGTCCGGTGATCACCGGGAACACCGTCACCTGGACGCGGTCGACGAGTCCCGCCGCCATCAGCGCCCGGTTCATCGACAGGCTGCCGTGTGAGCGCAACGGCACCTCGGACTCCTCCTTGAGCCGGGCCACGACGTCGACGGCGTCACCGCGGGCGATGGTCGCGTCGGGCCAGTCGAGCGGTCCTTCCAGCGTTGTCGACACCACCGTCGCCGGGAGATCGCGCATCCGGGTGACCCAGGGGTCGCGCACCTCGGCCACCTCGCCCGAAGCCAGCATCTCGGCGAATGCCTGATAGGTCTTGGGCCCGAAGACCATTCGCTGCTCGGTCGCGAACAGGGCAAGGCGATGGTCGAGCAGTTCGGGCCCTTGCTTGCCCCAGTACCCACCCCAGTCGCCGTCGCCGTTGTAGCCGCCGTATCCGTCGAGGCTGGAAAAGACGTCGAAGGTGTACGTGGTCGCCATCGGATTCTCCTTTGTCGTCTGCGAGGTCTATCGATGCAGACGAGCCCACCCGGCAAAACTCATCGCAGGTTCCCGACGGGTCCGGCAGCTACGGCCCCAGGAGTGTGACTGCTCGCAACGCGAGATGCAGTTCCGCCGAATGCACCGGGTCGGCGGTGTCGCGCCCGGTGAGGTCGCGAACTTTGCGCAGGCGATAGCGCACTGTGTTGCGGTGACAGTGCAGCTCGTCGGCGGCCGCGGCGGTCGATCCGCGGTGGCGATACCACGCGTCGAGCGCGGCGATCAGATCGTCACGGTCGGGCGCGGGTAGTCGCAGCACCGGTCCCAGGATCTGGGCGGCGGCGCGGCGGCTGGCCTCGGGCACGGTGACGAGCAGGTGCGCGAGCGGCTCAGTCCCGAACCGGACGACAGCGTGCGCGCCGGGTCGCACGCTGCGGGCGGCGAGGTGGGCTTCGGTCAGCGCGCCGGGTATGGCGGTCGGGCTGGTGAAGGCGGCGCTGAGGCCGATCCGTCCGTCGACGAGCTCGGCCAGTGCGTCGCAGGCCCGCTCGACCGCCGCCGGTGTCGCCGCGGACAGCAGCCCGGTGTGCGAGTCGATCTGTGAATCCCACACGGACTTGGCGCCGAGATCGCGCAGCGCGCCGACCAGGCGGCCGGGGAGGGTGGCACCGGGGTCGGCGGTCTCGATCGACACGACGGCGAAGGTGCCGTTCTCGGAAAGGCCCAAGGTGCGCAGCGCGGTCATGGTGTGCGCGGGATTGTCGGAGTGATCGTCGAAAAGCGTACGGATCAAACGGCTCTGGGCTTGTGCGTCGACATGGGCGAGCATGATCTCGGTCTCGCGGTAGGACTCGACCGCCGCGTCGGAGAAGCTGTCGATCAGCTCCCACAGGTCGGTGGCGAGGTCGTGTAGCCGCGGATCGCCCGGACCGGCGGACCTGGCCGTGAGTTCCTCCCAGGTCAGTCGGCCACCGAGGCGGTAGGCGTGCAGCAGTGCGGCGAGCGGGACGCCACGCTCGGCCTTGAGCCGTCCGACCGCGCGTGCGGCATGCAGTCGCGTCGGCTCGGTTCCGGCTAGGGCGCTGATGATCGCGGTGAGGTTGTCCAGGCACGCCTGCTGGAGTTCCTCGGCCGTCAGCAGTCCGGGATCGGCATAGGACCGGTCCGCACCGGCGATGCGGCTGACCAGCTCCACGGCCATCGCCTCGACCGAATCGAGCAGGGGTGCGGCCAACCCGAGTGGCGGCGCGGTGGTGGTCGGCGGTGGTGCGGTCATCCCTACAGACTAGGTCTCCGACGTGAGTCACGCCACTACGGGTTTGTGCACGAGCACATCGTGACTATCGCCCGGCATTGTAGTTATCACTGGTATGCCGCATTTGTTAGCGAATCGTCCGAAGATCGGCATGAGGCAGGTAACGGTGTGTTTGTGCCCGGGCACAAACGTAGCGGGGGTAGATCCGCAACGGGCGCACATGGCGCTCATCCGGTCCGCGGCGACAGAATCGAACTATCTCGGCCGCCGCGTGTCGTGGACCGGCCCAACAGTTGTGGAGGATCGCCAGTGGTCACCAAGAAGGCAGAGCCCGCCCTCGCCGCGGTGGATACCGCGTTGTCCGAGCTCGTCGAAGGCGAGAAGAGGTGGGCGGCCACCTCGTTGACCGGCCGGCGTGCGCTGCTCGACCGGGTGCGCGAGCTCACCGGGCGGCACGCTCAGGAGTGGGTCGACGCGGCCGTCGGCATCAAGGGCCTCGCGGCTTCCTCGCCGCTGGTCGGCGAGGAGTGGATCTCGGGACCGTATGTGATGGCCGCCGGGCTCGGCGCGCTGTCGAAGACGCTCGATGTCCTCGCGCGCGGCGAGAGTCCGCTCGACAAGGCCACTTTCGGGATCGCGGGCGACCGGGTCACCGTCGACGTGCTGCCCGCGAGCCCGTTCGACGCGCTGCTGCTCAACGGTTTCAGCGCGAAGGTGTGGTTGCGGCGGGGCGTCAGCACTGCCGCCGCGAAGGCGAATGCCGGTCTGGCCCAATTGGATCCGAGACGGACACAGGGGATCGGCGCCGTACTCGGCGCGGGCAACATCACCTCGATCGCGCCGCTGGACGTGCTCTACGAGCTGATCGCGCACAACCGGGTCGTCGCGCTCAAGCTCAACCCGATCACCGATCCGATGTTGCCGATACTCGGCAAGATCCTGGCGCCGCTGATCGAGCTCGGCGCGGTGCGCCTGCTGACCGGTGGCGCCGAGGTGGGCGGGTACCTCATCGACAACGACCTCGTCGATCACGTGCACATGACCGGCAGCGCGCGCACCCACGACGCGATCGTCTGGGGTACCGGCGCCGAGGCGGCCGAGCGGAAACGGGCGGGCACACCGAAGCTGACCAAGCCGGTCACCAGCGAGCTGGGTGGTGTGTCGCCGACGATCGTGCTGCCGGGCGACTGGAGCGCGGCCGATATCGCCTTCCAAGCCGAACATGTCGCGACCCAGCGTCTGCACAACGGCGGCTACAACTGCGTCGCCGCGCAGGCCATGATCATCTCGGCCGACTGGGCGCAGAAGGATCAATTCCTCGCCGCGGTGCGCACCGCGCTCGCGAACGCCCCCGCCCGCCCGGCGTACTACCCGGGCAGCGATGATCGCCTCGCGCGGGCCTGCGAGTCCTATCCGCGGGCCGAGCGCCTCGGACGTGGCGGGGAACGGGTGCTGGTCACCGGGATCACGGCATCTCCGGCTGAGCCGCTGCTGGCCGAGGAGTACTTCGCGCCGGTGCTCGGCGTGGTCGAATTGCCGGGAACCGGAACGGAATTCGCCAGGGCCGCGGCCCGAACCGCGAACGACGCGTTCGTCGGCACGCTCGGCGTCAACATCATCGCCAAGCCCGACACCATCGACGAGCTCGGCGCGTCCTTCGACGAGCTGATCGAGGACCTGCGCTACGGCACGGTGGCGATCAACGCGTGGACCGGCGTCGGCTACCTGACACCGACCGCGTCCTGGGGCGCCTTCCCCGGCCACACCATCGACGACGTGCAGAGCGGTATCGGCGTCGTCCACAACGCGTGGCTGATCGACCTGGTGGAACGCACCGTCGTGCGCGGCCCGTTCCGCCCGGCGCCGCGGTCGGTGCTGCACGGCGAACTCGCGATCTCGCCGAAGCCGCCGTGGTTCGTCGGCAACAAGACCGCCGCGAGCACGGGCAGGCTGCTCGCCGGATTCGGCGCCGAGCCCGGCTGGCTGCGCCTGCCCCAGATCTTCGCTTCCGCCCTGCGTGGCTGAGCCCGACCTCCATGGAGAATCAGATGAACACCAGCATCGCCGATTACGTCGTCGTCGGCACCGGTTCCTCGGGCGCTGTGCTCGCCGCACGGCTCAGCGAGCGCTCGGGCACCAGCGTCATCGCCCTGGAAGCCGGACCAGAGGACAAGAACCAGGCCGTCCACATTCCGGCGGCGTTCTCGAAGCTGTTCCAGACCGACCTCGACTGGAACTACCTCACCACCCCGCAGTCCGAACTCGGTGACCGCCAGATCTTCTGGCCGCGCGGCAAGATGCTCGGCGGGTCGTCATCGATGAACGCGATGATGTGGGTCCGCGGCTTCGCGGCCGACTACGACGCGTGGGCCCGCGCCGCCGGGCCCGGCTGGTCGTTCGCACAGGTAGCCGAGTACTTCCGGCGCATCGAATCGGTCGAGGACGCCGCCGAACCCGACGAGGGCCGCTCCGGACCGCTGCGCATCGCGCATCAGCGCAGCGCGCGCGGCTGGACCGACGACTTCCTCGCCGCGGCCGAGCACACCGGCTTCAAGCGGGAGCGCGCGAATCTGCCGCAGCCCGAAGGCTTCACGAAAACCATGGTGTGCCAGAAGCGCGGCGCCCGCTGGAGCACCGCCGACGCCTATCTCAAGCCCGCGCGCAAGCGGCCGAATCTGACCGTGCTCACCGGTGCGCAGGCGACCCGGATCGTGTTCGAGGGCACCCGTGCCGTCGGTGTCGAATACCGCAGGAACGGCGAGACCCGGCTGGTGCGCGCCCACAAGGAGGTGGTGCTGTGCGGCGGTGCGATCAACAGCCCGCAGCTGCTGCAGCTGTCCGGTGTGGGTGATCGGGAAGAGCTTCGGCGCCAGGGCATTCCGGTTGTGCACCACCTGCCCGAGGTCGGCCGTAACCTCACCGATCACCTGATCTCGCTGATCGGTTTCGCCGTCGACTCCGACACGCTGTTCGCCGCCGAGAAGCCGTTGGAACTGCTCAATTACCTCGCGCGACGCCAGGGCATGCTCACCTCGAATGTCGGTGAGGCGTACGGCTTCGTGCGCAGCAGGCCCGAACTCGAACTCCCCGACCTCGAGATCATCTTCGGGCCCGCCCCGTTCTACGACGAGGGGATCGGCGTCGCGCCCGGCCACGGCATCGCGATCGGCCCGATCCTGCTCCAGCCACGCAGCCGCGGCACAGTCAGCCTCGCCTCCGCCGACCCGATGGCCAAGGCGCTCGTCGACCCCCGCTACCTGTCCGACCCCGACGGCGCCGACCGCGCCGCGCTCCTGGCCGGGCTGCGCATCTCGCACAGCATCGTGTCCGCCGAGCCGCTCGGCTCCCGGATCGGCCGATTCCTCCAGCCGAAACGCGAACAGCCCACGGTCGAGGAAACCCTCGAGGACGCCCTCACCTGGCACTCCCACACCCTCTACCACCCGACCAGCACCTGCCGGATGGGCACCGACGCCGCCAGCGTCGTCACCCCCGACCTGACGGTCCGCGGCCTCGACGGCCTACGCGTGGCCGATGCCTCGGTGATGCCGAGCATCATCCGCGGCCACACTCACGCCCCCGCGGTGGTCATCGGCGAGAAGGCGGCCGACCTGCTCCGCTGATCCCCCGGCGCCACCGCGCAGAGGTCGCGGTGGCGTCGTCAGGAGCTACCGCGCTTCTCGACGAGGAGCCTGAGATTGTTCAAGGCTTTGGTGTGGCCGGTGTCGGCGGCTTTGCGGTACCAGGTTTCGGCTTCGTCGAGTTGACCGTTCTTCTCGAGGAGGAGACCGAGGTTGTAGATGGCGCTGGTGTGGCCGGTGTCGGCGGCTTTGCGGTACCAGGTCTCTGCTTCGTCGGGCTCGCCGCGCTTGTCGAGACGCACCCCGAGGTTGTTCATCGCTCTGGTGTGGCCGGTGTCGGCGGCTTTGCGGTACCAGGTTTCGGCTTGGTCGAATTCGCCGCGATTCTCGAGGAGCAGGCCGAGGTTGTAGATGGCGCTGGTGTGGCCGGTGTCGGCGGCTTTGCGGTACCAGGTCTCTGCTTCGTCGAGTTCACCGCGCTTGTCGAGACGCACCCCGAGGCTGTTCATCGCTCTGGTGTGGCCGGTGCCGGCGGCTTTGCGGTACCAGATTTCGGCTTCGTCGAATCCGCCGCGATCCTCGAAGAGCAGGCCGAGGTTGTAGATGGCGCTGGTGTGGCCGGTGTCAGCGGCTTTGCGGTACCAGGTCTCTGCTTCGTCGAGATCGCCGCGCTTGTGGAGCAGGACCCCGAGGCTGTTCATCGTCGCAACGTCTCCGGCATCGGCGGCGCGCCGGAATCGGAGTTCATCGGTCGCGCCGAGCAGCTTGAGGCCACCGGCGGCATCGATGGATCGTCGTCGGGGACGGGGATGGCCGTGATCGATCAGGTGTTGTTCGGTACGGCGATAGAGATCGTCGAGGGTGAGGTCCGCGGCCTTCGCCGCGGCCAACAGCGCGGCGGTGAAGGCTGTGTTGCGGTCGCCGCGAGGCGCGAAGGACGCTTCGTTCGCGGCCGAGGAGGTGATGGTATATGTGCCGTGGATGCTGGTTTCGCCGGCGATCACCGTGGTGGTATCGCTCATCGCTTCGAACGCGCGACCGGAATAGCAGCAGTCCAGGATCAAGACGCGGGCGGTGGCGCGGGATTCGAGGATTTCTTCGCGCAGCATCTGGAACGGCACCGAGGACCAGGACGGACGTGCCGGGTTGGTCCCGGTCACCGTGAGATGGAGGCGGCCGCGGGAATCGAGGACTCCGTGGCCGGTGTAGTACACGAGCAGGACATCCGTGGCTTCACCCGCGGCCTCTGCCAGAGCTTCGCCGACCTCGGTGCCACTGCGTGGGTCGGGCACGACGACGCAGTGCTCCGGGGCGAAAGCCCCGCCGGCGGAGGTCAGTATCTGTCGAAGGTCGGTGAGGTTGTTGAGTGCGGCGGGGATCGCGGTCAGGTCCGGGTGGGTGTAGGAGGCGGTGCCGATGAGGATCGCACGTGCACCGGGACGAGGTGACGGCACGGTTATTCCGTGGTGTCGGTGTCGCCGAGCAGGTTCTGGATCTCGCGGACGAGTTCGGGGGCTTTGGCGCGTTTGGCATCGACCTCGACTGTGACGCCGTCGCGCTCGAGCGTGAGCTTGATATCGGAACGGCGAGTGGTGAACCAGGAATTCAGCGACCTGACCAGAGCGGGTGCCAGACCACCGGCGCCGACCGCGACGACGAGCACATCGTAGATATCGCCCAGCTGACCCTCACGGATCCGCGGGGCGGGCAGGCCGACCCGGCCACGCAGCGCGTCGTCGTTGCGGAACCACTCCAGCAATCGGAACAACTCGTCGGTGCCGCCCGCGCTCCGAATCGTCAACTGGCCGTTGAGGTCTGTCATGAATGTCATTCTGCCCGACCCGAAGCGGGCGCTGCGCGATCTGCTCGGCGCCACGATGACGGACTAGCTGTCCGGTGTGGCCTCGTGGCCGGCACGACCGTGGGAACGGCGGGCTTGCTTCATCTCGGCCTCGTACAGATGGGTGCGGCCGTCGACGAGCTCGTCCCGGATCTCGCGCTCGAGCTGCCGGAACCGCGCGTAGTAGTCCTCGTCGTATTCCTCCACGATCTGGAAAGTCCACCGGCCGGGCAGCACATTGCGGCCGACCAGCTCGGCCGCGAGTTTCCCGGCGAGCCGGTGGTGGCCGGCCGCGCGCAGCATGTCCACCGCGTCACCGAGCGTGAGATCGGCGCCGCCGGTGAGCTGATGGAAGCTGTAGAGGTGCCCGCGGGCCCGCTCGGTGGTCTCCAACGCCTCGGACAGCTTGCCCACCGCGGCCACGGTCGCCGCGTCGGCACCGGCGGGTCGCCGGTGCCGCTCAGCGGGCTGTTCGTTGTCGGTCATCACCCGAGGCTATCGCCGTGCGGGTCCTACCCCCGCGACCCACGCGGCTGTTGTCGCGGCCTGATTCAGGAGCTCACCCGGCGACATCGGCGTACACGGCGCGGACGAGATCCGCGAACGGGTGCCGCGGGTGCGGCCGCTCGTCGAAGAACTCGTTGTGACAGATCATGACGGCGAGCTCCGCGTCCACATCGGCGAACCCGAGGGCTCCGCCCGCGCCGGGGTGCCAGAGGACACGATTGCCTCGAAAGCCCAGGAGCTCGTCGCACGCGGGTAGCGCTGAGCCCACCATCAGTCCGCCCGTTCCGATGACGGCTCGTGGTCCTGCGATCGAACCGGCCGGGTGGGTGCACGCCCGAGGTGCCAGGAAGGTCTCGATGCGCTCGGCGGGCAGCAGGCGCTTTCCGTCGAGCCGGCCGCCCTGGGCGTACAGCGCCCAGAGGCGTGCGGCCCCTCGTGCGGTCGCCCACGCGCCGCTCGGATCGATCCGATCCCGGTACCCGGGAGTGTTGATCTCGTGGTCGGCGGTGACGGTGAACTTCGCCGGATCCCCGCTGAGGATCTCCCCCTGTACTACCGCGACATCTGTCTGCGCCGATTCCGGCAGCCGGTGCCATATCTCGGTGATTCCCAAGGGTGTGTGGACCTCCTCGCGCACGAGGTCCTCGAACGATCGGCCCGCTGGGTCGACCCGCCGAGCGATCTCGCCGACGACGTATCCCCAGGTACGTGCGTGATAGGCGTTCCGATGGGCCGGATAGTCACTCGGGGCCGAACGGGCGAGTCGTTCGACCATCCATTCCCAGTCGCCGAGCAGTTCCGGCGTCGCGTCGCTGGGCAAGTCGGGGAGACCGACGCGGTGGGTGAGGGCATCGCGCACCGTCGACGACTCTTTGCCATGAGTGCCGAACTCCGGCCAGATGGACGACACCGGCTGGTCGTAGTCGAGCAGCCCCCGTTCCACCTGCACGTGCAGGGCGGTCGCCGTGGACACCTTCCCCGCGGAGGCCACCCAGAAGATCGTGCCCGCGTCGACGTCACGACCGTCCGGCGACGCTTTCCCGGCGCTGATATCGACGACCAGCTCACCTCGGTGGTACGCCGCGACCTGCAGGCCGACTTCGCCGCGCGAGAGCGCCTGGTCGATCGCGTTCGCTACTGCGCTTCCCATTGTCGAAACCATCCCGTTCATGTGTCAGCCAGTGGATTGTGGAGCGGGACGGACAAGCCGAAAGGCGCGAAGAAGCGGCTATCGATTGTCTGTTCACCAGAACGTGATCTGTAAGATAGAACACATTCGCAACCCATGCAAGGGGTGTCCGCCAGGGACAACTCCGGGAGAATCGCGGAGGCGCCGCTCTGCTTGACAGAACATGTTCTGCTAAACAGAATGGCGGATGCTCGCACTCGACCGCTGTCGCGGTGCGAGTCCCGTGCGGCCCGCCGGCCGCGCGATGGGTCGACGACGGCAAGGCGAAAGGCCGCAGCACATGACTCCCCACACCACCGCAGCTGATCCTCTGGACGCGGACGTCCTGATCGTGGGGTACGGCCCCGTCGGCCAGAGCCTGGCAGCCCTGCTCGGCAGGGCGGGACACCGCGTCATCGTCTGCGAACGGCGTTCCGGCCGCTACGAGACGCCGCGTGCCGGTCACTTCGACCACGAGATCATGCGAATCTTCCAGGCGATGGGCACCGCCGACGCGGTCGGTCGTATCGCCGATCCCGCGCGACTGTACGAATTTCTCGATCCCGGCGGGGAGGTGCTCGCCCGGCTACCACGGGCATGGGATGCACCGTCCGGGTGGGACGCGTCGTATCACTTCTACCAACCCGAACTCGAGGAAGTCATCGACGCGGCGGTCCGAGAGATTCCCACGGTGGACCTCCGCTTCGGCAACGCCGTCGTCGACCTCCGCCGCCACGATGACCACGTCGCGGTGACCATGGCGAACGGTGCCGTCGTCACCGCTCGGTACGCCGTCGGCGCGGACGGCGCGAACAGCGTGGTACGGGACCTGTGCGAGATCGGCACCGAGGACTTGGGCTTTCGCGGGGACTGGCTGGTCGCCGATATCCGCCCGAAGCCCGGCGCACCCGCCCTCGACATTCCGCACACAGGACAGGTCTTGAACCCTGCGCGGCCGAGTCACATGGGCCGGGTGGCCCAGCGATACTTTCGCTGGGAGTTCATGCTCGTTGACGGCGATGATCCCGCGGCGATGGCGACTCCGGAAAATGTGTGGAAGCTGCTGCGGCCGTGGATCGGGCCGGACCAGGGCGAGCTCATCCGGCAGACCGTCTACCAGTTCAGATCCATTGTGGCGCAGACGTTCCGCGCCGGACCTGTCCTGTTGGCGGGCGACGCCGCGCACGTCATGCCGCCCTTCCTGGGACAAGGTATGAGCTCCGGTATTCGCGACGCCGCGACGCTCGCCTGGATTCTCGACCTGATCCTGAGCGGAGCCGCGGACCCGCGGCTACTGGATCTGTACACCGCCTCGCGCAGGCCGCAGGTCTTGGCGTACATCGAGGAGTCGATCCGGATCGGGACCGTCGTCTGCGAGACCGATCCGGTACGCGCGGCGCAACGCCGCGAGGCCCTGCGTACCGGGACCGAACTGCCACCGCCGTTCCAGCCGCCGGTCGGGGCGGGATTTCGGGCCGGCGAGCCGCTGGCCGGCTACCTCGGTGTCCAGCCGCTGCTGCGCACGGCGGAGGGCCGGACCAGCCGCTGCGACGACATCCTCGGCAACGGGTTCACCCTCTTCAGCCTTGTCGAACTCGACGCGGCCGCCTGCGCGGCGGTCGCCGAGCTCGAGAGCTCGATCGGCCTGCGCTCGGTGGTCGTGAACTCCCCGCACGGGCTCTATGAGGACGGTGAGACGTTCAGCCGGTGGATGAAGGAGGCCGGCGTAATCGCGGTACTGGTTCGCCCGGACTTCTATGTCCTCGGTTCGGCGTCCGAGCTCGCCGAGGTGCCGGCACTGCTCGCCTCGCTGGGACCGGCGCTCTCGCTGACCTGAAACGGTCGCTAGCTCAGCGTCGCGCTGAGCCGGTCGGTCGCCTCGAGTAACGCGCGAGCGTGACCGACCAGCTTGTCCTCGGTCAGCCGGAACGACGGCCCGGAGATGCTGATGGCGGCGCGGACATTGCCTGCCGCATCGCGAACCGGGGCTGCGATGGCATGCAGACCCAACTCGCTCTCGCCGAGGTTCACCGCGTAACCCTGCCCGCGGACGGTCTCGAGTGCTTCTTCGAGCTTGCGCCGGCTGCTCACCGCTTCGGCCGTGCCGCCCTGAATGCGGCTCCCCGGATATCGTTCCCGCAGCTCTTCGCCGGTCAACGAGGCCAGCAGCACCTTGCCCGCCGCCGCCGCGTGCGCGGGCGCCCGGTCTCCGGTCCGTTCCGCGGCGCGGATCGCGAATCGCCCCTCGACGCCGTCCAGGAACACGATCGTCGCGCCATCGAGCACGATCAGGTGCGCCGTCTCGCCGATATCGTGGCAGAGCCGCTCCAGTGTCGGCCGCGCCTCCGCCCGCAGGTCGTTCGCGCCGATGACCGCGATACCGAGCTGCACGAGCTGAGGGCCTGCGGCATAGCCGCGCGTCGCGGAATCCTGGCGCAGCAGCCCTTGGGACTGCAGCGTGGTGAGCATGCGATGGGCGCTGGACCGGGCGATGCCCAGCTCCGCGGCGACCTCGGCCACGCGGAGAACGCGCTGGCCGCGCAGCATCAGCAGGACGCGGGCGGCATTCTCCACCGACTCGATCGGATAGCTTGCCAGCGCCGCCATCGGAGCCCTCCACGGTGATGAGACGAATGAAGACCACGCCCGGTGGCGGTCGCACCGTATCACGGACCCGGCGAAATCATTCTGTTGTGCAGAACCGTGTATGCGGAGGGTGATCGCAAATGTTCTATTGACAAGAACAGTGTCTGCTGAACAGAATAGCTGGAGGTCGAGGGTCATCGACCGCTCATCGCTGAAAAGGACACGCTCCATGTGCGCGCACATCGACAACCCCAGACGGAAGGTCGCAGAGCTCGGTCACGTCGGCATCCGCTGCCTCGACGTGGACAGGCAACTCGCGTTCTACACCGAGGTGCTCGGGCTGGTCGTCACCGATCACGACCCCGTCCTCGGTAACTACTTCCTCTCCGCTCGTCCCGACGACGAGCACCACGAACTCCTGCTCGCGAAGGGGCGCGACGTGCCCCGCGACGGCCGCTTGATCCAGCAGATCTCGTTCCGTTGCGAGACGTTCGATGATCTGCTCGGGCTGTATCGCCAGCTGCGGGAGCACCGGACCGAGTTCGACATGATCGTGTCCCACGGCAACGCCGTCGGTGTGTACTTCTTCGACCCCGAAGGCAATCGGGCCGAGGTGTATTGGCGGACCGGCCTGGTGGCGCGCCAGCCGTTCGTCGAGACCATCGATATCGAAACCCCGGCAAAGGAACTCATGGCCGCCATCCGCGCTTCGGTGGACAAGTACGGAACCGTCGGGTTCACCGAGGAAAGCTACGAGCGGTGGACCCACGAGCACGCGGCGCCGCAGGGCACCGTCACGAACGGAAAGGTCGCACAATGAAATTCGTTCGATTCGCCCGCACCGACGGTGCGGTCCAGGTAGCGGTCGTCGCCGCAACCGGCTTCCGTGTCCTGCCCGGCTACGCCGACCTCCTGCCGCTGATCGAGTCCGGCGAGGCGGCACTGCTGGCAGCCGGACGCGAGGCAGCGGCTTCCGGCGAGGAAGTGGATCCCGTGGACGTGCGGATCCTTTCGCCGCTGCAGACACCTCCCACCTTCCGGGACTTCTACGCCTTCGAACAACACGTCCGGGCCGGGCGCGCCTGGCGTGGGCTCGAGATGGACCCCACCTGGTACGAGATCCCCGTCTTCTACTTCTCCAATCCGTACGCGTTCCGCGGCGACGGCGAGATCCCCATGACCCCGGGAGCCACAAAGTTCGACTTCGAGCTCGAGGTGGCGGCGGTTGTCGGCAAGGCGGGCGCCAACCTCACCGTCGAGGAGGCAGCCGATCACATCATCGGCTACTGCGTCCTCAACGATTGGAGCGGTCGCGACGTGCAGCAGCGTGAGATGACACTGTCCATGGGCCCGGTCAAGGGTAAGGACACTGCTACCGGTCTCGGGCCCTACCTGGTGACCGCCGACGAACTCGCTCCGTTCGCCGCGGGCTACGGCTTCGACCGGGCCATGACGCTGACGGTCAACGGCCGGCTCTACACCGAGGCGAATTGGGCCGATGTCCACTGGTCGTTCCCGCAGATGATCGCGTATGCCTCGCGCGGAACCCAGGTCCGGCCGGGAGATGTCATCGGATCGGGCACGTGCGGAACGGGCTGCATTCTCGAGCTGTCCCGCACACACAGCGAAGAGGCCTACCCGTGGCTGCAGGAGGGCGACGAGGTCGTCGCCACCATCGAAGGGCTCGGGAGTCTTCGCAATACGATCGTCGCCGCCGATCCCGTCCACCCGCTCGACCGCCGCTGATGCCGGTTCGGCCCTCGACTATCGGAGCCTCATGACCGAACTCACCGAAGAATCCCAGGAACCAGCGGACGCCGTCAAGACACGGGCAGCGCTCCTGCGCTCGATGACTCTGACCCGGATGCTCGATTACGGCATGGATCATTGGGATGCGACCCAACTCGCCGGTGCACCGGCCACCCAACCCTGGGACGACACGGCGGCCGCACTCGCCGAAGCTCAGCTCGCCCGCGCCGCGGCCGCTGCCGAACACGGCAATGTCGAAACGGCGGTCGACTGCTACCGGTGGGCGGCGGCAGCACTGGTCGCCGCCCAGATGGCTTATAACTACGACAACGCCGCCAAGCGCTCGCTGTACGGCCGGCTGTCGCGGGCATACCAGGACGCGGCCCATCTCGACACCGAACTGCGCATCGAACGGCTGGCGATCCCGCACAGGTCGCGCCACTGCAACGCGTGGTTCGTCCGTCCTCGCACGGATCACCCGACCCCGACGGTCATCATCGTGGGCGGACAGAGTGGATGGGGACCGGCCTACCATCGGCAGGCCGCAGCCCTCGCCCGGCGGGGGCTGTCCGCGGTCCTGCTCGAGGCTCCCGGCCAGGGCGAGACACGGATCTTCCACGGTCTGCACCTCGACGAACACGCGGACGAGGCGTTCAGCGCGACGCTCGACGCTGTGCACGAACGCACAGGTTTCGACGGCCCAGCCGGGGTGTGGGGCAACAGCTTCGGCGGATTGATCGCCGCGCGTGCCGCCCTCCACGACAGTCGCTTCGGAGCGCTTTGTGTCAACGGCGCACCCTCGCGACCGGAACCCGCACCGTTCCGTACCGCCCGCGAGCAGTCGCAAGCCCTGCTAGGTGTCGGCACCGACGATGCGGCCGCCGCCGTCTTCCGCACGCTCTGGATCGACCCGGCTGTCGACCGCACCGCAGCGGCCGTGCTCGTACTACACGGCGAGGCCGACCCGCTGATCACACTGGACCAGCAGCGCGCGTTCCTCGACCTGTCTGCCGACTCGTCGCTGCGGGTCTGGGCGGACGGCGAGCACACCATCTACAACCACTCGGCCGAACGCACGGATTTCGTGGCCGACTGGTTCCGCCGTCAGCTCGACGACGCGTGACTCGCCAGCCTGACACCCGCATCCACCACACCGACCCCTCGCGTTCTCCGGGCGGTCGATCGCTGAGATCTATGGCAGTTCAGGGAAAGCCGTCGGGACGCTCGGCGTGTTCAGAGTCGGACAGACGGTCGTTCTCGAACACTGTGACTCCCGTCGATCTATGGGTACGGCACCACTTCCGGTTGCGCCAGGCCGGCGATCGTTGTGGTCAGGTCGCCGCGGCCGAAGACGGTGTCGAACCAAGTACGTAGATAGGTGCGCTGCAGGTCGATCGAGCGGGACGGGTCGATGGCACCGACCGCCTTCTGTCGCACCTCACCGGACAGCAGCCCAGTATCGGCGAGACGGACAAGGATCAGTTGCTGGTCGCAGAACGACATGTGCTGAGTTCCCCGTACCCGCAGCGGGACTTTCAGCCCGATGTTGTGATGCCAGTACGGCTCCCAGCCCGGCGCGTCGAACCACGGTGAGAACTCGCTGGCCAGCATCAGCAGCGGCTGGTCGATACCGCCCTCGGCGACGGATCCGAGTACCGGGCCGTCGAAGTTCACACCCGCCCGGATCCGGGGGTCCTCGTGCAGGGCTTGCATGGTGGTCGATCCGCCGAGTGAGTGCCCGAACATCGCCACCCGGCTCGGGTCCAGATTCTGGATGAGTCCGGTCGGCAGCGCCGTCGTGAGCCGCTCGCCGGTGTGGGCGGCGGTCAGTTCGTCGAGGACGAAGCGGGTGTCGGCCACCCGGGTGGGGAGCAGCAGGTCGCGCAGAACCTCCTGGGGGGAGTCCAGCGGTACCTGTGTCGGGGCAGTGCGGCCGTCGGGGAACTGGACGGCGAACGCTTCGTGGGTGTGGTTGAGGGCGACGACCACGTAGCCGTGGCTGGCGAGGTCCTCGGCCTGGGCAATGCTCCAGCCGGTGGCGTCGCCCATTCCGGGAGAGTTCAGCAGGACCGGGAACCCGCCATCGCGCGTGCGCGCTGGTGCGTCGCGGCGGCTATGGCTCGGTGCGAGGGTCCAGGACCCGGCGGGAATGCCGAGCTCGCTGAGGAATTCCTCCTGTTCGGCCGACGCGCCAGGCGGCATCCACGGTGCGGTCTCGGCCGCGGTGTTCTCGGCGGGATACCAGATCTGGGCCAGCACTTCCCGCGGCCCGCCGATCCACGGATCGGTGCGGGTGCTGTCGACCAGATGCCATTCGGTGACCCCGACCGAGGACGGGCCGGTCGGTGCGGGCAGGTCCACGCTCACCACTGTCGGCACCTGCGGGGCGGCTAGCCCAGTACCACTAGCCGCTGCGACCACCGCCATGGCCAGGGCCACTGCGATTCGGCGTAATCCGTTGCCTGCCAATGCCTACCCCCACATCGAATCGTTGATGCGTGGAGCCTACAAGCGCGCACCACCGGACTCTGCTTCGTCCACCGGGACCAGGACCAGGAACAGGAAGGCCAGAAATCGGGGGTCATCCTTGTCGTCGAAGAATTCTGGAAACCGCTCCAGCGCCTCCGGTGCGGGACCAGGCTCATCGAGGTGGGTCACTCGAAATCCGGTGTCGAAGAATGTCTTGAACATCGTCGACAGCGACCGGTCCCAAAACGTCAGGTCGGCGTCCTGCCCCGCCATGTCCGTCACATGCCGTGGCCGCGTGGCGAAGTAGTTCGTCGTGTTGCCTGCCTGGAGGTCGGTGAACCACATGACAAGCGGATGCTCCACAGACAGGATCAGGCGGCCTCCGGGCTTGATCACCCGTCGGATCTCCGTCAACGGGGAATGCCAGTCCTCGAGATAGTGGAGCGTCAGCGAGCACACGACATCGTCGAAGGTGGAGTCGTCGAATGGCAACGGCTCAGCTAGATCTGCGACGTACAGCTGTGTGGCGCTTCCGACGCGGTCACGGGCGATGTCGATGAGAGCCTCGCTGCCGTCGATTCCGACGGCAGTAGCTCCGCCCTTGATCAAGTCGACGAGCGTTGGACCGGAGCCACACCCCACGTCCAGCACGTGCTTGCCGGAGACGTCACCGAGCAGATCACGGATCGCAGGCCTGTTGTAGTACTCGTTGAGAAGACCGGTCGCATTTTCCGCGGCGTAAGCTTCCGCGATCGGATCGTACGCCGCGGCATGGCCAGAGCTGTCCGGAGGTGTCGAAGCTGCCATACTTCGAAGCTACCGGACCCCCGCATCGACCAGCGAAAACAAACCGGCCACAAGGTATTTCGGGTATTACGACAACATGGCGGGGTAGAAAGGAAAGATGGGTGTAGACAACGGGTTTCGATTCGGTGTGAACATGATGTCCACGGGTTCGCGGGACGTGTGGATCGAAAAATGCAGGAGGGCCGAGACGCTCGGGTATGACGTCATCGGCGTTCCGGACCACCTGGGTATGCCCGCACCGTTCCCCGCCATGATGCTCGCCGCCGAAGTCACCGAGCGGGTGCGATTGAACACCTTCGTGCTCAACGTGCCGTTCTACAATCCGGTGCTGTTGGCGCGCGATGTCGCGACGGTCGACGGGTTGAGCGGCGGGCGAGTGGAATTGGGTCTCGGCGCGGGCTACGTCAAAGACGAGTTCGAGGCCGCTGGTATCCCGTTTCCCAGCGCAGGGCGACGCGTCGAGTTGGTGGGCGAGACCGCGACCACCCTGCGGCGGCTCTACTCCGACCCCGGCTACCAGCCGCAGCCCGCACAGGCGGGCGGCCCGCCCTTGCTGATCGCGGGGTGGGGTGATCGCATGCTGCGCGTCGCCGCCGAGCACGCCGACATCATCGCCCTCACCGGAGCCGGAACCGCTGACAGCGGAACGCTGACGTTGGCCGGTACCGCGGAGGCCGCCGACCGGGTCGCCTATCTGCGGGAGTTGCTCGGCGTGCGGGCCGCCAGCACCGAGGTGAATTTGCTGATCCAGGCGCTGATCGAACCGCACGAGCGCGACGAGGCGTTACTGCGACTCGTGCCCTACTTGCCCGCAACCGACTCGACGGAGCTGGACGATTTGATCGCTGTGCTCGTCGGCACACCGGAGCAGATGGCCGAGCGACTGCGCGAACGTCGCAAAACCTATGGGATCAACTACATCACCGTGCTCGAACACAACATGGACAAACTCGCCGCCGTGATCGAACTCGTGCGCTGAACGAGTGAGTCCGAAGCCTGGTCAGTGGTCGTAGGCGATCAGTGATCGGGGCGGGGCGTCGGCTGCTGCGCGTGGCCTTGGCCGGGAACATTTCCGAGGTCGCCGAACGGTTGGGTTGCGACCCGCAGGGCAGCATGGCCGCTCGGACTCGATGACACGTGTCCCTCGACCGAACCTGGCGGTAGGTGCCTCGTCGAGTCGGCGAGGCTGATCCGTTGGAATCAAGGTCGACGGCGTGAGCGATCGATCGTGGCGACCCAGGCCGGTAGCGGTTCGCGGGCCGCGAGCCAATTCTGGGGTACGCCGGTCTCGGTAGCGGTGCCGGTGTAGGCCGCGACGATGCCCCCGGTAATCGCGCAGGTGGTGTCGATGTCACCGTCTGCTTCGATGCACGCGGCGACCGCTGCCGGGTAGTCGTCGAGATATGTTGCGGCGGCCCATAACGCGAAGGGCACGGTGTCTTGGGCTTTCACTCTGGAGCCGTTGCCCAATTCGTGTGCGGCCTCGGCGACGGTTGTGCCGACCAGGGCGCGAGCGCGGCCGATGCCGTGCGTTGTCTCACCCGGTTCGAGATGGCCCAGCACGGTGGTGAGGAATTCCGTTGGCGTGCACGAATTTCGGGTGCCGCGGAGGTGCGCGGCCTGTCCCGCGGCGACTGCTACCGCGACGGCGCCGCTCACTCCTTCGTGGTTCATGTGGGTGACTTGTGCCGACCGGATGGCTTCGGTAACGACCCGTTGCGGGTCATCGTAGAAGTACGCCCCGAGCGGGGCGACCCGCATGGCAGCACCGTTGCCGCAGGAACCTTGACCCTCGAATGCCGCGCCTGCTGTCTCTTTCCAGGGTTTGCCGTCGCGGATTCGCCGAAGCGTGGTGACAGTTGCATGTCCGTAGTCGCGCTCTGGTGAGAACCGGCGCGCGAAACCCGCCGCGAGTCGATCCTGGTCGATCTCCTGGTACCGGTGGAGTTGGGCGACCACGCTGCAGGCCATCTCGGTGTCATCGGTCCAGTCCCACGGTCCCAGCGGGGGATTGCCCGATCGAAGGCTCGACAGCGATCGTCCCATGATGAAGAACTGCGCACCCAGCGCATCGCCGACGGACAGTCCGTCGAGTGAATCGAGCATCAGTCCGACCCGATCAATAGCTGGGGTCGAACGCCACTTCCACCTCGTCACGATGTCGAGAACCTTTCAGATGCGCAGACCGGCGGTTGGGATGAGCCGTGTGTCGTTCAGGAGTTGATCGGGTTGCCGATCGGGTCGAACTCTTCGTCGTGGGGGGCGACTGACTACCGGCTACCTCTCGGCCATCCCGACCACGACGCGGCCCGTCGTGGGTCTGCGAAGGCGGTCTCGGGCGGCTACGTGCCCAGCCCAGCTCGTGACAAGCCCCGCCCTACTGATCTCGGTTCGCCCTTTGGGCGCGCTTCTGCCGATACCAGTCTTCGTATTCAGTGCCGACCATATCGTCATGGAACCGTTCGGGCTCCTCCTCTCCGGACACCGGCGTGAGGGCACGATCTGCGTTGAGTTTGGCGAATGCGGCTTCTGCCTCTGTCAGAAGCTCCGGGCTAGGCGGATTATCCTGCGTATCCTTGAATGTTTTTCCAGCAATTCTTTCTTCTGTCATCATCCGACCCTTTCCTTTTTGGGCGATTTCTATTTCTCAATCATCTGAATTACGGTACGACCAGTATTCCAATCATAGTAACGCTTGGTGACATTGAATTCGGTCCCGGAGCGGAACAGAACTTCGGGATTTCCGGGCGCGCTATGCTCAGTGATGTCCTTGCCGGTCTTGGAGAAGATCTGCATCTCCACCTGCCCTGACCGAACGCCGCCGCCGTTGGCAAGTGGTGACGTACTGGTGAAGGCATCTTCTGTCACAGATCCGCCTTCCTTATATTTCGCCAGGACTTCCGGGGGGAGATCGGTCACGCGAGTGACCCCGCCTCGGTAGTCCGGCATTTTGTCCAATGCGCTATTCAGCGTATCGACCCGCTGTTGTGTTGCAGGGGTCACCTCGCCCGACCGCAATTCCCCGTTGAGCTTCTGATGGGTTGATCCGGTGTAGTCTGCGATCTCGTCAATTTCGCGTTGACTCAATTGCGTCGGTGCACCGGAACCCGATGGCTTCTTGCCGTTCGTGCCGGGGGTTTTTGTCTTGTCGCGAAGTTTCGCGATTTCTCGTAGGTTCAGATTGTGCGGTGCGAGGTCTTGTCCTTTGCTGACGCCGCGGGCGATCCTGCCCGCCTTGAACGCATTCGCGAGCCTGCCGATCGGGACTGCGAACTTCGCCACGATGTGGGCGATTCGCCCACTGGCGACCAGGGCGCCGATGCCGAACGTGACCGTTGAGGCGAGAACCCCGATAGCGACGGAGATGACGATCTCTTTCGCCAACTCTTCGACGATGTCCTGACCCATCTTCGCTAGCTCTCTGACGAGTTCTTCGCGAAGGGTGTCCAGGTCGCTCTTGTGCTCACGGAGTGAGGTCGATAGTTCACCGAAGGCGGCGATCAGTGTGGTCGCAGCGTTCTTCAGCTGCGTGAAGTCGGCGTCGATAACGTCGGTCTCGGGGCTGGTGATCTCGGCGAACATCTGTGCCGCCCGGTCCAACTCGGGGACAAGGTTGGCGACCGCGGGCAGGGATTGGATCTGGGTCCAGATACCCGCGGTTGTCTCGAGTTTCGTGGTATCGCCGTTGGGGATGGTGATTCCGACCGCTTCGGCGATCTTCACCACTCCGTCATCGACCAGGCCGTTGGTGGAGCCACCGGCCGATGGCAACGGCACCTTGCACACGTAGAATCCCGCCCCTGCCGGCTCGCCAGGGGGCGCGGGAGCCGTTGCCGAGTCGCGCATGGTGGCGTTGTACTCGGCGATGGCGTGGTTGTGTCCCATCTGCCGCAGTACCGTCGCGTAGGCATCAACGGCCTCGGCGACGCCGCGCGCGGTGTTGAGCACTTCGAACGCGCGGTCATCGTAGGAGGTGGCCCACTTGCGGGCCTCTTCGTAGGTTCCGGCCATCGCAGCGCCGTTGCTGCTGAGGTCTGCCCATTTGCCGTCGATCTCGGTGTAGAAGGCGGCGGCAGCGTTGTTGAGCGTGGTAGCGGCGTCGTAGTAGACCTGCGGCGCGATGGCGAGTGCCGTCACCGCTTCAACATGTGCAGGTTCGCCGCCACGGCGTCGTTGTAGTGGCTGTGCGCGGCGACTGCGGCCGCACGCATTTCCTCGACGCCTTCACGGACCTCGGTGGCCGCGGTCATCCATTCGGTGTGCGCAGCGGCATGGGCAGTCGCTGCCTTGCCGGTCCAGTTCTGGTGTGTCGCCGCGATGCGGGCATCGAGCCCGGCTAGCGAGTCCTCGACGAAGCCAACCAGTCCCGCGATGCGTGCAGTGACCGTGTCCAGGTGCTCGAGGTCGACCTTGAAGCTGCCGTCATCTGCCATGATGTCGTGTTCCTATCTCAGACGTTCAGGGAAGGTCGAGCGAACTGGCGATGGCGGCGGTGTCGGCCGCATTGCGGTCGTCCACCCCGGCGGCGGAGACTGCGGTGACGCCCAACAGTTCGGCCATCGTCTCCAATGCCTCGAGCACATCGACAGCTCCGTCTCGCGCTTCATCCCAACCCGCGAGGTAGGCACTGGCCGCGCGTCCCTTCCAGGTCGACATCAAACCTTGTATCTCGCTGTCCGCCGACCTGATTCCGTTCACCAGCGCCGTTGCGGTCTGCTGGACGAACTTGCCTGCATCAGAAACCTCTGCCGGGACGACCGCGAACGCGGTCGGCGGTGTCTGTGCGTCTGCCATGACATCTCCCCCCTTCGGCCCGCTGTTGATCGACAATGAGTAGTGCGCCCGCTGAAACTTTCCGGTCCGGAACAACCCGGCGACGCTATCAAGGATCGCTCCATCTGCCGTCGACGGGGCGGCGGCAGCGCTACGCCCGCATCACCGACGCCGGTCGCCGCTGGATCGATCAGCACTTCGACGACCTGGCCGCCGAGTTCCCCGTCGATGCAGCACTACATCGGACAGTCCACGCGGCCAGGCAGCACCTCGAACCAGACAGGCAGCTCACAGATCCCACCTCGAAAGCGGTGACATCCATAACCCTCCGAAATGTAGAGGCAAATGCGAGACTCTGCCTGCTCCTCAGAGCGGACTACTTGACGGATAACTGGGCACCAAAGCGGGCAGGCGCGTAGGCGATTCTTGGCCAACTGAAGTCCTCCAGACGGCCTCCGCGACGGCCCGCCGTGCGGGGCCGCCACCGCCGTGCCGTTCGAGCAGCGTGCGGAACCTCTCATTTCCTTGTCTGCGGTGCCGATGAGGATCGTCGTGCGACACCCGCTCTGCATCCTTCCGACCCGACCGACTCGACCGTCTCATCAGGCCCTTGTCGTGGATCCAGGAATACAGATAGGTGATACCCGTGTTGGAAGTCCTGGGTGAATCGTAGAAAAATCGTAGAAAGCAGGGGTGGACCCCGAAGATGACCAGGTCAGCGGTGGTATAGGCTTTGTCGGTCATGAAGTCGGCTTATTCGGGTCCGGTCAACGGTGTGCCCAAGACGGTCTACCTCGATCACGCGGCGACCACTCCGATGTTGCCTGCCGCCGTCGAGGCGATGACGGCTGCCCTTGGGGCGGTCGGGAACGCGTCGTCGCTGCACGGGTCGGGGCGGGCGGCGCGGCGGTCTCTCGAAGAGGCGCGCGAGTCGATCGCGGCTGATCTGGGGGCTCGACCGTCCGAGGTGATCTTCACTTCCGGGGGGACCGAGAGCGACAATCTGGCCGTCAAGGGGATCTTCTGGGGGCGGCGGGCGGCTGATCCGCGGCGTACCAGGATCGTGACCAGCGCGGTCGAGCATCACGCGGTGCTCGACGCGGTGGAGTGGCTCGAGAAGCACGAGGGCGCGCAGGTCAGCTGGTTGCCGGTCGACGCCGAGGGTGTTGTCTCGCCGCAGGTGTTGCGTGAGGTGCTCGCCGCGCATGCCGACGAGGTGGCGCTGGTCAGTGTGATGTGGGCCAACAACGAGGTCGGGACCATCGAGCCGATCGTCGAATTAGCCGCTGTCGCACAGGAATTCGATATTCCGATGCACAGTGACGCCATTCAGGCGGTGACGCAGGTTCCGATCGATTTCGCCGCGAGTGGGCTGGCCGCGCTCAGTGTGGCCGGACACAAGGTGGGCGGTCCGCACGGGATCGGCGTGCTGCTGCTGGGCCGGAACGTGCCGTGTGTGCCGCTGGTGCACGGCGGTGGACACGAACGTGACCTGCGGTCCGGTACCTCTGATGTGGCCGCGGCGATCGGGCTGGCCGCCGCCCTGCGCGACGGCGTGGCAGACCTGCCCGCACGCGCTCAGCACTTGCGTGTGCTGCGCGACAAGCTGATCACCGGAGTCCAGCTGGCGGTGCCCGACGCGGTCCTCAACGGTCCCGCGGACCGGTTGCCCGGCAGTGCCCACTTCACGTTCCCCGGTTGCGAGGGCGACTCGCTGCTCATGCTGCTCGACGCCGCCGGTGTCGAATGCTCCACCGGTTCGGCCTGCAACGCGGGCGTCGCATCGCCCAGCCATGTGCTGATCGCGATGGGTGTGCAACCGTGGCAGGCGCGCAGTTCGCTGCGCTTCACGCTCGGTCACACGTCGACCGAAACCGATGTCGAAACACTGTTGACCGTGCTCCCGCAGGTCATCGATCGGGCCAGGGCCGCAGGCCTGGCCGGCGCTAGAGGAGGTGCCTGATGCGAGTTCTCGCCGCGATGAGTGGTGGTGTCGATTCCGCGGTGGCCGCGGCGCGGGCCGTGGACGCGGGGCACGAGGTGGTCGGGGTGCATCTGGCGCTGTCGGCGAGCCCGGGCACCCTGCGTACCGGTTCGCGTGGTTGCTGCTCCAAGGAGGACGCCGGTGACGCGCGTCGCGCCGCCGATGTGCTCGGAATCCCGTTCTACGTCTGGGATTTCGCCGATCGCTTCAAGGAAGACGTGATCGACGACTTCGTCGCCGCGTATGCCGCGGGGGAGACCCCGAACCCGTGCCTGCGCTGCAACGAGAAGATCAAGTTCTCCGCGCTGGCCGACCGCGCCGCCGCGCTCGGCTTCGACGCCGTCGTCACCGGGCACTACGCCCGCCTCGACGAGGGCGTGCTGCGCCGTGCCGTCGACGCGGACAAGGACCAGTCCTATGTCTTGGCGGTGCTCACCGCCGAGCAGCTCGCCCGGGCGATGTTCCCGGTCGGCGACACCCCCAAGCCCCGCATCCGCGAGGAAGCCGCCGAGCGTGGGCTGGCGGTGGCGAACAAGCCCGACAGCCACGACATCTGCTTCATCCCCTCCGGCGACACGCGCGCGTTCCTCGGCGCCAAGATCGGTATCCGGCCCGGTGCGCTGGTCGATTCCGACGGCACGGTGCTCGGCAATCACGAGGGTGTGCACGGATTCACCGTCGGCCAGCGCAAGGGCCTCGGCCTGAGCCACACGGCCGCGGACGGCAAGCCGCGTTATGTGACCGGGATCGATCCCGATTCGGGCACGGTCAAGGTCGGTTCGGTCGAGGACCTGCAGGTCGACGTCATCACCGCCGACCGCGCGATCTGGACCTCCGGCGTCCGCCCGACCGCGTCTGTCGAATGCGTCGTGCAGGTTCGCGCGCACGGTGGCACCGCCCCCGCGGTGGTCGAGCCCCAGGGTGACGGCTTCATCGCCCGCCTCGGTGAGCCGCTCACCGGCGTCGCGAAGGGTCAGGCCATCGTGCTGTATCTGCCCGATTCCGACGGTGGCGACACCGTGATCGGCAGCGGCACCATCAACGGCACCGACCGCACCGGGATTTCCGCGGACGCCGTCGACGCTTCGGCCTGATTCGTCGGAGTCGCGCCGGACTGGTGTGGGTCGGCCGAAGTGGTGCGGGCAAAATGGCCTGGCGGGCGTTGCGTTCGCACCGACCGGGTGCTGGCCGATGTTCGATGAATCGAAAGGTGTTGAGCGCGTGACACTCTGGCGAAGCGAGAACGACCGGCAGGACGTCGCGCCGGAGCCTGTCGACCTGCTCGTCGGCGGCACGGCCACCGGCATCGGCTCATGGCCAGGCACGGATCCGCGCGAGGCCGCGGCCACGATCATCGGGGAACTGCCCGTCCTGCCGCACCTGGTCGAACTGCCGGAGCGTGGCATCGGCGCCGACATGATCGGCCGTGTGTCGGCGCTGCTGGTCGACCTGCTCTTCGATTCCACCACCCGCGGTTACCGCCTGGCCCCCCGCCCGACCGGCGTCTCGCGACGCGCGCGCGACCTCATGCATGCCGACCTCGACGCCATCGAAGAGGCTTGGGAGACAGCGGGTCTGGTGGGTTCCGGGCAGGTGGTGAAGATCCAGTCCGCTGGTCCGCTCACCCTCGCGGCCGAGGTCGAACTGCCCGGCGGACACCGTATTCTCACCGATTCCGGTGCGGTGCGCGATCTTTCGGAATCTCTCGCCGAAGGACTGGCCCGGCACGCCGCCGAGATCCGCAAACGGCTGGGCGCCGAGGTGATCATCCAACTCGACGAACCCCAGCTGAACACGGTCCTCGACGGCTCCCTGCGGGGCCCGAGCATCCTGAACACCATCCGTGCGCTGCCGGAACCGGAAGCCCTGCACATCCTCGACACCGTCATCGCTGCCCAGTCGGCCCCGATCCTGTTGCACACCTGTGCTTCTCGCCCGCCGCTCGCCACTCTGGGCCGAACGGCCGCCGCCGCGATCTCCTTCGACGCCTCGACGATCACCACCGCCGGCCTCGACGCCCTCGGCGAGATCATCGACTCCGGCAAGAAGGTCGCGCTCGGTCTCACCCCGTCGGAGCCCCCGGTCGCGCCCATCACCTGGCGCGACGTCGCCGAGCCCGCCGTCCGCCTGATCGACCGCCTCGGCTTCCCTCGCTCCACCCTGGCCACCCAAATCCTGGTCACTCCCGCCTGCGGTCTCGCGGCGGCACCGTTGCCCTGGGCTCGCAAGGCTCTGGCGCTCACCACCGACGTCGCCCGCGCCTTCGTCGAGGACCCGGAGTGGTCGCCGGAGTAGCTGACCGGGCGAACGCCCCGCAACGACCGGAACGCGCCCTGCGACGTGCGGTGATGGTCGCCGGAAGTGTCGGTGGGCTCGACTAATCTCGAGTGGGTGAGCGAGAACGACAGCGCGGTGTCCGTGAGTGCCGAAGCGGCCACGCCCGAGCAGCGGGTGCGGTGGCAGGAGCTGGCTGACGAGGTGCGCGAGCATCAGTTCCGCTACTACGTGCGGGACGCGCCGATCATCACCGACGGCGAGTTCGACACGTTGCTGCGCGAGCTGCAAGCGCTCGAGGACGCGCAGCCGGATCTGCGGACTCCGGATTCGCCCACCCAGCTGGTCGGCGGGGGATTCGCGACCGAGTTCACCGCGGTCGACCATCTCGAGCGAATGTTGTCGCTGGACAATGTGTTCGACTTCGGCGAGCTGCGTGCCTGGGCGAGCCGGGTGGAAGCCGAAACCGGCTCCGACCTGCATTATCTGTGTGAGGTCAAGATCGACGGTGTCGCGCTGAACCTGGTGTATGAGAACGGCAGACTGGTGCGTGGGGCTACGCGTGGCGACGGGCGAACGGGCGAGGACGTCACCCTCAACGCGCGGACCATCGACGACATCCCCACCGAACTCACCGCGACCGGAGAGTTCCCGATCCCCGAGCTTCTCGAAGTGCGTGGCGAGGTGTACTTCCGGCTCGAGGACTTCGCGACACTGAACGCCCAGATCGTCGCCGAAGGCAAACCGCCGTACGCGAATCCGCGCAATACCGCCGCCGGATCGCTGCGCCAGAAGAATCCCGCGATCACCGCCCAGCGTCGGCTGCGGATGATCTGCCACGGCTTCGGCCGCATGGAGGGATACCGCCCGGCCTCCCAGCACGAGGCCTACCGGGCCCTCGCCGCGTGGGGCCTGCCGGTCTCCGAGCACACTCGCCTGGTCAAGGGCATCGACGCGGTCATCGAGCGGGTCGCCTACTGGGGCGAGCACCGCCACGACATCGAGCACGAGATCGACGGCCAGGTGATCAAGGTCGACGAGATGGCCTTGCAACGCCGCCTCGGCTCCACCTCGCGCGCCCCGCGCTGGGCCATCGCCTACAAGTACCCGCCCGAAGAAGCCACCACCACGCTGCTCGACATCGCGGTGAACGTCGGCCGCACCGGTCGGGTCACCCCGTTCGCGGTGATGGCGCCGGTCTCGATCGCCGGCTCGACCGTCTCGATGGCCACCTTGCACAACGCCTCCGAGGTGCAGCGCAAAGGCGTGCTGATCGGCGACACCGTCACCATCCGCAAGGCCGGTGACGTGATCCCCGAGGTCCTCGGCCCCGTCGTCGATGCCCGCACCGGCGACGAACGCGCCTTCGTCATGCCGACGCACTGCCCCGAATGCGCCACCGAACTCGCCCCCGCCAAAGCGGGCGACGCCGATATCCGCTGCCCCAACCAGCAGTACTGCCCGGCCCAGCTGCGCGAACGCGTATTCCATCTGGCGGGTCGTGGCGCCTTCGACATCGAGGCCCTCGGCTACGAGGCGGCCAACGCCCTGCTCACCTCGGGCGCGATCACCGACGAAGGTGACCTCTTCGCCCTCGACGCGCAAGATCTGCTCGGCGTGCCGCTGTTCACCAAACAGGACGGCGCCCTCTCGGCCAACGGCGCCCGGCTGCTCGACAACCTCGACGCCGCCAAGGACACTCCGCTGTGGCGTGTGCTCGTGGCACTGTCCATTCGCCACGTCGGCCCGACCGCGGCGCGTGCGTTGGCCGCCGAATTCGCCGGTCTCGACCGCATCGAAGCCGCTACCGGCGAAGAACTCTCGGCCACCGACGGTGTCGGCCCCACCATCGCCGCGGCGGTCGTCGAATGGTTCACCGTCGACTGGCATCGCGCGATCGTCGACAAGTGGCGAGCGGCCGGGGTTCGGATGGCAGACGAGCGCGATACCTCGATCGAACGCAACCTCGAAGGGTTGTCGATCGTCGTCACCGGCTCGCTGCAAACCTTCACCCGCGACGGCGCGAAGGAAGCGATCCTCGTCCGCGGCGGCAAGGCGGCGGGCTCGGTATCGAAGAAAACCGCGTTCGTCGTGATCGGCGAGGCACCCGGTTCGAAGGCCGCCAAGGCGGAAGAACTCGGCGTCCAGATCCTCGACGAAGACGGCTTCCGGCTGCTGCTCGATGGCGGTCCGGACGCGGTCAGGACCGAGCCGGTCGTGGAAACCTAGCCGGTCGCCGACGCGAACAGCCCGGTTCGCGTCAGTTCGGGGTGACGGTGACCGTGTTGCCGATCTGGGTCTTGATATCGAACGACGCGCACTGCCCGTTGCTGAGCTCCTGGGTGCGCAGCGGCCGCTTCTTGATGTTGGTCCGAATCTCGACCGTCACATCGGTACCGGCCATCGAGCACACCTTCGACACCGGCCCGTCGGTGTAGGACACCGACCCCGCGCCCTGACAAGAGTTGGTCGAGTTCCCCAGGAACACTCGCGCGGTCCCGTTCGGGCACGGATCAGCCATCGCACTGGGCGCACCGACCAGCGCCGCCGGCACCAACGCTCCGGCCGTCACCGCCGCGACGACCACTGCGCGAACCATCACCCGAACCGCCATCACACTGTCCTGTCTCTTCGCGAATTTTGGCCAGACTACGGGACCGGCGGGCCCGGTGGCGCGGCAAACCTCGAAGTAGTGGCCGGGGCGCTGCCGCTGGACCGCCTGCCGCATCGAGAAGAATCGAAGTCCCTTAGTCTGGCCATGAATCTCGGAGAGGCGGGTCAGCCCTTGCTGCGTAGTTTTCAGGTGACGAACCACGGATCGCTGGCACAGGCTCAGCAATTGCGCCTGACCAAGGGGGCCGGGCCGTTGGCGGTGCCCGTGACGGCGGTGCACGGGGTGGCGGCGGCAGGCAAGACCAGCTTGATCGACGCGCTCGGGCAGATGCGCGATGCCGTGCTGAATTCGGTGAGCGGGTGGGATCCCTACGCGGGCCCGGTGCGGCGGCCGCATCTCGGGTTCGGCGATCGCCCAACGGAATTCGTCGCCGGGTTCGTTGCCGAGGGGGTGCCGTATACCTATGGGTTCCGGCTCGACAATGCCGATGTGGTCGCGGAGTGGTTGTACACGCATCCGCGCTCGCGCAAGCGGATCGTGTTCGAGCGCGATGGTGACGAGGTCAAGATCGGCCCCATGTTCGAGGCGGCCCGGTACGGGGTGTCGGCCCTGGTGCCGTTGCTCCGGCCCAACGCGCTGCTGTTGAGTCTGGCGGGCCAGATGTACGCCGAGGCGCTGGTGCCCGCCTATCGCTGGTTCGCCGCGAATCTGACTGTGCAGCAGGGCGAGGTCGACACCGACGCCCTCGCGCACGATCTCGGCAGCCACATCTCCCGCTCACCCGACAACGCCGCGCGTCTGTTGATGCTGCTGCGCACCGCGGATCTCGGAATCGAGGATCTGCTCGTCGCCGAACACGATCCGATGTACGCCGACTACCTGCGTGATCTCGATGCCGAAATCGGCGCGCTGGCAGGCCATCTCGACCACCCGGAGCAGCTCCTCGTCGAACGCGAACTGAGCACCCTGCGCGCGGCGCGTGACGCGCTGTACCGGCGCATGGTGGATCGGCGCGGGGCAGGCCTGAGCCTGGTGCACGAGGGCATCGACGTCCCGTTCGAACTCGCCGACGAATCCACCGCCACCCGTTCGCTGCTGCGTGTGCTGCCCGCGATGCTGGAAGCCCTCGACACCGGACAGGTGCTCGCCGTCGACGATCTCGGCGCCGGCCTGCCGGTCGAGGAGACCGACCGCCTCGTCCAGCTGTTCCAGAACCCGGAAACCAATGCCCGTGGCGCACAACTGATCTACACCACCGCCAACCGTGCCCTGATCGACCGTGGCAACGGTCGCTCCCAGCGCACCCGCACCGCGGTCTGGCAGCTGCGTCGCGAGCGGGGAGTCAGCGAACTCGCGCCGCTGTAGCGAGTCGCCGAACGGCGGGCAACCGCACGAGAATGCCGGGGGCCTAGCATGGGCGCATGCTCGAAGTGGTGATGGCGGCAGCGCTGGTGACGATGCTGGTGGTGACGATCGGCGCCGTTGCCGCGGGGCGCAGCCGCGGACGTGGATCGAACCTCGAGCAGGGGGCGCTGTCGGTGACCGGCGTCAGCCCACTGCCCGCGATGACCGGCGAGCACTACGTAACGATCACCGGCACCCTCACCGGCCCCACGGTCGCGGGCCAGGTCGTCTACCGCCGCTTCGCCTGGGACGCGGCCCGCTGGCCCGCCGTCGGCGACCACCTCGCCGTTGTCTACCCACCACGCAACCCCGACGACTGGTACCCCGACCACCCCGGCCAGCGCCCCTACTCGGGTTCCTGAGCACCCGCACCGGTCTCGCGAGGGCTGGGTGAGTCGACGCTCACAAATGTCCAGGTGGGATCATTTCGGGATGTACGGCATCGAAGACCAGGCCACCGGACTGCAGATCCGCCCCGCTCACCCCGACGAGTACGACGCGATCGCCGCGCTGACCGTCGAGGTCTATGTGGGCGACGGATACGTCACCGACGGGGACGACTACGTGCGCGAACTCGGTGACGTCGCGCATCGGGCGGCCGAGGCCGAGGTGCTCGTCGCGGTGCACGAGGGACGGGTTGTCGGCTCGCTGACTGTCGCGAAGCCCGGCACACCGTATGCGGAGATCGCCCGGCCCGGGGAACTCGAGTTCCGGATGCTCGCGGTCTCGAAGCAGGCGCGTGGACTCGGTGTCGGTACCCGGCTGGTGCGCGCCGTCATCGACGAGGCGAAATCAGGCGGCTACGAAGCGGTCGCGCTCACCACCATGTTCTCGATGGTCGACGCCCACCGCATCTATGAACGGCTCGGCTTCGTCGGTGTCCCGGAACGGGATTGGGCCACCCACGACGGGCTGCAACTGTTCGTCATGCGCCTCGCGCTGAGCTGATCGGCGGCCAACCCGTGTGGGCCGCCCGGTCGCGGTCGGCTTCGAATGGTCCCGGCCGTTCGGCCCGGTGGTCGCCGCGCGAGAGCCTTCGCCGATGCGGGGTCCGGGCGGCCGACGGTCAGTTCAGGACGGTCGCGACGATGCCGGCGAGGTAGCCGAGCCGTGCCACTTCCGACGGGCGGAAGTCGGGCCCGCCGGGGCGGCCGAGCAGCAGCGCCCTGCCGGTGTTGCCCAGCGGGGCGGCGGCCAGTTTGGTGTCCATGTCGCGCCAGATCTCCGGCACCCATTCGGCCTCGCCGTCGAGCCACATCGGCTTCTCGATGGGCATCCACGGAGCCGAACCCGCTTGTGTCTCAGGGGCACTCGGGCTGCCGACGATGCGGTACGCGCCCGCGGGTCCCATGCCGATGATCGTGGACCAGCCGACCCGCAGCACGCGGGGGCAGCCGTCGACGAGGACCTGGAGGCGGTCGTCGCGGGCGCTGGCGACCTGGTCGATCAGTTCGAGCTCGCGGTGGGTGTCGAGCACGCCGGAGTACGGGCGGATGGAGTCGACGCTCACATCGCGCACCGATTCCGCGGCGGTGATCAGAGTGTCGGGCAGTGCGCCGGTGGGGACTTCGACGACGAGATCGTCGATCGCGAAGCCGGCGCCGCGTTCCACGACATCGAGCGAGAGTATGTCCGCGCCGACCCCGCCGAGGGCGAGTGCGAGGGAGCCGAGGCTTCCCGGTCGATCCGGAAGTTGCACGCGGAGCAGGTATGACACGTGCGGTCCTTTCCTTGCCGGCCGGGGTTGTTCGAGACGAATACCCGGTGAAGCAATACTTACACCCCCGTGCGCGGGTTCTCGACCCGAAGTATGACCCCATCCCCGCGACATGCGCGAACTTTCGTGTGAGGAGGGTGCGCCCGACGTGCGGGGCGGGCGCGTCAAAACCCCTAGGACCCGCCAATTAGGCTGTACCGATACTGCCCACCGAAGCCGAAAGGGGTCCCGCGGTGCCCGCAATCTCCCGCGACGAGGTCGCTCACCTCGCCCGGCTGTCCCGGCTGGCGTTGACCGACGCCGAACTCGACCAGTTCGCCGGTCAGCTGGATTCGATCCTCAGCCACGTGCAGACCATCACCGAGGTCGCCGCCGACGTCCCCGCCACCGCGTCGCCGAATCCGACGACCAATGTGACCAGGCCCGATGTGGTCGTGCCCGGTCTCACTCCCGAGCAGGCGCTGGACCAGGCGCCTGCCGTGGAAGAACAGCGTTTCCTGGTTCCGCAGATTCTGGGAGAGGGCGAATGACCGAGTTGACTCTGCTGTCGGCTTCCGAGCTGGCAGCCAAGATCCACGGCGGCGAGGTGTCCTCCACCGAGGTCACCCAGGCGCACCTGGATCGCATCGGCAAGGTCGACGGCGAGCTCAACGCCTTCCTGCACGTCGCGGGTGACGAAGCTCTCGCCGCGGCCGCCGTGGTCGACGCCGCGCTCGCCGCGGGCGAGACCCCGGCCTCATCGCTGGCGGGAGTTCCGTTGGCGCTCAAGGACGTTTTCACCACCACCGACATGCCGACCACCTGCGCCTCGAAGGTGCTGGAGGGCTGGATGTCGCCATACGACGCGACGGTCACCTCCCGGCTGCGCGCCGCGGGCATCCCGATTCTCGGCAAGACCAACATGGACGAGTTCGCGATGGGTTCCTCCACCGAGAACTCCGCCTACGGCCCGACCCGCAACCCGTGGGACACCACCCGCATCCCCGGTGGTTCCGGCGGCGGTTCGGCGGCTGCCTTGGCCTCGTACCAGGCGCCGCTCGCCATCGGCACTGATACCGGTGGCTCGATTCGGCAGCCCGCCGCGGTCACCGCGACGGTCGGCGTGAAGCCCACCTACGGCACCGTCTCCCGCTACGGCTTGATCGCGTGCGCGTCGTCGCTGGATCAGGGTGGCCCGTGCGGTCGCACCGTGCTCGACACCGCGCTGCTGCACGAGGTGATCGCCGGGCACGACCCGCGTGATTCCACCTCACGCAATGTGGCGGTGGCACCGGTCGTCGAGGCCGCGCGACAGGGCGCCAACGGTGACCTGACCGGCGTGCGCGTCGGCGTGGTGCGCGAATTGCACTCCGACAGTTACCAATCCGGCGTGCTCGCCTCCTTCGACGCCGCCGTCGCGGTCCTGAAGGAACTGGGCGCCGAGGTGATCGAGGTGTCGTGCCCGAGCTTCGAGTACGCGCTGTCCTCGTACTACCTGGTGATGCCGTCGGAGGTGTCGTCGAACCTGGCGCGCTTCGATGCCATGCGCTACGGCCTGCGCGTCGGTGACGACGGCAGCCACAGCGCCGACCAGGTGATGTCGCTGACCCGGGAGGCCGGTTTCGGCCCAGAGGTCAAGCGCCGCATCATGATCGGCACCTACGCGCTGTCGGCGGGCTACTACGACGCCTACTACGGCCAGGCGCTCAAGGTCCGCACGATGATCGCGCGCGACTTCGACGCCGCCTACGAAACGGTCGACGTGCTCGTCTCGCCGACCAGCCCGTTCACGCCGTGGAAGCTGGGCGAGAAGGTCGACGACCCGCTGGCCATGTACCTGTCGGATCTGTGCACCCTGCCGACCAACCTGGCGGGCCACCCCGGCATGTCGGTGCCGTCAGGGCTGTCGGCCGACGACAACCTGCCGGTGGGTCTGCAGATCATGGCGCCCGCACTGGCCGACGACCGACTGTACCGGGTCGGCGCGGCCTACGAGGTGGCGCGCGGCGCGCTGCCGACGCCGGGCGCGGTCTGAGAACAACTGCTCCGAAGCGGGGCGTGCCGGGCGGAACAGCCTGGCGCGCCCCGTCTTTCGTTCCTGGGCGGACGGCCCGGACTCAGGCGACAGCCCGGTCGGCGACGCCGCGCGTCATCGCGCCGAAGCCCGCGCGCAGGTGCTTGCCGAGCGCCAACGTCACCACGGGGCTGAACCAGCCCGCGAGGGTGAACCGGGACTCGTAGCGGCAGCGGTCGGGGCCGAGCGGGACGACGGTGTGCGAGCGCAGACTGTGCAGCGCGCCGAGCGGCACGGGCTTCATCGTGTAGCTGAACTCGACGCCGGGGGTGTGGGTGCGGATCCACTCCCGCTGCGGACGGCGGTTGCTGCCCAGCTGGACCCGCATGTCGATGGGCGAGCCCGGTTCCAGCGTGCTCGACGCCTCGTAGCAGAAGGTGTTCCACTCGCCGTAGCGGTCGAAATCGGTGAGCACCTCCCACACCTTGGTGGCGGGGGCGTCGATCTCGATCGTTTCGTCGATGACTAGAGACATGCGTGAAAACTAGAACAAGTCCTAGTTTTCGGCAACTGCATCACGCGAACCGGCGACGCACCTTGCGCAGCGCGTCGATGATCACGGCCGAGGCCGCCGTCACCGCGAACAGGCCGAGGACCGTGCGTGCCAGGGGCCAGAGGTTGGGGCGGTCGGCCGGGTCGGTCTGGGCGAAGACGTTCTCGACCACCGGGGCGCCGTACTCCTGGCGGCGCGAGTTCACGTCCACGGCGGTGAACGCGATATCGGCCATCACACCACAGCGGGCGCGGGAGAACTCGTCGTCGCGCAGTTCGCAGGAGGCGTGGATGCGCCGGTTCAGTGCCGCGTCCACCGAGCGACGCGCCCACGCGCCGAGCGGCTCGTCCACCCGCTCGGCGTAGCGCAGCACGTCGTAGCCGAGGTCGTGCGCCTTGCAGGCCGACTCGAACTCGGCGGGCAGCGTCACCGGCGAGGAACAGCCACCGTTCGGATTCACCAGCAGGTCGTCCTGCTCGGCCGGGTCGTAGCCGAACTTGTAGCCGAAGTCGCGGGGGATCAGCGAGGTGGCGTCCGGGCTGTCGTCGGTGAGCGCGCGCACCGCCGCGGCGGCCGCGACGTTCTCGGCGCCGCTCGGAGTGGTGCCCATGGCACCGGGAGCCGACATCACGACGGCAGCGGCCATAGCCAATCCGGCGGTGCACAGCGCGACACCGCTACGACGGCGGTGCTGCGCGGGAGCGGGGGATGGCGCGGAGGCGGCGGAATCTGCGGTACGGGCCGCATCAGCGGCGGGTACCGGGCGAAGCGGGGTGTTCATGGCCTCCGACGGTAAGGAGCGGGTCTCACCGCGGGCATCCCGCTGCGGACTTGTTTATCGGGGCGCGCGGGTGGCAGACCCGGCGCCAGGGTCACACCAGGGTAGGGGGTCGCATTCGGTTCGTGGGTATGAGGTCCGCTGACCGGACGGTTCGTAGTCTCATTGTCATGACCGCACCACTGCGCCCCGCGGCGCGACCGATATCCGCGCAGACCTGGTTCGACTTCGCAACGGTGCTGGTCGCGCTCATTTTGTACAGCATCGCGTGGCCGACGCTGTTCGTGACACACGAGGTCTCGCCGGTGGTGGCGCCGATGCTGTCGGCACTCGCGGTCTTCCCGATTCTGTTCGTCCGGGTCAACCCGGCGCTGGGGTGGGCGATCTCCGCGGGCGCCGCGCTGCTGTTCTCGATCGGCTTGCAGCCGGCCGCGAACAACGATCTGCCCTTCCAGGTCGTGCACATCATCGTGCTGTTCGTGCTGCTGTTCGCGGTGGCGTTGCGGGCTGCGGTGCCGATCGTGGTCGTCGCCTGGGCGGCCACCTCGATGCTGTTCGCCACGACGATGCCCGGCTCGGACACCGGTCCGCTGTGGGGCTGGGCGATGGGGTTCGGCGCGCTGGCCCTGTTCGGCTACCTCGTGCGGATCCTGCTGGCTTCGCGGCGCAAGCTCGAGCGGCAGGAGGAGGTGACCGAACTCGAGCGCGCGCGCCGGGCGATTCTCGAGGAGAAGGCACGTATCGCCCGTGACCTGCACGATGTGGTCGCACACCACATGTCCATGGTGGTGGTGCAGGCGCAGACCGCGCCGTACCGGATCGCCGATCTCGACCCGGCCGCGAGCGCTGAATTCGAATCGATCGGCGCCACCGCTCGCACCGCGCTCAACGAGATCCGGGGCATGCTCGGGGTACTGCGCAGTGACGGTCAGCTGCCCGAACACGCGCCCCAGCCGCGTGCCGCGGATGTGCCCGCGCTGTGCGAGTCGGCCGCGCGCGCGGGGATGCCGGTCGAGTGGAGTGTGACCGGCGATCTGGCATCGGTGCCGGAGACGACGGGGCTGGTGATGTATCGGGTCGTGCAGGAATCGATGGCCAACTGCGCGCGGCACGCGCCGGGAGCGGCGGTGCACGTGGCGGTGGCGGTCGACCCGGGTGTGGTGAGCGTGAGCGTGCACAATGCGGCGACTGCCACGGTGGCACTGCCGAGCGCGGGCGGTGGGCACGGCATCGACGGCATGCGCACCCGCGTCGGCGCGGTCGGCGGTGAACTCACCGCGGCGCCCACCCTCAGCGGCGGGTTCGAGGTCTCGGCGAAGTTGCCGACGCTGTAGCGGTTCGCTATTGGGCGCAATCGCCCGAAAAGACTCAGACCGTGCGCTGCTGTGAAACGCTGCGTGTCTGTGCACATTAGGGTGGTGGCGTGGCTATTACCGTGTTGATCGCCGACGACCAGGCGATGGTGCGCCAGGGGTTCGGGGCCCTGTTGGGCGCGCAGACCGATATCAGCGTCATCGGTGACGCACCCGACGGGAAAGTGGCGGTGGCCGAGGCCAAGCGGTTGCGTCCCGATGTGGTGCTGATGGATGTGCGGATGCCGGAGATGAACGGTCTCGACGCCGCCCGCGCGATTCTCGGCGCGAATTTCGATCCGCCGGTGCGGGTGCTGATGCTCACCACTTTCGACATCGACGACTACGTCTACGAGGCGCTGAGCATCGGCGCGAGCGGATTCCTGCTCAAGGACGCGCCCGCCGAGGAACTGGTGCGCGCGGTGCGGGTGGTCGCCGACGGGCAGGCGCTGCTCGCCCCGACCATCACCCGCAGGCTCATCGCCGACGTCACCCGCAGGCGCAATACGGTGCGCGCGGCCCCGGCCCCCGCGCTCGGCACGCTCACCCCGCGCGAGCGCGAGGTGCTCGAACTGGTGGCGAAGGGGCTGTCGAACACCGAGATCGCCTCGGCGCTGTTCGTGGCCGAGCAGACCGTGAAAACCCATGTCTCCAAGGTGTTCTCGAAGCTCGGGCTGCGCGACCGCGCCCAGGCGGTGGTCCTGGCGTATGAATCCGGCCTGGTCGTTCCCGGCTGAGCCGGTGAGCTCAGCGCGGGCAGACGCCGCCGCGCAGGTTCGGCAGGTGCCGGGCCAGCAGCAGCGCCATCCGGTCGAGCAGCGCGGTGGTGTCGTCGAACGAGCCCGAATCGGCTTGTGCCGCAAGGGCTACCGCGAGCTGGCCGCTACCGACGGGCACCAGTCCGAACTGACGCACCGTGTAGATCCCGGTGACGTCGTCCGGGCCCCAGCCGCCCTTGAACTCGGTGTCGTCGAGCAGACCGAGACCCCAACCCTGATCTTCGGTGATCTCACCCATCAGCGAGGTGACGATCTCGCTGTTGGGCAGGCACGGCAGTCGCGACGCGAACCGCACCTGGTTGGCCAGCGACCATTCGGTGCCACCGAAAGAGGTGTCGTCGAGTTCGGTGCGGGTGCCCGACTTTCCGGTGGCCGCGTCGCCTGCCTCGTCGAGGATCTGCTGCACGGCGTCGGCGGCTTCCGGTGCGTCACCGAGGGATTCCCACAGGCCTTCGGCGGCGTCGTTGTCCGACACCGTGATCGCGGCCTGCACCATCTCGAAGATCGACTGGTCGGGATCGTGGCGCAGCGCGGCGACGGCCAGCGGGATCTTGATCGTGGACCAGGCGATGCCGGTGCTCCAGTCGCCGTAGACGGTCATCCGGCCGCCGCCGACCGGCATCAGCGCCATCCCCACCTGCCCCGGCAGCTTCGACTGCAGCAGGGTGAACTCCGCGGCGAGCGAATCGGGCAGGCCGATGGACAGCCCCGGATGCCAGGCATCTTCGCTGCTGACGTTGACCGTGGGTGCGCTCACCGCCGTCGGCTTGCCCGGGGTGGCACACGAGGTGGACAGTGCGGCAGCCGCCAGCACCCCACAGAGCAGCAGCCTGCGACAGGCAGCCGCCATGACGGTCGACTTCACCACCGAATCCTCCCCACCACCCATTGCGCGTGCTCCGGCGGTGCAAACTTCTCGTCGAGCGCGCCCGGAAACTCCCGGACGACTGTTAGCAAGTTTCACCGATTTTCGGCGAGAATTCGAATGAGCGTGGTCACACGGTCGGAAGGGGGTCGTTGTGCACGACATCGGTGAGGTGTTCGCCGGGTTCACCATCGAGGCGATGCTGGGCCAGGGCGGCATGGGCACGGTCTATCTGGCCCGGCATCCGCGCCTTGACCGGCTGACCGCGCTCAAGCTGCTCAACCGGGATCTGTTCGCCGACGAGCGAGTTCGCGCGCGGTTCGAACGGGAGGCCGATCTCGCGGCCGGGCTCGACCATCCCGGTATCGTCACCGTCTTCGATCGGGGGACCGAGGGCGAGCAACTCTGGATCAGCATGCAGTACGTCGACGGGATCGACGCCGCGACAGTCGACCCGATGGCGTTGCCGCCGGAGCGGGCCGTGCAGATCATCGAGGGGGTCGCCGACGCACTGGATTACGCGCACGGCAGGGGAGTGCTGCACCGGGATGT
Organism: Nocardia sp. FBN12; assembly: GCF_050320175.1. GTDB lineage: Bacteria > Actinomycetota > Actinomycetes > Mycobacteriales > Mycobacteriaceae > Nocardia. The sequence goes on along the minus strand of NZ_CP190048.1, from coordinate 4,281,003 downwards.
CAAGCCCGCCAACATCTTGCTGGCCCGATCCACCGGTGGTGCGGGCGAGCGTGTCTTCCTCACCGACTTCGGCATCGCCCGCCTGCGTGCCGACTCCACCCACCTGACTCAGCAGGGAATGTTCACCGCGACACTGGCTTACGCGTCGCCGGAGCAGATGACCGGCGCTGAACTCGATCACCGCTCCGACCAGTACTCGCTGGCGTGTTCGCTGTACTGGTTGTTCACCGGGCTGGCGCCCTTCGACTCCGCCGACCCGAACGAGATCATCCGCGGGACCCTGTACAACCCGCCGCCACCGCTGGCGCTGCGCCGCGCGGGTCTGCCACCGATCATGGATGCTGTGCTCGCGGCCGCGATGGCGAAACATCCTGCGGCGCGGTTCGATTCGTGTACCGCTTTCGCGAAGGCGGCCCGCCAGGCACTGACCTCGAAGACCCCACCGGTGTTGCCACGTCCACCCGTCAACCCGGCGCCCGTCTACTACCCGCCTGCTCCACCGCAAGGACCCGCCGCGCCCTTCGCGCAGCCCGGTTACCGGCCCCCGCCCATGCAGCCTGCGCCACAACCCAATTGGCAACCACCCTCCCGCCCGTTCGGAGCTGTTCCGCCGATGGACCAGCGGCCGGATGCGGTGCCGCGCGGACAAGTGCCTCCGGCGGCCCGGCGATCGGCTGCGCCGGGTGCTGCGGCCTCGCCTGGTGAGGTGCCTCCGGCCCAGAGATCGGCTGCGCCGGGTGCTGCGGCCTCGCATGGTGAGGTGCCTCCGGCCCAGAGATCGGCTGCTCCGAGTGCTGCGGCCCCGCATGGTGAAGTGCCTCCGGCTCAGCGGCCGGCTCCGCCCAGCGCTGCGGCCCCGCCTGGTGAGCTGCCTCCAGCCCAGCGGCCAGCTGCGCCCAGTGCCGCGGCGCCGCATGGAGAAGTGCCTCCGGACCAGCAGAATGCAGCGGGACCCGTTGCTGCACAGTCGAATCCCCGGCAATCCGCGTCCGGAGCGGAGGTCGCACCCGTGGATTCGGCGGGCCCGGTCGAAGGCGCACCGTTGCAGGCCGGTGGTGAAGCCGGAACGCCGTCCGGTCCGGTATCTCTGGACAAATCCGCCGTGGCAGGGTCGCTCGGGGCGGAGGCTGCCGTCGACGAGGTATCGCCCACCGCTGCCACCGATGTCATGTCGACCGGCGATGCGGGCGAGTTGGACGCGGTGAACGCGTCGGCCATGACCAAGGTGACGTCGATCGCGGGGGCGTCGAACGCACCCCCGGCTGGACCTGTGGCGCCCGAGGAAGTCGCACGGCCATCAGGTCATGCGATACAGCCGGGCAGCGCCGGCCAGGACAATGCGGGGCAGCTGGGCCGGGTGGGTCCCCCGGGCACCGTGATTCAGCCGGGCAATGCCGGACAGCCGCCCGGACCCGGTCAGCCGGGCGGTTCCGTACCCCCGCAGCACAGAGGGGCGTCGGTAGCCTCGAATCGGGTGCATTGGCCGGTGCCGCGGCGGGTTTCGGGGATGCAGCGGTTCGGCTGGGTGCTGCTGGTGGCGCTGGTTCTGGTGCTGGTGGCGTTGGTGCTCGCGTTGGTTGTGGTGGTGTCATCGGGCGACGACGACGATTTCGCTGCCGACGGTGGCGCCGGTGTGACGTCGAGTTCGGTGGCGGTGGTGGCGGATTCGTTCGCGGAGAGCCGGCGGGTGTTTCCGACGTTGGTTCCGCAGGGGGAGAACAGTAACGGGCTGGGGTATCGCGGGGTCCAGTGTGTGGGGGTGCGCAGTGTCAGCGAGTTGGCGTGGAAAGAGCCTGCGCTGCAATGGACTCCGATCACTACCGCGTGGCAGTGCGATCGGGTGGACAGCCAGGCCGGTGCCGTGAGCTACCTGGTGCTGGAGTACGCGAACGCGGGGCAGGCGCGGTCGGTGGTGCAGGCGCTACCGGCGGCGGTTCGCGATGCGGGGGACAAGGACGGGGTGCCGTTCTCGTTGCAGCGGTGGGCCGTTGCCGACCCGGGCAGCGCGCGAACGCAGACCGCGTACCAGGTCGTGAGCTTCCCTGACGATGATGATCGCGCGAATTACCTTGTCGCGGTGAGTCGCCGGGGAAGCAGTGGCACCGCCGGAGCCCTACGCCCTTCCGCGCAGGACGAGGTCATCGCTTGGTGGGAAGAAGTCCCGCTCTGACCAGTACCGGCCCGCGGCGCCGGACCAGCAGGCCCGGCGCCGCGGCGGCAATTTCAGTCCACCGCCAGCGCCGCCACGATCGGCATCCTCGATGCGCGCAGGGCGGGCGGGATCGAACCCAGCAGCGCCAGGCCGAGGGCGACCGCGCCGTAGACCGCGATCAGGGGGCTCGGCCGGTAGACGATGTCGATGGTCATCGCGTGCCCGATCGCGATGGTGGCCAGGTATTGCACCGCGATGCCGACGACGAGTCCGATTGCCGCGCCGATGAATCCGATGCCCGCGGCCTCGGCCAGCACCGAGCGCAGGAGGAACTTGCGGTTGGTGCCCATGGCGCGCAGCACCCCCAGCTCCCTGCGCCGCTCCAGGACCGACAGCATCAGGGTGTTCAGCAACGCCACTGTCGCCACCAGCACGACGATCCACAGGATCATGTTGCTCATCGCCGCACCCTGCTCGACGCCCGAGGAGATCGCGGCGACCATGGTGGCGCCGGTGTCGACATGGATCTCCTTGGGAACCATCGCGCGGACCGCGGATTGCACCGCGTCGGGATCCGCGCCGGGCGCGTACTGGATCGACAGGATCGTCTCACCGGGCCGCTGATACCACTCCCGCATCTGGTCGAGGTTCATCATCACCACCCCGGAGACCGCCGTGAAGTACGGAATCACCTGCAGCACAGTTGTTTTACGCTCGCCGGACGGCGTGGGCATGGTGATCTCGTCGCCGGCGCCCAGCGACAGCGAGCGTGCGACATCGCGGGTGATCACCACGCCTTCGCGGCGCTCCATCTGATCGATCACCGCCTGGTCCACCGCGCCGAGTCGCGTTTCGGACGTGCTCGGCGGATAACCCTGCAGCATCACCCGACCGCTGCCGATCGTCGCGAAGGCCATCTGGGCGGGGCTCACCCGCTCGACGCCGGGCACCGTCGCGACCCGCTCGGCCAAACCGCTGGGTAGCACGGGACCGGTCGGGAATTGCTCGACCGGGCTCGGGCTCACGTAAAGGTCGGTGTCGCCGAGACTTTCGAAGGAATCGGTCGCCGACTTCACCATGTTCCCCGACGCACCGCCGAGCGCGACCACCGCCGCGACCCCGATCATCACCGTCATCGCGGTGGCCCACACGCGACGTGGAGCACGCTCGAGCGAGGTAGCTCCGAGCGCGCCCGGCGCCCCGAACCAGCGCGCGATCGCCGCCGACCCGCGCACGATCGGCCCGGTGGCGGCGAAACACAGGAACACCGTCGCGGTGAACGAGGTCGTGATCGCGCCGAGCGACAGGCGACCGAGATCGAGGAAGGCCATGACCACCGCCGCCGCGCCGAGGACCAGCCCCGCGGCGAGCGCGACCCACCTCAGCACTGAACCGGTGGCCGCCGCGTCGCTGGCCTCCACGGGCGCCAGCGCCTCGACCGGGGCCACCTTGTACACCTGCCGCGCGGCGATCGACGCCGCCAGCACCGTCGCCACGACACACGCGACAATCGCCACGGGCACCGCGTAATTCGGCACCTGGAACTCGGTTCTCGCCTCGACCGACTGCACGATCGCGGCGGGCAATCGATCGATCGCGAACCGCCCCATCAGCGCACCGATCCCCGCGCCGATCGCCCCACCGATCAGCCCGAGCAGCGCCGCCTCGACGAGCAGATCCCGCACCATCGGCGCACGCTTGCCACCGATCGCCCGCAGCAGCGACAGCGTCGGCCTGCGTTGTGCCACCGCCATACTCATCGCGTTGTAGATCAGGAAGGCCGACACGATCAGCGCGGCTGCCGACGACATCAGGGTCGAGTACCGCATGATCTGGATCGCGCCACCTGCCTGCGCGGTCCGCAGACTCGGCTCGGCCACCACGGCCCGCCCGTCCACCGCTTCGGTGAGCGTGGTGCGCAGCGCGGCCACATCGGTGCCGGGTTCCACCACGATCTGTACCGAATCGAGCTTGCCGACCCGGTCGGTGAGAAGCTGGATCAGCGGAAGCGGCCCGGCCACCAGGTGGCCGCTGTTGAGCCGGTTGGTGGCCTCGGAGTCGAGGACGGCGGCCACCGTCGCGGTGCCCGACCCGATCGGCACCGGGTCACCCTCGCGCAGGCCCATGGCCGCGCCGACCAGCACGCCGCGTTCGGTGCTGATCAGCTTGGTGGTGTACTGCGACATCGGCCCGGCCAGATCGCTGCCGAGCGCGCCGATGGTCTGATCGGCCCCGATCAGCAGCGCCCGATCCGGCCCGGCGCCCAGCGTCCCGCGCAGCATCGGCACCGCCGCTGCCACCCCGGGGGTCGCGGTGATCTGGGGTAGCAGTGATTGTTCGAAACCGGCATCGGTGATGCCGGTGACCTCGAGCTCGGCAGTGCCCGCCAGGCCTTTGGTGAGCTTGTCGACCGATCCGGTGACCGAGCCGGAGATACTCAGCACCGCGACGATCAACGCCGCCGACACCCCCATCACCGCCCCCGACATCATCGTTCGGCCGGGATGGCGGAGCAGTTCACCGAAGTTGAACAGCCGCAGTCGATCCCATGCCGCGGCGATCATGCGTCCACCCGTGTGGCGGCTAGCTCGTCGGCGCCGATCTGCCCGTCGCGCAGCGTGATCACCCGGTCGCAGTAGTCGATCGAGTTCATGTCGTGGGTGACCATCACCACCGAATTACCCTGCGCCGTAATGGTACCGAGGAGGTCGAGGATCGCCGCACCGGTCTTGGAGTCGAGGTTGCCGGTCGGCTCGTCGGCCAGGATCAGCGGCGGATCCATGATCAACGCCCGCGCCACCGCTACGCGCTGCATCTGCCCACCGGACAGTTCCGCGGGTCGGTGATTCGCCCGATCGCCGAGACCGACCAGGTCGAGCAGCTCGAGTGCGCGCGGCTTCGCCTTGCGTAATCCGGTGCCGTCCAGCAGTTTCGGGACAGCGATGTTCTCCCACGCCGACAAGGTGGGCAGCAGATTGAAGAACTGGAAGACGAAGCCGACCTGTTCGAGCCGGAACGCGGCCTGTTTGTCTTCGTCCAGATCACCGATCTCGGTGCCGCGGAAGCGAATCGAGCCCTCGTCGGGACGATCGAGCGCGCCGAGCAGGTGCAGCAGGGTGCTCTTACCGGAACCAGAGGGCCCGATGATCGAGGTGAACTGGCCCGCTTCGATGCGCATGCTCACCTCATCGAGCGCGCGCACCTCCTGATCGCCGACGCGGTACCGCTTGACCACCCGGGTCAGCTCCAGCATCGGTTGCTGCGGTGTCTCGATGTCGGACATGTCTTGTCCCCCAATGTATGTCGGGCCTCAGCGTGCGAGTGCGCGGTCGCGGGTAGTCTGCCTGATCGCCGGACGCGCGTCGAGAAGTGCACGCAGCGCCGGTTGTTCGGCGGCCAGTTCGAGATAGGCCTCCATCGGAGTGCTGCCGTCGATCTCGGCCAGCTCCAGTTTGACGTGCAGATGATTGTCCCAGCGGTTGCTCAGCGCGAGGAGCAGGCCCTCGACGCCGCCGAAGAGCCGGTCGAGTTCGGCGATGCCGTCGAACAGTGCGGGATCGTGCGGGTTGATCGCGGCCCTGGCGAGCACGGTGTGCACGATCTCGGTGCGGTGGTGTAGATCGGTCCAGGTCATGGGCTTCACCTTCCGTGAGCGGGTAAACCAAACGCTACGGGCGGTGACCGGCCTGATCGTCGTGCCGGAGGCCCGACTTCTTCTCCTACCCCGGTAGGAGACCGGTACCGTTCGCGGGACGATGCTCGCCCGGTAGGTGGCGACTAGCCTTACCTCATGGATGTGAGTCACGCCATCCCCGCGAAGGCGCCGGGCCGGGCGAGCCGTCGGCAGCGGCTCTCCGCCCGGGTGATGAACGGCTGCCGGCAGTTCATGGTGACCGTGCGTGAGCGCATCGAATCGCTGCCCTACGACTACCCGCCCGCGGTGATCCTCGCCGCCGACTTCGCCCTGCTGGTGGTCACCGGTGCGGCGGTGATCCAACGGCATTCCTACTTCCCGAGCGTGCTGCCACTGCTGGCGATGGCCACCGCGTTCCTGCCGGTTCCGCTGTTCGCGATCTTCCGCGTGAAACCACACCCCGTGCTGTTGAAGGGCAGCGCACTGCTGTCGTGTGCCCTGTTCCTCTTGCAGCCGGTCACCGCCGACTTCGCGCCGTTCGTGCTGGTGATCGTCGCCGGTGAGGTCGCCGCGGTCGCAACTCGCGGGTGGACGATCGGATTCACCCTGCTCGCGATCCTCGAACTGGTCGCGTTCGACCTGGCCGGGAACGTGCAGTGGGGCGATCAGTCGCTGCAGGGATTGCCGATGTACATCATCGGCATCCTGCTCGGCATGTTCGTCGGGGTGATGCTGCAGTACCAGCGGCGCTTTCTGTATCAGGAACGCGAGAACCAGGCGATTCGCTCGGGGCAGGCGGCCGACGAGGAACGGCGCCGGATCGCCCGCGAGGTCCACGATGTGATCGCTCATTCGCTCTCGATCACCCTGCTGCATCTGACCGCGGCCCGGCGCGCACTGCAGACCGACGACGACCCCGCCGAAGCGGTGGAAGCGCTCGTCGAGGCCGAACGGCTCGGCCGCCAGGCAATGGCCGACATCCGCCGCACCGTCGGCATGCTCGACGCGGGCCCAGCGCAGGTGGCCCCCGAGCCGGGCGCCGCCGATATCGACGAGCTCGTCGGTGACTTCCGCCGCGCCGGACTCACCGTCGACTACGCGCGCACCGGCGATCTGGCCACCGTCTCCGGCGCGATCGGCCACGCGCTCTACCGGATCGGCCAGGAATCGCTGGCCAACGTCATCAAACACGCGCCGGGCACTGCCGCCTCGGTCCGCCTCGATGTCACCGCCGAGGTGGCGACGCTGGTGGTGTCGAATCCGCTGCCGCTCGGTCCCGCGCCCCGCCGCGACACCGGGATGGGAGTGCGCGGCATGCGTAAACGCACCGAACTGCTGGGTGGGAAGATCACCGTGGGCAACGGTGACGACGGCTGGACCGTGCGCGTCGGGTTCCCGCTGAAGGCGGGTTCGTGCGTGTCGGCCATGCTGCTGCCGGGCAAGCTCTGGAACAAACCGCAGGAGGACACGTGACAACCGCTTCGCCGATCGAGCAGGTGCTGACAGTGCTCGTGGTCGACGATCAGGAACTGGTGCGCGGCGGTCTGCGCCGGATCCTGCGCCGCCGCGACGGCTTCGCCATCACCGAATGCGCGGACGGTGACGAGGTCGCGGGCGCCGTCGCCGCGCAACGACCCGATGTGGTGCTGATGGATCTGCGGATGAAGCGGGTCGGTGGCATCGATGCGACCCGGTTGCTGCGCGCGCGCCCCGACGCTCCGCCGGTCCTCGTGCTCACCACCTTCGACGATGATCAACTGCTCTCCGGCGCGTTGCGGGCAGGCGCCGCGGGCTTCCTGCTCAAGGATTCGCCGGCGGAGGATCTGATCCGCGCCGTCCGCACGGTGGCGGGCGGTGGCGCGTGGCTCGATCCCTCGGTGACCGGACGGGTGCTCACGGCGTACCGAACAGTGAAACCGGTCGGTACCCGTACCGATCGCCGGCTCGGCGAACTCACCGCCCGCGAGTACGAAGTGCTCGAATTGATCGGTTCGGGCCGGGTCAACAGCGAGATCGCCGCCGAACTCGGTATCTCGGAAGTAACCGTGAAAAGCCACGTCGGACACATATTCGGCAAGCTCGACCTGCGCGATCGGGCCGCCGCGATCGTGTTCGCGTTTGACCACGGCGTAGTGACACCGGGAGAATCTGCCTACTGAGAAGCAGGTCCACGGACCTGCCAGAAGTGGGAGGCGGACGCTGGTGCAGGCACCTGGGTCACGGACGGGGAGCAGATTCGGCCCGTACGAGTTGCGGTCGATGCTGGGCAAGGGCGGGATGGGCGAGGTCTACGAGGCCTACGACACCGGCAAAGATCGAGTGGTCGCTCTGAAGTTGCTGGCCGAGGAGCTCGCGCAGGACCCGGCCTATCAGGTCCGGTTCCGCCGGGAATCCCAGGCCGCGGCCAAGCTGGCCGAACCGCACGTCATCCCGATCCACGACTGGGGTGTGATCGACGGGGTTCTCTTCATCGATATGCGCCTGGTGCCCGGCTCCGATCTGCGGACCGTGCTGCGCGGGGGCGGGCCGATGAGCCCGGAACGCGCGGTCGCCGTCGTCGAGCAGATCGCCGCCGCGCTGGACGCCGCGCACGCGGGTGGGCTGGTGCATCGCGATGTGAAGCCCGCCAACATCCTGGTCACACCCGCCGATTTCGCCTACCTCGCCGACTTCGGCATCGCGCACACCGAGGGTGACAGCGCGGTGACCCAGGCCGGGATGGCGGTCGGCTCCTATATCTACATGGCGCCGGAACGCTTCGATGTCGGGCCGATCTCGCACCGCGCCGACGTCTACTCACTGGCCTGTGTGCTGCACGAATGCCTCACCGGCGCTTCGCCTTTCCCTGCGGCGAGCATGAGCGTGCTGGTCCGCGCGCATCTGTCCGAGGCCCCGCCACGTCCGAGTGAGTTATTGCACGGGATACCGGCGGCGCTCGATGACGTCATCGCGACCGGCATGGCCAAGGACCCGGCCGATCGATACGCGACGGCCGGTGAGCTGGCTGTCGCCGCTCGCCGAGCGCTGGCCTCGGCCGTGCGGGAGGTCGCCGCGCCGCCATCGGGTGCTTTCGCCTCGTACTCCGGGGCTCGCCGAGTCCCCGGCGGTCATGATGTGACTCCTGATTCTCCGTCGGGTCCCACCCTTCGTGGGCCCGCTGGTGCGCCGGGTCGAGCACAGGCCGGTGCCCCACCTGGTGGTCCCGGTGCCGGGCGTGGGTTCGCCGCAGCGGCCGGTTTCGCCGCGGGTGCCGGACGCGGTGGTGCGCCGACCGGTGGTGCCGAGCGTGGTGTCCCAGCGGGATCCGCGCCCGGCGGCGTCGCGCGTGCTGTGCCCATCGGTGCCGCCAGTGGCGCCCGCAAGGTCGAACCCGACGCGAACGAGCCCGAGAACGTCGAGCAGGTGCCGACGCCGACCGGGGAGTTCCGGGTGATCGGCGCGGTGACCGCGACCGGGGGCGTGGAGACCTCGCGCAGCCAGTCGGCCGCGACCGGCGCTCAGCCGACCTTGATCATCCGCCCACCCGAGGCGCGCACCGGCGCCGCGGACACCACCGGATTCCGCCGCGTCCCCGCCGAGGGCACCGGCGAGATCTCGATCCCCGCGGTGATCCAGCCGACCGGCCCCGCCGAGATCCGGCCCGACGACGCCTACTTCGCCCCCCTACCGTCAGCCGAGGAACCGGCTGCCCCCGAGCCCCCGCCGGCCTATACCCCCGACCAGGGCCTCCCACGGATGCGCCCCTTCCCGGACGCGCACCTCTACGACGGCACCGCCCCTGGCGAAACCTCCGCCCCCCTCCTGCAACCCCAGCGCCCCACCTCGGCCACCCCTTACCCGGCCCCCACCGGCCCGCCACTTCTCCCGCCCCAGCAATACGGCCAGGACCCACACCGAGCAGCCCCCACCCAGCGCTACTCCGGCGAACACCCCATCCCGGACGCGTACACCCCGCCGACGGAGCAATACCACCCCCCGGCGTCGAACCCCCGTTTCCCCGCTCCCGCACCAGGGTCAGGCCCGCCGACCTCGAACCCGCCTTTCGCGGCTCCGACGCAGCGGTTCACTGATGACCAGAGCGACCCTGACGACCGATTCGGCGGTCCGCCCGGTCAGTTCGGTGACGACCGCGCGAACCCGGTCGATCGGTTCGGGGCACCGGCGCAGCGGTTCGGCGAGCAGGCCGACGATCCGGAGGCTCGGATCGATCCCCAGCGTTTCGCCGCCACCCAGCATTACGGTGGTGCGCCCGACGGGCAGTTCGGTCCGGCGACCGAGCAGTACGACCCCGTCGAGCGGCAACGGTCGGCGCCGACCCAGCATTACGGTGCCGGCGAACCGGACCCGCAGCGCTCGCAGCCGACGCATCAATATCGGGGCGGTGCAGCACCTTTCGGCGCGCATCAGGCCCCGCGGGAGTTCGACGATCCAGCGCGGGCGGCCGCGACCAGGCAGTACTCGGGTCAGGAGAACGCGTACTCCAACTACGACGAACCGCCCAGCGCCTACGGTGATCACGCCTACCGCGATCAGGCCTACGATCCCGGTTACGGGCCCGAACCCGCCTACGGTCCGGATCCGGCATACGGCCCCGATCCGGCTTGGTCACACCAGGATTCGGGTCGACAGCGGTCGGTCCTGCTACCGGTTCTCGTCGGCGTTCTCGCCGTCGTGGTACTCGCGGTCGGCGGCGCGATCGGCTGGCGCGTGATGTCGGCAACCGAAACCGCCGAAACCGCCACGGCCGCACCGACTTCGCAAGCACCGGCCGGAGCCGGCCAACCCGCGACCACCGCCCCGCGCGCGACCACCGCGGCCCCCACCACTTCGGCGGGGCCGGTCACCCTGCCCGCGGGCGCACAGCCCTGCGAATCCGGTTCCACCACAGGCGCTTACAGCAAGGTAGCCGTCGGCACCACCGTCACCAGCTGCGGTTTCGCCGAAGCGGTCAGGCAGGCCTACGCCGCGGGCGGAACCGGCGCACGCCCGGTAGTGGCCACGAGCCCGGTCACGGGCACCACCTACACGATGAATTGCGCACCGGAGGGCAAGCTCGTCACCTGCACCGGCGGTGACAACGCCGTGGTCTACGTCTACTGACCCAGCACGGCCGCGGCCCTGACTCGGGCCGCGGCCGCGAACACTCCCGACGTTGCACCTTGCCGGATGCCCGACGATGGAAGTCAGTGGTTCAACTCGACGGTGTGACAGTCACTTTCACGCTCTTCATGATCGGCTGATCGCTCTCGGTGCTGTAGTCGCCGATCGCGCACAGCACATTCATCTCCGGCATATACCCGGCCGCGCAGCCCGCGGGAATGTCATAGGTGACGACTGTGTACTTGTGGAGCGACCTCGTCGATCCGTCCCTGGCCGTGCTGGTGATGTCGACTTCGTCGAACTCCGTCAAGCCGCGGTCGTGCATATCGCGAGAGTTCATGAAGATCAGCGTGCGCAGGTTCTTCACCCCGCGATAGCGGTCGTTGCTGGTGTAGATGGTGGTGTTCCACTGGTCGTGCGAACGCTGCGTCGCCAGGGTGAGCACACCGGCCGGGTTGGTCGTGTCGGGCAGCGTCGCCACGGAGAACTCCGCCTTGCTCGACGGGGTGAGAAAAATCAGCTCACGGGCGGGCTGCCGGATCCGGAACCCGAGCCCCAGCCGCACCCGCCGGTTGTAGTCCTCGAAACCGTCGAGGACCTTCGACATGGTGTCGCGGATGCGGTCGTAGTCCTCGACGTAGTACTCCCACGGTGTCTTGGTATGGGGCAGTGCGGCTTTGGCGATGCCGGCCACAATCGCGGGCTCCGACAGCAGATGCGGTGACGCGGGCTTCTTCATGCCCTTGGACAGGTGCACCACCGCCATGCCGTTCTCCATCGAGACCACCTGCGGGCCGCTGCGCTGCTCGTCGTGTTCGGTGCGCGCCAGGCACGGCAGAATCAGCGCGCGCTTGCCGTGCACGACGTGGCTGCGGTTGAGCTTGGTGGAGACCATGACGGTGAAGTCGGCCTTCTGGAACGCCTCGAAGGTGTATTCGCTGTCGGGCGCGGCCTGGACCAGGTTGCCGCCCATGCTCATGAAGAACTTCAGCTTGCCCTTCTGCATCGCCTCGATGGCCGCGACCACGTCGTAACCGTTGGCGCGCGGCACATCGATCCCACACACCTCGGCCAGCCGGTCGAGGAATTCGGCGGGCGGATTGTTGTCGATGCCGCACGTCCGGTTGCCCTGCACATTGCTGTGCCCACGCACCGGCGAGGGGCCCGCGCCTTCGCGACCGAGATTGCCCCGCATGAGCAGCAGGTTGACGATCTCGCGGATCGTCTCCACGCCGTGCTCGTGCTGGGTGACGCCGAGACACCAGCTGACGATGCTGCGGTCGGAGTCGCAGTAGATGCGCGCCGCCTTGCGGACCTCGGCCTCACTCAGTCCCGACTCGGTCTGGATATCGGCCCAGGTGGTCGCCTCCACCTCGCGCACGTAGTCGTCGAAGCCGACGGTGTAGCGCTCGATGAACTCGTGGTCGAGGGCCTTCTCGTCGGTCGCCGACTCTTCGAGGACGGCCTTGGCCATGCCACGGATCAGCGCGAAATCGCCGCCGATGCGCACCTGCAGATTGAGCGTGCCGGTCTTGGTCGGGTGGAAGGTGGCCATCGCGAGGAAGTCGTGCGGGATGATCGCGTTGCGCGAGCCCGCTTCGATCAGCGGATTGACGTGCACCACCTGGGCGCCGCGTTTATAGGCCTCGGCGAGCGAGGTCAGCATGCGTGGCGCGTTCGACGCGACATTGAGGCCCATCACGAACAGGGCGTCGGCCTTGTCCCAGTCCTCGAGGTCGCAGGTGCCCTTGCCCGTGCCGAGCGAGGCCTGCAGCGCGCGGCCGCTGGCTTCGTGGCACATGTTCGAACAGTCGGGCAGATTGTTGGTGCCGTACTCGCGCACCATCAACTGGTAGAGGAAGGTGGCCTCGTTGGCGAGCCGGCCCGAGGTGTAGAACGCGGCCTCGTTCGGGTCGGACAGCTCGCGCAGCGCCTTGCCTACCATCTCGAACGCGTCGGCCCAGCTGATCGGCACATAGTGGTCGGTCTCGGGGTCGTAGACCATCGGCTCGGTGAGCCTGCCCTGATCTTCGAGATCGAAGGAACTCCAGGTGGCCAGCTCGGTCACGGTGTGCTCGGCGAAGAATTCCGGGGTGCACCGTTTGTGCGTCATCTCCCAGGTGACGTGCTTGATGCCGTTCTCGCACACATCGAGGACCAAGCCGTCGGTCGCGTCGGGCCACGCGCAGCCGGGGCAGTCGAAACCACGCTCCTGATGGTTCATCTTCAGGATGGCCTTGGTGCCGATGAGCGGCTCGTGCTCCTTGCCGATCATGAATTTCCCGACCGCGATCGCCGCGCCCCAGCCCGCCGCGGGGTGATGGTAATGCTTGGATTTCGGCACGGCCGCCCGGTCGGCTGCTTCGCTCGGGCCCCGATCGGGATCCCAGATGGTGTGCGGACCCTCAGCCATGTCAAATCTTCCCTTCGCGATGAATGCGGATCGAGAAAGATGTGCTCTGTCCAGTGCCTCGGTTGGATTCTCTACCGCCGAGATCACGAACGGGCGAAGGTCACTGCCGTCGTGTCGTTCGGTCGCGTCCGAGACCGGTTTCCGAACGGCCGATCGGTCGCGCTTATCACCGCCGGTACAGCGCGCTTTTCCTCGATGCGACCGGGATCACCGCAGGTTGACGGCCTGCGCGCCGATCATGCACCCTTGATCATCGGCCCTACGGGCATGCCCGCGACCGACTTCGGAGGAACCCTTGCGCACCACGAGAACAGGGGCGCGCCAGCTTTGCCGACGGTTCGTCACCGAGATCGATCATCTGCCCGCCGCCCGCGTTTTCGTCGGGCTCGCGATACCCGGCCTCGCGCTGATCGCGATGGGACGTACCGATCTGCTCATCTACGCGGTCTTCGGTTCCTTCACCGGAATGTACGGCTTCGCCGAAGCGCCGCGGCAACGATTGATCCACCAGAGCGAAGCGGCCGTGATGCTGGTCGGCGCTGTCGGCGCGGGCATCCTGCTCGCCCGCGTGAACGCCCATCCCGCGGTGCTGGTGTCCGCGGTCGCGGTCTTCGCCGCGGTAGCCTCACCGAGCACCGACCGGCTCGGCCTGCGTCCGGAGGGACCGTTCTTCGGGATCTTCGCGTTCGGCGCGATCGCTATGGTGGCCGGGGCGCAGCGCGATCCGATCCTGGCGCTGGTGCTCTGCGCGGGTACGGCGGTGCTGTGCGTGGTGGTCGGCTATGTCGAGTCCGCGCAACGGGTCCGCCGCACCGGGGCCTGTGCGGACCTGGTCCGGATCGAGCCGCATCGGACCGGACGGGTCTCCTGTGTCCAGGCGGGCCGGTATGCGCTCGCGATCTCGACCTCCGGCGGAATCGGGCTGCTGCTCGGTGTCGGCCATGCCAATTGGGCGATGGCGGGCGCGGCGGTGCCGCTGGCCGCGGCGAGCTCGCGCGACCGGATCACCCGCGGGATGCACCGGGTGGTCGGCACGTTCATCGGACTCGCCGTCACCGCGCCGCTGCTGATCCCGCACCTGAGCCCGGCGATGCTGGGTCTGGCGATCATCGCGCTGCTCTACCCGACCGAGTTGTTCATGGCGCGGCACTACGCGGTCGCGCTCGGCTTCTTCACCCCGCTGATCATGTCGATGACCGAACTCGCCGATCCGGCCGATCCGCTCACCATGCTCACCGAACGCGGGATCGACACGGTGATCGGTGTCGCGGTGGGAATCGCTGTCGCCCTGCTCATTCGCGAACCCGCTATCGCCGCGTTACCGGCAGACGAGACGCCGGTATGCGAAACGTTGCATACTGGCGAGATGGCTGATGACAACGAGTGGTACTACTGCATCAAGCACCACAAGGCCGAACAGGGCAAGAGCTGCTGGTACGGCGACCGGATGGGCCCCTACCCGGACCAGGCCACCGCCGAGCAGGCACTCGCGATCGCGAAGGCACGCAACAAAGCGGCCGACGACCAGGACGACTGACCCGATACCTGGATGCTGTTCCGTCAGCTCGAATACTTCGTCGCACTCGCCCGGGAACGACATTTCGCCCGGGCGGCGAAAGCCTGTTACGTCTCCCAGCCCGCGTTGTCGGAGGCGATCCGCAAACTCGAACACGAGCTCGGCGTGCCGCTGGTGCGCCGCGCCCGCACGTTCGAGGGACTCACCCCCGAGGGCGAGCGGCTGGTGCTGTGGGCCAGGCGGATCATCGCCGACCGCGAGGCACTCGAACACGAGGTCCGTGCGCTGCAGACCGGTCTCAGCGGCGAACTGCGGATCGGCGTTGTGCCCGCGGCGTCGAGCACGGTCGCGCTGCTCACCGACCCGTTCTGCACCGAACATCCGCTGATGCGGGTGCGGATCGAGACGAGTCTGCGGTCACTGGACATCGTCGAACGGATTCGCCGATTCGAACTCGACGCGGGCCTGGTCTACGTGCAGGGTGTCGACACCTCCGGGCTCACTCTCACCCCGCTCTACACCGAACGTCACGTCCTCGTCGCGGGGACCACGCTGGTCGCTGGTCGCACGTCGATCTCCTGGGCCGACGCGCTGGAACTGCCGATGTGCCTGCTGCCGAAGGGAATGCGTGGTCGTCAGCTCATCGACGACGCGCTGACGACCCTAGGCCTCACCGCGACCCCGCAGCTGGAAAGCGACTCGGTGGCAACTCTGCTCGAACACGCCAGGACCGGGCGCTGGGCGTGCATCGTGCCGCAACCGTGGGTCGCCGCGCTGGGACCCACCGCCGATATCCGGGTCTTCGAACTCGCCGACCCGGTGGTCACCGCGCAGATCGTGCTCGTGACCGCGTCGGCCGAGCCGGGATCGGTGCTCACCACCGCCCTCATCGACACCGCGCGGACCACCGACTTCGCCGTCACGCCGCGCCCGGTCGCCAGCTGATCCGATTCGACGGTAACCGGGCGACCGTTGGGTACTGTGCACGACCATGACAACCCGGTTGCTGTGGCCTCGACGTGAGCGACGATTCGTCGCGCCGATCAGCTGATCGGCAACCGGTGTTGATCAGAACCCACTCAGTGAGCAGAGTCATGGGATGAGCAGAGTGACCGCACGGCGCAAGACGACCCGCCTTTCCCCGGCCGGGCGGATTGAGCGACCCGACACTCTGGCCGTGGAGGAGCCACTCGAGATCCGGGTCGACGGTCAGTCGCTCACCGTCACCATGCGCACTCCCGGCAACGATATCGACCTCGTCCACGGCTTCCTGTTCGGTGAGGACATCATCGGCTCGGCCGACGACATCGTCACCGCCCGCTACTGCGCGGGCACCGACAGCGAAGGCCGCAACACCTACAACGTTCTTGACCTGCGCCTGCGTAACCCGGTCCCGATCCACACCCGCAACTTTCTCACCACCGGTGCCTGCGGGCTCTGCGGCAAATCCGCCCTGGACGAAGTACGCACCCGCACCCGCTTCCCGATCCCGCACGAGGCCGTGTCGATCAGCACCGACATCCTCGCCGACCTGCCGAAAGGGTTGCGCGCCGAACAGAAGGTGTTCGAGGCCACCGGCGGCCTGCACGCGGCGGGCCTGTTCACCGCCGACGGCACCCTGCTCGCGCTGCGCGAGGACATCGGCAGGCACAACGCCGTCGACAAGGTGATCGGCTGGGCGGTGCGCGAGAACCGGGTGCCTGCCCACGATCTGGTGCTGGTCGTGAGCAGTCGCGCGTCGTTCGAATTGGCGCAGAAGGCGGTGATGGCGGGGATTCCGGTCCTGGCCGCGGTGTCGGCGCCGAGCTCGCTCGCCGTCGACCTGGCCGCGGAGAGCGACCTCACACTGGTGGGCTTCCTCCGTGGCGAGACGATGAATATCTACGCGGGCGAACACCGACTGACCTGAGGTTATGCGCTCGAAGTGGGCGATCGGCATATGTCGCAGTACGGTAACGGTACGGGTCGCCAGCACCGAACGCCCCGGGGGAGTTTGCAAACAAAAATGCTTCAGATAGTGAATAAAGAAGGACGCCACCGCATCCGGGTGGCGTTGTCGGTAGTGGTCGGCATGATCGTGCTCGCCACGGCCGGCTGCGGTACCGAGCAGAAGGCCGCCGAACCGCGCGTGACGACGACGGTTCCCGCCGCCGATCCCGGCGCCGACAACGGGACCTTCTCCGTCGCGATGCCGGGCAGCCTGGCCGCCGACTTCACCGAGCTCCAGCAAGGCTTCCGCGGCAGCGCCGGTTTGGCGATCATGCCGGTGGGTGGCAAGAAGATGGTCACCTTCGGCAGCTGGTCCTCCGGTCCGGCCTGGTCGACGATCAAGGTGCCGCTCGCCATCGCGGCGCTGCGCAACAGCGCCTCCTACTCGTCCTACGCCTCCGCCGCGATCACCGCGTCCGACAACGGCGCCGCCGACACCCTGTGGGCCTCGCTCGGCAGCGGCGCCGACGCGGCCAAGGCGGTCGAGGGCGTGCTGCGCGAAGGCGGCGACACCCGCACCACCGTGCCGACGACGCGCACCCGTGCCGACGCGTCGGTCTACGGCCAGGCCGAATGGACCCTCGCCGATCAGGTGCGCTTCGCCTCGCAGTTGCCGTGCATCCCGCAGAGCGAGCGCGTGGTGGGGCTCATGCAGCAGATCATCGCGAGCCACCACTGGGGCCTCGGCGTGTTCGGCAGCGCCGAGTTCAAGGGCGGCTGGGGTCCCGACCAGGGCGGTAAGTACCTGGTTCGCCAGTTCGGTCTGATCGACTCGCCCACGGGCCGGATCGCGATCGCCTTCGCCGCGCAACCGGATTCGGGCAGTTTCAACGACGGCATGACCATGCTCGACAAGATGGCGACGCTGATCTCGGGGCACCTGACCGAACTGGCCGGAGGTCACTGCCCCTGATCCGCACCGGTGCGGCAAGATGAACGGCATGCGCATCGGAGTCTTGACCGGAGGCGGGGATTGTCCAGGTTTGAACGCGGTGATCCGGGCTGTGGTCCGCACCGCGAACGGACGCTACGGCGATGCCATCGTG
Source organism: Nocardia sp. FBN12 (assembly GCF_050320175.1). GTDB lineage: Bacteria > Actinomycetota > Actinomycetes > Mycobacteriales > Mycobacteriaceae > Nocardia. The sequence continues at coordinate 4,263,153 of NZ_CP190048.1, read as the reverse complement.
GGGTTCGAGGACGGCTGGCGTGGCCTGCTGGAGGATCGAAAGATCCGCATTCACAACGATGATCGCACCGACCGCCTGCTCACCAAGGGCGGCACCATGCTCGGCACCGCGCGCACCAACCCCGAGGTACTGCGCGCGGGCCTCGGCCGGATTCAGCAGACCCTCGACGACAACGGCATCGAGGCACTGATCCCGATCGGCGGCGAAGGCACCCTCACCGCCGCGAGCTGGCTCGCCGACGAGGGCGTGCCGGTGGTCGGTGTGCCGAAGACCATCGACAACGACATCGACTGCACCGACGTCACCTTCGGTCACGACACCGCGCTGTCGATCGCCACCGAGGCCATCGACCGCTTGCACACCACCGCCGAGTCCCATCAGCGGGTGATGCTGGTCGAGGTGATGGGCCGCCACGCCGGCTGGATCGCGCTGAACTCCGGGATCGCCGCGGGTGCCCACTTGACCCTGGTGCCCGAGGAACCGTTCGACGTGTCGCAGGTGTGCGCGATGATCAAGGCCCGCTTCCAGCGCGGTGACAAGAGCTTCATCTGCGTGGTCGCCGAGGGCGCGCATCCCGCGCCGGATTCCGGATTCGCGTTGCGCGAGGGTGGGATCGACGAGTTCGGCCACGAGCGGTTCACCGGTGTCGCCCAGCAGCTGGGGTCGGAGATCGAACGCCGCATCGGCAAGGAGGTTCGCACCACGGTGCTCGGCCATATCCAGCGCGGTGGCAGTCCAACGCCCTACGACCGGATTCTCGCGACGAGGTTCGGGGTGCACGCGGCCGAGGCGGTGCATGCCGGGCATTTCGGTCAGATGGTGGCTTTGCACGGCACCAAGATCGGGCTGGTCCCGCTGTCGGAGGCGACCAAGCAGCTCAAACGTGTTCCGCCGGAACGGCTCAGCGAGGCGTCGGCCTTCTTCGGCTGAGATCGGGCGGTTCCCGAATTTTGTCGGTGCGCGTCGGTACCGTGGATTCATGCGCACCGGTCGAGTGGTCGTTTCGGTTCTGTTCGTCGTCGCCGCGCTGGTGGCGGGATGCTCGTCCGCTGACGAACCTGCCGGTCCCGTGGTCCAGGGGTCGTGGCACGGGGACATCCAAGGGCCGGGGCAGCCGATCGGGATCGGGGTGACGTTCGCCGAAAACGGGTCCGCCACCATCGACATTCCTATCCAGAGCGTGCGCGCCGCGGCGTTGAAAGATGTTCGGACCGAACCGGATCGCATCGAGTTCAAGATTCCCGACGCGCCCGGCGAACCGGGATTCCAGGGCAAGCTGGACGGTGAACGCATCGTCGGCGACTGGGTGCAATTCGGCGAGAAGGTCCCGCTCACGCTGGAACGCGGGGTAATCGAGAGGATCGCCCGCCCACAGGACCCGACACCGCCGTACCCCTATCGGTCGGAGGACGTCACCTATCGCAGCGGCGACATCACCATCGCGGGCACCCTCACCGAACCCGAAGGCAGCGGGCCGTTTCCGGCGATGCTGATGATCACCGGCAGCGGCCCACAGGATCGCAACGAAGATCTCAGTGGGCACCGGCCCTTCCATGTGCTGGCCGACACCTTCACGCGCGCGGGATATGCGGTGTTGCGCACCGACGATCGCGGCGTCGGTGGTTCGACCGGTGTGCTCGACGAGGCTACCTATCCGGATCTCGCCGCCGATGTGGCCGCAGGCGTGGCCTTCCTGCGGGGGCGTCCGGAGATCGATCCGGCGCGCGTCGGACTGTTCGGACACAGTGAAGGCGGCTACCTCGCACCGATGGTCGCCGCGAAGCCCGACAGCAATATCGCGTTCGCCGTGCTGATGGCGGGCCCCGCGGTGCTCGGCGCCGAGGTCCTGATCGAGCAGAACAAGGTGGTCATGGCCGCGGCGGGCGCACCACAGGACAAGATCGACGCGCAGGTGCGTTATCTCACCGAATGGTCGGCGCTGCTGCGCGCGGGCGACACCGCAGGCGCCAAGGCCTACTCCCAGCAGCGCAACGACTCCCTGCCCGAAGATGAGCGCGCGCCGCAAGGTGCCGTCGATTCGTTGAACACCCCGTACATGAGCGCGTTGATCACCTACGACCCCAAGCCCGCGCTGGAAGCCATGCGTATTCCGGTCCTCGCCTTCTTCGGCGGCACCGACCAGCAGGTGATCGCCACCCAGAACGAGCCGCCGATGCGCGCCGCCCTGGCCGCCGACCCCGACGCGACCGTGCACACGTTCCCCGGTCTCAACCACCTGATGCAGCCGTCGGCCACCGGCAAACCCAGCGAATACTCGACCATCGAGACCACCATCGACCCAGCGGTGCTGACCTACGTCACGGACTGGCTCACCCAGCACATTCCGCCGCGCTAGGACCACCGGCCACGGGCGTCATGGGGCTTACATAGACTGCTTGCCATGAGCGCACCCACGGTCGAGTTGATGGATTACGCCGATGTCATCTCCCGGTACGAGCCGGTGCTCGGCATGGAGGTCCACGTCGAGTTGTCCACGGCGACCAAGATGTTCTGCGGTTGCCCCACCGAGTTCGGCGCCGAACCCAATACCCAGGTGTGCCCGGTGTGCCTCGGCCTGCCCGGCTCGCTGCCCGTGGTGAACGAGAAGGCCATCGAGTCGGCCATCCGGATCGGTCTCGCGCTGAACTGTTCGATCACCCCGTGGGGCCGGTTCGCGCGCAAGAACTACTTCTACCCGGATCAGCCGAAGAACTACCAGATCAGCCAGTACGACGAGCCGATCGCCACCGAGGGCTTCCTCGATGTGACCCTCGACGACGGGTCCATCTTCCGCGTCGAGATCGAGCGCGCGCACATGGAGGAAGACACCGGCAAGTCCCTGCACGTCGGCGGCGCGACCGGACGCATCCACGGCGCCAGCCACTCGCTGCTCGACTTCAACCGCGCGGGCGTGCCGCTGATCGAGATCGTCACCAAGACCATCAGCGGTGCCGGTGAGCGCGCCCCCGAGGTGGCCCGCGCCTATGTCACGGCGCTGCGCGAGGTCCTGCGGTCGCTCAATGTCTCCGACGTGAAGATGGAGCAGGGTTCGCTGCGCTGCGATGCCAATGTCTCCCTGATGCCGATCGGCGCGAAAGAACTCGGCACCCGCACCGAGACCAAGAACGTGAACTCGCTCAAGAGCGTCGAGGTCGCGGTGCGCTACGAGATGCGCCGCCAGGCCGCCGTGCTCACCGCCGGTGGCGAGATCATCCAGGAGACCCGCCACTTCCAGGAAGCCGACGGGTCAACCGCGTCCGGTCGCCGCAAGGAAACCGCCGAGGACTACCGCTACTTCCCCGAGCCCGACCTCGAGCCCGTCGCCCCCGCGGCCGAGTGGGTCGAACAACTGCGCGCCACCATCCCCGAGTACCCGTGGCTGGTGCGCGCCCGCATCCAGGCCGACTGGGGTCTGTCCGACGAGGTCATGCGCGATCTCGTCAACGCAGGTGCCCTCGACCTCATCATCGCCACCGTCGACGCGGGCGCCCCCGCCAACGAGGCCCGTTCCTGGTGGGTCGCCTACCTCACCGAGAAGGCCAAGGAACGCGACATCGCCCTCGCCGACCTGCCCATCACCCCCGCCCAGGTCGCCGCGGTGATCGCACTGGTGGAAGCCAAGACCGTCAACAACAAGGTCGCCAAGCAGGTCGTCGACTTCGTCCTCGCCGGTGAGGGCGAACCCGCCGCCATCGTCGAAGCCAAGGGCCTCGGCATGGTCAGCGACGACTCGGCCCTGCAGACCGAGGTCGAAAAGGCCCTCGCCGCGAACCCCGACATCGCCGAGAAGATCCGTTCCGGCAAGGTCCAGGCCGCGGGCAAGATCGTCGGCGACGTCATGAAGGCCACCCGCGGCCAGGCCGACGCCGCCCGCGTCCGCGACCTGGTCATCGCCGCCTGCAGCTGATTCCGAAAATCCGGCCGCCTGCACTACTTTTCGTAGTCCAGGCGGCCGTTCGGCGCTCAGTGCCGCACTTGCCATCCGGCGGCGAGCACGTCGAAATGTCGCTGTGTCCGCCATAGTCGATGGTCACCGATGACATAGAACCGGCGCTTCGCGCGGGAGACCGCCACGTTCAGCAGATTGGGCGTCGCCCCGGCCCAGGCGCGTGCCCCCGCTGCCGACGGTGCGGTGCCGAGCACCAGGATCACCACGTCGGCTTCCTGCCCCTGAACCGTGTGGACCGTGCCGACGTTTCGTGCGGAGAACTCGGCTCCGAGACAGCCTCTGGCCTCACGCTTCGCGCCGCTGACCACCTCACGGAACGGGCTGACCACCCGGATCTGGGCCTGCGGCACACCGGCATCGACGAGCTGTCGAAGCAAGCGCGCGAGTACCTCACCTTCGCGCGGAATCCACTTGCCCTCGCTGTGTTCGGCCTTGGCATCGAGCCACACACTCGCGCCGGGGAACTCCGGGCGCTCGGGGGTTCCGTACACCATGAGGTCGCCGCCGTAGGCGATGCGGTTGGCGATTTCGAACATCGGCCGGTCACACCGTCGATGCACGCGCAGGGGTGCACCGACCCAGACCGGGTCGCCGTCACCGGTGGCGTCGAGTGCCGTGCCGAACCGTGCCAGCCGGTCGGCTACCTGCTGAGCCGATGTGTTGTCCGGCAGCCACTCCCGGTCGAGGCCGTAGTGGTCCAGGATCGCTGTCTGGGCGGTTCGTGGCAGCGTGACAACGGGTTCGAGCTGGCGTGGGTCACCGACGATAACGGCACGCTGTGCCCGCCACAGCCCGCCGACCGCCGACTGCGGGGTGGCCTGACCGGCCTCGTCGATGAACAGCCAACCCAGCGATTCCCGCTGGAGACCGCTGAACAGGCGAGGCAACGACGCGAACGTCGTCGACACCATCGGAACCACGAGAAACAGTGTCTGCCACGCTGCTTCGATGGTCTCCGCAGCAGGCCGACCGTCGATGTCATTGCGAATGACGGCGACGGCCACCGCCAGATTCGCGCGCGCCTTCTTCGCGGAGTTCAGCAGGAACGCACGGTGTAGCGCGAGCGCCGAGAGGAACAACCGATGCCGCGCTCGGCTGAACTGTTCGTCGGCCCAGACTGTGCACAGCTGCAACGTGACGTCACTGTCGAGGACCTCGCCGTATGGCACCGTGCCCGGCCTGCTGTCGATCGACTCGTGTATCTGCTGGAGGCGGTCGGCCAGCTGCTCGGACAGGGCGCGGTGCTGGGCAACCATCGAGTTGCCGCGTCTGGTCGCGTCGGCCCACACCTGCGCGGTGCGGGTGAGTTCAGCTTGCAGTCGCCGGATCGTCTCTGTCACGGTCTGCCGCTCCCGCACCAGCTCGGCGGCGTCGGCATGCCATTCACGTCCCGCGCGGAACCAAGTCGACAGCGAGACCCAGAAGCCGGGCCGGAGTCCGGCGTGCTCGGCGATCCGCGCGCTGATGTCCGCTGATCGCTCCTGCGCGCGTGCTATGTCGTCGGCCGCAAGTCGGTTCTGCTCGCGTGCCTCGGCGTGCGCCTGCGCGGCGACGTGCACCGCACTCATCGCCACGTCGATATCGGTTCGCAGGGCGGGGATCTCGGCGATGGCATCGGCGATCGCCTGGCGCTGGTCGGCGAGCGAGCCGACCTCGCTCAGCTGTTCGGTGTACTCGGTGACCGCTGTCATCCAATCGGGCACCGTGCTCGGATCGGACTCGGCGAGTTTGAGCATGCTCAGCATCCCCGGGGTGTCCGGCGAGCGATCGCCACCGCCGAACCAGAATCGCTCCCCGAACTGCCGTCGTTTGCCCATATTGCCCAGGGCCGCCGCCACCAGACCCCAGGCCGGTTGGTCGAGGACCGCTGTCGCGAGATCGGCGAAGTAGTCGGTGCCGAGCGCATCGGTTTCGGCTCCCGCGATCGCCGCGACTCCGGGAATCTCGGCGGTGACATTGGTGGCCGCGTCGTTGCTCGCGGTGGCCAGGACGATCTCGAAGCCGGTCAGCGCCGGTATCAGGCGATGGACGGTCGCCGTGTAGTTCTTGGTGACCTGGACCGCTCCCGCGGCCGCGCCGAATGCCGCGCTCGGCTCGGTCAGGCCGGCCAACCGGGTGGCACGCGCGACGACGATGGCTGCCAGGACATCGCGCAACATCGTCGTCTTGCCGGTACCCGGCGGCCCGTTCACCGCGAAAATTCCTGCGCTGCTGCCCAATCGGTCCATCATTTCGTTGACCGCGAACTGTTGGCTCGTCACCAGCGGCCGCTCGGTGCTGCCCGGCCAGCGCCCGGGCGGGAACCGTTTCGGTTCGACGCCGGCGAGGACCGCGCGGGTGTCGTGGCGCACATCGATCCGCCGACCGACCGCGATGTCGGCGGTGTCGGTGAGGTAGTCGCGCAGTGCCGGCCCGAGGTCGCCCTTGCGTACCGCGGTCTCGATCTCACCCAGGTCGGTGGCGATGAAGCTGTTCAGGAATTCCTGACTGCCGGCTTCGTCGCTACTGCATGCCCGGACCTGTACGCATTTGATGCGCAACCCGGTGGGCGCGAGATCTGCCGAAATACCCAGTGCGGCAGCCAGTTCGGCAGTGAAAGCGCACAGATCCTTCGTAGTGAGCGAGCGAGCGCGCCGCGGTCCGGACTCGGTCGCCGACGTACCGGGCGCTGTGTCGCGTGCCAATAGCTTTTCTGCGAATGTGCCTGCGACAGTGCCCGCTATGCCACCTGCGACCGGTCCGGCCAGGGCGGTGGCCGCCGCGGTGACCGCCACAGTCGCTGCTGCGCCTGCGCCCTTGCTCGCCGCATCGGCGGCGGCGTGACGAATCCGGGTGGACCGTGGTCCGCGCTGCGGTGTCCGTGCGTCACTCTCGCCCAGCCTCGGCGGAGCGAGAGTGTTGAGTGCCGTGACGAACTCCCGTTCCTCGCGGTCGAAACCGTCCAGCCATTGCGGATTACGCGGGCCGGGGTTGCGTAGGCGGCTGACTGCCCAGGCCAGGGCCGACAGCGTCGGCGAGTTCTCGACGATCGCGCCGTCGTGGGTGACGGTGAAGGCGAATACCGCCGTGGTGCCGGATCGGCGGCCGTCCTCGTCAACCGGGTCCGCACCGAAGGAACGCACGAGGACGTCTCTGGTCCGGTCCAGGTCGAACAGTCCGCCGTACAGGCTGTATTGCCAGACCTTGCCGCGGGCAGCCGCGGGCAGCCGGATCGGGGAATCGTCTTCCCATGGTGCGGGCTGGTCGGGTGCGAGATCGACCACTCGACTGTCGGCATCGCGCCTGCGGGGTGGTGTCGGGTCGGGAACTGTTTGTGGACTGAACATTTCCACGGTGCGCCAGAACTGCACCAGTCGAGTCGCGCGATCGTTCCCACCCATGACGAACCCCCGAGTAGTCGGCCAGCATGCTGACAACTCGATCAACGGTACGCGAAGGCCGTGCGGTGCCGTGGGCCTTCGCGCCCGACCCGGAACCTAGTCCGGGCCGCCTGCCCCACCCTGCGGCGGCGGGATGCGGACGACGCGGTCGTCGAATTCGCCTGGCTCGCCGTCGGTTTTGTTGGTGGTGGTGACCCAGATGCTGCCGTCGGCGCTGGCGGTGGCGCCGAGGAGCTTGCCGTACTTGTCCTGGGCGATCAGGGTGGGGGCGGTGGTGACGGCGAAGCTGGTGGGGTCGGCGGCGACGGCGGCCAGCGCCTTGCCTTCGCTCAGGGCGATGCCGACGCCGTCGCCGGTGGCCGTGCAGCCGCCGACGCCGGGACGGTCGGGCCAGGTCCAGGCGACGCTGAGGGTGCCGTCGGGGCTCAGGTGCTGGAGGCGGTCCTCGGCGGCGGTGCGGTCGGTGACCCACATGCCGTCTTTGCCGTCGCGGCAGATGTCACCGGCCGAACCGAGGCCCGACGCGACCACCTGCGGGGTGTTCGTACCCGACGACGGTGATTCCAGGCGAAGGAGTTTTCCGCCGAGCGAGCCGGGATCGGCTGCGGCACCGGGGTTTCCGGCATCGCCGGTGAGGACCATCAGCTGCGTCGGCGTCGACCATTCGAGGGCGCCGCGATTGCCGTTGGCGCCCTTGGGAATTCCGGTCAGGATCGGCTTGGGAGCCCCGTCCTTGGACAAGCGCACGACCCGATTGTCACTGCCGGTGGTGATGTAGGCGTACATCAGCCCGTCCTCACCGAAGGTGGGGGAGAGCACGATATCGGAGAGGCCGCCATCGGCCGACCCGTCGACCGGCACGCTGGCGACCTCCACCGGCTCCGGCTGCGGTGTGCTCGCGTCGACCGCCGTCACCTGCAGGATCCGCCCGGTCTTCCGCTCCGCGACCAGCGCGCCCTCGCCCACCGAGATCAGCCCGGCGCCCGATTCCATGCAGGTGGCGATCACGTTGGGATCGGGGTCGATGCACGGCCCGGTCGGCCGCGGTGGTTGCGACGGGTCCTCCTGTGGCTTCTTCGGTTCCGCGCCGGACCCGCCGAGCTGCGGTTCGGTGGTGAACGGACTCGACGCCGACTCGTCGAAACGGGCGCACCCGGCCAGCAAAACGGTGCCGAGGGCCACCCCGACTGCCACGCGTCGCGCGATTCCCGAACTCATATTCCAGACGTTACCGGCACCGGTGCGGGCCGGGCACGCTTGCCGGCGGCCATCGACGGTCGAGCGGGGCTGACACGCCCGTTGCGGGGAAGGACGCCGCGCTGCCGCACCACGTCATAAGGTGGGTCGGTGACCGACAAGTCGAATGACATTCCGAAGGCCGATGGTTCGGCGCAGGCCGGGCAGGGCGCGTCGGCGGCAGGTCGCCCGGTGACCAGCCCGTTCGATTCGCCGACGACGCAGATGCGCAAGCCGGATCCGCGCGATATTCCGCGCACCGACGAGGATCTCGGTCTCGACCCCGGTGATGAGGTACCCGGCGCGAGCACCGCCAAAACCAGTCGCGACGACACCGACGAAGATTACGGGTACGCGACGATTCCCCCCGCCTCCGCGGCCTCGGCGGGCACGGTCCGCCTGCAACGCCGCAACCGCGAGGCCCGTCGCGGCACGCTGGATCTTGGCCTGTTCGTCCTGCGCCTGGTGGTCGGCTACACCTTCATCTACCACGGTCTGCAGAAGCTGACCGGCTGGTTCCACGGCCCCGGCCTCGACGGCACCAAGACCATGATGGAAAGCGGCGGCTGGGACTACCCGTCACTGTCGACCGCCCTGGTGATCGCCGGCGAGCTCGGCGGCGGCATCCTCCTGGTGATCGGCCTGGCCACACCCCTCGCCGCGGGCGCCGTGCTGGCCACCATCCTGAACGCGTGGATGTGGAAGCAGGGCATGGTTCCCGGCTTCCAATACAACGCGGGCACCCCCACCGGGGTCGAACTCGACAGCATCCTGGCCGGTTCCGCCCTGGCGATCATCCTCACCGGTCCCGGCCGCTGGTCCTTCGACCGCACCCGAGGCTGGGCCACCCGCCCCGCTTACGGATCCTTCGTGGTGGTCCTGCTGGCCATCGCCGCCGCGATCCTCACCTTCTGGTTCCTGCACGGCGGCAATCCGCTGAAGGGCATCGGCCCCTTCTGATCCGCCGCTCCGCACCTTTCGGCCAGACCTGAGGGCGCGGTACGTCGATGACGCGGCAGGCGGTCGCGTGTGGTGGCTGGGTCAGCCGGTACCCGGTGCCTATGTACTTACTGCATCAGTGGTCGCGACGGCGCGGGCTCAGCCAGGTGGGCGGTCATCGTGGTGTGCACGTCGGCCAGGAACGACTCGAACCGACGCAGCTCCTCGGGGGAGTATTTCTCCATCACCGTGCGCTCCACCTGCACGCCGAGCGGGCCGAAGAAGTCATTGGCGAGGGTGTGGATTCGCGGTGTGCTGCGCAGCGTGATGACGCGGCGGTCGTCGTGCTCCCTGCTGCGCACGATATGACCGGCCTGTTCGAGCCGGTTCAGCAGCGCGGTTGTCGCGCTGTTGGACAACGAGATCCGTTCACTGAGCCGCGCCGGTGACAGCGTGCCCCCGCGTTCCTCGGCGGTGAGGATCTCGATCAGCGCCTCGGCATCGGTGGAGTGCAACCCGAGCCAGGTCGCGAACCGGCGGGCGAGCTCCCGGTAACTCGCGCCGTAGGCCCGCATGCCTTCGTGGATTCGTTCGTACTGGGCGCGAGCGTCCGCCTGGCTCATAGGTTCCTTTCGCATCGTTTGACATCCTATTGCCCTGAATATACTTTGACCGTGGAATTATTCCACCATGGAAATAGGAGTGTGCGATGAGTCAAGAGTCGTCCCTTCGCCGATGGCTCGGCTTGATCGCCATTGCCCTCGGCGTCGCGCTGATCGTGGTCGACACCACGATCGTGAACGTGATCATCCCGTCGATCATCAGTGACCTGGACACGGGTTCGACCGAGGCGCAATGGATTCAGGAGTCCTACGCGATCGTGTTCGCGGCCCTGCTGCTGGTGGTCGGCCGCGTCGCCGACATGGTCGGGGCGCGCCGGGTGTTCGTCGCCGGTGTCGTGGTGTTCGGCGCGACCAGCATCCTGGCCGGGCTCGCCCCCGATGGCGGACTGCTCGTCATCGCGCGATTCCTGCAGGGTGCGGGCGCGGCGATGATCCTGCCGACCTCACTCGCCCTGCTGAACGCGACATTCACCGGCAAAGCCCGTGGTCAGGCGTTCGCGGTGTGGGGTTCGACGATCGGTGCGGCCGCCGCGCTCGGTCCACTGCTCGGTGGCTGGCTGGCCGAACATGTGTCGTGGCGCTGGGCGTTCGGCATCAATGTGCCGCTGGCGGTGCTGATCGTGGTCGGTGTCATGGCATGCATCGCGCCCTCACCGAAGGTCGCCGGCCGCCTCGATGTGATCGGTTCGATCCTGTCGGTGCTCGGCCTCGGGCTGCTGGCCTTCGGGCTCGTCGAAGGTCGCACCTACGGCTGGATCACCACCACTCATCCGATGGGCATCGCCGGATTCACCTGGTCCAGTGGACCTTCGCCGGTGCTGGTCGCGCTGGTGCTGAGTGTGCTGGCACTGGGCGGCTTCATTGTCCGGCAGGTGCTGTTGCGGCGCGGCGGCAATGCGGACAAAGCGCTGATGGACCTCAGCCTGTTCTCGCTCTCCTCGTTCCGCAACGGCAATATCGCGACCCTGATCATCGGTCTCGGCGAGTTCGGCATCGTCGCCGTGCTGCCGCTGTGGTTGCAGTTCACCCTCGGCTACAGCGCGCTGCAATCCGGCCTGGCCCTGGTGCCGATCGCCATCGGCAGCTTCATCGCCAGTGGTGCCAGCTTCGGGATGGCGGGCAAGGCGTCGCCGCTGAACATGGTCCGGCTCGGCCTCGGCCTCGAAGTCGTCGGTCTGGCCGCGCTCGGCTTCTTCGCCGCCACCGACAGCTCGTGGTGGTCGATCTCGCTGGTCCTGTGCGTGTACGGCATCGGCGTCGGCTTCGCCACGGCTCAGGTGACCAACGTCGTTCTCGCCGACATCCCCGAAGCCGACAACGGCCAGGCCTCCGGTATCCAGAGTGCCTTCCGTCAACTGGGCTCCGCCCTCGGCATCGCGCTGCTCACCACGATCTTCTTCACCACCCTGAGCTCGAACGTCGACAAAGACCTGACCGCGGCGGGAATGCCGCCCGCCCAGTCCCAGCAGTTCGCCCACGCCATCACCGGCAGCGCGGGCGCGGCGATCGAAGGCTTTGCGGCCCAACCGGATACGCAAGAAGTGGCCACCGCGGGCCGATCCGCGATGACCACGGGCGTCAACCTCGGCGCCTACCTGGCCGCAGGGTTCGTCCTGCTCGGCCTCGTGGCCACCGCTCTGATTCCCTCCCGGACCGGACGCGACGACGAGTCGTCAACGCAGACAACACAACCCGCGCTCGTCTGACAGCAGGACAGTCTGCCCCACCCGCGAAACGCAACCCGTGATTTCGCAAGAACATAGGTAACCCGCCGGGATCGGGCTACCCCGATAACAGGCTCGCCGCCGGTCGCGTCAACGACCGGCGGCGAGCCTGAATACGCGGAGAGGCGGCTACAGCACCTTACGAACAGCGCCCTTGTCCGCCGAGGTGGCGAGCGCCGCGTAGGCACGCAGGGCGGTGGTCACCGTGCGGTCGCGGTTGACGGGCTGCCACGGGCGCTCCGAGGCTTCCATCTTCGCGCGGCGTTCGGCCATGACCTCGTCGGAGACAAGCACTTCCAGCGCGCGGGTGTGCACATCGATGCGGATGCGGTCGCCGTTCTCGATCAGGCCGATGGCACCGCCCGAGGCGGCCTCGGGGGAGATGTGGCCGATCGACAGCCCCGAGGTACCACCGGAGAAGCGGCCGTCGGTGATCAGCGCGCACACCTTGCCGAGACCGAGGCCCTTGAGGAACGAGGTCGGGTGCAGCATCTCCTGCATGCCGGGACCGCCGGCCGGTCCTTCGTACCGGATGACGACCACGTCACCGGGCTGGATCTTCTTGCCGAGGATCATCGACACCGCGTCCTCCTGCGACTCGACCACCACGGCCGGGCCTTCGAAGGTGAACAGGTCTTCGTCGATGCCCGCGGTCTTGAGGATCGCGCCGTCGGGGGCGATGTTGCCGCGCAGCACGCACAGCCCGCCCTCGACGGTGTAGGCGTGCTCGATGTCACGGATGCAGCCACCGGCGGCATCGGTGTCGAGCGAGGACCAGCGGTTGCTGGTGGAGAACGGTTCGACCGTGCGCACGCCACCCGGCGCGGCGTGGAACAGTTCCAGCGCCTCGTCGGATGCCTTGCCCGAGCGGATATCCCAGGTGTCGAGGAATTCCTCGTAGTCGGCGGTGTGCACGGTGGTCACGTCGGTCTCGAGCAGGCCGCCGCGACGCAGTTCACCGAGGATGGCGGGGATGCCACCGGCGCGGTGCACGTCTTCCATGTGGTAATCCGAGTTCGGCGCCACCTTGGACAGGCACGGCACCTTGCGGCTGATGTCGTCGATGGTCTGCAGGTCGAAGTCGATCTCGCCCTCCTGCGCGGCGGCGACGATGTGCAGCACGGTGTTGGTCGAGCCGCCCATGGCGACGTCGAGGGCCATCGCGTTGCGGAAAGCCTTGGCGTTGGCCACGTTTCGCGGCAGCACTGACGCGTCGTCGTCGGAGTACCAGCGCTTGGCGATATCGACGATGACGGTGCCTGCCCGCTCGAACAGTGCACGCCGAGCGGAGTGGGTGGCCAGGGTGGAGCCGTTGCCGGGCAGCGCGAGGCCGAGCGCCTCGGTCAGGCAGTTCATCGAGTTCGCGGTGAACATGCCTGAACACGAACCACAGGTCGGGCACGCGGAGCGCTCGACCTCGTCGAGGCCCTCGTCGGACACGTCCGGGCTCGCACTCGCGGAGATCGCGCTGACCAGGTCGAGCGGCGCCTGCGCGACACCGTCGACGATCACGGCCTTACCGGCCTCCATCGGCCCGCCGGAGACGAACACGGCGGGGATGTTGAGACGCATCGCGGCGTTGAGCATGCCAGGAGTGATCTTGTCGCAGTTGGAGATACACACCAGCGCGTCGGCGGTGTGGGCGTTGGCCATGTACTCCACGGAGTCGGCGATGATCTCGCGCGAGGGCAGCGAGTAGAGCATGCCGCCGTGACCCATGGCGATGCCGTCGTCGACGGCGATGGTGTGGAACTCGCGCGCGATGCCACCGGCGGCGGCCACCGCCTCGGCGACGATCTCGCCCATGTTCTTGAGGTGCACGTGACCGGGCACGAACTGCGTGTACGAGTTCGCGATCGCGATGATCGGCTTACCGAAGTCGGAGTCGGTCATGCCGGTCGCGCGCCAGAGCGAGCGCGCGCCCGCGGCATTGCGGCCGATGGTGGTGGTGCGTGAACGAAGCGGTGGCATTGAAATCCTCGTAGAGTCGCTGGGTGCGTGGCAAGCGTGCGAGCAGGGGGCTGACCTGCGCGCCACGTGCGAGTACGCGGTGCGTCCGGCAAGCCGCAACGTTACTCCGGCGGGCGATGGTCGCGTCGCGCCGGTGGTACGTGCGCCAGTGATGGAACCGGGCTCGAGGCGGGAGTGTCGCTCCGTGGGATGTCGCCGCGGTGGTGCCGTCGGCGCGGGGTGCCCGGTCGCCGTCAGCTTACCGCTACAACGGCGCACACCGACGTCCTGATTCCCACAGTGATGGAGCCGACGATCGCTGCGGGGTCCCCGCGTGGTTACTGCTCGGTGCCGGACTCCGGCTTCGCATCGGTCGCCGCTGTCGCGTCGGACTCGGCCTTCGCGTCGGGCTCAACCTTCGCGTCGGACTCGACCTTCGCCGCAGCGCGCTCAGCGGCGAGGCGCTCGGCCTCGGCGGCTTCCGCGGCGGCGAAAACATCGGGCAGCAGCCCGCCGGACGCTTCGATCAGCTCACGCAACCGGTCGTAGCTGACGGCAGGCAGCTTCACCTCGGAATCGTCGTCGAGCCGGGCGCGCACATAGCCGCGCTTGGGAATGCTGATCCCCTTGACCTGCGCCCAGTCGAGGTGCTTCTTCCCGGTCATCGAACTCAGATCCAGTCCGGACGCGGACACGGTCGTGTGCGTACGCACCACCCACCACACCGCGATCACCGGCGCCAGCAGCAACGGCCACAGCGCGACCGGCCACCCGACGAACGGGAAGAACACGCAGAACGCCAGCACCAGCACGCCGATATAGGCCAACCGGGGAACCGCGATCACATGCACACCCGGCGTCGCGGTGTTCGCCCTGCGCGGCATCAGCAACCAGACGATCACCGCGGCGGGCACGATCGCCCCGATCCGCACCACCAGCGACCAGTCCTGCACCGTTCCCGCGATGACGAAGATCAGGTACGCCAGGACCACCGCCCCGATCGCCGCGAGCCGCCCCGGACTGGCCGAGCGCAGGCCGCCGGGTCGCGACGGGCGACCCGTATCGGTTCCCTCGTCGGTGGTGTGGGACGATTTAGCCGGTGGCACGGACTGATGCGGTGATGACACCCTCCTATCCTCGCATCTTGGTACACGGACCCACGCAACCACTCGAGTCCCACAGAATGGGACCGGAGCGGAAAGCCTGTTTGACTCGACGCAGTACGCGCGCCTAACGTCGTACGTGTGATTCGAAACGAGCTCGTAATCGGCCGGCGCGTCCAGCGTCGAGCCTGACTAGGTAGTCAATACGTCAGCTCGCGTTTGCGACGCGCCACCCTCGAACAGCCATGTGCTGGGCGGGGGCTTTTTTGTGTTCGGGCGAATGCCAGTGGCCCCCGGGCCAGTCCGAGTCAGAACGAGACAGTGAGGAACGAAGACGGTGAGTGCACCAACCGCACGACCCGGGCCATCGGCCCGCAGGTCAGCGCCTTCAGCTACCCCCGGTAGCCCGGCGACCAACCCCACCCGCCGCCAGGTCGCGCCCGAGCGCGTGACCGGCGCCCAGTCGGTGGTCCGGTCCCTCGAAGAGCTCGACGTCGACACGGTATTCGGCATTCCCGGCGGCGCGGTCCTTCCTGTCTACGACCCGCTGTTCGATTCCAAGAAGGTCCGCCACGTCCTGGTCCGGCACGAGCAGGGCGCCGGTCACGCGGCGACCGGTTACGCGCAGGCCTCGGGCAAGGTCGGTGTGTGTATGGCCACATCCGGTCCCGGCGCCACCAACCTGGTGACCCCGCTGGCCGACGCGCAGATGGACTCGGTTCCGATCGTGGCGATCACCGGTCAGGTGCCGTCGAGCCTGGTCGGCACCGACGCGTTCCAGGAAGCCGACATCTCGGGCATCACGATGCCGATCACCAAGCACAACTTCCTGGTGAAGGACGCCGCCGAGATCCCGCGCACCCTGGCCGAGGCGTTCTACCTCGCTGCCTCGGGTCGCCCCGGCGCGGTCCTGGTCGACATCACCAAGGACGCCCTGCAGGCCCAGACCACGTTCTCGTGGCCGCCGGAGATGCGGCTGCCCGGCTATCGTCCGGTCACCAAGCCGCACGGCAAGCAGGTGCGCGAGGCCGCCAGGATGATCCTGGAGTCCAAGCAGCCGGTGCTCTACGTCGGTGGCGGTGTCATCAAGTCCGATGCCTCGGCCGAACTGCTCGAGCTGGCCGAACTCACCGGCATCCCGGTGGTCACCACCCTGATGGCGCGGGGCGCGTTCCCCGACAGCCACACCCTGAACATGGGCATGCCCGGCATGCACGGCACCGTCGGCGCTGTCGCCGCGCTGCAGAAGTCGGACCTGCTGATCACCCTCGGCGCCCGTTTCGACGACCGCGTCACCGGTCAGCTGGACTCCTTCGCGCCCGACGCGAAGGTCATCCACGCCGACATCGACCCAGCCGAGATCGGCAAGAACCGCCACGCCGACGTCCCGATCGTGGGCGACGCGCGTGAGGTGATCGTCGAACTGATCGAGACCCTCAAGGCCGATCCGCAGTCGGGCGCCGCACCGCTGCTCGAGCTCGGTCCGTGGTGGACCTACCTCAGCGGCATCCGCGACAACTACCCGCTGGGCTGGAAGACGCCCAGCGACGGTTCCGTCTCGCCGGAGTACGTCATCGAGACGCTGGGCCGCCTGGCCGGTCCCGAGGCCATCTACTGCGCCGGCGTCGGCCAGCACCAGATGTGGGCCGCGCAGTTCATCAAGTACGAGAACCCGCGCACCTGGCTCAACTCGGGCGGTCTCGGCACCATGGGCTACTCGGTTCCCGCCGCCATGGGCGCCAAGATGGGCGCGCCGGACAAGGAAGTCTGGGCGGTCGACGGTGACGGCTGCTTCCAGATGACCAACCAGGAACTGGCCACCTGCGCGATCGAAGGCGTGCCGATCAAGGTCGCCCTGATCAACAACGGCAACCTGGGCATGGTCCGCCAGTGGCAGACCCTGTTCTATGAAAAGCGCTACTCCAACACCGATCTCGGCACGCACTCGCTGCGCATCCCCGATTTCGTGAAGCTGGCCGAGGCGCTGGGTTGCGTGGGCATCCGGGTGGAGAAGGAGTCCGAGGTCGAGGACGCGATCCGGCAGGCCCAGGCCATCACCGACCGCCCGGTCGTCATCGACTTCATCGTCGGCAAGGACGCCCAGGTGTGGCCGATGGTCGCCTCCGGCACCAGCAACGACGAGATCATGTTCGCCCGCGGCATCCGTCCGCTCTTCGACGAGGACGAGTCGGTCTCCGAACCGGCCGTCATCCACGAGGCGATGGAACGCGAGCAGGCCGCATTCGAGAAGGGCGACGACGAATGAGCACGACCCACACCCTGAGCGTCCTTGTCGAGGACAAGCCGGGCGTGCTGGCGCGAGTCGCGAGCCTGTTCTCGCGCCGTGGCTTCAACATCGAATCCCTGGCCGTCGGTGGCACCGAGATCCCCGAGATCTCGCGCATGACGATCGTCGTGACCGTCGACGATCTGCCCCTCGAGCAGGTCACCAAGCAGCTCAACAAGCTGATCAACGTCATCAAGATCGTGGAGCAGGACGCCGACGCCTCGGTGGCCCGCGAGCTGATCCTGGTGAAGGTGCGCGCCGACGCGTCGGTGCGCACGCAGGTGATCGAGGCCGTGCAGTTGTTCCGCGCCAAGGTGATCGACGTCTCGCCCGACGCGCTGACCATCGAAGCGACCGGTACTCGCTCCAAGCTCGACGCGCTGCTGCGCATGGTCGAGCCGTACGGCATCCGCGAGATCGTGCAATCGGGTGTGGTGGCTGTGGGCCGCGGCCCGAAGTCGATCACCGCGACCCGCTGAGTCGACCTCAGCAACCTCCGCGATAACTTTTCCTAACCATCATTTTCAGAAGGGACCAATCAAGTGGCAGTCGAGATGTTCTACGACGACGACGCTGACCTGTCGATCATCCAGGGCCGCAAGGTCGCCGTGATCGGTTACGGCAGCCAGGGCCACGCGCACTCGCTGAGCCTGCGCGACTCCGGCGTCGACGTCCGCGTCGGCCTGACCGAGGGCTCGAAGTCGCGTCCGAAGGCCGAAGAGGCCGGTCTGACCGTCGGCACCCCCGCCGAGGTCTCCGCGTGGGCCGACGTGATCATGGTGCTGGCCCCCGACACCGCCCAGGCGTCGATCTTCACCAACGACATCGAGCCCAACCTGAAGGACGGCGACGCGCTGTTCTTCGGCCACGGCCTCAACATCCACTTCGGCCTGATCAAGGCTCCGGCCAACGTCACCGTCGCGATGGTCGCCCCGAAGGGACCCGGCCACCTGGTGCGTCGTCAGTACGTCGACGGCAAGGGTGTGCCCGCGCTCATCGCCGTGGATCAGGACCCGAAGGGCGACGGCCAGGCTCTGGCGCTGTCCTACGCCAAGGCCATCGGTGGTGCCCGTGCCGGCGTCATCAAGACCACCTTCAAGGAAGAGACCGAGACCGACCTGTTCGGTGAGCAGGCCGTGCTCTGTGGTGGCACCGAAGAGCTCGTCAAGACCGGCTTCGAGGTCATGGTCGAGGCCGGCTACGCCCCCGAAATGGCGTACTTCGAGGTGCTGCACGAGCTCAAGCTGATCGTCGACCTCATGTACGAGGGTGGCATCGCCCGCATGAACTACTCGGTCTCCGACACCGCCGAGTTCGGTGGCTACCTGTCGGGCCCGCGCGTCATCGACGCAGGCACCAAGGAGCGCATGAAGGCAATCCTGGCCGACATCCAGGACGGCACCTTCGTCAAGCGTCTCGTCGCCAACGTCGAGAACGGCAACACCGAGCTCGAGGGTCTGCGCAAGGCCAACGCCGAGCACCCCATCGAGGTCACCGGCGCCAAGCTGCGCGGCCTGATGAGCTGGGTCGACCGCCCGATCACCGAAACCGCGTAATTCGCTGATCCCCGAAGGGCCCGCTCGCCACGTGCGAGCGGGCCTTTCGTCGTTCTGACGTAACCTGGGGGGGTGACGGAAGGAACACCAGCTCAGCGGCTTCGGCTAGCCCTGGAGATGTCCGAATTCGGTGTGCAGATGTATCGCACGCGGATGCGCAGGATGTACCCGAATGCGTCCTCGACCGAGATTGCGGACAGAGTCGCATCCTGGCTCCTGTCCCGGTCAGGCGTTGAAGACACAGCTGGTCGGCCATCCGCCAGGTTTGCGTGAACGCCCTCGAATCAGCGCTGCGGCGTGCGCGAGCCGACATCGACAACTTGGGCTACCGCTGGGCCCTCGTCGGAGGCTTCGCAGTCTCGGCCCGCTCGATTCCCCGATTCACCCATGACATCGACCTCGCGGTCGCAGTAGCCGATGACGGCGACGCGGAAGCGCTGGTGCGCAGCATGTTCGACGCCGGTTACAGCATGCACGCGTCCGTCGAACACGACAACGGACGACTCGCCACGATCCGTCTGCGCAGAAACTTCGACGGCGTCCCTGTCCTGGTCGATCTGCTCTTCGCAAGTTCAGGAATAGAGCACGAGATCGCCGCCGCTGCCGACGAGATCGAGATCGTCCCCGACCTGAGTCTGCCGGTGGCGACAACCGGGCACTTGATCGCTCTCAAATTGCTCTCTCGCGACGATGTGACGCGTCCGCAGGATCTCGCGGATCTGCGTGAGTTGTTGAGCGTCGCCACCGAGGACGACATCTCGATAGCTCGTTCGGCTGTGTGCCTGATAGCCGAACGTGGCTTCAACCGAGACCGCGACCTGGTGTCGAGTCTCGATGTCCTGCTTGCATTCTGAAGCCCGATCACCGAAACCGCGTAAGGTTTCATCGCGTCTCGAAGGGCCCGCTCGCCACGTGCGAGCGGGCCTTTCGGCATTTTGACGTACCGTGGTGGCGTGACGGAAGTGAAAGCAGCCCAACGATTTCGGCTCGCGCCGACCGGGGCAGGTGTGTCATCCGCGTCACGGATCTGAACCCGGTGCCCTCGGCCGACCTCGGTGGCGGCGATCTCGCGATTCCGTTCGAGCTGCCCAACGGCGACGTCGGCTTCATCTGGGGCGACTCGTTCTCCGGGGACGGCCCGTACGGCCCACCGATGGGCGGCATCGGGAACTGGCGTTCCCCCATCATCACTCGCACATCTGCGCGCGACCCCGCCGAGCCGATCGTCATGGCCACCTCGCCGAGCACCGACGGCCGCCAGCTGTGGGACTACCAGCACGACAACGCCGAATACTCCACCGTCCTGCCGTGCGACGCGATGACCATCGACGGCCGGATCTACCTGTGGGTCATGTACACCCAGGGTCTGGGCAACGAGAAGTGGTGCGAGGTATGGACATCCGACGACAGCGGCATCACCTGGGCGCGCAGCGGCTCGAAGTTCTGGTGCGACGCCTTCGCCGGTAAGCGCGTCATGATCTCCTGGGCCAAGGACCCGCACAGCGACTGGGTGCACATCATCTCCACCGGCGGCCTGGCCAGGAACAAGGACATGCTGCTGTGGCGCGCGACGGTCGACGGCCTGTCCGATCCACACGCCTGGCAGGGCTGGGGCTGGGACGGTGACGACTGGGCCTGGAACCGTGAGCCGACGCCGATCTTGCCCGGTTGGCGATTCGGCGAGATCTGCCTGCGCTATGTCGAGAACAGGGCCGTGATATCCGGATTCGACGCGGGGGACTACTCGATCTTCGTCAAGGTCGGCGACCGCATCGACAACACGAACTGGATCACGACCCACACACACCGGCCGGTGACCGGGATGCCGCGCGGTGTCGACACAGTCCCGCGCCTGTACGGCGGCTACATACATCCCTACAGCAAGCTCGAGGACGGCAAGTTCACGCTCATCGTCTCCGAGTGGGCGGAGAACGGGAATCCCTATCGGGCGACCCAATTCACCTGCACCGGGATTCGCCGCAAGGTGCTGGTCCCCGTACCCGACCCCGAACCGACTCCCACGCCGACCCCAGAGCCCCAGCCTCGGCCGTCTCCGCCACCGGACCGGACCTGGTGGCAGGAGCTCGTCCGCCGAGTCGACGAGTGGCGCAGGCGGCTCGGTCCGTAGCGCCACCCCTGCTGTCGACGGCCGATAGCGGGAGACTTGCTCGATGAGCCGTTCGCATTTGCCGGTGCGGGCGGGCTGCTGTGTCCGAGTGGTTATCCGCCGGCCCTTGTCGTGGCGGTCCGGTAGCGCAAGACTTGCTCGATGACGACGGTTGAGGATTTCGATCGGCAGGCCGCTGAGGTGGGGAAAGCGGCGCGAAGGCGGGTTTCGCGTTCTGAGCTGGGGGAGTGGAAGGCGGTGTCGGGGCGGGAGGACCCGGTGGCGATTCTGCAGCAGCAGAACGCGACGCGGGTGCAGGATCTGGTGCCGATCCGGATGGCGCGGATGGCGGAGTCGCCGTTCGCTTTCCTGCGTGGTGCCGCGGCGGTGATGGCCTATGACCTGGGTTGCGGTCCTGACACCGGGCTCATCGCGCAACTGTGCGGCGACGCGCACCTGGCGAATTTCGGGCTTTTCGGTACGCCGGAACGCCACCTCGTCTTCGACGTCAACGACTTCGACGAGACACTGCCCGGCC
Source organism: Nocardia sp. FBN12 (assembly GCF_050320175.1). Lineage (GTDB taxonomy): Bacteria > Actinomycetota > Actinomycetes > Mycobacteriales > Mycobacteriaceae > Nocardia. Next base: position 4,241,761 of record NZ_CP190048.1, on the reverse strand, counting down.
CGTTCGAGTGGGACGTCAAACGTCTGGTCGCCAGTGTCGCGGTCGCGGCGCTCGGCAATGGCTGTTCCGATGCGGAGGCGGCGTCGGCGGCGGAGGCGACCGCCCGTGGCTATCGCGAGGGCATCGAGCAGATGACACAGCAGGACAGTCTCGAAATCTGGTATGACCGCGTCGATGCCGACCAGGTCATCGCGCAGATCCCGAAGAAGAAGTTCCGCAAGAAGGCCGAGAAGACGGTTGCCTCGGCCATGAAGCGCACCAGCCTGCAGGCACTGGAAAAGCTCACCGAACCCGATGCCGAGGGCATCCCGCGGATCAAGAATCAGCCACCCCTGCTGGTGCCCGTCACCTTGCCCGACGAGAAGACCGTGAAGTCCGTGCTCGCCGAGTACCGGCGCAGCCTGCCCGACCAGACGCGCGTACTGCTCAACCGCTACACCCTGGTCGATACCGCGGTGAAGGTCGTCGGGGTCGGCAGCGTCGGCACGCGGTGCTTCATCGCGCTGATGATGGACAAGGAGTCCGGCGCTCCGCTGTTCCTGCAGATGAAGGAGGCCGGCACCTCGGTGCTGGCGCCGTATCAGAAGCCGAGCCGATACCAGCAGCAGGGACATCGCGTCGTCGCGGGTCAGCGGCTGATGCAGGCGGCCAGTGACATCTTCCTCGGCTGGGCCACCGGGCCGAAGGGTGTGGACTACTACTGGCGCCAGTTCCGCGACATGAAGGGCTCGGCCGATTTCGAGAATATGACCCACCGCCAGCTCGCCAATTACGGCGGCCTGTGCGGTGGCGTACTGGCCCGCGCCCACTGCCGCTCCGGTGACCCGGCCGCCATCGGCACCTATCTCGGCGGCAGCGACAAATTCGACAAGGGATTGCGCGATTTCGCGATGTCGTATTCGGATCAGACCATGGCTGACTACCGGCTGCTGCTGGCCGCGATCAAGGACGGTCAGGTGGAAGTGGCCGACAACGCGTACTGATCGGCCTCGGTCGGTGCCGACCGGTACAGCGTGATCCCGATCGCGAACAACCACAGCATGGTGAGCCCGCCGACGGTGGCCGTGCTGCCCCATCCGTTGGCCGCGTAGAAGTTCGCCGGCGTGTTCCCGAAGAACAGCGACGGCACGAACGCGAAGTTCACCGCCGCGAGTGCCCAGCTGGTCACGATGCACCAGCGGGGCAGTAGCCGTGCGGCCGCGATGGCGAATGCCACGAGGAACAGTCCCTCCAGCAATCGCGAGATGGTCCCGTACAGGATGTAGGTACCGGTGACGGTGATGGTGGGATCGATCGGCTCCGGTGCGGCGATCACGGCACCGACCTCTAGGCCGGTCGACACCAAAATCACCGTGAGCCACGCTGTTCCGGCCCTGGCAGCCAGCGACCCGAACCAGTCGCGTTCCGGGTCACGCTGTCTCACCACGTAGGTGAGTCCGCTCATGAACACGATGAACAGGGTGAGCCCGACCAGCCCGAGCAGGCATCGAGTGAGCACGTTCGCGTCCGGCGGTGCCCCCGCGTAGACGAAATACAGCGGCAGTTCGATCAGCGTGCACCCGGCACCGGCGAAGGCGGCAGCCCCGGTGGTGCGCTGAATCTTGTTGATACCCATAGCTATTCGACCCTTGCCTCCGAGCGCTCCGGCTCGATCGGAATTAGTATAGGTCTTAAACTATAAACCCTATGTTAAGTTGAGGGAACCCCCGAACGAATGAGGAGACGGTGACCAGCAAGCAGTCCGGTTCGCCACGACCGCGCGTCGGCCGCCCGGCCGAACTGGACGCGGAACGCATCGTCGCGACGGCGATCACGCTGGCCGATCGCGAAGGTCTCCGCGCCGCGTCACTGACGAAAGTGGCTGCCGCGCTGGATGTCACACCGATGTCGCTCTACCGCCACATCGGTTCGAAAGAAGGTCTCACCGACCTGATGGCCGACACTGCCTTCGGCCTGCCGCCGGTCATCGGTCCCGCCTGGCGGCCCGCCCTGCGCGATTGGGCGACCGGTCAGCGAGCCGTGTTCGCCCGCCATCCCTGGCTGACCCAGATCCCCATTACGGGCCCGCCGCGCGGCCTGAACGCCCTCGCCTGGATGAACGCCGGTCTCGCTGCCCTGCGCGATACCGGCCTGGACTGGGGCGCCAAGATCGGTGCGATCACCGTGGTCGGTGGCTATGTCCGGCAGTCCTTCGTCACCGACCGGCACATGGCCGAGCAGCGCGGCACCGAACAGCGCAGCGAGGCTCAATCTCTCGACGCGTACCAGCGCGACGTGTCGACCCTCGACCTGTCTCCTTTCCCCGAGGTCGCCGCGCTCTTCGTCGACCAGGTATTCGCCGACGTCCCGCCGGACGAGGAATCGTCGGACGGCGATTTCACCTTCGGCCTCGACCTCATCCTCGACGGAGTCGCCGCCGCGATCGCCGGGCGCGGGTAACACTCGATATACTGGTTACCGATGAGTAACTTCTTTTCCTCGGTGGACCAGGTGACCGACCGGCTGACAGCCGCCGGCTACCTGCCGTCCCTCGATATCGCGACCGCGGTCTTCCTCGCCGACCGCCTCGGCAAACCGCTGCTGATCGAGGGTCCGGCCGGTGTCGGCAAGACCGAGCTCGCCAAGGCGGTCGCCGCCGCGGTGCGGGCCGAGCTCATCCGCCTGCAGTGCTACGAGGGCGTCGACGAGGCCCGCGCCCTGTACGAGTGGAACCACGCCAAGCAGCTGCTTCGCATCACCGCCACCTCCGGCGAAGACTGGGACAGTACGCGCGACCACGTCTTCACCGAGGAATTCCTGCTCGCCCGCCCGCTCCTGGCGGCGATTCGCAACCCCGACCCCACGGTCCTGCTCATCGACGAACTCGACAAGGCCGACGTGGAACTCGAGGGCCTGCTGCTGGAAGTCCTCGGGGACTTCCAGGTGAGCATCCCCGAACTCGGTACCGTCACCGCTGTCCGCAAGCCCTTCGTCATCCTCACCTCCAACGCGCACCGCGACCTGTCCGAAGCGCTGAAGCGTCGTTGCCTGTATCTGCATATCGACTATCCGACAGCGGAATTGGAGAAGGCGATCGTCGCGCTCAAAGTCCCCGAGCTCGATGCGGCGCTGGCCGAGCCGGTGGTGACGACGGTGAGCGCGCTACGTCAGTTGTCGTTGCGTAAGGCGCCATCGATCGCTGAAACCGTCGATTGGGCAAGAACTCTGGTGGCGTTGGGGACCCGGACGCTGACCGGCGGTGTGGTCCGCTCGACGCTCGGCGTTCTGCTGAAATACCAGTCCGACCATCGCGTGGCCATCGACCGGCTCGGTCTCGACGACCAGCCGGACAGCAGTGTGCGGCCGTGAGCCCGCCCCCCGACCGATTCGCCCCGACAAGCGCTCGGCTCGTCGATTTCGTCACCCTGCTGCGCGAGCACAACATTCACGCGGGCCCCAGCGAAACCATCGACGCCGCGGCCGCGGTGGTGGCACTCGGCACCACCGATCCCCGTATCCTGCGCTCCGGCCTGGCTTCCTGCCTGCTCCGCCGCAACGGTCAGCGCGGAGTCTTCGACCAGCTCTTCGATCTGTACTTCCTCGGCGTCGCACTCCCGCCCGCCCGGCCGAGCGAGGACGCCGACTCCCTGCGTGAGCGCCTGATCGCGACCCTGGTGCAGGGCGAGGACACCGCCGAGCTGGCGCGCGAAGCCCTCAACACCTTCGGCGCCTACGGTGGCGCGGGGGAGAGCGCGGGCCGAGTCACCCAGGCGTCCGGCGCGGGCTGGTCGTCGTATCTGACCATGAAATCGCTACGCCCGGACGAGATCTCCGAGCAGGTGGCCCAAACCATGGGCGGTACAGGTCAATTCGACACCGCTGTGCGCACCATCGAGGCCCGCCGTCGCGTCGATCGGTTCCGGGCCGACGTCCAGACCGAGGCCCGCCTGCGTTCGGCCGAACTGCGCGGCACCGACTACATCGCCCGCCGCGGCGTCGAGAACTCCGCGGACCGAACGGATTTCCTCGGTGCCCGCGAACAGGACCTCGCCGAGATGCGCCGCCTCGTGCACCCCCTGGCGCGCAAACTCGCCACCCGTCTGGCGGTACGCCGCAAGAAGGCGGTCCGTGGCCAGATCGACCTTCGTCGCACCCTGCGACGTTCGATGGCCACCGGCGGAGTCCCCGTCGATCCGGTGCTGCGCGCCCGCAAGCGTGGTCGCCCCGATCTCGTTGTGCTGGCTGATGTCTCGGGCTCGGTGAGCGGTTTCGCGGAGTTCACGCTGCAGTTGGTGCAGGCCCTGCAGGACCAGTTCAGCAAGGTCCGCAGCTTCGGTTTCGTCGACACCTGCGCCGAGATCACCCAGTACTTCACCCCCGGTGAGCCCCCGCCGCCCGGCTTCGCGCAGAACATCGTCCGCGAAGGCGGCGTCGCCCGGTTCGGATCCAGCAATTATGGCGAGGTCCTGCAGGGTTTCGTCGACCACTACCTCGACGCCGTCGGCCCGCGCACCTGCGTGCTGATCCTCGGCGATGCCCGAACCAACCGCACCGACCCGAATCTCGCTGCCCTGCAAGCGATCACGGAGCACGCGAAAGCGGTCTACTGGCTCAATCCGGAACCGGCCCGCTCGTGGTCGACCGGCGACTCGGCCGCCGAGGCCTACACCGACATCGTCACCATGCACGAATGCCGCAATGTCGCCCAGCTCGCCGAGGTGATCGGCAGGCTCCTTCCCGCCTGATTCAGCGCGTGCTGCCTGCCCAGCCACGTGCAGTGCTGACCGCCACCGGCATACGCGCCTCAGGCGGTGAGCCGCACGACGGCGTACTCGCGACCGGCCTTGGTCTGGTACTTGTCGTACCGCGGCTGTGCCGCGGCGATGTGTTCCCAGGCCGCGGCCCGCTCGATCCCCGCGAGGACGTGCGGCGTCACGGCGACGCCGGCCTCGCCCGGCAGCTGGACGGTGGCCTGATCGGGATGCGCCAGCAGGTTGAGGAGCCAGTCGGGATGTCCGTTCTTGCCGCCGGAGGCGACCAGCAGCCAGGATCCGTCCTCGCCGGGGAACCAGCTGATCGGGGTGTCGCGCGGCTCGCCACTGCGGCGGCCGACAGTGTGCAGGATCAGCACATCCATCCCCATGAAGGTGCCTTTGCCGCGACGGATCTTGCGGTTCATCCGCGCGTTCATCCTGTGCTGCATCCACCGGGAGAACCCGCTGTGCGCATTGCTCTTGCTCGGTTGCTGATTCGTGGACATCGTCCAAGGTCCTTTCGAAGGGGGAGCGTCAGCCCCAGGCGCCGGCGATCTGACGGGTGGTGGCATTCAGGCGGTTGAACATGTTGGTCACGCCGATCATCAGCACGATCGAGGCGAGCTGCTTCTCGTCGAAGTAGCTGGCGGCGGTGTCCCAGACCTCGTCGGTGACCGCGTCGGGACGGTCGGCCATCCGGGTGGCGGCCTCGGCCAATTCGAGGGCGGCGCGCTCTTCGTCGCTGAAGAACGGGGTCTCCCGCCAGGCGACGAGGGTGTCGAGGCGCTGCTCGCTCACCCCGGCTTTGCGTGCGGTGGTGGTGCCGCCGTAGACACAGGCAGCGCAGCCGTTGATCTGGCTCACTCGCAGGTGGACCAGCTCCAGGATCTCGGCATCGACGCCGCCGGTCTCCACAGCCTTCAGTACCTGCTGGATCGGGCCCATCGCGTCGGTGAGGATCATGGCGGGGTTCTTCATCCGAGACTGCATGTCGTTCTCCTTGTTCGTGGTGTCTCCGCTGCTTGCGGTGTGACTCGATAGCACCCCGTCGGACGCCGCGACAGAATGGTTGTGGGACACTGTGGGACAGTGAAAAACGGCTCTGACCACCTGATCCTCAGTCGGAAGATTTCTGGTTCGGGCCGGGACAAACGGAGTGGAACACGGTGGTTGTGCAACAGCGGACGGCACGGGCCTACCCGCAGGACGAGCTCGCCTCGCGGCTGCGCCTGATCCAGGAACTGTCCGGCCGCGGTGTGCGCGCCCTGGCCCGCGACACCGGCTTGAGCTCGTCGTCGCTCTCGCGCTACCTCAGCGGCCAGACGGTCCCGCCGTGGCCCGCGGTGCTGGAGCTGTGCCGCCTGGTCAAACGCGACCCGCGCCCGCTGCGTCCCCTGTGGGAGCGCGCCAACAACCCGCTGCCCGCCCCGCCGAAGACCAGCCGCCAGCCCGCCCCGCCGAGCCCACCGGCCGACGCGCCACCGCCGCCGCGCAACGACCTGCCCCGCGACGTGCCCGACTTCACCGGCCGCGAGCAAGCACTGGCCGACGTGATCGCGGCCGTGCGATCCGACCGGGTGGTGGCCATCGACGGCATGGCCGGAGTCGGGAAGACCTCCCTCGCCGTGCACGCCGCGCACCAGCTCACCGCCGAGTACCCGGACGCCCAGCTGTATCTGGATCTGCACGGCTTCACCGACGGCCGCCAACCGCTCGACCCCGACGCCGCCCTTCGCGCGTTGCTGGCTGCCCTGCAGGTTCCCTCGGAGAAGGTGCCGCAGGACGGGGGAGTCGAGTTGCGCGCGGCCTGTTGGCGTTCGGAGCTGGCGCGGTTGCGCGCTGTCGTCGTGCTCGACAATGTCGCCGATGCCGCCCAGGTCAGCCAGCTGTTGCCCGGTGCGGGGGAGTCGGTCGCGATCATCACCAGCCGCAACCGGCTGCTCGAACTCGACGAGGTCCCGCCGGTGACCCTCGACGTGCTCACCCCCGAGGAGAGCGCCGAACTGCTGGTGCGGGCCAGTGGCGACGCGCGCGTCGGCAGGCTCGCCAAAGAGCCCGAGCAAGCCGCCGAAGTGCTGCGCCTGTGCGGCAACCTACCCCTGGCGCTGCGCCTGGCCGCCGCCCGGCTTCGGCATCGACCAGGCTGGTCGGTCGGCATCCTCGTGGAGCGAATGGCCGAGGGCGCAAGCGAATTCGACACCGCCTTCGGCATGTCGGTCCGTCAGCTCAACCGCGATCATCGCCGCCTGTTCCGCCTACTCGGCCTGATCCCCGGCTCCACGTTCACCGACTACGTCGCCGCCGCCGTGGCCGACGTCTCGCTGCGCAGCGCCCGCACCATGCTCGAGGACCTGCTCGACGCGCACCTCGTCCAGCAACCCGCCGACGGCCGCTACCGCCTGCACGACCTGGTCCGCCAGCACGCCCGCCACGCCACCTTCGAAAAGGACACCCCCGCCGACCGCGATCGCGCCCTGCACCGCATCCTCGACTTCTACGTGCATACCGCGGCCGCCGCCGATTCCGCCATGCCGTTCCTGTCGCCGACCAGACCCGTCTCCGCCGGTGCACCCCCGGCGGAGTTGCCGCACTTCCCCGGCCGTGACCCCGCGTTCTTCTGGTTCGTCTCCGAATACACCAACCTGATGGCCGTGTTCTACGCCGCCGTCGAGGCGGGCGCCGACACCCATGTCTGCGAGCTGCCGCGCTTCATGCGCGCGTTCTTCGCCCGCCGGTGCGGCACCACACATCTCAACTCGCTGTTCGAGCAATCCCTCACCGCCGCACAGAATCTCGGCGACCCACGTCAACTCGCCGAAGCCCACAGCGACCTCGGGTTCGCCCGCTACAACGCGGGCCGCATGACCGAGGCGGCTGCCGCCTACGCCGCCGCCGCACCGTTGGTCGCCGAGGCAGGCGACCCGTTGCCGCGCGCGGAACTGACGATGCGCTGCGCCCAATTACGTTGGGACGAAGGCGATATCGAAGAACCACTCGAACTGTTCCGCCAAGCCCGCGATCTCTACACCACCAGCGGCTGTCCCACGAGCGCCGCCGACGCCATCGCCGGCGAAGCCTGGGCCAACCTCCAGTTGGGCCACCGCGACCGAGCCGCCGAACTGGCCCGTGAGGCTATCGCCATCCACCCGTCGCAACAGGCCCAGATCACCCTTGGCGTAGCGATCGCCCCCGACAAGCCCGAAGAGGCCCTCGCCCACCTGAACCGCGCCCTCACCCTCGCCCGCGAAGACGGCCACAAACACAACGAAGCCTGGTGCCTGAACTGCCGCGGCGTGGCCCTGCGCGACATGGGCCGCCACGAAGAGGCTCTGGCCAGTCACCGCGAGGCCTTCGCGCTGCTCGATGCGCTCTTCGAAGACCACTGGAAGATTCACTTCCTCAACAGCTACGCCAAAACCTGCCGTCTGGCCGGCCTCCCAGAAGAAGCCCTCACCCTCTACCTCCAAACCCTCACCCTGGCACCACAACTCGGCCACCGCTTCGAGGAAGCAACAGCCCACCAGGGCATCGCCGACATCCTGGACCTGACGGACCCGGCCACCGCCACCGAACACCGCGCGGCAGCCGAGTCCCTCTTCGCGGAAATCAGCCCATCGACTTCGCACCATCCAGCGATTCCCGGATGATGTCGGCGTGGCCGGAGTGCTGCGCGGTCTCGGTCATGATGTGCATCAACGTGCGGCGCGCGGTCCAGCGCCCGCCGGGCTCGAACCACGGCGCCGCGGGCAGCGGCTGACTCACGTTCAGGTCGGGCAGAGTGCGCACGAGTTCGTCGGTTCGCGCGGCAACCTGCTCGTATTCGGCCAGTACACCGGCGAGCGTGTCACCGGGCAGCATCTTGAAGATGTCGCCCCAGCGTGCGATCTGTTCCTCGGTCATCGACTCGAAGTCGGGGCCTTCCGCGGGCCCGTCGACGATGAAACTCGCCCAATTCGCTTCCACCGCAGCCACATGCTTGATCAGTCCGCCCAGGCACAGCTCGCTCGCGGTCGTGCGCAGACCAGCCTGCTCGTCGGTCAGGTCGCGGACGGTGAAGCGCAGGAAGTGCCGGTGCTTGGCGAGCATCTCGAGAATGTCGGTGCGCTCGGTGTCGATCAAGGTCTCGGTCATGGGCTGATCCTTTGCTTGTCGGTGTTGTGAAATCCAAGGTAGAACCCATTGCGGCCAGTTTCTGACCGCAATTGCGGGACAATCGAAATATGGCCGATACGAGCGCACGCACCCTCCGACTGCTCTCACTGCTGCAGACTCATCGCTACTGGCCGGGCACGGAACTCGCTGAACGCCTTCGTGTTTCGGCCCGCACCCTGCGCCGCGACATCGACCGCCTGCGCGAACTCGGCTACCCGGTCGACGCGCGCCCCGGCGTCGACGGCGGCTACCAACTGGCCGCGGGCGCCGCCATGCCGCCCCTGGTCCTCGACGACGACGAAGCCGTCGCCATCACCGTCTGCCTGCAAGCCGGCTCCCAGGGCGCGGGCGACGGCCTGGCCGAACCGTCGATCCGAGCACTCGGCAAATTGGTCACCGTCCTACCCACCCGCCTGCGCCGCCGCGTCGACGCCCTGCGCGCCATGACCGAATCCACCGCCTGGACCGCCGTCCCCCTCTCCGACGTGGACCCCGCCGTCCTCACCGACCTGGCCCTCACCTGCCGCCGCGAAGAACGCCTCACCTTCACCTACACCGCCGCGGACGGCCGAACCAGCACCCGAGAAGTAGAACCCCACCGCCTCGTCTCCCTGGGCCGGCGCTGGTACCTCGTCGCCTACGACCTCACCCGCCACGACTGGCGTACCTTCCGCGTAGACCGCCTCACCGCCTCCGCGACCACCGGCACCCGCTTCCGCCCCCGCACTCTGCCCGCCCCCGACGCCGCCACCTTCGTCCGCGACGCCATCGGTGCCCGCCGCTCCGGCTACACCGTCACCGCCGAGATCGAGGCCCCCGCCACCGACGTCCACGCCCGAGTAGGCCGCTGGTGCACGATCACCGCCCTCCCCGACAACCGCACCCACATAGAACTGACCGTCGACGACCTCAGCTGGCCGGTCCTGTTGCTGGGCAAGGTGGAAGCCGACTTCCGGGTCCTCGGCCCACCGGAACTGGTCACGCAGTTGCGGGAGTGGGGGACCCGGTTCACGCGCGCAGGTACACCGTCCTGACCCCGCCGGAGCCGAAACCCCCCGCTATCGGGGCCGATACCCCTCCTGCGGTCGCGGCCACTGTCCTTGCGGCGCACCGTAAGCGCGGCCCTGGGGCATGCCGGGTTGCGGCATCGGGAAAGGCTGCATCCCGGGTGCGCCGAACCCCGCCGGGCGGCGATCGTCACCTCGGCACCAGCGTCGCGTCGTCGGCAGCACCGCCAGCACGAAGGTGAGCACCGGGAACACCATCATGAACAGCGAAACCGCCCAGTGGATGTCGACGTCGGCCCCGAGCAGCAAATTGATGCTCGAATTCCCCAGGATCGCTTCCAGCTGCCGACTCAACGGAAGTCCGTAGTCCAGGAGCTGGATCACGGTGGACAACCCGCCGAGTACGAAGGTGCCGATCTCGCCGAGGCAGCCCAGGATCACGAGTGTCGGCCCCGCCTTGCGCCTGCGCAAGATCAGCGCGGCACCGGCGAGCAGCATGACCGCGGCGACCACGTCGATCACCAGCAACAGCACCGTCACGATCGACGTCCACCCCGGCACGATCCCCCATCCGAACCAGGGTGAGTCGAAGCGCAGCGTGTTCGCCGCGTACATGACCACCCCGCCGAACGCCGCGAGCCCACCGAGCAACGCCAGAATCGCCGCGGTCACCGCCGTTCCTCCGGTGGCTGGGCGCTGGGCGGGAGCGGGATACATGGGGTGTCCTCCTGGAAATCGACAGTCGATGTCCGAAGTACCCAATTTGTCGCACCCGCACGCGTCACCCGTTGCGATACCGCCCCTTCTGCCGACGCTGATAGAACAGCAGATCGACCTCCACCGGCTCCACCAGCGCCGTGATCTCGGCCAACCTCGTGTCGTAGCGCAGCTCGGTGATGCACCGATGCAGATATGCCCGCCGCTCCGGCCCCAACTGCGCCCAGATCGCCCCGAACCTCGACTGTCCCCGCTCTCCGGACACCGCGACCAGATCGAGTAACGCGGGCCAGCAACCGGTTTCGGTCGCCCGAGCGGGCAACTCCGACACCGTCGTCTCCGACAGCAACGCCAGCGCGTACCCCACAGCGCCCCTGACATCGTCATCCATCCGCGCCATCAACGTGAAAAGCCCACGCCAACTCTCCGAATCGCCCCGCCCGTCCATCGGCGCGACCAGGTCGACCCCCACATCCGGATCACTGAACACCGGATTGCCCACCAACGTCCACAGCCCCAACGGCGTGAGATGACCGATCAGCGTGAGGAATTCGGGCACCGCCCCGAGCGCGAGCGCAGTGCGCACCAGCCGCGCGACATCACCGGGCTGCGCACTCCCGAACAGGATGTCACCGACCCGACGGATCACATCGGGCGCACACCGTGAAAACACCGACAGCGCAGCATGTTGCAGTTCAGGAGAACCTGTCAACACCGTCTGCGTCATCCGCGGAACCCGCCGGTGCGGCCCATCGAGCAGCTGGCGAACCACCGCGCTGAGCACCTCGACGTCATAGGAGTACGCGGCTGAGAAGATCAGTCCCGCGTCATCACGCACGCCCGCCTCGACAGCGGCGATCACTTCCGTGGTGGCACAAGCCAAGAACGGTCCTGCCGTCACATAATCGCGCCGCCGCAACAACTCGTTGACGATCTCGACGATCGGCTCCGGCGCCATCTGATCGGCCAGCTGCTCGACGGCCCGCGGATCGAGATAGGGCGCGCAATCGGCCGCGTACCCCGCCTGCAACATCGTCAACGTCTCCGCCGCCTTGCCCGGATGATCCAACCCCACCGACCCCGCCGCCCGCCCCGTCATCATCGGCGGAACCAGCTTCTGCACCAACGGAATCGAGATCGTCAACGGAATGTAGGGCACCAGCGCACTGATCCGCCGAAACGTCTCCGTGTGCTGATCGAACAACACCCCCGAAATCTGCTGCTGCAACGCATGCAACCGATCGGCCCCCAGATACCGCAGGTGATCCAACCGCTGCGGATGAACATGCAACGTCCGAGCCAGCAGAATCAACTGCGCCCGCGTAGTGAGGTCCGTCATCTGCCGCCGAACATGATCTTCTTGGTCACCCGACGCAAGGGCCGAGGCAACGCAGAGACCATCGAATCGATGGACTTGTCCAACGCGGCCGCCTCGAACGCACTTGCGGCCCTCATCAACTCGAACAGATCCCGAGCCTCATCAGCCGGCAGTTGCTCCAACGCCGGCAGTGTCTCGGGCAAGCCACCTTCACGGTCACTTCTGACAGTCATGCGGCTCCTGGGTAACGCGATCTCTCCCTCCGAGGGTCCCCTCTTCCGCCGCTACGCGCCAGAACTTCGCCGAATCACTGTGCACGACAACCAAAAGTGCACCGCAGGTACATGTGAACAGACGTACCACTTTCGGTAACGCGCAGGAGGATCGGGTCTGCAAGTAAATCTCAACAAGCGAACGTGCGTCAGAACGACATCGGTTGTTGATTCCGTACCAGGACGAGGTACCCGGTCGCCGTCGAGGCGGACCGGCCTGTCTCAATCCATTCGGCGGTGTCGCGATAGCTCGGCAACTTTCTGGCATCGAGTGCCGTCGGTGCCCAGAGTGGGAACAGTCACGCGCGCCTCGTTGCCGCTCGACCGCCTGCTCCATTCTGATCCGACCTGGTCAATTGATCCAGAGTTGTTCCGACTGGGGAATATCGGCGATGACTTGTCGTGCTGTTCGTGAGGGCGGCGAACGGCCTTGGCGTACAGCAGAACCGGTAGTATTCGGTGGCGGGCAACCTGTATTCGCCACGTGCTCGAAGGGGCAGAGTGAAATCTGAGGACAGCACATATCCCCACGGCGACAGGGTCGTTCGCGGTCGGTGCACGTGGCAGCACACACCAGACGCGGATGCCGGGCTAGCGCAGCTCCGGGCCTCTGACCCGTTTGCCTACGGCAACCTCCAGGGTCAGATCGAAGAGTCGGAGCAGGGCGGTCTCGGAGCGAGTGGATACCGTTCGCCTGTGGACTATCGGTGTCCGCTCGAGTTTGCACCGAGTGGGGAGCCTGACGCGCCGTGGCTCGGCGAGCGGTCAAGTCCAAATGCGTGGTGTAACGGGATGATCCCCGCGTGACCGCAGTTGGTCAGGCAGTCAACGCTTCAACACCGTCTCCCTCCTGCGCGTCAGCCAGCTCGCCGACCCCGCGCGACCGGGCAAGAACATCCAAGCCGAGGTAGCGGCGGCCTTCGATCCACTCGTCGTGTTGCTCGGCCAACACCGCCCCGACCAAACGGATGATCGCGGTCCGATCCGGGAAGATCCCGACGACATCGGTGCGGCGACGGATCTCCTTGTTCAACCGCTCTTGAGGGTTGTTCGACCAGATCTGACGCCAGATCTGTTTCGGGAACGCGGTGAACGCGAGCAGATCCGCGCGCGCCGCATCAAGATGAGCGGCCACTCTGGGCAGCTTCTCGGTCAATGCATCGAGCATCCGATCATATTGCGCGGCAACCGATTCAGGGTCAGCTTGATCGAACACCGAATGCAACAAAGTCCGAACCCAGGGCCACGACGTCTTCGGAGTGATCGACATCAAGTTCACGGTGTAGTGGGTGCGGCACCGCTGCCACGACGCCCCCGGCAACGTCGCCCCGATCGCGGCCACCAGGCCCGCGTGAGCGTCCGAGGTCACCAGCTCGACCCCGGACAAACCTCGCGCGACGAGGTCGCGGAAGAACGCCAACCAGCCGGCGCCGTCTTCACCCGAAGTTACTTGCAAGCCCAAGATCTCGCGGAAGCCATCGGCATTGACTCCGGTCGCGACCAGAGCGTGGACGTTGACCACGCGCCCGTTCTCGCGGACTTTCAGCACCAACGCGTCCGCGGCGACGAACGTGTAAGGCCCTTGATCGAGCGGTCGGGTGCGGAACGCTTCGACTTGGGCATCCAGATCAGCGGCCATGATCGAGACCTGGGACTTGGAAAGCTGTGTGACACCGAGGGATTCGACGAGTTTCTCCATCCGTCGGGTCGAGACACCGAGCAGATAGCAGGTCGCGACGACGCTGGTCAATACTCGTTCGGCGCGTTTGCGGCGCTCGAGCAGCCAGTCGGGGAAGTAGGTGCCCGACCGGAGTTTGGGGATCGCGACGTCCATGGTCCCGACTCGGGTGTCGAAGTCGCGGTGGCGGTATCCGTTTCGGGAGGTGACGCGGTCGTCGCTGCGTTGGCCGTAGTCGGCCCCGCAGAGGGTGTCGGCTTCGGCGTTCATGATCGTGTGGACGAAGCTGGACAGCATTTCTCGCAGCAGATCAGGGCTGGCCGCGGCGAGTTGAGCGTCGAAGGGCTTGTTCGGGTCGATACGCTGGACAGAGGTCATCGCGTGGTTTCTCCTTCAAGTGACTTTGGCGGTCTCTTCAAGGGTCACGCGGTGACCTCCCTATTTCCGGCTACGACACGCTCGGACCTGGTCCGATGGTCGGGCCGTACACCACGCTATTGGACGCAACCCGGCGAGCTGAAAGCGGGTGGCAAGAGGGGCACTCAGTGGCGCCTCTACTTCGGTGAGCCGATCAACCACCGCGCACTCGTCGTCGGCGTGGCACTGCGTGACAGCAAGCGGGCCAAGCTGAGTGTCGTCCAGAATCGCAGCCGACAGCGTCAGCACATCACGCAGGCGATGCGCTTCCTGAAGACCTATTTCCGCAGCCAGGGCTACTGTTGGGCCCCGTTTCCGCGTGGTCCCAAATAAGTCACAAGTGAGCTTCCTCACCTACCTGTTGCGCTACAGTGCAACACATGAGGCCATGGCGGAAGCAGTCCGAGCCGCTGGATCTGACCGGCGACGACAACATCAGAAATGCGATGGAGTTGACGCAGGCACGGCGCCGCCTGTTCAACGACCTCATCGGTATCCGAGTGCATCGGGGCATTTCGCAGGCGAAGGTGGCCGACGCGATCGGGATCAATCGCTCCGGGATCAGCCGGTTCGAGGTGGACATCGAGACCAGCAACCCCACGTTCGATGTCGTATTGCGGTACGCCCACGCGGTTGGCGCCGCGCTCACATTGCGTGCTGAACCGATGGAGGCGCGGGAACTGTCCAGGTTGCCCGAGGTGGGCGAGGAATTCGTGTGGCACACCCGTATGCGGGCAGGGGCTCTCGGCGTCGGCGGCTTCATTCCGGACAGCGCTCTCGCTGAGACTTCCTCCGATGATTGGATGGTCGATCAAGAAGCTGCCGCGCTGTGAGCGATGACCGCACCATATCCGTTGAGGGCCGAGGTCGGCGCGTCGAGCTGTCGGATCTTCGTTTCGCCATCCGGCTGGATCGCGTCGAAACCCGGTCCATCCATGTCGAGCGTTGGGAAGCGGGTGTGTTGCCGGACTGGGTAGCCGAAGAGGGCTCAGTCACCATCAACGTGGGTGCTGAACCTGAGAGCCGCGTCGTGGTCGCGGTCAAGCTGCTCGCGAGAGACGACCATCCGCGCGCGGTCGAGGCTGACATCGCGGCAATCTACGAAGTTGCCATCGTTCCCCCCGGAGAGCGCGCTCCCAGACGCGGCAATGTGACGGACACTGCCGAGTTCATCGGCACGCTCGATCGGTCCGGGATCAAGCGCATCGTCAACCAGGCGCTTCGAGATATCGCTCCCTACATGCGTGAAGTGGTGCAGAGCATGTCCGTGCGAGTATGGCCGGAAAATCCAATTCCGTTGGTGGGCGGCATCCCGGAACTCCCGGCCGACTTCGAATACGACAAGATCGTCAGACAGGGCGACTAGCGCTCTATTCCGCTGAACTTGTGCGGCACATCGTTCGGCAGTCAGATTGCGCCGAAATATTTACTCCTGCAGAGTCTTTCGATCCGAAGACAGTCAGGAACACTCAGGGTCCCTGGTTCCATGCCACCAACCACGGTGGAGCCGTCCGAGTCCGCCATGCAGAGTTCTGTCGATCGTTGAGCGCCAACCGGTACGGTGACGTCGTCCGAGATCAGGCGACCTGGCGACGGTAACGTTGCTCGCACCTGACGACCGAGTCACGTGATGGGGGTGTAGGCCGCGATGGCGCGTATTTCGAAGGTACTTCCGAGCCTGCAACAGATCAGGCCGCACAAAGCCGAGGACCAGGTCGAATGTGAGTGGAAGATCATCGTCGACACCGACGGTTCGCCGTTGTTGCACCTCAGTACCTTCGGATCGACCAACCGTGCGTCAAAGCGGAAGAGTAGCCAGTCTATTCAGCTCGGCGCAGGTGTGGGACACGAACTGATCGCGATTCTCGTCGAAGCGTTCGGAGCTCCGGACCGGTCGCTCGAGGCATTGCCGTTGCCTGACGTGCGTGATGGACGGGAGCCGACCTCGCGGGATCTGGGAGATCGCGACGCGGTTGTACCCGAGGTTTCGACCGACGTGCCGGACAATGCTCCGGTCGAGGTTCCGTCACCGGAACACCCGCTGGTCGCCGAGCTGTTGAACAGCGAGATATTCAC
Organism: Nocardia sp. FBN12; assembly: GCF_050320175.1. GTDB lineage: Bacteria > Actinomycetota > Actinomycetes > Mycobacteriales > Mycobacteriaceae > Nocardia. The sequence continues at coordinate 4,225,391 of NZ_CP190048.1, read as the reverse complement.
CCTTCAACGGCGACTTGCCGGCCGTGTGTCGGTGCCTGATGCGAAGATCGGTCAACTGGTCGGAGCGCTCCTGAATACGCGGTTCCTCGAGGTGACTCGCATCCAGGCCGCGGCTCTGCTGGATGTCCCGCTGGGTCGGGCAACCGGCGCTCTGACTCAAGTGCAGAAGATTCTCGATGTGGAGGGGTACGAGGTGTTGATCCTCGGGAGCAACGATGTGGTGCGCCTGGATAAGGGTGCGATGGTCGAGCAGTTCGGGTTGAGCCGATGAGCCAGGTGTCGAACAGGAGGCGCCGCGAGATCCTCGACGCGCTCCGGGTCGGAACCGTCCCGGCGAACGGGCTCGACCAATTGGCGGTCGGGCTCGAGAAATTCGATATGGGAGTCGCCCAGGACCTCGGCAATCTCGCCCAGGGCGGTTCGGTGTTCAAGGCCGTTCGCGGTGAGTACGGGTCGGGAAAGACGTTCTTCTCGCGATGGATCGGCGACCGTGCGCTGAAGATGGGCTACGCAGTCGCCGAAGTCCAGATCAACGAGTCGGACACCCCGCTCTACAAGCTGGATTCGGTCTACCGACGCGCGATCGAATCGTTGCGCATGGCGAGCGTGCAGCCGAGTGCCCTTCGAAAGCTCCTGGACGCATGGCTGCACACCGTCCACGAAGAAGCCGACGAGCAGGGGGTAGAGGTCGACGTACTGATCGATCGCCGCCTTGCCGCGGTGAGCGACAAGGCGCCGATCTTTCCCTTGGCCATCCGGGCATACCGAAGGATGAGCGACGCCGAAGACCGCACGGGCGCCGATGCGATGGTGGCATGGATCGGCGGCCAACCGAACGTGGCGGCAACGATCAAGCGGCAAGCCAACATTCGCGGCGACCTGACCAACGAACTCGCACCGAGCTTCTTTCGTGGGCTCCTTGCCGTTTTGAAGGACGCTGGGCACCCAGGGCTTGTTCTGGTGCTCGACGAGGTCGAGACGGTTCAGCGGATGCGTTCCGACATCCGGCTGAAGGCGCTCAACACCCTCCGACAATTCATCGACGAAGTCCACAAGGGCGAGTACCCAGGCCTCTACCTTCTGGTGACGGGGACACCGCCGTTGTTCGATGGACAACAGGGCATTCGACTGCTGCCACCACTCGCGGAACGACTGCACACCGACTTCTCGTCGGATCCGCGCTTCGATAATGTGCGCGCGCCTCAGCTGCGATTGACTGCCTTCGATTTGGCGAAGCTGGTCGAACTCGGCACCCGGGTGCGGGAGTTGTACGCGACAGGTGCGGACAATACCGAGCGGGTTCGCTCAGTTGCCACGGATGCCTTCATCAAGCAGCTGGCGTCCGCCGTGGCAGGGCGTTTGGGAAAGCAGGTGGGGATCGCGCCACGGCTCTTCCTGCGCAAACTGGTCGACGTGCTCGACAAGATCGACCAGTTCGAAGCGTTCGATCCGATGCACGACTATGAGGTCCAGATCTCGGAGTCCGAGATGGATGAGGCGGAGAAGGCCGCGGTGAGCGCGAATGACGTGCAGCTGGACCTATGACCGCCGATAGCGCTGACGAGGCGTTCTCTCTGCTTCATCCGGGTGTGCGACACCACATCGTGAACACGCTCCGGTGGGATGGGTTGCGCGAGTCGCAGACAGCGGCGATCGCGCCCGTGCTGTCCGGTCAGGATCTGGTGGTCGTGGCACCGACAGCGGGAGGAAAGACGGAGGCTGTTGTCTTTCCGCTACTTTCGCGTATGGCACACGAGGATTGGCACGGGGTTTCGATCCTCTACGTGTGTCCGCTTCGCGCGTTGCTGAACAATCTCGGCCCCCGAGTTCTGGAGTACGCGGCTTGGTTGGGCCGTACGGCCGCGGTGTGGCACGGCGATGTCAGCCAGCCGGAGCGACAGCGAATCGTGGGGAGCCGTCCAGACATCCTTTTGACCACACCTGAGTCGCTCGAAGCGGTTCTCGTCTCGACCAGAACCGACGCCACTGCCTTCTTCGCCGATCTGCGGGTTGTCGTTGTCGATGAAGTGCATTCCTTCGCTGGCGACGACCGCGGTTGGCATCTGCTCGCAGTGATGGAGCGATTGTCGCGCCTCGCGAAACGTCCTCCACAGCGGATCGGTTTGTCGGCAACAGTCGGGAATCCGGCGGAGATGGTCGAGTGGCTCCAAGGTAGTAGCACGGACCGACCGCGGGCCGTCGTCGAACCAGTACCTGAGCGTCCGCTGGCACAGCCAGAGGTAGAAGCGGACTATGTCGGTTCGATCCCGAACGCCGCCAGGGTCATTGCCGCATTGCATCGTGGCGAGAAGCGACTGGTGTTCGTCGACAGTCGGCGACGAGCCGAGGAGTTGGGTGCCGCGCTCCTCGACGTGGGTGTTGAAACCTACCTGTGTCATTCCTCGTTGTCTGCAGCCGAACGTCGGCGGTCCGAAGCGGCGTTCGCGGACTCTCGTGACACCGTCATCGTCGCGACGTCGACCCTCGAGCTCGGTATCGATATCGGCGATCTGGACAGGGTGATTCAGGTCGGACCGCCTCGAACGGTCGCATCGTTTCTGCAGCGACTGGGTCGCACCGGTCGTCGGGCCGGCTCGGTTCGCAACTGCCTGTTCCTCGCGATAGACAGCGAGGAAGTCCTGCCGACGTTCGGCATGCTGCATTGCTGGGCCCGCGGCTGGGTCGAGCCGGTCGCGCCGCCACCCGTTCCGAGACACATTGTCGCCCAACAGTTTCTGGCTCTCTGCCTCCAAGAGAGCAAGCTGACATTCGACAGCGCGAGTCGATGGTGGGGATCGCTCTCGGTATTCGATGATGACACCGAGCGCATCCTCGAACATCTCCTTCGAGCGGGCTTCTTGGTTCGCGACGGGAACTATCTGATCATCGGTCCCGAAGCAGAACGACGCTTCGGTCACCGTTACTTCTCGGACCTGACGGCGGTTTTCAGCGCACCACCCGAGTTCGTAGTCTTCGCGGGCAACGACGAAATAGGTACCGTCGGAACAGAATTGCTCGCCGAACGTCGCGACGGGGCCACGGTGTTGTTGCTGGCCGGACGGTCGTGGCAGGTGCAGAACATCGATTGGCGGCGTCGACGGTGTTGGGTCGTGGAGGTCGGCGACGGCGGCAGGGCGAAGTGGTCGGGAACCGCGTCGGACTGGTCGTATGAATTGGCGCGGGGAATGCGAGCAGTACTTCTGGGAGAGGAAGTGCCCGGAGTGCAGGTTACGGATCGCGCGGCGAGAGTGCTCGCCGCCGAACGTGGGGCGTATTCGCAGGCTGTGTCGCCTGACCGTTTGATCGTCACGATGTCGGACGATGAAGGCGCCCGATGGTGGACGTGGGCAGGCACTACGGCCAACCGCACCCTCCATGCCTCGTTCGCGGATCTCTTCGAGCCCGCCCAACGGATCGATGACAAGTCGATTCGCATTCGTAGCGGGCTCGGCATCGAGGACCTGGGTACTCTACGAACAGGCCGGGCGTTGGTTCTGCCGCGTGTGAATCGGCAAGCCCTTGCAGGCCTGAAGTTTTCGACCGCGCTTCCTGAGTCTCTCGCGATGGACACACTCGCTAGGCGGCTCGGCAACCTGTCGGTCGCTCGGTCGGTGATCGCTGAACGCCGTCAGATTCGATCGGACTGCTGACCGTTCGATTACTTGCCGCCGCCCCAAAGAACGGGTTCCGTTCGGGCGACATCAAGGTTCCTGAGTCTCGCAGGTCGCTTGCCGGACAAGAACTCGTCGAATCGCTCGGCGAGTCCGTCTACCGAGGGGCGATAGTGGTCCTCTTCCGGGACTGAGAGCTTGGCTTTGTGCATCCCTTTCAGTGCGAACTTCAGGATCGGACCCTCGTTCTCAGCGGCCATCAAAGCCGGACCGACATGGACTTCCAGGTCAGGGGAGAATCCGACAAGATTGGAATCGAAAGCAGAGTGGTGAATGCGACAGAGACTCAACCCATTTGGTATCTCCGCTACCCCGTGTGCCGCGTTGTCAGGGATGATGTGCGCAGCTTCGAGTAATTCGGGTCGGCCCAGGCGGCAGACGGCGCACCGCTTCTTGTACGCGATCAGCACTTGGCTTCGGAATTTCGGCTGATGGAGCCGTTGGTCGGTTACCCGCTGGGCGTAGCGCTTTTCCACCGGCGACAAATGCAGCGGGTCCCCTACGTCCAGCAACTTCTCGTCGAGCGCCAAGATGATCTGCCTGTTCTCGGGATCGTCGTAGATGGCGTAGACCGGGTAGATAGGTACGTACCGGATCTCGTCGACGTTGATCCATTGAAGGAAGATCATCGGCAGTCTGGTGGTCACCGCGTGCCGCAGCTTGACGTTGTCTCCCTTGTTGATCGGGCCGACCGTGTACGCGTAGGAGTGCAAGGACTCGCCGACGACCTCGTCTACGTACTGGCCGTTCGGCGTGGTCATGATCGACAGTGTCGATGAGAACGACGCGGGGTTGCGGATGCCGCGTTGGCCGTCGACGAGCGGAAGGCGCTCTCCTTGGAGTTCGAAGTTGAAAAGCTCTTTCCGAGTGAGCGAGCCACCCCTCTTCGCGACCAATCGGTCTAGAGCAGTGAAGATTTCGGCTCGGAGAGCGAGTTCGACATCGAGATCCACCCGGTCCAGCTTGCCATGTTCCCAGCCTATTTCGGTAGGGCTGAGACTCCAGGAGCGGCGGTATCTTCGCTCCCCGGAAACGCCCGATGTGTGGCGCCGCCATCGGGCTGCGAGTCCAGATGTACGGGGTCAATGTCCGCCAGTGGCAGGGCTCTCTACACAGCGCTCGTACAGCGCGTGCAGGCTGAAGATCAATCCTGGATACAGCGGAAGCAGCCAAAGACCCAAACCGGGTGCCCGTCCGTTGATGACCTCGACCGTCGCGGCTGCTCCAGCAATCGCGACGGTCGGATACGCCAGGCCGAAGAACGCCGCCTTGATTGCCAGTCGAGCTCGGCCGACGGGTGGCCGCACGGAACACGTCACCGCGCACAGTCCGGCAACACCGAGCGCGATGCCGATAGTTCAACCTCCACTTGGACTCGTTGTCGCCTTCGACGGACGCATCACCGAAGGTTGCGGCCCCAATCGATCGGGCGAGATTCGACGCCGATCTGGTACGGGGTGAGTGGGGCTGTAGGTCTGTGAAGCGCGATTGCCCGATGTCGCATCAGTGGGTAGCGTGGCATGTTCAAGGGGTGGGGACTCCCCGGACGGGCTCATGTGATGTCGAGGAGGGGTGGGGTGCGGCGTAGTCGGGCTGGGTTCATGGCTGTTGGTGCGGTTTTGCTGGTCGCCGGATGCGGGGGCTCGACCGACGGTCAGGCCGAAGGAGTTGAGACCACGACAAGTGGGCAGGGGCTCGCGGCGGACGTGCCGGCGGGGTTTGATCCGTGCCGGGACATACCGAAGTCGGTGTTGGATTCGGAGAGACTGCGGGTGGCCAGTTCCAACAACAATGCTGATTACGACGGCGCGGGTGGGGTCAAGTGGCGTGGCTGTAGTTGGGCGGCGCCGGACAGTTACGCCGTGGGCATCACCACGACAAACCTGACGGTGGACCGAGTCCGTGCCAACACGAAGTTGACGATCCGGGACGAGTACATGATCGGCGGGCGGGCTGCCGTTGCTGCTAGCCGTGCAGACAACAAGGATCCTCGCTCGGTGTGCACGCTCACTGTCGCGATGCAGGGCGGGGGCTTGGAGTTCTCGCTGGACAATCCCGAATCCAACGAGCTGACAGGTCATTTGGATACCTGCCAGCTTGCACGCGGTCTTGCGGAGAAGGTTGTTCCCTTGATTCCCGCTGGCGCGTGACTGCCACACGGCTACTCAGACTCGATCAGGGGGAATTTGACTATGAGTGGTGATCGTCCGCTGCAGGACTTGCTCACCGAAGCGCAGGAGGGGCGGTTGACCATGCGGTTCGGTGGGTCCGTGCGCGTCGATGCCGAGGAATTCGTCTACATCGAGCGCGAGTGCGAAACGTTCAAGACGCTGATTCGTGAACTGCAGCGCACCGCGACAGATATTTCCCAACGCGAAGTGTGGGGTTTGGGTGAGGCGGTCGCGGAGTTGGTCTCTGCGCAGACCATGGTCCGCCGCTTCCGCGAGAAGGGCCAAGGCTCGGACAACAGCGTCCACGCGATCCTCGATCAGCACTACAAGATCGTCGATGACCTGCAGGAACTGCACCGTCTGATCGCCCAGCGCTATCAGGAGACCGACGCCGAATTCGCCTCCTATTACAAAGAACTCCTCGCCGCAGCACCCGCGCCCGGCACCCCTGGCGGCGGCGACACCCCGGCCGAGCGCGTCTAGCGCCCGCTACCTGATCCACGAGCGACGGCAGAGCGACGAATGGTTTTCGAAGGCAAGCAGATCCAGAAGCAGGAGTACACCCCTGACTTCAAGCACCCGCAGATCAATGGCGCGTTCAAGCCGTTGGAGCCCACCGGTAATGCGTTGGCCGCGGCGGGTCAGTACAGCCAGATCGCCCAGAAGTGGCGGGAGGGTGTCACCGATTTCGCCGCGCGGATGAATCGTGCGAGTGCTGCGGCGTGGGAAGGTCAGGCGGCCGAGCGGTCCCGTGAGGCGATCAAGAACTACACCCAGCGCGCGACCGAGCTGACACCGGAGCTGGAAGCGCTGGCGACTCGGGTGGGGGAGACAGCGCAGGCGATCACCACGACGAAGGATCGGCTGCCCGCGCCCGGGCAGAATTTCGAATTGACGCCTCCCAGTACCTGGGATATCTGGAACAACGTGGATCCGGACGAACAAGAAGAAGAAGCTCGCCTGGTGATGGCGGAACATTATGTGAAGCCGTTCACCACCGCGGACGAAGGTATTCCGGTCTTGCCGACCCCGGTGAGTCCGACGAACCCGTTGCATGGGTCGATCGACGACGGCACCGGCGGTGGTGGAACCGAAGGCGGCGGAACCGACGGCGGTGGCACGAACGACGGTGACGGTTCCGGCACGACCGAGCCTGCGACCACTGAGGATCCGGCGGTCGAGGAAGAACCCGAGGATACCGTCGAAGGTGGCGACGATTCCGCGGACGATGACTCCTCCGACGACGACGACGAGGACGGCGGAGACGACGAGACCGCTCCGAGTAGCGCGACGCCGGAGGGCACTACCGCGCCGGCAGCTGCCTCTCCTGCCGCGGCCACACCGTCGACCGGTTCGCCCGGCAGCGGCGGGGCCGGCGGCGGTGGTTCGCCGGGTTCAGCTGTGGCAGCGCCTATTCCGGGTCGCGCGGCCGCTGGTTCGCCGGTAGCTGGCGCACCGGCTGGTCTTGCGGGTGCCGGGTCGGCGTCGTCGAGTGCTGGCCGTTCGGGAATGCCGGGGATGATGGGCGCGCCGGGCGCCGGACGGGGCAAGGGCGGCGACGATGACGACACCCATGAGATTCCGGACTACTTGATCACCGCGGAGAACACCGAGGAACTGTTGGGCGAGATGCCGAAAATGATCGCCGGTGGGGTCATCGGCGGTGACGCGCCATCGGCGAACACACCGCCGGATGCACCACGACCGCAGAACTGAACAGGAGAACAAACCCTCGATGGCTGAATGGGTTTGGGAGCCAGATGATTTCGCTGCGCTCTGGTACGGCGACGGTATCGATCGGTTCCCGCGTCCGCTGCATTATCAGAGTCGGTTTCGCTTTGTCGACGATTACGAGGCTCATCGTGCCCGTGTCCTCGCGGCACTCGACCAGGACGAGAGCGAACTGATCCGGTTGGCGTTGCACACGTTGACATTCGGGCAGTTCAGAATCGAAATACGCGGTGGCTCAACGGCTACCAACCCGGGGATGATGCGCGAATATCGGATCGTCGGTGCGCAGAACGGTCCGCACGGTGTGGTGCTGGCGCAGGCGATCGTCGACGGGGTCGATGGTCCGATCCATAGTCGACTGTGTCCGTCTGAGCACTTGCCGAAGCGTCTCGCCGGGCGGGTGCCAACGTGCAAACCTGGGCGGCAGGCGCCGATTTCCGTCGATGTCGTCGACCTCGAGTCCTCTGCGGTGCACCAGTCGTACGCGCGTCGCAGTCCGCGAGAAGAGTACGAAGCCCTGACCCGGCGCCCGATCGACGGTAGTGGTCAGGCGCGACTGCTGGTCGGTCATATTCTGGACCGCCCTGATCCGTGGTACACCACGCAGTGGGTCGATCTCACCGACGACGGACGCTACCTGCAACGACGCACGCAAGACAGGATCGCTGTCCGACCAGCTGTTGAGGATGACTTACCGGTCGGATTCGCCGGGTGGATGGAGCGAGCTCAAAGGAGGCTCCGGTCGGACGAGATCAGCGCTCGGTGAAGTGGTCATCCAGCTACGAGATCATCCGGCGGAGTGGGCCGGGCATCGTGGTCAGTACCGTGCGGGCGAGTTCTCGGGTGTAGGGCACGGATCGGGTCACTCGTGTGTGTGGTGTCCAGGCGCGCTGAGGCCTTCGACGGCGATCCCCATCAGTCGCGTGGCGTGTTCGGCAGCGCTGGGAGCATGTTCGACCGCCAGGGATACCCATTGGCGAGGGTGAGTAGATCGAGGATTGTCACGTCGTCGCGGATGGTTCCCTCGTCCTGAGCACGGGCCAGGAGGTCGGTGCCGGCCGCCATCAGCAGTTGCTCGCAGCTCGAGTCTCGCGGAGCCGACGTGGTTGTGCCGGTTCCTGCGTGCCGTACAGTTCGACCGCTTCGGCCCTCCCGAGGTGCTACGCATCGTAGATATACCCACGCCCGGCCGGGACCGGGGGAAGTCCTCGTCGAGGTGCGTGCCGCGAGCGTCGACGCAGGCGAGACCGCCTTCAGGGCGGGCAAGATGCGCCGGGTAACCCGAACCCGTTTCCCTCGCGGCATCGGTAGTGACTTCGCCGGCACAGTGGTGGCCGTCGGCGCCGACGTGCGTACCTGGTCCGTTGGCGATGAGGTGTGGGGGCTCATGCCGCACTTCACCTTCGGGGCCATCGCAGACTTCGTCGCCGTGCCCGAGCAGCGGCTCGCCCGCGCCCCGCGGAATCTGAGCCTGCTCGAAGCCGCCGCCCTCCCGGTGTCGGGGACCACCGCGTTGACCGACAAAGCGCAGCTCCAGGCCGGGGAGCGGCTCCTGGTCCGTGGTGCCACCGGTGGCGTCGGCAGCGTTGCCGTGCAACTGGGCAAGGCACTCGGCGCGCATGTCACCGCCCTCGCCGGCGCGCGCAACCTCGACTGGATCACCCAGTTCGGCGCAGACGATGCACTGGACTACCGCACGACCCGACCCGATGATCTCGATCGATTCGATGTGATCGTTGATGTCGTCGGCACCGGCTTGGGTGCCTACCAGGCGCGGCTGGCCCGCAGAGGGCGGCTGATCGCATTCGCCTTCGACCCGGACCGTGTTGTTTCCTCCATGCTCAGTACCGGGCTGCGGGCAGCTACCGCGCCCCGGCGCGTCAAAATGTTCAGCAACAACCCGTCGGTCGACCGCATCGCCGAGCTCACCCGGGGCACAGACCGATAAGGGGCAAGGATGTCGTCGCGTACCCACGGCAACTTACGATCGGTTGACGGAGTCGGCCCGACCTGCGCGGTCCCAGGAGTGATGAGTTCATGGCTGCGGGATACAACGCGGAAGGCGCCATGAGAGACTATCTGGCGCAGGCGGATCTCGGCCCGCAGGTCAAGAACTACCTCAAGATGAACGAGGGTTCGTACGCGAAAGCATCCGAATTGATCGACGGAGCCTACACATGTCGATAGTCCGCCGCATTCCTAAACTCGGCCGGTTCGCAGGTCTCGGTGTTCTTGTCGTTGTCGTCGTCGTGCCGGTTGTCCTTGTCTGCATCGTCATCTGGGCCAAGATCCGTGCGGAGTTGGATCCGCCGCTTGCCATGCAGCACGCCGCCGCAACCGAGGTGACCGGCTTCGAAACTGTCGCGACCAGCACAGCAAATCTCGACCGCTTGGTCGTATCGAAGATATTCATAGGCCCGGCGGTCGATAGACCACAAGATCACATTGTGGCGCCTGGTGCCGCGTTCCGGGAGATAGGCCGACCTGGTCGGCCTGGTGCGGAATGGCTAGTTCACGGAGACTATCCTGACGATTGTCGTATCAGCGTCGACCGTGTAATCGGCGGCAATGCACTCCGCACGGTCGTCGAGCTATCCGATGCTCAGCGCGATAGCGTAGCACGCGGCGAAAAGCTGCTGCTGTCTATGGAATTCGCGTGTGGTGAGGGCTGATACGGGCCTGGTCGGCAAATACGTCATCGACATGCAGCGCGTCTAGTCGGTCGGGTCCCGTCTGGCTGTGACGATCCCAGCCGTCAGGGAATCGAGGGATCGTGTCGCGCAGTATCGGGACCTCAGTGGCTCCGAACTGTAGAAGTGCAACTATTCGTCTACGAGATGACCAGGCGTAGTGGGCCGGGGATTGTGGACAGCGCCCTGCGGCGGCGTTCACCCTCTACGTCACGCAGCAACCACGAGTAGTAGGAGCGAAGGCCGCGAATGCCTATGCGGCGGCGCATCTCTCGGTCGAGTAGTGACCATTCTCGATCGTTGATCAATGGCAGGGTTTCCTGCTCTTCGTGGTGAAGGTGGTTGTGCAACAGCTCGGACAGTGCCACGAGCGTTGGTCGCGCGGCTTCCGGGCCCGCGGTGTCGAAGGCTCGGTTCACCTGGGCGAGAAGCGGATCGATCCGGTCGTGTTCGGCGGCCATCGCCTCGACCAACTGTGCGCTCACGCCGCGGCGGCGCAGGCTCGGCCAGAGTACGACGTCCTCTGCGGTGTGGTGGACGGAGAGTTGGGTGCGGAATTGTGTCCAGCGTTCAGGATCGGGGGCGGTGGCGAGCGCTCGGAGGTCGCGCCGGAAGGCGTCGTGTGCTGCGTACATCATGGCCATATCGCGTTCGGACATCTGCCTGACCTTTCGTCGTGCGGGGTGATCCGCGTCGTGGATCAATTACATCCGCGCGAGAGGGGACGGAACATCGTTCATTCACCCGAGTCCATACGCGAGCGTCTCCGGAGTCGAGCCGAGTGTTGTCTAGCGGCCATGGTTGTTGGAGCGCCCGTGTGAGGTCGGCAGCCTGTGCGCCAATTGTCCGATTCGAACTCTTGTTCGAGTATTGATAGCCTTCGCGCATGGTCAGCTCATCGCATGAGGCGATGCACGGGATCTTCACCCATGATGCCGCCGCAGTCGGTCATGCCTTCCGCGTTCTTGATCTCCCCTTTCCTGAACCCATTGCAGTGGAACAGATTTCGGTCGATCTCACCGCGACTGCGCCGGTCGAACGGCGTGCCGACACGATCCTGCGGGTGACAACCGCGGACGACGAGTTCCTGCTGATCGTCGAGGCGCAGTCGAACAGAGACAGCACCAGGATCGCTGCGTGGTCGTACTACGTGACATTCCTGCACAACAAGTACGAGTTGCCGGTCGTGTTGGTGGTCGTCTGCCATGACAAGGAGACCGCCACGTGGGCGAGCAGCCCGTTGACACTCACGTATCGGGGCTGGACGAGCTTCACGCTGCAACCGCTGGTCCTCGGCCCACACAACGTGCCGGCGATCACCGATCCAGCGGAGGTGCTCGCTGATTTGCCCCTGGCCGCGCTGTCGGCGATCACGCACGCGCGTGAGCCGGAGATCAGTGAGATACTGGACTCGATCATCGTGGCTTTCCGCAGGCGGGGGTGCGACGATGAGACCGAGTTCTACGCCGAACTGATCGAACAGGGAATCTCGCACACCGACGCCGCCCAGCTCTGGAGGGACAAAATGGACACGGATCTGTCGTTCTTCCGTTCGGAATCTGCTCAGAGATTGCGTGCGCAGGGCCTCGAGCAGGGCCTCGAGCAGGGCCTTGAGCAGGGGGTCGCTCAGGGTGTCGCGCGTTCGGTGCTGACCGTGCTCACCGGTCGTGGAATCGAGCTCTCGGCTGCCCAGCGCGAACTCCTCGCCGAAACCGTCGACCTCGATCAGCTCAACGCATGGCTCATGCAGGCAGTGACCGCCACCCGAGCTGGCGAACTCTTCGACTGAGCGATTCACGACGCCGCCGCCCCGGCATGCGAGAGCGAACCATGTAGAGGGCGGCCCAGCGGCGGTGTAGTGAGGATCCATGGCCTGGGTGAGCAGCTTTGTGTCGCCCAGGGCGATGGCACTGAGGAGCAGGGCGGAGTCGGTCCAGCAGGTGGCGGGGGCGAAGTCGGTCGCGAGGCCTTTCTACACCCGGGATCGGGGGATTCGGGGTGAACTAACCCTCGGTCTGGCGGACTTTGATGGCGTCTCGGGAGATGAAGACGTCGTATTCGCCGGGGGTGGCGATGACGGCGTTGCCGTAGGCGGAGCGGATGAACGGGGAGGTGTACCAGCGGTTTTCGTTCATGTCCTCGAAGAAGTCGCGGTCGCCGCCGTTGAGGAAGGTGTGGTCTTGGGCGGGGGATTTGCCGTCTAGGCGTTGGCCGAACAGGCGGGTGATCTTGTAGCCGGAGTGGAAGCCGAGGGCGTTGACCCACGGTTCGAGTTCGACGATGTTGGACTGCAAGGCCCACAGGTCGCCCTCGATGCGGTGGGTCGTCGGTTGGCCTGCCGTGCCGTCTTCGTCGAACTGGGTGAGGACCAGGTCGAGTTGGTGTTCTTGGCCTGCAACGGGTTTCGCGACAACGTGGGCGGCTTTGATCTCGCCGGTGAGTCCGAGGTAGGTCTGTAGGAGGGTGGCGATCCAGAGGAGGACGACCGCTACCAGGAGCAGGGTGGCGCCGGGGATCGCACGGCCGAGAACGGCTTTCGGGCCGCGGCGGCGGGTGACGGCTAGCGCGGCCATGACCAGGAGGGCGATGGCGAGGGCGATCAGGGCCAGGAGACCGACCTGGGCGAACCCGAAGGACACCGGGAAACTCATACCGTGGGTATACCCCGAAAACATCTGTGGCAGGCGCTGTCTCGAAGTTCTAGGGGAGGGAATTCGATCAGGAGGGGTGACAGTGGCGAAGTATCGGGTGCTGGTGGGGGTTCATCTGGTGTTGTTCGATGCCCAGGGTCGGGTGCTGTTGGGGCGCAGGGTGAACACGGGGTTCGGGGACGGGTTGTTTCATGTCCCCGCTGGGCATCTGGAGATGGGGGAGTCCGCGGTGGCGGCGTTGATCAGGGAGACGCGCGAGGAGGTGGGGGTCGAAATAGAGGCGTGCGACATCGAATTCGCGCATGTGCTGCACAGTGCGGGCAGGGTGCAGATGTTCTTCACTGTGCGCCGCTGGACCGGCCTGGTCGCCAACCGTGAGCCCGAAAAGTGTTCGGAACTGGAATGGTTCGATCCCGCGAGGTTGCCGCACGAGATCGTCGACTACTGCCGGGTCGGCATCGGCGAGGTGATGGCAGGACAGGCGTTCTCGGAATACGGGTGGGGATCGGCTAGGGATTGACGATCTCGGGCGGCGCCGGGCGGTGGCGGAGCAGGGCAAGGACGGCGACCGTGCAGCCGAGGGCGACGACGACCGCGACCGCGCCAGGGCCGACACCCCGGTCGACATCGGTGGTGCGGTACCAGGAGGACGAATAGGCGAGGTGGCCGATATCGCTGTCGCTCAAGGCGACACCGATCGACGGCACGAACAGAATTGCCAGACCGACGGTTCCGGACGCGGGGCTCACCGGGACCGAAGTGCCGAGGCAGTACCCGGCGACAGCGCCGAGGGCGAGGCAGCCGAGGGCGGCGGTGAGGGTTGTCGGCGGGGAGAAGACGTCCGCGGCGAGGACGAAGCAGGCCAGCGCGAGCACGCTCGCCGCGGCCGCCAGCGGGCGTGGGACGCGCATGCCGATCAGTAGGCAGGCGGCGGTGACGGCGAGGGTCGCGAGATCGACCCACCCGGAGCGCGGCAGCGTGATGACGAGGCTGCCCGCCACCGAGAAACTGCTCATCTGCAGGACCAGGATCCCGTCACGGCCGGGCAGGATCATCGCGGCCGCGACCGCGGTCGCGACGGCGACGATCGAGGCGACGATCAGATAGGGGGCGCTGGTCTTGTGTGAGGCCACGGCGAGTGCGGTGATGATGGTCGTCGTGAAGGCGACGACGGCGGCGAACACCGGCGCCAGCGGGATGGCGGTTTCGATGGTGGAGCGGGGCGGGACCACGGTGGTGAGTGCGAAATAGGCGAGCGCGAGCACGCTCGCCGCGATGAACCACAGGGGCAGCGTGCCGCCGAGCGCGCGGCTGAAACCGTCGGAGTCAGGGTCGGTGGGGGATTGGGTCAGGTCGCCGAGAATGGTGCCGCCGAGCGTGCCGAACAAGTAGACGGTGCGCAGCAACGGTTCGTTCCAGACCGCGACCGCGAGCGCGCCGACGACCACACCCGCGAGCAGCGCGTCGATGAAGTTCAGGGTGGGCAGTGACAGTGCGTCGAGATGTCCGTCGGTGCTGTCCGGGATGAAGGCCAGATGGTTGACCAGGATGCCGACCAGGGCGAGCAGTGCGGTCCAGCGGGCCGTTCGCGCGCTACCGATGGCCATGGTGACCGCGGCGGTGATCACCGCGACGAACGCGGCGCCGGTCATCGCCCTCGGCACGTTGAACACCAGCAGATCGACGTGCAGCGACGCCGCCAACGACGCGAAACTGAGCGGCAACATGATCGCGAGCGCCGCCACCGACGTGGCCACGAAGACCGTGACGGCTTCGGCCGCGCAGCGAACGGTGGAAGGCGGCACCGAATCCCCGTTCTCGCGGCTGACCCGGTCCGGTCGGACCGTGTCGCCGAGCATATCCATGTCACGACCAGGCGATCGGCTCCTGGAATCGAACGCCATTCGTGTCGCGGGCACCGGCATGCGACGATGAGCGAATCAGGTTGGCAGGCACAGGAGTCGGAAGGTCGGTTGATGCCAAGCGGGGTCGTGGCCTGGTTCGACAGCGGCAAGGGGTTCGGATTCATCACCCCCGACGCCGGCGGACCCGACGTGTTCGTGGAGTACACCGCGCTGGTCGGCGAGGGGTTCCGCACGCTGCGCGACGGTCAGCGCGTGGAATACACCGTCACCGAGACTCGGCGCGGGCCGGAAGCCCACCACGTGCAGGCCGGTTAGTTCTGCCCGCTCGGCCAGAAGCGGCTCGCGTTCTGGTTGTGGACGGGGCGGGTGAGGTTGGGGTCCTCGGCTTCGGTGATGCCGACCTGCATCAGCAGGATCATGGTCACCATGCTGATGCCGATGATCAGCGGCGTGAGCAGCTGGGCGGCGGTGGCGCCGGTCGCGTGGGCGACGTGGGCGCTGGTGTGGGCGCTCATCGAGAACATGCCGGTGTAGTGCATGCCGGTGACGGCCACGCCCATCAGCAGGGCGGCGCCGATGGTGGCGAGGAAACCGTGGATGTGCAGGGCGAACCACAGGGCCGCGATAGAGGCGACCACCGCGATGGCCAGCGACGCGGCGACCACGACCGGGTCGTAGATGATCTCGGCGTCGGTTTTCATCGCGTACATGCCCGCGTAGTGCATCGCCCCCACACCGAGTCCGGTGATGGTGCCGCCGACCGGTAACGCGGCACTGTCCCAGCTGCGGCGCACCACGATGGACAATCCGAGCCACACCACACCCATGGCGACGGCGGCGCTGAACAAGGTGACGGGAACGTTGTAGCGGATGGTCACGCCGCGTACCGAAAAACCGAGCATCGCGATGAAATGCATGACCCAGATACCGGTGCCACCGAGTGCGATCGCGGCCGCGGTGAGCCAGCCACCGTGCATGCCCGAAGCGCGCGAGCGAACCATGCAACGCAGCGCCAGCATCGACCCGATGACCGACATGGCATAGGCCAGCAGGGGCGTTACCCAGCCGTAAGTGAAATGGTTGATATCCAGCACCGTCTACTCCTAGCGTGATTTCCCGGCGAGGCGTGCGAGCCCTCCCGAACTCGGAAAATACGCTGGTAGGGAATTTGCCGCACTGGGTTTCTCGAAAATATCTAGGGTTGCTGACGATGACGCGTCACAAATACGTAGAGCTCTCGATGGTGAAGCATGCCAGTCGGTTTGGTGCGTTCTCCCAGCTAATCCGGCATCCACGGAGCAACTACCTCGGCATACGCCGAGCATCCACCCGAAAGCGGGCCACGTCACCCCTGCGGCAGCACCAGCTGGCGGCCTCCGGGGGTTGCCTTCCTCACAGTTCGCACACTTTGCACCGTGGGATGTGGCCGAATTCGTCGGATCATGGCATGGTGGACATCGAGACCAGGACCGGACTATTAGGACCTAGCTCATCTACAGAAGGTTTTGAAATGGCACAGGGTGTTGTTAAGTGGTTCAACGGCGAAAAGGGCTTCGGCTTCATCGCCCAAGACGGAGGCGGCCCGGACGTCTTCGTGCATTACTCCGCGATCGGCGGCTCCGGCTTCAAGTCCCTCGAAGAGGGCCAGCGCGTGGAGTTCGAGGTCGGGCAGGGTCAGAAGGGCCCCCAGGCTCAGGACGTTCGCGCCATCTGATTCTGCGCTGAACTAGCGTACGAATGTGAAGCTCCGCACCAGCTGGTGCGGAGTTTCTGCTATTCAGGGGTAGTTGTCGCAGGACGTAGTCATCGCAGGGCTTCGGCCCGGAAGAACTCGTCGGTGATCGCCCGGGCCGAGGTCAGGTCACGCGGACCGCGCGAATCGAACTCCGTTGTCGCGCGGGCGAATTCGTCGATGATGAACGCCGCGATCAGCGCAGGCGGGGCCGCCGAACCCATTTCTCTCGTGCGCGACTTGAGCTCGGTCAGTTCGGCGATGGCCGCGACCAGGTCGGTGGGTAGGTCGCACTCGGCGAGCAGTGTCGGCAGGTGCATCGGCGCCACCGCGGCGCCGGGGTGCTCACGCAGCCACCGCAGCGCCATCGCCGGACGCAGCGAATAGAACACCTTCTTCAAGCCGCCGTTGCGCTCGAACAGCGCCCACTGGCGCGCGCCAAGGTGCAGGTAGTGCCGGGCGATCCGGTCGCGATCGGCCACCTCCGTCGCCACCTCGCGCAACCTGGTGCGAAACGCCTCGTCACCGCGGTAGACGATCGGCGACATCAACCATTCGACGAGCACCGCGTTGCCTGCCACCAGCAGGCGCAACGCCTTCGCGAGATCCCAGCCGTTCACGTCGAGCAGGCCGATCAGCGGGGTTTCGATCACATCGCGAGTGCGCCACGGGGACAGATAGGTCGCCAGCCCCGCCACGTAGACGAAACGACAGTCGTAGTCGGAGTCCGGCGAGGGGAAACCCCAAGCACGGCTGCCACTTTCGATGGCCAGCCGGATGGACACGGTGTGCTCGGCCGCCACCCGATCGAGCTCGGCGTCGACGGCGGCCACCACGGCCGGGTCCATCGAATCGGGGACGGTGCGCAATGACATGCGGTGATGGTAGAGGGGCGCGGCGCCCAGGCTTCACCCGGTTTTCGGGCAGGGGGGTAAGGGCAGCCGAAGTCCGGGCGACTATTCTGGGCGGCGGTAATGCCGACCCATTCTTCCCCAGGAGTACCCCACTGTGAGCCAAGCAGGCCGTCCTGTAGTTCTGATCGCCGACAAGCTCGCCCAGTCGACCGTCGACGCACTCGGTGACGGTGTCGAGGTTCGCTGGGTCGACGGACCCGACCGCCCGGCGCTGCTCGCCGCGGTCCCCGAGGCCGACGCGATTCTCGTGCGCTCCGCCACCACCGTCGACGCCGAGGTGCTCGACGCGGGCAAGAAGCTGCAGATCGTGGCCCGCGCCGGTGTCGGCCTCGACAATGTCGACGTGCCCGCCGCCACCGAGCGTGGCGTGATGGTCGTCAACGCGCCGACCTCCAACATCCACACCGCCGCCGAGCACGCCGTCACGCTGCTGCTCTCGGCCGCGCGCCAGATCCCGGCCGCCGATGCCACCCTGCGTGAGAAGACCTGGCAGCGCAGCAAGTTCAACGGTGTCGAGATCCTCGGCAAGACCGTCGGCGTGATCGGCCTCGGCCGCATCGGCCAGCTGTTCGCACAGCGTCTGGCGGCTTTCGAGACCAAGATCGTGGCCTACGACCCCTACACCTCGCCCGCGCGCGCCGCCCAGCTGGGCATCGAGCTGCTGACCCTGGAGGAGGTGCTCGAGCGCGCCGACTTCATCTCCATCCACCTGCCGAAGACCCCTGAGACCAAGGGCATGCTGAACGCGGAGACCCTGGCCAAGACCAAGCCGGGTGTCATCATCGTCAACGCCGCGCGTGGTGGGCTGATCGACGAGCAGGCGCTCGCCGACGCCATCAAGTCCGGCCACGTGCGCGCCGCGGGCCTGGACGTGTTCGAGACCGAGCCGTGCACCGATTCGCCGCTGTTCGACCTCCCGCAGGTCGTCGTGACCCCGCACCTCGGTGCTTCCACCTCGGAGGCGCAGGACCGCGCGGGCACCGATGTCGCCAAGTCGGTGCTGCTGGCACTGGCCGGTGAGTTCGTGCCGGGCGCGGTGAACGTCACCGGTGGCGCTGTGAACGACGAGGTCGCCCCCTGGCTGGACGTCGTCCGCAAGCAGGGCGCGCTGCTGGGTGCCATCGCCAACGAGCTGCCCGTCAGCGTCGAGGTGCAGGTTCGTGGCGAGCTGTCCGCGCAGGATGTGGCGGTGCTGGAGCTGTCGGCGCTGCGCGGTGTGTTCTCGGCGCTGGTCGAGGACCAGGTCACCTTCGTCAACGCGCCCGCGCTGGCCAAGGATCGCGGCATCACCGCCACCGTCACCACCGCCACCGAGAGCCCGACCCACCGCAGCGTCGTCGACCTGCGCGCCGTGTTCGGCGACGGATCGACCCTGAACGTGGCAGGCACGCTGACCGAGCCGAACCTGGTCGAGAAGATTGTCAACATCAACGGCCGCAACTACGACATGCGCGCCGAGGGCCTGAACCTGGCCGTGCTGAACTACAGCGACAAGCCGGGTGCGCTGGGCAAGATCGGCACCAAGCTGGGCGAGGCCGAGATCGACATCCTGGCCGCGCAGCTGAGCCAGGACGTGGATGCCGAAGGCGCCACCGTGGTGCTGCGCGTCAACGCTGAGGTTCCGGCTGAGGTGCAGACCGCGATCGCTGAGGCTGTTGGTGCTTCGAAGGTTGTGCTGGTCGATTTGGCCTGAGACTCGGGGTGTTGGCGGTCCATTAGGCACTGGCTGTGTTTATTGGAGCGCTGGCGCGCTCGAGTCGCGGCCCCGAGGGGCCGCCGGTTAGGCACCGGTGCTTGCTCCTTCGTCGCCTACGCACCGGCGCCTAACCGGCGACCCGGCCGCGACCGGCCACTTCGTGGCCGCCGCTCCCCAGGGGTCGCGGGTGCGGGGTTGGGAGTGCGGTCATGGCGGATTTGGGGTTTGACGGTGTGGCTGGGGAGTTGGTCATGGCGGACTCGTTGCGTGGCGGTGGGCGGCACGCTTTTCCTTTGAACGGAGTTAGTTGATGAAGCTTGCAGTAATCGCCGGTGACGGCATCGGGCCCGAGGTCATTGCCGAGGCGCTCAAGGTGCTCGACGTGGTGGTGCCCGGTGTCGAGAAGACCGAGTACGACCTGGGGGCCGCGCGCTACCACCGCACCGGGGAGATCTTGCCGGAGTCGGTGCTGCCCGAGCTCAAGCTGCACGACGCGATTCTGCTCGGCGCGATCGGCGATCCGTCGGTGCCCAGTGGTGTGCTCGAGCGTGGGCTGCTGCTCAAGACGCGTTTCGCGCTGGATCACCACGTGAACCTGCGTCCGTCGAAGCTGCATGCCGGCGTCACCAGCCCGCTGGCGGGCAACCCGGATATCGACTTCGTAGTCGTGCGTGAGGGCACCGAGGGGCCATACACCGGCACCGGCGGCGCGATCCGCGTCGGCACGCCGCACGAGGTGGCGACCGAGGTGTCCAACAACACCCGCTTCGGCATCGAGCGCGTCGTGCGCTACGCCTTCGCCACCGCGCAGGCCCGCCGCAAGCACCTCACCCTGGTGCACAAGAACAATGTGCTCGCCTTCGCCGGCTCGCTATGGCAGCGCACCGTCGACGAGGTCGCCGTCGAATTCCCCGATGTGACAACGGCTTACCAGCACATCGACGCTGCCACCATCCACATGGTGACAGACCCGGGCCGCTTCGACGTGATCGTCACCGACAACCTGTTCGGCGACATCATCACCGACCTCGCCGCCGCTGTCAGCGGTGGCATCGGCCTGGCCGCCTCGGGCAATATCGACGCCTCGGGCGTGAACCCGTCGATGTTCGAGCCGGTCCACGGCAGTGCCCCCGATATCGCGGGCCAGTCCAAGGCCGACCCGACCGCCGCCATCCTGTCGGTCTCGTTGCTGCTCAATCACCTCGGCAACACCGAAGGCGCGGCCCGCATCGAATCCGCCGTCGCCAAGGACCTGGCCGCGCGCACCGGCACCGCCTCCACCGTGGAGGTCGGCGACCGCATCGCGGCCATCGTCTGATCCCACCGCACGCGAAAGGCTCGCTCCGGCTGAATGCCGGAGCGAGCCTTTGTCATTCGTGGCTGTGGATCGAATGACGTTCGGTGAGCAAGGGATTGAGGTATCCGACTGTGCTGAAAGATTATTCGCGGTTTGTCGATGAATCGACCAGCTGTGCAGCTGGTTTCGGGGGCCTGGGAACCAGGGGTACTGCCGCCGCGGCGGCTATCGCGGCCAAGGCATAGACCGCGGGGAAGCCCGTGACGGCGATGACCGCGCCGAAAAGCGGTGGGACGGCGGCTATCGCGAGGTTCTGGCCGGTGTTCTGGATGCCGAGGCCACGGCCGCTCCAGAAGGGGCCCGCGATCTCGGCTACGGCGGTGAAGGCCAAACCGTTGTCGGACACCGAGATCACCGAGGCGGCGATCATCAGGGGGATGGCCGCCCACCACCAGTCGGTCCAGGAGGTGACGGCCAGCGCGGCCATGGTTATAGCGGCGGCGATCGCCACCTGGCGCAGCGGGCCGAGCCGGGTGCCGACCCGGTCGGACCAGGCTCCGGCACCGATCCGGCCCGCAGCGCCGAGGAATTGGGTGACGGTCATCAGCGCGCCCGCCGCGGCCAGTGACCAGCCGAGGTCGCGGTGCAGCCACAGCAGGCCGAAGGTCCACAGGGTGCCCTGGGGGATGACGAGCAGGATCGAGACGCCGTGGATGCGCCACAGCGTGGAATCGCCACGGTAGGGGTTGGCTCGATCGGCGGCCTTGGCGGGTGGACGCGGCGGGTCGACGATGCCGATCAGGCAGCCGATCGCGGCAACGCCCGCCATCAGCGCGGGGACGAGCAGTGCAGCGGGGATGCTGTGGTGCTGGGCGACCCACGGAATGGTCATCGCGCCGATGCCGACACCGAGCGGTTGCGCGGCCTGCCGGATGCCCATGGCCACGCCGCGCCGATCCGGTGGGAACCAGCCGACGATCAACCGGCCACTGGCTCCGTTGGAGCTGGCGGCGCCGATTCCGCCGGCGAACAGCAGCGCGCCGAACGCGACCGGGTTGTCCACCACCGCGGCGCCGACACCGGCCACGAACATCAGTAGCGCGCCCGCCACGAGCACGATGCGTTCGCCGATCCGGTCGACCACATACCCCCAGGCGATCAGGGTGCAGACCAGACCTACGGTCGGTAATGCCACCAGGGCACCGGCGGACGCGAGCGAATCGCCACGAGCGGTGAGCGCGGGCAGCAAAAACGGGGTGCCGTGGATGAAGATCGAACTCGAGGTCTGCGCGAAGACGCCGAGGGCGAGCATCAGCCAGCGTCTGCCGTCCCGGATCTGCGTCACTTCGGCCGTCGGCCGCGCATCTGTCACGATTCTCACCTCGCCGGATTGCACGATTGCATCCCAATATCTGAGATTGATGTCTCATTGCTTGAACATCAAAGATCACGCTACACCGATGACCCGTGAATGTTGCCCACCGGTGAGGTGTCTGACAGGTCACATCGGCGCACTCGTGAATCCCGCACGCGGGCAGTGGCTTCGAATGACATCGGTGTGAGTTCGGTCGCACCTCGCCGGGGTAGCTATCGAGCGACCCCGGCCGCATCCCGGGCGCGTTCGGGCAGGTAGCCACGCCTCGATAGACTCCGGAGCATGCGCTTAGGTCGAGTTGCCAGTCCCGATGGAGTCGCTTTCGTCAGCATCGAAGGCGAGGGCGGCGATGCCGTCGCCAAGGAGATCGCCGAACATCCGTTCGGCACGCCGACGTTCACCGGGCGGAGCTGGCCGCTGGCCGATATCCGCCTGCTGGCGCCGATCCTGGCGAGCAAAGTGATCTGCATCGGCAAGAACTACGCCGCCCACGCGGCCGAAATGGGCGGCGAGGCACCGGTGGACCCGGTGATCTTCATCAAGCCGAACACCTCGATCGTCGGCCCGAACGCGTCGATCATCATGCCGCCCAGCTCTTCTCAGGTCGACTACGAGGGCGAGCTGGCGGTGGTGATCGGCCGGCCGTGCAAGGACGTGTCCGCGGCAAAGGCCGCCGAGGTGATCCTGGGCTACACCGTCGCCAACGATGTCACCGCGCGTGACCAGCAGCGTCACGACGGTCAGTGGACGCGGGCAAAGGGCTACGACACGTTCTGCCCGCTCGGCCCGTGGATCGAAACCGCGCTGGACCCAAGCGATCTGGAGATCACCACCGAGGTCGACGGCGAGATCCGTCAGCGCAGCCGCACTTCGCTGTTCCTGCACGACATTCCGAAGATCATCGAATGGATCAGCTCGGTGATGACCCTGCTGCCCGGTGACGTGATCCTCACCGGCACACCGGAAGGCGTGGGTCCGCTGCAGGCCGGGCAGAACGTGTCGGTCACCGTCGAGGGCATCGGCACCCTCACCAATCCTGTTGCCACCAAGCGCTGAACAAGCGGAGAAGAGAGTCATGACTGAAGTACGGGTCCGTTTCTGCCCGTCGCCGACCGGTACGCCGCACGTCGGCCTGGTGCGCACGGCGCTGTTCAACTGGGCGTACGCGCGCCACCACGGCGGCAAATTCGTGTTCCGCATCGAAGATACCGACGCCGCACGCGATTCCGAGGATTCCTACCGCGCGCTGCTCGACGCGTTGCGCTGGCTGGGGCTGATCTGGGACGAGGGTCCCGAGGTCGGCGGACCCTACGAGCCCTACCGTCAGTCGCTGCGCCGCGACCAGCATCTGGACGTGGTGCGAAGGTTGCTCGAGGCAGGCGAGGCCTATGAGGCATTCTCGACACCGGAGGAAGTCGAGGCCCGGCATCGCGCCGTCGGCCGCGATCCGAAACTCGGTTACGACAATTTCGATCGCGATCTCAGCGCCGAGCAGATCGCGGCGTACAAAGCCGAGGGTCGCCCCGCTGTGGTCCGTTTGCGGATGCCCGACGAAGATCTCGGGTGGAATGATCTCGTGCGCGGAGAAACCACCTTCAAAGCCGGCACGATCCCCGATTTCGCCCTCACCCGTGGCAATGGCGACCCGCTCTACACCTTGGTGAATCCGGTCGACGACGCGATGATGCGGATCACCCATGTGTTGCGCGGCGAGGATCTGCTCTCCTCGACCCCACGCCAGCTCGCGCTGTATGCCGCGCTGCAGCGTATCGGGGTTGCCGAGTTCACGCCCGAGTTCGGTCATCTGCCGTTCGTCATGGGCCAGGGCAACAAGAAACTGTCCAAGCGTGACCCGGAATCGAATCTGTTTCTGCATCGCGACCGCGGATTCATCCCCGAAGGTCTGCTGAATTACCTCGCCCTGCTCGGCTGGAGTATCGGCGAGGACCGCGATGTGTTCTCCATGCTGGAAATGGTCGCGGCTTTCGACATTTCGACGGTGAATTCGAATCCGGCCCGCTTCGATCAGAAGAAGGCCGACGCCATCAATGCCGAGCAGATTCGCCTTCTTGAGCCCGGCGATTTCGGCCATCGTTTGCGCGAGTTCCTGACCGCGAAGGGTCACATCGGGGCCGAAATCGACGAGAAGACCTTCCTGGTCGCCGCCGAACTCGTGCAGACCCGCATCGTGGTGCTCGGTGACGCGTGGGACCTGCTGAAGTTCCTGTTCGTCGCCCCAGCGGACTTCGCGATCGACCAGGCCGCGGGCACCAAGAATCTCGGTGCAGAGGCCGACCCGGTCCTCGACGCCGCGATCGCCGCTGTGGAGCCGCTGAACGAGTGGACCACCCCCGCACTGGAGGAGGCGCTGAAAAAGGCGCTGATCGACGATCTGGGGCTCAAGCCGCGTAAGGCGTTCGCGCCGGTGCGGGTCGCGGTGACGGGCTCGCACATCAGCCCGCCGCTGTACGAGTCGATGGAATTGCTCGGCCGCGAGGTTTCGCTGGATCGGCTGCGGGCCGCCCGTGGTTGGGTGCCTGCCGCGCAGTAGCCGTGGGGAGCGGGTGCGGCCATGCGCCGCATCCGCTCCGATCGGGTCGAAAACGGCCGAAAAGCGGCTTCTGACCAGGCGATTTGTAGTTTACCCCCTAGTGTTTGGTAATCTTCTCATCGCCGCGGAACACGGCCTCGCAACACCGACAACCACTCGGTGGAGATTGCAAGGTCGGGCGTTTCGGTCTTTGGGGTATGGTGTAATTGGCAACACAGCTGTTTCTGGTACAGCCATTCTAGGTTCGAGTCCTGGTACCCCAGCAAGGTTTCACATTGTGAGATCGTCCTGGCCCCGTCGTCTAGCGGCCTAGGACGCCGCCCTCTCAAGGCGGTAGCGCGGGTTCGAATCCCGTCGGGGCTACAAAGCAAAGTTGAGGCCCCCGGTCGAATCCGACCGGGGGCCTCGCTTGCGTCTACAGCCGCTTGTGCAATGCCTCGGCAGCCGCGACCAGATCCGCCGCCCAGCGCGCGCCCGGCCTGCGACCCATTCGATCGATCGGCCCCGAAACCGAGACAGCGGCCACGATCACACCGCCCGCATCGCGCACCGGCGCCGAGACGCTCGCCACGCCCTGCGCGCGCTCGGCGGCACTCTGCGCCCAGCCACGCTTGCGCACCTCGGCCAGCGCGCGATCGCCGAACACCGCGTCGGCCAGGACCGTGCGCTGCAGCTCGGGATCGGCCCACGCCAGCAACACCTTCGCCGCCGAACCTGCGGTGAGCGGTAGTCGCGAACCCACCGGCACGGTGTCACGCAGACCCACCGGCGGCTCCAGCGCGGCGATGCAGACGCGGGCGTGCCCGTCGCGGCAGTACAGCTGGACGCTCTCGCCGGTGATCTCACGCAGGCGGGGCAGAATGGCACCGGCGGCCTCCACCAGTGGATCGGCCGCCCCCGCCGACAACTCGGTGAGCGCCGGACCCGGCCGCCACAAACCGTTGCCGTCGCGTGCCAGCAGCCGGTGCGTCTCCAGCCCGACCGCCAGCCGATGCGCGGTGGCGCGTGGCAGGCCGGTGCGGGTGCACAGGTCGTTGAGACCGCAGGGCTCGTCGGCGACGGCGTAGAGCACCGCCACGGCTTTGTCGAGAACACCGATACCGCTATGCTGTCTCATAGAACGATACTAACGTCTCAAATGCTGAGATACCAAGTATGCCCGTCGAAAGGTGATCAAGCAATGGCCGAGCGCGCTCGCACACTGGCCGAGAAGGTGTGGGAACAGCACGTCGTCGCGAAAGGCGAAGGCGATGGTTCCTCCCGTGAACCCGACCTGATCTACATCGATCTGCACCTCGTGCACGAGGTGACCAGTCCGCAGGCCTTCGACGGGCTACGCGCGGCGGGCCGTCCGGTGCGCAGGACCGATCTCACCATCGCCACCGAGGACCACAACGTCCCCACCACCGATATCGACAAGCCGATCGCCGACCCGATCTCGCGCACCCAGGTGGAGACGCTGCGCCGCAACTGCGCCGAATTCGGCGTGCGCCTGCACTCGATGGGTGACGCGGAACAGGGCATCGTGCACGTGGTCGGTCCGCAGCTGGGTCTCACCCAGCCCGGCATGACCGTCGTCTGCGGTGACAGCCACACCTCCACCCACGGCGCGTTCGGCGCGCTGGCGATGGGCATCGGCACCAGCGAGGTCGAGCACGTGCTGGCCACCCAGACGCTGTCGCTGCGCCCGTTCAAGACGATGGCCATCACCGTCGACGGTGAATTGGCGCCCGGCGTCACGAGTAAGGACCTGATCCTGGCCGTGATCGCCGAGATCGGCACCGGCGGCGGTCAGGGCTATGTGCTGGAGTACCGCGGCGAGGCGATTCGCAAGCTGTCGATGGAAGCGCGGATGACCATCTGCAACATGTCCATCGAAGCGGGCGCACGCGCGGGCATGATCGGCCCCGACGAGACCACCTACGAATTCCTGAAGGGCCGCCCGCACGCACCGCAGGGGGCCGACTGGGATGCCGCAGTGGCCTCCTGGGACGCGCTGGTCACCGACGAGGGCGCGGAATTCGACGCCGAGGTCCACATCGACGCGAACACGCTCACCCCGTTCGTCACCTGGGGCACCAACCCCGGCCAGGGCCTGCCGCTGGGCGCGAACGTGCCCGACCCGGCCCAGATCAGCGACGAGAACGAGCGCGAATCCGCCGAGAAGGCCTTGCGCTACATGGACCTGACGCCGGGAATGCCGCTGCGCGAGGTGAGCGTCGACACCGTATTCGTCGGCTCCTGCACCAACGGCCGGATCGAGGATCTGCGTGCCGTCGCCGATGTTTTGAAGGGCCGCCAGGTCGCCGAGGGCGTGCGAATGCTGGTGGTGCCAGGCTCTATGCGGGTGCGCGCGCAGGCGGAAAAAGAAGGACTCGGCGAGATTTTCACCGCCGCGGGCGCGGAATGGCGGCAGGCGGGCTGCTCGATGTGCCTGGGGATGAATCCCGATCAGCTCGAACCGGGTCAGCGTTGCGCGTCCACCTCGAACCGCAATTTCGAGGGGCGACAGGGCAAGGGCGGTCGCACGCACCTGGTCTCGCCGCTGGTCGCGGCCGCGACGGCGGTCCGGGGAACGCTGTCCTCGCCGGCCGATCTGGCCTGAGTCACACCGATCATCTACAGATCGAAAGGGAATCGTTATGGAAGCCTTCACCGTTCACAAAGGCATCGGTGTGCCGCTGCGCCGGTCCAATGTCGACACCGATCAGATCATCCCCGCCGTTTACCTGAAGCGGGTGACCCGAACGGGTTTCGAGGACGGCTTGTTCGCCGGTTGGCGGGCCGATCCGGAGTTCATTCTCAACACCGAGCCCTACAACCGGGGCAGTGTGCTGGTGGCAGGCCCGGATTTCGGCACCGGTTCTTCGCGTGAGCACGCCGTGTGGGCGCTGTCGGACTACGGCTTTCGGGTGGTCATCTCGTCGCGTTTCGCCGACATCTTCCGTGGAAATGCGGGTAAGGGCGGGCTGTTGGCCGCGCAGATGTCACAGAACGATGTCGAAATGCTCTGGAAGCTGATCGAGGAACAGCCCGGCATCGAATTGGTTGTCGACCTGTCCGCGCGCACCGTCACAGCGGGAACCGTCGTGTTGCCGTTCGATATTGACGACTACACCCGCTGGCGTCTGCTGGAGGGTTTGGACGATGTCGGCCTCACGCTGCGCCGCGCCGACGAGATCAGCGAGTTCGAAAAGGGAAGGCCGTCATGGAAACCCGTGACGCTGCCGGAGCCTATTTCGCGGGCGTAATCAGCTGGGGCGCTTAGGGGCGCATCCCGGGCGGCGGTAGCTGGACGTGTGCTAAACCACATGAATTTTGGCGTGGCACATAGACTCTTGCTCAAACTGGGTTTACCGTGGTACCTAGTCGGTCCGACGACGGGCCATTAGTCTGCGGAGGATTCAATGAACAAGGCGGAACTGATCGACGTTCTGACCGAAAAGTTGGGTACGGACAGGCGGACGGCTACCGCGGCTGTCGAGAATGTTGTCGACACCATCGTCCGTGCCGTGCACAAGGGTCAAAGCGTCACCATCACCGGATTCGGTGTGTTCGAACAGCGCAAGCGTGCTCCCCGGGTTGCCCGTAACCCGCGTACCGGTGAAACCGTGAAGGTGAAGGCCACTTCGGTGCCTGCCTTCCGGCCGGGCGCGCAGTTCAAGGCGGTCATCGCGGGTAAGCAGAAGCTGACCGCCTCCGGGCCTGCCGTCAAGCGCGGCGCGAATGCCCCGGTGGCGGCCAAGAAGGCGGCGGCCAAGAAGACCGCGGCCAAGAAGACGGCCGCCAAGAAGGCCACGCCGTCGAAGGGCCCGGCGAAGACCACCGCCCGTAAGGCCGCCACCAAGGCTCCTGCCGCCAAGAAGACCACGGCGGCGAAGACAGCGGCCAAGAAGACCACGGCGGCAAAGAAAGTGACGGCGGCCAAGAAGGCGCCGGCCAAGAAGGTCACGGCCGCCAAGACCACGGCGGCCAAGAAGACCACTGCTGCGAAGAAGGCTCCCGCAAAGAAGACTGCTGCTAAGAAGACTGCCGCCCGTCGTGCTCGTTGATCCTGCCGCAGCGGGATCAGGTCGGGGAATGTGCACGTAGGCCGCATCACCCACCACTGGACCGAGAACGGCCCCGGGAACCCGGGGCCGTTTCGGCTGTTTCGCGCTTGTGCGCGTGACCTAGGTGGTGACGATTGCCGTCGACAGCGAGCGGTCCATATGGTCCGCGGCGACTAATCGGTCCCCAACGAACGACAATGCCCAGACGCTGCCCTTGCGATTGCGCGCCGAGGGCAGCGTGAGGCCACCACGCTCGGCGAGCCACTGTGTGAGATCGGGAATCACCCCACCCTGACTACACACCACCGGCACCCCCCGACCGGTAACCAACGACAGAAATCGTTGCCGCGCCGTGCCTTTCGCTGAATCGTAACCTTTCTCGGAAAACATTGGCTCGCAATTGATTTCGGCGCCGAGCTGTTCTGCCAACGGGGTCACGGTTTGGACGCAGCGCAGTGGATCGGCGGAATAGATCTCGGATGCGCCGAACGCCAACAGATTCGGCGTCAATCCCTTCGCCTGCTGTTCCCCGGCGGCCTCGAGCGGTCGCAAGTCGTCGGGTCCGTCGAAGCGGTGACGCTTGCCTGCCTTGGCATGGCGTACCAGCAGCACGGTGTCGGTGCGGGCGGGCAGCCGGGCGAAGATCCGGACGATCTGGCGGTCCATCGGATACGACAGCTGGTCCATCACCTGTGCCAGCGGGAACCAGCGCAACTGGTCGACTTCGTCGTTGACGGCGAAGTCACCGTCGGCGGCCTCGGCGGCCCAGTAGTCGACCCGCTTGAGCTGGCGGTGGCCCGGGATCGGATAGGTGACGTGGCCGAGATAGCGCCCCAGCGTGCAAGGCAGGCCGGTTTCCTCGCCTACCTCGCGCACTGCCGCGACCACGGGCGTCTCGCCGGGGTCGAGCTTGCCTTTCGGCAGCGACCAGTCACCGTATTTCGGCCGGTGGATCACGGCGATCTCCACGCCCTCGGCTCCGTCTCGCCACAGAACCGCGCCTGCCGCATGGATATTGGGCCGTACCCGTGGATCGCGCATCGCCGCGTCCTTACCGCTCACGGCTGGTCGGGGCGACGCCGACGCATGAGGAACGCCTGGTGATCACGCACCTGGGCTGCCTCGCCATCGGCCGGACTCGCCTGCCAGGTCCCGTCCGGGAGCAGAATCCAGCAGCGAGTCGCCGGATCGAGCGCGGAATCGAACACCTGCGCGAGCTGTGCGACGAGTTTGGGATCTTTCACCTGCACCATCACTTCGACGCGACGGTCGAGATTGCGGTGCATCATGTCGGCGCTGCCGATCCAGGTCTGTTGCTGCGCACCGAATTCCATCACCCGGGAGTGCTCGAGGAACCGGCCGAGGATCGAGCGCACCTCGATGTTCTCGCTCAGGCCGGGCACGCCCGCGCGCAGGCCGCAGATGCCGCGCACCACGATCTGCACCGGCACGCCCGCCTGGGACGCGCGATAGAGGCCGTCGATGATCTGTTCGTCGACGATCGCGTTGGCCTTGATTCGGATCCGCGCGGCCGAACCCTGTGCGGCCAGCTCGATTTCGCGATCGATCCGCTCGATGATGCCCGCGCGCACACCGAGGGGCGCGACCATCAGGTTGCGGTAGTCCTCCTTGCGGGAGTATCCGGTCAGCGAATTGAACAGGTCGGTGAGGTCGGCGCCGATTTCCGGTGCCGCGGTGAACAACCCGACGTCCTCGTACAGGCGCGCGGTCTTCGGGTTGTAGTTGCCGGTGCCGATGTGGCAGTAGCGCCGGATCGTGGAACCTTCGCGGCGCACCACCAGGCAGGTCTTGCAGTGGGTCTTCAAGCCGACCAGCCCGTAGACCACGTGCACGCCCGCCTGTTCCAGCTCGCGCGCCCACTTGATGTTGGCCTGCTCGTCGAAGCGGGCCTTGATCTCCACCAGCGCGACGACCTGCTTGCCCGCCTCGGCGGCGTCGATCAGCGAGTTGATGATGGGGGAGTCGCCGGAGGTGCGGTAGAGGGTCTGCTTGATCGCGAGCACCTGCGGGTCGGCCGCGGCCTGTTCGATGAAGCGCTGCACGCTCGTGGAGAAGGAGTCGTAGGGGTGGTGCACCAGCACGTCGCCCTCGCGCAGCGCGGTGAAGACATTGCGCGGGGTCTCGCGCTCACCGAAGGCCGCCGGGGTGGCCGGAACGTAGGGCGCGTCCTTGAGTTCGGGCCGGTCGACGCCGTAGACCTGCCACAGGCAGGACAGGTCGAGCAGGCCGGGCACCTGGATCACGTCGGCGGGGTCGACCTCGAGCTCACGTAATAGGAGCTCCAGCATGTGCTCGGTCATGTCGTCGGAGACCTCGAGGCGCACCGGCTTGCCGAAACGGCGGCGCGCGAGTTCGCGCTCCATCGCCTGCAGCAGGTCTTCGTCACGGTCCTCGTCGACCTCGAAATCGGCGTTGCGGGTGATCCGGAACGAATGTGTCTCCACCACACTCAGGCCGGGGAACAGCAGGTCGAGGTGGGCGGCGATGAGGTCTTCCATCGGCAGGAACGCCGCGATCGCCGACGGCGCGCCGGTGCGGCGCACGCGCACGAAGCGGTCGACGTTGTCGGGCACCTTCACGCGGGCGAAGTGCTCGCCGCCGGTGCCGATGTCGCGCACGGTCACGGCGAGGTTGAGGCTCAGACCGGAGATGTAGGGGAACGGGTGCGCCGGGTCGACGGCGAGCGGAGTGAGGACCGGAAAGACCTGATCGGTGAAGTAGCTCGAAAGGCGTTGGCGCTCATCGTCGTCGAGGTTGCTCCAGCCGATGATGTCGATGCCCTCGGCGGCCAGGGCGGGGTTCACGTCGTCGATGAAGACGCGGGCGTGGCGATCGGCCAGCTCCTGGGCGCGGGCGGTGATCATCTCCAGCTGCTCCGACGGTGAGCGACCGTCGGCCGAGCGCACCGAGAGACCGGTTTCGGCACGGCGTTTCAAACCGGCGACGCGCACCATATAGAACTCGTCGAGATTGGACGCGAAGATCGCGAGGAACTTGGCCCGCTCCAGCAACGGCAGCGAGGCGTCCTCGGCGAGGGCGAGAACGCGGGCGTTGAAGTCGAGCCAGCTCAGTTCGCGGTTGAGGTAGCGATCTCGGGGCAATCGCTGCGTGCTCGCGTCACCGCCCGAGGTGATGGCGGCCGCGGGTGGCGGGGAAATCGGGGGCAGCTGCTTGATGGTTTCCGTATCGCTCACGAGATCAATCATCCCTCGAGGAAGGGGCCTTGCGCATCACGACATCGCACGATTCGTCCCTTTCCCGGCGAGGGTGGCGATCGGCTAGCACACGGTGCGAACGGGATCACTTCTGTGCGATGAGAATCCGAATTCACGCAGGGTCGATGTGGTGAATTCGCCGACTCCCAGCGTGCGGACGGCATCGAGATCCTCGGGGGTGTCGACGTCGCAGCGCAGGCCAGGCCAGTGCCCGGACAGTGGCACGGCACCGGCCGCCCGGTGTGCGCGCGCGGAATCGGCGCCGAAGCGAGGCGACAGCGGTGCGATGGTGTCGCGGACCAGCAATGCGGCGGTGCCGGTGCCCGTGTGATCGATCACCACCGAGCGAGTACCGACGGCGACGGCGAGCACGTCGGCCAATTCGGCCGTGCGCAGGGCGGGCAGATCGGCCTGGAGGGCGAGCAGGTGGGTGGGTCCGTGGCGATCGCGCACATCGCGAGCACCCGCGGCCAGTGCCGTGTTGAGTGGATCGTCGCCTGCGGGCGGTTCATCGATCACGTGCGCGCCGAGCTCGCGGGCTCGGGCGGCGACCAGCGGGTCGGGGGTGACCACGGTCAGCGACGACACCTCGGGCACGGCGGTGGCGGCCACGACGGTATCGGTGAACATGGCCAGCACGAGCTGGGCGCGTTGCTCGGTGCTCAGCTCGCTCGCGAGCCTGCTCTTGGCCCGGTCGATGTGTTTGACCGCCATCACGGCGTGCACGGTGTGCATGGCTTCGATCCTTGCATGGCATATTGGGCTGATGACGAGGGCGGCGGTAATGGGTGCGGGGTCGTGGGGTACTGCGTTCGCGAAGGTGTTGGCCGAGGCGGGGACCGACGTCACGATCTGGGCCAGACGGGCCGAGGTGGCGCAGGCGCTCGACACCGAGCATCGCAATCCGTTCTACCTGCCCGGCGTGCAGTTGCCGCCGGTGCGGGGGACCGACGATCACCGGGTCGCGCTGGACGGGGCGGATCTGGTGGTGCTCGCGGTGCCGTCGCAGTCGTTGCGGGCGAATCTGGATCTGTGGAAGGGCGATATCGGCGCCGATGCCACCTTGCTGAGTCTGGCCAAGGGGATCGAGACCGGGTCGCTGCTGCGGATGAGTCAGGTGATCGCGGAGGTCACCGGGGCCGAGCCGAGCCGGATCGCGGTGCTGTCGGGTCCGAATCTGGCGCACGAGATCGTCGAACGCCAGCCCGCGGCGACGGTGATCGCGTGCACCGACACCGAGCGGGCCGGGGCAGCGCAGCGAGCGTGTGCCACCGGATATTTCCGGCCGTACACCAACACCGATGTGATCGGCTGTGAGATCGGTGGCGCGTGCAAGAACGTCATCGCGCTCGCGTGCGGTATCGCCTCGGGAATGGGTCTGGGCGACAACTCGGTCGCGAGCCTGATCACGCGCGGGCTCGCCGAGGTGATGCGGCTCGGCGTCGCGCTCGGGGCGCAACCGGTGACCTTGGCCGGGCTCGCGGGCGTCGGCGATCTGGTGGCTACCTGTACCTCGCCGTTGTCGCGCAACCGGTCCTTCGGGTATGTGCTCGGCGCGGGCGGCTCGATGGCCGCCGCTCAGGAGGCGACCAATGGGCAGGTGGCCGAAGGTGTGAAGTCGTGCACATCGGTGCGGGCCCTTGCCGCCGAGCACGGGGTGGAGATGCCGCTCACCGACGCGGTGCACAAGGTGTGTCATGAGGGGCTATCGGTGAGCGAGGCGGTCGGCAGCCTGCTCGGCAGGCGGATCAAGCCCGAATAAGGGCGATAGCGCCACAGCGGCGCGAACCTACTACGGTGACGTTCATGACGGAACGGATCAGGGTAGCTGTGGTGTTCGGCGGGCGCAGCAGCGAGCACGCCGTCTCGTGTGTGTCGGCGAGCAGTGTGCTGCGCAACCTCGATCCGGCGCGCTACGAGGTGGTGCCGATCGGCATCACCCCCGCCGGTGGCTGGGTGCTGGCCGACGGGATCGGCGAGCTGGCGCTGAGTCACGGTGTGCAGCCGCAGGTCGACGCGTCGGGGACGGCCCTCACGCTGGCCGCTGACCCCAGCCGCTCCGGTGCGCTGGTCGCGCTCGACTCGCACGCGGTGCTGGGCAATGTTGACGTGGTGTTCCCGATCCTGCACGGGCCCTTCGGCGAGGACGGCACGCTCCAGGGCATGCTCGAACTCGCCGGGATCCCGTATGTCGGTGCGGGCGTTCTCGCCAGTGCGGCGGGGATGGACAAGGAGTTCACCAAGAAATTGCTGGCGGCCGAGAACCTGCCCGTCGGCGTGCAGGTTGTGCTGCGGCCGGGTGTCGAAACCCTGCCGGCGGCCGACCGCACTCGGATCGGGCTGCCCGCCTTCGTGAAGCCCGCGCGCGGTGGTTCCTCGATCGGCATCACCAAGATCACCGACTGGGCCGATCTCCCCGCGGCTATCGCCGCCGCCCGTGCGCACGACCCGAAGGTGATCGTCGAAGCGGGCATCGTGGGACGCGAAGTCGAGTGTGGCGTACTGGAATTCGCCGACGGCGCGGTGCGCGGCAGCGTCGTCTCCGAGATCCGGATGCCCGATGCCGACACGGCAGCGCCCGAGTTCTACGACTTCGCCACCAAATACCTCGACGACGTGTGCGAATTCGATGTGCCCGCCAAGCTCGACGACGATGTCGCCGACGAGATCCGGGAGCTTTCGGTGCGGGCGTTCCGCGCGCTGGACTGCCAGGGGCTGGCACGGGTCGACTTCTTCGTCACCGAGAACGGTCCGGTGATCAACGAGATCAACACGATGCCCGGCTTCACGCCGATCTCGCAGTACCCGCGGATGTGGGAAGCCACCGGGATCGACTACCCGACGCTGGTGTCGACGCTGATCGAGACCGCCGTCGCACGCGGGACCGGGCTGCGCTAGTTCTGTTCTGCGGTAAGGCTTTCGGCGGGGTTGTGCTCGAAAGCCTTACGGCCCCAGGCTGTTAACTCAGAGTTCGCCCGGAGTCGGTTCGCGGGCAGGCAGATTCGCGTTGATGGTGTCGGAGACGGTCTGGACCGCGCTGGTGCCGGAGCCGTCGGGGACGGTCAGGGCGATATAGGTCTCGCGGTCGACGGCGAACCAAGTGCCGGTCTTGCCGACCTCGTCGCGGACCTGGAACCACTTCACGCCGTCGATCACGGTGAGCGGGGATGCGCGGTTGAATTCGAGGGGGCGGTCGAGGCCGCAGCGCAGCGTGATCGGGTCGCCGCCCTCGGGGAGCTGCCAGGCGCGGGTGGCCGGCGGGGCCGGCTCGACGAGGGTGGCCTTGGTGTAGTCGCCGAGCTCGGCGGGCAGGGCGGGGAGCAGGGCTTGGCAGGCGGGGCCGTCGGCGGCGGGGGCCGGGACGGGGCCGAGGGCGAGGGGTTCGCGTTCGACAGGGGCGCGCAGGGCGATGAAGGCGGCGACCAAGACGGCGACGATCAGGACGACGGGCAGGGCGACCGCGGTGGCGATGAGCGCGGGGGAGTGGTGTGTCTCGAGGTCGGCGTCGTCTGCTTCGGCATCGGGGTCTGCTTCGGCAGCGGGGCTCGCCTTCGCGATGTCGACGGTGGGATCCGCTGAAGTCGGGGTGTTCCCGGTGGACGCCGCCTCGTCGCCTGACGCGTCGGTGTCGGCCGGTGTCTGCTCGCCGATCGACGGTTTCGCGTCGGTGGTGGCGGTGTCCTCGGGGGTGGTCGCCTCGTCGCGATCCTCCGGTGTCGAGTCCGCCATAGCTGTGTGGTCCTTCCGTTCGCGGGTTCGCCTGCACCGTCGGTGGTGCCCGATCGCCTCCGAAAGGGTACCGTCGGGGCGATTTCGTCGGTCAGCAGCACAGTGGGAAGGGGTCGGCCATCAGCGAGGACAGCCGTCCGCAGACGGTGCGTGAGCTGGGCGAATTCGCCTTGATCGACCGTATCAACGCCGGTCGGGAGCAGGCCGCGCACGTGCTGCTCGGACCCGGTGACGACGCCGCGCTGATCGCCGCGCCCGACGGGCGGTTCGTGGTGAGCACCGACATGCTCGTCGAAGGCAGGCACTTCCGGCTCGACTGGTCCTCGCCCGTCGACATCGGCCGCAAGGCCATCGCGCAGAACGCCGCCGACGTGGTGGCGATGGGGGCGCGGCCGACGGCGTTCGTGGTCGCGCTCGGCTGCCCGGCCGACACCCCCGTGCCGGTGGTCGAGGGGATCGCCGACGGGATGTGGATCGAGGCGAGCCGCGCCGGGGGGTCGATCGCGGGCGGCGATCTGGTGCACAGCGAACAGCTGGTCGTCTCGGTGACCGCGTTCGGCGATCTGGGCGGGCAGTCCGCGATCACTCGATCCGGTGCGATGGTCGGCGACATCGTCGCGGTGGCAGGCGAACTCGGCTGGTCCGGTGCCGGGCTGGCCGTATTGACCGGGGACGCGGACCTCGCCGATCCCGAGTTCACCTATGCCCTTGCGACACATCGTGTTCCGCAGCCGCCCTACGCGGCGGTGATCGACGCGTTCGGCACGCACACCCCGACCGCGCTCACCGACATCTCCGACGGATTGCTCGCCGACCTCGGACATCTCGCCACCGCCTCGAAGGTCGCGATCGATGTCCACAGCTCGGCGCTGTCCGATCCCGGACTCTCCGCAGTCGCGAAGCTGCTCGATGCCGATGCCGCGCAATGGATTCTGGCCGGGGGCGAGGACCACGCCTTCGCCGGAACCTGGTCTGCCGACATCGCGCTACCGGCGGGCTGGCGGCCGATCGGCGTCGTCACCGCAGGCAGTGGCGTCACGGTCGACGGCATCGCACCCACCGGCGGCACCGGCTGGGAATCGTTCCGTGGGGCGGACGCCACGCTCACCGGCGACGAACGATAGGTTGTGCGGTCATGGGTGCCAAACCACTGTCGGAGATCATCGATCCGGGCTGGGCCCGGGCACTGGAGCCGGTCACTGACCGCATCAGCGAAATGGGCGAGTTCCTACGCGAGGAGAACGCGGCAGGCCGCGGCTATCTTCCCGAAGGGGAGAACGTGCTGCGTGCGTTCGGGCGCCCGTTCGACAAGGTGCGCGTGCTCATCGTCGGCCAGGATCCCTACCCGACGCCCGGCCACGCGATGGGGCTGAGTTTCTCTGTGACACCGCAGGTTTCGCCCGTCCCGCGCAGCCTGTCCAACATCTTCGCCGAATACTGCAAGGACCTCGGCTTCGATACGCCGACCTGTGGCGACCTGAGCCCCTGGTCGGATCAGGGTGTGCTGCTGCTGAACCGGGTCCTCACCGTCACCCCCGGCGCGCCCGCCTCGCATCGCGGCAAAGGCTGGGAAGCGGTCACCGAGCAGGCGATCCGGGCGCTGGTCGCGCGCGACGAGCCGCTCGTGGCCGTGCTGTGGGGCAACGACGCGCGTTCGCTCAAGCCCACCCTCGTCGACGCCGAGGTGCCCTATGTCGAATCGGCGCACCCCTCACCACTTTCCGCCTCGCGCGGGTTCTTCGGTTCACGACCGTTCTCCCGGGTCAACGAACTGCTCGACGAACTCGGCGCCGACCCCGTCGACTGGCGGCTGCCCTGACCCGGGGCGTCGCCCGCACCAGAAGAGAATGATGAAGGAGCACAACCCGATGCACATCTCCACCGTTCGCGCTGCCCTCGCGACCGCCGCCGTCGCCGCCGCCATTACCGCGGGCGCGGGCTCGGCTTCCGCCGCTGGCCTGCAGCTCGAGCCCTACAACGAGCAGGCCGCCCCGGTGGCCACCACCCAGGTCGGCGAGGAATGGACCTCCACCGGCACCTCCACGATTTCCTCGGGCGTGAACGCGAAGGTGACCTGCCTCCTGCAGAACACCTTCAGCGCCCTCGGCGCAGCGTGTTAAAGCGGCTGGCACCGCTGGGTTTTCGGCCCTGATTACCTCGCATCCGAGAGCGATACTGCGCCTTCGGCGTTCCGTCTCGCCCTTCGGATGCGAGGCGGCCGAAAACCCGTGGTGGCTGGCTTTCCTGCGTGGCGCGGTCGCGTCAGGTGGGTCAGTTCACTCGCGGGAGTGGGTGACTCTTAAGTGAGGCCCACGTAGTTCGGTTTTCTCTTGGCTACGAAGGCATCTACGCCTTCTTGGCCCGTTTTGCTGTCGGCGGCGGCTGAGATGCTGTCGCGTTCGGCGTCGAGCTGCTGGTCCAGGATCGCCGTGGGCGACTGGGCCAGCAGTTTTTTCATGGCCGCGTAGGTGGCGCGGGGGCCGTTGACGAAGGTTTGCGCTACGCGCAGGGCTTCGGCGCGGATGTCGTCGTCGGCGACTGTGCGGCTCAGGATGCCGAGGCGGACGGCTTCTTCGGCGTCGATGACGGCGTCGGTGAGCAGGATCTCGGTGGCGCGGCTCAGGCCGACGATGCGGGGGAGCAGCCAGGACATGCCGCCGTCGGGCGACAAGCCGATGCCGGGGTAGGCGGGGCGCAGTTTCGTCGACGGGCCGCCGATCGCGATGTCGGCGCCGCAGACCAGGCTCATGCCCGCGCCCGCCGCCCAGCCCTGTACGGCGGCGACCACGGGGACGGGGGCATCCGCCAGTGCGCGGACGAAATCGTGGAGCTCGTCGGCCAGCTGGTGCAGGTAGGCACCGCGGTCATCGGACGCGGCGAAATTGCGGACGTTGCCGCCCGCGCAGAAGTTCGCGCCCGCGCCGGTGAGCAGCACGGCGCCGACCGATGGGTCGAGTGCGCGCAGGGCCGCGGTGCCCGCGTTGATCAGATCGAAATCCATCGAGGTGCCCGCGGCGGAGGTGGCGATGGTCAGTTGGAGCACGCCGTCGATGATCTCGGCGGCGGGGACCGGTTCGGTGGTACTCATGGGCGTCACCCTAATCGGCGCCGTTCCCGGTCGTCACGCTCGGGCGAACCCCTTCGCCGTCATCGGGTTCGCTGCGGAGATCCACACGGCGAGAAGTACTACCTCGTGGGCCCGGTGTTCGGCGCAGAGCCGCGAACGGACCGTGCCTTGGCTTCAGCGGCGAGCGCGGCGCCACAACTGTTCGGGGAGCAGGGTGAAGGGGTCGGTGCGGCGGATGCCCGTGTCGGTGAAGCCGTGTCTGCGGTAGAAGGCGTGGGCGCGCGGATAGTCGGCGAAGACCCAGAGGGTGCACGGCGAGCCTGGCACGGCCGCGTCGATCAGCGCGTCGGCGACGCCGGTACCGTGCCAGGCGCTGCGAACGTAGAGCGCTTCGAGTTCGGCTTCGGTGGACGCGGGCAGGCCGGCCTCGGGGTGGCGAGCCGAGTTCGTCCCAGCGGCGAAGCCGATCAGCCGGTCGCCGGCCAGCGCGACCGGCAGCTGGTGGCGGCCGCCTGCCCGGCGACGTTCCCAGGTGATCGCGGAGCGTTCGAGGTCGAAGCCGTCGAGGATGTGCGCGGGAACGAGAGTCCCGTAGGCCTCGCGCCAGCTGGCGATGTGACAGGCGGCGAGTTCGGTGACCCGGGTCGCGGTCAGCGGTGCGATCCGCCAGTCAGCCACGACGAGTCCGGACGAGGAGGCCGGGCCGTGGTACGACAAAGCCCCGGATCACCCACGAAGGGTGCCGGGGCACTGTCGGCAGAATGTACGGGCTGAAAATCAGCCGCGGACGACCTTGCCCGCCTTCAGGCAGGAGGTGCACACGTTCATCCGGCGGGTGTTGCCAGGGGCAACCTGCGCACGCACGGTCTGGATGTTCGGGTTCCAGCGACGGTTGGTGCGCCGGTGCGAGTGCGAGACCGACTTCCCGAAACCGGGGCCCTTGGCGCAGACGTCGCAAACGGCAGCCATGTCGCGAGCTCCTTCATGTCATAAGCGGCCAGCGGCGCACGAATGCCCGCTGAACCGGAAACTGATGTCGTCAAATGCCTTGCCGACTGACGTCGGCCAGCGCAGACCCACGTGGGCCGCACGAGGCAACCCTGCAAGACTAGCGGGCCGGGCCTCGAAGTTCCAAACCGGGTATCCCGGTCGAATCGCCGAGCACAGCCCGGATGAGGGCCCGTCCGAGGTCAGCGTACCGCTGCCCGCGCCCGGCCGTGCGCGGGGCTGTGGACGCTCGGCGGCGGCGCTCAGTGAGGCGCGGTCGGTCGCTGCCGCTAACCTGGCGTGCGTGCTCGGCGCGCGGGCACGTAGAACGGGGAGCGAGGTGGCGGTGGCGCACGTGCGGGAGTCTCTCGACGGCCCCGACCTGCTGGTCTGGGCACGCAATTGCCGCGCCGACCTAGAACTGCGCCGTGCCGAGATCGACGCACTCAACGTCTTCCCCATCGCCGACTCCGACACCGGCACCAACCTCCTCGCCACCATGCGAGCGGCCGTCGCGGCCGCGGACCGGGCGGTGCTGGATGTCCGATCCGCCGCTGTCGGCGTCCCCGAAAGGCAGGAAGCCCTCGGCACTGTCGAGGGGGAGTTGTCGAGCCTCGCCGCCCGCGACGAACCCTGTGCCGACGATCACAGCGGGGGTGTCGGCAGGCCTTCGCCGCACCTCATCGCCCAGGCCCTGGCGCGCGGCGCGACGGTGGGCGCGCGCGGGAACTCGGGGATCATCCTGTCGCAGGTGCTGCGCGGGATCGCCGAGGCCGTCGTCGCCGGTCCGTTGACCGGGGAGCGGCTGCAGGTGGCCCTGCGGCGGTCGGCGGTGCTCGTGCGAACCGGGCTCAGTGCCCCGGTCGAGGGCACGATCCTGACAGTTCTCGATCGTGCCGCGGTGGCGGCCGCCGAGTCCACCGATCAGTCCCTCGTGACTGTCGCCCGATCCGCCGCCGCCGGTGCCGCACGCGCCCTGAGCGAGACACCGGCACAGCTGGGCGTGCTGCGCGCGGCCGGAGTCGTCGACGCGGGGGCGCGCGGGCTGCTGGTGCTGCTCGACTGCCTCGTGGCCGAAGTCTGCGGTGTCGCACCCCATCGCGTCAGGTACACCAGGGGTGAACGAGCCGACCACGGCCCACACCGGCACCCCGACGACCAGAACAGCCGAGCTGGCGAGCCTGCCGCCGGCACCGCGGGCAGTACAGCTGACGAACAATCGCGCCCGTCGCGGGGTGACCAGGACCGCAGGCATCCCGACTTCGGTGACGACCACGATCGCCGGGATCAGGCGGCCGATCCGCATTTCGAGGTCATGTACGTGATCTCCGGCACCGATGACGCCGCCGCCGGTGGGCTGCGGGATCGGCTGGCCGTGCTCGGCGACTCGGTGGTGGTGGTCGGTGACGGTGACAGCACCTGGTCCGCCCATGTGCACTGCCGTGACGCGGGGGCCGCGATCGAGGCCGGGCTCGCGGTAGGGCCCGTGACCGCGATCCGAATCGAGAGTTTCGCGGTGACCGCGACACTCGGCGGCCACCACGAGCTCCGCGTCGACGGCCTCGCCACACATCACACGCAGGGCCGGGACGGCGCGCCCGACAACTCCGCGCCGTGCGAGCCGCACGCGCGCGGTGCCGGTGGTCGACCCGTGCGCCCCGTGGAACGAGATGCCGTGCCGGCGACCGGCGACGGGCGTGCAGGCCCGGCCGATCACGATGCCCGCGCGGACCGTGGTGTCCTCGCGGTGGCTGCCGGCGCTGCTGCCGCGCGCCTGTTCGAAGATGCCGGGGCGGTGGTGTTGCGGGAGGATCGGCAGGTCGATACGAGCACCCTGCTGCGGGCGATCCGCGCGATGCCGAATCGGGAAGTGCTGGTCTTGCCCAACGGGGCACTGCCCGCGCAGGAACTCGTCGCGGTCGGTGTGGCCGCGCGTGACGGGTCGCGCGATGTGTTGTTGCTGCCGAGCGCGTCGATGGTGCAGGGACTCGCGGCGCTGGCCGTGCACGATCGGGGGCGGATCGCGGTGGATGACGCGTTCGCGATGTCGGAGGCGGCGGCGACCACCCGGTGGGGTGCGTTGCGGGCGGCACGGGTGCGGGCCCTGACCATGGTCGGAATGTGTTCCCCTGGTGACGGATTGGGCCTGGTCGGGCACGATGTGGTGGTGATCGACCCCGATGTGGTCGGCGCGGGACGCATCCTGCTCGACCGGATGCTCGGTCTCGGTGGGGAATTGGTGACATTGCTGATGGGCGCCGACGCGGGGCCCGAGCTGGCGCAGGTGCTCGCCGATCACGTGACGGCCGGTTTCCCCGGCGTCGAGGTGGTCGTGTATTCCGGTGGACAGCAAGCGGATCTGGTGCAGATAGGGGTCGAGTAGATGGCGACGTTGAGTGACCGGCTCGACCACGTGCTCGGCGTCAAGGCGGCCGACCGGCTGACCGAGGCGTTCGACATGACCACCGTCGAGGATCTGTTGCGTCACTATCCGGTGCGCTACGCCACCCAGGGGCAGCCGCTCACCGAGGAGGAACCCGAGGAGGGCGCGCACATCACCGTGATCGGACGGATCACGAAAACCGAACTGCGCCCGATGAAGAACCGCCGCGGCTCCCTGTTGAAGGTGCAGCTCGACACCGGTGCGCAGCGCCCGCTGGAGGCGACCTTCTTCAACGGTGACAAAGTGCGCTATCTGGTGAAAGAAGGTGTGCGAGCGATGATGTCGGGCACCGTCCACTGGTGGCGCCCCGACCGCTGGAACCTCTCGCACCCCGACTACCTGATCCTGCCCGACAAGGCGGAAGCCGGCGTGGAGGAACTCACCTCCGTGCGCGGCAGCGGTGCCCTGCGCGGCCTGGCGCAGAGCGCGAAAGGCGCTGGGGGCGTCGATGCCGCGTTCTTCGAGCGCGAATTCGTGCCCGTGTATCCGGCGACCGCGAAGGTGCAGAGCTGGGACCTGCTGGCCTGCATCCGGCAGGTGCTCGACCAGCTCGACCCCATCGAGGACCCGCTGCCCGCCGACCTGCGCGAGGAACGTCAACTGCTTCCGCTCGCGCAAGCGCTGCGCCTGATCCACCTGCCCGAGCACCAGCTCGACATCGAGAAGGCAAGGGACAGGCTCCGTTTCGACGAGGCGCTCGCGCTACAGCTCGTGCTGGCCGAGCGTCGCCACGAGGTAGAGGGCCGCACCGCCCCGGCCTGCCCACCCTCGGCGGACGGCATCGCCGCCGACTTCGACGAGCGCTTGCCGTTCGAACTCACCGAGGGCCAGCAGCAGGTGCTCGCGGAGATCTCGGAGGACCTCTCCCGCACCCGCCCGATGCACCGCCTGCTCCAGGGCGAGGTGGGCTCCGGCAAGACGATCGTCGCGCTGAACGCGATGCTGCAAGTGGTGGACTCGGGCCGCCAGTGCGCACTGCTCGCGCCGACCGAAGTCCTCGCGTCGCAACACTATCGGTCGTTGCGCGCGATGCTCGGTGACCTCGGTAACGCGGGCGAACTCGGTGCCGCCGAGAACTCGACCAAGGTCGTACTGCTCACCGGATCGATGTCGACGGCCGCGAAGAAGGCGGCGCTGCTGGACGCGATGACCGGCGAGGCGGGCATCGTCATCGGCACCCACGCCCTCATCCAGGATGCCGTCGAGTTCTACGACCTCGGCCTCGTCGTGGTCGACGAGCAACACCGCTTCGGGGTCGAGCAGCGAGACGCGTTGCGCGCCAAGGCGAAAGGCGGCATCAGCCCGCATCTGCTGGTGATGACCGCCACCCCGATCCCGCGCACCATCGCGATGACCACCCTCGGCGACCTCGAAACCTCCACGCTCACCCAGCTTCCCAAGGGTCGATCGCCGATCGTGTCGAAAGTCGTGCCACGCAAACTGCATCCGGGCTGGGTGGATCGGGCGTGGGAACGCATCGTCGAAGAGGTCGGCCAGGGCAGGCAGGCGTACGTGGTGTGCTCGCGCATCGGGGAGGATCCCGACGCGCCACCGGCCAAGGGCAAGAAGGCCGAGAAGGAAGGGCCGACCACCGCGGCCGCTGTCGAGATGTACGAGACGCTGGGCGCCGGTCCGCTGGCGGGGGTGCGGGTCGGCCTGTTGCACGGCAGGCTGCCGTCCGATGAAAAAGACCACGTGATGCGCCAATTCAATGACGGCACCATCGACGTGCTGGTCTGCACCACCGTGGTCGAGGTCGGTGTCGATGTACCGAACGCGACCGTCATGGTGATCGTCGACGCCGACCGGTTCGGCGTGAGCCAGCTGCATCAGCTGCGCGGTCGCATCGGCCGCGGCAAGCACCCCGGTCTGTGCCTGCTGGTCACCGATGCCGCGCCCGGCGGCACGGCGATGGCGCGCCTCGAGGCCGTCGCCGCGACCACCGAC
The DNA here is from genome assembly GCF_050320175.1 of Nocardia sp. FBN12. Lineage (GTDB taxonomy): Bacteria > Actinomycetota > Actinomycetes > Mycobacteriales > Mycobacteriaceae > Nocardia. Next base: position 4,181,586 of record NZ_CP190048.1, on the reverse strand, counting down.
GGCTTCGAACTCTCGGTGCTCGACCTGCGTCAGCGCCGCGAAGGTGACGTCCTCGGCTCGGCCCAGTCCGGCACCGCCCGGTCGCTGCGCTTGCTCTCGCTCCTCGACGACCTCGAAGTGATCACCGCCGCACAGGAACTCGCCCGCCAGGTCGTCGCCGAGGACCCGGGTCTGGTGAAGCACCCGGGCTTGGCGGGCATGATGCACGCCGCCGTCGACGGCGAACGCATCGAATACCTCGCCAAATCCTGACCGCCGAACGAGCTCGGCGCCACAGCGGCTAGGCCGGCGCCGATCGCGTGACGGCGTTCGCGGTGGTGTGTGGCAACCGCGGATACGGCAGATCGGTGCTGGTGTGCTCGACCACGGCGAGCGGGCGCCCGATCTGCGGGAACGCGCGCTGCGGGCACGACGGCCGCTCGCACACCTTGCACCCCGCGCCGATCGGCACAGCCACCTGCGGATCGTCCACTTGCATTCCCTGCGAGTACACGAGCCGATCGGCGTATTCGATATCGCAGCCCAGCGCGACGACGAAGTTCTTCGACGCCGTCCCGAAGCCCTGCGCCGCGGCGGGGGTAGTGCGCGCGATCCAGAGGTAGCGACGCCCGTCGGGCATCTCCGAGATCTGGGTGAGGATGCGACCGGGATGGGCGAAGGCCTCGTGGGTCACCCACAGCGGGCAGCTGCCACCGACCCGCGAGAAGTGGAAAGCGGTGGCGGACTGGCGTTTCGAGATGTTGCCTGCCCGGTCGGTGCGGACGAGGAAGAACGGCACACCGCGCTGTCCCTGACGTTGCAGGGTGGCCAGCCGATGGCAGACCGTCTCGAAACCGACCTCGAAACGCAGGGCGAGCAGGTCGACGTCGTAGCGCAGTTCCTCGGCCGAACGCAGGAATCGCCCGTAGGGCAGGATCAGCGCGCCGGCGAAGTAGTTGGCCAGCCCGACCCGGGCCAGCGTGCGGGATTCGCCGGTGAGCGCCCGGGATTCGGCGAGCACGTTGTCGATCTCGCGGCCGTAGAGCAGCAGGCCCAACGTGGTCGCGATCTGGAAGGCCCGCTGCCCTGGACGCAGCCGCCTGGCCAGGGTGAGGGTGCGGGTGTCGGGGTCGTAGTGGCGTTTCGGGATGGCCGGGTCGGCGCCGTCGCCGCGCACCAGCACCGTGACGCCCGCGCGTTCCTCGGCGATCCTGGCCAGCTGACGATCCAGCGAGCCGATGCTCAGACCGGATTCCTCGAACAGCTGCTCGGCGGCGTGGTCGAGGGTCGCGATGTGGTTGCGGTGGTCGTAGAAGAAGTCGCGCACGTCCTCGTAGGGCATCGGTGCGCCCGGCGCGCCGGTTGGCGTGTCGACGCGCGAGGACAACAGGTCCAGCTGGTCGGTCGCCGCGCGCAGCCGTCGGTGCATCGCGATCACGATGCGCGCCACCTCGGGCAGCCTGGTGGCCAGTTCCTCGACCTCGGTGATCGGTGCGGTGTCGCCGCCGCCCGCGGCCTCCACCAGCACCTCGTGCAGGTCCGAGACCAGCCGCGCGTCGGAGTCGGCGGCGAAGAACTGCACGTCGAGGTCGAAGGTCGAGTTGAGTTTCAGCAGAACAGGAATGGTGAGCGGCCGCTGATCCCGCTCTAGCTGATTGAGATAGCTGGGTGAGAGGTCAAGCGACTTCGCTAGCGCTGCCTGGGTCATCCGCCGTTCTTCGCGCAGCCTTCGTAGCCTGGCCCCCGCGTACATCTTCCGCACGACGAAGATCCTAACGCGACTTGTTCGCAATATTCGCTGAAAGACGTGAATACTCGCGGAGATGTCCAGTGCTGCAAGGGATTTTACGCGACACTACTCGTGCGTAACGTGCGAAGAGTGCGCTGGTCGGGCACACCGGCTCCCCGGTGTGCCGGGCACATCGGGGAAATTCGCTGCCGTCACCTTCCGCTGGACGCCGCTCCCGAAAATACGCCTGTTCCAGCTGTTTCGGTAGAGATAGCGAACTCCTATCGGGCAAATCGCAGTCGGGAGTTCGCCCGACCCCCTCCCGGCACACACTGCCCCGAACGGACGCGAAGACCGCCGGGGCAGTGGTCAGGTCAGCGCAGGGTCGCCGCGGCTGCCACCAGGTTGCGCAGTGCCGCTTCGACCTCCACCGGGCCGCGGGTTTTGAGGCCGCAGTCGGGGTTCACCCAGAGGCGCTCGGCGGGAACCGCTTTCAACGCGGCCGACAGCGAGCGGGTGATCTCCTCGACCGACGGCACCCGCGGCGAGTGGATGTCGTAGACACCCGGCCCGACGCCGAGCGCGAAACCGGCCGCGTTCAGATCGTCGAGGACCTCCATGTGCGAGCGGGCCGCCTCGATCGAGGTGACATCGGCGTCAAGGCCCGCGATCGCCGAGATGACCTCGCCGAACTCCGAGTAGCACAGGTGCGTGTGCACCTGGGTGGTGTCGGCGACGCCCGCGGTGGCGAGGCGGAACGCGTCCACCGACCACCGCAGGTAAGCGGGCTGTTCGGCCGCCCGCAGCGGCAGCAGCTCGCGCAGGGCGGGCTCGTCGACCTGGATGATCCGCGCGCCCTGGGCTTCCAGGTCGACGGTCTCGTCCCGGATGGCGAGCGCGACCTGGCGGGCCGAGTCGCCCAGCGGCTGGTCGTCACGGACGAACGACCACGCCAGGATGGTCACGGGGCCGGTGAGCATGCCCTTGACCGGCTTGGTGGTCAGCGACTGGGCGTAGCCGATCCACGACAGCGTCATCGGTTCGGGCCGGGTGACGTCGCCGAACAGGATCGGCGGGCGCACGCAGCGGGTGCCGTAGGACTGCACCCAGCCCGCCTCGGTGACGGCGAAACCGTCGAGCAGTTCGGCGAAGTACTGCACCATGTCGTTGCGTTCCGGTTCGCCGTGCACCAGCACGTCGAGGCCGAGCGTCTCCTGCAGGGCGATCACGTCGGCGATCTCGGCCCGCATCCGCCGCACGTACTCGGCCTGGTCGATCTCGCCCTTGCGCAGTGCCGCGCGGGCCAGCCGGATGGTCGAGGTCTGCGGGTAGGAGCCGATGGTGGTGGTCGGCAGCACCGGCAGGTCGAGGTGATCGCGCTGCAGTGCGCGCCGCTCGTCGGCCGGGGAACGAGCCAGATCGTTCTCGTCGAGCGCGGCCGATCGGTCGCGGACCTGGGCGTTGTGCAGGCGCGGGTCGGTGCGGCGTGAGTCGGCGGCGGCGCGGGCCGCGGCCAGCTCGTCGGCGACGGCGTCGACGCCCGCGGTGAGGGCGGTCGCCAGGACGCGCACCTCGCCGACCTTCTCGGTGCCGAAGGCCAGCCACGAGCGCAGCCGCTCGTCGAGCCCGGTCTCCGAGGCCAGCGAATACGGCACATGCAGCAGCGAGCACGAACTCGACACGGCCACCGAGCCGGCGCTGCCGAGCAGGGTGCCCAGGGTGCCCAGGGCCGCGTCGGGGTCGGCGCGCCAGATGTTGCGCCCGTCGACCACACCCGCCACCACCAGTTTGCGAGCCAGGGCGGGCAGCGCGGCGACCGCCGAGACCTCGGTGCCCGCGGTGAAATCGAGAGCGACACCTTCGATCTCGGTCTCGGCCAGCACCGCCAGGGCGGCATCGGGGTGCCCGAAGTAGGTGGCGACCAGGATCGCGGGCCGGTGCGGCGCGGCCGACAGCGCGCTGTAGGTCTGGCCGACCAGGGCGAGCTCTGCGTCGCTGAGGTCGGTGACCAGCACCGGCTCATCGAGCTGCACCCACCGCGCGCCCGCGTCCGCCAGCTGGGCCAGCAGGTCCAGATACAGCGGCAGCAGTTCGGGTAGCCGCTCCAGCGCGGTCCCGGCGGCGGCCTTGGCCAGCTTCAGGAAGGTGATCGGACCGATCACTACCGGCCGCGCGGGCAGGCCCAGCTCGATCGCCTCGTCGAGTTCGGTCAGCAGCTTGCCCGGGTGCAGGGAAAAGGTGGTCGTCGCGTCGATTTCGGGTACCAGGTAGTGGTAATTGGTGTCGAACCACTTGGTCATCTCCAGCGGAGCGACCGTGCCGGTGCCGCGCGCGGCCGCGAAATACCGGTCGAGCGGGTCGGCGATCCCGGCGACGCGCGCAGGCAGGGCACCGAGCAGTTCGGCCGCATCGAGCATCTGGTCGTAGTAGGAGAAGGTGCCCACCGGCACCGAATCCAGTCCGGCCGCAGCTAGTTCGGTGAGTTGGTCGCGACGGAGCCGACGACCCACCGAATGCAGGTGCGCGGCGTCGGCGCGGCCCGCCCAGTAGGACTCGGTGGCGCGCTTGAGTTCCCGGTTCGGGCCGACGCGCGGTAGGCCGAGAACCGTTGCGGTGAACGGGGTGTGCGTAACAGTCACGGAGATTCTCCAGTGTCGTGCAGGGGGAGCCGTCGCCTTTTCGCGGGTACGCGCCACACCGCCGGAACCGGTCGTGAACACGACAGGCCGGCATTTCGGTGGTCCGCGCGCCCGATCCACGAGGCGGTGGCCGCCGGATACGGCGTATCCGGCACAGTCGGCAGGTCTTCGGACTCGCGGGCACCGGTCGTGTGATCGACCGACCTACTGGCCGTCGCTTCCCAGGCGTGCGGCCCAGTGCTGATGACGGCGGTCGTTCCCGCTCACCGCTGCGGGACAGTCCCGGATTCTCACCGGGTTCCCTCTCACCCGGCGCGAATTGAATCGCACTCGGATTCGACGCCTGTGCGGGAGGTCGGGGCTCCGACTCTTCCACCGCGCAGGCGAACCAGCTGCGTCACCCAGCATAGGCCCTCGGCGGGCACGCGGTGCGCCGAGGCGCCACGATCAGTGCTGTGACCTGCGGTTGCGCACCGACCGTGCGCGGCGCACCGCACGCCGCTTTCCGCGGTGAGATGTGACGGCCTGATGAACGCAACTTCGCAGGTGGGCGGGTGTGCGGTGTGAAGATTGCTGCGAAGCCACCTTGCGTGTCCGGCCGCCGGTCGGGTCCGGGTACCGTAGGCCAATGTTCTCGAAAGTCTTGGTCGCAAATCGTGGTGAGATCGCTATCCGTGCCTTCCGCGCGGCCTACGAACTCGGCATCGGAACGGTCGCGGTGTTCCCGTACGAGGATCGCAATTCCGTGCATCGCCTGAAGGCGGCCGAGTCCTATCAGATCGGCGAAGAGGGTCACCCGGTTCGCGCGTATCTGTCGATCGAGGCGATCATCGAGGCCGCCAAGAGCGCGGGCGCGGACGCGATCTACCCCGGGTACGGTTTCCTGTCGGAGAACCCCGACCTCGCCGCGGCCTGTGCCGCCGCGGGCATCACCTTCATCGGACCCACCGCCCAGATCCTCGAGATGGCCGGCAACAAGGCCACGGCCATCGCCGCGGCCAAGGCGGCCGGGCTGCCGACGCTGAAGTCCAGCGAGCCGTCGGCCGATATCGACGAATTGCTCACCGCCTCGGCCGAACTCGAATACCCGATCTTCGTCAAGGCCGTCGCCGGTGGTGGTGGTCGTGGCATGCGCCGGGTCGCCGCGCCCGAGCAGTTGCGTGAGTCGATCGAAGCGGCCTCGCGCGAAGCGGAGTCGGCGTTCGGTGATCCGACGGTGTTCCTCGAGCAGGCGGTGGTGAACCCGCGCCACATCGAGGTGCAGATCCTGGCCGACCAGCACGGCAATGTCATGCACCTGTTCGAGCGGGACTGTTCGCTGCAGCGTCGCCACCAGAAGGTGATCGAGCTCGCGCCCGCCCCGAACCTGTCACCGGAACTGCGCGAACGGATCTGCGCCGACGCGGTGGCGTTCGCTCGCCAGATCGGCTACATCAACGCGGGCACCGTGGAGTTCCTGCTCGACGAGCGCGGCAACCACGTGTTCATCGAGATGAACCCGCGTATCCAGGTGGAGCACACGGTCACCGAGGAGATCACCGATGTCGACCTGGTGCAGTCGCAGCTGCGCATCGCGGCGGGTGAATCCCTCGCTGACCTCGGCCTGAGTCAGGAGACGGTGCAGATTCGCGGTGCCGCGCTGCAGTGCCGCATCACCACCGAGGACCCGGCCAACGGGTTCCGCCCCGACACCGGCCGCATCACCGCCTACCGCACCCCGGGCGGCGCGGGTATCCGTCTCGACGGTGGGGCGAACCTGGGCGCGGAGATCGGCGCCTACTTCGACTCGATGCTGGTCAAGCTCACCTGCCGTGGACGCGACCTGCCCGCCGCCGCCGCGCGCGCCCGCCGCGCGCTGGCCGAATTCCGGATCCGTGGCGTGACGACGAACATCCCGTTCCTGCTGTCGGTGCTCGACGACCCCGATTTCCAGGCGGGCCGGGTGACCACCTCGTTCATCGACGAGCGTCCCGAGTTGCTCACCTCGCGTGGGTCGGCCGACCGTGGCACCAAGATCCTGACCTATCTGGCCGACGTCACCGTCAACAAGCCCAACGGTGACCGTCCGACCACGGTGTACCCCTACGACAAGCTGCCCGCCGTCGACCTGACGCTGCCGCCGCCGGACGGTTCGCGTCAGCGTCTGCTCGCTCTCGGGCCGGAGGGTTTCGCGAAGGCGCTGCGCGAGCAGAAGGCGCTCGGCGTCACCGACACCACCTTCCGTGACGCGCACCAGTCGCTGCTGGCGACCCGTGTGCGCACCAACGGTCTGCTCGGTGTGGCCGGGCACGTCGCGCGGCTGACCCCCGAACTGCTCTCGATCGAAGCTTGGGGCGGCGCGACTTACGATGTGGCACTGCGGTTCCTGCACGAGGACCCGTGGGAACGCTTGGCCGCCTTGCGCGAAGCCGTGCCGAACATCTGCCTGCAGATGCTGCTGCGCGGTCGCAACACCGTCGGCTACACGCCCTACCCCGAACAGGTCACGCGCGCGTTCGTTTCCGAGGCCGCCACCACCGGTATCGATATCTTCCGCATCTTCGACGCGCTCAACAACGTCGACCAGATGCGCCCGGCGATCGACGCGGTCCGCGAAACCGGTACCGCCGTAGCCGAAGTCGCGCTCAGCTACACCGGTGACCTGCTCGACCCGAACGAACAGCTCTACACCCTCGACTACTACCTGAAGCTGGCCGAACAGATCGTCGACGCGGGCGCGCACGTGCTCGCGATCAAGGACATGGCCGGCCTGCTGCGCGCCCCCGCGGCCGCGAAACTCGTGACCGCACTGCGCAGTAACTTCGATCTGCCGGTGCACGTGCACACCCACGACACCCCCGGTGGTCAGCTGGCCACCTACCTGGCGGCCTGGCAGGCCGGGGCCGACGCGGTCGACGGCGCGTCCGCGGCCATGGCGGGTACCACCTCACAGCCCGCGCTGTCGGCGATCGTGGCCGCTACCGCGCACACCGAACACGACACCGGCCTGAACCTGCGCAACGTGTGCGACCTCGAGCCGTACTGGGAGGCGCTGCGCAAGGTCTACGCGCCGTTCGAGTCGGGCCTGCCCGCGCCGACCGGTCGTGTGTACACCCACGAGATCCCGGGTGGTCAGCTGTCGAACCTGCGTCAGCAGGCGATCGCGCTCGGCCTGGGCGACCGGTTCGAAGAGGTCGAGGCCAAGTACGCGGCCGCCGACCGGCTGCTCGGTCGCCTGATCAAGGTGACTCCGTCGTCGAAGGTCGTCGGTGACCTCGCGCTCGCGCTGGTCGGCACCGGTGTCGACATCGAGGACTTCGCCGCCGATCCGGGCCGCTACGACATCCCGGATTCGGTGATCGGCTTCCTGCGCGGTGAACTCGGCACCCCTGCGGGCGGCTGGCCCGAGCCGTTCCGTAGCAAGGCGCTGGCCGGGCGCAACGAGCCCAAGCCCGAGACCCCGTTGAGCCCGGCGGATCAGAAGTTGCTCGACGGCTCGTCCGACGAGCGTCGCGCCACGCTGAACCGGCTGCTGTTCCCCGGCCCGACCGCCGAATTCAACACCCACCGCGAGAAGTACGGCGACACCACCGGGCTGTCGGAGAACCAGTTCTTCTACGGCCTGCGTCGCGGCGAAGAACACCGCGTGCAGCTGGAGAAGGGCGTCACGCTGCTCATCGGCCTCGAGGCGATCTCCGAGCCCGACGAGAAGGGCATGCGCACGGTGATGTGCATCATGAACGGGCAGTTGCGCCCGGTCGCGGTGCGTGACCGCTCCGTCGCCTCCGAGGTGCCCGCGGCGGAGAAGGCCGACAAGAACAACGCAGGGCATATCGCGGCGCCGTTCGCCGGTGTGGTGACCCTTGCGGTGTCGGAGGGCGACGAGATCCACGCCGGTGACACTGTCGGCACGATCGAGGCGATGAAGATGGAAGCGGCCATCACCGCGCCGCGCGGTGGCGTGGTCGGCCGGATCGCGACCACCAAGGTGGCCCAGGTCGAGGGCGGCGACCTGCTGGTGGAACTGGTCGCACGCGAGTCGGAATGACGCGCATCGTCGCGGGTGTGGCAGGCGGGCGGCGCTTGAAGGTGCCGCCCGCAGGCACCAGGCCCACCTCCGATCGGGTGCGCGAAGCCCTGTTCAGCGCGATCGATGCCCGCCTCGATCTGGACGGGACGCTGGTCCTCGACCTGTACGCGGGCTCGGGTGCGCTGGGCTTGGAAGCGCTCTCACGCGGCGCCGAGCAGGCGCTGCTCATCGAGTCCGACCGCAAGGCGGGCGAGGTCGTACGCGCCAATATCGCCGAGCTCGGGTTGCCCGGTGCCGAATTGCGGCTCGGCAGCGTTTCCTCGGTGCTGAAACAGACCGCGCCGAGGGCATACGACGTGGTGTTCTCGGACCCGCCCTACGACGTGAGCACCGAAGACGTGATCGCCGACCTCACCGCGTTGGCGAGCAACGGCTGGCTCGCCCCCGAGGCGCTGGTGGTAGTCGAACGATCGAGTCGTTCACCCGAAATCGCCTGGCCCACAGGCTATGTGGCCTTGAAGACCCGTAAATACGGGGAGACCAGAGTCGAGCTGGCCGAGTACGGTGCTAGCGTCTGACCTATGGCTGCAGCACTGTGCCCCGGCTCCTTCGACCCGGTCACCAACGGTCACCTCGACGTGTTCGCTCGCGCGGCCGCGCAGTTCGACGAGGTGATCATCACCGTCAATGTGAACCCCAAGAAGCAGGGCATGTTCACCGTCGAGGAGCGCATGGACCTGCTGCGCGAATCGGTCTCGCACTTGCCGAACGTGCGCGTCGCCTCCTGGCAGGGGCTCACGGTGGACTTCGCCAAGCAGGAAGGCGTCACCGCGATCGTCAAGGGCCTGCGCGACGCGGGCGATTTCGGCTACGAACTCCAAATGGCCCAGATGAACCACAAACTGGCCGGCGTGGACACCTTCTTCATCGCCACCAACCCGTCCCTGAGCTTCCTGTCCAGCTCCCTGGTCAAGGAAGTAGCGGCCCTGGGTGGCGACGTGAGCGACATGCTCCCGCCGGCCGTCCACAAGCGCCTCCTCGACCGGATCGCGGAACGCAAGAGCTGATCTCGTCAGAACAGGGTTAGCGCACCGGACCGGAGCCGACTGGGCCGAACGCCCAACCGCCGGCCGCCGACGCGAGTCCCGGCCGGCTAGCCCTGGCTGGATGTCGCGGGGACCGGGAGGCGGAACAAGCCTCTCAGCGCAAGGAAGCGCATGCCGCCGACCGCGGCGGTGATGGCGAGGACCGTCAGGGCTTGGGTGATGTCGCCCAGACCGGGCGCCCAGAAATCCAGTCCGGCCAAACCCGCGGTGGTGATCGCGAGACCGATCAACGCGATTCCGCCGCCTTCCCACTGCGCCGTGAACCAGGTGACCCGGTCGGTGGCGTGGAAGGTGAGCTGACGGTGGAATTCGTTGGCGATGACCGTACTGACCACCGACCCGGCCACGTTGGCGATCAGCGGGCCGACGCTGTGCATCGCGAAGAACAGCAGCACATAGGCGATATTGCTGGATCCGCCGACAAGGGCGAACCGGAAGAGCTGGGGAAGGGCCCGATCGCCGCGCAGGTAGGTGAGCGCGCCCTCGAACTGCGGGCGCAGCGTGGGTGCGACTTCGCTCGGTGCCACCGCGGGAAACGGGCCGGTCCAGGGAGTGAACATGCCCGCGACGTGCGACACCGGACTCCTAGGGGTTTCCAGGAGGGTCATGTTCGACTCCGATCCCAATGAACAGACGCTCGAGTGGAACAGCCTCGAACAAACGCTGCTCCGCTCCGTGGACGACCGTCGCTGTCGAGTGAGTACAACAGCGGATGAGCTGCGGTGCTTCCCGGCGGACGGCGTTGTCGTGCTTACCGATGGTAGCCGAAGTGGAGGGCCGCACTCCACTTGATATCTGTGCGATCTTGGACACTGTCGCGACACACCGCGACGACATTCGGCTCACGCGCCCCAGAAGGGCACACTGGGCGTCGGCGGTAGTGGTTTCGCCGGGATCGAAGCAGGAGGGTAGTGAGCATGTATCGCGTATTCGAAGCACTCGACGAACTGGTCGCCATCGTCGAAGAGGCGCGCGGCATCCCGCCGACGCGCAGTTGCATCGTGCCGCGCGGCGATGTCCTCGAACTCCTCGACGATGTCCGCGACGCGCTACCCGGCGAACTCGACGACGCCCAGGACGTCCTCGATCACCGCGACAAGATCGTCGGCGATGCCCGCAGCGGCGCCGAGACGACGGTCACCACGGCCAACGAGCAGGCGCGCACCACCATCGACTCCGCGCGCGCCGAGGCCGATCGCATCCTCGCCGACGCCAAGGATCACGCCGATCGGATGGTCGCCGAGGCCACCGCCCACGCCGACCGCCTCGTCACCTCGGCCCAGGCCGAGGCCGACCAGGTCGTCGCCGACGGCAACGCCGAATACGACGAGCTCACCGGCCGCGCCCAGATCGACGCCGACCGCGCCATCGAAGCGGGCAAGGCCTCCTATGAGCGCTCGGTCGCCGACGGCAAGGCCGAACAGGCCCGCCTGGTCGCGCAGACCGAGGTGGTGCGGGTCGCGCACGCCGAATCCGCCCGCCTGATCGACGAGGCGCAGGCCGAGTCCGACCGGGTGCGCACCGAATGCGACGACTACGTCGACGAGCAGATGGCCGATTTCGGCAACCGGCTCGCGTCGATGGAAGAGACGCTCAACACCACCCGGCGCTCGATCACCCGCGGTCGCCAGCAGATGCGCAGCGGGCCCGGTGCCGAATACCCCGAATACGCTGCCGACCACCGCCGCTGATCGCACCGCGCGTTTTGAGTTCCGACGGGGTCCTGCCGTACTGTTGAGTGGTTGCCCATCATCCCCTCAAAGGTTAGTGAGTCAGTGATGTCCGCCGGTTCCGGTTCGCCCACGCGTCCACGCAAGACCAATGGTCCTGTGTCGGAGGCGGGTTTCGTGCTGGACGTCCGCAATCTCGGCCGCCGGCCGGGAACCATGCGGGAGCTGCGTCGCACTGTCACCGACCACGAGCGGCTGGGTCTCGACCTGATCGCCATCCCGGCCGACGCCGAGGTGGAACTCGACCTGCAACTGCAGGCGGTCTCGGAGGGTGTGCTGGTCACCGGCACGGCGTCCGGACCGACGGCCGGGGAGTGCTCGCGCTGCCTCGAACCATTCGACGACCAGGTGGAGATTCGTCTGACGGAGTTGTTCGCGTATCCGGACAGCACCACCGAACAGACGACCGAGGATGCCGAGGTCTACCGCATGGAAGACGATCTCGTCGACCTCGAGCCGGTGATCCTCGACGCCATCGGGCTGGAGCTTCCGCTGCAGCCGCTGTGCTCGCCGGACTGCGCGGGCCTGTGCCCGGAGTGCGGTGTGCGGATGGCGATTGCGGGTCCTGATCATGGGCATGAGATACTGGACCCTCGCTGGGCGAAGTTGGCGAAGTTTGCCACTGAAGAGCCCGGTACCGGCGACCCCGCCTGAGGGTTCCACCACCTAATACCGATCCGCTCCCGCGGCAGGCGATGCCGCGCGGTCAGCGAATACCAAGAGGAGAAGTACCGTGGCTGTTCCCAAGCGCCGGATGTCCCGTTCCAACACCCGGTCGCGGCGCAGCCAGTGGAAGGCCACCGCGCCGACCCTGGTCACCTGCCCGAACCGCGCGTGTGGTGAGAAGACCCTCCCGCACATCGCGTGCCCGTCCTGCGGCACCTACAAGGGCCGCCAGGTCACCTCTGCAGTCTGATCGTTGTAGATCATTCCTAGCAACGTGACAGCCAGTAAAGACAATGTGGGCGCGGCGGATCACGCCAGCCTGCTCACCGCCCTCGGTGTCGACGTACGACCGGAGCTTCTGCGCCTAGCGCTGACGCACCGGTCGTACGCGTACGAGAACGGCGGTTTGCCGACCAACGAGCGCCTGGAGTTCCTCGGCGACTCGGTACTCGGCCTCAGCATCACCGAGCGCCTGTATACCGAGCACCCGGAGAAGTCCGAGGGTGAACTCGCGAAACTGCGCGCCAGCGTGGTGAACATGCACGCGCTCGCCGAGGTGGCGCGTGGCCTCGGCGACGGCGGACTCGGCCAGTATCTGCTGCTCGGTAAGGGCGAAGAGCTCACCGGCGGCCGCGACAAGCCGAGCATCCTCGCCGACGGCATGGAGTCGCTGCTCGGTGCGGTGCACCTCGAGCACGGCATCGAAACCGCGCGCGTGGTGGTGCTTCGCCTGTTCGCCGATCTGCTCGAGCGCGGCCCTCGCATGGGCGCGGGCCTCGACTGGAAGACCAGCCTGCAGGAACTCACCGCCGAGCGCGGTCTCGGTGTGCCCGCCTACGAGATCACCTCCACCGGACCGGACCACAACAAGGAGTTCACCGCTACCACGGTGATCGCCGGTCATCCTTACGGTTCGGGTGTCGGCCGCTCCAAGAAGGAAGCCGAGCAGAAGGCCGCCGGTACCGCCTACAAGGCTCTCACCGCCGAATCCGCAGACAAAGCCTGATCCGTGCCCGAACTGCCCGAGGTAGAGGTTGTTCGGCGCGGTCTTGCCGATCATGCGGTCGGCCGGGCCATCGATACCGTCACTGTCACCCACCCGCGAGCTGTGCGCAGGCACGTCGCGGGTGGTGCTGATCTGGCGGCCAGACTCACCGGATTGCGGATCGACTCCGCGCAGCGGCGCGGGAAATATCTCTGGCTCACCTTCGACGAGCCCGATACCGCGCTGGTCGTGCATCTGGGCATGAGCGGTCAGATGCTCGTGCAGCCCGCGGGCGCGCCCGTCGAGAAACACGCGCACATCCGCGCGGTGCTCGGTGACGGTGCCGAACTGCGATTCGTCGACCAGCGCACCTTCGGCGGCTGGGCGCTCGCTGACCTCGTCGAGGTGAACGGGACCGTGGTGCCCGATTCCGTGGCCCATATCGCGCGCGATCCGCTCGACCCACTCTTCGACCGCGAGGCCGTGGTCGCGGCCATCCGCGCCAAGAACACCGAGATCAAACGCGTGCTGCTCGATCAGACGGTGATCTCGGGCATCGGCAACATCTACGCCGACGAAGCGCTGTGGCGGGCCGGTCTGCATGGCACCCGCCTCGCCGCCGATCTCACCCGCCCGGTCGTGCGCACCCTGCTCGACGGGGTCACCGCGGTGATGACCGAAGCGCTGGCCGTCGGTGGCACCTCGTTCGACGCCCTGTACGTGAATGTTAACGGCGAATCCGGCTATTTCGCCCGGTCACTGGCCGCTTACGGGCGCGCGAACGAACCCTGCGATCGGTGCGCCACGTTGCTGGTTCGTGAGCAATTCATGAATCGATCGTCGTTTTCCTGTCCGAAGTGTCAACGGAAGCCGCGCCACCGCTGATCCGGGCACGCTAACGTTTCCAGTGACAGGTCGTGACAGGCCGGGTCCGTGCAGGGAGGACGTTATGCGCAAGCTGACCTATTTCGTGGCATCGACGATCGACGGCTTCATCGCCGCCGAGGACGGGACGCTGGATTTCTTTCCGGTAGGCGGGGACCATGGGCCCGCGATCATCTCGCAGTACCCGGAGACCCTGCCCACCAAGGTGCGCGAGGCGCGCGGCATCGGGGCGGGCAACATCTACTTCGATACCGTGATCATGGGCCGCAAGACCCACGACTTCGGGGTGCGCACCGGTACCGCCAGCCCGTACGAACATCTACGCCAATTCGTGGTGTCCACGACGCTGCCCGAATCGCCCGCGCCGGGTGTGGAGCTGATCGCCGAGGACCCGACCGCCGCGGTGCGCGAGCTCAAACGCGAAGACGGACTGGGGATCTGGCTCTGCGGTGGTGGTGAACTGGCGCAGACGCTGCTGCCCGAAATCGACCAGGTGTTCCTGAAGCTGCATCCGGTGGTGCTCGGCACCGGCAGGCCACTCTTCGGCGGCGGAGCGAAACTTCCCGCGCCGGAGCGGTTCCGGGTGATCACCAGCCGGGTGTACGCCGACGGCGTCGCGTTCCTCAAGTACGGCCGGATCAAGTAGCCGCGATGACATCGGCGGCGAGTCCGGGTCCGGTGGCGGCGCTGCGCGAGGTCGGGTTCTGGCTCGAACGCAGTCGCGCGGAAACGCACCGGGTGAAGGCCTACCGCCGCGCCGCCGATGTCGTGGCCGGTCTCTCCTCGGGCGAATTCGATACTCGCGCAAGCGAACACAGTTGGCGTGAGCTGGCCGGAATCGGGCCGAAGACCGCGGCCATCATCGAACAGGCCTGTGCCGGTGCGGTGCCCGACTATCTGGCTGAGCTCCGCAAGGAGGCGAAGCCGATCGCGCCGGCGGGCGAGGAGTTGCGCGCGGCGCTGCGTGGCGATCTGCACACCCATTCGGATTGGTCCGATGGTGGTAGTCCGATCGCTGAGATGATGGGCGTAGCGGCGGCGCTGGGGCACGAATACTGCGCTCTGACAGACCATTCCCCGCGCCTCAAAGTCGCCAACGGCCTGTCCGCCGAGCGGCTGCTACGTCAACTCGACGTGATCGCCGAGCTCAACGAGCAGATGGCGCCCTTTCGCATCCTCACCGGCATCGAGGTCGACATCCTCGACGACGGCACCCTCGACCAGCAGGCCGAACTCCTCGAACGTCTGGATGTCGTTGTCGCCAGCGTGCACTGGCACCTGCGCGACGACCGCGACACCATGACCAAACGCATGGTCTACGCCGTGGCGAACCCGAATGTCGATATCCTCGGCCACTGCACCGGCCGCCTCGTCGAAGGGTCTCGTGGCACCCGCCCTGAATCGTCGTTCGACGCCGAACTCGTCTTCGAGGCCTGCCGCCGCTACGGCACCGCCGTCGAAATCAACAGCCGCCCCGAACGTCGCGACCCGCCTGGTCGTCTGATCGAGCTGGCGGTCGAGATGGATTGCTTGTTCAGCATCGACACCGACGCCCACGCACCTGGCCAATTGGCTTGGCAGGGTTACGGATGCGAACGCGCACTCGCACACGGCGTGTCCGCCGATAAGGTGATCGACACCTGGCCGGTCGAGGAGTTGCTCGCCTGGTGCGGGGACTCGAACGGGTGACGTTCTGATATAACTCAACTCGCTGTACGCGGCGGCGAGCATTGTGGGGGACTGGTGAGCGAATTTCCGATCGACATCGCGCTGTCGGTGGTCGGCATCGCGGTAGCGGTAGCCGCCTTCCTGCGCGAATTCGTCTTCGTCGGACGAAAATACCTGGGCTATCGCGTGCAGATGAATACGCCGGTGAGTCGGATTCCGCTCATGGTGCCCAATGCCTCGGACATGACGATGGTGTTGATCCGAATCGAGAACGACGGCGGCACCGTCATAGATGACGACGACTATCGGTCCGCCGATCGCCCGCGCCTGGTGTTCCCGGGGCACAGCGTGCTGGCGACCGAGGTGACCGAGCGGGTCACCCGGTCCGGTGAACGTCGAGCGCGCGATCACTTCAGTGCCGAACTGCGCGCCATCGAAACCAGCACCACCGCGCAGGGGCAGGGCAGGATCGTGCTGCCGAAGGAGATCTTGCAGCGCGGCGAGCACTACAAGGTGCTCGCATTGTTGCAAGCCCAAGACGCCGACCCGATCACCGACGATCGCGAGATCGTGGTGCACGGAGGCAGCCTCCGGGGCGGCAGCATCTACATGACCACCACCCGGTCCCGGCGCGAGCCGCTGCTGCTCGGCTTCGGCCTGTTCATGGCCGTGGTGTTCGTGATCCAGTTGATTTATGCTGTCGTGCAACCGGATCCGCCGCCGAAGGACTGCGCCGCTGGTCAACTCACCATTGTCGGGTCCACGGCCATGGCCCCGATGATCCGGCGCGCCGCGCAGAGCTACGAGAAGACCTGCACCGACGCGAAATTCGCCTTCGACTTCACCGGCACCGAGCCGGGTCTGCGCACGCTGACCCGTGCGGGCGCGACGCAGAACATGCTCGCGATCGGCGACGGCTCGAAGGGCAATTCCTTCGAAACCCTGGCCGGGCACCGATTGGCGCTCAGCTCGTTCTCGATGGTCCTGCATCCCGGCATCGGCATCAAAGACCTCTCCACTCATCAGATCCGAGACCTCTACCGCGGAAATATACGGAACTGGAGTCAGCTCGGCGGCGCCGATCTACCGGTTGTCCTGATCGACCGCACGGCGGGCTCCGGCACCCGTCGTGCACTCGAATCGCGCATGCTCGAGGACAACCGCAAGGTGTTGCGCTACAGCAGCTGCATCGGCATGGCACGCACCGGTGACCATTGCGAGGTCGATGTGACCGACGAGATGGCTACCTTCGTTGCCAAAACCCCTGGTGCGGTGGGCTATCTGGAGACCTCGTCGGTCACGGCCGAGGTCACCGCGGTGTCGATCGACGGGGTCAGCGCGTCGCCGGACGCGATGCGGGCGGGTCGCTACCCGTTCACCGGGGTCGAGTACGCCTATACGCACGGTCCGATCGCCGGCGATTCACTGGTTGCCCAATTCCTGGACTATCTGATGCGCGGCAAGGCCAGGCTCACCATGATCGAGTTCGGCAACATTCCGTGCAGCGAACCGGTCGAACCCACATTCTGCACGGTAGGTGAAGCCTTGCCCAACAATTGATTTCGATTTGCGATAGGCGGAATTCCGCCTGGTACATATCAACTCGCTTGTCAATTGATCATGTGGTTCGAGTGGGGGAGCGATGGATATTCCTTTGGAGCTGATTCTGTCGGCGACCGGCCTCGTGGTCGCGTCGGCGGCGTTCGTGCGTGAATTCGTCCTGGTCGGGCGGCGCCGGCTCGGGTACCGCTTCCAGATGGATACCCCGGTGACGGGCGAGACCGACACCGCTTCGCTGGTCGGCGCTCTGAACAACCTGAGCACCCCGGAAGCCGGCGGGGAAGCGCTGGATCTGTCGAAGCTGTCGGTGGTGCTGATGCGCGTCGAGAACAGCGGAACGCTCGCTATCGACCCCGACGACTACACGATGCGGGGAGCCGATCCCCTCGTCGGATTGCATGTCGAGTTTCCCGGCCGTGAGGTCATCGGCCTGGCGGTGACCGAGCTGGACGGCCCACCCGCTGACAACCTCGGCCCCGGGTCGGGCATCGGCAAACGTACCAAAGGGGAGGGTGAGCGCTTCGCGGGTGTGATCGATCTACCGAAGGTGCAGCTCGAACGGCGCCAGCATTACAAGATTCTCGCGGTGCTGAAACGGGTGCACGGCGACGGCGAGCCCAAGCAGCCGGTGCTGGTCGGGGGTGTCAAGCGGGGCAAAGTTGTGCTGACCACCAGCCATGGTGGCCCGTCGAAGAAGCTGATGGCGCTGTCGGGGTTCCTGGTCGCGCTGATCGCGGTACAGGGTGTCCTCGCCCTGCAGCCGGACCCGCCGCCGAGTGACTGTGCCGCAGGCGAACTCACGCTGGTCGGCTCCACCGCTATGGCGCCGATGATCCAGCGTGCCGCGCAAACATACGGGGCGAGGTGTACCGAGGCGAAGTTCTCCTTCGACTTCCACGGAACCACGCAAGGCCACGACAAGATGGTCGAGTCCGCGCCCGCGCCGAATATGGTCTCGATCGGTGAAGGCCCCAAGCTCGACAGCTATCGAACGCTGACCGAACGTGCGATCGCCGCGGCTGTCTATTCGGTGATCCTGCATCGCGATCTGAACCTGGAAAGCCTGACAGTGCGGCAGGTTCAGGACTTGTACGCGGGGCGGGTGAAGAACTGGCAGCAGGTCGGCGGTCCCGACCTTCCGGTGACGCTGGTCGATCGTCAACCCGGGTCGGGAACCATGAACGCGATCAACTGGCGGCTCGGCATCGCGACCCGCGAGTCCGACGCCACCACTTCGTGCCTCGGCAGGCCGCCCGAGCGCAGGCATTGCCGCGCCGATTCGACCACGGCGATGCTCGGCGCCGTCGCCGAGATCCCCGGCGCCATCGGTTATGTGGAGACCGCGGCGGTTACCGGGGATGTCAAGGCGATCATGTTGAGTGGCGTGGCCGCCACCAAGGAGAACATGCTCGCGCACACCTATCCGTTCTGGTCGGTCGAATACGCACTGACCGACCACCCCGATGGCAGGATTCCGGCGGAATCGCTGGCCGCGAACTTCATCGAGTACCTCATTCACGGGCGCGGCAAACTTGTCATCGAGGAGTTCGGCGCCGCCGCGTGTGTGGAACTGGCGACGCCGAGAGACTGCACGCCGTAGCCGATCGCCGGTGATTCGCTGGATTCTCCTTTTCATGAACGGCAAACGTTCGGTAAGGCCAGGCTCGCCATCTTCGGGTGCGGGATAAATCCGGTGCTGACCTTGATAGATCTTGAAATCTATACGGTGTAGAGCGCCTCTGACGGCGTAATCTCCTGCCCCGGTAGGGAATCGATATCGAACTTTTCCAGCAACACGCTGGTTTACTCTGCGGTAGCGGGGTACGTTCTTTGACGGCCCCTCTGTTCAGGCGGGCACCCGAAACGGTGCGCTCTGCGTCTGGCCAGGCCAACCATGCCCCATGGACGGCGGTGAAGCTCTCGTCTCCACCTCCGCCGAGGCGGCCACCTCTTGTTCGCGCAAGTGTTGCGAGGTTGCGTCCCTGGAAGGAAGGTCATGAGTACAGACACGTCGGCAATGTCGCCGGTCGGTTTGTCCGCGTCCGATCTCTATCCGATCAATCACCACGGTGGTCCACTGCGGATCGCCATGGTCGTTCCACCGTATTTCGATGTTCCACCCAAGGCCTACGGCGGCGTCGAGGCCGTAGTCGCCGATCTGGTCGACTCACTGTGTGAGCGTGGCCATCACGTCACCCTGTTCGGTGCGGGGATCGACGGCACCGAGGCGAATTTCGTCCCGCTGTGGGACCGGATCCAGCCCGAACGGCTGGGTGACCCGTTCCCGGAGATCGTGCACGCGCTGCGGGTGCGCCGCGCCATCGAGCGGCTGGCCGACACCGAAGGCATCGATCTGGTCCACGACCACACCTTCGCGGGCCCGCTGAACGCGCCCGCCTACGCCAATCTCGGATTGCCGACGGTGGTCACCGTGCACGGTCCGGTGCAGGACGATTGCTACCGCTATTACAAGGAACTGGGCGAGGAATGCTCGCTCGTCGCGATCAGCGACCGTCAGCGTGCGCTGGCGCCCGACCTGCAGTGGGCGGGCCGGGTGCACAACGCGCTGCGTCCCGATCAGTGGCCGTACCAGACCGAGAAGCAGGACTACGCGCTGTTTCTCGGCCGTTTCAGCCACGACAAGGGCCCACATCTGGCGCTCGATGCCGCCCACGCCGCCGGCATGCCGCTGATCCTGGCGGGCAAGTGCAGTGAGCCGCCGGAGAAGGCCTACTTCGAAGAGTTCGTGCGGCCACGGATGACCGACCAGGATCAGATGTTCGGTCTCGCCGACGCCACCGCCAAGCGTAAACTGCTCTCCGAAGCAAAGTGTCTGCTGTTCCCCATTCGATGGGAGGAGCCGTTCGGCATGGTGATGATCGAGGCGATGATCTGCGGAACGCCGGTGGTCGCGTTGCGCGGCGGTGCGGTGAGCGAAGTGGTGGTCGACGGGGTCACGGGACGGATCTGTGAGGATCCGGCCGAACTGCCCGCCGCCATCGCCGAAGTGCAGACCTACGATCCGGCAGTCTGCCGCAAACACGTGGTCGACAACTTCGGCGCCGACACCCTCGGCCGCGGTTACGAACAGGTGTACCGGGAACTGCTCGCGCGCACCACGATCGGGTACGACTCCGCCTACGCGATGTCGATGCCCGTCGGGGCGGTCGCCAACGGGCGCGCATGAGTAGCGACAGCGCCTCGGCGCCGAGCCCCCTCAACGCGGGGGAACCCGCGGGGCTCGGTGGCGGTGGCAACATCACTCTTGTCGAAGGCGGCACGTTCTGCCTGTCCGACCGGCTCGGCGATATCGAGCCGGGCAAGCCGCAGGGCCTGTTCTTCCGTGACGCCAGGGTGATTTCGCGCTGGGAGCTGATGATCGACGGCAAACGGCCCGAGGCGCTGTCGGTACTGAGCCCGGAGGCCTTCGCGGCACGGTTCGTGCTGCGCAGACCGCCGCAGCAGGGCCGGGCGGACAGCACCCTGCTCGTGGTGCGTGATCGGCTCGTCGCCGAAGGCATGCACGAGCTGATCACGCTCGAGAACATGAGTCGCGAGGCGACGGCGGTGGTGCTGGAACTGCACGTCGACGCCGATTTCGTCGACCTGTTCGCGGTGAAGGAAGGTCGCACGCACGGGCGCCGCGCGGAGATGACGACCACCGACGGTGAACTGCTGCTGCACGACCGCGCCGATCTGTCCCGTGGGCTCGCGCTCACCTCGACGGTCGAGCCGATGGTGCTGCCCGGCACCATGATCTGGCGGGTCGTCGTCCCGGCGGGCGGGCGCTGGCAGACCGAGATCACCGCGCAACCCGCGGGCGCCGCGCAACGCCCGCAGACCGCGGGCACGCCCGGTGAGCGCTACCGGGCGAGCGAGCCCGTGCGCAAGATCGCGGCGTGGCGGGCCACCGCCACCGACATCTCCGCCGACTCGGGGCTGCTCAACCAGATCCTGCGGCGCAGCGAAAGTGATCTCGGTGCGTTGCAGATCCACACCGACTCGGGCACCAACCGGCCCTTCGTGGCGGCGGGCGCACCGTGGTTCATGACGCTGTTCGGCCGCGACTCGCTGCTCACGGCGTGGATGTCGCTGCCGCTGGAAACCGATCTGGCACTGGGCACTCTGCAGCAGCTCGCCGAGTTGCAGGGCCAGACCATCGACCCGCTCGTCGAGGAGGAGCCGGGCCGGATCATGCACGAGATGCGGCGCGGCCCGTCGGTCGGGCAGGTGCTCGGCGGCCAGATCTACTACGGAACCGTGGACGCCACACCACTTTTCGTGATGCTGCTCGCGGAATGTCTACGGTGGGGCGCGGATCCGGCGTCGATCGCCACCCTGCTCCCCGCGGCCGACGCCGCGATCAGCTGGATCACCGATTTCGGTGACCGCGACGACGACGGTTTCGTCGAGTACGTGCGCGCCACCGATCGCGGCCTGATCAACCAGGGCTGGAAGGACAGTTTCGACGGAATCAACGACGCCGCGGGACATATCGCCGAAGCCCCGATCGCACTGGCCGAGGTGCAGGGGTACGTGTACGCGGCGTTCCTGGCCCGCGCGGAACTGGCCGACGAATTCGACGATCCCGAGCTGGCCGTGCGGATGCGGGAGCGAGCCGACGAATTGCGCACCAAGTTCGCCGAACAGTTCTGGCTACCCCATTACGGGTGGTACGCGGTGGCGTTGGACGGCCGCAAGCGCCAGGTCGACGCGCTGACCAGCAATGCGGCGCACTGCCTGTGGTCGGGGATCGCGACCGACGAGCATGCCGAGGTGCTGATCCGGAACCTGTCTCGCGCGGAGATGGATTCGGGCTTCGGGCTACGGACACTCGCTTCGGATATGGGTGCCTACAACCCGATGAGTTACCACAGTGGGTCGATCTGGCCGCATGACACGGCGATCGCGGTCGCCGGATTGATGCGGTACCAGCATGTGCCGGGTGCGGTGGAACTCGCTACGAAACTGTCGGGTGGTTTGCTCGACGCGGCGGCCGCGTTCGACGGCAGGCTGCCCGAGTTGTTCTGTGGGTTCCCGCGGGCGAGATTCGCCGCGCCCGTGCCGTATCCGACGTCGTGTTCGCCGCAGGCGTGGGCGAGTGCGGCGCCGTTGCTACTGGTTCGGTCGTTCCTCGGGCTCGATCCCGATGTGCCCGCCAAGACGCTGACGCTGCGGCCGCAGGTGCCCCCGGCCTGGGGGTGTGTGCGGATGTCGGAGTTCCGGCTCGGCGAAGGGGTGACGGTGGATCTCGAGGTTTGCGGCTCCGCTGTGACCGTGACGGGCTTGCCGGAGGGTTGGGCTCTGATCACAGACGAGGATTAGCGCAGCGGGTCGGGGACTGAATGCACCCGAGCGGGGCCGGAACCAGTGTGGTTCCGGCCCCGCTTGTGGTTGTCTCAGCCCTTGAACGGGTAGCGGGCGTCGAGGTCGAGGTTGAGTTCGACGACATTCACCCGAGGCTCACCCAGGAATCCGAGTGTGCGTCCGTCGGTGTGCGCGGCAACCAGCTCCCGTACCTGCGCGGCGGTGACGCCGCGCGCCTTCGCCACCCGTTCGACCTGGATGGTCGCGTATTCGGGGGAGATGTGCGGGTCGAGTCCGCTGCCGCTCGCGGTGACCGCGTCGGCGGGGACGGCGGCCTCGGCCGATGCGTCACCGAGGATCGGGATGATCCGGCCGACGGAGTAGTCCGCGCCCTCCTGCGCGCACTCCACCGCGACGCCGCGGAACGTGGTCAGGAACGGCCGCGCGGGGCAGAGCTCGTTGACGCTGACCACCTGCACCGGCTGCGCCACATCACCATCGGCAGCACGCGGTCCGATCACCGAGAGCACTGCGCCCACACCGTCTTTCGTGCAGAACTGCCGGGCGCCGTCGACCCCCTCACGGTCGCCGACCTCCTTCGAGCGTGCGCAGACGGTGGTGAGCAGGCTGGTGCGGTCGGCGGTGTCGACGATGTCCTCCGGGCCGAGATTGCTCGCCGCGGTGGACAGCGGGTCGTAGCCGTCGCCCGCGGCCGATGGCCTGCTCTGGAAGTACTGCGCCATGGCGGTGCCGTCGGCGTCGGTGAACGACTGCCCGATCAGGCTGGAGCCCACCAGCTTTCCGTCCCGCTCGATGAGCGAGCCTTCCGCGTTCTCGTTGAGTCCCGGCAGTTGGGCGATCGCGAAAACGGTCAGGGGATAGACGATTCCGGTGATAGCGGTCAGCACGAGCAGGGCGCGTAGCGCGGCCAGGTGCTGCCGGATCCAGGTCGACAAGCGCATTTCAGGCCATCCCGGGGAGAAGTTGGACGAGCAGGTCGATGAGTTTGATGCCGGCGAACGGCGCGATGATGCCGCCGAGGCCGTAGATGGTCAGGTTGCGGCTCAACAGTTTCGACGCGTTGGTCGCTCGATAGTTCACACCGCGCAAGGCGAGTGGAATGAGCGCCACGATGATGATCGCGTTGAAGATGACCGCGGACAGGATCGCCGACTGCGGACTGGCCAGCCGCATGATGTTCAGTGCGTCCAACCCGGGGAACAGCGCCACGAACAGCGCGGGAATGATCGCGAAGTACTTGGCGATGTCGTTGGCGATGGAGAACGTGGTGAGCGCGCCACGGGTGATCAGCAATTGCTTGCCGATCTCCACGATCTCGATCAACTTGGTCGGATCGGAGTCCAGATCGACCATGTTGCCCGCCTCTTTGGCGGCCGAGGTGCCGGTGTTCATCGCGACACCGACATCGGCCTGGGCCAGAGCCGGGGCATCGTTGGTGCCGTCGCCGGTCATCGCGACCAGGCGGCCGCCGTCCTGTTCGGACTTGATCAGCGCGAGCTTGTCCTCGGGAGTGGCTTCGGCGAGGAAGTCGTCCACGCCCGCCTCGTCGGCGATCGCCTTGGCGGTCAACGGGTTGTCGCCGGTGATCATCACCG
This sequence comes from Nocardia sp. FBN12, assembly GCF_050320175.1. Classification (GTDB taxonomy): domain Bacteria; phylum Actinomycetota; class Actinomycetes; order Mycobacteriales; family Mycobacteriaceae; genus Nocardia. The sequence goes on along the minus strand of NZ_CP190048.1, from coordinate 4,157,707 downwards.
TGCGGATGCCCATGCGCCGCATTTCGTCGAAACGCTCCCGCATGCCCTGCTTCACCACATCTTTGAGATGGATGACACCGAGCAGGCGTGGTGTTCCGTCACGGAGTTCACCGACCATCAGCGGCGTGCCGCCGGAGGCGGAGATGCCGTCGACGATCGCCGCCGCTTCGCTCGGCACCGAACCGCCCTGGGCGCGAACCCATTCGGTGACGGCACCGGCTGCCCCCTTGCGCAGCTGGTGCCCGTCGGCGAGGTCGACACCCGACATGCGGGTCTGTGCGGTGAACTCCACCCACGTCGCGCCAGGCAGTTCCCCCGCGCTGCGTTCGCGCTTGTTGAACACCTCCTTGGCGAACACGACGATCGAGCGGCCCTCCGGGGTCTCGTCGGCGAGGCTGGACAGTTGCGCCGCGTCGGCCAGTTCGTCGTCGAGGACCCCCGGAACAGGGATGAATTCGGCGGCCTGCCGGTTGCCGAGGGTGATGGTGCCGGTCTTGTCGAGCAGCAGCGTGTTCACATCGCCCGCGGCCTCCACCGCGCGACCGGACATGGCCAAGACATTGCGCTGCACGAGACGGTCCATGCCGGCGATCCCGATGGCCGAGAGCAGTGCGCCGATGGTGGTCGGGATGAGGCAGACCAGTAGCGAGACCATCACGATGCCGGTGATGCCGTGCGCGTCCAGCGCCGAAGTGTCCGGCACGCCGGGGTTGTTCGACTTGGCGAAGATCGCCAGTGGCTGCAGGGTCGTCACCGCGAACACGAAGATGATCGTGAGTGCGGCGAGGAGGATGTTGAGCGCGATCTCGTTGGGCGTCTTCTGCCTGCTCGCGCCCTCGACCAGGGCGATCATCTTGTCGATGAAGCTGGCGCCCGGCTCCTGGGTGATCTTGACGACGATCCGGTCCGAGAGCACGGTGGTGCCGCCGGTCACCGCCGAACGGTCGCCGCCGGATTCGCGGATCACCGGCGCGGATTCACCGGTGATGGCCGATTCATCCACGGAGGCGATGCCTTCGACGACATCGCCGTCGCCGGGGATGATCTGACCGGCCTCCACGACGACGACATCACCGCGACGCAGTTCCGGTGCGGCGACGCGCTCTTCGACGACGCGGCCACCGGGCGTCCAGTCGGCCAGCCGGCGAGCGACGGTGTCGGTCTTGGCTTTTCGCAGACTCTCCGCCTGCGCCTTGCCACGGCCTTCGGCGACGGCCTCGGCCAGGTTCGCGAAGATAACCGTGAGCCACAGCCAGACGACGATCGCCCAGGCGAAGAAGCTCGGGTCGCCGATCGCCAGGATCGTCGACCACGCCGCGCCGATCTCCACGATCAGCATGACGGGGTTGCGCCACAGGGTGCGGGGGTCGAGCTTGCGGACCGCGTCGGGAAGTGCGGTGAGCAGCAGCTTCGGGTCGAGAACGCCCTTGCGCACGCCCTTGGTCCGCGGTGCGGATTCGAGTGTGGAACTTGTCATGTCAGTGAATTCCTTCGGCGAGCGGCCCGAGCGCGAGAGCGGGCAGGAAGGTGAGCGCGACCAGGATCACCGTCACGCCGACGACCATGCCGACGAACTGCGGCCGGTGCGTCGGCAGCGTGCCGATCGACGCGGGAGTGGTGCCCTGCGCGGCCAGCGAGCCGGCCAGGGCCAGCACGAAGATGATCGGCAGGAATCGCCCGAACACCATCGCCAGGCCGAGCGCGGTGTTGAACCACTCGGTGTTGCCGGTGAGACCGGCGAAGGCGGAACCGTTGTTGTTGGCCGCGGATGTGAAGGCGTACAGCACTTCCGAGAGTCCGTGCGGGCCGGAGTTGAGCATGCTCGCCCGTTGGCCGGGCAGCGCCATCGCGACGGACGTGCCGACCAGCACGATCAGCGGGCTCACCAGGAAATACGAAGCGGCCAGCTTGATCTCGCGCGGGGTGATCTTCTTGCCGAGGTACTCGGGGGTGCGGCCGACCATCAGACCGGCCACGAACACCGTGATCACGGCCAGGATCAGCATGCCGTAGAGACCGGAGCCGACACCGCCGGGTGCCACCTCGCCCAGCTGCATGTTGAACATCGTCATCATGCCGCCGAGGCTGGTGTAGGAATCGTGGAACGAGTTCACCGCACCGGTCGAGGTGAGGGTTGTGGCACCGGCGAAGGTGGCCGAATCCGCCACGCCGAACCGGGTTTCCACGCCTTCCATCGACGCGCCGATCGCGGTCGGCACCGTGCCGTGGTGCTGTAGCTGGAAGAAGTTGGTCAGCGCGATGCTGGTCAGGGCGATGGTGCCCATCACCGCGACGATCGCGTACCCCTGCTTGGTGCTGCCGACCATCCGGCCGAAGGTGCGCGGCAGCGAGAACGAGATCACCAGGAGCAGGAAGATCTCCAGGAAGTTCGTCCAGGTCGACGCGTTTTCGAACGGGTGCGAGGAGTTGGCGTTGTAGAAGCCGCCACCGTTGGTGCCCAGCTCCTTGATCACCTCCTGGCTCGCGACCGGTCCACCGGTCAGGGTCTGCTGCGCGCCGCCGACGGTCTGCGCGACCTGGTCGTGCAGGTGGAAGTTCTGGATCACGCCACCCGCCACCAGGACGATCGCGAAGACGAACGCGATCGGCAGCAGGATGCGCAGCGTGCCGCGCACCAGGTCGACCCAGAAGTTGCCCAGCTCACCGGTGTGGCGGCGGGCGAAACCGCGCACCAGCGCCACCGCCACCGCCATGCCGACGGCCGCGGAGACGAAGTTCTGCACCGCCAGCCCGGCCATCTGCACCAGGTGTCCCTGGGTGGATTCGCCGGAGTAGTTCTGCCAGTTGGTGTTGGTGACGAAGCTGACCGCGGTATTCCACGCCAGCGCCGGGGTCATCTCGGTGCCCGGATCGTTCAGGTGCAGCGGCAGCGCGCCTTGGACCAGCTGGAAGAAGAACAGGAAAAGCAGGCCTACCGCGGAGAACGCCAGCACACTGCGGGCGTAGATCGGCCAGGTCTGCTCGACCTCGGGCTTGGCGCCGATGGCGCGGTAGATCAGTCGTTCGACCCGAGAGTGCTTGTCGCCGTTGTACACCCGGAACATGTAGTCGCCGAGCGGCACGTGCACCAGGGCCAGCGTGATGACCAGGGCCGCCACGAAGGCGATCCCCGCGGTTGTCGTGTTCACCTAGAACCTCTCGGGGAAGAGCAGCGCCGCGACCATGAAGACGGCGACGGATGCGGCCAGGACGAGACCGGCAAGGTTCGCGATCACAGCTTCTCCACCCCTCGCTGGATCAAGCCCAGCAGCGCGAAGATCGCCACGGTGAGCACCGTGAACACCACGACAGACATTTCCAACCTCCTTGGGCTCCGAGGTGGAGCGCCTAGGTGAGTGAAACGCCGGATCGCGGCTCGGCGTGGCTTCCTTACGACTCCTTAGCGCCTCGGGGCCCGGCCTTTGCGGAATGTTGACGCGACGGGTGTGTTGATGCCGTCAAAGCAGGCGCGATAGCTGTCAACACACCGTAAAGATCGAGATCACGCTCCCGTTCGGGCGGTAGAAAGTGGGCACCGGTCGGCGAAGGGCGCCGTCGGATTCCCTCGCGCACGGAAAGTGAGATCGCGGTGTCGGTAGTGACCCTTGCGGTGATCTTCGGTTTTGTCGGAGCACTGCTCTTGATCCGGGTGCTCGGTCGGCTGAACTCCTCGCACGCACCGATGGTGACCGTCGCGGTGTTGCCGGTGCGCCCGCCGGCTCCGGCGCGCCGACACGCGATGATGGAACGGTGAAACGCGGACAACTGCGCATCTACCTCGGTGCGGCGCCCGGCGTGGGCAAGACCTACGCCATGCTCGGCGAAGCGCATCGGCGGTCCGAACGCGGCCGCGATGTGGTCGCGGCTGTCGTGGAGACGCACGGGCGTAAGAAGACCGCCGAACTCCTGGACGGCATCGAGCGGATTCCGCCGACGATGGTCTCCTATCGAGGGACCGAGCTGCCCGAACTCGATGTCGACGCGGTGCTCGCGCGCAAGCCCGCGGTGGTGCTGGTCGACGAACTCGCGCATACCAACGCACCGGGCAGCGTGCACGAGAAGCGCTGGCAGGACGTGGAGCAACTTTTGACCGCGGGCATCGACGTGATCTCCACGGTGAACGTGCAACACCTCGAAAGCCTCAACGATGTGGTCCAGCAGATCACCGGCGTCGAACAGCGCGAGACCGTGCCCGACGCGGTGGTGCGCGGCGCCGATCAGGTGGAACTGGTCGACCTGACACCGGAAGCGTTGCGGCGCAGGCTCTCCCACGGCAACGTCTACGCCGCCGACAAGGTCGACGCGGCACTGCGCAACTACTTTCGCCCCGGCAACCTCACCGCGCTGCGTGAACTCGCGCTGCTGTGGCTGGCCGATCAGGTCGACGCGGCGCTGGCCAGGTACCGGGCCGACCACAAGATCACCGAGTTGTGGGAGGCGCGCGAACGGGTCGTCGTCGCGGTCACCGGCGGTCCCGAGTCGGAGACGGTGGTGCGCCGGGCCGGGCGGATCGCGTCGAAGTCCAGTGCCGATCTGGTCGTGTTGCATGTGGTGCGCGGTGACGGGCTGGTCGGGGTATCGACCGAGCGGATGGCCAAGCTGCGTGATCTGGCCGCCGGTCTCGACGCCTCACTGCACACCGTGACCGGCGACGATGTGCCCACCGCACTGCTCGATTTCGCGCGTGAGGTCAACGCGACCCAATTGGTGCTAGGCACCTCGCGGCGCTCGCGCTGGGCGCGAATGCTCGACGAGGGCATCGGCTCCACCGTCGTGCAGCGCTCGGGCAAGATCGACGTGCACATGGTGACCCACGAGGAAGCCAATCGTGGGGTGCGCAGGCATTGGCTGCGTCCGCGGCGACCGGTGAGCGCGTGGCCGGCGGCGATCATCGTCCCGGTGCTGGTCAGCGTGATCTGCGGGGTGTTCCTCGACCGGTGGTTGCAGCTCGGCGGGCTCAGCGCCATGTTCTTCGTCGGTGTCGTCGCGGTCGCGCTGTTCGGTGGTGTCGTCCCCGCCGGTTTGTCGGCGTTGCTGTCCGGGCTGCTGCTGAACTGGTACTTCACCGATCCGCGCTACAGCTTCACCATCGCCGAACCGGACAACTTCGTCACTGTGGTCGTGCTGCTCATCGTGGCGGTGGCCGTGGCGGCACTGGTGGATGTCGCGGCCAAGCGAACACTGCAGGCGCGCAAGGCATCTCGTGAAGCGGAGCTGCTGACGATGTTCGCCGGATCCGTGCTGCACGGCGCCGACCTGCCCAATCTGCTCGAGCAGGTCCGCGAAACCTACGGGCAGCGCGCGGTGAGCGTGCAGTGCGGGGACCAGATCGTGGCCGCGGTCGGCAGTGAGCCACCGAGCCGGCCGTCGGACGCCGAGACCGTCATCGAAGCGGGTGACGCGCAGAGCCATCTGCTGCTGGCCGGGCGGTCGATCGACTCCACCGACCGGCCGGTACTCAATGCGGTCGCCAATCAGGCGGTCGGGTTGGTGCGCCAAGCCCGGTTGGCCGAGGAAGCCAGTGCGGCGGCGGCACTGCTCGAAGCCGATCGGCTGCGCCGCGCGCTGCTGTCGGCGGTCAGCCACGATCTGCGCACACCGCTGGCAGGCGCGAAAGCGGCGGTGTCGAGCCTGCGCAGCGACGACATCGAATTCTCGGCGGAGGACACCGGCGAACTGCTCGAAGCGATCGAGGAATCCGTCGACCAGCTGACCGCGCTGGTGGGCAATCTGCTCGACTCCTCGCGGCTGGCAGTCGGGGTCGTCACCCCGCAGCTGCGGCAGGTGTACATGGACGAGGCGGTGCACCGCGCGCTGGTGAGCGTCGGTATGGGCACCCGCGGCCTGCGCCGAGCCGCGATGGACCGGGTGAAGGTCGAGGTCGGTGAGGTTTCCGTGCTCGCCGACAGTGGCCTGCTCGAACGCGTACTGGCCAACCTGATCGACAACGCTCTGCGCCACTCCGGTCGCGAGTCGCCCGTGCGGGTGACCGCCGAACACGACGGCGACCGGGTGTCGATCGCCGTCGTCGATGTCGGAACCGGCGTCCCCTCCGGCACCGAAGAGCAACTCTTCGAACCCTTCCAACGCCTCGGCGACCGCGACAACACCACCGGCGTCGGCCTCGGCCTTTCGGTGGTCCGCGGCTTCGTCGAAGCGATGGGCGGCACCGTCCACGCCGAGCCGACCCCGGGCGGCGGCCTGACCATGCTGGTCGACCTACCGTCCGGCACACCCGCGGCAGCGGCACACGTCGACCCCCGAGGAAAGTGAGCACATGGGTAACTCATCGGGGACGGGCGACGCGCTCGACCGTCGGTCGCCGACGTCGCGTGACGACGCGCACGAGTCCGGCTCGAATACGCGCGGAGGCGGGGAAACGCATCCACTGATCAAGGTGTTGGTGGTCGATGACGAGCCGCAGATCGTGCGTGCGCTGCGGATCAACTTGTCCGTGCGCGGATACGAGGTGATCACCGCGGGCAATGGTGCCGCGGCTTTGCGTGCTGCCGCCGAACGGCATCCCGACGTCGTCATTCTCGATCTGGGCTTGCCGGATCTGGACGGCATCGACGTGCTGGCCGGACTGCGTGGGTGGACCTCGGCGCCGGTGATCGTGCTGTCGGCGCGGACCGATTCGGCCGACAAGGTCGAGGCACTCGACGCCGGTGCCGACGACTATGTCACCAAGCCGTTCGGGATGGACGAGTTGCTCGCGCGGCTGCGGGCGGCGGTTCGGCGCGGGGCCAGCGCGACCGACGCCGTCGAACCGGTGGTGGTCACCGACTCGTTCACCGTGGACCTCGTCGCCAAGAAGGTCACCAAGAAGGGTGCGCCTGTCCACCTCACCCCGACCGAGTGGGGGATGCTCGAGATGCTGGTGCGCAATCGCGGAAAGCTGGTGGGGCGCAAGGAATTACTGCGCGAGGTGTGGGGGCCCGCGTACGCGACCGAGACCCACTATCTGCGCGTCTACCTCGCGCAGTTGCGCCGCAAGCTCGAGGACGACCCGGCCAATCCGCGTCATCTGCTCACCGAGGCGGGGATGGGTTACCGCTTCCAGGAATGAGCGTGCGCCCGGTCACCCGACCGGAATGCCGGGTGTGGCGTGGACGTTCCCAGGCGTGGATCGTCCTCGAGCGAATGGCAGGATCAAGGCATGGCTGAGCAGACCGCACCCGTGACCAACGCCCCCACCGAACTGTGGGTCGAGCGCACCGGAACCCGGGCATACACCGGGCGCAGCAACCGCGGCGCCGAGGTGTTGATCGCCTCCCAGGGCGTGCCGGGCGCCTTCACCCCGGGTGAACTGCTGAAGATCGCGCTCGCGGGGTGCACCGGGCTGAGCTCGGATCTGCCCTTGTCGCGCCGCCTCGGCGACGAGTTCGACGCCACCATCCGCGTCTCCGGCGACGCCGACCGCGAGAACGAGCTCTACCCGCAGCTCGACGAGGTCCTCGAACTCGACCTGTCCGAACTCGACGAGGCCGCCCGCGAGCGACTACTGGTCACCGTGCAGCGCGCCGTCGACAAGGTCTGCACCGTGGGCCGCACGCTCAAAGCGGGCACCAAGGTGACGTTGACCTTCGACATCGACGCATGAGCGAGCGATCGGTGGGCACCGCCGACCCGGCGGTGATGACGGAGCCGAGCGTCAGCGAGATGGAGCCATGAGCGACGAGCCGGTTCGGCTGAGCGCGTGGGTGCACGGGTATGTCCAGGGCGTGGGGTTTCGGTGGTGGACGCGGTCGCGCGCACTGGAACTCGGCCTGGTCGGCTACGCGCGCAACCACAGCGACGGTCGCGTCCACGTCGTCGCCGAAGGGCCACGAACGGCGGGCGAGAAATTGCTGGAACTGCTACGGTCCGGCGAAGCGCTCGATAGTTCGCAAGCCATCGGGCACGCGACACACAGTTTGTCTGGGCGTGCGCCCGGGCGGGTAGACCTGGTTGTGGAAAGCTGGGAGCCCGCGCGGGGCGACATGACGGGATTCGAGGAGCGCTAGTGGTGACTGCGGGGGCTAGGGGGCGGCAGCGGTGAGCACACAGAACCCTGGTCCGCCCGATCGACCGGAACAACCCTCGAACGGCGAACCCGAGAGATCGCCGTGGACCCCGCCCGACGCCGGCGCGGGCTGGACGCCGCCGAACGCGGGTTCGGAGCCGTTCGACCCGAATGCCGGTGTGACGCCGGACCCGGGCACGGGTTCGACACCGTCCGAGCCGGTTTTCGGTGCGGGTGGCCAGCCGCAACCGGGCCAGCCGCAACCGGGCCAGCCGCAACCCGGCCAGCCGCAACCCGGCCAGCCGCAACCCGGCCAGCCGCAACCCGGCCAGCCGCAACCGGGCAGGCCACAGTCCGGCCGGATGTCGCGGCAGGAACCCGGTGTCACGCAGCCGCGTCCCCCGACCGTCGGTGAGGCCCGCGCCAGGGACAAGGCGCGCAGGCAAGCCGAGGAAGCCGAGCGTGCGGCGGCGGCCGCGGCGGAAGAGAAGCGGCGCAACCGCAAACGCGTGATGATCGGCGGCGTCGCCATTGTCGGTGTCGCCGCGCTCGTCGGTGGCGGCTATCTCGCCTACCGCGCGATCACCGCACCCGACCAGGTGACGGCCTCGTGCGTGCAGATCGACGAGAACGGACAGGAAGTCGTTGTCCCCGACGAGAACTGCGGCGACGGCAAGACCAATTTCCGCAGCGACGGTTCCAGCGGTGGCCACGGCGGCGGACTGCTGATTCTGGGCTGGCCGCAGTACCGCTACCACTACGGCGGCACACCGACGATCGGCAAGCCACCCACCGGCGGCACCTCGGTGAAACCGCGCAACGCCGAGATCAAGACCAAGAGCGGCACCACGGTGCAGCGCGGCGGCCTCGGCAGCAAGTCGACCGGCGGGAGCGGATCGTAGATGCGGCGTAACAAGAGCACGCCACGCGCGGACTGGCAGCAGATCGTCGAGAAGCAGGGGCTGGTCTACGGCGCGCCGGGGCGCGACGCCAGCGGACAGCCGCGGCCGTACTGGGACGAGTCGGTGCACTACGAGTTCTCGATGGACGAGATCCTCGCGCTGGAAGCCGATGTGGAACTGCTGCAGTCGATGTGCCTGCACGCCGCCGAACACGTGGTACTCACCGAGCGCTTCGCCGATTTCGGTCTGCCGGAATGGACGTGGGGCCCGATCGCCGAATCATGGCGTCGCAGTGACCCTTACGTGTACGGCCGCTTCGACCTGCGCTACGACGCGCGCCGCCCGGCCAAGCTGCTGGAGTACAACGCCGACACTCCCACCTCCCTGCTGGAGGCCGCGATCATCCAGTGGCACTGGCTGCAGCAGATGTATCCCGGTGGCGACCAATGGAATTCGCTGCACGAGAAACTGGTGGAGCGCTGGACCGAACTGCGCGGCGTGCTGCCCGGCACCGAACTGCACTTCACCTGGTCGGGTGCCGATGCGACCGGCGAGGACAACGTCACCACCGCGTACATGCAGGAGACGGCGGCCGAAGCCGGTTTCGACACGGTCGCGCTGCCGATCGAGGAAGTCGGTTTCGACACCGAGCTGAACCGGTTCGTGGATCTGGCCGAGGCGCCGATCGAGGCGATCTTCAAGCTGTATCCGTGGGAGTGGATCCTCGACGACGACTTCGGCAAGCGCGTCGTCGGCAGCCTGCCCGCCACCGCGTGGGTCGAACCGCTGTGGACCACGCTGCTGAGCAACAAGGCGATCCTGGCGGTCCTGTGGGAGATGTATCCCGGCCATCCGAACCTGTTGCCCGCCTATCTCGACAACCCGCACGAGCTCACCGAATACATTCGCAAGCCCAAGCTCGGCCGCGAAGGTGCCAACATGACCATCGTCGGCCCCGGCATGGAGACCGCGACCGGCGGCGTCTACGGCGCCGAGGGTTTCGTCTACCAATTGCTCGACCCGCTACCGGAATTCGACGGGATGCGCCCGGTGCTCGGCGCCTGGGTCGTGGGTGACACCGCGGCGGGGCTCGGCATTCGCGAGACCGCCGGCCTGATCACCGATGACGGCGCCGCGTTCGTGCCGCACCGCATCGTCGACTGACAACTCTGACCTCACAACATTGTTCGAAAGGACCACGATGACCGCCCTCGCCCTGGAATCGGGTTATTGGAGTGCGCTCGGTGAAGGCGTCGGCGCCATCATCCTGTACTGCCTGATCGGCCTCGTCCTCATGTTGATCGGCTTCTACGCCATCGACCTGACCACGCCCGGCAAGCTGCGCGACCTGGTGGTCGCCGGCATGCCGAACGCGATCATCGTCTCGGCGGCCGGGATGATCAGCATGGCGCTCATCGTCGTGTTCGCGGTGCTGGCCACCGGCGGCAGCGGCAAGCTGTCCGAAGGGCTGATCGCGGCCATCGTGTACGGCCTGGTCGGCATCATCGCCCAGGTGATCTCGGTACGGGTGATCGAGAAGGTCACCGGCATCGACATCGGCCGCACACTGCACGCCAAGACCTACACCCCCGAGGTCCTCGTCGTCGCTGCCGCGCACTTCGCGCTGGGTCTCGTGGTGGCCTTCGCCATCCTCTGAGCGAGCGTGAACGGTTGACATCGCACTGTGGAGGGTGGACGCTGGAATTCAGCACTCCATCGTGGATGTGACCGAGAGGACGTCGGCATGGATATCACCCCGGGTACGCGCGCGTCCGACGCCGAACGCAACGCGATCGTCGCCCAGCTGGGCACGCATCTGGCCGACGGCAGACTCGACCTGGGCGAATACGACCTGCGTGTGGCCAAGGTCTACGCGACAACCACACGCGACGAACTCGCCGTCGTCCTGTCCGACCTGCCCGCGCTGACGAAACAGCAGCAGGCCGCGCCGGTCGAACGCAAGCCCGGGACGCGCTTCCCGGTCTGGCAGCGCATCGAGGCGGGCTCCTGGCTGGGTGTCAGCGTGATCGTGCTGGTCATCTGGGGTCTGATCTCGCTGACGGCCGGCGAACTCACCTACTTCTGGCCGATGTGGGTGATCGGCCCGTGGGGCGCGGTCCTGGTCTTCCGCGTGATCACCGGCTGGGAAGCGACCCCCGGCACCCAGACCCATCTCCGTCAGCTGCAGAAGCAGATGAAGCACCTCGACCCACACGCGAAGCCCATCGATCCGCACCAACCATGAATTGCCGGTACTTTGGCCGACATGCCGAAGTAAGAACATCGGTAACTCGCCGGGTGCGGGCAGACTCGGCTATCGAGATGACCGCCGCTCGCCTGCGGTAAGCCCACGCGCCCAGGTCTGGCCCGAGTCACGGGGAGGCGGGGGAGCTAGCATGGTTGCTCGCGCGTAGGAAGGGTCCTCGGTAGTGCATTTGAAGAGTCTGACGTTGAAGGGGTTCAAGTCCTTCGCGTCCGCGACCACTTTGCGCTTCGAACCGGGCATCACCTGCGTCGTCGGGCCGAACGGGTCCGGCAAATCCAATGTCGTCGACGCACTGTCGTGGGTGATGGGCGAGCAGGGTGCCAAGGCGTTGCGGGGCGGGAAGATGCAGGACGTCATCTTCGCGGGCACGATCGGGCGGGCTCCACTCGGGCGCGCCGAAGTCACGCTGACCATCGACAACTCCGACGGCGCGCTGCCCATCGACTACGCCGAGGTGTCGATCACCCGGCGGATGTTCCGCGACGGCGCGGGCGAGTACGAGATCAACGGCAGTACGTGCCGGCTGATGGATGTGCAGGAACTGCTGTCGGACTCCGGTATCGGGCGCGAGATGCACGTGATCGTGGGTCAGGGCAGGTTGTCGGCGATCCTGGAATCGCGGCCGGAGGATCGGCGCGCGTTCGTCGAAGAGGCCGCGGGCGTGCTCAAGCACCGCAGGCGCAAGGAGAAGGCGGTCCGCAAGCTCGACGCGATGCAGGCCAACCTCGCCCGGCTCACCGACCTCACCACCGAACTGCGCCGCCAGCTCAAGCCGCTCAGCCGCCAGGCCGAGGTCGCCCGCCGCGCGCAGACCGTGCAGGCCGACCTGCGCGATGCCCGGCTGCGGCTGGCCGCCGACGACCTGGTCACCCGCCGTGGCGAGCTGGAATCCCAGCTCAGCAAAGAGGCCTACGCCCGCGAGCAGCAGATCAACGTGCAGACCGAACTCGACGCCGCTAATGCCGCGCTCGCGCAGCAGGAGTTCCAGCTGTCGCGGCTGAGCCCCAGCGCCGAGGCCGCCGCCCAGACCTGGTTCCAGCTCTCGGCGCTGACCGAACGGGTGAACGCCACCATCCGCATCGCCAGTGACCGGGCCAGGCACCTGCACACCGAGGCGCCGGTCGGCACCGGCCGCGACCCGGAGCAGCTAGAGGCCGAGGCCGACCGGATCGAGGCCGAAGAGGCCGAACTGCGGTACGCGGTCGAGATGGCCACCGAAACGCTCGAAGCGGCCCGCGAAGCCCTCGCCGACCGTGAACATGCCGCCAAGGCCGCCGAGCAGGCACACCTGGCGGCCGTACGCGCGATCGCGGACCGCCGTGAGGGATTGGCCCGGCTGTCCGGCCAGGTCGACAATCTGCGCACCCGCGCGCAGTCGGTGGACGCCGAGATCGCGCGGCTGTCCGTGGCCATCGCCGACGCCCGGCACCGTGGCGAGGCCGCGCAGGTCGAATACGACGCCGTGCAGGACGAACTCGGCGAACTCGACGCGGGGGAGAAGGGTCTCGACGCCCAGCACGAACACGCCGTCGCCGCCAAGGAACTCGCCGACGAGCGCGTGCGGGAACTGCGCGAGCTGGACCGTGAGGCGAGCAAACTGGTCGCCGGACTCGGCGCCCGCATCGAAGCGCTCGGCATGAACCTGGCCCGTAAGGACGGCGCGGCCTGGCTGCTCGAGCACGGGGTGAGCGGGGTCGGTGGGCGGTTGTCCGGGTTGTTGCGCGTGCAGCCGGGATTCGAGGCCGCCGTGGCCGCGCTGCTCGGTCCGCTCGCCGACGCCATTACCGCCGACACGGCGACCACCGCTGGTGCCGCGGTGCGCGAACTGCGTAGTGGCGACGGGGGACGGGTGGCGTTCGTCTTCGCGACCGAGGGCACGGTAGCGAGCGAGCGCGGGTCGTTGCCCGCCGGTGCGCAGTGGCTCGCGGACGTGCTCGACGGCGACGCTCAGGTGCGGCCCGCGCTGGCTGCCCTCACGGCAGGCGTCGTGGTTGTCGATGATCTGGCGAGCGCGGGCGAACTCGTCACCCGGCGCCCGGAACTGCGGGTGGTCACCCGTGACGGTGATCTGGCCGGTGCCGGCTGGGTCGTCGGCGGCTCGGAACGGATGCCGAGCCAGCTCGAGGTCCAGGCCGACATCGACGCTGCCACCGCCGAGTTGGCCGCCGCGCAACGTCGAGCCGAGGAGCTGGAAGCGGCGCTGGCAGGCGCGCTGGCCGAACAGACCGACCGCAGGGACGCCGCCGATCACGCGTTGATGGCGCTGCACGAATCCGATCAGGCACTGCTGGCGATCTACGACCGGCTCGCGCGTGTCGGGCAGAGTGCGCGTGCGGCGCAGACCGAAGGCGAGCGGCTGGCCACTCAGCGTACGGAAGCCGAAGCGGCACGGGAGAAGTCACTCGCTTCCCTCGCCGAACTCGAAGACCGGCTGCGCCACGCCGAGTTCGAACACGACGGCAGCGATGACAGTTTCGGTGCCGCGAGCACCGAGACCGCGGGCTACGCGCGTGAGGAAGCCGCCGCCGCGCTCGCCGAAGCCCGGACCATGGAGGTCGAGGCGCGGCTGTCGGTGCGCACCTCGGAGGAACGCGCGGAATCTGTTCGTGGCAAAGCGGATTCGCTGCGCCGGGCTGCTCGTGGTGAGCGGGAGGCCAGGGCTCGCGCGGAGCGTGCGCAGGCCGCTCGGCGCCAGGCGGCCGCGGTGGCCGCGGCGGTCGCCGAGTCCGGTACCAAGATCAAGCAGGAACTCGAGCAGGTGGTGACCACCGCCGCGGCACGGCGTGACGAATTGGTCCGTCGCCGTGGGGAATGCGCGGCCGCGCTCGAACAGGTGAAGGAACGCGCGCGTGCGCTGAACACCCAGCTGGCCCAGCTCACCGATGCCGTGCACCGCGACGAAGTCGCCAAAGCCCAAGCGGCACTGCGCATCGAACAGCTGGAGACGACCATCTCCGAACAGTTCGGCATCGCGCTGGCCGACCTCGTCTCCGAATACGGACCCGACGTGCCGTTGCCGCCGTCGGCGCTGGAGATGCACGAGTACGAGGAGGCCAAGGAGCGCGGCGAGCAGGTGAGCGCACCGCAGCCGATGCCCTACGACCGGCCCACTCAGGAGCGTCGCGCCAAACGCGCCGAGAAGGACCTCACCACCCTCGGCAAGGTGAATCCTCTTGCGCTGGAAGAGTTCGCGGCACTCGAGGAGCGCTACACCTTCCTCGCCACCCAGCTCGAGGACGTCAAGAACGCGCGCAAGGACCTCCTCGATGTGGTCGCCGAAGTCGACGCTCGGATCCTTCAGGTGTTCACCGAGGCCTACGCCGATGTGGAACGCGAATTCGTCGGGGTGTTCGGGAAACTGTTCCCGGGCGGTGAGGGCAGGCTGGTGCTCACCGACCCGTCGGACATGCTCACCACCGGTATCGAGGTCGAGGCCCGGCCGCCCGGCAAGAAGGTCAAGCGTCTCTCCCTGCTCTCCGGTGGTGAGAAGTCGCTCACGGCAGTGGCTTTGCTGGTTGCCATCTTCCGCGCTCGGCCGTCCCCGTTTTACGTGATGGACGAGGTCGAGGCGGCTTTGGACGACACGAACCTGCGTCGGCTGATCGGGTTGTTCGAGCAGTTGCGTGAGAAGAGTCAGTTGATCGTGATCACGCACCAGAAGCCGACTATGGAGATCGCCGACGCGCTTTACGGTGTGAGTATGCGCGGCGATGGCATCACTCAGGTGATCTCGCAGCGGTTGAACCGGGCTGAGGTTGCTGAGTCGGTGTCGGCCACGGTGTGAGAGGGGTTGTGGCAGAACTCCGGGGGTTTGAGTAGTCCTGGAGGCGCTGGCTGTGTTTGTTGGAGCGCTGGCGCGCTCGAGTCGCGGCCCCGAGGGGCCGCCGGTTAGGCGCCGTTGCTTGCTCCTTCGTCGCCTACGCAACGGCGCCTAACCGGCGACCCGGCCGCGACCGGCCACTTCGTGGCCGTCCCTCCCTAGGTGTGTTGACCATGCAGGTTGGTAACGGCGTGGCGAGCTGACATGGCGAAGACCTCCGAGTGAGATGCGAGCTGTCTAAGGAACGCGTCTCTCAACGGAGGTCTTCAATGACACACCGTAATGCACCCCTGACCGAACTCGGCCGTCTACGACTAGCCCGCTGTGTCATCGACGACGGCTGGCCACTACGACGGGCAGCCGAACGATTCCAAGTCTCACCCACCACCGCCGCCCGCTGGGCCAACCGCTACCGCCACCACGGCATCGCGGCCATGTCCGACCGATCCTCACGCCCGCACCACTGCCCGAACCGGACCCCGACCCGCACCGAACGCCGCATCATCAAAATCCGTGTCCTACGCCGGTGGGGACCAGCACGGATCGCCTACCTACTCGGTTTGCATCCCTCCACCGTGCACCGGGTGTTGACACGCTACAAACTGGCCCGCCTGGCCTGGCTCGACCGCACCACCGGCACCCCGATCCGCCGCTACGAACACGATCACCCCGGCGACCTGGTCCATGTCGATATCAAAAAGCTGGGCAACATCCCCGACGGCGGCGGGGCCCGCGCGGTCGGGCAAAAACTCGGGCGCACCAACCGCACCCGGACCGCGGGCAAGACTCTCGACAGCCGTGGTCGCAGCCATCTGGGCTACAGCTATCTCCACAACGCCATCGATGACCATTCCCGCCTCGCCTACACCGAGATCCTGCCCAACGAACGCAAGGAAACCGCTGCCGGGTTCTGGCAACGAGCCCAGAAGTTCTTCTCCACCAACGGGATCACCGTCAAACGAGTCCTGACCGACAACGGTCCCTGCTACCGGTCCCGGCTCTGGGCCCAGACGATGACCGCGGCCTCGATCACCCATAAACGGACCCGCCCTTACCGGCCACAAACCAACGGCAAGGTCGAACGGTTCAACCGCACCCTTGTCGATGAATGGGCCTATGCCCGCGCTTACCGGTCAGAGACCGAACGCCGAGCCGCGTTCACCGAGTGGCTCCATACCTACAATCACCACCGAGCCCACACCGCACTCGGAGGACGTCCGCCAGCTAGCCGCGTCCCTAACCTCTCAGGTCAACACACCTAGGGGTCGGGAGTGCGGTGGCTGGGGTGGGTGGGTTGTGGAAGACGGGGACGAGCTGGGTGCGCGTGGTTGTGGGGTGGGTGTGGAAGACGGGGACGGGCCGAGGTGCGCGGTGTGGTCGGGAGTGCGGTTATGGCGGGTTTGGGGTGGGCGGTGTGGTTTGGGTTGTGTGTCAGTGCGGGCGGTGGGTTTTCGGGGTTTTGGTGTTGATTTGGGCGTGGATTCGTTGGGTGCCGCTGCGTTCTAGCCAGTCGTGCAGGGAGGTCAGGTGCGGGTACAGGGTGCGCAAGGTGGGGAGGTCGGCTTGCCAGCCGCCGGTTTCGCGGATCAGGCGCCAGGTGTTGCCGAGTTGGGGGCCGATGGCGTCGGCTTCTGCCTCGGTGACTTCGCGGTAGTGGATGGGGTGGCCAGTCGCGGCGCTGATGATGGTGGCCGCGTCGACGGGGGTGATGGCTTCGCCTGCGAGTTCGAGGGTGCGGGTGTGCCAGGTTTCGGGGGCGGCGAAGGCCAGGGTGGCGAAGGCGGCGATGTCGTCGACGGCGATCATCTGGAGGGGGCGATCGGCGGGGAACAGGTGGCGGTGTTCGCCGCCTTCGCGGATGCCGTCGACGGGGGAGCCCTGCAGGAGGTAGTTCTCCATGAAGCGCACCGGGCGCAACACGGTGTAGCGCAGGCCGGAGGCGGCTAGGGCGTCTTCGATCTGGCGTTTGCCCTGTTGGCCCCATGATTTCGCGGCGCCCATCGTGGCGACGCCGGTGAACACGATCTGCTCTACACCCGTGGCTTCGGCCGCGGCGATCATGGCGAGACCGCGTCGGGCTTCGGTGTCTTCACCCCAGCCTTTCGCGCGGTAATCAGCTGGGGGAACGAGGAATACGGCTCGGGTGCCGGTTGCCGCGGCGCGCAGGGAGATGGGGTCGTCGAAGTCGCCGGCGGTCAATTGCGCACCGGCGTCGGCCAGTGCGCGAGCGGCGGGGGAGTCGAGGTCGCGCACCAGCGCGCGGACCCGGTGTCCTTCGGCGAGCAATCGGTGGGCGGTCGCACCACCCTGCTTGCCGGTGGCGCCGGTGATCAGGACGGGGAGTGCTGAGGTCATCGCGGAGGAGTTCCGTTCGTGAACGATCGTAGGCCTACAATCGGGTCGGTCGACCCGTATTCCGGACGTTACGGGCGCTCACACCCGGTTGGCCAGGTCCGGTGCAGGGAAGGCGTAACGAAATGACGGTCGACAACCGCGCGGAACCGGCGATCCGGTCCGACGCGCGACGCAACCGCGCGCTGATCCTGGCCGCCGCTCAGCGGGCACTCGCCGAACGCGGTACCACCGTCTCGCTGGCCGAAGTTGCCCGCCGCGCGGGCGTCGGCGCGGGCACCGTGCACCGGCATTTCCCCACGAAAACCGATCTGCTGGAAGCGGTTATGCAACAGCGCGTCGACCGACTGGCCGCGCTGGCCGCCGAACACCTCACCGATCCGGACCCGGGCGAGGCCTTCTTCGCCCTGTGCGCGCATGTCATCGTCACGACGCCCGGCAACAAGGACCTGTGTGACCTGGTGCAATCCGACGACGGCTGGCCACGCGCCCTGCTCCGCGGCACGGGCGACCGCTTCCACCGCGCGCTGGGTGCCCTGCTCGTCTCAGCCCAACGTCAAGGGGCGGTGCGTTCCGATGTGGTCGTCACCGACGTCCTCGACATCTTCACGGGATGCGTTGCCATCCAACGGCATCGACGTGCGGAAGACCCCCTCGCCCCCGCTGTCGTCCTCGTTCTCGACGCCCTGCGAACCCGCCCGCCGCTTGTCACGGAACTCGCGAAAATCGACCGTAACGAAACGAGGGACGGTGACGAAACTCCGCCGGTGTGCCCCGTCTGCGGCGGTCGACTCGATCGCTCCACCACCGGCAGGCCCGCCCGCTACTGCTCGGCGGCCTGCCGCCAGAAGGCTCACCGCCGACGGAACGGGAGACGACCCCTTACAGCAGGTCGCTGACGTCGTCGGGGACATCGACGGCGTATTTGCGCAGGATGTCCATGGAAATGACTTCCAGCGCGTTCTCGTGGGTGGCGGCCAGCACCACGGGGGCGGCGACGCCGTCCTCGTGGGCATGCAACCAGCGGACCGCCACCACGCACCAGCGGTCGCCCGGTTGCAGGCCGGGGAAATTGTTCTCTGGACGGGGGGTACTGAGGTCGTTGCCGATGGATGCCTGATGCTCCAGGAATTCCGCCGTCACGACGGTGCACACGGTGTGGCTGCCGAGATCCTCCGGACCGGTGCTGCAGCAGCCGTCCCGGTAGAAGCCCGTGAGAGGATCGGCGCCGCACTCTTCCAGCGGCCCCCCAAGCACGTTTCGATCGGTCACTCCGCTGATCCTATGGGGCAACCGCCAGAAGTTCCGCAGGACAACGAATCTGTAGTGTTTCCGCCATGTGGCGACAGGCCCGCAATCGCCTCGCCGACCCGCCGCGCAGACGCCGCCGACGTGCGGTAACTTGCCGCCCGAATAGACTCGCCGGGTGAGTTCGCAAGCGTGGATCCTGATCGCCGCGATCGCCGCCGTCCTGTTGGTGGCGCTCGTCGCGGGTTTCGTCCTGTACAAGCGACGCCAGATTTCGCTGGCCCCGCCCGAGCCGGACAAGGAGTTGACGGACCGCTCCGGTGGTTACACCGCGTCCGGTGGATTCAGCTTCAGCCAGGGCGGCTCGACGGCGACCGTGCCGAGACCCGAGCCCGTCGGTGAGCGCACCGACACCGACGGCCAACCGCACATCGGCGACGACGCCGCGGTCCCGCGTGACGCCCCGCGGCGCGGCATCACCGACGTGCCGCTGCCCGAGGGCGATGTCGCCGTCGACGAGCCGGTGGTGGTCCCCGACGACGCGTCGACCCTCGCACCGGCCGAGCCCGCGGACACGCTGCCGACCGACACCCCGGCTACCGCGCCTACCGCGGCCCCTGCGGAGGCCGCACCTTCGGACACCGTTGCCACGCCGCCGGAGACCGCACCCACCGAGGCTGAGCCCGCGGACACGGCGTCGACCGAGGTTGCGGCCGAGACCGCCCCGGCCGAAGTCGACGCGACCACCACCGCGATCGAAGAGATCGACCCCACCACCGGCCGCCTCGTCCGCCTGCGCGGCCGCCTGGCCCGCTCCCAGAACGCCGTCGGCAAGAGCCTGCTCGGCCTGCTCGGCGGCGGCGACCTCGACGAGGACTCCTGGGAAGAGATCGAAGACACCCTGGTGCTGGCCGACATCGGCACCGCGAGCACCGCGAAGATCGTCGAGCGCCTCCGCGAGGAGATGGCCTCGCGCAGCGTGCGCACCCCCGAACAGGCCCGCGGCGCCCTGCGCGACGTGCTGATCGAAGCGCTGCGCCCCGAGCTCGACCGTTCCATCCACGCCCTCCCGCATGGCGACAAGCCGGCGATCCTGCTTGTCGTCGGCGTGAACGGCACCGGCAAGACCACCACCACCGGCAAACTGGCCCGCGTGCTCGTCGCGGACGGTCGCCGCGTGCTGCTCGGCGCCGCCGACACCTTCCGCGCCGCCGCCGCTGATCAGCTGCAGACATGGGGTGAACGGGTGGGCGCCGAGACCGTGCGCGGTAAGGAGGCCGCCGACCCGGCAGCCGTCGCGTTCGACGCGGTCACCGCGGGCATCGACGGCGGTGTCGACGCCGTTCTCATCGACACCGCGGGCCGCCTGCACACCAAGACCGGCCTGATGGACGAGCTGGGCAAGGTCAAGCGGGTCGTGGAGAAGAAGGGTGAGGTCGACGAGGTGCTGCTGGTCCTCGACGCGACCGTCGGCCAGAACGGCCTGATGCAGGCGCGCGTCTTCGCCGACGTCGTCGACATCACCGGCGTGGTCCTCACCAAACTCGACGGCACCGCCAAGGGCGGAATCGTGTTCCAGGTGCAGCACGAACTCGGCGTTCCGGTGAAATTGGTCGGCCTGGGCGAGGGCGCCGACGATCTGGCCCCGTTCGAGCCGGGAGCGTTCGTCGACGCGCTGCTCGGGGGTACCGCGTAGCTGTTCGCGCGCTGCCCGTCCGATCCGGCGATCGGGCGGGCAGCGCTGTCTGCCAGCGACGATGCCCGCGGCGAATCGCCGGGCGAACTCGCGGCGAATCGCACTTGCGTACCGACCTCACCGTGAGCTGACAAGCTCATGCCAACCACACGAAACGTGGACGCAACACAACAGCGCTATCCGTTCACTCAGGTGAAACACCACAGCTCAACGGATGAAACACCGAGTCGCGACCCTTCTGTACAGGTCCTTTTGCCGTCATCGGCAGGGCCCGAGATGAGGAGGAACACAAGGTGGCATTTCCCGTAATCGGCGATCCAAGTGCCGGTGACACAGCATGGATGTTGGCCGCGGCCGCACTCGTGCTGTTGATGACGCCGGGTCTGGCGTTCTTCTACGGCGGCATGGTCCGTGGCAAGAACGTCCTGAACATGATCATGATGAGCGTCTCCGCGATGGGCCTGATCACCATTCTGTGGTGTCTGTACGGCTTCTCGGTGGCGTTCGGCGAGGACAAGGGCAACCTACTCGGTGATCCCACGCAGTACTTCGGCCTGAAGGGTGTCTTCGGCGGCGACTATCTCGCCACCACCGACCCCGCGGCCCCCGCTGCAGTCCCGCTCGCAGGCACGATCCCGCTCTCGGTGTTCGTCGCCTTCCAGCTCATGTTCGCGATCATCACGGTCGCACTCATCTCGGGCGCGGTCGCCGACCGCTTGAAGTTCGGGTCGTGGCTCGTATTTGCCGGAATCTGGGCCACGGTCGTCTACTTCCCCGTCGCGCACTGGGTGTTCGCCTTCGACGGCATCACCGCGGAGAACGGCGGCTGGATCGCCACCAACCTCAAGGCGATCGACTTCGCCGGTGGTACCGCGGTCCACATCAACGCCGGTGCCGCCGGTCTGGTGCTCTGCCTCATCCTCGGCAAGCGCAAGGGCTGGCCGAAGACCCCGTTCCGCCCGCACAACCTGCCGTTCGTGATGCTCGGCGCCGGTCTGCTGTGGTTCGGCTGGTACGGCTTCAACGCGGGTTCGGCGCTGGGTGCCAACGGCATCGCCGGTGCCACCTTCCTCACCACCACGCTCGCCACCGCGGCCGCGATGATGGCCTGGCTGCTCGTGGAGAAGATCCGTGACGGTCACCCGACCTCGCTCGGCGCTGCCTCGGGCATCGTCGCCGGTCTGGTCGCCATCACGCCGGCCTGTTCCTCGGTCAACGTCATCGGCGCGCTCGCCATCGGTGTCGTCTCCGGTGCGCTGTGCGCGCTGGCCGTCGGCCTGAAGTTCCGCTTCGGCTTCGACGATTCGCTCGACGTCGTCGGTGTCCACCTCGTCGGTGGTCTGGTCGGCACCCTGATGGTCGGCCTTGTCGCTACGGCCGAAGCTCCCGCAGCTGTCGATGGACTGTTCTACGGTGGTGGGGTCGAGCAGTTGAAGCTGCAGGCCGTCGGTGCTTTCGCCGTTCTCGCCTACTCGCTGGTCGCCACGGCCATCATCGCGTACGCGATCAAGTTCACGATCGGCCTGCGCGCCAGTGAAGAGTCCGAGGCCGCGGGCCTGGACGAGTCCGAGCACGCGGAAACCGCATACGATTTCGCTGCTGTGGGTAACACGGCACGCTCACTCGTCAAGGAGGCATGACGAACATGAAACTGGTTACGGCAATCGTCAAACCGTTCACGCTCGAAGATGTGAAAACCGGGCTGGAACAGGCAGGCGTGCTCGGCATGACCGTCAGCGAAGTCCAGGGATACGGCCGGCAGAAGGGCCACACCGAGGTATACCGCGGTGCCGAGTACTCGGTGGATTTCGTGCCCAAGGTCCGGGTCGAGGTCGTCGTGGACGATGCGTCGGTCGAGAAGGTCGTCGAGGTGATCGTCGAAGCCTCGCGTACCGGCAAGATCGGTGACGGCAAGGTGTGGGTGACCCCGGTGGACACCATCATCCGCGTCCGTACCGGCGAACGCGGAAGCGACGCACTGTAATTCGGTAGGGAACGCACGACAAACTATCGAGTGGCGGCCCCGCTCCCACCGGTGAGAATCCGGTCGGGGCGGGGCCGCCCGCATGAATGGGTGGTGTGGGCTGTGGCACAGCGGAACGGCGGTATTCAGAACAACGGAGCGGCGGATCTGGTCAAGGCCAGGGCGCAACTGCTCGACGGTGCGGGCACCCGAAACCCGCGACTCGATCCGGAATCGCTGCGCGGGGCCCTGGTCGATCTGTTCGAACTGTGGCTCACCAGCAAGGGCAACGAACTCGGCATCACCGCCGACAGCGGCCTCTCGGTCGTCGCGGTCGGCGGACTCGGACGCCGCGAGATGCTGCCCTACTCCGATCTCGACCTCGTGCTGCTGCACGACGACGTCGACCCCAAGGTGGTCTCGGAGATCGCCGACCAGCTCTGGTATCCCCTCTGGGACGCCCACATCAAGCTCGACCACAGCGTGCGCACCGTGCCGCAAGCGTTGCGCGTGGCCTCCAGCGACATGATCGCGGCGCTCGGTCTGCTCGAAGCCCGCCACATCGTCGGCGACCAAGACCTCAGCAATCTGCTCATCGGCGGCGTGCGCCGCGAATGGCGCACCGGAATCCGGGGCCGCTTCGACGACCTCATCGCCCAGACCACCGCCCGCTGGCAGCGCAGCGGCGAGATCGCCCACCGCGCCGAACCCGACCTCAAGAACGGTCGCGGGGGCCTGCGCGACATCCAGCTGCTCGACGCGCTCTCGATCGCCCAATTGACCGATGCCATGCCGGGTTTGGGCCCCGAGGTCCCCGGTGGCGGACTCGAACAGGCACACCGCAGGCTCCTCGACGTACGCACCGAATTGCATCGCGTCGCCGGTCGCGCCCGCGATCAACTGCGCGCCCAGGACGCCGACGAGATCGGCGCCGCCCTGCGCATCGGCGATCGCTTCGATCTCGCCCGGACACTGACCGATTCGGCGCGTACGGTGAGCTATTCGTGCGACGTCGGTCTGCGCACGGCCGCCAACGCGCTCCCGCGACGCGGTCTGGCGAGACTGCGCCGCATGCCGGTGCGCCGACCACTCGATGAGGGGGTGGTCGAGCACTCCGGCGAAGTCGTGCTGGCCAGAGACGCGCGCCCGCAACGCGATCCGGGGCTGATCTTGCGGGTGGCCGCGGCATCGGCCCAGACCGGTCTGCCGATGTCGGCGACCACGCTCAACCGGCTGTCCGAGGACGCGCCCGAGTTGCGCGAACCGTGGCCCAAGGACGCGCTCAACGATCTGCTCGTGCTGCTCGGCGCGGGCCGCGGCAGTATCGACGCGGTCGAGGCACTCGATCGAACGGGCTTGTGGGGCAGGCTCTTTCCTGAATGGGGCGCGGTCCGCGACCTGCCGCCGCGCGACGCGCTGCACACCTGGACCGTCGATCGCCATCTGATGGAGACCGTCGCCTACGCCAGCGGCCTGAGCACCAGGGTCGCCCGACCCGATCTGCTCGCGCTCGGCGCGCTGCTGCACGACATCGGCAAGGGCCGAATCGGTGACCACAGCATCGTGGGCGCCGAACTGGCCACCCACATCGGCCGCAGGCTCGGCCTGTGGCCCTCGGACGTGCGCACCCTCAGCGCGATCGTGCGCCACCACCTGCTGCTGCCCGACACCGCGACCCGGCGTGACCTCGACGACCCGGCGACGGTGCAGCGGGTCGCCGACGCGCTCGGCGGTGACGTCGGCCTGCTCGAACTGCTGCACGCGCTGGCCGAGGCTGATTCGATGGCCACCGGCCCCGGTGTGTGGGGCGACTGGAAGGCCTCGCTGATCGGTGAACTGGTGCGCCGCTGCCGCCTCGTCATGGCGGGCGAGCCGCTGCCGCAACCGGAACCGATCGACCCGGAACTCGTGGACAAGGCCACGGCGGGCGGCGTACACGTCACGCTCGCGCCCGGCGACGGCAAACACACGTTCGTGGTGACGGTGATCGCTCCCGACGAGCCCGGCCTGCTCTCCGACGCGGCAGGCGTGCTCGCGCTGCACTCGCTGCGGGTGCTGTCGGCCTCGCTGGGCGGCGCGGGTGACTCGGCGATCAACACTTTCGTGGTGATGCCGAAATTCGGCGATCCGCCGGACGCTGGCCTGTTGCGGCAGGAACTCATCCGGGCAACGTCCGGCGCGCTCGACCTGCCCGCTGTGCTGGCCAAACGCGAAGCCGAAGCGGCCGGAACCGGGCCCGGTCGGTACGCGCGCGCTCAGCCTCGACTCATCTGGTCACCTACCAGCACATCCGGCCAGGTGATTCTCGAGCTCCGTGCCGACGATCGCATCGGTTTGCTGAGCAGGCTGGCCGGCGCCTTCGCCGCGACGGGCGCCAATGTCCGGTGGGCGAAGGTGGTCACGATGGGCTCGGCCGTGGTCGACGCCTTCTGCCTCGATCTGGGCGACACCGACAGTCCGGCTGTGCGCGATCGCATCGAGAAGGCCGTCCTCGACGTGATTCCGCGGCCTGCTCCCGCACCGCCGCCCACCGAAACCGACGGCACCGCTTGACATCGTAAGGACACGGTTTACTCACTGATTGCTATCAGGTTGCTACACAGCGATCTCGCGGCCTGATAAGTCGAGATGTGACCTATAGCATTTCTCTGGTCCGGCTGTCACTCGTACGAGGGGAGCTGATCCGTGGCTATCGAAGTCGTTTCCGCGTCAATGATGACCAGCGACGCGACCGCGCACATCGCGCGCTGCGTCGGTGGTGACCTGTGGGTGGTTTCGTGGTTGCCGGGTCGCACCCTCAGTGGTGCGCAGGCGCTGGCCGCGATGACCATCGCCTCGACCGCCGCCCGTCACGCCGACAGCGCCGATTCCGAATGGCTCCGGATCGAGGCGCTCTCCCGGGAACTCGGTCTCACCGGCAGAGAAGCGGTGTACCTGGTGAACATCGAATCGCACGAGTTGCGCCGCACGGCGCCACCGCACGTGCAACATACCGAATAACCTCCATTACCCTGGGAGGGCAATAGACGTCCGACTTCGGTCTGACGACCTGAGACCCTTTCAGATCAGGAGCGCGATCGGTGTTCGAATCCCTGTCCGACCGGCTTACCGGTGCACTGCAGGATCTGCGCGGTAAGGGGCGTCTGTCACCGGCCGACATCGACGCCACCGCGCGTGAGATCCGCCTCGCACTTCTCGAGGCCGACGTCGCGCTGCCCGTGGTGCGCGGTTTCATCGCCAACGTCAAAGAGCGCGCCAAGGGCGCGGAGGTCTCCGGCGCGCTCAATCCCGCGCAGCAGGTCGTCAAGATCGTCAACGAGGAACTCGTCGCGATCCTCGGTGGCGAGACCCGTCGCCTCAACCTCGCCAAGAACCCGCCGACCGTCATCATGCTGGCCGGTCTGCAGGGTGCGGGTAAGACCACCCTCGCGGGCAAGCTGGCCAAATGGCTCAAGGGTCAGGGGCACCAGCCGTTGCTGGTGGCCTGTGACCTCCAGCGTCCCGGCGCGGTCACCCAGCTGCAGGTCGTCGGTGAGCGCGCGGGTGTGCCCGTGTTCGCCCCGCATGGCGGCACCTCCATCGGTGGCGGCGAGAACCCGCTCGGGATCACCGCGGCCGACCCGGTCGCCGTCGCCGCGGCCGGTATCGAAGAAGCCAAGGCCAAGCAGTACGACGTGGTCATCGTCGATACCGCCGGTCGCCTCGGTATCGATGCCGAGCTGATGCGCCAGGCCGCGGGCATCCGCGATGCCGTGCAGCCGGACGAGACGCTGTTCGTGCTCGACGCGATGATCGGTCAGGACGCGGTCAGCACCGCCGAAGCCTTCCGCGACGGTGTCGGGTTCACCGGTGTCGTGCTCACCAAGCTCGACGGTGACGCCCGCGGTGGTGCGGCGCTGTCGGTGCGCAATGTCACCGGTGCGCCGATCATGTTCGCCTCCACCGGTGAGAAGCTCGAGGACTTCGATGTCTTCCATCCCGACCGGATGGCTTCGCGCATCCTCGGCATGGGCGATGTGCTCACCCTCATCGAGCAGGCCGAACAGGTCTACGACGCCGAGCAGGCCGAGGAGACCGCGCGCAAGATCGGCAGCGGCGAGCTCACCCTCGAGGACTTCCTCGACCAGATGCTGGCCATCCGCAAGATGGGCCCGATCGGCAACCTGCTCGGGATGCTGCCCGGCGCGGGCCAGATGAAGGACGCGCTGGCCGCGGTCGACGACAAGCAGCTGGACCGGGTGCAGGCGATCATCCGCGGCATGACGCGCGCCGAGCGGGACAACCCGAAGATCATCAACGCCTCGCGCCGCCTGCGCATCGCCAACGGTTCCGGCGTGCAGGTGTCCGAGGTCAACCAGCTCGTCGACCGGTTCTTCGAAGCCAAGAAGATGATGGCCGCGATGGGCAGGCAGATGGGGATGCCGGGCGCGCGTCGCGGCAACAACAAAAAGGGTGGCAAGAAGGGCAAGAAGGGCGGGCGTGGGCCCACACCGCCGAAGGTGCGCGGCGGGTTCCCCGGGATGCCCGCCGGAATGCCGGGCCTGCCGCCGGGCATGGATCTGTCGAACATGCCGCCCGGTCTCGATCAGCTGCCGCCCGGCCTGGACGGGATCGACCTCTCCCAGCTGAAGTTCCCCAAAAACTGAACTTTTGGCGCGCTGGCGCGCGCGTGTCCGCGGCCCCAAGGGGCCGCCGGTTAGATGCCGTTGCTTGCTCCTTCGTCGCCTACGCAACGGCATCTAACCGGCGACCCGGCCGCGGACCGGCCACTTCGTGGCCGCCGCTCCCCAAGGGTCGCGGATGCTGGCCGGGTGTTAGATCACGCCCGGGATCAGCGCTTTCCGGTTCGCCGGGTAGTCGGCGAACTTCTCCCGGTACCAGCGGTGGGTCGCGAAGGCGCGTGGCACCAGGTTCCCCGCGGTGATCAGGAAGATCACGACACCGGCCAGCGACCAGGTGAGCAGGGCGAATCCGGCCCAGGCGATCAGCTCGCCCAGGTAGGCCGGGCTGCTGACGAAGCGGAAGCCCGCGCCGTGCGGGATCCGGTACTCGGCGGCGCCGGGGTCGTTCTTGTCGCGCAGATTGCGCACGATCGCCTCGGACCGCACCAGCAGTCCGAACCCGCACAGGTAGACGACCACGCCGATCAGGAAGCGCGGATCGGTGAGCCATGCGGTGCCGTACTGGTTGTTGTAGTCGTTGCTGAAGAACGCGCCGTTGAGGTAGCCGTGCAGGGCCGTCACGAACACGCCCGCCGCGACCACCGACACGTTGAAGCTGCTTTTCTTGCCCGGCACCTGCCGGATGGAGAGCGGGAAGAACCAGCCGCGGTTGCCGTAGTGCAGTAGCCAGATGGCGGCCAGTACCAGCGGCACCGGCTCGAAGCGATCGGGGCCGCTGAGATAGAACACCGCGAACACGACGGTCGCGGGCAGCTCCATCAGCCACCAGCCCAGCTTGGGGTTGAGATTGAAGCCGACCTTGTTCGACGCGAAGCGGCCGTAGGGGCTCTGCGCGAACAATCCGCCGACGATCACGAACGCGGCGAAGGCGAAGGCGATGGCCAGCACCGTGTCGTAGGTGGTGTTCCCGGTGTACCAGTCCATCGAGATCCTCTTGTCCAACAGGCGCCGCACACGATCGCCGACGCAAAACTAGAACACGTTCTATCATGGATCGCACAGGGGAAGCGTGACTATGGAGGACCTACATGCCGTTGGATCGGACCGCCCAGGATCTGCTGGCGGCGGTGCAGGCATCGCCGCGTGCCGTGGCCGCGCACGACAAGGCCGCCTGGGTCGGGCTGTTCGCCGAGCAGGCCGCGGTGCACGACCCGTACGGCTCGCGCGAGCACATCGGTCCGGCCGCGATCTCGCGTTTCTACAACGTCTTCATCGCGCCGAACTCCATCGCCTTCCGCGTCGACCGCGACATCGTCGCCGGATACACGGTGGTCCGTGACCTGCACATCGAGACCACGATGTCGACCGGCGCCACCGTCACCGTGCCGATGCATCTGCGCTACGACCTGGTCGCCACCGACGGCGGCTGGCGGATCGCCCGGCTCGCCGCGCACTGGGAGCTGGGGGTGATGATCGCGCGACTGCTGCGCACGGGGCCGTCCGGACTGCTCGCGGGGGCCAAGCTCGGGCCGCAACTCGTCGCCGAGCTCGGTGTCGGCGGGGCGATGGGGATGATGCGAGCGCTGCGCGGTGTGGGTGGGTCGGGCAAGCGCGTCGTCCGGCGGCTTTTCACCGCGGCCGCATCCGGTGACTCGGGTGGGGTGCGGGCACTCCTCGACGATCGCACGGTGGTGGAGCTACCCGCCGGGCGCCCGATCTCGGTGGCAGATTTCGTCGACAGCGCGCGGAACATGCGGTGGGACAAGATGATCGCTGCCGGACACACGGTCAGCGTGAGCGTGTGGGTCGGCGCGGCGCCGGGTGTGGCGTTCGTCGATTTCGCGCCCGACTCAGCGCGTATCGCCAGGGTGACAGTCTTCCTCGACGGGGATCCGTCGGGGAGCTAGTGGCAGCGGGGGTGTAGCCGGGCTGGGCGACACCCCCGGCTATCACCTCATTCCAGGAACGCCGCGTCGCGCGTCGATATCCGCGCGGGCGGTCCGCCGCTCGCCGGGCGCCACCACAGCAGTTGCCGTACATCGGTGGGCCAGTTCGCGACAGCGACGCACAGCATGATCACCAGGTGCAGCGGCGCCGAGACCTCCTCGTAGACCGGCGCGTCATCGATGACATGCGTGGTCACCGCCCCGGTCAGCAGCAGCACCAGCGTGGCGGCGCCGAGAAATCGTGTCTGTCTGCGGGGAACGACCAGCAGGATCGCACAGACCAGTTCGATCGCGCCGACCACATAACGCATGTTCGGGTCGAAACCCCAGTCGGCGAATTTCTCGGCATAGGCCGGTCCGAAAAAGGTCTCGCCCGGCCAGAACTTAGTGACGAACCCGACGAAGAACTCGAAGGCCAAAAACCAGTAGAAGCCGGTACGCAACCAGGCGGGTACACGGTGAGCAACCATCGTCACCGCTCCATCAGACCGATGATGTTGCCGTCGGCGTCCGTGACCGACGCGATGAGTTTTCCGCCGCCGACGTCGGTCACCGCCTGTACTTCGACGGCGCCCGCGGCGATCAGCTCGGCCAGATGCTGGTGGATATCGGCGACGAGCCAGAACGGGGCAGGTCCGGTCAGGCCTTTGGCGTGGCCGTTGGGGTCGAGCCCGACGAGGTGCCCGTCGAGATCGAACTGGACGTAATAGGGCTCGTCCATCACGGGCTCGATGCCAAGTAGCCTGCGGTAGAGCGCTTTTGCCTGCCCCAGGTTCGTGACCGGGTAGATCAGGGTCTTCGCTGGTGCGGTCATGGTCGGGTCTCCTCGGTGGGGCGTTGTCACACCGGCGCGGGTCGGCCGGTCATCACTACTGACCGATCCCCGAGGAGGTATGTGACACATGGACCACACCGATTGGCTGACCCGCGAATTCGAGGACAACAGGGCGCACCTGCGGGCGGTGGCGTACCGGATGCTCGGCTCGACCACCGACGCCGAGGACGCGGTGCAGGAGGCCTGGATCCGGTTGAACCGAACCGACGTCTCCGAGGTCGACAACCTGGCGGGCTGGCTGACCACGGTCGTGTCGCGCGTCGCGCTCAATGTCCTGCAACGTCGCAAGAGCCTGCGCGAACATCTCTACGGCACCGAACTCGTCGACGACGGGGCAGAACGCGCGGGCGCGATGGCGCCCGAACAAGAATTGCTGATGGCCGACTCGGTCGGCTCGGCCCTGATGGTCGTCCTCGACACGCTCGGCCCGGCCGAACGGCTCGCCTTCGTATTGCACGATCTGTTCGCTGTCCCCTTCGACGAGATCGCCGCCATCCTCGGCCGTTCCAGTGTGGCGACCAGGCAGCTCGCCAGCCGCGCGCGACGCCGCGTCCATGGCATCGACGAGCCCGCCACCGTCGATGTGGGCCGACGGCGCGAGATCGTCGACGCCTTCTTGCGGGCGGCGCGCACTGGACGCTTCGAGGCACTGCTCGAACTGCTCGACCCCGACGTGGTGCTGCGCGCAGACGAGACCGTCGTCGCGGCAGGCGCCGGCGGGGAGGTCCTGGGGGCGGACGCCGTCGCCCGGACGTTCTCGGGTCGTGCCAAGGGGGCCAGGCTCGCCACGATCGACCGCGAACCCGGTGCGGTCTGGTCGGTCGGTGGTCGCGCCAGGATCGTGTTCGCGTTCACGATCCTTGGCGACAGGATCGTGGGTATCGAGATGATCGGCGACCCCGGTCGGCTCGCGACGATGGTCCTCGACGAGCACTGATTCCGCACGCTGTCACATCGGGATCCGCTGCTCGGTCAGATCGGTGTCAACCCGAATTCGCCGTGCTCGGCGGCCACCGACCTGAGGATCAGCCATGACCGTATTGTCGCGCATCGCGAACAACAGCCGGAGCATCGTCTATTGGATAACCACCGCCATCATCGCCTTCGAATCGGCGATGGGCGGCGTCTGGGACATCCTGCGCATCGACATCGTGCGCGACGTGGCCGTCGACCAGCTCGGCTACCCCGCCTACGTGCTGGTCATCCTCGGCATCGCCAAGATTCCGGGGGCGCTCGTGCTGCTGGCGCCCGGCCTGCCTCGGTGCAAGGAGTGGGTGTACGCCGGGGTGCTGTTCGTCTATCTCGGTGCGGTGGTCTCGCTGGCCGTCGACGGTGACCCCGCCGCGGTCGGCCCGCTCGGTTTCGCGACGATGACGTGCCTGTCCTGGGCGACCCGTCCTGAGCAGCGCAGATCCATTGCCGTCGGTGCGTGGACACCCGGGCGGTTGCGCGCGCGGATCGGTACGGGGCGCGCGGTGGCTGTTGCGTTCTGGGTATCGACCGGCATCGTCGTGACGGTCCTCGGGAGCGGGGGCATCGCCGATCTGCTTGGCCGGGATTCGACGGTCGCGGGCATGGTCGATCTGGGATACCCCACCTATTTCGTCACCATGCTGGGCGTCTGGAAGATCCTGGGAACGGTGGTGATCGTGGCGCCGGGTCTGCGCCGCGTGAAGGAATGGGCCTATGCCGGAGCCTTCTACAACTTCACCGGAGCGTTCGCGTCCCACCTCGCGTCCGATTCCGGCGTCGAACACCTGCTGTGGACCGGACTCTTCGCGGTCTGCGTGCTGGTCTCGTGGGCACTGCGGCCGGGCTCCCGATGCCTCGAGCCCCCAGCTCCGCGTGTTCGCGCCGCGACCTCGAAAGATGCAGGGGAGCTGATCGTCTAGGGCGGCAGCGGCTTTGGCCGCGTCGATGAGGGCGTCGCCGTCTGCGGCGCGGTGCCGTCGGCGGTAGGTTGGCAGGCAGCGTCGACATCGAGGAGGCTCTTCATGCACGTGCGCGGGGTGGTGCTGCCCGGTGACGAGGAACGCGACCTGTGGGTGGTCGACGGCATGGTGACCTTCGAACCGGTCGCCGGCGCCGACACGCTGTGCCGGACCGGCTGGATCGTGCCCGGCCTCGTCGATGCGCACTGCCATGTCGGCATCCGCTACGGCGGCGGTGACGAGACCCACGAGGGCGCGATCGAGCAAGCTGAGACCGAACGCGACGTGGGCGCGCTGCTGCTGCGTGACGCGGGCTCGCCGATCGACACCCACTTCATCGACGAGCACGCCGAGCTGCCGCGGATCATCCGCGCGGGCCGCCACATCGCCCGCCCCAAGCGCTACATCCGCGAACTCGGCATCGAACTCGACGACGAACGCGACCTGCCCGAGATCGTCGCCGAGCAGGCCCGCTTCGGCGACGGCTGGGTGAAGATCGTGGGGGACTGGATCGACCGTTCCGTGGGTGACCTGCGGCCGCTGTGGAGTGACGACATCCTGAAGCAGGCCATCGACGCGGCCCACGCGAACGGCGCTCGGGTCACCGCGCACGTGTTCGGGGAGGACGCGCTGCCCGGTCTGATCAACGCGGGCATCGACTGCCTCGAACACGGCACCGGCATCACCGACGACACCATCGAGCTGATGGTCGCCAACGGCACCGCCCTTGTCCCCACCCTGATCAACATCGATACCTTCCCCGGCATCGCCGACAGCGCCACGAAGTTCCCGGTCTACGCCGCCCACATGCGCGACCTGCACCGCCGCGTCCGCGACACCGTCGGCAAGGCCCACGAGGCGGGGGTGCCGATCTACGCGGGCACCGACGCGGGCGGCTCCATCCGCCACGGCCGCATCGCCGACGAGATCACCGCGTTGTCCGGCGCGGGCCTGTCCCCGCACGAGGCCCTCGGCGCTGCCTCGTGGAACGCCCGCACCTGGCTCGGCCGCCCCAGCATCGAAGACGGCGCCCCGGCCGACTTCGTCGTCTACGCCGACGATCCTCGGGTAAACCCCCGATCACTCACAGACCCGCAATGGGTCGTCCTGCGCGGCCTGGTGGTGAAAACCCCTGATCCTGTCACCGGCCACCGCTGAGGCCGCGGTTCGCGATGTCGCTGCCTGTGGCACAACATTCCCCCTGGCCAATGGTCATGACTCTGTAGTGTTATCTACAGGCTGCAAACTTGTGCAAACATGTGATCGAGGTTGAATCGATCGTCGCGCGGCCCCAGTAACTAGTCCGGTCCGAGTTGTCAGTTTGTCGGTACGACCAGGGGAGATCGGCGGAGATGACCATGAGCGCCGAGGTTTCGATGATCCACCCGTTGGGCCCGAAGACTGTGGAGGACTGGCTCGCCGAAGAGCAGCCGGTCGATGGATCGCGACTCGAACTCATCTGGGGGTACCTGCACATGACGCCGCCGCCCGGTGGTCCGCATCAGTACGCCGCCGGTGAGCTGTTCGTCGCTCTGCGCGCCGCCGTTCGAGCCGCGGATCGTCCGGATCTGACGGCACTGCCTGCCGTTGGGGTGCGGATCAGTACCCCGTTCCGGACCAGCATCATCCCGGATGTTGTCGTGGTGCACGCCTCTGCTGAGCACACCACCTTCGCCGCCGAGGATGTGCTGCTCGCTGCCGAGGTCTGGTCGCCCGGAAACAGTCGTGAGGAACGCGATACCAAAATTGCCTCTTACGCCTCGGCTCGGGTGCCGTACCTGTGGATCGTCGAACTCCCCGACGGGAAGCCCGCTCGATTCTGGGCCTACACGCTGGGTGAGTCCGGCTATCGCCAGGAAGTGTTCGCGACTGACGGTGAGTCGATCAAGGCGCCGGGTCCGGTGCCGGTCGTGGTGGACACCGCTCAGTTGCGGTGAGATAGCGCGCGAACGGCGGAGGCGATTTCCGGGGGCAGTGGGTCGTCTGGCAGAATGAACCCTCGTCCTTCCTGGACAGTGTCAGCCCGTCTCCGGTTACGTACCGCGCGGCGGTCACGCACACATGCGCGAAACCGGACCCGCAGACCATGCGGGTCGCTGAATCGCGTGGTGACCAAACTACTGAAAGAAGACTGACCAGCATGGCTGTCAAGATCAAGCTCACTCGTCTCGGCAAGATCCGCAACCCGCAGTACCGCGTCGTCGTCGCCGACGCCCGTACGCGTCGCGACGGCCGGGCCATCGAGTCCATCGGCCTGTACCACCCGAAGGAAGAGCCTTCGCTGATCCAGATCGACGCCGAGCGCGTCGCGTACTGGCTGTCCGTCGGCGCGCAGCCCACCGAGTCCGTGCAGCGTCTGCTGGAGATCACCGGCGACTGGCAGAAGTTCAAGGGCCTGCCGGGCACCGAGGGCACCCTGAAGGTCAAGGCCCCGAAGACCTCCAAGCTGGACCTGTTCAACGCCGCGCTCGCCGCCGCCGACAACGCGCCCACCACCGAGGCCGTCACCCCGAAGAAGAAGGCCGCCAAGAAGGACGAGGCTGCCGCTGAGGAAGCCGCCACCGAGGCTGCCGAGTAATGACTGCTGTTGTTGCCGATGCCGTCGAACATCTGGTTCGCGGCATCGTCGCCAACCCTGACGACGTCCGTGTCGAGCTGCTCACCGGCCGTCGTGGACGCACCGTCGAGGTACACGTCCATCCTGAAGACCTGGGCAAGGTGATCGGGCGCGGTGGTCGTACCGCGACCGCGCTGCGCACCCTGGTCGCCGGCATCGGTGGCCGTGGGATCCGGGTCGACGTGGTCGATACCGACGCCTAGATGGAACTCGTCGTAGGTCGGGTCGCCAAGTCGCACGGCGTGCGCGGCGAACTCGTCGTCGATGTGCGCACCGACGAGCCGGACCTCCGGTTCGCGCCGGGTGTCACCTTGCGCGGCAGGATGCCGAAGTCCTCGGCGACCCGTGACTACACCGTGAAGTCGGCCCGAGAGCACTCGGGCCGGCTTCTGGTATTCGTCGACGGCATCGACGATCGCACCGCCGCCGACGCTCTGCGTGGCACCCTGTTCGTCGTCGACAGCGATTCGCTGCCGCCGTCGGAGGACGACGACGCCTTCTACGACCACGAACTCGAAGGCCTTCGGGTCGAGTTCGCCGACGGCACCGCCGTCGGCACGGTCACCGAGGTGCTGCATTCGGCCGCGGGCGAACTGCTGTCGGTGCGTGCCGCCGACGACGGTCGCGAAATTCTCATTCCCTTTGTCACCGCCATCGTGCCGACGGTTTCGCTCGCCGATGGACTGGTGGTCATCACACCGCCCGAGGGCCTGCTCGATCCGGAGTAATTCGTGCAACTCGACGTCGTCACGATCTTCCCGGAATACCTCGAGCCGCTGCGCACCGCGCTGCTCGGCAAGGCCGTCGACAAGGGCCTGATCTCGATCGGCGTGCACGACCTGCGCAACTGGACGCACGACGTGCACAAATCGGTCGACGACTCGCCCTACGGTGGTGGTCCCGGCATGGTCATGAAGCCCACCGTCTGGGGCGATGCCCTGGACGAGGTGTGCCCCGACGACGCGCTGCTCGTCGTCCCCACCCCGGCGGGTGTGCCGTTCACCCAGGCCACCGCGCAGCGCTGGGCCACCGAGAAACACCTCGTCTTCGCCTGCGGGCGCTACGAGGGCATCGACCAGCGCGTGTTCGACGATGCCGCTCGCCGCGTCCGGGTCGAAGAGGTGAGTATCGGCGACTACGTCCTCATCGGCGGTGAAGCCGCGGTGCTCGTGATGACCGAGGCGGTGGTACGGCTGATCCCCGGCGTGCTCGGCA
The DNA here is from genome assembly GCF_050320175.1 of Nocardia sp. FBN12. GTDB lineage: Bacteria > Actinomycetota > Actinomycetes > Mycobacteriales > Mycobacteriaceae > Nocardia. Next base: position 4,122,289 of record NZ_CP190048.1, on the reverse strand, counting down.
ATCAGCAGTCCCACCAGGAGGATTCGTTCTCCGACGGACTTCTGGAAGGCCCCAGCTACACCCGGCCGGTGTCCTGGCGTGGCCTCGACGTGCCCCCGATCCTGCTCTCCGGCGATCACGCCAAAGTCGCCGCATGGCGCCACGAACAGTCGCTGGACCGGACGGCGCGACGCCGTCCGGATCTGCTGCCCTGATCTATCCCGATACCACGCGGGTGGTGATACAGAACGGATGCCCAGCGGGGTCGAGCAACACGCGCCAGCGCGGGTCCGGTTGTACCGGTGCGGGTTTCGCGCCGATCGCGAGTGCGTGCTGTTCGCACAGATTCAGGTCGGCGTCGGCGGCGAGGTCGAGATGCACCGCGGCGGTGCCCGGCCACTGCGGCGGAAAATAATCCTCGACGCGTTGCGCGGCGACGGTCAGTCCCGATGGGATACGGATCCCGACGCTGTGCGCATCGTTCCACAGGACACGGCCACCGAGCAGCCCGAGGTAGAAGCGGGCGAGGGACTCGGGGTCGTCACAGTCCAGTGAGAGGCCGGCCAGTTGAAAAGGCTCCGTCATCGGACCGACGGTACCGGGCCGGATGCGCGCCGAGATTGTTTTGTGCTAAAGACATTTGGGTATCCATCGAGGTCATTCTTTGTGCGATCGTCCAGAGTGAGGGTTGCTGATTCCATCCGGAACGGGTTCGGCCCCGGCGCCTGTCGGTGCGGTCGTGCCGGAGATGATGGGGCGCAACGGGCTGTGTGCCGATGTTCCCAGTACAGGCATTGCATCCCTTGGTGATTAGGTACTGCCGGAGTGCGCGTGATGCGACCTTCGGCGTCGGCGTCTGGTGCCACGGTGTCAGGCCTTGGATACCCACTGGCCGTTTGCACCGTTGCCGTGACACCACCGACACTCGAATAGTAGTGATATATCCCACAATTCACGCACAGCTGAGCGAGCCCTGGACGTCGGCACTTCAGGGCAGCAAGCCGTGCCGACGTGCCCGCGCCACCGCCTCGTGCCGAGTGCTGGCATCGAGCTTGCTCATCGCCTGCCGCAGATAACTCTTCACCGTCTCGGCACCGAGCGAGAGTCGCAGCGCCGCTTCCTGATTCGTGCAGCCGAGCGCGATCTGAGCGAGCACGTCGAGTTCCCGCCGCGACAGCCGCGGCGCATCGCCAACCGACTCGCCGGTCAACACCCCGGTCAGTCGTTCACAGACCCCGGAAAGCCGGTCGCGCAGTGCGGGATCGCCGGTGGCGGTCGCGATGGCGCGGAGTTCGGCGTGGATCTCGCGCAACTCCTCGGTCGCGGCGGGCGCGGTCGTCGACGGTGGCGTCGCGAGCTCGAGCAGCCGGACTCGGCGGTCCACTTCGTCGCGGACGGCGATCTCGGTGGCCAGCCGCCTACCCGCCTGCAGGATCACCTCGGCGGTGCGGTCACCGAGGGGACCAGTGCCGCGGGTGGCCGCATAGAGCACCGCGCGAGGTCGATCGGCGACCAGGACCGGCACGGCCATCACCGACCGCAGCCCTTCGCCGACCACCGCGGCGTCGTAGTGGTGGGTGATGGCGGACGAACCCCGATAGTCGGCCACCGACGCGGGCCTGCGGTACTCCATGGCCTGCCCGCCCAGCCCAGAGGTGCGCAGCACCGACAGTCCGCGCAGACCCGTGGTGACGGTGCCGGCGAACTCGCTGAGCAGCAGGGTGTCCTCGTCGACCGCGCCGCCGAACACCACCGGGACACCCGCCCGGCCCGCCACCCAGCGGATCTCGGCGCGCAGCGCGTCACCGTCGCGCGGGCGCAACAGGGAAGTCATGGATCACCCCTTTTCGGGGGTAGTGGTGTACGTGAGCTATGCCACATTCTAGGACACACCCGGTGGCCGACATCCGGGGTGTTGAGGAGAAGCTGCGATGACTACCGATCTGGACGTGCGGGTGCGCGACCTGCTCGACCACTACGACCGCCCCGAGGCCTGTGCGGCTGATCTGCTCTGCGATCGGCACCCGGCCGAGCAGATCGCGTTCACGGTGATCGAGTCCGATCTGCGCGCGTACGACCTGACCTACGGTGAGTTGCGGGAGCGCTCGGCCCGATTCGCCGCCGCGCTGGCCGAACTCGGCGTCGAACCGGGCGACCGGGTGGCGACGTTGATGGCGAAGTCCGTCGAGCTCGTGGTGGCCCTGCTGGGTATCTGGCGCCGCGGCGCGGTGCACGTGCCGTTGTTCACCGCGTTCGCGCCGCCGGCGGTCGAGTTCCGGCTGACGGCGAGCCACACGAAAGTCGTCGTCGTCGATGCCGGCCAGGCGCCGAAACTCGCGGCGACCGACTGCCGAACGATCGTTGTCGGCGACGCTGAGGTCCCCGGCGCGCTGCGCTTCGACGATCTGCTCGACGGGCACCGGCCCGACGATCCACGCGCGAAGCCGGTGGTGGTCGGTGGTGACGGTCTGCTGGTCCAGTTGTTCACCAGTGGCACCACCGGCACCCCCAAGGGCGTGCCGATCCCGGTACGCGCGCTGGCGTCGTTCCACGCCTACCAGGAGTTCGCCCTGGACGTACGCCCCGAGGACGTCTATTGGAACGCGGCCGATCCGGGCTGGGCGTACGGCCTCTACTACGCGATCCTGGGGCCGCTGGCCACGGGCGTGCGCAGCCTGCTGCTGCACGCGGGCTTCTCGGCGCCACTCACCTGGGAAGTGTTGCAGCGCTTCGGCGTCACCAACTTCGCCGCCGCGCCGACCGTCTACCGGGCGTTGCGCGCCGACAGCGGTCCGGTCCCGGCGGGATTCACGCTGCGCCGGGCGTCGTCGGCGGGCGAGCCGTTGACCCCGGATGTGGTGGCGTGGTCGCAGCGGACGCTGGGGGTGCCGGTGCGCGATCACTACGGCCAGACCGAGCACGGCATGGTGATCTGCCACGCGTGGCACCCCGCCCTCGACGTGGCCGTCCCACTCGGTTCGATGGGCAGGCAGCTCCCCGGGTGGTCCTGTGTGGTCCTGTCCGAGGACGCCGACAGCGAGGCAGCGCCCGGCGAGATCGGCCGGGTCGCCATCGACACCCAGCACAGCCCGCTGCTGTGGTTCCTCGGCTACCTCGACGATCCGGAGCGCACCGCGACCCGGTTCACCGCCGACGGTCGCTGGTATCTGACCGGTGACGTCGGTTCCCGCGACACCGACGGCTGTTTCCGGTTCAGCTCCCGCGACGACGACGTGATCATCATGGCGGGCTACCGGATCGGCCCGTTCGAGGTCGAGAGTGTGCTGGTCATGCACGATCAGGTCGCCGAGGCCGCCGTGGTCGGGATGCCCGACGACCTGCGCGGCGAGGTGCTGGAGGCCTTCGTGGTGACACAGACCGGCACCGAGGGCAGCGCCGAGCTGGCGGCCGAACTGCAGCAGCTGGTCAAGGACAAGTTCGCCGCCCACGCCTATCCGAGAAGGGTCCATTTCGTGGACAGCCTGCCCAAGACGCCGAGCGGCAAGGTGCAGCGATTCCTGCTGCGCGGCAAGGAGATCCGGTGATGTCCGAACTCAGCTACAGCTGCGGTCCCGCCGACATCCCGTTGCTCGGTGACACCATCGGCGCGAACCTGGACCGCGCCGTAGCGGCCTACCCGGCACGTGACGCACTCATCGACTACCCGACGGACCGGCGCTGGACCTACCGCGAGGTGGGTGCCGCGGTCGACGCCGTCGCGACCGGCCTCGCCGCACACGGCATCGAAGCCGGTGACCGGGTGGGTATCTGGGCGCCCAACTGCGCGGAATGGTTTCTCGTGCAGTACGCCACCGCGAAGATCGGCGCCATCCTGGTCAATATCAACCCCGCCTACCGCACCAGCGAACTCGAATACGTGCTCGTGCAGGCCGGGGTACGCACTCTGATCGCCGCGCCGGAGTTCAAGAGCTCGGACTACGTCGCGATGATCGAGCAGGTCCGGCCGAATTGTCCCGCCCTGGAACAGGTGCTGATCCTCGGCACCGCGCAGTGGCGGCAGGTGGCCGAGGCCGTGCCGGACAACGAACGCCTCGGCGCGATCGCCGCGACGCTGTCGGCCGACGATCCGATCAACATCCAGTACACCTCGGGCACAACGGGTTTCCCGAAGGGTGCGACGCTGAGCCACCACAACATCCTCAACAACGGGTTCTTCGTCGGCGAGCTGTGCGGGTACACCGAGGCCGACCGGGTCTGCATCCCGGTTCCGTACTACCACTGCTTCGGCATGGTGATGGGCAACCTCGCGGTCACCTCCCACGGTGCGGCAGCGGTGATTCCGGCGCCGTCGTTCGATCCGGCCGCGGCGCTGGCCGCCGTCGCCGCGGAACGCTGCACCTCGCTCTACGGCGTGCCGACGATGTTCATCGCGATGCTGGCCGAACTCGACGCCGGCGCCGACTACGACCTGTCGAGCCTGCGCACCGGCATCATGGCGGGCTCGCCGTGTCCGGTCGAGGTGATGAAACGGGTGATCGATCGGCTGGGGATGGGCGAGGTCGCCATCTGCTACGGCATGACCGAGACCTCGCCGGTGTCCACCCAGACCCGTCGCGACGACAGCATCGACCGCCGCACCGCGACCGTCGGACGCGTCGGCCCGCACCTCGAGGTGAAGGTGGTCGACCCGGAGACCGGGCGCACCGTGGCGCGCGGCGAACCGGGCGAACTGTGCACCCGCGGCTACTCGGTGATGCTCGGCTACTGGGAACAACCCGACAAGACCGCCGAGGCGATCGACGCCGCCCGCTGGATGCACACCGGCGACATCGGCGTCATGGACGCAGACGGCTACCTCGCGGTCACCGGCCGGATCAAGGACATGGTCATCCGCGGCGGCGAGAACATCTACCCCCGCGAGATCGAGGAATTCCTCTACACCCACCCCGATATCGTCGACGCCCAGGTCATCGGGGTACCGGACGAGAAATACGGTGAGGAACTCATGGTCTGGATTCGCCTGCGCGAGGGTGCGACACCCCTCGACGCCGACGCCGTCCGTACCTTCTGCACCGGCCGCCTCGCCCACTACAAGATCCCGCGCTATGTGCACGTGGTCGACGAGTTCCCGATGACGGTCACCGGGAAGGTCCGCAAGGCCGAGATGCGCGAACTCGCCAGGGAGATCCTCGGCTGAGCGTGTGGGCTCGATCCGTCGCGGGCACCGGAGCTTCTTGCTAGCGTGTTCGCGACGGTCGGGCGTTTCGGCCCCGTGCCGAATAATGATGGGGGAGACGGTGTTCCGTCGCGCGATGGTGGTGTCGATGTCGGTCTGCGGGTTGGTCGCGTCGAGTGTGGGCGGTGCCGATGCCGGACCGGGTGGCGTCGGCGTTCTCCCGGGTCCCACCGGAACTCTGCCGGTCGGCGCCACGACGCTGCACCTGGTCGACGACGCACGGCCGGACCCGTTCCAGCCCGACCGGTCGAGGGAACTGATGGTGTCGGTGTTCTACCCAGCGACCGAGGTAGATCGCTACCCGCGTGCGCATTACGCGTCGACCGAACTGATCCCGGGACTGGAGGCCGAACTCGGCATCGAGCTGCCCGGCGCCCTGGCCCACGCCCACCGGGAGGCGCCCGCACAGGCGGCGAGCACCTATCCGGTCGTGCTGTACACCCCCGGCGCCGGTGTCTCGCGGGTTCTCGGCACCGGGCTCGCCGAGGACCTGGCGTCGCGCGGCTACGTGGTGGTGACCATCGATCACACCTATGAAACCGGTCCGGCCGTCGAGTTCCCCGGCGGCCGGATCGTGCGGCCCGCCGCTGCGCCGAACGGCTTCGACACCGCCATCCGCGAGAAGTACATCGCGGCACGACTGCTCGACTTCCGGTTCGTCCTCGACTCGCTGGCCGCGCTGGCCGCAGGGGCGAACCCCGATGCCGTATCCGACTCTCTGCCAGTCGATCTGGGCCGGGTACTCGACCTGGACCGGGTTGGCGCCGTCGGGCACTCCTCCGGCGGGTACACAGCCGTCGAAGCCATGCACGAGGATCGCCGGATCGATGCCGCCGTCGACATGGACGGGCAGATCGGGGTGGACGAGGCCTTCGGCCGCGCGGCCACCGAGGGCGTTGACCGGCCGACCCTGGTCTTGACCAGCGGTCAGATCGAGGAAGTCGGTGATGCGAATCCGTCCCTCGACGCGTTCTGGAAGCGAGCTACCGGCTGGAAACGTCATCTGGCCGTGGCGGATTCGGCGCACTACGACTTCACCGATATGCCATCGCTGGTCCCCGCGCTCGCCCGGCCCGCCGCGTCGACTTACATCGGGGCGATCGATCCGGATCGGGTGGCGTCGCTGGTGCGGGGCTACGTCGCGGCGATGTTCGACAAATTCCTGCGCGAACGCACCGACACCGCGCTGGATCGGCCGATCACCGAACCCGAGGTGCGAGCAATCCGCTGACCTGGGTGCCAGCGAGGTGTCGGTGATGAGCTGTAGTCTCTGCGGCTGTGACGACAGCGCCCGAGATCGCCGACAGCACGACCACCATCGCCAGCGTAGGCAGGCGGATCGCCGATGAGCTGGGGGTGCGCGAGACCCAGGTCCGCGCCGCCGTCGAACTGCTCGACGGCGGTTCGACGGTTCCGTTCATCGCGCGGTACCGCAAGGAGGTCACCGACGGCCTCGACGATGCCCAGTTGCGCCAGCTCGAGGAACGGCTCGGGTATCTGCGTGAACTCGACGAGCGTCGCGGCGCGATCATCGAATCCATCCGCGGCCAGGGCAAACTCGATCCCACCCTGCACTCGCAGCTCATGCTCGCCGAGACCAAGGCGCGCCTGGAAGACATCTACCTGCCGTACAAGCCCAAGCGCCGCACCAAGGCGCAGATCGCGCGCGAAGCCGGCCACGAGCCGGTGGCCGACGCGCTGATCGGCGACCCGAACACCGATCCGGCCGGCTACACCGCCGAACAGCTCGACGGCGCCCGCTCGATCCTCGTCGAACGCTTCGCCGAAGACGCTGACCTGGTCGGTGAGCTGCGTGAACTGATGTGGAACCGGGGCCAGGTCACCTCGACGGTGCGCGCGGGCAAAGAGGAGGCGGGGGCAAAGTTCTCCGACTACTTCGAGTTCAGCGAGCCCTTCCACAAACTCCCCTCGCACCGGATCCTGGCGCTGCTGCGCGGGGAGAAGGAGGAGATGCTCACGCTGCACCTCGAAGCCGACACCGAGGAACCGGCGCCCGGCGAGCGCACGATCTACGAGGGCCGCATCGCGGTCGCCTTCGGCATCGCCGACAAGGGCCGCCCGGCCGATTCCTGGCTGCTCGACACTGTTCGCTGGGCCTGGCGAACGAAACTTCAGGTGAGCCTGGGTATCGACACCAGGATGCGGTTGCGGCAGGCGGCGGAGAAGGACGCGGTCGACGTGTTCGCCGCGAACCTGCGCGACCTGCTGCTCGCCGCGCCCGCGGGCACCCGCACCACGATGGGCCTTGACCCCGGTTATCGCACCGGTGTGAAGGTCGCCGTCGTCGACGCCACCGGTAAGGCCGTCGCGACCGAGGTCATCTACCCGCACAAGCCGCAGGGGCAGACCGAGAAGTCCCTCGCCGTGCTGGCCGCGCTCGTCGCCCGCTTCAACGTGGAGCTCATCGCGATCGGCAACGGCACCGCCTCCCGTGAGACCGATGCCCTTGCGGTGGAACTGATCTCGCGGATCCCGGAGAACAAGCCGACCAAAATCGTGGTGTCGGAGGCGGGCGCCTCGGTGTACTCCGCCTCGGCGTATGCCTCGGCCGAACTGCCCGACATGGACGTGTCGCTGCGCGGTGCGGTCTCCATCGCCCGGCGCCTGCAGGATCCACTCGCCGAACTGGTGAAGATCGATCCCAAGTCGATCGGCGTCGGCCAGTACCAGCACGACGTCTCCGAGACACTGCTCGCGCGCTCGCTGGGCGCGGTCGTCGAAGACGCGGTGAACGCGGTAGGCGTCGACGTGAACACCGCCTCGGTGCCGCTGCTCTCGCGCGTGTCGGGTGTCTCCTCGCCGGTGGCGGAAAGCATTGTGGCCCACCGTGATCAGAACGGGCCGTTCAACAGCCGCAAGGCCCTGCTCGAGGTTCCGCGCCTGGGCCCCAAGGCTTTCGAACAGTGCGCGGGCTTCCTGCGTATCCGCGGCGGTGCCGACCCGCTCGACACCTCCGCCGTGCACCCCGAGGCCTACCCGGTGGTGCGCCGCATTCTCGAACACACCGGCCGGGAGATGGCCGAGGTCATCGGCAACACCAGCACCCTGCGTGCGCTCAAGCCCGGTGACTTCACCGACGAGAAATTCGGTGTGCCCACCGTCAGCGACATCATCGCCGAGCTGGAGAAGCCGGGCCTCGACCCGCGTCCGGAATTCAAGACCGCCGAGTTCGCCGCGGGTATCGAGAAGGTCGCCGACCTGAAGCCGGGGATGGTGCTCGAAGGCGTCGTCACGAATGTGGCCGCGTTCGGCGCCTTCGTCGACGTCGGCGTGCACCAGGACGGCCTCGTGCACGTGTCGGCGCTGTCGCACAACTTCGTCAAGGATCCGCGCGAAGTGGTGAAGTCCGGTGACGTGGTGAAGGTGAAGGTCCTCGAGGTCGATGTCGCCCGGCAGCGGATCGGGCTCACTCTGCGACTCGATGACGAGCCGGGCAAGCCCGCGCAGGGGGACAATCGTGGTGGCGGCGCGCCGCGCGGTCAGGGTCGTGGCCAGCAAGGCGGTCGCGGTCCGGCCCCGGCTCGCAACCAGGGCCGACAGGGTAACGGCGGCAACCAGCGCAAGCAGGCCGCCGCACCGACCGGTTCGATGGCGGACGCACTGCGTGCGGCTGGTTTCGGCAACAAGTAGGAACTCGACGACAGGGCGGGCGGCATGCGACGGTGGCTCGAAGACGAGGTGATTTCGCACGGCCGCCTGCCCCTGCTCTGCTTCCTGCTTGGGTTCATCCTCGGCTTCGTGGTGATCCGGGTCAGCGTGCGGATGATCCGGGCCAACGTGCGTTGGTGGCCCGGCAACGTGAAAGCCGGCGACACCCACATCCACCACATGGTGTTCGGCGTGATCACCGTGCTGCTCTCGGGCATCGGGTTGATCGCCACCGCCGAGGACGCCACCCAGGTCACCTCGAGCGTGCTGTCGGCCATCTTCGGGATCGGCGCCGCGCTGGTACTCGACGAGTTCGCGCTGATCTTCTATCTGCGTGACGTCTACTGGTCCGAACAGGGACGCACCTCGGTGGACGCGGTGTTCGTCGCGCTCGCGGTGACCGGGCTGCTGCTGCTCGGCGTGCAGCCCGCGACGTTTCTGGACTACGACGAATTCCGCAAGTCGGCCGGGGTCGGGGTGCGGGTCGGCGTGGCGATCACGGTCGTGGTGAATCTGGCGCTCGCCGCGGTGGTGATCGCCAAGGGCAAGATCTGGACCGGGCTGTTCGGTATGTTCTTCACGCCGTTTCTCCTGGTGGGGGCGGTGCGGTTGAGCCGGCCAGGCGCGCCGTGGGCGCGCTGGCGCTATGGGAACCGGCCCAAGACCATGAACCGGGCGATCGCGCGCGAGCGGCGGTACCGTCGACCGGTCATCCGCGCGAAGATCTTCGTCCAGGACCTGATCGCGGGCAAACCCGACGTCGAGCACGCGCGCACCGCCGCCGAGGCGGTCTTGGCGCGCACCGTCGTCGCGGCGCCGCCCGCCCCGCTGCCGCACCCGCATCTGCTGCCGCGACGTCGGACCGACCCTGCATTCGACATCTCAGCGTCCAAAAGCCCACCGTCCAAGAACCCAGCGTCCAGGAACCCGGCGTCCGACCAGCACGGCGATGAGTGAGGCCCGATTTCGATCGCGGCTACCCGGTCTGGCACAATGAACCGGTTGCCTTGGACGAGTCATGTCCGAGAGCACTCCTGTTCTGAGCATGAACCGGTCGAGCGCGCGAGTGCCGCCAGGTTCCTCTGTTCACGCAAAGAATCCGAAAAGGTGGAAAATGAACACCCTTGATTTCGTCGACCAGAAGTCGCTGCGTAGCGATGTCCCCGACTTCCGTCCGGGCGACACCCTGAACGTGCACGTGAAGGTCATCGAAGGCTCGAAGGAGCGCGTCCAGGTCTTCAAGGGCGTCGTGATCCGGCGTCAGGGCGGCGGCATCGGCGAGACCTTCACGGTCCGCAAGGTGTCCTTCGGCGTCGGTGTCGAGCGCACCTTCCCCGTGCACAGCCCCAACATCGACCACATCGATGTCGTGACCCGTGGTGACGTGCGTCGCGCCAAGCTGTACTACCTGCGCGATCTGCGCGGCAAGGCTGCCAAGATCAAGGAAAAGCGCTGATCTCGCAGTAGCACTTCGCAGTACCAGAATTCTTCAGGTAGCCCGGTACCCGACTCACGTCGGGGTGCCGGGCTACTCTGTTCGGCGTGGCAGACGAAAGTGGTTCGGTGTCGGTGTCCGATTCGGGTGACGACGGTGGGCGGCGCAGAAAAAAGCGCGCCGACAAGAAACAGCGCCCGTTCTGGCAGGAGCTGCCGATACTGGTCGTGATCGCGGCGGTGATCGCCGCGCTGATGGTGACTTTCGTCGGGCGTCCGTATGTGATCCCCTCGCAGTCGATGGAGAACACGCTGCTGATCGGTGATCGAATCTACGTCGAGAAGATCAGCTACTACGGCTCCGAACCCGGGCCTGGCGACGTGGTGGTCTTCGTCGGGCCGCCGTCGTGGAACGGGCACTACAAGTCCGTGCGTTCCGACAACTCCGTCGTGCGCGGTATCCAGAACTTCCTGTCCTATTTCGGGCTGGTCCCGCCGGACGAGAACGATCTGGTCAAGCGCGTCATCGCGGTCGGCGGGCAGACCGTGCAGTGTTGCGATCCGCAGGGCCGCGTGATGGTCGACGGCAAACCGCTCGACGAGCCGTACATCAAGAAGGATTACCCGTGGTACACCGACCGTCCCAACGCCGTCTACCCGGCGGGCCGGGTGTTCGGTCCGGTGAAGGTGCCGGAGGGCAATCTGTGGGTGATGGGCGACAACCGCAACGAGTCGGCTGATTCGCGCGCCCACGTCAGCGACGATCTGCAGGGCACGGTGCCGGTGGACAATGTCCGCGGCAAGACGGTGTTCAAGATCTGGCCGCCGAACCGCATGGGCCCGGTGAAGAGCCAGAACGCCCAAGAGAACTGACACGTTGAGCAGGGGTGTTCCGGAGCGAATGCGCACCAGGAACACCCCGGCAGAACTGACGCGACGGGACAATCGAACTGTGGGGCAGGATCGGACCAGCTGGCCGCCGCGGATGGTGATGCGCCGGGCGGGCGGCCTACGCACGCTCGAGGCCGCGCTCGTGCGCGGTGGCCTCGCGCCGGTGGCCGGAGTCGACGAGGCGGGCCGCGGACCCTGTGCGGGCCCGCTGGTGGTCGCGGCGTGCCTGCTGGCGCCCAAGGCCTACGACAAGCTCGCCGGGCTCGACGACTCCAAGAAACTCACGGAGGCGGCGCGTGAGGAGCTGTTCCCGGTGGTTCAGCGGTTGTCGCTGGCCTGGAGCGTCGTCGTGGTGCCCGCGTGGGAGATCGACTCGATCGGGATCCACGTGGCCAATATCGAGGGCATGCGCCGAGCCGTCGCCGGCCTCGGACGCACCCCCGGCTACATCCTGACCGACGGATTCAAGGTCCCCGGACTGCCCGCGCCGTCGCTGCCCGTGATCGGCGGCGACGGCACCGCGGCCTGCATCGCGGCCGCGAGCATCCTGGCGAAGGTGACCAGGGACCGGATGATGGTCGAGCTCGACGCACAGCTGCCCGGCTACGGTTTCGCCGCGCACAAGGGCTACAACACGCCCGAGCACACCGCCGCGCTACGACAGCTCGGACCGAGCACCGAACACCGCCGTTCCTGGCGGAATGTGCGCGAGCTAGAGGTGCCCGGAGGTAGCCGAGTGGCTACTCGCGCGGCACATGCGCGATGATGTCACCAATGAACGCGGCGCTGCTAGCAGGAGGACGTCCCACCCGATGAGTGCTGAGGACCTCGAGAAGTACGAAACCGAGATGGAACTGTCGTTGTACCGCGAGTACAAGGACATCGTCGGCCAGTTCTCGTACGTGGTGGAGACCGAACGGCGCTTCTACCTGGCCAATTCTGTCGAACTGCGCCCGCAGAACGCCGACGGCGAGGTGTATTTCGAAGTGCGGATGAGCGATGCCTGGGTGTGGGACATGTACCGCCCGGCACGTTTCGTCAAGCACGTGCGGGTGATCACGTTCAAGGACGTGAACATCGAGGAGCTGGAGAAGCCGGACCTGCGCTTGCCCGAGTAGTTATCCACAGGGCGGCAGTTATCCACAGGTTTTCTGTTTGCCCAGGTCGCGTGAGTCAGCTGGGTGAGCGTGGGTGGCCATGCTTTCGCTCATGGCACACAAACAGGCGCTCGGCGCATACGGGGAGAAGCTGGCCGCGCAGTATCTGTGCGAGGCGGGGATGGAGATCGTCGCCCGTAATTGGCGGTGTCGATACGGTGAGCTGGACTTGATCGTCCAGGACCCGTCGGTCACCGTGTTCGTCGAGGTGAAGACGCGGTCGGGGCTGGGATTCGGTATTCCGGCCGAGGCGGTCACCTTCAGCAAGCAGCAGCGCATCCGGCGGCTGGCGCTGCTGTGGCTGGCCGAGCAGAACGCGCCGTGGCGGCGGATTCGCTTCGACGTGGTGTCGGTGCTGGTCCCGCGGGGGAGCGGGCCGGTCATCAATCATCTGACCGCGGCCTTCTGATGGCACTCGGACGGGCGTTGTCGGTGGCGGTGACCGGCGTCGACGGGCAACTGGTTGAGATCGAGGCCGATATCGGTCAGGGTCTGCCCTCGGTGAATCTCGTCGGCCTGCCGGATACCGCACTGCAGGAATCACGCAATCGGGTCCGGTCCGCGGTGGCGAACACGGGGGAGAAGTGGCCGGACGGCCGGGTGATCCTGGCCCTCTCGCCCGCGACGTTGCCGAAAGTGGGCAGCGTGTACGACCTGGCACTGGCGGTGTCGGTGCTCGATGCCGCCGGGGCGGTACCCGGCGAGCGGCTGGTGAAAACGGTGCTGCTGGGCGAGTTGGCGCTGGACGGCCGGGTGCGGCGGGTCCGCGGGGTGTTGCCCGCGGTGATCGCTGCGCGTGCGGCCGGGTTGCCCACCGTGGTCGTGCCCGCCGCGGCGGTTGCCGAAGCGGGACTGGTCGAGGGGATCGAGGTACTCGGCGCGACGAGTCTGCGAGCGGTCGTGGCGTGGCTGCGTGGTGAGGGCAAACTGGTCGAACCCGACGGGGTCGTGCCGGGGATACAGACACCGTGCGGCGACCTCAGCGACGTGGTCGGTCAGGACGAGGCGCGCTGGGCGCTGGAGGTCGCGGCGGCGGGTGGGCACCACTTGCTGCTCACCGGGCCGCCCGGAATCGGCAAAACGATGTTGGCGCAACGTCTTCCGGGTCTGTTGCCGCCGCTGTCGGAGGTGGAGTCCCTCGAGGTGACCGCGATCCATTCGATGGCGGGATCGCTCTCGGCCGAGCAGCCGTTGCTCACGCTGGCTCCCTTTGTCGCACCGCATCATTCGACATCGGTGACCGCCATGATCGGCGGCGGTTCCGGCATGGCTCGTCCCGGCGCGGTGAGCCGGGCGCACCGCGGGGTGCTGTTCCTCGACGAGTGCGCCGAGATCGGCACCAAGGTCCTGGAGGCACTGCGGACGCCGCTCGAAGAGGGGGAGGTGCGGATCGCCCGGCGTGATGGTGTCGCCCGGTACCCGGCCCGCTTCCAACTCGTATTGGCGGCCAACCCCTGTCCGTGTGCACCCGCGCGCGATGTGGACTGCATCTGCGCGCCGCTGGCACGACGCCGCTACCTGGGCAAGCTGTCGGGTCCGTTGCTCGATCGCATCGACATCTGGGTCCAGATGCACGGCCAGGCCGGGGCGACCTTCAGCGACGAACAGGTCGAGAGCAGTGCCACGGTGGCCGAACGCGTTGCGTGCGCACGGGCCCGCGCGGCGCAGCGGTGGAGCGCGGACGGCTGGACGACCAATGCCGAAGTGCCGGGCCATATCCTGCGCAAGCGCTTCACCTTGCCCAGGGAATCCATCGCGCCGATCGAGGCGGCCTTACGGCTCGGGCGCATGTCGGCGCGTGGTGCCGACCGGGCGATCCGGGTGGCCTGGACGGTCTGCGATCTGCGCGAAGGGGAGTTGCCCACCGTGCAGGATGTGATGTCGTCGTTGAACTTCCGGCAGCGAGGTGCGCAATGAGCGAGCTGCGTGTGGTCGGTGATGTGGTGGATCTGGACGGTGATCGAGACGATCGCAGGCTCGCCTGGGTGTATCTGTCGCGGGTGGTGCAGGGGCCGTGTGCGCCGCTGTCGGCACTGATCGCCTCGGTCGGGGTGTGTGAGGCCGCCCGTGCTGTTCGTGAGCACGAGCTGCCCGCAGCACTACGCGGTCCGACAGTGGTTCGGCGTGAGATCGATTCGGCGGCAAAAGATTTGGATACCATTGTCCGCTTGGGCGGGCGGGTCATCACTCCCGATGACGAGGAATGGCCAGGCTGGCGGATGCTCGGGCTCGGCCAACTCGACACCGAACGTGATCGTGAGGCGGCTGTCCCGCTGGTGTTGTGGGCGCGCGGCCCGCTCTCGCTCCATGTCGCGTCCGAACGTGCTGTCGCGGTGGTCGGTTCGCGTTGTAGTAGCGGCTACGGGTTGCAGGTGGCGAGTGAGATCGCGTGCGACCTGGCAGGCCGTGGCTGGACCATCGTTTCCGGAGCGGCTTTCGGCATCGACGCCGCAGCGCATCGGGCGGCATTGGCTGTCGGCGGGAACACCGTGGCGGTTCTCGCTTGCGGTGTCGATCGCCCCTATCCTGCGCAGCATGATCGTCTTCTCGCCGCTATCGCCGAAAGTGGTCTCGTAGTCAGCGAATACCCGCCGGGCATCTCGGCGCAGAAACACCAGTTCCTGGCAAGGAACCGGTTGATCGCGACGCTCGGGGACGGTGTTCTTGTGGTCGAGGCGGGCCTACGCAGCGGCGCCCGCAATACGGTGAAGTGGGCACGAAGGCTGGGACGACCCGCCATGGCTGTGCCGGGCCCCGTAGGGTCGGCCTCCTCGGCAGGCTGCCATCGAATGATCAGAGACGGCGAAGCGCTCTTGGTAACCCGCGCCGAGGACATCATCGACGAAGCAGGCCCTCTCCGCCTCCCGGTCACCGAAGGCAATCCGCTGGACCCCGCCGCCCACCTCCGCGGCGCCGAAGCCGAAATCTATGCCGCCCTGCCCACCATCGGTTCCCGTCTGCCCCGCGAGCTGTCCCAACAATCCGGACTGGATCTGGCCACTGTCCGAGCGGTACTGCCGAGCCTGGAACTCGCCGAACTGGTCGGTTGCGACTCGGGTGGATGGTTTCGGATATCCAGTCGGCGGGCGAGCTGACAGCGCGAGCGGGCGACAGGCGTGGATCTGCGTTTCGGGCGCCGAGGACGGTGCGGGGTGCTCGGCATGTTGCAAGAGGGGGTCGGAGCGATCTGTGTGGGTGGCTCGTCGTCAGCGGCGGCGTGGTGGGTTGCGTGGGGGATGGGGAAGGGCGACGGTTGGGGGATGGATGTGCTGCCTGATGATCTGACCGCGTTGCTCACCGAGTTCGGGCGGCATCTGCGGTTGGGGCGGAATCGGTCGGCGCATACGGTGCGGGCGTATCTGGGGGATGTGCGGTCGCTGCTGGAGCATCTGTACGCGCGGTCGGCCGATTCGGCGGTGCGGGAGCTGGATCTGCCGTTGTTGCGGTCGTGGTTGGCGGAGCTGGCGGCGGCGGGAGTGGCACGGACGTCGTTGGCTCGGCGGGCCTCGGCCGCACGGACGTTCACCGCTTGGTTGACCGAGACCGGGCGACTCGGTGTCGATCCGGGGTTGCGGCTGCAGGCCCCGAAAGCGCATCGCGTGCTGCCTGCGGTGCTCGGTCGTCATCAAGCCGAACAGGCCATGGATGCGGCGGAATCCGGTGCCGCGCAGCAGGACCCGATGGCACTGCGGGACCGGCTCGTGGTGGAGTTGTTGTACGCCACCGGGATTCGTGTCAGCGAATTGTGCGGGCTCGACATCGATGACATCGATCGGGAACGTCGCCTGGTGCGTGTGCTCGGCAAGGGCAACAAGGAACGCTCGGTGCCGTTCGGTGGTCCCGCCGACGCCGCCCTCGACGCCTGGCTCCGCGGCGGCCGTCCGTCCCTGGTCAACGACCACTCCGGCCGCGCCCTGTTCCTCGGCCAACGCGGGCGCCGCCTCGACCAGCGCCAAGCCCGCACCGTCGTCCACGAGGTCATCGCCGCCATCCCCGGCGCACCCGACATGGGACCCCACGGCCTACGCCACACCGCCGCCACCCACCTGCTCGAAGGCGGCGCCGACCTGCGCGTAGTTCAGGAACTCCTCGGCCACGCCAGCATGGCGACGACCCAGCTCTACACCCACGTCTCCGTCGAACGCCTCAAACGAGTCCACGACCGAGCCCACCCCCGCGCCTGACCACCTGAAGCGAGAACAACCAGGGGTGCTTGACGATATGCCACCGGACACCGACGACATGGTGGGCGCCGTGCTCGTCAGGGTCGGGGCGGGCGGCGGGTAGCGCATGATGGGGACAGGAGGTGGTGGTTGTGACGTTGCCCGAGGTCGGGGCTGAATCCGGGGATGGCGAGGAGGAGGTCGACTATCGGTTCACCCTTGCCAACGAACGGACGTTTCTGGCGTGGATCAGGACCGCTATCGGTCTGCTCGCCGGTGGCGTCGCGGTGCATACGCTCGTCCAGCCGACTCGTCTGGCCGGATTCGCCGGTGCCATCTCGATGATCTGCCTGATCATGGCGCTGGTCGTCGCGCTCGCCGCCTTCCGGCACTGGCGACGGATCAACCTCGCGATGCGGGCAGGGGGACCGCTGCCGGGAACGGTCCTGGTTCCCGTGCTGTCGGCCGGCATCGCGGTGGTGGCCGCCCTCGCCTGCGTGGCGGTGGTGCTGTCGTGACCGCACCGACATTGGCGATGGAACGCACCGCGCTGGCCTGGCGGCGCACGTCCCTCGGCGCGGCAGCCTGTGCGCTGCTCTTCGCGCACGAGGCGGCTGTCGACGGCCGGCCGATGTGGGTCTTTCCCCTCGCTGCCGCCGTGGTCGCACTGCTCCTGGCAGGGGTCGGTTGGTCCCGCGGCCGTGCACTCGATCGCGGACACATGGGCACCGCTCACCGATTCGTCGTGACAACCACCCTCGCCGTCGCCACCCTCGCTCTCGTTGCCGTGGTCACCCTGCTACTCAACGGGTAGCGCTTTGCGGTTCAGGTGGTGCGATCACCCAGTGCCGGGCCACCTATCGTCATCAGGTGGCGGGCAGGATCGAGGACTCGGGGCGGGACTGGATACGCAGCCGGCGAATGTTCGTGCCGTGACCCGTCGCCCGCTGGCCAGACCGACGGCCCGCGCGGCCGCGCCGATTGCCGGCGGAAATCGGTCGACGCCGGCGGAGGTGCAAAATAGTGTGGTCGGGTGACTTCCCTGCGTGAGCGGCTGCGCGCCGCGTTGCAGCCTGCGATGAAGGCCCGCGACCTCGGTGCGGTGTCGGCGCTGCGTTCGGCGCTGGCGGCGATCGACAACGCGGAGGCGATCGATGCCGGTGAGGTGAAAGCCGGCGCGGTGGAAGACAGTGCGGTCGGTCTCGGTGCGGCGGAGGCGCTTCGCCGCGAACTCACCGAGGTCGAGATCGAAGCGATTGTTCGCCGTGAGATCGACGAAAGACGTGTCGCGGCAACCGAATACGGCCGCCTCGGCGCGACCGACCGGCGCGATCGGTTGACCGCGGAAGCCGAAACATTGGCAGCGCTGCTCTGACCACTGCCGTTCCGCCTTCGACACAACGTCGAAGTTTCGCCCGCCGTCGTCGCGATGTCAGCCGTCGGCCGCGATGTCAGTTGCTGGTGGGCAACGTATTCAGGTATCGGTGGGCGAACCAGCGCTGGATCAGGCGGACGACGGGCCCGCCGAGGCGGACGTACCAGGTACCCGGTTTGGAGAATGCGCTGACCAGGCCGTAGACGGTGTCGTCGGCGGGGTCGTATTCGACGGCGAAGAGTTCCTCGCCGACCTCGGGGTGGCCGGGCAGGGTGCCGTAGGCGAAGCCTCGGCGGTCGGGTTCGTCGAGGACGTAGACGACGCGGCAGGGCGCGTTGATGCTCAGTGGTCCGAGCTGGAGAACGACCGTCAATTCGGTTCCGGGCTGCGCAGTTTCGGTGTCGGCTGCTCGGAAAGTGCCCACGCCCTTCTGTATGCCGAAGTCGAGTATGTGGATGGCCGCCCGATCGAACAGCTCCCGGCCGTAGCCGATCGCCCGCCGATGCTGGAACCGGTGGTACCCGTCGGGCATTGTGGTGCGGGTGGCACCGACCTCGGCGTAGGTGAAGGGTCTTGATTCCTCGGACATGGCCCGATTCTCGTCCGCCGATGAGCGGTGTGGGAATCGGGTGGTCGAGTCGTTCGTCACGTTATGGCTCCAGAGGTTTGAGTCGAACGGGCACTTCGTGCAGGAGTCCGAGCGGGTCGACGTATTCGCGGCGGTTGTGGGCGCCGGTCTCGCGGCGGGCGCCCCAGTGCAGGCAGGCGGCGGCCGGACACCCCTCGTGTCCGGCCACCAACGTGCCGATCGGCGTGCCCCTGCTCACCCGGCTTCCCACCGCGACCTTCGCCTCCACCGGTTCGTAGGTGGTGCGCAAGCCGCCCGGATGATCGATGGACACCACCGCTTTGCCCGCTACTTCCCCGGCGAACACCACGATGCCGTCGCCCGCCGCCAACACGGCCTGCCCGGCGGTACCCGCCAGATCCACGCCTCGATGCCCCGGCAACCAATTCCGCTCCGGCTTGTCGAATTTTCGCTCCACCGCGGGCCGCGGTCGCAGCGGCCATCCGAACGCCCCCGATTCCGCCGCATCGGCCGGCACCGCACCACTGAGCACAATCGCCACCAGACAGACCACACCGAGCACTCGCCCGATAATCGCCCGTGCGCTGAGCCCCGTGCGCCGCGATGTCGAAGGCCTGCCCGAACGCTGTTCGCGATCGAGCATGCCCGGCCATGCCACGATGCTGCGCTGGGGAGGCCCTGGCCGATTCCCGCACGTCGGGCACAGCGCGGTGCTGGATCGGCGCAGATCGGACCGGTCGATGCGTGTCGGCCAGGGCGTGGTGTCGGGTTGGTGCTGATCGGACGGGCCGATGCGTGTCGGCCAGGGCTTGGTGTCGGGTTGGTGCTGATCGGACGGACCGACGCGTGTCGGCCAGGGCCTGGTGTCGGGCTGGTGCTGGTCGGGACGGTGAGCGCGCGTTGGCCAGGGCGCTGTGCCGGGCTGGGAGCGAGCAGGGCGCGGAGGACGACACGTCTCCTTCTGGCCGGCGGCGGTCCTGGTGAACATCGCGGCCTCAGCGGTGGGGTCGTGGCGTTGGCACCCGCTGCTGAGCAGCCAGGGACCGCAGCATGTCGCGCAGCACCGCGGGGAGCTCGGCCGCCGACCCGCTACCGCCGCCTGCCCGCACCACGATCTCGATCTCCGATCGCGCCCCCGCGCTCTGATCCAATCCCTGAGGTCGGGCCGGAGCCGCGCCGAGGTCATGGGTTGTCACCTGTACCGGGACGGGGGCGGGAACAAGCTCACGTCGTGGCACGACCACTACGGGCACTACGGTCGGCGTCGCGCCGCAGGAACCCGCGGTCCCGGCACCGGATGAGTGAACCGGCGACGGGGCAGGCAGACCGCCGATCCGCGCACCTTCCGATGTCGACCCGAGCGACAGCTGCACAGAAATCGCCACTCGTTGGCCCGCAGAGGTGAATCCGGAGGGCCGATCGCCCGTCGAATCGGGTCCGTCCTGGGAGAGTGGCGGCGGCGGCGCTTTCGGGACGGCGCCCGGGGCGGCCGCACGCTGTGGTGTGACAAGCGGGTCGGTGGTTCGTCGCGCTGGTGGGTGGGCGAGTACGACCCCGCCGCCTGCGCATTTCGGAGCCGATTCAGCGGGTCGCGTCACCGTCGGCGGTGCTCCCGAGTCGGCGGGAACGGGGTGCGCGGCTGCCGGTGCGCCAGCGATCCCCGCCACGCAGAGCAGCGGAAACGTAGTGATCAGGGTGCGTGTCAACGTGTTCATGCCCCCACTCTGGGTGCCGCGCAACCCCAGCGGGACAACGATTTCAGGATTGTGGACAACTTCCCGACATGTGGATACCTCCTACTTCATCCACGAAATGGGCGGCCGATGCGCAGGGGCGATTTCAGACCTGGCCCACTGCCGCGTAGACTGAACAAGCGGTTTGTGCTCAGCAGCCATTGCGTGTGCACAGCACGGACCGACTTCGCGCGCCACCCGTGCTCGTCCATCCGGTCGTCGCTCGCAAAGCAGACGGTCCGCGAGGGCATGTCAGCGCGAGTTCTTCAGCGGATGAACAGGGAAATCGTCGGCTGGTCCCGGATTCTTCGAATCGGGTCCGGCGGTTTCGGTGGCGCCAGGGCAGTCGATCGCCGATCGACCGCGACAACCGGCAACGAAAGAGAGATACGAAGGCTATGCCTGTCGTAACTATGAAGCAGCTGCTCGACAGCGGCGCGCACTTCGGCCACCAGACTCGTCGGTGGAACCCGAAGATGAAGCGGTTCATCTTCACCGACCGCAACGGCATCTACATCATCGACCTGCAGCAGACGCTGACCTTCATCGACAAGGCCTACGAGTTCGTCAAGGAGACTGTCGCCCACGGTGGCACCGTCCTCTTCGTCGGTACCAAGAAGCAGGCCCAGGAGTCGATCGCTTCCGAGGCGCTGCGCGTCGGAATGCCCTACGTCAACCAGCGTTGGCTCGGTGGCATGCTCACCAACTTCTCCACCGTGCACAAGCGCCTGCAGCGCCTCAAAGAACTCGAGGCGATGGAGCAGACCGGTGGCTTCGAGGGGCGCACCAAGAAGGAAATCCTCATGCTCACGCGTGAGATGACCAAGCTGGACCGCACCCTCGGCGGTATCCGTGACATGGCCAAGGTTCCCTCGGCCATCTGGATCGTCGATACCAACAAGGAGCACATCGCCGTCGGCGAGGCGCGCAAGCTGAACATCCCGGTCATCGCGATCCTGGATACCAACTGCGACCCCGACCTGGTCGACTACCCGATCCCGGGTAACGACGACGCGATCCGTTCCGCCGCACTGCTCACCAAGGTCGTCGCTTCCGCGGTGGCCGAGGGCGTGCAGGCCCGCGCGGGCCAGGCTTCCGGCGACGCGAAGCCCGAGGCCGGCGCAGGCGAGCCGCTGGCCGAGTGGGAGCAGGAGCTCCTGTCGTCGGCGACCCCGGCTGCCGAAGCCGATGTCGCCGCCGCGACCGAGGCACCGGCCGTCGAGACCCCGGCTGAGGCTGCGGCCGAGGTCAAGGCCGACCCGGCGCAGCACACCCCGGCCGACTTCTGAGCTGACCGGTAGCGCACTGTTCACCTTGCCGACCCGTCTGAATTCAGATGCGGTCGGCAAGGTGGCGTAATACCCGAACAAGTACGTGCATGGCCTCGGCCGAGATGTCTTTTCCCTGGTTTCTCGGCCGCCTCGATCTGGACTGACCAGAGGGTGCGACGAAGGAGTGCCCGCCGGGAGGGAAGATCGAGGCCCACAGGGCCGAGAAACCCGCGGCGCCAGCCGCCAAAAAATACAGGAGGCTCGCCCCCGATGGCGAACTACACCGCTGCTGATGTGAAGCGGCTCCGGGAGCTCACCGGTTCCGGCATGATGGACTGCAAGAACGCGCTGGCCGACTCCGACGGCGATTTCGACAAGGCCGTCGAGGTGCTGCGCATCAAGGGTGCCAAGGACGTCGGCAAGCGCGCCGAGCGTGCGACCGCCGAGGGTCTGGTCATCGCCAAGGACGGCGTCATGGTCGAGATCAACTGCGAGACCGACTTCGTCGCCAAGAACGCCGAGTTCCAGGAACTGGCCGACGCCATCGTCACCGCGGCCGCCGCGGCCAAGCCGGCCGACCTGGACGCCCTCAAGGCGCTCAAGCTGTCCGACGGCACCGTTGACGACGCCGTGCAGGCGCTGTCGGCGAAGATCGGCGAGAAGCTGGAACTGCGTCGCGTCGTGTCCTTCGACGGCCCGGTCGCCACCTACCTGCACAAGCGTGCCTCGGATCTGCCGCCCGCCGTCGGCGTGCTGGTCGAGTACGAGGGCACCGGCGACGCCGCTGCCGATGCCGCGCGTGCCGCCGGCATGCAGGTCGCCGCGCTCAAGGCCAAGTACCTGACCCGTGAGGACGTGCCGTCCGACGTTGTCGACGCCGAGCGCCGCATCGCCGAGGAGACCGCCCGCGAAGAGGGCAAGCCCGAGGCCGCGCTGGTCAAGATCACCGAAGGCCGCGTCAACGGCTTCTTCAAGGACGTCGTGCTGCTCGAGCAGTCCGCCGTCACCGACTCCAAGAAGACCGTCAAGGCGCTTCTGGAAGAGGCGGGCGTGAACGTGAAGCGTTTCGCTCGTTTCGAGGTCGGCCAGGCCTGATCCGCCTGAACTTCACGAAAAGCCTCTTCGGCGCGGTGTGAGCCGCGTTGAAGGGGCTTTCCTCGTCAATCGAGGTGACCCCACTTCTGGGTGACCGCAACCTGATAGGGCAGGATGGATGCCGCCTGCTCGCCCCGCTCTCGACCTCGCCGAAGGAGACCGACACCCATGACCGACCCGGGTAACGACCGCCCTGGATACCGCCGGGTGCTGCTCAAGCTGGGTGGGGAGATGTTCGGTGGCGGCGGTGTCGGCCTCGACCCCGATGTCGTGCAGACGGTAGCCGAGCAGATCGCCGAGATCGTCGCGACCGGTGTGCAGGTGGCCGTGGTGATCGGCGGCGGCAACTTCTTCCGCGGCGCCGAGCTCGAGGAGCGCGGCATGGAGCGGGCCCGCTCCGACTACATGGGCATGCTCGGCACCGTGATGAACAGCCTTGCCCTCCAAGACTTCCTGCAGCAGCAGGGCATCGACACTCGCGTGCAGACCGCCATCACGATGGGCCAGGTCGCCGAGCCCTACCTGCCGCTGCGCGCCAAGCGGCACCTGGAGAAGGGCCGCGTCGTGATCTTCGGCGCGGGCATGGGCATGCCCTATTTCTCCACCGATACCACCGCCGCCCAGCGCGCGCTGGAGATCGGCGCCGACGTGGTGTTGATGGCCAAGGCGGTCGACGGCGTGTTCGACGCCGATCCGCGTGTCGACCCGAACGCGAGCATGTTCACCGAGATCACGCACAAGGAAGTGATCGAGAAGGGGCTGAAGGTGGCCGATGCCACCGCGTTCAGCCTCTGCATGGACAACCAGATGCCGATGCTGGTGTTCAATTTGTTGATCGAGGGCAATATTGCCCGCGCGGTCGCCGGTGAACCCATCGGCACCCTGGTTCGGTCGTGACCCCGCACCCGCGGACGACGACGATGACGACGCTGTGGAGGATTCGGTCGTGATTGATGAAGCGCTCTTCGATGCCGAAGAGAAGATGGACAAGGCCGTCACGGTGGCGAAGGACGACCTGGGCAGCATCCGTACCGGTCGCGCCAACCCGGGCATGTTCACCCGTGTGCTGATCGAGTACTACGGCTCGCTCACCCCGATCACCCAGGTTTCGAGCATCACCGTGCCCGAGCCGCGCATGGTCGTGATCAAGCCCTACGAGCAGAGCTCGCTCGGCCTGATCGAGAACGCCATCCGCAACTCCGACCTGGGCGTGAACCCGACCAACAACGGTGACATCCTGCGCATCTCGGTGCCGCAGCTCACCGAGGAACGTCGCCGCGAGATGGTCAAGATGGCCAAGAGCAAGGGCGAGGACGCCAAGGTCTCGATTCGCAACGTCCGCCGCAAGGCGATGGACGAACTGGGTCGCATCCAGAAGGATGGCGAAGCGGGTGAGGATGAGGTCGGGCGCGCCGAGAAGGAGCTCGACAAGACCACCGCCAAGTATGTGGCCCAGGTCGACGAACTGGTCAAGCACAAGGAAGCCGAACTGCTCGAGGTCTGAGCGCCAGATCTCGCCAGTCCCGCTCGTGCGGGGGATGAACGGAACGACGAGTTGAGCGACGGGACAATCGTGGCCGAAGACGCCGCCGCCACCGGGGCGGCACCGGATCCCATGCCGGACAAGGTCGAGGAGACCGCGCCCGCGGCCACGCCGCAGGAGGAGCAGCCGTCTGCCCCGGCATCCAGGGCAGGGCGCAATCTGCCCGCGGCCCTGGCTGTCGGGCTGACGCTCGGGCTGTCGCTGATCGCGATCCTGTTGTTCGTCCCGAAGGTGTTCATCGCGGTCGCGGGGCTCGGCGTCGGCGTCGCGACCTGGGAGGTCACCAAGCGGCTGCGCGAAGCCGACGTGCTGGTGCCGCGGATTCCGCTGCTGGTGGGCGGTCAGGCGGTGTTCTGGCTGGGCTGGCCGTGGGGGGCCAGTGGGGTACTCGGCGCGTTCGCCGCCACCGCGCTGGTGTGCATGGTGTGGCGCCTGTTCGATCACGGCCTCAGTACCGCACCGAAGAACTTCCTGCGTGACACCGCGATCGCGGTGTTCACCCTCACCTGGATCCCGTTGCTGGCCGCGTTCTCGACGCTGCTGCTGCTCGAACCCGATGGAAATCTGCGGGTGCTCACCTTCATGATCCTGGTGGTGTGCTCCGATGTCGGCGGCTATGTCGCCGGTGTGCTGTTCGGCAGGCATCCGATGGTGCCCGCGATCAGCCCGAAGAAGTCGTGGGAGGGGTTCTGCGGGTCGCTGGTGTTCAGCGTGATCGGCGGTCTGCTGACCGTCACGCTGCTGCTCGAGGCCAATTCGATGATCGGTGTGGTGCTCGGTGTCGGCCTGGTGGCCGTGGCGACCATCGGTGATCTGATCGAGTCGCAGATCAAGCGCGAACTCGGCATCAAGGACATGGGAACGCTACTGCCGGGGCACGGCGGAATCATGGACCGTCTCGACTCGATGCTGCCCTCGGCGTTCGTTTCCTGGCTCGTCCTCAGCGCGCTGCTCTGAGTATCAGGAAGATTTCTTGGCGGCGTGCCGCAGCTGCAGGATGCGTACCCCGCCGACCAGCCCCATCACCAGCGCGCCCGCGATCACCGACAGCAACACGGTGATGCCGAGCGGCAGTTCGAAATCCCAGAACAGCAGGTCGGTGCGGACCTTGTCGAGATTCTGGATGATGAAGATCAGCAGCACGATGCCGAGCAGGGCCGCGGCCAGCAACGCTATCCAGGTGTAGCCGGTGCGTGATCCGTGCACGGCGTCGCGCGGGGTCGGTACCGGCTTGGTGGCAGGCTTCGCCGGTTCGGCGGGCTTGCTGTGCTTGCCGGTGAGATCGGTCGACGGCGGGTCGTGCTCGGCCGGTGACGCACCGGATTCTGCATGTGTACTCATAGTTCGATCATTGCCGACTGCTATGGCTCACGCACGCAACTTCTCGATAACGTCGCCCGGCGTGGCGGGTCCGACGTGGCGTTTGGGACAATGGTGAAACTATGGCCATCTCCCTGCCCCTCGTGTTCGATGCCCCGCGCCGCGGCATGCCGCCGCGCCACCTCGCCGATCTCGACT
This sequence comes from Nocardia sp. FBN12, assembly GCF_050320175.1. Taxonomy (GTDB): domain Bacteria; phylum Actinomycetota; class Actinomycetes; order Mycobacteriales; family Mycobacteriaceae; genus Nocardia. The sequence goes on along the minus strand of NZ_CP190048.1, from coordinate 4,096,675 downwards.
CGGACGAACGCAAGGCCGCGGTGCAGGAGCTGGGATTGCCGAAGTTCCGGGCCGACCAGCTGGCCCGTCAGTACTACGGCCGCCTGCAGTCCGATCCGGCGCTGATGACCGATCTGCCCGCCGACGTGCGCGAAAAGGTCGGCCAGACGCTGTTCCCGCCGCTGCTGTCGGTGGTGCGCAATATCGCCTGCGACGAGGGCGATACCCGCAAAACGCTGTGGAAGGCACACGACGGGACGCTGCTGGAGAGCGTGCTCATGCGCTATCCCGACCGCAACACGCTGTGCATTTCCAGCCAGGCCGGGTGCGGGATGGCCTGTCCGTTCTGCGCGACCGGGCAGGCGGGGCTCACCCGCAACCTGTCGACCGCGGAGATCGTCGACCAGGTGCGCGCGGCCGCGGCCGACCTGCGCGACGGCGAGGTGCACGGCGGTCCCGGCCGGCTGTCCAACATCGTGTTCATGGGGATGGGCGAGCCCCTCGCGAACTACAAGCGGGTGGTGAACGCGGTTCGCCGGATCACCTCGCCCGCGCCCGACGGGCTCGGTATCTCGCAGCGCTCGGTGACGGTGTCGACCGTCGGTCTGGCGCCCGCGATCCGCAAGCTGGCCGACGAGGACATGTCGGTGCGCCTGGCGGTCTCGCTGCACACTCCCGACGACGAACTGCGCGACACTCTGGTGCCGGTGAACAATCGCTGGTCCATCGCCGAAGTGCTCGACGCCGCACGCTATTACGCGGACAAGTCCGGGCGACGCGTGTCGATCGAGTACGCGTTGATCCGCGATATCAACGATCAGCCGTGGCGTGCGGACATGCTCGGCAAGAAGCTGCACAAGGCCCTGGGCCCGCTCGTGCACGTGAACCTGATCCCGTTGAACCCGACACCGGGCAGTGAATGGGACGCCAGCCCCAAGCCGGTCGAGAAGGAGTTCGTGCGCCGCGTGATCGCTCAGGGTGTGTCGTGCACGGTGCGCGATACCCGGGGTCAGGAGATCGCCGCGGCGTGTGGGCAACTCGCAGCAGAAGGCTGATGTTTGGTAGGGCGCTGTGGCTTCATCTGCGGGTAGGGATTTCGCAAAGCTGTCGTGATATCGAAAGCGGCATAGTGTGTTTCATGTTCGATCCGGGCGACGCGATGTCGAGTTTACCGCCGGTTCGCTCGCCCGGCGTATTGGCGGCGGCATCAGCTTGACAAGGACTGGGTTGGCAATTGCCTTGAGGCGTTGGCGTGGATCGGTGGGCAGCGCATGTTCGTGCTGCTGGCGACGCATGTGGGGTCTGGTATGTCCACCGATCCGGACGCAGCCCAGAACGCCTACTGGTTCGGCAGAGGTCGCCGACGGTGCGCGGACACCGAGAAGCGGCCTTTTGCCGAGGTTGCTGCTGGGCTGCTGCCCGTTTCCACTGAGGTGTTCAGCGGCGACGATTGGCGACGTGGTCGGGTCCTGTTCGTCGTGCGTTTGAGCAGTTCCTTAACGCCGTTCGGTCCGAGCTTGGTCAGTCGCGAGTACCGGACAGCTTCTACGGCGACACGGTCGCTTCATAGCGAAGTGCGGATCTAGGACGCGCGGTGTCAGCGATGTCCGTCCGGAGACCGCCACGGGTGTGTGGTAGCCGGACTGATTGCGCTATCAACAGCTGGCGGTTCGTCGGGGTTATCGGTTCATCGTCATAATGAACGCCGCTGCCGAGATCAAGATCGCCCGCTATCCTCTAGGAACCGCAGTGGGGCTACGGGCAGGTCGATGGGTCGGTCTGCGTACTCGTGGGGAGAGTGGGGCGGCGTTGATGACCGAACACGATGATGCGGAGCAGATCGATAGCTGGAATATCGCGATTCCAACCGATGACGACTCCATCACGCGACGGCGACGCGCGCTTGCCCCCATCCAGATCCTTACCGATCTCGAGCGAACCAAATCCAGCCTGGACGGCGATTTCTGGGCGGACTACGACCTTTTCCGAATCGCGCTCGCTGTGATCGACCAGGTAGCGCTGGCGATGGGATTGTCGTCGGGGCGGACCTGGGATGAGACGGTGGCCTACGCCGCCGAACAGGCGGCCAGGCAATCGCCGGATGCTGACCCGGCGCAATGGGCGAAGGTGGCTGAGCGGGTGGTTGTTTCGCTTGTCACCGTCGATGTAGAGGTCGTTCAGCATCTTGTTCACACGGCGGAGGGGCCTGCTTGGCGACAGCAGCGGTTTCGGCTGTTGTACTTGCACCCGGACAGCACCGATGGGCTTGAACACCTTCGTGCGTCCGAACAGGCCATCAACATCTTCGTCGAGGCCCTCGATCTCGACATCGAAGCCGCGCAGATCGCCAATGAAGCCCAGATGGCGGCGCTGATCGCGCGCGGCGCGGTCGCGTCGGCGGTGCAGATCGCCCGCGTCGCGCGCTATCGGTCGATCGAGTATCAGGAGCGGATCAGGCGCGTTGTCGCCGACACCCTCATCGATCCAGACACCCATGATTGGCTCGGTGATGTCCCGGCGTATCTGGATGCCGCTCTCGATCACGTCCGGGGCAGGCTCGACGCCGAGACGGCGTTGCTGGAAACAGTCGCTGATCGGCGCACCGACATTTCGGATAGGGCGCGTCTGGAAGCGCTCAATCGGTTGCTTGAGATCCTTCGTGAGTGCCGCTTTCGGCATAGCGAGTTGCATCGCCATCTCATTGGGGCGCGGGCAGCGTTGCGGCAGGCACTCGATGATCGTTTCGCGCGTCCGCCGCGCCGCACTCACCGAATCGACCTTGGCGCGGACTTGCTCGTGCCACTGCTTGCCGGCCCGACCGCAGGTGGCGCTCAAGCCGCCGACCGGTTGTTGGCAGTGGCCGGTGGGCTGCCCATTCGATGGTGGCCGTCGCTGACGACCATGACTGATGAACTGTGCACGCCGCCTCGAATCCCTGAACTAGGCGTGGAATATGAACCGCCCGAAGTCGATTCGGACGAGGCGCCCGAGTGGTGGGACGCCTACGAGGCTGTCGCGGAATCGTTGCTCGACGGCCTCACCGAGCCAACTAGGTTGTCGCAACTGCTAGCTCGCGTAGACGATGCTGTGCGGACTGTCGCCGCTGAACCGGGCGGCGATAGTCATTTCTTGGATGCTGGTGTTCTGGCTGCGACCGTGGTCCATGCTGCTCATCACGCATGGGCTCCGCATTTGGCTGGCAGATCGGCAGGTGACCAGGTCGTGGTCGCTGTCACGACTGGAGAGTCCTTGGATTCGGCGGTCACTCGCGCCGATGACCTGCTGTTGATTCCCGCCGAGGTGAGTGCCGATATCGCCGCTTCCGCCCCGAGGACTCGGACCTGGAGCGATTACGGGCAGGAGGCGCTCGAATGAGAGCCCCGAGCGAGTATGAGGATGTCGGCCGTTTCCTCGCCTGGGCCGCTCGCCCGAAGGAAACCCCCGCACGCAATGAGGAGTTGCATCGGCTCGTGCGGAGATACTATGAGGATTCTGACTTCGCCGCCGCCGTCGACGGAGTATTCGCGGGTGCAGGGCTCGATGTCAGCGTTGACGAGCGAGATGGCATCATCGCGACCGCGCGTACACACTCTCCGTTACGTTTGACAGTGGCGGACGTGTCAAAACGGGCACCACAGGCACATCGCGCGCTGCTTGGCGCGGTGATTCTGGCAGTCGCACGAACCGTATACCCGGACCCGGCGATGATTGATGATCCCGACCGAATCGCTGTTTTCACCACACAATCGGTGGTCGACACCTTGGATCGGGTAGCCCAGTCGCTCGCTGAGAACAGTGCCGACGATAGCGATATCGATGACGACCTGATCGAAGCGTGGCGGCGATGGAGTGACCTATCGCCCGCTCGTCCGAATGCTCGACGCAGGTCAACGGGAGATCGCCCGGGGATCGTTGTTCGAGTCTGCAAGATACTCGTCGAGGCAGGGTTTCTCACCGCCAAAGGTGACGCTGACGGAGGCGTCTGGGCGGCTAGACCTCGATTTCGCTATGCGGTCGGCGCGCTGTGCGATGACTCCGAACTGTTCCGGCTGGTAAATGGCCTGGCTGGCGGTTCCGGCAACGCCAGCGAGGAGGACACAGCGTGACCGACTCGCTCTTCGAAGTGAATCAGCAACCGCCGCAGGAACTGCCAACGCCGCCGCTGCGTCTGCGGCGAGTCCGCCTGCACGGTGTGGGACCCGATGGCGCCCGGTTCGATCCGCTCAATCTGGATTTCAGCACCAGTGCCGGCGCGGCCGCACGAGTGCTGTTGTCCCTGACTAACACTGGTGGGAAATCGACGCTGATCACCCTGATCTGCAGTCTCATCGTGCCCGCCGCACGGGCGCAGGTTGGCGGCAAGATCCTCGGCGACTACGTGTTGACCGGCGACACATCGCACATCGTCTGCGAATGGGAGGACGCCGCGACGGGCCACCGCACGGTCACCGGGACGGTGATGGAGTGGAAAGACGGTCGCCGACAGCCAGCCCACAAGATGCGCTCGACCTCGAACATGCATCGCGCCTGGTACATGTTCCGAACCGGCGCCGACTTGCCAGGGATCGACGATCTGCCGTTCATCGCCGATGGTCGGCGCGTGACCTACCGACACTTTCGAGCGGCCATCGACAATCTGATCGACGCGACCCCGGCGGCGCACGGGATTTCCGTCGACAAGCAAACCGACTGGACCTCCGCGTTGGAGAAACACACCAGCATCGACCCAGTCCTGTTTGGCTACCAGATGCGCATGAACGATTCCGAGACCGGCGCAGAGCAGTTGTTGCACTCGTTCGATTCGCCGGACAACGTTGTGCGTTTCTTCGTTACCGCCTTGAACGATCAACGTGATCTGGAGATCTTCGCTGAGAAGTTGGGCACTTACGCTGTTTTGGCCGGCCAGCGATCGTCGTTGGCGGAGCGGGCAAGCTTCGGTGATGTGGTCGTTCCGTTGGTCGAGCGGGTAGCGGGGTTGGCCGAGGAACGCGCGACCGCCGAAGGCGAACTGCTGCGGGCCGTCACCCTTGGCGGGGAGCATGTTTCGTCGCTCATCAACCGCATCGAGCAGGACCGCCGGAATCTGACCGATCTCGCCGCCGCAGTCACCGCCACAGGTCTCGCCTTTACGGCGGCACGGCGCGACTACGGTCAAGTTAGCGATATCCGGCTGCAGCTGGTCCTCGAGCAGTCACGCGCGGCTGTCGGGTCGGCAACCCAACGCCTCAAAGACAGTGCGGAGCGCGCGAACCAAGCCCAGCTCGCCGCGAGAGCGTGGCGGGCGGTGAACGATGTCCTCGCGCTACGCGTCGCGCGAGCGGCGGCGGACACCGCGCGCCAAGCCTACGAGAAAGCTGACGCGGATCTAGGCCCGTTGCGTACTGATGTCGCCCACGCCGCCGCCGCGTTGGCGGGCAGGCTCGACGGGTTGATCACGGAATCCGGCGCTGCGGCGGAAAACGCCGATGACCGCGCCGACGCTGCGGTCGAGCTCAAGAAGCAGGCGGACGAGAAGAAGACAGCCGCCCTCGTCACAATCGCGAATCTCTCCGGTGAGCGATCACGCGTGCGCGCGGAAGTTGAGGCCGCGCGTCTAGCGCGAAAGGAGGCGGTGGCCGCAGGTTGGCTGCATGAGCTCGAAAGCCTGGACGATTGCTTACGACGCTGGCGAGAAACCCAAACGAGCGCAGAACAGTCGGCTGAAACCGCCCGCACCCGTGGGGAATCCGCCGAACAACGATTCGACGAACTCGGTAGGGCCATTGAGCAGCTGAACGCAAGCATGAACGGACTCCGCGAACAGCGACAGTCGACGGCGACCGATGGCGAGCGTTTTGTCGCCGATTTCGCCGTGGTGACCGGGGATTGCGTTGTCCTTGAGTTGGCTGGCGGCGAGGTGACCGACACCGAAACACTGCTCCGCACAGCCGATCTCGCAGCTGAGGCCGCGCGTGGTGCCGATGCCCGATCGAGCGAACATGGCTCGGCGGCAAAGGCTGCGTATCGTCAACTCGGCCTGCTCGATCTGACTGGCACCGCGCCAGCCGCGCAGGACGTGCTTGATGTACTCGATACGCTTTCCGCCGCTGGGATCGGCTCTGTCACTGGGCTGCAGTGGATCGAGAACAACATCGTCGACGCGGACGCGCGCCAACCCTTCATCGCCGCCAATCCTGAACTCGCGGGCGGAGTCGTTGTCTCCGACCGGAACAGATTCGACGACGGCGTGCGGGTCCTCCAGGACAGCGAGTTGCGTACGAGGACGCCGGTCACCGTGACCACCCCGCCGACGACACCGACACCGCTGACGCCGCCGATGTCCTTCCGTCACGTCGTCATTCCCCATCGCGCGACCTGGGACCGAGTCTGGGCTGCTGAACTGCGGCAGGAACTGGAAGTAGCGGCCCAACACCACGACGAACAGGCGCGACAGGCGACCGAAGCCGCCCAGCAGTACCGCGCGAGCGAAGCGCGGTGTCGTGACTTCGCCCGACGGTGGGGCGCTACCACGCTCGGCAACCTGGAAGCGGCCGCGCGAGGTGCCGCTGAGGCGCTGGAGACGGCCGAAGCCAAGCTCGATGGTCTGTCACAAGAGCGAACGGGCCAGCGCACCCTCGCGGGAGACGCCCGAATCGAAGAACGCAGGCAGACTGATCTCGCCACGATCGCAAAGGAACGCGCGAGACTCGCCGTTGAGTTGGCAGACCAGTCGACGCTAGCCGATCAGGCAGAGACGTCGATATTGGGGATCGATGCAAAGCTCAACCAGGCGAAGACCGCCCGCGATCAAGCCATTGCCAGTATCGAAGACGCCGAGGACGCCTTCAAGGCAGCGACGCGACAAGCAGCCAACTACCGCAGCGACTGCGAGTCGCACCGGCGGGAACGAGCAGACCTCGGCGTCGACATTTCGGGCACCGACCCTGGCGGCAATCCGGCGATCCTGCGCACACAATGGACGACTCTGCGCGAGGAATTGGCCAAAGCGGAGCACGGCATGGTCGAGGCAACCCGATTCGAGGATGCGAACAAGGCGGTGAGCCGTGCGTTGACTGAGGTCAACCGGCTCGACCCTGATATCCATAGTCGAGCTGAAAGTCTGTGCGACACAATAGAAGCCAGCACTGATACCACCCGGGCTGACGCGCAGCGCCGATCGCAATCAGAGTTCGACGCCGCCCACCTCGCCCATCTTGACGCGCAGGCAGCCCACAACAGGGCGCGCACCGATCTTACTGCCGCTGAGCCGGCATCACCGGACCATCAGAACTACTTCGACCTCGCGCCAACGGAGTGGTCACCCGCGCACCCTGACGATATTCCCGACCTGCTCGAACGACTCGAAGCCCACAACGGCGAGATGCGTGATCGGCGCGACGCAGCAGAATCAGAACACAAAGAGGCCAACCAACTGCATGACGCGGTGCAAGACGATGTCGCCGCCTTCACCCTCACCACCGAGATGTGGGCGGCAGAGCACGTTCCCACCGTCGTGGTCTTCCCGGGTTCCGCCGACAGCGCCCGAGAACAGCTGCGCGGGCATGTGAAGAACCATCAACGCGTGGACCGCGCCGCTCAGGCCGCGCGCGAGGCGATCCACGCCGCAGTCGCCAAGGTGCGCGAGGTCGCTGCAGGTCCGCGATTTGCCAGCCTGGACACCCCCGATGTCATTCGGATCAGATCACTTCACGAACCGGACCTCGTCGCTGAAGCGGACATACTGACCCGTCGAATCAGGGCGGTGACTGAGTCCGCGCGCGCAGACCTCGAACAGCTTGACGTACACAGAAGTATCTTGTGCGACGACCTGCTCGCGCTGTGCCGCACGCAGCGACGCATGCTGCGCGAGGTCTCGCAGTCATCGAGGCTGCCCGCCGGACTCGGCGACCTGTCGGACAATCCAGCGATCAAGATCCGATTCGAAGAGGCGCCCGCGGTCGAAGCGGCCGCGCGCCTAGCGAACCGAGTCGACAGTTGGTCAACCGAGCTGTCCGAAAACCCGAAAAAGGCCAAATCGGCTGACGTGCGGGCACGCTGGCTCGCCGACGCCGTCCGTGACACGGTGGTGAACCGCGCTCGTGCGGGCGCATGGGCGATCGAGATCCTCAAGCCTCGCATCGACGGACATGTCGCGTACTGCCCGCCTGATCGGATACCCCACGAGTTCTCCGGTGGCCAAGTCCTCACTCTCGCGGTCTTGGTCTACTGCGCGCTCTCGCGCGTACGGTCATCGCACCGGCAGGGAGGTGCCCGGCCTGCCGGAACGCTGCTGCTGGACAATCCTTTTGGCGCGGCTTCAGCGGAGCCGCTGATCGAGATGCAGCACCGGCTCGCCGCCCATACTGGAGTTCAGCTCGTGTGCGCGACGGGGCTACACGATCCGGCGGTCGAAGCGGCGTTCGCCGGGACCGGATCGGTGATTGTCAAGTTGCGCAATGACGGGGACCTGCGGCGCAATCTGTCATTCTTGCGGCTTCGGGCAACGGTCGTCGAGGGCGTCGATATTGTCGAATCGATAGTGCGAGGCCGTGATAAAGGATCTGCTCAGAACTGGGTGGATGGCATCGGCTACGAGATCCGACGATGAGCGTGCGCGAATCCGAGATCGCCGCGTTGCGTGCGGCACTTGTGGCCAAAGGGTCGGTGCGCATCTCCCATGAAGACCTGTGGCGATTATGGTGTGTCGCCGCTCCTCGGCTCGTCGGCAGCCCGCAGCAGACCGACGATCTGCATGAGTGCCTCCGCGCGCTTGCCGAGGAGAACACGATCTGCTTGCCGTCGCGGTCGTCGAAGCGCTTGTGGCCCAGTTATGTCACCGTTCCCGCGTCTCGTCCCGCCGTGAAATCCAAACCGTGGGTGAGCTATCCGTGGCGCGCCGAATTGGGCTGGGCGGCGTCATTGCGAACCCTGTCGCAGGAACTCTTCGCTGAACTTGTCGCGATCAACACCTGGTTGGGCCGACACGCTACGCAGACCGTCCCGCTCGTTCCCTTGCGTTACCGTTCCGCCGAAATCTTCGGCAAGGAGAAAAGACTCGACGATCTCGCCCGCACGACACTGTTTGATTCAGGCAGGCTCACCCTTGACCTATTGGCGTGCGTTCGCTATCCGCCGCCCCTGCCCGCCGCGATTGTCGGCAATGGTCCGGATGTCCTCATCGTCGAGAACAGCGACACCTACTGGGTATTCCACGAACTTCTGCGCGACATCACGGGCCACCCCATTGGGGCCATCGCTTGGGGCAGCGGGCGGACCTTTCCCGCCCAGGTCGACGCGTTAGGCGTTGACGTCGCCGGTCGCGGCCCAGTGAGCGGAATCGCCTGGTACTGGGGTGACTTTGATCCAGCGGGGATCGCGATTGCCGAAGCCGCCGCGTTAGCGTCGAGCACTGTGCCCGTGCAGCCAGCGCGCGGCCTCTGGTCGGCCATGGCCGGGCGTCCCATTCAAGACCGTGACGCTGTGGACTGGTCTGGCGTCCAAGGCGGCCACCTTCTGGGCTCCGAGTCCTGGGCGCTGCTAGCCCCTATCCGAGCCGCCTGCGGCCGAGTCGCACAAGAATCGGTGCTCATCGACACACTTGTCGAATGGGTGAACGAACCGCGATGAGGTGTTGCTGAGTCGGGTCCTTTTGGAACAGGATCAGTGATGACGTAGCGACGGGGGAGACAAGGCGGTGTCAATCCATGGAAGCAACGAGTAACGCCTCATACGCTTCGCGGGGCGTCCGCCAGTCCAACAGCCTCATCGGGATTTCGTTGATCTCGTCAGCGATCGCGTCGAGGTAGGGCTGGTGAGTGGTGATCTCGGTTCCCTTGGACAGATACCGACGAATGCCACGGTTACGGTTCTCGTTCGACCCGCGTTCCCAGGGACGATGCGGGTGCGCGAAGTAGATCGACATTCCCGTCATCGCCGTAATGTGTTGGTGGCGTGCCATTTCCGTTCCTTGGTCCCAGGTCAACGACCGGTCGCCTGCGTCAAGCTCGCCGCCGATGCATTGCTGTCTCCAGTTTGGGGCCCTGGGCTCACGCTCATTGTAATCGCTTCTACTCGAACGGGATATCAGTCAGCCCCGGATCACTTCTAATCCATTGCCACCGAGGTGCGTCGTCGAGAATCAGTAGCACGGTGTCGTGGTAGTTAAATTGGTCGGAGTGTAGCTGGCGCAATTTCTGGAGATCGTCCTTTATATTTTTAGCGGATTTCTTGATTTCCACTGCGAGCAGATTTGACTCGTCATTACCGCGGACATGGATCACTAGATCGGGTCTTTCTCCGATCGGGCCGCTATTGCGGATCGTTTTTGATCGTGTGCCCTGGCGGTTGTACTCCGTATCTACGCGCAGCCTGTTATCCGGACGTTCCACTGAATTGGCGAGGCGTAGACCAATCCGGAATGCAAGAGTTTGCTCGTGAACAGTGGATTCGATGAGTTCTCGCTCGTCCCGATACAGTGCCAGGACCGCGCTGCGGAGGTACGCATGAACATCATCGTGCGTTGGGTGGCCAGCTTGGATTCGTTTCCTGTCACGGGACTCCAAGGTTGATCGAAGTGCGTTACCTGATGAAATCATGGATTTTGAAGCTCCTGTCGCCAGATTGTGAATCGGCGGCGCATGGCAGTGGTGAATTCTGATGGCACGTCGTACTCGGCGAAGGCGTCGTCGGTAATCTGGGTGAGTGCGCCGAGTGCGTCTGCGAAGAGGTGGTCGTCGAAACCGCTGTCGGCGTTCTTGGCTAAGTCGAGCAGCCGGTTGTGGTCGTATCGGCCGCTGGTGATCGCGGCGTCGATGTCGAGGAAGTCGCGGGGTAGCGCCCGCCCGAACAGTGCACACATTTTGTTGGCGACGGCGTCATCGGGGTGAAGGACTGGCCCGACGTCGAGCAGAACCGGAGGGTGGGCTCGCCAGTCGGCCGACATCTCGAGTTTGTCGGGTTCTAGGTTGGGTTCTTTCGCGGAATGAACCAGCAGGCGGGCGAAGGTTTCGCCGGTCATCGCGGTAGTGACGACATATCCATGTTCTTCGAGAGCGGCGACTACGGCTTTGACGGCACCAGGGAAGTCGGCTCTGCGATGCCAATCGGTGAAGAGGTCGACGTCGCCGCTCGGCCGGTTGCCCATGCCATGGGCTCGGATCGCGTAGCCGCCGGCCAACGCGAATCCGTGATCACCCGCGACGGACAGAGCAATTTCCGTGAGTCGACGGTGGCGCGGTTCCACGCGTTCTACGCCGACGCCAGGCGGCTGAGTTCAGCAAGTTCAGGGAAGCTGACTTCCCAGACGCGCCTGGTTGCCGCGGGCAGCCAGATGTATGACCAAAGTTGTTTGAGCACCGCTTGATTGAGGTAGGTATGAAGATCGCTCGGACTCATGGCCTCGTTGATAACCGCGCGGTAGAGATCGACGATTCGACCTGGCCGGTCTAGGTCGTAGTGGGCGTTACCCGACCAATCGAGGTGACTGGGAAGGTTCACGATCCCGCTGGTAGGGCCCTTGAGGAACACCAGATTCTCCGGGACCACGACAGGCTTGCTGTACTTCCTGTCTGGCATTGCCCGCTCCTCGTCTTGTCAGTCGGCCGTTCGCACAAGCCTACCGTGCGCGAAGGCTGTTGAGCAGGGATGCGGCTGGTCAGAGCATTTGTAAATCAGGGGGCATGGGCGAGCCCCTCGCGAACTACAAGCGGGTGGTGAACGCGGTTCGCCGGATCACCTCGCCCGCGCCCGACGGGCTCGGTATCTCGCAGCGCTCGGTGACGGTGTCGACCGTCGGCCTCGCGCCCGCGATCCGCAAGCTGGCCGACGAGGACATGTCGGTGCGTCTGGCGGTGTCGTTGCACACGCCCGACGACGAGTTGCGCGACACCTTGGTACCGGTGAACAACCGCTGGTCAATCGCTGAAGTGCTCGACGCCGCACGCTATTACGCTGACAAGTCCGGTCGCCGGGTGTCGATCGAGTACGCGCTCATCCGTGACATCAATGACCAGCCGTGGCGTGCGGACATGCTCGGCAAGAAACTACACAAGGCCCTGGGCCCGCTCGTCCACGTGAACCTGATCCCGCTCAACCCGACCCCGGGCAGCGAGTGGGATGCGAGCCCGAAACCCGTTGAGCGCGAGTTCGTTCGGCGCGTCATCGCCCAAGGTGTGTCGTGCACGGTGCGTGATACCCGCGGCCAGGAGATCGCTGCCGCCTGTGGGCAATTGGCCGCCGAGGGCTGATGGGCGGCGACAGCGGCTGGGTATGAAGCTCTGAATCAAGTTGTCGGAGGCCATGTGCCAGCCAAAGGTGAAACCTCTCCCTAGGACGCCGCCGGTCGGCAGATCGGGCTCGATACCGATCGAAGTTTTCAGAGCCTGCCCAGCAGGATAAGGTCGAACCAGGCAGAACCCCACTTGCGCAATACGTTCGCATCCACAGTTCCCAGCTGAACTCCCAGTTCGTCAGGCTCCATCGCGAGATCTCATCACAAATCGTGGCCGGTCGGTCAGTTCGGCATCGGGCGCTGTCGGTCCGGTGGTGGTGCGGCGCTCGTCCAGGCGTCGCGAACGAGGCAGAGTGCGTGAGCGGCAGTCACTTCGAGTCGGGTTTGGCCTGCGAGTTGTGCATGCCATTGAGCTTCGCTGGGGGCGGTGGCGAATTGCCGGGGTTGTGGGGGTTTGTTGGTGGGGCCGAGTCGTTGAAAGAGGGTGGCGGCCTCATGGTCGATAGCGTTGATGGTGGCGAGGGCCCAGAGATCCCAGAGGTCTCTTGGGGCGGCGCGGTCGTACCAGGCGACGGCTTTCGCGGTGGCGAAGGCGGGGCGGGTGGGGACGCACAGGGTCGCGGGTGGGGCGTTGCGGTAGCGCTGGGTTAGCCGGCGCGGTTCCGTGGGCCATCGGGTTGTGCCGGTCCTGGAGAGTAGTTGGATCTTGAGGCCGATTCTGCCGTCCCGGGTGATCAACCGGGCCGGTTCGGTATCGATGACGGCGCTGAGGCTGGTTTCCCACTCCAGTCGGCCGAATTGGCGCTGTACAGAGCGCGGCAAAGTGCGCGTGAGTTCGGCGGCCAGGCGGGAACGAGGAGTAATGGCGATGAGGTCGATGTCTTCGCTGAGGCGGCCGTTCGGCAGGTGGGTGCGAGCTAGTGCGGTACCGCCGAAGAAGATGGGGGATTCGGCATGTGTGCTGCTCAGATGGCCGAGTATGAGTGAGATCAGGTAGTCGCGTTCGACTTGGGCGTCCGCAACTCCGAATTCGGTGGCGGTCGCTGCGCGTTCGTCGGGGTCGAGTGTCACCGGTTCTCCACGATGGCCTCGGCGCGGTCAAGTGCGGCACGCAGGCGTTGTTCGGTGGCGAGCTCGGTTAGTCGGTCGGGGTCGCAGAGGCGGTAGAGAGTGCGGATTGCTGTTGGTATTTCGGTGTCGGCGTCGCCGAGACCTGGTCGGTGGGCGAGGTCGAGGACGGTCTGTTCGGGTGTGGTGGCGAGGGTTGGGCCTAGTTCTGTGCGGATGAGTTCGGCATCGAGGCGGTCGGTGTCACGGGTGACGAAGCGGACGGTGGCGTCCCGGTCCATGAGTTGCAGGGCGGCGCGCTGTTTGGGGACTGCCACGACGGCGACCGCGAGGGCGCGGGGGATTGCGCCGAGGACCCGGGCGGCGCTGACACCCATGAGGATTGCGCGTTCGGGACCGAACACCGCCGTGGCGATGCCGGCGGCGACGGCCTCGAGTTCGGGCTGCCAGGGCTGGTCGACGCGGTCTTGGGGTACGACGATGTAGTAGCCGTAGACGGCACGATGCAGAAGCCCGCGAGCCGCGAGTTTCGCCAGCTGTTGATGGGGATGCTGGTAGATATCGGTTACGTGCTGGGCGGTGAGCGTGCGCAGCGGTAGGCGCGCCAGCTCCGGGCGGATACCGGGCTGCCTATACCCTGGGTCTTCCATCTCCGGCTCAATCATTATTGGAAGTCTAACCTAGAAGGTTAGTGATTCAGTAGTAATGCTGGCTGTGCTCGATCGGGCTGGGCGATGTTGGCGATGACGGTGTGGACCGTGTTCGCTCATCACAGATCCGCTGGCTACGTCGAGAGCTACGAACAGGTTCGTGGTGCGGTGGCAGACCTCGTGGGCCATCCGCTGGTCCGCGTATTAATCGGTCCTGCTGAACCCGGCTCCCGGGACCGCCGTGGGGTTAACCTCGGCGGAACGTATTCGGGTCCCGGTCGATCCCAATTTCGCGATAGGCGTACCTCCGCCTTCGCTGCGGCCGTGCGCACCTCATGAACGCTGCGCGTTGGCGCCCTTCAGGTGTACCTCCGCCAGGTGTGCACCTGATGAATGCTGTGTGGCCTCAGACGATGCTGACCGGTGCGATGAAGTCGTCGTAGGGGAGTGGACCCGCCACGAAAGCGTTGACCGACATGAAGTTCAGGGTGATGTCGCCGCCGAGGTTGTCCAGGAAGGCGATATCGGAGGCGTCGCGGCCGGTGGCGATGCGTACCAGGCTCGAGCGTGGCGCGAGGCCGGTCGGGTCGTAGGTGCGCCATCGGCCGTCGATGTAGGCCTCGCAGACGGCGTGGAAGTCCATCGGCACGCAGCCCGGTGCGTAGACCGCGGCGACCCGGGCGGGGACGCCGACCGCGCGCAGCAACGCGACCATCAGGTGCGAGAAGTCGCGGCAGACACCGGTGCCCGACAGCAGCGTCTCCACCGCGCCGTCGATGGGCGTGCTGCTGCCGGAGACGTAGGTGATCCGTCGGCCGATCCACGACGAGACGCGGTTGGCTACCTCGGGATCGGCTATGCCGTAGCCGAATTCGGCCGCCGCGAAGCCGAGTAGCTTGTCCGACTCCGCGTAGCGGCTCGGTCGCCGGTACAGCGCGAGGTCGTAGTCCGACGGTGGTTCGAGAAAAGCGGTGCCGAGGACGGTCGCCTGGTAATCGATCCGGAGGGTGCCCGCGCGCACGTCGAGCACGTGGATTCGGGAACCGTGCGAGCCGATCACTTCGCGCGGCGTGAGGAACTCGCCGTCGAGCGAGCACGTCATGGACTCGATCAGGTCGAGGCCGGGCCCGCGGGCGACAGCGATCTGACACTGCAGCATCGAATCGGCATGGACCGCGACCTCCAGGCGAGCGGAAACGTCACGTTTCACGCCCACAGACTGACAGGCGAACCGGGATCAGGCGAACCGAACCGCTCGAGCGGGTTGCGGCCCAGGCGTTATCGTCGCGGGACCGGATCGACGCGCGCGTCCGAGAGCGTTGACTATGGCGCGCGAAACAGCCTCTGTCACAGTCACTCTCGAGCTCGAAGCCGGCAACGCCTCGCTGATGGTTCTCGGCAAGATGCTCGGCCCCACCGGCGTCGCGCCCTTCGAGGTCAAACGGCGATACGACGCCGCCACGGCAGACAAACGCGGCGAGATCATCCCCGCGGTCATCACGATCGACGCCCGCAAACGCTGGACCATGCGTCTCAAGACCCCACCCACGCCATCCCTGATCCGCACAGCCCTCGGCCAGCAGGGCTCCCCACAGCCCGGCCACAAATCGGTCGGCGCGCTCAGCCGGGAACAATTGCGCCGCATCGCTATTCGAAAGCTTCCCGACCTGAACACCACCGATGTGGCGGCGGCGATGCGCATCGTGGCAGGCACCGCGCGGTCGATGGGCGTGCGCGTCGAGGACTGACCGCGGTGTTGCGAACGCGGCGGTTCATCCTGGCTCTGCGCCGCACGCCCGGCCTTGGTGTGTCCGCTCCGCCGTGTCCGCCGATGCGGGCCGTCTGCGCCGTCGTCGTCTGTAGGCGTTAGGTTGGTCGCGGCCGGCATCCGGAGTCGGCTGGGGACCGATTCGATCGGACAACGGGGGAGACCATGCTGTCGAGAGGTGATGTCTTCGCCGGGTACGCGATCGAGCGTCAGCTGGGGCGTGGCGGGATGGGGTCGGTGTATCTGGCCAGGCATCCGCGCTTGCCGCGGCACACCGCGCTCAAACTACTGAACCCGGAGTTGTTCGCCGACACCGAGATTCGTGCCAGATTCGAACGCGAGGCCGACCTCGCGGCGCAACTCGAGCATCCCAACATCGTCACGGTATACGACCGCGGCGCCGATGACGGCCGCCTCTGGATCAGCATGCAGTTCGTCGACGGCGTCGACGCGGCGACCATCGAACACCCCGTCCCCGCCGACCGTGCCCTGCGCATCGTCGAGGCCACGGCGGCCGCGCTCGACCACGCACACCGCAACGGCGTCCTGCATCGCGACGTGAAGCCCGCCAACATCCTGCTCGCCGACATCGACGGCAAAGAACGCGTCCTGCTCACCGACTTCGGCATCGCCCGCCCCCGCGACGACGTCCACCACCTCACCCAGACCGGCTCGTTCACCGCCACCCTCGCCTACGCCGCCCCGGAACAACTCACCGGCGCCCACCTCGACCACCGCGTCGACCAGTACGCCCTGGCGTGCACCCTGTATTCGTTGCTGACCGGCGTCGCCCCGTTCGACGCGACCAATCCGGTGCTGGTCATTCAGGGGCACCTGCACTCGCCGCCACCGTCGCTGCGCGCCCGCCGATCAGATCTTCCCGCAGCTCTCGACGCTGTGCTGGCCCGGGCGATGGCCAAACGTGCCGTCGACCGCTTCGACTCCTGCGCGGAATTCGCTGCCGCGGCGCGAAGGGCGCTGAGCGAAACCGGCGCGCAGCCAACGGTGTTCGCCGCGCGGTCGATGCCGCAGTTCCCGGACCCGAATCACCACCCTGGCGGTCCGAGTGCTGTGCCCCAACCGTATTCGGGGTACGCGCAGCCCTCATACGCCGCCCCCGCGCCGTCGTACCCAGGTCGCCCGATGCCGGTGCGGCGGGACAGCCGGACACCGATCGTCCTGCTTGTCGTGCTGGCATCGGTGCTCGGCGGGGGGTATTGGGTGTGGCAGGACGAGACGTCCCCGGTCGCCGACATCTTGCAGCGATCACGAGGGCACAAGGACCTGGATGCCTTGCATGAAGCCTTCCCGCAGATGGTTCCCGCGGGCTATGCGGACGGGCGCGGATACCACCGACAGTGCTCGGCATCGTTGAAGCCGCAGGGGTACGACGATCCGTGGATGAAGACATTCGACGGTTTTCAGGCGAGACGGAGTTGCTCGGATGAGCTGGTCGTCGATACCCACTACGTGTTCTACACCTACCCCACGGCCGAGGCCGCCACTGCTGTCGTCGCCCGCTTCCGCCAGGAAACGAAGGACTGGGGCCAGGCATCGACCGGTACCCGCACCGACGATCGCAGGGAGCAATCGACCGATGGCCGGTATTCCGGCTCCGCCATAGTTTCCACGTTTTCCGAACCGGCCCGCGCCCGCTGGGTGCTGGTGTTCTACCGCGGTTCCGGCAGCAGTCCACACCCGGGCTTCACGGTGGAGGCGAATATGCCGATCCTGATCGCCGACGTCGCGAGCTTTCCGCTGGGCTGAGTTCACCCACACACCGATGCCCGCAACGCCGCGAGCGGCGTTTTGGTAGGGTCCAGGCCGTCGGACGTTGAGCGAGATTCGGGGGTCAGAGTGATTTCTGACGGGACGGTGTTCGCCGGATACACGATCGACCGGCAGCTCGGGCAGGGCGGTATGGGGTCGGTGTATCTGGCCAGGCATCCGCGGCTGCCCCGGTGGACCGCGCTGAAACTGCTGAATCGGGAACTGTTCTCCGACAAGGAGATCCGGGCCAGGTTCGAACGGGAAGCCGATCTGGTCGCCCAGCTCGATCATCCCAATATCGTGACCGTGTTCGACCGCGGGGTCGAGGGCGATCAGCTGTGGATCAGCATGCAGTACATCGACGGGATCGATGCCTCCTCGCTGGATCCGCACAGCTTGCCGCCGGACCGGGCGCTGCAGATCATCGGTGAGACCGCCGCCGCGCTCGACTACGCGCATCGCGCGGGTGTGCTGCACCGTGATGTGAAGCCCGCCAACATCCTGCTGGCGCGTTCCAGCAGCCAGAAGCGGGTGTACCTCACCGACTTCGGGATCGCGCGGCTACGCGACGACTCGGGCCACCTGACCGAGACCGGTTCGTTCACCGCCACGCTCGCCTACGCCGCGCCCGAGCAGCTCACCGGCGCGGCACTGGACCACCGCGCGGACCAGTACTCGCTCGCGTGCACGCTGTACACACTGCTGACCGGCAGCGCGCCCTACGAATCGACCAGCCCCGCCGCCGTCATCACCGGACACCTGCAGTCGCCCCCGCCGCCGGTGAGTCCGCGTCGCGCCGGCCTGCCGCCGGTGCTCGACGCCGTCATGGCCCGCGCGCTGGCCAAGCGACCCGCCGACCGGTTCACCTCGTGCGAGGAGTTCGTGGAAGCCGCGCAGCGAGCGGTCCGCACCGGAACCACCGGTGCCAGCCCGCTCGCCCGGCCGACCTCGGGTGCGCACGCTCAGCCGTTCGTCGGCATGTCGCCCATGCGCCCGGTGAGCTCGACGGGCACGCCGATCCCGCCGTACAACCCGGCGCCGCCGATGCCACCGCGGATGCCGCAGCCACAGCCGCAGTACGCGCCACAGCCGCAGTACTGGCAGCAGCCGGCCCGGATCCCGAATCCGCCACCGCAGAGCGGCGGCTGGGGATCGGCACTCGGCACCTACGTGGTCCTGGTGGTCGTGGTCATCGTGATCGCCGGAGTGATCGCGCTGCTGGCAAACCTGTGATCGGAGCACCGGGCTGATCGGCGGGTGCCATATTCTGGTCAGAATGAGCGACTTCGACGTCACCGCCGCCGACACCATCGACCTCGACCGGTTGCGCCGTTTCGTCGCTGTCGCCGAGGAGCTGCACTTCGCGCGCGCCGCCAAGGCCTTGCGGATTCCACGGCAGGCACTGAGCGCCACGGTGATCGAGTTGGAGGCCGAGCTCGGCACCCGTGTCTTCGTACCGGGCGCCTCGCCCACCCAGCTCACCGACGACGGCAACGCCCTGCTCGTGCGCGCCAGAGACCTGATCAGGGCGCAGGAGCAAGCCGAGCGGGAGCAGAAGCCCGACGCCCCCGCGAGCCTGCGGGTGGGTTTCGTGCCGGGGGTGACGGTGTCGAAGTGGGCGCGGATCTGGGGCGATCGACTGCCGGACCATCCACTCGAGGTCGTCGGCGTCGCGCAGGGTGAGCAGGAGTCGGCGTTGCGCGAGGGCCGCGTCGACGTGTGCTTCGTGCGGCTGCCCATCGATCGGACCGCGACGAACGCGATCCCGCTGTGGCAGGAGACACCGGTCGTGGTCGTGCAGAAGGACGACGCGCTGTCGCTGCTCGACTCGATCAGCCCCGCGGATCTGGCCGCCGAAACGGTCCAGGAGGCAGCCGATCTCGATCAGGCCGTCGATACCCTCGCACTGGTCGCCGCGGTCGGCGGCGCGGCGATCATGCCGCAGTCGATCGCTCGCCTGCACCACCGCCGCGACCTGGTCTACCGCCCGATCAGCGACACCGAGTTCACCGAGATCGCGCTGGCCTGGCCGACCGGGACCGACACCGAACTGCTCGAGGAGTTCGTCGGCATCGTGCGCGGCCGCTCGGCCAACAGCTCGCGCGGCGGCGTGGCGGAACCGGAACAGCGCACCGCGGCGCCCGCTCGCAAGCCCGCGGCGAAGAAACCCGCGGCCAGGAAACCGGCGCCGAAGAAGCCGGTCGCGCGCGGTCGCAAACCGGCCCGGCGCGGCCGCTGATACACGAAAACGCCTGCGGCGCACAGTGATTGCCGCAGGCGTGGACGTTGTGGTAGTCGAAGCGCTACTTCGGCATCCGCTGGGTGAGCGAATCGACGATCATGATGAGCGCCATCAGACCGGCCAGGCTGATGAGGAAGATGTCCTCGACGTGACCCTGGTGGTTGCCGATGGTCATCCCGAGCAGAGCCACGACGACGACCCAACCCGCGATGCGGAAGGTCTTGCGCGACTCACCGCTCCAGCCCCATGCTGCCGAGGGCACCTCGGCGGGGTCGACGCTGGTGGCGACGGCACGCTCGGTGCTGGCTTTATCGAGGTCCGTGGCTGCCACGATCGCTCCTAAGGGCTCGAGTTCTGGTTGGGCGAGTGAGCATATCGTGGCATACGACCGTCCGTCGTAGCCAGCAGCCCTGCCACAATGGGCCCGTGTCCCACCCCGCAACGCGTGCCACGCACGACAGTTCCCCGTCCACCGATCGGGTGAAGGTGCTGCTTCTCGGCAGTACCGGTTCGATCGGTACCCAGGCGCTCGAGGTGATCGCCGCCAACCCCGACCGCTTCGAGGTGGTCGGCCTGGCGGCGCGGGGCGGCAATCCCGCCCTGCTCGCCGAGCAGATGGCGGCGACCGGCACCCGCAATGTCGCCGTCGCCGACCCCGCCGCCGCCGAGGCGCTCGATCTCGAACTCGGCGGACCCGACGCGGCCACCGAGCTGGTCCGCCGCACGGAGGCCGATGTGGTGCTCAACGCGCTGGTCGGTTCGCTGGGTCTGGAACCAACGCTGGCCACTCTGCACGCGGGCACGCGCCTCGCGCTCGCGAACAAGGAATCCCTGGTGGCGGGTGGTTCCCTGGTGACGCGCGCGGCCGCACCCGGTCAGATCGTGCCCGTCGATTCCGAGCATTCCGCACTGGCCCAGTGCCTGCGTGGCGGTCGCGCCGAGGAGGTGGATCGCCTCGTCCTCACCGCGTCGGGCGGGCCGTTCCGCGGCTGGACCACCGAGATGCTCGAATCCGTGAACCCCGCCGAAGCCAAAACCCACCCGACCTGGTCGATGGGCCCGATGAACACCCTGAACTCGGCCTCGCTGGTCAACAAGGGACTGGAACTGATCGAGACCCATCTGCTGTTCGGTGTGCCCTACGACCGCATCGACGTCACCGTCCACCCCCAGTCGATCGTCCACTCGATGGTCACCTTCACCGACGGCTCGACCCTCGCCCAGGCCAGCCCCCCTGACATGAAACTCCCGATCGCCCTGGCGCTCGGCTGGCCCGACCGCATCCCCGGTGCGGCCGCCGCCTGCGATTTCGGCACCGCGTCCACCTGGACCTTCGAGCCGGTCGACGACGAGGTCTTCCCCGCCGTCCGCCTGGCCCGGCAGGCAGGTGAAGCGGGCGGCAGCGTCACCGCGGTCTACAACGCCGCCAACGAGGTCGCCGTCCAAGCCTTCCTCGACGGCGAGATCACCTTCCCCATGATTGTGCGCACCGTCACCCGCGCGGTAGAGGCCGCCGACCGCTGGCACGCCGAACCGGATACCCTGGACGACGTCCTCGCGGCCGACCGCTGGGCACGGGAGTACGCCGCGAAGATCATCGCGTCCTGACTCGCTCGTTCGGCCGCCAACAAACACGGCAGGGAGAACATGGTTTTCGCGCTGGGGTTCGCTCTGTTCGCCCTTGGTATCACGATCTCGATCGCGCTGCACGAGTGCGGGCACATGTGGACCGCGCAGGCCACCGGCATGAAGGTGCGTCGCTACTTCATCGGCTTCGGGCCGAAGGTGTTCTCGTTCCGTCGCGGTGAGACCGAGTACGGCCTGAAGGCGCTGCCGCTCGGCGGTTTCTGCGATATCGCGGGCATGACGGCGCTCGACGAGCTCGAGCCGGAGGAAGTCGACCGGGCGATGTACCGCCAGTCGACCTGGAAGCGCCTGGTCGTGATGTTCGGCGGCATCGGCATGAACTTCCTGCTCGGGTTCATCCTGCTGGTGGTCCTGGCGATCGGCTGGGGGCTGCCGCAGCTCGAGCAGCCGCCTGCCACCGCGCTCGGCACCATGAGCTGCGTCGCGCAGGAGACCCCGGAGAAGACCCTCGCCCCCTGCACCGGCGACGGCCCCGCCCAGCGCGCCGGGTTGCAGCGTGGTGACGTGGTGAAGGCCGTCAACGGCGTCGAGGTGAGCACCTGGGCACAGTTCCAGGCCGAAACCCAGAAGCAGACCGGCACTTTCACCTACACGATCGAACGCGACGGCACCACGCTGACGGTTCCGGTCACCCCGGAGCGGGTCGTGCGCTCGCCCAAGGAAGGCCCGAGTCGTGAGGTGAGCGCGGTGGGGGTCGGTCCCGACTACGCCGAGCCGAAGCAGTACGGCCCGATCGCGGCGATCCCGGCCACCATCTCGTTCACCGGCGACTTCTTCGTCGAGACGGTGAAGTCCTTGGCGAAGATGCCGCAGAAGGTCTCGGCACTGTGGGAAGCCGTCACCGGCGGCGAGCGCGACCCGGAGACCCCGGTGAGCGTCTACGGCGCCAGCCGCCTCGGTGGCGAGACCGCCGAGCGTGGCCTGTGGGGCATGTTCATCATGATCCTGGCCAGCCTGAACTTCTTCCTCGGCGCGTTCAATCTGCTGCCGTTGCTGCCGCTCGACGGCGGTCACATCGCGGTGGTGCTCTACGAGAAGGTCCGCAACACGATCCGAGGCTGGTTCGGCAAGGCCCCCGCGGGCCCGGTCGACTACCTCAAGCTGTTGCCGCTGACATATGTGGCAGTAGTGATCGGTGGTGCGTTCATGCTGCTCACGCTGGCCGCCGACATCGTCAACCCGATCAGCCTGCGGTAACATTCGCGGCTGTCGCCGCGGGTCTTCGGCCTCGTCACCCCGAATCCGAGGGGCGATACCGCGCCTGCGGCGTTCCGTCTCGCCCCTCGGATCCGGGGCGGCCGAAAACCGCGATGCATTCACTGTCGTGGCCCTCACAGGGCGGCGGGTCACTCCGCGCGACTAAGCTCGGCAACATACACCCGGTCAATCCGAGAACCGTACGAAAGAAGGCAGCCGAACGTGACCACCACAATCGGATTGGGGATGCCAGCCGCCCCCGCTGCTGTTCTCGCACCCCGGCGCAAGACCCGCCAGCTGATGGTCGGCAATGTCGGCGTCGGTAGCGATTCGCCGATCTCGGTGCAGTCGATGACCACCACCAAGACTCACGACATCAACGCCACCCTGCAGCAGATCGCCGAGCTCACCGCCTCGGGCTGCGACATCGTGCGAGTTGCCTGTCCGCGTCAGGAAGACGCCGACGCGCTCGCCACGATCGCGAAGAAGTCGCAGATCCCGGTGATCG
The DNA here is from genome assembly GCF_050320175.1 of Nocardia sp. FBN12. Classification (GTDB taxonomy): domain Bacteria; phylum Actinomycetota; class Actinomycetes; order Mycobacteriales; family Mycobacteriaceae; genus Nocardia. Next base: position 4,073,638 of record NZ_CP190048.1, on the reverse strand, counting down.
CCGACATCCACTTCCAGCCGCGCTACATCTTCGCCGCCATCGACGCGGGCTGCGCCGCGGTGCGCGTGAACCCGGGCAACATCAAGGAATTCGACGGTCGCGTCGGCGAGGTCGCCAAGGCCGCAGGCGCCGCGGGCATCCCGATCCGCATCGGCGTCAACGCCGGTTCGCTCGACAAGCGGATGCTCGAGAAGTACGGCAAGGCAACGCCAGAGGCGCTGGTGGAGTCGGCGCTGTGGGAGGCGAGCCTGTTCGAGGAGCACGGCTTCGGCGACATCAAGATCTCGGTCAAGCACAACGACCCGGTGATCATGGTCGAGGCCTACCGCCAGCTCGCCGCCCAGAGTGACTACCCGCTGCACCTCGGTGTCACCGAGGCGGGCCCGGCGTTCCAGGGCACGATCAAGTCGGCGGTCGCCTTCGGCGCGCTGCTCAGCGAGGGCATCGGCGATACGATCCGCGTTTCGCTCTCGGCCCCGCCCGCCGAGGAGATCAAGGTCGGCAGCCAGATCCTGCAGTCGCTGAACCTGCGCCCGCGCAAGCTCGAGATCGTGTCCTGCCCGTCGTGTGGACGCGCCCAGGTGGACGTGTACACCCTGGCCGACGCCGTCGCCGCCGGTCTGGACGGCCTGGAAGTGCCGCTGCGCGTCGCGGTGATGGGCTGCGTCGTGAACGGGCCGGGCGAGGCTCGTGAGGCCGACCTCGGAGTCGCCTCCGGTAACGGCAAGGGCCAGATCTTCGTCAAGGGCGAGGTCATCAAGACCGTGCCCGAGCATCTGATCGTGGAGACCCTGATCGAAGAGGCGATGCGCATCGCCGAGGAGATGGGCGAGCAGCCGGGCGGCGAACCGGTCGTCACCGTCAGCTGAGCCGGGCAACTCTCGGTCAGGCGTCGGATTCGGCGGACCCGTACCGCTCGGCGTGCTTTCGTGGCAGGCTGGTGCCGTGCGGAGTCTGCTGGAGCCGACGCGACGGTCCAAAACCGCTCCCGCGCGCCCGGTGGCCGTGCGAGATCTCGGCGAAGTGCTGCGCGTCCTCGACGCCGACCCGGTGGCGTCGTGCATGATCGCCGCCCGGGTGCAGGAATTCGGGCTCGATACGCGCAGTGGTGTCGGTGAGCTGTGGAGTCGCGGCGGACCGGCCGACTCCCTGTGTTTCTCCGGTGCCAATCTGGTTCCGCTCCGCGGTGACCAGCAGGCCTTACGCGCGTTCGCCGATCGGGCAGGCCGCTGGCCACGGGTGTGTTCCTCGGTGGTCGGCAGGCAGGAACTCGCCCTCCCGCTGTGGGAGATGCTGCTTCCGTCGTGGGGTCCCGCCAGGGAGTTGCGCGCCGACCAACCGCTGCTGGCACTCGCCCAACCCGCCACCGTGCGCGCCGACGGGGGCGTGCGCCGGGTACGGCCCGACGAGATCGACCGCTACCTGAGCGCCGCGATCGCCATGTTCATCGAAGAAGTCGGCATCGACCCGCGCGCAGGCGACGGCGGCCGCGGCTACCGGCGGCGGATCAACAGTCTCATCGAATCCGGCAGGGCCTGGGCACGTTTCGAAGACGGCGAGGTCGTCTTCAAGGCCGAGATCGGCGCGCTGTCGCGGCGCACCGGCCAGATCCAGGGCGTGTGGGTACATCCCGAATACCGGGGTGCCGGCGTCGGTACCGCGGGCACCGCCTCGGTCGCCAATGCTGTTGTGGCAACAGGCCGTACGGCCAGCCTCTACGTCAACGACTACAACCGCATCGCCCGCCGCGCCTACAGCCGCGTGGGTTTCCGCCAGATCGCCACCTTCGCAACTGTCCTGGTGGACTGAGTTTTTTGCGGCTGGTGCCGCGGGTTTGCGGCCTGTTCCCTCGATCTTCCCTCCCTCCGGGTACTCCTTCGTCGCACCCTCCGGTCAGTCCAGATCGAGGCGGCCGCAAACCGTAAGGGCGACACCGTGTTGCGCCGAGGTCAGCGGGCTGTTCGCCGCTACGATCGGTGCCGATGAGGACACGGATGCTCACCACGTGCGCGGTGGCCGCCCTCGCCGTTGCGGCGACCGCCTGTTCTTCGGGTGCCCAGGGGCCGGTGCCCGCCGCCGACGCCTTCGCGGCGGCGTTCGCCGAACACGATCTCCCCGCGGCCGCGGCGCTCACCACCGCACCCGAGAAGGCAACGGCGGCACTGACTTCGACGTGGCAGGCGTTGCAGGCGGAGAAGTTGTCGATCCGCACCGGCGACGCGCGCGTCAACGGCGACACCGCGACGGTCGACTACACCTACGAGTGGACCCTGCCCAAGGGCCGCCAGTGGACCTACTCCGGCGAACTGCAGATGGGCCGTAGCGACGGGCGCTGGCTGGTGCGCTGGAGCTCCGCCGACATCCACCCCGAACTCGGCGACACCCAGAGCATGGAGCTGCGCACCCGCCCCGCGCCGCGCGCCAGGGTGAACGAGGCGGCGGGCAGTGACGTGCTCGTGCCCGGCAAGGTCTCGCGGGTGAAGTTCACCGTGGCCGACGCCCCCGACCCGAGCCGCGTCGCCGGTGCGCTCGCCGCGGCGCTGAGCCGCATCGACCCCGTCGCCTACACCCCGCAGTCCATCCTCGCCGCGGCGCGCAAAACCGACGGCGCGCACACTGTGATCCTGCTCAACGAATACGAGGCCGAGACCATCGGTGGCGAACTGATCGGCCTGCCCGGTGTGACCCTGACCCAGGAGTGGGACATGGTGGCCACCGACCGGAAGTTCGCGCCCGACCTGCTCACCCAGGTCCGCAAGACGGTGATCGCCGAGGTCGACGGCAAGGCGGGCTGGAGCGTGGTCACCCGCAATGCCGACGGCGCCGATCTCGCTGTGCTGCACGAGGAAGCGGCCGAACCCGCGCCCTCGTTCGCGCTGAGCATCGACCGATTCGTCCAGAATTCCGCCCAGCACGCCGTCGATCTGCGCACCGAGCAGGCCATGATGGTGGTGCTGCGCCCGTCGACCGGCGCGATCCTCGCGGTGGCCCAGAACAAGTTCGCCGACCGCGACGGCCCGGTGGCCACCAGCGGCCAGTACCCGCCGGGCTCGATCTTCAAGACGGTCACGGCGTCGGCGGCGATGGCATCGGGCCTTGCCACACCCGACACCGTGCTGGCCTGCCCGAGCAGCACCATCATCGGCGAACGCACGATCCCCAACTACAACATGTTCACGGTGGGCGACGTGCCGATGGCCACCGCCTACGAACGCTCGTGCAACACCACCTTCGCCAGGCTGGCCAGCAAACTCGAACCCGATGCGCTCACCGAGGCGGCGGCGCGCCTCGGCGTCGGCCAGGACTACAACGTGGAAGGTCTGCCGACGATGTCCGGTTCGGTGCCGAAAGCCGAGGGGCTCGTCCAGCGCGCCGAAGACGGCATCGGCCAGGGCCGAGTGGTGGTGAGCCCGTTCGGGATGGCGGTGATGGCCGCGACGGTCGCGCACGGTAGCGCGCCGGTGCCGTATCTGATCGCGGGCAGGCCGACCGAGGTCACCGGTGAGCGGCCCGCGATCGCGCCGGAGGTGGTCGAGGGACTGCGTTCGATGATGCGCATGGTGGTCACCGGCGGCACGGCCGAACGCATCAGGGATCAGGGCGAGGTCTACGGCAAGACCGGCGAGGCCGAGGTCGACGGGGGTTCGCACTCGTGGTTCATCGGGTATCGCGGGGATATCGCGTTCGCGACACTGCTGGTCAAGGGCGGCAGCTCCGACAATGCGGTCGCCACCACCCGGGATATGTTCGCCGCCTTGCCCGCAGGCTACTGAGTCGCCAGCAGACCCCGCACCACCGCGAGTGACGTGCTCTCGGTATGGGATGACGCCGTGTCGTGCAGCACGTTGTAGCTGACAACGGGCTCGGGCGCGGCCCCCATGGCCGCGCCGTCGAGGACGTCGATGGCGGCCGCGCCGCCGAGGATCATCCCCGCAGTGGTCAAGATCAGAGTGGAACGCCTCATAGTTCGTCTCCCTCATTCAGGGTTTCGACGTGTTCGCGGGGCAGTCGTTCGATTGTCTGGGGATTAGCTGATGCATAACCGTAGAACGATGGTTACTGCGGCAACAGGCGGCGTCAGTAAGCGACACACAATTGTTGCCCTATGTGCGGGCGTGTTCGAACACAACCGCTACCGCACCGTGATGAAAAGGTGAATTATCGGTTTCGATCGCGCAAATGCGCTGATCAGGGGTCATGTTCGGGTAAATTGCCGAATTACACGTGACTCAGCCGCGTTGCAGAGTTGCCGCTAGATGGTGTTGCAAAGATTCGCCGACAGCCGCCATCCGCAGTGTGTACTCGATCATGTCGCCGGTCACATGGAACGATCGGCCGACCGCGGTAACCCGCTTCGCGGATTCGCTCAGACCGATATTCGTGGAGTTCAATTCCAGGCGAATTCCGTCGACCGTTTCGGTGATCGTGCCTTCGCAGATCTCGGTGATTCCGGTCGGATGGGCGAGGATCAGTTCGACCCGGCCGGGCGCCGGGCTGCGCAGGTAGCCGGTCTCCGCGTGCAGTGGGCGACCGTCGGAGCCCGCCTTGGTCTTCTGCCGGTAGGTGAGGAACGGCCTTCCGAGGTGCCCGAAGGTGATCTCCTCGACGTAGTCGAAGGACTCGATCGTCGGATATTCGCCCCTGCCGCGGCCGCGCCAGGTACCGAGTAGTGGTGCCAGAGCGGCGATGTCGGGATGCGGGGCGATGTTGGGGGAGGGTTCGACCACGGCCGACAGCCTAACCCCGCGGTTCCGGCGGCGGTCACGGCACACCGGCGCATCAGCCGCGATAAGGTCACCTTCGCCTGAACGCCGTCCGGCGGAGGGTCGAAAGGACAAAAGAACGTGAACGGACATGTGAGGGGCGCCCGCGGGGTGCGGTCCGGGCTGGTGCGCGGTGCGGTACTCGGCGCGGCCGTGTTGCTCGCCGCGGCGTGCTCGAACGCCGAGCCCTCGACCGACGACGTGGCCGCGCTGGACGGCAACCGCTACAGCCAGACCAACTTGGCTGCCGACAAGGACTCCTATCACGCCCAGTTCACGGTGCCGGGCATGGTCAACGCCTGGGGCCTGGCCGATCGGCCGAACGGCACGGGTGGGCACTTCTGGGTCGGTGCGGGCGGCAAGTCGTTCCAGTTCCTCGGTGACGTGCAGTCGTCCTCGGATCCCAAGCTGCAGAAGCTGACTCAGGACCAGTTCAAGCTTGTCGGCATTCCCGGCGCCGATGCCGACACCTCCGACAAGAGCATCGGCAAGACCACCGGCGTCGTGTCCAACCCGGCGCCGATCACCTCGGATCTGTTCGTGGTGCGTGACCAGTGGGTCGACGTGGACGGCATGCCGGTTCCGCTCGGCGGTTCCGCGCGCTTCATCTTCGCTACCGATTCGGGCAAGATCTCCGCCTGGACCGAGCAGGCTCCCGACGGCGTGATCGTGCGTCGCGACGGCGGCGCGAACCAGGTGTTCGACGGAACCGCGGCGGGCATGGCCTTCTTCGGCATCGCGCTTGCCCCCTCGGGTGACAAGTTGCTGGCAGCCGACTTCGGCGCAGATCCGCAGGTCCGCACCTTCGACAAGAACTGGCAGCCGGTCGCGACCACCGGCTTCGCCAACCCGTTCGCCACCGGTGAGGTGATCGACGCGTCCTCGCCGGAAAAGGGCAAGAAGGCCAAGCCCGGCGATCCGGCGCCGTTCAACATCACCACGCTCGGTAGCCGAGTGTTCGTGTCCTACGCCATGACGGCGCCCGGCAAGGCGGACCCGAAAGCCTTCGACAAGGGCGCGGAAGTCTCGCTCGACGCCGCTCAGGACAAGGCCTCGGACGGCACACCGGACCGGGGCAAGGTCGCCGAGTTCGACGGCGCGGGCAAGCTGGTGCGCATCATCGACGACGGCGGCAGGCTCAACGCGCCATGGGGTGTGGCGATCGCGCCGTCGAACTTCGGTGCTCTGTCGGGCAAGCTGCTGATCGGCAACTTCGGCGGGCTCGGCCGCGTGCTCGCCTACGACGACACCACTGGCACCTTCGTCGACTACCTGCGCGACGGTGAAGCGAAGCCGGTCGAGATCGCGGGCCTGTGGGCACTGATGTTCGGCAACGGCGAAAGCCAGGGCGACGCGAACGCCCTCTACTTCACCGCGGGTCCCGAAGACGAAAAAGACGGCCTGTTCGGCAGCCTGCGCGTGCAGTAGGAAGACCATGGGACCCGCTCCCACGCCTGGCCTGAATGCGCGGACAGGCGGGGGAGCGGACAAGGCGGCGGAGCGGACAATGCAAGTGTCCGGTGGGCAAAGTGCTTCCGCCACGTGCGCTGTGAGGGACAGTTGGTGGCGAAATGGTTGCCGGATATGTGCGATCCGCGCGGGTTCGGGGCCGTTCCGTCCGCACGCTGTGGCACCTCCACCGGGGTGTCGTGCCCGAGCCGGAGGTGTGCCAGATGAAGGTTGCGCGCGTTGACGTCGGCCGTTCGACGGGGAGCGGTGAGATGTGGCATTCGGCACGAGAGGCGATGCTGCCCGGCCGCGATGTGCTCCTGGCGGCCTTCCGTGGTTTGCCACACGATGACCACCCCCTTCTCGACGCGGCTGGTGAGCTCGCGCTGCTGCACCAGCTGCGCGAGCGCACCCCGCTGAGCGAGTCCGAGCGCATCGACCGTCGTCGCGCCCAGCTGATGCGCGCGATCGACCGCTGGGTCATCCTGGCCGCCCCCGTGCCGCCCGCCGCGGCCGACGAACACTGCGAAACCCTCGGCGGCCTGGTCGACCGCCTCGCCGAACACTGCTCTCAGACGTTCGTCGCCCTGGCAGGTGCCCCCGAATCGGTCTTCTACGACGAGTGGGTCCGCCTCGACGACCTCGCCGACAGCTACGAGCGCCTGATCGACGACCTGTGGTCAGGAGTCCGCAGCCTCCCTCTGAACACCTACTAGTGCCGGACAGGTGTTCGCGGCCTCCCTTCGATGACACCTAGGGTGGGTTCACCGCCACCTGGGTGGGTGAGATCGGGCCCCGGGGTCGCTTGGGGCCGCGGCCTTCCTGCACGACAGTGGAACTCACACCATCTGTGGTCGGGTCGGCGAAGGAGTTCTGATGCGAAGTCGGTCGGCAGCGATTGCCCCCGAAAGTATTGGGCTGCCAGGGGTTTCGTACGACGTATCATCTGTTGTGAGCACTCGCGACGATCCGGCAGGCCAGCCGTCTGCCTGCGGATGGACGGCTGACCGGCCCGACGCTTGCGCGGCGGAATCCGCCGTCGACGAGGAGCGCGCCGACTCCGCGGCGACCGATATCGTGTTGCCGATCCGCCCGCGCACCACCTACGTCGACGGCGCGCCCCTGTTCTGTCTGGCCGGTGAAGCATCGCTGGCCTGGAACTATGCGGGTCTGGTCACCCATCTCGAGCCCCGGGTCCCGATCTACGGCCTGCAGGCGAGCACCGGACCGCGCACGATCCGCGAATACGCCACCCGCTACCTCGCCGAGATCCGCCGTATCGCCCCGCGCGGCCCGTACCAGCTACTCGGTTGGTCCGCAGGCGGTTTCGTCGCCCACGAAGTCGCGGTGCGACTTCGCGCGGCAGGCGAACAGGTCCGCGTCGTCGTCCTCGCCACCGACCCGGCGGGTCCCACCCCCGCACCGCTGTCCGCCGACCGATTCGCCCCGCTGTTCGGCCTCGCGGGAACGACGGACCTCCCCGGCCGCGATCTCGACCGCATCGCCGACCTGAGCACCACAGCCGCGCGCATGGTGTCCGGCTACCGGCCCTCCTGGCTCCCCGGCGACCTCACCGTCTGCATCGCGGGCCGCAAGCCCGACGGCACCGACCGCCTCGATCCCGGTGCCACGGTGCGCAATTGGCGCCCCTACGTCGAGGGCCCGGTTACCGGCTTCGTCCTCGACGCGACCTCCGACGAACTCGCCACACCCGAACTTCTCCCCGAGATCGCCCGAATCCTCGCGACAGCCACGTCCTAGGCGCGACATGCAGACCGAGTTCCCCGCCGGCACAGCGCACATCGGCAACGATGGGGGCGTGCAGACCACCGACGAGCCCGGCATCGACCGCGCGCCGACGGCGGCGTTCACGCAGTGGTGGGTGCTCGCGCAACGGCTGATCCGCCCGGCGTGGCGCACCGGCGAGATCGTGACCGCGCTCCTTGCCCCCGCGGTGTTCACCATCGGCTTCTACGTCCCGCTCGAGCTCGTGATGACCGTCTACGGGCACGGCCTGAGCAGCTACGCCCAGTTCCTGATGCCGATGATCGTCATGCAGGCGGTCGCGTTCTGCGCCGTCACCGCCGCGTTCCGCTCCGCCACCGATGCCCGCGACGGCCTCGACCTCCGCTTCGCCACCCTGCCGATGCCGCGGTGGATCCCCTTCGCGGCCAGAATCACCGTGGCCGCCCACCGAGCGGTGATCGCGGTCGGCGCCGCGCTGGTCTGCGGCACCCTCATCGGCTTCCGGTTCAGCGGAAACTGGTGGCACACCGTGGCTTTCCTCGCGTTCGCGCTGCTGATCGCGACCGCCCTGTGCTGTGCCGCCGACCTGCTCGGCAGCATGTCCACCAGCCCCGAGGCCACCACCCAGCTCCTGGTGCTGCCCCAGTTGATCTTCGGCATGGTGTCCACCGGGTTCGCGCCCGCGAGCCAATTCCCCGGCTGGATCCAGGGTTTCGTCCGCAATCAGCCCGTCTCCCAGTTCGTCGACGGCCTGCGCGCACTGGCGGGCGACGCCACCGGCAACGCCGGCTCGGTCGACATCGCGACACTGGGTCCCGGCCTGGCCTGGGCGCTCGGCATCCTGGTGGTCTGCGGCGGCCTGGCCTGGCGACACGCCGCGCGGCGGACCGCATGACAACCGAAACGCTGCCCGCGGTCATCGACCGGCACACCGAGACGCTGCGAATGCTACTGCCGCAGACGGTGATTCAAACCAAACGGCTGCTGACCCGCTGGGGCCGCGACCCGCTGACGGTGATGCAAGCCCTGCTCTTCCCCGCGCTCCTGCTGGTGATGCTGAATGCCGTGCTGGGCAAACAGGTCTCGTCTTTCGCGGGTGCTGACGCACTGTACGGCTCGGTCCCGATGGTCTCGCTGGTCGGGGTGATGTCGGGTTCGCTGGCCGGCGCCGTCACCCTCGGTCGCGAACGCGATGGCGGACTGCTGTCCCGATTCTGGGTGCTGCCGGTCCATCGTGCCTCGGGCCTGCTCTCGAGGGTCCTCGCCGAAGGTGTGCGAATCCTGCTCTGCACCATGGTGATCTTCGCCGTCGGCATCGCCCTCGGGTTCCGCTTCACCCAGGGCCCGCTCGCCGCGATCGCGCTGTTCGGCATCCCGGTGCTGTACGGTCTCGGCTTCGCGACCATGGTCACGGCGTGCGCCGTGTATACGGCGAAACCCGCACTGGTGGAGTCTATTTCGCTCGGATCGTCGATGCTGATGTTCTTCAGCACCGGATTCGTCCCGCTCACCGCCTACCCCGGCTGGGCCCGCCCGATCGTGGAACACAACCCGCTCACCCACGCCATCGAGACGATGCGCGGACTCTCACTCGGCGGTCCCGTGCGCGACCCGCTGCTGGCCACGCTGGCCTGGTCGCTCGGCGCGATCGTGGTGTTCGCGCTACCCGCCGCGATCGGTTTCCGCCGCGCCAGCCGCTACTGAGCGGCCGCGGCCTGCGTGATCGCGTCCCTGGCCTCGGTGATCAACTTCGCCGAGTCGCGCGGGCTCAACGCCATCGCCCGCAATTGGTCGAAGATCACGCCGAACCGGCGGATCTCGGAGTGCCCCTCGACCAGGTTGTGCACCGACATGCTCTCCACGTACACGAGCTCCGGGTCGACCGGATTGCGGAAGTCGAGCAGCGTGAACGAGCCCGCCATGCCGGGGTGAGCGCCCGCGTCGAACGGGAGCACCTGCAGGATCACGTTCTTGCGCTTGGTCTCGTCGAGCAGCCGATCGAGTTGGCCAACCATCGTCGCGGGGCCGCCGACCACGCGGCGAATGGCCGCCTCGTCCATCACCACCCACAATTCGAGCGGGTCGTCCTTGGTCAGGTTGATGGCGCGATCCATGCGCGCCTGCGCCCTGCTCTCCATCACCGAGGCGTCGAGACGCGGCATCGAGGTGTCGATCACGGCGGCGGCGTACTCGAACGTCTGCAGCAGGCCGGGCACCGTCGAGGTCTGGTACTGCCTGGCCGACAATGCTTCCGCCTCGAAGTTGATGTAATTCGCGTACACCTCCGACACCGCGCCCTCGTAGGGCTGCGACATGCCGGGTTTCAGCGCGTCGGTCAGCAAGCTGAGTGCTTCCTCGCGCATTTTGTCGTCGACCTGATACAGGTCGAGCATGGCGCCGAGGGTGCGACGTTGTGGGCGCGCCTGAGCCATTTCGATCCGGTACAGCGTGGTGACGTTGATACCGGTCCGCGCGCTGACGTCTTCCTTGCTCAGCTGGGCGCTTTCGCGCAACTCGCGCAACATGGCTGCGAGCCGGCGAAGCCGGACGGTCAGGGTCGTACGCTTGCCTGCCATGAATCGCATTATTGCGCTGCAAGGCCGCTATGTCACGCGATCGGCGAAGACAGCGGCGTAGGGACAACCATGGTGTTCGGCGAGTCCGCGAGGCGCGCCGGAAGACCGTGCGGCGCTGCGCATGTGACTGTCGGTTCTGTCAGGGTGGCTTTACTGCAGGAGTGATAACGCAATCTTGCGTTTCGTCTTCTGAGCGAGCATGATCCAGTTAGCCTGGTTGCGAACAATCCGAACAGATGACCGGGATAACCGAATCGAGAGCCAATCATGTTGGTAGACAAATCTTGGGTGTCGGGTGAATTCGGGGCAGTGCGATGAGCGCGCCGGTGATGGGGATACTGCCCACCGCTCCGCAATTGTTGTGCGCATTTCAGGGGCGGCGATTTCAAGATCGCGAATTGTTGCGGTCAGCGCACGCGCTCGCTGAACTGCACGAACGGCGGGGGCAGGTGCGTGACACGGCATTGATCGCCGAGATCGATTGCCGTCGAAGTGAACTGGTCGACGACATCAACGACTGGTGTGTCCAGGAGATCCCGTTGCATCGCAACGGCGCCTCGCTGCACACCGAGAGTCTCGGTGCGGTCGTCGACCGGATGGCGCGTAGCTGGGTGGATGCCAACCAGGCCATCGACATCAACGGCGCGCGAAGCGACAACACACACAAGCACTGGTATCACCTCGCCGAGCTTGTCGACGGTTACACCGACCTGGTCACGGATGTGGCAGGCGGACGGCGCAGACTGCCCGAACAGTAAGGGCTACACCGGCTCCGGTGACAGCCTCGCCTCGAAGGCGATGCGGTCACCGCGGTAGAGCGAGCGCACCCGTTCGATGGGTGCGCCGTCGGCGTCGACACTGCGCCGGTGCAACAGCAACATCGGTAGTGCGGTAGTGCATTCGAGCAGGCCCGCCTCGCGCGGGGCGGCGAGTACGGTTTCGATGCGTTCGCGCGCACCGGCGAGTTCGACGCCGGTCGCGCGGATCGCGGCGTACAGCGAAGTGGTGGGGTCATAGGTGCCGCGCAGGGTGGCGAAGCGGTGCAGGGGTAGGTAGGTGCTCTCCAGTCCGACGCGTTCACCGTCGGCGAGCAGAACCCGCTCCAGGTGCATCACCTCGGTGCCCAGTTCCACCTCGAGGTCGGTGGCCGTCGCCGCGTCGGCGGCGACGTCTTCCCACGCGACCAGAATGCGGCCGGGCGTGCGGCCGAGACTGATCGCGCCCTCGGTATAGGAGCGCAGCGACAGCGGCTGCGTCAGCTTGGGGCGGGAGACCACCGTCCCGCGGCCCTGGCGTCGAATTCGCCCCTCCACCAGCAGTTCTCGCAGTGCCTGCCGCACGGTTTCGCGCGCGACGCCGAAGCGGGTGGCGAGGTCGCGTTCTGATGGAACCGGGTCGCCCTCGGTGAGATCGGCCAGGATCAGATCGATTTCGGTGCGAACCAGGAACACCTTCGGAACGCGGGTGGTGTGCGGCGAATCCATGGGGCCCACCATACCCGGATTGGTCTATACCAAAATTTAACTTGCTGTTCTCGCGGCCCTCACCTATCGGTCTAGACCATTTGCCACTATCGGTGGCATGCGATTGGTCATCATCGGTGGAGGGATCCTCGGCACCGCTCACGCCTGGGCGGCGGTAGCCCGTGGACACGAGGTCGTGCACCTCGAACGCGAACGCGAGGCCCGCGGCGCGACGGTCCGCAATTTCGGTTTGGTCTGGGTCTCGGGCCGGTCGGCGAACGAGCTCGAGCTGACGCTGCGTTCGCGCGAGCTGTGGGAGGAGATCGGCGGCCGGGTCGCCGGCGTCGGCTTCCGGCCCGCCGGTTCGATCACGCTGGTCCGAACCCCCGCCGAGCTCGCCGTCGCCGAGGCGGCCGCCGCCGGCGACACCGCCGAAGCCCGTGGATTCAGCCTGCTCGACCCCGACGCGGTCCGCGCGATCAACCCGGCGGTCCGCGGCAAATACCTTGCCGGCCTGCACTGTTCGACCGATGCGGCCGTGGAGTCGCGTCAGGCATTGCCCGCCCTGCGCGCTCATATGGCCGCGACCGATCGTTATACCTTCCACGAGGGCACCGAGGCTCGCTCGGTGCTCGACACCGGTTCCGGCGCGGTCGTCGTCGACGATCACGGTCGCCGCCACGAGGCCGACCTCGTCATCCACTGCCCCGGCGCCGCCCACTCCGGACTCACCCGTGAGCTGGCGGGCGAGCTGGCGGTGCGCCGTGTGCGCCTGCAGATGATGCAGACCGCTCCGCTGGGCGAACCGCTCACCACCGCGATCGCCGACGGCGACAGCTTCCGCTACTACCCGGGTTTCGCGGGCCCGCAGGTGGATTCGCTGGCTGCCGAGCAGTCCCAGACCGCCACCGCCGCCGAGCACAAGATGCAGCTGCTGTGCGTGCAGCGCCTGCACGGTGGCCTGACCATCGGCGACACCCACGAATACACCGAGCCGTTCGCCTTCGACGTCGACGAAGCGCCCTACGACCACCTCACCGAGGTGACCGAGGAACTGCTCGGCCGCAAGCTGCCGCCGATCGTGCGGCGCTGGGCGGGCGTCTACAGCCAGAGCGTCGACCCGGGCACCGTCGTCACCCGGGTGCGGGCCGATACCAACGTCTGGGTCGTCACCGGCCCCGGCGGTCGCGGTATGACGCTCGGCCCCGCCATCGGCGAACAAACCGCCGACCAGATCGGACTGTGAGGAACAACTATGCCGGACAACAAGATTCAGCTCGCCGCCCTCGACATGGCAGGCACCACCGTCGCCGACGGCGGACTGGTGCTGCGCGCCTTCGAGAGCGCTGCCACCACCGCCGGGATCGAGACCGAGGGCCCGCGCCGGGACCAGGCTCGCCGCTACGTGGTCGACACTATGGGCCAGTCCAAGATCGAGGTGTTCCGCGCGCTGCTCGACGGCGACGAGGCCGCCGCCCAGAATGCCAACCGGGCCTTCGAGATCGCCTACGACAGCCTGGTCGACGAGGCCGACATCGCGCCGATTCCCGGTGCGGTGGAAGCGATCACCGCATTGCGTGACGCCGGTGTCCGGGTCGCGCTGACCACCGGATTCAGCCGGGGCACGCAGGACAAGCTCCTCGCCGCACTGGGCTGGGCCGACCTGGTCGATCTCACCCTGGCGCCGTCGGACGCCGGTCGCGGTCGCCCCTATCCCGACATGGTGCTGGCCGCCGCGCTCCGGCTGGGCGTCGACGCCGTCGACCGCATCGCCGTGCTCGGTGACACCACCAGCGACATCGCCACCGGCCTCGCCGCCGGCGCGGGCATCGTCGCGGGCACCCTGACCGGCGCGCACACCGCCGATCAGCTGCGCGCCGCCGGCGCTACCCACGTCGTCGACTCCGTTGCCGACTTCCCGGCGCTGGTACTGGCGTACTGAAACCTGCCGTCGCGGTAGTCGCCGCGTCGTCGCCCTCCGATCCACCCGTCCCTGCGATTCCCCCGACACTGAAACGAAAGTTGCTGTAATCGTGCGTACTTCACTCACCGCGCGTCGCCTGTCCAGGGCCGCGCTGCTGCTGGCCGGCGTCACCGCCGTCGCGTTCACCGGCGCCTGCGGTGGCACCGGTACCGAATCCGTGGACGGCAAGACCGTCACCGTGTACTCCGCCGATGGCGTCGGTGGCTGGTACAAGTCCCAGTTCGACGCGTTCACCAAGGAGACCGGCATCGCGGTCAACCTGGTCGAGGCGGGCTCCGGCGAGGTCGTGAACCGGGTCGACAAGGAGCAGTCCAACCCGCAGGCCGACGTCGTGGTCACCCTGCCGCCGTTCATCCAGAAGGCCAAGCAGTCGGGTCTGCTGCAGCCAAGCGGCATCGACACCGCCGCTGTCCCGGCCGCGGCCAAGGACGCCGACGGCACCTACGTGACCATGGCGAACAACTTCCTGTGCTTCATCGCCAACCCCGCGGTCGACGCCTCGGCACTCACCTGGGAAGACCTGCTGAAGCCGGAGTACAAGGGCAAGCTGCAGTACTCCACCCCCGGCCAGGCCGGTGACGGCACCGCGGTGCTGGTGCTGCTGCAGCAGTTGCGTGGCAAGCAGGGCGCCCTCGATTACCTGACGGCGCTGCAGGCCAACAATGTCGGCCCGTCGTCCTCGACCGGCAAGCTGCAGGCCAAGGTCGACAAGGGTGAGCTGCTCATCGCCAACGGTGACGTGCAGATGAACCTGACCACGGTGAAGGAGAAGGGCTCCAAGTTCAACGTCTTCTTCCCCGCCGCCGACGGCAAGCGTTCCACCGTGGCCGTGCCGTACATGATGGGTCTGGCCAAGGGCGCCCCGCACAAGGACGACGCCACCAAGCTGATGAGCTTCCTGATGGCCCCGGCCGCGCAGGCGCAACTCGGCCCCGACGCCTTCGCCGTGTCGCCCCGCACCGATGTGCCCGCACCGGCCGATGGCGGTCCGGCCGCCGCGCTGCAGGGTGTCGAGGTGGTCGCGGTCGACTGGAACAAGGTGCTGACCGAGCTGGACGCCGATGTTGCGGCGTACCAGAAGGCAACCGGCAGCTGAATGCGGCTGTGACACAAGGAGTTCGATGATGTCCGACGGTGACCTCCAGATGAAATCCGCCACTTCGGTCGCGGCAACCAACGAACCCGCGATCGTGTTCGATCGGGTCGGGGTCAGTTATGGCAGGGGCCGCAAGGCCGCCGTCGCGCTGGCCGATTTCACCCTGCGCGTCGCCGTCGGCGAGACTGTCGCGCTCCTCGGTCCGAGTGGGTCGGGCAAGTCGACCGCGCTCAAGGCCCTGGCCGGTTTCGTCCGGCCCACCTCGGGTTCGGTCCGGCTCGCGGGCCGCGACGTCACCGATCTCTCGCCCGCCAAGCGCGGGATCGGTGTCGTCGTGCAGTCCTACGCGTTGTTCCCGCACATGAACGTGCACAGCAATGTGGCGTTCGGCTTGAAATCGCATCGGGTGCCCCGTGCGGAGATCTCCGTGCGGGTCGCCGAGGCGCTCGACATGGTCGGCATGGGTGGTTACGCGCAGCGGCTCCCGCGTGAGTTGTCCGGTGGGCAGCAGCAGCGGGTGGCGATCGCCCGTGCGCTGGCCATCAAACCCACCGTGCTGCTACTCGACGAACCCCTCGCCGCGCTCGACGCGCAACTGCGCCATTCGATGCTCGGTGAGTTGCAGGCGCTGCGAAAAGCGCTGCCCGACACAGCGATGCTGTACGTCACCCACGATCAGGCCGAGGCGCTGGCGCTGGCCGACCGGATCGCGGTGATGCGTGACTCCCGCCTCGTCGACATCGACACCGCCGAAAACCTGTGGCAGCGTCCACCCACCGACTTCACCGCCGGTTTCCTCGGGGGCGCGAACCTGGTGCCCTGCGTCGTCAACCACGTCACCGGCACCGCAGCTCTGGTCACCGCGGGCACCAACACCCTGCGCGTGCAAGCGCCGCAACCCGGGGTGGGACTCGCGGATTGGGCGCCCGACGACGACGCCCTGCTGTGCATCCGCCCGCACACGATCATCGTCGGCAAACCCGGCGAGCGGGACGCCTTGCGCGCCACCGTGTCGACCTCGGTATGGCGTGGCGCCACGACCAGGGTCGAGCTGGCCGTCGACGGTCTACCCGGCGTGCTCGCGGCCGACGTGTCGGGGCATTTCACGACCGAAGTCGGTGCCGTCGTCGGGGTGAAGCTCCCGGACCCGGCGGGTGTGCTCATTCCTCGCTCGATCGGCGCGACCTATGCCGCGGCAGGCGCTTCTACTCCTTCGGAGGACGCGTCATGACGACGGCACCTTCGGTACTCGATCCGCCGGACGTGTCGCCGCCGCCGAAAGATCCAGCACCCCGTCGGTCGTGGTTGCCGATTCTCTGGACCTTGCCGCCCGTGCTGGTGGTGCTCGGCGTCGCCGGCTATCCGATTCTGCGGGTGCTGACGGAGTCCACACAGACTCCGACCGGCCGCGGCACCGAGGTGTGGTCCTCGGTGCTCGGGTCGGAGGCGTTCCGGGAAGCGTTGTGGCGCACCGTGTCCATCGCCGTCTGCGCCACCGCCGGGTGCTTGGTCCTCGGCACGTTCCTGGCGATCGTGCTGGCCTTCGTGCCGTTCCCCGGATCAGGTCTGGTCGGCAGGCTCATCGATACGATCCTGACGCTGCCCTCGTTCCTGATCACCCTCGCCTTCACCTTCCTCTACGGGACAGCGGGCGCGGTGAACGCCCTGATCGCTGAATTGACCGGCGCGACAACACCGGTCATCGACTTCTTGACCACTCCGCTCGGCGTGATCCTGGCCGAGATCACCTACTTCACCCCCTTCGTGGTGCGCCCGGTGCTGGCCGCGTTCGCGCAGATGCCGCGTGAACAGCTCGACGTGGCAGCGAGTCTCGGCGCCTCGCCGTGGCGGGTGCTGCGCCAGGTGGTGTTGCCCGAGGCGTGGCCCGCGCTCGCGGCGGGCGGCTCCCTGGTACTGCTGCTCACGCTCAACGAGTTCGGCATCGTGTTGTTCACCGGCGCCAAGGGGGTCATCACCCTACCCGCGCTGATCTACACCCGCGGCATCGTCACCTTCGACCTGCCCGGCGCGGCGGTGCTGGCCTCGGTCCAGGTGCTGCTCTCCCTGAGTCTCTATCTCGTCTACCGGTTCGTCTTCGCCCGGTTCATCGCCCGCCCGAAGGGGGACTGATCGTGCTCGTCTGGACTCCGCGCGGAAAAGCACTGGTACTCGGCGTGTTCGCGCTGGTGGTCACGGTGGTCTTCGTCGCCCCGATCGCCACCGTGATCGCCGCCGCCCTGGCAGGCAGCTGGACCGGTCCGCTGCCGTCGGATCTCGGCTTCACCAATATCGGCACCGTCCTCAGCGGTGAGCAGGCCGCGAGCCTGTCGGTGAGCCTGCAAACCGCGCTGCTCGCCGGCGCGATCTCCCTCGTCCTCGGCACCTGGGCAGCTCTGGCCTCGCGGGAAGCGCCCTCCTGGTTGCGCCGCCTGACCGACGCCGTTTTCCACCTCCCGGTCGCTGTCCCCTCGGTAGCGGTCGGCCTCGGCGTTCTCATCGCCTTCAACGAACGCCCGCTCTTGCTCGGCGGCACCAAATGGATCGTCATCCTCGCCCACGCCGTTCTGGTCCTGGCCTACGCCTTCAGCGCGGTCTCCGCCGCTCTCGACCGCCTCGACCCGGCCTACCGCCAAGCCGCCGAATCCCTGGGCGCGGGGCCGGTCCGAGTCCTCTGCCAGATCACCCTGCCCCTGCTGTTGCCCGCCCTCGGCGCCGCCGCGGGCCTGGCCGTTGCCCTCTCCATGGGCGAGCTCGGCGCGACCATCATGGTCTACCCGGCGACCTGGAAGACGTTGCCCGTCAGCATCTTCGCCCAGACCGACCGTGGTGAAGTCTTCGACGCGGCCGCCGGAACCACGGTCCTCGTGGTCGTCACGCTGGTGGTCCTGGTCGTCCTCGGACGCGTGCGAGGACGCGCGGCTCTGCGCTGAGGTCGGTCGGGTCGCGCCGGGCATTCACAGCACGCGGCGCCGGTGATTACAGGAGCGCCGATGCGTCGACTGCGGTGAGCCCACCGTCGACGCGGAGGTCGTGCCCGTTGATGAAGGTGGCGTCGGCCGAGGCCAAGAAGGCGACGGCAGCGGCAACGTCGTCGGCGGTGCCGACGCGGCCCGCGGGGGAAAGACCCGCGACGCTTCGCTGGGCGGTTTCGGAGAGTTCGGCGCGGAAGGCCGGGGTGTCGATGTAACCAGGGCTGACCGAGTTCACCCGGATTCGCCGTGGCGCCAATTCCGCTGCGAGAGTGCGGGTCAGGTTGTGCACCGCGGCCTTGCTCGCGGAGTACAGGGCGGCTCCGGGGACGCCACGGTGCAGGCCGAACGAAGCATTGATGACGATCGAGGATCGTGGCCGAACTCGCCAGACAGATCAGCGATGTGGCCCGCGGCTGGACCGCTGCCACCACCCCAGCTGGGCACGACCGGCTGCTCGGCACCGACCCCGAACTCGTTGCCGAACTTGCTATTTGGCGTGCTGGGCAGCACATCCCAGAGTCTGACCACCGGCCGACCGGACCCAACCGCTACACCGCCGTCGAACGCGCACATCAACAACAGTTGCACCGCCGCATTCTCGAACTCGACGGCAACACCGGCCTTCCTCAGCACCGATGGGCTGCCACTGTCGACCGCATCGACCCCCGCATCAGCGCCGACCCCACATGGCCGATCATCGCCACCAACATCGACGCCGCTGCCCGCGTCGGCCTCGACATAGAAACCCAGCTCACCGATGCCGTTGTGGCCCGCCCATTACCCGACGAAATGCCCGCCGCCGCACTCTGGGCACGTCTGGAAATCGCCGACACCGACCTCAACGGTCCCGAGCCCGATCAGTACAGCGCGACGGAACCCTTGCCCTCCGATGCAGTCGGACCGGGCGACGAAGCAGACCCGATCGGATCGGTCATCGCCAGCGCAATCGATGCAGCGACACCTAGCGGCTGCACCGAATCCACCTGTGAGGTCAACGGCATCGAGGAGTTCGACCCCTACGGCCACCAGGAGCGCGACGTCGGCCACGGAATCGACTGGTAGTCGGTCGTCACTCCTGCACCGTCGGCCACGGCGACAGCGGGCGCACCGAGGGAACAACCTGTTTGTATTGCGCTCACTAGACTGACCCGGGCAAGGTTGGCACCGCACCGTAGGGCGGTCGAATAGGAGTTGCGTGGTGATCCGGGCTGTTGTGTTCGATGTCGGCGAGACCCTTGTGGACGAGACTCGGGAGTACGGCACCTGGGCGGACTGGTTGGGCGTACCCCGCCATACCTTCGTCTCCGTGTTCGGTGCAGTGATCGCCCAAGGGCTGGACTATCGAGAGACGTTCCAGGTGTTCCAGCCCGGATTCGATCTCGATCAACAGCGCCAAGCTCGCGCAGATGCAGGCAAACCAGAGTGGTTCGGCGAGGAAGACCTCTACCCGGATGTGCGTCCAGCTCTGTCGGCGCTGCGCGAGATGGGTGTCTGGGTGGGCATCGTCGGAAACCAGACCATACGCGCTGGCGGCCTGCTGCGCGGGCTCGATCTGCCGACCGACTTCATCGCGACCTCCGATGACTGGGGCGTGGCAAAGCCCGATGTCGCGTTCTTCGACAAGGTTGTCGAGGTCGCCGGATGCCCGGCAGAACAGATCATCTACGTCGGTGACCGCATCGACAACGACATCACCCCGGCCACCAAGGTCGGGATGCGAACCGCCTATATCCAGCGCGGACCATGGGGATGGATCCACAAGGACCGGCAGGACGTCAAGGAGCTCTCGGACTGGCGAATCCTCAGCCTGTCCGAACTCCCCGACATCGTGAACGCTGAGCGCTAGCCAGAGAGCGAGTTGACGGTTGTATGCCAGTCGTACAACCGCTCATCCAACGCCCGCACCTCGGGTAGCGAGTCCCACTTGCGCAGGTCCTGCCGAACCACCTTGATCCGATCCAAAGTCGTTGCGTACCAGTGCTCGCCGATTCCGTCCAGCGCATCCTCGAGGAAGCCACACGCTTGCTCTGGCAGCTTCTGCAACACACACGCAGCCGCAGCATCGGCAAGGTAAACCGATCGTTGTTTCACCGACTCCGCGGGAAGGTCGTCGAGGACTTGCCGCAGGGTCGCCAGGGCCTCCCGGCCGTCTCCCGCGGAAATCAAAGTGTTGGCTTTGAAGCCCGCGAGCCGCGTCGGGGAGAACCAATCCAGCCACTGCGGCGACGGCTGTTCCTGCGGATCATGCAGGGCATAGGACTGTTCGGCGTGCCGGATGAGGCTCAGTGCCTGTCGGGTATTGCCGAACCGCGTCTCGACTTCGGCCTCGACAGCATCGAGCCATGCCGTCAGTTCGTGGTTTCCGTTGCCCCGCCGCGCGAATGCTCGGGCCGCTCGAACGCGCTCTCTCGCTTCCTCGGCCCTTTTCGCTTCGCCGGAGAATGCGGGAACGAAGGCCATGTGCGCGAGGACGGCGCAGCCGAGTAGGGCGTCTGCTGCTTCGTGGGCTGCCTGTAGCGCGAGGACGAAACTGGTCTGGGCTTCGTCGGGTTGCTGAAGATCGAAGAACTCGAGACGGCCTGCCAGCAGGGCTGATTCAGCGACTGCTCGTGCCAAGGGGACGGTGGCCCGTACGTCGATCTGCGGGATGAGATCGGACCCCATCCGAGCGTGATATGAAACGGACCGGTGCAGTTGCTTCGCCGGCAGCGACCAGTACATGCCGCGATGGGCAACCGTGATCGCCACGTAGTTCTTCGCGACCGCTGCTGGCAGTTCCGCTCCACCCATCGTGCGCCGGTATCGGCCGGGCTTCTGAATCACATTGGTGCCCAACGCTTCTCTGGAACCTCGACCTTCCGAGCCGTTCGGCCAGGGAGGTGCGAACCCGAGTTCGGTAATAGGGCGTTTGAACAGCGCTTCCAGGGCGGCTGCATGCTCTGGATGCGGCCACGGCGGATCGGTCGACTCCCAACGCCTTACGGTGCGGGCTGCTACCTCGATGCGGAGTCCGATCGCGCGCGCGGCGTCGGTCAGCGCATCAGCCAAGGCCGCCTGAGATCGATATCCCAGCGCCTGACGGGCCGCGCGAAGAGCCGCATTCCCATTGTTTGCCATGCAAGCGAGAGTAGTCCGCTATCTGGACATTTGACGAGAGCGCTCTTCGTATATGGCCGCTCTATGTCCTCTTATTTGTCCTTCTTTCGACCTTTGTGATGAGTCAATGTTGGTCTGGCAGAGCGAATCAGCTTGCGGTAGCGCGAAGGACGACACGGAGGAACGATGAACGAGCCAGACCCGTCAAGCGGTCAGCCAAATGCGGTCGTCACTGGGTGGCCCACTTCATCGGCGACCAGATGACATCCACCATCGAAACCGATGTCCTCGCCATTCTCGCGGTCGGTGGACAGCTCACCGCCGACACGATCGCTCGCAATCTGAACGTGCCACCCCGGCGCGTGGGGCGCGCCCTGCACTCGTTGCGCCGCAACGGCGACGTATTTCGAAACCGGCGCGCGGCGTGGCAGATCACAGCCGGACAGAGTCATACGGAACGGCAGGCCGCGCGATGAGTCACCTCACCCCGGCCACGCCCGCACCACAGCCATCGCTCACCCAACTCACCCGAACGCTCGAAGCGATGTGCGAAGCCGGTTGGCTCACGAACTCACCCACGCCACCAACGGTCGATGCAACAGGTACCCCCACGACCGGGTTGCCCGAGGAATGCCGATGACGCAGACCAGGCCACCCGCCGCCTACGCCGAAACTCCCCGCTCACGCTGCGAGTTCTACCGGCACGAGTGCTCACTACCCACCGTGATCGACCCCGACACCGGGCGAATCACCATGAAGGCCGGGTTCGTCGGTGCGGTGATGATGCCCACCGACCTGGCGCAACGGGTCAAAGCCGCCCTCGATGTGCGTGGTGTCGCGCCGTTGCCGATTATCGGCCACCCCCGAGCCGGAATGTGGACATTCTTGGTGAGGTCCGACATTCGCCCGATCGGTGACGCTGCCGTCGTGGCACGCCTATGGCGTGCGCGGGTAGTGGTGATCCGTGAGGGTGATATCGCGTTGCCGTCACCGGTGCCGGACGCACTGATCGCCCGAACGTGGATCTCGCCGGCAATCAGTAAGTTCCGGCCATCCGGGGCGGTTGTCCTCGCATGCACCCGAGCGTGCTTACCGAGCCAGTTCCCCCGATGAAACCCGGCCCCCGGTCGCCCTGTCCCGACGAGCCCGATATTCACCTCACCATCCAATTTGCCAGTGTACGAATGGATTTCGCCGCATGCCTGACTGTCGCACTCGTGTTCGTGCAAGACATGGCCGCACGCCGACCCTGCGCTGTCGCCGTCGATTCCGGCCACTGTGTCGGGCTCCCAAGGCTGCCCAACGAGCGCCTCTACCTGCTGCCCTAGCCGCACGACCGGCTCGCATCCAGGCCAATTGAATGGCCTTCAACGCACCCAGGTGAGGCCCCGAGACACCTCACCACGGCGCGAGCGAAGGCGGCCCCGGACTCGTTTCCCGGCGATATCGCGATGTCCGGGGCCACCCAAACTTTCCGTCCCGCACCCGCAAAAGTGTGGGACCTGAGCGCAGACGCAGCGATCGGCCAACTGTGGCCGACTCGAGCCGATCCGGGCGATCAAACCGGTCCGGTGACGAGCATGATCGTGGCGCACAACCCGATCTCGCCGTCCGCACAGGATCTCGCCCCGAACTCCCGACACCGCAGTGAAATCGAAAGGTCGAACCCATGATCCCCATGACCCTCGCCGAGATCGCCCAAGCCGTCAACGGTCGGCTCGACGCCGTAACCGACGACCAAGTCACCGTCACCGCACCGACCGCATTCGACTCCCGCCACGTCGACGACGGTGGACTGTTCGCCGCGCTGGACGGCAACCGTGTCGACGGCCACGACTTCGCCACTGCCGCAATAGAAAAGGGTGCGGTCGCGGTCCTGGCCTCCCGTCCGACCGGCACCCCGGCGATCATCGTTGAGGACGTGGTGACCGCGATGAGCGATCTGGCCCACGCCGTAGCCACCCGCTACACCGGCCGAGTTCTCGCGATCACCGGTTCGGCGGGCAAAACCTCCACCAAGGACCTGCTCACCCAGATCCTGTCCCGCCACGGCAGCGTCGTCGCCACCGAGCGTTCGTTCAACAACGAGATCGGGTTCCCACACACCGTGCTGCGAGTCGAGGCCGACACCGACTTCCTCGTGTTGGAGATGGGTGCGCGCGGGCGCGGTCACATCAGCCATCTCGCGGCCATCGCCCGCCCACAGATCGGCGCGGTCCTGGGTATCGGCTCCGCCCACATCGGCGAATTCGGCAGCCGCGAGGCAATCGCGGTCGCCAAACGCGAACTCGTCGAAGCCCTCTACGCCTCCGGTATCGCCGTCCTCAACGCAGATGACCCGCTGGTAGCGGAGATGGCCGAGCACACCCGCGCCAAGGTCCTGCGCTTCGGCGCCGGCCCGGATGCCGACGTGCGTGCCACCGGCATCACCCTCGACGCCAATGCCCGTGCGCAGTTCACCCTGCGCCACGGTGACCATTCCGCACCGGTCACCCTCGGCGTGGTCGGGGAGCACCACCTGACCAACGCACTCGCCGCGGCCGCGCTGGCATTGAGCGCAGGCGTCGAATTTACCACTGTCGCAGAAGGTCTCGACGGCGCGAGGTTGGCGTCGGGCAGCCGGATGGAGGTCACCGAACGCCCCGACGGGGTCATGGTAATCAACGATGCGTTCAACGCCTCGCCGGAAAGCGTCGAAGCCGCTCTGCGGTCGCTTGCCACGATCGCCGCGACTGAACGGCCCACCGTCGCGGTCCTCGGGGAGATGCGGGAACTCGGCGACACCGCACCGGCCTTGCACGCAACGATCGGACGTCAGGTCGCCGATCTGGGTATCGGCACCCTGATCACCGTCGGCGGCCACCACGCCGAACTCATGGCCACCGCCGCCCGAGACGCAGGCTCGGCGCAGGTCACCCATGTCGAAACCAGAGACCAAGTGCTGGCAATACTTACCGAAGGTCTGCGCGGTCGCGACGTGGTCCTGATCAAGGGTGCCAACTCCGCTGGCCTGTTCGAAACCGCCGCAGCACTCGCCGCCGGTCATTGACCAGAAGAAGCGAAACACCATGAGAAGCAAAGACATCGTGGCATTGGCACGAGCGGCCTGCGCTCAGGCTCAGGTCGCCGCTGCTCGGATCGACCCAATTCGGTTGCGTGACAACGCTATGCTGCGCACGGATACCGCGACCATCATCCGTGTGCATCAGCGCGGGGAACTGGCGACGGCGGTCCGGGAGCTGCGGGCCGCGGACTGGCTGCGTTCCCATCACGTTCGCGCACCCGAACCACTGGTGCCCGACCCGGTCGTGGTCGACGGGCGGCCTGTCACCTTCTGGGAAGACCTCGGATCGGGCGGACCCGCCGAGGCTGCCGAAACCGGGACGATGCTCGCACGGCTACACACACTTCGCGTGCCCAGCCACCTCGGGCTGCCCCGCTTCACCCTGCCCGACTTCACCGACCGCATCGATCAATGCCTCACCGACGGCACGGAAAAGGCGTGGCTGCGTGGCTACGCCGAAGACATCGCGGAACGGTGGCACGCGCTGGAGTGGCCGAGCCCTTGGTGTGTCATCCACGGCGACCCATCCCCAGCCAACACCATGTCCGCAGCCACCGGAGGACACGTCGTAGACCTGGAACGCTGCTGCATCGGACCCCCACAATGGGACCAAGCCACCGTCGCCTTCCAGTCCGACACCCTCGCGGACCCACCAGCGAGATGGGAACAGTTCGCCGACGCCTACGGCTCCGACGTCACCAAATGGGAGGGATACCCGGTGATCCGTGACGTCCGATCCTTCGAGTTGTGCCTGTTCGCGCTACGCCATGCCGCTGTCTCCGACCACGCACGCCACCAGGCGGACTACAGGCTGGCCTGCCTACACGGGCACCAGGGCTTGCGGCCCTGGCGATGGGTTGCGCCCTGAAACGAGCCGCCGAAGCTTGCACGCCGCAGTGATCGCCTACATCCGTGCACCCACAACGACATCGGGACCAGTGGGGGCAATGATCGAATCCCGATGGGCGCGTAGCCGTCAACCGACCTTCGAAATCGTCTCTGCCACATTCTCTATCCGATGCAGTTGGCTAGCTAGAACCTGCGGGTCAGGATCTGACGAAGCGTGCACGATGCTATTTCGCATATGCCTAAGATGTCGGATTTCGGCGGCCAATTCGGGGCTAATTTTCCCGCCACTGTCAAGTGCTTTGATTGCCGAAATTGGATTTCTTGACCCTGGTGCTACATCCAGAAGTAGCTGTTCGAGCTTCGTCCATTCCCTTACGAATTTACCCAAAAGGTGCAAACGCTCGGTATTGATGAAGTTATCATGCACGCTTTGCGGGAGCGTAGATGCCTTTCTTAATATTTCGATCCGGCGTTCCGGGTCTTCGTTTAGGATTTGACTAATAACCTGCTCAGCGAGGGCTCCTTCGTCAAATCGTTCGTGGACTTTGTTCAGGTAGGGCTTCAGTTCGTTCGGGGTCGCGAGGTTCAGTCGCTTTGCAAATCGGTAAAGGACATCAACAGGGCCAAGTTCTGTCTCGCTTACCTCGCCCTTTCCTAGCTCTCGCGCATGGTTGAGGAGGAAGCTCGCGAGTTCGTAGTGTATTGCAAACTCTCTGACACCTTCGTCAATTCTCTTCCGCTCAGCTTTTTGCAACTGTTCCAGTGCTATTTCTCCGGCATGCACTAAGCCGTTCAACTGGTCGAGTAGGGCAATTTCCTCATCAGATAGGTCCCCATTGAGGGGTTTGTATACAAGATCGTGTTCTACTTCCGACCATCCATGCATGAGAACGGATGCGACTTGTACCTCCACGCGAGCCAGCGAGAGCCTGACATTAGCTCCGATTAGATCGTCCGACTTGATCTGGACACGATAGTGGATTGCGGAATAACCAGAGAAACGGTTCCCCTTGCGGCTGATTGTTTCCTCGGGAAACTCTTTTCGCGCACCGACCTGGTCGAATAGCCGGGCGATGATTCGGTCAACCTCATCCCTCTCTCCCGGAAAGTAGAGAGCGACTCGAACGCCGGCTAGGTCGGCAATATCGGCCCGCAAAATATCGACCGAAGCATAGTCGCGCTTCTTGCTTCTTTGGAAGCATTTGTCACGGAGGCGGTCAATGCTTTTAGCCCTGCTGGTAACAATGCACCTGATGCCAGCGGAATGTAGAGCGCTTTTGAGGCGGCCTTCAACTATTCTGGCAACCTCTGAATAGTAGTCGAACTCTCGCTCGTACTGTTTGATAAACTCATCTATTACGTCCATGTTCTTATCTCGGAGTCGGGATAGAGTGGCCAATCGTGTTGGCGACACGGATGCAACGAATACAGGCGCAACCCAGCATTGACGCAGGATACACCTTGCATCTCGATTCGCCTGCGCCAGCAACGGATTGGCCTCAGGGTCTTTCGGCTCGCTGCGGCGGTGCATCGTTCGACCAGTAGCGCAGCGCTGCGACACATTGCGGACGGTTCGGATGCGCATGGCGGTGAACCGCCCGCAGTGACTTGGGTGCTGCACGAGGGTTCGCCTGTTGGCTCGGTGTGGTAGGAGGCGTACGTCCGCCCAGGTCGATAGACATCATCGCCGTCACCGATCTCGACTCAGCGCGACTTCCGAGCGCGTCGTCCTGTCCGGGTACGAACCTATCCTCCCGGAGACATGCACTCGTGACACGCTGACCTAGCATACGGTGTGGGCGGTGGGGACAATATGATAACGGTTCAACGCAGCGAGGTGGAGCATGACCGATCGAGAACCCGTACCCGCCGACCTCCAACGTGATCTGATGATCGAGGCTGGATACCGCTGCGCTGTCACAACCTGCCGGACGGCGGAACCACTTGAAATCGAACACATAGAAGAATACGCCACGGTCAGGAAACATGAATTTTCCAATATGGTCGTGTTATGTGCAAACTGTCATCGCAGGAAAGGTATTGGACCTCGAAAGCTCGACAAAAAGGCACTGAGAATCATAAAACGAAACCTTGCTCTCGTGAATCGTCGATACAACGA
Organism: Nocardia sp. FBN12; assembly: GCF_050320175.1. Classification (GTDB taxonomy): domain Bacteria; phylum Actinomycetota; class Actinomycetes; order Mycobacteriales; family Mycobacteriaceae; genus Nocardia. The sequence continues at coordinate 4,046,461 of NZ_CP190048.1, read as the reverse complement.
TGTCGAACGTCGAATAATTGAACATTTCGTCGAAAATGATACTGCTCCGTACGTCCTCCTTCCTGAAACATCAGTACTCTTCGGATATCTATTGAAAGATGGCCTGATCGAAGGTCTCCCAGGTGCAGAAGTTGAAGAAGCGATGCACGGGGAATTAGCAGATGGCCGAACGTTTCACATCACTCGCGGATATGCGCTAACCGAGGATGGAAAGATCTTAGTCAATAAGTTGCGTAAGAATACTGAGATCCTTTGATGCGACGTAAAAACTATTACCAAACTTGCCGGTCCTTAGTCTCGTTTGGATCAAATCCTCGCGGCGTTTCCACTCCCTATCTGCGTGGATTAGTGCATTTAAGCGTGGAGCAATTGAATGTACCCTTGAATTCTAGGGAGCGTTCAAATAGTTTGACCCGAGTCGAGGGTGATCGCGCTCGACGCAACCAAATGCAATCCCCGCGGCACTCTATGCCGGTCAGTCAACGAACTGAATGTCTCAGCGATCGCCGGTCCCTCGGAAAACTATCAATCCGCACGCAAATGGCTGCCGAGGGAAGGGTTGATAGTACAGGCGAGCGCGCTAGTTCTTGGCCTCAATCCTAACTAACGATGTGCTACGCCCGGAAAGTAGGGAATCGATGACGCAAGAACATAAAAACGGAGCAACTGAGGAGGAATTGAGGGCTGCGGTACTCCGGTCCGGATATCCTTTGCAGGGCATGGTGGTCGATAAGTTGGTCGAGACGATCGGAGAGCCATCCTCTGTAAAATGGGATATTCAAGAGGAATGGAGCTTTGTCGATGGCGACACCAATGACGTACGCCAAATCGACGCCTTGGTTAGCTGGCAGGCAAGCAATTCAAATCCTAGTCCGATAGCCGACTTTTCGGATCCAAGCAGCTTCATTCGCGTACACTTGACATTTCTAATAGAATGCAAACAGTCGGAATTGCCGTACGTGGCATTCACTCGAGACACCGCATCGGGATGCAGGACTCCGCTGCTGCTCGGTTTGCCGCATGAAGACCTAGGGATTCGCTTTCATGGAACAGGCAAAACCGCGACCGTTGGCATGTCGACTGAGGATGCTCTTGGGACTTACGAGTTTGGATCACGATGTGGAGAAGGTCCACCAGTGGCCGTATCGATATCGAAGGCTCAATGGATGAAAGGCGGACACCTGGAGCTATCTGGGCAGGAGACCTACCGAAGTCTCACCCTACCGATGCTTAAGGCAATAGACTATTTGAAGGAGAGCTCCAGACCGTCAGAGCAGAGAATGTACCTAGATCTAAGACTTACTTTTCCAATCGCCGTCGTACGCGCCCCACTCTTTGAGGCGCGGGTTCAGAACGGAACGGTTCAACTTGCAGAGGTTCCACATGTACGTGCAGTGAGGTCAGAGCCGACTTCCAAGGTCGGAAGATGGCCCGATACTTCGGGATTTGACATAATTCAGTACGATTTTCTGGCTGACTACGCTCAGCACGCCAAGAATTCGGTACTCGAACTCGTCGAGCGTGTAAACAAGTTCTCGGCGCAGATCCTTACCGGCGCCGCAGTATGGGAATCGGAAGAATTGGATTCCGATCAGGAATCTCAATCAGATGCACACGACGAGCAGCCAGCATATCTAACCATGAAACCACATCTCGGCCCAGATCAGCTATCCGAGATACTCTACAAACGGTATTATGAACTACATAATCCCGAATCAGATGAGAAATCGGACAGCGGAAGTATGTAAGTTCGGCCCTCTTACTGCTTAGCGACTGTTCGCCCATATGCTGGGCAGTGTGGGTGGGGCTGTGATACATAGGTTGGCACCAACTCTGGGGCAATTCAGTCCGCGGTGGAGTGATACCCGTTCGGTCGCTCGAACAGCTCAAGCATGCGCTCATCTAGCGAGGTCGCGTTCCATGGCTTGTCGGACAACAGAAGACTTCGAAGCAGAGTTCGAAGCAGATACCTGCCAGCCGAGACCGCACTGAACTCGCTATCGCCGAGCTTGACCGTCCATTTTTTTGGTGAATTTCCATGCGCTATCTTGGATCGGATGCCATAGAACTGCTTCAGCAAACCGTAGGTATTCTCTGGCGGGACCTCGTCAGCTAATGCGATCGCGGCCCTCTGGGCCATGCGGTGAGTCAGTGCATCGGGCTCCAGGCCAACAAGTGCTTCAATCCCAATTGCGATGTCGAGGATGACATCCTCGACATCGTCGCGGAACGAACTGCGTCGACAACGCCGAGCCGCGATCGACACGTTCTTTGGCGCGTTCTCCAGGGATTTGGCGATCCTGATGATTTCGTCGATCTCGGGTGCCGGGATCGACTTCCTTACTTTGCTCCACCCTCGAGTGTTTAGCTCCTCTGGGTAGGCACGACCCGTCCAGGCGGACCACAGTGGAGGCAGATCGAGTGCCCAGGTGTCGGCCCAGTCCCGGGGTCGAACGAGTATCTGTGCGTACCCGGTAGAAATCTCGCTGACTATGTAGACGGCCTCCGCCACCAAGTACGCGATATCAACTGATATCTCGGGAGGGAGGTCTCCGGGCGACCGGCCGTGGACCTGATTTGAGAACTGAACGTTGCGCACTACGACAGCGTGGGTAGCTGCTGCGGCGACATATGGTGAGACGTTTTCCTGGCGCATCCATGGAAGTGCACGTGCCCGGTGGACGTCCTTCGTCAGGGGTTCGATCCAGGTGTTTGAGTTAATTCGAACGGGCTCGTCGGCGTCAAACGATACGGCCACAAGGGGCACAATCACATCGCCAGTCAATTTTTCACTGAACCGGGCTCTTTCGATCTGCTCGTAGATGGACCTGAGTTCCTCGTCCGTCTCGGCGCAAACAGCGTCCGCGCGATTGAGTATGCAGCCGATCAGCAACCGAACAGTCTCGAACTCGATCTGCTCGCGCCGACGCTCTGTGTTCTCGCCATCCATCAGTGGAGCAAGCCAGCTGATGCCACGCATGAGCTCTTCGTCTTCCATGGCGCGTCGGCTGATTTCTTGCACGGGCGCAGCCAACTCTGAAACATCGGGAACCAGGATGGTTGTGCTAGCTCCGTCCGTGAATCCGAACAGATTTGACCAGTCCATGAGTTCGCTCTTGGGGCCAAGGATCAGATCCGTGGTGACCTGGGGCCATCCCGCATCGTTTTCCTCGTACTTGATCAGGGTCTGTCTTGGCACGTGACGTCCGCTGGCCGCGTACGCACGCCCTGCCTGACGTGCAGCCTTTACCGCAGGCAGAAGTAGCTCCCACAAGTCGGGCCGCAACAGGTCGGTAACTGAATCTCCCACCCGCTCAGAATGCATCACTTGGTTCGACGGATCGACACCGGTGCCGGGTGAGACTCCGTGCTCAGAGACCGAGGGCTGGCGTCGTGGCGTAGGCGCTGCCGTACACATCCAGTCCGCCACCCAGATACCATGGGGACACACCATAGAGTGTGTAACGATCTCACCCCAGCGAATGGTGTCACCTACGCACTCCGTATGGCAGGAGCCGCGAGGTCGCTTTCCTGCTTGTCCGGGTTCGGAACGACTCGATCTCTCTGCGGTCGCAGGAGAGAACCACTCGATCCTGCGGAGCACCGACATCGGCTCGGCGTCAGGATCGAGAGACCGACAGATCGACCGTGATCTGCGCAGCTTCGTCCTGGCAACGCCTTGCGCCGCAACCGGGGGCGCCGTGACCGACACCGAACCAACTGTGTGGACACCAGCCGCGGCGGGGTGTACCACAACAAGAAGTACCAATGGCTGGCCGTCGAGGTCGGCCTCACCGTCGAGCGGCAAAAGAGCAACGGCTGGTTGCAGACCACTCTGCCTGAGGAGACCGACAGGCTGTACCGCACGCAGATCGACGACCTCGTCGGCGTGCTCGTCGCGCACCGCCGCATCGAGCGCGGCGTGATCGCCGCCATCGGCGACAGCTCCGACATCGACGATGCCGAAACCACGCCGGACCAAGACGAGCCCGAACGGGCACCCGCAACGGGTTCAACTTGACCTGCGGATGCACCTCGCCGGTTCGCAGGATCCGCGCGGCGAAACGCACCACCGACGCGGGTCCGATTCTGTGTGGAATCTGCAGTGAGGTCTTCGCTGGAGAGCCTGAAGGCGGGGTTGCACGGGACCGGTAAGCCGTACGGCAACGCAGATGCCTAGTTACGCAGCCTGTTACGCGCAACAGGAAATGTGGTCTGGCACTCGGTTGAACGTTGCTTGCGACCCCGTGTGGTGCCTGTGGAGGGGCGGTGACGTGCTCGTTCTCCGGGCTGCTGGTTTCCTATGCGAGCGACATCCTGATCTGAGGAGACGCTGGGCGGTCGGCTAGAAATGCGTGACATGCGTAAGATGGGACGCGCAGAAGGTTTCGTTCAGTGCTGAGTCGTGCTCTTTGGCTTGACAAGTAACAGCGAAACTACGAAACCCCCAGTTCGAGTACGACGTACTCGAACTGGGGGCGGCCCTAGCGGAGGGTTGATCCTGTCAGTTTCACAGGCTGCTTATCAGGATCTCTCCGTACTGCACGATCGCCGTCAGCACGGTATGCGCCGGGCTGACGGCGTCGTCGTTTCCGACCACGTACAACAGCCAGTGCACCGTACGAAGCATGCGCAGATGCTTGAGGAGCATCAGCGCGCTTGCTCGGCTGTCGGCTACGCCCTTGCGGGCGATAGCCATTGCCTTGCAGGCAGCGGTCGCTGCGACCTTGCGGGCGCGGTTGTTCGCCTTGGCGGGTCCCATACGGGGCTCCACCTCTCAGTCGGGGGTCAACGACCCAGTGGATGCCCGCTGGTTGCGGCGGACGGGCAAGTCTCGATGCCGGTTGATCGAGACCTCCCGCCCGCCACACTCTTTGCGGACCACGGTTCCGGGAGAGCAAGCAAACAAGGTGCCGAATCCGCTGCAGTTTCCCGCAGCGGGTTCGCCGATTCAGAGTCTACTGCCGCCAGGGCGAGAAACCGCACCGCCAGCCGCGCCGGTGGGCGAATTCGCCTGCGGCAAGGGCGCTGTGAGGTTCCATGATGTACCGCGAGGTTCCCACGGAGTCACCATTGAGTCCCCAATGAGGACCGTGCAGGACCATGAGTGATGTTGGTCACAGAAGATAATATCTGGACGACCCATGGGACGCGAATGGCCGAGTCATCGGATTCCTGCACTGGTTCGCCGGTCGATGCCAGCGGCCCACCTCCACGATCGGCGGCGGCAGCCCAAACATCAGACCCCTGTTCTAGTCAGAGGCTCGAGTTACCGTGGGGCGGTAGACCATTGGTTAGGCAGGGGTGCTCGATGGGGGACAACCAAGATCTGTGCGTGGCGTACAAGATGAACGCGGCGCTCGATCCGTATCGCGACCATCTCATCGACATTCGCGTCGATGAGAACTGGGAGCAGTGGCACGGAATCGGGAAGCTGGGTCTGCGTTGCGTACTCTGCCGTCGCGTCGTCACACCGTTCTTGTCCACCCAGAAAAACCGGTTCGTTCGTCATCAGAGCGGAGAGGGAACCTCAGCTTCCGCGGCCGCGAAGAGGACTGCGCACGAGTCATTTCTGCACCAGCGATGCAAGTACTGGGTCGCTGACCAGTTGCGCGAGGCCGGCGCGATCGCTGAAGTCGAACAGCAACTCGGTGACCGCCGCCCTGACGTGCTCGCGGTGCGTGATGGCCGACGGTTCGCAGTCGAAGTCCAATGGTCGTCGCTGAGTCTCGCTATCGCTCAGGAGCGAACGGCAGATCTTCGACGCGCCGGCGCCGACGAGGTCATGTGGTTGACCCGCGGCTACACGTGGGTCGAGAAGCTGCCCACGCTCGGCCTACACGGGTTCAATCCCGACAGCGATGGCTACAGAACCGAGTTCGGCTTCCTTGCGCTCACCCCGAGCGGTGGACTCAGGACAGCCATCCGGCCAGTGCGGCAGGCATTGCATCAATGGCTCGACGGCGAGATCGCGTGGGCCTACCGAGACTTCGAGAAGGCGGGATGGGCCACCGTGCAGGACTGGGCGCAGCACACCAAGCAGCAGGCAGAAGAGATCGAGCGACTTGGCGGTGAACTCGGCAAGGCGACGGACAAGATCGAGCGGCTCAGCACGACAGTTCGCAAGCAGAGCGCGCGGATCGACGCGGTGGAATCAGACCTGAAGGGCGCCAAGGCCGACCTGTCGCTGGAGCAGGGCAAGGTCGAAGAGGGCAAGCGCCACAAGGCCCGTGATGCCGAAACCTTCGAGAAGGCTCGGTCGCTGATCGAGAAGGCCATCGGCCAGCGCGACCAGCACGCCGGGGCGGCCTCCGCTCTGGAAGCCCAACTCGAAGCCGAGCGCGAGGCGCATAACCGCACTGAGGCCGCGTTGGTTTGGCGTGCGAGGCTGGTGAAGGTTCTGCTCGCCGTCTGTCTCGTGCTGGCGGTTCTCGTTCTGCTCGGCAGCTATTGATTTCTAGGCATCAACGTCAAGGACGTCTGGACCGGTCAGGAGGACCGAATGCGACTGAAAATGCAACTGAATCAGTTCGGCGCGTTGTGCATCGATTGCCATGAAGGCGTTGGATCGGGCGGCGGGTTCATCTTTGGGCCGGGGTCAAGCAATCGCGTGCTGTGCTTGGACTGTGCGTACCTCGAGTGTGGTCGATCCCGTGGCCTGATCGCGCAGTCACCCGGCGTGCCGTTGGAGTGATGGTGTCGGTCGGACGCCAACTAGCCCGCCGCCGTGCGTGCCCTGCGCGCGCCGCGGCGCGGCCGGCAAGTGGGTCGCCATCGCGGCATACGGCACGACACCGTCGCGAGCCAACCTGCCGTCGATCCTCAGCTCATCGGCAGCCGCGTCGATGTTGGGCCGTTGTGGAGGAAGCGCGGCAAAAAGCAAGTGACAGTTCACCTCCGCGGCAGCTGTCACTCACGCAGCTCTGACCCATTCACGGTCAGCGACCGACCTCCTTCAGGTCGAGCACCCCTGCCTAGGTCCGCGTCAAACACCGTGCAGTGAACCGCATTTGCACACGACCGCACCCTTCCGATACCGCAAGGAAGTGTTACACACCTGACAGACCACCAGTTCATATACGTCTCGCACGGCAACCCCGAAATCTCTCGCTTCAGCATCGGTGAAGCCTTCTGCCCAGGACGTAGAATGAGCACCCACCAGGTTGCGCATATACTGGACCTTTTCCAGCTTCTCAAGGGCCGAATTAATTGAACTGTACGCAGCACATCGCTCTCTGATCCCCGGGGTTAGGTCTCCAAGAGTATATTTGTCGCTATCATTTCGATTAACTTTGCACTTCAATGATACGCTTAGTGATTCAAACATCTCCTCTAGAAGTCGTGTCGCGATTGTCGGGACTCGATTGAAATCGCCTTCCTTCAAGGATTTGCCGAGATCGACGTAGCTCGAATTGTACCCGCTTGATACACAGACCGACCCATCGGCGGTGGTCCATACACGCCGCCGTACATGTGGGAAGTTGTACTCTTTTGCGATGTCGGAAAAGCGCTCATACCAAGCTCGATCATGGAAAGTCATGATCAGCTGCCAGTCCGACAGCTCGCTAAACATGAACTCGGCAACCCGGTCGCGAAGCGAGTCGTCCACGCTTTGAAATACATCATCCAGCAATAGAACACGTGACTGACCTCGATTCGCCCCGTCTCGTATAAGCGCGACGATGGCAAGGAGAGACACCAGATCCAAATTTGCTTCGCTCAGGACTGAATACGCGGGCACTGCTCGACCATTTAGCAAGATTGCAGATAACGCCACATGTCCACTGTCGGGCACCTGTGATAGCTCAATCCTAGAGATAATCTTCCTGGTACTAAAGTGCGCAATTTCATGGAATGCGGAATTGAGACGGTCTGACGCGGCCGTCAAGACCTCGATGACAGCTGAGCGTCGGCGTTTTACGGCTGCCCGGGCCAGTTCATTCACGATCCGCTCGTGATCGTCTGCGTATCCCTGCAACTGGTTGCCCAGCTCGGTCAAACGTTGGATCCCGTCCCCATACCGCTTGGCGCGCCCACGGTAAACTTGCTTGGAAGTTATTCTCTTGGCCGTTCGAAAAATTTGCACCTCATCAGGCTGTAAGCCCGGCATTTCCTGGGGTCGAATTTTCAGGAGTTGTGCTAATTCCGAATTCACCTCCGAGAATTTCTGTCTCGAATCAGCCTTCGATGCCAGCAATTCCTTTTCCCTCTGGCTGAGTTCACCATTGGATAGGAAGCGTGTATCCACGATTGTATGTAGCAGTTTCCCACGTTGCTCATCATTGCTTCGGCCGAATGCCAGCAAATGATCTCGTTTGATCAATATGGAAACCAACTCGAACTCTGGAAACGGAACCTTGATGCCCGAAGTTGCGGTGCGACCATCTTCCAGAAGTACGGAAGCCCTGGTTTCGTCACCGTCACGAGCCAATTTACTCCGGGGGTCGATCCGAACAGTTCGACCAATTTGAATATGTCGAGGTTCGCGCCCCGACAGTCCGTATGCAACCGCCTCAAGCAGGCTCGACTTTCCGGAACCGTTGTCCCCAAAAAGGAGCGCAGATGTTGCTATGCCGATTTCATCCGTAAATGTGAGAACGCTATGCTCGATACCGCGGAAGTAGTCGACTGACACGGACCGGATCCATGCGTTTTGGACGCTTCTAGCAACCAACGGTAGCCATTCCTTTCTACTCTTGAACGGCTCAGATACCTGAAACCTAAGCGCTTGTAAGAAGATTCATGCCACCCTACCTAGTCCACCAGCACCGCGTGGATGAGATGAGCTGACAACAGGCAGACCGGCCTGACCCCGACGGATGACTTGTGCTCGTCGTCGCCGAGGGGTGGCATGCTCCGTGGCGTTCGGTCTGTAGGTGGCATTGCGGATTGGGGCGCAGTGGGGACTGTCGGCAAGGAGCGAGGGATTGCGACCCTCGCCTGTGTTCAGCGATCCGGAGAGGGCCGTCGACGCTGCTCTGGAAGTCTCTTCGCCGCGGACCCATGTGGTGACCCACGGCGCTGCAGCACTTTGACTTCTCTTGCAACGCGGACTGGAGCCGGTTGGCGGCGTCCGTTCGGCGAAGCGTGTGAGGAGTGTGTAACCGATGTCTCAACCCGAGGAGTGATACCACCTTCACACTCCTCATGGCCGTAGCTGGGACAACCCCTGAGTGGTGCCGGACATCACCCGTGCCCGCAAACCCCTACTCAGAAGCTGGTGCTGGTGACCCTACTTGGAGACCGGGCCGTTCGAGACACCCCGATCGGGTGGATTCAGCCGGTTCAGTCGACGCGGCGATAGGCGATTGCGCTGTGCGTTCTGCGAGCTTGCCCATGTGAACAGGACGCCGTTGCGGACGAGCGCGAACAGTTCGGATGCGTTGATCTTGCGCCAGTGACCTGGGCGGCCCTGATCAGCTTGTAGGCCATAGCTATCCGGCTGCGCAGGCGCCGGTGCTTTGGTGGGCCTAATGCGCGAACGGACGGTGGTGAAGGTCGATCTGATCGGGGTTGGTGGTGCACAGTTGCATCCGTTGTTCGGCCAGACTCTTACCCACATCAGGCGAGCCGCTGTTTTCGCGCGGGCGGGAGCGCATCGAGATGAGGTCATCGTGCGCAGACAAGCCATCCCAGGACCAGTCAAGCCAGTCTGCCGGCTGCGCATCACCGCGGCTCGGTGGACGCCTTCCGGACGAAGTATTCCTCCGGCCAGAAGGTGTCTCCCAACGTCAGCTGATCGAACAGAACGCAGACGGTTCCCGGGTTGTCCTCGGAATCCCAGACAGCCGATACATTCCGGCCCCGTTCGTTCCCATAGCGGCTCAGCCAGTAGATTCTGTCTCCCGGCCTGAGCCGGAATGCGCTGACCAACTGCCGGCCCGACGTCATGCGAGTACTCGGTTGTCCGACTCGCGCATCGAAACCGTATTCTCCGGTCGGCCGGGGGCATCGCCAGGCGATCCGGAACTGCTCGTCGATCGGCAGGACAGGTAGACCCACGTGAACTTCTTTGACCAGGTAGAAGGTGACGAGTCGGCGCGCCCTATCTGACATTTCGCGGCAAGGTTTCGAGAGCGCCTCGGCATATGCGTCAGCATCCGACTCCAACTCCGTGGCGATGGCAGCCAGATCGTGGTCGGTCGCGATCTCGGTGCGGAGTACCTGGATTGACCGGGGCAAAGAATCGGGTTCGACCCGAAGACGGTGTTCAATTCGCCTGGCAACGTAGTTGTCACGTGCGTCGATGTTGGTGCGAAGCTGCGGTACGTCAACGGTGGGTTTGCGAGCCCACTGAGCGGCATCGAAACAGGCCGCTAACCACTGTGCCTCAGCTTTACTCAGTATCTTGTCCACCAGTACGGACATGCCGGGAAGAAGCCCTGGTCTGCCGTTGGGATAGAAGTGCTCGGGGCCGATGTGCTCCGGATACCAGTCGAAGTCGCTGTGGAGCAAAGTCGCGAATCCTTCACCTTGGCGCTGCCAAAAGATCAAATCCTCGCCGTACACGTTCACGTGGTGCTGCACGATGTCCGATGGACCGAACTCGACGCCCGCCATCTCACCCAACTGGGCTTGGATGATCTGGTTGCCCCGATAGCGGCTCAGGTAGGCTCTGACCTCGGCGACGAAGTCAGCGACGGATTCGTCATCCAACTCCTGCTCCGAGTTGATGGTGATCGTCTTGGGCACCTCACCTTCGCGCCGTGCCGACAGCAGTTGCTTGGTGGCGTTGGCCCAATAGAGACGGTCGGTGTCCGGGTCATGAACAACGCAGAGGACCGGGATGTTGCCATCGGCCCAAGTGCCACCGTGGTCACCGATCGGCACGGCATACCCGTCGGCCCTGCGCCACGAACGGCCGCCCTTGACCTGGATCTTGACCAGGTCGCCGGTGACCTCACCGTCCTCGGTCAACGTGACGTGTTGGTCCTCGCCGAAGTCGTTTTGGCCGTCGATCTCCTGAACGATGTGATTGTGTCGCTCCAGCAGCGCCCGCAGTGCGTTGACCGCCGCACGACTGGTTTTGCGAGCATCAGGCACCTTCGGCAATGGAACCTCCGGATCGTAGTGCGCGGTGACGAGAGATTGGTCCGCGAAAGTCCGCCTCTTGCCTCGTCTAACCCGCGTCAGCCTTTCTCGGCATTCAGCAATTCACGAGATAAGCTGTGGTACATAGACATTCGCTCGTAGGCTACTGATCGCTTAAATCGTCAACCAGCGTACGCCCTCTCGGTGCGGGCGGCCCGCTCGCGCAGGTGTCCCGCTTCCCCTGCTGACGGCCACTGCTTTGCTGAGACTCGACTTGAGGAGTGTGTAACGGATCTCAACCCCAGCGAGCGGGGCCGCCTCTGCGCTCTCAAGGTCTGTAGCAGCTCGCGCGATCAGCGGCAGATGCGTGCGTTCACTCCTTGGTATGCGCCTATGCAGCCGAGCTAAGGGCACTTCGTGTCTATAGTTTGCGCACGAGCGCCGGAGGAGCGCGCACTGATTCGCACGAATGACGTTGCAGTTCAAGAAGAGTCGCCGACGTCGTGCCACACTCTGGAGTTCGCGACCTGGATACCCGCCGAAAATCCACAGTCAGATGTCGTCCTCGTCTAGATCCTTCACCAAGTGCAGTTGGCGGGGGTCGCCCCACTGGGCGAGGAGGTAGGCGTCGTCCTGACACGATTCGGGGTCCTCGTAGCGCCAGTCCTCGATCAATCTGTTCAAATACTCTGCGGCGATGTGGCGATCGATTTTCGAGTACAGCTTGATAGCCGTGAATCGCGAGTAGTACCAGGGGCTATCCTCGGCGAGCATGCTCAGTGCTGCTTCGGCCCGTTCGTCGGAGTTTTCGAACAGGATTTCCGCAGCTCTTACCCGCACTAGCTCGTCGAGGTCCTCGTCGTCGAGCACGAGTTGCATCAAGGCGTCCGCGCCGCGGCGAGTATCGAACTCCATCAGCGTTCTGGCAGCCTGGAGCCGAACACTGAAATCCGGTGTGTGCGGATCTTCGTTGAAACTGTGATCCAGGGTTGGTTCTTTTCCGAGTGATTCCAGCGCGGCAAGTCCAGGGTCCTCGTCGAGCTCGGCGAGTATCGTTGCCGCCCAGACCCGCGTTGTCGGATCTTCATCGACCTCGGCGACTGCAGTCATCGAGCGGATCGCTTGATCGATGACAGGTTGCCAACTTTCGGGTTCGAGGGATCCGAAGCGGTTGATCATCGCAACGAGCAGACAGCAATGCAGGCTTTCTCGCGTAACTCTGTCGTACAGCTTCCGCTGGGCGATGTCGCGTAGTACCGATCGGTCGGCTTCTATCAGGAAGCTGATGTACGACGCCGTTTCCAGCGGCGCCCCCCAGGGATTGGATCCCCTGTTGCGAATCCATGGGTGGAGGGTCCTGTCCAGTTCCTGCTCGTATGCCTGTGGGGTACGCATAGCCCATCGTGCAGCGCAGTATTCCTGCACAGTCTTGTGTGCGAACTCGAGCCGGTCGCCTTCGCGGACGAGGAGACCGCATCTGGTCAGTGCAGACACAATGAAGTCCGTCCACACCTTGCGAGTGACGCCGGGTGGTCGTTCGCCTGCCGGGCTGCACGAAATCAGCGTGATCCATGCCTCGATACTGTGGTCGGGGAGGTATTCGGGCTTTGCGGGGCGGATGTATATCAGTGGATCGACCGGTCGCGATTCGTCTGCAGCGGCCATTTGTCCGATGAGATCGAGCAGTTCGCTCAGAAGCGATTCGGCATGCTCGGCCACTGCCGGGCCGAATCGCTGCGTCAGCGACTTGCTCTGCGTGCGAAATCCGGATGGCCCTCGACGATGCATTCGCTCGTGCAGGAGATCCGCGAAGCTCGAGTAGAGTGCATTTCTGCTGTCGGGTATCACACCGCCCGGATTCAGCGAATAGACTTGGCACAGAAGGGCGGTCATCAGTGGTGTTCGCGCCAGCCTGGACATTCCAACAGAGCTCAGCGCTGCAATGAATGCCTCCGTCGAGGTGTCGGGCCGAGGGATTCCGAGTTGGCGAAACCATCCCTGGACAGCGCTGCGAAGATCGTCGGCAGAGAACTGATCGAGTCGATATTCGGGAACGACGCCCAAGAGCTTGCGCTCGGCATCGGATATCGGTCGTCCGGCCACGACGAAGGAGTGAACGGCACGTGGACGATCAGCGCAGTGCGCGATCCATTCGAGGACTTCCCTGCGGAGTTCAGGGTCGGTGATCTCGTCCATTCCGTCGATGAGGACGAGCCATGTGGTGCCGGGTCGTGGCGCTGTTCGGAAAAACTCCTCACCGAGTGTGCGCTCGAGTCCGAGCAGCGACAGGGATTCGTTTGCCGCCGCGGCGAGAGCGGCGCCGAGGGGCCGAGACGGAGTCAGCGCCGCGGCGTTGATAGTCAGAGCCAGCGGCTGCGTTTCGATACCTGTTAGCCACTGCGTTGCTGAGCGTGCCTGAATCGTGCGCAGGAGGCTGGTCTTACCCCCACCCGGTCCAGCGGTCAGCATGCACAGCGCGTCCTGCCCGAGCCAGGTATCGGGAAGCGTGTCACTGCTCGCGGCGATCGAGATCCTTTGCGGGACTCGAACGTCCGACAGTCTAGTAGGGCGGCTCGCCTCCGGCAGCCCATAAGGATGCTGACGGTCCGCGCGCCGACTGGCTTGGAGAAAATCCAAGAGCTCGGGACGCTGCAACCGGAGGGCTATGGTGGCAAGTGTTTGCTGGGTCAGCCGTTTTCGAAGGATCACCTCGGCAGGGTCTGGCTGGGTGACGAACAGTTGCCACTGCGGGCACAGCTGCTCCAACATGGCCGAGCGCACCAGGTCGAACAAGGTCTGATGAACGTGTCGTATCTCGGCGACGGTCAGATGCTCTGACAGTGCCGCCAGCGCATCTCGATTGTCTCGCTCGAGCTCACCACGCAGCGGGAGCTCGTCGATGTGGACACGGGAAAGAAAGTTGCTCAGCTCGCCCGGATCGACGTCGAGATCCTCGAGTTTCGACCCGAGCCCCGCGCGAATCCTGGATTCTCGCTTGCCGCCGCTGCGTGCTATGTCACGAAACGAAGGTTCCCCGGCAGCGAGTTTCCCTTCGATCGCCACAGTCAGACGATAGTTAAGGGCCGAGCCTTTCGAAATAGCCTGTCGGAGAACGCGATCCGTTCGAAGGAGGCTGCGCAGGGCCTTGGAGTCACCGATCTGCAGGAGCGTCCAGGGCTTGTCGCGCTCACGCGATTTGACCTGCTGAAAATCCCACAAAGTCGTGTCGCCGCCATGGGGTGTGCCCACGGTGCGGGCCACCACGACGTCTTCGATGTGTTCGCACGTCACATTGGCTACGGGGTAGCCACCCAACATTTCTATGGCATACCGCACGGCCACGTGCGCCTGAAAAGCAAACCGCTTCTCTGTCTCGGTGCCCGTGTTGTCCGGCGCTGGAATGTGGCGAGGATCCTGCCCGACGTCCACCCGACCTCCCCTGTCCTTGGTGGCTAGTTCGGCGAGTGCCGAGTGTGATGCCACGCCACATGACCACGCAGCCAGCGTAACTGCGCATTGGCGCGGCACGCCACCATCGTCGATGTGGCGTCCACGAGCATCTTCGGGATTCCTCGACACCGTGAAACCCTGCGTCATCGGGCAGCGTGTCCGCTGCTTTCAAGGCATCCGGCCGACACACCTTCATGGCTGACCTGTTCCAACGTGTACCGAGGCCCGACAGGGGGAACGTCAATCTGGGGGCATCCGTTGCGCCGGACTCCGTGTCCCGGGTCCGCGAACGGGTGGTGGCGGTTCCGCCACTGCCTTACCGATCAAGCACGATCCGCGCTATCGCCGCCCGGTACTGCAGCAGGCGAAGCTGGCCATGCCGGAACTGACTGTCTACTAACAGATTTCGAAATCACTACTGTCATACAGACCGTCACGATACCCCTGTTTTACTACCCGAATCACGCATACTCTTCATGGAGAGCCGGGGGAGGGTATCCAGTGATCAGTGTTCTCATCGCAGCCGTAGGCATCTTCGGCACGGCAATCGGGGCCGCGCTGACTGCGGCCATAGCCGCGAAGTCAGACGGACGACGTCAAGCGGCGTTGGAACGCCAGCACGCTCGGGAGCAACAGACGCACGCAGACAGGCAACTACGCGAGTTGCGGTCCGAGCACCTGCGATGGCGTCGGGAACGACGCCAAACCGCATACCTCGATCTACTCGAGGCTCTGAGCAGCGCAGATCGGGCCAACCAGCGATACTTCCGGGCTCTACGATCCGAGCCAGAACCAGTTGCCGTCGACGAAGCACGATTGGCTGAGATTCGCGAACTGTTCAAGGGCGCCGAAAAGGCGCACTACAAGGTCATTCTGGAAGGGCCTCATAGCGTCGCCCAGGCCGCACATGCGCTCCTCAAGGAACTCGGGGACTTGGTCTGTGCCGTGGAAGAATTCGTACAAGCGCGTGCAACTGCAGGCGATGTCGTTGAATTCCGCCGCAAGGTCGACACCGCCGGTACGAACTTCCTGTCCTCTCATCGCGCCTTCCTCGAAGCTGCCCGCGTTGCACTCGACGAGATCCTGGACGCGGCCTGACAGCCCAGCTGTCAGGCCAAGAATCCGAGGAGGATGACATGTCAGGAACGGGTAGACGGGCTCGTTGGGGCGCGGCGTGCGCGCTGTGTTCGGTCCAGGTAGTAGATGAGAAGGGGTTGTTGGTAGGCAGTCCAGGCGAGTGGGCAGTGTTGTGTGGGCGATGCGAAGACATGGGCCGCCGTTCCGGGCACAACTACCACCAGATCGATGTTCCGCTGCCGACGGTCCGGATCGACAAACCACCGAGCAACGCACACCAGCGGATTTGGTTGCGCCTCTACGGCATCCGCGATCACTGCCGTTCCTGTAATGACGAGGTCACCTTCGCCGCTGGGGTCTTTCCAGTCACACCAGCTCGCAGCTTCAATCTGCTCGTCCTGTCCACGACCGACTCAGCATGCAGGCTGGTCAAGCACCTCCTCGAACGCGCTCGGGTGGCATCTGAACTCGTCGACGCTCTTACTCCGAAGCGGATCCCGTCCCTCGATGGTGAGATCCTGGCGGTCCGCTGCCCGCAATGCGACGCCCCGCCTCTCGGCGACAGCAACTTGCTGATGCGAGAAATCGTGGCGACGCGGGGCGAGCTTGGTCTGGTGTCGGTCGCATCCGCAGATTGCTCTGTCGTCAAATGGCATCGCGCGCTGTATTCACCGGAGCGCGCACTGGCTCGGTTGTAACGCGATGCCTGCGCCTGAGGCACAACAGCGGCAGTTGCCCGTTGTGTGCCGGTCCCGATCGGAGGGCAATCCCGCAGGGTGGCAGTCCGATTCGATCACACGATGGGTGAGGAAGCTATAGTCCGCTTCTGGCTGTTCGAGGGCTTGCTTCGGTGGCACATGCGCCACCCACCCAGTCTCCGGGGGTGAGATCTGTCCGCGCTGGACTGGTTGTCCAGGGTCCGCGGACCGGCGGTAGCTGTTCCGCAACTGCCTAGCCGATCAACGGCGATCCCCGCTCTCGTTGCGCCGAATCATGGGACGGGGGTAGCGGAGAGACAACATTGCGCCTCCGTCTCGGTACGCGGGCATTTGTGGAGTGTGTAACCGACATCTCACCCCGGCCAGCATCGCAACTTCTTCCCTGCGGAGGCCAGGTGTTCGCCGTCGCCCCGCCACCGGCAGCCCCACGTCGCCCGGCCCGATCCGCTCCCGCCGCGATCGCAGGAAGTCACGCAGCTCTTCGCGCCGCCGAGCAGATGCCGCACTCATCATGCAAACAAGGTAACAACGGCGGATTCGGGTGTCGCTCGGTTCGTTCAACGATCCTGCTTCGGGCTAATCCATCCGACGTCCATCGAGACGGCACGTTTCCATGCGAAGTATGTTGTTGCGCTTGACAATTCGATGGCTCCCGATGAGTATCGCTCACCCCTGCTATGTCAGGTCGTCGAAATTACTCTCGTTGTCCCAGCCGCCCGGCAGCGACATGGTCCGACGACTTTCGCAACGCCCTTTGGAATTGCGTTACAGGACAGCAGTAT
Source organism: Nocardia sp. FBN12 (assembly GCF_050320175.1). GTDB lineage: Bacteria > Actinomycetota > Actinomycetes > Mycobacteriales > Mycobacteriaceae > Nocardia. The sequence continues at coordinate 4,029,402 of NZ_CP190048.1, read as the reverse complement.
CAGTCGGCGACCGTTGCTGCGATACTCGCGCTTGCGCCGAGTACATTGCAACGCCGCCTTGCCGAGCACGGCACGACTTGACATGCGGAGCGCGATCTCGCGCGAGCCGAAACCGCACTGCGCCTGCTCAATGAACTGCACTGGCCACACAGTCCGTGGCCGGTCGGATCGGTTGTCGCGATGCCCGCGGTTTGCGGCACAACGGTGGCAATGACTCTCACCCAACACTATTCGCGACGATGGCGCTCGTTCGCTGCGGCACCTTCGGAAGCTGAACATCGGTACGGTGCGTGGATGAAGCAAGAGCCGTCCGGATGCGAACTCTATCTGAAGCGCACCGCCACTGAGCGGCGCTGGGACGATCGGGTCAGGGCGCGCAGCAATTCCCGGATTGTCGACCGCTCGACTGCGGCGTTTCGCGAGGCCTACTACGTCGAGGACTCCCGGCGTCGGCAGCGGGCACGGGAGGAATTCGATGCGCGGAGTTGGGAATTCGTGATCGATCCGGCGATCGACGAGTGGGCCCGAGCCTGGGTCGTCGGAATACCAGCGGCGTTGCAGCTACGCCGGTCGACGTTTCCGGACTGGGCCGATCTGCTCGGCTTCCGCAACCCCAACTTCTCGATCGAAGCGACACTGGATACGCTGATCAACCGTGCAGTGGCCGGCGATATGATGCACTTTCCCGGCCCGGGCGTTGTCGCTACAGCATTCTCCAGTCGTCATCGGTACACCGAACTCACCGACGGAGTGGGCTACGGCTTCTATCCAGAGGACACCGAAGAACTGATCGTCCACGGCTCGGCCGCAGTGCGATACGAGGACTTCGACAGCAGGCCCGAATACGGTCCAGGTGCCGTCGTTGCGGCGATTCGGATGGTGCTGGATACCTTCCAGCAGGCTCGACCTGGTCATATGCAGCCTGGGATACATTGGCAGCCCACTGATTGAGCCCTTATTCACGTCGTGTTCGCAGGTCGATGCGTTGTCCGAGTAGCGTGCCCGCAATAGTGAAAACCCTTGCCGCGCTCGCTCTCGCGATTGTTCGTGGGCCTGGGCTTGTCGTGCAGGGTGATCTTGTCCGAGGGTGAGCACGATGGTTTCGCCCGGAGGTCGGTCACGTGGTCGGCGGCATGGCTCCCGCCACCGCGGTCGTCACCCGGATCAGCTCGTCGCACAGCTCGGTTTGGGATCGATCCTCGGTCAACGAGGCCTCGAAGGTGAGCGTTTGGCCGCCTGCATCAGGAAGATTCGCTTCTTGGGACACCTCGAACGCCAGGACGCACCAGCTGTCGGAATCGGCCCAGTTCACCTGTACCGCGTGGCGATCGCCGATGGTCACCGGCTTTGGACGCACATAGTTGGAGCTCTGATAGACCGACCATTCGAACGGTGCATCCTGGTGGAACACCCGGAGTCGATACCATCCGCCGCCCCACATGCACATCGCACTGCCGGCCTGTTTATCGCCGCGGAATTGCGACCTCACATCGAGTCCTGCGACGGTCAGGATGTCCTCCGGGATCTCACAGGGATCCCACACCCCACCGGAAGCCTTCGTGGGTGTGGTCGTGGGTGTACTGGTGCTGCTGGTCAATGAGGGCTGGGTGAGAATTGCTGTCGGGAGTGCTGACGGAGCTTGTCGGGCAAGAGCTTTCGCGATCGCTCGAGTACCGTTGTGCAAATCTGCTCGCAGTTCCGGCGAGTCGATGACGGGGAATGTCTCGGGGCGTCCGGACCAGTCCTTGCCCCACGTCTCGACAGTCACGATCAGATTGTTGATGGCGAATTTCACGCTGACCCGCGGCGGATCGCCCCTATTCTCCTTGACCCAGGTGATCGCGTTCTCGCCGATGCCGGCGACGGGTGTAGTTCGCGGGGGGTTGGGGAGAGTCGATCCGGGGACGTAGTCCACCAAGTTCTTTGGGGTCTCGTTTGCACTGATGGGATACAGGGACAGGAAGTATGAGATCGAAACGTTTCGCCACATCGGCGTCCGGTGCACCTTTGTGGGTTCACGCAGAACCGAGCCACCGAACTTCATCGCACAGGTCAGATGCTGACTGGTGTCCGTGACTCGACGGTTGGTGTCCTGCGATTCTGCGACGGAACTGTACGCCTCGCCTGCGAACGCCTTGATTTCCTGTTCGGCGGGTTGCAACGTTTCGGAGCAGCGCGCGGGTAGCTCGGAGAATCCCGCTTTGTACTGCACCATGGCGCCCTGCGAACAACCGGCCACGCCGACCACCAGGAGCAGGGCGAGCGATGCGGACACCGAGCGACCATGACGAATACCCATGAGTGAAGACCCTCCCCGAACGGCCGCCCGCTGTGCGCCGAGGTGTTCGAGTGTGTCCGGAGGGCCAGAGCCTGTCAAACCTGTCGCGAGTCCCAAACTCGTCATCGGCATGTCAGTGAGTCGTCGGCCTCGAGATGATCTCTGCCCGTTGATCTTCCGCAGGCCCGCACTGGCCGCTCCGGACCGCGCGGGTCGCGGCACGAGCGGATGACCCGCTCACAACCCGGGTATGTCGACTCGGCGGGCCCAAGCACGGACCGTGGGCGGAGCGTAGAGCCACCGCTGTTCGTCTTCCAGTTCGGCCTGCGCAGCGGCAATCACCTCGGGCCGGACACCGAGTCCGACCAGAGTGTCGTGCGCCTGTGCCCAGGTCATGTTCCACATGCGCGCCGTCGGCGAGCCTCCGCGAAACATCGGGATATCCGCTTCGGCATGAACATCTACGAGCCCAAGTGCCTCCAACTGCGTCGGCAGGTTCCGGGCCCAGGATTGACTCGCACCCGCGTTTTCGGTCGAGCGCGCGAAGGCGCGCCAGACTTCGCCGAATGCACCCGGCATTTCATCGAGTACACCGAGCCCATCGCCCTCTTCGGACACGAGCACGCCGCCCGGTGCCAGCGCTCGCGCCAATCGCTGCACAACGAGGTCCCGATCGGCAATATGCAGCAGGACGAATCGGGTGTGGACGAAATCGAATACCCCTTCAGGGATGTCGTCGACGACAAGGTCGAGCTGGGCGACTTCGCCACCGCGGTCGGGTAGGTCGCTGAGGTGGCGGGGATCGGCATCGACGGCGAGCACTCGCCCACCGGGCAACACGGCACTACACAGCCACCGTGCGAAGGATCCGCCGCCTGCTCCGGCTTCCAGGCACCGCCATCCCGCACGCGCACCCAGCCGTCGCGCGAGCGCGATACTTGCTGAGTCGTATGCCGCACCGAGCAGAGCAAGGCGTTCGTCGGCGAAATTCCAACCGTTCGGCAGCGTGTAGTACGAGCCGTCGGGCGAGGAGATTGATGAAGACCAGCTCATGTCCAGACGCTAGGCCGGTCTCGTGAGCCGAGGGCCGGTTTAGCGACCTTGCTCGGTGCGAAGTGATCGAATCCACACCGCCAGAACAGCTTCGAAGGAGAGCTTCAAATCTTGCGCTCATCGGCATTACAGGATGCTCAGACGGGCTCGGTGATAGCGATGCATGCGCAGACCGATCTGCGGACGGCAGAGGTGACGTTGTCTTCTCCTCTCGTGCTCGGGCTTCGAGGAGTGTGTAACCGGCATCTCACCCCAGCCAGATATGCGACCTCTCTGCCGCGAACCCCGGACACTCGGCGCTGCCGTCGGCGGGCATCCCGAACTCGTCCGGACGCGTCAGTTCGCGACGTGTCCGCTGTAGCATGCCGAGTCGATTGTCGGAATCCATGATTCGAATGATGGCGTCACCGCTGTCGAGTGCCTGACTTGAGGTCGGAGTCAGCACATGCAGCGTCCGTCCGACTCGTCTACATCGTGGACTTGCCTCTTGTCACAAACGGGTCTTTGGCAACGACGTGCTGTAGCCTCTCGCGCCATGGCCCTTTAAGTCTACCGATCTGCAAAGCGATCATCCCCATCGCGCGGCAGAAGTCATCCTCCTCTGCTCGTCTCTGCGAATCGATGGGGGTGAACTGTTCTATAGGGCGATCGGTGGCGATCACGAGGTCGAGTATCAGGTCGAGATTGCAGGCGCGACGGTGCACCTTTGCGTGGTCGACATCGTTCTCGGCGTGGACTACTTGGAAGCCGATCGCTGTGAACCCTGCAGCCTGGAGTGCGCTGAATAGCGCCACCCATGCTGCTGGGTCGCGATTGGCGTAGGAAAGAACGAGGTGGCCGTCCGGCTTCAAGGCCCTTCGCATTTCGAGGAAGGCTTCGGTGAGGGTGGCTTCGTAGGCGTCTGTGTCAACGGCATCTGTGGATACGACTGCCTCGCCATCGACACGTGAGGTGTCCAAGCCGGCCCACGCGCGGAAGATTTCAGACAGTTCTCCGTACTTCACGTCGTCGTGGTATGGCGGATCTGTGCACACCAGGTCGAATGAGTTGCTCGGGGCGAGGAGCCTTGTACTCGACCCGACGACGACTCGGACATCAACGGTGCGGGACCCACGTGAACGCCGCTGTTGAGCGGGTAGCGGCCCGGCCACCGAGGGAGTACGCCCGAGGCGTTCGGCATACCAGTTGCCTGCTTTTGCGAGATGGGCCAATCGGCGCCCGACGGTGCCTCGACCCGACTGTGGAGCACCCCATACATTCGGTTCGGCGGAAAGGGTTGTGACGTTGTAGCGATGATTGGCCATTGCCTCGTAGGCCTTGAGATAGCGGGCGTCCCATCGGGACAGGTAACCGGCCATTTCGACCGAACCGAGTACTGCCGCATGGAGCGTGGACGCGATAGCTTTGTCTCCTGAGGCGGCGGCTTCGACCGTGTCGACGAGTGCGTTGATTACCGCATGCTGTCGGCGTGGCATGACTTGGTGCCAATGTGTCATGCCGTAGCGACGGAGCACGTTGGTTTCAGTGCCCTGCAGGATCTCGGGGAGGCAGGGTTGGTGGGGCCACGACGTGTCTGCGGCGAGCATGAGTTCGTGGTCGCTCGGAGGTCCGAATTCGCGACAGCCGGGAGCGGTGCGCTCGACAAGAATCGGCACCCAGCGTATTTGTCCAGCCTCCCAGATTCGGCCAGAGTAGCCGCATTGGCAGCGGAACTTCCGGCCTTGGGTGTAGCGGGCATCCGGTTGGATGGTCCGTTTGCAGGTTCGACACTGGGTTCGCCGATCTGCGGCGCCGAACTGGAGGTGACCGGACGGGCATGCGAGCCAGCCCGCTCTTCCGCCCTGGTCGACCCGTTCGGTGAGACTGACAATTGCTGAGGGAAAGAGCCGTACGGGATCGCAGCACTTCGGGCAGGCGACCACTGCGACCCTGAGGGTGTGCGCCACTGTCGCTGGTGTGCCGTCCTCGAACGACGTGGAGTATGCGGTTTCGAGTAGGGGCGCCACTGCGGTGTGGAGTCGATGGGCCGCAGGTTCGAGTCGCTCCGCCTGTGGGAGCGAAAGCATCGTGGTGAGGTTTTGGGCGGCCCACAGGTTGATGTCTTGGGCATAGACGCGGTGACCGCGCAGCAGCGCGGCCAAGGCGATGACGCCACCGCCGGTGAACGGATCTGCAACGACGAGTCGGCCTGGTTGGTCGACGTTGGCGGCGTCTATGAGTGCTCCAGTCACGGCCTCGGTGCGCCGTGCCCACCACCGGTAAGTGGTCAGGGGTGGTAGTACGTTCTGCCGGGATCGGGCTTCGGCGCGGGCCCTGGTGTTAACGTCGGCCACGTCAAGGTGGCGGAGCACGCTTCGCCGCGCATCAGGGGTAGCCATCATCCGTTTTTACTCTGCCGGATGTCATCTGTTGTCCGGGTGATCTTTCGCGCGGGTGGCGTTGCCGTGAAATGGTCGGCCGCTTCGAGGTCGCCGAGGAACTGGACGAACCGCTCCGATTGGCCTGTGGTCAACTCGACGCCTGCCTCGATGTGGCCGCGGAGTCCCCATGAGGTGAGATTCGCGGTGCCGAGATAGCCGATGCGGCGGTCGGCGATCACGAATTTGGCGTGCAGCATGGCAGGGGCGGGGCCGGTGAACCAGCGCACGGTAACCGGGCCGGTATGGGCGAGCCGATTGAGGTGGCGGCACAGCGTTGCGTGGTGATGCTCCTCTGCAGGGTTGTTCGCGTAGATGACCGTGGCGATGGCGCGGACCTTCAGCGCCGGCAGTAGCACCTCATCGAGGCGCTCGAAGCCGGCGTGGTTCCAGAAGGCGCCCCCCATGTGCAGTGTGCTGGTCGCACGGCGGATCACGTCGAGTACCAGACTGTCGAGATGTTCGGCATCGCCTATCGACACGGCTTCCCCTGGCGCGGAAAGTACCAGCCGCTGCTCATTGGGTGGCTTGGAGTCGGGCAGCGTACTGGCCGCCAGCACCTCGCAGACGATCACCAGCTCGGCAGCCCGGTGCGGCACTGGGCAGCCATCGTCGGCGACCACTGCGGTGCGGACCAGTTCTTGGCGCACGGTGTAGCCGATGTCGCCGGTGTCTCTCGGAAGAGCCTGTGCTCCGCTGGTGAGTATCCGCGCTGCGAGATGAGCGGCACCTGCGCGAGTGCCCACCATACTGGCCAGCAGTTCGGCGAGGGGAACAAGGTCGACGATCCCGGTCATCGTGTCGCAGCTCGCTGTCTCGTCCACAACCAGAAGCGGCGTAGTAGCTTGCGATCGAGATCGGCGTTCCACACTCTGCATCCGTACGACATATACAGGCAACGATCGCAGGCAGCATGGGGTCGTAAGGTCGAGGTCTGCGAGCACAACGGATCGTTGTCGCAGTGGTCGATCGTATCCACGGCTCGCTCGAGCCATGGTCCGATTCGGCGGCGTTGCACGGTGTCGAATGCTCCGAGGGTGAAGTCGGCATACGACACCACGTAGATGGCCGAGGTCAGTGCATTGGGTACGATCCACTCGGCGAGGCTCGATTCGCCGAAGCCGGCTTGGCCGTCATCCAGCGCGCGGAGAAGGGCGTGCGAGGCGGAGTGCACGAGGCGGCGGACAACGCGGGCGCTGCCGTTCGCATCATCACGATCGGCCAGGATCTCGGCAATTTTCAGCTTCGCATCTCGCAGCGTGGCCGGTGTAGTGCCTGCCCACAGGCCAGCGTGCTGCAGGAAACCGAGGATCGCCTGGGCGTCGAATGTGATCAGCAATGCTTCTGTGTTCGCTGGGACAGCGAAGATCGGCGTCTTGTTGTTGTACCGATGGGTCACGGCGTAGGTCCGTAGATGTGCCTGACCAGGCTCTCGGCGTGCTCGGCTGTATCCATAGCTGGCTGTCACGATCGGGAACCTCTGTGTGACGGAGATGTCGTCGATGCCGAGCCCGGCGATGGCCTTGGAAACAGCGGACGTGGTCGCACGCGCCGCCGCTCCGGAGGAGCTCGCCACGACTTCGGCGAAGCTGCGGCGGTCGGTGATGACATTGCGGTCGAACAGCCCCGCGCGTTCGACCATCGGCCTTTCAGCGGCCATCGTTATTACGTCGGTGTCGACGCCGGCCATGATCGCGGGCGGTCCGAGCGCGGCTGGTGCCTGCCGCTGTCGGACGGTATCGATGGTGAGCGCGTCGATGCCACTTTTCCGTAGGGTGGCTTCAGTCTCGGCCCACTTCTCGGCCGTCATGCGTGGGCCGGCGGCGGGTTGGTTCAGCTCGGTGAGCGACGCGGCCAGGCTCTCTTCGTCTCCAAGCCAGGAGGCCAGCGCGACAACGCCGCGGTCGTTGTTGCGCTGAAGGTTGTCGTAGGTCTGATTCGAGGAGATGTTGAGGATGGTGAGGCCGTGGGGATACCAGACGCGCTGATCGCGCGCGGTGTAGCCCTGACGGTAGGGCGTGTTTCCGTCGGAGTATCGGCCGCAGTCGCAGGGGGTGAAGCGGGTGCTTCGTGCGCTGCCGCAGGTGCGGCATCGCCACGACGATGCCCGGAATGACCCGAGATCCTCGAGGTACAAATTCGCTGCGCTGTCGCAGGCCGAGCAGCTCGGTGTGTAGAGGGGCTCCATGGCTCCGCAGTTGTGGGCAGTAAGGTATCGGAGCTGTCGCATCTTCGAGGAGCAGTGCTGACAGCGGAGCCGCCCGGTCTGTTTGGTGTCGGTAACGAGTTGGTCCTGGTGCCACCAGCGCCGAACACGACCGCAGGTGGAGTTCACGCACTCGAAGGTGAGTGGGAAGACGTCCCAGACCACCTCCTCGGGCCTGATGAACACGAACTCGTCGCGGTTGGTCCGGGGGTTCGGTAGACCTATCTGGTCGCGATGCCAGCGGTTGATTTCGTTCGCCAGCTCGTCCAGCAGCACTGTCTGGTTGATTTCACCGCTGACGCGGCGGCCGTCGATGCGTTGGACACGCGCGTAGAAGCCGTCGTCGTGGGCGAAAATTGCACCGGGGAGGTAGCGGTATAGAACCTGAGTGGTCGAGCGCTTCAACGGTGGACCCTCCTCAGGGGCGTAGTCGGGAAATGACCTGTTGGGCCTGATTGCCGCCGCGGAATTCGGCGGGCGGTTCCACATCGCGGAGGCTGGTCATTGCGGGGCCGGTGAACAGCTCGGTGAGCCAGTCGGACTGCCACTGTTGGACACGGGGAAGTTCGATCTCCTGCCAGCGGCGCTGGGCGTCGTCTACGAGCCGTTGTTCGTCGGCATGCATGACGACGCCCGGAACCGGGCAGCGATAGGCCCGTGCAATACGTTCGGAAATGTGGGGTAGGAGGTCTGCAGCTCTGGCGTTCCACCATTCATGAAACCGTTTGGTCTTGCCGATGTTCTGCGTCGTCCCCCAGGTCGAGTGCCGGGTCTCGTCCCATAACAGAGCGCAGACGATGCCGGGCAGGGTTCGCTCGATGGCTCTGCTCGCGAATCGGTTGACCGGAACCGGTTCGACCATGCGTTCCAGGGCTGCGTGGGTGGTAAGGAAGCTCTGGTACATCGATGTCTCACGTCGGTTGTTCCGGTCGAAGATGTCGATGACGAGCCCTACGTGCCGTCGGCCGGCTCGTGCGGTTGCCTGGATGTAGTGGGCGTAGGTGGGCGGCATTCCGGCGAGGATCTCGAAGTTCAGCCGGTCGAGATCCACGCCGTGGGACACGACTGAGGTGCCCACGATGCCACGAATGCGTTCTGCCCGACTCATGGCGGGATCAGATGCCTCGATCTCGGCGATGATCGCGGCGAGCTCGCCCAATGACGACTCGCCGGTGAGGTATTCCGATCGCACCCGGTCGGTACCGGCGTTGATGAAGTCTTCCGATAGACGATTGAGATCGTCGACGATGTTGACCCCGTGTGCTTTGGAGTTTACGTAGGCGAGTGCGAGCTCGTATGCGAACAGCATCGACCTTGCTTCGGCCGTGGTGAACGTTAATCCGGCGTCGGTCATCGCGGCGAGCAGCGGGGCAGGGTCGTCGGTGAGGTGGTGGATGTGTTCGACGATGTGGGCGGTGACCGCGCCGGTGAGGTCCACTTTGACGGTGCCACCGCCCGAGGGCAAGACGCCGAGATAGAGACGGCGAACGTCGTCGGTGACCGTCGTGTAGAAGGATCGGTCCAGAGTGCCCCCGCCGGTGGGGAACATGCGCGGCCGGCGGCCGTAGACCTGGGAAAGCTGGTCCTCGAACTGCTCGATGGTGGCGGTAGCGGCGATCACTTTGGAGGGTTCACTGTGTGCACCGCGCGCGAGTTCGGCCAGCAAAGTGTGGTAGTGCGCGGCGAATACTCCGAGTTCTTCTCGAATGAGATGCAGCTCGTCTTGGACCCACAGTGCCGGTGTCGGGTCCTTGAACCCAGTGGGCGGCGTGTGCGTCGACGGTGCGGTCGAGCAGTCCTTGGCGATGCATCCCTGGTGTGTGTACCAGCCGTGTTGTGGGCATCGCGCGGAAGGGCCGTGGTTGATGGCGGTCAATTGGCCGTTGCGAGCGAAGGCGCAGACCTTGTCGAGGGTCGATACGACGACCGAGGACTGGTAGCGGGTGGTCTCGTCGTCGCTGGCATGGATCGCCAGCTCATGGTCGCAGGCGCGGCATACATGGCGTAAGCGCTGATCGGTGAGATCGCATTCCAGGCCGACGCTGTTGTCGTCACCGCAGGCGGGACACGCACCGACGAGTCGTCTCTTGTCGCGCTCTGACTGCGATTGTCTGGCGAAGTTCGCCAGGCCCGGCCACCAACCGTGGGTGTCGGGGTAGGCCAAACGATTCGGGGTATTGCCCGCACCGACGAAGTAACCGAGCGTGAAGGAGTCGCCGGGAAGGTTGTGCGCCTTACGCACGATCTCCGCGTGATGCAGTATCGCGTTGACCCGCGAAAGTTGCTGCACGGACAGCATTCGCAACGGGAACAGCAGCCATGCGCTGGTTCCTCGTTCTTTGCCGCGAAAGCGGTCATAGAAGAGGGCAACGACGATCAGTCCGAGATATGCCTCGGTTTTGCCGCCACCGGTGGGAAACCACAGCACGTCAACGGTATCGAGCTCCTCGCGCAGGCGCGGGTCGGCAGGGTTTTCTCGGCCGGCCAGGGCGGCTAGCTCGGACACGATGAAGACCAGCTGGAAGAGTCGCCATCGTGCGGTCGCCCCGCGGGCTGCAGCGAAGGAGTAATTGGCGAGCTCGAAGGCGCGGGCAAGGTGCGGATCGGTCCGCAGCAGATCCAATCCGAGCTCGAAACGCTGGACCTCGGACTCGAAGTGATCTCGGAGGGCTTGAATCTGTCGCCGCTCATCGGTGGTCTGCGCTGCGCTGAAGTCCCAACCACGGTGGAAGCCGCGCATCTCTGCACTCAGCGAATTCAACGCGGCAGTCCATTTGCCGGCGAGATTACCGAACGAGATGTCTGTCGGCTCGCTGGAACTGGTGTGGTGCTGGGTGTGGATCGGAAGAGTGTCGGCGATCACCATATTCGGTCTGTCTCCTGGACGGGCGACGCACCCACGCCCCCGGCCGACCACTGTTGCGGCGGAGGCATAACGGCAGTCGTCGTCGGCAAACCCGAGTCGGCGGGGTAGCAGCTCAGGGGTATCGATGGTGACCGAGAGAGTCGTGTCGTAGATGGCCACATCCTGTAGGCCGCGTGCTTCGATCACCAACGCGTTGGTGATCGATACTGATACAGCCGTATCCCCGTCCACGGTGGGCAGCGTCGAGACGGTCACACGGGGTATCGGAGCGATTGGCGCCCACCGCCGATCACGGCGCGAGTCGACTGTCTGGCGGTAGGCCGCCTCGGTGCCCGAGACTGCGGCCACCGGCAGTGTTTGGTTGTTCGTCAGCTTCCAGAGCGCGGTAGCGCCGGCGTAGTGGTCCCGCACCGCGTTCTGCGCGTCTGCTGCCAACGGGCAGCCTCCCGGCAGCTCGCTGCTGATGAGCATGTACTCGTCCCCGATGATGGGGATTGACATCGACAGGCTCACGTGGCGTTGATCGCGATACCAGGTCGGGTTGAGCGTGACTGTTGGGCGGCGTCGGGAGTTGTCGGAGGCCGAAGCGGTCAGCCGCCCGGCTTCTGCCGACACGTCGGTGAAGGCCGGCAAGAGCGGCTGGTAGATGGCGTAGCCGACCTCAAGGGTAAAATCGACGGTGGCCGGAGCTCCTTTCACCACGAAATCCACACCGATGACTCCGCGGTTTTCAACCGGAGGTGTCGTGGTCGGAGGCGTGGTTTCGCCGCCTTCGCTGGTACCGGACGCGGCCGTAGATGCGATCGTGGCGCCCAGCACTCCGATGCGGACTCTGTGCTCAGGAGCCCAGGGGAAAGGGTGCTCGCCACCGGACCGGTCGGTCAGCGCATCGACCAGTTCCGCGAGGATGTAACGGACCAGGGTCTCCTCGGCCCGATTCTGCCGACTGCGGCCGACGTCGACGGGCGGTGTCCGGGTACCGGTGGTGTGCGGGGTGACTGCGGTCATGTCGTCCTTGAACAGTGTGCGGTTGCATTCGAACCGACGTCTCTGGTCGGTGACCCAACCTCTCGAGGTCCGAGAAATGATGTCTTCTGTTGTGCGCCAAGGTGTTCGGCACAAAGACTACGCTTCGGCCGCGGCCGGTCAGCGTTGGTTCACTGGATCCGCCCCGAGAAGCTGGCCGGTACGTCGGTGGGCGTGCCCACGCTGATGACCGTGGCGACGAGAAACTCGTCCAATAGTTCATCGGCTCCGTCGCCGATGAGGCTCCGGAGCTTTTTCACGGCGTCCCCGGCGTGGCCCGAGGCCAGTGCTTTCACGAAATGGCCGAGTGATCGGTGCAGGGTACGGAGCCGTCCGGCCACACTGTGTAGAAGCCACAGATCAGGAGACGTTTGCTGTGCGGCTTGAAAGACGGCAGCGATATCCTGGGGTACTCGGGGGGCGATGGTGTGGCCGCTGGCCCACATTTTCAGCTCGCCGGGGGCCTGCGCGCCGGCATCGCGTACCGCCGCTATCGCGGCCTGCAGCGTGGTATGCGTCTGCAGCACTGTGCGGGCGGCCCTGCGGAACTGTCCGAGTATTGCATCGAGCGCAGCGACATCATCGTTGGTGTGACTGAGGGTTACCAGGCGGGCATGCACCGAATCGGCGCCGTCACCGGCCGGAACGACAACTACATCACCCGGTCGAATGTCTCGCAGGGGTAGATAGCGGTGGTTGCCGGTGACCACGAGTATCGGCGTGGCCAGGTCGCCGTCGTGGTCGTTCTCGGTACGCACCCACCAGGTCCGGCCGTTATCGAGCAGTATCGGCACACAACTGGTGGTTTCGGGGCCGAACCAATCGTTGGATGCCGTGCCGAGGATTGATGATAGGTCGATCGACCTGTTGGCGCTGTCGAGTACATCTAGTATCGATAGCTGAGGTAGATGCAGTTCTGGTGGTTCCGGCGGTGTGCTGTGGAGTTCGGTGGCCACTAGTGGGCCAGCGACGGATGCGGGCTCAGATGCCCCGAGCGCCCGGAACGTATTCCGCCGCCATGCATCGGTCGTATCGTACCAGCGACGTAGTTGGTGCCGCAGGATGGCGTCTTCGACATCGTATGCAAGCAGCCAATTCTCGTCGGCCTCACCACTGAACAGCAGTGAGAAATGCCGTGCCGGGGGATTTCCGGTAAGGATCTGAACGCCGGCGTGGCGGGGTGGATAGCGCTTGGCGAACGTGTCGATCTCGACCCTTGCGCTGATACGCGCCCACAATGCGATCTGCGCGCTGGTCCGGTTCTCGCTGCTGAGCGATTGCGCCGTGGCCACGGCCCCGGCGTTGCTGTGGCAACGGATCAGGATCCGACCGCAGGTGGCATGCTCGGCGCGTGCGAGCAGCCCCCAGAGGAGGTCGAGCTTCGGGGTGGATTCCTCGAGATGTCGCCACAGTGCTTCGACAGCGACCTTGAGCTCGCCCCACCGCGCGACGCCCCATGCGTGCCATGGTCCTGGGCCGGTGAACGTCAGGCCGTTGAGGACACGCAGCAGGGCCGCGGGGCCCTCCCCGGGGCGGACCGCCATGGCACAGGCCCTGCGATAGTCGTACACTGCCGCAGCCAGCCGGGTACCCGAATAAAGCAGCTTCGTCGGGTAATCGAGTGCTTGGGGCACGAGCCCGTCGGGCCGGGTCGCCAAACAGGCGAAGGCATGCGTGATCGCAGCGTTGATCTCCGTGTCACCGGCGCGGTAGATGCTGAGCGGAGGTTGCTTCTCACGCCACAGCATCCACATACTCGACAGTGGACTGGGTTCGGGCTTCTGCCTGTTGAGTTCATAGACCAGCGCATTGACCTCCGCATCGGTCACGGGGAGAACCAGCGGTGTGGAGCCAGTCGCGGTGACGGCTTTTACCAGCGATTCGTCGCCGATATCGCCGAAGACAACTGTCGACACAGCTGAGTGGTGTGAGGCCCAGGTGAGCATCCTCGCTCGGCTGTCCGCGGAGGTGATCGAGGCCGCATCGATGATGACCAGTGGTGGATTACATTGCGGCAGTACGGGATTGCCGATTCGAGTGTTGACATAGATGAGGGAACTATCTGCCGAGCGGGGGGCGGCGCCGACCACCGGAACGAGGTATCCACTACGGGTAAGCCGCTGGGCCGATAGCGGGTTGTTTCGGTCCAGGGCCATATTGCGGTAGTTGCGCCACCGGAGGTTTCGCAGTTGCTCGGTCAAATCGACGTCGAGCGCGGCGAATACAACCGGTCCGGCAACCAAGGGTTGCTGTAGGCGCAGTAGGTGCAGACAGATTGCGAGCGTCAGCGCGATTCTGTGGTCGGCACGCGGTAGCTGTAGGACCGCCACAGTACGGGGCATCTGGTCGATCAGGTGACGACTGAACGCAACCAGCAACTGGTCGACCGCCGATACCGGGACAGCAACCCCGTTGTCGAGGAAAGTGCTGTAAGCAAGGCCGTCCAACCCTGCATCCGTGGTCCCGGGCAGCAGGAGGTCGATCAGGGATGGGTCTTCGGTCATCCGAGAGCCTTTCATGCCGGGCAGAAGAGATCGGTGGTTGTCCGGCTTTGTCGACTGAGATCGATGGCGTGGCCGGCCGAGTGGTCACGTCGATCGCGGGCCCCACGTCCCGCAGACAGTACGAGGCGTGGCGTGGATCAGCGATTTCTGCGGGAAGGTTGTCAACTGATGGGCTGCCAACGGTCGGTGGAGGCAACGCGGAACCCACGGCGGGTCAGGTTGTCGGCGAAGTCTCGTTGTTTGGACGCCACCCCGTGGACCAGCATTACTTCGGTGGCGCCGACCTCGGTGATGATGGAGGACAGGCCGCGTCTGTCCGCGTGCGCCGACAGGCCGAACTTCGTTACTCGCGCGTTGACCACGAGTTCCTCTCGGTCGAGTACGAAGGTGGCTCGTCTGGTGGCCTTGGCCAGCTCGAGCAGCTCGAACCCCGGAGATTCCTCGTCCTGATAGCCCGCGAGCAGCAATGCCGCGTTCGGATCCGGGAGGATCGAGCGTGCCCAGGTGACCGCGGGACCGGCAGTTAACATGCCCGACGTAGTGACGATGACCCCGCGCCGGAATGTGCGCAATAGCTGCTCGCGCGCGCCCGGCTGCACCGCCGACACCTGATCGCCGTAGATCTTCAACGGCCTCGCGCTTCGAGCGGTCTGTTCCTCGTAGATCCTCGCGATGTCTTTGGCCATTCCATCGATGAGAACCGGCACATCCGGCAGACGGTTGCGCAGAGTCAACGCCACTTCCTGCGCTCTCCCGAGCGCGAAGGCTGGCACGAGCACCCGTCCACCGTTCGCCGGGTCGCCGACAGTCTCCGACACCATCCGGACGAACTTCTCCACTTCGGCCTCGCGGTTGGAACTGTGCTGCCCGCAGTAGGTCGACTCGATGACCAGTAGATCGGACCCGCGTGCCGCATCGGGCACGACCAGACCGGGAACACTGATCTGGGCCAGGTCCGACACGTCCCCGGTCACCGTCACCCGGTTCGGGCCGGCGCAGACCACCACGCCAGCCGCGCCGAGGATATGGCCGGCAGGGAACAGCGTGACCGTGACACCGGCAGCAATCTCGACAACCCGACCGCATTGCACCTCCTTGATGCGGCGCTGCGCTGCATGGACCTGCGCGTCCCCGTAGGGCGGCTCGGCCAGCGGTTCATCACTGCCGACATGGTTGCCGCGGGAGCGGTCGAATACCCGCACCGAATCGCTCCACATCGTCGGGAGGATCGCCGCGGTCTCGGGGGTGCAGATCACCGGCACTGTCGGGTAAATCGCGGTCAGTGCCGGTACGTACCCGGCGTGGTCGTTGTGGGCGTGCGTGATCACGATCGCGGCGAGTGGCCCGGCGAGGGCCACATCTATATCTTCCGGCCCGGCTTGGTCGATGCGCTTGTTGACCCGCATCCCGGCGTCGATGAGAATCCGGACGTCGCCGGCGGTCACCAGCATGCAGGAGCCACCGATGTCGGTCCCCCCGCCGAGCGGCGTGAGCGCGATCTCGCGCGGCTCACCGACCGACACCCGGTTCACTGGTTCGGGCGGTTCGAGCAAGGCGTTCAGTACTGACAACAGCACGTCCGGCGATACCTCAGCACACGTCAGTGCCGCAGCAACCATCGGGTCGGCTGCCGGTGCCGCCTCTGCCGGCGGAGTATCGACGGCCGCTTCACGTTCACGGGGATCGACGTCGATGTCCCCGACCGGCGGAAGGGTGGTCAGTGGTGGGAGAATCGCTGCCTTCAGTACCGCTGCCGCTGCCAGCACGTCGGTTGCCAGTTCCGCCACACGGTCGCGTTCGGCAGCCAGTTCGGCACGCAGCCCGTCGATGACGGCCAGCGACTCGTCCCGGTCCTCCTCGGCCCTTTCGAGATCGCGGCGCAATTCGTCGGTCTCTGCACGGGCGTAGTCGCGCTGCGCTCTGGCTCGGTCGCGGGCCGTGCGGATCTCGGTCAGGCGTCGTTCGTACCGTTCCAGCCGACGTGCGGTCGCCGGGTCCTGCGTGGCTGGTCGGCGTTCGTCCGCAATCGCCGACTGCTCGCCGTCGGCTCCGGCCTTCGAGGAAGGCTTGGCCCGCCCACGTCGTGCCCGGATCGCCCGCGGGTCTCGCAGCGCTGCTGCTGCGGTGGCACTGTCGGTGGCACTATCGCCCAGCAGTGCCACCACCCGTGGATGCGTTTCGCCCAATTCGTCGCGATAGGTCTGCGCAAGTTCTGCTCGCAACGTCGATGCCCTCGCCACGAGTTCCAGCAGCGTGGCCCTGTTGGCCTGGGCAAACGCCCGAGGATCTATCTGCTGCCCGGCGTAGGCCGGCGACTTCAGAACCGCACAGGCCGCATCGAGAACGATCGCTTCGAGCAGCTGCGGTGCGGTCCGACTCATCGGCGTGCACGCTTGGTCGCGCCGACCATGACGGGTTCGAGCTTGAACCGTCCGTCCTCGCCCAGGCCGACGAGGACACCCAGCCCGCGCAGCACCTCGATGACGTCGGCCGTACTTGCGTACCCGGCGGCGGCAACCGCGGCGGGGGTGAGCGCATTGGATTCGTCATCGTCTTCGCCGCGCAGGGTGAGGTATTCGGCGAGCGTATCGAGATCGGCCCGGTCCTGCGCGCACGTCTGCACGAGGAAATCCCAGGCCTGGCTCAGCGTGGCGTCGCTGCGTACCCCGGACGTCTCGACCAGCTCGTGGCAGCGCTCGGAATCCTCTAGGCGAGTCCGGATCTCGCGCAGTGGGTCCGAACGCAGGCCCGAGCCATGCGCGGTGAGATCCTCGGCGATCTTGTTCAGCAGGATCGGCCAGCCGCCCGTCACCGCCAGCAATTCGTCGCGAGCGGCGTTGTCCTGGAATGGCAAGGGCGTTTCGGTCAGCCACAGCCGCAGGTCGGTCCGGTCGTATCGGCGCAGCTCGGTCAAGCCTGAGGAGATGTCGGCCTCGCGTGCCGCGGCTGGCCATGTCGGTGCCTGTGCTGGTCCGGACACCAGCACGATCCCGAGGGTGCCACCGGAGTGGGTCGCGATCAGTTCTCGCGCCTGCTTCCATGTCGCCCATGCGACGTCCCGGGAAGCGGTCTTCAGGTTGACGAGCACGATCACATGTCGCCCGGCGGCCATCAACGTTCCCTGCTGACACTGCTTGGCCAGGGTAGCCGGGTTTGCTTCTCGTATGTGGCCCCCGCGATGGCCCGAGACCGCACGGTCGTTCTCGTCCTGTAGCGCCCTCAGACAGCGTTCGACGGTCAGGGCAGGCGAGCCGATGACATAGCGGACCTGGCTTCGGGTTGCGAGCAGATCAGCGATCTGCTGTGAGGTCAACGGCCCTCGGGTCGGTCCGCCACCGAACTCTGGCCGCATCATGCTGCCGTCGAAGCTTTCGGGCAGTTCGATCGACTCGGCCTGATCGAGTACCGCTTCGACCTCCTCTCTGGCACCCAGCAGATCGAGTACATTCGGTGTCCGTAGTCGGTATCCGTTGGTCGCATAGGACAGCACTCCGAGGTCCACACATTCATCCAGCAGCGCCCGAAATTCGCCGGCGCGAACGTCTTCGGCGGAAAACCCGGTCGGCCACCACGTCTCGCACTCGTTGCGTAGCTCGCTCGGTGTCATGGTCGCGTCGATGCCGCGGGCGTGTGCATGCAACGCGACGCTGTAAGCGATGATTTTGTACCGGGGATCGAGGTCTAGAGTCCAATCGAACCGCTTGCGGAATGACCTGCGCAGATGCGCGTCGGCCCACACCTGTTCGACATCGTCGGCGTGCACGGTCTGCGGTGGCGCGTCCTCAGGCATCGACGCAGCCTGCAGATTGCGTAGCAGGTGCGCGGCGAACAGCTGAATGAGGGCGGGCTGGTTGTTCGCGAGCGCGAGGACCCGCGCGGCGTGGTCGGGGTCATCGAAGTGATATCCCAGCGCGCGCAAGGGACCGGTGAGCAGATCGTAGGCGGCCTGGGGGGCCAGAGGTCCGACGCAAACGGGTTCACCGAAGTGCGCCAGCGGATGATTCGCGAGGCGATCGAATCGTGCCGTTTGGTGCAGCCCGGCGAACACCACTTTCACTGCGCGCCCGGTCCGCTCCATCAGTTCCTTGAAATGGGTCACATGTGTGAATCGTCCGTTGACCGCTTCGGCGTCGCCGTCGAGGAATTTGTCGGACTCGTCCAGCAGTAGCAGCAGTTGCCGTCCCGGACGAGAAATAATCCAGTCGGTGATGTGCTTGGTGAGCGCACCGGCAACATCACCGGCCGGAATATCGGCTGGCACGATGTCCCGCCTGGCCAGCAGCGGCCAGAGCGTTGTCCACACCGCCTCGACCGACACCGCCCTGCCGATCTTGAAGATCGATTCGTAGATCGCAATCCGGTCACTCTGGTCATCGAACTGTCGAGCTGCCTGCAACAGTAATGCAGACTTGCCGAGCTGTCGGCCGCCGTAGACGATGCAGGGGCCCATCATGTCGATGATTTTGGCGCGTTCCTCGTTTCGGCCGTAGAACATTTCCTGCCGGATGCTCGCGCCAGGGATGTCCGGAGCGAACGGCGAGGATACGGTGAACGGCAACAAGGCTGACATGGTGATCTCACGACTCGGTTCGGGCTGGCACGACAGGTAGGCGAAAGCGGCGTCATCGATCACGATTGTCGTCGGTAGCCGTCGGTCGCTACGGAACAGACCAGCCAGCTCGCGACGTGCGACGGAATCGAGCGTGCCGAAGTAGAACACCATGACCGAGTGATCGTTCGGCTCGTCGCGCAGCGTCTCCACGAGTTCACCCGGTGTCGGACCGTGCCAGATCCCCAGCAGACGCAACGAGTCGCCTGATGGACTCATCGCCGACCCGAAGGCCGGCAGCAGGGCACTGCCAGATGTAGGCTGCACACCGTGCAAGTCCAACCACCGACCACGGCGCCCGGAGTGCCCGCGCCGCGTAGGCGGGGTGGTCGCCTTGTCGAATTGGAATCCGACCTGCCCGAGAATCGACCGCACGTTCCCGATCCGAGACTCGAACGACCGGGCCTGCGCAAGCTGTATCCATTGATCGATCCGGACCGCGGCGGTTGATCCGCGGCCGACCTGACTCAGCTCGATCCCGGCGGAGATCAGGGTGTCGGCGAGCTCCCCGGCAGCCAGGTCGCCGGTCGATGCGCCTGCATTGAGTGCGCTGCGCAGCTGGGCGAGAACAGGGCCGGCGGCCTCGACCGCTGGACAGGGGACGGCGAATCTGTCCGGGAACGCCCTGAGAAAAAGGGACAGGTGATCGGTGGTGTCGTGCCGGGCGGGCAGCTGGCCGTTGTCGCGGATCGTGACCACATACTCCGCCGCAGTGGTGAGGTCGCCTTTGTCGATACACTGCTGGATCCGATCGGCGGCGTCGAGGGGCATCCCGGCGGTGTCGAGCGCAATGCGGGCGGTGGTGATCGCGGACTTCACGGCCTCGGCCCGATCGAGCTCGATCTTGCTGAGACGGTCGAGCACGACATCGAAGTCGCTGCGCGCGCCGCGGTGCGGGGTTTGACAGGCGCGGGCGCGGGTGGTCAGGTCGGTCCATGCGTCCGCGTTCAACCGACCATACAACCGGTCGGTGTCGATACGAGCCGCGAGCGCGGCGGCGTTCTGATCCACCTCGGCGATGGAGGCGTCGATCGCAGCTTCGCGCTCGGCCGACAACTGTTGCGCAAGCCGCGGGTTGTGAGGCCGCAGGGTTTCGATGAGGAGCTGGGTACCTAGTTGGTCGTGTCGTTCGGTGCGCGCGTTGAATGTCGCGATCCAGCCGTTTTCCCCGTTACGCAGAGCGTCGAACGCGGTCTGGATGTCTGTCGCCGTGGGCGGACGGCGTGGCTCAATCGATGGAAGGAGTTCGACAGCCGGGGCCAGGGTCAGTAGTCCGTTGAGGGTACGGGCCGAAGAGGTTTCCGGACCGTCGATCACCTCGGTGCCCATGAGCAGATCCAGCGCATTGTTCAGCAGTGTGAGCCCGGCATCGGTCGCGGCATCACGGGCCTCATCTCCGCTCTCGCACAGCTCTGCCAGTTCGGCCAGTGCTGGTTTTCGGACTGCGGCCACGCTGTTCTGCAAATCTGCTATCGGATCGGTCATCCACGTCCCACCGCCGAAGGACAGCGTGTTTTCCGTAGCGGTGACCCATCTGGCCAGTAGTTCGGTGACGTCACCGGCCCAGTCGAGCAGTTTGAGCCGTGCCTGGGCCTCGATCGGTTTCGTGTTCCGCTTGCGGCTTCGGGTATGTGTTGCCGCCCGGTCCAGGGCTTGCTCGAGACTACGAGGTGTGCGTAGCTCGGCAACGCGGGTGCGGACGAATCCCAGGTCCTCCGGCGACGGCGTGGCGGATGCGACAACGCGCAGAGGCGCGCCAAGGTAGCCGTCTTCCGGTGCCATCCAGCTTTGCCATAGTTCTGTCGCCGGGCCGTATTTGATCGTGCGATTGGGGGCGTTGCGGAGCTTGGCGGCCGCCTCGTGGGCGAAGGCTTCGTACTCCGAGGCGGCTTCAGACGCTTCGATCACTGCGTTGGCGTTGCGGGGAGTCAGGTAAACCCCGGCGTAGATGGCGGCTTGGAGCAGCTCTGTCAGCTTGCCGACGGCGTCGCCGGAACGCACGACGCTGGTGGCGGACGCACGAAGCGGATCGGATGCGCCAGCGATCGGGGACAACAAGCCCGCGCGGACCGAGGCCCCGTACACGAGCATCTGCAGACCGGGATGGTCTTTGAGGTCGCTGGGTTCGAGGTCGGCGATAGTCGCGGCGAATTCGGCCGCATTCGATCCGGTGGAGCTTTTTATCGCAGCGGCGAGCGCAGCGAGCCGGTGTGCGGCTCGGATCGAAGTACCGCCGTTTTCCGCGACCGTGAGCCAGTACGCCAGCGCCAGCTCACCGGAACGAAGGAGCGCGGTGTACAGCGAGGTCGAATTCGATGTCTGCGGGCCGGCCGTGTCGAGGCCGGATGGCGGAGCAGTCCGGGCCTGTGACGTGTACTGGGCCGAACTCGATTGCGGGACAACGAACTCCAACTCGGCGAGAAAATCCTCAAGTCGCTCGGCCCGCTGTCCATGGTCGGCCGCCGCGGTGTTCTCGTCGCTGGTGGCGCCGCCGTCGGCCGCAGCAGCGCGTTTGTCCACGCCGTTGTCGTCGTATGGGGCTGCGATGGTGACGGGTACTGGCGTGTACGCGTCGGGCGACTCGGCGCTCGCCCCGGCCACAGTCGTATCACCTAGGACGAATACGTCGGGGACATTCGCGAACGAAAGCAATGGAATCGCGGCAGGCAGCGTGGCCCTGATCACCTGGTCGAGCTTGTGGGCACGCTCGGGGTCTCGGCCGGCGAGTCCGATGAGGTCGAGCAACGCGAGGAGAGCACGGACTGTATCTGCATCGCTGTCGACGGTGACCTCACCGGCCAGAGTTTGGACCTGCGCGATGTCGGCGGCAAGGAACTCGTATCCGGCCAATGCCATCAATGCCATAAGGCGCCGCACGCGCTCGACCCGTTCGGCGGCAGCGCTGGCCTCGGCGACGGCGTGTTGTGCTCGCTGCAGGGCCGCACGCGCCGTGCCCAGGTCCGCGGGCGCCTGGTCGGTAACGGCTGTGGCGGCGGCCAGCAGCTCGCGCAGGTTCACGAAAAACTCCATGATTCTGGCGATATCGGTCGTCTCGGACGGGACACCGTGCGCGACCGCAGTAGCCAGGTCCGGCAGGACGACAGCGGCTATCGTCTGCCGCTCCTGCTCTACGCGCTCACCTAGGGAAATCCACTCGGCCAGCAGTGTCGGATTCTTTCCGGTACGAAGTTCTTGGGCTGCTTCGGCCGTCATACGTTCGGTCAGACCCGCCACGGTGGACTCGGGCGCCGCCGCGGTGGCTCCACGGGATATATCGCCGCCCTGCAGGGCATCCATGTCCTCGCTGCTGATGTCGAGGGCCTTCGGATCGTCGGGATAGTCGTAATCGCCGAGCTCGGAGAGCATCTCCACGAGCACCGCCAGCGGGGTGGGTCGTTCCGGCAACGATGGGTACCGTTCTCGAACCGATTGCCATACCTGTCGAGCGGCATCGGTTTGCGTTGTGCTCCAGAACGGAGGCGGGTCGGCGAGCAGCCAGGCGAGCGCGGCTGCATCGCCGGCGTGCCCGGTCACCACCATCGACGACCAGAGCGCCACTCGTGCCGCCGGTGTCGATCCGAATACCTCGATATCGAACAGGCCGGCGTCGCGCCAGCTCTGGTTCAGCGAGCCGAGGGCGTCTGTCAGCTCGTCGGGGTCGGCGCTGAGGATCGCGGCGAGTTGGGACTCAGCCAGCGTGCTGGTCACGAAGGTCGCTCTGATCGATCCGTGGAAGAAGTCGTGCAGGATATGTGCCGCCCGCTCATCGTCCGCGCGAGCAAGTGTGGCCTGAACTGCCACGGCGATCTTCGCAGGGGGCGCGCTGGTAGGAAGCTTGAGTCTCCTGTACAGAAAGCCGGAGTGAGGAGGATCGAGCCTCGGGACTTCGGCAATGAGGTCGGCCCGGCCGAGGGCGCCGGCTGCCGATTTCGCGATCCTCGCTCTCCCCAGGATCTGACACTCGTCCGCGGTAAGCCCTACGCGATCGACGGAAGGTTGCTTCTCACTGTGGGATTCGGTGCACTGACTCAAGGCGTCCCCTTCGTTCGCAATCTGACCCACAAGACCGACCTCCGAGGCGCGTGTCCTGCTGGCTAAGCCGAGCACAGCAGCGCTACTCCGAAAGCTCCCCTATCCTGTCGCAGGCTGACTATCTGGTGTTGCAAGTCGAAAGAAATCTGAAGGAAACTGCAGGTAGAACAGCATATTCAGACGTGGGCTGAGCTCTCTTCTCGCTGCCGTCATCGTCGCGATCGGTCGCTCCTCCCACCCGCGGGTGCACTAGGCACTTCGAAGTGCCTACTTCCTGTTGGGAACTTACACGTCAATGTTGAAGCAAGGCTCCGATAGACGCCAACCGGTTTCGAGTTGAAGGCAGAGGGATGAACGCACCCTCCACTTCGCTTCCCGCGGGGGGAAGCTAGACCCTGGGCGACCTGACTTTCACCCGGTTCGGCTACGGCGCAATGCAACTCGCCAGACCGGGGTCATTAGACCCATGCCGATCGCAACGGCGCGCTCGCCGCCCTGCGTGGGGTCGCGGCGTTCGGAATCACCTACATCGATGCCGCCGCCCGACGCCTACAGCCGCGCGCCACCAATCAGTTGATCCGCGAAGCATTGCACCCTTACCCCGAATCGCTGCACACCATGACCAAGGCTGGCGCGATCAGCAGGGCGGCTGCCCCCGACCGACGAGCCGAACAGCTGCGCCGCGCAGTCAACGAGAACCTGAAGGCACTTAGCTCGAGGCGCTCGACGTGGTCAAACTCCGGCTCGGCGATGCCGTAGCGCCGCAACCAGGTTCACCCGCATAGCGCTTCGAGGCCCTCACCCGAGCTTGAGCAGCGAGGGCTGATCCTCCACCTCGGCGTGAGTAACGCGACGGCCGAATAGGACGCCGAAACGCGGACGATCGCGCCGATCGTGTGCGTGCGGAACATGTACAACCTGGCCTTACGCCGAGACGACAAACTGATCGACACCCTCGCCGGACAGGGCATCGCCCATGTGCCTCTTCTACCCACTTCGGTAGCTTCACTCTGCTGCGATCCGCAGCACTGTCGGCCGTCGCCGCACGGGTGAATGCCGCACAGATGTCGGCCGCCCTGGCCTGGCTGTTGCACCGGTCACCGAACGTCCGACTGATCCTCGGCACCTCCTCGGCGACCCACCTACGCGAGAACCTCATCGGCGCGGGAGTGCTGTTCTCCGACAAGGGCATCGACGAACTGGTGCTAGGAGACCGCCGCAGGCGACCATTCAAGGAGTGCATAGCCGAGATATCACCCCGGCCAACATCGCGACTACTTCGCGCCGTAGGCCGGGGGTTCGCCGTCGCCCCGCTACCGGCAGACCCACCTCGCCCGGTCCGATCCGCTCCCGCCGCGATCGCAGGAAGTCACGGAGCTCTTCGCGCCGCCGGGTGGAATGCCGCACTGACCATGAATCCACGGTAACAACGGGGCGAGCGGGGTGCTGCTCGCTTTTCTGGCGAGCCCCCGATATCGAGGCAGCCGATAAACCCGAATGGTTGACCGCGAGATGTGCGACATGGGTCCGCTCCCCGCGAGCAGCAACTAGCACTCCCGCTTGCATACGGCGCCTGGTCTTACGGTGCGTCGGGCCGACCTCGGACCGGCACGGCCACTTGGTCTTTCGCGGGTGGTCGCTGGCCGGTTCGGTCAGCGAGCCACGCGGCATTACAGGTTGTCCGGACTATGTGGGATATGGCGCTGTCGGCAGTTGGGGACGGTCGAGCGGGCGTTCGGGTGGCCGTCGACTCGCGAGCACTGCGAGCAGACCGGGAAACACGCCCCAGACGGTTACCAGCACCAACCAAAACAACGGTGGCTGCGAGAACGGGCCAGAGTCGGGACGATCGGGACCCACAGGTATGAAAACCCCTGAGGCCCACACGAGCCAGAGTACGAAATCGGCGAAGAACAACGAGCAACCACCAAGGATCACCCACCTCCACCCGCTCGCGGCACCAGCGATCAATGCCAAACCCGCCATGCCCGCAACGATCAGCTTGGTAACTGCCAGGGCGTGACTGCATGACGAGACCTCCTCGTCAGGCATACCTTCGACCAGCACTACGAACGCGTAGACCAACGCCAGCAGAGCAGCGACACACGCGCCGAGCCCCGAGAGAACGCGCGTCCAGACGCCTGATGACAACAGCATGACGGCATGGTAGTCAACGGACTTCGCCCGCCCGCGTGCTGTCGAGCTGGTTCCGCAACCGGGAAACCGTTGCGTGGCACCGTGATACGACCACCCGATGTGCCGTGGGCGGTGGATTCGCTGGGCGCTCTCGCGTCGCGCGGACGATGACGCGATTCGGAGCCGCTCGGTCTCTGTGAAACTGCGCATCACGGCGACCCGGAGCGGGCTAAGGTGATGCTGGGTGCCCAGTGCTGAGGGGAGCGGAAGTGGTTGCGGTGGTAGATCTCTCGATCTCGGATCCCGGAGAACTGGCCTCGCTGCGCAAGATTGTGGAGCGAATCCCCGGTCTCCGAGTGCGGCAGATGACCGGTCGGACGGCCCCCGGTGAGCAGGGGGCGTTCGACTTCCTACAGATTGCCGCTACTGCTGGCGGAGGTGGTGGAGCGCTACTGCTGATGATTCGAACGCTTCCTGACTTCATCCGGTCCCGGCGACGTGATGTTTCGATCGTGTACAAGGCAGGGGACATGGAAGTGACCATTACGGCCGCGACTGCCGCTGACGCGGTCACCCTCATCGAGAAGTCGATCGATGCCGGACGCGCTTGACGGGGACTACTCCGGATCACAGGCCGTTCTGGTCGGTACCTGGGACTATTCCGAGCTCGAGCAGATTCCCGCCGCGCAGCACAGCCTGCGACGCATGGCGTCGCTGTTGACGAGCGATCTGTGTGGTTGGCCGAGTGAGCGAGTCACACTGGTCGAGAACCAGCGGATGGTAGGGGAGCTACCGGATCTTCTGGTCCGGAAGTTCAATCAGGCCGAGGATGTCGCGCTGTTCTATTTTGTCGGCCACGGACAGCAAGATGCGTACGACCAGCTGTGCCTCGCCCTGGGCAACACATCCAGGAAAGCGCACCGCAGACAAACGACAAGCCTAGCGTACTCGCAGGTTCGGCACGCTTTCCAGATGAGCCCGGCGAGAATGAAGATCGCACTGCTGGACTGCTGCTTCGCGGGATTGGCGGTCAATCAAAACGGAACCCTCGCGGTTGATGCCAAGGTACCCACGGCACCAGGCGCCTACTTGATGATGGCGACGGGCCCATACTCGACCGCCTGGTTTCAGTTCGGGGCCGAGCACGAAACACCTCAGACGTTCTTCACCAAAGCCGTCGTTGACGTGGTCGAGAGCGGTGTAAGTCGGGCTGGGCGCGGGCTGACTTTGGACATATTGTTTCAAGAGGCCGCCAACCGGCTGGTATTCGATGGCAAACCCCAACCCGACCACAACAGCACCGGGTTCTCGCACACTTTTCATTTTGCCCGTAATATCATCACACCCTCCAGCTTGTCTGCAACGCCCACGAAGAGCATTCTTGCCGATATACCGGAGGAGCCCGCCGAGCAGCGGCGACCGATCCTGACTCGTGCCGGATCACGGAAGAAGCGCCTTTCTTCCTCACGTCGTGATATCGGAGCATTTACCGAGTCGAGCGCACGGGAGATGGCGTATCGACACGGAATTCGGTTGGGTACCGCGGACGCTCCCGGAGTCCGAATTGGCACAATCATTCCGGGAAAAGTACCCGCCTACTCGTCATACTTCGACTCGCAGTTATGGATTTGCGGCCCTCGTCGAGGAATCAGCGCCTCAACAATTGTCCCGGCCTTGGTCGAGGCCATCGGACCCGTGATATTCACGTCGACGAAGGGCGACGAGGTCGCGTTGACTCGCAACGTGAGAGAAGGGCAAGGAAGTCGGGTATACGTCTTCGATCCACATGACCTGGTCAACGAGCGGCCGACCTGGTTTTGGAACCCGTTGGACTGGGTTGATGTTTCACGGAGCGGTGCCGAGAATCGGGCGGCTCGACTGGCGGGGTATTTCTCGCACAGCGCCGACGGAATCGACGTCCACAAGGACGCTTCTGTCGCTGCTCAGAGTGAGGACGTCCTGGCAAATCTATTTCTGGCAGCGGCAGTTCGAGACGAACCTATTACTTTGGTCTGGGAATGGCTGACTGATCCAATCAATTCCGAGCCTGTGGTAAATCTACGTACTGCCGACATGCATGCTGCTGTGAATGCTCTCGCCCACCACTACAACAGCGACTATCGGGCGCGTGAACGTATCTTTGCCGGCGCAATGCAGATGGCTCGCTGTCTGCGAATGCCTGAGCTGCATCGCTGGATTACCCGGAGTGAAAATACAGTCCGGTTCGACGAATTAGAATTCATCGAGCAAAATTTCACGCTGATGGCGCTGTCGGCCGCTGGGCGTGGCACTGGGGCCCCGATAGTGAGCGCGTTGGTCGGGGCAATTCTCGACGAGGCGTCGAAGAAGGCAGCCCGGTCCGTAGGTTCCTCGCTGCCGATCCCGCTCATCGCAATACTTGATGATGCCCCGCAGCTACTTCGGTGGCCGGATTTCCCGCGCGTATATGCTGGACTGGGTCAACGTGGAATCGTGGCGATCGCGATCATGCAGTCGTGGGAACACGGTGTCCAGGGCTGGGGCGCCTCGGGAATGGCCGATGTCTGGTCGGCCGCGGCTCTACGGTGCATCGGCGGAGGATTGCCCAACATCGAGTTCGCCCGCGCCCACTTCGAAGCGCTGGGGTTCCCGGCTGTTCCCGGCGCGCGTCGAAGTGGATTAGGCGGAGTATTCGGCCTTGGGCGAGGTAGAACTGAGTTCTCTATCTCGGACCTGCTTACATTGCAGCGTGGGGAAGTTGTCGTACTACCGCAGACCGGCTCACCCCTGTTGGTGAGAACGACGCCATGGTGGGAAGGGGCATACCGCGACGCGATACGACAATCCATCGAATACGAATCCCCGAGGTCGCGGGTGCCGCTCGCCGCAATACCTCAATCTGGTACGACTCTTGGCAGCACGTCAGCGAACGACGAAATCCGGCCCTTGTGATCAGGTGACTTCCCTTCCATGGGCGGGGAGTCCGCCGACGCCCCACCGTCGGCAGACCCGCCTCGCTCGGACCGATTCGCTTCCGCCACGAGCGCGGGAAAATCACGCAGCACTTCGCCTCGCACGGCAGATGCCGCATTGGCCATCGAGCCAAGTCATAGGAGTGCCGCGAGCATCGAACTACTTGAACGCGAAGGCGTTTCGGTGAGCCCAGGCCGCGAAGGTGTGTGGTGCACGGCCGAGCACCCTCTCGACGTCGGGGGAGATTCGTTGCTCATCGGGTGTCGGCGCGCCGAGGATATCGAGGGTGGTCTCGACGACGGGTTCGGGCATGAAGTGCAACATCTGGGTTCGTGCCTGTGACCTGGTCTGTTCGACGAAACGAATCGGTTCGCCGAGTGCTGCGCCGAGGTCTTCGGCACGTTGTGCGGGGGTGCTGAGCGCCGGGCCGGTCAGGGTGTAGATCCGTCCGGCGTGGCCGTCTTCGCACAGCGCGGCCGCGGCGACCTCGGCGATATCGGACGGATCGATCACCGGCAGCCCGACCTCGCCGAACGGAGCCGTGACGGTGCGTTCGGTACGGGCCGACTCCACCCAGGCGTAGGCGTTGGAGGCGAAGGCCCCGGGCCGCAGGATCGTCCACTCCAGTCCCGACCCGCGGACGGCCTCCTCGAAGGAATGTCCCAACTGCCCGTGTGAGGCGGACTCCGGCCGGGTGGCGACGCCCTGCGACGAAAGCTGCACAACCCGTTGAATACCAACGGATTTCGCGAGAGCGAGGATGGCTCGGGGGTCCATCAGGTGCGCGCTGATTCCGGTGTCGTGCAGGAACAGCGCTTTCGCGCCTACGAAGGCGGGGGAGAGGGTTTCGGGTGCGGTGAGATCGGCGCGCTGGTGGCGCACGCCGACGGGTAGTGCGGGCTCTGTGGCACCGCGCGACACGGCGATTACCTGCTCGCCCGCTGCGGCAAGGGTCTGCACGAGGGTACGTCCGACGTTGCCGGTTGCTCCGGTCACTACAATCATGTTCATCCCTAAGTTAGTTAACTGACTAATAAGAACATAGCCGACGTCTCGACGATCTGTAAATAGTTAGTTGTATGACTGACTCAGTCGAAAGGGCGGCCATGAAACCACGGTGACGACAAGGGAGTCGGGTGCCGCTCGAAGTCGGTGCGCCGGTTTACGCTGAGCGAGTGTCGGTGCTACCTCTGATCTTCACCGCGGGCTGGGCCAGCGGGATCAACGCGTACGCGGTGGTGTTTCTGCTGGGGCTGTTCGGGCGGATCGGGTGGGCCGGTGACGTGCCACCGGGGCTGCAGCGGACCGATGTACTCGTCGCTGCCGGGGTGTTGTTCCTGATCGAGGCCGTGGCGGACAAGATTCCGTATCTGGACTCGTTCTGGGACGCGGTGCACACGGTGGTGCGGCCCGCGTCGGGCGCGATCGTCTCGGCTCTGATTGCGGGCCAAGACGATTCGCTGCCCACGATGTTCGCGGCCGCTGTCGGCGGCACCACCGCTTTGCTCAGCCACATCGTCAAAGCGGGCACCCGGATGGCGATCAACACGTCCCCGGAGCCGGTCACCAATATCGCGATGAGCACCGCCGAAGACTTCACGGTCGGCGGTGTAGTCACCCTCGCGGTGTTCTTCCCGGTGTTGGCCGCGGTGATCGCCGCTGTCCTGTTGGTGATCGGTTTGTCGGTGGTCTATATGTGCGCCAGTCGAATCCGCCGCTATCTTCGACGACGGCGCGAACGCCGTGCCGCTCGGACGCACGGCATCGAGTCCGCGCTGGAGTAGGTGGGGTTCACCGCACCTGCGGCGCCACCTTCGTCCCCAGCAGGTCGATGCTGTGCAGCACCTGCTCGGGCGGGAGCGTGCCCACGCTGGTGTGCAGCATGAATCGGTCGAGGCCGAGGGTGTCGCGGACCTCGGCGATCTTGTTCGCCACGTAGTCGGGAGTGCCGACGAACAGGGAGCCGCTCTGCGAGCGCAGGGCGTCGAATTGTTCGCGCGTCATCGGACCCCAGCCGCGTTCGCGGCCGATCGTCGACATGGCCAGGGCGTAGGGCTCGTAGAACTCGGCGACGGCATGCGCGTCCGTGTCTGCCACATAGCCGTGCGCGTGCACCGCTACGGGCTGCTTCTCGTGGCCGCCCTCGGCGAGTGCTCGGTGATACAGCTCGACCAGCGGCTTGAACCGTGCGGGCTCACCGCCGATGATCGCGATGGCGAGGGGCAGGCCGAGTAGGCCGGCGCGAATCACCGATTCGGGGCTGCCGCCGACCGCGATCCATACCGGCAAGGGCCGGTTATCGGTGCGTGGGTACACCGTCACCTCGTGCAGCGGTGCCCGGAATCGGCCCGACCAGGTGACCGGACCTTCCTCGCGCACATGCAGCAGCAGTGCCAGCTTCTCTTCGAACAGTGCGTCGTAGTCGCCCAGGTCGTACCCGAACAACGGGAACGACTCCGTGAACGACCCGCGCCCCGCCATCAACTCCGCGCGCCCGTTCGACAGCCCGTCCAGCGTCGCGAAGTCCTGGTACACCCGCACCGGATCGTCGGAGCTGAGCACCGTTACCGCGCTGGTCAGCTGGATGCGTTCGGTCCGGGCGGCAGCGGCGGCCAGTACGACAGCGGGGGAGGACGCGGCGAAATCGCGGCGATGGTGTTCGCCCACGCCGTACACATCGAGCCCGGCGGTCTCGGTGGCGACGGCTTCATCGACCACCTGACGCAGCCGCTCGGCAGCGGTCGGCGCAGGCCGGTCGCCGGTGGGGTACAGCTCGGCGAAGGTGGTGAGCCCCAGTTCCATGTGAACCTCTCTTCGGGATGCGGTCCCAGTCTAAACGGACCGCAGTCCGATATCATTCCCTCGGTTTATGGATGGATGCGGATTATCTATGACAAAACTATAGTGAGCGGTATGACTGCCCTGGCGACGACGCGCACCGAACCCGACCTGTCCTTCCTGCTCGACCGCACCAGTCACGTCCTGCGTACGCAGATGGCGGCGGCGCTGGCTGAGATCGGACTGACGGCGCGCATGCACTGCGTGCTGGTTCACGCGCTGGAAGACGAGCGCACGCAGGCCCAGCTCGCCGAGCTCGGCGACATGGACAAGACGACGATGGTCGTCACCGTCGACGCGCTGGAAAAGGCGGGTCTGGCGCAACGGAGGCCCTCGAGCACCGACCGTCGTGCCCGCATCATCTCGGTGACCCCGGCGGGTGCGGAACTTGCCGCGCGTAGCACTGAAATCGTCGATGGCGTCCATCAGCGAGCGCTCGGTTCGCTACCGAAGGATGAGCGCGAATCCCTGCTCCGCGCACTGAACGGCCTGGTCGAGGGTCATTTGTCGACGGTGGTGGAGGCTGCTCCCGCGCGCCGCGCCAGGCAATAGTCCGTTATAGATTGTCTACTACGGAACTATCTAGTACGGTCTCTCTTGTTGGCTCGAAGCAGGAGATGACCCATGACCAAGTCCCAGCGCACCGCCCTCGCGGTGCTGTCGGCAGCGATGCTGATGACCATCCTCGACGGCAGCATCGTCACCGTCGCCATGCCGGCCATCCAGGAAGACCTCGGCTTCTCGCCCGCCGGTCTGAGCTGGACCGTGAACGCCTACCTGATCGCCTTCGGCGGTCTGCTCCTACTGGCGGGGCGCCTCGGTGACCTGATCGGCCGCAAGACGATGTTCGTCACCGGCAATATCGTCTTCACCGCCGCCTCGGTGCTGGCAGGCGTGGCGACCACCCCCGCCGTGCTTGTCGGTGCCCGATTCCTCCAGGGCGTCGGCAGTGCGATCGCCGCCTCGGTGGTGCTCGGCATTCTGGTGACGATCTTCACCGAGCCACGCCAACGGGCAACGGCCATCGGTGTTTTCAGCTTCACCGGTGCGGCGGGCGCCTCGATCGGGCAGGTGCTCGGCGGCGTGCTCACCGACGCGCTGAACTGGCACTGGATCTTCCTGATCAATGTGCCGATCGGGGTGCTGACCGTGTTGATAGCGGTGAAGGCGTTGCCCGCCGACCGCGGTCTCGGATGGTCCGCCGGTGCCGATGTGCTGGGCGCCGCCCTGGTCACCGCCGGTCTGATGCTCGGCATCTACACCGTCGTCGAAGTCGAACGCTACGGCTGGATTTCGGCGCACACCCTCGGCCTCGGCGCGCTGGCCGCCGCGCTGCTCGCCGCCTTCGTCGTCCGTCAGGCCACCGCGTCCAACCCGCTGCTGCCACTGCGAATCTTGCGCTCCCGCACGGTCTCCGGTGCCAATCTGGTCCAGATGCTCACTCTCGCGGCCATGTTCGCCTTCCAGATCATCGTCGCGCTCTACCTGCAGAAGGTGCTGGGTTACAACGCATCACAGACCGGCCTGGCCATGCTGCCCGCCGCCGTCGCCATCGGTGGAGTGTCGCTGTTCGCCTCGGCCCGCCTGATCACCCGCTTCGGTGAGCGGGCGGTGCTCATCGCCGGTCTGGCCCTGCTGCTGGCCGGGATGTCGTGGCTGATGCGTCTCCCCGTAGGTGCCGACTACATCACCGACGTGCTGCCGGTGATGGTGGCCATCTCCGGTGGCGGGCTGGTACTGCCCGCGCTCACCGCGCTGGGCATGTCGGGCGCCGAAGCCGACGACGCGGGCCTGGCCTCGGGGCTGTTCAACACCACCCAGCAGGTCGGCATGGCGATCGGTGTCGCGGTCCTGTCCACCCTCGCCGCCGCGCGAACCGGCACCGCACTGGTGGCCGGAACATCCGAGGCCGCCGCTCTGACCAGCGGTTACCGGCTGGCATTCACCGTCGCGGCCGGTCTGCTCGCCGCAGCGCTCGTCATCAGCGCCACCGTACTGCGCAAGCAGGACAGCGCTGAAGCGAAGCCGGTCGCCGAGGCGGTCCCCGCCTTCTGAGCGGGCGAATCGCAGGGGACCACCCCTGCGATTCACCCCCTGGGTGGATGTTCACCCGGGGGTTCGGTGGTGTCCTCGAAGGATGCTGACCGACCGCACGACGTTGACCAAGTTTCTCATCGAAGAGCGCCGCCGCCATCCCGGTTCCAGCGGTGAGCTCAATTCCCTGATCCTCGACGTCGCGCTGGCCTGCAAGGCGATCTCCCAGCGCATCGCCTCCGGTGCGCTCACCGGCGTCCTCGGCGGCGCCGGAGTGGTGAACGTGCAGGGTGAGCAGCAGCAGAAGCTCGACGTGGTCGCCAACGACCTCTTCCTGCGCGCCAGTGAATGGGGCGGACAGCTGGCGGGCATGGTGTCGGAGGAACTCGACGACCCCTACCCGATCCCGCCCGAGTATCCGCGCGGAAAATACCTGCTGGCGTTCGATCCGCTGGACGGGTCATCCAATATCGACGTGAATGTCGCTGTGGGCAGCATCTTTTCCATCTTGCGCGCACCGACCCCCGGCCTGGACGCGACTCTCGAGGACTTCTTGCAGCCCGGCACCGAGCAGGTGGCCGCGGGATACGCGATCTACGGTCCCGCAACGCAACTCGTGCTCACCGTCGGCACCGGCGTGCACGCCTTCACCCTCGCCCCCGAGCTCGGCGAGTTCTTCCTGACCGGGCAGAACCTGCGACTGCCGGAGTCCACCTCGGAGTACGCGGTCAACGCCTCCAATCGCCGCTTCTGGGAACCGGCCGTGCGCCGCTACATCGACGAATGCCTGGCGGGCGCGACGGGCCCGCGCGAGAAGGACTTCAACATGCGCTGGGTGGCCTCGCTGGTGGTCGAAACCCACCGCATTCTCACCCGCGGCGGGGTGTTCCTGTATCCGCGCGATTCGAAGGATCCGTCGAAAAAGGGCCGGCTGCGGCTGCTCTACGAGGCCAATCCCATCGCCTTCCTGATCGAGCAGGCAGGCGGACTCGCCTCGACCGGCCGCGAGCGGATCCTCGAGGTAGCCCCCACCGAGCTGCACCAGCGGATCGCGTTCATCTTCGGTTCCCGCGACGAGGTAGCACGCATCGTGAGTTATCACGCCGAAGCGGCCGAGGAGCCCGACGGCCAGTGGAGTCCGCTGTTCGGTCTACGCGGTCTCTACCGTTCCACCACCTGAGGAGGAGATTCATGTCCGCCAAGCACCCTGTCGTCGCCATCACCGGGTCATCCGGTGCCGGAACAACGTCGGTGATGCGCACGTTCGATTCGATCTTCCGCCGGGAAGGCATCGATGCCGCCTACGTCGAGGGCGACAGTTTCCACAAGTTCGACCGGGCAGGCATGAAGGAGGAGCTGGCGCGAGCGCTGTCGGACGGTGACCACACCTTCAGCCATTTCGGTGCGGAGGCCAACCTGTTCGAAGACCTCGAGAAGCTGTTCCGAGGCTACGGCGAGACCGGAACGGGTCGGGTGCGAAAGTACTTGCACGACAAGGAAGAAGCCGCGCCCTACGATCAGGAACCCGGCACATTCACGCCGTGGGAGGACGTTCGCCCCGGCACCGACCTGCTGTTCTACGAGGGTCTGCACGGCGCCGTGGCCAACGAGCAGGTCGACGTGGCGCAATACGCGGATCTGCTCATCGGAGTGGTGCCGGTGATCAACCTTGAGTGGACCCAGAAGTTGCACCGCGACAAGGACAAACGCGGCTACTCCACCGAGGCGGTGACCGAGACGATCCTGCGCCGCATGCACGACTACGTGAACTTCATGTGCCCGCAGTTCTCCCGCACCCATGTGAACTTCCAGCGGGTCCCCGTGGTGGATACGTCGAATCCCTTTGTCGCCCGCACCATTCCGACACCGGATGAGTCGATGCTGGTGATCCGGTTCGCCGACCCGCACGGCATCGACTTCCCGTATCTGCTGTCGATGCTGCACGACTCGTTCATGTCCCGCCCGAACACGATCGTGTGTCCTGGCGGGAAGATGGACCTGGCAATGCAGTTGATCTTCACGCCGATGTTGTTGCGGCTCATGGAACGTCGCGGCCGCTCCCGCTGAGATGAATGCGACGACCACCTCACCCGAGGTGGTCGTCGAACCAGGTCAACAGCTCGGGATCGTCGAGGCCGTCGGCGACCAGTACCGCCGCCGACAGATCATCGGTGCGGGTGTACGCGTTCTGCGCGGCCACACACCGCAGCCCCGCGGCCACCGCCGACTGCACGCCGTTCGCCGAATCCTCCACGGCCACCACCTGATCGGCGGACAGCCCGGTCTGGATCAGCACGTCCAGATACACCGCGGGGCTCGGTTTCAGCACGGGCACTTCGGTCCCGGTGGTCACCGTGTCGAACGGTTCACCGAACGCGTGCTTCAGCAGCGGCTCGACCCACGCGCGAGTGCCGGTAGTCGCCACGTGCAACCGGACATCACGCGACTGGAGCAGTTCGATGAGCTCCCGTGCCCCCGGACGGGCCTGAATGCGCCCGTCCGAGGCCATCTGCCGCATGATGCGGGTCTTGCTGCGGTGTAACCGCTGTGCGAGCTCACGCGCTTGCTCGACCGGCCTGCCATGCTGTTCGAACCAGAACGCCAGTCGCTGGGCACCACCGGCGACCTTCAGCAGCTTCCCGTACTCCTCGACCG
Organism: Nocardia sp. FBN12; assembly: GCF_050320175.1. Lineage (GTDB taxonomy): Bacteria > Actinomycetota > Actinomycetes > Mycobacteriales > Mycobacteriaceae > Nocardia. The sequence continues at coordinate 3,993,796 of NZ_CP190048.1, read as the reverse complement.
CCCAGCGATCGGGGAGCCCTGCCTCGGCGAAGGCCGCGTTGAAGGCCACCCGATGACCGTCTCGCTCGCTGTCGACAAGGGTGCCGTCGACGTCGAAGATCACTGCCCGCAGCGGCGTCACGGTGCACCGTCGAGGTATTCGCGAATCCGGTCGAGCACGGCCGCCACGGTGAACCCATGATGAGCCAGCACCTCGTCGCCGGGGCCACTGTGCCCGAACTCGTCGATGCCGATCGCCAGGTCGACCAGCCCCGCCCAGCCCGCGGTACTACCCGCCTCGATGCTGACGGTGTGCGCCGCGGCGCCCGGCGTGAAGCGGCAACGATCCAGCACCGGCACCACCCGCACGTCGAACCCCTCCGCCCGTAGCTGCGCCGCGGCGGCGGTCGCCAGCGCGACTTCCGAACCGGTGGCGACGATGTCGATCGCGGGCGACGCGGATGATTCGCCCGCCGGGTCCAGCTGGGGGAGTGACTGGCGCGACAGGATCAGCGCGGTCGGCCCATCGACACGGCTCAGCGCGAGTTCCCACGCGAGCGCGGTCTCCACATCGTTCGCCGGGCGCAACACCTGCAATCCGGGAATCACCCGCAGTGATTCGAGGTGCTCGACCGGCTGATGCGTCGGCCCGTCCTCCCCGACCGCGATCGAATCGTGGGTGAGCACATAGATCACCGGCTGCCCCATCAACGCCGACAACCGCAGCGCGGGGCGCAGATAGTCGGCGAACACCAGGAACGTACTGCCGAACACCCGCAACCCACCGTGCAGGCTCATCCCGTTCAGAATGGCCGCCATCCCGAACTCGCGGACGCCGAAAGCGATAGCGCTGGAGGCGAAATCAGCACGACTGACAACGTCGCCGCACACGGTGCCGGTCGAGCCGGCGAGGTCGGCCGATCCGCCGACCAATTCCGGCATCGTCGACAACGCCGCGGCCAAACACGCCTGCGACGACTGTCGTGTGGCACGAGGTGCCGGTGCCGCGACGGCTTCCAGCGCGGGCAGTAGACCAGCGGGCAGCAATCGCGCACGGGCGCGCCGGAACTCGGCGGCACGCGCGGGCGCGACCGCGTCGAACGCCGCGACCTCCTCGAGCCAGGTCGCGTGCTCCTCACCACCGATCGCCGCAAGGACCGCACACGTCGCCGCGACCTGTTCGGGCACCGCGAACGGTGGAAGAGTCCATCCCGCGAGTTCTTTGGCCTGTGCGAGTCGTTCGGCACCCAGCGGCGAGCCATGCGCCTTCGCGGTTCCGGCGACATCGGGCGCACCATGACCGATCACCGTGCGCACCGCGAGAAAGCTCGGGCGCGGATCATCCTTCGCCCGGGTCAGCGCGGCGTCGATCGCCTCGATATCGGTTCCGTCGGCGACCACCTCGGTATGCCACCCGTAGGCCGCGAACCGCGCCACCTGATCGTCGCTACACGAGCGCCCGACCGCACCGTCGATCGTGATCTCGTTGTCGTCCCAGAGCACGATCAACCCACCGAGCCCCAAATGCCCTGCGAATGAGGCGACTTCGTGACTGACACCTTCCATCAGGCAGCCGTCGCCGACGATCGCATAGGTGCGATGCCCGGTGATCTCCGGATATCGGGCGGCGGTCATCCGCTCGGCGAGAGCCATCCCCACCGCCATCGCCAGCCCCTGACCCAACGGCCCGGTGGTGCACTCCACGCCGGGTGTGTCACCGAACTCGGGATGACCCGGTGTCCGCGACCCCAACTGACGGAACCGCCGCAATTCTTCGACGGGCAGGTCGTATCCGAACAGGTGCAGCAGCCCGTACAGCAGTGCCGACCCGTGCCCGGCCGAGAGCACGAACCGGTCCCGGTCGGCCCAATCCGGATCTGCCGGGTCATGGCGCAGATGCCGGCTCCACAGCGTCCACGCCATCGGCGCCGCCCCCATCGGCATGCCGGGGTGGCCCGACTGCGCGGCCTCCACCATGTCGGCGGCGAGGAAACGCAGGGTGTCGACGGCGAGCAGGTCGGTCGTCACGGACGGTACGAAGGTCGGTTGCGCGACGTCGGTCATCAGGGTCATGGCGCGGCCTTTCTGATCGGGTCCGTTCATCGGACCGCACCGGCGTATCCGCCGTACTCCCCCTCGGGGGTGGGGGTCCGGGTGAGATCTCGTCAATGCCCGTAACGCGGGTGCAGCCCGCCGTAGGGTGAAGGCATGCCGGAGTTACCTCCGACCCCGTTGAAGCTTGTCCTCGTCGACGATCACGAGATGGTGCTGCACGGGCTCGACGCCATGCTCGGACATTTTCCCGACGAGGTCGTGATCGTCGGCCAGTCCACCACCGAGACCGCCGCGTTGCGGATGGTCGCCGAACATCGGCCCGATATCGTCCTGTGCGACGTGCGCATCGGCAAGGCCAGCGGCCTGGATCTGTGCCGCCAGATCACCCTGCAATATCCCGAGACCAAGGTCGTGCTGCTGACCGTCTACGACGACGAGCACTACCTCTACCAGGCGTTGCGCGTCGGGGCGTCGGGCTACATCCTCAAGCGGGTGGACGGGCGCGAACTGGTCGCTCAGCTGCGCCGCGTCCGCGAGGGGGAGACGGTGGTCGACGCCGCGCTGGCAGGCCGGGTGGCACTGGCCGCGGCCCGGCTCAGCGCAGGCCAGTTCTGGTCAGGGGCGCATCTCGGATTGACCCAGCGTGAGTCGGAAGTGCTGGGGCTGTTGGTCTCCGGTCATTCCAATCGGGCGGTCGCGAGCAAGCTGGTGGTCAGCGAGGACACCGTGAAGACCCATATTCGCGGGCTGTATCGCAAGCTGGGAGTGTCGGATCGCAGCGGGGCGATCGCGGTCGCGTTGCGGGAGGGTCTGTTCAAGTGAGCAATGCCGGCGGCGCGGTCCCCACGGCAGCGGAGCTCGCACCGGTGCTCGGCGCCGACGGTGTGCTGCTCTACGCCATCGACGGCCAGGACCTGAGCATCGTCGACATGTGGCCCCCGCATCCCTCGGCGGGTTCGTTGCGGCTGCAGGTCGGATTCGGGGTGACGGGTTTGGTGGCCCGTACCCGCAAGCCGGTGCTGCTCGACAATGATTCTCCACGTAATGCCCTGCACCGCAGGCTCTTACGGCTGGAGCCGCAACAGACCGTCGCCCGGATGTGCCTACCGCTCCCCGGACTGGAAGGTGACGTGGTCGGCGTGCTGGCGGTGCACCGTGACCCGCGGGAGCCGTTCGGGCAGCAGGACCTCGAGGGTGCGCAACAGTACGCCGCCGTGCTCGGGCTGTGGCTGCACGCGCAGCGCCTGTTCCGCACCGTCAACCGCCAGCGCACCGAACGGGACCGCCTGGTCGAGCAGGCGATCACCGCGCAGGAAGCCGAACGCAGGCGGATCGCCTTCGACCTGCACGACGGCGTCACCACCGCGCTGGCCTCGATGTCGTTTCACCTGTCCGCCGCCGACCTCACCGTCTCCGAACTCGTCGCCCACGTCGACGTCGCCGACGAGGCCAGCCTGCGTGATCTCGCCAGGGCCCGCGCCGAACTCGTCAGCGCCCGCGAACTGGCCGATTTCGCCTACAACGAAACCAGAGCGGCCATCTCGGGTCTGCACAGCCTCGTCCTCGACGACCTCGGCCTCGTCGCCGCGATCGAATCGCTGGTGCGCACGGTGAGCGGCGACGGCCCGCCGGCCATCGAGTTCCTGGTCGACCACGCCGCCGCCATCGACGACGTCCCCGACCACGCCGCCGCCACCCTGTACCGAATTGCCCAGGAAGCGCTCGCCAACGCCGTGAAACACGCTGGGGCGCAACGGATCGTGCTGTCACTGCGCCGAGTCGGGGATTCGGTCATCCTCGGTTGTTCCGACGACGGTGAGGGTTTCGACCCAGCCTCGCGCCGTGCGAACCGCGCCGCCGACACCGACGGCGAACAGCATTTCGGGCTGAGCTCGATCGCCGAACGCTGCGCCCTCATCGAAGCCTCGTTGCGGGTGGAGTCGATGCGGGGGCGCGGCACCACGTTGCTGGTGGAACTACCGCTGAAGTAGCCAACGAACGCAGCAGCGGTGCCCGAGGGGTAGCGCCGCTGCTGCGCGTTGCCGCCGCGCTCAGTCAGGGGCGCCGCCCCTACTCGGCGTGATCGGTGGCATCGGAGGCATTGCGGCAGTTCGCGAGCAGAACGTGCTGTGCCGCAGAGACTTCGGAGTCGGATCCACCCCAAGTATGCAGGGCCGCACTCACGAGTGCGCGTCCGAAGGAGAACGTCACAGGCCACGGCCGCTCGTCGAGGCGGGCGAGCTCGCTCAGGAACGCGCACGCCCGCGACGTGGGATGCCCACCCGACAGGAACGCGATCCCCGCCACCTCGGCGGGCACGAACTCACCCAGCACGGCGAAGGTGGCGGCCGCGACCTCGGCGGGCGGGATCGGCGCGGCGTCCAGGCCAGGGGTGACGAAGTTCGGCTTGAGCACGATGCCGGACAGGTCGACCCCGGCATCGACCAGCTCGGTGCACACCGCGCTCAGCGCGACGCGCGTCGCCCGTTCCGAGGCAGCCAGGGCGTGGTCGCCGGTGCACAGCACCTCGGGTTCGACGATCGGCACGATGCCGTGCTGTTGACACAGCGCGGCGTAGCGGGCCAGCGCGTGCGCGTTGGCGCCGGCGGAGTAGGGAGTGATCGTGTGCACGTCGAACACGGCCCGCCACTTGGCGAACGCGGCCCCGCGATCGGCGTAGGAAGCCAACCGGGCGCCGAGGCCGTCGAGCCCCTCGGTGACCAGCGCACCACCCTGGCCCGGTAGTGCGGTGGTGCCGGTGTCGACCTTGATGCCGGGCAGGATGCCGAGTTCGCGCGCCGCGATCGGGAACGGGCGTCCGTCGGCGAGATCCTGGCCGAATGTCTCGTCGCACAGGATGATTCCGCTGATCCACTCCGCCAGGCCGTCGGCGGTGAGCAGCAATTCGCGGTAGTCGCGGCGGGCCGTGGCGCTCGCGGGCACCCCTCGCTGTTCCAGGCGCGATGACATGGTCTTGATCGACTCGTCGGCGGCGAGAATGCCGCGGCCGCCGCTGGTCAGCTGCTGGGCGACGTCGGCGAGGGCGGTGGCGGGGAGTGTCGTCATGACGACCAGCATGCGAGCATCCGCCGCCGCCGTCCTCACCCCTTCGGGCGAGACCGGGTGTGAAACGCGGCCGCGCCCACCTGCTCGGGATCGCACAGGTGGGCCAGGAACAACCGGGTCGCCGAGGTCGGTTCCGGGGTGGTGCAGACATGCCACGGCCGGTCGAGAGGTGTTCCCGGTACGCCGTAGGACACCAGTTCGCCCGAGGCGAGTTGCTCGCGCGCCGCTTCCTCGTGCACCAGTGTGACGCCGAGTCCTTCCCGTGCGGCGGCCACGGCGGCACCCGAGGTGCCGAGGGTGAGCAGTGGCGGCGCGGCCTGCAACCGGCTCAGCAACGACAGCGCGGTATCGCGGGTGCCGGAGCCGATCCCGGTGAGCAGCCAGGGTGTGGTGAGCGGATCGCCGACCAGCCCGGGCCGCCCGACCAGCAGTAACCGGTTGGCCCGCCGGGCCGCGGTGACCAGCCCGGACCCACGCGGCGGCCGACCGGCCATGGCGATATCGAAGACATGGTCGGCGGCGCGGGCGAACAGCTCGCCGCGCGTGAGCACCGACAGCGACAGTTCGACATGCGGATGGGCCTGCGCGAACGTGGCCATCAGGACCGGCAGCACGTATTCACTGGCCGTCGCGACCGCCCCGATCCGCACCCGCCCACGGTCGGCGTCGTGCACCGCCCCGGCCGCTTCGGCGAGCAGCCCGAGCAGTCTGCGCACGTATCCGGCGAAGATCTCCCCCGAATCCGTCGCCACGATGCCGCGCCCGGATTTGCCGAACAGCGTGGTACCCAACGCTTCTTCGAGTGCCGTGACGGCCGCCGACACCGCAGGCGGTGTCACGTGCAACGTCGCGGCCGCAGCCCGCACGCTGCCCGTCTCGTACACGGCGAGAAAGGTGCGAAGCCGACCCCAGGTAGCAGCGGCGGGCAGATCCGGGCTGGCGAACATTATTCAACTATGCCTTAACAATTGTCAGGAAAGATTCCATTGTCGATGAACAGTCCGCGCCCACACACTGGAAATGCCTCTCCAGGCGTGACGCGAAAGGAACGGCGATGACGACGATCGACAACGACGGCGCGGCGATGAAACAGCGATGGGATCCGGGCGTGCAGAGCTACGCCGGAATGGGTTACTGGAACCCCGACTACCTCCCCAAGGACACCGATGTCCTCGCCGTCTTCCGGGTCACCCCCCAAGACGGCGTCGACCCCATCGAGGCAGCGGCCGCCGTCGCGGGCGAATCGTCCACCGCCACTTGGACTGTCGTATGGACCGACCGCCTCACCGCCAACAGCCACTACCAGGCCAAGGCGTACCGGGTCGACGAGGTTCCCGGCAGGCCCGGCGAGTACTTCGCCTACATCGCCTACGACATCGACCTCTTCGAGGAAGGTTCCATCGCGAACCTGACCTCCTCGATCATCGGCAACGTCTTCGGCTTCAAGCCGCTCAAGGCCCTGCGCCTGGAGGACATGCGCATCCCCGTCGCCTACACCAAGACCTTCCAGGGCCCCGCCCACGGCATCGTCATGGAACGGGAGATGCTCAACAAATACGGCCGCCCGCTGCTCGGCGCCACGATCAAGCCCAAGCTCGGCCTGTCGGCCCGCAACTACGGGCGCGTGGTCTACGAGGCCTGTCGCGGCGGGCTCGACTTCACCAAGGACGACGAGAACATCAACTCCCAGCCCTTCATGCGCTGGCGCGACCGCTTCCTCTACGCGATGGAGGGGGTGAACCGGGCGATGGCCGAAACCGGCGAGATCAAGGGCCATTACCTCAATGTCACCGCGGGAACGATGGAGGAGATGTACCGGCGGGCGAGCTTCGCCAAGGAACTCGGCAGCGTGGTGGTGATGATCGACCTCACCATCGGCTATACCGCGATCCAGTCGATGGCGCACTGGGCCCGCGAGAACGGCGTCCTGCTGCACCTGCACCGGGCCGGGCACTCCACCTACACGCGGCAGAAGACACACGGCGTGAGCTTCCGGGTGATCGGGAAGTGGTCGCGGCTGATGGGTGTCGACCACGTCCACGCGGGCACCGTCGTCGGCAAGCTCGAGGGCGACCCGGCCACCACCCGTGGCTTCTACGACACGTTGCGCGACAACAACGTTCCCCGCAATCTCGGCAACGGCATCTTCTTCGATCAGGACTGGATCTCGATGCCCGGCGTCATGCCGGTGGCTTCCGGCGGTATCCACGCGGGCCAGATGCACCAGCTCCTCGACCTTTTCGGCGACGACGTGATCCTGCAGTTCGGTGGCGGCACCATCGGGCACCCGTACGGCATCGCCGCGGGCGCCGAGGCCAACCGGGTGGCGCTCGAGGCGATAGTCAAGGCGCGCAACGAAGGTCGCGAGCTGCTGCTCGAAGGACCCGACGTGCTGCGTCGGGCCGCCAAGCACTGCACACCGCTGCAGGCGGCGCTGGACACCTGGGGCGACATCACCTTCGACTACACCAGCACCGACGCCCCCGATGTGGTGGCGACTCCGGTGCCCTCGATCTGACCAGGAGCATCCGATGAAACTGCGCTACGGAACCTTCTCCTACCTGCCCGACCTCACCGACGACGAGATCGCGGCCCAGGTGAAGTACGCCCTCGAGCACGGCTGGCCGGTCTCGCTGGAGTACACCGACGACCCGCACCCACGCAACGTCTACTGGGAGATGTGGGGGCTGCCGATGTTCGACCTGGTCGAACCGGACGGCGTGCTCGCCCAGCTCGCGGACTGCCGGGCCACCTTCCCCCAGCACTACATCCGGCTGCTGGCCTACGACGCGACCCTGGGCAGGCAGTCCACCGCGATGTCGTTCCTCGTCCAGCGACCCGCGCACGAGCCCGGCTTCCTGCTCGAACGCGTCGAGGGCCCCGACCGCACCCAGCGGTACTCGGTGAAGTCCTACGCCACCGCCCGTCCGACCGGCGATCGGTACGTGGGCGGGTGAACTGATGGACACACCAAAGGGATTCGGGTTCCACCGGCCGTCGGCGGGCGGCTCGGCGCAGATCGCGGCGGTCGAGGAGGAAACGCGGGAGCCGGCGATTCTCGGCGACGACGAGGTGCTCGATCTCTCGGCCGACGAGGCCGCGGCCAGGGTGGGTGACACGCTGGCCGCACTCGACGCCGAGCTGGTCGGCTTGGCCTCGGTCAAGCGCCGGGTGCGCGAGATCGCCTCGCTGCTCCAGGTCGACCGGGCGCGGCGTCGCTTCGGGCTCACCACCACGCGCCCCACATTGCACATGAGTTTCACCGGCGGCCCCGGCACCGGCAAGACCACGGTCGCGCTGCGGATGGCGGCGATCCTGCACGCGCTCGACTACATCAGGGCGCCGCGCGTGCACACCGTTACCCGTGACGACCTGGTCGGTCAGTTCATCGGCCACACCGCGCCCAAGACCAAGGAGGCGATCGCCCGTGCGGCCGGGGGCGTGCTGTTCATCGACGAGGCCTATTACCTGTTCCGGCCGGAGAACGAGCGGGACTACGGGCAGGAGGTCATCGAGATCCTGCTGACCGAGATGGAGAACGAGCGTGGCGATCTGGTGGTGATCTTCGCCGGCTATCCCGACCGGATGGCGACCTTCTTCGCCGCCAATCCGGGCCTGAGTTCCCGTGTGCCGCACCATCTCACCTTCGACGACTACGACCACGCGGAGCTGACCCAGATCGCGGGTCTGATGGTGGAGTCGGAAGGGTTCGCGTTCGACGACGACGCCCACAAGGCCTTCGCCGAGTACCTCACGCTGCGCATGGAGCAGCCCAGGTTCTCCAATGCGCGCAGCGTGCGCAATGCCATCGAACGGTGCCGGTTGCGGCAGGCCCGCCGGTTGGTCGCGCTCGACCGGCCACTGGGCAAGTCCGACCTCATCACCCTCACCGCCGAGGACGTCTACGGCAGCAGCGTCTTCGAGACATAACAGGACTGGGTCACGCGCGGAGCGGGAAGCCCGATAACCGACATCTATGAGGTGATCGGGCTTTCCGCTTTGACAAGGGTGGACAATGTGAGAAGCCTTTTGTCAGATATGCCGAACGCGCGGTGCCGCAGAACTGAAAAGAAGCTGACACATGACCTCGATCGAGGACCCAGAAGATGATCTGAGCGTGACCCCGCCCAAGACCTGGGCGGTCGGCGTTCCCGCGGTGAGGCACGCGATCGAGTACTCGCTCTCGCAGAACTCCCCGGCCCGCACCGCGCTCACCTTGCTCAACATCAATCAGACCAAGGGGTTCGACTGCCCGGGCTGCGCGTGGCCCGAGCCCAAGAATCGGCACCTGAACGAGTACTGCGAAAACGGCGCCAAGCACATCAACGACGAGGCGACCACCCGCCGCGTCACCAGGCAGTTCTTCGCCGAGCATCCCGTCGCCGAGCTCGACACCAGGTCGGACTACTGGCTCAACCAGCAGGGCAGGCTCACCGAGCCGATGGTGAAGCGGCCCGGCGCCACGCACTACGAGCCCATCGGCTGGGACGACGCGTTCGGCTTGCTGGCCGACGAACTGCGCGGGCTCGACAGTCCCGACGAAGCGCTGTTCTACACCTCGGGGCGGCTCAACAACGAGGCCGCGTTCCTGCTGCAACTGTTCGCCCGCGCCTACGGCACCAACAACCTGCCCGACTGCTCGAACCTGTGCCATGAGTCGAGCGGTTCCGCGCTGACGCAGACCATCGGTGTCGGCAAAGGCAGTGTGTCCCTCGAGGACATCTACGAAGCAGACCTGATCTTCGTCGTCGGCCAGAACCCCGGCACGAACCATCCGCGCATGCTGTCGGCGCTCGAGGAGACCAAACGCAACGGCGGCAAGATCGTGGCGGTGAACCCGCTGCCAGAGGCGGGGCTGATCCGGTTCAAGAATCCGCAGAAGGCACGCGGCGTAATCGGGCGCGGCACCGAAATCGCGGATATCTTCCTCAAGATCCGCCCCGGTGGTGACCTCGCCCTGTTCCAGATGCTGAACAAACTGCTCCTCGACGCCGAGGACGCGGCGCCGGGCACGGTGCTCGACCACGAATTCATCGCCGCGCACACCACCGGCTTCGACGAGTTCGCCGCGCACGCCGCGACGGTGAGCTGGGACCACGCGCTCACCGCGACCGGGCTGACCCGCGCGGAGATCGAGGCCGTTCATCAGCAGGTGCTCGCCAGCGAGAAGGTCATCGTGTGCTGGGCGATGGGATTGACCCAGCACAGGCACGGCGTGCCGACCATCCGCGAGATCGTCGACTTCCTGTTGCTGCGCGGCAACCTCGGCCGTCCCGGCGCCGGGGTGTGTCCGGTGCGCGGACACAGCAATGTCCAGGGCGACCGCACCATGGGCATCTGGGAGCGGATGCCACAGTCGTTCATGGACGCGCTCGGCAAGGAATTCGACTTCACCCCGCCCGCCGCGCACGGCCTCGACGCCGTCGGCTCCATCCGTGCCATGCGCGACGGCAAGGCGAAGGTATTCGTCGGTGTCGCAGGCAATTTCGCGCGGGCGACACCCGACAGCGAGGTGACCGAGACGGCCCTTCGGCGATGCTCGCTGACGGTGCAGATCTCCACCAAACTCAACCGCTCGCACACGATCTGCGGCGAGACGGCACTGATCCTGCCGACACTGGGCCGCAGCGATCGCGATATCCAGGCCACCGGCGAGCAGTTCTACACCGTCGAGGATTCGATGAGTCAGGTCCGCACGTCGCGGGGGCGCCTCGACCCGGCCTCACCCGACCTGCTGAGCGAGGTGGCGATCATCTCCCGGCTGGCCCGTGCCACGCTGGGGGCGGAGTCCACGATTCCGTGGGAGGAGTTCGTCGCCGACTACGGCACCGTGCGCGACCGCATCTCCCGGGTCGTGCCGGGGTTCGAGGACTTCAACGCCCGTATCGGCAAACCGGGCGGGATGCTGCTGGTCAACCCGGTCAACGAGGGCATCTACCGCACCGCGAGCGGCAAGGCGGAGTTCACCCGCAACGACTTCGACATGATCGACGCGCCACCGGGATACCTTGTGCTGCAGTCACTTCGGTCCCACGATCAGTGGAACACGATCCCGTACGCGGGCAATGATCGCTACCGTGGCATCCACAATGCTCGGCGGGTGGTGATGGTGAATCCTGACGACCTCGCCGAGCGAGGGATCGCCGACGGGGATGTGGTCGACATCGTCAGCATCTGGCACGACGGCACCGAGCGGCGAGCGGAGAAGTTCGTCGCCGTCGGGTATCCGGCCAGCCGTGGTTCGGCGGCCGCGTACTACCCGGAGACCAATGTGCTTGTTCCGCTCGACAGCGTGGCCGACGTCAGCAATACCCCGACATCGAAGGGCATCATCGTGCGGCTCGAACCCACGGTCTGACAAGGGCGCGGGAAGTCCTTGTAGAAGCTGACCACCCCGGGCACATCGGCGCGCGAGAGATTCAGCTCGGCGGCGACCAACCCCACGACCTCGGGTCGCCGCTATCCGCTGAAGAGCTTGAGTGCGGCTTTGACGGCGTTGAAGATCCCGTAGCCCAGCGGTAGTCCGACGACCAGCCAGGAGATCACGAGCTGCGCCCGGTAGCTGTGCGGTGCGGGATGTTCGGCTTCGATTCCGGTCATGTGGTGAGCTCCTTACCAGCGCGCCAAGGGATTTCAGGTACGGACGGGGGCCGGTACGGCCGCGCCGTCGGCGGCGTCGGTGACCGGCTGCTTCTCGTGCCAGCGCGCCGAGACCGGGCGCACGAGCAGGTTCGCGACGAACCCGATGGCCAGCACACCGACCATGATGAACAGCGCGGGCCGGTAGTCGCGGGCCACGAGCTGGCCCGGCTCGCCCTGGGCGTCGAGCACCCCGTTGACGATCAGCGGCCCGAGCACGCCCGCCGTCGACCACGCCGTGAGCAGCCGCCCGTGGATCGCGCCGACCTGGAAGGTGCCGAACAGGTCGCGCAGATACGCAGGCACCGTGGCGAAACCGCCGCCGTAGAAGGAAATGATGATCACGCACAGGATGACGAACAGCGCGGTGGCGTTCGACCCGATCAGCGCCAGCGCCAGATACGCCGCCATGCCGACGCCCAGATACATCGTGTAGGTGGGCTTGCGGCCCAGATAGTCCGAGGTCGTCGACCAGACGAACCGGCCACTCATATTCGCCACCGACAGCAGACCGACGAACCCGGCCGCCACCGCGGTGCTCACCGTGGACACTCCGTCGGCATCGCGGAAGAAGTCCTGGATCATGTCCGCGGCCTGCTCGAGAATGCCGATGCCCGCGGTCACGTTGCACAGCAACACAATCCACAGCAGCCAGAACTGCGGGGTCTTGATCGCATTGGCGGCCGAGACATTCGCGGTGGTCACCATCGGCTTGACGGCGACGGTCGTCGGATCGAAATTCGCGGGCTTCCAGCCGGGCGCGGGCACTCGCACGGTGAACACACCGAGCATCATCACGATGAAGTAGGCGATACCGAGGGTGATGAACAGCTTCATCACCGCGTCGCCACCGGCCTCGGCGCCGCCGAAACGGGCCAGCAGCTCCCGCGAGAGCGGCGCGGCCACCATGGCGCCACCGCCGAAGCCCATGATGGCCATGCCGGTTGCCAGACCCGGCCGATCCGGGAACCATTTGATCAGCGTCGACACCGGCGAGATATAGCCGAGGCCGAGCCCGATACCGCCGATGACGCCGTAGCCGAGATAGACCAGCCACAGCTGATCGGTGGCGATACCGGCCGCGGCCACCAGGAATCCCGACGACCAGCAACAGGCCGCGGTGAACATCGTCTTGCGCGGGCCGACGCGGTCCACCCAGGTGCCGAAGATCGCGGCCGACAACCCGAGCATCACGATCGCGATCGAGAAGATCAACCCGATCGCGGTGAGGCTCGAATCGAAGTGCTTGACCAGCGCGTCCTTGTAGACGCTCGTGGCGTAGGCCTGACCGATGCACAGATGGATGGCCAGCGCGGCAGGTGGGATCAGCCACCGGCTGTAGCCGGGGGGAGCGATGGTGTGCTCCCGGTCCAGGAAAGACAGCGCAGGCACTGCGCACCTCCTCGAGGTGTTGCTTGACGAGTGGGTCACGCCGCGTCGCTGATCGCGCTACGTCTTCTCGTGCCGAGAAAAGTAAGGCCGCTGTGTGATCAACGTCAAAGTCGAGATTTCGATGAATTGATAAGCGCGATCTATCAGAACCCCGCGGTGGCCGCCGCCCGACCGAAGTGTTGTTCGGGTGCCGACGCGACCAAGGCCTCCGTCTGACGCGCAGGCCGGGGGTCATAGATACACTCCCCTTATGTCCGTGCGCACCCGTCAGCCACTAGTTCCCGGCACCCAGTCGCCGATCCGGGAAGTTCCCCGCTCCATCGAGCGTCCCGAATATGTGTGGAAGAAGACCGCGAACGAGGGCAACGAGCCCTGGGTGCAGACCGCCGAGACCATCGAGAAGATGCGGATCGCGGGCAAGATCGCCGCGCGGGCACTCGACGAAGCGGGCAAGGCCGTGGTGCCCGGTGTCACCACCGACGAGCTCGACCGCATCGCCCACGAGTACATGTGCGACCACGGCGCCTATCCCTCCACGCTGGGATACAAAGGCTTCCCCAAGTCCTGCTGCACCTCGCTCAACGAGGTCATCTGCCACGGCATCCCCGACTCGACGGTGGTCGAAGACGGTGACATCGTCAATATCGACGTCACCGCGTTCATCCACGGCGTGCACGGCGACACCAACCGGACCTTCCTCGCCGGCGATGTCGACGAAGAGGTGCGCCTGCTGGTCGAGCGCACCGAAGAGGCCACCAACCGGGCCATCAAGGCAGTGAAGCCGGGTCGGGCCCTGAATGTGGTCGGCCGTGTGATCGAGGCCTATGCCAACCGCTTCGGCTACGGCGTGGTGCGCGACTTCACCGGCCACGGCGTCGGCCCCACCTTCCACAGCGGTCTGGTGGTGCTGCACTACGACCAGCCCAGCATCGAATCGGTCATCGAGCCCGGCATGACCTTCACGATCGAGCCGATGATCAACCTCGGCGGCATCGACTACGACATCTGGGACGACGGCTGGACCGTGGTCACCCAGGATCGCAAGTGGACGGCGCAGTTCGAACACACCCTCGTTGTCACCGAGACGGGCGCGGAAATCCTGACCCTGCCGTGAGCGCGTCCCTGCGCGGCGCGCTGTTGATCGCGGGTACCACCTCCGATGCCGGGAAAAGCGTTGTGGTGGCGGGTATCTGCCGGATGCTGGCGCGGCGTGGGGTGCGGGTGGCGCCGTTCAAAGCGCAGAACATGTCCAACAACTCGGTCGTCACGCTCGACGGCGGGGAGATCGGGCGCGCGCAGGCCTTGCAGGCGCGCGCGTGTGGGCTCGAGCCCAGCGTGCGTTTCAATCCGGTGCTGTTGAAGCCCGGTAGTGATCGCCGCTCGCAGTTGGTGGTTCGCGGCAAAGCCGTCGGGACGGTCGGTGCGCGTGACTATTTCACTCGCCGGCAGGAGTTGCGTGAAGTCGTCGCGGCCGAATTGGCTTCGTTGCGTGACGAATTCGACGTCGTGATCTGTGAAGGCGCGGGCTCGCCCGCCGAAATCAACCTGCGCGCCACCGATCTCGCGAATATGGGGCTGGCGCGTGCCGCTGACATTCCTGTCCTGGTGGTCGGCGACATCGACCGGGGCGGTGTCCTCGCGCACCTGTTCGGCACCGTGGCGGTGCTGGAACCCGAAGACCAGCAACTCATCTCGGGATTCCTCATCAACAAATTCCGCGGCGACGTCTCCCTGCTGCAACCCGGCCTCGATCAACTCACCACGCTGACCGGCCGCCCCACCTTCGGTGTCCTGCCCTTCGCCGAAGACCTCTGGCTCGACGCCGAGGACTCCCTCGGCACCATCTCCGGCGCTCCCGTCGGCCGCCCCGGCCCACCCCACGGCACCGACTGGCTCACCGTGGCCGCCGTCCGCCTGCCTCGAATCTCCAACTCCACCGACATCGAAGCCCTGGCCTGCGAACCCGGCGTCTCGGTCCGCTGGGCCGACAGTCCCCACCAGCTGACCGCCGCCGATCTCGTGGTCATCCCCGGCAGCAAGGCGACCGTCTCCGACCTGAACTGGTTGCGCGCCAACGGGATAGCCGATGCTCTCCGAGATCGCGCCGCGGCAGGGCGCCCCATCCTCGGCATCTGCGGCGGTTACCAAATGCTCGGCCGCCGAATCACTGACGGTGTCGAGCACGTGACGTCCGAGGCATCACCAGCGCCTACTTCGGCAGCGGAAAGCGCCGCGGCGCCGCGCCCCAGCGTGGTGGACGGTCTCGGCCTGTTCGACCTCGACATCGAGTTCGCGGACCCGAAGATCGCCCGTCAGGTGACCGGCACCGCGGGCTCGAACACCCTGCACGGCTACGAGATCCACCACGGCAGAGTCACCCGCACCGCCGATCCCTCCTGGCTGACCATCGACGACGACCCCGAAGGCAGTGCGCGAGCATCGATCTGGGGCACCCATGTCCACGGCCTCCTCGAATCCGACGAGTTCCGCCGCAGCTGGCTCACCGAGGTCGCCGCCCGAGCCGGTCGCACCGGCTTCACCGTCGCCCCCGGCACCTCGGTCACCGCCGTCAGATCCGCCCAACTCGACCTGCTCGCCGACCTCATCGAGAAACACGTCGACCTCGCAGCGCTGGACCACCTGATCTGCACAGGCGCCCCGGCCGACATCCCGCTGATCCGGACCGGGATCCGCGCTGCCCCGTGACCTGCCCGCCGCGCGGAACCCGGCAGTGTTGGTGGGCCGACGGTGGCGGGCCGGGAGATCGGGGCCGATGCGTGGCGTCGATCGCTGAGCGTGCGGTGGTGTGCGGCCCGTCTCGCCTCACAGCTCGGTGCGCGGCGTTGTGACAGGTTTGGCAATTTCGCCGGTATGGGCAGTGAAAGCCCAGTACACGGGGGTGTGGAGATCGGCGGGGCGCGTCGGAACAGGCCTCGTTGTTCAGGCTGGACGTGTACCGTAACCCGGCATGAAATCTCGGCAGATCACGGTCGGTGACCAGGCCTGGACGGTGCGGGTCGACGGACCTTCTTCGCGGCACAATGTGCTGCTGCTTCCCGATGCGGACGACCCTGCCGACGTGTTCGACGAGGTGTGCGCGCGGCTGCACGAATCCGACCTGCAGACCGTTGTCGTGGAGTCTGTCGGGGGGCTCGAGCCCGCGGGGGTGCTCGCGATTCTCGACGAGCTCGAACTGCCCTACGTGAATGTCGCCGGGCGTGGGTCGGGTGCGGCGTTGGCGTGGCGGGTGTGCGCGGGCCGGTTCGGGCGGTTCATGAGCCTGGTCGTCGCCGACCACGGGCATCCTGCCGTTCCCGACGCCGATGGCACAGTTCCCGATGCCTCCTGCCCGCCGCTCGAGCTGCCCGTCACCATGCTGGTCACCAAGAGCCTGCCCCGCGCCACCGCCGACGCGTCCGGTCGCTACGTCTACGGCGAATTCCGGGTGGTCCCTTTGGAAGTCGACAACATCGCCACCGAAGCAGGCCACGAACTCGCCACCGAAATCGTCCTGCGCACCAGTCTCTGGTAGCCACTCGACAGGCCGATCAGCCCGGCGCAGGCCGAGATCACCAGGCCTTGGCGTCGAGCGATACCCACGCCGAGGCCTGGTGGCGTCTGTCCGATCAGGACTTGCGGTAGGCCGCCAGCCAGTCGAGCCAGTTGTCGGTTTCCTGGAATGCGTTGGCGCGCACCGCCTCTGACGACAGGAAAATGTCGTGACGGGCGCCGTCGATCGGGACGATCGAGGTGCGCTCGCCCAGACAGCCCGCCCAGCGCTGGATCTGCTTGACGTCGAGCACGGCATCGGCCACGTCGACGGCGGGGGAGTGCTCGCGGGCAAACTTGGTGATCCGTGAGCGCAGGATCAGCGCGGGCACGCCGATGGTCAGCCCCTGGTGCAGGCGGGCGTGTCCCCGGCGGATGGCGCGCAGCCAACCCAGGCGGACCGGTTCACCGCTGAGCGGCTTCCAGTCGAGGTTGTAATCCCACTCACCCGCGCGGCTGGTGTGCAGGCTGTCGCCGTAAGCGGTACTGACACCGGCGGGCAGCTGGGCGAAGGCGCGGAACCTGCCGACCGCGTGGATGACGGGGGTGCCGATGGTGCGGTAGAACGACGGTCCCTGCAGGTCGAACCAGGGGCTGTTGAGCACGACCCCGACCACACCCGCCGCCGCGCTGCCCCCGGCTGCCTCTAGCCGGTCCAGCCACAGCGGCACGATCAGCCCACCGGTCGAATGCGCGACGATCAGCACATCGTTGCCGGTCTCGGCGCGCGCGATCCGCAGCGCCTCGTTCAGTTCGTCGTCGTAGAAAGCCAGGTCGCTGACGTAGTGCGCGCTCTGCCCATCGCGCCGCGAACGACCGCATTTGCGCAGGTCGAGAGCATAGAACCGGTGGCCGCGCGCCGCGAAGTGCTCGGCCAGGTGCTCCTGGAAGAAGTAGTCGGTGAACCCGTGCACGTAGAGCACGGTCGGTTCGACCGCCGGTGCCGCGGCGTCGGGCAGATAGCGCACCAGCGTGGCCACGACGTCGCCCTCGCCGTCGGGGTCGACACCGAGTGGCAGAGTCCGCTGCTGATAGGCGGTGCCGAGGACATCGGGCTGCCACTGCGCCGCGGCGAGGGTTTCGTTCGTCACACTGCTCAATCTATCTCGCGGTCGTAGCGACGTGCAGTGTTGGTTTGCGTCACATTAGGGACCTCCGTTGCAGAAGTCCGATCAGCGCAGGTGCACAATTGGGGTCAGGTGAACGACGGGTAACCTACCTCCCGGCGATTCACCGAGAGTCGCATGAACACCGCCAAAGCGCCCGCGCCAAGCGAACTCACCCGCCGGTGGGTAGCTGAGAAGGACAAGGAAGTCGATCTACCCGTGCCGAACGCTGCGAAGAGTGAAAAGACCGATGTAGTTCTCATCGGCGCAGGCATCATGAGTGCCACGCTGGGCGCGCTGCTGCGGCAGCTGCAGCCGGACTGGACGATCTCGGTGTTCGAGCGGCTCGACGCCGCCGCCGCGGAGAGCAGCGACCCGTGGAACAACGCGGGTACCGGCCACTCGGCGCTGTGCGAGCTCAACTACAGCCCGCAGAACGCCGACGGCTCGGTCGACGTGAGCAAGGCCGTCGACATCAACGAGCGCTTCCAGGTCTCGCGCCAGTTCTGGGCCTCGGCTGTCGACACCGGCGTCCTGGACGACCCCTCGGGCTTCATCAACCCCATCCCGCACGTCAGCTTCGTGCACGGCGCCGACAACGTCGACTACCTGCGCAAGCGCTACGAGGCACTCGCCCCGCACCCGCTGTTTCGCGGCATGGAGTACATCGACACCCCCGACGAGTTCGCCGCGCGCCTGCCGCTGATGGCCAAGGGCCGCGACTTCAGCGACCCGATCGCGCTGAACTGGTCCGACGGCGGCACCGATATCGACTTCGGCGCGCTCACCAAGCAGCTGCTCGCCTACATCGGCTACTCCGGCGGCGAGATCGGCTTCGGTACCGAGGTCCGCAACCTCGACAAGCAGTCCGACGGTTCCTGGAACGTCACCGTGCGCAACCTGCGCACCTACCGGTCGCGCACCATCAACGCGAAGTTCGTCTTCGTCGGCGCCGGTGGTGGCGCGCTGCCGCTGCTGCAGAAGGCCGGTATCTCCGAGGCCAAGGGCTTCGGTGGCTTCCCGATCAGCGGCCAGTTCCTGCGCTCCACCAACCCTGAGCTGATCGCCGCGCACGAGGCCAAGGTCTACGGCAAGGCCGCCGTCGGCGCGCCGCCCATGTCGGTGCCGCACCTCGACACCCGCGTGATCAACGGCCGCAAGGGCCTGCTGTTCGGCCCCTACGCCGGCTGGACCCCCAAGTTCCTCAAGGACGGTTCCAACACCGACCTGTTCAAGTCGATCAAGCCGAACAACATCGCTTCGCTCGTCGGCGTCGGTCTCACCGAGATGGGCCTGACCAAGTACCTGGTCGAAGAGCTGCTCAAGTCGCAGAACGGCAAGGTGGGCGTGCTCGGCGAGTTCCTGCCGCGTGCGCAGGGCCGCGACTGGGAGCTGATCACCGCCGGTCAGCGCGTGCAGGTCATCCGTCGTAAGGGCGCCGGTGGGGTGCTCGAGTTCGGCACCGCGGTCATCTCCGCCGAGGACGGCTCGATCGCCGGTCTGCTCGGTGCGTCGCCGGGTGCCTCGACCTGTGTCACCGCCATGCTCGACGTGATGCAGCGGTGTTTCCCGCAGCAGTACGCGGGCTGGACGCCGCAGCTGCAGACGATGATCCCCTCGCTGGGGCAGAAGCTGTCGGAGAACCAGGCCCTGTTCCAGGAAGTGTGGGACTGGACCAGCAAGTCGCTGAAGCTGGACCGCGACAACGCGCCTGCACGCGAGCAGGTCTCGAGCCTCGCGCAGGTGTGAGTGCCGAACTGAGGCGGTCGTGGGCGGCGGATCTCGATACCGCCACCCTCTACCGGCTGTTGCGACTGCGTGTCGAGGTGTTCGTCGTCGAGCAGGAATGCGCCTATCCCGAGTTGGACGGGCGTGATCTGCTCGCGGCGACGCGGCATTTCTGGCTCGACGACGGCGGTGAGATCGTCGGTACGTTGCGGCTGCTCGAAGAGGTTGTCGACGGTGTGACGAGTTGCCGGATCGGGCGGGTGTGCGTAGCGGTGAACGCCCGTAAGCACGGGTACACGACCCGGCTGATGCGGGCCGCGCTCGCTGAAATCGGTTCGGTCACTGTGCGATTGGATGCTCAGTCGCATCTGGTCGGGATGTACGCGAAGTTCGGGTTTGTCGTCGATGGGGCGGAATACGATGACGACGGGATCATGCACGTGCCGATGCGGCGGGGTTAGTTCGTTCGCTGTCGCGCCGGTGGGTGGGGGTGACCGGGGTTTGAGTAGTCCCAGATGGTTTGACGCTGTGTTTATTGGAGCGCTGGCGCGCTCGAGTCGCGGCCCCGAGGGGCCGCCGGTTAGGCACCGGTGCTTGCTCCTTCGTCGCCTACGCACCGGCGCCTAACCGGCGACCCGGCCGCGACCGGCCACTTCGTGGCCGTCCCTTCCTAGGGGTCGGGAGTGCGGTGGTTGGGTTGGGTGGGTTGTGGAAGACGGGGACAGGCCGGTGTGCACGGTGTGGTGGTCGGGAGTGTGGTGGTTGGGTTGGGTGGGTTGTGGAAGACGGGGACAGGCCGGTGTGCACGGTGTGGTGGTCGGGAGTGTGGTGGTTGGGTTGGGTGGGTTGTGGAAGACGGGGAAAGGCTGCGTGTGCGGTGTGGTGGTGGGGGAGTGCGGTTGCGGGCATTTGCGTCGTCGGTGCCCGAGGGGTGGGTGGGTTTGCGGCGCGCATAGAGTTGGGGTGTGCCTGGTTTTGCTGATGTTGCCGCTGGTCCGCACACCGCCGCGCGTGTGGGGGGTGAGGCGGGGTTTCCGTTCTCGGCTGTGGTGGGGCAGGAGCGGCTGCAGTTGGCGTTGATCTTGTCGGCCGTGCATCCCGGGATCGGTGGGGTGCTGGTCCGGGGCGAGAAGGGGACGGCGAAGTCGACCGTGGTGCGGGCGCTTGCGCAGTTGCTGCCGCCGGTGGTCGACGAGACGGGGGCACGGCCCGCTCGGTTGGTGGAGTTGCCGGTTGGTGCCACTGAGGATCGCGTGGTCGGCTCGCTGGATCTCGAGCGGGTGCTGCGCGACGGGGAACAGGCGTTCCGGCCGGGGTTGCTCGCCGCGGCCCACCACGGGGTGCTGTACGTGGACGAAGTGAACCTGCTGCACGACCACCTGGTGGATGTGCTGCTCGACGCGGCGGCGATGGGGCGCGTGCACGTCGAGCGTGATGGTGTCTCGCACTCGCATCCGGCGCGGTTCGTGCTGGTGGGGACGATGAACCCCGAAGAGGGGGAGTTGCGGCCGCAGCTGCTGGACCGGTTCGGGCTCACCGTCGATGTGGCGGCCTCGCGTGAGGTCGATGTGCGGATGGCGGTGGTGCGCCGTCGCCTCGACTACGAGGCCGACCCGGCCGCGTTCGCTGCCCGCTATGTCGACGCCGATCAGAGGGTGGCCGAACGTATTCTGACCGCGCGGGACCGGCTGCCCGATGTCGCGCTGGACAATGCGGAGCTGCGCCGGATCGCGGCGCTGTGCGCGTCGTTCGATGTGGACGGGATGCGCGCCGACCTGGTCGTCGCCAGGACCGCGACCGCGCACGCGGCGTGGCGCGGGCGGGATCGGGTCACCGAGGACGATGTGCGGATCGCGGCGGAACTCGCGCTGCCGCATCGGCGTCGGCGGGATCCGTTCGACGAGCCGGGAATCAGTGAGCAGCAGCTCGACGAGGCGATGGAGGAGGCGGCGGCTGAGGTCGACAAGGCTTCGGGGGATGAGGAATTCGACGGTCCGCACGGATCAGGTGAGGGCGGGAACGGTCGCCTGGACCAGGATGAAAGCCGTGTCGACGGTAGCGATCGCGCGGCGGATTTCGACCCGGGTGACCTGGGCGATGAGCGGTCGCGAGGCCGTGGTCAGGATGCAACCGACGGTGACGGCCAGGGCCCGGACGACGAGGGGCCTGATGGTGGCGGTCCGGCCGGTGGTCCCGACGATGATGGCCCGGACGACCAGGGGCCGGACGGTGGTAGACCGGGCAGGGGCGGACCGAACGGCACCGGTGGCGAAGGTGATCGGGCGGACAACTCCAGCTCCGACGGCAACGGTTCGCGTCCCGGCCACGAAAGGGTTTCGGGCACACCGACTTCGGCGGCAAAGCCGGCCCCGCGCTGGGAGGTCCCCGGTATCGGCGAAGGTGCCCCCGGCCGACGTTCGCGCGCCCGGACCCGGACCGGTCGCACGGTCCGACCCGACACCGACCCGTCCACCGGCCTGCACCTGCTCGGCACGATCTTCGCCGCCGCACCGAAACAATTCGAGCGCGGCAGGCTCAGTGGCCCACTCGCCCTGGCGACCGAAGATCTGCGCGGCGCGTATCGCGAAGGTCGAGAAGGCAATCTGGTCGTGTTCGTCGTCGACGCGTCCGGTTCGATGGCCGCGCGCGACCGCCTCACCGCGGTGACCGGCGCCATCGTCACCCTGCTGCGCGATGCCTACCAGCGCCGCGACAAGGTGGCCGTGATCAGCGTCCGCGGTAGCGAAGCCGAACTGGTCCTACCGCCCACCTCTTCGGTCGACATCGCCGTCCGCCGGTTGGCCGGAATGCGTACCGGCGGCAAAACCCCCCTCGCCGCAGGCTTGCTGAAGGCCCGCGAGGTGATCGCTCGCGAACACGTCCGCGACCCCCGCCGTCGCCCGATGCTGGTGCTGCTCACCGACGGCCGTGCCACCGGCGGCACCGACCCACTCCCGCGCGCCCGCACCGCCGCCAAGCTGATCGCCGCCGAGGGTCACACCGCGATGGTGATCGACTGCGAACGCGGCATGATCCGCCTCGGCTTGGCCGCCGAACTGGCCCGCGACCTGCGCGCCCGATACCTGCGCTTGAACGAACTGACCGGCGAGACGGTGGCTGACGTCGTCCGCGCCACCGCCGGGCCCGCTCGCGCGGCGTAAGCCGCCGCCACGCGAACGGCAAGCGAGACTCAGGCGATCGTCGACCGGATCAGCTGACGCGGATGAAGTGCGATGCCGTCCGGCATCACCCGCTGACGGCAGTCAGGCGGATCGCGGCGTACGGCGATGCAGGTGCCCAGCCCTGTGAGTGCCGCGGCCGCACCCTGATAGAAATGGTGACGAACCGGCACGCACGGCCGACGGACGCAATGGTGGCAGAGCCGGGCGTGCGACCGACGTCCACCGCGAGGTCGCGAAGAACCCGCACAGCGAGTGCGTCGAGAAGAGGAGTTTCTGTGCCCAAAGGTGTTCCGGAGAGCGTCCCCGAGGACGGTCTGACCACTCGGCAGCGGCGTAACCAGCCGGTGCTCGCCGTGCACACCGGGCCGGGCAAAGGCAAGTCCACCGCGGCGTTCGGGATGGCGTTGCGGGCCTGGAATCAGGGCTTCGACGTGGCGGTCTTCCAGTTCGTGAAGAGCGCAAAGTGGAAGGTCGGCGAAGAAGCCGCCTTCCGCACCCTCGGCACCCTGCACGAGCAGACCGGCGCGGGTGGCGCGGTCGAGTGGCACAAGATGGGCGAAGGCTGGTCCTGGACGCGCAAACACGGCACCGAGGAAGACCACGCGGCCGCCGCCCTGTCCGGCTGGCAGGAGATCGCCCGCCGCCTCGCCGCCGAACAGCACCGCTTCTACGTCCTCGACGAGTTCACCTACCCGCTCAAATGGGGCTGGGTCGACATCGACGAAGTCGTCGACACCCTCACCCACCGCCCCGGCAACCAGCACGTCGTCATCACCGGCCGCGACGCACCACAGGCCCTGATCGAGGCGGCCGACCTGGTCACCGAGATGACGAAGGTCAAGCACCCGATGGACGCGGGCCGCAAGGGGCAGCGCGGCATCGAATGGTGATCGAGTCCGCGACCGGGCCGGCCGCGCGCGCCGTGGTCAACGGTGCGGCCATCCGGCGCGCATCGGGCCGCGGGCCCCACGCGATGTGTCGTTCTCGGGGTGGTTCGAGAGGCGCTGCGATCGATGCGGGAATCGCCGCAGAGCGAATCGTGCTGCGAGATCGAGGTACAGGGTGATGAGCGCGCCCGCCGTGGTGATCGCCGCGCCTGCCTCGGGTAGCGGGAAAACCACGCTGGCGACCGGGCTGATCGGTGCGCTGCGCCGGGCCGGGCATCGGGTGGCGCCGTTCAAGGTGGGACCCGACTACATCGACCCCGGCTATCACGGGCTCGCGGCCGGGCGACCGGGGCGCAACCTGGATCCCGTTCTGGTGGGCGAGGATCGGGTGGTGCCGCTGTATAGGCACGGCGCGCAGGGCTGCGATATCGCGATCGTCGAGGGCGTGATGGGCCTGTTCGACGGCCGGATCGACGAGAACCGCACCGATGCGATCGCCGAGGGATCCACCGCGCAGGTGGCCGGACTGCTCGGGGCACCGGTGGTCCTGGTGGTCGACGCTCGCGGACATTCCCAAAGCCTCGCCGCGCTCCTGCACGGCTTCGCCACCTACGACTCCTCGGTCCGCCTCGGCGGGGTGATCCTCAATCGCGTCGGCAGCGAGCGCCACGAACAAGTCCTGCGCGCAGCCTGCGATCGCGCCGGGCTCCCGGTTCTCGGCGCCCTGCCCCGCATGGCCGAATTGGAAGTTCCCTCACGACATTTGGGCCTCATCCCCGCCGTCGAACACGGCACGGCCGCCACCGCCGCCGTCGATGCGATGACCGAACTCGTTGCGGCACACATCGATCTGCGCGCGATAGTCGCGCTGGCCGGAGGCTCGGCCCAGGGGCCCGCATGGGACCCGCGCGCAGAACTGGCCGCTGCCGCTGAACATGCAACCTCGACCGAACTCGATGAGGGCAGCGCTCCCGCGACGACCGACGCACCATCGACGTCCTTCGATCAGCCTGCGGCGACCTCATCGACTCGATCAGGCAAAGGTCCATTGATCGCGATGGCGGGTGGTCCCGCGTTCACCTTCGGGTACGCCGAGCATCGGGAACTGCTGGACGCAGCGGGAGCGCGGGTGGTCGTCTTCGATCCACTGTCCGACGAACTCCCGCTCGGCACAGCGGGATTGGTGCTGCCGGGCGGGTTTCCGGAGGAGCACGCGGGCGAGCTTTCCGCCAACGAGCGACTACGCGCCGCAGTCGCTGACGGCGCGGCGAAAGGTCTGCCGATCCACGCCGAATGCGCGGGTCTGCTCTACCTCACCCGTTCCCTCGACGGCCATCCGATGGCGGGGGTCATCGACGCCGACGCCGAATTCGGCCCGCGCCTGACGCTGGGCTATCGCGACGCCGTCGCCCTGCACGACTCCGCCCTTTGGCGGGCGGGGGCCCGAGTGCGCGGTCACGAATTCCATCGCACGCGCCTGGCCCGCACCGGCGCCGAGAACGCCGCCTGGGGCTGGCGGACAACGGGTTCCGTCGTCGAAGGCGCCGTGGTCCGCCAGGTACACGCCTCCTACCTACACACCCACCCGGCGGGAAACCCCAGCGCGATCGCGGGGTTCGTCGCTGTCGCAAGCCGATTCGACCACTGATGGTGCCGCCTGCCGACGGTGGGGGCCGGGTAACCGGGGTGCTCGCTGTCGCGGTGGGAATCGGTCTGCGACCGGGTGCCGATGCCGAGCGGATCGTGCGTGCGGTCGAGTCGGTGGTCGGGGACCTCCACGTCGCCTGCCTGGCGACTCTCGACAGCCGGTCCGCCGAGGCGGGCGTTCGCGCAGCCGCCGCGATGCTCGGCGTCCCTGTGGTCGCGTACACGGCCGGTGAGTTGGCCGGGGTCGATGTGCAGTATGCCTCGGACCGCACGTCGGTTGCCGTCGGAACGCCCAGTGTCGCGGAGGCCGCGGCACTGCTCGCGGGTGATGGTGAACTTGTCTGCGGCAGAACAATTGTCGACGGAATAGTGGTCGCCGCCGCGTCGACTTCGCGGCGATCGCCGACGCCGAAATAAATTCGCTGGGCAAGCTCGATCGCGCGCAGTAAATTCATTTCAGCAGTTGCGAGGCGGACCGGATCTGATCGGTTACCACTCGGGATGGGGATGTCGCAGGTTCGACTCCTGCCCGTCGTCGGAAGACGGCGGTAGCTCAGCTGGTAGAGCACCTGTACCGGTCGGGACACACACGTCCGCCGAGCAACTGTCCACCGTGAACGAGCAGGACGGACCGGATTCGGTCGGTTATCTGGCACGACCTTAGGGTCCACCGCTTCATCACGCTCGGCACGGAATCCGGGACGTACTACGTCAATGCCAAGACTTTGACGGCGGACAACGCTGAATTCATCATCGAATACGCCGCCGAGCACACCGCCGTCCTGGTTCGCGAGATCGTCGAGATCTCCACCTCCGGGCGCGCGCCGGGCCAGCACCCGGCCCTGTTCGCGCTGGCCGCCGCCGCATCACTCGGTGATGTCGACGGTCGTCGAGCCGCGTTCGCCGCGCTGCCGCTGGTCGCGCGCACGGGTACGCACCTGTTCCTGTTCGCTGGCTATGCCGAGCAGTTCCGTGGCTGGGGTCGTGGGCTGCGGCGTGCCGTCGCGTACTGGTACCTGGACAAGCCGGTCGAGGACCTGGCGTTTCAGGTGGTCAAGTACCGGCAGCGCGAGGGCTGGTCGAATCGCGACCTGCTGCGTCTGTCGCACCCGGCCACCATCGACGACGACCGGCGCAGGCTGTTCGACTGGATCTGTGGCCGCGCACCGGAGCTGGACGGTGGGCTGCCGATCTCGGCGCGCGAGGCCTCGGCCGCGCTCGTTCTGGTCACCGCACGCACCGAGCCGCAGCACCAGATCGTCGGGTTCACCTCGGGCGGTCGGGGGTGGCAGGGGGCACGCGGCCTGTCCGAGCTGGCGATCTCGCCGCGTCAGCGGCTCGACGATGCGGTGCGGGCGGTGTCGAATCTGCCGTTCGGCGGCACCGACTGCTCACTGCCCATCCTGCACGCGCTGGACAAGGGCATCGAGGTCGATGTGTTTTCGATCTACACCGACAGCGAGACATGGGCGGGAACGGTGCACCCGCACCAGGCGCTGGCCCGGTACCGCCGTGAGGTGAACCCGCGGGCCAAGCTCGTGGTGGTCGGCATGACCGCGACGAAGTTCAGCATCGCCGATCCCGACGACGCGGGCATGCTCGACGTCGCGGGCTTCGACGCCGCGGTGCCGTCGCTACTGGCCGACTTCGCTACGGGCGCATAAGAGGTAAGAAATCGGAGCCGCCGCGACCTCGTTGTCGCGGCGGCGCCTTTTCTTCTCGCGCGAGAGTTCCGTCAAGGGGCGACGGAGGACCAATCGGCGAAACCTGTGGGGTCGTGGCGGCCCATGGAGGCGTGTTCGAACAGGCCCCACCCTTCGGCGTCACCGCAGCGGGCGTAGCCGATGTGGTCGATCACGCCGTAGGGGGTGCGGGCCTTGATCGCGGGGTCGGTGAGGTCGTAACTGCTCGACAACGACCAGTTCTCGCCCATCCAGCGACCGTGGGTCCAGTCGGGGTCGGCGCCGTAACCGCAGCCGACATGCAGCGCGATCCCGGGGCGCGATTCGACCTCCACCTCGAGCGGCTTTCCATCGGGGGTGGTCATGTCGAGGCGCACCGACTTCGGGTGCCGGGTGCCGGACTCGTAGGTCCAGTGCATGCGGGGCCAGCCGAGTTGTTCCTTGCGGCCGTCGTTCCAGATCCGCACCGCGTTGTTGAGCGTGCGGGTGCCGTCGGGTTCCTCCTGCACGATCACCACGATCGAGAAATCCTGGAACCGCAGCGGCGCGTAGAGCCACCAGAAGCCGTCCATGCCGGTGGGTCGACCGGCTGGTTCCGGCTCACCGGAGGGCCGGATGCCCCACGAGCGGTCGCGGCTGCCGGTCCAGACCGCCGGATCCACGGTGTAGTCGATGCCGTCGACGGCGAGAGTGCCCTCCCACGAACCTGATTGGGCGAAGCGCGAGGCCTCGATGATGGGCCGGGTGCCGGACAGGATCAGGTGCGGCTGCTCCTGCACGGCGGGCTGCGCGCCGGTCCAGGTCAGGTCGAAACCGAGATCGTCGTGTTCGCACACGACCCGAAGCTTCTGCAGCGGCTCGATCACCTCGATCCGGTAGCCACCGACGGCGGTGTTCAGGTCGCGCGAGCGGAGCGCGTCGGAGAACCGCACGCTGCGCTGGACCTCACCGTGGCGCACGGTCGCGAACGCGTCGACTACGCCGAGGTTCGGGTACACACCGAACCCGGTGACCAGCATCGCGTCGCCGGCGGGGTCGAAGGCATTGAAGTAGTAGCGGTCGTAAAAGTTCCGGTCGCTGGTGGCCGCTCGCGCCAGCGACAGCGGTGTCTGATGGACCGGGTATTCGTCCAGGGGGACGGGCATGACAGCGCTCATAATCAGTCCCATTCGTAGGTGCCGTCGAGCAGCGCCTCGAGGCTGAGGCGGTGCATCACGTAGTCGTCGAGTTCGGCGGGCACGGTGTCCTCGCCGAAGTGGATCATCCGGCACTTGATCCTGGCCATCACGATCGCATGCCGCAGGGCGGCGTAGACGATGTAGAAGTCCAGGTTCTGGACCGAATGTCCGGTGATCTCTTCATATTTCGCCACCACCGCGTCGCGGCGCAGGAAGTCCGCGAGACCGGGCTGGTCGAAGCGGGTGGCGATGTCCTGGAAGAACCGGTGGATGAAAATGGTCCAGCCCAGGTCCAGTTCGCGCGGCGCGAACGTCGCCATCTCCCAGTCCAGCACCGCCGCCGGGGTGAACCCCTCGAACAGGATGTTGCCGGGTCGGGCGTCGCCCCAGTTCAGCACCTCGGGACCGGGATCGGCGGGCCAGTTGGCCTCGAGCCAGTCGAAAGTTCGCTCGATCAGCGGTACTTCGACGCCGTGGTCGGTCAGCGCCCACTTGTACCAGGCGCGCTGGGCCTCGAAATGCCTGCGCAGCCCGGTGCCCGCACCGTCGAGCAGCGGAAAGCGCTCTGCCACCTTGTCGATGGCGTGCACCTGGGCGATCACCTCGACCGTCGCGTCCGCCACCAGTTCGCGTTCGGCGGCGGTCGCGTCGAACAGCCAGCCGAAGAACACGTACGGCGGATTGTCCGACGGCGCCCTACCCTCGACCCGCTCCATCACGATGAACGGCGAGCCGAACACGGAATCGTCGAGTTCGAGCCAGCGCAGCGGCGGGACGGCGACTTCGGACGCCGCGGCTACACCGGCCATCACCTGGTACTGCATCGCCAGGTCATAGGACTCGAACACCGGGAACGAGCTGTCCTCCGGCGCCATCCGGATGACGAAGGACCCCTGCTCGCTGCCCCCGTCCGCCTGCCACTCGGCGTCGAACAGAATGGTGGTGCTCGACATGCCGCCGGTGGACGGCTTGTCCAGATTGCTGACCATCGCCTCGGCGCCGACCTTGCCGGTCAGCCAGCGCGCCAACTTCCCCGCGAGCTCGTCCAGATCGCGCTCACTGACCGTGAGCGACATCTGAGCGGCCGGATCCTGATCTTCGGACATCTACGGGGTACCCCTATCACAAAAACCTGTAACGTGTGTCACTTCTGAGTACCGGACGGCCGACCGGAATGTAAGGGCGGCATCGGTCAGCGGGACTCAGGGTTGACAGCCGCAAAGATCGGGGTTTTCCCGGACGCGCCCGGCCGTTTCCTTCGATTAGCTTCGGTAACAACCGAACTCGATGAGGAGGCGTGGGTGACCACAGCGACCGCTGAACGTGCGCACGATGCTATCGCGAGCCCGCCGTCACCACCACCGACCTGGCATCCGCTCACCCGGCTCGCGTTCCGGTTCAGTGTCGCGTACCTGGGGCTTTTCTGTTTGTGGATGGCTCAGATCACCTTCGTCTTTCTCGGCGTCCTCGCCTTGCGGCTGCCGGAGGAGGCGATGCTCTGGCAGATGATCGCGCTCGAGCCGGTGAGCGAGTGGGTCGGCGAGCACGTGTTCGGGGTGGATGCGCGGCTGGCGATGAACGGCAGCGGTGATCAGGCCGCGATCTGGATCCAGTGTGGACTGGTCCTGGTGGCCGCGGTGCTGATCACGGTCGTGTGGTCGGTCCTCGACCGGCGCAGGCGCGCCTATCCACGGCTGCTGAGCTGGTTTCTCACCGCGCTGAGGTTGTTCGCCGGCGGGCAGATGCTGTTCTACGGGTTCGCGAAGCTGATCCCGACCCAGATGCCGGAACCCGCACTGATCGCTCTGCTCACTCGCGTCGGCGACCTGACCCCGATGGCGATGCTGTGGACGCAGGTCGGATCCTCGCCCGCCTACGAGATCGCGTTGGGTGCGGCCGAAGTGGTCGCCGGGCTGCTGCTGTTCTGGCCGCGCACCGCGACGCTGGGCGCCATGCTGAGCGTGGTCAGTATGGCGCAGGTGTTCCTGCTGAACCTGACCTTCGACGTCCCGGTGAAGATGCTGGCCGGGCATCTGCTGCTGATGGGGTTGGTGCTGCTCGCTCCCCAGGCCCGCAGGCTGGCGAATATCCTCGTGCTGGAACGAGATTCGGGACCGGCGGTGCAACCACCGCTGTTCGCGTCGCCGCGGGCGAACCGGTGGGCGACCGTGGCGCAAGTCGCGGTCGGGCTGTGGATCACGGTGGGAATGGTCTATGCCGGCATGGAGAGCTGGCGCGAATACGGCGGCGGCGCACCGAAACCCGAGCTGTACGGCATCTGGGAAGTCGGCGAGTTCACCGTCGACGGAACCCCGATCCCACCGCTCACCACCGACCCGACGCGCTGGCAGCGCCTCGTCATCGATGTGGAATCCGCGGGCTACCAGCGAATGGACGACACGATCGTGCCGGTGCTGGCCACGACCGACCCGGCGGCGAACACGATGACACTGTCCGCCGCACCAACCGGCCCGGCCGAAAGCCCCAAACCCTACGCGACATTCACCATCGACAAGACCTCGGCGGACACGCTGACCCTGCGCGGAGAACTCGACGGCCGCCCCGCGACGATCACTGTCGAACGCGCCGACCTCGACAGTTTCCCTCTGCGCAGCACGGACTTCCGCTGGGTCCAGAACCAGCCGCATTTCAGCTGAGATCGGGCCGGGTGCCGCCGATGTCCTCGAACCAGAGGTCGGGGTGGTCGGCGATGAACTCGCTCATCATCGACACACACCGTGGATCGTCGAGCACGACCACCCGCACCCCGTGTTCGGCCAGCCAGTCGTGTCCGCCGTGGAAGGTCCGCGCCTCGCCGATGATCACGGTGCCGATCCCGAACTGGCGCACCAAGCCGCTGCAATACCAGCACGGCGACAGCGTGGTGACCATGATCGTCGGGCGGTAGTCGCGGCGCCGCCCCGCCGCACGGAAGGCGTCGGTTTCGGCGTGCACGCTCGGATCGTCGTTCTGGACGCGACGGTTGTGCCCGCGCCCGAGCAGGGTGCCGTCGGCATCGAACAGGGCGGCGCCGATCGGGATGCCACCCTCGGCCAGACCTCGGCGCGCTTCGTCGTAGGCCACCTCGAGGAGTGCGTCCGGCTGGGTCATGGATTCCACTGTCCCGCCTGCCGGGCGGGTTGGCAACGCGGGACACGCTCGACGATCAGATCCCGTCTGTCGGCGGGTGCGTTCGGGCCGCATCGAACCAGGAACTAGGCTGGGATACTGTGCCGAACACCGCTGACACCGCATCGACCCCGCCCGCAGGCGACCCGAACTACCTGGTCGGGCTCGATCTGCGGGGACGCAGAGTGGTCGTGGTCGGTGGTGGAACGGTCGCCCAGCGCAGGCTGGGACTACTTGTCGCCGCCGGTGCTGATGTGCACGTGATCAGCCGGGCCGTCACTCCGGCCGTCGAAGGCATGGGGACGGCGGGACAGCTGAGTATCGAACTGCGCGCCTACGCCGACGGTGATCTCGACGGCGCCTGGTACGCGATGGCCTGCACCGACGAACCCGAGACCAACGCCGCGGTGGTCGCCGAAGCCACGGCCCGGCGCATCTTCTGCGTCCGCGCCGACATCGCCAGGGACGGCACCGCGGTCACCCCGGCGACCGCCCGCTACGACGGACTTTCACTCGGCGTGCTCGCCGGTGGCGCGCACCGCCGCTCGGCCGCCGTGCGCAACGGCCTGCTCGAAGCGCTGCAATCCGGTGTGGTGACCGATGATTCGGAGCCGGTGACCCCGGGCGTCGCGCTGGTCGGCGGCGGCCCCGGCGATCCAGACCTGATCACCGTGCGTGGGCGCAGGCTCCTTGCCCGCGCCGATCTGGTCGTCGCCGACCGGCTCGCCCCGCCGGAACTGCTCGCCGAACTCGGCCCGCACGTCGAGGTGATCGACGCCGCGAAGATCCCGTACGGCCGGTCGATGGCGCAGGAGGCGATCAACCTCGCGCTGGTCGAGGGCTTCAAGGCAGGCAAGTTCGTGGTCCGGCTCAAAGGCGGCGACCCGTACGTGTTCGGCCGCGGCTACGAGGAACTCGAGGCGTGCACCGAGGCCGGTATCCCGGTGACCGTGGTGCCCGGTGTGACGAGTCCGATCTCGGTGCCCGGCGCGGCCGGTATCCCGGTGACCCATCGCGGGGTGACGCACGAGTTCGTCGTCGTGAGTGGACACGTCGCCCCCGATCACCCCGATTCGCTCGTCGACTGGTCGGCGCTGGCCAAGCTGCGCGGCACCATCGTGCTGATGATGGCGGTCGAGCGGATCGACAAGTTCGCCGCCGCCCTGCTCGCCGGTGGTCGCCCGAGCGATACCCCGGCCGCGGTCATTCAGGAGGGCACCCTGCGTACTCAGCGGGTGGTGCGGGCCGACCTCGCCACGGTCGCCGATCGGGTCAAGGAAGAGGGCATCCGCCCGCCCGCGATCATCGTCATCGGCCCCACGGCGGGCTTCGGCCTCGACTAGCTTCACCGACGGCGCGCCCACTCGGTGCCGGTGCGCCAATTACACTGCCTGACTGTGCTCGATAAACCCGCTGCGACGATGCAGTATCCGGTGAAGCAGCGGGCGTTCGGCCTGGCCATTCTCGTGCTGAGCGGTCTGCAGTTCATGGTGGTGCTCGACGGCACCGTCGTGATCTTCGCCCTGCCGCGCCTGCAGCAGGACATGGGGCTGTCCAGTTCGGGCAGCGCCTGGACGGTGACCGCCTACGGCCTCACTTTCGCGGGGTTGATGCTGCTCGGCGGCAGGCTCGGCGACGCGTTCGGCCGCAAACGCATGCTGATCTGGGGCGTCGGCCTGTTCACCGCGGCCTCGCTGGCGTGTGGTCTGGCCACCGGCGAGGCGATGTTGCTGATCTCGCGCGCCTTCCAGGGCGCGGGCGCCGCGATCGCGGCACCGACCGCGTTCGCGCTGGTCGCGACGACATTCGCACCGGGACCGGCCCGAAATCAGGCGATCGCGATCGTCGGCTCGATGGCAGGCATCGGTTCGGTCGGTGGTCTCATCGTCGGCGGTGCGCTGACCGAGGTCGGGTGGCGCTGGATCTTCCTGATCAACGTTCCGATCGGCGCGCTCATCGTGCTCGGCGCGATCTACAAGCTCACCGACACCGAACACCACCGCACTCCGCTCGACATCAAGGGCGCGATCCTGGGCACCCTGGCCTGCGCGACGATCGTGTTCGGCGCCACCGAGGGGCCGGCCATGGGCTGGACGAGCCCGCTGATCCTCGGATCGCTGATCGGCGGTTTCGTGCTGCTGGTGGTCTTCGTCCTCGCCGAGCGACGCGAATCCGATCCGCTGCTGCCGTGGTCGCTGTTCGACAGCCGTGACCGGGTCGCCACTTTCGTCCTGATCTTCCTGGCCGGTGCGGTGCTCGGCGCGATGACGTTCTTCGTCGCCCAACTACTGCAGAACGTGCTCGGCTACAGCCCGCTGTGGGCCGGTATCGCCTCGATCCCGTTCACCATCGGCATCGGCGTCGGCGGTGCGGTGGCGTCCAAGGCCGCGCTGGTGATCGCGCCGCGCTGGTTGCTGGCCACCGCGGGGGTGGTGCTCGCCGTCGGCCTGCTGTTCGGGTCGACGCTGGACCGGCACGTGCAGTACCTGCCGACACTGTTGGCGCTGCTGCTGGTGATCGGCTTCGGCGTCGGGATGGCGATCGTGCTCGCGCCACTCTGCGTGCTGGTCGGGGTTCCGCCGTCGAACATCGGCCCGCTCTCGGCGGTGGGCCAGATGTTCCTGAGCTTGGCGACACCGATCGCAATCGGCCTGCTCAGCCCGATCGCGGCGTCACGCACGCTGTCCCTCGGGGGCAGCGACGCCCCCAGCGCGAACAGGACACCCGCCCAGATCGATGCTCTCAACAGCGGCTACACCCTGGTGCTGTTCATCTGCGCGATCATCGCCGCTGCCGCCGCCCTGGTCGCGCTGACCGTGCGCTACACCCCGCAGCAGCTGGCGCAGGCACAGCACGCGCAAGAAGAGGCCCAGCGGAGCTGAGGCTCCGCCGGGCCCGCGTCTCAGAGACGTCCGGTGACCTTGGTCGGCGTGACGCGGACGACGACCCGTTCCGCGTCGTCCACCGATGCCGGGTTGAACTCCCGGTACGGCTTGCCGGTGTACTTGAGTGACATCTCGTCGGGCAGCGCCCGTTCGGGATCCGGTGTGGTGGTGGCGGTTCCGCGCACCTCGGCGTAGAGGAACGGCCGCTCCGGCGGATTCACCATCACGGTGATCCGCGGATCACGCACCAGGTTCTTGGCCTGCTGTCGTGCGACGGTGGTGGAGAACACCAGGTCATCGCCCTCGCGCTTGATCCAGACCACGGTCAGATGCGGATGCCCGTTCGGCCCGACGGTGGCGACGGTCGCGTAGACCTTCTCCTCGTCGAGATAGGTTTTCAGCTCATCGGAAAGCACGGCGGTATCGGTCACGCTCCGGTGGAACGCTGAACGCGGCGAGCGCATTCCGCCCGCCGCGTGTCGCCTCAGACGGTGTGCGCGTCGGCGACGGTGAGTGCCTGGTCGAGGATGGCCAGTCCTTCCTTGGCCTCGGCCTCGGTGATCACGCACGGCGGAACCACATGCAGGCGGTTGAAATTGACGAACGGCAGCAGCCCGCCTGTGCGGCAGGCGGCGACCAGTTCGTTCATCGCGGGGCTGGTGCCGCCGTACGGGGCGAGTGGTTCGCGGGTGGCCCGGTCGCGAACCAGCTCGATCGCCCAGAACACGCCGAGCCCACGCACTTCACCGATACTCGGATGCCGTTGCGCCAGTTCACGAAGGCCGGGTCCGATGACCTTCGCGCCGATGTCCGCGGCGTTCTCGACGATCCGCTCCTCGGCCATCGCGTTCATCGTCGCGACGGCGGCGGCGGTGGCGAGCGGATGGCCGGAGTAGGTGAGTCCGCCGGGATACGGGCGGTGGTCGAAGGTCGCCGCGATGGCCGCGTTGATCGCCACCCCGCCGAGCGGGACATAACCGGAGTTCACGCCCTTGGCGAAGGTGATCAGATCGGGCACGACATCGAAATTGTCGATGGCGAACCACTTTCCGGTCCGGCCGAAGCCGGCCATCACCTCATCGGCGATGAACACGATGCCGTGCTTGTCGCAGAGTGCGCGGACCCCACGCATGTACTCGGTGGTCGGCACCATGATGCCCGCGGTGCCCGGCACCGACTCCAGGACGATCGCGGCGATGGTGGCCGGTCCCTCCATCTCGATGGTGCGCTCGAGGTGCGCCAGCGCGCGTTCGGTTTCCTGCGCCTCGTCGGTGGCGTGGAACTCCGAGCGGTACAGGAACGGGCCGAAGAAATGCACGGTGCCGGTATTGCCGTGGTCGTTGGGCCAGCGGCGCGGGTCGCCGGTGAGATTCACCGCGGTCTCGGTGCCGCCGTGATAGGACCGGTAGCGCGAGAGCACCTTGTAGCGGCCGGTGTGCAGTCGCGCCATCCGGACCGCGTGCTCGACAGCGTCGGCGCCGCCGTTGGTGAAGAAGATCTTGTCGAGGTCGCCCGGCGTACGTTCGCTGATCAGACGGGCCGCCTCCGAGCGGGCATCGTTGACGAACGACGGTGCGACAGTGCAGAGTTCGGCCGCCTGCCGCTGGATCGCGGCGACCACCTTCGGATGCTGGTGGCCGATATTGGTGTTCACCATCATCGAGGAGAAGTCGAGCAGGCGGTTGCCCTCGCCGTCCCACACATAACAGCCCTCGGCGGCGGTGAGCACCGTCGGCGTGAGAGTCGCTTGGGCGGACCAGGAATGGAAGACATGGCGGCGATCGAGCTCGTAGGCGCGAGCGGCTTCATCGGAAAGCGTCATGGCTGGGTCTCCTGAATTCACTTGTTCTGCGGGAAGCCGAGTTCCAGCCCGCCGTGGCTGGGGTCGAGCCAGCGACTGGTGACCGCTTTGGTGCGGGTGAAGAAGTGCACTCCGTCGGTGCCGTGCGCGTGCGAGTCGCCGAACAGGGAGTTCTTCCAGCCACCGAAGCTGAAGTAGGCCATCGGAACCGGGATCGGGACGTTGATGCCGACCATACCCACCTCCACCTCGTGCTGGAATCGACGTCCCGCGCCGCCGTCGTTGGTGAAGATGGCGGTGCCGTTGCCGTAGCGGTTCGCGTTGATCAGCGCCACCGCCTCCTCGTAGGTGCCGACCCGCACCACCGACAGCACGGGACCGAAGATCTCGTCGGTGTAGACGCTCATGGTGGGGGTGACGCCGTCGAGAATCGTCGGCCCGAGCCAGAATCCGTCCGGTGCGCCGTCGACGGTGAGGTCGCGGCCGTCGAGAACCACCCGGGCACCGGCGGTTTCGCCCGCATCGATGTACTCGGCCACCCGGTCGCGGTGCGCGCGGGTGATCAGCGGGCCCATCTCGGCGCCGCTGGCGCCGTCACCGGTGACGATGCTCGCGGCCCGCGCACTGATCTTGGCGACCAGGTCGTCGGCCACCCCGCCCACGGCGACGACCACGCTGATCGCCATGCACCGCTCACCCGCCGACCCGAAACCGGCGTTCACGGCGGCGTCGGCGGCCAGGTCCAGATCGGCGTCGGGCAGCACTACCATGTGGTTCTTCGCGCCGCCGAGTGCCTGCACCCGCTTACCCGCCACGGTGCCGCGCTGGTAGACGTACTTGGCGATCGGGGTCGAGCCGACGAACGACACCGCCTTGATTTCGGGGTTGTCCAGGAGTTCGTCGACGGCGACCTTGTCACCCTGCACGACATTGAATACGCCGTCGGGCAGCCCGGCCTCCTGCCACAGCCTCGCCAGCCACAGCGCCGCCGACGGATCCTTCTCGCTCGGCTTGAGCACCACGGTATTGCCCGCGCCGATGGCCAGGGGGAAGAACCACATCGGCACCATGGCGGGGAAATTGAAGGGCGAGATGATCGCGACCGGGCCAAGCGGCTGACGGATCGAATAGATATCCACCTCGGTCGAGGCGTTCTCGGTGAACCCGCCCTTGAGCAGATGCGGGATGCCACAGGCGAATTCGACGACCTCGAGACCGCGGGTCACCTCGCCGAGCGCGTCGGCGGCCACCTTGCCGTGTTCGGCGGTGATCACTGCGGCGAGTTCGGTCTTGCGCTCGGAAAGGAGCTCGCGGAAGCGGAACAGCACCTGGGTGCGCCGGGTGAGCGAGGTGTCACGCCAGGATGCGAAGGCCATCGTCGCGGCGTCGATCGCGGCGCGGGTATCGGCCACATTCGCCAGCGCCAGTTCCCCGGTGACGACGCCGGTGGCGGGATTGGTCACCGGCGCGGTGGTCTCGCTGGTGCCGCTGACCGATTTGCCGTCGATCCAATGGCCGATGGACTGCATGAATGCCTCGTTTCGCCGGGGTGTGGTGCTTCCACCCTGGCCTATCCAGAGCCTCTGCTCGGCCGACGATCTGTATGGGATTCCGGGTTTCATATTACGATTCGTAGGTGCTGTTGACTGTGGCCGATGTGCTCGCGACGCCGGTGGTGCAGGCCGGGCAACCGGAGGTCATCTGTGCCGCGAACCTCGATCGGCCGGTGCGCTGGGTCCACGTCAGCGACCAGGCCGCGGTCGCCGGCCTCCTCATGGGATCGGAGCTGATCCTGACCACCGGCCAAGCGCTGGCCGCGCCGGAGCAAGCCAGGATCACCTACCTGCGATCACTGGCCGACGCCGGTGTCGCCGGTCTGGTCGTCGAACTCGGCAGCTACGTGAGTGAGCTCGGTCCTGTCGTCGCCGCCACCGCCGCCGAACTCGGCCTCCCGGTGATCGCGCTGCACCGGGTGACCCGCTTCGTGGAGATCACCGAGGCGGTGCACCGCGCCATCGTCGCCGACCAGTACGCCGAGCTCGAATTCGCGCGCACCGTGCACGAGACCTTCACCGAGCTGAGTGTGCGCCGGGCCGCGCTGGCCGAGATCGTGCAGACGGCCGCGAGCATGCTCGACGCCTCGGTGGTGCTGGAGGACCTGGCCCACCGGGTGTTGGCCGCCACCGCACGGCACACGAGTTCGGCTGCGCTGCTGGACAACTGGGAATCGATCTCCCGGATGCTGCCCGCCGGGCCCGGTGTGGTCGCGGTCGGCCCGCACACCCAGCGCTGGGGCAGGCTGATCCTGCGCTCGGAGCAGGTGCAGACCCCCCGCGCCACCATGGTCCTCGAACGCGCCGCGCAGACGCTCACCCTGCACCGCATGATCGACAAGGACCGCTTCGGGCTGCACCGGCAGGCTCAGACCGGGCTCATCGACGATCTGGTCGAAGGACGCGTCACCGACGAACGCGATGCTCAGGCCCGTGCGTCCGCGCTCGGGTTGACCCGGCGGGCCCGCTATGTGCCGACGGCCGTCGAGATCGCGGTGACAGCCGAGCCGGATCCGGTTGCCCGGCAGCGGCGCAGTGCCGCCCTGCTCGAGGCGGTGACCCACGGTCTGGGGCTCACCGGCGTGTCGGCGCTGAGTGCCATCGAGCACCGGGCGACCGGGCGGCGCAGTGAGCCGTTCACGGTGGATTCGCCCGGCGCCGACCGGCCCGTGATCGCCGAACGGAGTGACGCTGCGACTGCCGCGCGGGGTAGCGGTGCGCCTGGTGTTCGGGGTGAGCCCGGGCCTGCCGCGCGGGATGGCGGTGTGCGTGGTGGTCTCGAGACGGGCGTGCGGGGTGGAGCTGCGGGGAATCCGGGGGCAGGTGGCGTCGAGCGGGTCGCGATGATCGTCGCGGTCTCGCAGGGTGGTGCCGTCGAGGAGACGCTGACGGCGGTGTGCGCGGCTGTGCTCACCGAGGTGCGCCGGGTGGACGGGGTCGAGCGGGCGGTCGTCGGCGTCGGCGCGGACTCGACGTCGCTGCTCGACACCTCAGGTCAGCTCGCACACGCGGCGGCGGTGGCCGCGGTGGCGCTCTCGATGCGCGGTGCGACCACGCGAATCTTCTTCCGCAGCGCTGATATTCGGCTGCGCGGCCTGCTCTCGCTGATCCGCGACGAGCCCGGCGTGCAGAGTTTCGCCGAGACCGAGCTCAGCGCGCTGTTGCGCTACGACATCCGACACGGCGCCGACCTCACCGGCACGCTGCGCCGTTTCCTCGACCTGGCGGGCAACAAGACCGAGCTGGCCAAGGCGCTCAACATCAGCAGGCCGACCCTCTACGACCGGCTCGCCCGGATCGAACGAATTCTCGCCGTCGACCTCGACGACGGCGAATCCCGCACCTCCCTGCACACCGCCCTGCTGGTTCGCGAGCTCACGGCTGGGGGCGACAAACTGTAAGTGGCGCACCCACTTCGGCTGCTCGGTGTGATGGCACTGCCATGGTCGACGTCGATCCCGCGGCGGACTCGCTCGCGGCGGGTCAGCGGGCGAGAACTCCGCTCGCTTCGATCGCGGTGACGATCAGGTCGGCGACGCCACGCTGCCCGGCGAGGGTGGGGTGATAGGGGAGCAGGGTCTGATCGGCCAGGACGGGGTCGAACCAGCGGACCGACGGGTCGGCGCACATCCCGAACTCGCGCGAGGCGGTGACGGTATCGATGTATACCGCGCCGTGGTCGGCGGCAGCTCGGGCGACGACGGTGTTGAGGCGTTCGAACTTGGACTGGATGTAGGCGGCGTCGGCGGGGAGCAGGCCGAGCATGGCCGGGCAGCTGGTGTTGGTGAGGTAGGTCGGCCAGCCGTCGACGAAGATGGTGGCATTCGGTGCGAGCCGGGTGATCTCGGCCAGTGCGGCGGCGTAGGCGGGTGCGATCGCGTCTATCTTGTTGTCCCACTCCGGATCCGCCTCGGCGGCACACCCTCCGCTGACCGCCCCCGCATGGCAGTGGCCGAGGATGTACTCGGTCATGTCGGCATCGTTGGCGCCCATGTGCAGCGTGACGATCTGGGTGGCGGGACCGAGCGCGTCGAACTGCGGGGCGATACCCGCGCCCTGTGCGTTGTACAGATCGGGAATCTTCGCCGAGCTGCACGTCCGGTCGTCCAGCGCCAGTCCGAGCTTCTCGGCGACCAGCTTGGGCGCATTGGACGTGGAACGCACGCACCGCAGCGGAGCGGCGACGTCGAGATCGACCGCACCCGTCGTTGCCGCGCCGGAATCACCGAGCGCGACATAGGTGGCCCCGGGTCCGGCCTGCGCGGTGGCGGGCACGAGCATCGAAAACATCAGTGCCACAGCGCCACTGAGCAGCAAGCTCTTCATCGAACATCCTGACTGTCGTAGTTCAGTCTTTGCGGCCGGTGAGAGCCAGTGACGCGCCGAGCCCGATCATCACCAGGCCACCGGTACCGCCGACGGCGGCGAGCCGACGCGGTGACCGCGCGAACCAGGACCGTGCCGATCCTGCCACGAGCGCCCACAGCGAGTCGAAGATCAGCCCGAACACCGGGATGCAGAGCCCGAGGATCAGCATCTGTTGTGGCACAGAACCACGCGCGGTGTCCACGAACTGCGGCAGTAGCGCCGCCAGGAAGACGATCGTTTTCGGGTTCGCGGCCCCGACCACGAAACCGTCCCGCAACGCCGCCGCCGGACTGTGCGAACTCACGTCCTGTTCGGCATGAAATGCCGTCTGCAGCGCGCCACGATGCCGAAACGCCTGCACACCCAGGTAGACCAGATAGGCGGCGCCGACAAGCTTGATCGCCGTGAACACCGCCGCCGACGCGGCCACCACCGCACCCAACCCGAAGGCCACGGCGACAACCTGCCCGTACACCCCGACCGAATTGCCGAGCACAGTCAGCAGTGCCGCCCGCCGCCCCACGGTGAGCGCGCGCCCGATGGTGAACAAGACACTGGGCCCGGGCACGATGACCAGCAGAAACGCCAAACCCGCGAACGAAACCAGATGGGCCGAGGAAACCATCGCCCCACGCTATCTGGCGCGCCCCGAGCGCGCCACGCCAGATGTTCGCGACCGGCCTCCGGCGGGCGCCGGGCTCCCTCTCGAGTACTACTGAGGAACTCTCCCACGGAGTGATGTGGTTCGGCTCGGCTCGTTCGTAGTCTCGCCCTACTGCACGACCGGCGAGAGGATTTCGATGGCCATCCCCACCGAGCGGAAAGCACCGCTGCGGCGATTGCGGCTGCCGGTCCTGCTCGTCGGTACCGCCGCCTTGCTGATCATCGCCCGGGGACTGGACGCGCTCGTTTCGGGCGTGCCGGTGCTGCGTTTCTCGATCGGGCTCGGCGCGGCCATCGGGGCGATCTTCGCCTACACGTGGCTTTCCCGGCAGGTGGAGAACCGGGTGGAGGTCACGGAGTTGGCCGCCGCTGGGCGGTGGAGCGGGCTCGGGCGCGGCGCACTTCTCGGCGCGGGGGCCTTCCTCGCGACGATGCTGCTCGCGGCCCTGTGCACCGACATCGACGTCACCAGTGGCTCGTTCGGGGCTTGCCTGGGCGTGGCGGGCTCGATGGCCTCGGTGGCCGTCACCGAGGAACTGCTGTTCCGCGGTGTCGTGCACCGCATTCTGGAGGAACGAACCGGCAGCATCGTCGCGATCGCGGTCTCGTCACTGATCTTCGGTCTGATCCACTTGCTCAACCCCGGCGCCACGCTGTGGGGCTCCTTGACCATCGCGGTCGAAGGCGGCGCGCTGCTGGCCATCGCCTACACCGTCACACGGTCGCTGTGGCTGCCGATAGGCCTGCATTTCGCCTGGAACTTCACCGAGTCCGGCGTATTCGGCACTGCGGTGTCCGGCGCTGACGTCGAACCCGGCCTGCTGCGCACCGTCCTTTCCGGGCCGGACCTGCTGACCGGTGCGACGTTCGGGCCGGAGGCGAGCCTGTTCGCGCTGCTGTGCTGTCTGGTCCCGGCGGTGTGGCTCCTGCGCGATGCGAAGCTCGTCGCCCGGCGACCCCGAGCCGCCCGATAGGACTGTTCGGGGTGGATGACAGTAAGGATCGGGGGTTGTGGGTGCCGGTGCCGACGACGAAACTTGTTGTATGAGTGCGTCACAGAACCTGATGGACCGGTGGATCGCGTTGGCAGGCGTCGAGGCCGAACAAATCGGGGCCGGTGTGGTGGGGCGCTACAACGAACCGCACCGGCGCTACCACACCGGTACCCACCTGGCGGTGATGCTCGCGGCCATCGACGAATTGGCCGATGCCGCAGCCGATATCGATGCCGTGCGGTACGCGGCGTTCTTCCACGATGCGATCTACGCCGTCGCACGCGCCGACAACGAGGAGCGCAGCGCCGATCTGGGCCGCGACATTCTCGAATCGCTCGGTGCCGCACCGGCGTTGGTCGAGGAAGTGGTGCGGCTGGTCGTGTTGACCCGTGGGCACAAACCGCAACCGGGCGATGCGAACGGCGCTGTCCTCTGTGATGCCGACCTGGTGGTGCTCGGCGGTACGCCCGAGGAATACGCCGCCTACACCACCGCGATCCGGGCTGAATACGCTCACGTGCCCGACGATCTGTTCCGGGCCGGTCGCGCCTCGGTACT
Source organism: Nocardia sp. FBN12 (assembly GCF_050320175.1). Taxonomy (GTDB): domain Bacteria; phylum Actinomycetota; class Actinomycetes; order Mycobacteriales; family Mycobacteriaceae; genus Nocardia. Next base: position 3,951,254 of record NZ_CP190048.1, on the reverse strand, counting down.
GCGCAACCTGGCCGACCAGCCCCGCCTGTTCCGCACCGACCTCGCGCACGATCGCTACGAGGCCGTCGCCCGCGCCAACCTCGCTGCCGAACTCGCCGAACTCACCGCGGTGATCGGCTGATGCCCGGCTTCCGCCCGGCCCGACACTGACGGCTCGCGAGGTGTGGCTCAGAGGGCCCTGAGCATTTCCGCGGCCAACGGGGCCGACGAGGCGGGGTTCTGGCCGGTGTAGAGGTTGCGGTCCACCTCGATGTGGGGAGCCCACGGGTCGCCTTCGCGATAGTCCACGCCCAGGGATACCAGGCGGTCCTGGAGCAGCCACTTCGCCTTGTCGGCGAAGCCCGCCTGGGTCTCCTCGGCATTGCTGAAGGCGGTGAGGCGGTAGCCGGCGAAGGGGGAGATGCCCGCGTCGCCGGTGGCGAGGAGCGCGGCGGGGGCGTGGCAGACGATGCCGAGCGGCTTGCCGGAGGCGAGGGCGGCGCCGAGCAGGGCGCCGGAGACGGGGTCGACGGCGAGGTCCTGCATCGGGCCGTGTCCACCGGGGTAGAAGACGGCGTCGTAGTCGGCGAGGTCGACCTTGTCGAGCGGGATCGGGTTCTGCAGTTCTGTCGCGCCCGCGAGGAGTTCGGCCACCGCGGCCGCGCCTTCGGGGCCACCGTTGACCTCGGCGGCCAGGCTGCCGCGATCGACCGGCGCGATCACCCCCGCGGGGGTCGCCACGGTGACGGTGTGGCCCGCGCCGGTGAACGCCGCATAGGGCGCCGCGAACTCCTCGGCCCAGTACCCGGTGGGGTGCTCGGTGCCGTCCGCCAGAGTCCAGTGGTCGGCGCCGGTCAGGACGAACAGGATGTGTGCCATCGGATTCCTTCTCCATTCAACGGATCTCGGGGGTGAGCGTCGACGTCGGGTCGCATCGTCCACGCTAGGGTCGATGGCATCTCCTGACCAATAGACTCGCCTATATGAGACATAGGTCAGCCGATGGGTCGATGGATCTGGTGCAGTTGCGGACCTTCCTGGCCGTCTTCCGCACGGGTTCGCTCACGGCAGGCGCGGCCCAGGTCGGGCTGTCTCAGCCGACCGTGACCACGCAGATCCAGGCACTCGAACGGCACCTCGGCCGACCCCTGTTCGAACGGTTGCCCCGCGGGGTGACACCCACCGCGGCCGGACACGAACTCGCCGCGCGGGTGAGCGGGCCGCTCGACGCACTGGAAACGGTCGTCGCCGGTGCGTCGAGCGACCGCGCGTTGCCGCCCGAACCGCCGGTGCTCCTCGGCGGACCCGCGGAAATGCTCGCCGCCAAGGTGGTGCCTGCGCTCGCGCCGCTGGTCGCCGACGGCGTGCGGCTCACCGTCACGACCGGGCTCACCGACGATCTGCTCGCCCGATTACATTCGGGCGCACTGGATCTGGTGTTCGCCACCACTCGCCCGCGTGGGCGGACGGTGCTGGCCGAACCGCTCGTCGACGAGGAATTCCTGCTGGTGGCCGCCCCGTCGATCGCTGATCGCATCGACACCGTCGGGCTGCTCGCCGACGGCCCGATCGCGCTCGACGGCATCCCGCTGGTGAGCTACGCCCCCGACCTGCCGATTCTGCGGCGCTATTGGCGCCACGTATTCGGCACCCGTCTGGAAACCGAACCGGCCCTGATCGTCGGCGATCTGCGCGCGGTGCTCGCGGCAGTCACGGCAGGGGCGGGAATCAGTGTGCTTCCGCACTACCTGTGCGGGCGGGAGCTGGCCGACGGCACCTTGGTCACCCTCCTCGACCCCGCGGATCCGCCGATCAACACCGGCTTCCTGGCTCGGCGGGTCGGTGCGCCGTCGCGACCGCACGTCGACCTGGTGCGCGCGAGGCTGGTGGTGGCGGCTCAGGGGTGGCGCGCGGGTTGCGGCGCCTGACAAGCAAGCAGTTACTTGCGCTTGACAGGCAATCACGCACTTGCCTATGGTCTCGAGGGGAGACAGAGAGGGCGCAGCGTGACCGACATTTTCACCGCACTGGCGGATTCGACACGACGCGCACTTCTCGACGAACTGGCCGATCGCGACGGGCAGACCCTGTTCGAACTGTGCGCCAGACTCGTGAGCAAGCACGACATCAGCTCGTCACGCCAGGCGATCACCCAGCACCTGGGCGTGCTCGAGGAATCCGGTCTCGTCCACACCCGCAGACAAGGTCGATACAAGTTCCATCACGCCGATTTCGCGCCCCTACGGGCTGTTTCGACGCGATGGCCCATCCCCAAGGAGGATTCATGATCCGCATCGGAGTGACCAGCGTCTTCGTCGACGACCAGGCCAAGGCCGAGGCCTTCTACACCGACGTGCTCGGCTTCCAGGTCAAAGACAAGGTCCCCGTCGGTGAATTCGACTGGCTCACCCTCGTCTCACCCGCCGACGTCGACGGCATCCAGCTGCTGCTCGAGCCCGACCAGCACCCCGCGGCCAAGGCCTACAAAACGGCACTGAGCGCCGAAGGTATCCCCGTCATCGTCTTCACCGTCGACGACCTCGATGCCGAGTACGCCCGCCTCGTCGAACGCGGCGTCTTCTTCACCCAGGCACCCGCGCCGATGGGCCCGGTCAGCACCGCGGTCTTCGACGACACCTGCGGCAACCTCATCCAGCTGATGGCTACCGTTACCGAGTGATGATCAGCAGTTCGGTGGGGGAGGCGATTTCGGCCCGCAGGCCCGCTGTCGTCGCGACTCGTGCCACGGCACGGATGTCGGTGGGGTCGGCGCGGGTGAGGACAAGGGCGCGGGCCAGCAGTCCCTTGTGATGTTTGTTGAAGTGGCTGACGACGGTGCGTGAACCGTCGGGATGTTCGGTGAGGACGTTGGCGGTGATGGCGCCAGGGACGCGGCCGAGTTGCTGGTAGGTGCCCGAGCGCAGGTCGATGACGAGCTCGCCCCCAGCTTCGGCGTAGAGGGCGTCGGGCAGCACATCGCGCCAGACGGCAGACAGGGTCGCCAGCCCTGGGAGTTTGGTGCCGCCGGAGAGGCGGTAGGCGGGGATGGGGTCGGCGGCGCGGACGGCGCCGAACAGGGCCGAGCCGATACCGAGGCGCGCGTAGGCCTTGGCTCGCTGCACCTTGGTGAACGACTTCGCGTCGAGCGCGTCGTAGAGCACGCCGGTGTAGCGCTCCAAGGCGGGGCGCGTCGCCGAGGTGCGCAGGCTCGCGTTGCGGGCGACCTCGGCATCGGCGCCCTTGCCCAAGCCGAGCACGGCCGCCGACTGCGCGGGGTCGGCCGCCAGCTGCACCACCTCGGTGATCAACTTGTCGCGGACCGGGCTGAGCTGCGGCATCGCGAGATCGTCGAGGTTCAGCGGCGCGCCCGATCCGCCGTCGGATTTGGTTTCGGAGGGAGGTAGCAGCACCAGCACGATCGTCAACGGTAATCGTGCTGGAACTACCACCCCGCCCCGCCCTGCCGCGGACCGTGTCAGCGGCAGGGCCCAGCGCTCACCCCGCCGCAGGCCGAGCCGTTGCTGTCAGCGGCCCCGTCTCGCCGAGTTCAGCGCACCGCTTCCAGGAACTTGCGTGTGCGCTCGTTGGTCGGTGCTTCGAAGATCTGCTCCGGCGGACCCTGTTCGATGATGCGACCGGAGTCGAACATCAGCACCCGATCGGACACCTCGCGCGCGAAACGCATCTCGTGCGTGACGATCAGCATGGTGATGTCGGTGGTCTCGGCGATGGTGCGCAACACGTCGAGAACGTCGCCGACGAGTTCCGGGTCCAACGCCGAGGTCACCTCGTCCAGGAGCATCACCTTCGGATCCATCGCGCAACAGCGCGCGATCGCCACCCGTTGCTGCTGGCCGCCCGACAGTTGCGAGGGATGCGCATTCGCTTTGTCCGACAGGCCGACCACCTCGAGCAGATGCCGAGCACGTTCGCGCGCTTCGTCTTTCGACTTGCCGAGCACGTGGATCGGCGCCTCGGTGATGTTCTCCATCACTGTCATGTTCGGGAACAGGTTGAACTGCTGGAACACCATCCCGATCTTGGTCCGCACCGCGCGTAGGTGTTTCTCCTTGGCGGGCACCAGTTTTCCGTTGCGCTGGGTGTGGGTGAGCGGTTCACCGTCGACCCAGATCACGCCGTCGCTGATCGTCTCCAGCGTCATCAGCAGTCGCAGGATGGTGGTCTTGCCCGACCCGGATGGCCCGATCAGCGTCACCTTCTCACCGCGCTCGACGCTGAAATCGAGGTGGTCGAGCACGGTGAGGTCGCCGAAGCGTTTGACCACCTGATCGAATCGAATCATTTCGTCAGTAGTAGGCAAGTCGCTTCTCCAGTCTTCTGATCAGCACAGACGTCGGGTAGCTGGCGACGAGGAAGAACACGCCCGCCAGCGTGATCGACTCCAGGTAGGCGAAGTTGCGCGCCCCGAATTGCTGTGCGGCGGTCACCAATTCGACGACCGAGATGGCGAACAGGAACGGTGTGTCCTTGAACATCGAGACGGCGTTGGTGCCCAGCGCGGGCAGGCTCGCCCGGATCGCCTGCGGCAGCACCACCGCACCCCAGGTGCGCAGCGGCGGCAACGACAGCGCGCGCGCCGCCTCCCACTGCCCCGTCGGCACCGACTCGATCCCGGCGCGATACACCTCGGCCAGGTAACTCGAATAGTGGATGCCGAGCACCACGATGCCGATCTGCAGCGCCGAGAACTGCGTGAGCAGCGTGTAGGCGAACAGCAACTGCACAACCAGCGGGGTGAGCCGGATGAACTCGCTCACCGCGTGCACCGGCGCGGCGATCGCGCGCGGCGTCGTCCGCCGGATCACCGCGATCACCAGCCCGAGCACCGCGGCAAGCGCGAAGCCGAGCAGCGTCGCCAGCAGGGTGATCTGGAAGCCCTCCCACAGCACCGGCAGCGCCTCACGGGCGCGCTCCCAACTCCATTCGGCGGTCATGAGGCCACCTTCGTGTCGTCGGGCGCCAGGCTGAGGACGTCCTTGAGCGACGCCCCGCGGCCGAGCTTGGTCTTCGCGCGGGTTTCCAGGAGGTTCATGCCCAGGGTGAGTACATAGCCGAGGACGAAGTAGATGACCAGGCCGACACCGAAGGAGAACAGCGTGTCGCTGGTGGTCTTGCGCAGGTCACCGATCTCGTAGGTCAGGTCGTGCAGGGTGATGTAGGACGCCACCGCGGTGCCTTTGAGCAGGTGGACCAGCAGATTGGTCAACGAGGGCAGCATCAGCGCCCAGGCCTGCGGAAACAGCACTCGGCGCATCCGCTGCCACGGACTGAAGTTCAGCGCCACCGCCGCCTCGAACTGCGCGCGCGGCACCGCGTTGAGCGCGCCACGCACCACCTCGGCACCGTAGGCGCCGTAATTCAGCCCGAGCGCGAGGATGCCGCAGAACAGCGGGTCGAGCTTGTAGCCGAGCAGCGGCAAGACATAGAACAGCCAGAAGATCTGCACCAGAAGTGAAGTGCCACGGAAGAACTCGATCATGACCCGGGCACTGCCGCGCGCCACGAGATTGCGCACGCGGGCGGTGGTGCCGAGGGCGAGGGCGAGGACGAACGCGAGTAACGCGCCGCCGATGGTCAGCTCCAGCGTGACCGCGATGCCCTGCCACAACGAAGGCAAGGCATCGCGGACCGCGTCGAAATTGCTCATGCGTGGATCAGATTTCGCCCTTGCACAGCTCGTCCGTCGTGTACTTCGGATCGGGCAGCTCGCGCTCGGTGAATCCGAACTTGCCGACGATCGACAGGTACTTGTCCTTGTCGCCGGTGATCTTGGCCAGCTCGGCGTTATAGGCGGCCAGCAGATCGGGATCGCTGGTGCGGAACACCGTGCCACCCGCGCCGACCTGCGGCTTGCCGTCGATGACGGCGACGAACGACGGCGTCACGTCGACCGCGGCGTTGGGGGTGTGGCTCTTGAGCCAGTTCAGCGAGATCGCGGTGAGCGCGAACACGTCGGCGCGCCCGGAGGTGACCGCGTCCATCCCGTCCTGTGGGGTGCCCACCTGGGTGGCGTCGATACCGAGCGAGCTGGCGTAGTCGGATTCGATGGCACCGGTCATCGAGGCCATCTTCGCGCCGCTCGACTTGATCGACTGCATATCCGTCAAATTCATCGGATTACCCGGTTTGACCATCAGCGCGGTGGTGTACATGAATTCCGGTTCGCTGAAAGAGGCCTGTTCACAGCGTTTCGGCAAGATCGACATTCCGGCGCTGACCGCGTCGAATCGATTGGCCTGCAGGCCGGGGATCAGCGCGCCGAACTCGGTCTGCACGCCGTCGACGGTCTTGATGCCGAGATTGGCGAAGATCTCCTTGTGCAGGGCCACGGTGGCACCGGTGAGCTGGCCGCCTTCTTCGAACGAGTAGGGCGCCTCACCGGCGAAACCCACGGTGACGGTGCCCTTGTCCTTCAGCGACTGCAGCAGCTGGCCGCTCTCGGTGGTCTCGGTCTTGGTGCATCCGGCGAGGGCCGCGGCCACCATCGCGGCACCGGCGAACACTGCTGTACAGCGCTTCGACATAGATTTCGTCTCAGCCATTGTGACCTCTCGCAAGGGCAGCGTGTCCGCCGCCAATTTTCTGTTGTAAGTGAGTAATTGACCTATCGAGAAAATCTAGTCATCTCATAATTGTCAGGTGCGGTACGTTATCAGGTTGTTATCTGATGATTCAAACGGAATTGTAATGGGTAACCTGATAGGCGCGTTTCTGTTCTGGCCGGTTCTCGGGCGCCCGATCGCGCCCAGGTGGTAATCGGCTGTCGCCGTGCCCGGACCAGGGACTACCCTGTGCATCCGTGATCACCCGCCTCTCCCGCCTGTTCCTGCGCACCCTGCGAGACGATCCCGCCGACGCCGAGGTGCCAAGCCACAAACTGCTCGTTCGCGCCGGCTACGTCCGCCGCGTCGCCCCGGGCGTGTACTCGTGGTTGCCGCTCGGACTGCGCACGCTGCGCAAGGTCTCCGACGTGGTGCGCCAGGAGATGGACGCCACCGGCGCCCAGGAGATCGCCCTGCCCGCGCTGCTGCCGCGCGAGCCCTACGAGACCACCAACCGGTGGACCGAATACGGCGACAGCCTGTTCCGGCTCAAGGACCGCAAGGGTGGCGACTACCTGCTCGGGCCCACCCATGAGGAGCTGTTCGCGCTCACCGTGAAGGGTGAGTACAACTCCTACAAGGATCTGCCCGTCACGCTCTACCAGATCCAGACCAAGTACCGCGACGAGGAACGCCCCCGCGCGGGCATCCTGCGCGGCCGCGAGTTCGTGATGAAGGATTCCTATTCCTTCGACATCGACGACGACGGTCTCACCAACAGCTACGCCACCCACCGCAAGGCCTACCAGACGATCTTCGCCCGGCTCGGCGTCGAGTACGTGATCGTGGCCGCCACCTCCGGTGCCATGGGCGGCAGTGCGTCCGAGGAATTCCTCGCCGTCAGCCCCGTCGGTGAGGACACCTACGTGGCCTGCGCCGAGTCCGGGTACGCGGCCAACGTGGAAGCCGTGGTCACGCCCGCGCCCGCGCCGCTGCCCATCGAGGGCCAGGCCGCCGCGGTCGAGTACGACACCCCGAACACCCCCACCATCGCGACGCTGGTCGACTGGGCCAACTCCGCGGACGTGCTGGGCCGCACGGTGACCGCCGCCGACACGTTGAAGAACGTGATGGTGAAGCTGCGCCACCCGGACGGCAAGACCGAGATCCTCGGCATCGGTGTACCCGGTGACCGCGAGGTCGACGACAAGCGCCTCGGTGCCGCCGTCGAACCCGCCGAGGTGGAACTGCTCACCGAGGCCGACTTCGCCGCCAATTCGTTCCTGGTGAAGGGCTACATCGGCCCGAAGGGTCTGCAGGCCAACGGCGTTCGCTATCTCGTCGACCCCCGCGTCGTCGAGGGCACCGCCTGGATCACCGGCGCCGACGTTCAGGGCAAGCACGTGGTCGGGCTCGTCGCCGGGCGCGACTTCACCCCCGACGGCACCATCGAGGCCGCCGAGGTCCGCGACGGCGATCCCTCGCCCGACGGCGCGGGCCCGCTGGTGTCCGCCCGCGGCATCGAGATCGGCCACATCTTCCAGCTCGGCCGCAAGTACACCGACGCCTTCGACGTCGACGTCCTCGGCGAGAACGGCAAGCCCGTCCGCCTCACCATGGGCTCCTACGGCATCGGCGTCTCCCGCATGGTCGCGGTCATCGCCGAACAGCAGCACGACGAGAAGGGCCTGCGCTGGCCCGCCGAAGTGGCTCCCTTCGACGTGCACGTGGTGATCGCCAACAAGGACGCCGCCGCCCGCGACGGCGCCGAACACGTCGTCGCCGGTCTGGACGCCGAGGGCCTCGATGTCCTCTTCGACGACCGCACCGCGTCCCCCGGCGTGAAGTTCAAGGACGCCGAATTGCTCGGCATGCCGTGGATTCTCGTCATCGGCCGTGGCTGGTCCGAGGGCAAGGTGGAGCTGCGCAACCGCTTCACCGGCGAAGCCGAGGAGATCCCGGCCGAAGACGCCGTCAGCGCGGTCACCGCCAAGATCCGCGGCTGAGTTCGTACTACGAATCGCGCTGTCCCACTCGAGGTGGGGCAGCGCGATTGCTGTGTCCGGCCGCGGTCGGCGCGACGACGGTGTTCGCCGGTGAACCTACGGTTACGTAGGAGAAAGTGCAGGTAGAGGGATCGGCGCTGGGTGGGGCGAGTCGGTGGCGCTGATAAGTTAGCGGGCATGACGAGTTCGCCCAGCCTGCTGTTCAACCCGGCCACCTACGACCCGCAGCACTTCGACGCCGAGACGCGGCGGCTGCTGAAGGCCACCATCGAGTGGTTCGAGTCCAAGGGCAAGGCGCAGCTGCTGGCCGAGGATCGCGACGCGGTGTGGACCTCGGAGTTCCTCGAGTTCGTCGGTAAGGAAAAGCTGTTCGCGACGTTCTTGACCCCGGCCGCCTACGCCGACGGTGACCCGAACAAGCGCTGGGACGCGGCGCGCAACGCGGCGCTGGCGGAGATCTTCGGGTTCTACGGACTCGCGTACTGGTACGCCGAGCAGGTCACCATCCTGGGCCTCGGCCCGATCTGGCAGAGCGACAACGAGATCGCCAAGCGCAAGGCCGCCGCCGACCTCGACGACGGTCAGGTGATGGCGTTCGCGCTGTCCGAGCGTGACCACGGCGCCGATATCTACAACACCGACCTGGTGCTCACCCCGAGCGAGCCGGGCAGCGCCGACGCCGAGGCCGGCATCCTGTTCCGCGCCAACGGGGAGAAGTACTACATCGGCAACGGCAACGTCGCCTCGATGGTGTCGGTGTTCTCCCGGCGCGGTGACGTCGAGGGCCCGGAGGGCTACATCTGGTTCGCCGCCGACAGCCGTCACGACGACTACCACCTGGTCGAGAGCGTCATCCACGGGCAGATGTACGTCAGCCACTTCCGGCTGGAGAACTACCCGGTGACCGCCGCCGACGTGCTGCACGAAGGGCCGGAAGGCTTCTCGGCCGCGCTCAACACCGTCAACGTGGGCAAGTTCAATCTCTGCCACGGCAGCATCGGCATGGTGGAGCACTCGTTCTTCGAGGCGATCACCCACGCCAACAACCGCATCCTCTACGGCAACCCGGTCACGGACTTCGGTCACGTGCGCGGCAACTTCGTCGACGCCTACGCGCGGTTGATCGCGATGAAGCTGTTCAGTGATCGCGCCGTCGACTACTTCCGCAGCGCCTCGCTCGAGGACCGTCGCTACCTGCTGTTCAACCCGATGACCAAGTCCAAGGTCACCTCCGAGGGCGAGGTCGCGATGACCCTGCTGCTGGATGTGCTGGCGGCCAAGGGTTTCGAGAAGGCCACTTACTTCGCGCAGGCCTCGCGCTACATCAACCACCTGCCGCGCCTCGAGGGCACCGTGCACGTGAACGTGGGCCAGATCCTGAAGTTCATGCCGAACTACCTGCTCAACCCCGCCGAGTACCCGGAGATCGGCACCGACCTCGCGCCGGGCGACCAGGAGTTCTTCTGGAAGCAGGGTCCCGCCCGCGGTGCGGGCAAGGTGCAGTTCGCCGACTGGACCCCGGCCTACGAGCGGGCCACCGAGGTGCCCAACGTGGCGCGCTTCTACGAGCAGGCCCAGGCGCTGCGTACCCTGCTGCTCACCGCCGCGCCCGATGCCGCCCAGCAGAAGGACCTGGACTTCATGCTGACCATCGGCCACCTGTTCTCCACGGTGGTCTACGGCCAGCTGATCCTCGAGCAGGCCGAGCTCACCGGGCTCGACCGCGATGTGCTCGACCAGATCTTCGACTTCCAGATCCGCGACTTCAACACCCAGGCCTCGGCGCTGCTCGGCAAGCCGTCGGTCACCGAGGCGCAGCGTGCGTGGGCGATCGGTGCACTGCGCAGCCCGGTCGCCGACAAGGAACGCTTCGATCGGGTGTGGCAGCAGGTGGAGGCCTACGACGGCGCGTACGCGATGCGTCCGTAGCTGGGTGTCGCCTGCGTAGTCGGGCAAACCGCCGTCGCTCCGGTCGGAAAACTGGAGCGACGGGGTAGGCACGATCACGCCGGAGGCGTGGATGTTCGACGACGGCTGCGGCTACGCCCGGCCCGGGAAGGCCACGGTCCACGGGCCGGTGCCCAGGATCGATTGCCAGCGGGCCCGGCGGAGGGCGGCTTCGGTGAGCGCCTCCGTCGCGACGGCGCGTACCGATTCGTCGGTGGCGTTCTCGACGACGGCGTACCACTCCGCGGCACAATCGGATTCGACGCTCACCGCGAGGTGCGCGGCCGGGATCGGGTCGTCGACGGGCGCGGGTGGGTTGTACGCCGCGGCAGGCGGTTCGGGTGCGGTGCCACCGGTTTCGAGCAACTCGATCGTGGCGTCGCGGCGTGCTCGATGCGCGGCGCTGAACTCGGCGACCAGGCGGGCCCGGTCGGCGTTGGCGTACGCGGCGATCAGGCCGTAGGAGTAGACGGCGGCATACTCGGCATCGAGCGCGTTCTGCAAGGACTTGCGTTGGTCGGTCATGTCAGCAGAACTCCTGCCTCGGTGGCGCAGGCCGCACTGATCGACGCGAGAAGCCCTGCGCGATAACCGGATTCGGTGCGAGCCAGCGCGGCGGCGGACTGTTGGGAGCGCACCAGCTGATCCCGCAGCTGGGCCACAGTAGCCGGCTGCGCGGCGGCGGTCTCGACCTCCGTGGCGGGTACCGGAGAACCGTCGGGTCCGGGGACGGTCAGCGCGCCGGTGCGATGCACGGGGGTGGTGCCGTCGCCGTAAACGCCGATCACCCGGTCGATCTCGGTGCGTAGCGCGTCGGCGTGCGCGGTGCGCTCGGCGGCGATCGTGCTCAACGCGGCGTTCGATTGGGGCGCCATGGCGATGGCGGCCGTCGCGGCGGCGGCATCGGCGCGGGCCAGAACTTCTTGTGCGGCAAGGGGATCCGGCGCGTGCACGGTATCGTCCTCGGCGCAGGCGGTCAGGGTGGCTACCGCCGGAATGCCGATCGCGCTCGCGCCGGCGAGTCGGAGCAGAGTACGGCGGCGCCAGGTCGGCTGGGTGGACGCGATGGCAGGCTCGACCCGCAGCGGAAGGGGTTCGTGCCGGTCGGAGCGCATGCCGGAAGGTCGCCCGGCGTTCGGCGGGGCGGTATGGCGGTGGGGCACGTGCACCATCGTGCCAGATCCCGCGCGGGTAGTTCGCGCGCGTGGTGACACGCGTCTGGCACGCCGAGCTGGACCGGTGCGTGGTGCTCAGCGCCTGGTCCTTTACACTCTCTGAGCGCGTTACGCTAGACCTTCGGCGTAGATATTTCCGATCGCGTCACAACTGAACCAGGAGCTGCCCATATGCCGATGCCCACCGAGGAAAGGGTGAGCCAGCTAGTCGCTGAGCTCGTCGCACGCCGGGGATTCGACCTCGAGGGCGTCGCGATCGCCGCCGCGGGCAATGGCGAGCTGGCTCCGGTCCGGGTGAAGGTCACCGTCGACAGCGACGGCCCCGCCGATCTGGACGCCATCGCCGCGCTCAGCCGTGAGATGTCCGAACTTCTCGATGCCGCAGGCGATTTCGGTGAAGCCGCCTACCTGCTCGAAGTGACGACACCCGGCGTGGAGCGCCCGCTCACCACCGAACGGCACTGGCGGCGCGCACAGGGCCGCAAGGTCCGCGTCAAGCTGGCCGACGGTGCCGAGCGGATCGAGGGCAAGGCCCGTTTCGACGCGCGCGTCGGCCGCCTCGCCGACGACGCCGCCACCGAGAACCCCGCCATCGCGCTCGTGATCGGCGGCAAGGTCAAGCCCCATCGCGTTCATGTTCCGCTCACCGATATCGCCGAGGCTGTCGTCCAGGTCGAGTTCAACGCACCGGGTGCGGCCGAACTCGAACTCGCGGGCGGCATCGCGCCGGGTCGCCCCGTACCGGGCGAAGAACCCGCCGACCTCGCCGCACCAGGACAACACAGTGACACTCCCACCGAAGGGGTTGCGGAATGAATATTGAAATCGAAGCCTTGCGGGCGATCGTCGCCGACAAAGGTATCTCGATCGAGACCGTGATCTCGGCGATCGAGTCGGCACTGCTCACCGCCTACCGGCACACCGACGGCCACGAGGCCAACGCGCGCATCGACATCAACCAGAAGACCGGTGTGGTGCGGGTGATGGCGCGCGAACTCGACGCCGACGGCAACGTGATCTCCGAATGGGACGACACCCCTGAGGGTTTCGGCCGCATCGCCGCGACAACCGCCCGTCAGGTGGTGCTGCAGCGGCTGCGTGACGCCGAGAACGAGAAGTCCTTCGGCGACTTCGCCACCCATGAGGGCGAGATCGTCGGTGGCGTGGTCCAGCGCGACGCCAGGGCCAACGCCCGCGGCATCGTGGTGGTCCGTATCGGTAGCGAGGCCAACGGCGCCGAGGGGCTGATCCCGCCCGCCGAACAGGTGCCGGGGGAGACCTACGAGCACGGCGATCGGATCAAATGCTACGTCTACGGCGTCTCGCGTGGCCCCCGTGGCCCGCAGATCCAGCTCTCGCGCACGCACCCGAACCTGGTGCGTCGGCTGTTCTCGCTCGAGGTGCCCGAGATCGCCGACGGGTCCGTCGAGATCGTCGCGGTGGCGCGCGAGTCGGGACACCGTTCCAAGATCGCCGTGCAGTCCACCGTGCAGGGCGTGAACGCCAAGGGCGCGTGCATCGGCCCGATGGGTCAGCGCGTGCGCAACGTGATGAGCGAACTGGCCGGCGAGAAGATCGATATCATCGACTACGACGAGGATCCGGCGACCTTTGTCGGCAACGCACTCTCGCCGTCGAAGGTGGTGTCGGTCACTGTCGTCGATCCGGACGCCAGGGCGGCCCGCGTGGTCGTGCCCGACTTCCAGCTCTCCCTCGCCATCGGCAAGGAGGGCCAGAATGCCCGCCTGGCGGCCCGTCTGACGGGCTGGCGGATCGATATCCGCAGCGACGCGGCTCCGATACCGGACGAGTCCGCCCGGCCGTAGCGCGCACCGTAGTTGATTCGAGAACGTCGAATTCCTGCCTGCGGATGACATGTTCGTAACTTCCGGAGGGGAGGGGTTCGTCGTTATGACCGGGTCACCGGTAGAGTGGGTACAGGACCGGCCCGCGCAATCCGTTCGCACCTGTATCGGATGCCGTCAGCGCGAGTCGTCTGCCGACCTGTTGCGGATCGTGGCGCAGCATCGGGACACCGATGTCGCGATTGTTCCCGATCCGCGGCGCAGACTTCCCGGACGGGGTGCCTGGCTGCACCCCGTTTCAGCTTGTTTGCGTTCCGCAGAGCGGCGCCGAGCATTCGGCAGAGCCCTACGAGTGTCCGGAAATCTGGATATCTCAGCCCTGGAGCAGTACCTCGAGAACAGGCACGAGCACTCATGAGCACACCGTGAAGCACCAACGATGAACGTCCGTCGGAGATAACCCGAGGTCGTGCGGGCCCGCCTTACCTAGGCGGCGTCACTGCTCGGCCTCTCAGTGAGGAGAGCAGTGGCAGGCAAGGCCCGCGTGCACGAGTTGGCTAAGGAACTCGGTGTCACAAGCAAGGAACTACTCGCGAAGCTCAAGGAGCAAGGCGAGTTCGTGAAGTCGGCGTCCTCGACGGTGGAAGCACCCGTCGCACGTCGTCTGCGCGAATCTCTGGCGTCGAAGTCCGCTCCGGCGGCCGATGCCAAGTCGGCGGCCCGTCCCGGCCCGTCGTCGGCAGCAGCAGCCCGTCCGGCTGCCAAGCCCACCCCCGGTGGCCCCCGCCCCGGTCCGCGTCCGGCTCCGGCCGCTCCCGCCCCGGCAGCCGCTGCCGCGCCGGCCGCGCCGAAGCCCGAACAGGCCGCCCCGGTCGAGGCGAAGCCCGCTACCCCGGCACCCGCGAGCCCCGCTCCGGCCGCCGCGCAGTCGGCTCCGGCTACCAAGCCCGCAGGCGCTCCGGCGCCCGGCCCGCGCCCGGCTCCCGCGCCGCGTCCGACCCAGGCTCCGGCCGCGGGTCAGACCCGTCCGGGCCAGGCCACTCCCGGTGCGGCCGCACCGGGCCCGCGTCCGGCCGGTCCCGGCCCGAAGCCGGGGCCCAAGGCTCCGCGCGTCGGCAACAACCCGTTCAGCTCCGCCCCCGATCGTGAGCGTCCCGCGCCGCGTCCGGCCGGTCAGGGTCAGGGCGGTCCTCGCCCGACTCCGGGTCAGGGCGGTCCCCGTCCGGCTCCCGGTCAGGGTGGCCCGCGTCCGGCTCCCGGTCAGGGCGGTCCCCGCCCCGGTCAGGGTGGTCAGGGTCAGCGTCCGGCCGCCGCGCAGGGCGGTGCCCCGCGTCCCGGTGGTCCCCGTCCCAACCCGGGTTCGATGCCTCCGCGTCCGAACCCCGGTGCCATGCCGGCCCGCTCCGCACGTCCCGGCCCCGCGGCCGGTGGCCGTCCGGGTCGTCCCGGTGGCGCTCCCGGCGGTGGCGGCGCAGGCCGTCCCGGTGGTGGCGGCGGCGGTGGCGGTTACCGCGGTGGCGGTGGCGGTGCCCCAGGCGCTCCCGGTGCCGGTGCTCCCGCGGCCGGTGGTTTCCGTGGTCGTCCCGGTGGCGGCGGCGGTCGTCCCGGTGGTCCCGGTGGCCGTGGTGGCGCAGCCGGTGCGTTCGGTCGTCCCGGTGGCGCGGTTCGCCGTGGCCGCAAGTCGAAGCGGGCCAAGCGCGCCGAGTACGAGAACATGCAGGCTCCCGCCGTCGGTGGCGTGCGTCTGCCCCGTGGCAACGGTGAGGTCATCCGCCTCGCTCGTGGCGCCTCGCTGTCGGACTTCGCCGAGAAGATCGACGCGAACCCCGCAGCTCTGGTGCAGGCACTGTTCAACCTCGGCGAGATGGTCACCGCGACCCAGTCGGTGAACGACGAGACCCTCGAGCTGCTCGGCGGCGAGATGAACTACGTCGTCCACGTGGTCAGCCCCGAGGACGAAGATCGCGAACTGCTGCAGTCGTTCGACCTCACCTACGGCGAAGACGCCGGCGGCGAGGACGACCTCGAGCACCGTCCGCCGGTCGTGACCGTCATGGGTCACGTCGACCACGGTAAGACCCGACTGCTCGACACGATCCGTAAGGCCAACGTCGCCGAGGGCGAGGCCGGTGGCATCACCCAGCACATCGGTGCCTACCAGGTGCTCACCAACCTCAACGACGAAGAGCGTCTGATCACCTTCATCGACACCCCGGGTCACGAGGCGTTCACCGCCATGCGTGCGCGTGGTGCGAAGGCCACCGATATCGCGATCCTCGTGGTCGCGGCCGACGACGGCGTCATGCCGCAGACGGTGGAAGCGATCAACCACGCGCAGGCCGCTGATGTGCCGATCGTTGTCGCGATCAACAAGATCGACAAAGAGGGTGCGAACCCGGACAAGATCAAGCAGCAGCTCACCGAGTACGGCCTGGTCACCGAGGAGTACGGCGGCGACACCATGTTCGTCAACATCTCGGCCAAGCAGGGCACCAACATCGACGCGCTGCTCGAAGCAGTGCTGCTGACCGCGGATGCCTCGCTCGACCTGCGGGCCAACCCGGACATGGACGCCCAGGGTGTCGCCATCGAGGCGCACCTCGACCGCGGCCGTGGCCCCGTTGCCACCGTGCTCATCCAGCGCGGCACCCTGCACGTCGGTGACTCGATCGTGGCGGGCGACGCCTACGGTCGCGTCCGTCGCATGGTCGACGAGCACGGCGCGGACGTCCACGCGGCGACCCCGTCGCGCCCGGTCCAGGTCATCGGTTTCACCTCCGTCCCCGGCGCTGGTGACAACCTGATCGTGGTCGAGGAAGACCGCATCGCCCGTCAGATCGCCGATCGCCGCAATGCGCGCAAGCGCAACGCACTGGCCGCTCGCAGCCGCAAGCGGATCAGCCTGGAAGATCTGGATGCCGCACTGAAGGAGACTTCGGAGCTCAACCTGATCCTCAAGGGCGACAACTCCGGTACCGTCGAGGCCCTCGAAGAGGCCCTGCTCGGCATCGAGATCGACGACGAGGTGCGTCTGCGCGTCATCGACCGCGGTGTCGGTGGCGTCACCGAGACCAACGTCAACCTGGCGTCGGCCTCCAACGCGATCATCATCGGCTTCAACGTTCGCGCGGAGGGCAAGGCCACTGAGCTGGCCAACCGCGAAGGCGTCGACATCCGGTACTACTCGGTCATCTACCAGGCGATCGACGAGATCGAGAAGGCCCTCAAGGGCATGCTCAAGCCGATCTACGAAGAGGTCGAGCTGGGCCGCGCCGAGATCCGCGCGATCTTCCGTTCGTCCAAGATCGGCAACATCGCCGGTTGCATGGTCACCTCGGGCTCGGTCAAGCGCAACGCCAAGGCGCGCCTGATCCGTGACGGCCGAGTGATCGCGGAGACGATGACCATCTCCTCGCTCAAGCGGGAGAAGGACGACGCTCCTGAGGTGCGCGAAGGTTTCGAGTGCGGTATGACCGTCACCTACAGCGACATCAAGGACGGCGACATCATCGAGGCTTACGAGCTTCGTGAAAAGCCGCGCGACTGATCAAACGCAATAACCGTTCGACCCACGCCGCATCCGATTCGTCGGGTGCGGCGTGGGGTCTTGCGGCTACCCCATCTATCAGGAGGTGAGCACCGCTGTTCATCGGTGCGCTCGAATTCGATCTACTGCTCGGTGACGTGCATTCGCTCAAGGAGAAGCGGTCGGTGATCCGGCCGATCCTCGCCGAGCTGGGAAAGCGCTTCGGCGTGAATGCCGCCGAAGCCGGAGATCAGGACCTGCACCGCCGGGCACTGCTCGGTGTGGCCATGGTCAGTGCGGAAACGGGACACCTGAACGAGGTGCTCGACAAATGTGAGCGGCACGTTGCCGCGCGTCCGGAGATAGAGTTGCTGGCAGTACGCCGCCGGATCTTCGGACCCGAAGACTGAGGCTGCGGCATGGGTGTCAAGGCCCTGGCCTCACCCACGCCGCCATAGAAAGGAGCACCGCCATGGTGGATCAAGCCAGGGCACGCCGGCTCGCCAAGCGGATTTCCGCGATCGTGGCCACCGCGATCGAATACGAGATCAAGGATCCGCGGCTGCGGTTCGTCACCGTCACCGATGCCAAGGTGTCCGGCGATCTGCGCGAGGCGAATATCTATTACACGGTCATGGGCGAGACCATCGACGCCGAACCCGACTACGCCGAAGCCGCCGCCGGGTTGGATGCGGCCAAGGGTGTGTTGCGGTCGAAGGTGGGCGCGGGGACCGGAGTGAAGTTCACCCCGATCCTGTCTTTCACACTCGATAAGGTGCCCGAGGTGGCCCGCGAGATGGAAGAGTTGCTCGCCAGGGCTCGCGCCATCGACGACGAGGTGGCCAAGGTCGCCGCCAACGCCAAGCACGCGGGCGAGGCCGACCCGTACAAGGTCGATCGCGACGACGAAGACGAGTAGGCAGGCATGTCCGGTCAGCGCCCGGTAGCTCGAGTGACCACGCAGGACGCCGCGTCCTGCCCGGTGGGCACCGCCTTGTCGGGCCGGCGACCGGTGGCCGGATGACCAGCGTCCGCGACGGGACCGAACTGGGCGCGGCCGTCGCCGCACTGGCGGCGGCGCGCTCGGTGACGATCCTGTGCCACGTGCAGCCAGATGCCGACACCGTCGGTAGCGGGCTGGCACTGGCTTTGGCGCTGCGCCGGCGCGATGTGCCGGTGTGCGTGTCCTTCGCCGAGCCCGCTGATCTGCCCGCGTCGTTACGCACGCTGCCGGGGGTGGAGCTTGTGGTACCGCCCGCGCAGGTACCCGAGGTGGTCGATCTGTTGATCGTCGTCGACTGCGGGGCGCGCAGTCGACTCGGTTCGTTGGCCGACCGATTACCCGGTGCCACCATGACATTGGTGATCGATCACCACCGCGCCAACGACGGCTTCGGCACCGTCGATCTGATCGACGAATCCGCGGCCTCGACCACCGAACTCGTTACCCGCCTGCTCGACGCCTGGCGTGTGGAGATCGATGCCCCCATCGCGCACTGCCTGTTCGCGGGCCTGGTCACCGACACCGGCTCGTTCCGCTGGGCCCGTCCCGGCAGCCACGCCATGGCCGAGCGCCTGCTCGCCACCGGCATCGACGGCACCGAGATCACCCGAGTTCTGCTCGATACCCACCCCTATACCTGGCTGCCGATGCTGTCGAAGGTGCTGTCCACCGCGGTGGTCGTGCCCTCCGCCGCCGGTGTCGGTCTGGTCTACGCGCTCGTTCGCGCCGCCGACACCCACGACGTGGGCCCCGAAGAGGTCGAAAGCGTCATCGACGTCATTCGCACCACTGCCGAAGCAGGGATCGCCGCCGTCTTCAAGGAAGCTCGCGGCCAGAACGACCGCTGGACGGTCTCGCTGCGTTCCCGCGACTCCGCCCCCGGCCGCACCGACGGCATCGACGTCGCCGCGGTAGCCGGCGTTTTCGGCGGCGGCGGCCACCGCTTCGCCGCCGGCTACACCACCTACGGCAACCCCGACGATGTTGTGCGCGCGCTGATCACCGCGCTGGGATGAGGTGATGTCACCGGACCGCGCCAGTGCGTCCGGTGGCTTGGTCAGATGACGGCGGAGTCGCGGCGCAGCCGTAGGGCGAGGGGGACGCCGGGGATCGTGGTGGTGTCGCAGAACGTGAAGGCCAGGAAGCCAGTTGCCAGGCCGGGGGCGAGGGCGACGAGGCCGATCATGACCGCGGGGAGTTCGACGCCGCGGCGTAGGACCGCGACCGGTATCACCGCGCAGCCGACCACCCCGGCGAGGACGTTCACCAGCGCACGATGCTTGCCGCGTCGGCGCTGACGCCGGACGGTTCCAGCAGGGCCTGGCCGAAGGTGGCCAGTGCGACGAAGGTGCCGAACGGGAAGAACACGGCGACGCAGAGGCGGCGCACGTACCGGTCGCCGAGGGTTGCTCGGAGGGCGGCGAGCGAGGTCGAGGTGCTCGCCGCCGGCCCCCGGCCTGGTGCGTCGATTCGCGCGCTGGGCGGCGGTGTCGGTGGGGTGTGCCACCATCGGCAGGTCGACAGCGCGTTCCGGGCCATGGGTCCATGACAAGGGTGGGAGGTCGGTGTGGGGTCCGCTGAACCGATGGACGAGGCCGTGACCGGCGACGAGGTCGACCGGGCGGGGCCCCGACGCATCCTGGGTATCGCGGTGCCCACCCTCGGAGTGCTGGTCGCCGAGCCGCTGTATCTGCTTTTCGACATCGCGGTGGTCGGCCGACTCGGCGCGCTGGCGCTGGCCGGGCTGGCCGTCGGCGCGGTGATTCTCGGGACGGTGAGCACCCAGCTGACGTTCCTGTCCTACGGAACCACCGCGCGCGCGGCCCGCAGACACGGTGCGGGGGACCGGGTCGGCGCGGTCGAGGAAGGCGTCCAAGCCAGTTGGGTGGGGCTGGCGGTGGGCTTCGTGATCGTCGCGGTGATCCAATTGTTCGCGGTGCCGCTGTGTTCGGTGCTCTCCGGCGGTGGGGAGATCGCCGGCGAAGCACTGATCTGGGTGCGGATCGCGCTGTTCGGCGTGCCGCTGATCCTGCTGGCGATGGCGGGCAACGGCTGGATGCGCGGTGTGCAGGACGTGCGACGGCCACTGACCTATGTGATTGTGGGCCTGGCACTTTCGGCGGTGCTGTGTCCGGTGCTGGTGTACGGACTACTCGGCGCGCCGCGGATGGAGCTGGCCGGTTCGGCGGTGGCCAATCTCGTCGGGCAGTCGGTTTCGGGCGTCCTGTTCGCCTATGCCTTGCTGCGCGAACGTGTTTCGTTGCGTCCACAACTCGCGGTGATGCGCGCGCAACTCGTCCTCGGCCGCGACCTCATCGTCCGCAGCCTGTCCTTCCAGATCTGTTTCGTGTCCGCCGCCGCGGTGGCCGCCCGTTTCGGCGCCGCCTCCGTCGCGGCCCATCAGGTCGTCCTGCAACTCTGGAACTTCCTGGCCCTGACCCTGGATTCACTCGCCATCGCCGCCCAGACGCTGGTCGGCGCGGCGCTCGGCGCGGGTAGTGCCGACGGCGCCAAGGCAATCGCGCGCCGAGTCACCGCATGGTCGGTCGCCTTCTCGCTGCTCCTGGCCGCCGCCTTCGCCGCGGGGGCGGCGGTGATCCCGCTGCTGTTCACCGATGACCTCCAGGTCCTCGACCGCACCCACGTCATCTGGTGGTTCTTCGTCGCGATGATCCCGGTAGCCGGGGCGGTCTTCGCCCTCGACGGTGTCCTGCTCGGCGCGGGCGACGCCGCCTTCCTGCGCACGGCGACCCTGGCTGCCGCCCTGATCGGCTTCCTCCCGCTGATCTGGCTGTCATTGATCTTCGACTGGGGCGTCGCCGGCATCTGGACCGGCCTGGTCGTCTTCATGCTGGGCCGGTTGCTCGCTGTCGTCGCTCGCGCACGATCGGGGCGGTGGGCCAAGGTAGGTGCCGAACTCCCGCACGGTGCCGCGTAGCTGCGCGGGGAATCCGTTGATGCGCAGGGGGATTGATGACGATGCAATGTATGACCGCGCTTCCCCGCCGACGATCGCCTACCGTCGAAGGGACGACGTGCCGACGATGGAGGCGGAGACCGTGCGCAAGGTGATTTCCCGAGGTAGCCGGGTGGCCGTGTCCGCGGCGCTGGTCCTGATCGGTGCGGTAGGTGGGCTGCCCGCGGCGCAGGCGGTGCCCAGCGCGCCCGGACAATTGATCTCGCACACCGCGCTGCCCGCGGGCTGGGGTGAATGGTCGCGCGCGGCCATCGTCGAATATCGCACGGAGGGCGCGACGCGCGGCACCACGGCGGCGGCCGGCCTGCTGCTGCTCCCGGAGTCGCCCGCGCCGGCAGGCGGGTATCCGGTCGTCGCGTGGGATCACGGGACCAGCGGCCTCGCGCCCCACTGCGGCCTCACCACCAACCAGGCCCGCAACGAGCGCCCGCTGCTGCAGGCATTCCTCGATCGCGGCTGGGCGGTCCTCGCCCCGGATTACCTCGGCCTGTCGGCCGGCTCCGATACCGTGCACCCTTATCTGCACACCCGCACCGAGGCCACGGCCACGATCGACCTGGTGCGTGCGGCACGGGCCGCGGAGCCGAGCCTGGCGAAGACCTGGGCCGTGGTCGGCGGTTCCCAAGGCGGGCATGCCGCGCTGGGCACCGGCAATCTCGCCGACGACTACGCGCCCGAACTCGATTTCCGCGGCACCGTGGCGCTGGCGCCGGAATCCAATTTCGAACAGATCCTGTCCCGGCTCGACCCGAGCATCCCGAACCTGCCGATCGTGGACCGGCTCGTCGGCCCGTTCGCGGGCATGCTCGCCGGGCTGCGCGCCACCCGACCGGACCTGGATGTGAACGGCCTGCTCAGCGCCCGCGGGCGCGAGGTGGTCGACGCCGTAGCCACCAGCTGTGTCGACGATTTCGACCGGGCCGTCGGCGGTGCGTCGATCGGCTCACTGCTCGCGAAACCTCTGTCCGCCAACGGTATCGGCGCCGCCCTGCACGACTACATGGTCGTCCCGACGCTCGGCTATCGACAACCGATCCTGATCGCCCACGGCGCGGCCGACACCGTGGTTCCGCTGCCGATGACGCTCGCGCTGCTCACGCAGATGCGTTCGGCGGGCACCCGAGTGGAGTTCGCGCAGTACCCGGGCGGACACGAAGAGGTCGGCGTCGAAGCGCGGGAGAAGGTGCTGGCTTTCGTCGACGGCTTGCTCGCCGCCTGACGGGCGGACCGGGCGGATACGTCGTCCGGTCGCCGGAGCCGGGGCGCTCCAGCGCGGCTAGCCGGGCGAGTCCTTCTTCACCGAGCCGTAGATGACGGCGGCGCCGACCAGCGCGAGCGGGACGAAGCAGAAGAGCCCGAGGAAATCGCCTCGCTGGTTGATATCTTCCTGTTCGTCGCGGTTGTGGCGGACGGTGTTGTCGGTGACGCACACATCGTCGGCATCCATCACCTCGGTGCCGCACTTGACGCCGGCATCGCCGGACTCGGGCAGGCTGATGAAGGCGAGGGCGCCGAAGAACAGCAAGATCGCGAGGCCCATCAGAACACCGGCGATCCGTGCGCCCGGTGTCTGCGGTTCGCCGCCGGGCGCCGCGGGCGCCACGGCTGGGCCTGCGGCCGGCGTCGATCGACCTGAACCTGTCGTCGCGTTCGCGGATCGAGGGCCGAGGTCGGGCTGCGCAGGCAGCGCTAGTCCGATGTCGTGCGCGAGGCCGACGATCCCGTTCGCGTAGCCCTCGCCGAGGTGGCGAACCTTCCATCGCCCCTGATGGCGATACAGCTCGACCGGCATGACGAGCTTCTCCGCCGAGAATCCGCTGCTCACCGCGACGATCTCCGTGCTGCCGGCCCGCACGACGGTCCGAATCTCGCGGCCGGCGAACCCGCGCTCGCCGGCGCTGACGACGACCACCACCCGGGCGATCGCCGGGTCGACCAGATTCGGGTCGACCCGGACCGCACCCTCCTCGACCTCGACCGCACCGTCGGTCGAGCGTTCCCCACCGGGGACAACCAGGTCGCCTGCCGCGCGTAGCCGACCGGTGTCGTCGAGACACACCGCGAACAGCTGCGGAAGCGAGCCGTTCAACAGGCCGGGCTCAACCTCGACCCGTCCCTCGGGCAGCACACAGTTGCCCCCTTTTGCCAACAGCACAAGATCCCCCAGAATTGCAGTGACACAACGTTATCCGGGAAATCCTAACCGTTCACGGGGAGGCGGGCGCGGTCTGTGGCGGGTGCTCGCGCACCGCTCGGCGGTCGGTGTGCCACTGTGGACAGGTGATTCCGAAGTTGATGGCGGTCAGCGATGTGCATGTGGGACATCAGGGGAACAAGCCTGTGGTGGAGCAGATCGTGCCCGATTCGCCCGAGGACTGGCTGATCGTGGCCGGGGACGTGGGGGAGAAGGCCGAGGAGGTGCGGTGGGCGCTGGAGTTGTTGCGCGGCCGCTTCGCCAAGGTGATCTGGGTGCCGGGCAATCACGAGCTGTGGACGACGCCGAAGGATCCGGTGCAGATGCACGGGGCCGCGCGCTACGACTATCTCGTGGCGATGTGCCGTGACCTCGATGTCGTGACGCCGGAGGACCCGTTCCCGGTGTGGACGGGTTCGGGTGCCGAGAAGTACGGCGGCGGGGTCACCCTCGCCCCGATGTTCCTGCTGTACGACTACTCGTGGCGTCCGGCGGGCACGAAGACCAAGGCGGAGGGTTTGGCGCTGGCGCGCGAACGCAATGTCGTCGCGACCGACGAGTTCCTGCTGACCCCCGACCCGTACCTCACCCGCGACGCCTGGTGCCACGCCCGCGTCCAGTACACCCAGCGCCGCCTCGACGCCCTGCCGCCGGAAACCCCGCTGGTGATGATCAACCACTTCCCCCTGGTCCGCCAGCCCACCGACATCCTGTTCTACCCGGAGTTCTCGCTGTGGTGCGGCACCGACCTGACCGCCGACTGGCACACCAGCTACAACGTGGTCTGCTCGGTCTACGGCCACCTGCACATCCCCCGCACCACCTACTACGACGGCGTCCGCTTCGAAGAGGTCTCCCTCGGCTACCCCCGCGAATGGAAACGCCGAGGCATGCCCGACCCCCTACTGCGACAGATCCTCCCCGACCCCGAATACGCCGAGGGCGACCTCAATGCCTGGGGCGGCCACTTCAAGGTGACACCGGAGATGGAAGCCGCAGCCGCCGAAATGCGAGCCAAATCCGACCGCCGCCGAGGTATCTGACCAGTGAATTTGCACGAGATCCCACCACCTGATTTCGTAAGCACATCGGTAACTCACCGGGTACGAGCAATCCCCGCCCACCCGGTACCGCCAGACGCCGACGCTGACCCAACCGGCACCTGAGTCTGGCCTGAATACGCGGAGAGGCGGACAAGCACTTGCTGGAGAGGATTTTGCCGCGGAGTGTGGCTTCGGCGGAGTTGTTGGTGTTTCCCGAGGACTTGACGGCGCATCCCGCCGAAGAGCACCTCATCGCCAAGTCCGTCGAGAAGCGCCGCCGCGATTTCATCGGCGCCAGGCACTGCGCTCGCCTCGCGCTCGAAGAGCTCGGTGAGCAGCCCGTCGCGATCGGTAAGGGTGAGCGTGGCATGCCGCTGTTCCCCCGTGGCATCGTCGGCAGCCTCACCCATTGCGACGGCTACCGGGCCGCCGCGATGGCGCACGCGTTGCGTTTTCGTTCGGTCGGCATCGATGCCGAACCGCACGGCGCGCTGCCCGAGGGCGTGCTCGATTCGGTCAGCCTGCCCGCCGAACGCAAGTGGCTGTCCGACACGGACGGCGAGGGCCTGCACCTGGATCGCCTGTTGTTCTGTGCCAAGGAAGCCACCTTCAAGGCCTGGTTCCCGCTGACATTGCGCTGGCTCGGTTTCGAGGACGCCCACATCACGTTCGAGATAGATTCCCGCACCTCGGATTCCGGTTCCGGAACCTTTCACACGAAGCTGCTGGTGCCGGGTCTGACGAACGACGGCGGCGCCCCGCTGACGCAGTTCGACGGCAGTTGGCTGATCGCCGACGGGCTGATCCTGACCGCGATCGCGCACGGCTGATGGCGGCGCGCGTGTCGCGGGTCGGCGAGCTGGGCGGTCTCGTGATCGTCGACAAGGACAGCGGGCTCACCAGCCACGATGTCGTGGCGCGCGGCCGAAAGCTGTTGCAGACCAAGAAGGTCGGGCATGCGGGCACGCTCGACCCGATGGCCACCGGTGTGCTGGTGCTCGGGGTGGAGCGGGCCACGAAACTGCTCGGCCAGCTGCTGCTCACCACCAAGGCCTACACCGCGACGATCCGGCTCGGCCAAGCCACGAACACCGACGACGCCGAGGGGGAAGTCACCGCGACGACGCCCGCGCTGCACGTCACCGACGACGAGATCGCGGCCGGTGTGGCGGCGCTGACCGGCGATATCGAGCAGGTGCCCGCCACGGTGAGCGCCATCAAGGTCGACGGCGAACGGGCCTATGCGCGCGTGCGTGCCGGCGAAGAGGTGCAGTTGGCCGCCCGGCCGGTCACAGTGTCGCGGTTCGACGTCCTCGCCCGCCGCGATGTCGGGGAGTTCGTCGATCTCGACGTGGATGTCGAGTGCACGTCCGGCACCTACATCCGGGCCTTGGCCCGGGATCTCGGTGCGGCGCTCGGCGTGGGTGGCCACCTGACCGCGTTGCGCCGCACCAGGGTCGGCCCCTTCACGCTCGAGCACGCCCGGACACTCGAAGAACTCGCGGCTGCCGCCGAAGCCGACGAGCCCCTGCTCAGTCTCGACGTCGACGCGGCGGTCAAAACCGCGTTCCCGCTGCGCGACATCGACGAATCCCAGGCCACCGACCTGCGCACCGGTCGCTGGCTGGAACCCGTCGGTATCAAGGGCGTCTACGCCGCCATCGACCCACGCGGCCGGGCCATCGCGCTGCTCGAGGAGAGCGGTAAGCGTGCGGGCTCGGTGATGGTGGTGCGGCCAAGGGGGATCGGCGACTGACCGGCGTGCTCGGTGTCGGCCATCCCGCACGGCCGCGGAGATCAGATGCTCACCATCGGCGCTGCCGGTTGAGGTAGGCCGGTCTCCTTCGTCAGGTGGTCGGCCAGCCTTGCCGCTTCGGCGGCGAGCCCGGGTGGGTTGGTGGCGATGAACATCGAATCCGCGGCCAGGTTGCCGAGAACGTGCCAGCCGCCGACGGGCGTTGCGGATGTCAGCAGGCCGCCGGTGGGCGCGAATTCCGCTGCGCCACTATCGAGTAGGTCGGCGATCAGTGACTCCGTGTCCTGCGGGGTGACGTAGGCGGGCGGGTTGACGGCGTTGATCACGACATCGGCGTTCCATGCGGATTCGCCGGTCATCGTGAACTCCGTCTCAGCCGCCGTGATCGCGGTGATTCCGGTGCGCAACCGGACCTGACCCGAATCCAGCAGGCGCAGCAGGATTTCCGCATTGTGCGGGACCATGGGTGAGCTGAGGCTGCTGATCGTGCGGAAATGGGTGGTACGCAACATTATCCGGTCGGCGTCGGTCAGTGCGGGCCACAGGATCGGGCCCATCGTACGAATCGCCATCGTGAGCAGGCGTCGACCGAGCAGGGTGGAATCGACCTCGGTGAGCTGGCGGCGCAGCCGTCGCGCCGGGTCTTCGGTGCCCGTGTCGCGGATCTCGGCGGCGAACTCCTCGAAATTCTCACCCAGTTCAGCCAATTCGGCCCGCAGCAGCGCGACCGCATCGGTGAACGAGACCACACCGCCGGCGGCGAGATCCAGCGCGGCGGCCGGCGTGAGGTGCCGCGGTGCCAGTGGTCGTGGCCGCTGTTGGACGAACGGCAGGATGCCGCTGCGCGAGAGCAGGGTGATCGGCCCGCGATGGCCGTTGGCGGTCAGTGCCGCGGTGATGTCGACGGCGGTCAGGCCGCTGCCGATCACGGCGACCCGAGCTTCGGGGTCGACCTCGGCGAGGGAGTGCGCGAGCGGGTACGGCTCGTCGATATAGCCGGGTGCTCCGGTCAGCCCGTACTGATCGCGGGGTCGGCCGCTGCCGACGCAGAGCACCACGCGATCGACGGGATGCGTCACACCGCCCTCGGTGCGCAGCTTGCCCTCGGCGATCCCGGTGACTCGGTCGTTCACGACGCTGACCTGCCACCCGTCGCGCCGCAGCCGGGCGATCGACGTCCGCGCCGCGTGTTCGAGGTACTCCCCGTACATCGCGCGTGGCACGATCGGCTGCCCCAATCCGGGGTCGAGGAAGCGCATCGCCTCCGGTTGCCGCGTCAGCCACCGTTCGAAATGTCGGAGATCGTTCGCGCGCACCGACATCAACCCGGGCGGGGCGTTCACCCGCACCGCGGGCACGTCGTGCTGGTAGGCACGACCGCGCCAGACTGCCGCGGTTGCCTCGAATACCGTGATCGTGCCCGGCGCTGCTTCGGCGCGAGCGAGCGCGTCGAGCAGTCCCACCGCGGCCACTCCCGCGCCGATGATCCCGATTCGCATGTCGACTCCTGTCGTCGGACGGCATTGCCGCGCAATCTCATTCGATGGCGTGCACAGCGTCGTGCACGCTCCGTGATCAGCGTGCTCGCGTGCGGGCCGCAGTGGAATCCCGCGTTTGCGGGATGCGGGCCGCCGCTTCTCCACCGCCGCGTGTGGCCTGCGTCGGCGGTCTCCGCGCGGCACGACCCCCCGATTGCGGGATGGCCTCGGCTGTGGAACACGACGACAATGAGGTGCATGACCGCCCCGGCCGCACCTTCGATGACCGCTCTGCTCGCCGGGATCGCGGCCGCGCCGGACGCGCACGAGTTGTTCGCGCAGACCTCCACCCGACTGCGCCGGGCGGTGGATTTCGACGCGGCGGTGTGGGTGGCCACCGATCCGGTCAACGGGCTGACCACCGCGCCGGTGCGGGTGGAGAACCTGCACGAGGGCGGATGTGGAATCTATTGGGAGTCGGAGCTGTTCGCCGAGCACGTCAACCTGTTCCGCGATCTCGCGGTGGCGCCGGTGCCGGTGGCCGGATTGCGCGCGGTGACAGGTGACCGGCCGACACTGAGCCCGCTGTATCGCAACTTCATGCGGCCGCGCGGTTTCGGTGACGAGCTGCGGGCCGTGCTGCGGGTGGACGGGCAGGGCTGGGGCCAGGTCAGTCTGTTCCGGGAACGCGGCAGGGCGGCGTTCGCCGCGGCTGATATCGCTGTGCTGCAAACACTCTCGGCCCCGATGGCCCGCCGCCTGCGCGGTTTCGCCCGCCCTTCGACCGCGAGCTCGGAGGGCAACCACGCACCCGGTCTGCTCCTGTTCGGCGCCGATGGCACACTGCTCTCGGTGAACGACGAGGCCCGTGAGCTGCTCGCGCTGATGCCGCCTGGCCCGTCCACCACCACCGCCGCCGGTCTCGCATTGCCCTTGCCTGTCTGGATTCTCAGTACCGCCGGACGCGCACGCCTCACCGGCGACAGCGCCCGCATTCGCATCCGCACCCTGACCGGGCAGTGGCTCGTCTGCCACGCCTCGTGCCTGCGCGACGCGAACGGCGAACCGAGTACGACGGCGCTGGTGATCGAACACGCGACCCCGTCGGACGTCGCCGCACTCGTGGTCGCGGCCTATGAACTGACCCGCCGCGAACTCGAGGTCACCGAACTGATCGCGGCGGGGCTGTCCACCGCCGCCATCGCCGGGCACCTGCTCGTCTCCGCGCACACCGTGCGCGACCACGTGAAATCCATCTTCGACAAAACGGGTGTCACCAGCCGTGGCGAGCTCGTCGCGGCCCTGTTCACCGAATACCGGCAACCGGCGGCCGAATCGGTCACGCTCCGTGTCCTCGACGGCCGCGCGAGCTGAGCTCCTGGCGTCGGACCCCACCGAATCGAACAGGGCGCCACGTCGGGGTACCCGGCATCATCCGGCCTGCCAGATGCCGAGTCACCGGATTGCGGTGGCGGAACCGGCCGGGTGTCAGGGGTGGTGGACGCAGAGTTAACGACCTGCTCGGATCGGGCGATAGCGAGGTTGTACAGCTTGCGCGTCGGAGGGCAGACCATGACCGCGATCGGGAAGACCTGGATCGGCGTCGTCGCCGGTGCGACGCTGTTGCTCGCGGCCTGCGGGGGCGGTGATCCGCAGACGTCGGCACCGAGTTCGGTGCGCCCGACGATCGCGAGTTCCGCACCGATATCGGTCGCCACTCCCAGCGCGGCTCCGGCCGTTGTACCCGGCGGTCCGCCGTCCGGTACTTCTGCCGGCGGCCAGTCGAATTCCGCGCTTGCCTCCACCACTCCGGCGGCCACCGCCCGGCCGCCGGAACTCGCGACCGGTACGGTCGTCCTGAACACCGTGACCCTGTCCGGGATTCCCGTTCCCGGTGTGCCGGTACACCTTTCGCTGCAGCAGCCGTGTGATCCGGCGAGCAACGACATCCCCGTCGGCGAGACGGTGGAAACGCTGCGTCGCGACGGTGTCACCGATGAGCAAGGCCGGGCGGCTTTCGTCACCGAAATCGGTTGCTATCGCTTCGGGATGAGCGCGCCCTTGGGAACGAATCCTGTTCCCGAAGGGATGCACACGTTGTTCCTGCTCACCCCGGGCGGCACCGCTACCGGTCAACTCCGCTTCCAGGACACCACCCCCGAACCGGCTCCCGCCTGCGCCGAATCCACGATCGAAACCGAACTCGGCGTCGATCCCGGACCCGCCGCCACCATCCCCGACTGCGACGGGCAATGGGCCGTCATCCGCTGGGACACCCCGGGCGACAACCAGCGCGTCATCACCCGCACAGCGGGAACCTGGACCACCTACGTCCGGTTTCCCCACGACACCTGCTGGTCGAGTGCCTCCGCCGATGGCGTACCGGACCGCCTCCGCGCCTACTTCAACTGCTGATCCGGAACCACCTCGCGTGAGCTATGCGGTGAGCCAAATAGCTTCGGCGGCAAGGGTTCCGAGTTCGGTGGGGGAGTCCGCCGAGGCGATGCGCACGGCGATGGTGCCGGCGAAATCGCGGCGCTCCTCGACGGCGATGGCGGTGTCGAGGGCGATCCCGACGGAGTCGAAATAGCGCAGCATGGCGGGGTCGGAGTCGGAGATGCGGGCCACCCGGCCGGATTCGCCCGCGGCGAAGTCGCTGAGCTGGCGGGCGGGCGGAGTGGGAACGGCACCGTCGACCGACGGGATGGGATCGCCGTGGGGGTCGCGGTCGGGATGGCCGAGTTTCGCGTCGATGCGGGACATGAGCAGGTCCGAGACGGCGTGTTCGAGGACCTCTGCCTCGTCGTGGACCTCGTCCCAGCCGTAGCCGAGTTCGTTCACCAGGAACGTCTCGATCAGCCGGTGGCGGCGCACCATCGCGACCGCGGCGCGCCGGCCGTGTTCGGTCAGGGTGATCGCGCCGTAGCGGGCGTGCTCGACCAGCCCCTGGTCGGTGAGCTTGCGGACCGCTTCCGACACCGTCGACGCCGACACGCCGATCCGCTCGGCCAGCAGTTTCGTCGACACCTTCTCCTGCGACCACTCCTGGGCGGTCCAGATGACCTTCAGATAATCCTGTGCCACCGCCGACAGTTCCGGGGCGATCGTGGGGCTGAGTTCGGCCTGCTCGGCGGGCTGCGTCAGCGCGCTACGGGTCGCGACATCTCGTTTGGCTGGCACATCACCAATGTTAGGCATCCCTGGCCCGAATGACACATCGACGAACGGCGCACCGGCGATCCGCCTCACACCGGAATTCTGTTCGCGCACCGCTTTGCGTAGGCTTCGCTCTGTGCAGAGATGGCGAAGTCTCGACGACGTGCCCGCGGACTGGGGGCGTTGCGTTCTCACGATCGGCGTGTTCGACGGGGTACATCGGGGGCACGCGCAGCTGATCAGCCGCGCGGTCGCCGCGGCGGACAAGCGTGGCGTTCCCTCGGTCCTGATGACCTTCGATCCGCACCCCATGGAAGTGGTGCGACCCGGTTCGCATCCCGCACAGCTGACCACCCTGACCCGCCGCGCGGAGCTGGCCGAGGAACTCGGGATCGACGTCTTCTGCGTGATGCCGTTCACCCAGGAATTCATGAAGCTCACCCCGGGCGAATACGTCCACAACCTGCTGGTCGAGCGCCTGCACGTCACCGAGGTCGTGGTCGGCGACAACTTCACCTTCGGCAAGAAGGCCGCAGGCACCGTCGACACGATGCGCGACCTCGGCGAGCGGTTCGGCTTCGAGGTCGACGGGGTGACCCTGCTCGGCGAACACGCCGTCACTTTCTCCTCCACCTATATCCGCGCCTGTGTCGACGCGGGGGATATGGCCGCCGCCGCCGAGGCGCTCGGGCGCCCCCATCGCGTCGAAGGTGTCGTCGTGCACGGTGACGGGCGTGGTCGCGGGCTCGGTTTCCCGACCGCCAACGTCGCCCCGCCGATGCACGCCGCGATCCCGGCCGACGGGGTGTACGCGGGGTGGTTCACCGTGCTCGGCGCGGGCCCGACGATCGGTCAGGCCGCCCCCGGCGAGCGCGCGATGGCCGCGATCTCGGTCGGCACCAACCCCACGTTCTCCGGTCGCTCACGGACCGTCGAAGCGTTCGTCCTCGACGGCGAGGCCGACCTCTACGGCCAGCACGTCGGTGTCGATTTCGTCGAACAACTGCGCGGGATGCGCAAATTCGACACCATCGACGATCTGGTCGAGGCGATGGGCCGCGATGTCGAGGCCGCGCGCAAGGTACTCACCGCCGCCGATGCCTAAGGCCGATTCGGTAGCGCGTTCGAGCGTCCGGTAAAGTGGCTCCTCGGGTTTGCTGCGGTCCGCGGTGGCGCCCATCCCGGGTAACCGGACCTTCGAGCGCGGAACTGAAAAATAGGAGTCGAGCCACATGGCGCTGACCACTGAGCAGAAGTCGGCAATCCTCGCCGAGTACGGCCTGCACCCCACCGACACCGGCTCGCCGGAGGCGCAGATCGCGCTGCTGTCGAAGCGGATCTCGGACCTGACCGAGCACCTGAAGCAGCACAAGCACGATCACCACACCCGCCACGGCCTGCTGGCCCTGATCGGTCGTCGTCGTCGCCTGTCGAAGTACCTGCAGGCCAACGACATCAACCGCTACCGTTCGCTCATCGAGCGCTTGGGTCTGCGTCGCTGATCTGAATCAGACACGCCTCCTCGTAGAGGCGGTCGACACCTGGCCAACGAGAAGAAGTACACTTCTTCTCGTTGGCTATTCGTGTATTCGGGGACCATCGGGTTCCCGGCTGCATTACAACATGTGACAGCCGTATGCATCCGTCCGCGTGGCGTCGGTCTTCGGTAGTGGCCTTTCGGCAGGCGTTGTTCTCGCCGCCGTCGGGCTTCGATCGATGATCGCCTCCGCGTTGCCCTATTTGTGGAATGTTCCAGCGTGGAATGTTTCAGCCAAGGGGACACGGCCGGGTGCTGCGCGTGGACGCCAGGAGGGTTTCCACGTGTCCGTGTCCGGTACGGCTGACGACAGCTGGGTTCGCGCCCACCAGGGGAAAAGTACGCCTGGAAACGGCAGCGCGACCAGCGAGACGAGAGGTCGAGAGAAGAAAATATGACGCAGACAACTGAACGCCCTTCGACTGCGGTCGAGGTCGAGCCCGGAGTTTTCGAATCGGTCGCGCTGATCGACAACGGTAGCTTCGGCACCCGCACCATCCGCTTCGAGACCGGCCGTCTGGCCAAGCAGGCCGCGGGTTCCGTGGCCGCCTACCTGGACGACGAGACCATGCTGCTGTCGGCGACCACCGCGGGCAAGCACCCCAAGGACCAGTTCGACTTCTTCCCGCTGACGGTCGACGTCGAAGAGCGCATGTACGCCGCGGGCCGCATCCCCGGCTCGTTCTTCCGTCGCGAGGGCCGCCCCTCCACCGACGCGATCCTGACCTGCCGCCTGATCGACCGGCCGCTGCGCCCGACCTTCATCGACGGTCTGCGCAACGAGATCCAGGTCGTCGTCACGGTCCTGAGCCTGAATCCGGCCGACCTCTACGACGTGGTGGCCATCAACGCCGCCTCGGCGTCGACTCAGCTCTCGGGCATCCCGTTCTCCGGCCCGATCGGTGGCGTCCGCGTCGCCCTCATCGGTGGCCAGTGGGTCGCGTTCCCGACCGTCGAGCAGCTCGAAGGCGCCGTGTTCGACATGGTCGTCGCGGGCCGCGTCACCGACACCGGCGACGTCGCCATCATGATGGTCGAGGCCGAGGCCACCGACAAGGTCATCGCGCTGATCGAAGACGGTGCGCAGGCCCCGACCGAGGCCGTGGTGGCCGAGGGTCTGGAAGCCGCCAAGCCGTTCATCGCGCGCCTGGTCCGCGCCCAGGCCGACCTGGCCGCGCTGGCCGCGAAGCCGACCCAGGAGTTCCCGCTCTTCCCGCCGTACGGTCCCGACGTGTTCGAGGCTGTCGAGGGCACCTCGAAGGTCGAGCTGAACCAGGCGCTGAGCATCGCCGACAAGCAGGCCCGCGAAACCAAGATCGACGAGATCAAGGCCGAGGTGCTCTCCCGTCTGGGTGAGGACTTCACCGGTCGCGAGAAGGAGCTGGGTGCCGCGTTCCGCTCGGTCACCAAGAAGCTGGTTCGCCAGCGCATCCTCACCGACGGTTTCCGCATCGACGGTCGCGGCCTGGCCGATATCCGCCAGCTGTCGGCCGAGGTCGACGTGATCCCGCGCGCCCACGGTTCGGCGATCTTCGAGCGCGGCGAGACCCAGATCATGGGCGTCACCACCCTCGACATGGTGAAGATGGCGCAGCAGGTCGACTCGCTCGGCCCGGAGACCTCCAAGCGCTACATGCACCACTACAACTTCCCGCCGTTCTCCACCGGCGAGACCGGTCGCGTCGGTTCGCCGAAGCGTCGCGAGATCGGCCACGGCGCGCTCGCCGAGCGTGCGCTGATGCCGGTGCTGCCCTCGCAGGAGGAGTTCCCCTACGCCATCCGTCAGGTCTCGGAGGCGCTGTCCTCCAACGGCTCCACCTCGATGGGTTCGGTCTGTGCCTCGACGCTGTCGCTGCTCAACGCCGGTGTGCCGCTGAAGGCGCCGGTCGCGGGTATCGCCATGGGCCTGGTCTCCGACACCATCACCAACGACAAGGGTGAGGACGAGGTCCGCTACGTCGCGCTCACCGACATCCTCGGCGCCGAGGATGCCTTCGGCGACATGGACTTCAAGGTTGCCGGCACCCGTGACTTCGTCACCGCCCTGCAGCTGGACACCAAGCTCGACGGCATCCCCTCGCAGGTGCTCGCCGGTGCGCTGAACCAGGCGCACGACGCCCGCACCACCATCCTGGACGTGATGGCCGAGGCCATCACCGATCCCGACGAGATGAGCCCCTACGCCCCGCGCGTGACGGCCATCAAGATCCCGGTCGACAAGATCGGTGAGGTCATCGGGCCCAAGGGCAAGATGATCAACCAGATCACCGAGGAAACCGGCGCCAACATCTCCATCGAAGATGACGGCACTGTGTTCGTCGGTGCGACCGATGGGCCCTCGGCCCAGGCCGCGATCGACATGATCAACGCCATCGCCAACCCGCAGCTGCCCAAGGTCGGCGAGCGCTTCCTCGGCACGGTCGTCAAGACCACCGCCTTCGGTGCGTTCGTGTCGCTCCTGCCGGGCCGCGACGGTCTGGTGCACATCTCCAAGCTGGGCAACGGCAAGCGCGTGGCCAAGGTCGAAGACGTGGTCAACGTCGGCGACAAGCTGCGCGTGGAGATCGCCGATATCGACAACCGCGGCAAGATCTCGCTCGTCCCGGTCGAAGACGAGGCCGCCGCCGAGCCGGCTGCCGTCGAGGAGACCACCCCCGACGCCGAGTAAGCGTCGCCGCTCCACCTGACTGCCGAAGCCCCCGCCGTTCGCACGGCGGGGGCTTCGTCGTCTCCGGACTTCTCGTGACCTGGGTCACGTTGATGCAACGTTGGTGCAACGTTATTTCACATAGTGTGGTCGGACACAGTAAATACTCGCCGGTATCGAGATTTTGACTGAATCTGGTCCGGTTTATTATCGAAACGAATACGCTTCTCATCGTCTACGGACGCGTTTGGTGTCGGGGTTGACGATGGAGGTCGGGAGATAACCGAGTCATTGCTGGTTGCGTGGCGGCGAGCCGGATTGCCGCGATCGTGTCATAGCCGATCGCGCTGAATCCGGTGTGAGCGGGTGGATTTCGGGCAGGGTGCCCGAGGTTGGCCACCCCGCGCCGATCCACCCCACCCCGGTCGCGAGCCGGGGAGTTCCGAGTGTATGTGCGGTCGCGTGGCGTTACCCGCGGCCGGTAATGGAAGGCAGTGTGCGATGACCAACCCCACTCCGGCGCGCGCCGAAACAGAACAGCTGGCAGCGCTGGTGGCGACGGTCGCGGCGATGGATCCGGCGCGGATCGCGGTCGAGTTCGACGGTGCCGCGGTGTCCTATGCCGAGCTCGATGCCCAGCTCACGCTGATGGCCGAGCTCACCGGTGGGGCGCTGGACGCGGACTCGCTCGTACAGGTGGTGCTCGCCGAGTTGTTCCCCGGCGTGGTCGATGCGGCCGAGGGGACCTTCGGGGTGCTGCTGGATTCGCTCGCGGGTGATGCGATGGCGGCGCTGGGGATGGAGGAGGTGGCGGCAGCGACGCTGGTCGACCGGTTGGCCGCGCAGGTGGCGCGGACGCCGGATGCTGTCGCGGTGCAGTTCGGTGACGTGGTGCTGACCTACGCGGAGTTCGATGCCAGGGTGCGGGTGCTGGCGGCGCGGTTGGTCGAGTTGGGCGTCGGGCCCGAGGCATTGGTCGGGTTGGCCGTGCGGCGCGGTGTGGAGTTGATCGTCGCGGTGCACGCGATCGTGCGCGCGGGTGGCGCGTATGTGCCGCTGGATCCGGATCATCCGGTGGAGCGGTTGCGCTATGTGCTCGAGGTGGCGCGGCCGGTGGTGGTCGTGACGCGTGCGTGTGATGAGCCCGATCTCGGCGATGTGCCGGTGCTGCGTACCGATGACCTCGATTGGTCGGCGGCGTCCGGCGAGGTGGATTCGGGGGTGCGGGCGGGTAATACGGCCTACGTCATCTTCACCTCCGGTTCCACGGGCCGGCCGAAGGGTGTGGCGGTGACCCACGGGGCGATCGTGGCGAACCTGGATTGGCGGCAGCGTAGGTACGGCATGACCGATGCCGATGTGGTGGTGCAGAAGACGCCCTTCACCTTCGATGTGTCGGTGTGGGAACTGTTCTGGCCCTTGCAGATCGGGGCTCGGCTCGTTGTGGCCGAACCGGGACGCCACGGTGATCCCGGGTATCTGGCGGCGTTGATCGCGCGGCATCGGGTCACCGTGACGCACTTCGTGCCGTCGATGCTGGCCGCGTTCGTCGGTGAACTGGGTCCCGACGTGGATCTGTCGTCGCTGCGGATGGTGTTCGCTTCGGGTGAGGCGCTGCCCGGCGCCACCGCCGCGCGGCTGCGGGCGTTGTCGTCGACCGCGTTGCACAACCTGTACGGGCCCACCGAGGCGGCTGTCGATGTCACCGCGCACGAGGTGACCGCGGCGGACGAGGTGTCGGTGCCGATCGGTGGCCCGGCCGACGACACCGGGCTGTTGGTGCTCGACGAGAATCTCGATCAGGTGCCCGTGGGGGTTGTCGGCGAGCTGTACCTGTCGGGTGTCCAGTTGGCGCGCGGCTATGTGGCGCGGCCAGGGTTGACCGCTGACCGGTTCGTCGCCAATCCCTACGGCGTGGCCGGTGAGCGCATGTATCGCACCGGTGATCTGGTGCGGGAATCGCGCGGTGAGCTGGAATATTTGGGGCGCACCGACTTTCAGGTGAAGCTGCGCGGGCTGCGGATCGAGCTGGGGGAGATCGAGGCCGTGCTGGCCGCGCATCCTCGGGTGGGTAACGCGGCGGTGGTGCTGCATCGGCATGCCGCCGGCGAGGCGCTGGTCGGTTATGTGGTGAGCGTCGACGGTGCGGTGCTCGACGAAGCCGAGTTGGTCGAGCACGTCAAGGCGTCGATGCCGGAGTACATGGTGCCTTCGCTGCTGACGCAGCTGGACGCGATGCCGATCAATGCCAGTGGCAAGCTGGATCGGAAAGCATTGCCGGAGCCCGACTTCCGGGTCTCCACCGTCGAGTACCGGGAGCCGCGCACGGCGACCGAGCGTGCTGTCGCCGCGTTGTTCGCCGAGCTGCTCGAGGTGGATGCCGTCGGCCTGGACGACGACTTCTTCCGGCTCGGCGGCAACTCGCTGATCGCCACCCGTGCCATCGGCCGCCTGCAGGCGAATTTCGGTGTGCGGGTCGATGTTCGTGACTTCTTCGACAGCCCTACTGTCGCGGTGCTCGCGAAGCTCGTCGAGGGTGGGGTGGTCGATGATCGGCCCGCACTCGTCGCGGGGCCGCGCCCGGCAGTGGTGCCGTTGTCGCCGGCGCAGCAGCGGATGTGGTTCCTGAACCGGTTCGATCCGGCGACCGGGGCGTACAACATTCCGATCGCGGTGCGGTTGTCCGGCGCG
Source organism: Nocardia sp. FBN12 (assembly GCF_050320175.1). Taxonomy (GTDB): domain Bacteria; phylum Actinomycetota; class Actinomycetes; order Mycobacteriales; family Mycobacteriaceae; genus Nocardia. The sequence goes on along the minus strand of NZ_CP190048.1, from coordinate 3,913,771 downwards.
CTGGATCATGCGGCGTTGCGGGTGGCGGTCAGTGACCTCATCGCGCGGCACGAGGTGCTGCGTACGATGTACCCCGAGGTCGACGGGGTGGGGACGCAGCGGGTGCTCACGCCTGCCGAAGCACTCGAATGGCTTGTTGCCGAATCGGACTCGGAGGCCATCGCCGGTGGTGCCGATGGCATCGGTCGGTCGGTCGGCGTCGATGGTTCTCTCGCGGCTGGGAGTGCGGGCGTCGGGATCGGTACGGCTGACGCGCGTCGGCAGGGCCACAGCGGGGTGAGCGACTCGAATCCGCCGAGGGCGTCGATGCTGCTCGAACCCATCCGCGTTGGTGCCCAGGAACTTCCGGACGCTGTGGCCGCCGTGATCCTGCGTGGGTTCGATGTCACTGCAGCTCCACCGGTGCGCGCGAGACTGTTCGAGGTCGACGGCGATCACGTGCTGGTGCTGGTGGTGCATCACATCGCCTCCGACGGTTGGTCGGCGGGGCCGCTGGTGCGCGACACGATGGCCGCCTACTACGCGCGCACCGAAGGGGTTGCGCCGCAGTGGACTCCGCTGCCGGTGCAGTACGCCGACTACACCCTGTGGCAGCGGGCGGTCCTCGGCGCGGAAGGCGACGTCACTTCGCAGGCCGGGCGTGAGATCGCGTTCTGGCGTGCGGCTTTGGCCGGGCTGCCGGATGAGTCGAGCCTGCCGACCGACCGACCGCGCCCGGCCACCGCGTCGATGCACGGCCGCAGGGTCGAGTTCGAGCTCGAACCGGATATCGTCGCGGCGCTGAATACTGTTGCCGCGGAACAGGGTGCGACGCTGTTCATGGTGTTGCACGCGGCGCTGTCGGTGCTGATCGCGCGGCTGTCGGGCAATACCGATGTGGCGATCGGCAGTCCGGTCGCCGGCCGTGGCGCCGCGGAACTCGACGATGTCATCGGCATGTTCGTCAACACCGCGGTCCTGCGTACCCAGGTGCGCGGCGCCGAGCCGTTCACCGACCTGCTCGGCCGCGTCCGCACCGCGGATCTGGCCGCCTTCGACCACACCACGCTGCCGTTCGAGCGGCTCGTCGAGGTGCTCGCGCCGCCGCGTTCGGCCGGTCGCCACCCGCTGTTCCAAGTGGCGCTGTCACTGCAGAACCTGCCGCCGACGAGCTTCGAACTGCCCGGTCTGCGCGCTGCCGCCGTCGACCTGCCCTATGACATCGAGAAGTTCGATCTCTCACTGACCCTGCGTGATTCCGCTGCCACGGGCTTGTCCGGCGAATTCTCCTACGCCACAGATCTGTTCGACGAGCAGACCGTCACGCGCATGGTGGCCCGTTTCACCGGGCTGCTCGCCGCGATCGCCGCCGCTCCGCAGACCCCGGTCGCGGATCTGCCGCTGCTGATCGACACCGAACTCGCCGAGCTGACCGCCCGCACCGGCGGCCCGTCGAACCCCGCCCCGCTCCTGCCGCAGGTGCTTTCCCGTGCCGCCGCCGACCTCACCGCGATCGCGATCCGCGACGGCGCCCGCACGCTGACCTACGGCGAGCTCGACGCCACGTCCACGCACTTGGCCGCGCGGCTCGCCGATCTCGGTATCGGCGCGGGTGACCTTGTCGCCGTGAGTATTCCGCGTTCGGCCGACTCGATCACCGCGATCTGGGCGGTCGTGAAGTCCGGCGCGGGATTCCTCCCGGTCGACCCGAACTACCCCGCCGACCGTATCGCCCACATGCTCTCCGATTCCGGTGCGGCAGCGGGTATTACGACGGAGGCTGTGTCGGCGGATCTGCCTACCTCGGTGAATTGGCTCCTGCTCGACCACACAGCACCCACGGTAGGTGATGCGGCGCAGGCGCGCCTCGGTGCCTCCGCACGTCCCGGTGACAGCGCCGTCGGTACCGGTGGTGGCAACAGCGCCGGCACCCCTCCACATGCCGACGTAGCGGATTCCCGTACGGGCGGCGCAGCACGTGGCCGCGCGGCGGGTGGGCGGGCGGTGGATCCGCTGGATCCCGCGTACGTCATCTACACCTCCGGCACCACCGGGCTGCCCAAGGGCGTGGTGATTCCGCACGGTGCGGTAGCGGCGTATCTGCCGGTGCAGGCGGGGCGGTACCTGGCGTCGGCGGATGCGCGGGTGCTGCATGTGGCATCGCCCTCGTTCGATATCTCGGTGGCCGAGCTGCTGCTGACCGTGACCGAGGGGGCGACGATGGTTGTCGCGCCCGCCGGGGTGTTCGGTGGGGCCGAGCTGGGCGAGTTGCTGCGGGTGGAGCGGGTGACCCATGTGGTCATCACGCCGTCGGCGTTGGCGACCGTGAACCCGCGGGGGCTAGACGAGTTGCGGGTGGTGGTGGTCGGTGGCGAGGCGTGCCCGCCGGAACTGGTGGCGCGGTGGACTGCCGCGATTCCGGGGCTGGTCTTCCGTAACGGTTACGGGCCGACGGAGACCACCATCGTCACCAATATCAGCGAACCGCTCGGTGCGACAACAGCTGTCACCCTCGGCGCACCGGTGGAGGGCACGACCGAACTGGTGCTCGACGAGCGGCTGCGGCCGGTGCCCGCCGGGGTCGTCGGCGAGCTGTACATCGCCGGTGCGCAGCTGGCGCGCGGCTACCACCGCAGGCCCGCGCTGACGGCGGGACGGTTCGTCACCAATCCCTACGGCGCACCCGGCGAACGGATGTACCGCACCGGCGACACCGTGCGCTGGGTCCGGCGTGACGGCTCGTTCGATCTGGAGTACCTGGGCCGCAACGACTTCCAGGTGAAGGTGCGCGGGTTCCGGATCGAACTCGGCGAGATCGACGCGGTCCTCGCCCGTCATCGGACGGTGGATTTTGCCGCCACCATCGGGCACCGCACCGATGCCGGTGCGACCCTGTTGGTCTCCTATGTGGTGCCCGTCTCGGGTGCCGTGATCGACACCGCGACACTCATCGCGCACACGGCCGCGCATCTGCCCTCGCACATGGTGCCCGCCGCGGTCGTCACCCTCGACGCCGTGCCGCTGACCCCCGTCGGCAAGCTCGACCGGACCGCACTGCCCGTGCCCGTCTTCGAAGCCGCCGCCTACCGGGCGCCCGAAACCGCTGCCGAGCAGGTGGTTGCCGCGGCCTTCGTCGAGGTCCTCGGCCTGGACCGGGTCGGCCGCGACGACGACTTCTTCGATCTGGGCGGAAACTCGCTGCTGGCCACCCGGTTGATGGCGCGCATCGGCACCGACCTCGATATCCGCATTCCCGTCCGCCAACTCTTCGACACCACCACGGTGCTGACGCTGGCGGCGGCCGCCGGCCGTCTGCGTGGCACGGGCGCCGGCCCCGCGCTGGTGGCCGGTCCGCGGCCCGATCCGGTCCCGCTCTCACCGGCCCAGCAGCGCATGTGGTTCCTCAACCGTTTCGACCCCGGTTCGGCCACCGACAACATCCCGATGGCCGTCCACCTCACCGGCGACCTCGACATCACCGCACTCCAGGCGGCGATCGTCGACGTACTCGGCCGCCACGAAGTCTTGCGCACCCGCTACCCGGAACTCGACGGCAACGCCGTCGCCGAGATCCTTCCGGCGACCGGCCTGCTTCCCGACGTGCACCCGCGCATCACGGAGACGGCCGACCTGTCCGACGCCGTTCGCACCTTCGCCGCCACCGGTTTCGATCTCACCGTCGACGTTCCGATCCGTGCGGCCTTGTTCCGCGTTGCCGCGAATACCGATGCGGCACATGATGGGTCGGCCGGACCCGGCATCGACCGTGCGAGCCACGGTCGGCCGGCGACAGCCCTCGGTGCCGTGGAACAAGTCGACGCGACGGACCCGACCGGGTCCGCTGCGGAATACGTGCTGGTCATCGTGTTGCATCACATCGCGGCTGACGGGTTCTCGTTCGGGCCGTTGATCCGGGACGTGCTCACCGCGTACGGGTCGCGGGCCGCTGGGGTGGCGCCGCAGTGGGCGCCGTTGGACGTGCAGTACGCCGACTACGCCGTCTGGCAGCACGCGGTGCTCGGCGATGCGGCCGATCCGGAATCGATGGCGGCGAAGCAGCTCTCGTATTGGCGCGACGCCCTGACCGGGGTGCCCGAGCAGTTGGAGCTGCCGACCGATCGGGTCCGGCCTGCGGTCGCTTCGCGGCGTGGTGCGACGCACGGGATCGAGATCGATGCCCAAACACACCACGCGCTGACGGAATTCGCTCGTGCGCACGGCATCACGGTGTTCATGGCGGCGCACGCGGTGTTCGCGGTGCTCCTGGCACGACTGTCGGCGACCACCGATATCGCGATCGGCACACCGGTGTCGGGCCGTGGTGAACGCGCACTCGACGATCTCGTCGGCATGTTCGTCAACACCCTCGTCCTGCGCACCGAGGTGAGGCCCGCGACCCCGTTCAGCACACTGATCGCCCAGGTCCGCGACACCGACCTCGCGGCATTCGGGCACGCCGACGTGCCGTTCGAGCGCCTGGTCGAGATCCTCGATCCGGTCCGCTCCACCGCCCGCAACCCCCTGTTCCAGGTGATGCTGTCCCTCAACGAGGACACCCCGGGCAACCTCGTCCTCCCCGGCCTCACGGTCGCGGGCTTCGACCTGCCCACCGGCGTCGCGAAGTTCGACCTCGAACTGACCCTCACCGAACATCACGACGGCAACGGCACTCCCACAGGCATGTCCGGTGCGTTCCTCTACGCTACCGACCTGTTCGATGCCGCCACCGTCGCCGATTTCGCCACCCGCCTCGAGCGCCTGCTCGCCGCGGTCCTGGCCGACCCGAACCGCCCCGTGGGCGACATCGAAATCCTCGACCACACCGAGCAGACCCAGTTGCTGACCACCTGGAACGACACCACCGCCGACCGCGACCACACCGCGACGCTCGCCTCCCTCTTCGCCGACCGGGTGGCCGCCGCACCGCAGGCGATCGCGGTGGTCGTCGACACGGATTCGTCGAGCGCGATTTCCCGGCTCGAACTCGCGGCAGCCGATGCGATCGCCGCGCACCGCGTCGGGTCCGCGGCGCACGAGGTGCCCGGCGGTGGCGCTGTCGATTCCTCGGCAGCGGTGGAGCTTTCGTACGAGGAGTTCGGTGGGCGAGTCGCACGGCTGGCCCGCCATCTGATCGGGCTCGGGACCGGTCCTGGCTCGCTGGTCGCGGTGGCGATGCGCCGTGGTGTGGAGCAGTTGGTCGCTGTCCACGCGGTGCTGGCGGCCGGTGCCGCGTATGTGCCGGTGGATCCGGATCACCCAGCCGAGCGGACCGCCTTCGTGCTGGCGCAGACGGCACCGGCCTGCGTACTGACCGTCACCGGAAGCGTTGCGGCGGTGGGGAAGCCGGTGCTGAAGATCGATGCGCTCGACCTGTCGGAACTGTCCGGCGACCCGATCACCGATGACGAGCGGACGGCACCGCTGCGTCCCGAGCATCTCGCGTACGTGCTGTTCACCTCGGGCTCGACCGGCCGGCCCAAGGGCGTGGCCGTGCCGCACAAGGCCGCGGTGAACCAGCTGCAGTGGCTGCAGCGGCAATACCGGCTCGGCGCCGACGACGTGGTGCTGCAGAAGACGCCGTTCACCTTCGACGCGTCCGTGTGGGAACTGCTGTGGCCCTTGCAGGTCGGTGCGCGGCTGGTGCTCGCCACCGCCGACGGGCATCGTGACCCGGCATACCTGGCGGCGGCCACCGTGCGTCATCGGGTGAGCGTTGTCCAGTACGTGCCGTCGGTGCTCGCCGCCGTGCTCGCTGAACCGGTGTCAGCGCAGGCGGATTCGCTGCGATTGGTTTTCGCGGGCGGTGAAGCGCTGACGACCGACCTGGCACGTCGCGTCCGTGCGAGCACCGGCGCGACGGTGGTGAACCTGTACGGCCCCACCGAGACCGCCATCCAGGTCACGACGCACCAGGTAGGCGACGAGCGGGGAGCATCGGTGCCGATCGGTGTACCCGTTGCCGATTCCCGCGTATACGTGCTGGATTCGCGCCTGCACCCGGTTCCGGCCGGTGTCCCGGGTGAGTTGTATGTGGCGGGCGCGCAGCTCGCCGACGGCTATCACGGCCGCGCCGACCTCACCGCCGAACGTTTCGTCGCCAACCCCTTCGCCACCGGCGAACGCCTGTACCGCACCGGCGACCTCGTCACCTGGCGGACCGGCGCCGACGGCCCCGCCCTGCAGTACCTCGGCCGCACCGACTTCCAGGTGAAGCTGCGCGGCCTGCGCATCGAACCGGCCGAAATCGAAGCCGCGATCGCCGCTGTTCCCGGTGTGCGTCGCGTCGCCGTCATGGTCCGCTCGGACGAAGGCCGACCCGATCAGCTCGTCGCCTACGTGGTCCGTGCTGCCGGTGCGTCCCCGGTCGCGGGAACGGGCAGTGCTGTATCCGCCGACCTGGATGCCGCGATCGCCGCGGCGCTGCCCTCCTACATGGTCCCGGGCGCCTATGTATTCCTCGACGAGTTGCCCGTCAACGCCTCCGGCAAGCTCGATCGCCGGGCACTGCCCGCGCCGCGATCGCGGCAGCTCGACTACCGGGAGCCCGCCACCGTCACCGAGCGGATCGTCGCCGCGACCTTTGCCGGGGTGCTCGATCTCGACCGGGTCGGCGCGGGTGACGACTTCTTCGCGCTCGGCGGCAACTCCCTGCTGGCCACCCAGGTGGCGGCGCGACTCGGTGCCGCGCTCGATGCTCGGGTGCCGGTGCGGGAACTGTTCGAGGCGAGCACCGTCGACGGACTCGCGCGGCGGCTGGATGCGCTGCGTGGCACCGGTAGCAGGCGCGGGCCGGTGGCGGGTCGACGCCCGCGACGGATTCCGCTCTCGCCTGCGCAGCAGCGGATGTGGTTCCTGCACCGCTTCGACCCGGACTCCGCCGCGTACCACATTCCGGTCGCGATCCGGCTCAGCGGCGAGCTCGACGCGCGAGCGCTGCGTGGTGCGCTGGGTGACCTGATCGCCCGGCACGAGACATTGCGCACCACCTATCCCGAATTCGACGGGCAGGCAACGCAACTCGTCGGCCCGGCGTTCGTGCCCGGCCTCGCCGTCACCGATGTCGATGATGTGGCGGCGGCGGTGGTCGCGGTGCTGGCCGGCGGTTTCGACATCACGACCGAGGTGCCGGTGCGCGCCGCGCTGCTTCGGGTCGCGGCGACCGAACATGTGCTGGTGCTCGTCGTGCATCACATCGCGGCCGACGGCTGGTCGATGGGCCCGCTGACCCGGGATCTGGTGGCGGCCTATGCCGCTCGCGCGGCGGGGGCGCAGCCGCGGCTGCCCGCGTTGGCCGTGCATTACGCCGACTATGCGCTGTGGCAGACCGAGGGGCTCGGCCGTGCCGACGACCCGGACGCGCCACTGGCCCGCCAGCTCGGCTACTGGACGGATCGACTCGCTGGCTTGCCCGACGTCTTGACGTTGCCCGCCGACCGGCGCAGGCCGCTGATCGCCACCAACCGGGGCGCCACCTTCACCTCCACCCTCGGCGCCGATCTGCATCGCGGGATCGAGGAGCTGGCTCGCGCGCACCGCGCCACCCCGTTCATGGTCCTGCACGCGGGGCTCTCGGTGTTGCTTGCGCGGCTCTCGGCCGGTGCCGACATCGTCGTCGGTACACCTGTGGCCGGGCGCGGTCATCGCGAGCTCGACGACATCGTCGGCATGTTCGTCAACACCCTCGTGTTGCGGGCGCGGGTCCACCCCGATGTTCGCTTCGCCGATCTGCTCGACGAGGTTCGCGCGGGTGATCTCGATGCCTTCGACAATGCCGACGTGCCGTTCGAGAGCCTGGTCGACGCGCTGAATCCGGCGCGCTCCCAAGGATATTCACCGCTGTACCAGATCTCCCTGGCATTGCAGAACCAGCGCAGGACCGCGTTCGAACTGCCCGGCCTCACGCTGTCGGGGCTGCCCCTGCCCGACGCGCCGATCGAAGTGGATCTGGACTTCACCTTCGTCGACCGTTTCGCGCCCGACGGCGCGCCCGCCGGTCTCGACCTCGAACTGCGCTACGCCACCGACCTTTTCGATGCCGACACCGTGGCGGCGATGGTCGCAATGCTCGAGCGGGTGTTGCGGGACGCGGTCACCGCCCCCGAGACCGCGGTCGGCGACCTGCGGTTGCTCGCCGCTGCCGACGAGGCCACGCTGCTGGCGGGCCCGCACGGTGCGGTGGTTCCACTCGACAGCGCACTGGCCGAACTGGGCGTGCGCGCCCCACTCGCCGCTCACCTGCTCGACGCCGCGGCCGCACGCGATCCGCGGGCAGCGGCGGCGATCTTCGAAGGTGCCGAGATCACCTACGGTGCGCTCGCGGCCAGGGCCAACCGGCTCGCGCGCAGATTGATCGACTGCGGCGTCGGGCCGGAAACGCCGGTGGCCGTCGCGGTTCCGCGCAGCATCGAACTGCTGGTGGTGCTGCACGGCGTGCTCGCGGCCGGTGGTGTGTACGTGCCGATCGACGCGGCCCAGCCGGCCGAACGCATCGGGCAGGTGCTGGCGACTGCCACGCCACGCCTCGTCGTGGTCGCGTCGGCCGGTGATCTCGATCATGTGGACAGCGGTATCCGATCCGCTACGGCCTCAGTGCATTTCGCCGCCGCGTCGCGTTCCGGATTCCCGGTGCTCACCGTCGCACAGCTCGAGGACCCGACGCAGGAGACCGTCGCGGGTGGCCCGCTCACCGATGCCGAACGTCTCGCGCCGCTGCACCCGGAGCACCCGGCTTATGTGCTGTTCACCTCCGGCTCCACCGGCACGCCGAAGGGTGTGCTGATCTCGCATCGCGCCGTTGTCAACGAAATCGCTTGGCTGCGTGGCGAATACGCGATGACCGCAGCGGATCGCTTTCTGCAGCGCGCGCCGCTCACCTTCGACGTCTCGCTCTGGGAACTCCTGGCTCCCGCGCTGCTCGGTGCCCCGCTGGTGCTGTTGCGTCCCGGCGGCCATCTCGACCTGGCCTATCAGGCGCGAACGGTACGTGAGCAGGGCGTCACCATCATGGAGATCGTGCCGTCGGTGCTGGCCGCGATGCTCGCCGAAGGGCTCGGCGAGGCGCTGAGCGGGCTGCGGATGCTGCACGTGGGCGGCGAGGAACTGCCCGCCCCGCTGGCGGCCGCTGTGCTCGCCGCGATTCCCGGCGAGCTGCACAACACCTACGGCCCGACCGAAGTGGCTATCACCAGTACTTTTCAGCAGATCACGGCACCGGTCGAGCAGACCGAGCTGCCCATCGGCAGGCCGACCTGGAACGTGCGCGCGTATGTGCTCGACGAGCGTTTGCACCCGGTGCCCAGTGGCGTCGCGGGAGAGCTGTACCTCGCGGGTGCGCAGCTGGCCCGGGGCTACCTCGGCAGGCCCGATCTGACGGCCGACCGCTTCGTCGCCGATCCGTACGGTGCCGACGGCGGGCGAATGTACCGCACCGGCGACCTCGTTCGGCGCGATCGCGCGGGAGCGCTGATCTACCTGGGCCGCAACGACTTCCAGGTTAAGATCCGCGGGCTGCGAATCGAGCTGGGCGAGATCGAGGCCGCGCTCGGCGACGCACGCGGCGTCACCCACGCGACCGTACTTCCTGCCACCGACGACGCCGGACGTCAGTGCCTGGTCGGCTACGTCGCCGGCGCTGTCGACACCGTGGCTGTGCGTGCGCATGTCGCGGGCCGGGTGCCCGCGTACATGGTCCCCACGCACCTGGTCGTGCTCGATACCGTGCCGCTCAACTCGGCGGGCAAACTCGACCGGACCGCGCTGCCTGCCGCCGACCTGTCCACCACCACCGAGTACGTGGCGCCGCGACCGGGTGCGCAGACCGCGCTCGCCGGTGTGATCGGCGAGCTACTCGGGGTGGGGCGCATCGGCGCCAACGACGACTTCTTCGCGGTCGGTGGCAATTCGCTGCTCGCGATGCGTCTGGTCGCCCGCGTCAACGCGGCCCTCGGCAGTGCGCTGGACGTGCGCGATGTGTTCGACGCCCCGACCGTCGCCGGACTTGCCGAGCGCGCGGGCACCGGCCGCGAACAGTTGCCGCCGCTGACCGCCGTGCGCCCGCGCCCGGAACGAATCCCGTTGTCACTGGCCCAGACTCGGCTGTGGTTGCTGAATCGCATCGATCCCGAATCCGCCGTCTACACGCTGCCGATCGCGTTGCGCCTGACCGGCGACCTCGACACCGACGCCCTGTGGGCGGCGCTCGCCGATGTGCTCGACCGACACGAATCGCTACGCACCATCTTCCCGGAAGACGCCGACGGCCCGACCCAGATCGTGCTCCCGGCCGACCAGATGACGCCCGAACCCATCGTCGCTACTGTCGCCGAGACCGATCTGGCAGAGGCCGTGCGCGCCGTCGTCGGCGCGGGTTTCGACCTCACGGCCCAGCCGCCGCTGCGCGCCGCGCTGCTCCGTCGAGAGCCGAAGGACCGGTCGGAATCCGGGTCCGACCTGCGCGATGAGCTCGCAATGGGGAGCCGGGTGACCGGTGGGGCCGAAGTCATCGCTACGGCTATCGCCGCACCCGGGCGTGGTGCCATGGCGGGCGAGGTCGAGCATGTTCTGGTGCTCGCGGTGCATCACATCGCCGCCGATGGTGTGTCGACCACGCCGCTGGCGCGCGACCTGATCGGCGCCTACGCCGCGCGCGCGGCGGGACTCGCTCCGGTGTGGGAGCCGTTGCCGGTGCAGTATCCGGACTTCACCCTGTGGCAGCACGCCGTGCTCGGCGATGCGGCCGATCCGGAGTCGCCGCTGGCGCGGCAGCTGGCGCACTGGCGTGACGAATTGGCCGGGGCCGCACCGGTTCTCGACCTGGCGACGGACCGGCCTCGGTCCGCCGTGCGCACGGGTGTGGGTGGGGCCGTCGGGTTCGATGTGCCCGCCGAGGTGGTGGCGGGGATCGAGGCGCTGGCTCGTCGCCATGGGGTGTCCACCTTCATGGTGGTGCACGCGGCGTTCGCGGTGTTGCTGTCCCGTCACGGTGCTGGTGCGGATGTTCTGGTCGGCACTCCGGTTGCCGGGCGGGCCGACGCGGCGCTCGACGATCTGGTCGGCATGTTCGTCAACACTCTCGTGTTGCGGACCGCGGTCGACGGCGGCGCCGGATTCGGTGAGCTGCTCGCCGAGGTACGGGCCGCCGATCTGCGGGCTTTCGCGCATGCGGATCTGCCCTTCGAGCGGCTCGTCGACGAGCTGAATCCGGTTCGCTCCACGTCGTATTCGCCGATCGTGCAGGTGATGCTGGCATTCGAGCATCGCGACGACACCATCATCGAGCTGCCGGGGCTGCGGATCGACGAGTTCGCTCTGCCCGCGGCGACAACCCAATTCGACCTGTCGCTGGCGATCGACGAGATCGTCGATGCCGCAGGGGAACCCGGGATGCGCGGCTGGCTGCGCTACGCCACCGATCTGTTCGACGCCGACACCGTGGCTGCGTTCGGTGCGCGGTTCGTGCGGGTGCTGAGCGCTGTTGTCGCCGATGACGCCATCGCGGTCGGCGAGATCGATCTCATGGATGCCGCGCAGACCGCCCAGCTCGTGGCGTGGAATGACACCGCCGCCCCGCTCGACACCGACGCGACCCTGGTCTCGCTGTTCGCCGCGCAGGCCGCGCGCACCCCCGACGCGAGTGCCCTCGAGTTCGAGGGAGAGCGGGTTACTTACGGCGAGTTCGCGGTTCGTGTCGCCCGCCTGGCGCGATGGCTGATCGCCGAGCAGGTCGGTCCCGGCGCCGTCGTCGGTATCGGGCTGCGGCGCGGCATCGAGCTGCTGGTTGCCGTCTACGCGGTCCAGGCGGCAGGCGCCGCCTATCTACCGCTGGACCCCGACCACCCGGCGGACCGAATCGCCGACATCCTGGCGACCGCGGCCCCGGTCTACGTGCTGGCCGCCGCCGACTTCCCCGATACCGAGCCCGGCACGCGCATTGTCGAACCCGGCACGCTCGACCTGTCCGGGTTCGCTCCTGACCCGGTGACCGATGCCGACCGGATCCGGCCGTTGCGTGGCGCGGACTTGGCGTATGTGCTGTTCACCTCCGGCTCTACCGGTAAGCCCAAGGGGGTCGCGGTTACCCACACCGCGATCGTCAACCGGTTGGTCTGGATGCAGGACGCCTACCGGCTCGGTAACGCTGACACCGTGCTGCAGAAGACGCCGATCACCTTCGACGTGTCGGTGTGGGAGCTGTTCTGGCCCTTGCAGATCGGCGCGACCCTGGTGATCGCGCGCCCCGACGGGCACCGTGACCCGGCCTACCTGGCCGAGGTCATCACCCGCACGGGTGTCGGCGTGGCGCACTTCGTGCCGTCGATGCTGGCGGCCTTTCTCGCCGAACCGGCTGCCGCCGGCTGTGTTTCGCTGCGGCAGGTGTTCGCTTCCGGTGAGGCGCTGCCCGCGGCCGATGCTCAGCGCCTGCGCGCGCTCATTCCCGGTGTCGCCGTGCACAACCTGTACGGGCCGACCGAGGCCGCGGTCGACGTGAGCTTCCACGAGGTCACCGACGCCGACACGGTCACGGTGCCGATCGGCGCCCCGGTCGCCAACACCGCCCTGCACGTGCTCGACGCCCGGCTGCGTCCCGTTCCCGTCGGCACACCGGGTGAGCTGTATCTGGCCGGTGTCCAACTGGCGCGCGGTTACCTCGCCCGGCCCGACCTGTCCGCCGACCGCTTCGTCGCCAACCCGCTCGGTGCCCCGGGTGAGCGCATGTACCGCACCGGCGACCTCGTGGTCCGCACCCGCTCGGGCGAACTGGAATACCTGGGCCGTACCGACTTCCAGGTGAAGCTGCGCGGCCTGCGCATCGAACTGGGCGAAATCGAAGCGGTCCTCAGCGGTCTCGACACCATCGACCGAGCGGTGGTCACCGTCCGCGACGACGGCGTCGGCGCCTATCTCGCCGCCTACCTCGTCCCCGCGGTCGGCGCTGCGCTCGACCTCGATGTCGTGAAAGCTGCGCTACAGCAGGCGCTTCCGGCCTACATGGTGCCGAGCGCGTTCGTAGTTCTCGGTGAGTTCCCGGTCAATGCCTCCGGCAAGCTCGATCGGCGGGCACTCCCCGCGCCGGAGCTGGTCGCCCGTGAATTCCGTACCCCGGCGACGCCGTCGGAGCAGTTGGTGGCGGGGATCGTCGCCGAGGTGCTCGGTGCCGAACTGGTGGGTGCCGATGACGACTTCTTCGATCTGGGTGGGAACTCGCTGATCGCGACCAGGGTCGCCGCGCGGCTCGGGGCGGCGTTGAACCGGCAGGTGCCGGTGGCGCGGATCTTCGAGACACCGGTGGTGTCCGCGTTGGCCGCCGGGCTCGATGCCGAGGGTGGTGTGGCGCGCGTGGCGCTGGTGGCGGGGGAGCGGCCTGCTTCGATTCCGCTGTCGCCCGCGCAGCAGCGGATGTGGTTCCTCAATCGGTTCGATCCGGATTCGGCCGGGTACAACGTGCCGATCGCGGTGCGGCTCAGCGGCGTGCTCGATCTCGACGCGCTCACCGCCGCGGTGGACGACCTCGTCGGTCGGCACGAAGTGCTGCGTACCTACTACCCCGAGACCGCCGACGGTCCGGTACAGCGGATCCTGCCCGTCGCCGAAGCCGGTGTGGCACTGCGGATCCAGGACATCGCCGCCGAGGAGATCGTCGATGTGGTGACGGCGCTGGCCGCCACGACCTTCGATGCCACGGCGGGTGTGCCGTGGCAGGTGGTGCTGTATCGGATCAGCGCCGACGACGCTGTGCTGGCCATGGTCGTACACCACATCAGCGCCGACGGGTCGTCGATGCCGCCACTGGTGCGTGACCTGATGACGGCCTACCTCGCCCGCCGCGACGGTGCCGCACCACCGTGGGCGCCACTGCCGATCCAGTACGCCGACTACGCGCTGTGGCAGCGGGCGGTGCTCGGTGACGAAGCCGATCCCGATTCGGTGGCCGCCCGCCAGCTCGACTTCTGGCGCGGCGAACTCGCCGACCTGCCCGATGAACTCGCGTTGCCGCTGGACCGGCCGCGTCCGGCGGTGCGGACCCTCGCCGGTGGCACCGTGCCGGTGCGCCTGGACGCCGGCACGCACGCCCGACTCAGCGCGCTGGCCAGGGAGTCCGGTGCCACACTGTTCATGGTCGTGCACACCGCGTTCGCGGCGTTGCTCGGTCGCCTCTCCGGCAGTGCTGACATCACCGTCGGTACGCCGGTCGCCGGGCGCGGTGAGGCCGCACTCGAAGACCTGATCGGCATGTTCGTCAACACGCTGGTGTTCCGGACCCGCCTGCGTGCGGGGGAGTCGTTCCAGCAGTTGCTGATTCGTCAGCGCACCACTGATCTGGCCGTGTACGCCAATGCCGAGGTGCCGTTCGAACGCCTCGTCGAGGTGCTCGATCCGACGCGCTCCACCGCACGGCATCCGCTGTTCCAGGTCGGCTTCTCGTTCCAGAACTTCGAGCGTGCCGAACTGGCGCTGCCCGGGATCACCGTGTCGGGACTGGACACCGAGAACACGCTGTCGCAGTTCGATCTGCACCTCATCGTCAGCGACGAGTACGCCGACGGTACGGCCGCGGGCGTCACCGGCGTACTCACCTACGCCCACGACGTGTTCGACACCGAGACCGCGCTGTCGATCGCCCGACGGCTGGAACGGCTGCTCACCGCGGTAGCCGCGTCGCCGCACACACCGCTGGACGCCGTGGATGTACTCGAACCCGCGGAGCGGACCCGCATCCTCACCGAGTGGAATGCCACCTCCCACGAAACCGGCAGCGGAACAACACTGCTCACTCCGTTCCGTGCGCGGGTCCGGGCGAATCCCGATGCGACAGCGGTCGTGTTCGAGCACGCCGCACCGACCTACGCGGAACTCGACATCCGGGTCAATCGCCTGGCCAGGCACCTGATCGCCGAAGGCGTCGGGCCCGACGTGCTGGTGGCGCTGGCCATCCGGCGCTCGATCGACTTGGTCGTCGCCATGTACGCCGTACTCACCGCGGGTGGTGCCTACGTGCCGATCGACCCGGACCACCCAGCCGACCGCATCGCCCAGGTCCTCGACACCGCGCGCCCGCACCTGGTCCTCACCACCGCAAGGGACCGCTACGACGGGTCGGCGCCGACCGGCACCTCGCTCGCCGGATCGGCATCGACGGCCGGCGCCGAATCCGATGCGTCGTTTGCCGCCGCAACCGCTGGGACATCGTTGCGCGCGACCGGGAGTAATGGGGGATCGTCGGCTCCGGGTGCCGCCGACAACGCCACGACGGATGCTTCGCCGAGCAGAATCATCGTGCTCGACAGCGTGGACCTCGCTCGCTACCCGGGTCATCCGGTCCTGGAGACCGAACTCCGCACCCCCCTGCGGGATTCGAACCTCGCCTACGTCCTGTTCACGTCCGGCTCGACCGGCAAGCCCAAGGGTGTGGCGGTGAGCCGTGCCGCGGTGCGCAACCAGATCGCGTGGCTGATCGAGCACTACGAACTCGACGGCGACGACGTGTACCTGCAGAAGTCGGGGGCCGGATTCGACCTGTCGGTATGGGGGTACTTCGCTCCGCTCGCGGCGGGGTCGACACTGGTGCTCGCCACACCTGATGGGCACCGTGACCCGCTGTATCTCGCCGAACTTGTTGCCGCGCACCGGATCACCGTCGTCGACTTCGTGCCGTCGATGCTGGCGATCTTCGCCGCGCACGCCGACGCTCAGCAGTTGACGAGTCTGCGGCTGGTCCTCGCGATCGGTGAGGCGCTCACTCCGGAGACGGTCGGCGCGCTGCGTGCGAAATCGTCGGCGGCGGTGCACAACCTGTACGGGCCGACCGAGGCCGCCGTGTCGGTGACGGCGTGGCCCGCCGAAGGTGCGACGGGCCAGACGGTGCCGATCGGTGTGCCCGCGTGGAATTCGCGCGTGTATGTGCTCGACGAGCGGCTGCGCCCGGTCGCACCGGGCGTCGCCGGTGAGTTGTACCTGGCGGGTGAACAGCTCGCGCGCGGGTACCTCGGCCGCGCCGACCTCACGGCGGACAGGTTCGTCGCGGATCCGTTCGCCGGTGCGGACTCGGGTCTCGATCTGGCACGGGCCGGCGCGGACTCGTGCCTGGGCGGCGCGCGTTCCGTCGGTGCCGGCGGCGACAACGGTCGCCGGGGTGGGCGCATGTATCGCACCGGGGACCTGGTGAAGTGGACTCGCGACGGCGTGCTGGTCTATCTGGCGCGCATCGACTTCCAGGTGAAGTTCCGTGGCCAGCGCATCGAGCTCGGTGAGATCGAAACCACGTTGCAGGGGGTGGATGGCGTCAGTCAGGCGGCGGTAGTCGTCTCGGCGAGCGCGACCGGCGATCGGCTCGTCGGCTACGCGGTGCCCACACCGGGCGCCGAGCTGGATCCGGCGGCGCTGCGGTCGGCTGTGGGCGCGGTGTTGCCGTCGTACATGGTGCCGTCGGCGATCGTGGTGCTCGACGCGTTCCCGCTCAACACCTCGGGCAAGCTCGACCGAAAAGCCCTGCCCACACCGGAATTCGTGGCGCGACCGTTCCGGGCGCCGATCAGTGCGGCGCAGCGGGCGGTGGCCGAGGTGTTCGGCGACGTGCTCGGGCGCGAGCGGGTCGGCCTCGACGACGACTTCTTCGAACTCGGCGGCAACTCGCTCATCGCCACCCGGGTCGCCGCCCGCCTCGGCGCGGCATTGTCGACCCGGGTGCCGGTACGGACCTTGTTCGAAGCGACCACCGTGGCCGACCTGGCGGCCGTGCTCGCGGTGCGGGCGGGCAGTGGTGCGGGGATCGCGCTGACAGCAGGCGAACGACCGGCACGGATTCCGCTGTCGGCGGCCCAGCAGCGCATGTGGCTGCTCAACCGCCTCGATCCCGCGTCCGCCGCCTACAACATCCCGATCGCGGTGCGGCTCACCGGCGATATCGATGCGGCAGCGCTGGCCGCCGCGGTCACCGATGTGCTCGACCGGCACGAGGTGCTGCGCACGGCCTATCCGGCGATCGACGGGATCGGGCACCAGGCGGTGTGGGAATTCGTGCCTACGCCGGTGGTGGAGACTGTCGATCCGATCGCGGTACCGGCGATCGTCGCGGCCGAGATCGGGCGCGGATTCGACGTCACCGTCGCACCGCCCGTGCGGGTACGCGTATTGCGCTGTGCGGCTGACGAAGTCGTGTTGGTGGTGGTGATCCATCACATCGGTGCCGACGGGTTCTCCGCCGGGCCGCTGCTGCGCGACACCACCGCCGCCTATCTCGCCCGCCGCCAGGGGGGCGAACCCGGTTGGGCGCCACTGGAAGTCCAGTACGCCGACTACACGCTGTGGCAGCGGGCGGTGCTCGGCAGCGAGGACGACGCCGAGGCGGTCGCCGCACGGCAACTGCGATTCTGGCGTAGCGAACTGGCCGGGCTGCCCGGGCTGCTCGAACTGCCCGCCGACCGGCCACGTCCGGCCGTCGCCTCGCATCGCGGTGCGAGTATCGAAAGGGTTGTGCCGCAGTCGGTATGGCAACGGGCCGGTCAGCTGGCACGGCGCGCCGACGTCAGCGAGTTCATGGTCGCCCACGCCGCGCTGGCGGCATTGCTCGCACGGCTCAGTGGCACCGGCGACATCGCGATCGGCACCCCGGTGGCCGGTCGCGGTGAGCGGGCCCTCGACGATCTCGTCGGCATGTTCGTCAACACGCTGGTGCTGCGCACCGGCGTCGACCCCGCCGCCTCGTTCACCGCGCTGCTGCGGGAGACCAGGCGAGTGGACCTGGACGCTTTCGAGAACGCGGAGGTGCCCTTCGAGCGGCTCGTCGACGTGCTCGACCCGACCCGTTCGACCGCGCACAGCCCGCTGTTCCAGGTGATGCTGGCCTTCCAGAACCTGGCCACGAGCCCGGTCCAGGTGGTGCTGCCCGATCTCACGGTGACCGGACTCGACGCCGACGCGGCCGTCGCCAAGTTCGATTTGGACCTGGTTCTCGCCGGCACCGCCGACGGTGGTTGCGCGGTGAGCCTGACCTACGCCACCGACCTGTTCGACGCCGCGACGGCGGCCCGCATCGCCGACGGCTACGTTCGCATGCTCGACGCGGTCACTGCCGATCCGGCGAACGCGGTCGGCGATGTCGACCTGCTGACCGACGCCGACCGTCGACTGCTCGGCAGTTGGGGTGACACTGCCTCTCCGCTCGGCGGAGCGGGTATCTCCGAGGCGTTCGACCGCCAGGTCGCGGCGACACCGGACGCCGTCGCGCTCATCGACGGTCACACCGTCCTCACCTACGCCGAGTTCGCGGCACGGGTGAACCGGCTCGCCCGGCAGCTGATCGAACACGGTGTCGGGCCGGATCATGCGGTGGCGGTGGGAGTCCGGCGCTCGGCCGACCTGCTGGTCGGCGTGTACGCGGTGCTGGCGGCGGGTGGCACCTACGTGCCGATCGATCCCGATCATCCGGCCGAGCGGATCACCCGCATCCTGCGGATCGCGCAACCGGTCTGCGTGCTCACCACCAGCCGCGACGCCCCCGATCTCGTGCTGCGCGGCCATGATGTGATCACGCTCGACACGGTCGATCTCGAGCGCTTCCCGGTCGGGCCGATCGCCGACGCCGAGCGGGTGTCGCCGTTGTCGCCGGAGCACACCGCGTATGTGATCTTCACGTCCGGTTCGACCGGCCTACCCAAGGGCGTCGGTGTTGCGCATCGCGCGATCGTCAACCAACTCGACTGGCTGGCACAGTGTTTCGAGTTCGCCCCCGGTGACACCGTGCTGCACAAGACACCGACGACCTTCGACGCCTCGATCTGGGAATTGCTGCTGCCGCAACGGGTGGGCGCCCGCACGGTCATCGCCAGGCCCGGTGGACACGGGGACCCCGCCTACCTCGCCGCGCTGATCGCCGAACATCACATCGACACAGTGCAATTCGCACCCACGCTGCTCGCGGCCTACGTGGCGCACCTGCGGGAGTCGGCCGCTGATGGCAACGGCGTCGCGGGCGGGTCGCCGCGGCGGGTGTTCGCGGGCGGCGAAGCCTTGCCCGCCGCGCTGGCACAGCAGGTGCGCGTGCTGACCGGTGCGCAGGTGGTGAACCTGTACGGGCCGACCGAGACCGCGGTGCAGGTGAGCTCGCACGTGGTGACAGCGGACGACGTCGTGACAGTGCCGATCGGTGCGCCGGTGTCGAATACGGGGCTCTATGTGCTCGATGCCCGGTTGCGGCCGGTGATCCCCGGGGCGACCGGCGAACTGTACGTCGGTGGTGCGCAACTCGCACACGGGTACGTGGGCTCGGCCGCGCTGACCGCGCAGCGGTTCGTGCCGGATCCGTTCGGTGCGTCCGGTGCGCGGATGTATCGCACCGGCGACCTCGTTCGGATGCGTGGAAGTGGCACTCCCGCACTGGAATACGTCGGTCGTGGCGATTTGCAGGCGAAGCTCAACGGTCAGCGCATCGAACTGGGCGAAGTCGAAGCCGCGCTGCAGCGCAGGCCGGGGGTCGCGCAGGCTGCGGCCGCCGTGATGTCCGGGGTGGGCGCGGATCGGCTG
The DNA here is from genome assembly GCF_050320175.1 of Nocardia sp. FBN12. Classification (GTDB taxonomy): domain Bacteria; phylum Actinomycetota; class Actinomycetes; order Mycobacteriales; family Mycobacteriaceae; genus Nocardia. The sequence goes on along the minus strand of NZ_CP190048.1, from coordinate 3,894,274 downwards.
GTCGCCTACGTCGTCGCCGCGCGTGACCAGGAGTTCGATCCCGGTGCGGCCGGCGCCGACAGCGTTGCTGACGCAACTGCGCAGCAGGGTGGTTCGCGCTTCGATGCCGCCGCCCTGCGGGTGGCCTTGGCGGCGGACCTGCCCGGTTATCTGGTGCCCGCGGTGGTGCTCGAGCTGGATGCGTTGCCGGTCAACACCTCCGGCAAACTCGACCGAGGCGCACTCCCGAGACCGGAACTGCGCCAAGCTACCTACCGGGCGCCGATCACCGAGACCGAGCAGCTCGTGGCGGGTGCGTTCGCTCGGGTGCTCGGCCTCGAGCGAATCGGCATGGACGACAACTTCTTCGACCTCGGCGGGAACTCGCTCACCGCGGTCCAGCTGTCCTCGCGACTGAGCGAGGCGCTGGGCGGCACGGTGCCGGTGGCGTGGTTCTTCACCGACCCCACGCCGGCTGTCGTCGTGGAACGCATTCGGGCCGAGGACAACACGGCTGACGACGCGTTCGCGGTCCTGCTACCGCTGCGCGCGAGCGGCACCGGCGCACCGCTGTTCTGCATCCACCCGGTGGGCGGGGTGTCCTGGTCGTTCGCCGGGCTGACCCGCCACCTCGACCCGCAGCGCCCGATCTACGGGTTGCAGTCGCCGGCCCTCACCGCCCATGAACCGCTGCCCGCCACCATCGACGCCTGGGCACGGCGCTACCTCGCGGCCATCCGCGAAGTACAACCGGAAGGGCCGTATCACCTGCTCGGCTGGTCGCTGGGTGGGCTGCTGGCCCACGCCGTCGCCACCGCCCTGCAGGCCGACGGCGCGCAGGTCGCGCGGCTGGCCATGATGGACAGCTGGCTCGGCGACGGACCCGGACACACCCCGATGCCCACCGTCGGCGACCTGCTCGGCGGCCTCGCCGGTGACGATCTCGCGTTCGACGCCGACGGTCTCGCCGCCGCGGCCGCGGGCATCGGCGGACCACTGGCCGCACTCGACCGTGCCCGCATCGCCCGCATCATCGAAGCCGCCACGGCCTCGATGCGGATGGTCGACGACTACCGGCCGCGCACCTTCGACGGCGACCTCGTCTACTTCGCGGCCACCGTCGACGACCCGACGGGATCGCGCGGAGCGGCGAGCTGGGCAGGCGCGATCGGCGGCACCGTGCACCGGCACGGCATCGACGCCACGCACTGGGCGATGGCGGGCGAGGCGGCGCTGGCCCGGATCGCGGACGTCCTCGACGGGACCGAATCCGACGCACCCGGGTTGGCGAGCGAGGGCCCGACGACGAGGGCCGATGCGCGGGCGGGGGCGGTGGGAGCATAGAATCGCGGAGCTGGCCGTCGTGCCCGCTGCCGGCACAACGAGGCATGACGCGCACGTCGCCAGTACCCGTTTCGAGAGGTTGAGGAACCATGCCAGCACAGCCGTCCGGTGGGATCGGGTGACGAGGTCCAAGCACACCGGGTCGGATACCAACTCTGATGAGGACACCGCAATTGGGGATCGGGTGACGAAACCGAAGTTGACCGAGTCGAGTACCGAACCCGCTGACGATGTCTCCACCAACGGTGGGGTGCGTCGCACCGTGCTACCCGGTGGCCTGCGCGTGGTCACCGAACACGTGCCCGGCGTGCGCTCGGCGTCCATCGGGGTGTGGGTCGGCGTCGGTTCGCGCGACGAAGGCCCGACCGTGGCCGGCGCCGCGCACTTCCTCGAACACCTGCTGTTCAAGGCGACGCCGACGCGAACCGCCCTCGATATCGCCCAGGCCATGGACGCGGTCGGCGGCGAACTCAACGCCTTCACCGCCAAAGAACAGACCTGCTATTACGCCCACGTCATCGACGAAGATCTGCCGCTGGCCGTCGACCTCGTCTCCGACGTGGTGCTCAACGGTCTGTGCCGCGCGGTCGACGTCGACGTGGAGCGCCAGGTGGTCATGGAAGAGATCGCGATGCGCGACGACGACCCCGAGGACCTGGTCGCCGATTCCTTCCTGACCGCCATGTTCGGCGACCACCCGATCGGGCGCCCGGTGATCGGCAGCGTCGAATCGATCGAGAACATGCAGGCAGCGCAGTTGCGCGGCTTCCATCAGCGCCGCTACCGGCCCGAACGCATGGTGGTCGCGGTCGCGGGCAATGTGGAGCACGAGCGGGTCGTGGAACTGGTGCACCGCGCGTTCGGACCGCATCTCGACACCGCCGCCGAACCCGCGCCGCGTCGCGAAGGCAAGTTCCGCGCGCAGGGCGCACCGGGGCTGATCAGGATCGATCGGGACAGCGAACAGACCCACCTCGCATTCGGGGTGCGGGCCTTCGGCAGGCACGAGGGCCAGCAGCGCTGGCCACTGTCGATCCTCAACACGATCGTCGGTGGGGGCCTGAGTTCCCGTCTGTTCCAACGCATTCGGGAAGAGCGCGGCCTCGCGTACTCGGTGTACTCGAGCGTCGACACCTTCGCCGACACCGGGGCCTTCTCGGTCTCGCTCGGCTGCCAACCCGAAAATCTGGGTCAGGTCACCACTTTGGCGCGCGACGTGCTGGAGGATGTCGCGGTCAACGGTGTCACCGACGCCGAATGTGCCAGGGCCAAGGGCTCTTTGCGGGGTGGGCTGGTGCTGGGTCTCGAGGACTCGGCCTCCCGGATGAACCGGATCGGGCGCAGTGAACTCAGCTACGGCAACCATCGCAGTGTCTCGGCGACCCTGGCCCGCATCGACGCCGTCACCACCGACGAAGTCAGCGAGATCGCCCGCACGCTGCTCGCCCGTCCCTACGGTGCGGCGGTCTCTGGCCCGTACCAGCGCACCCGCGACCTCCCGGCCTCGGTGCGCAAGCTCGTCGAGCGCTGACCTGAACGACTACCCGCGCCGGTACGGCTCACTGGCCGTCGTGGGCAACCGGGTCTTGGCGGTCGGGCGCGTGGACGGCCTCCTCGGACGCGCCCGCGCGGTTGGCGGCGTCGACGATCGAGGGGAGTAGGCCGGGAAGGGCGCGCTCGATGGCGTCGGCACGCAGGTTCTGGAAGGTCTGACCGTCGATGGTCAGGCGTTCGATCAGGCCTGCTTCGCGCAGGATCTTGAAGTGGTGGGTCGCGGTGGATTTGTTGATCGCGTCGTAGAGGGCCGCGCAGCGGATGGGGGCGGCGGCGTTGCTCAGGCGGCGGACCATTTCCAGCCGGACGGGGTCGTGCAGGGCGCCAAGGACGGTCGGCAGCGCGGCGACGGGTATGGTCGGCGCTGCCGCAATATCTTTAGCCTGTGTCATGAATTACCTCACTGGGGGTTTGATAGTCATCATACTCGGCGTAGCCTGAGTCTCGTTCGATGGTTATCAAACTCTGCTGATGGGGGCAGGAAGTGGCAGCGACAACGATGGCGCCGGTCGAGGCCGGGCAGCGCTGGGCGTACGGGCTCGTCCTGGCGGCGAGTGCGGTGGCGCTCGGGGTTTCCGGGGCGCCCGCGCCGCTCTATGGCATCTATGAGACCGAGTGGCACCTGTCGCCGCTGACCACGACCATGGTGTTCGCCGTGTACGCCTTCGCGGCGCTCGGCGCGGTGCTGGTATCCGGGCGGATCTCCGATGTGGTCGGCCGCAAGCCGGTGATGATCGGCGCCTTCGCCACCATGATCCTCGGGCTGGTCGTGTTCCTGCTCGCCGATTCGGTCCCGATGTTGTTGCTGGCCAGGGCATTACACGGCGCGGCCGTCGGCGCCACGGTCGTCGCGGGTGCCGCGGCGCTGCTGGATCTGCGGCCCGAGCGTGGTGCGCGATCGGGGCAGCTCAGTGGTGTCGCGTTCAACGTCGGCATCGCCGTCGCGGTACTCGGCACCGCGGTGCTGGCCCAGTACGCGCCGTCGCCGCTGCGTACACCGTATGTAGTGATCACTGTCGTGTGCCTGGCCGCGGGCGCCGGCATTCTCGCGCTGCGTGAACCGCACACCGCTCGGGTGAAGTCCCGGATCACCATTTCGAAACCGTCTGTCCCGCAAGAGATCCGGTCCGACTTCTGGTTCTCGGCGATCGGTGTGATGGCCGCCTGGTCGGTGCTGGGCGTATTGCTGTCGCTGTACCCGTCGCTGGCCGCGGCGAAGACCGGCATGCACAACCTGGTGTTCGGTGGCGTCGTGGTGGCGAGCACCGCGCTGTCGGCCGCCCTGGTCCAGCTGCTGGCCACCCGTATTCCGGCCCGTCGCGCCGCGATGATCGGCGATCTCGGCATGGCGGCGTCCCTGCTCGCCACGATTCCGGCGCTGGCCACGAAGCAGCCCGCGGTCGTGGTGCTCGCGGGTCTGATCCTCGGCGCCACCTTCGGGCTCGGTTTCGGTGGGTCGCTGCGCCACCTCTCCGAAGTCGTGCCGCCGCATCGCCGTGGCGAGACGATGTCGGCCTTCTACCTGCTGGCCTATTCGGCGATGGCTTTGCCGACCTTGGCCGCGGGTTGGGCGGCAACGACCTGGGGCCTCACCACGGTGTTCCCCTGGTTCATCGTGACCGTCGCGGTGGCGTGTGTGGGTGCGGCGCTGCTCGGCCTGCGCGGGACCCGCGCGGCCGCGGAACTCGCGTAATCGCGGACAGGCCGGTCCCGGCAGGGACCGGCCTGTGTGACTACGCGGGCCAACCGCCGTAGGGAACGGTGATCAGTTCCAGGAAGTGGCCGTTGGGGTCGAGGAAGTAGACGCCGCGACCGCCGTCGTTGTGATTGATCTCGTTGACCCCGTGTTGCTGGGGGTCGGCCCAGTGGTCCAGCCGGTAGCGCTGGATCTTGGCGTAGGCCGCGTCGAACTCGGCCTCCGAGACCAGGAACGCGTAGTGCTGGGGCTGGATCTCGGAAATGAACGGCGGCACCTTCGCGAAATCGAAGGCGGCACCGTGTTCGAGGGCGATCGGAATGAACGGCCCCCACTCTTTTCCGACGTCCAACCCGAGGATGTCCGCCCAGAACTCGGCGGTTTCCCGATTATCGTGACATCCGACAATGGTGTGATTGAACTGCACTGACAGGGGATTTCTCCTTGTTCGTGATGGCACCGACCCTGGGCTCGGTACGAGGCGGCCGACAGGAGCACCATCACCGAGATCGAGGTTAGCGACAGATCCCGGAACCTGTAAAGGGCTCTCGCGGTAGCGTCGCGAGCATGAAGATTCGTGGAGCCGTTCTGGAACGGATCGCCGACCCGGCGCCGTTCGCCGATTCGCAGCCGATCACCGTCTGCGACCTGGAGCTGGCCGAACCGGGCCCCGGTGAACTGCTGGTGCGGATCGAAGCGGCCGGGCTGTGCCATTCGGATCTGTCCGTGGTGGACGGCAATCGGGTGCGTCCGGTACCGATGCTGCTCGGCCACGAGGCCGCCGGAATCATCGAATCGGTGGGTGCCGGCGTCACCGATGTGGCGCCAGGGCAGCGGGTCGTGATGACGTTCCTGCCGCGCTGTGGTGACTGCGCGGGCTGTGCGAGCAACGGGCGCACGCCGTGTGGACCCGGCAGCGTGGCCAACAACGCGGGCGAACTGCTCGGCGGCGGGCGACGGCTCACCCGCGACGGTGAGGTCGTGCAGCACCACCTCGGCGTTTCGGGGTTCGCGACGCACGCGGTGGTGGACCGGCGCTCGGTCGTGCCGGTCGACGACGATGTGCCGCCGGAGCTGGCGGCGGTGCTCGGCTGCGCGGTGCTCACCGGCGGCGGCGCGCTGCTCAACGCGGCGAAACCCGGTGCGGGAGACCGGATCATGGTGGTCGGGCTCGGCGGAGTGGGAATGGCGACGGTGCTGGTCGCGGTCTCGCTCGGCCTCGGTGACGTGATCGCCGTCGACACGGTTCCCGAAAAGCTCGCGCTCGCCCGCGAATTCGGTGCGACGGTAGCGTGCACGCCGGGCGAGATCGCCGAGCAGGGCGTCATAGCCGACGTAGTGGTCGAGGCGGCGGGCAACGTACGCGCGTTCGAAACCGCGGTTGCCGCAACGGCACCCGGTGGCGTCACCGTGACGGTCGGCCTGCCCGCCCCCACTGCCACCGCCACCGTCTCCCCCCTGGCACTGGTCGCGCAGGGTCGCACCATCATCGGCAGCTACCTGGGCTCGGCGGTCCCCGCCCGTGACATCCCCGAGTACGTGCGGATGTGGCGCGAGGGCAAGCTGCCACTCGAACGGCTCGTTTCCTCGCGCATCGGCCTCGACCAGGTGAACCAGGCCATGGACGACCTTGCCGCGGGCGCGGCGCTACGACAGGTCATCGTCTTCGACTGACAGCCTGCGGGGCTGCAGGCTGGTGGCGGTCAGACAGGGTCCTTCACGAACGATCGCGCGTCCGAGTGTGTATTTCGGCGCAAATCGACGGTCGACTCCGCCGAAATGGGTGTCGGCGTGACGGGTTCGGGCAGGGTGCGGAACAACAACCAGCTCAGAGCGGGCATCGAGATCAGCGGTATCAGTGCGGTTTGCAGGGAGGTCGCGTCAGCGATGCCGCCGATGAGAGGGCTGGCCAGGCCACCGATGCTGACGGTCAGGCCGAGCGTGATCCCGCTTGCGGTGCCTGGGCGCGTGGGAAGGTAGTCCTGACCGAGGGTGACTTGCAGGGAGAAGGGAACGTACATGCCCACGGAGGTAGCTGCGACGAACAGGAACATCGCGGGGCCCGGGACGAACACGATCCCGGCGATGGCAGCGATGGTGAGCAGGTAGGACCAGCGGGCAACGATGACGCGATCCCAGCGGTCCGCCAGCCTGCCGCCCAGCACCGAACCCACTGCGCCGCCGAGGTAGAGCACGAACAGGGCTGCGGTGCCTGCGCCCGCGCTCCCGTCTTGCCGTTGCTGTGCGTAGAGCGCGATGAAAGTGCTCAGGCCGACGAAGGCGATGGACCGGAAGGCAACGGCCAGCGACAGTTTCACAAACGATGCCTTGTCGTCGCTACCGACGGCGATGCCCGAGGCCGTGGGAGCCGGCTTGCGCAGTGCGCGCAGGACAGGCAAGCACAGCACACTGCCTGCCAGCGCCGGCGCCATCAGCAGGGGCGACAGGCGCAGACCGCCGAGCACGGCGACGGCCGTGACCATGAGTGGCGCTGCCGCGAATCCCAGGTTGCCGCCGAGGGCGAACCAGCCCATGGCGCTGTGACTTCCCCGGCTGACGAGCCGTGCGACGCGAGCGGATTCCGGGTGATAGGCGGCAACGCCGACCCCGGACACCGCCACGAACGCCAGTGTCAGGGCATAGGAGCCACTCAGCCCGCTGAGCGCGATGCCGAGTCCGGCCAGGATCGTGCTGACCGGAAGAAGCCACGGCATGGCCCAGCGGTCGGTGAGCAGACCGAACACCGGCTGGGCGACTGAAGACAGCAGTGACGCGGCGAGGACGATGCCCGATACCGCGGCGTAGCTGTAGGCGTGTTCGGCGACGAAGAACGGAACGAGTGCGGCGACCGCACCTTGGTAGATGTCCACGCAAGCGTGACTGGTCGAAAGCAGGATGATCGATCGATTCTTTGCCACGTCCACCATGCTCATCCAGCAGCATCGTGTCGCGCTTCCGATAAACTGCCATCTGATGACGGAAATCCGCCACGTGCCGAGAGCGCCGACCCGCGCCCAATGGTTGGTACCCGGCGGCGCCATCGACGCGCATCGGCACGATGACCACCAAATCGTGTACGCGGGTCGCGGCGTATTGGCCGTGACAACCAGCGCTGGTACGTGGATCGCACCGAGCACCCGCGCAATCTGGGTTCCCGCGGGCACCATGCACGCGCATCAGGCGCACGGCGAACTCGAACTGCACCTGGTCGGCCTTCCAACCGCGGGCAATCCGCTCGGCTTGAACGAGCCCACCGTGCTCACAGTCGGCCCCCTCCTACGGGAACTGATCCCCGCCTACACGCGCGACCCAGACGACGACAGCCCCGAACGTGGACGACTCCGCGCGGTACTGCTCGATCAACTGCGAGCCTCGACCCAACAGCCTCTCCATCTGCCCACGCCGACCACCCCTCAACTGCGCGCAGTGTGCGAGATCCTGCACGCGAACCCGGCTGACGACCGAACACTGGCCGCTCTCGGCAGGCACGTCGGTGCGAGTGACCGCACCCTGTCGCGCCTCTTCAAAGCCGATCTCGGCATGAGCTTTCCGCAATGGCGCACCCAACTGCGCCTGTACAGAGCCCTGGTCCTGCTCGCCGAGGACACTCCGGTAACCACCGTGGCACACCTGTGCGGTTGGTCCTCGGCCAGTGCGTTCATCGATGTCTTCCGCCGCACCTTCGGACACACCCCCGGAACGTTGCGAGCTCGCTAGTGTCCGACCGCCGTTCGCTCGAGCCCACGATTGCTCGCTCGTGACTGGCGTGGTGATCAGGGCATCGAGGTCGGCGCCGCGGTCGGGTTGGGTGCTCGATAGGCTTCGAGGGGCAATGCGAGTCGAGGACGAGGAGATGCGGTGACCATTCGGGTCGGAGTGCTCGGAGCACGCGGCAAGGTCGGGCAGGCGATCTGCGCGGCGGTGGAGGCGGCGCCCGAGCTGGAGCTGGTGGCGCAGGTCGACAAGGGTGACGCGCTCGAGACGTTCACCGAGGCCGGGACCCAGGTGGTTGTCGACTTCACCCATCCGGATGTGGTGATGGGCAACCTGAAGTTCCTGATCGAGAACGGTATCCACGCGGTCGTCGGCACCACCGGTTTCGACGAGGTTCGCCTCGCCGAGGTGCGTGGGCAGCTGGCGCAGCGGCCCGAGGTGGGGGTGCTGATCGCGCCGAACTTCGCCATCGGCGCCGTGCTGTCGATGCGGTTCGCCGAGCAGGCGGCGCGGTTCTTCGACTCGGTCGAGGTGATCGAGCTGCACCACCCGAACAAGGCCGACGCGCCTTCTGGCACCGCCTACCGCACCGCCGCGGTGATCGCCGCCGCGCGCGCCGAGGCCGGAGTCGGGATCAGTCCCGACGCCACCACCACCGAACTCGAGGGTGCTCGCGGCGCCGACGTCGACGGGGTGCGGGTGCATTCGGTGCGGCTGGCCGGACTGGTCGCCCACCAGGAGGTGCTGTTCGGCACGCAGGGCGAGACCCTCACCATCCGCCACGATTCCATCGACCGGTCCTCGTTCGCGCCGGGCGTGCTGCTCGGTGTCCGCGAGATCGCCGGACGCCCGGGTCTGACCGTCGGGCTCGACCCGTTCCTCGATCTGTGAGCGACTCCGACACGCAGCGACCTGACCGGCAGGTGATGAAAACCGTTGCGGTCGTTGTGTTCCTGGTGATCGCCCTGCTGTACTACTTTGTGCGGCTCGGCGGCCTTGCCATCGCCTACATCGCCGACGGCGGGTTCGCGGGGATCACGATCGGCATCGGCATGCTGTTGCTGCCGGTGGTCGGGGTCTGGATCCTGTGGGCGACATTGAGCGCGGCGTTCGCTCATCAACGCCTGGCCCGGCGGATCCACGAGGAGGGCCTCGAGGTCGACACCTCCGACCTGCCGCGTCGCCCCTCCGGCCGGATCGAACGCGACGCGGCCGACGCGCTGTTCGCACAGATCAAGACCGAATGGGAAGCCGACCCCGACAACTGGCGCTCCTCCTACCGGCTGGCCCGCGCCTACGACTACGCCGGTGACCGGGGCCGCGCCCGCGACACCATGCGCCGCGCGGTGGCCCTGGAAAAGCTGGAACGCGACCCGGGAGAATAGCGATCATGGCCCGGTTGCTGATCATCCATCACACCCCGTCGCCGCACACCCAGGCGATGTTCGAAGCGGTCCTCGCCGGGGCGAGCGACCCGGAGATCGAAGGGGTCGAGGTGGTCCGCAGGGCCGCGCTGGCGGTGACCGCCGTCGACGTGCTCGAGGCCGACGGCTACCTGCTCGGCACCCCGGCCAACCTCGGCTACATGAGCGGTGCGCTCAAACACGCCTTCGACACGATCTACTACCCCTGCCTCGACTCGACCGGTGGGCGCCCCTACGGCCTCTACCTGCACGGGAACGAGGGAACCGAAGGCGCCGAGACCGGCGTGGAGCGGATCACCACCGGGTTGGGGTGGCAGCGCGCGGCCGAGTCGGTCGTCGTGTCGGGACCGCCCAGCAAGGCCGATCTGGAGAAATGCTGGGAACTCGGTGCGACCGTCGCCGCTGGTCTGATGGACTGAGGCGCCCCCGCCCCGAATATTGGTGGGCTGACATGGGGGCTCGGGATGCGGTAGAACTCGAGACCGAAGTGTTGCGGGCTGGCCGCGGTGGGTGTTCGAGGATGGGGAGTGGTCGGTGAGCGAGTTGGAGCAGACGCACGCGGTGCGACGGGTCGGGCTGGTCGAGGACCACGAGTCAGTGGCGATCGGGCTGGCGGCCATGCTCGGCCCCGAACCCGATCTGGAATTGGTGGCGGTGGCGGAGTCCGTTGCCGGGCTGCTCGCCGAGACGACCGATCTCGATCTCGTGGTCCTCGATCTGCGGCTGCCCGACGGATCATCGCCCGAGGACAATGTCACCGCGCTGCGCGACCGGGGGATCGAGGTGCTGGTGTTCACCGGCGCCGACAACGCCTTCCTGGTCCGCTCCGCCGCCAAGGCAGGCGTGCTGGGCGTGCTGCGCAAGTCCGAGAGCGTGGCGACGGTGGTCGCGGCGGTGCGCCGGGCCGCGTCGGGCGAGCAGGTGGTGACCACCGACTGGGCCGCCGCCATCGACGGCGATCCGAAGCTCTCCGACGTCGGGCTCAGCCCGCGTCAGGAGGAAGTGCTGATGCTGTACGCCTCGGGGGAGAAGGCGTCGCGGGTGGCCCGGCTCACCGGGCTGTCGGAACAGACCGTGAACGACTACCTGGGCCGCATCCGGCAGAAATACGCCGATGCGGGCCGACCAGCACCGACCAAGACCGATCTGTACAAGCGGGCCGTCGAGGACGGGTGGCTGCCCGTGCCGGAGAGGCAGCAACGCACGTGAGTGATCTCGCGGTCGCGACGGCGCCCGCACAGGTCGGCGACGTGGAGTTCTCGCGGGCGGCGACCGACCAGATCCTGCGCAGGCTCGGGCTGTGTATCGGGACCGGCGCGATGATCGTGATGGTGCTGGAGCTGCCCGCGATCCTGGTGCAGCCGGTCAATCAGTCGGTATGGCCGGAAACGCATCTGCTTGGTGCCTACCTGGTGTTCGCGGCGCTGGCGATCGTGTCGGCGCGCGGTCCCGTGGCCGCGATCCGGCGCACCGCCGCGGTGGCCGCCCTGTGCTACCTCGCGGCCACCCTGGCGACGCCGCTGGTGTATTCGGTGGTAACCATCGGTTCCTTCGCGTCCTGGCCCTACCGCGGGATGGCGGTGGGCGTGATGGCCGCGGGCCTGGCCTGGTCACGCCGTGGTGCGGCCGTCTTCGGGGCGTTGCTCGCCGTGGCGACCAGCGTCTCGAATGCCCTTGTGGTGCCGGACAGTTCGACGTGGGCCCTGTTCGGTGACATCACCCGCGGACTCGGCGTCGCCGCGCTGTTCCTGTGGTGTGTGGTGTACGCGCGCGCCGCGGCCGAGCGGGTCGACCGGGAAGCGGTCCGGCAGCGCAGCCGCGCGGCGGCGGTCGCGGCGACCTCGGCCAGGGAACGCGAGGGCGCGCGGTTCGCGGCGCTCATCCACGACGCGGTGCTCTCCACGCTGCTGGAGGCCTCGCGGGCGCAGGAGTCCTCGTCGGTGCTGCGCAATCAGGCCGCGCGCACCCTCGAACAGCTCGAGCAATCGCGGACCGTGCCCGAGATCGACCATCTCGACGCCGCCGCGACCATCGAATTCCTGCGTGAAGCCGTGCGCGAGGTGGCGGCCGAGGTCCCGGTGCAGGTGTCCTCGCGGCGCGCGGCCGATCTGTGCCTGCCGATAGACGCCGCGCAGGTGCTCGGTGCCGCGCTGACGGAGGCGGTGCGCAACAGCTTGCGCCACGCCGACGTCGCGGGTCGGACGGTGCGGCGCGGTGTGTCGGTCACGATCGCGACGGGCGGCATCCGGGTGGTGCTGTCCGATGACGGTGCCGGGTTCGATCCGGCGCGGGTCTCGGCCGATCGGATGGGGATCGCGGGCAGCATCCTGGGGCGGATGCGCGCGCTCGCCGGTGGCGCGGCCTTCGTGGAATCGGCGCCCGGCGCGGGGACCGTGGTGACTCTGGTGTGGGGTAGTTGATGGTCGATCGTGATCTGCCGTTCGCGATGCGCGATCTGTTCGGGCTCAGCGACGGCACCGCATGGCTGTTCGTGGTGATCTTCGAGGCCACCATCGTGATGTATCTGCGGGTGAACTTCGATATCGCGCCCCCCGTGGCCGCGTTCGGCGCACTGGTGCTGATGACCGTGGCGGCGCTGGTGGTGCTGGTGTTCCCGGTGGATCCCCTGCCGTGGCCTGCCACGATCTTCGTGGCGTGCGCCGGCCCGGCCGCGATGGCGATGACGGTGCCGTGGCTCGAGAGTTCGACGGGGTTCGCCCACCAGCTCTGGACCGCCTATCCGACCTCGTATCTGCTGGCGATGCTGGTGCTGCGCGGGCGGATCATGTCGGCCTGGCTGGGGGTCGCGGCGGCCGCGACGGTGCTGGTCACGATGGGTGCGTTCACCAGCTGGTCGCCCGAGACGGTGGTGCGCGCGCTGACCCCGGTGGCCACGGTCGGCGCGGTGACAGTGTTCATGTCCATCGTGGCGCCCACTCAGCGTTCGCTGCGCGAGCTGCGCAGCGAGGCCAATCGCCGGGCGGCGACGGAGGCCGCGCTGGCCGCCGCCAACGCCGAGCGGGATCGTCAGCTGGGGGCGCTCGATCGGGTGGCGGGGCCGCTGCTCGCGCGCATCGCGGCGGGGATCGAGCTCACCGACACCGAACGCGAACAGTGCAGGCTGCTCGAAGCGGAACTGCGCGACGGGCTGCGGGCGCCGCAGCTGGTCACCGAGCGGCTCAGCGCCGCTGCGCGCGGGGCCCGAGCGCGGGGGGTCGAGGTGACTCTGCTCGACGACGGCGGCTTCCGCGGGGTGCCGGAATGGGTGCGCCACAACGTGATCGAGGCGGCGGTGGACGAACTCGACATGGCCGGAGCAGGTTCGGTGACCGTGCGTGTGCTGCCGGTCGGCAGGCGCTGGGTGGCGACCGTGCTGGCCGCCGCGCCGGGCGGGGATCGGCGGACCGAGATCGACACCGCGGGCGAGGTCCGGGTCTCCACCTGAGGCCCAGTTCTTGTCGGACCTCTGTGCCAGGCTGAGGCAATGCAGCGGATGAATGCGGCGCAGGCCCGTCGAACGGCGCTGGCCGCGCAGGGCTTCGGCAAGCGAAGGCCCACCAACCCGAAGCGTCGGGCCGTGCTCGATGTGGTCGCCAGAACCCGTCTGCTGCAAATAGATTCGGTCTCGGCGGTGGTGCGGGCGCACTACGCGCCGGTGTTCAGCCGGATCGGTCCCTACGATCGCGGCCTGCTCGACGGCGCCGCCTGGAGTGACAGCGCGAAGGCGCGCCGGGGGCTGGTGGAGTACTGGGCGCACGAGGCCGCGCTGATCCCGGTCGCCGACTGGCCGTTGATGCGCTGGCGGATGGCGGAGTACCGGCACGGGCGCTGGTCGGGGATGCGCAAGGTCGTCGAACGTAATCCCACGCTGGGCAAGGACATCCTCGACGTCGTCACCGAGGTGGGGGCGGCGAGCGCGGGGGAGATCGAACGTCATCTCGAGCTGGACAAGCCGCGTCCGAAGGGCACCTGGTGGAACCTGAGCGATACCAAGATGATCTGCGAGCAGCTCTTCGCCGCGGGTGAGCTGTCCACCGCCCGCCGGGTCGGGTTCACGCGCCATTACGACCTCGCAGAACGGGTGATCCCGGCCGATGTCCGCGACCGCGAGATCGGCGAGGACGAGGCCGTGCGCGAGCTGATCCGCCGATCCAGCCGGGCCCTCGGTATCGGCACCGAGGCCGACCTGCGCGATTACTACCGCCTGGCCCGGCGCCAGAGTGCCCCGGCGATCGCCGACCTGGTCGACGCGGGCGAACTGCTCCCGGTCGACGTCGACGGCTGGGACGCGCCCGCCTACCTGCACCCGGAGGCCGCCACCCCGCGCCGGATCACCGGCACCGCACTGCTGTGCCCGTTCGATCCGCTGATCTTCTTCCGCCCGCGCACCCAGCGGGTCTTCGACTTCCACTACCGGATCGAGATCTACACCCCCGAACCCAAACGGGTGCACGGGTATTACGTTTTCCCGCTGCTCGTCGACGGCAAGCTCGTCGGCCGGGTGGATCTGCGCGCCGAACGCGCCACCGGCCGACTGCTCGCCCCCGGCGCGTTCGCCGAACCGGGCTACGCGACGGTCGAGACCGCGCGGGCATTACACGGGGCGCTGCGGGAAATGGCCGACTGGCTCGAACTCGACGAAGTCGTTATCGGCGAACGCGGCGACCTCGCCCCGCTGCTGTGATTTACCAGCCCTTGCCGCCGTATCCGCGCATCTGATCCTTCAGCGCCCCGCTGACGGCACCGGAGAGCCAGGAGTTCAGCGACTGGCCGTTCTGCTGGGCGGCCTCTTCCGCCTTCGACTTCAATTGCTCGACCAGACGGAGGGTCACCCGGCTGATATCGCCGGTCATCTCCTCGAAAGTCTGCGGTTCCTCGTCCCCCGGCGGGGTGTTCTTGCGCACGTCGGCCTTCGCGTCGGTGCCTTCCAGACGGACGTGCACGGTGCGGTCACCGAGTTCGGTACTGATCTCGGCGGCCAGTTCCGACAGCGCCGAGAGCAGCACCAGCCGGCTCGAACTCTCCACCGCGGCGGCGAGGGCGGCGGCGGTGGCCTGCGTTTTCTCGTCGCCGAGCGCTGCGGCGGCGATCAGTTCCTCGCGCAAGCGCGCGGTATGAGCATTCAGATCCATGACATCAGTGTGACGTCATATATGACATCACGCAAGGTGAAAGCCACCCACCGGCCGCCGCTTCGGACGCTAGGGTGTCGAGGCGCGTCCGGCGACCGGGTAGCCTTTCTGACCATGACGAACGGTGAATCGACGCCAACGGAGCTGCGCGCGTCCGGCACGGTAGGTGTCGCGATGGTGACCCCCTTCAGCGCTGCGGGCAAGCTCGACGTCGATGCCGGTGTCGCACTGGCGGCACACCTGGTCGACCGTGGGGTCGACCTGCTGATCATCTCGGGCACCACCGGCGAATCGCCGACCACCACCGAAACCGAGAAGGCTGATCTGCTCCGCGCGGTCGTCGACGGTGTCGGTGACCGGGCCACGGTGGTCGCGGGTGCGGGTACTTACGACACCGCGCACTCGATCGAACTGGCGCGTGCCGCGGAGAACGCGGGCGCGCAGGGTCTGCTCGTCGTGACGCCGTACTACTCGCGGCCCACGCAGGAAGGTCTGATCGCGCATTTCACCGCGGTCGCCGATGCCACTGCGCTGCCGGTCACCCTCTACGACATTCCACCGAGGTCGGTGGTGCCTATCGCCATCGACACGATCCGGCGCCTTGCCGAGCATCCCAACATCGTCGCGGTGAAGGATGCCAAGGGCGATCTCGTCTCCGGAGCCGATCTCATCGCGACCACCGACCTGGATTTCTACTCCGGTGACGACGGACTGAACCTGCCCTGGCTCTCGGTCGGGGCGGTCGGGTTCATCAGCGTCATCGGACATCTCGTGCCGGAACGACTGCGCGAGATCCACGACGCCTACACCACCGGTGACGTGGCGAGGGCGCGAGAGATCAACGCGACACTACTGCCGCTGTACGCGGCCATGACCCGCCTGGGAGGTGTGGCGATGTGTAAGGGAGGACTCCGATTGCTCGGCATCGACGTAGGTGAGCCCCGGTTGCCCCAGCTGATGCCGACGCAGGCACAGCTGGAGGAGCTAGCGCTCGACCTGCAGGCCGCGGGGGTGTCGGCATGACCGAACCCGTAGCCCGTAAGCCCCGTCGCCGTGCGGCATCACGTGCCGCCGGTGCGCCCGAGCCGACACCTGTGGAGAGTGTGCAGGCCGCGGTGAAAAAGGTGGCGCCGGCGAAGGCCGCTCCCGCGCAGGAGCAGGCGATCGCCGAACCGATCGCCGAGATCACCGCGGAGGCCGACCTGGTCGGTGCCGCTGAAGCGGGCACCGACGTGGTGAACGCCGCCGAGGAACGCGTCACCGCGAAGAAGACGGCGCCGCGCCGTGCCAGGACCAAGCAGGCCACCGAGGCCAAGGGCAAGGTCGAGGCCAAGGCCAAGCCCGCCGCCGAGCAGTCCCGCGGCGGTGGCCGTGGCAGGCAGGGTGGCGGTCGCGGTCGCGGTTCCGCGCCGGTGGCCGAGCCGCGCGAGAAGGCCGCCCACGACAAGCTGGGCGCGCCGCCGAAGCTGGTGAAGAACGGCCTTCGCCTGTTCGCACTGGGCGGCATCGGCGAAATCGGTCGCAACATGACCGTGTTCGAATACGGCGGCAAGCTGCTGATCGTCGACTGCGGTGTGCTGTTCCCCGAGGACCAGCAGCCCGGTGTCGACCTGATCCTGCCGGACTTCGGGCCCATCGAGCACCGGATGGACGACGTCGAGGCCGTCGTGCTCACGCACGGCCACGAGGACCACATCGGCGCCGTGCCGTTCCTGCTGCGCCTGCGCCAGGACATCCCGGTGATCGGCGCCAGGTTCACCCTCGCGCTGGTCGCGGCCAAGGCGCGCGAACACCGCCTGCAGCCCAAGCTGCGCGAGGTCGCCGAGGGTGAGACCACGGTGCACGGCCCGTTCGAGCTCGAGTACTTCGCGGTCAATCACTCGATCCCCGACGCGCTCGCCGTCGCGATCCGCACCCCCGCGGGCGTGGTGCTGCACACCGGTGACATCAAGCTCGACCAGCTGCCGCTCGACGGCCGCCTGACCGACCTGGCCGGCTTCTCGCGTCTCGGCGACGAGGGCGTCGACCTGTTCCTGGTCGACTCGACCAACGCCGAGGTCCCCGGCTTCGTCACCCCCGAGCGCGAGATCGGTGGCGTGCTCGACAATGTCATCGGCAAGGCCACCAACCGCGTCATCGTGGCCTCGTTCGCCAGCCACGTGCACCGCATCCAGCAGGTGGTCGACGTCGCGCAGAAGCACAACCGCAAGGTCTGCTTCGTCGGTCGCTCGATGGTCCGCAACATGGAGATCGCGCAGGACCTCGGCTACCTGACGGTGCCCGACAATGTCGTGGTCACCCTCGACCAGGCCGCGAACCTGCCCGGCAACCGGATGGTGCTGATCTCCACCGGATCCCAGGGCGAGCCGCTCTCGGCGCTGTCGCGGATGGCGCGTGGCGAGCACCGCCAGATCAACATCCGGGCCGACGACCTGGTGGTGCTGGCATCGTCGCTGATCCCCGGTAACGAGAACTCGGTGTTCGCGGTGGTCAACGGCCTGGCCCGGCTCGGTGCGACCGTGATCACCCAGCAGAGCGCGAAGGTGCATGTCTCCGGACACGCCTCCGCCGGTGAGCTGCTGTACCTGTACAACGCGGTGCGCCCGACCAATGCGATGCCGGTGCACGGCGAATGGCGGCACCTGCGCGCCAACGCCGCGCTGGCCATCGCGACCGGTGTGCCCGAGGAGCGGGTGATGCTGGCCGAGGACGGCGTGGTGGTCGACCTGGTCGACGGCATCGCCTCCATCGTCGGCCGGGTGCCGGTCGGGCACGTCTACGTCGACGGCCTGTCCGTCGGTGACGTCGGCGAGTCGACCCTGTCGGACCGCCTTGTCCTCGGCGAGGGTGGTTTCATCTCGATCACCATCGTCATCGACTCGACCACCGGCAAGGCGGTGAGCACGCCCGAGCTCAACGGGCGCGGCTTCTCCGACGACCGCACCGCGCTCGACGGCGCCAACGAACTGGTCGAGGCGGAGCTGCTGCGCCTGGCCGGTGAGGGCATCACCGACACCCATCGCATCGCCCAGGGCGTGCGCCGGGTGGTGGGTCGCTGGGTCGCCGACGTCTACCGTCGTCGCCCGATGATTGTGCCGACAGTCGTCGCCGTCTGATCCGCTGATAGCCGAAAACCGCCGGGCGACAACGTCGCTCGGCGGTTTTCGTTCGTTCAGGCCTGGCAGGCCGCGG
Source organism: Nocardia sp. FBN12 (assembly GCF_050320175.1). Lineage (GTDB taxonomy): Bacteria > Actinomycetota > Actinomycetes > Mycobacteriales > Mycobacteriaceae > Nocardia. Next base: position 3,876,239 of record NZ_CP190048.1, on the reverse strand, counting down.
AGTCGAGCTTGGCCGACTTCACGATGTTGCAGGTGAACTCGTGGGACACCCGCCAGCCGCCTTCGGCCGCTACGAATTCCACCGTCGCGCCCTTGACCGGGCTGCCGTCGATGGTGACGTCTGCCGGTGCGGTCACCTTGCCGTCGGCAGGCGCGCCGACGCTGGTGATCTTGGCCGTGACATTGTTCTTCTTCGCGGCCTCGACGAACTTGTCGACCAGGTACGGGTCGCGCTCGGCATCCTCGATGAAGGCGGCCTTCTCGTCGTCGGTCAGCTGACCGGCCAGCGCCTTGTCGAGGCGGGCGTTGAGCTCCTCGACGGTCGGCGCGGGCAGGTTCGGCACGGTGGTGGTCATCGGCGCGTCACCGTCCTGGGTGCCGTCGACCTTCTTGCCGTCCTCGAACCCGGCACCGGCGGTCGTCGTCGGCGCGGCGGTGGCGGGCTCGTCGCTGCTGCTGCACGCGGTCAGGCCGAACGCGGCGGCGGCCACCGTCAGGGCGGCCGCCGTTCTGAACATGCGGTTGTTCACTGATCTCCCCAAAAAATGAAAAGGTGTCGCCGGAGTGATTCTCCGGCGAGTGGCGACTAGACCCCGTAGCCCGAGGTGCAGTTCCAGTTGATGATGTTGGCGGCGCCGCCACGGTTCGCGTTGATCGCGTTGCGCTTGGCCTCACGCAGCGACGGTGCCGACGCCCAGCTGTAGGAGCGACGCGATTCGGCGAGCGCGCCACATCCGTTGCGCCACGACACCTTCACGTCGCAACCGGCGCCCCCGCCGCTGCGCTGGCAGCCGTTGATCGCCGCCGACTCGGCCTCGGCGTAGCTGTCGTAGTTGGCGCTGATACTGGATGCGCCGTTGCGCGACAGCGCGAGCGCGCCGTAGTTGTCGGCCTGCGCGTGCGCCGGTGCGATGTGCCCCGCGAACATGGCGACGGTGGCGGCACCCAGCACGACCGCGCTGGTGAGCAATCTCTTCACTTGTAGCTTCCCCTTCATAAGCACGGGTCGACGACCCGATAGAGCGCTGTCAAGGTACCGACCGGTGTGCTGCTCGCGCCACTGTTGCGGGCCCAGAACGGCCGAAATAGAGGAGATCGGCAAGGATTCGATAAGTTCGGGTCCGCGAAACGCGGTTCCCGGCGAGATTTCCCCGCGCTGACCGGGGCGCCGCGACCTGCGCATCCAGGCCGGATAACCCCGGCAGGCGGGGTGGGACCAGTGTTGCGGATGGTCTCGGAGGTGCTCGAGCGGCTAGCCTGAGGTCATGGCAGGTAAGTCCCGCAGCACCACGACCTCTCGTGCGCGGGCGGGATCGACCAGGGGGCGCACGCCTGCGGCGCGGTCTCGTTCGGCGACACCGCGCGCGACGCCGGCCCCACGTGGACGCACCACGCCCGTCCGCAGGCCGGTCAAACGCGCGTCCAACACCGCACCGCTCGCGGTGATCGGCCGCGGTATCGGCAGTAGCTGGACCATGTTGGCGCGCGGTGTCGGCGCCACCACCCGCACGTTGAGCCGGGCCGGTGAACTGGAGCACGGGCACCGTCGCGACGGAATCGGGTTGGCGCTCATCGCGTTGAGCGCGATCATCGCCGCCGCGATGTGGCTCTCGGCGGGCGGGCCGGTCGGGCGCTTCCTCGAGGACGTCGTCCGCGCGATCGCCGGATCCGCGGCCGCGCTGGCGCCGATTCTGCTGGTCGCGCTCGCGGTGGTGCTGATGCGCACCGAACCGCATCCGGAGATCCGGCCGAGGTTGGTCCTCGGTGGGCTGCTCGTAGTGCTCCCCGCGCTGGGGATATGGCATCTGGCGGCCGGTTCCCCGACCGATGCGGAGGGGCGCGCCACGGCGGCCGGCGCGCTGGGCTATGCGATCGGGGGTCCGCTCGGGCAGGGCCTGACACCATGGCTCGCACTACCGATCCTGTTGCTGGCCATGATGTTCGGTGTGTTGCTGCTCACCGGCACCACGGTGCGCGAGGTGCCGACCAGGCTGCGCGAGTACTTCGGTCTCGGCGAATATGCCGACGGCGCCGACCCTTACGATCCGGCCAACTACGACGCCGACGGATTCCCGGTGCACCGCAACCGAACCCGTCGCCGCGGCCGCAACCCCGACGACAACTACCCGCCCGACGAGTTCGGCGGCTCCGACGCGGTCACCGAGTCGCTGGGCGAGCCGCCCCTGCGCGATGCCAAGCCGATCGAGGAACCGGGGGCGTCCGCGCAGAATGCGTCAGCCCCCGCACCGAAACCGGCGCGCAAGCGACCGGTGGCCAAGCCGGTCGACCAGACCCCGCCGCCGCCACCGGAACCGGAATTCGTCACCGACCGCGTCGTCGACGGCGACTACACGCTGCCGCCGCTCACGCTGCTGCTCGACGGCGACCCGCCCAAGAAGCGTTCCGCGGCCAACGAATCGATGATCGAGGCGATCACCGAGGTCTTGGTGCAGTTCAAGATCGATGCCGCCGTCACCGGTTTCGTGCGCGGCCCGACCGTCACCCGCTACGAGGTGGAGCTCGGCCCCGGCGTCAAGGTCGAGAAGATCACCGCGCTGGCCCGCAACCTCGCCTACGCGGTCGCCACCGAGAACGTGCGCCTGCTCGCGCCCATCCCCGGAAAATCGGCCGTCGGTATCGAAGTGCCCAATGCCGACCGCGAATTGGTGCGCCTGGCCGACGTCCTGAAGTCGCCGCACACCCGCAACGACCACCATCCCCTTGTCATCGGCCTCGGCAAGAACATCGAGGGCGAGTTCGTCTCGGCGAACCTGGCCAAGATGCCGCACCTGCTGGTGGCCGGTTCCACCGGCTCGGGTAAGTCGAGCTTCGTGAACTCGATGCTGATCTCGCTGCTGCACCGAGCCACGCCCGAGGAGGTCAGGATGATCCTGATCGACCCGAAGATGGTGGAACTCACGCCGTACGAGGGCATTCCGCACCTGATCACGCCCATCATCACCCAGCCGAAGAAGGCCGCCGCCGCGCTGGCCTGGCTGGTCGAGGAGATGGAACAGCGCTACCAGGACATGCAGGCCAACAAAGTCCGCCACATCGACGACTTCAACAAGAATGTGCGGTCGGGCAAGATCACCGCCCCGCTGGGCAGCGAACGTGTCTACCGGCCCTACCCGTACATCCTGGCCATCGTCGACGAGCTCGCCGACCTGATGATGACCGCCCCGCGCGACGTCGAGGACGCGATCGTGCGGATCACCCAGAAGGCGCGTGCCGCCGGTATCCACCTGGTGCTGGCCACCCAGCGGCCGTCGGTGGACGTGGTGACCGGTCTGATCAAGACCAATGTGCCCTCGCGGCTGGCGTTCGCCACCTCCTCGCTCACCGACTCGCGCGTCATCCTGGATCAGCCGGGCGCGGAGAAACTGATCGGCATGGGCGACGGTCTGTTCCTGCCGATGGGTCAGGGCAAGCCGACCCGGCTGCAGGGCGCGTTCATCTCCGACGAGGAGATCCAGGCCGTCGTCGAGTTCAGCAAGACCCAGGCAGAACCCGAATACCAGGAGGGCGTCACCGCGGCCAAGGCCGGCGAGGTCAAGGACGTCGACCCCGATATCGGCGACGACATGGACGTGCTGCTGCAGGCCGTGGAGCTGGTGGTCACCTCGCAGTTCGGGTCGACCTCGATGCTGCAGCGCAAGCTGCGCGTCGGCTTCGCCAAGGCGGGCCGGTTGATGGACCTGATGGAGACGCGCGGCGTGGTCGGGCCGAGTGAGGGGTCGAAGGCGCGCGATGTGCTGATCAAGCCGGACGAGCTCGACGGGTTGCTCTGGTCGATTCGGGGCGGGGACCCCGCCGCCGCCGACGACGAATAGGTAGGCCTGCGCCCCTGGGGCCCCACGCGGAACTGACGTACTACTAAGGTGTGGCTCACCTTAGTTGTAAGGTTGCGCGGTAGGTCCGACAGAGGGAGTTCGAACGTGGTGTCCGTGGGTGAGGTCCGCCTGGCAGCGAAGGACCTGGACGTCGGGCACGCGGGCAGGCCGGTGCTGAAACAGGTGGACCTGTCGCTGCGGGCCGGGGAGATCACGGTGCTGGTCGGCCCCAACGGCTGCGGAAAGTCCACGCTGCTGCGCACGCTCGCCGGTCTCCTGCCGCCGCTCGGTGGTGCGGTACGCATCGATGACGCGCCGCTCGGTTCGCTCGGCCGCCGCGCTCTTTCGCAGCGCCTGGCGTTTCTTCCCCAGTCGTCGCAGGCGCCCGCCGGGGTGACAGTTCGTGAGCTGGTCCGGCACGGCCGGTACGCCCATCGCGGCGCCCTCGCCCGGCACACCGACGAGGACACGGAGGCGATCGACTGGGCGCTCGACGTCGCCGACGCGGCGCCGCTGGTCGAGCGTCGCCTCGACGAGTTGTCGGGAGGCGAGCGCCAACGAGCCTGGCTGGCCATGGTGCTGGCGCAACGGGCAGGCGTGCTCCTGCTGGACGAACCCACCACCTACCTCGACCTGCGCCATCAGTTCGACGTGCTCGACCTCGTGCGGCGGCTGGCCATGGAGCACGGCATCGCCTGCGGCGTGGTGCTGCACGACCTGATGCAGGCCGCGGCCTACGCCGATGAGGTCGTGGTGGTCGCCGACGGCGCGATCGCGGCCGCGGGCACCCCGGACAACGTCCTCACTCCCGACGTCATCGAGCGTGCGTTCGGCCTGCGCGTGAGCGTCGTCCGTGATCCGGCGACCGGATATCTCGCCTGTTTCCCGCAGCGGGCCGGTGCCCCCGACGCTTCCTGAATCCTCGGCTTACCCAGGTTCGCCGCTTTTCACCAGTACAAGGAGAGATTCACCATGCAGAGAATGCTGCGCGCCCTGGCGACGGGTAGTTCCGTCGTAGTACTCGCGCTGGCCGCTGTCGGCTGCGGGTCAGGGACGGTCGGTGGGGCCGGGGGCGACCCGTCGGGCGGGGACAAGGCCGCGAGCGGCGCGATCACGGTCGAAACCGCGCAGGGCCAGGTCACCCTGGACAAGCCCGCGGTGAAGGTGGTGACACTCGAATGGACCTACGCCGAGGAGCTCGTCGCCCTTGGTGTCACCCCGACGGGCAACGCCGACAACAAGGGCTACGGCACCTGGGTCACCGCGAAGGGGGCGGCCCTGCCCGCGGAGGTCACCGATGTCGGCTCCCGCAGCGAGCCGAGCCTGGAGAAGATCAAGGCGCTGCAGCCGGACCTCATCGTCGTCGACAACGACCGGGCGAAGGCCAACCTGGCTCAGCTCCAGGGCATCGCGCCGGTCATGGCGTTCACCTACACCACCAACCCCCAGCTCGACACGATGAAGAAGAACTTCACCGAGCTGGCGAAGGCGGTCGGCAAGCAGGACAAGGCCGCCGAGGTGAACAGCCAGATCGACGCCAAGGCCGCCGACCTCGCGGCCCGGATGGGCAAGGCGGGCAAGGGCGGCCAGAAGTACGCGCTCGCACAGGCATTCACCGCCAACGGTGTCGCATCGATCCGGATGCTCACCGACGATGCCATCGCGCCCCAGCTGCTGAACCTCGCCGGGCTGAAGAACGGCTGGAAGGGCAAGCCGGACTCGTGGGGGATGACCACGGTCGGCGTCGAGGGGCTCACCCAGGTCGAGACGGACGCCACCTTCCTCTATGTCGCGGCCGACAAGGACAACCCCTTCACCGGCGATCTCGCCGACAACGCGGTGTGGACAGGCCTGGAGTACGTCAAGAACGGCAAGACGCTGCCGCTCGACCCGGGCACCTGGCTCTTCGGCGGCCCGCTGTCGGCCATGCACATCCTGGACGAGACCGGCAAGGCACTGAAGGTCTGATGTCCTCGGCAGCACTGGCGGCCGCGGTGGCCCGTCCGTTCGGTCGCCGCCCACGAGCTGTGCTCATGGGCGGCGCCCTGTCCCTCGTCCTGTGCCTGGTCGGTGTGGTTCACCTCGGGCTCGGCGCGTCCGGGGTGGGGCTCGGCGACATCGTGGACCTGCTCCTCGGCCACGGCGACGACCGCACCGAGGACGTCCTGCTCGGCAGCCGTCTGCCGCGTACGCTGACCGGGCTCGTCGTCGGCATCGCGCTCGGCGTCTCCGGGGCGCTCGTCCAGGGAGCGACCCGCAACCCACTGGCGGCCCCCGACACGCTCGGCGTGAACGCCGGAGCGTACTTCGCGGTGGTGCTCGTCGCCTTCACCGGCGTGAGTCTGGGTCCGCTCCCCGCCGGGGGCGCGGCTTTTCTCGGCGGCCTCGTCGCGGTGGCCCTGGTCTACCTGCTCACCAGTGGGGGCGTCATGACGCCGGGACGGGTGCTGCTGGCCGGGGCGACCATCGCCATGGCCGCCACCTCGGCGGCGGAGTTCCTCCAGATACTAGACTCACAGGCCACCCGTGGACTGTTCTTCTGGGGCAACGGTTCCCTGCTGCAGTCCGGTCTGGAACGGCCGCTCACGCTCGGCGCGGTGGTCGTCGCCGGTGCTCTGATTGCCCCGTTCCTGGCGCGCCCGCTCGACCTGCTGACCCTCGGCGACGAGACGGCCCAGGCGATGGGCGTCCGGGTCGAACGGATTCGTCCCGCGGCGTTCCTCCTCGCTGTGCTGCTGTCGGCGTCGGCCGTGTCCCTCGCGGGCCCGATCGGCTTCGTCGGACTGATCGGCCCGGTCATCGTGCGGCAGTTGGGCATCCGCGCGCACGCGCTGCTCATTCCGATGGCGGCGCTGGTGTCGGCCGTGCTGGTGCTCGGCGCGGACGCGGCCGCGCAGCTCATCGCGGCGCCCGCCGCCGCGCAGCCCTCCGAGATCCCGGTGGGCGTGGTCACGGCGCTGATCGGTGGCCCGGTCTTCATGGCACTGGCCCGCCGGGTGAGTACCGGCGACGCCGACACCGGTGCGGCCGTCGTGGTGTCCGACCGGCGTCGCGCTCCCCGGTACGCCGTCGCGCTCGGTGGCGGGCTGATCGTCCTGGCCGTCGCGATGGCCGTTTCGTTGCGGGTGGGCGACGTCCAGATCAGCTGGAGCCAGATCGGCGCGTGGGTATTCGGTTCCGCCGAGCAGATCACCGAAGCGGTGGTGTCCTTCCGGCTGCCGCGCATTCTGGTGGCGGCGCTGGCGGGGGCCTGCTTGGCGGTGGCCGGAGCGGCGGTGCAGGCGGTCGTGCGCAACCCGCTGGCCGAACCGGGGCTCGTCGGCGTGACCGGCGGGGCGTCGCTCGGCGCGATCACCGTCATCCTGTTGGTCCCGTCGGCGCCACTGGCCGCCCTGCCCGCCGCGGCGGGCATCGGTGGCGTGCTGATGCTGGCACTCGTCCTGCTGGTGGCCGGCGGCAGCGGCAGCCGGACCGGCCTCGATCCGACCCGGGTGGTCCTGGTCGGCCTCGGCGCGGCCGCCACCTCCATGGCCCTGGTGAACATCATCGTGGTCGGCGCGCAGATGAACCTCGCGGCAGCACTGGGCTGGCTCGCAGGCAGCACCTACGGTCGTGACTTCTCGGCGCTGAGCTGGCTCGTCCTGCCCGCCCTGGTCGCGGTGCTGCTCGTGGTCGTCGCTCGGCCGGTGAACCTGCTCGCCCTCGGCGAGGAACTGCCGCCCGCGCTCGGGCTCGATCTGGGACGCGCCCGGCTGCTCGTCCTCGGTGCGGGCGCTGTGCTGGCCGCGGGCACGGCCGCCGCCGTCGGCGCGGTCGGCTTCGTCGGCCTGGTCGCACCGCACCTCGCCCGCCGCATCGTGGGCAACAACACCGCGCGCATGATGCCGATGGCCGCGGTGCTCGGCGCGGTGCTCGTCGTCTGCTCGGACGCCCTCGGTCGCCGGCTGCTCGCCCCGACCGAGATTCCGGTGGGCATCGTCACCGCGCTGGTCGGCGCGCCGTACATGGTGTGGCTGCTGCACCGCACCAGGGAGGTGTGAACTCCCGCAGTCGATTTCGGTGACCGAGGGGAGTATCGGGGTCGCGCGGCGAACGGATGCATCCGACGCGCCGCCCGGGCGATGCGCAGGGCAGGCCGGATGTGTGTGGAATCATGGCGGGTAAAGACTCGGCAAAGACGACTGAAACGGACAATTCGGGCATGATGGGCGACATGAACTTTATCGATCGGACCACCACATGCAGGTGACCACGCTCGAGTGGGTGATCACCGGACTGGTGATCCTCGGCCTGTTCGTCTTCGACTTCTACGCCCACGTGCGCACCCCGCACGAGCCCACCTTCAAGGAATCGGGCATCTGGTCGGCGGTCTACATCAGTTTGGCGCTGCTGTTCGGCCTGTTCGTCGCCTGGAAGTGGGGCGGCACGTTCTCGGGGGAGTACTACGCGGGCTTCGTCACCGAGAAAGCGCTCTCGGTCGACAACCTGTTCATCTTCCTCATCATCATGAGCACCTTCGCCGTGCCACGGATCTACCAGCAGAAGGTACTGCTGATCGGCATCGTGCTGGCGCTGGTGATGCGTGGTGTGTTCATCGCGGTCGGCGCGGCCGCGATCAGCGCGTACAGCTGGGTGTTCTACCTGTTCGGCGCGTTCTTGATCTACACCGCGATCAAACTGCTGCGTGAGAGCGGGCACGAGGCCGAGCACGAGCAGAAACGCGACAGCTACATCGTCTCGCTGGCCAAACGGGTCCTGCCCACCACCGACGAGTACGACGGCGACAAGCTCGTCACCCGGATCAACGGCAAACGGGTGGTGACCCCGTTGCTGCTCGCGCTGCTGGCCATCGGTTTCGCCGACCTGCTGTTCGCGCTGGACTCGATTCCGGCGATCTACGGTCTCACCGAGGAGCCGTACCTGGTCTTCACGGCGAACGCCTTCGCGTTGATGGGTCTGCGTCAGCTGTACTTCCTCATCGGCGGGCTGCTCGACCGCCTGGTGTACCTGTCCTACGGTCTGGCCGCGATTCTGGCGTTCATCGGCGTCAAGCTGGTGCTGCACGCGCTGCACGAGAACACGCTGTCGTTCGTCAACGGTGGTGAACACGTGAGCGTGCCGGAGATCTCCACGGCGTTCTCGCTGAGCGTGATCATCGGCATTCTGGTCATCGCGACGGTGGCGAGCCTGCTGCGCACCCGCCGCACCAGCGCCTGAAAACGCCACTGCCCGGAACCGCTGCGGTTCCGGGCAGTGCTGTGTTCATGGCCGGTTATTCGGCGAAGGCGCCCATCACCGGCAGCCACTCGACCACGCGGACGGCGTCGATCAGGCCCAGCTTCGCGAACGGATCATTGCTCAGCAGCTCGGTCAGCGAGTGCGCGTCCTCGGCGCGGAACAGCAGCAGCGCGCCCGAACCGTCGGGGTAGGGGCCGCTGGTGAGTACCGTGCCCGCGTCGACGAGCGCGTTCAACCAGCCGCGGTGCTCGGGCCGGTTGGTCGCGCGGTCGGCCGCGGTGGACTCGGAATAGGTGTAGTGGACAGCGAAGATCGGCACAGTCGATCACTTTCTCGCGAGGGTTTTCTACAGGGTGAGCAGCATGCGGGTGTTGCCGAGGGTGTTGGGTTTGACGAAGCTGAGGTCGAGGAACTCGGCGACACCGGTGTCGTAGGAACGGCACATCTCCGCGTACACCTCGGCGGTAACCGGCGTGCCGTCGATCTCGACGAACCCGTGCCTGCCGAAGAAGTCCACCTCGAAAGTGAGCACGAACACACGCTGCAACTGCAGTTCACGGGCGACGGTCACCAGGTGCTCCACCACCGCGCCGCCGACACCGCGGCCCTTGACGACGGGATCGACTGCGACAGTGCGCACTTCGCCCAGATCGGCCCACAGTACGTGCAACGCGCCGCAGCCGACGACCTGTCCGTCGAGCTCGGCGACCCAGAATTCCTGCACCGATTCGTACAGCGTGACCAGGTTCTTCTCCAGCAGGATGCGGCCCGCGTACTCGTCGACCAGGCGCTTGATCTCGGGGACATCGGAGGTTCGCGCTCGTCGGACGACCACGCCGGAAACAGGCGCCACAGTGGGCGCGACAGGATGCGCGTCGCTGGTCGGACTACTCGAGGGTCCCCGTGAGGTCATGGGTGCACAGTAGTCGGCCGGGTTACCGATAGTCTGAACATGTGCCGCACATCCTGTCGTTCCGCTCTTCGCATCGCGCCGGGCTCCGCGACCGGATCGCGTGGCACCGATCGTGCGAGCAAACAGCTCGCGAAACCGTTGGATTTCGGCGCAGTGCCGGTGAGTGCCGAGAGGGCAGCACATGAACGGTCAGCGCCTGGAGGCGGTAGCTCGCGTGGCCACGGAAGGCGCCCGGTCATGCCAAGAGGACAGGGCATGAGCGTGCGACCCGAAGAGATCGATCGTGGGTCGAGTGCGGTGACACCGATGCACGGGGTGGCGGAGACCCCGGTTCCGCTGCTCAATATCGCCAATGTGCTGACCATCGCGCGCATCGTGCTGGTGCCGTTGTTCGTGCTGGCGCTGTTCGCCGAGGGCGGGCACGACACCCGCTGGCGCGTCATCGCCGCGGCGGTTTTCGGCCTGGCCGCGATCACCGACCGCTTCGACGGGCAACTGGCCCGCAAATACGGATTGGTCACCGATTTCGGGAAGCTCGCCGACCCCATCGCGGACAAGGCGCTGATCGGGGCGGCTCTGATCGGGCTCTCGGTTCTCGGCGATCTGCCCTGGTGGATCACCCTGGTCATCTGCGGCCGCGAAGTCGGCATCACCCTGCTGCGGCTGGTGGTAGTGCGGCGCGGCGTGATCCCGGCGGGACGCGGCGGCAAGCTCAAGACGCTGGTGCAGTCGGTGGCGATCGCGCTGCTGGTCTTGCCGCTGTCCGGCATCTACGCCACCGCGGGCATGTGGCTGATGTACCTGGCTGTGGCGCTCACGGTGGTCACCGGCCTGGATTACGTGGGGCAGGCGGCCAGAGTATGGCTGGCGGGTGGACGGTCGCGCGCGTGAGCGACCCGCTCGTCGACGGAGCGCCGGTCGCCGAACTTGTCACGGCGCTGAACAGCGCGGGTCAGACCGTGGCCACCGCCGAATCGCTCACGGCCGGTCTGCTGGCCGCCACAGTGGCGGGCGTTCCCGGTGCGAGCGCGGTGCTGCGAGGCGGTTTGATCGTCTACGCCACCGACCTCAAAAGCCGTCTGGCCTGCGTCGACGACAACCTGCTTCGCACCGAGGGACCGGTCGCCGCCTCGACCGCCGAACAGCTCGCCGTGGGGGCTCGCGAGCAGTGTGGCGCGGACTGGGGTGTCGGATTGACCGGGGTCGCCGGACCCGATTCCCAGGACGGGCATCCCGTCGGCACGGTATACCTCGGGTTAGCCGGTCCACAGCACAGCGAAGTGGTCCGGTTGAAACTGCACGGAGACCGGTGGACGATCAGACTCGGTGCGGTGCACAGTGCGGTGCGGGAGTTGCTGCGTTGTGTGCAGTCCGGCTCGGTGAGTGTGAAGTAGCCCGGTTCGGGAACCACCGGTCCATGCTCGACGTTGTGCCAGAAAGAGGTGAGCACCGCTACGGCGGTGACACGAGGTGGAGGAGAACGAGATGACGCTGCTGCGGGAGGCAATCGGGGACAGTCTGCGGCGTGCGCGTCTCGCCCAGCATCGAACGCTGCGCGAGGTGTCTACCTCGGCGCGCGTGAGCCTCGGCTATCTGTCGGAAGTGGAGCGCGGCCGCAAGGAAGCCTCCAGTGAACTGCTCGCCAGCATCTGCGAGGCACTCGACGTGCCGCTCTCGCGCGTGCTGTGGGACGTGAGCACCCTGATGGCGGGCGCCGACGGCTCCGCGCCGCGCGAACCCGCGCTGACCGGCCCCGCCGCCGAGCGCGAGCCCGCCGCGGCCGAGCCCATCGCCGCTGCCGAACCCGCCGCGGGCGAGGCAACCGCCTCCGCCGAACAGGGCCCGCGGATCGGCATCGCCGAAGACACTCGCATCGTCATCCCGGCCCCGAGGGCCGAGATGCTGGTACTGGTGAAGGGAATGTGACGCGGCGAACCCCGCGCATGCCGCGCGAGACGCTGCACACCGCTGGTGAGAACGGATAGATTCTCATCAGGCGTCGATCGGTCCGGCTTACCGCCGGTCCGGGTGCCGCATGGTGAAGGATAAGCACGTATCTGGTGCGTGACGGTCGCGTACCACCAGTCGCACGAGCGACGCACAGATGGAGGCGGGATCAATCGATGGCTAATCCGTTCGTGAAGGCCTGGAAGTACATGATGGCCCTCTTCGACTCCAAGATCGAAGAGCATGCGGATCCGAAGGTCCAGATTCAGCAGGCTATCGAGGAGGCGCAGCGTCAGCATCAGGCGCTGTCGCAGCAGGCGGCATCGGTGATCGGGAACCAGCGTCAGCTGGAGATGAAGCTGAACCGCCAGCTCGACGAGGTCGAGAAGCTCAACGCCAACGCCCGTCAGGCCGTCACCCTGGCCGATCAGGCGCAGGCCGCGGGCGACACCGAGAAGGCGATCCAGTACACCAACGCCGCCGAGGCGTTCGCCGCCCAGCTGGTCACCGCCGAGCAGTCGGTGGAAGACCTCAAGGTGTTGCACGATCAGTCCCTGCAGGCCGCCGCACAGGCCAAGAAGGCGGTCGAGCAGAACGCGATGATGTTGCAGCAGAAGGTCGCCGAGCGCACCAAGCTGCTCAGCCAGCTCGAGCAGGCCAAGATGCAGGAGCAGGTCTCGGCGTCGCTGCAGCAGATGGATTCCACCCTGTCCGCGCCGGGCTCCACGCCCAGCCTGGACGCCGTGCGCGACAAGATCGAGCGCCGCTACGCCAACGCGCTCGGTTCGGCCGAGCTGGCGCAGAACACGGTGCAGGGCCGCATGATGGAGGTGCAGCAGGCCAGCGTCCAGATGGCCGGGCACAGCAAGCTCGAGCAGATCCGCGCCTCCATGCGTGGTGACGCGTTGCCCACCGGCAACGCCAACTCGGCGATCAACCCGGCGCAGCCCCAGGCCGCACCGGCGCCGAACATCGACAAGGGCCAAGCGCTGTAATATTGGAGCGCTGGCGCGCTCGAGTTCGCGGCCCCTTGTGTCCCGTCGATCAGGCACCGTTGCTTGCTCCTTCGTCGCCTACGCAACGGCACCTGATCGACGGGACGGCCGCGAACCGCCGCTTCGCGGCGGACCCTCCTCGAGGTCGGGTCGTACGGGGCTGGGAAGTCCAGCATCGATACCCGGGGTGTGCTCGTGCGGTGGAAGGATGAGGGGATGAAGGGCAATACGCGGCGCGACCGTGTCGAGATCGTTGATCCGGCGACGATCGCGCAGGTCGGGTCGGTGCCCGCGACTCTGCGTGGGGTCGGTGAGCAGGCACTGGTCGCGGTGCGGCGCTGGGCCGACCCACGCGAACGTGAACTGCGGCGTCGACGCCGGGTGCGCAGGCGCAGTTTTCAGCTCGGTACAGCGTCCGGCATCACCACGGTCGGTGCGGTCGGCTTGGCCGTGATCTCGGCGCCCGCCTGGGCGGTCGTGGTGATCGGTGGTGGCGCGATCGCGTTCGTCACCGGTACCGCGCTCACCGCCCGCCGCTACCTGGAACTACGCGGAAAGCCACTGCCCCAGGCGGCTTTCGTCGCCCGCAAATCGCCCGGCCTCCGTTCGGCCGCCCGCGCACCCATCCAGCGGCTGATCCGCGCCGAACGGGCACTCTACGACCTCGGTGCCCAGATCCAGCGCACCCGCCGCCTCCCGGAAGACGAACTGCGCGACCTCCTCGAAACAGCCCGCTCCGGCGCGGCCGCCCTGCACGCGCTGGCCGCCGACGTGGTCGCCATGGAACAGGCCGCCGACACCGTCGGCCGCGCCAACCCCGACACCGTCGCCGCACTGAAAACCACCGTCGTCGGCGTGCTCACCCGCCTGGAAACCGGCGTCGTCGAATACGAACAGCTCGTCGCCGCCGCGGCCCGCATCCTCGCGGTCCCAGAGGACTCGGTGCTGGCCTACCAGTTCAACGGCATCGTCGCCGACCTGCGCGAAGCCGCCGACCGGCTCGACGGCTGGGCCCAGGCGCTCACCGAAATGGCCGACCAGGGCCCCGACTTGTTCACCAGCGGAACGGATTCCACCCGCTAGCCCACCGCTGAGCCGCCGCTCCAGCCGTCAGCGATTCCACAGTCGGCACGAAGCCCTCGAGGCGTAACGCCCAGGCGCCCGTACTCCGGCGATGCACATCATCGGACCACCGCAGTTCCAACCCACCAGCCCGGTCGGCACGCTGGTTCGGAACGTGGCGTGCCGACCGGAGGTCAGGCGATCGACTGGCGCAGTGCCGCGAGTTCGGTGGGGCGTGGGTCGGTGACGGTGGTGGATTCGGGGATGTCGAAGACGCGGACGTTCTTCTCGTCAGTGGTGAACGGCGCCCATCCGGTGGTGCCGTCGGTCGCGAAAGAGACCCAGGCGGCGTGCATTTCGTCGGCCAGGGATTGCGGCGGAGTGGTGCCGGTGAGGGAATGGGCGTCTTTGACGGTGTCGAAGACGAAGGGGATTTCCAGGACGTGGCAGGCGCCGAGGCCGGGAAGGGCGGTGGGCCAGCCGAATTCGTAGACGCTGGTGGGGGCGGTGGCGGCGTTGGCCTCGGCGAAGTCGTAGGTGCCCGCGCGGAAGGTCAGGTCGGTGAGGACCGCGTTGAAGATCTCGGCGGGGGTGGCATCGGGGCGCTCGGCCGAATACGCCTGGGCGACTGCGGGATCGATGCCGTAGCGGGTGAGGACGAAGGGGAGCGCGTCGGCGGTGACAGCGGCGGCGAGGCCGGCGGGGACGGTGAAGAAGCGGAACTCGTCGGCGGTGGTACCCGCGATGAGGGGGACCGCGCGGTCCGGGTGCGCGCGCAGCACCTCGGTCGGTGGGCCTTCGACGATGTCGTTGTCGGTCACCGGGAACAGGCTCATGATGCCGCCGCCCAATCGGATCACCGATGTACCCCACCGCTCTGGATCGGGATCGGTCATCAGGGCGAGCCCGACGGCGTTCTGCGCGGCGCACAACTCAGCCGGTCCCAGCTTTCCGAAATCCGCTGCGGTAGGCGAGATTCCGAGTTCGGCGGCCAGCGCCGCGGACACCTTACGCGCGTCCTCGGGATCAGCGGCGACCACACCGTTGCCGCTCTGCATGATCGCCCGGCGGAACAGGCCGGCCGTCTGCGGTGCGGCGATCAACGCCGCCACGCTCATCGCGCCGGCGGACTCACCGAAGATCGTGACATTGCCGGGGTCACCACCGAAGGCGGCGATGTTCTCGCGCACCCAGCGCAAGGCGAAGATCTGGTCGTGCAGACCGCGATTCGACGGAGCGCCGGCGATCTCGGCGAATCCCGACACCCCGAGGCGGTAGTTGATCCCGACCATGATGACACCGTCGCGGGCGAACGCCGTCCCGTCGTAGATCGGCTTCGCGTTGCACCCGCGGGTGAACGCGCCACCGTGGATCCACACCAGCACCGGCAGACCGGTGGCGCCGGGATCGGGCGTCCAGACGTTCACGTTGAGGTACTCGTCGCCGGGAATGCCGTCGCTGCCGATCAGCGCCTCGGCATACGCGGGATACGGCGTCTGCGCGCATGTGGCGCCCATCTCGGTGGCCTCGCGCACCCCTGCCCAGGCGGGGGCGGGTTCGGGCAGCTGGAAACGCTTCGGCCCGACCGGTGCCGCCGCGTACGGCACGCCGAGGAATCGCGTGACCCCGGCCTCGGTCCGGCCCCGGATCGCGCCGCTCGTGATCGTGACGATCGGTTCCATGAAAATCCTCCTACGCGCAGTGAGCCCCGATTATGGACGTTTGTCCGGGTCGCCGTCGGTCGTTTGCCTACGGAACGAGTGGTCCGGCCAGCACGCGTTCGCCCGCGGCGCGGTCGCCGTCCCAGGTGAACTCGGAACCATCGGCGGATGTGCGCGCCCACAGGGCCAGGAGCAGGTCCGATGCGGTGCCCGCGAGCTCGGCGACGGGCTCGCTGGGACCGTACGTCCAGGTACCGCCGGTGTCAGTGGCACGCAGCCGCAGCGCCACCTCGGGTTCGACCGCGAGGCCGCGGTGGATCATCCGGGGTGCGAACAGTTCGAACACCTCGTCGATGCCGTCGACGGCGAGATCGGCGTCGAACGGATCGGCCGTGCCGAGGGCGTTCTGGCCGTCCCACAGGTGCATGAGCGTCTCGTGGGCGCGGCGCCGCCGCCAGAAGCCGACGGTGCGCGGCATGGTCCGGGTGAAGGTCCACGCCTGCTGGTCTTCGTCCGCGGACAGCGCGGTCGCCATCGCGTCGGCGGTCGTCTCGTACCACTCCCGCAGGGCCACCGGATCTTTCGGCGCGGGCTCGCCCTCGAAATCGCCGCGCAACTCGGCCACCGCGGTGACCACCCACAGATTCCCGCGCCCGACATGGTCGACGAGGTCGTAGACCGTCCAGTCCCCGCAGGACGGCACCGGTGCGGCGAGATCGACATCGGGGGTGATCAGCTCTCCGAAGGTGGTGAGCTTCGCGCACAGCAACGCCAGGTAGTCCATGCCGATCACGGTAGCCCGGATGCGCAGCCGGTCTCGGGGTGAACCCTGATCTACACCCGGATATCGGCGCTGACCTGGTGGTCTATCGGTCGATCGGTGGGAGGATCGACGGTGTCGGATCGCTGGATGGCGGTCGTAGAGGTGAAGGAGTCGTCATGGTCTTGAAAGTCATCGGCATCGTGGTTGTCGCGGTGATCGCGTTCTGGATTCTCGGTGCCCTGCTCGAGGCATTGATGCCCATTCTCGTGATCGGGGCGATCGGCACCGGCGTGTACCTGCTGTACAAGGCGGTGTCGGGGAGCGACAAGACCCCGATCAGTTAGTCGCGCAGTGGTTAGCATGGCGGGGTGGAACAGGTACCCGAGGACTGGCAGCGCGGTCTGGTGATCGTCGCGCACCCCGACGACATCGAATACGGCGCCGCGGCGGCGGTCGCGCGATGGACGGGGCAGGGCAAAGACATTCGCTATCTCCTCGTCACACGCGGTGAGGCCGGGATCGCCGGGATGCCGCCCGCGCAGGCCGCGCCGTTGCGGGAGATCGAGGAGATCTCGGGAGCGCGCGAAGTCGGCGTGCACACCGTCGAATTCCTCGACCATCCCGACGGCCGCATCGAGGAAGGCCTCACCCTGCGCCGCGAACTGGCGGCCGCGCTGCGCAGGCACCGCCCGGAGATGGTGGTGCTGTTCAACTTCGGCGACACCTGGGCGCCGGGAATGGTCAACAGTGCCGATCACCGGGCTGTCGGCCGATCGGCGATGGACGCGATCTCCGACGCGGGCAACGAGTGGATCTTCCCCGAACTCGCCGATCTGGCACCGTGGTCGGCGCGCTGGGCGGCCGTCGTCGGCCCGGCCGCCACCCACGCTGTCGATGTGAGCGCTCATCTGGAGCAGGCGCGCGCGTCGTTGTCGGCGCATCGGCGCTATCTGCAGGTGCTGAGCCCGGTGCCGGTGGCAGAGCAGGTGCGCGAGATCGTCACGTTCGCAACGGGTCCCAAGGAAGGGTTTCCCGCCGCGCACGCGGTCGGCTTCGAATTGTTCACCTTCGCCGGCTGAACGGGCGTCGGTCAGCGCGCGCGGGCCGCGACGCGTTCGACAACAGGTCGCCAGGCCTGCAGGGGCGCAACGCGCAGGCCTACTACCTTGCCCGCGTCATCGGCCTTGCGGAGCGCCAGGGCGGCGGTGAAATCGGTGTCGAGGCGAAACATTTCGGCCTCGGCGGGCGTCATCGGGCCGCCCTGTGCGATGAGCGTGCGCCGACTCGACGCCGACAGGGCGGCGGCATGTCTCGAATCCGTCGCTACCAGAAAGCGTTTCGCGGTCACGTGGAGTTCCATCAGGCGAGCCACTCGGGCGCCGAGCAACCCGCGCACCGCTTGGGCGCCGTGCGTGCCGTGGCCCGCGTCGTCGCCGGGGACCAGGACGTGGCCGATGTCGTGCAGCAGGCCCGCGACCTGGAGCTGTTCGTCATCGGGGAAGTCGCGGCGCAGCAACTGCGCGCACTGTCGATCGTGATCGAGGATGTCGACGGGGTCGCCGGTACGGTCGGCGGTGTCCCAGGCATCGGCGCACTGCTCGAGCAGTACGAACAGGTCGTCGACAGTGTCGATCGGAGCCGACCGCGCGGTACCGGCTCCCTCGATCGCACAGGCGACCGGGAAGGACCGCACCGGATCACTGCTGCCGGAGCCGCTGGGCGTGAGGGGGTCTGGGCAGCCGGGCTCGCCCGGTCCGGTGGAGTGGGGGCTGTCGGGTAGCACGTGATCGCTCCTGCCGGTTTCGCTCGACGTAGTGGTGCGGCGGTCAAGGTAGCGCAGAAACCGCGGTTCGGCTGTTCGAGGTGGCTGGGGCCTGGGGATATGGCAGGGTGGGCGGATGCGAATAGCTGTGGTGGCCGGGCCCGATCCAGGGCATGCGTTTCCCGCGATCGCGTTGTGTCTGCGATTGCTGGCCGCGGGCGACGAGCCCGTGTTGTTCACCGGACCGAGATGGCTCGATCAAGCACGCGCCGCGGGGATCAACGTGCGCAAGCTCAAGGGCCTCGCGCCGCGCCCGACCGACGACGACACCGACGCGGGTGCCCGGATCCACGATCGCGCCGCCCACATCGCCACCGAGAACCTGCCCGAACTGAGCGCGATGCTGCCCGACCTGGTCGTGTCGGACGTCCTGACCGCGGGCGGCGGCATGGCCGCCGAACGGCTGGGGCTGCCGTGGGTCGAACTGTCACCGCACCCGCTCTATCTGCCCTCGAAAGCGTTGCCGCCGATCGGCAGTGGCCTGGCGCCGGGGGAGGGCGTGCGCGGTCGCATGCGCGACGGGGTGTTGCGCACGATGACCGCGCGCGCGGTCCGCAACGGCCACCGTCAGCGTTCCGCGGCCCGCGAAACCATCGGCCTGCCCGCCGAGGATCCCGGCCCGACCGCGCGCCTGGTCGCCACCTTGCCCGCGCTGGAGATGGACCGCCCCGACTGGCCCGACGACACTCACGTCGTAGGACCGCTGCTGTGGGAACCCACCGACGCCGTACTTCCGCTGCCTCCCGGCGCTGCCCCGCTGGTGATGGTGGCGCCGTCGACCGCGCACACCGGTGTGGCCGACATGGTCGACATCGTCGTGTCGGGCCTGACCGGACTCGGTGTGCGCGCGGCCATCTCGACCCTGGACACCCCACCCGCGGACCTACCGGATTGGGCCACCGCGGGCCTCGGCCGCCAGGACGAACTGCTCACCCACGCCGCGGTCGTCGTCGGCGGCGGCGGACACGGCCTGCTCGCCAAATCCCTGGCGGCGGGCGTGCCGGTGGTGACCGTCCCCGGTGGCGGTGACCAGTGGGAGCTGGCCAATCGTGCGGTGCGGCAGGGTAGTTCGGTGCTGGTGCGACCACTCACTCCCGAGGCGGTCGGTGCCGCGGTGCGGCAGGTACTCGACGACCCCGCCTATGCCGAAGCGGCTCGTCACGCCGCCGCCGGTCTGGCGGAGGTCGATGACCCGGTCCAGGTCTGTCACGACGCCGCCAAACAGTAAACGTCCTGTCGGACGTTTGCTCTCGTCGGCCGCTCGCGGATCAGCGGGCACGCGCGGGTCGGCCACGCCGCCGGTCCGGCGGAGGAGCGGACCTCGTCCAGGTCTGGCATGCCGCCAAGCGGTGGTCCGCCACCGCGCTCTGAGTGTTGCTCCGGCGGGCTCACTCGGACCCATCACGGCCCTCGAGCACCTGCGGAGGAAACGATCCTGGGTGTTGCCGGGTGCGGTGGAGAAGGGGCCGCGAGCGGGGCACTGTCGGCTGTTACTCAGCGCGAGTATCTTGGGCAACGTGCGATTGACCGAATTCCAGGAGCTGATGCACACCGAGTTCGGCGTGGCGCGCGCCGACGCCATGCTGACCGATCACGTGATACCCCAACTGGGGCGTACAGGCGCGGTCGCGATCGACAGCGGTGTCGACCCGCGCGACGTGTGGCGAGCATTGTGTGCCGACTTCGACGTACCCCCGAATCGGTGGTGACCAGGCCATGGCCGTGACAGCGGAGAACTCGGACACGCGACCGTATCGGTTCGACGAGCGGCTGCGGATGGTCCCGGTCGACCCCGAGACCCTCGCGGTCAGGGTGGCCCTCGCCGCCCCCGGCGATTTCCCCGGCTTTCGCAGGCTCGGCATCGCGTTGATGCTGCTCGGACGCCACGACGAGGCTCTCGACCGGCTCGATCAGGCCCTCGAACTGGCCGATACCGAGCGGCGCCGGATCACCGTCTGGATCAATATCGCCGATGTCTACCGGTACCAGGGCGAACCGGCGCGCGCGGAGATCCTCTACCGCCGGGCTCTGGAGGCCAGCCGCGCGCTCGATCCCGATCTCGTCTCCTTCGCTGCCCATCACCTGGGCAAATCCCTTGCCGAACAACACCGCCCGGCCGAGGCGCGCCAACTGCTCAACGAGGCCATGCGGCTGCGGGTGGCCGACGGCGAATCCGAACTCATCGAATCCACCCGCGCGGCGCTGGATCACCTCGACGAATTGGCGCTGCCGCTGCCGCCGGTGATCGAGGAGCTGCTCGGACCGGTGCCCGCGTGGTCGGATGAGCACGAGGGCCGCGACGGGAATCTGGTGCGGTCGGGCGGGTACTGGATCAAACGTGGCCCGCGCGCGGTGGCCGAGCACGCGCGGCTGACCTGGTTGCGCGACAACGCCATCGCGGTGCCCGCGGTGGTCGCCTTCGCGGAGGACGTCCTCGTGCTCGCCGATGCCGGCGGAGCTCTTGCCGCACAGACTGATTCGACCGAGACCGGTGCGCAGATGGGCCGGGCGCTGCGCGCGCTGCACGATCTTCCGGTGGCGGACTGCCCCTTCGGCGGTGGTCTCGACGACACGCTGGAGCGGGCGCATCGCAACGTGGTCGAAGGTTTCGTCGACACCGCGGATTTCGATGACGATCACCGTGACCTGTCACCTGCCGCGATCCTCGAGCAGCTACGCGATCAGCGCCCGGCCGCCGAGGATCTGGTCGTCACCCACGGCGATTTCACGCCGGGCAATGTGCTCACCGGTGGCTTGCTGATCGATGTCGCCGCACTCGGGCCCGGCGACCGCTATCGCGACCTGGCGCTGGCCGAGCGCGACCTGACCGGCGACTTCGGCATCGAGGCGGTCTCGGCCTTCTATGCCGCCTACGGCCTGACCGAACCGGACCGGGTGAAGCTCGACTACTACCGGCTGCTCGACGAATTGTTCTGACGCCCGCTCAGGTGGTCTTGGCGTAGTGCCGCGCGGCCTTGGTGCGATTGCCGCAGGTGGCCATCGAATGCCAGCGCCGGGTGCCGTTCTTGGACGTGTCGTAGAAGAACAGCACACAGTCGGGGTGCGCGCACTGACGGATCCGGTGCGGTGCCTCGGCGATCAGGTACAGCAGATTGTCGGCGGCGAGCCAGCCGGGTAACCACGCCGGGTCGGCGACCTCGGGGAGGTCGCGCGGGCCCGCGTCGGTGAGTTCGCGGCGGATGCGGCCGTGGTCGAGGACCCGATTCAGGGCGAGGTGATCGGCGCGGGTGACGGCGTCGTGCACGGCATCACGTGCGGTGTGCAGTGCGGTGAGGGTGCGCTCGTCGACGGGCACGCGATCGGCGAGTCCGAGGAGTTCCAGCCAGGTGCGCAGCCCGTCGAGGTCGGCGAGCAGATCGCCGGGTTCGGCGCCCGCCCACCGGGTGTTGAGCAGGTCGAGAGCGGGGGGTTCGCCGGTGTGCGGACGGGGATCGCGCATGCCAGAGGTTACCAACACGACCCTCCTAACTGTCTAAAAGTAATTCAAGGGTTGACGAAGGGGGTGCCCTCATTCTATGTTCTAACTGTTAAAACATCGATAGACAGTTATTCATTCCAGGAGGAAACCATGACCACCGTCGCCGCACCTGTGCTCACCACCGGTCACATCGGACTCAACGTCGCCGACCTCGACCGCTCCGTCGACTTCTACCGCCGAGGCCTCGGCTTCGAACAGCTCGGCAGTGGCGCCGAGGGCGATCGCCGCTGGGCCTTCCTGGGCCGCGACGGTGCGCTGGTACTCACGCTGTGGCAGCAGAGCAGCGGCGAATTCTCCACCAGCACACCGGGTTTGCATCACCTGTCGTTCCAGGTCGACGGTGTCGAGACGGTGCGCGTCGTCGAAGCGGCGCTGCGCGCGCTCGATGCGGAGTTCTTCCATGACGGTGTGGTCGCGCACGGCGAGGGCGCGTCCTCCGGCGGCATCTTCTTCGCCGACCCCGACGGCATCCGCCTGGAAGTCTTCGCCCCGCTGGGTGCCGACACCGCACCTGCCCCGGCCGGGCCTGCCCCGACGTGCGGGTTCTTCTGATTCGCACGCCCTTTCACGTCATCGACCAGTAAGGATGGGGATCTCATGTTCCATGCCGGAGAGCAGGCCGTGCAGCAACGGATGGGACAGGCCGAAGTGGCCGCCCGCGTCGGCCGTTCGATTCGCGCCGAGATCCCGGCGGTCGCCGCGTCCTTCCTGGCCGACCAGTCGATGGTGGTGCTCGGCGCCGCCGATCCGGCGGGGCACCTGTGGGCGAGCCCGCTCACCGGTCCCGCCGGGTTCGTGCGCGCTGTCGGTGACGCGACCATCGACATCGACACGCGACCCGAGGACGCCGACCCGCTCTCGGTGGCGCTGACCGGCGAGGCCGAGGTCGGGTTGATCGCCCTGCAACCGCAGCGCCGACGGCGGATGCGCGTCAACGGCAGGTCGGCGGTGCGCGAGGGTGGGGTGCGGATCACCACCGAACAGGTCTACGCGAACTGCCCGAAGTACATCTCGCGCAGGCAGATTCGGGAAGTGCAGGCGCCCGGGTCACCCGGGCCGGTGCGCCGCGGCACGGCACTGAGCACCGCCGCGGCCGAGATGATCGCCGCCGCCGACACCTTCTTCATCGCCACCGCCGATGCCGACGGGCATGCCGACGCCTCCCATCGCGGCGGCAATCCCGGTTTCCTGCAGGTGCTTTCACCGAACCGTTTGCGCTGGCCGGACTATCGCGGTAATTCGATGTTCATGACACTGGGTAACCTCGTGGTGCAACCGCGCTGCGGGCTGCTCGTCGCCGACTGGTCCTCCGGTGCGCTGCTCCAGCTCACCGGCCGGGCCGAGCTGGTCTGGGACGCGGCGGCATTCACCGCTGGTGCGCAGTGTGCCGTCGACTTCACCATCGAGCAGGTGATCGAACGCCCCGGCGCGCTCGCTGTGCGGTGGGGTCTGCCCGAACTCTCCCCGAACAATCCCTGATCTCCCCGAAAGGCCTGTCCCATGCGACCTCCGCTGCCACCCTTCGATCTCGAATCCGCGCGCGCGAAGGTGCTCGCCGCCGAAAATGCCTGGAACACCAGGGATCCCGAGCGGGTCGCCGCCGCGTACACCGAGGATTCGGCATGGCGTAACCGCGACGAGTTCTTCACCGGTCACGCCGCGATCGTCGACTTCCTGACCCGCAAGTGGGCGACCGAGAACGGCTATGTCCTGCGCAAGGATCTGTGGGCCTTCCACGACAACCGGATCGCCGTGCGTTTCCAGTACGAATGGCACGACGAGTCGGGGCAGTGGTGGCGTAGCTACGGCAACGAGCAGTGGGAGTTCGCGGCGGACGGGCGGATGGCGCGGCGAGAGGCCAGCATCAACGATGTGCGCATCGAGGAATCGCAGCGGCGGATCCTAGGGCCGCGCGCCGAGGGCGACGACTCGGTGCTGCCGCAGCACTGACGCGCCGTTTCGCTGCCGGATTGCCGGTCTGAGCGGCCGCTTCGCGTGTTGCCGGGCGCGTCGCTTGACTCGAATGGGTGTTCGACTAACCTGGGCGCCAGAACTTGTCGGTGCCGGCCTCTACTGTGGGCGCCAACCAGAGAGACACTCACCTCGAGAAGGGGCACACATCATGGCACCGCAGGCCTACGATCGCGACAAAGCGCTGGAACTGGCACTGGCGCAGGTGGAGAAGAGCTTCGGTAAGGGCGCGGTCATGCGCCTCGGCGAGGAGACCCGTCAGCCGATCGCCGTCATCCCCACCGGCTCCATCGCGCTCGACGTCGCGCTCGGCATCGGCGGGTTGCCGCGCGGTCGCGTCGTGGAGATCTACGGCCCGGAATCCTCGGGTAAGACCACCGTCGCGCTCCACGCGGTAGCCAACGCCCAGGCCGCGGGTGGTGTCGCCGCCTTCATCGACGCCGAGCACGCGCTTGACCCCGACTATGCCCGCAAGCTGGGCGTCGACACCGACGCGCTGCTGGTCTCCCAGCCCGATACCGGTGAGCAGGCGCTGGAGATCGCCGACATGCTGGTGCGCTCCGGCGCCATCGACATCCTCGTCATCGACTCCGTCGCCGCCCTGGTGCCGCGCGCGGAAATCGAAGGCGAGATGGGCGACAGCCACGTGGGTCTGCAGGCCCGCCTCATGAGCCAGGCGCTGCGCAAGATGACCGGTGCGCTCAGCAACTCCGGCACCACCGCCATCTTCATCAACCAGCTGCGCGAGAAGATCGGCGTCATGTTCGGCTCGCCGGAGACCACCACCGGTGGTAAGGCGCTGAAGTTCTACGCCTCGGTCCGCCTGGACGTGCGCCGCATCGAGACCCTCAAGGACGGCAGCGACGCGGTCGGCAACCGTACCCGCGTGAAGGTGGTCAAGAACAAGGTCGCCCCGCCGTTCAAGCAGGCCGAGTTCGACATCCTCTACGGCCAGGGCATCTCCAGGGAGGGCTCGCTCATCGACATGGGTGTCGAGCACGGCTTCGTCCGCAAGTCCGGCTCCTGGTACACCTACGAGGGCGACCAGCTGGGCCAGGGCAAGGAGAACGCCCGCAAGTTCCTGCTGGAGAACAAGGATGTATGCGACGAGGTCGAGAAGAAGATCAAGGAGAAGCTGGGCATCGGCGCCGTACTGACCGCCGAGGCCGACGCGCCCGCCGACTTCTGAGCCGATGACCACGCCGAGCCCCGGCGGCCACCGCGATCCGGCCGACCCGGTCGAACAGATGCGCAGGCAGCTGGCTCGCCTCGGTATCGAGGTCGAGCCCGAGCCGGTGACAGCGCCCGCGAGGGGCCGCGGCAGGGGCACGGCCGATGGACTCGTCCGGTCGGCTCGTGACAAGCGAGCCGACCAGGACGCGGAGAGGATTCGGTCGGGTGCGGGCGATCCGCAGCGCGCGCACCCGACCGGATTCACCGATGGTGACAAACCACCGCATTTCGCTGCGCGGGTTGGTGATGATCATGAAGAGTGGGGGAGCGAGGGCCGGCGACGGCCCCGCGGCGCACGACGCGAACGCAAGTCCGCGCGGCGCGACGAAGTCTCCCTGTCGACCGTCGTCGGTGGTGACGACGGACGGCAGGCGGATCCGGTGGCGGCCGGATCCCAGCCGGGAGAGCCCGACAGGCGGGCCGGCGCACGCCGGCTCGCCCCGGGCGACCGTCCCGATGCGACCCTGGAACAGGCCAAAGATGTGTGCCTGCGATTGCTCTCGGTGCGTGCTCGCAGCCGCGCCGAACTGGAGAAACGCCTCGGCGAGAAGGGCTTCCGCCTCGAGGTGACAGCGGCCGCCCTCGAACGGTTCACCGAAGTCGGCCTGATCAACGACGCCTCTTTCGCCGAACAGTGGGTGCACGAACGCCACACCTACTCCGGCCGTGGCAAGCGGGCGCTCCAGCGTGAGCTGCGCGAGAAGGGCGTCGCCCCCGGCGACGCCGAACAGGCGCTGTCGATGGTCACCGACGATGCCGAACATGCCCGCGCCGCCGACCTGGTCCGCCGCAAACTCCGCACCCTCCCCTCGGACCTCGACCGCGACAAGGCAGTCCGACGCCTCGTCGGCATGCTCGCCCGCCGCGGCTACGACCAGTCCACCGCCTTCGCTGTCGCCACCGCGGAACTGGACGAAGCGGGGTTCGAACGCACCCCGCCTCGCCCCGCTCGCGCTGCCTCCGAGAGCGAGCAGGCGGCCCATCCCGACGAGGCAGGCGGCCCGTGGCGGACACGCCGCTCGCTGTCGCGCGGTGCTGGTTCGGCGGACGCCGGTGCAACCCTCAGTGATACAGCCGAATCGGATACCGCCCGCCGTTCGACCGGGCGCCCGACTCCTGGCGACGAACAAGATGCGATCGACCTGGTCCGTCGCAAGCTCCGTTCCATGCCCGCAGACCTGGACCGCACCAAGGCCACTCGCCGCTTGGTCGACATGCTCGCCCGCCGCGGATACAGCCCATCCACGGCTTTCGCCGTGGTGAAAGCGGAGCTGTCGCAGGCGGATCGGTGAGCTTCGCCCGGATACGACCGGTCCGGGCGGCGGCTCTTGCCGGATCGGTGGTGCGACAGGTTTCGGCTGCGGAGACCGGCGCCGAACTGCCGCAAGAGCTGTACGCGGCGCGTAGGATGATCTCGCTCGGCGAAACCTGGTTTCGCGCAAGTTGATTCGCCGCATCGCCGAATCATGCGGTGTGGGGACGGGATGTTTCACCCCGATTCGGGTGGGAAATCCGGGGAGCAGGGCCGTAGGCGGCCGCCGAACGACGGGGAGGTGGACCCTGGACGCGTTGTGGTCGTTCGTGGTGAACCGGCGGGAGCAGTTGCTGGTCGATTCGTATCTGCATGTGTCGGCGGTGGTGCAATCGTTGGTGCTGGCAACGCTGATCGCGGTGGCGCTCGGGGTGCTGGTGTACCGGAGTCCGCTCGGGTCCGCGGCCGCGACCGCGACAGCGGGGGCGATTCTGACGGTGCCCTCGTTCGCGTTGCTCGGATTGCTGATTCCGTTCCTCGGGCTCGGTGTCGGGCCGACGATCGTGGCCCTGGTGCTGTACGCGCTGCTGCCGATTCTGCGGAATACGGTGCTCGGGTTGTCGTCGGTGGATCCGGCGGTGACCGACGCCGCGCGCGGTGTCGGGATGAACCGGTTGCGGCTGCTGACCAAGATCGAGCTGCCCCTTGCCTGGCCGTCCATTCTCACCGGCATGCGGGTCAGTACCCAGATGATCATGGGCATCCTGGCGCTGGCGGCCTATGCGAAGGGCCCCGGCCTCGGCAACGTGATCTTCTCCGGGCTCTCCCGCCTCGGCAGCCCGAACGCGGTGCCGCAGGCGCTCACCGGCACCGTCCTCATCGTCGTGCTCGCACTCGCACTCGACGGCGTCCTTGTTCTGCTCGGACGGCTCACTATTCCGAGGGGAATTCGTGACTGACATCGCAACCACCGAGGCGCCAGGCGCTGCCGCGGTCTCCGGGGTCGAGATCGTCCTCGACCGGGTCACCAAACGCTATCCCGAACAGCCCGAACCCGCGGTCGACGAGGTCTCCATGACCATCCCGGCCGGGGAGATCGTGGTGCTGGTCGGCCCGTCCGGCTGCGGCAAGACCACCACCATGCGG
The DNA here is from genome assembly GCF_050320175.1 of Nocardia sp. FBN12. Taxonomy (GTDB): domain Bacteria; phylum Actinomycetota; class Actinomycetes; order Mycobacteriales; family Mycobacteriaceae; genus Nocardia. Next base: position 3,848,905 of record NZ_CP190048.1, on the reverse strand, counting down.
ATGATCAACCGGCTGATCGAACCCACCTCGGGCACCGTCACCATCGGCGGCCGCGACGCGAGTGCGATCGACGCCGACGAATTGCGCCGCGGCATCGGCTATTCGATCCAGCAGGCCGGCCTGTTCCCACACATGACCGTCGCCAAGAACATCGCCACGGTGCCCGGCCTGCTCGGCTGGGACCGCCGCCGCACCGCCGAGCGCACCGACGAGATGCTCACCCTCGTCGGCCTCGACCCCGACACCTACCGCAACCGCTACCCGCGCCAACTCTCCGGCGGACAGCAGCAGCGCATCGGTGTGGCCAGGGCGCTGGCGGCCGACCCGCCGGTCCTGCTCATGGACGAACCCTTCGGCGCGGTCGACCCGATCACCCGTGCCCTCCTGCAGGACGAATTGCTCCGCCTGCAAGCTGAACTCGGCAAGACCATCGTCTTCGTCACCCACGATTTCGGTGAGGCCGTGAAGCTGGGCGACCGCATCGCCGTCCTCGGGGACCGCTCGCGCATCCTGCAGTACGACACCCCCGCCGCGATCCTGGCCGCCCCCGCCGACGAGACGGTCGCCGGGTTCGTCGGCGCCACCGCCACCATCGACCGCCTCGGCCTCGCCGTCCTCGCCGACCTCGACCTGGACCACGGCGTCACCGTCACCGACGACAGCACCCCCACCGCCTTCACCACCGCCCTGCGCGACGCGGATCGCACCTGGGGCATCGTGCTCGACCCGCGACGACGCCCACTCCGGCGAGTGACGACAGACGAACTCGCCCACGCGGATTCACTGCGTGACCTCGGCACCCCGATCGGCACCACCCTTCCCGCCGACGCCACCCTCCAAGACGCACTGGCCGCGCTGCTCACCGAACGCACCGCCTCCGCGGTCGTCGTCGACAACACCGGCACCTACGCCGGAACAGTGACCGTCGACACCCTCGTGAACCACCTCGCCGCAACCGAATCGGCGTCGGCATGATGACCGAGCGGCATCGCGGCGCGAGCACGCCCGAACTCGCGATGCCCCGCGGCGGAGCAGTTCGAGATCCTGCCTCGGCAGCAGGGCTTCAGCAGGGGCGGAGGGCTCCACAGTGACGAATACTGTTTCGGTTACCTCGCGTTCGATCGTCGACGTCCCCGCAGTCACCGCTGCCCCCGCGGCCCAGCGGCGTGCCGAATACCTCCGCCTGCTGGCCCAGCCGGTGATCGTGCTGATCCTCACCGTCGGGGTGCTCGTCTGGGCGTTCCGGCGCGATCTCACCGTCACGCAGCAGGCCAGTATCAGCGTGAGCAATGTCGCCCAGGTGACCTGGCAGCACATCCTGATCACGGCAGCCGTGGTGCTCATCGTCGTCGCGGTGGCGGTGCCGCTCGGCACCTTGCTCACCCGGCACCGATTCCGCCGTCTCGCACCGCTTTTCGTCGGCATCGCCAATATCGGGGCGTCGGCGCCCGCGATCGGCCTGATCGTGCTGTGCTATCTGGTCACTCGCACCACCGGGTTCTGGGTGGGTGTCGCACCGATCGCGGTCACCGCGCTGCTGCCGGTGCTGCGCAACACCATCCTGGGCTACCAGCAGGTCGACCCCGACCTGATCGACGCGGGCCGGGGACAGGGCATGTCGGCCGGACTCGTCCTGCGCCGCATCGAGTTCCCGCTCGCCGTGCCCTACATTCTGGCGGGCTTGCGAACCTCCCTGGTGCTGGCCGTCGGCACGGCGACCCTGTCGTTCATGGTGAGCGCGGGTGGACTCGGCATTCTCATCGACACCGGCTACAAACTGCGCGACACCGTGACCCTGACGCTCGGCGCGGTCCTCGCGGTGGCGCTGGCACTGTTCGTCGACTGGCTGGGCGCACTGGCCGAACAGTTCCTCGGCCCGAGGGGGTTGCGGTGAGGTGCATCGGACTGCTGCGCGGGCTCGCCCCCGTTCTGAGCGTGCTGGTACTCGCGAGCTGCGGTCTGCAGTCGGGTGGTTCGGTGCCACTTCCCGTGGGGCCGGGCAGTATCCAACCGGTGCCCGAGCTCGACGGCGTCGCGGTGACAGTGGGCTCCAAGGACTTCACCGAGGCCAACATCCTCGGCTACATGATCGAATTCGCACTCACCGCCGCGGGTGCGCAGGTGCGTGACCTGACCAATATCCAGGGCTCCAACAGCCTGCGGGACGCGCAACTGAACGGCCAGATCGATATCGCCTACGACTACACCGGCACCGGCTGGATCAACTACCTCGGCAAGGAGAAGCCGATCCCGACCGAGGCCGCCCAGTTCGAGGCGGTCCGCGACGCCGACCTCGCCGAACACGACATGGTCTGGGCGGCGATGGCGCCGATGAACAACACCTACGCTCTCGTCACGAGCAAGGGCACCGCCGAGGAGACCGGGGTACGCACGCTGTCGGACTACGCGGAACTCCTCGCGAAAGATCCCGGCGCGGCTGCCACCTGCGTCGGCACGGAATTCAACGTGCGCCCGGACGGCTACCCCGGCCTGGCAGGCGCCTACGGCATCGACCTCGGCAAGGCGCAGCGCCAGATCGTCCAGGACGCCCTGGTCTACCAGGCCACCGCCGACGCGAAACAGTGCCGCTTCGGCTCGGTCGCCGCCACCGACGGCCGCATCCCCGCCCTCGAACTGGTACTCCTCGAAGACGACAAAGCGTTCTTCCCGAAGTACAACGCCTCCCTGGTCATGCACCGCGCCTTCGCCGACGCCAACCCGAAGGTCACGGAGGTGATGGCCCCGATCTCGGCCCGCCTCACCAACGAGGTGATCACCGAACTCAACCGGCAGGTCGACATCGACGGCCGCGAACCCGCCGACGTCGCCCGTGACTGGATGGTCGCGGAGGGCCTCGTCACCACCGGCTGATCCACCGCGGCGGTTTGCCGAACTGTTACCGGCGACTTGTCTGAGATGTCCGGAACGCGCGGGTCGCTCACACCACTGCCTCAGCTTCTCGGGCCATGATGGACGGCGGTAGAGACAACCGGAAACCGCGACGCGCAGCGGTGGGGGCCGCGTCCAGACTGGGAGGCCGACCCATGACCATCGAATTCCGCAAGGTGACCCTCCTCGGAACGGGGGTGCTCGGATCCCAGATCGCCTTCCAGACCGCGTTCCACGGGTTCGACGTCACCGCCTACGACATCGATGACGCGGCGCTCACCGCCGCGCGCACCCGATTCGACGGACTCGCCACCGTGTACCAGCAGGACGTGGCAGGCGCCGACGCGAGCAACACCGCGGCGACCGCGGCGGGCATCACCTTGACCGCCGACCTGGCCACCGCGGCGGCCGAGGCGGATCTCGTCATCGAGGCGGTGCCGGAGGTGCTCGCGATCAAGCGCGACCTGTACGGCAAGCTCGGTGCGCTCGCGCCCGAACGCACTGTGTTCGCGACGAACTCCTCGACGCTGCTGCCCAGCGACATCGTCGACTACACCGGGCGCCCCGATCGTTTCCTGGCACTGCACTTCGCCAACCACGTGTGGAAGTTCAACACCGCCGAGGTGATGGGCACCGAGCAGACCGATCCGGCGGTATTCGGTGCGGTGGTCGAGTTCGCGAAGGCGATCGGCATGGTGCCGATCGAATTGCACAAGGAGAAGGCGGGCTACGTCCTCAACTCGCTGCTGGTGCCGTTCCTGAACTCCGGAATCGAGCTCGCGGCGGGCGGATACGCCGAACCGGCCGCCGTCGACGAGACCTGGCGCATCGCGACCGGCGCGCCCATGGGCCCATTCCAGATCCTGGACATCGTCGGCCTGACCACCCCGTACAACATCCTGGTCAACGGCAGCGACGACCACAAGAAGCTCGCGGCCTGGCTGAAGGAGAACTACATCGACAAGGGCAAGCTCGGCGCCGCCACGGGAGAGGGGTTCTACCGCTACACCGCTTAGTCCCGCTCGACCTTGCTGGATCGGACAGAGGAGTCGGATGTACTACAGCAGTGGCAATTACGAAGCGTTCGCCCGTCCACGCAAACCCGAAGGGGTAGAAGGCAAATCGGCCTGGTTCGTGGGGGCCGGGCTTGCCTCCCTCTCGGGTGCGGCGTTCCTCATCAGGGACGGGCAGATGTCCGGGGACAAGATCACCGTCCTGGAGCGGCTGAAGCTGCCGGGCGGCGCGCTCGACGGGATCAAGGAACCGAAGAAGGGTTTCGTCATCCGCGGCGGGCGCGAGATGGAGAACCACTTCGAATGTCTGTGGGATCTCTACCGTTCGGTGCCGTCGATGGAGATCGAGGGTGCCAGTGTGCTCGACGAGTTCTACTGGCTCAACAAGGACGACCCGAACTTCTCCTTGCAGCGGGCGACGGTGAAACGCGGTCAGGACGCGCATACCGACGGCCTGTTCACCCTCACCGATCGCGCGCAGAAAGACATCGTGAAGGTGTTCCTCGCCACCCGCGAGCACATGGAGAACAAGCGCATCGACGAGGTGTTCGGCCCGGATTTCCTGGCGAGCAACTTCTGGCTGTACTGGCGCACCATGTTCGCGTTCGAACAGTGGCACAGTGCGCTCGAGATGAAGCTGTACCTGCACCGTTTCATCCATCACATCGGTGGCCTGCCCGACTTCTCCGCGTTGAAGTTCACCAAGTACAACCAGTACGAGTCGCTGGTGCTGCCGCTGTATCGGTGGTTGCTCGACCAGGGCGTGCGGTTCCGGTTCGACACCGAGGTCACCGATGTCGACTTCGACATCAGCGGGCCGCGCAAGCAGGCCACCCGGCTGCACTGGGTGTCCGAGGGCGTCGACGGCGGGGTCGACCTGACCGCCGGCGATCTGCTGTTCGTCACCATCGGTTCGCTCACCGAGAACTCGAACGAGGGCGACCAGCACACCCCGGCCGTGCTCGACGAGGGCCCGGCGCCGGCCTGGGATCTGTGGCGGCGGATCGCCGCCAAGGACCCCGCGTTCGGTCATCCCGAGGTCTTCGGTGGTCACATTCAGCAGACCAAGTGGGAGTCGGCCACGGTCACCACTCTCGACGAGCGGATTCCCCGCTACATCCAGAAGATCTGTAAGCGTGACCCGTTCAGCGGCAAAGTGGTCACCGGCGGCATCGTGACGGCGAAGGACTCGTCCTGGCTGATGAGCTGGACGGTGAACCGGCAGCCGCACTTCAAGCAGCAGCCCGCCGACCAGATCGTGGTGTGGGTGTACGCGCTGTTCGTCGACCGTCCCGGCGATTTCGTGAAGAAGTCGATGCAGGACTGCACCGGCGCGGAGATCACCCAGGAATGGCTGTACCACCTCGGGGTGCCCGAGGCCGAGATCCCGGAGATGGCTGCCGACGCGGCGACGTGCGTGCCGGTGATGATGCCGTACGTGACCGCGTTCTTCATGCCACGTCAGGCCGGCGACCGGCCGGACGTGGTGCCCGCGGGCGCGGTGAACTTCGCCTTCATCGGCCAGTTCGCGGAGACCACCCGCGACTGTATCTTCACCACCGAGTACTCGGTGCGCACCGGCATGGAGGCGGCCTACACGCTGCTCGGTGTCGAGCGGGGAGTGCCGGAGGTCTTCGGCTCGACCTACGACATCCGGGCGCTCCTGGCGGCGACGAGCCGATTGCGCGACGGCGAGGAGGTGAGCCTGCCCGGCCCGGAATTCGTCCGTGATCGCCTGCTGAAGAAGCTGGACGACACCGAGATCGGGCCGCTGCTGCGCGAATTCGGCCTCATCGGCGACTAGGGAGACAACGAGCGGGGCCCGATCCGATCGGACCGGGCCCCGCTCGTCGTGTGCGCGCCTACTTCTTGGTGATGTCGACGCCCGGCGCGGCGTCGGTGAGGATCGAATCGGCGGCCAGCACCGCGCCACCGCTCTTCTTCCGCGACCGCAGCCGCTTTTCGAGGGTGGTGGCCAGGAAACTCAGCGCCATGTTGAGCGAGATCATGATCACCGCGACGACGATCAGCGCGGGGATCGGGTTCGAGAACGATGCGCCGATCTGCGCACCGGACCGCACCAGCTCCACAAAGGTGATCTGGTAGCCCAGCGCGGTGTCCTTGAGGACAACGACCATCTGCGACACCAGCGCAGGCAGCATCGCGGTCACGGCTTGCGGCAGCAGGATCAGCCGCATCAGCTGGTTCTTGCGCAGACCGAGTGCGACGGCGGCTTCGGTCTGGCCTTTGGGCAGCGACTTGATGCCTGCTCGCACGATCTCGGCGATGACCGCGGAGTTGTAGATGATCAGCGCGATGACTACCGCGGCCAGCGCGAGCTGATCGGACGGGAACAGGTCGTAGTCGGCGAAGATCGCGAACAGGAAGATCATCAAGATCAGCACGGGGATCGCCCGGGCGAGCTCCACGATCGTGCCCGCGACACCGCGCACCCACGCGTGATCGGACAGGCGCAGGATCCCGAAGATCATGCCGAAGATCACCGAGCCGATGATCGAGATGACGGCAGCGGTGAGCGTGCCTTCCAAGCCGGGCAGGATATAGGTTTCCCAGACCTCGGACTCGAGGAACGGTTCCCACTTGGCCGCCGTGAACTGGTCTTTCTCGGCGAACGCGTCGTAGAGCCACCAGCCACCGCCGACCAGCGCGACCACGACAAGGACCGAGTACAGGTTGTGACGCAGCCGCGCGCGGGGCCCGGGAGCGTCGAAGAGAACCGAAGCGCTGCTCATCGTGCCACCTCGTAACGCTTGGCCAGCCAGCCGAAGAACAGGCCGGTGGGCAGGGTGAGGATGACGAAGCCGAGCGCGAAGATCGCCCCGATGGTGAGCAGCGCGGCCTCGCTCTCGATCATGTCGTTCATCAGGTACGCCGCTTCGACCACGCCGATGACCGAGGCGACGGTGGAGTTCTTGGTCAGCGCGATCAGCACACTGCCCAGGGGCGCGATCACGGCGCGAAACGCCTGGGGCAGCACGATCAACCGGAGGTTCTGTGCGAACCCGAAGCCCAGTGATCGCCCTGCTTCGGACTGGCCGAGCGCGACAGTGTTGATGCCCGAGCGCAGCGATTCGCACACGAAGGCCGCGGTGTAGATGCTGAGGCCGATGATGGCCCACCGGTAGTTGATGACCTTGATGTCACCGCTGCCCAGTGTCCACCCCAGGGTGGTATAGAGACCGATCGAGGTGAACACCAGGATCAGCGTGAGCGGGGTGTTGCGGAATACGGACACATACGCCGCGCCGACCCATCGCGCGACCGGGATCGGCGACACGCGCATGCCGGCGACGACGGTACCGATGATGAGCGAACCGATCGCCGAGAAGAAGGTGAGTTTGATTGTTACCCAGAACGCATCGAAGATTCGGGATTGATACGTCGAGATCAGGTCGAACACGGACGCGCGTCCTCCGATCGGTGTGAAGGCCAGCAGGGCAACACCGCGTCGGTGACCAGGAAGACCAGGTCACCGACGCGGTGGTCGATCAGTAGCGGTCGACGGTCGGCGGCGCGGGAACCGCGAAACCGGTTCCCGCGAAGTTCTTCTCCTGCGCGGCCTTCCACGAACCGTCATCGATCATCGCCTGGATGGCGTCGTTGACCTTGCCCCGAAGCTCGGTATCGCCCTTCTTCAGGCCGACGCCGTACTTCTCGGTGGTGAAGGTCTTGTTCACCAGCTTGAAGGTGCCCGGCGACTGCGCCGCGTAGCCGGCGAGGATCACGTTGTCGGTGGTGACCGCGTCGATCGCGCCACTGCGCATCGCCTCGATGCACAGCGAGTAGGTGTCGTAGGTCTGCAGCTGCGCCTGCGGGTAGTTCTTCTCGATGTTCTGGGCCGGGGTGGAGCCCTTCACCGAGCAGACCTTCTTGCCCGCCAGCGAATCGGGGCCGGTGATGTCGGTGTTGGCGGCGGGCACCAGCAGATCCTGGCCCGCGATGTAGTACGGGCCGGCGAAATCGACCTTCTCCTTGCGCTTGTCGTTGATCGAGTAGGTGGCCACGACGAGGTCGACCTGGCCGTTCTCGATCAGCGTCTCGCGCTGCGCCGACGGCGCTTCCTTGAAGGTGACGTTCTCCGGCTTCACCCCGAGCTTGTCGGCGACGTACTTGGCGACGTCGACATCGAGGCCGCTGTAGGTGCCGTCGGTATTGCGCAGGCCGAGACCAGGCTGGTCGAACTTGATGCCGACGGTCAGCTTGCCGTCCTTGGCGTTCTCCAGAGCCGACTTGTCGCTACCGCCACCACAACCCGCGGTGACGGTGACTGCCAATGCCAGTGCCGCTGCGCCGATTCCGACGCGCATCGCACGATTGATCCTCATGGGTTTCCTTCTCCTTGTGACAAATGGTGCTGCGAGTCAGTGACTGAGAATCTTGCCGAGGAAGTCCCGGGCGCGGTCGGATTTCGGTGCGGTGAAGAATGTTTCGGGCGCGGAGTCTTCGACGATCTCGCCGTCGGCCATGAACAGCACGCGGTCGCCCGCCCGGCGCGCGAAGCCCATCTCGTGGGTGACCACGAGCATGGTCATGCCTTCCTTGGCCAGTGCCACCATCACGTCGAGCACCTCGTTGACCATCTCGGGGTCCAGGGCCGAGGTCGGCTCGTCGAACAGCATCACCTTGGGGTCCATCGCCAGCGAGCGCGCGATGGCCACTCGCTGCTGCTGACCACCCGAGAGCTGAGCCGGGTACTTGTCGGCCTGGTTGGCGATGCCGACCCGCTCGAGCAGGGACATGGCGTGCTTGCGCGCCTCGTCCTTCTTCTTTCCGCGCACCTTCGTCGGCGCCAGCATGACGTTCTCGAGGATGGTCTTGTGCGCGAACAGATTGAACGACTGGAATACCATGCCGACATCGGCGCGAAGCGCGGCCAGCGCCTTGCCCTCGGCGGGCAGTGCGATGCCGTCGATGGCGATGTCACCGGAGTCGATCGGTTCGAGGCGATTGATGGTGCGGCACAAGGTCGATTTCCCCGAACCCGACGGGCCCAGGACGATCACGACCTGCCCACGGGGCACTTCGAGGTGGATATCGCGCAGGACATGGAGATCACCGAAGTGTTTTTCCACGCTGCGCATCGAGATCATCGGCGGAGCAGCGACAGCGGCTGCGGCGTCGGCGGTCCCGGTCGCGGGTGCGGCGTCGTCGGTCATGGTGAGAAACCTTATGTCCAATCTGGAGAATTGCCCGGCTTTCGAAGACATGCCGTGACGGCACGCCGAAACGACACCTGCTGGTAACCCGGCGGCTGCCCGTTACCTTTGCGTATTATCACGCGAACGCAACCGTGACGCGCGTCACAGTCAGGGCTGCCCGTACCCTGGACGGGTGGATTCGACAGTTCAGGACGCGACTGAGGGCGCGACGCAGCGCAGCTCCGTGACGCAACGCAGCTATGAGGTTCGCACATTCGGCTGCCAGATGAACGTGCACGACTCCGAACGCCTGTCCGGGCTGCTCGAGGACGCGGGCTATACCAAGGCCGCCACCGGGGAGACGCCCGATCTGATGGTGTTCAACACCTGCGCGGTGCGCGAGAACGCGGACAACAAGCTCTACGGCACGCTCGGTCAGCTGGTCCCGGTCAAGCAGGGTCGCCCGGGCATGCAGATCGCCGTCGGCGGCTGTCTGGCGCAGAAGGACCGCGAGACCGTCGTACGCAAGGCGCCCTGGGTCGACGTCGTGTTCGGCACCCACAACATCGGCTCGCTGCCGGTGCTGCTCGAGCGGGCCCGCCACAACGACGAAGCCCAGGTGGAGATCCTCGAATCACTCGAGGCGTTCCCCTCGACCCTGCCCGCCAAGCGCGAGTCGGCGTACGCGGGCTGGGTGTCGATCTCGGTGGGCTGCAACAACACCTGCACGTTCTGCATCGTGCCCTCGCTGCGCGGCAAGGAAGTGGACCGCCGCCCCGGCGATGTGCTCGCCGAGGTGCAGGCACTGGTCGACCAGGGAGTCCTGGAAGTGACGCTGCTCGGTCAGAACGTGAACTCCTACGGCGTGAACTTCGTCGACCCCGAGCAGCCGCGCGACCGGGGCGCCTTCGCGCAGCTGCTGCGCGCGACCGGACAGATCGAGGGCCTCGAACGCGTCCGGTTCACCTCACCGCATCCCGCGGAGTTCACCGACGACGTCATCGAGGCGATGGCGGCCACCCCGAACGTCTGCCCGCAGCTGCACATGCCGCTGCAATCGGGTTCGGATCGGGTGCTCAAGGCGATGCGCCGCTCCTACCGCAAGGAGCGTTTCCTCGGCATCATCGACAAGGTGCGCGCCGCGATGCCGCACGCGTCGATCACCACCGACATCATCGTGGGCTTCCCCGGCGAGACCGAGGATGATTTCCTCGAGACCCTCGACGTGGTTCGCCGCGCCCGCTTCACCAGCGCGTACACCTTCCAGTACTCCAAGCGTCCCGGCACCCCGGCCGCCGAGCTGCCCGATCAGCTGCCGAAGGCGGTCGTGCAGGAACGTTTCGAGCGGCTGATCGCGCTGCAGGACCAGATCTCCTGGGAGAACAACAAGGCACTCATCGGTACCGAGGTGGAACTGCTCGTCGCCGAGGGCGCGGGCAAGAAGAACGCGGTGACCGCGCGGATGAGCGGACGCGCGCGCGACGGTCGGCTGGTGCATTTCCGTCCCGGTGACGTGACCGGTATCCGTCCTGGTGATGTCGTCACCGTCGACATCACCGAGGCGGCCCCGCACCACCTGATCGCCGACAGCGCGGTGAAGTCGCATCGGCGCACCGCCGCCGGTGACGCACACGAACGTGGCATCACGCCCAAGACCGCGCCGATCGGGGTGGGACTCGGGCTGCCCCGGATCGGCGCACCGGTGGTCGAGACGGTCGAGAGCGGCTGTTCGACGGGCTGCTCGTCGTGAGCGGCTCTACTACTGGTCGTAGTGGGTCGGATGCGAACGACGATTCCGGTGATGGCACAGTGGGACCCGCCAACGATCAGCCTGTGGACAGGAGCGGACACGCGGTGAACCCGGCGCGCAACGACCAGGACTTCGAACAATTCCGCGGTGAACTCGACGCCGTCGAACGCCGCATCGCCGGTGAGATCGACCCCGGCGCGCGGGCGCTGGTGGTAGCGGGTGCGGTCTTCGCACTGCTGATCTCGCTGGTCCTGCCGACCGCGGGCACCGCGCGCGGCTTCGACATCCTGCTCAACACCGACGCCGCGGGCGTCGAACACATCGGCCTGCCCTCGCGCATCTTCGTGTGGCTGGTCATCGTCTTCGGTGTCGGCTTCTCGCTGCTGGCGCTGACCACCCGTCGCTGGGTGCTGGCCTGGATCGCCTGCGCGGGCTCGGCCGTCGGCTCGGTGTTCGGCGTCCTCTCGATCTGGCACCGCCAGACCCCCGGCCTCGGCAACTACCAGGGCGCAGGCCCCGGGATCGGCCTGATCCTCGGCACCCTCGCGATCATGGTCCTCACCTTCCACTGGGTCCGCGTCGTCTGGAGCCGGACCGCCGTGCAACTCGCCGCCGAAGAGCAGCGTCGCACTGCGGCCCGCGAAGCCGAAGACCGCGACCGCAAGCGCCTCACCGGCGAATAGTCTTGGGAGACAACGAAACCCCCGACCGTAGCGGTCGGGGGTTTCGTTCGCTTCTCACTCACAAATTGCTGACGGCGCCTTCTGCCGCCTCGGCCCATTCGCGCCACTGCTTGGCCTGCTCGAGTGCCTTCTCCGCGTCGCGCTTCTTGCCCGCCGCGGTGGCCTTGGCGGCCTGCTCCTCGAACTGGGCGACCCGCTCGCGGAACTGCGCGGCCCGCGCGACAGCCTCGGGGTCGGAGCGGCGCCACTGCTGATCGGCGGCGTCGCGGACCCGCTTCTCGATGGCGCGCAGCTTGGCTTCCAGTTCCTGCATGCGTTCGCGCGGGACCTTGCCGATGGCGTCCCACTTGTCCTGCAGCTCGCGCAGCGCGTTGCGGGCGGCGTCGACGCCGTTGGCCGGGTCGATGTGCTCGTAGGCAGCGAGGAGTTCCAGCTTGGCGGTGGCGTTGTGGTCGAACTCGGCGTCGCGCTCGGAGACGGCGGCGTTGCGCGCGGCGAAGAACACGTCCTGGGCGCTCTTGAACCGTCGCCACAGCGACTCGTCGGCCTCGCGCGGTGCGCGGCCCGCGGCCTTCCACTCCGAGAGCAGGTCGCGGAACACCGCGGCCGTGCCGGTCCAGTCCGTCGAGTCGGCCAGTTCCTCGGCGCGCACGCACAGCTCTTCCTTGCGCGTCTTGGCGGTGGCGCGCTCGCGGTCGAGGTCGGCGAAGTGGGCGCCGCGACGGCGGTTGAACGCCTCGCGGGCCTTGGAGTAGCGCTTCCACAGCGCGTCGTCGACCTTGCGATCGACACCGCGGATCGACTTCCACTCGTCGAGGATCTCGCGCAGCCGGTCGCCCGCGGCCTTCCACTGGGTGGACTCGGCGGCGATCTGCTCGGCCTCGGCGGCGAGGGCTTCCTTGCGCTCGGTGTGCTCGTGGCGGGCGCGGTCCTTCTCCTCCTTGGCGTGCGCGGCGGCTTCCTCGGAGTGTTCGGTGATCGCCTGCAGCCGGGCCGCGAGGCCGTCCAGATCGCCGATCACAGCCGCGGTCGGCAGCGTCTCGGCCAGTGCCAGCGCGGCGGCCTTGGTCTTGCGGGCATCGGCGCCCGCGGCCAGCCTGGCCTCGAGCAGGGCGACCTCGGTCGCGAGATCGTCGAAGCGGCGGCCGAAGTGTTCGAGGCCCTCGGCGGCGTCGCCCGCCTGCCAGGAGCCGACGATCCGTTCGCCCTCGGAGGTTCGCACCCAGGCCGTGCCGTCCTCGTCGACGCGACCCCACTTGCCCGGGTCGGTGGCGCTCGGCACGATCACGGCGTGCGGATGCGGCTGGTCGGGGCCCGGCGCCGGTTTCACGGCATGCGGTTTCGGCGGACGCGGAGCATTCCCGCCGGGCTTGGGGGTACCGGAGGGTCGCGGGGCCGGACCTGGGGTGGGCTTCGCGGTTCCGTTGCTGTCGGTCATTGCTCTCCGTCCCTGCCGCGCGTCACGGCTGCCTGGTTACGCCCTAGCACATCCCATTGAACCCGGTTCGAGCCGCGGAAACTATCGATCCGGAGGATCGAAAAGCGGATTTCCTGGGATTTCGTCCCGGACGACGTGGGTAGTCGCACCTGAAAACACTAGCAATCTCGGCGAGCATCCCGACGCCGGACACTCGCAGACCGCCGCACGCCTGTGCCGCGCCGGATGCGGGCTCGCGTGCGCGCTGCGGCTACGGTTACCGCGTGTTCTCGATTGCGGCCCTGGTCCCGTCGCCGCCGATGCTGGTGCCCGAACTGTGTGGGCGAGTCCCGGTGTCCGGCAGCGATCCCGACGATCCGATCGTGGTGCTGCGTACCGCCGCCCTCGCCGCCGCGGCCACCCTCGCCGCGACCGCCGATCGATGGATCGTCGTCGGGGTCGGCAGCCATGACCGGATCTACGGTTGCGCGACCAGGGGGACGTTTCGTGGGTTCGGTGCCGATGTCGTCGTCGGGCTCGGTCCGGCAGGTGCGGAGCCCGGTCCAGCAGACGCCCAGCTTCCCCTCCCGGTGCTGATCGCCGGATGGTTGCGGGAGCAGGTCGCGCCGGGGATCTCGGTGCGGGCACGGCTGTTCGCCGCCGACGCCACGGCCGCCGCTTGCTCCGAGGCAGGACGGGCATTGCGCGCCGAGCTCGACAGCGAGCGGGAGCCGTACGGGGTGCTTGTCGTGGCGGACGGTGCCGCAACCCTTACGGTCAAGGCGCCGGGCTATCTCGACGAACGGGCCCCCATGGTTCAGCACGATCTCGACGCCGCCTTGCGCTCGGGTTCGCGGGCCGGGTTGGCCGCGCTGGAGCCGGACCTGTGCGCCGCGCTGCTCGTCGACGGGCGGGCCGCCTACCAGGTGCTCGGCGGTCTGTTCGCTGCTGATCCGGTCGATCCGCAGGTACGTACGCTGTACCAAGACGCACCTTTCGGCGTCGGCTACGACGTGAGCGTGTGGCAACCAGGGACAGGAAGGTGACCAGTGTCGACTAGACCGATCGCGGTCGTCGGTCCCACCGCCACCGGCAAGTCCGACCTCGCACTCGACCTGGCACAGGAACTCGACGGCGAGATCGTCAATATCGACGCGATGCAGCTCTATCGCGGGATGGATGTCGGCACCGCGAAACTGCCGCCCGACCAGCGCCGGGGCATCGCGCACCATCTTCTCGACGTCCTGGATGTCACCGAGACCGCGAGCGTCGCCGCCTACCAGAGCTCGGCCTGCGCCCTCGTCGACGACATCATGGCGCGCGGGAAAACCCCGGTCATCGTGGGCGGCTCGATGATGTACGTGCAGGCCCTGCTCGACGAGTGGGATTTTCCCGCCACCGACCCCGCGGTGCGCGCTCGCTGGGAAGCAGTGCTCGCCGAGGGTGGTGTGGTGGCGCTGCACGCCGCCCTGCGGCAGGCCGACCCGGTCGCCGCAGCCACCATCCTGGCCACCGACGGCCGACGCATGGTGCGCGCGCTCGAGGTGGTCGAACTGACCGGCCGCCCGTTCGCCGCCTCGGCTCCGACCATCGGCACCCCACGCTGGAACACCGCGATCCTCGGCGTCGACCGCGAGACCGCCGCCCTGGACGCCCGCATCGAAACGCGCACCGCCCTGATGTTCGACACCGGTCTGGTCGACGAGGTCCGCGGCCTCCGCGACGTCGGCCTGCGTGAGGGCCAGACCGCCCGCCGCGCCATCGGCTACGCCCAGGTGCTGGCCTACCTCGACGGCGAGTACGACCTCGACCACGCCCGCGAACGCACCCTGATCGGCACCCGCCGATACGTGCGAAGACAGCGGTCGTGGTTCCGCCGCGACCCCAGGGTGTCCTGGGTCGACGGCGCCGATCCCGAGCTCGCCGCGACCGCGCTGGGCAAGCTCCGCGCAGCGAACACCGAACAGACAGGACGAACAGCGCAGTGACGCGACGAGTGAGTACCCGCAACGCCTCGGTACAGGTGTGGGAGGCGTACCTCAACAACCGGAGCAAACGGTCCCGTGACGGCCGGTTCCTCGTGCAGGGCGTGCGCCCGATCACCCAGGCGCTGGCCAACGACTGGCCCCTGGAAACGCTGCTCTACCGGCTCGGCGGCCCAGAACTGTCGAGTTGGGCGCGCGAGGTCCTCGACACCGCCGACGTGCCGCAGGTCGGCCTGGTCCCCGAGCTCATGGCCGAGCTGGGCGAGAAGACGGCGAGCGCGCCGGAGATCGTGGCGGTCGCGGTATCGCAGCAGCCCGACCTGGCCGACTACGAGCCCGGCGAACCAGGGGAGGACGCGCCGATCGTCGTCGTGTTCGACCGTCCGAACTCACCCGGCAATCTCGGCACCCTGATCCGCTCGGCCGACGCCTTCGGCGCGTCCGGGGTGATCGTCACCGGCCACGGCGCCGACCAGTTCGACCCGCAGGCCGTGCGCGCCTCGACCGGATCCCTGTTCGCCCTGCCGGTCCTGCGCGCGGCGGGCCCCGGCCAGGTGCTCGAATTCCGGGACCGCCAGGTGGCTCGCGGCATCCCCACCCGCGTCGTCGGCACCGACGAACACGCGCCGGGCACCATCTACGACCACGACTTCACCGAGGCCACGATCCTGGTCGTCGGCAACGAGACCACCGGGATGAGCTCGGCCTGGGCCGACGCCTGCGACGACCTGGTCACCATCCCGATGGGCGGCACCGCGAGTTCGCTCGGCGCACCGTCGGCGGGCGCGATCAGCCTCTACGAGATCGCCAGGCAGCGTCGCACGTTCGCCCGGTAGTACACCCGATCGCGGCGCAGAGGAGAATGGCGGACGTGTCCGACATCGAATTCAGCAAGGGCCACGGCACCCAGAACGACTTCGTGGTGCTGCCCGACCTCGAGGTGCGCCTCGATCTGACCGCCGACCGCGTCGCCGCGCTGTGTGACCGGCAGCGAGGGCTCGGCGCCGACGGTGTGCTGCGCGTGGCGAAGGCCGGTGCGCTGCTCGGCACCGGTGTGCTGGACGCGCTACCGGCAGGTGTCGGTGCGGACGACTGGTTCATGGACTACCGCAATGCCGACGGTTCGATCGCGGAGATGTGCGGCAACGGGACCAGGGTCTTCGCCCACTACCTCAACTCCACGGGCCTGGAAACCCGCACCGAGTACGTCGTCGGCAGTCGTGCGGGCGCCCGTCCGGTGGTCGTGCACTCGGCAGGCCCCACCGAGGGCGAAGTCACCGTGGACATGGGAGTCGTGCGCGAACTCGGCCCCTCCACCGCCACGCTGGCCGGCTGGGCGCTGGCCGGAGTCGGCATCGATGTCGGCAATCCGCACCTGGCCTGCGTCGACGAGGGCCTGACCGTCGACGCGCTCGCCAAGCTGGACCTGAGCGTGTCGCCCGGTTTCGACCCCGACCTCTTCCCGCACGGTGTGAACGTCGAGATCCTCACCGCACTCGACGCCGACAACGCCGTCGACATGCGCGTGTACGAACGTGGTGTCGGCGAAACCCGTTCCTGCGGAACCGGAACCGTCGCCGCGGCGGCCGCCGCGTTGACCGCGGCGGGCGTGGCGGTCAGCACCGAATCCGGCGAGGTGACGGTGCGGGTGCCCGGCGGGCAGGTACGGGTGACCTTCGCCGGCGGACGCGCCTGGTTGCGCGGTCCGTCGGTGCTCCTGGCCTCGGGAATTCTGACGCGGCAGTGGTGGGACGCCCAGTAGCACCGATAACCGCGTGCACGCTGTCACCCGGACGTGGCAGCATGGAGAACGTATGACGAAACCAGTAGAGCCCACAGAATCCACATCGGCCGAGCACACCAGTGCGGCCGATCCCGACGTCGCCGCCGAGCGCGGTGACGTCGACGATGCGCTGGCCCGCCACGCGGCCCGCATGAAACAGCCTGGTTGGGCGGCCGAACCGACCAGGGGTGAGATGCAGCTCGACGAGCGCTCCTCGCTGCGCCGCGTCGCCGGGTTGTCCACCGAGCTCACCGACATCACCGAGGTCGAATACCGCCAGCTGCGCCTCGAGCGCGTGGTGCTGGTCGGTGTCTGGACCACCGGCAGTTCCACCCAGGCCGACGCGAGCATGGTCGAACTGGCCGCGCTCGCCGAAACCGCGGGCTCGGAGGTCCTCGAAGCGCTGATCCAGCGCCGCGACAAGCCAGACCCGGCCACCTATATCGGTTCCGGCAAGGCCGAAGAGCTGCGCACGGTCGTCCTCGATACCGGCGCCGACACCGTGATCTGCGACGGTGAACTCACCCCCGCGCAGCTCACCGCGCTGGAGAAGGTCGTGAAGGTGAAGGTCATCGACCGCACCGCGCTGATCCTCGATATCTTCGCCCAGCACGCCACCTCCCGCGAGGGCAAGGCCCAGGTCGCGCTGGCGCAGATGGAGTACATGCTGCCCCGCCTGCGCGGTTGGGGTGAGTCGATGTCACGTCAGGCCGGTGGCCGGGCGGGTGGCGCCAGCGGTGGCGTCGGCACCCGTGGTCCCGGTGAGACCAAGATCGAAACCGACCGCCGTCGGATCCGCGAGCGGATGGCCAAACTCCGCCGCGAGATCCGTGAGATGAAGACCGCGCGCGACACCATGCGCGCCCGCCGCAGCGAGAGCGGCGTGCCGTCGATCGCGATCGTCGGCTACACCAACGCGGGCAAGTCCAGCCTGATGAACTCGCTCACCGGCGCGGGCCTGCTCGTGCAGGACGCGCTGTTCGCCACCCTCGACCCGACCACCCGGCGGGCCGCGCTCGACGACGGCCGCGAGATGGTGTTCACCGACACCGTCGGCTTCGTCCGGCACCTGCCGACCCAGCTGGTCGAGGCCTTCCGCTCCACCCTCGAAGAGGTCACCGGCGCCGACCTGCTGCTGCACGTCGTCGACGGCGCCGACCCGCTGCCGCTCGAACAGATCAGGGCGGTGCGCGAGGTGATCACCGATGTGATCAAGGAGCAGGGCACGCAGGCGCCGCCGGAACTGCTGGTGGTCAACAAGATCGACGCCGCCGACCCGAACGAGCTCACCCGGTTGCGCGGCATGCTGCCGAACGCGGCCTTCGTCTCCGCGCAGACCGGTGCCGGCGTGGAGGAGTTGCGCGAGCGGCTCTCCGAGGTGCTCGGCGGACTCGATGTCGACATCAGCGTGCTGCTGCCCTACAGCCGCGGCGACCTGCTGGCCCGGATCCACGCCGACGGCCGGATCGTCACCGCCGACCACGAGGAGGGTGGCACCCGGGTTCGCGCGCGCGTGCCGCACGCCTTGGCGGCGGCACTGTCCGAGTACGCCCACTCCGGTCCGGCCGAGCCGGCGGTCAGCTGATCTTTTTCGCTGATTTGCCCGCCGGTTGCGGACAAATGTCGATGCGACACAGGGATTTTCGAACGCTATGGTCGAATATCGACAGCAGGAGGGTGTTATGTCGAACGACCATCAAGGTACGGAAATTGTGAGGAAGAACAAGGGCGCGGAGGGCGCCCCTGTTCTTTCGGATGGCGCGCCGTTGAACCCGGCGCCGAGTGAATGGGATATCCGCGCGTTCGAGGCGCTGTTCGCGCCGGTGCGGATGTGGACCAGCCCGAAGTTCTACGGCCTGGACAACATTCCGGCCGAAGGGCCGGTGCTGATCGTGGCCAACCACAATCTGCTCGGCGGGATCGACGCACCGTTGATCATGCCGGCGATCCTGCGCGAGCGCGGCAGGCTGGTGCGCGGCCTGGCCGAGCATGTGCTGATGGTGCCCGGCGTGCGGGATTTCCTGCATCACTTCGGTGCGGTGCGTGGGACGCGATCGAACTGCCTGGCGTTGCTCGAGCGCGGGGAAGCGGTGGTGGTGTTCCCCGGTGGTGGCCGTGAGGCGATCCGCCGCAAGGGCGAGAAGTACGAGCTCAAGTGGGACGGCCGCACCGGTTTCGCGCGGATGGCGATCCAGGCGGGCGTGCCGATCGTGCCGCTGGCGATGATCGGCATCGACGATGCCTACGACATCGTCTTCGACGGTCAGCACCCGGTGATGTCCCCGCTGCGCTGGACGTGCCGACTGCTCGGGATCAATCCCGAGCTCAGTCCGCCGCTGGTCAAGGGCGTCGGTCCGACCCCGTTGCCCCGCCCGGAACGCTTCTACTTCTCGGCGGGCGCGCCGATCGACCCCGCGCCGTGGATGGACGCCGACGACATCGACGGTGCGTCCGCCGATCTGCGCGATGTGGTGCGCAAGGGTCTCGAGGAAGAACTGCAGTTCCTGTTCAACGAACGCGAACGCGATACCGGGCGCACCCTGGTCGGCCGCCTGCGCACCGTGCTGCCCTGGTGACCGGAACCCGCTGATCGGCTGATCGGCGCCGGGGCACGCACGGAATGCCCGCGGCGCCGATCTCGTTACCCAGTTATACGGACTAGGGTCCGGATAATGAGAGGGTGACGATGACCGTGACGGAGCAGCTGCAGGTTGTTCGCGGCACCGACCGCAGGCGCTGGCGCAACGAATGGCTCGATTCACGACAGTCGTTCCCCGCCACCGGCAACTTCGTGCTCGAGGACTACGCGCACGGACTGCTGCTCGTGCACAACGAGGACATCGTCGACCCCGGCGAGGGTTTCGACACCCATCAGCACCGCGACACCGAGATCCTCACCTGGGTTCTGGAAGGCACTGTGGTGCACCAGGATTCGACCGGCAACGCGGGTCTGATCCATCCAGGCCTCGCGCAGCGGATGAGCGCCGGTACGGGGATCCTGCATTCGGAGCGCAACGGCGCCGGGTACCGGGAGAAGCAGCGCCTGCACGTCGTGCAGATGTGGATCCCGCCGGACATCACGGGCCTCGCCCCGAGCTACCAGGAACTCGACATCGAGGGTGAACTCGCCCGCAACACGCTGGTACCGGTGGCATCGGGCATGCCGCGCCATCGGGGCGAGGCGGCGATCGGCATCGGCAACCGCGACGCGGCATTTCACGTCGCGCGACTGGATCCGGGTCAGGCGATCACCGTCCCCGACGCGCCCTACGGTCACGTTTTCCTCGCCCGTGGCACCGTCGACTACGAGGGCTTGGGCACCCTGGAGCAGGGCGATGCCGTGCGCCTGACAGCGACGGGCGGTCACCGCATGATCGCGGTGACCGCCGCCGAGCTGCTGATCTGGGAGATGACCGCGACCGCGCGCCGCTAGACCTTGCGGATGACGGTGACGACCTTGCCCAGGATTTGCGCGTCGTTGCCAGGGATCGGCTCGAAGTGCGGGTTGTGCGGCATCAGCCACACGTCCTTGCCGCTGCGCTTGAAGGTCTTCACGGTGGCCTCGCCGTCGATCATCGCGGCGACGATGTCGCCACCCTCGGCGACGTTCTGCTGACGGACCACGACGAAGTCGCCGTCGCAGATGGCCGCGTCGACCATCGACTGGCCGACCACCTTGAGCAGGAACAGTGAACCCTCGCCGACGAGCTCGCGCGGCAGTGGGAACACGTCTTCCACGGCCTGCTCGGCCAGAATCGGCCCACCGGCGGCGATCCGGCCGAGGACCGGGACGAACGTCGGTGTCGGGCGGCTCGGGTCGACCTCATCGGTCTGCTGGGGCAGCGTGGTGACCGAGCGGACCGCCTCGTCGAGCCCGCGGACATTCACCGCGCGCGGCCGATTCGGATCGCGGCGTAGATAGCCCTTGCGTTCGAGGGCGCGCAGTTGGTGAGCCACCGAGGAGGTGGAGGTGAGACCGACCGCGTCGCCGATCTCACGGATGCTGGGCGGATAGCCCCGTTCGGTCACCGAGGACCGGATGACATCGAGGACCGTGCGCTGACGCACGGTGAGATCCGTTCCGGATCCCGATGTGACGGTGCCGGTGCCGCTTTCGTCACCCGTGTCGTCTGTGTGGGTCACCGTGTCCCGCCCTTCTGAGTTGTCGAATTCGCTCTCTCGAGGCTAGTCGTGCCACGCCGAACTATCAAACATCTGTTCGAGCATGTCGGGCGTTTCGTGCTGACAGCGGCGCCGGGATCTGGTAGAAATCGAACATCAGTTCGTCGCACAGGTGTTCGAACAGCGGGAGGCATCGCCGCCTCACCAGTACTTTCTCTCAGCAGCGGAGCACACCACCCCCGGAGGTTCTTCCGATGAGCACAGCAACCAGCGCCCTGCGTTCCTTCGACCCCACCGCGGCCACGGAGCCGCCGCTCCGCCGGCGCCGGACCGCCCGCGCCCCACGACCTTTCGCCTTGGTCCGGCCGACTGCATCCCCTCCCGCGAGCGACGAATCACGGACGGTCGACACGTCGTCGGCCGCGCACTCTGCCCCGCCACGTCCGGTCGCCACGCCGCCCGCGGATGTCACCCGCAGTACCGTCCGATCCGGCGTGTTGAGTGCGCCCGTGAACAACCCGTCCACCGATCTCGTGTGGGCACCGCGCCGCATCGAACTCACCGACGCCGAACTCGATCTCGCCTTCGCCACCGTGCCGCGCAGCGAACCGGCGCGTCGCACCCGCGAGATCGCCCGCCCGTCGGCGGATCGCAGCCCACAGCACCGCGCGCCGCGCAGCGAACTCTCGCTCTACGCGCGCGGTCCCGTGCGCACCGGCCGTGCCGAGGGTGCGCATCCGCTGCGCCGAGTCGAACAGGCCAAGGCCGGGTTCGCCGCGCTGGCCGTGACGGCGCTGGTGACCGCGCTGATCGTCGTCGCCTTCCTCGGGCTGGCGCACGTGCGCGCGGGAAGTTTCGTCGACCACGTCGACTCGACGGTGCCCGGGATTTCGGAGCAGGCGGGGGTGCCGTCCGACGCGCGGTTCACGTCGGGTCGATGAGTCGAAAACAGCTGCGCGGATAGGTCTTCGGGGAGGATTCGGCAGCGTGCAAGATCGTCGGTATCGACGAATCACACCCCTGAACTAGAACACGTTGCTACGGTGGCGACCATCCTGAATCGGGGCGGGGGCCCTGGTCGAACCCGGATGCGAGGTCTCGGTGCGGCGCTGCTCGTTCGCTCTACTGCTCAGTGTGGTGCTCAGTGCCTTGCTGGCGCCCGCCGCGCACGCGGTTCCGACTTACACCGAATACCTCGATCTGCCTTCGCTCAACGGTGACGGCGAATACGGTGGCGGCTTGCACCCGATGCTGCCGCTGGCCGAGCCACCCCTGCGCGACGCACTCACCCAGGCGCGGGCCGACGGCATCGACCCGGCGCGGTATGCGACGCTGCTGCACCAGTATTGGCTCGTCGTCGCCACCGGGAACGCCGCGATCGACCTCGAGACCTGGGCGCCCGAGCGTGGCGTCGCGGCCAACTCCGCCACCTTCAGCCTGGTGTACGTGAACTATTTCCGGCTCGCCGCCGCCCGCGCCGATCTCTACTGGGCAGGCATGGCGGGCATCGCCGGTGCCTCCTTCGCCGCGGGCTTCTTCGACGTCGGCGATGTCGGCTCCGTTGTCTCCCTCGGTGGCATCCACCAGCTCGGCAATACCGTCGCCGACCTGCTTCGCGCCACCCCGCCGGAACTGCTCACCGGCGTCCCGTCCGATATCACCGGCCTGGCCACCCTCGGTCCACGCCTGACCGCCGCCGATCTGGTCTGGTACCAGACGCGACTGATGATCATGCAGAAGCACATCTTCATCGACCTGGTTCCGATGCACGAGGCCTATCTCGCGCACGGAATGGCAGGCATCGACGAACTGCACGCGGCAGGCCTGATCGGCGACGGCATGCTGGCGGCGTGGCGGGGGATCGACGGCGGCACCGAAGCGGGTCGCGCCGACGCGCTGACCGCCATGGCCGATCGGGAACAGAACGAGATCATCGCCGACCAGTGGGATGTGACGGCGAGTGGCCGCGACGGGATGGGCAGGGTGCTCACCTACGTGACGACGGTCGCGGGCAAGCCCGCCGTCCCCGGCACGCGCGCGCCCGGTGTGTATGCCCCGGTCACGGTGTGGTCGCCGATCGCCGCCGGGAGCCCGCTGGGGTTGCGGATGCCGCTGCCCGCGTTCAACTGGGCCGACCGCGACACCCGCTGGGACTACATCGCCGCCGACCTGCTGCCGCGTCATCTCGAGCTCGCCACCGCCACGGCCCGTGCATCGGCGGTGTATCGCGAGCCGTTCGCCGCCAAGCTCGACCGTGGCCGGATGCTTGCCCGCTTACCTGACATCATCACGGACCTGACCACGCAGTGGCAGGTTGTGCCATCCTGAGCGGTATCCTGTCAAGAGCCATGGAATAGAAATGCGCATCGACGAAGGAACCCTCGGATGCATTGCCCGTACTGCCGACACCCCGACTCGCGCGTCGTCGACTCGCGGGAAGCCGAGGAGGGCACCGCGATCCGTCGCCGTCGTTCCTGCCCGAGCTGTGGGCGCCGGTTCACCACGGTCGAGACCGCGATCTTGTCGGTGGTCAAGCGCAGTGGCGTGACCGAGCCGTTCAGTCGCGAGAAGGTGATTGTCGGTGTCCGCCGGGCCTGCCAGGGCCGTGAAGTCGACGACGACGCCCTGAACCTGCTCGCCCAGCAGGTCGAAGACGCGGTGCGTGCCAAGGGTTCTCCCGAGGTACCGAGCCATGAGGTCGGCCTCGCCATCCTCGGCCCGCTGCGCGACCTCGACGAAGTGGCCTATCTGCGCTTCGCCTCGGTCTACCGATCCTTCACCAGCGCAGCTGATTTCGAACGTGAGATCACCGAGATGCGCGCGGCCCGCGCGGCTGCGGCTGTCGCCGCGACCGACTGAGCTCCGGCGCGACATCGGCCCGCCGCCGCGTATTCGGACGCTTCTCGGCCCGCCGCGCGATCCCTCGGCCGACATGTTCGAGCGGCGAAACCCCCACGCCCGCAGCGGATTCAGCGGCGGATCGAGCTGATCGCCTTCTCGATGCGCTTGGCTGACACCGGATAGGGCGTGCCCAGCTTCTGGGCGAACAGGCTGACGCGCAGTTCCTCGATCATCCACCAGATCTCGGTCACCTCGCGCGCGTTCTTGCGGGCCGGGGGCAGCGCGCGGACAAGCTTGTCGTACGCGGCGAGCATCCGGTCCACCTCGACCATCGCCTGCCGGTCGCGCACCGCCGAACCCGGCAGTGATTCCAGCCGCTGGGCCGCGGCGAGGAGGTAGCGCGGGAGTTCGCGCAGCCGCACCCGGCCCCACTCGGCGACGAAACCGGGGAACAGCAGGTCGTCGAGTTGCTGACGCACGTCGTCGGCGATATCGGTTTCGAGGGTGTCGGCGAGCGCGGCACGCGCCTGCTGGGCGGCGGCCAGTACCGGCACGACGGTGCGGATCAGCGCGACGACCGCCGTGGACAGTTGTGGGCGCACGGCCGCCACCAGCTTGTCGAACTCCGCGGGCGAGCGAACCGGGCCGCCCGCCTTGGCGATCAGTTCGTCGGCGGCGGCGACGCGGCAGTCCTCGACCAGCTTGTCCAGGGAACCGTCGGGATTCTGGCTCAGCGCCAGCCGATCGCGGGCAGGCAGCCCGGCGGTGACCGCGCGCGTCGAGGTGGGAATCGCGGCGAGCAGCAGCGTACGCACACCCGCGCGCATCGCGGCGGCCTGCTCGCTGGGTGAGCTGAGCACGCGCACCGCCACACCCTCGCCCTCGGGGACGAGCGCCGGGTATCCGGTCACCGTCTGACCCGCGACTTCGCGGCTCACGGTCGGCGCGACCGAGCCAAGCGATTCCGTAGTCCACACTGTCGCGGGTGCGCGTTCCGCACCTGCGGTCGCACGCGCTACCGACGCCGAAACCTGGTCGGCCAGTTGTGCTTTGAGCTGCTGGAGGCTCTTGTTCTTGGCGAGCACCTTGCCGGCCTGATCGACTGCGGCGAAGGTCATCCGCAGATGATCGGGCAGTGCGGCGGGGGAGAGGTCGTCGGCGGCGATGGTGACCGAACCCAGTCGGGACAGTTCCCGTGACAGCCCGGTGCGCAGCGGTTCGGCGCGCGGTGTCAGCGCGCGCAACGCCGCGGCGGCGAAGTCGGGCGCGGGAACCACCGCGCGCCGCAACGTTTTCGGGAGAGTCTTGATGAACGCGGCAGCGAGTTCTTCGCGCATGCCGGGCACCAGCCAGTCGAAGCCGACCGCGCGCACGTGCGCGAGCTGCTCCACCGGGATTCGCGCGGTCACGCCGTCGTCGTCTTGGCCCGGTTCGAATTGGTAGGTCAGCGGGAAGCTGAGTTCGCCTTGGCGCCAGGCATCGGGGAAGTCGGTCGGGTCGAGCGTGGCGACACCGGCATTGACCACGGTGTCGGTCGAGAAGTCCAGTAGCGCGGGGTCTTCGCGTTCGGTCTTGCGCCACCAGCTGTCGAAATGGCGCACCGACACGATGTCGGCGGGGATGCGCTGGTCGTAGAACTCGAACAGCACTTCGTCGTCGACGAGGATGTCGCGCCTACGCGCCCGATGTTCGAGGTCGGCCACATCGTCGATCAGCGCGCGATTGCGGGCGAAGAACCCGTGCCGCGTCTGCCATTCGCCCTGCACCAGGGCGTGGCGGAGGAACAGCTCGCGCGACAGTTCCGGGTCGATGCGCCCGAAGTCGACGGGTCGCCCGGTCACCAACGGCACGCCGTACAGCGTCGCGCGCTCGTAGGCCCGCGCCGAACCGCGCTTAGCCGACCAATGCGGTTCGGAGTAGGTGCGTTTCACCAGATCGCCAGCGAGCCGTTCGGCCCACTCCGGCTCCACCTTCGCCGCGATCCGGCCCCACAGCCGCGAGGTCTCCACCAGCTCGGCTGCCATCACCCAGCGCGGCGCCTTCTTGGCCAGCGACGACCCGGGGAAGATCATGAACTTCGCGTTGCGCGCCCCGAGGAACTCCCGCGACTCCGCCTCGCGCACACCGATATGCGAGAGCATGCCCGCCAGCAGTGACTGGTGGATCTGCGCACTCGGCCACGGCATCGCGTCGTCATCGGAACCACCAACGGCTTTCGCGGAGGCCGCACGCGGGGCACCGTCGCCGCCCCGCCGAGATCGTCCACCCGCCTGGCGCGTGCCGTCCCCCTGGATGTCCGCACGGTCGGGGGTGGCGTTCGTTCCGGAACCGGCGGTCGAGTCCGCCACCGCCCGTGGGGAATTCCCGCGGCCGCGACCACGGCGTCCACGATTGCCGCCGCCTTCGGCGGGTGCGGTGCGCCGATCGTCGGCTGACTCGCCAGTCGTTGTGGTGTCGGAGTTCCCGCGGTTGCCGCCCGCATCGTTCCAGCCCATGCCGCGGGCGATGGTGCGCAACTGACCGTGCAGGTCCTGCCACTCCCTGATCCGCAGGTAATGCAGGAACTCGTCGCGACACATCCGCCGGAACTGGTTGGACGAGAGCGACTTCCGCTGCTCGGTGAGGTAATCCCACAGTCGCAGATAGGCCAGGAAGTCCGAGCCCTCGACAACGAAACGCGCGTGCTGGGTGTCGGCAGCCTGCTGATGCTCGACGGGACGTTCGCGGACATCCTGAATCGACAGCGCCGCGACGATGATCAGCACCTCGTCGAGACAACCGTTGCGCTGGGCTTCGACGAGCATCCGCGCCATTCGCGGATCCACCGGCAGCTGCGCCATCTCCCGTCCGATCGGCGTGAGCGTGAGGTGCCCGCCCGAATCGGCTTCGCCATCAATGGTTTTCGAACTCCCGTGCGCCAGCGCCCCGAGTTCCTCCAGCAGGGCGATGCCGTCGCGAATGGCCCGGCGATCCGGGGCCTCCACGAACGGGAAGCTCTCGATATCGCCCAGGCCGAGCGCCGTCATCTGCAGGATGACCGCGGCGAGGTTGGTGCGCAGGATCTCCGGCTCGGTGAACGCGGGCCGCGCCTCGAAATCGTCCTCGGAGTACAGCCGGATACAGATGCCGTCGGCGACGCGACCACAGCGACCCGAGCGCTGGCGCGCCGAGGCCTGCGAGACCTCTTCGATCGGCAGCCGCTGCACCTTGGTGCGCATCGAATAGCGCGAGATACGGGCCGTACCGGGGTCGATGACGTAGCGGATGCCCGGCACGGTCAGTGAGGTCTCGGCGACATTGGTGGCCAGCACCACCCGGCGACCGGTATGCGGGGCGAACACCTTGTGCTGGTCGGCGGCCGACAATCGCGCGTACAGCGGCACGATCTCGGTGCGGGGGAGTTTCAGGTCGCGCAGGGCGTCGGCGGTGTCGCGGATCTCGCGTTCGCCCGACAGGAACACCAGCACGTCACCGTCGCCCTCGGCGAACAGTTCGACGACCCCGTCGGCGATGGCATCGGTGGGATCGCGGTCGACGACGCGGGTGTCCTCGTCGTCGTCATCGGCGGGCAGTTCCAGCGACAGCGGGCGATACCGCAATTCCACCGGATACGACCGACCCGACACTTCGACGATCGGCGCGGGCGTGCCCTGCGCATCGGCGAAGTGGCGGGCGAACAGTTCGGGATCGATCGTCGCCGAGGTGATGATCACCTTGAGATCGGGCCGCCGCGGCAGCAACTGTTTCAGATACCCGAGCAGGAAGTCGATATTGAGGCTGCGTTCGTGGGCCTCGTCGATGATGATCGTGTCGTAGCGGCGCAGCATCCGGTCGCGCTGGATCTCGGCGAGCAGGATGCCGTCGGTCATGAGTTTGACCAGCGTGCGATCCGACGCCTGATCGGTGAAGCGGACGGTATAGCCGACCACGTCACCGAGTTCGGTGCGCAGTTCCTCGGCGATGCGTTCGGCCACAGTGCGCGCGGCGAGCCTGCGCGGCTGGGTATGCCCGATGGTGCCGCGGATTCCCCGACCGAGTTCGAGGCAGATCTTCGGGATCTGGGTGGTCTTGCCCGACCCGGTCTCGCCGGCCACGATCACGACCTGGTTCGCGGCGATGGCGGCGGCGATGTCGTCGCGGCGCGCGGAAACGGGAAGTTGCTCGGGGTAGGTGATCTGCGGAAGCGCCGCGCGGCGATTGGCCACGCGGGTCTCGGCGGTGGCGACCTCGGCCTCGATGGCGGGCAGGTCGTCGGGGCGCGCACGGTCGAGCTTGCGCCGGATCCGGTGTTCATCGCGCAGCGAGACCTCCGCCAGGCGGGTGCGCAGCGCGCGGGTTCCGGTGCTAGCTGTCCTGGTCATTGCGCTTACCAGCCTAGCGAAGCCCGCCACCGGATTTTTCCGCGAGTCCGACGTCCGATCGCGACGCGACCACCGAACTCCCGCTCGAGCTCGGCCGATCGTGCGAAGATCCCGGCATGAGCGGTCAGGTACGGATGTAGCGACGCACGGCGTCTGAGCATGCCGAATGAAGCGGGCATGAGCGGGTCGATGCGCGGCGGGGAGGCGGCTCGCGTCACGAGGTAGATCCGAGCACCCACTGAGGAAACAGCATCAGCGCCAGGGCGCGGCAGCTCTCGTATCCACGTGGGCGCCCCGCAGTTCCGGAGGAGACAGCATGAGCGCATCGGTGAATACGGCGTGGTGGATCAGGGCGTACCGGATCGGGTTCGGGCTGCTCGGCATGCTCGCCCTGCTGTGGATTCCGATCCGCAATATCGACTCGGCGACCTTCTCACTCACCAACTACCTGAGCTACTTCACCATCGAATCCAACGTGCTGTCGGTGATCGTGCTGCTCGTCGGCGGCACCCTGGCCCCACAAAGCCAACGCTGGCAGACCTTCCGCGGTGCCGTCACCCTGTACATGCTGATCACGATGGTCGTCTACGCCATCCTGCTGGCCGATGTCGACGTGATGCTCACCGACAAATGGATCAACGACGTCCTGCACCGCATCGTCCCGCTGGTCCTGCTACTGGACTGGCTGTTCGTCCCGATGGCGAAACGCCTGCGGGCCACTCCCGAACTGGTCGGCCTGTGGTTGATCTTCCCGGTCGCCTATGGCGTCTACAGCCTGATCCGTGGCCCGATCGTCGACTGGTACCCGTACCCGTTCATCGACCCTCGGAGCCAGGGCTATGTGTCGCTGACGATCGGGCTGGTGGTGTTGCTGGTGGTGTTCGTCGTGCTCGCGGTAGCCATGGCATCGCTGGGGGACCTGCCTGCCCGGTGGCGCGAACGTAAGTCCGCGGACTGAGACAGCGGTGGGCCCGGTGCGCGCGCGCCGGCCGGGTGGGGTAGATGTGGACCTATGAATGCGCTCTGGCATGGATTCGCCGATATGGGTGCCGTCAATCGTGACGGCGCGTTCGTTGTCGCTCGCGGCGAGGGCGCTTACGTCTTCGACAGCGCGGGTAAGCGGTACCTCGATGCCACCGCCGGGCTGTGGTTCGCCAATGTCGGGCACGGTCGCGGCGAGATCGCCGACGCCGTCGCCGACCAGTTGCGCACCATCGCGCACTACTCCAACTTCGGCGACCTCACCGAAGCGCCCACCCAGGAACTCGCCGAGAAACTGTCGTCGATCGCTCCCGTTCCCGGCAGCAAGATCTTCTTCACCTCCGGCGGGTCCGACTCGGTGGAGACCGCGGCCAAGCTGGCCCGCCGCTACTGGCACGAGCAGGGCCGCACCGACAAGAAGATCCTGGTCGGGCGCCGGCTGGCCTACCACGGCATGCACTACGCGAGCACCGCGCTCGGCGGTCTGACGCCGAACAAGGAGGGCTACGGCGTGCTGGTGGACGACACCCGCACCGTCGAGTGGGACGACGCGAAGTCCCTGCTCGCCCTGATCGAAGAGGTCGGCGCCGAGCGGATCGCCGCGTTCTTCTGCGAACCGATCATCGGCGCGGGCGGGGTGTACCTGCCGCCCGAGGGCTACCTGGCCGAGGTCCGCCAGATCTGTCGTGACCACGACATCCTGTTCGTCGCCGACGAGGTCGTCACCGGTTTCGGCCGCATCGGCGGCTCCTGGTTCGCCTCCACCCGCTTCGACCTGCGACCCGACCTGATGACCACCGCCAAGGGCCTCACCTCCGGCTATCTCCCCATGGGTGCTGTCTTCATCGCTCCCCACCTGGCCGAGCCCTTCTACGCAGGCGGCACCTGGTTCCGCCACGGCTACACCTACGGCGGCCACGCCGGTGCGGCCGCCGCGGCCCTGGCCAATCTCGCCATCGTCGAACGCGAGGGCCTCCTCGAGGAGGCCGCCCGCCTCGAGTCCACCCTGCACACCGCCCTGGCCCCGCTGGCCGATCATCCTCGCGTCGCCGAGGTGCGCAGCGGTCTCGGCGCGGTGGCGGCCGTGCAGCTCGCCGATCCGTCCGAGGGCCCTGCCCTGGTGAAAACCCTGCGCGAACACGGAATCTCGGGTCGTGCCGCCGGTGCGGGCGCCATGCAGATCTCCCCGTCGTTCGTCATGACCGACGCCCAGGTCGCCGACCTGGCCGCGGGATTCGCCCGCGCCCTCGGCTGATTCGGATCGACACCGGGCCCGTCGGCGAAACTCGCCGGCGGGCCCGGCGTCGTGCGGGCCGGCCCGCTCTGCCCACCGGTTCGGTGGTGATCGGCGCGGGCAATCGCATCACCGGCAACGGTCTTACGCCTGCGCTGAGCCGACATCCCGCGCGTCGTCGGCGGTGATGCCGGTGAGCCGAATGATGCGGGTGTTGAGGTAGCGCTGTTCGGGGATGCCGGCGGTGAGTTGTGCCGCGCGGCGGTAGCTGTCGAGGGCAGCGGGGTGGTCGCCGATCAGTTCGAGCAGGTGGGCGCGGACCGCGTGGGTGCGGTGGTGGCGGGCCATCACCGGGTCGTCGAGTAGGGAATCCACCAGTGCCAGGCCTTCTTTCGGGCCGAAGGCCGTACCGACGGCGACCGCGCGGTTGAGCGTGACGATCGGGCTGGGGGCGACGCGGTCGAGCATGGCGTACAGGACGGTGATCTGGCGCCAGTCGGTGCTCGCCCAGGTCGGAGCCTCCGCGTGGACCGCCGCGATCGCCGCCTGGAGCTGGAATCGGCCGACGTGACCGCGTGGCAGTATCCGCTCCAGGAGCGCGACACCCTCCGCGATCATCGATGGATCCCACTGTGTCCGGTCCTGCTCGGACAACGGCACCAGCTCGCCGTCGCGCATCCTGGTCGCTGACCGGGCGTGGGTGAGCAGCATCAGGGCCAGCGCGCCGGTGACTTCGTCGTGGTCGGGGATCGCCGCGTGGAGCTGGCGGGTCAGGCGGATGGCTTCGGCGGCCATCGTCGGGTCGACGAGCGTGCCACCGGCCGAGCGGGTGTGTCCCTCGGCGAACAGCAGGTGGCACACGTCGAGGACGGCTCGATCAGTCGTCGCGACGCGACCCTGATGAGCCAGCCGCGCGGGTTGGCCGGCACACCCTCGCGGGGCCACTGGGTGGTCGCCGCGGCGGCCGCTTCCTGGGCGGCGTCCTCGCAGTCACCTAGGTTCTGTCTCGAAATGAGTGATGGGGTGGCACCGCGCAGCGGCGCCACCCCATCAGCATGTTCGACCGAAGCTGTTGCCCGCGTTGGCATATAGGTGAGGCCTCCGGTATTCGGATTAGCGACCAAGCAAATCTGAATAGCACCGGAGACCTCGTGGCCAGCCTAGCGGTGGCGGGGCGAGCGGACCTGACCGATGCCCAGTGGGCGAGGCTGGAGCCGTTGCTGCCCCGCGGTAAGAAGGCGGGACGCCCGCCGAAATGGACGAAACGCCAGCTCATCGACGGGATCCGGTGGCGGTGTCGTGTCGGGTCGCCGTGGCGAGACGTTCCGGCCGAATACGGGTCCTGGCAAGCGGTGTATGGACTGTTCCGCCGGTGGCAGCGGGCCGGGTCATGGGCCGCGATCATGCGATCGCTGCAGGTCCAGGCCGACGCAGCTGGAGTGATCGACTGGCAGATCAGTGTGGATTCCACGATCGCGCGGGCTCACCCGCATGCTGCTGGCGCCCGCCGCGACAGCGGCGGGCAATCCGAACCACCGGCCGGTCCAGGGGAATCCGAGCCGGCCGATCACGGGCTGGGGCGTTCGCGGGGCGGGTGGACCAGCAAACTGCATCTGGCGTGTGACCAGGGCTGCCGTGTGCTGTCGGTACTGGTCACCGCAGGTCAAGCCGGTGACAGTCCGCAGTTCACCGCAGTGCTCGATGGCATCGAGGTGCCGAAACTCGGTGGCGGGCGGGCACGAGTCCGCCCTGAGCGGGTGTTGGCCGACAAGGCCTATTCCAGTCGAGGTAACCGGGAATGGTTGCGCCGTCACGGGATCAGGGCAACGATCCCGGTCCCTGCCGATCAGGTTGCGCACCGTCGCCGTCGTGGCAGAGCCGGTGGTCGGCCCCCGGCGTTCGATGCGGTGCTCTACCGTGACCGCAACGCTGTCGAGCGGGGTATCAATCAGCTCAAACAGCATCGTGCGGTGGCTACCAGGTTCGACAAACTCGCTGTCCGCTACCAGGCCACGATCCATATCGCGGTGATCAACCAGTGGCTCAGGCACTCGTGAGAGCGGGCCTGCGGGCCGCCCTCACGACTTCGAGACACTGCCTAGGTCGCCGTGCCTGCGCAGCAGCGCGGCCAGAATGTGCGGCGCCTCCTGTCGCCACACGTGTTCGACCGCGCTCGCGTCCATCGGCTCAGCTCATGGCCGGGCGCAGTTCGACGGTCTCGCCCGGGCCGGCGAACTGCGCGGCGATCTCCTCGGCCCGCGCGTGATCCTCGACATCGATCAGGAAGAACCCGGCCAGATGCTCCTTGGCTTCGGAGTAGGGACCGTCGGTGACCAGCGGCTTGCCGTCGTCCCAGCGATACAGTCGCGAGGATTGCGGCGCACCGAGCGCCTCGCCGCCCACCAGTTCGCCCCGCGCGCTCATCTCGCCGAGCAACGCCTCGAAATCCGCGGTGATCCGGTCGCGTTCTGCCGCGGGCAGCGCCTGGAATTCGGGCAGGTAGTCGCCGGTCGGGTGGCCCCACGGCTGGGGGTTGGAGTGGATCAAGATCACGTACTTCATCGTGGCTCCTTCGCGCTCGCGGATGCGTCCCGATGACCCATCCTCACCGGAAACGTCGGAGCCGACCACGCTGTGTCGACATCAGCGGGATCAGGACGGATCCAGCGGCAGGGTGAAGTATCGGCTCAGCGGGTCGGTGGAGTAGGTGCCGAACGGGCCGCATTCGACGAACCCGTGGCGCAGGTAGAGGCGGCGCGCGGGAGCGAAGAAGTCTTCGGCGCCGGTTTCCAGGCTCAGCCGCCGGTACCCGCGTTCTCCGGCTACCGCGACCAGGTGGGCGAGCACTGCGGCGGCTACACCACGGCCGGTGTAGCCGTCAGCGGTGCGCATGGACTTGATCTCGGCGTGTTCGGCGTCGAGTTCCTTCAATGCGCCGCACCCGACGAGGTCGGCACCGGCCCACGCGCTCCACACGGTGACCGCGGGATCGCGCAGGGCGGTGAGGTCGAGGGCGTGCATGCTGCAGGCGGGAGTGGTGTCCGCCATTTCCGCGTGGTGAGCGGCCAGCAGGGCTCTGATGTCCGCGCCGGCGAGATCATCGGCCACGACGCGGAGCTGGTCGACCTCAGCAGTCGGGTTGTCTGTCATGTGTCCAGTTTGGCGGTCGATGCTCACGTCTATCGACTCGGGTCGGCCTCTGATGAAGTGATCTCGCCGTGCTCAGCGCACGGGGTGCGGCGGCGGACTCCGGTTGCCGCGGCCGCCGTGCGGCGGCGCGATGCGATCCCCTGACCGCGGAAAACGGCCCGAGGGCACCGCTGTGGTGCGAGCATGGTGGTGCGGGTGTCGACTCGAAAGTGGTGGGGTGTGGCCGATTTCGTGGAGCAGTATGCGTACGTGCGGTGGCCGGTGGTCGCCGCGTTCGTCCTGGCGTCGCTGATCGTGGCGACCCGGTTGACCAGGCGACCGCCACCGGCGCACCGGGTGGACACCGCGTCGGACAGCGCGCACCTGCTCATGTGCCTGGTGATGCTGGCCATGCTGGTGTTCCCCGCCGCCACCGACCCGCACGCGATGCGCGGGCTGCTCACCGCCCTGACGGTCGCTTTCGCGATCCTGCTCGCCGAACGCACCGCGCAATGGCGCGCCGGATCGGCCCCCGACGGCGTGCTGGCACTGGGTTATCACACCGTCGCCGCCGCGGCGATGCTCTACGCGATGGCCGGGCACGGGGCGATGCACACGGCAGCGGGCGCGAGCTGGCCCGCCGTCGCGCTGGCGGTGCTGTTCGGGCTGGACGCGCTGCTCGCGCTCGGTACCGTCGGTCACCGATCGCGCTGGCACCGCTTCGTTCATCCGGCCGGCGCGCACCCGCTGACCTCGGCGCTGGTGCCCCATGTGGTGATGGATATCGGCACCGCGTTCATGCTGATCGCCGCGATCGGCCGGTGAATACCGATCCACAACCGCCCGCGCTGCGAATTGCCTTAGTGCGGGCAGGAATTCGACGATGAGTGGGCAGCGCGGTCCCCAACCGCCGCCGGGGTCGCGCGGCGGCGGTCCGCGGACACCCGCGATCGTGGCCGGCGCCGACGATCGCGAGGAGATGCGTGCGCTCTATCGCGCCACCGGCGCCGCCGCGTTCGGATTGGCCCTGCGGGTGCTGCACCGTCGCGGTGCCGCCGAAGATGTTGTCCGCGAGGGCTATCGGCGTGCGAGGGCGGCCCAATGGATCGTCGACGATGACGGCGCGGACAACGAATCCGAGTCCAGCTCCACGGAATCCGGCGCCGACACCGCGCCGACGCGTCCCGGGCCGGATCTCGGGACACCATGGGGCCGTTCGGCGTTCGTCGCGACCGAACAGCGATCCGATCTGACCCCCCACACCTACGGTTCGATGGACGTGACGTTCGGTCGCGGCGTCGTCTACACCCACGACGGTTCCCGCCTGCCCGACCGCGCGGACGCGGGCTCTCGGGCCGCGGCACCGGATCACCTCGGCGCCGGCTATCCGAAGTCTGGCGACGAGGGCACCGATGACGAAGGCCGCGGCTACCCCGGTCGTACCGCGGACCACGGAGCCCATGCCGACCCTGGCACAGGCCATGCCGGTCCGGACCTTCTCGGTACGGCGCAACCGGGCTCGGGCCACCTCGATCCACAGCGATCAGGCGCGCACCTCGGCATCGATACCGAACATCTCGGGATGGACCGAGCGCCCACCGGCAACGCCAACGGCACCTCGGCGTTCACCCACGACCAGACCTGGTTACTGGCCCAGATCCATCGCCTTGCGGTCCAGCGACTGCGCGTGGACCGACGCGGCGACGACATGCCGTGGCTGGCGGCCGCCGCCAGACTCGGCTTCGACGACCCACTCGACAGCCGCTGCGAAATCTTCGTCCTCGCCTACTACGGCGGTCGCACCTACCGTGCCATCGGCCGCGAGCTCGGCCTGCGCGTACCGATGGTCACGAGACTGCTGGCCGAGAGCATCGAAAGACTCGCCGACCAGCGGATCGACCGGTGGACGGCCAGGCAGTCGTGGTGCCCACCCGGTTCGGTGCTGTCCCTGGCCGACGCCTACGCGCTCGACGCGGTCGCCGAGATCGAACACCACCACATCGAGAGCAAACTCACCGCCACCACCCCGAACAGCCTGTCGCAGTTCGCCGCCCGCGTGCGCGGCGTCCACGAAGTGCTCGCCCAGCTGGCCGCCGACGACCAGCACACCCCGCCCCGCAACCTCGAAACCCGCATCCTCGCCGATCTGGGCACCAGCGCACCGCAGCGGCGCGGCCACTGGACGACCAGACCGCCCTGGCTGCGCCGCTTCGGCGGTCCACCGGAGGCTTAGGCGTCCCCCGTGCTCGTCAGAGCACCACCACGTGGTCTTCGGCGACCCGGCCACCAAGGCGAACCCACCCGTCGGAGTCCCATTCGGTGTAAAGCTGGGAGCCCTGCCCCTGCGTGATGATCAGTCCGCGCCGCAATTGCCCGGTCAGCGCGACCGCGGCCGCCCCCGTTGCCTCGTCCTCGGCGATGCCCATCGCGGGGGCGAACATCCTGGACCGCACCGCCCCGCGTGCCTCGTCGGTCCAGGCCCAGAAGTAGTGCTGGCCCTCGGTGAAGTCGACGGGCGACAACGCCGCCAGGTCCTCGGCCGAATTCACCTGCTGGAAGTCGAATTTCGGCGCCCACTCGGCACGCGCGGTGATCCAGGTCAGCCCGTCGGTCTGGGTGACGGCCACCGGCCCCGCCTGCACGCGCAAGGTGTGCACCGGCGTGCGCTGCACATCCAGCCACCACGCGGTGCCGACGGTGGGATGCCCGGCGAAGGGCAACTCGATGGCGGGTGTGTAGATGCGGACGTCGGCGACGCCGTCGACAGGGTCGGACACCACCGTGGTCTCGCTGAACCCCAGCCGGGCCGCCAGCTCCTGCTTGTCGAGGGCGACGACATCCCCCGCGCGGGCGATACCCAGCGCGTTGCCGAGATTTCCGGCCGGATCGGTGAACACTCGGACGACCTCGACCTGGATGTCCGGGGCATCGGGCACATCGTGTGCATTCATGATCGCGAGCCTACCGGGCCGTTCATCTGCGCCGACCGCACCGCGAGACCGGCGACCGTGTCCACTACCGACGGCAGCGGCCCCGACCCGGAATCCGGATCGGGGCCGCGCAGTGCCTGGAAAAAAGCAGTGCCTGAAAATGCAGCCGAATCAGACCGCGGCCGTTGCCAGCGCCTCGGTCGAGGCCACCGCCTGGCCGACACCGGCCACGATCGCCGCCGCCCGCAGCGACTCGAAGATCACCTCGCGCGACACACCGGCCTCGCGCAGCGTCTTCTCGTGCGCCTCGAGGCAGTGCGCGCAGCCGTTGATCGACGACACCGCGAACGACCACAGCTCGAAGTCGGCCTTGTCGACGCCGGGGTTGCCGATGATGTTCATCCGCAGACCGGCGCGCAGATCGTCGTAGCGACCCTCGAGGAACGCCTTACCGCGGTAGAACACATTGTTCATGCCCATGATCGACGCGGCACCCAGCGCGGCGTCGTACGCCTCGGCCGAGAGCACGTCGGCGGCCTCTTCGGCGATCTCGCGCAAGGTGGTCGCCGAACGGGTGGCGGCGGCCGACGCCAGCAGGGTGCCCCACAGTTGCTGCTCGTTGAGCACCGTGGTGCGTGCCAGCGAGGACAGATTGAGCTTGAGGTCCTTGGCGTACTCGGGAAGAGAGTTCTTCAGGTTCTCGATGCTCATGACAGTGGGGCTCCTCTGGGATGTTTCGGTGGGGAAGGGGTGAATCAGACTCTGGCCGAAAGGAGTTCGCCCGCGTCGATGGTCGGGTCGCCCTTCTTCCAGTTGCAGGCGCACAGCTCGTCGGACTGCAGGGCGTCGAGCACGCGCAGCACCTCGTCGACATTGCGGCCGACCGAACCGGCGGTCACCGAGACGAACTGCACCTCGTTGTTCGGATCGACGATGAAGGTGGCGCGATCGGCGACCCCGTCGGCGTTGAGAACGCCGGTGGCGGTGGCCAGTTCACGCTTGAGGTCCGACAGCATCGGGAAGGGCAGGGTCTTGAGATCCTCGTGCTGGGCGCGCCACTGGAAGTGCACGAACTCGTTGTCCACCGAGGCGCCGAGGACCTGGGTGTCGCGGTCGGCGAACTCGTCGTTCAGCTTGCCGAACGCGGCGATCTCGGTGGGGCACACGAAGGTGAAGTCCTTGGGCCAGAAGAACACGATGCGCCACTTGCCCGCGTGGTCGTCGCTGGTGATCTGGGTGAAGTAATCGTCGGGCTGCTGCGCGTCGACCTTGGAGAGATCGCCTCCGATGACGGCCTTGAGGTTGTATGCCGGGAACTGGTCGCCGATGGTCAGCAGAGCCATGCTTCGTCTCCTCATTCGTGGTGTGGTTGATGTCAGCGTACTGAAAGGTAAAGCCGATTGCTGCCCGTATACTGATAGGTGTGAGTGATCAGACTTATCAGCCAACCCTGTCGCAGCTGCGTGCGTTCGTCGCCGTCGCCGAATACCGGCATTTCGGCACCGCCGCAGCGCGTTTGACTGTGAGTCAACCCACGTTATCGCAGGCACTGGCATCACTGGAAAACGGTCTCGGGCTCCAGTTGATCGAGCGCAGCACCCGCCGGGTGCTCGTCACCGCGGCCGGGATGCGGCTGCTGCCCCAGGCCATGGCGACGTTGGAAGCGGCCGATCGATTCGTCGCCTCGGCGACCGGCGACACGCTCGGTGGCACGTTGCGCGTGGGCATCATTCCGACCGTGGCGCCCTATGTCCTGCCCGAGCTGCTGCCCGAGTTACGCCGCAAACTGCCCGGGGTGCTGCCCCAGGTGGTCGAGGACCAGACCGCGCGGCTGCTCGACGGGCTGCGCACCGGCGTGCTCGATGTGGCGGTGCTCGCGCTGCCGACCGAGGCGAGCGGTCTGGTCGAGATCCCGCTCTACAGTGAGGAATTCGTCCTGGTCACCCCGCGCGGACACGAGCTCGCCGGCCGCACCGACCTCGCCGCGCCCGCGCTGGCCGACCTGCCGCTGCTGTTGCTCGACGAGGGCCACTGCCTGCGCGATCAGACCCTCGATCTGTGCCGCTCGGCAGACGTACAGCCCGGCACGGTCGGCGACACCCGCGCCGCTTCGCTGACCACGGTGGTGCAATGCGTGGCGGGCGGGCTCGGCGTCACGCTGATCCCGGAGATGGCCGTGGCGGCCGAAACCGCGCGCGCGAGTCTGGACACCGCCCGCTTCGCCGACCCCGCGCCGGGTCGCACGATCGGGCTCGCATATCGAGGGTCATCCGCGCGGGCCGCGGATTACGAATACCTGGCAGCGGTCATCCGGTCCAAGCGTCCTTTCTGATTTCATTCGTTCGAACGACGTAATTCCCGACCGCCGGTGCTGTTCTTGATAGCGGTGACGATCCCGATTCGGGACCGACACAACTCGAAGTCTCGACAGTCGAAGGAATGCGTCATGTACAAGATTCGTTCAACCGTCGCGGTGCTCGCTTGTGCGCCGCTGATCGCCCTAGGTGCCGGCGTAGCCGGCGCAGCACCCGCGCCGGCCCCCGTCCCCGTCGCACCGGTGCCTGTTCAGGTCGAGCCCGTCGTCTTGTCGCCGTTCATCACGATTCCCGGCGCGCTGGTGACGTGTGTTCCGTTGCTCGTAACCCTGCCCATTCTCTACCCACTGTGCGTGGTCTGAGGAGATACATGCTGAACAAGAGGATCGACCGAGACACTCCCGTACTCCGGTACGGGAGTGTCTCGACCGTTTCGGGTCGATGGACCATTGTCGCTGCCACGC
Source organism: Nocardia sp. FBN12 (assembly GCF_050320175.1). Classification (GTDB taxonomy): domain Bacteria; phylum Actinomycetota; class Actinomycetes; order Mycobacteriales; family Mycobacteriaceae; genus Nocardia. The sequence continues at coordinate 3,809,849 of NZ_CP190048.1, read as the reverse complement.
TGCTGCTGATGTGGGCGACTCTCGGATCCGCGCAGGCCCAAGCGCCGGTGACCCTCGGTGGTGGATCGGGCATCGTCTTCGACGAGGGCTCGACCTGCACACTCACCACCATCGGTTACGACGGCGCAGGTCAGCTGGTCGGTTTCACCGCGGCACACTGTGCGGCCGAAGGCGCGGGAGTCTCCGCGGAGGCCGATCCCGGTGCCGGACCCGTCGGCACCGTCGCGTTCACCAATCCTGACTACGACTACGCGGTCATCACCTTCGACGCGGGCCTGGTGAATCCCGTGAACCAGGTCGGTGCCACGGCGATCACCGGTGTCGGACTGCCCGCGCAGTTCCCGGCCGTGGCGTGCAAGGAGGGACGAACCACCGGACAGACCTGCGGTCTGGTCTATGGCGATGTCTTCGGCGGCGCCAGCTGGACGCTGACGCAGATCTGCGTGATCGTCGGTGATTCCGGTGCGCCCGTGGTGGTCGGAAATACCCTTGTCGCCATTGTCAACGGCTATATCGCGGTGCCGTGCCTCGGCCCGCAAGTGGGCGCCAATTTCACCCGAATTCTCGATGATGTGAATGCCCGCGGCGGCGTGGGGGTGGGATTCCACCCGATTTAAACGGACAAAAGTCACTGCGCCGAAATCGCGGTGGTCGATAACAACCGGACCAATTCGGCCTGCCGGTGTGTTTTCGTCTTGGCGAAAATGTGCTGCAAATGTGTCCGGGCGGTGAATACCGAAACGGAGAGTTGCGCGGCGACGGCGGGGAGTCCGTCGCCGCGCAGCACACCGAGTGCCACCGATACCTCCGCCTCGGTCAACCCGTACAGCTCGTGCAGCACGCCCGGATCCGGTGTCGGTTCGTGATCCGGATCGGTGATCACCACGAGCGCGGCCCCCGGCCACTGCCCGTTGCCGGAGTGGGTATCCAGCGGGGAGATCCGCAGGATCAGCGACCGCTTGCCCGACGGCCGGGCCACCGCCACGTTCCCGCCGCCGGACGCCGACCCGGCGGCCTCGTCGATCAGCTGCCGCAGCTGGTCCTGCAGGCGTGCCGAGCCGGCCCGCACATGTCCGAACGAATCCACCGTCAGCCCGTCGCATTCCCGCGCGATGCGCTCGGCCGCCGCGTTGGCGAACACCAGGGCCGTATCGGCGGTGACGATCATGACACCGTGATGAGCCTTCGCCAGGGCCGCGAGCGCGAAGGCGCGTTCGCGTGCCATCGTGACCAGCTTCGCGCGAGTATGCAATGCGCTGCGCAGATGCGGGACGAGCACGCGCAGCAGAACCGGGCCGCCCGGCTGGTCGGTGACCGCACGGTGGTCGGCCATGGTCAGCGACAGCCATGACGACGGCAGATCGCCGGTGAGCCGGGCGATGAAGCTGTTGGCCAGGCCGTTCGCTCGCACGGCCCTGCCGCTGCCACCGTTTCCGTACTCGAACAGTTCTTCGCCGGTCGCGCAGGCACCGACCGGTAGCCAGCGCATGCGGGCGGCGACCGCGGCCAGCTGGCTGTGCACCTCGGTGGCGGTGATCGCGCCCGCGGAGTTGACCTCGACGTCGCCGCGTGCCGGATCGGCGATCACGAGAAAACCGTGCATCGCGTCGAAGGTATCGGTGAGCTGGCGAACCACCCCATCCCAGCGGTCCGGCTCGATGCCTGCGGTGTGTATATCGGCGATCAAGTTCGAAAAGCGTTGTAGCGCAATCGACATGACTGGCCTTCCTCGGGCACCGATCGCGCGCACGATGGTGTCGTACGGCGCGTGCCATCCGAGTTGTTCCAACCTGTAGAGCGTAGTCGATCCAGCGCGGGGGCGACATCCTCCACTGTGTCGTCCGGTTGCGGCGCCTGCCTGATCACCTGTTACTTTGAACGTTGTTCAATTCTGCCGTGAAGGATGCTTGCCGTGCCTGAAGTCGAGAAGAATGCGAAGCCGGTGACCGGGTTCGCCGCACGGGACATGGCCCAGATCGCGGTGTTCGCGGCCCTGATCGCCGCCCTCGGCCTGCCCGGTGCGATCACCGTCGGGTTCAGCGGGGTGCCGATCACGCTGCAGACCCTCGGAGTGATCCTCACCGGCGCCATCCTCGGCGCCCGCAAGGGCACGGCCGCGGTGGCGGTGTTCATCGCGCTGACCATGATCGGGCTGCCACTGCTGTCCGGTGGTCGCACCGGGCTCACCGCGCTGGCTTCGCCGACGGCCGGGTACCTGATCGGCTGGATTCCGGCGACGCTGGTCATCGGGCTGCTGACCGCCATGATCCTGCCGAAGTATCCGCTCGTGTTCGGTCTGCTGATCAACGCCCTCGGCGGCATCGTGATCATCTACCTGTTCGGCACCGCGGGACTGCTGGTGCGCACCGATCTCGGCCCGTGGGCGGCCTTGTCGACCAATTTCGCGTTCATACCCGGCGACCTGGCCAAGGTCGTGATCGCCACGGTCGTCGCGAAGGGTGTACATCGCGCGTATCCCGGGCTGATCGGTCCCCGGTCCGCGTGAGCGAGATCGTCGTCAGCGCGGTCGGGCACCGTTTCGGTGAGCGCACCGTGCTGCGCGATATCGACCTGCGGATCACCGAACGCCGGGTCGGATTCATCGGTGCCAACGGGTCCGGCAAATCGACGCTGGCCCGGATGCTCAACGGACTGCTGAAGCCATCCACCGGCACCGTCACCGTCGACGGACTCGACGTCGCCCGCAAGGGTGCGCAGGTGCGGCGCAAGGTGGGCTTCGTATTCACCGACCCCGACACCCAGATCGTGATGCCGACGGTCGCCGAGGACCTCGCGTTCTCCCTGCGCCGCAGCGGCCTGAGCAAGGACGACATCGCGGTCCGCGTGCGGCGGATGCTCGACCGATTCGGCCTCGCCGCGCACACCGACCATCCGGCGCACCTGCTCTCCGGCGGGCAGAAACAGCTACTGGCCATCGGTTCCGCGCTGATTCGCGAGCCCGAGGTGATCGTCGCCGACGAACCGACCACGCTGCTCGATCTGCGCAACGCGCGGCGGGTATCGCAGGCCTTGAACTCCCTCGATCAGCAGGTGATCGTGGTGACCCATCAGCTCGGGCTGCTCGACGGATTCGATCGAGTCGTGGTGCTGGACAACGGTTCCGTCGTGTTCGACGGTCCGCCGGTGGCGGCGATCGACGCATATCGGCAACTGATCGAATGATCGGTCTGTACTGCCCCGGCGACTCGCTGCCGCACCGGATGCCCGCGGGGGTGAAACTGGCGCTGTTGCTGGTCGCGATCCTCGTGATGACGGTGTTCGTGCGCGGTCCGCTCGGTGTGCTGATCGCGGTGGCGCTGGTGGCGGGCTTGTTCGCGCTCGCGCGCATCTCCTGGCGGGTGGCCTTCGCCCAGGTGCGCCCGGTGCTGTGGATGACGGCGATCATCGGGGCGTTTCAGCTGCTCACCACCTCGCCGGGGCGGGCCCTGGTGGTGTGCGGGGTACTGCTCGTATCGGTGGCGCTCGCCGCGCTGGTCACGGTGACCACGCGGGTAACGGCCATGTTGGACGCCTTGACTCGCGCGCTGGGCCCGCTGCGTCGCGTGGGAGTGAACCCGGAGCGGGTGAGTCTGCTTCTCGCGCTGGCCATTCGATGCGTTCCGTTGCTGGCGCAGATCGTCCACGATGTCGGCGAGGCGCGGCGCGCCAGGGGGGTGTCGTGGTCGGCGACCGCACTGGTCACGCCCGTGCTGGTGCGGGCGCTGCGGACCGCCGACGCGATGGGTGAAGCGCTGGCCGCACGCGGTGTCGATGACGACTGAGGTCGCGGACATTCACCTTGCCATTCATAGACGACCGGTCGTATAGTCCTTCGTATGGCACGACCACGGCGCAGTGACGACACGAGGGCGCTTCTCATCGAGGAGGGCGCGGTCGGCCTGCTGTCCAACGGCTATCACGGCACCGGCATCAAGCAGGTGCTCGACAAGGTCGGGGTGCCGAAAGGCTCGTTCTACAACTACTTCGACAGCAAGGAGAGCTTCGCGCAGGCGGTGATCGAGCATCACTCGCAGTGCGTGCGGCGCAATCTCACCGCCGCCTTCGCCGCGGCATCGGACCCGCTCAGTGGCATCCGGGCCTTCTTCGCGACCCTGACCGAAGATTTCGTCGCCGCCGAGTACACCGGTGGCTGCCTGATCGCCAACCTCGGCGGGGAGCTGGAAGGCAGTGAGCTACTGCGGCAGTCGCTGTCGAGCGCGTGGGCGGTCTGGCGCGACGGTATCGCCGGTGCTCTGCGCGAGGCGCAGGCGCAGGGCACCGTGCGCGCCGACATCGACGCCGTTGACCTGGCGGACCTTCTTCTCGAATCCTGGGAGGGTGCGGTCATCAGGATGAAGATCGACCGCACCATCGCACCGCTCGACAAGTGTTTGCGGCGCCTGCTCGACGACTACTTCCGGCCGTAACTCCCGTCGGCGCCCATCTGGTGCCGTGACCATCATCGTCGGCCTTCGGGCCTGCCGTTCTTCGGTCGCCATTCATAGACGACCGGTCGTATATTGCTCGAAAGGATCAGTTCATGTCCACATCGAAGACAGTCGTGGTGACCGGTGGTTCCAGCGGCATCGGGCGTGATGTCGCTCGTGCTCTCGTCGCCCGTGGCGACAACGTAGTTCTCGGCGGGCGCGACGCGGACAAGCTCGCCGAGGTCGCCGCCGAACTCGCCGCACCCGACCAGGTGGCAACCGTGATCGGTGACATCGGCTCGCCCGCCACGGGTTCCGCGTACGTGCGGACCGCACTCGATCGGTTCGATCGGGTCGATGCCCTGGTCAACAGCGCGGGTGTCTTCGGAGCCACGCCGTTCGTCGAGGTCACCGAGGCCGAACTCGATCGCTACCTCGGCGGCAACCTCAAGGGCACCTACTTCACCACCCAGGCCGTCGTCCGGCAGTTGCTCGCCCAAGGGGGCGGCGGCAGTGTCGTCAATATCGGCACGGTCCTCATCGACCATGCCATCACCGGCTTGCCCGCCTCGGCCGCGCTCATCAGCAAGGGTGGCGTGCACGCGCTCACCACCAGCCTCGCGGCCGAACTCGCGCCCGCGAACATCCGGGTGAACGCCGTGGCGCCCGGCATCATCCGCACCCCGCTCTTCGGTGCCGGCGACGAAACCGCCTCGGGCGCACTGGCACTGCTGAACCGGATCGGTGAGGTCGCCGACACCACCGCGGCCGTGCTCTATCTCACCGACGCCGAGTTCGTCACCGGCCACATCCTGCCCGTCGACGGCGGCTTCCGCTCCGGCCGGGCCGCCTGAGTCAGTGAAAAAGGTTCCTGCACAACGTATTCGGGTGCGCAGCGGCTCGTCCTGCGGTCATCCTGGAAGAGCTGCACCCATCGAAAGGACACGCCATGCCGTACGTGAACATCAAAGTCACCGATGAAGGGGTCACCACCGAGCAGAAGGCGCAGCTCATCAAGGGCGTCACCGATCTGCTCTTCGATGTGCTCGGGAAGGACCCCAACCTCACCTTCGTGGTGATCGATGAAGTGCCGCTGACGGATTGGGGTGTGGGCGGGCTGAACGTCGCCGAGTTCCGGGCCAAGCACGCGACGCAGGACTGAAGTGATCGGTGAGCCGGGACAACCGCCCGGCTCACCGAACTCAGGCGAGTCCGTCGAACGGCACCGAGGCGTCGAGTGCGAACCAGCCCATCGGGATTCGCTTGCTCCGCGTCGAGAAGTAGCTCGGTCCCAGCCACAGATCCGGTTCGATCTCGCGCAGTTCGTCGTAGATCCGCCGGGCGGGTCTGCGGGAGCCCACCCGAGGATCGTCGTAGTCGAACAGCACTGCCGGTCGTCCGTCGATCACCGAATCACCCACCGTGGCGACGAAATTCAACGCACGCATGCCGCCCAGCAGGCGGAAGACATTGTGGCCGATCGCCATCTCGTCCACGTGACGAAACGATTTGGCCACCCAGAAGTACGACGGCCGAGCCATCGCCGTTCCGAGTAGTCGCTCGCCCGAACCGGGGAACGAACGCATCGTCACGTCACCGTCGAGCCGCGCGAAGTCGGCCGCCGTCACGTCGGGCGCTCCGGCGAACAGCCCGCGGAATTCGGTGGTTCCCGCCGCGGACAGCGCGTCGAGGCGGGGGCGGTGGTCGGACGGGCGGCGCACCGGCATCAGACCGGGTGCGGACAACGGTGTCGGCTTCATGGGCGGACTCGATTCTGTCGAAACTCGGTCCTCGCATGGTGCCAAGCAACAGTGCCTGCCCGTGCCGGTTTCGCCGACGGAGATGACAGCGGGCCGGGGCGCATCACGCGTCCCGGCCCGCTGGCGGCGCGGTTTACTACTGGCCGCGCAGCGCGTACGGCTCGATCGCGCCGCGCTCCAAGGCCCGCGCGTCGATGGTCTCGGCGCGGTAGGGGAGCAGGGCGAGACGGTCGCGCATGCCGCGGACCGGGTCGTCGATCTTCTCGTTCAGGCCGAACAGGAAGGTCCACTCGTGCTCATCGCTGCCGTAGGGGACCACGGTGGCGAACTGCTCCTGGAAACGGCCCCACGAGCGCTTCAGCGTTTCGTTGCGCCACATCGTCGCGCAACCGGCCTGGGCCGTCAGCACGCCGCCGGGTGCCAGCAGCGCCTTACACCGGGACAGGAACTCCGACTCGTAGAGGCGATTGTGCTGGGCGTCTTCGACGCGCTCGTCGGGCAGATCGATGACGATCACGTCGTAGCGGGTACCCGCTTCCTGGGCCTTGGCCAGGAAGTCCCAGCCGTCGGCGTAGTGCACGTGGATCGGGCCCTCGTGCGCCACCGCGGCGGTGAGCTCGGCGGTGGTGTAGCCGTAGGGCAGGTGCTCGGCGCACAGCTCCACTTCGCGCTGATCGATGTCGACATGGTCGACCAGGGTCGCCCCGGCCGCCACCGACATCTGCGAGGCCACACCCTCACCGGAACCGATGATCAGCACCCGATCGAGCTTCTCCGCCAGCACGAACGCGGGGACCATCATGGCCTCGTGGTAGGTGATCTGGGAGAACTCGGTGGACTGGCGGTCGTCGTCGGAGAACAGGGAGATGCCCTGGTCAGTCCGCGCGATCACCATGTGCTGGAACGGGGTGTTCGTATCGACGATCACCTCGTGCAGATCCCAGATCCGGGTCAGGCCGTCGCCCACCGGTTCGTAGATCTTCTCGGCGCCGTGGCCACGCTGGACCGTCTGCATCCGAACTGTGGTGGGGGACAACTTGTCTCGGAGCAAGTCGACTGCTTTCGTCGCGCCCGCACCGATGCTGCCGCAGGTGAAGACGTCGACGAAGATGTCGCCGGACTCCGGATAGGTGTGAATCGAGGCGTGAGACTCCGCCAACAGCGCGAGGACGGTCACCCCCTGCGGATCGAACTTTTTATGGACGACTTCGCAGATGGTGACGCCCGCCGCGAGCAGAGACTCACGCAACGCCGATTCGAGTCGTTCGAGATCGTCACACAGATCTGTGTCGACGCCACCGAACTCGGCCAGCACGTGCCAGCCGGTGAATTCCGCCGTCATGGCAAACTCACTCTCGCTCAGCGCCCGAGACATGAACGGTCAAGGGCGGAAAACCATTGAAGGACACCGACGAATAACTCGCGGTATAGGCGCCGGTGTGCAGGATCTGAATCCGGTCACCGGCTCGCAACGTGGTCGGCAGAAGGACCTTCGTGCGTTGATACAGTACATCGTCGCCGTCGCAGGTCGGACCCGCGACAACTGCCTCGTCGACCGGATCGCCGTCGCGATCGGTGACGAAACGGTAAGCGATGTACTCGTTCTCGGTCTCGGCCATACCGTTGTATCGGCCGATGTCGAGATACACCCAGCGCCGGCCATCCGGCGCGAAACGCACGCCGACGACCTCGGCGTGGATGGTGCCCGCGTTACCCACCAGCGCACGGCCGGGTTCCACGATCAGGCCGGTGGCCGCGGGCAGGAACTCGGCGGCGGCAGCTCCGATGGCCGCCGCGATCGCGGCGAGCTCGGGGGCGGCGTCGGCGTAGGAGATCGGCAGCCCGCCGCCCACGTTCACGGCGCCGACATGAATGCCCTTGTCCGCCAATGCTTTCACGATCTCACCGGCCTGCTCGATGCCGATCCGCCAGGCGGCGGGGTCGAGCTGCTGGGAGCCGACGTGAAAGTACGGGCCGCCGACCGTCAGGCCCAGATCGCGGGCGCGCACCAGCAGGCGAAGGGCCTCGGCGGGCGCGCAGCCGAACTTGGTGCCGAACGGGGTGCGTGACTCGGGGGCGCTCGACAGGAACCGGCATTCCACCTCGGCGCCGGGGGCGTGGGAGGCGATGCGGTCGAGGTCGTCTTCGGTGTCGAAGGCGTAGCGGCGCACGCCGAGGGCGAAGGCGCGCGCGATGTGGGCGCTCTTCTTGATCGGGTTGCCGTAGCAGAGGCGCTCGGGGGCGACGCCCAGCTCGAGGCACTGGTCGATCTCGCCGATGCTGGCGACGTCGAATTCGGCGCCTTCGTCGTCGAGCAGGGTGATCAGTTCCGCCACCGGCGCTGCCTTGACCGCGTACCGGATCCTGGTGCCGACAGCGACGGCGGCGTCGAGGGTTCGGTAGTTGGCACGTACCCGCTCGGGGTCGATGACAAGGTACGGAGATTCGGGCACGGTGAACTTTCGGTCGGCGGCCGGGAGAGACTATCAGCGGCGCCTACCCAACAACGAATCCGTCAAACATTCGTCATATTCGTCATAGGCAACTGGTATTACTCAGCCTGCGGTGACTGTGACCTCGTCGAACACGACCTCGCCCGCGGCGTCGGATTCCTCGAGGTCCACGATCGCCGTGAGTGCCCAGCCGTGATCGCCCGCCGGGTCGTCGATCACCTGGCGCACGTGCCAGAAACCGGGCCGCTGCTCGATCTGGAACAGCTGTGGGCCGCGCGCGTCGGGACCGGTGCCGATCGTGGCGTACTCGTCGAAATAGGGCGCGAAGTCCTCGGCCCAGTCGGGGCCGGTGCCGAGCTGGTCCAGTTCGTACCAGCGGCGGCGCGACGCCAGCTCCACCCGGCGGAACATGGCGTTGCGCACCATGATCCGGAAGGCGCGTTCGTTGGCGGTGATCGGGCGCACCGTTTCGGCGCCGAACGCGATCTGCTGGGCGTCGTTCTCGGCGCCGGGGTTGGTGAGCTGTTCCCATTCGTCCAGGAGGCTCGAGTCGACCTGACGGATCAGTTCGCCGAGCCATTCGGTGAGGTCGTCGAGGTCTTCGGTGCGGGCGGCGTCGGGCACGGTGCGGCGCAGGGCGCGGTAGGCGTCGGCGAGGTAGCGCAACACCACGCCTTCGGAGCGGGTCAGTTCGTAGTGCGAGATCAGTTCGGCGAAGGTCATCGCGCGCTCGACCATGTCGCGCACCACCGACTTCGGTGACGGCGCGAATTCCGACACCCAGGGGTGACCGGCACGATAGGTCTCGAACATCGGATCGATCAGCTCGGCCAGGGGCTTGGGCCAGGTGACTTCCTCGAGGAGTTCCATGCGCTCCTCGTACTCGATACCGTCGGCCTTCATTTCGTTGACGGCGACGCCACGGGCCTTGTGCTGCTGGGCCATCAGCAGCTGGCGCGGGTCCTCGAGGGTGGCCTCGATCAGCGAGACGACATCGATTGTGTAGGTAGGGCTTTCGCGATCGAGAAGGTCGAACGCGGCCAGCGCGAACGGCGACAGCGGCTGATCGAGCGCGAAATCGCGTTGCAGGTCGACGGTGAGCCGTGCCATCCGGCCCTTCGCATCGGGTTCGGAAAGTTGTTGCACCACACCGGCGTCGCGCAGCGAACGGTAGAGCCGCAGGGCGCGCAGGATGTGTTTGCGTTGCGCGGGACGCGGCTCGTGATTGTCCTCGAGCAGGTGGCGCATGGCGTAGAAGCAGTTGCCGGGGCGGGCGATCACGTTGAGCAGCATCGAGTTGGTCACCGCGAAGCGCGACACCATCGGCTCCGGCGGGGCGGCGATGAGACGGTCGAAGGTCTCCTCGCTCCATGAGACGAAACCCTCGGGCGGCTTGCGGCGCACCACTTTTCGCTGCTTCTTCGGGTCGTCGCCCGCCTTGGCGACGAGGCGGGTGTTCTCCACCTCGTGTTCGGGCGCCTGCACCACCACGGTACCCATGGTGTCGTAGCCCGCGCGGCCCGCGCGCCCGGCGATCTGGTGGAACTCACGGGCTTTGAGCCTGCGGGTGCGCACGCCGTCGTATTTGGTGAGGCCGGTGAGCAGCACGGTGCGAATCGGGACGTTGATGCCGACGCCGAGGGTGTCGGTGCCGCACACCACTTTCAGCAGGCCGTCCTGGGCGAGCTTCTCCACCAGGCGGCGATATTTGGGCAGCATGCCCGCGTGGTGCACGCCGATGCCGTGGCGGATCAGGCGTGACAGGGTCTTGCCGAAGCCAGAGGCGAACCGGAAATCGCCGATGGCGGCGGCGATCGCGTCCTTCTCGGCGCGGGAGGCGAAGTTCACGCTCGTCAGCGCCTGCGCGCGTTCGAGCGCGGCGGCCTGGGTGAAGTGCACGACGTAGACCGGCGCCTGGTGGGTGGTCACCAGCTCTTCGAGGGTTTCGGTGATGGGGGTACGCACGTACGAGAACGTCAGGGGGACAGGACGTTCGGTGCCCGCGACCACCGTGGTCGAACGGCCGGTGCGTGCCTCGAGATCGGTGGCGAAGAAGTCCACCTCGCCCAGCGTCGCCGACATCAGCAGGAACTGGGCGCGGGGGAGCTCGATGATCGGCACCTGCCACGCCCAGCCGCGGTCCGGGTCGGCGTAGAAGTGGAACTCGTCCATCACGATCTGGCCGACCTCGGCCGCCGCGCCCTCGCGTAGGGCCAGGTTCGCCAGGATCTCGGCGGTGGCGCAGATGATCGGGGCGTCGGCGTTGACCGCCGCGTCACCGGTCACCATGCCGACGTTCTCCGCGCCGAACACCTCACACAGCGCGAAGAACTTCTCGCTGACCAAGGCCTTGATCGGCGCGGTGTAGTAGCTGCGCTGTCCGTTGGCCATGGCGAACAGGTGCGCGCCGACCGCCACCAGAGACTTTCCGGAGCCGGTCGGGGTCGCCAGAATGACGTTCGAACCCGACGCCAACTCCATCAGCGCCTCGTCCTGCGCTGGATACAGGGTGGTGCCCTGCTCGGCGGCCCACGCCGCGAACGACTCGTAGAGTGCGTCGGCGTCGGTTCCGGGAATTTCCAGCAGGTCGGTCAGATCCACTCCGACCACCCTAGTGGGTGCGGCGGGTCAGTCCTTACCGCTGCCGGAGGTGTCGTCGTAACCACCTTGCTCGGCCAGGAAGCGCTCGAACTCGGCGCCGAGCTCCTCGCCACTGGGCAGTTCGCCGTCGGCGGCCAACAGGCTGGACTGCTGCTCCTGAGCGGTGACGAAGCTGTCGTACTGGCGTTCCAGCGCCGTGACGACCGTCTCCACCTCCTCGTTGCCCGCGATGTGCTCGGCGACCTGCTCACGCACGCGCGCGGCCGCCTCACCCAGCGCCGAGAGCGGCAGGTCGAGGCCCGCGTTGTCGGCGAAATTCTCCAGCAGCGTCTGCGCGGCCTCGGGGTAATCGGTCTGGGCTAGGTAGTGCGGCACATGCACCGAGAACCCGAGCGATTCGTGGCCGTGCTGTGCCATCCGGTACTCGAGCAGCGACGACGCGCTGCCCGGCACCTGCAACTCGCCCGGCCAGCGCTGGTGCTCGCCGATCAGCGAACGATCCGAGGAGTGCGCGGTGACACCGAGCGGACGGGTGTGCGGAATCGCCATCGGGATCGCCGAAAGGCCGATCGTGCGGCGCACGCCGAGCTGTTCGGCCAGCAGCCGCACCGCGGTGGTGAACTTCTCCCAGCGCAGATCCGGTTCAAGGCCCGAGAGCAGCAGGAACGGGGTGCCCGCGGTGTCGCGCAGCGCCCACAGGTTCAGTTCCGGTTCGGCGTAATCGGCGAAATGATCGGTGTTGAACGTCATCAGCGGGCGCCGGGAACGGTAATCGAGCAGTTCGTCGACGTCGAAGGACGCCACCAGCTCCGATTCGAGGCTCTCGCGCAGGTGAGTGGTCGCCAAGCGCACGGCGTGCCCGGCATCGGTGAACCCTTCGAGGCCGTGCACCAGCACGGGGCCCGCGCCGTCGTCCGCGGACAACTGCGGGGCCGGGAACTCCAGTTCGTACATATGCGACTGGTCATCCATCGCGTTTCTCCTTCCTGCGCGGTCCACCATCGCTCGCGGGGGTGGGGAAGCGGATCTCCATTGTCCCCCACGCGAGCAGTGCCATCACACACGGCCGGGGACGGCTCGTCCTGGTAGACAACATCATGCACGTCGCCTGCATTCCCGTTGGGTGTCGCGACCGGGCTGCTGGCGGCGGTCTACGCGTCGCGCGCGCTCCCACCCGGCGTGGCGTCAGCGGGCCGAACGACGAGGTGGGGCACAGTGGACAGGGTGAACGTGGCGCAGGCGACACCGATCCGCGCGGGTGATCCTGGCCTGCGCCGTTGGTGGCTGGGGTTGGCGGCGGTGTCGTTCGTGCTGACGGGGTGTGGGGACAGCGTCAGCGGGACGCCGGTCGCCGAGAGCGCGGTGTCGGTACGACAGGTCGACGGTGCGCTGGCCGACCTGCTGCCGTCGCCGGCGCGGTTTCCGGCGCGGTACCCGGCGGTGGTGCTGCCCGCGCAGGCCGCATCGGCCGCCGCGGGTGATCTCGACGGCGTGGGGGCAGGCGCCACTGTGCGCCCGGCGGAGTGCACACCGACCGAAATCGAGCCAGGTGGGGAGCCTGCGGCGGTGGCCGTCGGGTCCGACGAGGTGAGCCGTGCGACGCTGACGGTCGAATTGTCGCGCAGTGCCGAGCTGATTTCTCGCTTGCGCGAGCAGCTCAGCAGATGCGGGCAGATCCACGTTTCCCGGGCAGGGGCGGGCTCGACCGTCACCACCGTGCTCGACCAAGTCGTGCCGCCAGGGGCCGACGACGCGATAGCGTTGCGGCGCACCGTGGTTCCCGATGTCGGCGGGGCCGGGCTGACCCAGACTATGCAGACCTCGATCGGGCAGATCGGCGACGTACGGATCACCGTGACATCGATGACTTTCGGTGTGGGGCAACCGGATACGGCCGCCGTCGACGAAATGTTCGCGACAACCGTTGCCTCCGTGCGCGGTAGCTGAAGCCTCTACCACGAGGCGGTGACAGATTCGTTCGCGGCGCATCGCCGGGACCGGGATTACTCCACAGCTTCGGCGCTACTCACAGGGCGGATGAAAGTCCAGGTCGCCGCACCGGTGGTGCGGTAGGCAACGGGCACGGTGGAGCCATGACGCCTTCGACGAACTCCACCCGCCGGGCCAAGCGCACCGGACCGTTTCCCCGCGCGCTCGGCTGCGCCGAATCCACGCCCCGCTACCCAGGCGGGCTGCCGCGCCCACCGCTGCGGGTCGACGAACCCGGCGAACTGATCGCGGCCCTGCCCGCGATGCTCGGCTTCGTCCCGGAACGATCCCTCGTCGTCGCCGTGCTGCACGAGGTGGCGGGCGGGGCCGCCGAGGCGATCGAGGCGGTAGTGCGTTTCGACCTCGATGTGACCACCGACATGCGGCTTCTCGACCAGTTCATCGCCTGCCTCGGCTCGATCTGCCTGCGCGAAGAGGCCACCGGGGTACTCGCCGTCTTCGTCGAGGACCGCGCCGAGTTCGAGGGTGAGGAAGTCTTGCGTGCGGCGGATCTGGTCGCGGTGCTGGCCGATGACGGCATCGATGTTCGCGGTGCCTGGTCGGTGCCCGCGATCGCGGCAGGCGAGCGCTATCGCAGCGTGTTCGGCACGTTCGGGACCGGCCTTGTCGCCGATCCTTCGTCCTCGATCGTCGCGGTCTCACATGTCCTGGACGGCAAACAGATCCGCGGTTCCCGCCACGAGATGACCGCGCTGATGATTCCCGATGACCTGCTGAGCGCGCGGGTGCGTGCCCAGCTCGCGGAGGCGGACGCGCGATACCGGGGTGGGCTCACGGCGGCGACGCGCGCCGGCACCGTGTCGGCCTACCAGCGACGGGCACTGGAATGGGTGCTGTGGCAGATCGCCGACACGGCCTCCGGTGCCCCGCGTGCCGAACGCGAACTCGCGCGGTTGGCCGCGACCCTGCGCGACCGGCCGATCCGCGACGCCATGTACGGGCTGGCGCTGGGCGACCACGCCGAAGCAGCCGAGTTGCTGTGGGCCCAGCTGGCCAGGGCGACGCCGGGGCGCGATCGCGCCGAGGCCGCGGCCCTGCTCGGCTTCAGCGCCTACCTGCGCGGTGACGGGCCGTTCGCCGGCGTGGCGATCGCCGCCGCGGTGGAGGCCGACGCCGAGCATTCGATGGCGGTGCTGCTGGAGACCTCGCTGCAGACCGGTTTGCGGCCTGAACGGCTACGTAAACTCGCACACTGCGGTCACCGGATCGCAGCCGACCTCGGGGTCGATATCGGCCCGATCGCCCTGTGAGACAGGCGATCCGGCGGCCGCTGTCGACGTGCGGCGGCCGCCGTTGATTGATTCAGCGGGTGCTGGTGTGATTCAGCGGGTGCTGTGGGCTTTCGTGCCGAGCGAACGCAGGAAATCCCAGGCGTCGGAGACGATCTCGTCGAGGTCGTTGTGCTCGGGGCGCCAGCCCAGTTCGGCGACCGCGCGATCACTGGAGGCGATCAGCACAGCCGGATCGCCCGCGCGGCGCGGCGCGTCGATCGTCTCGATCGGCAGACCGGTGACCCGCTCACACGCCGAGATCACTTCGCGCACCGAGAAACCCGTGCCCGAACCGAGGTTGCAGATCCGGTGCGTGCCCGGCTGCGACGACGACAGCGCGAGCAGGTGTGCCTGCGCCAGATCGCGGATGTGGATGTAGTCACGCACACACGTACCGTCCGCCGTCGGCCAGTCGGTGCCGTACACCGAAATGGCCTTGCGGTGACCCAGCGCCACCTGCAACACGAGGGGAATCAGATGCGTTTCCACGACCCGGTTCTCGCCGAGCCCGGCATACGCGCCCGCCACATTGAAATAGCGCAGGCTGGTCGCGGCCAGGTCGTGCGCCGCCGCGTAGGAGGTGATGGCGTGATCGATGGCCAGCTTGCTCGCACCGTAGGGGTTGGTGGGGCGAGTGGGCGAGGCCTCGGTGATCGGGACCTGCTCGGGCTCGCCGTACACCGCGGCGGTGGAGGAGAACACCAGGCGCGGCGTGCCGGTCTCGCGGATCGCCTCGAGCAGCGTCAGCGTCTTCACCACATTGCCGTGCCAGTACTTCTCCGGTTGCTCCACCGACTCACCGACCAGCGACTGCGCCGCGAAATGCAGGACGCCGTCGAAGGATTCGGCGCGCAGCAGGTCGGGCGCCGCCACGGCGATGTCGCCGTCGACGAATCGGGCGCCGGCGGGGACGCCGTCGGCGTTACCGGTCGAGAGGTCGTCGACGACGACCACCTCGTGGCCCTCTTCGAGCAGCACTGCGGCGCAGACGCCGCCCACGTAGCCGGCGCCGCCGGTGACAAGAAGTTTCACGTATCAGACCAGCCTCACCTGGACGGCATGCGCCATCTCTTCGGACAGTTCGAAACCGCTGTGGCCCGGCACCGTGATCAGCACCGCACCCGGCTTGGTCTCCACGGTAACGCGGGCATCGGGCACCACGCCCGCCTCACGCAACCGACCGATGACCTCCGGGTCGGTCTGGATGTGCTCGGCCAGTCTGCGCACGACCACCGCGTGCAGCGCGCCGTTGGGCAGATCGGAGAGCCGGATCAGCTTCTCCTCGGCGGCGGGCGCGTCGGCGAGGCCGAGTTCGTCCAGACCGGGAATGGGGTTGCCGTAGGGCGAGGTGGTCGGGTGGTTGAGCACCTCGATCAGGCGTCGTTCCACCTCCTCGCTCATCACGTGCTCCCAGCGACACGCCTCGGCGTGCACGTTCTCCCAGTCCAAACCGATGATGTCGACCAGCAACCGCTCGGCGAGCCGGTGCTTGCGCATCACCGACACGGCCATGGACCTGCCTTTGTCGGTGAGCTCGAGATGGCGGTCGCCGGCGACGAGCAACAGGCCGTCGCGCTCCATCCGCGCGACCGTCTGGCTCACCGTCGGACCACTCTGCTCGAGGCGTTCGGCGATCCGCGCCCGCAAGGGCACCACGCCCTCTTCCTCGAGGTCGTAGATGGTACGGAGATACATCTCCGTGGTGTCGACCAGATCCTTCACCTGATACCCCTTCGTCTGCACGAATTCTACCCACGCGCGAACGCCGGTCCGCCCGTCGGACCAGCGGCCCTATTTCTACTGCATGTCAACGCCACACGGGGGCTGCTGCTTCCGGCTAGCGTGGCGAGCATGGTCACGTCGCCGCGCAGCGAACCCGCAGGGACCGTCGTGTGGACCGAGCGATTCCTCGGCTACACCTGGAGTCCGGAGCATCCGATGAAGCCGGCGCGCCTGCGGTACACCATGTCACTGGCCGAAAGCTTAGGTGTTCTCGATGGTGTCGAGCCGCTGGCACCCGATGCGGCGACCGAGGCCGACCTGATGCGGGTCCACAGCAGCTCCTACATCGAGGCGGTGCGCCGGGCAGGGCAGGGGCCGCCGACGGCCGAGGACGCCGTCTACGGGCTCGGAACCGCCGACAATCCGGTGTTTCCGCGCATGCACGAGGCGGCGTCGGTGATCGTCGGCGGCACCCTCGCCGCCGCACGGGAGATCGCGGCGGGCCGGACCCGGCGGGCGGTGAGCATCGGCGGTGGAATGCACCACGCCATGCCGGATTCGGCGGCGGGGTTCTGCGTCTACAACGATGCCGCGATCGCCATCTCCTGGCTGCTCGACCACGGCTTCGACCGCATCGCCTATCTCGATGTCGACGTCCATCACGGCGACGGCGTGCAGCGCGCGTTCTACGCCGATCCCCGTGTGCTCACCGTATCGATGCATCAGCATCCGGCGACGTTGTGGCCCAATACCGGCTGGCCGGAGGAGACCGGCGTCGGGGCGGCCGAAGGCACCTCGATCAACCTGCCGCTGCTGCCGGGCACGCGGGATGCGCAGTGGCTGAGAGGGTTTCACGCGGTGGTGCCCGGTGCGGTGGCCGCGTTCCGGCCGCAGATCATCATCAGCCAATGCGGTGTCGACACCCACCGCGAAGATCCACTGGCCGACCTGGAACTCACCGTCGACGGCCAGCGGGCGGCCTTCCTGGCGATGCGCGACCTGGCCGACGAGTACGCCGAGGGACGGTGGCTGGCCGTCGGCGGCGGGGGATACGGCGTGGTGCGGGTGGTACCGCGAGCCTGGACTCATCTGCTCGCCGCGGCACTCGACCGGCCCCTGGCCCCCGAAACGCCGGTGCCCGCCGACTGGATCGAACAGGTGCGTGCGTCCGCGCCGCGCGTACAACCACCGACCACGATGGGCGACGGCGGCGACACCGACTACCGCGCCTGGGACGGACCAGGCGGCACACCGGAGATCGGCGTCGCGGGCCAGATCCGCGCGCAGCGCGCGGTCGACACCGCCATCACGGCCACCCGGCGGGCGAGTTTCGGCCTGCTCGGACTCGACCCGGAGGACCCCCGTGACTGAGCCACTGCTGCCCGATACCGCCGACACACCGGCGAATCCGCCTGCGCCACCCCAGCATTGGTACGGCGATGTACTCGCCGCCGACGGTGGTGTCGTCCGGGTGCGCCCGATCATGCCCGCCGATGCCGACGCACTCGCTGCCTTTCACACCGGCCTGTCCGACCGCACCCGGTATCTGCGCTATTTCGGTCCGTACCCGCAGATCTCGCCGAAGGACATGTACCGCACCACCCACGTCGACTACCGCGATCGGGTCGGACTCGTGGCGGTGCTCGGCCCCGCCATCATCGGCGTGGCCCGCTACGAACTGCTCGCCCGGCAGGGCCCACGCGCGGCCGAGGTGGCCTTCGTGGTCGCCGACGAGCATCAGGGGCGCGGGCTCGGCTCGGTGCTGCTCGAGCACCTGGCCGGGGCCGCCGCCGAGAACGAGGTGGTCGCGTTCGTCGCCGAGGTGCTGGCCGAGAACGAGGCCATGATCACGGTCTTCCGTGAGGCGGGTTATCAACTGCAGCGCAGCCGCGACGGTTCCGAAGTGCACCTCGAATTCGCCATCGACCCCACCGAGGCGTTGCGCACCGTGCGGGACGCGCGCGAGGCGGCCTCAGAGGCGCGCAGCGTCGGCAACCTGCTCGCGCCCAGTTCGGTCGCGGTGATCGGTGCGTCGCCGGAACAGACGCGCGTCGGCGGTGCCGTGCTGGCGAACCTGCTCGCCGGCGGTTTCAGCGGGCCGGTGTTCCCGGTGAATCTGCACCGGCGTTCGGTGCGTGGCGTGCGCGCGTACGCCACGGTGCGCGAGATTCCCGACGAGGTGGACCTGGCGGTGGTGGCGGTGCCGCCCGCCGCGATCGGGGCCGTTCTCGACGATTGCATGGCCAAAGGCGTCAAGGGTCTGGTCGTGCTGACCGCGGGCTTCGGCGAGACCGGGGCAGCCGGGTTGGCCGCCGAACACGACCTGGTCGCCGCGGCACGCGGGCACGGTATGCGGGTGGTCGGCCCCAGCGCGCTCGGCATCGCCAACACCGACCCGGCTGTCGGCCTCAACGCGACCCTGGCCCCCGTGCTTCCCCAGCGCGGAAGGATCGGCTTCTTCTGCCAGTCCGGTCCCCTCGGCGCGGCGATTCTCGGCGAGGCCGCGGCCCGCAACCTGGGCCTGTCGACGTTCGTCTCGGCGGGCAACCGAGCCGATGTGTCCGGCAACGACCTGCTCCAGTACTGGGACACCGCTGCCGACACCGAAGTGATCCTGCTGTATCTGGAGAGCTTCGGTAACCCGCGCAAGTTCTCCCGGCTGGCACGCCGCGTCGCCCGCGGCAAACCGATCGTCGCGGTGAGCAGTGGCCGTCTCGCGGCAGGTGCCGACATGGACCGCACTGTGGTCCGTGATCTCTTCGGTCAGGCCGGAATCATCCAGGTCGACTCCATCTCCGAACTGTTCGATTGCGCTGCCCTGCTGGCCTGTCAGCCGCTGCCGAAGGGGCCAAGGGTCGCGGTGGTCGGCAACAGTGCCGCGCTGAACTGGCTGGCCATCGACGCCGCCCGCAGCGAAGGGCTCAGAGTGCATCGGCCCGTCACCGCCGTCGACCGGGGTCCCGGTGCCCGCCCGACCGAGCACGGAGCGCAAGGTGCCCGGCCGACGGATGCGCAGAGTGACGGGCCGGACGGGTGGGGCGCGGACAGCGCCCAGCCGACCGAGCGGGATTCCGGTCGTGCAGATCGTGTTGGCCGGCGGGCCGGACGGGGTGGGGTGGGGTGGGGACCAGATCGCGTCGGCCGGACCTCGTGGGGCGTGCGTAGTGCCCGGCGGGCAGACCGTGGTGCGGACGCTGCCGAGCCCGTCGAGCGGGATCTGGACACCGCTGGGCCCATCGAGCCGGGTGTGGACAGCCCGGTCGTGGACGGGCCGGTCGACCTCGGACCGGAGGCGACGCCGGCCGACTTCAGGGAAGCGGTGCTCGCCGCGCTGCGCAGCGACGAGGTCGACGCGGTGATCGTGGTGGTCGCCCCGCCTGTTCCGGTACCGATGGAGGGTTTCGGGGACGCGCTGCGGGCGGCCGCCGCGGCGGCGCCGGGCAAGCCGGTGCTCACCACGTTTGTCGCGGAATCGGGGATTCCGCGCCAGCTGGCGGTGCGGACCACCGCGGGGGCGCCGGCGCGTGGATCCATCCCGTCCTACCCGGACCCGGAGCGGGCCGCGCGTGCGCTGGCCAGGGTCGATCGATACGCGCGCTGGCGTGACCGGCCGATCTCCCCGGTGGTTCGCCCGCAGGGGATCGACACCGCGGCCGCCGAGGAATTGGTGGCGGGCTGGCTGGCGGAATCGGGCGGGCGGTGGCTCACCGACGAGGAGGCGGCGCGGCTGCTGGGGTGCTACGGCATCGACGTGGTGGAGTTCCGGGCGGTGCGCGACGCCGAGCAGGCTGTTGCCGCCGCCGCGGAGCTCGGATATCCGGTCGCGGCCAAGGCCACAGGGGAGCTGTGGCGGCGCAGACCGGATCTGATCGGCGTTCGCCTGGATCTGTGGGGACCGGACGCCGTCCGCCAGGCCTACACGGATCTGGTGGAGATCTGCGGAGATCCGCTGTTGCACGTGCAGAAAATGGCGACCAAGGGTGTCGGTTGCGTCCTGCGGGTCACCGACGACCCCTCGTTCGGATCGGTTATCCAATTCGGCCTGTCCGGCATGATCATCGACCTGCTCGGCGACCGCGCCTACCGTGCACTCCCGCTGACCGAGGAGGAGGCGACCGCGCTCATCGACGCACCGCGCGCGGCACCCCTGCTGTCGGAAGGACCAGGCCGGACAGGTGTCGACAAAGCTGCCTTGGCCGAACTGGCCCAACGCATTTCGGCACTGTTCGACGACATCCCCCAGATGCGCGAACTGTCCTGCGACCCCGTCCTCGCCGCCCCGGCATCGGCCGAGATCATCTACGCACGAGCCCGCATCGGCCCCGAACCCAGCCGCTTCGACACAGGCCCGCGCCGCTTGGCCTGAAGCGGTACCGACCGACCCGCCCAGCGGCGTGGCCTCGGCTTGTGCCGGGCACTGACGTGCCGACCTGCACGACCGGTGATCGGCCGATCGAGGTGACTGCGAGATGGTGCGTGCGGCCGGTGGAACGAACAACGCCGACCGGCTCGCGACCCGGAGGGGGAGGGATGCGCGGTCGCCGGTCGGCGTTTGGGCAGACGACCCCGCGGGGCCGTCGAGTTCGGAGGATCAGCTGGCGTAGGCGCGCAGCCGGTCGGCGCGGTCGCCCTTGCGCAGCTTGGACATGACCTCGCGCTCGATCTGGCGGACCCGCTCACGGGACAGGCCGAACAGCTTGCCGATCTGGTCGAGGGTGCGCGGCTGGCCGTCGTCGAGGCCGAAGCGCAGGCGGATGACCTGCTGCTCGCGCTCGTCGAGGGTGGCGAGGACGCTGCGCACGTCGTGGTGCAGCAGGCCCGCGATCACGGCGCTCTCGGCGGAGGTGGCCTCGGAGTCCTCGATGAAGTCGCCGAGCGGGGCCTCCTCGTCGTTGCCGACGGGCATGTCCAGGCTCACCGGGTCGCGGCTGTGGTCGAGCAGATCGGCGATCTTGCCCTCCGGGATGCCCGATTCGTTGGCGAGTTCGGCGTCGGTGGCCTCACGGCCCAGCTGCTGGTGCAGTTCACGCTTGATCCTGGCGAGCTTGTTCACCTGTTCGACCAGGTGCACGGGCAGCCGGATGGTGCGGCTCTGATCGGCCATGCCGCGGGTGATGGCCTGCCGGATCCACCAGGTGGCGTACGTGGAGAACTTGAAGCCCTTGGCGTAGTCGAACTTCTCCATCGCGCGGATGAGTCCGAGGTTGCCCTCCTGGATGAGGTCGAGCAGTGGCATGCCACGGCCGGTGTAGCGCTTGGCCAGGGAGACGACCAGGCGCAGGTTGGCCTCGAGCAGGTGCGAGCGGGCGGCATTGCCCTCGCGGACCAGGATCAGCAGATCACGCTTGCGAGCCGGCGATAACCGCTTACCGGTATCGAGCAGGTTCTGGGCGTACAGGCCCGCCTCGATGCGCTTGGCCAATTCGACCTCGTCGGCCGCCGTGAGCAGTGCCGTGCGTCCGATTCCGTTGAGGTACACGCGTACCAGATCGGCTGCGGGGCTCTGGGCGTCGATATCGGCCTCGCTGGGGCGCAAGCGAGTGGTGGCGGGGCTTGTCATGACTTGCCTCCTGTCGGTGGTGTCTTACTCCGATCAACGGACCCGACTTAGAGAAAGTTCCCGATCCCGCGGTCGATAAACCGCTCTGAGCTGCTGGTTCCCACCCCAACGGCTGAGAAGTTCCTGAGAAGAGGGCCGTGGTCGGAACTCACCCCTACCGACGGGAGCCTCAGACGGGCCGCACGAGTCCGTGGCGGACGAGTCCGGCGACCACACCGAGTGCCTGTGCGGCGAATTCCGGCGTGACCTGCTCGGCTCCGTCGGCGAGCGCGAGTAGTTCGATCAGTTCGTACAACGGCAGCCCGTCGGGCCGCATTCCCGCGACCAGGGCGACCGTCGTCTCATCGACTTCGTGCTGCCAGCGCGGTCCGTCGCCGCGATGCAGCCGGGCCACCTGCTCGGTCCAGCCGAACTCGCCGGGCAGGAACACCCGTTCCAGTGCGGTCGCCGGGCTCGGCGCGAAACGGGATGTCCACGCGAGGTTTTCGTCGGTGGCCACCGCGCGCAGCCACGCCGATCGCGCGAAGTAGCCGGCCACTTCCGTGCCGAGGGGGTCGTCGAAACCGTGGGTGAGGTCCTCGGCGAGGAGTTCGGTGGGGCCGTCGATCGCCCGCAGATAGACGAACCCGAAACCCACGCCCTCGACGTCGGCGGCCTCGAAAGCGTCGAGCCACCGCGCCGCCTGCTCCTGGGCGGCCGGATCACGGGGGTCGAGGCCCGCGTCGCGCAGCCAGGTGCCGACATAGAGGGCGGGATCGGCGACATCGCGCTGCACGATCCACGCGTCGACGCCGTGCGCGGGCAACCAGCTCGACACACGGTGGCGCCAGTCCTCGCCGTCCACGTGCACCCAGGCGGCGAGCATGGCCGCGGTGCCGCCGGGGGCAAGCAGCTCGGGCGCCTGCCCGATGACCAGTTCGCTGGCGCCGTCAAGGGCGAGCCCGGAGTCGCGGTAGGTGTGTTCGATGCGACCCGGGCCAACCACGAACGGCGGATTGGCCACGACCTGATCGAAACGCCGCCCGGCCACCGGCTCGAACCAGGACCCCTCGACGAGCTCGATGTCGAGTTCGTTGAGCGCGGCCGTGGCCCGCGCGAGCCACAGGGCCCGTGCGTTGACGTCGGTCGCGGTGACCCGGCCCGCGTAACCGGCCGCGTGTACGGCTTGCACGCCGCAGCCGGTGCCCAGATCCAGCACGGTGCCGACAGGTTCTGTCGGCGTCGCGCGCAGCAAGGACAGTGACGCGTGCCCGACGCCGAGGACGTGGTCGGCGGTGAGCGTGCGCCGCCGCATCGAATCGTCGAGATCGGACAGGATCCACCGCGTACCCGCGCCGGCATCGAGCGGTCGCAGATCCAGCGCCGCCCTGACCTCGTCACCCTCGCGCGTGAGCAGCCCAGCCGCCACCGCCGCGTCGATGCGCACCGGCGCCAGCGCGGCCGCGACCGCACGCTCCGGCAACACGTCGCCCAGTAGCAACAACCGCACCAGCGTGCCGAGCTCACCTGCCGCTCGCGCGGCCCGGCGCACCGGCACCGGCTCCGAACGGCTCAGTGCCGCATGCACATCCGGCCCCAACGCCTCCACCAGCGTGTCGGCGTCGTACCCGACCCGGATCAGCGCGGTGCGCAAGTCCGGGCACAGCGCGGTGAGCAGGGAGTCGGTCATCGTCGGGTTCGTAGGCACCCGCTCACTCTGCCAGGACCGCGAGTGCGGAGATCGACCAGCTGCGCTGCGTGTCGCCGAGCGCAGCGCCGTGGATCGCTGCCCGGGCAGCGGTGGCTCAGCCGGTGTAGGGGTCTCTCGCTGTCACGCAGTACAGGGCGTTTCCGGGGTCGCGCAGGACGATCCAGTGTTCGGCGTCGGTGACCCGGGTGGCGCCGAGGGATTCGTGCCAGGCGGCAGCGGCGGCGATGTTCGAGGCGGCGAAGTCGGCGTGGGCGCCTGCGGGGCGGGGGTCGTCGAGGCGTTGGAGCAGGAAGTGCAGTGGCTGATCGGGGCCACGCAGGCGGGCGTATTCCGGACGGCTGCTCGGCCCGGGTGTCCACTCGGTGAGCGCTTGCCAGAAGGCGGTGTCGGCATCGATGTCGGCGGGGGCGAGGTCGAGGCAGATCTGGTCGAGGCGGGTGACCGTGCCGTCGGGCGCGGTGGTGACCGTGACCGGTGCCGGGTGCGGGCGCGCCTGCTCGGCCGCGGGAGTGAAGCAGAACGTCTGTCCCGCAGGCGATTCCATAATCGTGTACGCAGCAGGCTCGGCGACGACGCGGGCGCCGAGTCCGGTCGCGGTCGCTACCGCCGCGGGGATGTCGTCGACGTCCAGGTCGAGATGGATGCCACCGTCATCGCAGACCGCTTGCATCTTGATCCACGCGGGACCGCTCGCGGGCAGCAGCGTGACGAACTCATCGTTGTCGCCGCGCGGCGCCGACACGGTGGAGTCGGTGACCGTCGCCCAGAACCGCGCGCAGGCGGCGAATGTATCGACGGGACGGTCGAGAAAGGCCCAGGTCCAGCGAATCATGCTGTCTCCCTTCCGATATGGGGCACCGGCGAGCTGTCAGCCGGATACGCCCGCCCTGCAGGACAGCGCGGGTGGTCCTGTCCGAACGGTAGGCGGCCCGGGTGCCGCTGTCGACAGCCTTGTCGGCGCGGTACGTGGGGCTCCGCCGTCACGGTGCTTCGTGCGCAGCGCTTTCGATGGTCGGTGACACGCGTCGGTCCGACCCCGTAGTCGGCCTCACCGCACAGGACGCGGTGCTCCTGAAGGCGATCGCTGGCAGGATGTTGACGAAACATGTCACACCGGCCACTCGTTCGTCCGGCATCGATCCGGCACGCTAGCCGAGTGACCGATTTACGTGCGTCTCTGCCGCCCACCGGCGACGACCCGGCCGACAACCTCACTCCCGCACCGGCATCGGTCACCGACGACCGTCGTCGGCTTCATCCCGCGTGGATCGTGGCGGGTGTCGGCTTCGTGGCCCTGCTCGGCGCGGCCGCCTTCCGCTCGGTCCCCAGCGTCCTGATTGATCCGCTGCACACCGAATTCGGTTGGTCACACGCCACGATCTCCACCGCCATCTCGCTGAATATGCTGCTCTACGGCCTGATCTCGCCGTTCGCCGCTGCGCTGATGGACCGATTCGGCATCCGCAAGGTGGTGTGTTCGGCGCTGGTGCTGATCGCCGCGGGCAGCGGGCTGACGGTGTTCATGACCCAGGCGTGGCAGCTGGTGGCCACGTGGGGACTGCTGGTGGGTGTCGGCGTCGGGTCGATGTCCATGCCGTTCGTCGCGACCATCACCGGTCGCTGGTTCGTCCAGAGTCGTGGCCTGGTCACCGGAGTGCTCACCGCGGCGGGCGCCACCGGCCAGCTGGTGTTCCTGCCGCTGGTGTCGATGCTGGCCACCGAGCACGGCTGGCGGCTGCCGTCCTTGATCGTGGCGGCGGTGGCGCTGTCGGTGGTGCCGCTGGTCTGGCTGTTCGTGCGCGACTACCCCAGCGATGTCGGTGTGCGCGCCTACGGGGCGCCCGCCGGTTCGGACGCGGGCGCGCGAGTCCCGATCGCGGGCGGTGCCAACCGGGCGTTGAAGGTGCTGGCCTCCGCCGCGCGCCGACCCGGATTCTGGCTACTGGCGGGCGGTTTCGCGATCTGTGGTGCTTCGACGAACGGCTTGGTCGGCACCCATTTCGTCACCGCGGCGCACGACCACGGCATGCCGCCGACCACCGCGGCCGGACTCCTCGCGCTGGTGGGGATCTTCGATGTGGCGGGCACCATCGCCTCCGGCTGGCTCTCCGACCGCGTCGATCCGCGCTACCTGCTGCTCGGCTACTACTCGCTGCGTGGGCTCTCGCTACTGATCCTGCCCTCGCTGCTCGGCCCGCACACCGAGCCGAGCATGTGGGTGTTCATCGTGTTCTACGGCCTGGACTGGATCGCGACCGTCCCGCCGACCGTGTTGCTGTGCCGCGAACTCTTCGGCGCCGACGGCCCGATCGCGTTCGGCTGGGTCTTCGCCGCCCACCAGGTCGGCGCCGCCATCGCCGCCACCGGCGCCGGCTTCATCCGCGACCTGCAGGGTTCCTACGACCTCGCCTGGTATCTGGCAGGTGCCCTCTGCGGCATCGCCGCCGTCATGTCGATGCTGGTCCGCAGACCGAAAGTCACCGTGTGAACGAATCCCGCCGGTTCTCGGCCGCCTTGATCCGGACCGCGTGAAGGGTGCGACAGCACCCGCGGCGCCGACTGCCTACTCGAGCGTCTTGTGCTGCCCGGATTCCAGCGCGATCTGGTTCGCGCGGCCGTCCCAGCGGCTGGGTTCGTCCTTGGTGCGCGGCGGCCGGTCGTTGGCGATCAGCACCGCGATCCACGGCAGCGGCACCGAGGCGGCGATGATCAGGATCGAGAGCAGCGGGTTCTCGAACGCGCTGTAGGCGATCGCGGCCAGGATCAGGCAGGGGATCCGGAAGGCCATGATGAACGTGTAGCGGCGCACCCTGGCGCGATGCTGGTCGTCGAGCGAGGGCGCGGCCTCGGTGATCAGCACCGCGTGTTCGGCGGCGGCGGGCCGGAAGAACCCACGCGAGGGCGTGGGCTCGGCGGGCATGGTCACGTCCGGGTCCGGCTTCGGTTCGTCGGCGCTGGAGGCATCGCCGTAGGACTGCATACCGCAAGTCTTCCACCCGGCGTCGTCGAGCGCACACGCGGCTGGTCAGCGGACCGGGCGGGGGATGCGGCATCATGGAAGGCGTGAGTACAGACACTCTGGTACGCCCGGAAACCACGACCGACGAGACGACCAGCGACGACACCCCCAAATTCTTCCATTACGTGAAGAAGGACCGGATCGCCGAGAGTGCCGTGATGGGCACGATGGTCGTCGCCCTGTGCGGCGAGGTCTTCCCGGTGACGCGTTCGGCCAAGCCCGGCTCGCCCGTGTGCCCGGACTGCAAGAAGGTCTACGAGGGCTTGCGCAAAGACGGCGACTGAGCCGATCGCTCGGTAGGTGACGCCGGTGTCTCGGGTGAGGCCCCGGCGATGTCGTCGTGCTCGTCGTCGTCACCGCGCACCTGGCTGGTGATCCAATCTTTGACCTGCTCGATCCGGGTGGCTCGGGCGGGCCAGAACTCCTGCACGGCGGCGTTGAACTCCGCACCGAGGATCACCGCGAAGCCGAGAAAGTACGTGAACAGCAGGAACGCGATAGGGGTGGCCAGCGCGCCGTAACTCACCCCGGTCTCGGAGATCCAGGACAGATACCGGCGCAGCAGGTCGCTGGCCGCCAGGAAGAACACCCCGGCCACCAGCGCGCCGCCGAAGAGCCGATGCCACGGCAGCGATTTGTGCAGGGCCAGCTTGTAGAGCGTGGTCAGCCCGACGATCAGCAGCACACCGACGATCGGGTAGTAGAACCCATCGATCAGCCGCAAGCCGGGCTCGCGCCACGCGTCGGGCAGTACCCGCCCGATCCGGGTCGGTCCCAGCGCGATCACCGGCAGGATCAGCACCGCGGCCACCAGGAACTGCACGTACAGCAACAGCGCGAAGATCCGCTGCCAGATCGGATGCCGGGCATCCTGCTGCCCGTGCGCCGCCACGATGGCGTCGACGAAGGTGGCCATCGCCGAGGATCCGGCCCACAGCGACAGCACGAAGCCCACCGACACCACCGCGCCGCGACCCTTGCCGAGCACGTCGTCGACCGTCGGTTCGATCAGATCGGAGACCACCGACGGGCTGAAGAACTCGCGGCTGAACGCGATGATCTTGCTCTCGACGATCTGCAGGGTGTCGGGCCCGAACAACCCGCCCACATAGCCGAGGCTGCCGAGCAGGCCGAGCAGCAGCGGTGCCAGCGACAGGGTCTGCCAGAACGCCGCGGCCGCGGACTTGTCGAAGATCGAGTTGTCCCAGCACTTCACCGCGACCCGGGCCACCAGTCGCCATGCCGTCGACAGCCACCGGGCCCACCACGGTCGATCGCTGTGACGTTGCGGGGCGGCGTGCGCACCGCTGGTGGGGCAGGCGGGCGCGTCGCCGGGCGCGAGCGCCTGCGGTTGGTGCGTCGCGTCGGCAGCCGGGACCTGGTCGTTGCTCATCTCGTGGTCAAGCATCCCCCACGACGGTGGTCGGCGTGGTGCGGGCTGGGCATCGTGTCGGCGGGTAACAGGTAAATGGCCGGTGACCACGGGTGCGGCTGTGATGCCTGTCGCCCACCCCGCGTCGGTTTGGCGACACGCCGCATCGGGCGGCTAGGGTCGTCTGCGTGACTGGGTCGGGTGGCGCCGCTACGGCGAAGCAAGCGGGGACACCGGGCGAGACTGCCGCGGGAGGTGCCCCGTCGGGTTCCTTGCGCGCCTGGCAGCGTCGCGCGTTGACGAAGTACCTGGCCACCAAGCCGCGCGACTTCCTCGCGGTCGCGACGCCCGGCGCCGGTAAGACCACCTTCGCGCTGCGGGTTGCCGCGGAGTTGCTGGCCGATCGGACGGTGGACCAGATAACCGTCGTCGCCCCGACCGAACACCTCAAGCACCAGTGGTCCGCCGCGGCCGCGCGCACCGGCATCCAGCTCGACTCGCGCTTCTCCAATTCCACCGGCGCGACCTCCGGCGATTATCACGGCGTCGTGGTGACCTATGCGCAGGTTGCCGCCCACCCCACTCGGCACCGGGTGCGTACCGAGAACCGGCGCACGCTGGTGATTCTCGACGAGATCCACCACGCGGGTGACGCCAAGACCTGGGGCGAGGCCACCGAGGAGGCGTTCGGCGACGCGACGCGCCGGCTCGCGCTGACCGGAACCCCGTTCCGCAGTGACGATTCGAAGATCCCGTTCGTCACCTACGAGCCCGACGAAGGTGGATTCCCGCGCTCGCGCGCCGACCACTCCTACGGCTACGCCGACGCCCTCGCCGACGGCGTCGTGCGTCCGGTGGTGTTCCTGGCCTACTCCGGTGACGCGCACTGGCGCGACAGCGCGGGCGAGGAACACACCGCCCGCCTCGGCGAGCCGCTCAGCGCCGAGCACACCGCACGGGCCTGGCGCACGGCTCTCGACCCGGCGGGCGACTGGATCTCGGCGGTGTTGCGCGCGGCGGACATGCGGCTGCGTCAGCTGCGCGCCTCCGGCATGCCCGACGCGGGCGGGCTGGTGATCGCCACCGACCAGGAACGGGCCCGCGACTACGCCGAACTGCTCGAACACATCTGTGGTGAGCGGCCAACGGTGGTGCTGTCCGACGACCCCCAGTCCTCGCAGCGGATCGGTGAGTTCGGCAAGGGCACCCAGCCGTGGATGGTGGCGGTGCGCATGGTGTCCGAAGGTGTCGACGTGCCGCGCCTCGCCGTGGGCGTCTACGCCACCAGCGCGTCGACCCCGTTGTACTTCGCGCAGGCCATCGGCCGTTTCGTGCGTGCCCGCAAACCGGGCGAGACCGCGAGCGTGTTCCTGCCGTCGGTGCCGGTGCTGCTGGATCTGGCCGCCCAGCTCGAATTGCAGCGCGATCACGTCATCGGCAAGCCGCATCGCGAGAAGGACGGCCTCGACGACGAGCTCCTGATGGACGCGAACAAGGCCAAGGACGAGCCCGGCGAGGACGAGAAATCCTTCGTGGCACTGGCCGCCGACGCCGAACTCGACCAGGTGATCTACGACGGCTCCTCCTTCGGCACCGCCACCATCGCGGGCAGCGACGAGGAAGCCGACTACCTGGGCATCCCCGGTCTGCTCGACGCCGACCAGATGCGCGCGCTGCTGCGCGACCGGCAGACCCGCCAGCTCGCCGACCGCAGCGCCGCCCAGGAGTCCGCCCCGCAGGTCGCGCCCGTCGCCGAGCGCGTCGCCACCTCCGACAAGCTGGGCGAGCTGCGCCGCGAACTCAACAGCCTCGTCGCGATGCACCACCACCGCACCGGCAAGCCGCACGGCGTGATCCACGGCGAGCTGCGCCGCGAGTGTGGTGGTCCGCCAACGGCCTTGGCGAGTGTCGACCAGTTGGGCGAACGTATCGCCGCCCTGCGCCGACTCTGAGAGATCCGACCGAAGCTGCGTCGCCTAGCGTGTCGCGGCGGCGAGTGTCTGCATGGCACTGTCGACGGCGGCACTCAGCTCGTCGGGGCTGACGCCGTCTCTGGCCTGGATCGACAGCCCGTACAGCACAGTGCTGTACAGCATTGCGAGCGACGCTGTTTCGGTGCCGGGCGCGAGGTCGCCCTCGACGACGCCACGGTCGAGGCGGTCGCGGATGTCGGCGGTGGTGCGGCGGCGGGCTTCGGCCAGGAATTCGCGGACCGACGCGGTGCGGGTGGCGTAGGTCGCGCCCGCGAGCACCACCATGCAGCCGTTCGGCACGCCGGGATCGGTGTAGGTGGCGATATTGTCGCGCAGCATGGCCTCGACCGCGGCGTAGGCGGTGGGTTGCTCGCGTAGCGCCCTGGCCGTGTGTGAACCCTCGCTGCGGCCGTAGAGCTCGACGGCGGCGCGGAACAGGGCCTCCTTGTCGCCGAACGCGGCGTAGAGGCTGGGGGAGTTGATGCCCATGGCGGTGGTGAGATCGCTCATCGAGGCGCTGTCGTAGCCGAGTTCCCAGAACACTTCCATCGCGCGGCGCAGGGCGATGTCACGGTCGAAACCGCGTGGGCGGCCGCGTTCTGCCATCGGGAAACCTTTCTGTGCCGATCGGTAAATATACCGCGTGTGCCGATGGTCGCGGCAGCCGCCGACCAATTCTGTACCGATCGTTAAGAAACTCTTGACGGAGTGCCGCGCATGCGCTCGTCTATTTATGTATCGACCACTACAAAATTGGAGCGAGCCTGATGACGAGCAGCAACACCGTGGCCATGGTGACCGGCGCGAGCCGCGGGATCGGCGCGGCCATCGCCCGCGCGCTGGCCGCCGCGGGCACCGATGTGGCGTTCACCTATCAGCGCGACGAGGTCGCCGCCAAGGCGGTCGCGTCCGAGATCGAGGCGCTGGGCAGGCGGGCGCTGCCGATCATGGCCGACAGCGCCGACGCCGCGCAGGTCGTCGCCGCCGTGGAACGGACCGCGCGGGAACTGGGCGGTCTCGATGTGCTCGTGAACAATGCGGGCATCTTCCCGGCCAAGCCCTACGAGGAGTTCACCCTCGACGAGATCGACCGCGCGCTGAACATCCACGCCCGCGCCGCCTTCGTCGCTGGCCAGGCCGCCCTGCCGTATCTCGGTGACGGTGGCCGGATCATCTCCATCGGCTCCAACCTGTCCGAACGCGCGCTCTTCGGCGGACTGTCGCTGTACAACCTGAGCAAGTCGGCTCTCAATGGTTTCACCAAAGCCCTTGCGCGCGAACTGGGTCCGCGCGGCATCACCGTCAACCTCGTCCAGCCCGGCCCGACCGACACCGACATGAACCCCGCCGACAGCGGGCACGCCCCGACCCAACGAGAGTTCAACGCGCTGGGCCGTTTCGGTGCCGCCGCCGATGTGGCCGATCTGGTCGCCTTCCTCGCGGGCCCGTCGGGCCGGTCGATCACCGGCGCGATCCTCACCGTCGACGGCGGTACCAACGCCTGAGCGGCGGGCGCATCACGATCTCTGTGCACCTGCCGGCTTCGGCACGGCAGGTCTCGCGGATGTCCCTTGCGCAGCACATCTCGTCGGCCGGTCGACTAGTGGACGGCGTCGAAGAAGTCGGCCGGGTCGAGGGTGTGCAGGGGAGTCCAGCGTTGCTCCGGCGCGGGCGCATCGGATTCGGCGGTCGTGTCGAAGTACCCCTGCAATTCCAGTGCGACGCGCGGGTTCTCGTCGACCCTGCGCGCGATCGTGTACAGCGTCGCGAACACGTGCACGCAGCGCGCGGTCCGCGCCGAGCAGGAGCAATCGGTGCTCACCAGGGTCGGCGCGGGGGAGTGCCCGGCGTCGAGCAGTGCCCGGTGCATCTCGTCGGTGAACACGGTCGGGTCGGTGATCGTCTGACCGATCGCGGTCACCGCCGCCCGGGACAGCGGTGCCACCTCGACGTGCGCGATCGAGGCCTGGCCGCCGCGATGCAGGTGCGCGCGCACAGTTCGGCCCTCGATCTCGAGGCGCGCACCGTCGTTGCGGGCGATGCTGCGGGCTCGGGGCAGCAGGGGTTCCGGGCGGGTCTGGCGCAGCGGTTCGGCCAGGCGCACCCAGTCCATGCCCCATGGGGTGTAACCGAATTCGTTGTCGGGCATCAGTTCCCTCGCTTCCGGCGCAGGATGTCGACGAGGGCGTCGTCGTCGAGGCGGGCCAGTTCGGCGATGCCCGCGGCATCGGACAGATCAGTCAGGGCGGACTTTCGGGTGTGCATCGCCGCGATGTGTTCCTCCACCGTGGTGGCGCTGGTCAAGGTGGTGACGGTGACAGTGCGGGTCTGCCCGATCCGGTGCGCCCGATCCGATGCCTGCGCCTCCACGGCCGGATTCCACCAGCGATCGAAGTGGATCACATCGGCCGCGCGGGTGAGGGTGAGGCCGGTGCCCGCGGCGCGCAGGCTCAGGATCAGCACCGGCGGGCCGTCTGGCGCCTGGAACCGGGTGACGAGGTCGCCGCGCTGGGTGGCGTCGAGCCCGCCGTGGAAGAACGGCGCCTCGATCCCGAACTGTTCGGTCAGGTGCCGCGCCAGCAGGTCGCCGGTCTTGCGGTACTGGGTGAAGATCAGCGTGGGATCACCGGTGTCGAGGTTGGTGGCCACGATGTCGGTGCAGAGGTCGAGTTTGCCGGAGCGGCCCGCGATGTCGTCGAGGTCACCCGAGACCAGTCCGGGGTGATTGCACACCTGCTTGAGGTGGGTCAGCGCGGCCAGCACGCGTCCCTGTCGTTGCAGGCCGGAACCGAAGCCCTCGTCGAGGGCCTCGGCGAGCACCGTGTCGTACACCCGCTCCTGCTCGGCGGTCAGATCGCACAGCAGATCACTGTGGATCTTCGCGGGCAGCGACGCCGCCACCTGAAGTTTCTTGCGCCCCAGGACAACCGGCTCCACCGCGTCGCGCAGCCGGGCCGCCGCCGTGGCCGAACCCTCTTCGATCGGCCGGACGAACCGGCGCCGGAACTGCGTGCGATGCGCGAACAGTCGCGGCACGGTGAGATTGAGCAGTGCGAACAGTTCGTCGAGGTGGTTCTCCACCGGCGTTCCGGTCAGCGCGACCTTCGCGTCGGTGGTCAACGCGCGCGCCGCCTTCGACACCTGGGTGCGCGGATTCTTCAGCGCCTGCGCCTCGTCGAACACCACGGTCGCCCACTGCTCACCGGTCAGCGCCGCCCCGTGCAGCCGCAACGTCGGGTACCCGGTGACGACCACAGTCCCGGCCCCCGCGGACACCGCGCCGCCACGCCACGACACCGCTTTCAACCCCGGCGCGAACCGTTCGATCTCGTGCACCCAGTTGCCCACCAGCGAGGTCGGACACACCACCAGCTGTGGCCCGTCCGCGCGCCCCTGCAGGAACCCGATCGTCTGCACGGTCTTCCCGAGACCCATCTCGTCGGCCAGCACCGCCCCGCCGTACGCGGCAACGGTCTCGCGCAACCACCCCACCCCACGCACCTGATAGGGCCGCAGGGTGGCGTCGACAACCCCCGCGAGCTCCCCATCGAGCGCCCGCGTCTCGCGCAACACCCGCGCCGCCCGCTCGGCCGACACGATCGCGGTCCCGACCGCATCCGGCACGGCATGCGCGGCGACAGGCAGTGGTCCAGTCGCCGCGCCGGGCGATTCGACCTGCCCGCTCCGGCGGCTCGACCGCTGACGCGCGCCGATATCGCCGGGCGTCGGCTGAGCGGCCAGCAGGGCCCGCCAGGCGAGGCCTGACGGAGCGAGATCGTCGATCGTGAGGTCCGCGAGTTCGGCGGCTGTCACCACGGCGGTCGCTATCTCGACGGGCTCGATCGCGCCACGCTCGCCGACGGGCAGCGCGAGGGCGAGCTGTTCCGGATCGCCGATTCCCGTCGGCGCGGGGCCGGCGTCGTGCCCGGTCCACGTCCACAGCGCGAACAGGTGACGGTCGGGCAGGTAGGTGGCCTGAATGGCGAGCAGAACGTTCTCCTGACGATCGAGGCGGCGGGCAAACGAATAACGTACACTGTACCGAGTTTGTTCCCGAGTGCCAGAAAGAAGGCAGGGGTACCCGTGCCGACCGACGACAAGACCGCGCACGCCACCCAGATCCTCGAACTGCTGTGGCGCCACTCGCTCCCGGCCAAACCGGGCACGCGCGGCCCGAAACCGGGCCTCACCGTCGACGACGTGGTCGCGGCGGGCATCACCCTCGCCGACCGGGACGGCATCGACAAGCTGACGATCCGCGCGGTCGCCACGGAACTCGGCCTGCGCGCGATGAGCCTCTACACCTATGTCCCCAGCAAGGACGCACTGATCGTGCTCATGGTCGACGCCGTCGCCGCGGACATCCCGATTCCGGCCGACCTGCCCGTCCGGGAACGCATGATCGCCATCGCCACCCAGATCAGGACCGAACTGATCGAACATCCCTGGCTGCTCGAAGTCTCCCCGTGGCGCCAGGTCCTCGGTCCGGCCAGGATGCGCCGCTACGAACGTCAACTGACCGCCATCGAGGGCGTCGGCCTGAGCGATCTGGCCATGGATCGCGCGATCGCCGTGCTCACCGACTTCGCGACCGGCAACGCCCGCCTCGCCGTCGCCGCCGCGGGCGCCGCCGCTCAACTGAGCGACGCGGACTGGTGGGCGGTGAACGGTCCGTTGCTCGCCCAGGTGATGCCCGCCGGCGAATTCCCCCTGGCCGGCCGGGTCGGCACCGTGGTCGGCGAGCACTACCAGGCCCCCGCTGACCCGGACGGCGCCTTCGACTACGGCGTGGCCACCCTCGTCGACGGTCTCCTCGCCGACGCCTGAGGGCGCGACCCGGATACGACAACAGCGGGCGACCTTGTCCAGGTCGCCCGCTGCCGGGATTTTCTGTTGTCAGATGTGGTTGTTTCGGACGCGAGGAGTAGTCAGATCGCGGGCGCTGCGTCGGTGTCTATGACGGCTTCGAGTTCGCGCAAACGGTCCATGTGTTCATTCGCGTGGTGCTGGCAGAAGAGCAACTCGCCACCCGCGGGAAGAACTGCACGCACTCGGGCAGCCGCCCCGCAACGATCGCAACGATCAACTGCGGTCAGTGGGGTGCTGGTCAGGGTTCCTGGCATGACTCCTCCGTCCCGGCTCCCGGCACTGCGTGGCCGTTCGCCTAGGTGTGGGCCCCGTGGTCACTCCACGAGGCTCGCATCCGCTACTTCCCAGCAGTGGTACGACTACTCTGTCAGACGTTCGGGGTTCAGGCTTTGTTCCCGGAAGTGAATCTTTGTGTTTTCGATAACAGACCTGCGGTTTCGCTGAAAGCGAACACCCGCCGGCCGGCATTCTCGAGCACCTACCGATCACCCGCGAAGCGCTGATGCCACCTCCCACTCGATCCTGATACTCACCGATACGTCGCTCGCTGCGGTGTTGCTCGTTACGCACGGGGCGCAACCACCGAACCGGGCCGAACATCATCGAGTTGTGACAGGGTCTTGACCGTCCGAACCTGTTGTCTACCCGGAGATTACCCGTGACATCCGACACTCACACGCTTGTTCACCTGTGTTCTTCCCAAGAATGGGAAGACGCGCGCCGCGCGGGCGAACGCAGGCCGCCGTCGCTGGCCGACGCCGGCTTCGTGCACCTGTCCACCCCGGAGCAGGTCCACCTGCCCGCCAACCGGCTCTTCGCCGGGCGCGTCGACCTGGTCGTGCTGTGGCTGGGCCCGACGGCGTTCACCGGTGCGGTGAAGTGGGAGCCGGGCGTGCCGAGCGATCCGTCGTCGATGCTGTTCCCGCACCTCTACGCCCCGCTGCCGGTCGCCGCGGTGCTGGCCGCGCAGCCGTACCTGCCCGGTCCTGACGGCGTGTTCACCACACCGCGCCGGGAGGGAGTGGCGTAGACCACAATCGGCTCCGCGCGCGGCTACTGTTGATGAGGTGAACGTCGACGTCACAGCGCTACCGGGCATCGGAGTGCGTAAGGATTTCGAAGTCAGGTCGGGCCGGCGCGTCGGAGTGGTCGCCCACCGCGACGGCGACATCGACCTGATCGTGTCCAAACCCGACGACCCCGACGCGATCGCCGCCCAGGTGCCGCTGTCCACCGACGAGGCGTCGGTGCTGGCGAACCTGCTCGGCGCGCCGCAACTGGTCGCCAAACTCAACGACGACCACCGAGACCTGCCGGGTATCACCACCCGCCAGCTCGGCATCGTCGACGAATCACCCTATGCGGGACGCACCCTCGGCGAGACCGGTATGCGCACCCGCACCAAGACCTCGATCGTCGCGGTGATGCGCGCCGGTCAGCTGCACCCCTCACCCGGCCCGGACTTCACCTTCACCGAGGGCGATCTGCTCGTGGTCGTCGGCACCCCGGACGGCCTCGACGCGGCCGCGAAGATTCTCGTGCACGGCTGAGACGCCGTGACCTCGCAGGCCTTGGCGCTGCTCGAGCTCGGCGTGATCTTGTTCGCACTGGGGATCTGCGGGCGAGTGGCAGGCCGGTTCGGGATGTCGCCGATTCCGCTGTACCTGCTGGGCGGACTGGCCTTCGGGCGCGGCGGGTTCATCGAGCTCGACGTCGCCACCGAGTTCGGGCACATGGCGAGCGAGATCGGCGTCGTGCTGCTGCTGTTGCTGCTCGGGCTCGAGTACACCGCCCCCGAGCTGATGACCGGGCTGCGTCGCTCCTGGGGGGCCGGGGTGCTCGACCTGGTGGCCAACGCGCTCCCCGGTGTCGCGGTCGCGCTGATCCTGGGCTGGGGCGTGCTCGGCGCCGTGGTGCTGGGCGGGGTCACCTACATCTCGTCGTCCGGGATCGTGGCCAAGGTGCTCGACGATCTGGGCCGCCTCGGTAACCGCGAGACCCCGGTGGTGCTGTCGATCCTGGTGTTCGAAGACCTCGCGATGGCGGTGTACCTACCGATCCTGACCATGATGCTGGCGGGGTTGAGTCTGCTGAGCGGGCTGATCTCGCTGGCCATCGCGCTGGCGACGGTCACGGTGGTGCTCGTGGTCGCGCTGCGTTTCGGGCGGGTCGTCACGGCGGTGCTCGACAGTGCCGATCGTGAAGTGTTCCTGTTGCAACTGCTCGGCGCCGCCCTGCTGGTGGCAGGCGCGGCCTCGGCGCTCAACGTCTCGGCCGCGGTCGGCGCGTTCCTGCTCGGTATCGCCATCTCGGGCTCCACCGCGCACGAAGCCGCGAAACTCCTGGAACCGCTGCGTGATCTGTTCGCCGCGATCTTCTTCGTCGCGTTCGGCCTGTCGATCGACCCGACCGCGATCCCCCCGGTGTTCGGGTGGGCGGTCGCGCTGGCGGTGGTGACCACCGGCACGAAGGTCGCGGTCGGCTGGTGGGCGGCGAGTCGCCAGGGCATCCGGCGGATGGGTCGCGCGCGAGCGGGCGCGGCGCTGGTGGCGCGCGGCGAATTCTCCATCGTCATCGCCAGTTTGGCGGTCGCCTACGGCAAAGCCGACGCGAAACTCGCCGCGCTCGCGTCGGCCTATGTCCTGCTGATGGCGATCCTCGGGCCGATCGCGGCGCGGGTCGTCGAGCCGGTCGTCGAATTCGTCAGGCGCCGTTCGGGTGTCGCGACGACCTGATCAGTCCACGACCCGGCGCGGCCAGGCGCCCGCACCGTCGTAACTCAGTTCCTCCGTGCGGTACTCGTGCTGCACGGGCGGCGCGACCGGCGGTAGGGGCTCGGCCGGTCGCGGTCGCGGACGATGCCGCGAGGTCAGCCACATGCGCGGCAGCGCCTCCTCGTTCTCGATCTCGGTCAGGCTCACGCTGATCAACACGAGCATGGTGACGATGCTGCTCACCCCGATCAGCGGTGCCAGCAGTTCCATCGCATCGGCACCGGACGCGGGCGCGATCTGATGTCCGCTGTGCGCGTGCATCGCCGCCATCCCGGTGTAGTGCATGCCGCACACGGCCACGCCCATGATCAGCGCCGCGCCCACGGTGGCGAGAAAACCCTTGACGCGCAACGTGAACCACAGCGCCACGACCGACGCCACCACCGCGATCACCATCGACAGTGTCACGATCGCCGGGTCGTATCGCACGATCGCGCTGGAGCGCATCGCGTACATGCCGGTGTAGTGCATGGTCCCGACACCGAGGCCGGTGATCACGCCACCGGAGAGCAGCGAGCGCAGGGTCGGCTGCGGCTTGTTCACCATGAACAGCCCGATCCCGACCACCACCATCGCCGTGATCGCGCTGAACAGCGTCAACGGGATGTCGTAGCGAATATCGGCGCCGCGGATGGTGAAGCCGAGCATGGCGATGAAATGCATGACCCAGATACCGGTTCCGCCGATCGCGACCGCGGCACCGATGAGCCAGCCGACGCGTCCCTCGGTGGCGTTACGGCCGCGCGCCGCGCACTGCAGCCCGAGCAGACATCCGGTGACAGACATGAAATACGCGAGAACAGGGGTGATCCAGCCGTAGCTGAAGTGATAGATGTCGAGCACGCGTGCAGAACCCTCAATGCCGATACCGCAGACTTGAGGCGGTAGAACGAAAAACTGGATGTGACAATACGGTGAAGATCGCCAATCCGGGTCCTCCGCAGTGCAATTCGACAGTGTGGGGTTGATCACGAAACGATTACCCCGGCGTACTGATGGATAAAGCAGACCGCTGGGAATGTAGTTGCCGAAACGACAACGAGGCCCGTACCACCGAATCGGGTGGTACGGGCCTCGTTGTCGAGTAACCGCTAGTCGAGGTAGTCGCGCAGAACCTGCGAACGGCTCGGGTGGCGCAGCTTGCTCATCGTCTTCGACTCGATCTGGCGGATGCGCTCACGCGTGACGCCGTAGACCTGGCCGATCTCGTCGAGGGTGCGCGGCTGACCGTCGGTGAGGCCGAAGCGCAACCGCACCACGCCCGCCTCACGCTCGGACAGCGTCTCCAGCACCGACTGCAGCTGATCCTGCAGCAGGGTGAAGCTCACCGCGTCGACCGCGACGACCGCCTCGGAATCCTCGATGAAGTCACCGAGCTGGCTGTCGCCCTCGTCGCCGATGGTCTGGTCCAGGGAGATGGGCTCACGCGCGTACTGCTGGATCTCCAGCACCTTCTCCGGCGTGATGTCCATTTCCTTGGCGAGCTCCTCCGGCGTGGGCTCGCGGCCCAGGTCCTGGAGCAGCTCGCGCTGGATGCGGCCGAGCTTGTTGATCACTTCGACCATGTGCACCGGGATACGGATGGTGCGGGCCTGGTCGGCCATGGCGCGGGTGATGGCCTGACGGATCCACCACGTGGCGTAGGTCGAGAACTTGTAACCCTTGGTGTAGTCGAACTTCTCGACCGCGCGGATCAGACCCAGGTTGCCTTCCTGGATGAGGTCCAGGAACGCCATGCCGCGGCCGGTGTAGCGCTTGGCCAGCGAGACGACCAGTCGCAGGTTGGCCTCGAGCAGGTGGTTCTTGGCCCGGTTGCCGTCGCGCACGATCCAGTTGAAATCGCGGCGCGTGGTGACCGAGAGCTTCTCGCCCGCCTCGGCGAACTCGCGCATCTTCTCCGCGGCGAACAGGCCGGCCTCGATCCGCTTGGCGAGTTCGACCTCCTCCTCCGCGTTGAGCAGCGCGACCTTGCCGATCTGCTTGAGGTAGGCGCGCACCGAGTCGGCGGAGGCGGTGAGTTCGGCGTCCTTGCGTGCTTGGCGCAGCGCTTCGGACTCCTCCTCGTCCCAGACGAAATCGCCGGATGCCTTGTCCTTCTCGGACGGCTCCGCGGTCTCGGCGACCTCGGCGGTCTCCTCGGCGACGTCTTCGACGACGACTTCCTCGCCGACGAGTTCGTCCTCGGCGACTTCGAGATCACCGAGATCGTCGACCTCGACCGACTCGTCGTCGAGCTGCTCTTCACCGCCCTCGCCCGAGGTCGCCTTCTTCGCGGCGGTCTTCTTGGCCGGAGCCTTCTTGGCGGCAGCCTTCTTCGCCGGCGCCTTCTTGGCTACGGCCTTCTTCGCCGGGGCCTTTTTGGCGGCGGCCTTTTTAGCCGGCGCCTTCTTGGCCGGATTCGCGGCGTCGTCGGCATCGGCGTCGGAGGCCGAGTCGGCGGTCTGACGGGTATTCGTGGCTACCACGTACGCCCTTTCGTGACGGTCTCGTGCGGCGTCACGCCAGAGTGGTTTTCCGGCGGAGCGGTCGGTCGGGTTGCACCGGCGATGCGTCGGCCGGGGGAAGTCGGCGCTCGTTCACCGACCTTCTCGCGACCGGCCGCGGCCGGAAGGTTTCACCGGCTCACCGCCGGACGTGTTCCATTGTAACGATCCAACCAGGGTACTCATGGCACGATGCCACCCAGGCGTTGCGTCACCCGCCGCGCGGGGCTACGGCGCGATGCCCGCATCGATGGCCATCGCCGCGCCGACGATACCCGCGGTGTTCTTCAATACGGCCGGAATCACGGGAGTTCGGTTGGTGAGCAAGGGAATCCACTGTTCGTGATCACGGCTGATCCCGCCACCCGCCACGATCACCTGCGGCCAGAACAGATCCTCCATGTGACGCAACACGCGACTCACCCGCTGTGCCCAATCCGGGTAGGTGAGGTCCTCGTTGTCCTTGACCGAGGCCGCGGCCAGATCCTCGGCGTCGACGCCGTCGATCTTGAGATGGCCGAGCTCGGAGTTGGGTACCAGCACGCCGTTGTAGAGCAGCGCGGAGCCGATGCCGGTGCCGAAGGTGAGCAGCAGCGTCAGCCCGTTGAGGTCGCGCGCGGTGCCGTAGGAGTCCTCGGCAAGGCCCGCGGCGTCGGCGTCGTTGAGCACCGTGACCGACCGCCCGCCGAGCGCCTTCGCGAACAACGCGCGGGCGTCGGTGCCGATCCAGGCCTGGTCGATGTTGGCCGCGGTTCTGGCGTGACCGTCGAGCACCACGCACGGCATCGTGATGCCGACCGGACCCTCCCAGCCTGCCTGTGTCACCAGTTCGGTCACCGCCGCGGCGACGGCGGCGGGCGTTGACGGCTGCGGCGTCGCGATCTTGATGCGGTCGTGGGTGAGCAGACCGGTGGCCAGATCGACCTCGGCGCCCTTCACTCCGCTACCGCCGATATCGATCCCGAATGCGTGCCCCCGAGTGGACATGGTTCAACCCCTTGCTGACGCGGTCGATGTGTCTGACAGACACCACGGAGCAGAGTAGCGGTAGTCACCCCTCGAGCGAGGCGCCACGACATGTGATGCGATGGGTACGTGCCCGAATACACCGAGCCCGAGAACGCAACCGCCCCCATCACATCCGCCGATTACGAGCAATTGCGGCGCCTGGCCGTCGAGCTCGCCGAGGCGGCCGCCGCGCATGTTCGTGCCCGCAGGCCCGAGGTGTTCGCCGCCGACGGACCGCTCGAGGGTGCCGTGGCCACCAAGGGGCACGTCACCGATCCGGTCACCATCGTCGACACCGAATCCGAACAGTTGATCCGTGGGCTGCTCGCCGAGCGCAGGCCCGCCGACGCCATCCTGGGCGAGGAGGGTGGCGGCGATGTCGGCGCCACCACCCCTGGCACCGTCACCTGGGTCGTCGACCCGATCGACGGCACGGTGAATTTCCTCTACGGGCTGCCCGGCTACGCCGTGTCGGTGGGCGCGGTGATCGATGGCAAGCCGGTGGCGGGCGCCGTGGTCGACGTGGCCGCCGCGACCACCTACAGCGCCGCACTGGGCGCTGGTTCCCACGCTGTGCGCCCGGACGGCACCCGCGTGCCACTGCGCTGCAGCAGCGAGGACGCGCTCTCGGTGGCCCTGGTAGCCACCGGTTTCGCCTACGGCAGCGCGCGCCGGGCCCGGCAGGCCGAGCTGCTCACCGAGATCCTTCCGCGGATCCGCGACATCCGCCGCCTCGGCGCCGCCGCCATGGATCTGTGCCACGTCGCCGCGGGCAGGCTGGAGGCGTACTACGAGCACGGCCTCAACGCGTGGGACTGGGCCGCGGGCGCCCTCATCGCCGCCGAAGCGGGCGCGGTCGTCCACGTCCCGCCGGTCACCGTCGGCGGCGCCGCGGGCGAACTGACGGTCGTCGCGGCCCCCGGCATCGCCAAGGACCTCAACGACCTACTCGACCGCGTCGGCGCGCCGACAGCCTTGCCGGACTGAGATTCCAGGTTTCGGCCGCCTTGATCTGGACTGACCAGAGGGTGCGACGAAGGAGTGCCCGCCGGGAGGGAAGATCAAGGGAACAGGCCGAAAACCCGCGGCGCCGGCCGCCGATAGCTCAGCACTTCACTTCGCGCGCGGCGTCGAGGAGTTCCGGGTCGATCGAGGACGAGCTGGCGCCGGGGGCCAGGTTCTTCAGCGACCGGAGCACCGCCTCGGCGTCGGCGCCGGGGCGAAGGGATTCGCCGAACGCTTGCCCGAGGACCAGGTCGACGGTGTCGTCGGTGCGCGGATCCTCGATCAGCTCGGCGCACGGCGCGACCAGCTGGACCGAGGCGGCGGCCGGCCGGCCGTTCACGCCGAAGCGGATCTGCCCGGTGCAGGTGAGGTCGCCGCTGACATAGACCGGATCGTTACCGACCTGTGTCCCCGGCGCGCCGGCGAAGCCGAGGTCGGCCAGTGCCGAGGCGATGTTGCCCGCCTGTCCGCTCTTGCCGTTGGCGTTGAACACCCGCACCTTGGACTCCGACAGGGCCGCCGGGTCGACCTCTTCGAGCCGCGTCGGACCCACCCGGGTGCCCAGCGCCGCGGGTTGCGCCGCGTTGGTGGCCGTCGGCGTGCTCGGCGCGTTGCACGCCATCGGTTCGTTGCTGTCGTCACGGGTTCGGAACGCCGTGATCCAGACGAACAGGCTCACCAGAGCCAGCACGAGGACGAGCGCGAGCCAGAGCTCGGGCCGCCGCCGCGGAAAGGGTTTGCCGTCGCGATCAGTCGCGCTGCCTTCGGTGATCAGTGAAACCACGCGCTCACTCTACGAGTCTCGCGGCCGTGCGCGAGTCGGGGAGGTCTCGGCGAGTTTCCCAGCAGGTGACGATTCGCCGTCGGTTTCGGCACGGCGCGGGTTTGATTGCGACTTTCTCCCGTTCGTCCGCTATTGTCTGGCCGCCCAGATCGAATATTTACCGGTGAAACGGTGGTCGGTCGCGGGAACAACAAGGGCATGTCCTGCGTTTACCGAACGCTGTCGGAGTTGATCGCCAGACGATCGAACCTGATAGACGACCGGTGCACGTGTGAGGTGCACCACCGGCGGGGCGGTACGAACGCCGGACCCCTGCGGGGTTACGGCAATCGACTGATCCGGGATATACGGAGTAAGGACTGAGGGGAAGACGACATGGCAACCGACTATGACGCACCGCGGCGCACCGAATCCGACGAGGTGTCGGAGGATTCGCTCGAGGAGCTGAAGGCCCGCCGCAACGAGGCGCAGTCCGCCGTCGTGGACATCGACGAATCCGATACAGCGGAATCGTTCGAGCTTCCCGGCGCGGACCTGTCCGACGAGGTACTCAGCGTTCGGGTGGTCCCGAAGCAGGCGGACGAGTTCACCTGCTCGAGCTGTTTCCTCGTGCATCATCGCAGCCGACTGGCCACCGAAAAGGGTGGACAGCTCATCTGCATGGACTGCGCGCTCTAGAAGCAGGGCAGTGCGCAGCGCCCTGTAGCAGCGGGGACTGCGCGAACTGATCCGGGAAGGGATCAGCGAGGAAGGGTCAGCCCGCGCTCGGGAGTCCGAGCGCGGCCAAGACCCGGTCCGGCCTACGCGTACTGACCAACCAGTACGGCGTCGGGTCGTCCGGGTCGTCCAGAACCAGCAATGCCATCGGGCGGATCCAGGCCCGGTGCTGCACATAGGCGGCGGGGTCGAGTTGTCGGCCCAGCGCCGCACTCTTGGCCGTCGGCGCGACGGCCGCGGCGCGCGCGACGAAGCTCACCGGCAGGTGGGCGCGGTCGACGCGCAGTTCCGCCGTACCGTCGTCGGCCACCGTGACATCCAGGCGATGCCTGCTCATCCACAACAGAATCCAGACCGGGACCGGCGCCAGCAACACATACGGCAGCCAGGCCCGCAACCCCGGCGCGCCCATGTGGATCTCGGCCGCCAGTAGTCCCGCGATCGCGAAGCCGACCGGCCACCACCACAGCGGCACCCAGAGCCGTTCGGAGTAGGGCGACGGACCCTGCGCGCTCGGCGCGCGATGGTCGGTGTCTGCGGTATCGGTCGTCGAGGAATGGGGCTGGTCGGGCACCCCTCAACACTAGGTCACCGCGCCAGGGTCGCGACGAGAAGGTCCGGGGTCGAGCGCGTAGTCTCGACCGATGTGAACGCACTTGCACCGATTCCGCTGCGGCGGCTCGATCCCGGCCTCCCTGTGCCGACGCGTGCCCATCCGGGTGACGCGGGCGTCGACCTCTGTACCACCGAGGATGTGATCATCGAACCGGGCGAGCGGGTGCTGGTCGGCACCGGGATCGCGATCGCGCTGCCGATGGGCACGGTCGGCTTGATCCACCCCCGGTCCGGCTTGGCCGCGAAGGCCGGCCTGTCGGTGGTCAACACGCCGGGCACGGTCGACGCGGGCTACCGCGGTGAGATCAAGGTGTGCCTGATCAACCACGACCCGCGCACCGCCATCGAGTTGCGTCGCGGTGACCGCATCGCGCAGTTGCTGGTGCAGCGGGTCGAGTTGGTCGATTTCGCCGAGGTCGACGATCTCGACGACACCGCCCGCGGCACCGGCGGGTACGGGTCGAGCGGCGGGCATGCCAGCCTGGCCGGCAAGGAGGCGTGATGGGTCTGTTCGGTAAGAAGAAGCGCGCGCGTGACGACGACGCCGACTACGTCGAATACGACGAGGTGGCCTACGACGAGGCGGACTACGACCTGGACGCCGACTCCGACGAGTACGACACCGACGAGTTCGTGCGCCCCGACTTCGCCCGCCTCGATTTC
This sequence comes from Nocardia sp. FBN12, assembly GCF_050320175.1. GTDB lineage: Bacteria > Actinomycetota > Actinomycetes > Mycobacteriales > Mycobacteriaceae > Nocardia. The sequence goes on along the minus strand of NZ_CP190048.1, from coordinate 3,765,073 downwards.
GACGACGCCCCGACCGACGAGCGCATCTACGGGAACTTCGACCACGCACCGGATGCCCTCGCCGGTCCGTACGACATCAGCGAGGTGTCCGACGAGATGATCGCGCGGCGCCTCGATCTGGGATCGGTGGTGATCCCGGTGCCGGAGGGTGGGCAGTTGCAGGTGGAAATGAGCCCGGACGGCACGCCGCAGGCGGTGCACCTGGCCATCCAGTTCGCCGCGTCGCCGGGCGTCGCGCCCGTGCAGGGCAGGCTCACCGTGGCCGCGTACGCGGCACCGAAGTCGGCCGGGCAGTGGCGCACGGTCGCCGCCGATCTGGCCGAATCGCTGCGCGGCGACGGTGCGCGGGTCGCCGTGGAGAAGGGTCCCTGGGGTCGCGAGGTCAAGGCGCTCACCGACGGCGCCGATCTGCGTTTCATCGGTGTCGACGGTCCGCGCTGGATGATCCGGCTGGTCGCCGCAGGCCCGTCGGGGGCGGTGGACGAGCGCAGCCCGCTGATCACCGCGGCCCGCGCGGTGCTGGCCGACGCCGTGGTTCGCCGCGGCACCGACCCGCTCCCGGTGCGTGACCCGCTCCCGGTGGTCCTGCCCCAAGAGCTGGCCGAACAGCTGGCCGCCGCCCACCAGCAGCAGGTCCAGGCCCATCAGGACGCGCTTGAGGCCCAAGCGGCCGCGGCCGCCGCCCCGCCTCCGTCGGCCCTCCCACCGAAACTGCCGGACGAGCCACGCCGCGGCGCCGACGGTTCGGCAATGCAGCAACTGGGCCTCAACTGAAACTAGGCCTGAACTGAACGGTCCCGCCTCTCCGCGACTTTGCCGGTCGTGGGGAGGCGGGTTCAGTTGGTGACCGGGCCTGCGGTCGGGGTGGTTCTGGTGTCGGTTGCCCGGCGAGTTACCCGTGTACTCGCGAGATCAGTTGTCCTGCAGGGTTTTCCGTTGCCGGTGCGGTCGTCGCTAGCAACGCGCTCAACTCTGTGAAACCGGCGTGTCCGAGTATCGCCGGGTCGGCGCCCAGCTCGGCGAGCGTTACCCGGTGTAGTCGGGCCGACGGCAATGTTGCCGCCCATTCCTCCGCGACAGCGATCGGGTGCACCGGGTCGTCACTCGCGCCGACCACCGCGACCGGCACTTCGTTGCCGGCCAATTCCTCCGGCGACGGCCACGCGTAGGCGGCGGCCTCGTCCAGCGCCGCGGGCAGGTGTGGCCACTGGCCGCGCCACGACTGGGTGAGCGCGTCGGCGAGCCACCGCGGACTCGATGCCCGCATCCGCTCGATCACCGCGTCCAGCCCGTCGGCACGCAGTTGCCCGGCGGTAACCGAGGCGCTCAATGCCGCTGGGCAGGTGGCGGTTTCGGCGCCCGTCCAGGCGGGTAATGCTGTAACGACACCGACAACCGCGGTGCGGTGCTCGGCTGCCCAGTCGAGTGCGATCGCGGCGCCGAGGGAGATGCCCGCGGCCAGGACCGGACCGCGTGCCGCGGCAGCGTCCAAAGCCGCGATACAGCTCCCGATCACGGCCTGCGGGTCCGGTTCGACAGCGTGGAACGTGAGTCCGCGCGCGTGGGCGGCAGGCCCGAACGCGCGGGCCGCGAAATCGGCGTCGGAGCCGGTTCCCGGCAGGGCGACCACGGTGACCTGGGGTGGGGTGCGCAACACCGACCGAGCGTAGCGGCCGGGCGTTTGCCCATCTACAGTGGCGGTGTACGGCCAACTAGCGGGAGAAGCGTGCCATGTCGTCATCCACGGGCGGACACAAGTCGGGATCGGGCCCGGATTCAGGATATTTTCGACGACTCGGCCGCCGCCTCACCGCCGATATCGACCAGCTCGACGCCGAGGAATTGGCGGAGACGGCCGATGCCTCCGGTGCCCGGCGGGCCAAGGATTGCTGTCGCGGTGAGGAGGCGACCATTCTGGGCAGGCTCCGCAGTGTCGAGGCGTGTCCGAAGGCGGCCGGTGCCAGCGTGCAGGCCGAGTTCTTCGACGGCACCGACGCCATCACCCTGGTGTGGATCGGGCGCAGGCGCATTCCCGGTATCGAACCGGGCAGGCGCATCCTGGTCCGTGGCCGCGTGGGTGACCGCGACGGCCGCAAGGTGATCTTCAACCCCTACTACGAATTGCGCGGGAACAGCTGACGTATGCCCTCCAGCGACGAGTACCGCACTGCCGCGGACCCCGAAGCCACCGTGGCGTTGCCCGTGGTCACCGATGAGACGGTGGACCCGGAAGTCGACGCCGAGGTCGGCAAGGCCGAACAGACCTTGCTCGAGCAGCTCGGCGGCTTCAGCGGCCTGATCTACTCCACCCTGCCCGTGTTGGTGTTCGTTCCGGTGAACTCCTTCACCAATCTCACCGTAGCCATCTGGGCCGCCCTCGGTGTCGCCGCCGCCATCCTGATCTGGCGACTCGTGCAGCGCAGCCCGATTCAGCCCGCGATCTCCGGCTTCCTCGGCGTCGGCCTGTGCGCGCTCATCGCCCAGCGGGTGGGGGAGGCCAAAGGCTTCTTCCTGTTCGGCATCTACACCAGCCTGGTGTACGCGGGCGTGTTCGCGCTGTCGATCCTGTTGCGCCGCCCACTCGTCGGGGTGATCTGGGGCGCGCTCAACGGCCACGGTCACCGCTGGCGTACCGACAAGCGCATCCGCAAGCTCTACGACCTGGCCACCGTGGTGTGGGTGGTCGTCTTCGGCGCCCGCTACCTGGTGCAGTCGCAGCTCTACGACACCGACCACACCACCTGGCTGGCCGTGGCCCGCATCGGCATGGGCTGGCCGCTCACCGCGGTCGCCCTTGTGGTCACCGTGTGGGCGGTCCGCAAGGCCGGGCACCTGCCCGCCGAAAAGACCGACAAGTCCGGTGCCGGAACGGAATCCGTGCCCGCGTAAGGGTGGGTAGCGCGCCGCCGGAGGTGGGGAAGTACCCACCCTGGGGTGTCTGGTCGCGGCCGCTCGTTCGTCGCACGATCAATGCGTAGGAAATACGCGAAGATCGTGAAAGGGACGGCGACCATGATGGCAACCGAGCACCGAGACGAGCGACCGGCCGCCGCACCCCGACGCGACACCGCCAAGACCCCGGCGCCCGTGCTGTCGGAGAGCAAGCGCATCGGCGCCGAACTCGACGCGCTGGTCGGCCCGGCCGCCCGCGGTGATCGCGACGCCGTCGCCGAGATCCTGCGCCTGGTGCACCCGCTGGTCCGCCGGTACTGCGCGGCCCGCATGGGCGCCACCGGCCACCTCACCGTCACCGCCGACGACGTCACCCAGGAAGTGCTGATCGCCATCGTGAACGCGATCCCGCGCTACCGCGATCAGGGCAAGTCGTTCCTGGCGTTCGTCTACGGCATCGCCGCCAACAAGGTCTCCGACGCGTTCCGCCGCGGCAAGCACACCGCGTACCCGACGGCCGAGGTGCCCGACACCGCGAGCACGTCGGCGGGCCCGGAGGAATGGGCGCTGGCCTTCGAACGCCGCGCCGCCACCCTCGAATTGATGAAGGTCCTCGCCCCGAATCACCGTGAGGTGCTGATGATGCGGATCGTGCTCGGCTGGAGCGCGGCGCAGACCGCCGAGGCCATCGGCACCAGCCCCGGAGTGGTCCGGGTGATGCAGCACCGCGCGCTCAACAAGCTGCGCGCGGAACTGAAAGTGGCGTAAGGACTCAGGGCTTCACGCCGTGGGTGGCCAGGGTGAGCCGCAGGTCCTCTTCGGCCTCCACCGAGGTGACGAACAGCAGTTCGTCCTCACCCTCGAACGGATCGTCGGGCTGCGGCACGATCACCCGGCCGCCGCGCAGGATCGTCACCAGCGCGGTATCGCGCGGCATCTTCAACGTTCGCACCGGTTTGCCCGCCAGCTGGGTGTCGGCGGGCAGGGTGATCTCGACCAGGTTGGCCTGCCCCTGCCGCAGCGTCATCAGCCGCACCAGATCGCCGACCGACACGGCCTCCTCGACGAGCGAGGCGAGCAGGCGCGGCGTCGACACGGCGACATCGACGCCCCACGCCTCGTTGAACAGCCATTCGTTGCGCGGATCATTCACCCGCGCCACCACCCGGCGTACGCCGAACTCGGTCTTGGCGAGCAGCGCGTGCACCAGATTCGCCTTGTCGTCGCCGGTGGCGGCGATCACCACCTCGTAGGTCTCGAGATCGGCGTTCTCCAGCAGCGACAGCTCGCAGGCGTCGGCGTGCACCCAGACGGCGTCGGGGATGGCGGCCGGGTCGATGTGATCGAGCTGGCGTTCGAGCAGCATCACCCGGTGTCCGCCGCGCAGTAGTTCCCTGGCGATCGAGCGCCCGACCGCACCCGCGCCGGCGATGGCGACCTTCATGTGTTCAGTCCTCGCTCAGTGGGGCCTTGGCGGCCAAGGCGATCGCCTCGCCGACCGTGCCGGACGTGGCCGCGACGTAGACGACGTCGTCGGCCTGGACGATCGTCTTGGAATCGGGGAGCAGGCCCTGGCCGAAGCGCAGGATGAACGCGACGCGCACCTGCAGATCGCGTTCCAGGTCGCGCACCGTACGGCCGGACCAGTCCTCGTGCAGGGTCAGCTGGGTCACCGCGACCGCGCCGGTGGGGTCGCGCCAGGTGGTGGTCGAGTTGTCGCCGATCAGGGTGCGCAGGAACCGGTCGGTGGTCCACGGGACGGTCGCGATAGTCGGGATGCCGAGCCGTTCGTACACCTCGGCGCGCTTGGCGTCGTAGATGCGAGCGACGACACGTTCGACGCCGAACATCTCCCTGGCCACCCGGGCCGAGATGATGTTGGAGTTGTCACCGGAACTCACCGCGGCGAACGCGTCGGCGCGTTCGATCCCGGCGCGGGTCAGCACATCACGGTCGAACCCGACGCCGATCACCTCCTGCCCGGTGAACCCCTCGCCGAGGCGGCGGAACGCGCTGGGATCGCGGTCGATGACCGTGACCTCGTGACCCACCCGGGTCAGCGCACGCGCCAGCGACGAGCCGACTCGCCCGCACCCCATGATCACTACGTACACCGTGCACCCTCGTTCCTGGCCTACCCGTGGCGTCCGGCAAGGACCGTACCCGCCGGATGCTCCCATCGCCCATTTTCCCCGCGCCGACGCGGGACAAACAATCTGCGACATCGCCGTGACGCCCGTGAGCGTGCGTGCGAAGGTACTGGTGAACTCCTCTATGCTCAGCCCGGTGTCCAAGTTGACGACAGCAGCCAAACGTCTGCTGCTGGGCAGGCCGTTCCGTAGCGATACGCTCGGCCACACGCTGCTGCCCAAGCGTATCGCTCTACCCGTGTTCGCCTCCGATGCGATGTCATCGGTCGCCTACGCGCCGGAGGAAATCTTCCTGGTGCTGTCGGCCGCGGGCATCTCCGCCTATGTATACGCGCCTTGGGTCGGCTTGGCTGTCGCGTTCGTGATGGCGGTGGTCGTCGCCAGCTACCGGCAGAACGTGCACGCGTACCCGTCCGGTGGCGGTGATTACGAGGTAGCGACGAAGAACCTCGGCCCCAACGCGGGATTGACGGTCGGCAGCGCGCTGCTGGTCGACTATGTGCTCACCGTGGCGGTCTCGATCTCCTCGGCGGCGTCGAACATCGGTTCGGCCATACCGTTCGTCGCTACGCACAAGGTGTTGTTCGCGGTGGTCGCGATCGTGATCCTGACCGCGATCAACCTGCGCGGCGTGCGTGAATCCGGTACCGCCTTCGCGATTCCGACCTACGCGTTCATCGTCGGAATGGGCGCGATGCTGGTCTGGGGGCTGTTCCGCACCTATGTGCTCGGTGACGACATCCAGGCCGAGTCCGCCGGTTTCGGGCTCAATGCCGAGGACGAGCACCTCTACGGCCTGGCCTTCGCCTTCCTGATCGCGCGCGCCTTCTCCTCCGGCTGTGCGGCGCTCACCGGTGTCGAGGCCATCAGCAACGGTGTGCCCGCGTTCCGTAAACCCAAGTCGCGCAATGCCGCGACCACCCTGCTGCTGCTGGGTTCGATCGCGATCGTGCTGCTGATGGGCATCATCATCCTGGCCCAGAAGATCCGTGTCGTGTACGCCCACGACCCCGCGAACCTGGTCGGCGCGCCCGCCGACTACCACCAGAAGACGCTGATCGCGCAGATCGCCGAAGCGGTGTTCCATGGCTTCCCGATCGGCTTCTTCTTCGTCACCATCGTCACCGCGCTGATCCTCGTGCTGGCCGCCAATACCGCGTTCAACGGTTTCCCCGTACTCGGTTCGATCCTGGCGCAGGACCGCTACCTGCCCCGCCAGCTGCACACCCGCGGCGACCGGTTGGCCTTCTCCAACGGCATCCTGTTCCTGTCGGGCGCGGCGATCGCGTTCGTGGTGATCTTCGACGCCGAGGTGTCCAAGCTCATCCAGCTCTACATCGTCGGTGTGTTCGTGTCGTTCGTGCTGAGCCAGACCGGCATGCTGCGGCACTGGACGCGCCTGTTGCGCACCGAGACCGACCCGGCACAGCGCAGGCAGATGAAACGGTCGCGGGCGATCAACGCGGTCGGTCTCGCCGCGACCGGCACCGTGCTCGTGATCGTGCTGGTCACCAAGTTCTTCGCCGGTGCCTGGATCGCGATCATGGTGATGGTGGCGATCTTCGTCGTGATGAAGATGATCCACCGGCACTACGACTCGGTCTCGCGCGAACTCGACGAATCCGACTGGGACGGGGTGCTGCCCAGTCGCACCCACTCCCTGGTGCTGGTCTCCAAACTGCACCTGCCGACCCGTCGCGCGCTGGCCTACGCCCGCGCGACCCGCCCGGACACCCTCGAAGCGGTGACGGTCAACGTCGACGACGCCGACACCCGCAAGCTGGTGCGCGAGTGGGAGAACAGCGAGATCAACGTCCCGCTGAAGGTGATCGAATCGCCCTACCGCGAGATCACCAAGCCCGTGCTCGAATACGTCAAGCGGGTGCGCAAGAACGCACCGCGCGACGTGGTCACCGTGTTCATCCCCGAATACGTGGTCGGACACTGGTGGGAGCAGGTGCTGCACAACCAGTCCGCGCTGCGGTTGAAGGGCAGGCTGTTGTTCGAGCCGGGTGTGATGGTGACGAGCGTGCCGTGGCAGCTCAGCTCCTCCACCAGGGCCAAGCAGGCGGTCGAAGGGAACGCGCCGGGTTCGGTGCGCCGAGGTTTCGAACGACCAGGCACTCGCGAATGAGCGGGGCGCCGGTCGAGGGTGAGAGTGGGTGTGACCGTGAGTGATTGGAGCGGACAGGAATTCGAGGTGCGGCTCGGGGCGCCGGGGCACGGTGGTTTCATCGTCGGGCGCCACGAGGGCCGGGTCGTGTTCGTGCGGCACGGGCTGCCCGGTGAGCTGGTGCGGGCGCGGGTGACCGAGGACCGTGGTGGGTCGTTCTGCCGGGCAGATGCCGTCGAGATCATCGAGGCGTCACCGGATCGGGTGCCCGCGACGTGTCCGGTGTCGGGGCCGGGTGGGGCGGGCTGCTGTGATTTCTCCTTCGCCGCACCCGAGGCGCAGCGCGCGCTCAAGGCCACGGTGGTGTCGGAGCAGTTGCGGCGATTGGCCAAGATCGAGCCGGAGGTGACGGTCGAACCGATCGCCGGGGATTCCGGCGAGGTCACCGGCGGGTGGCGCACGCGGGTGCGGTTGGTCGTCGACGCGGCGGGACGGGCGGGGGTGCACCGTCACCGCAGTACCGAGGTGATCACGGATCTGCGGTGTCCGCAGCCTGTCGCCGGGGCTCTCGACGGTGTCGCGGATCGGTTGTGGACGCCGGGCGCGGATCTCGTTGTCGCGGTGGACGGCGACGGCGTGCGCCATATCGTCGAATTGGCCGAGACGCCTGCCGCCGGACCGTCCGGACGCCCCGAGACGCCGCGTGGGGCCAGTCGCGGTCGTGGGCAGCGCCCGGGTCGTCGTCGTGAGTCGGCGCCGCCCGTGGGGGATGAGCGTGGGGCGATTCGGGACCGGGCGGCTTCGCGGAAGTCGGCGATGAACGCGCCTCGGGAGGAGTGCGTGGTCGAGGGCTCCGGACGGGTCGTCGAGTATGTGGCGGGGCGTCGGTGGGAACTGTCGGCGACGGGGTTCTGGCAGGCGCATCATGGTGCGGCGCAATGCTATTCGGATCTGATCGCGGAGTGGTCGGGCCTGGCTCCCGGTGGTTCCGGCTGGGATCTCTACGCCGGTGTCGGCGTGTTCGCGGCGCGGATGGCTGAGCAGACGGGTCAGACCGGGGCGGTGACCGGTGTCGAATCCGCTCGCTCGGCGGTTGCCGACGGCGTGGCGGTCCTGGGCGACCTGCCCTGGTTGGATCTGCGGGCCGACCGCGTCGAGCGCTGGGCTCGCAGTGCTTCCGGCACACCGGATGTCGTTGTCCTCGACCCGCCGCGTGCGGGAGCGGGCAAGGACGTCGTCGCCGCGGTGACCGACGCGGATCCTCGCCGGATCGTTCACATCGGTTGCGATCCAGCGGCTTTCGGCCGTGACCTGGGGTTGTATCTGGACGCGGGATATCACCTGGCGGAGTTGCGGGCGTTCGACGCGTTCCCGGGCACGCATCATGTCGAGTGCGTGGCGCTGCTCGACCGCTGAGTGTTCGGTAGTCCCGGACGATTTCGGCGATAGAAAGAGAGAATTCGCGCTACATTGCCTCAATGGTGGATGTGAACGACTCGCGCCGTTTCGTTGTCATCGGGGGTGGGCTGGCCGGGCTGGCTGCCGCCGTGTGGCTGGCGGAGGCCGGTAAACAGGTGACTCTGCTGGAGCGGCGCGGTCGGCTCGGCGGTCGCACCCAGGCGATGCGGGTTGCCGAGGTGGACGACCTGCCCGACAACGGCCAGCACGTGGTGGCCAGCGGGTACCGCAGTCTGTGGCGGTATCTGGATAGCGTGGGTACCCGGCAGCACGTGGAGTTTCCGGGCGCCGGGAGTCTGCGCTGGCCGGGTGGTCGCGCGGTCATGTTGCACACCAAGGGTTTCGGCGCCCTGCGCACACTGATGGGTGCCCATCCCGACGCGGGACCACTGGAGCGGCTACGCGCGCTGCGTTCCTCGCTGATGCTGGTCCGGCAGGCACTGTGGCAGCCGGACTACCTCGCCGACATCACCACCGACGAGTGGTTCCGGCGCCTGGCGATGCCGGCGAAAGCTCGGGAGGCCCTGTGGGATTGGCTCGCACTCGGCATCGCCGCCGAGCCGGTGGACAAGGAGTCGGCGAAGGTGTTCGCCGACGTGCTGGCCACCGGGGTCCGGATCGGGCTGCGGGACCGGACGGGCGTGACCATCGGTTATCCCACCGTGGACCTGGACACGCTCTACATCACCGGCGCGGAGCGGGTCTTCGAGCGCCACGGGGTCGACGTGCGCTATCGGGCGGTGGCCCGCAAGATCGTGATCGTCGACGGTAAGGCGACCGGGGTGCAGCTGGCGGACGGCTCGGTGGTCGAGGCCGACGCGGTGATCTGCGCCGTGCCGAACTCCGCTGTCGGCGGGCTCCTCGACGACCTGCCCGAACACGCCGAAATCTACGCTGCCGCGGACAAACTCGGCTTCACTCCGATCGTGAGCACGAACCTGTATCTCGACCGGCCGCTGAAGACCAAGTCGGCCATGGAGGCGCTGATCGGCGGCGGCGGTGTGATCGATCAGGTCTTCGACCGGCAGCGCATGCACCAGCGCACGCCCGACGGTACCTGGCTGTACTGCCTGACCACCAGTGGCGCGTACGAGCAGATCCACAAGAGCAACAGCGAGATCGTCGCCGAGCAGATGGATCTCATCCGCCGCTACTACCCGGAAGCCGCCGATGCTCAGGTCGTGACCGGCCATGTGGTGAAGATGCCGAAGGCGACCTTCTCCCAGGTTCTCGGCACCGACAACCTGCGCCCCGGCCAGCGCACCTCGGTCCCGAACCTGATGCTGGCAGGCGACTGGACCCGCACCGACTGGTGCGCGACGATGGAAAGCGCCGTCCAGAGCGCCGAGCGTGCCGTCGAAGCGCTTCTCGCGCAGCCCGGATAGCCCCGGCCGGCGGCGTCAGTCGAGGGCCCAGGTCACGCGGACGCTCGCGCCGACCTCGGTTTCGCCGGGGACCATGGGCACAGGGGAGCTGGCGCGGGCCATCAGCATCGGGGACGAGTCCATCTCGGCGCTGATGTCGTAGGCGCGCGAGGTCGGGGGAGAGGTGTCCTCGGTGATCTGGAGGACAGCGCCCAGGGTGACACCGGCGCGGGCCGCGTACTGCTCGGCTTTCGCTTTCGCGTCGTCGAAGGCCGCGTCGCGGGCCTGTTCGAGGAGCGGGGCCGGGTCGGCGATGCCTCGGGTCAGGCCACCGAGGCGTACATCGTCGCCGCCCGCGTTCACCGCGGCCGCGACGGTTTCGGCGGGGTCGGTGCCGGTACCCTCGCGCAGCGACACGCTGAGCCCGGTGGACGCCAGGTATCCGGCGATCTCGTTGCGGCCGTTGTCGGTGTACACGGTCTCGGTGCGCACGCTCAACCCGCTGGTCGCCATGTCCGCGTCACTGACCCCGGCCGCCCGCAGCGCCGCGACGACCGCGCTCACCCGGCCGCCCGCACGTCCGTAGGCGGCCACGACGGTGTCGGCCCGCGATTCCACCGACAAGGTCAACCGGATCAGATCGGGGACCGCGCGTACCACTCCGCGCCCGAAGGTGGTGGTGCTCGCCTGCCAGGACTTCTTGCTCACCGCGGTACTCCTGTCGGTCGAAGGCTGCTGTGCTGCTCAACGTCTCGCATCCTGGCCGAGTTCCGTCGCGCGGTCAGTAGTTCTCCGAGTTCGCGGATATGGTTCGTACAGCGGAGTCCATTTGCGCGTACGCCCCGGCGGCGAGTCGTTGCAGCAGCGCGAGTTTCAATCGCGGGTGCTGCTCGGCGAGCTCGTCGAACACGGTGGGGCTCATCACCGCCACCCGCACCCCGGTCTCGGCGACGACATCGTTGACGAACTTCTCCCCGATCAACATCGGGATCTCGCCGAACGACATCCCCGATGACAATGTCACCAACCGATGCACCCGCCCGTCGGTCCCGGGGAACGTCATCCGCACCCGTCCGTCGAGTATCAGGTACAGCCCGGATCGTGGCTCACCGCGCTCGGCGATCACCTCGCCCCTGGCGAAGGTCCTGGCGACGAAATCCGCGCACAGCCGGTTCCGGTCGGCCTCCTCCAGCCCGACCAGCAGCGGATGGTCGTCGAGCGCAATGGACGTGCGCGCGGACGTTCCCGGCGGCCGGTGCCGGTCGAGCACGATGTCCTCGCACCATTCGGTGGCCGTGTCCCGGTCGATGAACACCCGCCCGCGCGGATCGTCGGGATCCAGGCTCGACACCTCGTGCCCGAGCGTGGCGTCGGGATCGACCAGCGCCACCCGGCTGCCCCGGCGCACCAGCTCGGCCTGCAACTGGTCGAGCATGCCGCGCGCTACCTGACTCACCTCACCCACCCGGCGCAGGTCGATCACCAGCGCGTCGAGTTCGTCGGCCTTGCCCTCGATCGCCCGCACCGCCCGCTCGGCACCGGCGAACAACAGGTCGCCGTGCAGTTCGTAGACCCGCGCGCGATCGCCGTGTGAGGCCAACACCGCGGCGTCGGAGGGCGTGCGGCGCAATCGTGACGGCAGCTGCGCGACCGTGTAGTCGGCCCGGATCGCCGTGCGCGCCGATCGGGTCACGTGACAGAAGTGCAGTTCGAGCCGCTTCGACAGCTCCCGGCACGCGGCGACCCCGCGCACACTGTTGCCCTGACCGTCGAGTCGCGGCGAGTACACCGAGATCCCGAGCTGACCCGGCAGCACCGCGATGATCCCGCCGCCGACCCCGCTCTTGGCGGGCAGCCCGACCGTGGTCACCCAGTCGCCCGCCGCGTTGTACATGCCGCAGGTGGTCATCACGCTGAGCACCCGCTCGGTCAGCGAGGTCGACAGCGCCCGTTCCCGCGTCCGCGGATTGACCCCGTTGTCGGCCAGCGTGGCCGCCATCACGGCCAGGTCGGCGCAGGTGACCTCGAGCGAGCACTGCCGGAAGTACCGATCGACCACGTCGTCGGGTTCGACGTCGAGGATGCCGACCGAGCGCAGCATGTACCCGATGGCGCGATTGCGATACCCGGTGCGCGCCTCGGATTCGTAGACCGCCTGGTTCATCGTCAACTCGCGCCCGGCGAAGCGGGAGTAGCAGCGACGCACCCGCTCGAACTTGTCCGCGCTGTCGCGGCCGTTCACCAGTGAGGCCGCGGTGATCGCCCCGGAGTTGATCATCGGATTGCTCGGGCGCTGGGTGTCGGGTTCGAGGCTGATCTCGTTGAACGGCTCGCCCGAGGGCTCCACATCGATGTGCGCGGCCACCCCGTCGAGCCCGCGATCGGCCAGCGCGAGCGCGTAGGTGAACGGCTTGGAGATCGACTGGATGGTGAACCCGATCTCGGTGTCGCCTACCTGGTAGACCAGCCCGTCGGCGGTCGCCAGGCACAGCCCGAACGAGTCCGGCGCGACGGCGGCCAGTTCGGGAATGTAGTCGGCGGGTGCGCCGGAGGTGTCGTCGCGACAGACCGCGTACACCTCGTCGAGCATCCCCGCCACCACACCGGGGTCGATCGTGCGCGTCGCGCCGTGCGGTCGGGTCACAGCGTCACTGTAGGTCGGTAAGCAGGCGGGCCGGTCCGCCGACGCGCGGGAGATTGTCCTCACAGCAGGCGACGCAGTGAGGTAAGCCTTGGTCGAAGTGGTTTTCCGCTCGCGCGTCCTGTTCAGCGGGCATGCGGCGGTATCGTCGTCGCGAACGTGAACCTCGCCGGGCCCACGCTGGGAAGGGCCCGCGAGCCGGTGCCCGTCACGCGGGCAAATACACTGGGCGGATCACAATGTAGTCCGGAGGGAGCGAGTTCAGGTGGGAGTGCTGTCGCGGGTGGATTCACCCGAAGATCTGCGCCGGCTGAGCGTGCCGCAACTGCGCGAACTGGCGGGCGAGATCCGCGAGTTCCTGGTGCGCAAGGTCGCCGCCACCGGAGGCCATCTCGGCCCCAATCTCGGGGTGGTCGAGCTGACCATCGCCTTACACCGGATTTTCGATTCGCCGGCCGACCCGTTGATCTTCGACACCGGCCACCAGGCCTACGTGCACAAGATCCTCACCGGCCGCAAGGATCGCTTCGACTCGCTGCGCAGCCGCGACGGACTTTCGGGCTACCCGAGCCGCGCCGAGAGCGAACACGACTGGGTCGAGTCCTCGCACGCCTCCGCCGCGCTGTCCTATGTCGACGGCCTGGCGAAGGCATTCGCGCTCACCGACCAGAACCGCACTCCGGTCGCGATCGTCGGCGACGGCGCGCTCACCGGCGGCATGTGCTGGGAAGCGCTCAACAACATCGCGGGCGCGCCCGATCGTCCGGTGGTGGTGGTGGTCAACGACAACGGCCGCTCCTATGCCCCCACGATCGGTGGACTTGCCGACCGGTTGACCGCGCTGCGCACCCAGCCCGCCTACGAGCATGCCCTCGACGCCGGGAAACGCATTCTGAAAAGCATTCCCGCCGTAGGGGATTCGGCGTACTCGATGGTCCACGCGCTCAAGGCCGGGATCAAAGACGCGGTGAGCCCGCAGGAACTGTTCTCCGATCTGGGCATGAAGTACGTCGGACCGGTCGACGGCCACGATCTCGTCGCGCTCGAGGCCGCGATGCGGCGCGCCAAGGACTTCGGCGGTCCCGTTGTCGTGCACGTGGTCACCCGCAAGGGCAACGGCTACGAGCACGCCGAGAACCACGTCGCCGACCAGATGCACGCCTGCGACCCGATCGACCCGCTCACCGGCCGCCCGCTCGCGGGCAAGAAGGCCAAGGGCTGGACCGCGGTGTTCTCCGAGGAGCTCATCGAACACGGCTCGCGTCGCGAGGACATCGTCGCCATCACCGCCGCCATGCCGGGCCCCACCGGCCTCGCCGCGTTCGGTGAACGCTTCCCGGAGCGCATGTTCGACGTCGGCATCGCCGAACAGCACGGCATGGCCTCGGCCGCCGGGCTGGCGCTGGGCGGCATGCACCCGGTGATCGCCATCTACTCCACCTTCCTCAACCGGGCGTTCGACCAGCTCTTGATGGACGTGGCGCTGCTGAAGCAGCCCGTCACGGTCGTGCTCGACCGCGCGGGTGTCACCGGTCCCGACGGCGCCAGCCACAACGGCATGTGGGACTTCTCGCTGCTCGGCATCATCCCCGGCATCCGCGTCGCCGCCCCCCGCGACGGCGCCACCCTCCGGGAGGAATTCGCCGAAGCGCTCGCCGTCTCCGACGGTCCGACCGTGCTGCGTTTCCCGAAAGGCAGTGTCGCCGAAGACATCACGGCCGTGGAACGGCTCGACGGCCTTGATGTGCTTCGACTGGCGGTGCCCAGTGCGGGGTCCGCGCAGTCCCAGCACGGCGACGTCCTGATCGTCGCCATCGGCCCCTTCGCCGAAACCGCCATGCGGGTCGCCGAACTCCTGGAGCCCCAAGGTATTTCGGTCACCGTCGTCGACCCGCGCTGGGTCATCCCGGTCTCCGACACCCTGGTCAAGCTCGCCGAGAACTACCGTCTCGTCGTCACCGTCGAAGACGGCGGCCTGCACGGCGGCATCGGCTCCACCGTCTCCGCCCGCCTGCGCGACGCGGGCCTCGACGTCCCCACCCGCGATCTCGGTGTGCCCCAGCAGTTCCTCGACCACGCCTCCCGCAACGAGATCCTCGAAGAGCTCGGCCTCACCCCCGACTCCATCGCCCAGCGGATCGGCGGCTGGCTGCAGTCGCGCTAGGCATCGTCGCTGTCGTCGCCCGGCCGCCGGGCGACGACAGCGAAGTTGAGCGGGATGCGTGGTTTGCCTTCCGCCAGCTTCCATCCCTGCTCGCAGGGCACCAGATCGGGAAACGCGGGCCAGTCCATATAGGGCAGTTCCGCCATCGACTCGATGACGAGCCCGGCCCCGATCAGCGCTCCGACGATCTCGCCCAGATCGTGGCGCCACTCGTGGTTGATGGTGTGCGCGACCTGCCCCGCCGAATCCTCGGTATAGGTACCCGAATCCGAGTAGATACGAGCACCGCCACCGCCGAGGTAGTCGTCGTCGATTTCCCACGGTTCGAACTGCATCGCGCCCAGAATCGGATGGTCGTCGCGGATCACGAACACCCCGCCGGGCTCGAGCAGGTCATGGATCGACCGCGCCCACGCGGTGAGCTCCGGCAACCAGACGATGGTTCCCGCGCTCGTCACGATGGTGTCGAAACGCCGGTCGATCAGAGTCGAGGCGAACCGGGCATCCCCTTCGATCCAGGTGATGTGCCGACCGTCGGCCTCGGCGATCCGCGCGGCGTGGCGCAGCGAGTTCGGCGACAGATCCAGTCCGTGCACGTCGACTGCACCCAGCCGCGCCCAGGACACGGTGTCCGTGCCGATGTGGCACTGCAGGTGCAGCAGGGACCGCCCCGTGATCCCGGATCTCGGCAGGTGCGGCGCGAGTACCGCGAGATCGTTGCGCACCACCGAGGAGATATCGCCCGGATCGGCCAGGAAGGCATCGACGTCGTACATCTGCGACCGCGCGTGCACGTCGGCCCGGTCGTCCCAATTCGCGCGGTTGGCGGCGATCGCTTCGGCTTCGAGCACGGCGTGACCCTTCGACGGCAGTGTGATGGCGAGGATCGACGCTACCGATGGGCACCCCGCCGGGTCGACTGGTTTTCGTGCCGCGCCCGCAACGTGACCCGGCGACACGTCGCCGAGACAACCGGGCCAGGCAGGACTAGTCGGACGCGGGAGTCAGTGCGCTTGTCAGAGCGGGGACCGCGAGGGCGCGCTGCCATGGACGGGCGCCGCCGGCGCGGAGGAAGGCTTCGATCCTCGCGGACAACTCTTCGGGAGTACCGACGTTCTTGTAGTCGGGGAGTCCGTCCCAGCACAGTCGGCGAACCAGCTCGGGAGACAGCAGGTTCTCGACCGGGATGGCGTGTGTGGTGGAGAGTTCGCCCATGGCACCGCGGGCGGTGGTGAGGCGGGCGGCGGCGATGGGGTCGCGGCGTTCCCAGCGGTTGACCGGGGGTGGGCCGTCGAAGGGGAGGGTCAGTGGGGGCAGTTGTTTGTCGGGGAGGGAGCGGCCTCGTTCGACGGCGGCGAGCCAGTCTCGGGAGTAGCGGCGCTGGCGGGGACCGCCGAAGACGGGGAGGGTGCGCAGTTGGGCGATCGAGCGGGGTTCGCTGGTGGCGGCGGTGACGATCGCCGAGTCGGGGAGGATGCGGGCAGGGGCGACGTCGCGGGCGCGGGCGAGTTCGTCGCGGGTGGTCCACAGTTCGCGGACGATCGCCAGCTGGCGGGTGCGGCGCAGGGTGTGGATGCCGGAGGTGCGGCGCCAGCGGTCGGCCTTGGGGGCGGGCGGGTCCATCGTGCGGACGTGCTCGAATTCCTCTGCGGCCCAGTCGAGTTTGCCCTGGGCGGTGAGGTCGGCGGCGACAGTGTCGCGCAGTTCGAGCAGCAGTTCGACGTCGAGGGCGGCGTAGTTGAGCCATTCGTCGGGCAGCGGGCGGCTCGACCAGTCGGCGGCGCCGTGGCCCTTGCGCAGGGTGCGGCCGAGCAGGTTTTCGACCATCGCGGCCAGGCCGACGCGTTCGTAGCCTGCGATGCGGCCGCCGAGTTCGGTGTCGAACAGGCGCGCGGGGCGAAGGCCGAGTTCGGCGAGGCCGGGGAGGTCTTGATCGGCGGAGTGCAGGACCCATTCGAGGTCGTTGATCGCCTCGGCCAGCGGGGTGAGCGCATCGGTGATGGGTATCGGGTCGATGAGGAACGAGCCCGCGCCCTCGCGGCGGAGCTGGATCAGGTACGCCCGTGCCGAATAGCGGAAACCGGACGCGCGTTCGGCGTCGACAGCGAGGGGACCGGTGCCCGCGGCGAGAGTTTTGGCGGCCGCGGCGACCTCTTCGGCGGTCGCCAGCACAGGTGGAACCCCCTCGGCAGGGACGAGCAGTGGCTCTGCTGCGGTGGGTTCCTCGGCGACCGACATAAACGTGAACTCTACGTGGCGATCAAGGGTGTTCGGTGCGGGTATAGGAGTCCGGTCGTAAATGGGTGACCCCGGCGGGCGGCAACCCGGCGGCAAAGGCCAGCACTTCGCAGAACGCTTCGACGTGTCGTCGCATCTCGGTGGTCGTCGGTGTCCACGAGGCGCGCAGTTCGAGCTGGTGCGCGCGAGGCGGGCCCGCGATATCGCCGTAGCGGACCGAGCTGGTCGCGGTGACCGTGCCGCCGAGGGCGGTGAACGGTTCGCCGCGCGATTCCAGGGAGTCGACCAGCCAGCTCCATGCCACCTCGGGTAACAGCGGGTCGGCTGCCAGCGCGGCGTCGATATCGGCCTGGATGTAGGCGACGAGCCGGAAAACACCGTTCCAGGCCTCGTCGCCGTCGGGGTCGTGTAGCAGGATCAGCCTGCCGAACGCGTCGCCCTCGGAGTCGATGGGCACCACCGGGCTGTCGGGGTGGCTGACCTCCGCTCCGAGCGCATAGGAGAACGGCGCCAACCGTTGCGGAGGACGGATAGGCGCCAGCTCGATTCGAGGGTGCACTGTTGCGGTGCCCATCGCATCGACCGCCGCCCGAAAAGGAGCAGGCTCGCGGGGCGTTCCCCCGGTCGGTGCGGCGCCGTCGCGGATGTCGAGCGGTGTCACGAGGAGGAACGGTAGACGGTGGGTGCCCGGCGCCGTCGGAGGCGCGCCGCCGTGCGCGTTGCGTGCGGGTCACGTTGCGTAGGGCGCATTCTCGAGGTCGGTGCGATGCACGATGTGCGACAGAAGTGCCACGGGAGTCCTGTGTGGCCGCCTCGTCCACGATGCATCGGCGAGGAGACCGCGCAGCGGTGCCCGGTGCGCTCAGGAGCGCGTCCACAGCACTGTGTCGGGAAGACACGGCTTCCGGGTCACTACCCGCTGAAACGTGTTGTCGGTCCCACACCCGCCAGGGGGTGAGGTTTGTCCGGGCTCGACGCTTAGGATGAACGGCGATGAGCACTTACACCCGCCGCCGGTTGACCGATGCCCCTTTCCTGGCCGCCGCCACCGGCGCGACGCCCAGCAGGCGCCCGGTGTGGTTCATGCGTCAGGCCGGCCGGTCGCTGCCGGAGTACCGCGAACTGCGCAAGGGCATCGGGATGCTCGAGTCGTGCTTCGACCCGGAGCTGGTGTGTGAGATCACCATGCAGCCGATCCGCCGCCACGGCGTCGACGCGGCAATCCTGTTCTCCGACATCGTTGTTCCGCTCAAAGCGGCAGGCATCGACCTCGACATCGT
The DNA here is from genome assembly GCF_050320175.1 of Nocardia sp. FBN12. Taxonomy (GTDB): domain Bacteria; phylum Actinomycetota; class Actinomycetes; order Mycobacteriales; family Mycobacteriaceae; genus Nocardia. The sequence continues at coordinate 3,746,773 of NZ_CP190048.1, read as the reverse complement.
GCCCGGCGTCGGCCCGGTCATCGCCTCGCCGATCCGCACCGAGGCCGACGTGCGCGCGCTGCCGCGGCTGCGCCCCGAAGAGGTCGGCGCGGTCGCCGAAGGCGTGCGACTGCTCACCGCCGCGCTCGGCGACACTCCGCTGATCGGCTTCGCAGGCGCACCGTTCACCCTCGCCTCCTACCTGGTGGAAGGTGGGCCGAGCAAGCAGCACGAGCGCACCAAGGCGATGATGCACGCCGACCCGAAGACCTGGCACGCCCTGCTCGGTGCCCTCACCGACATCACCATCGCCTTCCTGCAGGCCCAGCTGGCGGCCGGGGTCGACGCGGTGCAGCTGTTCGATTCCTGGGCGGGCGCGCTCTCGCTGGCCGATTACCGCGAGTATGTGCTGCCGCATTCGGAGCGGGTGTTCGCCGAAGTCGCCTCGGCGGGGGTGCCGCGCATTCACTTCGGTGTCGGCACGGGCGAACTGCTCGGTGCCATGGGTGAGGCCGGTGCGGATGTGGTCGGGGTGGACTGGCGAGTGCCGCTTACCGATGCCGTGCGACGGGTCGGCGCCGGAAAAGGCTTGCAGGGCAACCTGGATCCCGCGATCCTGTTCGCCGGATTCGACGCGGTCGAGGCCGAGACGCGCCGGATCGCCCGGGAAGCGGACGAGGCGATCACCCTCGGCGCGACCGGGCACATCTTCAATCTGGGCCACGGCGTGCTGCCCGACACCGATCCCGGCGTATTGACCGCGCTGGTCGAGTTGGTGCATTCGCTGTAGAGCTCGATCCCCTCGATGCCGCCGGCGGCGAGGGGAGTCCACGGACAGTGACTCGGCCGACATCGGTCAGGGCGCGCGTCGGCAGCCGGTGCGCGCGCGGCTACGGTCGAGGCATGAGGATCGCGATCGTCGGTGGCGGAATCAGCGGGCTAGTCGCGGCGTACCGGTTGCGACAGCGGCTGGGGGAGGACGCCGACATTGTCGTGCTCGAGCAGGGCGGTCGGGTCGGCGGGGTGCTGCACACCCGTGAATTGGCCGGGGACCCAGTCGATCTCGGGGCCGAGGCATTCGTCGGGCGCAGACCCGAGGTGATCGAGTTGATGAGTGAACTCGGCCTGGACGACCAGTTGGTGCGGCCTGCGGGGAAGCGGCCGCTGATCTGGTCGCAGGGGGCGGCGCATCCGCTGCCGGGGCGCACTCTGATGGGGATTCCGTCTGATGCGGAGTCGCTGCGCGGGCTGATCGACGATGCGACGCTCGACCGGGTCGCGACCGAGCCGCAGCGGCCGCTGCATTGGGAGCCGGGCTCCGACGTCGACGTGCAAACCCTGGTGGGCGACCGTTTCGGCAGGCAGGTGGTCGAGCGGAGCGTCGATCCGTTGCTCGGCGGGGTGTATGCCGGGATCAGCGCTTCCATCGGCGTCCGCGCCGCGCTGCCCACCCTCGCCGAAGCACTCGACAACGGCGCTTCGAGCCTCACCGAGGCTGTCTGCGCAGCGATGCCGGCCCCCAGTTCGGCCCCGGTATTCGGTGGACTGCGCGATGGCTACGGAGCCCTGCTCGCCGCACTGACCGAAGCGTCGGGAGCACGTTTCGTCACCACGATGGCCGCGACGCGGGTGGCCCGCGCACCCCGTGGCTGGGTGGTCGACCCGCTCGGCGCCGTCGACGCCGTGGTCATCGCGACGCCCGCGCCGATCACCGCCCGCCTGCTGCACCACGTGGCACCCGTAGCCGCGCAGGCTGCCGCCGGTATCGAGCTGTCCTCCTCGGCGCTCGTCGCCATGGCGATCCCGCGCGACACCCCACTTCCGGACAACTCCGGCATCCTCGTCGCCACCGGAGAACCCTTGCGCGCCAAGGCCTTCACCCTGTCCAGCCGTAAATGGCCGCATCTGGCCGAACGCGACGTCGCCCTCGTCCGAGCCTCGTTCGGCCGCCTCGGCGACGACCAACCGCTGTCCTGGACCGACGACGACCTGATCGCGGCCGCCGTCGCGGACCTGTCCACCGTCACCGGCATCCCGATCACCCCACTCGAAGCCGTCGTCCAACGCTGGCCCGGCGGCCTCCCGCAGTACGCCCCCGGCCACACCGACCGCATCGCCACCCTCGAATCCGCTCTCGCCCCCCTCGACGGCCTCGCTGTAGCGGGCGCCTACCTCCACGGCGTCGGCGTCCCCGCCTGCGTCGCCTCGGGCACCGCCGCCGCGGAACGTGTGGCTGACGCTTGTATCCAGAGCACACAGCGCTGATCCGGATGCTGGATGGGCGATCTCGAAAGCACCGATCGGGGTAGCGCGCACTGACCAGCGGCGTGTCGTGGAGCGTCGGCGATAGCGATATTGCATGATCGCTCGCTGTGGCCATCAACGGCGAGCAGAACAGCGGACGGATCCTGATTCTCGATCCCGATCTCGGGCCCGTCGAACTTCACGACGGTGCGGTGACGACGGTTACCTCGGTGTTCGGGAGTGACGAATCGTCGCCGTGGCGGGCGAGCAGGCCGAACCTGGACTGAGCCCGAGCGGTACGCGAAAACGCCGCAGTGGCACCATGGATGCCATGGCGCGACTCGACTACCAGGCTCTCAACTCCACCATCCGTTACCTGATGTTCTCGGTGTTCCAGGTTCAGCCGGGCGTGCTCGGTGAGGATCGGGCGGAGGCGATCAAGCAAGCGCGGGCGTTCTTCGACGGGCTCGCTGACAAGGGCGTGGTGTTGCGGGGGATCTACGACGTGGCGGGGCTGCGGGCCGACGCCGATTTCATGCTGTGGACCCATGCCGAACGGGTCGAGGATCTGCAGGCCGCGTACGCCGATTTCCGGCGGACCACCGAGCTGGGACGGGCGAGCGCGCCGGTCTGGAGCAATGTCGCGGTGCACCGGCCCGCGGAGTTCAACAAGAGCCACATTCCGGCGTTCCTGGCGGGCGAGGACGCGGGGAATTACATCTGCGTCTACCCGTTCGTGCGGTCCTACGAGTGGTACCTACTCCCCGACGAGGAGCGTCGCAAGATGCTCGCCGACCACGGCAAGGAAGCTCGCGGATATCCGGACGTTCGCGCGAACACCGTGACTTCGATGGCACTGGGCGATTACGAGTGGATCCTCGCGTTCGAGGCGCCCGAACTGCACCGGATCGTCGATCTGATGCGTGACCTGCGGGCGACCGAGGCTCGCCTGCATGTGCGCGAAGAGGTGCCGTTCTTCACCGGACCGCGGGTCGAGGTCGAACAACTGGTCACCGCACTGCCGTAACGCCCGGGAAGGGCGATTCCGCACACTGTCCAGCTCGGCCGCCGACCGTAGTCAGTCCATCCGCACCCCTGCCGTTCGCATCGCGTGTAGTAAAGCGGTGTGAGAAGTCGGAGGACGAGCATGGAACGCGAGATCACCACGCCGGTCGATCTGTGCCGACCCGGCGGTCGGCTCGACCCGGCTGCCGTCGGGTGGACGCGGCAGCCGTTGCATCGGACCGATCTGCGTGGCTGGGGGCGGTGTAAGCGCTGGGAGTACTGGGGCATTGTCACTCCCCGTCATATTGTCGGCGTTGTCGTATCGTCGCTGGATTACGCTGGGGTGCACGGGATTTACGTGCTCGACCGGGAGAGCGGCGAGGAAATCGCGCGCGATGCGGTGGTGCCGCTGGCGCGCGGCACGGTGATGGCCGCGCGCAGCGGTGTGGGTATCACGTCCGCGCGCGGTGGTGGTGTCGAGATCGACATTTCCGAGGACGAGGGCGGTAGCGCGATCGAGGCCAGTGCCTCGGGCGTACGGCTCTCGGCGCAGTTGCCGTTGCCTCCCGGTCATGAGTCGCTCGGCGTGGTGGTGCCGTGGAGTACGCGGCGCTTCCAATACACGGTCAAGGATGTGGGGCGTCCGGTGTCCGGGACGCTGACCGTGGGCTCGCAGGTACATCGGATCGAGGAGGGTTTCGCGGTACTCGACCACAGCCGGGGAAAATGGCCGTACTCGATGACCTGGAATTGGGCGGCCGGTGCGCGGCCCGGATTGGGAATCCAGTTCGGTGGCAAGTGGACCGCCGGGACCGGTAGCACCGAGAACGCCCTCATTGTCGACGGTCGCCTCCAGAAGATCAGCGATGAGCTGCGCTGGGACTACGACACCGCCGATTGGCTGCGGCCGTGGTCGATCACCGGCGATCGGGTCGAGGTCGAGTTCCGGCCGTTCCATGAGCGCGTCGCGGTGTCGAACCTGCTGATCGTCGCCGGTGAAACGCATCAGTGTTTCGGGGACTTCGCCGGCCGTGTGCGCGGCGAGGACGGTCGCTGGCTCGACCTGGACGGTGTCGTGGGATGGGCAGAGGAAGCCCGGAACCGGTGGTGACTCGCAGGCGGTAACCAGGGCAGGGGTATTTACCCGATGATTCAAACAGTGATTGAAATATCGATTGAAACGTGTTTCACTTCTGTGTATGGTCGATGAGGTCAAGACGGGGACACGGCAGCGACTGCTGATCGCCGCCGAATCACTGCTGCTGACCGAGCCGTACGACGAGGTCTCCGTGCGCGGCATCTGTGCCGCCGCCGGTGCGAACACCGCCGCGGTGCACTACCACTTCGGTTCGAAGGAAGCCCTGGTCGGTGCGCTGATCGAGGACCGGTTGGGACCACTGTGGGCCGATGGTCTGGCCCGCGCGAGCGCCGGACGCGATTCGCTCCCCGCTGTCGTCGACACGATCCTGGCCCCCTTCGTCCAGCTCGCGGGAGATCCCTTGGGCCGCTTGCATCTTCGACTGCTGTCGAGGTTCGTGCTCGGACGGCATCTCACGACGTGGCAAGGCCCGTGGTTCCGAATGTCCACCTGGGTCACGCTGCTCCCGGAGCTGAGTGGCCAGGAGGGCCGCCGCCGGTGGATGCTCGCCTTCGATCTGATCATCATGCGTTTCGGCAGCCCCGAAATCGAGGAACACGGAATGACGCAGCCGGACCTCGAGACACTGCGAGATTTCGTGGTGGCCGGTTTGACCGCGCCGACGGGAGAACAGTGATGAACGACATTTTCGCACCTGCCACCCTGGGTCCGATCACCTTGCGCAACAGGGTGATCAAGGCCGCGACCTTCGAAGGCCGCACGCCGGACGCCCTGGTCACCGAGGAGCTGATCGACTTCCACCGGGAGGTCGCCGCCGGCGGTGTCGGCATGACCACCGTCGCGTATTGCGCGGTCGCACCGGGCGGTCGCACCGATCGGCATCAGATCTGGATGCGCCCGGAAGCCGTTGCGGGACTGCGGAAGCTGACCGACGGCGTGCACGCGGAGGGCGCCGCCGCCTGCGCGCAGATCGGTCATGCCGGACCGGTGGCCAACGCCGCTTCCAATCGAGTGCCCGCGCTCGCGCCGAGCCGGATGTTCAACCCGCTCGGCATGCGATTCACCAAGACTCCCACCATCGCCGAGATCGCCGACACCGTGGCCGCGCACGCCGAGGCCGCACGCCTGGCCGAGCAGGCCGGATTCGACGCGGTGGAGATTCACTTCGGCCACAACTATCTGGCCAGCTCGTTCCTGAGCCCGGTGCTGAACCGCCGCAAAGACGCCTACGGCGGATCACTGCTCAATCGGGCTCGGATGGCACGTGAAATCGCCTGTGCGGTAAAGGATGCCGTGGGTGATCGGATCGCGGTCACGGCCAAGATCAATATGGAGGACGGTCAGGCCGGTGGCCTCACCATTCCCCAATCGCTCCAGTTCGCCGCCTGGCTCGAGGCCGACGGCGCGCTCGACGCCCTCGAATTGACCGCCGGTAGTTCGCTACTGAACCCGATGATGTTGTTCCACGGCACACCCCCGCACCGCTCGTTCGCGAAAGTCTTGCCCGCCCCCGCCCGCATGGGCTTCCGCCTGGTCGGGAAGTCCTTCTTGAAGGAGTACCCGTACAAGGAGGCCTACCTGCTCGAGCGGGCTCGCCACTTCCGGCGCGCACTGTCCATGCCGCTGATCCTCCTTGGCGGCATCACCAACCTCGACACCATGCAGCTGGCACGGACCGAGGGCTTCGAATTCGTCGCCATGGGGCGGGCCCTGCTGCGCGAACCGGATCTACTGCACCGCATCAAGGTAGATGAATCGACGCGCTCGGCGTGTGTGCACTGCAACGAATGCATGCCCACCATCTACTCGGGCACGCGCTGCGTATATCGCCCCACCCTTTCGCACGAGCCGATCCAGCTGACCCTCGGCTGACACACCCGAGGGAGGAGACATCATGAGTAGACCGCTGTCCGCGACAACTGGGAGATCGCGCAGGCAGATCGAGGGACGCGTCTTCGTCGTCACCGGAGCGGGGAACGGCATCGGACGATGCGTCGCCTTGGAGCTGATCGCCCGCGGTGCGGTCGTGGTCGGCGCTGATCGTGATGAGCAGGCGCTGGCCGCCACCGCCGCACTGGTCGCGGACCGCGAGCGCTTCACCGCCCACCCGATCGATATCTGCGACCGCGCCGCCGTGGCCGCCTTCCCGGACAGCGTGATCGCCGCCCACGGACAGGTCGACGGTCTGTTCAACATCGCGGGAATCGCCCAGGAACTGCAGACCGTCGCCGACCTCAGCGACGCTCGCATCGAGACGCTGATGCAGGTGAACTTCTTCGGCGCGGTGTGGATGTCGCGGGCTTTCCTCCCGCACCTGCTGCAACGACCCCGGGGCGTCATCATGAACACCTCGAGCCTGTCGGCGATCGTTCCGGTGCCCGGCTCAGCGGTGTACGGCGCGTCCAAGGCCGCGCTCGCCCTGTTCAGTTACGGTCTGGCGCAGGATCTGCGTGGCCGCTCGAATGTCACGGTGACCACGGTGCTTCCTGGTTCGGTCTGGACCGACCTGGTGCGCAAGGTAGCCCAGCAAATGGGTGCGCCAGAGTGGCTCGCCAAGGGATTCTCCGCCAAGCCCGAGCAGGTGGCGCGCCGCATCGTCGATACGACTGTGAAGGGTAAGGGCCGTGTCGTGATCGGCAAAGACGCCCACGGCTACGACGCCCTCCGACGGCTCAGCACCCGGCTGGCCGATCGGCTGTCCTACTTACAGGTCGGCCACGGTGTCTACCCCAAGCGCACCGCACCCACCCGCGGCAACTGACCACACCTGGCCGCGGTGGGCTTCCCGAGCGATTGAGCTTCAGGTGTTTCAGCTGGTAGACCCCTCCGTGGGCTGCAAGCGCAACGAGATCGAGTTGATGCAGTAGCGCTGGTCGGTGGGGGTGGGGTAGCCCTCGCCCTCGAACACATGTCCGAGGTGGCTGTGGCAGTTGGCGCAGATCACCTCGACCCGGCGCATGCCGAGCGTGTCGTCGGCCTTGAGGATCACCGCGTCGGAATCGGCGGGATCGAAGAACGACGGCCAACCGCAGTGCGAGTCGAATTTCTCTGTGCTGCGGAACAATTCGGCGTCGCAGGCACGACAGGTGTAGACACCTTCGGTCTTGGTGTCGGTGTATTCGCCGATGAACGGGCGCTCGGTGGCCGCCTCGCGCAGGACGGCGTATTCCTCGGGGTCCAGTTTCGCCCGCCATTGCTGCGGCGTCAGCTGGATGCGCGGCGTGGGCAACGAAGTATCGGAACTCATGGCTCCACGCTAATGGTTTCGGGCGGTGCGCGCCGTGAGCGGTGCGTCACCAGCCGAAAACTACTTGAGCGCGGGCTCGCGATCCTCGACCGGCGCCACCGGATCCTCGCGGTGCGGCGGGGTATCCGCGACCGGCGCGACCGGCGCGGGCTCATCGGTGCCGTCGCGCGAATCGGGCGCGTCCTTCATCCACGTCGGGTCGATCCCGAACTGCAGCCTGCCCTCGCGACGCGCGGCCAGATAGCGATCGCCGAGCACGCAGAACACGACGATGAGCAGCAGCCCCCAGCCGAAGGTCACCCGCAGGTATTCGAGGTTGCGGCCGACACCCTGCCAGCGATCCGAGAGCCACTTGTCGTAGGTCATGAACCCGAAGATCGCCAGCCACGCGGGCCAGTTGCGCAGCACGGAATTGCGCAGCACCACTGTCATCAGGAACGGGAACAGCATCATCGAGTAGTACATCTGGCCCAGCGAGGGCAGCACGAACCACGCGGTGAGCAGCACGCCGGAGAACGTGGTGACGAAGAACAGTTCGTCGTGGCGGTAGTAGCGCCACAGCAGCCACAGCGAGACTGCGACCACACCGGCGATCAGGACCTGGGTCAGCAGGATCATCCAGTGCGGCAGCCCGTAGTAGAGCCCGATGCCGCCGACCGAACTGTTGAAGTAGTCGCGCGTCTCACCCAGATACGGCACGACATGGGTGAAGAATTTCTCGGGGTCGGCCGACAGCGGCCAGGCGATCGCGGTGAGCGCCAACGGCACACCGAGCGCGGTGATGAACACCTTCCACTGGCCACGAACGGCCGCGACCAGCAGTAATGGTGCCAGCGTCGGTTTCACCGCGATGCTCAAACCGAGCGCCACGCCGGCCCAGAGGTCCCGACGCGCCAGTAGCAGCGTGATGAACAGCAGCTCGGCCAGTAGCAGGCAACCGTTGACGTTGGTGAAGACCAACGTGTTGGTCACGGTCTCGGAGGTGAACATCGCCAGCAGCAGCGCGGGCGCGGCGATGGAGCCGAGACCGAACTTGAACAGGCGCAGCAGCAGGTACCACGCGAGCAGAATCGCGACAGCGTTGAGCCCGATGAACAGCCATCGCGACAGTTCGTAGTCGATGATCGCGACCGGCGCGATCAGCAACGTTCCACTCGGATAGTAGAGATAATGCGGGTCGACCGACGAGAAGTCGGCGGTGTACAGCGGCCTGCCGTTCAGGAACTCGAACGAGGCGTTGTAGACCGGCCGGTAGTCGTCGGTGACGAAACCGTTGATCGCCTTGATGAAGACGCGGTTCAGCACCATCATGACCGCGAAGGGCCAGAGCGCGAACTTGATCACCTCGGCGGAGGTGCGAGCGGTACGAGGCTCGAGCTGTCGGAACAACACTGGGGCACGGTACACCGGATCGGGTAGCGATGGTGTCGCCGGACCCGGATGACGCGCCGGAACCGGGTGGTTGCCCCGACCCGGATCAGGCCGGGCAGGCGCCGCCGTCGGCGGGGAGTTTGCCCTCAGCGAGGTAGTCGGTGACCGCCTTCTGCGCACAACCGGAGTGCCCGACGACCGGATGACCCCAGCCCTGCCAGGTCATCGTGGCGTGCCGGGCCCCGGCCGAGCCGAGCGCGCCGGTCACCGAGGCGGCGGCCCCGCCGACGATCGGATCGGCGGCACCGGCGAACACCAGCACCGGCAGTGCGAGTTTCGACGGCAGCGGCGCCGCGGTGGAGACCGGCCAGGCCGAGCAGACCATCAGCCCGATGGCCGCGGTGCGCCCGAACACCGGATATTTGCCGGACCAGGTCTCAGCGAGTTCACGGGCCTTGTCCGCGGTCGGTGGCTGCTGGCTGTCGGTGCACCGGTTGACGAACTCGCCGTCGGAGGTGATCGCGGCGGCCTCGCGCACGATCATGGCCGACAGTGGTCCGCGGTCACCGCGGTCGGCGGCGGCCAGGATATCGGCCATCGCGGTGACCCGATTCGCCTGGTCACCGCGGGGACTGGACAGGAATCCGGTGAGCGCGGTCGACAGGTCCGCGGCCGAGATGTCGCCCAGCCCGCCGCTGTTGGCCTTGTTCATCAGCGCGGTGATCGCGGCGCGTGGATCGGCCCCGAGCGCGCAGTCGGCCGCCTTGCAGCGCTGCGCGAACGCGGTGAGGGCCGCTTCGGCGCCGGTGACGCGCGCCTCGGCCATGGTGGCGGCGTCGGCGCCGACCGGCTCGGGGGCGTCGAGCACGAGCCGGGCCAGGTGGTCGCCATAGCGGCGGGCGTAGCTCAGGGCCACCTTGGCGCCGTTGCCCGCGCCGAGCACGTTGATCTTGTCGACCTGCCACTGCTTGCGCAGCTGTTCGATGTCGTCGGCGGCGTGCGGCGCGTCGAAGGTGCCCTCGTAGGGCTGCAGGAAATCGCGGCAGGCGATGGTGGCGTCCTGGCTGAAACCCGCGACGGCACCGACCTGATCGGCATTGCCGGCGCCGGTCTGGCCGAGGTCGGTCATCACCGCGCGCAGCTGCGCCGGAATGCAGTCGATGGGCTGGGAGGCGCCGATGCCGCGCCGGTCCACCGCGACGATCGGCTGCGCGGCCAGCAACGCGCTGTTGGGCCCGATCGCCAGCCCGGCCAGCGTCGAGGCCGACGAACGATCCGAGCCGGAGGTGAGTACCAGCGGGGCGGCGTCGGCGGGCGTCTGCGGCAGGCGGGCACGCAGGGCGCCCGCGCGGAAGGTGCCGAGCACGGTGCCCGCGGTGTCGATCGGGGTGGAGAACTCGGCGCACTCGAGGACCAGGCCCGCGGGGGCGGCACCGAAGTCGAGCGAACTCAGGGTGGCCGCGGTGCAATCACGCCAGGCGAGATCGGATTTGGGCACCTCGGCCTTGGCCAGGTCCTGCGGCGCGGGGGCCTCGGTCTGCGCGCCACCGGCCCCGGGGCGTTCGACCGCGACGACAGGCCGATCCGACGGCCCGGCCCCGCAGCCCGCGAGCATGATCGACAGTGTCGCGGCCGTTGCCGCGGCCCGAGTCCAACGCATGCGCTACACACTGCCAGGTTCGGCGCCAGGTTTCATCGACGGGCCCAGCGGGCCAGGACAGTGCCGTCCTCGTCGAGCACCAACTGCTTGCGCGTCATCGGCAGGTCGAATGTGCTCGCCGACAGTGAGATTCGCCCGCCCGCGCCCCCGACCAGCAGCGGGGCGGTGGTCAGGCACAGTTCGTCGACCAGGCCGGCCTCGGCCAGCTGCCCGAACAGGTGCGGTCCGCCTTCACACAGCACGCGGTGCAGCCCGCGCTCGGCGAACACCCTGATCAGCGCGGCGGGCATGATCGAGGCAGTACCGGCGATCACGATCTCCGCGCCCGCGTTCTCCAGTGCGGCGATCTGCTCGGGCGCCGCGTGGCTGGTGGTGATGATCAGCGGCGCGACCTCGGCCTCGGTGAAGAACTTCGAACCGGGATCGAGTTGCGCGGTAGCGGTGACCACCGCGATCGGTGGGGCGGCGCCGTCGGGGTGACCGCCGATTCCCTGCTGGTGGTGGGCGATGCGGCGTTGCGGGTCGGTGCCCGCGCCGCCGTAGTTCTCCGCGCGCACTGTGCCCGCCCCGATGACGATCACGTCTGCCAGCTCGCGCAGGACCTTGAACACCCGCTTGTCGGCCGGGGTCCCCAAGCCTTCCGAAACCCCGTCCACGGTGAACGCCCCGTCGATGCTGCTGACGAAGTTCGCCCGCACCCACGGCTCGTCCAGATGGCGCGGGTAGGCGTAGCACCTGGCCAGTGCGTCATCGTCGAGGTCTGCGAGCTGGGTCACATTGTGGATACGCTGCATAGGGATCGATGGAACCACGTCCCTAAGCTTCGTATATGCAAGAACGCCTTGTCGATCGCCATCCGGAGGTCCCGGCCGACCAACTAGTCGCGCAGATGGTGCCCCCGCCCATGTTCGACGAGGTCAGCTTCGCCTCCTACATCCCGGACCCGAACGAACCGAGCCAAGCGGCCGCGGTCGCCAAGGCCGAGGCCTTCGCAGGTCAGGTGGCGAAAATCCACAGGGCCGCCTCGAAGAAGAGCCTCTTCGGCAAGAAGAAGGCCATCTCCGGCGCCGGCCTGTATCTCGACGGCGGCTTCGGTGTCGGCAAGACCCACCTGCTCGCCTCGATCTTCCACAGCTCCCCGGCGCCCAAGTCGTTCGGCACCTTCGGTGAGGTCACCAACCTGGTCGGCGCGCTGGGCTTCAACAACGCCGTCGAACGGCTCTCGGCCAACAGCGTGCTGTGCATCGACGAGTTCGAACTCGACGATCCCGGCGACACGATGCTGGTCTCGCGACTGCTCACCGAGCTGTCGGCCCGCGGCGTCTCCATCGTGGCGACCTCGAACACCCTGCCCGGCCAGCTGGGCGAGGGTCGTTTCGCGGCCTCGGACTTCCTGCGCGAGATCAAGAAGCTCGGCTCGATCTTCGATCCGGTCCGCGTCGACGGCCCCGACTACCGTCACCGCGACCTGCCGCCCGCTCCCGAACCCACCTCGAACGAGGTGCTCGTCGAGCGCGCCGCGGCCACCCCGGGTTCCACGCTCGACGAATTCGATGTGCTGCTGAAGCATCTGAGCACCCTGCACCCGTCCAAGTTCGGTGCGCTGATCCAGGGCGTGACATCGGTGTTCATCTCCGACGTGCACACCGTGACCGATCAGGCTGTCGCGCTGCGCGTGGTCGTGCTGGCCGACCGCCTCTACGACGCCAGCATCCCGGTGACGGTCTCGGGCGTGAAGCTCGACGAGATCTTCTCGAAGGAGATGCTCGACGGCGGTTACCGCAAGAAGTACCTGCGCGCGATCTCGCGTCTGCTGGCCCTGTCCCGTTTCGAGGCAGCTGTGTAATTTGCGGTCGTGGAGGGCTAGAGCGCGCGTTCGAAGACGAAATCGGCGTGCAGCTGGCTGCCGACCATGTTGGTCTTGGTGCCCACCTGCCGAAAACCGTGCTTGGCGTAGAACTTCTGCGCGCGCTCGTTGGCCTGGTTGACCCCCAGCCACACCGTCCCGGCGCCCGAGTTGCGCGCGGTGTCGACCGCGGCCTCCATCAGCGCCGCGGCGACACCGCTGCCGTGGTGTCCGGGCAGCACGTACATCTTGCTCAGTTCGACCACCTCGCCCGCGCTCACCTGCGCGTCGACCTCGGGATCGCTCGGCCTGCCCGCGATGAGCATGGCGTAGCCGACGATCTCGTCACCCTCGACGGCCTTGAGTACGGTTCTGGCCGGGTCGGACAGGTATTCGCCGAAGCGTTCGCCCGAGAGCATCTGCTCGAGGAAGATCTCGATGTCGCTCGCGGTGGCCTCGGGCGGGCAGGCGAGCGGGAAAGTCGCGGCGGCGACATCGCTGAGCGCCTCGGCGTCCCAGAGTCCGGCCCGGTCGACGATGACGGAACTGTTGGTCATCCTTCCAGTACAGCACGGGTCACCCCGGCTGCCGAGCGACTATGACCTGTCCAGCGCGGTGGCAACTTCGGTGTCTGTCCGAGTAGTCTCCTGCGCATGACGAGCGGTAGCCGCATCGGGATCGTCGGTGCGGGAGTGGCGGGTTTGGCCTGCGCGAAGGTATTGAGTCAGGCGGGGTTCCCGGTCGAAGTCTTCGACCGGGCCCCCGACGTCGGCGGTGTGTGGAGTGCCACCCGCCGGTATCCGGGACTTCGTGCGCAGAACAGCAAGTCCACGTACGCCTTCAGCGATCACCCGATGCCCGAAGATTTCCCCCGCTGGCCCGACGGTCAGCAGATGCAGGCCTACCTGGCCGGATACGTGCAGGAGTTCGGCCTCGGCCCGCACCTGCGGCTGGGCACCGAGGTGGTGGCGGCCGACCCGGTCGACAGCGGCTGGCTGCTCGAGATCCGCGACGAGCGGGGCGGGCACCGCACCACCTGCGACCACTTGATCGTCGCCAACGGCGTCTACAGCGACCCGGTGCTGCCGAACCTGCCAGGGGCCGCGGCATTCCGCGCCGCGGGCGGGCGACTGTGCCACGTCTCGGATTTCCACGATGTCGAGCAGGCGCGTGATCGCTCGGTGGTCGTGCTCGGCTACGGCAAGTCCGCGTGTGATGTGGCCGAGGCCGTCAGCCATATCGCCGACGAAACCACCGTGGTGGCACGCAGACTCACCTGGAAGATGCCGCGCAAACTCGGCTTCGGCGCCGACTACGAGCGTCTGCTGCTGACCCGCGCGGGCGAGGCGCACTTCCCCTCGCGCTTCCCGCACCGCGCCGAACGACTGCTCGACCGCCTCGCGCTGCGCCAGGCGAACATGGACCTGCTGCAGGAGCGGGTGACGCGCAAGCTGCGGCTGCGTGAGCTCGATCTGGTGCCGACGGGCCCGATCTCCGAGATCGGCACCAGCAGCGCGAGCCTGGCCACCGAAGGCTTCGCCGAGCAGGTCGAGGCGGGCCGGATCAGCGTGCACCGCGACACCGAGATCACCGAACTGATCGGCGGGCCACACGGGCCCGCGGTGCGCTTGGCCGACGGCAGCCTGAAACTGGCCGAGATCGTCCTGTGCGCTACCGGGTATCGCCAGGAGGTCCCGTTCCTCACCCCGTTCGTGCGGCGCGCCCTCACCGACGAGGTGAGCGACTTCCGGCTCTACCGCCACATCCTGCCGGTGGAGATCCCCAACCTGAGCTTCGCCGGCTACAACAGCTCCAATGTGAGCGCACTCAGCGCCGAGGTGAGCGCGCACTGGATCGCCGGGCTGCTCACGGGCCGGTTCGTGCCGCCGATGGCCGAGCTGATGAACAACGAGATCGACGCGCGCCTGGAATGGTCGCGGCTGCGCAGCGACGGCAACCACGCGCACGGCGCCTCGGTGGTCCCGTTCTCGCTGGCCAATATCGACGAGATGCTCGACGATCTCGGCACGCCGCTGCCGTTCCTGTCGAGGCTGGCACAGTGGGTGCGACCCGTGCGGCCCTCGTCCTATCGGGGGGTGCTGCGCAATCGCGCGGTGGCCGCTCCCGAGGCGCGGACCCCGGCGCCCGTAGCGGAGCGGTAGCCGACACGCCGGATCGCCGTCGGCTTCGCTTGGCGGCGATCGGTGCGTTGGTGATAATCCTCGCGTGGACGCGCTGGATCTGAACCTACTGCTCGCTCTCGACGCGCTGCTCGACACCAACAGCGTGACCGAGGCGGCCCGGCGGCTGCACACCTCCACCTCGGCGATGAGTCGCACCCTCACCCGGTTGCGCGAGGTGCTCGGCGATCCGCTGCTCGTGCGCTCCGGTCGGCAGATGGTGCCGACGCCACGGGCACTCGAATTGCGCCACGATGTGGCGAGCCTGGTCGATCAGGGCCGGTCGCTGCTCACCGCCCGCGACGGACACGGTCCCGGCAGGCACCGCGATTTCGTTGTCCGCGTGGGTGATTCGGTGGGGGCCCGGCTGTCCGGACCGCTGCTGGCCGCGGTGCACGCACAACTGCCGGGGGTGACGGTGCGGTTGCTGGCCGCCGATGCCGCCGACGGCGCGGTGGCCCTGCGCGACGGCCGGGTCGATGTCGAAGTCGGCATGATCGGGCAGACCGATCCGGAAACGGTGGTCAAGCGCCTGTTCGCCGACCGCTGGATCGGCGTCGCCGCCCCCGACCACCCGTTCGCCACCGAGCGTCCCACGGTCGCCGCCTACGCCTCGGCTCGGCACCTCGAGGTTTCCCCCACCGGCCGCACCCACGGCCCGATCGACGACCGCCTGGCCCTGCACGGCCGCACCCGCCGCGTGGTGGCCACCGTCCCCGACCTCCCCACCGCCCTGCTCACCCTCGCCTCGACCGAGTTGGTCTGCCCCGCACCGGAACTGCTGTCCCGATCCGCACGCACCGCACTCGGCCTTGCGATGTTCGAAATCCCGCTGCCACTACCCGCCCCCGTCGTCGCCATGGCGTGGCACCCACGCAACACCGCCGACGCGGGCCATCGAGCCCTGCGCGACCTCATCGGCACCGTCCTGCACGAACCCCCGAAACCGGACGTGGACCCCGGCCTCGTCACGCTCGCTACGCCCGCCTGACAGACGTTGCCACGAAGGCGGGCGGTTATCCGAGTTCCGGGGTCGGCGGGCCGAAGACGTCGCGGCGGCCCGGGGGGAGGCCCGCCGAGCGTTTCAGTTCGTCGAGCATGGCCTGGAGCTTGTCGACGTGGGCGCGTTCGATGTCGAAGGCACGATAGGTGCCGGTGACGGTGATGCCGGCCGCGTCGGTGTCGGTGGGCGGAATCGGGTCGGCGACAGGGCGTTCGAGGGGGTCAGGGGTGCTCGTCGCTGCGTCACGCCCGGTGGGCAGGCCGAGGGTCGGGGGATCGAAGTCGTGGTTCGTGAGCGCCGCGTGGTTCGCGGGCGGTGCCTGGCCGGACAGGCCGGCGGGGTCGGGTAGCCTGCCGCCGTTCGCCGGCCGGTCGGTGTTCGACAGACTCGGGTGGGCAGGGCCGTCGCTCGAGCCGTTGACGGGCGATGGGCCCGCGGAGTGCGTCGGAGTCACCGGGAGGTGGTTCGGCTGGGTGGTGAGTTCTGCCGGTGGCGTGAGGCGTGCGGGCGGGCCGGGGGCGGCAGGCGGCTCGGCCGTTTCGCCGGTGGTGAGGCGCTCACGCGGGGTGAAATCGTCGAAGAGGGAATCGGTGCGATGCGCGGAGCCGGTGGTGAAACCGTTGCGGGCGTGTCCGTTTCGGTCCGGGTCCGTCGGTGTCGGCGCTGGATCGTCGGTGAACGACCAGTGGATTCCGTTGGCGGTGTTGACCACAGGCTGTGCGTCCGAGGTGTCGGGGCGGGGCTGGAATTCACCTGCCAGCGGGATGTTTTCGCCGCGAGGCAGCACTGCGTCGGGGGTGTGCGGGTCGAATCCATTGACCGGCACGCCATTCGAACCGGACCGCTCGCCGGTGAATCCCGAGGACGGGAGGTCATGGGTCGAACGCGACGGCGCGGGCCGTGCGGCACCACTCCCATTGCCGGACAGCGCATCCGGCGACGCAGCGCCGAGTTCGATGGCCGAGCTCTCCGTCGGCTTCTTGACCGGGCGAGCCCGCTCGATCACGGCATCGGCGCTGATGTCCGCCGTCAGCGGATCACCGGCCGCCGCGCTCCGCACCGGTGGTTCGACCGGAACCTGCTTCATCGCACCGGAACTGGGCCCCAACCCGTTCACGCCACCCTCACGCACGACGGCGCTCAGCTCCGAGCTCCCCGGCAGGGTCGAGCTCGCGGCGGCCGACGGTGTGGCGCGGTCGGCGCCGTCGAGACCTGACGTGGGCACACGACCTTCGAACGGCGCCGCCGCGCCATGTTTCGTCGGGGAAGGCGCACCTGTTCCCGATGTGTGATCGCCGGTGGGGGCCGTGAGCACCGTTCCGATCACCGCGGGCACCGGTGTGCCGTTGCGTGGGGAAGCGATGTCACCGGCCACGCCGTTGGTCCCGCGCGTCGACGGCGCGTTGCCGGTCGAGGCAGGCGCGACCCGCTCACCGGGCCCAGCGCTGGTGGTTGCCCCGCTGAGTCGCGCGGGCGCGGGTCGCCGGCTCGGTGCCGGCGCTTCGCTACCGGCGTCGACCGCGGGGAACGAAGCACTGTCGAACGAGACCGGTTGGCCGAAGGGCGCCTCGGCCGGTGCGGTGCGCGGGACCGGGGTCGCGGCTAACGCGGTGGGGTCACCGAGGTGGTCGGTGGCCGGCCGGGTGGGGGAGTTGCGGCGTTCCAGCGGTGGCCGGGAGCCGTCGGCGTCGCGGTCCTGGTGCGCCGGTAAAGGATCGGGAGCCGGTAGGTGGTCGCCGAATCCGTCGACGGCGCGTTCGGCCGCCTCCGCGGCTTCGCGGACCTCGCGGCGGCTGCGGGTGTCCCGGACCGGACCGGAATCGGTCTCACCGCCGTTGTCGAGAGCGTCGAGCCGGGAGCTCAGGCGTGAAATGTCCTGTGACGCACGGAAGGCCCAGGATTCCAGCCGCCGGATCCGGGTGTGGTCGGGCAGATCCTCGTCGACCGGGAAGATGGGCACATCGAGCTGGACCCGCGCGGCGACGATATCGAGCTTGTCGCTGACTTCACGCAGCGCCGTGGCGATACTCGCCAGCATCGACCCGATGGATTCGTCGTGCTCAGCGTGGTTCATGCACACCCTACTTCCCGTGGTCGCCCGAGCGTGCCCGCCTCGGCCGCAGCGATCATATCCATCGGGGCAACAGCACGTGTTGTCGTGACCTCCTCCACGACGCGCCGAACTGATTCGCAATCAGGATGAAACGGACATGCAACAGGCCGGGTCTGTGTATCGAAATGATCAAGATATAGGCGGCATCGTGCGACGTTGGCACAATGAAATGGCTTGATATACAAGCAGAGTCGCGTTTGTGATCTCGATCACCGATCGGTGACGCACCCGAACGCGGGTCAAGGGGGCTGGCGCCTTTTCGGCGGCTGCGGGAACCTGGTGTCCAGGACGTGCGCGTGAGCCTACGGCAGGTCCCATGGTGAGGGAGTGATGGTGTGAGGACGAAGCGGCTGAGCGAGACCCAGGTGGCGTGTGGACGCCGAGCGTTGCTCGACGAACTGGGTATTTCCGAGGGCAGCCGTCGCGCCGTCACCGAACGTACCGGCTACGGCTGTGGGTGCCCCGAATGCGCCGCCACGCAATGGAATACGCAGCGTCTCGAACACTGGATCTGCGGCAGGCTCACTGCTGCGGGCGCCGACGAGGCCCAGGTCGACGCGCACATCGACGATATCCCGGTCGACATCTACTGGCGCCGCGGCGACCGGCGCTGCGTGGTCGAGGTGCGCAGTGGGCCCCTCGACATCACCGCGGCACGCGCACACCGGAAACGCTTGCAGGCCGCCGGAATCGACGACGTGCTGTGGGTGTGTCCACAGGGTTTCTGGGTGCCCCTGGTCCCCGCGGTCGGCATCGCCGATTTCGCGCCCGCGGCCGCCGACTATCGCATCGACCAGGGCATACTCGCCGCGGGCGACACCGGTTTCGCCGCCCCGGTGCGCGCCGGCGCGGAGTTGCGCGATTTTCTCGCAGGCTGGGTGTCCGGCGAAATCCATTGGGGGCACGCGGATCTCACAACAGGAGGGTGGGCCGACGTGGGCACCTGGGAACGGCACACCGCAGCGCAGGCCGCGATGATCGAGCATCAGCGCACCGAGTTGCGCGATCAACGCGTGCAGCTGGCGGTCTCGCGTCAGGCCGTGCGCGACAAGCAGCGACTGGTCGGGCGCCTGCACAACCGGATCGATCGGGCGGGCGTGAATGCCGACGCCGAGGCCATCACGATGGCCGGGCTGCGCAGCGAACTCGTCGCCCAGCAGCGCGTCGCGGCGAGCCTGCGCGCGAGCATCGGCCGGATGGATCGCACCCTGAATCAATACCAGTGGCTCACCTGCTGCGCGATGCTGCTTGTCCTCACGGTGATGGTCGGCGCGATGGTGATGCGCTGAGCCGCATCGGCACCCGGTCCCACCGCCAGTCGTTGCGTAAGACGAGACCGGCCAGGTCGAGCAGATCCAGGCCGGTCTCCGCGCTCACCGCGGCCAGCGCGGGCCGATCGTAGGGTCCGTGTTCCAGCTCGGTGGCGAGGCGGTCCTCGATCGAGGTATCGACCGTGCGGTCCGCGAGCTGGGTCGGGCCGAGCGCACTGCCGGTCCAGACGAGCCAGCCCCAGCCGTGCTCGTGCGCGTAGGTGCGGCCGAGTTCGGTCTGGACCCGATTGTGGTGGAAGGCGATGCGGCCCAACGGGACCACATCGATGAGCACGGCGCGACCGTCGGTGAGCTGCGCGGCGACCGCCGGATAGTGCACCTGCTCCGCGTCGCCGAACCGGTAGGTCAGCGCGGTCGGTTCCTCCTGGAACGCCGCCACGGCCGGGTCGGCATCGAGGGTCCGGAGCAGCCGGGCCACCATGGCCGAGTCGTAGGCGACGTCGCGGCCCACCTTCGCCAGGTAGAACCGCCCGCGGCCGTCGTCGTCACCGTCGGCCACCCGCGCCGATTCGGTCGGCAGCGGTGCGGCGGACCCGGTCGGCCATTCGACGTGATCCAGCAGCAGCTCGTCGGTGCCGTCCTCGGGCACGTGCAGCTTGGCCAGAATGCTGGCGGTCTTCTTCTGCCAGCCCAGGATTCGCTGCATCACGTAGCCCGCGACCCGCTTGGCGTCGCCCGGCTCATGGCCGGCCAGCCGCAGCTTCAGATACGACCATTCCATGGCCACCAGGTCGGTATCGGTCGCGTAGGTCTCGGCCAGTAGCATGCGCACCAGGCGCAGATCACCCGCCTCGACCGGATAGCGGCGCGCGAACACCCGTGCCGACCGGTGTCCCGAGCGCGCGGCATCGCGCACGATCCGCCCGACCGCTTTGGCGTAGAGCTGGCGGACCCGGTCGCGGGCCAGGTCGTAGCGCGCGCCGATCCGGGTGAGGGTTTCCGGGCGCTGCCCGCCGATCCCCAGGCGCAACGCGACGATCCGCGCGTCGCGGGCCGCGCGTTCGGCATGGTCGGTGAGCAGTTCGCCGACCAGTTCGTCGAGCTCCTCGAGCTCGAACGAGACGTCGGCGGCGATATCGTGGCCCGGTTGCACGACGATCTCAGCACTCACTGCGGCGACCTCCCTCGCTCGGTCGGGTCAGCGTAGCGGCAGCGTCCGACAACTAGAGCGAAGTCATGTACTCGCCGTAGAACAGGCACAGTCCGGTCGCCGACGCGATCCCGGCCAGCACCCAGAACCGGATGATCACCGCGGTCTCGGGCCAGTTGTTCAGTTCGAAGTGATGATGGAACGGCGCCATCCGGAACAGCCGCGTATGGGTCGTGCGAAACACCACGATCTGCAGCACCACCGACATGATCTCCGCGACGAACAGCGCCCCGATCACCACCGCGAGCAGCTCGGTGCGGCTGGTGATCGACAGGCCCGCCAGCAAACCGCCCAGCCCGAGCGAACCGGTATCGCCCATGAAGATCTTGGCCGGCGCCGCGTTCCACCACAGGAATCCGATGCACGCCGCCGCGCCCGCCGCGCTGACCATCGCCAGGTCGAGCGGATCCCGCACCGTGTAGCAGGCCCGTCCCGGGCTGATCTCGCACGAGTTGTCGTACTGCCAGAGCGTGATCACCACGTAGGCGCCGAGCGTGAGGCTCATCGAACCCGCCGCCAGCCCGTCGAGCCCGTCGGTGATGTTCACCGCGTTCGACCACGCCACCACCAGCAACACGATGAACGCGATGAAGAACAGCGACGCGAAGGTGATGGTGCTGATATCGCGAACATAGGACAGGTTGCGCCCGGCGGGCGTGAGCCCCGTGGCACCGGGGAAACGCAGCGCCAGAACGGCGAACACCACCGCCGCCCCGATCTGCCCGATGTACTTACCGGCCGCGGTCAACCCGAGATTGCGATGCTTGCGCAGCTTGATCGAGTCGTCGAGGAAGCCGACCATGCCCAGCGCCGACGCCAGCAGCAGCACCAGCACCCCCGACGCGCTCGGCCCCGGCGCGTCCCACAGCAGCCCGATCAGATGCGATCCCAGATACCCGGACCACACCCCGGCCCCGATCGCCAGCCCGCCCATCGTGGGCGTCCCGCGCTTGGCCTGATGGCTGGCGGGCCCGTCGATCCGGATCTCCTGCCCGAACCCGCGCCGCGCGAAGATCCGGATCAGCCCGGGCGTGAGCGTAATGGTGACGACCAGGGCGATCCCGGCCGACAACAGGATCTGCCTCACTAGATTGCCCTCCATGCCGCCGGTCCCGCACCGGACCGGCCCGGCGATACCGTGTGCCGATACTAGGGGAGCGCACTGCGAAACCGTACGGAGAGTGAGCTGGGTTACAGGCGGGGGGCCACGGCGGTCCGCAGAATCCCGATCGGCGGCCGATGCAGAGCGGCGCCCAGCTGCGTGAGGGCGACCGGCTCGGCGACGACCTCGTCCCACGGGTACTCGCGCACAGTGCGAACCAGGAAGTCGACGGCTCGCCGCAGATGCCGCGGTTCGTAGTTGTGCACGCCGGTGATGGTGAGCCAGCGACGGACCAGTGTTTCCGGGTCGACCGGCAACGGCGGCGTCGGGGCGACCGAACCCGCTAGGACGAGGACGCCGCCGATGTCGAGCCGGCGCAGCGCCGCGTCGATGGCGCTCGCCGACCCGGTGTAGTCGATGGCGACGTCCACGGGATCGGTGTCTGCGGTCGTGGCGCCGAACCGGTGCGCCGTGGTCAGCCGGTCCGGATCGATGTCGACCGCCTGCACCTCGGCGCCGGCCTCGGCGCACGCGGCGACGGCGGTGAGGCCGAGCATGCCCGCGCCGACGACGAGGACACGGCGGCCTCGCAGGTCACCGGCGGCGTCGATGGTGGCCATGACGGTCGCGGTGGCGCACGCGGCGGGCGCGGCCACCGCATCCGGAAGATCCGGTGGCACAACGGCTATCGTCGTTCCGCGCGGCAGGATGATGTGCTGGGCATAGGCGCCCGACAGCGGCCAGTCGCCGTGGAACGGCTCGTGCCCGACCTTGCGCACCGACTCGCACTTGGCGGTGCGCCCGGACCGGCAGCGGGCGCACTTGCCGCAGGTGACGGTCACCGACCAGATCACGCGCTGCCCGACCACGGCCGTCGTGGCCGCACCGACGGCGACGACCTCACCCACGGCTTCGTGGCCGAGGATCGATGGGCACGCGCCGGACCGGCGGCCGGTGACGGTGTGCAGGTCGCTGCCACACACCGTCGCCAGGCGTACTCGCACCAGGGTTTCGCCATCGGCCAGGTCGGGGATCTCGACCTGGCGCAACTCGATGTCCGAGCCGCCGACCCAGATCGCGGCGGTGGTCAGACGAGACGAGAGCGGATCCATCCGGACAACCTTTCGATGGCGTAGACGATCACGAAGATGACGATCACGATGGCGCCCGCGACGTCGAAGTTCAGCGTGCGGATCGATTCGAACAGGAGGAAGCCGATGCCGCCCGCCCCGACGATGCCGAGAATCGTCGAGGTCCGCACGTTGACGTCGAGCAGATACAGCCCGGCCCCGACGATCGCGGGCATCGACTGCGGGAGCACCGCGGCGAACAGCGTCGCCCACCAGCCACCGCCGATCGACCGCACCGCTTCCATCGGTCCCGGCTCGATCTCCTCGACGGCGTCGGCGACCAGTTTGGCGAGGAACCCGACAGACCCGATCGCCAGCGCACAGGTACCGGCTACCGGTCCGAGCCCGAGCGCCGCGACGAAGACCACGGCCAGAATGAGTTCGGGCACCGCGCGGACCAGCAGGATCCAGGCCCGCGCGAGCCAGTACAGCGCGGCGTTCGGGGTCACATTGCGCGCGGCGAGAATACCGACGGGCAGTGAGAACACGATCCCGATCGCCGTGGCGACGACGCCGATCGCGACAGTCTGGGCGGCAGCCTCGAACAGGTCCGTGCCCAGCGCGTCGAAATCGGGCGGAATCATCCGCCCGAAGATCTCGACCGATGGCCCGATCCAGGTGAACAACGAGCCCGGGTTCAGGTCGAGGACCACGAACGCGGCGAGAACCGCGCCGATCAGCAACCCGCTGAAGCCGAAACGCACCGCACGGTCGAAGCCGGGGCGGGTGTGCGCAGGGTCGAGGAGCATCCGCCGGATCGCAATCGACAGCAGTTCCATCGCGGTGATGACGACCAGGATGACCCCGACGATACCGAGCGCCCGCGGATAGATCAGCCCGCGCAGCGCGTCCTGCAACGCGAATCCGATGCCACCCGCACCGACGAATCCGAGCACCACCGACATCCGCAGGTTGATGTCGATCCGATAGACGAAGGTGCCGATCCACGACGGAACAACCTGGGGAACAACAGCATTGAGCATTTCCCGGAAATAGCCGACGCCGGTGCTCCGTACCGCTTCGCGCGGCCCGGGGTCGGTGGCCTCGATGGCGTCGGCGAAGAGTTTGCCGAGCATGCCGATCGAATGCAGCGCGAGCGCGAGGATGCCGGGCAGCACGCCGATGCCGAGAGCCCGCACGAACAGCACCGCGAACAGCAGGTCGGGCATGGCCCGGCAGAAGGTGATGATCGCCCTGGCCACCGCGTAGACGGCCGGGTGCGGACTCGTGTTCCGCGCGGCCAGAAAGGCCAGCGGCACCGAGGCGATGGCGGCGAGAACCGTGCCGAGGACGGCCATCAACAGGGTCTGCACCGCCAGGTCGGCGATCCGCCCCGGATTGTCGAGCCGCGGCGGCAGCATCCGTTCCAGCAGTGCCACCACGTCGTCGGCGCCGTCGAGCAGCGCGGCGGGCGCGAAGTCGATCAACCACGCCGAGATCAGCGTGGCGGCGAGAAAGGCGAGGGCGATCAGGTGCAGCAGACCAGGCCGCGGCCGGATCGGGGGCTTGTCGAGCGTGGTGGTCATGACGGTTCCGGCCGCGCCACGACCGCGGGGTCGACGCGCTGGTAGACACTCATCACGTCGTCGCGGGTCATCCCCACGGCAGGCCGGTCGAGCACCTTCTGTCCATTGCGCAGGCCGACGATGCGATGGGCCCAGCCGAGCGCGAGGTCGACCTGGTGCAGGGTGCACACCACCGTCAGCTTCTCCTCGATGCACACCCGGAACAGCAGATCCATGACGATGGCGGCATTCTCGGGATCCAGCGACGCGACCGGTTCGTCGGCGAGCAGCAGTCCGGGCTGCTGCATCAGGGTGCGCGCGATGGCTACCCGCTGCTGCTGCCCACCCGACAACGTGTCGGCGCGCCGCTGCGCGAAGTCGGCGAGCCCGACCCGATCCAGATGCGTGAGGGCCGCCGCCCGCATCTTCGCCGGATAGGTCAGCGCGCCGTAGCGTGGCAGGGCCAGCTGGGCCAGACCGCCGATGAGCACGTTCTCCAGGCAGCTGAGTCGGCCAACGAGATTGAAGTCCTGGAACACGAACCCGACGTTGCGGCGCAGCGCCCGCAACTGCCGCTTGGACGCTTGGTCGACGCGAGTTCCGCCGACTTCCACGGTTCCCGAACTCACCGGTTGCAGGCCGTTGAGGCACCGCAACAGGGTGGATTTGCCGGACCCGGACAGGCCGAGCAGGACGAGCAGTTCGCTGCGGTGCACGTCGAGCGAGACGTTGTCGAGCGCGAGGGTGTCCCCGAATCGTCGGGTGACCTCACGTGCGGTGATGACCAGATCGTCTCCTGCGACGACCTGTCCGGGAGTGGTCATGCTGCTCAGCCCTTGCACTTCTCGGAGCCGGTGACCGTGCAGACCTTGCGGACGCCGCTGTAGTCGGTGTCGGTGACGGGGACGAAACCCCACGCGCGCTCGTCGGTGATGCGGCAGGCATCGCCGGCGCAGTACCCTTCGCGCTCCAGATTCTCGACGTTGACCTTCTCGGTGAACAGCGCCGCGAGCGTTTCGACGGCCGCGGTGCCCAGCGCGTTGTTGGCCGCGAACACCGACCCCGCGATCATCTCGGACTTCCACACCGTCTTGAGTTCGCCTGCCTTCAGATCGCCCTTGTCGATCATGGTCTTGTCGACCATGGTGTCGAAGGCGAAGCCGGCGTCGCAGTCACCGTGGGCGATGGCCAGCGCCGAGGAATCGTGTCCGCCGGCGTAGATCGGGGACATCCCGGCCGAGATGTCGGCCTCCGCACCGGATTTGATGACCCCGGCCTCGATCAGACCGGCGGTCGGATACAGGAATCCCGAGGTCGAACTGGGATCGACAAAGCACACCTTCTTACCCGCGAAGTCCTTCAGCCCCGTGATCGAACTCGCGTCCGAGCGCGCCAGCCCGTAGGACTGGTAGCCGGGTGTGGCGCCCTTGTTCTTGATGACCGCGCCCACCGGCGTGATGTCGGCACCGTTGACACCGGCAACGACATAGGCGAACGGGCCGAAGAAGGCGAGGTCGACGTTGCCGGCGATCATGCCCTCGACCACACCCGCGTAGTCGGACGCCTGGACGAACTCGACCTTCGAGCCGGTCTCCTTCTCGAGTATCTTGATCAGCGGTTCGTAGCTGGCTTTGAGGTCAGTCGAGTTCTCTGCCGGGATAGCTGCCAGAGTCAGGGTTTCGGGGAATCCCTGCGCGGTCACCGCGCCGGAATCGGATCCCGAACAGCCTGCGAGGGCGAGTAAGAGTGTTGCGGCGAACGCCGCGGCGATCAAGGCGGGGCGGCGCATGCGAATCTTCATGCCCATGACGGTGATCCTTGGTCTATACCAAGACGTGCATGCCGGGGAAGCAGCAGGTAAACAGCAATCGACTTTCTTGGTCTAGACCAAGATTTGATACGCTCGTGCAATGACCGCACCCGCTGAACCCCGAGTGCTCAAACATCAAGTCGTCCGCGCGCAGCTGGATCGAATGCTCGATGACATGCAGGTAGGTGACCCGTTTCCCGCCGAGCGTGAGATCGCCGAGACCTACGATGTCGCTCGCGAAACGGTGCGCCAGGCGCTGCGCGAACTCCTGCTCGCGGGCCGGGTCGAACGCCGCGGCCGCACCACGATCGTCGCGCGGCCCAAGATCCGTCAGCCCCTCGCGATGGGCTCCTACACCGAAGCCGTCAAGTCGCAGGGCCTGACCGCGGGGCGCATTCTGGTCGGCTGGCTGGACCTGGCCGCCGACGAAACACTGGCCGCGACCTTGGCCATCGAGACCGGTGCGCCGATCATCCAGCTCGAGCGCGTGCTGACCACCGACGGTGTGCGGGTCGGCCTCGAGACCACCAAACTCCCCGCCGACCGTTACCCCGGTCTGGCCGATACCTTCGACTACCGCGATTCGCTGTACGCCGAAATCCGCAGCCGCGGAATCACCTTCGAGCGCACCGTCGACACGATCGAGACCGCGCTCCCCGATGCCCGCGAATCGGCCCTGCTGTCGGTGGACACCCGAACCCCGATGTTCCTGCTGAACCGCGTCTCCTACGACCAGAACAACATCCCCATCGAACAACGTCGATCCCTGTATCGCGGCGACCGGATGACGTTCACGGCGATCATGCACGCCGATCAACACCCGCCGAACTGACCGCAACGCAAACAAGTCAGGCCCCCTCGAAAGGGGGCCTGACTTGGTACGGTGGTGCGCGATACTGGGATTGAACCAGTGACCTCTTCCGTGTCAGGGAAGCGCTCTCCCGCTGAGCTAATCGCGCGAGGTGGAGACGGGAATCGAACCCGTGTGCACGGCTTTGCAGGCCGTTGCCTCACCACTCGGCCACTCCACCGTACAAAGGAGGATGGGGCTAGTGCCTTACCTACCTCTCGAGCGGATGACGAGATTCGAACTCGCGACCCTCACCTTGGCAAGGTGATGCGCTACCACTGCGCCACATCCGCATTTACTTCACACTTAGGGGAGCGGCTCGGCCTAGCGGCTCTGCTGCTCTCTGCGGTGCGATGAGAACATTAGCCGACGTTCGACGCAGACTACAAATCGCCTGGTAAACAGGCCTAAATATGAATTACACCCGTGTCACCCACGCCCACCGGACCGATCCGCAGCCCACCGACGCCACCCACTCACATCATGAAACATAGATATGCGCATCTATATGATGCCAGGGTCTTCGGAGCGGAACGTCGATCGCGCGCTCACGCACACACGCGCGCAAGCGCGGGCATCGACTGCCAGGCCCAACCCCGAAACCCCGCTTCACAAGGCGATTTGGTGTCATCCCGGCCCCCCGTGCTAATGTTCCATCTCGTTCGAGCGGCTCAAAACCGCCCGGCGAAGTGTTCGGTCCCATAGCTCAGTGGGAGAGCGTCCGCCTCACACGCGGAAGGTCGCTGGTTCGAAACCAGCTGGGACCACCACAAAGTGCAGGTCAGGCCCCTTTTGGGCTCGGCCGTGCAATACGTGCAATAGCGTTCGGGTGTTGGGCTTGAACGCTGATGCGTAGGGGTACCGAGCACGCTCGACAGGCACGCGGATGTGTGGCGCCCGTCATAATCGCTATCAACTGCCCGCTCCGCTCGATGCGTTGACGCGGGGCAACTTCGGCCAACAAACTGCCGCGACTCGACGCAACTAAGTGTCGAAATGTGGTGTGTCTCAACATATTCCGTTGGGTCGGTCACATTTGCTGCGTTGATGTCGTCGATCGCTATCTGGATCTGCTGTCGGAACCCCCGTCGAGCGTCGGCACGCCGCCGAGATCCGCGCCGCGGCGGAACCGCTGGTCGCCGAGGACATCGCTCACGCCATCGCCTACGCGGTAGCGGCTCTCGCACGGGTGAACCGTGGCCGAGCTCTTGCCCACGCGGATAAGTAGCTCTTACCGGAGCTAGCGCTGATTGTGTCTGTCGCCGCGAAGTGAGATGAACGCTATCGTGCTGCGGCGGCGAGAAGGCCACGTCCAGCAACACCGAGATGATCCAGTAGGCTGCGTGGGAGGTCGTCGTGGACCGCAGGCCAAAGGTGAGCTGATGGTTGGGGCGAGACCCGTGGGGCCGGTCATGACGGTCGTTTCACATCCCGCAGGATGTCACGACGGGTCAGGGTGCGGGCAATGCCAGCGGCCGCGGCGCGTACGGCGTGGATATGTGCGTCGGGCCGGAATCGGGTGCTCGGGCCGGCGATGCTGATGGCGGCGACCGGCGTGTTGTCGCTGCCGAAGATGGGCGCGGCCACGCAGACAAGGCCGATTGCGGATTCCTCGTGCTCGAATGCGTAGCCGGTCTTGCTGACCTGCTGGAGTTGACGGCGCAGTATTCCGGGCGCCACGACTGTATGCGGCGTTCGTCGGGTGAGTGGCTCCGACAGCACCGCCCGGCGCAGCGCGGGATCGGCGTCGGCGAGCAGGGCTTTGCCGATGGCCGTGCAGTACAGGGGGAGCCGGCCGCCGGTGCGCGATGGAGCGCTGGTCTGTTTGTGTCCGCCTATCTTGGCGAGATACACCACGTCGTGGCCGTCTCGTACGCCGAGATGGACCGTTTCGTGGGTACGTTCGTAGAGGTCCTGGATGAACGGCATCGCAATCTCGAGCATGCTGCGTTCCACTGACGCGCGCATGCCGAGTTCGAACAGGCCGCCGCTCAGTCGGTACCCCTCATCGCTCCGATCGAGAAGGCGATTCGTGACCAGGTCCCCGGCGAGCCGGTGGACGGTTGCTTTGTGCAGGCCGGTCCGCCGGACCAGTTCAGCCAGCGGGAGCGCCTGGTCATCGGTGCGAAATGCGCGCAGGATCGTTACCGCCTTGCCCAGGACGGTGCCGACATCGGCGCCAGCGGTCATGGTGTCACAGTATCGCTCAGCGAGACGAAACGGTGGTGGCGTCGAATTGCGGCACGGAGAGTGGGTGCCATGAACGTCTCAAAAAACCCAACGACCTCCGCGACCGCAGGCCGCACTGCCGACGCGGTCCAGGTGCAACTGCGGGCGGTGGCCCAGTTACATTCGGTCGAGCCCGGCCCGACACTGTCCGGTCACCGTACCGTGACCGTGCGCCTGGGAGCCGGAGCATGAGCAAGATCAAAGTCGCGGTTATCGGCTCGGGAAATATCGGCACCGACCTGATGATCAAGGTGCTTCGCACCTCGGCTCACCTCGAAATGGGCGCGATGGTCGGCATAGATTCGGCGTCGGATGGGCTAGCACGTGCTGCCCGCTTCGGCATCCCGATCACTGCCGAAGGCGTCGAAGGTTTGGTTGCGATGCCAGGATTCGACGAGATAGAGATCGTCTTCGATGCCACCTCGGCCAAGGCGCACCTCGCCAATGAGGCACGACTGCGGCCGTTCGGGAAACGGATGATCGACCTGACGCCGGCGGCAATCGGGCCGTACGTTGTGCCCGCGGTCAACGCCGACGATCACGTGGACGCTCCGAACGTGAACATGGTGACCTGCGGCGGCCAGGCGACGATCCCGATCGTGGCGGCGGTCTCCCGCGTTGCTCATGTGGCCTACGCCGAGATAGTCGCCTCGATCGCGTCGAAGTCTGCCGGCCCGGGAACCCGGGCCAACATCGACGAATTCACCGAGACCACCTCCGCCGCGATTGTGTCGGTTGGTGGCGCACGGCGGGGGAAGGCGATCATAGTACTGAATCCGGCCGAGCCGCCGCTGGTGATGCGCGATACCGTCTTCTGCCTCGTCGATGCGCCAGATCCCGTTGTGCACGAACAGATCCGGCAGTCGATCCGGGAAATGGTGGCCGACGTTGCCGCCTACGTTCCGGGTTACCGGCTCGAACAGCAGGTGCAGATCACCGAGATACCGGCAGACCAGCCGGTGCACACGTTGTTCGCCGATGGTCGCCACCCCACCCATCAAGTGTCGGTGTTCCTCGCAGTTGAGGGCGCTGCCCATTATCTGCCCGCGTACGCGGGCAATCTCGACATCATGACCTCCGCGGGCTTGCAGATCGCGGAACGGATCGCCCAGCGGAAGGAACTCGCGCGATGAGCACCACCGTTTTCGTCCAGGACGTCACCTTGCGCGACGGCATGCACGCCGTGCGCCACCGGATCCGGCCCAGCGAGGTACGCCGCATCGTTGCTGCGCTGGATGCTGCCGGGGTCGACGCCATCGAGGTGGCCCACGGTGACGGCTTGGCCGGGGGATCGCTGAACTACGGGCCGGGATCGAATACTGACTGGGAGTGGATCGAGGCCGCCGCCGAGTCGATCGACCGTGCACGCCTGACTACGCTTCTCCTGCCCGGTGTGGGTACGGTCCATGACCTGCGACGCGCATACGACCTCGGTGTGCGCTCGGTGCGGGTGGCGACTCACTGCACCGAAGCCGACGTCTCGGCCCAGCACATCGCCACCGCCCGTGAGATCGGGATGGACGTCTCGGGCTTCCTGATGATGAGCCATATGGCACCCGCGGACGAGCTCGCCAGGCAAGCGATGTTGATGGAATCGTATGGCGCGCACTGTGTTTACGTCACCGATTCCGGTGGGCGTCTGACACTGACCGGTGTGGCCGAACGGGTGCGCGCGTACCGCGACGTGCTCGATCCCGGCACCGAGATCGGCATCCACGCCCATGAGAACCTGTCGCTGTCGGTTGCCAATTCCGTCGTCGCCGTCGAGAACGGCGTCACCCGAGTGGACGCCTCACTAGCAGGGCACGGTGCCGGCGCAGGCAACTGCCCGCTCGAGGCATTCATCGCAGTCGCCGAACTCTACGGGTGGGACCACGGCTGTGACCTGTTCGCTCTGCAGGACGCCGCCGACGACATCGTCCGTCCATTGCAGGACCGCCCGGTGCGCGTGGATCGGGAAACGCTCACTCTCGGCTACGCCGGTGTGTATTCCAGTTTCCTCCGCCATGCCGAGACCGCATCCGAGCGCTATGGCGTCGACGTACGATCTCTGCTGATGGAGGCCGGTAAGCGACGTCTGGTTGGCGGGCAAGAGGACATGATCGTCGATATCGCGCTGACGATGATGGCCGAACGTGACAGTGGTGCAGGGGAACTCGCGGTCTGATCGGTGCGGCGTACAGCGAGCTGGTATTGATGGCTCGCGTGCAGGCGCCGTCTGATCTGTAGTTGCGGCTGATGCGGGCTCGGGCGGAGTCGGCTCGTAGGCCGCGGCCTCTTTCAGGCCGCGGCCGTGGGTGCTGCCCAGACTCGGTGGAACGCTATGGAGTCATTGTGGTTCCAACATCAGCCACTGCGAGGATGGGCTCCACGAGCAATCGATGGCTTCGACGACCACACGGACATCGACGACCGGCTTCGGGGCGCATCCGAACGGCCGAATTCGTCGCGCTGGCAAGCGTTCTGGCTGAACAGTCGAGCTGCCCGAGCCAAGGCGTGTCGTTCGCCCGAATAGGTCGAGCCTCGCGGTAGATCAGGGCCTCGCGCAAGCGCTGGTTCCGGTGGGGGTACTGCTACCAGACGGGTCGGCTGAGCGCCTCCCGACGACGAGCACGGCCGAGCCTGTGGATGCCTCGAGCGGATTCGCTCGGGTCCCACGGGCTCGGCCGTGCCGGTGCGCAATCGGATTGGGAAATGCTAGAACCAGTCGTCGGGTCGGCACGCTAGCTGATCGATGGCAATCGTTGCCGGGGTGGTCTCGTCGATGGCGGCGTAGGCGCCGCGGTAGAACAGCAGGGGAGCGGTTGGGCCGCCCGCCGACAGGGTGGTGACGCGGCCGGTGACTATGTGGTGATCGCCGCCATCGAGGACGTCGCCGACCTCGCAGTCGATCCAGGCGAGAACGTTATCCAGTACAGGTGCGCCGCCGGGTGAGGGGGTCCATCGAGTCTTGGCGAACTTGTCCTCGCCGCGCCGGCCGAAGACGGTGCTCACCTCATGCTGATCGGCTGCGAGCAGATTGACTGTGAAGTGCCCGACACGTTCTATGGCGGCCCACGCGCGTGAACTCTTTGCTGGGCAGAACAGGACCAGCGGCGGGTCGAGCGACAGCGCGGAGAACGACTGGCATGCGAAGCCGACCGGTTCTCCGTTTTCGACTGTCGCGATGACCGCAACGCCGGTGCAGAAGTTGCCGAGAACTCGGCGGAAGTGTGTCGGATCCACGGTGTTCGCTGCAGGTGTCGGGGTGGCCTCGGTGACGGTCGCGGCGATCATGACGCTCACAGCATCCCGCCGTCGATCGTCGCGCCGAACTCTTCGTCGCCAAACATCTTCAGCGCGGCCTCCGGGTCGTTGACGGCATGTACTCGGCCCGTATGCGCGTCCCGCCAGAAGCGCTGGATCGGTGCGCCGGTGGAGATGGCTGAGGCGCCGGAGTTCTCGAAGAGCCGGTCGATGGCGTAGATGGCGCGTTCTGATGCTCGGACCTGGTCGCGGCGCACCTTGGTGCGCAAGGGCATCGGGACCTCGCCGGACCGTGCGGCGGCCTCGATATCGGTGATGTTCGTGGTCAGCTGAAGCCAGGCGGCGTCGATTTCGCTGGCGGCCTGGGCCACCCTGACTTTGGCGAATGGATCATCCTTGGACCGTGCACCACCGTAGACGCGGACCCGTTCCTTCTGGTGTGCGACGTGGGCGTCGTAAGCGCCGACTGCCATGCCGACAATGGGTGTGGTGATCGTCGTGCTCATCAGTGAAAACAGTGGAACGCGATACAGGGGATTGGTGTTGACTGCCTGACCGGGGCACTCGCAACGGAAGGAATCTGCGAAGCTCAGGACCCGATGCTCCGGCACGAAGGCATCATCCACGATGATGTTGTTGCTGCCGGTGCCGCGAAGTCCGACGGTGTGCCACACGTCCTCAATGGTGTAGTCCTCGGCCGGCACCAGCATGGCCAGATTGTCGACGGGCTTGCCGTCTTCACCGAGAATGAGGGCGCTGAGAATAGCGCCGCCGGCATAGGCGGAGCCCGAGGAGAAGCTCCACTTACCACTGAGCCGATATCCGCCCTCGGTGGCGGTCGCCCTGCCCATCGGGGCGTACGCCGACGACATCAGGACATCGGGATCGTCTGCCCACATGTCATCCTGTGCCTGCTCCGAAAATGTTGCGAGGTGCCAGTTGTGGGCGCCGAGGACCGAGGCGACCCAGCCGGTGGATCCACAGGCGCTCGCGATCAGCTTGACGGCGGAGTAGAAGGGCACGAGGCCGGATTCGGATCCACCGTAGCGGGCAGGCTGGAGCATCCGGAAGAAACCGGTCTCGCGGATTTGCTTGATGGATTCGTCCGGAACCATGCGGTTGTCCTCGGATTCCTGCGCGCGTTCGCGCAATGCTGGCAGAAGATCCCTGATGCCGTCGAGAACTTGTTCGGTCATGGCGTGCTCCTGTTCGGTGGCCGTGCAGTGTGTCGGAGGTCTCACTCCTTGTTGCACTAAGCATCACGCTTGGGAGCCATGCCGGACAAATGCCTATTGATCCTTGATCAATGCCCCCAGTGCATAGGCTAGGGGTAATTTTTGATCGACCATTGCCGCTCAGCTGCAGGTAGGTGCCATCTCGCCCGCGATTATCCTCAGGTTGTCGACGAGGGCTGCTGTTGATGGGCTCAGGGTTCGGCTGGCGGAGAGTGTGAGGCCGACGCTGTGTCCGATGGGCTCCAGCGAAACAGGAAGGGGCGTCAGTCTGTTGTCGTCCCTGGCAATGAGACTTGGGAGCGCCGCGATCATGTCTGTTTCCAGGAGCAGTCGCCGCACGGTGAGGAAGGAAGTTGCCTCGACACGATTGTCCGGCAACGCCATTGCATTGCGTACGAAATACTCCTCGAGCTCGCGCCGCAGCGAAGTCTCGGTGCCGGGCAGGATCCAAGGAAACCCACGTAGGTCTTCGAGCGTGAGATCAACGCGATCGGACAGCGGATGGTCCGAGCGTGTGACGAGTTCGATGGATTCCTGATATAGGGTCTTGCGCGTCAAAATTTCGTCGGTCGCCGCCGTGAGTCGGCCGACGATGAGATCGACGCGCCCAGCCTCGAGTTCGACGAGCAACGTCTCGGGAGTTCCTTCTCGCACGATCACGGTGAGCAAGGGGCGCTGGGCTTTGAGTCGGGCAATCGCGACCGGGAGCAGCACGTTGGAGCCCGCAAGGTGTGTGCCGACCGCTACCGTGCCGCGGTCGGCATCGGCTAACTCCATGACATGCCGACCCGCCTGACTCAGCTGTGCCATCACGGCCCGGGCATGCGTGGTGAATGCCTCGCCGAAAATGGTGGGGGTGATACCGCGTGCGCCCCGCTTGTACAGCGAGACACCGAGGATCGTCTCCAGGTCGTGCAGGCTGCGGGTCGCGACAGGCTGGGTCACGTGTAGTGCGGCCGCAGCGCCGACCACGCTACCCTGCCTGGTCAGGGCGTCGACGAGGACGAGGTGTCGCAGCTTCAGCCGCCCGTCCAGCAGTTTGGGCATGTCCACGAGCCGAGCGTATCGGTAAGCCGAGCGCTGCGATAGGTGAAATCGGCGAGTTCGCTGTGAAGCCATGTCCGTTGGGGCATGAGTCCGGAACGAACAAGCATTGGCATGACCCTCGTCACGTGACGACGATGTACGGATGAGCATGAGAAGAACTGTCATCACGGGCGGAACTGTCATCAGCATGGACGACGAGTACGGCGACCTCCCGGACGGAGCTGTTCTCATCGAGGGTGACCGGATCACGGCCGTCGTGCGGTCCGCCGACGAGTTCACTGGTATCGACGCTGAGGTCATTGATACCGAGGGTGGCTACATCCTGCCCGGAATGATCGACAGCCATCGGCACACGTGGATGGCATTGCTGCGAGGGATCTCAGCGGACCAGTCCCTGCTCGAGTTCCTGGCCTCGACCTTCTACGGGATCGGCTCGATCGTCCGACCGGAGGATGCGGCTGCGGCTTCGACGGTCGGCGCGCTCGAAGCCCTCGACGCCGGGGTAACGACGATCATGGATTGCCACGACTGTGTGAACAGTCCGGATCACGCGCGCGCGGACATCGAGGCATTGCGCGCCGTCGGAATCCGCTCGGTCTATGCGTATGGCATGCAGCAGTACGACTACCGGCCGCCTGTCTTCGAATCTCATGAGCACCGCCTCGGCGAAGCGGAGCGGCTGCGGTCGGAGTACTTCGCTTCGGATGACAGTCTGTCCCGAATGGGGATGCTGTACAGCGATTTCGGCACCGTCGCGTTCGCCGAAACCGCAGCGGAGATCCGAAAGGTCCGCGAGCTGGGAATCCTCGGCGCCTCACACACCGGTGCCGCGACGAACTCGATCCTGCTGAGGGGGCTGCACGAACTTCATCACCATGGACTGCTTCTGCCCGGGCACCTGCACATCCACTGTCCAGCCCTCGACGATGGGGAATGGAGGCTACTCGCCGACACCGGTGCGAAGGTCACCATCGCGCCCGAGACCGAGATGCAGATGGGCATGGGACATCCGCCGTTCCGGGCGGCACTCGATCACGGTCTGGCCCCGGCGATCAGCACAGACATCGTGTGCGTCGGCTCGGGCGACCTGTTTTCTCAGATGCGTCTGGGTCTGCAGTTCCAGCGAGCGCTCGACCACGCCGTCACCCATGCGATCGGGACTGTGCCCGCAACAGTGCAACTCGGTGTCCATGATGCACTCAGCTGGGCAACGCGCAACGGCGCCGCCGCGCTGGGGCTCGGTGACGCTGTCGGTTCGATCACCGCCGGTAAGAAGGCCGACGTGATCGTCGTCAAACCGCGGATGGACCTGGTGCGGTCGAGCTACCCGGCCGGCTCGGTGGTGCTGCAGTCCACCGCAGCAGACGTGGACACCGTCATGGTCGACGGCGTGATCCGCAAGCACAACGGTCGCCTTGTCGGTCAGGATCTAGCCGCGGTTCGATCCAACGCGAACGCCGCACTCGACCGGATCGAGAAGGCGGCCGCGGGCCTGGCCACGCACAGCACCGAGGAAATCTACGGTTGGTTCACTGCGGCCGAGCAGACGGCCTCCGCCAACTTCGCCCAGGCCTACGTCGAGGATTGACCTGAGCCGTTCGGCGCTGTGGCCATGGCCGGCGCGGAATCTGCGATGCCAGGCGCGCCCGCCGGCGGACAGCACCGCGCCGCCAGAGATCAGCGTTAGGTTGGCGCATTCCACAACGCGATTCGTCGGGAGCTCCTCGGGACCCGAATGACGGATCGTACCGATCGCCGCTTCGCTCAGCTGTGAGAACCTGGGTATTTCGTCCGTACCCGCACGCGCGGCCACCGCGGCGATACCGGCCTTGGCCGGACTGCGCGGCCTTCGCTTCGACGGTGATCGCGAGCTGAGCCGAGCCAGGGTCCTGGTCGCGGCATGATGTCGCGGCATTGATGGGGGCGAATCCGGCGGACTGGACCAGGACCAATACCGCGAACCGCCCGGGCCGGCTCTGCGCGACCCGGATGGTAGCGGCCGACACTGTTGCCGATGATCGTGGTTCGGCGGAAACCGTTCGCCGACAGCGCATCCCACACCCACAGGGCGACCTCGGCGAGCCCGTCTGCGGTGACCGCGGTCGGATCCCTTGCCAGGCGCTGCCAGGTGTGCGTCACAGACCTGACCGAACGGTGTGGGTGGAGCCGTCAGCGACTGTGGTCCAGTGGTCCGGCCGAACCCAGCATCGGCCTTCCCGGACGGCTAACCCGTCACTCGTTTGCGGCCGGTGACACGATCCTTGACGGCGTCCCGTTTCCCAAGGTCATCGATCACGCGGACAAGGGCGATGGTGAGGTCCGAACTGGGGTCGGCCAGGTCCAGGAAGACGTCATAGTGATTCCGGTTCGGGATGACGAGCAGTTCGCTGGGGGAGTGGGCCGCCCACATCCGGTGGAACTTCCGGCTCTGTTCGAGGAATCCGGCTCCATCGCGTTCGGCGACGGCGAAGACCGCCCTCGGGCCGGTACCAGATGCATGGAGCATAGGGCTGAGTAGCTCGGCGCGACGGATATCGAGACCGAGCCACTCATTGGCAAACGAGTCGATCAGGGGACGTAGATCGAAGAGGCCGCTGATCGGCATCGCTGCGCGGACAACGTGATCCGGTAGGTCGAAGTCACGTTGCCAGCCGGCCGTCATGACGGAACCGGTGAGATGACCGCCGGCCGAACTGCCGCCCACGACGATGCGCTCAGGGTCGAGCCCATGTGCTGCTCCGTGGTGATGCACCCAGGCCACGGCGGCCCGGACCTGGCGGACGATCTCCTCCAGCGAGGTCCCGGGTGCGAGGCCATAGTCGACCGAGACGGTAGCGATGCCGGCGGCATCGAGAGTACGTGCCATGAAGGCCGTGTCGTGCCGCGACAGTGCCCGCCAGTAGCCTCCATGGATGACCAGAAACACGGGGCGCAGTTCGTCGGTGGCCGTGCCCCAGACGTCGAGCTTCTGCCGACTGTCCGGGTCGTAGTACAGGCCCTCGAACCCGTGCAACCCTGCGACTGCCCGTTCGGATTGGGCTCGGTACTCGGCCATTACCTGGTCGAACAGTTCCGGGGTGACTGTGTTGCGGACGTTGTACTCGACGTCGACCTGGGGATCGGACATCGAACGGTCAGAACGTGGAGCGAGCGAGGGTGCGAACTTCCTCGGCGACCAGGGCAGGCGAGTCGAGGGTGGGGAAGTGCGTCTCGCCGCCGAGCATGCGGAAGGTGAACCACTGATGGGCGTCATGGAAGTCCTGCTGTGCCTGCAGGTATTCCGGCGCGGTCGGCTGGGAGAACAAGTGCCTGATGGGCCGGTGCTCGGCCACCTTGTCCATCCGCTGCAGGGGCGATCCCCACTGACGGTAGGCGGCGGCGATGACATCGCAAGAGCGGGCCCACATCTCGTGGTCGAAGGCTGCCATCTCATTGTCGAGATGGTTGCGGACCAGCTCGTTGGAGCTGCCATTGAGCCAGATGTCGAACAGCTCGCGCTGGGCTGCCTGCCAGTTGTCCGGGTCGTGGCTGCCGGCGAGGCCGGCAAGGAACTCCGCCGAGGCAGGCGTCATGAGCCAGTCGATGACTATTGCTGCCGGCGCGCGATCGGCACCGACGTGATCGGTGAGCTCGAGGTTCGCCCAGCCGCCGTGCGAGGTCGACAGCGGCAGGAACCGGTCGACGCCGATTGCGTCCAGGACGGCCAGGGTATCGCCTGCCTGCTCGGTCGGGCCGAAATCCGCTACCGGGGTGCGGTCTTCGCCGTGGCCGCGCCAGTCGATTCGGACGACATGGTGGTCTTCGGCCAGCAGCGGGACCAGCGGGTCGAACAGCCGGTGGTCCTGGCACCAGCCGGTAAGAAGGGCGATCGTCGGTGTGCCGCGATCGCCGTGCTCATCGTACGAGATCGCATGTCCGGCAACATCGAGGCTCTTCATTGTGGAGGTCATCAGGCTTCCTTTCGATTCGGGTCGGTGCCGACGAAGTGGCAGGTCCCGTTTTGGATAGTCCGGGCGGCGCGCAAACGTGAGGGCCGAGCCCGCGTGCTTCGAGCGATGCGAGACTTCGCCCCGAATGTAAATGCCCACACCCCACCTACGTCCGCGCCGATGACTGCGGCAGTGCTGGTCTCCGTCACAGGTCCGTGACCTCCGGTGTCGTGCCGTGTATGTGACGCGGCAGGGGTAGTCCACCCATCTTGTGTCTCAGGGCACATACCTGTCGAATGCAATTCGGCACCTGAGGTATGCCGTTTATGGAATAGGCTGGGTGCGCCCTCTTGCACCGTCAACTGTTGCTGCGGTCAGCGCGGCGCGCCCGGTAGGCCTGCTGCCGACACCGGTGTGAGCAATAGCGTCGGTGGCGTCCGTGTGTGGGTTGGACGAGTGGGTCGGCGCACGTGGGACAGACAGCGCGCTGGCCGTCATTTTCGTCACAGGCGTCGTTGTTTCGAGATGTTTCGTCACCGGGTTCCCTGGTCGGCCGCGGTACGTGCAGATCTCCCATTGTGCGTGCGGCGGATATGAGATCCGGATCTGGGGAACCGCCACGAGGCGTGCGCCTGACGAGTTCGATCTCGAGCATCCGGCAATCGGCGACGATGTCGTCGGCCTCGCATCTGAGCAGATGTTTCAGGTAGCTACGCGCCGAATCCAACCGCTCCACCTCCCGATCGAGTCGGACGATGTTCTCCCTGATGACGTTCTGCCACTCGTCGAGACCCGTTGAGCCGGAGGTGACCACGCCTGCGCGGTCGAGCG
This sequence comes from Nocardia sp. FBN12, assembly GCF_050320175.1. Taxonomy (GTDB): domain Bacteria; phylum Actinomycetota; class Actinomycetes; order Mycobacteriales; family Mycobacteriaceae; genus Nocardia. The sequence goes on along the minus strand of NZ_CP190048.1, from coordinate 3,707,631 downwards.
GCATCCTGCCGATCACGCAGCACAGGTATGCGAGCCCAATCCGCCGGAGGTCATCCCGGCCGTACACCCGCCGTCCGCCAGAGCGGTCCGGAGTCGGCAGCACGCCCTGTCGCTCCCACCACCGCAGCGTTGAGGGGTTCAATCCGAACAACGCGGCTGCGCCGCCGATCCCGACGCGCATTTCAACGCACTCCTCCGCGTGTTGACATCAAGTCGACTTCACTAGTCAAGATAAGGGTAGCCTAATTTACTCGAAATCGTTGGGAACCGACCATGAACGAGTTGATCAGCACCACAGACATGTATTTGCGCACCCTCGTCGAGTTCGAGGAGGAGGGAACAGTCCCGCTGCGTGCGCGTATCGCCGAGAGGCTCGGTCAGAGCGGCCCCACTGTGAGCGAGACAGTAGCCCGCATGCAGCGGGATCGACTAGTAGTTCTCGCTGACGACCGGCGGGTAGAAATGACCGACAAAGGCGCAGGAGTAGCGATTTCGGTGATGCGTAAACACAGAATTGCCGAGCGGCTGCTTGCGGACGTGATCGGGGTGCCGTGGGAGCGGGTGCATCCCGAGGCATGCAGGCTCGAGCATGTGATCAGTGATGCGGTCGAACGTCGCGTCCTCGAACTCCTCGATTATCCAAACACGTCGCCATACGGAAATCCGATACCCGGGCTGGCGATGTTGGGCATCGAGCCGTTCCTGATGCAGCGCGCACCCGCGCGGTTCGGCGCGGTCGTACGGGCAGGAGAGGTAGTCGTCCGGATCGAATGGATCGCCGAGCACTTGCAGGCCGACTCCGATCTTCTGGCGCGGATGCGTGCGTGCGGATTCCTCCCCGGCAGCATCGTCGTGATCTCTGGTACCGCCGGCGACGTGGTCTCCATCGATACGGGCTCAGCAACAGTGGAGTTCGGTGCGGAAGTCCTCGAAGGTGTGTTTTGCTCGTCGATCGACGCAGAGGATCCCTGCGATCTCTCTGCACGGGGGAGTCCGGCCGAATGCCTCCGGGTTGCGCGATCGTCGCATCCGGTCCCCACGCCTGAATGTATTTCCCGAACCAACGCCGAGAACTGAGGAACGAACGATGTCACAACCACCGACAACGCCCCGAACCGGGTCGCGTCCGCGACTGGTCACCTATCGGGCGATCGTCACGCGGGTGCGCCATGTAGGCCCGCAATTCGTCCGCGTCACCCTCGGCGGACCCGAGATGCGTAACTACGAAACCGGCGAAACCGCGGCGAGGGTGAAGGTTTTCGTCCCGACCGACCCGGACGCGGATCCGGTGGCGCCCACTCTCCCACCGTCAAGCTTCGAGTTTCCGGCCGGAGCGGATGCGCCGGTCGCCCGGACCTACACCGTGCGCGCTCACCGGCCCGAGTCAGGGGAGATCGACATCGACTTCGTCGTGCACCCGAATGGGCCGGGCGGGAGGTGGGCCGCAGGAGCTCGTGTCGGCGACGTGATCACGATTTCCCATGGCGTCGGGCAGTCCCTACCCGGCGGAATTCGTGACCTCCTGCTCGTGGGCGATCCGTCGTCGTTACCCGCGATCATGACCATCCTGCACAGCGCCGATCCATCGATCGCCCGCCGCGTACTGCTCCTCGCCGACGGCCCGTCGGATGTTCTTCCCCTCGAACCTGCCGCCCGGGATTGCGGTCGCTGGCTGTATCCGAATGGCGCCTCGAACGCGGGCACGGCCCTCGCCGACGCGGTTCGCGGTGAGCTATCCGCTCGCCACCCGGACTACGTGTGGGTGGCGGGCGAGGCGACTACCCTCATACAAGTACGCCGAGTACTGCGCGACGACGGCGCCTACACGAAAGCGACATCCAAAATCGCAGGGTACTGGCGACGGTCGAGTACCGCCGACGAATTCGAGCGAGACACCTACGCCCGTATGCGGGCACTGGTCGATGGCGGCATCGAGCCCACCGAACAGGATTTGGAGGAGTTGAGCGTGCCCGGATCCGGCTGACCACCGCGGTTCGCCTGCGAAGCCGCCGCAAAGCCCATCGTGCGGACAGGCGAGGGCGGGCCCCTCAGAGGCCCAGGAACCGTTCCGCATTACCACGTGTGATCAGTTGTCGCGCAGTACTGTCGAGGAACTCGCTCTTGCGGACGACCTCGCCGACCGGCCGTTCACCGAGGGGATAGGGGTAGTCGCTTCCTACCATGACCCGGTCGACGCCGATTGTTTCGACCAACAGGCGCAGGGCGCGCTCGTCGAACACCACAGAGTCGACGTAAAAGCGGCCGATGTAGTGAGATGGCGGGAATTCCGACGTTCCGATCACATCGTTGCGTCCATGCCAGGCGTTCTCCATCCTTCCCAGCCAGAACGCGAATGATCCGCCGCCGTGGGCGAAGCCGATCTTCAGGCGGTTGTCGATCCGGTCGAAGACCCCCCCGAGAATCAGCGCGAGGATCGACAGGTGCGTCTCGGCCGGCATCGCGGTCAGCCATTGCGCCATCCACCGGTCCAGGCGTGGCGAGCTCGCCATATCCCAGGGGTGTACGAATACTGGAACGTCCAGGGAGGCGCAGTGCTGGAGGAAAGTGACCACGCCCTCGCTGTCCAGGTCGCTGTCCCCGACATGATTGCCTATCTCGACGCCACGGTGGCCGTTGGACAGGCATCGCTCGAGTTCGCGACAGGCGGCGTCGGTGTCTTGCAGTGGCACTTGGCAGAAAGGGATCAGCCGGTCGGTAGCCGGCGCGACGATCTCGAGTGCCAAGTCGTTGAAGATCCGGGCGATCCGCGAGCCCTGGTCGCCCGAGCGGCCGTAGTTGAAGAACGCGGGTGTTGGTGAGACAACCTGGGTATGCACCCCATCGGCGTCCATGTCGCGCAACCGGTGCTCGGCGTCCCAACAGTCCGCTTGGATCCGGCGGAACTCCCTGGTGCCCATCATGAGCATTGCGTCCGACTCGGTCTCGAACCGCAACCATGGTGCCTCCGGTCCGCCGTCTTCGGTCAGATCGGGCCAGCTCCTCGGTACATAGTGGGTGTGGATATCGATCATTCCGGACACTGCCTCACCCCTTGCCTGGATGAACAGTTCCGCAGTTCCCGCAGGTACGGGCCTTGACACTGTCGTAGAACTGGGTGAAGACGGGCGGAAGGTCGGCCACGATGTTGCGGACCTGGAGCTCGACCTCATGGATCAGCGCGCTGCACTTCTGGCAGTACCATTGGAACTTCTCGAGCGTACCCTCCCGACGCACCCGCTCGATCACAAGACCGATCGAGCCGGCCTCCGGACGCTGCGGCGAATGTGGCAGGTTTCCCGGCAGCAGCCAGGTTTCGCCCTCGTGGATGTGCACTGTTTCGGGACCGTTGTCGGTCATCACGTTGACGTGCATATCACCCCTGAGCTGGTAGAACCACTCCTCATACGGGTCGAGATGAAAGTCGGTCCGCTGGTTCGGGCCGCCGACGACCTGCACGATGAAGTCGTCGCCTAGCGCCATGGTCTGGTTGTTGACCGGTGGCTTGAGCAGGTGCTCGTTGTCGGCGATCCACTGTTGGAAGTCGATGGTGGGCGGGATGTGGGTCATGACGTGGCCTCCGTGGTCGGGGTGTGCTGGCGGTGGGCGGGCAAGTAGGCCACGCCCTGCATCTCGATGAGCAGATGTGGGTGCGGTAGCTGGTGCACCGCGAGGGTGGTGCGTGTTGGTCCGCTCTCGTCGAACAGTTCGGCGTAAACCTCGTTGTAGCCGCCGAAATCGTTCATCGAGACCAGATAGGAGGTGACCTGAACCAGGTCCGACAGCTCGGCGCCGACCTCAGCGAGGATCGAGCGCATGTTCTCGATGACCGCGCGGGTCTGCGCCCGGATGTCCAAATCGGTGGTGCCCATCTCGTCGACCTCGACACCGACGAAGGTATTGTCGGGCTGCCGGGAGCTGGTCCCGGAGACGTACACGAAATCCCCGGCTACCTTCACGTGTGGGAACCGACCGCGCGGGGTCGCAAGACGATCGATCACCTTGGCACTGTTTGCGCTGCGGCTCATGCGATTCCCTTCACTGTGACGCGGCCGAGTCCTGCAATGTCGCATTGCGCAGTGCCTGCGGTCAGCGGGATCGCTGCCGTTGCAGCACCCGCGAGAATGACCTCGCCGGCGCGCATCGGAATCTTCCTGCGGCGGCTGATATCGAGCAGCGCATGCAGCGCCCGGACCGGATTGCCGAGGATTGCGGCTGTCGATCCGGTCACGGTCTCGGCTCCGACCTCCAAGCGGACCGCGCGGTTCGCCACGTCCTGTAGCTTCAGCCACGTGCCGATCACATAGCCTGCGGCCGAGGTGTTGTCGGCGACGACATCGGTATAGGTGAACCGGAAGTCCCGATATCGCGAATCGATGATCTCCATAGCCGGCGCAACCGAGTCCACATACGATTCGATGTCCACCATCGGATCGTCCGGGTCGATATCGCGAGCAATCCGATAGGCGATCTCGGGCTCGATCTTGGGGTGGATAAAGCGCGACAACTTCACCTCGCCTCCGTCATCGATCCTCATCTCATCGGTGAGTCGGCCGACGATCACCTCCGACACACCCATTTGCGACATCTTCGCCCTGCTGGTGAAGCCGAGCTTCACCCCGACAAGTGACTCGCCCCGGGCAAGTCGGCGGCCGATCAGTTCGTTTTGGATTCGGTACGCGTCGTCGATGCCGATGTCATCGGTGTCAGCCAGGCTGGGCGTATCGGTCACAGTGCACTGAGCCTCATCGAGGCGGGTGGCTAAACTAGCGATATCGATTGTTTTGGTATTCAACGAGATTCACTCTCCAATGCTGCTACACCCCGCTGCCGAACGGAGCCCGGCTCGATGCCGAGGAACATGCCGTCGTGGCCGCCCTCGATGACGGCGTCGACTTCGCCGAGGCCGTCGAGTCGTAGCCGGAATGTGCCCTCGGCTGAGATCGGTACCATCGGACCCAATGCGCCCGACATGATCACGTCGCCTGCGCGGAGTGGATGTCCGCGTCGGGCGAGTTCCCGAGCCAGCCAGGTCACAGCAACGACCGGCGACCCCAAACAGGCGTGCCCCGCGCCGAAGGAGACCGGCTCACCGTCGCGCTCGAGCACCATCCCGACCCGAGCCAGATCGAGTCCGGTCGGCGAAACCGGAGTGACGCCCAGGACGACGGCCCCGCTGGAGGCGTTGTCCGCGACCGTATCGGTGATAGTGAGGTCCCAGTTCGCGATTCGGGAGTCGACGATCTCGATCGCCGGCAGTACGAAGTCGGTGGCGCGTAGTACGTCTGCCGCAGTGGCGCCGGCCTTTTCGATGTCACGGCCTAGGACGAACGCAATCTCGCCTTCGGCCCGCGGCTGGAGGAATCGTGAGTACGGCACGGGTTCGCGGTGACCGTAGATCATGTCGTCGAGCAACATGCCGAAGTCGGGCTGGAAGACTCCGAACTGCTGTTGAACTGCCGGTGCGGTGAGACCGATCTTCGCGCCGACCACCCGCGCGCCTGCGGCGACTCGCGCGCTGATCACCTCGCGTTGCACCGCGTAGGCCGCGTCGAGATTTGTTTCGCCCACGAACTCTCGCACGGGAGCGGTAGCTCTCCTGGTCTCGGCTGCGACGCGTAGCCGGTCGGCTGCGGCAGCGATAAAGTCGGTGTTCACGATCGTCTCCTGCTCGGTCATAGCTGCACGCACACATTCGTCGGTTCCGTGTAGAAGTGCAGCGAGGATTCGCCACCCTCGCGCCCGATACCGGAGAGCCCGGCACCGCCGAAGGGGGAGCGGAGTTCTCGGGTGAACCAGGTGTTGACCCAGGAGATGCCGACTCGCATCTGCTGCGCGACACGGTGACCCCGCCGAATGTCATTGGTCCACACCGCAGCGGCCAAACCGTACTCGGTGTCGTTGGCGAGTGCGATCGCCTCGTCCTCGGTGTCGAAGGGGATCAGCGCTGCGACCGGACCGAAGATCTCCTCCCGTACCGGGCGGTCCGCATTCGTCAGACCCGTCCACAGGGTGGGCTCTATCCAGGATCCGGCGTCAAGAGCAGCACCCAGGTCGGGAACGCCGCCACCGGCGATGACTTCGGCGCCGGCCTGCTCCGCTAGTTCGAAGTAGCCGAGTACTTTGTCTCGGTGCGCCTGGGAGATGAGTGGCCCTGTGGTAGTCGCGGGGTCCGAAGGTGCACCCAGACGCAACCGGGCGGCCCGCTCGGCGAGACCTCCTGCGATGTCGTCAAATATTCCCCGCTGGACGTACACCCGCTCGGTGCACAAGCACACCTGTCCGGTGTTGGTGAACACGGACCGGGTCAGCCCGGTCAGCGCCTCATCGAGGTCCACGTCGTCGAACACAACGGCCGCGTTCTTGCCACCGAGTTCGAAGGACACCGGCCGCACCCGCGGGGCGACTGTTCTCATCACATGTGCGCCGGTTGCGGACGACCCGGTGAAGGTCACTCCATCGATTCCCGGGTGCGCTGTCAGAAGCTCCCCAGCCGAGCCCGATCCGAAACCATGGACCACGTTGAATACACCGTGCGGCAGCCCCACCTCTTGGAGCACATCGGCGAGCAGAGTCGCTGTCGAAGGGGTTTCTTCACTCGGCTTGACAATGACAGCGTTGCCGCAGGCGAGTGCGGGCGCCACCTTCCAAGTCAGCAACAACAGTGGCAGGTTCCAGGGCACGATCACCGCGACCACTCCCAAGGGCTTGCGTACCGCGTAGTTCAAGGCCTGTTTGCCGCCGGCGAGGTCGGTGAGGAAGGACTCTTGCCCGGCTGCTGCCGCGGTATCGGCGAAGGCTCGGAAATTGGCCGGCGCCCTCGCGACATCGAGTTCACGAGCCTGCGTGATCGGCTTCCCGGTGTCGGCGATCTCGGCGGCCACGAACTCCTCGAACCGTTCCTCGATCCGATTCGCGGCCCGCCGCAGCAGCTCTGCGCGCTCGCGGACCGGCGTATCCGCCCACCCCCGATGTAGTGCCCGGCGCGCCGCAGCGACGGCTCGGTCGACCAGCGGCGAATCGGCCTCGTGCACACGCCCCACCAGCGCGCCGGTAGCGGGGTCAAGATTGTCGAAGCCGCGTTGCGGGTTGGGATCGACAAATTCGCCATCCACGTAGTTGCGAATCCAACGTTCGGTCGATGTGGTCATGAACACATGATTGAGGAATCTCCTATGTTGAACAAATGCAAATTCTGGCGTTTGCTATGCCTATCTTGAAGGTGCTCGGTCGCCTGATCTACAGGAATGGCGGAAAGCTGCCGCCGCCAACACGTCGATGGAATCCGCGCTCAGAGCTTTGTCGTCGACATCGCGGTCTTGGTGTGGGCGTAGCGGAATGCTGTGGGCGTCATCGTCGTACGACGCAGGAAGAATTTGCCGAACGTGGCCGAGTCGTGGAAGCCGAGCCGCCGACCGACCGCCGCTACGGTGTGGTCGGTTTCCACCAGGAGCCGTTTGGCTTCCAGCAGGACTCGATCGTCGAGGACCTGTTTGGGGGTGCGGCCGACCGCGGATTCGGTGGCCCGGGCGAGGGTACGGACCGAGTAGCCGAGCTGGGCGGCGTAGTCCTCGACAGTGCGGCGCTCGGCGAATCCCTCTTCGACAGCTCGTTCGAAGTGTTGGTACGTCTCGCCGCCGGAGGTGAGGATCTTTTCCCGGTCCGGCCGGGGCAGGTCGGCGATTCGCAGTATCACCGCGGCGAGGTGATGGGCGAGGCGTTCGGCATGGCGAACGCTGTCGGAGGCGGTTCGGTAGGTCTCGTCGAACAGCGCGATCGCGCGGTCGATCTCGTGATGGGTGGTGGGATCGAGGAGCCAGTTGACCTGGCCGTACCGGTCGTTGATGAGGTCCGATGCTGTTGCCAGCGACGGTAAGAACTCCTCGGTGAAGAGGATGACGCGCCCATCGAGTGCCGGGTCGTCGCCGTCGGGGAGTTTGGAGACCTGCCCGGGACGCGCGTGAAACAAGGTGCCCACCGCGCAGGGATAACCGATGAAGTCGAACTGCGCCTTGCCGGTGCCGGAGGTGATCAGGATGATCTGGTGAAAGGCAAGTCGCTGAGGGGCGCGAAACGTGGCCATCGAAACCCGGCTGCGGATCTCGGCCAACGTCAGGGCCTCGACGCCGAGCCGTGGTCTACGCGGGTTGCGGTAGTCGAGACGATGGGCGACCGCTCGGTCCTGTTCCACTGCCTCAGAATAGTCCGCGAGCGTCGCCTAGAACGATTCGTTGTCGTGTGGCAGCGCGGCGGGCAGCGCGGCCATCACATCCCAGTGCTCGGCGATCTTGGCGTCCTCGATCCGGAACAGGTCGTAGAACGCGTGCGGGCACCCGTCGAAGGTCCCCTCCGACTGAGTGAACACGAACTGTCCCTCGGCGACGACGCGGTGCAGACGGTGATATTCCATCATGATGCCGTGACGTGCATTCTCGGCCAGAAAGGCCCGCATCCCCGACATGCCGTCCGCGATCACCGGATTGTGCTGGTGGTATGTATCACCGGCGAGGTACTGCGCCATCGCCAGGTATTCCCCACCCACCAGCACCCGCGCCATGAATTCCCGTACCAGGGACCGGTTCTCGTCGGTCCGATCACGATCGGTGACCACAGTGGGACCGTCGAGCTGGCCGCGCCCGCTCACCGTGCTCGACACCAGCGGGGTCGCGGCGTCCCACTGCTCGTCGAGCTGGTCGTTCTCGATACGGAACAGGCTGAACGCCACCATCGGCTCGGGTGCCACCCCGTGGAACACGCCATGCGTAACCACAAGATCGCGGTCTGCGAGCACGCGAACGATCTCGTAGTCGAATTCGTCGGGGATGTTCAGGAGGAAATCACGGACCCCGTCGGGTCCGTCTGCCACCGAACCGCTGTGTTGAATGTAGTTGGGCGAAATGTGAGTATCGACAGCGTCGATGTCGCGCTTCCCGAGTAGGTCGGACAGCGCGTTCTCGACTATCAGCTTAGGTTCTGTCATCGATTCTCCGCGGGCTTCGGCGGCCATACGCCGAGGTCGATCGCCAGGAGCAACAAATCATAAAAGAGGTATTCCTCGGCGATCTTGCCGTTGTCGAATCGGGCGATCGTCGCCAGCGTGATCTCGACCTCGCGGCCGGTCGGCGGCACACTGAGCCCGTACAGGTTGAACGTGCCGGTATGGGTACCGGTCATCACGCTGATGCCCGCCATCCAGTCACCGGACCCGAACTGCACCTTGTACTCAGGAAACCCGTCGTCACCGACCGGACCGATCGTGATGTCGGCGAAAGCGTCGAAGAAGACCTGCATATCGGCCTCGTGCATACCGACACCGGCCCGGGGCACATGCGATCCGGGCTGGTGAACGACGACATCATCGGTATGGGCTCGGAGAAACTCCGCAGTTCGGGCATTCCAGGAACGGTCGCCCCGGCGAAAGATGTCCATGTTCTCGGATACTTTGTCCATGGATCCATCGTGGCAAGCTGTTTCCGTGCTGACGACGGCGATTCTGGACAGGTTGTCGTCAAAACCGGCCAGGGGCGACCGAAGTCATTCACTCATGAAGCCCGACTCGTGCCCGCGGATCGCGTCGCGAAAAGTGATGGGAGTCTGCCCGGTGCGCTGGTGGAAGTACTTGCTGAAGTGGGTCGCGCTGGTGAAGCCGAGGCGGTCGGCGATGCGGGTCGCGGTCTGATCACTGTGGGCCAGTAGGCGTTTGGCCTCGAGGACCACTCGGCGATCGATGAACTCCTTGGCTCCCAGCCCGGCCACGGCGAGAGTGGCACGAGACAGGGTGCGGGGCGAATATCTGAGGTCTCGGGCGTAGTCCTCGACCCGGCGGGTGCGGGTGAAGTGAGCTTCCACAGCGTCTCGGAAGATCATGAAAGTGGGGCTGGGTTCGGTGACCGGGGCGCCGACCGGGACGGCGAGATAGGCCAAGCGCAGCACCAGGACCGACAGCAGGTGTCGTAGAGCGGCAGTGTGGATCTCGAGGGGAAGCCTGCCGAACGCATCGAACTCGTTGGCCAGGTGGTCGGTGGCCAGCCGCAAGGCCGCGACATCACCGGGGAACGGATGATGCAGAACCGGGGCATGTGGGTCGTCGATGCGGGCGCCCGCGACGGTGGCCGGGCTCAGGAAACTCTGCTGGAACAGGATCAGCGTTCCTTCGGCATGCGTGAGATCGCCCCACTGGTTGACTTGGCCGGGGCGGATCCACAGCCAGGAGCTGGGCTCGAGAATGTAGGCGGCGAAGTCGACTGTATGCCGCAGGGAACCTTCGGTGAGGGTGAGCAGGTGATGAAAGTCGGGACGCTGTGGTGTGGCGAGAAGGTCGCCGGGTACCCGATTTCGTAGCTCGGTCAGCGACAGCACTTCGATACCGGTTGGGGTACCAACAGGGGCGGAAAAGGGAACCTCGAGGAGTCTTTCGGCCCGAGGATGTCGTTTTTTGACCATATCCAGACCTCAGCGTATCCGAATCCAACTGCGCTTTCACCGTAGATTTGGGTTGTTCACTCATCCGGTGCCCGTTGAGTGTCGGATAAGAGTAAGCGAAGCAGCGTACGTTCCGATTCGCCACCTCCACTAGGAGTACAGATATGAGCAACCCCGAGAACATCGTCGTGACCGCCACCACCGAACTGTTCGGCAAGAAGGACCCGACCGCAGTGGATCGTTGGTTCGCCTCTGACTACACCCAGCACAGCGCGCTGGCCGCCGACGGCCCTGACGCCCTGCATCAGTTGGTTGCCGGCCTCGGCGACGATTTCCGCTACGACCCGGCTCGGGTGATCGCCGACGGAGCCTTGGTCGCCCTGCACGGCACCTACTACGGCTTCGGTCCCGATCCGCTGGTCGGGTTCGACATCTTCCGTGTCGACGCGAACGGCAAACTGGCCGAACATTGGGACGCACTCACCCCGCTCGTCTCCGGCACCGTCTCCGGCCGCAGCCAGACCGACGGGCCCGCCGAAGTCACCGAGCTGGACAAGACGGAGGCCAATCGCGCGCTGGTGACCGAGTTCGCGCAGAAAGTCCTTGTCGGCGCGGATTATTCGGTGCTGACCGACTACATCTCGACCGAGACCTACGACCAGCACAACCCGGAAGCCGCCGACGGTCTGGACGGGTTCGGTGCCGCCGCCGCGACGTGGGCGTCGCAGGGGAAGAACCTTGTGTACAAGAAGGTCCACAAGGTGATCGCCGAAGGCGACTTCGTGCTGCTCCAGTCGGAGGGCGAATTCGGCGACCCGGCCGCGTACTACGACCTGTTCCGCGTCGGCGGCGGCAAGATCGTCGAGCATTGGGATGTCATCGCCCCCATCCCCGCCGAGCTGCCGCACACCAACGGCCTGTTCTGATAGTCGCTGAGTCAGACTCCTACCGCGCGCCGGCCTGCGGTTGCCCCTCCATCGACGACCAGATCGTGACCGGTGACGTAGTTACCTTCGTCGGAGGCAAGGAACAGGACAGCTGCCGCCATCTGAGAAGGGTTCGCGGCGTATCCGATGGGCTGAAGTTTGTCCAGAACCTCGACGATTCCGTCCACGTCCGGCACCATTCCGGTGAGCATCGTTCCAGGTGAGATCGTATTCACCCGAACCCCTTCGGCCGCGAACTCGATGGCGCATGCTTTCGACAGTGCCACCACTGCTGCCTTCGTACCGCTGTAGACAGCCATTCCTTCCGAAGGGGAACACCCGCCGTTCGAAGCCGTGTTGACGATGACGCCGAACCCCTGCTCCACCATCACCCGCCCTGCCGCCCTGGTGCCGTAGAAGACTCCTCCGAAGTTGACGGTCACCATGCGATCGAACGCTTCGTTGGTCGTCTCGAGGACTGGCGTGGTCGCGATGACGCCGGCGTTGTTGCACATCACGTCAAGCCGCCCGAACCGGGCGACGGTGCCGGCGACCAGTGCGTCGACCTCCACCGGGTCGCCGACATCGGTACGGACGAATTCGGCACCGATCGCGTTCGCGGCAGCTTCCCCCTTCTCCCCGTCGATGTCCGCGACCACGACACGAGCACCTTCGGCGATCATCAATTCGGCTGTCGCTCGCCCCAGACCCGACGATCCGCCGGTAACAATGACGACCTTGTCCTGCATGCGGTTCGCCATCTCTCAACCTTTCCGAGTGATCGTGCCGGACCGTAGGTTTTCGCGACTGCGATCGGCATGGAGGGTCTCGCACTGCATCTTCAACGCCACAGCGGTTTCATCGAACGCACGCTTTACCCAAGCGCCGCTGTCGTCCATGATTTCTTGCGCGGCCGCACCGAGGAACGCGTCCGTGGAGTAGTAGCGACAACGATTCTCGCCGATGTGCTCGATGATCTGATCACGTCGGGCAGCGTGCGGCGAGACCTCCGTGGGTCGCAGTTCCCACGACAGCAGACGCTCCGGCACGACGGCGCAGACGAACTCGGTGTACGCGAAGGTCTCCGTAGCACCTGAGTAGTCCGCCAGCGTCATCTCGACGGGCGCTCCGATTTCCAGTGTTGACCTCGCCGAAATGCAAAAGGGGTTCCAGTTCGGGTAATTGTCGAGGTCCGTGAGAACCTGCCACACAACACTCGCAGGTGCCTCGATCTCGACTGCTATGGATCGAACGAGTGTGGCCGGGTCATAACTCGGTATTTGCAATTCGGACATTCAACCTCCATGAGATGCGGGACGGAACCCGGGTAGGGTGCAGGAATCAAGCGAAAACGGCTCGGCCCCCGGACAACACAGCGCCGCCGCCTGTGGTGACGTCGAAGCGGCAATTCGATGCCTGGCCCCATGCTCGAATATGCGCTGAGTCGCCCGGGAACACAGGAGCAGCGAATCGGCCGAACAGCGACGTCACATCGGCCGGATGGGCGCCGAGCATGTCCGCGAGAGGCAACGTCGCGGCGGCCAGTGTGCACAGCCCGTGCAGGATGGGGCGGGGTTGCCCGATCCGTTCCGCGGCAGCGGGATCGATGTGGATATGGTGCCGGTCACCGGTGAGCCGATAGAGTGCAGCTTGATCGCCACCAGTGGTGAGTGTTCCGACCATGGCGGGTTCCTGTTCCGTCGCCGACGGTGCCGATGGTCCGCGGTCGCCGCCGAAGCCGCCGGCACCGGGTGCGAACAACGACCAGGTCGCCACGAAATAGTCGCTCTCGACGACGACTTCGAACACCGCCGCACGCCCCTTGTCCCAGACCTCGCCGACGCGCGCCGACATCGCGATCTCGCCGGACCGAGGCAACGCAGACACAGCATCGAGGCTCTGAGATCCGTGGAGGGTAGTCTGTGTGTCGAAGGCACCGAGTGCGCCCAAGGCATCCGGTGCCCACTGGGCCAACGTCAGCGCGAAGGTCGGCAACACACGGAGTCGATCCTCGAACACCAGGTCGAGGTCGGCGGCTCGAGCACCGACCGCAAGTGCGTACAAGATGGCGTCACGCTCGTCGTAACCGATCACACGGGTACCCAAGTTCCGGCCACGCCACTGGTCGGGAGACAGCGCCGTTACGATCATCGATGAAAGTCCTTCTCGCTCCGCGTCGTTGGACGACGCCATCGGAATTGCAGTGGAGGATTCGTAGGTGGATTCCCTATCGGCCGTGCGTTGGAACCGGCCGCGGGTCACACGCTCGCCGGGTCGAACCTCGGGTAGTCGAGGTAGCCTTCTGCGCCACCGCCGTAGTACGAGTCCCGGTCGGGTGTTGTCAGCGGCCACCCGTTCTGCAGGCGCTCGACAAGGTCGGGGTTGGCGATGAACGGCTGTCCGAATGCGGCGAGGTCGATCACGTTCCTCGCCATCAGATCCTCAGCCAGCTCTCGGGTCATGCCTCCTGCGAGGATGATCGCTCCCCGGTACGCGGCTCGGAACGCGGTGAGAAAATCGACATCGATGACGCGATCTCCTGCGGGAAGCTGATCGGCGAGATGCACGTAGGCAAGGTCTCGGCGAGACAGCTCGGAGGCCAGATACAGGTAGGTAGAGGCGGTTTCAGCGTAGGCGGGCATGTCGAACAGCTCGCTGAAGGGCGAAAGCCGAATCCCGACACGGGTGGAACCGATCGCCTCACTCACCCGATCGACCGTCTCGAGGAGGAAGCGGGCACGATGTCGTATCGACCCTCCATAGTGATCAGTTCTCGTGTTGGTCGAGGGGTTGAGAAACTGTTCGAACAGGTAGCCGTTTGCGCCGTGCAACTCGACGCCGTCGAAGCCGGCGTCGCTGGCATTGGTTGCACCGCAGACGAAGTCGCGAATCACCCGACCGACTTCCTGCGTGGACAACGGCCGGGGCGTGCTCACGTCGACCAAGCCGGCAGTGCCGTCGTCGGCGAAGGCGAAAGTCTTGCCCCCGTGGGCCGGTGCCGCGCCGGCACCGACGGGCCGCTGCCGTCCAGGCTGGAGCGACGTGTGCGACAGTCGGCCGACGTGCCAGAGCTGGGCAAAAATGCGGCCGTCCTCATCGTGGACGGCATCGGTTACTCTTCGCCATCCGGCAACCTGCTTGCTGGACCAGATACCGGGAACGTACGCATACCCTTGACCTTCCGGGGAGATCGGCGTTCCTTCGGTGACGATCAGTCCCGCGGTCGCGCGCTGACGGTAATACTGCGCCGTCACTGCGCCGGCGATGGTGTCGACGCTGCGGGCCCGGGTCATGGGGGCCATCACAACGCGGTTTCTGAGAACGATGCCGCCAAGTCGGCAATTGTCGAACAACCGAGTCATTCGATGTCACTTTCCGAAGGTGGTGTCACAGTCGAGTCGGGTTCTCAGAACTCGATTTCGATCGGTCCGGTATCAGGACGCGACTGGCACCCGAGTACGAGTCCGTCGGCGATATCGGCGGGATCCAAGATGTCCGAATTCTCCATCGCGACCGTGCCGGATATGACAGTGCATGCGCAGGACCCGCACTCGCCCGATCTGCAGGAGAACGGAACATCGACCCCGCGATCCAGCAGCGTATCGACGAGATTCCGGCCCGTCGGCCAGCCGAATTGGTGAGATTCGCCAGCCAAGTGAACGATCGTATCCACCACTGAGACCGAATGACCGCCCGAGATCGGCCCGGGCGCTGCGAAGGGGTCGCCCGAAATCGACACGAAGAGTTCCTGATGATGTCGTTCCTGCGCCACGCCCGACGTGCGAAGACCCGCACCCACCGTATTCATGAATGGTGCAGGGCCACATACGAAGACTTCGCATGATGAATCCTCCGCCACCAACTCGGCGATCGTGTCCTGCGTAGGAAAGCCATGGAGATCGTCGAGCCAGTAGTGCACTGCCAGTCGGTCTCCGAACTTGACGGCATAATCATCGAGCTCCTGGCGAAAGATTACCGAGTCGCTGTCGCGATTTGCGTAGAACAGCACCACCGAACAGTCAGATCGGAAGAGGGCGGTCTTCAGGATCGAGATGATCGGAGTGATGCCACTACCTGCCGCGAACAGGCATAGTTTCTCCTCGTAGCCCTCGGGAGTGAACCGGCCCGACGGGGGCAGGACAGTGATCGAGCTCCCGGGTGTCACGTTGTCACACAACCAGTTCGATCCGTATCCACCCGCTGTGCGCTTGACGGTTACCTTCAGATCGTCATCGACGTCGGGGGCGCTCGACAACGAATACGATCGAGCGATGTGTCCAGTGCGGTCACTCGGTATACGGACGGTCAGGAACTGCCCGGGCAGGTAGGTGAAGAGTTCACGAAATCTCTCCGGCTTCCGCAGCACGATCGACTTCGAATCCGAGGTTTCCTCGATAACATCGACAACGGTCAGTTCGTGCCCGATGATTCGCGATGTAATCACTGTCAGTCGCCTACCTGTGGCAGAGACACCCGCTGCTTCTTCTCGAATTCCGCGTACTCCTGATCGATGGCCTGGGTGCACCAGTTGGAGTACCGCTCGAATCCGCCGACATACATCAGCAGCGCTCGCGGCTTGCCGGGTATGTTCGCGCCTGTGTACCAGGAGTCGGTCTTCGCGTGCATTGTGCGTGCGGCGACAGCGTCCATTTCGGTGGCCCACTGATCTTCCTGCGCGGAGGTGGCAT
This sequence comes from Nocardia sp. FBN12, assembly GCF_050320175.1. GTDB lineage: Bacteria > Actinomycetota > Actinomycetes > Mycobacteriales > Mycobacteriaceae > Nocardia. The sequence goes on along the minus strand of NZ_CP190048.1, from coordinate 3,691,598 downwards.
TGAAGCGGGAGATCTGATGATCCTCGAGGTAATCGATGGTCCGCAGGACCCAGTCGACCTGCCACTCGCCCGTGGTGATCATCTGTGCGAGGACCGACGGGCTACCGGGACCGTGCACCATGAACAGATTCGGGAAGTCGGCGGTCATCAGACCGAAGACAGTCTTCGGACCGTCGGCCCACCTGTCGGCGAGTCGTACTCCGTCGAGCCCGGTCGCGTTCAGCTTCAGCATCGAACCGGTCATCGCGTCGAAGCCGGTGGCAAAGATGATCACATCGAGCTCGTATTCGGAACCGGTTGTGCGAAGCCCTGATTCGGTAATCTCCTCGATAGGATTCGACCGAAGGTCGACCAGTTGCACGTTGGCCCGATTGAATGTCGTGTAGTAACCGGAATCCACGCAGATCCGCTTGCCGCCGATCGGATAGGTCTTCGGGCACAGAAGTTCGGCGGTCTCCGCGTCATCGACGACAGCCCGGATCTTGTTCCGCACGAACTCCGCGAGAATCGCATTCGCCTCCGGATCGGAGGAGGTGTCGGTGAACGTACGGATGAACTCGAGTCCGTTCCGGGCGTTCCACGCGCGCTCCATCACTTCTTCGCGCTCTTCTTCGGTGTAGCTGAAGATGGAGCGCTGCTCGGCGACATTGCTCATCAGAACGGCGCCGTGGGTGTTCAGCATTTCCTGGCGCCGCTGGGGGTAGTTGGTCTTCCAGTCGCGCTCGTACTCCGGATCCAGTTCCCGGTTGAACGAGGGGAGGCTGAAGTTCGGCGTCCGCTGGAAGACCGTGAGATGGTCGGCGGCCGCGGCCACCTCCGGGGTGAGCTGGATACCGGTGGAACCGGTGCCTATCAGGCCCACCCGCTTACCGGCCAACTCGACGCCGGCCTTGGGCCACCGCGAGGTGTGGTACGCCTCGCCGTGGAAGTTGTCCAGTCCGGGCCAGGCCGGGACGTTGGAGACGTCCAGGCTGCCGGTGGCCGCGATCACGTACTTGGCGACGAAGCGCTCGCCCGATGCGGTGCCGACGTGCCATTCGTCCGCGGCATCGTCGAATGTCAGCTCATCGACACGAGTTTCGAACCGGATGGCCTCGCGCAGGTCGAAGCGGTCGGCGACGTGGTTGGCGTAGGCCTCCAGGTCCGGCTGCGGGGAGAAGTGCTCCGACCACGACCACTCCTGCTGGAGGATCTCGTCGAAGGAGTACGAATACTGCATGCTCTCGATGTCGACGCGGGCGCCGGGGTAGCGGTTCCAGAACCAGGTGCCGCCGACGCCGTCGCCGGCCTCCAGGCAGACGACCCGTCGGCCCTGTTGGCGGAGACGGTGCAGCGCATACATTCCGCTGAATCCCGCGCCGATGACGACGACATCGAAGTGCTGGGCGGTGGGGTCGGCTGCCGGGGTAGAGGCGGACATGTTCCTCCAAAGATCGGATCTGCGTCAACCGCGTCTGGTGCGGTCGGCTGACGGGGGTCGGGTCGGGGAAGTGTGACCGCTACTCGAGCAGGGAGCCGCCGTCAGCGATGACATCGGTGCCGTTGACGAACGACGCGTCGTCCGAGGCGAGAAAGACCACGACGTTCGCGGTCTCGTCCGGGTCGGCCTGACGTTTCAGGCCGGTCGGGGCATCGGCGGCGGTCGTCGGCGACATGCCGGTCCGGATGTTGCCGGGGAGAACGGCATTCACCCGGATGTTGGACGGCGCGAGCTCGATCGCGGCGGTCCTCGTCAGTCCGCGCAGGGCCCACTTGGACATGCTGTACGCACCATGCGCCGGGTACGACGTGGTTCCGGCAAGCGACGAGACGTTCACGATCGCCCCGCCGCACCGGGCGCGCATGGCAGGAATGACGGCCTGGATGCCGAGAAACGGTCCGCGCAGGTTGACGTCGAGGACCTTGTCGAGATCGGCGACGGTCTCGTCCTCCAGCAGCTGCCTGCGATAGATCGCCGCATTGTTGACGAGGACGTCGAGCCCGCCGAACGTCGACGTCGCCACAGCAACGGCCTGCGCCCAGTCGGCTGGGGTCGTCACATCGAGGCGGGAGTAGACGACGGACGCACCGAGGTCGTCGGCGACGGCCTTTCCCTGATCGTCGAGGACGTCGCCGATCACGACCGAGCAGCCCTCGCGTGCCAGCGTCCGAACGATCTGCTCACCCTGCCCACGTGCGCCCCCGGTGACGATCGCGACCTTTCCTTCAAAGCGATTCGGCATGATTCTCCGATGTCAGTGTTGTGCTCGTGGCCGAGCTGTTCAGCGCTCGCCGGATGGCGGCTGTGTATTCGGCGTTGATCCGCCGGGAGATCGCCGCCTGGGGGAACACTCCCGACGATCCATGGAAGGTCCCGGGGAAGAGTTGCAGTTCGGTGGGCACACCGGCGCGCGTCAGTCGTTGTGCGTAGTCGATCCCCTCGTCGCGGAGGGGGTCGAACGAGGACACCGCGATGTAGGTCGGCGGCAACCCCGCGAGATCGCGTGCGCGCGCGGGGGCGGCATAGTGCGACGTCCGATGTCGGTCGGCGTCGACCCCGAGGTAGTGGCACCAACTGTCGATCGAATTCTGGCGGTTCCACAGCGGGGAGTCGGTGTACTCGGTCGCCGAGGCGGTGAGCAGGCGGTCGTCGAGAACGGGCGAGTCCAGCGCCTGGAAACACAGGGCGGGACCGCCGATTTCGCGTGCCGCGAGCGCGACCGCCGCAGCGAGTCCGGCACCGGCGCTGATCCCGGCGACGACGATTCTGGCCGGGTCGATCCCGAGGTCGTTGTCGCCGGCGAGCCAGGTCAGAGCAGCGAAGCAGTCGTTGAACGCTGTCGGGAACGGGTACTCGGGAGCGAGGCGATAGTTGACCGACACCACCACCGCGCCGAGGTCTGCAGCGAGCGCGGAGGGAACCCGGACATCGGTGCCTGCGTCGCCGAAGACGAACCCTCCGCCGTGGAAGTAGGCGATACCGGGGAGGGGCTGCTCGATCCGGCGTTCCGGCCGGAACACCACGACCTCGATGTCCGATCCGTCGGCTGCCGGTGCCGTCCGGCGTTCCACCGAGATATCCGCGGGCACGGCCGCCATCGGATCTTCCGCGCTCATCGAGCGAACGAGCGCGCGAGCCGCTTCGGCGTCGGAGACGTCGAGGCGCGGGAGGAATCCCAACATCGGCAGGTACTCGGGATCGACGGGGTACGACATCGATTCCTCCTTGTGCGATAGGCGTGAATGCCACCTGGTCGACCCTGACCGATCCGGCGTGGCGTGACCGCGGTCACTGTGACTGAGTCAACTGTAGCCATTGGCTACTTTTTCGTCAACCGCGAGAGGTGGGTCGACTCTCCGACCGGATCCGTGTTGGCGGACTCGATATCGCCTGTCATGAGTGTTGCCTCGGGCGCAGCGTTGCTGTTGCTGTTCGGCATGGTGGCGATCACCACGATGCCCAATAGGGCTGCGACGCCGACGACGCCGGAGGTGGCGTAGGAGTTCCCTGTCGTCTCCGTGAGTTTTCCCGCGAGGTAGGGCCCGGCCCCGCCGCCGATCGCCGAACCGAGACCGAATCCGATCGCCGCGCCGGTGTAGCGAACGGCGGCCGGGAAGGCCGAGGTGAGTGTCGCGTAGACAGGGACAGCGGAGGCGCCGGCCATGCCGACAAGGAGCATCTGGCCCAGCCCGGTGACGATCAGATTCCCGCCGGTCGCCTTCATGAGGTACATGATCGGAAACATCGCCACCAAGATGATGCCCAGCCCCAGGATCATGGTGTTCCGACGGCCGCTCCGGTCGATCATGAATCCGGCCGCGAATCCGATGGCGATGGCGAAGGTCGATGCAGCGGTGGCCAGCCAGGCGGTGGCGCCCGGGGTCATACCGACCTCCTGCTGGAGGAACAGCGGCATGTACGTCGGAACCACGTAACCGATCGCGAGAACCGATGTGCTGAGTGCGATCACGCGCAGCAATGTCACGGGGTACCGCGTGATGACCGAACGCAGCGGGGAGGACTGGACTTCGTGTTTGCCGGCGAGTTCCTTGAAATCGGGTGATTCCTCCAGTCGCGTACGCAGATACAGCACGTACAGCATCAGCGGTAGCGACATGAGGAGGGGAATGCGCCAACCCCAGTCGGCCATCGTCTCCTCCGACGACAGGGAGGTCGTGACGGCGACGACCAGTGGAGCGAGTGTGCCACCGAATGCGAACCCCACCGGGGTCATCGCGCTCAGGATGCCGTAGTTCCTGACAGATGCGTGCTCGGTGACGAACGTGGCCGAACCCATCTGCTCCCCGCCTGCGAAGAATCCCTGCAACAGGCGTGTGAGAACAAGAAGCGCAGGGGCCAGGATTCCGGCGACCGAGTGCGTCGGTAGCAGCCCCATCAGGATGGTGGCGCCACCCATGCCGGAGATGGTGAGGATCAGTGCGAATCGACGACCGTGACGGTCACCGATTCGCCCGAAGACGATGCCTCCTACCGGGCGGGCAAGGAATCCGGTGCCGAGGACCGCGAGCGAGCTCAGAATTCCAGCCGCCGGGTTGTCGCTGGGAAAGAACTCGGGGGACAGATAGGCGATGAGAAAAGTGAAAACCATAAAGTCATAGGCTTCGACGGCAGTTCCGAAGAAGCCGGTCATCGACGCCCTGCGCACCAGGTTCGGTGAAGGTGCGATCTCGGGTGAGCTCATATTTATCCTGTTCGATGTGATGACCGAGGGAATGCAGTGCTGAGGTCGAGTACTGGGTTCCGTTCATGAATCGATCCGACCCGCACGTAGCGGCAATGGCTTTCACGGACGCGACCGACAGGCGGTAGGCGTCAACACGGAGGCGCAGAAGTCGAGCGAAGGGACCCGCAGTCGGGTTGACGGATCACTCATCGGCTCGCAGTGACTGTTGTCACAGTAGCCAATGGCTACGCGTGCGTCAATAGGCGCGGCCGGTTCGCCTCGCGACCACGGGCGGAACGGGTGCGAACCGCAGCAGTCTCGGCCTCTCACTGTCGATTTCGGCTCCGGTGATCGTGATAGTGTTCGCGCGATATGGCAGCCCCTCGTGACCTCACCGAACGCCCTGACGACGTCTGGACCACGCCACAGGCGGCCGAGTTTCTCGGCATCAGCCGTCAGGCGATCAACAAGCGCGTCCAGAATCGGAAGATGCTCGGTTATCCGGGCGGCGGATCGACGTTGTTTCCGGTATGGCAGTTCGATGTGGAGAATCGCGGAATCCGTCCGGAGGTCCCCGAGTTTCTCGCGATGTTCGACGCGGATGTCGCACCGCACGCCATCGCCCGGTGGTCGATCACGAGAATCGACGAGTTCGCTCGCACGCCTGCTGAACTGTTGCTGTGTCCGGATACCACGGGGGATGCGCTTCGGTTGGCCGGTGACTACGTGGCCGACCCGGTCGAAGAGCACTCCGTACCGGATGCCGAGTCGAGTGTGCAGCGCGCGGACAAGGAGGTCGTCGAGTGGACACCGACTCGTGCGGGCTCGACCGGCGCGCAACAGGCCATTCTTCTCGCTGCCGCGGATCTCTTCTCGCGCAAAGGTCCGGCGAAGGTGACGTTACGGGAGATCGCCGCCGCGGCGGACGTGTCTTACGGCCTGATCTATCGGTTCTATCGAACGAAAGAGAACCTGTTGGTGGCGGTGATGGAGTTGCTCGTCACCTACGGCGGCGAGCGTCTGTCCGGTGAGGAAGACGCCTACGCCGCGATCGAGAACTCGTTCGGCGCCGATGTCGACGCGGGGCAGTTCGGCCGGATGCTGACGTGGTCGGTCTTTGAGGGAACTCGACCGGATCGCCTGCTCGGCGGAGTCCGTTCACGCGGCTATCGTTCGCAAATCGATGCATTGTGGGAGAACCCGGTCGAGCCGCAAGTGCGGGCAGAGTTCGATTCGAATGTGCTGGCGTCGCTGGTCGCCCTCGTCGGCTCGGTGTGGGATCTCTACGAGCCGTATCTCACCGAGCTCGCCGACAATCCAGATCGCAGTCGAGAAGACGTCCGGCAGGAAGTCACCGACATGCTCAAAGTCCTCGTTTACGCGACCCGGCCGAACAGGTAGGCGGCTCGGCACACCGGAGAAGCCGAAACACGCGGAAGGCCCGGGAGGGCTCTTATCCGCGTGTTGACCGGCGAACCGGGGCGTCGACGTCAGGAAGGCATCAGCAAGACTCCGCGGTCGAGCTTTCCGTTCTTCGCGTCGTCGATGAGGGACTCGAAGTCCTCCAGCTCATAGGTCTTGGTGACGAGTTCGTCGAGCAGGAGTCGGCCGGACCGGTACAGGTCGAGGTACTTGGGGATATCCGCGCCCGGTCGCGACGAACCGTAGCGGCAGCCCAGCACCGAGCGATCCATGTAGAAGGTGGTGGCCGGGACCGACAGCTTGGCCTCCGGTCCGGCGACACCGAGCATGATCAACTGCCCGCCCCAGTCGAGCATTTCCATCGCCTGGCTGGTGATCGCCTGGCCGCCGACGCAGTCGAAGACGTGATCGGCGCCGCCGTCGGTGAGTTCACGGACGGCGATGACGGTGTCGCCCGCGGTCGCATCGATGAAGTCGGTCGCGCCGAAGAGGCGCGTCTTCGACTCCTTGTCGGGGTTCGTGTCGATGGCGACGATCGTCGCCGCACCCGCGACTCGAGCGGCCTGAATGACGTTGAGTCCGATGCCGCCGGCGCCGATGACGACGACCGAGTCGCCAGGATCGACGCGGGCCCGGTTCAGCACTGCCCCGGCGCCGGTCAGCACCGCGCAGCCGATCAGGCACGCGGTCGACAGCGGAATATCCTTCGGGATCGACACCGCCTGCCCGGCCTGGACGACGATCCGTTCGCTGAAGGTCGAGAGCGCCGCGAAGTTGTGGATCGGGGTGCCGTCGAGGTCGAACGGGGTTGCCGTCTTCCCGAACGACGCACGGCACATCGTGGGATGTCCGGAGGTGCATGCGGCGCACTGGCCGCACGTCGCCAGTGTTGACAGCACCACGTGGTCGCCGACCGCGGGCATGGTGACGCCCGGCCCGACGGCCTCGACGATGCCCGCACCCTCGTGGCCGAGGATTACCGGGGACGGGAACGGGATCTTTCCGTTGACCACGCTCAGGTCGCTCTGGCACAGGCCGCTCGCGACGATACGGACCTGGACTTCGCCAGGGCCGGGGTCGCGGACGGAGACGCCGTCAACCAGCCTGTTGGCGGTGCCGTCGAAGACAATTGCTTTCACCCTTTGACCTCGCTGTTCTCAGAGAATCCGCCTCGCACAATGCGCGAAAGCGCAGCAAGTTGCGGTGGTAAATGAAGGGGGTTGATGAGGAAAAATCAGGCCGGCACTGTGGCCACCGTCTCAACGCTGGTGATGGTAGGGCCGGGGAGTGCCACCGTCAAGCTCCCCGGAGGTCGGCCGGCGTTCCACGCCGTGCAGGTTGCCGTAACGGCGCGGCCGTTCCGAAAAGTGGCTTCGACTCCGTCGAAATCCTTGTGACCTGTGGCGATGGTCGAACGCTCGCCCCGTTTGTTGACGCCTACGTAGCCACTGGCTACAGTGATGGCAGTCACGGTGTGCTGCCGCGCTGATCGGTGGACGTGGTCGAGGATCGCTTCGCCGAACTCGGGTGGAGCGTCGTGTCGGCGCACACCTGCCGGTTGCGATCCGTGAAAGCCCTTGTCGTAGAGCAGCTTCTGCGCAGTTTCCGAAAGTGCTGCTGTTGCAACAGTTCAGGAGGATGAAGTGTCACCAATGGCATTATCGATGAGGCCGACGGGGTGGTTCCAGCTCGGTTGGTCTGCCGACCTCGAAGCCGGCGACGTCAAACCGCTGCGCTACTTCGGTCATGACCTGGTCGCCTACCGCACCCAGAGCGGCCGCTTGGTGGTTCTGAACGCGTACTGCGAGCACCTCGGCGCCCACCTGGGGCACGGCGGCACCGTGTGCGGCGACGACATCCAGTGCCCGTTCCACGGCTGGCAGTGGAGTCCGGAAGGCCGCAATACCTGCATTCCGTACCAGAAGGCCACCAATCGGGTACGCAAGATCGGTACCTGGACCACCGCCGAGCGTGACGGAATCATGTACATCTGGCACGACGTCGAAGGCGGCGAGCCGCAGTACGACGTTCCCAGTATCTTCGAGCTCTTCCCCGACTCGGGCCCGGCGAGCGGTTACCACAACCTCGGTGAGGCCGGGCGCTTCGAGACCGCCGAGCTGGCGATCCACCCGCAGTACGCAGCCGAGAACGGCGTCGACTTCGCGCACTTCAAGTACGTGCACCGCGCCGACGAAATTCCGACCGTCGTCGCCCGGGAGTTCGGCGAGTACGACTTCCGGACGCAGCTGTCGCTGAACTTCAAGCGGCGCGGCGCCGACGGCGAGCTCGAGACCGTCGAAGGACGCACCTTCGCCTCGCTCCTCGGCCTCGGTCTGGGCTTCTCGTACGCCGACGGTGTCGGCGGCATCTGCTCGCTCACCGCGGTGACGCCCGTCGACGACGAGCACTCGATCCTGCGGTTCTCCGCGTGGGCCAGCAAGGAAGACGGGGAGGACGACTCGCGCGTGGCCAAGCGGCAGCGCAGTGCAATCGGACAAGTCAGGGCCGACATCGAGATCTGGGAGCATCAGCGCTACACCGAGCCGCCGGGCCTGGCGACCGCCGAAGCCGCAGGCTTCCGCGAAATCCGCAAGTGGGCTCGTCGCTTCTACCCCGAGGGTCACCTCGGCCACGGTGCCGCCGAGCAGACCGCAGGCACCGATGAACTACAGGCGGAATTCGCGTAATGAGACTGGCACTGACACCAGAGCACGAGGCGTGGCGCGCTGAGATCCGGGAGTTTCTCGACGCCGAGCTGCCCGAGGAGAACGCCTTCAATCCCGAGTTCGACGACGCCCCCGACCAGTGGACGATCGCCGTCGAGTTCAGCAAGAAGGTCGCAGCCAAGGGCTGGATCGGCCTCACCTGGCCGAAGGAGTACGGCGGCAAGGGACTGACGCCGATCCACAACCAGATCTTCCTCGAGGAGCTGTACGCCGCCGACGCACCGATGATCAACTCGGTCGGCATCTTCCTCGCTGCGGGCACCATCCTGGTCGGCGGCACCGAAGAGCAGAAGCAGCGTCTGCTGCCCGAGATCTCCAACATGGAGGTGCTGTGGGCCGAGGGCCTCACCGAGCCGAGTGCCGGTTCGGACCTCGGCTCCCTGCGGACCAAGGCGGTCCGCGAGGGCGATGAGTGGGTCATCACCGGCGAGAAGGCGTTCACCTCGTGGGGCCCGATGTCCGATGTCCTGTACGTCGCCGCGCGCACGGCAGCCGACGACACCGCTCGCGACGCCATCAGCATCTTCGTCGTCGATCTGAAGAACCCCGGCGTCACCCTGCACCCGATGCGCAATTACGGCGGCGGCGTCCAGTCGACCACCTTCCTCGACCATGTCCGCGTCCCGACGAAGAACCTCATCGGCGAAGAGGGCAAGGGCTGGTCGTACATCATGAAGGCCTTCTACGCATCGGGCACCGTCGAGCCGATCTACGCGATGCAGGAGTCGCGGTTGCGCGATCTGATCGCGCACTGCAAGGCGATCCCGGGCAAGCTCGACGACCCGCATGTGCAGGCCGACCTGGCCGTGCTCGCCGAGATCATCCAGACGCAGCGGCTACTGGCGTACGAGATCATCGGCGACAACGCGAACGGCAGGCGGACCCCGTGGGGCGGCGGCGTCCAGCAGGTCGCCGCCAAGGAGTACGAGCCGCTGTTCGCGCAGATCTACGACCGCGTCCTCGGTCCGACCAGCCAGTTGCGGTCGGAGTCGTCATTCGCGCCCCTCAACGGAAAGCCCGAGGCCTGGTATCGGCAGTCGTTCGCCAACCACGCCGGAGGAACGTCCCAACTCAAGCGGATGGTACTCGCGACGCGAGGCCTCGGCCTGCCGCGATAGGAGCAGATGATGGATTTGGCATGGGGAGAGGACTTCACCGTCCTCTCAGATGTGAGCAAGTCGGTCTTCGTGCGCTACTCGCCGCTCGAAGACCGGTCGAACAATGTTCCGTTCGCGGATCAGATTGCGCAGTTCGCCGAGCTCGGCTGGCTGCAACTCGGTGACCCAACCGGCGTCGACGCCGACAGTCCGTTGCTCGGGACGATCGCCGGCGTTTTCGTCGAGATGGGCCGTGCGCTGGCGGGCACACCGCTGCTCGACCTGATGACGGCGCGTGATGCCGCGCTGCTGAGCGGCACCGAGAAGGCCGCCGCGATCGCCGAGCGCATCGGTTGCGGCGAAGCCGTGGTGATCCCGGCCTTCCCGGCTGCCGATTGGGGATCGGTGGTGTCGTACGAGAACGGCGTCCTGCGCGGAACCGCACTCGCCGTCGGATACGCCGATCGCGCCGACAGCTTCCTCGTTCACGCAACCGGCAGTGAAAGCGTTGTGGCAGTGGTCGATTCGGCGGCCGCGAGAATCGAAGCGATGCCGAACATGGGGGAGTACCCGATGTTCGCGGTGACCTTCGACGACATACCCGTGGTCGACGACGCCGTGCTGGCACGCGGTGCCGACGCCGATCGCGCCGCCCTGGTCGCCGAGCAGCGGGCTGACGTCCTGCGCGCGGCGCAGGTCTACGGCGCCGGCCTGCGGCTGCTCGACATCACGGTCCTGTACGCGCAGCAGCGCCACCAGTTCGACGGGGCGATCGGCCGCTTCCAGGCGGTGCAGTACCTGTGCACCGACATCGCGATCGCCGCGCATCTGACCTCGGCGCACGCCCGGTCCGCGGCCGGCGCGATCGACGCCGGAATCGACCCGCAACCGTACCTCGGCCTGATGCGCAGGCAGGCGGCCAAAGCAGCACTGCAGATCGTCCACTCGGCACACGAGGTCCATGCCGGCATCGGGTACATGGTCGAGTCGAACGTGCACCTGTTCACCGACGCCGCGAAGCGCTGGCAATACGACTTCGGCTCGGCGGCGCGCAACGACGCCGAGATCGTGTCGGCCCTCGACCGGATCTACACGGGAGCATGACGATGAGCTACATCGACTACGAGGTGGACGGCGCCGTCGCCGTGATCATCCTCAACCGTCCGGACAAGCGCAACGCTCAGGACGAGTCCCTGCTGCGCGACCTCGACGCCCGCTGGCAGCAGGCCGCCGCCGACGACGCAGTCAAGGTGATCGTCGTGCGCGCCAACGGCGACCACTTCTCGTCGGGCCACGACCTCGAGACTCCAGCTCCGGGCTACTTCAGAGAGGGGAGGACAACCCTGGAGAGCGCCTACGGGTGGGAGAACGAGTACTACCTCGGCTTCTCCCGCAAGTGGCGCGACGTACCGAAGCCATCGATCGCGGCGGTCCAGGGCGCCTGCGTGGCCGGTGCGCTCAACGTGATCTGGCCCTGTGACCTGATCATCGCGGCCGACAACGCCTACTTCAGCGACCCGGTCGTGAAGTTCGGTGTCGGCGGCGTCGAGTACCACGCGCATACGTGGGAGCTCGGTGCCCGACGGGCCAAGGAGATGCTGTTCACGGCCCGAAAGTTCACCGCGGCAGAGGCATTCGACGCCGGCATGGTGAACCGGGTGGTCCCGCTCGGCGAGCTCGAAGCGCGGACGATGGAACTGGCGCACGAGATCTCGGAGATGGACGCGTGGGGACTGGCCACGGCCAAGCGCGCCGTCAACCAGACCCTCGACGTCATGGGCCAGCATGCTGCGATGCAGTCGGCATTCGACATCCACTGGCACGGACACGCGAACGCGCTGCTTCGCACCGGTTACCCACTCTTGACACCAGGCCCGCTTCCGTCGGAGGCAAGTAGGAAGGCGGAGAACTCGTGAACTCGGATATCGCGCCGAACGACGCGAGGTCCCTGTGGGATCTGCTGGCGTTGCGCGCCAACGCCACCGGCGACGCCGTCGCCGTCATCGACGAGTTCGACCGGCGTCTGACCTTCACTGAGGTCGTCTCCGCTGCTGAACGTGCCGCGGCAGGGCTGCTGACTCGCGGCATCGAGCCCGGTTCCACGGTGAGCTGGCAGCTGCCCACCCGAATCGAAACCATCGTGCTCAGCCTGGCGCTGTCGCGTCTCGGCGTGACCCAGAATCCCATCATTCCGCTCTACCGGGCACGCGAGGTCAAGGCCATGACCGAGCAGTGCGCATCGGAATGGCTGATCACCCTGCCCGAGTTCCGCGGGTTCGACCATGAGGCGATGGCCGATGATCTGCGTGCGGCGAGCGGTGAACGCCTCGAACTGCTGATCGTCTCCGATGAGCTGCCCGACGGTGACCCGGCCACGCTTCCCGCCGCGCCGCTCGGCCTCGACGAGGTGCGCTGGATCTACACCACCTCCGGCACAACCTCGGCACCCAAGGGCGTCTGCCACACCGACGGCACGCTCATCGCCGGCGGCATCGCGCTCGCGGATGCGATCGGCGCCACCGCCGACGACGTCGGAACCATCCTGTCCCCGTACGCCCACATCGCCGGCCCCGACCTGCTGATCGCATCGCTCACCAGCGGCATGTCGCTGGTGGTCATGGAGATCTACGAGCCGGTCGCCGCCGTGGAGCTGATGCGCCGGACGGGGGTGACCATCACCGGCGGATCTACCCCGCATTACGCCCTTCTGCTCGGGGAACAGCGGAAGAATCCGAGCACCCCCGTGGTTCCGACTCTGCGCATGGTGACCGGCGGCGGAGCGCCGATGCCGGAGAAGCTGTTCCGGGACGTGCGCGCCGAGGTCGGCATTCCGATTCTGCACGCCTACGGCATGACCGAGTGCCCGATGATCACCTCGGCGCGGATGAGCGACAGTGTCGAACAGCTGGCCACTACCTCGGGACGTCCCGTCCTGGGATGCGAGGTGCAGATCCGCTCCGAGGAAGACGATGTGCTGTCGTCCGGCGAGGTCGGCCGAGTATGGCTGCGCGGCCCGATGCTGTTCAAGCACTACCGCGCCGACGGCGAGATCGTGCGCCCCTTCGACGCCGACGGCTGGATGTTCACCGGTGACACCGGAAAGCTCGAGGCGGATGGGCACCTGGTCCTGGTCGGCCGGGAGAAGGACCTGATCATCCGCAAGGGCGAGTCGATCAGTCCAGTCGAGATCGAAGAGGTGCTGGCGAAGCACTCCGCGGTCGCCGACGTCGCCGTCATCGGTTTGCCCGACGACCGGTCGGGCGAGCGCATCTGTGCAGTGCTTCAGCTGCGCGACGGCGCGGCCGACGTCGACGTCGACGAGATCCGGGCCTATTGCCGCAATGCCGGTATCTCGCCGGCGAAGTTTCCCGAAGAAGTCGTGATCGTCTCGGAGATGCCGAAGACGCCGACGATGAAGATCCGCAAGCAGAACCTTCGGCAGTCCGTCATCGACCAGCGGGTTGGGTCCGGTGCTGCCGCTGAGTGACACGTGCCCGAATTCCGCCGTTAGATTCGAGAATTGGAAGTTTCGATGCCAGGACGTAGCTACATAGAGCGCGCCGTCGAGTGCGCCGATACGAACGCGTTGCGGATGGCGCTGTATCAGGCGACCCGTGACGCGGACATCGCCGCGATCACCCCCCAACGCGTCTTCGGCCCGGTCGCGGACACCGTCGAGTTCTCTGCCGACGATATCGCGCTCATCCGGGCGAAAGCCGTCGAATACTTGCTCACCGAACCCGACGAGGCCGAGCTGCCGATCCCGTCACGTGACGAGATCGTCGAACTGCTCCAGATGGCCGAAGCCCGCAAGTTGGGGCCCGACGACCTGATCATGCGCCACCACATCCCGGCCTTCGCCGACATGCCCTTCCAGGCGCACTGGACCGGCGAGAAGGCGATCCCGGAGGGTTACCACGTCGCGATCGTCGGTGCGGGATTCGCCGGCGTCGCCATGGGTGTGCAGCTGGCTCAGCTCGGCATCCCGTTCACGGTGTACGAGCGTCGTGCCGAGGTCGGCGGGGTGTGGAGTATCAACACCTACCCCGACGTCCGCGTCGACACGCTGAGCTTTACCTACGAGTACGCGTTCGAGAAGAAGTATCCGTGGACCGAATACTTCGCCCGTCAGTCGGATGTCCGTGCCTACATCGATCACGTGGCACACAAGTACGGCGTCTACGAGAACATTCAGTTCGGCTCCGATGTCCAGGCGGCCCGCTTCGACGAAACGACACACCGCTGGACTCTGACCGTGTGCGGCGAGGACTCCGTCGCCGACGTCGAGGCGAATGTGGTGGTCGCCGCCAGCGGTGTGTTCGCGACTCCGCGGGACCTGCCGGTGGAGGGCGTCTCCGGATTCACCGGACAGACCGTGCACACCACCGAGTGGAGCGACGACGTCGAGTACGCGGGAAAGAAGGTCGCCATTATCGGCAACGGATCGACCGGAGTCCAGCTCCTGTCGAAGGTGGCCGAAAAGGCGGAGTCGGTGGTGGTGTATCAGCGCACGCCGCAGTGGATCTCGCCGCGCGCCAACTACGGTATGCCGATCGCCGACGAGCTCCAGTGGCTGATTCAGGAGATGCCCTTCTACTGGAACTGGAACAAGTACGTCGCCGGACTGAGCACGATCGATCTGCGGAACGCGCTCATGCCGGATGCGGAGTGGATCGCGAAGGGCGGCGACGTCAGCGAGCGCAACGACATGCTGCGCGAGATCTTGGTCGGCTACATCTCCAGCCAGGTCGACGGTCGACACGACCTCATCGAACAGCTCGTCCCGGACTACCCGCCGATGACTCGGCGTCCGGTGGTCGACAACAACTGGTATGCCTCGTTGACCAGGAACAACGTCGAGCTCGTCACGACTCCGATCGACCGGATGACCGACACCGCGATCGTCACTGCCGACGGCGAAGCCCGCGACGCGGACCTGGTCATCGCCGCGGTCGGCTTCCAGACGGAGAAGTACATCTGGCCGACGCAGTACTTCGGCATCGGCGGTGTGACTCTGGAGGATGTCTGGACCGTCCAGGGCGCGCAGGCGCATCTAGGCATGACCGTTCCGGGATTCCCGAACATGTTCATGCTCTACGGCCCCAACTCGCAGCCGGTGGCAAGCGGATCGGGACTGCCCACGTGGTTCGAGATCTGGACCCGCTACATCGCCGAAGGCATCGCCGGCATGCTCGAAAACGGTCGTTCGTCGATGGTCATTCGCCAGGACGCGTTCGACGACTACAACGACCAGCTGCACGAGGAAGCCAAGAAGCTCATCTACCTGTCGCCGAGCACCGCGACAGGGAAGAACTACTATGTCAACGAGTTCGGTCGGCTGCAGATGAACGCACCGTGGAGCGGCGAGAAGTTCTACGAATTGTGCGCGAGCCCCGATGAGTCGCACTTCGAGTTCACACACGCACACTAATACGTCCTCTCCGATGAGCGGAGCGAGCCGAAACGGTCAGTGCCGGTGCTGGATCTGAGATCAGCATCAACGGTCCAGCGTTCGGCTCGCTCCGCTCACGCGGTGACAGGGGTGCAGACCCGCCCTCCGATTCGATAGACGAAGGACGACCGACGTGAAGTTCACGCTGGAGTATCCAGGCGATGTCGCCCAAGCGGATGCCCGATTCCTGGAGGGCGTCGTACTCGCCCGCATCAGTCGCGAGGCGCAGGATCATGGCTTCGAAACGCTGTGTCTGGCCGACCATCCGGCACCGTCCGCCAAGTGGTTCGCTGCCGGCGGGCACGATAGCCTCGAACCGGCGGTCGCGCTGGCGTACGCGGCGGCGGCCACCACGTCGCTGACCCTGATGACCAACCTGTACGTGCTGCCGTTCCGCAACCCATATCTCGCCGCCAAAGCGTTGACCACGCTGGACATCCTCTCGGACGGCCGTCTCGTCGTGGGTGTCGGGGCGGGATACCTGCGGTCGGAGTTCGCCGCGCTGGGCGTGAACTTCGACGACCGCGCCAAGCTGCTCGACGAGGGCATCGACGCCTTGCGCCGCATCTGGCTCTCGCCCACGGCACCGGTAGTGGGGGAGGGGTTCGGCGGAACCGGTGAGATGCGGCTGCACGCTCCCGTGCAGAAGCCTCATCCGCCGCTGTGGATCGGCGGCAACAGCCGTGCGGCGATCCGGCGGGTGGTGGTCTCAGGTCAGGGCTGGTGTCCGGTCATCGGACCCGCGCAGATGGCATCGTCCATTCGGACGACGTCGATCGAGGATCTCGACGATCTGCGTCGCGCGGTGGGGCGTCTGCGGACCGAACTGCTTCGCGTCGAACGCGACCCGGCGCAGATCTCGATTCAGGTGGCGGCGCCGCCGGTCGATATTGCAGATCCCCGCTCAGTGCGACGGTTCGCCGAGCACGCCGATGAGCTCAGCGAGATCGGCGTTACACATCTGTGTGTGCACGCCGACGCCCGGTCGGTAGACGCGGTGTCGGACTACCTCTGCGGCTTCGGGGAACTGATCATCGGAACCTGGCCGAGCTGACGCCCGAGACGATTGCGCCGACCGGTCGGCGGCTTCGACGAGACGATCGTCTTCCACTACGTCGGCGGCATGACCGTGCGCGTCATCGCATTACACCTCGAAAGACCCTGGCACCGAGCGTTCGCACGAGCCGATCTGAATGATCACCGCCGTTCCGCCCCGCCGGGCCCAGGGTGCCTCGCGCCTCCGACCGATCGGTCGATCAGATGTGGCAGCTGGCCGAATGGCCCACCAGCACAACCGAACCCACCGACCACTGGCTGGTCCACACTGCCCGCCGACACCACGATCGATGATCTCGTCTGCCTCGCGAAACGTCGCTGGCGGACCCAGAACGCCGGTGGGCAGGGCCGACCGTCGACGGCATCGTCCGCGACATCCAACGCGCACTCGCCATCTGGATCGGCACCTGCCCACTGTGCCATCACAGCTATCCGACCGAACAAAGTCCGGCTAGAGGGCCTTGAGCTCCGCGGTGACCTCGGAGACCATCTTCTTGGCGTCACCGAACAACATCGAGGTGGTGTCCGCGAAGAACAGGGGGTTGTCGATGCCGGCGTAGCCCGAGGACATCGACCGTTTGAGGACGATGACGGAGCGGGCCTCGTCGACGTTGAGGATCGGCATGCCGTGGATCGGGCTGCTGGGATCGTTGCGCGCGGCGGGGTTGGTCACGTCGTTGGCGCCGATGACGATGGCGACGTCGGTGCGGGAGAACTCACCGTTGATGTCATCCATCTCCTTCATGGCGTCGTACTCGACATCCGCCTCGGCGAGCAGCACATTCATGTGCCCGGGCATCCGGCCGGCCACCGGGTGGATCGCGTACTTGACCTCGACGCCCCTCGCCTCGAGCAGCGATGCCATCTCCTTGACCGCGTGCTGCGCCTGAGCGACGGCGAGACCGTAGCCGGGGACAACGATGACCTGGTTGGCGTACGCCATCTGGATCGCCGTGTCCGAGGCGGAGGCCGCCTTGACTGTGCCGCCCGCGTCTCCGCCGGGACCGCCGTCACCGGAGTCACCGGCACCGAAGGAGCCGAAGGAGCCGAAGACGATCGCGGGGATGGACCGGTTCATGGCTTTGGCCATCAGATTGGTCAGGATGGTGCCCGACGCGCCGACGATCATGCCCGCGACGATCATCGCCTGGTTGTTCAGCGCCAGGCCCGCGGCCGCGGCGGACAGACCGGTGAGCGCGTTGAGCAGCGAGATGACGACGGGCATGTCGGCGCCACCGATCGGTAGCACGACGAACAGACCCATCAGCCCCGCCACGACGAGCAGCCCGATGATCCACAGCGACGAGGTCGGGTCGTTGGCGGGATCCGCCTTGACACCGATGTACACCGCGATGACGATCGCGAGGACCGCCAGGGCGATGTTCGCGAGCTGGAACGCCTTGGCACCGGAGACGAACTTGCGCTCGAGGTTCTTGTTCAGCAGCTCCTGGAGCTTCGAGAACGCGACCAGCGATCCCCAGAACGAGACCGAGCCGACGATCGCGGCGAACAGCGAGCCGACGACGACGGGCGCGGTCGGCACGTCGGCAAGGGTCGTGAAACCGTCGGAGTCGAGGAACTCGGCCCACGCGATGAGCGCGACGGTGCCGCCGCCCACGCCGTTGAACAGCGCGACGAGCTGCGGCATCGCCGTCATCTTCGTCTTCAGCGCAGGCGGGACGCCGAGGACCACACCGACCAGCAGACCGCCTGCGATGAGGGCCCAGTTGTCGGTGTCGCGGATGTCGATCAGGACGGCGACGATCGCGATCAGCATGCCGACAGCGGCGATGTAGTTGCCACGGACCGCGGTCCTCGGGCCGGTCAGGCCGGACAGGCCGTAGATGAACATCGCGAATGCGACGATGTACAGGATCGAGACGAGATAGCCCATCAGGCGTCAGCCCCCTTCTTCTCGGCCGCCTTCTGAGCGCCCTTCTTGGATTTGAACATCGACAGCATGCGGTCGGTGACGACGAAGCCGCCGACGACGTTCAGGGTGCCGAACACCAGCGCGACGAACAGGATGATCTCGACGCTCCACGGCGCGTCGCCGGGCAGGTGGCCGAGCACCACCAGCGCGCCGAGCACGACGATGCCGTGGATGGCGTTGGTGCCCGACATCAGCGGCGTGTGCAGGGTGTTGGGCACCTTGGAGATGACGGCGAAGCCCACGAATCCGGCCAGGACCAGGATCGCGATGTTGGCCAACAGTTCGGTGTACATCAGGCAACCTCGGCAGTAGTCGGATCGGAGGCGTTGAGCTGCGAGAACTCGGGAATCTCGGTTCCGTGCGACATCACACCACCACCGGCTGTCGGGTGACGCACGCGGCGGCGAGCACCTCATCGTCGAAGTCCGGTGCGAGCGCGCCGCTTTCGTCGAGCATCAACTCGATGAGGGCGTACAGGTTCTTGGAGTACAGCTCGCTCGAGTGCTCCGGCATGGTGGCCGGGAGGTTCAGCGGGGAGCAGATCGTCACGCCGTGCGCGACGACGGTCTGACCCGGTTCGGTGAGCTCGCAGTTGCCGCCGGTCTCACCGGCCATGTCGACGATCACGCTGCCGGGCTTCATGCCCTCGACCGCGGCGGCGGTGACCAGGCGCGGTGCGGGGCGACCCGGCACGAGCGCGGTGGTGATCACGACGTCGAAGCCCTTGATGGCGTCTTCGAGGGCCTTCTGCTGCTGGGCTTTCTCCTCGTCGGTGAGTTCGCGGGCGTACCCACCCTCACCGGCGGCGTCGATACCCAGGTCGAGCCACTGCGCACCGACCGAGCGCACCTGATCGGCGACCTCGGGACGCACGTCGTAACCGGTGGTCCGCCCACCGAGGCGCTTGGCCGTGGCGAGGGCCTGCAGACCGGCGACACCGACACCGAGCACCAGCACGGTGGCCGGCTTCACGGTGCCCGCGGCGGTGGTGAGCATCGGGAAGAACCGGGTCGACTCCGACGCGGCGAGCAGCACGGCCTTATAACCGGCCACGTTCGCCTGCGAGGACAGCGCGTCCATCACCTGCGCGCGCGAGATACGCGGAATCGCCTCGACGGCGAAAGCCTGCACACCGGCCGACTTCAGCGCGCCGATCTGATTCTCGGCATTGCGCGGCGCCAGGAAACCGATCATGGTCTGCCCGGAGGACAGCTTGGCCACCTCGGCATCGCTGGGCGGGGCGACCTTGACGACAACGTCGGCGGACCACGCGTCACCGATCGCCGCGCCGGCTTCCTTGTACGACTCGTCCGGGATGCGGGAACCGAGCCCGGCACCAGTCTCGACGATCACGTCGACGCCCTTGCCGATCAACGACGCGACCATCTTGGGAACCAGCGCGACCCGTCGTTCAGCGTCGTTCGTCTCCCGAACGACGCCGACACGACAGGTCGACTGATGTGGACTAGTGCTCAACCTGTTCTGCCTTTCTACATGGAGTGCCTGGTGCTGGGCAGAAACCTCCGCCTCCGCACCAGGCCTATTCGAAAACTTTGTCGGCTTCGATCGACCGGACGAACCGGACACACGACTCGATGGAAGCGATGGAGACGGCGTGATCGGGGTAGATCAGCGGCCACGTGTGCCCTTGATCCGCAATCACTTCCAGCGTGCAGGTGACATTCGCGGTCGCGAGCGCCCGAGTCAGGTCGAGAGCGTCGCCGACCAGTGCCTCGGTGCCGCCGACCTGGATCAAGGTGGGCGGGAAGCCGGTGTGGTCGGCGAGCAACGGTGAGACCAACGGGTCGTCCGCGGTGGCGCCCTGCAAATAGTCGTCCCGCGCCGACTCCGCGGTCGCCAGCGGGAAGAAGGCATCGGTCGCGGTCTCATAGAACGGCGACGAGCAGTGCAGGTCGAGCCACGGCGACAACAGCATCAGCCCGTCAGGAGTGCGAACGTCGCTGGTGTCCACAGCGACGACAACCGCGGCGGCGAGACCGGCGCCCGCTGAATCGCCGGCGATGACGATCGGCCCGTCCGTCGCGGTCGCGAGATCCTCGTAGACCGCGAGGGCATCGCGCAGTCCGGCGGGGAACGGGTTCTCCGGCGCGAGCCGATACCGCGGTACGATGACCGCCGCCTCGGCGCCCGCCGCCAGCCCCGCGGCATATGCGTGGTAAGCCTCCGGATTACCCATCCGGTATCCGCCCCCGTGCAGGTAGAGGACGGTGGCCCGGTCTCCAACGCGGACGGTCCGGCACGGTACGCCGGCGAAGTCCGCATCGCCCGCCGTGACTCCCAGTGCGGGGTTGATCTCGGTCGCGGCGAACTTCGCACGGCGTTCGAGTAGCTCTGGGCTGGCCGGTGCACCGGCCCGCTCGGCGGGCAGCGACTCGTGCAGTCTCGTCGGCATGTCTTCTCCCGAATGTGTTCTACAAGAATGTGTTCTACGAGACGATGTTCACGAGTGCGCGGTCTCGACGAGCATGTCCGGATGGCGGAGTGCAACTGTCCGGCGGATGCCTTCGCGCCAACCCACCGTGCACGGTCCGGTGATGGATGCGCGCCGACTCGTGTCCGCGATCGACCCGCGCAGCGTCCCCTCGATCGGGGCCACGTCGACGGTCGCGTCGACGCCCATCAGCTCGCCGGCGTATGCCGCCCACTCCTGGACGCTGACCGCTTCGTCACCACCCCAGTTGACGATGGTCGCCGGTGTGGACGCTGCGTCGAGCAACGCGCCGACCTGCACGGTGATGTCGTCTTCATAGATCGGGCTGTACATGCACGGGTCCCAGCGGGTGGTGATCGGCCGACCTTCGGCGAGGGCGTCGATGTGCATGGCGGGCAGTCCGCCGCCCGGCCCGTACGAGGCGTTCATCCGCGCGATCGTGACCGGGACGCCGAAGGCGCGCGCGGCGAGCCGTGCGGTGGCCTCCTGGCTGATCTTCGACATCGAGTAGGTCGGTGTGTGGGTGCTGTTGCACTCCCCGAGCGGCGACTCCTCGGTGAACACGTACCTCGGATCGTCCTGCGGCCGATAGACCGAGTGGGTCGACATCACGAGTGCGCCCTTCGCCGACCGGCAGTGCTGGAGGAGCAGTCCGGTGCCCTCCGCATTGGCGCGGATCGCAGCGTCGTAGTCCCATCCCGGTGCCAGACTCGCCGCCAGATGCACGACGTACGTGAAGTCGCTCGGGACACCCGCGAAGTCGCCGTCACCGAGGTCGCAGGCGACCGGGGTGATCCCCGCGTCGCACACCCGCTGCCGGTCGTCGGCTCGACTGAATCGTGCCAGCCCCCACACCTCGTTCTCGGCCGCGAGCATGCGCGCGATAGGGAAGGCGATCTGGCCGGCGACGCCGGTGACCAGGATCTTCTCGCCGTTCAGCATCGCGCAGTCACCACAACTCGTCGGTGTACTTGTCAGTTCCGACCACGGTCGGGATGAACGGCGACGCGAAGGTCACGGTGCCGGCGCCCGACGCCGCGATGTCGGCCGCGTAGTCGATGATCTGCTGCCAGCAGTCGACCGGGCTCTCCTCGAGGAACAGCATCTGCAGGATGCGGTCCGAGGTTCCGCCGTCGTTGCCCATCTTCATCGGGACACTGTGGTCGGAGGGCCAGGGCTTCATCCGCCAGCTGCTGATCAGGTCAACGGCGCCCTTGCCGACCAGCTTCTCGGCCGGGCCATTGTCGATGGCCTCGAGGGCGGCTGCGCGATCGACGCCCTCGGCCGGCTCGATCATCACGGTGACCAGGCCGCCGTAGTGATGGTCGTGCGCCAGCTCCAGCGGCACGCCGTGATCTTGGGCGGAGACCGTCGAGTCGGGCAGGTACTGCGCTGTGTGCACGTGCTCCCGCTCGGCGAAGCCGCGGCCGGCCGCGTACAGCTCGCCGACCTGCTTCTGGGCCCACGCGTCGGCGATCTCCGCGTCGGGCTCGTGCACCCAGTAAGTCGCCAGGTACGAGCCGTTCTCGGTCTTGGTCGCGACCGGCCCGGTCTCCGGGAAGCGCAGGTCCTTGAGCGCCTTCGTGGCGACCCAGCGACTGCCGGTGAACCAGCCCGGGCCGACCATGCAGCCGGAGTACCGGTGGTCGCGCTCGTACCAGCGGTTGTAGTCCACCTCGTGACCGCGCGCCGGATCCACGAGGGTGAACAGCGAATACCCGAGCTTGACGGGAGTCAATGCCATTTCTATCTCCTTGGTCAATCTGTGCAGGCCGACGGACGACCACGAATGAGGCCGTCCGCCGGTCCATGGAAATCTGCTCGACCACTCAGCGAGTGACCGCGATGCCGTGGAACTGGTCGTCCTCACGCCACTTGTGGAGCAGATCGAAGTACTCGTACCCGGGTCCGTACAGACCACCAACGAGGTTGCTGCGCTTGTCGTCGATGCGGCCCTCGTTGTTGTACTGCCCCGGGGTACAGGTCATGTTCCAGTCGCGGCGCAGCTCGGCCATCGTGTCGATGGTCTCGTTCCAGCCGGCCTCGGCCTCGGGGGTCGGCTCGATTGCGCGCATGCCCTCACTGATGGCCTTGTTGATCATGTAGCTCATGTGGACGGACTGGTGATCGATCAGGTTGGCGATATTCGAGACCTGGGTCGACTGGATGAAGCCCAAGAAGAACAGGTTCGGGAATTCCTCGCTGAGGAAGCCGTGGTAGGTGCTGACACCGTCGGCGAACTTCTTCGACAGCCGATTCCCGTCGCGGCCGAGAACGTCGTAGCCCGCTTTGTCGGTCCAGGTACGTCCCTGCTGGAACCCGGTCGCGTAGACGATGAGGTCGACCTCGTACTCGTGGTCGCCGACGATGATGCTGGTCTCGGTGATCCGGTCGATCGGGGTCTCGGAAGTGTCGACGATGTCGACCGAATCCTTGTTGAACACCGGCAGGAAATCGTCGCTGAAGCCCGGCCGCTTGCACATGGTGCGGTAGTACGTCTTGAGCTTCGCGGCCTTGGCCGAGTCGTTCACGATGGAGTCGACGCGATCGCGCAGCATCTCGTTCCACTCGTAGTCCGAACGCTCCATCGCGTTCATGTACTGCTCGGGCGTCGGCTCCGCGCCGCCGGCCTCGTAGATCGCGTTCATCTGGAACTTCGCGAACTTGATCCAGCCGTCGTCGACCTCGCAGTCGATCGTGGCGCGGTCCATCGCGCACTTGTCGAAGGTCGCGCGGCGCGTGGCGTGCCAGCCCTCGGGCAGATTCTTGAACCAGTCGACGTCGGTCGGCGCGTTCTCGCGCGGGGCGATCTGCGACGGCGTGCGCTGGAAAACGACGACCGACTCAGCGTATTCGGCGAGCTGCGGGATGGCTTGCACGCCGGTGGCACCGGTACCGATCACCGCGACGCGCTTGTCGTGCAGCTTGTCCAGACCACCCGTGATGTCGCCACCGGTGTAGTCGTAATCCCAGCGGCTGGTGTGGAAGCTGGCGCCGGCGAACTTCTCGATTCCCGGAATTCCGGGCAGCTGCGGGCGGCTGAACTGACCGCTCTGCGTCGACACGAAACGGGCGCGGAAGGTGTCGCCTGCGTCGGTGCTGACGGTCCAGCGAGCTGCGTCATCGTCCCACTCCATACCGGTGACACGCGTCTGGAACAGGGCTCTGTCGTAGAGGTCGAACTGCTTGGCGAGCGATTTGCAGTACTCGAAGATCTCGCTGCCGCGCACGTAGCGTTCGGTCGGCATGTAGCCGGTCGCCTCCAGGTAGGGGAGGTAGACATACGCCTCGACGTCGCACCGTACGCCCGGGTATCGGTTCCAGTACCAGGTGCCGCCGAAGTCGGAGGCGACGTCGAGGATCCTGTAGTCCGAGACTCCGAGCTTGTCGAGCTCGATGCCCGCGCTCATCCCCATGAAGCCCGCGCCGATGATCAGCACGTCGACGTCTTCCTGAACGGGGGGCAGGGTGCGCGGGCCGTCAGCGTGCGGATCGATATCGAACGCGGCGAACTTGCCGTCGAAATCGATCGCCTGGAAGGTGTCGGCGCCGGTGTTCGGCAGACGCTTGTCGCGTTCGGCCGCGTACTTCTCCCGGAACCATTCCAGGTCTTCCACCTTGCGCTGCGGTACCCAGAGGTGCGGATCGCGTGCAGTCTTTTCTGGGGCGGTCATAACTGTCCTTTTGCTTGTTGCTCGATCACCACGGGGTGCCGGCAGGGATGTGCATGAGCTCGATGCGGTTGCCGTCGGGGTCGGCCACGAACACGAACTGCGGTGCGGTCGGGTCGTCGGCACCTGCGCGGGTGTCGGGCACCAGCACTCCGCCGTACTCGCACAGCGCATTCGCCGCGCCGTCGATGTCTTCGGCGAAGAACGACAGGTGGGTCATTCCCAGATGGTTGCGCCGGGTGGGCGGGGTACCGATCACGCCGGGCTGACGGTAGGTGAGCAACTCGACGCGCAGACCGTCCTTCTCCAGGAAGGTCGAGGTGAGGCTGCACGGCGCATCGACTTCGGGAATTTGCTCGTCGATGTCGTATTCCATGATTTTGACGAAACCCAGTCCGTCACAGTAGAAGCGAATGCTTTTCGCGAGATCGGAGACGCACAGCCCGACGTGGGAGGTGCGGTACTCGTGCGCGGCCGCTTCGGCGTTCTCGTTCATCCGGAGTCCTTGTCGTGTGAAATGGGTACGGTCAACCGATGGCGACGGGAGTGACAGGGCTCGCTGTGGCGCCGGTGATCTTCAGTGCGCCGATGGTGAGCAGGAATTCGTAGCACTTGTCGGCCGCCAGCTCTGCCAGGTTCATGTTCTCGACAAGGTGGATGCCGTTCTCGACGAGCAGGATGATGTGTCCGCCGAGATACACGTTCTGGTCGAACGGGATCGGCTCGATGGCCGTGTTGTCCGAGCCGACCAACGCCACGTCTTTTGCGGCGAGGAAGGCGGCCGCTTCGAGGCCGATGCCCGGCTGCGGCATCATCGCGCCCTGGTCGGCGAGGTAGTCCTCGAGCCACCCCGTGCGGATCACCACCAGGTCACCTGTCTGCAGTTCGACGCCCTGATCGTCCAGCGCGTTCTGCAGATCGGCCGCGGTGATGACGTAGCCCGGGGCAAGGAGGGCGACTCCCTTCGACGCGGCGACGTCGATGAGGACGCCGCGCCCGACGACGCCGCCGACCTTGTCGATGCTGCACTTGGCCGCGCCCGAGTATGGCGTGACCTGATCGGCCGGGTACCCGTTGTAGATCTTGTTGTCGGCGTACACGTGGCACAGCGCGTCCATATGCGTCGAGGTGTGCGACGGCATGATGAGCTGATCCTCGTTGGCGCCGACACCGGGAGCGCCGCCGTTGGCGCGGGCCATCGCCTCGTCCTCCTGATTGATCATGGTCAGCCGCTGCGGAGTACCGCGATAGTCGAGGTTCGGCACGCCCGACCGCTGGATCGGAATGCTGAGGCTGTAGGTCTTGCCGGTCTTCGGCAGGCGCAGGGCTGCGAGCACTCGCTCCGGCGTGAGGAGATTGAGCGCCCCCAACTCATCCGACTCGCCCCAGCGGCCCCAGTTCGACTTACGTGTGCTCAACAGTGACTCCTAAAAACGTGATGTCCTCGCCAGCGAGGTTCGGGGTGGCTGCCGGACGGCTCTGAAGGTGCCGATGACCGAGTGCGAACGAAATCGCAAGTGATGCCACGACCCATTCGATTTGTGACTGGACTCACTGTAGCCATTGGCTACGGGTGCGTCAACAATCAGAGAGACTCAGCTGAACTGCCCGGAAGCGAGCCGGCCGTGCACTCCTGCGCATTGGTCGAAATATGGACCGATGCGGTAAGGTGATGGGCGTCACTGTAGGCGACTGTGGAAGGAATGGTCAATGGTTGATTCCCGGGAGGCGGTGGGATCGGTGGAGCGCGAGGTAGCTTCGCCCCCGACTGCGCGCGTGGTTCAGGTCCTCGATTTTCTGGTGCGCCACCAGGGGGAACGCTTCGGTCTCTCGGAGTTGGCGCGGCGTTGCCGGATCACGAAGCCGACCTGCCTGGGCATCGTCACGGAGTTGACCGCAAGCGGGTATCTCATCCGCGACTCCCGGACGAAGTCCTACGGGCTCGGCCCCGCGCTGGTGGCCGCGGGCCGGGCGGCTCAACGCGACTTCGCGCTCGGCTCGCTGGTCCGCGACCGCCTCGACGGGCTCAGTGAGCAGTTCGGCGCCATCTGCACCGCGGCGGCCGTGGTCCGCGACGAGGTCATGGTGCTCGAGATGGTCACGCCGCCCGGCGTTTCCCCGCCGGCCTCCGTGGGTCAGGTGTATCCGTTCGCGCCGCCGGTCGGGCTGATGTTCGTGCTCTGGGAGCCGGACGAGGAGCTGAACAGTTGGCTGCGCCGCGAGCCGGTGCTGTCGGCGGGATTGGATGTCGAGCACGTCCACCGAATGGCCGCGGAGTGCCGGGAGTCCGGCTACCTGATCGAGAGCCTCACGCCGACGGTGCGGCGGTTGCACCGGCTCATGGCCGGGGTTGCCGCGCACGACATGTCGCCGGAGCTGCGGGAGCTGGTCTCCGAGCTGGTGTCGGGCGTCGGCGAGCCGATGTTCGTTCGGGGGGCGCTCGGTGATTCCGCGGAGACGCACGAGGTCAGCCTCCTTGCCGCCCCGGTATTCGACTCGGACGGCCGGCAGTCGATGGTGCTGTCCGTCTATGTCGGCGGCGCGATCTCGAACCTCGAGATCGCGAAGCGCGCATCCGCATTGAAGGCGGTGGCGGCTGCGGTGACCGCCGACGTCGGGGGGCGTAATCCCTTCGCTCGGCAGGAAACCGGCCGTTGACCGCTGAGTGAACGGATTGTAACCTCAGAAGAATCCCATATTTAGACCGTAACGGTCGATATTTCGACCACTTGTGGTCGGCAGATCTTGAGAAGGGAAGCACGTGGCTGGAACCATGCAGGCATACCGAATCCTCGAGTGGGGCCGACCTCCCGAGGTCGTCGACGTCCCCATCCCCGAGCCGGGGCCGGGTGAGGTCGTGGTGCGGGTTGCGGGGTGCGGGTTGTGCCATTCGGATCTGGGCATGATGCAGATGCCCAGGGAGGTGTGCGAGTCGCTGGGCTGGCAGGTGCCGTTCACGCTCGGCCACGAAACTGCGGGGTGGGTAGCGGCGCTGGGCGCCGGTGTGACCAGCTGTGCCGAGGGCGACCCGGTCGCGGTGGTCTCCCCGTCATCGTGTGGCGAGTGCTCGTATTGCATTCGGGGACAGGACAATTGCTGCCCGAAAGGATTGGCCGGTCGCGGATACGGACGTGACGGCGGGTTGGCCGAGTTCGTCCGGGTGTCCAGTCCGCGGGGTCTTATCAGGCTGTCCGGCCTCGATCCGCGAACGGCGGGAACGCTCACCGATGCCGGAGCGACCGCGTTCCACGGTGTTCGCCGAGTGGTGCCGCGCATCACCCCCGGTGGCGTCGTGGTGGTGATCGGGGCAGGCGGGCTCGGCTCGTTCGCGCTCCAATATCTGAGACACCTCACCACCGCGCAGGTCGTGGTCATCGACACCGACGCCACTCGACGAGCGGTCGCGATGGAACTCGGCGCGCACAACGCGATCGCGCAGATCGGGGCGAGCACTGCCGAGACGATCAGGGCGATGAGCGCTGGAGGGCTGGGAGCGGACGCAGTCCTCGACTTCGTCGGCACCGATTCCACCATCGCGGCGGGGATCGCCGCCACCCGCGCCGGTGGCGCGTTCGCACTGATCGGTGCGGCAGGCGGAAAGCTCGACGCGGCGTGGTTCGATGCACTGCCCAAGGACGGCGAGATCTTCACGTTCCAGGGATCGACCATTTCGGACGCGCACGACGTGATCCGGCTGGCCGAGGCCGGCGCGATTCGCAACGACGTGGAGACGTACACCTTCGACCAGGTCGGACAGGCATATCGCGATCTCGAAGCCGGCGGCCTGCGCGGGCGTGCCGTGGTCGTTCTCGACGACCGATAAGCCGAACCTGCTTCATTTCCGCAGCAGACACTGGATACCTCGTAAGGAGAAAAACATGGACGACTTCACGGACCGGGTGGCACTCGTCACCGGTGCGGCCCGGGGACAGGGGCGCTCGCACGCCGTCGCACTGGCCGAGCGCGGCGCCGACCTGGTGATCTGCGACCGCTGCGAGGACAGCGCGGCGGTCGCCTACCCGCTCGGCACCGAAGCCGAACTCGCCGAGACCGCGAAACTGGTCGAGGCGACCGGGCGCCGTTGCCTCGCAGTCCGCGCCGACACCGCTGATCGTGCCGCCATGGACGCGCTGGTCGCCCGCGCCGAATCGGAGTTCGGCAGGATCGACATCGCCGTCGCCAACGCCGGCGTCGCGGCAGGCGCCCCCATCCACGAAGTGCCCGGCGGCCAGTGGGACGAGGTCATCGGGACCAATCTGACCGGTGTCTTCAACACGATCGCCGCGGTCGCGGCGGGAATGGCCGAACGCGGGTACGGCCGGATCGTGACGATCAGCTCCATGCTCGGGCGCGGTGCGGCCCCCGGCCAAGCCGCCTACTGCGCTTCGAAATGGGGCGTCATCGGGATGACGAAGAGCGTGGCGCTCGAGCTGGCAGGTCGGGGTGTCACCGCGAATGTCGTTGCTCCGGGCAATATTTCGACTCCGATGGTGCATAACGACGCCCTCTATCGGATGGTGCGTCCTGATCTCGATGCGCCGACGCGCGAAGACGTCGAACCGGTCCTCATGAGCCTCCACGCCCAGCCGGTGCCGTTCCTCGAACCTGTGGAGGTGACCCGCGCCGTCCTGTTCCTGGCGGCCGAGGCGAGCGCTCATATCACCGGAACCGTGATGCCGGTCGACGCCGGTGCCGCCGCCCGGGTCACCGCTTGAGGTATTCGACCCGCTTCGCCGGTGGGTAATCACCTGGTAGGCGTTGTTGTCGAATCCGCGGCGTGGCGACGACACGGCTCGAGATTTCACTTGATTCGGACTTGACAGGCGCTCTGGAAACGCCACCGCCGCTATTTCACCGACGGCACCTGGGATCGGTGCTGGTCGCATTGACCGCGTTGACGGAAGCGACCGGCAACTCGATTCGGTGGTCTCGTTCGATTCGACGACCGTGCGGGTTCATCAATATGGCGCCAATATCCGCCGCAGTGGCGGCGCGGTTTCCGGCCCGGATGGTGAGTTATGTGCCGGCAGATCACGGGATCGGCAGGGTTTGCTGCTGATGGGCCGGTGCGCCCGGGCCGGGCATCGAACCAGACAAGCTCGTCCGGGATGGCGATTATGTGGGCGATGTTCGCGAGTGCATCGTCGTCGACCTGGGCGCGGTGGTTTTCCAATCGACACAGCCGCGCTTGCGAAATGCCCAACCACCGCGCCAACTCGGTCTGGGGCAACGGCCGGTGCACGTGCGCGGAGTGGTGCCGGTAGGCGGCCAGTACCGACCCGATGCTCCTGCTGCCCAACGCATCTCGAAGCTCGCCAGCCCCCTACTGCGCTTCGTCGACCCG
Source organism: Nocardia sp. FBN12 (assembly GCF_050320175.1). Classification (GTDB taxonomy): domain Bacteria; phylum Actinomycetota; class Actinomycetes; order Mycobacteriales; family Mycobacteriaceae; genus Nocardia. Next base: position 3,661,781 of record NZ_CP190048.1, on the reverse strand, counting down.
CGTGGCGTACTCGGCGCGTGCACACTCGGCACACAGCGACCGCGGACTGACTGCGGCCGCCGGTCGCTGGCACCGAGGGCAAAACTGCATCGTGGTCGATGACCCCATGGGTTCACCCTAACTCCGAGTTTCAGTGGAGGCGTGAATCAAAGCTATTCACCTACGCCCTTCAATCATCGAAAACTACCGCCCACCATAGGAATCAGCATCCGCTCGTCTGGTCGGTCATCGAGGGCGACTGCCAGGAGGGGACTCGATGAAAGGCGATATCAAATTGTCCATTACTGGAACTGATGGCCGTGCAATACCGTTTCGGTGTTCGGGCTTGATCGCGATTCTGCACGTATTGCGGCTTGCAGGTCGGCGAGGCGCCGCAGGTCGAGCTACTCATGCGGGTCAGCGAAGGTCTCGAGCGGTAGAGAGCAACCGAGGTGTTGCAGCCTACGTATCGGAAATCGCGAGTAGCTCCTCGCCGATTGCCACCGCAGCCGATTCGATTCCTGGATGCGGTCGGCATCGCGGGGTCAGCGCCAGCTCATTGACTATGCTTTGAGCGGCCCGGATCCGGATCCGGGCTCTGCTCGGATCCCAAGTCGGGTGCACTTGGCGGGCGAGGTGTACCCATTCCGCGAGGTAGGAGTGCTGGGCGGTCCGTCCTCGTTCCCGGTCCGGTGCCGCCAAGTGCACCGATTCGCAGATGATCAACTGGACCAGGTCGGGATTCTCGAAAACGAACGCGCCGTAGCCTCGTAGCAGTCGGCGCAGGCCGTCGGGCGGATCGATCGCCTGCTCGAACGCACGATTCAAGCAAATCCTCAACCGCTCGTCGCCCCGGAAGATCGCCGCCATCAGGATGTCGGTCTTGGCTGGGAAGTGGTTGTAGATACTCGTACCGGAAATTCCGGCGGCCATCCCGATATCGTCCATCCTCACGCCCGCGAAACCGTTGTGAGCGAACAGTTTTGTCGCCTCGATGAGAATGGTCTCGCGTCGGGAACTGCACCTTCGAATCCCTGCGGATCTGCTGTGATCCGCAGTTGGAGCGGACGGTGTGATCGGAGCGTCGATGGTGGCCGAGACCAGCTCCCCGAGCTCAGTCCGCAACCCGGCTCCGCGCAGGGAAAGCCCGTGGAACGAGACGCTGATGACGACCGCGAGCGCACTCCGCGCCAGCAGGTCGGACTCGGCAGCTCCGAGCTCGGGCCGACGGGCGCGGACGAGTGCGGTGAGCCGGGTGACAATACTGCCGGTGATGGCCCGTAGCTCGGTGCGATTGTCCGTTGACAGATGGCGTAATTCCCGGCGCCACAGCACCCCGATACCGCGGTGTTCGATCGCTACTGAAGCCAGTCGTGCGCCGACGTCACCGGCTGATGCTGCTGCCAGTGCGGCGTCGACGGTGTGGAGGGCATCGCCGACTACCGTTGCGAGCAGGTCCTGTTTGCCACGAAAGTGCCGATACAGAGCGGACGGGCCGATGTCGACCGCCTTGGCTACCTCACTCATCCCCGCGGCGGCATATCCCTTGCGGTAGAACAGCTCCGCCGCGGCCCGCACGATCAGCGCACGTCGATTCGCCGGCCGGGCCCCGCGTACGGGACCGGCGGGTGTGCGCGCTTGCCATCCGCCTGTCACGTTTGTCTGTATCTCCTAGTCGAATCCGCCGCCAGTACGCCTGGCACGCCCCACCGAGGATCTGTCTCTCGATGGGGCGGCCGACTTACAACGAACGTGCGATGAGTTCTTTCATCACTTCGTTCGCGCCTGCGTAGATGCGCTGAACTCGCGCATCCGCGTACATGCGGGCAATCGGATACTCGAGCATGTACCCGTAGCCGCCGAACAGCTGCACACAGCGGTCGACGACCTGGCCCTGGATGTCGGTGGAGTACGCCTTGGCCATCGACGCGGTCGCACCGTCGAGGGCGCCGCGCAGGTGCTGTTCGATGCAGTTGTCGACGAATACCCGGCAGACCCGCGCGAGGGTGGCGCACTGGGCGAGTTCGAAGCGGGTGTTCTGCATATCGAACAAGGTCGCGCCGAAGGCCTTGCGCTCCTTGGTGTATTGCACCGTCCAGGCCACGGCCGCTTCGGTTGCCGCTGCCGCGCAGACGGCGATGACGAGTCGTTCGTGGGCGAGCTGCTTCATCAGATAGCCGAAGCCCGCGTTCTCCTCGCCCAACCGGTTGCCGACCGGTACCCGAACATCGGTGAAGGACAGTTCGGCGGTGTCCTGGCCCTTCATGCCGACCTTGTCCAGCAGCCTGCCGACCTGGTAGCCGTCGGCATCGGCGGTCTCCACCACGATGAGCGAGATGCCCTTGGCCCCGGCCGCAGCGTCGGTCTTTGCCACCACAATCACCAGGTCGGCGTGCTTGCCATTGGAGATGAACGTCTTCGAACCATTGATGACATAGCTGTCGCGATGGCGAACAGCCATGGTGCGCAATGCCTTCAGGTCCGATCCCGCACCGGGCTCGGTCATGGCGATGGCCCCGACGATCGCGCCGCTGGCCATGCCGGGCAGCCAGCGCCGCTTCTGCTCCTCGTTGCCGTAGGCGAGGATGTAGTGCGCGACCAACCCGCTGTGCACCATATTGCCGAAGCTGGTGTCGCCCAGTCGATATTGCGCATCGAACACCGCGAAATCGTGAGCGAGGGTGCCGCCTCCGCCACCGTATTCCTCAGGTATCGAGGCGCACAGCAGCCCGAGCTCGCCTGCCTGGTTCCAGAATTGGCGATCGACATGCTTCTGCGCCGCGAAGCGCTCCTCGTGCGGCAGCAATTCGGCCTCGAAGAACTTCGTAGCCATATCGTGCAGGGCGAGGACTTCGTCGTCGGCCCAGGGGGATCGGTACACAGGAGTGGTCACGTCGGTCCTTACATGTTGAAGCCACCGCCACAGACCAGGGTCTGGGCGCTGACGTAGTCGGACTCCGGGGTGCAGAACAGATAGACCGATCCGGCGGCCTCCTGCGGGGTTCCCGCGCGGCCCAACGGGATCGAGCGCTCGAGCGCGGCGAACAGGTCGGGGTTCACGCCTACCTTGAGCGTCTTGCCCTGCACGTCGATGGTGCTGTCACCGTCGGCCGCCGCCTCGGTGAGGCGGGTCTTGATGAAGCCGAACGCCACGGTGTTGACGGTGACGTTGTAGCGACCCCATTCTTTGGCCAGGGTCTTGGTCAGGCCGGTGATGCCTGCCTTGGCCGAGGAGTAATTGGACTGTCCCGCATTGCCTCCGGTGCCCGCGACGGAGGAGATGTTGACGACCTTGCGGCACGGGATCGGCTCGCCCGCTTCTTTGGCCTTCTTCACCTGTGCGGCGATCACCGGCTGGGCGGCGCGCAGAATCCGGAACGGTGCCTTGAGGTGTACGTCGATGATGGCGTCCCACTGCTCGTCGGTCATCTTCTGGATCACCGAATCCCAGGTGTAGCCGGCGTTGTTGATGATGATGTCGAGCCCGCCGAAGGAGTCGACCGCGGTTTGCACGAAACGCTCGGCGAAGCCTTCCTCGGTGACGCTGCCCGCGCATTCGACGGCCTTGCCACCCGCGGCCTCGATCGCGGCGACGGTTTCCTTGGCGGGCTCGGCATCGAGGTCGTTGACCACGACCGACGCGCCTTCGGCGGCGAGCTTGAGCGCGATCTCACGGCCGATGCCGCGACCCGAGCCGGAGACAATGGCTACCTTGCCATCGAGAGTTCCCATGGTGGGCGATACCTTTCAGAGTGCGACGACAGCGTCGCCGGTGAGTGTGACGGTGCCGTCGGCCACAGCGACGACGAGTTCGAGTGTGGCGAGGCGTTCCCCGCCCACCTCCTCGATGGATACGACCTTGCCGGTGGCGATCGGCTGACCGAGCACCGGTGTGATGGCGGCGAATCGCACCCGGTAAGACCGAAGCTGTTGCTGTGGTACCCAATTGGTGATCAGTCGGCCGAGGTAGGCCATCGACAGCATGCCGTGCGCGAACACGTCATCGAGCCCGGCGGAGCGGGCCACGTCGATGTCGACATGAATCGGGTTGTGATCACCCGACGCACCGGCGAACAGTGCCAGCGTGGTTCGCGAGATGGGTTGAATCTGCACGGACGGCAGCTCGGTTCCCACCTGGATGGATGGAGTCGTGGTCATTTTCCTGCCTCCGTACTCTCCGTCGCCGAGCGAGACTCGATCGGATTGCGCACGACGAGTACAGTTTTCAGCTCGGCGATGAGCTCACCGTCTCCCCGTGTGATGGTCGAGGTCTTCTCGATGAAATCGAGCGCACCGCCCTTCTTGCTGTACACCTCGCCGATCCGCGGCGTAGCGGTCAGTACGTCACCGGCCACCGCCGTCGTGTGATAGGTGAACGACTGTTCACCGTGCAGTGCCCGACGCAGGTCGATCCCGAGGGTCGCCAGCCATTCGAACGGGTCAGGCTGCTCGAGCTCGATGCCGAACAGGAATGTCGGAGGGACCGGAAGATTCGCGTAACCCGCCGCGTGTGCGGCGTCGAGATCGGTGAAGACGGGATCGGTTTCCCCGATCGCCTTGGCGAAGAAGCGCAGCCGCCCCGCATCCACGCGCAACGTCGTCGGGGGCAGTTCCATCCCGATTGCCGAGGAGTCCACGGCCATGTTCAGCTCACTTTCTCGTACAGGGTGACGACGGCCGCGCCGCCGAGCCCGATATTGTGCTGCAGCGCGAGGTTCACGCCTTCCACCTGGCGGGCCTGTGCCTGCCCACGCAGCTGCCACACCAGTTCCGCGCATTGGGCCAGTCCGGTCGCGCCGAGCGGGTGTCCCTTGGACAACAGTCCGCCGGACGGGTTGGTGACCACCCGGCCGCCGTAGGTGTTGTCGCCGTCATTGATGAACTGCTCTGCGGTCCCCTCAGGGGTCAGACCGATGGCCTCGTAGGTGAGTAGTTCGTTGGCGGTGAAACAGTCGTGCAGCTCGACGACCCGAATGTCGGTGGGAGAGACGCCCGATGCCTCGTACACCTGCTGTGCGGCAGCCTTGGACATGTCGTAACCGACGATCTTCGCCATGTCCTTCTCGGTAAAAGTGGAGGCGAAATCGCTGGTCATCGCCTGCGCCTTGATCACGACGGACGCGTCGATGCCGTTGGCCTTCGCGAACTTCTCGCTGACGAGCACCGCCGCGGCCGCGCCGCAGGTGGGCGGGCAACACTGCAATCGCGTCAAGCTGCCGTAGATGTGCGGGGAGGCGAGTACTTCCTCCACGGTTACCGGGTCTTTGAACACCGCGTACGGGTTGTTGGCGGCGTGCTTGCGCGATTTCACCGAGATCTTGGCGAAGGTCTCCGGCGAGGTGCCGTACTTCTCCGCGTACTGCCGCCCGGCACCGCCGAACATCTGTGCGGCGAACGGAGCGTCGGTACGCTCCTGGATCTGGTCCATCACGGCGTTGAACCGATCGAACGGAGTAGGCCGATCGGTGTAGCCCATCGCCAGTGCGCCGCGCTGCATCTGCTCGAAGCCGACCGCGAGGACCACGTCCATGGCGCCGGATTCGATCGCCTGACGGGCCAGAAACAGCGCCGACGATCCGGTCGAGCAGTTGTTGTTGACATTGATGACCGGAATTCCGGTCTGGCCGAGGCCGTAGACCACGGCTTGGCCACAGGTCGAGTCGCCGTAGACATAGCCGGCGTAGGCCTGCTGGATCTTCTCGTACCCGATGCCCGCGTCTGCGAGCGCCGCGCGCGCCGCGGTTGTGCCCATCACGTCATAGGTTTCGGTCCGGCTCGGCGTCGTGAAGGGAATCATCCCGACACCGGCGACCACCACGCGTTGACTCACATCGACTCCTCAGTCTAGATAACTATCTCGAATTCACTTAGTGAATACGATCGCTGGCGCCGACGCAAGTGAGGTCACTCGTACTGCACCGTATACCCTCGAAGATCGGATTGGGCTGCCTCTTGTGCGACGGTTTGTGACTGCTGTTACACTACTGACAATTCACATAAAGCAGCCCTGGAGGATTCATGGTGACCATCGGTGCCACGTTGCGCTCGACGGCGAGGCGCGTCCCGGACCGGGAGGCGCTCGTATTCGGCGGCAGCCGCTACACCTACGCCGAACTGGATGCGGAAGTCGACCGCGTAGCCGGTGCTCTTGCCGTGCAGGGGATCGCCAAGGGTGATCGGCTGGCTCTGATGGCCACCAACTCCGACCGATTCGTGATCGTCTTCTACGCCGCGCACCGTCTGGGTGCGATCTTCGTCCCTGTCAATCCAGCGTCCGCCGCCCCCGAGCTCGACTACCTGGTTCGTGACTGCGGTGCGTCCGCCCTGGTCTTCGATGCGGCCGTCGCGCCGGTGGTGCGAACAGCGGTGGGCAACGGCCTGCCCGAGTCGCTGCGTGCCCTCGCGATGTCAGAGGTCGAAGATTTCCCGGACCTGTTCGCGCTCGCGGACACCGCCGAATGTCGTGTGGCCGACATTGCCGTCCACGACTCCGACGACGCGCAGATCCTCTACACCTCCGGCACCACTGGTTCGCCCAAGGGAGCGTTGTTCGACCACTATCGTGCGATGTGGGTCGCCGCGGCGACGACAGGAACGTGCGGTATGCGCGACGGCGACCGCTTCCTGCATGTGGCCCCGCTCTACCATGCCGCCGAACTGTGCATCATGCTGATCCCGGGCACCCTCATCGGCGCTACCCACGTCGTGCAGAGCGGATTCGACCCCGCCGGCGTGCTGGAAGCCCTGGAGCGCGAACGCATCACGATGTTCTTCGGGGTGCCGACGATGTATCAGTTCCTGCTGCGGGTTCCCGGCGCCGCCGAGCGCGACTTGTCGGCCTGGCGTACCGCGATGTTCGGTGCGGCGCCCATGCCCGCAACCGTGGTTCAGCAGTTGGTCGCCCTGTGGCCAGGGGTGAACTTCATGCAGCTGTGCGGTCAGACGGAGGGCGGCCCCGGCGGCATCTTCTCCCATCGCGAGCAGGTCCTCGAACGCCCCGACGCCAGTGGCCGCCAGGCGCTAATGCTGTCGGAATGCCGAATCGTCGACGTGAACGGCACCGAAGTGGCTCCGGGTGAGGTCGGTGAACTCGTCCTGCGCGGCGAGACCGTCATGAAGGGCTACTGGAACAAGCCCGAGGCCACCGCCACCACCATCGTGGACGGCTGGCTGCACACCGGCGACCTGGCCAGGCTCGATCCCGATGGCTACATGACGCTGGTCGACCGGCTCAAGGACCTGATCATCACCGGCGGCCGCAATGTGTACTCGATCGAGGTGGAGAACGCTATCGCCGCCCACCCCGGCATTCTCGATGCCGCCGTGATCGCCCGCCCGCATGCCGAATACGGCGAGAGCATCGTCGCCGTCGCGGTAGTGCGGGAAGCCGTCGAACTGACGTTGGATGGGCTGCGGGAATTCTGCCGCGAACGAATCTCGTCCTACAAACTTCCCCACGAGCTGATCGTCATCACCGAGATGCCGCGTAACCCCTCCGGGAAGATCCTGAAAAAGGTGCTCCGCGAACGTCTGACGACCACAACATGAACGCCACGCCGACAATGCTCCGTCGCGAGGCCCGCAGGCGACACGTCATCCTCACCGCGAGCGAAGTCTTCGGGAATCGCGGCTATCACGGCACCAGCATGGACGAGGTCTCGCTGCGGGCCGGGTTCACCAAACCCGTGCTGTACGAACAATTTTCGGGAAAACTTGAGCTGTACTTGGCGGTCTTGCAATCGCATATCGACGCGCTGGTACGCAGCGTGCGGCACGCGTTGGCCTCGGGCGACAATCACCAGCGGGTACACGCCGCGGTGCAGTCCCTCTTCGACTTCGCCGACGATTACCCGGCTGGCCTTCGGCTGATTTTCGAATCGGGTGTCAGCACCGAACCATCTGTCGAATGGCGGATCAGAAACGCGATCGACGAGTGCGTGGAATGCATTTCGGATGTCGTCGTCGATGATTCCGGGCTCGATCCGCACCGAGCGCGCCTACTGGCTGTCGGGCTGGTCGGTGCCAGTCAGATGGCCGCGCGCCAATGGCTGGACTCAGGTCGGCCGATCACGAAGACAGCGGCGGTCGAGATCACGGTCGGGTTGTGCTGGGACGGACTGTCGAGGGTGCCGCTGCAACCGGATGCCTGACGTACCGCGGCACCGGCGGCGCTCAGTTCGAGTCGCCGATCGCCAGGAGTCGCGCGCCGATGGTGAGCAGTGCCGTGTCGACACCGGGGCGTGCGCGCAATGGTGGCATGAGCGCGATGTCGTTCATCATCGTCTGTGCCGCTTGAACCCGGATGCGGGCGCTGACCGCATCCCAGTCCGGATGCACCGTGGTGACCAGATGCACCCATTCCGCGACGTATTCGTGCTGGGCCGCCCGCGCTCGATGTCGGTCCGCATCCGGAAGATACATGGACTCCGAGACGAGCAATTGGACCAGACCGGCGTTCTCGAAGACGAACTCCTGGTAGCTGCCGAGCAACCTGTGCAGACACTCACGCGGATCGGTGGACCGAGCGAATGCCCGATTCATGTCGATCCGTAGCCATGCGTCGCCACGGAACATCGCCGCCGACAGCACGTCCGACTTCACCGAGAAGTGGTTGTAGACACTCGGGCCCGCGATGCCGACGCCGCTGCCGATCTCTTCCATACTCACGTTCGCGAACCCGTTCCTGGCGAACAGGCGCGTCGCTTCGGTCAGGATGGCTTCGCGCCGGGAGCGGGGGACCATCGAACCGCGGTCCGCGGTCGCTTCCGGGTTTCGTTCGGTCAGCGCGATCGGTGACTCGACCACCGTCGTGATGAGTTCCGCGAGCAAGGTGGCGAACTCGGGCTCGGGCAGCGACAGGCTGTGGAACGAAACACTGCTTGTCGCCGCGAGCGTGCACCAGGCCAGCAGGTCGGCTTCCGCCGTACCGAGATCGGGCCTGCGCTCGCTGATCAATTCGGCGGTGCGCGAACCGATTCCGTTGATCGACGCGTTGATCAGGCGGCGATGGTCGACGGACAGGTGCCGGGATTCCCTGCGCACCAGCACACCGATGTCGCGATCCGCGAGGGCCGCCGCCGCGAGCCGTGTCGCGAGATCATCGGCGGTGGCCGCGGCCAGGGCTTCGTTCAACGTGTTCAGCGCGTCGCTGACGACAGCGGCCAGCAGATCCTGCTTGCCTTGGAAGTGCCGGTACAACGCGGACGGGCCGATCGCTACCGCGTCCGCCACTTCACCGACGCCGACATTGGCGTAGCCATTCCGGCAGAACAGTGTCGCTGCCGCACGCAAGATCAGTTGACGCCGGTTCGCCGGACGCTTACCGCGCGGGGGATGGCCGTGTGTGCGCAGGTCGGTCCCGTTGCCCATCTTCGCCTCCGATCTTGTTCAGGTGGCGAGCATCGATCGCCGACGCGCCACGGTCTTCATGCCGCACCGAATTCCTACGCTACCGGCCGCATTCGTCATGGTGGCGCCGAGATGCCCTGCTGCGAAGTGCTTGCTTCCGGCAACACTTTCGCGCTGATGACTCGTCACTATGTAATATTCACTTAAATCTTCACGATGGTGTGCTCGTCTGTCAATCTAGTCCTGAAATAGCAGATCAGAGGCGCATTTTGGTGGCTCAAATATCGCTCTTGCCAAACCATGTGTGATTGCTGTTACACTACGCCGACTTCACGTAGAACCTGGGAGGAACCATGGCGACGATCGTCGCAACGCCGCAGACCGCGCCTGCAGACCGGGTGGGCTCCGAGGCCGATGCCGGTCATCGGCCGCCGATCACGAGGGCGTGACACAGGTGCGATCAACGAAGGATCCGGGTGCCCCGACCTCGACCGCGTTGGAGTGGAGCCGGGACTATTTCCGTGACCATCCGGTCAAGTCGATCGAGACCTTCGGCAGGCAGGTCACACTGGGCCGCCAGGCGATATCGCAACTCGTCGTCGACCTGTTCCGGGGCAAGTTTCATTTCGGCGAGTTCGTCCGCCAGTGCGCCTTCATGACCAATGCCTCGGCCGCCCCGACCCTGTTGATCGCGATACCGATCGGAGTGATCCTTTCCATTCAGGTCGGTTCACTGGTCGTCCAGGTGGGCGCCACGTCGTTCATGGGCGCGGCGAGCGGTCTCGGGATCATCAAACAGGGTGCGCCGCTGGTGACTTCGCTCATGATCGCGGGCGCGGTGGGTTCGGCTATCTGCGCGGATCTGGGGTCGCGGACGGTCCGCGAGGAGATCGACGCCATGCGCGTGATGGGCGTCGACCCGCTGACGAGACTGGTCGCCCCGCGCCTGCTCGCGGCAATGCTGGTGAGTGTGCTGCTGTGTGGATTCGTCGTCTTCATCGGCTTCATCACCGGCTACATGTTCAATGTGTACGTCCAGGGCGGCACGGCAGGCTCGTTCGTGAGCACTTTCGCCGCCTTCGCCGCGCCCTCCGATCTTGTCGCGGCGGTGCTGAAGTCGCTCATCTTCGGGCTGCTGACCGCGATCATCGCCTGCGACACGGGCCTGAATACCCGCGGTGGTCCCGGCGGGGTGGCGAATGCGGTGAACTCGGCGGTGGTCAACTCCGCGCTATTGCTGTTCGCCACCAATGTGATTCTCACGCAGGTGTTCAACGCGCTGTTCCCGCACCAGGTGGTGTGAGATGTCCGCGACCTATGTGCCACCCCTGCTGCGACCCCTTCGCGCCCTGCGCCGCGCCGCTGGGCAGCCGGCGAACGCGGTGCGCAAAGCCGGCCATCAAGCCTTCTTCTTCGTGCGTTGCCTCGCCGATATCCCGCTGGCGTTCAAGCACTATCGCAAAGACGTGTGGCGCCTGCTCTCCGATGTGACGTGGGGCAATGGCTCACTCGTTGTCGGCGGTGGGGTGATGGGCGTGATCATCGCGATGAACATCTTCGTCGGCGTCACCATCGGTCTCGAGGCGTTTTCGCAGCTGGATCTGCTCGGCATGGGCCCGGTGACGGGTGCGATCACGGCGTTCGCGGTCACCAGGGAGATCGGCCCGATGATCGCGGTCGTCGCGTTCGTGGTGCAGGGTGGCTGCCGGATCACCGCGCAGTTGGGCACCATGCGGATCTCCGAGGAGATCGACGCCCTGGACTCGCTGGCCATCCGGCCGCTGCCCTACCTGGTGAGCACCAGGATTCTGGCGGCGTGGATCGCCATCGTCCCGATGTACCTGGTCGGCCTGAGCGCCGCGTACATCTCGGCCCGGATCACCGTGGTGATGATGGGCGGCACCTCCAGCGGCACCTACTTCCACTACTTCCACCAGTTCTTCGTCAGTACCGACCTGCTGTTCTCGATCCTCAAGGCGATCGTGTTCGTGACGCTGACCGTGTTCATCCAGTCCTACTACGGATTCTTCGCGCAGGGCGGTCCGGAGGGCGTCGGCATCGCGGCGGGCTCGGCGATCAAGGTCTGCTTCGTCGTCGTGGTGATCGCTGATCTGCTTCTGACACTGGGTATCTGGGGCATTGATCCGGGAATTCGGTTCTCGGGATAGGTGGGAAAATGATCAACGATCCCAGTGGGCGTGGACCGAGCGGCCGGCAATTGCTGGTCGCCGGGGTCGCGCTCGGCACGGTGGTGGCCACTGTCGCCACGCTGCTACTGCTTCGCTATGGGGGCAAGTTCACCGATACCGTGCCTGTCGTCGCGGAGCTCACCTCCACCGGCGACGGACTGCCCGCCGGTTCGGACGTGAAGTTCCGCGGGCTCACCGTGGGTAGGGTGCGCGGTTCCGAGGTCGCGGCGGCCGGAGATGTCCAGCGGGTGCGGATCGAACTGGAACCGGGTTTCGCCACGGGCGTTCCGTCGACCGTGACCGCCCGTGTGGTGCCCGCCAACATCTTCGCCGTCACCTCCATCGAGCTGCTCGACAACGGTCCGGGGACAGGATTGACCTCGGGCGCGGTGGTTCTGCAGGACCGGACGGAGGAAACCGTCGCGCTGCAAACGGCTTTGACGACTTTCCGGAACGTTTTGACCAAACTGGAGCCGGACAAGCTCGGGCGAATCCTGGCCACGCTCTCGGAAGCGCTCAACGGCAGCGCCCGCATGCCGGGCTCGACCTTGGAGCGGCTGGATCGCTGGCTCACCGGTGTCAACCAGGTCGGGATCGCCTCGGACCTGGAGAACTTCACCACCGCCGCCGCCGGCCTCAACCAGTCGGCGCCGGCACTGCTCGACGTGCTGAGTCAGTCGGTGACCACGGCCCGGACGGTCGCCGAACGGCGAGATCGTCTGACGGCGCTGCTCACCGGTGCGGGCGACACCGTCGATGTGGTGAACGGACTCTTCGCCCGCAATCCCGATACCGGCAAGGAACTCGTCGGTGGGCTCGCTGAGACCTTCGGGGCATTGGCGGCCGATCCGGAGGCGTTGCCGCAGGCGATGGTCAACTTCACCAACACATTGCGGGCATTCTCCACCACCTACCGCGGCGGTCCGGACGGGAAACTCATGTGGCAGTGGAAGATCGACGTATCGCTGACACCGTTCCGGCCCAACACCCGGGCCGACTGCCCGCGCTACGGCGAGCTGGCCGGACCGAGCTGCGGCACTGCTCCCGAGGTCGCCGACCCGGGGGAGCTCCCTGCGGCACTACGCCCAGCCGAATCCCCCGTCGCACCAGCGGATCCCGCACCAGGTCCGCTGCCGAGTCTGCCAGGCATTCCCGGTCTGCCCACACTGCCGGGCCTGCCTGTTCTACCCGGGCTACCCGGAGCAAGCGGTCCCGTTCGCCCGGCAGCGTTGCGGGGGCCGGCGGCGGTCACCGCTCTGCTCGGCCGGACCCCGAACGCGACACAGCTGATATTGCTCGGCGCTGCGCTGACCGGCGGATCGCTGACTCAGGACACCTCGGAAGGAGGTCGCCACCAATGAGCTACCGAAAACCACTGATCGGATTCAGCCTGTTCGCCATCGTGTCCGTGCTGGTCACCTGGGTGGTCTGGTCGACGCTCCAACGCGCCATCCCCGGCGAGACCAACCACTACTCGGCGACATTCTCCGACGCCTACGGACTGCATCCCGGCGACGATGTACGGATGGCGGGTGTCCGGGTCGGCCGGGTCCAGTCCGTCGCGCTCGACGAGGATCACCATGCCCGCGTGACGTTCCAGGTCGAGCGGAATCAGGCGTTGTTCACCAATACCCGGGCCATGATTCGCTACCAGAATCTGATCGGGCAACGCTACGTGGCGCTCGCACCGGGCAAAGGTGAGGGCACCACGCTGGCAGCCGACGGAGCCATCCCGCTGCGCGCCGCGGACGGGACCTTCCAGACGGAGCCATCCTTCGATGTGACGGCCCTGCTCGGAGGGTTCGAGCCGCTGTTCAGCGCACTGAAGCCGGAACAGATCAACTCGCTGTCGAACACCCTGATCCTCGCGCTGCAGGGTGACAACGTGTCGCTGAGCGCCTTCATCACCCAGGCCGCGGCGGTCGCCGCCGAATTCGAGCAGCGCGACCAGATCCTCGGCGACGTGATCGACAACCTGACCGGCGTTGTCACCGGATTGGCCGCGCGCGGTGGCGAATTGGACACTCTCGTCAACCGGACCGCCGACCTCGTCGCCGGACTGTACGAACAAGGCCAGACCCTGCTGCACTCGACCGAGCAGGTCGCCGGCGCCACCGGGTCGGTAGCGAACATGATGGGGCAGGTGCAGTCCCAGCTGCGCCTGGCGCAGAACTCGACGACCGCGGCCTTCGACCTACTGGTCGGCAACGGCGCGAAACTCGACCAGGCGGCGATCGACCTGCCGAAGATCCTGCTCGGCGTGGCACACCTCACCGAGAACGGGGCCTACGCGAACGCTTATGCCTGCGAACTCGACATCGCGCTCTACGGCGTGCTGCTCCCACCAGGCGTCCTCCCCGAGATCATGAACGCGTTGATCGGCAACCATCACTCGGAGGTGTGCCGATGATCGCGGCGACTCGTATTCGGTTCGCGGGGGTGATGGCGAGACTGCGTACCCGGCTCGGAGATGACACTCCCCGCCGCCGCGACATCCGCTCCGGTCTCATCGGTGCGGTTGTCATCGCGGCACTGCTGGTCGGGTCGAGTGTCTACAACTCGCTCGGTATCGGGGACAAGACCGTGGTCGCCGAGTTCGTCCAAGCGGCCGGGTTGACGTCCGGCGACAAGGTGCGGGTGGCTGGTATCCAGGTCGGCCGGGTGGTGACGGCTGAGGTCGAGGCCGGCCACGTGGCGGTGAGGATGCATATCGACGGCGACCTGGCGATCGGGCGGGATGCCCGGGCCGAGATCAAGACCTCGACGATCCTCGGCGGCACCTATGTAGCGCTGGACACCGGACACGGCGATGAGTTGCGTAGCAGCCGAATAACGCTGTCGCACACCACCGTTCCCTTCAATCTCGCCAAGATCGTGCAGGACCCCGACTATGCGTCGCAGTTCGAACGAATCGAACGCATCGATACCACCAAAGTCTCTGAGGCGATCGACGTGCTCGGCGACCAGCTCGGTGATTCACCCCAGCTCGCCGCCACTGCACTCGACAGCGTCGGCGCACTGGCGAAAACAATCGACGCCCGGCGCGGACAGGTCGACGCCCTGGTGAAGAGCCTGGACCAGGTCGCCGGAATCCTCGATGGCAACCGCAACAACATCCTGCTGATCATGGTGCAGGCCGGTGCCATCGGCGACCGCGTCAACGAGCGAAAGCAGATGGTGCAGAGCTTGCTCGACAATATGGCGGCACTCTCGCGCCAGTTCCAGCAGATCGGCGCGGAGAACGACGAACAACTGGGCCCGATGATCGAGCAGCTGGCAGTCATGGGCGCGGGGCTGGAGAAGAATCGTCAGCAGCTCGACCAGCTGCTCCAGGTAATGCCGATCGCCGTGCGACAGATGAACAACGCCTTCGGAAACGGCAACTACGGCGATGTCTGGGCACCGTGGGGACCCATTACCGACCAGATGCTCTGCGGAGTTCCCGGAGTACCGATCATCGAGGGGTGCCGGTGATGACACTGCGCCGAATTATGACATCCGTGGCAGCCATGTGCACCGCGGCGCTGGCGATCAGTGGCTGCGAACTGCGCGGTCCGTTCGTCGACAAGATCCAGGTGACGGCCGATTTCGCGAATATCGCCGGGGTATACGAGGGCAACGACGTCTCGCTGCTCGGAGTGAAGATCGGCCAGATCGACAAGATCGCCCCACACGGTGCCTACGTCACCGTGTGGATGACGATCAGCGCCGACACCCCCGTGCCCGCCGATGCCATCGCGGCGACGCTGTCGCCCTCGCTGGTGACCAACCGGCACATCGAGCTGGCACCCGCCTACTCGGGCACCGGGCCGAAACTGGCTGACGGCGACCACATCCCGTGCGGCAGCCCGTGCGGGATGGACGGTCCGGCACGCACCAGGACCCCCGTCGATCTGGACCGGGTACTCGCTACCGTCGACAGTATCGCCACCTCGCTGAAGGGCACCGAGGGCGGCGAAGGCCCGCTCTCGGGCGAGGACCTCGCGCAGGTGTTGCGCGGTAACGGCGACAAGATCCGGGAGACCATCACCGCGCTGTCGAACTCTGTGCAGCTCGGACTTGACAATGGTGATGCCATCTCCCGAATCATCGTGCGGCTCAACGACATCACTCAGATGATCGCGGGCAATGACCAGGCGGTGCGGGAATTCAGCGGTCAGACGACCCAGCTGAGCGAGCTGCTCGCCGATCAGTCACCCGGCCTGCAAGCTGTCCTCGCCCAGCTCAACGACTTCCTCGCCAACACCAGCGCGGTGCTGGACCAACGTGGCACCCAGCTGGGCGATGCCTTGACCGGGCTGACCGGCACCACCGGTCAGCTACAACGCAACGCGCGCAATCTGATCGAGATCGTCGACGTCACGCCGCTGCTGTTCCGCAACGTCGACAACGCCGTGATGCGTGATGAGGGACAGATTCGCCTGCATTTCCTGGTGGACAAGTCGTTGCTCGACGGTGAGGCACTGAGCCTGTTCTGTTCCCGCATCCAGATGCGCTCTGACGGCTGCCGTACCGGCAAAATCGAGGATTTCGGTCCCGACTTCGGCCTCACCGCCGCCCTGCTCGGATTGAGTGGTACCTGATGAGATCCACCGCTACCCGCCTGGCCACGACACTGCTACTGGCCACCGCCCTTGGCACCGCGACAGGCTGCGGCGTCACCGTCGGGGATCTGCCACTGCCTCGTCCGAGCATCGGTGCGGACAGCTACCGGGTCCACGCGATCTTCACCAACGCGCTGAATCTGCCCGCGTCCGCGCATGTGAAGATCGGTGGATCCGATGTCGGTGAGGTGACCGAGATCTCGACCCGGAACTACCTCGCCGATGTCGAGATGAGCATTCGCGGTGATGTGCGCCTGCCGGCGAACGCGACGGCCGAACTGCGCCAGGCCACCCCACTCGGCGATGTGTACGTAGCGATCTCGCTGCCCCCGCGTACCGCCGATCAGCAACTACTCCGCCCCGGAGACACCATCACCCAGCAGAACACGTCCGCGGGCGCGTCGGTGGAGGATCTGCTGTTGTCGGTCGCCACCCTGGTCAATGGCGGCGCGCTGAACCGGGTCGCGAACATCGCCACCGAGCTGGACTCCATGGTCGCTGGTCGCGGGCCGATGCTGGCCCACCTGATCACCGAAATGACATCGGCGACAACGGCATTGAATGACCGGTCCGATCAATTCGACGGCATGCTCGTCCAGGTGGACGGCCTGCTCACGCAATTCGACCAGCGCCGGGCCGAACTGAGCGCCGTCGCCGACACCGTCCCGGGAATGATCGGCGCGATCGCTGACGACAACCGCAAGATCGGTGACCTGCTCGGCAAGATCGCGGTCACCAGCGCGGCGCTGCACGACTTCGCCGACACCTCGACCACCGATCTGGCCGCGTTGCTCGACAGCACCGAGAAACTGACCTCCAGCCTGGCCCGGATGGGCGACAACTTCGCCGGAACCCTCGACGCGCTCCATGAGGTCACGCCGAAGCTGCTGAGCACTCTGCGCGGCAATGCGATGGCCTTCTACGGGACGGCGAACTATCTCGGCCTCGGCGCGCTCTACGACCCGGGCAGCAAGCTACCCGACGCCACCGACGTCGACGCCTTCGGAGGCAGCCTGCTCGATGTGTTGCGACGGGTCTACGCCAGAGTGCACGGAGGACAGCGATGACGTTCGTTTCGCGACTACTGCGTCGCAAGGTATTGCTCACCAACCTCGGGCTGGTGTTCGCGCTGATCCTCGGCGGCACCTACCTTTTCGTGGGACTGGCCGATATCAATCCGCTGCGCGCCGCCTACACGGTCAGGGTCGAGCTGGTTCGTTCCGGCGGTCTGATGAACAACAGCGATGTCACCTTCCGTGGCTATCGGGTCGGCCGGATCACCGCGATTCGGTTGACCGGCACGGGGATCGAGGCGCTCGCGCGCATCGATTCCTCGGCTCGGATCCCGTCGGGTGGAATCGTTGCCGTGCAGTCTCTTTCGGCAGTGGGGGAGCAGTACCTCGACTTCCGGCCGACTTCCGGCGACGGTCCCTACTTGGCGGACGGATCGGTGATCAAGTCGAAAGATGTCACGACCCCGGTGCCGCTGGCCGACGTGCTGGAAAACGCGAACGCGTTGATCGCGCAACTCGATCCGGTCGGCGATCCCGCGCGGTTCCAGACGATCATCACCGAACTGGACAAGGCACTCGGCGGTGGCCCGGACCAATTGCGCAACCTCGTTTCCGGAATCAGCGCCATTACTGTGGGGATGGACAACCTCCTGCCGCAGACCGTCGCGCTGCTGACGAACCTGCGGACAATCGCGGCCACCACCGCGCTCGTTCAACCGGATCTGACCACGCTCACCCGCAATTCGAGCACGCTGTTCGGGCAACTGACCGCCGCCGACGCCGAATTGCGCCGGATGCTCGATCTGGCGCCGGGTCAGCTCGCGACCGTCGGCGGCGTACTGGCCGAAACCTCCGACCCTGTCACGAATCTCGCGACGAACTTCCTGGCCATCGCCCGCTCGGCGCGCTTGCGCACACCGGCCATGCGCGAACTCTTCCCGGCATTGCGCGATGGTGCGGGCGCGCTCGGTGTCCCCATCCACGACGGTGCCTTCAACACACTCGTCGACATCTGGCCGCGCCCGACCTGCGAATACGAGACCGTGCCGGTCTCGCCGACCCAACTCAACGGACCCACTGTGCGGCGCTGGAACTTCTGCGTCACCAACAATCCCGCACTTCAGATCCGTGGGTCGGCCAACGCACCCCGACCCGATCAGCCGGACAACGGCGCCGCCCGGCCGCCGGGGGTGAACCCGGACGAGCAGTCGATCCCGATCGACACCGAGATCCCGCGGCGCTGACCCGAGCGCCCTGAACCCACAGTGAGAAGCATTCAGATGACACCCACCGAACGCGAAAAGCCCTCAGCCTCCGACGACGTCGAAGCATCGGAAACCCTGGCGCCGAAAGTTGATGCCTCCGCCGATCCGAAGGAAGAGTCGACGGCGCCCACCGGTCCGGCCGTAGGAACTCGATGGTCGCGCCCGGTTCGCGCGGCCGCTATGGCGGCGGCCGTCTTGGTCCCCATCGCCGCCGCCGCCTTCTTCTACATGCGATACACCGCCGATCACTCGACACTCGAAGTGCAGAACTCGGCGCGGGCCGCGGCGTGCGAATACGCGAAGACGATGACGAATTACAACGCCCAGAATATCGACGAGTACATCGGGAATGTACTGGACGGTGCCACCGGCGAATTCAAGACCGAGTTCTCCAAGACCAGCAGTGAACTCAAAGACGTGATCACGAGCGCCCAGATCAAGTCCGAGGCCCGCGACACCAGCTGCGGTGTGGCCAATGCCGACGACGAGCACGCCGAGGTGGTCGTCGCCATGAGCGTCTCCATCAGCAGTCTCGGCACCCAGGGCAGGCAGGTGCCCAGCCAGATCTCCCTGGTGGCCACGATGGACCGAATCGACGGTCACTGGCTGGTCAGCAAGCTCGATGCGCCGGCACTGGAACCCGCCTCGCCTGCCCAGGCCCCGGCAGCCGAACAACCCGTGCCACGATAGCCGGCCGGCGCACAGCCGGAGCGAACAGCGAAAACGCACTGGGACCCGGAATCGATTCCGGGTCCCAGTGCGTTTCGAGGCTGCGCTCAGTTGTGTCGGGCCCGCTGTTCGTATGCCGCACGCTTGTCGGCGTCGACGTCGTCGAGGAAGACGGACTCCCCGCCGAATGCCCTCGTCATCGCTTCCGCGAGGCCGCGCGGAATGAACTTCTGCGTCGCCGCCAGTGCCCCGGCCAGTCTGGTTACCCGGACGCGTGCGGTGGGCTTGCCGATCAGCCGGATGATGCCCGCGGCGATATCTTCGGGCTGGGCGCTCTTGATGCCACGGATACCGTGGGTGCCCGCGGTCAGTTCGGTGTTCACGAACGACGGCATCATCAGCGAGAAATCGACTCCCGTGCCACGGTGTTCGACCCGAGCCGAGTCGGTGAAGCCGACGACGGCGTACTTGCTGGCGCAATAACTGGCCAGTCCAGGTGTATAGATCTCGCCGGCCAACGAGGCGACGTTGATGACGTGGCCGCTGCCCCGGGGCACCATGCGCTGGGCCGCCAACTTGGATCCGATGATCACACCGAATGTATTGATATCGATAATGCGCCGGGTGACGTGCTCGGGTTCGTCGATGAGCCGGCCAACCGGCATGATTCCCGCGTTGTTGACCAGAACGTCGATCGGGCCCAGCGTCTGTTCCACAGTGTTCAGGAAAGCCTCGAACGACGCCGTGTCGGTGACATCGAGTTTGCTGTAGGCAGTCAGCCCGAGGACAGCAGCCGATTCTTTGAGCGTTGTTTCGTCGATGTCTCCGATGGCGACCTTGGCACCGTGCTCGGTGAGCGCTTTCGCAGTCGCGAATCCGATGCCACGGGCACCACCGGTAATCGCCACAACCTTATCCCGCACAGACTTCGGTGTCATTGTGGGTTCTCCGCCCTTTCGGCTGGCCATAATTGCCTTGACGGTACGGGCCGGCACGGACCGATGACAGGGCCGGACCGCGCACAATGTGTGACCGAACCGCGCACTACGCGGTCGGGGGACTCCCGGTCTGATACGAGCCCGGCGCGATACCGGTCCACCGGCGGAAGGCGCGGCGAAACGCACTCGGCTCGGAGTAGCCGAGCCGCTCGGAGAGTTCCTCGATGGTCTCCTCGCCGCGGACGAGGCTGTCGATGGCGCGGTCACGCAGGATGTCCTCCTGGATCACGCGGAACGAGGTGCCCTCTTCCCGGAGTAGTCGCCGGACATGCTGAGCACTCACCGACAAGCGTTTGGCGACGTCCTCGGTGTCCGGCCAGTCGGCGGAGTCCGTGCGCTCCAGTATGTTTCGTACTCGGTCCGCGGTGGTCACGTCATAACGAGTGCGGAAGAGCAGGTCAGCTGGTGCCGTACGCAGGAACGCGCTGAGTTCCGGTTCGGTGCGCACGACCGGAACCGCCAGAAACATCGAATCGAAGCTGAAGGCCGCGCACTCGGCATCGAAAGTCGGCACCGCACCGTAGATCAGTCGGTACTCGGCCGCGTACGGCGGTGCGGGAAACGGCAGGTCCACCGAAGTCAGCCGGATTTGTTTGCGGATCAGCCACGATGCGAGGCGATGGATGACCGCGACGCCCACATCGACGACCAGCGGGTCGAGCGCAACGTCGGAACCGCTGTTGATCACCACCTGAGCACGGCGGCCCGACACGATCAACTCCGACCGCATCCCGGTGGTGAGTGTCGCGAATTCGGTGAACCGCGTCAGCGCGGTGTGTAGATCGGGCGCATGGATGAGGCCGAGGGTGATCATCTGGAAAACGCCACGGGGAACAGGGCGCGGTCCGAGTCCGGCGAGTTCGTCGTCGGTCTGCTTCCACAACGCCGTCACGACCTGAATCGCCTGCGCACGAGTTACCCGGACCCGATCGTGTCCGAGCATTTCGGTAGTGATGCGTGCGCTGCTCAAAGCGCCGCGGATATCGATGCCGCGAGCCGCCGCGGTGGACATCGCCGCTCGGACGAACTGAATCGCCACCGTGCGACCCGCCGTCACCGATTCATTTCCGCCCTGTGCTGCCACACAGGAAATCTAGCAGCGCGAGCGGAATGCGCGTTTCGGTCACGAACTACGCGAGGTCGAGTCATTTCGAACGGCCCGTGCCGTCCGTAGCGTCGAGTTACGAGCGATGCGGCCGTGTTCGCGGCCACGCTGAGTCGAGGAGGATGGTGAATGTCCGAGCACGTGTTCAACGTCGACGGCATCGGTACGTGGAGTTCCGAAATCGAATTCCCGGTCGAGAAGCAACGCGCTATCGCGTATGCCGAGGCGACCAATGACCCGATCGCGCAGCACCTCGACGGTACCTACGCGCCCCCGGTGTTCGCCGTCGTGCCCGCATTGTCGGACCTGGCCGACACCACGATGGGTGTCGTTCCCGACGAACTGATGATGCGAATTCTGCACGGCGAGCAGGACTTCCGATTCCACCGCCCGATCGTGCCCGGTGAGACGCTGACGGTCCGGTCGAAGGTCGTCGGCATCCACGGCAAGTCCACCGGCGTGGTGGTGACGACCATCGGCGAGACCAGGGACGCCGCGGGTGCGCTCGTCAACGAGCAGTACTTCTCCGGCTTCTTCAAGGGCGGCGTCTGGCCCCATGAGGCCGGAACACCCGCGCCGGCACACTCTTTCGACGAGTCGCTGCGTGAGCGTGCAGCCGACTTCGTTGTCGAGCAGCAGTTCGACAAGGACCAGACCTTCCGCTACGCCGAACCTGCCGGTGACCCGATGCCGATCCACCTGGACGACGACTTCGCCAAGCAGATGGGCCTGCCGGGAATCATCATCCACGGGCTGTGCACGATGGCGTTCACTTCGCATGCGGTGCTGTCTCAGGTCGCCATCGATGATCCGGCGCGCCTGCGGCGCCTGGCGGTCCGTTTCAGCAAGCCCGCGCGGCCCGAGCAGCTGATGACCACGTCGATCTGGCGTACCGGCGAGACCGAGGGACGCCAGGTCTACGCGTTCGAGAGTGCCAGCGGCGACGGCGACGCTCTCATCAAGGACGGCATCGCGGAGATCGCGTAGCCCGTCCCAGCACACTCACGTCAAGGAGTCAGATCAATGAGCAATCGTGTATTCGTCGTCGGTGTCGGCATGACGAAGTTCGAAAAGCCCGGCCGTCGTGAAGGCTGGGACTACCCGGCCATGGCCAAGGAGTCCGGTACCAAAGCTCTGCAGGACGCCGGTATCGCCTACGACAAGGTGCAGCAGGCCTACGCCGGTTACTGTTACGGCGAATCCACCTCGGGTCACCGCGCCGTCTACGAGCTCGGCCTGACGGGCATCCCCGTCTTCAACGTGAACAGCAACTGCTCGACCGGTTCGAGCGCGCTGTTCCTCGCTGCCCAGGCGATTCGTGGCGGCCTGGCCGACTGCACCCTGGCCATCGGTTTCGAGAAGATGCAGCCCGGCTCGCTCGGTTCCACCTACGAGGACCGCGAACAGCCGATGCAGCGGCATCTGCTGGCCATGGCGGAGCTGCGTGAGATCTCGTTCCCGCCCGCGCCCTGGATGTTCGGCGCGGCCGGTCTCGAGCACAACGAGAAGTACGGCTCCACCCCGGAGCATATGGTGCAGATCGCGGTCAAGAACCACCTGCACTCGGTGAACAACCCGTATGCCCAGTTCCAGGACAGCTACACCGCCGACGAGATCAAGTCCGCCAAGATGATCTACGCCGCGGGCCAGGTGACTCGTCCCATGTGCTCGCCGACCTCGGACGGTTCCGCCGCCGCGATCGTGGTCAGCGAACGCTTCGTCGAGGAGAACGACCTCGCGGGTCAGGCCATCGAAATCGTCGGCCAGTCATTGGTGACCGATGTTCCGGGCACCTTCGACAGCGGCAGCCTGATCACCCTGGTCGGTGGCGATATGAGCCGCCGCGCCGCTCTCGAGGTGTACGAGCAGGCGCAGATCGGTCCCGATGACATCGACGTGATCGAGCTGCACGACTGCTTCGCCGCCAACGAGTTGCTCACCTACGAGGCACTCGGACTGGCCGCCGAAGGCGAAGCGCACAAGCTTGTCGACGCCGGCGACACCACCTACGGCGGTCGCTGGGTCGTCAACCCGACCGGCGGTTTGATCTCCAAGGGTCATCCGCTCGGCGCGACCGGCCTGGCCCAGTGCGCCGAATTGAACTGGCAGCTACGCGGTATGGCGGACAAGCGCCAGGTCTCCGGCGCGAAGATCGCGCTCGCGCACAATATCGGGCTCGGCGGATCGGCTGTGGTGACCGCCTACCGCCCGGCCGCGCGCTGACCCACCACGACATATACCGGCAAGACCACTCTCCAGCAACGCTATTCGAGTAAAGGAAAAGACACATGGCACAGGCATCGGCGTCGAAGGAAATCGCGGTTTCGCAGGACAAGGTGTGGGCGATCATCGCCGACCCCAGCCGCAACGCGGAATGGAACACCATGCACGACAAGTGGAAGTCCCAGCCGCCGACCTCGGTCGCGCAGGGCGACAAGATGAGTGAAGTCCTCTCGATCATGGGAATGCCGAACACCATCGAGTGGGATGTCACCAACTACGACGCGCCCAACACCTTCACGATCTCCGGCGTCGGCATGGCCAACGCCAAGGTCAGTTTCACGATGTCCGTCGAGGCAGCGGGGGCCGGGTCGGTCGCCAAGATCGAGGCCGAGTTCATCAGCCAGATGATGGTCGGCGCGATCGGCAAGGCCATCGAGCGCACCGCGTTCAAGGAACTGGAGGCTTCGCTCGAGAAGCTGTCCGATCTGCTCGCCTGACCATTACCTCACTCACGCAAGGGAATTCACATGGGTTCAACGGAGAATCGCGTCGCCATCGTCACCGGTGCAGGTCGTGGCATCGGGCGTGAACACGCACTGCTGCTGGCCGCGCAGGGCGTGAGCGTCGTCGTCAACGACCTCGGCGGCAGCAACGACGGCAGCGGCACCGACGCCGGTCCGGCGCAGCAGGTGGTCGAGGAGATTATCGCCGCCGGCGGCAAGGCCGTGGCCAACACCGACAGTGTCGCTGACTGGGATGGTGCGCAGAGTCTCGTCGACCAGGCCATCTCGGAGTTCGGCGGCCTCGACATCGTCGTGAACAACGCGGGCATCCTGCGCGACGCGTTCATCGCCGGCATCGAGAAGTCGCAGTGGGACTCTGTGCTCGGAGTGCATCTCCACGGCCACTTCAACCTGATGCGTCATGCCGCGGTGTACTGGAAAGCGCAGTCCAAGGCGGGAACCCCGCGCAACGCCTCGGTGATCAACACCGCCTCCGCGTCGGGCACCTTCTCGGTACTTCCCGGCCAGGTCAACTACGCCGCCGCCAAGGCCGCTATCGCGGCGATGACGCTCGTTGCCGCCGAGGAACTGTCCCGATATGGGGTGCGCGTCAACGCGATCGCCCCGGTGGCCCGCACTCGGCTCACCCTCGCCACCCCGGGGATGAGCGCGATCTTCGCGGCCGAGGTGCCCGAAGGCGAGTTCGATGCCTTCAGCCCGGCGAACATCGCTCCTATCGTCGCCTACTTGGCCAGTGAGAAGTGCCCGCTGAACGGCAAGGTGCTCGCCGTGCAGGGCGGCGCGGTCTCGCTGCTGGAAGGCTGGACCTTCCAGGAGACCGTCGAGGTCGACGGACCGTGGGTGCTCGACGAACTTCCCGCGCAGTTCGATCGCTGGTCGTAATGAGCACGTCGTTCAGTGTGGAGCGACGCGCCAGTTACGCCGGGTACGAGACGCGTGAACTGGTAGTGGCCGGCAACGGCCCCACCATTCTGTTGGTGCACGGTTTCGCGCACGCCTCGGAGGCCTGGCGTCACACCATGGATCACCTGCGCGCGGCCGGGCGGGCGGCGGTCGCCGTCGACCTGCCCGGCTTCGGTCGCGCCGATCCGTTGCGGCCGGGAGCGTTGGTGCCGCAGCTGGATATGTTCCTCACCGAGGCAATTCGGCAGCATGCGGGGCCCGAAGGCGTTGTGCTGATGGGCAACTCGCTCGGCGCTGCCCTGGCCTTACGGGCGAGCCGAAGCAGCGACCTTCCGGTTGCGGGGGTCGTCGCACTCGATACCGCGGGGATCGCCTGGAAGCCACTCGTCTCGATCGGGCTCGGCCCTATCATCGCGGTCAATCATCTTTCTGCCGCCCTCGGCTTTTCCGCCAGACTTCATCGAGCCCTTGTCGCCAGGATCGGCCCGCGCTTGCTGTACGGCCGCAAGTCGGCGGTCGACCCCGAGACGGTGGCAGAACTTGTCGCGGTCGCCACCGACCCCGCCGAAACCCATCGGCTGTTGAGCTTGGGCGCCCGGCTCAAGGCCGAGCTCGACGAGAACGATGACCATGGCGGCGTGCGGGTGCCGATGGTCGTCGTGCAGGGTGCTCGCGACCTTCTGGTTCCGGTCTCCGCCGGCCGGATCCTGCAGGCGGCCAACGCCGGTAGTCGTCTGGTCGTGTTGCCGCACGCGGGACATTGTCCCCAGCTCGATGCCACCGCCGTAATCGCCCAGCTCGCACGCGAATTGGCGGGCATCTCTACCGAAACAAGGGATATCTCGTGACTACGCACCGATCCAGTTGGATGAACAAAGACCTCGATCAGGTCGCCGAACTGGCCCGCAATTTCTTCACCAAATACTGTGCCCCGCACGAAGAACGGTGGGGCAAGCAGCAACATGTCGACCGCGAGGTCTGGCACCGAGCCGGTGAACTCGGTCTGTTGTGCGCCAGCATCCCCGAGGAATACGGCGGCGGCGGTGGCGATTTCGCCCATGAGGCGATCATCGCGATCGAACAGGTTCGGGCGCTCGCGCCGAGTTTCGGTGGGGTGCTGCACAGCGGCATCATCGCGCACTACATCAATGCCTACGGCACCGAGGAACAAAAGCTCGCGTGGTTGCCGAAGATGGCCAGCGGCGAGCTGGTGGCGGCTATCGCCATGACCGAGCCGGGTACCGGTTCGGACCTGCAGAACATCAAGACCCGTGCGGTCAAAGACGGCGACGACTACGTCATCAACGGCGCCAAGACCTTCATCTCGAACGGATTCCTGTGCGACCTCGTCATCGTGGTTGCCAAAACCGCCGATGACGGTGGAATCGGCGATGTCTCGCTGATCGGCGTGGAAACCGCTGACCTGCCGGGGTTCTCGCGCGGCCGGAACCTGGAGAAGGTCGGCCAGCACGGCCAGGACACCTGCGAACTGAACTTCGTGGACGTCCGCGTGCCCCAAAGCAATGTCGTCGGCGGTGTCGAGGGGCAAGGCTTCATCCAGCTCATGCAGCAACTGCCTCAGGAGCGGCTCATTCTGGCCGTCTCGGCGGCGGCGACCGTCGAGAAGGCGGTACAGGTCACCGTCGAGTACGCCAAGGAGCGCACGGCATTCAACAAGCCGATCTTCAGCTTCCAGAACACCAAATTCGTGCTCGCCGAATGCGACACGCTCGCCTCGGTGTGCTGGACGTATCTGGACGACTGTATCGAGAAGCATCTGCGCAGTGAGCTCGACATCACCACCGCGGCCAAGGCGAAGTGGTGGCTCACCGAGCAGCAGTGCATTGTCGTCGACCGCTGCGTTCAGGTCTTCGGCGGCTACGGCTACATGGTCGAGTATCCGATCGCCCGCATGTACGCCGACTCGCGTATCCAGAAGATCTACGGCGGCACCAGCGAGATCATGAAGGAACTCATCGCGCGAAGCCTGTAGTGCCACAACCCGTTTCGATAGAGAGTGAACAGACGATGGGTCCATTGACCGGAGTCAAGGTAGTCGAAATAGCAAGTCTCGCACCGGCCCCGTTCGGCTGCATGATTCTGGCCGATATGGGCGCGGAGGTGCTGCGGGTGGACCGGGCGAGCGGTCAGGCCGGCGTCGTCGCGCCTGCCGGTCCGCTCGATCGTGGTCGCCGCAGTATCGCGGTGAACCTCAAGGATCCCGCCGGCGTCGCGGTCGTCCATGAGCTCATCGCCAACGCGGATGTGTTCGTCGAAGGGTTCCGTCCCGGCGTCGCCGAGCGACTCGGGATCGGGCCGGACAAGCTGCTCGAACTCAACCCGAAACTGGTGTACGGCCGGATGACGGGGTGGGGTCAGGACGGACCGCTCGCGCCCCGCGCAGGCCACGACATCAACTACATCGCCGTTGCCGGTGCGCTCGAGCCGATCGGTCGCGCCGGAGAACGTCCGCACGCACCGCTGAACCTGCTCGGTGACTTCGCCGGCGGCGGCCTGTTCCTCGCACTGGGTGTGCTCGCGGCCCTCTACGAACGAGAGCGGTCGGGCAAGGGCCAGGTCATCGACGCGGCGATGGTCGATGGTGCGAACACCCTGATGTCGTTCCTGCACGGCATGCGCGCGGGCGGCATGTGGCCGAACCCGCGCGGCGAGAACATGCTCGACGGCGCGGCCCCCTTCTACGACACCTACGAAACCGCCGACGGCAAGTTCATGGCTGTCGGCTGTGTCGAGCCGCAGTTCTACGCCGAGCTCCTGGACAAGCTCGAGATCGACGCCTCGGGTCTGCCGTTCCAGATCGATCCGGCCGGGTTCGATCAGCTGAAAAAGCTCATCGGCGATGCCTTCCGGACCAAGACTCGCGCGCACTGGGCTGATCTTTTCGCCGACTCCGATGCCTGTGTGTCCCCGGTTCTTTCACCGTGGGAAGCCCACGAGCACCCACACAACCGGGCCCGTGACGCCTTCGTCGAGGTCGGCGGCGTCGTCCAGCCGGCCCCCGCCCCGCGATTCAGCCGTACCGCGAGCGCGCACCCGGTGCCGATGGATGCCGACGGGCGCGACCTGCTCAACACCCTCGCGGCCTGGGGGATCACCGCAACCGACGCTGCCGGGCTGGTCCAGTCCGGGACCGTCGTCTGAGCCGGTCGAGGCAAACGCCATGCCGCTGTACGAGTTCGAGGGCAAGGGCTGCCTCCAGTGGGACGGCGGCGCCGCGGTGAAAGGACCAATGAAATGCTCGACGTAATTCCTGAGTCTCTGGATCGGCTGCGCGCCGTCGCCGATCTCGCGCGTGGCGTCAATGTCTTGCGCAAGCGCGGGTTGATGAATCCCTTGCGTCCGGACCAGCTGGTGCGGTTGTCGCGGCGTGCGGACCGGTTCGGGCCGTTCGCGGCCACCGTCATGCACGGCGCGGATCTGCATGCGGGAGCGCCCGCGATCGTCGACGAGCGTGGCACTCTCAGCTTCGGTGACATCGACCGGCAATCGAACGCACTGGCCCGTGGACTGGCGACCACCGGAATCGCACCCGGTGACGTCGTCGCGGTGCTGAGCCGTGACCACCGGGGAATGGTGCTCGCCATGCTGGCCCTCGGCAAGCTCGGCGCGCGGATGGTGTTGATGAACACCGGATTCGCGAAACCACAGTTCGCCGATGTCGCTGCCCGCGAACGCGTCAGCGCCGTGTTGCACGACAGTGAATTCACCGGTGTGCTCGACGCTGTTCCCGGCGACATCCCCCGCGTGCTCACGTGGGTCGATGACGCCGACGACGTCGCGCCGAATGCGGTGACCATCGACGACCTGCTGGCCGGACGGGCGAGCGATCCCGTGCCGGCCCCGGCCAAGCCCGGCGGAATGGTGATCCTGACCAGCGGAACCACCGGGACGCCGAAGGGCGCACCCCGAGATACCGCCTCCCCGTTGGTATCCGCGCAATTCCTGGACCGGGTGCCGCTACCACGTGACAACACCATCGTGATGGCCGCTCCCATTTTCCATGGCACCGGCTTGTCGCAGTTCCTGTTGGGTCTGGGGCTCGGTAACAAGATCGTCTTCCAGCAGCGCAAGTTCAACGCTGAGCAGACGTTGCGCAATGTCGCCGAACATCGGGCGGCGACGCTGGTCGTCGTTCCGACCATGCTGCAGCGGATCCTCGACGTCGGCCCCGAGATTCTCGCCGCATACGACACCTCGAGTCTGCGAGTGATCTTCTGTGCGGGCTCATCGGTGTCGCCCGACCTCAGCAGACGCGCGGCGGAAATCTTCGGCGAGGTCCTGTACAACCTGTACGGATCCACCGAAGTCGCGGTGGCGGCCGTCGCGACACCGGCCGACATGCGCACGGCGCCGGGCACTGTCGGCAAGCCCCCTGTCGGCTGCCGGGTCGCGGTCTACGACGCCGACCGCAACCTGATCACCGAACCGGGAGTGGTCGGCACCATCTTCGTCTCCAGCGGCCTGAGCTTCGCGGGGTACACCGACGGCGCCAACAAGGAGATCGTCGACGGCAAACTCTCCAGTGGCGACGTCGGCCACTTCGACAGCAACGGACTGCTTTTCGTCGATGGCCGCGACGACGACATGATCGTCTCCGGCGGCGAGAACGTCTTCCCGCTCGAAGTGGAAAACCTGCTCGTCCAGCGCCCGGACGTGCACGACGCGGCGGTGGTCGGCGTCGAGGACCAGGATTTCGGAAAACGGTTGCGCGCCTTCATTGTTCCCGGACCGGATTCGCGCCGTGATCCCCAAGAGATCAGAGACTTCGTCAAGGCGAACCTCGCTCGGCACAAAGTGCCACGCGATGTCGTCTTCATGGATGAGCTGCCCCGTAACGCCACCGGCAAGCTGCTGCGCAACAAACTCACCGCGATCCAATTCTGAGGAGTCACAGATGACATCCGTGGACCCCACGGTGAATCGCGCCGACATCGAGGTGCGTAATCCTGCCGACGGGCGCGTCGTCGGTACGGTGCCCAACGACTCACCCGACATCGTCGCCGCCAAGGTGCGAGCGCTGCGAGCAGCCCAACCCGAATGGGAAGCTCTCGGCCCGAAAGGCCGAAAGGTCTGGATGCTGCGGTATCAGGATTGGCTGATCGACAACGCCGGCCGGATCGCCGATGTGGTCCAAGCGGAGACCTCGAAGCCCAGGATGGATGCGTCGATCGAGGGCCCCGCCGCCGCTGACATCTTCGGCTTCTATGCCCGCCGGGCCGAGCGGTTTATGGCCGATCGGCACCCGACCCCGCACAGCCCGGCGGTCTTCCCGAAACGGCTGGCCGTGGTGTATCGGCCGTATCCGGTGGTCGGGGTCATCACGCCGTGGAACTTCCCTTTCGGCATGCCTGCTCTCGATATTCCGCCCGCCCTCGCGGCGGGTGCCGCGGTACTGCTCAAACCGTCGGAAGTGACGCCGCTGTCCGGAGTACTTCTGGTGCAGGGCTGGAAAGAGATCGGCGCGCCACCGGTCCTGGAGGTGACGACCGGTGCCGGGGGCACCGGGGCGGCCGTAGTCGACAGCGTCGATTACGTCCAGTTCACCGGCTCCACGCACACGGGCCGGATCATCGCCCAGCGAGCGGGTGAGCTGCTGAAACCGTGCAGTCTGGAGCTCGGGGGCAAGGATGCCGCGATCGTACTGGCCGATGCCGACCTCGACCGGGCGGCCCACGGCATCGCTTGGGGTGGCATGTTCAATTCCGGCCAGGTGTGCATTTCGGTGGAGCGCGTCTACGTCGAGGCGCCGGTGTACGACGATTTCCTCGCCAAGCTGACCAGGAATGTCGAGGAACTTCGTCAGGGCCAGGACGGTGACAGCTTCCGGTTCGACGTCGGTGCGCTGGCGACTCCCGCCCAGCTCGCTGTCGTGAAGCGCCACGTCGACGAGGCTGTCGCCGCAGGCGCCACGGTAGTCACCGGAGGCCGTCCGACCGGGGTCGGGAACTTCTTCGCGCCTACCGTTCTCGTCGATGTCGACCATTCGATGTCGTGTATCCGGGAAGAGACCTTCGGACCTACCCTTCCGGTCATCAAGGTCGCTGACGAGGCAGAGGCGATCCGTCTGGCCAACGATTCCGAGTTCGGACTCTCAGCCACCGTGTGGTCGGGCAACAAGACTCGCGCCGCCCGCGTCGCGCGCCAGCTCGAGGTGGGCGCGGTCAACATCAACGACGCATTCTCCAATTTGTTCAACTTCACGCTGCCCATGGGCGGCTGGAAAACATCCGGAATCGGCACACGATTCGGCGGTGCGGCCGCCGTGCACAAGTACTGCAGATCGCAAGCGATCACGACACCTCGGATACCCACGACACAGAAGGAACTGCTGTGGTACCCGTACTCGCGGCGAAAGGCACTGTTCACGCTCGGAATCCTGCGCTCGGTCACCAGCCGAGGTCTCCGGAAGTTCGGCGTCAGCCCGCGGGGACGGCAATGACACGCGTTGTCGCGGTCTGTCCTGCGTTTCGCCGTCGTCGCCGCTGTGGGGCAGCTTTGTCATGACGACTATCGCCGCAGGCGGGCTCATCGACTGGGAGATGAGCGCGCATTCGAGGTTTCTCTTCGACCTCGTGAGCTTTTCGGTTTTCAGTGCGATCGCCGGCTGGCTCACCAACTGGACCGGTGTTCTGATGCTGTTCTGGCCGGTCCACTTCCGCGGAATCCGAATACCCGGCCTCGACGTCCTGTATCCGTACTTCCCGCGCCGGGTGCAGGTGCTGCCGGTCTTCTCCGGCGACGGAAGGCGATTCGGATTCCAGGGCTTCACCCCGGCCCGAGCGGAGAAGATGGCCAGTATCTGTGTCGACAAGGCACTCATGCGGATCGGCAGCCCGCGTGACTTCATCGACGAACTCGACCTGGACGGCATCGCCGACTACATCGCCGAGCTCGTACGCGCACAGGTTGGGCCACTTGTCGACGACGTGGTGGCGCGGGAGAACGAGGTCTTGTGGCGCACAGTGCCGAGGCCGGTGAAGCAGATTGTCTACCAGCAGGTGGACCGAGAGCTCCCGGCCTTGTGTCGCCGAGCCTTCGATACCTTGGGCGGCAGCGTCGACCAACTGATCGACGTCAAGAGCTTCGTGATCCGCTACCT
This sequence comes from Nocardia sp. FBN12, assembly GCF_050320175.1. Classification (GTDB taxonomy): domain Bacteria; phylum Actinomycetota; class Actinomycetes; order Mycobacteriales; family Mycobacteriaceae; genus Nocardia. The sequence goes on along the minus strand of NZ_CP190048.1, from coordinate 3,629,841 downwards.
GCAGGAAAATCCGTACATACTCAAGGATCTCACCACGACTGTCGCGGCCCCGGAGTTGCGGTTCATGGTCCGGATCGGTTTGCTCGGCGCGCCCTTCGGTCTGCTATTAGCTCTGTACCTGCAAGTGCACCACAGCATTCCGGTGCTCGGCGGGATTCCCGGCTGGCTGGTCATCGTGGTCGCCGCGGCGATGATCGGCGTCGCCGTCAATGTCATCGCGGTCAAGATGGTGTTCGAACCCGGTGATCCGCAGCCGCGGTACAAGTACCTGTGGCGGCAGGCGCTGCTGGCCAAACGGCAGCCGCAGGCGGCAAAGGATCTCGCCCAGGTCTTGGCCTACCAGGTGCTGACGCTGCCGAATCTGTCGAAGGAGCTGCTCGACGGTCCCAATGGGGACAAGACCCGCCGACTCATCGAGCACGTCATCTCCGCCGAGATCCACCACCAGCTCGGCCCCACCCGATCGATGGTGCGCATGGCGTTCGGCGAAAGCCGTTTCGACAGTCTCGAGGTCGGCGCGGTCGACGCCGCGGTGGGCTTGGCGCCGAGCCTGGTCGAGGACAGGGAGTTCGCGCAGGAACAAGCGACGAAGATCAACGAATTCGCCGCTCGCAAATTGCAGTTGCTGACCCCGGGCGAATTCATGGAAATGTTCTACGCCTCGGTCGAGCAGGACGCCTGGCTGTTGTATCTGCACGGCGCGCTGCTCGGCTTGGTGGTAGGCGCGACCCATGTGGCGTTGTTCGGCGGGTGAGCCAGCTCCTGACCGTCGAAACACTGTGAAGCTCAACACAATCAGCGATGTCACAACATATGACCGCTGTGCATACCGCCGATCGGCGCTCGTGCCGTCGCATTCCCGTTGGAGGACCAGAATTGAAGACCTATCCAGTACGCACTCATCGTTCCGCCGAGCACTTCCCCAAGGGGGAGCACCTAGCCTGGCGGATAGCTGAGGTCGCCACCGATCCGGTCGGCGTGCCCGCGGAAACAGCCGAGATGATCATCAATCGGATCATCGACAATGCCGCCGTCGCGGCCGCCTCGCTGACCCGGCGCCCGGTGTCCAACGCCCGAGCTCAGGCCCAGGCGCACCCGTACGGTCCCGGATCGACGGTATTCGGCATCGATAGGACGTTTTCGCCGGAGTGGGCGGCATGGGCGAACGGCGTAGCTGTGCGTGAACTCGACTTCCACGACACGTTCCTCGCGGCGGAGTACTCCCATCCCGGCGACAACATTCCGCCGATCCTGGCCGTCGCGCAGCATGCGGGCCGCAGCGGCGCGGATCTGATCCGGGGCCTGGCCACCGGATACGAGATCCAGATCGACCTGGTGCGTTCGATCTGCCTGCACGAACACAAGATCGACCACGTCGCCCACCTCGGGCCCTCGGCCGCGGCAGGCATCGGCACCCTGCTGGGACTGGACACCGACACCGTCTTCCAGGCCATCGGTCAGGCGTTGCACACCACCACCGCGACCCGCCAGTCACGCAAGGGCGAGATCTCCAGCTGGAAGGCCTACGCTCCCGCGTTCGCCGGGAAGATGGCCGTCGAGGCCGTCGATCGCGCGATGCGCGGTGAGGGCGCGCCGTCGCCGATCTGGGAGGGCGAGGACGGAGTCATCGCGTGGCTGCTCGGCGGGCCGGAAGCCGAGTACAACGTTGCGTTGCCGGGACCCGGAGAAGCCAAGCGCGCGATCCTCGACTCGTATACCAAGGAACACTCGGCCGAGTATCAGAGCCAGGCGCCGATCGATCTGGCTCGCCGGATGCGTGAGCGGGTCGGCGACCTCGAGCAGATCGAATCCATTGTGCTGCATACCAGTCACCACACGCACGTCGTCATCGGTACCGGCTCGGGCGACCCGCAGAAATTCGACCCCACCGCCTCCCGTGAGACGTTGGACCATTCGGTGATGTACATCTTCGCCGTCGCCCTGCAGGACGGAACCTGGCATCACGAGCGGTCCTACGCGCCCGAGCGGGCGCAGCGCCCGGAAACCGTCGCGCTGTGGAACAAGATCTCCACCGCCGAGGACCCGGAGTGGACACGCCGCTATCACTCACCCGACCCCACCGAGAAGGCGTTCGGCGCCCGCGCCGAGATCAGGTTGCGCAACGGCGACGTGATCGTCGACGAGCTGGCGGTGGCCGACGCGCACCCGCTCGGCGCCCGGCCCTTCGCCCGCGATCAGTACATCGAGAAGTTCTGCACCCTCGCCGAGGGCGTCATCGACCCGGCCGAACAGGACCGATTCCTCGACGCCGTCCAGCGCACCGCCGACCTGAAGTCCGGTGAACTCGGCCAGCTCACGTTCACCGTTCCCGAGGACGTGCTCGCCCGCGCGCCCAAACTCGCGAAGGGACTGTTCTGATGACCGGACTCATCGCCGCCGCCACCGCCGCGACCGACAAACGCATCGCGTTCCGCTCGGGCCTGGTCTCCGGAACCATCCAACGGCTGCCCGGCGCCTTCAATCCCCTGGTGGCCAAGCTGATCCAGGAGATCGGCTTCGAAGGCGTCTACGTCTCCGGCGCCGTCGTCTCCGCGGACCTCGCACTGCCCGACATCGGTCTGACCACCCTGACCGAAGTTGCCGGTCGCGGGCAGCAGATCGCCCGGGTCACCGACCTGCCGACCCTGATAGATGCCGACACCGGGTTCGGTGAGCCGATGAGCGCCGCCCGCACGATCACCGTCCTCGAGGACGCGGGCATCGCGGGCTGTCACCTCGAAGACCAGGTCAACCCGAAGCGGTGTGGGCACCTCGACGGCAAAGCCGTCGTGCCGACCGACGAGATGGTCCGGCGGCTGCGGGCAGCGGTGTCAGCGCGCCGGGACCCGAACTTCGTCATCTGTGCCCGCACCGATGCCGCGGGCATCGACGGCATCGACGCCGCGATCGACCGGGCCAAGGCCTACGCCGACGCGGGGGCCGATCTGATCTTCACCGAGGCGCTCGCGGACGAGTCCGAATTCGAGAAGTTCCGCGCTGCCGTGGATATCCCGCTGCTGGCGAACATGACCGAGTTCGGCAAGTCCGAGCTGCTCTCCGCGGCGCAGCTACAAGATCTCGGTTACAACGCGGTCATCTACCCGGTCACCACGCTGCGGCTGGCCATGTTCGCCGCCGAACACGGACTTCGCGAAATAGCCGCAACGGGAACGCAATCCGGACTGCTCGACCAGATGCAACACCGCAGCCGCCTATACGAACTGCTCGAGTACCAGCGCTACAACGAATTCGATTCCGGCATCTTCAATTTCACCGTCGAGGGAGGTCGGCGATGACCGGCACCATATCGCCCACAATCTGCAAAGGTTTGGCCGGTGTCGTTGTCGACACGACGGCGATCTCCAAGGTGGTGCCCGAGACAAACTCGCTGACCTACCGAGGCTATCCGGTGCAGGACTTGGCCGCGCACTGCAGCTTCGAGCAGGTCGCCTACCTGTTGTGGCACGGTGAGCTGCCGACGGATTCTCAGCTCTCGCTGTTCCTCGAGCGTGAGCGCGCGTTCCGGCGCGCCGATCGGTCAATGCTCTCGCTGCTGTCCAAGATGCCCGAGAACTGCCATCCGATGGATGTCGTGCGTACCGCGATCAGCTATCTGGGAGCTGAAGATCCCACCGAGGATGACAATTCGGCCCAGGAGAACCTGGAGAAGGCGCTGCGGATGACCGCGGTGCTCCCCACGATCGTCGCGGCCGACTTCCGGCGGCGCCGTGCGCTCGACCCGATTGCGCCACGTACCGACCTGGGGTTCGCGGAGAACTTCCTGAACATGTGTTTCGGTGCGGTGCCGGATCCGGCGATCGTCAAGGCGTTCGAGGTTTCGCTGATCCTGTACGCCGAGCACAGTTTCAACGCCTCCACGTTCGCCGCGCGCGTGGTGACCTCCACACAGTCCGACATCTACAGTGCGGTCACCGCGGCGATCGGCGCGCTCAAGGGGTCACTGCACGGTGGTGCCAACGAGGCCGTCATGCACGACATGCTCGCGATCGACGATCCCGCCCGTGCCGAGGACTGGCTGGTGGCCAAGCTCGCCGCCAAGGACAAGGTGATGGGGTTCGGCCACCGTGTCTACAAGAACGGTGATTCGCGTGTGCCGACCATGAAGTCGGCGTTTCACGATGTCGCAGAACACACGGGCGGAGAAAAGTGGGTGCGCATGTACGACGCACTCGAGAAGACGATGGTGAACGCGACCGGCATCAAGCCGAACCTCGACTTCCCGACCGGCCCCGCCTACTACCTGATGGGTTTCGACGTCGAGATGTTCACCCCGATCTTCGTGATGAGCCGCATTACCGGCTGGTCGGCCCATATCATCGAGCAGGGCGCGTCCAACGCGCTCATCCGCCCGTTGAGCGAATACTCCGGGGTACCGCAACGCGCGGTACTTCCGAAACTGACGTAAGGACGTCAGCGGACCCGAATGGCAGTGCGCATCACAACGTGAACGGCGATTTCGAGCTCGAATCGCAGGCCGGCAGTTCGCTGAGCCGGTCGTGCGCGGGTGAAGATACGAATCACCGGAGCCGAAGTGCAATTCGATGCTGTGGTCGCTGGGAATTTGTTCCAGAGGATGGCCGACCCCCGCTGGAGGAGTGGGAGATAATGTCGGTGTGAGTACCGAGAGCATGCCGACCGACGCTCGCCCGAAGCGCCGCAACGGGCCCCGCCTTCCGCCGGATGAGCGTAGAACGCAGCTGCTCGACGCCGCGCTTCGTGTCGTCGGTGAGGCCGGGCTCGCGAATTTGACGATGCAGGCAGTTGCCAAGGAAGCCGGCGTAGCCAAGCCGGTGCTGTATGCGATGTATCCCACCGCGCCGGAGTTGATGGCGCACCTGCTGCACCGGGAACACTCACGTGGCATGGGGCAGGTTTCCGCGGCTATGCCACGTGACCTGCAAGAATCCGATCCTGATCAGGAATACGTCGCGGCGGTGATGGCTTTTCTCGAATCCGTCGCCGCGGCGCCGACGCGCTGGCGCCTGATCCTGCTGCACAGTGACGGTGCGCCGACCGACTATCGCGAGCTGCTCGGCGCCGCGCGCGACAAGCTCCTCGATCAGTGCGTCGAGCTGTTGACCGCGGGTTTCGCGGTGCGCGGTGGCCCGCGAGAGGTCGATGTGGAACTGATCGCCCATGTCATGCTCGGTTTCACCGAAGTGCTGGGGCGGATGGTGTTGTCGGATCCGCAACGCTTTCCGCCCGAAAGGTTGCGCGCCACCGTCCGGTCGATGATCCGAACGTTGCCCACCGAGTCCGGCGCCGCACCTGCGAACGGTGTCGACAGCGGCGACCGTTCCGGCTGAGATCGCCGCGAGCAGAATCCGCTCACCGTGACGCGGTGAGCGGATTCGTGCCGATGGACTACCGCAATTGGATATCGGCGATGATCAGCACGGGCCAGGCGATCACCTCGCCGATCGAGGAGAACAGTCGATCGAGCCCGGCCACGTCACCCAGATGGCTGTCGTGGGTGATCAACCAGATCACACCGATCGCGAAATAGGGGACGCCGCCCGCGATTGCCAGGTACATCATCTGGCGGATACTGATCCGGCGTTCCAGTAGCTTTGTCAACACTGTCGCTCTCTGTTTCTTTTCAGGCGATGTCGCCGAGGATCGGCTGCGATTCGATGATTCCCTCATCGGAGGGAGCGATGCCGTCCATCAATACGCGCTGACGTTGTTTCTCACGTAATGCGTGGTGGGCTTGCGCCGGGATGTCGTACCCGTATTTCTTCTGAGCCTGCCGAGGTGTCGTCGTCACCGGATCGGTCGGCGTTATTCCGAGCAGCATCGGTGCCGCCACCGGCACTGTTGTCGGGGAGATCAACTGCAGCAGGAGCAATTGCAGCCGAGTGTTCAAGCTGACCACTGTCATCGCCGCGCTCAGCCAGGGCAGGACAAGGAGGTCGAGAACCCGTCCGGTCGGCAGTCCGGCCATCTCCCGCATCCATCGCGGCATCGTGGCCAGTGTTCCACGTCGCAGAAATGCCGCGACGATGGTGAACAGTGGTCGCAGCAAACGCGGCATCGGCGGCAGCATCACCTCGGCGTCGAGGAGATGATTCATCGCCTTCTTCGCGATATCGGAGCCGATGAGTTGGGGCCGCATCCGTTCGAAGTACTGCGCGACACCTTCGCGAGTGCGGGGAACGTCCGCCGGATCGCAGGTTTGGAGTTCGGCGGCCCTGGCGCATTCGTGCCAATAGCGCGATTCGTCGTCTGCGCTGAGCCGCCCCGGTCCGTACTTCTCGTAGGCGATCAGCAGGGAGTGCCACGCGGTGAGGTGAATCCACAACTGCGACTGCGGATCATTCGCGTCGTAGTACTTCCCGGTGACCGGATCGATTCCCACGGCCTTGGAATGGATCTTGACCAAGACGTCGGCCGCGCTGGTCGTGGATCGACTGTCGGCGAACATCACCATGGCGAAATAGCGCAACGTGCGGTCGTAGCGGGTGCGCGGGCGGCTGTAGATCGCGCTGGTCGTGTCCACCGCGGCGATGAGCGCGGGGTCGAGTTCCTCGATGACGACCGCTCGCTGGAAGCCGATGGTCAATCCGGTCGGGTAACTCCAGACCCGCCACGCGACCGAATCGGGTCCGAAGAATCCGTAATCCTCGGCCGGCGCCACCTCCGGTAGCGACAACCATTCGCGTATTGCTGCCATGTGGTTCTCCCCAAATTTCTTGCTGTCGGTCGCGGACTGGCCGAACCAATTACTACTCGAGTGTAGTTATCAAGTAGGATACTAACAGCGCACACCACGGAATCGCTATGGTCCGCGGCATTTTCGATCAGCGGGAAAGCGTCGGGGTGCTTACTTCGCTGACCAGCCAGCGGTCGAGGTCCTTACGGAGCGACATGCTCACCGAGAGCTGTCCGGGAGCGGGCGCGCCTTTGGTGCCGAGGCTGGTGATGGTCTGATTGATGACCGCCACCGCTGTCGCGGACGTCTCGTCGGCGGACTCGATCGCGCAGGTGACCTTGCCGACCGTCGAGACCACCTGCCCCTGGGTGAGTACGTCACGCAGATCTTTACTGGTGGCGTCGAATTCGGTCTTCCAGCTGCCGGTGGCGCCCGCCAGCACCGCGGCGAAATACGTGTCGAGGTCTTTGGCGTCGTAGCGAGCCAGCGTCGGCGCGTAGGTGCAGGCCGCCTGGAGCGCGGAGTCGCGTGCCTGTTCGCGGGCGCGGATCCGATGGTTGTCCACGGCGAGGAAGGCGGCGATGGCGACGGCGGCGGTCGTGACCACCGCCGCTCCCGGAATCATGATGCGGCGCAGGGTAATTCGCCGAGGTTCCGCAGTCGTTTCGGAATCGTCGATCGGTGGCTGGAGTTCGGCGGTCATGGGTAAGTCCTCGGTGGGTAGGAGTCAGTTGGCGGGCAGGGGGACGGTGAGTTCGTCGCCGGTGACGCCGGGCGGTGGGCCCGATCCGTTGTCGGGTCCGGCGGGGCGCGGCGCGTTGGCCGATCCGCGGACCTGCAGCTCGGGATGGCTGGTGACGCAGTAGTTGTAGAGCCGCCCGCGGCCGTCGGAGACCTCGGCGGGGGAGACCGGGATGGTTTCGTACTCGCAGGTGGGGCGCGGCCAGATGTCTGCCATGGTGTGGAAGGCGTTGTCGTGGGCGGGAACTCCGAGGGCGACCACACCGGCACGCAGGGCGGGAAACAGAGCCGACATCGCGGGGGTTCGCAAGCGGGCCGCCCGGGTGATGGCGACAAAATTGGTCACCAGGCTGGTCAGCGGATCGCTGGTCTCGGTGAGCACGCCGCCGAGGGTGGTGAGCCTGCCTGGACCCTCGTCGAGGAGTTCGCGCACTTCGTTGTCGGCGGCGTTCATCTGGTCGAACAGCGCGCCCGACCCGCGGACCAGGGTGGCGAGGTCGGGCTGGGCGTGGGCGGTGGTGTCGGCGATGACCCGTAGATTGCTGATCAACTGGGTGGTCTGCGGGAGCAGTCCGGTGAGGCCGGTCATCGCCTGGCTGAGACCGCTGATCACATTGCGCAGCACATCGGGCCCACCACGCAGCGCGCGATCGAGTTCGTCGACGATCACGGTGAGCCGGTCCGGGTTCATCCCGGCGATGAGGGCTCCGGTGTTGTCCAGGAACGAGTCGATCGTGACCGGGGTGCTCACCTGATCGGCGGTCACCGTCGCACCGTCGGCGAGGTATGGGCCCTCGCCGCTGGTCGGCCGGAAGTCGAGATACTGTTCGCCTGCCGCCGACAGCCGCCCGATCGCGACCGGTGTGCCGACGGGAATGGTGGTGGCGCTGTCGATCTCGGCCTCGGCGAGGATCCCCGCATCGTCGAGTGCGATGGCGCGGACCGCGCCGACCCGCACCCCGCGCACGGTGACGTTGCTGTGCGGGAGCAGGCCGCCGGAGCTGTCGAGCTGGACCCGCACCGTATAGGTCGTGTGCAGTGGCCGCACGCCGACGACGTCGATGGCGATGTAGCCGGATCCGAGGACGAGCATCCCGACCATGCCGAGCATCGCCCCGGCGGTCTGGTGGCGCTCGGCCCAGCGGGCCAGCCGGACGACGAGGGTCGCGGCGCGCGCGATCATCGATGACCTCCCTGCAGCCGGCCGAGCACCCGGGCCAGCACCTGGGCGAGGCTGCCGATGAACGCGGTGACGTCGGTGCCGTCGGGCAACCTGCTGCCCTCGGTATCGGTGAGCGCGCCGATGTCGAGGTATGAGATCCGCGCCGCGACAGCCAGACTCGACCCTTGCATCGACGTGCGCGCCACCGGGGCCAGTGTGTTGAGCCGGTCCAGTGTGGTGCCCAAGTTGTCCCCCATCTGGGTGAATCCGTTCATCAACCGCTGCACGCTGTCGAACAGGCTGAGGAATTCAGGGCCGGTGGTCGAGGTGAAATCGCCGAGCGCGGCGGTCACCGTGGAGACCTTCGTCGTGAGATCGGAGATGGCGCGGTTGTTCTCGGCGATCACGGCGATCAGCGTGGGGAAGGTATCGGCCGCCTGGCCGAGTTCGGCTTTGCGGGCGCGCAGGGTGGCGGTGAGCCCGTCGAGTCCGTGCAGGACCGAATCGATCTGCCCGGTGCGCTGATTCAACGCGCTCAGCGTCGCGGTGAGTTCGGTGAGCAGGTGCGACAGTTGGGGGCCGCGCCCGCCGATAATGGCGTTCAGTTCCGAGGTGATGCGGGCGACCTGGTTCATCGCACCGCCGTCGAGCAGCATCGACATCGCCATCATCAACTCCTCGACCGAGGCGCCGGCCGAGGTGTGTTCGCGGTCGATGACATCGCCGTCGGCGAGCAACGGGGTGCCGGGGCGGTGTTGCGGCAGCACGATGGCGATGTGGATGTCGCCCAAAGGGGTCGGCTGTCGCAGTTCGGTCCGGGTGCCCTGCGGAAGCGCGATGTCGCGGCGCACCTCGAGCTCGACGTCGGCGAGGAAGTTCGTCGTATCGATCTTGGTGACGACTCCGACATCGGTGCCACCGATCTTCACCCTGGCCCGTTCCGGCAGGTTGAGTGCGTTGTCGAACACCGCGTGCAAGCGGTAGGAGGGCCCTTCGACACCGGGGCGCGGCAGCGGGACGTTGTCGACGGTGACCGTGCACGAGCTGACGCTGATCGCGGCCAGCGCGGTGACGGTGAGGCGGGTGACTCTGCTCATTCGGACAGTCCCAGCAGTGCGGCGGTCAGACCGAAGTCCGGACCGAAATCCATGAGCTTTCCCGTCCGGCAGCCGTCGGCACGCAACGCGAGCCGCGTGCACAGCAGCGACAGGGTTTCGTTGTCCAGCAACGATTTATCGGTGAGCAGATGCAGCCGCATCGCCCGCTGGTCGGTGCTGACCGTGCGGGCGAAGTTGTCGGCCATCAGCGGCGTCACATCGACGATCTCGGTGAGGCCGCGTGCGTTGTCACGCATCTGGCCGGTAATCGTGACCAGGCGGTTCACCGCGTCGGTGAGCGGTGCGCGGTTCTCGGCCAGCACCGTCGAGGTATTGGCGATGAAGTCGTTCACCTGGGTGAGCACCGCGGCCAGGCCCGGCGCCTGTTCGGCCAGCAGCGCGACCAGTTCGGTCAGCCGACCGCTGAAGTCCCGGACGGTCTGGTCGTTTCCGGCGATCATCGTGGTGAGCTCGTTGAGTTCGACGATGGTGCGCGAGATCTGGTCCTTGTTGGCCAGCGACACCTCGAATGTCGTGGAGAGGGCGTCGAGGGTCTCGCGGATGCGATCACCGTTGCCGTCGAGCATCGGGAACAGCACCCGGCTGGCCATCGGCCCGGTCGCGTTGTCGCCCTTCAGCGCTTCGCCGAGTTGTTCGAAGTTGCGCAGGATGCGGTCGAGTTCGACCGGAGTCCTGGTGCGCGCCAGCGGGATATGGGCACCGTCGGCGAGAGTGGGCCCCTCGCCGGTATAGGCGGGCGTCAATTCGACGTGCCGGTTGGTGATGAGCTGGGGGGAGACCAGGGCGGCCATGGCGTCAGCGGGCAGCTCGACGCCTGGCTCGATCGTCATCCGCACCTCGACGAAGGCACCCTTGGGTTCGATCGCGTCGACCCGCCCGATCGGGACACCGAGGACCGAAACGTCGTTGCCGACGAACAGGCCGGCGGCGCCTTCGAAGTCGGCGGTGAGGTGGACGGCCTCGGGGCGCAGCGACACCGGGATCGAGGAACAGCCCGTGCCGATGCCGGTGATGATCGCCAGTGCGAGGCATTGGAGCACTCTGCGCATCACTTGCACCCTTCTACCGCGTCGGCCAGGCACAGCCAGTTGTCCGGGAACAGCCACGGCATGTAGATGTCGCCGTAGGGGCCCTGCGCGAACGCGTTGTTGAATTGGCGGACCGCCACCGGCATCACCTGATACAGCGCGTCTAGGTGCTCGCGGTTCTTTTCCAGACCTTGCGACATCGTGTTCAGGTTGTGGATGAGCGGGCCGAGCCTGCCGCCGTCGTCGACGCCCATGTCCTGCAGGATCTTCGAGGCCGCCGCGATGTTGTCGAGCAGTTCTCTGATCAGATCACGGCGCGCGACGACGGCCTCGCCGATTGCCTGGCCGTTGGTCAGCAGCACCAGCACGCTGTTCTGGTTGTCGGCGATCAGTCCGGAGACCTGATCCATGCTGCCGAGCAGCTGGTCCACCTCGTCGCGCCGGGAGGCGATCACCTTGGCCAGTGCGCCGACGCTGTCGAGCGCCTGAGCGGTGAGCTGCGGTGAATCGCCCAGCTGCGTGCTCACCGCGTCCAGGCCGGCGCGCAGCGCGTTCGGGTCCAGTCGTTCGAGGTGCTCGAAGGAGTTGCGATACTTCGGATCGTTCACGACTTTGGCCAGGTTGTAGGGAACGGTGGTGGCCGACAACGGGATACGGGAGCCGGGTAGTTGCCCCTCGGTGCCCGGATCGAGTTCCACGTGCATCTTGCCGAGAATGGTCGACATCTTGATCGCCGCTTTCGCGTCGTGACCCACGCCGAGATCGGGCCGCACACTCATCGAGACCAGGACCCGATCGCGTTCGAGCCGCACGGCGGTGACCGTGCCGACTTCGATGCCGGCCACGTCGACGCTGTTGCCGGTCCGTAGGCCCGCGGCCTGCGCGAATTCCGCGTGGACGGTGTCCTCGCCCAGGTGCGCGCGCGAGAGAATCCCGGATCCGAGGACGAGCACGATCACCGTGACCCCCGCCGCGATGCCGAGGGCGAAGTTCCGGTTGCCGAACGCATCGCGCAGGGTCGTGCGGACAAGGAAGAACAGATACTTGATCATCGGCAAACCTCCGAGTGCTCGTTGCCGCCGACCTGGGAGAACATTCCGCGGGGAAACAGCACGCCCCACAGCGAAACGTCCAGGCTGCAGACATAGGTATTGACGTAGGTGCCGTTGCCGCTGATCCGGGCGAGTCCGGCAAGGATCAGCGGTAGTTCGATCGCCGATCGGTCGAGGCGCGCGCCATTGGACAGCAGCAGGTCCACACCCTCGCTCGCCTGTTGCTGCGCCTGCGCCATCCCCGGTGCGACCCTGGTGATGAGGTCGGTCAGTTTCGTTGTCGACTCGGCGATCCCGGTGACCGAGCCTTTGAGTACCTCGCCCTGTTCGTACAGCCCGCTCACCAGGGCACGGGACTGGGTGATCAGGGTCTCCAGCTCGCCGCTGCGGTTGGCCAGGCTGGTGATGACATCGCTGAGATTGGTGATCACCGCGCCGAGGATCTCGTCGCGTTCGGAGAAGGTCGTAGCCAGTGCGGCGGCCTGAGTGATCAAGGCCGACAACGACACTCCGTCACCTTGCAGCGCCTGGACCAGGGTTTCCGACAGCGAGTTCACGTCGTCGGGTTGCAGCAGGCTGAACAGTGGTTCGAAGCCCGACAGCATGGCGGAGACATCGAACGAGGATTCCGTGCGCTCCAGGGGAATCGTGCCGCCTGCGGGTAGTGGCTCACCCGCCGATTCCCCCACGGCCAGCGCGACATAGCGCTGGCCGATGAGATTCTGATAGCGGATCAGCGCTTTCGTGGTGGTACTCAGGTGCTGGCGCGACTGCACCGACAGCGTCACCTGGGCACGGCGCCGGTCGACCAGGTCGATCGCGTCGACCCGGCCGACGCGCACGCCGGCGATCCGCACGTCGTCGCCGGTGCGCAGGCCGAGCACGTCGGTGAAGACGGCGCTGTAGCGATGGGTGTCACCCGGCACCGAACGTCGCAAGGTCGACCAGATCGTGTAGGTCGCGATCATCGACAGGGCGACGAAGACGGCGAGCCCGAAATAGATGGTGCGGGTGCGCATCTCAGTGACCTCCGGAGGACGGTGGTGCGAGCGTCACGGTCGCACCGGTGAGGACGGAGCCGAGCAGCAGCTGTTGCGTGGTGTTCGGTCGCTCGCCCAGGAACGCGGCCACCGCGGCGGGGCCGGTCAGCGCCACCGGTCCGGCGCGGTGGCCGGGCTGTCGCGGGGTGGAACTCGCCGGGGCGGTGATGCCGGGGATCACGAGGCCGGGTAGGGAGAGTCCGGGGATATTCGGCAGGGCCGGGAAATTCGGCAGCGTGGGCAGGGCGGGCATGGTGGGAATCGGCGCGGGGCCGGCCGAGGCCAGCCAGCCGGGGATCAACTGCGTCGGATAAGACTGTGGCGCTGGGGAATCCGGGATGCTGCCGGTATCGCAGCGCGGTCCGGCCTGGCTGCCGTAGCGCGGGCAGTCGGCGGCGGTGTACTGGCGAAACGGTGTGAACGAGACCGTGACGTCCCACTGCATCTGCTTACTCGGCCCCCAATTGAATACGGTGGCAAGGCGACTCAGGGAATCGCCGAGTGCGATGACGGTCTCGGTCAACGCGGACGGATCCGCCGCGAGCGCACCGAATGTCTCGTCCAGTCCGACGACGAGCTCCTTGCCCGCGTCCGGGTTCCGGGCGAACAGCGCCTGGGTCGCGTCGGTGGCCGTGCCCGCCGAGGTGAGCAGTGCGATCACCTGGTTGCGGCGGACGGTGATCGTGTGTGCCGTCTGCACCGATTTGCCGAGCGCGTCAGCGAGTTCGGGTGCCGACTGGTTCACCGCCGCGGTGGCCGCCCCGAGATCTCCGAGCAGCTCGCCGATGCCGGGCATGGCGCGGACCTCGGTGATCCACTGGTCGAGCCGTTCGATCGTGGAGCCGGGCAGCCGGGCGTCACCGTCGAGTGCCTCGGCCAGGGTGGCCAGCACCCGGGCGAGTTTGGCGGGCTGGATGCGGTTCAGGACGTCGCGCAAGGTGGTCAGCGTGGTCTGCAGGGCCACCGTGGCGCGGCTGGTGTCCTGCTCGACGACGGCACCCGCGCGCAGCGGCGTCGCGGCCGGGCCGTTGTCGACGAGTTCGACCGAGGTGACTCCGAAGATGTTGGCCGGCACGACACGAGCCGTCACCGAGGCCGGGATGGCCGCGGCGGCAGCAGGCTCCAGGTCGAGGTCTACCCGCTGGCTCAGGCCCTTCTCGGCGATTTCCACCGCCGACACCGTGCCGACCAGCAGCCCGCGGAAGCGCACGTCGGCGCGCGCGGGCAGCCCGTCGCCGGTGCTGGTCATCCGTGCCGTCACCGCGACGGTTTCCTCGAAATGGCCCGCGTAGCGCAGCCCGAGCAACGCGACGACACCGGTCAGGCTCAGAGCCATCGCGGCACCCGCCAGGCTGAGCCGCCCGCGCGACCACCCGCGTCCGCTGGGATCCGGATACATAGCAGTCCCCCTATCCGGAGATCCGGATACCGGAGTCGACGCCCCAGATCGCGAGTGTGAGAAGCAGATTGAGGAAAACGACCACGATGATCGTCATCTTGATCGCGCGCCCGGCCGCGACCCCGACGCCTTCCGGCCCACCCGCGGCGATATAGCCGAAGTGGCATTGGATGAAGGTGGCGACAAGCACGAACGCGACCGCCTTGAGGACCGAGTAGACGATGTCGCCCGGGTCGAGGAACTGGTGGAAGTAGTGGTCATAGGTGCCGATCCCGTTGCCACCCAGGAAGAACGCGGTGACCTTGGTGGCGAGGTAGGCGGTGGCCATACCGACGCTGTAGAGCGGCAGGATCGCGACCGCGGCGGCCAGCATGCGGGTGGTGATCAGGTAGGGCAGCGGGCGGATCGCCATCGACTCGAGCGCGTCGATCTCCTCGGCGATCCGCATCGAGCCGATCTGGGCGGTGAACCGGCAACCCGCCTGCGCGGCGAAGGCGATGGTGGCCAGCAGCGGAGCCAGCTCTCTGGTGGTGGCGAAACCGGAGATCGCGCCGGTGAGCGGGCTCATCGTCAGCAGATCCAAGGCGGTATGCGATTCCATTCCCACAGTGATGCCGCCGAAGCCACACAGAATCAGGATCACGCCGACCGTGCCGCCACCGACCACCAGCGCGCCGTTGCCCCAGGTGACGTCGATGATCAGCCGCACGACCTCTTTGCGGTAGTGCCGAAGGACGAACGGAATCGCCAGCAATGCCTCCACGAAGACGACGCCCTGGTGTCCCAACCTGGCGTTCGCCTCGGTGAGCGGGGTCGTCGCGGCCTTGGCGGCCCGGAGTGGACGCAGCAGGGGCGGTAGGTAGCTCGCCATCTCAGAGCACCTTGGACGGGAACAGGGTGTTGTAGATCTGGGTGAGCGCGATATTGGCCGCGAACAACACGATCGCCGAACTGACCACCGCGGAGTTCACCGCGTTCGCGACACCGCCCGGGCCGCCCTTCGTGTTCAGGCCGCAATCACAGGCGATGATCGCGGTGAGCGCGCCGAACATGGCCGCCTTCACCAGCGCGACCAGTAGGTCGCTCGCGACGGCGAACGAGGCGAATGTGCTGATGTAGGAACCGGGTGTGCCGTCCTGAATGAAGATGTTGAACAGGTAGCCGGTGGCGAACCCGACGAACACCACGAACCCGCACAGCAGAATGCTCACCAGCACCGCGGCGAGCAGTCGCGGCGCGACCAGCCGCGCGATCGGATCGACGCCCATCACCCGCATGGCATCGATCTCCTCGCGGATGGTGCGGGAACCGAGATCGGCGCAGATCGACGAGCCGACCGCGCCTGCGATCATCAGGCAGGTGACCAGCGGCGCGCCTTGACGGATGATGCCGAGGCCGTTGACCGCCCCGATGAAGGTCGTCGCGCCGACCTGGCTGACCAGCGAACCGATCTGGATCGACACGATAGCCGCGATCGGGATGGCGACCAGCAGGGTAGGGGTGGCTGAGACACCTGCCATGAACGAGCTCTGACGGAGGAATTCGGCCAGCGGAAAGCGTCGATGCACCACGGCTCGGACCAGCTCGGCGGTGGCCTGCCATGCCATGGTGACCTGACGGCCGGCGGTCTCCACCGACTGTCGTGGATGGTCGCGCCACCAGTCGAGGCAGAATCGCACCACAAGGTCGAAATCGGTTGGTGAGCTTGCCTTATCGCCTATCGTTGCCATGTTGACCGCCCCGTGTTCAATGCGGTCGCCGAGCTGTACGACCGAATCTGACCACTGATCTACACGGATGTTTACAACATTTCTACGCACCCGTAGTCAGCTGTCTGGGACTGTAGCAAGTGGAGGTGGCGGCCGTCCTCGATTTGGGCATGGCGGATGGCGATGATCGTCCTCGGCCAGGCGTGGCCGGGCGTCAGGGGATGTCAGGGGATAGGGACGTCGAGTTCGATGGGAAGGAGCGGGGCCATGTCTGACCACGGTGTGCCGAAGGTGTCCTTGCCGCCGTACCAGACCAGCAGACCGGCGTCGGTGATGGACACGATGTCGACGATCTCGGGTTTGCGGCTCACCGCGACCGGGTCGCTCGGACGGAAGTAGCGGGTGGTCGCGGCGAACCGGTCATTCGCCAAGCAGGTCACCGCCGGTTCCGGCGATGACCTGCTATTTTCGGCTCAGGCGACAGGCGGGTGTTTACGGGCGCCCATCGACTCGGCCGCGAACAGCAGCACCACCGCGGCGATGACCGCGAGGACGAAGCCCCAGAAGTTGAGTTCGGTGATGGAGCCGACGCCGATGAGGCTGGCGATCACCCCGGCGATGAGCGCCGCGGCCATCCCGAGCACCAGGGTCATGCCCATGCTCATGTTCTCCTTGCCCGGCTTGAGCATCCTGGCCAGCACGCCGACCACCGCACCGATGATCAAGAATCCACAGATCTGAACAATCGCGTTCCACATCGTCGAACCTCCACGTTGTGCCGATGGCCGGGGAGTGCCGGTTATGTTCGATCATTTCTCCGATTCGCCCGCAGAGCCAGAGCCGTGTCCTCGGCGTTGCCGAAGCGTGTCCGCGCCGACGCCGGATCCGACCTGGTTCGATGACCGCGTCGTCGCCGCGGGTGAGCCGGGCTCAGTACTGAGGATCTGCCCGGCACTCGCTCGCGGACCGTGCGGTCGGCGCAGTACCGTCGCCCTGATCGAAACGCCACTGTGCGATCGGGCCCGCTGGCCGCCAGCGCAGACCGTGGCCGTCCGGCACGGCTTCGTAGACCGCTTCGCGACCGCTGACGAGCTGGTCGCCTACGCAGTAGTCGGTGTAGCTGGTGCCCGGCTGGACGGCTCCCGCGCTGAAACGGCCGGTGGGATCGCCTGCGGCGCCGGGATTGGCGACTGTGCTCGCGCGCTGCGTCGACGACCCGCGATCCCAGCGCGCGTCCCCGGTCCGCGATCGGCCGCAGGTGAAGGTCCAGCCGCCTGCGATGACGGTGACTCCCTGCGAAGACGGGCTGTCCGCCCACAAGCAGCTGCCTGCGGTGTTCGCGGACGCGGTTCCCGTCGAGAGCCCGAGCAGGCTCGCTGCCGTGACGGCCGATGCGAGCACGGCGATACCGCGCCGCCGTCGAACGCTGCCTGAAATATCCTGATTGCCAACGCTTTCCATCCTGCAATGGTCCCGTCGGAGGGGGCCGGGCACATCAGGTCTCGACCCGGAGCTTCAGCTCAGGGATATCCCTCGGGTTGCCTGTCGGCGGTACGCGGCGGTGCGGCTCACAGGAGGCGACGCACGGCCTCGACGATCGCGCGTCGGCGTTCGTCGGCGCTCTCGGCCGCTACGGCGGGCAGGTTCGTGACGTTGCCGGGGCTCCACGCCAGCGCAATGCTCAAGACGATGGTCAGCAGTGCGGTGGGGGAGAAGTCGGAGCCGATGCGGTCCTTGCGCTGTGTCGCGGCGAGTGCGTCCAGTTTGGCGTCCCGCGCGGGCGTGCCGGCCAGGTCTCGGTCGCCGCGTTCCAGGCGGTGCCAGGTGGCCAGCCGGATGACATCGGGGTGTCGGCGGCAGTAGTCGAACAGCCGTCCGGCGTACTCGGGGAGGTCCTCGGGGGTGAAGGGGACCGAATTCAGGCCGTGGGTGACGTGGGCGTCGAAGACCGCGTCGAAGAGTTGGTCCTTGCTGCAGAAGTAGACGTAGATGAGGTTCTTGTTGGCCGCCGCCGTCTTGGCGATCCGGTCCACCCGGGCTCCGGCGATGCCGTACGTGGCGAACTCGTCGGTGGCGGCCTGGAGAATGCGGGCCTTGGTGGCGTCGGCTCGGGACATGGGGGTCATCGTAGGACGGCCAAGACCGCGTCCGATGCGACGAGCAGCACCGTGCACCACAGGGTGATCCCGATCATCAGCCAGCAGATCAGCGGCCAGCGGGGGATGCCGAGTGCCGCACCGAGTAGGGCCGAGCCCCAGGTGCCGAAAAGCGCGGGTCCGACGATGCCGAAGCCCGCGACGCCATAGCGGTCGAGGACTCGCGGGGCCCGCAGGCCCGTCGCGCCGGAGAGCCGGGCGTGCACGGGGGGCGTCTGCCCGACGGTCGCGTCGCAGGGGGCCGCACCGTTGGCGGTATTCACCGAAACAGCCTGTGCGGCAACCGACTTGCGGCGTCCGCGCCACGACTGCCAGCGCGCCCTGGCGCGTTCCATGGCGAACACCGCGAAGACCACACAGCAGGCCGCGCCGAGCAACACCGCGATCAACGCGACCGGGCCGGGCAGTGACAGGGAGAGGCCGACCGGGATCGCGGGGGTGCCCACCGCGAAGCCCGCGAGCAGAGTCCCGACGAATCGCCCCATGCGGATTCCTTTCGAACGCGTCGTGCGCTTCCTCGGACACAATAGTTAACTAACTAGTTAGTATGGTGCCATGAAACACCCCGACACGGTGCTCGGCGAGCTCGCCGCCGGCAAGTACCTGCTACTCACCACGTTCCGCCGAGACGGCAGGGCGGTCCCCACGCCGGTCTGGGTGATGCGCGACGGCCGAACGCTGGCCGTGTGGAGCGCGGCGGACGCGGGGAAGGTGAAGCGGATCCGCAATGGGGGCCGCGTGACGGTCGCGCCCTGCGACTGGCGTGGCAAGCCGTTCGGTCCCGCGGTTCCCGGCATCGCCGAGGTGCTCGCGCCGGACGCGAGCGCGCACTTCACCGGGCTGATGAAGCGCAAGTACGGGCTGGTCGCCCGGATAGGACTGCTGGGCAGCAGGCTGCGCGGAGGCTCCGAGCGCATGGTGGGCATCCGGATCCGCCTGGATATCTAGCGGGTCGGCAGTCCGAGCACGCTGGGTGTGCCGAATGATCGCCACGACAAGTGTTGTGGAGCAGATCTGGTCCGCTGCGCGGCAGTCCGTTCGGTCAGCGGGTGCGGGATACGATGATCGGACTCGACGTCAGCGAGAAAGCCGGACAGATGACGACTGATTCTGGTAGCCGGGGGCGGCGAACTGCCGTCGCATTGCTGGTGTGCGTCATGGGGATCTTCACATTCGCCGCCGTTATCGCAGGATTTCTGCGGGCGCAGGTCCTCGATACCGACCACTATGTCGACACCGTGGCCCCGCTCGCCGCCGACCCTGCGATTCAGACGGCTGTCGTGGACGCGCTCACCCGGTCTGTCATGTCCCGGGTCGACGTCGAGCGGTTGGCATCCGATCTGCTCGACACGGTCGGCGACGCCGAGAACCGCGGTCCGCGCGTGACCGCCGCGCTGCGGAGCGTGCCCGCGCTGCTGGCGGCGCAGTCCGAAGGGCTGGTCCGGAACGCGGTGAGCGCCCTTGTGCACAGCGATGCCTTCCCCGAACTGTGGAACGCGGCGAACCGGCAGGCGCATCGCGGGCTGGTCGCGGCGGTCACCGGAATCGACGAGGGCGCCTTGCGGGTGCAGGCCGGCGTGGTGTCGATCTCGCTCACTCCGATGGTGGCCGAGCTCGTCGACGAACTGGACAGCCGCGGTTTCGTCCTCGCTGACCGCGCCATCGACCTACCGACCGAATTCGTGCTCGCCGAATCGGACGACCTGGCACAGGCGCAGCGGGCGGTGCGGCTGCTGGACCGGGCGGCGATCGTGCTGGCGGCCGTCGCGGTGGGTTGTGCGCTGAGCGCGGTTCTGGTGGCGGGCAACGGTTTCCGTCGGCGCGCGATCCTCGCCGTCGCGGCGGGTGTGCTGGTGTCGATGGTCGTGCTCGCGGTGGCGTTGCTGATCGCGCGTCGCGTGTATCTCGAACATGTTCCGGCGCAGTCGATCTCACCGGAGGTCGCCCGGATCGTCTTCGACACCCTGGTGGGTCCGTTGCGGATGAGTATGCGGGTGCTCGCGGTGTCGGCCGCCGCGGTGGGGCTGGGTGCCTTCCTCGCCGGCCCGTCGGCGCCGGCGTCCTGGGTACGCGCGACCGCCGGTCGGGTAGGGGATCGGCTCCGGCGCGGCGAGGGCGGTCCGGTATCGGGGTTCGTCGCGGCGAATCTGGGGTGGGTGCGTGGGGCCGTGCTGCTCGTCGCCGCCGCGGTACTGCTGTTCTGGGACTATCCGACCGTACGGGTGGCGGTGCTGATCGCGGTGGTCACCGGCGTCGTCTTGCTCGCGCTGGAGCTTGTCGCCCGGCCGCGACGGGCTGGCGAGGACGTCACCGGGCCGGGGTAGCGGCGGTGTGTCGTCGGGCTGAAATGCTGTGGCGGACATAGGAAGGGCATCGAAGAAAACTGCCGGACAGATAATTGGACAAGTGTCTGTACAACCGTCGATCCTGTGCGTAACGTACCTGCTACCAAGAGTGCGTTGCACAGATCGGAGCAGATCTCGATGTCATTTCCCCGCGCCGAACTCGACGAGATGATCGAACGCTGGTTGCAGGCGAACGTCGACTGCGAACGCGCAGGCGACTGGCGCCCGCTGGCCGAGTTCTACACCGAGGACGCCACCTACGGCTGGAACTACGGCCCGAAACACGACTTCATGGCGGTCGGGCGCACCGAGATCCGGGACTGGGCCATCGGTTCGGAGATGGACGGTCTGGACGGCTGGACCTACCCGTATCAGTCCTGGGTGGTCGACGAGCAGACCGGCGGCATGCTCGGATTGTGGAAACAGGTCTGCGATGTCACACGGACCGACGGAACGAACTACGCGCTCACCGGTATCCAGGGCAGTTGGTTCAAATACGGCGGCGACTTCCAGTGGAAGTGGCAGCGCGACTTCTTCGACTACGGCAACCTGACCGCGCTGTTCACCGAGATGATCACCAACGGCGACATGACCGCGGGCATCAGCAAGCGCATCGACCGCGTAGTGAACGCCAAGGGAAATCTGCCCGGCTGGTACAAGATGGGCGCCACCCCGGTTCCGCTGTGGTGATGTTACTACTCGGCGGCCTGCCCCGGCTCCGGTAACTCGGCGTAGAACTCGCGCAGCGCGGCGGTGACGCCGACGAGGACACGGTGGGCGGCGGTCAGATCGGCGTCGGGCAGGCAGGCCAGCGCGGCGCGGGTGCGTGTGCTGAGTGGGCCGAAGAAGCCGGATGCGACGGACATGCCCTGGTCGGTATAGCTCAGGTGGACCCGTCGCCGGTCGGTCGGATCGGCGACGCGTTCGAGGTGTCCGGCTTCGATCATGCGCTCGACCAGGTAGGTGACGGCGGGTGCGGAGACGCCCATCGATCTGCTCAACTGGCCCGCGCTGAGCGGTGCGCCCTCTGCGTCGGCGGTCGCGATATGCATCAGGGCGCGGAAATCATTGGGGCGCAGGTCGTTCGAGCGAGCGAAGACGTGGCCGATCTGTTCGGAGATCGCGGTCAGGGCACGGAGGTCCCTGGCTATGTCGGTCTCCAACCCTGTCCGGTCGGTGGCCGGGTCGGTGTCGTCACCCATGCGCGGCCTCCTCTCTGTCCGACAGGGAGCTTAGCTGTCGGACGCGCCGCGATTGCCAACTATTTAAGTTTCTGAAATAGTTTTGGCGTGATGCGAATGAGCGACGGGAACGGCTGGGACCGGTTCGCTGGGCTGGTGACGGGTCGGCGATCGTGGGCGGTGCTGCTGGTGGTCGTCGCGGCCGCCATGGCCGTGATGGCGCTGGCGGGGAGCAACGACAGCGCGGGCCAGGCCCCGGTGTCGTTGCCGCGATCGGCGGAATCGGCCGAGGCCGCCGAGGCCGCCGCACGGTTTCCCGATGCCGGAACGGCGGCCGCGATCATGGTGGCGACGCGCGCCGACGGCGGCGTACTGACCCCGGGCGATCTCGCGGCAACGGATGCGGCGCTCACCCGCGCGGGGGATCACACCCCGGTGATCATCGCTCCCGACGGGCGCGCCGCGCTCGCCCAGATCCCGGTGTCCGCCCAGCTCAACGGCTTCGCGCTCACCGACCGGATCGGCGAACTGCGGGTCGCCGTCACCACCGACCTGCCCGATACGGTGCGCGTGCAGATCACCGGCGGACCGGCTTTCGGCGCCGACATCGCCGATTCCTTCTCCGGCGCGAACGCGCTCCTGCTGATCGTCACCGCGATCGTGGTGATGGTCTTGCTCATCCTCACCTATCGCTCGCCGGTGTTGTGGCTGGTGCCGTTGACGGTGGTCGGCCTCGCCGATCGCGTCGCCACCAGCGTCGGCACGCTGCTGGCCGAGCTCACCGGGCTGGCTTTCGACGGTTCGACCTCGGGTATCACCAGCGTGCTCGTCTTCGGAGCGGGGACGAACTACGCGCTGCTGCTGGTGTCGCGGTACCGCGACGAACTGCATCGCCACACCGACCATCGAGTGGCGTTGCGCGCCGCGGTGCGCCATGCCGCGCCCGCCATCGTCGCCAGCAATGTCACCGTCGTCCTCGCCCTGCTGACGCTGTTGCTCGCCCTGCTACCCAATACCCGCAGCCTCGGCGCGTTCGCCGCGGCCGGGCTCGTGGTGGCGCTGGTCTTCGTCCTCGCCGCGTTGCCGCCCGCGCTGGCACTGTGCGGGCGGCGGATCTTCTGGCCGTTCGTGCCGCGCCCGGACGGTCGCGACGCGGCCGAGCAGGGCGCGTGGGCGGTGGTCGCGAGGCGCGTGGTGCGACGTCCGGCCGTGGTCGCCGGGGCGGCTTCGGCGGTTCTGATCGTCTTCGCCACCGGGCTCGCGACCACCGACATCGGCCTCTCGCAGACCGAACAGTTCCGTGTCGAGGCCGAATCGGTCGACGGGCTGGAGGCCATGGCCGAACACTTCCCGTCCGGCTCGTCGGATCCAGCCGTGGTGATCGCGCGGAGTACGACCACCGCCCAGATCCAGACGGCACTCGACGGCGTGCAGGGTGTCTCGCGCGCCACGGCCACCGGCACCGCCGAGAACGGTTCGACACGCTGGTCCGTCGTGCTCGACGCCGCACCGGGCTCAGCGGAGGCGTTCACCACCATCGCGGCGATCAGGACGGCGGTCGGCGCGGTCCCCGGCGCCGAGGCGCTCGTCGGTGGGTCGGACGCCGAAGCGCTCGACATCCGCGACGCCGCCCGCCGCGACCAGGCGCTGGTCATTCCGCTGATCCTCGCGGTCGTGCTGCTGGTGTTGCTGGCGCTACTGCGCGCGGTGCCCGCCGCCGTGCTGCTCGTCGGCGTCACGGTTCTCAGTGCGCTCGCCGCGCTCGGTGCGGGCAGCTGGATCAGCGGCACGGTCTTCGGCTTCCCCGCGCTGGACACGAACGTGCCGCTGTTCGGCTTCCTGTTCCTGGTAGCGCTCGGCGTGGATTACACGATCTTCCTGGTCACCAGGGCGCGCGAGGAAGCGGGTGCGCACGGCACCACGCAGGGGATGGTGCGCGCCGTCGCCTCGACCGGTGCCGTGATCACCAGCGCCGGTGTCGTCCTCGCCGCGGTGTTCTGTGTGCTCGGTGTGCTGCCGTTGATCACCCTGACCCAGCTGGGCATCGTGGTCGGGATCGGCATCCTGCTCGACACGTTCGTGGTTCGCACGCTGGTCGTCCCCGCGTTGTTCGCGCTCCTGGGCGACAGGGTGTGGTGGCCGGCAACGCCCACGAAAGACCAAGCAGCGCAGTCTCCTACGGACGAGTCGGCGACGGTGGGCTGATCGTCGGGCACGAGCGAGCGAGAATCGGCGTGTGCGCGACAATGGCCGCATGCTCATCCGAATCGTGGGGACGCAGCTGCCCGGGTCGTCCTGCCGGCCGGCGGGGAACGAGGCCACGTACTCGAACATCCACGTCGGCGTGCAGCGGAAGAACCGGCCACAGGAACTGCTCGACCCGCAACGCGGTGACGCGGACACTGTCGCGTGGACGGTGGAGTGCACTGTGGTCGACGCCGATATTCGCGGGGCCTACATCCAGGGTCGACCAGGGGAGCGGTTCGTCTACCTCAGTTGGGTCACCGTCGATGACGGCGGCACGCTCACCATGTTCCGCCGGGCCAAACTGATGCTCGCCGACGTCCCCGCTGAGACCCTCGCCGCCGCGACGGAATCGGGAGTACTGGAGGCGCGTCTCGGCCTCACCGACGCGACCGGAAACCCGCTGTGCGCCAGGGTGAAACCCGCCATGATCAGCTGGACTGCCGCGACCTGAGTGCGGTGTCCACCGGCCCGCGGCGGGTGTCGGTCCCCGGTGGCAGGATGCAGGGGTGGGTGATTACTTCGAACGGATTGTCGATCTCGACGTAGCTGCGGCGGACGCGGAGGTGGTGGCGGAGCGGATGGTCGACTGGATGGTGTCGAGGGGGTGGCTGCTCCGGGAGAAATCGGGTTACGCGATGTACAGCCTCCACGCCGACGAAGGGTACGTCGCGGGGCGTGCCTGGGCCGAGATCGCCGACAATTCGGACGCCGATTGGATTCCCGCACCGGTAGCGGTCATCGTCGGCCGCCACGCTCACTACGGCGGTCAGGGCGAGATCGAACCGGCCGACGCGACCTGCCCGAGCTGCCAGGCGAAGACGGTGATCATCGACTACCCACAGGCCTGGGAAGCGGATCCCGCGGTATGGCAACCCTTTTCGGCCGCGATCGAGGCCTGGGAGCAGACAGGCGCCGGCGCGGTGTCGTGCCCCGCGTGCCAGACGACCAGCCCGATCATCGACTGGCAGTGGCCGTGGGGTTTCGCCCTCGGCACCCTCGCCTTCGACTTCTGGGGCTGGCCATCCCTGACCGAGGAGTTCATCGCCGAGTTCACTACCCGGCTGGGCCACCGAGTCGACCATCACACAGGAAAGTTCTGATCGCTCGCCGATACACACAGTGCGCATGATCTCACCGGTGGGGAGTGGCCCTCGGTGAAAATTCCGCCCTCACTAGCATCGATACAACGCAAACATCGTTGAAAACTAGAGGACGTGTGTTGACTACCGAACAACTTGATCGCTGGAACGCCCAGGAAGCCGCGGCGGAGGCGATGATTCCGATCATCGGAACGCTGTATCGCAGCAAGGGTGTGACGATTCTGCTGCACAGCCGGTCGCTGGTGAACAAGTCGGTGATCAGCATTCTGCGGACGCATCGGTTCGCGCGCCAGATCGGCGGCGAAGAGCTGTCGGTGGACGAGACTCTGCCGTTTCTGCAGGTCATCAGCCAGTTGGATCTGGGGCCGTGCAAGATCGATCTGGGTCAGCTCGTGATGGCATTTCACGCGGATGAGCGTGGGCTGTCGGTCGAGGAGTACACCACCGCGGTGCTGGCCGAGGTGAGCGACGGCAACAAGGCCGTGTCGCAGGGGCCGCGTGATGTGGTGCTCTACGGGTTCGGGCGGATCGGGCGGCTGGTCACCCGGCTGCTGATCGAGAAGGCCGGGTCGGGCAACGGGCTGAGCCTGCGCGCGGTGGTGGTGCGCAAGGGTGGCGACGACGACCTTGCCAAGCGCGCGTCGCTGCTGCGCCGTGACTCGGTGCACGGGCACTTCAACGGCACGATCAAGGTCGATACCGACAACGACACGATCACCGCGAACGGCAACGTCATCAAGTTCATCTACAGCGATGACCCGACGACGATCGACTACACCGCCTACGGCATCGACAACGCGATCCTGATCGACAACACCGGTCGCTGGCGTGACCGCGAGGGCCTGGCGCAGCACCTGCGCCCCGGCATCGCGAAGGTGGTGCTCACCGCGCCGGGCAAGGGTGACGTGCCCAACATCGTGCACGGGGTCAACCACCGCGACCTCGACCTGTCGCAGGAGATCTTCTCCTGCGCCTCCTGCACGACCAACGCGATCGTGCCGCCGCTCAAGGCCATGGACGACGAGTTCGGCATCGTGCGCGGTCACGTGGAGACGGTGCACTCGTTCACCAACGACCAGAACCTCCTCGACAACTACCACAAGGCCGATCGTCGCGGCCGGTCCGCGCCGTTCAACCTGGTGCTCACCGAGACCGGCGCCGCCTCCGCGGTGGCCAAGGCGATGCCGGACTTCAAGGCCAAGATCACCGGCAACTCGATCCGCGTGCCCACCCCGGACGTCTCCGTCGCGATCCTGAACTTGCAGCTGAAGCAGGACACGACCAAGGAAGACGTGCTCGCGTACCTGCGTCAGGTATCGCTCGCGGGCCCGTTGAGCCGTAACCTCGACTACACCGCCGCCACCGACGCGGTCTCGAGCGACTTCATCGGCTCGCGCGCGGCCTCGATCATCGACGCCAACGCCACCATCGTCGAGGGCGACACCGCGATTCTCTACGTCTGGTACGACAACGAGTTCGGCTACTCGTGCCAGGTGGTGCGGACCGTGCAGTACATCTCGGGCATCGAATACCCGACCTATCCCCAGCTGGGCGACCGGTCCGACGCGCGCGAGCTGACCGACGCGCGATAGCGAGTTATCGCTGAGGCGGGTCCGGGTCGCTGACCTGGGCCCGCCTTGTTCGTCGACCCGGTCGCGGGCCGGGCGATCGAACGTCACCGCTTGTCGGGGTGCGCGATGTTGTGCATACTGGCCACATGACATCCAGTCGAAAGGGCGTCCTGCGCCCGGGCCGTTGAGCCCCACGCCGGTCATCGAACCGGCTTCTCTCCCGCTCGATCGCGGGGAATTCACGAAAATTCCGCAGAGCACTCGTTCGTCATATGACGATGCGCGCCAAGCCCTTTGGTTACGGGTGCGCGAGCTCGCTGTGCCGCCCGGGATGATCGAAGTAGCTACCGCACGGCGTCTCGTCGGTGACTGGTCCGGTGCGTGCGCCGCGGCTCACGTCGACGTCGATGTGGACTTGCGGGCATTGGCGCGGACGCACGGGCGGGGACTCGCCGCCCACGTGCGGGCCGACCTGCGACACCTGGCGCCGGATCTGCTGCGCTGGCATCTCCCCAGAATCGCGCCGGACGGATTGTTGCGGCCCGGGTTGACGATGGTGCTGGCTCGCTACGACGCCGATGACATCGGCGACCTCGATATCGGAATGTCCACGCCCAGTGCCGGTTCCGTGTACCTGGTGGTCCGCACGCCACCGGCTTGGGCGGCGGCCGGCCAGCGGATCGGCCTCACGCTGTGGGACATGGCGAGCCCCGCGACCAGTGCGCGCATGCACCCCCACCCTCGGCCCAACAGTCGCTACCGTCTCGACCTGCACCGGCACCTGTGGGATTCGCGCAGAGCGCAGGAGTTGCGAACCCGTTCTGGAGCAGCGCAATTCGCCGCCACGGCGATTGCGTCAGGCATCGAACCCGCCTCCGGGGAACCCGTGTCGCTGCCACCGGGTGACGATCCCGGCTCCGGTCTGCCCGCAACGATTCCGCCGGGATGTGCCGTCGATCGCTGGGCGGACGAAGCGGGAATTCTGCTGCGGGCGCAGGGGCGCCGGTCCGGGCTCGTCCTGGTGCGGTGTGGTGCGCGGAAACGGGTTGTGCTGGATGTGCGCGCGGATGATCCACCCGCGGTGCGGATTTCGAGGGAACATCCGCGTGGCGGCATCTCGGCCCTTCCGGTCCTGCCCGACGCGGCGACCTGGGTTCTCCCCGACCTGGAATTGCTGCGCGCGGACGCGATCACCGCCGATCGCCTGCATCCGCTGGTCGCTTCCGCGCTCGGCCGCGACGGAGCGCCGATCGAGAGATCCGCGATCGCCGCCGGTTATCGGCTCGTGGAATGCCGGGGCGAACGCCACCGGATCGGCCTGGTGAACGGGGTGCTCGCCGCCCTGGACCACGACCCTGCCGAAATCCGGCGCGAAGAACTCCTGGCAGCCCTGACCGGCACGCCGATGCCCTGCCTGCAAGCCATCGACCGATCACTGCGCCAGCCGGATTGGCTGGTCGGCGTCTGCGACCGTCTGGACCACGGCGATATCGACGGCGCGCTCACCATCGTCGAAACAAAGCTCGGCGCCGACGCGGTGCTGCGCGACGGACCCCTGCGTGACGCGCTCGAAGCCGCTGTACGACAACGGATTACCTACGGCCTCTTCCGGGCGGGCCTGCCCGCGCCGGGTCGCGGCCATACCCCTCCTGACCGGTACGACCGTAAAGGCCGTCGCGCCCGTCCGAGACACGCGGTCTTGCGCTGAGTTGCCGTCCGGGCCATCGGGATCACGCGGTGTCGCACTGACAGGCGAAGTCGTGCCGACCTGCGATGACCAGCTGATCCGCCTCGACGGGCTGACTCGCGCGTTCGGCTCGTGCGGCTTTCGCAGTGCCGACCATGCTGGCGTCGCTGCTGAATTCCGAGCAGGTCATCCGGTGCCTTCGTCGGCCGAGGCCGAGCTTCGCTCCACCTGCCATCATCCATCGAATTCTTCTGAACCCAAAGGTGATTCACACATGACTGTTCACACCCTCTGCCCGCCGCTCCCGATTCGCGCCGCCCACTCCCAGCTCGATATCGCGGGCGAACTCCTCGCCATGCTGGGTGAAGTGACGACAGAGCCGCGTCGCAACACCCAACTGGAAGCTCTCACCTTGGCAGTGGCCGCCGACCTACCGGTCCTGCTGTGGGGCGAGCCGGGCATCGGCAAGACCGCGGCCCTCACCCAGCTCGCGGAGTCCCTTGACCTGCCGCTGACCACGGTCATCGCGAGTGTGCACGAGCCGTCGGACTTTTCGGGCCTGCCGATCATCGGCGACGACCCCGCCAACCAGGGTGTGCCGATGGCGCCGCCGGACTGGGCGGTGCGACTCGTGCGGGCCGGGCGCGGCTTGCTGTTCCTCGACGAGCTGTCCACCGCACCGCCCGCCGTGCAGGCCGCACTGTTGCGCGTCGTTCTCGAAAGGCGGGTCGGCGCACTGGAACTGCCGCCGGGTGTGCGCATCGTCGCGGCCGCCAACCCGCGCTCCTCGGCCGCTGACGGCTGGGAGCTGAGCCCACCGCTGGCGAACCGCTTCGTGCACCTGCAGTGGACCCATGAGCACGACGTCGTCGTCCGGGGCCTCGGCGGAACCTGGCCGCGCGCGACCTTGCCGCAGCTGGCCTCCGAAAGCTTTTCGGAGGCAGTCGCTTTCGCTCGGCGGGCGGTCTGCACGCTGCTCGCGGCGCGACCGAAACTCGTGCATCAGATTCCCACCACCGAAACCCGGCGGGGCGGGCCGTGGCCGTCGCCGCGCAGCTGGGAGATGACCCTGCGCCTGATCTCCTTCGCCACCGCGGCCGACGCGAGTCGCGATGTGCTGTCGCAGTTGATCCGCGGCACGGTCGGCGACGGCGCCGGGTTCGAACTGCTGACCAGCATCGATCGGATGGACCTGCCCGACCCGGAAGCGCTGCTGGCCGATCCGGCCGCCGCCGAACTGCCGACGCGGGGCGACCTGCGCCAGGCGGCCCTCGACGGTGTGGTGGCCGCGGTCCGCAAACGACCGGAGAAGGCACGGTGGGACGCGGCCTGGTCGCTGCTGGTCAAAGCCCTGGAAACCGGGGCACCCGACCTGGTGGTCGTTCCCGCGACCACCCTGGCCACGCTGCGCCGCGACAACTGGGAGGTGCCCGCGTCGATCGAACAACTCGCCGCGGTGGTGTCGGTATCCCAGAGCGCTGATCGCGCCGCGGCCCGCGTTGCGGTCAAGGCGGGCCGATGACGGCGGATACCACCGGGCTGGATTTCGACAAGCTGTATGCCGCACGGCTGCAAGCGGTCTCGGCCCGTCCTTATCTGGCGACTGCCCTGTACGCGCTGCACATCGTCGAGTCGCGAGGGGTGCCGACGATGGGGGTGGACAAACACTGGCGGTGCTACGTGTCGCCCCGGTTCGTCGACAGCACGCCGGTGGAAGATCTGGCTTCGATTCTGGTGCACGAGGTTTCGCACCTGCTGCGAGACCATCACGCGCGCAGCGACCGCTACGCCCACGCCCACGAGCTGACCGGCCCGGGGGAGCGCCTGCGCATGAATATCGCCGCGGATGCCGAGATCAACGACGACGCGTTCGGCGACGGATTGGTCTGGCCCGAGGGCGCGGTCCTGCCCAGCACCTTGGGGCTGGATCCAGGTCAACTCATGGAGGACTACCTGGGTCAGTTCCGCCTCGGGCATCTGACGGAAGGCATGGCGTGGCTCGACTGCGGTAGCGGCGCGGACGGATCGGACCGTGAGTGGGAACTGGGACCCGACGGCGCCGACGGTCTCAGCGAACAGCAGCGCGAAGGCGTCCGATTCCTCGTGGCGCAGGGCATCGTCGGCCGTCCAGGAGACGCGCCCCAGGGGTGGCGACGCTGGGCGAACGAGGCCCTGCACCCCTCACAACCGTGGCGGGATCTGCTCGGAGCCGCCCTCCGCGCGGCCGCCTCGGCCCCCGGCGTCGGCGAGGATTACACCTACCGCCGCCCCGCCCGGCGCTCGACCGCACTCCCCGGCATCGTGCTGCCGAGCCTGCGCCGCACCCCACCCAAGGTCAGCGTGGTGATCGACACCTCGGGATCGGTCAGCGACGACGAACTGGGCAGCGCCCTACTCGAAGTGGCCGCCATCATCCGCGCCGTCGGCGGCCGCCGCGACCTGGTCACCGTGTTTTCCTGCGACGCGGCGGCCAGAATCGCCCACCCACTGTGCCAGGCCGAGGGCATGACGCTGATCGGCGGTGGCGGCACCGACCTGCGCACCGGTTTCACCCTTGCCCTGCGCACCCGCCCGGACGTCCTCGTCGCCCTGACCGACGGCCAAACTCCCTGGCCCACACACCAACCGGCCTGTCGAACCGTGGTCGGCCTGTTCCGCCGCCCGCGCGCATGGCAGGAGGGCGATCCGGACTACGTTCCGGACCGACCACCTGCGTGGGCACGGGTGGTCGACATCGGGTGAGGCCGAGATGACGGTGTTATAGGACGGACCGTCAGGCGTGCACCCAGGGGTTGAGGACAGGCACGCCCATCGGCTCGAAGTCCGCGAGATTGCGAGTCACTACAATCATGCCGTGCTCACTCGCGGTTGCCGCGATCATCGCATCGCGCTCGGGGCGTGGGTCCGGAACGTGCAACCGTGCGGCGCGTCGGCCGACGGCGAGGTCAAATGCCAGAATCCGGTTCGCGAAGACATCCAACAGATCGTCTTCGAGCCACGTGCGCAATCGATTGCCCTGCGCGGCGTCGCGTCGTTCAATTCGGCCGATACCGATTTCGACCTCCATGATCGTAATGACGCTCAGGAACAAGTCGGACGGTCGTCGTTGCGCCACCCATGAGCGCACCTGCGGGTTCGCCGACTGCCGCGACTTGCGCAACTCACTGATGACGTTGGTGTCGAGGAGGAAAGTCACAGGTCTGCGACCCGCAGATTCACCTGCAGCGGTGCCGGTTCGAACTCGATTTCGTCGTCCATGCTCAGGCGGGAGACGAGGTCCTGACTGTCGGCCTTCAGTCGCCGGTACTCGTCGATAGACAAGAGCACAAAAGCGTCCTCACCGCGATCTGTGATCACGACCGGCTCCACGGTCGCAGCCCGTTTCGCAGCGCTGACGTCCTGGTTGAACTCCCGAGCGCTCATCGAAGTCATCGCAATCTCCCATTGTAGGTACGTACCTACAATACCGTACGGCGTGCCCATGTCGCCAGCATGAACGAGCCGGACAGGAAGAGCCCGGCGAGCGGAATCAACGGCAGATAGGAGACCCATACGATCGGTTCCGGTTGCGCCAGCGCGATCACGGTGGCGACAACGGTGACGACGAACACCACCGCCGACCAACGGTGTATCAGGCCGACGAGTCCGGTACTGCCACGGGAAACCAGCACTGCTCGCGAGCCGCGCAAGAGCACCACGAACATCGACGCACCGGACAGGAAGAGCGCCGCGAGCGGAATCAGGGGCAGGTAGACCACCCACTCCGGTCCGCTGAGCGACAACCCGATCACCGTGATGACCACTGCCGCCAAGAAGCCGACGGCAAGCCAGCGGTGAGCTCGTCGAACCCAGGTGATGTTCATCGAAAACCCTTTCCTCGGTCGGTAGAAAACAATGCTGACACGGCGCCGACCTCGACACTTCTCGATTCCTGATCGTTTCGCACGCCGACGACCGATAGTCGATCGAGCCGTTTTCAATCCGGCAATTCGTTGAAAGTATCAATCCCCGCGGGCCGCCGAACCCCTGCGAGACTCGTCGTGTGATCAGCGCGATTGTGCGAATTCGGTCCATCACCTACGAATCAGAGGGCGTGCTGTCCTTTGTGCTCACCGACCCCGGCGGCGCGCCACTGCCGCCGTGGGAACCGGGTGCGCACGTGGATGTCGTGCTGCCCGACGGCGTCGTTCGCCAGTACTCGCTGTGTGGCGACCCCGCGAATCGGGACAGTTATCGCATCGCGGTGCTGCTCGAGGAGCAGGGCCGGGGCGGGTCGGCGTGGATGCACGAGAAAGTGCGGCCGGGCACGCTGCTGGAGATCCGGGAACCACGCAACAATTTCCCGCTCACGCAGGCGGCGAGCTACCTCCTGATCGCCGGCGGCATCGGGATCACCCCGCTGCTGCCGATGATCGGCGCACTCGAACAACACGGCGCCGACTGGCAACTGCATTACGGCGGCCGCACCGGCGCGCGGATGGCGTTCGCCGACGAGCTGTCCGCCTATGGCGCGCGGGTTCGTCGCTACGCGCAGGACGAAGTCGGGCTGATGCCACTGGCCGAGATTCTCGCGCCGGTGACCTCGGGCACCCTCGTGTACTGCTGTGGTCCCGAGCCGCTGCTGGCCGCGGTCGAGCAGCACTGTGCGGCGGATGCCCTGCGGGTCGAGCGTTTTCATCCGAAAGAGCTCGCGGCGACCGGACCCGACCGGCCGACCACTGTCGTGCTCAACCGTTCCGGCCGGAACATCGAAGTACCGGCGGGATCGTCGGTCCTGGACGCACTCGAACGGGCAGGCGCCGATGTGCTGTGGTCGTGCCGCGAAGGAACGTGCGCGACCTGCGAGACCACCGTGCTCGAAGGCGAAGTCGAGCACCGTGATTCGGTGCTCACCCCGGCTGAGCAGGAGTCGGGCAAAACCATGATGATCTGCGTTTCCCGAGCGCGCACGGACCGTCTCGTGCTCGATGCCTGAAAGGTCGAAGACTGTGCACGATGTCATTGTTGTCGGCGCCCGCTGTGCCGGTGCCACGGTCGCGATGCTGCTCGCGCGGCGTGGTTACCGGGTGCTCTGCGTCGACCAGGCGCTGTTTCCCAAGGATGCCGTGTCGACCCACATGCTGCGGCAGAGTGGACTAGCGCGACTGCGGGATTGGGGACTGCTCGATCGGCTGGAAGCCACCGGCTGCACGCCCATCCACTCGATCACCATGTCGTACGCCGACGCCCACTTCGAGGGTTTCTCCGACCCGATCGACGGCATCGCCGAGACCTACGCGCCGCGGCGCATCGTGCTCGACAAGCTGTTGCAGGATGCCGCCCGCGAGGCCGGGGTCGATCTGCGCGAAGGCGTCACCGTGACAGATCTGGTGCGCGACGGTGAGATCGTCACCGGCATCGTCGGCCGCGACCGCGACGGCGAACCGGTCACCGAACACGCCCGCCTCGTCATCGGCGCCGACGGATACGCGTCCACTATCGCCCAGCTCACCGGTGCCCAGAAGTACGACGTGATCCCGGGGGAGACCTTCACCGCCTACTCGTACTGGTCCGGCCTGAACATGCAGAGCCAGTTGCGGATCGGCGACAAGCAGGCGGTCGGCGGCTGGCCGACCAACGACGGCAAGACGCTGATCTGGTGTGTGCAATACGTCGACCGGTTCGCGCCGTTCCGCACCGATGTCGAGCGCAACTTCTCGTTGGCGTTCAAGGAAACCGCGCCCGACCTCGCCGAACTGCTCGACACCGGCGAACGCGACGAACGGTTCTACATCGCCCGCTACCCGGAGAATTTCTACCGCGAATCCCACGGCCCCGGTTGGGCATTGGTCGGCGACGCCGGATATCACAAGGACCCCTTCACCGGTCTCGGGATCAGCGACGCGTTCACCTACGCCGACCTGCTCGCCGAGCGGGTGCACGAGGGGCTGTCGGCGGCGCGGCCGATCGACGAAGCGCTCGCCGACTATCAGGCGCAGCGGGATCGGTCGAGCAAGCCGATGTACCGATTCACCTGTGAATCCTCGCGACTTGTCCTGCCGGACAAACATGTCGAGGTGATGCGGGCACTGCCGAGCAGCCCGAAACACACCCAGCAGTGGTTCCGGATGATGGCAGGCGGGCTGAGCGGCCGGGAGTTCTTCGCCGAGGACAACCTCGCCCCGCTGCTGAACCCGCAGGGCTCATGATGATCGTGCGACCGTTCGACACCGCGGGGATCTTCCGCGACGAGCACGGTGTCGCCCACTACGCCGACCTGCCCGATTCTCTGGTGGACATGCTCCGCCACACGGTGCACACCTCGCCCGACCAGGAAGCCGTCGTCGAGATCGGTGGTGAGCGACTCTCCTACCGGCAACTGTGGGATCGCGCGGCACACACAGCGGGTGGATTGCGGGACAAGGGAATCCAGCCGGGTGACCGCGTCGCCAGCCTGCTCGACGCCGGAACCGATTGGGTGGTCGGCTTTCTCGGTATCGTGCTCGCCGGTGCGGTGGCGGTCCCGGTCAACACCCGGTTCGCCGCCCCGGAGATCGACTATGTCCTGACCGACTCCGATGCCGCCTACAGTCTGCGGCCGAACGAGTCGCTGCCGCAGGGCGATCCCTACGTCTACGACGGCGCGGGCCCCACCGACCTGGCCGCGATTTTCTACACCAGCGGCACCACCGGCCGCCCTAAGGGCGCGATGACCACACATCGCAACCTGCTCGCCACCGTGGAGAACGTCCGCCGGCTCGCCCGGATCGCCGTTGACGAAGGCCCGACCCTGCGCAATCTGGTCTCGGTGCCGCTGTTCCACGTCACCGCCTGCAACAGTCAGCTGATCCCCCAGCTCGCCATCGGCGGCACCACGATCATCCTGCCGCGGTTCAAGATCCAGGACTTCCTCCGCGCGATCGTCGACGAGCGAGTCACCTCGCTCACCAACCCTCCCGCCATCTACTACCTCGCCTTCCGGCAACCCGACTTCGCCGAGTTCGACCTGAGCGCGGTGAACCGGGTCGCCTACGGTGGCGCGCCGGTGGCGCCCGCGCTGGTCGCCGAGATCGCCGCGCATTTCCCGAACGCGCGCCTGGCCAACGGTTTCGGCCTCACCGAGACCGCGTCCATCTCGACCTACCTGCCCCACGAATGGGCCACCGACCACGCGGACTCGGTGGGGTTCGCCGCGCCGATCGTCGACCTGGCCATCGACGCGCCGGACCCCGTCAGCGGCGTCGGCGAACTACTCATCCGTGGCGCCAATGTCGTTGCCGGATACTGGAACAACCCCGAAGCCACCGCCGCGACCTTCGTCGATGGCTGGCTGCGCACCGGTGACCTCGCCCGGATCGACGAGCGGGGGCTGGTGTCGATCGCGGACCGAGCCAAGGACATGATCAACCGCGGTGGCGAGAACGTGTACTGCGTCGAGGTGGAGAACGCCCTCGCCGGCGCCCCCGGCATCGGTGAATCCGCGGTGGTCGGGGTCCCCGACGACATGATGGGCGAGAAGGTCGGCGCCGTGGTGGTGCCGGTGCCTGGCACCGAGTTCGACGAGGCCGCCGTGCTCGGCTACCTGCGTGAGCGGCTCGCCGATTTCAAAGTCCCCCAGTATTTCTCGGTGCGGACCGAACCGCTGCCGCGCAACCCGGGCGGCAAGATCGTGAAGACCGTGCTGCGGTCCGAGCCGTTCAAGCCCGCGGCACGAGGGTGATGCTGGTCCGCTTCTGCTCGGCGAAGGCGTAGATGTCGTCGCCGGGGTCGAGGTCCTCGGCACGGTAGCCGATCGTGCTGAGGATGGCGGAGCGATCGAGGTCGAAGATGTCGGTGTAGTACCGCGCGCGACTGACCCTGGTGTAGGCCGGATCGGCGCCGCGATCGGTGCCGGAGAGATTGACGTTCGCGGCGAACCAGCTTGCCCGCTCCGCCAAGAGGGTGCTGAGTACGCCAGTGGTCGCCGCGGGCACCCAGCTCCAGTCCCAGTTACCCGGCTCGGCCCACGGCCCACCGAACTCCCGCGAGAACGCGATCCCGGGCACCCCACGCGCGCCCGCCTCCTGGACCGCGCCGAAGGTACCGCTGACATTCAGTGTGGCCCCGATGTTCTCGCCCGCGTTCACCCCGCTCAGACACAAGTCGACCGGCGCGACGATCCCGGACGTCAGCGCGAACACCACACACGCCGCCGGCGTGGACCCCACGTGCAGCGTGGGAATACCGGCGGTCGGTGCGGCCCACTCCCAGTTCATCGCGACGCCACTGCGCCGGGACTGGCTCGCGCCCGACATCGGCCCGCTCGGTGCTACCACCGTCGCGTCGATGCCGAGCGCGCGCACGGCTTCCGCCAACGCCAGGAGACCCGGCGCGCGGTAGCCGTCATCGTTGGTGATCAGCAGGTGCATCGAAAGCCGTTACGCGGGCGCCGGTTTCGGGGTCGAAAAGGTGCAGTCGATCAGCCGGGACGGACACCCGGATCCGCGAGCCGATCGCGGGCGCCTGATCGTTCGCGGGCAGTGTCACTGCCCACCGACCCGATTCGCCGGTGCACTGCGCGATCTTGGTGTCACCGGTGAACTCGACCAGCTCCACCACGCCGTGCACGAGCAATCCCGCGTCGTCACGATCGCGCAGTGTGCCGTCGCCCGGCCGCCAGCCCAGCTTCAGTTCCGCCGGAACACCCGGAACCGACTGTGGCAGAAGCACATCCAACCCCGGGCCGGTTATCCCGTCCGAATTCATGGTCACCGTCGCCAGGTTCATCGGCGGGCTACCGAGGAACGTCGCGACGAACAGGTCGACCGGCCGCTGGTACACCTGCGCCGGACTGCCGACCTGCAACACCCGCGAATCATTCATCACCACCAGATGCGTGGCCATCGACAACGCCTCGAGCTGGTCGTGCGTGACGAGCACGACGGTATTGCCGAGCTCGCGATGCAACCGCACCAGCTCCACCCGCGCGAGCTGGCGCAACTGCGCGTCGAGCGCCGACAACGGCTCGTCGAGCAGCAGCACCTTCGGCTGCCGAACGATCGCCCTGGCCAGCCCGACCCGCTGCCGCTGACCACCCGACAACTGCGCGGGCCTGCGATGACGCAGCTCACTGAGCCCGAGGCTGTCACACGCACCCGCCACCCGCCGCTCGATCTCGGTGCGGTCCAGCCCCGAGTTGCGGTTGTGCTTGCCTTCCAGCCGCAGGCCGAAGGAGATATTGCGCTCGACGGTCATGTGCGGGTACAGCGCGAAGTCCTGGAACACCATCGAGACACCGCGTCGCCCCGGCGCCACGTCGGTGACGTCGGTGCCGTCGATGAGCACCCGTCCGGCGGTGGGCGGGATCAACCCCGACACCACGCCGAGCGCGGTCGATTTCCCGCAGCCCGACGGCCCGACCAGCACGGTCAGCGACTGTCCCGGCACGTGCAGGAGGTCGACGTCGAGAGCCGGACGGTCCTCACCGTATTGCTTGATGACCCCGTCGAGCACCACGCCGGCCGAAAGGTCGAGCTCGGTGGTCAGCACCGGGGGCTCGCTCACACTGAGACTTGTCATGTCGATCACCGAACCCCTGAATGAAGGAAGGCGTCCGCGATCCGTCGCGACGCCAGGACATAGATCACGACGACCGGCAGCGACGCCAGCATCGCCGCGGCGAGCATCGGGCCGTACTCCGCGCTCTCCGGACCGAGGAACAGGGCCAGACCCGGCTGGATGGTCGTGTCCTCCGGATCGGGCATCACCAGCAGCGGCCACAGGAATTCGTTCCACGTACTGATGAACAGCAGAATCGCCACCGCGCCCAAGGCTGGGCCCAGCACCCCGAGCACCACGTGGCGCAGGATCTCCCACGACGTGGCGCCTTCGAGCACCGCCGCACCGATCAGCGACTGCGGCACCGAGCGAATGTGGTCGCGCAGCAACAACACCGCGAGCGCGCTGACACCCAGCTGCGGGATGATCACGCCGATCGTGTGTCCCTGCCAACCCAGCTTCGCGGTCATCAGGAACTGCGGGATGATCAGTGCCTGCGGCGGGATCAGCAGCGAAATACCCACGGCCGCAAGGACGAAGCCACGACCTCGGGCCTTGTCGAAGCGCACGAGCGCGTAGGCGGCGGGCAGTGCGACCAGCATCGTCGCGATGGTGACGCCCGCGGCCATGATGAAAGTGTTGAGCAGCAGCCGCCCGATCGGGAACCGGCCCACCGCCATCTCGTAGTTCTCCAGGCTCGCCGGATACGGGATCGGGTTCAGATCGAAGATCGTCGACACCGGTTTGAACGAAGTGGTCAATGCCAAGACCACCGGGAACAACATCAGCACCACCGCCGTGATCAGTAGCAGGTGCCTGCCGATCGCGTCACCGCGTCGCACTGGATCTCCTCGAGAGCAGGGTGTAGAAGGTCAGGAGCAGGCCGAACACGACGGCGATGACGATGGCCGCCGCCGACGCGGTGCCCGCGTCGAAGAAGGTGAAACCGTAGGTGTAGAGCCGGTAGTAGACGTTGTCGGTGGCATTACTCGGCCCACCTCGGGTGAGCACCCCGATATTGGTGAACAGCCACGGCCACACCACCACCATCGACAGCAGCCCGAGCAGGATGATCGGGCGGCGCAGCTGCGGCAGAATGATCGACCGGGTGATCTCACCTTCGGTGGCGTCGTCCATGCGCGCGGCGTCGACGGTGCGCCGGTCCAGATTCGCCAGCGCCGCCCCGAAGAGCAAAGTGTTGAGCGCCACCACCTTCGGTGCCGTCACCATGACGATGGTCGGCAGCGCGGTGGCCGGGTCGCCGAGCCAGTTGACCGGCTCCACCCCGGCGAATCCGAGCGTCTGATTCACGATTCCGTACAGCGGATCCAGAATGAACTGCCACGACAGCGCATTGGCCACCGGTGCGAGCACCACCGGCAGGAACAGCAACATCCGGTAGAACTCGCTGGTCCGGCCCGGCCGCTTCCACAGGGCGATGGCCAGCGCGCACGGGACGACCGTCGCGAAGGGCAGCACCAACAGCGCGTACTTCAGCGTGTTCCAGGCCGCATTGCCGAATTCCGGTTCGGTGAGCAGGGTTTCGTAGTTCTCCAGGCCGATGAACTCGATGTCGGGGGAGACCAGGTTCCAATCGAGGAAGCTGAGCACCGCCGTGAACACGAGCGGGCCGTAGACCCACGCCACGATCGCGAGCATGGTCGGCGAGAAGTACAGCCAGGCCACCCCGGTCGCGGCGGGGCGTTCGACCGCACGGACCTCGCGGTCCTTGGTGAGCGTCATGAACGCGCCCGCGCATCGAGCATGCGCACGGTGGTGTCCAGCGCCTCGGCGTAGTGGCGGGCGTGCCGCATTTCGATGATGATCGCCGGGTCGCGGACGAAGGTCGTTTCCAGTACGTCGCCGAGCGGGATCGTGCCCCAGCCGGGCGGCAGATGCAGGTCACCTTCGCCGAGCAGTTCCAGTTCGTACGGGCTGGCGTCGGGCTGACGCGCCATCCGGCCGAAATTGTCGTGCAGGTGGATGTGGCCGACGATCGGGGCGACCTCGCGAATCGCGCCGAGGAAGTCGTAGTCCAGATAGCCGGCCGACAGATAGGCGTGGCCGACATCGAGGCACATCGACACCGCCGGATGATCGATCCGCTGCACCTGCTCGGCGACCAGATCCAGGCGCATCCCGTAGGAACGGCGGGCGAGCACCGCGGGCCCGGGCGCCCGATTCTCGACCGCGATCATCACCCCGCGCGCACCGGATTCGTCGGCGAGATCGCGCAGCATCGCGCGTTCGGTTGCCATGCCCGCGGTCAACTCGTCACCGTCGCTGTACAGGTTCGGCAGCACCCCGGCGTGGTAGACCAGCACCTCGGCGCCGATCGCGGCGGCTACTTCCAGATCCGCCAACAGCCCGAGTTGCTGGGCTGGAGCACTGCCGGTGTCGAGCAGATTGCCGGTGCGCCCGGACGAATGCCACGAGCTGTGCAGGGTCAGCCGCAGTGGGCACCCGGCCAGCGCGTCGCGCAGCGCCGCCAGCCGGGAGCGCTGCACCCGCCCGCCGATCACCACCCCGAGGCCGCACCCGCCGAGTTCGGCATAACCGAATCCGGCGGTCGCGGCCTCGTCGAGGAATTCGCGCATCTCCTCGAAATCGGAACGGAGGAGCTGCTTTCCCGACCACGGATTGACCGTCAGGCCGATCTTGTCCGGGACCGCGCCGCCGTGCGAACCATTGGGCGGCGTGTGGGCGAATACCTGGTGTGACAACGTTGTCTCTCTTCGAGGGGTGGTGGGTCAGCGGAGGGTGCGCGAACTCAGTTGAGTCCGCGGATCTTCGTGGCGGCGGCGCGCAGGGTCGCCGCCGGGTCGGCACCGCGCAGGACGATCGGCTCGACGGCCTCGTCCTGCAGGATCACGACGCCCTGGTTGGACTGCTTGCCCGGGAAGGCGGTGTAGGGCGCCAGGTCGGCCATCTGCTTCACGGCCGAGCCGAGCCGCGGATCGGCCGAGGACTCCGCCGCGGTGCGCAGCGGCAGGTAGCCCATCTGCGAGGCGATGAGCTTGAAGCTCTCGTCATTGGTCATGAACTGCACGAACTTCCACGCCGCCTTCGCCTTGGCGGCGTCCTTGGCAACGACCGTCAGGCCGGAGCCGGAGAAGGTGGGGCGGGCGGGCAGGTTGTCGAAGGCGGGCAGGGGCGCCACCTGCAGGGCGAACTTGCCCTTGGCCGCCGCGTCGAGGGTCAGCAGACCGCCGCCGGTGGTGACGAGCATGCCGAGCTTGCCGGAGTTGAAAGCGCTTTGCGCGGAGGCGAAGTCGACCGCGGGCTGTACACCGGACTTGGTCAGATCCTGAATCGTCGACAGCGCGGTGATCACCGGGGCCGAATCGACGGTGACCTCACCGCTGCTCGACACCAGCCCGCCACCGGCACTGTTGACCAGCGACTGGGTCAGGTAGTCGGACTTGCCCGGATCGGCCGCCGAGACGTACACGCCCTGGGCCTCGGTCTTGTCCTTGATCGCCTGTGCCGCCTGCTTGAGCTGGGCCATCGTCTTGGGCGGCTGGGCCGGGTCGAGGCCGGCGGCGGTGAACAGATCGGCGTTGTAGAAGACCACCGGGGTGGCCATCATGAACGGCATCGCGACCGGCTTCTTGGCACCGGCGACCGGAGTCGCCTTCAGCACCGACGGCACGAAGCCCGCCATGTGCTTGTTCCACTCGTCGGTCCCGGCCACTTCTTCGAGCGACCGCAGCGGCAAGGTCTGCGACGCTTGCGCGACCTTGCTCCACCCGATCTGCGCGACGTCGGGCGGGTTGCCCGCTACCACTTCGCTCTGCAGCTTGGTGAGCGCGTCCGCGGTCGGGACCGACTGCGGTTTGACCGTGATCTTCGGGTTGGCCGTCTGGAAGTCGTTGATCAACTTCTCGATGCCCTTGCCCAGCGGGTTGGTCTGTCCGTAGGTGTAGGACAGGAAGGTGATGGTCACCGGGTCGTCGGCCCCGGCTGGGGCCGAGCTGTTCTGGCCGCAGGCCGCGAGCAGCGTGGTGACCGCGACGAGCACGATCCCCCATCCGGCCTTACGGCCGTGGTGGTGCGAGTTCATAACAGGCTTTCTGTGGAGGGGGTGGTCGAATCGGGCGTCAGCGGAGTCGGACTCCGCCGTGCGTGACGGTCATGCTCTGGATGCCACGCAAGTTCACATTGGGCCGGTACCGCAGCGAACCCGGCACGAGCACCGGGTCGATCACGCGCGCGGCGAAGGCCGACAGCGCCGCCGCGCCCTCGGCCCGGCCCAGCGCCGCGGCCAGGCAGAAGTGCGCACCGGCGGAGAAGGCGAGGTGGTCGGCGGCACCGCGGGCGACATCGAAGCGATCGGCGTCGGGGTAGTGCTCGGGATCGCGGTTGGCCGCGGCGAGCAGCACCAGCATCGCGGTGCCGGGGCTGATCGCGGTGCCGCTCACCGCCATGTCGCGGGTGGCGATGCGCATCACGAACTGGATCGGCGCGTCGTAGCGGAGCACCTCGTCGGCGGCGCTGATCCCCAATTCCGGATCGGCGCGCAGGATTTCGCGCTGGTCCGGGTTCTGGAGCAGGGCGAGCACACCGTTGGCGATGAGGTTGGCGGTGGTCTCGTGGCCCGCGACCATCAGCAGCACACAGGTGGCGAGCAGTTCGCCCTCGCTGAGCACTTCGCCTTCCTCTTCGACCTCGATCAGCCGCGAGAGCAGGTCGTCGCCGAGGTTGCCGCGGCGGCGGACGATCAGGTTCTTCAGGTAGTTCATCAGCTCGTTGCGCGCGCCTTCGGCGTCGTCGAGGTCGTCGTTGTGGACGACGAGGTTGAAGTCGAGGACGCGGCCCAGCCTGCGGGCGGCCGGCTCGAAGTCGTCGAACTCCTCGACCGGGATGCCCAACAGCGCGCACATGATCCGCACCGGCAAGGGCAGCGCGAATTCGGAGATCACGTCGAATTCGGACTTACTCGCGATCTGCGCGACGAGATCGTCGACGATCGAGTGGATCTGTGGCTGCGAGGCCCGAATCACCCTGGGGGTGAAAGCCTTCGACACGAGCCGGCGAATGCGGGTGTGTGCGGGCGGATCGAGGAAGAGCAGGGATTCGGGGCGCTCCGGGTGATCCTTGCCGAGTCGGGAAAGGCTGGGGTCGTTGCGAACCGACGGGTCGCGCAGCACCTGCTGGCAATCGGCATAGTTGGCGATGATCACGAGGTCGCCGCCTTTGGTGACCAACGGCGACTTCGTGCGCAGGGCGCGGTGGACGGGATACGGATCGGGTCGGGTGTCGGGAGCGAACAGTTCGGCCAGCGTCGACTCGGCGTCGTGCTGACTGGCAACCGTGGTCGTCATTTTCTGGGCTCCTTCGAAATCGGCGTCGAATTTCTTTCGCCTGCACCGCATAAAAGTCTTCCACCCCGAAGTCGCGGGCGACAACGCGGAACGCATTATTGATCCATTGCGGTACGAAATGGATCGCACTGTCAAGGTGGGGATCATCGGGCTTTACCGGGTCAGCGATTCGAATGCCGAATCGACCGCGTTCACAGCGCTGGCCGCGACCGCGGTCACCGCGAGGCGGGCAGGACACGCCGTGCGGTCGGCAGGAATTAGGGCGCTGCTCATCTGTGCTTCACGGGCCCGTTCCCCGATGACGTGCGGTGCCGCTATACAAGGGGAATATCTC
The DNA here is from genome assembly GCF_050320175.1 of Nocardia sp. FBN12. Lineage (GTDB taxonomy): Bacteria > Actinomycetota > Actinomycetes > Mycobacteriales > Mycobacteriaceae > Nocardia. Next base: position 3,586,458 of record NZ_CP190048.1, on the reverse strand, counting down.
GGACGAGTCACGTACCTGATCACGCGAGGCGCGAACTATGGAGACACGGCATATCGAGGCATTTCTGGCCATCGCTGACGAACTGCACTTCGGGCGGGCAGCCGCCAGGCTGCACCTGACGCAGCCGTCACTGAGTCAGCAACTCAAGCGTCTGGAACGCCATCTCGGCGTCGAACTGGTGTCGCGGACCTCGCGGGTGGTGCAGCTGACCCCCGCGGGCGAGGCGTTCCGCACCGACGCCCGGCGGATTCTCGGGGAGGTGAACTCGGCGACGAGTACCGTCCGCGACATCGCGGCCGGACGGATGGGCAAGATCAACATCGGGTTCAACGGCCGGGCCGGGCAGCTCATCATGCCCAGGTCACTGGCCCAATTGCACGCGAACTACCCCAACATCACCACCAAGCTCAGCTCGGGTCGCTCCGGTCCGCAGCTCACCGCGCTCACGCGCGGCGAACTCGATGTCGGGCTGCTCTACGGTGGCACGTCCAATGGCGACTCGGTGCTGTCGCGGTGTCTGCTGCAGATGCGCATCGGCGCGCTGGTCGGGCCGGGGCACCGGTGGGCCGACCGGTCGTCGATCGCGATCCGCGAACTGGCCGAGACGCCGTGCGTGCTGTTCAACCGTGAGGTGAGCCCCGCGATGTACGACGCCATCATGACCGCGGGCGAGCGCGCGGGCGCCTTCCCGAAGGTCGCCGAGTACATGAACGATTCGGTGGCCACCGGGATCACCGTGGCGGCCCGCCGGTATCTGGGGTTCGCGTCGTTCATCAGCATGGACGAGCCGCGGCCGATGGGTCTGAGGGTGGTTCCGCTCGTGGATCCGGAACCGGTGGTGGAATTGCAGGTCGCCTGGCGGGTCGACAGTCCCAATGAAGTGGTGCAGGTATTCCTGGACAGTCTCGACGCGACGCGGAATTTTCTGCAGTCCACCGTCCGCGGCAAAGTATACGGAGAACCATTGGCGAGTTGATTTCCATTCGGTCGATTGAGATCGGCAATGGAAATCCGCATCGGCGGCCGGGGATGATGCAATTAATTCATGGCACCTGAACTGAAAACCTCAGCCACCCTCGGTTCGGTATTCGAGGCGATCGATCCGGATAATCCCGACTTCTTGCTCTTGCAGCGAATTGTCAGCAAGCTGGTTCCCTTCGGCACCCACGCGGGTACCGAAATCACCGAAATCGGTCCGCACCGCGCGATCGTGGAGATTCCCGACGAGCCCTACGTCCTCAACCATCTGCGGACCGTGCACGCAGGTGCGCAATTCCTGGCCGCCGATATCGCCGGCGCGTGCGCTTTCGTCGGCGCGCTGGCTTCGCGGTTGTCGGCGGTCGACACGTTGGTACTGCGGGACGCGCGGCTGTCGTTCCGCAAACCCGCCCTCGGCCGGATCCGGGCGATCGGGGTCATCGACCCGAGCGACGTCGCGACGGTGCTGGCGGCCGAAGCGGGGCAGCGGGTGGACGTGGACGCGCGGGCGCTGATGTACGACGCGGCCGGCGTGCTGGTCGGCAAGGTGGCGCTCGACTACGTCTGCACCATGGCGGCGTGATGAGCGAGCAACGCACCGAGATCGCCGGCCTCGAAACGACTACCGTCCCCACCACCGACGGCGCCGCACTCGCGGTTCGGCTGCTGCCGCAAGCGGATTCGAGCGCGCCGGTCGTGCTGATCCTGCCCGCGATGTCCATCAAGGCCAAGTACTACCTGCCGCTGGTCACGGCCTTGCACGCGGCCGGGCTCACGGCCGCCGTCCTCGATCTGCGCGCGCAGGGCGACAGCAAGCCCGCGCTGGGGGAGGGGCCCGGGTTCGGCTATCGCGAGCTGATCGAGGTCGACCTGCCCGCCGTGGCGGACGCGCTGCGCGAACGGTTCCCGCAGGCGCCGCTGCACCTGTTCGGGCACAGCCTCGGCGGACAGCTCGCGCTGCTGTTCGCGGCGGCCGAGCCGGAGCGGATCGCGAGCATCACGACGATCGGCACCGGTTCGGTGTACTGGTGGTCGTTCGAACTGCGCAGGCGCCTCGAGGTTTTGGCGCGCGGACTGTCGGTCGGTGCGGTTACCCGGCTGCGCGGACGGTGGACCGGCGGCGGCGGGATCGGGCCGATGACCGCGGGCGTCATGATCGACTGGGCGCGCCACCTGCGGACCGGCAACTACCGGCCCAGTGGCAGCACCCGCGACTATGACCGGCTGCTGCGCGAATTCACGCTGCCGGTGCTGCTCATCTCGCTCGACGGCGACCCGCTGGGGCCCGAATCCACGGTGCGTTTCCTGAGCAAGCGGATGGGCGCGGCGGATCAGCACCGCTGGCACATCGACCGGACCTCGGGCTTCACCCACATCGGCCATGCGTCGTGGGTGAAGGACAGCGAACTGGTCGCGCCCGCGGTCGCGGCGTGGGTTGTCGAAGGCCGACCGCCCCAATAGCGATGGCCGATCGACTCGGCAACCAAGACCCACTGCCTCGGTGACGACGGTCGGATGCCTCGGTGACGAAGGCCAGCTGCCTTGGTGGGGAAGGCCGACCGTTCGTGGCACCACTCGATAGCGACCTCTTCTCGGGCTCTCAGAAGGATTGGCACAGTGACGACTTCCCTTGCACCCTCGGCGCTCGCCAGGGACGACAACTCCATCTACCGCGCGCTGTCGGAATTGGACAAGCCGGTGTTCGTGGTTCGTGACGATCGCGGTGTCGCGGTGACCACCGATGCCGGTGCCGCCCGTGGCGCGCAAGTGCTGGCCGCCGCACCGGCGCTGCGGCCGGAAACGCTCGGTAACAACGAGTTCCGGCAGACGCACGGGGTGGACTTCGCCTATCACGCCGGTGCGATGGCCAACGGGATCGCCTCGGCCCCGATGGTGGTCGCCATGGCCCGCGCGGGGTTGCTCGCCTCGTTCGGCGCCGCCGGGGTGCTGCCCGCCCGGATCGACGAGGCACTGGCCACGATCGGGCGCGAGGCACCGGGAAAACCGTTCGCCTGCAACCTGATCCACAGTCCCAGCGAGAACGCGCTGGAGCGGGCGATCGTGGATGCCTGCCTGCGGCACGAGGTGCGCTGTGTCGAGGCGTCGGCGTTCCTCGACCTGACCCCACAGGTGGTGCGCTACCGGCTGGCCGGTCTGCACCGCGACCCGAACGGTCAGGTGATCGCCCGAAACCGCTTGATAGCCAAGGTGTCTCGCGCCGAGGTCGCTGAGCTGTTCCTTCGCCCGGCACCGGAGCACCTGGTGCGCGGACTGCTCGACGCGGGGGAGATCACGGCTGAGCAGGCCGAGCTGGCGGCGTCGGTCCCGATGGCCGACGACATCACCGGCGAGGCGGACTCCGGTGGCCACACCGATCGCCGTCCGCTGGTGGTTCTGCTGCCGTCGCTGCTGGCGGTGCGTGAACGGATCCAGCGTGAATACGGATACGCCCAGCGGGTCCGGGTCGGCGCGGCCGGTGGCATCGGTACCCCGGCGGCCGCCGCGGCGGCCTTCGCGATGGGTGCCTCCTACGTGGTCACCGGGTCGGTCAACCAGGCCACTGTCGAAGCGGCGCAGTCGGATACGGCGAAGCGACTGCTGGCCGCAGCGGGTGTGGCCGATACCACCATGGCGCCGTCGTCGGACATGTTCGAACTCGGCGTCGACGTGCAGGTGCTGCAACGCGGCACGATGTTCGCGAGCCGGGCCCGGCGCCTGTACGACACCTATCGACGCTACGACGGCATCGAGGCGATCCCCGTCGCCGAGCGCGCCGAAATCGAGCAGCGGATCCTGGCTCGCTCGTTCGACGAGGTGTGGGAGGACTGCCTCGGCTACTTCCGCGAGCGTGACCCCGAGCAGATCGCGCGTGCCGAGGGGAACCCGAAACGCCGGATGGCGCTGATCTTCCGGTGGTATCTGGGCCGTTCGTCGGGCTGGAGCACCGCGGCGACACCCGATCGCACGCTCGACTACCAGATCTGGTGCGGGCCCGCGATGGGCGCGTTCAACGACTGGGTCGCGGGCACCTACCTAGCCGCACCGGCGCACCGCCACGTCGCCGAGGTCGGGCTGCAGATCATGCGCGGCGCGGCCTTCACCACCCGCGTGAGTCAGTTGCGCGCGGCGGGTGTGCGGCTACCTGGCCGCTGCGCCACGTACGTTCCGGCCCCGCTCGCCACTGTCGAGTCGCGATGAGTAGCGCGGTGCACGGGCACGCCGCTGGGCAGGGAGACGTCACCATGCAGGCAGACAGCGTGGTAAGAGGAGACACCGCCGGGCAAGAGGGCAGCGTGGTGCGAGGAGACACGGCCGGGCGAGGAGGCGGCGTGGTGGAAGACAGTGCCGTGCAGGGGCACCGTGTTGCGCAGGAATACAGCGTCGCGCCACTGGTCACTATGGCGGCCGACGACAACTTGGCCAACGTGGTGTTCCGCAAGGCCGTTGCCGATCCGGCGGCCGTCGTGTTCAGTCGCAATACGGACGAGGGCTGGGTCGATGTCGGCTTCGCCGAGTTCGCGCGAGTTGTTCTCGGGCTCGCGAAAGGCCTGTCGGCCAACGGGATCGGCGTCGGCGATCGGGTGCTGATCCTCGGCGGTACGAGTTTCGAGTGGTCGGCGGCGGACTTCGCGGTGCTGAGTGTCGGTGCGGTGGTCGTGCCGGTGTACCTGACGTCCTCGGCCGAGCAGATCCAGCACATCGTGGCCGATGCCCGGCCCAGCGCGTGTTTCGTGGAGACAGCCGAACAGTCCGAGATGATCGGCGCGGCCGCGGGGGAGGCGTTGCGCGGGCGAGCCTGGCTGCTCGGCTCGTCGTTGCCCGCGCTGACCGAGCAGGGCGCAGCGGTCGCCGACGCCGAGGCCACCGAACGCAGGCTGGCGGTGCGCGCCGACGATGTCGCGACGATCGTCTACACCAGCGGCACGACCGGAGTGCCCAAGGGGTGCCTGCTGACCCACCGCAACATCTTCGCCGCCGCTGCCAACGTCGTCGAGCTCCTCGACACCGTATTCCGGCGCACCCCAGCAGATCCCGCGTCGACGCTACTGTTCCTTCCGCTCGCCCACGTGTACGGGCGGGTCGTGCAGTTCGGTTGCGTACTGGCCGGGGTCCGCACCGGTCTGGTCGCCACCCCCGCGCAGCTGCCCGCCGAACTGCCGAACTTCCGGCCGACGTTCCTGATCGGCGTCCCGTACGTCCTGGAGAAGATCCGCAAAGCGGCACGTCAAGCACTCGGCAGCGCCGCCTACGACACGGCAGAGGCGGCGGCGATCGCGATCGGCCACGCACGCCGACGCGGTCAGCCGCCCCCGGCGAGCGCGGTGATCGACACCGATATCGGCAAGCAATGGCGCGGCATGCTCGGCGGACGGCTCGAGCACATGGTCGCGGGCGGCGCCTCGCTGGAACCGTCGACAGCGGACTTCTTCACCGGGATCGGCGTGGAGATCATCGGCGCGTACGGTCTCACCGAGGCATCGTCGACAGTGAGTATGAGTGCGCCACACGCCAATCGGGCCGGCGCGGTCGGCCGACCGGTGCCGGGCACGACCGTCGCGATCGCCGACGACGGCGAGATCCTGGTCCGCGGCCCACAGGTCTTCCCCGGGTACTGGCCGGACGGCGGCCACTCGGCCGAAACCTGGCTGGCCACAGGGGATCTCGGCCGTCTCGACGAGGATGGGTTCCTGTTCATCACCGGTCGGCGCAAGGAGATCATCGTCACCAGCGGCGGCAAGAACGTGGCACCCGCGCCCCTCGAAGATCGAGTTCGCCTGCACGCCTTGGTCAGCAACTGCATGCTCGTCGGTGAAGGGCGACCGTATGTGACCGCGCTGATCACCGTCGATCCGATGGTGCTGGCCCGGTGGGCCGCCCAGCACGACGTCGACCTGGCCGCCGGCATCCCGACCGACGACCCCCGATTGCTCGCGGAGATCGCCGCCGGTGTCGAGGCGGCGAACCAGCTCGTCTCGCGGGCGGAGTCGATTCGCCGGTTCGCCGTTCTCGCGGAGGACTTCTCGATGGAGAAGGGGCAGCTGACGGCGTCGTTGCGACTGCGTCGCGCGGCGATCGAAGCCGACTACGACGCCGTCATCGCCGAGCTCTACCCCGGCTGACCCGCGGCCAGCCAGCAGAAGTACTCGAGGTCCACCTTCGCGAGCAAGGCGCCACTGTCGTCGTGCAGCAAGGCCTTTCCGGTGATGTCGAACTGTTCCTCGGTCCTGCGCCCGACCACGTCGGCCAGGATCGGGGAGCTCACCGTGCCACTGGCGCGGATCCGCCCACGAGCAGGCCGGAAGAAGGTGGTCTTGGTGCCGCGCAGCACGAAGGTCCGCACATGCAGAATGCGCGGTGCGATGATGCCGGAAAACGCGCCCGCACAGGCGACTTCGGCCGCGAGGAACAACGCCCCCGCGTGCACGGTTCCCAGGTGATTGCTCATCTGCGGTGACTCGGGGATCTCGGCCACCGCCGAACCGGGGCCGAGTTCGGTCATGCGCACCCCTACCAGATTCACGAACGGCACGAGCGTGTCGACGGTCTTGCGGATCTGTTCGTAGTCCGGCGTCGCGGCACCGGTCATATTCGTCAGCCGAGCCTGCGCTGCGGCGATTCCGGGGGCTGGTTCATTTCCAGTTGGCATGCCCCAATTAGCGCATATTCAACCGTTTTTCGTGATGAACGGAAGTTGAATTCAACTATTCCGTCGAGCTGCCGGATCGCTAATACTGAGATCCATTGTTAGGGAACACCTATTCATGTAATCCGATTGGAAATCGGTATGCGGATCATGCGGTTCTCCTCCGTAAACTCGCAACCGGGGCCATAAGCGTTTCATTTACTGAGGAGTCACCCTGATGTATGACGCGATTGTTGTCGGCGCGCGGTGCGCGGGTTCACCGGTCGGCATGTTGCTGGCGAGGCAGGGACATCGAGTCCTGGTGGTGGACCGGGCCACCTTCCCCAGTGACACCGTCTCGACGCACTACATTCAGCAGCGCGGCGTGGCCCGGCTGGCCCAGTGGGGTCTGCTCGACAAGCTGATCGCCACCGGTGTGCCGGCGATCAAGCGGATGACGGTGTCCTACCTCGACATCGTCATCGCGGGGTTCGCCGATCCCATCCAGGGCATCGATGCCACCTACGCGCCGCGGCGCACCGAACTCGACACGATCCTGGTCGAGGGGGCGAAGGAGGCAGGCGCCGAAGTTCGCACCGGCTACACCGTCAGCGAACTGATCATCGAAGACGGCGTGGTCGTCGGCATTCGCGGTTCGGTAGCAGGCGGCGAGATCGCCGAGGAGCGGGCCCGCATCGTGATCGGCGCGGACGGCACCAACTCGTTCGTCGCCAACGCTGTCGGCGCCGAGACCTACACGAAGGTCGCGGCCGAGTGCTTCATCTACTACAGCTACTTCAGCGGCCTGTCGCAGACCGAGTTCCACAGCCGCATCGGCGACAAGCAGCAGATCGGCATCTGGCCGACACACAACGACCAGACGCTCGTCGCGGTCATGCGCAAGATCGACAAGTACTCCGACTTCCGGGCCGATGTCGAGACCAACTTCGTGCAGGTCGCCCGCGATATCCTGCCCGAGTTCGCCGAGGAACTGGTGACCAAGGGCAAGCGCGAGGACCGCTTCTACCCGATGCGGTATCCGGACAACTACCGCCGCCAGTCGCACGGCGCGGGCTGGGCGCTGGTCGGCGACGCGGGCTACCACAAGGACCCGTTCACCGGACTCGGGATCTCCGACGCGTTCGACTACGCGGCACTGCTCGCCGAACGGGTGCACGAGGGTCTGACCGAACAGCGGCCGATGGCCGAGGCGCTCGCCGATTACCAGCGCGAACGTGACGAGAAATCGCAGTCGAGTTTCGAATTCACCTGCACGATTTCCACGCTCGAGCTGACTCCGCAATTGCTGGCTGTTTTCCGAGCGCTGGAAAAGAACGAGGAATATGCCACGGACTTCTTCGCGATGGTCGGCGGCGGAATGACCGGCGAGGAATTCTTCGCACCCGAACGCATCGCGAAACTACTCGGTGCCAACGTATGAGCTGATGGTGCTCGGCGACAGTTTCGCGGAGGGGCGCGGCGGTGCGGTCACCGCCGACGGCTCCTTCGCGGGATTTGTCGCGCACGTCGAGCACCTGCTCGGAATTCACGGCGCGACACTGAACCTCGGTTCCTACGGGGCCACCACCCAGGATGTCCTCGACCGGCAGCTGCCGGTGGCCCTCGCCGCCGATGCTCCGCTGATCGGCGTGATCGTCGGCGGAAACGACCTGGTCACCGACTACGACCCGGATCGCTTCCGCCGCAACCTGCGTCACATCTATGCCGGGTTGGCGCGCCGGGATCGGCTGGTGTTCACCACGAACTGGCCGGATATCCCGGACCGCCTGCCCGGTCTGCCCGAATCCGTGCGCACGGTGTTGCGGTCGCGATTCGCGCAAGCCAACGACTATCTCGACGACCTCGTCCACGAGTTCGACCTCGTGCGACTCGATTTGGTGAACGCACCCATCACCGCGGACCCGGTCATGTGGTCCCCGGACGGCATGCATCCGAGTCCGGCGGGCCATCAGCTCATCGGTACGGCGATGGCCGACCTCATCGACGAGGTCCGGACTGTGCGAGTTACGCAACTCTGAGCAGAAGACAAGGGATAGCAACCATGAACGACCACCTTCGGCACTCCGAAGACCCGGCCATGACGCGGCGCCTGGCCGACAACCCGATCGCGATCGTCGGACTGAGCGGACTGTTCCCGATGGCCGCCAATTTCCGTGACTTCTGGCAGAACGTCGTCGACGCCGCGGACTGCATGTCCGACGTCCCGGCCACGCACTGGAACCTCGACGACTACTACGACGCCGACCCGACGGCACCCGACAAGACCTATTGCCGCCGTGGCGGTTTCGTGCCCGAGATGCCGTTCAGCGTCACCGAGTTCGGGCTGCCGCCCAATCAGCTCGAGGTCACCACGGTCGTGCAGTTGCTGAGCCTGCTCGTGGCCCGTGACGTGCTCGCCGACGCGGGCGCGGTCGGGTCGGACTGGTACCGGCCCGAGCGCACCGGGGTGGTGCTCGGCGTCGCCGGACCGACGACGTTGTCGCACCCGCTGGCCGCGCGCTTGTCGACGCCGGTGCTCAAAGAGGTCATCCGCAGTTGCGGGCTGACGCAGGCCGACGCCGAACAGATCGCGCAGAAGTACGCGGACGCCTTCCCGTCCTGGGAGGAGAACTCGTTTCCGGGCCTGCTGGGCAATGTGATCGCGGGCCGGGTCGCCAACCGCCTCGACCTCGGTGGCATGAACTGCACCGTCGACGCGGCGTGCGCGAGTTCACTGTCGGCGGTCCACGTCGCGATCAGCGAACTGGTGTCCGGGCGTGCCGACATGATGATCACCGGTGGCTGTGACACCGAGAACTCGATCTTCGGGTACCTGTGCTTCAGCAAGGTGGGGGCGCTGTCGCGTTCGGGCGTGATCAAGCCGCTCGACGACAGTGCCGACGGCACGCTGGTCGGCGAGGGCATCGGCATGATCGCCCTCAAGCGCCTCGCCGACGCCGAACGCGACGGTGACCGGGTGTACGCGGTGATCAAGGGCATCGGGTCCTCGAGCGACGGGCGCTTCAAGAGCATCTACGCCCCGCGCGCCGAGGGCCAGCAGGCCGCCCTGCGCCGCGCCTACGAAGACGCGGATTGCTCACCGGCCACGATCGGGCTGTTCGAGGCGCACGCCACCGGCACCCGCGTCGGCGATCAGACCGAGCTCGCCGCGTTGAACGCGGTACTGCGTGCGGCCACCGACGAGACCGGATACGCCGCGATCGGCAGCGTGAAATCCCAGATCGGGCACACCAAGGGTGCCGCCGGTGCGGCCAGTTTGATCAAGCTGGCGCTGGCGTTGCATCACAAGGTGCTGCCGCCGTCGATCAATGTCACCGCGCCGAACAAGGCGCTCGACGATTCCTCGCCGCTCTACATCAACACCAGGACGCGGCCGTGGATCCGCGATCCGCACCGCCCGCAACGTCGTGCGGCCGCGTCGGCGATGGGCTTCGGCGGCACCAACTTTCACGCGGTGCTCGAGGAGGCCGCCGGTGATCGCGCGGCGACGATGCATCGCACCGCGCGGGTCTGGTTGTGGCACGCCGAGTCCACCGCCGAACTGGCGAGCCTGCTGAGTTCGGGCGCCGAGCCGAACGGTGACGCCGGGATTCCGGACGAACACGCCCGCGTCGGATTCGTGGCGCGCGACGAGGACGAAGCGTCGGCGCTGCGCGCGCTGGCGGTGACCGAACTCGCCGGTGACGCCGACGAGTGGAACCATCCGCGCGGCATCGTCTTCCGTCGCCGGGCGCTGCCCGATCTGAAGATCGGCGCGCTGTTCGCCGGCCAGGGCAGCCAGTACGTGGACATGGGTCTGGCCGCGGTACTGAACAATCCCACCGTCGCCACCGCCTTCGACGAGGCCAACGCGGTGTTCGCCGACGCGGCCCGGCCGCCCGCCGCGGTGGTGTTCCCCGCGCCGGTCTTCGACCCCGAGCAGCGCAATGCCCAGGAGGCGACGCTGCGGCGCACCGAGTTCGCGCAGCCCGCGATCGCGGCGCTGTCGGTGGGGCAGTACCGGTTCCTGTCCGAGCGCGGCCTGACCTGCGCCGGATTCATGGGCCACAGCTTCGGTGAGCTGACCGCGCTGTGGGCGGTGGATTCGCTCGACACCGCCGACTACTTCACTCTCGCCAGGGCGCGCGGCGCGGCGATGGCGATCGACACCGACGCCGACGCGGGCACGATGGCCGCGGTGCAGGCCGACCGCGAACAGGTCAGCGCGATCCTCGCCGACCATCCCGATGTGAGTGTGTGCAACCACAACGCACCCGACCAGGTGGTGGTCGGTGGTGGTACCGCGGCCGTCGCGGAATTCGTCGCGGCGGGCCGGGCGCGCGGGCTGACCGTGCGTGAGTTGCCGGTGGCGGGCGCGTTCCACACCCGCTACGTCGCCCACGCGGTCGAGCCGTTCAAGGCCGCCGTGAAGAACGTCGGCATTCGTGCTCCGAAGGCCAAGATCTACGCGAATTCCCGTGACGCCGAATATGGTTCGCGGGTCGCGAGCAACCGCAAGGTGCTCACCGACCAGCTGCTCGAAACCGTCGAGTTCGTCGCGGGGCTGCAGGCCATGCAGGCCGACGGCTGCAATGTATTCGTCGAGTTCGGGCCCAAGGCCACGCTCACCTCGCTCGTACGCCGGACTCTCGGCGCCGACGTCATCGCCCTCTCGACCGACCAGGGCCCGACCGGCGACAGCGATGTGGCACTCAAGAAGGCGGCGCTGCAACTAGCGGTGCTCGGTGCGCCGATCGTCGACATCCACCGCCACGACGCCGCGCCGTTCGCGGTGCCGGAGGCGCCCGGCATGGTGGTCCGGCTCAACGGCCGCGACTTCGTCCCGGAATCCCGTAAGGAGCTCTACCGCAAGGGAATCGAGGAGCAGGTCGTGTTGGAAGCTGTCACGCAGGCTCGGGGAGCCGCCGAAGCGGAGGCTGCCGCCCAGGCCCAGATCGCTACTGAAGCACAGGCCGCGGCCCAGGCAGCGGAAACGCGGGCCGCTGCGCAGTCGCGAGCCGCCGCCGAGAATCAGGCGGCCGCCGAGGTCCAGGCACAGACTGCCGTGCGGTCGACAGCGACTCAGACTTCGGCGGTCGTGCGAGTACCCGAAACAGTCATGGCCGCACAGGGTTCCGCGGCTGGCCGTGATGTTCCGATGACGAACTCCTCCGATTCGGCCTATCCGGGCGCCGGGCGGGACACCGTGACTCAGCAGCACCTCGACATCCACAGCCGATACGCCGAGGGGCAACTCGAGGTCGCCGAAGGACTGGTCTCGGTCTTGCGCGACGCGCAGCGGACAGGCGGTGCCGACGACCGCCTCCACTCGACCGTGCACGCCATCAAGGAGCAAAGCCTGGCGATCGGCCGAACCCATGTTCGGGTCAATGAGATCCTCGCTTCGCTGTCCGGCCTGGAACACGCATCACCGACGCCAGTCGATGCCACTGGCCGAACCGGTACCAACGGATTCCACGCCGAACCTTCCGTCGGCAACGGAAACGGCACCCACAATTCGCAGCCGTCGGCCCCGGCCGCGCTGCTCGACCGTCAGACCGGCGACCGGGCGGCCCCGCCGGAGCGCTCCCCGCAATCACCTGCCCCGCATTCTGATTCGGCCGCACCGAGGTTCACAGCGGGCTCGACGGACGCCGCCGACCCGACGGCCGAGCACTCGCCGCGCACCGGCGACGCGGTGTCAGGGCACCGATCGCTCGACACCGAAGCCGTGACCCGTCACCCAGAGGTCGCCGCTGCCGAGACAACCGACCCGGCGCTCGACGCCGACGCGGTGTGGTCGGTGCTGTCGCAGGTGGTTTCGGAGAAGACCGGCTACCCGCCGGAGATGCTGGCACTGTCGCTGGATCTGGAAGCCGATCTCGGTGTGGATTCGATCAAGCGGGTGCAGATCATGGGTGCGGTCGGTGAGCGCATCGATGGTGTGCCCGCTGTGGGTCCCGAGCAGGTCGCGGAGTTGCGGACCCTGAACGACATCGTGGATTTCGTCGCCGCATCGGTGGTTTCGGCGCCGGCAACCGCGCCTACGTCTCCGGCACTCGATGCCGACGCGGTGTGGTCGGTGCTGTCGCAGGTGGTTTCGGAGAAGACCGGTTATCCGCCGGAGATGCTGGCACTGTCGCTGGATCTCGAGGCCGATCTCGGTGTCGACTCGATCAAGCGCGTGCAGATCATGGGTGCGGTCGGTGAGCGCATCGACGGGGTACCGGCCGTCGGTCCCGAGCAGGTCGCCGAACTCCGGACCCTGAGTGACATCGTGGATTTCGTCGCCGCATCGGTGGTCTCGGTGCCGGGCGTCGCGCCCGCGACCGGATCGGTGGTCGATGCCGACGCGGTGTGGTCGGTGTTGGTGCAGGTGGTTTCGGAGAAGACCGGTTATCCGCCGGAGATGCTGGCGATGTCGCTGGATCTGGAAGCCGATCTCGGTGTGGATTCGATCAAGCGGGTGCAGATCATGGGTGCGGTCGGTGAGCGCGTCGACGGTGTGCCTGCCGTCGGTCCCGAGCAGGTCGCGGAGTTGCGGACGCTGAGTGACATCGTCGATTTCGTCGCGGGCTCTGCCGCGACCGGCGCAGCTTCGCCAGGTGCGGCAGCCGCCGACTCGTCGGCAGCTGCTGGCACCTCGGTAACCACTGGTCCCGTTGCCGCCACACATGGCACCGATACGTCGTCGAGTACCGCGTACCCCGGGGCGCAGCAGCGCGACACTCGCGGCGGGATCGACGACGATCCGGTCCTGCTGCGGATCGTGCCTGTCGCACTTCCCGACATCGACCGGCTCGACCAGCCCTACGCCACGGACCGGACCGCGCTGATCGTCGACCACGGTGACAACACCGCCGCGACGCTCGCGACCGGCCTCGAGCAACAGGGATGGACCGTTCACACGGCCTCGGTCACCGCCCGCGACGATGCGGGAGTCCGCGAGTGGGACGGTGTCACCGTGCAGGCGGCGATCGAGTCCGCGCTGAAAGATGTCGCGCGGCTGGATCTGTGCCTGTCCGTCCTGCCCACCGACAGCCAGTGGCTGGCGGGTGGTCATCGGCTCGCCGACACGATCCACACTGCCACGCTGGTCCACGATCGCCTGGTGGCGACCGCCGAAGCGGGTACGCGGGCGGCGTTCGTCACGCTCACCCGCATCGACGGTGTGCTCGGCCACCGAGGCGAGCGAGCCGCTGCCGCCGCCGTTGTCGGCGGGGTCAGCGGTCTGGTCAAGACCCTCGCGCAGGAAGCGCCCGGACTGTTCTGCCGGGCACTCGATCTCTCGCCGCAGCTGACCGACGAGGCGGTGATCGTCTCCTTCCTCGCCGAACTCGACGACGCCGCCATCGACGCTCGCGAAGTCGGGATCGACGCCGGCCACGCCCGCTGGACCCTGCGCCCACAGTCGGTCGAGAGTTCCACCGAGACCACCGAACTGGCCCTCACCACCGACGATGTTCTCGTCGTCACCGGTGGTGCGCGGGGTGTGACCGCGCGGTGTGTGCGTGAACTGGCCGCTCGCCGACCCTGCGAGTTCGTCCTGCTCGGACGCACCGGACTCGACGACGAGCCGGAATGGGCGCTGGGCGTCGCCGACGATGCTCTCAAGGCCGCAGCCATCGCCGCCGTGCGCGCCGCGGGTGAGCAGCCGACACCGAAACAGGTCGACCGGCTCACCCGAAACCTGCTGGCACAGCGCGAGATCCGCGCGACCGTCGACGCGGTAGCCGAGACCGGCGCACGGGTGCGCTACCTCGCGGTCGACATCACCGACGCCGAAGCCACACAGCGGGCACTCGCGCCGGACGCGGGCCGGGTCACCGGCATCGTGCACGGCGCGGGCGCGCTCGCCGATTCCCTGCTGGCAGCCAAGTCCGCCGACGACATCCGCGTCGTTCTCGCGACCAAGCTGGACGGGCTGTACAACGTGGTCAGCGCCCTGCGCGACGCCACGCTCGGACATCTCATCCTGTTCGGGTCGGTGGCCGGGGTTTACGGCAATCCGGGTCAGGCCGACTACGCCGTCGCCAACGAAGCGCTCAACCGCGCGGCGGTGAGCTGGCGCCGCCAAGGTCTCGCCGGGCACGTCACCACCGTGAACTGGGGTGCTTGGGACGGCGGCATGGTGACTCCGCAACTGCGCGAAGTCTTCCTCGCGCGCGGTGTCGCCTTGCTCGGGATGGACGCGGGTGCCCGGATGTTCGCCGAACAGTTCGCCCCCGGTCGCGCCGACGACGTGTCGGTGCTGGTCGGCCCCGCTGCCCCGCTCGCAACGGCCGTAACCATCGCTGCCACACAACCTTTCACCGCCTACCGCGATCTCGCATCGCTGGCCGCGGATCCGGTGATCGGCGACCATCGAGTCGGCAAGTTCCCGGTGTTCCCCGCGGCCGCCGGGCTCGGCTGGGCGATCAACGTGCTCGAGCGCGCCAACCCCGGCCTGCGAGTCGTGGAATGCACTGGGTTCGAGGTGCTCCGGGGCATCGTGTACGACGGGAAAGAAGAGCGCTCCTACCGGCTCGACGTCCAGGCCGGTACGGTCGCCGGCGACCGACTGAGTGTCACGGTCTGGATTCGCAGTGACGAACCCGGCAAGACTCTCGCTCCGTCGCACTTCACCGGCACCTTCCTCCTCGCCGCCGAAATACCATCTGCACCAGCTATTTCCGGCTGGCCGGGTTACGCGATCGGTGAAGGGCCGGAGAACGGCCTTGACGTCTACCGTGCCGCGGATCTGTTCCACGGGCCGCTGCTCCAAGGCGTCCGCCGCATCCTGGAACGAGCGGACCGGCGCCTCGTCGTCGAAGGCAGGCTCCCCGACACCGGCATCGGCACCGGCAATTTCGCAGGGGCACTGCACAGTCCGGTGCTGGCCGATGTCGCGATTCAGTCCGGGGCGCTGCTAGGCGTGTGGTTCATGAACTCGGCCTGCCTGCCGCTGTCCATCGGCCGCATCGAGTATTTCGCGCCGCTGCCCGACGACGGTCCGTTCGTGGTGGTGGTCGACGACCTGCAGGCCAACACGAACAGCACAGAGGTCACCGTGACGGTCACCGCCTGCCACCCGAACGGCACAGTCCTGCAGCGCTATTCCGCCCTCGCGGTCATCGCCACCCCGGAGATGACCGAGAAGTTCGCCGAGGCCGTGCGCTTGCGCGAGCAGCGCTCGTGAGCATCGCCGATGTCAGGAACGGAGATCCGATGACCATCACACCACTGGACACCCTCGACTTCGACGGTGAACCCTTCGACGTCCTCGCCTGGTCCCTGGCACTGGAACCGGCCACCACCCCGCACGCAGCGCCGGGATCCGTAGTGCACCCGGCCGCCCCGTCGCTGTCGGCGGTCTATCCACCCACCTCGCAGCGGGCGGTGCTCCAACAGCCCGCTGCACAGGGCCCACCGGCCGCCGCGGCGGCACCGTCAGCCACTGCCGCGGCTCAGCCGGTGCTGCGGCCCGATGTACAGGGGCCGACCGCAGGCGCGGCGCACCACGTCACGGCGGCGGTGTCTCCTGTCGACCCCATTTCCGCTCTCCTGCACGAGGTTCGGTCCGAGCTGGTCGCCGCTCACCTCTCGGCGATGGACGTTCAGACCGCATTACAGCGACAGGCGCTCGACACCCTCGGCCGCCGCGAGCAGGGCCCCCTGCCCATCCCGGCGCCCGAACCCGAGCCGACAGCATGGGCGGAGCAGTCGTTCGCGGTCATGGTGGATTACGCACCCACGACCGGGCTCACCGTCTCCGCTGCCCCCGGCCACCCGGTGGTATCGGAACTCCCACCACCCGCAACCACCATGAACGCCTTCAAGTTCCTCGCCCGCACCCCGATCACCGCAGTGGACGGCCGAGCCCTCACGGCACTGGCCTGCGGCGACGTGGCGGCGGTCTTCGGCCCGGCCTACGACCAGGAAGGCGTCAACCCCGACATCCGGCTCACCGAAGGCACCCACGGAAACCTCACCGAGGTTCTCGATATCGCCGGCCGCGAGGGCCCTTGGGCCAGAGGGCAACTCCGGGCGACCTGCCGACTCGACGGCGGCGATCTTCTCACCGCGGCGACCGAGGTCGCCTGGCAGGCAGCGCAGATCCTCGCGCTGCGCGCGGGCATGCACCTGTGCCTGGCAGGTGCCCGATTCCAGGCAGGCGAGCCCCTGGAGGTGACCGTGCTCGCACCGCTGACAGGTCCCGCCGAGCTGATCGCCGACGTGGTCCAGATGGACCTGCTCCCACGCCCCTGGCTTCGCGTCAACGCCGAGATCCGGTGTTCGGGAACAGTCGTGGCACGCGTCCACGGTCTCGCCGTGGAGATCAGAGAGGAACCAGGCCTGCCGATCGGCCCGGAGCAGGGCGGTGCGATACCCCGATTCTTCGGCCGCCGCAACGTCTTCGGGCAACGAGCCCTGCTCGGCGAGTTCCACATGACCCACAGCGCCCGCGGCGATCTCGGCATCGCGCTCGGCCCCGAGTTCTCGGCCTACGCGGGCCGCCGGGCCACGCGCATGCCCAACCACGGACTCCAGCTCTGTGACCGGGTCATGGACGTCGACGGGCGACGCGGCCAGCTCGACTCGGCCCGCTCGCACACCGAATACGACTCACCCGCCGACTCCTGGTACTACGCCGAGTCGGCCAACGCCTCCATGCCCAATGTCGTGTACATGGAGACCTCCCTGCAGTCCGCG
Organism: Nocardia sp. FBN12; assembly: GCF_050320175.1. GTDB lineage: Bacteria > Actinomycetota > Actinomycetes > Mycobacteriales > Mycobacteriaceae > Nocardia. The sequence continues at coordinate 3,569,165 of NZ_CP190048.1, read as the reverse complement.
CTGCTGCTCGGCTACTTCCTCGGCGCCACCCTCACCTCCCCGCAGGAGGACTTCAGCCTCCGCAATCTGGACGGCTCCGCGACCGTGCTGCGCGAAGTCGACCTGCGGGACAAGACAATTCAGCAGACGAGCACCCTGATCGACACCACCGTGCTGGTCGGTGTGGTGCTGCAGACCTTCTCCTACGAACTCTCGGTGGACGGCGAACCGTTCTACGCGGGGGAGTCGCTGTTCGGGTTCTTCAACGCCCCGGCCCTGGCCAACCAGAACGGCCTCGACAACGGCGAATTCGTGCCCACGTGGCTCGACAGTCAGGAGCGACGGCCCGCTGTCCGGGTGATCGATGTGGCCGCCGGACGGGATCGCGGCGCCGTCGGGTCGGCGTCCGGACATCTGGCAATGCTCGAAAGCATCGAAACCGTCGACAACGCAGGCACATTCGGGCTCGGCTACCTGCGTGCCACCCGGCCCGTCACCGCCGGTGACTGGTTCTTCGACTATCACTTCTACCTCGACCCCGTGATGCCAGGATCGCTCGGTGTCGAAGCGGTGATCCAGGCGATGCAGGAGTGGGCGATCGACACCGGCCTCGCGGCCGAACTGGCAGCGCCGGAATTCGTGCTTCCGGTCGGGGTCGCGCTGTCGTGGCGGTATCGCGGGCAGATCCTCGCGAGCGACGAACTGATGACCCTCGAGGTGCACATCAAGAGCGTCGAACGCCGCCCGGGCCGGATTCGGGTGATCGCCGACGCGAGCGTCTGGAAACCGCGCATGCGGATCTACGAACTCACCGATGTCGCTGTGGAGCTGCGCGATGCCGACGCCCAGCCCTGGTGAGAACCAAGGGCATCCGGCCACCGATGCGCCACCGTCGTCGATCAGGTGGCTGCCGGTCCTGGTGCTGGCACTCGGCGCGTTCTGCGCGGGGACCGACAACTACCTCGTCGCCGGGGTACTGGCACCGATGGCCGCCGACCTGCGGGTCTCGGTCGCCGCTGCCGGGTTGTTCGTCACCGGCTACTCGCTGGCCTACGCCCTCGCCGCGCCCGTCGTGGTCACGGTGCTGCGGGTGCGCTCGCCGCGGCAACTGCTGCTGGCCGCGATCGCGCTGTTCGTCGCCGTCAATCTGCTTGCCGCGGTGGCCTGGTCGCCGTGGGTGATGGCCGTGGCTCGCGTCGCGGCCGGGTGCGTCGCGGGGATCTATGTCCCCCTGGCGGGTGCGGCGGCGGCCGGAATGGCCTCGGCGGACCGGCGCGGACGAGCGCTGGCGGTCATTCTGGGCGGTATCTCGATCGCCACCGTGGCGGGGGTACCGCTCGGGGTGTGGGTCGCCGGGTTGTCGTCGTGGCGGATGGCGTTCGTCGTCGTCGCCGCGGTGGCGCTGATCACGACTGTTGGCGTCGCACTGACTGTTCCGGCCGGCGACAGCACGCCCGTGGTGTCGCTGCGGCAGCGACTCGCACCCCTGCGTCACCCACCGGTGTGGCTGGGGCTCGCGGTGACGATCTCGGGTATGACCGCCGGATTGATGGTCTTCACCTATGTCGGTCCAATCTACGCCGAGGTCCCCGCGGTCGGCTCGGCCTATGTCGGCGCGCTGATCATGGCGCACGGCGTCGGCGCGATCTTCGGGTTGTGGGGTGGCAGCGTGCTGGTCGACCGATTCGGCGCGCGGCCGGTCCTGCTCGGCGCGTTGACGATCTTCACCGCGAACCTGGCCTGGCAGCCGATCGCCGCGCACACCCTGGCAACCACTGTCCTTTTCGTCACGGTGTGGGGCGTGGTGGGCTGGGCCTTCCTGCCTGCCCAGCAGCACAGCATGATCGCCGACGCGATTCCGGAGCAGGCACCGATGCTGCTGTCGCTCAACGGTTCCGCGATGTACCTCGGGGCGGCGTTCGGCTCGGCGATCGGCGGAGCCGTCATCGCGGTCTTCGGTGCCGATCGGATCTGGCTGTTCGCCACCGGCTTCGGCGCGATCAGTGTGGCGCTGTCGCTGGTCCGTCATAAACAATTCCGATCCGTCGATCGGCAATTGTCACACGCCGTCGCCGACCGCTGAACACACGGTTACGGTAAATAATGTTCAGCCCGGTTTCTATACCGCTGAGGTGAATTGAACAATGAACCCCGATCCGCGCAGGAAAACGATCAGCAGTCCGTACATTCACCGACTGCAACGACGCCATTTCCTGCTGTTCGATATTCTCCCGATCATCGGCACGGTCGTCGCCTTCGCCTTCCTGGCGGTCCGGCCTTTCGGTTGGCTGGAATTCGCCCTGCTGTTCACGATGTGGCTGCTCACCGGACTCGGCGTCACGGTCGGCTATCACCGGTTGTTCACCCACCGCACGTTCAAAGCGGCGCCGTGGGTGGCGTGGGTACTCGCGATCCTCGGTTCGATGGCGGGCCAGGGGCCGGTCATCTCCTGGGTCGCCCTGCACCGGCGCCACCACGAATACAGTGATCGCGAAGGTGACCCGCACTCACCCAACCTCGCCGGTGGCGGTCTGCGTGGTGCCCTGATCGGCCTGGCCCACTCGCACTTCCTGTGGATGCGCCGCCATGAATACCCGAACGTGGTGCACTACGCGCCCGACCTGATCAAAGACCGCGGTCTGGTCCGTATCGCCCGCCTCTACTACTACTGGGTTGCCCTCGGGCTGTTGCTCCCGACCGTTGTCGGGGGCCTGGTCTCGATGAGCTGGACCGGCGCGGTCGCCGGCCTGCTGTGGGGCGGGCTGGTGCGCATCTTCGTCCTCGAACACATTGTCTGGGCGATCAATTCCTTCCTGCACATGTTCGGTACCCGCAACTACGAATCCCGCGAGAACAGTCACAACGGTGGGGTATTCGCCCTGGCGACGCTGGGGGAGTCGTGGCACAACAATCACCACGCCTTTCCCGAATCGCCCTCTTTCGGATTGGACTGGTATCGACTCGACCCCGGTTTCTGGCTCATCCGAACACTGGCATTCTGCGGTCTCGCCTGGGACCTGAAAATGCCGTCAGCCGAACGCATGGCAGCCAAGCGAATCTAAGGAATTCTCACCGTGGATACGAGTAAAGAAGCCATTGTCACCTGGTGTCAGGAATACCTCGCGGGTCTGCTCGAGGTACCGGCCGCCACCATCGACCCGGCCACCGATTTCGACCGCCTCGGCATCGACTCGGCCCTTGCCGTCGCGCTGCTGATCGAGGTCGAGGACCGCTACGGAGTCGATCTGGCACCCGAGGACCTGTTCGACAACCCGAACCTCGACGCTGTCGCCGCCTACCTGCACGAGCAGAGCCGGCGGAGTGTGGGGTAGCGATGCCGGTGCATACCGAGCGGTCCACCGCGGCCGCCGCAGCGATCCGTCACCACTACGACGCGGGCAACGACTTCTATCGCCTCTGGCTCGACGAGTCGTTGACCTACTCCTGCGCACTGCGCGAAAATCCGGACGACACACTGGAACTCGCGCAGGACCGCAAACTGCGCTGCCATCTGGACGCGATCGACGCCGAGCACGCCACCGCCGTCCTCGACATCGGCTGCGGATGGGGCGCGATCCTCGCGCGGTTGGCCGGAGCCGGCGTGGCCAGGTCCGTGGGGCTGACGCTCAGCCCCGAGCAGGCCGAGTTCGTCCGGTCGCGCGCGCATCCCGGCGTCGAAGTGCGAACCGAGAACTGGCTGCACTACGAGCCGGACACCCGATTCGACGGCATCATCTCGATCGGTGCCTTCGAGCACTTCGCGACCCCGGACGATTCACCGGACGAGAAGATCCGGGTGTACCGGGAGTTCTTCACGCGGTGCCGCGACTGGCTGACGCCCGAGGGCACACTGTCGCTGCAGACCATCGCCTACGCGAACATGTCCCGCGACCGAGCCAGCGCCTTCATGCAACAGGAGATCTTCCCCGACGCCGACCTGCCGACCCTGGCCGAGATCACCGCCGCGGCCGAAGGACTGTTCGAGGTGCGCTCGATCAGCAACGGGCGCCTCGATTACGCCTGGACGTGCGAACAGTGGGCACGCAGGCTGCGGGCGCACCGCGCCGAAGCCACCGCGATCGTCGGCGATGATGTGGTGGCCCGCTACGAGCGCTACCTGAAACTGTCGGCGCTCGGTTTCCGGATGGGCAAGATCGGCCTGCTGCGACTCGTGCTGGTGCCGTATCGCACCGGATTCTTCGCCGGCCATGGTGGGCGGTCGGCATGAGCGCGCCCGAATCCGCCGCGCCGACCAGGGCGCGGGTCCGGTTCAACCCGTTCGGTGCCGAATTCCGGCACGACCCGTATCCGCTGTACCAGCAGTTGCGCGAGGCCGAACCGGTGCACCGGACGCTCGGCATGTGGGTGCTCACCCGGCATGCCGAGGTCCGCGGGGTACTGCACGATCGCTCGTTCAGCGCCGGTCTGATCCCCACTCTGGTGAGCAGGCAGGCCGAGCGGCTCGGGCACTGCAGCGTCGCGCAGATCGAGCGGCTCGGGCGAAAGTCATTGGTGTTCACCGACAACCCCGATCACGCGCGGCTGCGCGGATTGGTGAACCGGGTGTTCACCGCCAGGTCCGTGGAGTCGCTGCGCCCGCTGGTGGCCAGGATCGCCGGCGACCTGATGGAGCGGGCCTGGCGCGACGGTGGCCTGGATGTCATCGCCGACCTGGCCGGGCCGCTGCCGGTGGCCGTGCTGTGCGAGTGGATGGATCTACCCGCGGAGTTGCACGCGCGGGTCGGGCCGTGGACCCACGACATCCGATTCCTGCTCGAACCCGGGATGATGAAAGCCGGGGACTTCGAACAGGTCTGCGCTGTGGTCGAGGAGTTCGCCGCCGCCGTCGACGCCGTATTGCCCGAGCGTCGAGCTCGGCCCGGCACCGATCTGATCAGCCAGTTGCTGGCCGCCCGAACCGGGGGCGGCGATGTGCTGACCGACGAGGAAGTGGTCTTCGTCTGCATCATGTGTTTCGTCGCGGGCAACGAGACCACCACATCGCTGATCGGCAACGGCACTCTCGCGCTGCTGCGGCACCCCGAGCAGGCCGCCCTGCTCCGGCGCGGACCGGAATCGGTCGAGGCGGCGGTCACCGAGGCCCTGCGCTACGATCCGCCGCTGCAGCTGACCAAGCGTCTGGCCACCCGCGATGTCGAGCTCGGCGGTGCCAGGATCTCGGCGGGCGAGCAGATCCTGGTGTGCCTGGGCGCGGCCAACCGCGACCCCGCCGTCTTCGCCAGGCCCGACGAGTTCGACCTCACCCGCACCGGTGGCGGACATCTCGGCTTCGGCCACGGTATGCACGGGTGTCTCGGCGGACTGCTCGCCGAACTGCAGGCGCAGGTCGCCTTCGAGTACCTGTTCGTCCGTTCGGAAGCGCTGGCAGCGCGATCGGACGAATTCCAGTGGCAGGACCACAGTTTCATCGTGCGCGGCCTGAAAGGCCTTCCCGCCGATGTGCGGCGGGCCCGATGACGGGCACCGGACTGGCCAAATCGTGGTTGCGCGGCGCCGCCGGCTCCGCGGCGGTGCGGCTGGTGTGTATCCCGCACGCTGGCGCCGGGGCCTCGTCGTTCAACCGCTGGCCGGACCTGTTCGGACCTGAGATCGGCGTCGTCCGGGTCCAGCTCCCCGGCCGTGAGGACGTCGCACAGCATCCGCCGCTGCACCGGGTCGGCGAGGCAGTCGACGAATTGGCTTGTCAGATCACCCGATCGGGAGCTTCGCCGGTCGCACTCTACGGCCACAGTATGGGCGCGCTGATCGCCTATGAACTCGCTCGCGCGCTGACAGTCGCCGGCCGGCCACCGGTTCACCTGTTCGTATCCGGTCGCCGGGCACCACACCTGGCGGCGAGTCGCGCGGTCCTGCATCGCTTGCCCGACAACGACTTCGCCGCCGCGATGGCCGCGATGGGGGCCTGGGGCGCGGCGGGCCGAAGCGCGAGTTTCCTGCGGTACGCGCTGCCGCTGACCCGGGCGGACCTGGAGCTGTCGGAGGAGTACACCCATCGGCCGCGGCCCCGGCTCACCTGCCCGATCACGACGTTCTACGGCGCCGAGGACCCGATCGCCGATCCGGACGAGGTGTGGGCATGGGGCGCACTGACCGACGGCTTGTTCGCCACGCACGAGTTCGCCGGCGATCACCTGTTCCACCATCGACATCGTGCGGCCGTCGCGGCGATCATGACCGCCGCCCTGACCTGAGGACCGACGTGCAGCTATTCCCCGACATCCTCGCGCGTCGCGCGGCCGACGACCCGGATCGCATCGCCTACATCTTCCTCGACGACAACGGCGCCGAGCACACCACCACGACCTATCGTGAACTCCACGAACAGGCGACGGCGGTGGCGGGACTGCTGCGCGCACGGTGCGAGCCGGGCGAGCGTGCCCTGCTGGTCTTCCCGCAGTGCGTCGAATTCATCACCGCCTACTTCGGCTGCCTCTACGCGAATATCATCGCCGTGCCGGTGAATCCGCCCCGCCGTGGCAAAGTCCAGGACGCGACCCGCGCGATCGTCGCCGACTGCGCGCCTACTGCCGTGCTGACGATCGGCGGGCTGCTCGAGCCGCTGCGATCGGTGCTCGAGCCGCTCTGTACCGCGCGGCAGTGGCTGGCTGTCGACGAGTTGGCCACGGCGGACGCCTCGTTCACCCCGTCGGTCGCCGATCCGGATTCCGTGGCATTCCTGCAGTACACCTCCGGGTCGACCGCCGCGCCCAAGGGTGTCATGGTGACGCATCGAAACCTCGTAGCCAACGAGGAGATGATCCGGCACAGCTTCGGGCACGACCGGGAGTCCACCGTCGTCGGCTGGGCGCCCTTCTTCCACGATCAGGGCCTGATCGGCAATGTGCTGCAACCGGTGTACGTCGGCGCGACCTGTATCCAGATGTCGCCGAGCACCTTCATCCGGCGGCCACTGCGCTGGCTCGAGGCCATCTCGCGCTATCGCGCGCACACCAGCGGCGGCCCGAACTTCGCCTTCGACGCCTGTGTCGCGCGCGCCGCCGCGGCGGGCGAACTGCCCGATCTCGACCTGAGTTCGTGGAAGGTCGCCTTCAACGGCGCCGAGCCGATCCGGGCCGAGACCCTGGACAGGTTCGCGAAAACCTTCGCACCACTGGGCTTCAGCGACCGATCGGTGTTCCCGTGCTATGGGCTCGCGGAGGCCACGCTGCTGGTGTCGGCGAGCGGGAAGGGACGTGGTCCGCGGTTGCTGGACGCCGACATCGATGCGCTCGCCGATCGACGCTACGTCGCGGCCGCGGTGGATCGGGGCCGCACGCTCGTCGGCTCGGGTTCAGTGCTGCCGGGCGAGGACCTGCGCATCGTCGACCCGGACACCGGGAACCTCTGCCCGCCGGATCGGGCCGGCGAGATCTGGGTAGCGGGTGACCATGTCGCCCAGGGCTATTGGGGCCTGCCCGCGGCGACCGCCGAGACCTTCCACGCCGCCGACCCCGCGCGCACCTACCTGCGCACGGGCGACCTCGGCGTGGTCGTCGACGGTGAGCTGTACGTGGTGGGCCGGCTCAAAGACATGATCATCATCCGGGGCCGCAACTATTACCCCCACGACATCGAGCACACCGTGCAGCAGGCGCACCCGGCGCTGCGGCCCGGCAGTGGCGCGGCGTTCGCGGTGCCGGGTCGCGACGGCGAGAAGCTCGTCGTCGTCCAGGAGATCAAGCGCGACGCCGACGCCGACGCCGACGACATCACCGGCGCCATCCGCGCGGCGGTGCTGGGGGAGCACGAACTCGCCGTCGCGGACGTGGTGCTGGCCGCGCCGGACACGGTGCGCAAGACGAGCAGCGGAAAGATCATGCGAGCAGCGGCAAGAAAGCGATACCTGGAATGAGCACCGAGACCTTCGTCTTCGACCCCACCACACCGGGTTTCGCCGACGACCCCTATCCGCACTACGCCCAGCTCCGCGCCGCGGGACCCGCGCAGCGACATCCGCTCGGATTCTGGATCATCTCCCGCCACGCCGACGTGGCCGCCCTGCAGCGCTCACCGCACTCGGTCGACGAGCAGCACCTGCGGCATCTGCCGGCCTGGAAGAGCGGCAGCACCGAGGTCCGCAAGGAGAGCCGCGTCATGGGCGGGCTGTCGATGCTGGATCAGGACCCGCCCGACCACACCCGGCTGCGCAGGCTTGTCTCGAAGGCCTTCACACCCCGCTCCATCGAATCGCTGCAGCCGCGGGTCGAGGAACTGGTCGAGGAAGCACTGATCCGCATCGCCGCGGCAGGCACCGCGGATGTCATCGCCGAACTCGCCTTTCCGCTGCCCTTCACCATCATCTCGGAAATGCTCGGCATCCCGGTCGGCGAGCACACCCGGCTGCGCGAGCTCACCGAGATCGTCGTGCTGGTGTTCGAGCCCTTCGCGAGCCCGCAGACCCAGGCCGGGATCAGAGCCGCCAACCAGGAACTGTTCGGGATGGTCCGCGAACTGATCCGCTGGAAACGCGCCACCCCCGGCGACGATCTGCTCACCGCGCTGATCAGCGCCGAGGACAACGGCGACATGCTCAGCGAGGACGAACTGATCTCGCAGGTGATGTTCCTCTACATCGCAGGCCACGAGACCACCGTGACCCATCTCGGCAGCGGAATACTGTCGCTGCTGCGGCATCCGGACCAGGCACGCAGGCTGCGGACCGAGCCCGATCTGGCGGCCGGTGCCGTCGACGAGCTGATGCGCTTCGACACCCCGGTGCACCTGATGCGGCGAATCACCCTCGCGCCCTTGCACATCGGCGAGCACGAGATCCCGGCGGGTAGCTGGGTGATCGGCGCCCTCGCCGCGGCCAACCGAGACCCGGAATTCTGGGGCGCCGACGCCGACGAACTGCGCCTGGACCGGCCGAACGCGCACCAGAACGTCTCACTCGGCGCAGGCATCCACCACTGTCTCGGTGCGGCCCTGGTCCGGATGGAGGCCCGGATCGTGTTCCCGCGCTTCGTCACCCGCTTTCCCGAGGCCGCGGTCGTCGATCTGACCTGGAACGGCCGGATCAATCTGCGCGGCCTCGCGACACTGACGATCGCGGTGTAGCGGTCAGCGGGGCTGCTCGGCGGGTACCGAGAACCGCATGCCGGGCCGGCTCAGGTGCACTGGCCCGTCGAACTCGGCGGACACATCAGCGCGGCGAGCCTGCTGCCACGCGTCCTGCGCTGAGCCGAAGTGCGTCAGGACCACCGAGCGCGCACCCGCGGCCGCGGCGGCGCGCCCGACTTCGGTGGCCGAAAGATGGCCGTGTGGTGTGCGATCCGGCTCGACGAGGGTGGACTCGGCGAGAAAGATGTCGACATCGGCGGCGAGGGCGACCAGATTGTCGTTCCAGCCGGTATCGCCGGTGAACGCGACACTGCCGGTGGGGCTTTCGATACGGACGCCGCAGTCGGGCTCGCTGTGCACCATGGGAACCAGTTCGATGCTGCAGTCGGCGAGCGCGTGGGCCGCGCCGCGCTCGTACTCGATGACCTCGTAGGCCAGGTCGAACGCCCGGTTCAGATCGGGGTAGGTCCGCACCGGGAACAGCGCCGCGAGCTGGTCCAGCTTCGTACGAGCACCTTTCGGCACGAACAGCTTGATCCGGCGATCCGGCGCGTCGGCCGCTCGGCGCATCGCCTGCTTGCCGATCGGCAACACGTCGTAGCAGTGATCCAGGTGCAGGTGGCTGATGACCACCGCGTCGAGCAAGCTCGCGTGCAGGTACTTGCCGAGCATCACCGCGACCCCGGGGCCACAGTCGAGCAGGACTTTCGACTGGCCGGTTTCGACCAGATAGCCCGAACTGGCGGCGCCGTCGGCGGGCATACCGGCTCGATTTCCGACGATGGTCAGGTGCATTCGGCGTACCTTTCGACACGGACGTTTCCGTGCCCGACGGTATCGAGGAGAACGAGCCCGGCCGACTCGCATCGAATATTCCGATCCGTCCATCGCATTTGCTGATCGAATCGACTGCATCAGCGCTCTGACCTGGGTAGTTACCCCCGATCGCATTCGGTGTGAGCCGCATTCCGGAATGTCTGGTGTCCGGCACCGAATACCGTTGATCAACGTGTGCGAGTAGGTGCTGGGAAAATGAGAACGGGGATTGTGATGACAAACGGTGCGACGTCTTCGATGGACCGCGAATTGCCGCTGCGCGGTGCGGTGAACGCGCGGGATCTGGGCGGGTTGCAGACGACGGACGGGCGGTCGGTGCGCCGCCTGCGGGTGTTGCGATCGGACCTGCTCACCGGGCTGGACGCCGCGGATGTGTCGTTCCTGCTGAGCGAATGTGGTCTGCGCACCATCGTCGACCTGCGCGCGCCCGGTGAGATCGGCACGGACGGAACGGGTTCGGTGATCGATGCCGTGGCGACCTATCGGAACCTGCACGTGTACGGCGCGGATCGGGTGCGGCTCGACCTCACCGAGGTCTCGCCCGACGGAAGCATGTTCGACCGGTACTGCGAATACCTCGAGCACAGCAGCGAGAACATCGCCGCGGTGCTGAGCCTGCTCGCGACCCCGGGCCAGTTGCCCGCGCTGATCCACTGCGCCGCGGGCAAGGATCGCACGGGGGTGGTGATCGCCCTGCTGCTCGCCGTCGCCGGGGTGCGCGCCGATGACATCATCGCCGACTACGCCGCGACCACCCCGAACATCGCGGCGCTGCGGGCCCGGAGCGCACAGGCGGATGGCGCGGTCGATCGGCTCCCCGCCTGGGTTTACGCCGCCGACGCGACCACCATGCGCCAGTTCCTGGCGCACCTGGATGCCGAGCACGGCGGCCCTGCCGAGTGGGCGACCCGTGCCGGTCTCGACCAGGCGACGCAGCGGCGGTTGGCCGACAACTTGCTCTGTGACTGAGGTCACAAAACGACGGCGATTCCGTCCCATTCTTCCCGGAACATTTTCTAATGCTTGGGAAGTTCTTTACTATTAACGCGACTCTGTGTCTGGGGTCCGAGCTCTTCGAGCAGTGCCGCAGATCCGCCGTTCGCTCGCAGCTCAGCATCAATTGCCAGTGCATGTTCGACCGATGAACCGGGAGCTCACCCGCCCCGGCGAAGGAGAATGATGACCGACAATGATCCGGGCACCACTACTACCTCCACGACACGCACGCTGTCGTGCGTGTCACTGAAATCGGTTCTCCAGCAAGACCTTCCAGCATCACTCGTAGTCTTCCTCGTCGCCCTGCCGCTGTCGCTCGGGGTGGCCCTGGCCTCCGGCGCGCCGGTCGTCGCCGGGCTTATCGCCGCCGCCGTGGGCGGGGTGGTCGCCGGGTTACTCGGCGGCTCGAAGGTTCAGGTCAGTGGGCCGACCGCGAGTCTCGCAGTCGTCGTGGCGGGGGCGGTCCAGCAATTCGGTTGGGCCGCTATGTGTTTCATCACCGTCGGCGCGGGTGTCATCCAGATCCTGTTCGGGCTCAGTCGCATCGCGCGCGCCGCGCTCGGCATCGCGCCGGTCGTGGTGCACGCGATGCTCGCCGGCATCGGGGTGGTGATCGCGCTGCAACAGGTGCACGTCCTCCTCGGCGGAACGACGGTCAGTTCGTCGTGGGCCAGCATCGTCGCGCTGCCGCGTCAGGTGATGTCGGTGCAGAAGGGTGATCTGTTCGTCGGGCTGCTCGTGATCGCCGTACTGATCGGCTGGCAGTACCTGCCGCGCCGGGTACGGGTGGTGCCCGGTCCGCTGGTCGCGGTGGCGCTGGCGACGGTGGTCTCGCTGGTGCTGCCGGTGACGGTGGAACGAGTTCGCCTGGACGGCTCGCTGCTCGACGGCATCGGATTGCCCGCGTTGCCGCACGGTGGGTGGCTGCCGCTCGCGCTCACCATGCTCACCATCGCCCTCATCGCCAGCGTGGAGACGCTGCTCTCGGCTGTGGCGGTCGACAAATTGCGCCCCGACCAGCGCACCGACTTCGACCGGGAACTGCTCGGTCAGGGTGCGGCGAACATGGTCTCGGGCGTGCTGGGCGGCCTGCCGATCGCGGCGGTCATCGTGCGCAGCATCACCAACGCCAACGCGGGCGCGCGCAGCAGGGCGGCCACTGTGCTGCACGGTGGCTGGATCCTGGTGTTCGCGATCGCGCTGGTCGGCCTGGTCCGCCAGATTCCGACAGCGGCGCTGGCCGCGCTGCTGGTGCTGATCGGGGTGCAGCTGGTGAAGCTGGCGCACATCAAACGTGCTCGCCGCACCGGCGACATCTATGTGTACCTGGTCACCGTGATCGCCGTCGTCGCGCTGAACCTGTTGCAGGGCATGGTGATCGGACTCCTCGCCTCGTTCGCGCTGCTGCTGTGGCGGGTCGTGAAGTTCACCATCACCGCCGCACCGCGCGCCGACGGGACCTGGCTGGTACGCATCGGGGGCACCTGCACCTTCCTGGCCGCGCCCCGGCTCACGACCGAACTGGCGAAGGTACCGGCGGGGGTGGACGTGACCGTCGAACTGAGCGTGGACTTCCTCGACCACGCAGCGTGCGAGTTGCTCTCGGACTGGGCCGATGCCCGTGAATCCGGCGACGGCACAGTCGACTTCGTCGAACTCGGCGCCGCGCGGATGGCCCGCACCAACGACGGACCGCCCGCGCACGGTCACGCGCGCAAAGCGAACGACGAGGCGATCCGGCCGTGGCGTCGCAGCGGCGGGGTCGACCCGATCGCCGCGGGCATCGCGGCCTACCACAGCCAGCACGCGCACCTGATGCGTCCACACCTGGACGGGTTGCGGCACCGGCCCGATGCCGACACCTTCTTCCTGGCCTGCGCCGACGCCCGCATCGTGCCCAACGTCATCACCAACAGTGGCCCGGGCGACCTGTTCACGGTGCGCAATGTCGGCAACCTGGTGCCGGTCGGCGGCTCCGACGTTTCGGTGGAAGCGGCGCTGATCTACGCGCTAGACAAGCTCGACGTGCGCTCGGTGGTGGTGTGCGGGCACAGCGGCTGTGGCGCGATGGAAGCGCTGTACCGGCAGGTGCAGGCCGGGCCGGGACTCGACGACTGGCTGGCCAACGCCCAGCCCACGCTGACGGCGTTCCACGCCGGTCACCCCGTCGCCGAGGCCGCCAGGCTGGCGGGCTTCGGTCCGATCGACCAACTCGGCATGGTGAACGTGGCACGGCAGGTGCAGACCCTGATCGACTATCCGGCGGTGCGCAGCGGCATCCAGGAGCGCGGGGTCGCGGTGTCGGGTCTGTTCTTCGACCTGGCGACCGCGCGGGTCATCGAGATCACCGCCGACGGGATCGCCGAGTTCGACGAGGCTCGTCGCGCGGCAGCCGAACCGGTGTAAAGGGGGATAGTTGTGGCTCACACCACAGACTGCCTGCCGTTATGGCGAGACCCACTGTTTCTGCGGCACACTGGCTTTGCCAATTCTTTACCAATAGGTTGGATCCATCTTCGACCCGGTTCGACGTTGCACCGGGGTCCCCTTTGCGTCACCACCGCCTTGCGATGATCGGCCTCGGCCCAGCGCCGGGAGCCGGCGAAGGAGAATCATGTCTGTCGAAAACGATCTTGCTCCGCCCCGCGCGGACGGCCCGTTGAACGAGTCGTCCCGCCCCGCATGGCAGCAGACGCTGCTGCGTCACGATCTTCCCGCCTCCATCGTGGTTTTCCTGGTGGCACTGCCGCTTTCGCTCGGCATCGCGGTCGCCTCCGGCGCACCGATCGCCGCCGGTCTCGTCGCCGCCGTGATCGGTGGTGTGGTCGTGGGCTTGCTCGGCGGCTCGGTCCCACAGGTCAGCGGTCCCGCCGCGGGCCTGACCGTGGTCGTCGCCGAGTCCATCGCCCAATTCGGTTGGCGCATAACCTGTTTCATCGTGGTCGCCGCCGGCGTGCTGCAGATCCTGTTCGGGCTCAGCCGGATCGCGCGGGCCGCGCTCGCCGTCGCGCCCGTGGTGGTCCACGCCATGCTGGCCGGTATCGGCATCACCATCGCCCTGCAGCAGATCCACGTGCTGCTCGGCGGTTCCTCGCACAGCACCGCGCTGCGCAATCTGATCGAACTCCCCGGTCAGCTGCTGTCGCTGCACGGCGACGACGCGCTCGTCGGCGCCGTGGTGATCGCGGTGATGCTCGGCTGGAAGTACGTACCACCGAAGCTGCGCGCGGTGCCCGGCCCACTGGTCGCGGTGCTCGTCGGCACCGTGCTCTCGCTCGGCCTGTCCGACGTCGAGCGCATCGCGTTGAGCGGGTCGATCTTCGACGCGCTCGGCCTGCCGGAACTGCCTTCGGGCAACTGGTCCGCCATCGCCATGATGGTGCTGACCATCGCCTTGATCGCCAGCGTGGAGAGCCTGCTCTCGGCCGTCGCCGTCGACAAGATGCACACCGGTCCGCGCACGAACTTCGATCGGGAACTCATCGGTCAGGGCACAGCGAACGTCGTGTCAGGTCTGGTCGGTGGCTTGCCGATCACCGGTGTGATCGTGCGCAGCGCCACCAATGTGCAGGCGGGCGCGCGCACGAGGGCTTCGACCGTTCTGCACGGTCTCTGGATTCTGTTGTTCTCGGTGGCGCTGGTCGGCCTGGTGGAACAGATCCCCAAGGCCGCGCTGGCGGGCCTGCTCATCGTCATCGGCATGCAGCTGCTGAAACTGGCGCACATCCGGTTGGCCCGGCGCACCGGTGACCTGCTGGTCTATGTGGTGACTGTGCTCGGCGTGGTGTTCACCAACCTGCTGGAAGGCGTTGTTATCGGCTTGGGCCTGGCGTTCGGCCTGCTGCTGTGGCGAGTCGTGCGGGTGCACGTCCACGCGAAGCCGCTGGCCGGCGGGGACTGGCAGGTCCACATCGACGGTTCGTGCACCTTCCTCGCGTTGCCGAAGCTGTCGGCCGAGCTGGCGAAGGTGCCCGCAGGCGTCGATGTGACGGTGGAGATGACCGTCGACTTCCTCGACCATGCCGCGTTCGAGGCGATCGAGGATTGGCAGCGCCAGCACGAAAGCACCGGTGGCCGCGTCGATTTCGTCGAGATCGGGCACGCTAAGATGGCCGATACCCCGGCCGCGCCACCGACGCGCGCGCTGGGCCGGGTCGCCATCGACGACATGCTCCGGCCGTGGCGGCACCAGAAATCCGGCGGCGACGCCATGACCGCGGGTATCGCGGCCTTCCATCGCGGCCACGCGCATGTGGTGCGTCCGCACCTGGACGGCATGCACCAGGACCCGGATTCGTTCTTCCTCACCTGTTCGGATTCGCGAATCGTGCCCAATGTGATCACCAACAGCGGCCCGGGTGACCTGTTCACCGTTCGCAATGTCGGCAATCTGGTGCCGGTCAGTGGCGACGATTCGGTCGAAGCGGCACTGAGTTTCGCCTTGGACTCGCTCGCGGTCCGTTCGGTGGTGGTGTGTGGGCATTCCTCCTGCGGAGCGATGAAGGCCGTCCACTCCGCGGCCGACACCGGCGGTGGGCTGGGTTCCTGGTTGCGTCACGCCGAGCCGGCGCTGCAGCGGTTCCGCGCGGGTCATCCGGTAGCCGTCGCCGCCAGGGCAGCCGGGTACAGCGAGGTGGATCAGCTGAGCATGGTCAATGTCGCCGTGCAGCTCGAGACGCTGGGCCGCAATCCCGCGGTGCGCCGCGCTGTCGCCGAACGTGGCCTGACGGTGTCGGGGCTGTTCTTCGACATCGCGGGTGCGCGGGTGCTCGAGGTGACCGTCGACGGGGTCGGTGCGATCGACGATCACGCCGCGCTCGCC
Source organism: Nocardia sp. FBN12 (assembly GCF_050320175.1). Classification (GTDB taxonomy): domain Bacteria; phylum Actinomycetota; class Actinomycetes; order Mycobacteriales; family Mycobacteriaceae; genus Nocardia. Next base: position 3,553,450 of record NZ_CP190048.1, on the reverse strand, counting down.
GTCACCGTGTGACGTGATCCTGCGCCCAGCTGGGTGGGGACCGGACGCGCACGACGCGACCGGGCGGCGGTCGGACTCGTAGGCTGGAAATCATGACCAGCGATTCGACCGCCGCCGCGCGCGTCACCGACGGCACCGACTCCGCGGACAAGGAGTCCGTCGCCGGGCGGTGGGATGGGTTCAAGGAGCGCGGGCGCGCCTTCCGGGAACACGTGGCGCAGCGCCCTACCCTCAACCTCGGCTACCGCATCGTCGTCGGCGTGGTCGGTGGTTTGGTACTGATCGTCGGGATCATCACGATCCCGTACCCCGGACCCGGCTGGGCGCTGGTGTTCGCGGGATTCGGCATCCTTGCCACCGAGTTCGTCTGGGCCCATCACACATTGAACTGGGTGCGCGGCAAGTACCGGATCGTCATGGACTGGTACACCTCGCGCGGCTGGTTCATCAAGGTGCTCGGCGCGGTGGCCACCTTCGCCCTCGTCCTGGTGACGTTGTGGCTGCTCGGTACCTTTTCGATGGTCGCAGGGTGGATCGGAGTCGATTGGCCATGGTTACGCAGTCCCCTGATGTCGTGAGCACCGCTCCCGGTCATCTGCTCACCGATCCGGTCTGGGTCGCCGCCAAGATCGACGCGATGAGCCATACCTGGGGCACCGATGTTCCCCGGGTCGCGGGCACCCTGTGGTGGTGCATGGTCGCCTCGACGCTGGTCGAGCAGATCGCCGTCGCCTACGCGGCGGGCACACCGGCTCCGGTCGCCGCACTGGGCGAATTCGATTGCGTGGTCCGCCCCGACGGCGGCGTCGAACGCGCGCGGTTCCATCGGGTACCGGTCGACGCCGCCGGTCGCTCCGTGCGCTCGGATGTGGGTGGCGAGATCGGCGCCGCCGCTGCCGAGGAGGTCGCGACCGCACTGCGCGACACCTTGACCGCGGTGATTTCCCAGGTCGCGACCGTTTCCGGGGCCGGAGTTCCGTCGCTGTGGGCGGTCGTGGCCGATGCCATCGGCAACCGCGCGCTCGACGCGGGCACCAAGGAAGCCGCGACCCGCCTCGCGGCCGACGTGGGCGCCCGCTTGCCGACGCCGCGATTCGTCACCGTAGGCGGACGCACCTTCGTCCGGCGCGCGTCGTGCTGCCTGGTCTACGAGGTGCCCGGCCGAGAGATGTGCACGAGTTGCCCGAAACGTTCGCCCGCCGACCGAGCCGAGCAGCTGGCCGCGGCCGCGCGCGCCCGGCCCTGAATCGGCGAACGGGTCGCGCGGATCCGCGGGGACCGGCACCGTGCCCGGCGCGGACGGCGTCCTCGTCGCTGTCATCGACCAACACGCGGCCTAGGTCCATCGACACGGCCTGTCGGCGCTCCCGATAGCATGGGCGGGCGCAGGAAGGACCCTGCGAGAACTGCCGGATCGACCCGGCACCGAAGTCAAGGAGAGCATCCCCGTGACCACCTCTGCACCCATCAGTCCAGTCGCCCTCGTTCGAGTGCCGGCCGGGACTACGGCGGGCGCGGCGGTACGGGAAGCGGGTTTGCCTACCAAGGGCCCCGACACCGTCGTGGTCGTACGCGATGTCGACGGCGCGCTCAAGGATCTGTCCTGGATCCCGGAAGAAGACGCCGACGTCGAGCCGGTTCCCGCCAACAGCGAGGACGGGCGCAGCGTGATCCGGCACTCGGCCGCGCACGTGCTCGCCCAGGCGGTGCAGCAGGAGTTCCCGGACGCGAAGCTCGGCATCGGCCCGCCGATCAAGGACGGCTTCTACTACGACTTCCAGGTCGACAAGCCCTTCACCCCCGAGGATCTGGCCAAGCTGGAATCGCGGATGAAGAAGATCATCAAAGGCGCGCAACGCTTTTCGCGTCGTGTCGTCGAAGTCGACGACGCCCGCGTCGAATTGGCGAACGAGCCGTTCAAACTGGAGCTGATCAGCGACAAGTCCGGCATCGACGACCCCGAGATCATGGAGGTCGGCGGCAACGAGCTGACCATCTACGACAACCTCGACCCGCGCACCGGCGAAAAGCTGTGGGGCGACCTGTGCCGCGGCCCGCACATCCCCACCACCAAGTTCATCCCCGCCTTCAAGCTCACCCGCTCCTCGGCCGCCTACTGGCGTGGCGACCAGGACCGCGAGGACCTGCAGCGCGTGTACGGCACCGCGTGGGAATCCACCGAGGCGATGGACGCCTACCTGGAACTGCTGGCCGAGGCCGAGCGCCGCGATCACCGCAAGCTCGGCCTCGAACTCGACCTGTTCTCCTTCCCCGACGCGCTCGGTTCGGGCCTGCCGGTGTTCCACCCCAAGGGCGGCATCATCCGCAAGGAGATGGAGGAGTACTCGCGTCAGCGCCACGTCGACGCGGGCTACGAATTCGTCAACACCCCGCACCTCACCAAGGGGCACCTGTACGAGATCTCGGGCCATCTCGACTGGTACAAGGACGGCATGTTCCCGGCCATGCACCTCGACGCCGAACTCAACGAGGACGGCACCGTCCGCAAGCCCGGCCAGGACTACTACGTCAAGCCGATGAACTGCCCGATGCACAACCTGATCTTCGGCGCGCGCGGCCGCTCCTACCGTGAACTGCCGCTGCGGATGTTCGAATTCGGCTCGGTGTACCGCTACGAGAAGTCCGGCGTGATCCACGGCCTGACCCGCGTGCGCGGCATGACCCAGGACGACGCGCACATCTACTGCACCAAAGAGCAGATGCACGCCGAGCTCACCAGCACCCTGCAGTTCGTCCTCGGCCTGCTGAAGGACTACGGCCTCGACGACTTCTACCTCGAGCTGTCCACCAAGGACCCGAAGAAGTACGTGGGCTCGGACGAGCTGTGGGCCGAGGCCACCGAAACCCTCGAAAAGGTCGCCGAGGCTTCGGGTCTGGACCTGGTGCCCGACCCGGGCGGCGCCGCGTTCTACGGTCCGAAGATCTCCGTGCAGGTCAAGGACGCGCTGGGCCGCACCTGGCAGATGTCGACCGTGCAGCTCGACTTCAACCTGCCCGATCGTTTCGACCTCGAGTACACCGCCTCCGACGGCACCAAGCAGCGTCCGGTGATGATCCACCGCGCCCTGTTCGGCTCGATCGAACGCTTCTTCGGCGTGCTCACCGAGCACTACGCCGGCGCGTTCCCCGCCTGGCTCTCGCCGGTGCAGGTCGTCGGCATCCCGGTGGCGGAAAACTTTGTCCCGCACCTGGATTCGGTGATCGAGCAGCTGCGCGACGCCGGCGTGCGGGCCCAGGTGGACCGCAGCGACGACCGGATGCAGAAGAAGATCTTCAACCAGACCGCGCAGAAGGTGCCGTTCATGTTGCTCGCGGGTGCGCGTGACGTGGAAGCGAACGCGGTGAGCTTCCGGTTCCGCGACGGCACCCAGGTCAACGGGGTGCCGGTCGCTGACGCGGTCGCCACGATCAAGTCCTGGGTCGCCCACCGCGAGAACGCCTCACCGACCGCCGAGGGGTTCGAGGTCGTCTCCGCGGCGGGTCAGGCATGAGCGGTCAGCGCCCGGAGGCGCTAGCCTGCGTCACCACGCAGGACGCCCGGGCAGGCCGAGAGGATGCAGCATCATGAGCGAGAACCTCGCCCCCGACGCCGGTGAGATCGTCGACGCCGGGGCAGGCCAGCCTGATCGCCTGCAGCGGTTGTGGACGCCGTACCGGATGTCCTACATCACCGGAGAGGTCAAGCCCAAGGACGCGACCGGGCATCCGTTCACCGATATCCCCAAGATGTCGGACGAGGACGGTCTGATAATCGCCCGCGGCGAGAATGTTTACGCCGTGCTCAACTTGTACCCGTACAACCCAGGGCACATGATGGTGGTGCCTTACCGCCGGGTAGCCGACCTGGAGGACCTCACGCCCGCCGAGAGCGCGGAACTGATGGCCTTCACGCAGCGGGCCATTCGCGTGATGAAGCAGGTCTCGCGGCCTGCCGGATTCAACGTGGGTCTCAATCTCGGTGGGGTGGCCGGTGGTTCGCTCGCCGACCACCTGCACCAGCACATCGTGCCGCGCTGGGGCGGGGATGCGAACTTCATCACCGTGGTCGGCGGGGTGAAGGTGATGCCTCAGTTGTTGCGCGAAACGCGGCAGCTGCTGGCGGAGGCGTGGGAGGAATAAAGAACGTGCTCAGCTTCTTCGGCCGCCAGACGTTTGCGAAAGCGACTGCGCCGCTGGGCAAAGCGCTCGTCGGGACGGGGCTCACCCCGGACGCGATGACACTGATCGGCACCGCGGCGACGATCGCCGCCGCGGTGACCCTGTTCCCCTCCGGACATCTGTTCTGGGGAACGATGGTCATCTGGCTGTTCGTCATGTTCGACATGCTCGACGGGGCGATGGCGCGCGCCCGCGGCGGCGGCACGAAGTACGGCGCCGTCCTCGACGCCACCTGTGACCGGGTGGCCGACGGCGCGATCTTCGGCGGGCTCGCCTGGTGGGCGGTCTATCACGAGCACAGCAAGCAACTGTTCGCGCTGACCTTGATCGTGCTGGTCACCTCGCAGGTGATCTCCTACGCCAAGGCGCGCGCCGAGGCGAGCGGTCTGTCCGCCGACGGCGGGCTCATCGAACGCCCGGACCGCCTGGTCATCGTGCTGGTCGGCACCGGGCTCACCGGCATCGGCGGGCACTGGGGGATCGACTGGCTCACCTGGGCCGTGTACGTGGCGATGTGGGTGCTGGCGGTGCTGAGCATCGTGACGGTGTTCCAGCGAGTGCTGGCGGTGCGCAACTCGCCGGGTGCCCGGGTGGTTATCGCGCCGGCGCCGCGGCCGGACGCGACAGGGGGATCGGCGTCGTGAGCCTCAAAGATCGATTGAGCGACTGGGGGTACGCCGCGGGTTGGAGCCTTGTGCGTTCGGCACCGGAAGGGTTGGTGCGCAGGGTCTTCGATCTCGGCGCCGACCGTGCGGTGAAGGGCGGCGGCCCGGAACAGTTGCGCCGCAATCTCGCACGTGTCCTCGGCGTGCCGCCCGAGCAGGTGCCCGATGACCTGATGCGGGCGAGCATGCGTTCCTACGCTCGCTATTGGCGTGAGGCGTTCCGGCTGCCGTCGATGGACCACACCACCGTCGACTACTACGTCGGCGGTTTGGAACATCTCGACGCGGCACTCGAACAGGGCCGAGGCGTCCTGTTGGTGCTCCCGCATTCGGGCAACTGGGACATGGCCGGTGTGTGGTTGGTGCAGCACTACGACACCTTCACCACCGTGGCCGAGCGGCTGAAGCCCGAATCGTTGTTCGAGCGGTTCGTCGCTTACCGCGAGAGCCTCGGTTTCGAGGTTTTCCCGCTCACCGGTGGCGAGCAGCCGCCGTTCGTCGCGCTCGCGCAACGGCTGCGGCAGAACCGGATCGTGTGCCTGATGGGGGAACGCGATCTCACCGGCAAGGGCGTGCCCGTCGACTTCTTCGGCGAGCGCACCTGGATGCCCGCCGGTGCCGCCAAACTGGCCATCGAGACCGGTGCCGCGCTCATGCCGGTGCACGGCTGGTTCACCGTCGGCGACGACGGCACCGAGGGCTGGGGACTGAAAGTCGAACCGGCACTGGATGTTTCCGGCGGGGTCGCGGCCGCGACGCAGGCCCTCGCAGACCAGTTCGCCGCCGATATCGCCGAGCATCCGGCCGACTGGCACATGCTGCAACCGCTCTGGGAAGGCGATCTGTCGCCCGAACGACTGTCGCGGATCACCGCGCAGCAGGCGGGGGGACAGCCGTGAGGATCGGCATGATCTGCCCGTATTCGTTCGATGTTCCCGGCGGCGTGCAGGCTCATGTCGTCGAACTCGCCAGAGTGTTCATCGAACGCGGGCACAAGGTGAGCGTGCTCGCCCCCGCCTCCGACGACACACCGCTGCCCGAGTTCGTCGTCTCGGCCGGTCGCGCGGTCGCGATTCCCTACAACGGGTCGGTCGCGCGGTTGTCGTTCGGTCCGATGGCCTACACCAGGATCCGGCGCTGGATCGACAGCAACGACTTCGACGTGCTGCACATCCACGAACCCAACGCCCCGAGCCTGTCGATGCTTGCCCTCAAGATCGCCGAGGGTCCGATCGTGGCGACCTTCCACACCTCGACCACGAAGTCGTTGGTGCTCAGCACTTTTCAGGGTGTGCTCCGTCCGTATCACGAGAAGATCAGCGGACGGATCGCCGTGTCAGAGCTGGCCAGGCGCTGGCAGGTCGAGGCGCTCGGCTCCGACGCGGTGGAGATTCCCAACGGGGTCGACGTGTCGGCGTTCGCGCGCGGTGCGCCACTGGACGGGTATCCGCGCGCGGGTCGCGCGGTGCTGTTCCTCGGTCGCTACGACGAACCGCGCAAGGGCATGGACGTATTGCTCGGTGCGCTGCCCGCCCTCATCGAGCACCACCCCGACGTGGAGATCCTCATCGTCGGGCGCGGTGACGAGGAGCGGCTGCGTCGTGAAGCCGGCGAGCACGCAGGCCATCTGCGGTTCCTCGGACAGGTCTCCGACGAGGAGAAAGCCGCCGCCCTGCGCAGCGCCGACGTGTACGTCGCGCCGAATCTGGGTGGGGAGAGCTTCGGCATCATCCTGATCGAGGCGATGGCGGCGGGCACGCCGGTGGTCGCGAGCGAGCTCGACGCCTTCCGGCGCGTGTTGCGCGACGGGACGGCGGGCATGCTCACGCCGATCGGTGACTCCGAGGCGCTGGCCACCGCGATCGACACGTTGCTGACCGACGACGAGACCCGCGAGCGTCTCGTGCGCACCGCGACCCAGGTGGTCGCCGGCTACGACTGGCCCGTCGTGGCCGAACAGATCCTGCGGGTGTACGAGACCGTCACCGTCGGCGACAATCGGGTGCGGGCCGCCGGATGATCACCTTCTCCGCGACCACCGTTCTCGTTCTCGGGCTGATCGCCCTGCTCGTTCTCGCGCTCGGCGTGTGGGCCTACTCCACCGCGAACCGCCTCGACCGGCTGCACGTGCGCTCCGACCAGTCCTGGCAGGCACTCGATGCCGCGCTCGCTCGTCGTGCCGTGGTGGCGCGCGCGGTGGCCATGTCGGAGGCCGGTCCGGTGAGTGCCGATCCGCGCCGCGCCGAACGGGCCACCCAGCTCGCCGCGCTGGCCGATCGCGCCGAACGTGCCGACCGCGGTGACCGGGAAACGATCGAGAACCAGCTCTCCGCCGCGCTGTCGCTCGTCGACATCGACCACCTGCGACCCCAGCTGGTGGCCGAACTCGCCGACGCCGAGGCGCGCGTGCTGATCGCGCGCCGCTTCCACAACGACGCCGTGCGCGACACCCTCGCCCTGCGCACCCGCAGGCCCGTGCGCATTCTGCATCTGGGCGGCACCGCACCGCTGCCGCACTACTTCGAGATCACCGAACGCGCGACGCCCGCCGCGGCCACCGGCCTCGTCGTCCACACCACCCGCACGTCCGCGCGGGTCGTCCTGCTCGACGAGCAGAACCGCGTGCTGCTGCTGCGCGGCCACGACCCGATGATTCCCGAGGTCGCCTTCTGGTTCACCGTCGGCGGCGGTGTCGAACCGGGGGAGAACCTGCGCGACGCCGCGGTCCGTGAGGTCTACGAGGAAACCGGCCAGCGCGTCGACCCCGCCGCGCTGCGCGGTCCGCTGTGGCGACGCGTGGCGGTGTTCCCGTTCAACGGCGAACTCATCCGCTCCGAAGAACTGTTCTTCACCCTGCGCTCGCCGGGTTTCGAATGGCGCCCCGCCGACCTCACCGCCCTCGAACGCCGCACGATCACCGACCACCGCTGGTGCTCGGCCGACGACATCCGCAGCCTCGACGCCGCGGGCGAGGCCGTCTACCCGTATCACCTCGACGAACTGCTCGCCGAAGCTGTGACCGCGGCCGTGGACGACACCAAGCACGTGGTCCGCTCGATTCGCTGAAAGGCCGCGACGGCACGGGCTCGCGGTGCGTTCGGGCCGCTGGGCGGTCGAAACGACGCAGGGCTCGTGGTGCGTTCGGATGCTGAAACCCGGCCGGGACGGCACTGAACTCGTAGACCGTTCGGCATGATGAGAGACGGCTGGGACAACACGGGGCCTGTGGTCCGCTGAGGTCATCGGTGCGGCGGTTACGGTCGGTCGATCTGGTGCGCGACGACGATCGGAGGCGAAGCATGGCAGCTCGGGAAAGATCTGTCGGAATCGCTGAGGTCATCGGGTTTCGGTTGCTTTCACACAATCTGCTCACCCGGCGACCGCTCGACGATCTGCTCGAGGTGGCCGGCGCGTGCGCGGTGCAGAACAGTCCACCAGGTTCGGCGCTGCTCGCACTGGCGGCCCGGGTCGACGGCGTGACCGGTGCGCGCGTCGATGACCTTGTCGCGCAGGACAAGTCGTTGTTACAGACCTGGTGCATGCGTGGTTCGCCGTACTTCTTCCCGACCGCCGACGCGCCGGTGTTCACCTCGGGTGTCCTGCCGACGACCGAGGCGGCGCGGCTGCGCCTGATCAGCGGTGTCGGTCCGGCGCTCGACACGCTCGGGATGGGCCTCGACGACGTGGTGGACCGCACCGTCGCGCAGATCGGCCCGGTGCTCTCGCAGCGCGCGGTGGCGATCGGCGAACTCGGCGCGGAGCTCGCCACACGCATCGCGGACACACTCACCGCGACCCAGCGCGCAGCCTGGGATGCCCCGGGTCCGTATGGCGCGAACCAGCCGCTTGGCGAGGCCGTCGTGCACTTCTGCCTGCGGATCCTGACGCTACGCGGCATCGTCTGCATCGCGCCGCGCACCGACAACACAGCACCGTTCGTCCTGCTCGAGGAATGGCTCGGCGAGCCGTTGCCCGAGACCGACCCCGCAGCGGATCGCGCCGCACTGCTGCGCCGCTATCTGCGGTGCTACGGACCGTCGTCCCGTGGTGAATTCGCAGCCTGGCTCGGTGTGCGAGCCGGTGACGTGGATCCGTGGTGGGACACGGTGGCGAACGAACTCGCTCCGGTCGAATACGACGGTCGGCGCCGGTGGATCCGCACCGAGGACCTGGATGAACTCCGGTCAGCGCACGAAGCACACGGTGTACGGCTGCTGCCACCCGGCGATCCCTACACGCAGACACGGGATCGCGACACCATCGTCGAATCGAAATATCAACGCGCGGTATGGAAGACGGTCGGCGCACCGGGCGTGGTGCTGTCCGACGGCGCCGTCGCCGGAATCTGGCGGCCACGCAAGAGCGGGCACACACTGACACTGACCGTTACGCCGTTCCAATCGATGAGCTCGCGGGTTCGCGCACAGGTGCGTGCGGAAGCGGCACCCGTGGCGGCGTTGCGCGGCGCGTCCGAAGTCCACGTTCAGTTCGACCGTCCCGCAAGCTGACCGACTGCCCTTCCCGCCTCGACGGTCGACGTCGGAAAATCAGTTGACGTTCCCGGTGTCGGCTCACCTAAGGTGAGCGGGTGAATTCTCCGGAGGCGTCCAGAAGGTAGCCGTCCGGCCTGCGGGTCGGGCGGCGTTGTGGGTCAATCCTCCATCGGTCCGCGGACCGGTGCGAGGTGTCGTTCGCAACGCCGGATGATCGTCGATTCCTCGCGGCCGGGCCATGATTCGCCCGATGCCGCATCGTCTCGGACACCGCGCGCGACGCGCGGTGTCCCGGTATCCGGAGAGTTGACTATGCCCATCGGGGTTTTCGTGCTGGCTGCCGCGGTTTTCGCGCAGGGCACATCGGAATTCATGATGTCGGGGTTGCTGGCGCGGACCGCCGCCGACTTCGCCGTTTCGCTCGGCACAGTGGGGTTGCTGACCTCGGTGTACGCGGTCGGCATGGTGCTGGGGGCGCCGACGATGGCGGCCACCGCGGGCCGGTGGCCGCTACGGCGTTCGGCGACAACGTTTCTCGCGCTCTTCTGCGTCGCCCATATCGTGGGTGCTGTCACCACCGATTTCGCGGTGCTGGTGGCTACCCGTGCGGTCGCCGCGGTCGCCAATGCCGGATTTCTGGCGATCGTACTGGCCGCGCTGCCGCGGCTGGTCGGGCCCGCGCTGCTCGGGCGGGCGACCTCGATCATCGTGTCCGGGGTGACCGTGGCCTGCATCGCGGGCGTACCCGCGGGGACGCTGCTCGGGCAGCTGTGGGGCTGGCGATCAGCCTTCGCGGCCGTCGCAGTGGTGAGCGCGGCGGTTCTGATCCCGGTGGCGTCGATGGTGCCGCGTGACGGCGCGGGGGCGGACGCATCGGATCGGTCGATGTGGTCGGAGTGGGCGGTGCTCGGTGTGCGCGAGGTGCGGTCGGCGGTGGTCGTGGGGGTATTGGTCAACGCCGCGACGTTCGCCGCGTTCACCTACCTCGGCACCATCGCCGCTGGAATCGCGGGAACAACCAGGGGCTGGGTCCCGCTGGTGCTGGCGTTGTTCGGTCTCGGTTCCTTCGTCGGGGTGACGCTCACCGGGCGGTACAGCGACCGCCGCGGCCGCTCCATCATCACCGTGGGCACGGTCGGGCTGGTCGGCGTGTGGGCGTTGGCGGCGGTGACCGCGCACACGATCGCCGGGGTCGCGGTCATGACTTTGCTCACCGGGGCGGCCGCGTTCGGCGTCGGATCCGCGTTGATCGCGACGATCGTGCGGACCGCCGCGCCCACCGCGCCGCGCCTCGCGGGCGCGATGGCCACCACCGCGCTCAACATCGGCGCGGTGCTCGGTCCGATGGTCGCCGGCGTGGCCGTCGATCGCACGCAGACCCCGGTCGCGGCGTTGTGGTGCGCTGCGGGCACCGCGGCTGTGGCGGCGGTGATCGTGCAGTTCGACCGCGCCCGGCGCGGCCCGGCGGCGGACCCGGTCGGGGTCGGCGCGCGGTGATCAGGAGGCCATTGGAGAAGGCCAGCCGTGGACTGGTTCCGCATCTGCGCTGGTCGCGACAAGGCCAGTGGTGCCCAACTGGCTATGAAGGCCGAATTCGGGCAGCTCTAGAATCGACGGTGAACCCCGATCCGAGCGACTTGATTGGCGCCCATGACACAGGAGACATTCGTGACTACGCCTGAGACCACCAACACCGTCGGCACCGCCCGCGTGAAGCGCGGCATGGCCGAGATGCTCAAGGGTGGCGTGATCATGGATGTGGTCAACGCCGAGCAGGCCAAGATCGCCGAAGACGCGGGCGCCGTGGCCGTGATGGCGCTCGAGCGGGTGCCCGCCGACATCCGCGCCCAGGGTGGCGTGTCCCGGATGAGCGACCCGGACATGATCGACGGCATCATCGCCGCCGTCTCCATCCCGGTCATGGCCAAGGCCCGCATCGGTCACTTCGTCGAGGCGCAGATCCTGCAGAGCCTCGGTGTCGACTACATCGACGAGTCCGAGGTCCTCACCCCCGCCGACTACGCCAACCACATCGACAAGTGGAACTTCACCGTCCCCTTCGTCTGTGGCGCCACCAACCTCGGCGAGGCCCTGCGCCGCATCACCGAGGGCGCGGCCATGATCCGCTCCAAGGGCGAGGCCGGCACCGGCGACGTCTCCAACGCCACCACCCACATGCGCACCATTCGCGGCGAGATCCGCCGCCTGACCTCGCTGTCCGAGGACGAGCTCTTCGTGGCCGCCAAGGAACTGCAGGCCCCGTACGAGCTGGTCCGTGAGGTCGCCCAGACCGGCAAGCTCCCGGTCGTCATGTTCACCGCGGGCGGTATCGCCACCCCCGCCGACGCCGCCATGATGATGCAGCTCGGCGCCGAAGGCGTCTTCGTCGGCTCCGGCATCTTCAAGTCCGGCAACCCCGAACAGCGCGCCGCCGCCATCGTCAAGGCCACCACCTTCTACGACGACCCGGACGTCCTGGCCAAGGTCTCGCGCGGCCTGGGCGAGGCCATGGTCGGCATCAACGTCGAAGACATCCCCCAGCCCCACCGCCTCGCCGAGCGCGGCTGGTGATTGTGGGCCCGAAGTTGTTCGGGCACTGAGAGATTCGCCTCGGCGGGCGTCGTGATCACGACGCCCGCCGAGGCATTTTCGGGTGGGTCGACCGCCCAGACGTCGGCTACGCCGCATCTGTTTGTCGGCAGGCTCGCGGCTGAGCGCTGTGCTCGAGTGCGGTCAGGTCGCTGCTACGGCTGGCCCGCTGCGCCTTCGGTGTCGGTGGTGAGGGCGTCGGCGAAGTTCTCGGCGTAGCCGAGGATGAGGTGGCGGTGGGTGGGGAGTTGGACGGCCAGTTCGTGCCAGGCGATGGCGGTGGGGGAGCCGTAGAGGTGGGTGAGGTCGGTGATCAGGGCCGCTGCTTGTTCGGGGGTCGGGGAAGTGGGGCGGGCGAAGGCGAGGAGGGAGGCGCCGATGGCGATGTGGCGGTAGCCGTGGGTGGCCATGCGGCGGACTACGGTGTGGTTGTCGTAGGTGGACCAGTCGTCGGCGAAGTAGCCGTTGGGGATGCCGGCGATGGCGAGGTCGTCGCGGTCGACCGGGACGCGCTGGATCAGGACGACGTCGTCGACCACGCGGTCGGGGGAGCGATTGGCGGTGACGAGGGCGGTGAGCTCGTCCTCGGAGGCATTGCGGGTGTCGCGCAACGCTTCCCAGGGGACGCGGGCGGACGGATTGTCGAGCAGGGCGGCGATCCGGGAGACCGTGGCGTTCTCGGCGTGGTGGGTGGCAGCGGGGTCGTCCGCGTCGTCGGGGTGTTCGCTGTCGCCTTCGACGAGCCCGAGCGTGGCGTGCATGCTCGTGTACGCGCACTGGCCGAGGTCGTCGAGCGTGCACAGGATCCTGGCATCGGGATGATCCATGCGGACGAGCTCTAAGGCGTCGAGCAGTTGGGCGAAGGTGGTGACGTCGTCGAGGCGGGCAACGGTGTTGGAGTCCAGCCGGTTACGTCGAACGGGTGGTTCGCCCGGCTCGAAAGTCGTCATCTGCACTCCGACATCCTGGCACGGCCTACGGCGCGTCGGAGTGATCCCGCCGCCGGTGGGCGGTGTGGAGTCGATGTGGGCCGCGGTTGGCCCAGAAATTGCTGCCAACTGGGCATACCGTACAGTCGGTCCGTGACCGCGCTCGACTTCTCCTTGCTCGTCGTCGCGGGATTCTTCACCGGCCTGATCGGTTTCGTCACGGGGATGGCCTCGATCGTCTCCTATCCTGCGCTGCTGGCCGCCGGTCTGCCGCCCGTCGCGGCCAATGTCACCAATACCGTCGCGATGGTCGCTGTCGGCGTCGGCGCGACCGCGAATTCCGGGCGCGAACTCATCGGCCGCGGACCCACGCTGGTGCGCTGGGCGGTGCTGGCGGCGGTGGGCGGTCTCCTCGGTGCGCTCGCGTTGCTGGTCGCCCCGGCCGGGGCATTCGAGGTGGTCGTGCCGTTTCTGGTGGCCATGGCGTCGATCGCGCTGCTCGTGCAACCGCTGGTGCGCCGCCATATCGGCGAGCTGAGCGCGCCCTGGATCGTGCCGGTCGGCATCCTGCTCACCTCCGTGTACGGCGGCTATTTCGGCGCGGGCGCGGGCGTGATCTATCTGTCGATGATGCTGCTGTGCACCTCCGAATCCCTCTGGAGCGCATCGATTCTCAAGAGCTTCCTGCTCGGCATCGCGAACCTGGTCGCGGCGGTCGGCTTCGCGGCCTTCGGGCCCGTGCACTGGGGCGCGGCACTGGCCCTCGGCGCGGGGGCGCTGGCGGGTGGCTGGTGCGGTCCGCCGGTGGTGAAGGTGATCCCGCCGAGCGTGTTGCGCGTGGCGGTCGGGATCTGCGGCCTCGGCCTCGCCGTGTACTTGGCCGTTCCGGCGTAGCTCCGGATTCGCTCCGGCCAGCGCCTCTGCGCAACCCCGCATGCGCGCGCCGTCAGGGCCCTGGATTCGCCTGCCGGGGTGCCGCGCGGTCCGTAGTCTGGAGACGGTGCACCACTCAGATAGTGAAATCGCAATCCACGCAACAGAAGTCGCTTCGCAGGTGATTCGGACGGCCTTCCACGCCCCGCTCACGCACTACGCCAAACTGGGCGACGATTTCGCCACCCAGGCCGATATCGCCGCCGAGAAAGCCATCCTCGATGTCCTCGCGACCGCCTTCCCGGGCGACCGGTTCGTCGCCGAGGAGTCGGGAGTCACCGGATCAGCCCGCAGCGACCGCACGTGGTTCATCGATCCACTCTGTGGCACAAGGAATTTCGCGGTCGATACCGCGTTCGTGGCGGTGAATGTCGCCCTGCGTGACACCGGCACCGTGCAGGCGGCGGCAACCGCCGACCCCTTCGCCGACGAGGTCTTCTGGACAGCGGGGCAGGGTTCGTTCCTCCGCGCCGACGGCCGCGACGAGCCACTACACCCGCACGCCGGAAGCCACCTCGTCGACGTCGACCTCGACCACCCGTTCCCCTGGTCGACCCCCGCGCGACTCTTCGACGCCGACGGCTTCGCGGGCGAATTCCACCCGCGCGTGTTATCGACCTCCTTGGCCCTGGCCTGGGTCGCGGCAGGCCGCCGCGCCGCCTACATCACCGGCGGTGACCTGCGTGACAGCGTGCACTTCACCAGCGCGATCGCGATATGCCAGGCAGCGGGCTGTGTGGTCACCGGTCTCGGCGGGCAACCACTGCACACCGCCCCGCACGGACTGATCGCCGCAGCGGACGCGCCGACTCATGCCCGCCTGGTCGACGCGGTGGCCGGTCTGCGCCCCGGGTAACACTGGGGAACAACACAATCCGACGCGTCTCACAGACCCACGTTGTCTGTGTCTTAGGGTTTCCTCAAATTCACTGGGTAGCGTCCGGGCCGTGGCATCGAGGCCTGCGCTGTGTTGCGCCGGCCTCCGCCGTCGCCCCGTGGGCGAGAGACCGACCCGACGTAAGGACGAGTGGATGAAGTTTCGTAGGACCGGACGAGTCGCGATCGCAGGACTGGCTGTGGTCGCCGCCCTCGGGCTGAGCGCGTGCAGTGACGACAAGGGTGACACCACGTCCAAGACCGCTACCAGCGCCAAGACTTCGGCGAGCGGCGCGCCCACCGCGGAACTGCCTGCCGTGCCTACCGTCGAGCAGCTCAACGCGCAGCTCGGCACCGCGCTGGATCCGGCGGTCCCCAACGATCAGAAGCTGGACTTCGTGCAGGGCATCGAGGCCGATCCCGAGCTGCCGAACCGACTGGCCCAGGCGGTTGTGGACAACAACGTCCAGGTGCAGGTCACCGAGGTGACCTCGTTCGGTGACAGTGTCAACGCCAAGGCCAACTTCACGGTCAACGGCCAGACCAACCTCGTCGACGTGCCGTTCGTGGCCGAAGAGGGCAAGTGGAAGGTCCAGAAGTCGTGGGCCTGCGGCATGCTGACCAACCTCGGTCAGACCTCGGTCGCCTGCGCCTGATCTCTGCACGCTCGAGCCCCGTCCGGAATCTCGGACGGGGCTTTCGCGGATCTGGAGCACCTCGGCCGCAACGGTGTCCGTGCTGTCAGCTACGCAGCGCCGCCCGATCGGGATGATCCCAGCGGACCGTCCAGGTCGCGTCTTCGGGATTCTCGGCTGTGTGATCGCGCACAGCGGGCAAGGTCCACCGCTGATCGACCGGCGTAAGCCGCAGCGCCGCTTGCTCGCTCAGCTCCAAGCGCAGCGTCAGATCGAAGTCGAGACCGCGCCCCAGCAGCATCGGCCCCGCGAGCACCAGCACCAGATCGGCCTGCGCGGGGCGAATCCTCGCCCGCGCCGACCGATCCCGCTGCTCATCCCACAGCGCGGGCAACCACCGCCCGTCCTCGCGCATCGCGTCGAGGATCTCGCGGCGAATCGCCGCGTAATCGAACCACGCTGTGCGATAAGACCATTCGTCATCACGCCCGTATTCCATCCGCAACGACGCGGGCCGCACGAAGTCGTGCACCGACACCGCCGCCGCCGATCTACCTCGATCGGCGAGCGTCGCCACGATCCGCCTGCCCAGTTCGACGGGCACGGCGGCATCGGCACCGTCGACCGCGAGCACCCGTCGCCCCGGCAGCTCGACGAGCCGGTCGGCGACGAGCCGGGCCAGGGCCGTGGGCGAGGTGGGCGTGAATGTCGGCACGCCACCATCACAGCAAACTCCGCGCCGTCGCGGGAGAGCCGGACATACCGCCCGGTCGGCGAGGCGATAATCTCGAGCGCATGGCGACAATCGAAGAGGCGCTCGCAATCGAGCGCCTGGAGCGCGACATCTTCCGCGGCGCGTCCACGGAGTCTCAGCTACCGCGCACCTTCGGCGGTCAGGTGGCAGGCCAGGCGCTGGTCTCGGCGGTCCGTACCGTCGATCCCAGCTTCCAGGTGCATTCCCTGCACGGCTACTTCCTGCGGCCGGGCAATCCGGAGGAACCCACCGTCTACCTGGTGGAACGCATCCGTGACGGCCGCTCGTTCTGCACCAGGCGGGTCACCGGCGTGCAGGACGGGCAGGCGATATTCACGATGTCGGCCTCGTTCCATCACGGTGACGAAGGGCCCGAACATCAGGACGTGATGCCCTCGGTCGATGGTCCCGACGACCTGCCCGACGCGAGCGTGACCATGACCCCCGAGCGGTTGTGGGCGATGCGCGAATGGGAGCACTGGGACATCCGCACCGTCCCGCAGGAGCAGGTCGTGTCGCGTGACGGTGCGGTCTCCCCGCAGCAGGTGTGGTTCCGGTACCGGCATCCGCTGCCCGACGACCCGATGTTCCACGTCTGCACGCTGGCCTATATGAGCGATATGACGCTGCTCGGCTCGTCGAAGGTGATCCACCCCGACGAACCGACCCAGAACGCGTCCCTCGACCACGCCATGTGGTTCCTGCGCCCGTTCCGCGCCGACGAATGGCTGCTCTACGACCAGTCCTCGCCCTCGGCCGGCTTCGGCCGGGCGCTGACCGGCGGCAAGATCTGGGACCGCGCGGGCAACCTGGTCGCCGCCGTCGTCCAGGAAGGCCTGATCCGGACACCGCGCCACAAGTAGTACGCCGGTGGTGGTCCGGTGCGGTGGCCGCCGCACCGGACCATGATCACCGAACCTGCACGCGCAGATGGCAGACCACGGTGTCGCTCATCCGGCGCAGCACCCGTTCGAGCTCGTCGCTGCGGTGGCTCGGCAGCACCCGATCCCACCCGCTCGGCGGGTCGATCTCGGCGATCACCACCACCTTGCGCCGACCGCCGAAATTGTCGCGGACATAGCGGGCGACCGGCCCGGCGACGGTGGCGTCGCTGTCCTCGAGCAGGACCAGGCGCACCTCGGGATGCCACACCTCCCACGCTTTCGTGAACGCCGTCGTCGACTCGCCCGGCAGGCAGACGTGCACCGCGGTGACGTCATCGCCGATCGACATGGCGGCCGAGAGCGCTTCGCGACTGAGTTCGCAGACTTCGGCGATCGGCACGATGATCGCGGTGCCGGTCGGGCGCGGCTGCGCGGGCACCGCACCGGTACCGCGGGAACCACCGATCCTGGTGTAGGCGTGGCGAATCCGTTCCATGCCGAGCATCAGCAGCGGCAGCACGACCACGATCAGCCAGGCGCCCTCGGTGAACTTCATCGCGGTGGTGACTACGGCCGCGACAAAGGTCAGTAGCGCGCCGAACCCGTTGAGCGTGATCCGCCAGCGCCAGCCCTCGGCGCGGGTCAGCCACCAGTGCCGCACCATGCCGGTCTGGGCGATGGTGAACCCGACGAACACGCCGATCGCGAACAGCGGGACGAGCGCGTTCATGCTGCCCGCCGCGGCCACCACCAGTACCGCGGCACTGATTCCGAGTGTCAGCACGCCGTAGCGGTACACGCGGCGCGGGGTCGCGACGGAGAAGCGGTGTGGCAGGCAGTTGTCGTCGGCCAGCAGCCGGGTCAGCGTCGGCAGGCCACCGTAGGAGGTGTTCGCCGCGAGGGCGAGCAGGATGACGGTGGCGAACTGCACCACGTAGTACCCGACCCCGTGGCCGAGCGCCGCCTCGGTGAGCTGGGAGAGCACGGTGGTGCCCTCGATCGGCTGGAGCGAGAACTTCTCGATCAGCACGGCCAGCCCGATCAGCATCGTGCCGAGCAGCAGCCCCAACGCGACCTCGGCGCGCTGGGCGCGGCGCACCCGCGGCTGTTCGAAACTGGGCACCGCGTTCGCGATCGCCTCGACGCCGGTCAACGCCGCGCAGCCGCTGGAGAAGGCCTTGAGCAGCAGCAGGACGCCGACCGTGTGGATATCGCTGACCGCCGCGGACCCCGCCGTCACGGCCGCCGGTTCCGTTCGCAGCAGGCCGCCGATGATCACCACGAAGATGCTGCCGACGAACACCGCCGTTGGCAGCATGAAAGCCTTCGCGCTCTCGGTGATCCCGAGCAGGTTGAGCGCGGTGATGCCGGCCAGCACCGCCAGGCAGATCCCCACCGTGTACCCGTGCAGCGCGGGGAACGCCGAGGTCAGCGCGGCGACACCGGCCGCGATCGAAACGGCGACATTGAGCACGTAGTCGACGATGAGCGAGGCCGCGGCGAGCAGGCTGGTCCGGTCGCCGAGGTGCTTCTTGGCGACCGCGTAGGCACCGCCGCCGTTGGGGAACGCCACGATCACCTGGCGATAGGACGCGATGAGAACGGCGAGCAGGGCCGCGATGGCGAGGGTCACCGGCAGGGTCATGCCGAGTCCGAGCCCGCCCGCGGTGGCCAGGACCAGCACGATGGCTTCCGGTCCGTAGGACACCGAGGCCATCGCGTCGAGGGACAGTCCGGCCAGGCCGGTGGGAACGGTCAGTCCGCGGCGCTCCGGGACGATCTGCGCAGGTCCAGGAGACTTGCGTGGCAGCAGTGCAATCACATATCGCAGTGTCGACCCGTTTCGCGCGGATGCACCCGCCGTTGACGCAACCTTGACACCGCGGCGTGAGCGGGCACACATCGCCGGTGCTCGTAAGCTCGATGCCTGTGAACGCTTCCTCGACTGCCTCCCGGCCGACCATCGGTGTCCTCGCGCTCCAGGGTGATGTGCGCGAACACGTTGCCGCGCTGGCGCACTGCGGTGCCGATCCGGTGCTGGTGCGGCGGGAATCGGAGCTGGCCGCCGTCGACGGGCTCGTGCTGCCCGGCGGTGAGTCGACCGCGATCTCCAAGCTGTTGCAGGCCTTCGACCTGCTGGAACCGTTGCGGGCGCGGCTGCGCGACGGGCTGCCCGCGTTCGGTTCCTGCGCGGGCATGATCCTGCTCGCCTCGGAGGTGCTCGACACCAGGGCCGACGCCCAGCACCTGTCCGGGATCGATATGACGGTGCGGCGCAACGCGTTCGGGCGTCAGGTCGACTCCTTCGAGACGGATCTGGACTTCACCGGCCTCGACACGCCCGTGCGCGCGGTGTTCATTCGCGCGCCGTGGGTGGAGCGAGTCGGTGACGGTGTCGAGGTGCTGGCGCGGGTGCCGCACGGGCCCGCGCAGGGGCGCATCGTGGCAGCCAGGCAGGGCAATGTGGTGGCGACCTCGTTCCACCCCGAGGTGACCGGTGATCTTCGCGTGCACGAACTGTTCGCCGACCTGGTTCGTTCAGCGCGGTAAAGCCCGCGTCGCCGGGCGTGGCGGACGGTGAGTAGGCTGGATCGAGCTTGTCCGCCCGGGCAGACGCGCAACCGACTTGAAGGAAGTAGGGCATGAGCGGCCACTCCAAATGGGCCACCACCAAGCACAAGAAGGCGGGAATCGACGCCAAGCGCGGCAAACTCTTCGCCAAGCTGATCAAGAACATCGAGGTGGCGGCCCGCACTGGTGGTAGTGACCCTGCGGGCAATCCGACGCTGTTCGACGCCATCCAGAAGGCGAAGAAGACTTCGGTCCCCAACGACAACATCGAGCGCGCCCGCAAGCGCGGCGGTGGTGAAGAGGCCGGCGGCGCCGACTGGCAGACGATCATGTACGAGGGCTACGGGCCCAACGGTGTCGCCGTGCTGATCGAGTGCCTCACCGACAACCGCAACCGCGCCGCGGGCGAGGTCCGGCTGGCGATGACCCGCAACGGCGGCAACATGGCCGACCCGGGTTCGGTGTCGTACCTGTTCGCCCGCAAGGGCGTGGTGACGCTCGAGAAGAACGGCCTGTCCGAGGACGACGTCCTCGAGACGGTCCTCGACGCGGGCGCCGAAGACGTCAACGACCACGGCGACGTCTTCGAGATCATCTCCGAGCCCGGCGATCTGATCGCGGTGCGCTCGGCCCTGCAGGCCGCGAACATCGACTACGACTCCGCCGAGTCCGGGTTCCAGGCGTCGGTGTCGGTCGCGGTCGACGCCGAGGGCGCGCGCAAGGTGTTCAAACTGGTCGACGCGCTCGAAGACAGCGACGATGTGCAGAACGTGTACACCAATGTCGACATCTCCGACGAGGTCGCCGCGGAACTCGACGACGAGTAGTCGGATTTCCGTGGAACCGCCCCGGCCGTGAATTCGGCCGGGGCGGTTCACGTTTCGGCTAGGAAGCCCGCTGCTGGTAGTAGCCCGACATCGACGGGTAGTAGTCGGCGAAATCCGGTCGTTCGGTGTGCGTGCACGCGGCGACGAACATATCCGCGTAGTACTCCCAGCCCGGACCGATCTGTGGGATCTCCGCCAGCTGATATTCCGAGGTCAGATGGTGGACCAGGCGCAGCTCGGTGGCCGCGCCGGTATCGAGCAGGGTCACTTCGAGGCGCCACAGGCCGATCTGATCGGTCGAGGAGATGCCGAGGTGGATCGGTGGGGTGCAGTCGTCGATGCGCATGGCCGTCCACGGCTCACCCTCCTCGAACCGCATCTGCACCTGGATGGTGTTGCCGGTGCCCGCGTCGCCCTCCCAGGTGCCGTACCACCCCGAGGTCAGATGCGGATCGGTCAACCGCGCCCACACCTCCTCGATCGGCAACCCCAACGACCTGGTGATCACCAGATCCCGCCCCTCGGGCGTCGCCACGATGTCACCGGTGGGTTTGGCCATGTGTGGTTCTCCTCGCCTCGGACGGACCGACCACCTCGACGGTACCCGCGGGCGAAGTCAACGCCCGGCACAATGACGACATGACGCGAATCGAGATGGCCCGGGGTGACATCACCGAACAGCAGGTGGACGCGGTGGTCAACGCCGCGAACTCCTCGCTGCTCGGCGGCGGCGGTGTCGACGGGGCGATCCACCGCAAAGGCGGCCCGCAGATCCTGTCCGAATGCCGCGACCTGCGCGCCTCGCACTACGGCAAAGGTTTGCGAACGGGGCAGGCGGTGGCGACCACAGCCGGTCGATTGCCCGCGCGCTGGGTGATCCACACGGTCGGGCCCGTGTGGTCGGCCACCGAGGACCGATCCGAACTGCTCGCCTCCTGCTATCGCGAATCCCTGCGCGTGGCAGACGAATTGGGGGCGGCAACGGTCGCGTTCCCGGCGATCTCCACCGGCATCTTCGGCTGGCCGATGGACGACGGCGCGCGGATCGCGGTCGAGACCGTACGCGCGGCCGAAACGAACGTGACCCTGGTGCGGTTCGTCCTGTTCGACGATCGCGCGCTCGAGGTGTTCACCGCTGCCCTCGAATAGCGCCCGTTCAGCGACTGTGTGTGGCAAGTGTCAGCGAGTGCGAGCCGCAGCCGGCCGCGATGATCAGTCGGGCCACGAATGTGCCGGACCCCGGTGACACACTCGCGGCCATGGGGAACCCATAGTGCCGTTTCGGGTGCGGATCCCGATCTGTGCATCCGGTATCGATCCGCAACTGCACGCCATAGGCTCGACGAACCAGCAGTTCGCGGACCAGGCTCGTTTCGGCGGCCGGAGGATCGGGTTGGCTCGCGGCAATCGAATGTCCGCTTTTTGGGGGGAACCTTTGTCGCAATCGTGGGACGGTAAGTTCGACGTCGTTCCCGCCGAAGTCTCCGGCGCTGGTCGATACGTCCAGCTTACGGCGCAGGAACTCGTGAACGGACTCCGCGCGATAGACGCTGATGTCAACAGGTTGCTCGAGAATTGGACCGGCAACTCGGCGACGGCATATCGCGTCGGCTGGGACGAAACGCGCAGGGGCGCGCAAACTGTTCTGGAAGCATTGGCCACGATGGCCGAATTGTTGGTGTGGTCGCCGACACACACGTCGAGCTGGACACGCGACCCGCCTCGGACACCAGCTCGGTGGATCTGCCGTAACGCATTGGGGGAAGTACTTCATGACCGACTCGTACCGCGTTGACCTGGACGATCTCGACGACATTTCCACACAGCTCAGCGGCTTCGTCGGGTTCTTACCGAGAGTATTGCCGGTATCCAGCAACGCACGACCAATCTTCAGTCCAAGTGGACCGGCCCGTCTGCGGTAGCCGCCAACGATGCGTTCACGAAATGGGTGAGCGGCGCTCAGGATGTCACCGAAGGCATCGAGACCATGCGTACGTCAGCGCTGGCGGCACGGGACCGATACAACGCCGCCGTCGCGACGAACTTGCAAATGCTTGGCCGCTCGGCGGGTCACCAGTCGTGACAGTTCTGGATGTGTCCGCGCAGACCTATTACGACGCGGCCGACATCTGCGCGAAGGCGTCCTTCGGCCACTTCGAGGCGTTTAAAACCGCTATGAGATCTTTCGGCGACACCACCAATATGGCGGGAAGCGTCGGCGACGGCAAGAACTGGGCAGAATCCTACGACCATCAGTGCAAAGACATCTACACCATGTCGATCGACATCGTGCTCGCACTCGACGGGTACGCCCAGGTCCTTAGACAGGCTGGGTACAACCATGCCCTCGCCGACCATGACCCGAAGAGCGGCGAGCCGGAACCGGCCGCTCCCAACCTTAATCCTTCGTTTACTCTCACCCCACAGGAACTCACATCCCTCCTGGTACCTCCCTCAGCGGGAGGGCCAGGTCGCGGGCTTGTGGACGACGGGTTCGAACTGGCCGTGAAGGTCGGAATACCGATACCCGACGGCGACACGCCAAACTGTCGCGCGCAGGCGACGTTTGGCACAACCTGGTCAACAACGCCTTCGTCACAGCGGCACCGGTTGAAATCGAACGTGCTGCCGCTCTGTTCGAGCAGGTAACCTCTCCCGATGCAAGCTTCATCGATGAAGACCTGCGCCAACTCAAATCAGCCGCAAGCGATCTCGGCGGCGCGTACGGTGAACTCGCGCAAGCCTGCCGCGACCAGAAAACAGCTCACGATGACCTCCGAGAAGACCTCAGGCAACTGTGCGAACAACTCGCCACAGAGATCGCCGTCGAAGTCGCGGTCAACCTAGCCCTGTCCGTTGTAGCTTCCGCTGTCAGCTTCGGAGTAGGTGGCGCCGCGGTGGCTGCCAAGACCGCTGTCGCCGTCGCCAAGATCATCGACAAATTCGTGGACCTGATCAGGATAGCTGTCAAAGCGGCAAAGGTCCGGGCAGCGGTTATCATTGAGCGCGTTGGTGTACAAACAAGAGAAACAATCCAGCGCATCAAAGATCTAACAACACAACTCGTGAAAAAATTCGAAGACCGGAGAACAGGAAAAAAGACTACTGATCCGAATGTTCGAGATGACCCGTTCTGGAACGACATCAAGGCAACGCAGGATAACTATCCTGGAAGTGAACTGCCTCGTTCCTATGAAATGCAGGTCGGTGAAAACCGGATGTGGGTTCATGGTAATGCGACCGAGCATATGGTGGAGTATTTGCAACACATGGCGGGGCGTGGCGCTACCAAGGAGCAACTGGATCTGGCAACGCAGGCGCAGATGAAAAGTCTGCAGGCTGCGGCCGCCGAGGCCAGCCGGGATGGCGTCCCCTACAATGAGCTCGTACGTGTTGGTGGTTGAAAATTGAAATTTGCTCCGCCGCGCGAGGCTGGTCAGCTCCCCGTTGTCATCCGTGCGCTCCCGCTCGGTTGATTGGAGATCAATGGTAAAAGTGGTTGGACACACGGGCTGTTCTGATACCTCGGTCGAGGTCGATCCTTGGGTTCCGATGAAAGTCTCGTGGTCGCCTCGGCCCTCAACTGATTTACTCTACCTTCGAGTTTCAGGGCATGAAGGTGGAGAGGTCGAGCTAAAATTGGATTTAGAGACGGGTATGTTGATGGCGGCGATTGTTCTGGTCGCGCCGCCTGTATCGAATGTGTCCGTCGAGAGTTCGTCGGGGTATCACAGGATCGCCGAAGGTGCAGCTCCTGTGCTCGATCGGAGTATCTGGGGCCCGACCGATGGCGACGCAGGGCGATTGCGGCATGGATCCATAGTTCAATTGCATGACGAACTGGGGCTTCTTGTCGACGGACCAGAAATCAGACTTCGGTTCACCAGTAGCCGGGCATCGTCGATTATCGAATGTGGGCATGTCTGGGTTGGGGTCTCTGACAGCGGTGAGCTGTCAGAGATTGGTGCAGTTTCGAGTTGAGCGAAGCTGCGGACCGGGGCTTTCGTCCGGAGGCTGTTTGATGGGAGGTGGCGAGGACTGCTCGGCCTTGATTTTCGTTGGCAGGTTGGTCTTCGTTTTCCATAGTTCGAGGGGCAGGTTTCGGCTGGTCATTCCCGGCTCGTCGCGATAGAACGTGCCGGTTAGGTAGTGCTTCCACTCGAGTGAAGGCGGCGGCGAACTTGTTGTATAGGTGCGATGAACCGGGAAATATGCTGTGCCCGAGTCTGTTCGGCGTCGTTAGTGAGTGAAGATTTCGCGGCCTGCGCGCAGGTGTTGTTCCATCGCGGCGGCGGGCCGTCGACCGCGAGGAGGATCTGGGTGTGGCCGTGTACGGAGGCGCGCCGGCCAAGGGGCGTGCGGTGGAGACGGGGCCCGGGTGTGTCGGGTCCATTCCGTGGTTATCGTGCAGAGGGTGACCAGCGGCGGGTTCTGGGGTGGAAGGCGCCAGTAGGTGTGAAATTCGATGCCGATGGCCATCGATTTCTTCTGGCTGAGGGCTTCGTCGGAGCGGTCGATGATCTCGTGCAGGGGCAGCAGATTCGATTCGACAGCACGCAGGGCGGCGAGGTTGCCGCGCAGTCGCGACGCCGCGGGGAGGTCGGTGAAGGTAGTACCGCGGCCATGTCTGTGGTCGACCAGTCTTCTTCTTGGTCAATCCGCACATCGTCCTGTTCGACCCGGCCACTGTTCATCGACTACCTGGTCGCACATGGTGACGTGAAAGCGGGTATGCGGATGCCTCCTCCAAAGGCACGCCCAGCCAGTTCGTCGCCGAGCCTGGCCGAGTGATGCAGCGGGGCTACGCCTCCAACGAGCCCCTACCGCCGGGAATGTTACGTGAACTGGCTCATGCCGGTTAAATCGCAGCTCATGCACGAATCCGGCGACGAGATCTGCCCGCACGCCTGGTCCGTGCGCACCGGTGAACCCGACAAGCTCAGCCCGCGTCTGGTCGAGCTTGTCACCCGGGCTCAGCGTAACGGGGTGTCGAGGTTCCTGACGGGCTCGCCGCCGACGCGATCGTCACCAACAGGTTCATCGACCAGGCGATCGGGTTGGAGAGCGCGCCGTAGTCGCCGGTTCCTCGGTTTCGGCCGACGGAATGTGTCG
Source organism: Nocardia sp. FBN12 (assembly GCF_050320175.1). Taxonomy (GTDB): domain Bacteria; phylum Actinomycetota; class Actinomycetes; order Mycobacteriales; family Mycobacteriaceae; genus Nocardia. Next base: position 3,528,003 of record NZ_CP190048.1, on the reverse strand, counting down.
GACCCCGGTGGCACACTCGCGGGCATGGCGGAAACCAGTGTGCCGTTTCGGGTTCGGATTCCAATTCGGGTGTCCGATCTCGACCCGCAATTGCACGTCACCGGTGCGGCGTATCAGCAGTTCGCTGATCACGCGCGGTTTGCGTGTGTGACCGAGGCGGGGGTCTCGGTGCCGGACTTGCTGGCGGCGGGGGTGGGGCCGGTCAATCTCGAACTGAACGTTCGCTATCTGCGCGAGTTACGCGCGAACGAGACGGTCGAGGTCGACTGCCGCTGGGAGTGGGGGCAGGGCAAGACCTATCGGGTGGAGCACACACTCACCAGGGACGACGGGGAGGTCGCCGCGACGGTGTCCTATGTGAGCGGCCTGCTCGACCTACGAGCGCGCAAGTTGATTCCGGATCCGGCGCGAGTCTGGGCCGAGCACGCACGCGATCCCGTGTTGCTCGGGTTGCCACCACGACCGGCGTGACGCTCGTGTCGTTGGTCGGCCGCGACCGGGAGATGCTCTAGACTTTCGAACAACTGTTCGTGTCTTCGAAGGGGTGGCCGGTGCGGGTGATGGGCGTCGATCCCGGGCTCACCCGGTGCGGGCTCAGCATGGTCGACAGTGGGCCGGGGCGGAAGGTGGTCGCCCTCGATGTGGGGGTGGTGCGGACACCGCCGGAGGCCGAGTTGGCGTTGCGGTTGATGGCTGTGGCGGATGCCGCCGAGGAGTGGATGGACACCCATCGGCCCGAGGCTGTCGCGATCGAGCGAGTGTTCGCGCAGCACAACGTGCGGACGGCGATGGGAACCGCGCAGGCCGGTGGGGTGATCGCGCTGGCCGCGGCACGGCGCGGGATCCGGGTGGCCTTTCATACGCCCAGCGAGGTGAAAGCGGCCGTCACCGGCAACGGTACGGCGGACAAAGCGCAGGTCACCGCGATGGTGACGCGGATTCTCGGTTTGCAGGTCGCGCCGAAACCCGCGGATGCCGCCGACGCGCTCGCCCTGGCGATCTGTCATTGTTGGCGGGCGCCGCTGATGGACCGGATGGCGGCCGCGCAGGCACAGGCGGACGAGGTCCGCCGCCGCTACGAACAACGGCTCGCCGAACAACGGAAGGTGGTGCGCGGGTGATCGCGTCGGTACGCGGTGAGGTACTCGAGATCGCGCTCGATCATGTGGTAATCGAGGCCGCGGGTGTCGGCTACCGCCTCAATGCCACTCCGGCGACCCTCGCCGGGCTCACCCGCGGCGAGCAGACCCGCCTGTACACCGCGATGATCGTGCGCGAGGACTCGATGACGCTGTTCGGGTTCGCCGACACCGAAGCCCGCGAACTGTTCGCGCTGTTGCAGACCGTGTCCGGCGTCGGCCCACGGCTGGCCATGGCGGTGCTGGCCGTGCTCGAACCCGAAGCGCTGCGAAAAGCGCTGGCCGAGAGCAACGTCGCCGCCCTGACCCGCGTGCCCGGCATCGGCAAACGCGGTGCCGAGCGGATGGTCGTCGAACTGCGCGACAAGGTGAACCAGGTGGCTGTTCCCACCGGTCCGCCCGGCGCGCAAACACCGAGTACGCCTGTGCGTGAACAGGTTTGCGAGGCGCTCATCGGCCTCGGGTTCCCCGCGAAGCAGGCCGAACAGGCCGTCGATGCCGTCCTTGGCGACCAGCCGGCCGCCACCACCTCGGTCGCCTTGCGTGCCGCGCTCGGCCTGCTCGGCAAGAACAGGTAGACCGTGGACTCCGCCTCCGACTTCGACAGCTTCGACGAGACCGACGAATCCGACCTCACCGCCCGGTATCTCAGCACCGACGGCGAAGCGGAGACGGGCCTTCGCCCGACCTCACTCGACGAATTCATCGGCCAGCCCCGCGTGCGCGAACAGCTCGCACTTGTCCTGCGCGGCGCCCGCCAACGTGGTGCCACCCCCGACCACGTCCTGTTGTCGGGCCCGCCGGGACTCGGCAAGACCAGCATGGCGATGATCATCGCGGGCGAACTCGGCACCGCCCTGCGCATCACCTCGGGACCGGCACTGGAACGCGCGGGCGACCTCGCCGCCATGCTGTCCAACCTGGTCGAAGGCGATGTCCTGTTCATCGACGAGATCCACCGGATGGCCCGCCCGGCCGAGGAAATGCTCTACCTGGCGATGGAGGACTTCCGGGTCGACGTGGTGGTCGGCAAGGGTCCAGGCGCGACCTCGATCCCGCTCGACATCGCCCCGTTCACCCTGGTCGGCGCCACCACCCGGTCGGGTGCGCTCACCGGCCCGCTGCGCGATCGCTTCGGCTTCACCGGGCACATGGACTTCTACGACCCCGCCGAACTACTGCAGATCCTCACCCGCTCGGCCCGCATCCTCGGCGTGCAGATCGACCACGACGCCGCCGCCGAAGTCGCCGGACGTTCTCGCGGCACCCCGCGCATCGCCAACCGGCTGCTGCGCCGGGTACGCGACTACGCCGAGGTCAGGGCGGACGGCATCATCACCCACCCCATCGCGATGGCGGCGCTCGAGGTCTACGACGTCGACGCACTCGGCCTCGACCGCCTCGACCGTGCCGTTCTCGGTGCGCTCGTGCGGGGATTCGGTGGGGGACCGGTGGGCGTATCGACCCTGGCCGTCGCCGTCGGCGAGGAATCGGCGACCGTGGAAGAGGTCTGTGAGCCGTTCCTCGTCCGCGCGGGACTCGTCGCCCGCACACCCCGCGGCCGGGTCGCGACCGCGGGCGCCTGGGAACACCTCGGCCTGGTGCCACCGCCCGATCTGGTCATCGGCGCCATCGAAGTGCGTGGCCGCGAACCACAGCCGAGCGCCGACCGCTACGAGTGAGCGCGCGCCGCTCCGGGCGGGCGCGGCACCGCAACGTCGTCTACTGTCGATTCGGTGGCAGTCCTAGAGGTGGTGCAACGACTCCCCGAGCCGTTGCGTTCCCTGCTCCTGAAGCACCGGGAACTCCTGAAATTCGCCGTGGTCGGCGCGATCACCTGGTTCATCGACACCGGCGTGGTGTACGCGGTGAAACTGACCGTGCTCGGCGACAAGCCGCTCACCGCGCGGCTGCTGGGTGCGCTGATCGCGACCATCGCGTCCTACATCCTCAACCGCGAGTGGTCGTTCCGCGCACGCGGCGGCAGGCAGCGCAGTCACGAGGCCGCGCTGTTCTTCACGGTGAGCGCGCTGGGCATCGCGGTTACCATGATCCCGCAGGCCCTGTCGCTCTACGTGCTGAATCTGCGTGTGCCGCACGTGGATCCGACGGTGCAGATGGTCGCCAACTTCATCTCGGGCCAGATCCTCGGCGTCCTGCTGGCCATGGCGTTCCGCTTCTGGGCCTTCCGCCGCTACGTCTTCCCCGACGACCTGCGCGAAGCCGAACTCCACAGCATCCAGGGATAGGGAGACGGGTGCCACTACCGCGGCGTAGCCGCCCATCGCGGCCGAGAACCCGCGGCACCAGCCGCCAATATCACAGCCGGCGCTCGGGGTGTTCCATGGCGGTGATCACGAGGTCGATGAAGGCGTCTACTTCTTCTCGGGAGTAGCCGCGGGTGCCGAGGCGGGTGTCGGTGAAGCGGACACTGCGCACATCGGAGGTAGTGAGGCTGCCCGGCCCGTTGTGGGCCAGGGTGGCCGCGACCAGGTCGAGGAAGGCGTCGACCTCTTCCTCGTGGTAGCCGCGCCGACCGACAGCGGACTGGGTGAAGCGCATGCGGTGCACGTCGTCGGGGGTGAGCAGCTCGGCGACATCGTCGCCCGCGCGCGCCGCCGGAACGGGAGCGCCGCCCTTCTGGCGATGTTCGAGCTCGGTCCGCACCCGGTCGAGGAAGTCGTCGACCTGGTCGGCCTGGTACCCGCGACCGCCGAAACGCGGTGCGCCGAAGTGCACGTGGCGGATGTCGTCGGCGGTGAGTCCACCCTGCCCGTCGAGGGTGGCCGACACCTTTTCCAGGAAGGCGTCGACCTCGTCCGCGTGATAACCGCGATGCCCCAGGGTCGGCATGGCGAAGTGGGTGCGGCTCACATCGTCGGGCGTCACAGCGGTCATTGTCTCAGGATTGCCCTTCTATCCCACGGCTTTTCGTTATCGGGCAGCGGCGCGCACGCCATCGATGAACAGCCGCCGCACGGCGTGACTGTACACCGCCATCGACGCGGGATCAGGTGTTCGCATACCCGCGACCAGCCCCGCGACGATCATGCCGAGTGCCGCCTTCGCGGTGTTGGCGGTATCGATGTCGGCGCGCAGATAGCCGACACGCACACCGTGATCGAGGTAGCGCGTCATGAGGATCTCGGTGGCGTCGACGAGGCCGTACACCCGCTCGGTGAGTTCGTCGTCGATGCCGGTGGCGTGGAACAGCAACAGATGGGCTGTGCGCGGATCGTCGAGCAGGACGCGGTTGAGTGAATCGCTGATCCGGTCGATCAGTGCGGCGTATTCCTCGATGGTGGCGGCGCTTTCGGGCACCATGTCGTTGTCGAGCGCGCCGAAGATGCGCCCGCTCACCTCGTCGATGACATGGTCGATGATGTCGCGCTTGTTGGCGAAATAGCGGTAGAAGGTGCCGTGCCCGATGCCGAGGCGCGTGGCGATATCGGCGATTCCGGTGGCGTGATAGCCCTTCTCGGCGAAGCAGTCGAACGCGGTATCGATGATCTCCCTGCGCAATTCGGCTTTGCGCTGGTCGATTCGCGAGAGTGGCTTCGTCACATTGACGATGTTACAGTCGATGTAATCAGAATGACATGTCATTCTCACGATGGAGGTTCGGCGTGGTTCCTCAGCTCGACGCGATTGTGGTCGGAGCGGGTTTCGGTGGCATCGGTGCCGGTATCGAACTCGACCGGCTCGGGTTGCGCGATTTCGTCATCCTCGAGCGGGAGGACGATCTCGGCGGCACCTGGCATGTGAACAGGTATCCGGGTCTGGCGGTCGACATCGCCTCGGTGACCTACTCCTATTCCTTCGAGCCGAACCCGTCGTGGTCCAGGCTGTTCGCGCCGGGCGCCGAGCTGAAGGAATACGCCGAGCGCGTGGCGGACAAATACGACCTGCGCAGGCGGATGCGGTTCGGGACCGTCGTCGACGGCGCTCGCTGGGATGCGGAGAACCAGCAGTGGGTGGTCTCGATCGCCGGTGGTGAGACGCTGACCGCGCGCTATCTGCTCGCGGCGACCGGGTTCCTGTCCCAGCCCTACACCCCGCCGTTCCCCGGCATCGAGTCTTTCGCGGGCAAGATCATCCACACCACCGACTGGGACGCCGACTACGACCTGACCGGCCGCAAGGCCGCCGTTATCGGCACCGGTGCCACGGCGGTGCAGCTGGTGCCCGAGGTCGCGAAGCAGGTCGACGAACTGACCGTGTTCCAGCGGACCCCGATCTGGGTGGTACCCAAGGTCGACACGCCGATTCCGGGGGTGGTGCAGGAACTGTTCGACAGAGTTCCGCTCACGCAGAAGGCCGCTCGGCTGGTCAACACCGGCATGCTCGAAGCGCTGATGGTCGTCGGCGTGCTGCACTACCGGCAGGCCAAACCGCTGAATCAGGCGGCCGCGCTGCTGGCGAAGGCGCATCTGTTCGCGCAGGTGCGCGACGCCGAGACCAGGGCGAAGCTCACCCCGCACTACGACTTCGGCTGCAAGCGCCCGACGTTCTCCAACACCTACTTCAAGACGTTCAACCAACCGCACGTGCGGCTGGAAACGAACTCGATCGACCATGTGGAATCCGACGGCATCGTTACCGCCGACGGCCACAAGACCGAGATCGATACTCTGCTGCTGGCCACCGGCTTCAACCTGTGGGACGTGAACTTCCCGGCAATCGAGATCGTCGGCCGCGACGGCGTGAATCTCGGAAAGTTCTGGCGCGACAACCGTTTTCAGGCCTACGAGGGCATCACCGTGCCCAAGTTCCCCAACTTCCTCAGCCTCAACAGCCCCTACTCCTACAGCGGGCTGTCGTACTTCACCACCATCGAAGCGCAGATGAAGCACATGGGCCGGTTGTTCACCGAGATGTTCCGCCGCGGCGAGCAGACCTTCGAGGTGACCGAAGCGGCCAACGCCGAGTTCCTCGACCGGATGACCGACAAGCTGGGTTCCTCGGTCTTCTACGGCGGCGACTGCGCCACCGCGCGCAGTTACTACTTCAACCAGCACGGTGAAGCGGCGTTGCTGCGCCCGACCAGCACCGCCGCCGCGCACCGCGAGGCTGTCACCTTCCCGCTCGACGATTACACCTACGGTCGTGCCGTCTGAGTCCCCATTTCACGTGCGCGTCGGTGTCCGGTGTGTCGCCGCGGCGGGGAACTGGCAGACTGTCAGGCGTACTTGCACGTCCACCACTGACTAGGGACTGACTTCGACGATGGACTTCCTGTTTCCGCTGCTGATCCTGGCCCTGCTCGTGCCGATGTTCTTCGGTATCCGCAAACAGAAGCGGGAGGCCGAGAAGGTCTCGACGATGCAGGAGGCCTTGAAGGTCGGTGACGCTGTCGTCACCACCTCGGGTCTGTACGGCACCGTCGTCGACCTCGACGAGAACACTGTCGACCTGGAGATCGCCGAAGATGTGGTCACCACCTGGCTGCGCCAGGCGATCCGCGAGGTGCGCGCCGACGAGCAGACGGTCGAACAGACCCCCGAGGTCACCGACGCCACCGACGCCCCCGTCGAGGAAGTCGTGGAGCAGACCGAGACCCGGCTGACCAAGGACTGACCAGTCCCTTTTCCCGCCCGGGCGCACTGGCGTTCCGGGCCGGGCACCGTTGTGCCCACCGATCCAGCCTCGACTTCCGCCTAGGAGATGACCTGCTGTGCCACCTTCCCAAGGATCGGCGCATCCGTTCCGGCTGCTCGGCGTCTACGCCGCGCTGCTGGCCGTGATCTACGCGCTGGTGTTCTTCACCGGTGACCATTCCCCGTCGGCCAAGCTCGGCATCGACCTGCAGGGCGGTACCCGCGTCACCTTGACCGCGCGTACCCCCGACGGCAACAAGCCGAGCCAGGAGAGCCTGAAGAAGGCGCAGGAGATCATCGACAGCCGTGTCAACGGTCTCGGTGTTCTCGGCTCCGAGGTGGTCATCGACGGTGACAACCTGGTCATCACGGTGCCCGGCGAGGACAGCCAGCAGGCACGCGCGCTGGCCACCACCGCCAAGCTCTACATCCGTCCGGTGCTCTTCGCGACCCAGCCGCAGGCAGGCGGCGCGGCTCCGCCCGCGACCGGCACCGCGCCGCCGGGCGGCACCGCGCCCACGGGGGCCACCGACACCCCGGCGCCGGTGCCCGGCGAAGCGACCCCGCCCGCCGAGGGCGTGACCCCGCCCGCCGAGGGGGCGACGACCCCGGCGCCGCAGTCGCGCGTGTTCCCCGCGCAGGCACCGCCGACCCCGACGCCGACTCCGGCGCCCGGTGGTCTCACCTACCAGCAGCAGCAGGCCAAGGAGATCGCCGACGCCAAGGCATTGCGGCAGAGCACCGATCAGCAGGTGCAGCAGGTCGCCATGGCGGCGATGGACTGCACCAAGCCAGATCCGCTGGCCGGTAACGACGACCCGACCCTGCCGCTGGTCACCTGCTCGCAGGACGGCACCGAGGTGTTCCTGCTCGGCCCGAGCCGCATCGATGGCCAGGAGATCGCCGACGCGACCTCCGGCCTGAACTCGCAGCAGGCCCGGCACGAGGTGAATCTCGAGTTCAAATCCGGCGGCGCCGACGCCTGGTCGAAGCTGACCGGTGAGTACGTCAACAAGCGGGTCGCGTTCGTGCTCGACTCGAAGGTCGTCAGCGCGCCGCAGGTGCAGCAGGGTCCGCAGCTGGGTGGTCGCACCTCGATCTCGGGCAGCTTCACCGCCGACAGCGCGTCCGAGCTGGCCAACACCCTGAAGTACGGCTCGCTGCCGCTGTCGTTCCAGACTTCGGAAGCGGAGACGGTCTCGGCGACGCTGGGTCTTTCCTCGCTGAAGGCGGGTCTGCTCGCCGGCGCGATCGGCCTGATCGCGGTGCTGCTGTACTGCCTGCTGGTGTACCGGATGCTGGGCCTGCTGGCCGGATTCTCGCTGATCGCGGCCGGTGTCGCCGTGTACGGCATCATCGTGCTGCTCGGGCGGTGGATCGGCTTCACCCTCGACCTCGCCGGTATCGCCGGTCTGATCATCGGTATCGGTCTGACGGCCGACTCGTTCGTGGTGTTCTTCGAACGCATCAAGGACGAGATGCGGGAAGGCCGCAGCTTCCGCTCGGCGGTGCCGCGCGGTTGGCAGCGCGCCCAGCGCACCAACCTGTCCGGTAAGACGGTCAGCTTGATCGCCTCGGTCGTGCTGTACCTGCTCGCCGCCGGTCAGGTGAAGGGCTTCGCCTTCACCCTCGGTGTCACCACTGTCCTCGACGTGATCGTGCTGTACCTGGTCACCGCACCGCTGCTGATGCTCGCCGCGCGCTCGCCGTTCTGGGCGAAGCCGTCGGTGAACGGACTCGGCTCGGTTCAGCAGATCGCCAGGGAACGCGGCCAGGCCAGGTCGAAGGAGATGTCACGATGAGTAACGACAACCCCACCGAGGAATCGGTGAACCTGGACAAGTACGAGTCCGTACAGGGCCCGAAGCACGGGTTCTTCGAACGTCTCTACACCGGCACCGGCGGCTTCCCGATCGTCAGCAGGCGCAAGTTCTTCTACACCCTGTCTGCGGTGCTGCTGCTGGTCTCGCTGCTCAGTATCGCGGTGCGCGGTTTCACCCTCGGTATCGACTTCGAGGGTGGCTCGCGCATCCAGATCCCCGCGGCCGAGGGCGTCAGCACCCAGCAGGTGGAAGACGTCTACGCCCAAGCGCTCGGCCACGGGCCGGTCGCGGTGCAGAAGGTCGGGTCGGGTGCCTCGGCCACCATCCAGGTGCGTTCGGAAACCCTGAATCTGGAACAGATCGAACAGGTCCAGACCGCGCTCTACGATGAATTCCAGCCCAAGGACTCGTCCGGGCAGGTGACCCGCAACGCCATCAGCATCGCCGAGATCAGCGAGACCTGGGGTGGCGAGATCACCCAGAAGGCGTTGATCGCGCTGGCGGTGTTCGTGTTGTTGACGATGGTGTACATCGCCATCCGATTCGAACGGGACATGTCCATCGCGGCGATCGTGTCGCTGTTCTTCAACCTGTTCGTGACGGCGGGTATCTACTCGCTGGTCGGGTTCGAGGTGACACCGGCCGCGGTGATCGGTCTGCTCACGATTCTGGGTTACGTGCTCTACGACAACGTGGTGGTCTTCGACAAGGTCGAGGAGAACACCCGCGGCGTGCTGCACCTGAACAAACGCACTTACGCCGAACAGGCCAACCTGGCCGCCAACCAGACGCTCATGCGCTCGATCAGCACCACCGTCATCGGCATCCTGCCGATCATCGGCATGCTGGTGATCGCGGTGTGGCTGCTCGGGGTCGGCACGCTCAAGGACCTCGCGCTGGTGCAGCTGGTCGGCATGATCGTCGGTGCCTACTCCTCGATCTTCCTCGCCGTTCCGGTGCTGGTCTCGATCAAGGAACGCTGGGGTCCGGTGGCCGCGCACACCAAGAAGGTCCTGGACAAGCGTGCGGGAGTCGGTGTGGGCGCTCGGGTTCCGGTGGGCGCGACGGCTGCCCGTGGTCCGCGACCGACCGACAGCGGTGCGCCGCGGCCCGGTTCGCGGCCGAGCGGGAAGCGTCAGAAGAGAAGGCACTGACGACCGACTAGCAGGGGGTCCCATCATGCGACGCAGCACGATTCGACTGATCACCGTGCTCGCCACGGCGGCGGTGACCACCTCCGTGGTGGCCGGGTGCTCCACCAAGAACCAGGTGCCTTCCATCGGTTACGCGGTCGACGCCGCGGTGGCCAGCTACAACGGCGCGAGCACGCTCGGCGCCAGTAGCGGTGCGGCCGCGGTGTTCGGCCGGGTACTGACCGGGTTCTTCTACACCGGACCCGACGGTCAGCAGGTGGCCGACACCGACGTCGGCACGGCCAAGGAGGTGCCGGGCGAGACCCAGACGGTGCAGTACCGGCTCAACCCGGACGGGGTGTACTCCGACGGGGTGAAGACCTCCTGCGACGATCTGGTGCTGGCGTGGTCGGCGCGCTCGGGCAAGTACACCCGGCCCGGCGACCGCGGGCCGGTCTCGATGTTCGACGCCGCGAGCACTGTGGGCTACGACGAGATCGAGCGGATCGACTGTCAGCCGGGCTCCAAGGACGCCACTGTGGTCTTCCGGCCGGGCAAGCACTACCTGCCGTGGCGGACGCTGTTCACCGCGGCCGAGATGATGCCCGCGCATGTGGTGGCGCAGGCGGTCGGTGTGCCGAACGTGGTGAACGCCTTGCAAACCGGCGACGGACAGGTGATCGGCCGGATCGCCGACTTCTGGAACACCGGCTGGACGGTGAAGTCCGGGGCGCTCGACCTGACGAAGTTCCCGTCATCGGGGCCGTATCGGATCGAATCCTTCAGCGCGAAGGACGGTTTGGTGCTGGTCGCCAACGAGAAGTGGTGGGGTGACGCGCCCGAGACGAAGCGGATCGTGGTGTGGCCGAAGGGCACCGACTTCGCCGCCAAGGCCGCGGAGAACGCGCTCGGGGTCGTCGATCTCGGGGCCGGGTCGGTCGCGGATCTGAAGCTCGACGGTTTCGACGAGCAGACGGTGCCGAGCCGCAGCGCCGAACAGCTCGTGCTCGCCACCGGTGGAGTGTTCTCGCGGGTGGAGGTGCGCCGGGCGTTCGCGCAGTGTGTGCCGCGCCAGGCGCTGTTCGACAGCCTGGGGAAGGCGGGCGAGCCCGCGAAGCACGGGCTCGGTGCGGGTGTGCTGAATGCCCATGTGGTGCAGCAGGATTCGCTGTACTACCCGGCGGTGACCGGCGGAGCCGAGCGGTATCCCGGCGCCGATATTCCGGCGGCCACCGCGACCCTGGCGTCCTCGGGCACGGCGCAGCCGACAGTGCGGATCGGGTACCAGGGGCCGGATGCGCGCCGGGCGCAGACCGTGGCGATGATCGCCGAATCCTGCCGTGGAGCGGGCATTACGGTGGTCGACGCGGGTGCGCCCGACTTCACGCCGGTGAAGCTCGGGGAGGGTGCGGTCGACGCGATACTCGGCGGAACCGGCGCGGTGCCGGGGCCGGCGGGGTCGAGCGCGGGTGTTGTCGCGTTCGCCGCGTTGCGGGCCGGTAGCGGACTCGATTTCGGTGGCTTTGCTAACGGTCGCTACGATGCGATCACCGATCAGCTTGCGGGCGAGACGAACTCGACCGCGACGCTGAACCTGCTCACCGAGGCCGAGAACCTGCTGTGGGCGCAGCTGCCGAGCATTCCGTTGTTCGCGACGCCGCGCATCATCGCCTTCGGCAACGGCATGCAGAACGGGATCGCCGGGCCGACCCAGGCCGGGACCGGGTGGAACATGGATCGCTGGGTGTTGCAGCGATGAGTGCACGTGATGAAAGAGGGTTGATGAGTAAGCACGCGGTGGTCGAGTCCGACGATCAGGCCAGTGAGCGCACCGCCGAGGCGGCGGACGCGGTCACCCGGCTGACCCGTTGGCACGACGACTTCCCCACGCCGGGTGTGCGTTTCGCCGATCTCACCCCGGTCTTCGCCGACGCCGCCGGGTTCCGCGCGGTGATCGACTGCTTCGCCGCGCTCGCGCCCGAGGCTGATCTCGTGGCCGGTGTCGACGCCCGCGGCTTCCTGCTCGGAGCCGGTGTCGCGGCGGCCCTCGGCACCGGCGTGCTCGCCATCCGCAAGGGTGGCAAGCTCCCGCCGCCGGTCGTCTCGCGCGAGTACAAGCTCGAATACGGTTCCGCCGCACTGGAAATCCCCGCCAACGGTGTGGAGCTCGAAGGCAAGCGCATCCTGCTGCTCGACGACGTCCTCGCCACCGGTGGCACCCTCGCCGCCGCCGCCGCGCTGTTCAAAGAGGTCGGCGCCGAGGTGGTCGCCGCCGCCGTGGTGCTGGAACTCGAGTTCCTGAAGGGCCGCGAGCACCAGGGTGACTACCCGGTGACCTCGATCGTCAAGCTCTGACTCAGCGCGCTGCCCGCAACATCTGCCACAGTGTCGGTCCGCCCGGGATCTGCAGTTCGCCGGTCACGACGAAGCCGAACCGCTCGTAGTACGGGACGTTGACCGGGTTGCTGGATTCCAGGTAGGCGGCTGCGTGATCGGCGTCGACGCGGTCGAGTCTGCTGTGGAGCAGGGCGTGCCCGTAGCCCTTGCCCCGGACATCGGGAGCCGAGCCGCGCATCGCCAGGTACCAGTGTGGTTCGGCCGGATGGTTCTTCTTGAGCAGGTCGCCGACCTGTTTGCCGGCCAGGGTGCGGCGGCCGAGCGCGCGCCAGATCCCCGGCAGTGTGCGCAGTTCGGTCAGCGGCGACGGGTCCGGATGGTTCGGCGGGGTCCACAGGGCGGCACCGCCGACACTGTCGTCCGGGCGCAGTGCGAGGTCGGCGGCGCCGGCCGGGAAGAAGATATGGCGCGCCACCGTGGCGAAGAACCGGGGCAGGCCGGCGGCTCGGCGGTCCGGGTCCGGCAGGATCCAGCTCATCACCGGGTCGTGCTGGAACGCCGCGGCCAGCGTCTGGGCTGCCCCGTCGACGTCGCGCCCGGCGGCCTTGCGCACCACGATCGTCGCCATCGCACTCCTTCGGTCCGGTTCGCCCGCGAGATGGCGACTCGCGTCCAGGCTAGCGTTTTCATGACGGGGGTCACAGGAGGACAAAAAGGGGTGGCGCGTCGGGGCGGCTCGGTGTTATCAATGAAGGGTCTTGTTCCCGGCGATCGGAGTCACGCGTTGATTTCTTGAGGTAGCGCTCTCGGACGGTCCGCATTCTGCGCACCGTGTTTCCGTCGCACCTCAAGGGGATCCGCATGACCTCTCTTTCTTTTTCCGATCTCACTTTTCACTGGCCGGATGGCACCGCTGTTTTCGACGGGCTCGATGCTGTCGTCGGTCCCGGTCAGATCGGTCTCGTCGGCAGCAACGGCGCCGGGAAATCGACGCTGTTGCGGCTGGTCGCCGGTGAACTGAAGCCGGTGCGTGGGTCGATCTCCGTGCCGGGCAGTCTCGGTTATCTCCGGCAGGACCTAGGCATGCAGACCGGACAGCGAGTCGACGCGGTGCTCGGTATCGCCGAGGTACGCAACGCGCTGCACCGCATCGAAAGTGGCACCGGCGAGCCCGCTGACTTCGACACCGTCGGCATGTCCTGGCAGGTCGAGGACGAGGCTGTCGCACTGCTCGGCAAGCTCGGGCTCGACTATGTCGCCGGTTCGGTCGAGGACCTGGACCGCACCCTGGACACCCTCTCCGGTGGCGAAACCGTGCTGCTCGGCCTGGTCGCCGAGCTCCTGCGCGAACCCGACGTGCTGTTGCTCGACGAACCGACCAACAACCTCGACGCGGTCGCTCGCGGGCGGCTCTACGAGGTGATCCGGCAGTTCGCCGGCACCGTGATCGTGGTCAGCCACGATCGCGAACTGCTCGACCGGATGGACGGCATCGCCGAACTGCGCGCGGGTGAAATCCGTTCCTTCGGTGGTGGTTTCAGCGACTACGAGCGGATCATCGAGGCGGAGCAGGAGGCGGCGCGCGCGGCCGTGCGTGATGCGCGCAGCGATGTGCGCAAGCAGGCGCGCGAACTCGTCGACGCGCGAACGAAACTGGACCGGCGGGCGCGCTTCGCGCAGAAGATGCAGGACAACAAACGGGTGCCGAAAATCGTTGCGGGACTGCGTAAGAACGCCGCCGAGGTGTCGGCGGGCAAACTGCGCAACTCCCACATCGACAAACTCGACTCCGCCCGCGAAACTCTCGACCACGCCGAGGAATCGGTGCGCGCGGACCGGGAGATCCGGGTCGAGCTCCCCGGCACGCGGCTGTATCCGGGCCAGGATGTGCTCGATCTGCAGCAGGTCGAGCTGGCCAACGGGCCGGTGGTCGACCTGCGCGTGAGCGGACCCGAACGGATCGCGTTGACCGGCCGCAACGGGGCGGGCAAAACCACCCTGCTGCGCCGGATCGTCGCCGAGGAGCCCAAGGTGTCGTGGCGGTTGCTCCCGCAGCGACTCGATGTCTTCGACGAAACGCGGACGGTGTTCGAGAACGTCGCCGCTGCCGCGCCACACGCGACACCCGAACAGATCCGTGGCCAGCTGGCCCGCTTCCTGTTCCGTGGCACCGACGCCGACATCACCGCCGCCGCCCTCTCCGGCGGAGAACGATTGCGCGCCGCCCTGGCCACGCTATTGCTCGCCGAACCGGCTCCCCGGCTACTGATGCTCGACGAACCCACCAACAACCTCGACCTCCCCAGCCTGGCCCACCTCACCCAGGCGCTGGCGAGTTTCGAGGGTGCGCTGATCGTGGTGAGCCACGACGAGCGCTTCCTCGACGACATCGGCGTCACCCGCAGGCTGGAGCTGACCCCCGACGGCTTGGTCGAAGACGGCCTGGCGCCTACCGCCCAGCACGTGCGGCCCGGAGCACCGCGCCCGGATGCCGGAGCAGATTCGGGCCCAGCCACACCGCCACCGCGGTGAGCGCGAGCCAGGGCCGCAGATGGGGGCGCAACCGCCGGATGCGACCGTCGGGATCGAGGTCGAGCACCATCGCCTCGGTCATCCGAAAAGGGCCGAATCTGGCTTCGCCCAACAGGACTCGGGTGTCGCCGGTGCCGAGGGTGTCGGTCCACCGCAGATCGCTGACTGCTCGATAGACGAGGGTGAGCAGCGGGGCGAGGTCGGTTCGGCCACGGAAGACGAGCCGACCCGACACCGGTGAGAGGAGTTCGGCATCGTCGGTCAAGGTGCCGAGCAAAGTATTCCTCGGCATCACCCGCTTCGAGGATCTGCGTCGCGACCTCGGTATCGCGTCCAACGTGCTGACCGACCGGCTGCGCACGCTGCGCGACCACGAGATCGTGGAAAGCTGCGTGTACCAGGAGAATCCGACCCGCACCGAGTATGTACTCACTGATCGTGGTCGCGATCTCTATCCGATCCTGACCATGCTGCTGGCCTGGGGTGATCGCTGGCTGGCCGGTGATGAAGGGGTGCCGCTGTTGGTGGTCCACCGCGACTGTGGTCGGGTGACCGAGGGTGTGGTCGTCTGCAAGGAGTGTGCCACCCCGCTTGCCTCGGACAACGTCACGTGGCATCCGGGTCCCGGCGGTAGGCCTGGTCCCGGCGTCGGCCTCGTCGCTACGCGCTTGACGCCACTGTCGGACGGCCGTTGCCCCTGACGGGTGCGCCCAGGGTGAATCTGCCCGGGCGCCTTGACGATCGTTGTTTTGGTTGGATAGACTAAAACAACGATAACGCGAGAGGGAGTGGTTCGGATGGGGTACGGGAGCTGGGACGACACCGCCTACCGGGCGGGGAAGACCTTTCGGGCGCGGCAGGGGGTGGACGATTTCGGGTACACGGCCGAGATGCGGGCCAAGCCGTATGACACGTGGTGCGCGCATCCGTTGCTGGATCCGTTCGGGGTCGGTAAGCGGGAGTGCCGGGATTCGGCCGAGCACGGGAATTCGCTGCCGGTGGCCGTGCTGTTCGATGTGACCGGGTCGATGGGGCGGGTGCCGCGGATCATGCAGGACAAGCTCGGGAAACTGCACGGGCTGTTGAAGAACAAGGGATATGCCCAGGATCCGCAGATCCTGTTCGGCGCGATCGGTGATGCCGATACCGATCGGGTGCCGCTGCAGGTCGGGCAGTTCGAATCCGACAATCGGATGGACGAACAGCTGCGGGCGATTCTGCTCGAAGGTGGCGGCGGTGGTCAGAAGTCCGAAAGTTACGAACTGGCTGCCGATTTCATGGCCGAGCATGTGGCGACGGATGCCTGGGACAAGCGCGGAAAGAAAGGGTATCTGTTCCTGATCGGCGACGAGTTGAACAAACCTCGCCTGGCCGCGCGGCACATCAGGGCGGTGGTCGGTGATCATGTGCGGCGCGATGTGTCGGTCGAGTCGATCTATCGCGAACTCGAGCGGCGGTGGCACGTGTACTACATTCTGCCGAATCAGTCCTCCTACTACCGGGATCCGGAAATCGCCGAGCACTGGCGGGAACTGCTGGGGCAGAACTTCCTGAAACTCGACGACCCAGGCGCGGTCTGCGAACTCATCGCGCTGACCATCGGATTGGGGGAGGACCGCGTGGATCTCGATACCGGGCTGGCCGATTTGCGCGATGTCGGGTCGGGTGACGAGGCGGACGCGGTCGGGCGGGCGCTCGGTTCGAAGCCAGGGCGGACCATGCGCGCCTTGCCGCCCGGTCGTTGAGATCGAAAGAGCAAGGAGCACTGCGATGTTCGGTGCGGATCACCTCATCGTTGTCGATCTGGGATTCGGTGACGCGGGCAAAGGCGCGACGGTCGACTGGTTGTGTTCGGCCGAGGCCGATCTCGGGGTGGCGGCCGTCGTGCGGTTCAACGGCGGTGCGCAGGCGGCGCACAATGTCGTGGCCGACGGTCGCCACCACACCTTCGCGCAGTTCGGATCGGGGACCTTCTCCGGGGTCTCGACCCTGCTGTCGCGGCACATGCTGGTCGAGCCGATCGCGCTCGCCGCCGAATCCGAACAGCTGGCCGGGCTCGGCGTTCGGGACCCGCTCGGACTGCTCGCCGTCGACGGGCGCGCCCTGCTGACCACCCCGATCCACATCGCCGCGAACCGTGCCCGCGAGGACGCGAGGGGTTCTTCGCGGCACGGTTCCTGCGGACGTGGCATCGGCGAAACAGCGTGGTACGCACTCGAACACGACGCACCGACGGTGGCTGACTGCCGCGCGCCCGCCGTGTTACGTGCCAAGCTGGATCGGCTTGCCGCGCACTACGACAGTCTCGTCGGGCCCAGCGCGCACGGCTACGAATCGATCGACACACTGGTGGCGATGTACGGCGATTTCGCGCGCGCCGTGCGTGTCACCGGCGCGGACGAACTCGCGAGGTCGGCACGCGCGGGGCGATTGGTGTTCGAAGGTGCGCAGGGCGTGCTGCTCGACGAGTGGCGTGGCCTGCACCCGCACACCACCTGGTCGACAGTCGAGCCGCGCAACGCACGCGCCATGATCCGCGAAATCGGGGGAACCGCAGCCGTTCTGGGCGTCACCCGCACCTATTCGACCCGGCACGGCGCCGGTCCGCTACCGACCGAGGCGCCGCTCCGAATTCCCGAGCCGCACAACGGAACCGGGCAGTATCAGGGCGCGTTCCGGCAAGGGCACATGGATCCGATCCTGTTGCGCTACGCCATCGACGTATGTGGCGGGATCGACGGGTTGGTCGTGAACCACCTCGACGTGCCCGCAACGCTGTGTGCCGCACAGGCATACGACACGCCCGCGGGAAGGCTGACCGAGCTCGTTCCCGGCCGGTGGCGTGATCTCGAGCACCAGCAGCGACTGACCGAGCGACTCGCCGACGCGACACCGGTTCTCGTGCCGATAGACGACGACCCGGCGACGTGGCTGGCCGAGCGGTTGCTGGTGCCGGTGGTGCTGACCGGCCACGGTCCGGATCGGCGCGACCGCAGACCCTGGCCGAATCGCGATGCGTCCACTGGGCGTCCCGAACGGACGCGAAGGCCCGGTGAACTCGTCGAGGAGGGAACAATCGGGGCGTCCGTATCGTGAACCACGGTACCGGTCAGTGACCGACGCACTGCGCTCGAGACAGTGCACGGCGCTCGAGGCAGGATGGGACGACGTGGAGCAATCCGTTGTGTCGATCGATGTGGTGACATTGCGGTGCTGGGATGCCGACAACGGCGTTCGCATCGGCATCGCACCCCGCGAATTCGAGCCGTTCACCGGCGAACTCGCGCTACCCGGTGTGCTGCTGGGCCGCGGCGAACGTCTCGTCGACGCCGCCAGACGGGCCGTCCACACCAAACTCGGGATACCGGCCGAGGTGATCGGCGCTGTCGGTCAGCTCGTCACCTTCGATGAACCGCATCGCGACCCGCGCGGCCCGACCCTGGCCATCGCGATGTGGGCCGTGGTCGCCGAACACGAGGGGCCCGCCGAGTGGGTGGGCTTCGACGAGGTCCCGCCGCTGGCGTTCGACCACAATCGGATCGTCGAGACCAGCCGTGGTTTGCTGGCCGGGCTGCTCTGGAAGGACGCGACGCTCACCCGAGCACTGGCGGGCGACGAGTTCCCGGCCACCCGCGCGGTCGACCTCAGTACGTCCCTCAACGGCGCCCGCCCGGACCCGGCCAACCTCAACCGCACGCTCGCCGCGATTCCCGGCCTCGGCCGGACCGGTGAACGTCGCCGGGTGAAGGCCACCGGACGGCCGGCCGTGGTGTGGGCGTTCGGCATCGACGAGGACTGAGCAGCGCACGGAGTTCCGACTCTGCTCGATGCCGCCATCGGTGAGATCGCCGGTAGGCAGCAGCATTTCGACGCGCGCGCCGAGGCGGCGAAAGGTGGATCGGAGTTCGCGGCTCGACCTGTGGTTCGCGGGTTGTTCAGCGAGGCGTCCGTTGCGTGCGGAGCCGATGAAACGTCGATGAACACCGTCGCGCCGGTCTCGCCGCAACGGCATGAATCCCTCATCGTGAGGGGTATGCGCGAGATGTCGGCTCCGGCGAAAGTGCTTGTCGCGCTGGTCACCGCGTTGGTGACGATTCCGCTGGTGGGGTCGGCCGCCGGGTCGGTGGCGGCGTTCGACGATGTAGGGGCGACGGTTGACGCGGCGGGGGAGTTCGGGACGCCGCGGCGTGGGGTCGGCGCGGTGGTGAACAAAGCCGTCGTCATCGGGATCGACGGGTTGATGTTCGACAAGGCCGACACAGTGCAGGCCCCGCGCTTGCGGCACCTCGCCGCGCAGGGGCTGCTGTCGCAAGGCAACATCGCCGGGCACATCACCATTTCCGGGCCGTCGTGGGCGAGCGCGCTGACCGGGGTGTGGGACACCGAGCACGGGATCACCGACAACGAATTCGACGCGAGCCCGTTCCTGGCGCACCCGAGCGTGTTCACCCGGATCGAACGGGCCGACCCCGCCCGGCACACGGTCTCCATCGGCACCTGGCACCAGATCGCGACGATCGCCGCCACCGGCGACCGTCGCGCCGACCTCGCCCTCACCACCGCACCGGTCGCCGACGACCCCGACGAGTCGGCCACCGATGCCGCCACCACCACCGAAGTGGTGTCCTCGATCGAGCGTTCCGGACCCGATCTGCTGTTCACCCACCTCGACCAGATCGACCTGGCAGGCCACCAGCACGGCGGTGCCTCCCGTGCCTACCTGGCCGCGATTCGCCGGGTGGACGCGTTGGTAGGCCAGATCGTCGCCGCGGTCGACCGCCGCGCGGAAGCCAACCCCCGCGAACAGTGGACCATCCTGGTCACCACCGACCACGGCCACCTCCCGACCGGCGGCCACGGCGGCCAGACCGCCGCCGAAACCGCCAACTTCGTCATCGCCCGCGGCCCCGATTTCACCCCGGGAACGGTGACCAGCGCCCACACCCTCGTGGACATCACCCCCACCGTTCTCGACCTCCTCGCCGCCCCGCCCGGCCGCCTCGACGGCCACAGCCTCCGCGCCCGACCAACCCACGCCGACGACCGCTGACCGGTTCGTCGCCCCCACGCACTCGTTCTCATCAGAGATCCCGCGACACGCGCCGGAACAGAACCGCCGATCACGCCAGGACCTGGGTAACTCGTCGGGGACGTCCAAAACCCGTTGAACACCTATCCGCGGGCCCGCGAACTCACTACGCTGCCCGGGAACGACCGGCAGAAACCGCGGAGAGGCGGATTAGCCGCAGGCCTGTGACCCCGGTGACTCGAACACCAGGTCGGTACGAGGACTAAAGTGAGGACCTGGGCGGTTGCCGCACTCGGCCGACAAGGTCCGAATGCAGCGTGAGAGGTGGTGGCATGACTCGACAACTGGGCGAGGCGAAGGTTGGGCAGGAATCCACCGGCGCCACGCCGAGCCAGGGTGCCTCGGCGACGCCCCCCGAAACCGCCAAGCAGTCTCCCACCGCCTCGGTGCCCAGCTCGGCGTCGCGGCGGGTGCGTGCGCGGCTCGCTCGGCGGATGACCGGGCAGCGCGGGATCGCGGCGGTCAAGCCGGTGCTCGAACCCCTCGCCACCGTCCACCGCGAGCTGTACCCGAAGGCCAACCTCGGCCTGCTCCAGCGCGCCTTCGATGTCGCCGACGAGCGCCACGCCAAGCAGTTCCGCAAGTCGGGTGACCCGTACATCACGCACCCCCTCGCGGTCGCCAACATCCTCGCCGAACTCGGTATGGACACAACGACCCTGGTCGCGGCGTTGCTGCACGACACCGTCGAGGACACCGGCTACTCGCTGGAGCAGCTCAAGGAAGAGTTCGGCCAGGAAGTCGCCCACCTCGTCGACGGCGTCACCAAGCTCGACAAGGTCAACCTGGGCGCGGCCGCCGAGGCCGAGACCATCCGCAAGATGATCATTGCCATGGCGCGCGACCCGCGTGTGCTGGTGATCAAGGTCGCCGACCGGTTGCACAACATGCGCACCATGCGTTTCCTGCCGCCGGAGAAACAAGCCAAGAAGGCCAAGGAGACCCTCGAGGTGATCGCGCCGCTGGCGCATCGCCTCGGCATGGCCACCGTCAAATGGGAGCTGGAGGACCTCGCCTTCGCGATCCTGCACCCCAAGAAATACGACGAGATCGTGCGCCTGGTCGCCGACCGGGCGCCCTCGCGTGACACCTACCTGGCGAAGGTGCGCGCGGAGATCACCAACACCCTGGCCGCGTCGCGGATCAACGCGATCGTCGAAGGCAGGCCCAAGCACTACTGGTCGATCTACCAGAAGATGATCGTCAAGGGCAAAGACTTCGACGACATCCATGACCTGGTCGGCATGCGCATCCTGTGCGAGGAAGTGCGTGACTGCTACGCCGCGGTCGGCGTCGTGCACTCGCTGTGGCAGCCGATGGCGGGCCGGTTCAAGGACTACATCGCCCAGCCGCGCTACGGCGTCTACCAATCACTGCACACCACGGTGGTCGGCCCCGACGGCAAGCCCCTCGAGGTGCAGATCCGCACCCAGGACATGCACCGGACGGCCGAGTTCGGCATCGCCGCGCACTGGCGGTACAAGGAGACCAAGGGCAAGCACTCCGGTGACGCCGCCGAAGTCGACGACATGGCATGGATGCGTCAGCTGCTCGACTGGCAGCGAGAGGCCGCCGATCCCGCCGAGTTCCTGGAATCCCTGCGCTTCGACCTGAAGTCGCCGGAGATCTTCGTGTTCACGCCCAAGGGCGATGTGATCACGCTGCCGCAGAAGTCCACCCCGGTCGACTTCGCGTACGCCGTGCACACCGAGGTCGGGCACAAGTGCATCGGCGCGCGGGTGAACGGGCGCCTCGTCGCGCTGGAACGGCAGCTGGAGAACGGCGAAGTCATCGAGGTGTTCACCTCCAAGGCGCAGAACGCGGGACCAAGCCGCGACTGGCAGAAGTTCGTGGTCTCCCCGCGCGCGAAAGCCAAGATTCGCCAGTGGTTTGCCAAGGAACGGCGCGAGGAAGCCCTCGAGAGCGGCAAGGAGCAGATCTCCAAGGAAGTCCGTCGCGTCGGGCTGCCGTTGCAGCGGTTGATGAGCGTCGAGGCGATGACCGCGGTCGCGCACGAGCTGCACTACAGCGACATCTCCACCCTCTACACCGCCGTCGGCGAGCACCAGGTGTCGGCGCATCACGTGGTGCAGCGGCTCATGGCCCAGCTCGGCGGCATCGGCGATGTCGAGAACGAGCTGGCCGAGCGGTCGACACCGTCGACCACGCCAGCCCGTCAACGGGTCACCGGTGATGCAGGCGTGCTCATCCCCGGTGCGCCGGGGACAGTCGCGAAGCTGGCCAAATGCTGCACACCGGTACCGGGCGACGAGATCATGGGCTTCGTGACCCGTGGTGGCGCGGTGAGCGTGCACCGCACCGACTGCACCAACGCCGATTCGCTGCAGGAGCAATCGGAGCGGATCATCGAGGTCGAATGGGCGCCGTCGCCCTCGTCGGTGTTCCTGGTCGCGATCCAGATCGAAGCACTCGACCGCACCCGATTGCTCTCCGATGTGACCAAGGTGCTGGCCGACGAGAAGGTCAATATCCTGTCCGCTTCGGTGGCCACCCACGGCGACCGCGTCGCGATCAGCAAGTTCACCTTCGAAATGGGCGACCCCAAGCATCTCGGTCACCTGCTCAATGTGGTGCGCAACGTCGAAGGTGTCTACGACGTGTACCGGGTGACCTCCGCCGCCTGATCTCGGTCAACGGCCCGGGCCTCCTCGCGAGGAGGCCCGGGCCGTTGACCGTGCAGGTGATCGCCGAGAGTTTGCTGGCTGCATGGGGTTTGCTGGGGGCAGTGAAAGGGCCGATTAGGGCAGCGGTTGGGTTACCCGGAATCTGTTACGGTTTAGTGCGTTTCAACGCTCCACTGGTCAGCGGAAACGGACTGTGATGCGGATCGATTTTGCTCGGTGCACGACACGACTGACGGGGACGCTCATCGCGTTCACCGTTGCTTCGCTGTCGGTTACGGCGGGGGTGGCCGGCGCGGAAGACGGTACACCCACCACGCCGTCGACGCAGGTAGCTATCGCGGCGTGTCCGGCGTTGTACGCCTTGGGGATTCAGGGGACGGGCGAGTCGTCACCCGACGCGGCGCCCAGCACCGACACCGGGATGCTGTCGACGGTGTTCCGCCCGATGCTGGCCGGTGCCGCCGACGCGGGACTCGTCGATCGCGCGTACGTGCCCTACGAGGCGGGTTTCGGCGGTGCGGTGCAGGGCGGCGCGGTGCCGTACACGGAATCGGTGGCGGGCGGTTTGGAGCGGCTTCGCTCGATGGCGACCCAGGTCGCTCAGCGATGCCCGGATACCCGAATCGCGGTCGTCGGGTATTCCCAAGGCGCCCACGTTGCCTCGCTGTTCGCCCAGGAGGTCGGCGCGGGCGCTGGCGTGTTGTCCGCGGACAAGGTCGCCGCGGTCGCGTTGTTCGCCGACCCGACCCGCGGCGAGAAGGCACCGCTGTTCCCCGGCGCGCCCGACCGGAGCGCACCACTCGCGGCTCCGGGCACCTCCGGCGCGGCACTGGCCGCCATCGGCGAGGTGCGCCAGGGCGTCGCCTCCGGCGGTGGCCTCGGACCGCAAAGCGACCAGACCGGCGACTTCGGCAAACTCACCGGTCGCGTCGCAAGCTTTTGTGCCACAGGCGATCTCGCGTGTGATGCTCCGCAAGGCGCGCCGATCGTGCGGGCGGTCACCAACCTCATGAGCCAGTCGAAACTCTCTGGTGGCGACCCGATCGGTTCGCTCACCTCGATCGCGCAGGCGCTGGCGTTCACCTCCATCAAAACCGCCACCGCGGTGGCCGAGGAGGACATCTCCGGCAGCACCCTCGCCGATGTGTCGCTCTCTCCGCAGAAGTCGATCTCGCAGCGACTGTCCGACGCCTCCGACCCGAGCAGCGAGCTCGACGTGAACGCCGCGTACCGAGCGCTGCTGAAGGTCGGCATGATCGGCCTGAACGCTGTCGCGACCGTGGTGAAGACGATGATCAATCCTGCCGCTATCAGCGAATTGGCCACGGCCACACTGTCGAATCCACTGGCCGGGCTGACGCTGCTCGGCACGAAACTGGCAGGCGCGGTCCCGCAACTCGTGCCGCCGACCACCGGGGTGCGACTGGTCAACGAGGCGTTCACCGCGGTCCAGCAGAACGTCACCGACAATGCCGAACTCCTCGATGTCACCACCTGGGTGCGTTACTGGCACACGATGCAGCGCCATGACGCCTACTCGCGCATGGGCGTCGGCGCCGGCGGTGCGACCCCGACGCAGTACGTCGGCGCGTGGTTCGCCGCGCTCGCCCGCGATGTGGCCGGTGTTTCGGAGAAGGGAACCGTACCGGTCGGCGGGTCCGACTCGCGTGGAATGGGAATATTCCAGAGCCCGACCGGCGCGTCTACGACAACCAAACCCTCCGGTGGGGGACAATTTCCGTTCGGGACAGGAGCCGATGGCGCCTCATCCGGCGGCGCGACGACTCCGCCTGCCGCGACACCCGTAACCACCGCACCCACCACCCGTCCGTTCTCTGTGAACTGATCACCGAGAGGTCTTCGATGCGAACTGTGCCCGGCGCCGTGGAAAGGGGGGAATGTTGAAGTCGTACAACGAATTGTCGCGCTGGTACTCGGCGCTGGAGCCCGAGACCGATGCCGGTGCCCCCGCGCGCCCGGACACCACCGACCCGGTGGCAGGCGACGACGACAGCATCGACCGATATCCGGACAGCCCCGACCCTGCGCCGATGCCGGATTCCGGCACGGTGGGGGAGCGTCTGCCGGAGCAGTTCGGTCTCGCCCTCGACGATCAGCCGACCGGCACCGGCGCCGCGCACGACAGGGGCCGAGAAGAGCAGCCGAAAGTTGTCGGCGACCAACACGGCTGGAACGTCGAGACGGCTTCGACAGTCGGCAGCAAGGACGGCTGGGACGCCGGGTCCCCGGCATCCGGATCCGCCGACTTCGGCGCCTCCGAGTACGAGAAGCGGCCGTACCCGGACGAGCCTGCTCCGACGCCCCTCGCGCAACTGGCCGGACGGCGTAGCGACTTCACCGGCGGCTGGTCAGATTGGGTCGCCGAGCCCGCGCCAGGGCCCGACGACGACTACGACGCCGAACTCGTCCAGTTCCCCTGGCGGGACGCCGACGCCGACGAATACGACGACGCCCGCGTGCTCGAACCTTCGGGCGCCCTGCGCGCGAACCGGAAACGCCAGCGCGCCTGGGTGGTCCTCGCGATCTCGGTTCTCGTGCTCGTCATCGCGGCGACCGGCGTGTTCTTCCTGCTGTTCGGCCGCGCCGACGGCAACACCGCCCGCGACACCGCCCCGCCGCTGCACTTCACCGCGGGCAACCTGACCGCCGACACCGCGGGCTCGTGCCCGACCGAACGCACCGAGATCGTGTTGCGCAGCGCCGAAGCGGGCGGCACCGACTCGGGTCCGGACGCCGTTCTTGCCTTCCAGTACGCCTACTACGTGACCAGATCGGGGGCGCAGGCCAGAGCGGTGGTCACTCCCGACGCCGACGTCTCGCCTGCCGCCGTGATCCAGCGCGGCATCGACACCATCCCGGTGGGGACCACCCACTGCGTGCGGATCACCACTGTCGCGGCGGACCGGTTCACGGTGGAGGTCACCGAGTTCCGGCCCGCGGGCGCACCGGCCACCTACACCAAGCAATCGGTGCGGACCGCGCTGGTCGGCGATCGCACGCTCATCACGGGCATCGCGGCAGGGTAAGGAGAGGCGATGACAGACGACTGGAGCCGATGGCTCGACGAGGCCCCCGAGGGGGGCCCGTCCGATGACCTTGCGCGTGATCCGGCTCCGGTGGTGCGGTTGCGGCGGCGCAACGGAGAACGACGTGACGGCACCCGCAGGCCGATCCTGGTGGTCGGCGGCTGCGGCGGTGCGGGCACCACGACGACCGCGCTCGGCCTGGCCGCCGAACTGGTCACCGCGGGTGCGACGACCGTGGCGGTCGACGCGACCGCCGCGGGCAGCGACATCGCCCTGCGCGGCGCCGACAAGCACCTGCACCCGGTGAACCTGCAGTCGTGGGTGTACGGCCGCGGCGACGACGAACCGGCACCACTGGAAGACTGCCTTTCCCGTTCGACCTCCGGTTTCGGACTGCTCTGGCGCGACGCCACCCCGCTGCGCCGCCGCGCGACATTCCTCACTGTCGCGCGTGCGCTCGACACCGGTGGGTACACGGCGGTGTACGACGGCGGCAACCCGATTGCCGGACGGCAACTGCGGCCACTGCTCGACGACGCCGATATTGCCCTTGTGCTCGCCATTCCGGCCCGCGTCGACGCCGCCAACCGGCTGCGGGTCACCCTGGAATGGCTCGACGACCACTACGGCGACGACGGCGCGGGCGTGGTCGCCGATACCACCATTGTTGTCTCGCACCAGTATTCGCACGACGACTCGCGCGTTGCGGAGCATTTGCGCGAACACCTGTCCGGCTGGGTGCGTGAGGTCGTCGAGATCCCCTACGACCCGCATCTCGCGCGCGGGGAACTCGTTCGCCATGCCGAACTGGCCGAGACGACACGTTCGGCGTATGCGAGCTTGCTCGCGGGGGTGGCATCATGACGGCAGCCATGAATCTTCGTCGTCGTCGTGAACCGGACGCCCCCGCCGGTGTAGTCGCGCCGCCAGAATCGCTGCGCGCCAAGATCTGGGAGCGCCCGGTGCCGGGGGTGGGCCGGGCGCCGCTGGTGTGGTTGCTCGGCGTGCACGGTGGCGCGGGCGCGACCACGCTGTCGCACGTGCTCGCCCCCGCCGCCGACGCGCGCGGGCGCTGGCCCGGTGTGTTCGATCGCGAATCCCCCTATGTCGTCCTGGTCGCCAGGGAAACGATCTCCGGACTCACCCGCGCGCACGATCTGCTGCGCCAGCACCACGCGGGGCTCGCGGGTCCGGCGCTGGTGCTCGGCCTGATCACCGTGGCCGCGCGCCCCGGCCGGATGGCACCGGAGATCCGGCGGTACCGGGAGGTGGTCGGCTCGCTGGCCGGGCACGTCTGGCAGGTGCCGTGGTTCGAGGAATGGACTCTGGTGGAGTCCGATGTGCTTCCGGTGTGGTCGCCGGGCGACGAGGTGGCGGTCAAGAAGCGCCGCCCCGACCCGCTCGACGAAGTGCCGGTCGAAATCGGTGACCTCGGTACCGAGGTGGTCGCCGCGATTCGCACGAGTCTCGGCGCACCCGCGTCGGGCGAGGGTCGATCATGAACGCCGGGCGGTTCGCCGGTCGGTGGTGTACAAACGTGTGTCGTCGTCGAAGTGTTTGTGGCACAACACCTTTACTGTGGGAGAAAGGCACCCGATGAGCATGCTCCTCCTCGCCGTGCAGGACACGTACGGCACCGTGCTGGCCCAGGTCGGTAACCCGACCCCGGAGGCTCCTCCCGGCTCGGAGAAGATCCTGCAGCTGGTGCGTTACCTGACCTGGTTCGTGCTGCTGTCGGGCATCTGCGGCATCACCTACGCGGGCGGCAAGTTCGCGTGGGAGCGCTGGACCGGTGGTGGTCTCGAGTCGCCGAAGATGGTGGCCGGCGCGATGATCGGTGGCGTCGTGGCGACCAGCGCAGGCACGATCATGAGTGCGGTCATCGGTTAGTGATCACCATGCTCGCCTACAAACAGATCCCGGCCGATGTCTTGGCGCCGCTGATGCAGTTGCTCAACTGGCTGCTCTGGTTCGTCCTGCTGTCGTGCCTGGCCTGGATGATCCTGTCGGCGGGTCGATTGTGGATCGCGTTCCGCAGCGACCTGGCGGTCAACGACGCCTCGCACGGCGTCCTGATGAGTTTGATCGGTGCCTCGGTCGCCAGTACCGCGTCCGCGATCGCGCTGGCTTTCCTGCCGGCATGAATTCCACAGTGAAACGACCGGTTGCGGTCGGTATCGCGTTGCTCGCCGCAGCCGTCGGCTGCGGTGGCGGCGATACCGGCCCCGAGCTGGCAGCCGCCCCGACCGGGGTGGGCTGGCAGGACTATCAGGGCATCTCCCTGCCGCACACCGATCAGGGCCCGAAAACGGTGAGCCAGGGCGCCGCGACGGGTTTCGAGCATTCCCCGCGCGGGGCCGGGCTGGCGGCACTGACCCACACCATCCGGTTGTCGGTGGCACCGGACAATCAGTGGGCCCAGGTGGTGAACGCCGAACTCGTCCCGGGACCGGCGCGCGACGAGTGGGCGATCAACCGAGTACAGCTCTCGATCACCGGACCCGCCACGGCGGAGTACGCGCCGAAATTGTTGGGTTACAAAATTACCGAATATCGTGACGAGGCAACGACAGTCGACGTCTACACCGAATACTCCGACCGGTCACGGGCGGTGAACCACACCACGGTGAGCTGGTACGGCGGAGACTGGCGACTGCAGTTACCCGATCCGAGCTCGCTCGACCGGCCGGTCGACCCGATCGGCGAACTACCGCAAGACATCGTGACATTGGAGGCACCACAGTGAGCGAGAAGGAGCCGGGCACGCGCGACCGCGCGTCCTTCGGCATGATCGCCTCCGGTGCCCTGCTCGCGCTGATCATGGTCGTCGGCGCCGTCGTGTACTTCACTCGCGACGGCGACAGCCCGGTCGACAACGCGCCACCGCCCGCCCAGGCCGCGGGTGGAACGGGTTTCGCCGAACCCGATGTCGACCTGCTCGGCAGGCGGGTGGACATCCCGAACAACCCGGCGGGTCAGCCGCTGGCCCAGGAACCGGGTACGCAACGTACCGCCGCGGACCCGGATTGGCTGACCGGCGCGCCGGAGGGCACCACGAAACCGCATGGCTGGCAGCGTGTCTACGGCGCGTCGGTGCCGTTCTCCACCTCCGACGGGCCGTCGCGGATCGAAGACGGACTCGCCGTCGGCTACGCGCGCACCCCGCAGGGCGCCGCGCTGGCCGCCGCGCAGATCACCTACCGGCTCAACGCCCGCCCGGGCGACCGCGACCTGTACGTGACGCAATTGCGGGTCAGCACAGCCCAATTGGCCGCCTACGACTCCGCCCTGTCGGGTGACAGGCTGCCTGCGCAGCAGCCGAAGAAGGTGACCCAGTACTTCGTGGCCTCCGACGCGTTCAAGATCGACGACTTCGCCGACGACCTGGCGATCGTGCGGCTGGCATCGCGCGGCCCGGTGATCGACGGCAAGCAGCTCTATGCCGCCATCCGGTTGATCGTGGTATGGGACGCCGGTGACTGGCGGCTCAAACCGTCGACGACAGCAAATACCCAGACCGAGTACGTGGAATCGCTGGCGGGGTGGACGACATGGTGATCGAGGTACAGCACAGCCCGGATCGATTCCGCGCGGACCATCGAGGGGTGCCAACAATGCTGAGGCGGATCGTCACCATCTTCGCGGTGATCTTCACCGTCATGCTCGCGACGCCGACGGTCGCGATGGGTCAGACCTACGGTTTCGACGAGGCGTGCAACGAACTGCACGACACCCTCGACAGCGTCGCCATCCCGGGCGTCTCGCTCGGTGACGCGGCCTCGGCGGTCTGTAAGGCAGGCAATGCCGGCTCCCATCCCGACCAGGCGGCCACCGCCATCAAGGACAAGGCGTGGGATTCCACCTTCGGCAAGGTGGTCGACTCGCTGATGAAGGGCCTCGGTGAGGCGCTGATCCTGGCGTTGACCTTCTGGATGAAGGTGCCCAACGAGGCGGTGAGCGACTCGGGCGCACTGTTCACCAAGATCAACGACTACACCTATCAGATCCAGATATTGCTGTTGATCGCCTCGGTGATCATCACCGGCGGCAGATTGGCCGAAGCCAGACGTGGGGCGGCCGTGAGCGAGGCCGCCGAATCGTTCCGCCTGTTCGCCAGAGTGGTGTTCAGTTCGTGGATGCTCGGCGCGGTGATCGTGGCAGGCACACGGGCCTCGGACAAGTTCTCCGAGTGGATCATCACCGACGCCACCGGCGGCAATGCCAAGAACATGGCCGAGTTGATGGTGAAAACGTCGAAATTGCAGGCCTTTTCGCCGGGCCTCGTGCTGATCATCGCCATCGTCGGCCTGCTCGGCGCGCTCGCCCAGATCGTGCTGGCCATCGTCCGGCAGGGTCTGCTTGTGGTCGCCGCGGGTGTGTTGCCGCTGGCTGCCGCCGCGTCGGCGACCGGGACCGGTAAGCAGTCGTATCAGAAACTGGTCGGCTGGATCATCGCGTTCATGCTGTTCAAACCGGTGGCCGCGATCGTGTACATGATCGCGTTCACCACGGCGGGACACGTCGACGAGACCACCGAGTCCGGCGGGTTGCCCAGCGGTGAGGACGCGCAGCGGATGTTGGTCGCGCTGGTGCTGCTGTGCAGCGTGGCGTTCGTGCTGCCGGCGCTGATGCGCTTGGTCGCCCCCGCGGTCGCCACCGTCGGCACCGGCGGTTCGGGTCTGATGGTGGCCGGTGGTGCGGCGGTCGGCGCGATGGCGCTGGGTGCGATCGGTACCAAGGCCGTGGCCTCCCGGCCCGCGGCGGCGCCCGGTACGGCGGGCTACTTCGGTAGTGGCGGTGCGGGTCAGCGGCCACCCGGGCCCGGCGGCAACGGCGGTGGCGGTGGCGGCGCGGCGCGACCGACACCACCACCACGTGGGGGTGGTTCCGCGCCACCGGCGACCACCAGTTCGGGCTCGGTGCCCGCGGGGGCACGCAATGTGGCGGCCGCGCGGACCGCGGCCAACACCACCGCGCGCGCGGACCAATCGATGGGCGACGTCGCCGGTGACCGCTGGGCGAATCGTTCACCCGACCTCGGCAGGAGCACGATTCCGCGATGACCACCTCGGCGACCGACACCTACGAGCGCCGCTCGTACGGGCTGTGGCAGAAACCGCGCAGCGCGGGCCTTTTCGGCCTGCGCTGGGAAGAGACCGTGATCGGTTTCGTCGTGGTGATCACGGCACTGATCTGCGCGATGGTCGGTGGATTCAAATGGGGCTTCATCGTCGGCGGGCTCGGCGCGCTGGTGATGGTGCCCCTGGTGTGGCGGACGGGGGGCCGCTCGGGCTATGAGACGGGACTGATGATGTTCAACTGGAGGCGCTCGCGCAACAACGGCGAGCACGTGTATCGCGGTGGCCGGTTCTCCCGGATCCCCGGCGGTGTCACGAAACTGCCGGGGCTGCTCGCGCCGTCGAAGCTCTACGAAGGCATCGACGCCGGTGGCTATCACTTCGGGATGATCCATCTACCCGCGTTCGCGCAGTACACCGTGGTGTTGCGGGCCTGGCCGCAGGGGCACGAGGCGGTGGACCAGCCGGTGATCGATCGCTGGGTCGCGGCCTGGGGCACCTTTCTCGCCTCGGTCGGGCAGACCAGCGACATCGTCGCGGTGGTGCCGGTGATCGACACGGTGCCCGAGACCGGAAACCGTTTGCTCAACGAGGTTTCCACGATCACCCGCCCCGAAGCTCCCGAGCTGGCCCAGCAGGTGATGTACGAGCTGGCCACCGAATTGCCGCAGGAGCGTGTGCAATTGCTGCCACGGGTGGCGATCACGTTCAAGGCTACGACCGCCGAGCGCCGCAAGAACCCGGCCGAGGAAGCGGTGGAGATCGGGCGCAGGCTGCCCGGTATCTGCGCCGCGCTGGCCGAGGCGGGCGTGCGGGCGCAGCCGATGTCGGCGGAGGAGGTCATCTCCTTCATCCGCCGCAGCTACGACCCGGCCTCGCAGGCCGACCTCGAGGTGGCCGCGGCCGACCCCGGCGGGCACGGTCTCGGGTGGGACGACGCGGGTCCGGTGTCCTACGACGAGAAATGGGATCACCTGATCCACGACGGTGGCCGCTCGGTGACCTGGGAGATGGACGCGGCGCCCGAGGGCGCGGTGGACGAGCGGGTCCTGCAGCGACTGCTCGCGCCCAATCCCGAAGTGCCACGCAAACGCATCGCGATCGTCTACCGGCCGCACTCGGCCGCCGATGCCGCCGAGATCGTCGACGACGACTTCAAGAACGCGCTCGTCGCGCAGCAGAGCGAACGCGGCGTGGTGTCGGCGGCGGCGACGCTGCGGGTCGGCGCCACCCAGCAGGCGCGTGAGGAACAGGCACGCGGACACGGTGTCACCCGGTTCGGCGCGCTGGTCACCATCACCGAACCGCTACGCGGTGACCTGCCCCGGATCGAGGCCATCACCCGTGACCTCTCCACGCAGGCCCGGCTCAAGATCCGGCGCTGCTACCGGTACCAGTCCGCGGCGTTCGCGGCCTCGCTCGGTTGCGGCGTGATCCTGCCCGAACACGCGACCATTCCGAAGGCATTGGCGGGGTGAGGCGATTATGGGACGCGACTACGAACCCCCGGTGCGCGATCGCGACGACGTCGCGTTGCGCCCGGTCCACCGGCCGCCGCGCATCCGCGGCGAACGCGAGCCACGGCCCGCGGGGAGCGCGCCGCGCGTGAGCGACGACGTGCTCGGTCTCGACGAGCGCACCGAACGCGACGAGCGGGACTCGGCGCGGGGATCACGCACGACCGAAGAGCGCCCGCCGGGCGAGCGCAGGTCGCGTGAGGAACCGCGTGGCGACCGCGGCCGACCGGCGCGACCGCGTGAGGAACCGCGCAGGCCGCGGGCGGACGAGGACGGTCGCGTTCGTCCCCGTGGTGACGAGATGCGCGGTCGCGGTGACGGAGGGCGGGCCGCGGGCCGCGAAGGTGCGGGGGAGCGGCGCACTCGGCGCCCGCGTCCCGATGCCGAGCGGGCCGCCAGGGCGCGGGCCGAACGGGGGCTGCGCGAGGAAGACCACGGCCCACGCCGGGAACACGAACGCCCCCAGGGTGATCCGCGCGGGCGGCCGAAGCAGGCCGAACCGAAGCTGACGAAGAAGAAGGCGCGCCCGGCGAAGGCGGTGCGCGCGGTGCGCGCCGACGATGCCGCCGATCGGGCGATGGGCTCGGGACGGTCCGCGAAATCGGCCAAGCCGGACCGGCGTCCGCAAGGTCCCTCGCTGCTCGACGACACCACTCGCGCCCGCTACGAGATGATCGCCCGCGAGCAGTCCGGCCTGCGCGCGGCCTGGGCGACCTTCCGCATCCACACCGACGACCTGCGCCGCAACAACGCCCAGGCCCGCACCGACGCCGTCGTCAAGGACGGATTCGACCGCACCACCGCCGAATTGACCGATCGTGGTTACTCGGGCGCGGGCGGCGGCAAGATGAACGTGGTCGGCCGCCCGGTCGAGTACCGGGCCACCACCGCCCAGGTCGCCGGCCTGTGGCCGTGGTCGGTCGGTGCCGGTGCGCCGCTGATCGGCACCCCGCTCGGCTCGCACCTGCACACCGGCGCGCCGGTCTGCTTCGATCCGATGAACTGGTTCATGCGTGGCAGTTTCATCACCGCGCCCAGCCTGTTCGTGTTGGGTCTCAACGGTTTCGGCAAGTCCTCACTGGTGCGCCGGATCGTGCTCGGCGGCATCGCCCAGGGCATCACCCCGCTGATCCTGGCCGACGTGAAACCCGACTACCGCAAGATGGTCGAACTCGTCGGTGGTCAGGTGATCGACCTCGGCTACGGGCACGGCAAGCTGAACCCCCTCGCCGCGGGCGTGCTCGGTTCGGTCGTGCCGCGCCTGGAAGACAAACCCGCCCTGCAACGTCAGGTGCTGCAGGACCTGCGGGCCAGGCAGGTGACGTTGATCGCGGGCCTGGTGGAACTGGTCCGCGGCGCACGCGTGGCCGACTTCGAGGAAACGCTGATCGCCACCGCGCTGCGCATCCTCTA
Source organism: Nocardia sp. FBN12 (assembly GCF_050320175.1). Classification (GTDB taxonomy): domain Bacteria; phylum Actinomycetota; class Actinomycetes; order Mycobacteriales; family Mycobacteriaceae; genus Nocardia. The sequence goes on along the minus strand of NZ_CP190048.1, from coordinate 3,494,653 downwards.
CCAGCCCGGCGGCTTCACCCCCGACAAGCCGCCCATCATGGAGAACCTCCTGGAGGTGATCGTCCGCGGCGGCGCCGAACTGATGCTCGACGCGGGCGCCGACAATCCCGACGAATTCCAGAACGCGATCAAGGGCCTGCGCCGATCGCTGCGCGCGCTCACCCAGGGCCCGTTCGGCGCGATCTTCAACGGCCAGACCAGTGTTCCCATCGACACCAGCGCCGTCGCGGTGTGCATCGATGTCTCGCACATCCCCAGCGGCGACAAAAAGCTCAAAGCCGCGGTCATGCTGGCCTGCTGGGCCGACGGGTTCGCCTCCGTCGAAGCCGCGCACGTGCTGGCCGACGCCGATCTCGGCCCACAGCGCTACTTCCAGGTGGTGATGGACGAGCTGTGGCAGGTGCTCGGGCTCGGTGACTTCATGGTCGATCGCGTCGACGAACTGACCCGTCTGCAGCGTGGTCTCGCCACCGCGCTGATCATGATCAGCCACACCATCAAGGACCTGCAGGCGCTGGGGTCGGACGCCGCGATCGCCAAGGCCATCGGCTTCCTGGAACGCGCGCGCGCCAAGATCTTCGGTGCGCTACCCGCCGAGGAGATCAGCAGGCTCGACTCCACGGTGCCGTTCACCTCCGCCGAACAGGAGATGGTGACCAGTTGGTCGGCGCCACAGGCACTCACCGGTGAGGCGCTCAAGCCCGGTCAGCAGCGGCCGTCGCCACCCGGTACCGGCAAGTTCCTGTTGAAGGTCGGCGAGGATCGCCGGCCCGGTATTCCTTTTCACATGGAGTTCACGGTGTCGGAGCGAGAAAGCGGAATCCACGACACGAACCAGCGCTTCAGCGAGTTCGGCGACAACCCACGTGGCACGCCGGACTATTCGAACGGGAGTGAGTAGGGAAATGATGCCGCACCGGTCCTATCGCCGGGTCTCGCCGGAGGTCCGCAATGCCGCCGTCGCCCAGGTGGTGGCGCTGACCGACAAGTTGCGCAGCGAATCGGAGGCCTGCCGAATGGTCGCCGAACAGATCGGCGTGCACGCCAATTCGGTGCGCAACTGGGTGCGCGCGACCCAGGATCCGAGCCTGGACCGGATGGACGCCACCGCGCTACGTCGCAAAGTGGCGCTGCTGCAACAACAGCTGGCCGCCGCCGCGGAGATGAACCGCACGCTCGCCGACACGCTCAACGAGTCCCGGCGCCGCACATGACCGCCGCCGCGGCGGACGTTGCGCGAGTCGGCGCCCGGCGCGGAACGCGGGGAGGCGGCCGGTGAACGTCCGCACGATCATGATGACGGCGCTCGGCTCGATCATCGGATTGGTGGCACTGGTACTGGTGATCGTGCTGCCGTCCTCGGACGAGACCTGCGAAACCGGCGACGTGCTGGACGGGTCGGCGGTGCCGACGCTGCCCGAACTCGGTGGTGATAATCGCGCCGGCGCGACCAGCGCTGCCGCGCCGACCTCGAATCCGGCGGTCAGCGGTACGCCGTCGCTGGCCGCGGGTGTCGGGCCGTTACGCCGCACGCTGCCGCTGGAGACCGGAACCTTCACCATCTCCGATGTGTACGGGTCACGCGGTGGCGACCACAAGGGCATCGACATGGCCGCCGCCGACGGGACCACGATCTACTCGGTGTCCGACGGTCGAGTCGTCGCCGCCGGTGCCGCTTCGGGTTTCGGCAACTGGATCGTCGTCGATTCCGTCGACACCAACGGCCGCGCCTACTCCGCGGTCTACGGCCACATGTGGGACGCGGGCGTCAAGGTGCGGACCGGCCAGACGGTGACCGCGGGCCAGCCGATCGGGATGGTCGGTTCCGCGGGCGAATCCAGTGGCCCGCACCTGCATTTCGAGATCGTCCCCGGCGGCCGGTTCACCGGCGGTCGTCAGATCGACCCGATGCCGTGGCTCGACGGCGCACCCACCCCGGATGTCGGTGGCGCGCGAGCATTTTCGAGCGACCCGAACTGTGTGCGCGGATTCGGCAGCGCCGGTGGGGCGTTGGCCGACGGGAAGGTGCCCGCCGAACTCGAGATCTGGTATCGCCGCGCGGGCACGGTGTGCCCGGAGATCTCGTCGTCGCTGCTGGCCGCGCAGGCCAAGCAGGAGTCGGGATTCCGGCGCGGACTCACCTCGCCCGCGGGTGCCCAGGGCCTGGCCCAGTTCCTGCCCGGCACCGCGGCGAGTATCAATCCCGACGACGGTCAGCCCTACATCATCGATGCCGACGGCAACGGTTCCGCCAGCGTGTGGGACGACGGCGACGCGATCATCGGCCAGGCTCGTTACATGTGCTCGATCGCCCACAAGATCGCGGGTTGGATGGCGGCGGGGCGCGTCTCGGGCGACCTGACCGCACTCACCCTGGCCGGTTACAACGCCGGCGAGGGCGCGGTGCTGACATCAGGGGGCATGCCGAATCAGTATGCGGCGCACTTCTCCGAGACCCGGCCCTACGTCACCAACATCTTGTCGATGGAACCGCAGTACCGGGCGCCCGGCGCGCAGGGACGGTTCACGCCGGGGGAGGGCAGCGACGGGGAACAGATCGTCGAGGCCGCGCACGACTGGCTCGGCACCCCGTACGTGTGGGGTGGTGGTGGCGTGCAGGGTCCGAGCAGTGGGGGCTTCGACGGGCCGGGACTGACCGCGGCGGCGGTGTTCGCCGCGTCCTCGGGCGCGGTCACGCTGCCGCGCACCGCCGAACAGCAGTGGGAGGCAGGGCGGGAGGTCTCGATCGCGAAGGCGGCGGCCGGTGATCTGGTGTTCAGCGGATTCGGGCGGCGAGGGCCGACACAGGTCGGGATCTATTCGGGTAACGGTCAGGTGATCCAGTCGGTGCCGCCGACGAGCGAGCGCGGTGGTGGCGGTGTCGCCGAGGTGGCGGTGCCCGGCGACGCACGGGCGAGGAGGGTGTTGTGAGCGCGCGACCAGCGATAACCTGGTGGGAGAGAACACGAATCCGCACAACCCCGGCGGTGATGCTCGTGGCAGTCCTGGTCTCGGTTTCCGCCTGCGGTGGCGACGCCGAACCGACACGCCCCGAGGCCACCTCCACGACGCGCCTGCTCGAAGCCGCCGCCGACCCGACCACGCCTGACGGTGTCGCGGTGGTTGCGCTGCGCGAGGTCTACACCTGGAAACCCGCGACCGAACAACCGGGATCCTCGCTGCAGCGCGCGCGAGAATGGCTGGGGCCCAGCATGATACGTATGCTGGACAGTTCGATCGGCGCCACCGACACCCCGAAACCTTCGCTGCAATGGGCCGACTGGGCGAAGGCGAAGGCGCACGTCGACGCGTTCACCTTCGCGTCCGGTGAGCCCGCGCCCCCGAGCGCGGATCCCACTGTCGCGCAGTACAAGATCGGCATCGAACAAACGGTCGTCTACCCGAACGGACGCACCGAAGCCCTACCGCCGAGCACGGTCATCGCGACCGTGGTGCAGACGCCACAAGGCTGGCGCCTCGACGCGTTCCGCTGACCACCCACCACGTCCACACAAAGGAGGCACCCGTGGCGAAGAAGAAGGTGACGGATCCGGCCGCGGTCGGACCCGATACGACACTGATCATGATCGTGTTCGGCTTCGCGGCGCTGTTCACCCTCGCCGGCGCCCTGCACCTGGGCAACGCGTTATCGGTGGTGCCGCAGAACATTCCGGCCAACCCGATCGCGGTGGTCGCCGACCTGGCGCGCGGGAAGTTGCAGTGGCCGCGCGCGTCGACGGTGATCGTGCTGCTGGTGATCGCGGCGGCGGTCGCCTTTGTGGTGATCCGGAAGAAGCTGAAGAAGCGCGCGGGTGCTGGGCGATTGGCGGTGGACGACAAGGCCGATTACATGGGCAGTGGTAGCGCGATCGCGTCGATCACCGAGTCCGGGGTCAGGGAGAAGGCGAAGGATCTCGGCGTCCGGCTCGGCTCCGATGACGCGCCCGGTGTGCCGATCGGGATCGCCGTCGCCGACGGCACGCCACTCTACGGCTCCTATGAAGACCTGCACCTCGACATCTGGGGACCGAGGCAGGGCAAGTCCACCTCGCGCGTGATCCCGGCGATCCTGTCGGCGATCGGGCCGGTCTTGGCGACATCCAATAAACGCGACGTGGTCGACGCGACCCGCAATGTCCGAGAAGCCAAGGGCAGCGCCACATTTGTCTTCGACCCGCAAGGTGTCGCCGGCGAACGGCCGACCTGGTTCTGGGATCCGCTGGCGTGGGTCGATCACCGCCGGGAAGGCTGCGAGATGCGGGCGGTGCGGTTGGCAGGCCACTTCGCCGACGCCGAGATCGGCGCCGGCGCCGACGACGGTGACAGCTTTTTCGGGCCGGAGGCGGAGGATCTGCTCGCGGCGCTCTTTCTCGCAGCCGCGATCGCGGGCAAGCCGATCACGCAAGTGTGGGAGTGGGTAACCACGCCGCAGAACAACGAGGCGATTCAGATCCTGCGCGATGTGGGCCACCATTACCTCGCGTCCGGTTTGGCCATGCAGTACAACGCCGAACAGCGCACCAAGGGTGGCACCTTCGCCTACGCCAAGAAGATGATTCGCTGCTTGCAGTTGTCGAACATCCATCCCTGGATCACCCCCGGCAGCGACTCTCGTCGGCAGTTCGACGAGCTCGAGTTCATCGAACGCAACGGCACCCTGTACTCCCTGTCGCTCGAAGGGCGCGGATCAGCGGCCCCGCTGGTCAGCGCGCTCACCGAAGCCGTCATCGATGTGGCGATGCGCAAAGCGTCGCAGTCCTCCGGTGGGCGGCTACCGATCCCGCTGCTCGCGGTGCTCGACGAGGCCGCCAACGTGGTGCGCTGGAAGGATCTCCCCAAGCAGTACAGCCACTTCGGCTCGCGCGGCATCGTGGTGATGACGGTGCTGCAGTCGTGGGCACAGGGGGCGCGCTGCTGGGGTGAGGATGGAATGAGCGCCCTGTGGTCGGCGGCCAACATCAAGGTCCTCGGCAGCGGTGTCGATGACATGGCGTTCCTGCGCGACCGCTCCGAGGCGATCGGCGAGTACGACTCGATCTCGTCGTCGATGTCGCAGTCGGGCAACAGCAAGAGCTACTCGCGCTCGCTCAGCTCATCGGTGACCTTCACCCCACAGGGTCTGGCGACCTTGCCACGCGGTCGCGCGGTGGTGTTCACCTCCGGTCAGCCTGCCGTGCTCGTGCGGACGGTGCCCTGGTGGGAGTCCGAATATGCGGCCGCGGTCAAGGAGTCGATCGAGTACAACGATCCGACACGCAAGACGCGCATCGACGATCTGTTCGGGACGCCGACGTTAGCGAAATCCATTCCGCCGGACGAGATCGGTGAAGTCGAGGAGGTCAAGCCACTGTGAGCGATGATATTTCGGGTACGGACAAGCAAGCGGTCTATACCGGCGTGACCGAGTTCGTCGGCGAGTACTTGAGCCAGCTCTATCAGCGTCAGGTCACCGATATCAGCGACACCGTGTGGTGTCCTGAATGGTGGCGCCATCCCGAGGCCGCCGTGCGCCTCGATGCGCTGTGGCAGGCATGGGAGTACTACCGGATGAAGGGTGGTCCCGGTATCAGCGTGTGGTTCCTCGAACATGCCGACCCGCACATGACCAAACTGTTCGACCCGCGTGGGCCGTTCAAGTACTGCAGTGTGCGCAACGGACACAAGGAAATGCTCTCCTCGTTGCCGTTGAAGAAGCCGGACCAGGGACAGTGGACCGAACCGGAAAACGGTCTCTGGGACAAAGGCACTACGCCGGGCGGCTAGCGACGTACCAGGGCTCGGCGGTACCTGCGTAGTGCCGCCGAGCTCAGCTTCGCCGTTCGATCCCGCGTTCGATCCCCAGTTCGATCCCGAGCTCCGGGCCACGCGCCCGTACCTGCGGAGTCCGCGCGGCGGCATCACGCAAGCGGATCGCGTCATCGGGCGAGATGCCGTGGCCCATCTCGACCAGCATCCGTACCTGGCTCAATTCCGGGGCGACGCCTGCGCGCTGTAGATGTGCCGCGATCGCCGCGCGCCGCTCGGTGGAGTCATAGTTCGCCGGCTGTCCGGCGCCACTCGCGGCGAACGGAGACCCCGCGTCCTTGTTCAGGCTGATGCCGCGCGTCTCGACCCCGCGTGTCTCGATGCCGCGTGATTCGATCGTCCGCGACCCCATCGACATCATCTGGACGAGTTCGATATTGCGCGGATCCTTGGCTTTCAGATCGCGCGCCTCGCGGACCTGCAGCTCGCGCGCTTCCTTCATCTTGGCCTCGATCGCCTTCGCGCGGGACTCGGCCTCTTTCTGACCGTGTTCACGCGACTTGAGGGCGACCAGGGTGGCCATCTGCAGCATAGTGCGCATCATGGACGCCGTTTCGCTGCCGATGTCGTCGAGTTCCGCCATGACTGCTCCCGATGCTGCTGTGGAAGTGGACATCTGAGCCTACCGCGCGAAGGATACGGTGCGATGTCAGGCAGGGCGGGCAGGTGGGGAGAAAATCCCCGGTGAGCGGGTTGCCGGCCGGATCAATCGTAGGGTTGCCTAGCCTCTGATGATCTTCTTCGCACGTCGGAGCCCGAAAACCGGAAACGGACCGGACACACCAGGGTGTCCGGTCCGTGATCGTCGCTGTGAAAAGGCGGTGTCAGCCCACCTTGACAGAGTTGAACGAGATCGGGATGGCCGGGCCGCCGTCTTCCTGACCGCCCTTCACGCCACCGCCCGCGACCTTGTCCAGCGTGGCCAGACCGGCCTCGTCGATCGTGCCGAAGATGGTGTAGTTCGGCGGCAGCTGCGTGTCACCGAAGACCAGGAAGAACTGGCTGCCGTTGGTGCCCTTGCCGTCCGGTGAGGTGCCCGCGTTGGCCATGGCGACCAAGCCGCGCTTGTAGTTCACCGGCTGCGACTCCAGTGCCGGGTCGCCGGGCGCGAACAGGTCGGTCGGGTATTCGTTGTCGAAGCTGTAGCCGGGGCCGCCCTTGCCGGTGGCCGTCGGGTCACCGCACTGCAGGATGCCGAAGCCCGGCGTCGCCACGATGCGGTGGCAGCTGGTCTTGTCGAAGTAGCCCTGCTGGGCCAGGCTCACCATCGAGTTGACCGTGCACGGTGCCTGAGCGCTGTTGAGCGACAACCCGATCGGGCCCTGCGTCGAATCGATCGCCACCTTGACCTCGGGGCCATCGGTCGCCACCGACGTCGTGGCCGGCGCTGTGACCGGCTTGGCGGGCGGCTCCTGGCCCACCGGGTAGCTGCAGTCGACGGTCGCGGGCTTGGCCGCGGGCGGCGGCGGACCGGGGATGTCGAGGGGGGTGTTGACGAACTGGGTCGTCGGCACCGCCGAGGACGACTCGGCGTTCGCTGCCTCGCTGTCGTCGCCCTTGGTGAGGAAATACACGCCCGCCGCGGCGGCCGCGACGACTATCACACCCAGTACCGAGCCCGCGATCGTCAAGCGCTTGCGCTTCTTCTCCTGCTCGGCCCGTCGTGCCAGCTGGCGCTCCAGCTTGCGCTTGGCCGCCGCCCGTCGCTGTTCGTTACTCGGCACTACCGCGTTCCTCCCGTGTCGTCAGGTTCGTCTAGAGGGTAACCGGTTGGACGCGGACCCCGCCCGTGGGGAAAACTGGACCATCGTGACCAAGACCAGCAGCTTCACGGCCCCGAAGGGGGTCCCCGACTACCTGCCGCCCAGCTCGGCCGAGTTCGTCGCCGTGCGCGACGGCTTGATCCACGCCGCCCGACTCGCTGGGTACGGGCATGTCGAGCTGCCGGTATTCGAACAGACCGCCTTGTTCGCCCGGGGTGTCGGCGAGTCGACCGACGTGGTCAGCAAGGAGATGTGGACCTTCGCCGACCGCAACGGCGAGAGTTTCACGCTGCGCCCCGAAGGCACTGCCGGGGTGATGCGCGCGGTGATCCAGCACGGTCTGGACAAGAGTGGTCAGCTGCCGGTGAAGCTCTGCTACGCCGGACCGTTCTTCCGGTACGAGCGCCCGCAGGCCGGTCGGTACCGGCAGCTGCAGCAGGTCGGCATCGAGGCGATCGGCATCGACGATCCGGCCCTTGACGCCGAGGTCATCGCGATCGCCGACGCCGGATTCCGTTCGCTGGGCCTGGACGGTTTCCGCCTCGAGATCACCTCGCTCGGTGACGAGACGTGCCGTCCGCAGTACCGCGAGCTACTCCAGGAGTTCCTGCGTGGACTGCCGCTGGACGAGGAGACGCAGCGTCGCGCCGAGATCAACCCGCTGCGCGTGCTCGACGACAAGCGGCCGGAAGTGCGTGAGCTGACCGCGAACGCGCCGCTGATGATCGACCACCTCTCGGAGTCGGCGAAGGCCCACTTCGATCAGGTGCTCGCCCACCTCGACGCGCTCGGCGTGCCGTATGTGGTGAACCCGCGGATGGTGCGCGGGCTGGACTACTACACCAAGACCACGTTCGAATTCGTGCACGACCAGCTCGGCGCGCAGTCGGGCATCGGCGGCGGCGGGCGCTACGACGGGCTGATGGCCGAACTCGGCGGACAGCCGCTGTCGGGCATCGGCTTCGGGATCGGTGTCGACCGGACCGTGCTGGCGCTGGCGGCCGAGGGCAAGTCGGCGGCTGATCCGGCGCGCTGCCAGGTGTACGGCGTGGCGCTCGGTGACGAGGCCAAGGCGAAACTGGTCGCGCTGGCCGGTGAACTGCGCGCCGCCGACATCAGTGTCGACCTGGCCTACGGTGGCCGCGGAATGAAGGGCGCGATGAAGGGCGCCGACCGGTCGGGGGCGAAATACACGCTCGTGCTCGGCGATCGCGATCTCGCCGAGAACACGATCGGCGTCAAGGAGATGGCGACCGGCGAGCAGCGGTCCGTTCCGCTCGACGGCGTCGTCGGGGTGCTGCGTGCGGAGCTCGGGCGCTGAGTGCATGATCGGGTGCTGACTCGGGGCTCGGCAGTAGGTCGCTGAGCCCCGCCCGGCGTCTTGGCGGGCAGTTGCCCCGGGCGCCGTGCTGGGCAGCCGACGTCGGTGGGGCGCGGTAATCTGACCGCGCCTCGTGCCGGGCGGGCCGGTGGGGGTGGAGAGGTAATCGTGGACGGGCAGTCCGGGCAGTCGGCGGCGACGGAACCGGTCGGTATCGACCTGGTGGCGCCCGAGGTGTTCGCGCCGATGTTGCGCAGGCTCGCACTGGCCGCGCTCGGCGTCGGCATCGGGGCGGCACTGCTGTCGGCGGTATGGCTGAGCTGGCCGTACGCGATCCTGATCGGCCTTGTCGTCGCGATCCCGACCATCGGCTACGTGTTCGCCTTCCGGCGCCGTCGAATGTGGTTGAGCGGCACCGTGATCCGCGCGCACCGGCTGTTCGGCGAGCGCACCGTCGACCTCGCCGACGCCACCGGCGTACAACTGCTGGTGTACCCGGGCAGGCTCAGTCGCATCGTGCTGAGAGCAACGGTCGGCCCCGACACTCAACTCGTCCCACTGGCGATGTACACCGACATGGGCAGCGGCCGCGAACTACACCTGCTCGGCCTGCGCAAACTCGCCGACGCGCTGGCCGCCAGCCAGCTCGTCGCCGCGATCGCGATCTCGGAAGTGCTCGTCCAGCAACTGCGCGCGGAGGCCCGCGACGCAGGCCTCGACGAACGCCCGCTGTACCGCGCGGTGCAGTCGGTACGCAGTAAGGACAGTGTCTCGCCGGTGGTGCTGACCGATTCCGAGGTCGCCGCGCTGAGCTGAGCGTCGCCCGGCGAGTCGTGCATCGCGGGGGTCTGGGTGGTAGTCGTTTACCTGACGGAATCACTCGTGAGCGGGTCCAGGCCATCTATGGGCAGGTCACTGCCTCTCGGCGGGTGGTCAGCCGAAGAGGGCGAGTTGAGTGTCCTGTGGTGTTGCCGGGGGAGCGGGTGGGCTTGTGTGGCCTTGGGTTCGGCGGAGGCCGTGGTGGTCGAGCAGGGGATTCACCCGGTCGCGCAGCCAGTCGCGGTAGAGGGGGGTGACGTTGCTGCCGCGGGCGTAGAGCTGGCGGTACCGGCGCATGAGGGCGGGGTGTTCGGTGCCGAGCCAGGTGAGGAACCAGTCGCGGGTGGGACCGCGCAGGTGCATCGGGAAGGCCATGGCGCTGGCTGCGCCCGCGTCGGCGATCGCGGCGAACAGTGCCTCGAGGTGGGCACGACTGTCGGTGAGGCAGGGGATGATCGGGGCGGCCATGACGTGCACGGTGAAGCCGGCGTCGGCCAGGGCGCGAACCAGCTCGAGGCGGGCGCGGGGTTCGGGAGTGCCCGGCTCGAGACTGTGGTGCAGGTCGGGGTCGAGGATGGCGATCGACACCGCGACGCTCACCTCCACTCGCCGGGCCGCCTCGACGAGGAGCGGGAGATCGCGGCGCAGCAGCGGGCCCTTGGTGAGTATGGAGAAGGGGGTGCCCGAATCCGCCAGCGCGCCGATGATGCCGGGCATCAAGCGGTATCGGCCCTCGGCACGCTGATACGGGTCGGTGTTGGTGCCCAGCGCCACCGCCTCGCGCCGCCACGAACGACGCATGAGTTCGCGGCGTAGCACCGCGGCGATATTGGTTTTCACCACGATCTCGGAATCGAAATCCTCGCCCGCGTCGAGGCCGAGATATTCGTGGCTGCCACGCGCGAAGCAGTAGCGACAAGCGTGTGAGCAGCCGCGCATCGGGTTGATCGTCCAGCGGAAGGGGAGCGCGGAGCTCTCGGGCATCTTGTTCAGCGCGCTCTTGCACAGCACCTCGTGGAAGGTGATGCCGTCGAACTCGGGGGTGCGGACGGAGCGAACCAGCCCGGCCCTGGTCAGGCCGGGCAGCGCGCCGTCATCGGCGTCCAGGGTCTGGGCTTGCCACCGCACCCCACGAGTCGAACATTTGTTCGAACCGGTGTCAAGCCTGACGCGACGCCCGCAGGAAGTCGACGAGGTCGTTGACGGTGTCCACGGTGGGCCGAGGGTGGTAGCCGAGTTCGCGTTCGGCCTTGCCGTGATCGACCACCGGTGCCGAGATCAGGGCGCCCAGTGCGGCTTTGGACAGAATGTCGGAGCCGAATCGCCTGCTGATCGGCTCGAGCACCGGCAGTAGCGCGCCGAGCGCCTTCGCCGGGATGGCGAAGCGAGGACCTTTGGCGCCGGTGCGAGCGGCGGCCATCCGGCAGAAGTCGATCATGGTGGTCATCTCGCCGCCGAGCAGATAGTTCTCGCCGGTGCGGCCCTTCTCGCCGGCCAGGATCAGGCCGAGGGCCACATCGCGCACATCGACCAGGTCGAAGCCGCCGCCGATCATCACCGGAATGCGGCCGCGCATCGCCTGGGCGGCGGTGGTGTTCAGGCGGGACAGCCGGTCGAGGTGATCGACCGGGCCGTAGACGCCGGTCGGATTCACGATCACCGCGTCGAGGCCGCGCTCGATCACCGGGCGCAAGGCTAGTTCGCCCGACCATTTCGACCGGTCGTACACCGGCAGGCTGGGATCGTCGGAGCGGCCGGAGGTCTCGTCGATGTGCCCGCCGGCGCGATACTGGTCGAAGGCGTGGATGGAACTGGTGTGCACGAACCGGCGCACACCCGATTCCAGCGCCGCCTCCGCGGTGACGCGGACACCTTCGGTGTTCACCCGCCACGCCAGATCGTTGTGTTCGGCGAGGGTGATCAACGCGACGAGGTGGTAGACCACTTCGGTGCCCGCCAGCGCCGCGCGCATCGACGCCGGGTCGAGCACATTGCCGTCGACCCAGGTCACCGCCGGGTCGGTGGTGGTCGGGGCCGCGCGGTCGATGGCCACGACCTCGTGGCCGCGCTCGACGAGCAGGGGGATCAAGTTGGTACCGAGGTAGCCGGCTGCGCCGGTCACTGCGACCTTCATGCGCACGACGATATAGAACATGTTCTAGTTTTGAAAGCGGATCCCGCAGATCGAAGGTGGCACGACTCGAAAACTGTCGGGGTGTTCGGCTATATTTGGCGCCAATCGCAGTTGGGTGGTCGCGTCGGGAGTTTCGCGTCCAGCGTTCACTTCTGCAGGGCAGAATTTTCACGACGAGTTGGGGGGATTTCGCATGAACAACCTTTCGGTGCAACCCGCAGACGTCGCCGCGTTCGCGGCGACCAATGGCGGGGTCGCGGCGCAGGTCGCCGCCGCGGGCAATATCGACCTGGTTGCCAGCGTGTCGGCGGCGACGCCGGTGTTCGGCCTCATCGGCGCCGACTACCTCGCGATGTTCGCGGCCGCGCAAGCGTTGCAGGCCAAGGACATCAACGACCTGTCGGCCAAGTTCAGCTCGCTCTCGGACGCGGCCTTCAAGTCGTCGGTGACCTTCGAGACGACCGATATCGACAATGCCGCCCAGCTCGCGCGTCAGGCAGCCGGGCTCGGAGGCGGGGCATGAAGCCGCTGAGCTCCGACGCGGGCGTCATCGCCCCCGAGGCCGCCCTTGCCACCGCCGACGCCGCGACCGCCTCGGCGATGGGCGCGGTCCCGCTCGACTACTCGCAAGCCATCCAGGATGTGCCGCTGGTGCAGCTGCCCGAGGATGCGGCCGAGACCGAGGAAGCGGTCTTCACGCTCGCGCAGAAGGTCACCGACGAAGCCCAGAACGGCAGTATGTCGCCGGCCGGCCTCGGTGGGCTCGGTGGCCTCGGCGGCGGAATGCAGCCGCAGGACATCCTGTCCGGCGTCTCGGACGACGCCTCGTCCGCGCTGAGTGGCCTGCAGGGCACGGTGGCTCAGGTCGCGGCACCCGCGGCGGCCGCCGCGTCGACAGCGTTCGATCAGGCCAAGGCCGCGCTCACCGGCACGTCGGGTGCCGGTGCTTCGGGCACCTCCGGCGCGGGGACGTCCGCCGCCGCGACCACGCTCACCGAGGATCCGGTCGCCGCGCTGATGAGCGGACTGTCGCTGCCGGCGTTGCCCGGAATCGACACCCTGTTCCAGCCGTTCCTCGACCTGCTCAGCAGCTTCGGGACCGGCGTTTTCAGCTCGCTCGACCCGACCGCGATCCTGAGTCAGTCCTCGGCGGTCATCGAACAGGCGATGAGTCTGGCGCAAGGTGGCGTGAAAACCGTCCAGCAGTTGTGGGAAGGCGAGGCCGCCGACGCGGCGACCACCGCCAGCCAGCAGGCGCAGACCCAGGGCCAGGACACCAGCCAGCGCGGCATCGACATCTCCGCGCTCACCCAGCAGGCGGCGGCGGTGGTCCAGACCGGCAACGCGCAGCTCACCACCATCGCCACCACCTTCGCGGCCCAGGCCACCGCGCTCGCACCGACGATCATGCTGCCGCCCACCCAGGCGACCCTGATCGGCCTGGCCACCACCCATCTCGGTGAAGCGGTGTCGGTCGTCAATGTCACCCGTGGTCAGTTGATGGGATACACCGGCGAACTCAGCGGCGTCGTCGGGCAGCTCGCCAGCCAGAGTGGTCTGCCCTCGCCCGATGAAGTCCTCGCCGCGGCCTCGGAGAACATCGGCGAACCGTTGCTGTCCCAGGCGGAGGAAGCCCTCACCGGCACCGGCGATTCCGCGACGTCCGCGGCCAGCGCCACGGCGGGCACCGCCACACCCGGCGCGACGACCCCGGCGGGCACCGGTGGTTCCGGTGGCAGTGGTGGCGGTTCCGGCGCAGCCCTCGGCGCGCTCGGCACCGCGCGCGGTGGTGGCAGTGGTTCCGGCGCGGGTGCGGGCACCGGTGGCACCCCGACCTCGGGCACCCCGAAGAGCTCTGCGGCCGTGCCGGGTTCGGCGGTTCCCGCGGGTCGCGCGATGACCGCAGGCTCGATGGGCTCCACCACCGCCGCGAGCACGGGCGGTACCTCCGGCATGATGGGCGGCGGCGCGGGCGCGGGCGCGGGCCGCGGCAACAACGAGGAAGAACACGGTCGTACCGTGCAGCCCTACCAGAGCCGCACCGGCAACGACGATCTCACCGGTCCGCTGGGCGAATCCACGCCCGACGTCATCGGTGCGGTCCACGAGGACGAACGCGAAGCGGACGCGACCGCGGATCGGTTCTGACCGACGAGGGCTCGCCGGTGGAAACCGGCGAGCCCTGGTGGTTCCGCGTCGAACGATCAGCTCTTGAAGGCGTCGACCAGCTTCTTGTAGAGGTCGGTGAAGCGCTTGCGGGCGGCCTGCTGCTCCGGGTTGAGGCCATCGGATGCCTCGGGGGAGTAGATGACCAGGTGGGCTTCGTCGGCCGGGTCATCGGGCATCAGGTCGATGATCTGGGTGCCACGGTTCTCGCCTGCCGGGATCCCGAAATCGGTGTCCTTCAGCGCGTTGATCTCGTCGCGCGCGGCCGAGATCACGTCGGTGGCAACCTTTCCGGTCACCTTCTTGGGCGCGGTCTCGGGCTTGCGGTCCTTGCTCACCGCGTCGGGCATGTGCACGGCCTTGCCGTCGGCGAAGACCTGCAACACCGGGCGCAGGTCGGTGCGCTGTGACCAGCCGTCGGGGATCGTGGTCAGACTCACCAACGGTAGCGGCGCCGGATCGGCATGGGCGACGGCGCTCGCGCCGGTGAGTGCGAGAGCGCAGACGAGCAGTCCGGTCATGGTCGGGCGCATGGGTTCCCCTCGATCGAAAGACAGTGCGCGGGTTTCGCGTTCGGGGAGTCAGCGTAGCCCGGGCGGGTTGTCGAGGTCACGCGCGGAATAGGTGTCGCAGGACTGCACCGACCCGGTCCGGTAGCCGACGAGGAACCATTTCTGCCGTTGGTCCGAGGACCCGTGGGTCCACGACTCGGGGTTGACACCGCGGCCCGCGCTGCGCTGGATCCGGTCGTCGCCGACGGCATTGGCGGCCGACAAAGCGTCCCGAATGTCGGTATCCGACAGGGGATTCAGGAAGGGCTGCCCGCCGCCCGGTGACGGCTGCTTGTCGGCGAAGTGGGCCCAGATGCCGGCGTAACAGTCGGCCTGCAGCTCGGTGCGCACAGCGCCGGAGGTCGCACCCTGCGGGTCGCGCTGGGCCTTGCCGATATCGCCGAGCTGGTTCTGGATGTGGTGGCCGACCTCGTGCGCGACCACGTACTCCTGCGCCAGCGGTCCCGCGCTCGCGCCGAAGCGATCGGTCAGTTCCTGGAAGAACGCCGTATCGAAGTAGGCGGTCTGGTCGGCGGGGCAGTAGAACGGGCCGACATCGCTGGTGGCGTTGCCGCACCCGGTGCTCACGCCGCCGGTGAACAGCACCAGCTTCGGCTCCACGTACCGCGTGCCGGTCTGCTTCGGCAACTGCACCGACCACACCGCGTCCAGGCTCTGCGCGGTCGCCACGACCCGGCAGTCGACGTATTTGTTCGCGTCGGCGCCGGTCTTGCAGTGTGACGGCGTGCCCGCGGTCCCCGGCTGCGCCTGCTGCTCGCCCTGCGCGCCGGTGAAGTTGCCGAGCACCGACCCCGGATCGCCGCCGAGGAGCAACGTGATCACCAGCAGGATCAGACCGCCCGCGCCGCCGCCGAGGGCGACCTTGCCGCCCATACCGGGCCCGCCGCCGGAGGAAGCCCGGCCGGGATCGATCTGCATACCTTCGTTGAAGGTCATCGCGGTACTCGCCTTCGCTCGTTGTCCGGCTGCCCCACAGCGCGATTCACCGTCGGCGGGAGCGGCGACGGTGGGCAGGTGTCACAAGCTTGACACGGTGGGGAAGATATCGGTTTTCATCCGGGCACCGTGTCTCACTACGATGGCAGTGCACCCGGGGATCCGCACCGGTGCGACGAGTCCACGAAAGTCTGTCGAAAGGAATACCGTGCTGCGCACCCACTTGGCTGGTTCGCTGCGAGGCGAGCACGCCGGTCAGACCGTCACCCTCACCGGCTGGGTGGCGAGGCGTCGTGACCACGGTGGTGTGACCTTCATCGATCTGCGCGACGCCTCGGGCGTCTCGCAGGTGGTTTTCCGCGAGGGCGAGGCGGCCGAACAGGCCCACAAGCTCCGCGCGGAATTCTGTGTGCAGGTCACCGGTGTGGTGGAACGGCGTCCCGACGGCAACGAGAACCCGGAGCTGCCGACCGGGCAGATCGAGGTCGACGCCAAGGAACTGGTCGTGCTCAACGAGAGCGCACCACTGCCGTTCCAGCTCGACGAGACCCCCGGCGACGAGACCCGCCTCAAGTACCGCTACCTCGACCTGCGCCGCGAGGGCCCCGGCCACGCCATCCGCCTGCGCTCCAAGGTCAACGCCGCCGCCCGCGATGTGCTGGCGAGCCACGACTTCGTCGAGGTGGAGACCCCCACGCTCACCCGCTCGACCCCCGAGGGCGCCCGCGACTTCCTGGTTCCCGCGCGTCTGCAGCCGGGTAGCTTCTACGCCCTGCCGCAGAGCCCGCAGCTGTTCAAGCAGCTGCTCATGGTCGGTGGCATCGAGCGCTACTACCAGATCGCGCGCTGCTACCGCGACGAGGACTTCCGCGCCGACCGTCAGCCCGAATTCACTCAGCTCGACATCGAGATGAGCTTTGTCCGCCAGGACGACGTGATCCTGCTGGCCGAGGACATTCTGACCTCGCTGTGGAAGCTGGTCGGCCACGACATCGTCACCCCGATCCCGCACATGACCTACGCGGAGGCGATGCGGCGCTACGGCTCCGACAAGCCCGACCTGCGCTTCGGCGTCGAGATCACCGAGCTCACCGACTACTTCAAGGACACCACGTTCCGCGTGTTCCAGTCGGAGTACGTCGGCGCGGTCGTGATGCCCGGCGGCGCGAGCCAGCCGCGACGTCAGCTCGATGCCTGGCAGGACTGGGCCAAGCAGCGCGGCGCCAAGGGCCTGGCCTACATCCTGATCAACGAAGACGGCACCCTGGGCGGCCCGGTCGCCAAGAACCTGACCGACGCCGAGCGCGACGGCCTGGCCAAGCAGGTCGGCGCCGAGCCGGGCGACTGCGTGTTCTTCGCCGCCGGTGCCGTGAAGTCGAGCCGGGCCCTGCTCGGTGCCGCGCGCGGCGAGATCGCCCGCAAGTGCGACCTCATCGACCCGAACGCCTGGGCCTTCGTCTGGATCGTCGACGCTCCGATGTTCGAGCCCACCGCCGACGCCACCGCCAGCGGCGACGTGGCGCTCGGCTACTCGGCCTGGACCGCGGTGCACCACGCGTTCACCTCGCCCAAGCCGGAGTCGATCGACACCTTCGACACCGACCCCGGTTCGGCGCTGGCCTATGCCTACGACATCGTCTGCAACGGCAACGAGATCGGTGGCGGTTCCATCCGTATCCACCGCCGCGACGTCCAGGAACGCGTGTTCAAGGTGATGGGCATCGACCACGACGAGGCCCAGGACAAGTTCGGCTTCCTGCTCGACGCCTTCGCCTACGGCGCCCCGCCGCACGGCGGCATCGCCTTCGGCTGGGACCGCATCACCGCGCTGCTGGCCGGTGAGGACTCGATCCGCGAGGTGATCGCGTTCCCGAAGACTGGTGGCGGCGTCGATCCGCTCACCGACGCGCCCGCGCAGATCACCGCGCAGCAGCGCAAGGAGGCGGGCATCGACGCCAAGCCCGAGGTCAAGGCCGCCGCCGACGCGCCGAAAGTTGTTGCGCCCGAGAAATAGCGGCCGTCGAGGGTAGCCCGGTACCTTCTGGTCAGTTGCCGTATCGCCACGGCGATACCGACCAGGAGGACTCCGGTGCTACATCTGCGAGTGATCAGCCCGCCCGATCAGACCGATGGATTGGTGCGGATCCTCGAAGCCGACGCCGGCGTCACCCACCTCACGGTGATGCGCGGGGTCGCGCTCGAGCCCGCGGGCGATCTCGTCCAGGCGGATGTGGCGCGCGAGGCGGGCAACAAGGTACTCGCCGACGTGAAGTCGCTCGGCATCGTCGAGCACGGCGGGATCACTCTCGGCCCGGTCACCGCGGTGCTCTCCGACGCCGCCGACCGCGCCGTCCGAGCCGCGCCCGGTGATCCGAGCGACGCGGTGATCTGGGAACAGCTGCTCAAGGAAACCCACGAGGAATCCTCACTCAACGCCACCTTCGTGGCGTTCCTGACCATCGCGTGCCTGCTCGCCGCGATCGGGGTGGCCACCGACTCGCCGGTCACGATCGTCGGCGCGATGGTGGTCGGCCCGGAGTTCGGTCCCCTGGCAGCGCTGTCGGTGGCGCTGGTGCGCCGCAACTGGCGGCTGGCCCGGCGCTCGGTGATCGCCTTGGCGGTGGCATTTCCGATCGCCATGGTGGTCACGCTCGGCGCGACGATCGTGTGGGAGCAACTCGGCTGGATCACCACCGAGGGCGTGATCGACGCCCACAGCGTTGACTTCATCTACGAGGTCGGTCCGTTCTCGCTGGTTGTGGCGCTGCTCGCCGGCGCGGCGGGCATGTTGTCGCTGGTCACCGCCAAGTCGGCCGCTCTGATCGGTGTCTTCATCTCGGTGACGACCGTGCCCGCGGCCGGGTACGCGGTGGTGGCGGCGACGCTCGGACAGTGGCATCGCGCGTTCGAGTCGGCCGGTCAGCTGGCGGTGAACCTGGTCGGCATCGTGATCGCCGGGGTGCTGGTGCTCGAGCTGCGGCCGAAGGCGGGCGACGACAGGGGCCCGATCGGCAGGTTCAAACGAGCCATCGGCATGCGGACCACCCTCGAACGCTGACCTCAGACGCGGGCGACGGGTCCCGCGGTCAGCATCCGGTAGGAGTACGTCACCGCGATGACACACACCGGCCCGGCGACGAACAGGCCGAGCCCGCACAGCGCCGCGCCGACCACGGTGACCAGCGTGATGGTCAGCGCAAGCAGCACCGCCGCCCACAGATTCGCCAGTACCAACTGCGCACTCGCCTTGATCGCTTCCACCGGACCGTAGTCCTGATCGATCACGAAGTGCATCGAGAACATGCACAGGAACCCGGCGATAATGCCCGGCAGCAGGCACAGCGTCGACGCGAGCAGGGTGATGGCGAAGGCGAGCAGCGAAGTGAGCAGGACATTGCCCGCGTTCACGAATCGGAAGTACGACCCGAAAGCCGGTGGGTACCCGTCGGTTTCGTAGAGCGCGCCGCGCACCATCGCCGCCTGCAACAGCCACAGCGCGACGATCACCATCAAGAACAGGAACAGCACGCTGAACGGTGACGTCGGTTCGACGATCTGGACCACGGCGACGAAGCCGAGATAGATCAACACACCCACCGCGGTGACGCCGAGCCACGGACCCGGATTCGCCCGGAATCGCTCCCAGCCGTAGCTCAGCGAACGGCCGATATCGAGGGCTTGTGCTCCCGAATGGTAGTAACCGGGCGTCTGCCCGCCACCGCCCGGCGACACGCCGGTCGCGGGGGCGGCGGCGTAGGCCGGATTCTCCGGTTTCGCCTGGGGGACCGCGTAACCGGGCCCCGTGCCCGCGGGCCCGTAGTGCGGTGTGGGGCCACCTTGGCCGGCAATCGGCGGTGGCGGCTCGACCGGCTCCTGTCCGTACTGGGCGGCACCGGGTCCTTCGAATTGCGGATAGCCTGCGCCACCGGCCATTCCGTGCCTGCTCTGGCCCGAGGCCGGAGTGGGCGGTTGACCGGTTCCCTCATGTCTGCCGGGGGGTCCGGCGAACTGTCCGCCACCGCCCGGAACCGGCGACCCGCCCGGTGAATCGCTCGATGCGGCGTACGGAGTGTCGGTCACTGTGATAGACCTTTCGACTCAACCGGTTTGCGGTGTGGCGCACAGCAGTTCACGATGAGAAAACCCGAAGAGCGGCTGATGTGTCAAGCGAACAGGCACACACGCGCAACCTCAGCGCCAACACGCCGAACGACGCGGAAAGGTTGTCCAACCGCTCGCTAGAAGTGACCAGGTACGAGTAGCTTGAGAGGCGATGACCGCACTATTGGCCGAACGCGCCGCCGACGTCGTGTCCGCAGCACAACAGTTGCTCACAAAGCGAATGGGTGCTCCGGTAAAGCTGAGTGATCCGATGGAGCTCAGCGGCAGTGGTAGGACGACAGTCCTACGCGTGCGTGTTGCGGAGAACGCATTTTCGTTGCCGCGCACGCTGATCGTCAAGCAGGTGCGCGGTTCCAGTCCTGACCGCCGCATCGGTGGAATGGCGCCCGGCGTCGCCAGCATCGACGCCGCCTTCCTGCGCGAGGCGGTGTCCTACCAGTTCACCACCGCGTTGAGCCGCGAACAGCGTCCCGGCGCGTTCCTGATCGCGCACAGCGTCCCCGACCGGCTGCTCGTGCTCTCCGACCTCGGCGACAACGCCTTGCTCACCTCGGTGCTGCAAGCCCGCGTCGAGCCCGGCACCCGCAACTCGCTGATGGCCTTCGCGCAGGCGCTGGGCCGGATGCACGCCGCGACCGTCGGTCGCGAACCCGACTTCGTCGCCCTGATGCGCCGGGTCGACTCGGTCCATCGCGTCGACGGGATCGCCCAGCAGGCGCAGGCCGCTATCGCCGATGTCCCCGGATTGCTGCTCGCGGAGTTCGGCATCGAGGTGCCGGGCGAGATCGCCGAACGCATCGTGCACGGCAACCGCCTGTTCACCGGTGGTCGCTACCGCGCGTTCAGCCCGTCGGACCTGTGCCCCGACAACGTGATCATGAACGAGGAAGGCGCGCGGTTCCTCGACTACGAGTGGGGCGGTTTCCGCGACGCCACCCTCGACATCGCCTACGCGCTGGTCTCGTTCCCCGGTTGCCTGTGCGATTTCGAGCTCTCGCGCAGCCGTGCCAAGGAAATGGTCGAGGCCTGGCGTTCGGCCGTGGTCGGCGTCTGGCCGTCGCTGGCCGACGACACGGTGCTGGCCGAGCGGATCCTCGAGGCCCGGCTGATCTGGGTCTGGCTGTCCACCTACTGGTTCCTGCCGGCCGACCACACCCGCATCGCCACGGCCCGCGAACACGGGCTGTCGGTGCCGCGCTCGGAAGCGCTGATCAACCGCTGGTCGGCGCTGGCCGAGGACGCCAGGATGACCGGCGACGACGCGGTCGGCGACTTCGCCGAACAGGTCTCGGCAATGCTCGAAGAGCGCTGGTCGGAGTAACGGCCGCCCCACTTTCGGGCGCGACGCGGGTACCGTCGGCAGGGTTCTTCTTCAGGAGTTGGGAGCTGCCGTGCCGAAACCGGTTACCGTCACAGTCGTCCGCAAGCAGTGGTTGACCCCGCATCTTGTGCGGGTGGTCGGCACCGTCTCGGACGGATTCAACCCGAACGAGTTCACCGACGCCTATGTGAAGTTGATCTTTCCGGCGCCCGGTGTCGAATACCAGGAGCCGTTCGATCTCGACACGGTGCGCGCGACGCTCGGCCCGGAGAGCCAGCCGGTACTGCGCACCTACACCGTGCGGTCCTTCGATCCCGAGCGGCGCGAGATCAGTATCGACTTCGTGGTGCACGGTGACGAGGGCATCGCCGGTCCATGGGCGCGCTCGGTGGAGCCAGGGACCCGATTCTGGTTGAACGGCCCGGGCGGTGCGTTCGCGCCCGACCCGGCGGCTGACTGGTACCTGCTCGCCGGTGACGAATCGGCGCTGCCCGCCATCGCGGCCGCGCTGGCGGCACTCCCGGCCGACGCTCCCGCGCTCGTGTTCGTCGAGGTGGGCGGCACCGAGGACGAGATCGCCCTCGACTCGCCTGCCGACCTGCGCCTGCACTGGGTGCATCGCGGCGTGTCCTCGGACCGGATCACCGACGACCTCGCCGGGGCGCACTCGCCACTGGTGGCCGCGGTGCGTTCGGCCGAGTGGCTGCCGGGACAGGTCCAGGCGTTCGTGCACGGCGAGGCCGAGTCCGTGATGCGTCAGCTGCGCCCCTACCTGCGCAAGGAACGCGGTGTCGCGCCGAAATGGCTCTCGATCTCGGGGTACTGGCGGCGCGGCCGCACCGAGGAGGGCTTCCGCGAATGGAAGCGGGAGCTGGCTGCCGAAGGTGCGTGATCAGCCGGTCAGCGTGCGCAGTTTGCGCTGCAGATGGGCACGTTCGACCGCGTTGTCGGTGAGCAGCAGCGCCGACTCGTAGGCGGCGATCGCTTCGCCGGTGCGTCCGAGCTCGGTGAGGAAAGCGGCGCGAGCGGCGTCGAGATAGCCGTAGGTCGCCAGCGCGGGTTCGGCGCCGAGCGGATCGAGCAGCGCCAGTGCCCGCGCCGGATCGCCGGCGAGGCCGACCGCGATGGCGTGATTGAGCCAGGCGACCGGCGACGGCGAATTCCGCAGCAACAGCCGGTACAGGCCGATGATTTCGCGCCAGTCGGTGTCGGCCCACGTGGGTGCCTCGTCGTGGACCGCGGCGATCGCCGCCTGCAAGGTATAGCGGTCGGTATGTGGCAGAGCGTGTTTCACCAGTGCGATGCCCTCGGCGATGGCCGCGTGGTCCCACCGGCCGCGGTTCTGGTGTTCGAGCGTGCAGAGGTTGCCGTCGTCGTCGACGCGCGCGGCCCTGCGGGCGTCGGTGAGCACGATCAGTGCCAGCAGCCCGGTCACCGACGGGTCGTCGGGGACCAGCGCGTGCATCATCCTGGCCAGCTGGAGCGCACGGTCGACCAGATCGGCGCGGACCAGTACCTCACCCGCGGGCGCAGTGTGGCCGGTGGTGAACAGCAAGTGGATCACCGCGCAGATGGAATCGAGCCGCTGCGGCAACTCGCGTACCGAGGGCACCCGATACGGGATAGCCGCCACCGCGATCTTCTTCTTGGCGCGGGTGATGCGCGCGGCCATCGTCGACTCGCTCACCAGGAACGCCCGCGCCACCTCCGCGGTGGTGACACCGCAGACCAGCCGCAGTGTCAGCGCGACCTGCGCCTGCGGTGCGAGCGCGGGGTGGCAGCAGGTGCTGATCAGGCGCAGCCGGTCGTCGGGGATCGCCGGGTCGTCCAGGTCGGCCAGCGCCAGCTCGGCGGTGTCGGCCACCGGTTCGTCGACGACGAGCCGGGGCAGGGTGCGGCGGAAGGCGCTGTCGCGGCGCAGCAGATCGAGGCCGCGTCGCCGCGCCACCGTCGTCAGCCAGGCGCCGGGTCTGGCCGGGACTCCGTCGTTCGCCCACGCGGTCAGCGCCGTCGTGTATGCCTCCTGCACGCATTCCTCGGCGAGGTCGAAATCGCGGACCAGCCGCACCGTCGCGGCGAGCACGAAGGCCCACTCACGACGGTGCGCCTGCTCGACGGCCGCGGCCGCCGCCGTGGTCACCGCTGCGGGAAGACCTGGATCGGGCGCACTTCGACGCCACCGGTGGGCGCGGGCACCTGCGCCGCGAGCGCGATCGCGGCATCCAGGTCCGGCGCCTCGAGCAGGTAGTAGCCGCCGAGCGCTTCCTTCGCCTCGGCGAACGGGCCGTCGGTGATGACGACCTCGCCGTCGGCATCGCGGCGGATCGTGGTGGCGGTCGCGGTGGGCTGCAGGGCTTGCCCGCCGAGATTGGTGTCACCGGCGATCTGCTGGAACGTCCGATGCGCGGCGAGCATGGCCTCGGATTCGGCGGGGGAGTAGGCGGCGTAGGTGGCTTCGTCGCCGTAGATCAGGACCAGGTACTGGCTCATGACGGTCTCCTTCGGGTCTGGGGCTACCCGCTCGTCGGGTGGCCGTACTCACCCGACGAGCGACCGAGGGCGCAATCGACAACCCTGTCCGAAGAATTCTGCGCCGATGTGCGCGACCTCGCGGCGAACCGCGGTCAGAGCACCGGTGCGGGCCTAGGTTCCAGGCGTCCGCCCGCGGGTACAGCGAACGACATCCCGTGCCGCACGCCGGAACCCGGATCGGTGACGTCGAGCACGTAGAACCAGTCCATCTGGGTCTGGCCTGCGGTCACCTCGAGGACACCGAAACCGTGCGAGTCGAGTTCGACGTAGCGCAGGTGGTGGTTGGCCGCCTGGATCGCGGCTTCCGCGGGGATCGACGCGGTGCGCGCGGGCATTTTCAGCAGGTCGCCGACACTCGACGAGGTGACCGACGGGATGACGAACTCCGCGCCTGCCGTCGGCCCGCCGGGGTAGTTCGCCGGGTCCACCGGCAGATCCGCGGCCCAGGAGGTGTGGATGTCGCCGGTCAGGAACACGACATCGCTCACCCGGTTGTCGGTGATGGCGGCGAACAGGGTGCGCCGGTCGGCGGTGTAGCCGTCCCACTGATCGCCGTTGACGGTGATGCCGCCCTGGGGCAGGCCGAGGGCGGTCGTGATCGCCTCGGTCGTGGCGGGTTCCAGCGGCGGGAACATCAGCGGCGCGACCATCACCGAGTTGCCGATCAGCTTCCAGCGGGTGGGCGAGGAGGTGAGACCGGCGGTGAGCCAGTCCATCTGAGCACGGCCGGTGATCGTGCGGGCCGGATCATCGGCGTGGCGCCAGCCCGCGACCGGCCCGGCCTCCTCGTCGCGATAGCTGCGCAGATCCAGCATCGACAGTTCGGCGAGCGTGCCGAAACGCAGCCGCCGGTAGATCTGCACCTGGCCGTCGGCGCGGGTCGCGCGCACCGGCATCCACTCCAGGTAGGCGCGGGTCGAGGCGGCCTTGCGGTCGGCCCATGGCCCTTCGGTGGCCGGGTCGTGGTTCTCCGCGCCGTCGCGCCAGGAGTTGTCGGCCGACTCGTGGTCGTCCCAGGTGCAGATGAACGGCACGCTCGCGTGCAGGGCCATCAGATCGGGATCGGTCTTGTACTGGCCGTGGCGGGTGCGGTAGTCGGTGAGGGTGACGATCTCGTTCGCCGGATCGTGTGCGCGGACCGCGCCGCTGCGGCCGGTGTACTTCCCGCGCCCGTATTCGTAGAGGTAGTCGCCGAGGTGCACGATCGCGTCGAGGTCGGTGCGCGCGGCCAGATGGCGGTAGGAGCCGAACCAGCCCGCTTCCCAGTTGGCGCAGGAGACCAGGCCGAGGCGCAGCCGGTCGATGTCGCTGTCCGGTGCGGGGGCGGTCCTGGTGCGGCCGAGAGGGGAGGTCTCGCCCTGCGCGGTGAACCGGTAGAAGTAGTCCTGGCCGGGCGTGAGGCCGGTCGCGTCGACCTTGACGGTGTGGTCGGTCTCGGCCGAAGCCGTGACGGTGCCCGACGCCGCGAGCGCGCCGAAACCGGCGTCGGTGGCGATTTCCCAGCGGACCGCTGTCGCCGGGCCGAGGCCGGAACCCGGGGTGGCGTCCTCGGCGACCGTCACCCTGGTCCAGAGGATGACGGCGGTCGGCAGTGGGTCGCCCGAGGCGACGCCGTGCTGGAACACCCCGACGGCCCCGACCGCCCGTGCCGTGGTCGCGACGGTGGTCAACGCCGCCACGGCGATGACGCTGCTGCCCTTGAACAAGGCCCGCCGCGCGAAGGCAGACTCGACAACGGCGGGGACTTCGGCGATTTCGGCCACGATCAGCGATCTCATCGCACGGATCACTCGAGCGCAAGTCTTCGCGGAAAGTGTTGGTCAATTGTCCACTTTGTCGGCAACTGTGCGTCGGTTCCGCCGCGCGCGAGCGGGCTGGTCCTCGCAGAACATGTCCGAGGGCGTCGGTACCCTGCAGAACGTGAGCGACAGCCTTTTCGACGTGCCCGGCGAACACGCGTCCGCCGAACCCGGCGACGAGGTGTTCCGTCGCGACTCGGGTGCGCCGCTCGCGGTGCGCATGCGCCCCGCGAACCTCGACGAGGTGATCGGTCAGCAGCATCTACTCGGCCCCGGGTCCCCGCTGCGCCGGCTCGTCGAAGGCTCCGGTGCGGCATCGGTGCTGCTCTACGGACCGCCCGGCACCGGCAAGACCACCCTCGCCTCGCTGCTGTCACAGGCCACCGGCCGGCGGTTCGAAGCGCTGTCGGCACTCTCGGCCGGCGTCAAAGAGGTGCGCGCGGTCATCGACCTGGCCCGGCGCCGGCTCACCGCGGGCGAACAGACCGTGCTGTTCATCGACGAGATCCATCGCTTCTCCAAGACCCAGCAGGACGCGCTGCTGGCTGCCGTCGAGAACCGGGTCGTGCTGCTGGTCGGCGCGACCACCGAGAATCCGTCGTTCTCGGTGGTCTCCCCGCTGCTGTCGCGCTCGCTGGTCCTGCAATTGCAACCGCTCACCCCGGACGACATCCGCGCGGTTCTGGCCCGCGCGATCAGCGACCCGCGCGGACTGGCCGACGCCTACACCGTCAGCGACGCGGCGATCGAACACATCGTCCGGATCGCCGGCGGCGACGCCCGTCGTGCGCTCACTGCCCTGGAGGCCTCGGCTGAATGCGCGACCGGGGGCGCCGTCGAGCTGGAAACGGTCGAGGCCACCGTCGACAAGGCCGCCGTTCGCTACGACCGCGCGGGCGACCAGCACTACGACGTGATCAGCGCCTTCATCAAGTCCATTCGTGGTTCCGATGTCGACGCGGCCGTGCACTACCTGGCGCGCATGCTCGCCGCGGGCGAAGACCCCCGATTCATCGCCCGCCGCTTGATGATCCACGCGAGCGAGGACATCGGCATGGCCGACCCGATGGCCCTGCAGACGGCGACCGCCGCCGCGCAGGTCGTCCAACTGGTCGGCCTGCCCGAGTGCAAACTCGCCCTGGCGCAGGCCACCATCCACCTCGCCACCGCCCCCAAGTCCGGCGCGGTGACCACCGCCATCGGCACCGCCATGGCCGACATCTCCGGTGGTAAGGCCGGTGCCGTCCCGCCCTACCTGCGCGACGGCCACTACGCGGGTGCCGCGCTGCTCGGCAACGCCCAGGGCTACAAATTCCCGCACAAGTACCGCGAGGGCGTCGTCACCCAGCAGTACCCGCCCGACGAACTGGTCGGGACCGACTACTACCTGCCCACCGATCACGGCAACGAACGCACCATCGCCCCGCGCCTGGAGAAGTTGCGCCGCATCATCCGCGGAAAGTAGCCGGTCAGCGGCGTGGCGCGAACCACCCCGGTCGATGGAAAACCTCGCGCCCCGGCCCGGTAGGCTGGGTATTTGTGCAGACCCACGAGATTCGACGACGGTTCCTGGACCATTTCGTCCGTGCCGGACACACCGAGGTCCCCAGTGCTTCGCTGATCCTGGCCGACCCCAACCTGTTGTTCGTCAACGCAGGCATGGTCCAGTTCGTACCGTATTTCCTGGGTCAGCAGACCCCGCCGTGGGCTACCGCTACCAGCGTGCAGAAGTGCGTGCGCACCCTCGACATCGAGAACGTCGGCATCACCACCCGCCACAACACGTTCTTCCAGATGGCGGGCAATTTCAGCTTCGGCGACTACTTCAAGCGTGAGGCCATCACGCTGGCCTGGACGCTGCTCACCGACAGCGTCGAAGCCGGCGGCTACGGCTTCGATCCCGAGCGCCTGTGGGTCACCGTCTACCTCGACGACGACGAGGCCGAGCGGATGTGGCTCGAGATGGGCGTGCCCGCCGACCGCATCCAGCGCCGCGGCATGGCCGACAACTACTGGTCGATGGGCATTCCCGGCCCGTGTGGCCCGTGCTCGGAGATCTACTACGACCGCGGCCCCGAATACGGCGTCGAGGGTGGTCCGGAGGCCGACGAGGACCGCTACATCGAGATCTGGAATCTCGTGTTCATGCAGAACGAGCGCGGTGCCGGTATCTCCAAGGACAACTTTGAGATCCTGGGCCCGCTGCCCAAGCAGAACATCGACACCGGCATGGGCGTCGAGCGCGTGGCGTTCCTGCTCCAGGACGTGGACAACGTCTACGAGACCGACCTGATGCGTCCGATCATCGACAAGGCCGAGGAACTCACCGGCCGCTCCTACGGCGTCGAGCACACCGATGACGTGCGCTTCCGCGTGATCGCCGACCACGCCCGCACCGCCGCGATGCTCATCGCCGACGGCGTGAACCCCGGCAACGACGGCCGCGGCTACGTGCTGCGCCGCCTGCTGCGCCGCATCGTGCGGTCGGCGCGCCTGCTCGGTGCCGAGAAGCCGGTGATGGCGGAGCTGATCAAGGTCGTCACCGACCTGATGGCACCGTCCTACCCCGAACTGGCCACCGATTTCTCCCGCATCGAGACCGTGTCGGTCGGCGAGGAGATGGCGTTCCTCAAGACCCTCAACACCGGCGAGACCCTCTTCGACAACGCCGCCACCGCGGTGAAGTCCAAGGGCGGCAAGCAGATCACGGGTTCCGACGCGTTCGCCCTGCACGACACGTACGGCTTCCCGATCGACCTCACCCTCGAAATGGCCGCTGAGGCGGGCCTTTCCGTCGACGAGGACGGTTTCCGGACGCTGATGGCCGAGCAGCGCAAGCGCGCCAAGGACGATGCCCAGTCCCGCAAGCACGCCCACGCCGACCTCACCGTCTACAAGGAACTGGTCGACCGCGGCGCCACCGAGTTCACCGGCTTCGACGAGCTGACCTCCGAGGCGAACGTGCTGGCCCTGATCGCCGACGGCGTCCGCGTCCCGGTGGCCACCGCAGGCCAGGACATCGAGGTCATCCTCGATCGCAGCCCGCTCTACGCCGAGTCCGGTGGTCAGATCGCCGACCGTGGCTCCATCACGGCGAGTGGCCTGAAACTGCAGGTCAACGACGTGCAGAAGATCGCAAAGAAGGTCTGGGTACACAAGGCCACCGTCGAGCAGGGCCAGATCACCGAGGGCGATGTCGTGCTCGCGCAAGCCGATCCCGCCTGGCGTCGCGGTGCCACCCAGGGGCACTCCGGCACGCACATGGTGCACGCCGCGCTACGCCAGATCCTCGGCCCCAACGCCGTGCAGGCCGGTTCGCTGAACAAGCCCGGCTACCTGCGGTTCGACTTCAACTGGCAGGGCGCGCTCTCCGAGCAGCAGAAGGCCGATATCGAGGTCGTCTCCAATGACGCTGTCGGCGCGGACTTCCCGGTGAACACCTTCGTCACGGATCTGCCCAAGGCCAAGGAAATGGGCGCGATGGCGCTGTTCGGCGAGAACTACGGCGACGAGGTGCGCGTCGTGGAGATCGGCGGCCCGTTCTCGATGGAGCTGTGCGGTGGCACCCATGTGGAGCACTCCTCGCAGATCGGCCCGATCACCCTGCTGGGTGAGTCCTCGGTCGGTTCCGGTGTGCGTCGCGTCGAGGCCTTCGTCGGCCTGGACTCCTACAAGTACCTGGCCAAGGAGCGTGCGCTGCTGGCCGGTGTCGCGTCGTCGCTGAAGGTGCCCTCGGACGAGGTGCCCGCGCGGGTGGAGCAGCTCGTGGAGCGGCTCAAGGTGGCCGAGAAGGAACTCGAGCGCACCAAGATCGCCGCGGTGCTGTCCTCGGCGGGCACGTTCGCCGAGCAGGCCGAGCGGGTCGGTGCGGTGCGTCTGGTGGCCGCCGCGGCGCCCGAGGGCGTGTCGGCCGGTGACCTGCGGACGCTGGCCACCGATATCCGTGGCCGTCTCGGTAGTGAGGCCGCGGTCGTCGTGCTGCTCGGCAGTGTCGAGGGCAAGGCGCCGTTCGTGGTGACCGTGAACAAGGCCGCCCAGGATCTCGGCGTCAAGTCCGGTGATCTGGTCGCGGCCTTCGGGCCGAGTATCGCCGGTCGCGGTGGCGGCAAGCCGGAGATGGCGCAGGGCGCGGGTTCGGATCCGTCGGGTATCCCGGCCGGTTTGACCGCGGTCCGTGCCCGGGTGGCCGAACTCGCCGGCTGATGACGACCCCCGGATCGCCGGACTCCGAATCCGACGCCGACCGACCGCACCCGGACACCGACCCCGGGCGGGGCCGCCGGATCGCGGTCGACGTCGGTAGCGTGCGCATCGGCGTCGCCTCGAGCGACCCCGACGGCATCCTCGCCACCCCGGTCGAGACCGTCGCGCGCGCCAAATCCGGTGGGCGCGCGGGCCCACCCGCCGACATCGCAAGAATTGCCGACATTGTGCGGGAGTACGAAGCGGTCGAGGTGATCATCGGCCTGCCACGCACCCTGCGCGGCGAAAACGGCACCGCCGCCGCGATTGCCCGCAAGTTTGCCAAGCAGTTGCGCCGGGTGATCGACCCGATTCCGATACGCCTTTCCGACGAACGTTTGACTACGGTGTCTGCTGCACGTGCGCTGCGCGACAGTGGAGTTCGCGCACGTGGCCAGCGGCAGATGATCGACCAGGCGGCAGCCGTGTCGATTCTGCAAGGATGGTTGGACGAGCGGAGTTCGGTGTTGAACGACTACTTGAAGGACTCAGCGGATACGGCGAGGGTCGGAGACGATGCATGACCGACCGATGGACCAGGGCCGAGGAACGCTACCGGGCACGGGAAGCTGATCGGCGCTATCCCCGCCGCGACGACTGGGGCCTCGATGCCCGCACGGTGCGCGACGACGAGTACCAGGCGCCCGATCGCGGCGAGTGGGACGAGGACGGAACCGACGTCATCCCCCGCTACGAGGACGAGATCTACGACGACCACGTGGTGGCCGACGAGCTCGAACCGGAACCGGACCCCGAGCCGGTCGTCCCCCCGCGGCGCATCGGGCAGCGCGCCGCGGTAGCCGAGCGTGGCCGCCCGCGCCCGGCATCGGGCCGGAGCAAACAGCCGGGTCGGAGTAAGCCGTCGGGCCGGGGTAAGCCGTCGGGACGCGCCAAATCGCGGATCGCCTCGCGCAAGGCGGCCGAGCGCAAGAAGCGACGCCGCAATATGTGGGTGATCGCGGCGGTGTTCGTCGTGCTGTTCGTCTCCGCCGCCGGTTTCGCCGGCTACAAACTGATGGGCAGCCTCGCCCCCGCCGAGGATTTCGCGGGCCCGCCCGGCGAACTCGTGGTGGTCCAGGTGCATTCCGGTGACACCGCCACCCAGATCGCCGACACCATGCACGACAAGGGTGTCGTGGCCAGCTCGGCGGCGTTCTACGAAGCGGCCGTGCGCAATTCGAACATGAACAACGTGCAGCCCGGTTTCTACGCGGTCCAGAAAACCAGTCCGGCGGCACACGCGGTGACCTCGCTGGTGTCGAAGAACTCGCGCGTCGGCAATGTCGTGATCTCCGAGGGACGTCAGCTGCACAACCGGACCGATGTCCACACCGGTGCCCCCACCGAGGGCATCTACACCAAGATCGCGGCCGCCAGCTGCCTCGGCGCCGGTACCGCCGCCAAGTGCGTCACCTACGAGCAGCTCGACGCCGCGGGCGCGAGCACCGACCTGGCCGCGCTCGGCGTGCCCGACTGGGCCAAGGCGGCGGTCGCGGCCGCACCGGACCGGCGTCGGCAGCTCGACGGGCTGATCTCGGCGGGCACGCTGGATTTCGATCCCAGTGGTGGCGCGGTGCAGATTCTGCGGCAGTTGATCACCGCGAGTGCGGCGCTCTACGAGTCCACCGGGCTGCTGCGTTCGGGTGCCGAAACCCAGCTCGACCCGTACCAGACGTTGATCGCGGCATCGCTGGTCGAACGCGAAGCGCTGGCGCCGGACATGCCGAAAGTCGCGCGGGTCATCGTCAACCGGCTGCGGATCGACCAGCCGTTGCAGTTCGACTCGACGGTGAACTATTCGCTCGAGGAGACCGAGGTCGCCACCACCGACGCCGACCGCGGCACCGTGACGCCGTGGAACACCTACGCGATGTCGGGCCTGCCCGCCAACCCGATCTCCGCGCCGTCGCTCAAAGCCCTGCAGGCGATGGAGAATCCGGAGCCGGGCAAGTGGCTGTACTTCGTCACGATCGACAAGAAGGGCACCACCCTGTTCACCGAGAGCTACTCCGAGCACCTGCGCAATATCGTGAAGGCCGAGCAGAGCGGCATTCTCGACAGTGGGCGCTGAGATGAGCCGCAAGGCCGCGGTGCTCGGTCTGCCGATCGCGCATTCGCGCTCACCCCAGCTGCACCTGGCCGCCTACCGGGCGCTCGGTTTGCCCTGGAGCTACGAACGCATCGAGTGCTCGGCGGAGCAGCTGCCCGGTGTGGTCGCCGGGCTCGGGCCGGAGTGGGTCGGGTTGTCGGTGACGATGCCGGGCAAGGAAGCGGCGCTGGCGGTGGCCGTCGAGCGCACCGAACGCGCCGTGCTGGTCGGCTCGGCCAACACGCTCGTGCGCGCCGATGGCGGCTGGTCGGCGGACTGCACCGATGTCGACGGCGTGCTCGGTGCGCTGCGCGGTGGTGGTGTCTCCGCTCTCGACGAGGCTGTCGTGCTCGGGGCCGGTGGCACGGCCAGGCCCGCGTTGCTGGCGCTGTCGGAACTCGGCGCGAAGACCGTCACGGTGATCGCCCGTGATGCCGGACGGGCACGGAGCGCGCTGGAACTGGCCGATCGACTCGGGATGCGAGCGAGGGTCGTTCCGCTCGACGAGGAGCAGGTGCGCGCGGTGTGCGCGTCGGCCGGTGCGGTGGTCAGTACGGTGCCTGCGGAGGCCGCCGCGATGATCGCATCGGCGGTGGCCGCCGCCCCGGTCGTGCTCGACGCCATCTACAACCCGTGGCCGACTCCACTGGCGACCGCGGTCGAGGCGGCCGGGCACACGGTGGTCAGCGGGCTGCAGATGTTGCTGAATCAGGCATTCGGGCAGGTCGAGCTGTTCACCGGACAGCCAGCACCGCGTGCGACGATGGCGGCCGCACTGGCGGAGTCCGCCCCGCGGCAGTAGCCGACGGCTTCGCCGCACGATCATGATCTCCGACTGATCCGCAGAATTGATACCGGTTCTAGTTTTAGCCCGCTAAGGTGTTGTCCATGACCGCTTGGGTGTTACGAGCCACCGTCCTCGGCGCGCTGGTCGTCGCCTGCCGCGTCCTCCTCGATGGCTTCGCCATGGTCTCTTGGCCCACCTATGGGACCTTCTGGCGGGCGGCGTGCCTGCTCGTGATCATCGCGGCGGCCGTCACCTGGGGCGTGCGCGACGGCCGGACGGGCGACGACGGCCTCATCGTCCGCTGGTTGGCCGCGGGGCTCGGTGCAGGCCTGGCCAGCTCGGCGGTGTGCTGGGCCCTCGATCAGATCCCCGGCATCGAACTCGGCGACGCGGGCATCCTCTACGAATTGACGTCGGCGGCATCGTTCATCATGCTGCTGGTCTTCCTGCCCGCGATGGTCGGTGTCGCTTTCGGTCACTCCCGGGCTCGGCGGTCGAGTGAAACCGCCGCTCCTGCAACGGAACAACAGTTCGCCACCGCGAACTGAGCGGAATCTCGCTCTCCGGCAACCGAATCAGACCCGGCAACGAGATGTGTGACCGAATCCGTACGCTCCCGGTCGGGTGCTGAGGGAGCGTACGGACAGCCAGCGCGGACCTCAGAGCAAGATCGGGGTGCTGCCAGGGGTGGCTTCGCGGGCGATGGCCGAGTAGGCCGCGGCCAGGAGCGACGGGTCGGGGCCCTCGAGACGGCCGGGCTTGGCCAGACCGTCCAGGATCACGAAGCGCAGGACGCCGGAGCGGGTCTTCTTGTCGGTCTGCATCGCGTCCAGCAGATGGGGGAGGGCGTCGCCGTCGTAGGTGACGGGCAGGCCGACGCTTTCCAGGATGGTGCGGTGCCGGTCGGCGGTCGCGTCGTCGAGGCGACCGGCCAGGCGGCCGAGTT
Organism: Nocardia sp. FBN12; assembly: GCF_050320175.1. Classification (GTDB taxonomy): domain Bacteria; phylum Actinomycetota; class Actinomycetes; order Mycobacteriales; family Mycobacteriaceae; genus Nocardia. Next base: position 3,461,299 of record NZ_CP190048.1, on the reverse strand, counting down.
CGGCGGCGAAGACCAGGCCGACGGAGACCGCGGCGCCGTGACGCCAGCGGTAACGCTCGCGCCGCTCCACGGCGTGGCCGAGGGTGTGGCCGTAGTTCAGGATCTCGCGCAGGCTTGATTCCTTGAGGTCGGCGGCGACCACGTCGGCCTTGACCTGGATCGCGCGGCGGATCAATTCGGGCAGCACCTCGCCGGTGGGGTCGAGGGCGGCCTCGGGATCGGCTTCGATGAGGTCGAGGATCACCGGGTCGGCGATGAAACCGGCCTTGATGATCTCGGCCATGCCCGCCACGATCTCGTTGCGCGGCACCGTTTCCAGGGTCGCGAGGTCGACCAGCACGGCGCTGGGCTCATGGAAGCTGCCGACGAGGTTCTTGCCCGCCTCGGTGTTGATACCGGTCTTGCCGCCGACCGCCGCGTCGACCATCGCCAGCAGCGTGGTCGGCACGTGCACGATGCGCACTCCGCGCATCCAGGTGGCCGCGACGAAGCCGGCCAGGTCGGTAGCGGCGCCACCGCCCAGACTCACGATGGCGTCGTTGCGAGTCAGGCCGATCCGGCCGAGCACCTCCCAGCAGAACCCGGCCACGGCCAGCTCCTTGCCGTCTTCGGCGTCGGGGATCTCGATGCGATGCGCGTCGATCCCGGTGTCGGCCAGTGCTTTACGCACCGCCTCGGCGGTTTCGGCCAGTGGCGGCTGATGGAAGATCGCCACGGTTCGCACGGCATTGCCGGCGTTGACCGCTTCGACGAGATCGCCGAGCAGTCCGCGGCCGATGATCACCGGGTACGGGTCGGCGGTGCGGACCTGGATGATGTTCGGCTCTGTCACGTGCGCTGCTCCGATTCTTTCTGGTCGTTGTTGTTGCGTCGTCCGTTGCGTCGCCGCGGCTGACTGCGTCGCCTGCGTTCGTTGGTACTCGTCGCACGGTCCGCGTCACCGGACGGTCCGGCCCGCTGAACCTTTTGCGGCGCCCCGGCCCGGCCTTCCGGCGAAGGGGTCGCCGCCGAACCCGAAGATTCGGCGGACTCGCCACCACGATGACCCGCCCGTCCCGGGGCGCCTGCCTCGCGGCTGGCCGACCGTCTACCTCGGCCGGTAGTGCGGTTGCTCGCCTGGCCTTTCGTGACAGCGCCGCGCCCGCCTGCTCGACCACTGGGAGCGCCGCGGCTGCTCGCCCGCCCCCCGGTACCGGCAGCACGGTCGCCTGGCTGGTCGGTGTCGGCTTGGGGAGTGCTCGGCTGGCTGGTGCCGGCGTTGCGAGTGCTCGGCTGGCTGGTGCCGGTATTGCGGTCGCCCGGCTCGTGCGGACCGGCGTTGCGGTTACCCGGCTGCGTTTCGGCGTTGCCTGTTCGTGCGTCCGCGCGGCTCGCCGGGTTCTCGGACACGGAGCCGCCCGTGTCACGCGTGGTGACGCTGGTCGCCGAACGGATGCGCGCGCCACCTCGGCGCGACCGACCGCGCCGGGACCGTCGACTGCCGGTCGTGCGCGACTCACCCTGCGCTGCACCAGCTGTGCGGGCGGCGCCGGTGGTGTCGTCGACTGTCGCGCCATCGGCCGCGGAGTGTGGTGCCGCCGAACGGTTCCGGTCGTCAGTGCCTGCGCGACGTTCGGTCGCCACCACACCCGCCTGCTCGACTCCGCCTCGGCGCGCGGCGGCGGCGCGCGCCCTGGCACGCCGCCGGTTCTTGGACCGATTGCTGCCCGTTCCCGGCCTGCCGGCGACCGAACTCGAAGCGGGAGAGATGTTTCCGGCGTTGGCGCGGGTGGGTGGGAGATCGGTGCGCACCGATTCCAGACCGAGTTTGGCCAGGATCATCCGCACCACCCGACCCGGACTTCGCCCGTCGGTCCGCACGCGCACCGAGGCGATCTCACGGTAGAGCGGGCGGCGCTCGCGCATCAGATCCCGGTACTTGGCCGCGGGGTCGACACCGTTGAGCAGCGGGCGGGTACTGCTCGCGCCCGTACGCCGAACCCCTTCGGACACACTGATTTCCAGGTAGACGACCGTCGCGCCACGCAGCAGATCCCGGGTCCGTGCGGACAGCACCGACCCACCGCCGAGGGAGACCACGCCGTCGTGGGAGAGCACAGCGCGGCGCACCACGTCTTCTTCGATCCGGCGGAACTCGGCCTCGCCGTCGGTGGCGAAGATGTCGGGAATGGTCCGCCCGGTATCTGCCTCGATCCCGGCGTCGGTGTCGTAGAGCGCGACCCCGAGTTCCCTCGCCAGCTTGCGCCCGATCGTCGACTTCCCGGACCCCGGCAGCCCGACCAGCACCACCCGCGCCACCGGTGTGGTCCGGGCGTCCGCGTCGGTGCCGCTGGCTTCGGAGCCGGCCGTCAGCGGATCTTCGGCCTCGACGGTTGCCCGAGCGTCAGGTTCTGCGGTTGTCCGAGCTCGGGCGTTCTCGGCGGCCGACGCCTCGGGCTCCACGGTCGTCGCGGTGACCGGCTCGGCGCTCGCCGGTGAGGGGCCCGCGTCGCTCTCCGGCGCGGTCCCCTCCTGCCCCTGCTCGGTCACGGGGTACGGCTGTCCGCGGGCACGTGTGGGCGGCTGCCGATCCGCTTGACGTAACTGGTGATGTTGTCGACGGTCTCGGCCAGCGAGTCGCCGCCGAACTTCTCCAGCGCGGCCTGCGCCAGCACCAATGCCACCATCGACTCCGCGACCACAGCCGCGGCGGGCACGGCGCACACATCGGAGCGCTGGTGGATGGCGACGGCTTCCTCGCCGGTGGACATGTCGACCGTCGACAGCGCGCGCGGCACGGTCGAGATCGGCTTCATCGCGGCGCGCACCCGCAGTGCTTCGCCATTGGTCATGCCGCCTTCGAGGCCACCCGCGCGGTTGGTGGAACGCAGCACACCGTCGGGGCCGGGGCGCATCTCGTCGTGGGCCTGGCTGCCGCGCCTGCGCGCGGTCTCGAACCCGTCGCCCACCTCGACACCCTTGATCGCCTGGATGCCCATGAGGGCGGCGGCCAGGCGCGAATCGAGCCGCTGCTCCCCGCTGACGAACGAACCGAGCCCGATGGGCAGGCCGTCCACGATCACCTCGACGACACCGCCAAGGGTGTCACCGTCCTTCTTCGCCGCCTCGATCTCGGCGATCATGGCCGCCTCGGCCTCGGCGTCGAACGCCCGCACCGGGCTGGCATCGATCGCGTCGAGATCGGTCGGGCCCGGCGTGACACCGGTGGTGTTGGCCGCGGTGCCGATGGACACCACGTGCGAGATCACCTCGACGCCGAAGGCCTGGCGCAGGAAGTTGCGCGCGAACGTGCCTGCGGCGACCCTGGCCGCGGTCTCGCGGGCGCTGGCCCGCTCGAGCACCGGGCGGGCGTCGTCGAAGCCGTACTTGAGCATCCCGGAGTAATCGGCGTGCCCGGGGCGCGGACGGGTCAACGGCGCATTGCGCGCCATCCCGGCGAGCTCGGTCTCGTCGATCGGATCGGCCGACATCACTTCGGTCCACTTGGGCCACTCGGAGTTGGCGATCTCGATCGCGACCGGACCACCCATGGTGCGGCCGTGGCGCACGCCACCGACCAGGGTGACCTTGTCGGCCTCGAACTTCATCCGGGCGCCGCGCCCGTAACCGAGCCGGCGGCGGGCGAGCTGTGCGGAGACATCGTCCGATGTCACCTCGACTCCGGCGACCATCCCTTCCAGGAGGGCGACGAGAGCGGGACCATGGGATTCTCCGGCAGTTATCCAGCGCAACACGCCGACCATCTTCCCATGTCGACACGTGTAGCCGGGAATGCGGGCCGACGTGACGAGCGGCACGTCGGCCCCGCGCCTGGCCGGGCGGTGGCGGTCGCCGCCCTGATCCGGCCGAACCGACCTCCCATGGGCCGCCGACGTAACCGCGTCCCCGGGAGCATCCCGGCGCGTCGCACCGGTGGTCATGCCAGCGCCATCGCGGTCACCGTGGCCAGGCACATCGCCGGACCGTGTGGAACCAGCCGTCGTGCCGGTGCCGCACGCACCTGCCCCGAATCGCGACCCAGCACCGCACGCAGCCGGTCACTGCCGAGCAGCACCGCCGCGACGGCCGCGGTGAGCACCGGTGCGGCGATCGCGGCCCACACCCAGGCCGGTGGCCCGGCGATCGCCGCAGCGGCACCGAGCGCTACCGCGAGCTTCACATCCCCGGCCCCGAGTGCGGCCGGGGAGAGCAGGTGGGTGACCAGATACGGCATCGTCAACAGCGAGGCGCCGATTACCGCGGTCCCCAATTGCCCTGTCGACAGGGCGAACAGGAACACCGCGGCCGCCCCGACGCCGGTCAGCGCGTTGGGAAGCCGACGGGCGTGGATATCGATGACGCCGAGTAGCAAGCACCAGGCGATGAGGCAACAGAACGCGGCAGTGGTCATGGGTTCGATCGTGCTGCGTCGCGACCACCAGAAGTGGGCCTCAGCAGAGAATGTGGACAACTTCCTTGCATGTGAACAAAGCCGTCTCCAGTTGTCCGCCGACACGGAATCAACGGCATCGCGTGCCGACGTGTCGCGTGTTCAGCGGTAGCGTTGACCCATGTGTGCTGAATTCACCGCTCCTGATTACGCGGCCCGGCGCGGTGCCCTGCGGAGCTTGCTGGTGGAAAACGGTGTCGACGCGTTGCTGGTGACCGATCTAGTCAACATCCGCTACCTGACCGGCTTCACCGGATCCAATGCCGTTGTGCTGGTGCACTCGTGGGATATGCGCGGTGCCGAGGACCGCACCGTCATCGGCACCGACGGCCGCTACTCCGCGCAGGTCGCCCGACAGGTCCCTGATCTGCAGGCCGAGATCTGCCGGGCCACCGCGCGCCGGATCCTCGAGCTGACCGGGGAATGGCAGCTGGGCCGTGTCGGCTTCGAGAGTCATGTGGTCACCGTCGATCAGCACACCTCGTTCCAGGAACTGCGCACCGGCCTGCAGCTCGCCCCCACCTCGGGCTTGGTCGAACAGCTGCGCATGGTGAAGGACCCCTACGAGGTCGACCAGCTCAGCGCCGCGTGTACGGCAGCGGACAAGGCCCTGGCCACCTTGCTCGAACGCGGCCTGGTGCGTCCGGGACGCACCGAGAAGCAGGTGGCCCGCGACCTCGAGTGGGCGATGTTCGAGCACGGAGCCGACGAGATCTCCTTCGAGACGATCGTCGCCGCGGGCGTCAATTCGGCCATCCCGCACCACCGCCCGACCGACGCCGTCCTTGCCGTCGGCGACTTCGTGAAGTTCGATTTCGGGGCGACCGTCAGCGGCTACCACTCCGACATGACCCGCACGCTGGTCCTCGGTCCCCCCGCCGACTGGCAGCGCGAGATCTACGAACTGGTCGCCCGCTCGCAACGCGCGGGCACCGAGGCGCTCAAACCCGGTGCGCAGACCAGCGAGGTCGACGCCGCGGCCCGGATGATCATCGAAGACGCGGGGTACGGCCCACAGTTCGTGCACGGTCTCGGACACGGGGTCGGGCTGCAGATCCATGAAGCACCCGGAGTGGCGAAAACGAGTACCGGTACACTTCTGGCTGGTGTGGCGGTGACCGTCGAACCTGGTGTATACCTTCCCGGCCGCGGCGGGGTCCGGATCGAGGACACGCTCGTGGTGCGCGAAGCGGGCCCGGAACTGCTCACCCGCACCAGCAAGGACTTGATCGTCGTCGACTGACGTCGGCGCGCAGAACGCAGTAACCCCCAGTACGCAGTAAAACGAACGAGGAGATCCGAGGACAGTGGCGGACACCAGCGACTTCAAGAACGGCCTTGTGCTGAAGATCGACGGTCAGCTCCAGCAGATCATCGAATTCCAGCACGTGAAGCCGGGCAAAGGCCCCGCGTTCGTGCGGACCAAGCTGAAGAACGTCGTGTCCGGCAAGGTCGTCGACAAGACCTTCAACGCGGGCGTCAAGGTCGAGACCGCGACCGTCGACCGTCGCGACATGACCTACCTGTACCACGACGGCAGCGACTACATCTTCATGGACGGCGACACCTACGACCAGATCGCCATCCCGGAGGCGACCATCGGTGACGGTGCGCGCTTCCTGCTGGAGAACATGGGCGTGCAGGTCGCCGTGCACGAGGACGCGCCGCTGTTCGTGGAGCTCCCCGTCACCATCGAGCTGGTCGTGCAGCACACCGATATCGGCCTGCAGGGCGACCGTTCCACCGGCGGCACCAAGCCCGCCACCCTGGAAACCGGCGCCGAGGTGGCCGTCCCGCTGTTCATCAACACCGGTGACAAGCTGAAAATCGACTCGCGCGACGGCAGCTACCTCGGCCGCGTCAACGGCTGATCGTGACCGACTCCCCGGCAGACAAGAAGGGCTCGTTCAAGAAGCTCGGCGCACGCCACAAGGCGCGCCGCCGGGCCGTGGACTTGCTGTTCGAGGCGGAGGCGCGCGATGTCGACGTCTCCGTGCTGCTCTCGGATCGCGCTGAGCTGGCGACCCGCGACCAGAGCGTAGCCCCCGTGCACGCCTACACCACCACCCTCGTCGAGGGCGTCGCCGACGACCTCGACCGGGTCGACGGCACCATCGAGGGTTACCTCCAGGACTGGACCCTGCAGCGGCTGCCCGCCGTCGACCGGGCCATTCTGCGGATCGCGGTGTGGGAACTGTTCCACGCCACCGACGTGCCCCCGGTCGTCGCGGTCGACGAGGCTGTGGAGCTGGCCAAGGAACTGTCCACCGACGACTCCCCGTCGTTCGTGAACGGCGTGCTCGGCCAGGTGGTGCAGGTGGCACCCCAGGTCCGCGCCGCGGCGGCCGCAACGGCCGCGACGAAGGCCGCGCGCGGCGAGACGGAGTCCTGAGGCGTGGCGCGCAAGTACCTCGTGCTGGCCGAGCGCACCCCGAAGTTCGACACCTCGGTGATCGAACCGCACCGCACCTTCCTGCAGGAGCTGCTGGCCGAGGGGCAACTCCAGGAAAGCGGCGGGTTCACCGACGGCACGGGTGGCGCCTACGTCATCCTGGCCGAAAATCTCACCGCCGCAACAACAATTGCCCACGCCGACCCGCTCCACACTACCGGCGCCTCGGATCTGACGATCTACGAATGGGAAATCACCGTCTCAGCGTGAATCCCGTTGTCACAGCCGCACGTTCATCCTGAACGTGCGGCTGTCGTCGTCCGCGGGCCAGGCGGGTCGGCCGTTGGACGCGTGGCAGTTTCACGATCGGGGGTGCGAATCACGGTGGTGTACAGGATGATGCGTAGGAGATAGTCGCGGTCGCCCGCTCGACCGCAGCAGTGGGGGAGAAGATGAGCGACAACCTGACGCTGAGCAGCTGGCACATGACTCGGGCGCAATATCTGTGGGCTGTCCTCGGCTTGTTGGTAGCCGGCGGTTCTCTCATCATGGCACGGGGGAACATCCGCGACGTCTTCACCGCGGAACCGGATTTCGTCCTCGGACTGTCGTTGTCGATCAGTACGATCTTCTTCACCAAGGCGTTCTCCCGGTCGGGGATCGCCTCGGCTGTGCACCATATCCACGAACCGCGCGACCCGAATGTCGCTGCAGCACTTGATGCCGCCGTCGATCAGCGACTGCATGCGATGGGACTACACGAGAACGTCGCGCTGCTCAGCCGGGATATCGCGGTGGCGGGCAGGCGAATCAACGAGTTCTACGATCTGCAGGCCATGGAGCCGCGGTTTCACGCGACCGCGCCGCTGCTCCGCGTCGCGCTCACCGATCTCGACGACGCGCTGGCGGTTGTGAGCCGGGTGGCCGAGCGTATCGGCACGACCGAGGTCAATCACGTCTACCACATTCCGGATGCGGTCAGATCGCACCTCAACGATGCCCTGCGCGATGTGCGAGAAGCCTCGGCACGCCGTCACGAATCCTATGAGTCGCTGCGCGCTCAGATCGCCGGCGCGGCAGTGGACGATCTCTGGGGTGTTTTCGCGGTGCTCACCTCCGACACCCTCAAGGCGCAACGCGATCTGGAATCATTGGCGAGCCGGTCGATTCAGACGGTGCCCGCCGATCGGATCGGCGTCTTGCAGGGTTATCTGGCGGCCTCGTTGCTGCGTCTGGAAACCGTGACCGAATTGATCCGTGAGCGGGGCCTCGTGGAGCCGCACACCTTGCAGATCGTTGGCCAGGACCTCCTGCGAGCTCAGGTGAAACTCGCTCGCGCACAACAACTCGGAACCGGTGGGGAGCCGACCGGTGGCAGACCGACCGCGGAACAGGGCGTCCCGACGCCGTAGTCGCCGGGACCCTCGTCGGCACTTGATGGTCCCGACGGCCTCCGCCGGTGGGTGTACGAGGAAACCGGCGGAGGCGCGACCGGCGCTGGGTGGGCGCGGTGTCGGGTGTGCGCTGGGCACGAAGTGATCTTGCTACCTCGAGTGGGCTTCAGGTCAAGGGGTGGCGCGGTCGGCGTGGACCAGCGGGGCGAGGAAGCCGGTGAGCTGGGCGGTCGAGGGTTGGCCGAGGCGGCGGCCCAGGTAGTCGGGGGCGTCGGCCGCGGCTCGGCACCGGTCCGGGTCGGTGTTGGACGGGTCGGCGGAATAGCGCTCGCCGAGCATGGTCGCCTTGGCGACCTCGCGACCGGTATGGAGTTCGTAGACGGCGATCTCGTAGGTGGCGCGGAACAGGTTGACGGTGCGTCCTATCGGTGCGCCGGGGGAGGGGCCGTACTGGCAGGTCTGGACGAGGTCGCGCAGTTCCAGCTGTTTCATGCAGGCGATGAGCTGCACGGTCGACGGATCGCGCGGATTCCATGCGGTCGGGTCGTCCGGGTCGACCATGGCCGTGAGTTCGCCGGACAGGTAGATCGGGCGTGCGCCGTCTCGCTGATAAGGGGCGGCATTCGGGAACGCCTTCTTGTCCTCGCCGCACATCCGGTCGTAGTCCGACATCTCGAATCGGCTCGCCTGCACCGCGGTGATCGCGAAGAACCCGGCCCCGAACAGTGCGATGAACAGCAGCAAAGCGACGCCGGGCCCCACCCGCAGCCCGCGCCGCGGCGTAGTCCGCTCCCGAACGGGACGGTTGTGCCATCGCTCGATCAGCGATGGGCCGTTTCCCCGCCGCCGTGCCCGCCACCTTTCCGGCAGCGTCAGCCGACGCGACGTCCGGTCACGCTCGACCCAATCGGACCAGTGCTCCGGGTTCTCCCGGGGCTCTTCGGGTTCCGGCGAACGGTACGAGGGTGCCACGGCGGGGCTGCTGCTCGTTGTCGATGGGGTACTCCATGATCCGGTCTCGCCGAATCCTGCGGAGGCAGCAGGGCCAGCGGAGGCAGCAGGGCCAGCGGAGGCAGCAGGGCCAGCGGAGGCAGCAGGGCCAGCGGGGGCGGCAGGATCAGCGGGGGCGGCAGGATCAGCGGGGGCGGCAGGACCAGCGGGGGCAGCAGGACCAGCGGGGGCAGCAGGACCAGCGGCGGCGGCAGAACCAGCGGCGGCGGCAGAACCAGCGGGGGCAGCAGGACCAGCGCCTGGAGCGGAACTCGCAGAGGATGCGGAGCCAGTGGAGGAACGGGAACCGGCGGCGGCAGCCGCACCGAGTGCCGCAACGGCACCAAGAGCCGCGGCGGTACCGATCGCGGCACCTGCGCCAGCATTCGGACCCACACCCGCAGCAGCAGGAGTACCGGCGGCGGAGTCGTCCTCCATGACGGTGTCGTGGCGGGGCTCCGAACTGCCGACACCCGTCGAAGGTTCGTCATCGGCCGACGGATCACCCGCCGCGCCTGATTCGATTCCCGGCAGCGACTTACTCAGCGAGACAGCTTTTCCGGAAGCGTCATCCGTCGCCGCAGTCTCGGAAGGCTCGTCGTGCGGCGCGGTAACGCTCGTGAGAGGTTCAGGGGAAGGATCGCGCGGTGGGACTTCTTCGGCGACAGCAGTTTCCGGGAGGTCGGGATCGGGTGCGGACTCGCCGAGTGGTTCGACCTCGGCGGCCGATTCCGCGGGGATGTCCGGATCGCCGACCGGGACCTCGGTGAATTCTTCACTCGCAGTGTGTGATTCCACACCCTCTTCGGTGGGGATCGGTGTCGCGGGCTCTTCGGGGCGAGCCGGCGGGCGGGATCGATGGGCGAGCCGATCGATCGCGGCGAGGAAGGCGGGCGTAGCGGCCTGGGCGGCCGAGGGCGAACCGGTCGGTTCCGCGGGCGAAGCGGAATCCGCTGTCCCCGCGGACGTACCGAGCTCGACTGTGGTCGGGGCAGCGGGGCGCGAGGTGGTTGCCGGGTCGAGTGTGGCCGGAAAGCCCTGTGCCAGCAGCTCATCGGGTGCCGGCAGCAGATGGCCCAGGTTCAGTGCGGCGAACACCCGGGTGACATCATCGATGCTGAGCCGGACGGTGCGTCCGCTCTCCGCTTGGAAATAGTCGTGCAGGGCACTGGCGTCGTCGCGATCGACCAGCACCGCACGGTAGCCGTCGGCGATCCTGGTTTCCTCGATGGTGATCTCGGTGCCGGGCTGGGAGACCAAGGCGATCACCGCGTTCACCCAGCCGAAGATCCCCGTCTGCTGCAGCAAGCTTTTCGCCGCGAACACCTGTCGGCGCACCTGGACGAACGGGTTGGGCACCCGCACGGCGTGATAGAGCGCGGCGGGCTCGCCGTCGATGGTCCACGGCCCGTTCGGCGGAGTGGCGAGCGTGCCCTCCTGGCGGGCGGTGAACCCCTTCACCTCCACGATGGTCACGCTCTGCGGCGTGCACACCAGCGCGTCCACCTCGACCGACCCGCCCCGGCTCTCCGGCACATGACAGCGGAACACGGCCACCCCGCCCGCCCGAAACGCATGGTCACGGAGAGCCGCGCCGACGATCTGTTCTGCGCCTTCGAGTTCGGTCTCGTCCGCGACAACGACGATCACCACGACCCCCTGTGCACCCGACTGCGGACTCCTACCAGGATACGGCCTCCACCAGCCGTATCGAAACCGAATCCTGTTGCTGAGCAACGGCTTCGGCAATGCCGATTACCGATATCACCACGGCGGCCCCGGATTTCGCCCTGCCGCGGCCGCCCGCACCCATTCCACCGGCGGCTTCGTGACCTGACCCGTCAACGTGCTCGACGCCCCCATATTCGGCAGAAGTGAACTCCCCATCCCCGGATCCTACGACCAGTCACCGACAATCCGCCATGTCGGCGAGATCCGTAAATATTGACCAACGCCGATCTGGGCCGGGTCGGTTCTCATCGAACTCCCCGCGGACGGAACTGGATACTGATGCGTGGTCCGACAGGGCGCGCGGTCTTGGGAACCGCGTGTTCCCACGACCGCTGACACGCCCCGCCCATGACCAGCAGATCCCCGTGCCCCACCGTGAACCGCACACTCGCACCCCCGCCACGCGGCCGCAACAGCAGCGAGCGCGGCGCCCCGACCGAGACGATCGCGACCATGGTGTCGTGGGTGGCGCCGCGGCCGATCGTGTCGCCGTGCCAGGCGACGCTGTCGCGTCCGTCGCGATAGAAACACAGCCCGGCCGTTCGAAACGGTTCACCCAGCTCGGCCGCATAGTGCGCGCTCAACGTCGCCCGGGCCTCCACCAGAATCTGATCCGGCAGCGGATCGTTCTCGCCGAAGAACGACACCAGCCGCGGCACATCGACCACCCGGTCATACATCGGCCTGCGCTCGGCATGCCAGGGCACCCGCTCGGCCAACCGATCGAACAGCTGACTCGCCCCGCTCAGCCAACCGGGTAGCGAATCGACCCAGCTGGTCGCGTCGAGCTGGGTGCGCCGAATCGCCCCGATCGAACCCAGGGCAACCGCGTCACCGTCGAACAGTGAACCTTGCAGGGGCAGCGACATGAGCGCCAGTCTACAACGTGTTCGAATGTATGTTCGATTATCACCCGCTAACCTACGCGGTCAGCGAAAGCTAGCTGCGTGTGGCTGACCACCATATCTGTCACCTGATCACGATTTCTGTCACCACCAATGACGACCGCGTCGCGAAACGTCCTGTTAGGACATCTTCTGCGTGATGATGCCAATCGCAGTTCGAAGACCTCGGGAGCAGTCGTTCTGAGCTCTTTGAAGGACCCGGTCTGTCAACCCAATGCTGCTGGTGGGTTGACGTGTTCGATCATGCGCAAGGAGCTCGGCCAGCAGTTCGGCTGCGTCAGCGGGACACTTCAGTGTGCCCAGGATCTGCGTCGCAGTGGAGAGGAGCGCGCCGCACTCATCAGCTGGAAGCGGAGGCCGCCGGTGCGGAGCGGCGCGATGGGTCTTAGTCTGGCCGTTTCGCTGTGTGGAGATTTCTGGTTGCCGCGCTTCGACAGTTCTGTCGACGGCGGTGGCAATCGCTGCGCTTGGCGCGAACGCCCGCGCGGCGGGCCAGGACGAGCTGAGCAGTTCCGTGACGACGCGGAGATCGACGAAGTACTGCGGCGCAGGAGCTTGGAGCCCGCAGCTGATTGCGGTCGATTGGCGGTCTTCCAGCAGCATGGTCAGGTCGCGTTGGACCGCGAGCAGTCTTCTCAGGGTCGGTGTGTCGACGAGGGGAGCGTCATGGACTTGGTCGAGACGGAGGCCGCAGGCAGGCCGGATTGCTCGTTTGCCCTCTCCGGGCTTGACCGGCGGAAATTACTGCAGGAACCGCCAACTCGGTCCAACGGCAGGAGTGCGACCACAGCAGATCACGGCTCAACGGCACCGCGACATACAACCTCATGTCGTAGGTCATGCGGCGCGAAACGAGCAGATCGGTGACACCTCGCGATGGCAAATCGGTGACAGGTGTCGTGATCAACCCACCGCATCCTCGGACCAAACCGCGTCTAGCGGGGACACCTGTCACCAAGAGCGCGACATGCGGCAAAATAGTGCGTCGGGCCTCAAACGGAGGGCAGGCCCGGAACTTTGGGTCCGATTGCCTTGTGTTCCTTCGTGAGTACCAACGCGCCGTCCGTCATCGCGACCGGCCGCACCGGTCCTTTCCAGCCGCACCAGCCGCCGCATTCAGCGACATCCTGGTTGCTGACGCGATTGTCATCGAACTCCGCCGTGATATGCCACGCACGGGCAGGGTGGCCGCATATGGGGCACTGCCCGAAGTAGTTCAGGATTTCCTGCACCTCAGAATTGACGACGTCTCGCCCTTGACCGACCGTCATGACAACCTCCCGTCCTTAAGACTATTCGGCACGTCAGGGAAGGTCCTACGAAGCGGGCATGGCTCCGGTCTCATCTTGCTGCGGCTCACAGGTCGGTCATACTGGCGCGGTGGCCCACGCACGGACCGTGGGTGGGGCGTACAACCATTGCTGTTCGTCTTCCAGCTCGGCCTGCGCAGCGGCTATCACTTCGGGTGGGATACCAAGAGTGACCAGGGTGTCGTGGGTCTGTACCCAGGTGAGGTTCCACATGCGCGCCATCGGTGAGCCTCCGCGAAACATCGGAATCTCAGCTTCGGCGTGAACATCTACGAGCCCGAGTGCCTCCAACTGCGCGGGCAAGCTCCGAGCCCAGGATTGACTCGCGCCCGCGATTTCGGTCGAGCATGCGAAGGCACGCCATACTTCGCCGAATGCACCTGACATTTCATCGAGTACGCCGAGTCCGTCGCCCTCTTCGAGCATGAGAACGCCGCCCGGTACCAGTGCTCGGACCAACCGCTCCAAAACGATGTCCCGGTCAGCAATGTGCAGCAGGACGAATCGGGTATGGACGAAATCGAATGCGCGCTCGGGGATGTCGCCGGTGACGAGGTCGAGTTGGGCAACTTCGCCACCAAGGCCAGGTAGGTCGGCGAGGTGGCGCGGGTCGGCATCGACCGCAAGCACTCGACCGCCGGGCAGTGCGACACTGCACAGCCATCGTGCAAAAGATCCACCACCGGCCCCGGCCTCCAGGCACCGCGATCCGGCATTCACACCCAGCCGTTGCGCAAGCGCGATACTTCCTGAGTCATAGGCCGCGCCAAGCAGGGCAAGGCGTTCGTCAGCGAAACCCCATTCGTTCGGCAGCGTGTAGTAGGGGTCACCCGGTGAGGAAGTTGGTGAAGACCAGCTCATGGCTAGACGCTAAGCCCGGTGACATGCGCCGAAGGCTGGTTTACCGGGCTTCTCCAGGCTAAGTGATCGAATCCACACTGCCAGCCCAACGTCGAACAACGGACCTCGGAACAATCGCACACCGGCATGAGCGGGCGTTCCAAGGCGGGCAACTCGCCTAGGAGGCACCGAACGTGCGGCCGGTGACAACAGTGATGGAAATCTGGTGACAGATAGCTTGGTCAACGCGCGGCGTCTTACCAGCCCGGGCGTCATGAGTGGTGACAGATACGGCGGTCAGCCACACTGCGGCGAGCCGATTGGAGCGATGCCGAAAACACCTGGTCATCGTTCAACCGGACGTTGGTCCTCGTGTGAGCACCGATGCGACGAAGATGCAGGTGCTTCGATCCGCATACGGTCACGAACGCGGCTTTGCCTTCTTGAACAGCTCGTAGATGGCGAAGTAGTTCTGGCTGCCATGCCCCTCGGCGACGGCGCGTTCGGCGAGCTCCTTCATCAGCCGCGGATGGTCGGAGTGGACGCCCTGTTCTTCGCTGGCGCGGGTGATGTGTTCCAGCGCATTCAGATTCATCGCCAGCGTGCCCAGGTCACCTGGATAGTCGGCGGCGTCCAGATCGGGCGCCTGCTCGGCCAGGGACGCGTAATCGACCACGGTCGGCATGAACCAGCCGAGGGCGAGCTCGGCGAATTTCTGTGCCGAGACGTTCGCGGAATCGAGTAGGGCGGTGGCATGGAGCCAGCCGTTGATGGTCGCGTACATCATCTCGAGCAGGGCGGTGTTGTAGAGCACCGCCAGCCCGATATCGGCACCGAGATAGCGCGGGTCGCCCAAGCCTGCCAACGTCGTTCGGTGCCGATCGAAGACGTCCTGGTCGCCGCTGTACAGAATCACCGCGCCGGGTTCGCCCACCAGCGGTGGTGGAACCATGATGGCGCCCTCGAGATAGTCGATGCCGCGCTCGGCCGACCATGCGAGGGCCGCACGCGCTTCGGCCGGCGTGCCGGAGTTGAGGTTGACCAGGACCTTGCCTTCGAGCTCCGCGGCAGCGCGGTCCAAGACCCGATACATGGTCGCGTAGTCGTTGAGGCACACGATGGTGATCGTGCTCGCGGTCGCCGCCTCGGCCACGGTTCGCGCCTGCTGCGCGCCCTGCGCGACCAGTTCGTCGGCCTTGTCGGGGGTGCGGTTCCAGAGGGTGAGGCGATGCCCCTGCTTCAACAGTGCTCTGCCCAGTGCCAGGCCCATGGGTCCGAGCCCGAGGAGGCTGACGCGGTTGTCCTGCACGGTATTCGAGGAAGGTGTCATGCCGGGTAGATTAAAGTCTCACATCAATGTGAGAGTCAACTCGGAACTGGGTGGTGATCCGCAGATGCGCATCGGAGCGCTTTCGCGCCGGACCGGCGTCAGCATTCGCCTGTTGCGTTATTACGAGGAGCAAGGCCTGTTACAGCCCGTGCGGGAGCCCAGCGGGTATCGCGCGTACCGCGAAGACGACGTCGGGACGGTACGCAACATCCGTACGCTGCTGGCGGCCGGCCTCAGCACCCACACGATCGCCCAGATGCTGCCCTGCATGGTCGACGACGAACGAGGCCTGGCGCCCGGGTGCCAGGAAATGCTTCCCGATCTTCATCGTCAGCAGAAACGGATCGCCGAGGCGGTAGCCGATCTGCTGGCCGCACGTTCTGTCCTGGACAGCATCGTGGCAGCGGCGCTACCGCCTGAGTCCGCCGACGCTGACGCCTGCCGCGTGGTCGAGAACACCGCACCGTGAACGTCGCCTCGACCGGCTGCCGCGAATGTCACTTGATCAGGACATCTGTCTCCTAGGTCGCGCAGGAGGCGGCATGACAGTGCCTCGACTGCGGCCACTGCTATCGAGGAGGGCCGGGACCTGTCCTCGATAGCAGCTCCTTGTCACCAGTTGGCCTGACGGCCCGGCATCACTTCAGGTGGCGCGCGAAGAACCGGTTCGCTTCCGCACCGGCGTGCTGCGGTACGCCGGTGTGCCCGCCCATATTGGCGTGCAGCGTCTTCTCCCCGGAGCCGAAGGCGTCGAACAGGTCAAGGGCCATTTGCCGGTCGTTTCCCTCGTCGTCCCATTGCAGCAGAACGTGCAGCGGAATGGTGACGTGCCGGGCCTCCCCGAGTATGGCGCGGGGCACGAAACTACCGGCGAACAGAACGGCGGCCGCGATGCGCGGCTCGACCGCCGCCAGCCGGGTGCCGATGGAGATCACCCCGCCCGAGTAGCCGACCGGGCCCCCGATCTCGGGCAGCGCGAGCAGGGCGTCCAGGGTGGCCCGCCATTCCGGGACCGCCTTGTCGACTAGCGGGAGGATGAGCCGGTCGACGATCTCGTCGTCGACCGGCCCGCCGGCCGCCAGCGCCCGGCGCAGGTCGGCGAGGGCCTGATCGGCGGCAGCCGAACGGGGCCGATCACCGCTGCCGGGGAGCTCGATGGTGGCCACGGCGTAGCCCTGGGCCACGGAGTGCCGGGCCCGGGCCAGCAGTCGCGGGTACGCCTTGCGTAGCCCGAGGGGAGGGGGACTGGCCAGGATCAGCGGCACCGGTGTGGATGCAGATCCGGGCGTCCACAGGATCCCGGGGATCTCGCCGAGGGTGAATTCGCGTTCGAGGATGTCGTCGAGGCGCTGTTCGGTAATGAATTGCACGGTCGTGCCTTTCGGGAGTGCGCTGAACGGCGCTCCCGGACGACCTATCGCCCGACCGTGACCTCGGAGAAGAGCACCCACGTCGATACTGCGTTCACGGGTACCACCTCCTCGTTCTCTGGCACGGACTCCCGAAAGGTAGCAGTGGTCGCAGTCGTTCGCCACCGATTTTCGGTGGCTCCGACATGGACGCACCCAACCCCGCAGGTGATCACGCGAGCGGTCGAGTCAGTCGCTGACAGCGTCAGTCCCCTGCGATACCGCGCTGCCCGCCACATTCGTATTGTGCACCGAACAGACCCACCAGCTGCCGTCTCGTTCCGTGAAAACCCAGGTGCCGCGGTTGGTTACCGAGAAATCCGGTGTTCGCAGCGTCTGCTCGACAGTGACGATCGCGTGCCCGCCGGCAAGGAGTCGCACTGCCAGAATCTCGTAGTGCGCCTCGGCGTCCGGGATATCCCGCAGCGCGGTCTGGTGGTAGGCGTGCAGCTCGTCCCAGTTCGGAAAGACCGAGCCGGCCGGATTGATGAAAACCACGTCATCGGTGAAGACGCTGTCGAACGCCACGGCATCCTTCGCCGCGAGCGCGGCTTCGAGACGTCCGAACACCTTCGTGATCGCGGCTGGAGCGGCGTCCTGATCCGTGGCGACGACGGCGGCCCTCGGGCGCACGCCGTGTGTATCGGCAGTCATCGCTCCAACATACGACTGCAGGTCGCCGAACCGGCTCGGCGGCGGGCTCAGTCCTGCCACCCGCTCGCGTCGAGAATCATGTCCCAGGTGTCCACCGGGTTCGTCACGGCCGCAGCAGAACGGTGCCGAATGCCATCCGATCCTCCAGCATTCGGTGTGCCCGCGCGGCGTCGGCGAGGGGGAGAATCGAGTCGATCGCGGGTGTCAGCAGGCCCTGCGCCGTCGCCGTCAGTGCTGCCGACTGCTGCCGGGCGACTTCGCCGAGCCAGGCGGTGCCCGCGCAGCCGGTGAGGGTCAGCCCGCGCAGGATCAGGTCGGTGGCGCCCAGTTGCGCCGGTGCGCCCGCGAGCCAGCCGTAGCTGAGGATTCGGCCGCGCAGCGGAGTGATCAGATCGAGAAGTGGTGTCAGTGAATCGCCCCCGATCGAATCGAAGACGACGTCGACCGTGCCGTCCGCGAGAAGGTCGGTCAGTCGGTCTGCCCAGTCGGGTGCGGTGTGATCGAGCACTTCGTGCGCGCCGTTGTCGCGTGCGAGCCGGGCCTTCTGTTCGCCGCCCGCGGTGCCGATGACGCGCACCCCCGCGGCGGCGCAGAGCTGGGTCAGGCAGCTGCCGACGCCAGTAGCTGCCGCTTCGACGAGAACGGTGTCGCCAGCGGCGACGGCCGCGGTCCGCATCAGTGTCAGTGCCACCGACCCCGGCATCTGGATCGCGGCGGCGTGCTCGATGGTCAGCTCGGCCGGGATCACCGTCACCGAATCGGCGTCGGCGGCAACGAGTTCGGCATAGGAGCCGAAACCGCTGGTCGACGCGACCACCCGGGCGCCGAGCAATCCCCGATCGACGCCCGCGCCGATATCGATCACCGTGCCCGCCGCCTGGAATCCGAAGACCTCGGGCAGCGGCGCGGGAGCGGGGAACGTCCCTGCCCGGATCTTGGTCTCCGGGTACAGCACCGGCACCGCCTCGGCTCGGATGACGACCTGCCCGGCGCCCGGCCGAGGTTCGCCGACCTCGCGCGCCACCAGGACGTCGGGTCCGCCGGTCTCTGTCATTACGATTGCCTGCATCAGAACTCCATAAGTTGACTGCTGGTCCAGATATCACGAACGATATGGACCGGCGGTCAACTTGTCAACGGATCGGCGGGTGCCGAGAAAGCGGGTGCGATGACCGACCGACGTCCCACTGAACGCGCCGATGCCGCGCGCAACCGTCGGGCGATCCTCGACGCCACCTCCGCGCTGCTGGCCGAGCACGGCGCGGCCGGGGTGACCATGGATCGGGTGGCGGCGGCGGCAGGCGTCGGGAAGGGCACCATCTTCCATCGGTTCGGCAGTCGTGCCGGGCTGCTCTACGAGCTCGTCGCCGAGGGTGCTGTCGAGCTGATGACGGCGGTCTCGAGCGGCCGACCACCCCTCGGGCCCGGTGCGCCTGCTACCGATCGGCTACTCGCCTTCTTCGACGCCATGACGAGCCTGGTCACCGACGACGTGGAACTGATCGCGGCCTATCAGGCGATGCCGCCACACCCACGCAGCGCTGAATTCCACACGTTCTGGGCAGAGCACATCGGCACGCTCCTGCGTGAGGTCCGTCCCGATATCGACGCCGACACCGTGGGCGCACTATTGCTGTCGACAGTCGGCGGGGAACTGGCACAGCAACTGGCCAGGGCGGGCGAGGTCGACCGTTTGCGCTCGGCGATCGAGGAATTGGTTCGTTCGGTGTTGCGCGCTCCCTGACCATGTTGTCCGAGAACAGGTCCGAGCGCTTCTGCTACCGCCACGCTGTGGGCTGGAGTGGCTGACGAGGAATCTGCACGATGACGCGGAGTCCGCCGGCCGGGCGAGGGATGAGAGTGAGAGTTCCGGCGTGTGCCGCGGTGATGCTGTGGACGATCGCCAGGCCGAGGCCGACCCCCGCGTGGTCGGTGCGGATGCGTTCGGTGCCGCGTCGAAACGGCTCGACCAGCGTGGTAACCAGTTCGGGGGTGAGCAGGGGACCGGTGTTCTCGACGGTGAGCACCACGGCCTCGGGGTGCAGTCTGGTCATGACCCACACGGTGCCCCAGGTGGGCAGGTTGTGGACGATCGCGTTGTGCACGAGGTTCGTCGTCAGCTGCAGTAGCAGGGCGTGTGAGCCGATGGTGGGGGTCACCTCGCCTGCGGTCTCGAGGGTGACGCCGTGTTCTTCAGCAAGGGGAAGCAGCGTTTCCGTGGCTTGTTCCGCGAGCAGCGACAGGTCGACGGGTTCGCGGGTGAACGACCGTTGATCGGCGCGGCTGAGCAGGAGCAATGCTTCGGTGAGGTCGATCGCCCGCGCGTTGACGGTGTAGAGGCGGTCGATCAGCTCTCCGGTGTCGCGGGTGCGATCGGTACGGGCCACGTCGAGCAGCGTCTGTGTGATCGCCAGCGGCGTGCGCAGTTCGTGGGAGGCGTTGGCGGCGAATCGCTGCTGTTCGGTGACGTGTGCTTCCAGCCGGGCGAGCATGATGTCGAAGGCGTCGGCCAGTTCGCGGAACTCGTCGCGGTGGCCCGGCAGCCGGATGCGGTGGGCGAGTGATCCGTTCGCGGCTGTGCGGGTGGCGGCGGTGATGCGGGCCAGTGGAGTGAGCATCCAACCGGCGAGAAACCAGCCTCCCACCAGGCCGATCGCCAGCAGGAATGCCATCACGACGATCACGAACGGAGCGAAGGAGCGCACCAGCATGCCGCGATCGATCCAGAAATCGCCGCTGCGCGTGTTGATCCAGCCCTCGGGCAGATACCACAGGTAGTAGACACCGAGTGCGGCGATCAGCAGCGAACCGACGAGCATGATGAAGCAGGCGTAACTGAGGGTGAGTTTGAGCCGAACACTAAACCCGGGCGGCCTACCCACGGTCTTGTCCGTCACGCCCGGTGCTGATGCGGTACCCGACACCGGCCACGGTGGCGATGACCCAGGGTTCGCCGAGGCGTTTGCGTAGCGCGGACACGGTGATTCGCACCGCGTTGGTGAACGGGTCCGCGTTCTCGTCCCAGGCCCGTTCCAGCAGTTCTTCGGCGCTCACGACACCGCCCTCCGCGGCGAGGAGGACTTCGAGCACCGCGAATTGCTTGCGGGTCAGCGCGACGTAGCGGCCGTCGCGGTAGACCTCACGGCGGAACGCATCCAGACGCAGCCCGGCGAGCTCGCGCACCGGAGGCCTGATGTGGGCGCGTCTGCGGTCGAGTGCTCGGAGCCGCAGGACGAGTTCCCGGAGCGCGAAGGGCTTGGTGAGGTAGTCGTCGGCGCCGAGCCCGAAGCCGCTCGCCTTGTCGTCGAGCCGGTCGGCGGCGGTGAGCATCAGGATCGGCAGGCCGCTGCCGGAGGCGACGATGTGTTCGGCGATCTCGTCGCCGGAGGGACCGGGGATATCGCGGTCGAGGACGGCGATGTCGTAGCTGTTGACGCTCAGCAGCTCCAGCGCGGTGTCGCCGTCACCGGCGATGTCGGCGGCGATCGCGTCCAGGCGCAGGCCATCGCGGATGGCTTCCGCCAAATAGGGTTCGTCCTCGACGATCAGTACACGCATAGACGCTCGATTCTCCCCGCCGGGGGATATCGTCGGCATATCTGAAACGGCATACGCGCCGGCAACACCATGCTGCCTTGACTGAGGGCATGAACCACAGTGAACCAGCGACTCGCCGTCTCCGATCGAGTGTCCTCGTTGCCGTTGTCCTCGTCAGTGCGGCGACCGTCGGTGTCCTCGTTTACCAGTCGCTGCCATCCTTGTCCTCGGTCGCGCGATCCATCGACAGCTATGTCGGCGGCCACCGTGGGCCGCCCGGCGCGACGCTCTTCGATGACGAGAATCCGTCCGTGGGCAACCTCGACCCCGGTTTGCTCGCCGCTCTGCGCGAAGCTGCCACCGATGCCGCCGACGACGGGGTCGAGTTGATCGTCAACAGTGGCTGGCGGTCGCCGCAATATCAGGGACAACTGCTGCGCGAGGCGGTCTCGAAGTACGGCTCGGAGAACGCGGCCGCTCGGTGGGTGGCAACCCCCTACACGTCTGCGCACGTAGCGGGCGAGGCGGTCGATATCGGGACCGAGGGCGCGGCATGGCTGTCCGCGCACGGCGCCGCCTACGGGCTGTGTCAGATCTACGCGAACGAACCCTGGCACTACGAACTTCGCCCCGACGCGGGGGAGCTCGGCTGCCCGCCCCT
Source organism: Nocardia sp. FBN12 (assembly GCF_050320175.1). GTDB lineage: Bacteria > Actinomycetota > Actinomycetes > Mycobacteriales > Mycobacteriaceae > Nocardia. Next base: position 3,439,717 of record NZ_CP190048.1, on the reverse strand, counting down.
GTACGCCGACCCGACTCATGACCCGAGGATGCAGCCGTGATCACCGCAGCTCCCGTCGCACAGTCCGGTGCGTTCACCCAGCTCGTCCTGCGCTTCTCGATGATCTATTTCGGCCTGCTCTGCCTGTTGCTCACCTATATCCCGTTCGCGTTCCTCGGCATCCTCGGCCGGTGGGTCCGCGACTACCCGGGGCCGTGGAACATGCCCATCACCGACCCCCTCACCGGTCCGGTCGGCAGAGCGGTCTTCGGGGTCGACGCCGAGCTGCACCAGGACTCCGGAGCGGGCGACCAAACCGCCGTCTGGGTGCTGGTGTTCTGCCTGCTGATCATCGCGATGGTGGGCGCCGCGGTGTGGACGGCCGTCGACCGTCGTCGGGTGTCCGCCCGCCTGCTCGCCTGGTTCTCGCTGTTCCTACGGCTCGCACTGGGCGGGCAGATGATCGGGTTCGGGTTCGCCAAACTGATCCCCACCCAGATGCCCGCCCCCGGCCTGGCTCAGCTGTTGCAGCCGTACGGCGAGATGAGCCCGGCCTCGGTGTTGTGGCTGCAGGTCGGCAGCTCGTATCCGTACGAGATGGTGCTCGGTGGGGTGGAAGTGGTGGCGGGGCTGCTGCTGTTCGTGTCCCGGACCGCGGTGCTCGGCGCCGCGTTGACGCTGCTGAGCACGGCGCAAATTCTCCTGCTGAACATGACGTTCGACATACCGGAGAAACTGCTCGCCGCGCACCTGCTGCTGATCAGCGTGTTCCTGCTCGCTCCGTACCTGCGCCGGCTGTCCGATGTCTTCGTGCGGCAACGCGCGTGCGCGCCACTGACCCAGCCTTCGCTGTTCACCGACGCCAGGAGGAACCGCATCGCGGTCTGGGCTGTGGCGGCGTTGGGCCTGTGGGTGGCGCTGGGCAGCGGCTATGACCGCTGGGTGGTCTGGCACGAACAATCCGGTGCCGCGAGCCCCAAGTCCGCGCTGTACGGAATCTGGGAGGTCCGGGATTTCACCATCGACGGGCAGCTGATCCCGCCGCTGACCACCGACGAAACACGGTGGCGGCGACTAGTTTTCGATGATCCACAGCAAGCCACCTACCAGCGGATGAACGGCGAACTGGTACCCGCACGCGCCTCCTTCCGCCCCGGCGGACAACTGGAACTCACCTCGATGAACGCGGTCGGTGCGGTCGACCCGGTGCCACCGTTCGCGACGCTGTCCGCCGAAAAACCCACCCCGGACCGACTACTGCTCCGCGGATTTCTGCACGACCGCTCGATCACGATCACTCTCGAACGACGGGACCCGAACACCTTCACCCTGCGCAGCCGCGGATTCCACTGGGTGCAGGACTACGTGTACTTCCGCTAGTGGACGTCGGGCCGCAACGACGTTTCCGCACAGGCAGATTCGGCTGCCGCGCGGTCTTGGTTCGTTCGCCGCGTCGGCTGGAAACTGTCGGCAGCGCGGGCGGGGTGATGATCATCGGAGTCGGGGCGGGAATGGCGCTAACCGGAACTCACTGACGTCGACGCACTCGCTTCCGTTTCCAACTTATAGCGCATCCGGGGGCTTGCGGCAAGGCCCCGGTGGTGCTGCAGAATCGCTGGGCAACGTGGGGACCAGTGACATTCGGGAGTGACGAAGATGCAAGAGATGACCACCGACGTGATCGTTGTCGGCGCTGGGCCTGCCGGATTGATGCTCGCGGGAGAATTGGGTCGCGCCGGGGTGCGGCCGCTGGTCCTCGAACGCCGCGCGCAGCCGGGTACCGCGCAGAAGGCCAGTGGGCTCGGCGGGCGGATTCTGGACGTGCTGCGGTACCGGGGGCTGCTCGATCGGATGACCGCGGTCAGCGGTGACGCCAGTCCGAAGCCGATCTTCCCGTTCGGCGGGGTGTACCTGGACTTCACCGGCCTCGACGAAACGCCCTTGCACGCCATCGCGATTCCGCAGGCGCGGGTCGAGGAACTGCTCGCCGACGACGCTGCCGAGCTCGGCGCCGAGATCCGCCGCGGGCACGAAGTCGTCGCCATCGAGCAGCACGACGATGCGGTGATCGCGGAGGTGAACGGGCCGGACGGCTCGTACCGGATTCGCGCCCGCTACCTGGTCGGCTGCGACGGTGGCCGCAGCCGGATTCGTGAGCTGGCGGGAATCGATTTCCCCGGCAGCACCTATCCGGAGGTCAACCGGTTGGCAGTGGTGGCGGTGCACGAGTCGGTGACGGTGCTCGACGACGACGGCGGCATCGAAGTGCCCGGTGTCGGCCGGATCGATCCGGGATTCACCCACACCGACAGCGGGGTGTTCGCGCTCGGCCGGGTCAGCGCCGAAGACCGGGTGATGTTCTTCCAGACCACCGAGAACGACGAAGCCGAATACGACAACGACGAACCACTGACCATGTCCGAACTCGGCGACAGCGTGCGACGCGTGCTCGGCGCACAGGTTCCACTCGGTCCGCCGACTCGCTTGTCGCGCTACCAGTTCCAGGACCGGCAAGCCGAAAACTACCGTGTGGGTAGGGTTTTCCTGGCGGGCGACGCGGCCCACCTGCTGCCCGCCACCGGTGCCGCGATGAACCTCGGCATGACCGATTCGGTGAACCTGGCCTGGAAGCTGGCCGCCGATATCCACGGGTGGGCACCGGCCGATCTGCTCGACACCTACCACGCCGAACGCCACTTTGCCGGTGGCCGCGCGTTGCTGCAGACCCGCGCCCAGGCCGCGCTGCGTCAGGGTCAGGATCCGGCCGCCGAGGCGCTGCGCGCAGTGTTCTCCGAACTGCTCACCGACGAACCCGCGCTGCGCCGCATGGGAGCCCTTGTCGCGGGCACCGATCTGCGCTACCCGATCCCCGGAACACACTCGCTCACCGGCACTTTCGTGCCCGACCTGCCCCTGCACACCGACCAGGGAACGACGAGCGTCGCCGAACTCATGCGAGCCGCACGACCGGTCTTCCTCGACTTGGCCGAACGCCCGGACCTGCGCACGATCGTCGAGGAGCTGGCACCGCGCGTCGAGATTCGCGCGGCGAAGGTCGGTGATCGTCTCGCGGATGCTCTGCTGATCCGCCCGGACGGTCATATCGCCTGGGCGGCGACGATCGATGAACCGTCGGACACTGCGGAATCGGCATTGCGCGAGGCGTTGGCGCGCTGGTTCGGCGTCTAGGAATCGACGCGATCGAGACACATGGGGAGTCGCCCTTCCTGCGCGGAAGGTCCGGAGAGGCAGCTCACCATGGTCTGCGCAGCTCGGCGCTGTGGGTCGGCCCGACCAGCCGAGGTCGCCACGTGACGTAACGTCGGCCGAATGTCCGCCCGGCCCAGGATCATTCGGTTCGGGGCCGGGTCCGCGTTGAATTCCGGGCCCGGCTGTGCATTACTCCTGGGATGAATTCGATCTCGGCCACCGAGCGGCCGACGAAGAGCGCGCTGCCCGGCTGGTCGGTGCCGATGGTGTTCATCATTGCCGCGACCTCGCAGTATGTGGGCGCGGCACTCGGCGTCTTCCTGTTCGACACCACCGAGCCGTCCACCGTCGCCTGGTTGCGCGCCGCCGCGGCGGGCGTCGCGCTGCTGGCCTGGCGTCGGCCGTGGCGAACCCGCTGGACGCGGCGGGGCATCGTGGTGGCGGCCGGCTTCGGCATCGTCACCGTGTCGATGAACATCGTGTTCTACGAGGCGATCGCGCGCATCCCGCTGGGCACCGCCGTCGCCATCGAATTCCTCGGCCCGGTCGCCGTCGCGACGCTCGGTTCGCGGCGGGCCAGGGATCTGCTCGCGGTCGCTCTGGTGGCCGTCGGCGTGGTGCTGCTGGCCGGTGTGCAACTCGATGTCGAGCCGGTCGGCGTGGGTTTCGCGCTCGCCTCGGCGGTGCTGTGGGCGGCCTACATCCTGCTCGGCAAGCGAGTGGCCGACACTGGCGAGGGCCAGGATTCCCTCGCCGTCGGCATGGCGGCCGCGGCCGTGTTGCTGGCGCCGTTCGTCCTGATCCCGCAACTGGCGATCGACGCCGGAGTGTTCGCCGACCCGCGAACCTGGCTGCTCGGTCTCGGCGTCGGCGTGCTGTCGAGCGCGGTGCCGTACGCGCTGGACCAGGTGGTGCTGACCGCGGTGGGCCGCGCGCGTTTCGCCCTGCTGCTGGCGTTGCTCCCGGCGACCGCGACCGTCGTCGGCGCGATCGCCCTCGCGCAACGGCCCACCGTGCTGGAACTGGCGGGCATCGCACTGGTCATGCTGGCGCTGACGATCAGTGCACTGCCGACTCGTCAGCCCGCACCGGAGCCACCGGCACCGCTGTGACTGTTCGGCGCGTTCATGCGCGAGCCGCCAGGCTCGGCGATTCGACATGTGCACCGGCGCTGCGGATTCCGCGTAGCAGCAAGACGCCCGCGACCACCACGATCGGTCCCGGAGTCGGTTTGACGATGACCGCGCAGAGTGCGCCCCAGCCGAGCACCATCCAAGCCAGGAAAACCGGCGGAACGATCCCGTGCCGGTCCATCCACATCACGAGCACGCCGACGACGAACAGCGGCCAGCCGAAACCGGCGGGATTCGACCAGAAGGCATTGGCTGCCCCAGTGTCCTCCCACCAATGCCCCCACAGCTCCAATGCCAGCCAGTCATCGAAATAGGACCAACTGGCCGGCATTCCGAGCGTGAGGTGCCCGATCCCGATCACGGCGATGAGCCACGCTCACCCCCTGATCAGCAGGTCACCACCGGGATCGCCGAAACCCGCCCTCGGAGTTGATCACCTGCCCGACCATCCATCGCCCCTCATCGGAAACGAGCCAGGCGATCAACCGAGCCGGGTCATCCGGCACCCCGACCTGGCCGCGCGGAAACGCGGCCCGCACCTCCTCGATCACCGCGAGGTCGCGATCCGCTGTCGCCGCAGTCAGGTACCCGGTATCCACCGGGCCCGGATTGACCGTATTGAGCAAGATCCCGCGCTCGATCAACTCGGCGGCGACGGTGCTCGTGAGCCCGGCCAGCACCGATTTCGCTGCGGCGTAAGCGATTTCCGACCGCATCGGCCCGAGATCCTGGCCGGAACTCATCCAGATGACGCGCCCCCGGTCGCTCACGGGATGCGCCTCGGCCCGATAGCGCCGTGCGAACGCCTGCGTCAGCAACAGCACGGACCGGGCATCGACCGCCCAGTGCCCGTCGAGCATCTCGGCATCGACCTCGAAGAGGTTCCCGTCACCCCCGCTGCGCGCGTGATTCGCGACCAGTATGTCCACCTGCCCGAAAGCGTCGACGGCTTTGTCGACCACCAACTGCGCGGCCGTCGGCTCGGCCAGATCGACTGCGAGATCGGCAACACGCGTGATCTCACCCAGCTCGCGACAGATGTCGCCCGGGTCCTGCGCACCCCACGGCTGCTCCGCATCATGTGGTGCCCAATGCGTCAGGAACAACGCAGCACCCTGCTGGGCCAGCCTCCGCGCCACCGCGAACCCGATCCCGCCCCGCCGACTCACCCCGGTCACCACCGCGACCCGCCCACTCAACGCCGTCGATTCCATGACCTCGATTGCAGCCCACACCCACCCGTGCCGCAACCGAATACCGAATGTCGTCGGGCGATCATCGAGAAGGCTTGTCGCGGAACGGGTTCCGCGAGGTCAGTTGCTCTGGGCCAGGTAGTTGTAGATCTCGTGGACCTCGATGGTGGGTTGGTTGGGCATGCCCACTGCCATGCCGACGGGGCCGAGGGTGGATTCGGCGAAGCTCTGGAATTGCTCGGGGGATTCCCAGACGTCGGTGACGTGGAATCCGGTGTCGGTCTTCCTGACGAAGTGGAATATCAGGCCAGGGCCGCCGGAGCCGCCATGTTTGAAGCCCATCTTCGCGAGGGCCTGGTCGTACTGTTCGAGGGTCGAGCCGGGGAATTCGAGTTCGACGGCAACCGCCATGACGGTCATCTCCTTGCGCGGTCGAGCGGGGTCGGAGTGACTTCGGGCCCGGCAGGCGAACGGGGGGCTCGCGATCGAACATCGTGACCCGGCGCTCCGATCGGATCACGATCGCTCTGGGCGGCGGTGCGAAACTCGCCGCCCCGATGTGGTGCGCGTCACAGTCTAGTCCGCGGGTAGTGGGGCGACAAGCGGCCTCGACAACGGATCGCGCCTAGGCGAGGACGGTATCTCCGATGCTCGACGACGTTCGGCTAACTGATCTTGGCGAGAATGTCGACCGCGATATCCGTTGCGGCGGTGTGCATCTGGTCGTCGGTCAGCTCGAGATCGCCCATCATCGACAGGCTCCAGCTTATCGCGAGCAGCGCTTGCCTGGCGTGATAGATGTCGAGCGGGGCGGCGTCGGGGCCGGTCATGAGATCGGCGAGGACGCGGAATTGGTAGCGCAGGCCCGCACCGAAACCCAGGTCGCGGAACGCGGGCTGGTTCTCGTGCCAGAACCGCACCATGTCCCGGCCGAGGCTGTGCAGTAGCGCGCTGTAGCGGCGCAGGATCTGCTCGGCGCGCTCGTGTCCCGGCGGGGTCTGCTCGGCCCAGGTGACGATGTCGTCGATGCCGCGACGCAGATCGTCGGACAGGCTGACGACGATGTCTTCCTTGGTCCGGAAGTGGTAGTACAGCGCGGCTTTGGTGACACCGAGTCGTTCGGCGATCTCGCGCAGCGATGTCTTCTCGTAGCCGTGCTCGGAGAACAGTTCCATCGCCACTGTGCGAATGCGTTCCCTGGTGTCGCTACGACGTCCGTCCACGGGGCTTTCCTTTGCTTGACGACCGGCTAGGGGGAGCCTACCGTCGCAGAATGACCGAAATCACTAGCCGGTCGGCAAGTTAGTTTGGTAGGAGGGGTAGATGACACACGTGAACGCACCCACCGCAGGGGTGGCACTGACAGCGATCGGCGTCGCGCTGATCCGTGAGCGGGAGTCGCGGAGGCCGGATCGGCTCTACGACGACCCGATCGCCACGGCGTTCGTCGACGCGGCGCGGCGGGACTTCACCCGCACCGAGGAAGGCGCGGCGAAATGGGAGCGAGTCGAGGCCGTGGCCGAACAGTTCTTCGCGGGAAGATCCGTCGGGGTCCGTCTGGTCGACGAGCGGGTGACCGAGGCCGTCGCCGCCGGATGCAGGCAGATCGTTCTGCTCGGCGCCGGTCTGGACACCCGCGCGTTCCGGCTGGGTCTGCCCGCCGACCTCACCGTCTATGAACTCGACCTGCCCGAGCTGTTCGCCTTCAAAGAACCGGTGCTGCGCGCCGCGGGCGCCATACCGACGGCACGCAGGCACGTCCTGCCGATCGACCTACGAACCGACTGGGCTGTCCCATTGCAAGAGCAGGGATTTCGCCCTGACGAACCGACTCACTGGATCGACGAGGGCGCGCTCCCGTACCTCCCGCCCGAGGATCACCGACGAGCCGTCGCGACGCTGACGGCACTGTCCGCGCCCGGTAGCCGATTCGGTCTCAGCCGGTTCGCGGTCGATCCCGAGGCGCCGCCCTACGTCGAACTGCGCCGACTCGTCGCCGGTGACGACGCTGGGATGCCGCCGCTGGACGCCGGGCGTCCGGGGGAGCAGTGGCTCGTCGAGCACGGCTGGCGCACCCGGTTCCGCGCCTGGGACGACCTGATCGTCGCCCTCGGCAGAGACGTGGCGGTGAACGATCCGAAGGTCGGCGTCGTGCTCGCCGAGCGGGTGTGACCGAAGGCGACCACTCGGGCCGGGTCGGTATCAGTTGTCGCGGTCGTCGCGACGAGGTGAACGCGATCACGGACCGGCCCGCGCCGAGTGGTCGCCGCCTCGTTCCACGGCGGTGAAACACGCGCGCTCACTGCGCTTTCGGCGTGACTGTGATCACCGGCACGGCGGCGGTGGTCCACCGGCGCTCCGTGGCCGCGCTCACAGGCGGGCCTACCTGGTCAAAGGCGCCCCGCGGCGCTGATAGGCTGACGGGCGAGTTAGGCATCCTTTAACGGACCGTCCGGTGAGGCGGGGAAGGAGGTCGGCATGGCTGTGCCCGAACGGGCCGCCAGAACCGGCGCGGGCGAAACATCGCAGCGGCACACCCCGGAGTGGGTGGCGGCCGGTCGCGAGCTGTTGTCGCCATCGGACGTGACCAGGACCGTAGCGCGGATCGCGCACCAGATCATCGAGAAGACCGCCCTGGATTCCGGCGACGCCGACGCACCGAGGGTGGTTCTCATGGGAATCCCGACGCGCGGCACCACCCTGGCCAATCGGCTGGCGGACCGGATCGAGGAATTCTCGGGCGTGCGGCCCGCACTCGGCTCCCTTGACATCACCCTGTACCGCGACGACCTGCGCAGCCGCCCGCACCGCCCGCTCGAGCGCACCTCGGTGCCCGATGGCGGCATCGAGAACTCCCTGGTGGTCCTCGTCGACGACGTGCTGTTCTCCGGCAGGACGGTCCGCTCCGCCCTCGACGGCCTGCGCGACCTCGGCCGCCCCCGCGCCGTGCAGTTGGCGGTACTCATCGACCGCGGCCACCGCGAACTGCCGATCCGCGCCGACTACGTGGGCAAGAACGTGCCGACCTCGCGCGCCGAGGACATCTCGGTGCTGATGGTCGAGCACGACGGTCGCGACGGTGTGTATCTGCATCAGGAAGGTCAGGAGCAGTGAGGGAGCGTAGCGACCGAACCATGAACACAGCCATTCGATGGTTCACGCCGGAGCCGAGCGCCAGCGAGGTGGAGGCGTGAAGCATTTGCTGACGGTCGCCGACCTGGATCGCGGCACCGCCACCGAACTCCTCGACGAAGCCGAACGCTTCGAACAGGCCCTGCTGGGCCGCGAGGTGAAGAAGCTGCCGACCCTGCGCGGCCGCACCGTGATGACGGTGTTCTATGAGAACTCCACCCGTACGCGCGTGTCCTTCGAGGTGGCAGGCAAGTGGATGAGCGCCGACGTGATCAACGTGAGCGCGTCGAGTTCCTCTGTCTCCAAAGGTGAATCGCTGCGCGACACCGCCCTCACCCTGCACGCCGCAGGCGCCGACGCGCTGATCGTGCGCCACCCGGCCTCGGGTGCCGCGCACCAGATCGCGCGCTGGATGGAACAGTGGGCCCGCGACGAGGACCGCGTCGCTCCGTCGATCATCAACGCCGGCGACGGCACCCACCAGCACCCCACCCAGGCCCTGCTCGACGCGCTCACCTTGCGCCAGCGCCTCGGCGATGTCGAGGGCAAGCGGATCGTCCTGGTGGGCGACATCCTGCACAGCCGGGTCGCCCGCTCCAATGTCTCGTTGCTCAACACCCTCGGCGCCGAAGTCGTGCTGGTCGCGCCGCGCACTTTGCTGCCCGTCGGTGTGGAGGCCTGGCCCTGCCGGGTCTCGAGCTCGCTGGACGCGGAACTGCCCGGCGCCGACGCGGTGATGATGCTGCGGGTGCAGGCGGAGCGGATGAACGGCGGGTTCTTCCCGTCGGCCCGCGAATACTCGATCAACTACGGACTGTCCGAGCGCAGGCTCGCGCTGCTCGACGACGACGCCGTGGTCCTGCACCCCGGCCCGATGCTGCGCGGGATGGAAATCGCCTCAGCGGTTGCCGATTCGCCGAAATCGGCTGTGCTGCAGCAGGTCTCGAACGGAGTGCACATGCGGATGGCCGTGTTGTTCCGGCTGCTCGTCGGTCAGGAGGAAACGGTATGAGTGAGCTGCTGATCAAGAACGTCAAGCCCTACGGCGAAGGCGATCCGGTCGACGTCCTGGTGCGCGACACCGTCATCGCCGACATCGGACCTGGCCTCACGGCATCCGACGACGCCGAGGTCATCGAGGGCAACGGCCAGATCCTGCTGCCCGGCTTCGTCGACCTGCACACGCACCTGCGTGAACCCGGCCGCGAAGACACCGAGACCATCGAAACCGGTTCCGCCGCAGCCGCACTGGGCGGTTACACGGCGGTGTTCGCGATGGCCAACACCAGCCCGGTCGCCGACTCGGTCGTCATCACCGACCACGTGTGGCGCCGCGGCCAGGAAGTCGGCCTCGTCGACGTGTTCCCGGTCGGTGCCGTCACCGTCGGCCTGCAGGGCAAGCAACTCGCCGAGATGGGCACCATGGCCGCCGGTGTCGGCCAGGTGCGGATGTTCTCCGACGACGGCTACTGCGTCGACGACCCGCTGATCATGCGCCGCGCGCTGGAATACGCGAACTCCCTCGGCGTTCTCATCGCTCAGCACGCCGAGGAGCCGCGCCTGACCAAGAACGCCATCGCGCACGAGGGCCCCAACGCCGCGCGCCTTGGCCTGCACGGCTGGCCCCGCGCCGCCGAGGAGTCGATCGTCGCGCGTGACGCACTGCTGGCCCGCGACGCGAACGCCCGCGTGCACATCTGCCACGCCTCCACCGCGGGCACCGTCGAACTGGTGAAATGGGCTAAGTCCCAAGGCATTTCGATCACCGCCGAGGTGACTCCACACCACCTGCTCCTCGACGACTCGCGCCTGGAAACCTACGACGCGGTGAACAAGGTGAACCCACCACTGCGCGAATCCACCGACGTGGCCGCCCTGCGCCAGGCACTGGCCGACGGCATCCTCGACTGCGTCGCCACCGACCACGCCCCGCACGCCGAACAGGACAAGTGCTGCGAATTCGCGGCCGCCCGCCCCGGCATGCTGGGCCTCGAGACCGCGCTCTCGATCATCGTGCAGACGATGGTCCAGCCCGGCCTGCTCGACTGGCGCGGTGTCGCCCGGGTGATGAGCGAGAAGCCCGCCGCGATCGTCGGACTCGACGACCACGGCCGCCCGCTCGCCGTCGGCGAGCCCGCCAACCTCACGCTGATCGACCCCGACGCCGAGTGGACGGTGCGCGGCGCCGAACTGGCGAGCATCTCGAACAACACACCGTTCGAGGACATGACGTTCCCGGCCGAGGTGACAGCCACTGTGCTGCGCGGCCGGGTAACTGCCCGCGAGGGCAAGGCGGTCGGGATCTAGGGAGGCCAGGAAGTGGAAAGAACGCTGTGGATTGTCGGGCTGCTGGCTTTTTTCGTGCTGTGCCTGTGGTTGATGTACCGGGCCTGGCAGAAGAAGGCCACGCGGCAACGGGCACGCATCGGCGAACTGCCGACCGTGCCGGCCGAACTGGGCGCACAACTACTGGAACCGACCACCGGTATGTACCTGGGCAGCACCATCGCACCCAGCTGGCAGGACCGGATCGCGGTCGGTGACCTGGGATTCCGGGCGACCGCCGAACTGACGCGGTTCGAACGCGGAATTCTGCTCGAACGCGACGGCGCCACGGTGATCTGGATTCCGCAGGAATCGGTGACAGCCGTGCGCACCGAGCGCGGACACGCGGGCAAAGTGATGACAGAAGGCGGTGTGCTGGTAATTCGCTGGACACTGCCGACCGGAACCGAGATCGATACCGGTTTCCGGGGCGACGACAAGACGGTGTACCCGGCATGGATTGCGGATGCGACCAGGGTGACGACGGGAGACGATGAATGACGAAGGCACAAGCAGCCTTGGTGCTCGAGGACGGCCGCGTATTCCGCGGTACCGCCTTCGGCGCACAGGGCCAGACACTCGGTGAGGCCGTGTTCTGCACGGCGATGACCGGGTACCAGGAGACCCTGACCGACCCCAGCTACGCCCGCCAGATCGTGGTGGCCACGGCCCCGCAGATCGGCAACACCGGCTGGAACGACGAGGACGACGAGTCCGCCAAGATCTGGGTCGCCGGTTACGCCGTGCGCGACCCCTCGCGGGTCTCCTCCAACTGGCGCGCCACCGGCACGCTGACCGACGAGCTCGACCGCCAGGACGTGGTCGGCATCGCCGGCATCGACACCCGCGCGGTGGTCCGCCACCTGCGCAGCCGCGGTTCGATGAAGGCGGGCATCTTCTCCGGCGCCGCGCTGGCCGCCGACGAGGAACTCCTCGCGCGGGTCAACGGCCAGGCCTCGATGCTGGGTGCCGACCTCGCCGAAGAGGTCAGCACCGACGCGATGTACACGATCGAGCCGGTCGGTGACCACAGGTTCACCGTGGTCGCGGTCGACCTGGGCATCAAGACCAACACCCCGCGCATGTTCGCCGAGCGCGGCGTGCGCACCCACGTGGTGCCGTCGAACACCTCCCTCGACGACATCCTCGCGCTGAACCCCAACGGTGTGTTCCTGTCCAACGGCCCCGGCGACCCGGCCACCCAGACCGGCGCGATCGCGCTCACCCAGGGTGTCCTGGAACGCGGAATGCCGCTGTTCGGCATCTGCTTCGGCAACCAGATCCTGGGCCGCGCACTGGGCCGTAGCACCTACAAGATGAAGTTCGGCCACCGCGGCATCAACATCCCGGTGATCGAAGAGGGCACCGGTCGCGTGTCCATCACCGCCCAGAACCACGGCTTCGCCCTCGAGGGCGAGCGCGGCGAGGTGTTCGACACCCCGTTCGGCAAGGCCGAGGTCTCTCACATCTGCGCCAACGACGGCACCGTCGAAGGGGTCCGGCTGATCGACGGCCGCGCCTTCTCGGTGCAGTACCACCCCGAGGCCGCCGCAGGCCCGCACGACGCCGCATATCTGTTCGACCGTTTCGCCGGTCTCATGGAAGGAGCCTGATGCCTCGCCGCGAGGATCTGAAGCACATCCTGGTGATCGGCTCTGGCCCGATCGTGATCGGCCAGGCGTGCGAATTCGACTACTCCGGTACCCAGGCTTGCCGGGTACTGCGGTCCGAGGGACTGCGCGTTTCGCTGGTGAACTCCAACCCGGCGACCATCATGACCGACCCGGAATTCGCCGACGCCACCTACGTCGAGCCGATCACCCCGGAGTTCGTCGAGAAGGTCATCGAGAAGGAACGCCCCGACGCCATCCTGGCCACCCTCGGTGGACAGACCGCGCTCAACACCGCGGTCGCGCTGCACGAGAACGGTGTGCTGCAGAAGTACAACGTCGAGCTGATCGGCGCCGACTTCGACGCCATCCAGCGCGGTGAGGACCGGCAGAAGTTCAAGGACATCGTCGCCAAGGTCGGCGGCGAGAGTGCCCGCAGCGCAGTCTGTTACACCATGGACGAAGTCCGCGAGACCGTCGCCGACCTCGGCTACCCCGTGGTCGTGCGCCCCTCGTTCACCATGGGTGGCCTCGGCTCGGGCATGGCCTACAACGAGGACGACCTCGACCGCATCGCCGGTGGCGGCCTGTCCGCCTCGCCGACCGCGAACGTCCTGATCGAGGAGTCCATCCTCGGCTGGAAGGAATTCGAACTCGAGCTCATGCGTGACCGCAACGACAATGTGGTCATCGTCTGCTCGATCGAGAACGTCGACCCGATGGGCGTGCACACCGGTGACTCGGTCACCGTCGCCCCCGCGATGACCCTCACCGACCGCGAATACCAGAAGATGCGCGATCTCGGCATCGCGATCCTGCGCGAGGTCGGCGTCGACACCGGCGGCTGCAACATCCAGTTCGCGGTGGACCCGGCCGACGGCCGCCTGATCGTCATCGAGATGAACCCCCGCGTCTCGCGCTCCTCGGCGCTGGCGTCGAAAGCCACCGGTTTCCCGATCGCCAAGATCGCGGCCAAGCTGGCGATCGGCTACACCCTCGACGAGATCGTCAACGACATCACCGGCGAGACCCCGGCTTCGTTCGAGCCGACCCTCGACTACGTCGTGGTGAAGGCGCCGCGGTTCGCGTTCGAGAAGTTCCCCGGCGCCGACGCCACGCTGACCACCACCATGAAGTCGGTGGGCGAGGCGATGTCGATGGGCCGCAACTTCTCCGAGGCCCTCGGCAAGGTGCTGCGTTCGCTCGAGACCAAGGCCACGAGCTTCTGGACCACCGACGACGGCCAGTGGGCCCCGGCGGACCCGAGTGACCCGGCCTCGGTGCGCGAGGCGATCGAAGCCGTCCTCGCCGACCTGCGCGTCCCGACCGAAGGCCGCATCTACCAGGTGGAGCGGGCACTGCGCTACGGCGCGAGCGTCGCCGAGGTCGCGTTGGCCTCCGGCGTCGACCCGTGGTTCGTCGCCGAGGTGCTCGGCCTGGTCGAGCTGCGTCAGGAAGTTCTCGACGCGCCCGTCCTCGACGAGGACCTGCTGCGTCGCGCCAAGCACTACGGTCTGTCCGATCGTCAGCTGGCGGCGCTGCGCCCCGAGCTCGCGGGTGAGGCAGGCGTGCGCTCGCTGCGTCACCGCCTGCGGGTGCGCCCCGTCTACAAGACCGTCGACACCTGCGCCGCGGAGTTCGAGGCCAAGACGCCCTACCACTACAGCACCTACGAGCTGGATCCCGGCGCGGAGTCCGAGGTCGCGCCGCAGCGCGAGCGCGAGAAGGTCATCATCCTGGGCTCGGGCCCGAACCGCATCGGTCAGGGCATCGAGTTCGACTACTCGTGTGTGCACGCGGCACAGACTCTGTCGGCCGCCGGGTACGAGACCGTGATGGTCAACTGCAACCCCGAGACCGTCTCCACCGACTACGACACCGCCGATCGCCTCTACTTCGAGCCGCTCACCTTCGAGGACGTCCTCGAGGTGTACAACTCCGAAGCCGAGTCCGGCACCGTCGCCGGTGTGATCGTCCAGCTGGGCGGCCAGACTCCGCTGGGTCTGGCGCAGCGGCTCACCGACGCGGGCGTGCCCGTCGTCGGTACCTCCGCGGCCGCGATCGACCTGGCCGAGGACCGTGGCGAATTCGGTGATGTGCTCGTCGCCGCGGGCCTGCCCGCGCCCAAGTACGGCACCGCCACCAACGTGGCGCAGGCGAAGAAGATCGCAGGCGAGATCGGCTACCCCGTCCTGGTCCGCCCGTCCTACGTGCTGGGCGGGCGCGGCATGGAGATCGTCTACGACGAGACTTCGCTCGAGGGCTACATCTCCCGCGCGACCGAGCTCAGCCCCGATCACCCGGTGCTGGTCGACCGGTTCCTCGAAGACGCCATCGAGATCGACGTCGACGCCCTGTGCGACGGCGACGAGGTCTACCTCGGCGGCGTGATGGAACACATCGAGGAAGCCGGCATCCACTCCGGTGACTCCGCCTGTGCGCTGCCCCCGATCACCTTGGGCCGCAGCGATATCGAGGCCGTGCGTCGCTCCACCATCGCGCTGGCCAAGGGCATCGGGGTCAAGGGTCTGCTCAATGTGCAGTACGCCCTCAAGGACGACGTGCTCTACGTCCTGGAAGCCAATCCCCGTGCGAGCCGGACGGTTCCGTTCGTCTCCAAGGCGACCGCCGTGCCCCTCGCGAAGGCCTGCGCGCGGATCATGCTCGGCGCCACCATCGCCGACCTGCGCAAGGAAGGCATGCTGCCGCCCGAGGGCGACGGTGGCCACGTGCCGCTGGACGCGCCGGTCGCGGTGAAGGAAGCCGTGCTGCCCTTCCACCGGTTCCGTCGCGCCGACGGCTCCGGCGTGGACTCGCTGCTCTCCCCGGAGATGAAGTCCACCGGCGAGGTCATGGGCATCGACGCCGACTTCGGCACCGCGTTCGCCAAGAGCCAGGCCGCCGCCTACGGCTCGCTGCCGACCGAGGGCACCGTCTTCGTCTCGATCGCCAACCGCGACAAGCGTGCCATGGTGTTCCCGATCAAGCGCCTGCATGATCTCGGCTTCCGCATCCTCGCCACCTCGGGCACCGCGGAAACTCTGCGCCGCAACGGTATTCCGTGCGAACAGGCACGCAAGCACTCCGACCCGGAAGCCACCGATCCGGCCACCGGAATGCCGGAAGCCTCGATCGTGGAGCAGATCCGCGACGGCGAGATCGACATCGTGTTCAACACCCCCTACGGCAACTCGGGCCCCCGCGTGGACGGCTACGAGATCCGCACCGCCGCGGTGGGCGCGAACATCCCGTGCATCACCACCGTGCAGGGCGCTGCCGCGGCGGTGCAGGGCATCGAGGCCAGCATCAACGGTGGCATCGGGGTGCGTTCGCTGCAGGAACTGCACTCGACACTGCGTGGCTGACCACGCGAGGCGTCCGCGACACCACGACGACAACCAGGAGCAGGATCGATGACGACGTTCGGTAGCCGACTGCAGCACGCCATGCGCGAATTCGGCCCGGTGTGCGTCGGCATCGATCCCCACCCTGCCCTGCTGCGGGCGTGGGGGCTCACCGAGGACGTCGAGGGGCTGGAGGCGTTCGCCGAGATCTGTGTCGAGGCCTTCGACGGCCGGGTCGCCCTGGTGAAGCCGCAGGTCGCGTTCTTCGAGACCTACGGTTCCGGCGGCATCGCGGTGCTCGAGCGCGCCATCTCGGTGCTGCGGGCCTCGGGCACCCTGGTGCTGGCCGATGCCAAGCGTGGCGACATCGGCTCCACCATGGATGCCTACGCCCACGCTTGGCTCGGCGACGGACCGCTGGGTTCGGACGCGGTGACCGTCTCGCCCTACCTCGGATTCGGATCGCTCGATCCGGCGCTGAATCTGGCGCAGGCGAATCATCGTGGCGTGTTCGTGCTCGCCGCGACCTCGAATCCTGAAGGGGCGCAACTGCAACGGATCACCGCCGCGGACGGGCGCACGATCGCGCAGACGATGGTCGACGAGGCCGCGGCCCGCAATGCGGGTGACGGCTTCGGCTCGGTCGGCGTGGTCGTGGGCGCGACGCTCACCGAGGCACCCGATCTGTCGGCCCTCAACGGCCCGATTCTGATGCCCGGTGTGGGCGCGCAAGGCGGGGGAGCGGACTCGATCCGCGCCCTGGTCGCCGAAGCGAACCTGGCTGCTGTCGTGCCCAACGTGTCTCGGGAGGTACTCAACGCGGGCCCATCGGTGACGGCGCTGTGCGACAAGACCGCTCAGCTGCAAGCGGAGTTCGCCTTCCTCCAGGGCTGACGCGACGCACGGGGCGGGGTCACCTGGGCGACGGTCGCGGCGCCGGGCGCTGCCAGGGGCCGTGCTCTGCTTCCTTGCCGTGCAAGGGCTACTCGGGCCCGTCCAGCCGTGCGATCTCAGCGGCGACCCGGTGGTTCCTGGCACGCCACCAACCGAACGCGCCGACGCCGAGGGGCAGCAGCACGGTCACGAACCCCGACACGGGCATGAACACCAGACCGAATACGGTGACCGCGCCGAGCGCGAGCAGCACCGCGCCGGGCACATACCCCAGCGTCCGCTCCAGCGCCATCATCGCGAGCCCGAAACCGACGCTGACCACGCCGAACTGAGTGAACCAGAAGGTGAGCTCCACGTCTTGATCACCGCCGAGCCACACGGCGATGCCGAGCGCGGTGTGCGCCGTGCCGATGAACGTCATGAGGGCGCCGGCAAGGGGAAATCGTGTTTTTGAATCCATATTCATAAACTGTGCCATTAGGCTGATCCGGTGGCAAGACCCCGCCTTTTCACCGATGATCAGGTGCTCGACGCGGCGCGCGATCTGCTCGCCGACCCCGCGATCACCCGTCCCGCCATCACGGCGATCAGCACCGCCGCCGGCGTGCATTCCGGGTCGATCTATGTGCGTTTCGCCTCACGTGACGAACTACTCGCCCGGCTGTGGCTGCGGTCGATCCGACGGTTCCACGAGGGCTTCATCACGGCACTCACCGGCCCCGCGCCGCTGCTGTCCGCCGCTACCTTTCTGCCGCGCTACTGCCGCGCGTACCCGACCGAGGCGCGGGCGATGAAGATGTTCCATCGCGACGAACTCGTCGAGGTCGGCGCCGAGGATCTGCGGGCCGCGATCGCCGGGGTGAACGACGACATGAACGCCGCTCTGCTCGGCGCTGTCGTGACCGAATTCGGGGCCGCCGACGACCGCTCGCTGGCCATCGCGGGCGCCGCCGTGAAGGCGATTCCGTACGGTCTGGTCCGAGATTACATCGCCCGCGCCACCCCGATTCCGGACTGGATCGACGAGGTCGTCGCGACCGCTTCGGGTGCGGTTCTCGACGAGTTTCGGGCCCGATCGTGACGACACGCGGTACGAAATCGAGCGACACGCGGGCTTTTTCAGGAAACCCGCTGGTCGCGCGCCGCCGGGTTTGCCAGGGCGGCACCTGGCCCTCACGCTACCCGGTGGCTATCATCGCCCATATCGGTATAACCGCAGGTGAGGATGCATTTTAGGAATTCGGCGGTACGATCGAGGCGTGGGAATCGGCCGTCACCGCATCGAGTCCGCGCGCGCCATACGGCATCCGTAATCCTGCCCTGACCTGGGGGTCGGGTTCGCAATCGGCGCGCACCGTGGGTACGGTCGCACAGACCGTCCGGGTAACCGGCGGTAGATCTGGCAATGAACGATGAGACGGAGGAACCCGTGGCCCTTCCCCAGCTGACTGATGAGCAGCGCGCCGCTGCTCTGGAGAAGGCGGCTGCCGCTCGCCGCGCTCGGGCAGAGCTCAAGGAGCGCCTGAAGCGCGGTGGAACGAACCTGAAGCAGGTCCTCACCGACGCCGAGTCCGATGAGATTCTCGGCAAGATGAAGGTTTCTGCGCTGCTCGAGGCTCTGCCGAAGGTGGGCAAGGTCAAGGCGGCCGAAATCATGACCGAGCTGGAGATCGCGCCTACGCGTCGTCTCCGTGGTCTCGGTGCCCGGCAGCGCGCTGCGCTGCTCACCCGCTTCGACTTCGACGCCTAAAGTCTGGTGGACAAAAACACGCGGAAGGGCCGGCTGGTAGTACTGGTCGGCCCCTCGGCCGTGGGTAAATCCACGGTCGTACGGTGCGTGCGGGAACGCCTGCCCGAACTGGTTTTCAGTGTGTCGGCCACGACGCGGGACCCCCGTCCCGGCGAGGTCGACGGTCGCGATTACCGGTTTGTTTCCCGAGCCGAGTTCGACGCCATGATCGTGGCGGACGAGCTGCTCGAATGGGCAGACATCCATGGGGGGTTGCAGCGATCGGGCACCCCCGCCGCCCCGGTGCGAGCAGCGCTGGCGAGCGGACTTTCGGTACTGATCGAAGTCGACCTGGCCGGTGCACGGTCGGTCCGGCAGGCGATGCCCGAGGCACTTCTGGTGTTTCTCGCGCCGCCGAGCTGGGAAGAACTGGTCTCGCGGTTGCGTTCGCGCGGCACCGAGACACCCGAGGTGATCGAGCGCAGGCTCCAGACCGCCCGGGTCGAATTGGCGGCCCGTGACGAGTTCGACACGGTCATCGTGAACAGCGAGGTAACCACTGCTTGTGAGCAGTTGGTATCGTTGTTCGTTAGCACAAATTCGAGTTCTTGACCCACTAACCCGCAGGAGCCACTCCTAGTGAGTACAGACATCACCGCAGTACCCGCGTACGACACCCCGATCGGCCTCACCAACCCCCCGATCGACGAGCTGCTCGAGCGCACGTCGTCCAAGTACGCCCTGGTGATCTACGCGGCCAAGCGCGCCCGTCAGATCAACGATTACTACAACCAGCTCGGTGACGGCATCCTCGAGTACGTCGGCCCGCTCGTCGAGCCGGGTCTGCAGGAGAAGCCGCTGTCGGTCGCCATGCGCGAAATCCACTCCGACCTGCTCGAACACACCGAGGGCGAGTGACAATCTCTACTCCGGAGGCGTAAGACCATGCGGATCGTCGTCGGGGTCGGCGGGGGCATCGCCGCCTACAAGGCGTGTGCCCTCGTTCGCCGTTTCACCGAGACCGGACATCAGGTGCGGGTCATTCCCACCGAGTCGGCTCTGCAGTTCGTCGGTAAGGCGACCTTCGAGGCGCTGTCCGGTCAGCCGGTGCACACCACGGTGTTCGCCGACGTGCCCGAGGTGCCGCACGTGCGGATCGGCCAGGAGGCCGATCTCGTCGTCATCGCCCCCGCCACCGCGGATCTGATGGCGCGCGCCGCACAGGGGCGCGCCGACGATCTGCTCACCGCCACCTTGCTGACGGCCCGATGTCCGGTGCTGTTCGCGCCCGCGATGCACACCGAGATGTGGGAGCACCCGGCCACGGTGGCCAATGTCGCGACTCTGCGCGCGCACGGCGCCAACGTGATGTCGCCCGCGTCGGGCCGACTCACCGGCACCGACACGGGTCCGGGACGGCTGCCGGAACCGGAGGAGATCTTCGGTCTGGCCTCGCTGCTGCTCGAACGTGCCGACGCGCTGCCGCGCGACCTGACCGGTCGCCGCGTGGTGATCACCGCCGGTGGCACGAGGGAACCCCTCGACCCGGTGCGCTTCCTCGGCAACCGCAGCTCCGGCAAGCAGGGCTACGCCCTGGCCAGGGTCGCCGCCCAGCGTGGTGCCCAGGTGACGCTGATCGCGGGCAACACCATCGAGCTCGCGCCACCCGCCGCGGTCGAACTGGTCCACATCACCACCGCCGACCAGCTCAAGACCGCCGTCGACAAGCACGCGCTCGGCGCCGACGCGGTGATCATGGCTGCCGCGGTCGCCGATTTCCGTCCGACCCATGTGGCCGCCGCGAAGATCAAGAAGGGCGCCGACGAACCCGACGTGATCCCGCTGACCAAGAACGAGGACATCCTCGCCGGCTTGGTCGAGGCCCGCACCGAGGGACGGCTCGCCGGTACCGCGATCGTCGGTTTCGCCGCCGAGACCGGTGACGACAACGGCGACGTGCTCACCCACGCCCGCGCGAAACTGGCACGCAAGCGCTGCGATCTGCTCGTGGTCAACGCGGTCGGCGAGGGCAAGGCGTTCGAGGTCGACACCAACGACGGCTGGTTGCTCGGTGCCGACGGCACCGAACAGGCCCTCGATCACGGTTCGAAGGCGTTGCTGGCCAGCCGGGTGCTCGACGCGCTGGTCCCGTTGCTGCGCTGACCGGGTAGTTCACGCGAAAGCTGTTGCGCTACAACGATGGTCGCGCAGTGTACCGTCCGCGCGGGTGTTCGCGGGGTGGCTTGGTATTTACTCGCCACCATGTCGGTGGTTTGGAATAGTCTTGATGAGAAGGGTTGCGCGGTAACACCGAGAAGTTACCGTCACAAGCCGAACGAGTAACCCGTTGAGGGAGAGGGAATAACTGTGCGTACGACAGGTAGTCGGCTATTCACCAGTGAGTCCGTGACCGAGGGGCATCCGGACAAGATCTGTGACGCGATCAGCGATTCCATCCTCGACGCACTGCTCGCGGAGGACCCGAGCAGCCGGGTCGCGGTGGAAACCATGGTCACCACGGGGCAGGTCCATGTCGCGGGCGAGGTCACCACCTCCGCCTACGCCGACATCCCGCGGATCGTGCGCGAGAAGGTCCTCGAGATCGGATACGACTCCTCCGCAAAGGGATTCGACGGTAACTCCTGCGGTGTCAACATCGCGATCGGCGCTCAGTCGCCCGATATCGCCCAGGGTGTCGACACCTCGCACGAGGCGCGCGTCGGCGGTTCCGACGACGCGATCGAGCGCCAGGGTGCCGGTGACCAGGGCCTGATGTTCGGCTACGCCACCATCGACACGCCCGAGCTGATGCCGCTGCCGATCGCGCTCGCGCACCGGCTCTCGCGCAAGCTGACCGAGGTGCGTAAGTCGGGTGTGCTGCCCTATCTGCGTCCCGACGGCAAGACCCAGGTCACCATCGAATACGAGGGTGACCGCCCGGTCCGGCTCGACACAGTCGTCATCTCCACCCAGCACGCCGCCGATATCGACCTGGACAACCTGCTCGCCCCCGATATCCGCGAGAAGGTCGTCGACGCCGTCATCGGCGATCTGAACCTGCCCAGCCTCGACACCTCCGACATCCGGCTGCTGGTCAACCCCACCGGCAAGTTCGTGCTCGGTGGACCGATGGGCGACGCGGGCCTGACCGGCCGCAAGATCATCGTCGACACCTACGGCGGCATGGCCCGCCACGGTGGCGGCGCGTTCTCCGGCAAGGACCCGTCGAAGGTCGACCGCTCGGCCGCCTACGCCATGCGCTGGGTCGCCAAGAACGTCGTGGCCGCGGGCCTGGCGGATCGCGTCGAGGTGCAGGTCGCGTACGCGATCGGCAAGTCGGCCCCGGTCGGTCTGTTCGTCGAGACCTTCGGCACCGAGAAGATCGACCCGACCAAGATCTCCACCGCCATCTCCGAGGTCTTCGACCTGCGTCCGGGCGCGATCATCCGTGATCTCGACCTGCTGCGCCCGATCTACGCGCCGACCGCGGCCTACGGCCACTTCGGCCGCACCGATGTCGACCTGCCCTGGGAGCACACGGACCGCGCCGACAAGCTGCGCGCGGCCGTCGGCCTGTAGTAGTCACGGACCGCGTGACAGCGGACGATTCATCGACAGCAGCGGGACACCCCATCGCGAGGGTGCTCCCGCTGCTTTCGCCTGCCCACCTCGACCGCGACTTCGACTACCTCGTCCCCGCCGAACTGGACGAGATCGCGCAACCGGGCGTGCGGGTGCGCGTGCGGTTCGCCGGTCGCCTCGTCGACGGTTACCTGCTGGAGCGGCTCCCACACAGCGACCACACCGGCAAGATGATGTCGCTCGAACGCGTCGTCTCCGCGGAACGCGTCCTCACCCCGGATATTCTGCGACTGGCCACTGCTGTCGCCGCCCGCTATGCGGGGACGCGCGCCGATGTCCTTCGCCTGGCGATTCCCCCGCGTCACGCCCGCACCGAAACCGGCGGCACGAAGAAGGCCGATGTCGTGAAGAAGTCGGCGCGTTCGGCGTCCGACGTTGTCGTTACCGCCGATGATTCGACGTCCGAGCAGGCGGAGTCACCCGCCGCCGATGAGCAAGGCGCGGGCATCGCGGCGCCGGGAGCGGTTGATGTCGAGCATCTTTCGCGCTCGACCGCAGCAGCTGGCTCGACCGCAGCAGCCGGCTCGACCGCAGCGGCTGGCTCGACCGCAGCGGTCGGCTTGAACGGTGAGGGTGCGTCTACCGGTGTGAACAGCTCCACCGGTGCGGACGGCTCGGCCTCGGTGGGTTCGGACAACGTCGGCGATTCGACCACGGTGGTCGGCGCAGTGGCAGCAGGTGGGTCGGATTCGCCGTCTCCTGAGGTCGACGCGTCGGCGTGGGGTCGGTATGCGCACGGCATGGGCTTTGTCAGCGCAGTGGCGCAAGGTAGGGGTGCGCGAGCGGCGTGGCAGGCGTTGCCGGGGGAGGACTGGGCGGCGCGGTTGGCGGAGTTGGCGGCGACGGTGGTGGCCGCCGGGCGCAGTGCGGTGTTGATGGTGCCGGATCAGCGGGATCTCGATCGATTGCTCGCCGAATGTGTTGCGCTGGTGGGGGATCGGGCCGTCGGGTTGTCGGCCGGATTGGGGCCCGCGGCGCGGTATCGGCGGTGGCTGGCGGTGCTACGGGGGCAGGCGCGGATCGTGGTGGGGACTCGGGCGGCGGTGTTCGCGCCCGCACGGGATCTCGGGTTGATCGCGATGTGGGACGACGGCGACGACACCTACGCCGAGCCGCGCTCGCCCTATCCGCATGCTCGTGAGGTGGCGATGTTGCGGGCGCACGAGACAGGAGCCGCGTTCGTCGCCGCCGGGTTCGCGCGGACGGCCGAGATTCAGGCGGTCGTCGAATCCGGTTGGGCACGTGACCTTCTCGCGGAACGTCACGTGTTGCGTGAGGTGACGCCCAGGATCAGCGCGCCCGGCGACAGCGATTTCGCGCTGGAGCGGGATGCGTTGGCGCGGTCGGTGCGGATGCCCGGTGTGGCGTTCGCCGCGGCACGGTCGGCGATCAAGGAGAACGTGGCGGTGCTGGTGCAGGTGCCGCGGCGGGGGTACGTTCCGTCGCTTGCCTGCGCGAAGTGCCGGACACCCGCGCGGTGTCGGCACTGCAACGGCCCGTTGGCGTTGCCGCACTCCACGAATGGGGAAGCGGCGAGTCCGCAGTGCAAGTGGTGTGGGATCACCGAGGCCGCGTTTCGCTGTCAGGCGTGTGGGGCGCGAGCGCTGCGGGCGACCGTGATCGGGGCGGCCCGGACCGCGGAGGAACTCGGGCGTGCGTTCTCGGGGGTTCCGATCCGGGCCTCGGGAGGCGGGGAGGTACTCGACACCGTCGAACCCGGCGCCCAGGTGGTCGTCGCGACGGTCGG
Source organism: Nocardia sp. FBN12 (assembly GCF_050320175.1). Classification (GTDB taxonomy): domain Bacteria; phylum Actinomycetota; class Actinomycetes; order Mycobacteriales; family Mycobacteriaceae; genus Nocardia. Next base: position 3,415,779 of record NZ_CP190048.1, on the reverse strand, counting down.
CGCCGAGCCGCTCGTTCCCGGTGGCTACGGGGTGGCGCTGTTGCTCGACGGATGGGCCCTACTCGGCCGCGCCGACCTGCGCGCGAGCGAGGACACCCTGCGCCGCTGGATGGGTGCCGCCGCCTTGGTCCGCCCGCGCGGCCAGGTGATCGTCATGGCCGAGCCCTCCCTGCCGACCGTGCAGGCGCTGGTGCGCTGGGACCCGGTCAACCACGCCGCCGCCGAACTCGACGCCAGGGCCGAAGTCGGGTTTCCGCCGGCGATTCGGCTGGCGGCCGTGGACGGGACGACCGATTCGATCGCCGAACTACTCGACGCCGCGGAACTTCCCGACGGCACCGAGATCCTCGGTCCCGTCCCGCTACCACCGACCGCGCGTAAACCCTTCTCGGGCAGCGACTCTCCGGCCGAAGTCGAACGAATGCTGTTGCGCGTGGCCCGGTCCGATGGCGCTCCGCTCGCCCGCGCGTTGACCGCGGCGCAGGCGGTGCGCAGCACGCACCGGTCCGATGCGCCGCTGCGGGTGCAGATAGACCCGGTCGATATCGGGTGATCCGCGCCTAGGCCTACATCGCCCGATCGCGTTGTGCCCAGTGGGCGTCCGGGGTGGCTGCGCGGCCGTGACGGTCGTCAGGGAGACGGGGCGAGTTCCTCGGGCGACGGCGCCTGACCTGCTCACTCTATAGTTAGTTGTATGACTGAATCGGACGCGCAGGTCAGACCCCCGATCGGGAAGCAGCAACGCCTGGTCCAAGCGGCGATGCGCGTGTTCTACCAGCAGGGCATCGAGAAGACGACGATCGCGGATATCGCGCGCGAGGCCGACGTGCCGGTCGGCAATGTCTACTACTACTTCAAAACCAAAGACCAGTTCATCGCCGCGGTCATCGAGCTGCACGGACAGGTGCTGGTGGGAGCTGTCGCCGAGCTCGCGGAGCTGCCCGGCCCTGCCGAGAAATTGAAGGCGATGGTGCGCAGCTGGGTCGAGCAACGGGAGATGGCGGCACGATTCGGTTGCCCGACCGGTTCACTCGCCGCCGAACTGGACAAGCGCGAGGATGCCTTCGGTGGGGAACCGGCGCGGGTGATCGGGCTACTCGTGGAGTGGGCGCGCGAGCAGTTCGCCGAGCTGGGCCGCGCCGATGCCGACGAGCTCGCGATCGCGTTCGTCGCCGCCTATCAGGGAATCTCCTTGCTCACCAACACCTTCCGTGACCCGGAGCTGATGGTCACCGAGGGGGCGCGGCTGGAGCGATGGATCGACGAGCTGGCCCGGAAATAGGGGCGCGTTCTGCCGGGCACGTCGTTGGGCTCGGCAGAACGCCTGGTCAGATGGCTTGGATCAGGATCCGACGGCTACCGACGCGCTGATGGCGGTCATCAGCTCGTCGATGTTGTCGTGCAGGGCGCGGGTGGCGATCGGGTCGAGCATGGCGGCCAGGCTCGGCATGCCGAGATCGAAATCGGCGTCGAAGCTCACCACGGCGTCGGCGCCGTCGGCGGCCACCTCCCAGCGGCCCTCGAACGCGACCAGATCGCCGGCGACCTGGACGAACGAGTAGGTGCGGGCGGCGGTGTCGAACAGGTCGCGTTCGGTCCAGCGCAGCGAGCCGTCACGGAAACGGACCTCCCACTCGCTGGTGGCGGCGCCACCGTCGGCATCCCAGTTCACCTCGACCTGCTGCACACCGTCGGCGATGTGGGGGTAGCTGTCGAGATCCTTGAGCTGAGCGAAAACCGTGTCGGCGTCGATGTTCTCGATGCGTCGGCTGAGCGAAACAGTAGGCATGGCAGAACTCCTGTGATCAGACGTGTGCGAGTAGTGCGGTGAGTGCGTTGTCGAGGGCGACCAGGACGGTGCGCTCCTGGTCGTCGGTGAGCACGGCGGGCGGGGTGAGCCGCACGACCGCACTCGCACCGAGCGAGTGATTGACGATCACCCCGTGTGCGAGCAGATCGGTGACCAGCTCGGCGGCCAGATCGGGCCGGGTGAACTCGATGCCGATGAGCAGGCCGCGACCGCGTACCTCGCGGACGGTGCGGCCCACGTACTGCGCGCACAGGTCACCGACCGTGGCGAGCATCCGCTCACCCAGTTCCGCCGCGCGTGCGGCGGTGTCACCGGCGACGAGCGCACCGACCGTGGCGATCACGGCCGCCGCTGCCAGGGGTGACCCGCCGAAGGTCGACGAGTGCAGTGTCGGGTCATCGGCGAAGGGCCGAAACGCCGTGGCGGTGGCGAGCACCGCCGAGACCGGAACCACGCCACCGGACAGCGCCTTGCCCACCAAAAGCACGTCAGGGCAATCGATCTCGGGCTGGTGCGCCCACATCGTGCCGGTGCGGCCGAGGCCGGTCTGGATCTCGTCCACGATCAGGAACGCGTCGTTGGCCCGGCACAACCGCTGCACGGCGGCGAGATAACCCGGCTGCGGGATGACGACGCCGCCCTCACCCTGGATCGGTTCCAGGATGACCGCCCCGCGTCCCTCGGCCGCGACGAGCTCGGCCTCGAGTGCCGAGATGTCGTCGTAGGGAATCGCGGTGGCGGACAGCAACGGCTGAAAACGGCGCTGGTACTCCGGTTTCGGCGTCACCGCCAGTGCGCCGGTGGTCTTGCCGTGGTACCCGCCGAGCATGGTGATCAGCCGGTCCTTGCCATGTGCGCGGGCGATCTTGAGCCCGAGCTCGGTGGCCTCGGCGCCGGAATTGAGGAACGCGACGGACTCGAGCCCCTCCGGCGCGATCGACACCAGCGCCCGAGCGGCCTCGGCGACCTTGGGCTCCAAGAGCAGCCGGGTCGCCAGGGGGTGGGTGCGTACCTGTTCGACCACCGCGGCCACCACCGGCTCGGGGCAGTGCCCGAGCAGGAACACCGCATACCCGCCGCAGTCGATGAAGGAACGGCCGTCGGCGGTCTCGACGATCGCGCCGTGCGAGGCCACTTCGACCGGTGCGCTCACGAATTCGGCCAGGGCCGCGCGCCCACGACCCAGATGTGCCCGATAGAGCTCGACGATCTCGGCGCGTTCGATGGTCATGCTGTCTCCATTCGGCATGCTCGGGCTCCCTCCGTGGTTACACAGGCGGCCGCCTCCGGGCGCTGACCGCTCATGCCGCGACCGTCTCGGGTAGCCAGTACGCGCGCACGGTGCGGGTCAGCAGATCGCGCGCGGTGTCCAGACTCGGCTGGATACCGACGAACGGACCGGTGCCGAGACTGGATTCGAACGGCGCGTCGGTGAACAGCGACGCCATGGCGAGCAGATTGTCGAACTTCTTGCGTGCCTTGGCGTCGAGCACATCGCCGAGCATCGGCAGGATCAATCGCTGCACCGCCTCGATCTGGAAGTAGCGCGGGCTGTCGAGCTCGGTGCCCTCGGCGCCGTAGAGCTCACGGCACAGCTCGACGATCGCGCCGGTCTCGATGGCGTGGTCACCGGCGGTGAGCCAGTACTCCGAGCCGTCGGTGTCGGCCGTGGCGAGGCGGGCCAGCGCCGACGCGACGACATCCTGGGCGAGGAAGTCGACCTGGGCGGTGTCGCTGAACGGCACGAACGGCAGTGCGCCCTTGACGTAGGCGCCGAGGAAGGTGTGCAGGCCCTGGTGGCGGATGATCTGCCCGGTCGCCGAATCGCCCATGAGCAACGACGGACGAGCGATCACGTAGGGCACGCCCGACTCGCGCACCGCCGCTTCGCCGTCGATCTTGGAGCGCAGGTACATGTCGCGACCGTCGGCACACCCGGTGCCCGTGACGACCAGCGCCGACTCGGCGCGGGCGACGAACGACGAACTGGTGTGCACCAGATCGGCGCCGGCGACCTCGCAGAACCGCAGCACATTGCGCGTGCCGTTCACGTTGATCGAGCGGATGGTCTCTTCGTCCCGATTGAAGTCGACCATGGCCGCCACGTGGATGACCCGGTCGACCTCGTCGGCGATGCGCTGGTAGTCGTCGCCGAGACCGAGGTCGGGCTGTCGGATGTCGCCGCTGAGCCAGGTGACACCGGGACGCGCGGCCCCGGTCTTGCTGTGGCCGACGGCGTAGATGCGATGGTCGGGCAGTAGTTCGACCAGTGCGCCGCCGATGACGCCGGACGCGCCGGTGATCAGGAAAGTGGACTCACGGTTGATGCTCATGTTCCCTCCACTCCGGGGCGGGGAACGAACGAATTCGTCGTGCACCCGGTAGTAGTTCGGTGGACCCGAGAAGCGGATGTGTTACGTCGTTGTGACCTCCGCGAAATCCAAAGTAGCCCAATGGATTTCGATTTCCGGTGACGTCCAGATGAACTCGGGGAGGCGATCGGGCCATTTCCCGGTGCGATCGGCGACCGTGTGATTTTCCGCCTCGGAAGCCGTGAAAGCCCACGTCAACGGCGCCCGGCGCGAAACTCGCCGGGCGTCGTCGACGCGGGTGAAATCCGCTCAGGCCGTGACGACTTCACGCTCCGGTCGGCTGCCGGTCACCTTCGGCAGTGACTCACCCTCGATGTCGACGTGCGGCAGCAACCGCTCCAGCGGGCCCGGCAACCACCACGCCCAGCGGCCGAGCAGCGCCATCACGGCGGGGATCAGGGTCATCCGCACGATCAGCGCGTCGAACAGCACGCCCACGCCCATCGCGAACCCGATCGGGCCGATCATGGTGTTGTGGCTGAACAGGAATCCGGCGAAAACCGCGATCATGATCACCGCCGCCGCCGCGACCACCCGCACGCTGTGGGCGTAACCGGTGCGCACCGCGGTGAGCGCGGAACTGTCTCCGGTGACGTAGGCCTCGCGCATCCGCGACACCAGGAACACCTGATAGTCCATCGCCAGCCCGAACAGCACACCGATCAGCAGGATCGGCAGGAACGCCAGAATCGGTGCCGGATGGTGCACATTGAGGACCGAACCCAGCCATCCCCACTGATAGACCGCCGTGGTCGCGCCGAGCGCCGCGGCCAGGGAGAGCAGGAAGCCCAGTGCCGCGGTGAGCGGAACCAGCAGTGAACGGAATGCCAGCATCAGTAGTGTCAGGGCCAGGCCGACGACGACGATCAGGAACGGTGCCAACGCGGCGGAGAGCTTGCGCGCCACGTCGATCGCGATCACCGTCTCGCCCGTCAGGTGCAGGGTCGCACCGTGCTCGGCCCGCAGGTCGGAATGGAATGGAATGGAATGGAATGGAATGGAATGGAATGGAATGGAATGGAATGGAATGGAATGGAATGGAATGGAATGGAATGGAATGGAATGGAATGGAATGGAATGGAATGGAATGGAATGGAATGGAATGGAATGGAATGGAATGGAATGGAATGGAATGGAATGGAATCGCCCCGCCGCGCCGGATCGACTTCACCAGCGTGGCAGTGTCTTCCGAGCTGGGCTCGGTGGTCGGGACGACCACGAACTGGGCGGTGTCCGCGGCGGCGTTGACCTCCGGCGGCAGCGTCATCGCGACGCCGGGCAGCGCGGTGATCTGCTCGATCGCGGCCTTGGTCTGTGCCTGTATCCGGCCCGGTTCGCCCTGCACCACCGCCACGAGCGGCCCGTTCAGGCCGGGTGTGTAGGCCTTGGCGAGCAGATCGTAGGACTGTCGCGCGACGGTATCGGTCGGCTCCTGGCCCGCGTTGGGCAAGCCGAGACGCAGTCCGAGCGCGGGCAGTGCGATGACGGCGAGCACGCCGATGCCCGCCAGCAGGGTGAGGATCGGCCGCTTGGTCACCGTGTCGCCCCAGCGGTTGGGCCGCTGTGCCGCCACGATCGAGGCCAGGCCCCGCCCACGCGGAATCAATCGCTCGCCGGCGAAGCCGAGAATCGCGGGCAGCAGCGTAATCGCCAGCAGCACAACGACGCCGACGCTCGCTGCCGCCGCCAGACCCATCCCGGTGAGGAACGGGATCCGCGCGATCGCCAAGCCGCACAGGGCGATCAGCACGGTGGCGCCGGCGAAAACGACCGCGCTGCCCGCCGTTCCGATCGATCGCGCCGCCGATTCACGCACCGGCATCGCCTCGGCCAGCTGCTGACGGTGTCGCGACACGATGAACAGCGTGTAGTCGATACCGACCGCCAAACCGAGCATCAGCGACAGTGCCAACGTGGCCGACGACGCGTCGAACAGCGTGGAGGCCGCGACCACGCCACCGGTGCCGATACCGACTCCGACCAGCGCGAGCAGCAACGGCAACCCCGCGGCGAGGAGTGAACCGAAGGTGATGACCAGAACGGCCATCGCGATCGCCACACCGACCGCCTCGGACGGCCCGACGAACGAGGCCTCGGTGTAGAACGGGCCGCCGGTGAGCATCGGCCGCAGTCCCTGCGCGCTCAACCGGTTGTGGACCGTTTCCACGGACTGCTTCGCGGTCGGGTTCACCGGGGTGGCGAAGGTGATGTCGACGAAGGTGACGTCGCCCTTCTCGGACACCGCGAACACGGCCGGGGTGACGCCATCGATGCCGGGTGTGCCGCTCAGCGTCGCCAGTTCGGCATCGATCTGGGTCAGCGGCAGCGGTTTGCCGTCGGGTGCCCGCACGACGAGCCGGGCGGGCGCTTCGCCCTGCGTAGTCGGTGCGCCCTTGCCGAAGCTGTCCTTCAGCACGATCTGGGCGCGGTCGGATTCGGTGCCGGGAATGTCGAACCGATCGGAAACCCTGGCGCCCAAGGTGATTCCGACGAGTGCGACGGCAGTGGCGATGAGTGACCAAACGGCGACCACCCACCACGGATTGCGAAAACAGAGATCGCCGAGGCGATAGAGAGCCCGCGCCATGGTTACCCCTCCAGGGTATTTAACCTACAACTGGCTGATTACCTACATGTGTAGGATAAGCCCGGTCGCCCGGCGGACGTCAACGTGTCGCGCGACACAACGACCCGTGGATGTGAAGGTGGAGATGTGATTCGAACGCAGCCGGCCGGGCGCAAGCCGACCTCCGACGATCCGCGGGTGTTGCGCAGCCGCGGTCTACTCCAGGACGCGATCCTCGAGCTCGGACTCGAAGGCCCGGTCGACGGCATCGCCATTTCCGACATCACCGGTCGTGCGGGCGTGAGCCGCAGCACCTTCTACGACCACTACACCGACAAGGAGACGCTGCTCGCCGACGCGATCGAACGGCACGCGCTCGACGCGGGCATCTCGCTGCGCGAGGGCGGCTTCGACGACGGTCTACCCGACCAGCCGCCGCAATTCCTGATCGGCTACGTCCAGCACATCGCCGATCATGCCCAGCTCTACCGGAATGTGCTGGGCGCGCACGGCTCGGCGGCGGTGCACGCCCGGCTGACCCGGCGGATCGCGACCATCCTCGCCGAGGGCATCCGGTTGCTCGGTGAGCACGCGCCGGTGGTCTCGGGCGTGCCGATCGAGGTGGACGCGGCGGCGCTGGCGGGCGCGATGCTCGCGGTGCTCACGCACTGGCTCGAGCGATTGCCCGACACGCCGGCGCCGGTTGTCGCGGAATGGATCTGGGAGATCCTCACCCGGGAATGAGGCGTGCCCCGGCGTCGAGCAGGGTGTGGACTTCGGTGGCGGCGCGTTCGCCCGAGGTGAGCGCGCCGTCCATGTAGCCGTTCCATACGGTCGCGGATTCCGCTCCCGCCCAATGGATTCGGCCGATCGGGACGCGCACGGTGTCGTGATAGGCGGTCCAGGCGCCGGGTGGCAGGTAACCGCCGTAGCAGCCCCTCGACCACTCTTCCTGGCTCCAGTCCTTCTCGACGAACTGTTCGGGTTCGGCGGCCGCGGGCCCGAAGTGGCGCGCGAAACACGCGAGCACCTCAGCTTTACGGTCGGCGGCGGGCAGCTGCCCGAGGCGGCGGGCATGGCCAGCCTCGAGGAAGCCGAGCAGCACACCTTTGCTGGCGTCGGGTGGTGAGTTGTCGTAACAGAGTTTCACCGGGCCGACGTCGCTGGTCGCTTGGCCGTTGAGCCCGTCGCGGCGCCAGAACGGCTCGGCGTACACGGCCATACATTTCACGACCGAGCCCTGAATGTAGCGCTGTACCAACTGGTCTCGGTGTCCCGGCAATGGTGGGTCGTAGGCGATGCGGCTGGTCAGGGTCGGCGGGATGGCCACGATCACCGCGCTCGCGCGGACCGTGCGACCGTCGGCGACGACGGTGACGTCGTAGTCGGTGGTCTCGATGCGCCGCACCGGTGCGGACAGTTCGACCGCGTCGCCGAGATCTTCGGCCATCCGCTGCGCGATGCGCTGCGAGCCGCCGACGATGCGCCACTGCTGGGCGCCGTCGACGGTGGAGATCAGCCGGTCGATGCCGCCACCGGAGTGTAGGTAGAACAGAAAGTGCAGCAGTGAGATATCGGCGGGTTCGGCCGCGAATACCGCCTGGCAGACCAGCGTGCATACCTCACGCGCGCCCTTCGTGCGGACATTGCGGCGCAGCCAGCTGTCGAAAGTCTGTGCGTCCCATACGGATGCGCGCCGGGCGGTCCATGGCGCGTCGAGCGGCACCGTCCGGGCCATCCGGTCGAGGCGCACCTGAGCTTGGGCGACATCGGCCAGCGCCATCGGGCGCAGCGGGGGGATCGCGCCGCGGTAGCGCTTGGTGCGGCCGCCGAATTCGATCTGGGCCAGGCCCTCGTTGTAGGTGGCGTGCCTGCTCAGGCCCAGTTCGTCGATCAGGGCGAGCACGCGATCCTGTGTCGGGCCTACCCACTGGCCGCCGACCTCCACGACATTGCCGTCGCCGATGGATTCGTTGAGTGTGCGGCCACCGACCCGGTCGCGTGCCTCGAGAACCAGGACGCGACGGCCCTTGGCGGTGAGTTCTCGCGCGGCGGCCAGCCCGGCCAGTCCGGCCCCCACCACGACAACGTCATAAACATCGGTACCCGTCACGCCGACCCTCCGGTGAACTTCGACTGAACGCTTGTCCAGTTCAAGCCTAGGGTGCGGTGTGTTCCGCCGGGGTGAAACGCGAAAGGAGTCGGCGCGTCGGGCATCGTGTCGCCTCGGCTCACTCGACTGGCTGCCAGCCTGGGCACAACAGGTCGATGTCGGTGATCGCGCCATCGTCCGCGAGCCGGACGGCGAGAACGGTCTGGCGCAGGACGTGTTCCTGCGGCTGGCCGAGCCCGAGGTCGGTGGCCAGTGACAGCGAGGCGACCAGTTCGGCGAGCCGAAGGGGCAGGGGCGGGTCCGGCAGGAATTCGGATTACTCCTTGCATTCGATGCATTGCCGATATATCGTCGATAGTGTCAAGAACAACGAGAGGCCACAGGAGGCTGTCATGCATAACCAAGAGCAACGAGAATTCGGACACTTCCGGCGCGGTCGCGGACCGGGCCCCCGGGAATTCGGTCCCGACCGTCAGCAGTTCCGCCACGGCGGTCGACACGGGCACGGCCCCGAGTTCGGACCGGGCTTCGGCCCAGGTTTCGGACCGGGATTCGGTCCCGGTTTCGGTCGCGGACGCGGCCGCGGTGGTCGTGGCAGGCGCGGTGACGTGCGGGCCGCGGTGCTGCTACTGCTCGTCGAGCGCCCCATGCACGGCTACGAACTGATCCAGCAGATCCGCGACCGCAGCGACGACATCTGGCGTCCGAGCCCGGGGTCCATCTACCCCGCATTGGCCCAGCTCGAGGACGAGGGTCTGGTGCTCATCGAGAAGGTGGCCGGTCGCAAGACCGCCCAGCTCACCGACGAGGGCAAGGCCTATGTCGAGACCCATCGTGAGGATCTCGGCGACCCGTGGGCCGAGGTCAAGCAGGACGTCGGCGCCCAGGCGCTGGACCTGCGCGGGCTGGTCGGACAGGTGATGGGCGCGGTCGGTCAGGTGGCCCAGGTCGGCACCGCGCAGCAGGCGGCGAAGGCGGCCGAGGTGCTCGCCGAGACCCGCAGGGCGCTGTATCGAATCCTCGCCGAGGACGATGTCACCTCCGAGGGCGACGCAACCCCCGAGAAGTGAGGGCGTCGTGAACCGCCTTCCCGACGTGCGGTTGTCGGACCCATGGAGTAAATGTTTGGGTCATGGAACAACTGGGAACGTTGTGGGGTTGGGGAACATCACGATTGCGCGGCGCGGTATCGGTCGCGGCACTCGCCTGCACGGCGGTGATCGGTGTGTCTTTCGCGCCGATCGCCGCCGCTGAACCGGCGGGCTATCGGCCCGCTGTCATTCCGATGCAGGCGGGTCCGGCGCAGTCCGATCACCTGGATGCCGCCCATTACATCAATGCCCATCCGAACTCGGTTCCGGTGGGCCTCAACAACTTCGGGTGTACGCCGAGCGCCGAGCACCCGCGGCCGATCGTGTTGGTGCACGGCACCGACTCGAGCGCCTACTCCGACTGGGCGGGAATCGGGCCGCAACTGGTAGCGGCCGGCTACTGCGTCTTCGCGCTGAACTACGGCGGGGCGCCGGGCGCCGACACCTACGGCACCGAGGACATGCGGATCAGTTTCGCTCAGCTCGCCCAGTTCGTCGACGATGTGCTCGTCGCGACCAAGGCGGCCAAGGTCGATCTGGTCGGCTTCTCGCAGGGGGCAAATGTCAGCCGGTTCTATGTCAACAAGCTCGGTGGTGCGCCGAAGGTCGGGACCTGGGTCGGCCTGGCCTCGCCCAGCTACGGCGGTGTCATGTACGGACTGGTGCCGGTGGGTCAGGCCGTTCCGGGAATGATGGACGTGTTCGCGAGAGTCACCTCCACGGCGGCCGTCCAGCAGGCGCAGGGGGAACCGCTGATGGTGGAGCTCAACGCGGGCGGTGACACCGTGCCCGGTGTCCGTTACGTCACCGTCGGCAGCCGGGTCGACGAGATGATCCAGCCGTTCTCCAACATCGCGCTGCGCGGTGCGGGCGCGGAGAACCTCGTCCTGCAGGACCTGTGCGCCGACGACATGACCGGCCACTTCCACCTGGTCTACGACCCCTTCGTGCAGCAGCTGCTGCAGCGCATCCTCGACCCCGTCCGGGCACCCGCCCCGGTCTGTACCCCGGTCCCGCTCGGCACCGGCATCCCCGAGGTGATCATCGCGGGCAACTCCTGACGGCCGGGCTGGACGGAAGCACCTCGCGGGGTCTCTAGACTGGGACGACCGCAATTCGTCCTCCCCGGGAGCCGCCGTGACCATTCAGCCCGTTCGCCTGTTCGGCGACCCGATCCTGCGCTCGCGTGCCGACGCGGTCACCGAGTTCGGTCCCGACCTCGCCACGTTGGTCGCCGACCTCACCGAGACCATGCACGACGACGGTGGGGTCGGAATGGCCGCGCCGCAGATCGGGGTCGGGCTGCGGGTGTTCGTCTACGACACCGGCGACGCCGCGGGTCACGTGGTGAACCCGGAATGGTCGGCCCTCGGGGCCGATGAACAGGTCGGCCCCGAGGGCTGCCTGTCGATTCCCGGTGTGCGCTACGACGTGCGCCGGGCATCGCGCGTGCGGGTCACCGGGGTCGACGTCACCGGTGCGCCGGTGGAGTTCGAGGCCGACGGGCTGCTCGCCCGCTGCGTACAGCACGAGCACGACCACCTCGACGGCGTGCTGTTCATCAACCGGCTCGAACCGGCCGACCGCAAGGACGCGATGCGCACCATCCGCGAATCCGACTGGTTCCGCGGCGGGATCACCGTGCGCGAATCCAGCGGTGTGGGCGGTGGCCGCTGATGCGGGTAGTTTTCGCCGGCACGCCGGAACCCGCGGTGCCGTCGTTGCGCCGGTTGATCGAGAGCGAAGGCCACGAGGTCGTCGCGGTGGTCACCCGGCCCGACGCGGTCGCGGGTCGCGGCCGCAAGATCATGCGCTCGCCGGTCGGGCAGCTCGCCGACGAGCACGGCATTCCGGTGTTCACGCCGCGCAAGCCGTCCGAACCCGAATTCGTCGCCGCGCTCACCGAACTCGCGCCGGACTGCTGCCCGGTCGTCGCCTACGGTGCGCTGCTGCCGCAGCAGGTGCTCGACATCCCCGCGCACGGCTGGATCAATCTGCACTTCTCGCTGCTGCCCGCCTGGCGCGGTGCGGCGCCCGTGCAGGCGGCCATCGACGCGGGTGACGACATGACCGGTGCGTCGACCTTCCTGATCGAAGCGGGCCTCGACACCGGCCCGGTGTACGGGGTGATGACCGAGAAGATCGGGCTCACCGACACCGCGGGCGAACTGCTGGCCAGGCTCGCCGAAGCGGGCGCCGTGCTGCTCGAGAAAACTCTGGACGGCGTGGAAGACGGGTCGCTGCAAGCGATTCCGCAATCCCACGACGGCGTGACCTACGCACCGAAGGTGGCCGTGGAGGCGGGACGAATCGGGTTCGACGAACCCGCGCTGGCCATCCACCGCCACATCCGCGCCGTCACCCCGGCGCCGGGCGCGTGGACCGAGGTGAACGGGCTGCGCCTCAAACTCGGCCCGGTGGAAATGGTGGAGGAAACCTTGCCCGAACGCGAGATCGAGGTGCGCAAGTCCGGCGTCTTCGTCGGAACATCGACCACGGCGGTCCGCCTCGGACAGGTCCAACCGCCCGGCAAGAAGATGATGAACGCCCTCGACTGGGCCCGCGGCGCCCGCCTCGCTCCCGGCACGGTGATCGGATGAGGGAGCAGCGAGCAGATACCGCGGTCATGCCGGAGCCGATCGACAGCGAGGTGCGCGCATGAGCGCCTCCGACCGCCGCCGTCGCCGCGAAGCCGACGCCGCGAAGGGCGTGAGCCCCCGCGAGGATCGCAAACCCACCGGAAAATCTGGCGACGCGCGCGGCACCGGTTCCCGCGACGACCGCAAGATCACCAGCAAGAATGTCGATGGTGGCTGGGCCGCCCGCGCCGCGAAGGGCACCACCACCCCGCGTGCGGACGGCGATCGCTGGACCGGCCGCGATGACCGTGGCGGCTCCGACCGACCCCGCCGCGACGACCGCGACGGGGGCACCCGATCGGGCACACCCCGCCGTTCCGACGATCGCCCTGGTTTCGCGCGCGGCGCGGGCAATCGAGGTGCTGCCGCTCCGCGATCCGGTGGGCCACGTCGCGAAGACGACCGCGCGCAGGGTGGTGACGGTGGTGGCCGGGACGACGCTCCGCGATCCGGTGTACCTCGTCGTGTCGACGACCGCCCAGGTTTCGGCGACGCGAACGACAGGGCGCAGAGTCGTGACTCGGCCGACCAGCGTGGCGCCGCGGGACGTTCCGGTGCGGGCCGAACCGGCCGTGGCGCGTCGCGTCCCGATCGTGGTGCGCGCGTAGGAGATTCGCGCGGCCGTGGCGCGGGCACCCGCGACGCCGGTGCGGGAACGGCGGGTAAGGCGCCCACGCAGCGGCGACCCGAGCGTCCCGATCCCACCGTGCCGAGTCCGCGCAAGCGGCGCGGCGAGCCTGTGGATCCGGCGCGTGAGGTGGCCCTCGATGTGTTGCGGGCCGTGCGTGAGCGCGATGCCTATGCCAACCTCGCGCTGCCGAAGTTGTTGCGCGAGCGCAAGATCAGTGGCCGTGATGCCGCGTTCGCGACCGAGCTCACCTACGGTGCGAGTCGTTCGCAGGGACAGCTCGACGCGGTGATCTCGGCGTGCGCGGGCCGCCCGGTCGACGAGATCGACGGCCCCATCCTCGACATCCTGCGCCTGGGCGTCTACCAGTTGCTGCGGACCCGCACCAGCGCGCACGCCGCCGTCGACACCTCCGTCGACCTGGCCAGCGCCGAATTCGGCCAGGGCCGTGCCGGTTTCGTCAATGCCGTGCTGCGCCGGGCGGGGGGCAAGACCGCCGAGGAGTGGATCGCCGAACTCGCCCCCGCCGACCCGGTCGGCAAGCTCGCCTTCGAGCACGCGCATCCGAAGTGGATCGCCCAAGCCTTCGCCGACGCGCTCGGCGCACAAGCAGGCGAGTTGGACGAGCTCCTGAAAGCCGACGACGAGCGCCCGGTCGTGCACCTGGTCGCGAGGCCCGGGGAAATCACCGCCGAGGAACTCGCCCTGGTCACCGGTGGCGAAGAAGGTCGCTGGTCCCCGTACGCGGTGTACCTCGACGGCGGCGACCCGGGTCAGCTGGAGCCGGTCCGCGACGGCATCGCGGCCGTCCAGGACGAGGGCAGTCAGCTGGTCGCGCTCGCTCTCACCCGCGCGCCACTGGACGGCGAGGACAAGGGCCGCTGGCTCGATCTCTGCGCAGGTCCCGGCGGTAAGGCGGCCTTGCTCGGCGCGCTCGCCGCGATCGACCTGTTCACCGTCGACGCCGTCGAACCGGCCGAACACCGCGCCGAACTGGTTCGCAAATCCACCCGCAACCTGCCCGTCACCGTCCACGTCGCGGACGGCCGCGACAGTGGGCTGACCCCCGGCTACGACCGCGTTCTCGTCGACGCGCCCTGCACCGGCCTCGGCGCCCTTCGCCGTCGTCCGGAGGCTCGCTGGCGTCGTACCCCGGCAGACGTGACGGAACTGGTCACCCTGCAGCGTGAGCTCCTGGCCGCCGCCTGGGACCTGGTGCGTCCGGGCGGTGTCGTCGTCTACTCGACCTGCTCACCGCACCTCGCCGAAACAGTGTCGGTGGTGGCCGATTTCGTCCGCCGCACCGGTGCCGAAGAGCTCGACAGCCGCGAGTTCCTGCCCGGTGTCACCGATCTCGGTGACGGTCCGTCCGCGCAGCTGTGGCCGCACCGCCACGGCACCGACGCCATGTTCCTGGCGACTCTGCGCAAGAAATAGACGCGACAGTACAACGGCGCCGTCCCCTGTACGGGGGACGGCGCCGTTCCATTCGTCCAAGCGCGCAGCGATCGCCGAGGGGGAGAATCGGCGTATGGCTATGACGTGGGATCAAGTGGTCGCGATGGCGACGGCGCTGCCGGGTGTGGCGGAAGGCACCTGGTGGCGCAGTCCGGGCCTGAACGTCGGTGGCAAGAGCTTCGCCCGATTACGTGACGAAGCCGAAGGTGGTCTCGTGCTGCTCTGCGAGCCCACGGAGAAGGAGGCGCTGCTGGCCTCCGGTGACCCAGCCTTCTACACGACCCCGCACTACGACGGGTACCCGTGCATTCTCATCGACCTGGACACGGTCGACCGGCAACAGCTCGCCGAGCTGCTCGACAGTGCCTGGTGGCTGCGCGCACCCGCGAAGCTGCGGCGGGCCCGGCAGGGCGCGTAGGACTTCGTTGTCCCGTCCGCGACTCAGTCCCGCTCGGACAATTCACGCAGGCGCGCAAGGGTTTTCGCGAGAATTCGCGACACGTGCATCTGCGAGATCCCCAGCTGCGACGCGATCTGCGTCTGCGTCATCGACTCGAAGAACCGCATGGTCAGGATGCGGCGTTCACGCTCCGGCAGGCCCGCCAGTAGCGGGCGCACCGCGATGTACTCCTCGACCCGGTCGAACTGCGATTCCTCCTCGCCCAGGGTGTCGAGCAGCGAGGCGTCGCTGTCGCGACCGATCGAGGCCGCGTCGATCGAGGTCGGCTGATAGGCGTTGCCCGCGATGACGGCCTGGGTGACCTCGTCGGGGTCGACATCGAGTTCGGCGGCGATCTCCTTGGCGGTGGGGGAGCGCCCCAACCGCTGCGACAGCTGATCCACTGCCGCGCCGATGCGCAGATGAGTCTCCTTGACGCGCCGCGGAACCCGCATCGCCCAGGTGTTGTCGCGGAAATACCGCCGGACCTCACCCATGATCGTCGGCACCGCGAAGGACAGGAAATTCGAGCCGCGACTCAGATCGAACCGGTCCACCGCGTGCACCAGACCGACACGCGCCACCTGCGACAGATCGTCGAACGGCTCACCGCGCCCGCTGAATTTGCGCGCGATGTGGTCGGCCAGCGGGATGCACCGGTTGATCAGCGCGTCCCGTGCGACCGCGTGCGCCACACTGCCCGGCTCGGTCGCCGCGAGCCGCTCGAACAGCGCGCTGACGTCGTCGTATCCGGACACCGGTTCCGGAGTTTCGGCCTCCTCCTCGAGAGTTTCCTGCTCGAGGGCTTCCTTGTCCGGTTCCGCGGCGTTCTCCGACTCCACGGCAGGAGCGTCGGGTTTGTCGGGTTCGCTGAGATTGTGCTGGTCGGGCTGGTTGTCCTCGCCGTGCACTATGCCTTCCCCCGGACCCTGCGGAATCGTACCGTCGTCGGGTACCCGGACGCGCCGGCGTCGAAGTCCTGCTGTTCGGCGATGACCTCGTCGCAGAGCGTGCGCAGCACATGCCACCCGAAGCTGCGCTGATCCGGCATGCCCTCGGCCGCCGCCACTCCGTCGACCCGCACCTGCAATTCGCTGTCACCGACGAGGAATTGGCAGGTGAGCAGCGTATCCGGGCCTGCGATCGCGATGATCGTCGAGCACACCTCGTCCACGGCGAGGCGCACGTCGGCCACCTCGTCGAGGGTGAAATCGCTGAGTAGCACCAGTGTTTCGGCCAGTCCGCGCACGATTGGCAGCTGCGTCAGCTGTGCTGCCACACGAATCTCCACCGGGGCGCCGAAGGGCCCATGTTCCGCCGAAAAATTGGTCACCCTGAGAAGGCTACCCATAACCCGGCAGGGCAATCACCATTCGGTCGCTACACTGTCGCGCTGTGTCCACTCCGACGTTCTCCCGTCCGTCCAAGCCGATGATCGCCCCGTCAATCCTGTCCGCGGACTTCGCGAATCTGGCCGCTGAGGCCGCCGCGGTGCAAGGATGCGACTGGCTCCACGTCGACGTCATGGACGGCCACTTCGTGCCGAACCTCACACTGGGTCTGCCGATCGTGCAGAGCCTGCTCAAGGCCACCGACATCCCGTTCGACTGCCATCTGATGATCGACGATCCGGGCCGCTGGGCCCCGAGCTACGCCGAGGCCGGCGCCTACAACGTCACCATCCACGCCGAAGCGACCGATGATCCGATCGCGGTGGCGCGCGATATCCGCGCCGCGGGCGGCCGTGCGGGGCTGTCGGTGAAGCCGAACACCCCGATCGAGCCGTACCTGGAGATCCTGCGCGAATTCGACACCCTGCTCGTGATGAGCGTGGAACCCGGTTTCGGTGGGCAGTCGTTCATCCCCGGCGTGCTGGAGAAGGCGCGGATCGTGCGCAACCTGGTCGACTCGGGCGAACTGCGGCTGGTCGTCGAAATCGACGGCGGCATCAACGACGACACCATCGAGCAGGCCGCCGCGGCCGGGATCGATTGCTTCGTGGCCGGATCGGCCGTCTACAACACGGCCGATCCCGGCGCCGCCGTGCAGAAGCTGCGCAACTTGGCCACCTCGGCCTGGCTGCCGTGATTACAGGGAGCGGAGTTTGCGGGTGCCCAGCGCCCGCGCCGCTTCGATGACAGCCTGCACCGGCGGCCGCTGGTCGCCGGATTCGGGTACCTGCACCCAGGTGCGATAGCCGGTGCGCTCGTCGTCGGGGGAGGGCAGCACGATCTGGCTGCCCGCGCAGGCGACGGTCGCGTAGAGGCGGAACAGTTCGGCCGACGCGGTCGCGGTGAGCGAGTCCGGTCGGCACGGGCCGGTGAGGAACGTCCAGCGCCGAGCGCGGGGGTGATCGACTACCGGACCCGCGATCGAGGCCTCGCGCAGGCGCGCCTGTACCCGCTCGCCCAGATCGCTGGGCATGGTCACCGCGCCGTAGTGCGCGCCGATGTGGAGCAGAATGCGGCGGGAATCGAAATCGATCTTGGCCGGCAGGTGCAGCTCTCGCCGATAACGTACGCAGCGCATTTCCAGCGTCGAATCGATCAGCGTGCTCACGCGGCACCCCCACATATTGCGAACCTGTTGTAACCCACAGTGTTGTCTTCCTGGAGTGGTGGACTATCCCTGGGGCGAACTCCCGGCAGCCGCAGTGCTCCGGGCGATGATGTCGGGGAAACCCGCAGTTCCAGGGCCCGACATCTGGTTGAACAGCAGGAATCGTTGACGTAACAATATTGCGTCAATGGCGCGGCGGGCGCAAGCATTCCACTCACCGTGTTTCCAGTTCGTAATGGCGGGTATTCCCAGGTTAAGGCAGCCGGATGAATGCGGGGGATCGGTTCGCCGAAAATTGGATTGAACGACAACCGCCGGAATGATTAACGGCGGCGTCGCGTCATGTCGATACACCTTTGTCGCCGAATCGATGCGCTATCGATCGCTTCCGGTGACCTTGTGCTGCGTTCGGTCGGGTTCGGCCCCCGCCCCGGTCTCACCGGCCCCGCTACTAGGCTGTGCGACAAGCCGGGCGGCCGCGCGGGAATAGCGGCAACGCACCTGCTGTTGGGCCGAACGGGTATCGATGACGCGACAAGGGAGTCAGGCATGTTCACAGGGATCGTCGAGGAGCTCGGCGAGGTCGTGGCCACCGAAGCGCTGACCGACGCCGCCCGGTTGACGATCCGCGGCAAGCTGGTGACTTCCGATGCCGGACACGGCGATTCGATCGCCGTCAACGGCGTCTGCCTCACCGTCGTCGACGTGGTCGACGGCGACAGCTTCACCGTCGACGTCATGGACGAGACGTTGCGGCGCTCGAGCATCGGCGGCCTGGTCCCCGGATCGCCGGTCAACCTCGAACGCGCGGCCGCGTTGAACAGCCGCCTCGGCGGGCACGTCGTGCAGGGCCACGTCGACGGCACCGGCACCGTGCTCCGGCGGACCCCGTCGGAGAACTGGGAAGTCGTGCGGATCTCGCTGCCGGATTCCATCGCGCGCTATGTGGTGGAGAAGGGCTCGATCACCGTCGACGGCGTCTCGCTGACGGTCTCCGCGCTCGGCATCGACGACGAACCGAACGCCGACGGATCCCGCGATTGGTTCGAAGTCTCGCTGATCCCGACCACCCTCGCCCTGACCGTCCTCGGCACCGCCCCGGTCGGCGCCACCGTGAACCTCGAGGTGGACGTCATCGCGAAGTACGTAGAACGCCTCGCCCAGCGAGGCTGACACCGATCGGCGCCGGGCCTCACAGAACACGCCGAGGCCACGCCGTAATGTAGGAAGTCATTGCCATCCCAAGGCAGTTTCTCGGCCGCCTCGATCTGGACTGACCAGAGGGTGCGACGAAGGAGTGCCCGCCGGGAGGGAAGATCGAGGCCTCAGGGCCGAGAAACCCGCGGCGCCAGCCGCCAAAATTACGGAGCAAGCAGACGTGACCAGGTTGGACAGCATCGAGCGCGCGGTCGCCGATATCGCGGCCGGCAAGGCTGTTGTCGTCATCGACGACGAGGACCGGGAGAACGAAGGCGATCTCATCTTCGCGGCCGAGAAGGCCACCCCGGAGCTGGTCGCGTTCATGATCCGCTACACCTCCGGCTACATCTGCGTGCCGCTGACCGCCGATGACTGCGACCGGCTCGGCCTGCCGCCCGCGTACGCGATGAACCAGGACAAGCACGGCACCGCCTACACCGTCTCGGTGGACGCGCGCGAGGGCATCACCACCGGTATCTCGGGCGCCGACCGGGCGGTCACCATGCGCCTGCTGGCCAGCGCGCAGGCCAAGGCCGACGAGTTCACCCGCCCCGGCCATGTGGTGCCGCTGCGCGCCAAGGACGGCGGCGTGCTGCGCAGGCCGGGCCACACCGAGGCCGCGGTCGATCTGGCCCGGATGGCCGGCTTGCGTCCGGCGGGCGTGATCTGCGAGATCGTCAGCCAGAAGGACGACGGGCACATGGCCCGCACCGACGAGCTACGGGTGTTCGCCGACGAGCACAACCTGGCGATGATCTCGATCGCCGACATGATCGCCTGGCGGCGCAAGCACGAGAAGCATGTCGTGCGGGTGGCCGAGGCCCGGATTCCGACCGCGCACGGCGACTTCAAGGCCGTGGGCTATCAGAGCATCTTCGACGACGCCGAGCACGTCGCGCTGGTGCGCGGCGACATCGGCGACGGCGAGGACGTGCTGGTGCGCGTGCACTCGGAATGCCTGACCGGCGACGTCTTCGGCTCGCTGCGCTGCGATTGCGGCCCGCAGCTGGACGCGGCGCTCGAGATGGTCGATCAGGAGGGCCGCGGCGTCGTGCTCTACATGCGCGGGCACGAGGGCCGTGGCATCGGCCTGATGCACAAGCTGCAGGCCTACCAATTGCAGGACACCGGCCGCGACACCGTCGACGCCAACCTCGATCTCGGCCTGCCCGCCGACGCCCGCGATTACGGCACGGGCGCGCAGATCCTGGTCGATCTCGGGATCCGCTCGATGCGTCTGCTCACCAACAATCCGGCCAAGCGGGTCGGCCTCGACGGCTACGGCCTCGCGATCACCGAGCGCGTCCCGATGCCGTTGCGCGCCAATGCCGAGAACCTGCACTACCTGCGCACCAAGCGGGATCGGATGGGCCACGACCTGGTCGGCCTCGACGATCTCGACCTGGGCGAAACCGCGCAGTGATCACTTCCCACGAAAGGCGGCAACGATGAGCGGCACAGGTGTTCCGAGCTTCGCTTTGGCGCAGGCCAAAGACGTCAAACTCGGCATCGTCGCCTCGCGCTGGCACACCGAGATCTGCGACACGCTCGTGGCCAATGCCGAGCGGGTCGCCAAGGAAGCCGGCGTCGAGCAGGTGACCGTGGTGCGCTGCGCCGGTGCGATGGAGCTGCCGGTCGTCGCGCAGGAACTGGCACGCACGCATGATGCGGTGGTGGCTCTCGGTGTCGTGATCCGGGGCGGCACACCACATTTCGAGTACGTGTGTGACGCGGTGACGGCAGGGCTGACCCGGGTGTCGCTCGACGCGGCCACGCCGGTCACCAACGGTGTGCTCACCACGAACGACGAAGAGCAGGCGCGCGATCGGGCCGGGCTGCCCGGTTCGTCGGAGGACAAGGGCGAGCAGGCCTGTGCCGCCGCCCTCGACGCCGCGCTCACGTTGCGCGCGCTGCGATCGGCGTGACCGTGCCGGTGGTGCGGACGTGGCGGCGCGGTGTTCCCGAGCCGGACACGGGCTGGGAGTTCGAGGTGCGTCCGCGCCGGGCGATCCGCACCGCCGTCGTCGCAGCGATCGTCATCGTCGTCGCCTTCACCGCGGGCGGACTGCTGCTGCGCACCGGCTCGACCGGGGTGAACTTCCGGGTCGCCGATCAGGTCGCGATGATCCTGATCGGGGTCGTCGGTGCGGGCGCGGTTTTGATGCTCACCCGTCCGCGGGTGCGCGCGGGTCGCCAGGGTGTCGGGGTGCGCAACATCCTGGGCGAGCAGGTCTACCCGTGGGCCTACATCCGAGGCGCGTCTTTCCCGGACCGCAAGGCCTGGGCTCGCCTCGAACTGGCCGACGACGACTATGTCCCGATGCTCGCGATCCGTTCCAACGACAAGGCCCACGCCGCCGACGCGATAGAGCGTGTGCGCGAACTCGGGGCCCGGTACGCCCCGCAGGACTGAGTCGCGCTCGCGAACAGTCCCGCTGCCGCGACTCGTGCGCCTGCGCCCGGCGGATTCGTTCGGCACTCACCATGCGCCGCATGCCGAGGTAGGTCAGCGCGGCGTCGCCGGGACGGGAGGTGCGAGTCCCGGCGACGAACCGCCTGCGGTCAGCGAGTATCGCCGAGGACCGCTCCCTCACGGCGCGGATCCGCGCCGCCGATCCAGCCGTCCTTGCCGTTGTGCTGCAGGGCGCTCAGCCCGCTGGACTGCGGTGCGACCGACACCTGGTGACCCATCGCCCGTAGCTTTTGGACCAGCGGATCGTGGTCGCCGTTGTCGGTGGGATCGATGTCGGGGTGCTCACCGCCTACGCCGGTGACCGGCGTATTGCCGGCGCCGAACGACACCCCGGAGACCGCCTGCTGCGGGTCGAGGCCCCAATCCAGCGTATTGATCAGCGTTTTCACGACGAACTGGATGATCACCGAACCACCGGGTGAACCCGTGACGAGCTTCAGTTCGCCGCGGTCGCCCTTGTCGTCACGTTCGAACACCAGGGTCGGCGCCATCGAACTTCGCGGGCGCTTGTTGGGCTGGAGGCGGTTGGCCACCGGGGTGCCGTCGGGGTCGACCGGATCGGCGGCGAAGTCGGTGAGCTGATTGTTGAGCACGAACCCGTCGACGAGATGGAACGACCCGAACGCCGATTCGACCGTGGTGGTCATCGCCGCGGCGTTGCCGTACTTGTCGACGACGGAGATGTGGCTGGTGCCGTGCTCGGGCGGCTGCGGGCCGTTGCCTAGGGGCACCGGACCGAGGTTGCCAGGCTTGGCGGTGCCCATGCTGCGCTGCGGGTCGATCAGCCCCGACCGCTCCTTCAGGTACTGCGGGTGGACCAGCGACAGGGCCGAATTGCCCGGCAGCGGAACGAAATCCGGGTCCGCGACGTACTTGTTGCGGTCGGCGTAGGCCAGCCGCTCCGCCTCGGAGATCAGGTGCACGGCCTGCGCGTCGGGGCGCCCACCGTTGGCGTCGAGCTCTTGGGGGCGCAGCGCGGGGATATCGAAATTGGCGAGGATGCCCAGCGTCGCGGCGACGGTGCTGCCACCCGAGGACGGCGCGGGCATGCCGCACAATTCGTACTTGCGGTACCCGGTGCAGAGCGCGGTGCGCTTCTTGGCCTGGTAGTTCGCCAGGTCGGTGGTGGTCAGCAGACTCGGGGTGCGTCCGCCCGCGGTGCTGCCCGCCGCCGCGATGATGTCCTGGGCGATGGCGCCGCTGTAGAGGGCTTTCGCGCCGTCGGTGGCGATCGCCGACAGTGTTTTCGCCAGTGCGGGATTGGTGAGGACGGTGCCGGCCTTCTTGGGTGAACCGTCGGGTTCGAGGAAGTAGCCGCGTGCGGCTTCGTCGGCTGCCAGATCCCGCGCGGATTCGGCGATCTGCCCGGCCAGGCGCGGACTGATCTCGAAACCGCTGTCGGACAGGCTGATCGCGGGATCGAACAGTTCCTTCCAGGCGGTCATCCCGTGCTCGGAATGCGCGAGTTCGAGCATCCGCAGTACCCCGGGAACGCCGATCGAGCGGCCGCTCGCCCGGGTGTTCGGGGCGGGCTCGGTGCGATCGGTGTCGCTGACCCAGCGCAGATAGTTCTCGGTGGCCGCCGCGGGTGCGGTCTCGCGGCCGTCGTAGGTGTCGACGGTGCGCGACTTCGCGTCGTAATGCACGAGGAACGCGCCGCCCCCGATCCCGGAAGCCTGCGGTTCGACCAGCCCGAGTACCGCCTGCGCGGTGACCAGCGCATCGGTGGCGGTACCACCCGCCCGCAGCACCCGGCACGCGGCCTCGGTGGCCACCGGGTTCGCGGTCGACACCGCGTAGGTACTGGTGCGCACGGCCGTCATGTCCAAGCGGTACCCCGACGCGATCTCGGGATTGGTACTGAGATTCTGCGAGGTCGGCGCACCGGCGCTGGTCGCGGGTGCCGCGGACACCGGCGTGCCGTTGGGCGTGCTCGTGCACTCCGCGGCACGCTTGTCGTCTGTCGAACAACCGGCCAGTACCCCCACCGCGAGCACTGCGGCCGTCGTGGCCCCGATCCACGTCCGTCGCCTTGGCGTCATGTAGGCAGCGTAACTCTCCGGTCCGACACGATTGGATCTTTTTCGGCCCGGTGCCGGCAACCGGCTCCGACGGCGCCCCGATGACGGGCACGCGAATCCTGGGTTACCCGGCCGATTTCCGCCAGGCGCGCACCGGCTAGCTGGTTACCCTGGCTGATATGGACATCGACGCGGTGCTGTTCGACTTCTCCGGCACGGTCTTCCGATTGGAGGACGATCGGACCTGGGCCGACGAACTCGTCGGCGACGACGGAACACCGTTCGACGTGGCCGCGAAAGCCGAAGTGCTGCGGCGGATGACGGCCCCGGTCGAGCAGTTCATGACCTTCGACACGGCAGGCCAACACGCCTGGGACAACCGCGATCTCGACCCCGCCCTGCACCGCCACGCCTACCTGGAGGTGCTGCGCGGCTCCGGGGTTCCCGATATCCAGGCAACCCGCCTCTACGAACGCCTCATCGACCCGTTCACCTGGACTCCGTACCCCGACACCGGCACGGTACTGGAATCGCTTGCCGCCCAAGGAATCCCGATCGGCATCGTCAGCAATATCGCCTTCGACATCCGACCCGCCTTCGGCAAGCACGGCTGGACCGACCTGATCGGCTCGATGACCCTGTCCTACGAAGTAGGCGCCATCAAACCGAATCCCCAGATCTTCCGCGACGCCACCAGTCGCCTCGGCGTCGATCCCGAACGCGTCCTCATGGTCGGCGACAGCACCGAAGCCGACGGCGGCGCGACGATCCTCGGCGCCCGCTTCGCCCTCGTCGACGCGGTTCCGACCGTCGACCGTCCCCGCGGCCTCATCGACGCACTCGCCGAACACGGGATCCGCACGGTCGACTGACCGCGACGCTGACGGTCTCGGCGCCCGACCTTCCAGTCAGCTCGCGCACCTTTCAGCGCGGGACGAATCACCCGATCGCAGGTCAGCGTTCGCGGGTGAACCAGGCGCGAGCCGAGGGGCGAAGGAGCATCGCGGCGACCGCGCCATTGGCGACGATGCCGACCGCACCCGGCGGTAGTCCGGTGAGAATGCCGGTCGAGGACACGAGCAACGCCAGCACCGCGACCGCGACCGCGGCCTTGCGCACCAGGTCGCCGCCCTGCCGGAACAACAGCACCAACGGGACCAGCGCGAAGGACGGCAGGTACCCCGCGAGCAGCGCGCCGAGCGAACCGCCAAGCGCCACGGTGATCGTGATCAGCACCACCCCGACAGCCGAGGCGACCGCGACGATCAGCCGAGCCCCGCGCACCGTGCCGGGCATGACCCCGTGCGGGGTCACCTCGTCGTCGTACAGGTCCTCGCCTGTGCGCGGCGCAGCAGCGTTGGTCATCGCACGTCCTTTCGGGCACATGTTCCGAGCAATCACGGTACACAGGCGGCCCCGGCGACCGGCCCTCGCCACAGCGTGCGAGCCCGTGGCCGACCACACCCGATGCGGGGTGACGGTCAGCGCGCCACCTGGTTCGTCAGCTCGGCCGAAGGGCGGTTGCTCGATCAACCGTCGGCGGTGCGGACCTGTCGGAGCCCCTCGCTAGGCTGGATGGGTGGCAGATCCCGCGACGTACCGGCCGGCGCCGGGCACGATTCCCGTCGAACCCGGTGTGTACAAGTTCCGGGACGTGCACGGGCGGGTCATCTATGTCGGTAAGGCGAAGAGCCTGCGGAGTCGGTTGAATTCCTACTTCGCCGATGTGTATTCGCTGCATCCGCGCACCAAGCAGATGGTCACCACGGCGGCGTCGGTCGAGTGGACGGTGGTGTCCACCGAGGTGGAGGCGCTGCAACTCGAGTACAACTGGATCAAGGAATTCGATCCGCGGTTCAACGTGCGCTACCGCGACGACAAGACCTATCCGGTGCTCGCGGTGACCCTCAACGAGGAGTACCCGCGCCTGTTCGTCTATCGCGGCGCCCGCAAGAAGGGGGTGCGCTACTTCGGTCCGTACGCCCACGCCTGGGCGATCCGCGAGACCCTCGACTTGCTGCTGCGGGTGTTCCCCGCGCGCACCTGCTCCAACGGAGTCTTCAAGCGGCACAACCAGATCGGGCGCCCCTGCCTGCTCGGTTATATCGACAAGTGTTCCGCGCCGTGTGTCGGCCGGGTCAGCGCCGACGAGCACCGCCAGATCGTCGAGGACTTCTGCGACTTCCTCTCCGGCAAGACCGACAAGATGGTGCGCGCCCTCGAACGGCGGATGCACGAAGCCGCCGAAGACCTCGACTTCGAGAACGCCGCCCGCCTGCGCGACGACGTGCAGGCGCTGCGCCGCGCACTCGAGAAGCAAGCCGTGGTCCTCGGCGCAGGCACCGACGCCGACGTGATCGCTTTCGCCACCGACGCACTCGAAGCCGCCGTCCAGATCTTCCATGTGCGCGACGGACGCGTGCGCGGTCAGCGCGGCTGGGTCGTCGACAAATCCGGTGACGCACTCGATGTCGCGGAGTCGGGAACCGAAATGGCCGCCCTGGTCGAACAGTTCCTCACCCAGTTCTACGGCGAACAGGCCGCCTTGGCGGACCAGAACGGTGACGCGGCCATTGTCGTCCCGCGGGAAGTGCTGGTACCCGAACTGCCCGCCGACGCCGAGGAGATCGGGGAGTGGCTCACCGAGATCCGAGGCTCCGCGGTCTCGCTGCGCGTGCCGCAGCGCGGCGACAAGAAGGCGCTCGCCGAGACGGTGCAGCGCAACGCCGCCGAGGCGCTGGCCCAGCACAAGCTCCGCCGCGCCGGTGACCTCACCTCGAGATCCCAAGCGCTGCAAGACATTCAGGACGCGCTCGAACTCGACAGCGCCCCGCTGCGGATCGAATGCGTCGACATCAGCCACGTGCAGGGCACCGACGTGGTCGCCTCGCTGGTGGTCTTCGAAGACGGCCTTGCCCGCAAGTCCGACTACCGCCACTACGCGATCAAGGAAGCCGCGGGCGACGGCCGCTCCGACGACGTCGGCAGCATCGCCGAGGTGACCCGCCGCCGCTTCGCCCGCCTGGCCCGCGACCGGGAACAGCCCGTCGAGATCGAACCCGACGAGGTCGACGAACCCGCCTCACGTCCCGGCATCGACCCCACCACCGGCCGCCCGCGCCGCTTCGCCTATCCGCCCAACCTCTACGTGGTCGACGGCGGCGCACCCCAGGTCGCCGCCGCCGCCGAGGTCCTGGACGAACTCGGCATCACCGATGTCGCGGTGATCGGTTTGGCCAAACGCCTCGAAGAGGTCTGGGTGCCCGGGGAAGCCGACCCGGTGATCATGCCGCGCAACAGCGAAGCGCTGTTCCTGCTGCAACGCGTGCGCGACGAGGCTCACCGTTTCGCCATCACCTTCCACCGCAGCAAACGCTCACGCCGGATGACGGCATCGGCGCTGGATTCGGTGCCGGGCCTCGGCGAGACCAGGCGAACCGCCTTGGTCACCCATTTCGGCTCGGTCGCCAGGATCAAGGACGCGACTGTCGAGGAAATCACCTCGGTGCCCGGAATCGGGGTCTCGACGGCGAAAGCAGTGCTCGCGGCACTCAACAGCCCGTAACCGCCGACGGCCGGTATCGCAGGACGCAAGATTGCGTGTGCCGTACGTTGTGTGTCTGCGCCCGATACCCGAACCGGTGCGGGATGATCGAAAGGCACCCAGAAACGGATCCGGTAGGACATGACACGCGTCGAATCGAATAACAATGCGGGGGCGGCACCCGGGCAATCCGGGACGGTCACCGACACACAGCAACCAGTAGAAGTGGTCATCGTGACCGGCTTGTCCGGCGCGGGCCGCGGCACTGCCGCGCGCGTGCTAGAGGACCTCGGCTGGTACGTCACCGACAACCTACCGCCCGAACTGATCGGGCGGATGATCGAACTAGGCGCCGCGGCCGACCCGCCGATCCGGCGGTTGGCGCTGGTCATGGACGTGCGCAGCCGATTCTTCACCGGTGAGCTCTCCGGTGTCACCGAGGAGTTGCGTGGCGCGGGCATCCGGACGAGAGTGCTGTTCCTCGAGGCCTCCGACGATGTGCTGATCCGGCGATTCGGCTTCGCCCGGCGCCGTCACCCGCTGCAGAGCGACAGTCCGGACGGCACGTTGAGCGCCGGTCTCACCGCCGAACGAGCCAGGCTCGCCCCGGTCAAGGGCGCCGCCGACCTCGTCATCGACACCACCGAGCTGTCCATCCACCAGCTGCACCGCAAGCTGGAGGAGGCCTACGGCGCGGGCGCGCCAGCCGCACTGCAGCTGACCCTGCAGTCGTTCGGCTTCAAGTACGGTGTTCCCCTCGACGCCGACATGGTGTTGGACGTGCGATTTCTGCCCAACCCGCATTGGATTCCGGAATTGCGGGAACACACCGGACAGGAGTCGGTGGTCAGCGACTACGTGTTGTCCAGGCCGGGCGCGCAGGACTATCTGCGGACCGGTGAACACCTGGTCGAGTTGACGACGACCGGATACCGCCAAGAGGGGAAGCGATACATGACCGTGGCAGTGGGGTGCACCGGCGGCAAACATCGCAGTGTCGCTATCGCCGAGGCACTGGGTACCCGCATCGGCGCCGAGACCGGGCACACGGCGGTGGACGTCGTCCGCGTCGTGCACCGGGATCTGGGGCGCGAATGAGTGGAACCGAAGCCGACCCAGCCGTCGTCGCGCTGGGCGGCGGGCACGGGCTGTACGCGACATTGACAGCGGTGCGCAGGCTGACGCGGCGGATCACCGCCGTCGTCACCGTCGCCGACGACGGCGGGTCGTCCGGGCGGCTGCGTGCCGAACTGGGCATGCTCCCGCCGGGAGATCTGCGGATGGCGCTGGCCGCACTGTCCGACGACGCCGACGGCGTCTGGACCACGGCCGTGCAGCACCGCTTCGGCGGCAACGGCGCGCTCGCCGGACACTCGGTGGGCAACCTGATTCTCGCCGGGCTCACCGACATCCTCGGTGATCCCGTTGCCGCGCTCGACGAGGTCGGCAGGTTGCTGCGGATCACCGGCCGGGTGCTGCCGATGTCGCCGATTCCGCTCGATATCGAGGCAGAAGTGTCGGGCCTCGAGTCGGATCCGCGGATCGGCCGGTGTGTGCGCGGTCAGGTTGCGGTGGCGACCACGCCGGGTAAGGTCCGGCGGGTGCGGCTGATTCCGTCCGATCCGCCTGCCAGCCCCGAGGCGACCTCGGCCATCGAAGACGCGGATGTTGTTGTGCTGGGACCTGGTTCGTGGTTCACCAGCGTCATTCCGCATGTCCTCGTACCGCAACTACACAACGCACTCGTGCGTACCGGGGCACGTAAAGTACTCGTTCTGAATCTGGCCGCGGAGCCAGGGGAGACAGCCGGCTTTTCCGCGGAGCGTCATCTGCATGTATTGTCCCAGCACGCACCGGATTTCGCGGTCGACGAGGTGCTCGTCGACTCGGCGTCGGTGCCCGAGGGGCGGCAACGGGAACATGTAGCAAGAGCCGCCGAACAGTTGCGTGCACGGGTAACGTTCTGCGATGTCGCCGAGCCGGGAACGGATCGGCATCATCCCGGAAAACTAGCCGCCGCACTGGATCAGCTGATCCGGTCGCCGCGGCCGCAACTGGCAGGGCTTCGAGTCGAGGGACGGCACAGTGTCACAGATGTGCGTTCCGGGTCGGTGGGAAAGGAGCGCGTCTCGTGGCGATGACAGCCGAGGTGAAAGACGAGCTGAGCAGGCTCGTGGTGTCGCAGGTCAGCTCGCGTAAAGCGGAACTGTCGGCGTTGCTGCGGTTTGCGGGCGGTCTGCACATCGTGGGGGGCAGGGTAATCGTGGAAGCCGAGGTGGACATGGGGTCCATCGCCCGGCGACTGCGCAGAGAGATTTTCGAGCTGTACGGATACGGCTCCGACGTGCACGTGCTCGGCGCGGGTGGGTTGCGGAAGACTTCCCGGTATGTCGTGCGGGTGTCGAAGGAAGGCGAGGCGCTGGCGCGCCAGACCGGTCTGCTCGATGTTCGTGGCCGTCCCGTGCGTGGGTTGCCCGCGCAGGTGGTCGGCGGCAGCATCGGTGACGCCGAAGCGGCGTGGCGTGGCGCGTTTCTGGCGCACGGTTCGCTCACCGAGCCGGGTCGTTCCTCGGCGCTCGAGGTGAGCTGCCCGGGTCCGGAGGCGGCGTTGGCACTGGTCGGCGCGGCGCGCAGGCTCGGCATCACCGCGAAGGCGCGGGAGGTGCGCGGCACGGATCGGGTCGTGGTGCGTGACGGCGAGGCGATCGGCGCCCTGCTCACCCGGATGGGCGCGCAGGACACCAGGCTCACCTGGGAAGAACGGCGGATGCGCCGCGAGGTGCGGGCCACCGCCAACCGGCTCGCCAACTTCGACGACGCGAACCTGCGCCGCTCGGCGCGGGCGGCCGTCGCGGCGGCGGCGCGGGTCGAACGCGCACTCGAGATCCTCGCCGACGATGTGCCCGAGCATCTCGCCGCGGCGGGCAGGCTGCGGGTGCAGCACCGGCAGGCGTCGCTGGAGGAACTCGGTCAGCTGGCCGAGCCGCCGATGACCAAAGACGCTGTCGCGGGCCGGATCCGGCGCTTGCTGTCGATGGCCGATCGTCGCGCCAAGGACCTCGGCATCCCCGATACCGAGTCCGCGGTGACAGCGGAACTGCTCGACGACGCGTAGTAGGAACTTCGCACAGACTCCTCGCACCGAAAGGTGTGGCGAATCCGACGATTAGGGCAGAGCGGTCATACCTGACCGCTCTGCCCTTTATTCTGGGGTCTCCGCAGGCCTGAGGCCGGGGAGCTCACAACTCACAGGTGGCTGTCGTGAAGGCTGGCGCGGCTACTACTGTGGTGACCGTCGGAATGAATCCGCTTGAAAGCTGAGGAGCGATAACGTGACTGTCCGGGTAGGTATCAACGGCTTCGGTCGTATCGGACGTAATTTCTTCCGTGCGGTGGAGGCGCTGAAGGCCGTCGGCGAGACCGATATCGAGATCGTCGCGGTCAACGACCTCACCGACATCAACACCCTCGCCACCCTGCTGAAGTACGACTCGATCCTGGGTCGGCTGCCGCAGGACGTCTCCGTCGAGGGCGACACCATCGTGGTCGGCGAGCAGCGCATCAAGGCGCTCGCGATCAAGGAAGGCCCCTCGGCACTGCCCTGGGCCGACCTGAACGTCGACGTGGTCGTCGAGTCGACCGGCATCTTCACCGCCGCCGAGAAGGCCAAGGGCCACCTGTCCGCGGGTGCCAAGAAGGTCATCATCTCCGCGCCTGCCACCGGCGACGACATCACCATCGTGATGGGCGTCAACGACGACAAGTACGACGGCAGCCAGAACATCATCTCCAACGCCTCGTGCACCACGAACTGCCTCGGCCCGATCGCCAAGGTGCTCAACGATTCGTTCGGCATTGTGAACGGTCTGATGACCACCATTCACGCCTACACCCAGGACCAGAACCTGCAGGACGCGCCGCACAAGGACCTGCGTCGCGCCCGCGCCGCGGCCCTGAACATCGTGCCCACCGGCACCGGTGCCGCCAAGGCCATCGGCCTGGTGCTGCCCGAGCTGCAGGGCAAGCTCGACGGCTACGCGCTGCGCGTTCCGGTTCCGACCGGCTCGGTCACCGACCTGACCGCGACGCTGGCCAAGCCCGCCACCATCGAGGAGATCAACGCCGCGATGAAGGCCGCCGCCGAGGGCCCGATGAAGGGCATCCTCAAGTACAACGAGGACCCGATCGTGTCGAGTGACATCGTCACCGACCCGCACTCGTCGATCTACGACGCGCCGCTGACCAAGGTCATCGACAACCAGGTCAAGGTCGTCTCCTGGTACGACAACGAGTGGGGCTACTCGAACCGCCTGGCCAACCTGGTCGATCTCGTCGGCAAGTCGCTCTGAACGCGATGACTGTTCAGACACTGCAGGATCTCCTGGCCGAGGGTGTCGAGGGTCGGGGCGTGCTCGTGCGCTCCGACCTGAACGTTCCCCTCGACGACAACGGTCAGATCACCGACCCGGGCCGCATCATCGCCTCGGTGCCGACCATTCAGGCGCTGGTCGAGGCCGGCGCCAAGGTGGTCGTGATGGCGCACCTCGGTCGCCCCAAGGGCGAGCCCGACGCCAAGTTCTCCCTCGCCCCCGTGGCGGCGAAGCTGGCCGAGCTGCTGGGCCGCAACGTCCAGCTGGCCGGTGACGTGGTGGGCTACGACGCGCTCTCGCGCTCGGAGGGTCTCACCGACGGCGACGTGCTGCTGCTGGAGAACGTGCGCTTCGATCCGCGCGAGACCAGCAAGGACGAGTCGGAGCGGGCCAAGCTCGCGGCGGCGTTCGTCGAGCTGGTCGGCGACGACGGTGCGTTCGTCTCCGACGGTTTCGGCGTGGTCCACCGCAAGCAGGCATCGGTCTACGACGTCGCCCAGCAGCTCCCGCACTACGCGGGCACGCTGGTCGCGGCCGAGGTCGAGGTGCTGCAGAAGCTCACTCAGGACCCGGCTCGCCCGTACGCCGTGGTGCTCGGTGGCTCGAAGGTCTCGGACAAGCTCGCAGTGATCGAGGCGCTGGCGCCCAAGGTCGACACCCTGGTCATCGGCGGCGGCATGTGCTTCACCTTCCTTGCCGCGCAAGGACTTCCGGTCGGTGGCTCGCTGCTGCAGGCCGAGATGATCGACACCTGCAAGGATCTGCTCGAGCGCTTCGGCGACGTGCTGCACCTGCCGGTCGACATCGTGGTGGCCGACAAGTTCGCGGCCGATGCCGACACCAAGACCGTCGCGTCGACCGAGATCCCCGACGGCTGGCTCGGCCTGGACATCGGCCCCGAGTCGGTGTCGCGGTTCGCCGCCCTGCTGACCGAGGCCAAGACCGTGTTCTGGAACGGCCCGATGGGCGTGTTCGAGTTCGAGAAGTTCGCCGCAGGCACCCGCGGTGTCGCCGAAGCCATCGTGACCGCCACCTCCAAGGGTGCGTTCACGGTCGTCGGTGGCGGTGACTCGGCCGCGGCCGTGCGTGCGCTCGGCCTGCCCGACGACGGTTTCTCGCACATCTCCACCGGTGGTGGCGCTTCCCTGGAATACCTGGAAGGCAAAGAGCTGCCCGGTATTTCGGTGCTGGAGGGCTGAGCGATGGCAGCACGTAAACCGCTCATCGCGGGCAACTGGAAGATGAATCTCAACCACCTCGAGGCCATCTCGCTGGTGCAGAAGGTGGCGTTCGCGCTGCCCGAGAAGTACTTCGCGAAGGTCGACGTAACGGTGATCCCGCCGTTCACCGATCTGCGCAGCGTGCAGTCGATCGTCGACGGCGACAAGCTGCTGATCACCTACGGTGCGCAGGATGTCTCGGCGCACGATTCCGGTGCCTACACCGGCGAGATCAGCGGGTCGATGCTGGCGAAGCTCGGCTGCACCTTCGTGGTGGTCGGGCACTCGGAGCGTCGTCAGTACCACCACGAGGACGACGCGACCGTGCTGGCCAAGGCCAAGCAGGCGCTGAAGAACGAGCTCACCCCGATCGTCTGCATCGGTGAGGGTCTCGGCGTCCGTGAGGCGGGTACGCACGTCGAGTACAACCTCGAGCAGCTGCGCGGTTCGCTCAAAGGCCTGACGGCGGAACAGATTTCGCAGGTCGTCATCGCCTACGAGCCGGTCTGGGCCATCGGCACCGGCAAGGTCGCCTCGGCGGCCGACGCGCAGGAAGTGTGCGGCGCGATCCGCGGCGAGCTGGAGAAGCTGGCTTCCCCGGAGGTCGCCGCCGGAGTCCGCGTGCTCTACGGCGGCTCGGTGAACGCCAAGAACATCGGCGAGCTGATCCGCCAGACCGATATCGACGGCGCGCTGGTCGGCGGTGCTTCGCTCAAGGGTGATGAGTTCGCCACCCTGTCGGCGATCGCCGCGGGCGGTCCGCTGCCCTGATCGGGTAGTTCAACGCCGAAGGGCCGGAAACCGCTGGGTTTCCGGCCCTTCGTCTACGTGAGCGGTTACCGCGCGCGCAGGATCAGGCCGTAGCCGTTGTCGTTGCGCACCGTGAGCGCGTCTGCGTCGATAGTGGCGGTGGTTCTCCCGTCCAGCGCACGCAGCACGTTCTGCTCGACCTCCATCACCTCCGGCGGGCACATCATCTTGGTGGTGCCGATGGCGAAGTTCACCGCCTCGCCGGGACCGACGCCCGCGGTTCCGGTCATCCGATTGCAGCCGGCGTTGCCGTTGACGGTGCCGCCCTCCCCGATGGTGAGGGTCGGGCTCGCCTCGTCGAGCGCGGTCGAGCGAATCTGCGCGTCCGGGGTGAGCATGGTGGTGACCACCCAGGTGGTCCCGATCAGCGGCTTGTCGGGGCTCACGATCTTCTTGTCGGTGAGATGGATGGTGACGGACTTGCCCGTCAGTGTCAGCCGGTCACCGTCGAGGCGCCAGGTGGGATCGGATTCCAGGAAGTCGGACTGCCAGGCGTCGGCGCGTCCGCGCTCGCCGGGGCATGCCATCAGGGTGCCTGCCAGCGGTGACGTGTGCAGGACGTGGTTGCTCAGGTCGACGGTGCCGCCCGCGGAATTACAGCCGGAGCTCGCCGAGATCCGGCCGTCGGAGAAACCGAGCGTCATCGGCCCGCCGCCGGGGATCTTGTCGCCGACGACCTCGGTGGAGATGTAGGTATGGCCCATCGGCGTGGCGGTGTCGTCCACCGGTTCCTTCTCGGCTGATCCGCACCCGGCCATTGCCGTGCCGAGTATCGCGAGGGCGGCGAGTCGTCGAAGGAATATCCGCATGAAGCCGATGGTACGGCCCGCCCCGGACACCGCCAGGCGATGTCCGGGGCGGGCGGTCGACTTACTTGCCTGCGTCACCCGTGCAGTCCGCGGTGGCGAGTGAACCGCTGGCCTCGTCCTGCGCGATCACCTTGCCGTCGACGACGATCTTGCAGGAGACCGTTCCGCCGTCGATGCCCGACATGACGCTCAGCGCGGAGTGCTTCACCAGACCGGTGATCGTCACATCCTTGGACCACGGCAGTGGCACGTCGGCTTCGGTCTGCACGTCCAGGGTCCCGTCGGAGTAGATGACGGTGCCGGTGCCCGAGCCCGCGGCCTGGTAGGAGACGGTCACCTCGCGGCTGACCTCGTTCTCGATCTCATTGGCGACGGTGCCGACGAAGGCCACGCACCCACCGACGATCAGCAGCAGCACGACGAGAATGCCACCGAGCACCCACGGCCACACCTTCTTCTTGCGCGGCGGCTGCGGGTAGCCGCCCTGCGGCGGGTAGCCACCCTGCGGCGGGTAGCCACCGCCGGGGGGTTGCTGGCCGTACGGCGGTTGCTGGCCATAGGGTTGCTGGCCATACGGCTGCTGCGGGGCATTCATGCGTTGTCCTCCGTGTCGTACGAGCTCCCCCCGAACGAAACGGGAGCTGCGGTGCTGATCGCTCGAAAGCGGTCAGAAGATAACACCGTATCGGTCGATCACTTCCCTATTGTCGTGGGCCACAAGGTATCTGATAGTTCGCCGGGATCTTTCGCAATGGCCGCGCGCGGACGGCGAGCGGCGAGCTCGGCGGGGGTCACCTCGCGCGCGATGGCAGTCGCCGGGGATAAGCTCGTCGGGTGGGCATCGTCGCGGCGGAACGGATCTCGACCTGGGCGCCGTTGCGGTCGCCGCTGTTCCGGGCGTTGTGGATCGCTCAGCTGGTGTCGAATCTCGGCACGTGGATGCAGACGGTCGGCGCGCAGTGGCTGGTGGTCGACCAACCGAACGCGGCCGCACTGGTGGCGTTCGTGCAGACCGCGCTGACGTTGCCGGTGATGTTGCTGTCGATCCCGTCCGGGGTGCTGGCGGACCTGGTGGATCGACGGCGGCTGCTGCTCGGCGCGCAGACCGGCATGGCGCTGGTCTCGCTCACCCTCACCGTGTCCACCGCCACCGGCCACACCACCCCCGCGGTCCTGCTCGGTCTGCTGTTCCTGCTCGGCTGCGGACAGGCGCTCACCGCCCCGGCCTGGCAGGCGATCCAGCCGGAGCTGGTGCCGCGCGATCAGATCACCTCGGCCGCGGCACTGGGCAGCATGAGTGTCAATATCGGTCGTGCCGTCGGGCCCGCGGTGGCGGGGGTGATCGTGTCGCTGGCCGGGCCCACCGTGGTGTTCGGGTTCAACACGGTGTCGTTCGTCGGCATCGTCGCGGTGCTGCTGGTGTCGAAGTGGCCGACGCGAACCAGCCCACTGCCCAGCGAACGGCCCCTCGCGGCGTTGCAGGCGGGGACCCGGTTCATTCGGGCCGCGCCCGCGATCAGACGGGTGCTGTTCCGCGCGATCCTGTTCATCGCCCCCGCCAGCGCGGTGTGGTCGCTGCTGCCGGTGATCGCGCACGACCGGCTGGGACTGTCGTCCTCCGGCTACGGTCTGCTGCTCGGTGCGCTCGGGCTCGGGGCGGTCTGCGGCGCGCTCGGATTGTCACGGTTGCGGGTCCTGTTCACCCCCACCCAGCGGCTCGCGCTCGCCGCGGTGCTGTTCGGGCTCGGTGCGGTCGCCGCCGCGCTGGTCCACCACGTGGTGGTGGTACTCGTGTTGCTGGTGGGGGCCGGGCTGGCGTGGTTGCTGGCGATGTCGACGCTGAACTCGACCATGCAGTTGTTGCTTCCCGCGTGGGTCCGGGCCCGTGGGCTGTCGGTGTACATGCTGGTGTTCATGGGCGGTCAGGCGATCGGTTCCCTGCTCTGGGGCCTGGTCGCCGGCGCCTACGGTGCCGTGGCGGCGCTGCTCATCGCGGCGGTGCTGCTCGCCTGCTGTGCCGTGAGCACCCTGTGGTGGCCGATCCGGCACAACGTCGAGGAGATC
Organism: Nocardia sp. FBN12; assembly: GCF_050320175.1. Classification (GTDB taxonomy): domain Bacteria; phylum Actinomycetota; class Actinomycetes; order Mycobacteriales; family Mycobacteriaceae; genus Nocardia. Next base: position 3,379,593 of record NZ_CP190048.1, on the reverse strand, counting down.
GACCTCTCCCCGGCGGCATTCTGGCCCGAACCGCAACTCGTCGTCGAACCCGAACCCGCGGACGGGCCCGTCCTGGTAATGCGCGGCTACGACGTGCCACCCGCCGACGTGGCCGTCTTCACCGAATCGATGGCGCTGGTCGGCCGGTCACGGCAGCGCACCGGCGCGATGGAATGGCGGCTCTACCGCGACGTCGGCACCGTCGACCGCTTCGTCGAAGCCTTCGTCGTCCGGTCCTGGGCCGAGCACATGCATCAGCATCAAGTGCGCCTGACCGCCCGCGACCGCGAGATCGAACAGACCGTCGCCCACTACTCCGCGGGTCCCCACACCGTCTCACACCTGGTCGCCGTCGAGGCTGGTTAGACCAGTCCGCCCTCCACCACCTAGGATGAACCTCATGTCGCTGTTCCTCGATATCCTCCTTGTGATCACCAGCTTGCTGTTGGTGCTGCTGGTGCTGTTGCACCGCGCCAAGGGCGGCGGCTTGTCCAGCCTCTTCGGTGGCGGCGTGCAGTCGAGCCTGTCCGGCTCCACCGTCGTCGAGAAGAACCTCGACCGCATCACGATCTTCGTCGGCATCGTCTGGTTCATCGCGATCCTCGGCATCGGCCTCGAGATCAAGTTCGCCTGAGTCGGCTAGCTCGACGACACGATTCGTCGGGCGGCGGCTTCTATCGCTGATTCGCCGAGCAGGACGGTGTCCGCGGCCGGTCCCAGCGGTATGAAGCTGTCCTCGCTGGTCACCCGGGCGAGTGCGCCGCGGTAACCGGCGTCGACGAGTGCGGCGAACACCGACTCGGACACGCCTCCACTGCGACGGGTCTCGTCGGCGACCAGTACACGCCCGGTGGTCTCGGCATGGTGGACCAAATCGGCGATCGGTAGGGGATCGAGCCAGCGCAGGTCGAGTACTCGCGCGTTGATTCCTTGGGCGGCAAGGCGTTTCGCTGTGCGGAGGCTCATCGGAACGCCGTTGCCGAAGGTGACGATGGTCAGATCCGTGCCGTCGCCGTACGTGCGGGCGCTGCCGATCGGGGCGTGTTCGGTGGTGGGGCAGGCCAGCCAGGCTTCGTCGCCCTGGTGCAGATCTTTCGTGTGATACAGCGCGATCGGTTCGACGAACACGCAAACTCGGCCGTCGACGCGGGCCGCTGACACGCAGGTGCGCAGCATCGCGGCCGCGTCGTCCGCGCGCGCCGGTACCGCGACGACGACGCCGGGGATGTCGCGCAGTGCCGCCAGGGAATCGTCGTTGTGGAAGTGGCCGCCGAAGCCCTTCTGATAGGCGAGGCCCGCGATGCGTACCACCATCGGATTGCGGTATCGGCCGTTCGAGAAGAACTGCAGGGTCGCCGCTTCACCGCGGATCTGGTCGGCCGCGTTGTGGACGTAGGCGAGGTATTGGATCTCGGGGATCGGGATGAATCCGGCGAGACCGGTGCCGAGTGCGGTGCCGACGATCGACTGTTCGTCGAGGAGGGTGTCGAAGACGCGACGCGCTCCGAAGCGTTTTCTGAGGCCTTTCGTGACGCCGTAGACGCCGCCCTTGCGGCCGACATCCTCACCGAAGATGAGCACATCGCGATCCCTGGCGAGGAGCTCGCCGAGGGTGTGGTTGATCGATTGCGCCATTGTCATCAAGGCGACACGGTCGTCGGCCTTCGCCGCGGCGGTATCAGCGTGGGGCAATTCCGTTGTGGTGGAGGGTGATTGGTGATCCGACGTCGGATCGGGAGCGGCAGTGCGCCGATTCGTGGCCGACGACGGCCGGGTGACATCGTCGCGTATCGCGTCGGGGTGAGCCGGTGCGAGCGGTGCGATCACGGCCGCAGCCGAATCGAGGCGAGCCTCGTGCACGACGGCATCCGCGGTCTCCCGCACGTGTGCCCCGATCCGCTCATAGCGCTCGAGCAGCTCGTCGGCGTCGGTGACTCCCGCCGCGATCAGGTAGCGGGCGGTGCCGAGCAGTGGGTCGCGGGCCAGGTCGGCGGCGATCTCGGCCGGACCTCGGTAGGCGGACTCGACATCGGACCCCGCGTGCCCGCCGAGCCGGACCATGCGCAAATGCAGGAACACCGGCGTCCGCCAGGTCCGCGCCAGATGCACCGCGTCCTGGGCGGCACCGAGCACATCGGGCAGGTCGCAACCGTCGGCGGCGAGGTAGGTGAGTCCCGGCCGCGGGCCATAGGCGCGTTCGATCCAGTCCGGCGCGGTGGGCACACTGATGCCGAGCCCGTTGTCCTCGCACACGAACACCAGCGGCATCGGCACCCCCTGATGGGTGGCATGCAGTGCGGCGTTGATCGCACCGACCGCCGTCGAATGATTGGCCGACGCGTCGCCGAAACTGCACACCACCACCGCATCCGCGGGCCACGGACACGAAACCCCTTGCTTGGCGGCCCGATCCAACGCGAAGGCCAGACCCACCGCCCGTGGCAGATGCGAAGCGATGGTCGAGGTCTGCGGAATGATCGACGCCGCCGCACTCCCGATCACCTTGTGCCGACCACCGGAAATCGGATCCGCGGCCGCCGCGACCACCCCCAGCAGCACATCCCGAATCGGATCCAGCCCCGGAATCCGCTTGCATCGCTGCACGAAGAAGGCCGCCGACCGATAGTGCAACAACGCCGGATCATCGACGCGCGACGCGGCCGCCACCGCCGCATTCCCCTCATGTCCGGAGGACCCGATGCTGTAGAACCCCTGCCGAGCGGCCCCCAGCCGCCGCGCCGCCAGATCGAGATGCCGACTGGCGACCTGCGATTCGAACAGTTCGATCCCGAACGCGGCGTCGACGGTCTCGAGCGGGTCGATCCTATCGGGCACCGCGCGACTGTCCATCGCGGCCCGAAAGGCCCCGTCCAGGTCAAGCGAACCCAGCGCCACCGCAACAACTCCTCGCCCGCAGTCGAGTCGACCTCGATTCCGTCGCTATGCCAAGAAAGTTACTGTGATTCTCGATGAATAACGTGCAATTTCCGCCAGATGCGCGCGGATTGTGTCAGCAACCAAGAACTCGCCGTGTCGGTGCGACTCGACCGAGCGCTGTCCCCGCTCATCGACGACCTCGGGGACGTGGCCGACTCGGTGTCCCTGGCTGACTCGCGATGGGGCGCGGTGCCGGCGGCGGCTCGTGATCATGGCGGAGGCGATGACCCGAACCGGCCACGTTTGAGCAAGGAGTGAGTGACGACACAGTCTACGTCGTGAGGCGGGATCTCGCGGGGTGATTCCGCTGGTGGCAGGCCATGGTGGAATCGGACAGACGTATAGCTCGGTGATTGTCAACCCGCACTCAGGTTTTGACGCCGTCGTATTGGTCATGTTTACAGTGGCGCGTCCGGCACCGTGACGGTGCCGGATGTCGACATGATCAGAAGCGGGGAGTTCGAGATGGCCGGCAAGCACCGAAGAGTCAAAGCAGGAGTGATCGCGAGGCGCGCGGCGCCGGCATTGGGGGTCCTGCCCGTGATGTTCGCGGTCGCCTGCACCAACACCGGCACCGATGTCGCGAGTTCGACATCCACCAGCCTGGCACCCAGCGACACGCAGGCGCCGAAACCCACTACGGCAACGCCGAACCCGGCGAAACCGGAACCGGGAACCGCGACCCCGCCGCCGCCCGGCGAGCGGGGCGGCCCCACGCCCGTGGTCGGACCGGGCCCCACCACCACCGTGCAGCCGGGCGTCACCGCACCGGGCGACGATCCGAACGCCGCGTTCGGTCCGCGCACCACTCCGCGTCAGCCGGGTGTCACCGTGCCGCAAGAGGCGAAGCCGGGCCCGTTCGGCGAATACGCTGTCCCGCCGGGGCACCGGACCGTACCGAGCAACGAGGGTGCGCCGCCGGTCGACCTCGGCGCGCTGCACGCGCCGCAAGCGGTGGAGCCGGTCGCGCCCATCGCGCCGCCGGACCGCACGCTGCGCCTCGGCGACTTCACCTCCCCGGTGCCCGACGCGGTGCCGGAAGACCTTCTCGACGGCGTGAACTCGGCCGCCGCCAACGCCGAAGCCGCGATCGCCACGGGCGGAAAGTCGATCGGCATCGACCCGAGCCGGTCGGACAAGATCGCGGCGGGCGCCTTGGCCGGCGCGGCGGTGGGCGGCGTGCCCGCAGCGGTCGTGTGCGGTGTGGCCGGCGGATTGATCACGTCCGCGACCCTCGCCCCTGCTGCCGCGGTAGCAGCCGGTACCGCGGCGGGCGCCGCAACGGCTGGGGTCATGGCGGCTCCGGCCGCGGGCGCGGCGTTCGCGGCGACGGTCGCCGCCGGTTCGGCAGTCGGCGCTGTCGCCTGCGGCGTGCCAGCGGCCGTCGTCGGCGGAGTCATCGGCGGTGCGGTGGGTAGCGCGATCTGACGCGACCCGCGTCGCATCGCCCGTCGATCTGAATACGTTGCCCTCCAAGCTGATTCGGCTTGGAGGGCAACGTCGTTCAGTGGTCCCGATCGTATCCGGGCCGAATCTCACTGTCCCCGTTCGCGAATCGACGCGATCATCGTTCGCCCGTCGCGGACGGTGGTGGTGATGAGCTGGGTGTAGAGCAGATCGTCGGCCGGCATGCCGCCGGGACGACGTTCGGTCAGGTCGAGTTCGTAACTGTCCGGGCCGATCTGGCTGATCTGGGCGCAATAGGTGGTACCGAGCGGGACGTACTTGTCGATGCCGTCCTGGATGATCGGGGCCGAACCGACGGTGTCGGCTTCAGGCGCCACGAACGACCGTGCCTTCTCGCCGTTGCGGTCGGTGTAGAACGCGTACTCGAAGCCGAGGATCACGCCGGGACCGGAGTTGCTGTCACCGGGACCGCGGCCGATGGTCAGGTTGCCGCGCTGTTCGTCGGCACAGGCGAGTGGCCCCGCCGTCTTTCGCGCCGTGGTCGTCGGTGGGCTGGTCGCGGCGACGACCACCGTCTTCTCCGGTCCGCTGTCCTGACCGGTCATGACGACGTAGGTCATCGCCGCCGCCACGCCGACCGCGATCGTGGCCACCGAAGCAAGCAGGACGATTCCTACCTTGCCGCGGCCGGATCTCGACGACGGGTCGGTGGGCGTGGTGTTCGTGTCTTCATCCCACGAGGACTGCTGTCGACCAGATGCCTGGGCAGGCTTGAAGATCGCGGCCATCGGATCGTCGTCCCACGACGGCGGAGGCTCGCGCCGGTCCTGCTGAACCGGCCGGGCTGGTGCCGACCGGTCCGGCAGCCCGACGGCGCCGGTGGCGTGCATCGGCTCGTCCCCCGCGGGCGCCCGGAACTGAGGCGGTGGCGCCGGGATCATCGCTACCGGGGCAGGCTCCGGATCGGCTGGTCGCCACGAAGTCGGAGCCTGCTCGTGCAAACCCGCCACGGCGGCCGGATCAGGTCCGAGCGCGTCCAGCGGCGGACCGAATGGTGACCCCGGACTCTCGTCCTCCCATGGTCCTGAGGAACCCACCCATCACCCTTTCCCTTCCCATGCCGGCACCTCGCACCCGGCCCAAGCGCAACTCGGCGCACGGGGCACGACACCGCCACCGGCAGGCAAGCCGTGACGTCCCGGTTTGGCAAACTCGCGTCCCCCGCCACACCGATCGCCCGACATTTTAACCGCTGAACCCCGACGCGAAACCGGACGGGAAGGGCGGACAGGGGATATGACGACGCGCTGTGCGATTGATCATGATCTGGCAGAAAAAGGTTTAGACGACTCGAACGCGCCGTCGAAGGTGACCGCATGTTTCCGAAAGCGCCGCGGTGTTCGCGGCTGTCAGGGTATCGGTACGCCGCCGGGAACGGGCGGTGAGCGAGCGCCAGGAGGTACGTCATGCGAGGCAGAGTTCCCCTACGGATGCGGGTGTTGGCCGCCCTCCATGCTGGGCCGGATTGGGATTCGATCACCCAGGCGGAGGTAGTCGAAGTGCGGGCGGCGCAGGAGAAGTTGCGGCGGTCCGCGCTCGGGACATTGATCACCGGTAAGTCGGACCGCGGTGCACTCGGCACCGACCACACACTCGAATTGCCCGGTCGCACACTGAATGTTCGCGTGCATCGGCCGGTGCGCGGGGGCTCGGGGCTGCCGTTGATCGTCGCTTTTCACGGCGGTGGGTGCGTCAGCGGGGTGCCCGCGCAGGATGATTGGTTGCTGAGTCACCTGGCTGCCGAGTGTCCGGCGGTGGTCGCGTCGGTGGACTATCGGCTCGCGCCGGAGTATCCGATTCCGGCGGCTTTCGAGGATGCCCGGGATGCGGTGCCGGTGCTCGTCGCGCGGGCGGGGGAGTGGGGCGCGGACGGGGCGCTGCTCGCGCTGCTCGGTAGTAGTGCGGGGGCATCGCTGGCGGTGTCGACCGCCCGCGAGATTCGTGAGCTGCGGACGCAGGTCCTGATCAATCCCCAACTCGACTGGACCGACGGGGCGTTCGAGTACCCCTCGTTCACCGAGAACGCGGACAGCCCCACGGCGACCCCGGCCCATTGCCGTGCGGTGCACCGCATCGCGCTGCCAGCGGGTTTCGATGCCCGCGCGATATCGCCGATGTTCCACGACGACCTCGCCGGTTCCGCCCCGACGCTCCTGCAGTCCGCGGGCCTGGATCCGCTGGAAGATCAATCGTCGGCCTATGCCGATCGATTGCGGCAGGCGGGGGCAGCGGTGACGCTGACCCGCTATCCCGAAGCGGTACACGGCTTTCTGAGCATGTCTGGTCTGATCCCCGCCGCCAGACCGGCTCGTGCGGAGATTCTCGACCATCTGCGCAGCCACCTGTCCGTGCGTCCGGGAGCGCGTCGATGATCCGCGAGCAAGCTCCGGCAACGAGCCTCACCGCGCTGCTTCGTCCGTATCTCGGCAGTTTCACGGCAGTGGTGATCTTGCAGGTCATCGGTGCCGTGGCCGGGCTTGCACCCTTGCTGGCAGTGGTCGAGTTGGGCCGCACGGTGTTGTCGCCCGGCGAGATCGACCGCGCTCATGTGTGGCTCGTCGTGCTGGCCGGTGCGGTGGGCCTGCTGGTCCGATTGCTGTGTACCGCGGCATCTTCGGCCATCGGGCACCTTCTCGATGATCGGGTTCAGCTGTCGTTCCGGCGGCAGTTGGCCGACCAGCTCGGGCGAGTGCCGATCGGCTGGTTCGCGCGACGCCGCACGGGCGAACTGGCGAAGATCGTGGGTGAGGACGTGAGCGCCGTGCACCCGTTCATCGCCCACGCGCCCGGCGAGCTGGTGTCCGCGTTCGTGGTGCCGTTGGTCTCGCTGGCTTACCTGTTCACCGTCGACTGGCGGCTCACCCTCATCACCCTGATCCCGGTGGTGCTGGCCATCGCGCTCGTCCCGTTGATGATGACCCCCACCCGGCTGCGCGAACAGCAGGATTTCGACACGGCCATGGGTGGCATCGCCAGCTCGGTCGTCGAGTTCGTGCAGGGCATCGCCGTGGTGAAGGCATTCGGCGGTTCCGAGCGTGCCCATCGCCGATTCCGCACGGCCACCGACGATTTCGCGGATATCTTCCTGCGGATGGTGCGTGGCCTCGCGGGTCCCGCGGCCGGCATGCAGGTGGCGTTGTCGCCGCCGTTCGTGCTGCTGGTCGTGCTGATCGGCGGTGCGGTGCTGATCACGAACGGTGGGCTGGCCCCGGCTGATCTACTGCCGTTTCTGCTGCTCGGCATCGGACTGACCGCGCCCGTGGCGGCCCTCGGGCACGGTTTCGACGACCTGCAAGCCGCCGGTCGCGCGGCAGGCCGAATTCGTGACGTTCTCGACGAGGCGCCGCTGCCCGAGCCGACCCGGCCGCGAGCACCGCGGGGGCACCGGGTGGAGTTGCGCGGGGTCCGGTTCGGCTACGACACCGAGCACGAAGTACTGCGTGGGATCGACCTGGTGCTCGAGCCCGGTACCGTCACGGCGCTCGTCGGGCCGTCGGGCAGCGGCAAATCCACCCTGGTCCAGCTGCTGCCGCGGTTCTTCGATCCGAGCCACGGCACCGTCGCGCTCGGCGGAGTCGATCTACGCGAACTCGGCAGCCGCGAGCTCTACCGGACGGTCTCGTTCGTCTTCCAGGATGTGCGCCTGCTGCGCGCGTCGATCGCGGACAATATCGCCCTGGCCGTCCCACACGCGGACCGCGACACCGTCATTCGCGCCGCGCGGCTGGCGAACATCCACGACCGAATCCTCGCGTTGCCGCACGGCTACGACACCGTGATCGGTGACGGCGCGTCCCTGTCCGGCGGTGAGGCACAACGGATTTCGCTCGCAAGGGCACTGCTCGCCGACGCGCCCGTCCTGATCCTGGACGAGGCGACCGCGTTCGCCGACCCACACACCGAACAGGCGGTGCGACAAGCTTTGGCCTCGCGCGGCGGCGACCGGACCGTCCTGGTCATCGCCCACCGCCTGGAAACGATCGCCGACGCCGACACCGTCGTGCTGCTCGACAACGGCACGATCATCGAACAGGGCCGACCCGCGGATCTGCTCACCCGGCAAGGAAGATTCGCCGACTTCTGGCACGCGCACCGGACGGTGACCGCGGAACTACAGGGAGACCCACGATGATTCGCATGCTGTTGCGCGTGCTCGGACCCGAGTACGCGAAACCGGTGCGGCGCACCGTCGCGCTGATGACCGTGACCGCGGTCGCCGAGGGCTTTTCCTACGCGCTACTGGTTCCGGTATTGCGAGCGCTGTTCGGTGACCGGCCCGCCGACGCCCAAACCTGGCTGATCGCGCTGGGAGGTGCCGTCGCCCTCTACGCGGTCCTGCGCTACCGCAGCGATCTTTCCGGTTTCCGCGTCGGAACCACCTTGCTGCGTGGCGTGTACTACCGACTCGGCGACCACCTGGCCCGGCTCCCCATCGGCTGGTACACAGCGGGTCGCGTCGGGGAGGTATCGGTGCTCGCGAGTCGCGGTGTGCTGCAAGCGTTGAGCGTGCTCGCCCACCTGATGGCGCCGCTCATCTCCGCCGCCGTGACGCCGCTGACGATCATCGTCGTGATGTTCGCGTTCAACTGGCAGCTGGGGGCGGCCGCGGCCGCCGCGGTACCGATCGTGGCGGCGATCCAGGTCTGGTCCGGGCGCTCGATGGCGGCCGGCGACGAGGATCGGCACCAGCGCGATCACGATGCCGCGCAACGTGTCATCGAATACCTGCAAGCCCAGCCGATCCTGCGGGCCGGAGGGCGCACCGCGCAACGGTTCGACCTGCTCGACGACTCGCTGCGCGAAGTCGCTCGCGCGTCGCGCCGCCGAGCCTTCACCGCGCTGCCCGCAATCCTCGGTCTCTCGCTGGCGGTGCAGGCGATGTTCACCGTGCTGCTCGCCCTCGGCGCCTACCTCGCCCTCGGCGGAAACATCGGCGCGGCAGAGGTTTTGGCCATCCTGATCCTGGCCGCCCGCTGCGCCGACCCGCTGCTGTCACTGGCCGATATCGGCGGTCAACTGCGCAGCGCCCGATCGGAACTGGTTCGCCTCGACGCACTCCTGCGCACCGAGACCCTGCCCGAACCCAGCACGCCACTCCAGCCGCGAGCCCACGACCTGACCTTCGACGCCGTCAGCTTCCGGCACGGCACCAGGACGGTGCTCGACGACGTGTCACTGACGGTTCCCCAGGGGCAACGGCTCGCCGTTGTCGGCCCCTCCGGAGCGGGTAAAACCACTCTCCTGCAACTACTCGCCCGCTTCTACGACGTCGACGCGGGGACCGTGCGCATCGGCGGTGTCGACGTGCGCTCGATCAGTACCGAAACGCTGATGGCCCAGTTCGCCATCGTGTTCCAGGACGTTTACCTCTTCGACGGCACCATCGAGGACAACATCCGCCTCGGCCGCCCCGACGCCACCGACGACGAGGTCAGAACGGCCGCCACCGCGGCCCGCCTCGACGAGGTGATCGACCGGCTCCCCGGCGGCTGGACAACCAACGTCGGCGAAGGCGGCACGTCACTGTCCGGCGGTGAACGCCAACGTGTTTCGATCGCCCGAGCACTACTGAAAGACGCCCCGATCGTCCTGCTGGACGAGGTGACCTCCGCCCTCGACCCACTCAACGAGGCCGCGGTCCACGAGGGAATCGAACGCCTGATGGCGGGCCGAACCGTGGTGATGGTCGCCCACCGCCTACGCACCGTCCACCGCGCCGACCGCATCGTCTTCCTCGACAACGCCCACATCCAGGAGGACGGCACCCACGAAGAACTCCTCCGCCGAGCAGGTCGCTATGCCGATTTCTGGACGACCTCCCTGACTCCCGTCACCTGACACGACGAAGCCGGGCCCGATCACGGGCCCGGCTTCGTCAGGTGCGTTATTCCTCGTCGAGGAGCAGGCCCGTCGCGGCGGGCTCGTCGATCACCCAGGTGGTCGACTCGATGCCGACCGCGCCTGCCGACGGAATCTCGTCGGGGGAGGCGTCGTTGACGGCCGCGGCCACGGCGGCGGCCTTGCCTTCGCCGCTGACCACGAGCATCACGTGGCGGGAGCGGTGCACCGCGGGCAGGGTCATCGTGACCCTGGTCGGTGGGGGCTTCGGGCAATCATGGACGGCGACAACATAATCCGTTGTTTCTTGCACTGCCGGTGAGTGCGGGAACAGGGAGTTGATGTGGCCTTCGGGGCCCATGCCGAGGACCGTGAGGTCGAATTCGCCGCGTTCGTCGAGTTCGGTGTGCACGAGCTGGGCGTAGGCGGCGGCGGCTTCCTCGGGCGAGCCGTAGGCGCCGTCGGAGGGGGCGATCGGGAAGACGTGGGCCGGGTCGAGCGGGACGAAGTCCAGCAGCGCCTCGCGGGCCTGGAGTTCGTTGCGGTCCTTGTCCCCGACCGGGACGAAACGTTCGTCGCCCCAGTAGACGTAGAGGGTGGACCAGTCGATGGCGCCGGGGGTCTGGCGGACGCGTTCGAGCAGGCGGATGCCGTCACTGCCGCCGGTGAGCGCGACCGAGGCGTGGCCGCGTTCGGCCTGGGCGGCGACGATCACGTCGACGAAGCGTTCGGCGGCGGCGTCGGCGAGCAAGTCGGCGTCGTCGTGGATCTCGATCGTATTGGCGGGGAATTCGGCACCGAGGTCGTCATGGTCGAGATCACTCATAGGTCACCTTCTCGATTCCGGCGAGCGCCTCGGCGTAGATCTCGTCGGCGTCGAGCCGGCGCAGTTCTTCGGCGAGGCAATCGCGAGTTTCCCGGCGTGCCAGCGCGATCCGCTGGTCGGGTTCGCCGGTGCGGGTCAGCGTGGCCGTCCTTCCTAGTTGCGGGCGTTCGATGGCGATCGAATCGGTGGCGCGCTGGATTTCCACCTTCAACTCCCCGGTCCGGCGGATCACCGGGCAGTGCAACCGGGAGGCCAGCCAACCGGCCAGGGTGTCGAGTGCGGGTTCGGACGCAAGGCCCGACACGATCACCGAGGTGACCGGTTCGAACGGCGGCTCGTCCAGTGCCGCGGCCAGCAGCGCCCGCCAGTAGGTGATCCGGCTCCAGGCCAGATCGGTGTCGCCGGCGGCGTAACTGGCCGCGCGCTTCTTGATCGCGCCCATCGGATCGGGAGCGAAGGTGGCATCGGTGATGCGGCGCTTGGCGAGCTTGCCCACCGAATCCAGCGACGGGAACTCCGGCGCGCCACGCGGCCACCACGCCACCACCGGGGTGTCGGGCAGCAGGAACGGGGTCACGACGCTGCTCTCGTGGTTCACCAGCGCACCTTGCAGGCGCAGCACGATCACCTCGGCCGCACCGGCGTCGCCGCCCACCCGGATCTGGGCGTCGAGGCGGTCCTCGGCGTCGCGGTCACCACGGGCCAGCACGATGACCCGGCAGGGATGTTCGCGACTGGCGTCGTTGGCGGCGTCGATCGCGTCCTCGGCCTCGGAGGAGTCGAGGGTGCATACCACCAGCGTGAGCACCCGGCCCTGGGTGATCACGCCGTTGGTCTCGCGCAACTGCACCATCCGCTTGCCGACATCGACGGTATTGGTGTCGGGCATGTCGACGATCACGGACGCCGCCATTCCCGCCCGCTGCGCGCGAGCATCTCATCGGCCGAGGTGGGACCCCAGGTCCCGGCCTCGTAGGGTTCGGGTTTGCCGCCCGCGGCCCAGTGCGCGAGCACGGGATCGAGGATGCGCCAGGACAATTCGACCTCCGCGTTGACCGGGAACAGCGACGGCACACCGAGCAGCACGTCGAGGATGAGCCGTTCGTAGGCCTCGGGGGAGGACTCGGTGAACGCCTCGCCGTAGCTGAAGTCCATGTTCACATCGCGCACTTCCATGCCGGAGCCGGGGACCTTGGAACCGAAGCGCAGGGTGATGCCCTCGTCCGGCTGCACCCGGATGACCAGGGCGTTCTGGCCGAGCTCCTCGGTCATCGTCTGATCGAAGGGCAGGTGCGGTGCGCGTTTGAACACCACCGCGATCTCGGTCACCCTGCGGCCCAAGCGTTTTCCGGTGCGCAGATAGAACGGCACACCCGCCCAGCGCCGGTTTTCCACGTGCAGGGTGATCGCGGCGTAGGTCTCGGTCCGCGATTGCGGATCGAAGCCTTCCTCCTGATGCAGGCCGACGACGTGCTCGCTGCCCTGCCAGCCCTCGGTGTACTGGCCGCGCGCGGTCGTCTCATCCAGCGGCGCAACGAGTTTGGTGGCCGAGAGAGCCTTGATCTTCTCCGTGGTGAGCTGCATCGGCTCGAAGGAGGTCGGTTCCTCCATCGCGGTCAGCGCGAGCAACTGCAACAGGTGGTTCTGGATGACGTCGCGCGCGGCGCCGATCCCGTCGTAATAGCCTGCGCGACCGCCCAACCCGATGTCCTCGGCCATGGTGATCTGCACGCTGTCGACATAGTTGGCGTTCCAGATCGGCTCGAACAACTCGTTGGCGAAGCGCAGCGCCAGAATGTTCTGGACCGTCTCCTTGCCGAGATAGTGGTCGATCCGGAAGACCTGCTCCTCCGGGAACACCCGGTTCACCAGCGCGTTGAGCTCCTTGGCGCTGGTCAGGTCGTGACCGAACGGCTTCTCGATCACCACACGCCGCCACGGGGTGTACCCGTCGGGCTCCGGCTCGGCCTCGGCCAGGTCGTGCTCGGAGAGCTGGTCGAGCACCACGGGGAACATGTTCGGCGGAATCGACAGGTAGAAGGCGTAATTGCCGCCGGTGCCGCGGGTCTCGTCGAGGCTCTTCAGGGTGTCGGCGAGCGTCGAGAAAGCCGCGTCGTCGTCGAAACTGCCCTGCACGAACCGCACCCCTTCGGCCAGGTGATCCCAGACTTCCTGGCGGAAGGGGGTGCGCGCGTGCTTCTTCACGGCCTCGAGTACCACCGAGGCGAAGTCTTCGTCGGCGTAGTTGCGCCGAGCGAAGCCGACCAGGGCGAAACCAGGCGGCAACAGCCCCTGGTTCGCGAGGTCATAGATGGCCGGCATCAGCTTCTTGCGGGACAGATCTCCGGTGACACCGAAGATCACCAAGCTGCACGGGCCCGCGATGAAGGGGACCCGTTTGTCGCGTTCGTCGCGCAGCGGGTTGTGCCACAGCCCCGCCGCCTGATCCGTCGATGCTGTGCCGGCCATCGTGCTAGTTGCCCTCCGCCGCGATGTTCAGCTGGCCGGTGGTGGCCTCGATCAGTTCGCCCCACGCGCCCTCGAACTTGTCGACACCTTCGCGCTCGAGCAGTGCGAACACATCGTCGAGATCGATACCGACCGCGGCCAGGTCGGCGAAGACCTGTGCGCCCTCGGCGCCGCGGCCGCTGAGCGTATCGCCCTGCAGCTCACCGTGATCGGCGAACGCCTGCAGCGTCTTCTCCGGCAGGGTGTTGACCGTGTTCGGGCCGACGAGTTCGGTGACGTAGAGGGTGTCGGGGTAATCCGGGTTCTTCACCCCGGTCGACGCCCACAGCGGCCGCTGCCGGTTGCCACCCTGTGCGGCCAGGTGGTTGTAGGTGGAGGTGTGCGCGCCACCGTCGAACACGTCCTGGTATTCGGCGTACGCCAGCCGGGCGTTGGCCACACCCGCCTTGCCGCGCAGGGCAAGTGCCTCCGGGGTACCGATCGCCTCGAGGCGCTTGTCGATCTCGGTGTCGACCCGGGACACGAAGAACGACGCGACCGAGTGGATCTTGGCCAGGTCGTGGCCACCGATCTTGGCGTTGCGCAGACCGTCGAGGTAGGCGCCCATCACCGCGCGGTAGCGCGGTACCGAGAAGATCAGCGTCACGTTCACGCTGATGCCCTCGGTGAGCACCGAGGTGATCGCGGGCAGCCCGGCCTCGGTGGCCGGGATCTTGATGAACAGGTTCTTGCGGTCGACGATCTTCCACAGCTCGATCGCCTGGGCGACGGTCTTGTCGGCGTCGAAGGCGAAGCGCGGGTCGACCTCGATCGACACCCGCCCGTCCACCCCACCGGTCGCCTCGAACACCGGCGCGAGCACGTCGCAGGCGGCGCGCACGTCATCGGTGGTCATCGTGCGGATCGCCGCGTCGGCGTCGGCGCCTTGGGCCGCAAGGTCTTTCAGCTGTGCGTCGTAGGCGTGGCCCACGCTCATCGCGGCCTGGAAGATGCTCGGATTGGTGGTGACACCGACGACGCTGCGGGTCGCGACCAGGTCGGCGAGATTGCCGGACTGGATGCGATCACGCGAGAGATCGTCGAGCCACACCGAGACGCCCGCGGCCGCGAGCGCGGCGAGGTTCTCGTTCTGTGCCATGGTCTTACCCCTTCACCTTGTCGGTGGAACGCAGTGCCGCGCGGACGACGGCATCGGGGGTGATACCGAATTCGCGGTACAGAGTCTTGTAGTCGGCCGACGCGCCGAAGTGGTCGATGCCGACGACCTCGCCCGCGTCACCGACGAATCGGTGCCACGGCATCGCGATACCGGCCTCGACCGCGACCCTGGCCCGCACCGACGGGGGCAGCACCTCGTCGCGGTATCCCTGATCCTGCGCGTCGAACCACTCCACACACGGCATCGAGACCACGCGGGTCGGGATGCCCTGCTCTTCCAGCGTAGTGCGCGCGGCGACCGCGAGGTGGACCTCGGAACCGGTGCCGATGAGGATCACCTGGGGGGTGCCGGTGGAAGCCTCGGCCAGGATGTAGCCGCCCTTCTTCACGCCTTCGTAGCTGGTGCCCTCCAGGGTCGGGATGTCCTGGCGGGTCAGCGCCAGCGCGGACGGGCCGTCCTGGTGCGGCGCGTCATGGACCGAGAAGTGCGAGGTGTGTTCGTCGGAGTCGCGTTCGAGGACGGTGCGCCAGGCGTACACGGTCTCGTTGGCATCGCCGGGGCGCACGACGTTGAGGCCGGGGATCGCGCGCAGCGCGGCCAGGTGCTCGATCGGCTGGTGGGTCGGGCCGTCCTCGCCGAGGCCGATGGAGTCGTGGGTCCAGACATAGATGGCGGGCACCCGCATCAGCGCGGCCAGGCGGACGGCCGGGCGCATGTAGTCGCTGAACACGAGGAAGGTGCCGCCGTAGGGGCGGGTCGGGCCGTGCAGCGCGATGCCGTTGAGGATCGAGCCCATCGCGTGCTCACGGATACCGAAGTGCAGGGTGCGCCCGTACGGGTTGGCCTTCCACGCGCCGGTGGAGATCGACTCGGGGCCGAAGCTGGCCTGGCCCGGCATCGTGGTGTTGTTGGACTCGGCCAGGTCGGCCGAACCGCCCCACAGCTCGGGCAGCTCGTCGGCGACCGCGGCGAGGAACTTGCCCGACGCCTTGCGGGTGGCCATGCCCTTGGGGTCGACCTCGAAGCTCGGCAGCGCCTCGGTCCAGCCCTTGGGCAGCGAGCGGGTCTGCAGACGATCGAACAGCGCCTTGTTCGAGGGGTTGGCCTCGGCCCACTTGTCGAAGCTCTGCCGCCACTGCGCCTGTGCCTGCGCGCCGCGGGCCAGTGCCTTGCGGGTGTGCTCGATGACGGCAGGGTCGACGACGAAGGACTTCTCCGGGTCGAAGCCCAGCGCCTTCTTCACCGCGGCGACCTCGTCGGGGCCGAGCGCGGCGCCGTGCGCGCCACCGGTGTTCATCTTGTTCGGGGCAGGGAAGCCGATGATGGTGCGCAGGATGATGATCGAGGGCTTCGACGTCTCGGCCCTGGCCGCATCCAGGGCCTTCTCGATGGCCACCACGTCTTCGCCGCCTTCGACGATCTGCACCTGCCAGCCGTAGGCCTCGTACCGCTTGGCCACGTCTTCGGTGAAGGCGATATCGGTGTCGTCCTCGATGGAGATCTCGTTGTCGTCGTAGATCACCACGAGGTTGCCCAGCTGCTGGGTGCCCGCGATCGAGGAGGCCTCGGCGGTGACGCCCTCCTGCAGGTCGCCGTCGGAGGCGATCGTGTAGATGAAGTGGTCGAACGGGCT
The DNA here is from genome assembly GCF_050320175.1 of Nocardia sp. FBN12. Lineage (GTDB taxonomy): Bacteria > Actinomycetota > Actinomycetes > Mycobacteriales > Mycobacteriaceae > Nocardia. The sequence continues at coordinate 3,363,264 of NZ_CP190048.1, read as the reverse complement.
GGTGCCCTCGGGAGCGTTCGGATCGAACAGCCCACGCTCACGTCGGGCGGCCATCGCCATGCCGACCGCCGAGGCCAGGCCCTGGCCCAGCGGGCCGGTCGTGATCTCGACGCCGTCGGTGTGGCGGAACTCGGGGTGACCCGGGGTGAGCGAACCCCACTGGCGCAACTGCTCGAGGTCGGTCAGCTCCAGACCGAAACCGGCCAGGTAGAGCTCGATGTAGAGGGTGAGGCTGGAATGTCCACAGGACAGCACGAAGCGATCGCGACCCACCCAGCTCGGATCCGCCGGGTTGTGGCGCATCGTGCGCTGGAAGAGGGTGTAGGCGACCGGCGCGAGGCTCATCGCGGTACCGGGGTGCCCGTTGCCCGCCTTCTGCACGGCGTCGGCAGCGAGTACCCGGGCGGTGTCGACGGCCAAGGTGTCGAGGTCCGTCCAGTCGCTGGGATAGTTCCGCTGAGTGAGGGCGCGAATGTCGTCTGTGACTGGCACGACCGTAGTTCTCCTGACCTAGGTTTCGTCGACGGCGATAGCTTGGCAGCGGCGATGGTGTTCGACAGCGGGTCGCACGCGGCCGGGATGCGTACCGATGTACAGGAATACCCTAGTGGTGCTGCTACAGCGGTTGGCGCGAACCCTGGCGTTGAGTCTAGTGCGGATCGCCGTGCGTCGGCGGTGTGCGGTGCAGACCCTCGCCGCCGTGCGGACGGAGCCCGTCGCGGTGCCGTTCACCTGCGCGTCGATGCGGGTTCACCGCCGAGTGGGCCCGGGATGCGGGCTCGTGGGGCGTAGTGACCGCGCCCACGGTGGCGGGGGTCTGGCGCGGAGCGGCAGGTGAGTGGGTCTACCATCCTCTGTAGTAGTGGCCGCGCCGCAGCCGCGCGCTGCTCGTTCCATTACCGGATGCGAAGCGAAGCACAGCGTGCGAGGAGATACAGTGCGGATCGGTCACGAGCCGGGTAGTAGCGGTGCGCACGGAACTTCGTCGACGGCGCTGGCCGATCGCCTGGCGGGCGACAGTCTCGGCGCGCGGATAGTGCGCAAGCCCCTTGCCTACATCGCCCTCACCAAGCCACGCGTCATCGAGCTGCTGCTCGTCGCGACTATTCCGACGATGCTGCTGGCCGACCGCGGCACCGTCGATATCCGGCTCATCCTGGTCACCCTGTTCGGTGGCTGGATGGGCGCGGCCAGTGCCAACACCCTCAACTGTGTCGCCGACGCCGACATCGACAAGGTGATGAAGCGGACCGCACGGCGGCCACTGGCCCGCGATGCGGTGCCCACCTCGCACGCGCTCGTGTTCGGTGTCGCGCTCGGCGCGATCTCCTTCGCCTGGCTGTGGTGGCAGGCCAACCTACTCAGCGGCGCGCTCGTCGTCGCGACGATCCTGTTCTACGTTTTCGTCTACACCAAGGGCCTCAAGCGCCGGACCTCGCAGAATGTCGTGTGGGGTGGCGCGGCCGGGTGTATGCCCGCCCTCGTCGGCTGGTCCGCGGTGACCGGCGATATCGGCTGGCCCGCGCTGGTGCTGTTCGCGGTGATCTTCTTCTGGACGCCGCCGCACACCTGGGCGCTGGCCATGCGCTACAAGGAGGACTACCGCGCGGCCGGCGTGCCGATGCTGCCGGTGGTCGCTACCGAGCAGGTCGTGACGAAGCAGATCGTCATCTACACCTGGTTGACGGTGCTCGCGACGATGGCGTTGGTTCCCGCGACGGGCGTCATCTACGCCGCTGTGGCGCTGGTGGCCGGTGCCTGGTTCCTGCTGATGGCGCACCAGCTCTACGCCGGGGTGCGCCGCGGCGAGTCGGTGAAGCCGCTGAAGCTGTTCCTGCAGTCGAACAACTACCTCGCGGTGGTGTTCTGTGGGCTGGCCGTCGACTCGGTGCTCGGGTGGGAAACGGTCGGCAGCTTCATCGGGCTGTAAGACATTCTCGACCAGTGGCCGGGCAGCGATGCCCGGCCACTGTCGTTTCCGGCTGTCGGGGCCGCGGTGAGAGCTGCTCGAGCCGGTATGCGCTTTTCCGGGTGAGCGGACAGTCGAGGTCGTGGCTAGGGCAGCAGCACGATCGAGCCGGTGGTCTTGCGCGCCGCGAGATCGCGCTGTGCCTGAGTCGCATCTGCCAGCGGGTAGGTAGCGCCGACGCGCAGGTTCAGGGTTCCCGCGGCGATCCAGTCGAAGACATCCGTTGCGCGCCAGAGGAATTCGGTGCGGTCGCGGGTGTAGGCGCCCAGAGACGGTCGGGTGAGCCAGAGCGAACCGGCGGGATTGAGTCGTTGCGGGTCGAAAGGGGGGACCGCGCCGCTGGCCGCGCCGAAGAGGGCGAGGGTGCCGCGGACGCGGAGGGAGGCGAGGCCGGCTTCGAAGGTGCTGGCGCCGACGCCGTCGTAGACCGCGGCTACGCCGATGCCGTCGGTGAGGTCGCGGACGCGGGCGGCGAGGTCGTCGCCGTAGCGCAGGACGTCGGTGGCACCCGCTTCACGCGAGAGCTTTTCCTTGGCGTCGGTGGAGACCGTGGTGATGACGCGGGCGCCCTTCGCGACAGCCATCTGGGTGAGCAGCAGGCCAACCCCGCCCGCGCCCGCGTGGATGAGGACCGGGTCGCCGGGTTCGGGGGTGAACACGGATTCGGTGAGGTAGTGGGCGGTCATGCCCTGCAGGAGCGCGGCGGCGGCGACGGCCGGTTCGACGCCGTCGGGGACCTGCACCGCGACGGCCTCGTCGACCGCGACCAACTCCGCGTAGCTGCCGGGCGCTGATGCCCAGGCGACCCGGTCGCCGACCGCGAATTCGGTGACGTCCGAGCCGATCGCCACCACGAGCCCCGTTCCCTCGGAGCCGGGGGTGTAGGGCGTCGCCTGCGGGTAGAGGCCGGTGCGGAAGTAGATATCGATGTAATTGACACCCACACCCTGGGTCTTCACCAGCAGCTGGCCGGGGCCGGCCTGGGGGTCGGCCACCTCCACGTACTGCAGAACCTCGGGACCGCCGTGCTCGGAAACCTGAATCGCGCGCATGAGTCCCCTTTCTACACCCCGTGTTCCAGACCACTCGGGGCTGGACTGGAAACTACCGGCCGGTAAACTGCGGTGCATGAGTACAACCGCCACCCCCGAGGCCGTGAAGGTGCCGGCCGAGGTCGAGAAGTCCATCGTGAAATTCCTCGCTGAGCACGGTGGTTCGGGAACGGCCGTGCTGCAGTATCTCGGCGAGCAGGGTGTCCGGATCACCCTTGTCGGCGCCGACGGCATCCTCGGTGACCGGGTGGTCGGCGATCTGGCGACCGCGAAGGCACTCGTCGAGCGAGTCGACGGGCTCGTCGAGACCGACGAGTGGAGCCGCGAGCTCGGCTCGATCGTCACCCCGGCCCCGTCACACTGGGCCAGGATGGCCGGCTGGGTCGCCGGTCAGACCAAGTTCCCGAAGGCGCGCAACGGAAAGTTGTTCGCAGGCGCCTGATCCTCGCGGCGCAACGGCCGACGAACATCGAACAGCCCGCGATCGGATGCACCGATCGCGGGCTGTTTCGTTGGGACGGGTCAGCGCACGGAAGCCTGAGCGACCGTGGGCACCTCGACCTTCTCGCGCGTGCGCAGCGACGCCCACAGCGCGGCGGTCGCGGCGGTGCAGGCGGCGGCGCCACCGACGTGGATGGCGACGAGGGCAGCGGGCACATCGGTGAAGTACTGGACGACACCGACAAGCCCCTGGGCGAGCACGATCGCGAGCAACACGAACAACCGCTTGCGGACAGCGGGCGTGATGCCGACGGCGAAGAGCCCGAACGCGAGCCCGACGAGCAGTGCGAGATACCCGATCATCAACTGCGAGTGCAGATGCACCAGGGTGACGATCTCGACTTCGAGGCGCTCGACCTGTCGCTCGATGCTCTTGTCACCGGCGTGCGGCCCGGCCGCGGTGACCAGTGTGCCCGCGATGAGCACCCCCGCGAGCGCCACCCCGGACAGGGCGGTGAGCCAGCGCAGGGGAGCGGGCACCTGGACGGTCTCGATGCCGTCGTCGGGTTCGCAGATCTTCGCGTAGAGCACCACCGCGAGCCACACCATCGCCATCGAGGCGAGCAGGTGCACCGCCACGGTCCACCACAGCAGCCCGGTGCGCACGGTGATCCCGCCGATGACGGCCTGCACGACGGTGCCCGCCGGCATCAGCCAGGCGTAGGTCAGAACTGTCTTGCGCCTGCGCGCCCGGACGACTGCGAGCACGATCAGCCCGGCGCACAGCGTCACCGCGAAGGTGAGCAGCCGGTTGCCGAACTCCACGGTCTGGTGCAGGACGGGTACTTCCGAGACCCCGATCGGGGTGAAACTGCCGGGGAAGCACTGCGGCCAGGTCGGGCAGCCGAGCCCGGAGGCGGTGACGCGCACGATGGCGCCGGTCACCGAGATGCCCGCCTGGCTCAGGATCACCGCGATGGCGATGAGCCGCTGCACCCGCAGCGAGGGGAGCGGCAGCCGGTCGACGAGGCCAACGAAGGCGCGATACAGCACGTCAGGAATGGTACCGGCCGATAATTCGACGCTGATACCAGGGCTACTACAGTGCGTCGTTGGTCACGTCAGTGGAAGCGGAACAGCCTGGTCGCGAGCCATCCGCACACCACGCCCCACACCGCGAGCACCGCCACCCCGAACCAGTCGATCGACCCCGACAGCGCCGCATCCAGCGCATATGCCAGCGCACCGGACGGGATGAGCCGTGCGATCACGGTGAGCGCGGTGGGCAGGGAGTCGACGAGCACCAGGCTGGCGATGCCGAGCATGATGAACCACAGGATGTTGGCCAGCGCCAGCACGACCTCGGCCTTGAGCGTTCCGCCGAGCAGCAGTCCCATCGCCGCGAAAGTGGCCGTGCCGAGAGCGATCACCAAGGCGCCGAGCGCGAGTCCGCCGATGCCGGGTCGCCAGCCGAGCGCGACGCCGATGGCACCGAGCAGCATCGCCTGCAGCACCACCACGATGAGCACGGCCGCGCACTTGCCCGCGATCACGCCCCAGCGGGGCAGCGGTGTCGCACCGAGCCGTTTGAGGGCGCCGTAGCGGCGGTCGAAGCCGACAGCGATGGCCTGGCCGGTGAACGCGGTCGACATCACCGCGGTCATCATCACCATCGGCACAATCCGGTCGACCCGATGCTCGCCGAGATCGCCGAACGGCAACAGGGTCAGGCCGATCAGCAGGGTGATCGGGATGAACATGGTGAGCAGCAGCTGTTCGCCGTTGCGCAACAACAGCTTCAGCTCGAGCCCGGTCTGCGCCGTGAGCATCGCCATCCGCGAGGCAGGCCGCGGATCGGGGGCGAAGGTGCCGGGCAGGAAACGGCTGGTGGTCTCGCTCATCCGCGCAGGTCCCGTCCGGTCAGTTCGAGGAAAACGTCTTCCAGGCGACGCTGGTCGATGCGGATGTCGGTGGCGAGCACGTCCATCCTGGCGCACCAGGCGGTGAGCGTGGCCAGGACCTGCGGGGTGATCTCGCCCTCGATCAGGTACATCCCCGGCGTGGTCTCGTGCGGCGAGAAACCTTCCGGCAGGGCCGATTTCAGCAAGGCGATATCGAGTTTCGGTGGGGCGCAGAACCGCAGCTGGCCTGCCGCGCCGTGGGCGGTGACCTCGGCGGGGGTGCCCTGCGCGACGATCCGCCCGTGATCGATGATCACGAGCTGGTCGGCGAGCTGTTCGGCCTCGTCCATCATGTGCGTGGTGAGCACGACGCTCACGCCGTCGCGGCGCAGGGCGTCGATGAGCTCCCAGACGATCAGGCGCGCCTGCGCGTCCAAACCGGCGGTGGGTTCGTCGAGGAACACGATCTCGGGCCTGCCGACCAGCGCGCACGCGAGCGCGAGCCGCTGCTGCTGACCGCCGGACAGGCGTCGATAGGGTGTGCGGCGGTTGTCCCGCAGACCGAGCGTCGACAGCAGCCAGTCAGGGTCGATGGGATCGGCGGAATAGGCCGCGACCAGGTCGAGCATCTCCCCGGCGCGGGCGCCGGGGTAGGCGCCGCCGCCCTGGAGCATCACGCCGATCCGCGGTCGCAGCTGTTCGGAGTCGGCAATCGGGTCCAGGCCGAGGACGCGGACCGTGCCCGCGTCCGGGCGCACGAAGCCTTCGCACATCTCGACGGTGGTGGTCTTGCCCGCGCCGTTGGGTCCGAGCAGAGCGAAGACCTGGGCGGGCTCTACGTCGAACCGGAGACCGTCTACCGCGGTGGTCTCGCCATAATGCTTGACCACACCGTCGACGCTAACGGCGGGTCCAGGGCGACTTGTCACGATGTCACACGGTAAGCCGTGCCCTCCTGTGACGGAGCCGACACCCCCGGCTGGGCCCGCCAGGGCAGTGTGTGCCGGGTGAGCGCGAAGAACAGCGCGAAGCAGACCACGGCGGCCAGCGCGGCGCCGATGATCTGGAAGACCTGGAATTCCGCACCGCGCGGCATCACCAGCATCGAGACCACCGCCGAGAAGGCGACGGCGGGCACGCGGAACACCGGCTGGGTGGCCCAGGCCGCCAGCGGGATGATGGCCCAGAGCAGATACCAGGGCTGGACCACCGGGAACAGCAGCACGATCGCCGCCAGCGAGACACCCATCGCGCCGACCGGATGCAGCCTGCCCACGCCGGTCGCGACGAGCATGCGCAGGGTCACGAAGACCGCGACCAGTCCCGCGATCGGGCGGGTGATCGAGAGCAGAGCGGTCGTGTGATCGCCGAGGCCGAGCAGGACGCCCCCGAATCCGGTGACGATGCCGATGATGGTCGGCAGCGACATCCAGCTCCGGACGGCGTTGGCGACGCTGAGGGTGTGGACCCAGCCGAAGCCGAGCCCGCTGGCGAACCCGATGAAAAGCGTTGTCACCACGGCGATGACACCCAGCAGAGCCGCGGCTTTGGCGACGGCCGCGAACGACCCGCCCCAGCGTCTGGCCAATGCCATGCCGACGAACCCGAGGGCGATGATCGACGTGAGCTTGATCGACGACGACAGCGTGATCACCACCGCCCCGCCGATCAGCAGCCCGTAGGCGCGGGCATCGAAAGGTGGCAGATTCGTGGCCGTCAGCCGGTCGGGTCTGCCGCCTTCGCCGTAGATCGCGCGCAGCATGAGCTCCACTCCGGCCAGCATCAGACCGAGCATCAGCGCGTCGTTGTGCACGCCGCCGACCAGGTGGAACAGCACCAGCGGGTTCGCCGCACCGAGCCACAGCGCACTCACCGGAGCCACCCCGCAACGCACCGACAACCGCGGCAGCGCCCACACGATCAGCGCCACACCGGCCAGCGCCAGTAACCGGTGCACCCACACCCCGGCGATGATGTTGTCGCCGGTCAGCTCGGCGATACCGCGGCCCATCCACAGGAACAGTGGACCGTACGGCGCGGGCGTATCGCGCCAGATCGTCGGCACATTGTTGGTGAGCACATTGTCGATCCCGAGTCCGGCGACCGGGCCTTCGGAATAGGGGTCGATGCCGCGGGCGGCGATCTCGCTCTGTGCCAGATAGGAATAGACATCGTTGCTGAACATGGGTGGCGCCACGGACAGCGGGATGATCCACAGCAGCAGTGTGCGGTCCAGTTGCGAGCGGCTCAGCCGGTGCAGCGGCGAACCCGCGAGTCCACCGATCGCGAAGCGTCCCAGCAGCAACCACGCCCCGATCACCAGCGCGGTGCCGAACATGCACATCGCCAGCGACCCGGTGTGCGCTCGCGCGAAGATCCCGAGCACCCGAACACCGGAGACCGGATTCTGGTGCACGGGTTGGGCGCCGATGCCCAACGCCGCGATCGCCATCAGCACCGCGCCGGTCGCGCCCATCAGCCGGATCCGGTCCAGTTGCGCGCGTTCGCGCTTGTCGAGCCCCGGGACCTCGGTCTCGTCGCGATGCAGCACCGCGACGGTGTGATCGGGCGCCGACACGTCGAGCCCGAGAGCTCGCCGCCCGAACGCCAGTGTCTTGCGCGCCGCGCCCTCCAGTACCGCCACGAAGTCAGAGCCTAGTGTGCGCGGACACGACAGGGTTCTTCAGTAGCCACCGAGCCGATGCGGCCGCGACCAGGGCACTCGCTTCTACCTGGGCACTTCGTCGGGGAATCGATCCGTACATCACCAGATATCGATCCACATAGGCCGCTTCGGAATTTCGATCAGGGCCGACTTCTTACGAACCAGGACGGGAACCGAGGCCCCGATGCTCAGCTGTTCACCCATTGCTCGCGCTGTGGCCACCCGGAACTCGTGGTACAAGAACTGCTTCCGTACCTGGACCTCCGCACCGGAATCCGGGTGCGGGAACTGAACCTCGATCTGTAGCCGCCACAAATCGAAGTTGAACAGCCTTCTACTGCGTTTGCATTCCAGATCCGACTCGACCACTACTGCGGACACCTCGCTACCGACCCGCCGCAGATAAGCCCGCCGCATCCGCCAAGCGCCGGCCAACAAGACCATCCATCCAAGGACTCCCAGTATCAGGCTCGCTGGAAAGAACAGCGCCATTGCGACGCCGGAACCGGTCCATCGGGCTAGTGCGACACCGAGATTCAGTGCGCCCCCGACGAAGATGACCGACCCGACCGCGACACCCGATATCCACACCAGCGTCATCGGGTTGACCAGCCTGCCCGACCGCGCCATACGAACTCCTCAAGCAAAACGGAAATGTGATGAGCCACCTGTAGCGGCACCTCGGAACACGACGTCACGGCATGGTGCGTCTCAGCGCCAAGGCCGATCGTCGGGGAAATCCTCGAAGTCCTCCGGCCAGTCGCTGGGGCCGACGACGTTATCCGCTGGTCGGAATCGACCGGTGGAAGTCTGGGCGGGTGGCCACGCGGGCGGCGGTGGTGGAGGTGGCGCTTGCGGGGGTTCCGGTGTCCATTTCCAAATGAACTCCTGCGGCAAGCTTTTCATCTCGGCGACCTCCGGTGGAACCGGACGGGCGAGTGTCTCGATGTCGCACCATCGGCATTCACCGGCGGCTACTCTTTCGGCGTAGGCCTTCAGTGCCGGGGACGCCGTGTCCATCCCGGCGACCATCGAGATGAACTCCTCGGTCACCTCGGTGGCGCTGTTGAAGAGTTCGTCAACGTTTATGCTGTTCAGGCGGATAGTGGCCGTTCGTAGATCGTCCGCGGCGTCCATGACCTTGCGCGCGAAAGCCTCCACCTCGGCGTCGAGATCGGGCTCTCGCATGCTGCCCCACTGCGGCCGGGTCATTTCGCGTTCTCCCACGGCGCGGCACCGGTGTCATAGCCCTCGGTCGGCCGGTTCGTGTAGTTGCCGTAGTCGGCGATTCGCGTGAGATCCTGGCCGATAGCTGTGGCTCGGGTCGCCTGGTCAACCCTCTTGGTGACGGGTGCGACGGCCTCCTCCAATTTTTGTTTCGCGTTGTCCTGCAACTTGCCTATCGGATCCTTGATGTACTCGAGCAGCTTCTGGAAAGCCTCAACGAGCTCTTTGATCTTGAGAACCGTGTTGACGGCGTTTGTGACAATCGTGGCGATATCAACGACGAGTTTGGCGATCCGGGCAGCGCCCAGCGCCGGGACGGCCGCGGACAAGATGTTGGCGACCGACTTGAGAGCACCTTTGATGTCGTCGAAATCGACATACTTGTTGAGCATCCCCCACAAGCCTTCGATGATGGCTTTGATTCCATCCCTGATCAAATCGGCGACCACGCCCGCGCAGTCGCTGACGACGCGGCCGACAGGACCTTCCCATTTCATCGCGGCGATCTGCTTTGTAGCCCAGTCGGTGAAGGCTACCGAGGCTTGACCGTCCCAATTCGGCGTGTTGTTCGTGGTCCCGTCGATCCGCTTGATTCCGGATTCGAGATTCTCACCGCATGCCTCGAGGCCGTTGCCTGCCGACTTGTAGACGTCGCCGAGCCTGCGGATCTCGGACCAGTTGCCGGGAATCGGCGACAAGCATTTGCCCAGTGGATCTTGTTCGTTGCCGGCCGCGCGAGTCATGCTCTTGATCGATTCGTTCACGCTGCCGAGCGTTGGGAAAATATCTGCGATGAGACCGATGACGTCATCTTTGTTCGCCGATGGTGGGTCGAGTTTGACCTCTTTCGGCTTCGGGTACGTAGCGGCACCCTCGTATTGGGCCGTGGCGCCGGTCTCCTCGACGTTGTCGCCTACTGCGAGACCGGATTCGGTGTGTGCGTTCAGCGCCGCGTAGGTCTTCTGATCCTGGCTGTGATACATCCAGGCGGCCTTGTTGAGTTCGGTGCCGGTGCTCGCGGTGGTAGTCGCCAGCACTTCGTGGCGCTTGGACATCCATTCGGCGGCGTCATTGATGGGGGCTACCAGCGTGTCGATGATCGGTCCGTGGAGCCAATCAGCGGCCCGCCCCTCCTTGGCCACGAAGGCTGAGGCTGCCTGGGCGTCCGCGGCGATCAAGGTGACGAGATTGCCGAGACCAGCGATCTCACTGGGATTCGCCGCGAAGGTTTCCGCCATCGGTGTTATGCCCTAACTGTGCACTACTCAACGAGGCGGAGCTGAACGTCGTTTCCCCACCGCCGGACTCCCGCTCCGGTCATGGTCGGACCTTAGGGGCACGACTATGGCCTGTCAAAACCGAAGAACTGTGCCATGTCCCAATGCTCGAATGACCTAGTTGCCGCCGAGGGATTCGCTGAAGATTTCGGCCAGTTGGCGGATCTGGTCACATGGCTCCGGCACGGCAACCGGACCGGGGGGCACTGTCAGACGCACAGTGAAGGTTCCATCGGGGGCTTTGATGGACGCTGAGCATGAGCTGGGGACCTGTGGAGTCCGGTACAGCACGGCTTCGCGCCCGCCGATCGGGTCGGAGTCGAATACGGTGTGGCCCGGGTTGCGCTTGATGTCGTCCAGCGTCATGTCGCTCGACGTCACCCCCAAACCGCCGGTCGGATACTTCTCGCCATCGACGAGTTCCTCACGCCAGAATTGGCAACCGATTGTCGTCAAGAGGCTGGATACGCTTTCGTCTGCGGCTCTTTCGCGAGTAGCCGGGTCGAATCCAGCGCGGGTCACCAGATCGTCGCCCACGCTGACACAGGGGTCGAACCGAACCTGGGTGGCGCCGGTCTGCACCGGTGCCGGCGGGACCTGAACCTGCACGGAAGCGGAGGTCGTGGGCGCGGTGGTCGCTGGAACTACCGTATTCGCGCGGTCCTCGGTGGAATTGCCCGCACAGGCAACCAGCGTTGTCGCGCTTACCGCCAGGCAACCAGCGGCGAAGCTTCTTCTGATCATCGGAGCCCGATCTTTGTGTCACCGCGCGATATCGGCAGTACCAGACGGTCGCTGGTCGTTCGTGATCATTGCAGAAGGCCGCCACGCCGAACGACTCGGTCCGAATGGCGATCGTGCACTGCCGGTCTGAACTACCTGGGTACTTCGACAGGGGTCGGCGCGGCGACGGCCGGTGGTCCGTCGAAGTCCGGGTCCGAGCGCAGCGAGAATACGGCGGCGATGATCACGGCCAGGCAGACCAGCGCGACCGCCCCGAGTGCCGCCCAGCCGATGCGTTGCGCGGATCGCTGATCGCGGGCCGACAGCCAACCGGGCACGAACAGGATGCCGAGCGCGCTCAACGTGCCGGCGGCCAGGCCGCCGAGGTGGCCCCACAGCGAGATTCCCGGGATCGAGAAACTGATCAGCACGTTCACGCCGATGACCACCAGCATCGGAGTCGGGCTCTGCCGCAACCGGATCAGCGTCACCGTGACGGCGCCGAACAGGCCGTACACCGCACCCGAGGCGCCCGCCGTCGCGGTGATCGAATCGGACAGCATCATGACCGCCGCCGACCCGCCGAGCAGCGAGACCAGGTAAACGCACCCGTACCTGACCCGGCCGAGCACCTGCTCGAGGTCACGCCCCACGACGTACAGCGCGAACATATTGACCAGCAGATGGATCGCGCCGTAATGCAGGAACCCCGACCCGAACAGTCGCCACCACTCGCCGTCGGCCACCAGCAGCGGCACCAGCACGAACTCGCGGAACACCGCCGACCCGCGATAGTTGTCCATCGGGCTACCGGCCTGCGCCGCGGTGATCACGTAGACCAGCACATTGATCGCGATCAGCCCGTAGGTCACATAGGGAACGGGCCCGCCCTGGCGTGCCCCGCTGACGGTTCGCACCGGTCGCACGTCCTGCTGCCCTTGCCGCACACAGTCGACACAGTGCTGCCCGACCGACGCCGGGCGCAGGCAATCAGGACAGGCGGGCCGCCCGCACCGCGTACACGCGAGTCCGGTAGGCCGATCGGGATGACGGACACACGTTGGTGTGAGCGGGTTCGACACCTGCCCATCGTGCCAGACCCCGACGCAGGCGGCCCTGTATCGGCACCCCGCGATCCGAGCACGCGGTGATGGCTACGCGAAGTGGTCGAGGACGGCGTTCATCACGCGGTGCGAGGTGGGAGTGTCGTCCGGGACGATCACCGCGGGCGCCAGGCGGCCGTTCTCGCTGTCGGCGAATGCGGGCCCCAGCTGCCCTTTCATCAGCGCGTATCCCTCGGGCAGCACATATCGGCCGCGGTCGTCACGACGTCCGCCGGCGAAGCTTTCCTCGGGGAAGTAGTCGAAAATGATGCCGCTGGGCGCCCCGTCCAGAGTGAACGAGCACGCCCCGAGTTGCTGCTCACGGGCATCGATGGCGGCACCGAGAGATTTCGGGACCGCGCACGGATCGATGCCTGCGACGATGCTGCGTGGCAGACCCGGTGTGGTGCCGTGCGGTGGCTGTTCGACCCAGCGGTCCATCACGACCCGCGCCAGTCGCTCGGCTGCCGGACACGGACTGTCGCTGCCCGCCGGTAGGCGCAAGTTCAGTTGATAACCGACCGACGCCGGATACTTCACATCGACGCGGCACCATCGCTCGCCATCGGGCACCCTGCCATCTCTGGTGGTCGCACGGTCTTCGACCGTCACGACCGACGCGCCGCCGATCGTCGCCGGACGGTTCCCCTCGGGAACGTATCCCCACGCGCCGTCGAATACCCCGGCCACTACCTGGAGGAACAGCGTCCCGGTGCCGTCCGGCCGTTGCAGATTCACCCGGCAGCCCGCCGTCTGGTGCAGTCGGTCGGGGCCGGGCGTACCGAGGTCCGCCAGTTCCGCTCGCGGAAGCAATGCGCAGGCCTCGACCTTCCCGGCCTGCCGCAATACCTCGAAGACCTGCGCATCCGTGGTCGCCTCTACGCTCCAATACGGGGCAGCCGGCTTCGGGCCCCCGCACGCGACAACGGTGACGAGCAGTGCGACAGCGAGCAACAGTCGTTGCACGGTGGTTCCCCCTGACTGCCGATCGGATGCCTCGACATCGTGCCACGAGACGCCCGGACGGCGGGGTAGGCCTGTGCGATGGATCACCGCGCAGCGGGCCGCAGATCAGTCCGCAGGGGGTGCACCTGGGGTTTTGTGGTGGAAGGTGTGGCCCCGATGATCTTCATCGCAGGTCAGGGCACCCTTTGTCAGGTGACCCTTATTAGATTTAGGGAAGCAATTCCGCCACACTGGTGTTGTGAAAACCGTGGGTTTGCGGACAGACGTGGAAAGTGGCGGTCGTAAGACGACCGGCGCTCGGTCGTCTGCTGTGCCCGCGGCGACCGCGCACGAAGGGCAGACCAGGGCGGCCATCGTCCAGTTGCTGCTCGAGCAGGGGCCGATCACCGCGACGGCGATCGGCACCGAACTCGGTCTCGCGCCCGCCGGGGTGCGCAGACACCTCGACGCGCTCATCGACGCCGGCCAGGCTCGGGCGAGCCGCTCCGCGCCGTGGCAGCAGAAGGGGCGCGGTCGGCCGGCCAAGCAGTACCAGCTCACCGCGGCGGGCCGGGGCAATCTCGGTCACGCCTACGACGATCTGGCCGGGGCGGCGATCCGCCAGCTCGGCGAGATCGGTGGCGACGCCGCGATCGCCGAATTCGCGCGTAAGCGGGTTCGGGTGATCGTCGACGGCATCGAGCCCGTCGCCGACCACACCGCACCGGTGATCGAAGCCAAGGTGGAGGAGATCGCGGAAGCGTTCGCCGAGGCCGGTTTCGCCGCCACCACCCGTCAGGTCGGCGCCGGTGTGCAGATCTGTCAGCACCACTGCCCGGTGGCTCACGTCGCCGAGGAGTTCCCGCAGTTGTGCGCTGCCGAATTGGACGCTTTCCGCGACCTGCTCGGTACCCACGTGCAGCGACTTGCGACGATCGCCAACGGCGATTGCGCCTGCACCACCCACGTACCGCTGGTCGCGGTGCCGAAGATCCCATCCGCCGCACAGCCCGCGGCGGGACGAACGAACGACTCCGGAAGGAGTGCCGAATGACGACCCCTACCGACCAGGTGCAACCGCTCACCCAGGACGAAACCATCGCCTCGCTGGGCACCTACGGTTACGGCTGGTCCGACTCCGATGTGGCCGGTGCCAGTGCGCAACGTGGCCTGTCGGAGGCCGTCGTCCGCGACATCTCGGCGAAGAAGAGCGAAGAAGAGTGGATGCTCGACGTGCGCCTCAAGGCGCTGCGCATCTTCGATCGCAAGCCCATGCCGAACTGGGGTTCGGACCTCGCCGGCATCGACTTCGACAACATCAAGTACTTCGTGCGCTCGAGCGAGAAGCAGGCCGAGAGCTGGGAAGACCTGCCCGAGGACATCAAGAACACCTACGACAAGCTGGGCATCCCGGAAGCGGAGAAGCAGCGTCTGGTCTCCGGTGTCGCCGCACAGTACGAGTCCGAGGTCGTCTACCACTCCATCCGCGAGGACCTGGAGTCCCAGGGCGTCATCTTCCTCGACACCGATACGGCGTTGAAGGAGCACCCGGAGATCTTCCACAAGTACTTCGGTTCGGTCATCCCCGCCGGTGACAACAAGTTCTCCGCGCTCAACACCGCCGTCTGGTCGGGTGGCTCGTTCATCTACGTGCCGCCGGGCGTGCACGTCGACATCCCGCTGCAGGCCTACTTCCGGATCAACACCGAGAACATGGGCCAGTTCGAGCGGACGCTGATCATCGTCGACGAGGACGCCTACGTCCACTACGTCGAGGGTTGTACAGCCCCGATCTACAAGTCCGACTCGCTGCACTCCGCGGTCGTGGAGATCATCGTGAAGAAGGGCGGCCGCTGCCGCTACACGACCATCCAGAACTGGTCCAACAACGTCTACAACCTGGTCACCAAGCGGGCCAAGGCCGAGGCGGGCGCCACCATGGAGTGGGTCGACGGCAACATCGGCTCCAAGGTCACCATGAAGTACCCGGCGGTCTGGATGACCGGCGAGCACGCGCACGGCGAGGTCCTCTCGGTCGCGTTCGCGGGCCCCGGCCAGCACCAGGACACCGGCGCCAAGATGCTGCACCTGGCCCCGCACACCTCATCGACCATCGTGTCGAAGTCGGTGGCGCGTGGTGGCGGTCGCGCGTCGTACCGCGGTCTGGTCCAGATCAACAAGGGCGCCCACGGGTCGAAGTCGACCGTGAAGTGTGACGCGCTGTTGGTCGACACGGTCAGCCGCTCCGACACCTATCCCTACGTCGACATCCGCGAAGACGACGTGACGATGGGTCACGAGGCGACCGTTTCCAAGGTGTCCGAGGAGCAGCTGTTCTACCTCATGAGCCGCGGCATGACCGAGGACGAGGCGATGGCGATGGTGGTGCGCGGGTTCGTCGAGCCGATCGCCAAGGAATTGCCGATGGAATACGCACTGGAACTGAACCGGCTCATCGAGCTGCAGATGGAAGGGGCCGTGGGCTGATGTCGACGCTCGAGACGCCGATCCAGAATCCTGGCGCGGGCGCCGCGGTCAACAAGGGCGAGGTCTTCACCTCGTTCGACGTCGACCAGTTCGAGATCCCGTCGGGCCGCGACGAGGCGTGGCGGTTCACCCCGCTGCGCCGCCTGCGCGGCCTGCACGACGGCACCGCTGTCGCCGATGGTCAGGCAACCGTCGAGGTGAGCGAAGTCGCCGGTGTCACCGTGGAAACGGTGGGCCGCACCGACGCTCGCCTCGGCCAGGCCGGTACCCCCGCCGATCGTGTTGCCGCCCAGGCTTATTCGGGCTTCTCCGAGGCGACCGTGATCACGGTCGGCCCGGAAACCGAAGTGTCGGACCCGGTCACCGTCACCATCACCGGTCCCGGTGAGGGCAAGATCGCCTACGGTCACCTGCAGATCCGCCTGGACAATTTCGCCGTCGCCACCGTGGTCATCGACCAGCGCGGCAGCGGAACCTACGCCGAGAACGTCGAATTCGTGCTCGGCGACAGCGCCAAGCTCACCGTCGTCGCGGTCCAGGAATGGAACGAAGACGCCGTGCACGTCACCGCGCATCACCTGAAGCTGGGCCGTGACGCGAACCTGCGCCACGTGTCGGCGACGCTCGGCGGTGACCTGGTTCGCCTGTCGGGCACCGTGCGCTACGCCGGTCCCGGTGGTGAAGCGGAGCTGTTCGGCCTGTACTTCGCCGACGCGGGCCAGCATTTCGAACAGCGTCTGCTGGTCGACCACGCCGAGCCCAACTGCAAGTCCAATGTGTTGTACAAGGGTGCGCTGCAGGGCGATCCGGCCTCGGACAAGGGTGACGCTCGCACGGTCTGGATCGGCGATGTGCTGATCCGCGCGGCCGCCGAGGGCACCGATACCTACGAGGCGAACCGCAACCTGGTGCTCACCGACGGCGCTCGCGCCGACTCGGTGCCGAACCTGGAGATCGAGACCGGCGAGATCGCCGGTGCCGGACACGCCAGTGCCACCGGCCGTTTCGACGACGAGCAGCTGTTCTACCTGCGCGCTCGTGGCATTCCCGAAGACGTCGCCCGCCGCCTGGTCGTGCGTGGCTTCTTCTTCGAGATCATCCAGAAGGTCACGGTCCCCGAGGTCCGGGAGCGGCTCGAGGCGGCCATCGAGGCCGAACTCGCCACTGTCGGTATCTGACACCACTTACTGCAACGAAGGATTCGAATTCGATGACCACCTTGGAAATCAAGGACCTGCACGCCGAGATCACCACCCCCGAGGGTGAGTCGAAGCAGATCCTCAACGGCGTGAATCTCACCGTGAAGTCCGGCGAGACGCACGCCATCATGGGCCCCAACGGCTCGGGCAAGTCCACGCTGTCCTATGTGATCGCGGGCCACCCGAAGTACACCGTCACCCAGGGCACCATCACCCTCGACGGCGAGAACGTCCTCGACATGTCGGTCGACGAGCGTGCTCGCGCCGGCCTGTTCCTGGCCATGCAGTACCCGGTCGAGGTCCCCGGCGTCTCGATGTCGAACTTCCTGCGCACCGCCGCCACCGCCGTGCGCGGCGAGGCCCCCAAGCTGCGCACCTGGGTCAAGGAGGTGAAGGAGTCGATGAAGGAGCTCGATATCGACTCGGCCTTCGCCGACCGCTCGGTGAACGAGGGCTTCTCCGGTGGCGAGAAGAAGCGTCACGAGGTCCTGCAGCTGGGTCTGCTCAAGCCGAAGATCGCGATCCTCGACGAGACCGACTCCGGTCTGGACGTCGACGCGCTGCGCATCGTCTCCGAAGGCGTCAACCGCTACAAGGAGCGCACCGACGGTGGCGTGCTGCTGATCACCCACTACACCCGCATCCTGCGCTACATCAAGCCCGACTTCGTGCATGTGTTCGTCAACGGCAAGATCGTCGCCGAGGGTGGCTCCGAGCTGGCCGACGAACTCGACGCGAACGGGTACGAGCGCTTCACGTCCGCGACCGCTGGAGCCTGATATGACCGCTACGGTGCCCGCCCTCGACGTGGCCCGGATCAGGGCCGACTTCCCGATCCTGCACCGCACGGTGCGGGACGGGAAACCGTTGGTGTACCTGGATTCCGGTGCCACCTCGCAGCGTCCGCTGCAGGTGCTGGACGCCGAGCGCGAGTTCTTGCTCACCCGTAACTCCGCGGTGCACCGCGGTGCGCATCAGCTGGCGGAGGAAGCGACCGACTCCTATGAGCAGGCGCGCGCCGATATCGCCCGCTTCGTCGGCGCCGATCCCGGCGAGATCGTGTTCACCAAGAACGCGACCGAGTCGCTGAACCTGGTGGCCAACGCGTTCGGTGACGACCGGTTCCCCTACAAGGTGGGCCCCGGCGACGAGATCGTCATCACCGAGCTCGAACACCACGCGAATCTCGTGCCGTGGCAGGAGCTCGCGCGCCGCACCGGTGCGACCTTGAAGTGGTACGGCATCACCGATGACGGCCGCATCGACCTGGATTCGCTCGAACTGTCGCCCGCGACAAAGGTTCTCGCGTTCAGCCACCAGTCGAACGTGACCGGCGCGGTGGCTCCGGTGGACGAATTGGTCCGCCGGGCGAAGGCAGTCGGCGCGTTCGTCGTGCTCGATGCCTGCCAGTCGGTGCCGCACATGGCGGTGGACTTCCATGAGCTCGGTGTCGACTTCGCCGCGTTCTCCGGTCACAAGATGCTCGGCCCGATGGGTGTGGGCGGACTGTACGGCCGACGCGCGCTGCTGGCGGAGACGCCGCCGTTCATCACCGGTGGGTCGATGATCGAGACCGTCACCATGGAGAAGACCACCTACGCGCCGCCGCCGCAGCGCTTCGAGGCGGGCACACCGATGACCTCGCAGGTGGTCGGGCTGGCCGCCGCGGTGCGCTATCTCGAAGACCTCGGCATGGATGCCGTTGCCGCGCACGAGCATTCACTCACCGGTGCCGCGCTCGACGGACTCGCCGCCATCGACGGTGTGCGGATCGTCGGGCCGATCGAGAACACCGATCGCGGTGGCGCGGTGTCGTTCGTGGTCGACGGGATCCACGCCCACGACGTGGGCCAGATCCTCGACGACCAGGGTGTCGCCATCCGGGTCGGACACCACTGCGCCTGGCCGCTGCACCGCAAGTTCGGTGTCGCCGCCACCGCGCGTGCCTCGTTCGCCGTCTACAACACCCTCGATGAGGTCGACGCACTGGTCGCGGCCGTGCGGAAGGCCAAGGCCTTCTTCGGCGTGAGCGAAGCGAAGGCCGACAATTAGACACCGTGGAGTTGCCTAGATCATGCGTATGGAACAGATGTACCAGGAAGTGATCCTGGATCACTACAAGCACCCGCACCACCGCGGGCTGCGGGAACCGTTCGGTGCGCAGGTGCACCACGTGAACCCGACCTGCGGTGACGAAGTGACGATGCGCGTGCAGATCGACGACGCCGGCGAGGTCGCCGACGTCTCCTACGACGGCCAGGGCTGCTCGATCAGTCAGGCCGCCACCTCGATCCTCACCGATCAGGTGATCGGGCTGCCGGTGCAGCAGGCGCTGAAGGTGGTCGACTCGTTCAGCGAGATGATCTCCAGCCGTGGCACCGTCGAAGGCGATGAGGACATGATCGGCGACGGCATCGCCCTCGCCGGCGTGAGCAAGTACCCGGCGCGTGTGAAGTGTGCGCTGCTGGGCTGGATGGCGTTCAAAGACGCTGTCGTGCAGATCAGTTCGGCCGAGGAAACCAAGGCACCGATGGGAAATGGGGAGTCTGCCACATGAGTGAGAGCACCGATATCGCACAGACCCCGGACGTCGCGGCGGCGGTCGAGGTCGACAAACCCGCCGAGGTCGAGTTGACGGCCGAACAGATTCAGCACCTCGAGGACCTCGAGGAGGCGATGCGTGACGTCGTCGACCCCGAACTCGGCATCAATGTCGTCGACCTCGGCCTGGTCTACGGCCTGTCGGTCGACGGGGACAACATCTGCACCCTCGACATGACGCTCACCTCGGCGGCCTGTCCGCTGACCGACGTCATCGAGGACCAGTCCCGCAACGCGCTGGTGCGCAGCGGCATGGTCGAAGACCTGAAGATCAACTGGGTCTGGATGCCCCCGTGGGGCCCGGACAAGATTACCGATGACGGCCGCGAACAGCTGCGCGCCCTCGGCTTCACGGTGTAGAACATTCCGCATGTCGGGCCCGGATCCTGCAGGGATCCGGGCCCTTTCATGTGCTGGCGGTATTGCACTGACCGGTCACAATGTGACATTTCGCGGGTGAGGTTGGCTTTCACCGGACATTCGATGATGATCTCGAGGTTCCGGACTTCCGGAGCAGCTTTCACGAGGAGTACTTTCGAATGAATTTCATGGGTAAGGTCGGCTTCGCCGTCGCGGCGTCGGTTCTTACGGCCGGGTCGCTGCTGGGTGCTGGTTCGGCGAATGCGGCGAGCGACGAGTGGGGCGCGATGGCCATCGACGCTGACTGGGCGAATTTCGGTCGTTCGATCAACTATCCGACGCGGGCCGAGGCCGAGGCCGCAGCGCTGGAAGAGTGCGCCGCGGATGGTTGCTACGTGGAGGTCACCTGGGCGAACGGGTGCCTGGCCCTGGTGGACAACGATGAGTTCATCGCCTGGGGCAAGGGATCGACCCGCGCCGAGGCGGAGCGGGAGGCCTACCTCGCGCTGACCGAGGGCACCCCGCAGAACCTGCTCGTCAACGTCGGCTCGTCGCAGCTGGCCGGCGGTCGCGTGATCGACACGCTCTGCACCGACAACGCGGGCTGATCCGCACGGCAACCGCGCAAGCCCGGACCGCACATCGGTCCGGGCTTGCGTCGTCCTCGCCTCGGGTGCTGGGCACCGCCCGGATATTGCGGATATGTGTCGACCGTGCTCGGTGTGACGTTTCCCGGTCCGGTTGGCTATCACCGGGCGATCGGTGATGATCTTGAAGGTTCCGGACTTCCGGAACAGCTTTCAAGAGGAGATCTTTCGATGAGTTTCATGGGTAAGGCCGGCTTCGCCGTTGCGGCGATGGGTCTTGCGGCCGGTTCGCTGCTGGGTGCCGGTTCGGCGAGTGCCGCGGGCAATCAGTGGGCGTCGATCGCGGTGAGCAAGAGCGAACTGATCTACGGCACCAGCGCCAACGAAGTCGATGCCGCGGTGGCAGAAACGATCGCGCTGGCCGATTGCTACTTCGCCGACTGCGAGGTCATCGCCACCTGGGCCAACGGTTGCGGCGCGCTCATCCAGAGCAACGACGCCTTCGCATGGGCCGTCGCCCCCAACCGGGCAGAGGCTGAGCGCCTCGCGCACGAGAAGCTTTCGACGGTGACGCCCACCGCGATCCTGGCCAACACGGGTTCGGCGAACCTCAGCGGCGCCAAGATCATCGACGTCATCTGCACGGCGAACGCGCGCTGATCACCGCGTAGCGATCAGGCCCGGATCCTTGTCGGATCCGGGCCTTTTGTCGTTGTGCGCTCAGCGTTTTCGGCCGCGGCGACCGTGTCGATCCAGGCGCTGATCATGTCGGCGGTGCCCACGATGATGGCGTCGAGTTCGGCGTCGTCGAGTTCGACCGAACGCAACGCGGTGGCGAAGCCCGCGTTGAGCACGACGAAGGCCATCACGTCGATGTCGGCGTGCTTGATCGGACCCATGAACTGGATGATGTAGAGCTTGATGAGCATCCGCAGCCGGGGTTCGAATTCGGGGATGCCGCTGCCGTAGAACTGCAGGTCGGCGACCAGGGCGCGCACGAGCGGCCCGTTCGTGACGAGGATGTCTACGGCCGAGCGGATCAGGTCGACCACGGCATCGCGCGGGGTTTGGTTCGAGCTAGCGGTCAGCAGCTGGCTGTAGCGCTCCTCTACCTGCAGAAACAGGCTGTCGTTGAGTTCTTTGACGATCTCGTCGCGGTCGTTGAAATACCGGTACAGGGTGCCGATGCTCATGCCCGCTTCGGTGGCGATCCGGTTGGTCGAGGTATTGCCGATGCCGCGGGTGCCGAAAAGATGAGCGGCCACCGTGAGAATGCGTGTTCTCGTCTCCTTCGCCCGGTCCTGCTTGGGGCGTTTGCGCTGCTTATCGGCTTGCGGGGGCATCTATCGACCTCGGCAGAAAGAAGAGTAGAAGGTGAGCGGTTGCTCACCCTACAGTCATGATCACAG
This sequence comes from Nocardia sp. FBN12, assembly GCF_050320175.1. Taxonomy (GTDB): domain Bacteria; phylum Actinomycetota; class Actinomycetes; order Mycobacteriales; family Mycobacteriaceae; genus Nocardia. The sequence goes on along the minus strand of NZ_CP190048.1, from coordinate 3,341,318 downwards.
AGAAACCGCAGTGTAGGCCATCACATCGGCGGACAGGGCGGCAAGCACAACCACCACCGGCGGCGCCGGGGTGTAGAAGGAGGAGTCGACGATGACGATCCAACTGGACGAGACGGCCCTGTGGCAGCCCCTGCGTGACGTCCGGACGATGACCAGCCGATTGGTGGGCCATTTCGTCGACAACGTCGCGACCTGCCGGACGCTACCCGGCGATGTGATCGCCGGCGACGTCACTTCTGTCACCCGGATGTGCCTGGAGATCGTCGGCGGAATGCTCGACGGGCGCGATGAGGAGGTGAAGCTGAACCGCCTCGCGGTGGCGGCGGCGGGCTGGGCGCGCGAAGGCGTGCCGATCGACACGATCCTGCACGCGTTCCACGAGGGCTTCCGGCTCGCCTTCGACGCGGTCTACGACGAGGCGGCCGACGCCGACCGCGCGAGCCTGATCCACGGGTTCCGCCGGACGGTCGAGATCTCGGACCTGTTGTGTACCACCGTGACCCGGTCCTATATCCGCGAGCATCGGGAGGCGGTCGGCGAGCATCACACCGCCGTGCACACGCTCACCTCGGCGCTGCTGGCCGGTCAGTCGACCGTCACCATGGCGCGGGAGGTCGGCATCACCGTCGCCGACGCGTATTCGGTTCTCGCCCTGTCGATCGGGGCGCATCCCGACGAGCGGGACCCGCGTGTGAACGGTGCGGTGGTGGCCCGGCGCAAGCTGCGCAGGGTGCAGACGGCGCTGGCGCACCGCTGTGGTGACCAGGTGCTCTCGCTGCTGTCGGTCGACGGCGGCACGCTGCTGATCCCGGCCGATCTGCTGGTCGACGGCCAACTCGACGCCCTGGTCGAGGCGCTGGCGCGGGCCGCGCACGTCGACATCACCGCGGCCCTGGTACCCGCCACCACCGACGAGATCCCCGACGCGGCCCAGCGCGCCCACGAACTCCTCGACATGGTGGAGCGCCTCGACAGCGCCCCCGGCCTCTACCGCTTCGGCGATCTGGCCCTGGAATACCAGCTCACCCGCCCCGGCCCCGGCCGCGCCCGTCTCGGCGAACTCCTCGCCCCCCTCGACAACCACCCCGAACTCTACGAAACCCTGCGCGTGCACATCGCCAACAACATGAACCGCCAGCGCACCGCTCGCCTGCTGCACATCCACACCAACACCGTCGACTACCGCCTGCGCCGAGTAGCCCAGCTCACCGGCCTCGACCCCGCCCAATCCTCGGGCCTCTGGCAACTGCGCTCCTCGATGATCGCCCGCAGCTTCCACACCGGCCCCGCCCCTCAATCGCACGTCGCAGCCGAAACCGGCGTCCCCCGCCACTCCTACCCCGCCCTGGACCGCGCCCGCTCGGCCTGACACCGAAGTCGCCCGCATCGGCATCACGACGCGAGTGCGTCGAGGTGTCGGCGCTCGTACCCGCGAATGCCGATTACCCAGTCTGCCAAGCGAATCCGCCAGGCGCCTCGCAGAGTGGGTAGCACCCACTTCCTATCTATGGTTACATAGACCAAAACTAGGAGGGGTGATGGCTTTCGAATCCGTAGAGCAGTTGTGCCAGGCGATCGCGCAGGGTACTTCGCCGAAATACCTGGCGTTCTGGGGGCACGCTCCGCGTCGGGACGCAACGATTGGGTCGAGCTGCCTGAGTCAGTGGTGGCCTGCGGCATTCGAGGTCGACGGGGTGGAGTTCGCCAGTGCCGAGCACTACATGATGTGGCGCAAGGCAATGCTGTTCGAGGATTCGGCGATCGCGGCGAAGGTTCTCGAGGTCGGTCATCCGAGCCAGGCGAAGAAGCTCGGCAGGCAGATCGGCGGCTTCGACGAAAACGTGTGGGAACGTGCGCGGTTCGACATTGTCGTCGCGGGGAGCGTCGCCAAGTTCGGGCAGGACGACGCGCTGCGAAAGTATCTGACCGGGACCGGTTCTCGGGTGCTCGTCGAGGCCAGTCCGGTCGACCGGATCTGGGGAATCGGGATGGCTGCCGACGACCCCGATGTCGCGGATCCTGGGCGTTGGAAGGGGCTCAATCTGCTCGGGTTCGCGTTGATGCGGGCGCGGGATGAGCTGGGCGGTCGGTAGTCGTGGTGGCCGTTACTTGTCGGAGGGCATTGTTAGTCTGTAGCGGACGAACGGTTCGGGAGGAATCGGGCGTTGCATGCGGCGAATATGGCTGCTGGAGCTGATGTTTCGGCGCTATGACAGATTCGCCGGACGGCCGTCGCGGCGATGTCGGATAACTATTTCCGGGGGAGTGGGCGGCCGTTCATGATTGGTTCGGCTTCGAGGCGCGGAGCCGGTATTTCGACGGGGAGAATCTCTGATGTCTGTTGTGGGCAAATATGCCCTGGGTATTGCTGCCACGGCTGCGGTGGCCGCGTTCACCGTGGTGACCGCGGGGCCTGCCGCCGCGGGAGCCAGCGGTGTGGCGATCGCTGAGGCGCCGGGGTACACGGCCGTCTCGCGCGATGGTGGATTCCAGGCCGCGGCCGGGGATCTCTATGGGGCGCTGGCCTTGTCGTCGAGCCGTGCCGTGGTCGCCTCTGCGGTGAATTACGGCAGCTGGGCGGCGGCCAGCCGGGCCGCGCTCGATGAGTGCGGTGTGCGTGACTGCCAGGTCGTCGTCGAGTTCCGCAATGCTTGCGGTGCGGTGGCGCAGGGCGCGGACTACCGCTTCGGGTGGGCGTGGGATCACTCGCTGGCCGCGGCCGAGCGTGGCGCGGTGGATGTGCTCGGCTTCAGCGCCCCGCCCTTCCCGGATCTGGGTTCGGCGTCGCCGCGCGCGGCGAGCGTGATCCTGTCGGCCTGTACGGCCAACGTCTGAGGCGAACCTGAACCAGCAGGGGCACGAATCACTCCGTGCCCCTGCTGTATTCAGCGGCGCAGAACTTTCCTCGCCAGCCAATTGCCGAAGAACTGCACAGCTTGCACGCCGACGATGATGATCAGCACCGCCACGAGCGTGACCTGCCACTGGAACTGCTGATACCCGTAGACGATCGCGAAATCGCCGAGCCCGCCACCGCCGACGGTGCCCGCCATCGCGGAGATGTCGACGATCGAGATCACCACGAAGGTGTAGCCGAGAATCAACGGCCCCAACGCTTCCGGGATGAGCAGCGTGAGAATGATCCGCAGCGGCCCCGCGCCGACCGCACGCGCCGCCTCGATCACACCGGGATCGACGGTCACCAGGTTCTGCTCGACGATCCGGGCGATGCCGAACGACGCCGCGACGATCATCACGAACAGCGCCGCCTCCGAACCGATCGTCGTGCCGACCACTTCCAGCGTGACCGGACCGAGCGCGGCCAGCAGAATGATGAACGGGATCGGGCGCACGATATTGACGAACACATTGAGCACGAAGTAGATCGGCCCGTTCGCCAGCAGCCCGCCCTTGCGGGTGGTGTAGAGCGCGGTCCCGAGGACGAGCCCGATCACCCCGGCCGCGACGAATGTCACGCCGACCAGGTAGATGGTGGTGCCGATCGCCTCGAACAGCGTGGGCCGCAGCTTCTCCCAGTTGGTTTCCATCAGCCCGCGTTCCGTTCCAGGTCGGCGACAACGCGATCCACCGCGGCATCGGGTCCGTGCAGCGCCAGGGTGACGCTGCCGAACGTCTTGTCCTGCAACGTGCTCACCCCACCGTAAACGATCTCGAAGCGCACGTCGGCGGCCGTCGCGGCGGCCAACGCGGCGCCGAGACCGCTGTCATCATCGATGTCGACGGTGACCAACCGCCCGCCGTGCAGCTCGCCCAATCGACCCAATTCCGTCGCATCGGGCCGGTTGTGCAGCACAGTCGCCACGAACGATCGTGTCGGCGCGGCCTGCGGTGCCGCGAAAACATCGAAGGTGGACGCCAATTCGACGATTCGCCCCTCGGCGAGCACCGCCACCCGGGCGGCCACCGCCCGGATCACATCCATCTCGTGGGTGATCACCACAATGGTCACCCCGAGCTCGGCATTGATCTTCTTCAACAGCCGCAGCACCTCGCCCGTGGTTTCCGGGTCGAGCGCGGAGGTTGCCTCGTCGGCAAGCAGCAGTGACGGCGAGGTCGCCAAAGCCCTGGCGATCCCCACCCGCTGCTTTTGCCCACCGGAGAGCTGATCGGGGTAGGCGCGCGCCTTGTCGGTGAGCCCGACGAAATCGAGCAGCTCGGCCACGCGGGCCTTGCGCTCGGCCCGCTTCCAGCCCGCCACCTTCAGCGGATACTCGATATTGCCTGCGGCAGTGCGAGATCGGAACAGGTTGAACTGCTGGAACACCATGCCGATATCGCGGCGCAGCGTCCGTACCGCCGACTCGGGCACCCCGGTGATGGGAGTGCCCGAAATCGTGACGGTGCCCGAAGTCGGCTTGTCGAGCGCGTTGATCAGCCGCACCAGCGTGGACTTGCCCGCCCCGGAATAGCCGATGACGCCGAAGATCTCACCCGGCTCGATCCGCAGATCGATGTTGTCGAGCGCCGTGTGCCGATCGTCGCCGCTGCCGAAAACCTTGGTGACGGACCGAAATTCGACCGCCGCGTTCACTTGGTCGTACGGATGCCCTGCTGCACCCGGTCCAGAATCCGTTCGAGCTCGGGGCCGGGACGGCTCACCGCGACCGCCGTGTCCTTGGTGACCTCGGCGTGCGCGGTCGCCACTGCCTGGTCCTTCCAGATCTCGACCAGCTTCAGATACGTGGGATTGGCCTTGTCCTCGGCGCGGCTGACGATCACATTGATGTACGGCTCGGCGGCCGGGTTCTTCGGATCATCCTTGTACAGCGCCGATTTCGGGTCGACGCCCGAGCGCTCGAGGAAGGTGTTGTTGATCACCGAACCGTCGACCGAGGGCAGCGACAGCGCGGTCTGGGCGGCGTCGACTGGAGTCACCCGCACCTTGGAGGCCGCCTTGTCGATGTCGGCAGGGGTCGGCTGGACCGAGGTGCCGCTGAGCTTCAGCAATCCGGCCGCCTGCAACACGAACAGCGCACGCGCCTGATTGGTCGGATCGTTGGGGATCGCGACCTCACCGCCGGCGGGGATGTCTGCCAGCGCCGTGTGCTTCTTCGAGTAGAGACCCAGCGGCACGATGTAAGTCGAGCCGATCGGGGTCAAAGTATCCGAACTCGCGACGTTGTACTGGCCCAGGAACTGTAGATGCTGGAACAGATTGAGGTCGATCTGCTTCTGTGACAGCGCCGTGTTCGGCTGCTTGTAGTCGGAGAAGTTCGTGACCTTCAGTGTGATGCCCTGCTCCTTGGCCTTCTGTTCGAAGACTTCGAAGGCTTTGTCCTTGTCGGTGGTGCCGATCCGCACCACCGTGCCCGACTCGTCGTCGGAACCGCACGCGGTCAGGGTGAGGGCCGCGGTTGCTATCAGCACCGGGATCGCCAGTGTCCGACGGAATTTCACTTGTACTCCCGAGTTGATCGCAGAAGATGAACTCGGTCATCCAAGCCGTCCCTCGCGACCCTCGACAATGGTTTAGCTTGCCGCGAGCGAAACCCTCGCAAATACCTGGACGGCCGTCTAACTTGTGGACACGCTGCGGTTGCGCGTGCGAAGCGGCGGCCGGGGTGAATCAGCGCAGCGGGTGCTCCACCGACAACCTGCCGCGGCGGACGAGGTCGCGTTTGGTGATCGGCGGCAGCGTGGCGTCGTCGTCGGGGGCGGCGGGGTTGGGCCGCACCAGCAAGGTGACGGTCGCGGCAGGCACGAACCCGCTGCTGGTCATCAGCGCGGCCGAGGCGCTGTTGCGGTCTTCGACATCGGTGACGATATGGCGGGCGCCGCGCGCGAACAACGCCTTCGAGCAGACGTCAACCAGTCGCCGCGCGATCCCGTGACCCTGCATGTCGGGTGCGACGGCGATCCACTCGAGGTAGGCCCAGTCGTCGCGATGCTCGAACTCCATCGACCCGAGCACGAACCCGACCACCCGGTCGGAATCCAGCGCCACCCAGCAGGCGTTATCGGGGCTGTCGAGGTGTGCGGCGACGGCGGTCAGCGACCACGACGTGTACGGCTTGATGGTGGTGTCGAAGACCTGATGGCCGAGGTCGAGGACTTGACGCAGGTGTCCCAATCCCATCGGCACGACAGCGATGGCGGTGTCCATGGCCGCCAGTGTGCCCTACGCGCCCTTGCGGGTCGCGGTCTTGGCCGCGGTGGATTTGCTCGTGGCGGCTTTGCGCGGTGCGGCTTTCTTGGCGGCTTTTTTCGCTGGCTTCTTCTCCGCCGCGGCTTCGCGCCGCCCGCTGGTCTCGAGACTGCGTTGCAACGCGGCGACCAGATCCACGACTTCGGCATCCGCCTGTTCGGCGGGCTCGGTCTCGGCGGCGGGCTCGACCTTGCCGGTGCCGCTGGCGATCGCCTCGTCGAGCAGTTTCTGCAATTCGATCTGGTATTCGTCGGTGTATTCGGACGGGTCGAAATCGCCCGACATCGACTCGACGAGGGTTTCGGCCATCTTCAGTTCTTGCGGGCGCGGGGCGGGCGCGTCGTCGAGCGACGGGAATTCGACCGCGCGTACCTCGTCGGGCCACAGCAGCGTCTGCAGGACCAGCACACCGTCGCGCACCCGCAACGCGGCCAGTCGGGTCTTCTGCCGCAGCGTGAAATGGACCAGCGCGGTCTTGTCGATGCGTTCGAGCGTCGCGGCCAGCAATTGGTAGGCCTTCGGCGTCGTGGAATCCGGTTCGAGGTAATAGCTCTTATCGAACAGCACCGGGTCGATCTGATCGGACGGCACGAATTCCAGCACGGGAATCTCGTGTTTCTCCGCCGCGGGCAATGTGGCGAAATCGGCGTCGGTCAGCACCACCTGCTCACCGTCCGGCGAGGTATAGGCCTTGTCGATATCGGCATACTGCACGGACTTGCCACACACCTGACAGACGCGGTCGTATTTGATCCGGCCCCCGTCCTTGGCATGGACCTGGTGGAACCGAATGTCATGGTCCTCGGTCGCGGTATAGACCTTGACCGGGACATTGACCAGCCCGAAGGCGATCGAGCCCTTCCAGATCGATCTCATGCACCCCATCATGGTCGAAATGTCGCGCCGGGGCGAGCAAGCGATCTCGAATAGGTGCCCGCCCGTGATCCGGCGGTGCTTGAAATCGTGGTGTCTGATCCAATTGCCGGGTGGGTGTCGAGGTGATCGTGTGTGGGCTCGGGCCCGCGGGGCGGGCCGTTGCTCATCGTGCGCTGGCGGCGGGACGCGACGTCACGGTGATCGATCCGCACCCGGATCGGGTGTGGACGCCGACCTATGCGGCGTGGGTCGACGAATTGCCCGGGTGGCTCGATTCCGGTGTGGTCGCGGCGGCGGTTGACCGCCCATCGGCGTGGGCGGCGCGCGAGCATCGGATCGACCGCGGCTATCAGGTGTTCGATACGGCGTCGCTGCAGTCGTCGTTGACACTGCACGGCGCGACGGTGATCGCGGACCGGGCCGTCGAGGTGACGACACGATCGGTGCGGACGGCGGGTGGGCTGACCCGCACCGGGCAGGTGGTCGATGCGCGGGGGCTGGCCAGGTCGCCGCGTCGCGCGGAGCAGACCGCGTACGGCGTGGTCGTGGCCCGTGCGGAACTCGAACCCACGCTGTTCATGGATTGGCGCCTCGACAACGGCGCCGATCCGGACGACCCACCGTCGTTTCTATACGCGATACCGCTGAGCGCCGACACCATGCTGTTCGAGGAGACCTGCCTCGCCGGGCGGCCCGCGCTCGCACCGGAGGTGTTGCGGCGCAGGCTCGAACACCGGTTAGCTGCGCGGGGGATCGCACTCACCGGAACCGAACCTGTTGAACGGGTGCGGTTTCCGGTACAGGGCGGCAGACCGGGGCATGGCCGATTCGGTGCGGCCGGTGGGCTGATCCACCCCGCGACCGGATACAGCGTCGCGGCCGCGCTCGCCGCGGCGGACACCGTTGTCGCGGGTGACACGGTGTGGACGCCGCGCGCGCGGGCCGTGGCCGCGCTGCGCCGCGCGGGACTGCGTGCGCTGCTGGCTCTCCCGCCGCGCGAGGTCCCGGTCTTCTTCGAGGCGTTCTTCGGTTTGCCCGCACCGCTGCAGCGTTCCTATCTGTCCGGCCTCGACGACCTGCGCGGCACCCTCGCCGCGATGCGCGTTCTGTTCGCCGCCCTTCCGCCGAATCTGCGCCGCGCTGTCGTGACCGCGAGTGTCGATGCGGCTCGCCGGTAGCCGAAGCCGAGACCCGTAGCCGACCGGACGGACGAGGGTGTGCCGGAGGCCCGGCGGCACCGCCACGAAGTTGCTACGATCGCCACGCGAACGCGCCGACCCGCCAACAGGATCGGGTGAGACGAGGCGGGACGGCCCGGTTGTATTCCGAGCCCCCGCGCGTCGACATGCGGTCGCGTCATCGCGTGATCAGTTAGGGGACAATTCGGTGTTCGAATTCACCAGGCGGCGCAGTCGCTGGGTGCTCGGTGTTTTCGCGGTGCTCGCGGTGGTGCTCGGCGCCCTGGGTGCCACGTTGTTCGAGCGGGTGGAGGGCGGCGGATACACCGACCCCGGCAGCGAATCCAGCCGCGCGCTCGAGGTGCTGCGTGCCGAGTTCGGGCAGTCGCCGCCGAATCTGCTGCTGCTGGTGGAGACCGAGTCCTCGGTGGAGGATCCCGAATCCACCGCGGCGGCAACGGCATTGGTCGCCAACCTGCAGGAACGCGAGGGCGTCACCGAGGTGATGTCGTACTGGACCACTCACCTGCCCGCGCTGCGCAGTGTCGACGGCAAGCAGGGTCTGATCGTCGCGAGTGTGCTCGGCAGCGAACGCGAGATCGACCAGCGCGTCGCCGCCATCGCCGGGGAGCTGACGGGGAACCAGGGATCGTTGCAGGTCAGGGCGGGCGGATTCGCCATGCTGATGCACGAGACGGTCCAGCAGAGCAAGACCGATATCGCCAAGGGCGAGGCCATCGCGTTCCCGCTCACGCTGATCGCGCTGCTGTTCGTCTTCGGCGGCCTGGTCGCCGCGAGCCTGCCGTTGCTCGTCGCGATCGGCACCGTGCTCACCACCATGGGCGCGCTGTGGTTGCTCACGCTGTTCACGCCGCTCTCGGTCACCGCGACCAATGTGGCGACGCTGCTCGGCCTCGGGCTCGCCATCGATTACAGCCTGCTGATCGTCAACCGCTATCGCGATGAACTCGCCGATGGCCGCACTCCGGCGGGCGCGGTGGCCACCACGCTGCGCACTGCGGGCCGGACGGTCGCGTTCTCCGCGCTCACCGTCGCGGTGGCGCTGGCCGGGTTGCTGTTCTTCCCGCTGCTGGCGATCCGGTCGATGGGGTACGCGGGCATCGTTGTCGCGGCGCTGGCCGCGCTGGTGTCGCTCACCGTGTTGCCCGCCGCGCTGCTGCTGATCGGCACACGCATCGACAAGGGTCAGCTGGGCTGGTGGTTCCTGCGCGCGCCGCGCCCCGCACCGGGCGAGGGTGCCTGGCACAAACTGGCTACGGCCGTGATGCGCAAGCCGATCTCGATCGGGCTCGCCGTCACCGCGCTGCTGCTCCTGCTCGGCGCACCGTTCCTCGGCGTGAAACTCGGTTTCCCGGACGAACGAATCCTGCCGGAAGCGATGAACTCCCGTCAGGTCGCCGAGATCGTCGCCCGCGACTTCGGCGAGAGCGACCAGCACACCCTGGTAGCGGTGCTGCCGGACAGTGCTTACAGCGCAGCGGGACTCGACACCATCGCCCGTGACCTGTCCGACCTCGACAATGTCCGCCGCGTCGACACCGCCACCGGCAGCTATGCCCAGGGCGGGCTGCTCGTCGAACCCACCGCGGACAACGCGCGATTCCGGGTCGAGCAGGCCGTCTACCTGTCGATCGTGCCCGCCAGCGGCGACAGCGACGCCCTGGCAAGCCTGGTCGAGCAGGTGCGCGCGGTGCAGACACCGAGCGAATTGCTGGTCGGTGGCGTGGCCGCGGCCAATGCCGACTCGGTCGCCGCCATCGAGAACGAACTGCCGTGGGCGCTCGGCTTCGTGGTGATCATGATGCTGATCGTGCTGTTCGCGCTCACCGGCAGTGTGGTGCTGCCGGTGCTGGCGGTGGTCCTCAGCGCGCTGAGCCTGACCGCGACCTTCGGTGCGCTGGTGTGGATCTTCCAGGACGGGCACCTGTCCGGGGTGCTCGGCTTCACCGTTACCGGGGATCTGTCGGCCACCGTCCCGGTGATGCTGTTCGCCGCGGCCTTCGGGCTCGCGATGGACTACCAGGTGTTCCTGCTTTCGCGGATCCGCGAGGAATACGACCGCACCGGCAAGAACGAGACCGCGGTCGCGCTCGGCCTGGAACGGGTCGGACGCATCGTCACCGCCGCGGCGATCCTGATCTCCCTGGTGTTCCTCGGCTTCCTCGCTTCCGACATCACCTTCATGAAGGCCTTCGGCATCGGCCTGCCGCTGGCCGTGATCGTCGACGCCACCCTCGTGCGCGGGTTCCTGCTCCCCGCCGCGATGAAGGTGCTCGGCGACGCGAACTGGTACGCACCGGAATTCCTGCGCCGCCTGCACGACCGGTGGGGCCTGGATGACAGCGGCGCGGCGCGATCGCCGAAACGTGAAGTGGTGGTGCGCGATCCGCTCGCCGCGGCCAGGGGCGAGGAGGTCGTTGTCGTGGATCCGCTCGCGCGGGCCGAGGCGGCACGCGCTGAGGCTGCACGCGCCGAGACAGAGCGGGCCGAGGCAGAGCGCGCCGAGGACGGGACCGGCGGCGCGCGGCCGCAGGCGAGTATCTCGGCCTCGTCGGGAAGCCGCGCGACCTCGGACTGACGCGACCCCGGACTGACGAAAAGTCGCAGGGGCGGGCAACGCGGAAACGCGGCCCGCCCCTGCGAGTTTCGGCGGAGTGCGTGTCAGATGCCGCCGGTGGACAGGAACCCGCCGTCGACCCGCACACAGTCGCCGGTGATCCACGCGGCCTCGTCGGACACCAGGAACGCGATCAGCCGAGCCACATCCTCGGGCTCGCCGAGTCGCTTCATCGGGTACACGCTCGCGGCGCGCTCCTCGTCGTCGGAGTAGAGCGCATCGGCGAACTTGGTCTTGACCACGCCCGGCGCCACCGCGTTGACCCGGATCTTCGGGCCCAGCTGCCAGGCCAGCTCCTCGGTGAGCCGGATCAGCGCCGCCTTCGACGCGCCATAGGCCGAGATCACCCCGGACGACCGGATGCCCGCGACGCTGGCCACGTTCACCACAGCGCCGCCGTGCTCGGCCATCCACGCGCGGTAGGCCTGCTGGACGAAGCCGAGCGACGCCACCACGTTCACGTCGAAGATCTTGCTCACGCCACCCAGGTCGGCGTCCATCAGCGGACCGTAGACCGGGTTGATGCCGGTGTTGTTGACCAGGATGTCGAGCGAGCCGTACTCGGTGACGGCCCTGGCCACGGCTTCCGCGCGCGCGTCGGCGTCACCCGCGTTGCCGGCGATAAAGCTCACCTGGCCCTTGTGTCCCAGCGCGCGCAGCTCGGTAGCGGCGGCCTCCAGCGGTTCGGGTTTACGGGCGGTGATCAGCACGTTCGCGCCCCGGCGCATCAGTTCGGCCGCGGTCGCGAGGCCGATGCCGCGACTGGCTCCGGTGACGAGGGCAGTGCGGCCAAGTAGATCGGTAGTCATGCCAAGAGAGTAACCACGCTCACATCGGGCAGCGCCGGGTGCGGCTTCCGGCGAGGGCGACGGTAAAATAAGTGGTTCTTGCCGATATACCTTTCCCGCTTGTCTTACTCTGAGGAGAACTCTGTGATCACGGCGACCGACCTGGAGGTCCGGGCCGGAGTCCGCACCCTGCTCTCGGCCCCGGGGCCGGCGCTGCGGGTGCAGTCCGGCGACCGGATCGGACTGGTCGGTCGTAATGGTGCGGGTAAGACCACCACCCTGCGCATCCTCGCGGGCGAGGGTGAGCCGTATGCCGGAAAGATCACTCGCTCCACCGACATCGGTTACCTGCCGCAGGACCCGAAGGAAGGCGATCTCGATGTGATCGCCAAGGACCGGGTGCTGTCGGCGCGTGGGCTCGACGTGCTGCTGCGCGATATGGAGAAGGCCCAGGTCGAGATGGCCGAGGTGGCCGATGATGCCGCGCGCGACAAGGCGATTCGCCGATACGGGCGCCTCGAGGACCAGTTCTCCTCGCTCGGTGGCTACGTCGCCGAGAGCGAAGCGGCACGCATCTGCAACAGCCTCGGCCTGCCCGACCGCGTCCTCGACCAGCAGCTGCGCACCCTCTCCGGTGGTCAGCGTCGCCGCATCGAGCTGGCCCGCATCCTGTTCTCGGCCTCCGACGGCTCCGGCGGGCGCTCCGATCGCATCCTGCTGCTCGACGAGCCGACCAACCACCTCGACGCCGACTCCATCACCTGGCTGCGCGGATTCCTGCAGAACCACGACGGCGGCCTGATCGTGATCAGCCACGACGTGGAACTGCTCGGCGACGTGGTGAACAAGGTGTGGTTCCTCGACGCCGTGCGCGGCGAGCCCGACGTCTACAACATGGGCTGGAAGAAGTACCTCGACGCCCGTGCCACCGACGAGCAGCGTCGTGTCCGCGAGCGCGCCAACGCCGAGAAGAAGGCGGGTGCGCTGCGTCAGCAGGCCGCCAAGCTCGGCGCGAAGGCCACCAAAGCCGCTGCGGCACACCAGATGGTGCGTCGCGCCGAACGGTTGATCAACGAGCTCGACGACGTGCGCGTGAGCGACAAGGTCGCCCGCATCCGGTTCCCCGAGCCCGCCGCCTGCAGCAAGACACCGCTGATGGTGAAGGACCTGACCAAGCTCTACGGTTCCCTCGAAATCTTCACCGGTGTGAACTTCGCCGTCGACAAGGGCAGCCGCGTTGTGGTGCTCGGGCTCAACGGTGCCGGTAAGACGACCATGCTGAAACTGCTCGCCGGTGTGGAGACGCCCACCGCCGGTGGCGTCGAACAGGGCCGTGGGCTCAAGGTCGGCTATTTCGCCCAGGAGCACGACACCCTCGACGATCAGGCCTCGGTGTGGGAGAACATCCGCCACGCCTCCCCGGATGCGGGGGAGCAGGAGCTGCGCAGCCTGCTCGGTGCGTTCATGTTCACCGGGCCGCAGCTCGAGCAGCCCGCGGGCACGCTCTCCGGCGGTGAGAAGACGCGTCTGGCACTGGCCGGGCTGGTCTCCTCGGCGGCCAACGTGCTGCTGCTCGACGAACCGACCAACAACCTCGACCCGGTCTCGCGCGAGCAGGTCCTCGAGGCGCTGCGCACCTACGCGGGCGCCGTGGTGCTGGTGACCCACGATCCGGGTGCCGCCGAGGCGCTCAACCCGGAGCGGGTCATTCTGCTGCCCGACGGCACCGAGGACCACTGGTCCGCGGAGTACGCGGAGCTCATCGATCTCGCCTGATCCGTCATGGCCCGGAGTCAGGCGAAGTCGAATACTGCCTGATCTGATGTGAAACGCTGTGTCGGGGCGGAACTCGCCGGGGTCGCGTGAGTTTGATCACTGTTTTCGTTGATCACCGAGTGTGAAGTGTCTAGCCTGGAGGCAGTGCTCGGCGACTCGGAGGAAGCCATGAGCGACAGTGCCAGACAGGCCGCTAGATCGGCCAAGGGTAAATCGACGATCGGCAAGGCAGCGCTGGGCAAGGGCACCCGGGTGACGGGCAAGTCCCGCGACCGGTTGCAGTCCCAGTTGAAGAAGCAGTACGAGGCGGGCGCGTCCATTCGCACCCTGGCCAGGTCCACCGGTCGCTCGTACGGCTTCATTCACAATGTGCTGGTCGAGTCGCATGTCGAACTGCGTGGGCGCGGCGGCGCCAACCGGCGCAAGAATCCGGCCGACTGAGCCGCGGCGCGGACGCCGGCCGCTACCAGCCTGCGACGGCTCCGTCGCCGCGGACCAGCAGATTCGCCAGGCTGGCGAACAGCGGCAGCCCCGTCTTGATCTCGAGGTACGCGAACTGTCCCTGCGGGTTCACCTCGAGGAAGTAGTACTCGCCGTCGCTGCCCAGGCGCAGATCGACGACGCCGAAGCTGAGCCCGAGCGCACCCATCAGGGTCGCGAGGGACTTGCTCACCGAGGCGGGCAGCCGATCCGGCGCGAACGCGACCGAGGTGTCGAGCCGCGAATCGATGCGACCGACGCCCGCTTGCGAGTCGATGCGCACACTCCACTCGACACCGTCGACCCACACCACCCGCAGATCGCAGCTGGCCTCCACATAATCCTGGAACGTGGTCGGCGTCGAACGGATCGACTCGAGCCTGCTCAGCTCGGGCCTGGTGATGATCCTGGTCTCCGAGAACTCGCCACGCCCGGTGCCGGTGCGCTTGTACACCACTGGACCGCACCGGGATTCGACGAAACTGCGCGCCTCGTCCGGGTCGTTGGTGATCAGCGTTTCCGGGATCGTGAAGCCCGCCCGCTGCGCGGTTTCGAGCTGCACGATCTTGCGGGCCGCGGTGCGCTCGGCTGCCGGATCGTTGACCCAGTACGCCGGGATCGACCAGAGCATGCCCTGGATGAACCCGTCGCACTCGGCTTGGCGGAACTCGTCGTCGGCCGCGCGAACGCCGGTGGGAACCCGGCACGGATGCGGCCTGCGCCACCACACCGCACGGACGTCGTCGAGGCCGTGGATATGCGACATCGCGCGGTTGGTGCCCGCCTTGTCGAGCCGGAAACTTCCTGTCTCGGAAGGGAAGTCGCGCAGGTCGAGCCGAATCGGGTCCAGCCCGTGGTGTTCTCGCAGGGTCGACGCCAGCGCATCGGCGTGCAGGTCGTCGGTTTCGGAGACGATGAGCACGGCGTCGGTAGCGCCTTCCATGAGCCCGGTCCGCTTCAGTCGAGGCTGTCGCAGTTGATGCCGTCGCGGAAAGTGAACGTCGCCCCGGTGACACCACCTCGTTCGGCGATGCGCAGTTTCGTCGCCCAGCTGCGGGTGGCGCGGGCCAGCTGCTCGTCGCCGAGCGCTTCCGATGGTTCCGGTGCGAGCGTGATCGGCCGGTCGACGAGCTCGACGCGCATGCGCCGGGTGAAATCCGCTGTCGCGCCAGGGCGGATGTCGACGCGCACCTGACGTTCTCCCGCGCCCTCTTCGGTGAGTCGCACGACGTCGCTGCGGTCGAAAGTCCAGGTACCACCGTCGACCCGCACCGAGATGTCGCGATCGGACTCGGCCACCAGCAATCCGCGCAAGGCGGGGCCCCGATCTCGGGACGACGCGGTAGCGGGGAGGTGGATGGCGTCGGTCATGGGCACTCACTCCGATCTTCTCGTCTGCTCGCGATTTGCCAGAACCCCAAAAGGTGCTTCGGATCATAGCGTGAACGGGTGGCCTGCCGAGCGGGTTCGCAAGATTTGCGGAGCGCCGGGCAAACCGCCGAGCGGCGCGTGATCGCCTTGCGGGGAAAGAATTTCGGACAACTCGGATGCGTCAACTGTGTTCGCATGGGCAATCCGGCAGCAAACATATACGACAACGGCGCGACGGGCAATCCCGGACGGATGCCGGGAGCTGCGCGCCGCGCCGTGTGTGGTCGCTAGAGGCCGAGCAGTTCGGGATTCTCGGCGAGGCCGCGGAAGTGTTCGGCCGGTTCGGGGACGAGTCGACGGGTCGTCAGATCCATCGCACCCGCCACGACGGTGATCTCCGCGGAGACGGTGCCGTCGAGCTTGATGATCTGCTGGTGGAAGCGGAAGACCTTCTCGCCTTCCTTCCAGTCGAAGACGCAGGTCACCGTGACCTCGTCGCCGCCGCGCAGCTCGCGCTTGTATTTGATGGTCGACTCGAGCACCACCGCGCCGACACCGCTGGCGATGAACTTGTCCTGCGAGATGCCCGCCGCGCGCATCAACTCCCACCGGGCGTGCTCACCGTACTGATGGTAGACGGCGTGATTGAGGTGGCCCTGGGTGTCGAGCTCGTAGCCGCGGACGAGGACCGGTACGGAGAACGTCATACGGTGTATAACCAGGCGCTCTCGACGGGTTGTTCCCGTTTCGGGTGCAATATCGGCCACAGTGGTGCCGAGGGCGTATTACCCGCGATGGGCGTTGCGCTCGGCCCACCAGGCGGGCGCGTCGACGAAGTGATTGTCGAATTCCTCTTGGGCAGCGACGAATTCGTCGTGGGTGGCCTGGCCGTGGATCAGCCGGTCGAGCAGGCGGAAGTACTCGAAGCGCTGTACGCCCGGCATCAAGGCGATCAGAATGCGCGCGCCGCTGTCGGGGGTCGCGCCGAAGGCGTGCGGCACTTGCCGCGGCACGACCAGCGAGCCGCCCGCACCGACGGTGAGGATGCGGTCCCCGGCCATGACCTGGAGTTCGCCGTCCGCGACGTAGAACAGCTCATCGGAGCGGGTGTGGAAATGCGGCGCGGCGCCGTCGGCGCCCTGCGTCATGGTGACTTCGAGCGTGCTGACCGCGCCGTCGCTGGCGTTCGCGTCGACGAGCAGGCGCATCCGCACGTTCTCGGTGCCCAGAGTCTCGGCGTCTTCGGGCAGGCAGAGGGCGATGTCGCGGGAGTTCGTCATGACCGTTCCGTTCGTCGGTTGATAATTCGGTACCGAACTATATCTCAGCGAATAGAATCGTGTCCATGGATGAACGCGAACCGGATGTGGTCGATGCGATCGCAGCGCAGTGGCGGCGGGAGCGACCCGAGCTGGAACTCGAGGCGATGGCGGTCTTCGGCAGGCTCGGCCGGCTGATGACCATCGCCATGGCGCGGATCGAAACCGTGTTCACCGCACACGGTTTGCAACGGGGTGAGTTCGATGTGCTTGCGGCACTGCGCCGTTCGGGTGCGCCCTGTGAACTCAACCCGTCGGTGCTCGCCGACACTCTGATGCTGTCGCGCGCAGGCATGACCGGCCGCATCGACCGGCTCGAGACGGCGGGCCTGGTGCGTCGGGTCGCCGACCGCGAAGATCGACGCGCCGTGCGGGTGGCGCTCACCGAGGACGGGCGCGCACTGATCGACACGGTGGTCGTGGCCCACACCGAGAACGAGACGGCCATGCTCTCGGTTCTCGATCCCGCGGATCGGGCCGCCCTGGACCGAATTTCGCGAACTCTGCTCAGTCGGTGGGCGGAGTGACCGCCCGATCCCGATCAGCGAAACGGCGCCTCGCGATGATCCCGCCGGGCGCAAGAGTGGCGGCCATGGCGGCGGGAACCGTGTGGAGCCTGACTCAGGACTCCTTGCGGCGCACCGAGGCTTCGACGAGATCCAGTACGGCCGAAAGGTTTTCGTTCGTGTGGCCCGAGGCGATGCGGGCGATCAGACCGTCGAGGACCAGGTCGAGGTAGCCGAGCAGGACGTCGGTGGGGACGTCGTCGCGCAGGGCGCCCGCGGCCTTGCGGCGTTCCAGGCGCGCCAGGGTCGCGGCGGTGAGTTCGGCGGAGCGTTGGGTCCAGCCCGCGCGGAATTCGGGGTCGGTGCGGACCCGGCGGGCGATTTCGAGGCGGGTGCCGAGCCAGTTGAATTCTTCGGGGCGGGCGAGCATATCGCGCATGACCTGGACGAGACCCTGGTTGGCGGCGACGTCGGCCATCCGCTCTGCGTCGTCTTTGGCGAGGGCGAAGAACAGGGCATCCTTGTCGCGGAAGTGGTGGAAGATCGCGCCGCGCGAGAGGCCGATCGCTTCTTCCAGGCGGCGCACGGTGGCGCCGTCGTAGCCGTATTCGGCGAAGCAGCGTCGTGCACCGTCGAGGATCTGGCTGCGGCGGGCGGCGAGGTGGTCGTCGCTGACCTTGGGCATGATTCCTCCAGCTAGCGGATACACGGACCCCCGCCCCGGCGAACCGAGACGGGGGCTGTCGCATTATTCACGGGCATACGAATGCCCTTGTGGCGCAACATCTTACGATGTCACGCCACCGGGTCGAGCAGTTAGCCGCGGATCATGTTGCGCAGCACGTACTGCAGGATGCCGCCGTTGCGGTAGTAGTCGGCCTCACCGGGGGTGTCGATGCGGACGACCGCGTCGAACTCGGTGACCTTGCCGTCTTCGGCGGTGGCGGTGACCTTGACGGTCTCGGGGGTGACACCCTCGTTGAGGGCGGTGATCCCGGCGATGTCGAAGGTCTCGGTGCCGGTCAGGCCCAGCGACGCGGCGGATTCGCCGGCCGGGAACTGCAGCGGCACAACGCCCATGCCGATCAGGTTCGAGCGGTGGATGCGCTCGAACGACTCGGTGATGACGGCCTTCACACCCAGCAGACTGGTGCCCTTGGCGGCCCAGTCACGCGAGGAGCCCGAACCGTATTCCTTGCCACCGAGCACGACCAGCGGGATGCCCGCGGCCTGGTAGTTCTGCGAGGCGTCGTAGATGAACGCCTGCGGGCCACCGTCCTGGGTGAAGTCGCGGGTGTAACCACCCGAGACGTCGTCGAGCAGCTGGTTGCGCAGCCGGATGTTGGCGAAGGTGCCACGGATCATGACCTCGTGGTTGCCGCGACGCGAGCCCAGCGAGTTGTAGTCCTTGCGGGCCACACCGTTGGCGTCGAGGTACTGCGCGGCCGGGGTGCCGGGCTTGATCGGGCCCGCCGGGGAGATGTGGTCGGTGGTGACCGAGTCGCCCAGCAGCGCCAGCACGCGAGCGCCGGCGATATCGGTGACGGGGGAGGGGTCCATCGACATGCCGTCGAAGTAAGGCGCCTTGCGCACGTAGGTCGACTTCTCGTCCCACGCGAAGGTGTCACCCTCCGGGGTCGCCAGACCCTGCCAGCGCTTGTCACCATCGAAGATGGTGGCGTAGGAGTTGCGGAACATGTCCTGGCTGATCGACGTCTTGATGGTGTCGTCGATCTCCTGGGCCGAGGGCCAGATGTCCTTCAGGAAGACATCGTTGCCGTCGGTGTCCTGGCCCAGCGCGTCGGTCTCGAAGTCGAAGTCCATCGTGCCCGCGAGCGCGTACGCGATGACCAGCGGCGGGGAGGCCAGGTAGTTCATCTTCACGTCGGGGGAGATGCGACCCTCGAAGTTGCGGTTACCCGAGAGCACCGCGGTGACCGAGAGGTCGTTGTCGTTGATCGCGGCCGAGATCGCCTCGGGCAGCGGACCGGTGTTACCGATGCAGGTGGTGCAGCCGTAGCCACCGACGAAGAAGCCGAGCTTCTCGAGGTAGGGCCACAGACCGGCCTTCTCGTAGTAGTCGGTGACGACCTGCGAACCCGGCGCCATGTTGGTCTTCACCCACGGCTTGGTCGCGAGACCCTTTTCCACCGCGTTGCGGGCGAGCAGGGCGGCGCCGAGCATGACCGACGGGTTGGAGGTGTTGGTGCAGGAGGTGATACCCGCGACCACGACGGCGCCGTGATCGAGCACGAACTTGTTGCCGTCCTCACCGACGACCTCGATCGGCTTGGACGGCCGGCCGTTGGCACCCTTGGCCGCGGAGTGCGCGGGCGTGTAGGTGTCGTCGGCGGCGCTGGCGGACACAGCGGTCGAGTCCGAGGCCGGGAAGGACTCGTCGACGCCCTCGTCCAGCGCGGTGAGCTCACCTTCGCCGACGTAGTTGACGATGTCGGAGCGGAACGCGCGCTTGGAGTCGCTGAGCAGGATGCGGTCCTGGGGACGCTTCGGGCCCGCGATCGAGGGCACCACGTCGCCCAGATCGAGCTCGAGGTACTCCGAGTACACCGGCTCGCGCTCGGCGTCGTGCCACATGCCCTGTTCCTTGGCGTACGCCTCGACGAGCGCGAGCTGCTCGTCGCTGCGGCCGGTCAGGCGCAGGTAGTTGATGGTCTCGGAGTCGATCGGGAAGATCGCGGCGGTGGAACCGAACTCGGGGCTCATGTTGCCCAGGGTCGCGCGGTTCGCCAGCGGTACCTCGGAGACGCCCTTGCCGTAGAACTCGACGAACTTGCCGACGACGCCGTGCTTGCGCAGCTGCTCGGTGACGGTGAGCACCACGTCGGTGGCGGTGACGCCCGGCTTGATCTCACCGGTCAGCTTGAAGCCGACCACGCGCGGGATGAGCATGGAGACCGGCTGGCCCAGCATCGCGGCCTCGGCCTCGATGCCACCCACGCCCCAGCCGAGCACGCCGAGGCCGTTGACCATGGTGGTGTGCGAGTCGGTGCCGACACAGGTGTCGGGGTAGGCCTGGCCGTTGCGGACCATGACGGTGGGGGCCAGGTACTCGATGTTGACCTGGTGGACGATGCCCATGCCAGGGGGGACGACCTTGAAGTCGTCGAAGGCGCCCTGGCCCCAGCGCAGGAACTGGTACCGCTCGCCGTTGCGCTCGTACTCGAGGTCGACGTTGCGCTCCAGCGCGTCGGCGCGGCCGAAGACGTCCAGGATCACCGAGTGGTCGATGACCATGTCGGCGGGCGAGAGCGGGTTGACCTTGCTCGGATCGCCACCGAGGACGGTGACGGCCTCGCGCATGGTGGCGAGGTCGACGATGCAGGGCACGCCGGTGAAGTCCTGCATGATCACGCGCGCGGGGGTGAACTGGATCTCGACGCTCGGCTGCGCCGAGGGGTCCCAGTTCGCGATCTCGCGGATGTGGTCGGCGGTGATGTTCGCGCCGTCCTCGGTGCGCAGCAGGTTCTCTGCCAGCACCTTCAGGGCATAGGGCAGCTTCTCGGTGCCGGGAACAGCCGAGAGACGGAAGATCTCGTAGGAGTTGCTTCCGACCTCGAGCGTGCCTTTGGCGCCGAAGGTATCAATCTTCGTCACGTCAGCTCCACTCATGTGTGAGGGTGTGCCGCCGGCGGGGCTGTGCCGGCGACTCGCGTCTTCGGAGGGGGTATCCGGCGCCGTTATGTGCCGGTTTCCTCGCCGTACGAGCCTAACAGTACGCTTGTCCTATGAAATACGCGGGGGCCGCCGACAGCGGCGTGCGGACGTAGGAGAGCGCTACGTCGCGTACTGTGCCTGACGAGCGAAGTCGGCCGAAGACGCAGTGACGCTCACCTTGGCAGTGTTGGACGCCCGTCGCGACACCGGCGATCGTGGCTCGACAGACCGGATGGAAGATGACCACTTTTGCGCCGATGGCGGCTGAGCTGCCACCGAACACCGTGCTGAGCAGCGTCGCGTCCGACCTCGCCGACAATCACGTCGCGGCCCCCAAGGGTCAGGATCAGGAGAAACTGGCGGCGATCGTCGCGCAGGCGCGATCCGAGGGGATCCCGCTCAGCGTCGTCATCGTTCCCGGTAATCCCGGCCACGACTCGAGCCTACGTGATCTGGCCACCGAGGTCGGCGAAAGCACGCACGGAACTGTCGCGGTCTTCAGCGACGACTGGCTCGGCACCTACAGCGACGGCATCAGCCGGGTTCGCCTCGAATGGGCCGAGGACGCGGCCAAGTACAAGGGCAACCATCCCGAAGAGGCCGTGCAGGCCTTCGTCGACCGGCTGGAGCAGCCGGAAGGCGTCTCCTGGAGCGTCATCACCGCCGTGATGCTCGGCCTGATGGCGCTGGCGATCGCCGGGCTGTACCTGGTGAAGGTCCGCCGTGGCCCCGACGTCCCGGCTGTCACCGAGTCGCCGCGCGTCGATGCGAGCTCCGCCAACTAACTGATTTCACTCCAGTCACATTTCCAGACCAACGGTCTGTTTTATGGCGTAGAAAACTGTCTCGCGTCAGGCTAATTCTGAGCAATCGATGAATTGCTGCCGCGCGCCACTGTGGCAGTTGTTTCCTTTGGGAACTATGTGTCGTACGGTAGCGGTGATCGCGATCGTGAATGCAGTGGTACAGGGGGCATTGGTCGACTCTTGTGGTCGGTGTTTCGGCTGATGTGCCGGTGGCGTATGTCGAGTCGAGATACTCGGAGGTGCCGTGCGCGGTGCGGGCAGGCAGGACGAACCAGGTCTATTACGAATAGCGATCGGGTTGCTGGCGGTGATGGCGGTGCTGCTCACCGCGGGCCCGGTCGCCGCGGTGCCACCTCCGCCGCCCAATCCCTCCGACGGTGAGATCGCGGGAGCGGGCGCCCAAGTCGACGCGCGGGTCAGCGAGATCGGCGTACTGATCAATCGCGTCGCCGCGGCCGATCAGCAGTTGCGCGAACTCGACGACCAGCTCGCGGGCAAACGCGAAGCGGTCAACCAGGCGCTCGTCGACCTGCAGACCGCCCGCGACGCCGCCGACGCGGCCGCTGCGGCCGTTACCGACAGCCAGGACCGACTGGCCGACGCGGGCACGAAAGTCGGTGTGGCACGCCAGGATTTCGATCAGGTCGCCACCCAGGCCTACGTGCGCCCCGCCAACAGCTCGGTCGTCACCTACCTCGCCTCCTCGACCCCCGACGCCGCGATGGATCGCGCGCAGGTGCTCGGCATGGTGTCGAAGAACCAGCGCCAGGTCCTGGACGGTCTACGTCGTGCCCAGATCGACCAGGCCAACCAGAACTCCGCCGCCCGGCAAGCCAAGGCCGACGCCGATACCGCCGCCGCGGGCGCGGAACAGAAACGTGACGCCGCCCAGACCGCGGTGAACATCGCCAAGACCGAGTTCGACACCCAAGCTGTGGCCCGCGACAACTTGCGCCGCGACCGCAGCGCCGCCCAGACCGCCCTCGACGCCGCCCGCTCGACGGTCGCCGGCCTGCAGGGCCAGCGCGAGATCTTCCTGACCTGGGACGCCCAACGCGAGGCCGAGGTAATGGCCCTACTGGCCGCCGCCAACGCCGCCGCCTCCCGCGCCGCCGCCGACAAAGCCGCCCGCGAACGCGCCGCTGAACTCAACGAGGGCCAGCGCCCCCACACCGACCTCGAATCGACCCCCGCCTCCCCCCGCCGAACCAAACCGCGCCCCTCGCAGCCCCAGATCACCGGTTCGGCCGCGATCGAAACGGTGGTCGACCGCGCGATGTCCCAACTCGGCGTCACCTACGCCTGGGGCGGCGGCGACGAGGACGGCCCCACCCTCGGCATCCGCGACGGCGGCACCGGCGACGCCCACGGCGACTTCAACAAGGTCGGCTTCGACTGCTCGGGTCTGATGCTCTACGCCTTCGCCGGCATCGGCGTCTCGCTACCGCACTACAGCGGCTACCAGTACAACGCGGGCACCCGCGTCGACGTCGAGGACCGCGAACGCGGCGACATGCTCTTCTGGGGCCCCGGCGGCAGCGCGCACGTGGCGATGTATCTGGGCAACGGCACGATGATCGAGGCCCCTGAATCTGGGGATATCGTGAAGATTTCGCCGGTTCGCGAGGACGGCATCATGCCGTACGCGGTTCGCATCGTCACCGACTGAGTGGGTATCAGTGCTGGTAGAGGCCGGATCGGCGAAGTGCGCACCACACTCGCCGATGCGCGTGAGCGCCGTCACCACCATGACGAATCCCCGTCTAGTACTGGCCGGTTGCGGCGGACCGGGCGATTCAATGGAATAGTTGGTGCCGCACGCACAGGACCAAAGCGAAAGCGGGGATGTTGGTGACTTCGACGGAAGGTGTGAGCGGGCCGAAGCTGGCGAAGGACGCCGGTACGGCTACGCCGAGCACCCTGGAGCGTGACGTCCAGACTCTCGAGAAGGCGATCTACGAGGTCAAGCGGGTTATCGTCGGTCAGGATCGGCTTGTCGAGCGTTTGCTCGTCGCCGTGCTGGCGCGCGGACACGTGCTGCTCGAAGGTGTGCCGGGCGTCGCGAAGACTCTTGCGGTGGAAACCTTCGCCAAGGTCATCGGCGGCTCGTTCTCCCGGGTGCAGTTCACCCCGGACCTCGTGCCCACCGACCTGATCGGTACCCGCATCTACCGGCAGGGCCGCGAGGAATTCGACACCGAGCTCGGCCCGGTCGTCGCGAACTTCGTGCTCGCCGACGAGATCAACCGCGCACCGGCCAAGGTGCAGTCGGCACTGCTCGAGGTGATGGCCGAGCGCAAGCTGTCGATCGGCGGCAAGACCTACCCGATGCCCGATCCGTTCCTGGTCATGGCGACCCAGAACCCGATCGAGAGCGAAGGCGTCTACCCGCTGCCCGAGGCGCAGCGCGACCGCTTCCTGTTCAAGGTCGTCGTGGATTACCCCTCGGTCGAGGAAGAGCGCGAGATCATCTACCGGATGGGTGTGAGCGCGCCCGAGCCGAATCAGATTCTCGACCCCGAAGACATCATCCGCCTGCAGAAGGTGGCCGCCAACGTCTTCGTGCACCACGCGCTGGTCGACTACGTGGTCCGCGTGATCACCGCGACCCGCACGCCCGCCGACTTCGGCATGGACGACGTGGCGAGCTGGATCTCCTACGGTGCCTCCCCGCGCGCGAGCCTCGGCATCATCGCCGCGGCCCGCTCGGTGGCGCTGATCCGTGGCCGTGACTACGTGGTGCCCCAAGACGTCGTCGAGGTGATCCCGGACGTGCTGCGTCACCGTCTGGTGCTGTCGTATGACGCACTGGCCGACGAGGTGTCGCCTGAGGACGTCATCAAGCGCGTGCTGCAGACCGTCGGTCTGCCGCAGGTCGCCCCGCAGGCCAACGGTCAGGCTGCCCCGCAGCAGCCGCCGGTGCCCCAGCCGCCCCAGGCCCAGGCTGTGCCGCAGTCGGTGAACGGGCAGCAGTCCCAGCCCGCCGGCTCCGCTGCGCCCCAGTGAGTGCGCCGGAACCCGTTGTCCGCGTGCCCATGTCGTCTCACGCTCCGCCGTCGTTCCGGGCCGGTGAGCTGACCGACCCGAAGCTGTCCGCGGCGCTCAAGACCCTCGAGTTGACCGTGCGGCGCCGTCTCGACGGCGTGCTGCACGGCGACCATCAGGGGCTGATCCCCGGACCGGGGTCGGAACCGGGGGAGGCGCGGCTGTACCAGCCGGGTGACGATGTGCGGCAGATGGATTGGTCGGTGACCGCCCGCACCACCCATCCGCACGTGCGGCAGATGATCGCCGACCGCGAGCTCGAGACCTGGCTCGTGGTCGACCTGTCGTCCAGCCTGGATTTCGGCACCGGCCGGGTACACAAGCGCGACCTCGCGATCGCGGCCGCCGCGGCGATCACCCACCTCACCTCCGGTGGCGGCAACCGGATCGGCGCGGTCGTGGCGACCGGTCAGGACCTGGTACGCATCCCCGCTCGCAGCGGGCGAATGCACGCCCAGACCCTGCTGCGCGGCATCGCGACCACCCCGCACGCCCGCGACGGTGTGCGCGGTGATCTCAAGGCCGGGATCGAATCGCTGCGCCGTCCGCAACGCAAACGTGGTCTGGCCGTGGTGATCAGCGACTTCCTCGGTGACGTCGACTGGCAGCGTTCCCTGCGCGCGATCTCCGCCCGTCACGACATTCTCGCGGTGGAGGTGCTCGACCCGCTGGACATCGCGCTGCCCGACGGCGGCGACGTGGTGCTGCACGATCCCGAATCGGGCCGCACCCGCGAGTTCAGCGTCACCCCCACGCTGCGTGCCGATTTCGCGGCCGCGGCCGGAGCCCAGCGTGCGCAGGTGGCGCAGGCGCTGCGTAGCTGCGGCGCGCCGGTGCTCACCCTGCAGACCGATCGGGACTGGATCGCCGACGTGGTCCGGTTCGTGTCCACCCGGCGCCACAGCCTCGGCGCCCCGAGCGGGCGGGTGCCTCGCCAGTGAGTATTTCGCATTTCACGGCCGTTGCATGGCTCGGTTTCCTCGCGGTCGTCGCCCTGCTGGTGCTCGGCTATGTGCTGGTGCAGCGCGCCCGGCACAAGCGGATGCTGCAGTTCGGCAACATGGCCATCCTGGAGCGGGTCGCCCCCTCGCGGCCGAGTCCGATGCGCCACGCGCCGATCGCACTCATCCTGGTCGGCCTGGTGCTGCTGACCATCGCCGCCGCGGGCCCGACCGCCGTGCAGAAGGTGCCGCGCAACCGCGCGACTGTTGTTCTGGTGATGGATGTTTCGCTGTCGATGGAAGCCACCGACGTGGAGCCGGACCGGCTGCAGGTCGCGCAGAAGGCCGGTAAGGATTTCGTCGACGGGCTGACGCCCGGTATCAACCTCGGCTTCGTCACGTTCGCGGGCACGGCCTCGGTGATGGTGTCGCCGACGACCAACCGCGAGGCGGTGAAGCACTCGATCGACAACATCAAGCTGGCCGAGCGCACCGCCACCGGCGAGGGCGTCCTCACCGCGCTGCAGTCGATCGACACCCTGGCCGCCGTGCTCGGTGGCGCCGAGACGCCCCCGCCGGCGCGGGTGGTGCTGATGTCGGACGGCAAGCAGACCGTGCCCGACGACAAGGACGTCGACAACCCGCGCCACGGCTTCACCGCCGCGCGCCTGGCCAAGAACAAGGGCATCCCGGTCTCGACGATCTCCTTCGGCACCGAATGGGGCACGGTCGAGATCCCGGATTCCGACGGCAAGGGTTCACAGCGGGTGAAGGTCCCGGTCGACAACGACTCGTTGCGCGAGATCGCCGAGCTGTCCGGCGGCGATTTCTACACCGCCTCGTCGCTGGCCGAACTCACCGCGGTCTACGACACCCTCGAGGAACAGATCGGCTACGAGACCACGCGGGGCGACGCGAGCAGGCCATGGCTGCTGCTCGGCATGCTGGCCATCGCGGCGGGAGTCGTGGTCAGTTTGCTCTATCGTCAACGCCTGCCCTAGCTCCCCACGCCCCGCGTTGTGAGCTGTCGCAACGGCGCGACCCTGACGCGGGGCGCACGAATCGGAACAGATAGGTTGGACCCTATGTCGAACGTCACATCACGGTCGGTCCTGGTCACCGGCGGTAACCGCGGTATCGGTCTCGCCGTTGCGCAGCGTCTGCAGGCCGACGGCCACAAGGTCGCCGTCACCCATCGTGGATCGGGGGTGCCCGAGGGTCTGTTCGGCGTGAAATGCGATGTCACCGACAGTGATTCGATCGACCGCGCGTTCACGGAGGTCGAGGCGCATCAGGGACCTGTCGAGGTCATCGTGGCCAACGCGGGCATCGTGGACAACACGCTGTTCATGCGTATGAGCGAGGACTCCTTCACCAAGGTCATCGATGCCAACCTGACCGGGGCATGGCGAGCCGCCCAGCGCGCCAATCGCAATATGTTGAAGGGCCGCTGGGGCCGGGTCATCTTCCTGGGGTCGGTCGTCGGTCAGATCGGCGCGCCTGGCCAGGTCAACTACGCGGCGGCGAAGGCGGGTCTCGTCGGTATGGCGCGCGCGATCACCCGTGAGGTGGGCAAGCGCAACATCACCGCGAATGTGGTGGCGCCCGGCCTGATCGACACCGACATGACCCGCGAGGACATGACCCCGGAGATGCGCAAGGCCGCGCTGGAGTTCATCCCCGCAGGCCGGATCGGCCAGGCAGAGGATGTCGCCGCGGCGATCAGCTTCCTCGCCTCCGACGATGCGTCCTACATCTCCGGTGCGATTATCCCGGTCGACGGCGGCATGGGTATGGGTCACTGACCCGCTAACGGACCGCACCGCGCCACCGACAAGGTGGCAGCACCCCACACTGATCTCAGGAGAACCGAAAACTCATGGGCGGACTGCTCGAAGGTAAGACCATCCTGGTCACCGGCATCATCACCGACTCGTCGATCGCGTTCCACGCGGCCGCGATAGCGCAGGAGCAGGGCGCGAGGGTGATCATCACCGGTATCCCCGACCGCCTGCGGCTCATCGACCGCATCGCCAAGCGGCTGCCGCAGGAAGTGCCGCCTGCCATCGGCCTCGACGTGACCAACGAAGAGGACCTGGCCGCGCTCACCGAGAAGCTGCGTGAGCTGGCGCCCGAGGGCATCGACGGCGCGCTGCACTCCATCGCGTTCGCGCCGCGGTCGATCATGGGACCCGGCGCGCTGCCGTTCCTCGAGGGTCCGGGCCCCGATGTCGCCAAGTCGTTCGAGATCTCCGCGTGGAGCTACGCCTCGCTCGCGCGCGCCGTGCTCCCCGTCATGAACGAGGGCGGCTCGCTCGTCGGCATGGACTTCGATCCGCGCGTGGCGATGCCGTACTACAACTGGATGGGCGTGTCGAAGGCCGCGCTGGAGTCGGTGAACCGCTATGTGGCGCGTGAGGTCGGCGCCGCCAAGAAGGTGCGCTCGAACCTGATCGCCGCGGGCCCGATCAAGACCCTCGCGGCCAAGGCCATCGCGGGCACCGCGACCGACGACGCCAAGCAGCTCGTCCAGCTCGACCAGTACTGGGACGGCGCGTCGCCGATCGGCTGGGACGGCAACGACCCGCGCGCGGTCGGCAAGTCGATCGTGGCGCTGCTCTCGGATTGGCTGCCCGCCACCACCGGCTCGATCATCTACGTCGACGGCGGCGCCAGCCACAACATGTGGTTCCCGGAGAACATGTCCCTGAGCTGATGCCGGACGCCCTGCTGCTGCTGTCCTTCGGTGGCCCCGAAGGCCCCGAGGACGTGATCCCCTTCCTGGAGAACGTCACTCGGGGCCGCGGGGTGCCTCCGGAGCGCCTCGCCGAGGTCGCGCAGCACTACCTGCATTTCGGCGGTGTCTCGCCGATCAACGCGTTGAATCGGCAGATCATCGCCGCGCTCGAGGCCGACCTCGCCGCCGCCGGGATGGAGCTGCCGGTCTATTTCGGCAATCGCAACTGGCACCCCATGGTCTCCGACACTGTCGCGCGGATGACCGCTGACGGCGTGCGCTCGGCACTGGTCTTCACGACCTCGGCGTGGGGTGGATATTCCGGTTGCCGCCAGTACGACGAGGACATCAGCCGAGCCCGCGCGGCGGTGGGTGACAGCGCCCCCGAACTCGTGAAGCTGCGTCAGTACTTCGACCATCCGCTGCTGATCGAGTCCTTCGCCGACGCGATCACCGCTGCGGTGCAACAGATTCCGGCCGATCGGCGGGCCGGTGTTCGCCTCGTATTCACCGCCCATTCCATCCCCGTCGCCGCCGACATTGCCGCGGGCCCGCCCGCTGACGGTGGCCGCCTCTACAGCCGACAGGTCGCCGAAGCCGCCCGATTGTGTGCCGCGGCAACAGGTTTCGCCGACTACGACGTGGTGTGGCAGTCGCGGTCGGGCCCACCGCAGGTGCCGTGGCTCGAACCCGACATCGTCGACCACCTGGATGTGTTGCACGGCAAGGGCATCGACGCCGTGGTGGTGTGCCCGGTCGGCTTCGTCTCCGATCACCTCGAGGTGATCTGGGACCTCGACAACGAAGCGTCGGCCCGCGCCGCCGAACTCGGCATGGCTTTCGCGCGCGCCGCGACCCCCGGCACCGATCCGCGGTTCGCCCGGATGATCGTCGAACTGATCGCCGAACGCGTGAGCGCCGGTCCGGTCCGTGAACTGGGTGAAGTCGCTGGTTACGGCTGCACGGTCGACGGTGCCCTGTGCGCGCCCGGGTGCTGCGCACCGCCCGCGCGCCCCGTCCGGCGCTGAACACAACCGGATAACCATTCACCGGTAGTCCCCGGTTCGAGGAGTAGCCTTTTCACAGTTGCGCTCGACTGATCGGAGGATTTCCGATGATTTCGACACCGCCGCGCCGCGCCACCGGGCTCGCCCTGGTCCTGTCCGCCGCCGCCCTCGGCCTGACCGGGTGCGGCGAGTCCGGCTACGAGACCCAGCCTCCGCACCCCACCGAGCCCACGATCTCGCAAGCTTCGGTCCAGGAACTGTGCGGCATTCTCGACGGCCAGAAGGGGACATGGAAGGCGCTCGGCCCGCCGGTCGCACGGGTGGCGTTCACCGGCGCGATGAAGTTGTGGACTGTGAACGACACCGTCGCCAACGCCGCCATCTCCTACAACCGCCGCATCGTCGACACCGTCACCATCCGCACCTGCCCGCAGGTCCGCGACGCCACGATGAAGTCGCTCGATGTTCCGGACCTGAAGGCCGCCCTCGGCGGATTCTGAACCGGCACTTCCCACTTGGCGCCGTCGCTGCGTTAGCATCGCCGCGGACCTTCGCCCGAAGGTTCGATGACGCTACGGGGAGGGCCCGATGAGCTATGTCGATGTGACGGTGACCGCACTATCCGGGGGAGGTGGTCTGTTCGTCGGCGAACGCGTACTCGCGGGCGACGCGGCGACAGTGCTGGCCCGTCGTGGGGGTGGCAGCGGCACGAGCGTCGGGATCGGCGTGCCGGACTGGGTCTGGTACCTCATCATCGGCGTGATCGTGCTCATCGTCCTCATCGTGCTGATCCGCAAGTTCAGCGGTGGGTCGAATCAGGGTGCGCCCCACCAGATGCCGCCACAGCAGCTGGCGCAGCAGCCGTACCCGGCGCAGTATCAGCAGCCCTATCCGCAGCAGCACCCATCGGCTCCCGGCTACCCGCAGGCGCAGTATCCGCCGCAGTATCCGCAGGGCCACTATCCCCAGCCGTATCCGCAGCAACAGCCGTATCCGCAGCAACAGCCGTACCCGCAGCAGCAGCCGTACCCGCAGCAGGCGCCGTACCCGTACCCCCAGCAGCCGCAGTACCAGCAGCCGTACCGGCGCTGACGAATCGGCCTCCGCCGGGTCCGGCGATGCCCGCTGGACTTCGGCGACGGCGCATGACTCGCACCGGCGAGGGCACCTTCGCCGGTGCCGAGCGGAAGACTCGGTCGGCTACGTGTCGCGGCGGGCGGCGGCGTGGACCGCGACGAGGCGGGCTTCGCGGATCGTGTTCCACAGTGGGCGCAGCAGGGATTCGTGCGCGCCGAGCGCGGTAGCCGAGGTGGGCGAGGACGCCGGCTCGTGCTGGGCGACGGTGAGGATCGCGGCCACATGATCTGCGGTATCGAGAATTCGCTTGGCACGCAACGGAATCGAGTCCGGGTACGCGTGGCGAGAGTAGGCCGCGAGCTGCGCCTCGATCTGCTCGCGCGGATCGTCGTCGCCGTTGCCGACCGCGGTGGTGTGCAGTCGCATCAGGGCGTCGGCGGCGTCGCGGACCGATTCGCGCATCGTGTATTCGGCCTCGCCGAGCGACATGTCGTGCCCGGCGACGCGGGGGAGGTCTACGCCGTAGACGGTCCACTGCAGCGTGTCGTCATCGTCCCACTGCGGGATCAGGCCGGTGCCGGGCTCGCCGGGAACACCGAGCAGCAGGCCTTCCTCGGCGTCGATCGCGTCGGCCGCGAAGGCGGAGCCGACGGGCAGCCCGCGCACATCACCCGGCGCGGGCAGGACCAGACGCAACTGCGCGCCGGCCGGGGCCATCGCCTCGCGGATCACCTTGAGCAGTGGCATGGCGCCGGTGCCCGCTTCGCCGCGTGCGGTCCACGGCAGATCCGTGCGTCCGCCGGTGACCGGGTCGCCCGCCGCGATGGTGTGGCGCGGTGCCCAGGCGTGCAGTGCCTCCAGCAGGTCGTCGGGCGCGCTGGTACCGGCCAGCCAGGAGCCGGCCCACAGCGTCAGCGTGGCACTGGGAGAGCACATAATCATCGAGCATAAAGGTTCGCCCGGCTTCGCGTGCGCGCACTGAGTGCTCGAACACGGCCCACTTGACCTGCTGCGCGTCAGTCCGGCTCGGTCACGAAGTCGATGAGTCGTTCGACGGCGCCGATGAGTGGGGGTTCCAGATCCCGGAACGAGTCGACCGCATCGTAGACACGGCGCCAGCCCTGCTGCGGTGTTCCCCAACCCAGCCGCGCGCAGATTCCGGTCTTCCAATCCTCGCCTCGTGGCACCGACGGCCAGGCCTCGATGCCGAGTGCGGCGGGCCGCACGGCCTGCCAGACATCGATGTAGGGATGGCCGGTGACCAGCACGTGCGGGCCGAGGCCGGTGGTCAGGTGCGTCTCCTTCGAGCCGGTCACCAGGTGGTCGACGAGCACGCCGACCCGCGCGCCCCGGCCTGGCTCGAACTCGGTGAGCCGGGCGCCGAGATTGTCGAGGCCCTCGAGATGTTCGACGACCACACCCTCCACCCGCAGGTCGTGGCCCCACACCCGCTCGACGAGGGCCGCGTCGTGCACGCCCTCCACCCAGATCCGGCTGGTCCGCGCGACTCGTGCGCGCACACCCTCGACCCGGGTGGAACCCGACGCCGACCGTGCCGGTTGCTTCGGCGCGGTCGTGCTGGGTTTGGTCAGCGTGACCGGTTTCCCGTCGATCAGGAACGCGGCCTCGCGCATCGCGAACAACCGCACCGCCCCGCGCGCGTCCTCCAGTTTCACGAACTCGCCGTCGTAGCTGCGATCGAAACCGACTACGGCACCGCAGAATCCGCTCGCCGCGTCCTCCACCACCAGGTCGCGTTCGGCGCTCACCGTCGGCACCGGCTTCTTCTTGGTCCGATCATGTCCGGAATAGATGTCGCCGTAGCTGTCTCGTGCACTCACGTCCCCGAAACTACCGCGCGCAGAAGGCAGCGCTAAGCACCGCCGCACCGTGACCGGCGATCACGCGAGGCCGCCCGTAAACCGGTCATCACGGCTAGGCTGGCAGGGTGGCCGCAATAGTCTGGCTGATCGCGGGCATTGTTCTCGCGGCGGCGGAAATGCTCACCGGCGATCTCATGCTGCTCACGCTGGGCGTGGCCGCACTCGGCACCGCGGGCGTGAGCGCCGCGACCGATCTGCCGATCTGGGGCGACGCGTTGGTGTTCGCCGCGATGGCAGGCGTGCTGTTTCTCGGGGTGCGCCCGCTGCTGCGCCGCAAGTTCGGTACGCCGCCGCCCACTCCGACGAATGCCGATGCGCTGCCGGGCAAGTCGGCGCTGGTGCTCGAGCAGGTCGCGGAGTATTCGGGTCAGGTCAAGCTCGGTGGCGAGGTCTGGACCGCGCGTCCGCTCGACCCGAGTGAAGTGTACGAAGCCGGTGTGACTGTCTATGTGATGAAGATCGATGGCGCGACCGCCGTCGTCTGGAAGGGTCCCTAGCAATGGTTGCCTTGATCGTGGCCGCCGTCCTCGTCCTGTTGGTCGTGGTGGTGGTGTTCAAATCGATCGCCCTCGTTCCGCAGGCCGAGGCGGCGGTGATCGAACGGCTCGGGCGTTACTCGCGCACCGTGTCCGGTCAGCTGACGTTCCTCGTCCCGTTCGCCGATCGTGTCCGCGCGAAGGTGGACCTGCGCGAGCGGGTCGTATCGTTCCCGCCGCAGCCGGTGATCACCCAGGACAACCTCACCCTGCAGATCGACTCGGTGGTGTATTTCCAGGTCACCAGCCCGCAGGCCGCCGTCTACGAGATCAGCAACTACATCGCCGCGGTCGAGCAGCTCACCGTCACCACCCTGCGCAACGTGGTCGGTGGCATGACCCTCGAAGAGACGCTGACCTCGCGCGATCAGATCAACAACCAGTTGCGCGGTGTACTCGACGAGGCCACCGGCCGCTGGGGCCTCCGGGTGGCCCGGGTGGAGCTCAAGTCCATCGATCCGCCGCCGTCGATCCAGGAATCGATGGAGAAGCAGATGAAGGCCGATCGCGAGAAGCGCGCGACGATCCTCACCGCCGAAGGTAACCGCGAAGCGCAGATCAAGACCGCCGAGGGCGCCAAGCAGGCGGCGATCCTGACCGCCGAGGGCGGTAAACAGTCCTCGATCCTGTCGGCCGAGGGCGAACGCCAGAGCCGCATCCTGCGCGCCCAGGGTGAACGCGCCGCCTCCTACCTGCAGGCTCAGGGTCAGGCGAAGGCGATCGAGAAGGTCTTCGCCGCCATCAAGAACGGCAAGCCGACCCCGGAACTGCTTGCGTACCAATACATGCAGACGCTGCCGATGGTCGCCAAGGGCGACGCGAACAAGGTGTGGCTGGTGCCGTCCGATTTCGGCAAGGCACTCGAAGGGTTCGCCCAGAACTTCGCCACCAAGGGCGAGGACGGTGTGTTCCGCTACGAGCCGTCCGCCGATGAAGCACCGGTGAAGATCGAAGACGATTCCGACGTGGCCGACTGGTTCGAAACCGCCTCTGACCCGAAAATCGCCGAAGCCGTCCGCGCCGCCGAAGCCACCGCCCGCACCCCGGTCGAAGGGTTCGACACACCGGTACCTCGCCCGAAAACCTCCGTGGCCAAGGGGGACCCGGAACTGCCGACCCCACCCCCGATCGCCCCGCAGGAACAGCCGGCTCCCCGCCCCGACGACCCGTACGGTCGCCCCTGGCAGCCGCCGCAACACGGCTGATCCGGTAGAGAACTAGCAGAAACGGCCCCGAGTTTTCGGGGCCGTTTCTGTTGTGCGGCAAGCTTGTCATTGCGGCATGAAAGACGTTGTGTTGGTTGACAATTAGCCGAGCTGCTGGGATGGTGGTCCCCACCTTCGGCGGGGATCCGATTCGGTTCGTGATATCCGCAGAACAGTGAATCGGGGCAGTTTTGTGGTGAATTCTCTCGTCGGGCGATTGATGACGCGCGACATCGGACGCAGTCCCACCAGGAGTCTGCACCACCCCGTGCTGGTCATCGAAGGCGCTCGCGGATGCGGCAAAACAGGAGTGATCGACGAACTGGAGCGGGAGCTGGCCGGCCAGCAGATTCCGCGTGCGCGTATCGATTTCGAACAGTTGCACCAGGCCACGGTTCCCGAAGTGTTGTTCGGCGTTGCCTTTCAGCTGGCGCGGATCAGTGAGCCCTACGGTTCGTTCGAGTTTCCGTTGCTCACGATCGGTGCGCTGGCGATGACAGCCTCGCTGTCTCCCGGTCGTCCGGAATCGCGTGCGGTGCTGCGTAAGAAGCTCGAAACGAAAGTCGATCTGGCCGATATGCACGAGGTCTTTCGGACGTCGGCCGGTGAGCTCGCACCTCTGCTCGGCGGTGCGCTGATGCCCTCGCCCGTCTCGCCCTTTCTCGGACTGCTCGCACAGCTCGGGGTCGACTGGACGATGCGGGCCGTCCGGCGGGCGAAAGCCCTCTCGCCCGAGTGGTACGGCCATCGTGATCAGGGCCATGCCGATGACCCGCTCGACGTCCTCGTCGACCTGCATCAGTGGGCGGCGACCGACCAGATGGCGTCGGTCAACGAACTGTTGTGGTCCGCGTTCCTGGCTGACTTGCGCAACAATTTCAGGTCGTCGTTCCGGGCGGGTGCGATGACGCTGAATTGCGTTGTGCTGCTGGACAACGCGGACACGATACTCGGGCAGGAGTTCGTCAACGGATTGGTCGACGCCCGGCGCGCCCGCCCGGCCTCCGGGGAGATCGCGACCGATCCTTTGACGGCTGTGGTCACCAGTCGAGGCGGTCTGCTCACCGCCCACACCCAGCGTTTGGTCGAATTCGACGCGTCGCTGGGCAACCGCGAGCTCACCTTCGACGCCCAACGGCGCCCCCACCTGTGGTGTCGGTACAAGCTGCCGGACCTGGATGAAGACGACACCCGCCGGATCGTCTCCACCTTGCGGCCCGTGCTGCCCGGCGGCGCCGTGCCGATCGGCAACCATCAAATGACCGCCATGCTGTTCGGTCTGCTCGCCGGTCATCGAGCATCGACCGGGTTGTTCGTCGCGGCCCTGCGTGAACGGCCGCTCGCCGAGGGGGAATCCCTGGCCCTGACGCTCGACCGGCTGGAGCCGGGCAACGGCAGTCAGCCCGTCCGGCTGGAAGACAAACTGCGCGCTCAACTGCTCGCGGGATTCCCCGAGGAGGCCTACGCGGATCTGGTGACGTGCGCGGCGGCGCGCACCTACCAGCATGCCGCGCTGCTCGCCACCGGGAGCGGGTTCCTGACCAGCGATCTCGCCTATCTGCGCGATATCGCCGCGGTGCTGTGGCCGGAATCGGGCGGGGCGGGGCCCGCAGTCCTGCGCAGGCTCCTGCTGCGGCAACTCGCGGACCGAACCGGTGGCGGTGCGCCCGGCTGGCCGGCGGTCTTCGAATGGCTGCGCGGACGATCCCAGCGGTTGCAGGACGAGTCCGGCGGCACCGATCACCGCGAGGACATCCTGTATTACACGATGGCCGCGGGCGATATCGACACCGTGTGCGCTGCCCTGCGCACCGAGCTGGTCGAATCCGGCGAGACAGCCGCGGGGGTTCGGCTGTTGCACGCGGTCGCCGCCGCAACGCGCCGCGCCGTCGACCCGGACGTCTCGCCGATGCACCAGGTGGACAACGCGCTCGCCGCCCAGTCAGATCCGGATCCCCTGACCCGGTTGGTGATCGAGCAGTCCGTTGTCCTCGATCCGTTCATTTCCAATGTCCGCCGCACCCTGCATCGGCAGATCGCCGTCCATTTCGACAGCGTCGCCGGCACGGTGCGCGGAGACCCAGGGCCGCTGTTCACCGCGGCGGACCACCATCACCGGAACGCCGAGCTGTGGAGTTGATGAGCTGATGAGCGCCGACCACGACAATGACGGCCCGGGTATCGAGCTTCCCCGGATCCTGGACTGGCGGACGAGATTTCGGCTCTGGGCAGCGCGGCAGTGGCCGAAACTCGCCGTCGGTCTCGTTGTCGCCCTGGTGGCGGGCTACGCCGTATATCGCGTGTGGCCCGAGAACACCTGTGGTGCATCGGATTCCGGTGTGCAGGAAATCGACGGCCAATGTGTCGGAGTCACCGACGGCACCTACGCCTTCCACGAATCCCTGGCCGGCGTCCAGCGCAAGATCGCGGAGGAGAACGCACGGGTGAGCGGGTCGGGACACACCGTGACCGTCGCGCTGCTCGACTCGCTGACCGTCGACAAGACCTCGGCGATCACCCTCGAGATGGTCCGCAATGAACTCGAGGGCGCCTACACCGCGCAGTACCGGATCAACCACACCAAAGCGGTCGGCGACCAGCAGCCGCTGGTCAAACTCGTGCTGGCAAATTGGGGCAGCCATCAGCTGCAGTGGGAGCCGGTGGTCGGGCAACTCGAGGCGATGGTCGGTGGTCCGGAACCGCTGGTCGCCGTCACCGGATTGCGTGTCTCCACCGTGCAGACCGAATTGGCGGCCCAGCGCCTTGCTCAGCGCAGCATTCCGATCGTGAGTTCGATCGCCACCGCCGATCAACTCAATTACGGCGCGATTCGCGGTTTCGTCCGGGCATCGCCACCCAATCTCGAGTACGCCGAGGCGCTCCACGGCTATCTGGGCAACCATCCCGACCTGGAGTCGGCAATGCTGGTGTACGACCTGAATTCTGATCTCAACCCGGACCCGGAGGCGACGCAGGGCACGGATCTGTTCACCAAGTCGCTGCGCGACGACATGAACGCGCGGTTGGCCGACCTGATCAAATATCCCCCGCAGGGCTATGTGGGCCTGTACGGGCAGACCGCGGCGAGCCCCAACCTGTTCTCCAATATCGTGCAGAATGTCTGTGCGGTGAAGCCCGAAGTAGTTGCCTTCGCGGGACGGGTCGTCGATTTCAGCAGTTTCCTCGAGTCGATGTTCAACCGGGTGTGCCCGGATTCGCCGATCACCATTGTCGCCGCAGGCGCCGATTTCGGTGTCCTCGACCTCCGTGCCGAGGAGGCGGTGCTGCGCGCGAAGAACATTCGCGTCGTCTATGCGACAGAGACCGATCCGCAGGGCTGGATACAGAATTCGCCGAGCACACCGCCGTTCTTCCGGGAATTCCACGAACAGTTCCAGCAGTTGGGTTTCGCGTCGGTGAACCTCAACGACGGCGGCGCCATCGCCACCCACGACGCGATTCTCATCGCGGCGAAAGCGGCCCGCCTGTCGGCCCGCGCCCAGTCCGACTACACGATGCCGACCCACCTCGACGTGCTCAACCAGATGCTCAATCTGAACAGCCTCGACGAAGTGCCCGGCGCGGGCGGCCAATTGAGTTTCAGCTATCGCGGCGAGAACAGCGGCAACCCGAGCAACAAACCGGTCCCGGTGATCGAGATACCGTCCGCCGCGATCGCCAACACGGCGGAGGTCCACCGCACGAAGTGAATCGCGGCGCGACGTAGATCTCAGTGCGGACCGGTTTCGCGCTCGCCCCGGCGCGCGCTTTCGGCCACCGTGACACCTTCACCCGTCTGTTCCGCACCGCGGACCTCTTCGGGCTGTCGATGCGCAGCGGTACCCGGGTGCGGTTCGCGACCGGCGGTGTGATCGGCAACGCGTTGCTGCTGGCCTTCCTCACCTCCGGCCCGGAGCTGACGCGATGAGCCACACCCGGCTGCTCGACGGCTGGCGGCTGGTCCGGCTACCGGCGATCCTGGGTGCGATCTACCTCGCGCTGCACTGGATTCTCGCGGCCGTGTCCGCGCGCCACGGGTTCGGTTCGCCCGACGGTGTCGGTATCGGCTTCTCGATCCTTGTAGTGGCGCTGGTAGCGCTGCGCATCGTGCTGATGGTTGTCGTACCTGCTGTTCTCGCCTACCGCGTAGTGCTGTGGTTGCAGGCCCACCTGCCACGGCGTGACGACGCAGGCAGCAGTGTGCCGCCCGCCCGGTGAATCAGTGGGGGAGCGGGAGGAGTTCGACGAGGGTGCCTCGGCCGGTGCCGGGTGGG
This sequence comes from Nocardia sp. FBN12, assembly GCF_050320175.1. Taxonomy (GTDB): domain Bacteria; phylum Actinomycetota; class Actinomycetes; order Mycobacteriales; family Mycobacteriaceae; genus Nocardia. The sequence goes on along the minus strand of NZ_CP190048.1, from coordinate 3,303,034 downwards.
AGGACGGCCAGGGCTTGGGAGGGGATGAGGCCGGCCAGGTGGGGCGTGTGGGCGGGGCCGGTGCTGCGCCAGACGCCGCCGGGGTGTTGCTGGACACCGACCAGGCGGGTCGCGTCGCCTTCCATGACGCCCGCGTCGGAGAGCCGGCCCCACATCGTGGGGCCGGGGGTGCGCAGGGTGAGGGCATCGACGATGGCCGGGCCGACGGCCAGGAGGGCGGCGACAGCGGCGAAGGGGTTGCCGGGCAGGCCGAGCAGGACGCGGCCGTCGGGAAGTTGGGCCACCAGGGTGGAGCCGCCGGGGCGGATCGCGATGCGTTCGACGATGATGCGAGCGCCGAGGTCGGCGAGCAGGGTGCGCAGGTGGTCGGCGGCGCCGCGGCCGGTGGCGCCGACCATGACGACCAGATCAGCGTGTGATTTCAGGGTGAGCCAGGACCGTAGGAGATCTTTGCTGTCGGCGAGGTGCCACAGGCCGGTGCTCTCGATGTCGCAGCAGCGCAAGAACTCTGGCATGACCGGGCCGAGGGAGTCGCGAGTTTCACCGGGCTCGAGCGGGCCGACGGCGCGGATCTCGTCGCCGGTCATCACCACGTCGGCGCGCAAAGGCCCACGCACAGTGACGGTTTCGGCTTCGGAGCTCAGTGCTGCCGAGGCGAGTGCCGCCGAGACGCGGGCACCGGCGCCGGCCAATTCTGTTCCGCTGTGCCAGTGTTCGCCTTGGCGGCGGGTGTCGTCGCGGACGGGCGCGCCGGGCGCGCGCATCACCACCGGTTTGCCGGACACGGTGGTCATCACGATGTGTTCGTCGCGCAGGGTCGCCGTGGTGCCCAACGGGGTCGCCGCGCCGGTCGCGATGCGGACCGCTTCGCCGGGCGCGAGGACCACCGAACAGCCCCGTCCGGCATAGCTGACCTGCTGGTGCAGGCGCCACCATGGTCCAGGGCCCGCGACCGCGTAGCCGTCCATGGCGGCAGTGTCCACGCGCGGCAGGGGAGTGCCCGCCGACAGCGGCACGGCCAGGGTCGCCCCGACGGCCTCGGCCACGGGTCGCTCGCGCACCGGGATCGGCTCGAGGTCCGCGGCTATCTGCGCGCGCACCAGAGCCAGCCCACAGTGCACCACCGGAACTACGCCCACCCGTGCGCTCGTCACCACGTCTCGCCTTCTACCTCACCTGTCACCGACTCTGCGACTCATCGTGCGCACCACCGATTGCCTGCGATTTTCTTGGCAGTTGCCTCGCGATGACGTTGTGCTCACGACAGCGCGGGTCCGGCGGTGCGCAGTCGGGGTTCAGGCTTCGGCGAGCGAATTCGCGAGTTCGGCGGCGCGGTCGGCGATGGCGGTGCCGAGTTCGGCGGTCGTGGCGGTGCCGCCGAGGTCCGGTGTGCGGACCTTGCCCGCGGCGAGCACATCGCAGACCGCCCGGTCGACGGCGGCAGCCGCGGCGTGCTCGCCGAGGTGGGACAGGAGCATGGCGCCCGCGAGGATCTGGGCGACGGGGTCGGCGATGCCGAGGCCCGCGATGTCGGGCGCGCTACCGTGCACGGCCTCGAACATCGACGGCGTGTCCGCGGCGGGGTTGATGTTGCCCGAGGGCGCGAGGCCGAGTCCGCCGGTGACAGCCGCGGCGAGGTCGGAGAGGATGTCGCCGAAGAGGTTCGAGCCGACGATCACGTCGAGACGGTCGGGGTGCAGCACGATTTCGGCGGCGAGGGCGTCGACGTGCATCTGCCGCGTCTGTACCGCGGGATATTCGGCGGCGATGCGCTCGAAGATGCTGTCCCAGTACGGCATCGAGTGAATAAGGCCGTTCGATTTCGTCGCCGAACACAGCTTTCCCGAGCGCTCGGCGGCGCGGTCGAAGGCGTAGCGGATGATCCGCTCGCAGCCGGTGCGGGTGAACACCGATTCCTGCAGCACGAATTCGTCCGGCCTGCCGGGGTTGTGGATGCCGCCGATCTCGGAGTACTCGCCCTCGGAGTTCTCGCGCACGATGAGAAGGTCGAGGTCCTCGGCGGTGCGGTCGCTCAGCGCCGATTCGGTGCCGGGCAGCAGCCGCACCGGCCGCAGGTTGACGTACTGGCCGAAGGCGCGCCGCAGCGGAATCAGCAAGCCCCACAGGGAGATGTGGTCGGGCACCCCGGGGAATCCGACGGCGCCCAACAGGATCGCGTCGAACTCCGCCAGCTGCTCAGCTCCGTCGGTGGGCATCATCGCACCGGTCCGCAGATAGTTCTCACAGGACCAGTCGAACTCGGTCCAGCTGATACCAGGCAGGACCCGGTCGAGCACCTTCACCGCCTCGACGGTCACGTCGACGCCGATTCCGTCGCCCGGAATGGTCGCGATCCGGTATGTGCGCACGCTGTCTCCCTAAACCTTGACGCCGATGTATTTGGACTCGAGGAATTCGTCGATCCCGGTGAAACCGCCCTCGCGCCCGAGTCCGGATTCCTTCACCCCGCCGAACGGTGCGGCCGGATTGGAGACCACGCCCTGGTTCAGGCCGACCATTCCCGTTTCGAGAGCTTCGCAGACGCGAAGTCCACGCCGCAGGTTCTCGGTGAATACGTAGGCGACCAGCCCGTAGGGGGTGTCGTTGGCGCGGGTGATCGCCTCGTCCTCGGTGTCGAACGTGCCGATCGCCGCGACGGGTCCGAAGATCTCGGTGTGGCACAGCTCGGCATCGTCGGGGACGCCGGTGAGCACGGTCGCCGGGTAGAACGTGCCGGGTCCGTCGATCGCGGTGCCACCGAGCCGCACCTCGGCGCCGCGCCGGCGGGCATCGGCCACGAGCTGCTCGACCTTGGCGACGGCATCGTCGTCGATCAGCGGACCGACGACGACGCCCGGTTCGGTGCCACGGCCCATCGGCAACGCCGCCATCCGCGCGGCCAGTCCCTCGGCGAACGCGTCAGCGATATCGCGCTGCACCAGAATCCGGTTCGCGGCCGTGCAAGCCTGGCCGATATTGCGCATCTTGGCGGACAAGGCGCCCTCGATCGCCTCGTCGAGATCGGCGTCGTCGAACACCAGCAGCGGCGCGTTGCCGCCGAGTTCCATCGAGGTCCGCATGACGGTGCGGGCACACTGTTCGAGCAGGAGTTTCCCGATCGCGGTCGACCCGGTGAAGGAGAGTTTGCGGGAACGCGGATCGGCGATCAGCGGTGTCATCAGCGCGCCGGGGTCGGCGGTGGTCACCACATTGACCACACCGGCAGGCACACCGGCATCGGCCAGGATCGCCGCGAGCGCCAGCATCGAAAGCGGTGTCTGCTCAGCGGGTTTCACCACGCAGGTGCACCCCGCGGCCAGCGCGGGCGCGATCTTGCGGGCGCCCATCGCCATCGGGAAATTCCACGGCGTGATGAGCAGGCTCGGCCCCACCGGTTGCTTCGTCACCAGAAACCGTGAACCTCCCGTCGGCGCGGGCATGTATCCGCCGTCGAGGCGAACGGCTTCCTCGGCGAACCAGCGGAAGAACTCGGCCGCATAGGCGATTTCGCCGCGCGCTTCCGTCAGCGGCTTGCCCATCTCGAGGGTCATGATCAGGGCGAGGCGCTCGGTGTCGGCGAGTAGCGCGTGGTGGGCGCGCATCAGGATGTCGCTGCGGGTGCGTGCCGGGGTGTTCGCCCAGCCCGACTGGGCCTCGGCCGCGGCGGTGAGGGCGTCGATTCCGTCGGCCGGGGTCGCGTCGGCCACCGCGCACAGTGTCGCGCCGGTCGCGGGATCGAGGACGGGCAGCGCCGCGGGGGAGTCGAGCCAGCGGCCGCCGATGAACAACCCCGTCGGGACGCTGTCGATCGCGGCGCGCTCGGCGGCGCTCAGATGTTCGAGCGGTTGTGCGCCGCTCTCGGACTCGGCTGTGAGCAGCCCTCGTGCCTCGTTCATACGGTGCCTGCCTCCCGACGCGGTGAATCACCCATTGCTGTGAACCCTCCCGCCATGTTATGCATATTGTCAACAATCCGACAATGGACAATCTGGGGAGTCTTTGATGACCGAGCTGTCTCCCGTCCTGAAGCAGGCCACGCCCGTCCACGTCGATCACGGCGCAGGCTGCTACCTCTACGACACCGACGGTCGCCGCTACCTGGATTTCACCGCCGGGATCGGCGTCACCAGCACCGGGCACTGTCATCCCACCGTGGTCGCGGCCGCGCAGGCCCAGGTCGGCAAGCTGATCCACGGTCAGTACACGACGGTGATGCACCGGCCGCTGCTGGAACTCATCGAGCGTCTCGGCGCCGTGCTGCCCGCGGGCCTGGATTCTCTGTTCTTCGCCAATTCCGGCAGTGAGGCGGTCGAGGCGGCGCTGCGGCTGGTCCGGCAAGCCACCGGGCGCCCGAACGTGATCGTCTTCCACGGCGGTTTCCACGGTCGTACCGTCGCCGCCGCGACCATGACGACCTCGGGGACCCGGTTCTCGGCGGGTTTCAGCCCGCTGATGCCGGGTGTGCACGTGGCACCTTTTCCGACCGCGTTCCGCTACGGCTGGAGCGAGGAGGAAGCCACCGACTTCGCGCTGCGTGAGCTCGACTATCTGTTCGCTACCCTCACCTCGCCTGCGGAGACCGCCGCGTTCATCGTCGAGCCGGTGCTCGGCGAGGGCGGGTACATCCCCGGCAACACCCGGTTCTTCCAAGGGCTGCGTGAGCGGGCCGACCGGCACGGCATTCTGCTGGTCTTCGACGAGATCCAGACAGGGTTCGGCCGGACCGGAAAGTTCTTCGGCCACCAGCACTTCGACGTTCGACCCGACGTGATCACCATCGCCAAGGGCTTGGCCAGTGGTTTCCCGCTGTCGGGTATCGCGGCGTCGCGGGAGTTGATGGCGAAGGCCTGGCCGGGGTCCCAGGGTGGCACGTACGGCGGCAACGCGGTGGCCTGTGCCGCCGCTGTCGCGACACTCGAGGTGATCGAGGCCGAGGGGCTCGTCGACAACGCCGCCGTGCGCGGCGCGCAGTTGCTCAGCGGCGTCGACAAGCTCGCGACGAAAGCGATCGGGGACGTCCGCGGCCTCGGCCTGCTCGTCGGCGCCGAGTTCACCACGCCGACAGGCGAACCCGACACCGCGACGGCATCGGCCGCGCAGAAGGCGGCCGTCGACAAGGGACTGTTGCTGCTCACCTGCGGTGCCCACATGAACGTGGTGCGCATGATCCCGCCGCTGATCGTCACCGAGACCCAGGTCGAGGATGCGCTGGCGATCTGGTCAGAGGTTCTCGCCGAGCTGTAGTCCTCGGTCGTGGTCCCACCCGGAGCGCGGGTGGGACCACGCACCGAACTCTGGAACTCGCGATCTCGCACCCTCCGCTCGCCCCCACCAGGAAGCAGGACCGATGGCCCGCTATATGAGCATCACCCTCACCAAAGCAGGCGTCACCTGTCGTGCCCGCCTGCTCGACGACGAAGCCCCGCTGACGTGCGCCGCCGTCTGGGATGCGCTACCCCAGGAAGGCGACGCCTTCCACGCCAAATACGCCCGCAACGAGGTCTACGCCCTGGTGCCCCGCATCACCGCGGCCCCTCACCGCGAAAACCCCACGGTCACACCGATTCCCGGCGATGTCTGCCTCTTCGACTTCGAACCGTGGGAAATCGGCAACCCCGCCTACGGCTACGAACCCGGCTCCGCCGCCCACCATGCCCAGGGCGCCACCGACCTCGCCCTGTTCTACGGCCGCAACAATCTACTGATCAACGGCGACCTCGGCTGGGTCCCCGGCAGCGTCTTCGCCACGATCGAAGAAGGCCTGGCCGACCTCGCTACGGCATGCAACGGGCTGTGGCTGCGCGGTGTCGAAGGAGAGACCTTGGCCTTCGCCCGCGCCTGAAGTGCCACTGTCGATTCGGCCTTCCGCTCAGGGCGGATCTGGTGGGGTGGCTCCGGCTACCGCACCGTCGTCACGGGTGTGCTGCCAACCTGTTTCAGCTGTTCAGCACGGATTCGGCGTGCCTGGCGACCGCGAGGATCAGGTCATCGGAGTGGCGTGGCCCCACGATCTGTAAGCCCACCGGCATACCGGCACGAGTCGTGCCGGCGGGGATGCTGATGGCGGGCTGCTGCGTCATGTTGAACGGGTAGGTGAACGGGGTCCAGTCGGGCCAGCCGTGCAGTCCGCTGCCGGGCGGCACATCGTGGCCGGCCGCGAAGGCGGTGATCGGCATCGTCGGGGTGATCAGGACGTCGTAGGCGGTGTGGAAATTGCCCATCGTGATGCCGACCTCGGCGGCTACCTGGCGGGCGTCGAGATAGTCGATGGCGCTGACGGATTCCCCGCGCGCCCACACCGCGGCCAAACCGGCATCCACTTTCTCGCGGGACCCGGCGGGGAACTTCGACAGCATGGTCGCCGCACCCGCGGCCCACAGCGTCTCGAAGGCGTCCCGCGGATCGGCGAATCCAGGATCTACCGCATCGATGGTCAGATCGGCCTGGGCCAGCCGCCGTACCGCGCGCTCGACGATCTCGGCGACCTCGGGATCGACCTGCGCGAAACCGAGCGTGGCGGAATAGCCGACCGACAGCCCGCGCACATCTCGCTGCATCTGACTGCGGAACGTGGTCACGGTGGGCGCCAGCGCGGTCGGGTCACGCGGATCGGGCAGCGAGAGAATGTCCATCAGCAGCGCCGCGTCCTCGACGGTGCGCGTCATCGGCCCGGCGTGCGCGAGGGGCCCGAACGGGCTGGCCGGGTACAGCGGAACCCGTCCGTGCGTCGGTTTGAAGCCGACGATCCCGCAGAACGAGGCCGGAATCCGGATACTGCCACCGCCGTCGGTGCCGACCGACACCGGCGTCATCCCGGCCGCCACCGCCGCCGCGCTGCCCCCGGAAGATCCACCCGCCGTTGTCGCCGGGTCGGCGGGATTGCGGGTGACGCCGGTCAACGGACTGTCGGTGACACCTTTCCAGGCGATCTCCGGCGTGGTCGTCTTGCCGACGAATACCATCCCGTCCTCGCGCAGCCGAGCGGCGACCGGGCTGTCCATCAACCACGGCCCGCCCTCGTCGACACAGGTGGAACCGCGCAGGGTCGGCCAGCCTTCGGTCAGAAAGATGTCCTTGATGGAAATCGGCACACCGTCGAGTAGCCCGCGCGGATTGCCCGACTGCCAGCGCGCCTCGGAATCCTTGGCCTGCACGAGCGCCCGATCCGGGTCGACCAGGCAGAAGGCATTGAACGCGCCGTCGCGGGCGGCGATGGCGTCCAAGCTGGCCTGTGCTGCTTCGACGGGCGAGAGTTCACCGGCCGCGTAGGCCGAAACCAACTGAACCGCCGTCAGCACGGTGGGATCGGTGGGGAGATCGGGCTGCGTCATGGCGGGGCTCCTTCAGCCGGGCACGTACCCGAGCGTCTTGTCGACAACGTTGTCCAGCGGCAGACCCGCTGCCCACCTGCCGAAATTGTCGGTGAATGCGCGGACGATCTCGGAGCGCCAGCCGTGGAAGTCACCCGAATTGTGGGGCGTGAGCACCACATTCGGCAGATCCCACAGCGGATGAGCGGCAGGTAGCGGCTCCGGGTCGACCACATCGAGCGCGGCCGCGGCGATCGAGCCGTTGCCGAGCGCGGCGACGAGATCGTCGGTAACCACTAGTTCCCCGCGCCCGACGTTGACAAACCTCGCATGCGGTTTCATCGCGGCGAACGCGGCCGCATCGAACATGTGCGTGGTCTGCGCGGTGAGCGGTGCGATGGCGATCACGTAGTCGGCGCCGGGCAGTTCGGCGTGCAGATCGTCGCTGACGGTGCCGAAATCCGGGTCGCCGGTGCGGGCTCGGCGCCCGACCCCGCGCACCGTCATCCCCGCCGCGCGCAGCAATCGTGCGATGGTCCGCCCGATCGAGCCGGTGCCGACGATCAGCGCGGTCGTGCCGGCGACCCGTTCGGACTCCCGGTGCTGCCACTCGTGTCGCAGCTGCAACCGGATCGAGCCGGGCAGATCCTTGGCGAACGAGATGATCTGTCCGAGAACGTATTCGGCGATGGCGGAGTCGAAGACGTTGCGGGTGTTGGTGACCACGACATCGGAGGCCCGCAGCTCGGGGAACATCACCGCATCCACGCCGACGCCGCCCATGTGCAGCCAGCGCAAGCGATCGGCGCTGTGCCACGCACCGGGCACCGCGCGGGTCTGGAAGTCGTACACGAACAGCACTTCGGCGCCGCGTAGCGCGGCGGCGAGCCCGTCGGCCTCGGTATAGCGCACCTCGGCGCGCTCGGCTACGGGGGCCATGAGGTCCGATTCGGGCACACTGTCACGATGTAAGACGGTGACAATCGGCCCGTTTTCCACATTGACACCGTAAATTCAGATCGTATGATTGTCAACAATCCGATCGTGTTCGGAGGTCTGCCCGGCTGAGCGCGAGAGGGGCCGCAGTGGAGTTCAGCTTCCCGGACATCGACGGGCCGGTAGCCCAACGAGGCATCGGCGTGATCGCGCCGTTCGACCTCGCCCTCGAACGGGAACTGTGGCGGTGGGCGCCCCTCGAGGTGAGTTTGCACCTGGCCCGCACCCCCTATGAACCGGTGCCGGTATCCCTGGCCATGGCCGAACTGGTGTCCAACCCGCTGCATCTCACGGCGGCCACCCACGACGTGCTCCATGTGGAACCGGAAGTCGTTGCCTACCTGTGTACTTCGGGCAGCTTCATCAACGGGCTGGCCTACGAACGGTCGCTGCGGGAAACGATCTGCCTGGCCGGTGCGCCGGACGCGGTGACCACCTCCGGTGCCCTGGTGGAGGCGATCAAGCATCTCAACATCACCCGCATGTCGGTGATCACCCCCTACGACGAGATCCTCACCGGCAAACTGCACGACTTCCTCGACGAAGCGGGCTGCGCCACGATCAAGTCCGATCATCTCGGGCTGGGTGGCGGCATCTGGAAGGTCAACTACCGCACCATCGCCGAACGGATACTCGGCGCCGACGATCCCCGGTCGGAAGCGATCTTCGTCAGCTGTACGAACCTGCCGACCTACGACGTGATCGAGCCGCTCGAACAGGCACTCGGCAAACCCGTCCTCACCGCCAACCAGCTGACCATGTGGGCCTGCCTCGGCCGAATGAAGCTGCCCATGATGGGCCCAGGGAAATGGCTCGTCAATGTCTTCTGAACGAATGTGGACGCGACATTCTGCCCAGGGAAATGGCTCGTCAATGTCTTCTGACGCGACAACTTCTTCTGAACGGAGCGAGATGCACATGCCGACAATCGGATTCATCTACCCCGACCATGCCGCCGAGGACGACTACCCACGCGCGGCCGCCCTGCTGAATGCCGCGTTGCCGGTTGCCCATATCTACGGCACCGACCTGCACGCGATCGCCGAACTGCTCGACCTGGGCAGCCCGGAGAAGCTGAGCCACGGTGCGTCGCTGTTGGCACCCGAGAAGCCCGACGTAGTGGTGTGGGCATGCACCTCGGGCAGTTTCGTCTATGGCCCCGAGGGCGCTCGCGGCCAGGTCGAGAGCCTCGCCGAGGCGGCCGGTGTGCCCGCCTCCAGCACGAGCTTCGCGTTCGTCGAAGCGGCGCGGGCACTCGGTGTGCGGCGGGTGGCCGTGGTCGCGAGCTATCCCGAGGAGGTGGCGCGATTGTTCGTCGACTTCCTCGCTGACGCGGGCATCGACGTGGTGTCGATGTCGAGCGCGGGCATCGACACCGCCGCCGAGGTCGGCACCCTCACACCCGAGCAGGTCCTGACCCTGGCCGTCGCCAACGACCACCCCGACGCTCAGGCGCTGCTCATCCCCGATACCGCCATGCATACTCTCGAGGTGCTCCCGAAACTCGAGGCCGCGCTCGGCAAGCCGGTGCTCACGGCGAACCAGGTGACCATCTGGGAAGGTCTGCGGTTGGCCGGGGTGACCGCGGTCGCGCCGGAACTCGGCGCGTTGTTCGCGGAAGGGGGTCGCCATGTCGATCATTGATTTCGAACCCGTCAACCAGCAGTCGACCGCGGAGATGATCGCCGACCGGCTGCGCGAGGCGATCATGCGCGGTGCGCTCGCACCCGGTGCCCAACTCGGTGAAGCCGATCTGGCAACCAGTTTCGGTGTCTCCCGCGGACCCGTGCGCGAGGCCATGCAACGCCTGGTCCAGGAGGGCCTGCTGTTCAGCATCCGCAACCGCGGCATCTTCGTCATCGAACTCACCACCGACGACGTCATCGACATCTACCGCGCCCGCGCCGCCCTGGAAGGCGGCGCGCTCGACCTGATCCTCGACGGCCGCCGCGAGATCGCCTACGCCGCCCTGCAACCCAGCGTCACCGCCCTGCGAATCACCGCCGAAGCGGGCGACGCCCCCGGTGTCTCCGACGCCGACCAGGCCTTCCACGAGGCCCTGGTCACCGCCGCCGACAGCCCCCGCCTCGTCCGCGCCGCCCGCACCCTCCTCATCGAAACCCGCATGTGCCTCGGCGCGCTGCAGACCACCTACCCGGACTTGCGCGAACAAGCCCGCGAACATGTCGAACTCCACGAAGCGATCGGCACCGGCTCCCCGGAACGTGCGCGTGCCCTGCTCAGGGAACACATGGACGACGCGGTGCGGCGCCTGCGCGACCGCTAGCCGCCGTCGATCACGTCAACGGCACCGTCTTCCACCAGTCGAGCAACTGGGCCATGGACGGATCGTTGGTCGCGCCGAGGCCGTAGGAGTACATGATGAATTTGTCGCGGCGAGGGTCGTTCGGGAAGACCGTCGCGATGCGGGGGGCGTCGGTGGGCGTCGAACCCCATTTGTAATTCGTGTAGGCCGTGTCGCCGTTGATGTCGACGTCTCTGGCCGCGCCCGCGAAGGTGTCGGTTACCTGCTTCGCCTCGGCGGCGGATGCGTAGCGGAAGATTCTGACGTCGGGCCACCGGGTGAGACTCGCGGGAATCATGTAGCTGTTGGCGTACCCGCATTCCCACATCGCGGTGGGCTTGCCGAGCTGCGGGTCCGGTTGGGAACCGACAAAGAACCAGTGGATCGTGCTCCTTTCGTTGAAAACGTCGCCACTGCAGGTTGCTTCGCCGAATCCTGGTCCCGAACCCCATGTCTGCCCGGCCGGTATCTCGGTGGTGGGGAGCATGTGCGCGAATGCCTGGCGCGCCTCGTCCAGATCGCGCTGCGGCGGAGTGCGATTCGTGGTCAGGACCCAGACGCCGATACTCGCGGCCACCACCACGACGAGGCCGACGCAGAGCCCGATGATCCAGCCCGCGTTCGAGCGGCGTCGCGGTGCGGGGCGGTAAGGGTACGCGCCGTGCGGTGCCGGCGAATACGGACGGGGCGCGGGCGAGTTGTGCTGTACCGGAGCGGGATACGGCTGCGCGGGGCTCGGCGGCGGGGCCGCGGCTGGTCGCTGTCGCGGGGCGATCCCGCTCAGCGCGAGCCGTGCCGCGTCAGCGAAGTCCGCGCAGGACGCGAATCGGTCGGCCGGTCGTTTCGCCATCGCGCGGGCCAGGACCGCGTCCAGTGCGGCGGGCAGGCCGGGGCGAGCGACAGACACCGCGGGCGGCTGTTGTTGCAGGTGGCCCTGGATCACGGCCGCCGGATGGACCGATTCGAACGGCGCTGTCCCCGCGAGCAAGAGGTACAGGGTGCAGGCCAGTGAGTACTGGTCGGCGCGGCCGTCCATCTGCGCCCCCGTCAACTGCTCGGGCGAGGCGTAGGCGAGGGTCGCGGTGAAGGTCCCCGTTCGGGTGAGGCGATTCGCCGCGTCGTCGACGACCCGCGCGATGCCGAAATCGGTGAGATACACCCGTTGCTGGCCGTCGGACGCCTTCGCCAGCAGGATGTTGGCCGGTTTCACGTCGCGATGCAGGACGCCTTTGTGATGGGCGAAGTCGAGGGCTTTGGCGGTCTCACCGACGATGTAGACGGCCCGTTCGGGCGGCAACGTCAGCGGGTCGACGGTGGCCGCGTCCACCCCATCGATGTACTGCATGGAAATCCAGAGTCGGCCCTCATCGGCACCACGGTCGAACACGGTGACGATATTGGGATGCTCCAACTGCGCGACCAGATCGGCTTCCCGCTCGAACCGGGCACGTAACTCGTTGTCGGAGAACAACTCCTCGTTCAGCAATTTCAGCGCGAGCAACCGGGGCAGTCGCGGATGTTTGGCCAGGTACACCGCACCCATGCCGCCATGACCCACCCGCCGCTCGATCGTGTATCCGGCGAAAACCGCACCGTCGCGCACCCGCTGCCCCTCCCTCACATCCGATCGCCAGCGTTTCGATGCTAGTTCAGACCCGCGGCCGGGTCATCGGCGAAGTCCGGTGGGGACCGGCAGGGCAGAATGGGCCGGGTAAGGACACCCCGACTCCCCGCAGGAGCTCTCGTGGACAGCGCCCAGCGAGTACGCGCACAGGCATTCGTCGATCTGCACCGCGAAGGGTGCTTCCTGCTGCCGAATGCCTGGGACGCGGGGAGCGCGCGGATTCTGGAGTCGGTGGGATTTCCGGCGATCGCGACCACCAGCGCCGGGGTCGCCTTCTCCTTCGGCCGCCCCGATCACGACTTCTTCACCGAGCACGGTGCGCACGGTCGGGTGGATCGGCCGACGATGATGCGGCGGATCCACGAGATCACCGGCGCCGTGCGGGTGCCGGTCAGCGCCGACCTCGAGGAGGGGTACGGACCGGACGCCCAGGAGGTGGCGACCACCATCTCGCTGGCGCTCGAGGCCGGTGCCGCGGGCGGCAATATCGAGGACTTCACCGGCGATCGGAGCACCCCGCTGTTCGACGAGGTGCATGCCGTGGATCGGGTACGGGCGGCGCGCGCGGCGGTGGCTGCCAGCGGTGAGCCGTTCGTCCTCGTCGGCCGAACCGACGCGTTGCTGGTCGACGCGGGACTCGACGCGGCGATTCGCCGCGGCAACTCCTACCTCGCCGCCGGTGCGGACTGCGTCTTCGTCCCCGGCGCTGCCGACGCCAGCACGATCGCCACCCTGGTCGACGCCCTGGACGGACCACTCAATGTCGTCATGGGACTGACCGGCGCGTTGTCGATGGCCGAACTCGCCGACCTCGGCGTCCGCCGGGTCACGGTGGGCGGCAGTATCGCCCGCTCGCTCTATCGCCACCTCCTTGACGCGGCTCACGAGCTCGCCGAGCACGGCACCTTCACCTACGGCGACACCCAACTCAGCCAATCGGCCCTCAACGACCACTTCACCGACCGCACCTGATAGGCGCAGGCGCGCTGGACAATTGATCACCAGGGATGTCCCGCGAGCCGATCCACGTGAGTGCCTGTTGATCTCGGTCAGGACGTAGGTCTGGCGCCTCGGAGGTCGAGGAGCATGCCCAGGTAGCCCAGTTCCTGGCTTTGTGATTGGGCCATCGCGCGGGCGGCCTGTTTGACGGGTCCCGAGGTGAGGAGGGTGTCGGCGGCGCGGGCCATCGTGATTCCGCCCGCGTGATGGCGATACATCAGTTGCAGGAAAAGGGTTTCGGCGTCGGACCCGCGAGCCGAGGCGAGGGTGTCGAGGTCGGCGGTGGTGGCCATGCCCGGCATCGTGGTCGGTGCGGTGGTCGAGTGGTGGTGGGTGCCCGCCATCCAGGTCATCGGGACGGTCGCGGTGGGGGCGGCGCCGGCCAATTGGGTCCAGCCGAGCAGGGTGCCGATCTCGACCCGCTGGGTGTCGGCGATCTGGTCGGCCAGTCTGCGCACGGTGGGGTCGGCGGCCGGGTCGAGGCGCTCGGTGAGGATCAGCGCCTGCTGATGGTGGGCGGTCATGTCCTGGACGAATCCGAGCTCTGTCGCCGTGAGAATTGTTGGGGGAGAGGATGTTTCAGTGATGAACAGCGGTCGCAGTGCCGCGCCGAGCGCGAGGAGGAACACGGCGGCAGCACCCGCGAAAGCCAGGCGGATCACCCGGTTCATGCTCACGACCCGACCGTGGACTGCTGATTCGCGGGCGGTGTGTACACCTCGTTGTCGAGCTGCAGCACCATGAACCCGTTGTCGGAGCAGGTGACATACAGCTGGTCGCCACGCCACTCCGGTGGCGACAGGCACCAGTCCGTGGACAGGTCACCGAACGCGACATCGCCTGCCCGGGAGGTCAGCACCTGTGCCGGATCGAACAGCCCTTCGGCCATCGACCGCAGTGCCGCCGGTGCGCTCATCACCGGAATGCCGATGATCGAGGCAAGGGCGTGTGGCGAGTTCCAGATCTCGAGGTTGTGGCCAGTGCGGGCGGGCGGGTTGAAATAGGCGATCTCGCGGATGTCGCCGGGGTCGCGGACGTCGAACACCCGGATACCGGAGGAGATCCACCCGCAGGCCAGTGCGGTCGGATTGTCGGGACGGTCGGCAGTGCAGTAGTGCGATTCGTAGGAGAACGCCGAACCGCCCATGGCGGAACCGACACCGGCGTCGATGTTCTGGGGCAGGTTGATCTCGAGTTTGATCTTCGCGGTGATCCGGGGCGCGCTGTCGTCGGACACGTCGATGAGTTTCACCCCACCGGAACCGCCCTCGTCGACGGTGAACAGGTGCGGCACACCGTCATAGGTCACGGGCACGCTGTGCTGGGTGGCCCAGCCGTCGGTCCAGAACGTCCGGCCCAGGTGCGGCACGTGCGGATTCGGGTCGCGCCGTTGCACCGCGCTCACGTCGAGCACGGTGAATCCGCCCAGTGCGGAGATGTAGAGCCGGTTTCCGTCCGGACTCACCCCGAGCCCGTGCGCCTCGATCCCCGTCAACCCCTGCCAGATCACCCGGGGATTCGCCGGATCGGTGAGATCGACCGCGCTGAGAAAGCCGGGCACCAGGCCCGATGCCCAATACGTGCGACCGTCGGGGGAGAAGCCACCCTCGTGCGTGGTGATCGGCAGTGGCATCAGCAGATTCGAGCCGGTACCCGGATTGAGCAGGCGCGGATGCGCGCAATCGGAGATGTCGTACACCGACAGGTAGCCGGCGCCGATGCCCACCGGCACGCCCGTCCCGACGAGCAGTTTGCGAGTCGTGTTGACCTTCAATGTCTCCCAGGTCCCGGCCAGCATGGCGGGCTCGGCGAGCGTCGCGGTGAGCCGCGGATTCGCCGGATCGGAGACATCGAGGACCTGCACGCCCTGGTGCTCGCTGAGCATGTTCCCGGGGAAGAAGGTGCCCATATAGGCGCAGTGCTCGAAACTGGTGGAGGTGATGCCTGCCCCGCGCCCGGCATAACCGCCGATCATCGACATATTGCAGCGATAGCCCTGGGTACTGCGTCCGCTGTCTCGGTCACCCGCGGGCACATCGCCCTGCAATCCGGATTCCGGCAGCGATCCGGGCCCACAATCGGCGCGCGGCACCGCCGTTCGGCCCACGTCGAGGAATTCCTGCACCGTGCCGGTCAGGTCGGCGCCGAAATCCGCGGACGCACCCGACGGCAGGCCGATCGCCACCAACGCGGTGATCGCGGCCAGCGCCACGTACCGGACAAGCGAATGTCGTCGGGGTGGTGTGCTGGCTATTTCCCCTGGCCGGACCGTGGGTGCGGCAGTCGACGGTGTACCGGTGTGCGGACGTGATGGCATTTGTTGCCCCCCGATCAATGATGCGGAGAACCCAACTGGCTCAGACAGTTGTGTCCTGTCACGAATACTAAGCCGCACGAATGGTTGCCGTGGGGCGTTTCGGGGAACAGGGTGTTGGGCGGTGCTCGCGCTTACGGCGGGTCACCGTCCATACGCTGTACGGTTGCTCTGCACGACAAGCGCGTCTGTAAAGGCGGGGAGTTTCCGCGATCGGAGAGGACTCGGATCCATGTCGAACGATGTCGTAGGAAGTTCCGGCACCGCACCGCCGCCCGGCGGAGTGGTAGCCGGTGGGTCGCCGGGTAGACCCCGGCTGGATCTACTCATCTTCTGCGCCACCGCGATCGGTGCACTCGCCTTCGTCGCCTGGGGTGTGCTCGACGACGAGGGCCTTGCCTCCGCGGCGAGCACGGCTCAGAAATGGGTCATCACCAACACCGGCTGGCTGTTCGTGCTCACCGCGACAGCGTTCGTGGTGTTCGTGATCTGGCTGGCGATCAGCCGCTACGGCCGGATCCCGCTGGGCGCCGACGACGAGAAACCCGAATTCCGCACCGTGTCGTGGATCGCGATGATGTTCAGCGCGGGCATGGGCATCGGCCTGATGTTCTGGGGTGTGGCGGAACCGTTGTCGCACTTCGTGAACCCGCCGCCGCACACCGCCGAACCCGGCTCACCGGCCGCGGGTGAGATCGCCATGGCCACCACCTTGTTCCACTGGACCCTGCACCCGTGGGCGATCTACGCCGTCGCGGGCCTGGCCATCGCTTACGGCACGTTCCGAAAAGGCCGCTCACAGTTGATCTCCGCGGTGTTCCGGCCGCTGCTCGGCCACCACGCCGACGGCATCGGCGGTCGGGTCATCGACATGATGGCGATCTTCGCGACCCTGTTCGGCTCGGCCGCCTCCCTCGGCCTCGGTGCCCTGCAGATCGGCGCGGGCATGGAGTTCAACGGGTGGATCGACAGCATCGGCAAGGTCGGTCTGGTCGCGATCATCTCGGGGCTGTGCGTGGCCTTCGTGCTGTCGGCGGTCTCCGGCGTCGCGCGTGGCATCCAGTGGCTGTCCAACATCAATATGGTGCTGGCCCTTGCCATCGCGGCGTTCGTGTTCATCGCGGGCCCGACGCTGTTCATCCTGAACATGCTGCCGACCTCGCTCGGCGACTACATCGAGAACCTGCCCACCATGGCCTCGCGCACCGGCGCCGGTGACGAGGCGATGAAGGCGTGGCTGTCGAGCTGGACGATCTTCTACTGGGCCTGGTGGATCTCGTGGACGCCGTTCGTCGGCATGTTCATCGCGCGGATCAGCCGTGGCCGCACCATCCGCCAGTTCGTCACCGGCGTGTTGCTGGTGCCGAGCGTGGTGAGCCTGCTGTGGTTCGCGATCTTCGGCGGCGCGGGCATCTTCGAGCAGACCAAGGACGGTGACCTCACCGAAGCCGACGGCACGGTCGACTCCAACTTCGCGCTGTTCCACCTGCTCGACCAGTACCCGATCACCTCGGTTACCACGGTGGTCGTGATGATCCTCGTCGCCATCTTCTTCGTCTCCGGTGCCGACGCGGCCTCCATCGTGATGGGCACGCTGTCCGAGCGTGGCAGCATCGAACCGTCGAAATGGGTTGTCATCTTCTGGGGTGCGGCCACCGGCGCCGTCGCCGCGATCATGCTGGCGATCGCCGATTCCGACAATCTCGGCGGTGCGCTGACCGGCCTGCAAGCCTTGACCACCGTCGTGTCGCTCCCGTTCCTGGTGGTGATGGTGGCCATGTGTGTGTCGTTGTACAAGGACCTGAGCGACGACCCGCTGATCGTGCGAATGGACCGCGGCGTCGAACTGGTCGAGATCGCCGTCGACAAGGGCACCGAACTGCACGACGGTGATTTCGCCCTCGTCACCGAGGCGTCGGTGGAGGAGCCGGAAGGTCTGACTCTCGACAAGGACGAGCCCCGAGCGACGGATCGGAGCTAGCCGATAGCGTCGAATCCGGCCTGCGCCGAGGACAACTCGGCGCAGGCCAGCCGCAGGCGAGCGCGCAGTGCGTCAGCGGATTCGGCGATGGCTGCCTGGGCGCGAACGTAATCGGCTCGGCCGGTGGGGGTTTCGATGCGGACCGGTTCGTAGCCGAAATCGGACAGGTCGTAGGGACTGGCTCGCATATCGAGTTCGCGTGCGGTGCAGGCGAGTTCGAAGCAGTCGAGGAGTAGATCCGAGGAGATCAGTGGGGCGAGTTTGAATCCCCACTTGTACAAATCCATGTTGGCATGCAGGCAACCCGGCTGTTCGCGCTCCACTTGGTCTGCGCGGGCGAGCGGTTCGGCGTTGCGGCCCACCGCCTCCGGCGTGAAGAAGCGGAACGCATCGAAGTGCGTGCAGCGCAACGACATCGACTCCACGACCGCGTCGGTGCCCGCGTGGCCCAGACGCAGCGGAACCTGCTGGTGCCGCACCTCGTCGGTGCGATAGACCATCGCCCACTCGTGCAGTCCGAAACACGACAACTGCGCCGGACGCCGCGCGGTGGCGGTGAGCAGCCGGGAGACGAACGCGATCGTGTCGCGTCGCTTCGACAGATACGCCGGGTCGGCGGTGAACACGCCCCGCTCCCGAGCAAGCTCGTAGTACCCGCGCGCACCGCGGTATTCGCCCGCGTCGCGCAATCCGATCCCGAAGCCCGGATGCCAGCGGCGCAACTGCGAAGGCTTGTTGCCGTAGTAGGTGAACAAGAAATCCACGACCGGATGGGTGGTCCCCGCCGCCCGCCGCTCCAGATACGGCCCGACCAGGCGGTCGAGCCGCTGCCGGTGTGCCTGCGCACGAGCCTGCCACTCGAGCACTGGTAACACCGGTGGGTCGAGGGGCGGGGTCAGGTCGTCGTGCACGTTCACCTGGCCATTCTCCCGCACCGGTCCACGGCGACGGATCCGCCCCGAACCCGCCCTCGGGTCGACACGTGGCCCGCTGTGGGGCTACTCGAGTGAACCGGCGCTGTCCGGATCGGCATCGGATGCAGGACGACAGTGGCTGTGTACAGGCATCGCAAGCGCGCGAGGAGAAGGCTGCCGGTTGACCCCGCCGGATTTCTAGAACACGTTATAGTTTGACTGGAACATGTGACAGTCGGGCGGCGATGTGGTCGGCCTTTGCTCGAGAGGTGGAACAAGTGCGGACCTGGGACGATGCAGCCGATGTCGTGGTCGTCGGATACGGCGGCGCGGGGGTGGCCGCGGCGCTGGCCGCGCGGGAATCCGGCGCCGAGGTCTTGGCCGTCGACCGGTATCTGGGTGGCGGTGCCACGGCGCTGTCGGGTGGCATCGTGTACGCGGGCGGCGGCACGTGGGTGCAACGTGCGGCCGGCATCGACGACGATGTCGACAACATGCTCGCGTATCTGCAGGCCGAGGTCGGTGACGCCGTGAGCGCCTCGACGCTGCGCCGATTCTGCGAAGGATCCGCGGCGATGATCGACTGGCTGACCGAGCACGGCGTGCCCTTCCAGGCGTCGGTGTGTCCGTACAAGACGTCGTACCCCACCGACGACTACTACTTGTACTTCTCGGGCAGCGAAATGTCGGGCCGCTATCGGGAACTCGCGAAGCCACGCCAGCGTGGCCACCGCGTCCACGGTCCCGGCGTCTCCGGCAAGGCACTGTTCGGGCCGCTGGCCGAGTCGGCGGCCCGGCGTGGCGTTCGCGTCCGCACCGGTACCAGGGTGACGCGGCTCGTTGTCGAGGACGGGCGGGTGACCGGCGTCGAGGCGGTCACGATCGACAACGCGCCCGTGGCGGTGCGCCGCCGATTCGCCGCGCTCGCTCGCCTCTCGGCGAAACCCGGTGTGTATCACCCTGGTCTGCGCCGGGCGATGGAAACGCTGCTGGCCCGGATCGAGCACAAACACGGACTGCCGGTCCGGATCCAGGCCAGATCCGGAGTCGTGCTCACCACGGGTGGGTTCATCGCGAACGGGGAGATGGTCGCTCGGCACGCCCCCGCCTATCCGTGGTCGCAAGGACTGCCACTGGGGAGCGCTGGTGACGACGGCAGCGGCATCACCATGGCCCTCGACATCGGTGCGGCCAGCGGCAACATGGACGCGATGTCGACGTGGCGCTTCATCGCCCCGCCCAGCGCCCTGTTCGGAGCGATCGCGGTGAATGCCTCGGGCCGGCGCATGATCGACGAGTCCCGCTACGGCGCGGCGCTGGGCGCGGCCATCGCGGCCAGCCCAGGCCACCGCGCATGGCTGCTCGTGGACGCGGAGCTCGAGGCCGAAGCCCGTCGGCAGATCGGCACCCAGTCGGTGTGGTTCCAGCGAATGCAGACCGAGCGCCTGCTGCGGATCGGGCGAGTGGGCGGCGACACCGTCGAAGAGGTCGCCGCGCGCGCCGGGATCGACGGGTCCGCGCTGCGGGAAACCGTGGACGCGCACAACCGAGCTGTCGAACACAACCGTCCCGATCCGCTGGGTAAACCCGACGACATCCGTCGACCTCTTCGCACCGGACCCTTCGCCCTGCTCGACATCTCGTTCAAGGCGCGGCTCACCTATCCCATGCCGATGCTCACCCTCGGTGGTCTGCTGGTGGACGAGGACACCGGCGCTGTGCGCGCCGAGAACGGGGGAGTCGTGGCGGGACTCTTCGCCGCCGGGCGTGCGGCGGTCGGCGTCTGCGCGAATTCCTACGTCAGCGGGCTGTCGCTGGCCGACTGCGTCTTCTCCGGACGGCGAGCGGGCACGCACAGCGCGCAGCCGCTGCTGCGCAGGTGAGCACCCCGTCGACATCCTGATCCACGGCCTCGGGACCCTTGATCGCTTACCCGGCGAACAGTAGTCGAGCCCCGCGGCGGCACATCGTGGATCCAGCTCAGCTCTCGCGCCCGAATTCCTCGCGGTAGTGCTCGGACAAGGCAGGGTAGTAGTCGTCGAAGCTCACGGTGGCTGGGTCGCGGTCGTCTTCGGCGGCGACCAGACGGTCGAGGTAGTAGTCCCAGCCCGGTCCGACGTTCTCCGCCATGGTGGGGTCGGGCACGTTCTGGGCGAACGTCAGCGTGGTGATGCCGCCTTCCTCGGTGAGGTCGAGGCGCAGCTGCCAGTGTTCGGGGTTCTCCCCGTCGTAGGGCATGGAGGTGGTGACCCGCAGCCGGTACGGGGCGTCGCATTCGTCGATCCGGAATCGCTCGGCGGGCATCTCATCCTCGAAGAGCATCTGGAACTTCACCTCGCCGGACGACGGGTCACCGGTCCAGGTGCCGAGCCAGCGCGCGAGTCGCTGCGGGTCGGTGACGGCGGCCCAGACGTCGGAGATCGGTGCGCGAAAGGTTCGGGTCCATTCGCAGTAGATGCCGTCGGTGCGGTCGCGGCGGTGTCCGCTCGCGGTGGGGGTGCTCATGCGGTCTGCTCCTTGTCGCTGTTTGTGCTCGGCGTGGCTCGGCGTTCCCGGGTGGTGCGGCGGACCTCGAGGTCGAGACCGTCGAGCGCGTGCTCCGGAATCGGCAGCCGGGTCGGCTGCAGCTGTTCCAGATAGTCGTGCAACGGTGCCAGGCCCGCGCGGGCCAGGCGATAGTGGCGTTCGCGGCCGTGCGATTCGGCGCGGACAAGGCCGGCGTCGGTGAGTATCCGGAGATGCTTGCTGATCGCCGGCCTGCTGATGGGGTATTCCGCGGCGAGATCGACGACCCTGGCTGGTGCGTCGGCAAGGCGGCAGAGCAGGTCGCGGCGCACGGGGTCGGCCAATGCCTCGAATACGTCCACTCCTTAATTGGTAAGCTATCGGTTACCAATCGTCAAGGGTGAATCGCCGGGGACGGCCTACGCGATATTCAGGACAGCAGAGGCAGGACGATGTCGTCGACGATCTCGGTGATCGTCGTGTCGGGCAGGGGAGTGCCCTCGGTCAGGAACCGGAACATGACCAGTTCGGGTCCGAGGGTCGCGGCAGGCGAGTGCACGGCGTCGGCGCGGATCTCGCCTGCGGCGGCCGCGGCGCGCAGCAGTGCGCGCATGTCGACCGCGCGCGGGTCGAAGATCGATTCGTGCAGTGCCGTCATCAGCGCGGGTCGGCGGTGGGTCTCGCTGAGGACGGCACGGAGGATGCCACCGAACGGGCCTGCGAGCCCGGCCGCCATGCCGCGCAGGAGCGCCAACAGATCGTCGCGGAGGTTTCCGGTATATGTCGGCCCCGCGCGCAGCGGAAACCCGTGGCGCACAGCGTCGAGCACCATGTCGTCCTTGGTTTTCCAGCGTCGGTACAGGGGTGCTTTGCCGCAACCGGCTCTGGCTGCCACGCTCTCCATCGTCAGGTTGCCGTAGCTCACGTCGGCGAGCTCACCGAGCACGGCGGAATGAATGGCACGCAGCAGATCCTCACCCCGGCGCCGGGTGCGTACTGGCTGTGCGGAATCCATTCCGACCAGCGTAGCGGTGCTGGGTGCTGTCAGGCGTCGACCACCAGCAACGGTCCTCGGGACCGAGATACGCACGGGTGGAAGATGTCCGCGCAGTCCTCGGCGACGTCTGTGCGGTGGTCGGGATGCCCGGCTTCGACTCGCAGCACACAACTGCCACACAGCCCGTTCTCGCACGACCCCGGCGCGGTGGGCAGAGCTGTTCGAAGGGCTTCGAGGGCGCTGACCTCGGCGGGAACGCGGACGACGCGGTGGGCTCGCGCCAGGTACAGGTCGAAGGCCGCGTTGGGTGCGTCGTCTCGTGGGGCGGGTGCGAAACGTTCGAAATGTAGTGTGGGACCGGCATATTCCGACATGGCGCGGATCAGGGTGTCGGGCCCGCAGCAGTAGACGGCGGTTCCGCCGGGTTGCTCGGCGAGCAGGGCGGGTAGGTCGGGACGTGGTGTGGTCGCCGAGGGCAGCACCGTGACCCGCTCGCCATAGGCGCGCTCGAGGTCGGCGGCGAACGGCATATCGTCGCGCGATCGGCCGCGGTAGATCAACCGCCACGGTCGGCCGTCGGCGGCCAGGCGCGCGATCATCGGGAGGAACGGCGTGATCCCGATGCCGCCGGCGACGAACACGTACGCGGGCGCTTCGACCAGCGGGAAGTTGTTGCGCGGGCGGCTGATTCGCACGGTGTCACCGACTGTCAGTGCGTGGATCTCTCGCGAGGCGCCGCGTCCGCCGTCTTCGCGCAGCACGGCGATGTCGTAGCCGGTCCGGTCGGTGGGGTCGCCGCACAGTGAGTACTGCCTGGTCTTTCCGGAGGGCAGGGTGAGGTCGAGGTGTGCGCCCGGTTCCCATGGGTTCGCGTCACCGGCGATGCGCAATGCCGCGACGGCAGGGGTGAGCATGATGACCCGTTCGATCGTGCCTGTCGAGGTGTGTTCGTCGCGGAGGCGAGGCGTGGTCGTCTTCCGCGCTCGCCACAACCGGCTGACGAGCGCGATGACCAGCGTCGACAACGACACCACCGGCGTCGGATCACCCACCGCGACACCGAAACCCAGATCGACCAGCGGCGCGAGGACACCGAGCGCGTACAGCCAGGTCGGTGCCGCCACCGGACGTGTGCGAGCCCGTTCACCCCACGGCGTCCGTCCCCACGGCTTGGCGACCGACAGCCACACCTGAAAGGCCAGCACCGCGGCCATCACGCCACCGGTGATCCCCAGCGCGACCGCGGAACCGTCGACGCCCTTTTCGGCCGCCGCCACGGACTCGTGCATCGCCGAGGACAGAATGAAAATGCCGACATACAGCTGTCCGATGGTGAGAACGAATTTCACGCACACCCACCAGTGGTGGAAGTACCCCCACGCGGTGACCGCAGCCAGGATCAGGCCGGTGAAAGCAGCCGTATTGGCCGAATACACCAGCACGGTCTGATCGAGCAGTTCCGCCGCGGCCGCAGTGCCCGTTTTTCGCTCGCCCGGTGCCGAAATGGCACTGACCAGCAGGAGTACGGACAAGGCGGCCGCTTGGCTGAGCCAGCTGACCGCCGAGATCACATGCAGCCACACGAGCAGATGGCGAAGACCTCGCGACATGAACTCCCCTTAAGATACGGAATCGTATCTTAAGTATCGGATGGCGGGCGGCCGTTCACATCCGGGCAAACCCTGATTCGGCGTGGTTTCGTTCGGCCGACGCAGAGGGGCCGGCCTCAGCGGCGGGGAAGTGGAAGCGGGCCAGCACGTTTGATCCACTCGGCGACGACCTCGGTGTGCGCCCGATTCACCCCGGGTAGCGCCCCGATGCCGTCGGCGAGGTAGTTGTGCAGGGCCTCGGCGTCAGTGAGTTCGAGGATGGCCAGCACGGTGCTCGTGCCACTCGTGGTGGCGGCGAAGGCCACCTCGGCATGTGTACCGAGGGCGTCGGCGACGTACCGAAGGGACTCGGGACGAACATCGAGCCGGCAGATGACGTCGATGCTGCGGCCGTACAGTTTCGGATCGACTTCGACTTCGAACATCAGGACGCCGTGCGCGGTGAGCTCGGTGATCCGGCGGCGCACAGTCGATTCGGCGATCCCTGACGCTCTGGCGAGCCGCGCGACGCTCATCCGGCCGTCGGTGGCCAGCAGTGTCAGCAGGCGCTTGTCCTCGGCGGTGTGCGACGGGACGGGCCGAGGCTGCGCGAGGTCGGGATGATCGTGCTGGAGCAGAGCGCGCTGTTCCTCGGGGGTGAGGGCTTGGAGCCGGCCGGGCCACCCGCCGACACCTGCGACGGGTGCGAGCAGCCGCTGGGCGGTGACATCCCCGACCTGCGGCATCTGCCGGAGCTGGGCAAGCGCGTGGCAGTCGGCGGCTGTCGTCCGCAGAATGCAGAAAAGTCCGCCGGTACCGGCCAGCGAGGCGATCCAGGATGTGTCCGCGCGGGCGGCCAGCGCGCGGGCAACCGTGCCGGCCGAGCCCGGCGACGGGGTGAGGTCGATGATCCAGTCCGCCTGGTCCGGCCCGTCGTGGCGGGTGATACCCACGATGCGCAGGATCAGCTGAGAACGCAGGCGGTGATAGCGGCGGGACACACTGCGCTCCGACATGCCGAGTACCGCGCCGATCCGGGCGAACGAGGCGCGAGATTCGAGCTGCAGCGCATGCAGCACGCGCCGGTCATCGGCGTCCAAGCTGACTGGTTCCACCACAATCCGCCACTCTAGTGTCAGTATCCGCCGGGACGTGGTCGTGTGAACGACGATCTTCCGCACGCGAAGCACAGTGAGTTCGTGGCCCGCCGACGGGTCGCCCGGCTCGCCGGACCGCATGATTTCCGAGGAGAAGATTCCGTGCTGACAGTTCTGCCCATCCGATACGTTGCCGACGTGGCGGCCTCGCGCCGCTTCTACGAAGGTCTGGGACTCACCTATCGCGCCGACGGTGGCGTCGCGGTCTGGGCACAGCTCGACGCGCCTGCCGGGGCGGTCGGTGTCCACGACGCCGCTGTGTCGAAGGGGCGCGCGCCCGGGGCGGTCGAGCTCGGCTTCTCCACCGACGAGCCGCTCGAGGACGTAGCCGCCCGCCTTGCGGCGGGCGGCTACGACTACACGCTCGTCGCGGAGGACTTCGGCCGCAGCATCCGGGTGACCGATCCCGACGGTGTTGTCGTCCAGATCCAGGAGATCGATCCCGAGACGGTTCGCCGCTCGCAGGCTCGACTCTGAACCGGACCGCCTGCGGCCGGGGTCCGGTGTGGAGCGAGGAATTCAGTCGGCGATGCGGTGGGTCCCGTCTCGGACGGTGCCGACGAACTCTTCGATGAGGTCCTCCAGGGCGACCACGCCGACGGTGTTGCCTCGGCTGTCGACGACGCGGCCCAGGTGGCTGCTGGTGCGGCGGAGACGAGCCAGTGCCTCGTAGAGCGGAGTTCCGGTGCTCACGGTGGGCAAGGGGCGGATGTCGGTGCGGGGGATGACGGTGTCGGGACCCGCGTTGTCGTCGGCTACCTCGTCGAGGACGTCCTTGATGTGCAGGTAACCGACCAGGGAGCCGTCCGACGCGGCCACCGGGTAGCGGGAGAAGCCCGTTTCGGAGACCGCCGCTTCGACCTCGCCGAGGGTGGTGCCGTTGCCGATCAGCGGTACCGATCTGGCTTTGGCCAACGGGACCATGACGTCGCCGACGACCTGGTCGGAGGTGCCGAGGGCCTGGGTGAGCCTGCGGTGTTCCTCTTCGTCGAGGAGGCCCTCGGAGCGGGATTCGCCGATCATCTCGGCCAGTTCCACGGTCGACACGGTGGCGTCGAGTTCGTCCTTCGGCTCGATCCGCATCATCCGCAGTGTCATGTTCGCGGCGAGGTTGTACAGCGCGATCAGCGGCCGGGCGATCCGCAACCACAGCAGGTGGATCGGCACCAGCAGCAGCGCCGAGCGTTCCGGACCCGCGAGCGCGATGTTCTTCGGCACCATCTCGCCGAGCAGGATATGCAGGATCACCACGATGGTGAGCGCGAGCGCGAAACCGACGGGATGCAGGAGCTGATCCGGCAGGCCGAGCAGTTCGAACGGACGCTCGATCAGGTGCGCGATCGCGGGCTCGCCGACGCGGCCGAGCAGGATCGAGCAGATGGTGATGCCGAGCTGGGCCGCGGCCAGCATGATCGACAGGTTCTCGCCCGCCTCGATCACTGTTTGCGCCTTCTTCTTCCCTTGTGCGACAAGGGCTTCGAGGCGGTCGCGGCGGGCGGAGATGAGCGCGAACTCGGCGGCGACGAAGAACGCGTTGCCTGCCAGGAGCGCGACGGTCAGGAAGAGTCCGAACAGGTCACCCATGGTTGTGCTCCCGTTCCGCCAGGTTCGCCGCGTCGACCGGGATCAGCCGCACCCGGTCGATGCGCCGTCCGTCCATTCGTTCCACCCGGGCGATCCAGCCGCCACCGGAACCGCGGGATTCGGGCAGCACCACGTCGTCGGCGGTCACCGGGATGCGGCCGAGCTGGGCCAGTACCAGCCCGCCGAGGGTTTCGTATTCACCTTCCGGCGCGTCGTAGCCGGTCGCGCGCGACACCTCGTCGATGCGCATCAGACCCGAGCAGTCCCAGCCGTCGGAGACCCGGCGGACATCGCGTTCCTCCTCGTCGTGCTCGTCGCGCACGTCGCCGAGGATCTCCTCGATCAGGTCTTCCATGGTCACCATGCCCGCGGTGCCGCCGTATTCGTCGACGACCAGCGCCACCTGCATGCCGTCGGCGCGCACCCGCTCCAGGACTTCGTCGCCGTCCAGGCTGGCGGGCACGATCGGCACCGCGACGGCCAGCTCGCTCAACCGGATCTGCTTGCGCAGCTCGCCCGGATGGGTGAACGCCTGCTTGACGTGCACCACGCCGAGCGTGTTGTCGAGGTCGCCGTCGACCACCGGGAACCGGGAGTAGCCGGTGCGGGCGGCGGCGGCGATGAGGTCGGCGATGGTGTCGTGGCGGTCGAGCGATTCGACCTTCACGCGCGGGGTCATCAGGTCCTCGGCGCTGCGCTCACCGAATTCGAGCGAGCGGTCCATCACCTGCGCGGTGCGTTGATCCATCGCGCCACGCTGGGCGGAGGTGCGCACGAGCGAACCGAGCTCCTGGGGCGAGCGGGCCGAACGCAATTCCTCGGCGGGCTCGATGCCGAACCTGCGGACCACCTGGTTGGCGGAGCCGTTGAGGAAGCGGATGAGCCACTTGAACAGGGCGGAGAACCCGATCATCGGACCAGCGGTGAGCCGGGCGACCTTCATCGGCTCGGCGATCGCGATGTTCTTCGGCACCAGTTCGCCGTAGATCATCGACAGCGAGGTCGCGATGATCAAGGCCAGTGCCAATGCCACAGCGTGCGAAGCTGTTTCGCTCAAGCCGAGGCCGCTCAGCAGCGGATCGAGCAATCTGGCCAGGACGGGTTCGGCGATGTAGCCGGTGATCAGTGTGGTGATCGTGATGCCGAGCTGGGCGCCGGAGAGCTGGAACGACAGGGTGTGATGGGCCTGTTTCACCAGCCGTGACCGGGTGTCACCTTCGCGGGCGGCCGCTTCGACGGTGCTGCGTTCCAGTGCGGTGAGGGAGAACTCGGCGGCGACGAACAGCGCCGTTCCGAGGGTGAGTGCGACGAAGCCGAGCAGGCTGAGCACGGTCAGAACGATGGACATTCTCAGCACCGCCCGAGCGGTGCCGGCGGGAAAGGTCGAACGGACGCTGCGAAAAGGAGGACGCCGGGTTTGTCACCCGGCTCCGTAGAGGAGCCCTCCTGTGTGGCGCCCTTGGACGCGGGTGACAACTGGATCCTTTCGAGGCGGGAGTCGAGCAGGTGCCGTGATCGGCAACTCCATAGTAATCGGTGCCCACCCATGATGTGTCAGCGGCGCGGGGCCGGACACGACAACGGCGGTCGATCGAAGGTTCGATCGACCGCCGTGTGCGCGGTTCACCAGCCGCTGGGCAGCGGCCTTCCCTCGGCGAAGCCCGCGGCGGACTGCACGCCGAGCACGGCCTTGTCGTGGAATTCCGGCAGCGAGCGGGCCCCGGCGTAGGTGCAGGAGCTGCGCACGCCGGAGCAGATGTGGTCGATGAGGTCCTCGACGCCGGGACGCTCGGGGTCCAGACGCATCCGCGAGCTGGAGATGCCCTCTTCGAACAGTGCCTTGCGGGCGCGGTCGAAGCTGCTGTCGGCGGCGGTGCGGGCGGCGACGGCGCGCTTGGAGGCCATGCCGAAGCTTTCCTTGTACTTGTTGCCGTCGCGGTCGATGCGCAGGTCGCCCGGGGATTCGTAGGTGCCCGCGAACCAGGAACCGATCATCACGTTCGACGCACCGGCGGCCAGCGCGAGGGCGACGTCGCGGGGGTGCCGAACGCCACCGTCAGCCCACACGTGCACGCCGAGTTCCTTTGCCGCGGCGGCACATTCGGCCACGGCGGAGAACTGCGGGCGACCGACACCGGTCATCATGCGGGTGGTGCACATGGCGCCGGGGCCGACACCGACCTTGATGATGGTCGCGCCGGCTTCGGCCAGATCGCGAGTGCCTTCGGTGGAGACCACGTTGCCCGCGACCAGGGGCAGGCCGAGGCCCAGATCGGCGACGGTGCGCAAGGATTCGAGCATTTTGGTCTGGTGGCCGTGCGCGGTGTCGAGGACGAGCACGTCGGCGCCCGCCTCGGCGAGTGCCTTCGCCTTGGCGGCCACGTCACCGTTGATGCCGACGGCGGCCGCGACGCGCAGCTTGTTGTTCGCGTCGACGGCGGGGGTGTAGATGCCCGCGCGGACGGTGCCGGTGCGGGTCATCACGCCGGCCAGGGTGCCGTCGGAGTTGGTGAGCACCGCGAGCTGGGCGTGCGCCTCGGCGAGGCGGTCGAAGATGTCGCGCGGGGACGCCTCGACAGGCACCTGGACGAAATCGGTGAACGCGACCTCGCGCAGGCGCGCGAACCGGTCGACATCGGCGCAGGCGGCCTCGGTGACCACCCCGACGGGCTTGCCGCCCTCGACGACCACGACGGCACCGTGCGCGCGCTTGTGCATCAGCGCCATCGCGTCGGACACCGAACGATCGGGGTCGAGGGTGACGGGGGTGTCGGCGGTGAGCGAGCGGCTCTTGACGAACGCGATGGTGTCGGCGGCCGCCGGGATCGGCAGGTCCTGGGGGAGCACCACGAGGCCGCCGCGCCGGGCGACGGTCTCGGCCATCCGCTTGCCCGCGACAGCGGTCATGTTCGCGACCACGAGGGGGATGGTGGTGCCGGACCCATCGACGCTGGCCAGGTCCACATCGAACCGGGACGCTACCTCGGTCCGGTTCGGGACCAGGAACAGGTCGTCGTAGGTCAGGTCATACGGCGGCTGGGGTCCCGGAAGAAATCGCACTTGATTGATAGTAGCCCTGTGAGCACCGCGGTGTGCAATCCTCGCGACGTTTCAGCGCGCGGGTTCGTCGGCGACCGCTCTGGTGCGGCACAGCGCGACCGTCGCCGCGCACATCACCACCACGCAGGCGCCGACCACGATCAAGCCGACGCCGTCGGTGCGTAGGTGCTCGTCGAGGGCGGTGAGGCCGAGGAACGCGGCGGCCAGTGGTTCGGCGATGGTCGCGGCGGGCAGCGAGGCCGACAACGGTCCGGCCTGGAACGCGCGCTGTTGCAGGTACACGCCGAGCAGTCCCGCGGCCAGCAGCGTCCAGGTCTGCCACCCGCCGAGCACCGCGCCGATCCCGTCGCCGAACAGGGTGACCACGCGATCGGTAAGTGCCGCGGCCGTTCCGAACAGGGCGCCACCGGCGAGGCCGAGGGCGAGCGCCTGCCCCGATCGGCTGGCGATCAGCAGTCCGGTGACGGTCGCGGCCACGACGACGGCGAGCAGAATCGCCAAGGGCATCAACCACTCTCGGAACGGCGCCGTGTCCTCACCCGCGGTCGGATCACCCACGATCAGGAACAGCGCGAGCGCCCCGACGAGAATCAGCGCGATCGTGGCGGCGCGGGCGGTGATCCGCTGCCCGTTGAGTCGCGCGGACAGCGGGAGCGCGAAGACCAAGGCGCTCACCAGAATCGGTTGCACCACCAGTACCGCGCCGAAGGCCAGCGCGACGACCTGCATCGCGTAACCACCGGCGTCGCCGACGACGCCGGACCACCAGCGTGGGCTGCGGAGCAGGCCGCCCAGCAGCGACTTGCCTTCCGGTACCGCCGCGGCCGCCCGTTGCTGCGCTACGGCGCCCAGCGCGATCAACATGGCCGCGATGAGCGCGAAAACGACGGTGGCGATCTCATGGTTCGTCACGGGCTCAGTGTGCGGGATCCGGCCCTTGCCTGCGCTGATCTACGAGCGGAAAGTCGCCGTGTTCCAACTCTGGGAAACAGACGCGTGGCCGAACCGTAATCGGTTCGGCCACGCGATAATTCAGTTTGCCGTGCGGTTGCGGTGCGCGGCGGGAGCGGCCGGACGCGCGGCGCGACGACGAGAATTCGTCGGCGTGTCGCCCGTGCGGGCGTGTCCACCGGAGCGCGTGCGCGGCTCGTGTGCCGGACGCTCGCGGCGCGGTGCGCCACCGCGGCCCGCCTCGGCGGCAGGCGCGCCACCGGTGCGTGGACGACGGGTCCGCCCGCCGCCGTTCGCCGACCTGGTCGGCTGCGCGGGGGCGACCGGCGCGGCCAGTGCGATCCCACTGGGCTTGCGGGCGCCGGTGATCTCCACCAGGTTCCGGTCGCCGGGGCGCACGTCGACACCGTCGGTCCGCACGCCCGCCTTGCGGGTCATCGCGGCGACGTCCTTGCGCTCCTCGTCGGTGACGAGGGTGACCACGACACCGTCCTCCCCGGCGCGCGCGGTGCGGCCCGCACGGTGCAGGTAGGCCTTGTGCTCGGCGGGCGGGTCGAAGTGCACGACCAGCGAGACACCGTCGATGTGGATGCCACGCGCGGCGACGTCGGTGGTGACCAGCACCGGCACCGACCCGTCGGCGAAGGCCGCCAGGGTACGGACCCGGTTGTTCTGGGCCTTGCCGCCGTGCAGCGAGCCCGCGTCGACACCGGCGCCGCGCAGCTGCTTGGCCAGGCGGTCGGCGCCGTGCTTGGTGCGCACGAACATGATGGTCAGGCCCTCACGCGCCGCGATCTCGGTGGCCACGGTGCGCTTGATGTTCTTGTCGCGCACGTAGAGCAGGTGGTGGGTCATGGTGCTGACCGAAGCCTCGGCGGGCGCGGTCGAGTGGGTCACCGGGTTGTGCATGTAGCGCTTGACCAGCTTGTCGACATCACCGTCGAGGGTGGCCGAGAACAGCAGGCGCTGACCCTGCTTCGGGGTGCGGTCGAGCAGGCGGGTGACCTGGGGCAGGAAGCCCATGTCGGCCATGTGGTCGGCCTCGTCGAGCGCGGTGATCGTCACATCCGACAGGTCGGCGTTGCGCTGCTTGATCAGGTCGTCGAGGCGGCCAGGGGTCGCGATGAGCAGGTCGACACCGCGTGCGAGGCGATCTGCCTGGCGCTTGATCGGCGCACCGCCGACGACGGAGGCGACGCGCAGGCCCAGCGAGCGGGCGGCCTCTTCGAGGGCCTTCTCGATCTGGGTGGCGAGTTCGCGGGTCGGTACCAGCACGAGGCCGCGCGGGCGGCCCGGCTTGGACTGCGAACCCTGGGCCAGGCGGGTCAGCATCGGCAGGCCGAAGGCCAGGGTCTTGCCCGAGCCGGTCGGGCCGCGACCGAGCACGTCACGCCCGGAGAGGGCGTCGCCGATGGTGGCGGCCTGGATGGGGAAGGGCTTGTCGATACCCGCGTTGCGCAGGGTCTGCACCAGTTCGACGGGTAGGCCGAGTTCGGCGAAGGTCGGTTCGGTGGGCAGGGCAGAGTTGGTCAAGGTGGCCTTTCGTTGGGCTGCGAATCGCGCCGAACGATGATCGGCGCCGATTACCCGAATACGCGCTTCGGCGTGAGCGGGGTGCGGCCCAGCAGGAAGGACCGGTCTCCCAGGATAGGCGTGTTCGGCCTCGGTTGGGTAAACAGGCTGGTCAGGTAAGTGGTTGTGGCAAGGTCTGTTCCGCCGCGAAACAGGGAGCGGCGCGAGCGCCGCCGCGCTGGGAACGCTCGCGGCGTACGGCGGGGGATCGCCAGGTCAGCCGTGGAAGAGCCGGCTGAGTTCCTGCAGCCATGGCACCGCGACAGCGAGCGTCGGTACGACCAGAATCGCGGCCGAGCCGAGGTAGGCGGCGGTGGCGACTCTCACGTCTCCGGTGCGGCCTGCGAGCCGTTGGATCCGGATCAGCGTGCTCGGACCGCCCGCGGCGAGCGCGCCCTGCGGTGCGGTGGACTTGGCGCAGGCGATCAGGGCGCGGGCGAGCGGTTTGGGCCCGGTGACCTTCACCGCGGAGTCGTCGGCGAGCAGTTCGATCAGCAGTTTCACCTGGCCGAGCGCGGCCTTGCTGCGGACCACCCGGGGAAAGGCCTCGTGCACGGCGGTGAAGGCCTCGAGGACCAGGTCGTGGCGGGCGCGCAGGTGCGAGCGCTCGTGGCTCACGATGGCGGTGACCTCGGAGTCGTCGAGGCTGGTCAGGGTGCCTTCGCTGATCACGACCCGCTGACGAAGGCCGGGCAGGCAGTAGGCGATGGGTTCGGTGGCGGCCAGCACGCGGATATCGGCGGCGCGACGTACCGGGCCACTCTGATCGAGCAGGTCGACCAGCATGCGATGGCGGGAGCGGCGGCGCCGGGTGTGGACACCGACGCGCACGATCGAGAACATCAGGCGGGCGCCGACCATCAAGGTGAGCGCGAAGACCAGCACATACAGCGTCCACAGCGGCAGACCGAGCGCGTCGATCTCCTTGGTGGGCGAGGTGGTCGGCCTACCGTCGGGGCCGGGGACCAGCAGCAGACTGGCGATGGCCAGTCCGGATCCGAAGGCGCTGAGCACGGCGGCCAGGGCGATCGCCTGCCACAACACCAGCGCCGCGCGCGGGCTGCGGTGCACCCAGGTAGCGCGACTGAGCAGCGCTGGTACCGGCCCTGCGAGAAGCAAGGCGAGACCAGCAAAGACTGCCGCGGTTGCGTTCATCGACTCTGCTCACTGCGTTGTGGGGCCAGGGGCGCTCACCCCATTGTGAGAGCCGCCAGGGAGTCTAGCCGCTGTTTTCGTCGGATTCGAGCTTGGCGAGCGCCTCGCGCAGGGCATCCGCCTCGTCCTTGCCGACCTGTTCGACGAAGTGCACCAGCGCCGCGGCGCGACTACCTGCGGCGTCGGCCTGTTGCAAGGCGTCGACCATCAGGCTCGCGACCAATTCGTCGCGGCTGTGCACCGGTGCGTATCGATGCGCGCGATCGTCGCGTCGCTGGACCACCAGATCCTTTTTCGCCAGTCGCTGGAGCACCGTCATCACCGTGGTGTACGCGAGCTCGCGCCGCGCGGCCAGTGCTTCGTGGACCTGCCGCACCGTGAGTGGCTCATCGGCCGACCACAACTGGTCCATGACCGCTTTTTCGAGTTCGCCGAGACCTGCCATCCCACCGATTTTACGGCCTCAACGACAAACATGCGTACTACAGTTTGTCGTAACGGGGTGTTTGCTGTGTGTCATTCGTCATAGTCGGCCGCGCCGTGCACGTGTCTGGTCCCGATCGGGACGATCATCGGCCGTCCCGAGACCGGATCGGTGAGCACGGTGGCTTCGAGACCGAACACCTGCGCGAGCAGTTTCGCGGTGACGATGTCGGCCGGTTTACCGCGCGCGACGATCTTGCCGTCGCGCATGACGACGAGCTCGTCGCTGTAGCGGATCGCGAGATTGAGATCGTGCAGCACCATCACCACCGTGCGCCCGAACTCGGCGTGCAGGCGGTCGACAAGGTCGAGCACTTCGAGGGAATGCGCGAGGTCGAGGTAGGTGGTCGGCTCGTCGAGGAGCAGGATGTCGGTGCCCTGGGCCAGGGCCATGGAGATCCAGGCCCGCTGTCGTTGGCCGCCGGAGAGTTCGTCGAGGGTGCGGTCGGCCAGGTCGGCGATGCCGGTCTGGGCCAGCGCGGCGGCGACCTCGGTCTCGTCGTCGGTCGACCACTGCCGCAACCAGGACTGATGCGGATGGCGTCCGCGCGCGACCAGGTCGGCGACGGTGAGCCCCTCGGGGGCGACGGGTGTCTGCGGCAGCATGCCGATCACCCTGGCTACGTCCTTGGTCTTCATCGATGAGATGGCCTTGCCGTCGAGGACGACCTGTCCCTCGCGCGGGCGAAGCAGCCTGCCCAGTGACTTCAGCAGCGTCGACTTACCACAGCCGTTGGGGCCGATGACCGTGGTGACCACGCCGGGAGAGATGTCGAGTGTGAGCTCGTCGACGATCACCCGGTCGCCGTAGCCGAGGGAAACGGTATCGGCGGCGAGGCGGTGGACGGGGCTGGTCATGAGAGCGTGGCCTTCCGATTCATGCGGACGAGCAGGTAGAGCAGGAACGGTCCACCGAGCGCCGCGGTGACGATACCGACCGGCAGATCGACGGGCAGCAGCGTGCGCGAGATGATGTCGGCGCCCGCGACCAGGGCGGCACCGGTCAGGGTCGAGGCGATCAGAGGTTCGCCGGGCGTGCGCAGTGCCATCCGCGCGATCTGCGGCGCGGCCAGTGCGACGAACCCGACCGGCCCGACGGCCGAGGTCGCCACCGACGCCGCCACCACGGACGCCCCGATGAGCAGCGCCTGCTGGGACTGGATCCGCACGCCGAGCACCCGGGTCGATTCCTCGCCGAGGCGCAAGGTGGCCAGCGTCCGCGCGGACACCAGCGACACGACGGTCACCACCGACAGGGCGATCACGGCGGGCACGACCCGGGACATGTCGGCCGCGTTGAGCGATCCGTTCAGCCAGACCTGGGCGCGCGCGGCGTCGGTGAGGCTGGCGCGGGTGAGCAGCCAGCTGATCACCGACATCAGCACCGCGTTCACGCCGATGCCGATGAGAACGAGCCGGAACCCGGTCACACCGCGTTCGCCGCCGCGCCCGCGTCCCCAGGCCAGGAGATAGATGACAACAGCGGTGAGCAGGCCGCCGGTCAGCGCGGCGAGAGGTGCTCCGACGGTCGCGATCAGCCCGGTCGTCGCGCCACCGCTGCCGACCAGCACCGCGACCGCGCCCACACTCGCGCCGGTGGTGATGCCGAGAACGTCCGGCCCGGCGAGGGGGTTGTGCAGGATCGACTGCATCAGCGCACCGGAAAGTCCGAGCGCGGCGCCGACGACCACCGCTGTGAGCGCGCGAGGCAATCGCGATTCGATGATGATGAAGCGTTGTGAGCGGGAACCGCCGCCGCCGAGCACATCGAGCACGCGCCCGAGCGGGATATGGGTGTCGCCGACGGCGATATCGAGGCAGAACAGCAGAAACACCGCGACTGCCAGGGCCAGGACGACGCCGAGCATCACCGGACGCAGCACCAGCGACACCGGCCCGACCCGCAGCGCGGGACGCACCTTCCGCAGCGCGGCGTCTGCTTGCTCAGCGCCCACGGAATCGGCGTCCAGGACAGCCTTGTTCGTGTCGGCCGAATGATGGTCGAGCCGATCGCTGCCCACCGGAGGGGTACCTGCTTCCCCGGCGCCCGCCCGAACTGTGTGGTCGGCGTCCGCTCGATTCGCACCTGCCTGCTCGGAGCCTGCCGATTCGGCCGGTGTGTTCGGCTGAATCTTGCTCACAGCGACACCAACTTCTTGCGACGCACCAGCGCGATGAAGAACGGCGCACCGACGGCGGCCAGCATCACGCCGACCTGCAGTTCTCCCGGTGGCGCGATCACCCGCCCGGCGACATCGGCCACCAGCAGCAGTAACCCACCCAGCAACGCCGAGTAGGGGATCAGCCACCGATTGTCCGGCCCGGTGATCACCCGCGCGATATGCGGCACCACCAGCCCGAGGAACGCGATCGGCCCGACCGCCGCGGTGGCGGCACCGCTGAGCAGCACTACCGCGACCAACCCGAACGCGCGCGCCCGCCCGACGTCGACACCGAGGCCGCGCGCCACATCGTCACCGAGGCTCAGCAGATTCAGCCCCGGCGCCGCCGCGACCGCCATCGCCATCCCGAGCACGAGGAATGGCAGCACCTGCCAGAACACCCCGGCTTCGCGACCGTTCACGGTGCCGACCACCCAGAACCGGTAGGTGTCGAGCGCCGCGTTGTCGAGCACGATGACCGCGTTCGTCATCGCCTGCAGAAACGCGGTGACGGCCGCGCCGGCCAGGACCAGGCTCAACGGGCTCGCCTTACCTCCGCCGATCGAGGACACCCCGAACACGATCATCCCCGCGATCGCGGACCCGGCGAAGGCGAACCAGATGTACTGCGCGGGCGCGGTGAACCCGAACGCGAAGATGCTCAGCGCTGCCAGAAACCCCGCGCCGGCATTGAGTCCTAACAATCCGGCATCAGCGAGCGGATTCCGGGTATACCCCTGGATGAGCGCGCCCGCGACGCCCAACGCCATCCCGGCGACCAGGGCCAATGCGGTGCGCGGCAGACGAAGCTCACGCACGATTTCCTCGGCGGTGGAGCGGGCCGGGCATCGGAACGGGCCGCCGTCGCAGCCGAGGGCGTGTGTGACGGCGTCGAACACCGTGGTGGGTGCGAGCGAGCGGGTGCCGACGGCAATGCTGGCCACCACCGCCACGGTGAGCAGGACAACGAGCAGAAGAAGCCCGGTCAGACGACGACGTCTGACGGTGCCAGGGTGGATCACGGCGACGAACTTCTCCTGCCTCGAAACCGGACACGACTTGTGAAGTCTGGTAAGCCTAACCTATGTTCCGAGACATCATCGTCACGGGAACCAACCGTTCGAGGAGGTTCGATGTCCGAGCCCGTCACCACCGCCATGTCCCGCACCACCGCCGCGTTCGATCGCGCCTGTGCCCGGTTGCAATCGCTGCAACCCGAGCATCCGCGCGTGTATGCCGTCGCGGCGATGAGCGGACAGGGCAAACGGCGATGGTGGCATGTCCCGAACGGGCTCTCCGAGGGTCGCGTCGAGCTGATGTACCGGCGCCACGCCGCGGAGATGATCAACGACGAGATCGCCGCCGAAGTGGTCGCCACCGCGCTCATCCACGCCGTCGCGGGCCGGGTCACCGCGCTGTTCGTCATGGATGCCCAGGCCTGGGATCCCGGTCGCGACAACCTGTGGATCCACCACGACAACGACGGCGGTATCGACTGGGCGGGGCTGTCGGACACCACGATTCGGGTCGTCGACTGTGATCCCGAACCCGGCGCGGTCGCCTTCCCCTGCGAAGCCGCCATGGCGGTCTGGCTCGCTCAACGCTGCGCCTCCTCGCTGATCCCGTTGCAGTCGGTGCTCACCCGCTGCTCCGGCCTGCCCGCCCGCCGGTTCTGGACCCTCGTCGGCGAATCCATCATCGGCGCGGCGACTTACGTCCCCGACCTGGCCCGTGCGGATGTGTCCGCGGGCGCCCGCCGCGGCCAGCTCCTGCTCGGCGCCTTCGAGGAACGCGGCCTTCCGGTGCGCCGCAGCAGCTGCTTGCAGCGCTAGTGGGGGGCGTGCAGGGCGGCGGCGAGCTCGTGGAACGACGCGAGGATCAGCTTGTCGTAATGCTCGGGGTCGGGCATCATCTCCGCGTTCGTGGTGATCGCGATGACGATCTCGTCACCCTGCGAGGTGATCAGGTGGCGTAGGCCGTCGCCGTCCAGAATGGGGAGCGCGCCGACCGCTCGCGTGACCGGGCGCCCGCAGAATTCGAGGGCGTCGGTCACCGGCGGGACATTGCTGATCGTGGTGTTGCACAGCGGGACCGTCGGGGACGCGTCGAAGCGGCGCTGCGCCCTTGCCCACCCCGCGGCGCGCAGGAGCAGCGCGGGCGCGGTTTCCACGCGCAGCTCGGTGCGCTGCACGACCGGGTCCCGCGTTCGTTTCTTGGCCGCGCCCGCGGAGTCCTGGATGGCGTGCAAACGGGCGATCGGGTCGGCGATGTCGGTGTGCAGGTCGACGACCATCTGGGTGAGCTTGTTCGCCGAGTCCCAGTCGGCGATGCCGCGCATCGACATCGGCACCATCGCGGCCAGCGAGCCGTCGGGCGTCTCGTCGTGCTCGGCGAGGTAGGTGGCCAGCGCGCCCGCGATCGTCGTCAACATCAGGTCGTTGATCGTGACCCGGTGCGGTGCGGCGTTCTTGGCCGCCAGTACTTCCCGCATCGGAATGGGTGTGAGGTGAAAGGTCAACGCCGAGTTGATGTCTCGGTTGAAACGGGTCGCCGGACGCTCGGGGAGTGGTTCGCGCACCGCACCGGTCTCGACGAGTGCCCGCAGTTGCTCCCGCGCGACCCGGAAGCGGCGCAGTCCGGCTACGAACCGCATCGGGCGATATCCGAGCGCGGCGATCGTGCGCACGGCGGTCGAGAGCGGCCGGGCCGGCTCGAGCCGCACCGGCGGTGCGGGTTCGGTGCCGAACAGCAGCCGTTCCAGCTCTCGGGTCGCGATACCGTCGCCGACACTGTGGTGGAACTTGACCACCACCAGCGTCGTTTCGCCGGGCATCGCGGGCACACCGTCCACGCGATCGAGGATGTGGATCTCCCACGGCGGTCGCGTGAGATCCATACGCGCGGAAGCGAGTTCGGCTATCCGGGTGCGAGCGTCATCCCAGTTGCCCGGCCGCTCGAAGCTCACGTGCGCGTCGACCGACAGCGTCGGGTCGGGTACCCAGTACGGCAGATCCGCGTCCAGCCGCACCCTTCGCAGCCGTCGATGGAACAGCGCCGCGTGCCCGATCCGGCTGTGTGCCCACGCCAGCGTCTGTTCCGCGTCGAGCGGTGCGGCCCGCGTCGAGTCGGCGAAGTACACCGCCACGATATGGGACAGGTGCCGGTCGGTCTCGTCGTAGACGAAGACCGCGTCCCGGGGACTCAGCTGCCGGGTGCCCACCCGGAGTTCGGTGCTCATATGCCCAGGGCTGTCGCCATCATCGGCCATGAGGCGTGCAGGTCGTCTTCCCAGTAGCCCCAGGAGTGGGTGCCGGTCGGGCGGATGTTGTAGGTGATATTCGTCCGGCCGAGTTCCCTGGTGCGCTGCGCCAAATTCGCCGTGCAGTACGCCGTCGCCGCTTCGATGCCACCGCCGACGAGCATTTGATTCGTGAGAATCGACGTCGGATTCTTGCCATTGATGTGCACGCGCGGATTCGACAGAGTGTCGTGCGGTCCCGGCAATCCGGTGCCCGCGGAAATGTAGATGGGAATATTCGGCAAACGATGGGCTTGCACATACGGATCGTGCTCGCGCCAGGCGGCGTCGCTCTCGGGACCCCACATGTTCTCGGTGTTCCCGCCGCCCATCCGCACGACCAGGGAGACGAAGGCGCGGCCGATCGGATCGCTGGTCATCGCGCAGCCGCTGTACGCCGAGACGCTGCGGTACAGGTCAGGCGCCTGGATCGCGAGATCGAGCACCGACGTCCCCGCCATCGAGATGCCGGCCAGGGCGTTGACGCCGTTCGTGTCGAAGGCCGCGTCGATCACCGGCGGCAGCTCCTGGGTGAGGAACGTCGTCCACTTGTTGTTGCCGTTGTTCTCGAGGTTCTTCGCCAGGCCCGGGTCCGGTCGCTGCCAGTCGGTGTAGTAGCTGAACGCGCCTTCCATCGGGATGACGACGTTGACATGCTTGTCGCCGAAGAATCCACCCGCATCGGTCTGACCTGGCCAGTTGGCCGAATCCTCGCCGCCGCCCGCGCCGTTCAGCAGATACAGCGTCGGTGCCGGGGTCGAGGTGTCGACCGGCCGGAGCACCCGCAGCGCGATCGTGCGATCCATGGCGGGGGAGTACACGCTGATGTCGGCGACCTGGCCGGCGTGCGTCTGACTCACCAGCCGTGCGCCGGGCGCGGCCGATGCCTGCGCGCCGTCGACGAAGACCGGCGTCGAGGCCACGGCGAGGGCGCAGACGGCCGACATGATGGCGCGGAGCATTTGGTTGTTCATGGTGTCGCGAGCCTGCTGACTTCTCGGGCGGAAACGGGGGCCTGCCACCTGTGGCCGACCCCCGAACCGCGCTGAACTACGTTCGCTGGGATTACTTACCCGGGGTGGGCGTGCCACCGCTGGCGCTGATCAGCGCCTGGACGAAGGGCAGGGCCGCGTTGCTCAGGCTGCCCGCGCCGGTCTGCATCAGTTCGTAAAGGGAACCCATGTGAAACTCCTGGTAGTGAGGTGGATCGGATTACGGGAAGAAGGCTTCTACCGAACCCAGGAAGGCGGCGAGCAGGCCGTCGCCTTCGGCCGCGGAACCCAGTCCGGCGATCGCGGCCATCATGATCTCGGTCAGTGAACCCATGTGTGAATCTCCTTGCT
The DNA here is from genome assembly GCF_050320175.1 of Nocardia sp. FBN12. Lineage (GTDB taxonomy): Bacteria > Actinomycetota > Actinomycetes > Mycobacteriales > Mycobacteriaceae > Nocardia. The sequence continues at coordinate 3,262,735 of NZ_CP190048.1, read as the reverse complement.
TGGTGGTGGAACAAACTGCGTGCTGGCGGCTAGCCGGTGTAGGGTCCGCCGCTCGCGCTGATCAGTGCGTCGACGAAGGGCAGCGCGCCATTGCCGAGACTGGCCATGCCGGTCGAGAACAATTCGTAAAAGGATCCCACGTGTAACTCCTGAAGATGAGGTGATCGGGCTACGAGAAGAACGCTTCCAGCGAGCCCAGGAAAGTCCCGAGCAGGAGGTCGCCCGAGTTCGCGGACGCCATTCCTTCCAGGACGCCCAGCAGCAGCTCATCGAATGAGCCCATGATGTCTCTCCTTGCGCTGTTGTCTAGCCCCCGGAACTGGGGTGGCCCCCACGGTCCGGGTGGTCATCACGATCGGTAGCTGATGTGATGCCGGTAACGTAGCGCCGCTGCAGATGTGTGGCAAGCCGATGTTTCACTCACGGTGAATCGTTCATTTTTTTCTTTCCCGATGGAAGCTGTTCGGCGATTGCCGCAGCGCGTCCGGGGACTACGTGTGACCTGTAGTTACTGCGACTGTCTGGCACAGTAAGCGACCGTTTCGCTGCGAACGCGCACGTTCATCGTGAGTGCGTCAAGGGGGATTGATATCGGCGATGAGTAGGCTGATCTGCGGTGAATTCGAAGAGTGGGTGAGGAGACCGGCATCGCCGGCCCGGCGATCCCCTGGCGGAGAAGGTGTCGATGGCTGTGGCTGAAGTGGGTCCTGCCGTTGCGGATGCCTGTTGCCGGACCGTTTGCCGGGACCTGAGATTCCCGGTGAGTGAGACGATATCGGCATTCCTCTTTTTTCCGGCTCGCGATTGTGTCCTATTATGCATAGACGCTATCAAAATGCGGCGTTGACACCACTCGGCCAGGTCGGTAGGAATGGATCGGGGGTGGACCGTGAACGGCCCACCCCCGACGGCATTGCCGCGTATTACTTACCCGGCGTCGGCGTACCGCCGCTGACCGAGATCAGTGCCTGAATGAAAGGCAGGACGGCTTCGCTCAGGCTGCCTGCGCCGGTCTGCATCAATTCGTAGAGTGATCCCATTGTGCGTTCTCCTCGGGTGCTGAAATGAATAGCGAACTCGTCCTCGAGTTCAGCAGTGTTCGTCGGGTGACGCGGTTTACGGGAAGAAGGCTTCGACCGAGCCGAGGAATACGGCGAGAAGGCCGTCGCCCTCGACCATGGAACCCAGTCCCGCAATTGCGGCCATCATTATCTCCGTCAGCGAACCCATGGTGAATCTCCTTGCATGATCGGTAAGCATCCCGCCGGAAAATGGGGATATCGTCGGCCGGGATGTGGATCACAATCAGATCTCTGTTGTGATGTGGGTAACGTAGCTCCGCGAATTTTCTCCGGCAAGGAAATCGCCCGATTCGCGTAATTCGGCTCAGGATCCTTCCCGGTGGAAATGGTCGTCGGTATTGGTACCTGTCACGAAGGATCGCGCCGTGACCTGTACAGATGTCCAGTCACGTCAGATCGGCGGTGAACGGTGGCGTTCACCGCCGTTTCTGTCAATCCCCCTGGAGCGGGCCGCGCCAGATCCGGGCCGGAATTCCGCTGACCAGATCCTGGCGCCGCAACACCTGGATGCGCCACGGATCGAGGCGAAGTACCTGGAAGGCGGGGTCTTGCGGCCCCTGCCAGAACTGCCGGGGGTCATAGCCCGCGCCGGGCGGACTGCCGTGCCGGTACAGGTCCCACACGTGTGCCCGCTCGCCGGGGTCGTCGGTCCATTCGGCCACCGTGTCGACGGCGACGGTGTTCTGCGCCGGGCTCCAATAGGAAAATGTCACGTGCGGATTTCCCGCGATATGGGCGGCTTTCACCGGCGTGCGATAGGTGCCGAGCCAGCCGACCGGGCGGTCGGGCTCGGTTTCCCAGACCGGAATCAAGACGCGCGACCGCGGTCGGCCCTCGGCGTCGACCGTGGTCATGGTCGCGTAGTTGACGGTGCCGACGATGGCGTCGAAGTCGGCTTTGATATCGGCGAAAGTGTGGACCTGGGCGCGGCCGCGGGTACTCATTTCCGCTCCTCGACGCGTTCGAGCACGACGACCGGAATCGGCTGCGCGGCCAGTCGTGCGTAGTGGCGGTAGACGGGTGCTTGCGCGAGCATCGACTGCCAGAGCCGTTGATACTCCTGGCCTTCGGCGACGCGCGCTCGCACCCGGAACCGATCTGCTCTGACCTGGACCTCCGCCTCTGGTGTGGCAAGCAGATTCCGGTACCACTGCGGGAGCTCGGCACGGCCCGGCACCGAACCGGAGGCCACCAGGACGAGGCGGTCGCCGTCGTCGCCGAAGAACAGTCCGGTGCGCCTGCGCACGCCGGTGCGGCGGCCGACGGTGGTGAGAACGAGGTTGGTGGTGCCGCCTTCGAGGAAGCCGTCACGCCCGTCGGTGGCGAGGTAACGGCGGACGTGGTCGGTCACCGAGGGATCGGGGCTGTCGGTCACGGTGGGAGTCATGGATTCACCCTGCGCCTGCGGCCTTCGGGTGAACTCAGGGTCGACTCGAGGTATCCGGCGCGGGTGCGGCGACCGGCGCATGCCGGCCGCACTCGTGAGTCGGCTCGGTGCGGTGGTGCGGCTCTGTGTTGCCCGCTGGACTCAGGGTCGACTCGGAGTTCGGGCGGAGTGCAGAGTGTGGGGGTCGGTGGCCCGGCCGGTGTCGAGTTCGGTGGCGAATTGGCCGGCGCCGATATCGGCGATGATGCGCGCCCCGATGCGGTTGACGTCGCCGCGCTCGGCGTCGGGCAGCGGGGCGCCGGTGGACCGGCGGAGTGCGTCGGCGGCGCCGAGCAGCTGGGCCGCGTGCGTGGAATGCCCGGCGAGCGAACGGGCTCCGGCCAGGCCTTCCAGCGCGAGCGCGTGGGCGCGGGGATCGCCGGTGCGCAGCGCGGAGTCCAGCCCGCGCAGGTGCTGTTGTTCGGCGTCGTCGGCGTCAGCCGCCAGCTCCGCGGTGAACCCGAGTTCGGCGAGGATCAGGGCGGCGCCGAAATGCGATCCGGCCCGCAGGTGCCAGTCCAGCCAGGCGCTGAGATGTTCGCGGGCCGCGCGAAGGTGGCCGCGGCGCCGCGCGACCAACCCGAGCCCGAGCACCGCGGACTCCTCGCCCACGAGGTGACCCTGCTCGACCGCGACCCGACGGGCTCGTTCGTGCAGGTCGGCGCTGCGTTCGAGTTCGCCGCGCAGCAACGCGATCCGGCCGAGGGAAGTGAGCCGCTCACCGACCTCGGTCCACAGTCCGAGTTCCTCGGCGGTCGCCAGCGCGGTCCGGTGGTGGTCACGGGCCGCGTCGAGGTCGCCGGTCACCTCGGCGTGGCTGCCGAGCAGGAATCCCGCGATACCCTGCCCCCAGCGATCGCCCACCCGCGTGAACAGGTCCATGCTGCGCCCCGCGTGTTCACCCAACCCGGCCAGATCGCCGCGGGAGAACGCCTCGCGGGCCAGCGATACCGAGGCCGCCGCGACGCCCCAGTCGTCGCCGGCGAAGGCGGTTCGCAGGTCGGCCGCGCTGTCCATCCCCCGCTGCGCGGCGAATCCGGTGTGCACGTGCGCGAGATACCACCGGGCGCGCAACTCCGCCGGTAGGCGGTGTTCGACAGCCTGCGATCGGTCGGCCGTGCCCACTGACCCGGTGTGTTCGGCGGTGGTATCGCCCCCGTTCCCCGGCGCCGACTGGTCGCTGGCCGGTGTGTCGTTGGTGCGGCCCGCGCCGAGCTCGAGGGCGCGCCGCCACAGCAGGGCGACCCGGCGTTCGGCGGGATCGGTCCCGCCCGGCACGGCCAGTGCGATGCCGAGGGATCGAATGCCCTCGGCCAACCGGCCGCGCATCACCCAGTACCAGGCGAGCGCGTTGACCAAGCGCAGCGCTTCGCCGGATCGTTCTGTCGCGCAGGCGGTTTCGAGTGCCCGGCGCAGGTCCGCCGACTCGGCGTCGAGCCTGGCCAGCCAGCGTCGCTGGTCAGCGGTGCGCAGGTGCTGGTCGGCGCGTTCGGCGAAGGCGACGTAGTAGTCGAGATGCCGCCGCCGAGTGGCGGATTCCTCGCCGCTCTCCCGCAACCGGTCGATACCGTAGGCGGCGACCGATTTCAGCAGGCGGTAGCGCGGTCGGGAATCGGCGCCGGGCGTGATGACGAGGGAACGGTCGACCAAGCGGGCCAGCACCTCCGCCACATCGACACCCTCGACGTCACCGCCCGCGCACACCGCCTTGGCCGACTCCAGGGTGCCGCCGTCGGCCTGCGCCGAAAGACGCCGCAGTACCGAACGTTCGGCCTCGTCGAGGAGCTCCCAGCTCCAATCGATCACCGCGCGCAGGGTGCGCTGACGGTCCGGCGCATCGCGATACCCCGACGACAGCAGGGTGAAACGGTCCTCGATCCGCTCGGCGACCGCATGGACACCGAGTGCGCGCACCCGCGTCGCCGCCAGCTCGAGGGCCAGCGGCAGGCCGTCGAGATGGGTGACGATAGCGGCGACGGCGTCGGCATTGTCATCGGTGACCGCGAAGCCGGGCGCGCTCGAGCGGGCGCGCTCGACGAAAAGCTGTGCGGCAGGCGAGGTCTCCACGTCACTCGACCGGGCAGTGCCGTCATGCGGATGTTCCTGCGCCCGCGTAGCCGTCGCGGAGCGGATCTCGGGCCCGCCACGCTGCGCCGCGTTACTGTCGGACGCCTCGGCGACCCGTGAGGTTCGCGTGGTGGGCAGGGGCAACGGGGCCACCGGCCAGATGTGTTCGCCCGCGATGTTCAGCGGTACCTGGCTGGTGACCAGCACGCGCAGTTCCGGCGCGGCGGCCAGCAGTCGCGACACGATCGCGGCGGCCGCGTCGACGACGTGCTCACCGTTGTCCAGCACGAGCAGCACCTGTTTGGCGCGCACCGCGTCGGCGAGACGGTTGAGCTGAGTGCCGTTGCCGCGCACCGGGAACGGGCTCGAACCCGCGGAATCGTCGCGGATATCGAAGGCTGCCGCCACCACCTCGGTGAGTGTCGTCAGCGCGCTGTCCGGTTCGGCGTCGAGGCACAGGCCGGCGAGCTCGACGAACAAGACGCCGTCGCGCGCCGAGTCGGCCGCGGCGGTGGCCAAGGCGAGACGGGTCTTGCCGACCCCACCGGGTCCGGTGAGGGTCACCAGTCGTTCGGCCCGGATCAGCGCGTCGATCGCGGCGAGATCGTCGTCGCGCCCGATCAGCGAGGTCACCGGCACTGGCAGCGTGGGGCGCGGGGTCACGGAGGCGCTGGGCGCGGTCCGAACCGGCGCGCCCAGCGCCGGATCCTGTTCCAGCACAGCACGATGCAGGCCGGCGAGCTCGGGACTCGGGTCGAGGCCGAGCTCCTCGGCCAGGTGCTCGCGCAGTCGCCGATAGGAATCCAGGGCCTCCCCGTGTCGTCCCGATCGGTACAGCGCCAGCATGTGGGCGGCCCGCAGACGTTCACGCAGTGGGTGGAGTTCGGTGAGCTCACCGAGCTCGTCGGCGACCCGGTCGTGTTCGCCGAGGGCGATCCGGGCCTGCGCGAGTTCCTCGACCGCGGTGAGCCGCTGTTCCGCGAGCCGAAGTACCGGGATCCGCGCGAAGTCGTGATCGGTGAGATCGGCCAAGACCTCGCCGCGCCACAATGCGAGCGCTTCCGCGAGAAGTGTTGCGCGCGTGGCGGTGTCGTCGGTGGCGCGCGCCCGCTGGAGCAACAGCTGGAACACCTGGGAGTCGACGGCACCCGCGGCGACGTCGAGGAGATAGCCGGGGGAGCGCGATACCAGCAACTCCCGCCCGCCCGCTTCGGCGTCGCCGAGGACCCGCCGCAATTGCGAGGCCCTGGTCTGCAAGGAGCCGGCCGGGTTGGCGGGCAACGCCGTGCCCCACAGGTCCTCGACCAGTCGATCGGCGGGCACGATCCGGCCGGGTTCCACCAACAGCGCGCCGAGCAGTACCCGCACCTTGAGCTCTGGAACCCGGACGGGCTGACCGTCGTCGGTCCAGACCGCCAGCGGACCGAGCACTCCGAAACGCATGTCACCCACCCTAAACGGGGGTCGACGATGCGAGGTGGCCCGCACCGCGGTGCGCGGCTCGAGGTCGTCTGGAGTCGACCCGAAGGGTTCCCGAAGTGCGGCTCGGCACTGTTGCTCGCAAGTTCGAACCTGAGAAGGGAAACTCCTGATGTCCGAGTTCACCGATACCCCCGAGCGGGCTGGCACCCGCCAATGGCTGGGTCTGGCGGTCCTGCTGCTGCCGACGGTCCTGCTGTTCCTGACCATGACCGTGCTGTTCCTCGCCACCCCCTATATCGCGGCCGACCTGTCGCCCAGCAGCGGCCAGCTGTTGTGGATCAACGACATCTACGGATTCGTGATGGCCGGGTTCCTCGTCACCATGGGCACCCTCGGTGACCGGCTCGGCCGCCGCAGGCTGTTGCTGGCGGGTGCGGTGCTGTTCGGCATCGCCTCGATCGTCGCCGCGTTCGCACCGGGCCCCGAACTGCTGATCGCGGCTCGCGCGGTGATGGGCCTCGGTGCGTCGGCCGTCATGCCCGCCACGCTGTCGCTGATCACGACCATGTTCCGCGACGACCGGCAGCGCGCCACCGCCATCGGACTCTGGGCCGCGTCGGTCTCGGCGGGTGTGGCGCTCGGGCCGCTGCTCGGCGGTCTGATGCTCGCGTCGCTGTGGTGGGGTGCGTCGATGCTCATCGGTGTGCCGGTCATGGTGCTGGTCGTGCTCGCGGTGCCGGTGCTGATCCCCGAATACCGTGCACCGCTCGCGGGTCGGCTCGATCCGATCAGCGTCGCGCTGTCGCTGGCCGCGCTGCTGCCGTTCGTCTACGGCGTGAAGAAGCTGGCCGAGTCCGGGATCGCCGCCGAATCGGTGCTCACATTGCTCGCCGGTGTGCTGTTCGCGGTGGTCTTCGTCCGCAGGCAGCTGCGCCTGGCGGATCCGCTGCTCGATGTGCGACTGTTCGCCAACCGGACGTTCAGCGGTTCGCTCGGTGTGTACATGCTCGCCGCCATCGCCCTCGGCGGGGTGTATCTGCTGTTCACCCAGTACCTGCAGTTGGTCGCGGCCCAGTCGCCGCTGGCGGCCGGGCTGTGGATCCTGCCCGCCGCCCTCGGTCTGGTCATCGTCTCCACCGTCACCCCCGCCCTCGCTCGCCGCATTCGCCCCGCCTACCTCATCGCGGCCGGTCTGACCGTCTCCGCAATCGGCTATCTGGTCCTCACCCAGGTCGCAAGCGAAGCCGGGCTGCCCCTGCTGATCGTCGGTTTCTACATCCTCTACCCGGGCATCGCCCCGGCGATGGCACTGATCCCGGGTCTGGTCATCGGGGCCGCACCGGCGGAGAAGGCGGGCGCGGCCTCGGCCGTGAACAGCACCGCCAGCGACCTCGGCGTGGCATCGGGAGTCGCCCTGCTCGGCAGCGTGGGCGCCGCGATCTACCGCGCCGACATGTCCGACGCCGAGGGTGCCGCCGCGGAAACCCTGCCGGGAGCACTGAGTTCGGCGCAATCGCTGCCCGCCGATCTCGCCGACTCGGTCATCGCCGCCGCTCGTGAAGCCTTCACCAACGGCCTGAACGCCGCCGCGTTGACCGCTGCTGTGCTCTCGGCCGCGGGTGCGGTGCTGGCGGTGGCATTGCTGCGACGAATTCCGGCCGGTGCGACTTCCGTGCCGGAAATCGATGAGGCAAAGGAGGTTTCGGCGGCGGATGGTGGCGCCGGGCGAACCACCGTCGCCGTCTGATCGCCGCGGGATCCCCGTCGAACACTGCGATCCGTGGCACCTCACCGGTGCTACGGATCGCTGTACTGCGTTGTCGGTCGGCGGCGATGACCGCAGCGTGCCGACGGAGTCAGTCGCTGTTCCCGTCGGCTCGCTCGGCGGGGGAGCGGCGACCGGTCACGATCATCAGTAGTGCCGCCGCGGTGCCGGTGATCGGCGTGCCGTTGCCCGCGGCCCACGCGGTGTCGGTGGCAGTGAGCGCGTATCCCACCAGCCGATCTTGGGCGTGGAAGGGCGCGCCCATCGTCCACACGCGGTCCAGTGCGAGTCGCGCCGGCGTCGAGGGCATGACCCGGTCGATACCGAGTGGAACGGCAATGTCCTGGCCGTGGACCAACAGGTCCATCAGGCGGTCGATCGGTGTGGTGCCCACCGGGATGGCTCTGGAGTCGATGGTGGCGCGGAGCTCGGCGAGCAACGCGGCGGTCGGGGTGCGGTCGGCGTGCCGAACCGCGGTGTCGTGGATGAGCCGGTCGGTATTGCCGCGAGCGCGGATCAGATTCACCAGCAGCGAGACGATCGTGACGCGGGTGGCCAGCACCAGGTGTGCCGCCACATCCCTGACCCGCCACCCCTCGCACAGCGACGCGGTGTCCCACGCCGATTCGGGCAGCTCGCGCAGTAATTCGACCAGCGTGGAGCGCTCCTCGGCTACCGCCTCCCAGATCGTGTCGTTCATCGTGTCCAGTTCGGCCATCGTTGGAACCTCCGTCGCGTGGGTGTCCTCGGTACCGTAGGAGTTCCACCGAGGTGGAGGTGCCAGCGAAAGTGACTCACATCACCTACTTGACGATCGGCGAGCTCGCTGCCCGGACCGGCGTCGCGGTGCGCACGGTCCGGTTCTACTGCGATGCGGGCCTTCTCGACGCTGCCCGCACGCCTACCGGCCACCGGGTGTTCGAACCCGGCGCGGTCGATCGACTCCTGCTGCTGCGCCGGTTGCGTTCCTTCGGCATCGGGCTGCCCGCGATCGAGGACGTACTGGACGGCACCCGGTCGATCGCCGAGGTGATCGCCGCCGAACGGATCGCCCTCGACGACGAGCTCGACGCACTGCACCGGCGCCGGGCACTCCTGCGAGCGGTCGAATCAGCCGCCCCCGACGCACACGCCGAACAGCTGGATCTGCTTGCCGCCGTGGTCGATCCGCGAGCTGCCCGCGACGTGCTCGTAACTTTCTGGCGCCGCCAACTCGCCCCACTGCCGACCTCGGCCATCGACGGCTTCCTCAGCATGAACGTCCCCGAGCTCACGGCCGACGCCCGCCCAGAACACCTCATCGCCTACGCGGAACTGATCGGCGCGGTGTCGAACCCGGATATCGCCACCGCCATGTACGACACCATTCGCCACCGCAGCACCCCCGGCATCCGCGACGAACGCCGTCTCCTGTTCGACGTGGCCGACGCCTGCGTAGCGGTAGCACCCCTCGTGGCCGCGAACACCGCACCCCGACCCGGCGTGGAACTCGACCACTACGTCGACGTCCACGCCACCGCCCGAGCCCGTCGTGACACTGCGACCTTCCGCCGCCAACTCCTCACCGACGCCGCGGGCGCGGACCACCGGGTCCGCCGATACTGGCACCTCACAACAACTCTCACCGGCGAACGCGCGACCTCCGGCGCCACCCAGCTCTGGCTCTTCGACGCCCTGTCCTCCTCGGTTCGGCCAGGCGTCGGCGGTGGGGTGCGGAAGTAGGGCCGGAACACGGAAAGGGAGGCCGTTCGTGGCCTCCCTTTCCGGTGTTCAGAACTCAGGGAACAACTTCGACGATGTCGCCCGGTTCCAGCCATTCGTAGTGCGCCTTGGCGCCTTCCGGGGTCAACCGGATGCACCCGTGGGACTGCTCCTCGGTGGGTCCGATGTGGTACGCGATATCACCGTTGAAGAAGATCGCGTATTCCATGGGGGCGTTGTGCAGAGTGCTCCAGTGGAACGGCTTCTTGAACGCCACCTTGAAGACCCCGGGCGGCGTTTCGTAGCCGGGCCGGCCGTGTGACATGGGGCTCGGCCCGAAAGTGACCTTCCCGCCGTCCATCAACCACGCGTTATTGGTCGACAACTGCAGGCACGCACGAGCTTTCTCGCTGCACGGGGCCACCACGGGCTCCGGCGGCGGGGCGGGAATGATGGCGGGCACGCCGGGCACATCGGGCCCGCCTGGCCACAGTGGTTCGGCCTGTACGGGCGCTGCGACCGCGGACCCGACCACCGCCGCGCACATCGCCGCCTGCACAGCCCATCGGGGGATACGACTACTACTCACGAAATCTTGCCTCTCTCGCCGCGCCCACCCCTGGTCGTCGTACGCCCAGAACATGAGCTATCACCATCGACACAAGCCTCGGAACATAGAGGTATCAGCGATCATGGAGTATTGCGATCGTGTTGAGCAAGCCCGGGGGCGCACTATCGGCGCGTCACGCCGCGGAGCGCCCGCTTGACTACTTAGGTAAGCCTGACCTACTCTGAACTCGGCGTACGGATGAGCCGGTGGTCCCGAGGGCTGCGGTCGACTCCGCCATCCTGCCGCGGCGGGCTCCGTTTTCGAGACGGAGTCCGCCGCTACGTCTTACCGGCTGCGGCGCAGCGTTTCGGATGGTGTAAACCGGACGGTATGAGCAACCCGTCGTTCTCGCTGGTCGATCTCACTCCCGAGTTGATGAACAAGGCCAGCGTCGGTACCTTCACCGATTTCATCGGCCTTCGCTACACCGAGGTCACCCCCGATCGGGTGCGCGGCGAATGGGACGTCCACCCCCAGTTGTTCCAGCCCGCAGGCATCCAGAACGGCGGCGTGTTCTGCACCGTCATCGAAACGCTGGCCAGCGTCGGTGGCGGTGTCTGGTTCGGTGACCGCGGCCAGGTCGTCGGCGTCAACAACAACACCGACTTCCTCCGCGCGGTCCGCGATGGACTCCTCACCGCCGAGGCCACCCCCATCCACCGCGGCCGCAGCCAGCAACTCTGGGTCGTCGTCATCACCGACGCGGAAGGTCGCACCGTCGCCCGCGGCCAGGTCCGCCTGCAGAACCTCGCCGCCTGACACCGTCGATCAGCGCGGGCCGCGGCCCGCGGCGACGCTGCCTGCCACATGGCGCACCTCGCGGTGCGAGATCAGCCATTCGCCCTCGTGCCGCTCGAACTCGTCCTCGACCAGGCCGATCACGGTCCAGTCGGCGGGTTTACCCACATCGGTGGTCGAAAACCAGTGCCAGACAGTGGCATACGCGGTGAGCAGTGGGCGGTCGCCGGTCCATTCGATCGTGGCCTGCCCGATCACGTGGGCCACCAGGGCGCGCTGGGATTTCGGCACCCGGCTCATGTGGTTCGTGAACGATTCGCGGCCGTGGAAGAGCACTGGCGGACCGGGCATGATGCGGTATTCGATCAGTGCGTCGGGGGTGAAGCACTCGGAGAAGCGTTCGCTCTCCTGGGTGTCGGCGATCCGGAAGAACTTGTAGAAGGTCTTGAAGATCGCGCGCTCGGCTTCGATCGTGGCGAGCAGGGTGTCGAGTGATCCGGTCACAGCGGGTCCTTTGTGCGTGCGGGTCAGGGGATTTCGTAGGCGCGCAGGAAAGTGTCGACAGCGGTGGCGGCGACGGTGCGCATCTCGGCGGTGGAGACCTTGCGGGTGCCGAGTCGGGTGCGGCCCTCCATCGGCCCGGTGATCAGGACCAGGAACTGTTCCGCCGCGGTTGCCGGGTCCGACATGCGCAGGCGTCAATCGACGGTGGTGACCCGCCAGCCGCCACGGCCGAGCACGTCGACGACCAGCGCGCCGATGTTCCACGCGTCGTCCTCACCTCGGTGGTGGGTGCCTTCCAGGGGGATATCGGCGAGCTGAAGCGCCCGGTCCATGCCCAACCGTCGCCGCAGGTCGTAGGACTCGGCGAACACCTGTTTGGCATTGGTGTGCTCGGGCCCGAACGGATACTCCACGCCGGTTGCCGCGCACTGCGTACGGAACTGCTTGCGGTCGTAGTCGCCCCAACTCGCCCATGGCCGCTCGCCCGCCGCGAACTCGCGCACCAGCAGGCGGCACGCTTCGCCGAACTCGACGCCCTCGTCGTCGACCTGCGCCTGCGTGAGTGTGGTGAGCTCGGTGCAGAACTCACTGATCGTCGACCGCTCCGGCCGCACGATGATCCCGTGCTTGCTCACCCTGGTCCGGGCGGCGAGGTCGACAACAGTGATGCCGATCTCGATGATCTCGCTGGTCTGCCCGGCAGGCGGATCACCGGCCCAGCAGGTGGCTTCCACATCGACCACGTTGAGCAGGCCGGTCCATTCGTTCATGGGTCTGACGGTACGGGTCGGGTGACAGTGGAGCGCTCGTTAACATCTCGTTAATCGCTGCGGAGTCGTCCCCGGTCGTGCTTTCTGGCGGTCTCCGCGCGGACGTGGGACGTGCCAGAATGTCGCTCACCGAACACGACCCGCCGAGGAGAGAACCAATGCGCCTGTCGCCGCACGAGCAGGAACGGTTGCTGCTGAGTTATGCGGCCGAGCTGGCGCGCCGGAGGCAGGCGCGGGGGTTGAAGCTGAACCATCCCGAGTCGATCGCGGTGATCACCGATCATGTGCTCGAGGGTGCGCGGGACGGGCGGACCGTGGCGGAGCTGATGTCGTCGGGACGGTCGGTGCTCACCCGCGACGATGTGATGGACGGGGTGCCGGAGATGATCCACGACGTGCAGGTCGAGGCGACGTTTCCCGATGGGACCAAGCTCGTCACCGTGCACCACCCGATCGGATAGGCGAGACCCATGATTCCCGGCGAATATCTCTGTGCCGAGGGCACGATCGAACTGAACGCCGGCGCGGTGCGCGTCGAGCTGGATGTCGTCAACACCGGTGACCGCCCGGTTCAGGTGGGCAGCCATGTGCATTTCCCGCAGTCCAACGCCGCGCTGGAGTTCGACCGTGATGCCGCCCACGGGCACCGGCTCGATATCCCGGCCGGCACCGCGGTTCGTTTCGAACCCGGTCTGCCGCAGCGGATTTCGCTGGTCCCGCTCGGTGGCACCCGTGAGGTCCACGGCATCAGCATGCACCCGCCGGGGCAGCTGGATACCGGCAATTCACCGCGACGTCCGGGAGAGAATCGATGACCGAACTGAGCCGCGCCCGCTACGCCGAACTGTTCGGGCCGACCACCGGCGACCGCATTCGCCTGGCCGACACCGACCTGCTGATCGAGATCACCGAAGACCGCAGCGGCGGACCGGGACTCGCCGGTGAGGAAGCGGTGTTCGGCGGCGGCAAGGTGCTGCGCGAGTCGATGGGGCAGTCGCGCGCCACCCGCGCCGACGGCGCCCCCGACACCGTCATCACCGGTGTGGTCATCATCGACCACTGGGGCATCATCAAGGCCGACGTCGGTATCCGCGACGGCCGCATCTGCGGCATCGGCAAGGCAGGCAACCCCGACACGATGTCGGGGGTGCACCGGGACCTGGTGGTCGGCCCGTCGACCGAGATCATCGCGGGCAACGGCCGCATTCTCACCGCGGGCGCGATCGACTGCCACGTCCACTTCATCTGCCCGCAGCTGATGGACGAGGCGCTCGGCGGCGGCATCACCACCCTCATCGGCGGCGGCACCGGCCCCGCCGAGGGGTCCAAGGCCACCACCGTCACACCGGGCTCCTGGCATCTGGCGCGGATGCTGGAATCCCTCGACCACTGGCCGATGAACATCGTGCTGCTCGGCAAGGGCAACACGGTCAGCCAGGAATCGATGTGGGAGCAATTGCGCGGCGGCGCATCGGGTTTCAAGCTGCACGAGGACTGGGGCTCCACCCCGGCCGCGATCGATGCCTGTCTCACCGTCGCCGACGCGGCGGGCGTGCAGGTGGCCCTGCATTCGGACACACTGAACGAGGCCGGTTTCGTCGAGGACACCCTCGCCGCCATCGCGGGTCGCGGCATCCACGCGTATCACACCGAGGGTGCGGGCGGCGGCCACGCGCCCGACATCATCACTGTCGCTTCCCATCTCAACGTCTTGCCCAGTTCCACCAACCCCACCCGGCCGCACACCGTCAACACCCTCGACGAGCACCTCGACATGCTGATGGTGTGCCACCACCTGAGCCCGTCGATCCCCGAGGACCTCGCCTTCGCCGAATCGCGGATCCGACCCTCCACCATCGCGGCCGAAGATCTGCTGCACGACCTCGGCGCGATCTCCATGATCGGCTCGGACTCCCAGGCGATGGGCCGCATCGGTGAAGTGGTGATGCGCACCTGGCAGACCGCCCACGTGATGAAACGCCGCCGCGGTGCCCTGCCCGGCGACGGCGCGGCCGACAACGCCCGCGTGCAGCGCTACATCGCCAAATACACGATCTGCCCGGCGGTTTCGCACGGACTCGACGACGAGATCGGTTCGATCGAAGTCGGCAAACTCGCCGACCTGGTGCTGTGGGAGCCGGCGTTCTTCGGCGTCCGCCCGCACGCGGTTCTCAAGGGCGGCATGATCGCCTGGGCCGCGATGGGCGACGCCAACGCCTCCATCCCCACGCCGCAGCCCGTGCTCCCGCGCCCCATGTTCGGCGCCGCGGCTCCCGCCGCCGCCGCCACCTCCTTGCACTTCGTCTCCGAACAGGCCATCGACGACGGTCTCGCGAACCGCTTGAACGTGCGCCGAAAGCTGGTGCCGGTCAAGAACGCTCGCCGCGTCACCAAGGCCGACATGCCCCACAACGACGCCATGCCCCGCATCGAAGTGGACCCCGACACCTTCACCGTCCGCATCGACGGCGAGGTCTGGGCGGAAGAACCGGCGACCGAACTCCCGATGGCACAGCGCTACTTCCTGTTCTGACCCGCCGCACCCGGCGGTGTGGGAGGCCATGATGCACGCCGCCGGGTGAGCAAGGGGTAGCCGCGCGTTCGCTGCGACCGTGCGCGGGCTGATGAACGCCGTCGCGTCCGCCTCGATTAGGCTCGTCGCGATCCGAGCGGGGCGGGTTCCGGCACGCCTTCCGCCGCAGCGCGCCGGGTACCCGGCGGGAGGGGAACACAGCATGGACGACCTGAACAACGCCGCCGCGGAGCTCTCGCGCTGGGCGGCGGACCTGGAGCAGAAAGCGCAGCGCTACCAGGAGCTGCACACCAACATGGCCGCGGTGAGCGTCACCGCCACCTCGGCCGACGGCCGGATCAGCGTCACGGTGGACGCGAACGGCTCGACCACCGCGATCACCCTGACCGCCGCGGTGCGCGGCATGGATCCCACTGTCGTGGCGACCGAGCTCATGGCCTGCACGCACCGGGCCAAGGCGCGCTTGCGTGACCAGGTCACCGGCTTGGTCCATGACACGGTCGGCACCGACGACGCCGGGGAAGCCATCGTCGACCAGTACCGCGACCGGTTCCCCGACCTCGTCCCGCCCGCGTCGGCACCCGTCCCGCCGCCGGCGCGGCTCGCCGCCCCCGCGACACCGTGGCAGGCCGAACCCGGCGTTCCCGCGACCCGCAAACCCGACCGTGACCGGGTTGTCGCTCCCGCGGAGCCGTCCGACGAAGACATGTTCTACCAGCGCAAATCCTGGTTGCAGTAGTCACCGCACCAACCCGGCACACATTCGAGGGAACCGAACGGGGCCGGGGCGCGTCCAACTAGATCGAGAGCTGCGGACTCGACCGAGTTCGCCGGAGGAGGGATTTCGGGTGACCAGTCTGGTGAATGTGGATCTGGATGCGATCAGGTCGCAGGCCTGCTCGGTGGATGTCGTGTCCAGCGGGGTGGGGAAGGCGCTCGAAGCGGCGAACTACCTCGCGCACGCCGACGACGGGTACGGCCTGCTCATCAAGCCGTACGCGGTGAGCACCCTCAACTCGCTCCACGACGAGATCACCGCGACACTGGCCCAGCTCGACACCCTGGCCGCGGCGATGCCGGGCAAGCTGCGCACCGCCGCCGACACTTTCGAATTGTGTGACACCACCCGTGCGGGCGATCTCACAGGCAAGGCCGCCGAGATCGAAAGGAACGTCTGATCATGGCCGACGGACCCAACGCGGCGGGCGAGTTCCTCAACGAGCACACGGTCTTCCCCGGCGCGGTGAGCACTTTCGACGACGCCGAAGCGCCGCAGAACGACCTGCTCCAGGACGGCGTCGACTACCGGGACACCTACTACCAGGAAAGCAATTTCCTGTTCAGCAATGTGGGCGTCCCGAAGGGTGGGGACGAGCCCGACGCCGGAATCATGAAAGGCACCCTCCAGGGCGACACCTGGGAGAACGGCCTCGGCCTCTACAACGCGATGACCGGCGACGGATCGATCATGACCAAGGTCGGTGCCATCTCCACAGCGGCTGGTACCGCGGGTGATTGGGCGTCGGCGGGGTCGATGTTCGCCAAGGCGATCAAGGGCACCTCGACGCTGGCGAAGTTCGATCCGTTCAACTTCATCGGTGCGCAGCTGATGAGCTGGATGCTCGAACACGTCGAACCGGTGCGCAAATCGCTGGAATCGATCACCGGAAGCCCGGATATGGTTCAGGCGTACTCGGATTCGTGGACGGAGATCGCCGAGCATCTGACGGAGACGGCGCAACAGTGGGCAGCCGCACTCGACAGCGGCATCGGTGAATGGGCAGGCGCCGCCGCCGAGGCCTACGTGGCCACCGCGACAGATCTGACGGGCAAGATCGCGGAAAAGGCCGCCGTCGCCGAAGTGCTGGCGGAGTGCAACACGTCGATGAAGGGCATCGTGGAGACGGTGCGCGAGATCGTTGTCGAGATCCTCAGCAACCTCGCGGGCATGCTCGCCGAGATGACCGCCCTGCTGATCGTCTCCGCGGGTACGGCCACTCCGGCGCTCATCGCCCGGGCGCTGTTCGACATCTCGCTGGCCACGATGACGGTCTCGCAGATGCTGGTGAAACTGTCGCAGGCGTTGATCGACACGAAGGCACTGGCCCAGAGCGCGGTGAAGATCATCCAGGGCGTCACCGAGGTCGAGACCGCGAAGTAGCGGCTCGGCTCGACGCGCGAGCCGGTGCTCGGTGGCAGACTGCGACTATGACGACCAACGATTGGGCCGATGTCGACAATTACCTCGTCACCACCCTCGTGGGCGAGGAAGGGGTGCCCGCACTCACCGCCAACGCCGACGCGGGGCTGCCCGCCATCGACGTCTCCCCGCCGCAGGGCAAACTGCTGAACCTGCTGGCCCGCACCGCGAAAGCGCGCCGGGTACTCGAGATCGGCACTCTCGGTGGCTACAGCACCGAGTGGCTGGCGCGCGCGGTCGGCGACGGCGGCCTCGTCGTCACCCTCGAATTCGAAGCCCGTCACGCCAGGGTCGCCCGGGAGAATCTGGACCGTGCGGGGGTGGGGGAGCGGGTCGAGATCCTCGTCGGCGCGGCCCTTGACACCCTGCCCGGTGTCGCCGAGGACCTGACCGAACCGTTCGACCTGGTCTTCATCGACGCCGACAAGGTGAACAACTCCAACTACGTACAGTGGGCGCTGCGCCTGACCCACCCCGGTTCGGTGATCATCGTCGACAATGTGGTGCGCGCGGGCGCGGTGGCCGACGAGCAGACCGAGGACCCGAACGCTAGAGCCAGCCGCGACCTGATCGAACTGCTCGCCGCCGAACCGAGCCTCGACGCCACCGTCATCCAGACCGTCGGCGCCAAAGGCTGGGACGGATTCGCCTACGCGGTGGTGAACGGTCCGAATTCCTGATCTTCACCGCCCGGCAACGCGGATGGCGGTTGCCGGGCGCCGGGGATTCATCCCGGGGCTATTCGCTGCGGCTAGCGTGGGAGTGTTCGACTTCAGGGAGCCGCCATCATGGAATTCCGCCATCTCGTCTCGTTCGTCACGCTCGCCGAGGAGCTGCATTTCGGACGCGCGGCACAGCGCCTGCACCTGACCCAGCCGAGCCTGAGTGCCCAGTTGCAGAAGCTGGAGAAGTCCCTCGACGTGCAGCTGGTCGCGCGTAACTCGCACGAGGTGCGCCTGACACCGGCGGGCCGGGAGTTCGAACTCCAGGCCCGCCAGATCATCGCCCAGCTGGACCGGGCGGCGGAGGCTGCGAAGGCGACCGCCGCCGGTCGCGCGGGCAGCCTGAACATCGGCTACAACCTGCCCGCCAGCAAGCACATCCTGCCCGACGCGCTGGCCCAGCTGACCGACCGCCACCCCGGCATCTCGGTGTCACTGTGGGAGAAGCGCACCGGGCCGCAGCTGGCCGCCTTGGCCGACGGATCCCTCGACCTGGCCATGGTCTACGGCCACCCCAGTACCGCCGATTTCCGGTATCGCCGTCTGCTGCACCGGATTCCGCTGGTCGCGGTGGTCGGCAGGCAGCACCGCTGGGCCCACCGTTCGCACGTGCCGTTCGCCGAACTGCGCGATCAGGACTGCGTGCTGTTCGCCCGCGATCAGTGCCCGGCGATGTACGACACGATCCTGCGCTCGGCCGCGCAGACACGAATCTCGTTGAACATCACCCAGATCGCCGACGACCCGGGCGCCACCGCCCACATTGTCTCGATGCGCCCACTGGTCGGGTTCGCCTCGCTACCGCGGGCGGTGTCGGCGGGGATGGGGTCCTCCGACACCGACCCGGTGGCAGTGAAGCTGGTCGATCCGGTCCCGACCCTGGATCTGCACGTGGTGTGGCGGGCCGACGAACAGAATCCGGCGGTGGCGATGTTTCTCGATTGCCTCGCGTCCTCGGCACCTGCCCTGGCCGACGACCCGCTGTTGACGGCCTGAAGTCGTCGTTCATTTCAGTCCCGACCGCACGAACGCGTTGACGATGTGGCGCTGCAGCACCAGGTACAGCAGCAGCACCGGCAAGCAGGCCAGCCCGGCCAGCGCCATCATCGGCCCCCACTGATCGCCCTCGGTGCCCATGAAACTGCGCAGCCCGAGCTGGAGAACCGCATTGGACTGGCGCAGAACCACTGCGGGCCAGAAGTACTCGTTCCACGCGTTGATGAACAGCAGGATGCCGAGCGCGGCAAGGGCGGGCCGCAGGTTCGGCACCACCACGGTCCACAGGATCGACCACGACGAGCGTCCGTCGATCTTCGCGGCCGCGATGAGCTCTTTGGGGAACGCCGACATGTGCTGGCGCAACAGCAGCACCGCCAGCGCCGAGCACAGCGTGGGCAGCACGACGCCGATCAGGGTGTTGATCAGGCCGAGCTCGTTGAGCAGGATGTAATTGGGCAGCATCGTCACCTGGAACGGCACCAGCCACACCCCGACGAACGCCAGATACAGCAGCCGCTGCAGCGGGAAGGTGTAGATGGCGAACGCGTAGGAGGCCAGCAACGCGATGAGTAGCTGCCCGGCCGCCGAGAGCACCGCGACGAAGAACGTATTCGCGATCAGACCAGCGATGTCGACCTTCTGCGCCGCGTCGAGGTAATTGGCCGTCGACAGCGGCCACGGGATCGGCGAGAGCGAGGTGACGTCCTCGGGTCTGCGCAACGACGTCGCGAACAGCCAGTAGATCGGGAACACGCACACCAGCGCCGTGGCCGCGAGCAGCAGATGGCTGCCCACCCCACGCAGTCGTTCAATCATCATGGACGGCAACCTTTTCCGAGATCCAGACCAGCAGCGCGGCCACCAGGCCGAAGCCGACGAACAGCAGCACGCCCGCCGCGGCGCTCAGACCGGCGTCGAAACTGTGGAAGGCGTAGTCCCAGAGCAGGTAGTAGATATTGGTGGTCGCCTGCGCGGGACCGCCCTGGGTCATCGAGTCGATGAGCGGGAAAGTCAGGGTGGGACTGAGCAATACGGTCGTGAGGACCAGGAACAACACCGTGGGCGAGAGCAGTGGCAGCGTGATCCAGCGCCGGATCTGACCGGCGGAAGCACCGTCGACCCTGGCCGCTTCGTCGTAATCGCCGCTGATTCCGGCCAGGCCAGCCCACACCACGAGGACCGCGAAGCCGATCAGGTGCCAGGCGGTGATCGCGATGATCACCGCCTGCGCGGTCTCGGTCTCGTACACCCAGTTGCGGTCGGAGCCGCTCACCTGGGCGAGGAAACCGGTGCCCGGATGCAGCAGCCAGCGCCACACCGCGGCTGCCGCGACCGGCGCGACGAGGAACGGCGCGAACACCAGCGCCTGATAGATCGTGCGCGCCCGCCCGGTGACCCGCCTGCTCGCCATCGCGATCGCGACCGGCAGCACCACCGTGAACGGCAACAGGCCGAGAATCAGTGTCCCGGTGCGACCGAGCGCGCCCCAGAACGCCGGAAGATCGACCAGCCGTTCGTAATTCGCGGTGCCGACCGGTGTCATCGGCGCGGTCGGCAGCAGGTTCCACGAGTACGTCGACAGCTGCAAGGCCTGCACCAGCGGTTGATAGGTCCACACGACCAGCAGGAATAGGGCCGGACTCAGGTAGAGGTACGGCGCGACGAACCGCGCCACCCGGCGGCGGGTGAAGCGCAGGCGCACCGGCTTCGCCGCGACTGGCGGTATCGGCGCGGCCGGTGCATCGATGACGAACATCTACTTCACCGCCGCCCGGGCGGCGACGATCGCGGCGATCTGCTCGAGCATCTCCGACTCCGGCCGGTCGTAGACGGGGTGAGCCGGTGCGGCGTCGATCGCGGTGGCCAGCACCGTCGACTCGAGCACGTCGATGCGGCTGTAGCCGAAGCCGGCGAACCCGCGGTGCCTGCCCGCCGGCGCCATCGCGTCCACCCGGTAGGCCATCGCGGGCCCGATCCACACCGGAATCCCGGCCAGGGCCGCCGCGCCGGTGAGGTGGTTGTGCCCGCAGAGGATCATCCGGACATCGGTGCCCGCCACGACCTCGGCCAGCTGTTCGGCGTCCTTCAACCTGAGGAAGTCGAGGGTGGCGAGTGGGGAACGCAGCGGCGGGTGGTGCACCACCAGCAGGGTGCCGCGCGGGGCGGGGGTGCGCAGTTCCTCGGCCAGCCAGGCCAGTTGCTCCGGCTCGAGCCTGCCGTCGTGCTGGTGCGGAGTCGTGCTGTCCAGCACGATGATGCGCAACCCCGCGACATCGACACGGTGGTCGTGCGGCAGATCCGGGTCCACCGTGTCGCGGCCGAGCAGTTCGATGCCGAAGGCCGTGCGTTCGTCGTGATTGCCCATCGCGTAGACGATTTCGGCGCCGAGGTCGGCCGCGACGGGCTCGACGGCGGCCCGCAAGCGCCGGTACGCCTCGGGTGAACCGTTGTCGCTGAGGTCACCGGAGAAGATCAGCACGTCGACGCGCTGCCCGAATTCCCGCAGTCGTTCGAGCACCGCGGTCAGATTGGCGGCGGTGTCGACGCCGTGGAGCAATTCGCCCTCCGGCCGCAGGTGGGTGTCGGTGATCTGGACGATCGTCAGTTCGCTCATGATTTCGGCATCAGTTCGGTGCCCGCGGCGCGGGCGGCGGTGAGCGTGGACTGCGGGTCGGCGCCTTGGAACACGACGGCTTCGACGGCGTCCATCATGCCGTCACGCATCTGCAGATAGTTGTTGCCCGGCATGGACACCCACGGCTCCATGTTCGCCAGCTGCGCGACATTCGGGCGCAGCAGCGGGTTCTGGTCGGCCCAGTCCTTCAGGCCGCCCGCTTCCTCGAGCAGGCCGGTCCGCAGCGGCAGGTAGCCGATGTTCTGCGCGATCTTCTTGTAGGAGTCCTCGCTGGTGAGGTGCTTGATCAGTTCCCAGGCGGCGCGCTGCTTGGCGGGATCGTTGGACAGGATGTGCAGGCCCGCACCGGAATTCGTCGGGATGGCCGGCTTGCTGCCGAAGCCGGGCATCGGCGCCGACCGCAGGTCCCACTTGCCCTTGGAGCCGGTGGTGAAAACGCTTTGCAGCGCACTGGTTTCGAGCATCATGCCGATCTCGCCACGGCCGAACGCCTCGTAGCCCTGCTTCTGGTTGAGCTTGGGCATGCTGCCGTTGGTCACCAGGTTCTGCGCCATCTTGGTGACCTCGACGGCGGGCGCGTCGGCGTAGGTGAGGGAGTTGCGGTCTTCGGAGATCACGCGGCCGCCGTTGGAGCGCACCAGAGACTGGAAGCACCAGTCCTTGGCGGTCTTGGTCAGGCAGTCGATGTAGACGCCGCCCTTGCCGGTGCGGTCGGCGATCGTCTTCGCGGCGGTGGTGACCTCGTCCCAGGTGGTCGGCGGCTTGGCGGGATCGAGTCCGGCCTCGGTGAACAGCGAGGCGTTCAGATACAGGACGGGCGTGGAGAAGACGAACGGAACGCCGTAGGTGTGCCCGTCCCAGTCGTCGAGGGTGCGGGCGCGCGGGGCGTAGGCGTGCCGGGCGCCGTCGAAGTTCTGCTGCACCGCCGGTGCGCCGACCAGCTGATCGAGGGGCTTGGCCTTGAGCTGATGGATGGTGAAGTCCAGGTCGGAGAAACCGAGCTGGGCGACATCGGGCGGGGAACCCGCCACCATCTGATTCTGGATGCTGGAGACGGTGTCGGTGGCCGGGTTGGGGCTGTTGCCCTGCGGCTTCTGCGCGGTGACCTTGATATTGGGGTGCTTGGCGCTGAAGTCGGCGATCAGGGCGTTGAAGGTGTCGGTCCAGGCGCCTGCCACGCCGTAGCTGTAGGACTCGAAGACGATCGAAACCTGTTGGTCGGCAGTGAGTTCGGGGATCTGCGCCGTAGTCGTGCTGTCGGTGGACCCGGTGGTGCCGAGGCCGCAGCCGGTGAGCGCCATGGCGGTGGTGAGCGCCACGCCCAGTGCGGGCAGTGTGCGTTTCATGGTGGTTCTCCTCATCGGGGTGTGCCGAAATCAGGGGACGGAAACCGCGGCCGCATCAACGACGGGGGCCGAATTTCGCTGGGGTGCTTGCCAGGTCAGGCGCAGACCCGTGTCGGGGTCGAACAGGTGGATGTCGGCGGGGTCGACGCGGCAGGCGATGTCCTCGCCCACCGCGACACCGGCGGGTCGGGCCGCGCGCACACAGAGACCGGACTCGAGGTGCACGAGTTCTTCGCTGCCGAGGTTCTCGACCATCCGCACCCGGCCGCGGACATCGGTCGAGGTGTCGTCGATGCGCAGGCGTTCGGGGCGGATTCCGGCGACGACAGCGGTGGCGTCGCCGGAATCCTCGGCGATGTCCAGCGCGGCGTCGATGCCGTCGGCCATCACCTTCAGGTGGCCGTCGCCCGAGGTGACGACGGCGGGAAACAGGTTCATCGGAGGCGAGCCGAGAAAGCCGGCGACGAAGGTCGAGTGCGGGCGGTCGTAGAGTTCCTCCGGGGTCCCGCACTGTTCGACGCGGCCCTCGTTGAGCAGCGCGATGCGGGTGGCCATCGTCATCGCCTCGACCTGATCGTGGGTGACGTAGAGGAACGTCGCGCCGAGCCGCTGGTGCAGCGAGATCAGTTCCGCGCGGGTCGCACTGCGCAGTTTCGCGTCGAGGTTCGACAGTGGTTCGTCCATCAGGAACGCGCCGGGATCGCGAACCATGGCCCGCGCCAACGCGACTCGCTGGCGCTGCCCGCCGGACAGCGCGACCGGTCGCCGCTGCAGCAGTGCCGAGATCTCCAGGGTCGCCGACACCTCGGCCACTCGCTGCGCGATCTCCGCCCGCGGCCGACGCCGGGCCCGCAACGGAAACCCGATGTTCTTGGCCACCGACAGATGCGGATACAGCGCGTAGCTCTGGAACACCATCGCCAGATCCCGCCGCTGCGGCGCCGCATCCGTCACATCGACGCCGCCCACCAGAATCCGTCCCGCACTCGGCTCCTCCAACCCGGCGATCATGCGCAGCAGCGTGGACTTGCCACACCCGCTCGGCCCGAGCAACACCATGAACTCACCATCGGCGATGTCGAGACTCACCTCGCGCACCGCGTACTCGGCATCGAACTTCTTCGACACCGCTTCGATCTGCAGTCGTGCCATGCCCCCAGTGTCGAGCCGGCCACGGCCTATCCGCCGTTGCGATAGTGAACGTCGATCGGTCCAATCATCTCGGCCCTACTGGGCCGCACATGCACCGTCGGCAGTGGCTGATCGAACCGCCGCAGGCGTTGTTCGCAGGCTGTCGGGCCCTGCGGCGTGCGCCGACTGAGGCTCGGCCGACCCGCCGGGCGCCGATCTCCTTCGGGTGTAGGTCAGCGTGCTCCCCGTCGTCGCGGAGTTACGTGACTCAGCCGACGTACTCGGCCGATTCGAGGAAACCGTGCAGGAGGGCGGTGACGACCTGTGGCTGTTCGAGGGAACTCGTGTGGCCGCACGCCGGGATCGTGTGGAGCTGGGCGTGGGGGATGAGCGAGGCGAGGTGGCGAGCGTGCGGGAGCGGGGTGGCCGCGTCGTCGGCGCCGACGACGACCTGAGTGGGCACGGTGACCGACCGCAGTTCGTCGTCGACCGCCGCACGTCCGGTGACACCGTGGACGGCGTCGCGCATGCCGACGCGATCGACCCGCGCCAGGCGACGCGACCACTCGCGGACCGTCTCCGCCCCGGTATCGGAAGCCAGGAACGCCGGGCCGAACAGGTGCGTGGCCACCCGGCCCGCGATGGGGCGAATGCCGAACCAGCGCAGCGCCCACGCGAGACGGTGGTACTCGCCGATCTTGGTGGGATCTTCGGCTCGCGCACTGGTGTCGAGCAGGGTGAGCGACCGCAGCAGGTCGCCGTGCCTGGCACCGAGTCGTTGACCGACGAACCCGCCCATGGACAGGCCGACCCAGTGCACGGGGCCGACATCGAGAGCGCGGATCACCCCGACCGCGTCGGCGGTGAGGGTGTCCATGTCGTAGCCGCCGGCGGTGGGCGGGGTATCGCCCTGACCGCGCCAGTCGAGGGTGACGCAGCGGTAATCGCGTTGCAGGGATTCGAGCTGGGCCCGAAACATCCAGCCGCCGAACAACAATCCGTGACCGAAGACCACAGTGGCCGCATCGGGTTTGCCCGCGGGGGTGCCGGTGTCGGTGCAGGCGATCGGAACGCCGTCTACATGGATGATCGGCATGGCTTGTTCCCGGGGGTCAGGATGCCGAGAGGCGAACATTGCGCATCGTCACCAGTGCTGTGGCGCACAGGGTTTCGTCGTCGTCCTCCACCGAGAACACGTCGGCGGCGGCGATCGTGAGCAGCGAACCGGGCTTGATCACCCGGCCGCGGGCGACCACCGTCGCGCCCTTGGCGGGGGCCAGGATCTTGACGGTGTAATCGATGGTCATGTTCACCCAGCCCGGGGGCAGCAGCGTGCCCGCGGCCGAACCGGCGGCGAAATCGGCGAGCGAGCCGAGGACTCCGCCCTGGAAATAGCCGTCGTGCTGGGTGAGTTCGCGGCGGTGCGGTTGCACGATCTCGACATCGCCGGGCTCGACCCGAGTGAAATGGAACCCCAGGTGGGCGGCGGCGGGCATGGACAGCACCGCCGCGGGAACCAGTTGGGCGAAGTCGGGATTGGGGGCCTGTGCGGTCATCGGCTCAGTCCTCTGCTCGGCAGCGGTGGAGGCGTCGCTGCTCCTCCTGCGGCGAATCCTGCCCGCCGGCGCCGCGCGTGACTACCCCGAACGCGGAAATTTCGCTTGCTGTTCGGGGTCTGGAAAGAAGCTGGGCTGGGCGCCGCGAGGTGCCGACGCCCGGCCGGGAGCTCAGCGGGTTCCGGCGTGCAGGACCACTTTGCCGTTGCGGCCGGGAGTTTCGGACACCACAGCGGCCTCGGCGGCCTGCGCCAGCGGCAGATCGGCCTGGACGTCGAGTCGAACGGTGCCGGCGGCGGCGAGGGTGACCAGTTCGGTGATCAATCGGAGGTAATCGGCGCGGTCGATCTCGGAACTGCGCTGCTGGCCCCAGAACCCCTTCACCACAGCCTGTTTGAAGATCACGGCGCCCGTGTCGATGATCAGCGGTTTGCCCGACAGCGCGCCGAAGGAGATCAGTTCACCGCGCGGGGCGAGCAAGGCCATCAGCTCGCCCGCCGCGGGCCCGCTGACCTGGTCGACGGCGCGCACGATCGGCTCGCCGCCGGTGCTGTCGGCGCCCTGGGCGAGCCAGCCCACCGATTCGGTGTCGAGGACGGGACCGTACCCGAGTTCTTCGAGCGCCCGCACCGAGGACTGGCCGCGGACCAGGCTGAGTACCCGCACACCGCGTTCCTTCGCGAACAGGTTGAGCAGGCGACCGACCGCGCCGTTGGCGGCATTCACCACGATCCACTGACCCGCGTGCACCCGCATATCGTCGAGCAGCATCAGGGCGCTCAGCGGCATGGCGAGCAACTGGCACGCGGTCTCGTCGGAGACGGAATCCGGCATCGGTACCGCTTGCTCGGCTCGGGCGACGAAGGAGTCCGCCCAGGCCCCGCGCACGCCGGCGATCGCCACCCGCTGTCCGACCTGGAGTGCGTCGACACCGGGACCGACCGCGTCGACGACACCGGCGGCCTCGGTCCCCGGGATCGCGGGCAGCGGCGGCCGATAGCCGTACACACCGCGGATGATCGCCAGATCGTGGTTGTGGATCGGCGACAGCGACGTCGCGATTCGTACCTCACCGGGCCCCGGTTCGGGGGTGGGCACCTGCTGCGCGGTGAGCACGTCCTTCGGCTCGCCGAATTCGTCGATGACAACTGCCTGCATGTCCGCCTCCGTGGTGGTTGCGAGTGACTGCCGAGCGTGATCGTGCTCCATTGTGGCACCGTGGCGGTCACCGGTCGCTCAGGTGGCCGCTCGCCCGTCGACGGCCCACGGTGCGGCGTGCGTGTCAATACGCCGCAGGAGTGACTGAGGGTAGCTCCGTCGGGGCGCAGGAAGTAGCTCCCACGAGGGACGAATGTGACTGTCGGCGTGCGTACGCTCAGTACATGGCAGACGCACTCGGAACACGTTCGGCCGCAGTGCGATCCGGATCGCGAATCGCCGAGGTCGATATCCTGCGCGGGTTCGCCCTGTTCGGGATTCTGATCACCAATGTGATCGTGGCGACCTCGCTGTGGTCGGTCGTCGGCACGCGCGATCACCCGGTGCTGCGCTTCGACGGCACCGTCGACCTGGTGGTGCGTGCCACGGTCGACGCGTTGTTCACCGGGCGCTTCTACCTGCTGTTCGCGTTCCTGTTCGGGTACTCGTTCACCCTGCAGATCGCGGCGGCGCAGCGAGCCGGGGTGTCGCCGACGCGACGACTGCTGCGACGGTGTGCCGCGCTGATGGCAATCGGGCTCGTGCACGTCTACCTGCTGTGGATCGGCGACATCCTCACCCTCTACGCGTTCCTGTGCCTGATTCTCATCGCCCTGCGCAAGCTGCGGCCGCGTACCGCGGTGATCACCGCGATCGTGCTGTACACGATCTGGTCGGCGTGGAGTTTCCTGCCGGGCTACAGCGGGGTCCTCGTCTTCGGGGAGTTCGTCGATCTGCCCGCCGTGTCGGCCGACTACACCGGCGGTTTCGCCTCGACATTCGCCGCCCAGACCGCCCTCGCGCCGGTCTTCCTCCTGCTGATCTGGTTCGCCCAGGGGGTACCGAGCCTGGCCATGTTCCTGATCGGGATGGCGGCGGGCAAACGAAACCTGTTCGCCGACCCAGATCTTCTGCGCCGCTGGTCATCGCGTGCGCTGGTGCTCGGCTTCGGTCTCGGACTACCGATCTCGGCAATGACCTTCGCCGAGTCGATGAAGTGGTGGCATGCGCCCTCGGTGGTCCACGGTCTGCAGACTCTGGTGAACCCGGCCATGACGTTCGCCTACGTCGCCGCGATCCTGCTGGCCGCGCAATCCGTCCGCCTCGGCCGCGCCACCGCCTTGCTCGCCCCCGCGGGCCGCATGGCCGCCACCAACTACATCGGCCAGTCGATCGTTCTGATGCTCGTCTACTCCGGCTACGGCCTCGCTCTCGCCGATACCGTCCCGCCGCTCGCCGTCATCGCGATCGCCCTGCTCACCTTCGCCGCCCAACTCGCGCTCAGCGCCTGGTGGTTGCGTGGTCACCGCTACGGCCCGGTGGAGTGGTTGCTCCGCGCGGCGACGTACCTGACCATCCCGGCCTGGCGGCGGCCGGCCGAAGAGCGCAGGCCGTCCGGCGCATAACGTGCCGATTCCGCGTGGTGCCGGAGCGTTCCGGCCTGGTGCTAGCCGGCCTGTCGGTCCGGCGGGCGGTGGAATTCGGCTCGCCAGCGGTGCAGCCCGGAAGAGTCGGGGCGGGGAAGGACTTCTACGCGGATCTGGGTCAGGTCGGGGGTGGTGAAGGAGTCGATATCGGCGCGGGTGAGGGGCCAGGGTGGGCCGGTGGTGGCGGGGGTTCGGCTGATGTCGGCGATGACGAGCAGGGTTGCGTCGGGGGCCAGGAGATTTCGGATATTGGTGATGGCGGCGGTGCGGACGTCCGGGGGGAGGGATTGGACGGTGATCGACTCGATGACCACGTCGAAGGCCCCGAGCCAGGACGATGGCGGATTCAGGAGATCGGCGACCTTGTAGGTGACGGGCGACTGCGGAAAACGGGCACGGGCGCCGCGGATCGCGGTGGGCGATACATCGAAGGCGGTGGTCCGGATACCTTGGGAGGCGACGAATTCGGCGTCCGTGCCGTAGCCGCAACCGATCACCATGCCCCGCGTTCCCTGGGGTAGGGAGGCCGATCGGAGCCAGTCCACCAGCAGGGGATTGGGAACATCGCGATCCCAGGGAACCACCGAGGTCCCCGCTGCGGCCTCGGCATAGAGCGGTTCGAACCACCCGGTCGGATCGTTCGCGGCCAGTGCCTGAGCGGCGAGGCGACGATCGGCGGGCGGCTGCGCGTCGGTCATGAGCCCAGTCTTCACCACCGACCCGCGCCGTGTCGCCCGATATTGGGCGACTCGCCCAGCCGTCAGGAATCTGGTCGATTGATCACCAGGCGCTGAGGGCGGAGTCAGCCCGCGAATGTCGACCATCAGGGCCTGATGATCTCGAGCGAACTAGGCGACCAGCACGACTTTGCCTGTGGTGGCACGGGATTCGAGGGCACGGGTGGGCGGTGGCGGCTTCGGCGACCGCGAGTTCGGCATAGCCACCCGGCGCGGTGCCGAGGTCAACGCCGATTCGGTGGAGCCTGGTCGAAACAGTAGGTGGACCCCGGGGCCTATCGCTTGGTCGCCGTCGGTCGAGGTGCGGAATCCACGGTTCGGCGGGCGGCCCGCGCGGCGAATCCGTCGCACAGTGCCTCGAGGCCGAGGAACAGGAGATCCTCGGAGGTGAGGTCGCTGACGCCCGCGCCTTCGAGGTCGGCCAGCGCCGGGGGGACGGGGAAGGAGGGCTTGCCCTCGAGGAGATCGCGCAGCCCGTTCGTGTCGTCGGTGGCGGTGCGCTTCTCGGCCAGCAACGCACCGCCGACCACCGGCAAGCTGGCGCCGGAGATGTAGTTCCAGACCGAGAAACCCATCGTGGTGGCCTCGCGGGCCGTCACGCCGAGTTCGCGCAGACCCTCGACCAGCCAGGCCAGGCTCGTCAGACCCTGCGGGCCGAAGCTGTAGCGGGGAACCGCGAAGGTGAGCAGCACCCAGGGATGCTGCTGGTAGAGCTGCCAATCGATCTCCGCGGCGATGCGCACCCGGTCGCGCCAGGTCCACCCCTGACCGGCTGGATCGGGGTAGGGGTGCCGGGCGGCGATCTCGTCGGTCATGATCGCGATGAGCTCGTCCTTGTTCGCCACGTGCCGATACAGCGACATGGTGCCCACATCGAGGCGGTCGGCGATGCGACGCATCGACACCGCGTCGAGTCCGTCGGCGTCCGCGAGGGTGATCGCGGCGTCGACGATCGCGGTGCGGGTGAGCTTCGTCTCGGTCATCCCATGACTCGCTTTCGTAACACAACCTTCATGCGTACACTGTACCCAGTCTCTGCGTACGGTGTACGCGAACCTCGGAAGGATGTCGGAATGACGAAGCTGGAACCGGCGGTGCCCACCGCAGTCGCCGGTGGACGCCGCGCATGGCTCGGACTGGGCGTGCTGCTGCTGCCGGTGCTCTTGGTGTCGATGGACATCTCAGTGCTCTTCCTTGCCATGCCGACGCTGACGGCCGACCTGGATCCCACTGCCTCGCAACAACTCTGGATCCTCGATATCTACGGGTTCATGCTGGCGGGCCTGCTCATCACCATGGGCAATCTCGGCGACCGGATCGGTCGACGCAACATCCTGCTCGTCGGCGCCGCCATCTTCGGCATCGCGTCGGTGCTCGCCGCGTTCGCGCCCAGCGCGCCGATCCTCATCGCGGCCCGCGTCCTGATGGGCATCGGCGGCGCGACGCTGCTGCCGTCGAGCCTGGCGCTGATCTCGACCCTGTTCCCCGACGCCCGGCAGCGGGCCACTGCGATCGGCATCTGGACCGCGTTCTTCGCCGGTGGTTCGGCAGTCGGGCCGATCATCGGCGGCTTCCTGCTGCACCACTTCTGGTGGGGCTCGGTGTTCCTGATCAATATCCCGGTGCTGGCGATTCTGCTGATCTTCGGGCCGATGCTGCTGCCCGAACATCGCTCCGCTGCCCTCGGCCCGATCGATCTGCCCAGCGTCGCGCTCTCGATCGGCGGCATCCTGCCGTTGATCTACGGCATCAAACACATCGCGGCCGAAGGGCTGGACGCGGTGTCGCTGGTGATCGCCATGATCGGCGTCGTGCTGCTCGTGCTGTTCGTGCGCAGGCAACGTCATCTGACGGAACCGCTGCTCGACCTGTCGCTGTTCACCCGGCCGCTGTTCCGGGTGGCGATCGGGGCGAGCATGGCCGGGATGATGTCGCTTGCCGCGCTGAGCTACCTGACCAGCATCTACCTGCAATCGGTCACCGGCCGTGACCCGCTGGCCGCCGCGCTGCTCGGCATTCCGATGGCGGTCGCGGTGTTCGTCTGCTCGATGAGCGGCGCGCGACTCGGGCTGCGATTGGGTGTGCGGGCGACGTTCACGCTCGCGCTGATGCTGTCGGCCATCGGCAATCTGATGCTGCTCGGTGTGGGTGTCGACGGCGGCCTCGGCTGGTACGTGGCCGGCTCGGTGATCGCCGGTGTCGGGTACGGCTTCTCGTTCACCCTGGTGTCCGACGTCGCGGTGTCGGCGGTGCCCGTCGAGCGGGCGGGCTCGGCGGTCGGGATCTCCGAAACCAGTTTCGAACTCGGCAACGCGCTCGGCCTCGCCCTGCTCGGCTCGGTGGCCGCGCTGGTGTTCCGCTCCGGCGGCAACTTCGGCGAGACCCTTGGCGACACCCTGCTGCAGTCCGCAGGCGACGACGCCTTGATCCATGCGGCCCGCGAGTCCTTCGTCAGCGGTATGCATCTCGCGACCACGGTCGGCGCGCTGCTGCTGATCGCGATGGCGGCCCTGGCTTGGCGTTCGGCTCGCACCAGCCCCTGAGCGACGTCCGCCGGGTGTGCGCTACGCCACCCGGCGGGCTGGCCGCGGATCGACGCCGACTGGAGCTGATCGAGAACGCCCTGCCCACGGTGGCTTGCGGACCGTCGGCCGTGTGCGACCGTCCGGCGACGTGATGGCCGCCACGGTCTGCGATGGTGGTCGCCCTCACCGGGCGGACGTCCAGGTCGGTTGCATAGGATCGTCGGATGCGAAACGAGGGTGCGACGGGACTGGCGACATTGCTCGCCCTGGCCGACTCGCGCCTGCCCATCGGTGGGCACGTGCATTCCGGTGGCGTCGAGGAAGCGGTGTCGTCGGGATTGCTGCGCGACAACGCCAGCGTCGAGGTGTATCTGCGGCGCCGGGTCGCCACCTCAGGACTGGTGACCGCGTCCCTCGCCGCCGCGGTGTGCGGCGCGACGCTGACTCCCGAACGCGCCGAACTCGAAACCGATGCCAGGACACCGTCACCCGCGGCGCGGACGGCTTCGCGTGCGCAAGGCCGTGGTCTGCTGCGGCTGGCCAAACAGCTGTGGCCGCACCATGATTGGGCTCCGGCGGGGGCGCGTCCCCATCTGTCTACGGTGTTCGGCATGGTCGGTGCCGCCAGTGGCGTGAGCACGGAACAGCTGGCGGGTGTCGTCGTCTATACGACACTCACCGGCGCCGCCACCGCCGCGCAGCGACTGCTCGCCCTCGATCCCGCCGCCATCGCCGCGAGCACCATGCGCCTCGCGCCGCTGTGCGATCGGATCGCCGCCGAGGCCGCTACCGGATTTGCCGCGTTGTCCGATCCGCTGCAGGACGCGCTCGCCGAACGTCACCTCCACCGCGACATGCCGTTGTTCGCGTCCTGACCCGAAGATCCTGAGAAGAAGGAGCCCCCATGCCGCCCCATCTGATCGATGGCGAACCGCACGACCACAGCCACGACCGGCCCAAGCGCGACCGCGCCGCGGGCGAGGCGCTGCGCATCGGCATCGGTGGTCCAGTCGGCTCCGGCAAGACCGCGCTGGTCGCCGCCCTGTGCAGGCAACTGCGCGACGAGCTGTCCCTCGCGGTGCTGACCAACGACATCTACACCACCGAGGACGCGGACTTCCTGCGCCGCCACGCGGTCCTGCCCGACGAGCGGATCACCGCCGTGCAGACCGGTGGTTGCCCGCACACCGCCATCCGCGACGACATCACCGCCAACCTCGACGCCATCGATGACCTCGTCGCGGCCAACCCGCCGCTGGATCTGATCCTGGTGGAATCCGGGGGCGACAACCTCACGGCCACGTTCTCCTCGGGCCTGATCGACGTGCAGATCTTCGTCGTCGACGTGGCAGGCGGCGACAAGGTGCCGCGCAAGGGCGGCCCCGGCGTCACGTTCTCCGACCTGCTCGTGGTGAACAAGACCGACCTGGCCCCGCTGGTCGGCGCCGATCTGGGCGTGATGGAGCGCGACGCCGCCAAGGTCCGCGACGGCCGTCCCACCGCACTGGTCTCGCTGACCGACGACCCGGCGGCCACCCCGGTCCTGGCCTGGGTGCGCGAGCAGCTGCGGGTCGTCGCCGAACAGGACGCGGCCACCGGCGTTGCGCACTGAACTGAGCATCGTCGCCGCACCGGGCAGACTGCCCCGCATCGACGCGGTCGGCGGCCTGGCCGGGCGCCACACCGGCATCGATACCGTGCACCTGATCGGCACCGCGGCGACCCCGCTCGGTGGGGACGAACTCGATATCACCATCGTCGTCCACCCCGGCGCGCGGCTGGTGGTGCGTTCGGTGGCGGCCACGATCGCCCTGCCGGGTGCGGCCACGCTGTTGTCGAACGCGCACTGGCGCTTCGAGATCGGCGAAGGTGGCGAACTGGATTTCGATCCGGAACCCACGATCGTGGCGGGTGGCGCACACCATCACACCGTGACCACGGTGCGGGTGGCACCAGATGCGCGGCTGCGGTTGCGTGAGCGGGTGCAACTCGGACGAAGCGGCGAGGACGGTGGCGGGTGGCGTGGTGACCTGCTCGCCGACCTCGGCGAGGTTCCACTGCTCCGGCACCGGCTGCAGCTCGGAGCGGATTCGCCGACCGACGATCGGCTCACGACTCCGCGTGCGCTCGACAGCGAACTGGTCTATCCGGACGACCGTCCGGCCTGGTCGGGCAGCGTCGACGAGGTTCGGCTGCCGCTGGCCGCGGGTGGCTCGCTCGCCACCCGAACGAGTAGCCGACTCCGCGCGCTCGCGATTGCCCACGGATAACTGAGGAAATGGCGGTGGGAGCCGGGCGAGGAAAGCCCGACTCCCACCGCGGGGAATTCGATCAAGCGTTGACGAGCTCGGCTGCCGGATCAGCGGCCTCGGGCACCATCCCACGAGGCGGCGCGAGGAAAGCATCCGCCGCGCCGACCGCCGCGCCGATCCCGGCGCCGACGACCGTGATGGGGATCGACACAGCCATGTACGCGGCCATGCCACCCAGGATCGGGCCCGCGACCAAGCCGATCGGCACGAACGGGATACCGGCGACGAGCCCGGCCACGGCACCGCCCGTGCTGGCCATCATGGCGAACGGGATCGCCACGGTGGAACCGACCGCGGCGCCTCTGGCCGCCGAACCGAGTGTCTCGGAGGCGATCCGGTCCGAACGGCTGCGCTCGAGCCCGACCGAGTCGAGGAACGTCGCCAGGTTGGCCTCGGTAGTGGCCGCGGCGTCGTTGATCTGGATCGAGGTGTCGACCGGCACGAAGTCCGGCACCGGAACCTGCTGGTCACCGAAGCGGAACTGCCCCGGCGGGGGCAGGATCGGCGGCACCGGCGCGACCGCGGTCGGCGCGTGCAGCGGTCCCACCGGAGACAGGTAATCCGTTTCCGGCCCCGTCCGCGACCACTGCAGCGAGCTGCGGGTGTTCGCGGGCATCGGCTGGCCCACATACGGAGTGGCGTTGGGCGCCACCGCGTCGAACTCCGGTCCGGTCTGGTGTTCGGGCTGGGTCACCGCCGCCTGCGCGGGATCGGCATTCGCGGTGCCCGTGCCGATCAGGGCCATGACCAGGGGGACCGCTCCGGCTGCGACGACCGAACCTACCTTCTGTCGCTGCAGGTTCGGCGCCCTGTGTTTCCCCGTCGCCATAGATCACCTTTCATCCTGGGGATTGGTCACACATATGACCTCCGACATTCGGACCGGTGCGCGACTCGGATGGGTCCGAAACGACGGCAACCCGCAATACCGGTGTGCGGAAAGGTGATCGGAACGACGAAGGCCGGGTGGTTCGACGGAACCACCCGGCCTCACGTGTCTGTGTCAGCCGATCTTGCGCTGCCCCGCGGTGCCCGCCGGCGCGCCCACGTCGGCCGCGAGTTCCCTGGCTTCGGCCTGATCGGCGTTGACCTCCTCGATCGCGAGCCGCGCGAAGATCCACTGCTCGGTCGCCGCCATCTGACCGCGATTACGGCCGAGGAAGGACACGAACCAGCCGATCACCGTCACGATGCGGCTGCGGTAACCGACGAGGTAGTACAGGTGCAGTGCCAGCCAGGCGAGCCAGGCCAGGAACCCGCTGAACTCGAGCTTGCCGATCTGGCACACCGCGTCGAACCGCGAGATCGTGGCCATCGAGCCCTTGTTGAAGTATTTGAACGGCGCGCGCTGGTCGGGGGTCTGACCGCGCAGCCCGGCCTTGATCGCCTTGGCCGCGTAGGTCGAACCCTGGATGGCGCCCTGGGCCTGACCCGGCACACCCGGCACCGACATCAGGTCGCCGACCACGAACACATTCGGATGACCCTTGACGGTCAGGTCGGGCTCCACGATCACGCGCCCCGCCCGATCGACCTCGGTGCCCTCGGACCGCTCGGCGATCATCTTGCCCAGTGGGCTGGCCTGCACGCCCGCCGACCACACCTTGCACACGGCTTCGATCCGGCGGGTGGTGCCGTCGGCGTCCTTGACGATGACGCCGTGCGCGTCGACATCGGTCACCATCGCGTTGAGCTGGATCTCCACGCCCATCTTCTCCAGCCGCTTGGCCGCCTTGGCACCCAGTTTGGGTCCCATCGGGCCGAGTACCGCGCCCGCGCCTTCCAGCAGGATGACGCGCGCGTCGCGGGGATCGATGGTGCGGAAGGTGCCATCCAGGGTGCGGTCGGCGAGTTCGGCGATCTGACCGGCCAGCTCCACCCCGGTCGGGCCGGCGCCGACGACGATGAACGTCATGAGCCGGTCGCGCTCTTCCTGGGTGGTCGCCAGCTCCGCCTGTTCGAAGGAGCCGAGGATGCGCGCGCGCAATTCGAGGGCGTCGTCGATGGTCTTCATGCCGGGCGCGTAGGTGGCGAAGTGGTCGTTGCCGAAATAGGACTGCTGGGCGCCGGTGGCGACGATCAGGCTGTCGTAGTCGGTCTCGGTGTCGCGGTTGAGTAGTCGCGAGGTGACCTTCTTGTTCGCCAGGTCTACATCGACCACGTCGCCGAGCAGCACCTGCGCGTTCTTCTGCTTCCGCAGCACCAGGCGCGTGGCCGGGGCGATCTCGCCGGTCGAGAGGATGCCCGTGGCGACTTGGTAGAGCAGCGGCTGGAACAGGTGGGTCGACGTCTTGGAGATGAGCGTGACGTCGACATCGGCTCTGCGCAGATGCCGGGTACCGAACAAACCGCCGAACCCGGAACCGATCACCACTACGTGGTGCCGCTTCCCGACAGACTCAGTGCTCATCGTCGCGCTCCTCGACAGACTGGGGTGGGCCCCGCGGTGGTGGTGGTGACAGGGTTAACCGTAGTCGGCTCCGGTGGTGACGTCGCAACAAGAACCCGATCGCGGCGTGTGATGCGGTGTCTCATCGAACGACAAGATCGACAATACGCCGCAGCGCAGGCTCAGCGACCTGCGAGAAGTAGCTGGGCGACCCGGGTGTCGGTTTCGGCACCTTCGGTGTAGCCGCCCGCGCCGCCGAGCGCGTTCATGATCGACAGCGTGTACCGCTCGTCGGCCCCCGCGACGCCGACCGAGTTCACCACCCAGCCGTCTGCTTCGGCCGACCAGCCGTTTTTCAGACCCGGCCGCATCGACGAACCCGCGCCCCACACACCCCAGTGCTGGTTGGAGTCGACCGAGCGCATCCGGTCGAGCAGGTAGCCGAGATCGTCGGGGTGCATGGTGTCGAGGATGGTGTTCATCAGCCGGTCCAGATCGGCGGCGGTGCATTTCTGGAACGACCAGTCCGGGAACAGCGCGCTCGTGGTGGGCTGCGGGATCAGACTGACCATGCCGTAGGCGCGGAACGCGTTGTTGTAGGCCATCCGGTCGAAGCCGATGTACTTGTGCCACAGCACGTCGGTGGCGTGATCATTGGAGGTGGCCAGCATCGCTTCGATATTGAAGCGGTCGTCGGGGGACAGCGCGATGGCGCCGACGCGGGCCCGGTTGAGCAGGTCGGCGGCGATGGCCAGCTTGATCGTGGACGCGGTCCAGACCTGGTTCTCGGCGTGCTCGTTGGCATAGATGCCGCCGGTCTTGCGATCACGCACCACGTAGCCGAGGACACCGGGGCGGCCGGCGAGATAGGCGTCGACCTTGGCGATCCGGGAGCTCATGTCGGCGTCGAAACCGGGCACCGAGACCTGGGTCAACGCGGGCGGCGCGGCATGGGCCGGACCGTTGAGAACAGGGACGCCCGGAGTGAGGGCGGCCGCGGCGGCGAGCAGGCAGGCAGTAGCTGCGACTCGGGAAACGACACGGGTGGAGGGGGAACGGTCACGCACGATGGACCACATTCGCACACCGAACGCCGCAATGCACTAATTCGCCGTAAATCCGGCACCGCGCGACAGCGCTGTGTGACGCCGGATTGTTCTCGCGCAGGGTTGTTGCGGCGCAGCCGAATTGCGCTCAGTGATGCGCGGCGTGCGGGGTGGCGATGGTGCAGCCGTTGAGACGATGGCAGTGCTCGAACGCTTCGCCGTGCCGGTCCAGCGGCCACGAATGCAGCACCTGATCAGGCCCGTAGCGCCGGGAATTGATCAGCTCCCAGCGCGCGCCTGCTCGGCGGACGACGAAGCCGCCACCGGGAACCAGGGGAAACACCTGCGCGATCATGAAACGAAACCAGCCTTTCGCCCGCGGCCGTACTGTCCCACCCGAATCGCAACGATCCCACGCCCGGCGTCGAGGGTGCCGCAGGCGTGGCCGGGACGCGTTGCGGTGTGGCGTATTTCACTAGCCCGGTCCAGTGGTGACGGCGGGGCCGCGCGATTGCGGGTCGGTCGCTGAGCGTATAAACAACGGATGCCGTTGCACCTCCATCGCGCCGAACGCGCCGACGCGCTGGCCGACGGACTCGGGCGTTTGCTGGGGCACATACCCGCCGATCCGTTCGTCACGGAAGTGGTCGCGGTTCCGGCCAAAGGGGTGGAGCGCTGGTTGGCGCAGCGGTTGTCCGGCGTGCTGGGGGTCGTGGGCGCCGGGGCCGGGGTGGCCGAGGATCTAGGCGACGACAGTGCCGCACCTTCTCGTTCCGGCGTGGCGGGGATCGGTCGTGGGCCGGTCGGCGACGGGGTAGCCGCGAATATCGCGTTCCCGGCGCCCGCCGCGCTGGTGGCCGACGTGTTGGCCGGTGCGAGCGGGGTCGCGCCCGCTGACGATCCGTGGACCGGTCAACGACTGGTGTGGACGCTGCTGCGGGTGATCGACGAGATCGCCGACCAGCCGTGGGCAGCCGTCCTGGCGCGGCATCTCGGTCTCCCCGGCACGGACCACCGCCTCGGCAGGCGCTACTCCACGGCCGCCCACCTCGCCGCGCTCTTCGACTCCTACGCCGCGCAACGTCCGCGAGTACTGCTCGATTGGGCAGCGGGTGCGGACACCGACGGTGCCGGTGGACCGGTGCCCGACGACCTCGCGTGGCAACCGCGGTTGTGGCGCGCGCTGCGCACCGCCGTGGATGCCCCGAGTCCCGCCGAACGACTCGCCGACGCCTGCGCCCACCTCCGCGCCGAACCCGCCTCGATAGACCTGCCCGACCGGCTCTCCCTGTTCGGCCTCACCCGCCTGCCCGCCGACCAGTTGGCCGTCATCACCGCTCTCGCCGCGCACCGCGACGTCCACCTCTGGTTGGCGCACCCGAGCCCGGCGATGTGGGCCGTGCTCGGTGATGCTCTGGTGGCCGCCGACGTCGAGGCGACCAGCGACGCGTCGGCACTCGCCGGCACGAAGCGGAGCGACGCCGTCAGTGCCGATGGCCAGGCGAACGAAGCGGCCGTTCGTCCACGCGCGGACGATCACACCGCGGATCAGGTTTCGCACCCGCTGCTCTCGGGGCTCGCCCGCGATGTGCGGGAGTTGGAACTGCGCCTGAACCCGGTGTTGGACAGCGACATTCACCTCGCCGGCGAGCCCGCCGCGAACACCCTGCTCGGCGCACTACAGGCCGCCGTCCGTGCGGACCGTGTCCCCGAGATCGGTGCGGCGCCGGACGGAACTGTCGAAGTGCACGCGTGTCACGGCCCGGCGCGGCAGGTGGAGGTACTGCGGGATCTGCTGTTGACCACGTTCGCGGCGGATCCCACGCTCGAGCCGCGCGACGTGCTGATCATGTGCCCGGACGTGGAGGCGTTCGCGCCGCTGGTGCGGGCGGCGTTCGGCCAGCGCGGGTCGGGGGTGGATCTGCCGACCGAGGGCGAACACCCGGCGCATCAGTTGCGGGTGCGGCTCGCCGATCGCGGGCGGGCGGTGACCAACCCGATGCTCGCGGTGGTGATCGAGCTACTCGAACTGGCCGACGGTCGCGTCACGGTGACGCAGGTGCTCGACCTGGCGGCGAGCGAAACAGTGCGCCGCCGTTGCGGTTTCGACGACGACGACATCGAACGACTGCGCGAGTGGGCGGCCGAGTCCGGCGCGCGATGGGGGATCGGGCAGCGGCAACGTGAGGCGTTCGGGCTCGCCGATTTCGCGCAGAACACCCTCAACGCCGCGGTGGACCGCATCCTGCTCGGCGTCACCGCCGACGAATCGGGCGACGACTGGCTCGATCTGGCGTTACCCCTCGACGATGTCGACTCCAACGACGTCGACCTCGCGGGCCGCTTCGCCGAGTTCATCGACCGGCTCGCGGTCTGCCTGCGCGACCTGCGTGGCCCGCGACCCGCCGCCGACTGGACCACCGTGCTGCTGCGGGCCGTCGACCTGCTCACCGACGTGCCCGCCGCGCAGTCGTGGATCCGCACCGAAGCGCGCCGCGAGATCGTCGCCGCCACCGAGCACGCGGGTGCGACCCCGTTGCGGCTGGCCGACGTGTCGGTCCTGCTGACCAGTCGGCTGGCGGGCGGCCCCGGCCGCGCGAACTTCCGCACCGGCGAGCTCACCGTGTGCACCCTCGTGCCGATGCGTTCGGTGCCCCACCGTGTGGTGGTGCTGCTAGGCCTCGACGACGACGTCTTCCCCCGTCCCGGCAGCGTCGACGGCGACGATCTGCTGGCTCGCCACCCGCTGGTCGGCGAACGCGATGCGCGCAGCGAGGATCGTCAACTCCTGCTCGATGCCGTCATGGCGGCCGGTGACCGGCTGCTGGTCCTGCACACCGGCGCCGACCCGGTCACCGGCGCCGCCCGCCCGCCCGCCGTCCCGGTCGCCGAGCTGCTCGACGTGCTCGCCACCCATGTCGGACCCGCCGCCATGGCCGCCGTCCATCTGCGTCACCCGCTGCAGGCCTTCGACCGCCGCAACTTCGCCCCCGAGAACCCACGCAGCTTCGACACGGTCGCCCTGGCCGGTGCGCGCGCCGCCGCCCGCCCGTCCCGGCCGCGCCCCCCGCTGCTCTGCGCGCCGCTGCCGCCCGTTCCTGTCGCGGATATCGCACTGGCCGAACTGATCTCGTTCGCCGAACACCCGGTGCGCGCGTTCCTGTGGCAGCGACTCGGCCTGCGGGTACCGGAGGAATCCGAGGACATCGCCGATCAGCTCCCGATCGAACTCGACGGTCTGGCGAAGTGGGATCTCGGCGAGCGAATGCTGAGCGCCCGTCTCACCGGCGCCGACCCCGCGGGCTTGCGCGCCGCCGAGTGGCGTCGAGGCACGTTGCCCCCCTTCGGTTTCGGGACCAAGGTGCTCGACGAGGTGGAAGGCACGGTCGACACCCTGGTCCGCACCGCGCTACCCGACTACGAGGCGCCCCCGCGCGCCGTCGACATCGCCGTCGACCTCGGCAACGGCCGCACCCTCGCGGGCACCGTGCCCGAGGTTCGTGGTGAGACGCTGGTGCGCACGACATATTCC
This sequence comes from Nocardia sp. FBN12, assembly GCF_050320175.1. Lineage (GTDB taxonomy): Bacteria > Actinomycetota > Actinomycetes > Mycobacteriales > Mycobacteriaceae > Nocardia. The sequence goes on along the minus strand of NZ_CP190048.1, from coordinate 3,222,363 downwards.
CGGCTCGCGCCCAAACACCGTCTCGCGTCCTGGGTCTCGCTGCTCGCCCTCGCCGCCACCGAAGACCGCTCGTGGCAGGCGATCAGTACCGGACGCGGTCAGTTCCGCAGCCGGCCGGTGGCCAGATCGGTGATCACGGCACCCGAAGCGCCCGCCGCACTGGCGATCCTGCGTGACCTGGTCCGGCTGCGCGACGAAGGGCTGTGCGAACCACTGCCCTGCGCGCCCGCCGCCACCGCCGCCTACGCCGAGCGGCGCTTCCGCGGTGACAGCGTCGCCGACGCGCTGCTCGCCGCCGAACACGCCTTCGACGGCGGCCCCAACGGCCCCGACAAGTTCGGCGACCACACCGACCGCTACCTGCGCTATGTGTGGGGTCGCGCCCCCCGATTCGACTGCCTCGCAGGCGAATCGAACCGACCGGGCGAGCCGGAGACCACCCACTTCGGTGCCCTCGCCCGCCGCTGGTGGGCGCCGCTACTCGCCGCCGAAAGCCAGGGACAGCCGTGACCGGGACCGTCTCGGCGCCGACCGCCTTCGATGCCACCGGCCCGCTGCCGCAGGGCACCACGGTGCTCGAGGCCAGCGCGGGCACCGGCAAAACGCACGCGATCGTCGGGCTCGCGGTGCGCTACGTCGCCGAGGCGGGCATCGCGATCACCGAATTGCTGCTGGTCACCTTCAGCCGCGCCGCCACCCAGGAACTGCGCGAGCGCACCAGGGACCGTTTCGTCACGGTGGCGACCGCGCTCGCCGAGCCCGATGCCGCGCGCCACCATCAGGACGAACTCGTCCGGGCGATGGCCGACACCGATCCCGCGACCGTGCGCCTGCGCAGGGGCCGATTGCTCACCGCCCTGGCTGATTTCGACGCGGGGACCATCGCCACCACCCACTCGTTCTGTCAGCGGATGCTCGACGAACTCGGGTTGGCCGGCGAACACGATCCGGGCGCCCGGCTGGTCGAATCGGTGGACGAGCTCGTCGCCACCGTCGCCGACGATCTGTATCTGGCCCGCTACGCCCGCGATCGCGCCCCGTTCACCGTGCGCGATGCGCACACCCTGGCGCTGGCGGCGGTCCACGACCGGCACGCCGAGCTCGCGCCGCGCACCGAGGGCGCCGCGGGCGAGCGAGTCGCTTTCGCGAGCGCCGTGCGCGCGGAGACCGAACGTCGTAAGCGCCGTGCGGGACTGCGTGATTTCGACGATCTGCTGGTTCTGCTGCACGACGTGCTGGCCGACCCGGAACACGGACCGAGGGCCTGCGCCCGGATCCGGCAGCGATACCGGGTCGCGCTGGTCGACGAGTTCCAGGACACCGATCCGCTGCAGTGGGACATCCTGCGCCGGGCGTTCCATCAGCACGCCACCCTCGTGCTGGTCGGTGACCCGAAACAGGCCATCTACGCCTTCCGCGGTGCCGAAGTGCTCAGTTATCTCGATGCCGTGGCTCTGGCGGATCGACGCAGCGAGCTTACCCGCAACTGGCGCAGCGACGCCGGGTTGCTGCGCGCCGTCGACCACCTCTGTGGCGGTGCGGAATTGGGTCACCCCGAGATCAGCGTCTACCCGGTCACGCCGACGCGGCCCGCGACCAGTCTGCACGGCGACCCGGACGTGATCAGTCCGCTGCGCCTGCGGGTGCTGCCGCGGACGGGGGCCGGTCCGCGCAATCGGTCGGGGTTCCCGTCGGTGGGCAGACAGCGGGCCAAGGTGGCCGACGACCTGGCCGCCGATATCGTCACCCTGCTCGAATCCGGCACCAGCATCGACGCCAAACCCCTACGTGGCGGGGATCATTCGCTGCGCGAGGTCGGCGACGGCCGGGCGCGCAGGCCGATCGGACCCGGCGACATCGCGGTGCTGGTGCGCACTCGCTCCCAGATCGATGTGGTGCGAACGGCTTTGGACCGCGTCGGGGTCGCCTCCGTGCTGGCCGGTGGTACCAGCGTCTTCGCGACCGTCGCCGCCACCGACTGGCTGTGGGTGTTGCGGGCACTGGAACAACCGCATCGTGGAGACCGGGTGCGGCTGGCCGCGTGCACACCGATCCTGGGCGTGAGCGCTGCCGAGATCGACTCCGGTGGCGCGGATCTCGTCGGCCGGGTCTCCACCCAGTTGCGCGACGCCGCGCGGTTGTTCGCGCGCGCCGGATTCGCCGCCGTGTTCGACAAGCTCGCCACCGAGACCGACCTCGCACCGCGCCTGCTCGCGGTGGACAACGGCGAACGCGAACTCACCGACCTGCGCCACATCGCGCAGCTGCTCGACGAAGTCGCGCTCGCCGAGGGTTTGGGTCTGACCGCGCTCACCCGCTGGCTCGCCGACCGTGTGCGCGAGCCAGAGGCGGGCAGCGTCAGCGGACGAAGCCGCAGGCTCGACCGGGACGCGGCGGCGGTGCAGATCGCCACCGTGCACGCCAGCAAGGGCCTCGAATTCCCGATCGTCTACCTGCCTTTCACCTGGGACAGCGCCAAGAATCCGTATCCCGCGACGCTGCTGTTCCACGACGACAACGGCACCAGGGTCCTCGATATCGGCGGCAAGGAGGCCCCCGGTTACGGTGAGCGCCAATTGCGGTGTGAGGCCGAGGAATCGGGGGAGGAGCTGCGTCTGCTCTACGTGGCGCTGACCCGGGCGATGTGCCAGGCCGTCGTGTGGTGGGCGCCCGCGGTGACGACCGGTGCCGCGCCGCTGCACCGGATGATGCTGGGCAGGCGGCCGGGTTCGGCGCAGGTACCGCGCCGCGCGGAGATTCCCGCTGATACCGCTGCGGCACAACGGATCGCCGAATGGGCGGCCGCCGCTGCGGAGGTGATCTCGGTGACGATGGTCGACCGTCCCGAGGACGTGGCGCCCCGGCGGGTGCGCACCGAGTTGCCGACCGGCGAGCTGGCGGCCGCGGGGTTCAGCCGCGCGCTCGACCAGCTGTGGCGGCGCACGTCCTACTCGGCGCTCACCGCGGGCGCGCACGACGCCCCCGGAGTGAGTGACTCCGAACCCGAGGACGGCCCGGGCCCGGACGACGAGCCGACCGAGGCGCCGCTCGACGCGCTGACCGGCAGCACTGCCGCGCCGTCATTGATGAATGACCTACCCTATGGCGCCGAGTTCGGCACGCTGGTCCACGGCGTGCTCGAAACGGTCGACACCTCGGTGCCCGACCTGGCAGCCGAGGTCCATCAACGGTGTGTCGAAGCGGTCGAGCACACGATGGCCGAGCTCGATGTCGACGTGCTCGCCACCGCCCTGCTCGAAGTGCTGCGCACCCCCGCCGATTTCGGCTCCCTGGCTGCTGTCGCGACGCGTGACCGGCTCAACGAACTGGAATTCGAGCTGCCGCTCGGCGGTGGTGACACCCCCGGTCCGCGCGCGGCCGGGATGCACGCCGTCGCCGCGCTGCTGCGCACCTACCTGCCCGCCGACGACGATCTGGCCGGATACGCCGATCATGTTGCCGCACTGCCCGATACGGTGCTGCGCGGGTATCTCACCGGCAGCATCGACGCGGTCCTGCGGGTAGCCGACGAGACGGGCGAGCTCCGCTATCTGATCGTCGACTACAAGACCAACCGGCTCGGCACCGGCGACCTCACCGTCGAGCACTACCGTCGCGAACACATGGTCGCGGAGATGATCCGCTCGCACTATCCGTTGCAAGCGCTGCTGTATGCCGTTGCGCTGCACCGTTATCTGCGCTGGCGGCTGCCCGGCTACGACCCGGCTCGCCATCTCGGTGGTGCCCGGTACCTGTTCGTCCGAGGCATGATCGGGGCGTCGACACCACCGGGCCACGGCGTGTTCGATTGGCACCCGTCCGCGGAACTCGTTGTCGCGCTGTCCGACCTGCTCGCGGGGCAGCGATGAAGGCCGGAGCAGGTGATCGCCGGGCGGCGCCCCGGCGACCGGTGTCGACCGTCGAGAGGCACCGATCATGACGTCCATTCAGGTGGCGCAGCGGGGGACCGGGCTGCTGCGGGTGTTCAACGAGGCGGGCGTGCTGTCGGCGGCGGATGTGCATGTCGCGGTGCGGCTGGGTCGGATGGGGCGCGAGGACAGCGAGGAGGTGCTGTTCGCGGCGGCACTGGCGGTGCGCGCGGTGCGCTCGGGATCGGTGTGTCTCGAGCTGGCCCGAATGCGCGAGATCGGCATCGATGCCGACGAAACTCGTGACAGCGCACTGGGAATCGACCCGGCGACGCTGCCGTGGCCGGACACCGATCGGGTGCTGATCGGACTGCGTCGAAGCCCGCTGATCTGTGGTGGGCAGTCCGGTCCGCTGCGCCCGTTGCGGATCGTCGAAGCCGATGCCGAGGGCGGCGCGCTGCTCTACCTCGACCGGTACTACCAGCAGGAACAGATCCTGCGGCGGGTACTCACCGAACGCAGTACCGACCATCCCGTCATCGATACCGACCTTGTTCGCGTGCAGCTGGATCGGCTCTTCGCCGACCCGCTCGGTGACGGCCCCGACCGGCAACGCCTGGCCGCCGCGCTCGCCGCGACGCACTGGACGACCGTTGTCGCGGGTGGACCCGGCACGGGCAAAACCCACACCATTGCCCGCATCCTGGCCCTGCTCACCGCCCACCGCAGCGCCTCGCCGAAGCTGCCCGCCCTGCGGATCGCCCTCGCCGCGCCCACCGGCAAAGCGGCCGCGCGCCTGCAGGAAGCTGTGCGCGAACAAGCCGCCGTGCTGGGCCTCCCCGAACTCGCTGCCTCGACCCTGCACCGCCTTCTCGGCTGGCAACGTGGCCGCACCACCCGATTCCGGCACCACGAACACAACCGGCTGCCCTACGACGTCGTCGTGGTCGACGAGACCTCGATGGTGTCGCTGACGATGATGAGCCACCTCTTCTCCGCCCTGCGCCCCGACACCCGCCTGGTCCTCGTCGGCGACCCCGACCAGCTCGCCTCGGTCGACGCCGGTGCGGTGCTCGCCGACCTCGTCGCAGGCCCGGTGAGCGGCGCGCCCAATCCCGCACTTCGCGAGGTGCTCGATCTCGATGGGTTGCGGGCGAGCCTGTCGCACGCTCCGGGCGCTGAGATACCGGGCGACAACGGTGGCGCCGGCGAATCGGGCGGTGGCCCCCGGGACATTCCCGGCGGCGACTCGCTGGGCTCGGTACCCGGCGTAGCTGCGATTCCAGGGACGTCGGAAGGATCGCCGGTGAATCCGGGAGCGGCGCAGGCACTCACGGCTCTCGAGCAGCGGCGGTTGCAGGGCGGGATCGTCCGTTTGACCAGGGGGCGGCGATTCGGCGGACACATCGCCGACCTGGCGGTCGCCGTTCGCGCGGGCGATGCCGATGCGGCGCTGGCGATTCTGCGCGCGGGCGGCGACGACGTGTCGTTGTGCGGACCCGACGACATCCGTGCTGTGCGGGCGGACGTGACCACCGCCGCTCTCGCCGTCACCGCCGCCGCTGAGGGCGGTGACGCCATCGGCGCACTGACCGCCTTGGAATCACACCGCCTGCTGTGCGCCCACCGCCAGGGTCCCTTCGGTGTCGAGCGCTGGGACCGGATGGCAGCCGAGTGGGCCGCGGCCGGTGGCGCGGGACCCGAAGGGCCGCAATCGGTCTGGTACCCCGGCCAGCCGCTGCTGGTCACCGCCAACGACCACGAAGCCCGTATCTACAACGGTGACACCGGTGTCATCATCCGCCGCCCCGACGGCTCACTGCGCGCCGCACTCCAGCGCGGCAGCGAGCCCTACCTGGTCCACCCCACCCAATTCCCCGCTGTGGTCACGGTTTTCGCCATGACCATCCACCGTAGTCAGGGCAGCCAGTACGACACCGTCTCGGTCGTGCTCCCCGAACCCGAATCCACCCTGCTCACCAGGGAACTCCTCTACACCGCCATCACCCGAGCTCGCACTCACGTTCGCATCATCGGCACGGAGGACTCCATCCGCGCCGCCATCGGACGCCGCGTCCTGCGGGCCAGCGGATTGTCCAGAACCGTTGCGCCACAGGAGTAGTGAGGTGTGCCGCAGTTGTTCGGGATCATCGAGAAGAGCGATCACCGGATCTTCGGCGGTCGAGCGAGCCGCGCTGACGCGGTCGCCCGTGGTGAGCGACCGCGTTCGCGAGGTCAGCGAGCTGAGCTGCGTGACCAGTTCCAGGACCACCAGTGGTCCTCGTCCAAGTCGGTGCGGACGGCGTCTTCGATCTCAGCGCGGAGGTACGAATCACCCAGGCCGTCGAGGGCGGGCAGGATGTCGGGGGAGAGGCTGCTCAGGTAGCCGGCGTCGAGGCGCTTGCTGGCGTGCCAACGGTCGATATTGCGTTCGGCGACAAGGTGTTCCGGGTTGATCACGGCGAGGGCGATGAGGGTGGCTAGAGCCGTTCCGATCGCGGCACGCGGCACCCAGGTCCACCGTAGTCGTGCGATGGCGATCAGCACGAGGACGTAGACGAGGCCGACCCAGAGCTCACACATCGTCACCAGCAGTCGCAGCACCGTGAACCCGTAAGCCTGCTGGTAGGTCCACATCCGGCCGAGCGCCGAACACACGATCACCAGCGCCAGCACGCTCACCGCGCTGAGCAGGATGCGCAGCGACTGGCGATCGGCCGCGGTTTCTTGCACTGACCAGTGCAGTACCGCCAGGATCACGGCCAGTGTCAGAATGCTCACCGCGGACAACTGCCAGAACCCGCTGCGCGCGTACTCGGCATAGGTCAGACCCGCGGTGCGCTGCACGTAATCGTCGCCACCGAACAGTGCGACGAACTGCGCGCCGACGAACACCGCGAACAGCACGGTCAACGCCGCGACCGGCAACATCCACTCACTGCGCGACCACAGCCGCACCGGCCGAACCGAATCCGCCGCACGGGAAGGCGGCCCCGCGAGCAGATACAGCGCCCCCAGCACACCCGCCGTGACGATCACGAACAAGAAGGTCCACTGCCACGCCGCCGGGCCGTCGACGGTCGGAACAAGCCCGTTCAACAGCCCCGCGAAGGTCGCGTCCGCCCCGCCGAGCAGCGGCACGAACACCACCAGCAACGCCGCCGTCGCCGCGACCGAAACCCCGTAGCGCCGCACACTGGAAGTCCCCGCCGACCGCGACTCCCGCAACCCCGAGAACGCCCACGGCACCGCCCCGAACGACGCGAACGGTACCGCGAACATGTCGTGCGCGATGCCACGCACGCTCCGCCGCCCCAGCACCGCCAACGAACCCGCGACACACGCCGCGATCACACACAGTACGAACAGCCAGCCCGCCGCTCGAACCGTCCCGACCCCGAGCAGCAACATCGCCGCTGCCGCCCACCAGACCCGGTCACGGATCGAAACAGCGGGGGAGGCAACCTCCTTCGGCGGCGTTGCGAGGATGTCGGCCGATGCGCGGGCGGGTGGGGTGGTAGCACCGGATATCGCGGAGCGTTCGGACGTACGCTCACCGGACACCGAATCATCAGCCGCTTCGACATCGAGTGGTTGTCCCGCCGCTCCCGAACGGGCATCGGCGGAGCCGGCCTCGGTCGCTGTCGCTGCGTTCGAAGACGCGTTCTCGCGGGCTGGTTCGGTGTCAGCCGTGCGGCCCGCCTCGGAACTGCCGGTGACGGCCTCGTCGGCGTTCGGCGCTGCGAGCTTGTCAGGCACCGAATGTGACAGTGGTTCAGCGGATTTCGCGTCGGAGGAGGTCGGCGCTGTTGTGGGCCGAGCGGTCGCGGGTGCGGTTCCGGTCGTCGGCGCGGATTCTGGTGCGCCCTGCTCACGCGTGCTGAGGGACCGGGCGCGGTAGTCGACCACGCAGAGGGCGCCGGTGATGGCGGTGCCCGCGAGGAGCCAGCCGATACCGGGACGGTCGATCGGGATCACCGTGGCGCCGACGATGCCGGCCAGGGCGGCGGCGGGGAGCACGCCGGGTGGGCGAGCTACGTGCTGCCAGCGCTTGGGTACCGGCGGCAGGGGAGGTGGCATCACAGGTAATGGCATGGAACGCCCGGACAGCGGGGAACCCGCCGACGGCGCCGTCGGCCATGCCGCCGCCTGCCAGCCCGCCGTCCCCGGCCGAACAGCGCTGCTCTCACGACTCGCGGCGAGCAATGTCGCGAACGGCACCGAGCCATCGGAGTTCGGTGCGGCGGGTGGGGTTTCCGGGCCCTCGGCTGACTCCGAGGTCTTCGTGAGTACTGCCGTCGAGGCACCGCCGCCCACCTTGGGGTCACTCGCGGCGCCGGAGTCGGGCGCGATGTTCGCGGCCGCCTCGCTCGCCGGGCCGGAAGCCGCGGTCTCGCCACTCGTGACAGGATCGCCCGTGGCGGCACCCGGCGAAGCGGTCGCGGTCGTGTCGGCACTGGGCGAAGCGGTCGCGGTTGTGTCGCCACTGGGCCCGGCGGCGGTTTTCTCAGTCTGATCAGCGCCGTGATCAGCCGCTGGTGCCTCGGGTATCGGCTTGTCGGACATGGGGTTTCCCCTCCTGGAGATGTGCGAATGCGTCCCGGCACCGAAGCGCCGGGCGGGTGAACGGGATGTAGGTGTCAGTCCGTGGGGAGGACGACGCGGATGCGGGAGCCGGGGTCGGCGACGGCGATGGTGCCGCCGTGCAGGTCGATCACCCAGCGGGCGATGGCCAGGCCGAGGCCGGTGCCGCCGCCGTCGGTGCGACCGCCGCGGGTGAAGCGGTCGAAGACGGTGGCGCGCTCGGCTTCCGGGATGCCGGGGCCGTCGTCCTGGATCTCGAGCACGGTGCCCTCGGGGCGGGTCGAGGCCGAGACCCGGACCTCGCCGCCGGACGGACCGTGCCTGGCGGCATTGTCGAGGAGGTTGAACAGCACCTGATGCAGGCGGGCCCGGTCGGCGAACACGATCGCGTCGGCGGGTTCGATGGCGGTCGTGAACCGGACGCCACGGCCGAGCGCGGCGGTCATCACCTCGGCTTCGGCGATCACCGCCGCCAAAAGCGGTGCCAGCGGCAGGCTTTCGCGATCCAGGGTGAACGCGCCCGCTTCGATGCTGGACAGATCAAGGAGTTCGGAGACGAGCAGGCCGAGGCGCTCGGTCTGGGCCAGCGCGGTGCGCAGCGTCGCCGGGTCGGGTTCGCTCACGCCGTCGACCAGGTTCTCCAGGACGGCGTGCAGCGCGGTCACCGGCGTGCGCAGCTCATGGGAGACATTGGCGATGAGGTCGCGACGTTGCCGATCGGCGGCGGCCAGGTCGGCGGCCATCTGGTTGAACGCGGTCGCCAGCTGACCCACTTCGTCACGCGAGGAGGCCCGTACCCGAAAGCGGTAGTCGCCCTGAGCCATTCGCCGGGCGGCCGAGGTCATCTCGCGTAGTGGCCGGGTGATGCCGTGTGCGAGGAACTGCGAGGTGAGCAGCGCGATCCCGATCGCGGCCACGGTGGTGCGCGGCGGCAGCCAGCCGATTTTCAGCCGGAAGTACCCGAACGCGACTCCGCCCGAACACAACATCAACACGGCCAGCTTGAGCTTGATCGAGCGCAGCCGATCCAGCGGCCGCGGCAGCACCTCCGCGATCCGGTCCATCAACGCGGCGGCGCGCTCAGGCGCCGTCATCGCGCGTCCAAGGCATACCCGACACCGTGTACGGTGCGGATGAGATCGGCACCGAGCTTGCGCCGCAACGCTTTCACATGCGAATCCACCGCGCGCGTCCCGGCCGCATCGGACCAGTCCCAGATGTCCTCCAGGAGCCGCTCCCTGGCCAGCACCGCTCGCGGACGCTGCGCGAACCGGGTCAGCAAGTCGAATTCCAGCGGGGTCAGGCGTGCTTCGGTGTCACCGCGCCACACCCGCCGCTCGGCGAGATCTATCCGCAGATCGCCGACGACGATGCTGTTGTCGCCGCGCTCGGTGGCCCGATCCACCCGCCGCAACAGGGCGTGCACCCTGGCGGCCAGCACCCGCATCGAGAACGGTTTGGTGAGATAGTCGTCGGCGCCGACCCCGAGACCGACGAGCTGGTCGGTCTCGTCGGTGCGCGCGGTGAGCATGAGGACGGGCACCGGACGCTCGGCTTGAATCCGGCGGCACACCTCCAGGCCGTCGAACCCCGGCAACATCACGTCGAGAACCACCAGATCGGGTTCTCCCGCCAGAGCCGCCGCCACCGCCGCGGGGCCGTCGTGTGCCAGGTCGACGGTGAACCCCTCGGCCCGCAACCTGGCGGCCACGGACTCCGCGATCGTCACCTCGTCATCGACCACCAGGATCCGGCGTGCCGCCGGTCCTGTCCCGCCCCCACTGTTTTCCATGGTGCGACCCTAGCGAGCGGGTGTGGAGGGTTGCGTCGCCAAATGTGGAGATTCTGTGTGGAGTACACTCGCGCCGTGCACAAGTGCTTCCGTTCCACGCCGCCCCCCGCCTCCTGAGCGAGGTGCCCCGCCGCGCTTGAACCGCGCGCGTACCGGCCGAACAGGCCGCTCGTCGACTTGTGTCCACTCCAGCACCTCGCTTCTCGCGACCCCCTCACCTTCTGTCGCAGGAGCGCACACCCATGTCTGTTTCGCTGTCGGCCCGCGCGGGCACAGCTGATCTCGTCATCGCCGGAATCCTCTGGGGGACCGGCGGCATACTCGGCACCCTCGTCCAACGATCGACCCACCTGTCCCCGGTGGCAGTCGCCGCCGTACGCCTGGCCGTCGGCGGGTTGCTGCTGGTGGGACTGTGTGTTCTCACCCGAAGGGCGATCCCGCGGGGCGCACCCGCGTGGCACCGCATCGGCGTGGTCGCCGTGCTGGCGCCGGTGTTCCAAGGCTGCTATTTCGGCGCGGTCGCCCTGTCCTCGGTGAGCCTGGCGACGCTGATCACCATCGGCATGTCCCCGGTCGTCGTCGCGGTGATCGAACACCTCACCGGCCGGCGAACACTCGATCGCACCCGCGCCCGCGGCATCGCCTTCGCGCTGACCGGGCTCGCGCTGCTCGTCGGTACACCGGGCGCGAGCGGGTCGGCGGTTCTGCTCGGCGCAGCCATGGCACTGGGCGCGGCGACCGCCTTCGCCGTGCTCACGGTGATCGTCGCGGTCCCGGTCCCCGGTCTCGATCCCGTCACCAGCACCGGTCTCGGTTTCACCGCGGGCGCGATTCTGCTCGCCGTCCCGGCAGCCCTCACCACCACCGCGATCCACACCACCGCGAACGGTGTGCTGGGCGTTCTCGCCCTCGGGCTGTTCCCCACGGCGATCGCCTACACGCTCTATTTCCGTGGTCTCACCGAGGCGGGCGCGGGCACCGGAGCACTGCTGGCCCTGCTCGAACCGCTCACCGGCACCCTGCTGGCAGTGCTGTTCCTGGACGAGCGACTCGGCGTCGCGGGCTCGGCCGGTGCGGTGCTGCTCTCGATCGCGCTGCTCACGGCAGGTCGGACCGCCGCCGAACCCGAGGAGCTACGGGTCGGGGAACAGGCCGGGTAGTTCCATCGCGTAGGCGAGATCGTCGCGAGTGCCGAGGGTGACGAGCAGGACGCGAATCATGGTCACCCTGGCCTCCGACGCCAGCGCCGGATCGGGATCGCTGCCCGGCTCGCTGTCGGCGGTGAGCCGGTAGACGACGTACTCGCACACGTGCAGCGCCGCGTCCAGATCGAGGGGCGCGGGCACCGGGCGCCCGAGTTCGCCGAACGTCTTGCGCACCAGATCGCGGATGTCGTCGAGCGCGCGTTCGCGGTAGGCCGAGACAACCGAGCGGGGATCGTGCAGTTCGGCGAACAGCGGCCGCAGCATCGGACCGTGCCCGCGCGCCCAGTCGACATACGCGTCGATCAGCCGGATGCCCAGCTGGACCGGTTCCTCGGTGCCCATGAGCGCGTCGCGGATCCCGCCGACCAGGCCGTCGTTCGACGCGTCGAGCACCGCGTGCAGCGGCTCGGACGCATTGCCGAAATAGCGGTAGAAAGTGGGTCTGGCCAGCCCGGCCTCTTCGATGATCTGGGCCACGCTCATCCCGCGCGATCCGTTGCGCGCGAATACCGCGGCGGTCGCCAAGACGATCCGGGCGCGGACCTCCTCGGCCTGCTCCTGGGTCTGCGGCGGGCGCCCACGACGCACCGCGGCGGAATCCTCGGTCATCGCACCTCCCTCACCGTCACTGTTCGCGCACTGAAAGCTTGACACGAACCAGGGCGCTGGCATTAATCTAACACTAGTGTTCAGTAAATAACCTGAACGTGCGCGACCAGATCCGCGTGACCCATCTGTTGAGGAGAAGGGCCGACAATGACGACAGCCCCCGAGCTGACCGCCGAACCCACCGCGCTGCCCACCGCGCTGGTCAAGCCCCTGTTCGAACGCGGTGTCGCCGGTGGCGCGCCGTCGGTCGAGGTCTTCGCCCCGGCCACCGGGCACAAGATCGGCGACCTGCCGCAGTCCTCGGTCGACGACATCGAGCGCGCGTTCGCCGTGGCCCGGCACGCGCAGCGCGACTGGGCCAAGGTGCCGGTGAAGCAGCGCGCCGAGATCGTGCGCCGCTTCCACGACATCGTGCTCGCCGAGCAGGACACCATCCTCGACATCGTGCAGACCGAGACCGGCAAGTCCCGGCCGCACGCCTTCGACGAGATCGCCGACGTCGCGCTGAACGCGCGCTACTACGCCACCGTCGCGCCCAAACTGCTCGCCGACCGGAAGCCGCGCGGCGTGCTGCCGGTGCTCACCTCGGTCGAGGTGCACCACCGGCCCAAGGGCGTCGTCGCGGTCATCTCGCCGTGGAACTACCCCCTCGCGCTGGCCGCCTCCGACGCGCTGCCCGCCCTGATCGCGGGCAACGCGGTCATCGCGCGCCCGGACAACCAGACCGCGCTCACCGCACTGTGGGCCATCGACGCCGCCGAGCGGGCCGGGCTGCCGCGCGGTCTGTGGCAGGCGGTGCTCGGCCGCGGTCGCGAAATCGGTGGTGACGTGATCGCGCGCGCCGACTACGTCGACTACACCGGTTCCAGCGCGACCGGCCGGACCATCGCCCAGCAGGCCGGTGAGCGCCTGATCGGGTACTCGCTCGAGCTCGGCGGCAAGAACCCGCTGCTCGTACTGGCCGACGCCGATGTCTCCAAGGCCGCCAAACTGGCTGTGCGCGCGTGCTTCTCGTCGGCCGGTCAGCTGTGCGAGTCGATGGAACGAATCTACGTCGACGCCTCGGTCTACGACCAGTTCGTCGCGGAGTTCGTCGGCAATGTCAAGAACATGTCGCTCGGCGGCGAGCTCGACTACAGCCGCGACATGGGTTCGCTGACCTTCCCGCGCCAGCTCGAGACCGTCTCCGCGCACGTCGACGATGCCGTCGCCAAGGGGGCCAAGGTGCTCGCCGGTGGCCGCGCCCGTCCCGATCTCGGCCCGTACTTCTACGAGCCCACCGTGCTCGCGGATGTGGCGCCCGGCATGACGGTCTACCGCGAGGAGACCTTCGGCCCGGTCGTCTCGGTGTACAAGGTCGACTCCGACGACGCCGCCGTCGAGGCCGCAAACGACACCGCCTACGGCCTCAACGCCAGCGTGTGGAGCCGGGATGTGAACCGCGGCAAGGAGATCGCCGCCCGGATCAACGCCGGTTCAGTCAACGTGAACGAGGGCTTCAGTGCTGCCTGGGGCAGCGTCGACGCGCCGTCGGGTGGTCTCGGCATCTCCGGGCAGGGCCGTCGCCACGGTCCCGAAGGGCTGCTGAAGTACATCGACACCCAGACCATCGCGGTCCAGCGGTTGCTGCCGATCGCGCCGCTGCCCGGCATGTCCGAGCAGATGTGGGCCAAGACGATGACGCTGGTTTTCGGTGTCATGAAGACGCTGCGCCAGAAATAGACGCGCCAGAAATAGACGCGCCAGAAGTAGCGGAACACGAGCAGGGGTAGGTAGCGCACATGAAGTTGGAAACGGTCGCTGGCAAGCGGGTGCTGATCACTGGCGCCGCTATGGGTCTGGGCAAGCTGTTCGCGGAGAAGGCTGTCGCCGAGGGCGCCGACGCGGTGGTGCTGTGGGACATCAACGAGCTGGCGCTGCGCGAGACCGCCGCGCAGCTGACCGCCGCGGGCGGCAAGGTGCATCACTACGTGGTGGACGTGTCGTCGCAGGATTCGATCCGCGAGGCGGGCGAGGCGGTGCGCAAGGAGGTCGGCGGCATCGACATCCTCGTCAACAACGCGGGCATCGTGCGCGGCAACACCTACTTCTGGGAAACCGAGAACCGCGCCGACATCGACAAGACGATGGCGATCAACTCGCTGGCGCCGATGTACGTCACCCTGGAGTTCCTGCCCGGCATGGTCGCCGGTGCCGGCCAGGCGCGTGTGCTCAACATCGCGTCCTCGGCCGGTCTGGTCGCCAACCCGCGCATGGCCGTGTACGCGGGGTCGAAGTGGGCGGCGCTCGGCTGGTCGGACTCGGTGCGCCTCGAGCTCGAGCAGGCGGGCCACGACCACGTGAAGGTCACCACGGTCTGCCCGACCTACATCAACACCGGCATGTTCGACGGCGCGAAGGGCATTCTGTTCACCCCGATGCTCGAGCAGCACGATGTCGTCGACACCTCGTGGTCGGAGATGAAGCAGGGCGGCGCGCTGGTGGTGATGCCGTGGACCTCGCGGATGAACCGCGCACTGACCGGCCTGCTGCCGATCAAGGTTCGCGACCTGTACCTGAACGCGGTGGGCGTGTACCACTCGATGGATCAGTTCACCGGACGCAAGTAGGCCCGGCCTGCACCCGCGAGGACGACGTCGTCGCGGGTGCACGACATTCGGCGGCTCCGCCGCGCATTCAGGGTGACTCGATTGCCCTGGTTCCGAGGACGACGGTGGCATAGCGCTCCTCGGAATGCTCCACCCGCGCAGTGAGCCCGAACTCGGCGAGCACCGCGCACGCGGTGCCGACCTGGCCGGTCCCGGTCTCCACCAGGACCGTGCCGCCCGGCGACAGCCATTCGGCCGCGCCCTCGGCCACCCGGCGGAACACGTCGAGACCGTCCGCGCCACCGTCGACGGCGACGAGGGGTTCGTGTTCGCGTGCTTCGCGCGGTAGATCCGCGACTCGGGCGCTCGGCACATAGGGGGTGTTCGCGAGCAGCACGTCGATGCGCCCGCGTAGGTCGAGGGGGAGCGCGCCGAACAGATCGCCGCTGAAGACCGGTGCGTTCAGCGCGGCTAGGTTCTCCCGCGCGCACTCGACCGCGATAGGGTCGATATCGGCGGCGACCAGTTCGACATCGCACCCGAGGACGCGCAGTTCGGTCGTCGCCGTGAGCCCGAGCGCCCCACTGCCGCAACACAGGTCGACCACGCACGCCCGTACCGTCCCGGGAGCGACGCCGGCCACCGCCTGTTCCACCAGAAACGCGGTCCGTTGTCGCGGGACGAACACCCCGGGCCGCACCCCCACCCGGACACCGCGGAACTCGACCCAGCCGAGCAGGTATTCCAGCGGCGTCCCCGAAACCCGCTGCGCGACCAGCTCGCTGAGGCGGTCGGCGTCCTCAGCAGCGGCCTCGAGCAGCAGCGCTGCCTCGTCCTCGGCGAACACGCAGCCCGCGCGTCGCAACGTGGTGACCACCGCAGCGGTTTCGGTAACGCTCATGGGCCGATTGTGCCCGGCCGGGCAACCGAATTATCTCGCCGCGTCCACCCTGGCGGGGTCACCTGCGACCACGTCAGCGCGAAGTATCGAGCTCGAACGTCCGGGTCGCGTCGAGGTAGATCCCGCGCTGGGCACTGCGCGCGGGTGGGGGCAACTGCGAAACCAGCTGTTCGAGCGAGGTCATCGCCCCGACCACTGCGGTGCCCGCCACGATGAAGTCGGCGACCGCGCGCCGGATGTGGTTCGGCGAGGTCACCACCACCGCGCTGGTCGCACCGAGATCGCGGAGCAGTCGCGTGCTGAACAGCGCGTTCTGCACCGTCGAGCCTGCCCGATCCTCGACATGGATCCGATCGCCCGGCAGCCCTCGCGCGACCAGCCAGCGCCGCATCGCCTCGGCCTCGGAGATCCCGTTCTGCGGATTGCCGCCGGTCACGATCACCGGGGAGAAGGGTGCGGCGATCGCCTGCAACCACGCCGCGGTGAGACGATTCTCCAGCTCGGGGCGCAGCGCGCCGTCGGGCAACAGGCCGTAGCCGAGGACCACGATGCCGGTCTGCGGACCGACCAGCGCGGGCAGTGGGTTGGGCAGGGTGGCGGCGGCCGCGGTCACCGCGTGCAGCACGTGGTTGGTGCCGGCCGCTTTGCCGGGGTCGATCCCGCCGAGCCGGGTCAGGGCGTCGCCGACCGCAGCCGGGTCGCCCGCGTAGTGCGACCAGATCGCCTGCAGCGCGAGCGCATCGGCGTCGTGCGGGTCGGCGGCGATGAGGGCCCGCAGGTCGGCCCGTCCCGCGGCGTCGTCACCGTCGGTGAAATGCCGCTGCGCCGAGTTGTAGAGCGCCGCCACATCCGCTTCGGCGGCGGCTGGGCCGACGGTGGTGCCGGTCAGCGCGGCGGTCGCCAGGACGGCGGCGGCCAGGTGTTTCCAGTGCCTCGAGATCTTCACGACAGTCGCAACCCTTCCCGCGAACGGTTCGGTACGTGCTGGCAGAGCAGAGCTGCCGACACCCTACGACCGCGTATTCGGGCCGCGGTGGACCTCGACCACCTTGCGCGCGTCGCGGCCCGGCGACAGGCCGTCGGGCCCGCGGCGGATAAGGTGACTCACCGTGGATACCGCTTCGCTGACCGGCAAGGAACTCGCCGCCGCCATCAACGCCGACTCGAAACAGCGCGCGGCCGCGCTCACCGCCGCGGGCACCGCGCCGACGCTGGCGCTGATCGTCGCCAACGACGACCCGGCCAGCGCCTGGTACGTGAACTCGCTGCGCAAGGCCGCCGAACGACTCGGAATCGCCTGCGAGCGCATCGATCTCGGTGCCGACGCGAGCGCCGAGACGATCCGCGCCGAACTGAGCGCGCGCAGCGCCGACGCGGCCACCGACGCGATCATGCTGCAGACTCCGCTGCCCGCGGGCGTGAACCTCGACGACGTGAGTTCCGCGATCGCCGCGACCAAGGACGTCGACGGCGTCAGCCCGCTCTCGCTCGGTTTGCTCGCCTCCGGCCTTGACGGTTTCGTTCCCGCCACTTCCGAAGCCGTCGTCGAGTTGCTCAAGCATCACGGCATCGCGCTGCAGGGCCGCCTCGTCACGGTGGTCGGGCGCTCCAATGTCGTCGGCAAGCCACTCGCCCAGCTGCTGCTCGCCGAGAACGCGACCGTCACCGTGGCGCACTCGCGCACCGCGGACCTGGCCGCGGTCACGACCCCGGCCGATATCGTGGTCGCCGCGGCGGGCCGGATCGGTCTGGTCACCGGCAAGCACATCGGTGACGGCGCCGTGGTGATCGACGTCGGTACCAATGAGGCCGCGGACGGTGGGATCGTGGGCGATGTGGACGCGGCATCGGTCATCGGCAAGGCGGCGGCGCTGAGCCCCGTCCCCGGCGGTGTCGGCCCGGTGACTACCGCGTTGCTCATGCGCCACGTGGTCGTCGCGGCCGAAAAAGCCCGCGCCTGAGCGCGTTTCGCGATCTGACACCCTCGTTCGGGTCTAGCGCGGCGCCGCCCCGAACGAGGTGATCAGCGTCTTGTTGCCGATCTGCGCCGTCCCCACCAGCTGCGGTGTGTAGGTGCTCGGCGCCGAATCCGGCCGGAACGCGGTGATTTTGACCAGGTACTGACCGGCGAAGGCGCCCGGCGTGATCTCCACGCAGTGTGTGGTTCCCACCGGCGTGGAGTCGATCCCGGCCTGGATGGCGGCCGCGGAGGGCGCGGCGGCGTCGGACGCCACGAGGGTCCGTGCCTGATCACCGGATCGCGCAACGTAATACGCGTGCTGGAAGGCCAGGATCGCCGCGATGCCGGACTCGGTGCCGCCTGCCCCGTTGCCCCGCGCCATGGTGCCGATCTGTTCGGTCGGGCACGCGGCCGTCACCGGACTCGCCGAACTCGGCACGAGCGGAGTGCTCGCGGACGTGGATGCCGGGTCGGGCCCGCGCAATTGGACATAGGTGCCGCCGAGCAGGACGGCACCGGCCACCGAGGCGACCAGCGGTGCGACCCACCGGGGCACACGCCGTCGCTTCGAACGGTCGATCATCCGCGCGAAGACTTCGTCGTCACCGTTGTAGTCGGGTGCGGGGCGCGAAGGTTCGCTCTCCGCATCGCGCGCGTCAGGTGTGGAGTGTGCCGAAAAGGCGTCCGCGGAACGATGATCGGGCGCGGGGCGCGGCGGGAAGGTGTCTGCGCCGCGGAAGTCCGGCGTGGGGCGCGATGACGAGGTGTCCGCACCACGGTCCTCGGGTGCGGGCCGCGAACGCTGGGTGTCGAAGCTGGGCCGGGGGTGCTCGAGAGTCGCCCAGGTGGGGGGTGGGGAGGTGATGATCGGCAGTTGATCGGTGTCGGGCCCGTTGTCCTCGATCGAGAACGCGGTGTCCGGAACGCGGTGGCGCGCACCGGGATCGAATTTCCCGCCGACCACGGGCAGTCGATCGGTGGCGTAGGGATCGGCCGCCTCCGCCCGCTCGGCCGCACGAATTACGGCTGCCGAAACGACCGGAATACCGGCGGGCGTCGTCGGTCCGCCTTCGATGCGATGCCGGGCGCCGCTGTCCGGCTGCTCGTTCAGCCGTCGTGGCCGTGGCGCGGCGAGGTCGCGGGACCGCCGAATCGGGGTGACAGCCGCGAGCGGAGCACCGGCCGATCCCGGGTCGTGCTGTCGAGCCCCGATCGGTCTGTGCGCTTCCGGTCGATCCATCGCCCCACCTTCATCAGGCTCGTCGCCGTCAGGGTATGTCCCGCAACGATTTCGTTACGGGCACGATACTGCCCTGACGGCGCGTTCGCCGAATGCCACGAGGGAAAATGTTTACCAGTGGACGTAGACCTGATCGCCGATGCCGACATTCTCGTAGTACCAGGCGG
The DNA here is from genome assembly GCF_050320175.1 of Nocardia sp. FBN12. GTDB lineage: Bacteria > Actinomycetota > Actinomycetes > Mycobacteriales > Mycobacteriaceae > Nocardia. The sequence continues at coordinate 3,203,448 of NZ_CP190048.1, read as the reverse complement.
CGTCGTCGGGTGCGAGGTTGATGCAGCCGTGGCTGACATTGGCGTTGCCCTGCGAGTCCACCGACCACGGTGCCGAGTGCACCATCACGCCACCCCAGGTCAGGCGCACGGCGTATTCACCGTCGATGATGTAGCCCTCCGGATCCTCGAGCGGGATGCCGATGGTCCGCGAATCGAACACCACCGAGCGATCCTTCTCCAGGACGCTGAAGGTGCCGGTGGGCGTTTCGAAACCGGGCTTGCCCATCGAGGCGGGCATCACGCGCGTCTGTCCGTTCGCGGTCACCGTGAACGTGTGGTTCGACAGGTCCGCGTCGGCGTAGGTGCCGCCGCCGTACTGGGTGCGCTGGTCGCCGATCAGGTCGGCGGACGCGGCTCCCGACCAGGACGCGGCCAGTAATGCCGCCATGATCGCGACGAACAGGAAACGAAATGCGCTTCTCATAAACGCCACCCCTTCACTCACTCGTAGGCGGAAACCAAGTCTAGGCCGCCATGATCAACTCGACCTATCGAAGTGGTAACGGCCGACGGGTCAGACGGTGTGTCGGCTTGCGTTCGCGCAGGTGAGGCCCGGATGAAACGTTCTCAGTTCGAGACCGGCGCCACCGCGCGACCCGGCTGCGGCAGCGGGGAGATCGTGCTCACCGCGGACCGCTGACTCAGCTGCGAACGGCGTGCAGCACGTCGCCGTGCAGGGCGTCGGCGCGGGCCGCGATGGTGTCAACGCGGAGCAGCGCGGCCGCGAACGGGTCGCCCAGTTCGGCGGGCAGCGAGCCCACGTTGATCTCGATATTGAGCTGCGAGCTCATCGCCGCGGCCCTGGCGGCATCGGCGGCGGCGCCGATGTCGGTGACCACGTTCGGATTGCCGATCGGCAGCAGTTCGGCGGCCAGCGAGAGGATTTCGTCGGCCTCGTCGACCACGGCGGCGGGCACGCGGGCGGCCTCGACCAGTGCCGCGTTGATCGCCGCGGTGCGGGCGGCGATCTCGGCGTCGGTGTCCTTCGGCAGCTTGTAGGCCGCACCCACGGCGGTGAACGCGGCCGCGTCGGCGTCGGCGAGGTCGAGTGCCCTGGCCAGCGCGGCGTCGGCGGCCACGATGATCTGATCGATCACCGGGCGGTTCTGCGCGTCCTTGGCGCGCGTGGTGTAGCGCGCCACCATCGCCACCAGCGCGGCGGCCTGCGCGGCGTGCAGCGCGGCGACGGCGCCACCACCGGGTGCGGGCACCTTCGCGGCCAGCTCCGACAGATAGTGCTCCAAGGTCACCGAACCGAAGGAGGGGGCGATCTGCTGCGGCGAAACGGTGGGCTGCGACACGACGGGGAGGCCTTTCGATGTGGCGAGAAGTGCGTGGAATCTTCCCCTCAACGCTACCGCGTGCCCGGCCGCGCACCCCGCGCGACCAGCACCTGTGCCGACGGACCGACCGGTCGGGGTGTGCGCTGTGCCCGAGGCTATGTTGAGAGCATGCGGATCGGATTGAGCATCAACTACACGGACGGTTTCAAGGAGACGGCGGCCGAGGTCGCCGACCTGGAACGCGCCGGCCTCGACATCGTCTTCGTGCCGGAGGCGTACTCGTTCGACGCGGTGAGCGCGCTGGGCTTCCTGGCCGCCCGCACCGAGCGGGTGCAGCTGGCCTCGGGCATCCTGCAGCTCTACACCCGGACCCCCAGCCTCACCGCGATGACCGCCGCCGGCCTGGACTACGTCTCCGACGGCCGCTTCATCCTCGGCATCGGCGCCTCGGGCCCGCAGGTGATCGAGGGCTTCCACGGCGTCCCCTACGACGCCCCGATCGGTCGCACCCGCGAACTCCTCGAGATCTGCCGCAAGGTGTGGCGCCGCGAGAAGCTCAACTACCAGGGCAAGTACTACCAGATCCCGCTGCCCGCCGAGCGCGGCACGGGTCTCGGCAAAGAACTCAAGCTGATCAATCATCCTGTCCGCGAACACATTCCGGTGCTCCTGGCCGCCCTCGGCCCGAAGAACGTCGAGCTGGCCGCCGAGGTCGCCAACGGCTGGCAGCCGATCTTCTTCCTGCCCGAGAAGGCCAACGATGTGTGGGGCGACGCGCTCGCCGCGGGCAAGGCCAAGCGCGACCCGGCGCTGGGCGAGCTCGACATCTTCGCCGGTCCGGCGCTCGCGATCGGCGAGAACGTCACCGGGCTGCTCGAGTTCGTGAAGCCGCACCTGGCGCTCTACATCGGCGGCATGGGTGCCAAGGGCAAGAACTTCTATCACACCCTCGCCACCAAGTACGGCTACGGCGAGGCCGCCGACCGGATCCAGGAGCTCTACCTGGCCGGTGAGAAGCAGGCCGCGGCCAAGGCCGTGCCCGACGAGCTGGTGCGCGACGTCTCGCTGATCGGCCCGGAGAGCTTCGTCAAGGAGCGGCTCGTCGCGATGGCCGAGGCGGGTGTCACCACGCTCAACGTCACGCCGATCGCGGAGAACGCCGCCGGTCGCGTGAAGCTGATCGAGCAGCTGCGCTCGCTCTGCTGACACCCACCGACGACAAACGCGCCGCCTGCCGGAGTTTCCCGGTCGGCGGCGCGTTCTGCTATGTCAGGACGCGAACGACGCCAACGCGGCGTCGAGGGTGGTGTGCATGGCGAACACCTGGTCCAGGCTCGTCATCTTCAGCTGACGACTGGTGGCGGGTCCGTCGGCGACGACCGCGATCGAGGTGGTCTCGCCTGCCCGCTGATGCGCGGCGACGAGCGTCGCCATGCCCGCCGACGCCAGGAACCCGACCGCGGTCAGGTCGATCACCAGCGCCGCCGGTTTCTCGGCCAGGATCGTCTCGATGGTGGCATCGAGCGCGGGTGCGGTCGCCAGGTCGACCTCGCCGGTCACCGTCAGCACCGTGACGCCGTCGTGCACCGCCGTCGTGGTGGTCATCGTGTCCGTGAGTGGATACGCGTCTCCGGAAGAGTTGGTCACTGTTCAACAACACACAACTTTGCCCGAATACGCAAGCCACAGCGGTGCTCGCCACCGGATCGCCATGGTAGGCGTCGGTGGCGAAGGTCCTAGATCTGCTCGCCGCCGAGGCCGGACAGGCGACCGTGGCGTGCTTCGGAGGCGGCGTTGAGCCCGATGATCTCCACCGTCTTGCCCTTGCTCGCGTACTCGGTGGTGATGGCGTCGAGCGCGGCGACGGTGGAGGCGTCCCAGATGTGGCTGTCGGACAGGTCGATCACGATGTTCGCCGGATCGTCGACGTAGTCGAACCGAGGTGATCATGTGAGGTCGGTGTTTCGGCTGGTATGGCCGGGTGCGCAGGGTAGGGGCTGGTGTTATTCCGATCTGGTCGTACTGTGAGGGCGTGAACATCGATGTGACGCCTTTACCGGGAATCGGCGTGTGCAAGGACTTTCCGCTGGCGGAGGCGCGCCGCCGGATCGGCGTGATCGAACACCGCGACGGCTCCGTCGAGCTGGTCGTCTCGCGAGCGGGCGACTACGACTCGACCACCTCGATTCCCTTGTCCGACACCGAGATCGGTGTGCTGGCCGGATTACTCGGGGCGCCGCAGGTGGTGCAGAAGACGCGCGAGACCCACAGTGCGGGCGAGCTGTCGACCAGGCAGTTCGCGATCGACCGCGGCAGCCCCTTCGACGGCCGCCCGTTGCGCGACACCGAGATGCGCACGCGCACCAAGGCCTCGGTCGTCGCGGTGGTCCGCGCGGGTGAGGTAACGCCTTCGCCGGGAACGGATTTCACCTTCATTCCCGGTGACCTGGTTGTCGTGGTCGGCACCGACGAGGGGCTGGACGCGGCCGGACGGCTGCTCGACGCGGGCTGACAAATCCATGCGGTTGGTAAAGGGCAGGTAAGGTATCCCTAGCTGAGGTTAGGTGATCCCATGAATGTAGAAGTGACATCCCTGCCGGGAATCGGTGTCCGCAAAGAGTTTTCACTGTCGAAGGTGGACCGCCGGATCGGCATCGTCGACCACCGCGACGGCGAGACCGACCTGATCTTCACCAAGGTCGGCGACCCGGATTCGACCGTCCAGATTCCCCTGTCCGCGGTCGAGGCCCGCACGCTGGCGAGCCTGCTCGGCGCACCGCAGTTGGTCGCGCAACTGCGCGAGGAACACCGCGAACTCGATGGGGTGAGCACGCGGTCGATGCTGGTACCGCCGAACTCGCCGTACGCGTCACGCCGCCTGGGTGACACCGAGCTGCGGACCAAGACCCGCGCCTCGATCGTGGCGGTGCTGCGTGCGGGTCAAGTCCTGGCCTCACCGGGACCGGAGTTCGTGTTCGCCGGCGGCGACATGGTCGTCGTGGTCGGCACGAATGCCGGACTCGACGCCGCCGCTTCGATCCTCACCGACGGCTGAGCCGGTGCAGATCAGTGGAACCGCGCTGGCATTGATCCAGCTGGGGGCTGTGTTCTTCGGGTTGGGTGTGCTCGGGCGGATCGCGGCCCGCATCGGCCTCTCGCCCATCCCGCTCTACCTGCTCGGGGGGTTGGTCTTCGGCACGGGCGGGCTGATCGAGCTGCACGAGGTCGAGGACTTCATCCACATCGCCAGCGAGATCGGCGTCGTGCTGCTGCTGTTGCTGCTCGGTTTGGAGTACACCGCCGGTGAATTGGTCACCGGTATGCGCAAATCGTGGCCCGCGGGTCTGCTCGACCTGGTGCTCAACGCGACGCCCGGCGTCATCGTGGCGCTCATGCTCGGACTCGGGCCGACGGGCGCGATCGCGATGGCGGGCGTCACCTACATCTCGTCCTCCGGCATCGTCGCCAAGGTGCTCAACGACCTGGGCCGGCTCGGTAACCGGGAGACGCCGACGATCCTGTCGATCCTGGTGTTCGAGGACCTGGCGATGGCGGTGTATCTGCCGGTGCTCACCGCGGTGCTGGCCGGTGTCGGTTTCGTGGCGGGGATGACCACGGTCGGGATCGCGCTGGTCGCGGTGACCCTGGTGCTCGTCGTCGCCCTGCGCTACGGCAAATACGTCTCGGCGATCGTGGCGAGCGAGGATCGCGAGATCTTTCTGCTCAAACTGCTCGGGTCGGCCCTGCTGGTGGCCGGTATCGCCTCGGCGGTGCAGGTGTCGGCGGCGGTCGGGGCGTTCCTGCTCGGCATCGCGATCTCCGACTCCACCGCCCACGACGCCACCAAGATCCTCGAACCGCTGCGCGATCTGTTCGCGGCGATGTTCTTCGTGCTGTTCGGGTTGAGTACCGATCCGACGACCATCCCGCCGGTCCTCGGCTGGGCGGTCCTGCTGGCCGTGGTCACCACCCTCACCAAGATCGCCACGGGCTGGTGGGCGGCCAAACGCGCGGGCGCGTCCCAACTGGGCCGGGCCCGCGCCGGTACGGCCCTGATCGCGCGCGGTGAGTTCTCGATCGTCATCGCGGGCCTCGCGGTGGCCGCGGGTGCGGTGCCCGACGAATTCGCCGCCCTCGCCACCACGTACGTGCTCCTGATGGCGATCATCGGCCCGATCGGCGCCCGCATCGTGGAACCGGTCATGCGCCTGGTGGTCGGTCGCAAGCAGCGTGTGCAGGTCGATCCGCACGCTGAATGACACCCCGCGCCGAATGCCCCTGCTCGAAGCGGGGGCATTCGGGGGTTCTCACGGCTCGATCAATCCGGCGCGAATGGCGTATCTGGTCAGGTCGAGCCGATCGCGCAGACCGAGTTTCTGCAGGATATTGGCGCGATGCCGGTCGACGGTCTTCGCGCTGATCACCAGCTCGGCGGCGATCTCGCGCGCCGAATACCCCTCCGCGATCAGTTTGAGCACCTCCTCCTCGCGCGGGGTGAGGATCGTTTCCGGCAGTGCGGAGCCCTGCCGGGCGAGCTGCAGGTAGTCGCGTACGAGCGCGGTGACCGCGCCCGGGTAGAGGAAGGATTCACCGCGCATCGTGGCCCGGCACGCCTCGATGAGGTCGCGATCAGCCACCGACTTCAGCACGTAGCCCGAAGCGCCCGCCTTCAGCGACTCGAAGAAGTACTGCTCGTTGTCGTACATCGACAGCATCAGGATGCGGACCGGATGGTTGTTCCTGGTGATCTCGCGGGCGGCCTGGATGCCGGTCATCCGGGGCATGGCGATGTCGAGGATCACCAGGTCGATGCTGTCGTCGGCGAGGGCGGTGACCGCGTCGAGTCCGTTGGCCGCTTCGGCGACCACGAGCAGGTCAGGTTCGTTGTCCAGGATCATCCGCAACCCGCTGCGTACCAGGGCGTGGTCGTCGGCCAGCAGGATCCGGGTCGGGGCGCTCATGCGATGTCCGTTCGGCACGGTCGGAGGGTGGATGTGATCGGGCGCTCGCTCATGCCGGTACCTCCGCGCGCGTACGTACCGGGATGATCAGCTCGACCGCGGTGCCGCCCGACCGCGGTGAGGTGATCGTCAGCGCGGCGTCGATCAGGGTGGCTCGCTCGCGCATCCCGCGAATGCCTGCGCCGTCTTCGACCACGCCGCCGCACCCGTTGTCGGTGACGCGCAGGATGACGGTGTCCGCGCGGGGGGTGATCTGCAGGGTCACCTCGTCGGCGCGCGCGTGCCGTAAGACGTTGGTCAGGCTCTCCTGGGCGACTCGATAACAGACGAGTTCGATGTCGGGGTCGAGCCGGCTGATCGCGGGATCGACCTCTCGGCGCACGGAAATGCCTGCGGTACGGGCGAACTCGTGGCACAGCGCGTTGATCGCACTGTGCAGGCCGAGCTCCTCGAGGACATCGGGCCGCAGCCGCGCGGCAATCCCGCGGACCTCGTCGAGGCAGCCGCGCACGGTCTCCTGCGCCGCTTCGACTTCTTCGCGCAGGTCGGTGGGCGCCCGGTCGACGACCCGTTTGAGCCGCAACAGCGCCACGGTCAGACTCTGCCCGATCTCGTCGTGCAGTTCACGGGCGATGCGCCGCCGCTCACCCTCCTGGGCGGCCAGCGCGGTCCCACCGGCGACCGAACGCTCGGCCTCCAGGCGGTCGAGCATCGCGTTGAAGGTCTCGATCAGGTGATGGAAGTCCCCGCTCGCACCGCGCTCGAGCCGGACCGCGCGCCGGGGCGGGTCGACGCGGCGCATGGAGGCGACCAGCTCGTCGAGCGGAGCCAGCGAGGTACGCAGCGCCACCGCGTTCGCCGTCAGGATCACCGCGAGCCCGATCACCAGCACCGGCACCTCGGTCAGGCGCAACCGCGCCGACACCGTGGCCGGCGAGAGGGCCAGGATCAGCGTGCCGAGGGTGAAGATCACGCCATTGAGCAAGCAGATCCGCCAGAACAACGCCGTCACCGGCGTCCGGATTCGCTGCGCACGTCCTGCTCGCAGCGCTGCGAGACGGTTCATGACACCAGCATGCTGACGGCCGCGCGTTCTGTCCATGGGGTCGCGCACCCATCCCGCACCCGCTGACCGCAGCGAACCGGCGACCGAAATGGGTGTCACGGCCGATAGTGCCCGCCACCTGCGCGAACCAGACTCGGATCAGACGCTTTCGACGATCCAGGAAGGACCGCCGGCCATGGATATCGACCGGACGACGATCCCGGGAGCCGGTGTGCTGCACAGCTTCCACACCAACCACGGCATCCGATTCGCCCTGCTGACGGCATCGACGGGCGAGCGACGCCTGCTCGCCTACGCGGGGGGCAGCGACGAACCCACGGTCGACATCGAACTGGAGCCCGACGAAGCCGACCAGGTCGCCGAGCTGATGCATTCGCGGCCGTTCGGCGACCGGCTCGCCCGCCTCGAACAACGCCTGGACCTGCTGACCGGACGGAAGGCACATCCATGAGCACCGTCGAATCCCCCCGGAGCCAAGCCATGCGTGCACGCGATATCGCGATGAACCTGCCGACCGTCCGCACCAGCGACCCTGTCGCCCGCGCGGTCCGGCTGATGGTCGTGAACCGGTTGCCCGGTCTGATCGTCGTCGACGAGCTGGACCGGCCGGTGGCGGTCCTGCCGGGCACCCAGGTGCTGCGCCTGGCGATTCCCGCCTCCTACCACGACGACCCGACGCTGGTCCGCACGATCGACGAGGTGCACGCCGACCTGTTCTGGCAGGAACCCGGCAGTCTGACCGTCGGCGACTGTCTGCCCGACGGCGCGAGCAAGCCGGTCACCGTCGCCCCCGACGCGACCCTGCTCGAAATCGCGATCCTGATGGCGCGCAAGCACAGTCCGCTCATCGCCGTGGTCGACCGCTCGCGCACGTTGCGCGGCGCGATCACCCTGGAACGGTTGCTGACGAGCCTCGCTGTCGTCGGCCCCGGCGACTGAACCGCACGCCGCGCATGGCCGCAGCGCTTGCCGTCATCATCTTCGTTGTCGCCTTCTTCTTCATCGCCACGGAGAAAGCCGACAAGGTCAAAACCGTCCTGATCGCCGCGGGGGCGATGGCCGTGCTCGGCTTGATTCCCGGCGACGAAGTGTTCTATTCCGCCCACGAGGGCATCGACTGGAACGTCATCTTCCTGCTGCTCGGGATGATGATCATCGTCGGTGTCATCAAGCAGACCGGCCTGTTCGACTATCTGGCGATCTGGTCGGCCAAGCGCTCGCGGGGCAATCCGTATCGCCTGATGGTGATGCTGATGTTGATCACCGCGGTCGCGTCACCGTTTCTCGACAACGTCACGATCATCATGCTGGTCGCCCCGGTGACACTGGTGGTGTGCCGGCGCCTCGGCATCGCCGCGCAACCGTTCCTGATCGCCGAGGTGCTGGCGTCCAATATCGGTGGTGCGGCGACACTGATCGGTGATCCGCCCAACATCATCATCGCCAGCCGGGCGGGGTTGAGCTTCAACGACTTCCTCGTGCACATGGCGCCGATCGTGGTGATCACCTTCGTGCTGTTCGTCGCGCTGACCCGGGTGCTGTTCCGCTCGGCGCTGCGCACCGATCCCACCTCGGTCGACGCGGTGATGGCGCTGCAGGAACGGCGCGCGATCCGCGATCCGCGACTGCTCGTGCGCTCGATGGTGGTGCTGACCGGGGTGGTCGCCGGCTTCTGCCTGCACAGCGTGCTGCATGTCGCGCCGTCGGTGATCGCGCTGGTCGGCGCGGGCGTCATGGTGCTGGTCTCCGGCCTCGACATCGGCGACGTTCTGCAGGAGGTGGAGTGGCCGACACTGGTGTTCTTCATGGGCCTGTTCGTGATGGTCGCGGGCCTGGTGCACACCGGGGTGATCGCCGCGATCGGCGACGCGGCGATCGGCTGGGTGGGCGACAACTACTTCCTGGCCGCGACCGCGCTGGTGTTCGGTTCGGCGATCCTCGGCGCGTTCGTCGACAACATCCCCTACACCGCGACCATGGCGCCGGTGGTCGAGGACATCGTCGCGGGCGCCCCCGATCCGGCTACCGGGCAATCACTGTGGTGGGCATTCGCCCTGGGCGCCGACTTCGGTGGCAACGGTACGGCGGTGGCGGCCAGCGCCAATGTGGTCGCCCTCGGGATCGCCGCCCGCGCGGGGCAGCGGATCACCTTCTGGCAGTTCACCAAGTACGGCATGCTGGTCACGATGCTCAGCAGCTTCATCGCCTGGATCTATGTCTGGATCCGCTACTTCTGAGTCCGCGACGATTCGCACCCGACGTGCCGGGTGACGATCCGGTGGAGCAGCCGGGCGGCGGTGCGGGCGGTGCGGTTGTCGATGTCGAGCCGCGGATTCAGTTCGGCGACATCGACAACCGCGAGTGTGCCGCTTGCGGTGACCCGGTCGCAGACGGACTGGATCGTGGACAGCGGAACACCGTATGCCGCAGGGGCACTCACACCGGGGGCCACCGACGCGGGCAGGACGTCGAGGTCGATGGTCAGATACAGCAGGTCGATGCCGGACAGGAAGTCGTCGATGAACGTGGCGACCCGGGTCGGCTCGCAGTCGTCGTCGAGCAGGTAGCGCACGCCGAATCGGTCCGCGGTGTCGAACAGGATGCGGGTGTTGCTGGGCTGGCTGATCCCGATCACCGCGTACCGGACGTCGCCATCGGTCTCGAGGATCTGCCGGAACGGGGTGCCGGAACTGGGCACGGGATCGGGACGTAGGTCGAAATGCGCGTCGAGATTGAGGATTCCGATGATGCTGCCCTTGGTGCGGCGGGCGGAACCGGCCAGCCCGAGGTAGGTGCCGTAGGCGATTTCGTGGCCGCCGCCGAGAACCACCGGGAAAGCGCCGTCGTCCAGTAATGCGGTGACCGTCTCGCCCAGTCGCCGCTGACCGTCCTCCAGCCGGTCGTCGGTGACGGCGATCGTGCCCGCGTCGAAGGCGCGCAGTGGCGTGGCGAGCGCCATCGGTGCGAGCGCGCCACGCAGCGCGTCCGGTCCTGCCGCCGCTCCTGGACGGCCCTTGTTCCGGCGCACTCCTTCCTCACAGGCGAAACCGACGAAAACACATGCTCCGGGGTCGTTGCCCGGTGCGTAGGGCGTGACGGCCTGATGCCAGCGCAGATGCTCAGGCGTGGTGCCGTCGACACGACCGGTCCAGGCGGATTCGGAAGTCACCGCACCACACCTCGATTCGGAACGACCAGCACTCCTTCGCGCCACACCTGGCTGACCAGGGCAACGCCGGGCCGATAGGCGAGATGCAGGTGCGAGGGGGCGTCCAGTGCGATGACATCTGCCCGGGAACCAGGGGAGAGGGTGCCGATATCGGTGCGCCGCAATGCCTTCGCGCCGCCCGCGGTCGCCGCCCAGACCGCTTCGTCGGGCGTCATGTGCATCTCCCGGACGGCCAGGGCGATACAGAACGGCAAGCTCGTCGTGTAGCTGGTGCCCGGATTGCAGTCCGCGCCGAGCGCGACCGTGACGCCCGCGTCGAGCAGCGCTCTGGCCTCGGGATAGCTGTTGCGCGTACAGAAGTCGGCGCCCGGCAGCAGCGTGGCCACCGTGTCGCTGCCCGCGAGCGCGTCGATATCGGCGCGATTCACGTGCGAGACATGATCGACCGACGCGGCCCCGAGCTCGACGGCGAGCTGAACTCCCGGTCCCTGATGTAGCTGATTGCCGTGCACCCGCGGCACCAGCCCGTGCGCGATTCCGGCCCGCAGCACCGCATGCGCCTGATCGCGGTCGAACGCACCCTGCTCGCAGAACACATCGATCCACCGGGCATACGGCGCACACCGCGGAATCATCTCCTCGCAGACCATCGTGACGTATTCGTCTGCGCGCCCGGCATATTCGGGTGGCGGTACGTGTGCGGCGAGCAGTGTGACCTCGTCGGTGAAGCGTGCGGCGATCTGGACGCTGCGCAGTTCGTCCGCCACGGTCTGCCCGTAGCCGCTCTTGCATTCGACGGTGGTACTGCCCGCGCGCAGCGACTCGTTCAGCAGCCCTTGCACATTCGCCGCGAGCCGCTCGTCGCTCGCCGCGCGTGTCGCCTCGATGGTGGTACGGATGCCACCCGCCGCGTAGGGCCGCCCCGCCATCCTGGCCGCGAACTCCTCGGCGCGATCGCCCGCGAAGACCAGGTGGGAATGCGACTCGACGAATCCCGGCAGCACCGCGCGCCCGCCGAGGTCGAAGCCGGTGTCGGCAGCGGGTGCGTCGGCGCTGTCGCCGACCCACGCCACTCGCCCGTCATCGAGGACGAGCGAGGCCGCGTGCCGGAGCCCCAACGGGCCGTCGCCCAGCGCCGGGTCGTTGGTGACGAGGGTGCCGATATTGCTCAGCACGGTGGTGGGCACGGGGGAGTCCTCCTAGCTGCGGGTGTCGAGCATGGTGGTGTGCGCTGGATAGATCATCTGTGCAGGCGGATTGCTGATGCGTCGCGCGACCGGGAAATAGATCGCGCCGGTGAACACGATGCCCACGATCCACGAGATATCCGCGCCGCCGAGCAGACCCGTGATCGGACCGGTGTAGAGCTTCTGCGCGAGGAACGGCACCTGGGCTATCACGCCGAGCCCGTAGCAGAGCAGCGCCGCCACGTTCCACGCACCGTAGCGGCCGTGCGGATCGTAGAGCGCGGGCAGGTCGACGCGTTCCTTCGAGACCAGGTAGTAGTCGATCAGATTGATCGCGCTCCACGGCGTGAACACCATGAGCAACACCAGCACGAAGTTCTTGAAGTTGTTCAGGAAGTCCGCGCTCGCCGCGAGCGCGATCACCATCGAGACCCCGACGAAGCCGACGATGTAGAGCGAGCGGGCCCGCGTGGAGATCTGCGAGCGCCCGTCGAACGCGGTGACGGTGGTCAGGATGGACATGAATCCGCCGTAGGCATTGAGGCAGTTGACGGTCAGCTTGCCGACCACGATCACCAGATAGACCCCGAACGCGAGTGCCGCGGGCCCGGCGAGCTTGCCGAGAAATCCGACCTGGTCGGCGAGGAACGCCTTGCCCGCGACGGCCGCCACCAGCGCGCCGAGCGTCATCGACCATTGCGAACCGAGCACGCTGCCGAGGAACGTCGACCAGAAGGTGGTGCGCTCACTGGTGCTGCGGGGCAGATAGCGGGAGTAGTCGGCGACATAGGGACCGAAGGTGAGCTGCCAGCCCGCGCTGAGCGAGATCGCCAGCAGGAAGGTCACCGCGTCGAAACCCTTCACGCCGATGAAGTCGCCGACCGGGTACTGGGTGAACAACCGGACCGTCAGATACGTGAAGCCGACGATGCCGACCACCGTCGCCACCCGGCCGACCACATGGATCAGGCGATAGCCCGTGATCGCGACGAACGCGGTGAGCGCCCCGAACACCACGATCCCGATCACCGGATTGTCGACATGGAGCATGTTGTTCACCGCCTGCCCGGCGAGCACGGTGCCGGTAGCAGCGAACCCGAGATACATCAGGATCACCAGCACCAGCGGGATCACCGCTCCCTTGACGCCGAACTGCGCGCGGCTCGAGATCATCTGCGGCAATCCCATCCGCGGTCCCTGCGCGGAATGCAGTGCCATCACCGTGCCGCCGAAGACGTTGCCGAGCAGCAGGCCGATGATGGCCCACATCGCGTCGGCGCCGAACACCACCGCCAGTGCGCCGTCGACCACTGCCGTGATCTGCATATTCGCCCCGAACCACAGGGTGAACTGGCTCCTGGGTGTGCCGTGGCGTTCGTCGTCGGGGACGACGTCGATGGTTCGGCGTTCGGGGGAGAGGAGATCGTCTGGTGTGCCGGTGCGTGTCAATTGCGGCCTGTCTTTCTGCGGTGACGCCGTAGAGCGCGGACCCGGCGGATGTGCGCCAGGTCACGTACGATAGGTATAGACCTGTATAGACAAGAACGTCAAGAGTGGACCGCAGTGAAGGGAGAAGCATCGTGAGCATCGACTCGGATCGGTCCGGACCGGTCGTCGTCGGCACGGGTTCGGTCTCGCCGCAGGATGTGGTGCGGGTGGCCAGGGACGGTGCCGGCGTCGTGGTGTCGGACGAGGCGGTCGCCGCCATCGGGGCCAGCCGTGCGCGGATCGAGGCGCTGGCCGCGGACCCGAGGCCGGTGTACGGCGTGTCGACCGGTTTCGGTGCGCTGGCCGTCCGTCACATCCCACTGGAGTCGCGTAAGCAGTTGCAGTGGAGTCTGATTCGTTCGCACGCGGCCGGGTCCGGCGCCGAAGTGGAGCGCGAGGTGGTGCGCGCGCTGATGTTGCTTCGCCTGTCCACCCTGGCCACCGGCCGGACCGGGGTGCGCCCGGTGGTCGCGCAGACCTATGCCGCGCTGCTGTCGGCGGGAATCACCCCCGTGGTCTACGAGTACGGCAGCCTCGGCTGTTCCGGTGATCTCGCGCCACTGGCGCACGTCGCGCTGGCGGTGATCGGTGAGGGGATGGTGCGAAATACGCACGGCGACTTCATGTCTGCGGCCGAGGCCATGGCCGCCGCCGGCATCGCCCCGGTCGAGCTCGCGGAGAAGGAAGGCCTCGCGCTGATCAACGGTACCGACGGCATGCTCGGCATGCTGGTGCTCGCCTGCCACGACCTGCGCGCCCTGCTGCGCCTGGCCGATGTGACCGCGTCGATGAGCGTGGAGGGTCTGCTCGGCACCGACAAGGTGTTCGCCGCCGACCTACAGGCGCTGCGCCCGCAACCGGGCCAGGCGATCGCGGCCGCGAATATGATTCGCGTGCTCGCGGATTCGCCGATCGTCGCCAGCCACGCGACCCCGGACTGCACCGTCGTCCAGGACGCCTACTCGTTGCGCTGCGCACCCCAGGTCGCCGGCGCCGCCCGCGACACCCTCGACCACGCCGAACGCATCGCGGGCTACGAATTGGCCAGTGCCGTGGACAATCCCGTCGTCACCGTCGACGGTCGCGTCGAATCCAACGGCAACTTCCACGGCGCCCCCGTCGCCTATGTCCTCGACTTCCTCGCCGTCGTGATCGCCGACGTCGCCTCGATGAGCGAACGCCGCACCGACCGCTTCCTCGACAAGGCCCGCAACCACGGCCTGCCGCCGTTCCTGGCCGACGATCCCGGTGTCGACAGCGGCCACATGATCGCCCAGTACACCCAGGCCGCCATCGTCTCCGACCTCAAACGCCTGGCCGCGCCCGCCTCGGTCGACTCGATCCCGTCCTCGGCGATGCAGGAGGACCACGTCTCGATGGGCTGGTCCGCCGCCCGCAAACTCCGCCGCGCCCTCGACGGCCTGACCCGAGTCCTGGCCATCGAGGCGCTCACGGCTGCCCGCGGCCTCGACCTGCGTGCACCGCTGACCCCGGCGCCCGCCACCGCGGCCGTCGTCGCGGCCCTGCGTACCGAGATCCCCGGCCCTGGCCCCGACCGCCACCTCGCTCCGGAAATCGAAGCAGCGGTCCGGCTGGCGGCAACCGGCGCCCTGCTGGCCGCCGCCGAGTCGGCGACCGGCCCGCTCGGCTGATCTGCGCGCCGCGGCGGCTACGCCCGCAACTGCTGTGCGGGTTCGTCCGCGGTGAGCCCACGCAGCGATTCCGGTAGCGGGGTCTGATGCAGGACGCCGAGGCGCTGGGTGGCGCGGGTGAGGGCGACGTAGAGTTCGGCGGCACCGCGCGGTCCGTCGGCCAGAATTCGCTGCGGATCCACGACGAGCACCGCGTCGAACTCGAGGCCCTTCGTCTCCGACGCGGGCACCGTGCCGGCGACGCCCGGCGGCCCGATCACGATGCTCGTCCCCGCGCGGCCCGCCTCGTCCCGGACGAATTCCTCGATCGCGCAGGGCAATTCGTCGGCAGCGACTCGGCGCGACCAGGGCGCGACACCGCAGGAGCGGACCGAATCCGGCGGACGTACGTCGGGCGCGAACTCGGCGAGCACGTCGGCGGCCACAGCCATGATCTCCGCCGGGGTCCGGTAGTTCACGGTCAGGGAACGGTAGATCCAGCGGCTCTGGACATAGGGCTCCATCATCGTGGCCCACGAGGTCGCGCCTGCTGCCGACCGGCGTTGCGCCAGATCGCCGACGATCGTGAAGGAGCGGCTCGGGCAGCGGCGCATCAGCACGCGCCAATCCATCTCCGACAGTTCCTGGGCCTCGTCGACCACCACGTGACCGTAGGTCCAGTCCCGGTCTGCCGCAGCACGTTCGGCGAGTTCGCGGGTGTCGCGCTCGAGGAAGCGTTCGGCCAGGTCCTCGCCGTAGAGCATGTCCTGGGCGAGGAGGTGGTCCTCGTCGTCCATCAGGTCTTCGCGGCTGATCAGCGTGTCGAGCACACCGGCCGCGTACTCGGCCTCGGCTTTGCGTTCGCGCTCGGCGGAGTCGTCGGCGGCCTTGTCACGGCCGAGCAGGTCGACCAGTTCGTCGAGCAGCGGCACGTCCGACACCGTCCACGCGCCACCGTCGGCCCGCCACAGCGCCGCGTCCGCGCCCGCCGCCCGCAACCGATCGTGCGACGAATACAGCTGGGACAGCACGGTTTCCGGTTGCAGGATCGGCCAGCACTGATCGAGCGCCGCGGTGAACTCGGCAGTGTCGGCGAGCTCGCGGACCAGGTCGGCGCGCAGTTGCTCCCAGGCCTCGGTGTCGTCGCGAGTCAGCCAGCCCTCACCGATCCGGGCGATCGCGCGTTCGGTGAGCACGTAGGTGACGATCTCGGCGAACACCGCGCGCGCCTCGTTGTGCGGCCGCCCGCTCTCGCGCGCTTCCTGCCTGGCCCACTCCGCGGTCGCGGCGTCGATGCGCACCGTCACATCGGTCAGCGCGATGGTCAGCGGCACCTCGGGCAGGCGCTGACGGTCCGCGATCGTCGCGGCGAGGACGTCCAGAATTCGCAGCGAACCCTTCAGCCGGGCCGCCTCCGGTGCGTCCTGCGCGATCGCGCGCAGACCGGGCACGAGGTCGGCGGTGGTGGCGAACACGACGTTCGTCTCGCCGAGCGAGGGCAGCACATGGGCGATGTGGTTCAGGAAGGCCGGGTTGGGCCCGACCACCAGCACGCCCTGGCGCTCCATCCGCCGGCGCTGGGTGTAGAGCAGGTACGCCACGCGGTGCAGCGCCACCACGGTCTTGCCGGTGCCGGGGCCGCCCTCGATCACGGTCACGCCGGGGTGCTCGAGACGGATGATCTCGTCCTGTTCGGCCTGGATCGTCGCGACGATATCGCGCATCCCGTCCCCGCGCGGCGCGTCGACGGCGGCGAGCAGCGCGGCGTCCGCCCCACCCTCGCTCCCATCGGGGCGGCCGAGCACCTCATCGGTGAAATCGACCACCTGCCGTCCCCTGGTGTGGAACTGGCGCCGCCTGCGCATGCCCTCCGGGTTCGCCGCGGTGGCGACATAGAATGCGCGCGCCGCGGGCGCCCGCCAGTCCAGGAGCAGCTGTTCCAGGTCGTTCGACTCGTCGAACAGCCCGATCCGGCCGATGTAGGACCGCTCACCCGAGGCGGAGTCGAGGCGGCCGAAACACAGCCCGTTGTCGGCCACGTCGAGGCGCTGCACTTGTTTGCCCAGCGCCCGCACCTCGTTGTCGCGCTCCATCGGGGAGTCGCCCTTGGACCGCAGGGCGGCGCCGTAGCGGCCCTTCACCCGTGCCCGCTCGGCATCGAGGCGCGAGTACAACCCGGCGACATAGCTTTGCTCGGACCGGCGTTCCTCTTCGTACCCGTGCGCTGACATAGGCCCCTAACTGTACTTTTTCCGGTGCGACCGGATGATTGTGCAGCAACCCCTGGGCCTTGCCGCAAGTCCCCACCTGCGCTATATATTGAAAGTGAAGAGAGGTGTTGTCAGCCTTCTCGCATCGGGATACGCACGCCGCGCTCGCGCGCCACCTCGGCCGCACGCTCGTAACCCGCGTCGACATGCCGCATCACCCCGGTGCCCGGATCATTGGTCAGCACCCGCTCCAGCTTCTGCGCGGCCAGCGCGGTCCCGTCGGCGATACACACCTGACCCGCGTGGATCGAACGACCCATCCCGACCCCGCCACCGTGATGGATCGACACCCAGCTCGCCCCGGACGCGGTGTTGAGCAGTGCGTTGAGCAGCGGCCAATCGGCGATCGCGTCGGAACCGTCGGCCATCGCCTCGGTTTCCCGGTAGGGCGAGGCCACCGAGCCGGAGTCGAGGTGGTCGCGGCCGATGGCCAGGGGAGCCGACAGCTCGCCCGAGGCGACCATCTCGTTGAACTTCAGGCCCGCACGGTGACGTTCGCCGTAACCGAGCCAGCAGATCCGCGCGGGCAGCCCTTCGAATTTCACCTTCTCGCCCGCCATGGTGATCCAGCGGCGCAGGTGGTCGTTGTCCGGGAACAGCTCCAGGATCGCGCGGTCGGTCGCGGCGATGTCGGCCGGATCGCCCGAGAGCGCGGCCCAGCGGAACGGGCCGAGGCCCTCTTCGAAGAGCGGGCGGATGTAGGCGGGCACGAAGCCGGGAAACGCGAAAGCCCGGTCGTAGCCGCCCTTTCGGGCCTCGTCGCGGATCGAGTTCCCGTAGTCGAACACCTCGGCGCCCGCATCCATGAATCCGACCATCGCCTCGACATGCGCGGCCATCGACGCCTGTGCCTCGGTGGTGAACCAGACCGGGTCCTTCTCGGCGAGGCTGTGCCAGTCCTCGAGCGCGACCCCGATCGGCAAGTAGGACAGCGGATCATGGGCCGAGGTCTGGTCGGTGACGATATCCATCGGCGCGCCCATGGCCAGCAGTTCGGGGAACACCTCGGCCGCGTTGCCGACAAGGCCGATCGAGAGCGGCCTGCGCTCGTCCCGCGCGGCGATGGCGAGATCCAGTGCCTGCCGCAAGGTTTCGGCTTTCGTATCGAGGTATCCGTGGGCGATCCGCCGATCGATGCGTGCCGGGTCGCAGTCCACACACAGCGCGACGCCGTCGTTCATCGTCACCGCGAGAGGTTGCGCGCCACCCATCCCGCCGACCCCCGCGGTGAGCGTGATGGTGCCCGCGAGGGTGCCACCGAAACGCTTGCGCGCCACCGCGCCGAAGGTTTCATAGGTGCCCTGCAGAATGCCCTGGCTGCCGATGTAGATCCACGACCCGGCCGTCATCTGCCCGTACATCATCAGCCCCAACTGCTCGAGCTTGCGGAACTCGGCCCAGTTGGCCCAGTCGCCGACGAGATTCGAATTCGCCAGCAACACCCGCGGCGCCCACTCGTTGGTGCGGAACACCCCCACCGGCTTGCCCGACTGCACCAGCAGCGTCTCGTCCGAGGCGAGGGTCTCCAGCGTGCGCACGATCGCGTCGAACGCCGCCCAGCTGCGCACCGCGCGCCCGGTTCCGCCGTAGACGACCAGGTCATCGGGGCGTTCGGCGACCTCGGGATCGAGATTGTTCATCAGCATCCGCAGCGCGCCCTCCTGTTGCCAACCGAGGGTGTGCAGCTCGGTGCCGCGCGGAGCGGACACAGGACGAGGGCCGGAGGCAGGCGGTGTCGCGTCGTTCATGCGACCAGTATAGTCCTGTATATACAAGTGACGTGGACGTTCGGGCGCAACGTATTCTCTGGGCGAGGCGAGGAGATATTCGGTGGTGGCGATCGAGATAATCGATGCGGAGCTGGCCGCGCTGTACGGCGAGCTGGGCAGCGAGTTCGCGGCGTACGAGCGGGTCAAGCAGCTGATCATGGCGCAGATCAAGGCCGGACGGTGGACCGTGGGGGAGCAGATACCGTCCGAGAACCAGTTCGTCGCCGCGCTCGGCCTGTCCCGGATGACGATCAACCGCGCGCTGCGTGATCTCACCGCCGACGGCGCGCTCACCCGGGTGATGGGTGTCGGCACGTTCGTCGCGGCGAGCAAGGCCACCTCGCCGCTGTTCGAGGTCCGCAACATCGCCGACGAGATCACCGGCCGTGGGCACCGTCATCGCACCGAGGTGGTGTTCGTGCGGTCCGAGGTACCGGGCGATCAGGAACTCGCGAATGCGATGGGCCCCAAGGTGTTCCACTCGCTGCTGGTGCACTTCGAGGACGGTGTGCCGATCCAGCTCGAGGACCGCTATGTCAACCCGGCGCAGGCCCCCGACTATCTTGCCCAGGACTTCACCGCCGTCACCCCGAACATCTACCTCAGTGAGGTCGCCCCGTTGCTGCGCGGCGAGCATGTCGTCGAGGCGGTGCGGGCGGCGCGCGAAGAGTGCGTGTTGCTCGGCATCGACGCCGACGAGCCGTGCCTGCTGATCCGGCGCCGCACCTGGTCGTCGGGCGGGCTGGTCAGCGTGGCACGGCTCGTGCATCCCGGTTCGCGAAATCGCTTGGAGGGCAGCTTCGGTAGTGAACCGAGCTGATGCGTGGTGACATCTGATCAGGGAGATAGCCGGATATTTCGTCGACGAGAAACCCGCGTTTTTCGAGTATGTTCCCGATGGGTTCCGGCTCTCTCGGTCAGTGCGTGAGCGACGTCTGCAATCGTTATCCGATCTGAATAAAAAGGATAAGCAGCAAATTGTTAGCTAACCGAAAAACATGTGGTGAGCTGGGCATATAGATAAAAGCCGAGTTCGGTTCAATTGTGAGTTATCACTTTTTCGTGACGAAGTGCGCAGGAGGCCGGACCGGGGCTGTACGTTTGGACTCGAGGGTTTCGCTGGGTTCCATTCAGGTAACGGAGAGGGCGGAAATGGCTACAGTCACGCAGCCGTCGGGGCCGCACACAATCGTCTCTCGGCGAGAATTCTCCGCAGCGAAAACAGCGATGACGCCGCCGACCCTGGTGACGCTCGGACTGATCCTGCTGATTCCCGTGCTGATCACCGCGGGGCCGATCCTCGCCTCGGCGCTGATCGCTCGATCGCAGGGTGTCGGCTGGTCCGCCGCGATCGTTTTCGGGGTGATCGGAATCCTCGTCGGCATGTCCGTCACGGCCTCGGCGTGGGCATTCCGCCTGGCCTGGCGTCGCGGTAGCGCCACCGCGCAGGACCCGTTCGGTTCTTCTCTCGTGCGGTAGGAGGTCGACAATGCAGACGTACCGACCGGCGGCGAAACCGCCCATCGAACCACCCCCGGCCGCTGTCGACGAATGTCGTCGCCTGCGCATCGTCGCCAGTATCGAGGCGCCGCACCTGTGGGACTCGACCGCGGCCCGGCTGCTCGCCTGCGCGCGCCGACGCTGGCAGGACCGTCCTGATATCGCCGACCACCCGGCCTTGCGTCGCTGGTCACAGATCCAGGATTCCCAGCTGCGTCCCGAACAGCCTTGCCTGCGTACACTTTTCGCTGCCTTCGCCTCGGGCTCGTTGATCGGCGGTGATCCCTGCGCCGACCTGGCTGCCGCGATCATGCTCCTGTCGAGCTGCCCCGCCGAAGCGGTGCTGCAGGCCGATCCGCGCAACGACCAGCACACCGTGCGCTTCACGGTGTACGCCTACCGTGAGGACGACCTCCCCCTGGCCGAGGACTTGATCACGACCGCCGTTCACTCGTGCGGCACCCTGCTGGCGCGCCGCTGCACGACTATCGCCCCGGCGGTCCGTTCCACTCCGCTCGTCGACCACCCCGTGCCGGATCTGCTGGTTCTCGGCAGTACCGCCGCCCGCTGACCTCGCTCGTCACCGCTGTCGCGGGACGACCCGTCAGAACGAATTCTGCCGCGAGCTGACCGTCGGCGGACGTGAGGAGGCGCGCAGCGGGTTCGCGGTGGGGAAGGTGATCGAGGGCAGCGTCACCCACATGCGAACCCGGGTGCCGTTCTCGTCGTGGTCGAAGGTGAGGTCCTCGGTGAGCACCCGCATCATCTCGACACCGCGACCGCGATAGCCGGGATCGGTCGGGGTGGGGATCCAGTGGCCGTTGTCGGCGATCTCGAGGACCACCCGGTCGCCGTCGCAGCGGGCCGTGAGGCTGACGCGGCCCGCTTCGGCGTCGCGGTAGGCGTGTTCGACGCTGTTGCTGCAGGCCTCGTTGGCCGCGGCGACGAGGTCGGCGGCCAGGTCGTGCGGGACCGCGGCGGTGGCGAACCAGCGGTACAGGCCGCGACGTACGCCGGCCAATTCCGCTGCGGCAGCGGGGAAGTCGAGACACAACGGCTCGGGAGGCTGACGGTAGACGACCATGGCGACGTCGTCGTCATAACCCGCGGGTGGGCACAGTCGCGACAGCACCGCGTCGGCCACATCGCGGGGGAGTGCGGCGCCGGTTTCGCTCAGTACTTCGGCGATCTTGACGAAGCCCTCGGCGATGTCGTACCCGCGCTGCTCGACGAGCCCGTCGGTGAACAGCACCAGGGTCGCGCCCGGCGGCACCGCCGTGGTGGCCTCGGGCCTGCGCGGCGTGTCGAAGGTGGCGAGCGGGACCGCGCGGCCGCCCTCGAGAATCCGGCCCGGACCGCCGGGCGGTGCGAGGACCGGCGGCATGTGGCCGGCATTGGAGTACCGCACCATCCCGCGCTCGGGATCGAGCACGGCCGCGCACACCGTCGTACACATGGCGCCCGGGATCCGCGAGGCCACGGCGTCGAGTTCGGCGAGCAACTGCGCCGGTCCGGCCCCACGTAGCAGCAAAGCCCTTGCCGCGGTCCGCAATTGGCCCATCACCACCGCCGCGGACAGGCCGCGCCCGACGCAGTCGCCGACGACGACGCCGATGGTGCCGTCGCGCAACGGCACCACGTCGTACCAGTCGCCGCCGATCTCGAGCGGTGGCAAGGCGGGTTCGTAGTGCACCGAGAACCGCGGCGGCAGTTCGATCGGTCCGAGCATCGCCCGCTGCAGAGTCAGCGAAGTGGCGCGTGCCTGATCGAAGTTGCGTGCGCGCTGCAGTGCGACGCTGAGATGGCCGACGAGCAACGAGTACAGCGCCCAATCGGCCGCACTGACCGCGCGCGGTGCGCCGAAGCGCACCCACAGCGCCGCGTCACCGGTCTCGCCGAGCGGCGCCACGACCGCGTCGACGCCGCCTTCGTCGCCGGTGATTGCCGAGAGCCCGCGGGCGGTCTGCCTGCGCGAGCGGTCGAGCAGCGCCTGGGTGTCGTCGTCGAGCACGACCGGGCCGTCGGCGCGTGGCCCGCTCTGGCGCATCGGCGCGGCGGTGAATTGTGGTGCGGTGCCGGTGGTTTCGGGCTCCTGTTCGGTACTCGACGGCGTCGCGCCGCAGGAGTAGACGTCGGGTCGCCCGGTCCGGCTCGGCCAGATCGCGACCAGGGCGGTCGCGGCACCCATCGTCCGGCGCAGTTCGTCGAGTCCGACCGCGAGGACTTCCACCATGCTCGTCGCCGCGCCGACGGCGGTCGCCAGGCGCGAGGCGGCCTGGTCGCGGGCCTGTGCGTCGTGTTCGGCGGTCACATCGCGCACGGTGCCGACGAAGATCCGTTCGTCGTTCTCCTGCTTCACCAGCGAGCTCGCGCTCACCGCCAGCCAGCGTTCCCGGCCGTCACGATGACGTACCGGCATCACGAATCGCGCTGCCTCCGTGCCGATCTGGGGGTACCCGGAGCGATCGGACAGTGCCCACGGATGCGGTAGCCGAAACGGCACCTCGGTGGCGCCGTAGCCGGTGAGTACCCCGAACGCCGAGTTCACCTCGACGATGGTGCCGTGGTCGTCGGCGACGAAGAAACCGTCCTGCAACGATTCCACCAGCGCGGTACGAAAGGCGTCGCGACCTTCGAGATCCTCTGCGCGGGAACGCTGTTGCTCGTACCGGCGGGTGCCGTCGAGATAACCACGGGTGGCGATATCGAGGGCCGCCATCGTCTGTAGCAGGAATTCCAGGGCGATTTCGGCGCGGCGTGGGTCGTCCCGGATCTCGGGGTCCTCGGCGACGGCCCGGAAGTGGTTCTCGGTGAGGTCGAGCAGGCTGATGTCCTCGACGAGGGCCCGCCGACCGAGGTCGTAGCCCTCGGAGAGCCCGGCCTGGCCTGGCGCGGCGACATGGCGGCGCATAGCCGCCGAATAGTCGTCCAGAAATGCGACCAGGACAGCGCTCATCGGCAACCTCTCATCGGCCAGGTCTGGGGGAACGGGCCGCGGTGTCGCGGCCTCATGGGCAGGGCCCACGGAAACGCGCCGCGAGTACCAGTGCGTCGTCGGTGTCCTTCGCGTCGCGTGCGAGCAGGTCGCCCGCGATCGCGGTGGCGGGTTTGGCCAGGTCGAGCGATTCGGGGCCGACCGCGACGATGCCGTCGGTCGCCATCAGCAGCAGATCGCCGGGGCGGATCGGCAGCGTCTGCGGCTGCAGGTGCGAGGGCAGCCGGTAGCCGACGATGCCGCCGGTGAGCAGCATCGTGGCCCGCAGTTCCGGACCGGCCGGGCCGAGGGTGAGCAGTCGCGAATCGACATTGCCCACGCCGAGCCATTGCAACGTCTCGCCCGGCTCGATCAAGGCCAAAGACACTGCGGCGCCGCGAGTTTCGACCATCGCGCGATGACAGAGCACCATCAGCACATCCAGCGGTTCGCCACAGTTCTCGGTGAGGATGGTCGTGGCGCGATCGGCCGCCTCGGCCGCGGGCGCACCGTGGCCGAGCCCGTCGAGCACCGCGAACAGCACGCCGGCGCCGGTGTCGAGCACGAGCGCGCGGTCACCGGAGACGTTCTGGCCGGGCAGTGCCCGGCCGGCCGTCGACCACTCCATGCGCCCGATGATCCCGTCCTCATGCAACGTCGGGTACCCACTTCCACATCTCGATCAACGTCCCGCGGCCCGGGGCCGAATCGATGGTGAGGCGGTCCATCAGTCTGCGTGCGCCGGGCAGGCCGAGTCCGAGTCCGCGGCCGGTGGAATAGCCGTCTTCCAGCGCGCGGGGAATGTCGCGGATGCCGGGGCCCTGGTCCTCGGCTTGGATGACGAGCGCGCGGCGACCCTCGCGCAAGTCGATGAGCAGCCTGATCTCGCCGCTGCCCGCGTAGCTGGTGATGTTGCGGGCGATTTCGGAGATGGCGGTGGAGATCATGGTGCGATCGGTGAGGGTGAAACCGAGATCACCGGCCAATTCGCTGCCGGCTTGCCGGGCGGTGACGATGTCCTCGGACACCTTGACCGCGATCGCCACCTGCTCAGCGGCCACTGTCGCGACCGTCTCGTCGCCGCGGGTGCCGATTCAGCCAGGAGAGGCCTTCCTCGAGATCCAGCGCGGTGTGCATGTCTTCGAATGTCAGGCCCAGTTGCACCATGGCGAAGGCGACTTCGGGTTGCAGCCCGACGATGACGGTTTCCGCGCCGCGCAACTGGGTCATGTGCGCGATGGTGCGCAACGAGCGCGCGGCGAAGGAATCCATGACGTCGATGGCGGTGACGTCGACGATGATGCCGGTCGCGCGATAGCGACTGACCTGCTTCATCAGGTCGTCCTGCAACCGCTCGGTGTCGGCGTCGGTCAGGGCCGACTGTACCGAGGCGATCAGGTACGTGCCCTGCTTGAGAATAGGTACCGGCATGGTGGCTTGGTCAGCGCCCGTCCCGCTCGCTCAAGCGCTCGGTCACTCGGGAGACCTCGTACCCGAGTAGGCGCTCAGCTTCTTCGATGCCGCCCTGCAGGTCGCCGACCGCGTTCATCTTGGACAGGTCAAGGCCGATGGTCACCAGGGTCAGCGCGATCTCCGAGGACAGGCCGGTGATGATCACGCTGGCGCCCATCAGACCGGACGCGTCGACGGTCTGCACGAGGTGGTTGGCCACCACGGAGTCGATCGCGGGCACACCGGTGATGTCGATGACGACCACCTTGGCGCGATTGGCGCGGATGGCGCGCAGCAGCTGCTCGGTGAGCTGGCGGGCGCGCTGGGAGTCGAGCACACCGATGATCGGCAGGATGAGCAGCTGCTCGCGGACCTGCAGCACCGGGGTGGACAGCTCGCGGATGGCCTCTTGCTGGCGGCTGATGACGCGCTCGCGCTCCTGCACGAACGACACGGCCACGGTGTTGGCGATGCGGTTGGCGGCCGGTTCGTAGGCGTCGAGCACGCGGTTGAGCAGCTCGAAGTTGGACTGGTATTTCTCGAAGAGGCTGCGGGCGAGCACGTCGCGCAGCAGCAGCACGATGCCGATGACCTCGTCTGTCTCGACGCCTCGCGGAATGATGCGCTCGGACAGGTCGCGGGCGTAGGCCTGCAGTGCTTCGACGCTACCGGTGACCAGCACCTCGACGTAGTTGTCGTACATCGACGTCGCCTCGGAGAAGATTTCCTCCGGGGTCATGGCGGTCAGCAGCTCGGCCTCGGTGATACGCCGTGCCCACTCTTCCCGCAGCCCGGTGCGGTTCTGCCGCAGGTGCTCGACCAGCTGCGGGAGCAGATTGTCGAGCGGCTGCGCTGGCAGCGAATCCGCCGAAAGACTCGTGGACACCTCGGACATGGAAACCCCTGCCCCTTTCGACGACGGATGTTCTCGGTGCGCACAGTGCGCGTTGAGCCTGAGAATACTCATACCCCCTTTGCCGTGCTGCCCAAACGTGGCGCTGTCGGCTATTCCGGAGCGAACCCGCGCTCCAGTGCCCGTAGTGCCTGGTCCAGATAGACGGTCAGATCGGTGTCACCGCGCTCGAGCCAGGCGTCGAACGCGGCGCGCGCGGCGGCCAGGGTGGTGCGTCCGATGGCCAGCGGAACGAGGTCGCCCGCGCTCGCGCCGAGGCGGCTCGCGGCGAACTCACCGACGGCGTGTTCCCACGCGTCGTAGTGCGCTCCCGCGCCCGCCGAGAGTGCGGGAACGCCGGAGACCAGTCGCATTCTGGTGCGCAATTCCGGAATGTCCTCGGCGCGATATCTGTTGGCCGCCACCACGATTCGGCGAACTGCCGCCATCATCGGCTCGTCGGCGGGAACCGCGGCGAACGCGGCGCGCAGGTCGTCGACCTCGTTGTCGAACTGGTGCCACAGCACCTCGGCCTTGGTGGGGAAGTAGCGGAAGAAGGTCCGCTCGCTGACGCCGGCTTCGGCGGCGATGCGCTCCACGGTGACGTCGTCGAACCCGTGCTCGGCGAACAGTTTCATCGCGATCACCTCGAGTTGGCGACGCGTGGTGCGCGGCGGACGCCCGCGGTGCCCCGGTTGCTTCGGAGTCGACATCGGTGCGCGCGAAGGCGGGGCGGACATGGATACAGGATAGAGAGGGGCGCTCGACCTGCACGAGCTATTGATTATGTCAGTGACTGACGTTAATGTTGGCGCCATGTTCGTGGCGCACCTCACATCGCCCGAGGCAGGTGTGCGCGCCGCCGCGGGAGTGATCCTGGTCATCCCGCTCGGCGCGACCGAGCAGCACGGCCCGCATCTGCCGCTGTCGACCGACAGCGACATCGCGTCGGCGGTCTGCCTGCGGGCCGCGGCCGAGCGCTCCGACGTGCTCATCGCGCCTGCCGTTCCCTACGGGGCCAGCGGCGAGCACGCGGGGTTCGCGGGCACCTTGTCGATCGGCCAGGCCGCGCTGGAGTTCCTCGTCGTCGAACTGTGCCGCTCCGCCACGGACACCTTCTCGCGGATCGTGCTGGTGAACGGGCACGGCGGCAATATGGAAGCGCTGCGCCGCGCGGTGGCGTTGCTGCGGTCGGAGTCGCGTGATGTGCGGCTGTTCTCGCCCGGCTACGGCGGCGACCCGCACGCCGGGCGCACCGAAACCTCGATCCAGCTCGCGCTGAGCCCCGACCTGGTGCGCACCGAACTGGCCGAACCAGGGGATCGGCGCCCGCTCACCGAACTGCTGCCGCTGCTGCGCGCGGGCGGTGTGCGGGCCGCGAGCCCCAACGGAATCCTCGGCGATCCCACCGGATCGAACGCCGACGAAGGCGCCGATCTGCTCGGGATCGCCACGATCGCATTACTGGAAGACCTGCGCCGATGGTGGCCGCAGGATCATGAGGAAGGACCCCGATGAATCCCTGGTTCGAGACCGTTGCCGAGGCGCAGCGGCGCGCCCGCAAGCGCCTGCCGAAGTCGGTGTACGGCGCGCTGATCGCCGGTTCGGAACGCGGACAGACCATCGAAGACAACCAGGCCGCGTTCACCGAACTCGGTTTCGCCCCGCACTGCGCGGGCCCGATCGGCGAGCGCGACCAGTCGACCACGGTGCTCGGTCGGCAGGTCTCCATGCCGGTGCTGATCTCGCCGACCGGCGTGCAGGCGGTGCACCCCGACGGTGAGGTCGCCGTCGCTCGCGCCGCGGCGGCGCGCGGAATCGCCATGGGGCTCAGCTCTTTCGCGAGCAAGCCCGTCGAGGATGTCCTCGCCGCCAACCCGGCGACCCTGTTCCAGCTGTACTGGTGCGGCAACAAGGACCAGATCCTCGAGCGGATGGCCAGGGCGAAGAAGGCCGGGGCGGTGGGCCTGATCCTCACGCTGGACTGGTCGTTCTCGCACGGTCGCGACTGGGGTAGCCCGGTGATCCCGGAATCGCTGAACCTGCGCACGATGATGAAGTTCGCGCCGCAGACCCTCGCGCGCCCGCGCTGGCTCGCGACCTACCTGCGCTCGGGCAGCATTCCCGACCTCACCGCGCCCAATATGGCGGTCGGCGGCGGCGCGGCGCCCGGGTTCTTCGGCGCCTACGGCGAATGGATGCAGACCCCCGCACCGGACTGGGACGATGTCGCCTGGATCTGCGCGCAGTGGGACGGCCCGGTGCTGCTCAAGGGTGTGATGCGCGTCGACGACGCTCTGCGCGCCGTCGACGCGGGCGTTGCCGGCATCTCGGTGTCCAACCACGGCGGCAACAATCTCGACGGCACTCCCGCCGCCATCCGCGCACTGCCGGTGCTCGCCGACGCGGTCGGTGACCAGATCGAGGTGCTCCTCGACGGTGGCATCCGGCGCGGCAGTGATGTCGTGAAGGCCGTGGCGCTCGGTGCGCGTGCAGTGCTGATCGGGCGCGCCTCCCTGTGGGGTCTGGCGGCCAACGGTCAGGCCGGTGTCGAGAATGTTCTCGACATCCTGCGCGGCGGCATCGATTCCGCGCTACTGGGTCTGCGCAAGACCTCGATCACCGACCTGACCCGCGACGACATCATCGTTCCGGCCGGCTTCGAACGCGCGCTGGGCGTCGATTCGGTCCAAAAGAATTCCGGCAACCGGGATTTCGCGACCAACGGAACAGTCGCCAGCGGCGCCGCGGCTGGATAGTATCGGCGGTTGATCGTCACCGTCCGAGGGGGAATTTCGTGAGTGCGGTTTCGGATATCGAAGGTTCGCGTAGCCGAATCATGATGTCGCGCAGTGTGTCCTATACGTTGCCTGCCGTGGTGGCGGTGGCACTGGTCTCGGCCGGGTGTGGCACCGCCACCCCGAAACCGGCACCGCGCGCGGCGTCGACCACCCTGACGACCACCTCGAAGCCCCCGACGACGACATCGCGGGCGACCACGACCACCTCGGCCGCCGCGAAGCCGGCGTCGGTCGCTGTCTGCGTGGACAAGACCACCGACGTTCGCGTGGCCGACGACCGGTGCGACACTTCCGATTCCAGGTATTCGCGCTTCTGGTACCAGCACACCGACACGTTCGTGTACCCGGCGATCGGTGTCGCCGTGGCCCTCGCCGCGGGCAGTTTCCTGCGCCCGACCAGCGGCGATGTCTTCGATCGCGGCGCTCCGGACAAGGGTGGCACGGTCAGCCGCGGCGGGCTGGGCAAGGCGCGCCCGGATTCCTCCGGTGGCAGTTCGGGTTCATAGGACGAGCCCGCCCGGCACATCCGCGCCGGGCGGGCCCGCACCTCGCACCTGGTCGAGCCGGCGATGCCGCTGTGGAACTGACGAACTCGGCGAAAGCCGAAGTTTCGGCAACCTTCAACCGAATGCGCACGCCGACCGGCCCAGCACGAACGGCCGAAGTTCTATTCGCTTGCGGCACTGCGGTGATGGTCGACGAGGGTGTCGTAGATCTCCGCGAGCGCGGCGAGCTGGTCGCGATCGAGGACATCGATCATGTGCCTGCGCACACTGCGCACATGCGCGGGTGCGGCCGTGGTGAGCAGTTGGCCGCCGGTCGTGGTCAGCCTGGCCACGGTGCGGCGCTGGTCGTGCGGCATCGTCTCGCGCGAGACGAGGCCGCGTTTCTGCATGCGGGTGATCTGGTGCGAGAGCCTGCTCTGCGACCATTCGAGCGCACCGGCCAGATCGGCGAAGGTGAGCCGCTGACCTGGTGCGTCGGCCAGGTGGACCAGGACGGAATATTCGATATAGCTCAGGTTGGCTGCCCGGCCGGCATCGCGCCCGATCGCCGCGGCGATCAGGTCGCGGGTCCGGACATAGCCCAGCCAGGCACGCATTTCGACATCATCGAGCCACTGTGGATCGGTCACGATCGAGCTCCAGATTCTGAAGGTGCAGGCTTCGGATTGAACGGTGCATCCCCGCCACCGCCCGGAGAATGGGTAGCACCGTTTGTGTTGAACGTGCAACCTCGACAATCCTTGAGCTAGCTGTTTCCTGGCACTACCGGGAAGGTAGGGTTGCCTAACAAGAGGCTCAGTGTGCAGGAGTCGTAGGCTGCGGATTGCTTTGTGACCAGCCCTGCCTGGTGCTCCGCAGTGTTGCGGTGCCCGCCCTGCCCGAAGGAGTGCGATCCGTGACCGCGCCGGAGTTCCGCTATTCCGATCTGCTGCCGATCGGCGCCGACGAGACGCCCTACCGCCTGCTCACCAGCGAGGGGGTCAGCACCTTCGAGCACAACGGGCGCACCTTCTTGCAGGTCGATCCCGAGGCGCTGCGGCTGCTGACCGAGACGGCGATCCACGACATCAGCCACTATCTGCGCCCCGCGCACCTGCGGCAGTTGCGCAAGATCATCGACGACCCCGAGTCCTCGGGCAACGACCGCTTCGTCGCGCTCGACCTGCTCAAGAACCTCAACATCTCCGCGGGCGGTGTCCTGCCGATGTGCCAGGACACCGGCACCGCGATCGTGATGGGCAAGAAGAGCGAGGGCGTGCTCACCGGTGTCGACGACGCCGAATGGCTCAGCCGTGGCATCTTCGACGCCTACACCAAGCTGAACCTGCGCTACTCCCAGCTCGCCCCGATCACCATGTGGGACGAGAAGAACACCGGCACCAACCTGCCCGCCCAGATCGAGCTGTACTCGACCGAGGGCGACGCCGACAACCCGGTGTACAAGTTCCTGTTCATGGCCAAGGGCGGCGGTTCGGCCAACAAGTCGTTCCTGTACCAGGAGACCAAGGCCGTCCTGAACCCCGAGCGCATGCTCGAGTTCCTCGACGAGAAGATCCGCTCGCTGGGCACCGCGGCCTGCCCGCCGTACCACCTCGCGGTGGTCATCGGTGGCACCAGCGCCGAATTCGCCTTGAAGACAGCGAAATACGCCTCGGCGCACTACCTGGACAACCTGCCCACCGAGGGCTCGATCACCGGCCACGCGTTCCGTGACGTCGAGCTCGAAGAAGAGGTCTTCCAGCTCACCCGTGAGTTCGGCATCGGCGCGCAGTTCGGCGGCAAGTACTTCTGCCACGACGTGCGCGTGGTCCGCCTGCCCCGGCACGGCGCGTCCTGCCCCGTCGCGATCGCCGTCTCCTGCTCGGCCGACCGCCAGGCACTGGCCAAGATCACCAAGGACGGCATCTTCCTGGAGCAGCTGGAAACCGAACCGGCCCAGTACCTTCCGGAGCAGACCGCCGACATCCTCGGTGGCGATGTCGTCAAGATCGATCTCAATCGCCCGATGGACGAGATCCGCGCCGAACTGTCGAAATACCCGGTGAAGACCCGTCTTTCGCTGACCGGCCCGTTGGTCGTGGCCCGCGACATCGCCCACGCCAAGATCAAGGAACGCCTCGACGCGGGCGAACCCATGCCGCAATACCTGCGCGATATGGCCGTCTACTACGCCGGTCCGGCGAAGACCCCCGAGGGTTACGCCTCGGGCTCGTTCGGCCCCACCACCGCCGGTCGCATGGACTCCTATGTCGACCAGTTCCAAGCCGCGGGCGGCTCGATGGTCATGCTCGCCAAGGGCAACCGCTCGGCCCAGGTCACCAAGGCCTGCGACGAACACGGCGGCTTCTACCTCGGCTCCATCGGCGGCCCCGCGGCGCGCCTGGCGCTGGACTGCATCAAGAACGTCGAGGTCCTCGAATACCCCGAACTCGGGATGGAAGCCGTCTGGAAGATCGACGTCGAAGACTTCCCCGCCTTCATCGTCGTCGACGACAAGGGCAACGACTTCTTCGCCGAAA
The DNA here is from genome assembly GCF_050320175.1 of Nocardia sp. FBN12. Taxonomy (GTDB): domain Bacteria; phylum Actinomycetota; class Actinomycetes; order Mycobacteriales; family Mycobacteriaceae; genus Nocardia. Next base: position 3,171,959 of record NZ_CP190048.1, on the reverse strand, counting down.
CCTCCAAGCCGATCGCCTTGCGCGTGCGCACCCGTTCCAAGGAACGCGTGTAGTCATCCGCTCCGATACCCCGGTGTCCGCGTCGGCGGGTGCCGGGGTTTTCGGCTGTTTCGCCGGCCCGGCGGCGACTGCCACCCCGGTGTAATGTGACGCACGACATACGGCGTACAGGGCCTGGCAGGGGTGCGGATTGGCGAGCGGTGGAGTTCCCAGAGGGCGGGCGACGCGCAGCGCGAAGCTGGGGCAGTTCGCTGCCGGTCAGGCTATGCGGGAAGTCGGGCGGCGGCTGTCGATGATAGGGCGCACCGACGAGGCGCGAGAGGTTCTCGCCGAGCGGTCGGCGATGATGAAGGCACAGCAGATCGTCGCGGTGCTGGGAAGTATGAAGGGCTCGGCGATGAAGCTCGGGCAGATGGGATCGGTGCTCGATCTCGACTTCGTTCCCGAAGCGCATCGAGAGCAGTTCCGTGCCCAGCTCGCGGCCCTGCAGGACCGGGCGCCCGCGATGCCGTTCTCGATGATGCGGCAGGTGATCGAGGACGACCTCGGTCCCTTGTCGCGGACCTTCGCCGAGTTCGGCGAGACATCGATCGCGGCGGCGTCGATCGGCCAGGTACACCGGGCACGACTGCACGACGGGCGCGTCGTCGCGGTCAAGGTGAAGTATCCCGGGGTGGATCGTGCCGTCCACGCCGATATCAGCAATCTCGAGTTCCTCGGCAAGATGGCGAGCACGGTGTTGCCGAGCATGGCCGATACGAGCGTGCTGGAGGAAGTCGCCAGCAATCTGCGCAGCGAACTCGACTACGAGCGCGAGGCTCAGACCCAGCATCGGGTCGCGCAGCGCTATCGCGGCCATCCCTTCATCATCGTGCCCGACAGCATCGAGGAATTCTGCACCCACAATGTGCTGGTCACCGAATTCGTTGCGGGGAAACCCTTTTCGCATATCCAGACGCTGCCCGCTGCCGAGCGTGACCGGCTCGGCGAGCTGATCTACCGCTTCTATATCGCGGGCCTGTTCGCCGACAACGAGTTCTGCGGTGACCCGCATCCGGGCAATGTGCTGCTGGCCGACGACGGCAAACTCGCCTTCGTCGACTTCGGTCTCTACAAGGAGATGGACCCGGCGCACGTCGAATTCGAACGTGACGTCCTGCGCGCAGCCGCGGAGGGGCGGGGTGAGGATCTGTTCGCGGCGTGGGTGGGGCGCGGGATCATCGACCCCGATTCCGCGGTCACCGTGGAGGAGAGTCTGGCCTACGTCTGGGCTGCCACAGGCTGGCATCTGCTCGACGAGGAAGTCACCATCACCCCCCAATTGGCCACCGGCGCACTACTTCTCGCCGTCGACCCGCGCGCGTCCGACTTCCAGGGCATGCACAAACAGCTGCTGCCGCCCGAGCACGTGTTCTCCCGCCGCGCCGACCTTTTCACCTTCGCGACCCTCGGTCAGCTGCGCGTTACCGCCAACTGGCATCAACTCGCCCGCGAATGGCTCTACGGCGAACCCCCGCAGACCGAAACCGGCCGGGTGATCGAGCAGTGGCGCCGCGGTCTGGGTGATCAGACCGGTCGATAGAATCCGCCTATGAATACTGTGCTCGGCCGCGTGGCCGACCGGATCCTGGTGACGATGGCCGCCGCCGCGACCGCGACCACCCTCGGCATCGGAACCGCTCACCCCGACCCGCGCGAACAGTTCCAATCGGCCGCGGGCACCGAAGGCCTCGACCCAGCCCTCGCCGCCGCCTACACCCTCGCCGAGCAACAGGCCCACGCCGAGGATGTGCCGTTGTCCGTCACATCCGGTCACCGCACGTACGAGCAGCAGGAATGGCTCTGGCAAGACGGCCTCGCCACCTACGGCAGCCCCGACGAAGCCCGCCGCTGGGTCCTCCCGCCCGAAGAATCCACCCACGTCTCGGGCCACGCCGTCGACGTCGGCCCGCAGGAGGGCGCGCAGTGGCTCGAGGCCAACGGCAATCGGTGGGGGCTCTGCCGGACCTTCGACAATGAGTGGTGGCACTTCGAGCTGGTCACCGCACCCGGCGCGCCGTGTCCGCCCCGGGTGCCGGACGCGAGTCAGCGCTAGCGCTGAATCCGGTCTCGGGGTCGCCAGTGCCGTGGCAGTGCACCCGCGTGCACTGCCACGCGCAAGTTCAGCGCAGCTCGGCGAAGAATGTCCGGATGTCGGCGACGTGTGCGGCCGGTTCCTCCATGGCGACGAAATGGTTGCCCGGGTTTTCCGACGGCCAGTGGGTGATCTTGTTGCCGTGATCGGCGATCTTGCGCATGAGTGGTGACCCGCCACCGTAGACGCCGGTCGGCACCAGGTTCTGGTCGGTGGGCCAGCCGAAACCGCCGCCCGCGCGCAGTCCGTCGTACATCGGCCAGGACGAGGTGCCGGTGGTCTGGGTGAACCAGTACAGGGCGATATTGGTCAGCAGATGGTCGCGGTCGATCACGTCCTCGGCGCGATCGGCCATGTAGGCGAACTCCTGGAACTTCTGCATCATCCACGCCAGCAGTGCCACCGGTGAATCGTTCCAGCCGAGCGCGAAGGTCTGCGGCGCCGCCCGCAACAGGGCGTGGTGGTCGACGCCGCCGGTCATCCACTGCTGCATTTCCGCCCACTGCGCGCGGTCCTCGGCCGACATCGCGGGGACGTCAGCCTCGGTCGGCATACCGATCCCGCCGTCGAGATGCACCCCGATCACGTGTTCCGGTGCGGCCAGCGCCATCTCCGGCGCGACGTAGGCGCCGAGGTCGCCACCCTGGGTGCCGTAGCGGTCATACCCGAGACGATCCATGAGGGTGGTCCACATCCGCGCGACTCGTGCCGTGGTCATGCCGGTTTCGGCGGGTGCTGCCGAGAAGGTGAATCCGGGGACGGACGGGATCACCACGTCGAAGGCGAGGGCGGGGTCGAGCCCGTGGGCGCGTGGGTCGGTGAGCGGGCCGATGGTGCGGGTGAATTCGACGAACGAGTTGGGCCAGCCGTGGGTGAGCAGCAGCGGCACCGCGTCGGGCTCGGGGGAGCGGACGTGCACGAAATGCACATCGAGGCCGTCGATCTCGGTGATGAACTGGGGGAATTCGTTGAGCTCCGATTCCCTTGCGCGCCAATCGAAATCGTTCGCCCAGTACTGCGCCAGCTCGCGCAGATACGCGGTGGGGACACCGCGTTCCCAACCCTCGCCCGGGAGTGGGGCCGCCCAGCGCACCCTGGTCAGGCGGTCGTGCAGGTCGTCGAGGTCGGCCTGGGGGATGTCGATGCGGAACGGGCGAATGGTGGTCATCGGGACTCCTCGTTGTCGGTGTGATTCCGACGCTATCTCCCATCTAGGACAGTTCCGGTCCTACATGTCCGGGAGAATCGAGAACATGACCGATACCGCCGCCCGACTGCTCCGTTTGCTCTCGCTGCTGCAGATGCCACGTGAGTGGCCGGGTAGCGAACTGGCCGACCGGCTCGGCGTCACCGACCGAACCGTGCGACGCGACATCGACCGGCTGCGTGACCTGGGTTATCCGGTGGTCGCCGCGATGGGTGCGGCCGGCGGCTACCGGCTCACCGCAGGCTCGGCGCTACCACCACTGATCCTCGACGCGGACGAGGCGGTAGCCGTCGCGGTCGGGCTGAGAGTCGCCGCGGGACAGGCAGTTGCGGGCATCGAGGACGCCTCGGTGCGGGCCATGACCAAACTCGAGCAAGTCCTCCCCGCGACACTGCGCAGACGGGTGCGCGTGGTCGGTTCGGCGCTCACAGTCCGCGCAGGTGACGGCCCCACCGTCGACCCGGAGGTCCTCACCACCCTCGCCGCCGCCGTCACCAACCGAGAACGCCTCCGCTTCACCTACCGCGACGCCACCGGCACCGAATCCCGACGCCACACCGAACCCGCAGGCGTCGCGGCCGCAGGCCGCCGCTGGTACCTCGTCGCCTACGACCTCGACCGCGACGCCTGGCGCACCTACCGCGCCGACCGCATCGAAACCCCCCACCCCACCGGCGCCCGCATCATCGCCCGCGATCTCCCCGCCGCCGACCCGGCCGACTACGTCGCAGGCCGCCGAACCGACTGGGCCACACCTGAATACCACGTCGACGTCACCATCGAAGCACCGCACGGCCGCATCGCAGGCCGCCTCGGCGAAGAACCGGATACCCTGCGCCCCGACACCGACACCACCTGCCGCCTGACCGCCACCCGCGACGACGACCCCACCTGGCTCGCCGTACAACTGACGGGACTGGGTGTGGCTTTCCGCGTCCACGATTCGCCGGAATTGACCGCACAGCTCCGCGTCCTCGCGGCCCGCCTCCAGCACGCATCGGCCGATTGACCAGCCACGATCGCACTCCTCCTGAACGAGCCGTTCGGTGGGCGCGGCCGAGCACACGATCGCTGCTCGGCTCGAGATCCGCTGGAGCTGCTCGCCGAGACCTGCGGGATCCCCGAGCAAGCTCGATCCGGCACCTCGTAGGCGGACCGTGCGCCTACGAGGCGGTTCCCGACCGGAACGACCTGCGTCCGATCGCGCGAGTCATTCCGCTACGGCGTTAAGACGCAAGCGTGCTGGTCAGGGGTGGGCGGCGACGGCTTCGACCTCGAACAGCACATCGGGGGTGGCCAGGCTCGCGACGCCGACGAGAGTCTGGGTAGGTGGTGTCGTACCCCAATTCGCCTGTACCGCACCGGCGATCGGGCCGAGCTTGCTGACATCGTGGTTCACCACGTAGGTCCTGAGCTGGACGACATGGGCGAGGGTGAGGCCGTGGGCGGCGAGGGCGGTGGCGATGTTGCGGAAGGTTTGGTTCACCTGCTCGGTGAAGTCGGGGGAGACGACCGCGCCGTCCGGGCGCGAGCCGTACTGTCCTGAGACCAGCACCAATTCCGTACCTGCGGGGACGACGGCGGTGTGGCTGTAGCCCAAGGGGGTCGGGTCGTGCAGCCCGTCGGGATTGACGAGGGTGTGGGGCGCGTGATCGGTGTTTGTCATACCGATGAACCTGCCAGGAATACACGACATCTTGTGTCGTGTATTCCTGGCATAGTTTTCGTATGCGAGCTGACCGGCTGGTCTCACTGGTGCTGCTGTTGCGGCGGCACGGGCAGCTGTCCGCGGATACCCTCGCGCGCGAGCTGGAGGTGTCGACCCGGACCGTGCTGCGCGACATCGAGGCGCTGTCCACGGCGGGCGTTCCCGTGTACGCCGAACGCGGTAGGCACGGTGGGTTCGCGTTGTTGCCGGGGTTCCGGACCGAGCTCACCGGGCTGAATCACGATGAGGCGCTGGCGCTGTTGATCGCCGGATCACGGCGTGGCGCACAGGCATTCGGGCTCGGATCGGCCCTAGCGTCGGCCATGCTCAAGGTGGTGGACGCGCTGCCCGAAAGTTATCGGGAAACCGCGAGCGACGCGGCCGCGCGATTGCTCATCGATCCCGCGACCGATCTGCTGTCGCGTCGCCTGGACGCCGAGGAATTGTCCGACACGATCGTTGCCGAGGTCCGGCGCGCGGTGCTCGCCGGGCACAAGCTGCGCATCCACTACGCGGCCGTCGACCAGCGCCCTGAATGGCGCACGGTGGACCCGATCGGTCTGGTCACCGTCCGCGGCCAGGGCTACTTGCTCGCCACGCGATCCGGCGCGGACCGAACCTACCGACTGTCGCGGGTCGTGGCCGCCGAGGAGCTCTCCGAGCCTGCCCAGCGACCCGACCGGGTCGACCTGGACCAGGCCTGGCAGGAACGCAGCGCCCGGTTTCGGGCAGGCGGCGACCTGGTCACCGTGCAGGTTCTGGTCGACCCGGCGCGACGGGAGATGTTGGTCGGCACCGCGCTGGCTGTCCACAGCGAAGAATCGGACGCCGGCCGACTGCGGCTGGAGGTCACCTTCCAGGATCCGAGACACGCCGAATGGGCGATATGGCAGCTCGCCACCGACGCGGAGGTGCTGGACCCGCCGTGGTTGCGGACCTCCCTGCGCAACCGCGCCGCCGCGCTCGTTACCTGCTATGACCCCTCGTCTGCCAGGTGACTGTCGACCGGTCGTGCGACGGGTCACCCGCAGACCGGAGGGTCAGCCCACCGGTGCCGGTTCGCCGGGCATGCCCTCCAGCGTCAATCCGCCCTCGATGGTGTTGGGAACGCGGCGGCGGTTGGGGGAACTCAGCGCTGTCGTGAGGTCGCCGCCGTCGTGTTCGGCGAGGAGTTCGCCGCTGTCCCAGACGAGAAGTGTTGCGCTGACGGTGTTCTCGGCGGTGGAGTGGGCCAGGTCGTAGTGGGCGCAGCCGGGCACGTGGGGGTAGGTGATCCAGAGGTCGTAGCCGGTCATGAACAGGTCGAGGTCGAATTGCACACTCAGGCTGAGCAATTCGCTGCGGCCGTTGTCGTCGACGCCGGCAAAGGCTTCGTCGAGAGCGAGTAGGCGTGGCGCCTGAGGATCGGCGGAGTCGAGCATCACGTGGGCGGCGGCGAAGAGGGGCAGGTGCAGGGAGACGGATTGTTCGCCGCCGGAGAGGGCGCTGTGCCGGGCGACGGTGAGTTTGTCCTCGGTGCCGTCGCCCGAGATGAGGGTGAAGGAGAAGACCCGCCACGTGCGGTAATCGAGGGTGGCGGCGAGGATTTCGGGGTAGGACCGCTCCGGGTGGGCGGTGCGGGCGGCGCGGATCTCGGCCGCGAAGTGGGCGCGCACCGAGCCGAGGTCTTCCGGGCTCAGTGCGGTGGTGTCGCGGTCGAGCAGCTTGCACATCGAGCGGGCGGACTCCGACAGGCCGTCGGCGAGGATCCAGTGCACGCCGATGGTGTTGCCCGACGACATCCGCCGCTGCTTCATCTCCGCGCCCATGCGGGAGATGAGTTCGCGAGCGTCGGTGGTGCGTTCGTGGATCTGCTGCGCCAGGCCGGTCAGCAAGGCGTCTTCGAGGATGCGGCGTTCGGCGTCGGTGAGCAGCAGCTCCTGGTCGCGACGGGCGGCGTCGATGCGGGCGGCGAAGTCAGCGAGGGCTGCCTGGCCGTTCTCGTCGTGGACGGCGACGACGGTGAGACCGTCGGCGGCGTCCCAGTTCAGGCGATAGTCGCGGCCCGAGGCGGTGAGAGCGGCGTCGAACTCCTGCAGTGCGCTGGTGACCGCGGACCGCGTGGATTTGCGGCCCGCCTCGGTGGCACGCACCTGGCTGGTGGCGGTGTCGAGGTCGGCGAACAGGGCGCCCACCTCGTCGGGCAGCACCACCGGATCGGTTTCCGGGCCCGCGGCGACGATGCGGTATTGCAGTTGCTCCGGGGTGGACCACGCGGCATCGCTACTGGGCCACCGGTGTTCGATCGAGGCGCCGAGCAAACTCAGCAGGTCGGGCCGGGCGTAGGGGGCCAGCGAACGGACCTCGGCGAGTACCTCGGTGAGCGCGGTGGCGAGGGCTTCGTTGGCGGTGCGATAGGCGGCCTCGGCATCGCCGACCGCTTCGATCGCGGCATTGGCGGCCTTGCGGGCAGCCCGCTGTTCGGCCTTGGCCGCCTCGATGGCGCCGCGAGCCAGGTCCAGGTCACGGTCGATGTCGGCGGCACTGGCGCCCAACGCTTCTCGTAGCGTTTCGAGTTTGCGCTGCTGTTCGGTGAAGCCAAGCCGGGCAGCCTCGGCCTCTTCGGCGAACGCCTCGGCGAGTGCGCGCGCTTCGTCGTGCCGGTCCGCGCCCTCGCGCTCACGTTCGCGCTCCCGCTCGTGTTCGGCGCGCAGGCGCAACAGGCCTGTACCGGTGTTCTCGAAATGCCGGATCGCGGCGGCCAGCGCGTCGAGTTCGCGCGCCTCGCGGGGGGTTCGGTGTGCCTGGGCTGCGGCGCGAACCTTCTTGTCCAGTGCGGCGACCTCGGCGACGGCCTGGTCCAGTTCGCGTTCGGCCTGGGACGCCGCTTCCACCCGCGAGCGCATCAGGCCCGCGGTCTCGGCCACGGCACGCAAGGCGGAGACCACCGCCGACGGGCGCGGTAGCGCCTTGGCGGCGGCCGACAATGCGGCCAATTCCGCGGTGGCGGAAGCATCTTCGGCCCGCGCGGTCTCGTGCTCGGCAGTGGCGGCCTCGATCGAGGCTTCGATCTCGGCGAGCCGGGACTCGCGCCTACGGGCTCGCGCGGTGGTCCCGATGAACTCGGCTTCGGACTTGTGATGGTGGCCGACGAGGACGCCCTGCCGGAAGCATCCGGCGAGGCCGACGACGACCCGTGGCGCGTCGGTGGTGGTGAGGGCGGTGAGCGTGGCGCCGGAGAATGACCGCGCCGCGCCGAGAGCTGCCGCCTCGGCGTCGAGTCCTGTGGGCCGCGGCTGTGCGGAGACATCGTGCAGGGCGATAGAGGCGAGCACGGCGCTCACGGTCTCGGTGGGCACCGTGAGGTCGGTCGAATCCTCCTCGACGACAAGGACATCGGCGAGAGTAGGGCCGGGCGGGCGCTGGTCTACCGGTAAGGGCAGCAGGAAGTGGTCGGAGTCGATGTCGGCGGGCAGGGTCGGGCCGCAGATCCAGCTGTCGAGTAGACCGCTGGACTGGAGTGCCGCTTCGATACCGGCCGCGTCCCGTGGGGACACCGCGTCGGCGAAGCGCACCAGCTGCCACAGTGGCGCACCCGGAAGTCCCTCGCGGACACCGGTTCTGGCGGGATGCGCGGGGGGAGCATCGTCGCGCTGGGCGGCGATCTGCTGACGCTCGGCGACCAGGGCGTCGCGGCGCGCGGCAGCGGCAGTGGTGCGGGAGCGCGCCTCTTGGCGGCGGGTGCGGATCTGCTCCTGCAGCGGCTCGCACCGCTCGGCCAAGACCTCGGAGGCGGACGGAATGTCTTCCACACCCGCACCGGCCATCGCGGCGTCGAGCGCCGCGAACAAGCCGACGGCGGTGCCCACCGGCTCGGCGACCGCGGCGAAAACCTCGGTGTTCGCGGTCCACCAGGTGCGCAGGGCGGCGGCGGATTCACTGCGGGCCAAGGCGACCGCGGCTTCGGCGTGCGCGACTTCCGCGGCGGCCGAGTCACGCAGTTCGATCGCGCGCTCGGCGAGGCGTTCGGAGCGGGTGCGTTCAGCGGCGGCGGTTTCCCACTTGCCCAGTGCTTTTCGGACGGCTCGGACGTCGGCGTCCCGTTCCTCCGCGTGGCCGCGGACCGCCGCGGTGAACTGGTCGCCGCGGCCCTCGGCGCTCGGCTGGGTCCATTCGATGCCCGCTTCTTCGGCGGCGGCGCGCACGGCGTCTTCGCCGCGAAGGAGGCCGGCGGCAGCGGTGCGCACCGCTTCGGTGGCGCGGGTGGCTTCTTCGGCGCGGCGCTGCAGCGTGTGCGCTGCTTCGGCGGCCTTGTCGCGGTGGGCGGCGGCGGAGGTTTCGAGGCGGCGCACGGCGTCGGCGAGGTCGTCGAGTTGCTGTTTGCCCTCGTAGGCGCTGGAGCGCTGGAGGTTCTCGCGGTCGGCGATGGCCTGTTCGTAGGCGTGGTCGGCGTTTTCGGCCCTGGTCTCGGCCTCGGTGCGGTCGGTGTCGCGGCGGGTGCGCAGGGCGGTCGCGGCGAAGAGCGCGGTCGAGGCGTTGGTGACGGCGTCGAGGCGGGTGCGAAGTTGGTCGACGTCGGTTTTCGCTTGTACCGCAAGGTATTTGCGGTAGACGTCGACGAACCGCCGGGTGGCGGTGTCGGCCTGGATGAGACCGTCGAGGGTCCGCCCGACCTCCTCCATATCGCTGAACGAGCGGGCCGCGTCGAGGATCAACTGCTCGTCGAGGGGGCGCAGGCCGTCGGTGAGTGCCTGCGAAAGTCCGCGCGGATCGAGGTTTTTGGCGAGCTGGGGTCGGCGCAGGGTGAGGATCAGGTTGATCAGCTGGTCGTAGCGTTGCACGCCGAGCCCGAACATGCGCGCGTCGATCGCGGCGCGGTACTCGACGGGGCGGTCGACGATCGCGTCGCTGCCGATCTGCTCGGCCAGTTGCTTGCGGGTGAGCGGGCGATCATCGGGTCCGATCAGGGAGAAGTCGACCCCGGCGCGGCCGTCGGCGACGAAGTACCACCGGGTCACCTTGTCCGAGGAGCGGGTGGCGCGCATACCGATACCGACGGTGACGGTCACGGGATCGTCCCAGTCCCCGCGCGCGAACTCCATCCACACATACGAGTAGGCCGATTCCTGCTTGCGGTACAGCAGATTCGACTTCATCGTGCGTTCTTCACCGGCGAACGGATTCAGCCTGCGCGGTTCGATCCGCCCGTCCAGGACGAACGGGAACAGCACCTCCAGCGCCTTGGTCTTGCCGGAACCGTTGGGTCCGCGCAGCACCAGGCGACCGTCGGCGAAACTGAACTCCTGGTCGCGGTAGTCCCACAGGTTGACGATGCCCGCACGGGTCGGGACGAACCGCACTCCGCCGTGAATGAGCGCCATGCTCAGACCCCTGCCTCTCCGGTGCTGCCGTCGGTATCGGCGGCGGTGACGAACAATTCCTCGGTCTTGCGCACACGCACGGTGACCACCGCGCCCCGATACCTGGCCAGCGCGGGCAAGACCAGCACGCCGTCCTCGACCGGGCGGATCAGTCGCAGCTTGGTGAGCAGCGCGAGCACCTCGGTGGTGAGCCCGCCGACATCGGCCTGCCATTGCGCGGCGAAGGTCGCGCCGTAGCGGTCGGTGAGCGCGGTGACGGTCGTGCGCACCCAGGCGTCGTCGAGAAACGGGTAGCTGACCGGCTCGGCGTCCGCGCTGTCGTCGGTGAAATCGGGTGCTGGAGTATCGGTGTCGATGTCCTCGGCGAGTGGGGCGAAAACGCCCGCCGTGGGGATGGACGCATCGAGATGCTCGAGCAGTGTGTGATCGGGGGCGAGCGCACCGGGTCGCTGCGGGATCGGGTTGTCGATGTCGAGCACCGCATCGGCGATCTCGCCGATCAGCAGCAGGGCCACCTGGGCCAGCGTTCCGGTGCCGGGGAAGCGGGTGTCGGACAGCCGACCCGAGCTGTCGATCAGCGCCACCCCTTCGGCCCGGCGTTCGGCGCGCAAGCCGGTGCAGTATTCGACCTCGCCGACCAGACGGTCCTGGCCGAGCAGCGCACCCTCGGCTGCCGACAGTTCGTCGAGGTAGACGACCGGGCGCTCGACCAGTGCCCGGCGGACCCGGCGGGCCTGATCGGCCGATGCCTGGTCGGTGTCCTCGGCCAGCAACCCGCGCACGCTGTGCAGATGCTGCAGTGCCCGCGGGGGCCGGAACAGGGCGAACACCACCGGCCGGTCGATGTCGTAGAGCGCCTCGCCCGCCTCCGGGTCGCTGGCCCAGCCGCCCGCGTCACCGTCGGCCAACGTCAGCGCACCCCGCGCACCCAGCCAGCCGATGGCATCCACGAAGGCGTCGCGATCGGCGGCCCGCTCGGTCGACAGGTCCAGGCCCTCGATCCGGCTCGCGTAATCGGCGACGTGCTCGGCCAATTCGGACAGGGTGATCTGGTCGCCGGCCCGGCCGAGCGCGGCGAGCGCCAGCGACAGATAGGCGTAGCGGCGGCGGTCGAAGACCCGATCGTTGACACTGCGGGCGGGCCGCGCGTCATCGAGCCGGTCGTGCACCGGGTAGAGCCGGGCCGTGGTCTCGGTGACTTCGAGCCGGTAGCCGAACAGTTCGGCCAGGTCCTCGCGCAATTCCGTCGCCCACCGGCGGATCAGCGGCAACGCGATCCGGTCGGGGTAGACGCGGGTGACCAGGTGATTGGCCAGCATCACCCGCGCCGCCCGCTGGTAGCTGTCGAGCGCCAGCGCATCGATCCGTTGTCGCTTCACAGGTTCGTCCCTCGCGTCGCGCGGTGGGTGCGGGCATCGAGCGAGTCGATGCGCGGGCAAGCCCGGCGTGACCGCCGCGGTGTCATCGCACGACCCCCCGTCGAGCCGATTCGCGCACTTCGAGGCGGCGGTTGTTCAGGTGGAGGAGGCCCGCGGCGGTCCGGATCACTGTCGACCCGTCGCACGGACGTACCGTCAAGGTCACGCCGTTGTCGGAACCTGTTGTGCCGTCGACCTTTCCGCTCACCGGAACCCAGGCGGTCGAGGCCGCGTCGAGCAGGCGCAGCAACACCTCGGTCTCGCGCTGGTCCAGCTCCCGCTCGTGCACATTGCCCTTCGACAACGACGCGGCGGCCGCGGCGCGTTCGCGCTGCGCCGCCAGTTGGGCCTCGCGCAGCCGCCGCACGCCCGCGTCGTTGCGCGAGATCCGGGCGGGGGCGCCCGCGGTGGGTGCGCGCCCGGTCTCGGCGAGTGTGCGGGAAATTTCCAAAGGTGTTGCGTCCCACCAGGATCGGCTGGCCGGGATCAGCTCCGCATCGGGATGTTCGAGCGACAGATGGCGCGGCTTGCCCAGTCCGAACACCGCATCGTAGAGCGCGTGCGCGCTGCCCGCGGTGGGCGTGGCGACGAACCATTCGGCCAGGTGCCGCAACGCCGATTCCCGGCTGACACCACCGCGACGGGTCTCGGTGACCCGCCGCAACAGCGACAGCACCGCCGCGATCGCGCTCATCGTCGCCTCGCGCAGTCGATCGGCCTCACACGTTTCCGGCGATTCGCTGCCCGCCGCGACGAACCAGGTGCGCAACCCGGCCCAGCGCGCACGCCAATCCGCTTCGCGTTCAGCGAAACTCAGCAACACCCGCTCGTCGCACCCGGCCGCGCGGCCGATCAACTGTTCGACCCCGGTCTCCTCGACCTCGCCGATCGCCGCGGCCAGCCGCGGCGCGAATCGGGCCAGATCCATGCTGAACTCCCGCATGTGCGCGAGCAACGCGTCCTTGTGCGCGAGAAACGATTCCGGCGTGATCTCGGTGGTGCGCACCAGATCGCCCAGCGACAGGTAGAAATGCGCGGCCCGCGCGGCCATGTCGGTGAGCGCGGCGTCGAGCCTGCGCAAGGTGGTGTAGACCCGTTCGGCGTCGCCGTCGCGGTTGGCGGCGGAGAGGGTGCGCAGGTCGGCGAGCAGTTCGGGCAGCACCAGCCGCGACAGGGACGCGTCCTCCATCCGGGCCGCGAGCACCCCGGCCACCGCCCGGTAGGCCTGGAAGCCCGCCTGCGCGAACTGGTAGACGTAGTGCCGATTGCGGTACTCGGCCAGGGTGGCCGCCCGGGTGCCGTCGTAACTGCGTTCCAGCACACCCCAGCGATGCAGCTGTTCGAGCAGCGGACCGATCTCGACCGCGGGCAGTGGAACACCCGCGGCCGCCTCGATCCGGCCGCCCGACTCGGCTTTCGAAATCCACTCCGCGACGTCGTCGGCGTGCAACAACACCACGTAGGCGGCGCGAGCGCTGTCGAAGGCGCGCAGCACCCGCAGGTAGTCGGCGCGCTTCTCGGCGGTCGCGAAGGAGAACAACCGCAGACGCTCGTCCCACAGGGCGGGGACGGCGCTGGGCAGCCCGTCGGCGGAGTCGGTCACCGTAGACAGGTTAGTGGTGGCCTCCGGGTGCGACGCCGGACCCGTCCCCGATCGGCGTGGCACCGCCGCGCGAGCTCACCCCACATTGAGCGATCGCAGCTGCTCGAGGAACGATTGGGTGCGCTGATCTCCTGGGTACCGTTCGATGATCTCCCTGGCCGCCTCGCCCGCGATCCACGCCAGTGACGGCAACGACTTGCGGCCCGCCGAGAACGCCGCGACACCCTCCTCGACCGCGCGCTCGAGATCGCGATCGCGCACGGCGACGACGGCCAGGGTCAGCCGCGCCTCCGAGACCCGCATGGGATTGCGGACCGAACCGTCCGGTCGGGTCGAATCGCTGATCACCTGCTGGGCGTAGCGCTCGGCCAGTCGATCCTGGCCCGCCACCCGGCAGCAGTCCATCGCGTAGAAGTCGAATTTCGTGGCATCGACGACGAAGTGGTTGTCCAGATCGGCCGGATGACCCATCCGCGACAGGATCGCCCTGCCCTCGTCGAGCGCGGTCTGCACATTGCGGCGATCACCCAGCCGGGCCCAGCCCTTGGCGCGCTGCGCCGCCAACTGCACCCCCACACTCGACGACGTGGTACCCGCCATCGCCTTCTCCGAGACATCGATCGCGCCACGGAAGTTGCCCTGGGTCAACGCGAACCACGCCGACATCTCCGCGGCCCACCCGACGATCTCGGCATTGCCCGCCTCGCGGCCCAGCGAATCGGCGGCTCGGCGGGTGGCCTCGGCGCCACCGCGGCGGCCCAGATCGTAGTCGACGCAACCGACCAGCAACGCGACCCAGCCTGCCAGAACGAGGATTTCGCGATGCTGGCTCAGCGTCAGTCTGCCGTCGAGCAGAGAGGTGATCCGGCGCAGCCACGCGGTCCCCTCGGTGTGCAGTGCGTAGGGGTCGGCGTAGGCGTATTCGCAGCACAGCCTTTCGGCGGTGATCCGCACCGCGTCCAGGGTGGCGCTGTTGACGTCGGACATTCTGAGTCGTCCGATGAACTCCAGAGTGTCCATACCGGTTGCCGATAACAGCTCGTCATCCCGGTTGGGACGGGACTTCGGGAAGAACGCGGCGGGGACGGTGTCGAACGCGGCCGCGATGATCGGCGCGTAGAACTCGTCAGGTCGCGATTCCCCGGATTCCCAGCGGCGCCAGTTGCGCAGCAAGGTACTGTCCGTCGGCAGGTTGTGGGAGGACTTGGCACGCATCGCGCGAACGGCATCGCTTTGCGACCACCCCCTCGCGTCACGTTCCGAGCGCATCCGAACAGCCCAGACGGGTCGATCATCAGTTGCGGTCACGGCGGTAGTATTCCACCAGTTAACGTTCGGCGTCCCGGATAGGGCATGTAGATGTCATCGGATTGACATCTGCTGCCGGGGGCCACGAATGTTCATGATGTAAGCAGGTACTCGGCTCGATAACCGGATGCCGGCTTTGCAGGAGAGCTTGCAGGGCAACGCAGTACCCCCGCGTGGCGCACCGCGTGACGCGGGGGGATCGGTACACGACAGGTCCGACAACAGAACAGCGATCCCAATCCAACGGAGGTTCGGGTGGAAGCGTTGATCTATGGATACTTGCGGGACGATCTGGCCGATGGCCAGAGCGACCAATTGGAGGATGCGCTACGCAGCCTCGCACGGACCGCGGGCATGTGTTTCGCCGCGACGTTCCACGAAGCACCCGCGGGTGACGGTGCGGCGTTCGCCGAACTCACCCAGGAATTGAAGCGCGCCGACGCCCACCACGTGGTGGTGCCGTCGCTCGATCACCTTGCCGGCCAAACGATTCCGCGTGACCTGCTGATCGCGAAGCTGGCGCACGAGGCGGCCGCCCAGGTGCTGACCCTGGAGCGTTGACCATGGGATCCGATGCAGGCACCGATCCGCCATCTCGGTAGCGGCCGCCCCAGCGGCCGGACAGGCCATCGGCGCGAGCGTGCTGGTCGCCGAATGCCCAGCTATGACAAGGCCTTTCAGCTCACGCCAGCAGCACGGCGCTGACGATCAGCCGCTGCCAGACTGCCGTCGCCTTCGCTCCGGCCCCGCCGTGAACGAAGTACCAACAGGCCAGCGGTGACAACGCGCGTACCCGCGCGGGATCTTCGGTCTAGAGGCCGAAGCTGCCCGGTCCGCGCCTGCGCAGATACTTCTCGAACTCCGCCGCGATGGCGTCGCCGTCGATCTTGGACATGGTCTCGTTGAGGTCGATCGCCGCGTCGCCGCGCTCTTCCAGGGAGCGCACGTACTCGCTGATCTCCTCGTCGCCGAGGGTCATCTCGTTGACCGCGGCCTCCCACTCCTCGGCCTGCTTCGGCAGCTCACCGAGCGGAACCTCGATGTCGAGGACGTCTTCGACCCGGTGCAACAGCGCGATCGTCGCCTTGGGGTTCGGCGGCTGCGACACGTAGTGCGGGACGGCGGCCCAGAACGACACCGCGGGCACACCAGCCTTGACGCACTGGTCCTGCAGCACGCCGGTGATCCCGGTCGGGCCCTCGTACCTGGTCTGTTCCAGGTTGAACCGCTCGGCCGCCTCGGGACTGTAGGCCGAACCGGTCACCGGCACCGGACGGGTGTGCGGGGTATCGGCCAGCAGCGCGCCGAGGATCACGACCGTCTCCACGCCGAGTTGCTCGATGAATTCGAGCAGGTCGTCGCAGAAGCTGCGCCATTTCATATTCGGTTCGATGCCACGAAGCAGCACCACATCGCGGTCGCTGCCGGGCGGGGAACACACCGACAGCATCGTCGAGGGCCACTGGATTTCCCTGGTCACCCCGTCGACCTGACGGACGGTCGGCCGGTTCACCTGGTAGTCGTAGTATTCCTCGGAATCGAGTTCGGCCAGCGGCTCGGCATCCCAGATCAACTCCAGATGTTCGATGGCGCCACTGGCGGCATCGCCGGCGTCGTTCCAGCCCTCGAAGGCGGCAACCATGACGGGATTGCGCAACGTCGGCAGTTCCGTCTCGGGGGTCTCACTGGCATCCACCCGGTCAGCCTAGTGTCTTGTGCGAATTGTTTTGCGGTGACCGACGGTGTTGCGTGTTTCGCCCGCGGACAGTGGTCCACGCCACTTGATTCACCCACAGTGGTCTTGTTCGTCGGAGGCGCCCTCTAGTCTTGAATCATGTCTGCGTCCTTGCCCACCGGGTTCGATACCACGCTCCTCGACACGCTCCGGCGGCGTGTCGTCATCGGCGACGGCGCGATGGGCACGATGTTGCAGGCCGCGGATCTGTCGCTCGACGACTTCCGCGGCCTCGAGGGTTGCAACGAGATCCTCAACGACACCCGCCCTGATGTGCTGGCCGAGATCCACCGCGCCTACTTCGCCGCGGGCGCGGATGCGGTGGAGACCAACACCTTCGGCTGCAACCTGCCCAACCTCGCCGACTACGACATCCAGGACCGCATCCGCGATCTGTCCGAGCGTGGCACCCGCATCGCCCGCGATGTCGCCGACGAGATGGGTCCCTCGGCGGATGGCACCCCGCGCTATGTGCTGGGCTCGATGGGCCCCGGAACCAAGCTGCCGACCCTGGGCCACGCCCCGTTCGTCTCGCTGCGTGATGCCTACACCGAAGCCGCGCTCGGCATGCTCGACGGTGGTGCCGATGCCATTCTCATCGAGACCTGCCAGGACCTGCTGCAGGTCAAGGCCGCGATCACCGGTAGCCGCCGGGCGATGATCGCCGCCGGTCGCCGGATCCCGATCATCACCCACGTGACCGTGGAGACCACCGGCACGATGCTGGTCGGCAGTGAGATCGGTGCGGCGCTGACCGCGCTGGAACCGCTCGGCATCGACATGATCGGGCTGAACTGCGCGACCGGTCCGGCGGAGATGAGCGAGCACCTGCGGCACCTGTCGCGGCACGCGAACATCCCGGTGTCGGTGATGCCGAACGCGGGTCTGCCGGTGCTCGGTGCCAACGGCGCGGAGTACCCGCTCACCCCCGAAGAGCTCGCTGTCGCGATGAGCGGGTTCGTCTCCGAGTTCGGGCTCTCGCTGGTCGGTGGCTGCTGTGGCACCACCCCGGAGCACATTCGGCAGGTCGCCGAGGCGGTGCGCGAGGTCGAGAAGACCCTGCCCGCGATCGCCGATCGTCGTCATCCCGAGCACGAACCTGCTGTGTCGAGCATGTACACCGCTGTCCCGTTCGAGCAGGACGCGTCGATCATGATGATCGGTGAGCGCACGAATGCCAACGGCTCCAAGGCTTTCCGTGACGCGATGCTGGCCGCGGACTGGCAGCGCTGCCTCGAGATCGCCAAGGACCAGACCCGCGACGGCGCGCACATGCTCGACCTGTGTGTCGACTACGTGGGCCGCGACGGTGCCGAGGACATGAACGAGCTGGCCTCGCGGCTGGCGACCGCCTCGACGTTGCCGATCATGCTCGACTCCACCGAGGTGCCGGTGTTGCAGGCAGGTCTGCAGCATCTGGGTGGCCGGTGCGCGGTGAACTCGGTGAACTACGAGGACGGCGCGGGCCCGGATTCGCGGTTCCAGCAGATCATGCGGCTGGTCTCCGAGCACGGTGCCGCGGTCGTCGCGTTGACCATCGACGAGGAAGGCCAGGCGCGCACGGCCGATCACAAGGTCGCGATCGCCGAGCGCCTGATCGACGACATCACCGGCAACTGGGGCCTGGCGGAGTCCGACATCATCATCGACACCCTGACCTTCACCCTGGGCACCGGGCAGGAGGAGTCGCGCAAGGACGGCGAGGAGACGATCAAGGCCATCCGCGAGCTCAAGCGCCGCCGCCCGCAGGTGCAGACCACTCTTGGGTTGTCGAATATCTCTTTCGGTCTGAATCCGGCCGCCCGGCAGGTGCTGAACTCGGTGTTCATGCACGAATGTGTCCAGGCGGGGTTGGATTCGGCGATCGTGCACGCGTCGAAGATCCTGCCGATGAGCCGGATCCCCGACGAACACCAGCAGGTCGCCCTCGATCTGATCTATGACCGCCGCACCGAGGACTACGACCCGCTGCAGAAGCTGATGGCGTTGTTCGAGGGTGTCTCGACGGCGTCGTCGAAGGCCTCACGCGCGGAGGAAATGGCGCTGCTGCCGTTGTTCGAACGCCTGGAACGGCGCATCGTCGACGGTGAGCGCAACGGTCTCGGCGACGATCTCGACGAGGCGATGCAGACGGTGCCGCCGCTGCAGATCATCAACGAGACCCTGCTCTCGGGCATGAAGACCGTCGGTGAGCTGTTCGGTTCGGGGCAGATGCAGCTGCCGTTCGTGTTGCAGTCGGCCGAGGTGATGAAAACCGCTGTCGCGCACCTGGAACCGCACATGGAGGCCACCGACGACGCGGGCAAGGGGCGGATCGTGCTGGCCACGGTGAAGGGCGATGTACACGACATCGGCAAGAACCTGGTCGACATCATCTTGTCCAACAACGGCTACGAGGTGGTCAACCTCGGCATCAAGCAGCCGATCGCGACCATCCTCGACGCCGCGCAGGACAAGAAGGCCGACGTGATCGGCATGTCCGGGCTGTTGGTGAAGTCGACGGTGGTGATGAAGGAGAACCTCGGCGAACTCAACACCAAGGGTGTGGCCGAGCAGTTCCCGGTGCTGCTCGGTGGCGCCGCGCTGACTCGTTCCTACGTGGAGAACGACCTGACCGAGGTCTACGACGGCGAGGTCTATTACGCCCGCGACGCGTTCGAGGGCCTGCGGTTGATGGACGAGATCATGACCGTCAAGCGTGGCGGTGGCCTCGACCCGGACAGCCCGGAGGCGATCGCGGCGAAGGAGAAGGCCGCCGAGCGTAAGGCGCGCCATGAGCGGTCCAAGCGGATCGCGGCCGAGCGCAAGGCCACCGAGGCGCCGATCGTGGTGCCCGAGCGCTCCGATGTCGCCGCGGATCTGCCGGTGCCGACGCCGCCGTTCTGGGGCACGCGGGTGATCAAGGGTCTGCCTTTGGCGGAGTACTCGGGGCTGCTCGACGAGCGGGCGCTGTTCCTCGGCCAGTGGGGTCTGCGCGGGCAGCGCAAGGGTGAAGGCCCGACCTATGAGGATCTGGTGGAGACCGAGGGCAGGCCGCGGTTGCGGGCCTGGCTCGATCGCCTGGCCACCGAGGGTGTGCTCCAGCACGCGGCGCTGGTCTACGGGTACTTCCCCGCCGTGTCGGAAGGTGACGAGGTCATCGTGTTGACCGAGCCGAATCCTGATGCACCGCAGCGGTATCGGTTCACGTTCCCGCGTCAGCAGCGTGATCGGTTCCTGTGCATCTCGGACTTCATTCGTTCGCGTGAGCGGGCTCGCGAGACCGGGCAGGTCGATGTGTTGCCGTTCCAGTTGGTGACGATGGGACAGCCGATCGCCGACTTCGCGAACGCGTTGTTCGCCGCCGACAACTATCGCGATTACCTCGAGGTGCACGGTATCGGTGTGCAGCTCACCGAGGCGCTGGCCGAGTACTGGCATCGCCGGGTGCGTGAAGAACTGACCGTCGACGGCAAGTCCGTCGCCGCCGAGGATCCCGCTGATGTGCAGGATTACTTCAAGCTCGGTTACCGGGGTGCGCGGTATTCCTTCGGTTACGGGGCCTGCCCGGATCTGGAAGATCGCGCCAAGTTGGTCGACCTGCTCGACGCGGGCCGGGTCGGGGTGACGTTGTCGGAGGAACTGCAGTTGCACCCGGAGCAGTCCACGGACGCGTTCGTGCTGCTGCATCCGGAGGCGAAATACTTCAACGCCTGACAAACTGAGCACTGCAACGCACGCGTCGGCAGATCGGATCGGTCCCGCGGACCGGTCCGATCGTCGTTGTGGTGTCTGTGAGTCTGGTCACGATGCGGTGCGGCGGCCTGGGCCGCGCTGTCCCGCAACAAGATCGAAGTAGTTCAGCACGTAGGATTTTCGAAAGTTTCATCCCGCTGTGGCGCGGAGGGCGAGACGACTCAGCGGTAAGCAGGAGGGGCACAAAAATATGACATCGGATCGGTTGATCGCAGGACGCTATCGACTCACCGACCCGATCGGCACGGGCGCGATGGGAGTCGTGTGGCGTGCCACCGACGTCCGGCTGCGACGCACCGTCGCCGTGAAACAGGTGCTGCTCGCGCCGGGACTCACGGGAACGCAAGCGCTCGAAGGCAAGCTACGCGCCATGCGGGAAGGCCGGATCGCCGCGCGCCTGCACCATCCCAACGCCATCACCGTCTTCGACGTCGCCGAAGAGGACGGCCAGCCCTGGCTGGTCATGGAATACATGAACGCGCCGAGCCTGGCGGTGAAGCTGGCGGGCGGGGTGACCCTGCCGCCGCTCGATGTGGCCGGGATCGGCGCACAGGCCGCCGCCGCGTTGTCGGCCGCCCACGACGCCGGGATCATGCACCGCGACGTGAAACCGGCCAACTTGCTCGTCGGCGACGACGGCACGGTCAAACTCACCGACTTCGGCATCTCGCACGCGACCGGCGACGTCACCGTCACCGCCACCGGGTTCCTGGCGGGCACCCCCGCGTACCTGGCGCCCGAGATCGCGCGCGGCGACAACCCGAAACCCGCGGCCGACGTGTTCGCCCTCGGCTCCACGCTCTACGCCGCCTCCGAAGGCGCGCCGCCCTTCGGTGAGGGCGACAACCCGCTCGCGGTGCTGCACGCTGTCGCGCGTGGTGTGGTGCCCGAACCGAAGAACGCGGGCCCGCTCGCCCCGGTGCTGATGTGGCTGCTGACCGCGTCCGCCGATGACCGGCCGACGATGGCGCAGGCGCGCGTCGCGCTGGAAGATGTCGCGGCGGGCCGGGTTCCGGCGCTGCCCGCCACGGCGACGAAGATGCTGCCGATCGGCGAAGCGGACACGACCATGATCGCCCGGCCCGAGTCGGCCTCGAACGGGGGAGCGGCGGCGAAATCCGGCGCGGCCGCACTGTTCGGCAGTGGCTGGGCCATGGCGAAGGCCGCCCGATCGGTGATCTCGGGTCGAAACTCGACAGGCGAGACCACGGGCACATCGCCGGCCTCTGGCGCGCAGACAGCATCCGCCGAGGCCGGTCAGGCGGCTTCCGGCGGTCGCGGTCAGGCGGCTTCGGGCGGGGTCGGACAGGCAGCCTCGGGCGATGCCACGTCGGCGTCTTCCGGTGGGCACGGCTCGAAGCCTCCCCGCGGTGTCGGCCCGGCGGCGGGCGTCGGTCCGGGGGCGTCGGCCGGGACCGGGCATGCGGCGAGTGGTGCGGTCGGCCAAGCAGCGGCGGGCGATCCCGGACTTGTGCGGCCGCGTGATGCCGCCGGATCGAACTCGGCCGGTGTCGAACGTGCCGGTGCCGAGGCGGACGCCCGCGCCCGCGCCGCGGTTGCTCCGGCGCCGGGATCTGGCCTGCATCCCGCGTTCGCTGCCTCGCCGTCACGTACCGACCGGCTGAACAACAACCGCGCGGTGCTACTCCTCGCGGCCGCGGTCGCTGCCTTCACCGTGATGCTCGTGGTGCTGGTCGTGACCCGCGACCGGGGCGGCGAGGCCGATCAGCAAGCCCAGATCCCCGCCTCGCCGGTCACCGTCACGACCATGGTCGACGGCAAGGTGAGCACCGTCGTGATCGTGCCCGAACAGGAGACGATCACCGTGCCTGCCCCGCCCGCGGCCGTCCCCGGCGGCGCGACCACCACCGGCGCGACGCCGACCAGCACCTCGGCCGTGCCCACCCCCACTACCGCGAAACCGACCGGCACGACCGTCACCACCACGCCGGTCGGCCCGCCGACCCCGGACCGGATCAATCAGTTCATCGCCGGGTACTACGGCATGCTGCCCGGCAACATCGGCGGTGCGTGGGCCCAGCTCGCGCCCGGCTACCAGGCGCAGACCGGCGGATTCGGGCAGTACTCGTCGTTCTGGTCGTCGGTGCGGGCGGTGACTGTCGGCTCGATCACCCCCAGCGGCCAGAACCGCGCGGTCGTCACCCTCACCTACCAGCTCACGAATGGCACCGTGACCTCGGAGAATCGCTGGATCCAGGTCTCCGGCGACGCGGGCAACCTGCAGATCGCCGGCTCGGGCGTCTGAGGCGCACCCGCTACCCTGAACGGGTCCGGCGACCGCCGGTCACCGACGCGATATGTGACGAGAACGAGGCGAGTAACAGGTGAGCGCGCGACCGGCCGCGGTGCTGTGGGACATGGACGGCACGCTCCTGGACTCGGAGAAGCTGTGGGACATAGCGGTTCGTGAACTGGCCCGCGAACACGGCCGCGAGCTGACCGACGAGGTCCGCCACGCCCTGATCGGCGCCTCCGGCCCGAACGCCCTGCGCATGCTCTTCGACGGCATCGGCGTGGTGCCGACGCCGGAGACGATCGCCGAGGCGGGGGAGTTCCTCGAACGCCGGGTCACCGAGTTGATGCTCGGCCCGATCCCGTGGCGACCCGGCGCCAAGGACGCCCTCGCGATGGTGCGCGAGGCGGGCCTGCGGTGCGCGCTGGTGACCAACACCAAGCGCTCGCTCACCGAATACGGCCTCGACACCCTGGGCCGCGACTTCTTCGACACGTCCGTCTGCGGTGACGAAGTGCCGCACGGCAAGCCCGATCCGGCCATCTACCGCCGCGCCGCCGAACTGCTCGGGGTCGACCCGAGTGCGTGTGTCGCGATCGAGGATTCGCCGACCGGCTCCCTCGCCGCGCAGGGTGCGGGCTGCGGTCTGATTGTGATCCCGTGCGAGATCGCGGTTCCCGAGGCGCCTGGGCGGGTATTCCGGGAGTCGTTGATCGGATTGTCGATCGACGATCTGCGGGCCGCACTCGACGCGCGCATCTGAATCTTTCGGCGGCCGTGCGTGATAGGGCGCAATAGCCTACCGTGATTGTATCGAAACACAGGTTGAATCTACGAAAACTGTTGCCACACAGTTGATTTCGCACGATTGTGATCTGCCCGGGATATGCCCGATTTGTCGAAACCACGAGCGCGCGCCCGAATATTCCCGCAAACTGGGTACATGACGGGCACGCGGGGGCTTGACGAAATCGTCGATATCGCACGGTATCCACTCACCGATCTCGGTGGTTCCGGCAGGCAGGCGGCGATCGAGGCCGCCCGCGCCGAACTGGCCGAGGACGGCTGCACGGTCCTGCGCGAGTTCATCCGGCCGCAGCTGCTGGAGACGCTGCGCGTGGAGGGTGAGGCGATCGCGCCGCACGCCCACTACGAGGTGGAGCGGGTCAACGCCTACAACATCCCCCTTGATGCCGACCTGCCCGCCGGCCATCCGGCTCGGATCGTGCTCGACCGCGGCAACGCTTTCGTGGCCCGCGACCGCATCCCCGCCGAGGCGCTGATCCACCGCCTCTACACCGACCCGGTGTTCCAGCGTTTCGTCGCCGACTGCTTCGAACTCGACGATCTGCACGAATTCGCCGACCCGCTGGCGGGTTTGTGCCTGAACGTGGTCGAGCCGGGGATGTCGCACCCGTGGCACTTCGACACCAACGAGTTCACTGTGAGCATGCTCACCCGCAAGCCCGAAGCCGGCGGCGTGTTCGAGTACTGCCCCAATATCCGCGACCCACACGCCGAGCACCTCGACGATGTGCGCGACGTGCTCACCGGTGACGGCACCCGGTTCATCCGCGCGCTGGAACTGCGCCCCGGCGATCTGCAGCTGTTCAAGGGCCGCTTCTCCCTGCATCGCGTCACCGAGGTAGCCGGTGCGGGACAACGACATTCGGCGATTTTCGCCTACACGGACCGTCCAGGGGTGATCGGCACGGTCGAACGCACCAGGCAGTTGTTCGGCCGTGTCCTGCCCGACCACGTGGCCGCCTCGGCCGACGCCGTCCGAGGTGACCGACTGCTCGACTGAGAGGAACCGCCCATGTCCGTTCCGTTGCACACCACCGGCAAAGCATCCTTCGACGACATCTACGAAAGTCCGGATCCACGCGCGTATTTCGAGCGGATGAACGATCTGGACTACCGGATCCCGGAACTGGCAAAGCCGCACTTCGCCGAGCAGCTGCGTCAGCTGCGGGCCGCACGGCCGGGCCGGATTCCTACGGTTCTCGACCTCGGCTGCTCCTACGGGGTGAACGCGGCCCTGCTGCGCAGCGACACCACCGTCGACGAATTGGCCCGGCACTACCGCGATCACGGCGACACCGACAAGGTCGGGCTGATCGCCGCGGACCGGGAGCGGTTGCGCGGCGACCTCATGCCCGACGTACGCTTCATCGGGATGGACGCCGCACGCCCGGCGCTGACCTACGCCCACGCCGCCGGATTCCTGCACGACTACGTGCACGCCGACCTCGAGGCCACCGAGCCCACCGAGGCGCAGCGCCGTGTGCTCGCCTCCGCCGATCTGGTGATCTCCACCGGATGCGTCGGCTACATCACCGAGAAAACCCTGTCCAGGGTCGCCCAGGCAGACCCGCGCAAGCGACCGTGGATGGCGCATTTCGTGTTACGGATGTTCGATTTCGGTCCCATCGCCGAGGAACTGGCCGCGCTCGGCTATCGCAGCGAGCAGCGTCCCGGTATGTTCCAGCAGCGGAGGTTCGCCTCGGCGCAGGAACGCGAACAGGTGCTGGATGCGTTGGCGGCCAAGGGAATCGACACCACCGACCACGAAGCAGAAGGCTGGCTCTACGCCAACCTGTTCCTGTCCCGCCCGCATCCCATCGAGACCTGAGGACTTGGATTGAACCAACCCACGTTCGCCGCCGAAGACACGCTGCCCCGGGTACCGCTGCCGAGTCTGGACGACAGCTGCGCGCGGTTCCTGCAATGGTGTCAGCCACTGCTCGGCGCCGAGGACTACGCCACCACCGAGGGCGCGGTAGCCGAGCTGCTGCGCCCCGGTGGGGCGGGGCGCGCCCTGCACGCCGCGCTCGCCGAGTACGACGCCACCCCCGGCGTCGGCAGCTGGCTCGACGAATTCTGGCCGTCGCGGTATCTGGGCCGTCGGGACCGGATCGCGTTGAACGCCAACTTCGTGTTCCTGTTCCGTGACGACACCCCGCTCGCCGCGTCGACGCCGGCCGGGCAGGCCGAGCGGGCCGCCGCGATCATCGAGGCGGCAGTCGATTACAAGCTGGCACTGGACGCGGAGAAGATCCCGCCGGTGACCCAGCGCGGGCAGGCACTGTCGATGTGGCAGAACGAGTACCTGTTCTCCGAGACCCGGATTCCGGGCGAGATCCAGGACAGCGTCCGCAAGCCCTACAGCCCGGAATGGCCGGGGCCCTCGGATGCCCGCCACATCGCGGTCTTCTACCGCGGCAACATCTTCCGGATGGATGTCATCGGACCCGACGGCGCGCCGTACGCGTTCGACGACGTGGTCGACGGGCTGCGCGCGGTGATCAAGGGCGGCACCAAGCCCGCCGCGACCGACACCTCGGTGGGGCATCTCACCACGAAAGCCCGTGCGGCCTGGGCTCGCAGCCGCGAGGTACTGCGCACCGAGCCCGCCAATGTCGTGGCCTTCGACGCGGTGGAGACGGCACTGTTCTCGGTGTGTCTCGAGGACTTCGCGCCCCGCGACGAACTGCACGCCTGCGATCAGCTGCTCCACGGTGACAGCGGCAACCGCTACTTCGACAAGTCGGTGTCGTTCATCGTCTTCGCCGACGGTCAGGCAGGCATCAATATCGAGCACTGTGGGCTCGACGGCACCACCGTGCTGTCGTTCGTCGACGCGCTGCTCGAGCGGACCGCCCAGGACCACGCGGCAACCAACGGGGCGCAATCGCAGGGGTTGCCCTCGGTGGAGCCGATCGAGTTCGTGCTCGATTCGGCCGCCCGCGCCGACATCGCCGCGGCGGGCGCCGACTTCGCCCGCTTCGCCGCCGATACGGCCACCTCGCTGGTGTCGTTCGACGACTTCGGCACCGGCGAGGCCAAGAAGCTGGGCATCTCACCCGATGCCTTCGCGCAGCTCAGCTACCAGCTCGCCCACCGGCGCAGCAAGGGGCTGACCGGCGCGACCTACGAATCCATCGCCACCCGGCAGTACCGCAACGGCCGCACCGAGGCCATGCGGGTGGTGACCCCGGAGATGGTGGCGTTCGTCGACGCGATGCTCTCGCCGGATGCCGATCAGGCGACCAAACTGGCCGCCGCGCGCACCGCGGCGTCCGCCCATGTCGCCCGGGCGAAGGAATGCCAGGCCGGGCAGGCGCCCGAGCAGCACCTGTGGGAGCTGGAGTGGATCCAGCGTCGGCGCGGCGTTCAGCTCGGCGTCGCTGATGAGCGGATCGCGCTGTTCGACAGCCCCGGCTGGACGGTCATGCGCGACGACTACCTGTCGACCAGCTCGGCCCCGTCGAAGTACATCCGCTACTTCGGTTTCGGCTCGACCAGCCCGCGCTGCATCGGCATCGCCTACGTGCTGCTCCCGGATCGCTGGAACATCTACCTGGCCACCCCGAAATCGGTGTCCGACCAGATGTACGCCTTCGCCGACCACCTGCGCACAGCCGTAGCCGACCTGCGCGAACTGCTCACCGAACCGGCATGATCGTTTCCCGGCGTGCCGCATCGCGCGGTACGCCGGGAAAACCGCTGGGTCGGGTGTGAAACAATCTCTACTCGTGAAGAACTTCGAATCCCTGTTCGCCGAGCTGACCGAGCGTGCCCAGACCCGCCCCGAGGGCTCTGGCACCGTGGCCGCGCTGGACGCAGGCGTTCATTTCCAGGGCAAGAAGGTCCTGGAGGAGGCAGGCGAGATCTGGCTGGCCGCCGAGCACGAGAGCGATGAAGCGCTCGCCGAGGAGATCTCCCAGCTGCTGTACTGGGTCCAGGTGATGATGCTGGGTCGTGGGCTGAAGCTCGAGGACGTGTACCGACATCTGTGACGGCTGATCCGTCCCGATCGACACGTTCCACTTCCCCCGAAAGGACCCCAATCCCATGTTGCGCGTCGCAGTTCCCAACAAGGGCTCGCTGTCGGAAGCCGCCGTCTCGTTCCTGAGCGAAGCCGGTTACCGCAAACGCACCGACTCCCGCGAGCTGACCGTCCTCGACCTCGCGAATCAGGTCGAGTTCTTCTTCTTGCGTCCCAAGGACATCGCCATCTACGTCGGCTCCGGTGAGCTCGACCTCGGCATCACCGGCCGCGACCTGGCCCTCGATTCCGGTTCCCCGGTCAGCGAGCGCCTCTCACTCGGCTTCGGCCGCTCCAGCTTCCGCTACGCGGCCCCCGCCGGCGAGGACTGGAAGGTCGAGGATCTGGCGGGCAAGCGCATCGCCACCTCCTACCCGAACCTGGTCCGCGCCGACCTCGCCCGCTTCGGCATCGAAGCCGAGGTGATCCGCCTCGACGGCGCGGTCGAGATCTCGATCCAGCTCGGTGTCGCCGACGCGATCGCCGACGTGGTCGGCTCCGGCCGGACCCTGCGCCAGCACAACCTGATCGCGTTCGGCGAGTCCCTGTGCGACTCCGAAGGCGTGCTCATCGAACGCACCGGTTCCGATCGCGACGACCGCGCCCGCAACCAGCTCATCAACCGCATCCAGGGCGTCGTCTTCGCCCAGCAGTACCTGATGCTCGACTACGACTGCCCCAAGTCGCTCTTCGACCAAGCCGTCGCCATCACCCCCGGCCTCGAGTCGCCGACCGTGTCGCCCCTCACCGACCCCGATTGGGTCGCCGTGCGTGCGCTCGTCCCGCGCAAGCAGGGCAACGAACTGATGGACCAACTGGCCGACCTCGGCGCCAAGGCCATCCTCGCCACCGACATCCGCTCCTGCCGAGCCTTCTGAGCCGTTCCGTTCGAAGCCCCTCACCTTGTCTTCCGGGTGGGGGCGTAACGATCCGCGCCCTAGCCTCGGTCTGTTCTGATCAATGTCCCCGTCGGCGAGCCGGCGAATGCTTCGCGTTTGGTGGCGGGGATCGGAACTTCCCGCAATATTCCATCGAACATCATCCAGAGGCCGAAGCAATCGTCGTCCTCGTCGTGGATCAGAACTTGCACCGAGGATGGGTCCGGCCATTCGATCTGTTCGAGATGCGCAAGCAGGCCTGACCAATTGTGTCGATAGAATTGAATCACCCACATATAGCATTCCTCCGAGCCGGCGCCTTCGCCGGAGAACTTCGAATCGTCGATCGGAGTGAAGCGTTGGTGCCATTCGCGATTCGGGTCCGGCTCGGTCAGTGGCCGCATGACCTCCTCGGCGTCGCGTGCGAGCACGATAACTTCCGCAAACCTACTCACCGGGTGTCCTCCATGTTCAGCGCTGCGAGATCTGGTCCGGAACGGTTCATCGTCATTGCCAGCCCGGACCACTGTCAAATCCGGTGGCGGGGTTGATTACTCGTACCCTCGGTTCGTCAGCCACTGCTTCCGCGACCAGGCGTGCTTGCTCATCGTTCTTGGCTACGAATATAGCTCGTTCGGTTTGATATTTACGCCCCTCGGCGAGCTTGTTCATAAGAGTTCGCCGAATATTGTCGGCATTCATTCCCGACGATTCGGTGGCATCTATCGAACGGACCTCGGTAATGTGTCCATTGCGCCAAGTTACCTCGACCATATCAGCGGTAGTGCCCGTCACGGTGCCGTTGATATGTCCTTTCTCCATCAAGCGATTGAGGTCGTCTTGGAAAAAGACCTGCGATCCATTTCCGGTGCGAGGGTCGTAGGCTCGGCCCGTGCGAGCCAGCTCGTCGTTCAAGAAATCCCGCGCGGCCGCGGATGCGGCGTTGTCGGGAGTGTCGGACAGCACATGTGGCACT
Organism: Nocardia sp. FBN12; assembly: GCF_050320175.1. Lineage (GTDB taxonomy): Bacteria > Actinomycetota > Actinomycetes > Mycobacteriales > Mycobacteriaceae > Nocardia. Next base: position 3,142,812 of record NZ_CP190048.1, on the reverse strand, counting down.
CCGTTCTGGTCCATGATCGTTCGACGCCCGTCGATGATTTCGTCCTGTAGTGGCTCTCGAAGTCCTTCTGGCGACTCGTCACCCGTCCCCGTTCGGCCGGCGCCCGACGAGGTGTTGGGATCGGGGACCGTTTCCGGGGCAACGGGGAGTTGGCCGGTATCGACGGTCGGCTGCGCCGGTGTGGGGTCGGGCGGGGTGACGGAGTGCGGGTCGGGGGTGCGGTCGCCGTCGGGATCGGGCGTTGGGTCTTTGCACTCGTCCGGGATCAGGCCGAGGGGGTCGCGCCAGGTTCGGGGGTTGTGGGGGTAGGTGTGGGGGTTGGGTGCGGGGGTGAGGCCGAGCGGGTCCCGGGTGAGGTAGCGGGCGGTGTGGGGGTTGTAGACGCGGTGGAGGTTGTCGTGCAGGTCGGATTCGGGGTCGTGGAATTGGCCGGGGAAGCGCAGCGGGGTGCTGGTCGTGCCGTGCCAGGTGGTGTGGCCCCAGAGGGTTGTGGTGGCGGTCGCGGTGGGTTCGGCGGTGGTGGGGTCGATGAGTTCGGTGGGTGTGCCGACGAGGTCGGTGATGATCGCGCAGAACTCGGCGGAGGTCGGTCGGTCGATCGACTGGGTGAGAGGGGTATGGGTGCCGGGTTGGTAGTCCCAGCGGGTTGTTGTTGTCGCCGTGGTGCTTTCGATCAGGCGGGTGTCGTCCCAGGTGAAGTCGATGCGTTCGAGGACGGTGCCGTCGTCGGTCAGGTGTTGTTTGGTGGTGCGGCGGCCGAGGGCGTCGTAGGTGTAGTGCCACCACTGGCGGTCGGGGGTGTAGACGTCGATGAGCTGGTCGAAGCTGTTGTAGCGGTAATGCCAGGTGTGTTCGCCTGCGGTCTTGCGGATGAGGCGGCCCGCGCGGTCGTAGTCGTAGCGGCTGCGGGTGTCGTGGATCAGCAGGTTGTCGCGATACGTACGGAGGGTGGGCGGGGCCGCGGATTGCGCTCCCGCGGTGATGTTGCCGAGCGGGTCGTAGCTGTAGCGCTCGGCCGGATGGTCGTTGTGCGCGACGGTTGTGATCCGGCCTCTGGTATCGAGTGCGTAGTCGCGGTGCAGGGCGGGGGCATTCGGGCGGGCGGTGGTGTGCGAAGTGAGGTATCCGTCTGCGCGGTACAGGAATTCGTCGCGGCGCACCCGGCGTGGGGCCGGGCGCGCGGGTCGGTCGAGGTCGAGCGACACGAGGCGGGCGGGGAACGCGGTCACCTCCTGTCCGAGGAGCTGTCCGAGCGCGGTGACCTGGCGGTTGACCGCGATCTCGCCGGTGCGCCAGCACGTGAGGTGACCGGCGAGGTCGTATTCGAAGGTGACGTCGTGAGTGCCGATGCCGATGCGGTCGACCCGGCCCGCCAGGTCGTGATGCCAGCTGGTTTCCGCACCGGTCGGGCTGGTGCGGCCGATGCGGCGGCCGTGCTGGTCGTAGGTGAACCGCATCGGCGGCCGGGCATCGACCTGCTCGGACTCGAGCAGGCCGGTGGGGCCGTAGGTGTATTCGACGGTGTGGCCCCGCGCCGCACCGTTTCCGGTGCGTGCGGTGCGGATTCGACCCGCCTGGTCGTAGGTGTATCGGATCAGGTCACCGTCGTCGGTGACCATCTCGGTGCGCCTGCCCAGAATGTCGTACCGGTGCCTGCGGGTGACCCCGGTCGCCGGGGTGACGGTGGCGATCCGTCCTGCCGAGTCCCAGGTGTAGGTGGTAGTCGCTGCGCCGTAATCGGTTTCGGCGATCAGGCGTCCCGCCGTGTCGTACGCGTAGGTCCAGGTCTGGCCGAGCGGATTGCGGACGGCGGTGAGGCGCCGTTCGGTGTCCCATCCGTAGCGGGTGATCGATCCGTCCGAGTCGGTGCGTGATTCGAGCAGATCGAACGCGCCGTAGGAGTATTCGGTGACCCCACCCGCGGGATCGGTGTGGGCGACGAGGTTGCCTTCGCCGTCATAGGCCCACGATTCGTGGCGACCGTCGGGTTCTGTTCTGCGAAGCAGGTTTCCGGCCGGTGACCATTGGTACAGGGTGACCGCACCGGCGGGATCGACCGTGCGCACGGGACGCCCCGCGGCATCGCGTTCGATGCGCGTGGTCGCGCCGAGCGGATCGACCAGGGCGATCGGCAACCCGGCGGCGTCGACGTCGACGGTGGTTCGTACGCCCTCGGCCAGGACGCTTGCCAGCGCCCCGGATCGGTGAAAAGTGAACTCGGTGCGAGATCCGGAGGGGTCGATGGCGGCGGTCAGGTCGCCGTTGTCGGACCATTCACGCCGGTGCACCGCACCGTCTGCCGTGGTGATCGTGGTCGGCCGGTTCCGCCAGGTGTACTCGTAGTCGATCGAGACACCGTCGGGCCGAGTGATTTCCACCGGATCACCCGCGCCGTTGTAGCGGTAGGTGGTGATGGTGGCCGGGTCGGGGCCGGTGACGGTCAGAGGTTTGCGTTCGGCGTTGTAGTCGGTATGGAAATGGCCACCATCGGGGGTCACGAGGTCGCGCAACTGCAGATCGCGATCGAAACCGTGGCTCGTGACCGCGCCGATGGAGTCGGTGACGGCGGTCAGCCTGCCCGCGCCGCCGGGAAACTCCACATAGTCGAAGTCGCAGTTGAGTATTCCCGCACTGCCGCGCTGGTGGATCACGCGACCGGACTCGTCGTAGGTGTTCACCATCCGATTGCCGTTCGAGTCGGTCCACGAGGTCATCCGGTGCTCGGCGTCGTAGGTGTAGCATGTCGTCGCCGTGACGGCGTTGGTCACCGCCATCAATTGACCGGCGGCATAGTCGAATTCGCGCAGCGGGATCGTCGTTTCGCCGAGCTCGGGATCATCGCTGATCAGGGCGAGACCAGTGATCCGGCCGTGTGCGGTTTCGACCCGGACCCGGTAACCGCCGGAGTGTGAGACCTCGACCGGAACGCCGTCGGCGTCGTAGTGGAACCGAATGCGGTTGTGGTGCCGGTCGGTGATCGCCGACACCGCGTAGTTTCCGAGCATGACCTCGAGGCCATCGAGAACCGGTTCGGGTGCGAAATGCCAGATCAGTTCCCGCCGTTGATCCCACACGCGGTAGCCGCCGGCATCGGTGCGGGTCAACGACCAGCCCTGGCCGTCGGTCAGCGGCCGGACCGGCTCTCCTGCCTCGGCGTGCGGGTAGGCCAGCATGATGCCGTCTTCGCCGATGAAGGTGACACCTTCGTCCGAGGCGACAACCCGGGCATCCAGCGTTCCCGACCACGAAGGGCCGAACCACCGGCCGAAGCGGTAATTCGAATGATGGGACCGCCGCAGCACCAGCGGTAGAACCCCGGCCAGCTCCACATCGGTTTCGGGGAGCAGGAATTCCCCGGTGCTGATGTCGACCGGGTCGGTGGAGCAGGTCTTCTGGTCCGGCGTCCGATCGTGTTCGGCGCCGGATTTACGTGCCTCGTCGTGTGCGTCGCGGTCGCCGTCGGCGCGGTCTTGCGCGGTGGGGGTATCGCGATCGTTGTCGGTGTCTCGGTCGCGCTCGGTGGGGGAGTCGTGATCGGGGTCGGTGTCGCGGTGTGGCGTTCGGTCGGTGGGAGTGTTCGAATCCCGGTTCGGTGTGCGGTCGGTGGGTGTGGCCGGATCGCGTTCGGGCGTGCGATCTTTCGGCGCTGGTTCATGGTCTGGGGAGCGTCTGTCGGTGCGATCGCGGGGTTTGTCCGGGTCGTGGTCCGGTCCTCGGCCGTGGGAATCGGGGTGTGGGCGGGCAGGGGCTTCGGCATCCGCGCGGGCCGGCGTGTGTCCTGGCGTCGACCTGGTCGGCGAGTCCGGGTGGGGTCCGGCGGTAAGTGGCGAGTGTCCGTTCGCGCGCACGGCCGGGTCGGGCGCCGCGCCGGCGCGTGGCGAGTCCGGGGATTTCCGCGGTCCTGTGCCTGGATCGTGGTGTGGCCGTTGTGGTATCGAATCGCCGCGGGGTGATTGCGGCGGGTGGGACGGCGTGGCCCCGGGATGGGTCCGCGCTGGCTGTGCGTCGGGGGTCGGTCGGTGTGCGGGGCTGTTGTCGGGATTGGTGCTGTGACCGGGTTGCCAGCCTGCGACAGGTGTGGTGGGGCTCGAGGTCTGTGGCGTCGGATCCGGGTGCCCGGTCGGTCGGGTGTCGACGTCGGCCGGGGCGTCGTTCGTGTGCGGCGTTCGGTCCCCGGTGAGGTTCAGCCGGGTTTCCGGCGCCGAGCTGTCCTCGCGCGGTGTGCGGTCGGGATCGCGGTGTTGCGTCGGGTCAGTGTCCTGATCCGTGTGCGGCGTGGTGTCGGAATCCGCCTGCGAGCGGGGCGAGTCCCCGTGCGGAGTCGCTGGTGAATCCGGGTTCGTCTGGTGCGTCGACGCCGGATCGGTGCGTTGGGTTGGTGTGTGGTCGGTCTGCTGGGCTGGCGTCGGGTCGGTGCGTTGGGTTGGTGTGTGATCGGTCTGCTGGGTGGGCGTTGGGTCGGTCTGCTGGGTGGGCGTTGGGTCGGTGCGTTGGGTTGGGGTGCGATCGGTTTGCTGGTCGAGGGTCGGGTCGGTGCGTTGGGTCGGTGTGTGGTCGGTCTGCTGAGCCGGTGTTTGATCTGCGCGTTGGTTGGGCGTCGAGTCAGTGGTTGATGTGGCTGCCGCTTCCGGACGCGGTTCCGGCCGGCTCGTTGGTGGGTCGGCATCGGGGGTGCGGTCCGGTGTCGGCGTGGGCTCGGACTGTCGGGTGGGTTCGGGATCGGGTGTGCTGCTGGGGGTTTCGGTGGGGGTCGACGGCTCGTCGCGCTCCGTGCGCGCCGGCGGCTCGGAGTGCCGCGGCTCAGTGTGGTCCGATGTCGGCGAGTATGCGTCGCCGGTGTCCTCGGTTCGCTGGGTCGGTGCTTCTCGTTGCGGTGCACCCTCGATCGGGCGTCCTTCCGGGGCGGGCCCTCGATCGGAATCCGGAAGGCCGGCGCCTTGTCGTTCGCCGGTCTGCCCCGTCGGGTCGTTATGCCTGGTCGGGGCGCCTTCGCCGGTTGGGTTCTGACGGTGCGAGCTCGGGTTGTGCGGGCTCGGACCGGAACCGCCGTCGGGAAGTCTTCTGCCCGCGTCGGTGACCTTCTTCAATGCACTGATGGCGACTTTCGCGCTACCCCCACCACCGGTGGCGGCGGTGAGCAGCGCATCGCCGGTGAGCGCACCGACGAACTCGAACGGGTTTGCCCTGGCATCCTTCAGGATCGCGTCGACGGTCGCGCCGGGATCCGCCACGGCGACAACGAGTCCGGTACCGAGATTGGACAGCCCTTCGACGTAATCAGCCGGGTGGGTGATGTTGTAGATATCGGTCGGATTCACCTGGCGCACGAACTGCACGAGCCCGGTCAGGCTGGTCAGCAACCCGGCGGAGAAATTCAGCGCTCCGTGCTCGAGTACGCCACCGAGATCGGAGATATTGGCGATCCACCGTTCGCTGAAAGGGGGTTCCTTCGGCGCCTTCTCGGTAGCCGCGGCCAGCGCACCGTCGGCGATCGACGCCCCGTTGTCACGTTGAATCCGGGCGCCCCGCAGGATCTCTCGCGCTTCGTTGCGCAGGGATGTCCAGGTGTCGACCAGCGGATTCTGTGCTTGCTGCTCGCCGGTCAGCGAGTTCCACCAGTTCTTCTGCCGGACTTCCTCGGCGTGGGCGGCCTTCCATCGTTCGATGGCAGTGCCCGCCTTGTCCTGTGCGGTCTTGACCTCGTTCTGCCACGCCTCCAGGGCGCCCGCCGCCGCCGTCATGGCATCGCCGCCGTCGAACCAGAGTTTCGGCTGTTTGTCATAGACCTCGTTGAACGCGTCCGCGCCCTTGCCGGTCCATGCGGCCGCGTCGATCTTCTGCAACGCCTGACCGGTCGACTCGATCGCCGCGGCCATCTTCTTCAATGTCTCGGCGGTGGAACCGATTTCGGACGGCTCACCCAGGATCAGCTCCTTGGGGTCCTCGGTCTGGCCGAGTTCTTCCTCTTCGACATCGCCGCCGGTCGCGGCGGCGATATTGTCGCCCAGGTCGTCGAGTGCGTCGTCGACACTGTCCAGCCCGACATACCCGGCCGCGTCACCGACCATGTCCAGGCCGTCATCGATGACCTGCCCGGCACCCTCGACGAGATCCTCGACACCGTCCTCGATCGCGCTTCCGACTTTGTCGATGAAGTCGCCGATTCCCACGGACTACTGCCCCCCTTGCCCCTGTTTCATGATCTCGCCCGCCCGCTGGGCGGCACCGGTGTTCCAACCCGGCGTTTCACCGCTGACGAGACCGCTCACCGGGCTCACATTCGCCAGCGCTTGCGGACCGACCGCCTCGACGACCTTCATATTGGTCTGAATGGTCTGGTTGGCGTCCTGAAACGACTTCATGCTGTAGTCCGCGTTGCGGATGTGATTGAAGGAGTTGTCGGCGAAGGTATCGCCCCAGGAACGCTGGGTGATCTCCTCGTCGGACAGATGCGGATTGCCGGCCATGTGCGTCCACATCTTCTTGAGCGTGCCGTTGGCCTTGGCATCCATTTCGTCATAACGACCTGCGGCCAAACCGAGAGTCCGCGCGATCGAGTTTCCTCCTTGGACCAGCGCGCGCACGCCCCAGGACCACCGTTCGGTGAACTCCTCGAAAGTCTTCTGCACCGTGTGTTTGCCGGCCTCCAGGGTCGAGAGTGTGAGCAGCGCGAAGCCCCGGCCCATATTGCCTGTCTCGCCGATTCCCAACTCCGACAGTTGACCGATGGTGTCCTCGATGCCCTTCGCGGCTTGCTGCAGGACCGACGGATCGACCTCGAGTTTCGTCATCGCGCTCCCCTCCCGAAATCAGTTGAATTACCCGGCGACGTCCGGTGGAAACGCCATCGGTGCCGAACCCACGATGTCGATCGTGATTCCGGCGGGTTCGGCGCGGGACTCGACGTATTCCTGCAGTCGCCAGCCGAACAGCCAGTGGTGGCGGTACTCGCGGTTCGCGTCAACGCCGCCGTCCTGTAGCTGACCGCGAGTCGCCATGAATCGGGCGTACTCCTCGATGCTGGTGAAGGTGCACAACCAGTCGACGCCACCCACCTGCGAGAAGAAGACATGATCATCGGCTGTCAACGGAACGAGGAGCGCGGCCTGCCGGAACGCGGCACGCAAGGCCGTCGGCTGCCCGAATCCCGCATAGAACGCAGCGATCTCAGCGCGGAGGCGCTCGCGGCCGTCGCCGTCGGACATCGAATCAGCCTCCCCGCTGTGCCGCACTCGCTTTCACCCTCGCCCGGCATTCTACTGGCACGTTTCCGCACTCGGAAAGCAGAGGAAGTCGGGGCAGATGTGTTTACGCCGCGGAGAGACTTTCGAGCGCCTCACGCACGAAGCACAGGGGGCAGTGCGGGTCGAACGGTGCCGTCGGCATGCCGACGATGATGGGCTGGGCGCCGGTCGGCGCTGTCGCCGAGGCGACGGCCGGACAGATTCCCATCGCGAGCGCGATACCGGCGGCGGCGACGGTCCTGGACAGGCTGCGGTTCATCATGTCTCCTCGCCGTGCGGATTAGCTGGTGGTACTCGACCCGCATACTACGGAGGATGCGGTGCTCCAGGGAGACCCGGAACATCGGGGGCCTGCGCCGTCACCGTGCGTGCCGGGTCGACACCGGCGCTCGGCCTTGCGCCGCGAGTAGGCTGGACGGCAGATTTCTCCGGACAATCCATGATCGGGGCGAACATGTCGAACAAGGACGAGCACGAGGAAAAGATCGAGAAGGAGCAGGTCGAGCGCGAAGAGGAGCGGCGCCGGCTGGAAGCGGAAGAGGAACGCCGCCTGCGGTAGTTCCCGCGCGGCACCCCGGCCGCGACCGCGACGATTGATTCAGGGTGAGTGCAATCGGTGTACTCGCGCGGTCCCGTTGCTACCTTGCGTTTCCCGAGAGGAACGCAAGGAGTCGTCGTGTCGCAGATACAGCCCGAGCCGCGGCCGGGTAGCGCATTCAGCTGGAACGAAGACTGGCTGGCCACTGTCGTCGGGCTCGTCCTGATCGGACTGGTTCTGGTCGGGGCGATTCCCGATTGGCTGGTGCCGTGATGGCCGAATCGAAAACCACGACGGAAACCGCGGCGCTGCAGGCGAATTCGCGGCCGACGGCGACCGACATCGTGGCGGGCATTCTGGTCGTGCTCGCGCTCGGGGCACTGACGCGGTTCTTCGACACCCAGGTGCCGCAGTGGGTAGCCGGCACTCCGTTGAAACGGGTGGCGAAGTCGGTCGAGTACCCGGTATATGCCATCGCGATCGGGCTCGCCGGCAATGTGGTGTTGGGCAGACTCGGTCTGCGGGAACGACTTTCGGCCGGGTTTCGGACCGAGTTCTTCATCAAGACCGGGGTGGTGCTGCTCGGTGCTTCGATCAATCTGAAGATCTTGGTGACGGCCGCCGCGCCGTCGATCGTGCAGGCGCTGGCGTTGATCACCATCGTTTTCGGGTTCACCTGGTGGTTCGGTGGGGTGCTCGGGCTCGATGACAAGCTGCGGGCGCTGCTGTCGTCGGCGGTGTCGATCTGTGGGGTGAGCGCGGCTATCGCGGCGGCGGGGGCGGTGCAGGCGCGGCGGGAACAGATCGCCTATGTCGCGTCGCTGGTGATCATCTTCGCGTTGCCGTCGATCTTCCTGTTGCCTTGGCTCGCTGATGTTTTCGGGCTCTCCGATGCGGTGGCCGGCGCGTGGATCGGGGGCAATATCGACACCACCGCCGCGGTGGCGGCCGCGGGTGCGCTGGCGGGGGAGGAGTCGCTGCAGATCGCCACGATCGTCAAGACCACGCAGAACGCGCTGATCGGGCTCGTCGCGATCGCGCTCACCGCGTGGTTCGCGTTCCGGGTGGATCGGACCGAGGGCGCCGCGCGGCCGAGCATCGGCGAATTCTGGTCCAGGTTCCCGAAATTCGTCCTCGGTTTCATCGTGGCGTCGATCATCGGCACGCTCTATCTGCAGTCGGTGGACAAGAAGACCGGCGCCGCGCACATCGCGGTCATCAACGACTTGCGCACCTGGTTCCTGATCCTGGCCTTCGTCTCCATCGGTCTGGAGTTCTCGCTGCGTGGCCTGCGGGAAGCGGGGTGGCGGCCGATCGTGGTCTTCGGTTCGGCGGTAGTCGTCAATCTGGCTGTCGGCCTCGGTCTCTCGGTACTGCTGTTCCGCGACTTCGCGGTCTGAGTGCCCGCCGCGAGCAGCCTCAGGAATCGGCCCGGCTGCTCGCGGTCGCCTCAGCCTTGATCCGGTCGAACTGCTCGCCCATCCGCGCGGCCAGGGCCGTCGCGGCCGACAGCGGGCGGACCATCACCATCAATTCGTCGATCTTTCCGTCCTCGTCGAGGTGGACGAAATCGCACCCGGTGAGGTGCTTGCCGTCCACGGTGGCCTCGAACACGAGGGCGTGATCGCGTCCCTCGCCGATCTCACGCACGTAGTGGAAGTCCTCGAACACGCGGAGTACCGCACGCAAGATGGCCGCGGTGATGGCCTTGCCGGGATAGGGCTGGAAGGCGACCGGGCTGGTGAAGACCACATTCTCGGCCAGCAGTGCCTCGATGGCCACAACGTCGCGTGCTTCGACCGCCGCGCGGAAAGGATGCATCTGTCAGCTCACCTCATATTCAACGAGTTGCATAGGGTGTTCGCAGCTTAACCGGACTCCCTCGAATCGATGTGCCGATGCGAGCAGTTCAGCGGTCACACGTCTTCGGGGAGGCGTTCTGTCACCAGATCGGCAGGGACTGGGGCTTGCACGGGCCAGCCCGGGTAGGGCGGTGGCGTGCCGCCGTATTCGGGGCACAGGGGTTTGAAATCGCAGAATTTGCACATCGAGTTGCGGGTCGGCGGGAAGTCACCGGTTCTGCCCGCGTCGGTGATGGCTTGCCAGAGTGCGGTGAGAATGCGCTGGAAGCGGTCCAATTCCTCGCGGTCGGGGGTGTAGGTGAGGATGTTCTTGTCGGCCAGATAGATCAGGCGCAGCTGGGCCGGGACGATGTCGCGGGTCCGCAGGATCATCAGGGCATAGAACTTGAGCTGGAACAGGGCGCGCGCTTCGTGCAGGGGGCCCGGCGAGCGACCGGTCTTGTAGTCGACAACGCGCAGTAAGCCGTTGGGCGCCAAATCGATTCGGTCGACGAAACCGCGCAGCGGAATATCACCGTCGAGGTCGACCTCGACCCGTTCCTCCAGCGCGTGTGGCTCGAACCGCCGCGGGTCCTCGAGCTCGTAGTAGCTCGCGACCAGCTTTCGCACCTCGTCGAACAGTGCCTGCGGCCCGTCGGCGGCGACGAGTTCGTCCACCCCGTCGCGCTCGGCCCGCACCCGCTCCCACGCTGCGGGCACCAACTCCGCCGCGCGCTCGGGCTGACGCTCGGCCGCGGGCAACACGAACAGGTCTTCCAGCACCGCGTGCACCACGGTCCCACGCACCGCGGCCCGCGACGGCGGTTCCGGCACCCGATCGATCGCCCGCAACCGGTACTTCAACGGGCACTGCTTGAAATCGCTTGCCCGCGAGGGCGACAACGCCGGACGCGACCGATGTACCGGCGCGTCGGCGGTGTCATCGGGCAGAGGCACGGACAAGGGCGCTGACATATTTCGCAGGTTAACCGCAACCACCGACACGATAGCGCGAGACGGGACCGGTCACGGTGGCCGCGCTCGCTGACCGAGCCAGACCGGGCGTTGGCTGCGGTGAAACAGCTGACCCGTCGAGCGCGGGAATCGCCGCGCCTGGCAGGCTGATGGGTCCACTCGAAGAAGGAGATTCATGACGGCCAGACGAACCGGTCCATTCGCTATCGGGGACCGCGTGCAGCTGACCGACGGTAAGGGACGCCTGTTCACGGTGGTGCTGGAAGAGGGTAAGGAATTCCATACCCATCGCGGCGGCATCAAGCACGACGACCTCATCGGCAAGGACGAGGGCACCGTGGCGAAGTCGGTCAACGGCACCCCGTATCTGGCCCTTCGGCCGTTGCTCACCGACTACGTGCTGTCGATGCCACGCGGTGCGGCTGTCATCTATCCCAAGGACGCCGCCCAGATCGTGCACGAGGGCGATGTGTTCCCTGGTGCGCGCGTGCTGGAAGCCGGCGCCGGATCGGGCGCGCTGACCTGCTCGCTGCTGCGTGCCGTCGGGCCCGAGGGCGAAGTGATCTCGTACGAGATCCGCGACGACCACGCCGAGCACGCCGTCCGCAATGTGGAGACGTTCTTCGGTGAACGTCCGCCGAACTGGTCGATCACGATCGCCGATGTGGCCGCCTACGAGGGCGAGCCGGTCGACCGTGTGGTGCTCGACATGCTCGCGCCGTGGGACGCGTTGCCCGCGGTGTCGAAGGCCTTGGTTCCGGGTGGTGTGCTGGTGGTTTACGTCGCCACCGTCACCCAGCTGTCCAAGGTGGTCGAGGCGCTGCGCGAGCAGGAATGCTGGACCGAACCGCGTTCGTGGGAGTCGATGGTGCGTGGCTGGCACGTCGTCGGTCTTGCGGTGCGGCCTGAGCACCGGATGCAGGGCCACACCGCGTTCCTGGTGAGCGCGCGGCGCCTGGCCGAGGGCACCGTCACGCCCAAGCCGCAGCGGCGTCCGTCCAAGGGCTGACGTTACGCGCGGGTGAGCAGGCGGGCGGCGAGCAACGCTGCCGCGCCGCCTGCGAACCACGCCCGACCGTCCGGGGTGAGTCCCCAGCGGGTGGCTTGCAGGATCGCGAGCCCGGCCGCGATCACGGCGAGTACGACGGCGGCCGACCTGACCCCGCGCACCGCGGCCACCGGGCCGTCCCACCAGCGCAGCGGAGTGTTCTCCAGGCCGCGCAACGTCAGGAACAGCACACCGGTCAGCGCGGCGGTGGCGGCGAGCTGCACCGCGGTGAGCAGCCAGAATCCAGGCTCGGCGGGTGTCGTGCGGTCGAGTCCGGCCAGATGGCTGAGCACGAGCACGGTGAGCAGCGCGGGCATGTGCCACAGGTACAGCGTCATGGCGCCGGTGTTGCCGATGACCGTCAACCACCAGACCCGCGGGCGGGTGGCGAGCCTGCGCAGCCGGGGCGCCACGGCGACGGCCGCGCAGCACAGCATCACCGCGTGCCCGGCCAGCAGCAGCGACGGCGGCGCCAGATTCGACAGTCGCTGACCAGGCACGGTGACCAGGCTCGCCTCGTACGGTCCGACCAGCACGAGCGCCACATCGATGACCAGCACCGCGCAGGCGAGTACCGCGGCGGTTCGCCGGGACAGCAGTTCGCGCAGATAGCCGATTCCGAGCGCCGCGGGCACCAGCCAGCCGATGAAATTCAGATAGCCGAGCTCAGCGGGGCCGCCTGTGAGCCGCACCGCGTCGACGACCGCGATGACGCTCACGATCACCGCCACCACGACGAACAGCCGGCGACCACTGGTGACGAGCGCCGCCAGCACCGGCACACACGCCAGCACCGCCAGATACATCCCGAGAAACCACAGCAGCTGCACACTCGTCACCGCGAGCGGACGATGCCAGCCCGGCGCGAGCACGAGATCGGCCACCACCAGCAGCACCGCCGAGGCCGCCACGAAGTAGCCGAGCGGTCGCACCAGCCGCTGGGTACGCCGGAAAAGCCAAGCGCCCCATGACGTCCCGGGCCTGACGCCGCGCGCCCCGGCGGCCACCCCGGCGAAGAAGAACAGTGGAAGCACCTGCAGCACCCAGGTGAGCGGCTGCAATATCGGCAGGTCAGCGAGCACATTGCCGAAATGCACCTCGGTGCCGGACGCTGTCACGGTCAGCATCAGGCAGTGCCCCGCGACGACGATCACCAGCGACGCGATACGCAGCAGATCCAGGAACCGGTCACGATCGGCCGGAGTGCTCGCGGACACCACCGCGACGCTGGGAACAACACTCATGGCACAGACGATCGCAGAATTCGCCGCACACTCCCAGCGCGGAACTACCCGGTCGCCGGGGGGGACTACTCGAGTGTGCGGATGCGATCGGGAGTGCCGAATCGACCACCGCCCGCGGCGCAACGGTGGTCGAGGAGGTACAGCGGTGATCTTGGTGGGCTCCGTGCCCCGCAGAGCGGCTCTCCGGCTCCGGCGGTACTCGCGGACCGTTCAGACGAGGCCGATCCGTCAGGCGGGCGTGCAGGGAGCTTGCGCGAAGCCGAGCAACAGGCAGCCGCTCGTGTTCGACATCTTCCAGCTGCCACCATCCTGCTCCCAGGTCATCGGGAACGACGGGGCCGTGCCGTGCGGGGAGGTGATCGTCACATCGGCGGTGGCGGTGTTACCGCTGGTGGCGACGTTGTCGACCGCGAAAGTCAGGGTGTAGCCGGCGAGCATGCCGTTCATCTGGTCGATGTTGGACTTGTGCGCGTCGCCGCCGACGATCAGTTTCGCCTTGTCGTCGGTGGATACGCCGGGATCGGCGAACTCGATCAGCGTCGCCTTCAGGGAATCGGCGGTGGGGGCCGCGGTGTTGTCACCGGAAGGAGTCGGAGTTCCCGAAACGCTGGACGGAGCGGCCGAGATGCTGGTACTGCTCGTGGTGGCATTCGTCGAGGAATCGTCGGAACCGCAACCGGTCAGTCCGACGGTGACGGCGAGCGCCGCGGCGGCGGTGGCGACGGTGACACGGATCGTGCGGGGAGGAAGGTGCATGCTCAGCAAACCTTTCGACTCGGTGGGCGAGTGCCCCGTACGGGGTGTTAGGGGAGCCTAACAGGTGTGATTATGTGGTTGATGTCGTACCGACCGTACAAGATGTGATCACGACGAAACCATGTCGGAAAGCGAGAACGGACCGCGCCCGGTAGCGTTGATAGACCGGGACTGGGAGGAGCAGCATCATGAGCCCCAACGAGAATTCGGATTCGGCGGCCTGGCGAGAGCTCGAGGCGGTACGCGCCGAGTCGGCTGCTCTTCGCAGGCAACTCGCCGATTCGCCGGATCGCGCACGCGAATTGGAAGCCAGGATCGATTCGCTGACCATCCGCAACGGCAAGTTGATGGACACGCTCAAAGAAGCGCGCCAGCAGCTGATCGCGTTGCGCGAGGAAGTCGATCGCCTCGGCCAGCCGCCGAGCGGCTACGGCATCGTCATCCACGCCTACGAGGATCAGACGGTCGACGTCTTCACCTCCGGTCGCAAGATGCGCCTCACCTGCTCGCCCAATATCGACGCCGACGCACTGGAATACGGCCAGACCGTTCGCCTCAACGAGGCACTCACCGTCGTCGAGGCCGGAAATTTCGACGCCATCGGCGAAATCGGCACGCTGCGTGAGATTCTCGACGACGGCAGGCGCGCGCTCGTGGTCGGCCACGCCGACGAAGAGCGCGTGGTGTGGCTGTCCGGCCCGCTGTCCAAGATCGCCGAATACGACGATATGGCAGACCCCGATCAGCCGATTCGCAAACTGCGCCCCGGTGATTCGCTGCTGGTGGACTCCAAAGCGGGCTTCGCGTTCGAGCGGGTCCCCAAGGCCGAGGTCGAAGACCTTGTGCTGGAAGAGGTTCCCGACGTCGACTACACCGACATCGGTGGTCTCGGCCGACAGATCGAGCAGATCCGCGACGCCGTGGAACTGCCGTTCCTGCACAAGGATCTGTTCCGCGAGTACGCGCTTCGCCCGCCCAAGGGTGTGCTGCTCTACGGTCCGCCCGGGTGCGGTAAGACGCTGATCGCCAAGGCGGTGGCCAACTCCCTCGCCAAGAAGATCGCCGAATCCCGTGGTCAGGATGCCAAGGAAGCCAAGTCGTTCTTCCTCAACATCAAGGGCCCCGAGCTGCTCAACAAGTTCGTCGGCGAGACCGAGCGCCACATCCGGATCATCTTCCAGCGGGCGCGTGAGAAGGCCTCCGAGGGCACGCCGGTGATCGTGTTCTTCGACGAGATGGACTCGATCTTCCGCACCCGTGGCTCCGGTGTCTCCTCCGATGTGGAGACCACCGTTGTGCCGCAGCTGCTTTCGGAGATCGACGGTGTGGAAGGGCTCGAGAACGTCATCGTGATCGGTGCGTCCAATCGCGAGGACATGATCGATCCCGCGATCCTGCGGCCCGGTCGTCTCGATGTGAAGATCAAGATCGAGCGGCCCGACGCGGAGTCGGCGCAGGACATCTTCTCGAAGTACCTCACCGAGACGCTGCCGCTGCACGAGAGCGATCTGCGCGAGTTCGACGGCGACAAGCAGGCGTGCGTCGAGGCGATGATCGAGAAGGTCGTCGAGCGGATGTACGCCGAGAGCGACGACAACCGTTTCCTCGAGGTCACCTACGCCAACGGTGACAAGGAAGTCCTGTACTTCAAGGACTTCAACTCCGGCGCGATGATCCAGAACATCGTCGACCGGGCGAAGAAGTACGCGATCAAGTCGGTGCTCGACACGGGTAACCCGGGTCTGCGGATCCAGCACCTGTTCGACTCGATCGTCGACGAGTTCGCCGAGAACGAGGACCTGCCCAACACCACCAATCCCGATGACTGGGCCAGGATCTCGGGCAAGAAGGGCGAGCGGATCGTCTACATCCGTACGCTCGTCACTGGCAAGAACGCCTCGGCCAGCCGGGCGATCGACACCGAGTCCAACACCGGTCAGTACCTGTAGTCGCCAGTTGCGGAGGCCGCGTCCCGATGGGGCGCGGCCTTCGTGCTTCTGTTCACTTTTTCACCGAAAACGCTGCGCGGAACCAAGTGAATAGGGCACGCTTCACTTGTTCGTTTCACCTGATGAGGACCAACGAGGAGCGTTGACATGGCCGGTTCCGCCGCGGAATTGCTGACCGAGATCATCCTGCAGACCATCCAGAACCTGTTCAGCTCGATCAGCGCAGGCTGACCCCCAGTCGTACGACGAGGGCCGCGTCTCCCAGCCGGGAGACGCGGCCCTCGGTCGTTGATCAGCCATGTGCGGTGGTCACAGCGTTGAAGACGACGTCCGCTACGGGGGTGCCGTCGGCGCCGCCGCCTGCCACGCCCGCGTTCGCGACGTTGGTCAGCGCGTCCATGCCCTCGGTGATGGTGCCGAAGGGGGTGTAGTTCGGGGGCAGCTGGGTGTCGCGGTAGACCAGGAAGAACTGGCTGCCGTTGGTGCCGGGGCCCGCGTTGGCCATCGCGACCGTGCCCGCCGGGTAGACCGCGCCCGCGAGGTTCTCGTCGCTGAACTTGTAGCCGGGGCCGCCCATCCCGGTGGCGGTCGGGTCGCCGCACTGGAGTACGAAGATGCCCTGCGTGGTGAGCCGGTGGCAGCGGGTGTGGTCGAAGTAGCCCTCGCCTGCCAGGAACGCGAACGAGTTCACCGTGCGCGGGGCCGCCGCGGCGTCGAGCGCGATCGAGACTGTGCCGCAGGTCGTTTCGAGGGTGGCGGTGTGGCTCGCGGAGGTGTCGATGGTGAGCGCGGGCTCGGTGGGCCACTGCTTGCCGTTGGGCTGACCCGCCACGGCCGGTGCACAGCCGGGGATCACGGCCTGGTGCTTCGGCGCGGTCTGCGCGGCGGGTGCCAGCGCGACCAGGGCGGCCGCGGCGATGCCGACGCCGACGAGCGCGCGAATGAAGGGACGGTCCTGCGAAATGCTGGTCACCTTGGCGGGATCTCCTCGAAAACGGGTGCTACCGGACGATGTACCGCGCATCCTGCCAGCCGCACCCGTCCTCGTGGGGAGAGACCACCGGATCCGGTCGGCTGGTCGTGTGATCGACACAGAACCACGGCCGTTCGAGCCGGTCTGCGGCGGGAGAACGGTGGCGTGATCGGACGCGTCTAGGGCAGGCGAAGCCGCCAGAGTGTGGTGGTCTCCGCCGTACGGGCAGCCGCGAGTGGGTCGTCACGGTCGGTGGCGCGTGGGTGGCGCGGGCGAGTGGTGAGGGTGTCGACAACCCGTAGTCCCGCCTTGTCCACGAGGTTCGGGATGTGGTCGGCAGGGCGCATGCCGAGCAGTTCGGCCAGGTCTGAGAGGACCAGCCAACCCTCGCCGCCGGGGGTGAGGTGGGCGCCGAGGTCGCGAATGAACTCGGTGAGCATCGACTGATCCTGGTCGTAGACACCACGTTCCAGATCCGAGGTGGGGACGCCTGGCAGCCAGGGTGGGTTGCACACCACGAGATCGGCGCGGCCCGGCGGGTAGAGCGTCGGCCCTGCCACGGTGATCACCTTCGCGTAACCGAGGCGCCGGGCATTGTCCGCGGCGCAGCGCAGTGCTCGCGGGTTGATGTCGGTGGCGACGACTTCAGCGACACCGCGCTTGGCGAGCAGCGCGGCCAGCACGCCGGTGCCGGTGCCGAGATCGAAGGCCGAACGCACCTCGGGACCAAGGGGCGCCTCGGCGACGAGATCCACGTATTCGCTTCGGGTGGGCGAGAATACGCCGTACGTCGGATAGACCCGGGCGCCGAGCGCGGGCACCTCGACGCCCTGTTCCTGCCAGCGGTAGGCGCTCAGGACGCCGAGCAGTTCGGTGAACGCGACCACCCGTGGCCTGTCCGCCGGCCCATAGGCCGCCTCGCAGGCCGCCCGGACATCGGGTGCGCGACGCAGATCGAGGTCGTTGTTCGCGTCGAGTTCGACCAGCACACTGCCGAGAATGCCTGCGCGCGTGCGCCTCTTCGTCCGCTCGTATTCATAGAGAGCGCCGAGACCACGGGCCGCGCGTGGCTGCGCGGTCCGCACCCGGTCGGCTCGGCGGCCCAGCGCGGACAGCAGTTGACGGCCGTTGTTGTAGTCGCCCCGCCACAGCAGCGCTTCGCCTGCCTTGATCCGGCGGAAGGCGTGATCGGCCGAGAGGCTGTCGTCGGCGGTGGTGAGCCTCGCCGGTGCGGGCGCGCCGTTCTCCGAATGCCAGACCGCGGATCGCGCGGTGGTGTCTTCGGTCCAGGCGATGGTGGACACGGCTGCTCCCGGTGGTCGGCGGTGCTGATGGCGGTCGCTACGGCGAGACGGCGGTGTCGCCGCTGCCTGTCCGAGAGGGGTGAGCTTCGATTCTGCCGCATCGGCCGAGGTCGGCGTCGTCCGGGTCGTCGCAGCTCGGCACAGTCGTGCAGCCCGGATCGGGAGGTGCCGCGTGGCCCGGATCGGGAGGTGCTGTGCAGCCCGGATCGGCAGGCGCCGTGCGGCCCGGATCGGGAGGTGCTGTGTGGCCCGGATCGGGAGGTGCTGTGTGGCCCGGATCGGGAGGTGCTGTGTGGCCGGGATCGGCAGGCGCCGTGCGGCCCGGACTGTCGGGGGCGGGTGTCAGGTCCGGCGAATGCGTCGGTAGGTGGGGGTGGCGGTCGTGGCGGCGGCGAGTTCCGCGGCGAGCCAAGGCAGGTCCGTGGTGGCGTCGAGCGCGCCCAGGGTGAGGCGTAGGTGGTCGCGGGGTGGGTTCGGGCTCACCTCGAACGGTCCGCCCGGAGCGGCCTTGATGCCCGCGGCGGCGAGGCTGATCATGGCGGCGTTCTCGTCGTCGACGGGCAGCCACAGGTTGATGCCGTCGCCGGTGGCGAGGGTGACCCCGTGGACCGCGAGCGCGCGGCGCAACGCCATGGCGCGGCGACGGTATTCCAGGCGCGCACCCGCGACGGTGGCGCACGCGTCGCCGTCGCGCAGCATGGTCAGCAGGACCCGCTGCAACAGCCGACTCGACCAGCCGGGGCCGAGCATGCGGCGTTCGACCACCGGGTCGAGCAACGACGCCGGACCACCCGCGACGGCCAATCGCAGGTCGGCGCCGTGGGACTTGGAGTAGGAGCGGATGTAGACGCCGCGGTCGGGGAAGCGGGCAGCGAGGGATCGCAGCGGGGTGGTGGCGATGCCGGCGGAATGGTCGTCCTCGACGATCAGCGCGGGATGCGCGTCGAGCACGGCGGCCAGCTCGCGGACCCTGGTCGCGGTGAGCGAGGCACCGGTCGGGTTGTTCGCGCGCGGCTGCAGGATGACCGCCCGGGGCGCGGGCCCGTCGAATGCCCGTGCGAATTCCGCTGGGCGGAAACCGGATTCGTCAAGGGATACTGGTATCGCGCGGGCGCCGAGCCGCGCCAGCAGGTCGAGGAACGGCGGAAAACAAGGGTCCTCGACGATCACTGGGTCGCCGAACCGCACATGCGCGGCGAGCAGTCGATCGACCGCGTCCAGCGCGCCGTCGAGGACCGTGAGTCGCTCACTCGGCCAAGGCCAGTCGGCCCGCAGGATGTCGGCGAGCGCGGGCAGCACCGCCTCGCCGAGGTAGTGCGCCGACAGGTCGCCCGGCGCGGTGTCGCGGGAGAGTGCGTGCAGCGCGGCGGCCAGATCGGGAAGCAGTGAGGGATCCGGGGTGCCGCGGGACAGATCGATGCGAAAAGCGTTGTCGGAGTGGGAGTGCAGGCGCTGGTATCGGCCGACCGGCGCTTCCGGCAACGCACCGACGAAGGTGCCGGCCCGCCCGCGCGCGGTGATCGCACCCGTCGCGGCCAGCGCCCGCCATGCCTGGCTGACGGTCGCGGGGGAGACCCGGAGTTCGCGGGCCACCTCACGCACGGTGGGCAGCCGGGTGCCGGGAGCCAGTGCGCCCGAGCGGATTCGACGTCCGATGGCGGCGGCGATGCCGGCTGCGGTTCGTTCGTCGAGGTCCCCGGCGAAGTCCGCGGGCAGTGCGGTCGGCGAGGCTTCGGTCATGGACCCATTCTGCGGGGTTGTCCGCGGCCGATCCGGGGGGCGCCGCCAAGGTTTACGGCACCGAAACTGTTTCCGCACTCTTGTAACACAACGGAATCAGTTGTAGGTGCAGTATAACAAAGCATGGGAATCGTTAGAGCGGCGCTCGTTCAGACCACCTGGACCGGCGACAAAGAATCAATGATCAAGGTTCACGAGGACTACGCACGGGAGGCGGCGGCGCAGGGCGCGCAGGTGATCTGCTTCCAGGAGTTGTTCTACGGCCCGTATTTCTGCCAGCTACAGGACACCAAGTTCTACGAGTACGCCGAATCGGTGCCGGGCCCGACGACCGAGCGGTTCGCCGCGCTGGCCGCCGAGCTGAACATGGTGATCGTGTTGCCGGTGTACGAGCGTGAGATGGACGGCCTGCTCTACAACACGGCGGCGGTGATCGACGCCGATGGCTCCTACCTGGGTAAATACCGCAAACACCATATCCCGCAGGTGGCCGGATTCTGGGAAAAGTTCTACTTCCGGCCGGGCAATCTGGGCTGGCCGGTATTCGACACCGCGGTCGGCAAGGTGGGTATCTACATCTGTTACGACCGCCATTTCCCGGAGGGCTGGCGGGCGCTCGGATTGGCCGGTGCGGAAATCGTGTTCAATCCCTCGGCGACGTCGAGGGGGCTTTCCAGTTATCTGTGGAAACTCGAGCAGCCGGCCTCGGCGGTGGCCAACGAGTATTACGTCGGCGCGATCAACCGGGTCGGCATCGAAAGCGAATACGGCGACGACGACTTCTACGGCACGAGCTATTTCGTCGACCCCGAGGGGAAATTCGTCGGGGAGGTCGCGTCCGATACGTCGCCGGAATTGGTTGTTCGTGATCTTGATATGGAGCTGATCAAGATCGTTCGTGAGCGGTGGGCGTTCTATCGCGACCGTCGTCCGGACGCCTACGGATCGTTGGTGAACCCCTGATGCGCACCTTCATCCACGGCGGGACGGTGGTGAGCGCCACCGGGTCCCAGCTGCTCGACGTGTTGATCTCCGACGAGACGATTGTCGCTGTGCTGCAACCGGGTTCGACCGCACTCGGCACCGATCTGGCCGCCGACGCCGACCGGGTGATCGACGCGACCGGCAAGTACGTGATCCCCGGCGGTGTCGACGGGCACACGCACATGCAGTTGCCGTTCGGCGGCACCGAGGCCAGTGACACCTTCGAAACCGGCACCAGGGCCGCGGCCTGGGGCGGCACCACCACGATCGTCGACTTCGCCGTGCAGAAACCGGGCCAGCGGGTGCAGGACACCCTCGCCGAATGGCACGGCAAGGCGGCCGGGCAGTGCGCGATCGACTACGGATTCCACCAGATCATCGGCGACGTCAACGACGAATCGCTGAAGGGGATGAGCGAACTCGTCAGTGAAGGCGTTACGAGCTTCAAACTGTTCATG
Source organism: Nocardia sp. FBN12 (assembly GCF_050320175.1). GTDB lineage: Bacteria > Actinomycetota > Actinomycetes > Mycobacteriales > Mycobacteriaceae > Nocardia. The sequence continues at coordinate 3,121,758 of NZ_CP190048.1, read as the reverse complement.
GCCTACCCGGGCGTCTTCTACTCCGATGACGGCCAGATCCTGCGCGCGATGCAGTCCGCGGGTGACCTGGGCGCGCTGATGATGATGCACGCGGAGAACGGCATCGCGATCGACGTCCTCGTCGAACAGGCCATCGCACGCGGCGACACCTCGCCCTATTTCCACGGCACCAGCCGTCCGTGGCAGATGGAGGAGGAGGCCACCCATCGCGCGATCATGTTGGCGCAGTTGACCGGTGCGCCGCTGTATGTGGTGCACGTATCGGCCAAGCAGGCGATGGAACAGATCGCGACGGCGCGGGGCAACGGGCAGAACGTCTTCGCCGAGACCTGCCCGCAGTACCTGTACCTCTCGCTCGAAGAACAGTTGGGCGCACCGGGTTTCGAAGGTGCCAAGTGGGTCTGCTCCACGCCGTTGCGTTCGCGCGCCGAGGGCCATCAGGACGAGCTGTGGCGTTTCATCCGCACCCGTGATGTCACCGCGGTGAGCACCGACCACTGCCCGTTCTGCATGAAGGACCAGAAGGAGCTGGGCATCGGCGATTTCAGCAAGATCCCCAACGGGATCGGCGGTGTCGAGCACCGGATGGATCTGCTGTTCCAGGGCGTCAAGGACGGGCGGATCTCCCTCGAACGCTGGGTGGAGGTGTGCTGCACCACCCCGGCGCGGATGTTCGGCATGTATCCGCGCAAGGGCGTGATCAGCCCAGGTGCCGATGCCGATGTCGTGATCTACGACCCCAACGGGCACACCAGCATCGGGCTCGGTAAGGCCCACCACATGAACATGGATCACTCCGCGTGGGAGGGCTTCGAGATCGACGGTCACGTCGACACGGTGCTGTCGCGCGGCACGGTGATCGTCGACGACGGCGCTTATCACGGTCGCGCCGGGCACGGCCGGTTCATTCGGCGCGGCCTCTCGCAGAACCTTCTGTAGAACCCCGATTCTCGAACGGAGAGTGCCCATGGACATCGGTGTGGTCCTGCAGTGCACACCACCCGCCTCGCGGGTGATCGAACTGGCCAGAGTGGCCGAGACCCATGGGTTCTCGCATGTATGGACCTTCGACTCGCACCTGCTCTGGCAGGAGCCCTATGTGATCTACAGCCAGATCCTGGCTGCCACCCGCAAGGTGATCGTCGGGCCCATGGTCACCAACCCGGCCACCCGGGACCAGACGGTGACCGCGTCCACCTTCGCCACGCTCAACGAGATGTTCGGCAACCGCACGGTGTGCGGCATCGGCCGCGGCGACTCGGCGATCCGCACCCTCGGCGGCAAGCCGACCACCCTGGCCACCCTGCGCGAATCGGTCGAGGTGATCAGGGAACTCGGCAACGGCCGTAGCGCCCTCGTCGGTGACACCGAGGTGCGTTTCCCCTGGGCCGCGGACTCGCGGCTCGAGGTGTGGGTGGCCGGGTACGGGCCGAAGGCGCTCGAGCTCACCGGGCAGGTCGCCGACGGGTTCATCCTGCAGCTCGCCGACCCCGACATCACCGCGTGGACCATCGCGAAGGTGCGTGCGGCGGCCGCGGCGGCGGGGCGTGATCCGCTGTCGGTGCAGATCTGTGTCGCCGCGCCCGCCTACGTCACCGATGGATCGGCCGACGCGCTGGAACACGCCCGCGATCAGTGTCGGTGGTTCGGCGGCATGGTCGGTAACCACGTGGCCGACATCGTCGCGAAATATGGTGCGGGCGGCGATGTTCCGGCGGCTCTCACCGACTACATCGCGGGCAGGCAGGGCTACGACTACAACCAGCACGGGCGCGCGGGCAATACGCACGCCGATTTCGTGCCCGATGAGATCGTCGACCGGTTCTGCCTGATCGGGACACCCGACGAACACCTCGCCCGCCTGTGGGAGCTCGAAGAACTCGGCGTCGACCAGTTCGCGGTGTATCTGCAGCACGATGCCAAGACGGCCACCCTCGAGGCGTACGGCGAGCAGATCCTGCCGCGATTGCATCAGCCGGTCACCGCTACCCAGGAAGTAGATCACTCGTGACCACGGCGACCATCGATCCGGCCACTGCGGTGGTCCCACCGAAGCTTCGAGCGGCCACCGCGGCCCGCACCCGGGTGTTGCGGGCGGCCTACGCGGTGGGCGCGTTCGTGCTCGTCGCGGTGATCTGGGAGCTGGTGAAGGTACTGGTGCCCGCCGACGGTGTCAGCATCGGCGGCACCCGGGTTCTCCCGCGAACCAGCGATGGCGCGCTCCCGCATGTCTGGGCGGTGTTCACCGTGCTCGGTGAGCCGGACGGCAAGGGCACTGTCGGTGAAACACTCTTGCGCACCGGGATGTTCACGCTCGGCCTGTCGTTGCTCGCGCTGGTACTCGGCGCCGTGGTCGGTGTGGCGCTGGCGGTGGCGATGCAGCGGTTCGGCTGGCTGGAACGCGGGCTGCTGCCGTACGTGGTGCTCTCGCAAACGGTGCCGCTGATCGCGCTCGCACCGCTGGTGGCGGCGTGGGGCGGCAAGCTGTCCATCGGCGGTGAGCCGTGGCGGCCGTGGATGAGCATCGTCGTGATCGCGGCCTACCTCGCCTTCTTTCCCATCGCCATCGGGATGTTGCGCGGCCTGCAGGCACCGTCGGCGGCCTCGGTCGAATTGATGCGCAGCTGTTCGGCCGGTTGGTGGGCGACGGTGACGCGCTTGCGTTTTCCCGCTTCGGTCCCGTCGCTGATCCCCGCGCTGCGCTTGGCTGCCGCCGCCGCGGTGATCGGCGCGGTCGTCGCCGAGATCTCCACCGGCACCGCGGGCGGGATCGGACGACAGATCATCGTGTTCTCCCAGCAGGCCACCGGCGACGCGGCCCGGCTCTACGCCGCCGTCCTGGCCGCCGCGCTACTCGGCCTCGTCCTCACCGCGCTGGTCGGCCTGGTGGAGCTGGCGCTACGCCGGTACAGCCACCCGCCGGGCACCGGCGCGTCGAGCGAGGGCTGATGACCGCCGCCGAAACACTCTCCATCACAACGTTTCAGGAAGAAGTACCCATGACCACCACAGTCACCGAACCCGGCAGTCCGGTGTCGCCGGCCGCGGTCGAGCTGAGCCACCTCGGCAAGATCTTCGCCGCCGGTGCGGTGACGGCGCTCTCCGACGTCTCCCTCACCGTCGCGGCCGGCGAATTCGTCTCCCTCATCGGGCCTTCCGGTTGCGGTAAGTCGACCCTGCTGCGGATCATCGCCGACCTCGAGACGCCGAGCAGCGGTTCCGTCACCGTGCACGGCAAGCCCGCGCGGCAGGCCAGGATCGATCAGGACTACGGCATCGCGTTCCAGCAAGCCGGTCTGCTCGAATGGCGCACTGTCGCAGCCAATGTCGAACTGCCGCTCGAACTGCACAAGGTGCCGAGAGCACAGCGCGCAGCGCGCAGCGCCGAACTGCTCGCGATGGCCGGGCTCAGCGAATTCGCCGACCGGTACCCGGCCGAACTGTCCGGCGGCATGCAACAACGCGTCGCCATCGCCCGCGCGCTGGCCCGCCGACCGTCGCTGCTGCTGATGGACGAACCGTTCGGTGCGCTCGACGAGATGACCAGGGAACGCATGCAGGGCGAGTTGCTGCGGATCGCGGGGGAGACCGGCGCGGCCGTCGTGTTCGTCACCCACTCGATTCCCGAAGCGGTGTACCTGTCGGACCGGGTGGTGGTGCTCTCCGCGCGACCCGGCCGGATCAGCGGCATCGTGCCGACCGGCGGCTGGGATCGCACGACGGGCACCGATGTCCGGGCCTCCGCCGAGTTCTTCGCCGCGGTCGCCGCGGTCCGCGCGGCGCTGCGCGGCGAGCACGACGACGCCGCGGTAGCCGGACGGGATCTGCGATGAGGACCTGGTTGCCACCCTTACTGGTCGGTGTCGTCGTGCTCGCGCTGTGGCAGGTACTCACCGTGGTCGCCGGCGTGCCCTCGTTCCTGTTACCCGCGCCCAGTGCGATCGCCGCCCAGTTCGGCGAGAACGCGGGCCGGATCCTGGACGCCTCCCTCGCCACCGGCGCGAACGCGCTGATCGGGTTCGTCGCCGGGACAGTGCTCGGCCTGGCCGCCGCCGTGCTGGCGGTGCGTTTCGGGCTGATCGACGGGCTGCTCACCCCGCTGGCCGCGGCGGCCGCGGCGGTGCCGATCGTGGCGCTGGCACCGCTGCTGAACTCGATGTACTCGACCACCACGGAGACACCGCGACGGCTCGTCGTCACCATCGTCGTGTTCTTCCCGGTCTTCGTGAGCACCGCGCGCGGGTTGCGTCAGGTGCCCAAGGTGCAGGCCGACCTGATGACGTCCTATGCCGCGTCGGGCTGGCAGATCACCCGCACCGTCCGCCTGCCCGCCGCGCTGCCGCACCTGTTCACCGGCCTGCGGATCGCGGCACCCGGCGCGGTCATCGCCGCCATCATCGCCGAGTACTTCGGCGGCCTGCAGAACGGACTGGGCAGCCGGATCACCTCCGCCGCGGCCAATACCGCCTATCCGCGGGCCTGGGCTTACGTCGTCGGCGCGATGTGCGTCGGCCTCGTGTTCCTGGCCGCCGTGCTGCTCCTCGAACAACTCACCCGCCGACCCCGAACCCCACTGCTGTCCACGATCCGATGAGGGAGATCCATCCATGAGCAAGACCGCACTCCGGTTGGGTAGCGCGGTGGCTGCGGCCGCCGTGGCCGCCGCCGCGCTGACCGGCTGTAGTACCACCGAATCCGAGACGACCGCCGACGGCCTCACCAAGGTGACCTTGCAACTGCAATGGTTCAAGCAGGGGCAATTCGCGGGCTATCTGGCCGCCGTGGACCAGGGCTTCTACAAAGAACAGGGCTTGTCGGTCGAGATCCTCGACGGCGGCACCGACATCGTGCCGCAGACGGTGCTCGCCCAGGGACAGGCCGACTACGCGGTCGCCTGGGTGCCCAAGGCCCTCGCCTCGCGCGAGGCGGGCGCCGGGATCACCGAGATCGCGCAGATCTTCCAGAAATCGGGTACCAAGCAGGTCTCGTTCAAAGCCGACAATATCGCCGGTCCCGCCGCGCTGCGCGGCAAGACCGTCGGAAACTGGGGCTACGGCAACGAATTCGAGCTCTTCGCCGGCATGACCAAGGCGGGCATCGATCCGGCCAAGGACGTGACACTGGTCCAGCAGCAGTTCGACATGAACGCCTTCCTGGCCAAGGACATCGCCGCCGCCCAGGCCATGTCCTACAACGAGTACGCCCAGCTGCTCGAAACCAAGAACCCGGCCACCGGAAAGCTGTACACCGCAGATGATTTCAGCACTATCGACTGGAACGACGAAGGTGTGGCCATGCTCCAGGACGCGCTGTGGGCCAACACCGAGAAGCTGAAGGACAGCGAGTATCAGGACCAGACGGTCAAGTTCCTCGTCGCCTCGCTGCAGGGTTGGGCGTTCTGCCGGGACAATCTCGACAAATGCCGCGACATCACCGTCGCCGCGGGCGCCACTCTCGGTGCGGGACACCAGCAGTGGCAGATCAACGAAGTGAACAAGCTGATCTGGCCCGCACCCGCGGGCATCGGCACCATCGACAAGACCGCATGGGATCGCACGGTCTCGATCGCCAGGAACACCAAGAACGCCGAGGGCGCGACGGTTCTCACCAAGGACCCCGGCTCCGACGCCTATACCACCGAGTACGTGACCAAGGCTCTCGACCAGCTGAAGGCCGCGGGCGTGGACGTGACGGGCGCGAGCTACCAGCCCGCGCAGGTCACCCCGACCGAGGGCGGTAAGTAGCAGGTCCCAGCCACGGCGGCCTATCGGAGTTGCTGATGGGCCGCCGCGGGAGTGCTCAACGCGGGGTGAGTCCGATGACCACACCGCCCTGCTGCCACGTCTGGTAGATGTCGGCCTTGGACGGCTCGCCGTCGGGGAGGTAGCCGATGCCGTTGAACTTCGCGTTCTGCTTGTTGTCGCGTGCGATCACCGCGAACAGCTCGATGACGTCTTTTTCCTCCGTGTACACGGTCGCGGCGAAGGTTTCGGGGGCGCCACCGCGCGAGATGCTGAGCTCCGCACCGCCCTGCAGGTTCTTCACCCACGGTCGCAGCGCGGTGCCGATCAGCAAGGTGTCCTCGTACACGGTGTAGGCCACCGGAACGTCGTAGACGGCGCCGGATTTGCGGCCGACGACGTGCAGCGTGGCCAGGCGTTTGCCGACGATACCGGACAGGACCGGCACCTTCAGCAGACCGCGGATGAGGGTGTTGAGCTTGTCCTGGAACGGGCGGATCGGCTCGGGGCCGGTGGTCGTCGGTGTGCCGTAAGGGTTTTCCTGGGATGCGGTATCGCTCATGGGTCAAGTATCGCGACGGGCTACTCGGCCCCGCAGCGCACGTGATTTACGCTGCGAAGATGACATCTGGGCAGACCGAGATCTGGCACAACCCGCGCTGCACGAAAAGCCGCAATGCCACCGCACACCTCGATGCGGCCGGGGTGGAGTACACCGTGCGTCGTTACCTCGACGATCCGCCGACCGTCGAGGAACTGCGGGCGGTGCTGATGCGGTTGGGGGCGCAGCCGTGGGACATCACCCGCACCGGCGAGCAGATCGCCAAGGACCTCGGCATGGCGGAATGGGGCCGCACCGACGCTGATCGGGAGCGGTGGCTGAGTGCTTTGGCCGAGAATCCGAAGCTGATCCAGCGGCCGATCGTGCTCACCGCCGACGGCGGCGCGGTGGTGGCCCGCGACGAGGAGTCGCTGCGCGCGCTCGACTGATCTTCGCGATGGCAACGCTGATTCAGCGGGAGCGCTCGCCGTCGCCGGCGAGCAGGCCGTCGAGGACGGCCCGTGTGTCGGGAACGAAGGGCCACGCCGGATCACGCAGGCGCGCACGCAGTTCGGCATCGGTCCACCACCAGCCGTCCGCGATCTCGGACGGCTGGTGGACGATCGGACCGTCGCAGCGGTACTCGTACCCGAACAGGTGACAGCGCAGCGCGCGGCCCGCCCAGTCGCCGTCCCAGGATGCGGTGGCGCGCAACGGAAGTACGGTGCCGACGGGGACGGTGATGCCGAGTTCCTCCCGGAGTTCGCGGATCGCGGTGTCGGACGGGTTCTCGCCCGCGTCGACCACACCGCCCGCGAGGCAGTCGTGCATGCCGGCGAAAACGAGTTTGGTGTCGGTACGCCGATGGACGTAGACGCGGGTTCCGTCCGTCGATCGCACGAGGACGCCCGCGCTCGCGTGCCACAGGCCCTCGCGGTAGACGGTGCCCCGATCGGCCTCGCCGATCACCAGCCCCTCGGCGTTGTAGACGGCGAGCAGTTCGTCCTCCGGATTCGCTGACACCGCCCGAGGGTAACCGCCGCGAGAGGTGAAAGGTGGCGGTGACCGGCCGCGAGTGCGCACAAGGCCGGCCAGGCCGGAGTCCGCCGGCCGATCATCGCTTGCGGCGCTGTGGTTTCACCCCCGGTCGCGGTGCGGTGGCGCGGGCCGCGGTCGTGACCAACGCCTTTTCCGCGGCGGTTTCGGCGTCGATGGTGCGGCGGATCAGGTACTGCTGGCCGCAGGTCCAGAGCGCATTGGTGGCGAAGTACGTGAGCACGACAACGGGCAGGATCGCACCGCCGATCAGCGCGCCCGCCGGGAACACCCACAGCGACAGGTTTCGCATGATCGTGGCGGTGCTGTTGTCGCCGGCCGGCGGGGTGAGCCGAGCTGTGACGTGCGTGGCGATGGCGGCGATCAGCACGAGCGGGACGGCGAGGACGGCAACCGCGACGAACACCTCGCCCGCGCCGGACAGCGTCGCCGACAGTGGCGCGCCGAACAATCTGGCGTCGAGGAACGCGCGGACCTCGGGTGCGCCGAACAGGTAGTTCGCGGTGGCGCTGTTCACCTCGACCGGCAGTGGGCTGTCCGTCGAGGCGAACGGACCGACCGCGTAGGTGCCGGTTCGATCGAACGAGCGCAGCACGTGGAACAGGCCGAGGAAGACCAGCCCCTGTGCGATCAGCGGAACGAAACCGGCGAACATGCTGACGCCGTGCTCGCGATGCAGCAGCCGGATCTTCTCGGCCTGGGCGCGCGGATCGTCGCGATGGGTGCGACGGATGGTATCCATCTGCGGTTGCAGTGCACGCAGGACTTTCTGGGATCTGGCTTGTCGCAGAGCGGTGCGCACGAGCAGCGCGCGGACGGTGACGACCAGCGCGATGACGGCGAGTAGCCATGCGAGACCGCTGGCCGGGCCGAGTGGAACGGCGAAGAGTTGGTGCCAGCACCACAGCACCGCGGACACGGGGTAATAGATGACATCGAGCATGGCGGGACGACCTGTCCGTGCAGCGCGCGCGAACGCGCGAAAGGGGGAGTGGGATCACGAAATCCGACAGGCGGCGCCGACGGGGCGGCAGCTGTCAGTGGTGATCGATCCCCGGAGCTCGTGGACGTGGTCGACCGGCGGCATTCGGATTGCTCTGTCGCAGAAAGGAACCGCGCAATCGGCGCTGCGCCGACCGGGGTGGACCGGCACACGCGACCCGAACGGGCAGCTGGCCGCGGCCGGTGACCGCGACCAGCGCACACACCATCGCGGCGGCGACAGCGCCGAACGCGAGCATGCGCGTGGCCTCGCTACCTGGCATGGCGATGAGCACGAAGGCGGGCAGCACGCACGCGAGAACCGCGTACGCCATCACCATCGCCCGTGCCTGCATGTCACCGAGCATACCGGTGCTCGCCGCCGTACCTGCGTGTCGAAGGAACGGATCGGGTAGTATGCGAACATCCCAGGGGGCACACCGCGCACTAAGTGTTACCGCAAGTAACACTTATGTTGATGGAACGCGGTGTCACGGTCAATTCTGACGCGCGTATCGTTGGCGCTGTGACTGCACCATCCGCGCATGCCGATCAGACCGCAGGTGACGGCCGCGCCACCCGCTGGCACGGCCACAAAGAGCGCCGTCGTGCGGAGATGATCGATGCCGCCATCGAGGTGATCGAGGAACACGGTCTCGAGATCTCGGTGCAGCTGATCGCCGAACATCTGGCCCTGCCGCGACCGGTGGTCTACCGCCATGTCGGTGGCCGGGCTGAACTCGACGCACTGGCGCGTCAGCGGATCCTGGAACTGCTGCTCGCGGAGTTGCTGCCCGCGTTGCAGCCTGACGGCACGCTCAAGGACGCCGTGCGCGGCGCCATCGGTACCTACCTCGGCTGGATCGAGCGTCACCCGAACCTGCACCGTTTCCTCGGTGACGCCGCACCCCAGGGCGCACCGAGCCTGAGCGGCGCCGGACGCGCGGTCAGTGGCCAGCTGGCCGACATCTTCGCGGCCAGCTTGGCCCGCTTCGGCATCGAACCCGCGCGAGGCAGGCCGATGGCCTTCGGCATCGTCGGTCTCGTCGATGGTGTGGTGGCGAGTTGGCGTGCGGAGCCGGAGTCGGTGCTCACCACCGAGCAGGTGCAGGGCATTCTGACCGAGTCGGTGCTGTCGCTGTTCGAGGGCAATGCCCGCAGTCTCGGTGTTCCGCTGCAACGGGATTCGCTCATCGCCGACCTGCTCATCGCGCCGGATGCGGCCCCACCGCCCGGCGAGCGGCTGCGCTGATCCTCAGCCCGTCGGGGCCAGCAGGCGGTAGGTGCGCTGCCACAGCCATTCCACCGGCCCGCGCTCGAAGCGGCGCAGCCACAGGTGGGCGAACCCGACGATCAGGGCGACGACCAAGAGGTAGATCCCGATCGTGAACGGCACCCGCGCGGTGTCGGGCACCCGCGCCGCCCACCCGAATCCCCAGCCGTAGCACAGGATTCCGGCGATCAGGTTCTGCAGGATGTAGCAGCTGAGCGCGGTCCGCCCGACCTCGCTCAGGCGCGCGCCCGCGAATCCCACCGTCGGCCTGCGCAGGTAGAACTGCGCGACCACGGCCAGAATGCCGAGCGCGACGAACGGCGCGGTGCCGTAGCGGGTGAACAGCACCAGATCGCCGCCGCCGAACACCCCGACCGTGAAGTCCAGCGGCGCGGCCACACCGAAGCCGATCACCATGAGCCGTCGGCGAATTCGCGCGCCCTCTGCCCGGAACACACCCGCCCGGTACAGGTGGGCGCCCACCAGGAACAGTGCCACCGACATCGGGAAGACGAAGATCGCCTCGACGCGGAACGCGATGGCGTTGTCGATCCGGAACAGCACCAGATCCCAGAACGATCCGTCCGCATAGGGATTCGGGTCGAGGTCGGTGGTGGTGGCACGCCCACCCTCGGGCTCGTAGGCCAGCGCGGCGGCGATGAGAGTCAGGAGAGTCACGTGCACGGCCGTCGCCGCGATCACCCAACGGCGTTGTGCGCGTTCGCTGGTCGCGAGCAGATACGCGACGACCAGTCCGGTGCACGCGTAGCCCATCAGCACATCGAACTCGGCCACGAGCAGGAAGTTCACCAGCCCGTCCAGGACCAGCAAGCCGGCCCGGATCGGATACTTGCCCGGCCAGCGCCTGCCACCGCGGCGAGCCGAATCCTGCTGGATGGCCAGGCCGATCCCGAACATCACGGTGAGCAAACCGAGGAACTTGCCCTGCGCGAGCTGCTGGAGCACCCGCTCGGTCCACTCCCAGCCGGTCCCGGCCGAGGCACTGAGATTATCGAGGTACCCGATCAGCCCGGCCGGGTCGGTGAAGATCCAGACATTGGTGCCCAGCGTGCCCAGAATCGCGATGCCGCGCAGTACATCCAGCGCGATCAGCCGACCGTGGCGGTTCGCGACGTCGCTGGCGATCTGCTGAGTGGATTCGCTCATGATCCGAGTATCGCGATCAGCCCGGCCGAGCGGATCGCCCGCGAGGACCACTCCGAGGTCCGTCCGAAGGGGGACCTCGGGGGCCGACGGCGCTCAGCCGCGGTGTGCCAGCACCTCTTCCGCCAGGGTGAGCGCCTCCGGCAGGTCGATGTGGTCGTCGGCGAAGGCGCCGAGGTGCCCGCCGCTCGGCAGCACGACGGCGCGGGCGCCGAGACCGCGGACCAGGAGCTCGACATGCTCCATCGGGCCGGCGGCGTTGACCGGGTCGTCGATCGCCGACAGCAGCCGGAACTCGCCCGCGGCGGCGCGGATGCGTGACCAGTCGAAGGGGCCGTCGAAGAACTCGGCGAGGATGTCGTAGCCGACCTCGTGCGCCGACGCCGACACCAGTACCGCACCGGCGAAGGGCGTGCCCTCGTACTGCTCGTGCATGCGCAGCACGTTGCGCTACCGAAACGCTCCGTAGCGTTTGAATTGACGATAGCAGCGAACTAGAGTGGTCGAAAAGTCGACGCGGAGGTGACATGGGTAACACCGCGGGTGCGCGGACCGGTGGACGGGTACGAAGCGACGCGGCGCGCGCCGATGTGCTGCGGGCCAGCGCCGAGATCCTGGAAGAGCACGGCTACGGCCGGATGACGATCGAGGGCGTCGCGGCGCGCTCGGGCGTCGCCAAGAGCACCATCTACCGCTGGTGGCGGTCGCGCGCCGAACTGGCCATGGACGCCTACGGCGACGCGGTCGCCCGGCGGATGCCCGAGCCCGACACCGGCGCGGTCGAGGCCGACCTGGTCGAATTCGTCACCGAGCTCTATCGCGTCACCGAATTCCCTGTTCGCGCACAGGCTTTGCGCGGAATGATGGCCGAGGCACAGCTCGATCCGGAGTTCGCGCGGCATTTCCGGGAATGGATCGAATCCCGGCGGGCTGTGGTCGTGGCCATGCTCGCGCGCGGGATCGAACGCGGTGAGCTCGCCCCGGACATCGACCTGGCTCGGGCGGCGGACCACCTGTTCGGCCTGTTCTGGTACCGGCTGTTGATGGAACACACTGCGGTGCGGCCTGATCAGGCCGGCGGCGACATCACACAGCTGCTGACCGGTCTGCGCCCGCGCGCCTGAACTGAGCCCGCTGGGCCGAGATGCCGGTATGTGTCCGGCGCGTCGCCTAGGCTCGACAGCATGCAGCGCATCATCGGAATCGAGGTCGAATACGGCATCTCGACCCCCACGGAGCCGACGGCCAACCCGATCCTCACCTCCACGCAGGCCGTTCTCGCCTACGCCGCCGCCGCGGGATTGCCGCGGGCCAAGCGGACCAGGTGGGACTACGAGGTGGAATCCCCGCTGCGTGACGCGCGTGGTTTCGACCTGAGCCGGATGAGCGGGCCCGCCCCGGTGATCGACGCCGACGAGGTCGGCGCGGCCAATATGATCCTCACCAACGGCGCCCGGCTCTACGTCGACCACGCCCACCCCGAGTACTCCGCGCCCGAGGTCGTCGACCCGCTCGACGCGGTCATCTGGGACAAAGCGGGCGAACGGGTGATGGAGGCTGCCGCCCGGCACGCATCGAGCGTGCCCGGCGCGCCCCGGCTACAGCTGTACAAGAACAATGTCGACGGCAAGGGCGCCTCCTACGGCACCCACGAGAACTATCTGATGAGCCGTGACACCCCGTTCAGCCACATCATCGCGGGGCTCACCCCGTTCTTCGTCTCGCGGCAGGTGATCTGTGGCGCGGGCCGGGTGGGCATCGGTCAGTCGGGTGATCATGCAGGCTTCCAGCTGTCCCAGCGTGCCGACTACATCGAGGTCGAGGTCGGCCTCGAGACCACACTCAAGCGCGGCATCATCAACACCCGCGACGAGCCGCACGCCGACGCCGACAAGTACCGGCGACTGCACGTGATCATCGGCGACGCCAACCTCGCCGAGATGTCGACCTACCTCAAGGTCGGCACCACCGCGCTCGTGCTCGACATGATCGAGGGCGGCGAGGACCTCTCGGAGTTCCAGCTCGCCCGGCCGGTCACCGCCGTGCACCAGATCAGCCACGACCCCACGCTGCGCGCCACTGTCGCACTCGTGGACGGTCGCGAGCTGACCGGGCTTGCGCTGCAACGGCTTTACCACGAGCGGGCCGCCAAGTTCGTCCACCGCCAAGGCAACGACGACCCGCGCGTGCTCGACATCCTCGACAACTGGGCGATGGTTCTCGACCTGCTGGAGCGCGACCCGATGGACGCCGCGCACCTGCTCGACTGGCCCGCCAAACTGCGCCTGCTCGAGGGCATGCGCAGCCGTGAGGGCCTGGGCTGGGCCGCGCCCAAACTGCACCTGATGGATCTGCAGTACTCCGATGTGCGCCTGGACAAGGGCCTCTACAACCGCCTGGTGGCGCGTGGGTCGATGAAGCGGCTCGTCACCGAGCAGCAGGTGCTCGACGCGATGACCAACCCGCCCACCGACACCCGCGCCTACTTCCGCGGCGAATGCCTGCGCCGCTTCGGCGCCGATATCGCCGCCGCCAGTTGGGATTCGGTGATCTTCGATCTCGGTGGCGATTCACTGGTCCGGATCCCGACGCTGGAACCGCGCCGGGGCACGAAAGCGCACGTCGGCAAGCTGCTCGACGCCTCGCGCACGGCCGCGGAACTGGTCGAACAGCTCACCCACTGAGGCGAGGGGAGGGGTCGACTGCGCGACAATCCGATCGCTATCGACCACCTTGTCGGATCCGCTCGGTAGGGTTGTGGGACACACACGATCATCGTGATGAGGAAGAGGAGGTCGGCTGCCATGGCACAAGAGCAGACCAAGCGCGCCGGGGGTGGCGACGAGGACGATGGCCCCGAGGGCGTAGACGCGGCAGGGCAGGAACGCCGCGAGAAGCTCGCGGAGGAAACCGACGACTTGCTCGATGAGATCGATGACGTGCTCGAAGAGAACGCCGAAGACTTCGTGCGGGCATATGTGCAGAAGGGCGGCCAGTGACCTCAGGTGACCCCTTGCGCCTCCATGCGGGGCGGGCTCTCTCCTCGTTCACCGAACATCTGCGCATGCACGCACCGGACCTGTTGCCGGGCAACAGGTCCGGTGCCTCGGAGCTGACCGTGGCAGCGGACTTCGCGCCGCACGGCACGACCATCGTCGCGGTCAGCTACCGCGGCGGCGTGCTGATCGCGGGCGACCGGCGCGCCACCCAGGGCAATCTCGTAGCGTCCCGGGACATGGAGAAGGTGTACATCACCGATTCCTTCTCCGCGGCGGGCATCGCGGGCACCGCCGGGCTGGCGGTCGAGATGGTGCGACTGTTCGCAGTGGAACTGGAGTACTACGAGAAGATCGAAGGCGTATCGCTGACCTTCGACGGCAAGGCCAACAAGTTGTCGAAGATGGTGCGCGACAACCTGCCGGCGGCGATGCAGGGACTCGCTGTCATCCCGCTGCTCGTCGGTTTCGACGACCAGGTCACCGATCCCGACAAAGCCGGCCGGATCGTGTCCTACGACGTCGTCGGCTCCCGCAGTGAGGAACGGTTCGGCTACACCTCGGTCGGTTCCGGCTCGACCTTCGCCAAATCCTCGCTCAAGAAGCTCTACCGTCACGGCCTCGACCGGGACCGGGCCCTGCGGATCGCGGTCGAATCGCTGGTGGACGCCGCCGACGACGACACCGCCACCGGCGGGCCCGACGCACTGCGCGGGATCTTCCCGACGGTGGTGCTGATCGACGCCGACGGTGCGGTGGAGGTGTCCGAGGAGCAGCTCGGTTCGATCACCGCGGCGATCGCCGCCGACCGCGAGGCCGCACAGAACGGGGGTGCAGGCGCATGACCTTGCCTTACTACGCGTCCGCCGAGCAGATCATGCGCGACAAGACCGAGCTCGCCCGCAAGGGCATCGGTCGAGGTCGCAGCGTGGTGGTCCTGGTGTACGACAAAGGTGTGCTGTTCGTCGCCGAGAACCCCTCGGCGACCCTGCACAAGATCAGCGAGCTCTACGACCGCATCGGGTTCGCCGCGGTCGGCAAGTACAACGAGTTCGAGGCACTGCGCCGTGGTGGCATTCTGCAGGCCGACCTCAAGGGTTACCAGTACGACCGGCGCGATGTCACCGGCCGGGGGCTGGCCAACCTGTACGCGCAGAGTCTGGGTTCGATCTTCACCGATCAGCTCAAGCCCTACGAGGTGGAACTGTGTGTCGCCGAAGTGGGCTATCCGGAACAGTCGCCGACCTCGGTGCTGTACCGGATCACCTTCGACGGGTCCATCGTCGACGAACGTGAGTACGTCGTCATGGGCGGCACCACCGAGCCGATCCTGACCCAGCTCAAGGCCGCCTACAAGCCGGGTCTGTCCCTGGACGACGCGCTGAAGGTGGCGATCGGCGCACTGCTGGCCGGTCAGCCCGAGGCCGACAAGGACAAGCGTTCGCTCGGTGAGTCCTCGCTCGAGGTGGCCACGCTCGAGCAGGAGCGCCCGCGCCGGGCGTTCCGCAGGCTGCAGGGCCCCGCCCTGGAGTCGGCGCTCGCCGCGTCGACGCCGAAGCCGGTGAAAGAGGCGAAGCTGCCCGAACCCGACGACGACGCGGGGAAATAACCCACCGTCACGATCATGATCGGGCCTGCGAATCACACCGGTTCGCAGGCCCGATCTCGTCGTGTGCGCGGCGGTCGTTCGCTGTCCGAATCGTTGTGAACACGTATGCGAATGGGATGTCAGGAGCGCCGCGCGGGCACTGGTCATGGCTGTAGTGTCGATAGTGTGCAGCGACGAATCATGGGGATCGAGACCGAGTTCGGTGTGACATGCACCTTCCACGGTCACCGTCGGCTGTCCCCCGACGAGGTAGCCCGGTACTTGTTCCGCCGGGTCGTGTCCTGGGGCCGTAGCTCCAATGTCTTCCTTCGCAACGGTGCCAGGTTGTACCTCGACGTCGGATCGCATCCCGAGTACGCCACCGCCGAATGCGACAGCCTGGTGCAGTTGGTCACCCACGACCGGGCCGGCGAGCGGGTACTGGAAGACCTGCTCATAGACGCCGAACAGCGCCTCGCCGAAGAAGGTATCGGCGGCGACATCTACCTGTTCAAGAACAACACCGACTCCGCGGGCAACTCCTACGGCTGCCACGAGAACTTCCTCGTGGTCCGGGCGGGCGAGTTCTCCCGGATCTCGGATGTGCTGCTCCCGTTCCTGGTCACCCGCCAGCTCATCTGTGGCGCGGGCAAGGTCCTGCAGACACCGAAGGCGGCCACGTTCTGCCTGTCGCAGCGCGCCGAGCACATCTGGGAGGGCGTCTCCTCGGCGACCACCCGGTCGCGCCCGATCATCAACACCCGCGACGAGCCGCATGCCGACGCCGAGAAGTACCGGCGCCTGCACGTGATCGTCGGCGACTCCAACATGGCCGAACCGACCACCATGCTCAAGGTCGGTACCGCGTCGCTGGTGCTGGAGATGATCGAGGCGGGGGTGTCGTTCCGCGATTTCGCGCTCGACAATCCGATACGGGCCATTCGCGAGGTCAGCCACGATCTCACCGGTCGTCGTCCGGTGCGCCTTGCCGGCGGACGACAGGCCAGCGCCCTGGAGATCCAGCGCGAGTACTACGCCCGCGCGGTCGAGCACCTGCGCAACCGCGACCGCGATCCGCAGGTCGACGCGGTGGTGGACCTGTGGGGTCGCACGCTCGACGCGGTCGAGGCGCAGGACTTCGCCAAGGTCGACACTGAGATCGACTGGGTGATCAAGCGCAAGCTGTTCCAGCGCTACCAGGATCGCTACAGCATGGAGATGTCGGATCCCAAGATCGCCCAGCTGGATCTGGCCTACCACGACATCAAGCGCGGTCGCGGCGTCTTCGATCTGCTGCAGCGCAAGGGTCTGGCCAAGCGGATCACCGAGGACGACGCTGTCGACGCCGCGGTGGACACTCCGCCGCAGACGACGCGCGCCAAGCTGCGGGGTGATTTCATCACCGCAGCGCAGGAGGCCGGCCGTGATTTCACCGTCGACTGGGTGCATCTCAAGCTCAACGATCAGGCGCAGCGAACCGTGCTGTGCAAGGATCCGTTCCGGTCGGTTGACGAACGCGTCGATCGGTTGATCGCCTCGATGTAGGCGAACCCCTCAGACGGGGGGACCAACGACGGAACCGGTGGCGCATGGGAGCGATTGCGTAGGCGCCACCGGTTCCGTCGTGTGTAGGGCGGCTCAGTCCGCGGTGACGACCGTCGCGTAGGTGGCGGTCAGTCCGGCGATGAACGACGTGAGCGCCAATTCGAAGCTGTCGTCGTCGATTTCGTCGGCGATCGCGCGGAGTAGGTGTGCCTGGTTCAGGTGCGGGTAGCGGTCCCGGTAGACCTGGACATCGTCGGCGAAGCCGCCGGCGAAGGAGCCCACTGTCGAACCCATGACCAGATAGCGGGTGGCGGCGCCGATCATGGTGGCGTAGCGCGGTGGCCAGCCTGCGCCGACCAGACCGCCGTGGACGGCGTCGGCGGCGCGCAGGTTCTCGGCTCGGCGGCCGGGGCCTGTTGCCAGGTACGGCACGAAATTCGGGTGGGTGGCCAGTGCGGTGCGATAGCTGCGTGCCCAGGCCGCGAGGCCGAGGTCCCAGCTCATGGTGTCGAAGGCCGAGGTGTCGACCAGGCGCATGATGCCGGTGGCGATGTCGTCGAACAACTCGTCCTTGTTCGGGTAGTGGCCGTAGAGCGAGGCGGCCTGTACGCCCAGTTCAGCGCCCAGTTTGCGCATGGAGACCTCGGCGAGCCCGTCGCGGTCGATCAGGACCAGCGCGGCATCGCGAATGCGTTCGCGGCTCAACAGCGGTACGCGCGGCCTGGCCATGCGGTCCTCCATCTCTCATCGGGAATCGAACGGTATCACCGATGCCGAAAATGACCCTTGATTAACCAAACGGCGTTAGGATACGGTGCGGAAGTAAACCTAACAGCGTTCGGTTCAGGAGTGTTCTCGTGGATTTCCAGCTCACCCCCGCGCAGTCCGACCTGCGCGAACTCGCCCGCACGTGGGTGGAAAAGGAAGTCGTGCCGTATGCCGCGCAGTGGGATCGCGACGAATCGGTGGATCCCGCGATCGTCGGCAAACTCGGCGCGCTCGGCTTCCTCGGCATCGGGATCGCCGAGGAATACGGCGGGTCCGGCGGCGACACGATGGACTACTGCCTGCTCCTGGAAGAGCTCGGTCGCGGCGACAGCGCGGTGCGCGGCATCGTGTCGGTCTCGCTCGGCCTGTTCGGCAAGTCGATCGCCGCGTACGGCACCGAGGAGCAGAAGCTGCGGTTCCTGCCGGGGATCTGCGCGGGGGAGCGGCTCGGGTGTTTCGCGCTGACCGAGCCGGGCACCGGTTCCGACGCCGCCAACCTGGACACCCGCGCGACCCGCGACGGGGCGGACTGGGTCGTCTCCGGCACCAAGATCTTCATCACCAACGGCACCTGGGCCGATACCGCGCTGGTGTTCGCGCGGACCGGAGGGCCGGGGCCGAAGGGTGTCACCGCGTTCCTGGTGCCAACGGACACACCGGGTTTCGCGCGCACCGAGGTCAAGGGCAAGCTCGGTTTGCGCGGCCAGGCCACCGCCGAGCTCGTCCTCGACGGTGTTCGGGTGCCCGACTCGTCGCGGCTGGGCGAAGAGGGTCAGGGGTTCCGGATCGCGATGTCGGCGTTGGACAAAGGTCGCATCGGTGTCGCGGCCGGGTGCGTCGGCGTCGCCCGCGCCTGCCTCGAGGCCGCGGTGCGCTACGCCGGTGAACGCGAACAGTTCGGCAAGCCGATCGCCGGCTACCAGCTGGTCCAGGAGCTGCTGTCCGATATCGCAGTCGAGACCGAGGCCGCCCGCCTGCTCGCGTGGCGCGCGGCCGATCTCGCCGATCGAGGGGAAGCCTTCGGCACGGCCGCGTCGATGGCGAAGCTGTTCGCCTCCGAGGCCGCGGTGAAGGCCGCCAACAACGCGATCCAGGTGTTCGGCGGCTACGGCTACATCGACGAATATCCCGTCGCCAAGTACCTGCGCGATGCCCGCGTGCTGACCCTCTACGAGGGCACCACCCAGATCCAGAAACTGCTCATCGGGCGCGCCCTCACCGGCGTGAACGCCATTGTCTGACACAGGAGTACGACCCATGATCCACAGAACAGCCTTCGTCACCGGGGCTGCCCGCGGTATCGGCGCGGCGACCGCGGCCCGCCTGGCCGACGACGGATTCGCCGTGGCCGTCGTCGACCTCGACGCCGACGCCGCGGTGCTGGCCGCCGGGAAGATCAACGCGGCAGGCGGCACCGCGATCGGCCTCGGTTGCGATGTCGCTGACGAATCGCAGGTCGCCGATGCGGTAGCGCGCACCGTGGCCGCCTTCGGCTCCCTGGACGTGCTCGTGAACAACGCGGGCGTGCTGCGCGACAACCTGCTGTTCAAGATGTCGGTCGAGGACTGGGACACCGTGATGGCGGTGCACCTGCGCGGTGCGTTCCTGTGTTGCAAGGCGGCGCAGAAGCACATGGTGGACAACGGCGGCGGCGCCATCGTCAACACGTCGAGCGTCTCGGCGCTCGGCAATCGTGGCCAGGCCAACTACGCGGCGGCCAAGGCAGGCATCCAGGGCCTGACCCGCACCCTCGCGATGGAACTCGGCCCGTTCGGGATTCGCGTCAACGCCGTCGCGCCCGGCTTCATCGCCACCGAGATGACCGCGGCCACCGCGGCGCGCATGGGGGTGAGCGCCGAGGAGTTGCAGGCCAAGACCGCGCAGATCACCCCGCTGCGACGCGTCGGCGTGCCTGCCGATATCGCGAACGTGGTCGCGTTCCTGGCTTCCGGCAACGCCGGATTCGTCACCGGACAGACCGTGTACGTCGACGGCGGACGCCGTCTCTAGCTTTCGGAGAACATCATGCAGAGAACAGTTTTCAACGACGAGCACGAAGCCTTCCGCAAAACCGCGCGCGCGTTCATCGAATCACAGGTCTCGCCGGTCTATGACCAGTGGTACGAGGCGGGCATCGTGCCGCGCGAGTTCTACCGCAAGCTGGCCGATCTGGGCGTGTTCGGGATCGAGGTGCCAGAGGAATACGGTGGCGCCGGCATCGAATCGTTCAAGTTCCAGGCGATCCTGCTCGAGGAAACCACCCGTGCCGGTGTGTCTTTCGGCGGTTCGGGCGTACACGTCGGCCTGTGTCTGCCGTATCTGAAGAACCTCGCGACCGACGAGCAGAAGCAGCGGTGGCTGCCGGGGTTCGTCTCGGGCGAGATCATGTTCGCGATCGCGATGACCGAGCCGGGCACGGGTTCCGATCTGGCCGGAATGCGCACCACCGCACAGCTGTCCGAGGACGGCACGCACTACGTGCTCAACGGCTCGAAGACCTTCATCACCGGTGGTGTGCACGCCGATCGGGTGATCGTCTGCGCGCGGACCGCCCCGCCGTCGGAAACCGATCGCAGACACGGGATCTCGTTGCTCGTCGTCGACACGAAGTCGCCGGGATACTCGGTGGGCCGTAAGTTGGACAAGCTCGGTCTCAAGGTGTCCGACACCGCCGAACTGTCGTTCACCGATGTGCGTGTTCCGGTGTCGGACCTGCTGGGCGAGGCGAACAAGGGCTTCAGCTACCTCGGCCAGAATCTTCCGCAGGAACGGCTCTCGATCGCGCTCGGCGCCTACGCGCAGGCCAAGGCGGCGATCCGGTTCACCCTCGAATACACCAGGGGCCGTAACGTTTTCGGTCAGCCGGTCGCGCAGTTCCAGAACACCAAGTTCGAACTGGCCGCGTGCCAGGCCGAGGTCGACGCCGCCGAGGCGGTCGTCGACCGGGCGCTGGAGGCCCTCGATCGCGAGGAGCTCACCGCGGCCGACGCGGCCTCGGCCAAACTGTTCTGCTCCGAGGTGGCCTCGCGGGTGATCGACCGCTGTCTGCAGTTGCACGGCGGCTACGGCTACATCAACGAGTACCCGGTGGCCCGCCTGTACGCCGACAACCGGGTGAACCGGATCTACGGCGGCACCAGCGAGGTAATGAAGATGATCATCGCGAAGGACATGGGCTTGTGAACGCCACACTCTCGCTGGCGAGCATTCTCGCCGAACCCGCCCGCCGCAGGCCGAACCACCTCGCGCTGATCGAAGGTGACACGCGCATCACCTTCGCCGATCTGTGGCGCCAGGCCCGCGAGCAAGCGGGCGCGCTGATCGCGCGTGGGGTGAAACCCGGTGACCGGGTGGGGCTGCTGTGCCCGAACACCGCGGACTTCCCCCGCGCGTACTTCGCCGTTCTGGCCGCCGGCGCGACGGTGGTGCCCGTGCATCTGCTGCTCACCGCGCCGGAAATGGAGTACGTGCTGCGCGACAGTGGCGCCTCGCTGCTGATCTGTCATCCGATGGTCGCGGCGGCGGGCACCGAAGCCGCGACGAGTGCGGGCATCGAGGTGGTGACGCCCGAAGAGCTTGTCGGCGAGGCGATCTCGAACTTCGTCTCCCGTAGTCCGCTCGATACCGCGGTCGTCTTCTATACCAGCGGCACCACCGGTACACCCAAGGGCGCCGAGCTCAGCCATCTCAATATGGTGATGTGCGCGACGGTGAACACGTTCGACGCCAACGAGATCCACCGCGACGACATCGCGCTCGGCGCGCTGCCGCTGTTCCATGTGTTCGGGCAGACGGTGTCGATGAACTCGCACTGGCGGGTCGGCGGCACGCTGGTGCTGATGCCGAGATTCGACGCGGCCGCGGCTGTTTCACTGATGGCGGCCGAGCGGGTCAACCTGTTCCACGGGGTGCCGACCATGTATCTGTCGCTGATCGAGGCGGCGGCAGCGGCACCGGAACTGCCCGAGTTGAAGCTGTGCATCAGCGGTGGTGCCGCGTTGCCCGTCGCCGTGCTCGAGGAGTTCGAGCGGATTTTCCATGCGCCGGTGCTCGAGGGGTACGGACTCTCGGAGACCTCGCCGACCGCAGCCGTGAACCAGCCGGTCTTCGGCACCGAGGCGGGCACCGTCGGCCACCCGGTGTGGGGTGTCGACGTGGAGATCGCCGATCCCGCGATCGCCGACCGCATCGAACTGCTGCCGATCGGCGAGGTCGGAGAGGTGGTGGTGCGCGGACACAATGTGTTCAGCGGCTACACCGGCAGGCCGGAGGCGACCGCCGCCGCCGTGATCGACGGCTGGTTCCGGACCGGCGACCTCGGCACCCGCGACGAAACCGGTCGGGTGCGTATCGTCGACCGGATCAAGGAGATGATCCTGCGCGGCGGATTCAATGTGTATCCCACCGAGGTCGAAGCGGCCCTGATCCGGCACCCGCGGATCGCGCAGGTCGCGGTGATCGGCGTGCCCGACCCGCATTACGGTGAGGAGATCGTGGCGGTCGTCGTGCCGGAGGGCGCGGTGACCGAGCAGGAAGTGATCGACTTCGCCAAGCAGCAGGTCGCGAAGTACAAGTACCCGCGCCGGGTCGAATTCGTCACCGAGCTACCCCTTGGCCCCACCCACAAAGTGCTCAAGCGCGAACTGCGCCAACGTTTCAGAGGAGCGGCATGACCACGGACTTCGCTGATTTCGATGCCCTGCGTGCCGCGGTCGGCACCGAACTCGCCCCCAGCGACTGGGTCACCATCGACCAACGCCGTATCGACCTGTTCGCCGAAGCCACCGGCGACCACCAGTGGATCCACGTCGACGCCGACCGCGCCGCCGCGGGTCCTTACGGCACCACCATCGCCCACGGCTTCCTCACCCTGTCCCTGATCGTGCCCATGACCCAGCAGATCATGAGCGTGAGCGCGGCGAAGGCAGGCATCAACTACGGCCTCGACCGAGTCCGCTTCCTCACCCCCGTCCCGGTCGACAGCCGCATCCGCGCCCACCTCACCCTCACCGAGGTCACCGAAGTCCCCGGCGGCGTCCAGATCCACCGCCATGTCATCGTCGAACTCGAGAACGCGCCCCGCCCCGCCTGTGTAGCCGACTCCATCGCCCGCTGCCTGCTGTGAGGTCCCGCTGTGGCGAGCGCGTCGTGTGCTCGCCACAATCGGGACCCGTGGCCTAGCGGAGTTCGCCGCTGAGGACCCAGATGTGGCCGAACGGGTCGACGACCCTGCCTTGCCGCTTGCCGTAGGGACGGTTGTCGACAGGGATCACGAGCTCGGCACCGTGCTGCACCATCCGGTGTGCTGTCGCGTCGGGGTCGGCCACGGTGAGCACGAGCAGGACAGGCGAACCGCCGACCGACCCAGGATCGGTCCACCCCCACTCCTCGACACTCTGAGCCACGGCGAAGACGACGGAGCCGAGCGTGAGTTCGGCGTGGTTCACCACTCCGGCGTCATCGGCGACTCGAAGACTCACCTCGGCTTCGAGCGTTCGGGTGTAGAAGGACATCGCGGCGTCCGCATCGGCGACCAGCAGCTTGGGGACCAGTTGGCTGTTCATCCACCCATGGTCGCGCGGCCGGTGGCTCTCACCCTTGTAGTTTTCGGCCCTCTTCACCGAGCCACGCGGTCGGCGTGGTGTTCATGAGGTCGCGGAACTCGTGCACGAGATGGCTCTGGTCGTGATAGCCCGACTCGGCGGCCACCTGGGTCCAGGAGGCCACGCCCGCGCCCGCACGCCCCACCGCGGCCGCCAAGCGGGCCACGCGGGAGGCGAACTTCGGCGTGATCCCCAACGATCCCCGCATCACCGCGCGCAATCGCCGCGGGCTCAGGTGCACCGCCTGTGCCAGATCGTCGACCGACACCAGCCCGTCACCGGCTCTGATCAGCTCCAGCGCGGCGAGGGCGTCGCCGGCCATCCGGTCGCGATCGGCCCGGTGCAGCTGGTCGAGCAACCGGATTCGCAGGACCTCCGCGCGGTCATCGGCAGGACGGTTCGCCAGCTCCTCGCGCAGCGAGTTCACCCACGGCAGGATGGCGTCAGCGGCGACCCCGCCCGCGTCCACCTCGCTCAGCGGCACCCCGGTCAGCCGGTGCCACGCCGATGGCGACAACTCGGCGTACACGGTCGGCTGCCGCGGCAGCAGCGTCGTTGCCGGAGTAGCGATTCCGGGCCGCATGAACCCGGCCACCATCGCGGGGGCGGTCCGGGTGTGTCCGTGGTAGCCGACCTCGAGCGGCGCCCCGAGGCTGACGATCAGCCGAGCGGACAGCGTGGGAACCGCACGATGGAGGCGAGCTGGTCCCCGATGCTCGCTGACCGCCACCACACCGATGCCCGCGGCACGACTTGCCTGGTGTAGTTCCACCTTCGCATTCTCACATCCCTCGGGCCTGGTGCAACTGTGCGCCGACGCGCGGCGCAGTGGACGCGACCATTACCCTCTATCGGGTGGCGATATCCAAGGTCGAGCGGCTGATGAATCTGGTCATCGCGCTGCTGTCGACCAGGCAGTTCCTGAGTGCGGAACGCATTCGCACCAGTGTGGCCGGTTACGAGGACTCCGTGACCGACGACGCGTTCAGCCGGATGTTCGAGCGCGACAAGAACGAATTGCGCGATCTGGGCATCCCTCTCGAAGTCGGTCCGGTGGGGCGGTTCTCGACACTCGAGGGGTACCGGATCAACCGCGACGCCTACGAGTTGCCCGATATCGACCTGTCGAGCGAGGAGGCCGCGGCGGTCGCGGTCGCGGTCCAGATGTGGGCCTCACCGGAGCTGGCGGGCGCGGCCGAGGGCGCGCTGTTGAAACTGCGCGCGGCCGGGGTCACCGTCGAGACCGACAACGTCGGGGTGTCGGTGCCCGCCGTGCCCGCCCGAACCCGCGGATCGGAGCCGGTACTGCGGGAACTGCTGGCCGCGATCGACGCGGGGCAGGCGGTGCGGTTCGGCCATCACAGTGCCGTCACCGATCCGTTCGTGACCCGCGACGTCGAACCGTGGGGTGTGGTGACCAGGCATGGGCGCTGGTACCTCGTCGGGCACGACCGCGAACGCGACGCCGTTCGCACGTTCCGGCTGTCGCGGATCGGTGGTCAGGTGCGGCCGTACGGTCCGGTCGACGCGGTCCACAAGCCCGCGCACACCGACCTGCGCGCGATCGTCGACCGGGTCACCGGCGACGCTCCGGTCACCGGGTCGGCCACCGTGTGGGTGGCGAAGGGGCGCGGTCGCGAATTGCGCCGCATCGGCACCGAAGTCGACACCCGCGACCTGGGCGGACGCCCCGGCTCGGTGCTCGAGGTGCCGGTCCGATCCAAGGACTGGGTAGCCCGGCTGATCACCGGTCTCGGCCCCGATGTCCTCGTCCTGGAACCACCGGAACTGCGCGCCGACGTGATGAACCGGCTACGGTCGGTACTCGACCACACGGAGGTCACGTCGTGAGTTCGCGTCTGTCCCTACGCCTTTCGCGCCTGCTGAACATGGTGCCGTACCTACTTGCGCATCCGGGCATCAGCGCGGCCGAGGCCGCCGCCGAACTTGGTGTCACCACCAAACAGCTGATGAGCGACCTCAACCAGCTGTGGATGTGCGGATTACCCGGTTACGGTCCCGGCGATCTGATCGACCTGTCGTTCTCCGAGGAGAGCATCGAGGTCAC
This sequence comes from Nocardia sp. FBN12, assembly GCF_050320175.1. Taxonomy (GTDB): domain Bacteria; phylum Actinomycetota; class Actinomycetes; order Mycobacteriales; family Mycobacteriaceae; genus Nocardia. The sequence goes on along the minus strand of NZ_CP190048.1, from coordinate 3,096,434 downwards.
CTTCTCGGCCGGGATCGAACGGCCGCTGCGGCTGACCTCCACCGAGGCCACCGCCCTGCTGGTCGCCCTGCGCTCGATCGTGGAGATGCCGGGCATGGTCGACCCCACCGCCGCGCACGCCGCCATCGCCAAGATCGAATCGGCGATCGCCAGCACCGACGCCGCCGTCACCGGCAAACCGGTCGAGGTTCCGGTCGAGAAGCCGGTGGTCGCGACCGTGCGCGCCGCGCTCGCCGACGCGCGGGCGCTGCGCCTGGTCTATTACTCGGCCAGCCGCGACGAGGTGTCCGAACGCATCGTCGACCCGATTCGCGTGGTGCTGGTCGACAACAACAGCTACCTGCAGGCCTGGTGCAGGCAGGCCGAAGGCGTTCGCCTGTTCCGGTTCGACCGGATCGAGGACGCCACCGAACTCGACGAACCGGCCCACCCACCGAGCCACGCCGCCAACGACGCGGCCGCGCTCGACCTGTTCCAGGACGACCCCGACGTACCGCTGGCCCGGCTGCGGATCCGCGCCGACTACGCGTGGGTGCTCGACCAGTACCCGATGCACCGCATCGAATCGCGCGCTGACGGCAGCATCGAGGCGGGCATGCGCTTCGCCTCGCCGGACTGGATGGCCCGGCTGCTGCTCGGCTTCGGCACCGGTGTCACCGTGCTCGGACCACCGGAATTGGTGTCGGCGGTGCGCATCCGCGCCGACGCCGCCCTGGCCGCCTACGCGGCGGCCGGACTGGTGGGGGAGACCGAACCCGCGTGAGTCAGCGAGTACTGGTCCTCGGCGCGGGCAGCGTCGGGGTCTTCATCGGCGGTCATCTGGCCGCGGCGGGCATGGAAGTGATCTTCGTCGGCCGTCAGCGGATCCTCGACGACATCGCCGAACACGGCCTGCGCCTGACCGATCTGGACGGCGGTTCGACCGAGGTCCCACCCGACCGGTTCGGCCTCGCGCTCGAACCCGACGAACCCGAACTGGCCGACCTGGTCCTGGTGACCGTGAAATCGGCCGACACCGCCGCCGCGGTCCGCGCCGTTGCCGGTCGATTACGCCCCGGCACGCCGGTCGTGAGCCTGCAGAACGGCATCGGCAACGCGAGCCTGATCCGCGAGATCCTGCCGACCAGCATCGCGCTGGCCGGGATGGTGATGTTCAACGTGGTGCATCGCGGTCGCGGGTGTTTCCACCGTGCCAGCGACGGCGTGCTCGCGATCCAGGACGATCAGGTCGTCGACCGCTTCGCCGACCACTTTCGCGCGGCGGGCCTGCCACTGCGCCGCCATCGTGACCTGCGTCCGGTGCAGTGGGCCAAACTGCTGCTCAACCTGAACAACCCGATCAACGCACTGTCCGGCAGGCCGCTGCGCGAAGAACTCGCCGAGCGCGACTATCGCCGTTGCCTCGCGTTGGCTCAGTCCGAAGCCCTCGCCGTGATGAACACTGCGCGAATTCGGCCCGCCCAGCTCACCCCCGTTCCACCCGAGTTGATGGTGCATTTGCTGCGCGTTCCCGACGCGGTCTTCCGGCGGGTGTTCGGCCGGGTGCTCGCCATCGATCCGATCGCCCGTTCGTCGATGGCCGACGATCTCGCGCTCGGCCGTCGCACCGAAATCGCGTGGTTGTGTGGGGAAATCGTGCGCCTCGGCGAGATGGTGGGGCACCCGGCACCGGTCAACCGGCGGCTGACGGAGCTGATCAGGATCGCCGAATCCGGCGACACCGCGCGGTTCACCGGAAGCCGGTTGCTCGCCGAGCTGAGCGGGGCGGCGGCCGCTGTCGCGGATTGAACGCGTGGCGAACACCGCGGCGGCTGAGCGTTCACCGCGGTCCGAACCCGGGTAGCATCGGTAATCACCACAGTCTTTGGAGGTATCTGATAATGGGCACGTTCAGCTGGACGCACCTGCTGATCATCGCGTTGCTGTTCGTTCTGCTCTTCGGCGCGAAGCGGCTTCCCGACGCGGCACGCGGTCTCGGCCGCTCGCTGCGCATCTTCAAGAGCGAGGTCGGACAGATGCAGGCGGAGTCGTCGGCATCCGACGCACCGGCGGCCACCCCGGCCACCCCCGCACCGCAGCAGCAGTTGTCCGCGTCGGCGACGCAGGCGCAGACCCCGGTCGTCGAACCGCAGCAGGGCCACAAAACCCTCTGACCTCGGCCATCACCCCGGGGCGGTAGCGACCGCTCCGGGGCGAAGTGCTGTCTCGTCAAAAGTTGTCGCCGAGCATCCGCCGAACCGAGGGTTAGAGGCCACCACCCACCATGCGCATCCCGTTCGATCCCCGGCGCGCCAAGCGCAGGACGAATCCCGACGGCACCATGTCGTTGGTCGAGCACCTGCAGGAACTGCGCACCCGGCTGCTGCTGGCGCTGGCCGCGATCGCGGTCACCACGCTGATCGGCTTCTTCTGGTACGCGCATACGCTCTTCGGTCTCGAGAGCCTCGGTGAGCTCTTGCGTGGCCCCTACTGCGCGCTGCCCGAATCGGCGCGGGCCAGCCTGAGCCCCGACGGCGCCTGCCGGTTGCTCGCGACCGGGCCTTTCGACCAGTTCATGCTCCGGTTGAAGGTCGGTCTCACCGCTGGAGTCGTGATCGCGACGCCGTTCTGGCTCTATCAGCTGTGGGCGTTCATCACCCCGGGGCTGTACGCGAAGGAACGCAAGCTCGCGGTCGGCTTCGTGGTGACGGGCTCGGTGCTCTTCGTGACCGGCGCCGTCCTGGCCTATGTGGTGGTCTCGCACGCGTTGTCGTTCCTGATGACCATCGGCGACAACGTTCAGATCACCGCCCTCAGCGGTAATCAGTACTTCGGTTTCATCATCCAGTTGCTGATCATCTTCGGCGTCAGTTTCGAGACCCCGTTGATCATCATCGGGCTGAACCTGGTCGGCGTGCTGCCCTACACCAAGCTCAAGGCGTGGCGGCGCGGGATGATCTTCGGCCTGTTCGTCTTCGCCGCGATCGTCACCCCGCAGGACCCGTTCTCGATGCTGGCGCTGGCGATCGCGCTGACTGTGCTGTTCGAGTTCGCGGTGCAGTTCGCGCGGTTCAGCGACGCGCGCAAGGCTCGCCGGGAGGCGAAGGAGGGCTGGGGCGCCCTCGACGACGAAGAAGCCTCACCGCTGGAGAATCCGGCGCCGGTGACGCCCACCGATCCGGTGGCCGAGCCGGAGAAAACCGCGCGCCCGGTGTCGGACTACTCCGATACCCTCTGAAGGGTGACCGACACCCCGGGGCTGCCCAGCGAACTCGCGAAATTCGCCGGCGAGATCTCCTTCGATCTCGACCCCTTCCAGAGCACCGCGTGCGCGGCGTTGGAAGACGGGCACAGTGTGCTCGTGTGCGCCCCCACCGGCGCGGGCAAGACGATCGTCGGCGAGTTCGCCGTGCACATGGCGTTGGCCTCGGGCGGAAAGTGCTTCTACACCACGCCGATCAAGGCGCTGTCGAACCAGAAGTTCGCCGATCTCACCGCCCGCTACGGCCGCGACAGCGTCGGCCTGCTCACCGGTGACCAGTCGATCAATCCCGGCGCGCCGGTGGTCGTGATGACCACCGAGGTACTGCGCAACATGCTCTACGCGTCCTCGGATTCGCTGCACGGGCTGTCCTATGTCGTGATGGACGAGGTGCACTACCTGGCCGACCGGTTCCGCGGCGCGGTGTGGGAGGAAGTGATCCTGCACCTGTCGCCGGATGTGCGGCTGGTCAGCCTGTCGGCGACGGTGTCCAATGCCGAGGAATTCGGCGCCTGGATGGAAACCGTGCGCGGCGACACCGCGGTGGTGGTCGACGAGACCAGGCCGGTGCCGCTGTGGCAGCACGTGATGGTCGGCAGGCGGATGTTCGATCTGTTCGACACCAAGTCCAGTGATCGCAAGGTCGTCGTCGACGAGGACCTTGTCCGGTTCATCCGGCAGCGCGAGAGTGCCGACCGGATGCACGGCTACGGCGGTCCGCGCGGACGCGGTGGTCGCGGCGGCAACTTCCGTCCGCTCCCGCGGCCGGACGTCCTCGCGCGCCTCGACGAGGAAAACCTGCTCCCCGCGATCACGTTCATCTTCAGCCGTGCCGGCTGTGACGGCGCGCTGGCGCAGTGCCGGCGTGCCCGGCTCGATCTGAGTCGTCCCGGCGAGGCCGAGCAGATCGACGAGATCATCGAGAAGCACACCGGTGACCTGCCCAAGGGCGACCTCGAGGTGCTCGGCTACTGGGAATGGCGCGAGGCGTTGCAGCGGGGGCTGGCCTCCCATCACGCCGGCATGCTGCCCGCGTTCCGCCACACCGTCGAGGAACTGTTCGTCAAGGGGCTGGTGCGCGCGGTGTTCGCCACCGAAACCCTGGCGCTCGGGATCAACATGCCCGCCCGCACGGTGGTGCTGGAGCGGCTGGTGAAGTTCAACGGGGAAACCCACGCCGAGCTCACCCCTGGCGAATACACCCAGCTCACCGGCCGTGCGGGCAGGCGCGGGATCGACGTCGAAGGTCACGCGGTGGTGCTGTGGCAGCCCGAGGTCGACACCAGCGCGGTGGCGGGCCTCGCCTCCACCCGCACCTATCCGCTGCGCAGTTCGTTCCGGCCCGGCTACAACATGTCGATCAACCTGATCGACCGGATGGGTGCCCAGGAAGCCAGGACGCTGCTCGAGCGGTCGTTCGCCCAGTTCCAGGCCGACCGGTCGGTCGTGGGGCTCGTGCGTGGCATCGAACGCAACGAGGGCGCGCTGCGCAAGCTGGAGAGTCAGCTCGGCGGCGTCGACGGCGATTTCATGGAGTACCTGTCGCTGCGAGACCGAATCAAGCAGCGCGAGCGCGATATTCAGCAGCAGGGCCGGGCCGACCGGCGGGGCGCCGCGGTGAAGGCGCTGATCGGGTTGCGTCGTGGCGACGTGGTGTCCATCCCCGTGGGCAAACGTTCCGGGCTCGCGGTGATCCTCGAACCCGACCAGACGCCCGGCGATCCGCGTCCACTGGTCTTGACCGAAGACCACTGGGCCGGCCGGGTGTCCGCGGCCGATTTCCCGGAACCCGCCGAAGCGCTCGGGCGGATGGATCTGCCGCGCCGGGTCGATCACCGGGCCGCGCGCATCCGGCGCGACCTGGCCTCGGCGTTGCGCGGCACCGGAATCTCGGCTCCGCGCCGGGGTAAGCGCAACGACCGTGTTCGCGGTGGTGAGGATCGGCAACTCTCGACATTGCGGCGCAGTCTGCGGTCCCATCCCGCGCACGATCGTCCCGATCGGGAGCAACTGAGCCGCACCGGCGAGCGGTACGCGCGGCTAGCCCGCGAGACCGAGACGATGCGCCAGAAGGTTGCCGCGACCACGAATTCGCTGGCACGCACCTTCGATCGGATCGTCGGACTGCTCGAGGAACGCGGATTCGTCGCCAACGGCGAGGTCACCGCCGACGGCAGGCGCCTGGCCCGGATCTATGCCGAGAGCGACCTCGTGGTCGCCGAGGCGCTGCGTCAGGGTCTGTGGCGCGGACTCGGCCCGGCCGAGCTCGCCGCGGTGGTATCGACGCTGGTCTACGAGTCGCGGCAGGAAGCCGGCCTGCTGACACCGGCGGGGCCGACCGATCCGATCCGCCGGGCGATCGCGGCCACCATCGACGTGTGGTCGCAACTGCGCTCCGACGAGTCGCGGCACAAACTCCCGCCCACCCGCGAACCCGATCTGGGGTTCGTCACCGGGGCGTACAAATGGGCGCGCGGTGACGCGTTGGCCGAGGCGTTGCTGGCCAGTGGCGACCAGGGCACGACGATGTCGGCGGGCGATTTCGTGCGGTGGTGCAGGCAGGTGATCGACCTGCTCGATCAGATCCACAACACCGCCGACGACCCCGAGATCGCCTCGACGGCGGCCAAGGCGGTACGGGCGGTGCGGCGGGGTGTCGTCGCAGTGGACGCCGCGTAGTCGAGGCGTCTGTGATTTGATTTCTTCGCGTACCGACCGTGAGGCGGATGTCGTGCGAATGCGGCAGGCCCGGCGCGGGGGGCTACCGTATGGACTAATGATGCGAGTGGAGGCGAGTGGATGAGCGGCCCTTACGGACCGAACAACCCCGGGGAGGGGAACAACGATCCCACCCAGCACTGGGGGGGCCAGCAAGGGGCCGGTGGCGCCGGTCCCACCCAGCACTGGGGTGGCGCGCAGCAGCCGCCACAACAGGGCGCCCAGCCCACCCAGCAGTGGAATGATCCGAACGCGCAGCAGCCGCAGTGGGGACAACAGCCGCAGCAGCCGCAGCAGCCGTGGGGTCAGCAGCCGCAGCAGGGTGGTGTGCCGCCCCAGCAGCCGACCGGCCCGCAGCAGCAGTGGGGTCAGACCCAGCCGCCGCCGCAGGACTGGAACAACCAGGCCGCCAACGCGCAGCAGCAGTGGGGCCAGCAGCCCGCACCGCAACAGCAGTGGGGTCAGCAGCCCGCACCGCAGCAGCAGTGGGGTCAGCAGCCGCAGCAGTCCTCCGGTGGCAAGAGCAAGGGTCTGATGATCGGGCTCATCGCCGCGGGCGTGCTCGTGATCGCCGCGGTCATCGGACTTGCCGTTGTCCTGTTGTCCTCGGACGAACTCGACAACGCGGCTGTGCAGGACGGTGTCTCGCGCGTGCTGAAGGACTCCTACGGGATCGCCGACGTCTCCGATGTCAGCTGCCCCTCCGGTCAGGCCGTCGAGGTCGAGGCGACCTTCACGTGCGACCTGAAGGTCAGCGGTGAGGCGAAGAAGGTCACCGTCAAGATCACCAAGGACGATGGCACCTACGAGGTCGGCCGCCCCAACTAGGCGCGCGCACTACGTTTTCCGGGCCGTCCGCGAAGTATGCGGGCGGCCCGGTGTCGTTCCTGTCCTAGGCCGCACGCCGACCCGGGTGCGGTCGACGGCACGCGTCCCGGCGGTTTCAGCTTCGCGCACACCGATATCCGGCATCGCGAGAACGGGACGGCGCCGACGGGCGTTCGGCCCTGTCAGCCGCTGTGGGCGGCGGTCAGTGCGGTGACCAGGCGGGTGATCGGACTTTCGGCGTTGTAGGCAGTGGCCAGCGCGAGCAGCCGGTCGGGATCGGCTGGGGTGGCGGGCAGGATGTCCGGGCGGGACAGGATCACCTCGGCGTCGCGGACCACTCGCACCACCGGCGCGGCGACCTTCAGATAGTCCTGCGCGGCATCGAGTTTCGCGCGCACACCCTTGGCGATATCGGAACCCGGATCGGCGACGGCGGCCATGAGCGCGTCGAGCGAACCGAACTTCGTGATCAGCTGGGCGGCGGACTTGTCGCCGATGCCCGCCACCCCGGGCAGCCCGTCGGAGGCATCGCCGCGCAGCGTCGCCATGTCGGCGTAGGCCGGGCCCGCGTTCTGTTCTGGCACACCGTATTTCGCCGAGAGCTCCGCGGGGCCGAACAGTTCGGCCTTGGCGAGGCCGCGTCCGACGTAGAGCACACGGACCGGTGGGGCGGGCTCGTCGCGCACCAGTTGCAGCAGGTCGCGGTCGCCGCTGACGACGACCACCGGGTCGGTGCGTTCCCGGCTCGCGAGGGTGCCGAGCACATCGTCGGCCTCGAGGCCCGCCGCGCCGCCGGTGGCGATGCCCGCCGCCGCCAGGACCTCGAGGATCATCTCGACCTGCGGGGTGAGCGTGTCGGGTACCTCCTCGGCCCCTGGCGCCGCGCTGGTGCTGGTGTCGAGCCGGTGCGCCTTGTACGAGGGGACGAGAGCCACCCGGAACGGGGGCCGCCAATCGAGATCGAGCCCGACGACGAGTCTGCTCGGGCGATGTTTGGTGACCAGCGAGGCCACCATGTCGGTGAATCCGCGCAGCGCGTTCACCGAGCGGCCGTCCGCGCCCCTGAGTTTGTCGGGGATGGCGTAATAGGCGCGGAACCAGAGGCTGGCGCCGTCGAGGATCAACAGGGGCCCACGGGTGCTCTCGTCAGCGGTCACCCGGTGATTGTGCCCCGAAGCACCGACACCGCGCCCGCGGCCGTGCCGGTCGGCCCCCGGTGGGCCGGTTCTCGCGAGCGGTCCTGCTGGGGCCACCGATCCGGCGGGGGGCGGCGTGGGGCGGGTAACGTCGGACGCTATGAGCGCGCACACGAATGCCAGGTTTGCGGCGACGGTCTACGGTCAGCGGCTGGAGCGGGCGGTCGAGTCGATGCGCGCGGCGCATCTCGACGCCCTGCTGATCACGCCGGGCCCCGATCTGCGCTACCTGATCGGTTCGGCTGCCGCCTCCTTCGAACGGCTCACCTGCTTGGTGATTCCGGCCGACGGAGCGACACCGTCGGTGGTCATTCCGAAACTCGAGTTGGCCGCCCTCGATGACTCCGCGGCGGGTGAACTGGGCCTGCAGGTGCTCGACTGGGTAGACGGCATCGATCCGTACCAATTGGTCCGCTCGATACTCCACGCCGGATCCCGCATCGCGGTCGCCGACGACATGCCCGCACTACACCTGGTCCCGCTCGCTGAATCGACGACCGGTCTGCCCGCCTCGGCGACACCGGTGCTGCGAAAGTCGCGAATGATCAAGGACGAGGCCGAGATCGATGCGCTTCGCCGCGCGGGAGCGGCGATCGACCGCGTGCACGCGCGGATGGGTGAATTCCTGCGCGCGGGCCGCACGGAGGCCGAGGTGGCCGCCGAGATCACCGCCGCGATCATCGAGGAGGGCCATACCGAGGCGGCGTTCGTCATCGTCGGCAGTGGTCCCAACGGTGCCATTCCGCACCACGAGATGTCCGATCGCGTCGTCGAACAGGGCGACGTGGTCGTCATCGATATCGGTGGGCCGGTCGAGCCCGGTTACTACTCCGACTCGACCCGCACCTACGTGCTCGGCACCCCGAGTCCGGAGATCGTCGAACAGATGGCAGTCCTCGAGGCCGCCCAGGCCGCGGCGGTCGCGGCGGTGCGGCCAGGGGTGACGGCGGAGTCCATCGACGCCGCCGCGCGCACCGTGCTCGCCGACTCGGGTCTCGGCGACGCGTTCATCCACCGCACCGGTCACGGCATCGGCCTGTCGGTGCACGAGGAGCCCTACATCGTGGGCGGCAACGACCTGGTCCTCGAAGCGGGCATGGCGTTCAGCATCGAACCGGGAATCTACTTCCGCGGCGAATGGGGCGCGCGGATCGAGGACATCGTGGTCGTCACCGAGAACGGTGTGGAGTCGATGAATAACCGGCCGCACGGCCTGACGGTGCTGTAATCGGTTCGCGCGCGGGCGATTCCAGGATCGCCGGGCAGCGCGTCCACTTCGGATCGGTTGTCGAAGGTTCGGGCGCGGGCTATTTCAAGGTGCGGGACGACAGCACCCGGCTCACCTGGATCGCGACGACGACACGTGTCGGGTTCTCACGAGGCACCCGGTAGCGCTCGGTGTAGCGGCGCACCGCCTCGGCCACGTCGGCGCTGTCGGCGAGGACCGTCGCCGGTCCTTCGAGCGTGAGCCAGCGCGCCCCGTCGACCTGGCTCACCGCCGCGTGGCCACCGCGTCCGGCATTGCGCGCCTTCACCGACGCGCCATCGGTGATCACGCGCGCGATTCCGCTCTCGGGATCCCAGGTGAAGCCCACCGCGACCACGTGCGGGGTGCCGTCGGCGCGCAGCGTGGTGAGCGTGGCCAGGTGCCGCTCGGTGACGAACTCGAGAGCGGCGTGGGACAGCTGTGCGGTGGCGGTCGGCATTCCGCAAACGCTAGTCGGGTCGGTGGGCGGCCGAGTCCGCGGGTTTCCGGTGACGGGCCGCTCTCGGCCGAAAAGACGCCGGGAATGCGGTAGCGGCCGGAACCGGGCCCATCGGCGGGATGACAGACTGACGCTATGGGAAAGCAGCAGAACGACGGGCCGGTGCTGGTCCTGGGTGGGCGCAGTGAGATCGGCCTGGAGGTGGCGCGCAGGCTGGCACCCGGACGGGTGGTGATCCTGGCCGCCCGCCGGGCCGACGCGTTGGCCGCCGAGATCGAGCAGGTACGCGCGGCAGGCGCGATCGCGGTGCACACGGTGGAATTCGACGCCGACGAGACCGCCACCCACGCGCCCCTGCTGGACAAGCTCGCCGCCGAGCACGGTGGCATCGGCACCGCGGTGCTCGCCTTCGGTGTTCTCGGCGATCAGGATCGCGCCGAACACGATCCGGCGCACGCGGTCGCCGTTGTGCACACCGACTATGTCGCCCAGGTCAGTGTCCTCACGACGCTGGCCACCTTGATGCGCGCGCAGGAGTCCGGCCAGATCGTCGTGTTCAGCTCCATCGCGGGCGTGCGCGTGCGCCGGGCCAACTATGTCTACGGTTCGGCCAAAGCGGGCCTCGACGGCTTCGCCAGCGGCCTCGGCGACGCCTTGCACGGCACCGGTGTCCAGTTGCTGCTGGTGCGATCGGGCTTCGTGATCGGCCGCATGACCACCGGCATGGACCCGGCCCCCATGTCCAGCACCCCCGACCAGGTCGCCGACGCGGTGGCCCGCGCCCTTGCCAAGGGCGCCACCCGAGTCGCCATTCCCGGCCGTCTGGCCCTGGCCTTCTTCGTGATGCGCCTGCTCCCGCAATCTGTCTGGCGCCGGATGCCACGGTGATCGAACCAGGCGACGGGGTGCCCACCGAAGGCGTCCGGGCGTCGGATCCGGCTGTGACCGGTGATGTCGCTGGACCGGACCGGGCGACGGGATCTGCCGCGAGCGGTGATGCCGCTGGACAAGGCCGAGTCGCGGGGGTGGCCGTGACGGGAGGCCCGGTGATCGGCGCAGCGGACTGGGCAGGCCATCCGATCGTGGTGGCCGGAATCGGGGCCGACGGTTGGTCCGGGCTGGGCGAGAACGTCCGCCGAGCCCTCGGTGACTGTGCCGTGGTGTTCGGATCCTCCCGCCAACTGGCGCTGCTCCCGCCGAGCGAGATCGAACGCGTGCCGTGGCCGACACCGCTGCTGCCCGCGCTGCCGGAGTTGTTCGCGCGCAACGCCGATCGGCGGATCGGCGTGCTCGCCAGCGGCGACCCCATGTTCTACGGCATCGGCGTTACGCTGGCCCGCCGGTTCGGCCCGGCGGCGCTGCGGGTGTTCCCGCAGCCCTCGTCGGCATCGCTGGCGTGCGCCCGGCTCGGCTGGCCGCTGGCCGAAACTCCGGTGGTGAGCGTGGTTGCCCGGCCATTGCCCACTGTCCTGCCCGAATTGTCGGAAGGTCGTCGTCTGCTCGTCCTCAGCGAAGACGAGAAGACGCCCACCCGGATCGCGGAATTGCTGCGCGACAACGGGTTCAGCGCCTCGACACTGACCGTACTCGAACAACTCGGCGGCCCCGCCGAGCAGCGGCACACCGGCCTCGCCGCCACCTGGGACCACTCGCCCGGCGACCCGCTCAACATCGTCGCCATCGACTGTCGCGCCGACCCGGGCACCCGCCGCGACACCCGCCTGCCCGGCCTGGACGACGCGGCCTTCGCCGGCGACGGACAGCTCACCAAATCCGAGGTTCGCGCCCTCACCGTCACCGCTCTCGCCCCGGCACCGGGGGAAATGCTGTGGGATATCGGCGGCGGCTCGGGAAGTATCGCCATCGAATGGTGCCGCACCCATCCACTGTGCCGCGCCGTTACGTTCGAACGGCTGCCCGCCCGCCGCGAACAAATCGCGACCAATATCAATGCACTTGGCGTGCCGGGAATAACGATCCGTGGCGAAGTAAGCTCAGAGTTAGCCGAGGAAACGATCCCGGCACCCGATGCCGTATTCCTCGGCGGCGGCCTCACGCAGGACGGCATGTTCGAGCGATGCTGGCAGCGTCTGCGGCCCGGCGGTCGCCTCGTCGCCAACGCGGTCACCGTGGAATCGGAAGCGCTGCTGCTCGACTGGTCTGCCGAGTTCGGTGGAACCCTCCGGAAATTCCAGATCTATCGAGGTGAACCCCTCGGCGGGTTCACGGCCTGGCGGCCGCACCTGCCGATCGCCCAGTGGATTGTCCGAAAACCCGCTGGTCGGCAGAGCTCGGACCCGTAGTTTCGATCACGAGCAGATCACGCGCAGATCACGGTGAATCCGTTCCCGCAGGGCATGCGCACCGAAAAAATTTCGGACCGAACGTGTAGAACCATCGACTCGGGGGTAGGGTCGTTGCCGTTCCGGGTAATCCCCCCGGTTCGATTTCCACGATGGGGAGCTGCATGAAGTACTCGAAGTTCGATGCCGGTGCCGATGATTTCGGAGGGCTGTCCTGAGAGTTTTGATCCTCGGTGGCACCGGTGAAGCCAGGGAGTTGGCGCGCAGGGCGTCCGGCGAGCGTGGACTCGACATCGTGTCCTCCCTTGCCGGTCGGGTCGCCAATCCGCGGTTGCCGGTCGGTGCGGTCCGCGTGGGTGGGTTCGGTGGCGTCGAGGGCCTCCGAACCTGGCTCCGTGAGAACGCGATCGACGCTGTCGTGGATGCGACCCACCCGTTCGCCGCGCAGGTGAGCGCGCACGCGGCCACGGCCGCGGCCGACCTGGACATCCCCGCGCTGCATCTGCGCCGTCCGGAGTGGGTGCAGCGGCGCGGTGACCTGTGGACCCGGGTGCCCGATCTCGCCGCGGCCGCCGCGGCGCTGAGCGCGCGCGACAAACAAGTGTTGCTGACCATCGGCCGACAAGGGGTCGGCGCGTTCATCGGCTGCACCGGGCACTGTTTTGTCATCCGCTCGATCGACGCGCCCGAGGTTCCGCTGCCGCCGCGCTCCAAACTGTTGCTGGCGCGTGGGCCCTTCACCTTCGATGAGGAGCTGGTGCTGATGTCGCGGCATCGCATCGATGTGCTGGTCACCAAGAACAGTGGCGGCGAGCAGACCGAGGCGAAGATCTTCGCGGCCCGCACGGCGGGCCTGCCGGTGATCATGATCGACCGGCCGCCGCTGCCCGCGGGCGCGGTGACCGTCGCCGAGGTCGGCGACGCTGTCGAGTGGCTGCACGAGTCCGCGTCGCACCGGGTGCGCTGAGCCCGGTCGGTGTCAGTCGGGCCGTGGGCGGCCGAAGTCCGCGGGTGGGGGGTTCGTCGGCGTGAAGATCGTCGGCAGCTGATCGAACCAGTGCAGGACCGCGCGCTCGTAGGCGATACCGAATTCGAGGGTGGCGCGCTGGTTCGGCGCCAGGGCGGTCTCGTCTTCGTCGAGGTAGCGATCGAGCCGATCCTGATGAATGTTCTTGTTGGCGGCGATGATCCGATCACGGTGTGCCGGATCCAGGTGCTCGCCGAAAGACAGGGTGAGCAGCAGCGGCACCCGGATGGTCTCGGCGCCCGGGTCGCGCCCGATCCACTCGGCGAAGGCCTCGCGTCCGATCTCGGTGATCCGGTACGGCGTGCGCTCCCTGGCGCCGCGTTCGCCCTTGGTGACCAGGCCCGCGGCGTCCATCGTGGACAGTTCGCGATAGACCTGGCTCTGCGTGATCGTCCAGAAGTCGCCGATGCGTTGCTGGGCCTGTGTGGCGAGATCCCAGCCCGACTTCGGGCCCTCGTGCAGGAACCCGAGTAGCGAGGCCGCGGTGGAGTTCAGCGGGCGGCGTCGAGTCGCGGTGTCGGTCAACGGTCAACTCCCTTCGAACTACATTCCTAAGTGGAATGTTACGCCTGGGTGCCCGGTCCACCAAGGTGCTGCCTGTCGCGGCGTGTTCGCCGGACCGGGTGCGGCGGTGGTGTTCGCGCGCTGAGCACCACCGCCGCGGTGTTCGACCCGTCGGATTCAGGCCATCGCGAGGTTCACGATGGCGCCGTCGGTGAGTTCGTAGGACGCCAGCGTCCGGGAGTCCTCGAGCTTGACCTCGCTCTCGGTGATGAGCTGCTGCTCAGCCGCCGGAACGCCGGTCTGCTCCTGGATGAGGATCTTCAGATCCTCGACCGTGGCCGTGGCGTCGATGCTGATCGGGATGGGTTCGCTGTCCAAGCCGTTGACCATCACCGTGATGCTGGTGGCGTTCTCGGCGAGGGGTGCGCCCGGCAGGCCTGGTAGGCCGGGCAAGCCGGGTGCCGCAGGTGCTGCCGGTGCGGCGGGTGCCGCGGGTGCGCCTTCCAGCACAGGCGCGCCCGGTGCCTCCGGTGCCGCGGGCGCCGGGGGCGGGGGTGGGGCCGGTTGGGCCGACGCGGTGACCGGCATGATCCCGGCGACGGGAACCGTCATGGCGGCGGCGATCAGACCGACCGTCACGCCGCGCCGTAATCGGGTGCCGAGAGTGTGCCGTGCGTGGTGCTGAACTCTCATCGTGGTGAATCCTTTCATCGTCCTCGTGGGACGCGTTGGGGAATCGAACCAGGAAACGAGCTGTCACGCTGTGGTGCTTGCGGGCATGCCCGCGGAACCAGTGTGCCACTGCCCGCGAGCATCGCCGGGGTTGCCGACCGCGCGGGTCGTGCCGCGGGCCTGCTCGCGGGGGGTCACGCCAGGTTTCCGGCTCGACCGGCACCGGACACGCCGGTCGAACGCCGCCGTGGTTCGACCGCGCCGGGCCCGCCGGCCGACCGCCTCGGACCTACGACGTTCCGTACCGGCGAGAGGTGAAGACTCGGGTGCCGTCGGGGGTGTCGAAGGCGGTGGTGGTCGAGGAGCCGATGATCAGTAGGGTGCGCATGTCGACCTCGTCCGGATCGAGCTCGCCCAGGGTGATCACCCGGACCGTTTCGGTCGGGCCGCCGACATCGCGGCCGAGCACCACCGGCGTCTGCGGCGGACGGTGCTCGAGCAGTACGTCGCGCATGGCGCCGACCTGCCAGCGGCGTTGAGACGAGGCCGGGTTGTAGATCGCGATGGCCATATCGGCCGCCGCGACCGCCGAAAGGCGTTGTGCGACAACATCCCACGGCTTGAGCCGGTCCGACAGCGAGATCATCGCGTAGTCGTGTCCCAGCGGCGCGCCGACCCGGCTCGCCACCGCGTTGGCCGCGGTCAGACCCGGCAGCACCCGCACCGGAACATCCTTGAACTGCGGTTCGGCCGACACTTCGAGAACGGCCGCGGCCATGGCGAATACGCCCGGATCGCCGGAGGAGATCACGGCGACGCGAGCGCCCCGCTTGGCCAGATCCAGCGCCATCGCGGCTCGCTCGGATTCGACCTTGTTGTCGCTGGCGTGCCGTCGCTGGCCCGCCCGCTCGGGGACACGGTTGATGTAGGTGGTGTAGCCGACGAGATCGGTCGCCTCGGCGAGTGCGGCGGTGACCTGCGGTGTGGTCCAGTCGGTGTCCCCGGGGCCGAGCCCGACAACCACGACTTCGCCTGTGGCGTCCGGTAGTTCGGCATCGGCGACCGGTACGCGGCGGCCATCGGTCGCCGGAGCGGACTGATCGCGGTCGGCCGTGCGGCGAGCGGGGATCGGTGTGGTCGGCGTCGGTCCCGGGACCAGGGTGATCGAGAAGTACGGCACGTCCGCCTCGTCGACATCGGCGGCGGCGAGTACCCGCTGACGGGTGCTGCTCGCCCGTTCGACGTAGTAGGCGTCGCCCAGTCGACCGGAGTCCGACAGTGCCTGGCGCACACCGGGGAACGTGCGCCCCAGCTTCATGATCGCGGCCGCGTCGGTCTCGCGTAGTCGCGCGGTCAGTTCGTCGACGGGCATGGTGCCCGGCAGCACGGTCAGCACCTGCTCACCCTCGACGAGCGGAGTCCCCAGCGCCGCCGACGCCGCACTGACCGAGGTGATGCCGGGCACGATCTCGGCGTCGAATCGATCGGCCAGCCGCCGGTGCATGTGCATATAGGAGGAGTAGAACAGCGGATCACCGGCGGCGAGCAGCGCGACGGTGCGCCCCGCGGCCAGGTGTGTCGCCAGCCGTGCGGCGGCCTGCTCGTAGAACTCGTCGATCGCGCCCTGATACCCACCGGGATGATCGGTGGTCTCGACGGTCACCGGGTAGACGAGGTGCTCCTCGATCTGCCCCGCGCGCAGGTACGGCTCGGCGATGGCGCGCGAGATGCTGCGCCCGTGCTTGGCGCTGTGGAACGCGACCACATCGGCCTCGGCGATGAGCCGCGCGGCCTTCACCGTCACCAGTTCCGGGTCGCCGGGACCCAGGCCGATACCCCACAGTTTGCCGGTGCTGATCTCACTCACTCCTGTTCGCTCGCAATCGCATTCAGTGCCGAGGCGGTGATCGCGCTGCCGCCGCGCCTGCCGCGGACGGTCAAATACTCGATGCCGCCGAAGTCGGCCAGCGCCTGCTTGGATTCCGCGGCGCCGATGAATCCGACCGGGATGCCGATGATCGCGGCGGGTCGCGGCGCACCGGCGTCGAGCATGTCGAGCAGGTGGAACAGCGCGGTCGGCGCGTTGCCGATGGCCACCACCGCACCGTCGAGTTGGTCGCGCAGCAGTTCCAGCGCCGCCACCGAGCGGGTGTTGCCCAGTCGCGCGGCGAGTTCGGGCACGCGCGGGTCGGTGAGGTTGCACAGCACCGCGTTGTCGGCCGGCAGGCGCTTGCGGGTTACGCCGGAGGCGACCATGTTGGCATCGCAGATGATCGGCTTGCCCGCGTGCAGCGCGGCGCGCGCGGCGGTGACCACGCCGGGGGAGTAGGCGATGTCGGGGGCCAGGTCGACCTGGCCGCAGCCGTGGATCATGCGGACCGCCACCCGCTCGACATCGGCGGGGAAACCGGCGAGGTCGGCTTCGGCGCGGATCGTCGCGAACGAGCGCCGATAGATCTCGGCCCCGTCGGTGAGGTAGCTGGCACGCACGTCGGACATGCGGACAACCCTAGAACCTGGGTCTGACGTGGTGTCGCGCGGCTCAGGTGCGGGGGCGTTCGAGAATGCGCGACATCACCAGCGAACTGCGGGTGCGCCCGACGCGCGCGTTCTCCCTGATCCGTTCGACCGTCACCTCGATCTCGGCCATATCGGTGGCCATCACGTGCACCAGCGCGTCGGCCTCGCCCGCGATCGTCCACACGCCGACGACCTGTGGAATCGGTTCGAGCGTGCGGCGTAGCTCGGCCGGGGAGATGTTGTCGCGGTAGTAGACCTCGACATAGGCCTCGGTCGTCCAGCCCAGCGCGGCCGGGTTGACCTGCGCGGTGAACCCGGTGATCTGCCCGCTCGCGACCATCTTGTCCACGCGTCGTTTCACGGCGGGCGCGGACAGGCCGACCACCGAACCGATCTCCTGGAACGAGGCGCGGGCATGGACGAGCAGCTCCGCGAGAATGCGCCGATCGATGGTGTCCACGTCGTTCCCCTTCCCTCTTACGCAATGAACCTCCATTCTGGCACCAAAATGCACAACGAATCGGTGTTCCCCGTGCAATGGAACGGCAATTACGGTCGTGGAAACCGTCCGCGCCGCCACCAGGAGTCCTGATGACCGCCGCCAGCCCGCTTCGCACCTCCGCGCCCGTGCCGCGTGTATCAGCGCCCGCGCCTCATGGACCAGCGCCCGCGCGGACCGCCTCACCGCGCCGCTACGTGCTGTGCCGTCCCGACCATTTCGAGGTCACCTACGCGATCAACCCGTGGATGGATCCGGCCGCCCCGGTCGACCGGGCCCGCGCGCTGGCGCAGTGGGAGACCCTGCGCGCGACACTGGAAGCGCACGGGCACACTGTGGAAACGGTGCCCGGCGAGCCAGGTCTGCCGGACATGGTCTTCGCCGCCAACAGCGGCATCGTGATCGGCGGACACGCGCTCTCGGCCCGCTTCGCCCACCCCGAACGCGCCGCGGAGGGCCCGGCCTTCCATCAGTGGTTCGCGGCCAGGGAACTGCGCGAACTGGCGGCCGCGTGCGAAACCAACGAGGGGGAGGGCGATTTCGCGTTCGCCGGGCAGCGGATCCTGGCGGGTGTCGGATTCCGCTGTTCGCTGGCCGCGCACGCGGAGGTCGAGCGGTATTTCGAGGTGCCGGTGGTGTCGCTCGAACTGGTCGACCCGCGCTTCTATCACCTCGATACCGCGCTGATGGTCCTCGACGACACCGCCATCGCCTACTACCCGGCCGCGTTCAGCCCCGCCGCCCGCGACATCCTGACCGCGCTCTACCCGGACGCGATCCTCGCCGACGACAACGACGCGCTCTGCTTCGGCTTGAACGGGCTCAGCGACGGCGCGCACGTCTTCCTCGACCCCGGCGCCACCGAGCTCATCGGGCGCCTGCGCGAGCGCGGATTCGTCCCGGTTCCGGTCGACCTGTCCGAACTGCGCACGGGCGGCGGCGGCGTGAAGTGCTGTGTGCTCGAGCTGCACACCCGTCGCGACACGACCGCGAGCTAGCCGAACCGGATCGCCACCGCCCACATACTGGGCCGATGGCACACCCGGTCAGTGGTGCGATCGCGACCGTCGCAGGCGGGTTGGGCCTGGTCGCCGCCCACCCGTCGGGTTATCTGCCTGCCGGGCTCGGCTGGGTGCTCGGTGGTGGTGCCGCCGCGTTCTTCCTGGTGTGTGGGCTCGGCGGGGTGCGCGGCGAGGGGGCGCGTTGGTTGTTGCGGTGGCCGCTACCGTGCCTGGTTGTCGCGCTCGGGCTCGGCTGGGCGGCACCGCATATCGGCCGGGTGTGGTTGGTGCTCGGGGTGATGGTCACCCTCGCGGCGGCGGTGGTCGCGGAGACAACGCGCCCGCCGCGACCCGCCGCGTGAATCACTCGTACTCGGTGCCGCCGTCGCGCAGCAGGTACGCGTCGGAGACGATCTTGCCGATGGCACGACCACCGAGGACCGGCGAGTGTCGTTCGGCGGCCGCGCGCACGACGAGGCCCTCCCGGATATTGGTGCCTGCGCCGGTGACGGTTTCGGTGCCTTCGGCCAGCTTCAGCAGCAACTCCGCGTCGTAGGGGCCCTCGTAGAGCACCGGCACCCGGGGCACCGCGATGCCGAGTTCGGCGAACAGTGCACCGATCTCGTGATGGTCGAGCCAGCGAACCGCTTCGCCGGTCCGCTCGATCGCGACATCGAACAGGCCGAAGCCGAGCGACTCGTCGTGCGCGGCCGACGCGCCGTAGTGCAGGTCCTGCACGCCGGCGCCGTACACCTCACCGAACATGCCGACCCGGTCCGCGTGAAGCGCGGTGGCGAGCGTGCGAGCGGCCTCGTCGAGCCCGTTGGCGCGAATGGCACGCCAGTACAGGTTTCCGTCGGTCGCGGTCAAAGCCAGCGACCGACCACCAACACCTTTGGACGACACCAGGATTCGGTCATCGGCACGCACGTGGGTGAGCAGGCAGGCGGTGCCGTGGATCTTCTCCGTGGCCACCACCGGCTCCCCGTCGACGAAGATGCCGGGAAATCGCTTGATGTTCTCGACATCGACCCACCGCAGCAGCTCCGGCGCCGACTCGACCTGCCCCGACATCGAAACCGGCACCGGCGGAACCCATTTCACGACCCCGAGCGACTCGGCGAAGTCGGTACGCTCGACCGCGGCCACCGCGAGATCCACCCCGCCCAGCGCGGCCGGAGTGCACACGATGCCCTGCGACACCTCGCCGCGCAGTCGCACCGCCTTCACCCGATTACGCAGCGAGCCCGCCAGTTTCCCGGTCAGCCCCAGCTCGGCGATCAGCTCCTCGGGCAGCACCGACTGTTCCGGAATGTAGACCGCGTGATCCCCGGTCGTGAACTGACCTTTGGCGACCACCGCTCGATACAGCCCGACCTGGGCCAGCTCGAGCCGATCGGCATTCGGATGCGCGACAACGACGAGCCGCTCGGCCGTCACCTGCAGTGTGGACATGGGAACCCCCTCGTGATGAGAAGGCAAGGGTACGAAACGAACCCGGAATCGTCGATCGAGTTTCGCCCGGCCGCCCGCGGTCAGGGCGTGATCGTCGCGTGGTCGGTCTCGACGCGATAGCCGTGATCGGTGGCGACGACATCGGCCACAGGTCCGCGCGGGCGACCGCAGCGGCGATCGCACCCCGACCAGTGCTGGCGACCCGCCACGGTGACGGCGTCGGCCGCGACGAGTTCGACCTCCGCGGGCACCTGAGGTGCGAAGGCCTCGGTCACGGTGGCGTTCTCGGGATCGGCTGGTGGCGTGGCGTTCTCGGTCGGCTGCTTGAGCTCTCCCGCGGCGCCGGTCGCCGCGGGAAGAACGCGATCGGATTCGATGGCGGCAGCCAGGTCGGCGCGGACGTCGGTGTGCGATTTCGCGCAGCCAGGGCGGCCGGCGCAGGCGCTGACCTGCAGCCACGGGGAACTCACGTCGAAGATCAGACCCATCGGCGCGAGCACGCGCACCACGGTTTCGGCGGGTCCCTCGGCGAGATCGGTGATCACCAGGCTGCGCCACGGGGTGACGAAGACGGGCCGCTCGACTGCGGCCAGGAATTCGGCCGTCCTGGCCGACAGGGTGCCCAGCGGCACGCCGGCGCCGAGCGTGACGAGTCCGTTCTCCTGGTCGAGCCAGCCGATCGGAACAGCGTGTGTCGCACCGAGTTCGAGAGGTTCGCCGGCCGGCGAGCGGTCCAGTGTCTCGACCACCGATTCGACCCCGCCGGGGATCTCGTGCAGCCGCCACTGCCCCGACTCGCCGGTTCCCCGCAGATCGAGAAAGCCGCGCGCCGCGTCGAGCATCACGTCGACCGCTTCGCTCGCGGTGACCCGAATCCCGGTGTCGGCGCCCGCGAGCAGGAGCGCGAACTCGTCGCCGCCCACCGCGTGAATGCCGATGTCACCGTGCAGGGTGCTCACATCGCCGCGTCCGTCGTCGAGGGTGAACAGCACACGTCCCGGCAGATCCGCCAGCAGCGGATCGTCGCGCAATCCGGCATCGAGGTCCACCGCGAGCCCGTGCACGTCGGCGAACCCGCCGACCCGCCCGGACAGCGGCGAGGCCACGATATTGCGGACCCGTTCATGGGTCTCGCTGGGCAACAGCCCGGCCGCACCCAATCGCAGCGCGAGTTCGGAGGCGTCACGTATCTGCCTGAGCTGTATATTTCCGCGCGAGGTCAGTTCGAGGTTGCCGTTGCCCAGATCACGCGCCGCATCGGCCAGCGTCTGCAACTGTGCCGACTCCAGCCGCCCGCCGGGCACGCGAATCCGTGCCAACGGCCCATCAGCAGCCTGATGCAGCCGCAGCACCCCTGGGCAAGAATCGGGAGCACTCCTGGTCATGATGCTCCAGCCTACGACCCACCCGCACCGCCCCGAACCGCAGCGTGATCGGCCGGTCCGCCGCGCGCAGTGGCGAGTGCGGTGTTCGGTGCTCGTCCACCGTGCTCGGTCGATCAGCCGCGAGGCCCGGCCGATGTGACGAGGCCGACTCGCGTGACGGGGCGGTTCGCGGGTAGTCGCTTAGGGTGAGTGGCGGTTCCTTCGCCAGCCGAGTACTGACAGGAGAGTCGCCGCATGTTGCGTGAATTCGTGGACAAGCGTGTTGTTCCCGCACTCGACAGGGTCGCGCAGGCGCAGGCGCCGGTGGTGAATCGCTACGTCGACTGGTTGGGCCGCAGGCACCCGGAGGACGCGCCGGTGGAGATCGTGCAGCGGCTCTCGCGCCAGTACCTGGTGGTTGTCACCGCCAGCGGCGTCACGGTGGGGCTCACCGCCGCGGTGCCGGGGGTGGGCACGCTGATCGGGCTGGCCGCGACCGGGGTGGACACCCTCGTGTTCCTCGAGGCGTCGTCGGTGCTGTCCGTCGGTGCCGCCGCGGCGTACGGTCTCGAGCCCGACGATTCCCGGCAAGCGCATCTGGTGTCGAAGGTCGTGCTCGGCGATGCGGGCACGAAGGTGCTCGACGAGACCGCGGGCCACAAGACGGGCCAGTGGCTCTCGGTCGTCACCGACCGCATCCCCGGTCTGGCGAGCATGCCCGACTCCCCGGCCAAGCGCTTCATTGTGAACTACCTGGTCAAACGCGGTCTGCTGCTGTTCGGCACCCTCATCCCCGCGGGGATCGGCGCGGTGATCGGTGGCGTCGGCAACAACGCCCTCGGCCAACTGGTGATCGCCAACGTGTACCGCAATCTCGGCACCGGTTCCCCGGAGATGGTCGCGGCGGGCACCGAGCGATCGACGACTTGACCTTCGACCAGCTCGAACCCCGATGATGAACCGGTGCCCGACACCGAGCTGATCACCATCGGAGCGTTCGCCCGCGCCTGCGGCCTGAGCGCCAGCGCCCTGCGCTTCTACGCCGACGCGGGCGTCCTGACCCCGGCCCTCATCGACGAGGACACCGGCTACCGCTACTACGCCCCCGAACAATCCACCCCGGCCCGCCTGCTGCGCCACCTGCGCGCCGTCGGCATGCCGCTGCCCGCGGTTGCCACCGTCCTCGCCGAACCCGACCCCACCCGCGCGATCACCCTGCTCGACCACCACCTCGCCGACCTCGACCGCCATCAGGAGGAGGTTCGCGCCGCCGCCGCGGCCGCACGCGCGGTTCTCGCCACGCACGGACCGCAGGAGACGCCGGCCGCGTTACCCGGCGAATTGTGGGTCAGCGGCCCGGCGCTCGCGGCTGCCGTCGACCAGATCGCGACCGCTACCGTCGCCCATCCCGAACTACGGGTGCTCGATACCGTCCTGTTCGAGGTCGACGGGCAGCAGCTGATCCTCACCGCGACGGACCGCTACCGGCTGGCCACCCGCACGGTGCGCCCGATGCTCACCTGCATCGCGGACTGGGTTGCCACGGTCGACGCCGACGACCTCCGCTCGGCGGTGTCCTGGCTGCGCCGCCGATATTCGGTGGCCCTCCGACCGGCACCATCGGGCATCGAGTTCACCACGGCCACTGCGGGTTCCGGTGTCGACGGGCCGACCGCCGCGAACGGTGAATCCGTCTTCTGCCGACGTTCGGCCGATGACTTCCCCGATTACCGGGCAATGCTGGCGGCGCTACCCGCGGTTCGCACCAGAGTCGTCCTCGCCCGGGCCACCCTGCTCGACGCGGTGGAAACCCTCGGTTCGGCGACGGTGACGCTGCACGCGAACCCCGATGACACGGTGTCCGTCACCGCGTCCGACGGACGCGCCACGACGATCCCGGCACGCATCACCGGTCCGGCCGTCACGATCCATTTCGCCGTCACCACGCTCTACCCCGCCATCGCCACTGCCGTCGGTCCCGACGTGATGCTCGATCTCATCGCCCCCGATCAGCCCGCCCTGATCCGCTCCGCCGACGACGGCGACCTGTCGACCCTGGCAATGCCGTGCAAACCCGACCCCACCGAGGAGACCGTCCGATGACCACCGCCGATCCGATCATGACCCGAATCACCCAGGGCGTCACCGACTTCCGCACCGGCGACCCCGATCGCGCCCGCAGCGCCCTGCTCGAGGTCTGGCGCGACATCGGCCCCGCCGGTGACCCGCTACACCGCTGCGCCCTTGCCCACTACGTGGCCGACACCTGCGACGACCCCGCCGAGGCCCTCGTCTGGGACGTCCGCGCTCTCGATGCCGCCGACGCCCTCACCGACACCCGTTTGCACGATTACCACGCGGGCATCCAGGTAGCCGGCTTCTACCCCTCCCTGCACCTGAACCTCGCTGACAACTTCCGCCGCCTCGGCGCGTTCCCGGCCGCCACCCGCCACCTCGATGCCGCCCGGGAATGCCTCCACACCCTCGGCGACGACGACTACGGCGACACCATCCGCCGCGCCCTCACCGAAGTCGCCACCGCCGTCACGACCGAGGACACCACCGCGCGACCCACCCATTGACGACAGCAGCTGTTCACATCGAGCCGCCCGATCGCTGAGCACCGCGGCGCAGATCAAGATCACCAGGCAACGCTGCAGGACGGCCCCTCGGACCAGGCCCGCACCGTTGTCTGCTGATCAATTGTCCAGCGTCGGGCACGGGCTGGAAAGTTGCGGGCCGGACGGGCCCAGTAGCATCGTCTTGCTCGGCGGGCGTCGAGGAAACCGGTGGAAATCCGGTGCGGTCGCGCCACTGTGAACAGCCAGACCCTCTCCGGCGAGCACCGCAACCCCCGATGGGCGCGTAACCCGAGGAAGGTCTCACCCTGTGATCCTGCTGCTGTCCACCTCCGACACCGATCTCCTGAGCGCCCGCGCGAGCGGCGCCGAGTACCGCTGGGGCAATCCCGCGCGGCTGCTCGTGGAGGATCTGCCGGGCCTGCTCGACGGCGCTGATCTGGTGATCGTGCGGATCCTCGGCGGCAAGCGCGCCTGGGAGGAGGGCCTCGACGCCATTCGGGCGAGCGGGGTGCCGATGGTGGCGCTGGGTGGCGAGATCGCGCCCGACGCCGAGCTGATGGAGTGCTCGACGGTGCCGGTCGGTGTCGCGGCCGACGCGCACAACTACCTCGCCGCCGGCGGCGCGGAGAACCTGCTGCAGCTGCACAACTTCCTGTCCGACACGGTGTTGCTGACCGGTCACGGTTTCGAACCGCCCGCCCAGCTGCCGACCTGGGGCGAGCTCGATCGGTCTCCGCGAATCCTGGAGCCGCACGCTCCGACCGTCGCGGTCGTCTACTACCGCGCCCAGCACCTCGCGGGCAACACCGCCTACATCGAGGCGCTGTGCAAGGCGATCGAGGCCAAGGGCGCGCGACCGCTTCCGGTCTACGCGGCCTCGCTGCGCACCGCCGAACCCGAACTTCTCACCCTGCTCGGCCGCGCCGACGCCCTCGTGGTGACCGTGCTGGCGGCCGGCGGCAGCAAGCCCGCCACCGCCTCGGCCGGTGGTGACGACGAAGCCTGGGACGTGGCCGCGCTCGCCGCGCTGGACGTGCCGATCCTGCAGGGACTGTGCCTGACCAGCGGTCGCGCGCAGTGGGAGGCCAACGACGACGGCCTGTCACCCCTTGATGTCGCGACACAGGTCGCGGTGCCCGAGTTCGACGGTCGCATCATCACGGTGCCGTTCTCCTTCAAGGAGTTCGACGCCGACGGCCTGTCCGCGTATGTCCCCGATTCCGAACGCTGTGCCCGCGTGGCGGGGATCGCCGTGCGACACGCCCGCCTGCGCCACATTCCGGCTGGGGACAAGCGGATCGCGATCATGCTCTCGGCGTATCCGACCAAGCACGCCCGCATCGGCAACGCCGTCGGCCTCGACACCCCCGCCAGCGCGATCCGCCTGCTCACCGAATTGCGCGCCGCCGGTTACGATCTCGGCGACATCGACGAGATCCCCGGCCTGGTGGAACGCGACGGTGACGCGCTGATCCACGCGCTGATCGCCGCGGGCGGTCAGGATCCGGAGTGGTTGAGCGCGGAACAGCTGGAGGGCAACCCGATTCGGATCGGCGCCACCACCTACACCCGCTGGTTCGAGTCCTTGCCCGCGGACCTGCGCGAGGCCGTCGTGGAGTCGTGGGGTCCGCCGCCGGGCGAACTGTATGTCGACCGGTCGGCCGACCCCAAGGGTGAAATCGTCATCGCGGCACTGCGTTTCGGCAATGTGGTGCTGATGGTGCAGCCGCCTCGCGGGTTCGGCGAGAACCCCGTCGCGATCTACCACGATCCGGATCTGCCGCCGAGTCACCACTACCTCGCCGCGTACCGCTGGTTGTCCTCGCCGGACGGTTTCGGTGCCGACGCGATGGTGCACCTGGGTAAGCACGGCAACCTCGAATGGCTGCCCGGCAAGACCCTCGGCATGTCCGCGTCCTGCGGTACCGACGCGGCACTGGGCGATCTGCCGCTGATCTACCCGTTCCTGGTCAACGATCCCGGCGAGGGCACCCAGGCCAAACGCCGCGCCCACGCCACCCTGGTCGATCACCTGATCCCGCCGATGGCGCGCGCCGAAACCTACGGCGACATCTCCCGTTTGGAGCAGTTGCTCGACGAGCATGCCAACATCTCCGCCTTGGACCCGGCCAAACTACCCGCCATCCGCCAGCAGATCTGGACCCTGATGCGCGCGGCCAAGATGGACCACGACCTCGGTCTCGCCGAACGCCCCGAAGAGGACGTCTTCGACGACATGCTCCTGCACGTCGACGGCTGGCTGTGCGAGATCAAGGACGTCCAGATCCGCGACGGTCTGCACATCCTCGGCCAGGCACCCGAGGGCGACACCGAACTCGACCTGGTGCTGGCCATGCTGCGCGCCCGCCAGCTGTGGGGCGGCGAACAGAACGTGGTGGGCCTGCGAGAAGCATTGGGGCTCAGCGAGGCCGGCGACGAATCCCGCGAACGTGTGGACGTGGTGGAAAGCCGTGCCCGCGAACTGCTCGGCGCCTTGCAGGCGACGGACTGGTCGGTGGCGGCGGTCGACGCGCTGGTCGACGACTACGCCACCGCGATTCTCGCTGGGGGAGTGGATGATTCGTCCACGCCCGGGATCGCGGAGGTGCCGGACGCCGCCGCGGCGCCCAGGGCCGCCACGTCCGCGGCGGGCAGTGTCGCGGTGAGTGGGCGTCTGGAAGCGGTGCGGACCGTCTTGCGGTTCGCCGCCACCGAAGTCGTGCCGCGCCTGCGCGAAACCAGCATCGAGATCGCCCGCGTCCTGCACGCCCTCAACGGTGGCTTCATCCCCGCCGGTCCCAGCGGCTCACCCCTGCGCGGCCTGATCAACGTGCTGCCCACCGGCCGTAACTTCTACTCCGTCGACCCCAAGGCCGTGCCCTCGCGACTGGCCTGGGAGACCGGCCAGGCGATGGCGGAATCGCTGCTCGCCCGCTACCTGGCCGACCACGGCGCGTACCCGAAGTCGGTCGGCCTTTCGGTGTGGGGCACCTCGGCCATGCGTACCTCCGGCGACGACATCGCGGAAGTCTTCGCCCTGCTGGGTGTTCGGCCGGTCTGGGACGAAGCGAGCCGCCGCGTCACCGACCTCGAGGTGATCTCCCTCGACGAACTCGCCCGGCCGCGCATCGACGTCACGGTCCGCATCTCGGGCTTCTTCCGCGACGCCTTCCCGCACGTGCTGGCACTCCTGGACGACGCGGTCCGGCTCGTCGCCGACCTCGACGAACCCGCCGAATCGAATTACGTTCGCGCACACGCACAGTCGGATCTCGCCGACCACGGCGACACCCGCCGCGCCACCACCCGCATCTTCGGTTCCAAGCCCGGCACCTACGGCGCGGGCTTGCTGCAGCTCATCGACTCCAAGAGCTGGCGCACCGACGACGACCTCGCGCAGGTCTACACCACCTGGGGTGGCTACGCCTACGGCCGTGACCTCGACGGCGCCCCCGCCGCCGACGACATGCGCACCGCCTACAAACGCATCGCGGTCGCCGCCAAGAACACCGACACCCGCGAACACGACATCGCCGACTCCGACGACTACTTCCAGTACCACGGCGGCATGGTGGCCACCGTCCGCGCGCTGACCGGCAAGAACCCCGAGGCCTACATCGGCGACTCCACCCGTCCCGATGCTGTGCGCACCCGCACGCTCTCGGAGGAGACCGCCCGCGTCTTCCGTGCCAGGGTGGTGAACCCGCGCTGGCTCGAGGCGATGCGCCGCCACGGGTACAAGGGCGCCTTCGAGATGGCCGCCACCGTCGACTACCTGTTCGGCTACGACGCCACCACCAATGTCGTCGCGGACTGGATGTACGAAAAGCTCTCCGAGAGCTACGTTTTCGACGATGTGAACCGCAAGTTCATGGAGCAGTCCAACCCGTGGGCGCTGCACGGCATCGCCGAACGCCTCCTGGAAGCCGCCGAGCGCAAGCTGTGGGAGCACCCCGAGCAGGAAACGCTGGACAAGCTGCGCCAGGTCTATCTGGAAACCGAGGGTGAGCTGGAATGACCCCGCTTGCCGCAAAACTGCAACACGTTCTAGTCTGAGGCATAGTGTGCCGCGGCGATCCCGCCCGGCGCGCGCAGCGGAAAGGGTCACGATGAGCACCTCCCCTGGCTATTTCACGCACGCGGACGGCGTCTACACGCCGACGCGGTACTCGCAGAGCCTGTGGTCGCCCAACACGCTGTCCGGTCCGCCGGTATGTGGATTAATGGCGCGCGAGGTGCAGGCGAGCTACTGCACGGACGGGTTCGCCCCGGCGCGATTGACCGTCGACCTGCACCGGTCCGTGCCCGCCGTGCCGCTGACGATCGCCAGCGAACTGGTGCGCGACGGCAACCGGGTGCGGTCGGTGGCGATCGTCGTGCGTGCCGACGGTGAGATCGTCGCCCGGGGCAGCGCGCTGCTGCTGAAGCGCTCGACCCAGCCCCCGGGCGAGGTGTGGCGCCTCGACCGGGACCGCCCGCTGCCGCCCCCGAGCGTGCTGGCCACCATCGACGAGACGATGCATCTGTTCAGCAGTGACGGGCAGGGGTGGTCGATGAATATGACCGAACACCAGAACGACGCCCGCAAACGCAAGTGGGTACGCAATATCCCGGTCGTCGCGGGGGAGGAGTCGTCCCCGTTCTGCTACGCCGCGATGACCGGCGAGCAGACCAGCCTGGTCACCAACTGGGGCACCGAGGGCATCGGTTTCATCAACACCGATGTGTCGATCACGTTCTCGCGCATGCCCGTCGGCGTCGAGATGGGTCTCGAGGCGGAAAGCCATCTCAGCGACGACGGGATCGCGGCGGGCGCCGCGGTGCTCTACGACGAGCAGGGCGCGTTCGGCATCTGCACGACCACCGCGCTGGCCAACGAACGCAGGCAGATCCGCGGCGACGTCATCGACGAACTGTCGGAGTCGTTCGTGGTCAGGCAGCCGCAAACCCGGTGAATGCCATCGCGACTCCTGGTGTGCCGGATGAGCAGGGAACGAGTCGTTATGTGGAGATCAGGGTCACGATGAGTTCGTCCGCGATCGACTCCGCCTTCACCATGCCCGTGCCCAGGTAGAGGGTTGCCGCGCGGGGGCGGCCGTCGGCCAGCGGCACCACCGAGACCGCGTCGACGCGGCGGCCCGCGAGCTCGTCGTAGGGCGCCTCGTCGGTGACGTCGAAGGCGGTGTACTTGCCGGAGTTGGCGACGTATTCGATGTTCACGGGGTCGACCAGCGGTTCGAAGGGATCACGCCACGGCGATCCGCCGATGCGCAGTTCCGCGCCGTCGACACCGGCGTCGAAAAGCAGGGTCGAACCATCGCGGAAGGTGAATTCGATCGGGCCCTCGGTGCGGTCGATCTCGTCGCCGAGGACATAGAACATCCGGCGGACGGCGACGATGGTCCCGTCGACCGCGGCATTGAGCGCGGTGCGGCTGTGCTCATCGGTGTCGGACATAGGTTTTCCTCTGCAGCGGTCGATGCCGGGCGGATGAAACATCATGTCGTCGCGGGCCCACCGCACGCAACTCCGCCCGGCGTGTTCGTCCCGCGCGCACCCCGGCGCCTGCCGCTCGTAGAGTGGAGCCCATGGTGGACGACGACACCACCGACGCGGTGGCACGCGCGGCCGAGCTGTTGAGCGGGCGCCGCACGGTGGTGATCTCCGGCGCGGGACTGAGCACCGACAGTGGCATTCCCGACTATCGTGGTCCCGATTCGCCGTCACGCACGCCGATGACCTACCAGCAATTCGTCGGCGACCCGGTGTTCCGGCAGCGGTATTGGGCACGCAATCACATCGGCTGGCGGCGAATGGATGCCGCTCGGCCCAACCCCGGTCATCGCGCCGTCGCGCGGCTAGAGCGAGCGGGGGTGGTGTCGGGAGTGATCACCCAGAATGTGGATCTGCTGCACATGAAGGCGGGTGCGCGCCGGGTGATCGATCTGCACGGAACTTACGCGCGCGTGCGGTGTCTGCACTGCGCGAATCTCATCTCCCGAATGACACTCGCCCACCATCTCGAAGCCGCCAATCCCGGGTTCGCGGAAAGTCTCTCAGCGAGCGCCACCGGTATCGAAGTGGCGCCGGACGCGGACGCGGTGGTGACCGATACCGACCGATTCCGGATGGTCGACTGCATGGCGTGCGGCGGAATGCTCAAACCCGACATCGTGTATTTCGGCGAGAATGTGCCGCCCGACCGGGTCGAAGCCGCTTTCGACCTGGTCGACAATGCGCAGGCGCTGCTGGTGGCGGGTTCCTCGGTGACGGTGATGTCGGGCCTGCGCTTCGTGCGCAGAGCCGCGAAAAACGGTGTGCCAGTGGTGATCGTGAATCGCGGACGCACCCGCGGCGACGAACTCGCCACGCTCCGAATCGAGGCGGGCTGCTCGGAAACTCTGTGCGCGCTGGCCGAACTCGCCAGCTGAATTCACCGCTGCCGAACTGACAGTTCCGAGTGCCGCCGCCTATCGTTTCCCAATGAAATGATCGGTAACTTGATCCCTCGATGACGGGGGCGAATCCGACGTGGGTAAGCTCTGCGCTCAGTGCATGAAGAGTTCCACCCGCGGCGCAAAGTTTTCCTCGCAGCGGGGTTGTCGGCCCTCGTGTGGGCCGAATGATCGACCCCCACTTGCCAGCCGATCAGAACCAGGGCTTTTCCATGACCGATACCGTCGCTGCCGAATCACGCCTCACGCACCGCCAGACACTCACCATCCTGTCCGGCCTGCTACTCGGGGTGTTCCTCGCCGCGCTCGACCAGAACATCGTCAGCGTCGCGATCGTCCGGATCGCGAACAGTCTCGACGGCTTCGACGAACAGGCATGGGCGACAACGGCATACCTGATCACCGCCACCGTCACCACGCCGCTGTACGGCAAACTCGCCGACATCTACGGGCGCAAGCCGTTCTATCTGCTGGCGATCGCCCTGTTCGTGATCGGCTCGGCGGCCTGCTGCTTCGCGACCACCATGTACCAGCTGGCCGGGTTCCGCGCGTTCCAGGGTTTGGGCGCGGGTGGGTTGATGTCGCTGGCGTTCACCATCGTCGGTGACATCGTGCCCGCGCGCGAACGGGTCCGCTACCAGGGGTATTTCCTCATGGTGTTCGGCATCGCGACGGTGCTCGGGCCGGTGGTCGGCGGTTTCCTGTCCGATTACGAGAGCCTCGGCGGCATCGAGGGCTGGCGCTGGGTGTTCCTGGTGAACGTGCCGGTGGGCATCCTGGCGTTCCTGGTGGTCGCGAAGGTGCTGAACGTGGCGCACACGCGTCAACGCAGCCGGATCGACTGGTTCGGCGCGGTCACGCTGATCGTCGGTGTGGTGCCGCTGCTGATCGTGGCCGAGCAGGGGCGGATCTGGGGCTGGACCGAACCGAAATCGCTGCTCTGCTACGGGATCGGCGCGGGTGGTCTGCTGCTGTTCGTGCTGGTCGAGTTCCTGATGAAGGACTCGGCGCTGATCCCGCTGCGGCTGTTCCGCAGCTCCACCTTCAGCATCGCGATCCTCGGCGGGTTCCTTGTCGGTGTCGCGATGTTCGGGGCGATCACGATGGTGCCGCAGTATCTGCAGGTCGTGCGTGGTTTCTCGCCGACCGAGGCGGGGCTGCTGATGTTGCCGCTCGTCCTCGGGATCATGGTGGGCGCGCAGATCTCCGGGCTGATCACGAAAGCCACCGGACGCTACAAAGTGCTACCGGTGCTCGGTGCGCTGATCCTCGCGATCGGGTGCGCGCTGTTCGCGCGGATCAGCTACAACGGTCCGCTCTGGCAGCCGCTGGCCTACAGCGCGATCATGGGATTCGGCCTCGGTGGCTGCATGCAGACCCTGATCATCGCCGCGCAGAACGCGGTCGGGCGCACCGAGATGGGGGTGTCGACCGCGGCGGCGACGTTCTTCCGTCAGCTCGGCGGGACGCTCGGTGTCGCGGTGTTCCTCACCGTGCTGTTCGACCGGCTGCCCGGTTCGATTCTGCAAGCCTTCGGTGGAAGCCTGCCGCCCGGTTTCGACGGCGCGCGACTCGAGGGCATGCTGAGCGATACCAGCGGCATCGCCACCCTGCCCGACGAGTTGCGGATCCCGATCCTCGAGGGCTTCACCGACTCGATGCACACCGTGTTCCTGCTCGCCGCCGACCTCGCCGTGGTGGCCTGCCTGGTGCTGGTGTTCATGAAAGAGGTTCCGCTGCAGGAGGATCCGGCCCCCGAGGAATCCGAGGATGCCACGCTGCTGCGCGATGTGAGCCTGCACGACGCGCACGAGATGGCGGGCAAGTTGCGGCCCGCCGCGACCGGGCGGGTGATCGCGGGGCTGTTGCGACGCGACGACGAGCGTCCGGTGCCCGCCGCCACGCTGACCCTGATCGACCAGCACGGGCATCAGGTGGCCCGCGGCAACGGCGATGCCGACGGCGCGTATGTGATCGAGGCGCCGCGGCCCGGCAACTATGTGCTCATCGCCGCCGCGGCCGGCCATCAGCCCGAGGCGGTGAGCGTGTCGATCGGCGAGCGCGCCCAGCACGTCGACCTGATGCTGACCGGCGCGGGCGAACTCACCGGCATCGTGCGCTCGGCGCGGCGCGGCGAACCGCTGTGGGGTGCCACCGTCACGCTGACCGATCCCGAGGGCGAGGTGGTGGGCGCGGCGATCACCGGCGAGGACGGCACGTATGTGTGTCGCGATGTCGTGAGCGGTACCTACACGCTGGTCGCGGTGGCCGACCACATGCGCCCGTCGGCGGTCACGCTGACCGTGCCGGAGACGGGCTCGCTGAATCGCGATCTCGACCTCGAACCGATGGCTATTCTCCTCGGCTCGGCCTGGGTGGACGGCGACCGTCCCGTCGCCGACGTGCAGATCACCGTCCTGGACTCGGGCGGCGATCCGGCGGCGACGGCACGCACCGACGAGCAGGGCAAATACCTGGTTCCCGACCTGCCGGAAGGGGAGTACACGGTGGTCGCGCGTGGCTATCCGCCTGTCGCGAGTCAGGTTTCGGTGACTCGCGGCGAGATCACCCACGATGTCACACTGGGATACGAGAACGAGGAGTCGATGAACCGTCGCTGACCCCGCCGCCCCGCAGTACAGTGAGTAGGCGGCCGAGCCGCTTCGCGGGGGTGCCACGCTGGAAGGCCCGCCACGGGAATATCGACGGAAGGGCCCGTCATGACCACCGTTGTAATGACCGGCGGCAGTTCGGGATTCGGTGCGATCGCCGCCCGGCGACTAGCCGGACGGGACAGTACGCGGCTGCTCATCGGCACCCGCGCAGCTGCTGCTGACACGCTCGCGCTCGACCTCGGTCGACTGGATTCGGTGCGCGATTTCGCCACAACTGTGCGCGAATCCCTCGGGGATCAGCGAATCGACGCCCTCGTGCTGAACGCCGGCGTGATCCGGCCCGATGCCGACGGTCGCACCACCGACGGCTACGAGACGACCTTCGCGGTGAATCATCTCGCGCACTATCTGTTGATCCGGCTGCTGCTGCCCGCGCTGGCCGACGGCGCGCGGGTCGTGCTCACCACCAGTGGCACCTACGACCCGGCGACCGGTGCCGGGCTGGCGACACCCCGACATGCCGATGCCGACCTGCTCGCCCACCCGGACCGCGATCCCGGTCGCGAGTCGAATCCGGCACGGGCGGGTCAGCACGCGTACACGGCGTCGAAGTTGTGTGCCGTCTCGACGGCATGCGCGTTGCGCGAGCTGGTGGTCGCGCGCGAACGCGGCATCATCGCCATCGCCTACGACCCGGGACAGGTGTTCGGTACCGGCTTGGCACGCGAGCTGGCCGCACCGTTGCGGCTGGCCTGGTCGGTCTTCGGGACACCGGCCGGTGCCCCGCTGCGCTGGTTCCAGCCGACGATGAACACACCGGACGCCGCGGGAACTGCCCTGGCGCGCTTGGCCTGTGACGCCGCGGCACCCGGCGGGGGAGCCGCGGCACCCGTTCTCGTCGCACTGCGCCGCGGCCGCCTCACCGATCCAGAGCTGTCGGAACTCGCCCGGCGAGACGACCTCCGGTGGCGACTCTGGAACGACAGCGCACGGCTGGTCGGCCTGGACGGTGCGACGGCGGACGACATCGGGCGGTGAGGACGGTGGACGAACAGATCGCGCTGGTGATCGGCGCGGGCGATCAGGCGGACTCGGCGACCTGCTCGTCGCGGTAGGTCTCGGCCAGCTCGGCCAGGGGGATCGCGAGGGCCTCGGCGAGGCCGACGACCGTGCCGAAGGCCGGTGAGGGCAGCCGGCCCGACTCGATCTTGCGCAGCGTCTCGGGGGAGATGCCTGCGCGCAGGGCGACCTCGGTGAGGTCGCGATCGCCGCGTGCCGTGCGCAGGCGGCGGCCGAGGCGGCGGCCTGCTTCGACCTGCGCGGGACTGAGCGGGAGACGGACCATGCGACCGATGGTATGCCGTCGCGAACCTGTTGGCCAAGGTGCGGCGCCGTCAAGCTGAGATCGGATCTCCGTTTTCGCCGCACCGGGGCGATGGCGGTGGTAGGTGTCAGGGGAAGAACATCGAGGTTCGAAAGGTATGGGTATGACACGACGGTTCGAGGGCAAGGTTGTTTTCGTCACGGGAGCGGCGCGCGGGCAGGGCAGGGCGGAGGCGGTGCGTTTCGCCGAAGAGGGCGCGAACGTGATCGCGATCGACGCCTGCGCGGAGTTCGCCAGCACGAGCTACGCGGGTGCGACGGAGGCGGATCTGGCCGAGACCGTGCAGCTGGTCGAGGCGGCGGGCGGCAAGATCGTCGCGAGCAAGGCCGACGTGCGCGATTTCGAGGCGCTCTCGGCGGCGCTGGCAGCGGGGATCGAACAGCTCGGCAGGCTCGATGTGGTCGTGGCCAACGCGGGAATCTGTTCGGCGGCGATGTCGTGGGAGATCACCGCCGAGCAGTGGCGCGAGACCATCGACGTGAATCTCACCGGTGTGTGGCACACCGCGAAAGCCGCTGTGCCGCATCTGATCGCGCAGGGTGACGGCGGTGCGATGGTGTTCACCAGTTCGGTGGCGGGGCTCAAGGGTATTCCGTTCACCGGCCACTATGTCGCGACCAAACACGCGATCACGGGCCTGGCCAAGACGATGGCCAACGAGCTCGGCGCCCACCGGATCAGGGTGAACACCGTCCATCCGGCGGGCGTGGCGACCGGCATGCAGATCAACGAGATGGGTCCGCTGTTCGAGGAGTACGGGGCCACCCTCGCGCCCATCTTCATGAACGCGCTGCCCAGCCACATCTGCCAGCCGGAGGAGATCGCGGCGACCGTGGCGTGGCTGTGCTCGGACGAGGCGGGCCAGATCACCGGCGCGCAGATCCCCGTGGACATGGGCAACCTGAACCGCTGACATTGGTATTTTTATACCGGCGCGGCTAGTGTCGGTATGAAAATACCAATTGGAGGCGTGATGGTGGAGTTGAAATCACCCGCGGAGATCGAGCGCATGCGGGTGACCGGCCGGTTCGTCGCCGACGTGCTGGCCGGGGTGCGCGACCGCGCGGCGGTCGGGGTGAACCTGCTCAAGCTGGAAGCGTATGTGCGGGAACGGATTCGCGAGCGTGGCGCGGTGTCGTGTTATTGGGACTACTCGCCGTCGTTCGGGCGCGGCCCGTTCCGCAATACGGTGTGTTTGGCGGTGAACGATGCTGTGCTGCACGGGCTTCCGCATGACTATGTGCTGTGTGATGGGGATCTGCTGACGGCGGACCTGGCCGTGTCGATCGACGGCTGGGTCGCCGACTCGGCGATCTCGTTCGTCGTCGGCACCGCGGCGCCCGCGGATGCGCGACTGGTGCGGGCCACCGAGGAGGCGCTGGCCGCCGGGATCGCGGCCGCGCAGCCGGACAACCGCATCGGTGACATCTCCGCGGCGATCGCGAATGTCGCACGCGGATACGGGTATCCGGTCAATACCGAGTTCGGTGGGCACGGGCTCGGGCGGACCATGCACGAGGATCCGCACATCGCCAACGACGGCCGTGCCGGTCGCGGGTTCCGGTTGCGGCCCGGTCTCACGGTGGCGATCGAACCCTGGTTCGCGGCGACCACCGCGAAGGTCTACACCGATGCCGACGGCTGGACCATCCGCTCCGCCGACGGCTCCCGCTGCGCGCACAGCGAGCACACGATCGCGATTACCGCGGACGGACCGAGCATCCTCACCTCGCGAGACTGATCGGTACTTTGCGGTGCTTGCGAATTCTGTGTTGCCGCACGCCGATTCGTATTCCGCCGATCGTGGGTAATGTGACATAGCCATGCCGCATCATGGGAGGTACGGGCTGATTTCGGGGTAGGTCGGATCAGCAAGTCGGAGGGACAACCCATGATGTTCAAGCAGTTGCTGGCTGCCTGCGTGCTCACTGTCGCGGCGACCGGCATCACCGCCGCCACCGCCAACGGCGCCCCGCTCACCGGGCCCTCGGTGGCGGGTGTCGACGGCGCCGTGGCTTATACGGCCGCGGTCGCGCGCGACGGTTCGCAGGCGTCCGTCGAACTCACGGCGGGCATGTTCGAGCTCACGCCCGAGGAGGGCGTCGCCGTTCTCGCACCCAACGGTCAGCGCATCGGCCTCATCCCGACAACCGTGCAGACGGTAGCCGGCCCCGCCATCACCGTGGTCCCGCGACTGGACGCCGCGGCCACCACCCTCACTCTCACTCCCGTCGGCGCCCCGATCGCGAACCCCGCGGCGTTGCAGCACATCGACCAGACGGGCAATATCGTCGCCGGCATCGCCATCGGTTGTGTGATCGGCGCCCTCATCGGCCTGATCTTCCTGTTCGTCAGCGCCATCCCCGGTTGTGTCATCGGGGCGGTGATCGGCGGCATCATCGGCTCGAACCAGTAGTCCGATCCGTGGTGGTCGGCGCTGAAAAGCGCCCACCACCACGGTGGCTTCCGGTTCTCGCGTTATCCGGGCCGGCGATCGGCGAACGCGCCGTTGGCAAGGACCGGCACGGTGGAATCCGAATCGAGTTCGATCGCGATGGCCACATCCTCGGCGAAACCGATCGCGGCGAGTTCACGCCCGGACGCGCAGTCCGCGACCAGCGCTCCCACGTCGGCTGTTCCATCGAACGCTGTTGCCGCAATTGCTGCTTCGGGCGACGGCGTAGCGAGACCGCGATCGATCAGCGCGGCGGCGAGCGCACCGGCACCGAGCCAGTCCTCGAGCGCCGGCCGCACGATATCGGTGCCCGGCCAGTGCTCGCCCGCGGCAATGATCGCGATCGGGCGATCGGGAGTGCCCCAGCGCTGGGCGAGAAGCCAATCGGCAACGGCGCTGACATTGCGCAGACAGGCAGCGACAACCGGCGTTCCCTCGACAGCTGCCGCGATCGTGGATCCGTTGGGTGATGGCAGCACGAGGCGTTCGGTGAACGGCGCGCGCCGGATCGCCGCCGGCGACAACGACCACGGCCCGCCCTCGCGTCGTCCGACAGCCAACTCGGCGGCCTTCGCCGCGGCGAAGGCCCGCGCCGAATCATCCCGCCACCGATACGGAAACACCGCGGTACCCGCAGCGGTAGCCACCGACACTGACGTCGTGAACGACAACACATCGATCACCACCAGACATCCAGCGCCAGGCCCGAGCGCCGCCGCCCCGGCTCGCCCCCACTCCACCCGGATCCCGAACCCGTCCTGCCGCGCCCACTGCGGTCTCGATCGCACACCGACCTCCCCAATAGCCGAATCCGTCAGTCCACCACAGGGATCCACCGCACGCCACCTCTCCGGTCGCCTCCAGCAGGTGCACCAGTCGTCCCCGCCGAGCCGGTTCCGAGGGGGCGGCAACCGTGAGTGCTGTTGCCAGGCAACGGGTCAGGCGCCGTCGGGTGGTGCGTTCGGGCATGGCCGGGGCCTGGCGGCCGAGAGGTTGCGTGGCCGATTCAGTCGGTCGTGGTGAGCAGGGCGGTGAGTTGGTCGGAGGCGTCGGCGGCGAGCGCTGTGCGCTCCTCGGGGGTCAGTTCGACGGTGGCGAGTTCGGATTTCCAGTGGGCGAGGCGGTCGGGGTTCTCGGCGGCGAGGGCGAGTTCGGCGAGGGCGGCGTAGGCGCGGGCTCGGTCGAGAGTGGTCGCGGTGGCGCCGAAGCGGTGCAGCCCGGCTTCCAGGGCGCGGGTCGCCGCGCGGTCGTCGTTCTTGAAATCACGCAGGATGCGAGCGTTGTCGAGGACGCGGGCCAGGCCTTCCAGTTCGCGGGAGCCGCCGTACTCGAGTTCCATCGGCTCGTCGCGCTGGATCACGAGGACGGTGTTGCCGACCGGATCGACGAGCGAGAAACGGGACTGGCCGGGGCGGAATCGGGTGATCCGTGGACGGCCCTTGCTCGGAATCTTGCCGTAGTGGGCGCGCAGGGCGGCGGTGTACTCGGCGTGGCGTGCGGCGACGTCGTCGACCATCACCAGCGCGCCCGCGTGTTCCGCCGGAAGTTCGACGCCCGGCGGCGCGGGTGCGAAATGCAGCGCACAGCCATGGTGCTCGATCGCGCCGTACACGTAGGGGCGGGTTTGCTCATGGGTGACGGTGTAGCCGAGCGCTCGGTAGAACTCGAGCGTGCTCGGCAGGTCGCCGCTCCACAGCAGGGGCACCGCGGTATCGGTCACAGTCGGCCTTTCGTCGGAGAGTCGATTCGCCTCGAGGTTACGAAGAGTTTCGAGAAAGCGCCCATACCTCTTTCGGCCACTCGGCCAAGGTTCGCCGCGCCCACTAGGCTGTGCGCATGACGAACCGCCTCGGCGAACTGGCGACCGCGAATTACGTACTGCTCACCACATTCCGCAAGGACGGCACTCCCGTGGGTACGCCCGTCTGGGCGGTGGCGCGCGAGGACAAGCTGTTCGTCTGGACGGTCACCGACAGCTGGAAGGTCAAGCGGGTCCGGCGCAACCCCGAGGTGACGGTGCAACCCTGCACCGTGCGCGGGGATGCACACGGTGCCATCGTGACCGGCACCGCACGGCTGCTCGACGCGGCCGAGACCGACGAACTCCGGTCGGCGCTGCGCAAGAAGTACTGGCTGACCGGGCCACTTGTGATCCTCGGCAGCAATCTGCGCCGGGGCAAGGCCGGCACGATCGGTATCGAGATCACGCCTGCCTGATGTGTGCCGATCCGATATGCAGAACCGCTGGTATCGGATACTGTGAGTCTTCGGCAGCACTTCCGAAGGGACTCACATGGCCGTGAAACGCAACCGAGCCGTCGTCGTCGCGGGCGCACGGACACCGTTCGTGCGCGCGTTCACCGACTTCACCCGCCTCGACAGCATCGCCCTGGCCGGCGCGGCCGTCCGCGGGCTGATCGAGCGGACCGGGATCGCACCCGGCGAGATCCAGTCCATTGTCTGGGGCGGGGTGGTCCTGCCGAGTCACGCGCCCAATATCGCGCGGGAGATCGCCCTCGATCTGAACCTGGACTTCGGGTGCGAGGGGTACACCGTCACCCGCGCGTGCGCGTCCGGTCTGCAGGCGGTGACCTCGGCGGCCGCGGCGATCGAACGCGGCGAGTACGACATCATGATCGCCGGTGGCAGCGATTCCACCAGCAATGCCGAGATCAAGCTGCCGCAGAAGGTCGTGCACGCGGTCGCGCCGGTCGCCCTCGGCAAGCCGAAGGCGATGGACTACCTCGACGTCGTCCGCCAGCTCGCGCCGTTCACCGACATCTTGCCGCGCCAGCCCAAGATCGCCGAGCGCACCACCGGCGAGGTGATGGGGGAGTCCGCGGAGAAGATGGCGCGGATCAACGGCATCTCCCGCGCTGATCAGGATGCTTTCGCCGCCCGCTCGCATCAGCGCGCCGCGGCCGCGATCGCCTCGGGACGCTTCGACGACGAGGTCGTGCCGGTCACGACGCCGTCGGGCAAGCTGATCGACGTCGACGGGCTCGTCCGGGCGAACACGAGCATCGAGAAACTCGCCACCCTGAAGCCGGTGTTCGAGAAGAACGGCACCGTCACCGCGGGCAATGCCAGCCCGCTCACCGACGGCGCGTCGGCGGTGTTGCTGATGAGCGAGGAGAAGGCGCGCGCCCTCGGATTCACCCCGCAGGCTGCCTTCCGCTCGTGGAGTTTCGTCAGCGTCGACCCCGCCGACCAGGTCCTCATCGGCCCGGCGATCTCGATGCCGCGCGCCCTCGACAAGGCGGGCATGACGCTGGCCGACATCGACCTCGTCGATATCCACGAAGCCTTCGCCGCCCAGACTCTCTCGGTGCTGCGGATGCTGGAGAGTACCGACTGGGCCAAGGCGCGCCTCGACCGCGACGAGCCGGTCGGCACCGTCGACATCGACAAGCTGAACGTGCACGGCGGCTCGATCTCGCTGGGCCACCCGTTCGGCGCCACCGGTGCCCGCATGGTCACCACCATGGCCGCTGAACTGGCCCGTACCGGGAAAGAGACGGCGCTGCTGGGGATCTGCGCGGCAGGCGGTATCGGCGCGTCTGCGGTACTCGAACGCGTCTAGCACAGCTCAGCCGGGCGCACCGCGGCGGGGACGGTGCGC
Source organism: Nocardia sp. FBN12 (assembly GCF_050320175.1). Classification (GTDB taxonomy): domain Bacteria; phylum Actinomycetota; class Actinomycetes; order Mycobacteriales; family Mycobacteriaceae; genus Nocardia. The sequence continues at coordinate 3,056,287 of NZ_CP190048.1, read as the reverse complement.
CCGGAGGTCCACGGGGCGTCCGTCGGGGTCGACGGCCGTCATCGTCCACTGCGTGGGCAGGGTCTCGATCGGGCCGACCGGCAAGCCCGCGTCCGCGAGGTGCTCGCGAACCGCACGCAGTTGCTCCAGCGTGCCGACGCGCAGACCCCATCCCGCGCGTGCGAGGGGATCGCGATCGGTGAGCGGCGGGGTGGTGGTCTCCACGAGCATCAGGTGATCGGCGCCGCCGACGTCGACAACCGCGATCCGTGGATCGGCTGGGGTGGCAGCCCGCTCGAAAGCCAGTGTCGCGCCGAGGAATTCGGTGTAATACCGCACGAGCTGATCGAGATCTGTGGTGCTCAACGTCAGGTGGTTGATTCCGAGAAGGTCTGGCATGGTCGTTCCAGCCTAGCGGTGTAGCGCGGCGGAATATCGGCTCAGCGCTGCGGCGGCGTCGAGCATCGCGCGGCCCTGGGTGGTGATTCTCGCCTGCCAGTCGGCGAGGGCGCGCGCCAGCGCCTCGGTGCTGCCTGCGGCGCGGATCTGGCCGATGACGGTGGCGATGTGGTCGAGACGGTAGTGGCCTCGGCGCAGGATGTGGGTCAGTTCGGCGTCGCGGAGGTCGGCGGGGCCGTAGTGGCGGTAGCCGGTGGCGGGGTCGCGGGTGGGGGTGAGGATGCCCGCTGCTTCCCAGGCACGCAAGGTGGCGGGGGTGACTCGGAGGTGGTGGGCGAGCTCGCCGATGGTTCTGGTCTCCGCTGAAAAGGTGGTGTCAGAAGGTGATTCGGTGATCAGGTGGTCGACGGCCCGGCGCACCGAGGTCAGGGTTTCACGGTCTCGCAGGAGTTGGCTGTGCCCACGGTCGATGATCGTGAGGGCCTTGTCGAGATCGTCCTCGTGGAGGGCGCGCATGATCTGACCCGCGGTGGCGTGGCCGTAGGCGGTGATCAGGGTGAGGTAGGTGCGCAGCGCGCTCGCGTGCAGGTCGGTGTAGATCCGGTAGCCGGTGGGAGTGCGCTCGGCCGGTGGCAGGCAGCCGTCCTGTTCGTAGTTGCGGACTGCCTGGGTCGAGATCGCGTGCTCGCGGGCCAGGTCCGATGGTCGAAGGGTTCTCACTGGTTTGAGACTTTACGACACTTTCAGCCGAATAGCTCCTGATCAAGTCTCCACCGTTCTGTCAACGATACGATTGATAGACATGAGTCAGAAAATCAGCGACTTCGTCCCTTCGTCCTGTGAGCTGCTTGCGCTCGGGGAGCCGACGCACAAAGAACCCGGTTTCGCGTCGATCCGCAATGAACTGTTCGTCGAGTTGGTGGCGAGTGGGTTCCGGTCGATCGCTCTCGAAACGGATCGAGTGGCCGCGCTCGCCGTGGACGAGTTCGTTCGAGGCGGCAACGGCGACCTCGACGAGGTGCTGCGGACAGGCTTCTCCCACGATTTCGGCGAACTCACCGGCAACCGGGAACTGGTCGCGTGGCTGCGCGACCACAACGCAGGTCGGGCGACCGAGGATCAGGTCGGCTTCTACGGATTCGACGCCGCGATGGAAACGATGAGCGCTCCCAGCCCGCGCACCTACCTCGAATTCGCCCGCGACTACCTGGAACTCGACTTCGACATCGCCGGTCCGGCCGGCGGCGACGAGCGATGGAGCCGCAGCGAAGCAGTCCTGGACGCGAAGGTGTCGCCCGGTGCCACCGCCGAGGCCGAGCAGTTGCGGGTGATGGCCGACGACATGCTCACCCTCCTCTATACCCGCGCGCCGGAGCGGATCGCGGCCACCTCACTCGCCGAGTGGCGAAGGACGGCAATCCATCTCACTGCCGGCATCGGCCTGCTGCGCTATCACCGGCAGGCCGCGGCTCCGACCGAGGACGGCGTGCGATGGAACAGCCTGGCCGCCGCCCGTGACGCGCTCATGGCCCAGAACCTCCTTGATATCCGGTCGGTCGAGGCGCGCCGTGGGCCGACGCTGGTGTACTCGCACAACCTGCATCTGCGCCGCAACACCAGCATCATGCAGATGGGGCCGATGGAACTCGTCTGGTCCGGCGCGGGAGCGATCGTGGGATCGCTGCTGGGGGAGCAGTACGGGGTGATCCTCGGCAGTTTGGGCCGCAGCGACGGCCTCGAACTCGCCGAACCCCAGCCGGGCACCTACGAGCACACGCTGCACAAGCGCATCGACACGTGGGGTTTGATCCCGGCGGCAGAACTCGGACCAGGACATACCCGCACCGATGTGACCCAGGAACAGGGGTACTTCCCGCTGGATGCGGACACCGTGGCCACGGCGGACACGATCCTGCACCTCGACGTTGGTCGCGCGCGGGCATCGGTCAGGTAGCCGAGTCGCGCTGTGCCGAGCGCACCAATTCCTCCAGGTAGGCAGCCACACCGTCCTCGTCGTTGGTCGGTAGGACCTGGTCGGCGAGGGCGATGACCTCGGGGACCGCGTTGGCAGGCACCAGCGCGGTACCCGCCCACGTCAGCATCGCGACATCGTTGAGCGCGTCCCCCGCGGCCGCGACCTCCGACAGGTCGATGCCGTCGAGCGCGCACAACCGTTCCAGCGCACTGGCTTTCGACACACCTTCGGCGGCCATCTCCATATAGGCCGCACCGGAATGCGTCAGCTCCACCCCGGTGATCCCGACCGCCACCGCCGTCCGGTACAGCTCCGCGCCGGGCAACTCGGGATGACGGGCAACGATCTTCACCATCGCTTCGAGTCCGGTCGGCAAGGTCTCCGACAACGCCATCTCATGTGGATGGCGATGATGATCGCTGAACTTGCACAGCGCGGCATAGGCAGGCTCGGCGACGAACCGGGTAGCGCCGACATTGGCGAACACAACGCCGGGAATCAGCGCGCGGATCTGTGACATCACCACACCCGCCGCATCCTCGTCGATCGACACGGTGTCGATGATCTCAGGCGTCCCGTCGGCGAGGTCGAGCAGCACAGCACCATTGGCGCACACCGCCTTACCCCGGAAACCGCACGACTGCGCCAACTCGTGCACCGAATGCCGAGCACGCGCCGTCGCCCACACCACCTCGATCCCCGCCGCCTGCGCGCCGGCCATGGCTTCGGCGGTCCGCGGCGAGACGGTGCGATCGGAACGCAGCAAGGTGCCGTCGAGGTCGGTGGCGAACATCCGGATTCGAGTCACCCGATCATGCTGTCACGCGCCACGTCGACGACCACGTCGGGATGAGGCGGGCCGACGGGACTAATCGGCGTCTACCCAGACGGTCGACCGTTGTGGGCCAACCCCCGCTAGGTCGCCTGGCTGACCGAGGACATGTGGAAATCCGGGATGCGGAGTGGGGGCATGGCGGTGCGGGTGAACCAGTCCTTCCATTCGCGGGGCAGGGTGATCTCGGTGGCTCCCGCTTCCGATACTCGGCGTAGCAGGTCGAGGGGGCTTTCGTTGAAGCGGAAGTTGTTGACCGCGCCGGTGACCTGGCCGTTTTCGACGAGGTAGACGCCGTCGCGGGTGAGGCCGGTGAGCAGGAGGGTGGCGGGGTCGACCTCGCGGATGTACCAGAGGCAGGTGAGGAGCAGGCCGCGTTCGGTGCGGGCGATCATGTCGTCGAGGGTGGCGTCGCCGCCGCCGGTGAGTAGCAGGTTCTCGCCGGGAATGGTGGCGGGTGCGCAGAATTCGGCGGCCGTCGCGCGCGGGTAGACCAGCGATTCGATGACGCCGTTGCCGATCCAGTCGACGCGTCGCGCGGACAAGCCGTTGTCGAACACCGACAGTGATTCCGATGACGACGCAGTCGCGACGAACGGCCGGTATTCGAGACCGCTCGCGTTCGGGTCGGAGTACAGGGTGAGCGGAATGTCGCTGAGCCGCTCACCGATTCGCGTGCCACCGGCGCGGGAGAAGGCGGTGTGGCCTTCGTGGGCGCCACGGCCTTCCATGCTCCAGGCCAGGTAGATCATCAGATCGGCGACCGACGACGGCGGCAGGAGGGTTTCGTAGCGGCCCGCGGGGAGATCGACGCGGCGCTTGGACCAGTCGAGGCGCCGTGACAGCTCGGCGAGCAGGCCCGGGGTGTCGACGTCGGTGAAGTCGGCGGTGCCGACCCCCACCCACGCGCTGGCCAGATCCTTGCCCTCGCCGCGTTTACCGTTGATTTCCACCGAACCGGTCGGCTGGCTGAACCGGCGACGGATACCGGTCGAGGTGCCGAGCCAGGTGGTGTGCACCTGGTGGTGGGCGAATCCGTAGAGGCGGTCGGTGCCGTCGAAGCCGGTCGAGAGGTCACGCGCCAATCCGGCGAAGACCTCGATCTCGGTGGCACCGGGCGCCTGGTCCCAGGTGGCGGTGTCGTCGTCGGTGGGCTCCAGGAGCGGCATCGCGTCGCGCGCCGGGGCGGCCGTGCGAGCGGCTTCCTCGCTGGCCCGCACCACGGCATCGATCTCGGTGGGGTCCACACTGGTGGAGCTGATGGAGCCCACCCGTGCGGTGGTGGGGCCGTCGCGGAACACCGAGATCACCGCCCACTCCCGCGAAACAGACGAACCATTGGTGGTCATCGAATTACCGGCCCACCGCAGCGACGCGTCGTGCGCGTCGGTGACGATCACGATCGCCTCGTCGGCTTTCGACGCCGCCAGCGCACGCTCGACCACCGCGCCCGCCGGGAACAGACCCTCGCTCACTGACCGCCCTCCGTCCGGGTATTGAGAATGTTGACCCCGCGCACCAGGACCGACGGGCAGCCGTGGCTCACCGCCGCCACCTGACCGGGCTGCGCTTTGCCGCAGTTGAACGCGCCGCCGAGCTGCCAGGTGCTCGGTCCGCCGACCGCTTCCATCGACCCCCAGAAATCGGTGGTCGTGGCCTGGTAGGCGACGTCGCGCAGTTGCCCGTCCAGCTCGCCGTCGCGAATTCGGAAGAACCGCTGTCCGGTGAACTGGAAGTTGTAGCGCTGCATGTCGATCGACCAGGACTTGTCGCCGACGATGTAGATGCCGTCCTGCACCCGGGAGATCAGGTCGGCGGTGCTGGTGTCTCGTTCAGGGTCGGGCTGCAACGACACGTTCGCCATCCGCTGGATCGGAACGTGGTGTGGCGAATCGGCATACGAGCAACCGTTGGAGCGGTCGAGCCCGAGACGTGGGGCGAACACGCGGTCGAGCTGGTAGCCGACGAGCACGCCGTCGCGCACCAGATCCCACTGCTGGCCCGCCACACCCTCGTCGTCGTAACCGACGGTGCTCAAGCCGTTGACCTGGGTGCGGTCACCGGTGACGTGCATGATCGGCGTGCCGTACCGCAAGGTCCCGAGCTGATCGGGCGTCGCGAACGAGGTACCGGCGTAAGCGGATTCGTAGCCGATCGCCCGGTCGTATTCGGTGGCGTGACCGATGGATTCGTGGATCGTGAGCCACAGGTTCGTCGGGTCGATCACCAGGTCGGTGGGGCCGGCGACGACGCTGGGCGCCTTCACCTTCTCGGCCAGCCAGCCGGGGATTCGCGCGAGTTCGCCGGTCCAGTCCCATGTTCCGTCGGCACCGGTGACGTACTCCCAGCCCCGGCCCGCGGGTGCGGCGAGGGTGCGCATCGTCTCGAAGACGCCCGACGCGGAGTCGACGGTGACGGCCTCCAACTGGGGATGCAGACGCACCCGCTGCTGGGTGATCGACGAACCCGCGGTGTCGGCGTAGAAGGACTGTTCCTTGACCTGCAAGACCGAGGCGGTCACGTGGTCGACACCATCGGCCGCCGTAAGGCGTTCCGAATAGTCCTGCAGCAGCGCCACTTTGTCGGCGGTCGGCACCGCGAACGGGTCGAGATCGTAGGCCGAGACCCACGAGACGTTGTCGTAGCGTGGCTCATCGGCGAGTTCGACGCGCTCCCGATTCAGCGAGCGCAATGCGCGGGCCACCTTCACCGCGCGCCGCGCCACCTCGGCGGCGGTCGCGGGCGTGAGCGCGGCGTGCGAGGCGAAACCCCAGGTGCCGTCGACGATCACCCGCACCGCCAGCCCCAGCTCGGTCGCATCGGTGACCGCTTCGACGCGCCCGTCGCGCAACCGGATCGACTGGGTCACCAGACGTTGCACGCGCAGATCGGCATGGTCGGCGCCGGCCGCGCGGGCCGCCGACAGCGCGGCCTCGGCCAGTGCGCCGAGCCCGAGCCCGCGGAACTCCTCGTCCACATCTCTGGAAGTCGTGGTATCCCTCACCGGACCTACGCTAACCGGTGCCACCGACACCTGTGCGCCGGAACCGCATCGACCGGCGTCATGTCGGATCGATGCACCGGCTGCCGACCTGCAGCTCGTGTCATGACACCGGGTGCGATCGCGCGCGAAAAGCCGGTTGCGACAGTCGTTACCGTGACGCGCGGACTCCGCCTCCTCCCGCGAGCGGTGCCGGAAATGCCGTAGGGTGCCCGCCGTGCCGCCATCTGCCCTGCGCGATCGAAAAAGGGAACGAACCCGACGTGCGATCCTCGTGGCCGCCGTCGAATTGTTCGAGGCCAGAGGGTACGAGGAAACGACCGTTGCCGACATCGCGGCCGCGGCCGAGGTCGGCACCCGGACCTTCTTCAACTACTTCGCGAGCAAAGAGGAACTGCTCTTCCCCGAGCCCGACGAACGGGTGCGCGCGGCCGTCGCCGCCATCGCCACGCGTCGGCCCGGCGAGCGCCCGGTGGAGGTGTTGCTGCGCGCCTTACGCGCCGCGGGTGACAACCCCGGCGAACGCCTCGTCGACGATGTGGGCTCGCGGGTGGCGGCATTGCGGGCGCGGGTCTCGCGGACGGTCCCCTCGGTGAGCGGTCGCGCCGCGCACGCGCAATTGGTCGCGCAGCGCGAGATCGCGCACCAGTTGCACATCGCGTTCCCGCACGAACTCGACGAGGTCGGCGCCGCCGCGCTGGTCGGTGCCGTGGTCGGCGCGGTATCGGGCGCGCTGACGGTGCTGTTCCAGCAGCCCCAGCACGGCATCGACGACGGTGAGCGCCTGCATCGCAAGATCCACGAGACCACCTCGCGGGTCCTGCAGCCGTGGCTCGCCGCCTCCGCGCCCGCCGAACCGGTGCGCTAACCGAACTGCTGCCAGCCCAACCGGATCACCATCACGACCACCACGACCAGCAACACGATCCGCACGAAACCGGCGCCCTTGGCCAGCGCCATCCGTGAACCGACCAGTGCGCCGAGCACATTGGCCACCGCCATGCCGGCGCCGAGGCCCCACAGGATGTGACCGGTCGAGCCGAGAAACAGCAACGCGCCCACATTCGAGCCGCAGTTGATCACCTTCGCCATCGCCGCCGCCCGGACGAACTCGGTCCCGAGCAGCGTCGCGAAGGTGATGATCAGGAAGGTACCGGTGCCCGGGCCGAGCAGTCCGTCGTAGAGGCCGATCAGGCCGGAGGCGAGGCCGATCACCAGGATCACCTTGCGTCGCGTCGGGGGATGGGTGGCCATCGTGAGGCCGACCGAGGGCCGCAAGGTCACGAACACCGCCACCCCGACAAGCACCACCATGACCAGAGGAATGAACAGGTCGCGGTCGATCAGCGAGACCGCTGCCGCACCGCAGGCGGCCGTGATCGCGGCGATCACCGCACCGGGCAGCAGCACCTTCCACTGCATCGGCACCCTGCGCGCGAAGGTCGCCACCGCGGTCGCGGTGCCTGCCAGCGCGGCGAGTTTGTTGGTACCGAGGGCGGTCTGCGGCGCGATGCCGGGGACGACGAGGAACAGCGTCGGCAGAATGATCAGTCCGCCGCCGCCGACCACGGCGTCGACCCAGCCCGCTGCCGCCGCGGCCACCAGCAGGACCGTCCAGTCTCCGATTTGCACACGACCAGGCAATCAAGATCACGGCCGGAAAGCCAGCCGGGGCTACGCTGGGCCGGTGCGCCGGTTCAGCCTGTGGCTACGCGGACGACCCATCGTCGCCGACTCGATTCTCGCGGGATTGCTCCTGTTCCTCGATGCCCTCGGCGTGGGCGACGAGCGCAACAAGGTCGTGTACCTGATCTTCTCGGTGATTCTGCCGTTGCCGCTGATCCTGCGGCGGGTGTACCCGCGGACGGTGGCGGCGGCGCTGCTGGTGTTGTCCTTGCTGAACACCCTGATCGGCTACCTGGTCGACGATCTGACGGCCGACCACGTCGCGCTGATCGGGCTCGGGGTGATGCTCTACACGCTTGTCGCCTATGTCGGCCGACGTGAGGGGCTCATCTTCCTGGCCTTCCTCGCGGTCGACATGGCGGCGTCGGTCGTGCTGCTCGACCTGCCGCGGGGCGGCGACCTGGCGATGGCGGGACTCATCTACGCGCTGTGCTGGACGCTGGCCGAGTTCAACGGTGCCAGGCATGCCTACGACTCCGAGGTCGCGGCCCGGCTCGCGGTCGCCGACTACGACAAGGAACGCCGCGCGCACGACGCGGTCGCCGCCGAACGCACCCGCATCGCCCGCGAACTCCACGACGTGGTCGCACATGCGGTGAGCGTCATCATCGTGCAGGCCGACGGGGCCAAATACGCCCTGCGCGAGGACCCGGAAACCGCTGAACGCGCGCTCGCCACCATCGCCGGGACCGGGCGCGACGCCCTGCGTGAACTGCGCCGCACCGTCGCCCTGCTGCGCACCGAGCACGCACCGGAACTGCTGCCGCAACACGGGAGCGCGGGTATCGCGAAGCTGGCTCAGATGATGCGTGAGGCCGGTCTGGCCGTTGATCTCGAGTTGACCGGTGAGCTCGACGACATCGCCCCCGAGGTGAGCCTCGGCGTGCATCGCATCGTGCAGGAGTCGCTCACCAATACCCTGCGCCACGCGGGGGCGGAGCCGAAGGCGGTGGTCCGGGTGCACCGGCGCGAGGAAGACATCCTCGTCGAAGTCACCGACAGCGGTGGCGTTCCGGCCAAGGTGAGCGCGGGTGCCGAGATCCCCGGCACGGGAATGGGCCTGGTCGGGATGCGCGAACGGGTCGCGGTTCTCGGCGGCACACTGCACGCGGGCAGGCTCGACGACGGGCGCTGGCAGGTGCGGGCCGACCTTCCGCTGCGCACCGAAACGGATTGATCCGCCCACTATGGTGGGGCAATGCCGATCAGCGTGCTCGTGGTGGACGATCAGGAACTCATGCGAATGGGCCTGAAGATGGTGCTCGGCGCGCACCCCGACATCGATGTGATCGGCGAAGCGGGCAACGGTGACGAGGCGGTGCGGCGCGCGAGTGAACTGCGTCCCGATGTGGTGCTGATGGACGTGCGGATGCCGGTCGTCGACGGGGTCACCGCCACCTCGCGGATCGTCGCCGCGGGCGAGGGCGTGCGGGTGCTCGTGATGACCACCTTCGACCTCGACGAGCACGCCCTCGGTGCGCTGCGTGCCGGTGCGAGCGGATTCCTGCTCAAGGACACCCCGCCCGAGGATCTCATCTCGGCCATCCGCAGCGTGGCCGCCGGTGACGCGGTGGTCTCGCCCAAGGTCACCAAGCGCCTGCTCGACCGGCTCGTCGCCGAGGACCCGACCAGCCTGCGCGACCCGAAGATTCTCGATGTCCTCACCGCGCGCGAACGCGAAGTGCTCGAACAGATCGCGGTCGGTCGCTCCAACGCCGAGATCGCCACGGCGCTGTTCCTGTCGGAGGCGACCGTGAAAACACACGTCGGCCGGGTACTCACCAAACTCGGCTTGCGCGACCGGGTACAGGCGGTGGTGCTGGCCTACGAAACCGGGCTCGTGCGGCCCGGTGCCTGAACCTGCCTGCCCGCTCGGGAGAAAAATCGGGCGCTCGTGCGTTGAGGGGATAGATCGTCCGAAAGGATCGCCATGACCGCCCTGCTGTTCGTCCTCTACCTCGTCGTCGAGATCGCCGCCCTCGTCGGTCTCGCTCAGTTGATCGGCGTCGGCTGGGCGCTGCTCGTGCTCGTCGCGGTGTCGGGCGTGGGATTGGTGCTGCTCGGACGGCAGGGCAGGCGGGTGTTCGACCGATTCCGGCGGGCCTCGCGCGGTGAGGTGACCGCCGAGAGCGCGGTCGCCGACGGGGTGATCGTGGCCACCGGATCGGTGCTGCTGTTCGTGCCCGGCCTGGTGACCGGAGTCGTCGGCCTGCTCGCGCTGTTCCCGCCGACCAGGGCGTTGCTGCGACCGGCGCTGGAGAAGCTGGGCACCCGGCGGTTCGGTCCGCTGCCCTCGTTCGCGCCCTCGCCGTATCGCGGGATGGTCGTCGACGCCGACGGTGACGTGGTCGACGGCACCGTGGTCGGTCAGTGGTACGACGACGGTCACACCAGCGGTCCGCGCGCACTCGGCCCCGCCTGATTCGAGACGGCCTGAACCGACACGCCCCCCGTTCGGCGGGGAGGGTCTACAGTACCCGCATGGCCACCGAGCAGATCACCATTACGGTGAGCGAGGAACTGGCCGACGCGGTGCGCAGAGCGAGCGCCGCTGCCGGACAGTCGATGTCGGACTTCACCACCGCCGCATGGCGATTGGAATTGATCGCCGTGGAGGCGGGCGGGCATTGCCCCGCCGGGTTCGGCGACGCCGAAGTGCGCGCCGCGCTGTGCCTGCCGACCTGACACCCTCGCGGCCGAGCTGACGCGAGCTCATCGGCCTCCCGCGCGGTGCCGGCGGCCGGATCCGCGTCGTCACCGCCGAGCTGACACTGTCCCTGCCGAGGTGACGATCCGTCGATACGGCAGACTGGGACACCGTGAGTACCCAGTTGCTGATCGGTGGCCGTTTCTACAGTTCCAGCTCCCCGGACGCGACCGCGATGGCGGTCACCGACGGCACCGTGGTGTGGCTGGGTGCCGAGGCGCCCGGGCGCGCGATGCATCCCGACGCGGAGATCATCGACCTCGACGGCGCGTTCGTAGCGCCCGCGTTCGTCGACCCACACGTGCACGTCACCGCGCTGGGACTCCAACTGACCGGGCTCGACGTGAGCGGTGCCGGATCCCTGTCCGACCTGCTCGCCACCGTGCGCGCGCACGCCGCGAACCAGCCGGACGGGGTGATCATCGGCGAGGGCTGGGACGACACCGCCTGGCCCGAACAGCGGCCGCCGACGGTCGCCGAACTCGACGAGGCCGCCGGTGCGGGCAGGCTCGTCTACCTGGCGCGCGTCGACGCGCATTCGGCCGTCGCCTCCTCGGCGCTGCTCGACGTGGCCGGTGAACTCGGGGACGGATATCGGCGTGGCGAACTGTTGCGCGCCGACGCCCATCACCGGGTGCGCACGGTCGCGCTCGCGGAACTCACTCGCGCCCAACGTGATTCGGCCCGCGCGGCCGCACTGGACGCGGCGGCCGCACACGGCATCGTCGCCGTGCACGAATGTGCCGGTCCCGATATCTCCGGTCGCGACGACATCCGCGAACTACTCGCTTTCGAACACGGCGTTGCCGTGCGCGCGTACTGGGGTCAGGCTGTGCGCACCGCTGACGAAGCGCGCGCGCTGATCGACGAGCTCGGCGTCCATGCGCTCGGTGGCGATCTGTTCGTCGACGGCTCACTCGGCTCGCACACCGCGCTGCTGCGCGAGCCCTACGCCGACGCGGCGGGCTGCGGCAAGAGCTTCCTCGACGAAGACACCGTCACCGCGCACATCCGCGCCTGCACCGAGGCGGGGATCCAGGCGGGCTTCCACGCCATCGGCGACGCCGCGATGGATACCGTGGTCGCCGGATTCGCCCGTGTCGCAAGCGAACTCGGTGGACCGGCGATCGCCGCACGCGGGCACCGGGTCGAACACGCGGAGATGACCGACGCCGCCGCGATCGCGCAGCTCGCCGCGCTCGGCGTGATCGTGTCCGTGCAGCCCGGCTTCGACGCCGCCTGGGGCGGGCCCGACGGGATGTACGCGACCCGACTCGGCGCCGAGCGCGCCGCGGGCCTCAACCCGTTCGCGGCGATGGCGGCGGCGGGCATCTCGCTCGCCATCGGCTCCGACGCGCCGGTGACCGTCATGAACCCGTGGGAACAGGTGCGCGCGGCCGTGCATCACCGCACTCCCGGCCACGGCCTGTCCCCGCGCGCCGCGTTCGCCGCCGCCACCCGGGGCGCCTGGCGCGCGGGCGGGGTCCGTGACGGGATGGCGGGCACACTGGTCCCCGGCGCCCCCGCTTCCTACGCCGTCTGGGACGCGGGCGATCTCGTCGTCGCCGCGGCCGCCGACACCGTGCAGCGCTGGTCCACCGACCCCCGCTCGCGGGTCCCCGGCCTCCCGCGCCTCGACCCTGGAGCGACCCTCCCGACCTGTCTGCGCACCGTGCACAACGGCACCACGATCTACACCGCCTGACCTCACCGGCCGCACCGCGCAAGCAACGAATCACGGAGCAACACACCATGATCGACCCCGCGACGGGCGACCGTCCCGACTCCGCAGCCGCCGACGCGGACGACCCGGCACCTGCCGCCGGTGCGCCTGCACTCGCCGCCGGATCACGTCCGGTGCCCGCCGATCCGGACTCCATCGGGACCAAGCTGATGATGCTGCGGATGCTCGCCGCTACCGCGGGTGGGCTACTGCTCTTCGGCAGCTTCCCGCCGCGCCCGTTCTGGTTCCTCGCGCCGGTGGCTGTCGCGCTGCTCACCGTCGCGGTGCGCGGACCGGGCAAGCCGCGCGGTGGGTTCGGGTACGGAATGCTCGGCGGGCTGGCGTTTTTCGTGCCGCTGCTGCCGTGGACGGGGATCTATGTGGGACCGGTGCCGTGGCTGGCGCTCTCGACGGTCTGCGCGGTGTACTTCGGGCTCTGGGGTGTGCTCGCTCGATGGTTGAGCGCGCTGCCGGGTTGGCCGGTGTGGCTCGCGCTGGCGTGGACCGCCACCGAATGGCTCAGATCGAGCTTCCCGTTCGGTGGATTCCCTTGGGGGCGTGTCGCTTTCGGTCAGGCCGATGGCTGGTACCTGCCGCTGGCGGCCTATGGTGGGGCGCCGCTGGTCGGTTTCGCGGTAGCCCTCACCGGCACCGGTCTCGCCGCGCTCGCACTGCGCGTCGTCGCCTGGGCGCGCACCCCAGCGCCGCGCGCGAACACCCGCGCCGTGCGCACCGGATTTGCCACCGCCGTAGTGGCCGTGGCTATCATGCTACTGGCCGGAGTGATCCTGCGGCCGACGCTGCCCGCCCCGGATGCAGGCACCCGGACGATCACGGTGGCCGCCATCCAGGGCAGTGTGCCGCGGCTCGGGCTCGACTTCAACGCCCAGCGCCGCGCCGTGCTGGACAACCACGTCCGGCGCACCGAGGAGTTGGCCGACGCCGTCACCCGCGGCCAGGCCGCGCGGCCCGACATCGTGATCTGGCCCGAGAACTCCTCCGATATCGACCCACTGCGCAATGCCGACGCCGCCGCCGAGATCACCGAAGCCTCGGTGAAGATCGGCGCCCCGATCCTGGTCGGCGCAGTCCTGGTGAACGGTGACCGCACGACCACCAACTCGGTGATCGTGTGGAACGGCGCAGCGGGCCCGGGGGAGCGACATGACAAGAAGATCATCCAGCCGTTCGGCGAATACCTGCCGATGCGCGGTTTCTTCCGCCTGTTCTCTTCCTATGCCGACCGCGCGGGGTATTTCGTGCCGGGAAATGGTGACGGAACGGTCACGGCCGCCGGCGTGCCGATCGGTGTGGCGACCTGTTACGAGGTCGCTTTCGATCGGGCATTTCGGGACTCTCTCGCCGCCGGCGCCCAATTGCTGACGGTGCCGACCAACAACGCCACGTTCGGCGAGAGCGAGATGACATATCAGCAACTCGCTATGTCGCGGGTGCGGGCGGTCGAGCACGGGCGCGCGCTGGTGGTCGCAGCAACCACGGGCGTCAGCGGGATCATCACCGCAGACGGCGTGCTCAGACAGAGTACCGAGCAGGTTGTCCCCGCCGCGTTGGTGGCCCAGCTACCGTTGCGCGACACGACGACAATCGCAACTCGAATCGGTGGGTGGCCCGAACTCGCGTCCGTTATCCTGACCGCGATCGGTGTCGGATTGCTATTACTTCGACGCCGCCGCGCGAATCCGACGCAGCCGGTGCGAAGTTCGGACAATTCTGAATAAGCGGTTTGTTTCAACCGGGGGGAAGCGGCACGAAGTTGCTGCTTCAGGGGTGTAATTCGTTGAGCTCGAAATAAATTCACATCGGTAGCCATCCGGCCGCCGTAGTACTCCGAATCATGGGCGTGGAAAAGCCACGCCCTGGGCCGTCGTGTGCCCGGGCGCTGCTCGGGGAGTTGTGACACAAGGCAGAAACGGAGTGCTTGATGAGTTCTTTGGCCACCGACCACGTCAGCTCTAGCGTCACCGACGAGGATCCGGGCCAACCGTTCGCCCTCTCGCCCGGTCAGACAGCACTGTGGTACGCGCAACGGATTCGGCCCGACATTCCACTCACCATCGCTCATTACGTCGAACTGCACGGCGATCTCGACGTCGGCCGGTTGCTCTACGCGGTGGAGCGGTACGGCGCGGAATCCCAGGTGGGACACGTCCGCCTACTCGAGATCGACGGCGTCCCCCACCAGCGGGTCGACCCCACCTGGCGGCCCGGCTGGGCCCGGATCGACCTCCGCGGCGAAGCCGACCCGCGGGCCGCCGCGCTGGCCTGGATGAACACGCACGCCAGCACTCCGATCGACATGGAGCACGAGCCGCTCACCATCAACGTCGTGTTGCGGATCGGTGACCTGGAATGGTTCTGGTACGAACGCGGACACCACATCGTTATCGACGGTTACGGTGCGATGAACGCCCTCGCCCGCACCGCCGAGATCTACACCGCCGTCGGCGAGCAGCGCGAACCGTCCGTCTCCCGGGCCGCCGCGCTCGTCGACCTCTACGCCGACGAGTCCCGCTACCGTGAGTCCAGCCGGTTCCGCGCCGACCGCGAGTACTGGACGGAACAGCTCGCCGGAGTGGGCGAACCGATGACCCTGTCGTCGGTCACCGCCGCGGGCGACAGCCACGACGCGGGCCGCCACCGCGCCACCGCGGTGCTCGACACCGACCTCGACACCCTGCTCACCGACGCGATCGCCACGCACGGCTCGGCCAATTCCGCGCTGATCGTCGCCGCGCTCGCCGCCTACGTCCGTTCGGTCACCGGCGACCCGGATGTCGTACTGAGCCTGCCGGTTTCGGCCCGTACCACCGTCGCGCTGCGCCGGTCGGCGGGCGTGGTGTCGAACGTCGTGCCGCTGCGCGTCCGTTTCGACGAGCACACCACCGTCGCCGACGTCGTGCGCCAGACCGAACTGCAGATCACCGGCGCCCTGCGGCACCAGCGCTACCGCTCCGACGACATCCGTCGCGACTGCGGGTACTCCCGTGACGCGCGCGGCTTCTTCGGGCCGATGGTCAACATCATGCTGTTCCACGACGAGCTGAAGTTCGACGACATCGCCGGTCAGCTGCACGTTCTCGCCACCGGACCCGTCGAAGACCTCTCGATCAACATCTACAACAGCGACGGCGGCCGCATCCAGCTCGACTTCGAAGCCAACCCGAAGCTCTACGGCGAGACCGAGAACGCCGCCCATCACTCCCGCTACCTCGACTTCCTCGCGCGCTTCCTGGCCGCCGAGCCGACCACCCCCACCTACGCGCTCACCGCGATCACCGAGGCCGAGAACGAGCGGGTGTTGCGGGAGTGGAACGCCACCGAGATGCCGATGCAGGCCGCGACACTGGTCTCGCTGTTCGAGGATCAGGTGCACCGCAGCCCGCACGCCATCGGTCTCGAATTCGGTGACCACACACTCGGTTACACCGAACTCGGTGACCGGGTGAACCAGCTCGCGCGCGAGCTCATCGCGCGCGGCGCGGGCCCGGAGACCACCGTCGGCGTGTGCCTGCACCGCAGCATCGACCTGGTCGTCGGGATCTACGCGGTGCTCGCGACCGGTGCCGCCTACCTGCCGATCGACCCCGAACACCCCGTCGACCGCATGGAAGCGGTAGTGACACAGGCACATCCGGTGTGTGTGCTCACCGCGGACCGCGACGGCGTCCGGCTGCCCGTGGGCACGGCCCGGATCGATCTGGACACCCTCGACGTCAGCGGGAACGACGTCGCGCCGATCACCGATGCCGACCGGCGCGCGCCGCTGCGGCCCGATCACCTCGCCTACGTCATCTTCACCTCCGGCTCCACCGGTAAGCCCAAGGGCGTCGGCGTCACCCATGCCGCGATCGTGAACCGGCTGCGCTGGATGCAGGCCGAATACCCCCTTGACCACACCGACGCGGTCCTGCAGAAGACCCCGGCCACCTTCGACGTGTCGGTGTGGGAGTTCTTCTGGGCGTTGCAGGTCGGTGCGCGCCTGGTGGTCGCCGCTCCCGAAGGGCATCGTGACCCGGCGTACCTTGCCCGGATCATCACCGAAAGGGCTATCACCGCAGCGCATTTCGTGCCCTCGATGCTGTCGCTGTTCGTCACCGACCCGCGGGTGCGCGGCGGGGCGGGACTGCGCCGGGTGTTCTGCAGTGGTGAGGCGCTGCCCGGCGCCACCGTCGCCGATTTCCATGCCGCGCTGCACGGGCCCGACGGCGGACCGGAACTGCACAATTTGTACGGGCCCACCGAGGCCGCGGTCGACGTCACCTACTGGCCGTGCCCGGCCGACGCCACCACGGTGCCGATCGGTTCGCCGGTGTGGAACACCCAGACCTACGTGCTCGACCCGCATCTGCGACCGGTGCCGCCCGGCGTCGTCGGCGAGCTGTACCTGGCAGGCGCCCAGCTGGCCCGCGGCTACCTGGGTCGCCCCGACCTGAGCGCCGACCGGTTCGTCGCCAGCCCCTTCACCCCGGGGCAGCGGATGTACCGCACCGGCGACCTGGCGCGCTGGCAGATCGCCGGTGGTGTGCTGGAGTACCTGGGCCGCACCGACTTCCAGGTCAAGATCCGCGGGCTGCGCATCGAGCTGGGCGAGATCGAATCCGCGCTGCTCGCCCAGGACGACATCGCGCGCGCGGTCTGTGTGGCCCGCACCGGCCGCACCGGCGACGACGAACTCGTCGCCTACGTGGTCGCCGCGCCGGGCACCTCGGCCCCCGACCCCGCCGCCCTGCTCGCGGCGCTACGCCGCGGCCTGCCGTCCTACATGGTGCCCTCGGCGCTGGTCGTGCTCGACGAACTGCCGTTGAGCGCCAACGGCAAGGTCGACCGTAAAGCGCTGCCCGCGCCGGAGGTGGGCGTGCGGGTCACCACCGGCGCCGCCGCGCCGCAGACCGAACTGGAATGCGCGCTCGCGGAGATCTTCACCGAGGTGCTCGCCCTGGACGGCACCGCGATCGGTGTCGAGGACAGCTTCTTCGACCTCGGGGGCAACTCCCTGATCGCCGCGCGCGCGGTGGCACGGATCAACACCACCCTCGACGCGAACGTGACCATCAGGGAGATGTTCGAGTCGCCCACGATCGCCGCGCTGGCCGGATACATCAGCACCCACCGGTCCGAAACGTCGACGCCGAAACTGGTTCCCGCGCGCAGGCCCGAACGGGTGCCGTTGTCGCTGGCCCAGCAGCGGCTGTGGATCCTCAACCGGTTCGCCGAACACGCCGCGGCCTACAACATGCCCCTGGCCCTGCGGCTCACCGGGCACCTCGACCTCGACGCGCTGCGCGCGGGCCTGCGCGACGTCCTCGAGCGCCACGAGAGCCTGCGCACCAGTTTCCCGGAAGGCCCCGACGGCCCGTACCAGCTCATCCACCCGGCGGCCGGGATCGAACCCGAACTCGCGCCGATCGACGTGGCCGCCGCCGAGATCACCGCGCTGGCCGCGCAGGTGGCGGGGCGCGGTTTCGATCTGAGGACCGAGACACCACTGCGGGTCGCGCTGTACCGGGTCGGCGCCGACGAGCACCTGCTGCTCGTGGTGCTGCACCACATCAGCGGTGACGGCTGGTCGGTCGCCCCGCTGGCCAGGGACCTGATGGTCGCGGTGTCGGCGCGCGCGGGCGGTGCCGCACCGCAGTGGGCGGCCCTGCCGGTGCAGTACGCCGATTTCGCGATGTGGCAGCGAGAACTGCTCGGTGAGGAAACCGACCCCGAGGCGCCCATCGCGCGCCAGCTCGGGCACTGGCGCGGCACTCTGGCCGGGCTACCCGATCAGCTCGACCTGCCGCTCGACCGACCACGGCCATCGCAGCGTGGCACCGGTGGGGACACCGTCGAATTCGTCATCGACGCCGAAACCCGGCGTGCGGCAGCCGAACTCGCGACCGGTCGCGGGGTGAGCATGTTCATGGTGCTGCACGCGGCGCTGGCCACCCTGCTGGCCCGGGTGTGCGCGAGTACCGACGTCACCATCGGCACGCCCATCGCGGGCCGCTCCGATCCGGCCCTCGACGAGCTGGTCGGCATGTTCGTCAACACCCTGGTGTTGCGCACCGACGTCGACCTCGCCGCCGGGTTCGACCGCATGCTCGATCTGGTGCGGGAGACCGACCTCGACGCTTTCGCCAACCCCGATGTGCCGTTCGAACGGCTCGTGGAACTGGTCAACCCCGATCGCTCGACCAGTCGGCACCCGCTGTTCCAGGTGATGCTGTCCTACGACCGCACTCCCGAACTGCGCGTCGAATTGCCCGGTGTCACCGCCGAACTGGTGCCGATCGAGATCGGCGTCGCCAAGTTCGACCTGCAGCTCGAGGTCCGCGACAACCACGACGACGGACCGTTGCACGCCGAATTCGGTTTCGCCACCGACGTTTTCGATCGCGCCACGGTGGAGGCCATGGCCCGGCGGTTCACCACCCTGCTGGCCGCCGCCGTCGCCGCACCCGCCACCGCGATCGGCGACCTCGAGGTGCTCGACAGGCGCGAGATCGCCCGGCTGGTACCCGTGGCCGGTGCGCCGGCCGAACCGGCGGGCACCCTGGCCCGGCTGCTCAGCGACACCGCGCAGCACCTGCCCGACTCGGTGGCGGTGCGCTACCTCGGCTTCGACACCACCTACCGGGAACTCGACGAACGCTCGAACCGGTTGGCGCGCAGCCTCATCGCGCACGGTGCCGCGCCCGAAACGGTCGTCGCGGTCGCGCTGCCGCGCAGTCTCGAGTCGATCATCGCCATCTGGGCGGTCGCCAAGACCGGCGCCGCGTACGTGCCCATCGACCCCGCCTACCCGGCCGAGCGCATCGCGCACATGATCGGTGACTCCCGCGCCATGCTCGGGCTCACCCTGCCCGAACACCTCGCCGCGCTGCCCACTGCCACCGGGAAGCACCGGTCGGCACCGGAGTGGATGGTCTTCGGCACGGCCGATTTCGAAGCCGACTGCGCGATCCGGTCGGCCACTCCGCTCTCCGACGCCGACCGGCGCAATCCCATGCGAGCCGGTCAGCCCGCGTATCTCATCTACACCTCCGGCTCGACCGGCACTCCCAAGGCCGTCGTGGTGACCCATGCGGGCATCGCCTCGCTGGCCAGCGAACAGACCCAGCTGTTCAAGGTGACCGACCACGCGCGCACCATGCACTTCTCCTCGCCCAGCTTCGACGCCTCGGTGCTCGAACTGCTGCTCGGGTTCGCCGCGGGCGCCACGATCGTCGTCGCCCCTGCCGATCTCTACGGCGGTGCGGAGCTGGCCGGTTTCCTGCGCTCGGAACGCATCACCCACGCGTTCATCACCCCGGCCGCGCTGGCCACGGTGCCCGCGGGTGACTTCCCGGTGCTCAACACGGTCATCGTCGGGGGCGAGGCGTGCTCGGACGAACTGGTCGACGCCTGGGCCACCAGATACCGGATGCACAACATGTACGGGCCGTCGGAGGCCACCGTCGCGGTCACCGCGAGCGCGGCCATGGTGCCGGGGGCGCCGGTGCCGCTCGGCGGGCCCGTGCGCGGCATGCGGCTGTTCGTCCTCGACGGCCGGATGAACCCGGTGCCGCCGGGGACACCGGGCGAGCTGTACGTCTCGGGGCCTGGTCTGGCCCGCGGGTACCTCGGCAAGCTGGCCCTCACCGCGCAGCGGTTCGTCGCCAACCCGCACGGCCGGGTGGGCGAAAGGATGTACCGCACAGGCGATCTCGTGGTCGCCGAGATGACGGGCCGCCTGCGTTTCCTCGGCCGCGCCGACGACCAGATCAAGATCCGTGGTTTCCGCATCGAACTGCGCGAAATCGATCATGTGCTGCGCGAGCACCCGGGCGTGCGGTCCGCGCTGACTGTCGTCCATGTCGACGAGCAGGGGCAGCAGCGGCTCGCCTCCTATGTCACCGCCGACGCCCCGATCGACCCGGCCGCCGTGCTCGACACCGCCCGCGCCACGCTGCCCGGCTACATGGTGCCCGCCGCGCTTGCGGTGCTCGACGCGATGCCGGTCACCCCGGCGGGCAAACTGGACCGAAAGGCCCTGCCCGCACCGGAATTCGTGGTCACCGGCGGTTCGCGCGCGCCGCGCACGCACCTCGAGATGCGGGTGGCCGCGGTGTTCACCGAGATCCTCGGCCGCCCGATTCCGGGGGCGGAGGACAGCTTCTTCGACATCGGCGGCAACTCGCTGCTGGCCACCCGGCTCGCCGCCGCGCTGCACGCGGACTTCGAGGTGGACCTGCCCGTCCGGCAGATCTTCGAGGCGCCGACCGTGGCGGGCATCGCCCGGCTGATCACGGAAGCGCCCCGGACGCAACGGGTGGCGCTGGCGGTACACACCCCGCGCCCGGGACGCATACCACTGTCGTTGCCGCAGCAACGGCTGTGGTTCCTGAACCGATTGTCTCCCGAATCGAGCGCCTACAACATCGCATTCGTCTTGCGAATCGGCGGAGATCTGGACATCGCCGCGCTGCGCGGCGCGCTCGCCGACCTGGTGGAGCGTCACGAGGTCCTGCGCACGGTCTTCCCCGAAGATCTCTCCGGCGCCCAGCAGGTGATCCTGCCACTCGCGCAGGCGATGCCGGCGATCGAGGTCGTCGACACCGCACCGGACCGGGCACACGCGACACTGACCGCACTGGCCCGCACGGGATTCGACCTCACCCGGCAGACGCCGTTGCGAGTGTCGTTGCTGCGCACCGCATCCGGCGAACACCTGCTCGGTGTCGTGGTGCACCACATCGCCGCCGACGGCTGGTCGCTCGGGCCACTGACGCGTGACCTGGCACTGGCGTACGTCGCCCGGACCGGCGGCGTGGCAGCCGAACGCGCGCCGTTGCCGGTGCAGTACGCCGACTTCAGCCTGTGGCAGCGGGCGGTCCTCGGCACCGAGGACGATCCGGACAGCATCACCGCCACCCAGCTCGCGTTCTGGCGCGAAACCCTGTCCGAACTGCCCGATGAGCTGCCGCTGCCGTTCGACCGGCCCCGCCCCGTCGAACCCACCGGCACAGCGGGCACCGTGACCTGCCAGGTCTCGGCACCGCTGCAGCAGGCGCTGGACGAGCTCGCGAGCGCCACCGGTGTCAGCCTGTTCATGGTCGTGCGCTCGGCGCTGTCGGTGCTGCTGCGCAGCGTGACCGGCGGACGCGATATCCCGATCGGGACCCCGGTCGCCGGACGCACCGACATCCAGCTCGACGATCTCGTCGGCATGTTCGTCAACACCCTGGTCCTGCGCTCCGATGTCGACCCAGGTCGCAGCTTCACCGAATTGCTGCACGCCGACCGCGACGCCGAGCTGGCGGCTCTCGCCCACGCCGATGTGCCGTTCGAGCGGGTTGTCGACGCGCTCGGCCGGGAGAGCAGGGCGAGCAACCGGCACCCGCTGTTCCAGGTCGCGCTCAGCATGCAGGACGAGCGCACACCCGAACTGGAACTGCCCGGGCTGCGGCTGTCCGCCGAAGAGCTCGATATCGAGCTGGCCAAATTCGATCTGGAACTGCGGGTGGCGCCCGCCGACGAGAACGGGCTGCGGTTCGACTTCGTCTACGCCACCGAGCTGTTCGACGCCGCCACCATCGACACGCTCGCCTACCGGTTCGTGCAGATTCTCAGCCAGGTGACCGCCGACCCACAGCGACTGGTGTGCGATATCGATCCGCTCACGGTGTTCGAACATCGCGACCGGGTGCCCGCACAGGGGCCTGCCGCGGTCACGCCGGTCATCCTGGCCGACATCCTCGAGGGTGCCGCGGCGCAGTATCCGCACCGACCGGCGCTGCGCTGGTTCGCCGACGGCAGCGTCGCCGGTGCGGTGGGCGAGCTCGACTACGCCGAGGTCGCCACCCGGGCGCACCGGCTCGGCCGGGCACTGATCGCCCGTGGCATCGGGACCGGTGACCGGGTGGCCGTCGGCCTTACCCGTTCCCTGGACTGCGCCCTCGCCATCTTCGGCGTCGCGGCGAGCGGTGCCGCGTTCGTGCCGGTCGACCCGCGCTATCCGGCCGACCGGGTGCGGCATATGCTCACCGACTCCGGCGCCCGCGCGGTCCTCACCGCCCGCGCGGACGCAGACGCTTTGCGCGAAGCCGCGGGGCCGATCGACACCCAGTGGTTGCTGATGGACGGCGACGAGCTGAACGTCGAGCTGGCAGACTACGAGGGCTCGCGGATCACCGACGCCGAGCGCATCCGTCCGGTGCGCACCGCCGACCTGGCCTATCAGATCTACACGTCCGGCTCCACCGGTCTGCCCAAGGGTGTGACGGTCACGCACGGCGGTCTCACCAGCCTCGCGCTCGACCTGCGCGAACGCATGGGTCTCGACCGGTTCTCCCGGACGTTCTTCTTCTCCACGCCCAGTTTCGACGTCTCCGTCCTCGACATGCTCCTGGCCGTCTACTCGGGCGCCGAGATGGTGATCGGCCCGATCGACATCTACGGCGGCGACGAACTCGGCGCGCTGCTGGAACACGAGCAGATCACCCACACCTTCCTGACGCCCGCGGTGCTCGGCTCGATCGACGCCACTCGCTGGCCGCTGCCGATGCTGCGTGGTCTGATGGCCGGTGGTGAGGCGGTGCCACCGGACCTGGTGGCGAACTGGGCGCCGGGCCGGCGGTTCGTGAACGCCTACGGGCCCACCGAGTTCACCGTCATCGCCGCGATGTCGGAGCTGCGCGTGGGTGCCCCGGTGGCCATCGGAACGCCGGTTCGCGGTTCACGGGCGCTGGTGCTCGACGAGCGGCTGCGGCCGGTCGTCACCGGCGTACCGGGCGAGCTCTACATCGGTGGCGCGGGCATCGCGCAGGGCTATCACGAGCGCTACGGTCTGACCGCGGGACGATTCATCGCCGACCCGTTCGGCCCCGCGGGCAGCCGGATGTATCGCACCGGCGACGTCGTGCGCTGGACCGCTGGCGGGGAGATCGACTACCTCGGCCGCAGCGACCACCAGGTCAAGGTGCGCGGGTTCCGGATCGAACTCGGCGAGATCAGCGCCGTCCTCGGCAGTCATCCCGAGGTTCGCTTCGCCCACACCGAGGTCCGGCGGATCGCGGGTGACGATCGGATCGTCGCCTGGATCCAGCTCGACGAGGGCACCGACCCGGCGGAGGTCGCGGCGGTGAAACGGCACGCGATGGCCCGGCTGGCCGGGCACATGGTGCCCGCGTCGCTGAACGTGATCGATCGAGTGCCACTCACGCCGGTCGGCAAGCTCGACCGCACCGCGTTGCCGGAACCGGAATTCACCGCCACCGCGGGCCGGGCGCCGGAGACCGAAGCCGAGCGGACCGTCGCGCGGGTGTTCGAGGATCTGGTCGGGGCGAGCGAGGTCTGCGCCACCGACAGCTTCTTCGACATCGGCGGCAACTCGCTGCTGGCCACCCAGTTGGTGGCCCGCCTGGCCGCGGCCAGCAATGTGCGCCTCGAGGTGCGCACGGTCTTCGCGACACCGACGGTCGCCGAACTCGCCGCGCTCATCGAATCCGGACCGTCCGGCGACGAGGACCGGCCGGATCTGGTGCCCCAGCGGCGACCGGAGCGGATCCCGTTGTCCGCGGCGCAGCGCCGGCTGTGGTTCCTCAACCGGTTCAACGCGGGCGCCGACGGCGACGGTCAGTCGGCGGGGGCCTACAACATCCCCGTCGTGTTGCGACTGCACGGCACCATCGATCTCGATGCGCTCATCGCGGCTTTGCATACGGTGCAACGTCGACACGAGACGCTGCGGACGGTGTTCCCGGAAACCGCGGGGGAGCCCGAGCAGATGGTGCTCGACCCGGCGATCGCCGCCGTGACGCTGTTCCACGCGACGGCCGCCGCACACGAGGTCGACACCGCCGTAACCCGTTTCGCCACCCCGGGGTTCGACCTGTCGGCCGCGGTGCCGATGCGGGCGGCGCTGATCAGCGTCGACCAGACCGGGCAGTCGGCACCGGCCAAGGCCAAGTTCGCCGTCGCGCGGTCGACCGAGCATGTGCTGGTGCTGGTCGTGCACCACATCGCGATGGACGGCTGGTCGCTCGAGCCGCTCGCCGCCGAAGTGGCCGCCGCCTACCGTGGCATCCAGACCGGTGAGCCGTTCGGCGAACAGATCCCGGCGGTCCAGTACGCCGACTACACCCTGTGGCAGCAGGAACTGCTCGGCACCGAGGACGATCCGGACTCGCTGATCAGCAAGCAGCTCGAGCACTGGCAGTCCGCGCTCGACGGGCTGCCCGAATTGCTCACTGTGCCCGCCGACCGGGCGCGTCCGCCGGTGCCCTCCTATCAGGGCGGCACCGTCGACTGCGCGGTCGACGCGGCCACCCACCGGGCGCTGCGCGGCATCGCCACCGCGAACAACGTCAGCATGTTCATGGTGCTGCACGCGGCGCTCGCGGTGCTGCTGCACCGGGTCACCGGGACCGGGGACATCGCCGTGGGCACGGCCAGTGCGGGCCGCGGACATCCGGCGCTCGACGCGATGATCGGCATGTTCGTCAACACCCTGGTGCTGCGCACCGAAGTAGCCGACGAGCGCGCGTTCATCGACCTGCTGCGGACCGTCCGCGACAGCGACCTCGACGCCTTCGCCAATGCCGACCTGCCCTTCGAACGGCTCGTCGAGGTGGTCAACCCGGCGCGCTCCCAGTCCCATCACCCGCTGTTCCAGGTGATGCTGTCGGTCCGCAACACCCCGGTGCGGATGCTGGAACTGCCCGGCCTGCGGATCGAGGCCGTCGACGCCGACGCCGGAATCGCCAAGTTCGACCTGCAGTTCACCTTCACCGAAACCCAGACCGCCGACCGGGTCGGCGACGGTATCAGTCTGTCGGTGAACTACGCGGCCGACCTGTTCGACGAGGTCACCGCGCGCAGGCTCGGCGATCGCCTGGTTCGGCTGCTCACCGCTGTGGCCGCCGACCCGAATACCGCGGTGGGCGACCTGGCGCTGCTCGACGCGGTCGAGTGGACGGCGCTGGCGCCGGTGCACGGCACCCGCGCCGAACCGCCGGTCACCTTGGCCGCGGTGTTCGGCGCCGCCGTCGCCCGCTCCCGTGACGGGGTCGCGTTGTGCGCCGGGGACACAGTGGTCACCTACGACGCCCTCGATCGCTGGACGAACCGCCTCGCTCGCGTCCTCATCGGTCAGGGCATCGGGCCCGAAAGTCTGGTGGCCCTCGGTGTTCCGCGCTCGGTGGAATCGGTGGCGACCATGCTGGCCGTCGCCAAGGCCGGTGCCGCGTTCGTGCCCGTCGACCCGAACTACCCGCCGCAGCGGATCAGTCACATGCTCACCGACTCCGCCGCGGCACTGGGTCTGACGCTGCTCGAGCACCGCGATCGGCTGCCCGCCGACACCCGCTGGCTGGTCCTGGACGACCCGCAGACCAGGGCCACCGTGCTCGGCACCGACGATTCGCCGATCACCGACGCGGACCGGATCCGCCCACTGCGCCTGCACAATCCGGCGTACGTGATCTACACGTCGGGCTCCACCGGCACCCCGAAGGGCGTCGTCGTCACCCATGGTGGCCTGTCGAACTTCGCCGGCGAGACCGCCGACCGCTTCGACGTGCGGCCGGGTAGCCGGGTGCTGCACTTCGCGACCCCGAGCTTCGACGCCGCCATGCTCGACATCCTCTTCGCGCTCGGTGGCGCGGCGACGCTGGTGATCGCTCCGGCCGGCGTGGTCGGCGGCGAGGACCTGCGACAGCTGTTCATCCGGGAACGGATCACCCACGCGTTCATCACCACCGCCGCGCTCGGCACCGTCGACCCGACCGGTGTGCACTCCCTCGCCCACGTGCTCACCGGCGGTGAAGCGCTACCGCCGGAACTGCTCGCCCGCTGGGCGCCGGGCCGCAATTTCTACAACGTGTACGGCCCCACCGAGACGACCATTGTCACGCTGATGCCACAGCCGATGAGCCCGCAGGGCACGATCACCATCGGCGGGCCGATCCGTGGAGTCGCGGCCAGCGTGCTCGACCGGCGACTGCATCCGACACCCATCGGTGTCACCGGTGAACTGCAGCTGGCAGGCTCGGCGCTGGCCCGCGGCTACCTCAACCGGCCGGGGCTCACCGCCCAGCGGTTCGTGGCCGATCCCTACGGCGCGCCGGGCGAACGGATGTATCGCACGGGCGACCTGGTGCGCTGGCGGGACGGCGCGAAGTCGGCGCTGGACGTGGAGTACGTCGGCCGTACCGACCATCAGGTGAAGGTCCGCGGTTTCCGGATCGAACTCGGCGAGATCGACGTCGCGTTCGCCCGGCACGCCGAGGTCGAGCTCGCGCTCACCATCGGCCACACCACGCAGGCCGGCGTCACCGCCCTGGTCTCGTACGTGAAGGCGCGCAACGGAACCGCGCCGAGCGTGCCCGAACTGCTCGAGCACGTCGCCGGGCACGTGCCGAATTACATGGTCCCGCAGGCGATCATGCTGCTCGACGAGGTCCCGCTGAGTCCGGTCGGCAAGCTCGATCGGGCCCGGCTGCCCGAGCCGGTGTTCACCGCGTCCGGTGGCTACCGCGCGCCGGTGACCGCCGCCGAGATGGCGCTGTGCGCGGTGTTCACCGAGGTGCTCGGGGTCGAACGGGTCGGCGTGGACGACGGGTTCTTCGAACTCGGCGGCAACTCCCTGCTGGCCACCAAAGTCGTTGCGGCACTGCGCGAGCAGGGCTACGACATGCCCGTGCAGATGATGTTCGGCGATGCCACGCCCGCGGCCATCGCGGCCAAGCTCGACGACATCGACCCGGACGCGGTGATCGAGGCGGCCACCAGCCCGGTGCTGGCCATCCGCCCGTCCACCAGCCCGCACGACACCCCGCTGTTCTGCGTGCACCCGGCGATCGGTCTGGCCTGGTGCTACGCGGGACTGCTCGCGCACCTGGCCCCCCAGCGACCGGTGTACGGCCTGCAGGCGCCGCACGTGTCCGGCGACGACGGCTTCACCTCGATCCCCGAAGCCGCCGGACACTATGTGGCCCATATCAAGTCGATCCAGCCGCACGGCCCCTATCACCTGCTCGGCTGGTCGCTCGGCGGCCTGATCGCCCAGGAGATCGCGGTCCAGCTGCAGGACGCGGGCGAAGATGTCGCGTTACTCGCGATGATGGACAGCTATCAGCTCGGCGACCGCTGGCTCGACACCTCGATGCCCAGCGTCGCCGACATCCTCGGCGAGTTCGGCGCCGACCTGGTCGACGGCGCACCGTTGCCCGCCGACCTCGACCTGAACGAAGCGGCGGATCTGCTGCGGGCCAAGGCGGGCCCGTTCGCCGCGCTGTCGGTGGACCACCTGCAACGCCTCTACACCGGCTACGCCGACGGCACCGTCATGGCCAACCGGTTCCGGCCGCGCTCCTTCGACGGCGATCTCGTGTTCTTCACCGCCGCGGCGGACGAGATCAATGCCGCCGATCCGAACCGGTCTGCCGAAGCCTGGCAGCCGTTCGTCACCGGCAACATCCACAACCACGACCTGCCCTGCAGGCACGCGGCGATGACCACCCCGGAATCGCTGGCGGCGATCGGCCCTGTGCTGCATCGCCACCTCGATGCCGTCCCGGAGATCACCGTGTGCGGCAGCGGCCAGAAGGAGATGCGTCCGTGAGTCTCGCGGTAGAAGTGCGCGGCCTTGCCAAGAGTTACGGCAAGGTACGCGTGCTGAAAGAGATCGACCTGGAGATACCGGCAGGCACCGTGCTCGGCCTGCTCGGGCCCAACGGCGCGGGCAAGACCACGACCGTGCGGATCGTCACCACGCTGTTGCGGCCCGACGCGGGCTCGGTGCGGGTCGCCGGCATCGATGTGCTGGCCGACCCGGCCACCGCGCGCACCAGGATCGGGTTGTCCGGTCAGTACGCAGCGGTCGACGCGAACCTGACCGGCTACGAGAACCTGCGCATGGTGGCGCGCCTGTACGGCATGGGCCGCAAGCAGTCGGTGGCGCGCGTGGAGGAACTGCTCACCGCGTTCGGCCTCGACCACGCGGCGGGCAGGCGGGCGGGCACCTACTCCGGTGGCATGGCACGTCGCCTCGACCTGGCCGGTGCGCTGGTGGCGCGACCGCCGGTGGTGGTGCTCGACGAGCCGACCACGGGCCTCGACCCGCGCGGGCGCCTCGACATGTGGGGGGTGATCGGTGATCTCGTCGACGACGGCACCACCGTCCTGCTCACCACCCAGTACCTCGAAGAGGCCGACCTGCTCGCCGACCGGATCACCGTCATCGACAAGGGCACGGTCATCGCCCGTGGTTCGGCCGACGAACTCAAGACCTCCATCGGCGGTGACCGGCTCACCGTCACCCTCGCCGCCGGGCAGAGCCCGATGTCCGCGGTCTCGGTCCTGCAGCAGGTCGGCGTCGGCGAACCGATCCACGAGCCGGGCAGCGACGAAGTGTCGGTGGTGGTCGGCAACGGGTCGCGCACGATGGTCGAAGCGCTGCGCCGCCTCGACGACGCCGGAGTCTGCGTCCTGGACGCGAACGTCGTGCGCCCGACCCTCGACGACGTGTTCCTGTCCCTCACCGGCACCCCGGCCGAGCCGATGCCCGAACCCGAAACCGACGATGTGCAAGAGGAGATCCTGTCGTGAGTGCCCCCGACGTCGCGAGGGACGAGTACGAAACCCGCGACCTGCCCATCCAGCCGGCAACCCCGCGGCCATCGGCCCCCGAGGATTCGGCACCGAAGGCCCGATTCGTGCGCGACAGCGCGATCGTCGCCTATCGCAACCTGCTGACCATCCTGCGGGTGCCGACGCTGCTGGTCACGGCCACCATCCAGCCGCTGATGTTCGTGTTCCTGTTCGCCTACATCTTCGGTGCCTCACTCGGCGGCGATCAGTACCGGGAGTTCCTCCTCGCCGGCATCTTCACCCAGACCGTGGCGTTCAACGCCGCGTTCACCACCGTCGGCCTGGCCGGTGACCTGCAGAAGGGCATCATCGACCGAATGCGCACGCTGCCGATGTCGAGGCTGGCGGTGCTGATGGGGCGCACGCTCTCGGACCTGGTCGTCAATATCGTGAGCCTGGGCGTGATGTCGATCTGCGGATACATCGTCGGCTGGCGCATCCACGGCAGCTTCGGCGACGCCGTGATCGCCTTCGCCATCATCTTGCTGTTCGCGTTCGCGATGTCGTGGGTCGGCGCCCTGACCGGTCTGGTCTCCCCGACGGTGGAAGTGGCGCAGAGCGCGGGCCTGATCTGGCTGTTCCCGCTGACGTTCATCTCCTCGGCGTTCATCTCCGCCGAAACCCTGCCAGGGCCCCTGCGCGCCATCGCCGAATGGAATCCGATCACCGCTGTCTCGGCAGCGGGCCGCAAGCTCTTCGAGAACGACTCACCGCCCAGCTTCGTCCCCGCGACGGGCTGGGCCGCGGAGAACTGCATCCTCTACGCGATCATCTGCTCGCTGGTCATCCTCGCCATCGCGATGCCGGCGGCCCTCCTGCAGTACCGCAAGGTCGCCAGCCACTGAATTGTCGGCGGCTGGTGCCGCGGTTCTCGGCGCTGAACTCCGCCTCTTCCCTCCCTACGGGTACTCCTTCGTCGCACCCTCCGGTCAGTCCATCGGCGGAGGCGCGCCGAGAACAACGAGAACGCCGAAGGCCGCCTTCCCGAATCGGGTAGGCGGCCTTCGGCGTCGTGCGTTCACATTCCCTATCCGCGGCGGCGGGTCTTCAGGAGGTCGAGTCGCTCCTTGAGCAGCTCTTCGAGCTCCTCCTTGCTGCGACGTTCCAGCAGCATGTCCCAGTGGGTGCGCGGCGGCTTGACCTTCTTGGTCTCCACGGAG
This sequence comes from Nocardia sp. FBN12, assembly GCF_050320175.1. Taxonomy (GTDB): domain Bacteria; phylum Actinomycetota; class Actinomycetes; order Mycobacteriales; family Mycobacteriaceae; genus Nocardia. The sequence goes on along the minus strand of NZ_CP190048.1, from coordinate 3,026,187 downwards.
GTGCCCTCCATGAGCTGCCCCTCCTGGCCGTTACGGCACAACCAGGTGGGCGGGATCTCCGCGTCATCGGCGAACGGGACGTCGAATTCCTCACCGTTGTCGGTGCGGTAGCGGGCGATCCGGCGCGGGGCCAGGTCGTGGTCGCGATCGGTCTCGTAGCTCACCGCTCCGAGCCGGCTGCCCCGGAGTACGCGATCTGCCATGTGTGCTCCTGTAATTTCGGCGGCTGGTGCCGCAACTCGTACTACCTCAACGCACGGGAAGTCTGAACTGTTCCATTGTAGTCGCCCGGCCACATCAGCCGAGCGACCCCCGAATCGGCGCCGTCAGTAGCTCGGTATCGAGAGGATGCCCGCTCAGCGAGACCTGAACCGGCGAATTGTTTCGCGGGCCGATAGGGTTTCGGATCATGTCGCGCAGTCGCCTGCTGTCCTGCCTGTGGTGCGGGCGGGAGATCGTGGATTCGGAGTCGGGGCGGCGTCGCCGTTATTGCCGACAGTCGTGCCGTCAACGTGCCTATGAGCACCGCAGCAGTCTCAAGGGGACCGGGATTCCCGAGGACGCTGTCGTGCTGACCGCGCAGGAGGCCGCCGATCTTGCCGATCGGTGGTTCGCGGCGCGGTGTGCGGCCGAGGACGTGGCGACAGCGGTGGGCGAGGGTGCCTCACCAGGGGAGCTCGCGGAGTTGAGTGCCACCTTGGTGCAGTTGGCCAGGGAAGCCGAACGTCTTCGCTGAACGCGGGAGTCGACGCTAAATCGCCGCGGACTCTCTGGCCCGCAGGTACACGGCCGCCACACCCCCGGCGACGAATACCGCCAGCGCGGTCGCGGCACCGGCGGTCGCGAGGTCGGGGTCGGTCAGTGCCTGGCCGCGGAGGGCCTGCCAGACCACGAGGGTGAGTAGGCCGAAGTAGCCTGCGGCAGCGACCACGAGCAGGGCTGTGCGGATGGTTTCGGTCCGCAGCCAGGAGTAACGCCGCGCGAGGGCGACCAGGGCGACGGTGAGCAGCAGCAGCACCTGGATACCGTGCAGGCCGACGAAATGGGGGATGCGCAAGTCGCCACCGGTGGTGCTCCAGTGGGTGATCGGCATGCCCGCGGCACTGTCACGTGCTGTATCACCGGGCCGCACCGTGTGCCCGGCGACCAGCCCCACCACGGTGCCGTCGGACTGGCGGACGAGTTGCGGCCCGGTGAACCCCATCAGATAGCCGAGCGCCATCCCGGTCACCGCCAGCCACAGGCCGGCCTTCAACGCGATCCTGGTCGGCCGGTCCGCCAGCTTCTGCCACGAAATGATCACCGCCAGTACGAGATTCGCGATGAACAAACCGGGCACGCCGGAGGTGAACACCAGCTGCCCGATCTCGTTGACCGGGTCGGGGGAGTCGTTGAAATGGCTGAACGTCCCGCGTGCCGCCTGTAGCGCGATGAACCCGACATCGGCGACACCGGTGACCGCGAAGACGGTGCCGAGCCACCAGGTGGCTCGCCGCCCGCGATGGGGCAGCCGCAGAATCCAGGCCAGGGTCACGCCGTAGAGGGCGAAGGCGAGGCCGAACTTGGCCGGCTTGAGCCACACGGACTCGCCGAGCAGCAGCCGATCGTCGACCACCATCCCGACCATAGACACCAGGACCAGTGCGGCCATGAGCGCCGAATTCAGCAGCAGTGGGCCGTGCCAGGGGGTGCGGTCGGTGGCATCGTTCGCGGTGCGGAACCCGATCCGGGACAGGGTGTGGGTGAGGTCGATCGTCGCCATGGATCGAAGGTAGAAATCCGGTGCGCCACATCACGTCCCGCTGCGGAACGGTTCGTCTCCGATACCGGGGTACGGGTCGGCCTACCCTGGTTCTAGGGGTTTTCTCAGATCCCCATCCGCCAGATCGCGGCATCGACCGCACGGGGCGAGACGAGCGCGAGTGCCTGCAGCACCCGGGTGTAGGTCGGGTACAACTCGACCGGGCGGGTCCGGATCGCGGTGATGATCCAGTCGGCGGCACCCTCGGACGACAGCGCGGGCGCGTCGTCGTATTTGCCGGTGGGCGCGATCATCTCGGTGCGCACCAGCGGGTACCCGACGGTGGTGACGTGCACGCCGCGCCGCCTGGTCTCCGCGCCGAGACTGCGACCGAACGCGCCGAGCGCCGCCTTCGACGCGTGATAGGCGGTGAACAGCGGCATCGACCCGGCGGCCACACCCCACGTCGCGACATTCACGATGTGTCCGGTACCGGCGTCGAGCATCGATGGCAGCAGGCCCATCGTGAGCCGCGTCGCCCCGAAGTAGTTCAGCGCCATGGTTCGCTCGTAATCGTGGAACCGATCGGTGGCGTCGGCAGCACCCCGGCGGATCGACCGGCCCGCGTTGTTCACCAGCACGTCGATGGTCCCGAACTGCTCGAGCAGGGCCTTCGACAGTGCGTCGTTCTGCTCGGCGTCGGCCAGGTCGCAGGTGATCATCTCGGCGTCCCCGCCTTCGGCGCGCACCGCGTCACGCACCGCGGCCAGCGGCTCGGCATTCCTGGCCACGAGAACCACCCGTGCGCCTTCCCGGGCGAGTGCGTGCGCCGCGGCCTTGCCGACTCCCGACGAGGCGCCCGTCAACACCACGGTCTTTCCCGCGATCTCGTGCTGTTCGTCACGAACCAATCGCGCGAGCAAGCGGGGCAGCGTGGGCGGGTTGAGCAGCACCGATTGTGCGACCTGGGCGAACACGGGGACTCCTGTCGAGTCGAACAGCGGGGACGAGCACTAATTTACTCAATAGTAAATTACAAAATAGTCAATTGGGTGTCAACGGGCACGGGGGTCGATGGTTGGATGGACCGGTGAGCACAGCCGGTACCAAGGGCGTCCCGCGTCCCGAGCGCGAACAGCAGATCCTCGACGCGGCCGTCGCCGAGATCGGCCGCGTCGGTTACGCGGGGCTCTCGCTCGCCGATGTCGCGCACCGCGCGGGGGTGTCCAAGCCGCTGGTCTACACCTACTTCCAGTCCAAAGACGGGCTCTACATCGCCTGCGTGGACCGCGCGGCCGCCCTGCTCTTCGACGCGATCGAATCCGCCATCGCCGGCGCGGATGGTCTCGGCAAGGCAGCACGCACCCTCGACGCGATCTTCGCCGCCCTGGAACCTCGCCCCCACGACTGGACCGTGCTGTTCGACCGCTCCCACCCCGACGACGGCCCCGCCGCCGACGCTGTCCGGGCGGCCCGCCGCCGCATCGCCGCGCAAGCCGCCCGCGGTGTCGCCGACGCCATCAGCGCCGTCGAACTCACCGACCCGACGGATGTCTCCGCGCTGACCGATGTCTGGATGGGCGCGGTGACCTCCCTGGTGCTGTGGTGGTTGCGTCACCCCGACCAGAGCGGCGCTCAGATGACTGCCCGCACCCACCGCCTCGTCGGCGCTCTCCTGGCCGCCCCACGCTGACCGAGACCCGCACCCCGACTGCTGTCGAGGTGCGGATTCGCCTGTCCGGCAATAGCTTACGAGACTGGTTCGGTGGTCGAGCCGACAGCCGGCAGCAATTGCGCGAGCAGTGGGGCCCACTCGTGGCGGCGTTCGGGGAAGCAGCGGTCCAGCAGGTCTCGCATGATCGACGGTGCGATGGACGCGCCGGGGGAGGCGCCGAGCAGGCCGGCGATGGTGCCCTCGGCGCCGGTCACCAATTCGGTGCCGAATTCGAGTACGCCACCGCGCTGGGGGTCGGGTTTGACCAGTTGGGCGCGTTGTCCGGCTTGGATCAGGGTCCAGTCGGCGGGGTCGGCGGTGGGGTAGAAGCGTTGGAGTTGGGCGAACTTGCGGCGCGGGGAGGCCAGGAGTTCGGTGATCAGGTAGCGGACCAAGCCGAGATTCTGGAGGCCGACCGCAACCAGCGGGATGATGTTGTGCGGGCGCAGGGTGGTGAACAGGTCGGTGAGTTTGCCGTGGCGCAGCAGGCGGGTGCTGAAGGTGGCGTAGGGGCCGAACAGCAGGGCGCCCGTGCCGTCGACCTCGCGCCGATCCAGATGGGGGACCGACATCGGTGGGGCGCCGAGGGCGGCTTGGCTGTAGACCTTGGCGTGGTGCTCGGCGACGACATCGGGGTTGTCGGTGCGCAGGAATTGCGCGCCCAGTGGGAACACCGCGTACCCGCGCACTTCGGGCAGGCCTGCCCGCTGGAGCAGCCGCAGCGCGTAGCCGCCCGCGCCGACGAACACGAACCGCGTGCGCACGACGAATCGCCGCCCGCTGTCGAGATCGCGTCCGCGCACGGTCCAGAGCCCGTCCTTGCCACGCGCGAGCCCGGTGATCTCGCGATGCATCCGCACCGCGTTGCCCGCGCCCCGCATCGTCGACAGCAATGACCTGGTCAGCGCGCCGAAGTCGACATCGGTGCCCGCGGTGTGCCGGGTGGCCGCCATCGCCTCGCTGTCGGCCCGGCCGCGCACGAGCAGCGGCGCCCACTGTGCGATCACCGCACGGTCCTCGGTGTATTCCATCTCGGCGAAGGCAGGCAGTTCCCGCAGCGTCGCGTACCGCTGCCGCAGGTAGGCGATATCGTGCTCGCCGAACACCACGGTGACGTGCGGTGCCGGGGTGAGGAAGTCAGCGGGCTCCAGTTCGCCACGATGTGCGAGCGCGGACCAGAACCCGCGCGAGAGCGCGAACTGATCGGCGATACCCGCGGCCTTGGTGCCGTCGCCGGGGTCGGGCATGTAGTTGAGCTCGCACATTCCCGAGTGCCCGGTGCCCGCGTTGTTCCAGGGATGGCTGCTCTCGGCCGCCGGTTCGCCGAGCCGCTCGAACAGCGCGATCGACCAGTCCGGCGCGAGCGTGCTCAGCAGCGCGCCGAGGGTGGCGGACATGATGCCGCCGCCGATCAGCACCGCGTCGAGAATGTCTTCGCCACTGCCGGTTTCGGGCCTGGTGGGTGTGGTGTCGTTCATGTCGAACCTCCCGTGAGCTGTGTACCGCTATCGTCCCGCCGGGAGCAGTCATCCGTCCAACACGGAATCGCCGAAGATATGATCCGGATATGGATGATTCCGCCGACGTGGGAGCGCAGGCGGTCGCTCCGCTGCTGGCAGCCTTCGTCACGGCCGCCGAAGAAGGTCACGTCACGCGGGCGGCGGAGCGGCTCGGGGTGCCGCAGTCCTCGCTCAGCCGCCGCATCAAGACGATGGAGCACCTACTCGGGGTGGTCCTGTTCCAGCCGGTCGGACGCGGGGTCGCCCTCACCCCGCAGGGTCGCGATCTCTACGCGCGCACGCGCGAGCTGGTGCGCGGCCTCGACGACGCCATCGCGCGGGTTCGCGCCGACGCCGATCCGGAGAGCGGGCTGGTCCGTTTCGGGTTCCCGCTCACGCTGGGCCCGGTCAGCATCCCCACGCTGCTCGCGCAGTTCCACACCCGCGCGCCACGGATCCGGCTGCACCTGGTGCAGGCACATGGCGAGGCGCTGGCCGAACAGGTACGCGACGGCCGGCTCGACCTGGCGGTGATGATTCCGCCGCCCGGCGACCTGCCCGCGGTGGACCTCGGCCGACAGCGCATCGATCTGCACGTCGCGAAAACCCACCGGCTGGCCGGACGCACCCGCATCGACCTCGCCGACCTCGCCGGCGAGGCGTTCATCGCGAACCCGCCCGCCTACCAGCTCCGCACACTGCTCGATACCTGGTGTGCCGCAGCGGGTTTCACCCCCCGGGTGGTCTTCGAGATCACCGAGTTCGAAACCTTGCGAGCACTGGTCGCGCTGGGACAGGGCGTCGCGCTGCTGCCCGCCGCCGAAGTCGCGAACCCCGATCTGGTGGTGATACCCATCGATGGCGAACGCGACCGCGAGGTCGGCCTGGTCTCGGGAGACCATGACTCGACGCTCGCGGTCGCGCGGCTTCGGGAATTTCTGATCGCGCGCCGGGCGGCGATCAGTGGGTGAGCGGGGGTATCAGTCCTGGGCGACGCCGGCATCGACGCCACGCGCGGCGAGCCACGGGTGCGGGTCGATCGGGGCGCCGTACAGCGAGCCGTCCGGTACGTGCACCTCGTAGTGCAGGTGGGGGCCGGTGGAGTTGCCACGGTTACCGACGGTGGCGATGGTGTCACCGGCGTTCACGTGCTGGCCGGGGGCGACCAGAATGTCGTTGACGTGGCCGAACACGCCGATGGTGCCGTCATCCTGCTGGACGCGGACCCACAGACCGAAGCCGGAGGCCGGCCCGGTCTCGATCACGGTACCGTCGGTGACGGCGAAAACGGGCGCGCCGATCGGGTCGCCGAAGTCGATGCCGTTGTGCGCGGTGCCCCAGCGGGCGCCGTAGTAGGAGGTCAGTCGGCCGTTGACCGGTCGGACGGTCTGCGGGCGCGGCGGCGGCGGGGGAGCGATGAACGGCAGCTGCGGCAGTTCCAGCGCCACCGCTTCGCGGTGCTCCTCCCACGGGATCGGGGCGGACACGGGGGCCTGGCCCTGCGGGCCCTGGGCCTCGGCGGGAGTGTACGCGGTGAAGCGGTACGGCGACTGGCCGCTGTTGATGGCCTCGGTGGCGTCCGCGGCGATCGTGGAAGTGGGAACAGGGCTCTCGGGCGCACTGAAAGTGGCGACGGAGGTACCCACGAGTGCGGACAAAGCCACCGCACCCGCGACAACGCCTCCCCAACGGCCTGCGAAGGCGTCGGAGACTCGAGCAGATAACGGGTTGGTCACGAACATGGTTATGAACGTAGCTAAACCGTAACCTTCGGCGCGAATGATGTGGTTGCGATCACGAACCGCTATAACGCCAGTTGATCTATAACAATACCCTAACGAATATCAGCATCCGGGGACTCACCGGGTGAAATGTCGCCGTGCAAGATCGTTGCCGAAACTCCGCTTCCCGGGGACACTGATTCAGTGGACGCTAACGGAGTCCGAGCTATCACAGCGTTATCCGACCCCACCCGGCGCGCGATCTTCGAATCGTTGCCGCAGGGTCCACGCTCGGTAGCCGACCTCGCCGCCGCCACCGGTATCACCAGCTCAGCCGCGTCGCAGCACCTGCGCGTCCTGCGGGAAGCCCATCTCGTGCGCATGCGCCGCGACGGGAACAGGCACCTCTACTCCCTCGACCCCCGCGGCCTCAACGACGCCCGCGACTACCTCGACAAATACTGGCCCAGCGCCCTGGCCGCCCATGCCGCCGCCCTGCGGGAGGCGACCGATGCCGACCCGGCTCAACCCACCCGGCGATAGCGCGAGCGACCCGACTCGGCCCAGGCCTGCTTGTCCAGCTGCATGTCCACCGCCGCGATCACCTCGGGTACCCCGATCCGCAGCAGGCCGGGGTCGGTCGACAGCCCGTCCGGATCGCCGACCTGTCCTGCCCACAGCACCGCGTGCCTGCCGAGCAGGTGCGCGGGCGGCCCGCCACGGCGCGGTGGGGTCGGGCCGAAGAGCAGCACCGTGCGGGTGCCGAACGCCGTAGCCAGATGCGCGACACCGGTATCGCCGCTGATCACGAGCGCGGCCTCGGCGACCGTGGCCGCGAGATCGGTGAGGTTCTGCCGACCCGCGAGGACCCGGTCGTCGGGCAGGCCCGCCTGTGCGGCCACCTGCCGGGCGATGTCGTGTTCGAACGGGTCGCCGGTGAGCACCACGTCGCGGCCGAGCACCAGCAGGTGCCGCACCACCGCGGCGAACCGTTCCGGCGGCCACCGGCGCGCGGGCGCGCCCGCACCGATGTGGACGACGACGCAATCGCGGCGGCTGATCGAGGCCACCGGCGGCACCAACCCGAGGTTGCGCCGATCCGCGTCGATGCCCTCACCTTCGAGCAGCCGGCACCACCGGTCGACCACATGCGCTTCGGGATCCCAGCGCGGACCGGCGAGCTTGGGCAGGGCGGGCGTGCGATGACCGATGATCCGCGCGGCCCCGGTATCGGCCAGTGCCCGCGCGCTGGCGCCGTCGGGGCCGTGCAGGTTCACCGCCAATTCGGGCGCGGGTCCATCCCAGATCAAGGCGGCCGGATCGGCGATGGCGACGAGTTCGTCGACCGAGGAGATCAGGTCGACGATCTGCTCCAGCCGATGTGGCGCCGCCAGGACGATCCGGCTCTGCGGTTCGGCCCGGCGCAGGGCACGCAGAGCCGGGACCGCGGAGAGAAGCTCACCGAGGCCCCGAGCTTGCAGCACGAGTACAACCGACACATTCTTCATCTACCCGGGACTGTCGCCGACCAAACTTTCGCGAGGGCAACGATGTGACGAGCCGCATTCGTGCCCGCCGACCGCGCGCGCCTCGGGCGCGACACGATGACGGGCCCAGCTAATGCCCGGAAAACCAGAGCGAGCGGGCATAACATCTCGTCATGACGACAAATACCGTGCTAGGGAGCCCGTTTACGGCTCTTGCCAAGAAAACCTGGCAAACAGTTCTGGTCACCGGCCTGCTCGCGGTGGTCCTCGGCATCATCGTGCTCGTGTGGCCCGGTCCGTCACTGTTCGTGGCGGGCATTCTGTTCGGCATCTACATGGTTGTCAGCGGCATCTTCCAGCTGATCGCCGCCTTCACCCATCTGCCGAGCACCAGCTTCCGGGTGCTGTCCTTCATCAGTGGTGTGCTGTCGCTCATCATCGGTGTGTTCTGCTTCCGCGACGACCTCGCCTCGATTGTGTTGCTGGGGTTGTGGATCGGTATCAGCTGGCTGTTCCGTGGCATCGCGGTGCTGTTCGCCGCGATCGCGGAGCCGAGCGTGCCCGGCCGCGGCTGGCAGATCTTCTACGGCGTCATCAGCGCGCTGGCCGGTGTCATCCTGATCGTGTGGCCGATCAGCTCCATCGCCACGCTGGTCTTGGTGGTCGGCATCTTCCTGATCATCATCGGCGTCATGGAGATCATCACCGCCTTCGGCATCCGCAAGGACTCGCACCTACTGGACGAGCAGCTGGGCTGAATCCTCCCCACGGAAAGTTCGTCTGATCCGGCCGGTGCCTTCGGGCACCGGCCGCTGTCGTCTGAACTACGCTTCGAACCCATGGAATTCGTTTACGACCTGGTGGTCGTCACCCACCTGCTCGGCATGGCCGCGGTGGTCGGTGGCTATGTCGCGTCGCGTCCGGTGGTGTCGGAGCTGATGGTGTGGGGCGCTCGCGCGCAGCTGATCACCGGGGTGATCCTGGCCGGGCTGGCCTCGGGAGTCGACTCGCTCGACAAGGATCCGGATACGACGAAACTGGCGGTGAAGCTGGTCATCTCGGTCGCGGTGGCCGCGTTCGCCGAAATGGGCAGAGGCGATGCCAAGCGGGGCAAGCAGATCGACTGGATGACCGACGCCGCGGGCGGACTCGCGATCGTGAACGTCGGAGTCGCGGTCCTGTGGACGTGACCGGCGTGCGATTTCTGGGCATCCACCACGCCGCGATCATCGCCACCGACTACGCCCGCTCGAAGCGTTTCTATACCGAAACCCTCGGCGGCACCGTGCTCGACGAGAACTACCGTGCCGATCGCGATTCGTGGAAGCTCGACATCGCGCTGGCCGACGGGATCCGGATCGAGCTGTTCTCGTTCCCCGACCCGCCCGCACGCCCGAGCAGGCCGGAGGCGGCAGGCTTGCGGCACTTGGCGCTGGCCGTCACCGATGTGGCTGCCACGCTCGCGCAACTGCGAGCACGGGGTGTCCGGACCGAGGAACTGCGCACCGATGAGCACACCGGCAAGCAGATGGCCTTCTTCTTCGATCCGGACGACCTGCCGCTCGAGCTGTACGAGGCGTGATCAGTGCGTCGCGCGCGCCCGCCGCGCGAGTTCGACTGTCGCCGCGCGCAATTCGCTGATCTCCTGCAGCGGTGCGGCGTAACCGACTCGGGTGAGTGCCACGCCGCGCGGTGATTCCACCCGCAGATCGAGGCCGTAGCGGTCGGCCTTCTCGCAGGTGGCGGCGATGGCGTCGGGAAAGCCGCCCAGCTGCTGGGCCATCGCCAGCAGTGCTTCGGCGTGGTCGGCGTTGAGGTGCGCGACACCGGGTGCTGCGTGCGCGACGATCGGGTCCGGCTGTGCGGCAAGGTATTCGGCGGCCGAGGCCGAATCCATCCGGCCGTAGCCGCCGACCCAGCGCACCCGTTCGATCCGCAGCACCCACAGGGTGAAGTCGCTGTAGTCGATGTAGTACTTGGCCGCCGGGATCGCGGTGAGGTGTGCCGCGCGGGCCGCTTCGGCCTCGGCGCCGGTCGGCTGCTCCACGTGTCCGGCGAGGGTGATCCGGGTGCCGGCGAGCGGATCGGCCGGAATGTCGGGCGTGACGATCGCGATGCTGGCGCGTGGATCGGCGGCCAGGTTGCGGCCGTGTTCGGCCAGGCGCGACACGCTCAGCACCGGTGCGCCGTCGAGCAATCCGTAGGTGATGAACGATGCCCACGGTGCGCCGTCGGCGGTGAGGCTGGCCAGGGTGCCGGTATTGGTGCCCGCCGCAATCGTTCTGGCTTCTTCGGCCGGCGAGGGGCGGGCCTCGTTGGCCAGAGGAGCGGTCGGCAGCGGAATGGCAGGTGCGTCGCCCGGGTCGCCGTGGTCGAGAGTCATGGCCACAGCGTATCCACCGGACGCGAACGGCGGGGCATGCTCGCCAACCAGCTGTGCAGCGCCTCGTAGACCGCGTCGTGATTGAGCAGGCTGAAATGGTTCGCCGCGGGGATGTGCAAGCCGTTGACCGCGTCGAAGTCGAGACGTCTGGTGCGTCCGCGACCCGAGCCGCTGCCCGCGAGGACCATGCCGTCGCCGATGATCACGCCGAGTGGATGCTTCGGGCTGTGGGTGATGGTCGTGGTGACGAAGTAGTGATCGACGCCGGGGAGCAGCGGTACTTCCTTGATCGCCCGCGCGCGCAGGGTGTCCACGTCGAGGTCGCGCCAGTCGTCGTCGACCAGCGACCCTTGACGCAGGTCCCTGATGCCCGCGCTGCGCCTGCGCAACAGGGTGCTCAGCGGCCGGGTCTCGGGCAGCAGCTCGAGTGCGGCCGACGCGTAGTGCACGAACTGCTCGAGCGGTGCACCCAGGTGCGGGGAGCCCAGGCACACCACCTGCCGCACCGCGCGCACCCACGCCTGGCCCGACTCCTCGGCCTGATGACAGGCGCTGCGCATGACCAGCCCGCCCATCGAATGCCCGATCAGGCAGATCTCGTGGACCGGCATCGGCCAGCTCTCGACCAGGCGCGTGAGCAAGGCGTTGAGCTGGGCGGCGTTCTCGGAGATGTGCAGGCCGGAATTGAAGCGGACGTAGATCGGGGTGTAGCCGAGATCGTCTTCCAGGCGCTCGCCGTAGGTGGGGCGCCCGCCGAGGCGCCAGGCGTGTTCGGTCTCCACGAGTCCGTGCAGGAGCACGACCAGCCGGGTGGTCGGTACCGGGACGTGGGCGGCGAACTCCTCGGGTGGGACGGGGACGCCGTCGACGCGAAAAGTCATGGGGGAGGACAGGATCGGCTTCTCGTCTGCCAGCGTGTCACCGATCAGACCCTGGATCGCGGCCAAGATGCCCGCGCCCCACACGGTGCGCGAGGGCGCGGTGACGCCGGGCAGCTGGACCGCGCTCGCCACTTCGCCGACCACGAATCCGGTGCCGCTGACGGCCGCGTACACGCCATCGGTGATGGCGTCGTGCACGGTCTTCACCGGAGCGGCGGCGGGTCCGACGCCCAGCCGAATCGCCGCGAACACCCGGTCGGAGATGGCGCGGTGCATCGCTGCGATCCCCTCGACCGCGCCGGCGAACTCGTCACCGGCCAGGCGTGTGAGTGCCTGTACTTCGGCCTGGGGTTGGGGGAGCTGCTCCGTCACGTGGTTGAGAGTACAACTGTGCACCGAATGTCGCTGTGTCCGGGGCGCGTTCTGTGACCAGCGACGATGCCCGGCCTTTCGGGCTGTGGTGCACACGAATCGCATCGAGATACAGAGATATGCGCATCAAAATATGTGTTTGCCACGACTATGCGGAAAGACCGGCTACGCCGGCCTGGCAGGGGAGGGGCCGGTCGGGTTCGGGACGGCGGTCGCGTGCACCGCCGTCCCGGTGATCACGGCCGGTGCATGATCGCGTACCAGAGCGCACCCATCGTGCCGAGGACGAAAAGCGGGGAGAGAAACCAGGTTTCGACCCGATTGCCGGTGCGTTCGATCAGCGGAACCCGCGTGCGCAACGGGAACGGCCACAACAGCCGGCAGCCCCGATCGGTGAGGCAGTCGCCCAGCAGATGCGCCAGACACCCCAGCCCGACGCAGATCGGCAGCCACACCGGTCGATCGACGATCCAATGATCGACGGCGAAAGTTCCCGCCGATGCCAGCACAACCACCGTGCCGTACGTCCGCACGCTCTTCCCCGGTGGGCACAGGTGCAGCGACCGCACCGCCAGCGCGAGCAGGAAGAACACCAGGCTCAAGGTGAACGGCCGCCCAAGGTAGTGCTCGCCCGCCCAGGTGGCCGCGATCGCCGCGACGACGAACAGCAGCGAATGTGTTCCGTGCCGGTGCCCGCCCGACACCCAGGAGATCAAGCGGCACAGGTGATGTGACACCGGCCCGAGCACGTGGGAAATGGTGCCGCTCGGATGATCGGCGTCCGGCAACAGCGCCGCGCCCGCGGTGAGGAACGTACCGATGATGAGTTCGGCGATGCCGAATTTCGTTGTCTCGCTGTCGAACAGAGGGAAAGCGGCAACCGTGAGTGGTAACGCTGCGGCAGTACCGGCCCAGGCCAGCGCCCCACTCGTCGCATGTGAATGTCCTAGCACCCCGCAACGTTAGAGTAAGTCACTACTTTGGCGCATATGCCGTGGACAGCGCTGGAATGCGGGGCGCGCCTGGATCGTTGGGCCAGGGGGAGCTACCAACGAGAGGACCACGATGAACGCTTTCAACGACCAGGTGATCGCCGAGTTCCGTGCCAACGGAGGTCGCGTCGGCGGCATGTTCGAAGGCAACGACGCCATGGTGATCATCACCACGACCGGCGCGAAGTCCGGGCGCGCGATTACCAATCCGCTGGTGTATCTGCCCGACGGCGATCGGATCGTGCTGATCGCCTCCAACGGCGGCGCCGACAAGCATCCCGCCTGGTATTTCAACTTGGTCGCCGACCCGGAGCTCACCCTCGAGGTGGGATCCGAAACCTACCGGGGCAAGGCGGAACTCGTCGCCGATCCCGAGCGGACCGCCCTCTACGACCGGATGGTCGAGCGACTGCCGGGCTTCGCCGAGTATCGCGACAACACCAGTCGCGAGATCCCCGTGTTCGCGGTGTACCGCACGAATTAGGCGTACCTCCGGCCCTGCGCGGCGACGCAACACTGCGTGTCCGCGTCTATTTCTCGCTGCCTCGAGCGGAATGGTTGCCGAGGCGGGTGAGCTGCTGGTTCGATCGGCCGGTGACCGAAACCATCGACGTGCCACGCATCGTCCACGCCTCCCGCGAGATCGCGGCGAGCCCCGCCGTGATCTTCGACCTGATCGCCGATCCCGCGCAGCAGCCGCGCTGGGACGGTAACGACAATCTCGCGCAGGCGAACACGGGCCAGCGGGTGCGCGCGGTCGGCGACGTGTTCACCACGACGCTGACCAACGGTGCCGACCGCGACAACCACATCGTCGAGTTCGAGGAGGGCCGTCGCATCGCGTGGAATCCGTCCGAGCGTGACAAGACCCCGCCCGGCCACCTGTGGCGCTGGGAGCTGGAGCCGATCGACGACACCCACACTCGGGTGACCCATACCTACGACTGGACCGCACTGCACGACGAGCTGCGTCAGGTGCGGGCCAGGGCGACGACCGCCGACAAGCTGCAGGCGTCGGTGGACCGGCTGGCCGAGCTCGCCGAGTCCTGATCGACAGCGAAACACCCTGCGGCTCATGGTGCGCCGCAGGGTGTTTCGTGGTGAGGATCAGACCAGGTCGAAGCGGTCCAGGTTGCTCACCTTGGTCCACGCGGCGACGAAGTCGTGCACGAACTTCTCCTTCGCGTCGTCGGTGGCGTAGACCTCGGCGACGGCCCGCAGCTGCGAGTTGGAGCCGAACACGAGGTCGACCCGGCTACCGGTCCAGGTCACCGCGCCGGAGGCGCGATCGCGGCCCTCGTAGACCCCGTCGTCGGTCGCCGACGGAGTCCACTCGGTACCCATGTCGAGGAGGTTGACGAAGAAGTCGTTCGTCAGCGCACCCGGGGTCTCGGTGAACACACCGAGCGGCGCGGACTGGTAGTTCGCGCCGAGCACCCGCAGACCACCGATCAGCACGGTCATCTCCGGTGCGCTGAGCGTGAGCAGGTTCGCCTTGTCGATGAGCAGGAATTCCGCGGGGATCTGCGCGTCCTTGGACACGTAGTTGCGGAAGCCGTCGGCCGCGGTCTCGAGCGCGTCGAACGACTCGATGTCGGTCTGCTCCTGGGTCGCGTCGGTGCGGCCCGGCGTGAACGGCACCGTCACCGGGAAACCGGCGGCCTGAGCGGCCTGTTCGACACCGACCGCGCCGCCGAGGACGACCAGGTCGGCGAACGACACCTGCGCACCGCCCGCGGCGTTGAAGGTGTCCTGGATGCCTTCGTAGACGCGCACCACCTGGGCGAGCTCGTCGGGCTGGTTGACCGCCCAGCCCGCTTGCGGCTGCAGCCGGATCCGGCCACCGTTGGCGCCGCCGCGCTTGTCGCTGCCGCGGAACGACGAGGCCGCCGCCCACGCCGTCGACACCAGCTGGGCGATGGTCAGCCCCGAGGCCTGGATCTGGCCCTTGAGCGTGGCGATCTCGCCTTCCCCGATGACCGGCCCGGTCTGGGCGGGAACCGGGTCCTGCCACAGCAGTTCCTCGGACGGGACCAGCGGGCCGAGGTAGCGGACGACCGGTCCCATATCGCGGTGGGTGAGCTTGTACCAGGCGCGGGCGAACGCGTCGGCGAACTCCGCGGGGTTGTCCAGCCAGCGGCGGGTGATCGGCCCGTAGATCGGGTCGAACCGCAGCGACAGGTCGGTGGTGAGCATGGTCGGCGCGACCTTCTTGCCCTCGATGAACGCGTCGGGCACGGTGTCGGCGCCCGCGCCGTCCTTCGGGATCCACTGGTGCGCGCCCGCCGGGCTCTTGCTGAGCTCCCATTCGTACCCGTAGAGGGTTTCGAGGAAGTTGTTGTCCCAGGTGATGGGGGTGCTGTTCCAGATGCCTTCCAGGCCACTGGTGATGGCGTGCTCGCCGACGCCGGTGCCGAAGCTGCTCTTCCAGCCCAGCCCTTGCTGCTCCAGTGGCGCCGCTTCCGGTTCGACACCGACCAGCTCGGCGTCGCCCGCGCCGTGGGTCTTGCCGAAGGTGTGGCCGCCCGCGATGAGCGCGGCGGTCTCCTCGTCGTTCATCGCCATCCGCGCGAAGGTCTCGCGGATGTCGGTGGCGGCGGCGATCGGGTCCGGATTGCCGTTGGGGCCTTCGGGATTGACGTAGATCAGGCCCATCTGCACCGCGGCCAGCGGCCGGTCGAGGTTGCGTTCACCGGTGTAGCGTTCGTCGCCGAGCCAGGTGCGCTCCGGGCCCCAGTACACGTCCTCCTCTGGCTCCCACTGGTCGACGCGGCCGCCACCGAAGCCGAAGGTCTCGAAGCCCATCGACTCGAGCGCGACATTGCCGGTGTAGACGATGAGGTCGGCCCACGACAGCTTGCGGCCGTACTTCTTCTTCACCGGCCACAGCAGACGGCGCGCCTTGTCGAGGCTGGCGTTGTCGGGCCAGCTGTTGAGCGGCGCGAACCGCTGCATCCCAGCGCCTGCGCCGCCGCGGCCGTCGCCGACGCGGTAGGTGCCCGCGGAATGCCAGGCCATCCGGATGAAGAACGGGCCGTAGTGGCCGAAGTCGGCGGGCCACCAGGGCTGCGAGGTCGTCATGACCTGCTCGATATCGGCCTTCACCGCGGCCAGGTCGAGGGTGGCGAATTCGGCCGCGTAGTCGAAATCCTCGCCCATCGGGTTCGCGACGGCCGGATTCTTCTGCAGCAGTGTGAGATCGAGCTGATTGGGCCACCAGTCACGGTTGCTGCCACGCGCGTCGGTGGACGCGAGGGGGCGGTGCATGACGGGGCAGCCACTGTCACCGGGTTCCGTGTTGGCTTCCGCGATAGGTGGGTGTTCCTCGGGCACGGTGAATCCTTTCAGGAGAGTGAAGGTGCTGACGTGCAGTCGGGGCAGCGGCCCCAGTAGATGACCTCGGCCTCGTCGACGACGAAACCGCGATCGTCCAGGGGAGTCAGACAGGGCGCGTCGCCGACAGCGCATTCGACATCGACGATCACCCCACAGGATCGGCACACCAGGTGATGATGGTTGTCACCGACGCGGGTCTCATAACGCGCGACGGTGCCCATCGGCTGGATTCGCCGGAGCAGTCCGGCGCTGGTGAGGGCCCGCAGTACGTCGTAGACGGCCTGCTGGCTGACGGCCCCGAGGGTGGCTCTGACTCGGCTCAGGATGGTGTCCGTGTCGGCGTGCGGATGCTGGTGCACTGCGGTGAGCACCGCCAGGCGTGGCGCGGTGACGCGCAGTGAGGCTGCGCGCAGCATCTGTTCGTAGGCCGGTTGGGTGGACACATTCCAGATTATGACTCATTCCAGATAACTGGGGAAGGGTTTTCGCGAAGTTTTCGTGGTGACATATCGGGCGAATCACGCGATACTGGCGGGGAAGACCGGCTCGGGGAGCTCGGTCCATGAACTCGGGGTGGGAACGATGTCGAATCGTCAGTGGTATGCCGTGTCCGCGATCGCGGCGGCCCTTCTGGTCGGGGGCTGCGAGTCGGGGCAGTCGGTCGAATCCGCGCCGACGAGCAGCGCGGCGACGACGAGCACGACGGTGCGCGCCACCACGCCGCCGGCCCCGCTGCTGAACCGGCGTGGTGACAACGGTGCGGTGGTCCAGCAGGACGGGCTGGTCGGCGCGGGCAAGCTCGATATCGTCAACGGCAACAGCGACGACTTCGCGGTGGTGGTGACCAATGGCGATCCCAAGAAACCGCAGGCCACGATCTACGTGCAGGGCAACTCCAACGCCACGCTCAACGGGATCGACGGCACCTACTACGTCTATCTGAAGACCGGAAAGGACTGGGACGAGGCGACGCTGGCCTTCACCCGCGAGCGTGAATTCCAGAAGTTCGACGACCCGTTCGACGGTGACTCCGACTGGGAGATCACGCTGCAGCCCTCGATCGGTGGCAACGCCAGCACCAGCGACGTACCCTCCTTCTGACCGCGGCGAAAGGCCACAGAACTGTGAACTGTGCCAAGGAATGCCCGGTCCGCCTGCGCGTCGACTAGCCTGCCGGGTGTCCGTTCCCCGAACGAAGGTGATTCATAGTGACTTCCGTAGTCGATGACCTTGCTGTCGATGCCCCCGATACAGCGTCGAAGGTAGGGCACTACTACCGGGTCGAGGGCGTCTACGAGGTCGGCCGCGAGAAGATCCGCGAGTACGCGCGCGCCGTGCAGGACTTCCATCCCGCGCACTGGGAGGACGAGGCCGCCGCCGCGCTCGGCTACTCGGGCCTGGTCGCGCCTCTGACGTTCGTCTCGATTCCGGCTATGGCTGCCAACAAGCTGCTGTTCGAATCGGTCGTCGTCGGCTACGACATGTTCGTGCAGACCGAGCAGGTCTTCGAACAGCACAAGCCGATCGTGGCCGGTGACCGTCTCGTGGTCGACGTCGAGCTGTCCTCGGTGCGCACGATCGCGGGCAAGGACCTGATCACCGTCACCAACACGTTCGTCGACGAGCTCGGCGAGACCGTGCACATCATGCACACCACGGTCGTCGGCATCACCGGCGACGACGGCGTCTCGCCCGAGATCACCGCCGCGGTGGAGAACATCATGCTCCACGGGGTCAGCATCTTCAGCGCCGAGAAGAGCGCGGCCGTGGAGACGACCCTGCGTCCCGAGGGCGAGGTGCCGCTGTCTGTCGAGGGCGCCGCGCGTGTCCCGAACACCGCGCTGTCGTTCGACGAGCTGACCGTCGGCGCCGAACTGCCGCTGCGCGATGCCCGCGTCTCGCGCGGCGACCTCGTCAACTACGCCGGTGTGTCCGGCGACAACAACCCCATCCACTGGGACGAGAAGATCGCCGAGCTGGCCGGTCTGCCCGACATCATCGCCCACGGCATGCTCACGATGGGCCTTGGCGCGGGCTTCGTGTCCACCTGGTCCGGCGACCCCGGCGCCGTCACCCGCTACGGCGTGCGCCTGTCGAGCCCCACGATCGTCAGCCGGGAGGGCGGCGAGGTCGAGTTCACCGGCCGCGTGAAGTCCCTCGATCCCGAGACCCGTTCGGCGGTGATCGCGATCACCGCCAAGTCCGGCGGCCGCAAGATCTTCGGCCTCGCCACCGCGAACCTGCGCTTCCGCTGAACCCGGCGCGGTGGACCCGAACCAGTGATCGGGTTCACCGCGGCGCGGCGGCGACCTCGGATGGCGTTGTGGCGTGCGGGGTTTCGGCCTCGACCGGGCTCACCCGCACCCACGTGTTGTTGACCGCCGAGGTGCCGGAGAGCGGGTCGGTGCGGGCCGGGTCGTGCAGCAGGTTGACATTGGCGCCCGGTAGCGCCGCCGCGACGGACCAGCCGACTCCGGGTTCGCGATGCCCCCAGCCGTGCGGGATCGCCACCACCCCGGCACGGATATCGCCGCTGATCTCCACCGGAACCACGATCGAACCGACGGGGGATTCGACCGTCGCCGGATCACCGTCGGTGAGACCGCGGGCGGCGGCGTCGTCGGGGTGGATGAGCACGGTGCAGCGGTCGCGGCCCTTCACCATCGACGGGATGTTGTGCAGCCAGGAGTTGTTGCTGCGCAGGTGACGCCGGCCGATCAGCTGCAGGTCGTAGCCGGGCTCGGCCGCCGCGGTCGCGTCGTCGAGAACCGTGCGTACCGCCGCCAGGAAATCCGGGGGAGCCAAGTGTGTCCTGCGGTCGCTGGTGCCGATCAGTTCGGGCAGCCGTGGCCGCAACGGGCCGAGGTCGACACCGCCCGCCGCGTCCCGAATCTTTTTCAGCGTCAACCCGTTTCGTCCGCGACGCAGGACTCCGTAGGGGCCTGTCGCGACGGCGGCCGCGGTGAGCCGCAGGGGGCTGAACTGTTCGAACGCGGCGTTGAGCGCGCGTCCGGTGACCCGTCGTACCGGCAGCGGGACCATCTCGGTCACCAGCTTTGCCAGGATCTGCCAGTCCTCCAGCCCGTCGGCCGGTGGATCGAATACCTTGGCGTCGTAGCGGGCGTTGTTGCGCACGCTGAAGATCGGGAACAGCAGGCTCAGTTCCTCGCGTTCCAGTGCCGAGACCGGCGGCAGGATGAAGTCGGCGTGCCGCGTCGTCTCGGTGACGTACATGTCGACGGCCACGTAGAAATCCAGGGATTCCAGCGCGGCATCGAGCTTGTCGGCCTGCGGGGTCGAGAGCACCGGATTGCCCGCGTAGGTGATCATCGCTTTGATCTGGCCCGGTCCTTCGGTGCGGATCTCCTCGGCGAGGACCGCGACCGGCAGTTCGCTGCGGAACGACTTGTGCGCGCCGGAGCGGTCGGTCCACGCGCCGTGTCCCATCGGCAGGTATTTCGCGTACCGGGCGGCGTCGACGACGGGGGTCGCGAACATCTGGCCGCCCGCGCGATCGAGGTTTCCGGTGACCGCGTTGATCGTGTTGACCAGCCAGTGGGTTAGTGTGCCTGTCACCTGCTGGCACACCCCGATTCGCGCGTAGATCACCGCCGACGGCGCCGCCGCGTGGTCACGCGCCAGCCGCCGGATGGTCTCGGCGTCGACCCCTGCCAGTGACGCCATGCGTTCGGCGGTGGTGTCGGCGACCAGTACGGCGAGCTCGTCCCAACCGGTGCACAGTGCGCGCACCGCCTGTTCGTCGCACAGTTCTTCGGTGACAAGCACATGCAGCATTCCGAGCAGCAGGTAGACATCGCCGCCGGGACGTACCGCCACGTGTTCGTCTGCCAGCCGGGCCGTTTCGGTGCGGCGCGGGTCGATCACGACGACGGTGCCGCCCCGGGCACGGACGTCTTTGATGCGCGTTTTCGCGCCGGGCATGGTGGTGATCGATCCGTTGGACACCGCGGGGTTGGCGCCGAGCACCACCAGCCGGTCGGTGCGGTCGATGTCGGTGATCGGCATCAGCACATTCGAACCGAACATCCGCCACGCGACGAATTCCTGCGGGAACTGATCGATCGAGGACGCGGAGAAGAAATTGCGGGTCAGCAGGACGGCCCGTAACAGGCCGCCGTACATCACCGAGGAGCTGTGCGCGGCCGGGTTGCCGATGTACATCCCGATGGCGCTGGGACCGTGCGCGGCTCGCACCGCGCGCAGACGCTGCCCGATCTCGCGGAACGCCTCGTCCCAGCCGACCGGCTGGAAGGTGTCGCCGACGCGGCGCATCGGTGTCCGCAGCCGGTCCGGATCGTGGTGCAGACCGCCCATGGCTGTCGCCTTGGGGCAGATGTAGCCCTTCGACAGCACGTCATCCGCATTTCCTTCGATGCGGGTGACCCGCGAATCCTCGACCGTGACCAGAATTCCGCAGTGTGCCTCGCACAGGGTGCACTGCCGGGCAATTGTCGTGCTGTCCACAGCTTTTCCTACTCTCCGCTGAAACCGCTCATGCCACGGTAACGCGACCGGGGCCTCGGCAGATCCGTCTACGGTCGGATTTCGGCGGCGTCTGGTGTCCGGGCGTAATATCGTTCGCGATACGAAGGGCCTTCATTTTCCGCTCAGATGAGGAGCAGATTTCGATGCGTTCCACAGTTCGTCTCGGCCTTGCGGCCGCCGCGGTGACGGTCGCCGGGATCGCGGGGCAGGCCACCGCCGTCGCTCAGCCCACCTACTACGACCCGATCATCACCCCGTGCAGCCACCTGTTCCGCACCGCGCTCGAGCCGCAACGCCCCGGCACCGATGTGTACTGGAGCCCGTTCGGCACGTCGAACATCGTCTGCTACGACGACGGCACCGGGATGGAGAACTATTACCAGCGAGACCCGTGGGGTCGCTGGCACGACATGAACGAACTGACCCCTGGTCACTTCTTCTACGTGATCTTCGATTCGCCGGTCCCGGATCAGGCGACCTGGGGCTGAGCGGACGGTTCGGGTGGGCTCAGCCGCGTAGACCCCTGAGGGCGGTCTCGACCACGCGATCGGCGAATTCGGTGGTCAGCGTGCCCGTGCGCAGTAGCCATCGGTCCAGCAGCGGGCCCCAGATCATCGCGATGGCCACGTCGAGGTCGATGTCGTCGGCGAGCTGGCCCGCGGCCTGCGCGGCTTGCAGTCTGCGGCGTTTGAGCGCGTCCATCGGCGCCTGGAGGCGTTCGGCGTAGGTGGCGGCCAGGGTGGTGTCGTTCAAGATCGCGCTGGTCAGGCCGCGTAAGGGGAGATCGAAGCGGGGGTCGGCGAGTTCGGCGACGGTGGCGCGGAGAACGAGTTTCAGGTCGGCTTCCAGATCGCCGGTATCAGGTAGGCCGGGTGCCTCGCCGGCACCGGACTCACTGAGCATCAGAAAGGCATCGAGCAGGACCGCGCCCTTGGAGGGCCACCATCGGTAGACCGTCTGCTTGCCGACGCCTGCTCTGGCGGCGATCGCCTCGATGGTCAGCTTGTCGAAGCCGACCTCGCCCGCCAGCTCGAAAGCGGCGGACAGGATCGCGCGCCGGGATCCTTCGTTGCGGCGGGTCGCGTCCGCCGACGGTCTCGGCGCGGGATTCACCTGCTGGCTCATGCCGACATGATAGCAATCAAAAGAGACGAGACGTTGCGTCTTGACACCGCCGTGAGCCGGTGGCATCCTCGATTCATCAGGCGAGACGCAACGTCTTGTCTAGCGAAGGAGGAACTCCATGACCACCGCCGGTACCACCGCATCCCGTGTCTGGTTCATCACCGGAGCGAGCCGCGGTCTCGGCCGTGCCTTCGCCGAAGCCGCACTGGCGGTAGGGGATCGGGTCGCCGTCGCGGCCCGCACCCGATCCGCGCTCGACGAACTCGCCGCGGCCCACCCGGGCAAGGTGCTGCCACTGACCCTCGACGTCACCGATCGTGGCGCGGTGCAGGAGGCAGTCGATGCCGCCGTCGCCCACTTCGGCCGCCTCGACATCGTGATCAACAACGCGGGCACCCTCTCGATGGGCATGATCGAGGAATTCACCGAGGCCGAGGCCCGTGCCCAGATGGAGGTCAACTTCTTCGGCGCGCTGTGGGTGAGCCAGGCGGTACTCCCGCACCTGCGCGTCCAACGGTCCGGGCACATCGTGCAGGTGTCGAGCATCGGCGGACTCGCCGGGTTCCCGCTGTCGGGGATGTACGCGGCGAGCAAGTTCGCGCTGGAGGGAATGAGTGAGGCACTGGCACTGGAAGCCGGGGAATTCGGTGTCTCGGTGAGCATTCTGCAGCCGGGCGGTTACTGGACCGACCTGTACTCGGCCATGGCGAACACCACGCCGATCGAGGCCTACGCCCCGCTGCGCGCCCAGCTAGAGGCGCAGTGGGCCGAGGGATCGGTCGACAGCGAACCCGCCCTCGCGGCCGAGGCACTGCTCACGCTCGTCAACTCCGACGAGCCGCCGCTGCGGCTGCTGCTCGGAAACATGGTGTACGACTTGGCCTTCCACCTCACCCGCGCCAAGACAGCGACCTGGTCGGCCTGGGAGAAGACCAGCCGAGCCGCGGAACGGGCAATCCCCGCTCCGGGCTCGGTGTAGTCGCTCAGGTCGTGACGGGGGTCCGTGCGGCGCGATCGATCAGGTACTCGACCAGGTGGGTGAGTACCGCCTTGGCCGAGGGCCGGTCGCGTGCGTCGCACAGGATCACCGGCGTGTTCGGATCCAGATCCAGCGCGTCACGCACCTCGTCGACGGTGTAGCGCGGCGCACCGTCGAAGCAGTTCACCGCGATCAGGAACGGCAAGCCGCGCCGCTCGAAGAAGTCCACTGCCGCAAAGGAATTGCTCAACCGCCGGGTGTCGGCCAGCACGATCGCGCCGAGCGCGCCACGGCACAGCTCGTCCCACAGGAACCAGAAGCGGTCCTGGCCAGGGGTGCCGAACAGGTACAGCACCAGATCCCGGTCGATGGTGATGCGGCCGAAATCCAGCGCGACGGTGGTCGTGTGCTTCTGCTCGACCCCCGACAGATCGTCGACACCGGTACTGACCTCGGTGATCAGCTCTTCGGTCCGCAGCGGCGCGATCTCACTGATCGCGCCGACCATGGTGGTCTTGCCGACGCCGAAGCCGCCGGCGATGAGAATCTTGACCGAGGCGGCGAGGTGCTGGCCGCCTGCGGCTGTCGGGTCATAGTTTTCGGATGCCATCCAGAACCGCTCGCAATATGTTGAGGTCACCGGCACCGGCCTCGGCCGCTACCGGAGCCCGGAAGATGAGGTGGCCCTCGGCGATGAGATCACCGACGAGGATTTTGGTCACCGCCAGAGGCAGTTTGAGCACGGCCGAGACCTCGGCCACCGACTGCGGACGCTTGCACAGTTGTGCGATCGTCGTGTACTCGGGTTCCGGCTTACGCAGGGTGGGGGCGGGATGAACCGCCACCACCACCGTGAGCATGTCCAGATCGTGCGCCGCGCCCATGGTGCGTCCGCGGGTCACCGCGTACGGCCGGACGAGAGGTCCGGCCGCGTCGTCGAACCACGGATCGCCGAGTCGAGTCATTGTCGAAACTTTCTATAGCTGCGCATGCCCGTGCCGCGGCTCCGTCGACAGATAGCTGCCGACCCGCTGCACGGTGAGATTCATTTCGTAGGCGACCATGCCGAGATTGGCCGACTCGTTGGCTTGCAGTGCCAGGCAGGCATTGTCGCCTGCCGAGGTGACGAAGAGCACCGCTCGATCGAGTTCGATCACCGCCTGGCGCACGCCGCCGCCGTCGAACCGGCTGCCCGCGCTGCGCGCGAGACCGTAGAGGGTCGAGGACATGGCGGCGAAGTGTTCGGCGTCTTCACGCTTCATCTGCGAGGAGCGTCCGAGCAGCAGTCCGTCGGTGGACAGCACGACCGCGTAGCGGACCCCTGCCAGCCGGTCGACGAGATCGTCGAGTAGCCAGTTGAGATCACCGGGGGAAGAGTTCACCTCAGCCTTCCTGTTCGTCCTGATTCGAAGGGGTCTGTTGTTTGCGACCCTGGCGGGTGCCGTTCTCGATCGCGGACATGATGTCGCGCGCCTGTTCGGGGGAGCGGGGACGCTCCGGTGCGCTCGGCGTCTCGGCGGCGGGCTCGGCGAGCTCGGGCGCCAGATTCGTCTGCCTGCTGCGCCGCGGCAGCGCGGGGCGTTCGTCGGAAGCGGTGTCGTAGCGCGGGGGTGCCACGGCGGGCATTTCCGGTGCCGGTGCCATCGGACGCGGTGTCGGCGGATCGGCGACCAGTGTCGCGACCGGTGCCGGTGCCGATTCGAGGGCGGCGATCGGTCCGGATTCCTGCGGCGCGGGCAGGCCACGGCGCAGCGGGCCCGTCATCGTGGGTGGCGTGCCCGCCAGGTCGGCCTCGCCCGCCAGCAACTGCTGCGGGATCAGCACGATCGCCCGGATACCGCCGTAATCGGATTCGCTCAGCCGCACCGACACACCGTGCGCGAGGGCCAGCCGGGCCACCACGAACAGGCCGAGGCGCGAGTCCGAGGACAGCGTGCCGACACCGAAGTCCGGCGGATCGGCCAGCATGGTGTTGTAGCGGTCCAGGTCGTCGGCGCTCATGCCCATGCCCTGGTCGGTGATCTCGACGACCACACCCTTGCCGACGACATTGCCGCCCGCCTCGACCCGTGACTGCGGTGGGGAGAACGCGGTGGCGTTGTCGACCAGTTCGGCGAGCAGGTGCACGAGGTCGGCCACGACGGTGCCGACGACACTGACCTCGGGCAGTTTGGTGACCCGCACGCGGGCGTAGTCGAGTGTTTCACCGATGGCGCTGCGCACCACGTCCATCACCGGCACCGGCTGCCGCCACTGCCGCCCCGGGCGACCGCCGCCGAGAATGATCAGGTTCTCGGCGTTGCGGCGTTCGCGGGTGGCCAGGTGGTCGAGCCGGAACAGGGTCTCGAGCAGCGCCGGATCCTCTTGGCGCCGTTCGGCTTCGTCGAGGATCTCGAGCTGGCGGTGCACCACGATCTGGCTGCGGTGGGCGATGTTGAGGAACACCGCGCGCACACCTTCGCGCGTGCGGGCCTCGTCGACCGCGGCACCGATCGCCGCGGCCGCGGCGTGCTCGAAGGCCTTGGCGACCTGACCGATCTCGTCGCGCCCGAAGTCGAGGGTCGGCGTGGTCTCGGCAGGGTCGACCTCGCCACCGTCGCGCAGGGTGCGCATGGTGGCGGGCAGCTGCTCGTCGGCGAGTTGCAGTGTCGCGGTACGCAGGCGGCGCAGCCGGCGGATGATCCGATTGGCCAGGACCACCGCGACGAGGAAGACGAGCACACTCAGCGCGAGCACGCCGCCACCGGCCAGCGCGGCGTTCGTCTCGGCCTTGCGCGCGGAGTCCTCGGCGAGCTTCTGCACGTGGTCGTTGTAGGTGGTGTAGGAGTCGAGCAGGCTCCGGTTGACCTC
The DNA here is from genome assembly GCF_050320175.1 of Nocardia sp. FBN12. Lineage (GTDB taxonomy): Bacteria > Actinomycetota > Actinomycetes > Mycobacteriales > Mycobacteriaceae > Nocardia. The sequence continues at coordinate 3,000,601 of NZ_CP190048.1, read as the reverse complement.
GGCCGCGGCGTTCTGCCATTCGGGAATCGCCATCGGCAGTGCGGCGGGGGTGGGGGTCTTGCTGGTCGAGGTGCTCGCCTGGGCGGCCGCCGACACCGCGAAACGCTGCACGAGAGCCGATTCCATGGCGCTGAGCTGTTGCCAGTGCCCGGTGGCCGTCAAAGCGACGACGGCACTGCGCTCGGGTTCGTCGAGGCCGGCGGCCAGGTTGGCGATTTCGCCGTGGTAGAGGCCGGTCTGGTTGGTGAACTCGTCGAGCGGGATGGTCGAGGCGCCGTCGGAGGCCACCATCGCGGCGGCGACCGCGTTGCTGCGTGACATCGCCTCGGCGGCACCGAGCAAGCGCAGTCCCTCGGACACACCGGAAGCGACGATCGCGTCGGGCGCCGCGCGCTCGGCGACCTTGGTGCCCTGGATGATCACGTTGAGCAGCGAGTTGTAGAACAGGTAGGCGTCCGCGATCGGCAGCATCCGGGCATCGGAGCCCTTGCGGACGCCGTCCAGATGCGTGCCGAGCGTGGCGAAGCCGGCCTTGTCGTCGCCGATATTGGAGTCATCGATCGCGCGCAGGTTCTCACCCGCGGCGATCAGCCCGCGAAAGGCGCCGTCCATGCGCGTGCGCGCGGCGGCGAGCGCGAGCGAGGCGGTCTCGTCGCCTGCGATGTGGGCCAGGGTGAGGTGGCGCTCGGATTGGACCGCCTCGATCAGCTCACGGGCCGGTACGGCGGCATCCTGCAACTGCACGGCCCACGACTTGGCCTTGTTGCTCTGCTCGACCAGGTAGCCCGCCGTACCGACGCCGACCACCACCAGAGTCAAACTCGGGATGAGAGCAATCGCCAGAATCCGGGTGCGCACACCGAGTCTCGCTAAGAACATCGCCATAACGTAACGGAATCGTTGCACTGTTGTCGTGTCTGTCTCGCTGAGCGAGACGCGATTTGGTTTGCGCGGGAACACATTTGCTATATGGGGCGGACACGAAAAAACGGCGAGCTCACCCCGCCGGCTGAGCCTCGATGGCCCAGTCGGCGGGGGCTCGCCGCGACCTGGCAGCGCCGGGAAAGATGCTGCCAGGTCAGGTTTTCGGCGGCGCCGCTACAGCGTGCGGTCGGCGCCCGTTCGTGGTGGCGGTGCGGCCGCCAGTGCCGCGTTCTCCGCCTCGGTCAGCTGTCTGGCGCGCAAGACGAAGCGCTGGCCGTGACCGGCTTCGAGGGAGTCCTCGGCGGCCTCGCCGCGCGCCACATCGACGGTGAAGTGGGTATCCTTCCAGCATTCGAATTGCTCGGCGCTGATCCAGAATTCGGTGTGCCAGCTCAGGCGCCCGAGCAGGACGTCGGCTTTCTCGATCGGGAACTGCTTGGTCGACAGGCACACCGGCGCGCTGTCGTCGTCACAGCAGTCGCCCGTCTGGCGGAACAGCACCGGTCCGTTGTCTTCGATGACGCGGCGTAGCAGGTTCTGGGCGCGCTCGGTGATCTCGACACGGTGGATTCGATTCTGCATCAGAACATCCCGAGTTTCGTCGTCGAATAACTGACCAGCAGGTTCTTGGTCTGCTGGTAGTGCCCGAGCATCATCGCGTGGTTCTCCCGGCCGAATCCGGACTTCTTGTAGCCGCCGAACGCGGCGTGGGCGGGGTAGGCGTGGTAGCAGTTGGTCCAGACCCGGCCCGCCTTGATGCCGCGGCCCAGTCGGTGGGCGGTGAACATGTCGCGGGTCCACACGCCCGCACCGAGACCGTAGAGGGTGTCGTTGGCGATGCGGATCGCTTCGTCGACGGTATCGAAGCGGGTGACCGCGACGACCGGGCCGAAGATCTCCTCCTGGAAGATCCGCATCGTATTCTCACCTGCGAAGACAGTGGGTTCGATGTAGTACCCACCCGGTAGACCGTCGACCTTGCGTGCTTCCCCTCCAGTGAGCACGCGGGCGCCTTCGGCTCTGCCGATGTCGAAATAGGACAGAATCTTCTCGTACTGGTCGTTGCCGGCCTGCGCGCCGATCATCGTCTCGGTGTCGAGTGGATGACCGGACACGATGGCCTCGGTGCGGGCGATGGCGCGGGCGAGGAATTCGTCGTAGATCGACGAGTGGATCAGCGCCCGCGACGGGCACGTACACACCTCGCCCTGGTTCAGGGCGAACATGACGAACCCCTCGACGCACTTGTCGAGGTAGTCGTCGTCGGCGGCCAACACATCGGGCATGAAGATGTTGGGGCTCTTGCCGCCGAGTTCGAGGGTGACCGGGATGATGTTGTCGCTGGCGTACTGCATGATCAGCCGCCCCGTGGTGGTCTCGCCGGTGAAGGCGATCTTGGCCACGCGCGGGCTCTGCGCCAGCGGCTTGCCCGCCTCGACGCCGAATCCGTTGACCACGTTGAGAACTCCGTCGGGCAGCAGGTCCGCGATGAGTTCGACGACGAGCAGCAGCGAGGCCGGCGTCTGCTCGGCCGGTTTGATGACCACACAGTTGCCCGCCGCCAGCGCGGGCGCGAGTTTCCACGCGGCCATCAGGATCGGGAAGTTCCACGGAATGATCTGCCCGACCACCCCGAGCGGTTCGTGGAAGTGGTAGGCGACGGTGTCGGCGTCGATCTGCGAGAGCGAACCTTCTTGGGCGCGCAGCACTCCCGCGAAGTAGCGGAAGTGGTCGATGGCCAGTGGCAGGTCCGCCGCCAGGGTTTCGCGGACCGGTTTGCCGTTGTCCCAGGTCTCGGCCACGGCCAGTGGTTCGAGGCTGTTCTCGATCCGGTCGGCGATCTTGAGCAGGATGTCGGAGCGCTCGGCGACCGAGGTCGCGGCCCAGCGTTCGGTGGCGCGGTGCGCGGCCTCCAGGGCCATGTCGATATCGGCGGCGGTGGAGCGGGCCACGGCGCAGAAGGTCTCACCGTCGACCGGTGAGGTGTTGTCGAAATAACGGCCTTCGACAGGGGGCGCCCAGTCACCTCCGATGAAGTTGTCGTATCGGGCGGCATAGCTGACTATGCCGGTATCCGATCCGGGTTTGCCGTAGATCATTCGCCTCGCTCCTCGCGACCTGTGCGTCGTGCTGCACACTATTGTCGGCGAAGGTTGGTACGAGGTTGGTGACGGCGTTTGTGCAGGTCAGCCCTGGCGCGCGGTGAAAAGCCGGGCGGTAACGACAGCGCGGCGAACATCGTCGCGCGGCAGTAGCCGCAGGGCGTGCTCGTGCACGGCGACATCGCCGGGGCACCGCTGCCCGAACGCCACCGCGTGTTCGGGCCGATCGCTGCCGAGCACCGCGTTGCGGATACCGACGTCGAGGTGAGCGCGCCATTGTTCGACGCCGGGCAGATCCGAACCGGGCAGCAGCGGCCCGCGATACAGCCACAGCGCCGAGGTGAGGTCGCCGCCCTCGATGGCGGCCAGCAAATCCACCGCATCGCAGGACACCGCACCGGTGAGCATGTAGCGCCGGTTCGCGATCTCGCCGCGGGTGGCTCGGCGCAGGTGGGACACATCGGCTTTGAGTGTGTTCAGCGAGACCGACCGCTCGCCGTAGACCGCGGCGTGCAGCTGTTCGGGGGTGTAGCCGTCGGGTTCGAGCGCGAGCAGTGCCAGGATCTCGAGTTGCCGTGGCGGCAGTGGCACCGGGCGGCCGTCGCGCAAAAGCCTTGCCGCGCCGAGGCATTCGAGCCGAACACCCGGTGCCGGGGTCGGTGCCTCGGCGCGCAGCATCGTCTCCACGGCGGTGACCAGCGCGCGCACCGAGGTCATCACCATCGGATGCGAGCGTTCCCAGGTGGAGGAAAGGTCGAGCACGCCGACCGTCCGGCCGTCGGGTCCGTGGATGGGCGCGGAGTAGCAGACCCAGCCGTGCAGCGCGGCGACGAGATGCTCGGCGGAGAACACGGTGACGGCCCTGTCGTCGTGCAGGGCCAGCGATAAACCGTTGGTGCCCATGTGGCTTTCGTCCCAGACACCGCCGGGAGCGAAGTTCACCGCTTCCCCCTGGCGGCGCAGCGTGCGATCGCCCGCGGTCCACAGGATGGTGCCCGATTCGTCACTGACGACAGCGAGATAGCCCGATTCCTCGGCCATTCCGCGCAGCTGGCCCGCGAGTTCGGTGACAGGTCTGCGCAGCGGGGATTCCGTCCAGCGGTCGCTGATGTCGTTGAAGCCGGGAGCGACTTCGGTGGCGGGGTCGACGGTGTGCAGAGAGCGCTGCCAGGATTGGGCGACGTCGTCGCGCACGGCCCCGGTATCGCGGGGCAGGGTCAGAGGGCGCGACGGTGCGGCGAGGCGGTTCCACTGCTTCTCGAGCTCGACCCGGTAGTCCGAGAGGTGTTCGGGCCGGTGCGGTCCGGCGATCAGGTCGTCCTGGGCGCCTGGTCGAGCACGTCCGAGTCCTTCGCGCGGACGAGCCCTCCTTGGTTCCTCGTCCACGTTCACTCCCTGCTTGTCGGTGACGCACCGTTCCGGCGACGAGAACGGGTGTGGCGCTTACTGTTTATCAGTTTCGCCACCGCCATGGGAACGTTTACGGCGAGGACTGCCAGGTCACCGGTCTCGCGACTGTCGCGTCGCCTTGACGCCCACGATTACTTGTTCAGGAAGATCCCGGCGATGTCGGCGTTCTTGATCGGGGTGTCGACATTGCGCTGGGTCGCGCACAGCAGGTCGACCTGCACGATCATCGAGTCGACCACGGTGCCCATCGGCTCGTTGTCGTTGCCGGTCTGCTGCTTGATCGCCTTGGTGATGGTGATCCGCTTGGTGTTCGCGTCCTGGTTGACGTAGTCGCGGCAGGTCGTGTCGCCGCCCTGGTTGAGTGCCCGCTCGACCTCGGTGCACCCGGTGGCCAGTGCCGCCAGCACCGCGACGCCCACCGCGACGGCGCCGGTTCGGGTGTTGGCAGCCATGTTTCCTCCTGGAATGGTCCGTGTACGCGCAGCCGCGCGTCGGTGCCAGCTTATGTGGTGGCGCTCAAGCGCGATGGATCCGCAGGGGAACCCGCAGTTCGGCGGGGGTGAGGGAGCCGTGGTGGCCGATCATCAGCGATTGCAGCGGTTCGGCGCCGGACCGGATGACACCGCCGTCGCCGCTCGCGATCACGACCAGGTCGCCGATGCGTGCGGCGGCGTCGCGGGTGACGGCAGGCCCGAACCAGCCTGCTTCGATCGCCTCCTCGCGGGTGCGCACCAGGAACCCGTCCCCGAGAACGCCGCGCCAGGTGTCGGCGACGGCGGCACTGTCGTCGGTGTAGACGTGACGGGCGCGTGGTTCGCCACCGAGTGCGACGACATTGTCGGACAGATACGGGTGGGTGTCGAAATCGATGCGCTCGACGAGTTCGACCATGCCGTGATCGGCGGTGACGACGAGCGCCGAGCGGGCGGGCAGCCGCGCCGCGATCTCGGCGGCGATCCGGTCGACGTTGGCCAGCTCGAACCGCCACGACCGGCTGGCGGGCCCACGGGCGTGGCCGGTGGTGTCGAGTTCCGAATGATAGGTGTAGACAAGGGTTTTCGGGGCCGAGGTGAGAGCGGTCAACACGCCGTCGACCAGATCGCCCACCGAATAGGCCGTGCGGAATCCGCCGCCCCGCCAGCCGGCCAGGGTCAGGCCGGAGCCGTCCTGGTAGCTCGGCGCGACCTGCACCGCCGCGATGCCCGCGTCGGTGGCGCGTTCGAAGATGGTGCGGTGCGGCTGGATTCGGTCGGGTGGGAGCGCGGTGCGCGCGTCGACCTTCGGGCCGTCACCCATGAGTTGCCACCTGAGCGAATTGAACAGGCGTTCTTCGCCGGGCAGGCGCATGCAGTAGCCGACGATGCCGTGCTCGCCCGAGGGCAGGCCGGTGCCGAGGGTGGTCAGGCTCGTCGCCGTGGTGCTCGGGAAACCGGCGTCGATGCTCACCTCCGGCAGGCTCGTCAGGAACGGCGCCACAGCGGATTCGGCCGCCAGGGCTTGCGCACCGAGTCCGTCCACGAGCAGCACGCAGACCCGGTCGACGTCGAGGTCGAGACCGAGTCGGTCGGTGTCGCCCGGTACGCCGAGGCAGGTCAGGATCGAGGGAAGTAGATCGGCGAGTGATGCTGTGCCGTAACGCGGGGTGAGCAGAAGATCGTCGGTCACGCCTGTCCTGTTTCGAATCGGCTGATCAGCCCGTCGCGCAGGACGAACCGCCAGGTGGTACGCATCGAACCCCACCGGCTGTTGGTGTAGTCGGCGGTGATTTCGAGGCCGTCGTCGGCGTCGACCGTGTCGACGACGAGATGCCCGTTGCTACTGAAGATCTCGGCCTCGGTCCACTGCGTGAGATTGCGTTCGACACCATCATCGGACATGGTCGCGTCCTCGGTGAGCACACCGTAGAACTGGTCGGTGTCCTGCGCGTTGAGCGCGTCGACGAACGCCTCGACCACGGGATCGAGTTTCGCGGTGCCAGACATCGGGCCTCCTGCTCGAAACGGCTACGCAACGGCTAACACGGTGGTACCCACTGTAGGTGAGTGCACCCGCCGCGTCGTCGGAATATCCGGCGGCGCGTCAGGTGGTCGATGCCCCCGGCGTGATCAGCGTGGTGAATGTGCGCATGATCGTGTCGACGAGCTCGGGCGCGTGGGTGCCCATCTGCTCGCTGCGTTTCTCGAGATGGCCGTCGAGCCACAGCGATGCCAGCCCGTGCGCCAGCCCCCACCAGGCGACGGCGAGGGTTTCGGCGCCCTCGGCGGGCAGGGCACCCTCGGCGACACATTGGGCGAGCGTGTCGACCAAGACGTTGAAGGCGGCGTCGCCTGCGGCGCTGGCATCAGGATGTTTGTCGGGTTGGGACAGCTCGGGCCGGAACATGAGCCGGAACTGGGCCGGGTGCTCGCGGGAGAACCGCACGTAGGCATCGCCGAGTTCGGTCAGTGCCGCGAGGGGGTCGGTCGTTGTCGCTCTGGCGGTGACCATGTAGGTGGCCAGCTGCTGGAAGCCGTCGATCGACAGCGCCGAGAGCAGTGCGGCCCGGTCGGCGAAATGGTGGTAGGGCGCGCCGCTGCTGACTCCGGCCTCCCTGGCGACGCGGCGCAGGCTCACCGCGGCCAGACCCTCGCTCTCGATCAGGCGCAGGCAGGCGTCCATCAGCGTGGCGCGCAGGTCGCCGTGGTGGTAACTGGTGCGCTTCACCCTGAAGAGCGTAGGCGAGACCCGTGCCGAAATTGGCACTGGACAGCAAATCTATGCAGTGTTTAGATTAATTGAGCACCGCTTAGATAGGAGACACCATGACCACTCGGGTCCTCGTCACCGGCGCGACAGGTTTCGTCGCCGGCCACTGCATCGCCGAACTCCTCGACCACGGTTACGCCGTCCGCGCCACGGTGCGCGACCTCGCCGCGCACACCACACGCGCCCACCTCACCGAACTCGCCCGCCGCACCGGTGGTGAGCTGGAATTCGTCGCGGCATCCCTCGACGACGACGCGGGCTGGGCGGCGGCGGTCGCCGACTGCGACACCGTGCTGCACGTCGCGTCACCGTTTCCCGCCACGCCGCCCGAGCACGAGCGAGAGCTCATCGAACCCGCGGTCGGCGGCACCCTGCGCGTCCTGCGCGCCGCCGCGGCCGCCGGTGTGCGCCGGGTCGTGCTCACCTCCTCGGTCGCCGCCGTCGCCTACGGCCATGACGTGGACGCGGTGCGCACCGAGGACGACTGGTCGGTGGTCGACCGCATCCCCGCGTATCAGAAGAGCAAGACCCTCGCCGAACGGGCAGCCTGGGATTTCATCGAGAACTCGCCCACCACAACCGAACTCGTGGTGGTCAACCCCGGCATGATCCTCGGCCCGCTGCTCGAAGCCCGGACCAGCACCTCCCACGAACCGGTCCGCCGCCTGCTGGCCCGCGACGTGCCCGGTTCGGTGAACACCGGCTGGACTCCTGTCGACGTGCGCGACCTCGCCGTCGCGCATCGGCTGGCGATGGAAGTGCCCGCGGCCGCGGGCAATCGGTACATCTGCGCCGCCGAGCCGCTCTGGATGGGCGAGCTCGCCCAGCGACTCGCGCGCGACTACAACCCGCAGGGCTTCCGTGTCCCGACCCGCGTCCTGCCGAACCTGCTGATCCGCCTCGTCGCCGTCTTCGACAAAGGTGTGCGGCTGACCGTGCCGGTCCTCGGCCGCACCGAACACGTCAGCGCCGACAAGGCCCGCCGCGAACTCGGCTGGACCATGCGCCCGATCGAGGACACCATCCGCGACACCGCCGACAGCCTGATCGCGTTCGGCATCGTCACCGCTCCCGGCCGCCGCGCGACGTCATCGCGCGCCGCTGTCGGAACGCGCTGAGCGGGCGGGGAATACGATGTTGATCACCGCGCTCGTTCTCACTCTCATCGGCGTCGTCCGCCGGAAACTGCGTGGTACCGCCGCTGCTGAGACCACCGGGCGTGCCGTGCCCGGGCTCCGGCTCGAGCGGTTCAGCGACGCGGTGCGGCGGGCGGCGACCCGGCTGATCCGCGAACCGCTTCCGGCGCTGTCGGCAGCGGTCGCCGTACTCGGGCTCGCCGTTGTCGGCACGCACCTCGCGTGTTCGGGCCAGGTCTGACGTCAACGCCATTCTTGGCGTTGCAGATCCAGGATCACCGGGTGCATCAACGTCGACACCTCGGGGTCGACTGCCCGGCGGTCGGGTGGGAAGACGGTGGCCGCGGCGAGGGTGTTCTCGTCCAGGGACCGCAGGGGACCAGGGCCGTGCAGGGACGGGTTCGGGGACGTGGTGGCCGACGCCAGCACGAAGCCCCAGTCACCGAAACTGGGGACGTCCACGTGGTACGGGGTGGTGTGCAGGCCCGCGGAACGCAGGGTGGCGTCGATGGTCCAGAAGGAGCGCGGAGCGAAGAAGGGTGAGCCCGATTGGACGACCATGCGAGCCCCGGGGGCAAGGACATTCGCGGTCATCGCGTAGAACTCCTGCGAGTACAGCTTGGCCACCGAGGTCTGGTCGGGGTCGGGCAGGTCGACGATCACCGCATCGAAAAGGCCTGGCGCGCTGCGTAACCAGGTGAACGCGTCGGCGTTGACCACGGTGACCCTCGGGTCGTCGAAGGCGTGCTGGTTGAGGTCGGTCAGGCGGTCGTCGGTGCGGGCGAGGTCGACCATCGCCGGGTCGAGTTCGACCAACGTCACGCTGGCGATATCGGGATAGCGCAGGATCTCGCGCAGCGCGAGGCCGTCACCGCCGCCGAGCACCAGCACCTCACGGTGCGGGCCGGACAGGACCGGATGCACCAGCGCCTCGTGGTACCGGTACTCATCGACCGAGGAGAACTGGAGTCCGCCGTTGAGATACAGCCGGGTATCGGTCGTGCCGAACGGGGAGAACGATTCGGTGAGCACGATCTGCTGATAGGGCGTGCGGGTCTGCCACACGATCGGGTGGGCGAACAGGGCCTGCTGCGCGGTCGCCTCGAAACGATCGGCGTAGAGGTAACTGCCGGTGAGGCCACCGGCCACCGCGACGGTGGCGGCGATCAGGGTGTGGCGGGCACCGCGGGTCATCCTGTCGCGAAAGAAGAAGAACGCCAACGCGAGTCCGGCGATCGCGTTCACGACCCCGACCACGAGGCTGCCGCGGATCTGCCCGAACACCGGCAGCAGCAGGAACGGAAACGCCAAGCCGCCCAGCAGCGCGCCCACGTAGTCGGCCGCGAACAGATCGGCGACCGCGCTGCTGGCTTCCTGCTCGCGGATGTCCTGGAGCAACTCCATCAGCAACGGAATCTCCGCGCCGACGAGCATCCCGATCACCGCCGCCGCCAGCACCAGCGTGCCCGTATAGATGTTGAGCCACGCGTAACTGGCGTACAGCGCCGCCACCGAGAGCCCGCCCACCACGGCCAAAGCCAACTCCACCGCCACGAAAGCGGCAGCGGCATGGGGTCGCAACGGTTTCGCCACCAGCGCGCCGACACCCATCGAACACACCATCACACTCAGCGTGATCGAGGCCTGGGCGGCGGTGTCACCGATCAGATAGCTGCCGAGGGTGACCAGCGACAGCTCGTACACCAAACCGCATGCCGCGCAGACGAACACGGTCGCCAGCAGCGCCGCCCTGGCCAGGCGGTGCCGGGGCATCAGGTCAGGCCCGCGGCCACCACCAGCGCGACCGCCACATGCGCCGACGCCGTGACCCACACCGCCGGATGCGGTTCGGCGTCGGCGACGACGGCCCTGAAGTCACCGGGGGTGAGCGCGTCGAGCAGCACGAACGCCACCGCCATCGCGGCCAGCCCGATCACCCCGTAGATCGCGCTGGACAGCAGTGCCTCGGCGATCTTGCCCTCGGAGGTCCAGATGGCCACGGCCACGATGATCCCGACCCCGAACAGGTTCGAGGCCAACAGGATGGCGGCGTTGCGGTTGCGTTCGATCCAGATCTGGGCGCGCAGGTCGCCCGGGGTGAGCAGGTCGACGACGCCGAAACCGACGGCCATCAACACGATTCCCACCGCGGAATAGGCGAGCGCGGCGCCCGCGTCCGCCGCCAGGTCGGCGAGCATGAGTGTCCTCCTGTGCTGTGCGGGCGAGACGCCCGAATGAACTACTTGCCGCCGTTGTCGCTGCCGCCGCCGCGGTAGTCGCCCGCCGCCGAGCCGCTGGTCCAGCCGTAACCGCTGATGTGCGCGTGATGGCGGCGGTTGCCGTTCGAATAGCTGTCGAGCAGGACCATCGAGCCGCCCGCGTGGGGGGTCACCGCGATGAAATCCCTGGTGGGGAACCGCAGGTAGTGGTTGTCGCCGGTGTTGCGGCGGTCCTTGGGGTCGGTCGCCTTCGCGATCGCCGCGGCGACGACCGCCGGTGCGCCTGCCGCGAGGTAGGCGACGCCGTCGTTGGCCTGATCGAGTTGTTTCGCCCGCTGGTAGTTCTCGGAGACGAATTCCCGCGGATCGTCGTCGCGCGTGACAACGACAACGACCAGCACCGCCACGATCACCGCGACCACCGCGACCACGCCCGCGATGATCCACCTGGTGCGATTCATCGACTCGACCCCCCGAACCCGGTGCGCCACACAACTGTCCGTGATGCGTTGATGTCTGACCCTCCCCATCGAAAAATCCCGCCGGACTGTATCACTCCGGTCGGCGCACCCCCACATCGATTCGGACAATACGGATCAGTCCTGGGGCGGTGATCAGTCGCGGGCCGGTGCGCTGACCCTCAGCGGGGTCGATGCCAGCGCAGGGTGTATCGCCACATCAAGCGGCGCCGGATCTCCGCGCCGGGGAGGTGTTCGGCCGCTGCCGTCCGGATTTCGGTCATCGTCTCCTGTGGATCCCGAAGGGCCACGGCCGGGCCGCCGAAGGACCGCCGCCGCCACTGGTCGATTCCCCAGATCGCGGGCAGGAGCGGGAGGTAGTGAAAGTCGCTGACCGGGTGCATCTTCCAGAGGCCGACCACCGCGAGGGTGCCGCCGGGGGCGACGAGGTGACGCAGGGCGGTGATGCCGTCACGAACGGGCACATGGTGCAGCGTGGCGACCGCAGTGACCACGTCGAAGGTTTGATCGAGCTCGCGGAAGTCGGCGTGCTCGAGGTGGACGTTGGGTGCGGCGGGCGCGCCGGCGATCACCCGCTCGTCGATGTCGACGCCGAGCACCGCATCGCACCTGGTCGCCAGTTTGCGGGCGAGTAACCCGTCACCGCAGCCGATATCCAATGCCGTACGGGCAGTGTCGGGTACCTGATCGAGTACCCAGGGGTGGTAGTGCACGTTGTGGTTCCAGTAGGGGTCGGTCGGCATGACCCGTCAACGTGCCGGGGCACTGATGGGTTCCGGACTGGCCTTCCCGGTCGACCACAGGTCGCCGGCGAGCCTGTCGCCGACCGCTTCCGGCCCTGGCGATCGTTGTCCGAACCTGCCTCGAACTGCGCTGATTCACGTGGAACCCCCGCTGCACTCGATGCCGAAAACGGTTGGGGGAATGCGGTGCGGCGAGGCACAGTGTGCGTCATGGCATTTCGGGCCTACCGGTCGGTAATCGGAAAATCGGCAGGTCACGCCTCCAGTGAAAGCTGTTGAGCCACCGCGCCACCCGGCAAACGGCAGCGGACGCATCGGTGCAGAGACTGCCATTCGGGGGTGCGAACTCACCGCGGGCGCGGGCGGGAGCCTGGCCACGCCCGCGGGATCAGCTGCTGGCGGCCGCGGTGAACGGCGCGACCGTTGGCACCGCCACCGGTCGTGACGGATGGGCCCACACGCCCTTGCGCTCCAGAATCGGCAACACACCCTCGCCGAACCAGTACGCCTCCTCCAGGTGCGGATACCCGGAGAGGATGAAGTGATCGATCCCGATCGCGGCGTATTCGAGCAGTCGATCGGCGACCTCGGCGTGTGAACCCACCAGCGCCGTCCCGGCGCCACCACGGACCAGTCCGACGCCCGCCCACAGATTCGGGGCGATCTCGAGACCGTCGGTCCGGCCGTTGTGCAGTCGGGCCATCCGGCGCTGCCCCTCGGAATCGCTCTTGGCCAGGTTCGCCTGCACCCGTTCGATCTCACCGGGGGAGATGCCGTCGAGGAGCCGGTCGGCCTCGGTCCAGGCCTCGGCGGCGGTATCGCGGCTGATCACGTGGATGCGCAGACCGAAGGACACGGTGCGGCCCTCGATCGCGGCCAGTCCGCGGATCCAGTCCAGCTTCTTCGCGACGGCGTCCACCGGTTCACCCCAGGTGAGGTACGTGTCGGCATAGCGGGCGGCGATCGGCCCGGCCGGACCCGACGATCCACCGAAGAACACCGGCGGAATCGGGTCGGGCCGGGCGCTGAGGACGGCGTCTTTCACCCGCAGGTGCTCGCCGGTGAAGCTGAACGGTTCGGTCCGCGACCACAGCTCGCGCACGATGTGCAGGAACTCACCGGTGCGCGCGTAGCGCTCGGTCTTGTCGAGGAAGTCGCCGTAGGCCTCCTGCTCGCGCTGCTCGCCGCCGGTGACGACATTGAGCAGCAGGCGCCCGGCGGAATGGCGCTGGAAGGTCGCCGCCATCTGCGCGGCCAGGGTGGGGCTGGTCAGGCCGGGACGCAACGCGACCAGGAACTTCAGCGTCTCGCTGGTCTGCACCAGCATCGCGGTGGTCAGCCACGCGTCCTCGCACCAGGCGCCGGTCGGCGTCAGTACGCCCTCGAAGCCGATGTCCTCGGCGGCGGCCGTGAGCTGGTTGAGGTAGCGCAGCGTCGCCGGACGATCACCGGACATGAAGCTGCCGTGTCCGCCCGCCATCAGCCCGCGTGAATCGCCGTAGGTGGGCAGGAACCAGTGAAACGACAGGCGCTGATCGGTCATCCCTCGATGCTGACCGGTGCGCTCGCCCTCGTCACGGATTCCGATCACCGTGCGCGCAACTCCCGACACGCCACGGCGCCCAGCGCCTAACTAGACGTAACTACGCGAAACACGTAACCTCGATGGAGGCTCGGGCGACGATGCCCGGGTCGGCGACCCTACGAAACGAGTTTCCTCAATGACGCGGCATGTCGACGTACTGATCATCGGCGCTGGCCTGTCCGGAATCGGCACGGCCTGTCACCTCACTCGCGAGCAGACCGGACGCACCTACGCGATCCTCGAGCGCCGCGAGAACATCGGCGGTACCTGGGACCTGTTCAAGTACCCCGGCATCCGCTCGGACTCGGACATGCTCACCTTCGGTTTCGGCTTCCGTCCCTGGATCGGCACCAAGGTGCTCGCCGACGGTGCCAGCATCCGTCAGTACGTCGAGGACACCGCCAAGGAATACGGCGTCACCGACCACATCACCTTCGGCCGTAAGGTCGTCACCGCCGATTTCGATCGTGGCGCCGCACTGTGGACGGTGACGGCCGAAATCGAGGCCACCGGCGAGACCGAGACCTGGACCGCGAACTTCGTCGTCGGCGCCAGCGGCTACTACAACTACGACAAGGGCTACCAGCCCGAATTCCCCGGTCAGGACGATTTCAAGGGCCAGATCGTGCACCCGCAGCACTGGCCCGAGGATCTGGACTACGCAGGCAAGAAGGTCGTCGTCATCGGTTCCGGTGCCACCGCGATCACGCTGATCCCGTCGATGGCCGACACCGCGGCGCACGTCACCATGCTGCAGCGTTCGCCCACCTGGATCCAGGCACTGCCGTCCGACGACCCGGTCGCGATCGGTTTCAAGAAGTCCCGCGTGCCCGACGCCATCGCCTACAAGATCGGCCGTGCCCGCAACATCGCCCTGCAGCGCGCCAGCTTCCAGCTCTCGCGCACCAACCCCGAGCTGGCCAAGAAGCTGATGCTGGCGCAGGTGCGCCTGCAGCTCGGCAAGAAGGTGGACCTGCGCCACTTCACCCCCAGCTACAACCCGTGGGATCAGCGCCTGTGCGTGGTCCCCAACGGTGACCTGTTCAAGGTGCTCAAGAGCGGCAAGGCCGACATCGTCACCGACCGGATCGCGAAGTTCACCGAGAAGGGCATCCTGACCGAGTCGGGTCAGGAGCTCGAGGCCGACATCATCGTCACCGCCACCGGCCTGAACGTGCAGATGCTCGGCGGCATCACGATGACCATCGACGGCGCCCCGGTGAAGTTCAACGAGACGGTCGCCTACAAGAGCGTGCTGTACTCCGATATCCCGAACTTCCTGATGATCATCGGCTACACCAACGCCTCCTGGACCCTCAAGGCCGACCTCGCCGCCGCGTACCTGTGCCGCGTACTCAACATCATGCGCGACCGCGGCTACACCACCTTCGAGGTGCACGCCAATCCCGAGGACATCGCCGACGAGTCGCTGATGGGTGGTGCCCTCACCTCGGGCTACATCCAGCGCGGCAACGACGCCATGCCCCGCCAGGGCGCCCGTGGCGCCTGGAAACTGGTCAACAACTACTACCGGGACCGCACCCTGATGCACAAGGCCCCGATCGAGGACGGCGTGCTGCAGTTCAGCAAGACCGGCACCGCCGTCGAACCCGGCGCGAAGGTCGTCGGCGCGTAGTCACCGAACCCCGTCGAGGCCCGTCACAGTGAACTGTGGCGGGCCTCGTCCGCTGTCGGTGCGAAGCCGGTTTCCTTCACCTGGGCGAACTTTCAGCTCCTGACGTACTATCGCGATCGAAGACACCGCCCGGGGAGATGAAGGAGGACGGTGTGGGATCTCGCCTACCGGCGACCATCCGTGACGCGGGGACGTGGCTGCGGCGATTCGCCGCGACGACACCAGGCGCGATCGGGGTGGTCCTCATCGTGACCACGGTGGCCTGTGTGGTCGCCGGACTGACTGCGGGACAACAGCTCGACGCCAAGATCGTGCGCACCGAACAGGTCCTCGACCGGACCGAGCCCCTGGCATTCGCGGCGCAGAGTCTGTACGTGTCACTCTCGGCCGCCGACGCGGGCGCGGCGACCGCCTTCCTGTCCGGCGGCATCGAATCACCGCAGGTACGAGACAGTTACGAGCAGGCGCTCGCCGAAGCCGCCGCCGCGCTCGCGGAAGCGACCGCCGGTGCCGCCGACGCGCAGACCAGGGCGATCGTGGCCCGCATCGCCGCCGACCTGCCGACCTACACGGGCTTGGTCGAGACCGCGCGCGCCAACAATCGGCAGGGCTTCCCGGTCGGTTCGGCGTATTTGCGGCAAGCCTCGGATCTGATGCAGACCTCCCTGCTGCCCAATGCCGAACAGCTGAGCAAGGCCCGCTTCACCGCCGTGCGCGAAGACCAGCAGCGCATCGGCGCGCTGCCGTGGACGAGCATCGTGGCGCTGCTGCTGGTCCTGGTCGCGTGTTCGATCGGCTCGGTGGTACTGCTGCGGCGGACCAACCGCCTGGTGAACACCGGCATGGCCTTCGCGTTCGGTGCCGCCCTGGTGGCCCTGCTGTGGACCGTGGGCGCCACCATGACCGCCGCGCAACTGCTCGACACCGGTCGCTCCGGTGCCGGGGCGCGGGTGGAGAACCTGGCAGGCGCCCGCATCCTCGCCCAGCAGGCCCGCACCGACGAAACCCTGGCCCTGATCACCCGCGGCGACATCACCGCCACGGAGAAGTCCTTCCAGACGCACAGCGACGACCTGGGTGGGCGCCTCACCGCCGCCGGTGGCGGTGACTCCGATGCCGAACGCGCGCTGACGAATTGGCGCGCGGGCCACAACGCCCAGCGCACCGCCTACGAGAAGGCCGACTATCCCGGCGCGGTCACCCAGGCGATCGGCACCGGCCCCGAGAGCTCGGCCACCAGCTTCGCCCGCCTCGATCAGGAACTGCGCGACGACCTCGCCCAGGCCCGCGACGATCTCCGTGACGGCGTCGCGGCCGCCGGAAACTCGTTGATCCTGAGCCCCTTCGGCACACTGATCCTGCTGCTGGCCGCGGCCGGCGCGGTGATCAGCGGACTCTGGCCACGCATGAAGGAGTTCTTGTGAGACGCCCCCTGCTCCTGGTGCTCGCCGCGGCCGTCCTGGTGGTCGCCGGCTGCGGTGACGCACCCGAACCGTCGACCATTCCCGCCACGGCCGTCGCCCCGCCGCTGCCCGGCGCGGAAGCGATCACCTCGGCACCGACCGCCGAAGGCACCGGATCCTGCGATACCGAAGCGACACTGGCGCCGACGACCCAGCCGCGACCGGGTGCGATGCCGGCCGGATCGGCGATGGCCGCGATCGTCGCCAACGGCAGGCTGCGGGTGGGTGTCGACCAGAACACCTACATGTTCGGGTTCCGCAATCCGACGACAGGCAGGCTCGAAGGTTTCGATATCGACCTCGCGAGGGAGATCGCGCGCGACCTGTTCGGTGACCCGGACAAGATCGAACTGCGTTCTGTCACCGCCGCCGACCGGATCCCGCTGCTGCAGGACAAGAAGGTCGACATGATCGTGCGGACCTTCTCGGCGACCTGCGAACGTCGGCGCGAAGTCGACTTCTCCAGCGTGTATTACCGCGCCGCGCAACGCATCGCGGCACCACACGGCTCGGGCATCAGCAGCGGGGCCGGGCTCGCGGGCAAGCGGGTGTGCGTGGCGAAGGGCACGACCGCGGCCGCACCACTGTTCTCCTTGCCGACGCCCCCGACCGTGCTCGGCGTGACCAACTGGACCGACTGCCTGGTCGCACTCCAGCAGGGCACCGTCGACGCGATCAGCGGTGACGAGCCCATCCTGGCGGGTCTGGTCGCCCAGGACCACAACCTCGAGGTCGTGGGCGACCCGATCGGCGCGGGCGCGTACGCGGTCGGCGTGCCGCGCGGCAGCGACGAACTGGTGCGTTTCGTCAACGGCGTACTCGACCGCGCCCGCACCGACGGCACCTGGCAGCGGATCTACGGCCGGCATCTGTCGACCCTCGGCGCTTCACCGGGTCCGCCGGTACCCCGGTACGTCGGATGACCTGGCCGATGCTCGGCGTGCTCGAGATCGATCGTGAACTGGCCAGCCGCACAGCCGAATTGGCCAAAGTGACCACGACACTGCTGGAACTCGACCGCCACCCCGGCCTCGCGCTGGTCCGCCGCTATCCGCCGACGGGAGAGACCGCGCGTCGCTGGGTGCCGGTGGAGAAGGCGCTGGGCGAACTCTGGGAGGACCTGGGGCGGGTGCGGGCGATCCTCGGCGAAGCCGAGACGGTGCGGGCCGGGCGCGGCAAGGTCGACGAGCGCGCCCGCGGGCGGCTCACCGAGCTGCTGCGTGGCCGCCCGCACGAGGTGGCGAGGATCCCGATCCCCTTGGCGCAGCGCGGCCTGACCGGCCCGAGCGAGACCGTCGTGACCGTCGGTATCGCCGATTGCCTGGACCGGATGCGGGCCGCGTTCGCCTTCGTCGCCCCGTTCGCCGACGAGGTCGCGGCGGTCGACGCGCGGGTGCTCGGCGCGCTCGCCCCGCTGCAACAACGCGTCGAACAGGCACGGGGCGCGCTGGACGCGGCCGCCGAACCACTGGCCACCCTCCTGCGTCGTGCGGGTACCGACCCGCTCGGTTTCGGACCGGGCGAGATCGACACCACCCTCGCCTCGCTCACCGCGCTGGTCGACACCGAATCCGCCCGCCACAGTGACCACCTCGCCGTTGCCGCCGACCTACCCGGCGCCGTCGCCACCTTGCGCGCGCAGCTGACCACGCTCGGCGAACTCCAACAGCACGCCGACGACACCGCCACCCAGGCCGAGCACAAGGTCGCGACCGGCGAGCTCCCCGACGGCGGCGAACCGGCCACCAGGCTGCGCGCCGAACTCGAGACCCTCGGTGATTCTCCCGGCCGCGCGACCGTCGAACACCTCCTGGCATTGCGGGTGCGCACTGCCGAGGCGACCGAAAAGGCCACGCGGCGAGACGAATTGGCGCGCGGGCTGCTCGATCGTCGCGCCGAACTACGCGGCAGACTCACGGCCTACCGCGCCAAGGCCTCTCGGCTCGGGGTGAGCGAGGACCGCGACGTGCTCGCCGCCGACCGGATCGCGGCCGGTCTGCTCACCCGCACACCATGCGATCTGGCCGCGGTCACCCGGGCGGTCGCGGACTATCGTTCGATCATCGGGGAGAAAGCGGGGCGGACAGCATGACATGTAATGAACCGGGGTGCGGCGGCACGATCGAAGATGGTTACTGCGCGCTGTGCGGTACCGCCCCCGTCGCGAGCGCGCCACCGGCACCGGCCCGCCCCGCGGGTAACGGCCGGTCCGGGCGCACGACAGCGCAACCACGCGGCGGAAACCGTCAGGCCCCACCGGCGCCACTGCCGGTTCCGGGTGCCTGTGGCGAACCCGATTGCGGCGGTACGATCGTTGACGGTTACTGCGATACCTGCGGTACCGCTCCGGCCTCGGTGACGGGCCCGACGCACAGTCCGTCCGCGTCGACGGTCAGCGCCAGCGGACGCACCTCGAGCCGTTCGGTGCGAACCCGGTCGGGCTCGGCACGTTCGGCCGCGCGCGGCAGGCTCGGCGCCGGACTCGTCGAGGTGCCACCGGTCCCGCGCGTCGACCCGGCCACCGCGGTGCTCACCGATCCGCAGGTCCCCGAATCCGATCGTTTCTGCGGCAAGTGCGACAAGCCCGTCGGCCGCGGGCAAGCGGGCGTTCCCGGCCGCACCTCGGGGTTCTGCCCGCACTGTGGCACCCGCTATTCGTTCGTGCCCCGCTTGCGGGCGGGCGATCTCGTCGGCGGCCAATACGAGGTGGCGGGCGCCCTGGCCCACGGTGGTCTCGGCTGGATCTACCTGGCTACCGACCGCGCCGTCAACAAGCGCTGGGTGGTGCTCAAGGGCCTCATCGACACCGGCGACGCCGACGCGTTGGCCGCGGCGTTGGCCGAGCGCCGGTTCCTGGCCGAGGTCGACCACCCGAACATCGTCAAGATCCACAACTTCACCGAACACGCCGACGCCGACGGTGAGCCCGTGGGCTACATCGTCATGGCCTACGTCGGCGGCACCTCGCTCAAGCAGATCCTGCGCGCCTACCGCGCCGAAACCCAGCGCTATCTGCCGCCTGCCCAGGCGATCGCGTACGTGCTGGAAATGCTGCCCGCCCTCGGCTATCTGCACGCGCGTGGCTGGGCCTACTGCGATTTCAAGCCCGACAATGTGATGCAGACCGAGGAACGCCTCGAGCTGATCGACCTCGGTGCCGTCATCGCGATGGACGACCGCACCAGTCCCATCTACGGCACGCTCGGCTACCAGGCACCCGAGATCGCCGAAACCGGTCCCACCGTGGCCACCGAGATCTACACCGCGGGCCGCACGCTCGCCGTGCTGATGATGCGCGTGCCCTCGGTCGACGGCAAACTCGGCCCGATACCCGGTCCCGACACCGAACCGCTACTGGCCGAACACGATTCGCTGTACCGATTCCTGCAGCGGTCCACCGACCCCGACCCACTGGCTCGCTTCGCCTCGATGAGCGAGATGGCCGACCAGCTCACCGGCGTCCTGCGCGAGGTGCTCGCCACCGGCGACGGCATTCCACGCCCCGGCATGTCGAGCCAGTTCGGCCCCGCCCGCGCGGTCTTCGGGATCGACAGCGCCACACCGGAACCCGCCGCCCTCATCACGGGCCTGCCCGCGCCGCTGGTCGACCCGGGCGACAGCGGCGCGGCGCTGCTGGCCACCACCGACGCCGCGACCCCCGCCGAGCTCGAGCAGGCGCTCACCGCGGGCTTGCGTGCGGTGGTCACCGGATCGGGCGAGTCGGTCGAGATCCCGCTGCGGCTGGTCCGCGCCGAACTCGAAGCGGGCGATGCACCGGCGGCACTGAACCGTCTCGCGGCCTTGGACGCCGAACTCGAATTCGATTGGCGCCCCGTCTGGTATCGCGCCCAGGCCGCCCTGCTGACCGGTGACTATGCGTCGGCCGCCGCGGATTTCGAGTCCGTCTACGCCGCGCTGCCCGGTGAACCCGCCCCCAAACTCGCGCTGGCGGCCGCACTGGAACTCGGTGCCGAGGCCGCCCGCGCGGAGAACCCCGACACCGGTGCCCGCCAACTCGGCCGCGCGCCTGCCCTCTACGAAGTGGTGTGGCGCACCGACCACACCTACCTGTCCGCCGCCTTCGGCGCCGCGCGCCTGCGCCGCACCACCGGCGACCGCACGGGCGCGGTGACGATTCTCGACCAAGTCGACCGCACCTCCTCGATGTTCACCGAGGCGCGGGTCTCCGCCGTCGAAACCCTACTGGCGCACCGTGATCCGGCCGATCTGGACGAAGCACTGCTGAGACAGACCGGCGAGCGCGTCGACCAACTGCGCCTCGACTCGCGCAAACGCACCGCGCAGGTGCGCATGTTCGTGCTCGAGGCGGCGCTGAACTGGATCCGGGCGGGACAGCGGCCGAGCGCACCAGGCAAGCTGTTGGACGTGGAATTCACCGAGCAGGGCGTGCGGACAGGATTGGAACGATGCTTGCGGACACTGGCGCGCGAGGCCGACGACATGTGGACCCGATTCGTCCTGGTGGACCAGGCGAACTCCGTGCGACCGAGGACCACCCTGTGACCGCGCCGGGCTGTGCCGACTGCGCGGGCTCGGCACGATCGGGACACCGCTTCTGCGAAGGCTGCGGTCGCGAACTCGGGGTGCGCAAAGTCGCACTGCCCGTGCACGATCCGGTCTCGGTGCCGCAGTGCTCGACCTGCGGCGAACGGCGTTACGAGGGCGGCTTCTGCGTCAAGTGTGGCAGCCCGAAGCCCGTCCCTGACCGGTTCGAGGAAGACCTCGGCGCCGTCTACGTCCTCACCGATCGCGGCATCAGCCACTCGCGCAACGAGGACGCGGTCGCGGCGGCGGTGCGCGAGGGCGACGGGATCCGGGTGATCGTGGTCAGCGACGGTGTCTCCACCTCCCAGGATCCCCAGGCCGCCTCCGGCAATGCCGCCCGCACCGGGGTCGATGCCGCACTGGCCGCGCTGGCCGAGGGCCGAGCGGACTCCGACGCCGCGATGGCGGGCCTGGCAGCGGCGACCGCGGCGGTGCGCGGCATGTCGCGCACTCCCGAATACGCGCCGTCGTGCACCTACGTCTCCGCGATCGTGCGTGAGTCGACTCTCGGCACCGACATCACCGTCGCCAATGTCGGTGACAGCAGGGCCTTCTGGCTCGCGGCGGGCGATCCCACCAAGTCACGCCGGCTCAGCATCGACGACTCGTGGGCCCAGGCCCTCGTCGACGCGGGCGCCCTCGACGAGACCGCCGCCATGAACGACCCCCGTGCGCACACCCTGCTGCGCTGGCTCGGCGCCGACGGTGGCGAAGCCCCGTGGTCGGCCAACTGCCTGCAACGCATGCTCGTCACCGAACCTGGCACCCTGCTGCTGTGCACCGACGGCCTGTGGAACTACCTGCCGGAGGCGATCGCGCTCGCCGGTTTCACCGTCGAGACCTCACCGCAGGCCGCCGCTCGCGCGCTCGCCGACTTCGCCCTGAACAGCGGGGGCAGTGACAACATCACGGTCGCACTGGCTCCGGTGCCCGTCGCCGTATCGCCAGAACCAGGAGTGTCATGAGTTCCCCTGAGACAGCCGGTATCTCGATCGCCGTCGACCAGAACGAGTTCCTCGCCGAAGGCGCGAGCGTGGTGGACGCGGTGCTGACCGTGACCACCGGCCCCGAACTCGCCGTCGTCGCGACACCACCGCCGCGGCTCGAGATCCTGATCATCGACTGCTCCGGTTCGATGGGCAACAAGCGCAAATTCGAGAACGCGCGCAACGCCACCCGCACCGCACTGGACGAGATCCCCGACGGCACCGCGTTCGCCATCATCGAGGGCACCGAATCGGCCCGGATGATCTACCCGACCGACAACGTCATGTCCGCGCCCGCCGACCGCGCGCACCGCAGCTCGGCCCGCCGGGCCCTGGACCGCCTGCGGCCCGACGGCGGCACCGCGATGGGGTCGTGGCTGGCGCTGGCCCGCCAGGTCGCCGCCGCGCACCCCGGCGCGCAGGCGCACGCGATCCTGCTCACCGATGGCAAGAACGAACACGAGACCCCGCAGGAGCTCGCGACCGAACTCGACCGCGCCGAAGGGCTTTTCGTCTGCGACTGCCGTGGTGTCGGCGACGACTGGGTCGCCGAGGAGCTGCGCAAGATCGCCTCGAAACTGTCCGGTGACGCGAACATCGTCGCCGATCCGAAGGACTTGGCAGCCGACTTCGCCGCGATGATGCGCTCGTCGGCCGCCCGCGTGATCCCGGAACTGACCCTGAAGGTCTGGACCCCCGCCGGTGCGCGGGTGCGGATGGTCAAGCAGGTCTCACCGGTGCTCGAGGACCTGACCGCGCGCCGGACCGACGCGGGCGCGCAGGTGGGGGAGTACCCGCTGTCGTCGTGGGCCGCCGAGGAACGCGAATACCACGTGCAGATCGAACTGGAACCGGCTGCGCCGGGCCGCGAGAAGCTGGCCGCGCGACTGAGTGTGCTGGCCGGTGAGGAGGTCCTCGGCCAAGGGCTCGTGCGTGCGGTCTGGACCACCGATTCGACGCTGTCGACCCGCATCAGCACCCGCGTCGCCCACTACACCGGCCAGGTCGAACTGGCACAGGCCGTCCAGGAAGGTCTGGCGGCCCGCCGCAACGGCGACGTCACCACCGCGACCGCGAAACTGCGGCGCGCGGTGGAGCTGGCCGCCGCCTCCGGCCACGAATCCACCGCCAAACTGCTGCGCGGTGTGGTCGAGGTCGAGCACGACGGCACCGTGAAGCTGCGTGGCCAGGTCGCCGCGGCCGACGAACTCGCCCTCGACATCCGCTCGACCAAGACCGCCAGGGTGCGGCCGGAGGGCGGCTGACATGCCGATGTGCGCGGACGGACACCAGTCGCAGTCGACGGACTACTGCGATGTGTGCGGCTCGGCACTCGGCGGTGCACCGGTGCCCGACCAGGCGGCCCTGCGACTGTGCCCCCACTGCCAAGCCCCGACCAGTGGGCGCTTCTGCGAGGGCTGCGGCCACGATTCGGCCCTACCGCCGCCCACCGCCGCGTCGCGAGTCGGCGACCGGTCCGACTCGGCCGCGTCCGGTGCCGGTGCGTGGCCGGACCCGGCCGATCCGACGAGCGCCGGTGCGTCGCCTGACCTGTCGCAGGGCGGTGCGCGACGCGACCCGTCCTCGTCGGGTGCGCGGCCCGACCTGTCGCAGCGGGGCCCGCGACCGGATCCAGCTGATCCGTCGCTCACGGGCGCGCGGCCCGGCGGCACGTTCGATCCGACCGTGATCGCGGCGGGCGCGATCCCGGACAGTGGCCGGACCAGGACGTGGGTCGCGCGGATCTTCGCCGACCGCGACTTCTACGTTCGCGTGCAAGCGCGCAAGGGACCCGACGCCGAACGCGTCGAATTCCCGGACTTCTATCCCGAACGCCGAATCATCTTGCGCGGCAATCAGTTCCTGATCGGAAAAAGATCGGCCTCGCAGGGGATCGTGCCCGAGATCGACCTCGGCATCGCCCCCGTGGACATCGGTGTCTCGCGCGCCCATGCGATGATCCAGGTCGATCAGGGTGGCGCACTCACCATCACCGACCTCGGTTCCACCAACGGAACCAGCCTGGACGGCGCCGAGAAGCCGATCCCTCCGCAGCAGGCGGTCGCGCTGCGCGAAGGCAGCCGCATCCACGTCGGCGGCTGGACCACCATCGCGATCACCACGGAACCGTAGACGCAGCTGTTCACCAAACGTAGGGTCGGGACCATGACGAAGTTCGACGGGAAGACCTGCCTGATCACCGGCGCCGCCAGCGGCCTCGGCCGCGCCACCGCCTTCGCGGCCGCCGCCAAAGGAGCGTCGCTCGTCCTGACCGACATCACCGCCGACGCCCTCGCCACCACCGCCGAGGAATTGCGCGCGGCAGGCGCCACGGTGCATCTCGCGCACGCGGCCGACGTCAGCGACCATTCCGCGGTGGTCGGCCTCGCCGCCCACACCTTCGAAGCCGTCAGCAACGTCGACATCGTCATGAACGTGGCGGGCATCGCCACCTGGGGCACCGTCGACAAGCTCACCCACCAGCAGTGGCGCCGCACGGTCGACATCAACCTGATGGGCCCGATCCACGTCATCGAGGAGTTCATCACCCCGATGATCGCCGCGGGCCGCGGCGGCCACCTGGTGAACGTGTCCTCGGCGGCCGGCATCTTCGGCCTGCCGTGGCACGCCCCCTACAGCGCCACCAAGTTCGGCCTGCGCGGCGTCTCCGAGGTGCTGCGCTTCGACCTACGCCGCCACAAGATCGGCGTCAGCCTGGTCTGCCCCGGCGCCATGGCCACCCCGATGGCCGACACCATCGACATCGCGGGCGTCGACCGCGACAACGCCGCCCTCCAGAAGGCCATCGGCCTGTTCATGCGCCACGCCGTCACCCCCGACCAGGCCGCCACGGCCGTGATCAAGGGCGTCGAACGCAACCGCTACTGGGTCTACACCTCCCGCGACATCCAGTTCGCCCACTGGGGCCAGCGCTACTTCCCCTACGCCTACACGCTGGCCATGCGCGGCCTGAACTCCGCGATGACCAACTACGCCACCAAGAACGAGCTGGTCCGCTGACGAGTGCGTCCACGATTCCGGGATCGCGGTGTGCCGCCGGTGATGGCGGGTCTCATCTAGACTTGGCGAGACCGGCCAACGCCGATTCGCAGGTCGGCCCCCGAGCGGAAGGAGCGCTTCAGTGAGCACCGCGATTCCGCAGTGGATGTACCCGCCGCGCGACAGCGGCTGGGAAGCTGATGACCTCGATCTGTTGCCGCCCGATGCCCCTCGCCACACCGAGCTGCTCGATGGAGCGCTGATCTTCAACATGTCCCCTCAGCGGAGTTGGCACGACCGGGTAATCCGCAGGCTCACTGCCGCGTTGGAGCTAGTTGTGCCCGCCGAGCGGACTGTTGAAGCGCAGATGACCATCAAGTTGAACAACCGGAGCCGACCGGAGCCGGACATCATCGCCGCCCGCGTCCCGTACTCCCCAGACCGCACACGCTTCCTGCCCGAGGAAGTCGATCTGGTGGTCGAGATCGTCTCGGCAGAGTCCGAAGACCGGGATCGGCGCTACAAGCCCCGCCTCTACGCCGAAGCAGGTTTACGGCATTTTTGGCGCATCGAGGACGAATCGGGCCTGCCAGTCGTGCACACCTACGAACTCGATGACACAACCGGTGTCTATGTGGCTACGGGAGTGCACCGCGACCGGCTGACTACCACGGTCCCGGTCACTCTCGACATCCAACTGGCCGACCTCACACGCTGAGCCGTGTGACGTTGTTGGACGGCATTCCATCGGTGGCTTCAGATCGAGCTCGATAACCGCATCCGACAACGCCTTTACGGCGGGCTTACGGGAGATTCGAGTGGTGACCTTGCGGATGAGGCGGCCGGCAGGGTCGTAGTTGTCATGGTGGTGACGAGCCTCATCCAGCCCCCGCGAGCCGGGGGGAGGGGTGGAGGTTGAGGGTGGTGACGGCTTCTCGGACGTCGGCGGGCCACAGCCACAGGCGGTAGATCGGGTCGATGGTGAAATAGTCTTCCGGGCCGACTAGTTCGCGGGTGCGCATATCGACGCAATAGCGTTCGCGCCAGCCCCGGGGATCGGCCACGGGGCGGTTGTCGACGATGATCGACTTGGCGATGCTGTGCAGGCGCTCCACGCTGCGGTATTCGTAGGCGGGCATGGTGTGTGGGTCGGCCCAGATGCCGCGGCCCGCCGCGACCGCATCGGCGGCGGCGTGCAGCAGCATGGGCAGGTCGGTTTCGCCGGGGATCGAGGGGAAGAGCACGAACGGTGCGGCCCAGCCCGCGCGGATCATGTCCAGGTTGAAGGTGGAGCGTTGTTCCGGGGGCAGGGTGGCCAGCTCGGTCCGTGTCAGGGAGGGCGCGATATAGGCGAGTAGGCGTGCGTTGCCGTCGAACGGCGTGTCGGCGATTCGCACGAACAGGCTGCGTTGTCTGCCGTTGGGCAGTGTCAGCCGCTGGGCCGCATTGTCTTTCGCGAAATCGGCGGCAGCGGTGCCCTGGGTGAACTGCAGGGTGCCCGCGTTGCCCGCGGCGAGTCGGGGAAGCAGGAACGCGGCCAGGTCGGGGGAGATCGGCACCTGCGCAGGCCGGTCGGTGATCCATTCGGCCAGCTCCAGGAATTTCGCGTCGATGCGGGCGGCGCCCTCGGCGGAACCGGCGGTGATCTCGGGAGTATCGATCGACAGCATGCGCACCGGCATGCGGATGCTGGGTGTGTCGCCGTCGTGGATGTCGATCAGGCGCTTGGTGTCCAGGGCCGCCAGGGAAGTTCCTCGCGGGGTCCAGAAGATCTCTACGGGGTCGATCATCGTCGTGCCTTTCTCGCGGGCTCGACTGCACCGTAGGGGCGCCGACGTGGCGCGTACGCGAGTAGTGGGCTACGCGATTCGCACCCGGATGCGCCGGGTGCGCGGGTCGCGTAGTCCGTTACTCGCGCCTGCCGCCCGGACCCGGCGCGACCATCGGGACACCCGCTCGGCCCGGAACACCGGTTCGCCGACGGGCTTTCGTCCCCTCGACCCGACCGGAAGGTGCACGACCATGACCAGCGCAGACATCCCCACACCACCGCTCACCCTGGACGAACTCGCCACCCGCCTCGACGAACCCGCCACGGCGGCGCCGAGTGACGAGGCGGTCGCCGCCGCGTCGGCGGAGAGCGTCACCATCGCCGCCACCGAGCTCGACCTCACCACCCTGGTCGAACCGGTCGACGGCGGACTGCGGTTGCGGCTGCCACCCGGCATCCACACCGGCCTGCCCGGCCGCACCGCATACCAGGTCACCGACGCCGACGATGTCGGGACGGCAGGCGGCCCGCGATCCACCGACGGATACCGGCCCGCCACCAGCGCCCTGGTGTACCAGCCGAAGACGACCATGGAATTCGCTCCGCGCCAGCGCATCCGGCGGGTCGACGGGAGCGAGGTGCAGCCCTTCTACGGCGTCTTCCCGCCCGAGGACCGCCAGACCTACTATCCCAGCACCTATCCGTGGGGCTGTGTCGGGAAGATCTTCACCAAGACCGATTTCGCGTCGCCGAGCTGGTCGTGGCGGGGATCGGGCGTGCTGGTCGGGCCCCGGCACGTACTCACCGCGGGCCATGTGTGCCCGTGGGACACGGCCACCCAGTGGGGCATGCTGTTCGTCCCGTCCTACTGGGACGGTGCACCGCTGGCCGGCGCTGCCATGACCTCCTGGGTCTCCGACTTCCGCGGGTGGAACCCGGGGGTCGCGGCCAGGGACATGTGCGTGCTGCGGCTCTACGAACCGCTGGGGAACACGCTCGGCTGGATGGGTTCGAAGGTGTACAGCCCGGCCTGGCAGGGTGGCGCCTACTGGACGCTCACCGGCTATCCGGGGGCCATCGCGAGTGGGGAGCGGCCGGCCTACCAGAACTCGATCGCCGTCATCGACGACGATCCCGACGGCGACGCCGCCGAAGTGGAGCATCTGGGCGACGCGTCACCGGGTGAGTCCGGCGGCCCGCTGTTCGGCTGGTGGGACAACATCCCCTACACCATCGGCACACTCAGCGGCGGCAACATCATCACCGCGCCCAACGGCACCGTCCTCGAGGACAACAACATCAACGCCGGCGGCGCCGCGATGGTGAACCTCATCGACTGGGCCCGCACGAATTGGCCCTGAATCCGGTTCCGGCCTGCGCGTCCACGGTCGCGCAGGCCGGAACACCCCGCGGTGTTCGGGTAGCCCGGTACTCGCGCCCGGCGAACACCGCGCTGAAAACCTGGTGATCCACCAGTGCATCCCACTCCTGAGAGGTGACATCATGCCCAGACCATTCGCCGGTGAGGAATTCTCCTTCACCGAACCCGATGGCGCCGAGATCCGGCTCCGCGGCTGGGGCAACCAGTTCGAGGCCGTGTTCGAAACCCCCGATGGGTACACCGTCGTCGAAGACCCCGCCACGGGCTACCAGCACTACGCGACGCTGTCCGAGGACGGCACCGACCTGGTCGCGACCGAGGCAAGGCCGGGCGAGCAGGACCCGCGATCCCTCGGTCTCACACCGCATCTGCGCAGACCCGCCGAGACCGCGAAACAGGCGGCGCGCGACGCCTACTCCGATGGTGGGGTGCCGCCCCGCTGGGTGGAACGACGTGCGCTGGCCCAGGCACGCCGGGCGGCCGAGGGCGAAGCGGCACCCGAGCTCGCGCCCGCGACGGGCGACTGTCTCGGGCTGTGCGTGCTCGTCGAATTCCCCGACGTCCCTGGCACGATCAGCCGCGGCGAGGTCGACGACTTCTGTAACAAGCCGGGCTACACCGGGTTCGGGAACAACGGTTCGGTGTCCGACTACTTCCGGTCGGTATCGGATGGGCGACTGCGCTACCGCAACACGGTGACTGCCTACTACCGGACCCAGCACCCCCGCGCCTACTACACCGATCCGTCCGTGCCGTTCGGCACCCGCGCCCAGCAGCTCATCCACGAGGCGCTGAACTCGCTCGCCGCCGGCGGCTTCGACTTCTCGGCGCTGACCGCCGACAGTGCGGGAAACATCCTCGCGCTCAACGTGTTCTACGCCGGGAACCGGGTCAACCAGTGGTCCAAGGGACTGTGGCCCCACCAGTGGACGCTGCAGACGACCTTCCCGGCGGGCCCGGGCAGGCGGTTCGCCGACTACCAGATCACCGATATCGGCGACGAACTCACCCTCGGCACGTTCTGCCACGAGAACGGGCACATGGTCTGCGATTTCCCGGATCTCTACGACTACGGCAACGAGGGCAACGGGATCGGGCACTACTGCCTGATGTGCTTCGGCGGGCCGGACAAGAACCCCACCCAGGTGGGCGCCTACCTGAAGAATGTCGCGGGCTGGGCCTCCGCGCTGAGCAACGCGACCCCGGGCACGTCCGTCGCGCTGAAGGCCGGGCGCAACGAATTCCTCGTCCACCGGAGGAACCCTACGGAGTACTTCATCGTGGAGAACCGGGCCCGCGCAGGCCACGACGCGGGACTGCCGGACGAGGGTGTCGCGATCTGGCACGTCGACGAACTCGGTAACAACAGCAACGAGCAGATGACCCCGGCCCTGCACTACGAGTGCTCACTCGAGCAGGCCGACAACCGGTTCGACCTGGAGAATCGGGTCAACGGCGGCGACACCGGCGATCTCTACGCCGGGCCCGGCGCGGAATTCGGCACCGCGACCGCGCCGGGCAGCCGGTGGTGGGACGGCAGCTCCTCCGGCTTCGAGGTCACCGTGACCTCACCGGTCGGCGCGAGCATGACCGTCACGGTGAACGGGCAGACTGATCCATCGATCCGGGCCGCGGAACAGGCGTCACCACAGGATGTCTCGATCGGATGACCGGTGCGCGGGTGACGGTGCGGGCCGGGGAAGCCCGCACCGTCACCCCAGCACGATCGCGAGAAACCCCGAGACATAGGCGAGCGCGAACAGCGGGGGAATCCACTGCTCGATGTCCGAGAGCGGCAGGTAGCGGGAACGATCGACGCCCTCGCCGAGCGCCCACCACTCCGCACGCCAGAACGGTGACGCGGGCAGCCGCTCCTCCAAAGCGCCGACCACCCGGTACTTGGCGCAGTTGAGCAGCCGATAGCTGCGCACCAGCCAGAACCACGCGCCGCACTGCAACAGCACCGCCACCAGCGGGATCACCAGCCACCAGGTACCTTCGGCCGAGGACCTGGTGGCCAGCGCGCCCGCGAGGGCGAAGATCGCGGTGTTCAGCGTGAGGAAGAACG
The DNA here is from genome assembly GCF_050320175.1 of Nocardia sp. FBN12. GTDB lineage: Bacteria > Actinomycetota > Actinomycetes > Mycobacteriales > Mycobacteriaceae > Nocardia. Next base: position 2,970,387 of record NZ_CP190048.1, on the reverse strand, counting down.
AATTGGCCAGGCCGCGACGGGCACTGACCCGGTCGGCCATCTCGACACAGAGCCGGTACTGCTCGAGGACCGCGCTGTCGTAGGTCGTGGTCGCGGCGCGGGCCGGATCGGGATCGTTCCAGAGCCGCTCGCGCAGTGGCGACCGGTCGCCGGTGGGATGCATGGTCGTTCTCCTATCCACCGGGGCCGGGCAGATCCCGGCACAGCCGGATGTAGCCGATATCGGGGGACACCCAGTCGGACCACTCGGCCTCGGTCATGTTCTCGCCGAGCTTCGAGCACAAGGTGCCGGTCCACGCCGCGGGCCCCGGCCACACCCAGATGCCGCTGTCCGTGCCGTCGCGGCTCGCCCAGTCCGCCCGGATCTCGCGACTATCGGGACCGATCTGGAACCTCAGGATCATTCCGTCCGGTCCCGGCATCGGTTCGCCGACCGGGTCACCGGTCACGGCATCCCAGAGGTGGACGGTGCCATCGAGGCCGCCCGCGACGATATAGCGGCCGTCGGGGGTGAACGCGAGCGCGTCGAACATCAGCGTCTTACCACCCGGCTTGGCCATCGGCGCACCGATCACCGTGCCGGACACCGTGTCCCAGCGTTGCAGGGTGAGGCCGGTCGCCGTGACGAAGGAGCGTTCGTCCGGGCTCACGGCGAAGGCGTTGACCACGCCGGAGAGGTTGGTGTGATGGATCCCGCGACCGGTCGCGGGATCCCAGCCACGGACACCGTCGACGCTCACCGACAGCAGCCGCTGTTCACCGGTGAAGATCAGCCGGGTGACATCGTAGGCGTGGCCCGCGATCGGTCCGGCGACAGTGGTTCCGGCATCGACATCCCAGAGCCACAGCGCATGGGTGTCGTCGGCTGCTGCCAGGTGACGGCCGTCCCGATCCAGTGCCAGGGTGGTGATCGCCGCGGCCGGTCCGCTCCGCGGCGGTCCCAGCATCCGGCCGGTGTCGACCTCACGAACGACGACGGTCCGGTCTTCGCCGCCGGCGGCGATCCGGCGGCCGTCCTCGCTGAACACCAGATCGGTGACCGCGCTGCCGAAGCCGGTGTGCGACTCGCCGACGGGGTGCCCCGAAGCCGTGTCCCAGATCCTGACCGAGCCGTCCTGCCGCCCGAACGCGGCCCGGTGACCATCGGGGCTGAATGCGTAGGCGGTGATCGCTCGGTCCTGTGCCAGTCTGAGCGGGCCGGTGCGCGAACCGGATTCGAGGTCGACGATCCACGGTTCCAGCTCCCCGGATGCCGGGTCGGCCAGCACCTGCACGGTGCGGTTGCCGATCGGCTCCGAGAGCACGTGCCCCGCGGGGGTGGCGGCGGCCGGTGGCAGCCAGCGGTGCCCGGGGGAGTTGCCCGCGTCGGCATTCCAGACGCGCAGGGTGCCGTCTGCCGCGCTCGATGCGATGCGTGGCCGGGCCGGATCCGGGCTGAAGGCGGCATCGGTGAGGTATCCGGTGTGGCCGATCAGCGGTTGCCCCGCGGGCGCGCCGGTCGCGGCATCCCACACCCGGATGGAATCGTTACCGGCGGTGAGGAACCGCTGGGAGTCGGGGGCGAAATCGACCGCCGCGACGTAGCCTTCGTGCGCGGTCATCGGATCACCCACGGGCAGGCCGGTATTCGCGTCCCACAGCACGATCGGCGCGTTCAGGTCGGGTCCGCCGCCCGATGCGATGCGCAGTCCGTCGGGGCTGTACGCGACGCTGCGTACGGGCGCGGTGTGGCGGCGCAGGGGCTCCCCGACCGTGTCGCCGGCCCGGACATCCCACCGCCGGACCGTGGCGTCGGCGCCGCCGGAGACCAGGCGGCCGTCGGGGCCGAAAGCCAGGGCGTGGACCTCGCCCTCGTGCCCGGTCAGCACCATCGGAGACGTACGGGACCCGGTGTCCCACACGCGGATCGAGCCGTCGTGCCCGGCACCTGCCACCCAGCGGCCGTCGCGGCTGATGGCCGTCACGCCGAGCGGCTCCGTGACGCCGGGAAACGGTTCGCCGACGGGCGCGCCGGTTTCGGCGTCGAGGAAGCGCAGGTCGGCTCCGGAGACCAGGACGCGGCGCCCGTCCGGGTCGTAGGCGACGGTCATGCTGCCGGCGACGAGCGGTGCCGTGGCAACCGGTCTACCCGTATCGCCGTCCCAGGTGCGCAGTTCGGCACCCGCGGTGATGATGCGTCGGCCGTCCGGGTGCACGGCCAACGCCATGACCGGCCGGGACCTTTCGGTTTCCTGCCGCAGCGCCTCAGCGGTGATTTCGGCGGGCATGGCCCAGGGCAGCCCGGTCCGGATGATCTTCTCGGTGGCGCTCAGATCGTTGAGCGCGCGGATCTCGGCAGCCGGATCACGCGACGGTGACAGCTGCCGGGACGCCAGCGCCTGGTTGATCGCCCGGAGATCGTCGCGCGGCCGGGCCCCGGCGAACATGGCGTCGGCATCCGAACCCAGACGCAGGCCGATCGCCTGATTACGCTGGTGGATGGCCTCATTGCGCTGCTGCACGGCGTCGCGTCGCTGGAGCACCGCCACCCCCGCCGCGGCGAGTGCCAGGATCGTGAGTACGACCAGCGCCGCGACGGCGCCGCGCCGCAGCCGGCGGAACCGGCGCAGCTCGCGCGCGTCCTCGCTCGCCAGTTCGTATTTCGGCTTCCCGTGGATGGGCGCGGCCAGATCGGTGACCTTCTCCCGGAACAGCGGCGCCGCGGGATCCCACGGCGCGTCGCCGCCGACATCGACACCGAACGGTTCGGTGGGCAGCGCACCGCGCACGGTGAGCGCGGGCAGCGCCACCTCGGCGCAGGCGGGATCGATGCGCCCGCCGTGTTCGTCCCAGCCGAGTCGGCCACCGGTGACCACGAGCATCAGATTGCGGGGACCCCGGGTCGCCAGCCAGTAAGCGACCTCCCGGTCGACCCACTTCGAGGTGACCGATCGCGTCGAGAGCACCACGATCAGGTACCGGGACCGGTCCATCGCGTCGGTGACCATGCCCCACAGGTCCGGGCTCGCGGTCAGGTCGGTGGCGTCACGGAAGACCCGCAGTGCCGCCAACCGCCCGATCCGCCGCCCGATCCGGTGCAGGCCCTTCTGGATGCCGGCCGCGATCGCGCGATCGGCATGCGAATAGGAGAGGAAGGCGTCGTAGTCGAAGGTTTGGGCGCCCATGGTGAGTCACCTCGTTCTCGCCGCTGTCGCCGTGAGTCTTCCTGGACCGGCACGGCTGGTCACGCGTAGTCGGCTACGCGCATCCGGGGCCACCGCGCCGCCTATCCTCGAGATATGGACGAGCCGTCGCGCTGGGTCCGGGGATTCGTCGTCTTCCCCCCGGATGCCCCGCGTCGTCCGGCGCGGCTGCGGATCGAACTGCGCGATGTCACCTTCGCCGACGGACCGGCACCGCTGCTCGCCGAGCTGAGTACCGATGTGCCGATCGGGCCGGGTGCGCGATACCCGTTCGAACTGCACGCCCCGGCCGGACCCGCGCGGTCGGCGCAGGCGCTGGCCTGCCATGTCGATCTGACCGGGGACGGGATCCTGCGCGCCGGTGACCTGGTCTCGACCATGGCGATTCCCGTGCCGCCGCAGGGCACAGTGGCGAATCTGATCATCCCGGTCACCGTCGTGCCGGAGCCACTGAACACGTAGTCGGCTACCCGTGTCCGGCTGGGCCGCCCGGCCCACACTGAGGTGGACGCGACCGGCCCACGGTCGCCCCGGCACAGAAGGTGCGGCTGATGATCATCCACAACCCCGTCCCGGCGGCACACACCGCCGTCGAGGACACCGGCGAATTCCGGTCCGGCTTCGAAGCGGGCACCGCCGCCGTGCCCAGCGTCACCCACGGCACGCGGTACCTGCGCTACGCCGCGGTCGACGGCATGGCCGTCTTCGAAGGCGACATCGTCCTTGGCACCCTCGCGGCGATCCAGGCGCCGCACCGGGCGGAGGGCGTGGTCATCACCGGCGCGGAATTCCGCTGGCCCGATGGCGTGGTGCCGTTCGAGGTCGACCCGGCACTGCCCGACCCGCAACGGGTGGCCGCCGCGGTCGCCCACTGGAACGGGCGCACCCACCTGCGGTTCGTGCCGCGCACCGCCGGGGATACCGACTTCCTCCGGTTCATCCCGAGTACCGCGAGCCGGTCGCCGGTGGGCAGGCACGGCGGCATGCAGACCATCGAACTCACCGCCACCGCGCCCATCGGGACCGTGGTGCACGAGATAGGACACGCGATCGGGCTGTGGCACGAGCAGAGCCGCGAGGACCGCGGCGATTTCATCGACGTGCGACTGGTCAACGTCGACCCCGCGACCCGGCACAACTTCGCCCAGCACATCACCGACGGCGACGACATCGGCGACTACGACTTCGGCTCGATCATGCATTACCCCGCGACGGCCTTCAGTATCAACGGACAGGCCACCATCGTCCCGAGGGTCGTGCTGCCGCCCGGGGTCAGCATGGGACAGCGCGTCGAGCTCTCGGCGGGCGACATCGCCGCCGCCCACGCCATCTACCCCGACCCGGCCGGCGGCTGAATGGCGCGGCCGAAGACGAGTAATCGACTACTCGTGTCCGTCCCACGGGCCGCGGCGCACGCTGAGATCCCAGCGACCCCGACCCGGACAGGTGATCGACATGACCAGCGAGACGAGCACTGCCGCATGGCGGGAACAGGTGTCGGCCGCCGCCCAGCGCTACGCCGACAGCGCCGCCCAGCGCTGCCGCATCGAGCAGCGGCGCCGAACGGCCGAGTCCGATGTCGTGGACAGCGAGGAACAGATCGTCGCCCGCGCGGATCGATTGTTCGCCAACGGCGAGGTGCCCCCGGAGGTAGTGACCGACCTCGCTGCCGGCGAACCCGTCGGCCGGATCACGGCGCTCGAACGGGTGATCGGTCAGGTCAACGATCTCCAGGCGGCGAACTTCCTCGGCCGCGGCGGCCGCGCGGCGGCCACGGTCGCGCGGATCTCCCTGGCCGACAACGGCCGGGAGGTCCCGATCGGGACCGGCTCACTGGTCTCCCCACAGCTGCTGCTCACCAATCACCACGTCCTGCCGACCGCGCAGAGCGCCGCGCGGGTGATCGTCGAGTTCCGCGCCGAGACCGATCTCGACAGCACACCGACCCCGCCGGTCCGGGTGCGCCCGGTTCCGCAGGACTTCTTCGTCACCCACGAGAAACTCGACTACACGCTCGTGCGGCTCGGTCCCGTACCCGGCGACGGTGCGCCCGGCGTGACCTTCGGCTGGAATCCGCTGATCGCCGAGCAGGGCAAGATCGTCATCGGGGAAGCCATGAACGTCATCGGCCACCCGATGGGCAGGCTCAAGGAGATCTCGATCCGCGACAACCGGCTCGACCTCCAGCTCGACGACTTCCTGAACTACTCCTCCGACACCGAACCGGGCAGTTCGGGCTCCCCGGTGTTCAACGACCAGTGGGAAATCGTCGCCCTGCACCACTGCGGCGTGTCCGCGCAGGACACCGAGGGCAACACCCTGCGCCTCGACGGCAGGCGCTGGCAGCCCGGCGACGGCGACGACGCCGTGCAGTGGATCGCCAACGAAGGGGTGCGGGTGAGCGCGATCCTGCGCGACCTGCGCTCGCGTCGCTACGATCCCGCGCAGAAGGCCCTGCTAGACGAACTCGGCGAACAGGCCGGATTGGATGTGGTCGGACCACAGCAGGACATCGGGGTCGTTTCGCAGCCGGAGCCGATCGTCGGGCGGCCGGAACCGGTTGTTGGGCAGGCGGATCCGGTTGTCGTGCCACCGGAACCGGCTGTCGTGCGGCCCGAACCGGCTGTCGTGCGGCCGGAACCTGTCGTGCCACCGCAACCGGCTGTCGCGCAGGAGGAATCGGTCCCGCGCCTGCGCGGTCTGCGCGGTAACACGACGGCGTTCGGCGGACGCCGGAGCCTGCTGTTCCTGCACGGCCGCGGCCAGCAGGGCCGCGACCCCGGCGACCTGCGCCGCGTGTGGACCGCCGGTTTGAACAAGGGCCTCACCCTGGCGGACCTGGCGGCCATCGATGCCGCCGACGCGTACTTCCCCTACTACGGCGACCGGCTCGCCACGAGCCTCGAGCACCGGGAGTCCACGGGGGCAACGGATTCCGCGCTCTACGAGAGTCTGGTGACCGAGGCCGCCGAAGCAGCGGGTATGCCGTCCGCAGGGGCCGAGACCGACGCCGTCCCCGAGGAAGGGCTGCGCGGTATCGGGTCCGGCCTGCTCGGCCGGGTGCACGACCAGCTCGGCTGGCTGGCCGCGCGCAGCGGTCTGGACACCTTCCTCATCAGCGCCATCTTCAGTGACGTCGCGGCCTATCTCGGCAACGACGAGGTCCGCAAAGGCGTCCTCGAGACAGTCCTGGCCGATACGCCGGCCACCGGTGAACTGATCCTGGTCGCACACAGTCTCGGGACGGTGGTGGCACTGGATCTGCTGACCGAGCTGCCGCGCGAACTCGATGTGCGACTGCTGGTGACAGCGGGCAGCCCGCTGGGACTGGACGCCGTCTACCGCAAGCTGCTCACCGGCGGCGCGACCCGCCCCGAACGAGTCGGCAACTGGCTCAACACCTTCTACGCGGGCGATCCCGTCGCTATCGGCTGCCCCCTGCGGCCGGTGTGGGGCGCCGGTGTGCACGACGCCGCGGTCGAGAACTCGAAGGAACACGCGCACGACATCGACGAGTACCTCGCCCACCCGGTGGTCGCCGCCACCATCGGCCGCGCGGTGCGCGCCTGAGCGCATCGTTCGCGCCGTCCACGGGCCGGTTCCGGATTCGCGTAGCGCCCTACGCGTTCGGAACCGGCCGTCGCGAGGGATCCTGAACAGGAAGGATTTCGGCGAAAGGTACAACGATGTACGACGCGGATCCGGAGGACGCGGTCCTGGCCGCGAGCTCCGACACCAGAGAAGAAATGGACGAGCCGCCGGCGGTACACCGGCACGGCGGCCACGGTCACCGGGCCTACGCATCGGCCCGGCGCACACAGAAGATCCTCTGCACCCACGGCACCGGCGCCTGGGTGTTCGGTTTCCCCGGCCCAACGGTGCGCGCGGGGACCAGGATTTCGGTGCGCCTGGCCGAGATCGGCCCTGACGGTGTTCCCCTGCCCGACAGCGACACGGTGCGTGTACTCGCGGTGGTCCCGCACAGCGACGGCACCACCACAGTGCGGTATCACGTTGGCGCGGAACACAATCTGCGCGTGCTGTTCGACTTCGCCATCGTCACCTGAGCGGTGCCGCCCCGGCGGCACCGGCGGCGCCCCGCGGCACCGGTAGCCGTCGCAGGCCAGCTGTGCGCGCAGCATGTGCGAGGTCCGGTCGGTGCTGTCGCCGGGCGGAGACCGCGGTTTCGCAGCGCGTCGAGGCACCGCTGCTGCATGTCCTGTTCGACTTCCTCATCGTCACGTGCGCGGCACCGGCGGCGCCGTCAGCCGTCGCCGGCCAGCAGTGCGCGCAAAATATGCGAGGTCCGGTCGGTGACGGTCGCCGTGGGCAGATCGCGATCCCGCAGCGCGTCGAGGCACCGCTGCTGCAACTCCTGCGCCCGGCTGCACAGCGCCCAGGTCGGCTCGCCGGACACCGGCACGACACGCGCCGCGACCTCGAGCAGATCGCAGCCCGCACCGGTCCAGCGTTCGGCGGTGACCTCGGTACCGGCGAGCCGGATCCCGGTCCAGCGAGTACTCACCACGGGCCCCACCGCCCGCAGGTGGTCCACCGCCACACCGGGCGGGGTGCAGCTCACCAGGAACTGACGCTGAGCGGGGGAGAGAATCTCGGTGACATCGCCGCCCGCGTCGACCGCGGCCCGGATCGCACCGGCCGGACGGTGGCTGACCGCGGAGGCGGCGAGCTCACGGCGCATCCCGCGCCAGGCGCCCTCGATCCGGAATTCCAGGTCACCGTCGACGAACGGCGCCGCCCACCGCCCGGCCAGCCGGGGCGGCGAGCAGGGCAGCAGGTCGACCGCGAGATCGTCACCGGGACCGCTGCGCAGCCGGATGGTGATCCCGCTCGACATCAACGCCATCGGGTCCGGCGCGCCCGGGGCGGGGGCGGCGAACCAGAGTTCGTGTGCCGTCGCGGCGGCGGTCGTGCCGGTGAGCAGGGTCAGCGCGGTGCCGGGATCGCCACCGATACCGAACCCGATCTCGATCGGAGTAGTCATCCTTGCCCCTTCCGCGCCTATGCCACCACCGCTGGACGGCACTCGCATACAGCTTGGCTCGAGCGTCCAGGAACGGGCACGCGTAATTCGCTACTCGATCGCCGGACCTGCCGTCGCCCACACCTGCTCCCGGCGGCCCGCGCGGGCGAGCCGAGTAGTGCACTACTCGCGACAGCGCCGGTGCCGTGGCCGACACTGGCCAGTGGTCCGATTCCTGCCGCCACCAGGAGGTTCCCGATGGTCACGCCCCGGCAGAAGCGCCTGGTCCCGTTCGCGGCCCACCCGGTCCGCTTGCTCGCTCACCTCGCCGAGGTGGTCGACCGGCGGCTCGGCTGGTCACGGTTGCCGACCCCGCTCGGCCTGGTGGTGCTGATAGGCCTGCGCAGTCGGCTGCGGGCGCACAACCTCATCGACACCGGCGGCCACCCCGACCGGCCACTGCCCCCGGACACCGACGGCACCCACCGCGCGGCCCGCACCGTCGACGGCACCTACAACGACCTCGACGTGCCGCGCACCGGCTCGGTCGGCTGCCGGTTCGGCCGCAACGCCCCGATCGCGGCGACCTTCCCCGAGACCGGGGACAAGCTCATGGAACCCAACCCCCGCCTGGTCAGCGCCACCCTGCTGCGCCGCGACCGGTTCCGGCCCGCGAGCACCCTGAACCTGCTGGCCGCCGCCTGGATCCAGTTCGAGGTGCACGACTGGTTCAGCCACGCCCGCGACGACACCGCCCCGTTCACCGTCACCCTCGGCGATCACGACGACTGGCCGGAACCGCCCATGACCATACCGAGCACCCCGACGGTGCCCGCCCCGGAACCCGGCGACCCGCCGACCTTCACGACCACCAGCTCTCACTGGTGGGATGCCTCCCAGATCTACGGCAGCACAGTCGAATTCGCGAAAGCGCTGCGATCGGGCAAGGACGGCGAACTCCTCGTCGACGAACTCGGCCTGCCTCCGCTCGACGCGGCCCGGCTGCTCGCGCTCGACGACACCGCCGTCAACGCCTGGGTCGGCCTTGCCCTGCTGCACTCGCTGTTCCTGCGCGAACACAACGCCATCTGCCGCCGCCTGGCCCAGCGCTACCCCGACCTGACCGACCAGCAGCTCTACGACACCGCCCGGCTGGTCAACTCGGCACTGGTCGCCAAGATCCACACCATCGACTGGACCCCCGCGATCATCGCCCACCCGACCACGGTCGCGGCCATGCGCGCCAACTGGTTCGGTGTACTCGGTGAACGCCTCACCCGCCGCTTCGGGCGGCTGTCGGGCAGCGAAGTCCTGTGCGGCATACCGGGTTCCGCGGTCGACGACCTCGGCGTGCCCTACTCGCTGACCGAGGAGTTCGTCGCCGTCTACCGCATGCACCCGCTGATCCCCGACGACCTGACCGTGCGCGACCTGGCTGACGACCGGGTACTGGCCACCCACCCCTTCCCGGATCTCGGGGTGGAGTCCATCCGCGACCGGCTGACCGAAACCCCGATGGACACCCTGTTCTACTCCTTCGGCCGTGCCCATCCCGGCGCACTGACCCTGCACAACTACCCAGAGCACCTGCGCCATCTGACGCGCCCCGGCCGCCCGATGCTCGATCTCGCCACCGTCGACATCCTGCGGGTGCGCGAGCGGGGCGTCCCGCGCTACAACGAGTTCCGCAGGCAACTGCGGCTACCACCGGTGACCTCCTTCGACCGGATGACCGACGATCCGGCCTGGGCGCGGGAACTGGCGCAGGTGTACGGCGATGTCGACAACGTCGACCTGATGGTCGGGCTCTACGCCGAGCCGAAGCTGCCCGGATTCGGGTTCAGCGACACCGCGTTCCGCGTCTTCGTGCTGATGGCCTCACGGCGGTTGTCCGCGGATCGCTTCTTCACCACCGACTTCCGGCCCGAGATCTACACCGAGGCGGGCATGGCGTGGGTGGCCGACAACTCGATGCGCAGCGTCCTGCTGCGGCATTTCCCCACGCTCGCACCGGCTCTGGACGGAGTCGGTAACCCGTTCGCACCGTGGCGCTCAACGCGGCACACCGAGGAAAGGGCAGCACGATGACCGACGTGGCCGCGCCGCGCACCAACCCGGACTATCTGCGCTACCGACCGGACGTGGAGCACCCGCGCCCCGACGAGGACGCCGACATCGACCGGATCATCGCCGTGCTGCGCAGCAACAACCAGCGCGCCTACCGCCGCAACAAGCGCGGCATGCGCGACGCGCACGCCAAGAGCCACGGCATCCTGCGCGGCGAGCTGACCGTGCACGCGGATCTGCCTGCGGAACTGGCACAGGGCATGTTCGCCACACCGCGCAGCTACCCGGTCATCGCCCGCCTGTCGAGCACCTCGGGGGCCATTCGCAGCGACCAGTTGCGCGGCGTGCGCGGTCTCGGCATCAAAGTGCTCGGCGTCCAGGGGCCGCGGGCCATGCCCGGCGACACCGCCACCACCCAGGACTTCATCATGGTCACCCACCGGGAGTTCCTGTTCGCCGACGCCCACGCCTACCTCACCCGCGGCATGCCGACCGCCTGGACCCTGGCCCGGCTCCCCGACCATGTCCTGCGCGCGGGCAGCGACCTGCTCGCCGGGGTGGACCGGCACCTGCTGCGGCGGATCGGGCTGCGGGTCCCACCGAACCTCGGCGTCTTCATCGCACCCAACACCCACATCCTCGGCGAGACCTTCTACACCTCCGCGCCGCTGCGCTACGGCGATTACATCGCCAAACTGCTGTTCACCCCGGTCTCCCCGGAGGCCGTCGCCCTGCACGGACAACCGGTCGGCGACGGCATCAACGTCCACCGCGAATCGGTGATCGACTTCTTCGCCGAGCACAGCGCCACCTACGAACTGCGTGCCCAGCTGTGCACGAACACACAGACCATGCCGATCGAGGACGCCACCGTCGCCTGGCCCGAGCGCGAGTCCCCCCACTGCACCGTGGCCACCCTGCGATTCGGCACCCAGGACCCGTACACGCCCGCACGCCGCGCATACGGCGACGAGGTCCTGTCGTTCAACTCCTGGCGCGGACTGGCGGCGCACCGGCCACTGGGTTCGATCAACCGGCTCAAGTTGCGGGTCTATGAGGCGTCGAGCAACTACCGCCATCACGTCGACAACGCACCACGGATCGAGCCACGAGACGCAGCAGAGTTACCGCCGTGACCAGCTCATATGCCACACAGGCACCTGCTAACGATCGTTGTGGGGTCGCGGGCCGGGAACTAGACTTCACCGGTATGGGCGGTATGTGGCAGCTACTCGATCGCCCCACCGAACACGAGGCCGTGCGGTCGGCGCTGACCGACGGACACGGCGGTGCGGTGCTGGTCGGCGCGGCCGGTGTCGGCAAGACCACCCTGGCCCGGGCTGTCACCGCGACCCTCGCCGAGCCCGTGCGCTGGGTCGCCTGTACCGAGTCCTCCCAGGCGATCCCGCTGGGCGCCTTCGCACCGTGGATCGCGCCCTCGGCCTCACGCGACCCGCTGGCGCTGCTGCATTCGGCGAGAGAGAATCTCCTGGCCCAGCCGGGCACGATCGTCGGCGTCGACGACGCCCACCTGCTCGACCGGCTCTCGGCCACCCTGCTGCACCAGATCGCGCTCGACCGGGGCGCACGCATCATGGCCACCGTGCGCTGCGGGGAAGTGGTGCCGGACGCGGTCACCTCACTGTGGAAGGACGGCTTCCTCGACCGGATCGAGTTGTCGCCGTTCACGAAACAGCAGTGCACCACGCTCGTGGAGAGCGTCCTCGGCGGCACCCTGGAAGGGCTCAGCGCCGACGTGCTGTGGGAGTCCTCCGGCGGCAACCCGCTGTTCCTGCGGAACATGGTCGAGGGCGCTGTCGAGGCGGGCACGCTCACCGACGTCAACGGGGTCTGGCAGCTGCGCGGCCCGACCGCGGTCCCCGCGGGCCTGGCCGACCTGCTCGACGAACGCCTCACCCGTGCCCGGCGCGACGTGCTCGACGCGCTCGAGACCCTGGCCGTGTACGAGCCTCTCGATATCGACATCCTCACCGAGTTGGCCGGCGCCGAAGCGGTGGACGCCGCCGAACACACCGGCCTGATCCGGGTGTGCCGCGACGGCGGCGCCGTCGCGGTGCGATTCAGTCACCCGCTGCTGGGCGATGTGGTGCGCCGCCGGATCGGGACCGCCGGGGCACGGGTGCGGCGGGCCCGGCTCGTCGACGTCCTGCGCGAGCGCGACCTCAGCACCCCCGCGCACCGGATCCGGCTGGCCCGGCTGTGCGTCGACAGCGATCAGCCGATCGACACCGGGCTGCTGATCAGCGCCGCCAAAGACGCTGTCTCACTGTCGAATCTGCCGCTGGGTGAACGGCTCGCGCGCGCGGCCCGCGAGCGGGGCGGGGGACTGCGCGCGGCGGAACTGCAATCGCGGGCGCTGCTGTGGCAGGGCAGGCCGCAGGACGCCGACGAGATCCTGGCCCGGTTCGACCCCGACCGGCTCGACCAGCTCCAGCTCGTCCAGTGGGGAGTGCTGCGCGCGAGCCTGCGGTTCTGGCTGCTTGGCGACGTCGACCGGAGCCGCGAGCTGATCGACCTGCTCACCGCGCGCGTGGATCACCCCGCCCTGCGGGTCACCGTCGACGCGGTGGGAGCGGCGATGGCCGTGCACGAGAACCGCATCGCCGAGGGAGTCGCCGTCGCCGAGCAGGTGCTCGCCGACCCCGTGGCGCCGAGGCAGGCGGTCGACTTCGCCGCGTTCGCACTCGGGCTTGCCCTGCCGGTCGCCGGTCGCGGCGCGGACTTCGCCCCCATCGCCGCGCTCATCCGCTCCGAGCAGAAGTCCACCGACGGCATCATCCGGGTCATGGTCCGCTACGGGGATGTGCTGGCGCTGACCATGATCGGCGATCTCGACCAGGCCGACCGGCGCGCCGACGAATACCGCGACTTCTCCTCGGCCGGCCAGTTCGTCGGCTGGGCGATCGCCCGCATCGCGGCCGGCGTCGTGGCCACCTACCGGGGCCGGTTCCGGGACGCGATCGCGGCATTCGACCAGGCACTCGCCGCCCTCGACGCCGAGAACTCCCTGCCGTGGAAACTGCCGGCGCGATTACTGCTGGCCCGCTGCTGTGCCGCGATGGGGGAGGTCGAGCACGCCGAGCGGGTACTCGGTGAGGCCGAGGAACACCACGGGCCGCACACGCTGCTGCACGAGCCCCAGCGCCTGATCGCCCAGGCCTGGCTCGCCGCCGCCCAGCACCGGGTCCACTGCGCGATCGACCTGGCCCGCCGGGCCGCCGATCTGGCCCACCGGTCCGGCCAGTTCGCACTGGAAGCCGAAGCGCTGCACCACGCCGCGCGATTCGGCGACCGGCGCGTGGCCACCCGGCTCGCCGCCCTGGCCGGTCATGTCCAGGGCCCGGTGGCCGGCCTCTACGCGCGCCACGCGGCCGCGGTGGCCGCCGCGGACCCGGCCGGCCTGAGCGCGGTCAGCGCCGAATTCGAGACCGCGGGCCTGCTCCTGTCGGCCGCCGATGCCGCCGCCCAGGCCGTGCCCGTCCACGATCGCGCGAGCAACCGCAGGCAGGGCGCCGCCGCCGCGGCCCAGGCCCTCGCCCTCGCCGCCCGCTGCGACAACGCGACCACCCCCGCCATCCTCGGCGCCGCCCGCCCCCTGCCGATCACCGAACGCGAACGCGAGATCGCCGCCCTCATCGCCCGCGGCCTGTCCAATCGCGCCATCGCCGAACGCCTCTGCGTCTCGGTCCGCACCGTCGAGGGCCACATCTACCGCGCCTGCATCAAACTCGACGCCGGCGACCGAGAACAGCTCGCGAAACTGATCTGAGGTCGCGGGGGAGTCGCAGTCCCTCCCCGCGGTGCCGCGCGCGAGGCATCGCGGTGCTCAACCAGTGACTCAGGCCCTCGTGAGGGCGCGCCGATCGCCCGCTCTCACCACTGCGAGACAGAACCTAGACGAGATCGCTCGGGTCCGTATTGGCCCCGCACAGGATCACGCACACCCGTTCGCCGGGTTCGGGGCGGTAGACAGGGCCCGAGCCGGTGTCGAGCAGTGCCGCCAGCGCGGTGGCGGCGCCGTTCTCGACGACGATCCGGTGCCGGTCCCATAGCTGTTGCCTGGCCGCCCGGATCGCCTCGTCGGGCACGAGCAGCGACCGCACACTCGGATGCTGGGCGGCGGCCAACGCCATCGCGGACACATTCGGCGCACCGAGGGAATCGGCGGCGATCGAGTCGACGGTGACATCCACCGGGCGGCCTGCTTCCAGCGCGGCGTTCAGCGATCGACAGCCCTGTGGTTCGACGGCTACGGTGCGAATCCCGAAATTCTGTGCGGCGACCGCGGTTCCGGTGAACAAACCACCGCCGCCGACGGCGACGAGCACCGTGTCGAGATCGGGCAGCTGCGCCTGGATCTCGCGCATGAGCGTGCCTGCGCCCGCGGCGACGAGCGTATTGTCATAGGCATGGGCGGCCAGCGCACCACTGGTCTCGGCGAATTCCCGGCAGGCGGCCAACGCCTGCTTATATTCCGGACCGATCAGTCGCACCTGCGCGCCGTATTCACGAAGTCGACCAATTTTGACCGCAGGCGCGGTCTCGGGCAGAAACACCGTCGCGGGCACCCCCGCCTCCCGTGCCGCCCACGCGCACGCCAACCCGGCATTGCCGCCCGAGGCGATCGTCACACCCGCGTCCGGCAACGTTTCCGCGGCCGCGTGCGCACGCACGAAATTCTGCGCACCTCGCGCCTTGAAAGTACCGGTGAACTGCAAGAACTCCAGTGCGAACCACAGCGGGTCCGGCCCAGCTCCGGCCGGTGCGAGGGTGATCGGGCGAACCAGTCCGTCGATCCGCGCCGCGGCGGCTTCGATGTCAGCGAAAGTCGGGGTCACCCCTCGACTATGCCACCGGTCAGGTCCCGTCGATCCGCCTGTTGAGCGGGCGAATTGTTACGACGGGTTTACGCCCGCACCAGTCTGGGTACATAACAGATCGGTAACAAGCTCGAAGGCGGGTAGTCGTGTCGGTCTGGGGACGCGAAAACCCCCAGTGCACCGGCGCACGCCCGGCGTGTCAGCAAAGGATGTGCACACACATGAGCGCGAACCTGATGATCGTGGACGACGATGTCCAGATGCGGGGGAACCTGCGTCGTGCGATGGAGGACGAAGGGTATGCCGTCGCCGAGGCGGGCGTCCCTTCCGACGCCCTCGATCGGCTGCGTAACGACGGGCCACCCGATCTGATGATCGTCGACCTGATGCGCGGCGAAGCCGACGGCTTCGACTGCATCAGGGAGATCCGTCGTGACCACGACGTGCCGATCATCGTGATCAGCACCCGTTACGACACCCACGACGTGGTCGCGGCCCTGGAGGCGGGGGCCGACGACTTCGTGAGCAAGCCGTTCGAAATCAAAGAGATCACCGCCCGGATGCGCGCGCTCCGCCGTCGCGCCCGCATCACCGCCGATCGCGACACCACCCCCGAGGCGGTGCTCGACGCCGATCCACACACTCCGCTGGTGCTCGCGGCCGACGCGGGCGCGGTGCGACGAGGCGCCGAGGAGATCCATCTCACGGTCACCGAATTCCGGTTGCTGTGTGAGCTGGCCGAGACGCCTGGCCGGGTGCTGAGCCGTTCCGTACTGCTCGAAAGGGTATGGGACCAGGGCTTTTTCGGCGACGAGCGAATCGTCGACGTCCACGTGCGCCGACTGCGCACCAAGATCGAACGCGACCCTTCCGACCCGCGCATCGTGGTTACCGTGCGTGGTCTCGGGTATCGCCTCGATGTGCAGTCGTAGTAAACGATTCGTCATACAACCGCAAAGAGCTCGACACAAAGACCGCAAAGTCTGCTGGGCACGTTAGATATATGACAACGTCCACCATGTCCAACGAGCCGGCCGCCACGGCGGCCACTGGTTCGGAACCGAGATTGCGTCATCCACGGCTGGGCGACGGTGCTCAGCTGTGGCGGATCGCCCGCGACTCGCAGGTACTCGACGTCAATTCCAGCTACGCGTACCTGCTGTGGTGTCGCGATTTCACCGCGACCTCGCTGGTTGCCGAGCTCGACGGTGAGCCCGTCGGATTCGTCATCGGATATGTGCGCCCGGAAGCTCCGGACACGCTGTTCGTCTGGCAGATCGCCGTCGACGCGCAATGCCGTGGGCGCGGCCTGGCCGCCAGGATCCTGCACGCACTGCTCGATTCCGTAGCACCCGCGGGCATCACCACGTTGGAAACCACGATCTCACCCGGAAACACCGCCTCACACGCGCTGTTCTCCGCGGTGGCCCGGGAACGCGGTGCCGATTTGCGCACCGAGGACCTGTTCGAAGAAAACGATTTCCCCGATTCACACGAGGCAGAGCTGCTGTATGTGATTTCACCGGCTCAGCGCCAGGAGGAACGACGATGATCACGACCACCGACACCAGCATTTTCGAGGCCATGGAATCGAATGTGCGCGGATACTGCCGTGACTGGCCGGCCATCTTCAACACCGCCGAAGGCGCATGGTTGCGCGACGAGCAGGGCCGCGAATACCTCGATTTCTTCGCAGGCGCCGGCGCGCTGAACTACGGACACAACAACCCGATTCTGAAGAAGGCGCTGCTGGACTACATCGGCAGCAACGGCATCACCCACGGTCTGGACATGTCGACCGTGGCCAAACGCGAGCTACTCGAGACCATCCGCGACAATCTGCTCTCGCCGCGTGGCCTCGACTACAAGGTGCAGTTCCCTGGGCCGACCGGCGCGAACGCCGTCGAAGCCGCGCTCAAGCTGGCCCGCAAGGTCACCGGGCGCAAGACCATCCTGAGCTTCACCAACGCCTTCCACGGCATGACCCTGGGCGCGCTGTCGGTCACCGGCAACGCCGCCAAGCGGGCAGGTGCCGGCGTGCCGCTCGAGCACTCCACCCCGATGCCCTACGACGGCTACTTCGACAACACCATCGAGGACTTCGGCTGGATGCAGCGCGTCCTCGACGACAGTTCCTCGGGTTTCGATCGCCCCGCCGCGGTGATCGTGGAGACCGTGCAGGGTGAGGGCGGCGTCAACCTGGCCCGCGCCGAATGGCTGCGCCACCTGGCCGGACTGTGCGCCGCGCGTGACATCCTGCTCATCGTCGACGACGTGCAGATGGGTTGCGGCCGCACCGGGCCGTTCTTCTCCTTCGAGATCGCCGGCATCACCCCCGATATCGTCACGCTGTCCAAGTCGATCGGTGGCTACGGCCTGCCGATGGCGCTGGTGCTGCTCAAGCCCGAGCACGACCAGTGGGCGCCCGGCGAGCACAACGGCACTTTCCGTGGCAACAACCCCGCCTTCGTCACCGCCACCGCCGCCCTGCGCGAGTACTGGTCCGACGACAAGCTCGCCCAGCGCACCGCCGAGAACGGCGCCTACGTGGGCCGCACGCTGAGCGCTGTCGCCGAACGCCACGCCGGAGTGTCCACCCGTGGTCGCGGCATGGTGCACGGCATCGTCTTCGACGACCCGTCGCAGGCGGGCAAGGTCTGCCGCACCGCGTTCGAGCAGGGTCTGCTGGTGGAGACCTCGGGTTCGATGGACGAGGTCGTGAAGCTGTTGCCGCCGTTGACCCTCGGTAGCGACGAGCTCGATCAGGGCCTGTCGGTGCTGGTCTCCTCGATCGACACCGTGTGTGGCGGTGCCGCATGATCGTGCGCACCACCGCGGAGATCACCGGCACCGAACGCGATGTGGCAGGGCCGGGTTGGCGCAGCAAGCGCATCGTGCTCGGCGGTGACAAGGTCGGGTTCTCCTTCCACGAGACCACGATCGAGGCGGGCACCGTCCACGAGTTCCACTACCAGAATCACGTCGAGGCGGTGTGGCTGGTCGCGGGCGAGGGCAGCCTGCTCGATCTCGACAACAAGACGACATACGAGTTGGGTCCCGGCTCGATGTACCTGCTCGACGGCCATGAACGTCATCAGGTCACCGCGCGCACCCAGCTGCGGATGTTGTGTGTTTTCAATCCGCCGGTCACCGGCCGCGAGGTACACGATGAGAACGGGGTGTATCCGCTGATTATCGAGGAGGATGGCGCCAGTGTCTGATCAGCTCGACCGCTACCCGACCCGGCTCGCCGAGCCGGCCCCACATCTGGAACGCACCGATCCGACGGTGTGGGGGCAGGTCACCTCGCCGGAGTTGTCAGGGTTCGACGCGAACGGTTTCGCGACGATTCCCGACCTGCTCACCCCGGACGAGGTGGCCGCGTTCGGCGCCGAGATCGGGCACTTGGCGGCCGACCCTGTGCTCTACGGCGACGAGCGGGTGATCGTGGAACCGGTTGCGGGGCAGGTGCGCTCGGTGTTCCAGGTGCATCAGCTCAGCAAGCCGATCGCCGAGTTGGTTGCGGAATCGCGGATCGTCGGGCTCGCCGAGCAGATCCTCGGGTCGCCGGTGTATCTGCATCAGACCCGGGTGAACTACATGCCCGGTTTCGGTGGTAGTGGTTTCGGCTGGCATTCCGATTTCGAGACATGGCACGCCGAGGACGGCATGCCCGCTCCGCGCGCGGTGAGTCTGTCGATCGCGTTGACCGACAACTACCCGTTCAACGGCAGTCTGATGGTGATGCCCGGCTCGCACCGCACCTTCGTGCCGTGCCTGGGCGAAACGCCCACCGGGCACTATCGGGAGTCGTTGCGCGAGCAGCGCATCGGGATTCCGACGGCGGATGACATCACGTTCCTCGCCGCCCGCTACGGCATCACGCAGTTCACCGGGCAGGCCGGTTCGGCGTTGCTGTTCGACTCCAACCTGATGCACGGATCGTCGAACAACATCACCCCGTTCCCCCGCTCGAACATCTTCCTGGTGTTCAACAGCGTGGACAACGCCTTGGTCGAGCCTTTCTCGGCCCCCCAGCGCCGTCCGCAACACATCGCCGCCCGCGATTTCACCCCACTGCGGGAAGCTGTGCCGGAAACCGTCGGCGCGCTGGCGGAGCAGGCGCCCTAGGGTAGTTCGGACAATGCGGTGAGAGAGGCCGCCGCTCGCGGATCGTCGCGGGCGGCGGCCTTCCACCACTGCTCGGCGGCGGCCCGCTCGCCCTGCTGTAGGAGGAGGGCGCCGAGGTCGTAGGCGGCGCCGCTGTGGCCTGCCTCGGCGGCCTGGGTCCAGAGGGCGCGCGCCGAATCGTGTTCGCCGCGTTCGTGCATGGCGGTGCCGAGATCGTGCAGGGCGCCGCCGACACCTTGGCTGGCCGACCGTGGGGGAGGCGGTGCGATCGAGACCTCGGGCGGGGGATCGGCGGGCGCGGGTGGGCCGACCGGCCTGATCGGAACCGTGGAGATGATCGGTCTGAGGGGACGCGTCGGTTCGGCCGGGCCCGTCGTCAGCTCGACGACCAGCTCGTTGAAATCGGGCGTACCGGGGCCGGTGCTGCACCACAGGGTCGACGCCCCATCGGGGAGCAGGTCGACGACCATCCCGTAATTGCCGGTCCAGGACTGATGTGTGCCCGACCCGGCCACCCAGACGGGCGTGAGGGTGAACAGCGCGTCTGGCGCGTCCGCGGTCACCGAGATGTCGATGCCCTCGGCCAGCGCCTCGTACCAGATGTCAACGCCCGCCAGCGATCTCCCGTTCAGATTCACGTGCCCGTCGTGAACGGACAGCCCTAGCCCCAGGCCCGTCACGTCCGCTGGTGCCATCACCGACAGCGCGCGCAGATGTACCGCCGTGGTCCCGGTGGGCAATGCCTCGGTGTACATCGGATACACCGCCGCACCACACCATTCGATCGGC
This sequence comes from Nocardia sp. FBN12, assembly GCF_050320175.1. Lineage (GTDB taxonomy): Bacteria > Actinomycetota > Actinomycetes > Mycobacteriales > Mycobacteriaceae > Nocardia. Next base: position 2,950,393 of record NZ_CP190048.1, on the reverse strand, counting down.
TCGGCGCCGTGGTAGCGCTGATCGAGCGGCACCGGTTCGCCAGGGCGTTGCGCGCCGGGATCATTCATCGGTGGCACCCACACTTTCCGCTGTCGAACCCCCTCGCGGCGCCAGACGGTCCGCGGTTGCGCGCTACACCGTACTCGCGTCTACGCGGTGCCGTGGCCGATTTACGACAAGACCGACAGCCGAATGCGGCAACGCCCCGGCGAATTCGCCGACCTGGCCGGATCGGTGTGTCCGGATGTCAGGCAACGGGATTCGCCGGGGCGTAACCCGACCGATCGGGCGTGGCATCAGCGATCAGACAGCGACCGACTCGCCGAGCTCCTCTTCGACGGCGGCGGGCGCGACCGGTGTCGGAGCGTGGCGTGCTTCGTACCGACCCGCCACCACGACGAGCACCAGACCGACCGCCAACCAGGCGAACAGGCCGAGCAGGCGGGAGCCGAAGCCGGCGCCACCGTCGAAGTAGAGCAGGTCCCGCAGTCCTTCGACGAAATCGGCGCCGTTCCAGAACGAGTGCAGCGCGCCGAAGAAGCCGTTCTGGAGTTCCGGTCCGTAGACGCCGCCGGAGGTGGTGAAGTTCAGCATCACGAACAGGGTGATCAGCGCCAGGGTGGTCCAGCGCTTCAGGAAGGTGTGCAGTCCGATGCCGATCAGGATGATGCCGCAGGTGTAGAGCCAGGCGATACCGAACACACTCGCGAAGTCGCTGTCGATGACGCCGAACACCGGGCCCGCCACGGCAACGCCGATGAGGCTCACGATCAGCGCGGTCACCACCCCGATCGCTGCCCGTACCCGCATCCGCAACATCGCGCCCGCCGCGCCGATCACCGCGACGCTGCCGTACGCGCCGACGCTCAACGCGACCAGCAGGAAGAAGATGCCCTGGCCCGTCGGGTCGCCACCGGCCTTGGTCGTCACATCCGTGACCACCAGCGGCACCCCCTGATGATCCGACACCGACCGGAATGCCACCTCCGCGGCCATCGCGCTCGTATCGGAGTTCGCCGTGGCGACGAGCAGTTCCGGTTCAGCGGTGTCGGGCACGTAGGCGCCGATGAGCGCGCGGTTCTGTAGCGCGGTGATGGCCGCTTCGCGGTCGGGCACGGTGATCATGTCGAGGCCCGCGCCGCCCTTGTCCTTCATCGTCTGCGCCAGGACCATCGACTGCGGGGAGTCGCCGACGACGGCGAGCGTCAGATTGTTCGGCTCCGGCTGGTGGAACGCGCCGAGATAGGCGAAGGCCATCCCGAGACACATCAGCAGTGGAGTCAGCAGATGTCCGGCGATGTGCCGGAACTGTGCGCGAGTCATCGAGGGAAATCTCCAAACAGTTGGTAAATGCAACTATGTATGGTTGTATAGTACAACTATGAACGCGCGCGACACAAGAACCCTGGCTGTGGACACCATCCAGCGGGAACTCACCGCCTTCGCCCGTCGCGCCAGGGGCCGCGCCGCCGAACTGCACCCCGAGCTGAGCCTGGTCGCCTACAGCATTCTCGACCTGATCCTCGAGCGCGAGGGGTGCCTGGCCACCGACCTCGCCGAACAGTTCCTGCTCGACAAGTCGACCGTCAGCAGGCAGGTCGGTGCGCTGGAAAAGCTCGGCTATCTCGAACGCGCGGTCGACCCCGGCAATCGGCGCAATCACGTCCTGCACGCGACCTCCGCGGGCCGAACTGTCGCCCGCGAGGCCGAACGTCGCCGCAGGGACGCCTTCCAGGCCCGTTTCGCCGACTGGACCGACGAGGACGTCGCGGCGATGGCCGGTTACCTGACCCGCTACAACCGGGGCGACTGATCAGCATCCACCTGGCTATTGCGCGCGTCACTCCCGCCGGTGGGCGGTGCCCCGACGAGGCACGCGAGTCGGTATAGTCGCCGCGGATGAGTAGTGACACCACCCACCCCGAGCAAGAGCGTTCCCCACGCCCGATCAATCGAGCATGGTGGCTGGTGCCGGTGTTGCTCACCGTTGTTTCGGTCGTCTGCGTCAGGACGCCGATCTGGCCCTTCGAACGCTATTCCGGCGGGTTCATCGATCTGCAGGTCTATCGCCTCGGGATCGAGGCCATGCGCGACGGCGCCGACATGTACGGCCAGCTGCCCAAGACCTCGATCGGCATCGGCCTGCCGTTCATCTACCCGCCGTTCGCGGCCATCGCGCTGGCACCGTTCGCGCTGCTGCCGTGGGGTACGGCGAAGATCCTCTACGTCGTGGTCTCGATCGCCGCGGTCGCCTGGACCCTTTACCTGGTCGCGCGTCGCTACCATCCGGACCGAAAGCAGGCTGCCCTGCTGGTCACCGCCTGCGCGATCCCGCTCGCGATGCTGCTGGAACCGGTCCGCGCGACCATCGACTTCGGCCAGGTCAACCTCCTGTTGATGGTGCTGGTCGCCACCGACTGCCTGCTCCCGAAAACCCGCTACCCCCGCGGCATGCTGATCGGTCTGGCCGCCGCCATCAAGCTCACGCCCGCCGCGTTCGTGCTGTACTTCCTGGTCCGCAAGGACTACAAGGCCGCCGCGACCGCCGCGGCCACCGGCGCGATCGCGACCGTGGCCTCGTTCGCGATCCTGCCCAAGGAGTCGACCAACTACTGGTTCGGCGGGCTGGGAAATGTCTCGGGTCTGAGCGGCTCGGCTTTCCACACCAACCAGTCGATCCAAGCCGTCATGGCACGCCTGCACATCACCGGCCTGCCCTTCGACGCGCTGTGGCTCGTACTGGGCGCGCTGCTGCTGGTCCTCGTCGTCGCCGCGATGCGCAAGGCCGCCGACGCTCCCGCGATCGCCCTGTCTCTCAACGCGGTCTTCACGCTGTTGCTGTCACCGATCTCGTGGTCGCACCACTGGGTCTGGATCGCCCCCGCGTTGCTCGCGATGGTCTGCCACGCCCGCACCCTGCCCCTCAGCAGTGCCAGGGGCTGGTACGCCACGGCCGTCGTTGTCGCCGCGGTCTTCGTGATCGCGCCGCACAGTTTCCTGCCCGATGGTGAACATCGCGAGACCTCATGGACTTGGGATCAGCACATCATCGGCGACACGTATGTGTGGTTGGCCGTCGCGCTCGTGGTGCTGTTCCTGGTGACCGGTCGACGGTCCGCACCGGCAGCGGAGGCGCCCGCGGCGGTCGAGGAGCACGCGCGCGTCGCTTGAGCGCTCTGCGCGACGACAGCGGCCCCGATCCGAGGATCGGGGCCGCTGTCGGTTTCGGTCAGACGGTGACGGATGCTTCGCGTTGGAGTTCCAACGCGATGTCGATGAGCTGGTCTTCCTGGCCGCCGACAAGCTTGCGTTTGCCTGCGCGGACGAGCATCTCGGCGGCGGAGACGTTGTAGCGTTCGGCTTGGCGTTCGGCGTGCTTGAGGAAGCTGGAGTACACGCCCGCGTAGCCCATCATCAGTGATTGGCGGTCGAGCAGGCATTCCTGCGGCATGGCCGGGCGGACGACGTCTTCGGCCGCGTCAGCGATCGCGAAGAAGTCGACGCCGGTTTTGATGGCGAGTTTGTCGGCGACCCCGACGAATGCCTCGACCGGGGTGTTGCCCGCACCGGCACCGAAGCGGCGGGTGGACCCGTCGATCTGAGTGGCGCCCGCACGGACGGCGTAGACGGAGTTCGCGACGGCGAGGCCGAGGTTCTCGTGGCCGTGGAACCCGACTTGGGCGTCGGTGCCGAGTTCGGCGACGACGGCGGCGACCCGATCGGAAACCTGTTCCAGGACAAGCGCGCCCGCCGAGTCGACGATGTAGACGCATTGGCAACCGGCGTCGGCCATGATCCGTGCCTGCTTGGCGAGTGCCTCGGGGGGCTGGGTGTGCGACATCATCAGGAACCCGACGGTTTCGAGGCCGAGGTCGCGGGCGTAGCCGAAGTGCTGGATCGAGACGTCGGCTTCGGTGCAGTGGGTGGCGATGCGGCAGATCGAGGCGCCGTTGTCCTGGGAGATCTTGATGTCTTCTTTGACGCCGACGCCGGGCAGCATCAGGAAGGCGATCTTGGCGTTGCGCGCTGTCTGGGCGGCGATCGTGATCAGTTCCTGTTCCGGGGTTTTGGAGAATCCGTAGTTGAACGAGGAACCACCGAGACCGTCACCGTGGGTGACTTCGATGACGGGGACGCCGGCACCGTCGAGGGCGGCGACGATGTCGCGGACTTCGGTGGCGCTGAATTGGTGGCGTTTGTGGTGGGAGCCGTCACGCAGGGAGGTGTCGGTGATCCGGATGTCGAGTTCAGCAGAGAATGGCATGGTCGAGTCTCCTTACGCCCGGCTCGGCTGCGGCGGACGCAGGGCCTCGGGGGTGATGGTGTCGAGGGCTGATGAATCGGTCATGATCACACCCGCGTCGACAGGATCTGATCGGCCATGACCTCACCGACACGGGTCGCCGCGGCGGTCATGATGTCGAGGTTGCCCGCGTAGGGCGGCAGGAAATCGCCCGCGCCTTCGACCTCGACGAAGATCGACACCTTCGCCAAGCCGCCGGATACCAGCGACGGTTCGTCGAACTGCGGATCGTTGAGCAGCCGGTAGCCGGGCACGTACTCCTGAATGGACTTCTCCATCCGGAAGATGCTCTCGGAGATGGCGTCTCGATCAGCGTCCTCGGGGATGGCGCAGAAGATGGTGTCGCGCATGATCATCGGCGGCTCGGCCGGGTTGAGGATGATGATGGCCTTGCCCCGCTGCGCGCCGCCGATGGTCTCGACACCCTTGGAGGTAGTCTTGGTGAACTCGTCGATGTTCGCGCGGGTACCCGGGCCGGCCGACACGGAGGACACCGAGGCCACGATCTCGGCGTAAGACACCGGGACAACCCGCGAGACCGCGTTGACCATCGGAATCGTGGCCTGACCACCGCAGGTGATCATGTTGACGTTCGCCGCGTCCCGCAGCGAATCCAGGTTAACCGCGGGGATCACGGCCGGGCCGACCGCGGCCGGGGTGAGGTCGACGGCGCGGATGCCGGCGGCCTCGTATTTCGGCGCGTACGCGCGGTGCACGTAGGCGGAGGTGGCCTCGAACAGCAGATCCGGCTTCTCGTCGAGGGCGAGCAGCCAGTCCGCGCCCTCGGCGGAGGTTTCCAAGCCGAGCCCGCGGGCACGCTTCAACCCTTCGCTGTCGGGGTCGATGCCGATCATCCAGCGGGGCTCGATGGATTCCGAGCGCAGGAGTTTGTAGAGCAGGTCGGTGCTGATGTTGCCGGATCCGACGATCGCGGCGGTGACGGAACCGTTGGACACGGTTGGCCTCCTTGGGGGATGGCGGCCGGGCAGGCCGGGGTGAGATCGGCTCAGGTGAACGACAGGCGGACGGAGCCGAGTCCGGTGAAATCGGCCAGGAACTCGTCGCCCGCCCTGGCGTCGATGGCGCGGGTGCAGGAACCGGGCAACACGATGTCGCCCGCCTTCAACCGCACGCCGAAGCTCGCGACTTTGCGAGCCAGCCAGGCGACGGCGATCACCGGATCGCCGAGGACCGCGTCGCTGCGGCCTTCGGCGATGACCTCACCGTTGCGGGTGAGCACGGCGTCGATCGCGGTGATGTCGATGTCGCCCGGGGCGACACGCTCCTTGCCGAGCACGAAACCGGCCGACGAAGCGTTGTCGGAGATGGTGTCGGCCAGTCCGATCTTCCACTCGGTGATCCGCGAATCGATCAGTTCGATCGACGGTGCGTAGGCGACAGTCGCGGCGAGTACGTCGGCCTCGGTGCAGTCCGCACCGGGCAGATCGGCGCCGAGGATGAACCCGACCTCGACCTCCACCCGGGGAAGGAGGAACTTCGAGGTGTCGACGGGGACGTCTTCGAAGACCTCCATGTCGGCGAGCAGGTGACCGTAGTCGGGCTCATCGACTCCCATCATCTGCTGCATCGCCTTCGACGACAGCCCCACTTTGTGCCCGACGACCTTCCCGCCGTCGTCCAGCCTGCGCCGGATATTGAGTAGCTGGACCTCGTACGCGTCCACCACATCGATGCCCGGATACCGGTCGGCGATGGGGGACACGGCCACCCGATCCAGTTCCGCTCGCGCCAGTTCGGCCGCGAGCGCGGTGCGCATGCCCGTTGTCAGCATCCTGGCTCCCTGTTCTCGTCTGGTCTTTGCCACTTCATGCTGGTGGTCGGCACCGCGCACCGGGCAGGCACCTCCCGCTGGATGGACAGGAAATTCTTCAGGTCCGGCGGGGCATCGCCGCGCACGCGGCCACCAGCACGACCGTCATGACCGCGATGGAGACGAAGACGAGATGCACTGCGGCCGAGAGTGATTGCGGTGTCGGCGCACCCACCCCATCGAGGCGCGCATTGACGATCGCGCCGAACACGGCCACCCCCACCGCGCTGCCGAGCGACCGCGCGAACATGGTGGCCGAGGTGACGACACCGCGTTCGGCCCACCGCGCGCTCGTCTGGGCCGCGATGAGCGTCGGTGTCGCCACCAGGCCCATGCCCGCACCCACCACGAAACACGACGCGGCGACTTGCCACAGCGGCGAGTTCTCGTCGAGGAGCAGCGTGGTCGCCGCGCCGATCGCCGCGACGCTACTGCCGAGCACGGCACACGTGCGAAAGCCGAAGCGCAAGTACACCTTTCCCGCTCTGGCGGCGGCCAGCGGCCAGCCGAGTGTGAGCGCACCGGTGACCAGCCCCGCGACCAGCGCGCTTGACCCGAGCACACCCTGATTGAACATCGGCACATACGTGGTGAACCCGAACAGCAGCGCCCCGCCCAGCATGGCGGCGACACTGCTGGCGATCACCACCCGCCGGGTGAACACCCACAGCGGCAGAATCGGTTGCGTTGCCCGCGCTTCGACGACCACGAACAGCATCAGAGACAGCGCGGCACCGCCGAAGAGCGCGACGCCGGTCGGCGACCCCCACGCCCAGGCCCGGCCGCCCTCGAGCAGCCCGAGCACCAGCGCACCCGCGCCGAGCGTGAGCAGCACCGACCCGGCGTAGTCGACACTGCGGTGGCGCCGGGACACCGACTCGTGGAAATTGCGCACCAGCATCCACGCGGCGAGCGCGGCCAGCGGCAGGTTGACCAGGAAGATCCACCGCCAGCCGAGGTAGTCGGCACAGATGCCGCCGAGCAGCGGGCCGGTCACCGACGCCACCGCCCAGACACCGGCCAGATAACCCTGGATGGTGGCACGCTCGGCCAGCGTGTACAGGTCACTCGCGATCACCATGGTCGTCGGCTGGATGGCGCCTGCGCCGATGCCCTGGATCGCGCGGAACACGATCAGGGCGAGCATGCTGCTCGCCAGCCCACACAGCAGCGAGCCGAGCGCGAACACCGCGATCCCGAACAGCATCACCGGCTTGCGGCCGAACGTGTCGGCTAGCGCGCCGTAGATCGGCACGGTGACAGCCTGCGCGAGCAGATAGCTCGTGAACAGCCACGGGAACAACATGAAATCGCCGAGGCTGTCGGTGATCGACAGCACCGCGGTCGCCAGGATCGTCGAATCGAGCGCGACGAGTCCGGTGGCCAGCATCAGCGAGGCGAGCACCGGCCCACGGTCCGAGCCGAAGCCGACGTCGGATCGTGCGGTATCGGTTGCCACAGAACACCTCTCGTTCAGAAGCGGATACGAACCTGATCGGTGCGCGGACGGGCCTGGCAGGCCAGGGTGTAACCGGCGTCGATGTCGTCCTGATCGAGGATCGCCGAGTTGATCATGGTGACCTCGCCGTCGACGACGGTGCACGCGCACGAGCCGCATTCGCCTTCGCGGCAGGAGTACGGGACGTCGAGTCCGTCGGCGAGCATGACGTCGACGAGGGTGCGCGAGCGCGGCCAGCTCAGCGCGTGCACGGTCCCGTCGAGTTCCACCTCCACCTGCGCCGCGTCCTCGGTATCGGCGGGGTCGAGCGGCTCGGGCTCGGCGAAGGGGTCACCGGACAGCGAGACGAACACCTCGGTGGTGACGCGCTCGCGCGGCCAGCCCGCGCCGGCCAGCGCCCCGGTCACCGCCGACATGAACGGTCCCGGCCCGCACACGAACGACTCGAAGGACGGATACGGTGCGGCGAACTCGGCCAGCTGGGCCGCGGTGGGCAGGCCCTGGAGCGATTCGAGCCAGTGCGCCACGGTGATCCGGCCCGGATACCGCGCGACGAGATCGCGGAGGGCATCGGCGAAGATGACCGACTGCTGATCGCGATTGGCGTAGAACAGCACCACCCGGCCCGTGCCGTGTGCCAGGGCGGAACGCAGGATCGACATCACCGGTGTGATGCCGCTGCCCGCCGCCCACAACAGCAGATCGGTGTCGAGGGAAGCCGGGGTGAAAGTGCCCTGCGGCGGCAGTACGTCGACGGTGTCACCGACGGCGATGTTGTCGCACAACCAGTTCGAGCCGTAGCCGCCCGCGGTGCGCTTGACCGTGACCTGCGGCGGTTCACCCGTGAACGGCGAACTCGCCAGCGAATAGCAGCGGGCCACCGGTTGGGCCCGCTCGCTCGGGATACGCAGCGTGAGGAACTGGCCCGGCCGGTAGGCGAAGCGGTCGGCGAGCTCTTCGGGCACGTCGAACACCAGCGACCGCGCGTCGGCCGTCTCCTCGATCACCGCCGATACGCGCAGCGTCACCACCCGCGAGCCACGCGGAACGTCGACAGTCGCCCTCGTCACTGGTGTCCTCCTCGATCACAGAACTGGTCTTGCGGAGCAACCGTCGCAGGCGCGGCGACGCTGCGCAGCCATGGTTCCCGGTGGTCGGGACATCGCCGTGCACTGCCCACTGACCGGGAAGACCAGGGCAGACGCGGTGGGCGATGACCCTAGCGTCGGGCCGATGAACCGCATGCAACACACCGTCGCGCTGGTGACCGGTGCGGCCGGGGGAATGGGCCGCGCCCATTGCCGTCGGCTGGCCGAGGAAGGCGCCGACATCATCGCACTCGACATCGAGGCAGCCGCGGCCGAATTGGCCGAGACGGCAAAGGAAGTCGAATCAACAGGTCGTCAGTGCGTCACCGGCTTCGCCGACGTGCGCGATCAGGCGTCCCTGGACGTGGCGGTCGCCGACGGCGTCGCCGCGTTCGGCCGCCTCGACGTGATCGTGGCCAACGCCGGCATCTACACCGACCTCGGTCTGTCCTGGGAACTGACCGACCAGGCGTGGCAACGCACCATCGACATCAACCTCACCGGCATGTGGCATACCGTGCGCGCGGCTGTTCCGGCGCTGAGCGACGGCGGCTCGGTCGTGATCGTGAGCTCCACCAACGGCATCATCGGCGCGGCCGCCGCCGCGCACTACTCGGCGAGCAAGCACGCCGTGGTCGGACTCGCCCGCACTCTGGCCAACGAACTCGGCCCGCGGGGGATCCGGGTGAACACGGTGCATCCCGGCTCGGTCGCCACGCCGATGATCTTCAACGACGCGGTGTACGCGAAACTGCGTCCCGACCTGCCGAATCCGACTCGGGAGGACGCGGCGGAGGTGCTGGCTCGCCGCACCATTCTCCCGGTTCCGTGGGTGGATCCGGTCGACGTCAGCAACGCCGTGCTCTTCCTCGCATCCGACGAGTCCCGTTTCGTGACGGGAATCCAACTCGTGGTGGATGCCGGACTTACTCAGAAGGTGTGACATGGGACGGGTTTCGGGCAAGATCGCGCTGATCACCGGCGCGGCGCGTGGTATCGGGCGCGCACAGGCCATCCGGCTGGCCGAGGAAGGCGCCGACATCGTCGCCGTCGATATCTGCGGACCGGTCGAGACGGTGGTGTCGCCGGGTGCGACGCCGCAGGACCTCGCCGAGACCGTGCGCGCGGTCGAGGCGACCGGCGCGCGGATCGTCGCCGCCACCGTCGACGTTCGCGACGGTGGCGCACTGCGGGCCGCGGTCGACGCGGGCGTCGCGGAGCTGGGCGGGCTCGACATCGTGTGCGCCACCGCCGGAATCAGTTCCAGCGGTGCGGCATTGGAACTGACCGAACAGCAGTGGCAGACGATGATCGACGTCAACCTCACGGGCGTGTGGCAGACGTGCAAAGCCGCCACCCCGCACCTGATCGCGCGCGGGGGCGGCGCGATGATCCTGACCAGCTCGATCGCGGGACTGCGCGGTCTGGTCGGCGTCGCGCACTACACCGCCGCCAAGCACGGGGTGGTCGGCCTGATGCGATCGCTGGCGAAAGAGCTTGCCCCGCATCATGTCCGGGTGAACTCGGTGCATCCGACCAATGTCGACACTCCGATGATCCAGAACGACATGGTGCGCAAGGTGTTCCGGCCCGACCGGGAGAATCCCACCCGCGAGGAGTTCGCCGAAGCCGCCGTGTCGATGAACATGCTGCCGATCCCGTGGGTCGATCCGGTCGACATCGCCAATGCCGCCCTGTTCCTCGGCTCGGACGAGGGCCGCTTCATCACCGCGGTGACGTTGCCCATCGACGCGGGCAGTACTCAGCGCTAGCCGCGGAAAACAGAAAATGCGCGGGCCGCCGGATGGCAGCCCGCGCACTTTCTTGTCTCAGCTCGCGGCGTCCTTGCGGGTGAGGAAGGCCAGTACCGCCGACTCGAATTCGTTCTTGCGTTCGATCATCGCCCAGTGCCCGCAGTTCGGGAACACGTGCAGTTCGGCGCGCGGAATCGTGCGCATCGGGATCAGTGCCATATCGAGGGGGCTCACCCGATCGTCACGTCCCCAGGTGATCAGCGTTGGCGCGGCCACCTTGTGCAGCATCGCCCACGGCGGCGGCGCGTCGGAGGCCTCCATCGCCTTGATCATCATCGCGAACGCGGCCTTGCTGTACATCCGGCGGGCACTGTCGAGGGTCGCGGGATCGGTGGCCTGGGTCCAGCGCTCCTCGATCAGTTCCTCGGTGACCATCGCCGGGTCGTACACCATCGAGTGCAGCCACTGGATCAGCCGCTCACGGGTGGGTTCCTCGGTGAACTCCTGCAGCAGCTTGATGCCCTCGCCGGGGCCGGGGCTGAACAGGTTGCGGCCGATGCCGCCGATCGTCACCAGCTTGCCGACCCGCTCCGGGTGGGCGATGGCGTAGTTGAGCGCCACCCCGCCACCCATCGAGTTGCCGATGATATCGACGCTGTCCAGGCCGAGCGCGTCGACGAAACGGACCACCGAATCCAGCGCGGTGATCATCGGATGTCCGCCGAAGTCGTCACTCACCCCGAAACCGGGGAACTCCAGGACAAGACAGCGGAATCGTTCCGCGAACACGGCGAGGTTGCCGCGGAAGTTGCGCCACCCGGTGACGCCGGGCCCCGATCCGTGCAGGAGCAGCAGCGGCGGTCCCTCGCCTGCCTCGTGGTAACGCAGAACGCCTGCGTCGGTGGTGATCTCGCGCAGCGTGCCCTCGTAGCTCAGGTCGGTCATGCGTGCGTCCCACCGTCGATGCGGATCTCGGTGCCGGTGATGAACGCACCGTCCTCGGAGACGAGCATGGCGATCACGCCCGCCACCGCGGCCGGGTCGCCCATGCCCGCGCCGCCGGATTCGAGGTCGGTCGGCAGGATCGGCGACAGCTTGCCGAACAGCGCCCAGTTGGCGTCGGAGGGCACGTATCCACCGGTGGCTTCGGTGATTCCGGACTTGATGCTGCCGGGCGCGACGCAGACCGCGCGCAGACCCTGGCCGCCGTACTCGAGCGCGATGGCGTGGGTGAAGGACTGGATGCCGCCCTTGCTCGCCGCGTAGGCCGCCATGTACGGGTGCGCGAACGCGGCCGAGGTGGAGCTGAAGTTCACCACGGTCGCGCGCGGGTTGGCCAGCAGCGTGGGCAGCGCCTCGCGAACCACCAGGAAGGTGCCGGTGAGGTTCACCCGGATGATCAGGTCCCACAGGTCGAGTGGGGTCTGATCGGTGTGCGAGGCACGCAGGATGCCTGCCGCGTTCACCAGTGAATCCAGGCCGCCGAGGGTCTCGATCGAGGATCGGACGCCTTGGATCACCGACTGTTCGTCGCCGATATCGATGGTGAGGGTGGTGAGCCGATCGGCGGTGCCGCGCTCGGCGGCCTGCGCGCTGGTCGCGGCGAGGCCCTCGGCCGACACGTCGGCGGCGACCACGCGGGCACCCTCGTCGAGCAGTCGCAGGGCGGTGGCCTGGCCGATGCCCGAGGCAGCGCCGGTGACCAGCGTCCGGTGGTTGTCGAGTCTGTTCATGGTTGTACTCCTGGTCTCGAGTGTCAGCCGAGCCGGCCGGGAACCGGTTCGTGGCGGAGCTGATCGGTCGCCAATACGCCCGCGCGGACTGCGTTCTCGACGGAATCACGCAGGGCGGGGCAGGTGGGGATCCAGTTGCTGTGCTCACCGAGTGCCGCGCGCCGAGCGAACTCGGGGCACGCGGACTCGGCGTTGTCGAGCCACTGGATGCTGGTGTGGCTCGGACTGAACTTCTCGGCGAGCACCTTGTTGCCGCAGGTGGCGCATTCGACGGGTTGCACGGCCGTTACCGCTCGCCTGCGGCGTGGCGCGCGCCGATGTACCCGAACACCATGGCCGGACCGATCGTCGCGCCGGCGCCGGCGTAGTCGTTGCCCATCACCGCGGCGGAGGTGTTGCCCGCGGCGTAGAGGCCGGGGATGGCGGAACCGTCCGCGCGCAGCACCTGGGCGTCGGCGTTGTAGACCAAGCCGCCCTTGGTGCCGAGGTCGCCGATCCGTACCCGCAGCGCGTAGTACGGGCCCTTGTCCAGCACATCGAGCGCGGGGGTGGCCAGGGTCGGATCGCCGTAGTAGTTGTCGTAGGCGCTGACGCCGCGACCGAAGTCCGCGTCGTGGCCGTCGCGGGCGAAACCGTTGAAGCGTCCGACGGTGTCGCGCAGCGCGTCGACGGGCACGCCGATCGCGGTGGCGAGTCCCTCGATGTCGGGCGCGGTCTGCATCAGGCCGGTCGTCAGCCAGGACGCCGGGAACTTCTGGCCGGGCACGATGCCACCGATGGGGTAGCGGCTCTTGGCCTTCGCGTCGAAGACCAGCCAGGCCGGATCGTGGCTGCCCTCGAGCTGGGCATGCACGAAGGTCACATACGGCGACGCCTCGTTGGTGAAGCGATTGCCGGTGCTGTCGACGATGATCGAGCGCGGGATCGACCGCTCCGACACCAGCACCTGGTTGATGCCTTCGGGGCGCTGGAACGACGGCATCCACCACGCGTCGTCCATGAGATCGACTGCCGCGCCGATCTTCTCACCCGCGATGATGCCGTCGCCGGTGTTGTCCGTCGACGCGGCGCTGAAGTTGTCGCGCCCACCCTCGGGCAGGTAGTCCTTGCGCATGGCCTGGTTGTATTCGAAACCACCGGTGGCCAGCAGCACACCGTCGCGCGCCTTGATCAGGATCTCGCGGCCGTCGCGTTCGGCGAGCACGCCGAGCACCGCGCCCGAGTCGTCGGTGATCAGCGAACGCAGCGGGGTGTCGAGCCACAGCGGCACCCCGGCATCGCGCACGGCCAGTCGCAGCCGGGCGATCAGTGCGCGGCCGAGGGTGTCCATGTGCCTGCGCATCATGATCGCCTTGACCGCCCGCAGGCCGGTCAGCAGCGCGGTCCAGCGTGCCTTCCAGGTGCGGGTCACCATGTTGAGCTGGACGAAGTCCTTCGAGGTGATGAACAGTCCGGGCGGTGTCGCCAGCGCGGCGGGACGCAGCAGATCCTCGTCCGGGCCGAGCTGTTTGAGATCGACCGGCAGCGGCTCGATGGACCGGCCCGCGGGCCGGCCGCCGGGCGCTTCGGGGTGGTAGTCGGAGTAGCCGGTGCACCACTGGAAACGCAGGTGCGGGCTGGTCTCGAGGAAGGCGAGCATCTTCGGGCCCTCGTCGATGAACGCGTCGAGGTTCGCCGACGGCACGCGGTCGCCGACGACCGCGTCGAGGTAGGCGCGCACATCGGCGCGGGAATCGCCGAGTCCCGCACGGAGCAACGTCGGATTGTTGGGCACCCAGACGCCGCCGCCCGAGAGCGCGGTGCTGCCGCCGTAGACGGAGGCCTTCTCGATGATCAGGGTGTCGAGGCCGCGGTCGGCGGCGGCGAGCGCGGCGGTCAACCCGCCCGCGCCGGTGCCGACCACGAGGAAGCCGACTTCGTGATCCCAGTGTTGTTCGGTCGCAGTCATTTTCGCCTCGCTCAGCCGACGACCATGTCGTCCTGGGACCAGAACGCGCGCATGCTCACGATGCGGGCGTCCTCGTCGAAGGTCATGACATCGATCGGATCGAGGGTGAAGGTCTGCTCACCGAACTTGGTGACCACCCGGAAGCTGAACGCGGCGCTGTCGCCCGAGACGCGGACCGAGAACAGTTCGGTCGAACGCTCCAGCGGCTCGATGTTGTCGTAGAACTTCTTGATCGCGGCGTGGCCGACGTGCGGTTCGCTGCCGACCGGGTCCTCCACCGTCGCGTCCTCGCGGTAGAGGGCGACGACGTCGGCGGCCGTACCGGTGCCGACGGCCTCCACATATTTGCGCACCGTCGCGCGAATGTCGTCCGCTGAAGCCATCGTGTCGCTCCTGAAAAAGTTGAAGGGGGTGAATATGTGAACAGAACCACATTCGGTGGCCCGAGTGACCGGCCCCTCCCGTCCAGCGGGAGGGACCGGGGTGGTCATTCGCCGAGGATGTGCCGCACGGCGAGGTGGCTGAACAGCATCGACGCGCCGATCGGGTTGCCGCCGCCGGGGTAGACCTCGCCGCTCACGGCGGCCATGGTGTTGCCCGCGGCGTAGAGGCCGGGGATCGGTTCGCCGTCGCGGCCGAGCACACGCGCGGCGCTGTCGGTGCGCAGGCCGCCCTTGGTGCCCAGGTCGGAGATGCCGAACGCCGCCGCGTGGTACGGGCCCTTCTCGATGGTCACCAGCGGCGGTTCGCCGTTGGAGAAGGCCCGGTCGTAGGCCTCGTCGCCACGTCCGAAATCGGAGTCGACGCCGGTGGCGACCATCCCGTTGAACCGCTCGACGGTGGCCTCCAGGTTCGCCGCGGGCACGCCGATCTTCTCGGCCAGCTCGGCGAGGGTGTCGGCGGTGTGCCACAGACCCGCGTCGACGTATTTCTCGGTCTCGACCATGGAGACGTTGGTGGCCTTGATCGGCGGCACCTCGCCTTCGGAGTCGTCGTAGATCATCCAGAACGGCAGGGTGAGCCCGCGGTCGTTCATCTGCCGGATCACGTCGCGGCCGAGCCGGTCGTAGGGGGCTGACTCGTTGACGAAGCGCTTGCCCTCCTGGTCGACGAAGATGCCGCCGGTGAACCAGAGCGCGAACGCCGAACGCCCGTCGGGATGGGTCAGTCCCGGCGACCACCACGCCTGATCCATCAGATCGGTGTCGGCGCCCGCCGCGATGCCCGCCTCGTGCGCCTTGCCCTGATTTCCCCAGGGCCCCATCGTGTCTCGCGCCTCGCCCGGCACGCCGTAGTGCTTGCGCAGCGCGTCGTTCTGCTCGAATCCACCCGCCGCGAGGATCACCCCGCGCCGCGCGCGGATCGCGACCCTGGCGCCGTCGCGTTCGACGATCGCGCCGGTCACCACGCCGTCCTCGACCACCAGTTGCACCAGCGGCGAGTTCAGGTGCAGCTGCGCGTGCGGATAGCTCGAGATCGCGCGCAGCATCCGGCCGATCAGCGCCTGCCCGCCGATCAGCAGGTCCTGCGGGGGAGCGCCGAGCCGGTCGGTGTCGAGCGTTCCGCGCAGTGATTCGCGCAGCGGGCCCATCTCGGCCGCCGGGAGCGGCGTCGGCATGATGTGGCGCTGACCGTCGAGCCGGGCCTTGGGCGCCTTACCGAAGTAGTCCGGCCACGGCAGCACCATGAACGCGAAATGATCGTCGGCTTCGAGGTATTCGATGAGATCGCGACCCCGTCGGACATAGGTCTGCTGCAGCTCGTCCGGGGTGCGGTCACCGACCACGGCCCTGTAGTAGGTGAGCGCGTCGTCGATCGTGTCGTCGGTGCCCTCGCGCTCCAGCACCGGGTTGCAGGGGAACCACACCCCGCCGCCGCCCGAATAGGCCGTCGTGCCGCCGAACTTGTCGGTCGCCTCGACCACCGCGACGCTGAGGCCCTCGCGGGCAGCGGTGTAGGCGCCGGCCAAGCCGCCACCCGATCCCGCGACCAGCACATCGACCTCTTCGTTCCAGTCCACCACTGTTTCCTCCTGATACCACCTCGAATTGCGCTCGACGGTAGGCCCGGCGCCGATGCCTGTGAGGTGGGTCTCCCGATCACCGGGAGGGCGAATGTGCCGGTCAGCGGGAAGGGGGCCTGCTCGAACGCGGTGCGTGTCCTTAGCGTCGCCCGCTGAGAAACCGGTCTCCATCGAAAGGTAGGCACTGTGAACCCCGAGACCCCATCGGCACCAGCGAAAGGCCCGGCCGACGTCGACGTGGTCGTCGTCGGTGCGGGCATCGCCGGCCTCTACGCGCTGCACCGCTTCCGCGGCAGCGGTCTCAGCGTGCGGGTGTTCGAAGCCGGCGACGGTGTGGGCGGCGTCTGGTACTGGAACCGCTACCCGGGCGCGCGCTGCGATGTCGAGAGCGTCGACTACTCGTACTCCTTCGACGACGCGCTGCAACAGGAGTGGAACTGGAGCGAGAAGTACGCCACCCAGCCCGAGATCCTGGCCTACCTCGAGCACGTCGCCGATCGCTACGACCTGCGCCGCGACATCGAATTCGACACGCGCGTCACCGACATCGTGCTCGACGAGCAGACCCTGCGCTGGCAGGTCGACACCTACACCGGCCGCGCGGTCTCGGCGAGGTTCGTCGTGCTGGCCACCGGGCCGCTGTCGAACGCGAACACCCCGGCCATCGACGGACTCGATACCTTCGCGGGGCAGATCCTGCACACCTCGCACTGGCCGCACGAGGGGGTCGATCTCGCCGGTCAGCGAGTCGGCGTGATCGGTACCGGATCCTCCGGCATCCAGACGATCCCGTGTGTGGCCGAACAGGCCGAGCGGTTGCACGTATTCCAGCGCACCGCCAATTACAGTGTGCCCGCGGGCAATACACCGCTGACCGAGCAGGACCGGGCGGCGCAGAAGGCGAACTATCCCGAGCGCAGGCGGCTGTCGATGGCCAGCGGCGGCGGTTCGCCCCACCAGGCGCATCCGGAATCGGCGGTCGAGGTGAGCGAGCAGGAGAGGCGCGAGGCCTACGAGAAGCGCTGGGCGCTGGGCGGTGTGCTGTTCAGCAAGACCTTCCCCGACCAGCTCACCACGCTCGCCGCCAACGACACCGCCCGGGAATTCTGGGAGGAGAAGGTGCGCTCCGTCATCGAGGACCCTGCCGTCGCCGATCTGCTCGTCCCGCACGATCACCCCATCGGCACCAAGCGGATCTGCACCGACACGAACTACTACCAGACCTTCAACCGCGACAATGTGAACCTGGTCGACCTCAAGTCGACTCCGATCACCCGGATCGACGCCGCGGGCGTGCACACCACCGACACGCACTACCCCCTCGACACCCTCGTGCTCGCCACCGGATTCGACGCGATGACCGGATCGGTGTCGCGGATGAACATCGTCGGCCGCGGCGGCGAGACACTCAACCAGGCGTGGCGCGAAGGGCCGAAAACCTATCTGGGACTGGGGATGGCGGGCTTCCCGAACCTGTTCAACCTCACCGGTCCCGGCAGTCCGTCGGTGCTGGCCAACATGGTTTTGCACTCGGAACTGCACGTCGACTGGGTGGCCGAGGCCATCGGCTTCCTCGACAGCAGGGGAGCGGTGGCGATCGAAGCGCGCCAGGACGCGGTGGCGGAGTGGGTGCGCGAGTGCGTCGACCGGGCCGCGGGAACGCTGATGACACAGGCGAATTCGTGGTATCTGGGCGCGAACATCGAGGGCAGGCCACGGGTGTTCATGCCCTTCGTCGGCGGCTTCGGTGTCTACGGCCAGATCATCGCCGAGGTCGCGGCCGCCGGGTACAAGGGCTTCGACGTCATCGAGGCGTGACAGACGACGACGGGGTGGTCCACAATGGACCACCCCGTCGTTCGTGTCAGGCCGCGAAGCCGCCGAACCCGCCCTTGTAGAACAGCAGCGGCTGGGCGCCCTCGGTCGCCCGCAGGTCACCGATGCGGGCGAGCACCACGGTGTGGTCGCCCGCATCGTGCTCTAGCTCCACCGTCACCTCGATCTGGGCCAGCGCCCCGGCCAGCGCCGGTGCGCCGTTGCCCGCCCTTTCCCACTCGATACCGGCGAACTTGTCGGCCCCGCTCACCGCGAACTGACGGCACAGCGCGCTCTGCTCCTGGGCCAGGATGTTGATGCACAGGGAACCCGCCTCGCGCAGCAGCGGCCAGCTGGTCGAACTCTTGGCCGGGCAGAACGACACGTACGGCGGGTCGAGTGACACCGACACCACCGACTGACAGGTGAAGCCGAGCGGTCGCGTCCCATCGTGGGCGGCGATCACCGCGACGCCGGTCGCGAAGTGCCCGAGCACTCTGCGCAGGTCGGCGGGAGCCGGGATACCTGCGTCGACGACGACGTTGTCCGCGTTCATAGTTGTCCTTCCGAACGGAATCCGATGCTTCCCAGAATCCGGGAAGATCGGGGAGCGGCTCAAGACCGCCTCCCGGTCAGTGGTTGCCGAAGGGGGAATTCCGTTAAGGCCGGTTGCTAGCATTCAGCCATGGCTAACCCTGACCCCGACTCCGGCGTGCCCAACCTGCCGCCGACCAGCTGGGCGGTGCTCGCCATGCTCTCGTACGAGGAGGAGATCTCCGGCTACGACCTGAAGAAGTGGGCGGACTGGAGCCTGCGCTACGTCTACTGGACGCCCTCCTACAGCCAGATTTACGCCGAGCTGAAGAAGCTCGAGCAGCACGGCTTCGCGAGCTCGCGGCTCGATCCGGACAACACCATGCGCGCCCGGCGGCTTTACCAGATCACCGCCGAGGGCCGGGCTGCGGTGACGACGTGGTGGAACAAGGCCCCCGTGGATCCGTCGGTGCTCAAACACCATGTGCTGCTGCGGGTCATGTTCGGCCACCTCGGTTCCCCGGATCGGCTCAAGCAGATCCTGCACGACCACATCGCCGACGTCGACAAGCTCGCGCAACGCGCCGCCATAGATGCCGAAGCCGCGAAATCCGAACCGGGCTGGGCCTACTCGCAGCTCGTGCTGCAATGGGCGCAGCGCCACTACGCGACCGAACGCGACCTCGCCCAGCAGCTGATCGACGACATCGACAACGCGGCCACCGTGCTGGCCGGTGCCGAACACGACGACCGCTCCGACTACCCCCATCCGACGCCGGGGCGCTGGCGCGAGATCGAACAGCGGGTGCGCGAGGAGGAAGCGGGTCCGCCGGACTAGTTCTGCCGGTGTGCGTGAATCTGCGCGTGCGCCTCTTCGAGGGAGGATCCCGCCAGGAGCGCGGTGACTCCGCTCGTGAAGTGGGGGCATTCGACGATGTCGGTATGCGGGCAGACCATGCCATGGGCGATGGCGTCGCGTGCTGCCGATGCCTGAGCGATCCGCTCATCCAACTCGGCGAGCTTGCGCTGGTACAGATCTCGCCACCCGGCCTCAGCCAGCGCACGAGAGGCGAAGAACGCCTTGATCTCTCGCAACGTGAAGCCGACGTTCTGTAGCGCCAGGACCACACCGACCAGGCCGACCGTCGGGGGCGGATACCGCCGCTGGCCCGCGACCCGGGCCGGTGGCGCGAGCAGGCCCAGCTCCTCCCAATAACGCAGCGCGGAAGTGGCGACACCGGTGCGGCTCGCCAGCTCGCCGATCGTCAGCTGGTCACTCATTTGACTTCGAGCGTACTTGAAGCCGTTGACTGGCGAGCATGGAAACAACAGCTGTCAAGCAGCACGCGATCACCTACTTGGTGCGTCAAGCCCGTCGTCCTCGGGGCGTGGTCGGCTGGATGGCCGGGTGGGTGTTCGATCTTCGCCCCTCCAATCGGCAGCGCAACAAATGGGCAGTGTCACTGCTGGATGTGCGGCCCACCGACCGGGTACTCGAGCTCGGGTTCGGTCCCGGCGTCGCGATCGCCGAGTTCGCCGAGCGGGCCACCCACGGCCAGGTCTTCGGCATCGACCATTCCCGGGCCATGGTCCGGCATGCCGCCCGCCGCAACGCCGTCGCGATCCGGGCCGGCCGCGTGCATCTCACGCAGGCGTCGGTGGCGCAGTTGCCGAGTTTCGGCGCTCCGCTCGATGCCGTACTCGCCGTCAACTCCGTGGGGTTCTGGCCCGACCCCGTGGAGCGGCTTCGCGAGCTGCGCCGCGTGCTCCGCCCCGAAGGACGCATCGCGCTCGTCAGCCAGCCCCGCACCCCCGGCGCCACCCGTGACACGACGGTCCGCGCGGCCCGAGAGCTCGAGGACCTGCTCACCCGAGCCGGTTTCACGGGTCTGCGAGTCGAAACACTCGACTTCGAACCGCCCGTCGCTTGTGTGCTCGCCATCAATCCGGGCGGCACGACCGCGTAGCTGCCCCGACCGCGACGGGTGCGTGGCTGAAGCCGTGGGGCACCGAATGACGCTTGCATTGCGCTGGTATCAGCCTGCTCAGCTACCGGCCGGAGCGGACGTTCTACGCCGGATCGAGCACGTCGCGCACCATCGCCCAGATGTGGGTACGCGCGGTGGTGGTGGCGGACAGGGACGGGATGCTGAGGAATCCGTGGAACAGTCCGTTGTAGCGGCGATGCCGGACCTCGACACCGTCACCCGCCAGGCGCTGGGCGTAGGCATCCCCGGCCGAACACGGCGGGTCCAGTTCGGCGGTGATCACCACCGCGGGCGGTAGACCGGCGAGCGAGGCCGCTCTGGTCGGCACCAGACGCGGATCGTCGGTGCCGTGCGGGGCGTAGTTCTGCCAGTACCACCGCATGGCGCTGGTCGTGTTGTAGTGGCCGGTCCCGAATTTCCGGTAGGACTCGGTGTCGAAGTCGTCGTCGATCACCGGATAGATCAGGATCTGTGCGGCGACTTCCGGACCACCGGCATCCCTCGCCGCGATGGCCACGGTGGCCGCGAGATTGCCGCCCGCGCTGTCGCCGGCCAGCGCGATCCTCGACACGTCGCCGCCATAGGCGCCTGCGTTCTCCGCGGCCCACCGCAGCGCCGCGAACATGTCGTCATGGGCCGCGGGCCCGGCGTGCTCGGGCGCGAGCCGATAGTCGACCGACACCACCACCGCACCGACACCCGCCGCCATCGAACGGCAGAACTCGTCGTGGCTGTCGAGGTCGCAGAAGACGAAACCACCACCGTGCGCGAACACGATCACCGGCAGTGACTCGCCGTCGTGGTGCGGGCGGAACACGCGCAGCGGCAGCGGGCCGCCCGGCCCGTCGATGGTGATGTCGCGCGCCTGTCGCATCTCGGGAAGTCGTTGCAGCGGGGCGCGTCTGGCGCGGATCGCGGCACGCACGTCGGCCGCCGCCATCGTGGCGACATCGGGGAATCCGGCATCGAGCGTAGCGAGCATCGCCGCGACTTCCGGATCAGGAACCGCACCCGGCCCGGTGGTCGGGAAAGTTCGCACAGTCACTGGTCCTCCTGATTGTCGGCGACGGAATCAGACGTCGTCGGCCTCACCGTAGGGCCGGTGTCCCACGATCGGCACCGCGTTCTCCCACTGGGCGGAAACACCAGGTCGATGCCCGCCGGTGAGCCCAAGGTCGGTGGATGACCACCCCGGACGAGCGGACTACGGGTGGCCCGCGCGCGGGCCGCCCTGCCTCGAACCACTGTGGGTACCCGACTCACCCGGTCGGGTCGGTTGACCGGCTGTCGTTCAATGCGGTTGCGTTACATGTTGTTCGGATCCGCGGTTCCCGGTCGTGGCGATGTGATGGGCGGCGAGATAGGCGAAGACGATGGCGGGTCCGATGGTGGCGCCGGGCCCGGCATAGGTGTGGCCCATGACAGGCGTAGCGGTGTTGCCGGCAGCGTAGAGGCCTTCGACGACGGTGTGGTCGGCACGCAGGACTCGGCTGTGCGTGTCGGTGACCAGGCCGCCTTTCGTGCCGAGGTCGCCGGGCACAATGCGGGCGGCGTAGTAGGGACCTGTGGCCAAGGCTCCGAGATTGGGATTGGGGTGTTGACGGGGGTCACCGTAGTAGCGGTCGTAGGCGCTCTCGCCTCGACCGAAGTCCTCGTCGACGCCGGTGCGTGCGAAGGTGTTGAACCGGGTCACCGTTGCAGTGAATTGCTCGGTAGGGACGCCGATCTTGTCGGCGAGTTCGCTGATGGTGGCGGCGCGGGTGAGCACGCCGGCGTCGAACCACCGCCGGGGCAGGGGCTGGCGTGGCGGGAGGCCGCCGAACAGGTAGCGGTTGCGGTAGCGCTGGTCGAAGACCAGCCACGCGGGCAGGTTCTCCGCAGGACCGTCGCCCTGTCCGTTTTCGCCGCCGTACATGCGGTGTACGGCATCGACATAGGGCAATGATTCGTTCATGAACCGCTCGCCGCGGTCGTTGACGATGAGGCTGCCGGGCAGATTTCGTTCGGCCAGACAGAACCACGGTTGACGAGGTAGCGGGATCGATGGCCCCCACCAGGCGTCATTCATGAAACCGGTCGCCGCGCCCACCGCGGCACCGGCCGCGATTCCATCCCCGGTGTTGGCGGCGGCGCCGACAGTCCAGTCCGAGCCGATGGGTGCGCGCTGATGCTGTTGACGGACAGCGGGATTGCGTTCGAAGCCGCCGCACGCCAGGATCACCCCGGCTCGCGCGGTGATGCGGTGTTCGTCGCCGCCACGGCGCACGATCGCGCCGGTGACTCGGTCACCGGTACGGATCAACTCGAGGAGCGGGGTGTCGAGCAGTAGCGGGACCCCGGCATCGAGCATCCCTTTGCGCAACATGGCACTCAACGCCTGCCCGCGAGCGAGCAGATGGCGGCCCCGGATACGGGCGGTGAGCCAACGGGTGGCGATTCGGATCGCGGACCAGGGCGCACGAGCATTGCGCACACCGAGGTGGATCTGACGGAATTCGGCCTGGGTCAGCACGAAGTTGCGGGGGGCCTTGGAGTAATCGGGTTCGAGAGTGGCCAACTCCGCACCCAGCACTGTGGCGTCGAAGGGGACAGGTTCGACGGAGCGGCCGTGGCCGCGCCCACCTTCGGTCTCGGGGTAGTAGTCGCTGTATCCGGGCACCCACCGCATCCTCAACGGGCTGTGGGCAGTGAGGAAGTCGAACACCGCCGGCCCGTTGTCGATGTAGGTGTCGATCTTGTCCTGGTCGACCACCGGGCCGATGATGGTGGTGAGGTAGGTGCGCGCGGCCTCGAGGTCGTCATCGGGCGCGTCCCGGCGCAGCACGGAATTGCCTGGAATCCAGACTCCGCCTCCGGACCGGGCGGTCGACCCGCCCCAGCGGGTGGCCTTTTCGGCCACGAGCACCGAAAGCCCGTGGTGGGCAGCGGCGATCGCGGCGGTCATCCCGGCGGCGCCGGAACCGATTACCAGCACGTCCACGGTGTCGGTATCGCTATGTTCTTGTTGCATCGCTGGTGAATTCCTGTCTGTGAAACATGATGGGAGGCAGGGCGATCACGCTTGCGCGCGACGCCATCGGCGGTCCTGGACCGCGGCGAGAGCGGCTTCCATGCACACCGGCAGCGAGGCCGCCGGGTCTTGGGCACGTAGCCATCGCAGGAGGCCGAATTCCGCGGCCGCGAGCATCAGATGCACCAACAGCCCCGGCGTGGGATCGGTCTCGGGATCGCGCGACATCCGGTGGGCGACAAGCTCGACCAGGCGGACCCGATGATCGGGCGGGACCAAAGCGACCCGCTCCAGCAGATGCGGTGCGGTCATGAACGCCGCCCGCCACTGCTCGAGCTCCTCGACCGCCAACGACGTCGAGCGCGCCAGGATCGCCCCCGCCAACGCGACATCGGCCGGCTCGGTTCCTGGGCGGGTTTCCAGCAAACCGGCGATACCGCTCCCGCCCTCCCGCACCGGTTCCAGGAGCAGATCCTCCTTGTTCCGCACATGCCGGAAATATGTACTCGGCGAAACCCCGGCCGCCGTCGCGATCTGCTCGGTGGTCACCACCTCGAATCCCGATCGTGCGAACAACGCGTAGGCCGCCCGCTGAATCTCGTCGCGAACCCGACGACGCTGCCGATCACGCAGTGACACTGCGCACCACCCTTCGAGAACTGTGCGGCGAACGATCCGCCGCGTCCATGGTGAAAGTATCACCCGATATGACAGAGACTATCAAGATGGCTGTGAATGTCATATAGTTGGCGACGATCGTGAAACCGCGTTCTCCCACTGGGCGGAAACACCAGGTCGATGCCCGGTCGGCGGCTACCTACGGTCGGTGGATGGAAGCCACGAAGGTCTACGTGATCGACACCGTAGTGACGAAGCCAGGGCGAGCCAGGGAATTCGTCGACGCCTATCTGCGCGACTACGCGCCGGGCGCGCGCGAACGCGGCATGACCCTCGAAAGGATCGTGGTGAGTCCGCCCGTGTGGTTTCCGGACGAGTCGAACACGGTCATCGCCAGTTGGGTGCTCGACGGCGCGCCGGGGTGGTGGGCGATGACCTGGAAGGGGCGTCCTGACGAGTCGGTGCGGCAGTGGTGGGCTTCGGCGGCGGAGCTGATCGTGGAACGGACTCGCTCGACCGGTGCGCTCGCTGCCGATATCGAAAGGCTCGGCAATGTTTGACGTGACTCGGCTGGTTCATCTCTCACCCGACACCGATGACACGGCGCGCGACCGGTTGATGGCCCGGCTGCGTGGAATCGCCGCCCCGGCAGCGCGTCGCGTGCTGGTCGAGCCGACCTTGCCGGGCGTGCGCAACGGTGGTGACGTCCTGGTGCACTTGCGTTTCGACCGTTCCGCCGACTGGACGGGGCCAGTGGCCGAGATCGACGCGCTGCTGAGCGAGAACCCGGTCGCCCATGTCGACGGCGCCGAATACCAGGGCGGCACAGCCGGTATCGCCGAGCCGGACGCTACCGGGTCGGTGTACCGGGTACTGCTGCTACGAGTCGCGCCGGACACACCGCGCGCGACGGTCGAGCGCTTCGAAGCCGACCTGCTGCGGATGCCCGACTACCTGCCTGGCATCCGGTCCTGGCAGTTGAGCCGGGTCACGCGCGGCACCGGACTCTCGCCATGGACGCACGTCTGGGAACAGGAGTTCACCGACCTCGACGCGCTCACCGGCCCCTATCTGATGCATCCCGTGCACTGGGCGCACGTCGACCGCTGGTTCGATCCCGAATGCCCTGACGTGATCGTCCGCGACCGCGTCTGTCACAGCTTCTGCGTGAACAGTCCGGTCTGATCGCACTGATCGTCCGCGAACCGCTGAACCGGACGGTCTGAGACCTCGCGCCGGTCGCCGCCCGCGTTCGGACGGCGACCGGGCGACGCGTGATCACGCCGTACGCGGCCCACGCTGGTCCGCGTACGGACGCGAAGCCCCGAGCGGACGCGGATGCTGCTGCAACGTCGGATGCACCCGCACCCGCCCGTCGTCGACGTGGCGCCAGATATTGAGCGCGGTGGTGCGGATCGGCGCGCTGAGACGGTGATCGAACAGCATCCGATCCACCGGCCCGCACACCGATACCGCCGCCACCGCGGCCTCGCCGAGATCGCCGATGGGCGCGGCGATGCAGCCGAAGCCGGGCAGCGATTCCTCGCGTTCGACGGCGATCCCGTGCGCGCGCACCTTGTCCAGTTCGGTGTCGAGCTGGGCCTTGCTGGTGATCGAGTAGCGGGTCCGCGCACCGGCCTGGCCTGCGAGGGCCTCGGCGACGCGGCGCTCGTCGGAGTAGGCCAGGATCGCCTTGCCGACCGCGGTACAGGCCGCCGGCCGCCTGCCACCGACGCGGGTGGGCACCACGGCCGACAGTTCACCGCCGACCTTGTCGAGGTAGACGACGTCGGGCCCGTCCAGCACCGCCAGGTGCACGACGAACCCGGTGACCCGGTGCAGCTCGTGCAGGAACGGCATCGCCGCGCGGTGCAGCCGGTCCTGATGCACCGCCAGCGAGCCGAGTTCCATCAGGCGGATGCCCAGCTCGTAGTCGCGCCCCTCGCGACGTAGCCAGCGCAATTGCACCAGCCGGTCCAGCATGCGATGCGCCGAGGACCGGGGTAGGCCGGTGCGCCGGACGATCTGGGCGAGGGTGAGCCTGCCCGGGCCGTCGAAGGCGTCGAGCAGCAGGGACGCGCGATCGAGGATCGCGCTCGGGGTGGTGGCCTCGGCCTGGATGACCATGAGCTCTCCATTCGGATCTACGAGCTGATGCCCACTCGCATATTTCGATTAGGCATATACCTATTCATACCATCCGTTGTGGTCGTTGTCACATGATTCGTCGGTTTCGTCTGAAAACGACGACAGCCCCCGGTCCGAGCGGGGTGCTCGGACCGGGGGCCGTCGTGGGCTGTGGGCGGACTACATCGCCGCGAGCGGCTCGCTACCGGACCAGTCGTGGCCCCAGTAGCTGTCGGCGGTGATCTCCTCGGCGCTGTAGTAGGTCTCGTCGACCCGCATGCCTTCGGTGCCGAACTCGATGTCCCAGCCGCCGGGCGCGCGGACGTAGAACGACACCATCTTGTCGTTGGTGTGCCTGCCCAGCGTCGAGGACACCGAGAAGCCGTCCTTGGTCACCCGGTCCAGGGCCTGACCGACCGCGTCGAGCGAGTCGACCTCCACCATGATGTGCACCAGGCCGGGCGCGCCGCCGTGCGGAGCCGGGCACAGTGCCAGGCTGTGGTGGCGCTCGTTGACACCGAGGAACCGCACCCGCATCGGGCCGAACTCCGGCGGCGCCGGAATGCGGAAGGCGCCGCGCGGCAGGAATCCGAGCACGTCGGTGTAGAAGCCGAACGCGCCGTTGGGGTCCATGGTCGGCAGCACGACATGGCCGAGGCCCTGTGCGCCCGTGACGAACTTCGCGCCGAACGGGGTCACCACGGGACTGTGATCGAGGACCGCGCCGTGGAAGATCTCGAGGGTGGCGCCGGTCGGATCCTGGAAGGTGATGACCTCCTCGACCCGGCGCGCGTCGGCCTCTTCGACCGACAGCGGTTTCACCGCGATCCCGGCGGCCGTGACGGCTTCCTGCACGCGGACGAGCGCCGCGTGGTCGCGAACTTCCCAGCCGATCGTCACGATGGCGTCGCTGTCACCCGGCACGATCGTGATTCGCGCCGCGCGCTCGTCCATCCGCAGGTACAGCGCGTCCTCGTCGGGCCCGCTGCCCTGGGCGAAGCCGAGCACCTCGAACGCGAACTTGCGCCAGCGGTCCATGTCGGCGGTCTGGATCTTGACGTAGCCGAGGCCTTTGATGTCTGTCATTTCCGTTGTCCTTCTTGGTATTCGGGTCAGATCATCGAGCGCAGAGTGGCCGCGGGCTCGAGACCGAGGGAGCTGACGGCCGAGGCGTGGTACACCGTGCTCGGCACATGGATGGCGTGCGCGAGGCCGACGTGCGCGTCGCGCCAGTAGCGCTGCAGCGGCTTGTCGAGCCGCATGGCATTGCCGCCGGAGCGGGCGAAGATCTCGTCCACGGCCGAGACCGCGCGCCAGGCGGCGCGGACCTGGGTGCGCCGGACCGCGGCCCGCTCGGCGAAGCTGATCTCCTTGCCCGCGTCGACGGCGTCGAAGATCTTGTCGGCGTTGGCGAGCAGTTCCTGGCGCGCGGCGTTGATGTCGGCGGCGGCCTCGCCGATGGCGAACAGCACGTACGGATCGTCCTTGACCGCGGTGCCCTGCGCGCCGACCCGATCGCGCTGGTAGTCCAGGTGCGCGGCCAGCGCGCCCTCGGCGATGCCGACCACCGCGGAGCTGATGCCCAGCGGGAACATCGTCGACCACGGCATCTTGTACAGCGTCTCGGTGACCCCGTATTCCTTCTGCGCGGTGCCGTCGATGACGTGGTCGCCGTTCATCACCCGGTAGTCGGGCACGAACGCGTCCTTGACGATGATGTCCTTGGACCCGGTGCCCTTGAGACCGACCACATTCCAGGAGTCCTCGACGATCTGGTAGTCCTGGCGCGGCAGGATCATGTGCAGCATCGTCGGCGGCATGGCTATCTTGCCCTCGGTATCACTGAGCATGGCGCCGAGGAAGATCCAGTCACAGTGGTCGGTGCCGGAGCTGAACTGCCAGCGGCCGTTGAAGATGTAGCCGCCGTCGACCGGACGGGCGATGCCGGTCGGCGCGTAGGGCGAGGCCATCCAGGTGTCGTGGTCGTCGGCCCACACCTCGTCCTGCACCTTCGGATCGGCGAAGGCCAGCTGCCACGGGTGCACGCCGACGATGCCGGCGATCCAGCCGCTGGCCGGGTCGAGCGCGGCGGTGGCCATCACTGTCTCGGCGAACTCGCGCGGGTGCGCCTCGTAGCCGCTGTACTTCTTCGGCTGCAGCAGGCGGATCGGGCCCGCCGTCTTGAGCAGCTGCGCCGTGGCGTCGGGGAGCTGCCCGAGACGCTCGGCCTCGGTGGCCTGATCGCGCAGCTTGTCCGCGATCGCGGCGATGTTGTCGAGAACTCTGGTCATCTTCGGTGATGCTTTCTGTTCGGAGTGGTCGGGGGTCAGGACATGGTGTTGATGACGGCGCCGCGGGCGATGTTGTCGGCCACCTCGGCCTCCCAGCTCGTCACCGCGCGTTCGGTATCGATCTCGAACTCGAACCGCTTGGTCATGTCCTCGGTGACGTCATCGACGTCGACATAGAACTGCTTGTACCAACGGCGCAGCTGGTACACCGGGCCGTCCTCCTCCGACAACAACGGATTGTCGATGGGCGCCTTGTTCTTCCAGATCTCGACGTCCTGCTCGAAGCCGTACTCGACGCCCTGCGCGAACTGCGCCGCCATCGCGTTGGCGTCCTCGTCGGACATGCCCTGCGGCTTCTTGACCATCGCGCCGTACTGCAGCACGAACGAGTTCTCGTCGACCGGGTAGTGGCAGTTGACGAGCACGGTCTCGATTGTCATCCCGTTGGATTCGCTCCACAGCCAATCGAGCATGTACGACGGACCGAAATACGACGCGTCCGAGCGCAAGGCGGAATCCGGGTCGTCGTAGCTGGTGCCGACGGTGACATCGTGGCGCGGGGTCGACCGCATGTACTGGGTGGCGACGTGGCCCTCGAAGACGTTCTTGAAGTACCGCGGGAAGGAGAAGTGCACGTAGAAGAAGTGCGCCATGTCGACGACATTGTCGACGATCTCACGGCAGTGCGAGCCCTCGATCAGAATCGAATTCCAGGTCAGGTCGGTCCATTCCGGGGTGCCGTAGCCCTCGATCTCGGGAATGGTCACCTCGTCGGTGGGCTTGGAGCCCTGCGGATCGTGCCAGACATAGAGCTGGCCGTTGCGCTCGAGCGTCGGCCAGGTGCGGGTCTTGGCGAGCGGGGGCACCCGGCGCGCGTACGGAATGGCCGTGCACTTGCCGTTACCGCCCCAGCGCCAGTCGTGGAACGGGCAGGCGATCGAATCGCCCTTGATGGTGCCGCGGGCGAGATTGCCGCCCATATGACGGCAGTAGCCGTCGAGCACGTGTAGCGCGCCGTCGGATTCGGACTGGAACACCACGAGCATGGTGCCGAAAGCCTTCACCTCGTGCGGTTGGCCGTCGCGGAACGACGAGAGCAGGCCGAGGCAGTGCCAGCCGCGGGCGAACCGAGTCGGCGCCGCGGCGGCCTCGATCTGCCGGTAGTCGGCGGTGGTGTCCTGCGATCGGCCGTTCGGCGAGTTCTCCGGCATCGAAACCTCCATGTTCGGACGGAGTGGGGATGAGCTGCGCCGATGGTCGCGCCGCGCGGGGGTCCTCGGGGCGTGGTGTTCCCGGTCAGCGGACATGTTTTCGTGGCGGTCGGCCGGTGTCCCGATGACCGGGAGAGGAACCGATCACAACCCGCGGGCCGTCCTACCGTGACGGCATCGGTTTTCGACGAGCAGGAGTGAATCATGGGTAACGTCGCGGTGGTACTGGACACCGATGCCATCCGGCTGTTCGCGCAAGCGGCCCGCTCCGACAATCCGGCCTACCGGCTCGCCGACCGGCCCGTCGTGCCCCCGACCTTCCTGCCCGCCGACGGATCCGGAGTGGGGGAGCGGGTCGAGACCGATCACCGGTTCTTCGGTCCGCCGCCGCGCGCCGGTGACCAGCTGACCGCGATCCGCGCGGGCGCCCCCGGCCAGCCCGCTGTCGCCGCCGCGGAATCGCTGACCCGCTACTTCGACCGCACCGGCGGCCTCGTCGCCGAGTCGTGGGCGGCGGCGGAAACCCTTGCGGGCGATCAGGTTTCGCCACAGGCCGCGGCCCTGCTGGCGACCTACGCGACCGACTGGCTCGGCGCCGAGTCGATCCGCCGTTTCCGCACCAGGTCGGTGCGGCCGCTGCCACCCGGCGACGTCATGTCCTGCTCGGGCCAGATCATCCAGAGTTATGTGCAGGACGGCGAATCGCGCGTCGATGTCACCCTGGCCGGCGCCGACGCGTCGGGCAACGTGGTCGTCCGCGCGTGGGCTACCTTCACCGTGACTGTCGACTGATCCAGGAGGTCACCGCCAGATGCGGGGAATCAACCACATCGTGCTGTTCGTCGCGGACCTGGCACGCAGTGTCGCGTTCTACGAGGAGGTGCTCGGGTTCGAGCGGCTGTCCGAGGGTTTCCCCGGCGGCGCGTTCCTCCGGCACCCCGGTTCCGTCAACGATCACGACCTCGGCCTGTTCCAGGCCAGGATGCCGGCGGCGCCCGCCGGGGCGGTCGGCATGTACCACGTCGCGTGGGAAGTCGAAACGCTGTCCGAACTGGCCGCCGTACGCGACCGCTTGACGGAATCCAAGGCACTGACCGGCGCCAACGACCACGGCTCGACCAAGGCCCTCTACGCCCGCGACCCCGACGGCCTCGAGTTCGAGGTGTGCTGGCTCGTCCCCGATGCCCACGTCGAAGACGCCCTCGCCCCCGGCACCGCCATGACCGCACCCCTCGACCTCCCCGCCGAGATCGCCCGCTACGGCGCGTCCACTCCCGGCGGCCCCCGTACCGACCCGCGACTGTGGGCCCGCGTCGCGGCACGCCGTGCCGCGGACAGCTGACCGGGTCCGTCCTACGTCGCCGACTTCGCGCCGATGATCGGTGGGACCGCCCGGTTCTCGGACTGCAGGAGCTGCCCGGCGATGAGGTCGGTGAGATGTTCTCTGGTGGTGTCGAACTCGCCGCGCATCCAGGCGGCGACCAGTTCCAGGACCCCGCTGACCACGCTGTAGGCGATCATGTCGGCGTCGAGTGGGGCGGCGGGTTCGGCAACGAGTTCGCGGCCGACCGCCGACATGGCGCGGGCGATCGCGTGCTGGGTGGTCAGGCGCGCGCCCTGGAGTGCCTCGGTGCTGTGGGCGTTGAGGAGCAGGGCAGGGCGGCGGGGGTCGGCGAGCAGGAAGCCGAGTGACGCGTCGGCCGCCGCGCGCACCTGACTGTGCAGATCCGGGTCGGCGTTGTGGGTGGCGGTGACCACCGCGGCGATGCCGAGGGCGGTGTGCTCCTCGACCAGCGCGGTGAGCAGGGCGTCGCGGTCGGTGAACTGTTCGTAGAAGTAGCGGTCGTTGAGCCGGGCCCGCACGCAGACAGCCCGTTTGGTGACGGCGGGCGCCCCACCCTCGGCGAGCAGCTCGAGCGCGGCGTCGAACAGCGCGCCACGGCGGCGGGATCGGCGTTCGTCCGCCGCCACGCCACCGTAGACGCGCGAGGGCGCCGCGTCATCGGAGTCGTCGTGCATGGCCGCCCTTCCCCTTCGTCGCGAGTCAGCGTAGTCCACCGGCACTCTTGACCAGCCGTCAGTTCTGGTGCACTCTGACACCAGACTAGTTTGTGGTGCCGTCCTGCACCAGAACCAGTGGCTGAACAAAGGAGTTCACCGATGACCTGTCCTGTGCCACACCAGGAATTCCGCTCGGTCGACGTCACCTCGGCGTCCTCGGGCGAAGCCCCGGCCGCATCGCTCACTCGCGCGTCACGCGATCGCGAATCGCGCCGCGCCGTCGCACGATTCGAGAGCGTCGGCGGCTCGGTCCTGTTCGGTTTGTTCGGCGTCGCCCTGTTCGACCAGCCGATGCTGCCCCCGGTCTCGGCCGCGCTAGAGGCCACCGGACGTTCGCGGTATCAACCGTGGGCGCGGGCCGTGCGCACGGCGGCGGCGGATCAGCTGATCTACCACGGCGAAGACGCTGACCGGGACGCCGAGTCGCAGCGCCTGATGCTCCTGCACCGCGACGTCAAAGGCGTCGGCCCAGACGGCGAACGCTATTCGGCGCTCAACCCCCACGCCTGGAACTGGATCCTCTACTCCACCTTCTTCGTCCAGCGCGGCGCCTACCTGGCACTGACCGGCGACACCCCGTCACCGGCCACCGACCAGGCCATCTGGGATCACTATCGCGGCAAGACCCGCGGCCTGCACCTGCCCGGCAACTCGCAACCGATCGCGAACTACGCGGAACTGACCGCCCACTACGACCGCATGATCACCGAACTGCGCGCCACCCCGGCACTGGAAGCGGCCACCACCGCCGTCCGGCGCGCCCCGCGCCCGGACTTCCTGCCCGCTGTCGCCGCCCCACTCTGGTGGCTGAGCGCGCCCGCCCTCGGCCAGGTCGCGATGATCCTCGGCTGCGGCATCATGCACCCCGACGTGCGCGCCAAGATGCCGATCACCTGGACCGCGCGCCACGACCGCCGATTCCGAGTCCTCACCACCGTCTTCCGCGTCGCTTACACCCGGCTCCCCGCCGCGGTCACCGACTCACCGATGGCCCGCAACCGACGCAAATACGAACGCCTGGTCGGCCGATACCGCGAGGTCGGCCTCACCTCGTTCGCACCGGAGCCCACAGCGGCTCGATCCCGGCGGCGCGTGCGCGCCTGACGAGCGGCGGATTCACCCGTTCCGGGTGAGGCTGTCGCCGGCGTTCGCTGGTTACCTCAAACTCGCCGACCGCCCGGACGAGCGGTCCGACGCGAGGAGCGTGCGTGAACTCGTATCCGCCGATCGACGAGCACGGCATCGTCGGCGACCTGCAGACAGCGGCGCTGGTGTCGGCCGAGGGCACGATCGACTGGTGGTGCGCGCCCCGCTTCGACGCGCCGAGCGTGTTCGCCTCGCTGCTCGACAGCGAGAAGGGCGGACACTGTTCGCTCGCCGTCGAACCCACCACCAGCGCGGTGACCATCCGGCAGCTGTACCTGCCGGATACCGCCATCCTGCTGACGCGCTTCTCCGGGCCCGACGGTGTCGGCGAGGTCGCCGACTTCATGGAACCGATCCGCGGCACCGAACCCGCCGACCGGCACCGGCTGGTGCGGGTCGCGCGGGTGGTGCGCGGAAGTTTGACGTTCACCCTCGCGTGCCGCCCCCGGTTCGACTACGCCCGTGCCACGCACACCCTCGATCTGTTCGACGAACGAACCGCCGTCTTCCGTTCTCCCACCGCCGATCTGCACCTGCAGTCCACCGACGCGATCGAGCTGATCGGCGACGGTGTGGACATCACCGCGCGATTCACGTTGTCCGCCGGTGAACGAGCCGCCGTCGTACTGACCACCGCGCCCGCCGACGCGGCTGTCTCGCCGCCGCCCGCGTGGGAATCGATCGCCCACGAATTCGACCGGTGCCGCTTGTTCTGGCAGACCTGGTTGCGCTCGTCCACCTATCGCGGACGCTGGCGCGACATGGTCAACCGCTCCGCGATCACCCTCAAGCTGCTCACCTACGCCCCGAGTGGCGCCCCGATCGCCGCGGCCACCATGGGTCTGCCCGAACAGATCGGTGGCGAACGCAACTGGGACTATCGCTACACCTGGATCCGCGATGCGTCGCTGTCGGTGCGGGCGCTCACCGATCTGGGTTTCACCGAGGAGGCCTATGCCTTCCGGGTCTGGTTGCGCGACCGGGTCGACGCGGGCGCCACCGCCTCCGGCGAGCCCTTGCAGATCATGTACCGGGTCGACGGTGACCCCGAGCTGGCGGAAGTGACCCTGACTCATCTCGAGGGTTACCGGGGTTCGGCGCCGGTGCGGCTCGGCAACGGAGCCGCCGACCAGATCCAGCTCGACATCTACGGCGAGGCCGCCGACGCATTGGCGCAGGCATCCGGAACGGCCGCCATCGCGGGCTGGCGGACGTTCACCGGCCTCATCGATTGGCTCGCCGACAACTGGGACCGCCCCGACGAGGGCATCTGGGAAACCCGCGGCGGTCGTCAGGAATTCACCTACAGCCGATTGATGACCTGGGTGGCCTTCGACCGCAGCATCCGGATGGCGACCGAGCACGCCAGGCCCGCCGACCTGGCCCGCTGGACCGCCGAACGCGACGCGGTCTTCCGTCAGATCATCGACCGGGGCTGGAGCGAGAAGCGCCGAGCGTTCGTCCAGCACTACGCCACCGAGGTCCTCGACGCCTCGCTGCTGCTCATGCCGCGGATGGGATTCCTGTCCCCGCACGACCCGATGTGGCTGAGCACCCTCGACGCGATGGACAAGGAACTGGTCAGCGACAGCCTGGTATATCGATACGACCCCGAAGCCTCACCTGACGGCCTGCGCGGCACCGAGGGCACCTTCAACCTGTGCAGCTTCCACTACGTCGAAGCATTGGCCCGAACGGGCCGTGTCCAACAGGCCCGCTACGCCTTCGACAAGATGCTCACCTACGCCAACCACGTCGGGTTGTTCGCCGAGGAAATAGGCCCCTCCGGCGAACAGCTGGGCAACTTCCCCCAAGCCTTCACCCACCTGGCCCTGATCGCCGCGGCCATCGCCCTCGACGAAGAACTCGACCGCGCCGAATCCCAACCCCCACCGCACTGATCCACTACGCCCCGCCCACGGCTAAGAACCGTAGAGTTATAGTTGCATCATGCAACACCAGGCGGGTGGATGGTCGCCCGAGCTCGTCGCGGTCCACGATGCGCTCACCCAGATCGTCCGGGAGATCATCGCGGGGCGCCCCGTAGCGGAAGGGATTCCTTCGTTCGCGCAGCGGTCGGCGTTGTCGTACATCGAGCGGAATCCGGGCTGTCGTGCCACGGAGCTCGCCGATGCGTTCGGTGTGCATCGCTCGACGGTGTCGCGGCAGTTGCGGACCTGTATCGACGCAGGCTGGGTGCAGCCGGGTGCGGGTTCCCTGCGTGCCGGGTATCCACTGACCTTGACCGCTGCGGGCCGCCGGGCGCACGCGGCCGCGATCGAGCAGGACCTCACCCTGCTCGCTGAGCGCACGAACGACTGGACCGCCCGCGATGTCGCCGAGTTCGCGGATGCGCTGCGGCGATTCCAGCACCCCGACCAGACTCTTGGAGGCGAGCATGCGTGAGTTCACCGCGCCTGCCACATTCACCATTGCCGAGGACGAGACCATCGTCGGCTCGGTCTACGCCCAGGCCGACCAGTTCCCGGAGCGGGTGCTGTTCTCCCGTCCTGCTGGGCAACAGTGGCTCGACGTCACCGCCGAGCAGTTCGCGCACCTGGTGTCCGGGGTCGCGAAAGGCCTGATCGCCAACGGGATTCAGCCCGGCGACCGGGTCGTGCTGCTGTCGGCGACCCGATTCGAGTGGACGTTGCTCGACTTCGCGATCTGGGCCGCGGGCGCGGTCACCGTCCCGGTCTACGATTCGTCCTCGGCCGAGCAGCTGCGCTGGATCCTCGAGGATTCCGGTGCGGCGCTCGCGATCGTGGAGACGGCTCGGCACAAGGACCTGCTCGCGGGTGCACCGGACACGCTGCGACGGACGGTGGTCATCGATGACGATGCCGAAGCCACGCTGATCGCCGACGGCGCTGACCTTCCCGCCGACCGCCTGCGAGAACGGCTCGACGGCCTGCGCGCGGACGCCCTCGCCTCGCTGGTGTACACCTCCGGCACCACCGGCCGTCCCAAAGGCTGCATGCTCACCCACCGCAACTTCCTCTCCGAAGTGCGGGGCATCCTGACCGCCAGCATCGGCGAAGTGGCCCATCCCGGGCAGCGGATGCTGACCTTCCTTCCGCTCGCGCATGTGCTGGCCAGAGCGGTGTCGCTGGCTGCCTTCGAGTCCGGGATGACGCAGGCGCACTGGGCGGACTTCACGACGATCACCGGCCAGTTCACGCGATTCCGCCCGCACACGATCCTCGGCGTACCGCGCGTGTTCGAGAAGGTGCGTGACGGTGCGGAGAAGAAGGCGCGCGAGAGCGGCAAGATCACCGCAGCGGTCTTCCGGTTCGCCGAACAGACCGCGGTCCGGTGGAGTGAGATGCTCGATCACACCGGCGGATTCGCGCAGCGGCCGTCACTGCTCCTGCGCGCGCGGTACGCGCTGTGTGACCGGCTCGTGTACACCCCGCTGCGCGCAGCGCTCGGCGGTGACTGCGAGTTCGTCATCTCCGGCGGCGGAGCGCTGACGCCGCGGCTCGGGCACTTCTTCCGTGGCGTCGGCGTCCCGGTCTACGAAGGCTACGGCCTGACCGAATCCACCGCGGCGCACTGCGTCAACGTGCCGGGGTCGGTGAAAATCGGTTCGGTCGGACAACCGTTGGGCGGCAACGCCGTTCGCATCGCCGACGACGGCGAGATCGAACTGGCCGGCGGTGTGGTGTTCGCCGGGTACTGGCGTAGTGCGAACGCTACCGCCGGTGCGATGCGCGACGGGTGGTTGCGCACGGGCGACCTCGGCGAACTCGACCAGGACGGCTTCCTGTCGATCACCGGCCGCAAGAAGGACCTCCTCGTCACCGCGGGCGGCAAGAACGTCTCACCCGGCCCGATGGAAGATCGCATCCGATCGCACGCGCTGATCTCGCAAGCCGTCGTCGTCGGCGACGGACGCCCGTTCATCACCGCGCTGATCACCGTCGATCCGGCGACCTTCGCGGCATGGAAGACGGCGATCAGCCGCCCGGCCGACACCACGATCGCCGACCTGCGCACGGATCCGGCCCTGCTGGCCGAGGTGCAGCAGGCGATCGACGACGCCAACAGCACCGTCTCCCATGCCGAATCCATCAAGAAGTTCACCATCCTCGACCGCGACCTCACCGAGGAGTCCGGTGAGCTCACCGCCACCCTCAAGGTGAAGCGGCACGTGGTCGCCGAGCGATTCGCCGACGAAATCGACACGATGTACCGACGCTGATCGCCCCCAGGGATTTCGGCCTGCGCGACGACGAGCGCGGGCGTGCGGCCGAAAGCGCGGTCAGCTCCGGAAATCCTCGAAGTCGAAGCCCGGCGCGACTACGCAGCTGACCAGCACCTCCGCGCCACCGCACGGACGGGCGGCCTGCCAGACGCCCGCCGGGACGAGTTGCTGCACGCGGTGGCCCGATTCGATGGCGGGGCCGAGGATCACGGTCTCGGTCGTCGCGGGTGTGTCGCCGTCGCCGCCCAGCGCGAGTTCCAGCGGTCCGCCTCGATGCCACATCCAGAGCTCGTCGGAGCGCACCACATGCCAGATCGACTGTTCGTGCTCGGGCAGAAGGAACAGGATGCCGGTCGCGGCGGCGCGGGTGCCCGGGTAGTCGGTGGGGACGAAAGTATGGGAACTGCGCCAGGTTTCACGAAACCAGCCCCCTTCGGGATGCGGGAGCAGGTCGAGGGTTTCCGCGGTCGTCGGCCGGTGCAGAAGCTCGGTATGGTGGCCCGCCGGGCCGCGCCTGGCCCACCGGACCTCGCCGACGGGAAGGTGCCCGGACGCCGCCCGCGGGGTGAGGACGAGAATCTGTGCGGTGTCGGGCAGCGCATCGGCGACCAGGAGCGCGGACTCGTCATCGGCCGCCCAGGTGGTCCGGTCGTCGTCGACGGGCAACTGACCACCTGCCGACTGCCAGGCGTCGAGTGTGGTGACCAGTCGGGGCTCGGTGTCGATCGCTTCGGGGGCAAGAGGTTCCATGACATCGAGTGTTCACGAAGATCGCGGAATCCACCCGGCCCCCGTCGACCTCAGAGTTGCGATTGCACCTGCGCGGCGATGAGTTCCAGGTGATCGAGATCGGCGAGATCGAGGATCTGCAGGTAGATCCGGCTCGCGCCGATCTCGCGGTAGCGAGCGATCTTGTCGACGACCTCGGCGGGCGATCCGGCCAGACCGTTGTCCTTCAGTTCGTCGACCTCGCGGCCGATCGCGGCGGCCCGGCGCGCCACCTCGGCGTCGGTGCGCCCGACACAGGCGACCAGCGCGTTGGAGTACACCATTTCGTCGGTGCGCCCGGCCGCGCGTACCGCGGCGCGTACCCGGTCGAACTGGGCGGCGCTGTCGGCGATCGAGGCGAACGGCATGTTGAACTCGGTGGCGTAGCGGGCCGCCAGGCGCGGCGTGCGGACCTTGCCGGTGCCGCCGATGATCACCGGCACCGGATCCTGCACCGGCTTGGGCAGGGCGGGGGAGTCGGTGAGCTGATAGTGGGCGCCGTCGAAGCTGAACGTCGCCCCCGGCTTGGTCTCCCACAGCCCGGTGACGATGGCCAGTTGCTCCTCGAGCAGGCTGAACTTGTTGTCCGGGAACGGGATTCCGTAGGCGGCGTGTTCGGCGGCGAACCAGCCGCTGCCCAGACCGAGTTCGACCCGCCCGTTCGACATCTGATCCACCTGGGCGACCTGGATGGCCAGGGGCCCCGGCAGCCGAAAGGTCGCGGCGGTGACCAGGGTGCCGAGGCGGAGGCGGGAGGTGTCCCTGGCCAGCCCGGCCAGGGTGATCCAGGCGTCGGTCGGGCCGGGCAGTCCCGAGGCATCGCCCATGGCCAGGTAGTGGTCGGAACGGAAGAACGCGTCGAAGTCGAGTTCCTCGGCGGCGCGCGCCACCGACAGCAACGTGTCGTAGTCGGCGCCCTGCTGGGGCTCGGTGAAGATGCGGAGGTCCATGCACTTCATCGTGCCCCATGCGAACCAGGCGCGCCGGTCTCCGGCTGTCAGCCGCCCGTGCGACAACTCACCGATGCCCATCGCGGCGTCGCCGTGTGGGACGAGTACGACGACGCGTCCCATCACCGAACCGCCCCAGCTCATCGGCACGCTGACACATCGAGCAATCGAATCAGGCTATCGCACACACAGTTTCGCGCGTCCCATCCAGACGATCCGGGGCGGCGGTGTCACCGCGCGTTCATGGTGCGGGGAATCGGGCTGTCGCCCCAGCGTCTTCCCCCGTGCGCAGGTGGCGTGGCAGGACCGAGGTGGTCCGCACAACAGTTTCGGGCGCGAAGGTCGACTCGACATGACGGATGAGATCGTCCGGGGCGGCGGGCGAGGCGGCGTAGCCGAGGTAGCCGTCGGGGCGGACGATGTAGGCCGCGCCTGCGGCGCAGTGATATCGCCGGGCGAAGTCGCCGTCGCCGTCGCGGATGACCGGCAGGACCGTCGGGTCGACGGTGGCCCCCGGGCTCGCGACGAGGTAGGCGTCGAGGTGGTCGTAGGTCAGTTTCCGAAGCAGGTCGACGTGGCGTTCGATCCCGGCGAGAGCGGCTGCGTCGCCGGTGTTGCCGACGTACCAGAGCAGCGTGTGATCAGGGCCGGCGAGCAGCGGGAAGAGCCGGAAAGGCGACGTCACACCGTCGCGGCTCAGCCCGATCGCGTCCGGGGCGCGGCTGCCCGCGGTGGGAGACGGTGCGCCGGTGGGGGATTCGGTGACGATGGGGCTGTCGCGATAGTCGATCAGGAGCTGCGCCTCCCGGAGCAGAAGGCGTTCGGGGTCCGGTTCGTCGGCGCCGATCCCCTCGCGAGCGTCGCGGACGGTGCGGCTGACCACCTCCTCGCCGATCGGCCTGCGTTCGGCGTCGTAACTGGCCAGCAACGACGGCGCGGCCACCCCCGCGACGGCCAGCGCGAGCTTCCACGCGAGATTCCAGGCGTCCTGGATGCCGGTGTTCATGCCCTGCGCGCCCGTGGGCGGGTGGATGTGGGCGGCGTCGCCCGCGACGAAAACCCTTCCCCGACTGTAGGAATCGACGATGCGATGGCTGATCCGGAAGACCGAGGACCAGCGCAGACGAGAGGCCGTCACGGGTTCGGGCGCCAGCCGGTCGAGCACCGCCTGGATATCGGCCAACCGCGGGCCGGGCCCGGTGCCGAGTCCGTGCTCGACCTTGTCGCCGCCGTCGGCGGGGTCGGTCTGGAGTTGTGGGGGAAGCCGCATCGACACCCGGTAGCGGTGGTGACCGGGCAGCGGGACGCACACCAGCACGTCGTCGGCGCCGCCGTTCGTCTGGTGCGTCGACCGCACGGTGTAGCCGTGCGGCTGTGACCAGTCCAGTTCGACGTCGCCGAGCATGTACTGCTCGGTGAAGGCCGCGCCCTCGAACGTCAGGCCCAGCGCCTTGCGGACAGTGCTGTGCGCGCCGTCGCAGCCGACCAGATACCGTGCCCGCACCGTGCGCTCACCCTCGGGTCCGGCGAGCACGGCATCGACGCCGTCCTCGTCCTGGGTGAACCCGACGAGCCGGACCCCGCGTTCGACACGCGTGCCCAGCGACGCCAGGTGCCTGCGCAGGATCCGCTCGGTCTCGTACTGGGGGAGTCCGAGAAACCCGAACGGAATCTCCGGTGGCAACGCCAGATCCATTCGGCCTGCCTCGGCACCGTTGACGTACCCGAGCTGACCGCGCAACCGGATCCCGGCGTCGAGTACCTCGCGCAGGATGCCCATCGCCTCGAACAGTTCCAGCGTGCGGGGCTGGATGCCGACCGCTTTCGCGTACTGCGGCGGATCGGATTGCGCGTCGATGATCCGGCACCGCACACCGCGCCGGACCACCTCGACAGCGGCCGCCGAGCCCACCGGACCTGCGCCGACGATCAGAACATCGGTATCGAACATGCGACATCACCTCACACTGGAAGCCCCCGCCTCATGTTGTCCGCTGATCGTACGCCTGACGCCGACCAGCGGAATCCCCCGAATCAACGGGTCGAGGGGCATGGGTAGGTGGCGAAGCCCCGGATCGGCGATAGCTGTGACGCGCGGATGGTCAGCCGACGGCGGTCACGCGGCGGGCGAGCGGAAGGTCGATCGTTCGAACTCGCGGTGGCGCACCGCGTGGACGAACGCGGTGTATTCGAGGTGGTCGAAGAACAGCCTGGCGGTGCCGACCGAGGCTCTGCATTCCGGCGTGGCGCTGAATTCGTAGAGGCCGTCGGATCTTTGCTGGATTGTCAGCGCGCCGCGCAGGCGCGCACCTGCTCGTATCGCGTCTTGGACGGCCTCGAACTGGTAGTGGTCGAGGGTCAGGCATTGGTCGGGCGGGACGGGTTGTGCCGCGGTGTCGACCGGGCCGGCGAGTTTGTCGTCCCAGAGCAGGGTGCGGTGGTTGTCGCGGTAGACCATCACGCACGCCTGCTGTGGGGAACTGGCCGCCGCTTTACGGAAATGGGCAGCGGTCGGTGTCGGCGACGACATGGCGGATCCTTTCGAACAGCGCTGTCGGCGGGTGCCGGCAGCGCTGTCACACGCTAGGGGAGACTGCCGATAGCGGCGAAATTGCAGGGGCGGGCGTAGTCGTCGTGGTCGATCGGCTCGTCCAGGCGCCAATCGGTGGCGTAGGTGATGCCGGGGTCGGTGATGGTCCACCCGTCGAAGAAGGTCTGGAACTGCGCACGGGTACGCAGGGTGACCGGTGTGCTGGCATCGGTGAACACCGCGGCACCGGCGGCGACCTGTGCTTTTATCTCCGGCCCCGCGTCCTCGAGGGACACATGCGTCATCGCGATGTGGCTACCGGGTGCGAGAGCATCGCGCAGTTGCGCGAGGATCTTGCCGGGTTCGCTGGCGTCGGTGATCCATGGCAGCACCGAAACCAGCAGCAGCCCAACGGGTTCGGTGAAGTCGATCAGGCGTCGGGTGTCGGGGTGGGCGAGGATGCGCGCGGGCTCGCGCAGATCGGCGTCGACCATCGTGGCGCTGTCGGTGACGCCTTGTTCGCGCAGCAGATCGCGGGCGCGGTTGATCGCTTCTTCGTCGTTGTCGACATACACGACGCGGGAGTCGGGCGCCACCTCGTGCGTGTTGCCGCCGGTCGGCAGGCCGGATCCGATATCGAGGAACTGGCGAATTCCGGTGTCGGCCATGTAGCGAACGGCGCGGCCGAGAAACCGGCGATTGTGCTGGGCCCACCTCGGATAGAAGGGGATATCGGCGTAGAGCCGCTGAATGAACGGCAGATCCGATTCGAAGATCACCTCGCCGGTGATCATGTGGTGATAGATGCGGGCGGAGCTGGGTTTGTTGGTGTCGATCGGACGGGGCTCGAAGTCACTGTCGGACATCGTGTTTCCTCTACGGTTGAGGTGGGGGTCTATTGCTGGATGGTCGGTCGGCTGCGGAGGCCGCGGACGAGGTGTTCCATGAACTTGCGGGAGTCGTGTGGGCTCAACGCGGTCATCGTCAGGCGGTTGAAGATCTTGTCGCGGATCCCGACCGCGGGTTTGTCGTCGATGTAGCGGATCTCACCCTGGGTTTCGACGACGGCCATCTCGAGATCGCCCGCGGCTCCAGGGGAGGGCACGCGAACCAGGATGTAGCGGTCCTCCATGCCCGCGCCGGGGGCTTGGTGGGTGAAGGGCATGACCTGGATCTGGATGTTGGGGCGGGTGGACAGCTCGAGCAGATGGGTGAGCTGGGCGAGCATCACCGCGTCTCCGCCGTAGGTGCGGCGCAGGCAGGACTCGGACAGGATCGCGTGGAACTCGGGTGCTCCCCGCGCGAGCAGGATTCGCTGACGTGCGATTCGGGCTCGGACGTAGTCGTCGACGGTGACCGCGTCGGGATCGTCGGGGTCGGGTTCGAGGGGTTCGTGTAGCGCGCGGATGTAGCTCTCGTGCTGGAGCAGACCGGGAACGATCTCGGCGGCGGTCTCGCGGAGTCGATCCGCGACCGCCTCGAGGTCGACGAGCAGGCGTAGCTCCTCGATGTAGGCGCGGCGGTAGCTGGAGTTCCAGAATCCGCGGCGGTGGCTGTCCTCGCGGAGATCGAGCAGGATCGCGATGTAGTCCTCGTCGGCGACGCCGAGCTGTCTGACCAGCTCGTCGAGTGCCTGGGCGCTCAGATTGCCGGTGCCGCCGATCACCGCCGCGATGCGCGACTGGCTGACCCCGATCAGCTTTCCCGCGTCGGCCTGGGTAGTGCGAGACCGGCGCAGCAGCGCATCGATCTCTCGACCTAGCAGCACTTTTCGTGCGGTTCGTGCCATGGATCCCACCGTATCGGGCTGCGGGGCGGCGGATGCTGCCTGTTTCGCAATCCTGATTATCAGGTTAGATTATCAACCACGATTATTTGGCGAACAAGTCGGAGGGTGTGTCCGAACTGCGACATACCTTGCGGCGCAAGAAGAGTGGGGCCCACTCATGGACGTCACCGACTCCGACGCCCTGCGCGGCCTTCCCGATGCCGGGGCCGCGAACAGCTGGGGACAGCGACTTCGGACCTATCGCCGCGCTCGATTAGGGCTCAGCCGTGGAGATTTCGCCGAGTTGATCAACGATCGAGCTCGCCGGGACCGCGTCAACGTCGCGTGTTCGGAACGCCACATCGCACGCTGGGAACTCGGTGAGGTCCGCAGGCCGAGCAAGTCCTACCGTGCCTTGCTGGCCGCGCTCGGCGCACCGGTGCCTGAGATCGAATCGGCCCCTGACCTGAAGGCCGGGTTCGCCGGCGACGTGGTGTCACGCTCTCCAGGGTTCCCCACTGCCGGTACCCGTCGCG
The DNA here is from genome assembly GCF_050320175.1 of Nocardia sp. FBN12. Lineage (GTDB taxonomy): Bacteria > Actinomycetota > Actinomycetes > Mycobacteriales > Mycobacteriaceae > Nocardia. The sequence continues at coordinate 2,906,694 of NZ_CP190048.1, read as the reverse complement.
GCGCGGATGCGACCCTGCTGGAGGCGCTGGCGACCGCGGTCGTCGGTTCCGCCGACATCCTGACGCCGTGGTTGCCATCCCTGGACGTTTCCGGGATAGCCTGCGACACAGGGCAACTCGATCTCGAGGCGGTGCGAAGCACAACTGCGGGATTACGTCAACGCGATCAGCGACACGGTGGCGGCTCGATCGCCCGCACGGCCGTCGACCTCCTGAGATCGACCACCGCGCTGCTGGCCGGATACCGCGGACACACGACGCTCGCGCACGCACTTCTGGTCGCCACCGCCGACCTGGCCCGGCTGATCGGCTGGGCCTACCACGACATCGGTGATCAGCATCGCGCCCGCCAATACGCGACGATGGCCTTGGTTTCCGCGCGGCGAGCGGGCGCGGACAGTCTGGTCGCGTCGACGCTCTACGTCCTGGGGCGGATCAGCTTGATCGAACGCGACCCACGCGCCGCGCTGCGCATGTTCCAACTCGGGCAGCTACCGGCCCAAGACGCAACCGGCAGTGGGGAATCCGCGCGCCTGTACGCCAATGAGGCCTGGGCGCACGCCATGATGGGCGACGAGGGCCGGATGCGGACCGCGCTCGCCCGCGCCGAAGACGAGACCACCAGGGTCGCCGACACCGTCGACCCGTGGACCCGGGTGTTCTTCACCCCCGGCGAGTTCACCGGAATGCAATCGGTGATCTACAACGAGTACGCCCTGACCACCCGCGGACAGACCGCCGAGCACTACACGGCCCGCGCCGTCGACGCCGCTCGCGCTTCGCTGGCCGCGTCGACACCCCGGCGACCGGCCCGCAGCGTGCTGTTCGACAACATCACGATCGCCACCGGCGCTTTCCGGCTCGGTCAGATCGACGACGCGGTCTCGTTTGCGACGGCTTCCCTGGAAATGACCGGCCAGGTCGACAGCGGACGAGTAGGCGACCGGCTGGGACAGCTGGTGCACGCCGCGACCCTCGCGTCCTCGCGATCCGACGTTCGCGACATCTGCCAGGGAATCCGGAGTGCGGTCCGTACCGCACGCAACACTGCGCGTCCGATGACCGAACACCGCCTCGCGACCGCGTAGCAACAGCGAACGCGACCTGACGATGTCGTTCCCGCACCGCGATATTTATGACATGCCCTGTCGAATGTCATTGTCGCGGAGATTGTTCGGCGCTGTAATCGGTGCATGACTACGACGATGCCGAGACGTGGCCATCGGGCAATGGGCGGACGCCCGTGAGCAAGGTATGTGTAGCAGTGACGCACGCAGGCGGCTTCGCCGCGAAGGCTGACAGCCGCGCTGTGGAGGACACGCGCGTACGGACGGTGGAGGGATTGCTGGAGGCCCGTCAGTTACTGCTCGCCGTTGCCGGGAATCTGCAGGGTGGTTCCCCGTTGATCGGATGGGCACGCGAGCTGGCGGATCTGCACGCGACCCTGTTCACCGCATCGGTGTCGACCACCCGTCGACCCGCCGACTTCGACGCCACCGCCACCGCTGGCCGGATCCACGCGCTCATCGGCCTGATCGACGAGTGGTCGGCCTGCCACCTTCCTCGCCCCACCTCGGGCCGCCGCCACACCCATTCCCTCGGCGAGGTGATCAGCCACGTGGCAGACACCTACACCCACGTGCAGTGGACGCTGCGCCACACCAAGGGCGCCGAACACCAGCACCACGCCGCGCTGCGCTTCGCGCAAGTCCAGGAAGGCTATGCCGATCTGGTCGAGGAGATTCGAGCCTTGCGCGTCGCACTACCGCTGGGCCGGGGCAACCAGCTCGCCCCATAACGCGACGCTTTCAGGCGCGCGTTGTTCCAGCGGCGCTGCTACGGGCAGTGAGGTATTCGCGGACGGCGTCGACGGCGCGGACCGCGCTCTCGGCGGCGGCCTCCATCGTCGAGGGCATGCCGGTGTCGGTCACGTCGTCCCCGTTTCTCGACGAGGGTCACCCGGTGACCGGCTTCGGCGAGCCAGACCGCCGTGGCCAAGCCGGCCAGGCCTGCGCCCGCGACCAGGATGTGCGCGGATTCCTGCTGCCCCAACGGGACCTCCGGACATTCCGCCCCGCGGGCCACGATCACGGCCTCGTCAGCGCGGCGTATCGGGCGAGGTGGTAGTCGGTGGATCCGAATTCGTGCTCGATCGCGGTGAGTCGCTTGAAATAGTGGCCGATAGCGAGTTCCTCGGTCATTCCCATGGCGCCGTGCAGTTGTACCGAGCTCTGGCCGATGAATCGAGCGGCACGGCTGACGGTGACCTTGGCCGCCGATATCGCCCGCGCCCGGTCGGCCGGTGCCGCGTTCACCGAGCGAATCGCCAAATACACTGCGGCGATTGACTGTTCGAGCTCCATGTACATATCGACCATGCGGTGCTGCAACACTTGGAAGCTTCCGATCGGCTGCCCGAATTGCCGACGTTGCTTGGCGTATTCGACGGTATCCGCCAAGACCTTTCGCATACACCCGACCGCTTCCGCGGCGATGGCCGCGATAGCGTCAGCCACGGTCGCCTCGATCGACGGCCATGCGTTGCCCGCCGTGCCGAGCAATGCGGCGGCGGGCAATCGGAATGCGGTGAAGGTGATATCGGAACCGACCCGATCGTCGATCGTCCGGTAGGAGTTGATTTCCACTCCGGCGGGCGGATTCTTCGCATCGAATTCGGTGAGGAACAACGAGATACCGGATTCGTCGCGCCGATCTCCCGAAGTGCGCGCGCTGATTATCAGGTGAGTCGCCAACGGCGCGCTGGTCACGACGGTTTTGCTGCCGTCGATCACCCACGAATCACCCTCGCGGCGCGCGGTCGTCGAAAGATCGTGCAGGGTGTGACCCGATGTCGGCTCCACGGCGGCGAATGCGGTGCGCGCCGTACCGGCCACGATCTGCCGTAGCAGTGCCTCGGCCGCCGCGCCACCGGCGCGTTTGAGCAGGCCGGCCCCGACGATGACGGTGTCGACATACGGTTCGACAACGAGCGAGTGCCCGAGTTCCTCGGCGATGATCATCATCTCGATCGGTCCACCGCCCATACCGCCGACATCCTCGGGCAAGGTCGCACCGAGAATCCCCAACTCCTCGGCGAAACCGCGCCACACAGCGGGCTGCCACCCCGCCTCGGACTTGACCGCACGACGACTCTTCTCCAGGTCGTAACGGGCACCGAGGAATCCGGCCACCGCCTCGCGGAGGAGTTCCTGTTCTGTGGTGAAGGTGAAGTCCATCAGAGCCCCAATGCTGCCTTGGCAAGAATATTTCGCTGAATCTCGTTGCTGCCCGCGTAGATCGAGCCCGCCCGGTCATTGAAGTAGCGCAGTGGTGCGACGGCCTGCCATTCCTCGCCGCTGCGGTAACCATCAGCCGGTGGGTGGAATTCGGCGATCGGCCCGCCAGGTTTCGTAGCATGCGGTTGATAGACCCGACCGCGCGGACCTGCTGCCTCGAGCGCCAATTCGGTGATCTTCTGACTCAATTCGGTGGCCAGGATCTTGAGCATCGAAGAGGCGGGTCCGGGGTTCTTGCCCTGCGCCAGCACCGAAAGTGTTCGGTACTCGAGGATCTCGAGTACTTCGGTGCGAATACGCGCCTCGGCCAGCTTCGCCGCGAAGGCGGCGTCCTCGATCAGCGGATTGCCGTCCGGGCCGGTCTGCCCGGCTGCCGCGGTAGCGACTTGCTGGGCCATGACCTGCAACATCGGCGACAGTGCGCCACCTCGTTCGTGGACGAGCAGATATTTCGCCACGGTCCAGCCGTCGTCGATCTGGCCGAGCACATTACTTTTCGGCACCCGGACGTTGTCGAAGAAGACCTGGTTCTGTACCTGCTCGCCGGAGGTCATCACCAGTGGGCGGATCTCGATCCCCGGCGACGTCATATCGATGAGCAGGAAAGTGATGCCCTGCTGCTTCTTACCGGCGCGCGAGGTACGGACCAAGCAGAAGATCCAATTCGCCGCCGTCGCATGGGTGGTCCAGATCTTGCTGCCGGTGCACACGAAATCGTCACCGTCGTCGACGGCCGCCATAGTCAGCGATGCCAGATCCGACCCGGCTTCAGGCTCCGAATATCCCTGGCAGAAGAACACCTCACCGGTGAGGATCCGCGGCAGGTAGTACGCCTGCTGTTCAGCCGTCCCGAACGCGGTGATCGCGGGCGCGACCATTCTGATGCCCATCGGCGACAGCGCGGGCGCACCGGCCTGCGTCAACTCCCGGCCGAAGATGTAATGCTGGGTCAGACTCCAGTCGCAGCCGCCGTGGGCGACCGGCCACTCTGGTGCCGCCCAGCCGCGCTCGTGCAGAATGCGCTGCCACTTCATGCTGGCATCGTGATCCGGATACACGCTTGTCGCCAAGTGCCCGGCGCGCCGGAGTTCGGGTGTCAGCTTCTCGTCGAGGAAAGCGCGAACCTCGTCTCTGAAGGCTAGATCGGCCGCTGACCAGTCGTAATCCATCAGCCCTCCCGGAGGGATGTGCGTCGATGCATCCGCGGGAACCTACGGGCGCTTGAGACACAAGGTACTTCTGTCTCAGCAGGGGATCAACAGGCAGTACATGGAATCGCGGGTAACATATGTGGCCGAGGGTGAGGGTGTGCTGCCGCGGAACGTTGCTCCTTCGACGGCGATGGGATGTCGGGCGGGCGATCAACCCCGCTCGGTGGTGGTACCGCAGGGTGGTAAGCCGAACTCTGGTCGAACTGTCACATTCGGGGTGTCATCAGCCGTGAATACGGTGTCGTGGCACCGATGAGTCGTAGAGTTCACGAACCTGAACCGTATAGCGGCAGCCCGAGTCGACCACCCGCGCGATTGTTCTGCGGGCGACGTGGATTCGCTTGTATCGCTGGACCACGGTTCGACAATGATTGACAGCCACCGGTGGATAGTCGGTCCAACCGCAGGGGAACACATGACGTCGAGCAGTCCACCGCCCAATGATCCCGCCGCGGGCACCGAGCGCGGTCAACATCGCGGCGCCGATGCCGTGTCGCCGCGCGGCGGGCTCGGATTCGGTGGGGCAGTGGGCGCGTTGATCCTGGTGTGGCTGTCGCTGACGCCCTCACTGTTGCCCCGCGGGCCGCTGTTCCAAGGCGTCGTCACCGGCGCGGCCGCGGCCATCGGCTACGGACTCGGTCTCGCGGCCGCCGCACTGCTCGGGTGGGTGCTGCAACGGCGGCTGGGCCCCGCACCGGCGATTCTGCGCTGGGGGTTGGTAGTTGTCGCCGCTGTCGGCTCGGTCGCGGTGCTGGCCTGGTACGCCGAGTGGCAGAGCGAACTGCGCACGCTCATGGGGGTGGGCGGTCTGCCGTGGCACGCCTACCCGATCATCGTGGCCATCGCCGCGGTGGTCTTCCTGGTATTGCTCGTGCTGGCGCGGCTGTGCGCGGCGATGTCGCGTGGCGTCGGTGGTCTGCTCGGGCGTGTGCTGCCGCGCCGGGTCGCGGCCTTGCTCGGCGGTGTCGTCGTGGCCGTTGTCGCGATCGCCGCACTCAACGGAGTGGTGGCCGAGGTGGCCATGTCGGTACTCAACACGACATTCGAAGCCGTCAACGACGAGAACTCCGCCGATACACCAGAACCCGTCGTCCCAGAGCGATCCGGTGGTCCCGGATCGTTGGTGAGCTGGGACTCCCACGGCAGACAGGGCCGGATCTTTGTTGCCAACGGTCCCACCGCCGCCGATCTGACCGCGTTCAACGGCACACCGGCGCGTGAGCCGATCCGCGTGTACACCGGTCTGAACTCCGCCGAGGACATCCGGGCCGAGGCCGATCTCGCGGTGGCCGAGCTGCGGCGAGCCGGCGGCTTCGACCGCGCGGTTCTCGGCGTGGCAACCACCACCGGCACCGGATGGATCAACGAGTCAACCGCAGGCGCACTGGAATATCTGGCCAACGGCGACAGCGCGCTGGTGAGCATGCAGTACTCGTTTCTGCCGAGTTGGTTGTCCTTCGTCGTCGACCAGGAACGCGCCCGCCAGGCCGGTCAAGCGCTGTTCGAAGCGGTGCACGCCGCATGGGACACCCTGCCCGCCGATCAACGGCCGAAGCTGGTCGTCTTCGGTGAGAGCCTCGGCTCCTTCGGCGGTGAGGCCGCGTTCTCCAGCGTTCAGGACATGGCGGCCCGCACCGACGGCGCCCTGTTCGTCGGTCCCACCGCCACCAATCCGGTGTGGCGCGACGCCACCGCGCGCCGCGACCCCGGGTCGCCGCAATGGCTGCCGATCTACCGCGACGGACACACGGTCCGATTCATCGCGGACGCTCCCGATCTGGCTCGGCCCGGCACACCGTGGACCGGCTCGCGAGTGGTCTACCTACAGCACGCGTCCGATCCGATCACCTGGTGGACACCACAACTGCTCTTCCAGAAACCGGACTGGCTCGACGAGCAGCGCGGGCCCGACGTGCTGAGCAGCACCCGCTGGATCCCGGTCGTGACCTTCCTCCAGGTTTCGGCCGACATGGCCGTATCGATCGATGTTCCAGACGGACACGGACATGCCTTCCGCGCCGACATCGCCGACGCCTGGGCGGCCATCCTGTCGCCGGCCGACTGGACCGGGTCCGATACGGAGCGCCTGCGCGCCGTTCTGCGGGGCGAGTAGCCGTACTCTGTTGAGTGCCTGCATATTTGGCGACCGTAGCCCGTAGGATGGAGCCTGATGGACCACACGGACCCTTTCCCCCGCCCTATTCCAGTCACGGTGCCGAAGGTGCTAGTGGGCTTAGGTTCGGCGTTGGTTGTCGCCGCCGCGATCGCATCCTTCACCTTCACCGCCACCCTCGCGCGGGTGGCCGGAGTTCCTGAGCATCTGACCTGGTTGTGGCCGGTGGTGGTCGGTCTCACGGTCGCGCTGGTCGCCTGCACCTTCATCACGTTGGTGGGTATACGCGACGAGAAGGCCACCTCCCTGGTGCGGGTCTACGAGTTGTTGCTGGTCGCCGCCGTGCTGTCCAGTATCTGTGGAAACCTGTTGTCCATCTCCCGCGATCCGATCGAGATGGGAACGCTCGGTACCGCGATCGTGGTGTCGGTTCCCCCGGTCTGTCTGATGATCTGCGTGGGGAACTACCTGCTGCTCACGGCGGTCGTTCCCGTCCGAATCGTGGCCGCGATCCGCGAGGACGACTGGCGACTGAGAGTCCTCGGCATACCCAACGCGCCGTTGCCGCCGAAATATTCGAACCTCCCCGACCAGGACAGTGCCTCCTGGTGGGACCAGCACCGAAGTGAGGCAAGGACTCCACCGGCGACACCGAGGACCCGGACATAGGAAACCGGTTGACACAACAGCGAATTCGGCTTTAGCCGGTGCCGACACGACTGCGGCGCCGGCATCAACCCAGCTGTTCGCGGACGAATGCCGCTGCTCGGTCACGGTTGTCGTTGACGAAGTACGCGAAGTGACCGTAGCTCGCCGCGTTCGCGAACCCGGCGGCCGGATCGCCGCCTTGGCAGACACGGTCACCGGCATTGCAGTAGTCGTGCAGGCGGTCGGCGAATTCGGTGAGCGCGCCGAGGCGAAGTGGACCTGTGCCGGACAGGGCGGGATCGAAGCTGCCCCGGTTGTAGGGTTCTGCGCCGTTGAACAACGGGCTGCCGAACAGGACGATGGCGTCGATTCGCGCGGCCGCCCGCGCTGTCAACGCGTCTCGCGCGTCGAGGGAGTTGCCGATAACGCGCGCACCTTGCGAGTAGCCGAGCAGGACGAGCCGCTGGTCGGGGCACGTGGCGGCGATCTCGTTCAGCAACGTGGTGAGATTCGCTACCCCGCGCACCGCACTGTCCGGGTTCATCGAGGCCGGATACTCGAGCTCGGTCACCGTGGTGCGGCGCCCGGATTCCTGGGCGATCCGCCCGCCGAGCGGGGTGAGCAGCAGGCTGCCTGACTGCGGTTCGAGGGTGCCTCGGACAGTGACGACCCGGACCTCCGCGCAGCCGCCGGGGACCGAGTCGGCGGACGCGGCGGGGAGGGCGGGTAGTGCCAGTGCCGCAGCGGCTATTGCGGTCGAATGCACCAGGATTCGAAATCGTCCACGCATTCGGCCACTGTATTGCACCCGGGGGTGGCGAGGACGATGTTGCCGCTGTCGGGTAGCGGCGCCGAGGCCTGAGCGACAGGCCCCTGGTCCCCTCATCGTTCGTCGTGCAGGCGGCGGAAGCGGCTGTCGTGAAAGACCAGGGGCCCGGCCTCGGTTCCGACCGCGACGCGAGTGAGGTGAACGAGCACTACCAGGTGATCCCCGGCGGGGACGCTGGCCGACGGTGTCGCTTCCAGCCATGCGCAGGCCCCGCCGACCAGGAGGGCACCGTCGGTCCCCGCCACCATCGTCAGGTCTCGGAAGCGGTCGCCGTGTTTGGTTCCCAGAGATCGGGCGGCGCTCGTCTGGTCGACGCTGAGCAGGCTCAACCCCAGGCTGGTCGCCCTGCTCAGCGGCGGCCAGGTGCGCGAGGTTCGTTGGACGCAGAAGGAGACGATGGGCGGCGTCAAGGAGACGGGGACAAAGGTGCTGACCGCCATCCCGTGTGCCGTGCCGCCCACCTCTGCGCATATCGCGACGACGGGGCTGGGGAAGGTGGCGAATGCCTGTCGTAGCGAGGGCGGTTCGGTCGGGATCTCGGTGAAACCGTGCGCAGCGGCGGAAAGGGTCATGCCCGATCAGCTCCGGGCAGCGATCGCGTCATGGTGCGGGTCGATGGCGGTGGCGCGGGCGAGGGTGGCCTGCGCCATCTTGATGTGCGCGGCGTCGACGAGGACCCCGTCGACGCCGACGGCACCGCGTCCGTTGGCTTCGGCTTCGCGGTACGCGGCGATATTGCGTTGCGCGAGTGCGATTTCCTCGGGGGTGGGGGAGTAGACAGTGTTGGCGATCGGCACCTGGTTCGGGTGGATCGCCCACTTGCCGGTGTAGCCGAGCAGCGAGGAGCGTCGCGCGTCGCGTTCGTAGCCGGCGAGGTTGCCGTAGTCGGGGAAGGGGGCGTCGATGGCGTCGACGCCGGCGATGCGAGCCGCGACGAGCACCTTGTTGCGGGCGTAGTGCCAGAAGTCACCGGGATAGTCACCGAGCGGTTCGAAGTTGGTGTCCACCCTGGCCCCCTGGGACAGCGAGAAGTCGCCGACACCGAAGATGAGCGCGTCGACCCGCGAGCTGGCGACGGCGATCGCTTCGGCGTTGGCCAGTCCCTCCACTTCCTCGATCAGCACTTCGAGGCGAATACGGTGGGTCAGGCCGAGTTTCGCCTCGAGCTGGGTCAGCAGCACATCGACCCACCACACATCCCGCGCGGTGCAGGCCTTGGGGACCACGATCGTGTGCAGATGTGAACCGGCGCGCGAGACCACCTCGATGATGTCGTCGTGGCACCAGCGGGTGTCGAGACCGTTGATCCGGATCGCGGGCACGGTATCGCCCCAGTCCATCGTGGTCAGCGCGGTGATCGCCTTCTCCCGCGCCTGCTCTTTGAGTGCTTCGGGGGTCGCGTCCTCGAGATCGAGGAACACCAGATCTGCGCCGCTGGCAAGGGCTTTGGCGAACATGTGGTCGTTGCAGGCGGGCAGCGCGAGCTCGGAGCGCCGGATCAGCAGGGTCATCGTCGAATCCTTCGGTGTCGGAAGTTCACAGCACGCCGCGGCTGTGCAGGTCATCGATGTCGTTGTCGCTCAGGCCGAGCAGTTGTCCGTAGACCTCCGCGTTGTGCTCGCCGAGGCGGGGGCCGAGGTGGGACACGCGGCCCTGCGCCTGGGAGAAACGCGGTACCGGTGCTTGCACCGTCATCGTGCCCAGTTCGTCGTCGGCGACCGGGACGAACACCTCGCGGTGGCGCAGCTGCTCGTCCTCGAGCAGGTCGGTGATGTCGTAGACGGGGGCCGCGGCGACCTGCTCGGCGTCGAACACCGCCATCGCCTCCGCGAGGGTCTGTTTCGACACCCACGCCGCGACAACGTCGTCGACCTCGGCAGCCCGCGCCAGCCGACGTTGCGGATCGGAGAACTCGGTATCGGAGATCAGGTCGTCGCGTCCGATCGCGCGGAAGACGCGCAGCGCCAGCGCGGGGGAGCTGCCCGACATGGCCAGCCACTTGCCGTCGGCGGTGCGATAGGTGTTGCGGGGCGCGGAGATGTCCCAGCGGTTGCCCGCTCGCTGCGCGACGATGCCGAGCTGGTCGTAGCTGAGCAGCGTCTGTTCCAGCAGTCGCGTGAGCGGATCGACCAGGTTGATATCGATCAACTGTCCCGGGCCGCCGTGCACATCGCGGTGGTAGAGCGCCATCAGCACGGCGTAGGCGGCATTGAGGGAAGCGACACCGTCGGCCAGCATGAACGGCGGCAGCGTCGGGGGACCGTGCGCCTCACCGGTGATGTGGGCGAATCCGCTCATCGCCTCACCCAGCGTGCCGAAACCGGGGCGCTCGCTCTTGGGGCCGGTCAGCCCGAAGCCGGTGATGTGCAACATCACCAGCTGCTCGTTGACCGCGCGCAGGCGCGGGTAGTCGAGGCCCCATTTCCGTAGCGTCTGTGGCCTGGTGTTGGTCACCACGACATCCGCTGTCGCCGCGAGCCGGCGCAGTAGCTCCTGGCCCTCGGTGACGCGCAGATCCAGGGTGACGGAACGCTTGTTGCGCGACACCGACTTCCACATCAGGCCCACCTCGTCGCGCTGCGCGCCCCAGGTGCGGATCGGATCACCACCGTTGGGCTGCTCGATCTTGATCACCTCGGCGCCGAACTCGCCGAGATAGGTGGCCGCCAGCGGCGCCGCCGCGAGCGTGGCGAAATCGAGCACCCGCACACCGTCGAGCATGGCTCGGCTCATGTCACACCACGGTGCCTGTGTGCGCGGTGCCGCGGACCGGAGACGGCCGGGACAAACCCAGGTGCTCGCGCAGGGTCGTGCCCTCGTAGGCGGTGCGGAACAGTCCGCGCTGCTGCAGCCGCGGCACCACCATCCGGACGACGTCCTCGAAGGAGCCGGGCATGTGGGTGGCGGCGAGAACGAATCCGTCGCAGGCGTCGCCGTGGAACCATTCGGCCATCTGGTCGGCGACCTGGTCGCCGGTGCCGACGAACCGTGGACCCTGCAGCAGGGTGGCTCGGTGGCCCGCCAGGTCCCGTACTGTGACGTTTCCGCCGATGTGGGTACGCAGGTTCTGGACCAGACCGCGGATGCCCGACACCGAGGCGATCAGCTCGTCGGTGACCGGATCGTCGAGATCGTGCTGTGCGAAGTCGTAGTTCATCAATTCCGAGAGCAACGTCAGCGAGGCCATCGGATGCACCAGGTCCTCGAGCAGCATCGCCTCCCGCTCCTTGGCGTGCTGCTCGGATTCCCCGACGACCGCGTAGGCCATCGGGCAGATGCGGACCGAGGCGGGATCGCGGCCCGCGTCGGAGATGCGGGCCTTCTGGTCGGCGTAGTGATTGCGGGCCACTTCCAGGCCGGGGTCGCCGGTGAAGATCAATTCCGCCCAGCGCGAGGCGAATTCGCGGCCACGGCCGGAGGAGCCCGCCTGAATGATCACCGGTCTGCCCTGTGGTGTCCGCGGTACCGTCAGCGGTCCGCGGGCGGAGAAGAAGCGACCCGAGTGGCGCAGTTCGTGCACCTTGTCGGGATCGGCGAAGATGCCTGCGGCGCGGTCGTGCAGGATGGCGTCGTCGTCCCAGGTGTCCCAGAGGCCGCTGACCACATCGAGGAATTCGTCGGCTCGGTCGTAGCGTTCGTCGTGGCCGAGGTGGGCGTCCATCCCGAAGTTCTGCGCCTCGCTGTCGTTGACCGAGGTCACCACATTCCAGGCGGCCCGGCCTGCGGACAGGTGATCGAGGGTGGCGAACGTGCGCGCGACGTGGAACGGCGCGTAGTACGTCGTGGAGTAGGTCGCGCCGAGGCCGATGCGTGAGGTGCTCTGCGCGAGGACGCCGAGGACCACCCCCAAGTCCAGCTTCACCGGGCGTGCGCCATGGCGCACCGCCTCGGCGACGGAGCCGCCGTAGATGCCGGGCATCGCCAGACGGTCGTCGAAGAACATCAGGTCGAAGCAGCCCTCCTCCAGTTGCCGCCCGACTTTCGCGTAGTACGACGCGTCGAGATACCCGTGCTCGGTGGCCGGGTGCCGCCAGGAACCCGAGTAGACCGAGGTGTTGCCCGCCTGCATGAATGCGACCAACGTCATTCGGTCGCCGTTCCTCATCGCCATAATTGGAATCTAGCATCTGACATATCAGATTTCAAACCTGGTACCTCTAGCCTGCTAAACTGCGCCGATGGCAACCAACTCGGTCGACGTCGCAGGCACTGTTCGCGAACGGGCGGCACGTGAACTGCGCGATCGCATCCTGACTGGGGCGTTGCCCGCGGGTGCGCGCATCGATCTGGACGCGATCACCGACGAGTTCGCCACCAGCCGCACGCCCGTGCGTGAGGCATTGCTCGAGCTCTCCTACGAAGGCTTGGTCCGGGTCGCGCCACGCAGTGGGATCACGGTGATCGGGATCAGCCCCGCCGACATCATGGACAGCTTCACCATCCTCGGGGTCCTCACCGGGCAGGCTGCCGCCTGGGCCGCGCAGCGGGCCAGCACGCCTGAGCTGCAGCGGCTGCGCGAGCTCGCCGCCGAGGTCGCCTCGCGATCCGGTGACGACTCCATCGGTGAGGCCAACTGGCGGTTGCATCAGGAAGTCCACCGGGCCGCGCACTCACCACGGCTGCTGACCCAGATCAAACAGGCGGTCCGGGTGGTTCCGTCGAATTTCCTGCGGCTGTTTCCCGACCACGAGCAGCACTCGCTCGACGATCACGACCAGCTGATCGACGCACTGGCCGAGCGTGACGCGCCGCGGGCCCGCGAGATCGCCGAGCGGCACGTGCTCGACGCGGGCCGCTCGCTCACCCAGTGGCTGGAACGCAACGCGACCCCGCGGCTACCGCCTGCGTGACAGGTTCACCTCGCGCCCGGCTGCCGCCAGCGACCTGGCGTTGCAGCGGAAACCTTCGGTCAGCGGGACGGGTCGGGGTGTGGCGTCGGTCGCGGCCAGCGCGCGTGCCTTGAACGCGTGCGCCGCGGCGCTGAGGCGATGGTCCATGCCCTCGACCCGGCACTCGAACTCCGTGGGCAGCGGGTCACCCCACACCACGACTTCGATCAGATCGTTCTCGAGGCAGTTGAGGACGCCGTCACGGACTCGGCTGTCGGACAGCAGGAGATCGGGTGCGACCGCCAGGGCGTCGGGCCAGGTGTGGTGGACAGGGACCGCGAGCGGGCCTTCGAGTTCGAGCACGGTCGCGCCGAGGATGTGCAGGGGCGCCAGACCGGTGACGTCGGTGAGGACGACATTCACGTCCCATCCGGCCATGGAGCGGTCGAACAACCAGCCGCCCGCGTGCTCGACGACCTCGCGTGCGTTGGTCGCCAGGACTGCCAGCCGGTACCGCAACGGGTGTTGATGTGCGTAGGTCCACCAGTTGGTGACCAGACCAGCGTCCTGGGCAACATTCACGAGGTGTCCATTCCGAGAGATCGAAGCGCTATCCGCAGTCCTACTACAACTGCGTCTGATGCGCGGCGAAGTTGCCGAAGCTTTGCGACCAGGGGGCGGCGGCGAGACACCGGCCTGATCAGGGCCGATTTCTGTTCTCGCATGCGAGAATTAGATTACCGCAAATTAGAATGAAACTCTTGACCGCTGGTCCGGTCCGGTGCTAAGCAGGTCGAGCACTGGTAGGCACGAAGGCCTCGACGCTTGAAGGGGATGCGCGATGACGCTGCAAACTATTCTGGACGAAATCCGTGAACGACCCGGAAAAGGCGAGGTCATACCGATCATCGATCCCGTGACCGAAGAGCAGATCACCGAGTTCACCGACTGCGGACCCGAGGCTGTCGACGAGGCGGTTGCCCGGGCGAGGGCCGCGTTCGATTCGGGTGTCTGGCAGGGTCTGCCCGGGCGCGAACGGGCCAAGATCATGTGGCGGATCGCCGACCTCATGGACGCGCACACGGATGAACTCGCCGAGCTGGACTCGCTCAATACGGGAATGCCACTCGCGCAGGCGAAGATGATCATTCCGACCTGCGCCGAGTTCTTCCGCTACTACGCGGGGTGGTGTACCAAACTCAACGGCTCGGCGTACGAGGTGCAGATGACCGGCGGCGTCTCCGGCGCCTACGCCGACCTGCACGCCTACACGCTCAAGGAGCCGTATGGCGTGGTCGGCCTGATCTTCCCGTGGAACGGGCCGGTGTTCAACGCCTGCGCCAAGCTGGCCCCGGCACTCGCGGCCGGGTGCAGCAGTGTGGTCAAGCCCGCCGAGGAGACACCGCTGTCGGCGGTGCTGCTGGCGCGGCTGATCGCCGAGGCGGGCGTGCCGGAGGGCGTGGTGAACTTGCTGACCGGCTACGGACACACCGCGGGCGCCGCGATCACCGCGCACCCGGACGTGGACAAGGTGGCGTTCACCGGTTCCACCGAGGTCGGCAAGCAGATCGTGGCCGCGTCGGCGGGCAACCTCAAGAAGGTGATGCTCGAACTGGGCGGCAAGTCACCGGTGCTGATCTTCGACGACGCCGACCTCGATATGGCGGTGATGATGGCGTCGATGGGGATCTTCATTCACTCCGGGCAGGGCTGCGTCTGCGGCTCCCGGATCTTCGTGCAGCGGGGGGTGTACGAGCGGGTCGTGGAAGGTATCGCGACCGTGGCGAACAACCTGAAGCTGGGTGGGCCGAAGGAAGAGGGCACCATGATCGGCCCGCTGATCAGTGCCAAACAGCTGACCCGGGTGATGGGCTACCTCGACGAGGGCCGGTCCGACGGTGCCGAGGTCGTCACCGGCGGGCACCGCCTCGACCGCAGTGGCTACTTCGTCCACCCGACGGTGCTCACCAATGTGGACCCCGCGACCAGCAGGCTCTACCGGGAGGAGATCTTCGGCCCGGTCGTGACCGTCCTGCCGTTCGACGACGAGGACGAGGCGATCGCGCTGGCCAATGACACCTCCTACGGCCTGGCCGCCACCGTGTGGACGACCAACCTCAGCCGCGGGCACCGGCTCGCGAAGCGGTTGCAGGCCGGGACGGTGTCGCTGAACTGCCAGTTGGTGTTCGACCACGGGGTGCCCTTCGGCGGCTACAAGCAGTCCGGCTGGGGCCACGAGTTCGGGCGCGAAGGCGTCGAGGCGTACATGAAGTCGAAGTCGGTCTGGGCTCAGCTCTGAGTCATCCGGGATCAGCGGCGGACGGGTTGGTCATCCGGTCCGCCGCTGTCTGTCGGGCGAGGTGTACTCGCGACGAGCGGTGGCAGGGAGCTCAGCGAACCGCGAGATCGGTTCCCCGCGCCGCGGCGGTCAGGTCGTCGCGGGTGGTGAATTTGACCCGCGGGCGACCGGTGGAATCGCCGACCGCCTGCTCGGCGGTGTCGATGGCCTTCCAGCCGTCCCGGTCCACCATCTGCGGCTGCCGCGACAGGACCAACTCGCGCAGCGCTTCTCGGTCCGCGTGCGGCGTGGCCAGTTCGCCCTGCAGGAAGTCGGCGATCAGATGTTGCACTGTCTGTTCCGCATCCACTCGATTCGACCCGATCACCCCGCGTGCGCCGCGCTTGATCCAGCCGCTGACGTAGACCCCGGTCAACGGCGCGCCGGCGCTATCGATCACCCGCCCTTCGTGGTTCGGGACGACTCCTCGGCGTTCGTCGAACGGCAGTTCCGGGATCGGCGCACCCCGGTAGCCGACCGACCGCAGTACCAGGCCCGCGGCGATTTCGCCCGTGCGCTCGGTAGCCTCCGCGCTGACCCGACCCGCTGAGTCGGTGAGTACGTTGTGCGCGAATCGCAGGCCGGTGACGCGCCGCTCCCCGAGTACCTGGGTCGGCGAGACGAGGTACCGGAAGACGATCCGTTTGTTGCCCGGTCGCCGTGGTGCCGTGGCGTATTCCTGCGCGAGCGTGTATTTCAGCCGAACCGACGGCTCGAGGGCCGGATCCGCGAGTACGGCGCTGCCGATCTGGTCGAGTTCGATGTCCGCGGACTCCACGACCACGTCCACGCCGTCGAGGTGCGCGAGGGCGAGGAACTCCGGTGAGGTGTACGCCGCCTGGAGCGGCCCGCGCCGGCCCAGTACCACTACTTCGCGAATCCTGCTGTCGCGCAGGGCATTCAGCGCGTGTTCGGCGATATCGGTGCGGGCCAGTTCGGCCGGATCCATCGTGAGCACGCGAGCGACGTCGAGTGCCACGTTGCCGTTGCCGACGATGACGGCGCGCTCGCCGGACAGATCGAAGTCCCGGTCGGCGAAATCGGGGTGCCCGTTGTACCAGGCCACGAACTCCGTCGCCGAATGACTGCCCGGCAGATCCTCGCCGGGAAGGTCCATGCGCCGGTCGGTCGAGGCGCCCGCCGCGTAGATCACCGCGTGGTGATGGCGCAGGAGTTCGTCGTGGGTGAGGTGGTTGCCGATCTCGACATTGAGGTAGTACTGCAGAGTGTCGCGGCGGAACGCGGTCTCGAACATCGATGTCACCGACTTGGTCCCCGCGTGATCCGGTGCCACGCCCGCACGCACCAGACCCCACGGCGTCGGCAGCCGGTCGAACAGTTCTACCTGGGTGTCACCGCGGCGCAGTAACGCGTCCGCCGCGTAGCACGCCGCCGGACCCGCGCCGACGATCGCCACCCGCAAGGTGCCGAGTTCCTTCGGGATGCGCGGCGTCACGACCGGCGGGGTGAACTCCGGCTCGAGCGGATGGCGCACGAAATAGTCGGCGTTGATCTCGCTGTAGCGCTGCAGCGAGGCGCTGAGATCCTCGATGGAGAACACCGCGCCCACCGGGCAGGCGTCGACGCACGCGCCGCAGTCGATGCAGGTCTCGGGATCGATGTGCAGCATCTCGGCGGTCGCGAACTCCGGCTGACCGGGTGTCGGCCGGATGCAGTCGACCGGGCATTCGGCGATGCAGCTGGCGTCGTTGCAGCATCGCTGCGTGATGACGTAGGCCATGGCGGGCAGTCCTTGTCGCGGAGGGTGAGTGGGGCAGGGGGCGGGTCAGTCCAGGAAGAGGTCACGGGTCGGGTTGTCGCCACCGCCGTACCGGGAGAGGTCGTCGATCCCGGCGAACCTCGAGACGGCGTCGGCGTCGAGGAAGCAGTTGCCGGTCACCGTGCGGGCCGGCTGGGCCGTGATCGCGACCGCCGCGTCGGCCATGATCCGGGGGCTGCGCGCGGTCGCGAGCTGGTTGTCGCCGTCGAGCAGGGCCGCGACGGCGGAGGTGGCGATGTAGGTCTGCGGCCACAGACAGTTGAATCCGATTCCGGCGCCGGCGAATTCGGCCGCCCAGCCCTGACTGAGCAAGGTCATCCCGTATTTGGACTGGGTGTAGGCCGGATGGGCGCCGAGCCAGCGGAAGTCGAGGTTGATCGGTGGCGAGATGGTGAGCACCTGCGGGTTGGGGGAGTCGCGCAGGTGCGGCACGCACGCCGCGGTGAGCAGGAAGGTGCCGCGAATGTTGATGTCCTGCATCAGGTCGAAGCGTTTGGCACCGAGTTTCTCGGTGGGGTCGGTGGCGATGGCGCCTGCGTTGTTGACGCACACATCGATCCCGCCGAACCGCTCGATCGCGATCGCCACGGCCCGCGCGACGTCGTCCTCCTCGCGTACGTCGCCGACGGCCGCGGCGGCCCGGCCACCTGCGGCCTCGACCGCGGCGGCGACGGTATGCACCGTGCCGGGGAGCCGCGGATGTGGTGCGGACGTCTTGGCCAGCAGGACGACATTGGCGCCCTGCTCGGCGGCGGCTACGGCGATCGCCGCGCCGATACCCCGGCTGGCTCCGGAAATGAGGACGGTGCGATCGCGCAGCGAGTGGTCGTGGTCGGGCATGGTGCTCCTCGCGTGCCGCCGGGCGGCAATCAGTCATTCTCTTCAGATGGTATTGGTGTTCTCATTCTACGCAAGTAGCATATCCGCATCCGACTTCGAACTACTTGGAGGAACCGTGCGCATCGGCGTGATGATCGGCCCGGAGAAGGGCGACTCGGGGCGCAAGCTCGAACGGATGCTGCGCGATATCGCGTGGGCGGAGTCGGCAGGGCTCGACACGGCCTGGATTCCGCAGGTGCCCAACGACTTCGACGCCCTGATCACCGTCACGGCGATGGGACTGGCCACCACCCGGATCGAACTGGGTACCGCCGTGGTCCCGCTGCAGGCTCAGCACCCGATCGCGCTGGCGCGACAGGCGCTGTCGGCGCACGCGGCGGCAGGGGGCAGGCTCGCCCTCGGCGTCGGGCCGTCGCACCACTGGATCATCCGCGACATGCTCGGTCTGCCGTACGAGAAGCCGGCGGCCTACACGCGCGACTATCTCGAGGTGCTGGCCGCCGGACTCGCGGGCACCGGCTCGGTGGACGTGGAGAACGGCACCTTCACGGTGCACAATCCGCTCGATCTCGGTCCGGTAGCGCCGGTTCCGGTCCTGGTCGCCGCGCTGGGTCCGGTGATGCTGCGCATCGCCGGGGAGCGGGCCGACGGCACCGTGCTCTGGATGGCGGACGAACGCGCCGTCGCCGAGCATGTGGTGCCGAAGATCAACAAGGCCGCCGCCGACGCGGGCAGAGCCGCGCCGCGCGTGGTCGTCGGGTTGCCGGTGTGTCTGTGCACGGCCGGGCAGGTGGACGAGGCGCGAGCGCGGGCGAACCGAATTCTCGGCGAGGCGGAGGTCTCGCCCAACTATCAGCGGCTGCTCGATCAAGGCGACGCGCGCACCATCGGCGATCTGTGTATCGCGGGAAACGAGGAGGCCATCGCGGCCGGACTCCGCCGGTATGCCGATGCCGGTGCCACCGACATCTCGGTGCGTTTGCTTCCGATCGGCGACGATCGGGACGCGCTGGTCGCCTCCAAGCGGCGAACCAGGGAGATGATCGCCGACCTGGCGGGTCGGCTGCGCTGACGGCCGCACCCCGGCGGGGCGCGGCCGCTGGGTTCACTCGTACTCGACGACGGCGCCGTCGGAGTCCGGAACAGCCTGGCAGGTCAGCACATAGCCGTCGGCGACCTCGTCGTCGGTCAAGGCGTTGTTGTTGCGCATGGTCGCGTGGCCCGAGCTCATTTTCGCCATGCAGGTCGCGCAATTTCCCTGCTCGCAGGAGAACGGCGGCGCGAGGCCACCGCGTCTGGCGCTCTCCAGTAGCGTCTCACCGGCCTTGCGCGGGACCGACTTCTTCTTGCCGTTCAGGATCACCGTGACGGTGCCGCCGGAATCCGCCCCCGGTTCGACGGCGTTCGCTGATTTCGATGCGGCCGCCGGGTCGACGGGTGTGCCGAACCGCTCGCTGAAGACGAGGCCGGGGCCGGGAAGTGACTGTTCCACCAGGTCCATGAATGCCTCGGGGCCGCAGATGTAGTGGTCGCCGTGCGCATCGGCGCCGACGAACGCGGTGACGGCCGCGCGGTCGAGAAACCCGCGCTCGCTGTCGAGATGCCGGACCACCTCGAGCCGGTCCGGATGGCGGGCGAGCAGATCGCTGAACGCGTCGTCGAACAGCACGGACGCTGGGTCGCGGTCCGCGCACAGCAGCCGGACCCGCCGGGTGGTTCCCGCCAGCGCCGCTTTGGTGAGTGACAGGATCGGCGTGATGCCGCTGCCGCCGCTGAAGCCGAGCAGCGGAACATCGGTGTCGCGCAGGCAGAACCGGCCCGCGGCTCTGGACAGCTCCACCTCGTCGCCCGCGGTGAGGGTGTCGAGCATCCAGTTGGACACGGCACCGCCGGGTACGCGCTTGACCGTGGTCATGATCTCGCCGTCGGTCTCCGGTGCGCTCGACATCGAGTAGGACCGCAAGCGCACGGTGCCGCCCACGGTGACCCGGAAGGTGCAGAACTGCCCGGCCCGGTAGTCCAGTGGCCCGTCATGCGGGTCGAGCACGAATGTCCGCGCGTCCGCGCTCTCGGTCACGACCCTGGTCACTGTCGCGCGCAGAAATGACGAGAGTGTCGCCATGGTCCACCTCTTCCTGGTATTAAGATTCTATCGAAATGAGAATAGTATTCTCTCTCATGAGACGGGAACCTTCCAAGATGTCCGACGCTGTGCCGAGCGCGCTCGTATTCGAGGGACGGGCCTACACCGGAGTCGAGCTCGACGAGCTGGCGGCCGGGTTGGCCGACGAGCTGACAGGACGCGGCGTCCGGGCGGGCGAGCGGGTGGCGCTCATGTCGTCCAACCGGCCCGAATTCGTGGTGGCTGTCCTGGCGGTATGGCGCCTCGGCGCCTGCGTCGTCCTGATCAGCCCCGCCTGGAAGCGGGACGAGGTCGCGCACGCGCTCGCCGTCACCAGTGCGGTTCACGCACTCGGTGACTGCGCCGTGCTCGGCGAGCTGCTACCGATGCGGTACCTGGGCGACCCCATCGAACCCGCCGAAGTCACCGCGGTCCGATCGGATCCGGCATCGGATGCGGTGCTCGTGTTCAGCTCCGGCACCACGGGGATGCCGAAGGCGGTGCGGCACACCCACGATTCGGTGGCAGTGGCCGTACGGCAATGGACCGAGGTGCTCGGCCTGTCCGGCACCGATCGAATCCAGGTGGCCACCCCGCCCTCGCACATCCTCGGCCTGCTCAACATTCTCACCGCGCTGCGGGCGGGGGCCTGGATGCGGCTGCACCGGCGCTTCGACCTGAACGCGATGCTGGCCTGTATCCAGGACGACCGCATCACCATCGAGATGGCCGTCGCGCCGATCGCGATCGCCCTCGCCGCGCACCCCGATCTCGAACGCTACGACCTGAGTTCGCTGCGCTACATCATGTGGGGCGCCACCCCGGTGACGGCGAGTGTCGCCGAAACGGTGACCGCGCGCAGCGGAGTGCGGTGGCTGCCCGCCTACGGTGCCAGCGAACTGCCGGTCATCGCGTGCAATCCGCTCGACGGAGCGCGGCTGGACTCGGTCGGCAAGGCAGCGCCCGGAGTCCGCCTCCGGGTGGTCGACCTCGAGACCGGAAAACCGGTGGGGCCGGGGGAGACCGGGGAGATCCAGTGCCGGTCGCGGTCGCTGATGGCGGGCTATCTGCCCGCCGAGGCGACCACGGAGGCATTCGACGGCGCGTGGTACCGGACCGGCGATGTCGGGCACGTCGATGCCGACGGCTGGGTACGGATCACCGACCGGGCCAAGGAGATGATCAAGGTGCGCGGTTTCCAGGTCGCACCCGCCGAGATCGAGGCGGTTCTGCACGGGCACCCCAAGGTCGTCGACTGCGCGGTGTTCGGAACCCCCGACCCACGAGACGGTGAAGCCGTGGTGGCCGCGGTCGCCGTGCTCGACGGCGTCACCGCCGACGAGCTCAGCACGCTGGTCGGCGAACGGCTGGCTTCCTACAAGCGGCCCCGTCGCATCGTGTTCGTACCCGAGATCCCGCGCCTGCCTTCGGGCAAGGTGCTCCGACGAGTCCTCGAGGAGCGTCATGGACGTCCGACTGACCAGTGAGCAGCGCCAGCTGCGTGAGGCCGCCGCGCGGCTGGCCGACGAGCTCGGTCCGAGCTCGGTCGCCGAGCTCGACAATGCGAGCAGGATCGCCCGGCTCGAGAAGGCAGTGGAAACCGCGGGGTGGCGCAACCTGCGGTCCGACGGTGCCTCCGGGGTCGAAATAGCGCTCGTCACAGAGGAATTCGCGCGCGGTCTGGTCGACGTCGCCTTCCTGGGGCCGGTCTTGGCCGACGATCTGCGTGGGGGCGTCGACGGTCGATGGACTCTCGGTGTCGGCACCCGCGCGGTCGACGCCGCAGACCGTGATCGGGCATTGCTGCTCGACGACAGGCAGCTGTTCGGCCGCGGGGTCGGGAAAGCGTTGCCCGGTGCCGATCTCACCAGGCGCACCGCCGAACTCACCGGCCCACCGGAATTGCTCGGCGAGCTGTCGCCGCACCAGCTGATCCACTGGCAGGCGCTGGCAGTCACCACGACGACCGCGGATCTGCTCGGCGCGGCGCGCGGAACACAGCGGCTGGCGGTGGACTACGCCAAACTGCGCGAGCAATACGGTCACGCCATCGGCTCGTATCAAGCGGTGGCGCATCTGCTGGCCGAGGGCCAGGCGCTGATCGAGGGCGCGATCAGCGTCTTGCGCTACGCCGCATGGGCCGTCGACGAATTGCCGCCCGCCGAGGCGTTGCGCGCGGCGCGGGTCGCCAAGGTCTACACCAGTCGCGCCGCTTCGACGGTGTGCGAGACCTCGATTCAGGTACACGGCGGCATCGGCAACACCTGGGAGTGCCTGGCCCATGTGTACTTGCGCCGGGTGCTGACCTCGACCGAACTGTTCGCCACCCGTCTGGAGGAAATCGACTGTGGACTATCGTGATTCGCCCGAAGAGGCCGCGTTCCGTGCTCGGCTGCGGGAGTGGCTGGCCGGGAGTGCCGCGTCGTTTCCCTCCGCCGGTGACGAGTACTGGGCCAAGGCGGGTGACTGGCACCGGGCACTGTACGGCGCGGGCTTCTTCGGACTCTCCTGGCCGAAGAAATTCGGCGGTCACGCGCTGGCGCCGGTGTACGACGTCATCCTGGACGAGGAACTGACCGCAGCCGGTGCGCCGCAACGGCCCAGTCTCGGGTATCTGGTGCACGGCCTCGGCGCGCACGCGAGTCCTGAACTGCAGCAACGTTTTCTGCCCGGCATGATCGACGGTTCACAGCGCTGGTGCCAGGGTTTCAGTGAGCCGGACGCGGGTTCGGACCTGGCCTCGCTGCGCACGACGGCGACCCGCGACGGCGACGACTACGTCCTGCACGGGCACAAGGTCTGGACCAGCTACTCCGATGTCGCCGATTGGTGTCTGCTGCTCGCGCGCACTGATCCGGACGCACCTCGGCACAAGGGCATTTCGGGATTCATCGTCTCGATGCATCAGCAAGGGGTTCAGCAGCAGCCGTTGCGGATGATCAGCGGCGTCACCCGCGAGTTCGGGCAGGTGCGGTTCGACGGTGCGCGGGTGCCTGCCGACCGGATGGTCGGCGCACCCGGCGACGGGTGGAAGCTCGCCATGACAGTGGTCGGGCACGAACGTGAACCCGCCACACTGGGTTTCGCGGCCCGCTACGCGAAGACGGTACGACAGCTCGAGTCCAGGGTGAGCGGACCGGTGCCCGGCGAACTCGCTTGGGCCGCAGTGCAATCGGAGATGCTCCGGCTGCACGTTCGGCGCCGGCTCTCCGAGCAGCTCGACGGTCTCGTGCACGGTCCGGACGGTTCACTCGACAAGCTGCTGATGACCTGGGTCGAGCAATCCGTCGGCCACGCGGCACTCGCGGTCGCGGGCACCGACGACGACGAGATGTTCGGCAGCTACCTCTACAGCCGCGCCCAGAGCGTCATGGGCGGAACGTCGCAGATCCAGAAGAACATCATCGCCACGCGCATCCTCGACCTAGGAGCCTGACATGTACGACCTGCCCACCGAGATCAGCGTCGAGGCCGACGGCCCGTTGCGGATCATCACGCTCAACCGGCCCGACGCGCTCAACGCTGTCAACGACGCGCTGCACTCGGGCCTGGCGGCACTCTGGCCACAGCTCACCGCCGACCGCGCGGCACGGGCCGCGGTGCTCACCGGCGCGGGCAAGGCGTTCTCCGCCGGCGGAGACTTCGCCTATCTCGCCGAACTGTCCCGCGATTGCGAGCTGCGCGCCAAGACCATCGCGCACGGCCGCGAGATCGTGCTCGGGATGGTTCGCTGCCGGGTGCCGGTGATCGCCGCGGTGAACGGCCCCGCGGTCGGGCTCGGCTGCAGTCTGGTGGCGCTGAGCGACATCGCCTACATCGCCGAGGACGCCTACCTCAAAGACCCGCACGTGCAGGTCGGCCTGGTCGCCGCGGACGGTGGTCCGCTCACCTGGCCGCTGCACACCAGTCTGATGCTGGCCAAGGAATATGCCTTGACCGGAGCGAAGATTCCCGCTGAACGGGCTCGCGAGATGGGTTTGGTGAACCACGTGGTGGCCGACCCGCTGACCGAGGCGCTGGCTTGCGCGAAACGTGTTCTGGAACTGCCGAGGCAGGCCGTGGAGAGCACCAAGCGACTGCTGAACCTGCATCTCGAGCGTGCCGTGCTCGCCACGCTCGACTACGCGAACGCGGCCGAGGACATCTCGTTCCAGACGGCGGATTTCCGCACGATCATCGACCGCCTCACCGCCGGGAAGTAGCGCGCAGCGGTGCACCGGAGGGCTGGGACAGCTCCGGTTCCCTCCGGTGCGGCGCCGGTTCGACGCGTCATCGGCCTACTTCGGCGGAAACCGCAGCGCACCGTCGAGGCGGATGACTTCGCCGTTGAGATAGTCGTTCTCGACAATGGCGGTCGCCAGCTGGGCGTACTCGTCGGAGCGCCCCATCCGCTTGGGGAACGGCACCTGCGGGCCCCAATAGCCTTCGAGCTTGTCGGCGGACTTGCCGTACGCGGGAGTGTTGACGGTGCCGGGGGCGATGGTGACCACCCGGATACCCAGTGGCGAGAGGTCGCGGGCGGCGACCAGCGTCATGGCGGCGACGCCACCCTTCGCGGCGGCGTAGGGCAGCTGGCCGATCTGGCCTTCGTAGGCCGCGATGGAGGCAGTGTTCACGATCACCCCGCGGGCGCCTTCGGCCAGCGGTTCGGTCGTGGCCATCGCTTCGGCGGACAGGCGCAGCACGTTGAACACCGCGGTCAGGTAGTACTCGATGGTGGTGCGGAAGCCCGCCAGCTCGAGCGCCGAGCCGTCCTTGCCGATCAGTCGGCCGCCGGTCGCGGGGCCACCGTGGGTGTCGACCGCGATGCGCAGCGGACCGAGCGATTGCGCTTGCGCGACCGCCGCGCGCACTGAATCCTCCTGCGTGGCATCGGTATGGACGTAGCGGATGCCGAGCTCGTCGACCAACTCCTTGCCCTTGTCGTCGGCGACGTCGGCGACGACCACTTTCGCGCCCGCGGCATGTAGTCGCCGCACGGTCGCCTCACCGAGGCCGCCGGTGCCGCCGACCACGAGCGCGGAACTTCCACTGATCTGCATGTAGCGATCCCTCCTTGTGAATAACAATCTCAGTAGGAGAGAATACTATTCTCATACCGAGCAGTCAGCCCTTTACCGGCAATCCATCAGGAGGCCTCCATGCCCGAAGCTGTCATCGTCTCCGCGCTGCGGACGCCCATCGGCACGGCCCGAAAGGGGACACTGCGCGACACCACCGCGTTCGACCTCGCCCACCACGTCGTCGGTGCGGTGGCCAAGGATCTCGACGCCGACCGAATCGACGACGTGATCCTCGGGGAAGGTCGCTACGGCGGTGGCGTGCTCGCGCGGCACGCGGCCGTCACCGCGGGGCTGACGGCAGCGCCGGGTCTGGCGCAGAACCGGCACTGCGCGGCGGGAATGTCGGCCGTGCAGACGGCGGCGGCGAGTATCAGGGCCGGGATGGACGAATTGGTGATCGCCGGTGGCGTGAACAGCGAATCGACTGCTCCGCGCGCGCGATTCAGGGTCGGACCCGACGAGTGGATCGACCCGTGGGTCTCGCCGAGTCACCCGGATCGCCCGGATGCCCCGGCCATGGACATGTCCATCACGGTCGGCTGGAACACCGCGGTGCGGGCCGGGCTCACCCGTGACGACATGGACCAGTGGGCCCTTCGCTCCCATCGCCATGCGATCGCCGCTATCGACGCGGGCCTTTTCAAGGACGAGATCGTCGCCGTCGAGACGCCGCACGGAGTCTTCGACACCGATGAGCATCCGCGCCGCGACACCAGCCTGGAGCGGCTGGCATCACTGAAAGTGCTGCACCCGGAAATAGCCGGCTTCTCGATCACCGCGGGCAACGCGTCGGGGGCCAACGACGGTGCGGCCGCACTGGCGATCGCCTCCGAACGGCTCGGTCTGCCCGCGCTCGCCTATATCCGGGGGTGGGCATCGGTCGGCGTCGACCCCGCGTTCACCGGGCTGGCGTCGATCGAGGCGATCACGAAGGCGGTTCGCCGGGCCGGGATCTCGCTGGCGTCGGTTCGGCTGCTCGAGATCAACGAGGCGTTCGCCTCGGTGCCGCTCGCGGCGATCCGGGCACTCGACCTGGATCCGGAGACTGTGAACTACAGCGGCAGCGGGTGCTCGCTCGGCCATCCGGTGGCGGCGACCGGAGCCAGGATGATCGTCACCCTGGTCCACGAATTGCGCCGTCGCGGTGGTGGATTCGGTATCGCCGCGATGTGTGCCGGCGGCGGCATGGGATCGGCGACGGTGATCGAGGTGCCTGCGGGCTGAGCATGTAGCCGATGCTGCGACAGCGAACGCCCGGCGGACCGGTTCACCGACCCGCCGGGCGTTCGCGGACTCAGGAGCGGGCGAACCCGTGGGCGCAGAAGTTCCAGACTTCGGCGGCCGTGATCGGATACTGGGTCTCCTCGTCGACCGCGCCGGTGGACTGGGCGGTGAACATGACAGTCTGCATCACCATGGCCGCGGCTCGCCGGGTGTTCATGTCGGGACCGATCTCGTCTGCTTCCTTGGCGAGTTCCATCAATTCGGTGAACAGGGCCAAAACCGGCGCGTGCGCGACTTTGACGTGCCCCGGGTGCGAAACCAGCAGCTGCGGCGCGAAGTCGGTGAACAGCGGTCGTTGCGCGGCCGGATCCGGCCGGCACAACTCGAACAGCAATTCGACGGTGACCTGGAGCTTGTCCATCGGATCGGTCTGCCCGTCGGCGGCAGCGCGCAACTGTTCCGACGTGCGCGCCAGCGCGTCTTCGAACAGGGCGAGCAGCAGTTCGTGTTTGCCGTCGAACTGCAGATAGAAGCTGCGCAGCGACTGGCGGGACCGGTCGACGACCTCCTGCACGGTGAAGTCGGTACTGCCCTTCTCCGTGATGATGGCCTGGGCGGCATCGAGGAAGCGTTGCACCCGCTCCTCGGCACGCAGCGTCGCGGTACGGAGCGACCGTTCGACCGCGCGCTGCTTCCAGGCGGGTTTCTCGCTCGGGCTGGTCACGGGCGCCTCGATCCCCGGACATGCGAAGAGAACATGGATGCACTGTACCGGAGAACGTCGTTTAACTGTGTAGCCATGCGCCGGATGGCGCGGCAGTCACGAGACTGTTACTTCCTTTGAGTGAGAATGGTATTCTCGTCGGACTGCACCCCCGCCCGGCTAGGAGCATCGATTTGTACATCCGTTACGAAGTCGCAGACCGCATCGCAACCATCACCCTGGACCGGCCCGAGGCCGCCAACGCGCAGAACGGTGAACTGCTCGACGAGCTCGACGCTGCGTGGGTTCGCGCGGCCGAGTCCGACGATGTCGCGGTGATCGTGCTCCGGGCCGAGGGCAAGCATTTTTCCGCTGGTCACGATCTGAACGACAAGTCGTGGCCGGATCCGCGCTCGATCACCGTCGAGCGGATATACAGCCTGGAGTCGCGGCGGTACCTCGAGTATTCGCTGCGGTGGCGCAATATCCCGAAGCCGTCGATCGCCGCCGTACAGGGTCGGTGTATCGCGGGAGGGTTGTTGTTGTGCTGGCCGTGCGATCTGATCGTCGCCGCCGAGGACGCCCTCTTCTCCGATCCGGTGGTGCTGATGGGCATCGGTGGCGTCGAATAT
The DNA here is from genome assembly GCF_050320175.1 of Nocardia sp. FBN12. Classification (GTDB taxonomy): domain Bacteria; phylum Actinomycetota; class Actinomycetes; order Mycobacteriales; family Mycobacteriaceae; genus Nocardia. Next base: position 2,879,066 of record NZ_CP190048.1, on the reverse strand, counting down.
CACGGCCACACCTGGGAACTCGGCGCTCGCAAGGCCAAGGAGATCCTGTTCACCGGCCGCCCGGTGACCGCGGAGGAAGCACAGCAGGTCGGCATGGTGAACGCGGTCGTCCCGCGCGCCGAACTCGACGAACACACCCGGCAGCTGGCCACCCGGATCGCGGGCATGCCCGCGTTCGGTCTGCGGCAGGCCAAGCGCGCGGTCAACCAGACCCTGGATGTGCAGGGCTTCTACGCCGCCATCCAGTCGGTCTTCGACATCCATCAGACGGGACACGGAAACGCGTTGAGCGTCAACGGATATCCGATCCTGATCGACATGGACGAAATGAAAGCCAACATCAAGTGAGACAAGGAAGTTTCATGCGCACCTCTCTGTTCCGTACCGCCGCGCTCTGTTGCGGTCTGGTTGTCGCCACGGCGCTCACCGGCTGTGGTTCCGACGACGAGGCCGCGGCCCCGGCCACCACCTCGGCCGCCGCGACCACCGCCGCCGCCGCGGGCGCCGCCGATGCGGCAACCACCCAGGCGATTACCAAGGCCTACACGACCTTCTTCAACGGCAAGGCGCCGACGAACGACCGTGTCGCGCTGGTCGAGGAGGGTGACAGCTTCCGATCGATCTTCGACGGCCAGGCTCAGAACCCTCGGGCGCAGGGCACATCCGTCACTGTGAGCGCGGTGAAACTCACCGGCGCCACCACCGCCGACGTCACCTACAGCCTCCTGATGGGCGGCAATCCGGTGCTGCCGGATCAGACCGGGCAGGCCGTCAAGGACGGCCAGGACTGGAAGGTCGCCAAAGCCACATTCTGCGCACTACAGGCAATCCAGGGTGAAACTCCATCGACCTGCTGAACCCGACTGTCGGCGGCCCGGTCCCGTACCCCGGTACCGGGCCGTGCCGTGTCACCGAACAGGCCTGCGGTTGCGGTGACGTGAGTGCCACCCGGCCGCGCGCTCACAGGTGCGCGATGCGGATCGCGGTACCCGACCGCCGGATCGTCGCACCGGCCAGCTGGGTGAGTTCCCTTGTGCTGCCGAGCAATCCGTCGAGAATCAGCACGCGCCGCAGGTGTCGATGCATAGCGTGCTCGGCGGTGAAACCGATGCCGCCGAGCACCTGCTGGCAGTGCCGCGCGGCGGTGAGCCCCGCCCGTCCGGCGGCCGCCTTGGCCAGTAGCGCGGCCGTGGCGTGGTGTGCGGCGCGGGTGGGGTCGAGCGCGACCTCGTCGGCGATGATCAGTGCCGCCTCGGCGCCGTCGAGGGCCACCAGGGTCTCGGCGAGGCGATGCCGGACCGCCTGGAACGAGGCGAGTGGGCGGCCGAACTGGGCCCGCTCGAGCGCGTGTGTGCGGGCCAGGGCGAGCATGGCGTGCCCGGTGCCGAGCAGCCACCAGGCCAGTACCCGCCTGCCCTCGGCGAGCGGGTACGCGGCAGGGGTGATCCCCGCGGATGCGCGGTATAGGGGGAGGTCGGGGTCGACCGAATCGCCCTGCGGTGGAAGGGAATCCGTAGTCGAACCGGTTCGTTCCCATCGGACCCAGCGTCCACCCGCGAAGGGGAGTACGGACGCGTCCGCGCCGGCATGGTCCAGCACCGTCGGCGCGCCTGTTCCGGCGCGCTCGATCACGTCGAGCACCAGCGGGGAGTCTGTTCTGGCGCGCTCGCGCACGGCGAGGACTGGCGGCGCGTCTGCGCTGGCGCGCTCGAGTACGTCGAGCAGGAGCGGCGCGTGCGCGCCTGTTTCACCGAGTAGCCGGAACAGCACCGGACCGGTGAGTTCTGGTGCTGCCGCGAGTATCTCGGGCCAGCCGAGCTCGGTTAACGCGGTGTCGAGTGCGTGGCCGGTGCGCTCGGACATGGCGCGGCGGACCTCAGCGGTGAGTAGGGCGCGCTCACTCGCATCGAGGCCGGAATGTTCGGGCACGGCTAGTCCTTTCCGAGATCGAGGAGCCTGCGGGCGATGATGTTGCGCTGGATCTCGGCGGTGCCGCCGTAGATCGTCGCCGCCCTCGAATAGAGGAACTCGGTGCGCCACGGACCGTCGTCGAGTTCGACCGCGCCCGGCAGCAGATCGCGCGCGAGGTCGAACAGCTCCTGTTCGGCGCCGGCCAGGAGGACCTTGTCGATCGAGGTCTCCGCTCCGAGCTGGTCGCCATCGGCAAGTCGGCGCTGGGTGCCCAGCGAACGGCAGCGGACGGTGTGCAGCGCGAGATAGGCGGCGCCGAGTGCGGCTTCGTCGTGGTCGTCGGCCTGCGCGATCACCTGATCGAGCCGGGTGAGCAGGTAGGCGATCCGGTGCCAGAAGCAGGTGGACCGCTCGTGCGGCAGCAGATCCATCGCGATCTGCCAGCCGTCGCCGGGGGCGCCGAGCATCCGGTCGCCGGGGACCACCACATCGTCGAAGAACACCTCGGCGAACTCGTCGACGCCGTGCATGGTTCGCAAGGGCCGCACCGTGATTCCCGGGGTGTCCATGTCGACGAAGAACGCCGTGATGCCGCCGTGGCCCGGCCCGGTCCGGGTGAGCAGCACACAGCGGGCCGCGTACTGCGCGAGACTGGTCCACACCTTCTGGCCCGATATCACCCAATCCTGTTCGCGTGGTGTCGCTTTCGTGCTCAGCGAGGCGAGGTCGCTGCCCGAGCCCGGCTCGGAGAAGCCCTGACACCACTGCTCCCGGCCGGACAGCAGCAACGGCACCATCTGCGCGGCCAGTGCGGGCGGCGCGTACGAGATCATCGTCGGCGCGAGGACTTCGATCATCGACCAGATGCCCGGCTCGGCGAGGTCGCGGGTGGCGATCTCCTCGCCGAGCACGGCACGCAGCGCGGCGGGGCCGCCGAGCCCGCCGATCTCGGCGGGCCAGCCGTAGCGCATCCAGTCCGCGTCGAAGAGCGCGCGCCGGACCCGCAGCAGTTGTGCCACTTGGCCGTCGAGCGAGTGGTCCGGCGCCGGGGTCAGATCGTTGGCGTCGAGCCAGGCCTGCAGGCTGGTGCGGAAATCTGAGATGCCGTGCAGCACAGGTGGTGTCGCGGGCGAGCCGGTGCCCACTGTCATGCCTTGGAACGCTCGAACGCGTGCGGGATCCCCGAATCGTGCTCGCCGTTGCGGCGAATGAACGTCATCCGCCGGGTCCGGAGCCGCCATCCTTGTTCGCCGCGAACGAGCGTGTCGGTGTAGTAGCCGATCCGCATGTCGTGCGTGCTGTGCTCGATGAAGCACAGGGGCTGCGTGCCGGTCGCGGTGTCGCCGTCGATATCCAGCGCCGGTGTGCCGGTGAGGAAGAGCCCCTTCGGCGCGGCTGCGACGAGTTCGGGGAACAGGTCGAGGGTGTAGGTGTCGCCGAAGGCGCTGTAGGTGCCGTCGGGGGTGAACACCGCGATCACACCGTCGATGTCGCCTTTGGTGATGGTCACCGCGTAGCGGGCGAGTACCTGCTGGATCTCGAGCAGGTCGTCACTTCGTGACATGGATCTTTCCGCCTTTCATCACGAACTGCACGTTCTGGGTGTGGGTGATGTCGTCCACGGGGTCGCCGGGGACGCCGATGATGTCGGCGAGCTGCCCCGCGGCGAGCCGTCCGCGGTCGGTGACGCCGATCAGTTCCGCGCCGCGCACGGTAGCCGCGCGCAGCACGTCGAGGGGTGTCATGCCGCGCTCGACCAGTGCGACCAGCTCATCGGCGTTGCGGCCGTGCGGAATCGCGGGCGCGTCGGTGCCGACGGCGATCTTGACCCCGGCTCGGTAGGCGGCCAGTACCGAGGTACGCGCCTTGGGAAACATCTCGGCCGCTTTGGCCTGCAACGCCGGATCGGCCTTGGAGACATCCATCGCGTCCGCCAAACGGGTGGTCGGCACGAGCCAGGTGCCGTGCTCGACCATCAGCGCGATGGCCTCGTCGTCGATGAGGAAGCCGTGCTCGATGCAGTCGATGCCGGCCGCCACCGCGTGCTTGACCGCGTCGGCGCCGTGGGTGTGCGCGGCCACCCGCAGCCCACGGCGATGCGCCTCGTCCACGATCGCACGGAGTTCCTCGTCGGAATAGTGTTGTGCGCCAGGTGCTCCGGTGAGCGACATGACCCCGCCCGAGACGCAGATCTTGATCAGTTGCGCGCCGTGCTTGATCTGGTAGCGCACCGCTTTGCGGACCTCGTCGACGCCGTTGGCGATCCCTTCCTCGATCGTCAGGTGCAGCACGTCCGGGGCGAAGGCGGCGAACATGGTCGGGTCGAGGTGGCCGCCGGTCGGGGTGATCGCGTGACCGGCGGGCACGATGCGTGGACCGTCGATCCAGCCCGCGTCGATGGCTTTGCCCAGCGCGACATCGAGCAGGTAACCACCCGTTTTGACGAAAAGGCCGAGGTTGCGCACGGTGGTGAACCCGGCCCGCAGCGTGCGCCGGGCATTGCCCACCGCGCGCAACACCCGCAGTGCCGGATCGTCGGTGACGCTGGAAGCCAGTCCGGTCTCCCCGCGTCCACCCATCAGCAGGTTGACTTCCATGTCCATCAGGCCGGGCAGCAGGACGAGGTCGCCGAGATCGACGACCTCGCCCTCGGTGGCACCGCCGACACCGACGATCCGGTCGCCGTCGATCCGCACGATGCCGGGCCGGATGATCTCGCCGGTGTCGACATCGAGCAGGCCGGCCGCTCGCAGGGTATGCGTTGCCACTGCCTCAGACCACCGGTTCGCGCACGATGTCGAGGTAGGCGGCACCGGCATCGGGGACGCGCGGCTGCTTCCAGACCTCGATCGGGAACGACACCATCACCAGCGACTGGAGCAGGTGGAACAGGTGGCGTGCCTCGTCGGGCAGGTCGTGCCAGTCGTGCTTGTCGATGAAGTCGAGCGCGGTCTGCAGGCGGGGGAAGAGCGTGTCGTAGAGATCCTGCATCTCGTCCATGGTCGAGGCGAGGCGCTTGGCGTAGCGCTCCGGTTCGGTGGCCAGGATCCAGTCCGAGAAGCGCGCCAGGTCGGCGAATTCGGTAGGAAGCGTGGGTGATTCAGTCGGCGCGGTCATTGCGGTACTCCTCGACGATCTTCTGGGTGGTCTTGTGCAGGTGGCGAAGCAGGATCTCCTGATCGTTGAGCGGGAAGTCGGTGACCTCCCTGGTGGCGATCATGGTCTGGGTGGCCTCGAGGGTGTTCGCGTCCTGCAGCGCGTACTCCTTGAACGTCACCGCGGCGAGTTCCTGCGCGAGCCGTTCGCGGGCGTTCTTCGCGGGCACGAAATACAGGCTCGCCTCGAAGATGTGCCGGTTCACCGCGGTCGGCCAGTAGTGGTAGGTGAGGTACCAGCCGGGTGCCCAGAACAGCAGCGAGAAGTTGGGGAAGAACTCGAATTCGTCGATGCCCCACGCCTTGTGGCGCGCCGGGTTGAGGCCCTCGGGCAGCGGTTCCAGCCCCTCGATGTCGGGCCGGTCCCACGGCCCGAACAGGCCGCTGCGCAGTTCGCGTTCGATCGGCTTCACCACCGACGGGTCCTTCGGCGGCGCCATTCCGCCCCAGGACGAGATCATCGAGTGCGGCGCGGCGATCTCGTAGTGCAGCGCCTCGTAGCCGTACCCGGCCAGCTTGTCGGCCTCGTCCTTGACCGCCTGCTTCTGATGCAGCACCGGTGCGTGATAGAACTCGGCGAAGGCGTCGACGAACAGTTTCCAGTTGGCGCCGATCTCGGCCTTGTAGCTGTAGACCTCGGTCATCTGCTCGAACGGGTAGCCCTCGAGGCCCTTGGCCAGCGGGCCGAGGTACTCGTCGAGTGGGCGCGCGTTCTCGTCGAGGTTGACGAAGATGAAGCCCTGCCAGACCTCGCAGCGCACGTTCTTGAGGCCGAACTTCTGCTTGTCCAGGTCGAAGAACTCACCTTCCTGCTGCACGAAGGTCAGTTCGCCGTCGAGGCCGTAGCGCCACGCGTGGTACTTGCAGGTGAACTGCCTGCAGGTGCCCGAGGTCTCCTCGTTGGGGAAGTCGTCCCAGACCAGCTTGTTGCCGCGATGACGGCAGATGTTGTGGAACGCCCGGATCGTCTGATCGGCGCCGCGCACGATGATCAGCGAGGTACCGACGCAGGCGAGTTCCTTGGTGAAGTAGTTGCCCACCTTGGGCAAGCGGTTCACCCGGCCGACATTGAGCCAGCTCTTGCGGAAGATCGCCTGGCGCTCGTCCTCGTAGAAGGCGGGGTCGATCGAGTCCGTGTAGTCCACCGGGGCGGTGCCCAGCTCGGGATAGTTCTGCGTCCAGCTCCCTGCCGCTGGTTTCGTGAAGTGTGCCAAGGGATTCCCTTTGCTCGGTCCGATGGTTGAGAGAATAGCATTCTCAAAAACTGACTACCACATTTCCATGCCGTTGACGTGCTGTCAACGCGGGGGTCGATCGCTGGTCGCCGCGGCGGTCGGCGCGGATGGCCACCGTCTCGTTAGATCCATGTTCTCTCAAAACTGCATATTGATTATCCGTTGCTGAGAAGATAGTTTCCGTTGCATCGGGTGGGCGGCAGGAGTCGATCGGCGTGCCGCCGCTCATAGAGGAGGAAAAACCGTGAAACCACAGCGAACAGTTGTCGCTCTGATGGCCCTCGCGCTTCTGGTGGCGGGCTGTGGCAGAGACAGCGGGGCACGCGAGGACGGATCCGGCGGCACCACGGCGGTCGTCGCCGGCGACTTCGGGACATTGACCGATGTCTGCAAGCCGGGCACACCCGGGGGCGCCCCGTCGCAGGGCGTCACGGCGACCGAGATCGAGGTCGGCGTCTTCTCCGATATCGGTTTCACGAAGAATCCCGACTTCGTCGACGCCGCCAAGGTTTTCACGTCCTGGTGCAACGCGGCAGGCGGCATCAACGGCCGCAAGATCGTCACCAACCTGCGTGATACCAAACTGATGGAGGTCCGCCAGCGCATGCTGGAGGCCTGTCGTGAGGACTTCGTCCTGGTCGGCGGCAGCGCCGCACTCGACGGTCTCGGGGTCAAGGACCGGCTGCAGTGCCTGTTGCCCGAGTTCCCCGCGCAGGTCTCGCAAACCGCCAACACCGGTTCGGATCTGCAACGGGGATCGGGCTCGGCGATGTCGGAGAACGTCAATCCCTACACCGGATTCCAGGATTGGCTCATCAACGAGGCCTATCCGGACTCCAAGAGCGCGATCGGCATGATCAACGGGGATTCGCCGATCACCAAGGTGATGGGGGAGAAGCTCACCGAATCGCTCACCGCCGCCGGGGCGAGGATCGCCTACAACGACCTGTACCCGATCTCGGGGGTAGCGGACTGGACTCCCTACGCCCAGGCCGTCAAGGCGGCCGGAGTGAAGGGCCTCATCTTCTACGGTGACTTCCGCTACCTGGCGAAGCTGCAGGACGTGCTCACCAGCATGAACTACAAGCTGGACTGGATCGACGCCAATTCCAACGCCTACAACCAGGTCTTCCTCGACGCGGCCAAGGGCTCGTTGGGTTTCCAGAACAACGTGCTCGACATGAGCGGCACCGCACCGCTGGCCGCGGCCGATCAGGTTCCCGCCGTGAAGAAGGTGAAGGACCTCTTCGAGCAGTACTCACCCGGCAGCGGCATCACGTTCCAGGTGTTGCGGGCGTTCCAGTCCTGGCTGTTGTTCGCGAAGGCCGCCACCGGCTGCGGTGACGAGCTGACCCGGGCCTGTGTCTACCAGGCCGCGAGCAAGGAGACCTCGTGGACCGCGGGAGGGCTGCAAGCGCCGGTGGATCTGTCCAAGTCGATGGCCGAACAGCCACGCTGCTTCAACGTCCAGCAGGCCAGGCCCGGCGGCTGGGAGTCCGCGCAGTTCGCCCCGAACACGGGAGGGCTGTTCCGGTGTGGCTTCACCCCGTACTCCTATCGCGGTGACTTCGGTGCGCCGATGACTCTGGCCGATGTCGGCAAGAGCATCAACGATCTGAAGTGACGGAGTACGCCCACTGATGGAGCAATTCCTCGCTTTCGGAATCGTCGGCCTGAGCACCGCCGCGATCTATGCCGTGATCGGCAGCGGTCTGGTGCTCACCTACACCACGACAGGTGTGTTCAACTTCGCCCACGGGGCGGCGGGCATGGTCTCGGCCTTCGTCTACTGGCAGCTGTCGGTGGGCTGGGGCTGGCCGGTACCGCTCGCGCTGGCGGCGGTGCTGCTGGTCTTCGCCCCGGCCTTCGGGCTGTTCTTCGGCCGAACCCTCGCCCCGACACAGGGTTTGGGTGACGCCGAGAAACTCGTCATGACCATCGCGTTGCTCAGCGGGCTGATCGTGCTGGCCCGCTGGGTCTGGAATCCGAACGAATCGCGGTCCCTGCCGCGGTTCTTCCCGGAGCAGCCCTCGATCGACCTGGGCGTGGTGACGCTGACCTGGCATCAGGCGCTCACCATCGCGGTCGCGATAGCGGTGGCGATCGCCCTGCGAATCCTGTTGTACCGCACCAGAACCGGTGTCGAAATGCGGGCCACTGTCGATGACCGTGCCCTGGTCGGGCTGACCGGTGCGGACCCGCAGCGGGCCAACCGGATCGCCTGGATTCTCGGCATCGAACTGGCCGCGATCGGCGGCATCCTGATCGCGCCGATGGTCACCCTCGACGCGGCGCAACTGTCGCTGCTGATCGTGAGTGCCTACACCGCGGCCATTTTCGGCAGGTTGCGCAATCTGCCGATGGTGTTCGTCGGTGCGGTGGTGGTCGGTCTGCTGGAGAGTTACCTGACCGGATATCTGCCGCAGAACGAGTACCTGCCGGGGTTGCGGCTCGCGGCGCCCGCGCTGCTGCTGTTCGTCGCGCTGCTGTTGTTCCCGCACGGCCGCTTGCGTGGGCGCGATCGAAAGGTGGGCGCGGTGCCGTTGCCCACCCTCGGCGGCTCGGCGGCCTTCGCGGCGGTGATCGTGACGCTGGGATTGATGTTGGCCACGATGCTGAGCGAGCCGGATCTGATCACCTACGGCGCCATGTTCGCCTGGGGTGTCATCGCGCTGTCGTATGTGCCGCTACTCGGGTTCGCGGGGCAGATCTCCCTGTGCCAGCTCGGGTTGGCCGGCATCGGCGCGGTGGCCTACGGGCATCTGGGACCGGACGGGCAGTGGTGGGCGTTGTTCGCCGCCATGGGGATCGCCGGGCTCGTCGGTGCGGTGATCGCGATTCCGGCACTGCGCTTGTCGGGTGTCTACATGGCGCTGGCCACCGCGGCGTTCGCGGTCGTCCTCGACCGCTGGATCTTCACGCTGCCCGCCTTCGAGATCCTCGGTGTGCGGATCGCGCTGTTCGATCAGGGCTCGGTGTCGATCGTCGGACCGGACCTGTTCGGGCTGAAGGTGGAGACCACCGCCGGGATCACCGTGTTCGCCGCGATGTGCCTTGCGGTGGCGGGCATCGGTGTCGCGCTGTTGCGGCGCAGCCGATTCGGCAGGCGACTGATCGCGCTGCGCGACAGTGAGGCCGCCTACGCCACCCTCGGCGGCAGCCTGCTGCTGGCGCGGGTGACGGTGTTCGCGCTGTCTGCGGCCATCGCCGGCCTCGGCGGCGCGCTCTACGGCATGCAGGTGCAGGCCGTGGCGCCGGACCAGTTCAACCTGGTGGCGGGGCTGCCGATCTTCCTGATCGTCACGATCGCCGGGCTCGGCGCGATCGGGGCCGGCATGTTCACCGGCCTGGTGTTCGCCGGACCGCTGAACGTGATCCCGGTGCTGTGGCCAGGCCTGCTGAACCTGTCGCAGGTGCTGCCCTCGTTGGGCGGCATCCTGTTCGGCGGTGGCGTACTGAAGGACGGCGCGATCGCCCCGATGCGCCGGGAGTGGCTGCCCATGCTGCGCGACCGGGTGGTCGCGCCGCTGCTGGTGGCCGCCGTCCTCGCGCTGTGGGGATTGCGGCTGCTCGAGGCGATCGACGGCTGGGGCTTCACCGCCGGTGTCGTCGTCGCGACCGTGGCGGCGCGGATCTGGAGTTCGGCCCGCCACCGGCCCGCCGCCGATCCGTCGGTGGTGCCGGTCGAGTGGTGGGGCATCCGGCGGCCATGGACCGCCGACGACGAGGAGGTGCTCGACCGTGCCGTCACTACTGCAAGTTGACGAGGTGACCGTCGTATTCGGCGGAAACCGCGCACTGGACGCGGCCACCCTGCGCGCCGAGGCCGGGACGATCACCGGCTTGATCGGGCCCAACGGCGCGGGGAAGAGCACGCTGTTCGACGTGATCTGCGGCCTGCGCACGCCGGTGCACGGGCGAGTGGCGCTGGGCGGTCGCGATGTCACCCGGCTCGGGCCCGCCCGCCGGGCCAGGCACGGGCTGGCGCGCACGTTCCAGCGGCTCGAACTGTTCGGTCGGCTCAGCGTGCGCGACAATCTGCTCGTCGCCGCCGAACTCGGCCCGGACCGCCGCAAGGCCGGTCGGATCGTCGACGACATCATCGACCGGTTCGGCCTCGCGTCGGTGGCCGATGCCTGCGCCGACGAATTGCCCACCGGCACCGGACGTCTGGTGGAGGTCGGCCGGGCGATCGCGGCCCGCCCGAGTGTGATTCTGCTCGACGAACCCGCGGCGGGGCAGGATCACACCGAAACCGAGCGCTTCGGGGCACTGCTGCGCGCGCTCGCCGAGGAGGGCACCGCGGTGCTGCTGGTGGAACACGACATGGGTCTGGTGATGAACGTCTGTGACGAGGTCTATGTGCTCGACCTGGGCCGGGTGATCGCGTCCGGCCCGCCCGCTGCCATCCGCTCGGACGAGGCTGTCCTCGCTGCCTATCTGGGGGACCTGTGACCACGTTGCACCCGGCGTCGACCGAAACATCCAGTGCGGCAGCGCTGTTGGCGCTGCGCGGCGTCCGGGCCGCCTATGGCGCCATCACCGTGTTGCACGGCGTCGACCTCGCGGTCCCGGCGGGTCAGGTGGTCGCGCTGCTCGGGCCGAACGGCGCGGGCAAGACCACGGCACTGAACGTGGTGGCCGGCACCCATCCGCCGACGGCGGGCGCGCTGGAGCTGGCCGGGCGCGATGTCACCGGGGCCGCGGCCCGCGATCTGGCGGCTGCCGGCGTCTGCCTGATTCCGGAAGGCCGCGGTGTGTTCCCGAATCTCACCGTGCGCGAGAACCTCTGGATGATGACCTGCACCGGCCGAACCCGCGCCGAGATCGAAGAGCTCGCCTTCGACCGGTTCCCGATCCTGCACACCCGCGCGGGCCAGGTCGCGGGCACCATGTCCGGCGGCGAGCAGCAGATGCTCGCGCTGGCCAGGGGACTGGCCACCGACCCGGCGGTGCTGCTGCTCGACGAACTGTCCATGGGGCTGGCCCCGCTCGTGGTCGAGCGGCTCTACGCGCAGGTCGCCGAGATCGCCCGCCAGGGTGTCGCGGTGCTGGTCGTCGAGCAATTCGCCGCGGCCGTGCTCGACATCGCCGATCACGCCGCCGTGCTGGTGCGCGGACGGGTGATGCGGCAAGGCCCACCCGACAGCGAACTCCGCGACGAATTGGCTGCCCTCTATCTAGGAAGTGACCCATCATGACCGAATCCCGTGCGGACCGTTTCGCCCGCGACCTGCGAGAACTGAAGATCCCCGACCCTTCGGCCGGCCGCTCCGGGCTGTGGCTGCGCACCGGTGTCGTGCTCATGGTGGCCGGGCCGGTGCTGGCCGCACTGGCCTACCTGATGTCGCACGGCAGCACCGATCCGCTGGCGCAGCGCGACGCCATCGTCCTTGCGTTGGGCGGCGTGGCCGCCGCGGTCACCGGTTCCGCGGTGTTCCTGCGCTTTTCACTGACCAACTTCCTGCGGTTCTGGCTGGCCCGGCAGTCCTACGAGCTGGACGGTTTCGCCGAACGGGCAGTGCGGGAACCGGTCCCGTCCGGATCAGCCGACTGAGGGGACCGAGACAATGCCCGAAGGCATGCACTTCGACCTGTCCGAGGATCAGGAGCTCATCCGCTCCACCGTCGCGCAGCTGTGCCGCAAGTTCGACGACCAGTATTGGCTGGAGCACGACCGCGACCACGAATTCCCCACCGAGTTCTACCGGGCGATCGCGAGCGGCGGCTGGCTCGGCATCACCATTCCCACCGAATACGGCGGGCACGGCCTCGGCATCACCGAGGCCACCCTGCTGGCCGAGGAGGTGTCGCGCTCCGGCGGCGGGATGAACGCCGCGAGCTCGATCCACATGTCCATCTTCGGGATGCAGCCGGTGGTGGTGCACGGCTCCGACGACCTCAAGCGGCGCACCCTGCCACGGGTAGCCGCCGGGGACCTGCATGTGTGCTTCGGCGTCACCGAACCCGGTGCGGGACTGGATACTTCGCGTATCACCACCTCGGCCCGCCGCGACGGTGACCACTATGTGGTGAACGGACGCAAGGTCTGGATCTCGAAGGCGCTCGAGTCGGAGAAGATCCTGCTGCTGACCCGGACCACGCCCTACGACGAGGTCGAGAAGAAGACCGACGGGATGACCCTGTTCCTGACCGACCTCGATCGCGACCACGTCGACATCCGCCCGATCGCGAAGATGGGCCGCAACGCGGTGAGTTCGAACGAGCTGTTCATCGACGATCTGCGGGTGCCGGTCGAGGACCGGGTCGGCGAGGAAGGGCAGGGTTTCCGCTATCTGCTGGACGGCCTCAACCCCGAGCGCATGCTGATCGCGGCCGAAGCGCTGGGCCTGGGCCGAGTCGCGCTGGATCGGGCGGTGCGCTACGCCAAGGAACGGGTCGTCTTCGACCGGCCGATCGGCAGCAACCAGGGCGTCCAGTTCCCGCTGGCGGACTCGCTCGCCCGGCTCGACGCGGCGGAATTGGTGTTGCGTAAGGCCACCTGGCGCTACGACAACGGCAAATCCTGTGGGCGCGAGGCGAATACAGCCAAGTATCTGTGCGCCGACGCAGGCTTCACCGCGGCTGACCGTGCCCTGCAGACCCACGGTGGGATGGGGTACGCGGAGGAGTACCACGTCGCCCGGTACTTCCGGGAGTCGCGGGTGATGCGGATCGCGCCCGTCAGTCAGGAAATGATCTTGAGCTTTCTGGGCACCCACGCCCTTGGCCTACCGAGGAGCTACTGATGGTGTCGCAGACGATGTTCGACCTCACCGGGCGTTCCGCGCTGGTGACCGGGGCGGCGGGCGGCATCGGCGCCGCTGTCGCCCAGGCGCTCGCCATGGCCGGTGCCGCGGTGCTGGTGACCGACCTGGACGGTGTGGCGGCGGGCGCTGTCACGGAGAAGATCACCGGAAACGGCGGCACCGCAGCCAGTTTCGCCTTCGATGTGACCGATCCCGACGCGGCGGGCCAGGCCGCCGAGCGAGCGGCCGCGCTCGCCGGCGGGGCGCTGCACATCCTGGTCAACAACGCCGGGGTGACCGCACCGGCGATGCTGAACAAGACCACCGCGGAGTCGGTGCGTTCGCTGTTCGACATCCACGCGCTCGGGGCCATCCAGTGCGTCCAGGCAGCGCTGACGTACCTGCCCACCGACGGTACCGGCCGAATCATCAACGTCACCTCGGCCGCGGGCATCGTCGGGACACTCGGCCAGGTGAACTACTCGGCAGCCAAGGCGGCGGTCATCGGCATCACCAAGTCGATGGCGAAGGAACTGGCGCGCAAGCAGATCCTGGTGAACGCGGTGGCCCCACTGGCCGCCACTACGATGACCGAGGCCATCCGCACCGACGAGCGGTTCGCACCGCAGATGCTGGACCGAATCCTGTTGCGCCGCTGGGCTGAACCCGACGAGGTGGCGGGCGCGTTCGTCTTCCTGGCCTCCGATGCCGCGTCCTTCATCACCGGGCAGGTGCTGCCGGTGGACGGCGGCACGGTGATCTGATGGCACCCCTCGACCCACCCGCGGCCGCGCCGCTGGCCGGGATCACCGTGATCGCGCTGGAGCAGGCGGTCTCGGCACCGATGTGCACACGCGTGCTGGCCGATTTCGGTGCGCGGGTGATCAAGGTCGAGCACCCGGCGGGCGGCGATTTCGCCCGGCACTACGACGATGTGGTGCTCGGGCAGGCCGCCCACTTCGTCTGGGTGAACCGAGGTAAGGAATCGATCGCCCTCGATCTGAAAACCACTGCCGGACTGGATATCCTGCACCGATTGCTGAGCCGGGCCGATGTGCTGGTGAGCAATCTCGCCCCCGGAGCCACCGCCCGCCTCGGCTTGTCCCCGGCGGCGCTGGCCGAGCGCTACCCCTCGCTCGTCGCGATGGAGATCGACGGCTTCGGTCGGGACGGGCCCCTGTCGCACAAACGTGCCTACGACCTCCTCGTCCAGGCCGAAGCCGGAGTCTGTGCGGTGACAGGCACTGCCGGGCAACCGGCGAAACCCGGTCCGCCGGTGGCGGATGTGACCACGGGGCTCTACGCCGCGCTCGCGATCACGATGGGTCTGTACCGCCGTGACGCCGGTGCGTCAGCGGACCCGCGCCCACGCAACGCGGAGGCACGGAACGGCGCGGACATGGCTATCAGCCTGTTCGACACCATGGCCGAGATGATGGGCTACCACCTCACCTACGCCCGCCACGCCGGGGTGGACCAGATACCGCTCGGCATGAGCTCACCCGCGGTCGCCCCCTACGGCGCCTACCCGACCGCCGACGGCCACACCGTCGTGCTCGGCACCACCAACGACCGCGAATGGCAACGCCTGGCCACGACCGTCCTGCAACGCCCTGATCTCGCCGCCGACACGAGGTTTCGCACCAACTCCGGCCGCACCGCCCACCGCGCCGAACTCGACGCGGCGATCACCGCATGGTGCGCGGGCCACGAGCTGGTGGAGATCCAGCAGATCGCCGACAGCGCCGGCATCGGCAACGCTCGCTACAACCGGCCCAGCGAGGTTCTGGCCCACCCGCAGCTCGAGCAGCGAGGCCGCTGGCGCGACATCGACACCCCCGCCGGCCCCATCCCGTCACTCCTCCCGCCCGCAGTGGTCACCGGCTATGCGCCACCGATGGGACCGGTACCCGACCTGGGCGCCGATACCGACCGACTCCTCAGTGAAATAGGCTGCACCGCAACGGAAATAGAGCGGTTACGGGCAACCGCTGTGATCGGCGAGCAGGTCCGCACCGAGGTCGGAACATGACCGGCGCCGGAGTCACCTCCGCGACAACCATCGCGCGATGGGTCGCACAGTCCGCCGGTCCGTGCCGCCGCCGGGTTGGTCCACGCCGCACTCGTCCGCTCAGCCACGATCGGTGCCACCTGTGTGGACGGCAGCTCGCCGGGACTGGCCGTGCCGCGCGCGTTGGGCGGCCCCGACCGCAGCCCATGCCCGATCCCACTTCTCCCGCAACCGATTCCGGCTACCGCTACGCCATTACACGCATCGCGACCGAACTGTCAGGTGACCGCTGCCCCGCGGTAGGAGCCGGGTCATGATCGGTGACGACGTCGCGGACCAGGTGCTGCTGGTCGCCGACCGCGACGGTGTGCGCACACTGACCCTGAATCGTCCGCATCGGCGCAATGCCATCGACGCGGAACTCTTCGCAGCCCTGGCCGATGCGCTGCGAGTGGTCGCGACCGATCGCAGCGTACGCGCACTGGTGCTCACCGGAGCGGGCAGCGCGTTCTGTTCCGGGGCCGATATCTCGGTGCCCGACAACGCGCACCCGATCTATCGCATGCGCCCGCTCAGCGAGGTGGCGACGCTGCTGCACGAGCTGCCACTGCCGACGGTTGCCAAGGTGGCCGGGCCCGCGATCGGGGCGGGGTGGAATCTGGCGCTGGGGTGCGATCTGGTGGTCGCGACCCCGGAATCGACCTTCGCGCAGGTGTTCACGGCCAGGGGCCTCACGCTCGATCTGGGCGGGTCCTGGCTGCTGCCCCGGCTCGTCGGTCTTCAGCAGGCCAAACGGCTGACCCTGCTCGCCGAGACGATCGCCGCCGCCGAAGCGCACGAGCTGGGTCTGGTCACCTGGGTGCGCTCCGCCGACGAGATCGACGCGTTCACCGGCGAGCTCGCCGCCCGGCTGGCCGCGGGCCCACCGGTGGCGCTGGCGCAGACCAAGGCGCTGCTGCACGAGGGCGCCGACTCCACCTTGCGCCAGGCCCTCGCCGCCGAGGCCCGCGCGCAAGGGCTGAACTTCGCCACCGCCGACGCGCCGGAAGCGTTCGCCGCGTTCGCCGAACGGCGCGCGCCACAGTTCACCGGGCGGTGGACGGTGCATCGTCCACCGATCCGTCCCACGAGTTCCGAGAACGGGAGATAGCCATGCCCGAGGTAGTCATCGCCGCCGCGGTCCGAACCGCGGTCGGCAAACGCAACGGCGGTCTGGCCGGTGTTCACCCGGCGGACCTGTCCGCGCTGGTCCTGTCCGCCCTGGCCGAGCGCACCGGCATAGACCCGGTCGTCGTCGACGATGTGGTGTGGGGCTGCGTGTCCCAGGTGGGCGACCAGTCGAGCAATATCGGCCGGTACGCGGTGCTGGCCGCGGGCTGGCCGGAGAGCGTGCCGGGCACGACCGTGAACCGCGCCTGCGGTTCCAGCCAGCAGGCCGTCGACTTCGCCGCCCAGGCCGTGTTGTCGGGAATGGCCGACGTCATGGTCGCGGGCGGAGTCGAAGTGATGAGCCGGGTGCCGCTCGGCGCGGCCAAAGCCGGTGGCGCACCCTATGGTCCGCGCGCGCTGGCCCGCTACGACGGTTTCTCCTTCAACCAGGGACTCTCGGCCGAACTCATCGCCGGCAAGTGGAGCCTGGACCGGACCCGACTGGACGAATTCGCCGTGCGCTCGCACGAGCTGGCCGCCGCCGCGCAGGACGCGGGCGCGTTCACCGCGCAGATCGTGCCGGTGACCACCGCCGACGGTGTCGTCGACACCGACGAGGGTGTTCGGCGGGGGAGCAGTACGGAAAAGCTGGCGAAGCTGAAGCCCGCCTTCCGCGACGACGGCGTCATCCACGCGGGCAACTCCTCCCAGATCTCCGACGGCGCCGCCGCGCTCCTGCTCACCACCACGGACAAGGCTCGTGAACTCGGTCTGACCCCGCTGGCGCGCTACCGCGCCGGGGCGGTCGCCGGATCGGACCCGGTCCTCATGCTGACCGGCCCGATCCCGGCCACCGAGAAGGTGTTGCGCAAAGCCGGGCTCACCCTGCCGGAGATCGGGGTGTACGAGGTGAACGAGGCCTTCGCGCCGGTGCCGCTGGCCTGGCTGGCCGAGACCGGTGCCGACCCGGCCCGGCTCAACCCGCTGGGCGGGGCGATCGCGCTCGGGCATCCGCTGGGCGGTTCGGGCGCGGTCCTGCTCACCCGCATGCTGCATCACATGCGCGACAACGGGATTCGCTACGGCCTGCAAACCATGTGCGAGGGCGGCGGCACCGCCAACGCCACCATCGTCGAGCTGGTCTGAGGGGATCACATGCGCCGGGAACTGTTCACCCCCGATCACGAGGCCTTTCGCGAACTGGTCCGAGGTTTCGTCGAGAAACGCATCGCCCCGAACTACGCGGACTGGGAACGCGCGGGCCGGATGCCGCGCGAGATCTTCACCGAGATGGGCGAACTCGGGCTGCTCGGCATCGCGCTGCCCGAGGAATTCGGCGGCGCGGGCCTGCGCGACTACCGTTACAACGTGGTCCTGCAGGAGGAGGCCGCCCGCGCCCTGGTGACGATGGGCACGGTCCGCACCCAGCTCGACGTCATCCTGCCGTATTTCCTCGAGTACGCCGATGCCGCGCAACGCGAGCGCTGGTTCGCTGGTCTGGCGGCCGGGTCGCTGCTCACCGCCGTGGCCATGACCGAGCCGGGCACCGGCTCCGACCTGGCCGGAATGCGCACCAGTGCCGTGCGCGACGGCGACCATTACATCCTCAACGGCGCGAAGACCTTCATCACCGGTGGCCTGCTCGCCGATCTGGTGATCGTCGTGGCCCGCACGGCAACCGACCCGGAGAACCGCAGGGCCGGCCTCACATTGCTGGTCGTCGAAGACGGGATGCCCGGCTTCGAACGTGGCCGGGAGCTGGAGAAGATGGGCTGCAAGGTGCAGGACACGATGGAGCTGTCGTTCACCGACGTTCGGGTGCCGGTGGCGAACAGGCTGGGCGAGGAGGGCGCGGCGTTCGGCTATCTCGGGCACAACCTGCCGCAGGAGCGGCTCACCGTCGCAGTCGGCTCGGTGGCCCAGGCCCGCGCGGCGATCGCCGCCACCGTCGAATACACCAGGGAGCGTAAGGCTTTCGGTACACCGGTGGCCTCGTTCCAGAACACCAAGTTCGAGCTGGCGGCGCTGTCCACCGAAGTCGAGGCCGCGCAGACGATGATCGACCGGGCCGTCGCGGATCTGCTGGACGGCGTGCTCTCCGGCGCCGATGCCGCCCGGGTGAAACTGTTCTGCACCGAGGTGCAGGCCCGCACCGTCGACCGCTGCCTGCAACTGTTCGGCGGCTACGGCTACATGATGGAATACCCGATCGCCCGGCTCTTCACCGATGCGCGGGTGGCCCGGATCTACGCCGGGACCAGCGAGGTGATGAAGATGATCGTCGCCAGGGACCTCGGCCTGTCCTGACAGCACGCGAAAAGCGCCGGATCTCAACGATTCCGGCGCTTTTCGCGTTCGCTCACTCCGCGGGCGCGTACCCGAGGATGCCCTTGATCTCGAGGTAGTCGTCGAAACCGAACGCTCCCCACTCGCGGCCGTTGCCGCTCTTGCGGAAACCGCCGAACGGACTGTGGAAGTCGAACCCGTCGTTGATCGAGACATACCCGGCCCGGATGCGATGTGCCACCGCCCGTGCCTGGTCGAGGTCGGCGCCCGCGACATTGCCCGCCAGCCCGTACTCGGTGTCGTTGGCGATCTCCACCGCGTGATCGACGCTGTCGTAGGCCAGGATCGTCAACACGGGGCCGAAGATCTCCTCGCGCGCGATCGTCATGTCGTTGGTGACATTCGCGAACACGGTCGGCTTGACGTAGAAGCCCTTCGCCAGACCGTCCGGGCGGCCGGTGCCACCCACCACCAGGGTCGCCCCCTCGTCGATGCCACGCTGGATGAGACCCTGCACCTTCTCGAACTGCGCCTTCGACACCACCGGGCCGAGCGTGACCTCGGTATTGGGATCGCCGACGGTGAGCTGCTCGGCGGCCGATTTCGCCGCCGCGATCGCCTCGTCCATGCGGGCGCGTGGCACGAGCATCCGGGTCAGCGCGCTACAGGTCTGGCCGGAGTTCATCATCAGCGGGCCGATGCCCGCCGCGACGTTCGCCGCGAACTGCGCGTCGTCGAGCACGATATTGGGGCTCTTGCCGCCGAGTTCCTGGGTGACCCGTTTGACGCTGGGTGCGGCATTGCGAGCTACCTCGATCCCGGCGCGGGTAGACCCGGTGAACGAGATGACATCGACGTCCGGGTGTGCGGCCAGGGGAGCGCCCACGCCGGGGCCGTCGCCGTGGATCAGGTTGAACACGCCGGCGGGCACCCCGGCGACGTCGAGCACCTCGGCGAAGATCTGCGCGCTGAACGGCGACTGCTCCGACGGTTTGAGCACGACGGTGCACCCGGCGGCCAACGCGGGGAACACCTTCACCGCGATCAGGCTCAGCGGCCAGTTCCACGGGGTGATCAGCCCCGCGACGCCGATCGGCTCGCGGGCGATCAGCGTAGCCCCGCGCTGCTCGGTGAACGCGTAGTCGCGCAACACCTCGATCGCCGTATCGAGATGTCCGGCAACCAGATTCAGCTGGAACCCGTTGGCCAGTGCCGCCGGGGCACCCATCTCGGCGGTCAGCGCCGCCGCGATGTCGCCGCGGCGGCGCTCGAACTCGACACCGATCGCGGCCAGCAGCTCGAGGCGTTCGCTGACCGAACTCCGCGACCAGCTCGCGAACGCGCCACGCGCGGCGGCCACCGCCCGGTCGACATCGGCCACGGTCCCCGCCGCGACGGTGCCGTAGACCTCCTCGGTAGCCGGGTCGACAACGTCGAAAGTCGTGGTGCCGGCGGGCTCTATCCACTTGCCGCCGATATAGAACGTGGAGATGGCAGGCATGATTATTGGGTTCCTTCCGCGTACCAGGTGCGGAACTCGTCGTAGGAGGGCATCTCCTCGGAGTTCGCCTTCGGGTCGACCGCTACGTGGATCACACCCGGCTTGCCGCTGGCGTAGGCCCGCTTGATCGCCGGTGCGATGTCCTCTTCACGGTCGACGTATTCGCCGTAACAGCCGAAGCCCTCCGCGACCTTGTCGAGCCGGGTCTCGGTGCTCCAGTGCACCCCGGTCTCGAGCGACCCCTGCCCGAAGGTGCGTTTGTAGACGCCGACCTCGAGCCCCCACGCGTAGTCGACGGCCACTACCGAGACCAGCGGAAGATTCAGTCGCACAGCGGTTTCCAGCTCGGCGATCTGGAACTGGAACGAGGAGTCGCCGGAGATCAGCATCACCGGGCGGTTGCGGCCCTCGGCCACCGAGGCGCCGACCGCGTAGGGCAGACCGGTGCCGAGGTGGCCGAAGTTCTGGTTCCAGATCACGTCGTGCGGCTTGGCCTGGGAGTAGGTCCAGCCGAAGATCGTGGTGGCGCCGCCGTCGCGCACCATGATGCCGTCGGCGGGAAAAGCCTTGGTGGCCTCCACGATCAGCCGCGCCGGATGCACCGGCGTGCGCCCGGACGGTGCGGTCTCGGCGAGTTCGGCCAGTCGCGCGGCGTCCTGCTCGATCCAGCCCGCCAGTTCCGGGGTGGCCGTGCGAGGGGTGTCGCGCAGCGCCGCCACCAGTTGCGGCACGATCGCGCGCAGGTCGCCGACCAGCGGCACGTCGATCGGCCGGTTGACTCCGATCGCGGCCGGATCCTGTTCGATCAGAATCCATTTCCGGTCGGCCTCGCCCGCGACCCAGTGCCGTCCGCGCCCGTAGTGCACGGGTTCACCCAGCTCGGTGCCGATCGCCAGGCACAGATCCGACCCCACCACGGCCTCGACCGCCGCCGGTGAGAAGCCGTACGGGAAGGTGCGGTCCTCGAGGCCCTTGATGTAGGAGGTACCGCCGGAGGTCTGGATCACCGGAACCGCAAGCAGCTCGGCCAGTTCCCGCACCGCCGCCCCGGCGCGCGAGGTGTGCACGCCGTGCCCGACCAGCAGGATCGGCTGCTTCGCCGCACGCAACAGCTCGACCGCCTCGGCGACCTTGTCCGCGCCCGCGGTCTGGCCCACCAGGCGATAGCTCGCCGGTGGCAGCGGCGCGGGCACATCGAGCTCTTCCTGGATGACGTGTGAGGGGTATTCGATATAGACGGGGCCGGGGGTTCCGCTGAGCGCCTTGCGCAGGCCCTCGCGGATGATCTCGTCGGTCTGATCGGCGTATTCGATACTCGCGCTGTACTTCACCGAGTTCTCGAACAGCGCGGCCTGTTTGACGAATTGGATCCGGCCTCGGCGGACCCGCTGCTCGGTGATCCTGGCGCGCTGACCGCCGAGGAAGATCACCGGCGAATGCTCCACCATCGCGCACATCATCGCGCCGGCGAGATTGGCGACGCCGGGCCCGAGCGTGCCGATGCAGACCGCGGCCGTGCCGGTCATCCGGGAGACCGCCTCGGCCATGAAACCGGCCGACTCCTCGTGGTGGGGTGCGATGACGTTCCAGCCGCGTTCCTCCGCGAGATGGAACATGTGCACGAAGTTCGGATCGGGGATACCGAAAATCGTGTTGATGCCTTCGGCTTCGAACAGCTGAAGGATTCGTTCGTAGACCTTGACCGACATGCCGGTTAGCCTTTCGTGACTAGCGCGAAACTCTTCCTGAGGTGTTCTGTGTGACCGGCCGGAACCGGCGGCAGGATCCACGAATTCGCGGTGTCACGGATCGCGTCGATCTGCTCGCCGACCTGCTCGATCGTCCACGAGGGCTGATGGACCCCCGGGGTTTCGGCGATATAGGCCCGGCCAACCCGCCCCGCGACGGCCACCAGCATCTCGCCGGTGATCGAACAGGATTCGTGGGCGAGCCAGCCGACCGCCGGGGCGGTGAGGTCGGGTCCCATCGGCGGATAGGCGGAGGTGTCGAGACCGTCCGCCAGCCGGGTCACCGCGGCGGGCACGATGACGTTGCTCGTGATGCCCGATTCCGCGCCCTCGAGCGCGACGACATTGGACAGCCCGATCATGCCCGCCTTGGCCACCGCGTAATTGGCGACGCCCTTGTTGCCGTAGAGGCCGCCGATCGAGGACGTGAGGACGACGCGGCCGTACCCGGCGTCGGCCATGACCGGAAACGCCGGGCGCACCACGTGAAAGGCTCCGCGCAGGTGCACGTCGAGTACCGATTCGAAATCGTCGTAGCTCAGCTCGCGCAGGGAGCCGTAGCGGACATTGCCCGCGTTGTGCACGAGGATGTCGAGGCGCCCGAAGTTCGTCAGCGCGACGTCGACGATCGCCTGTCCGCCTTCGGGCGTGGCGACCGATTCGCCGCACGCGACGGCTTCGCCGCCCACCGCCCGGATCTCGGCCACCACCTCGGCGGCGGGATCGCCCTCGACGGTGTCGCCGCGCACGCTGCTGCCCAGATCGTTGACCACCACCTTGGCACCCCGCGCGGCCAGCAGCAGCGCGTAGGCGCGGCCGAGACCGCGCCCCGCGCCGGTGATCACCGCGACGCGACCGTCGAAGCGCAAGCTCATCTGCTCAGCTCCAGACCCGGCAGATCGCCGCCGTCGCGCCAGGCTCGCAAGAGGTCACCGAAGGCGTAGAAGCCGGGCCAGTACGGTTCGCCGAGGTGCGAGCGGATCTGCTGCTCGCCCTCGTTGTTGTAGTAGCCGGGTGTGCACTCGCGCTGGAAAGTGCTGTTGTCGACGGCGGTTTCGCGGACCGTGCGCACCCAGTCTCGCGTGGCCTCGACCGTCGGCTCGACCGTGGTGGCGTCGGTGTCGACGGCCTGTTTCAGGATGTAGGCGATGTGCTCGGCCTGCTGGTCGAACATGTCGGTGGTGCTGGCGGTGACCCCGCCCTGGAGGAACCCGGTGAAGAACAGATTCGGGAAGCCAGGGGTGGTGAGGCCGTGCAGGGTTCGGTAGCCCTCACCCCAGTGCTCGTAGAGCGAGAGGCCGTCGCGGCCGGCGAACGGCGCGATGCCGAAGCGGCGGTCCAGATCGGTGGTGATCTCGAAGCCACTGGCGAAGATGATGCAGTCGACCTCGTGCTCGACGCCGTCGGCGACGATCCCGGTGGCCGTGATGCGTTCCACGCCTTTGGTCTTCGCGACGTCGACCAGGGTCACGTTGGGGCGGTTGAAGGTGGGCAGGTACTGGTCGTTGAAACACGGCCGCTTGCACAGGAATCGGTAGTACGGCTTGAGCGCGGCCGCGGTGGCCGGATCGGTGACGATCTCGTCGACACGCGCACGCACGCGCTCCATCGCCTTGTAGTCCTCGATCTCGCGCAACTCCATGAACTTCTCCGGCGTGAGCGACGCCCAGCCGCCGGTGGCGCTCAGGTGCGCCTCGAGGTTGCGGCTGACCTCGGTCCAGCCGTCGCAGATCAGATCGGCCTGGCCGGGCGTGAATGCCTCGAACGCGGCGGTATGGAAGTTGCGTTTGCGCTCGCGGGTCCAGCCCGGCTGCACTGAGGCGGCCCATTCCGGATCGGTCGGCACGTCACCGCGCTCGTAGACATAGGAAGGCGTGCGCTGGAAGACGTAGAGGTGCTCGGCGGTCTCGGCCAGGTGCGGCACGATCTGGATGCCGCTGGCGCCGGTGCCGATCACCGCGACCTTCTTGCCCGCCAGCTTGGTCAGCCCGCCCTGCATCGTGCCGCCGGTGTACTCGTAATCCCAGCGCGCGCTGTGGAAGGTGTGACCGGTGAACTCCGAGATCCCGGGGATACCCGGCATTTTGGGCTTGTTGAACGGGCCCTGCGCCATGATCACGAAGCGGGCACGCAGGTCGTCGCCACGGTTGGTGCCGATCTGCCAGCGGTCGAGCTCATCGTCCCAGCGCAGCGACTTCACCAGCGTGCTGAAGATCGACCGCTCGTAGAGGTTGTAGTGCTTGCCGATGCGCTGCGCGTGTTCGAAACACTCGTCACCGCGCGCGTACTTCTCGGTCGGCATGTAGCCGGTTTCCTCGAGCAGCGGCAGGTAGGCGTAGCTGTCGGTGTCGCACTGGATGCCGGGGTACCGGTTCCAGTACCACGCGCCACCGAAATCGCCTGCTAGCTCGATGATCCGGAAGTCGGTGACCCCGGCCTCAGTGAGCCGGGCGGCGGCGAGCAGGCCCGCCCAGCCGCCGCCGAGGATCGCGATGCCGATCTCGGCGGTGATGGGTTCTCGCGGCACCACCGCCGTATACGGGTCACCCTCGTAGAATTCGGTGAATTCGTCATCGGTCACCAGGTACTGGTCCTGGCCCTCGGTCCGCACGCGCTTGTCGCGTTCGGTGAGATAGCGGGCCCGGAGTGCCTCGACATCGACGTCGGGGGTCTGCGTGGGTGCGCAGTCGCTCATGCGGATTTCCTTGCTGGGATGGATGATTCAGGTGAGATCACGAGGCGCGCCGGTGTCCATGTACCGCGCGAGGTTGTGGTGCAGGTTCACCACGCTGCGCTCGCGATAGGGGTTGGGTTTCGGGCCGGAGAAGCCCCGCGATTTCATGCCCTGCTGGACGGCGGCCATATTGTCGAAGTCCTGCGGCAGCACGGTGCGCCACCCGGGGTCACCGACCGGGGTGTACTCCCATTCGGTCTGCGGCTCTTGCCCTTCCGGGAACAGCTCGAAGACGGCGGCCTCGAAAATGCACTTGTCCGGATCGGTGCCGTAGGGGCGGAACCGGTAGCAGAGCATGTTGTTGACCGCGTGCCCGATCTGGAAGTTCGGGAAGATCTGCCAGGCGGTGCCGCTCTTGGCGACGACGTCGGGCTCGACCTTGGGCCAGTCGACGCCGCGCGCCTGGTCCTGCGCCCTGGCCGTTTCGAGCCAGTAGCGCAGCACCTGGTCGGACGGGGTGCCCTCGGGCAGCTCGTCGACGAGCCGGTTGGCCACGTCCACCAGCGTGCGCGTGGTGTTGGTATTGGCGTTCTCCCAGGTGAAATTCTGCAACTGGGCGGTGGAGACCCGTGCGTCGGCACCGCCGCCCACCCGCAGCTTGGCCTGGTTCTCCTCCATGCCCTTCGGCGCGTCGTAGCCGATGTTGCTGTGCTTGCCCTGCGCGCGGGCCCAGCCGAGGAACGAGCCGAAATTCGAGAACTCCGGGTGGGTGTAGGGGACGTGGTAGGTCTCCATGAACGCCTCGAAGGCGACCTTCCAATTGCAGTCGAAGGTCAGCCATTTGCGCCACCGGTAGCGCATCTTCTCCAGCTCGAAATGTTCGAGCAGGCCCGCGGCGGGCTCGAGATAGTCGCGCAGCGGCTCGCATTCGGGGTCCATATTGATCCAGACCCAGCCGCCCCAGGTGTCGATCTGTACCTTGGCGAGTCCGTCGTTGCGCTCGGTGAGACCGCACGTCCAGTCGTCGCGTTCGGCGACGAAGGTGTTGCGGCCGTCGAGGTCGTAGCGCCAGCCGTGGAAGCTGCAGGTGAACTGGCGGGTCTGCCCGCGTCCGTCGTGCGCGCCAGGGGGAGTGTCCACCAGGCGGCGACCCCGGTGCGCGCACACATTGTGATAGGCGCGCAGGGTGTCGGGTGCGGTGCGGACCACGATGATCGAGTCGGCGGCGATCTCGTAGGTCAGGTAGTCGCCGACCCGTGCGATCTCCTCCACCCGGCAGACCTGCTGCCACACCCTGGCCCAGAGGAGGTCGCCCTCGGCCTTGGCGTACTCCGGGGAAATGTAGGCCTCGACGCCGATCGTCATCGGGGTCGACAGCGGATCCGCGGCGGGATCGCCGGTGGTCTCGGCGGTTTCGGTCATGACATCCTCCTGGAGGAAACCGTGGGTTCGTCAGCGGGTGATGGCGGCGCGGAAGTCCTCGTTCTCGAGGAACAGCGAGGTGTGGTCACCGCCGAGATGGGTCCAGCGCAGGTTCAGGCCGCCGTCCACGAGCAGCGTCTGGCCGGTGATGTAGGTGGAAAGGTCGGAGAGCAGGAACAGGATCGGGCCCGCCTGCTCGTGGGGCTGCCCGCGCCTGCCCATCGTGATGGCCCGGCGATCGCGATCGGGGTCCTCGCCGACGTAGGCACGGGAGGCCGGTGTCTCGGTGACGCCGGGCGCCACCGCGTTGACCCGGATTCCGTCCTGCGCGAGTTCCACCGCGAGCGTCCTGGTCGCGGCGACCAGTGCGGCCTTGGCGGTGCCGTAGGCGAGGTGGAACGGTGCGGTATTCATGCCACTGATCGAGGAGATCGAGACGATGGAACCGGGCAGATCGCGCGCGCGCAACTCCCGGGCGACCGCCTGGCTCATGAAGAACATCGTGTCGAGGTTGCGCGCGAACAGGTCGTGCCAGTCGGATCGGGTGATCCGGACGGCGGGCATCCATTGCGACGGATCCGCGCCACCGGCCACGTTCACGAGCCCGTGCAGAGTGCCGGGAACCGCGGCGACCCGGTCGAGCACGGTCGCGATTCCTTCGTCGGTGCCCGCGTCGGCGGCGACCGGGATCACCGGGAGCCCCTCGGCGACGAGGGGCGCGATGTGGGTATCCAGGTTCTCGGTCGACCTGCTCACCGCGATGACGGTCGCGCCCGCGCGGGCCACCATCGCGGTGACGGCGGTACCGATGCCGCCGCCACCCGCACCGGACACGATGACGATGCGCCCGTCGAGTCCCAGACCGTCGTAGGCCATATCCGTTGTCACGCTTCCTGATTCAAGGTGAGGATGCTGCCCTCGGCGTCGGCGGAGAGGTAGAGGGTGCCGTCCGGGCTCGCGGTGATGCCCGCGAAGGGGCCCATCGGGCCGGAGAACGGCGGGGTGCCGAGCAGCGGCTTGGCGACCACCCCGTCGGGCACGCCGACCGGCAGCCCCGCGGCGAGCGTCCGGCGCGCTTTGGTCTCCAAGTCGACAACGATGACGGCCTTCAGACCGACGTCGACGACGAACAGTTGCGTGCCACGGACCAAGATGCCGTGCGGTGTATCCAGGTCGTCGACCACGATGTCGACGTTGCCGTCCTTGATCGAAACGACGCGTCCCGCACCGGATTCGGAGACCAGGACGGATTCGTCCGGCCCGAACGCCACGCCCAGTGGGCCCGCGAGCCCGGTCGCGATGGCCTCGGCCCGGCCGCCGTGCAACGACATCACCCGGCCCGCGCCGAACTCGGCGACGACGATGACGTGATCGGCGGTGGCGGCGATGCCGTAGAGCTGGTCGTAGCCCTGCGCCACGATCTCGGTGCTCGGCTCGGGACCCAGCCGGTAGTAGGCGATCTCGCCCGACGACGTCGAGACGAGGAACTCGCCGGGGCCGACCGAGGTGGCACCGCGCACGTACCCGGGCGTGTTCACACTGAACAGCGAGGCGACCGGTTCGAGCTCGCCTGCGCGCAGGACATAGAAGTACGTGCCGTCGGCGACGTAGAGGTTGCCGTCGTGACCGAAGGTGAGATCGAGCGGCCACATCAGCCCGCCCGCCAGGATCGGTGCCGTCGCGCCGTCGCCGAGGATCTCGGTGATCGCACCGGTGAAGCTCGACACGAACAGCCGATTCCCCACGAACGTGCAATTGTCCAGTCCGGGAGCGAGATTCGCCAGTACCTGCCGGTCGCCGGTGCGTGGATCGATGCGGAGCACCTCGCCGGTGCCCACCTGGGTGGACACGAGGAAGCCCGCGGCGTCGAACTTGACCGAGTCGGGGACGCCGAGGTCGCCGGCGACACGTTCGGGCTCGCCACCGTTCGGGTCGACGCGCCAGATGTCGTTGGTGCCCATGACGGGGTAGTAGAGGAGTCCGTCGGGGCCGAATTCCATCGCGTTGGGCATCGGGAGGTTGTCGACCAGTACGCGCGGCGCACTGCCGTCGAGCGGTAGTTCCATGAGCCGCCCGCCGATCCGGCACTCGTTGACGAACAGCCGGCCCGCGTGGAAGGTGATGCCGTTGGCCCCGGGCAGGTCGTCGCGCAGGACCCGGGTGGTGCCGTCGGGGTGCCGCACGCTGACGCGGGCGTCCATGTACTCGGTGGCGATGAGATTGCCGTCGGTGTCGAAGACGAGATCGTCGGGGGCGACGATGTCACCACCCTTGGCACTGATGGTCTCGAGCCTGCCGCTGTCGACGTCGAGCGCGCTGATCTGGCTGCCCGCCACCTGCGCCACATAGATGCGGTCGTCGGCGCCGGTGCGCAGGCCGTTGGCGCCGAAGAGCCGGCTCGGCGGTGTGAGTCGTTGCACGCGCCAGCCTTCGGCGACGGTGAACGGTGTATCGCTGCTGTAGCGCGCCCCTCGGGTCACTACGGGGCCCTCCCATACGGTCGGATCAGATGTGTTGCGGGCCACAGTACGGCAATCCTCATAAGGATTGCAATATCGGATTTCAGTCCCGAATGCGCTGCTCAGGAGGATATGTGCTGAGATGACCCCGGTGGGTTGCGCGCTGGGGCGCGCTGACCTGGACCGACGCCGACATGCGGCCCCATATTCACAAGAACAACGTATGCGAAATCGTGAGAATCAGATTATCGGACGGCCGGAAGAGGGCGTGCGAATATCGGCGAATCGCCTGATGTGGGTGAGGGGTGGCTCAGGGTCGAGTGTTCGACCGTGGCCGCGCGCCCTGCTTGGACGCGGTGATCATGTCGGAGTCGAACCGCTCTAGCACCAGGCTCTGGGTGGCCGCGAGATGGCTGCGGTAGAGCCGCTCGGCCTCGGCGGCACGGCCGGCCTCGATCTCGCCCGCGATGCGCCGATGGGTGCGCACGGCCGCGTCCGCCTCGTCGTGCGAGGGGTACTCGCCCTGCTGGGTGAGTTCGAGCGCCCAGGCCTCCTCCTGCGAGGACCACAGCGTGACCAGTGCGCTGACCATGTTGCGCACCGTGAGATTGGGCGTGTGGGCCACGATCAGATCGTGGAATTCGCGGGCGGTGTGGGTGAATTCGACGCCGTTACCGAGCAGCTGTGCCGACTTCTCGACGTTCGCGAGCAGGGCGGGTACCACCGTGGTGGCGCGGTCGGCGCGACCGGCGCACGCGGCCGCGCACAAGGGTTCGAGCATCCGCAGTCCGGCGGCCAGATCGCCGAGCGTCACCCGGGCGCCCTGCAGGGCGAGGCCGAGATGGTAGGCCGCCGAGGTCTCGTCGGGCCGGTGCACTTCGGCACCGCCGACATTGCCGCGGCGGACGGTGACCAGGCCCTCGGTCTCGAGAATGCGCAGTGCCTCACGGATCGACGGGTAGCTGACGCCGAAATCCTGGACCAGCTGGTCCTGTGTCGGCAGCCGGTAGTCGGCGTCCCCGGTGAGAATGCGGGTACGCAGTTCGTCGGCGACCGTTTCGGCGATGCGGCGTTGCGGGACCCTGGTGCGGCGTGTCCCTGTCGTGCGGCCCGCCCTGCTCCCCGAGTCGTTCGCATCCGCCATGGCGGGCAGTCTAGTCGGGGCGTCGGTGACCCCACAAATATTGCTATCCTTATGAGGATTGGATACCGTGCGTGGCATGGACTTCACCATGGGTGATGCGGCCGCCGGTCTCCGCGGTGAGCTCCGCGAGTTGATCGCCGCACAGGTTCCCGACGGCTTCCTCGGCGCGTTCACCGACGAGCCCGCCGACCTCGCGACCGCCCAGCGGTTCTGCGGTGTGCTCGCCGATCGCGGGTTGCTCTGCGCGGCATGGCCGCAGCGCTACGGCGGGCGTGGCAGTTCGGTGTGGGAACAGACCGTGGTCCGCGAGGAGATGTGGGCCCATCACGAACCACGCGGGGCCCAGTACATGGGCGTCAACTGGGTGGGCCCGGCCATCATGCGGCACGGCACCGCCGAACAGCAGCGCGAGCATCTGCCGCCGATCTCGGGCGGTGAAGTGATCTGGTGCCAAGGGTTTTCCGAGCCGGACGCGGGCTCGGACCTGGCTTCGCTGCGCACCTCGGCACGCCGCGTCGGCGACGGCTGGCGCATCAGTGGCCAGAAGATCTGGACCTCCTACGCCACCATGGCGCAGTGGTGTTTCCTGCTGGCCCGCACCTCCGACGGAGACCGTAAACAGCAGGGGCTCACGGTGTTTCTGCTGCCGATGTCGGCGCCGGGCATCGAGGTGCGCCCGATTCGTTCCATGCTCGGCCCGCACCACCTCAACGAGGTGTTCTTCGACGACGTGCCCGCCGTGGCAGCCGATGTGCTCGGCCGGGTGGACGAGGGCTGGGCGGTGGTGCAGGAGGTGCTTGCCTTCGAACGGGTCGGCATCGCGCGCTACGCCCGCTGCGAACGGCTGTTGCACCTGGCACCGACGGTGATCGGTGCGCGCTGGAACGACATGCCGGCAGCGCTGCGCGGCCGGTGGGCACGCATGCTCATGCGGGCGCGCCGGGCCCGGCTGCTGGCCTACCAGGTGCTGGCTACCCAGAGCACGGGCTCCGTCGCACCCGGTGACGCCGCCGCTTACCGCATCGCGGTCACCCGCCTGGATCAGGAGAGCGCGGCTCTACTGTCCGAACTCGCCACGCATCTGCCCGACGAACAGGGCGCGCGGCGACAGTTCCGCCGGGCGGTCGACGATCACTGGCGGTACGCCAACGCGGCGACCGTGGCCTCGGGCAGTATCGAGATGCAGCAGATCCTGCTGGCGCGCGCATTGCTGTTCAGCACCCGACGAGCTGGGGTTCCGGCGTGAGTCCGGCCGTACCGCCGCCGAGGGAAGGGTCGAGTGCTCGTGTGGGCGCGACCGCACTGCCGTCGGAGGAAGAGCAGAGCCCTCGCGTGGGTGCGGCCGTTCCGCCGCTGCGGGGAGAGCGGGGTCGTCGCGTGGGTGTGGCGGCACCGCCGCTGGATGGAGAGTGGGGTTCTCGCATGGGTATGGCAATGGTGCCGCAAGAGGGAGACCGGGGTTCGCGTGTGATGGTGGCGGCACAGCCGCCGCGGGGAGAGGGTCCGATGAACCTCGAATTAGCTGATGAGGCAAGAGAATTCGGTGCGCAGACGCTGCGTGCGTTGGGCGCCGCGGGTGGTGACGAGCTCGTTCGCGCCGCGGAGACCGAACCAGCGGAGCGGAGCGCACTGGTCGACCCGGTGCTGTCGCGACTCGGTGCGTGGGAGCTGGCGCCGCGGCGCGATCCGGTGGAGCTGGAGGCGGCCGCGGCGTTGTGCCGCAGTGCGGGCTATTGGGCCACCCCTTATCCGGTGGCGGAGCGGCTCGCCCGGCCGGACGGCGCCGACGCTGTCTTCGTAGTGGCGGGGCCGCAACCCGCTGCTGCGATCGGTGGCCTCACGCTGCGGATCATGGCGATCGATCCTGATGGGCGGCGTGGTGCGGTCACCGCGTTGCCCGCAAGGGGGACGGCACGCGAGACGGCGTTCGTCACCCCGATCGCGGTGCGGCCGATGGACGCCGACGGTATCGACGACCTGGCTCTGGCTGTGGCACTGCCGTGTTGGACGTTGCTCGGCATGCTGGACCGGGCGCTCGCCTTGGCCGGTGACCACGTGCTGGTGCGCGAGCAGTTCGGCAGGCGGCTGGCGGAATTCCAGTCCGTGCAGTTCCAGCTGACCGACGCCGAAGTGGAGCGCAAGGGAGTGGAGATGCTCGCGCGCTACGCGCTGTGGAGCATCCAGACCGGGCAGCCCGATGCCGTGGCCGACGCGCTCGCGCTGCGACTCGCCGCGCTGGAAGCCGCCGAGATCGTCTTCCGTGTCGCGCAT
Source organism: Nocardia sp. FBN12 (assembly GCF_050320175.1). Taxonomy (GTDB): domain Bacteria; phylum Actinomycetota; class Actinomycetes; order Mycobacteriales; family Mycobacteriaceae; genus Nocardia. The sequence continues at coordinate 2,847,351 of NZ_CP190048.1, read as the reverse complement.
CAGGTGCACGGCGCGCTCGGTTTCTGTGACGAATCCCCGCTGTCGTGGCTGTCGCGGCACAGCCTGCCGCTGCGCCGATTGCCGTTGGGAATCACCGGCACCGAGGACCTGCTCACCCGCCGGGTCGGCACCCGCGGGCTGGCCGGGCCGTTCTCCGACCCGCAGGGAGCGTGAACCGGTGACCGACACACTGCCACCCGGACTCACCGTGACCGCGGACGGCCCCGTGCGCACGGTATTGATCGACCGCCCTGACGAACTCAACGCGGTGAATGCCGACCTCCATCGCGGGCTCGCCCAGGTCTGGCGCCTGCTGGCCGCCGACACCGAGGCCAGGGTGGTCATCCTGACCGGGGCGGGCCGGGCCTTCAGCGCAGGCGGCGACCTCGCGTGGATCACCTCCTTCCTCGACGATCCGGCGGCCAGGGACGAGAGCATCCGCGAAGGCGCGGAGATCATCGAGGAGCTGCTGCGCTTCCCGCTGCCCGTCATCGCCGCGGTGAACGGCGCGGCGGTCGGGCTCGGCGCGAGCATCGCGGTGCTCTGCGATGTGGTGCTGATGTCGGAGTCGGCGTATCTGGCCGATCCGCATGTCGCGGTCGGGCTGGTGGCCGGCGACGGTGGCGCCGCCTTCTGGCCGTTGCTCACCCCGATTCTGCGCACCCGCGAATTCCTCTACACCGGTGACCGGATCGACGCCGCCACCGCGGTTTCGGTGGGCCTGGCCAGCCGGACGACGCCCCCGGACGCCCTGCTGGACGAGGCGCACGCGCTCGCGCGCCGACTGGCAGCTCAGCCGGTCGAGGCGATACGCGGCACCAAACGGGTGGTGAACATGTACCTCACGCAGGCACTGGCCGGTCCGCTGCAAGCCGGATTCGCCGCCGAGGTGGTGTCGATGCAGACCGACGAACACCGCGAGCGCCTGCGCGGGCTGCGGCGGCACGCACGATGACGCGCACCGGAACGCAACCCCACGCGTGGCCCGAGGATCTCGAGGAGTTCGGCGAGCACGTCCGCCGGTGGTGCGCGCAGCACATTCCCGCGCAGTGGCGCCAGACGCAGACCGGTGCCTCCGACGCGGAATTCGCTCGGTTCCAACAGGATTGGTTCCAGCGCTTGCGTGCGGCGGGGTTCGCGGTGCCGCACTGGCCCGCCGAATACGGCGGTGGCATGCCGGTGTCACACCAGATCGTGCTGTACCAGGAACTGGCCGCGCACGACGCGCCGCGCCTGGTGCTCGCGTTCGTCGCCATCCATCACGCGGCCGCGACGCTGCTGGCGGCAGGCACGGCCGAACAGCGGGCGCGGCATCTGCCCGCCATTCTCGACGGCGAGATCTGGGTGCAGGGCTTCTCCGAGCCCGACGCGGGCTCGGACCTGGCCGCGTTGCGCACCACGGCCCGCCGCGACGGTGACGACTGGGTGATCACCGGGCAGAAGGTGTGGGCCAGCGGCGCGCAGTACGCGCACTGGTGCTTGCTGCTCGCGCGCTCCGACCCTTCCGCTCCTGCCCGCCAAGGGATTTCGTACTTCCTGGTCGATATGCGCAGCCCCGGCATCGAGGTGCGGCCGATTCGGCAGGCCACCGGTGAATCGCATTTCTGCGAGATCTTCCTGGACCGGGTGCGGGTCCCGGCCAGCGCGATGATCGGTGCGGAGAACGGCGGGTGGCAGGTGGCCCAGCGCACCCTCGGCGCCGAGCGCGGGCTGACCATGCTCGAACTGGCCGAACGACTCGGCAACGCCGGCTTCCGCTGGCTGGTCGCGGATGCCGCGCGGATCGGGCACGGCGGGCGGGCGCTGGATGATCCGGTGGTCGCCGATCGTCTCGCCGAGCTGGAGATCGAGCTCACCGGACTGCGCGCGATGTGCCGCGACCTGGTGCATCGGCACGAAACGAACACGGTCGGCCCGGCCGACGCCTCCATCGTCAAACTGTTCTACAGCGAACTGCTGCAACGCATGACCGATTTCGGCGCCGAACTGGGCGGGGTCGGCGCGCACACGGTGGTGCGCAAGCCGATGTCCGGCGGCTGGGAGTCCGGCGCCTGGGTGCTGGACTTCGTCGGTTCCTGGGAATGGACCATTCCCGGCGGTACCAGCGAGATCCAGCGGACCATCATCGCCGAGCGCGGCCTCGGGCTGCCTCGGGAACCAGCAGCGGGGCAACGATGAACGACGAATTCACCGAGTTTCACGACGAATTACGCACTCTCGCAAGGGAAGTGCTGAAAAAGGTGGGAACCGACCCGGTGCCGTGGGCTACCGTCACTCGCGCCGGGTGGCCCGGCTTGGCCGCGCCGGTCGAATTCGACGGCGCGGGAGCTACGTTCGCCGAAGTGGCGGTGCTGCTCGATGAAGTGGGGCGCGCCGCGGCCGCTACCGCGCTGCCCACGGTGCTGGCGCTGTCGGTGCCCGCGCTGGTCGATGTGACAGCGGATACTCTGCGCGACAACGTATTACGCCAGACGATCGCCGGGCTCGCGCTCCCCGTGCTGGTACTCGACGCGAGCAGTGACGCCGATCCGGCGTTCGTACTCGAATCCGCGTCGGGCGAACCTCGGTTGAGCGGCTCGGCGGAGTTCGTGCTCGATGCGACCGCGGCCGACCTGCTGCTCGTTCCCGTGCGGGAGAACGCGGGGAACTGGCGGCTCGTCGCCGTGGCGCCCGGTACTCCCGGCCTGACGATCACTCCGGTACCGCTCGTCGATGCCACCCGATCGGCGGCGACAGTGATCGCCGACCGAGCCGCGGTGCGGGCCGTGTGGGGTTTCCGAGGAACACCGGCGGATTTACGCGCGCGAGCCGCCGTGGCGATCGCGTGCGACTCCCTCGGCTCGGCCGATGCCATGCTGGCGGCGACGGTCGAATATGTGCGTGTGCGTGAACAATTCGGCCGGCCGGTCGGCTCGTTTCAAGCGGTCAAACACGCCTGCGCGGACATGCTGGTCCAGGCGACCCTCGCGCGGCACCTGGTGGACGCTGCCGCCCGCGCGATCGTCGACGGCGCGGCGGACGCGGCTGTCGGCGCGGCGATGGCGAAGGCGTACACCACCGGTGCGGCGGTGCGGGTGGCCGGGGCGGCGATGCAATTGCACGGCGGATACGGCTACACCTGGGACAGCGGCGTGCACGTCCACCTCAAGCGCGCGACCCTGAATCGTGCACTCTTCGGCACACCGGCGGCACACCGGAAGACACTGGCTGCCCGCTACGTGTAGTCCCGCTGGATGCGTCGGGCGGTGATGCCGAAGCGCGAGAGGCTCCGACCCCGACTCCGTTGTCGGCGTAGGAACCCCTCGCGCGCACAATCACTGGGCGGTACCGCGGCGACATCGTCGGCGCCGCGGGTGCTGCTCGGTGACTGTGCCGGGCTACTGCGCCAGCCGTGCGGCGGCGAGCTCCCGCAGGTCGGCTGACTTGATCTTGGCGCTACCGGTGAGCGAGAAGTCGTCCTCGGCGAAGAGTAGGACATGACGGGGCACCTTGTAGCTGGCGAGACGTTCACGCAGGAATCCCCGCAGCATCTCGGCGTCGAGGGCGGTGTCCGGTTGTGGCACGACACAGGCCACGACCACCTCACCCAGCGTGTCGTGCGGAACACCGACGGTGCGCCCGATCTTCACCCCGGGACAGCGCGCTAGTTGTTCGTCCACTTCGAGCGGAGAGACATTGGCCCCACCGGTCTTGATGATGTCGGTGAGTCTGCCCGTCCAGTACAGCCGGTCCTCGTCGTCGAGATAGCCGCCGTCGCCGGTGTGGAAATAGCCTTCGGTGTCGAGGGTTTCGTCCAGCGGCGTGCCGAGGTACCCGAGCATGAGCGTGGGTCCTTTGATACAGATCTCACCGCTGTCACCGCGCTCGAGGACCGCCCCGGTGAGCGGGTCGGCGATCTTCACCCGGACCCCCGGCAGCGGAATTCCGCTACTGCCCGCATGCACGTGTTCGGGTGTGCACGCGGGATAACAGGTGGAGATCGTGAACGTCTCGGTGTTGCCGTAGGCGTGCCCGCATTCGGTCCAGTCGGTCTGCACCGTGGGGTGCGTACCGGCCGGAGTGCCGCGATCCACGAACGTCAGGCTGCTCAGATCCGCGTCCGGCCAGTTCGGCGCGGCGGCGAGCTGGGCCCACTGATGTGGCCAGGCCACCGGGAAGGTGACCTGTTCCGATTCGAACAGGGCGACCGCCTCGGCGGCGTCGAACAGACGCTGCAACACCAGAGTTCCGCCCACCGCCAGGGTCGCGCCGAGTGCCTGCCCGAAATTGCCCGACCAGAAGAAGCCGTTGGCCGCCCAGCAGCGCACGGTGTCGTGCGTGTCGAAGGCGAACATTCGCCCGAATCGCCACATCTGCACCGCGACACCGCGATGGGCGCTGCGGATGCCCTTGGGTTTGCTGGTGGTGCCGGAGGAGAAGAAGATCACCGCGGTGTCGCTGGGCTGGACCGACTGCGCGATGGCCGCGATCAGCTCGGCCGGTTCCGCCGTGCCCCGAGCCAGGAAGTCGGCCCACGTCTCGATCGCGGTGCCGGGTGCCGGCTCACCGACCACGGCGAGGTGCCGCAGGAACGGGTAGGTCGTGGACCGGACCCCTGCAAACGGCGAATCAGCCAGTGCCGGTTCCAGTTCGGTGAGCACCGACACGAAATCGGTTCGCGCGACCTGTCGTTCGAACAGCAATACCGAGACATCGGATACCCGCAACAAATGGTCGAGTTCGGCGGAGGTGGAGAAGGTACTCAGTGCGACGGCCACCCCACCTGCCAGGGAGGTACCGAAGACCGCGGCCAGCCACTCCGGCCGGTTCGTCATCAGCACGCCGACGCGGGTGTCCTTGCCGACGCCGCAGGCACGAAGGGCGCGCGCCACCTCGACCGCGCGGTTCCACAGCTCGAGGTAGGTCCAGCTGGTCACACCGGTGCCGTCGTGCGCGCGCAGCGCCTCCCGGTCGCCGTAGCGCTCGGTCACCTCGCGCAGGAAACCGGGCAGGGTGAGGGCCCCGAGTCCGGGTTCGTCCGACAGCGGCGGGCCGACCGCGATCGCCGCGGCGGCGGGCGAATTCAGCATGGCAGCTCGATCTCGGCGGTGCAGGTCACCAGCGTGGCGTTGTCCTGGTTGGTAAGCTTCAGCCGCACCTGAACCAGGGGTACGCCCCATGCCGAATCGGGTTCCTTGCCGATGATCTCGGCGTCGAAGTAGGTGACGTCACCTTCGAACGCCGGACCGCGGAAGTCGGCTTTGGTGTGCCGGACCAGACCGTCGTTGCCCGCCCAATACGCGAGATAGTCGGTGCACCAGGCACCCATCGTCGCGCCGTAGCCATAGGCCCTGGCCATCCCGACCTCACCGGCCTTGTCGGCGTCGATATGGCCACGAGACGGCCCGACGTAGAGGCCGTCGCGCTTGCGCGGGTCGATCCGCGCGCCTTCCTCGTCGAACCCGAATCCGTCGGTCCAGCCGGGATCCTGATTGATCCACGGGTCGTCGATCCCCGCGGGCGCCGTCCAGCCGAAGGTGCCCCAGATGTTGAACAGGAATGCCCGGTACTCGGTGGTGAAACTGGCGATGCTGTGCGGACCGATCACCCGGCGGGGGAGTACATCGCCCACCTTCACTTCGTCGAAACGCGGTGAGGTCCCGTCGCGATTGGACAGGATCCACTCGTGGCGCAGGCGGTCGACATCGACGAGCTCGTCCTGGGTCCACCGCTTCACCGCACCGAGCTGGTTGTCGTACATGCCACGCTTGGTGGCCTCCGCGGCGAGGTATCGGATGGCGGTCGATCGCTCCCTGGCGACGAGCACGCCGTGCTGATTGCGGTGGGTCGTGTCGCCGCGGGAGAACATGGTGGGTCCGGCGAATTTGGTGTCGGCCACCGAGTAGTCGTGGAAACGCCGCTCCTGGAACAAGGTGTCGCCGGGGCGCACCGGCGCGCCGTAGAACCACCACTCCTCGCCACCGAAGATCAGGTGGCTGCCCGGGATGCGCCCGACACACGCCGGCTGCGCGCCGTGCCCGTAATCCAGTGCGACCGCGATGGATTGGGGCGCGACGAGCCCGCCGTAGCGGGAGTTGCCCGCGAACTCGTGATCCCAGTGCAGCGGGTTCGGGTAGTCCATCGCCATCACCCAGCGGCGAATGTCGGAGGTACTACACGGATCCCACAGTTGCCCGCCACCGACCGGCTTGCCGACGCGGTGGTCCACGTCGGTGAGGTCGAGTTCGATATCCGCGGTGCGCTTCTTCGTGGCCACAGGATTCTCCAGTTCAGCGGTTGACGTCGACGACGAGACGGCCACGCACAGTGCCGTCGAAGAATTGGTTCGCGGCGGTGATCGCCTCGCCCAGCGGCACTTCGGTGGCGATGGATTCGAGTGCGGCCGGATCCAGGTCGCGGGCCAGCCGCGCCCACGCCTGCATGCGGCGTGCGGTGGGCGCCTGCACGCTGTCGATGCCGTAGAGGGTGACCCCGCGCAGGATGAACGGGGCGACGGTGCCCGGCAGATCCATGCCATGGGCGAGACCGCACGCCGCGACAGCGCCGCCGTAGCGGGTCTGCGCGATCGCGTTGACCAGCGTGTGGCTGCCCGCGGCCTCGACGACACCCGCCCAGCGCTCTTTCTGCAGTGGTTTTGCGCGCTCGGCGAGTTCGGCTCGGTCGACGATGGTGCTCGCGCCCAGATCCTTCAGATAGCCTGCCTCGGCCGGCTTGCCGGTCGCCGCGACCACGGTGTAGCCGAGCGCGGTGAGCAGGGCGATGGCGACGCTGCCGACCCCGCCGGTCGCGCCGGTCACCAGGATCTCGCCGTCGCCGGGAGTCACGCCGTGGCGCACCAGCGCTTCCACACACAGACTCGCGGTGTAGCCGGCGGTGCCGATCGCCATCGCCTGGCGTGTGGTGAACGCGTCCGGCAGCGGGATCAGCCAATCGCCGCGCAGCCGGGCGCGTTGCGCGAGACCACCCCAATGGGTTTCGCCGACGCCCCAGCCGTTGAGCACCACGGTGTCGCCGGGGGACCAGCTGGGGTGGCTGCTCTCGGCGACCACGCCCGCCAGGTCGATTCCGGGCACCATGGGAAACGAACGGACCACCGGCGATTTTCCGGTGATGGCGAGCGCGTCTTTGTAATTGAGGGTGGAGTACGCGACGTCGACGGTGACATCACCGTCCGGGAGCTCGTTGTCGGACACGCTGGTCAACGAGACCTTCGATTCCGTACCGCTCTTCTCGAGGAGTATTGCCGAGAACATCAGGGAGGGGCCTTCCGCTATGAGGAGAATGTGATTCTCCGATAGGTATAATCATGCTTTCATCGGGTGGGGTCGGTGTCAACCCGCCGCGGGTGTCAGCGAGCCGTCCAGCCGCCGTCGACCACGATGGTTTGGCCGGTCACATAGCGAGCGGCGTCGCCGGCGAGCCAGGTGATGGCGCCGACCAGGTCCTGTGCCGTGCCTTCGCTGGGCAGCGGGGTGTTGCGGCGCAGGTACTCGGCGCCGCGGGGGCTGTCGTAGAGACTGTCGGTGATCTCGCTGCGGAAGAAGCCGGGCGCGACGGTGTTCACCCGGATCGAGTGCCGGGCCCACTGCACCGCGAGTTCGGTGGTGAGCCCGGACAATCCGGCTTTGCTCGCCGCGTACGAAGCCTGGGGGATACCCGGAATGCCGACCCGGCCGCTGATCGAGGAAACGTTGACCACCGAACCGCCCCCGGCGTCGCGCATATGCGGGAACAGCGCCTGGGCCAGCAGGAACGGAGCCACCAGGTTGAGGGCGAGGGTGTGCTGGACGGCGTCGAGTGGTTCGTCCTCGGCGCGCTCGGTGGTGAATCTGTTGCCCGCCGCGTTCACCAGGATCGTCGGCGGGCCGAGCCGTTCGGCGACGGTCGGTGCCACGGTGGCGATCTGCTCGGGATCGGCCAGATCGCAGACCACCGCGAGTCCGTCGACGCGGGTGGCGAGTTCGGTCAGCCGGTCGGTTCGGCGGGCGAGGACCGCGACACGAGCGCCGAGCCCGGCGAGCGCCTCGGCCACCGCGGCGCCGAGTCCCGACGACGCGCCGGTCACCACCGCGACCCGGCCGGTCAGGTCGAACAACCGCAGTGCGGTGTCGGCGCTCATCGCTGCGCCCGCTGCGCGAGTGCGGTGAGCCCGGTGCGCTCGATCTTGCCCATGGCGTTCACCGGCAGCGCATCCACTCTGGTCCAGATCTCGGGCACCTTGTAACCGGCGAGCTCGCGTCGGCACAGTGCCGCGAGTTCGTCGAAATCGATAGTGGTACAGCTTGTTTCGACGAGTGCGGCGACCTTTTGTCCGAGTCGTTCGTCCGGCACGGGGCATACCGCCACCTTGGTGACGTCCGGGTGGATCGCCAGCACCCGCTCCACTTCGAGTGGGTAGACATTCGCACCACCGCGGATGATCACCATCTTCTTCCGGTCCAGCACGGCGAGCTGTCCGGCGGGGTCGACGGTGCCGATGTCGCCGGTAGCCAAGGGGCCCAACGGAAGCGGGTGAATCTCGCCGTCGGACCAGTGGCCGAGCGGCGGTCGCCAGAGTCCCGCCCACGGGCCTTCCCGCGCGGTGGTCAGGCAGAGCTCGCCCAGTGCGCCCGGCGGTAAACGGTCGCCCTCGTCGTCGTAGGCGGCTACGTCGAGGTGGGGGAGCACCAGGCCGCTGCTCCCCGGTGTCCAGGCGGTGCCGGGTGGGTCGATGGCGACCACCGTCGGTGCCTCGGTGAGGCCGTAGGTCGTTCGGGGTACGAGCCCGTGGGTGTCGGCGAAGGTGGTGCGGACCGCGTCCGGGGTGTCACTGCCGCCGCTCCAGATCTCTTGCAAGGACCGGAGATTCGCGTCCGGTCGGCGCGCGAGATCGTAGAGCTGGGCCGGGGCGCCGTTCCACACCGTCACCTGATGTTCGGCGATCCATTCGGCCACTCCGGCCACGTCGCGACGGTCCATGATCACCGCGCAACCACCTGCCTGGGCCGTGGTGAGGGTGGACAACACCATCATGTTGAGGATGGTGAGCGGAAAGCTGTCGCCCCGGCGTAGATCAGGGCCCCAACCGCGGGTCGCGAGGACGACCGCGCCGGGCAGCATCAGGTTGCGCTGGCTGTGCACCACCGCCTTCGGTCGCCCGGAGGTGCCGCTGGTGAACGCGATGCCCGCGGCGGCGTCGATGTCGTGGGTGAGGTCGGGCGCGGGTTCGGCGCGGGTGAGTTCGTCTGCCCAGCGGTCCGGATGCACGGCCCGCGGTGACTCGGCGCGCCACTGGGGTCCGGCCAGCACCACGGTGGGATCGCAGAGATCGTGCAGGTACTGCTGTTCGGCCGGGGCGTTCGCCTCGCCGATACCCGCCCAGATCGCGCCGATGCGCTGCGCGCCGTGGAACGCGGCGACGATGCCGAGGTCGTTGGGCAGGCAGGCCGCGACCCGGTCGCCGGGACGGACGCCGAGCGACCACAGCGCGCCCGCCGCCCGCGCCGCCTGCTCGTCGAGTTCCGCGTAGCTCCACGCGCCCGCCGCGGCGATCAACGCGGTGGCGCCGGGGCGGCTGCGCAGGGCTGTGTCGAGCACCGTTGCGATGGGGCGCGGAGCACGGATTTTGCCGATGTTGCTGTCCACGCCTTCTTTCATAGCACTATCCTTGCAAGGATTCACTAGTTAGTCCGATCGGACGTGATGGGCGAAGAGGACACGATGGAACACACAGGTCCGCTGTCAGGGATGCGGGTCATCGACCTGACGGCGATGGTGATGGGCCCCTACTGCACGCAGATCATGGCCGACATGGGCGCCGACGTGATCAAGGTCGAACCGCCGCGCGGTGACGACACCCGCTATATCTCGGTGGGTCCCGAGCCGGGCATGAGCGGGGTGTTCGTCAACGTCAACCGGGGTAAGCGCAGTGTCGTGCTCGACCTGCGCACCGAGCGGGACGCAGCCGCGCTGCGTGAGCTGATCGCCGGCGCCGATGTGTTCGTTCATTCGATGCGGGCGGCGGCGATCGAGCGTCTCGGTTTCGGCTACCAGGACGTAGCGCGGGTGAACCCGAACATCGTCTACACCAACTGCTACGGCTACGGCCGCGGCGGGCCCGACTCCGATCGTCCCGCCTACGACGACACCGTCCAGGCCGAGTGCGGACTGCCCTACGCGCAGGAAATGCTCACCGGCACACCGGGTTACGTGGGCAGCATCATCGCCGACAAAGTCGCCGGACTCACCGCCGTGTACGCCACCACGATGGCACTGCTGCATCGCGAGCGCACCGGCGAGGGCCAGGAAGTCGAGGTCGCCATGTTCGAGACCATGGCGGCGTTCATGCTCGTCGAGCACGCCAACGGTGCCATGTTCGATCCACCGCTCGGCCCCGCGATCTATCCACGGGCGGTCACTCCCGACCGCAGGCCCTACCGCACCGCCGACGGGTACCTGGCGGCACTGGTCTACAACGACAAGCACTGGACGGCGTTCGTCGACGCGGTGCGCCCGCCTTGGGCGGGGCCGGAGTTCGCCACGCTGGCCCAGCGCGCGGCGCGAATCGACACCGTCTACGCGGGGCTGAGCGAGATCTTCGCCCAGCGGACCACCGCCGAATGGCTGACATTGCTACGTGCCCTCGACATTCCGGCCGCGCCGGTGCGCTCCCTCGACGAGCTGTTCGACAACGACCACCTCGCCGCGGTCGGCTTCTTCCAGACCGTCGACACCCCCCACGGACCGGTTCGCTTTCCCGGCCCGCCCGCCTGGTTCTCGCGAACCCCGGGCCGAGTCGCAGGCCCGGCGCCCCGACTCGGCGCCGATACCGACGAGGTCCTCGACCGAGTCCGCTCGGTGGTCACCGGAGAGGCGTTGTCGAGGAATACCGGCGAGGTGCCCACTCAGCCGGTTGTCCGTGGTGGGTGGGCACGATGACGGCTGTGTTGTCCGCCGCCGACCTCGATCTTCGGGCGATCCTGCGTCCCGGCGACCGGATCGTCGCGGGGCAGGCGTGCGGCGAGCCGACCTCCCTGATCGAGCTGCTCATCGCGCAAGGCGGCGAGATCCCGGATCTGTCACTGTTCATCGCGACCAGCTTCTCCGGTCTTCTCACACCGGCGGCCGCGGCGGTGTTCGAGCCGGTGAGCATGGGTGCCATCGGCGCGCTGCGGGCACTGTCGGCGGCGCACCGGCTCGGTGTGGTGCCGTGCCACGTCAGCCGGATCGGGCCGATGCTCGAGGCGGGTGAGCTCGGCTGCGACATCGCCTTCGTCCAGGTCGCGCCCGCCGCCGCGGACGGGACACACAGCCTCGGCGTGATCAGCGATCACGTGCGTGCCGCGGTGCGGGCGGCCCGGGTGGTCGTGGCCGAGGTGAACGACCGGGTGCCGCGCACGATGGGCGAGCGCATCCACGCCGACGAGATCGATTACGCGGTCCGGGTTTCGCGTGACCCGGTCTGTGTCGCGCCCGCGACCATCGGGCCCGCGGACGACGCGATCGCCCGGCACGTTGCCGGGTTCATCGAGGACGGCGCGGTACTGCAGGTCGGCATCGGCGCGGTGCCCGACGCCGTACTGCGTCTGCTGCGCGACCGCACCGATCTCGGCGTGCACTCCGGGATGATCGGCGACAGTGTGGTCGACCTGGTGCAGTCGGGGGTGATCACCAACGCGCGCAAGGAGATCGACCGCGGAGTGTCGATCACCGGTGCCCTGATCGGCACCCAGCGGCTCTACCGTTTCGCCGACGGCAATCCACACATCCGCATGTGCGGCACCGCCTACACCCACGACCCCGCCGTCCTCGCCCGGCTCAGTGGGCTGGTCACCGTCAACTCGGCGGTGGAGGTGGACCTCACCGGACAGGTCAACGCCGAACAGAGCGGGACGGCCTATTTCGGTGGTACCGGCGGACAGGTCGATTTCGTGCGCGCGGGTGTGCGATCGCCGGGCGGGCGGTCGGTGATCGCTCTGCAATCCACGGCCAGGGGCGGGACCGTCAGCCGGATCGCCGCCACCTTGTCCGGCCCGGTGACCACCGCACGCACCGAGGTGGACGTGATCGTCACCGAATTCGGTGCCGCCGAACTGGTGGGCCGGACCCTTGCCGAACGTGCGCGCGCGCTGATCGCGATCGCACACCCCGATTTTCGCGACGACCTGGACCGTGCGGCGCGCGAGATCCAGCGGAGAGGTTTCTGATGTCCGACGATGCTGTGTTGTTCGAGGCCCGCCCGGACGGGATCGCGGTGATCACCTTGAACCGCCCCGATACTCGCAACTGTCTCGCCCGCGATGTGCGGGCCGGACTGTTCGAGGCTTGGGCGCGGTTCGAGGACGATCCGGCGCTGCGGGTCGCCGTGCTCACCGGCGCCGGTCCGGCGTTCTGCGCGGGCGGCGATCTGAAGGAGATGGTGGAGACCGCGATGGCGGTTCCGCCCCGGGACATGTTCCCGGTGCCGTATGACACTGTGGCACTGAGCAAACCGACGATCGCCGCCGTGAACGGCGTCGCCTTCGCCGGGGGCTGGATGATCGCCCAGGCGTGCGATCTGTGTGTCGCCTCGACCACCGCTTCCTTCGCGATCACCGAGGTGAAGGTGGGGCGCAGTTCGCCGTGGGCCGCGCCGCTGATCCACATGATCCCGCAGCGGATCATGATGGAGATCCTGTTGACCGGCAAGCCGATCGACGCGCGCCGGGCCTACGAGATCGGCCTGGTGAACCGCCTCGCCGAGCCCGCGGACCTGCTGTCCGCCGCGCTCGACCTGGCGCGGGAGGTCGCGGCCGGTGCCCCGCTGTCGGTGGGCGCCGCCAGGGAGACGGTCATGCTCGCCACCGAAATGGGCCGATCGGCTGCCCTCCAGGCGGCACGGCACGCTTCGACGCACTGCTACCACAGCTCGGACGCGCAGGAAGGTCCCCGCGCGTTCGCCGACAAGCGCGCACCCCACTGGACCGGTAGGTGAGGAGTGCGTCTTCGCCGACGTATCACAGCTGCCGGCTCGGCCGTGCGAATGTACTTCGGCAAGCGGCTACCGCCCCCGGTACGCGGCCTGGGTCTGGCTGACCAGCTTGCACTGCCAGCACTCGAAGTCGGCCTGGTCCCTTGCGATGTTTTGGCGCGCGTTGCACCGAGGACACATCACAGCGCGCATGCCGGGTGGCGGGGCCGGTTCACCGGGCGCTGCCAGCACCGCTGCCAGGATGCCGAGCGGGCCCAACAGGAACCCCACCAGGAAGAATCCGCCAGGACTACGGCGCTTCCGCTCGGCGATAGCCAGGCTGGCGCACCCGAACACGATGCCGACCATCATTGCGCCCATGAGAATGCCGACGGCGGGACTATCCATGTGATTCTCCGTTCAGATTTCGAGCCGGAAGGATCGTAGGCCTTGGCGTTCTTGCCGACTCGGCATTCGGTCACAGTGCGCCAGATGCCGGTGCGGTCTCGCGCCGAGACCGAGGCTATCGCCGGTGAGGTCCTGCCCGGTCGGGATCGCCATGGTGCCGCAAGCACCATGGCGGCTGTATCGGGAGCCCAGCGTTGTTCTTCCTGGACTATGGCGTAGCGGCTGGGCATCACCAAGCAATACAGGCTGCCGGTCTCGTTGGTCATGATTGCAGCCGCCAACAGGCCGTGCCGGGCCCGGGGGTTTGCGGCGGCTACCGGCGGCTGAGGTGGCAGTGGCTGGGGCACAGGGGCATTCGAGTCCGACGTGCTGGACAGTCAACCGCACCAGGGGTAGCCAGGAAAGGCGAGCGGGTCATCTCGCGGACCGTGCGCGGCGACGTTGCAGAAGCTCGTCGCCGGCGCGGTAGGGCCCGGCCCTCGTCAGGTGTCACCCGCCATCGTCGTCGGTCCACGAACGGAACCCGTAGATCTCACCGACCGCCGACGACGCGGGGACACCCGCCGCTCACCGGAGTGAGTCCAAGGCGCTACACAACCGCTTCGGGCAGCATCGATGCACGTCGGGCGAATTCTTGACAACTCACCGTCCGTGCGGAACCTCGTTGAAGGGCACGTCGCGATCGGCGGCCGACTCCCTCGGCATGCCGAGCACGCGTTCGCTGATCACGTTGCGCGCCATCTCGGTGCTCCCACCGGCCAGGCTCCACGCCGCGCGGAACAGATAGTCGAGTCCGACGGTTTCGGTGTCGGCGCTGTCTCCCTGGGTGTGCGTGGCCGCCATCGGCCCGGCGATGCGCACCGCCGTATCGGTTTGCAGCCAGGCGTTCTCGGCGGAGAAGAGCCGGGGGATGGCGCCCGCCGCGGGGGGTAGCGCGCCCGTTGTGATCGCCTGGGTCACGTGCGAGATGAGTTGGTCGCGTACGACATTCATCGCCCGTGCCTCGCCGATGTCCTCGCGCACCCGCGAATTGTCCTGTTGACCGGTCGCTGTCGCCAGGCGCAGCAACTGGTCCGCCTCGCCGCCGAGGTGCGGTCGCGCGCCACTGGTGTAGGGCGAGGTGCCGCCGAGTGCGGCCCGTTCGTGGAAGAGCAGGCGCGAGGCGGCTGCCCAGCCCGCGTCGACCTCGCCGACCACCGCGTCCGCCGGGAGCTCGACATCGTCGAAGAACTCCTGGCAGAACTCCGTCGATCCGGTGACCTGCTTGATCCGCCGCACCGTGACGCCCTCGGCGTGCACCGGGACCAGGAACAGTGTCAGGCCTTGATGTTTCGGCACCGACCATTCGGTGCGGGCCAGGCACAGGGCGTAGTCGGCAGCGTAGGCGCCCGAGCTCCAGATCTTGGAGCCGTTGAGGATCCAGCGATCACCGTCGCGGTCGGCGCGGGAGGTGAGACCGGCCAGATCCGAACCGCCGCGTGGCTCGGAGAGGAACTGCACCAGGATCTGCTCACCGCGCAACACCGCGGGCAGATGCGTGCGCTTCTGTTCCTCGGTGCCGAGATCGAGCAGACTGGCGGCGCAGATGGCCAGGGTCGGCACATTCAGCAGCAGCGGCATCTCGTAGGGGATGGACTCGTCGGTGAACGCGTCCTGGTGGTCGGCGGTGAGCCCCAGCCCGCCGTACTCGGTGGGGAAACAGATGCCGGCGAAACCGCCGTCGTGGAGCAACCGCTGCAATTGGCGAGCACGATCCCATGCCGCCTCGGTGTCGGACGGCGGGGCCACCGACGGTGCCGGGGGCATGTTCGCCCGCAGCCAATTCCGTGCTCTGGTGCGGAATTCCGCGACGGGCTCGATGTCGGTGGTCATAGCTGCGGTGCCTTCCTCGGTGGACGATGCGGTCATGCCGCGGTGTCGAGCAGATCGGTGATGTGGCGGCGGTGTTCCTCCGGCGTGCCGTACAGCGCGCGGCCGAGGGTGATCCGGCGCAGGTACAGGTGCAGATCGTGTTCCCAGGTGACGCCGATACCGCCGTGCAACTGCACGCAATCCTGGGCGATCACGGGCGCTTTGGCGCCGACATAGGATTTCGCGATGCTGATGTACTCCGCGGTTTCCGGCGCACCGGCGTCCCAGGCCGCCGCGCCGGCGAACGCGGTGGCGCGGCAGGCCTCCAGCCAGGTCTTGTTGTCGGCCATCCGGTGCTTGAGCGCCTGGTACGAGGCCAACGGCCTGCCGAAGGTGTAGCGCTCGAACAGCCAGGTCAGCGTGCTGTCGAGCGCCCGGTCGGCGGCACCGGCCGATTCCGCGGCGGTGAGCAGCGCGGCGGCTCCGGCCTGCGCGCGCAGGGCGGTGACGGCCTCGGTTCCGGTGTGGGTCACCGCCTCGGCGCCGAGGATGACGTCGTCGAAGGTGACGCGCCCGGTCCGGCGGGTGAGATCGACAGTCCAGCTGGGGCTGACGGTGACACCCGGAGCGTCGGCGGGCACCAGCAGTTGCAGCGGGCCGTCGTCGCCGGTAGCCGTGACCAGCAACAGGTCCGCCTGATCGGCCGCCTCCACCCGGTCCTTGACGCCGGTCAGCCGAAAGCCGTCACCGGTCGCCACCGCACGGGTGCCGTACACGGTGCCGGTGAGCGGGGCGAAACCCATGCCCGGCTCGTAAACCGCCCAGGTGGCAACGGTTTCGCCGGTCACGATGGCACCCACCGTCTCGGCGAGGCGGTCACCGACCGTGGCGAGTCCGGCGAGTACCGCGGTGGTGGTGACGAACGGTCCTGGCGCCGCACCGCGGCCGAGTTCGGTTGCCACCAGGGCGAGTTCGGTCATCGGATGGCCCGAGACCGAGCCGCCGCCGAGGCTCTCCGGCACCAGCATGGCGGTCCAGCCCAGCTCGGCGCCGTGGCGCCACCAGTCCCGGTCGAAACCGGTACCGGACTCGGCGAGCGCGCGCACGGTGGCGATCGGCACCGTGCCGGCGAGGAAATCTCGGGTGGTCGTCTGGAAAAACCGCTGGTCCGCGGTGGGATCGTGGGGCATGTGGTCGGTCCTTCGGTTGACGCGAAGCTGCCATTGTGGAAATCTCATACTCACATGTGAGAGGCTTATTCTCAATCACGGAAGTCAACCGGCACTGACAGCCTTCGGATGGCGTCGACCGGAATCTCGAAGGGACCGTCGCGTGGTGAACAACTTCCAGGATCTGGACTTCTTCCTCGGACAGGAATTGGTCGCAGATCCCTACCCCTATTTCGATTCGCTGCGGGAACAGTGCCCGGTGATGCGGGAACCCCATCACGAGGTGATGATGGTGACCGGCTACGACGAGGCGCTCGAGGTCTACAACGACGTCGAACGGTTCTCCTCCTGCAACGCCGTCACGGGTCCGTTTCCCGGATTCCCTGTCCCGCTGGACGAGAACAGCGATGTCGCCGCGCTGATCGAACAACATCGCGACAGCCTCCCGATGAGCGATCAGCTGCCGACGATGGATCCGCCGATGCACTCCGAGCACCGTGCGCTGCTCATGCGGCTGATCACCCCGAAGCGATTGAAGGAGAACGAGGAGGCGATGTGGTCGATGGCCGACCGCATGCTCGACCACTATCTGGCCAATGGTGGTGATTACATGCGGGAGTTCGCCGGTCCCTTCACGCTGTACGTCATCGCGGATCTGCTCGGTGTGCCCGCCGACGACCAGGAGGAGTTCCTGCACGCGCTGCAGCGCGACCCGCACCGGGAAGGCGCCAGTGTCGGCAGTACCGAGGGCGAGGGCATGTCCCACAACCCGATCGAGTTCCTGTACACCAGGTTCTCGTCCTATATCGAGGATCGCCGGCGTAACCCGCGCAACGACGTACTCACCAGCCTGGCCACCGCGACCTTCCCTGATGGTTCTCAGCCCGAGGTCCTCGATGTCGTGCGGGTGGCCGCCAACGTCTTCTCGGCCGGCCAGGAGACCACGGTCCGATTGCTGAGTGCGGCAATGAAACTGATCGCCGAACGGCCCGACATCCAGGCGCACCTGCGCGAGGACAAGAGCCGCATTCACAATTTCATCGAGGAGGCGTTGCGGATGGAGAGCCCGATCAAGGGCGACTTCCGGCTCGCGAAGACGACCACGACGGTCGGTGGCACCGACGTGCCGGTGGGGACGGTGCTCATGGTCGTCAACGGAGCCGCCAACCGTGACCCGCGCCGCTTCGATGACCCGTCGACCTTCGATCCGGCACGGTCGAATGCCCGCCAGCACATCGCGTTCGGGCGTGGGGTGCACACCTGCCCCGGCGCGCCGCTGGCTCGCGCGGAGGCCAGGATCGCCATCGAGCGACTGCTGGACCGCACCACCGACCTGCGGATCGACGAGAGCGTGCACGGACCGGCGGACGCGCGCGAATATCAGTATCTGCCCACCTACATACTCCGGGGGCTCACGTCGCTGCATCTGGAAGTGGACGTGGCCGAGGACGCCCGATGAAGGTGACTGTCGACGCGGATCGCTGCCGTGGCCACGGTGCCTGCCTGGGGCTGTGCCCGGAAGTCTTCACCCTGACCGACAGCGGATACGCCGAAGCTGTCGCGGGCGCGGTGCCCGAACACCTGGAGGACGCGGTGGCCGACGCCGTCTCCGCCTGCCCGGAGAGTGCGATCGTCGTCGAGTGAGCGACAACCACCGGCCGGGTGGATCATGCTGTACCGCAGCGTGATCCACCCGGCCGATTCGTTTGTGGGCTGAGTGGTCGATCGGCCGAGCAGTTGATGGGGCCGATCCGATTGCGGGGCTGGGCGGTTGATCGACCGAGCGGTTGACCAGCCGAACGGTTGATGGGCCGATCCGACTATGGCGCTGAGCGGTTGATGAGCCGGATCCGTCCTCAGCCTGAGTGGCCGAGGAGACTATGCCGTGGGAGCTTCGGGTGCGATCGGGGCGAGGCCTGCTCGCACCGCGGGGCCGAGCAAGCCGAGATCGGCACCGAGCGCCGCAGCGAGATCGTGGGCTACCGCAATGTCCTTGCGCAGGAATTCCCCTACGGTGGAACGGAATTCATCGACCGATCCGCGGGCCGCGACACTCGAGATCGCCCGCCCGCCGCTGCTGGCATGAGGGAGCGCGGCGAGCAGGGCAGGCTCGGGCAGCCCGAGCTGTGCGCCGAGGCGCACTGCCTCGGCGACCAAGCCGATCTGTGCCGCGAACAAGATGTTGTTCACCAGTTTGACGCGCTGACCGGCCCCGAGTGCTCCGACGTGCAGCATCGGGTTGGCATACGCACCCACCACGGCCTTGGCTGTGATGACATCGGATTCGGTGCCGCCGAGGAACACAGTCAGTGTGCCCGCGGCGATATCGTGCGGGCCGCCACTGACCGGGCCATCGACCACGCCGATACCCCGGTCGCGCGCCCTAGCGGCGACGGCATCAGCCGTCTCGGGGCTGCCGGTGGTGTGCAGGACGATCAGCGCGCCGCGCGGAAGTTCACCGAGAAGCGTTCCTCCCAAGCATAATTCGCGAACCTGATCGTCGGTGAACACGCAGACGAGCACCACCTCGGTGCCCCGTGCCACCTCGATCGCCGAGTTCACGGGGGTAGCGCCGAGCGCCGCTAACTCCGCGTGCGCCCGATCGGTGCGGGCCAGCACGCGCACTGTATGCCCGGCCGCGACCAACTGCGCGACCATCGGGCGGCCCATCCGCCCTGCGCCTACGAATCCCACCCGCATGCCGGCTCCTACCTGCTCGGTATCGCCGCGCGCTCGCGGTTCATCACGGCCAGCGCGGCATCGGCGGCACCCAGTTCGATTCCCGGCGTGGCGCCCGCGGCATCGGCCAATTCGGCGATCAAGCCGACATCCTTGCGCAGCAGGTCGCCGGCTCGGGTGGCTAGCGCGTCGAGGGTGCCGCCCGCGGCGACGACCCGGCCCAGCGCGAAACTGCTGGCGGTGCCGTGCGTGATGACTTCCCCGAGCCGACCGGGGTCGACACCGAGTTCGGCCCCGAGACGCAAAGTCCCTTGTGCGGTAGCCAGATTCGCGGTGAACAGCAGATTGTTCAGCAGTTTGGCGAACTGTCCGGCGCCGACCTCGCCGAGGTGCACGATCGGATCGGCGTACGTCGCGAAAACCGGCCGCGCGGCCTCGACCGCTTCGACGGCACCGCCGACCATCACCAGCAGCCTGCCCTCGGCAGCCGCGGGACCACCACCGCTCACCGGTGCATCTAGAACTGAGATACCAAGGGGTGCAGCGAGTTCCGCGATCTCCCGGCAGGTCGTCGGGTGCACGGTCGAGTGGATGACAAGCGTCGTTCCGGCTGCCATCGCGGCGAGCACCCCCTTGTCTCCGGTGACGACCTCACGGACATCGGCATCGCCGACGACACAGACGCACACCAGGTCACTGACCGCGGCCAGCTCGGCCGGAGACTGTGCGGTACCTGCCGCGGTGTCGGCGTAGGGCTCGAGCGTGGCAGCCCTACGCGCCCATAGCGTGGTCGTGAACCCGGCATCGATGATGCGGCGCGCCATCGGCCCGCCCTGACTGCCCAATCCGATGAATCCGACGCGCATTTCAGTGCGCCTCCTGTCCGGTGGTCGCCGGGCGATAGAACGCCGCGAGCAGGGCGATTGTCGAGGCGATCCCCAGGCCGAGGGCGACCACGCCGCCCCACCATCCGGTGACCGCGATATCGAGGGCGTGGTCGAGCGAGATCCGGCCGGGGCCGAGGATGCCGAGCGCGACCGACGCGACCGCGAGCACGAGGACGTACTCGTAGCCCTCCTTGAACACGAAGAATCCGTGGGTGCGGTGCGCGAGCAGCCCCGCGACGAGCATCACGCCCACCACCGCGCCCGCACCCAGCGGCGTGCACAGGCCGAGGACCAGCAGTGCGCCGGCGCCGATCTCGGTGATCACACTGAGCCACGCCTGCAACAGCCCGTTGCGCAGGCCGAGTCCGGTGAACCAGCCGGCGGTGCCGGCTATCCCGCCGCCACCGAGCCAATGGTTGACTCCGTGCGCGATCATGGTGCCGCCGAGAACTACTCGCAACAGCAAGAGTGCGACATCGGTCGCGTCCATGGCAATCACTTCCTCGGCGACACGGGGCCGCCGTCGAATTGTGGTGTGGGACCGGTGAATTCACCGTGTTCCGCGGCGACTATGCACTCCTCGGCGAAGGCGAGCATGCCCAGGTGATAGGCGACGGCGGTATGGCCGACGCTGATGTTGTGTGCGGTATTGGGCTGGCTGTTGAGCACGACGCGAGGTGCGGCCGTGAACATCGCCCCCACCTCCGCCAGCGCCGCGGCGTCGTTGCACCAGACCCGCTCGTGATCGCCCGCGGTGAATCGTACCGGCACCCGAATTCCGGCCGCCAGCTCGGGAAAGACCTTCGAACCCCAATCGACGACGGCCTCGGTCTCGAACGGCGGGGCAGGCACCGCGATCGACGCGCCACGGTGGGTACCCGACGGATAGAGCCGCGCCGGATTCCAGATGAGGTCACCGACGCCGGGTGGTCGTGGGCTGTCGGGGCCGACGGTGCGCAGGATGCCCGCGCCGTCCGGGTGGTAGCGGCACCCGGTACCGGCCAGTTCCACGCCGAGTAGGTCGGCGAACCGCGGATCGCCTGCCATCCGCATCGCGAGTTCGGATCCGGCCGAGTGGGCCGTGAGGAAAACACCTGCGCCACGCGGGCGGTCGCGCAGGAACGCGCTGATCGCCTCGAACATCACGTCCGCGCGAACGTCCGGCGCGGCGAGCCGATGGGCGTACGATGCCGAGCTGCCGTATCCGGGTCGGTCCGGTGCGAGCACCGTGTAGCCGAGCCGGTGCGCCAGCCGGACCAGCGACAGTTCCGGATAGCCGGGGCAGTCGAAGTACGCCGAGGTGGTCGAGCCGCCGTGCAGCGCGAGCAGCACCGCACGCGGCGACGGTGCCTCGGCCAGCAGCCCGGAGATCGGCACACCACCGACCTCGGTGACAACGGACTCCCGGGCATCGTCACCGAGGTCACGGAGTTCGGAGTGGATGAGCGTCACGATGTCTCGCTTTCTGGCCGTCACGATTCGGTGCGCAGCAGCATCGCGCCGCCGGGGGTGAGCCCGCCGCTGGAAACCACCGCGACCCTGGCACCGGCCACCTGTCGCGGCCCGGCCTCCCCGCGCAACTGCGCCACCGCCTCGTGGATCAGTCCCATTCCGTGGGTGCGGCCGTGGGAGAGCTGTCCGCCGTGGGTGTTCACCGGGATCAGCCCGTCGCGGGCGATGTTCTTGCCGCCGTCGAGAAAGTCCTTGGCCTCACCGATTCCGCAGAATCCGAGCGCCTCGATCCAGGACAGGCAGTTGAAGGTGAAACCGTCGTAGAGTTCGGCCACATCCACATCGCGGGGACGAAGATCGGTGCGGCTCCACAGATGCGCGGCCGGGCCGAGGACCTGCGGTTCATGGGTGAGTGTGCTCTGGTCCCATTCGACGCGCTCGAGGATCTGGGTGCCGACCGCTTCGACGAACACCGGTGTGCTCGGCAGGTCGGCGACTGTGTCGGTGGCGGACACGATGACGGCGACCGCACCGTCACACGGCACGTCGCAGTCGTAGAGCCCGAACGGAGTGGTGACGGGGCGCGCGTTCAGATAGTCGTCCATGGTCATCGGGTCGCGATAGACCGCGCTGGGGTCGAGGGCGGCATTGGCGCGCTGGTTCAGCGCGATCCAGCCGAGCGTCTCCCTGGTGGTGCCGTACTCGTGAAAGTGCCGCTGCGCCTTCTGCGCCAGCGTGTGCGCTGCCGAGGTGGCGCCGAACGGTGTCAGCCAACTGGTGGTCCGGCCACCGGTGGCGCCGATGCGGCCCGCTTTCATCAGCTCGCTGAAGGTGGACTCCCACACCGTGCGGAAGCACAGGACGTGCCGGGCCAGCCCGGCGGCCACCGCGGTCATGGCGGCGATCACGGCGCCGCCGGGGCCGAACGTTTCGATGCCGCCGTTGTGCCAGGTCGGCCGGATACCGAGGGCGGCCTCGAGTGCCATCACGCCGCCCTCGGCGAAACCGCCGAGATTGCCGCCGCCGGGGTAGGACGACAGGCCGTCGATGTCGTCGAAGGTGAGTCCGGCGTCGGCCACCGCGCGCTCGCAGGCCGCCACGGTCAGTGACAGGGCGGGCACCATGAGCCTGCGGCCGATCTGCGACATTCCGATGCCGGTGAGCGCGACCTCGTCCTCGAACTTGGTGCCGCGCAGCATCGGCCGCACGCGCCGCGCGAAGGTGTCGGGCGCGATCTCGTCGCAGGGCAGCTCGGCCACCGCCGGCTGCTCGGCGACCGGCCGGAACAGGGGTAGCCACACGTCGCCGTCCGGGTGGAAGACCACCTCGACCCGCATCCCGAGCTCCAAGATGGACGGTTCGGCCTCGATGATGTTGGTGGTCAACCGGACTCGCGGGTCCTCGGTCAGCGCGACGGTGGCCACCACGTACGGCGGATCGAGGCCGGGGACAGCGAATCGGTGGTTCACGGTGAAGCCGATGAGCGTCGCGAGGCCGGACACGGCGCGGACGCCGAGCTCGTGGCCGCGACAGTAGCGGCACCGTGGCTGCGGGGGATGCAGTAGCGCGGCGCAGCCGAGGCACTCCTGGATCCGCAGGACGCCGTCGGCGCCTGCGGTCCAGAAGAACTCGGTGTCCAAGCCGAGCAGGGGTAGGGGCCGCCCGGACGCGGGTGCGGCCGTGTCTTTCTCGCGCCCTCCGGTGCTGTCCGCCGCCACGGGCGCCTCCTTGTTTCTGCTGAGCGAGCGGTGTGGTCAGATTTGCGCGCTGGCGCGATTGATCGTCACCGGCTCGGCGAGCCGCTGTTCGTCGACGACCTTCTGCAGCTTCGCCAGCGTCTCGTCCAGGCCGGGCCCGAGCCGCTGACCGGGTGTGAAGGTGGCAGGCAGATGCCGCATGCCCTGGATCACCGCGATGGTGTCGTAGTGGACGGTCTCCGCCGCGACAGCCTGGTAGTCGGGCATCCGATCGAGTACGGCGACGAGCATGCGCTTGAACACCACGCGCGCCACGTTGGAGCCGATGCAGCGGTGGATACCGAGCCCGAAACTGTAGTGCCGGTTGCCTTTCCGATCGAGTACGACCTTTTCGGGGTCCTCGAACACGGCGGGGTCGCGGTTGGCCATCGCCCACGACAGCCACAGTCGTTCGCCTTCCCGGAAGGAAGCGCCCGCCACCTCGCAGTCGGCCGCGACGGTGCGCGCGTCGCCCGGCGCGGGCGTGTAGTAGCGCAGGAACTCCTCGGTCGCCGGGTCGAGCAGCACATCGCGTTCGCGGCTGAGCATCTCGCGCTCGGCCGGATTCTCCGACAGCCATTCCAGCGCATGGGCGGTGAGCGCGGTGGTGGTGTCGAACCCGCCACCGATGAGCAGGCTGAGCATGCCCAGGATCTCCATGTCCGGCAGGGGCTCACCGTTGAGCGTGGCACCGAGCACCGCGTGGATCAGGCCGGGACGTGGGGTGGTCCGGATCTCGGCCATATTGGTGAGCAGGTCGATGCCCAGCGTCCGGTGCATTTCGGCCACCCGCGGATAGTCCGGGGAGTCCGGTGGGGTGTACACCGCCGCGTGCACCGGCTCGTTGTAGATGGTCCACTTCGCCAGCGGGACCCCGAGCATGCCGAGGGTGAGCACGGCGGGCACGACATTGGCCAGGTCGTCGACGAAATCGATCCGCCCGCTCTCGATGTGCTCGTCGATCGCGGCCCGCACGACCTCGTCCACGAACGGCACCCAGCGCTTGACCGCGGCGGGGGAGAGGTAGGGGTTGAGCACCGAACGTAACTCCCGGTGCTCGGGTTCGTCCATCTCGAGAATGCCGCCGCGGATACCCCTGGCGCGCGGCGCGGGCGGGATCGAGATGCCGCGGTAGCCCTTGCGGACGCCCTGGGTGTCGTGGTCGTTGGACACGTGTGGGCAGCGGGCGAGTTCGAAGACCTCACGGTTGCCCGCGGCGACCCAGTGGCCGTCGTAGGTGTCGGTCCAGGCGATCGGGCACTCGCGCTGCATCGACTCGGTGATCTCGGAGAACTCTTCGCGGTATCGCGGTGCGTAGCGGTCGAAGTGGAATCTGGGCTGTTTGCGTTCGGCGTCGTGGCCGAGATCGTCGACGGTCATGTCATGTACCTCTATTCCGCCAGGGTGATCGCGCGCTCGGGGCACGAGTGCACGGCCTCGCGCACCTGTTCCTGTTGATCCGACGGCACGGCCTCGCGCAGCGGCGAGGAGTGGCCGTCGATGTCACTGAGTTCGAACGACTGCGGTGCGATCATGGCGCACAATGTGTGCCCCTGGCAGCGCTGCTGATCGACGTGGACCTTCACAGTGATTCCTCTCAGATGTGGTATTCGTGCCACTTCAGATAGCCGCCGGCGTCGACGCGCAGCTGCGTTCCGGTGATGAAGCGCGACTCGTCCGACGCCAGGAAAAGCACTGCCGCGCTGATGTCACCGGCATCGACGAAGGGGATGGGCATCGCCTGTTGGACACCGAAGGCAGGCTCGGCGTCGGCGCGGGTCGGATGCTCGAGGTCGGGTCGAAACGATCGGTACATCGGTTCGCTCTGCAGCATCGGGGTGTCGCAGTTGGTCGGGTGGATCACGTTGGCGCGGATCTGCTGTGGCGCGATGTGCAGGGCCAGATGGTGCACATACTCGGACAGGCCGCGCTTGGCCACCACGTAGGCCACGCCGCCGGGATCGCGGCCGGGTTGATCCACCTTGGCGATGTCCATCAGGGCCGCGACCGAACCGGTGGCGATGATCGAGGCGCCCGCCTTCAGATGCGGCAGTGACACCTGGATGCTGTTGATGACACCGATCAGGTTGGTGTCGATCACGTCCGACCACGCCTGCCACTGCGGCGTGCCCTTCATCCCGGCGATGCCCGCCTGGGCGATGACGATGTCGAGGCCGCCGAATTCGGCCACGCCCCGGTCGAGGACCGCTCGTAGCTGGGCCACGTCGCGGACGTCGGCCTGCTCGGCGATGATGCGGCGCCCGGTCTTCTCGACCAGCCGCGCCGTCTCGTCGAGGTCCTCGGGCCGCGACAGCGCGTAGCCGATGGTCTCGACATCGCGGCAGATGTCCACAGCGATGATGTCGGCGCCCTCTTCGGCCAGCCGGACGGCGTGACTGCGGCCTTGGCCGCGTGCCGCTCCGGTGACGAAGGCGACCTTGCCCTCTACGCGTCCCACGGGATTTCCTCTCGGTCGAAATGCTTGGTGCTCATGTGTTGCGACCGCCGTTGACCCCGAAGATCTGTCCGGTGATGTAGGCGGCTTCGTCGGAGATCAGGAAGGCGCACATGGCGGCGATATCGGCCGGTGTGCCGATCCGGCGCACGGGTGTGCGCTGGATGTGGTCCTCGACCGTCCCGCCGAGCCGGCCCGCCTGTTCGTTCTTGCGCAGCATCGGGGTGTCGATGAAACCGGGGGGCACCGCGTTCACGGTGATCCCCGATGGGCCGAGTTCCAGCGCAAGCGCTTTGGTGAGGCCGTTGACCGCCGACTTGGCCGCGACATAGTGCGCCATGAACGGCTGGCCCGAATGCGTGCTCGACGAGGAGATGTTGACGATGCGGCCCCAGCCCGCGTCGAGCATGTCGGGTAGCACGGCCTGAATCGTGTGGAAGACGCCGTGCAGGTTCACCTCGATGACCCGCTGCCATTGCTCGAACGACATCTTCTTGAACCGCTGGAAGCCATCGAGCCCGGCCGAGTTCACCAGGATCGTGATCGGGCCGAGTGTCGCCCGGACCGCATCGAGTGCCGCCGCGATCTGGATCGGGTCGGTGACGTCGGCGCGATAGGCGAAGTCGTCGTCGGTGGGCGGGGCGAGATCCAGGGTCGCGACATGGAATCCGCCGTCGCGTAGGCGTTCGGCGATCCCGCGCCCGATGCCGGAAGCACCTCCGGTGACTACCGCCGTCTTCACGCGCGACCCTCCGTTCCGGCCCTCGCTGCCGGTGTAATGCGGAACACAAGAATCTCCCTTCCGAATGCGAGAACCGTACTCTCGCGACGTCGTGGTTCGCAAGAGTCGAATTGGGATTCGGCCGGTGGTGGCACGTTCGGAAAATGTGCCCAATTGGGTCATATCGGCGGATTCTTGCCGCGATCCGCCACGCGGCAGTACCATTCTCACCGCAAGAGAATTGGATTTCCATGGGGAGTCGGTCCCCAGCGAGGAGGCGGGATGTCAACGCAGGAAGTGGCGGGGACGGTGACACGTCGTTTGCTTGTCGACGGGCGGCTTCGGGAAACCGGGCGGACGCTCGCTTCGCTCGATCCGGCTACCGGCGAGGTGTACGGGTACGCGCCGGAAGCCGGCGTCGCCGACGTGGACGAGGCCGTCGCCGCCGCGCGCCGCGCGTTCGACGACACCAACTGGGCGACCAACCCTCGGTTCCGTCGACGCTGCCTCAACCAGCTCTATCGCGCACTGCGCGACAACGTCGAGGACCTGCGTGCGCTGACGATCGCTGAGGTGGGGGCCACTCGGGCGCTCACCCAAGGCAATCAGCTCGAGACACCGTTCGAGATCGTGCGCTTCTACGCCGACCTGCTCGACGACTACGCCTGGACCGAGGACCTCGGCAATGTCGAGATCCGGGGTCAGCAGCACCACCGGTGGGTCGAGAAGGAAGCGGCCGGTGTGGTCGCCGCGATCGCGGCCTACAACTATCCGCACCAGCTCGCGCTGGCCAAGCTGGCGCCCGCACTGGCGGCAGGCTGCACCGTGGTGCTCAAGGGCGCGCCCGACACCCCGCTGTCCACGCTGGCGCTGGGCGAGATCATCGCCGAGCACACCGAGATCCCGGCCGGCGTGGTGAACGTGCTGGCGTCCTCCGATATCGAGGTGGGCAAGCGGATGACCACCCATCCCGACGTGGACGTGGTCACGTTCACCGGGTCGACGCCGGTGGGCCGCGAGATCATGGCCGCCGCGAGCGCCACCCTCAAGAAGGTGTTCCTCGAACTCGGCGGCAAGTCGGCGATGATCCTGCTCGACGACGCGGACTACGCCACGGCGGCGATGTTCGCGGCGTTCAGCGTGGTCACCCACGCGGGCCAGGGTTGCGCGCTCACCACCCGGCTGCTGGTTCCCGCGCAGGCGCACGATCAGGTCGCCGAGCTGGTCGCGGCGAATCTCGCCCATGTTCGCCACGGTGACCCGAACGACCCGAAAACCTATATGGGACCGCTCATCAGCGACAAGCAGCGCGACAAGGTCGACGCCATGGTGCAGCGCGCGGTCGCCGCGGGCGCCACGCTGGTGACGGGTGGACACAAGCTCGACCCCGGCTTCTTCTACGCCCCCACGCTGCTCGCGAATGTCGACCCCGACAGCGAGATCGCGCAGGAAGAGGTGTTCGGTCCGGTCCTGGCGCTCATCCCCTATACCGATGACGACGACGCGGTCCGCATCGCCAACAACTCGATCTACGGTTTGTCCGGTGCGGTGTTCAGCGCCGACGCCGACCGGGCCAAGGCCGTGGCGCGCCGGGTGCGCACCGGGACGTTCAGCATCAACGGCGGCAACTACTTTCACCCGGATGCTCCGTTCGGCGGGTACAAACAATCCGGGATCGGCCGGGAGATGGGCAAGGACGGGTTCGAGGAGTTCCTCGAGCGCAAAACCCTCGCGGAAGTCGTCGCGTGAGCGGGCCGCTGGCGGGCATCAAGGTGCTCGAGGTCGCGATGTACGGTTTCGTGCCCTCGGCCGGAGCGGTGCTGTCGGACTGGGGTGCCGACGTGGTGAAGGTGGAGCACGCGAGCGGGGGAGATCCGCAGCGCGGGTTGCGCCGGGTCGGCAACTTCACCGTCGAGGGCGAACCGAATCCGAATGTGGAGCACGCGAATCGGGGCAAGCGCAGTATCGGCATCGACATGTCGGTGCCGGAGGGACGCGCGGTGGTCCAGTCGCTGGCCCGCGACGCGGACGTCTTCCTCACCAGTTTTCTGCCGTCCGCTCGGGCCAAGTTCGGGATCGACCTCGACGACATCCGCGCGGTGAATCCCGGCATCGTCTACGCCCGCGGCAGCGCGCTCGGACCACGCGGCGCCGAATCCGGGCGCGGTGGGTACGACATGACCGCCTTCTGGTGCCGGGCAGGGATCGCCGCGAGCATCACCCCGCCCGGTGTGGAAGGGCTGATCCCCCCGCCCGGTCCGGCGTTCGGCGACACCATCTCCGGCACCAATCTGGCGGGCGGTATCGCCGCGGCGCTGCTGAAACGGGAGCGTACCGGGGAAACCTCGGTCGTCGACGTGTCACTGCTCGGCAGCGGGCTGTGGGCACTCGGCCACACCATCGCGCTGTCGGCACATCAGCAGCAGCCGATGGTGGCGCCCCGACCCGGCGTACACGGCGCGCCGGCGAACCCGCTGTCGGGCCTCTACGCCACCTCCGACGACCGGTACCTGTCGTTCGTGATGCTCCAGCCGGCCAAGTTCTGGGGCGATGTGTGTCGGCATATCGACCGCCCGGAACTCGCCGATGATCCGCGTTTTCGCGACGCGGCCTCGATCGCCGAGCACACCGCGGCGGCGGTGGCGATCCTGCGCGAGGTGATCGGCGGGCGCACCCTGGCCGAGTGGACGCGGCGATTCGCGACACTGGCCGGTCCATGGGCGCCGGTGCAGGACTCGCTGCAGCTGCTCGCCGACGCGCAGATCAGAGCGAACGACTATGTGCTGCCCGCGGGCGAGCTCGAGCTGGTCGCCAGCCCGGTGCAGTTCGATGTCGCGCCGCCGCAGGTGCGGCCGGGACCGGAGTTCGCCGCACAGACCGAAGAGATCCTGCTCGAACTCGGACTCGACTGGGATCGCATCATCACGCTCAAGACCGCGGGCGCGGTCACCTGAGCGTCCGGAAGGAGCGGACATGCCGCATGTCGCATCGATAGGGACATATCTGCCGTGCTGGGGAGACCGGCACCGCCGGATCGTGGGTGGCGACGAGGATGCGGTCACCCTCGCGGTGGCGGCCGGTCGTTCCGCGCTCGCCGAGGGCGAGACGGTGGAGCGGGTGGTGGTGGTCAGTCGCGATCTGCCACTGGTGGAAAGCAGCAACACCGCGGTCCTGCTCGCCGGCCTCGGCCTGGATCCCGAGCTCGAAGTGATCGAGCGCCTCGGCGGCGCCCCCGCCACGTTGGACGCGCTGAGTTCGGCCCGGCCACGCACCCTGGTGATCGGCGTGGATGTCGAGCCCGCGGGCGCCGCGGCCGCCTGGATCTCCGACCACGGTGGCGCGCAGATCCGCACCACCGCGAGGGTGGCGCGCAGCCTGCCGGTGCGCACGCGAAATGCCAACGGGGTCAATGACTACGGAGATCCCCGATTGCTGCGCGAGCGCGGCGTGGTCGCCTCGTTGTCGGCGGCTTGGCTGGACACCCCGGTCGCGGTCGCGGGCGTGGATCACAAGCAGGCGGCCGCGTTGTGCCAGGCACCGCCACGGCTGCCGACGACGGGGGCGTCCTCGGCGCTGTTCGCGCTGGCCGCCATGGCCGAATCGGGTGCCGCCGGGCTGCTGGTCGGGGTGGAACAGGCGGGCCTGTCCGGTGTCGCTGTCGTGCCGGGACCGGTGTCGTTGCGGCGCAACGAGCCGTCGGCGCGCCCGCCGCTCGACGGCGTCGTCGAACCAGCGACCGATCGGCCGATCTCGCTGGCCGCCTACGAGCGGGCCTTCGAGGCCAAGGTGCGCTGGGAAGCGGGTCGGTTCGACGGCAGCGCCACGCTGGACTTCCCCCCGCGCTATCGGCTGGGCGAGGACGGGACACTCGCCACCGACTACACCCTGGTGCCGTTGCCGCGCACCGGAACCGTCTACGCCGAGACCACCGTGCGCATGCCGGTGGCGGGCCTCGAGAGCCCGTACTCGCTGGTCATCGTCGAACTCGACGATGTCGGGGTACGCGCGCTGGCGAAGGTGACCGGAGGTGACGCCGGGACTGCGGGAATCGGCGTGCGCGGCCGAATGGTGTTGCGCCGGATGGCGACCCGCTCGGGCGTCCCGGACTACGGATACGCGTTCGAACCCGAGACCGTTCTCGCGCGGCAGGAAAGGGAATTGCCATGAGAAGAGTCGCTGTCGTCGGCGCGGGGATGACCCCCTTCGCCGAACACTTCGCCTTGGGGATCGGTGACCTGCTGCCGATGGCCTTCGCCGACTGCGCCGCCTCGGTCGACAAGGGACTCCGGGTGGCCGAGATCGACGCCGCGTGGTTCGGTGCGCTCCGGACCACCGACGGGTTCGGGTCCGGGATACTCGCGGAATCGCTCGGTCTCGCCGAACTACCGGTCACCCACATCGAGAATTCCTGCGCCACCGGCAACGACGCGGTACGTAACGCCCTGTACGCCATCGCTTCCGGTGCGGTGGACGTGGCGTTGGTGATCGGTGCGGACAAACTGCGCGAGACCGCCCAGAAGGACATGCTGCGCGAATGGGAGTCGATGACCAGGCATCGCGCCTGGGACTACGAGCTCGGCCTGTTCGCGCCCGCAGGCTACGCCCTGCATGTGGGCCGCTACCTGCACGAGTCGCACGCCACGCCGGAGCACTTGGCGATGGTGGCGGTGAAGAATCATCGGCACGGTGCGCGAAATCCCAAGGTGCGGTTGCCTTTCGAGATCACCATGGAGCAAGCGCTGCAAGCCCCGATCGTGGCAGACCCGTTCCGGGTCTACGACTGCGCGCCTCAGAGCGACGGCGCCGCCGCGTTGGTGCTCGCCGCCGAGGACGTGGTCGACCGCTACACCGACGCTCCGGTGTGGGTGCGCGGCGTCGGGCTGGGACTCGACTCGGTCATGCTCCAGCATCGGCCCGATCTGACCACTTTTCCGGCGACATTGCGCGCGGCACGGCGCGCCTTCGCGATGGCAGGTCTCGGCCCCGGCGACGTCGACGTGGCCGAGGTGCACGACTACTTCACCGGCATCGAGCTGATGAGTTACGAGGATCTCGGGTTCGCCGAGCGATTCGAGGGCTACAAGCTCCTCGAGACCGGAGCGACCGCGGTCGGGGGTGCGCTGCCGGTCAATCCCAGTGGTGGCCTCAAGACCAAGGGGCACCCGCCGGGCGCCACCGGCATCGCCCAATGTGTCGAGCTGTTCGAGCAGTTGCGCGGCACCGCGGTGAATCAGGTCGACGGCGCGCGAATCGGGTTGGCGCACAACCTGGGTGGGCCCACCGCTGTCTCCGCGATCACCATCCTCGAGGGCCCCGGCCGCTGAGCGCGCGAGAGCCCGGTACCTGATCAGGTACCGGGCTCTGTGTCGTGCGTCAGAGGGGGCTCCACACAGTGACTCTGGTCCGCGCGGGGTCCGACGCCGTCGACATCGTCATGCGGCCGTCCATCGATCGCGCCCGAAGCTCGGCGAGGATGGTTGCCGGATCACCGTCGAGGTCGAACACGGCCAGGTACCGCTCCTCGTCCGGTCCGCCGCGGTCCAGCCGGTGCCGTTCGCAGGACACCACCCCGGGGATGGTCAGGACCTCCGGGATGTGCACATCGGTGTACCAGCGGTTGTATTCCTCGTCCATCCCGTCGTGCGGGGTGGCGAAAACCATGAGGCGAGCTGTCATCGTCGATCAGACTTCCTGTCGGGTGTAGGCGGCCGCGTAGTCGGCCCTGGATCGGGTGGAGATATCTACGTCGGTGGCGGTGGCGCGGAGCGCGCCGACCGTCGCCTGCGCACGCGGGATCTGCTGGAAGGGATCCCAGCCGAAGTGCCTGCAGGCGTTCTCCCACGTGATCTTGTGAATATCGGCATCGGACGCACCCGCGGACTCCAGCTCCTCGAGCACGAACTCGGGCGCGTTCGGCCAGATCGAGTCCGAATGCGGGTAGTCGCATTCCCAGGCGATGTTGTCGATGCCGATGTCGTGGCGCAGTTTCAGCGAGGTCCGGTCGGTCACATAGCACGCGAGAACGTGCTCCCGGAAGACCTCGCTCGGCAACTTGCCGCCGAAGTCGCGGCGCAGCCAGCGCTGGTTGGTGTAGTGCCGGTCCGAGCGGTCGAGGAAGAACGGAATCCAGCCGACACCGCCCTCGGACAAGGCGACCTTCAATCCGGGGAAGCGCCGGAATGCGGGTCCCCACAACAGGTCCTGCGCCGCGATCAGCGAGATGCTCGGCGCCAGCACCATGAGGTTGTCGATCGGCGCGTCCGGCGCGAGCCGCAGCACGCCGAAGCCCTGCCCGATGTGCAGATTCATCACCATCTCGTTGTCCTGCAGCGCCTGGAACACCGGCGCCCAGTAGTCGATGTCGTGATAGCTGGGCAGGCCGTCGATGTGGGGCAGTTCCGGCATGGTCACCGAATGGCAGCCACGGGCGGCCAGCCGCTCGATCTCGGCCACCGCCAGCCGCGGATCCCACATGGGCAGGATGCCGATCGGGATGAACCGGCCGGGGTAGGCGCCTGCCCAGTCCTCGATGTGCCAGTTGTTGTACGCCGCGATCATGGCGACGGTGATCTCGTCCTGGCCGCCGCGGCTCAGATGCCCCGCGCTGAAGCCGGTGAAGGTGGGAAAGCACATGGACGCGAGCACGCCGTTGACGTCCATGTCGCGGATGCGCTCGTGCACGTCGTAGACCGCCGGGCGCATCTCCGCGTAGCCGGCCGGGTCGCGGCCCCACTCCTCCGCGGGCCAGGTGACCACGGCGTTGAGTCCGGCGACACCGGTCGGTCGGTCGCGGTAGATCCAGTGGTCGACGCCCTTCTCGTCGGCGACCACCTTGGGCGCGTAGTCGGCCCACTTGCGGGGGACGTGCTGGTCGAACATGTCGAGTGGCTCGACTACGTGGTCGTCGATGCTCACGAGTATCAGGTCGTCGGTCTTCACTGGACTCCTCGGTCTGTCATGTGCTGCGCGGCGGCCGCGCGATCTCCCTGCGCGGCAATCTCGACGAGAATCATATTCTCACTGAAGGGTAATCATAGCGAAGGTTCTCGCCGCATTCCATGGTGTATCCGATCGCTTGTTCGATCTAAATGCTGTTCAGTGCGGGTTGGATGACCTATCCTTCGGTAAGAATTAGATTCTCACCAGGAGGTCGCGTGGACGCTCAGCTGTGTCTGTCCGGGACGGACTCGATCGCCGTCTCCCCGCCGATGTCTGTCTTCTGGGAGCTCGACGCCGCACGACCCGACGACCGCATCCGGCCTCGGAGCCCTCGGCTCGGAACCGACGAGTGTCGTGCGGTGATCGACGACCTCGCGCGGTTCGGGGTGTGCGGTGTGGAGATCGGCGGGGCAGAGCCCACCGCGCGCGCCGACTTCTGGGACATCGCCGACCACGTGCGCGGGCGGGGGATCGCGCTCGCCTTCGACACCGACGGCACCAGGATGACCCCGGCGGTGGCCCGCAGGCTCGCGGGCGACCACCGGCTGACGGCCAGGGTCCGGCTGGCCGCGCCTACCGAGACAGACGACGATGCCGTTCGTGGCCGCGGTGCGTTCCGCGCGAGTCTTCGAGCCATGGAATTGCTCGCCTCCACCGGTGACTACGAATTCGAGGTTTCGGTACCGCTCACCAGACACAGTGCCGACCGGCTGGATGCGCTGCTGGCGGTTACCGGCGTGTTCGGCGCCCGCTTGCGCCTCACCGGTGATCGACCGCCCGAAGTCGCGCCCGACGCGAGTCAGCGCCGCGCACTGGCGGATTGGCTGGACAAGCACCGTGACGAAGTACTGCTCGGCACCCACCCGACCGGTGACCTCGCCGAGTACTGCGCCGGGGGAGCCGAGAGCTGCCTGATCGATGCGTCCGGCGCGGTGTACGCCTGTCCGATGGCTCGCCGGGGACAGCCGGTCGGCACCGTGCGCGACGAGGGCGGATTCATCGGGATCTGGCGGGATTCCCCGTCACTCGACTACGCGCGCGTCACCGGCTGCCCGGCGGCACCAGCGGCCGCGCGCCCCGCCTGAGCGCAGCGCGGACACGCGCAGCGGCACGGGACGACGCGGATCCTGTTCAACGGGGAGCCCCGCATTCCTACGGCGACCTGAACGAATTGGGTTCCTGCGGCTACAGGAACCCGAGGCCGGAATGTCACGCCCGGTTCGATGCGGAGGTGTATCCGACATCCGCAATGATGTCTCCCTTGTCTTTCGGTGTCCTTGTGCCCTTCTTGGGAGTCTCCTGGTGCCGGGGCAGCGAACGAACGCATCAGGACGTATGGGGACCGGGCCGATCTGACCTGGGCCGACATCGTGGAGTTCGAGTTGTTCTGCGGACAACGGACATTGGGGGAACAGCACCGGCCGGATTGCGAACAATTCCGAACAGAGGATGCGCGTAGTTCGGTGCAGGATAGGAACGTCACGCGCGGAGCACACTCGGGCGGCTACCCCAGGCCCCGCGACCCGGTTCGATAATGGAAGAGCAGGCCCGACCATGGGATCGCTGAAACCTCACCCCACACCACGCACGAGCTGTCTGCCGTCGTGGTGGTTCGCCCGCTACGTTTGGGTATTCCTCCTGTTCATGGCAGCGACAGGTGCACTCGTCCTGCACGGAGTGGATCCCTGGATCGCGCTGGCTGTGCCGATCACACTGAGTACGGCCGCGGTCGGCGTGATGCGCTGGCTGACAACCACGTCCGCCCTTGCCTGGCCGCTATCGGAGGCCATCGCGGCGGGAGCGTGAGGCGGCGCAACGATGGGAAGAAGCCGTAATCCGATCGAGGACCACGGACCTGTCGGCCAGTTCGCGCAGAACCTGCGGGACCGAATGGACAGGGTCACCCCCCAGCGGACGTTCCGAAAGATCGGCTACATCGCGACCTACTCGCACACGACACTCGCAGCGGCCGCCGCCGGCAAGAAGTTCCCCACCTGGCAGACCACCCGGGCTTTTCTGATCGGGTGTGGTGCAGAGGACGCCGAAATCCAGGATTGGCGACAACGCTGGGAACAAACGCAGGCGACGATCCTCAGCATTTGCCGCAACTCGGGCGAGGCCGCGATCGTGTTGCCGACCACGTCGCCCGGGGGACAGCAGAACCGTCTCGGCCAATTGCGCCTTGTGCGACCAGACGCCACGGCTGCTCGCGACCAGTGGCGCCCTCGACCGGAGGAGATCCACACGTTCGATGATCTGCGTTACGAACTCAGGCGGATGAAGGCCGCGACCGGAAATCCTGGATTGCGCACTCTTTCCGGCCGGATGGCCCGGTGCTACTCGACGACCACCTTGTCGGACATCTTCACCGGGAAACGGTTCCCCGGTCTCGATGTCACTCTTCGCCTGGTGAACGCGATGCTGGATGAGGCAGACCAGGCGTACCGGCTGAACGAAACCGACGACGGCACCTGGACTTCGGTGAGCGAGTGGGGTGATGCGTGGAACCGCGCCAAGTTCGATCAGCAGCGTCCCGACCTCACCCGAGGTCGTCGACATGACAACGTCGTTCGCCTAGCCGACGAGCGCAACGACGATAGTCCAGCCGCAACCATCGTCGCCGAGATGAACGCAGATGTAGCCGCGGCGCTGCTGGCCGGCCTTACCCCGCGGGTGGCCGGCGATATCATCACTGGGTTGCCCACCACGAAGGCTCTAGCGATTCTGACCGCCATGGAAAGGCTGCATCAGCTCGCAACGGCACCGACACCGCTGCGTGATGACTCAAGGCGCCCCGAGGCTTCCGTCAATTGATTTCGGCTCGAATCGCGGCGAGCATGACCGTCCCTATCGGCAGTGGCGGGTTGTCGGTGATCCGGGTGATTCCGGCGAGTCCGACGCCGACCATCAGGAGGCGAGCGGCGGCCGCTCGCGCCTGCGCCGCGTCGGAGTGCGCGCCGGACAGGACAGCTGTGAGGACGTCGGTCAATTGTGTGAGGGTTTCGATATAGCTGGTCGCGACCGGGCCGCGGATCTGGGCGTGCGCACCGGCCTCGGCCCAACGGGCCAGCGCGTGCTCCTCGTCGCCGCTCTCGCCGATCAGGTCGGCGAAGAACAGTGTCAGCGCGGCCCCGGGGTCGAGGTCGACAACCGCGCGCTGGTAGGCCTCGACCTCGCGGGCCGCGTAGCGCCGCCACGCATCGGCGGCAAGATCGTCGGTCGAGGAGAAATGATGGTGTATCTGTCCTTGTGAGCCGCCGAGCTCGCTCGCGACGGCGCGCGCCGTCACCGCGCTCAGACCCTCTCGTGCCACCAGCGTGGCGGCTGCCTCGACAATCGAGTCACGGCGCGTGGCGCGGGCCAGGTAAGCCATCGATCTCTCCGTTACACGTTCGCTCGGCCTCGGACACCCAGCGTCGACGTGCGATCGTACGTGGCCGGAAATTGACTGGACCTCAAATTTGTACATAGGTACAAATTGAGTATGCCCACTTCGATTCGCACCTTGTCCACCGCAGACCTCGACCGCGCCGCGCAGATACTCGGCGAGGCCTTCGCCGACTACCCCTGGACGAATTGGTGTGTCGCGGAAGACGCTCGCCTGGAACGCATCTCATCGCTGCAGCGCATCTACCTCGAGCACATGGCGCTGCCGCACGGGAGCGCCTATATCGACACCACCGGCAACGGTGTGATCGCCTTCCTTCCTCCCGACACCCCAGCGCCGACCGCGCAGGTGTCGGCCAGAATCGCGGGATTGCACGGCGACCGACTCGATCGTCTGATGGCGGCCGAAGAACGGATGTCGACGCTGCCGGTGCCCGACGGCGCATGGGTGCTGGCGACCATCGGCACCACACCGCACTCCAGGGGAACCGGACTCGGCACGGCGCTGATGAAACATGGTCTGACCGAATTGGACCGAGCCGGGCACGCCTGTTGGCTCGATACCTCGACCGAACGAAACCTTCCGCTGTATCAGCGGTTCGGGTTCACGGTGGTCGAACACCTCACGCTCGACGGTGACCTGTCAGTGTGGCGAATGCATCGTCGCAAGCCCTAGCGCCCCCCGGACGAGCGCCCCGCGCGGTGAAGACGACATGTCCGTCGATCACCGTGGCACCGACGAGGTCGCGGTGTGGCGTGGTGATGTCCTGTGGTGGAAGGCGCAGCAAAGCGAGGTCGGCAGGAGCGCCCACGGTGATCCGGCGCGGGCGGGCCGGGTCCGTCGGTTCGCCGAGGAAGAGACCGATTGCCGCGGTCAGCGAAATGCGCTCCGGCTCCGCGCGTTCCGTCGCGGCACGGATCACCGCCCACGGGTCGGCGTCGCCGAACGGTGCGTCGGTTCCGGCGGCGACGCCGACCCCGGCGGCGATCAGCGAGCCGAGTCGCCACAGGTCGGCGCGGTCGGCGGGGTCGACCTCGGCGGCGTACTGCGCGGCCCGTTCCACGGGGAAGTGTGGCTGGGTGACGACGGTGATCGCCGTGCGGCGCAGCCATGGCAGGGTGTCGGCGGGGATCATGGCACCGTGTTCGATGCGGTCGCCGGGCAGTACGCCGGCCTCGTCGACAGCGGCCATGGTGAGCACCAATTGCACCGGAGTGACACAATGCACGGCCACCGGCCTGCCGACGGCATGCGCTGCCCGGATGCGTGCGATGAAGTCGGGCAGTGTGGGTAGGTCGGTGTCGTCCAGCAGGATCTTGGTGGGACCGAGGGTGAATCCGAGGCCGGTCCGGTCCGGTGTCCGCGGTGGCGCCATGCAGTGCACGCGCTGCAAAAGTGCACCGGCTGCACGGTCGGCGGCCACACTGTCGATCGCCTCGACCGTGAGATCCGGTGTGGCGTCGGTGAATCCGGTGACGCCCGCCGCTGCCGCCGCCGCCCCGACCGCGCTCAGGTCGACGCGTCCGCCGCCCACCCTGGCACCGAGCCAGCTGTCCATCCGCCACAGTCGTCCGGTGGCACGGCCCGCGGCATCGCGTTCGATGCCGGGCAACGAGCACGAGTCCACTCCGGCCGCCCGGCAGGCCACCGAGTTCAGCACCCACAGCGCCCCCGAGCGATGCTGCACGCGCACTGGGTGATCCGGCGCCACCCGGTCCAGGACATCGCGATCGAGCGGTCCGGCCACGCTCTCGTGGTATCCGACACCGCGCAGCCAGCCGTCGCGCGGCAGCCGCGCGCAAGCCCGGTGCACCGCCGCCGCGAATCCCTCCCGGCCACGAATCTGCGGCGGCCCCAACGGAACCGACCCGGCCCTGGCCGCGAGCGCGCGCAGGTGAATGTGATGATCGTGCAGACCTGGTAGCAGCCAACCGCCGCCTGCCTCGAGCACCGGTTCACCCCGCTCGGCGCGTAATCCGGTACCACAGGCGGTAATGCGCCCGTTCGACCAGCGCACATCAGTGCACGACCGGCCGAACACGGTGGCGCCACGGATCAGCCCTCGCCGTGGCCCGGGATGGCTCACCGCAGCTGGTCTTTCATCACCTTGCCGGTCGCGTTGAGCGGCAAGGTATCCAGAAAACGCACCGACCGGGGCACCTTGAATCCCGCCATCCGATCGCGACTCCACTCGATGAGCTCAGCCTCGGTGACTTCGGCCTTGACCACCACGTATGCCCGGCCGACCTGGCCGAGTCGCTCGTCCGGCACGCCGACGACCGCGGCTTGGGTCACCGCGGGATGTTCGAGCAGGAAGCCCTCGATCTCCGCCGGGTACGCGTTGAATCCGCCGACGATGAACATGTCTTTCTTGCGTCCGACGATGCGTAACCTGCCCTCGGGGTCCAGCTCGCCGAGATCGCCGGTGCGCAGCCACCCGTCGGCACCGATCGCGGCGGCTGTCGCGTCGGGGTCGTCCAGATAGCCCAGCATCACCGAGTAACCGCGGACCAGCACCTCGCCGTCGTCGGCGATGCCGACCTCGACCCCCGCGCACGGCTGACCCACGGTGGTCGCGATCTGTTCGAAACTGTCGCCGGGCCGCGAGGCGGTGACCGTGCCCGCTTCCGAGAGGCCGTAGCCGGTCATGATCGACTGGAACGGAAGCTCTTCGGTGATCCGGCGGATCAGTTCCACCGGGATGTCGGCGGAACCGGTGACCGCCGCCCGCAGCGAGGACAGGTCCCGGGTGCCTTTCGCCTCCAGCAGTGAGTGGTACAGCGTGGGCGGCCCCGGCAGCATCGTCACGCGCTCGCGTTCCACGATGTCCATGACCACGTCCGCATCGAAGACCGCCACCGGCAGGATGGTCGCGCCCCGGATGAGCGAGGCCACCAGCCCCGCCTTGTACCCGAAGATGTGAAAGAAGGGATTGACGATCAGATACCGGTCGCCCTCCCGCAGATCCGCCAGGTCGCACCACTCCGAGTACAACCGCAGCGTCTGCCGGTGGTTCATCATCACGCCCTTGGGGCGGCCGGTGGTCCCCGAGGTGAAGACGATGTCGGCGATATCGGTGCCCGCGACCGGGCGTTCGAGCGGCTGCCCACTGTCGAGGAAACCGGACTTCAGGTCGATCATCGGTACGTCGGTGACGCCGGTGTAGTCGGTGCCGAGGAAGCCCTGCTCCACCACCACCGCCTTGGCACCACTGCGGGCGATGATGTCGCGGGCTTCCTCGGCCTTGAACCGGGTGTTCACCGGAATCAGCACGCCGCCCGCGGTGAGCAGGCCGAACGCCGCGATGATCCACTCCGCGGAGTTGGGTGCCCACAGCGCCACCCGATCACCCTTGCCGATGCCCGCCTCGGCGAACGCCCCCGCGGCCCGGCGAATCCGGGCCGCGAGTTCGATGAAGCTCAACCGCAGGTCGCCGTCGACGACCGCTTCGGCATCGCCGAAGCGATCCGCCGCGCTCAGGACCATCTGCGGGATGGATTCCCAGTTCATACCTTCAGCAGCCGCGCCAGGTTGCCGCCCATGATCTTGGCCTGGTTCGCCAGCGGCATGTCCTTGATCTCGTGGATGTAGCGCGCGGGCTCGGCCAGACCCTCCGGGTGCGGCCAGTCGGATCCGAACAGCACGTGATCGACGCCGATGACGTCGGAGAGTCGTTGCAGATCCTCTTCCCAGAACGGGCTCACGTAGAGGCTCTGCTTGATGGCCTCGATCGGATTGCGGAAACCGAACCCCTCCGGCGCCTTCTTGTAGACGTCGGTCAGCTGCTGCAGCAGCGGCTCCAGCCACGCGGAGCCGTTCTCGATCACCGCGATCTTCAGGTCAGGGAACCGGTTGAGCGCGCCGTGGCACACCCAGGACGCGACTGCGTCGGTGACCGGCCGCCACTGGTTCGTCATGGCGAAGGTGTTGGTCTTGAACGGCAGCATCTCCAGTTGGTTGCCGTCCCACTCGGCATCGAAGCGCGAGTAGCCGCTGTCGGAGGAGTGCATGGTGACCAGCACGTCGAGTTCGACGACCCGCTTCCAGAACGGATCGAACTCGGGCAGCGCGAACGAGCGCATCCCCTTGAAGCCGGGTACCGGAGCCGGGCGAACCAGGATCGCCTTGGCACCGTGTTCGACCACGGCCCAGTTCAATTCCTCGATCGCCTTCTCGACGATCGGCAGGGTGATCACCGGGATGGTGAAGATCCGATCGGAGTGGACGAAGTTGCCGTCCTGGCCCCATTCCTCGAGCATCCACCGGTTCAGCGACTTGACCACCGCGTGGATCAGCTCGGGATGGTGGCGCAGCCGTTCCTCGACCAGGCTGGCCAAGGTCGGGAACATCAGCGCGCGTTGCAGCTGGAGGTCGTCCATCACCTGCAGGCGTGCCACCGGATCGCGGAACGCGTCGATGGCCTTCATCGACTTGCCGAAGATCTCGCGCTTGCTCTTGCCCTCGGGATTGCCGTTCTTGAAGTAGTCCTCCATGGCTCCGGGGCGGGCCACCACATCGAAGGTGGGGTTGGGGATGTACTCGCTGATCTGGCCGAGCACCGCGATCTTGGTGCGGCCGTTGATCTCCACGTACTGGATGGCTCCCGCGTACTCCTTGGGCAGATGCCTGGTGAGCGCTTCCTTGGTCTCGTAGAGATGGTTGTCGGCATCGAAAAGCTGGTACGGCAGCTCGATCTTCGTCATGAAATCCTCCTTGTCACCTTGTGAGAATCGTATTCTCTTTCAGGGGTAATCGCAACGCCGCCGGCGCGTGCGGCGAGGTCGGCGCGCACCACGAACTTCTGGATCTTGCCGCTGGCTGTACGCGGGAAATCGGCGACGGCGTGCACCTGTTCGGGCCACTTCTGCTTGGCCATGCCCGCCGCGGCGAAATGCGTACGCAGGTCGTCGAGCGTGGGTGTCGGATGTCCGGGGAGCAGGCGCAGGACCGCGGCGGTCCGCTCGCCGAGTCGCTGGTCGGGCACCGCGACCGCGACCGCCTCGGCCACTCCCGGCACTGTCAGGAGGATCTCCTCGACCTCGAGCGCGCTGATGTTCTCGCCGCCGCGGATGATCATGTCCGATTTGCGATCGGTGATCGTCAGATAGCCGTCGTCGTCGAGGACGCCGATATCGCCGGTGTGGTACCAGCCGTCGGCATCGAAGGCCGCGGCGGTGAGCTCGGGGTCGGTGTAGCCGAGACACAGATCCGGGCCTCGGCTCAGGATCTCGCCGTCCTCGGCCAGCCGGATCTGCACGCCGGGCAGTGCCGCGCCATCGGTGAACAGCCGCTTGTCCGCCGGTGCTGTATGGCGTGAACCGGTGATCGACGGGTGCTCGGTACTGCCGTAGGAGCGGTAGACGGTGATCCCGGCGCCGGCCAGGCGGGTGGTGAGGGCGGCGGGAACGGAGGCACCGCCGAGCCCGGCGTAGCGCAGGTACGGCAGGTGCGCTTCGGTCCAGTCGGGATGGTCGAGCAGGCTGGTGACGTAGTACGGAACGCCGCCGCCGACGGCGAGACCTTCGGCGGTCATCAGGCGCAGGATGTTCGCCGGATCCCACACGTCGACCAGGTTGATCGGTTGTCCGTCGAGCACCGGGATCAGGAAGGCGTTGATCATGCCGATGAAATGACCGACCGGGGCGGCGGTGATCTGGTCTCCGCGATCGCCGGGATAGATCCCGGCCAGCTGTCGTGTTTCGTGCCCGAGGGTGTGATGGCTGTGCACGACCCCTTTCGGGGCTCGCGTCGTGCCGGAGGTGAACGCGATCAGCGCCGCGCGATCCGGCTCCACCGGCAGCGTGCCGGGCAGCGGTTCGTCGTCGAGCAACTCGTCGAAGTCACGGCCGACGACGCCGACGATGGGGACATCGCGAGCGACCTCGACCGGGAATTCCAGGCTGCCGAACCGGTCGGCGGTGACGAAGACCTTGGGCCGGACGGTCTCGAGAATATGGGTCAGCTCTCGCCTGCCGTAGAAGTGGACCACGGGCACGACGGTGGCGCCGAGGAACGCCGACGCCCAGAAGGTCGCCGCGGCTTCCATCCAATTCGGCAGCTGGAACGCGACGACATCGCCGGGCTCGACGCCACGGCGGTGCAAGCCCGCCGCGAGCCGTCGGGCGGTCCGTTCGACATCGGCGAAGGTGCCCGACCACGGCCGTGCCGCGGAATGCACCCGGAAGGCGGCGTCGGGTGCGGCGCGGAGCCCGCTGGTCAGTAGATCGCCGAGGGTCTCGGTGGTCCACCAGCCCTGTTCCCGGTAGTGACGGACCAGGTCTGGCGGAATCGTGCGCATCGGTCGAACTCCATCTCCGGCAGGTCGGGCCAGCTGGATGATTCCAGCGTTCTCTCAAACAGAGAAGCATATTTCCGTACGGCGAACAAGGTCCGAAAGCGTGGCGGCAAGTAGGCGATCCGCGTGGCATTATTTGTGAGGTGGATCACATTTGGGCGTAATCGGAGAATGTCCATCGCGCCGAGGAGAATCGAATTACTGTGGGCAGCAGTTGCGTTCCGCGAGACCGGTAGTGCTGCGTCACAACAGGCGGGCGCTGCCAGGTCACCCCCGAGGCGACCGTTACGGCTTTTCGTACGCGATAACGGGATGGAAGATATGGCTACACGATCCGTCGATTCCGCGACTCGTTGGCGCGCGCACGCGCACCGGCATCCGCTACGTCACCGTTTGGCGGTCGTCGGCCCTGACGCCGCCGACGTCGTTCGGCACGCGGGTGGCTGGCTGTTCGATCGGGCCGCGGCGGGGTGGGAGGTCACCGTTCTCGTGTCCGACCTCGACAACGTCGGCGCGCTGCAGATTCTCGGCGCCACCGTGCTGGAACTGCGACCGGCGCTGGCGGAGGCGAACCATGATCTGTGGCCCACCGCTGTCGCGGTATCCGTGCAGAGTTACCTCGCCGAAAGCGAGGTGCGCGCCGGTGTGCTCGACTGCCTGGACAACGGTTTGACCGAGGTCGCC
The DNA here is from genome assembly GCF_050320175.1 of Nocardia sp. FBN12. GTDB lineage: Bacteria > Actinomycetota > Actinomycetes > Mycobacteriales > Mycobacteriaceae > Nocardia. Next base: position 2,803,759 of record NZ_CP190048.1, on the reverse strand, counting down.
GTCTGGGGTGACAGCCTTCCCGAAGAACTGGAAGCGCGGGTGGGCGCGTCCTGCCACCGCGTGAGTGTGGCCGCGCAGGCGTTCAAGTCGTGCGCGCTGGCCGCCGCCGGATTCCCCGGCGAGGCGAGGTCGCCGATCGAGTCCTTCCGGTCCGGCGCCCTGTTCCCGCCCTCGTTCCGGGAGCGGATGCGCGACCTCGTGCCGCTCGCGTAGCGAGAGTTCCTGCGGTCGAGTCCCCGGCGGACTCGACGTGTGATCACCGCTGTCGACTGGTTCCGGCGGAGTTGGCTCAGTGGTGCCGAGAAGCGCGTCAACGTGCGGTTGTACCGCGGTTGGCGCGCATTCGCTGGGTGGGTTCGGTCCTTGCTGGGTGACCGTTGTCGACTACGCCATGAGAATGACATTCTCCTGTTAGTTCGTCATCACTCTTGACGGGTGCGAGTAATGATGGTCACAATGGAGAAGCACGTTTCCGGGTAGTGGTGCAGCGAATGTCCGCTCCTTCTCGCCGCGCTGTGTCGCGGCCCAGCCGACCCGAAAGACCAGCGATGACGATCCACCGCGAAGTTGCGGCCGGGGAAACCCCGGACGGCGAAGTCCGGACTCCGCAGGCAAAGCCCGCGACCCGGGCGATCGTGGCGTGGTGGCACGGCTACCTGAAGCGTCACCCGGTCGCCGCACTGGAGACGGTGGGTGGGCAGTTCATCCTCGGTGTCCGCGCAATCCAATACCTCGTCACCGACATCGTCACACGACGTTTCGCGTTCGGGGAGTTCGTCAGGCAGTCGGCGTTCATGTCCTCGGCGGCCGTACTGCCGACCATCTTCGTCTCACTCCCGATCGGAGTCACCCTGTCCATCCAGTTCGGTCTGCTGGCCGGTCAGGTCGGCGCGACCTCGCTGGCAGGCGCCGCCAGTGGGCTGGCGGTGATTCGCCAGGGCGCGCCCATGGTGGCCGCGCTGCTGATGGCTTCGGCGGTGGGCTCGGCGATCTGCGCCGACCTGGGCTCGCGCAAGATCCGTGACGAGCTGGACGCGATGGAAGTCATGGGCGTCTCGATCGTGCGGCGCCTCGTGGTGCCGCGGGTGGCGGCGGCCGTGCTGGTCGGTGTCTCGCTCACCGGTGTGGTGTGCTTCGTGGGATTTCTGGCCGGCTACCTGTTCAACGTGTTCGCGCAGAACGGAGCGCCAGGTAGTTTCGTCACCACGTTCGCCTCGTTCGCCACCGTCAGCGATCTGTGGTTGACCCTGGTCAAAGCCGTGATCTACGGCATGATCGTCGCCGTCGTTGCCTGCGAGAAGGGCCTGCACACCGAGGGTGGGCCCGCCGGCGTCGCGAATTCCGTCAACTCGACGGTGGTCTCCTCGATCCTGCTGCTGATGCTCGTGAACGTCGTTTTCACGCAGCTGGCGATGATCCTGTTCCCCCGGCAGGGGCTGTGATGGCGAGCCCGTACCGCCCGCGCGGCACGCGCACCGTCCTGCGGGTCTCGCGGCATGCCGGTGTGTCGATCATGCGCGTCGGGCACATGTTCTCGTTCCTGTTCCGCGCGCTGTTCTCGATCCCGGTGATGCTGCGGCACTACCGTGGCGAATTCCTGCGCATCCTGTCCGACATCACCTGGGGCAACGGCTCGATCGTTGTCGGCGGGGGTACTGCGGGAGTGATCATCGTGCTCGGCGCGGCCGGTGGGGCCATTGTCGGTTTGGAGGGTTACAACGCCCTGCACCTGCTCGGGATGGAACCGACCATCGGCCTGATCGCCTCGACCGCCTCGACCAGGGAACTGGCGCCGATCATGGCCTCGCTGGCCTTCGCGGCCCAGGCGGGCTGCCGATTCACCGCCCAGCTGGGAGCGATGGGCATCGCCGAGGAGATCGACGCCATGGAGTCGATGGCCATCCGCTCGGTGCCCTACCTCGTGAGCACCAGATTGCTGGCCTCGATCGTGGCGATGGTCCCGCTCTATCTCGTCTGCCTGGCCGCCAACTACCTGGCGGTGGAAGCGGTCGTCGGGCTGTCGGGCGGGCTCTCCGCCGGCACCTACCAGCACTATTTCCAGCTGGTACTCAACGGGCCGGACATCGCGTACTCGCTGGGCAAGGCTGTGCTCTTCGTGATCATCACCTCGACCGTGCAGTGCTATTACGGCTACTACGCCGCGGGTGGTCCCCAGGGCGTCGGCGTCGCCGCCGGACGGGCGATGCGCGCCGCGATCTCGCTGATGATCATCGTGAATCTGCTGCTCACGATCGCGCTCTGGGGCATCGGTGCCAGTGCCAGGCTGGGGGGCTGAGCTCATGTCTGTGCTCTTCGAGAAGGACGGCCGCGGTCCCGCCGGCTGGGCGTTGCTCCTTCGCGGTGTCGTGGTGATCGTGGTGGTGACGCTGGGGGTCACCGCGCTGTTGATGAGGTCGACCGGGCGATTCGACGAAAAGGTCGAGGTGACAGCCGTTCTGGAACAACTCGGCGACGGACTGCCCGCCCGCTCCGACGTGAAGTTCCGCGGGATGCTGGTCGGCATCGTCGACGGGGTGTCCCCGGCCGGCGCGGGCTCGGCCAACCGGGTCCGCTTGCTGCTCGATCCTGTTGTCGCCGAACGCATCCCACGCACCGTCACGGCCAGGGTCGTGCCCAGCAATGTGTTCGCGGTCTCGTCGGTGCAGCTGGTCGACAACGGTCCGGGCCTGCCGCTCACGGCGAACGCCGAGATCCGGCAGGACACCAGCCTGTCCACGGTGCAGCTACAGACCGCACTGACGAAACTGCGCGAGATCATCGCCGCCACCGCGCGGATCGGGTCGGCGGGCACGGTGGGTGTGCTCGCCGCGGTCGCCGAGGCGACCGACCGGCGCGGAACCGATCTGGTCGGTGCGGGTGCCCGGCTCGAGCGCATCACCGAGGAATTCGACGCGTTGCTCGCCGACGACGGCGGCCCACCGACCCTGACGATGCTCGCGGAATCGGTCCGCGGCTTGACCGCCGCGGCCCCCGAACTGCTCGACGCACTGCATCACTCCGTGCTCCCGATGCGTACCTTTGCCGAACAGAACGGCCAGCTGGCGGGACTGCTCACCGCCGGTGGCAGCACGGTCGGCACGGTCGGCGCCACGCTGGACCGCCGAACCGACCAGGCCGTCGACATCACGAACAACATGGGCCCGGTCCTCGATGTATTCGCGGCGGGCTCACCGGCTTTCAGCCAGATCGTGGTGAGTATCCGCAAACTGTCCGACCTGTGGTACCAGGAATTCTGGAATGCCGACAGCCCCCGTGGGCGCGGCAAGTTCCAGTTCCGGATGACACCACACACGCCCTACACCCGCGCTGACTGCCCGCGCTACGGAGAGCTGGCGGGCCCGAGCTGCGCGACAGCCCCCACGTCGGTGCCGATCGAGGAGTTGCCGCCCGTCATGGACCCGCGATCGCATCCCGCCGACCCGGGGGTGGCCGCTTTGCCGCCCGAGATCACCGCACTGATCGAGCGAGCGCTGCGCGGAAACCAGAACGGTGCCGAATCCGTGCTCGTGCCGTTGCTGGCCGACGGCCCCTTTCCCATGGGAGGCACCCGATGAGCTACCGCCGCCCGCTGATCGGGGTCTGTCTGTTCGTCACGGTCGCGATGGCGCTGATCTGGGTCACCTACGTGACGCTCGACCGTGACATCAACGGCCAAACACACCGGTACTCAGCGATTTTCAGCGATGTCAGCGGGTTGCGGGTCGGCGACGACGTGCGAATGGCCGGGGTCAGGGTCGGCCGGGTGGACGGCATCGAACTGGCCGGTATCCAGGCCAGGGTGCGGTTCCGGGTGCAGGACGATCAAGTGCTCTACGGCGATACCAAAGCCTCGATCACCTATCAGAATGTCATCGGGCAGCGCTATCTCGGTCTCGCGCTCGCCGACTTCGGTGCGCGCACGCCACTGGCGGCGGGTGCCGAGATCCCGGTGGAACACACCGAACCCTCCTTCGATATCTCCGCACTGCTCAACGGTTTCGAGCCGCTGTTCGGTGGTCTGGACCCCGCCCAGGTGGACAACGTCACCGGCGCGCTGATCAAGGCGCTGCAAGGTGATCAGACCTCCCTGGTCCTGCTGATCGAACAGATATCGGAACTGGCACAGTCGCTCGCCGGGCCCGACCAGGTGCTCGGTGCGGTGATCGGGAATCTGAACCAGGTGGTCGGCGATCTGGCGCGCCACAGCGGCGAGGTGAGCGGGCTCATCACCCAGTCGCGGGTGATCATCGGCGGGCTGGCCGCGCACCGCGACGAACTACTGGGCACGCTGGACTCGACGGCGCTGGTCACCGGCCGGATGGCCGGATTGCTCAACGATGTGCGGCCCGAACTCGACGCCATGCTCTACCGCGAGCCCGGCTTCACCCGGCATTTCGAGGAGAACAAGGAGAACTTCGCCTACCTCGGTTTCAACCTGCCCGCGCTGATGAAGGGGCTGGCCAGGGTCAGTCAAGAGGGTGCGTACCTGAGCACCTATCTGTGCAACTTCAACATCACCCTGTTGCCGTCGCTGAAGGCGCTGGTGCCGACCGTTGTCGGCCTCGCCACGCCGAGCGGGCAACCCGAGTATTCCCCGATCTGCCGGTGAGGCGACGATGAAACTACCTGTACGACAGTGGATCCGGTTGGCGCAGCGGCCGATCGAGGAGCATTCGCGCGGCCTGCTCGGGCTGATCGCGGTCGTGCTCCTGCTCGCGGCCACCGTCGGCGCCGTCGGAGTGAGCGCGGTCGGTGTCGGGACGGTGCGTTACGAAGCCGAGTTCGCCCAGGCGGCCGGGATCAGCAACGGGGACTCGGTGACGATCGCGGGGGTCGGGGTCGGCACGGTGGGCGCGTCGCGATTGGTCGGCGATCGAGTGCTGGTCTCGCTGAACATCGACGCGGCGGTGCCGCTCGGCGCCGAGACCGGTGCGGCGATCAAGCTGACCACCTTGCTCGGCGCCCGATACGTCGAGCTTCGGCCCGCGGGCGAGGGTGCGCTACCGGACCGGCGGATTCCCTTGGCGCACACCGAAGTTCCCTACGACCTGCAGACCGCGCTGGACAACGCCACCGTTACCTTCGACCGGATCGACACCGCCCAGATCGGTGACTCGCTGACCACCCTGGCCGGACAGCTGGAGGGCATGCCCTCGGTGCTGCCCGCCATGCTGGCGAACCTGCGCGCGCTGGCCGCCGTCATCGGTGAGCGGCGCGGGGAGACCAGCGCACTGCTGACCAGTACCGCGACGCTCACCTCGGTGATCCACGGCCAGCAAGCCGACCTCGCGGCCGTGATGGCCCAGGGCACCGACCTGCTCAACGAGATCGTGGCGCGCCGCGACGCGGTGGTGCGCTTGATGAGCGCCACCCGCGATCTCGCCGATCAGGTGCGCACCCTGGTGGTGCACGACCGCCCCGCCGTCGACGCCCTGCTGACCGGTCTGGAGGGCTTGCTCGGCAGCCTCGCGCGCAACGACGAGCTCCTGCGCAGCACGCTCGAGATCCTGCCGATTCCGGTGCGCAACTTCGCCAATGCCTCCGGCACCGCCAACGAAGTCGACTTCACCGCGCCGGCCGGGCCGCTGATCGATTCGTGGATGTGCGCGCTGGGCGGGCGCGCGGAGACGGCGAACCTGCCCCCCTACTTCGAGGACTGTCGATGAGAGCCGGACGCGTACTGCTGGCCGCCGCTGTGGTGTTGGGGATCGGCGTCGCCGCCGGATCCGCGGACAGCCCGATCCGGGGCGAACGCAGAGCCGCCGTCACCGCGATGTTCGACAATGCCGCCGGCCTGTATGTGGGCAATGCCGTTGCGGTGCTCGGCATGCCGGTGGGGGAGGTCACCGCCGTCGAGCCGCGCGGCTCCCAGGTGGAGGTCACCCTGGCCGTCGATCGTGATGTCGCGATCCCCGCCGATGTCAGGGCAGTCACCCTGTCGACATCGGTACTCACCGACCGCCATGTGGAACTCACACCCGTCTACCGAGGTGGGCCCACGCTGCCGGACGGTGCGCGCCTCGGCCTTGACCGCACCCGCACGCCGGTGGAATTCGACCGGTTGCTCGGCGCCGCCGATCGAATGGCGGGCGAACTCGAAGGTGAGCGGCCCGGTGACGGCCCGGTCGCGCGGTTGCTCACCGCGTCGTCGGCGATCGCCACCGGCAGCGGTGCGCCACTGCGCGAGACCCTCGATCAGCTCGCCGTGGCGCTGAAACTCGGCGAGGACGGCGGAGACGCCACCCGCGAGACGATCACCCAACTGGTGCACCAACTCGCCGAACTGCTGCGCGCCGCCGCCGAGAACGACCGCGTCGTCGGCGAATTCGGCACCGCCACAAGGCAACTCGGTGACGTGGTGGCCGATCTGGGCATCGGCACCGGCGGTACGGGCGCCCAGATCGTCGAGATCATGCGCCAGACCGACGCGCTGCTCACCGCCAACGCGGGCACGCTGTCGGCCACGTTGTCCAACGGCGCCACCGTGACAAAGGCGATGGCCGACTATCGCAGCGAGCTCGCCGAGTTCATCGACGTGACACCGCTGCTGCTGAACAACGCCTACAACGCTGTCGACTTCGACTATCGCGGTGTCCGCGTGCACGCCCTGCTGGACAAGGTCTTCTTCGACGGCCAGCTGGTCAAGGAATTCTGCAATATCCTCGGGCTGCGCCAACTCGGCTGCGCGACAGGGACATTGCAGGATTTCGGGCCCGACTTCGGGATCACCGACATGCTAGAGGCGATGTCGAGGTTGCCGCGATGAGCGCCTGGTGTCGTGCCGGAGCGCTCGCGCTCGCGGCGCTGGTCGGCGGGACCGGCTGCGCGGTCGGGCTCGGCGACCTGCCACTGCCCGCGCCCGGCGGCAGCGGCGAAAGCTACACGGTGCACGCCGAATTCGCGAACGCGCTGAACTTGCCCGCCAAAGCAAAAGTGCGGTTGGCAGGCGCCGACGTCGGCGAGGTGACCGAGATGGTGGTGCGCGACTACACCGCCGTCGTGACATTGAGCATCCGGCGCGAGGTTCGCCTGCCGTTGGGGTCCACCGCCGAACTACGCTCGGCCACCCCGCTCGGCGATATCTTCGTCTCGCTGACCGCGCCCGCCGAAGCGACGCCCGCCACGCCTGCGCTGGCCGACGGCGACCGCATCGCCCGGGAGCACACCTCCGCCGCGGCAACTGTCGAGGAACTGCTCACCACGGCATCGCTGCTGGTCAATGGTGGTGCCCTGCGTAATCTCACGACGATTGTCAACGGGCTCGGCCATGCGGTCGGGGACCGCGGCGATCGGATGGCGGACCTGATCGCGCAGTCGACCCGGGTGGTGCAGGCGCTCGCCGCACGGTCGGCCGACATCCGCGCGACGTTGGCGGAAGTCGATCAGCTCGCGCGCACAGTGCACGAACAATCCGGCACCATCGACGAGGTCCTCGCCACCGCCGGACCCGCGCTGAACACCTTGCGCGCCAACTCCGACCAGGCGCTGTCGCTGGTCGGTGAGGTCGGCCGGATCTCCGAGCAGCTCGCGCGGTTCCCCGGTCTCGACGGCACCGAGACCACCGGCATGATCGCCGATATCAACCGGATCGCCGAGCAGCTCAACGCCGCGGCGACCCACCCCGAAGCCAGTGTGGCGGCGATGAATTCGATGCTCGGACCGGTGATCGCGGTGACCACAAGCACGGCGGCCAGCACGGACGCGGATTTCCAGGATCTGGCACTGGGTGTGCTGCCCGATGTGAACCACCCCGGCGATCCGGAGAGCAGGCTGCCGGACGCCAGGGACTGGACGAACTTCGTCGGCACGCTCACCTACACCTTGCTTCGACTGCAGGGCCGGATCACCGGAGCGGGCCGATGACGGGTGGTGTGGGTGAAGCCCTTGCCCGCTTGGTGGTCGACGCGGTGGGCGCGGTCCGCGCACGGCGGGCAGCGGCCTCGGCGGTGTCGCTGGTGCTCACGCTGGTGATCGGCATCGGCTATCTGACATTCGGTGCGCTGGGGGTGAATCCGGCCGCGTCGACCTACCGGGTTCGCGTCCATCTCGCCGATTCGGGCGGGCTGCTGACCGGCCGGACCGTCGCCCTGCGTGGGGTGCCGGTCGGCACCGTGGAGTCGGTGGAACTCACCGGATCCGGGCTGGTCGCGGTGGCGGTGATCGACTCCGGCACCGCGGTACCGGCCGACGGCGAGGTCCGGGTGGCGAGCCTGTCACTGGCGGGGGAGCAGTACCTGGACTTCCGGCCCACCGGCGACGACGGTCCCTACCTGAGCGACGGCGCCGAGATCGGGGTGGAACGCACCAGCACGCCGACTCCGCTGTGGCAGACCCTCAGTCAGCTGGATTCCACACTGGCCCAAGTGGAGCCGGCTCAGCTGGCGGCGGTCGTCGACGGGTTCGGGGTCGGTCCGCAGGGGCCGGAGAAGCTGGCCGACATCATCGACGGCGGCATCTTCCTGATCTCCACGCTCGACGAGGTGCTGCCGCAGACGGTGAGCCTGCTGCGCGACAGCAGACAGGTGCTCGGGACCGTGCGCGACTTCGCCCCCGGCCTCGGTGCGTTCGCCACCGATATGAATCAGGTGATGGCCGGGATGAGTGCGAAATCCGGTGGTTACGCGGCCTTGCTCGAAGCGTCGCCGGGAACGCTGCGCGCGCTGGACGCGGTGCTCGCCCGCAACGCCGACGGTGGCGCGAAGCTGCTCGACAACCTCGGGGTGGTCGCCGATGTCACCGGCGCGCGAGTGCCTGCTTTCCAGGAATTCTTCTTCCCGACCGAGCGAGGCGGATCCACCCTCGACGCGATCGCGGTCGCCTTCCACGACGGTGGTGTCTGGGGGTTGGTGAACCTGTATCCCCGCTATTCCTGCGACTACGACCTGCCACGCCGGTCGCCGTCGCTGCCCGATTTTCCCGAGCCGTACCGGTATACGTACTGCCCGAACACCGACCCGTCGGTCCTGATCCGTGGCGCCGCCAACGCGCCGCGCCCGCCTGGTGCCGCGATCCCCGGCCCGCCGCCACCCGGCGAGCCCGCGGTCCGGCAAACGTTCCAGACACCGGTGGGACCGCTGTCGCTGCCCCTGACCTTCGCGGGCCCGCCGTTGCCCGATCCGCCCCCCGCTCCACACCGATGACCGGACCAGACCGCCGACCGAGCTCGATCCCTACCGCGAGGAACGACACCATGAGCGATACCGACATTGCCGTAGCCGACCTGCCGACCGACGACGACGAGGTGAAAGAGACTGCCGAGAAGGATGATTCGCGGTCGCCGAAGCAGTCCGGTGACGCCACTGCCGCTGAATCGGCCACCGCTGCCGCGGAGTCCGGCGACTCGGCGTCGAGCGAACGAAAAGACCGCGGTAGACGGCTGGCTGGTTTCGCGCGTCGCGCGGCCGTTCCCGCGCTCGCCCTCGTGGCTGTCGCGGCGCTCATCGGCGCCGGTGTACTCGGCTGGCAGCTGCGCGAGGAGCGGGCGGTGGACAGCGCGGCCGAGGCGGCACTGCAGGCAGCCCGCACGTACGCGGTGACCCTGACCAGCGTCGATTCCAGCAATCTGGATCGCGACTTCACCGCGGTGCTGGACGGGTCGACCGGCGAGTTCCGGGACATGTACACCCGCTCGAGTGGTCAGTTGCGCCAGTTGCTGCAAGAGAACAAGGCAACCGGCAAAGGCGCGGTCCTGGACGCGGCGGTGAAGTCGGCGACCGATACCGAGGTCGAGGTGCTGCTGTTCATCGACCAGACGGTCACCAACGCCGCCTCCACCGATCCGCGGGTCGATCGCAGCCGTGTGTTGATGACGATGCAACTCGTCGACGGACGCTGGCTGGCGAGCCGGGTCTATCTGCCCTGAATTGACGCGCATTCATTTTGCCCCGACCCTGTTATTACCTTGCGAGAATGTTATTCTCACAGATAGACAATGCAGTTTCCGAGGAGGATCCGAATGACCGATTTCGACACCGTCGACTATTTCGCCGATCCAGACCTGGTGCCGGATCCGCATCCCTATTTCGATCACCTGCGTGCGCAGTGCCCCGTCAAGAAGGAAACGCACTACGGCGTCTACGCGGTCACCGGCTACGACGAGTCGGTGGAGGTGCTGCGCGACGCGAACCTGTTCTCCTCCGCTGTCGCCGTCGGCGGCCCGTTCCCGCCGTTGCCCTTCGCGATCGAGGGTGACGACATCACCGATCTCATCGAGCAGCACCGTGCGCAACTACCGATGTTCGAGCACATGGTGACCATGGACCCGCCGCGACACACCTACGCGCGGTCGGTGCTGAACCGGTTGCTCACGCCGGCGCGGCTGAAGGAGAACGAGGACTTCATGTGGCGGCTGGCCGACCGCCAGCTCGACGAGTTCCTCGCGACGGGCAAGTCGGAATTCCTGTCCGAGTACGCCAAACCGTTCTCGCTGCTGGTGGTGGCCGACATGCTCGGCGTGCCGGAGGAGGACCACGAACAGTTCAGGATCGTGCTCGGTGCGGCCCAGCCCGGCCAGCGAGTCGGCGCGCTCGACAGTGAATCCCTCGCCACGAATCCCCTCGCATGGCTCGACGACAAGTTCGTCGGCTACATCTCCGAACGCCGCGACAATCCGCGCGACGACGTGCTGACCTCGCTCGCGCTGGCGAAATACCCGGACGGTTCCACCCCCGAGGTGATCGACGTAGTGCGTTCGGCCACCTTCCTTTTCGCCGCCGGGCAGGAGACCACCGCCAAACTGCTCAGCGCCGCGATGCGGGTACTGGCCGACAATCCCGCAGTGCAACAGGCGCTGCGCGATGACCGGAGCCTGATCCCGACCTTCATCGAAGAGACACTGCGGATGGACTCGCCGGTGAAGTCCGGATTCCGGCTGGCCACACGCGCCACCACCGTCGGTGACGTGGACATCCCGGTCGGCTCGACCGTGATGTTCTGCCCCGGTGCGGCGAACCGGGATCCGCGCCGATTCGAGAATCCGCACGAATTCCGCCTCGACCGCGCCAACTTCCGTGAGCACATGGCATTCGGGCGCGGCGTGCACTCCTGCCCCGGTGGTCCGCTGGCGCGCGTCGAGGGCCGGGTGTCGATCGAGCGCATTCTCGACCGGATGCTCGACATCGGCATCGACGAAGCCCACCACGGTGCGCCTGATGACCGGACCTACCGCTACGAGCCGACATTCATCCTGCGCGGACTCAGCGATCTGCACATCACCTTCACTCCCAATCCCTGAATTCCCTTGAACGAGAAGAGGTTCACCATGACCGGACGGGTCGACGGCAAAGTCGCCTTCATCACCGGCGCGGCGCGCGGCCAGGGTCGCAGCCACGCGGTGCGGCTGGCCCAGGAAGGCGCCGACATCATCGCCATCGATGTCTGCAAGCAACTCGACAATGTGCCCTTTCCGATGTCCACCCCCGAGGATCTGGCCGAGACCGCGGAACTGGTGAAGGCCGAGGGCAGGCGGGTGGTGACCGCCGAGGTCGACGTGCGCGACTACGACGCGCTGAAGCAGGCCGTGGACAGTGGTGTGGAGCAGCTGGGCAAGCTCGACATCATCGTCGCGAACGCCGGCATCGGCAACGAGGGCGGTCCGCTGGCCGACCTCGACGAGACGCTCTGGGACGACATGATCGCCGTCAATCTCGGCGGCGTCTGGAAGACCGTGAAAGCCGGTGTGCCGCATCTGATCGCGGCCGGTGGCGGTGCCGTCGTGTTGACCGGCTCGGTCGGTGGCCTCAAGGCCTACCCGAACGTCGGGCACTACGTCGCGGCCAAGCACGCGGTGGTCGGATTGATGCGCACGTTCGCGGTGGAACACGGACACCAGTCCATCCGGGTGAACGCGGTGCATCCCACGCACGTGAGCACCTCCATGTTGCTCAACGAGGGCACCTACAAACTGTTCCGCCCGGACCTGGAGAACCCGGGCCCGGCCGACCTCGAGCCGATCTGCCGGATGTTCCACACCCTGCCCACACCGTGGGTGGATGCGGTGGATGTCAGCAATGCCGTGCTCTACCTGGTTTCCGACGAGGCCCGGTTCGTCACCGGCGTATCGCTGCCGGTCGACGCCGGCAGCATGCTGAAGTAGCGCGGAGGCCTGGATGCTGTTCGAGTTCGACTCCGATCAGCGGCTGTTGCGCGAGATCGTCCGTGACGTCACGGCCAAGGAGTGCGCACCACCGCTGATCCGGGATGTCGTCGACAAGGGCGTCGATCCCGCCGCGCTGTGGCAGACCTATGTCGGCCTCGGCTGGACCGAACTCGCCGATCCGGCCGCGGCCGTCGAACTGGGCATCGTATTCGAGGAACTGGGCAGGGCAACCGATCCCACCCCGTTTCTGGCGACGATGTCGCAGTTCGCCCCGCTGGTCGCGGCAGCGGGCCGGGTGGACCGCCCGGGCGCGGCGGTGTACAGCGGGGTCTCCGCCGCGCACGACGGCGCGGGCTGGCGCCTGCACGGCACCGCGCGGCACGTGCTCGACGGCGACCGGGCCGCGCGACTGGCGGTGGTCACCGACGCCGGCGTGTTCGTTGTCGATACGGGCGCCGTAAGTGCCCGCCGCATACCGGTTTTCGACCCCGTGCTGCACGTGGCCGACGTGACATTCGACGACGTGGCGGTGGCCGCCTCGGATCGGGTCGACGCCGACGTGGCGCGCGCCCACCAGTGCGCGCTCACCGGCATGGCACTGACCACCGTCGGCGCCTGCCGTCGGATCCTGGACCTGGTGCTCGAGCACGTGCGCGGCCGCGACCAGTTCGGCGTGCCGATCGGGTCGTTCCAGGCGGTGCAGCACAAGGCGGCCGACATGCACGTCGCGATCGAACGGGCGCGCGCGCTCGGCTTCTTCGCCGCACTGTGCCTGGCCGCCGACGACCCGCGGCGCCGGCTGGCCGCGTCCATGGCCAAAGCCGCTGCGGGAGAATGTCAGTCGCTGGTTTTCAAGCACGGCGTCCAGCTGTTCGGGGCCATGGGTTTCACCTGGGAGAACGACCTACAATTCGCGCTCAAACGCGCCAAGGCCGGCGAACTGCTGCTCGGCGGCGCGGCCGAGCATCGGGCCATCGTGGCGGAGGAATACCGTGCAACTCACCTTTGATCCGGATGTCGAGGAATTCCGCGCCGAGTTCGTCGGGTTCCTGACCGAGCACCTGCCGAGCGAGGCGGAGGCGACCCAGCGGTCCGAATCCAGTGCGCACGTCCCGGAATGGGCTCGGCGCTGGCAACGACTGCTCTTCGACAGCGGTTGGCTGCTGCCGACCAACACACCGGAGTTCGGTGGCCGCAACGCCTCGGTCCTGCAGCAATACGTCTATCTCGAAGAGCTGTCCAAGCGGCGGATCTACCACAGTTTCAATCCGCAGGGTGTCGGGATCATCGCCGCCTCGCTCCTGTCGTTCGGCACGGGGGAACAGCAGCGGGACTGGGCCGTGCCGATCCTGCGCGCCGAGATCACCGCGGCGCTGGGGATGAGCGAACCGGGAGCGGGGTCCGATCTCGCGGGGCTGCGCACGCGGGCGGTCCGCGACGGTGACCACTATGTCGTGGACGGTCAGAAGGTCTGGACCTCCGGTGCCCATGACGCCGACGTCCTGCTCACGTTCGTGCGCACCGATCCGAACGCGCCCAAGCACAAGGGGATCAGCGTCCTGTTGATCCCGACCGACACCCCGGGCGTGACCGTGCGGCCGTTCGCGTCGGCGTGCGCGGCCGATGACCTCGATTTCAACGAGGTCTACTTCGAAGGCGTCCGGGTGCCGGTGACCAATCGGGTGGGGCCGGAGAACGAGGGCTGGTCGGTCGCCAACGGTTCGCTCGGCCACGAACGCACGCTGCTCTGGCTGAGTTTCGCCAACCGCCTAGAAGACATGCTCGTCGACTTCCACCCGCGCACCGCGCTCGACAACGACGGCTACGCCCGCTTGGTCATGGACAGTTTCGCGCTCCGCCTACTCGGCTCCGCCGCCCTCGGCAGGGAATCACGGGGCGAACAGGACGTGGCGACCCTGTCCGTGCTCAAAGTGCTCGGCTCCGAGGCGGTGCAGTCGGCCGCCGAACGGGCACTGGACAACATCGGTCCGGACGGCTTGACCCATCCCGCGGTGAGCGCGCCACCGAACCCACTGAACCTGGAGTGCTTCACGAGCAGCTGGTTCGAGCGATACCTACGCAGTTTCGCCGGCACCATCGCGGGCGGCACCTCGGAGATCCAGCGCAACATCATCGCCCAACGGGTCCTCGGCCTGCCGCGATCCTGACAACGAGCAGGGTTAGTCCGCGCGAGTTTCACACACGTGCCGTCGGTGCGGCTCACACCGGGACGAGGCGGTCAGGTACCAGGGGGAGGCTCGCCGTTCTCAAGGGGTGCGGCTGTAGCTCGCATGTAATCGGTCCGCCCCGCTCCTGCGTCAATTTCTCGGTCGATGCACAACGATGGCCCCGGACACTCACACTTTGATGAGCAACCGGCGCCTTTCGCGTTGTGCTGTTCGTGTGCTCCGCAGCGGATTCGGGGGCCGTCTTTCAGAAGCGCAGTTCTCGTATCGTGTTGAGGTCGATTCCGTGGCGTGCGTAGATTTTGATGGTGTTCTCGCCGGTGAGGTCAGCTTCGGTATAGCCGAGCAGTTCGGCGACACGAACGACGTCGGCCTTGGTTGCGGCCTCGATCTCGAGATACGGCGGGATACCGGGCCAGGTGTCGAGTTCGAGTTCTGCGCCGTCGAGGGTGTAGCTGGTTCGCTTGGTTTCCTGGTACGACTTCGCAGAGAATCCCATCATGTCGAGCAGGGCGTTGGTAGCGGCGAAGTCATCGACACGCACCTCCACCTCGTGCGTGCCGTCGATGGCGTCGCTGGTGATCTCTTTGACCGCGAGCGTGATTCGTTTCCCGTCGTCGCGCAACCTGATCCACTTGCCATCGACACCGGAAGTGACGTCGTAGACGTAGCGGCGCATGAATCGCTCGCCGAGCTTGTGACCGCCTTTGTCCAGGATGTGACGCTCGATGGTGTCGGGGTCGATGTCGAGGATCTTCGCTTCGTGCTCGATGGGCACGGGGACTCCTTCAGGGTTGCCTTTGGGGTGAGGTTATCCGACTCGGTGGGTCGTGAGCCGGGTGTACTCGGCCTCGCGAAGTCCGAGGATTTCGGTGCGTAAGGGGCTACTCAGGAATTCGGCTAGCGGCAAGCACAGGTCCATACGTTGGATGCACACTCCGACTTGAAAAGTGCCGGTGCGGTCGTAGTAGAGCCGCACGCCGTAGAACCCTTCCTCGCAATCGGTGCCGTTGTTGAACCGGCATCCAGTGCAGGTATTCGGCAATCGGACGGGGCGGATGTGCTTGAAGAGGATGCGCCGTCCATCGGGCAGGCGGTAAGCGGTGCGCGAGTTGGAACCTCCGGCCGTGACGTAGTGGGCTTCGGCAACAGCGCCCCGCACGGCGAGGATATGTTCGATCGCGGTGATCGAGCTATCGCCGTGGTCGAGTGACATCAGCAACCGCACGGTCAGGTTCGGGGAGAACTCATCGAGCAGCCGGTGCACTCGTGGGGCGTGTGTGTGGTCGGGGACGACGATGTTGGCGCTGGCTTTGACTCCATGGGTCTCGCACGCCACGATCGAACGTTCGAGTGCGTCGATTCTGCGTTGGGCCAGAACAGGATTGCGGTACCGGGCGTGCTGCACGTCGGCGAGTTCGGATGCGGTGGTCCCGAAAATCGAGAAATTCACCCGGTCCAGCCCGGCAGCGGCACAATCACCGATCACGCGCTCACCGCGTTCTCCGTTGGAGGTCATGCCGACTCGAAACCCGGCATCCACGGCGATCTTCGTCAGCGTGGCGACGCCCGGATGCAAGGTCGGTTCGCCGCCGGTCAGGTGCACTTCGGTCAGCTCCAGCGCATCACCGAGTGCAGTAAGCGCATAGGCGAGTTCATCGTTGTCAGGAACCGGGGCCGGGAGAAAGGCCGCGCCGTTGGTCTGGACATAAATCGACATCCGCCCGCTCGGTCCGGCCGCGAGGAACTCGCCAGGCAAACGGTGTCGGTTGTCAACGGCTACCGGAGTGCCTTCGTTGTGGCAGAACGTGCAAGTCAGGCCGCATGCGTCAATAATCTTGATGCGCAAGGTGGTGTCTTTGTCGACATGGACGGGGATCGCAGCACGGGACATCACCGTGCTCCCTTCGTTCAGTTGTGAGTGGGTGGATCGAAGGTTGGTGTGGCCCCGGGATATCGCCGGGGGAACGATTCCGGGGCCGCCCGTGCGGCGCGGATTGGGGCCGGTGAGGTGTGGTCTCACCGGGCGCGCGCGGGCATTCGGTTGGTAGTCGGGTCAGGGCAGTAGATACAGGCGTTCGCATGGCAGGCGGGGAAACCCCGTGCAGTGTCTGGAATCCACGGCGACGGTGCCGGGTCGGCGGGCGGCCACCTCGCAGACGAAAACCAGCGCTGCCGTCAGGCACGCGACGAAATCCACTCGCACACTGGAGAACTGGATCGTGAGATGGATATCGGGTTCGTCGGGGCAGGGTGAGTGACCGCCGTGGTTCATCGCCTACGCCGCCGGTGTATGCACCCCAGGGCGCATTCGATGACGACCGCTCCGGAGGGCCGGAACACGCTGATAGCCGGAGATACCCACGTACGGACCATCAAAGGGTCCGGGGCCGGGGACGGCAAAGCTATATCGCCCTCACGGATGACCACCACCCGCGCTTCCCATAATCGGGCGACCTGTTCGGGATCACCGATCGGCCGGATATCGGCCCTGACCAAAAAGGTCCACATGGCTGCGCGGGGGTGGCCGATGATCGGCAACGGCGCGACCCCACGAACATCGAGGCTGGTTTTGACCCGGTGCGCCAGATCGGTCGGCATCATCACCGCACCGACCAGCCCTGCCCGCATCGTGATCCGCCCGGTAGCCGGGTCGATGACGGTGGGCAGGGAACACACGCGCCGGTAGAACTCACACCGTGAGCGCGGTGTTTCGGCGAATGTGTTGGCGGGTGGGCCGGTTTGCGTCATCGCTCATTTCCCGGGATTTCAGCGGGCGGGACGTGTGGCTGGGTCGGGTTTGTCGCGTCAAGCGGTGTCGGACCGGGCGCGGACCTGACCCATCCGGCTTCGCGCATCGTTTCCAGCGTGGTCACCAGGTCGGCCAGTGGCGGACGGGGCGTAGGGGTCGGCGGGGTGAGATGGTTCATCGAGTCGACTGCCGTCGCGGGCGACGCTGGCCGGCCGAAATCTGCCACTGCGCCCGCCGATTCTGAAAGGCATCGCCGTTGCGGTGCAACGCGTGCAGGACACGCGACACACGCCACCTCGAGCTGTTGAGGTTGTAGGTGATCGTGTCGGCGGTCAGCATCCCGCCCCGTTCGAGGAGGGCGAGAACATTGGTTTCGAGGGTGCTGGTCATCAGGGTCACCTCTGTTCGTCGGCTCGGCGACCTGGGGCGCTCGGCGGTCGCTTCGCGAACCGGGTCGTCGGTCGTCATCGTCTGGGCCCATTGGTGGAGGGGCGCGATGATGTCGTTGGGCTTTTCCAGCACACCTCGTTAGGTGGCAGCATGTAAGGCGCGCGCAACGGGTAGGTGTGTGCGCGGGGGGTGTGCGGAATCGGCTGATGGTCGTCACTGTCGCGGTAGCCGTGCCACACTGCGAATATGGGCCGACACCCCAAGCAGCCAAATCATCAGCTTGCCGAACTACTCGCAGAGACCCGAGCAAGCCGAAAAGGATTTGCGCGCCGAATTGTCGAGCGTGGCAGATCAATCGGCGTCGAACTCCGCTACGACCACACGTCGGTCGGTCGATGGCTGACCGGTGAGCAACCGACGCAGCCGGGATCACATCTGATTGCGGAGGTCCTCACCGAATTGTGTGGTCGTCGCGTGGCGCCCGCCGATTGCGGTATGTCGGGTGCGGAGTCGCCCGACTTGGGATTGGAATTCTCATTGAGCCTCGCGGAGGCGACCGCCTCGGCGACCGCGTTGTGGAGGAGTGATGTGGAGCGTCGCCGGTTCCTGGAGGGCACGGCCTACGCCGTCGCGGTCTACCCGGCCGCGAGCATGCGGTGGCTGACCATGCCGGGTCATGAACACCCGGTCTCATCAAACGGGCTGCGTCGCGTCGGGGTCGCTGATATCGACGCTGTGCGCACGATGACCACGGCGTTCGGTGATCTCGACAATCAGGTCGGTGGTGGCAAGGTGCGCTCCACGGTCGTGCATTACCTGCACACCTCGGTGACTCCGCTTCTGCGTGGCAGCTACACCGAACAGATCGGACGGCGGCTATTCGCTGCAGCGGCCGAGCTGACGAAGCTCGCGGGCTGGGCCGCCTACGACCTCGAAGAACATGGCCTCGCGCAAAGGTATTTGATCCAGTCGCTGCGGATGGCACGCGCAGCAGGCGATGCTGCGCTGAACGCGGAGATTCTTGCCGCGATGAGTCATCAGGCAACCTACGTCGGCCGCCCCGGTGACGCAATCGATCTCGCTCGGGCGGCGCGAATCGCGGCGCGCTCGGCGGGCCTTCCGACATTGGAAGCCGGTTGCCATCTGGTTGAAGCGCACGGGCATGCAGCACGGTCCGACGAGCGGTCCTGCGGTGCATCGCTCAACGAGGCCGAGCGCGCATTCGATCGGGGCGAGGCGAACCGCCCCGACTGGCTGACCTACCTCGACTCGGCGTACATGTCGGCCAAAGCCGGTCAATGCTTCCAGGACCTCGGCGAGCACGATCGTGCGACGAGACTGGCGCGAGTGTCGCTGGACATGAGCGACGGATACCAGCGCGGGCGTGTGTTCAACTTGTGCTTACTCGCGTCGAGCCTCGCGGTGGAAGACCCGCGCGAAGCGGTCCGAGTCGGTGCACAGGCGCTCGAATTGTCCGGTGGAATGGAGTCCCGCCGAACCCACGCCTACCTGCGCGATGTGCGGACACGCCTCGCCGCCTACGAGGAAATGCCAGAAGTCGCGGACTTCCGTCAACGGGTGGTCGCAGCTAAGGCAGTGTGAGCGCCCGGTACACACCGACTACCGTTGCCGCTCCGATGATTTCGCCACGGCCGATCATCTGCACAGCCTCATCGAGCGGCACCCACCGAATCGCCTCGGCTTCATTGATGTCCGGCCGTGTGTCCGTGAGGTCAGCACCACGAGCGAGATACACCTCCTGCGGATGGTCGAGAGTGCCGATCGCGGGTTGGTAGGTCACCAGGTGCTGCATGGTGCGCGGACGCCATCCGGTCTCTTCCTCGACCTCTCGGGCCGCTGCCGATGCCACGTCTTCGGCGTGGTCGACATACCCGCCAGGCAGCTCCCATACCCACTGGTCGATGATCCACCGGTGCCGGTACATCAGCAGCACCTCGCGGGAGTCATTGAGCACCAGGGTCATCGCGCACCGTGGCATCCTGGCGACGTACTGGGTGAACTCCACCCCATCCGGCAGACGGATATCAGCAGTCGACAACCGGATGTGGCGGTTCTCGTCGAGTACCTGCTCACCAAGGATTGTCCACTGGGTATCGCTCATACCCTCGACGGTAGTGGAATTCGATGGCAGAACGGAACCGCCGAGTTCGGAGGCTCCGTCAGATCGAACCGATCTCGATGACCGATCTGACAGGAGGTCGTAGCCGCATCGGCCCAGCGGATCGAGTGAGACCCGATCGCCCGGCATCAAACTTTGCTGGAAATCGAGGGGTGGACAAGCGTTGCCGGGCGTCGTACCTACGGCCCTCGCCAGGCAGTGGACGCACTCTTGGTTGTGCTCGTCGGCTTCGCGCTTGGCGGTGCTCGCCGGCGCCGCGAGGTCGGCATCCCGGGCACTGCCGCGTTCGATGCTTTCGTTCCCGCACCCCTCGCTCAATGTTGCGGGTAGCCGGCTGTTTCATCCGGGGCGATACCGAAGGTGTTGAACGCCATGGCCAAGGTGGCATAGCAGCCGACGGTGAAGACGAAGTCCATGCGCTGGCGGTCATCGAGTCGGGCGCCGAGGGCCGTCCATGTCTCGTCCGACAACGCGGACTTCTCGTCGAGTTCGTCCACCGCGTCCAGCACCAGGCGATCGAATTCGTCGGCGGCGGTGCCGTTTCGGCGTGCCGCTTCGATATCGGTGTCGGTGAGTCCGGCAGCGCGGCCCATCGCGGCGTGGTGCTGCCATTCGTAGGCGCAGTCGCGGCGGTGTGCCACGCGCAAGATGGCCAGTTCGCGCAACCTGGGCTCGAGGGTGGAACTGAATTGCAGGTGCACGTTGAAGCCGAGGAATGCGCGAGTCAGTGCCGGGTGGCGGACCAGCACCGACAGTGCGTTGCCTGCCTGGGCCGGATTGCGCCGCTCCGCGGGCAGCATTCGTGCCAGTGCCTTGTCGACCTCGTCATCCCACTGGTCCTCGGGAAGCGGGGAAAGGCCCATGATGGCCTCCTGCCCGGTGCATGGCGATCAACCATGCACCACTTGAACGGATATGCTCTTCGGCAGTGAGAATACACATCTCTTGGTAAGAGAGCATCATTCGCGCCGAAACTTCGGGCCTCGCCAGGTGCGCATCCGCGTCGGTTGTGCTGTGATCGTGTGCGGGAGGAATGGTTATGCATAACCGAGCCAGGGGTTGGCGGCGCACGATCGTGGTCGTGGCGGTCGGATCGGTCATCGCGGCCGTGATGACCGGATGTGACACCTCGGGGTCGGCGGCCCTCACGTCCCCGCCGACAGTTCTGGGGCCGGATACGCCACCGCCGGTATCCCCGCCGTGGACGCTGGCCCAGTTGTTGAATCACCCGTGCACGGTGCTCGGGCTCGACGACCTCGCCCGTTTCGGTTTCGCCGGCCCTGGGGAGCCGGACAGGTCGGGCAATCCCCACTACTGCAGATGGCTCACCGCCGCGGCGAACCCTCGCCAGGTCAAGATGTACTTCGCCCCTGTCTATCGGCAGGAATTCCGGGCGCATGAGGACCTCCATCGCACTGAGGACCGCTTCCGGACGCTCACTATCGCGGACCGACCCGCGTTCCTCATCGATGACCACAGCGAAAGCGGCCGCCGCAATTGCCGGATCTGGGTGTCGGTGGCCTCGGGCGGGCTGTTCGCGTTCGAGTTCGCTGTCGTAGATCCCCACCCGGACTGGGATTACTGCGCGGGCGCCGTCGAGATCGCCGCGGTCATCGCCGAGCGCCTCCGCTGAGTTCCCGTTCTCGGTTCACTGAGCCGGCACCGAGGCGAGTGCGTGGACTGCGTCCCGGTCCGCACCCGGCGCCGACCCCCGCCCGGTGATCCGGGGCGATGCCGGCCGGATGGCGACGCCCCGGGGGAGTGCGGGAGTCGTTGGTAGCGCGGCATATTCGGCCGCGACCGCACTCAACGACACCTCGATCAGCTCGCCGCCGCCGCGGGCCAGCGCCTCGGCGACCGACCGGGCTGCCTCCAGCCCGGTGAGGGGATCGGCGATCGCGTCCGCGCAGAAGTAGGGCCCGCCCTGGGCGATGCCGACCAGCCCGCCGGCGACCGCGGCGTCATCGCCGAATCCGGTCCAGTTCGCACCGATTCCGCTGCCATGGGCGGTGATTCGCGCCCACACTCGGCCGGGTCGGCCGGGGAGGTCGGGGCCGAGTCCGCGCCGGGTCAATGCCGTCGGGCGCGAGGACTCCAGGACCACGTCGGCGCGAGCGAGCAGGCTGCGCAGTGCCTCGGGCGCATCGAAATCGACGGAATAGCACAGCTTTCCAGCGTTCATCCAGTCGAAGAATCGCGGAGTGCGGCGGGTGCCGTCCGGGCGGGACGGGCTTTCGACCTTGACGACGGTGGCGCCGGCCTCCATCAACAGTCTGCCGCACAGCGGCCCCGCCCACATCGACGACAGGTCCACTACCAGGCAGCCGGATGGGCTCCGCGGTGGTCCGGCGGGCCCGATCCGCCGAACGACAGGCCGGGCGGGTGTCTGCTCACCGAGCGCCGCCACGGGCAGCCCGAGCAAGCGAGCGCGCGCGGTGACTTCCGACGCGGAAAGGTCTGCGGCCCAACGGGTAACCGCCGTCCAAGGCTCCGAAACCGTGGCGGTCTCCAGCAGGGCTGGAATCGCCTCCCGGTCGACATCCCGAGCCAGGGTGAGCGCACACCACCCGTCCCTGGTCGCGATCAGCCGGGTTGCCCCGCCCGCGGAAATCCGCCCCCGGCGCGACAGCCCGAGCAGTGCGGCTCGCCCGGTCAGTTCGACACCCACATCGATCGGGACCCCGGTGCGCGCGGTGAACCCGTCGGCGACGGTGCGGGCATGGGCGAGAATTCCGGATCGACTCTGATCCGGTGCTGCATCGGGGTCACCGGTCAGCCACAGGGCACCGCAAGCGGCCCAATCGGTGGCTGTCACGGCGCTGCGGTGGAGCGCGCCGTCGTCGGTGTTGTGGCACCGCCGGATCCGATGATCTCGTCCACCAGCCCCCAGTCCAACGCGGTGGCTGCATCGACCACGCTCCCGCTGAGCGCCATGTACGCGGTGCGCCAGCGACCGATTCGGCGTGGCACGCTCACTGTTCCGCCCGCACCGGGGATCAACCCGAGCTGAAGTTCGGGCAGTCCGACAACCGTGTCGGGATGGGCGGTCACGGTGCCGCAGAAGGCGGCCATCTCGAGCCCGCTGCCGGTGGTGCGGCCGTGGATGTGGGCCCGCAAATGCGGCCCGAGACGCTGCGCGAGTGCGTGCAGCGCGCGGGCTGGGCTGTAGCGGGTGCGAGCCAGATGGGCGCTCGCCACATCGGTGAAGGTCCCGAATTCGGCGAGATCGCCACCGCTGCAGAAGCTGGGTCCGTTGCCGGTGAGTTCGACCGCGCGGATCGAATCGTCCCAGCGGGCAACGGCCAGCGCGTCGAGCAGCGCGGCGCGCGTGCGATCGTCGAAAGCGTTGTGCCGGTGCGGCCGATCGAAGCCGATGTGCAGCGTCTGCCCCTCGCGGCGGATCACGAGTGGATCGCCGGACTCGGGTGTGCGGCTTTTCGTTCCGCGCCCACGGAGCCAGGCGGCGAATTCCGGCCCGCCCTGCAGCGTGGAGTACGCCAGCGATTCGATGAGCAGACCCTGGTCGAAACCCGCTGTGTGCCCGGCGCGCAGCACGTCGTCGCAGATGGTCGCGGCCAGCGGGCTGGCGGTGCACTGACGGTCGAGACGGTCGAGCGCGTCGGAGACCGATGGCACGGTCACCACCCGTGGGTCGACCGTTGCCATCGTGGTCAAAGTCAGGGTGGCGTGTTCGAGCCAATAGGTGCCCGCCGCGGCCGCCGGATCGTCGGCCACCGCGACGACAACTCCCGCGGGCGTCGCCGCGGCATCGAAGTCTGGCTCGGCTAGCGCGTCGACGACACGGATCACGGGTTTGCCCGCCTCTTCAGCTCGCGGTCACTGTCAGTGAATATGCTATTCTCTTCTCCGGAGAATGCAATATCACGGCACCGGCTGCCTCGACGGCCCCTCAGCGTGCCGTCGAGCGGTGTGGGTGGAGAGGGCGCGACATGAGCATTTCGCTGCTGCTGGACATGGCGGCGTCGAGCAACCCGGATCGGCGGGCGGTGGTCTGCGGACAGGTGCAGTGGACCGTGGCCGAGCTGCAGGCGCTGGCACAGGGCGGGGCGGGCGTGCTGGCGGGATCCGGCGCACGCAGCCTCGTCTATGTCGGGACCGGCGGGCATCTGTTGCCGCTGTTGCTTTTCGCCGCAGCGCAAGCGTCGGTGCCCTTCACGCCGTTGAACTACCGACTCGGTGCCGATGCTCTCGGCGCGCTCATCGCGCGACTCGACACCCCGCTGATCGTCTGCGATGACGAGTTCCACGAGATCGTCGCGCGCGAAGTGCCGGGTTCCGGTGTGGCCGTTGTGCGTTCGGCGCAGTTTCTGGAACAGGCGGCGGTGGCCGAGCCGGTCTCGGTGGCGGTGGACCCGGAACAGGTCGCGGTCGTGCTGTTCACCTCCGGCACCACCTCGACGCCGAAAGCAGTCGAACTCACGCACAACAACCTGGTCAGCTACATCACCGGCACGATCGAATTCGATTCCGCCGCACCGCGCGACGCCGCGCTGGTGTGCGTACCGCCCTATCACATCGCCGGTATCGGTGCGGCGATGTCGCACCTGTACGCCGGACGAAAAGTGGTGTACCTGCGCGCTTTCGACGCCGCCGAATGGATCGCCGTGGTCGATCGTGAGGCGGTCACCACGGCAACCGTCGTGCCGACGATGCTCGCCCGCGTCGTCGCCGAGCTGCAACGCACCGGCGCGACGCTACCGTCGCTGCAGACCCTCGCCTACGGTGGCTCCAAGGTTGCTCTGCCGCTGTTGCGGACAGCGCTGCGCCTGCTGCCCGAGGTCGGTTTCGTCAACGCCTACGGCCTGACCGAAACCAGTTCCACCATCGCTGTTCTCGGGCCGGACGAGCACCGCGCCGCCGTGACTTCCGGCGATCCGGCGGTGGCGCGCAAGCTGGGTTCGGTCGGCACCCCGGTTCCCGGTATCGAGCTGCAGATCCGTGACGCGAACGGCACCGTGCTACCGGTGGGTGTCACGGGTGAGCTGTACGTGCGCGGGCCGCAGGTGTCGGGTCGCTACACCGGGATCGGATCGGTTCTCGACGCGTTCGGCTGGTTCGCGACCAAGGATGTGGCCGAACTCGACGCCGACGGATTCCTCTATATCGGTGGGCGTTCCGACGACACCATCATCCGTGGCGGGGAGAACATCGCACCCGCCGAGATCGAGGACGTGCTGGTAGAGCACCCCCAGGTGCGCGAGGTCGTCGTCATCGGGATCGATGATCCGCAGTGGGGTCAGATCATCGTCGCGGTGGTGGTGCCCGAGGGAGACCCGGACCCGGAGGAACTGCGCGGATTCGCCCGCGCCAGCCTGCGCGGTTCGCGAACCCCGGACCGGGTCGTCTTCCGGAACACCTTGCCCGCGACGCCGACCGGGAAGATCCTGCGGCGTGACTTGGTCACGGAGTACAGCTCGCAACCGGTGCCCGGCGCGGGTAGATAGCCACAAGAAGGAGAACAGTGCCAATGGTCAACAACGGTGCGCGACTGCGCAGTCAGGTGTGTGACACCGAAGTCATCGTGGTGAAAGCGGGCAGCAGTCTCGACGATCTGCGGGCGGGCGGAGTGCCGATGGTTCCGCTCGATGGTGCGCGGGCGGGCGGTGCGCCCGACGCGAAATTCGCCGACGGGAATGTGCTGGGCAAGCGCTATGTCGACGCGTCCGGTGCCGAGATTCTCGTGACGAAGGCGGGTGCGGGCACGCTCAGCGTAGGCGCCGAGCCGCTGGCATTGAAAGGTGCTGCCCCCCTTCCGGCGAGCGACTGACCCCGCGAAAGCGACTGGGCCGCCGGCGCGATGGCGCCGACGGCCCTTCTGCTGTGCTTCACGGGCGCAGCCGGAACATTGCCTCCTGGGCGTAGGACGCCACCAGCTCGCCGTCCTCGGTGAGCACGTCGCCGCGCCCGAAGGCACGGCCCTGGGCCAGGATCGGGCTGTGCTGGCGCAGCACCTGCCAGGCATCGCTGCGGACCGGCTGGTGGAACCACAGTGTGTGGGAGGTGACCGCGGACAGGAACCGGGTGCCGTTGCCGGTATGGCTGATCCCGTCCTCGGGCCGCAACGCGGTGCCGATCAGCGTCAAGTCGGTGGCGTAGGCGGTCAAGGGGGCACCCAGTTCGGGTGCGACAGGAGGGGTACGCATCCACATCGTGTAGGTGGGCGGTCCGGCCGCGGTGCTGTCGAGGTCGTCGCTGGAGCGAGCCTCCCACGGCAGCAAGGGAAATACCACCTCGTGCTCCGCGCCGGGTGGTTCGCCGACCGCGGGCAGGCTCTGGCGCCGCGGGCCGTCCTCGGGGGTGTGCAGCGAGGCCACGGCCGTCGCGATCACCTGATCTGCCTGGTACGCGAGCAGGGTGGCGGTGGCGAAGGAACGGCCTTCGTGCTGGATGTTCGCCTCGTACCGGATCGGGGTGTCCGACCGTCCCTCCCGCGTGAAGACCGTGTGTAGCGACTTCACGCTCTTCTCGGGGACGGCGAGCCGGGCGGCCACGACCAGCTGCCCCAGGATCTGACCGCCGAAGATCCGGTGGTAGGGCAGGGTCTGGTTCACGGCCTCGTAGGCGATGGTGTCTGTGCTCGCGGCCGGCTTCAATTCCAGGCACGCGAGCAGGTCGTTCCACATGTCGGGCATGATGTGAGTGTAATATAGATTCTCATAGGAAGAGAATGAGCCTCTCGCACTGGGTGCGGCACCTGTTGTCGCGGCGAGAGGGGCTGGGGCGACGGAGGTCAGATGACGATCACACCGGATCGGCAGGAGTCGGCGATGTCATCGGTATCGGCGATGTTGCGAATCTTCGACGTCGAACCCGACGGCCCGAGCAGCTACGTCGGCGTCAGCGACGGCGGCGCGCGAGAGGTGGTCGACGGTACGCAACTGTTGGCGCAGGCGCTGGTCGCTACCGCGAAGGCGTTGCCGGACAAGGTTGTTCGTTCCGGGCACGCGGTGTTCAGCCGGGCGGTCGACGCCGCGGCGCCGGTGCGGTTCACCGTGGACGTGACGCACTGTGGCCGTTCCATGGCGAGCACCGTGGTCGCGGTGGAGCAGGCGGGCCGGCGATGCGCCACCGTGTCGGTGCTGGCCGACGCGCCGACCGAAGACGTTGTGCGCCACCATGTACCGCGTCCCGAGGTGCCGGGCCCAACGGCCGCGCTGCCCGCGAACATGCCCATGATCGGCCGGGATCTGCGCATCGTCGGGGTGGCCGATGTGAACGACCCCGACGAAGTCGGTCCGCCGGAACTGCACGCGTGGCTGCACTACGACCCGGTCCCCGAACGCGACGATCTGGGCAAGGCGCTGTTGGCGCACTTCACCGGGCATCTGTCGGTGTCTGCCAGCTTGCGGGCGCATCCCGGGATCGGCACCGCGCAGGCGCATCACAGCCTGTCCACCGCGGTCATGACCGTCTCGGTGCGGTTCCACGAGCCGGTCGAATGGGCGGGCTGGCTGCTGTACACCCATGAGAGCATCCAGATCGGCGCCGGAATGTCGTGTGTTCGCGGACTGGTGCACACCGAGAGTGGGCGCTTGCTCGCCTCGTTCACGCAGGAGGCCATGATCCGCAGGCCACGGGCCGACGAGGCCGCGGTACCTGTGCGCGCGAGGCTGTGACAGGAGGATTTCGATGACCGAGTACCCAGGATTCGTGACCCGCCCCGACTATCGGATAGACATCCACGCCCGCCGCAACCGCATCACCGTCCACGTGGGCGAGCTACTGGTCGCGGAATCGGTGCGGGCGCTACTGGTCGACGAGCAGGACCACGGACTCGTCTTCTATCTGCCGAGAGAGGACTTCGGCGTCTCGTTGCGCAGGGCTACGGGATACAGCACGATCTGCCCGTTCAAAGGCGAAGCCACCTACTGGCGCTTCGACGGCGACGGCGACGAGCCACTGGCGTGGAGCTACGAGGACCCGGCCCCACAGGTCGCGCGGCTGCGCGGGCACCTGGCGTTCTACCAGGATCGGGTGACGCTGCGCGTCGGTGCCGCCACGCCCGCCGTCAGCGGCCGCTGAGCGCTCGGCATCGGGCGGGGTCGTCCCGGTGCCGACCGGCTCATCGGCCGCGGTTCTCGCGCGGGGCTCCCCGCCATCCGCACGGCAGCCCGCAGGTCGGCTGCAATGTCGTGTCCGTGCGCCCGTCGGTGAAGATTCGCCGCGTCTCGGTGGCCTCCGCGGGATAGCCGCAGTCCGGGCACTTCTCGAAGAAGTCCAGTACCTGGTGTACCGCCTGAGACTGCGGCTTCTCCTGGAAGGCAGGCCCGTTCGGGCGCGGCAACGGATCGACCGCATCCGGCCGCCGCCACCGGACATCGGCGGTCCGGGGCGCCCCCTTGCGTGCTGCGGCGGTGGCGTGATGCGAGGTCATAAGCTTCCCATTTTCTTGGCGAGTTGCGAGAATGGCATTTCCATCATATCCGCTCATGGCAGATCTTCACCGACTCAATGTGCCGAAATATGTTGAATTACAAGCGAGAATGACGTTATCGTTTGCGCTATGACAATCGAGGGACGTAGTGCGCAGGGCGGCCCGGTGTGGCTGTTCTGTCCGGCGGACCGGCCCGAGCGGTTCGCCAAGGCGGCGGCGTGCGCGGACACGGTGATCCTGGACCTGGAAGACGGTGTCGGCGAGGAGGCGAAAGCCGCTGCGCGCGAGGCGATCCGGCAATGCCGCCTGGATCCCGCGCGAACGATCATCCGGATCAACCCGCTCGGTTCGGCGCATTTCCAGCCCGACCTCGACGTCGTCGAGCGCACACCCTTCCGCCAACTCATGCTCCCCAAAACCGAAACCGGCGACATTCCGCCGTCGCTGGGCGGCTATGACATCGTCGCGCTGGTCGAGACCCCGGCCGGCGTTCGGCAGCTCGACGACATCGCTCGCTCGTCCGCGGTGAGCGCCCTGATGTGGGGTGCCGAAGATCTTGTCGCAGCACTGGGCGGCAGCTCGTCCCGGCACGCGAACGGCACCTATCGCGATGTCGCCAAGCACCTGCGCTCGGCAACACTGCTCGCGGCGAAAGCTCACGGCAAGCTGGCGGTGGACGGGGTCTATCTCGATATCCCCGATCTGGACGGATTGGCCGCCGAATCAGCCGACGCCGTCGCGTCCGGATTCGATATCAAGGTGGCCCTGCATCCCACGCAGGTCGCGGTCATCGCCGAGGCCTACCGTCCCGGCCTCGCCGAACTCGATTGGGCGCGACGCGTTCTCGGCGCGGCGGAGCACTCGCGGGGCGTCTTCGCCGTCGACGGTGCGATGGTGGACGCGCCGATTCTGAGCCAGGCTCGCCGGATCGTCGCCCGTGCGGACGGCGTCCGCACGGGTCAGCGATAGCCGAGGGTGCCTGCTGTCAGATCACCGTCCCCACATCGGTGTGGACGAGATTGTCGAGCGCGCGTTCGGCGACGGCGGCGATCGTCATCGACGGATTGCACGCGGCGGTGTTGCCGGGCATGAGGGCACCGTCGAGGACATAGAGGCCGCGCTGACCGAGCACCCGCCCGTCCAGATCGCAGACCGTGCCCATATTCGCGCCGCCGAGCGGATGCCAGGTGGACGGGAACACCGCGTTGGTGTCGAGCAGCATGCTGTCGGGTCCGGCGATGCGGCGCACCGCCGGGTCGATGTGCCCGTCCTGGATCGCGCGGTCGCCATCGCTGGGCCAGCGCAGGGTCGCGCTGTCGGTGCCCGACTCGTAGACGAACTCGCCGCGCCCGCTGCTCACGCCGTAACCGACCAGCATGGTGCTGCCGGGGTCGACGGCCAGCGGGGGAATCGAGGCTTGGATCACGGTGAACGCCGCCTTCGGGTCGTCCCAGTTCTTGCTGCCGTACACAACGGGTCCGCCCTGGGCGCTGCCGAACCCGGCGGATGGGTTGCGCCACACATAGATTCGGTCCGCGTTGGTGCCCCACCCGCCGCCGAGTCCGTCGGGCAGGTCGGGGATATGGCCCTTCGCACCGGCCCGCACGAGCAGCTGGGTGGTGTTGAGACTGCCCGCCGCGAGCACCAGCGTGGGGGTGGTGATGATCTTGTTCTCGAGCACGGTGCCCGCGGTGTCGAGTCGGTCGACGCGCACCACCCAGCGGCCGTCGGGCGCTCGTTCGATATCGGTGACCTCGTGCAGGGTCTGCACGTCGACCCGGCCGGTGGCCTCGGCCGCCGCGATATAGGTGACGTCGACGGAGTTCTTGCCGCCGTTGTTCACACCCATGGCACCGTCACCGTTGGTGTAGGACGGCTTCATCTCCCCGCGCAGTTCGGCCAGCGCGTAGTTCCAGTCGATCGGCATCGGGATCTTTGACAACGGCATGCCCGCGGCGCGGACACGGTCGGCGAAAACCCTTGCCGCCAGGTAGTTCTCGTGATCGACCAGCTCGTCGGGCGCGGTGGCGAGGCCGAGCATGCGCGCGACCCGGGGGTAGTGAACCCGGTCCATCAGCCCCCAGTCGAGCTCGGACGGCAGATGCGTCTCGAACACCTCGCGGGTGGGCTGCAGCGACATGCCCTGGTAGACCAGCGAGCCGCCGCCGAGGCCCGCGGCGCACAGCGCGGTCATCCCGGCACCGGCCACCGCTTCCACCAGGCCGGTGTACGGCTCGAATATCAGTGGGCGGCCGAACAACACCGGGTTGGAGCGGTGCCAGAGCAGGCGTTTGTCTGGCTGCGAGGCGCGCGGGAAGGTTTCGGAGTTGGGGCCGGTCGCCCAGCGCTTGCCGCGTTCGAGCATCAGCACGTCGACGCCTGCCTGCGCCAGCCGCAGCGCGGTGACGCCGCCGCCGAAGCCGGAGCCGATCACGACGACCCGGCGCTCGTGCCTGGTGAGTGGTACGCCGCCGGTGCGGACCGCGATGCCGGTGTGGGCCGAGGCGGTGCGAGTCGCGGCGAGGGCGAGCCCGGCAGCCGCGGCGCCGGTCAGCAGTGAGCGGCGGGTGAACTCGGACATGTCAGCAACTTTCATGGTTCGGGGGATAGGAGGAGCGGAGGTTCAGACGCCATGTCGAGAGAGCAGGAGGTCGAGCAGTCCGGCCTCGCGGCCCTGCTCGGTCACCATGCCGCGCGCTGCGCGCTCGACCTCACCGCCGGTGAGCAGTGCATCGGCGGCGGCGGCCATCTCGACGCCGCCGTAGTGGTGGCGGCGCATGAGCTGCAGGAACAGCACCTCGGCCTGCCCGCCGCGGGCGGCGGCGAGTTGGTCGAGTTCGGCGGTGGTCGCCATGCCAGGCATCACCGGGTTGCGCGATTCGAGGGCCGTGGTGTTGTGCCGGTGCGCCTCGGACTGCGCCATCCAGGCCATCGGATGCGGGGCGGTGACCGGTGCGTTCGCCAGCCGCAACCACCCGAGCAGCATTCCCAGTTCGGTGCGTTGGGTGTCGGCTATCTGGCCTGCCAACCTCGCCACCGACGGCTCCACACCGGGGTCGAGCCGTTGCACCAGCATCAATGCCTGGCTGTGGTGGGCCACCATGTCCTGCACGAAGCCGATCTCGGTAGCGGTCAGCAGTGGCTCGCGCGCGGGTTCACCCGAGATCAGCACCGGCCGCAGCGCCATACCCATCGCCAGCAGTAAGACGGCTAGTCCCGCCATCGTCGCGACACGGAACAGGGTGTGCCGGTTCATGATCCGGTCGTCGATGCCTGATCGGAGGGCGGGGTGTAGACCGAAGGTGCGAGCTCGAGGGCCAGAAAACCGTTGTCCGCGCAGGTGGTCCAGAGCTGGTTGCCACGCCATTCGGGCGGCGAGAAGCACCAGTCTGTGGACAGATCACCGAAAGTCAGTGTGCCGGTGCGCGAACTGAGTGCCTGTTGCGGATCGAACTGCCCCTGCAACATCGACTGGGCCACGGTCGGTGCCGCGAGCAGCGGTGGCCCGATGATCGAGGCGAGCGCGTGCGGTGAGTTCCACAGCTCGGCCTTCTCAGCGGTGCGCGCGGGCGGGTTGAAGTAGGCGATCTCGCGAATGGTCGCGGGGTCGCGCACGTCGAACACGCGGATACCCGACGAGGTCCAGCTGCAGGCCAGCGCGGTGGGGTCGGTCGGCCGGTCGGCGGCGCAGTAATGCGCGTCGTAGGCGAACAGCGAGCCGCCCGAGGCCGAGGCGATCATGCTGTCCTGGTTCTCCGGCAGGTTGATCGCGAGTTTGATCGACTGCGCCAGCCGGGGTCGGTGATCGTCGGAGACGTCGATGAGCTTGACGCCACCCGACCCCGCCTCATCGACGGCGAAGACGTAGGGCGCACCTCGGTAGGTCACGGGTACGGCATGCTGAGTGGCCCAGCCGTCGGTCCATGGCATATCGGCCAGCTCCTGCACGCGTGGTTCGGGATCACGCCGCTGCACCGCGCTCACGTCGAGGATCTTCATCCCGCCGATGTTGTTGGCCAGATACATCCGGTTGCCGTCGGGGGAGAGGCCGAATCCGTGCATCGACAACCCGGCCAGACCCTGCCAGATCACGCGTGGGTTTGCCGGATCGGTGAGATCGACGGCGCTGAGCAGCCCGGGCGCTGTTCCCGATGCCCAGTAGGTTCGCCCGTCGGGGGAGAAGCCGCCCTCATGGGCGGTGATCGGTACCGGCAGTGCCAGGTCGGTGCCGGGACCCGGATTGAGCAGGCGCGGGTGCGCGCAGTCGGAGATGTCGTACACCGACAACAGCCCGGCACCGGTCAGTGCGGGAACGCCCGCGCCCACCAGTAGTTTTCGCGCCGCGTTGACCTTCAGGCTCTCCCAAGTCCCCGCGATCATGGCCGGTTCGGTCAGGGTCGCGGTCTGCACCGGGGCGGTCGGATCGGCGACATCGAGCACGCGCACACCGATGTCGGGCCCGAGCAGGTTGCCGGGAAAGAAGGTGCCGATGTAGGCGCAATGGTCATAGGTCACCGAGGTGATGCCGCCACCACGACCTGCCGAACTGCCGAGCAGGCGCATATTGCAGCGAAATCCGTCACGGGTGCGGCCGCTGTCACGGTCGGCGGCGGGCACATCGCCCTGCAGTCCGGTTTCCGGGAGGGAGCCGGGTAGACAGTCGGCCGGACCCACCGCCTGCCCCGTCGGCGCACCGGCGGCGGGCTGGATGGACGCCGCACCGAGCGGCATCAGCAGCGTTACCGCCGCGACGGCGGCGCAGCGTCGCGCCGTCCGGGTGAACAAGGAAGTCATGGCTGGGTTTCGGCCCCGTGAGCGGGGCTGCCTTTCCTGGAAGCTGTTGGGCGGCTGCAGCATTCAGACACGGCCAACGTACGCCGCATCCATGAGTAACCGTGTTACTGATGGCGCGACGCTACCACCTAGGTGGCAGTGGGGGAACTGATTCGCGGTATTCGGTACGGGTGGGGTGAGGTGCGGCGGAGATGGCTCACCGGGGGACCGGGGCGTAGGGGCCGCCGTAGGGAGTCGGGATGGTCAGCGGTCCGGTCGGCGCGGGGTCGGCGGTCTGGTGGGGGTCGCCGACCGGCGGAGGTCGCACGGGGTCGTCGGTGGGTCGGGGAGCGTTGCGGGCACCGCGCGGCATCAGTGTCGGGTCGGGGTCGGTGCAGTCCGCGTTGACGTACGGATCGGCGTAGTCGGGGACGGAACCAGCATGCCGCGGCACGTTGTAGTCGCAGGCGTAGCGGGGGTAGATGCTGGCCAGCGCCCACACGCCGCCGTCATGAAACGCCGAGGTCACCGCATCCAGAGCCGATCCGGCGCGTTGCTGGGGGAAGAAGAATTCGTTGAGGGCGGGGATTCGGGAGTAGGCGACCTGGGAGACGGTGACAAGGTTGCCCAGCAGTTGGACCATCGTCGGTGAGTTCTCGGCGAGGATGGTGTCGAGGGTGGCGAGCAGCGGTGGTGTCTGCGCGACGAGCTGCTCGAATCCGCCGGTCATCGAGGACACGCCGCCGAGCGTGGCGGACAGGTTCGCCGCGGTGGAGCGCAGCGCGTCCTGACCGTCGTGCAGGGTCGTCAGGACGACTCTGCTGTTGCGGAGCAGGTTCACCGTGTGCGGCAGTGTCGTGTCCAGGGTCGAGATGAGGAACGTCCCACCATCGATGATCGACGCCAGCTTGTCGGGGCCCGCCTGGCCGGCACCCAGTTCCGCGGAGATCGCCGCGAGGCGCGCCGGATCGATCTGAGACATGGTGCCACTGAGGCTTTCGAGCATGTCCGACATCGGCACCGGCGTGGACGTGCGATCGGCGGTGATCAGTGCGCCGTCGGTCAGATAGGGGCCGTCGTCACCGGCCGGGACGAAATCCAGGTACTGTTCGCCGGCCGCGGACAGGGCCGCGGCACGGACCTGGCCGGAGGTGGGGATTCGGACATGCTCGTCGATGGCGGCGACGACGACCACGGCCTCGCCGGCGACCGCGACGGAATCGACGCGTCCTACGCGGACCCCGCGCAGGGTGACTTCCTGTCCAGGCAGTAGCCCGCCGGATCGGTCCAGTTCGACACGGACCTGGTATGGCCGGCTCAGCGGATCCAGGTCGAGAGTGTTGAAGATCAGATGTCCACAGGCGCCACCGAGAATGGCGAACAGGCCCAACAGGGAGACCACCACCCGATAGTGGTGGGCGCGGCGGATGCCGCCGACGAGCAGGGTGGCAGGCCCCTCCCACACGCTGCGCTGCGTTGTCTCGGTCATCGTGGCGCGCCTTCCAGACGGTTGCCCAGTCGGGCGAGCATGTGCTGTAACGACCCGACGAAGGCCGCCCAGTCGGTGAGGTCGGGAGCTCGGCTACCGGATGTGCTGGGGAAGGCGGGATCGGGGAGCGCGATCCCCGTGATGTCGGCTTTGACGTGCCCGTTGGGTCCGCTGATCATCTTGATGACAATGCCGAGCATGGTATTGACCTCGCCGAGATCGGCCTCGGGATTGGTGGCCGCGGCGTTGAGACCGGCGGCGAGCCGGTTGATGTTGGCGGCCATACTCGTGGTGTTGGTGCCCTGGATGCTGGGGAACCGGGCGAGTTGGGCGGCGATGGTGTCGATGCGCTCCACCAGCGTGACGATCGAACCGGTGTTCTCGGCCAGCACCTGCATCGCCGGTCCGGCCGCGGCGGCGGTGTCGGCCAGGGTGCCCTGCTGGGCGGCGACGGTCGCGCTGAGATCGGCGGCGGAGTGCAGGAGTTCGTTGATCTGTCCCGACCGGGCTGACAGCGAACCGAGCAGGGTCCGGGTCTCGGTGAGTAGTCCGGCGAGTCGCTCACCGCGGCCACCGACATGCTCGCTGAGTGCGGAGATCACTGTGGTGAGATATTCGATGGTGCCGCCGCTGACCAGAAGTGATGCGCGAGTGAGCATTTCCTCGATCGTCGAAGCGGCCGAGGTCGATTCCAGCGCGATGTCGCTGCCGTCGTCGAGGGCGGCGGTTCCGGGTTCGATGATCCGAGGGGGTTTCATCGCGACGAAGACATCGCCCATCGGGGTCGCCGACCGCAGCTCTGCCGACGTGCCGAGCGGCAGGCGCACGGTCGAGGTGATCCGCAGGGTGACTACCGCGGTGTAGTCGCGCGCGGACATGGATTCGACCTGGCCGATGTCGGCGCCGTTGAACTTGACCTTGGCCTTGGTCGGGAGGTTGAGGGCGTTGGCGAATGTCGCGGTGAGGGTGTAGGTGTCACCACCGAGCCCTGGTGCGGGCAGCGGCAGCCGGTCCAGCCCCACGGCGCATCCGGTGGCCGACAAGGCGAGCGCGGCGGCGGTGGCGACGAACCGGCTCGCCTTGCCCTGGCGTGTCATCGGCCGTTCTTTTCCGCGATGCCCGCCAGGATGGCGGTGATACCGAAATCCGGGCCCATGTCGCGCATGGTCCCGGTGGCGCAGCCGAGATTCCGCAGTTGCAGCAGGTTGCAGACTTCCTTGACCATTTGGCCGTCGAGTAGCAGCCGGTTGATATCGACAGTGGCACGGAGTGCGCCGACGTTCTGGTCGACGGAGTGGTAGGCGTTGTCGACAACCATGGGAAACACGTCGAGGAATGCGGCGAGGTTGTAGTCGTAGGCGGCCAGCGAACCGGTCAGGGTGTCGGCGTCGGTCGCCAAACCGGCGATCGTGCCCTGGTGGCGTCGGACCAGGTCGGTCACCGCCACGATGATCCTGTTCATCGCGGCCCCGGTCGCGCCGGTGCCCAGTTGCTGCTCGGCCAGGAAATCGCTGAGTTGTGCTACGGCACCGCCGAATTCACGCAGCGTCACGTCGTTGCGCGCGGCCGCGGCCGTCAGCGCGTCGAGGTTGGTGACGACGGTGGTGATCGCGTCGCGGGTGACCGCACCGTGATCCGCACCCAGTTGCAGCGCGCGGGAGAGCTCGCTGAGCGCGGCGCGCACGTTCTCGCCGTTGCCGCTGGTCGCCGCCGACCCCAGGTTCATCAGATCCGCGACCGGCCCCGAGCCGTTGCCGTCACCGCCGAGCGAGCCGGACAGCTGCTGCGCCATCGACAACAGGGCGTCGAACTCGACCGGCGATTTCGTGTGTGCCGTGTCCAGCATGGCACCCGTGGCCAAGGTCGGCCCACCTCGATAGACCGGGGTGAGTTCGATGTGGCGGTCGGTGAGGATCGAGTCCGAGATCGTGACCGCTTGAACATCGGCGGGCAGCCGAATGCCGCCGTTGATACGCATCTGGATTTCGACGGCGGCGCCGTGGGCTTGGATGCGCACGATCCGGCCCACCCGCATCCCGAGAACCGAGACCGCGTTGCCCTCGTAGAGGCCGTTGGCGTTGGCGAAGCGGGCGGTGATGGTGGTGGATGTGTCGGCGCCGGACGAGCATCCGGCCAGACAGGCGGCGGTCAGGCTGACGACGGCCAGTTTGAGGGTGGACAGGGTGACGCTCATCGGCAGTCCTGGAGGTAGGGGGCTCGGCCCGCGGCGACCGCGGTGGCACTCAACGCGCACATCCAGGAGTCGATGAACGCTCCGTCGGGGGCGTTGGCGTTCAGTTCCGCGCCGGTGCCCGTGGCATTGGCGAACATTCGCCACGGCACCGGCAGGATTTGCAGGATGTTGCGGAGTAGGTCGTCGTGGCTGGTGAGCATCGCGGTCATCTCGCGCAGGTCGGTCAGCAGTTGTTCGATCT
Organism: Nocardia sp. FBN12; assembly: GCF_050320175.1. Lineage (GTDB taxonomy): Bacteria > Actinomycetota > Actinomycetes > Mycobacteriales > Mycobacteriaceae > Nocardia. The sequence continues at coordinate 2,767,102 of NZ_CP190048.1, read as the reverse complement.
CGGTCGCCTCGCCGACCACGATCGGTTCGAGCCGCCGGACCAGGGTGGTGACCGCGTCGAGTAGTCGGTGCAGCGCTTCCTGCCGGGCGACGATATGCCCCAGCACGGTGCTGCCCTGGCCGATGACCGCGCCGATCTCGGCCTGCTGAGTACGGATGACGGTGCTGACCTGGCCGGTCGTGGTGAGCAGGTCGCCGATCTGCTGGCGGCGGGTGGCGATGACGGTGGACAGGGATCGCACGTCGCGCAGGATGCCGGGGATCAGGGCGGGAACACCGTCGAGTCCGTGCGAGAGCGCCGTCATCGACTCGGCGATCTGGTCGGCGTCGAGTTGATCGAAGGTGGTGGTGGCATCCTGCAGCGCGGTCTCCAGATCGTACGGGACCGTGGTGTGCGACAACGGAATTCGATTGCCGGGCAGCGTGCCGGCGCCGGTCGAGCGCAGTTCCACATAGCGTGAGCCCAGCAGGGTGGTCAACTTGATCGCGGCCGCGGTGTCGGCGCCCAAGCTGACCTCGTCGTCGATCTTCATGGTCACCTCCACGCGGTCACCGACCAGCTCGGTGCTGGTGACCGTCCCCACCGGGATGCCGGCCCAGGTCACCGAGTCGCCCGCGCCGATCCCCGCGGCCTGCGCGAATTCCGCGCGCCAGGTCCGCGACCCGAGCTGCAGCGAATTGACCGTGACCATCGCGACCAGCAACAGGACCATCGTGAGGACGGCGATGAGTCCGATACGCAGCGACTGGTCCGTATCGGAGACCCCGGCGCCCGCCGTGCCGGGCCGCGGCAGGCGCCGGACGAGGGCGCGCAGTGTCTTCATCATGGTCCTACCTACAGATCGGGGAGTTCTGGGGACGGCCGGTCGGGGAGGCGGCTGCCAGGATCTGCGAGATCACCGGATCGATCCCCGGCACGATGCTGAACGCGATGTCACAGACATACGCGTTGACGAAGGCGCCGGCGTCGGTCGCCCGGACCATCGACTGCAGCAGTAGCGGAAGATTGAAACCGAGATAGGCGAAACGTTGCCTGCCGTCGACGAAATGGCTCGCGAAGCCGGGTTCTCGACGCAGGAACTCGTTCAGCGACGGGCTCGCACCGTTGACCACAGTCGCGGCATCGGCGAGCACGGTGGCGATCCGGCCGGTCTGATCCATCAGTGCCTCGCGCTTGCCCTCGAGCCCGTCGAAGATCTTGCGCGTCTGCGCGATCGTTGTCTGTATCCCGGCACTCTGCCCGGCCAGTGTGGTCATGACCACCGTGAGATTGTCGATGAGCGCACCGAGAATCTGATCCGGGCCGGCGAAAGTCTGTGCCAGCGTGGCGGTTTCGGTGATCAGCGCGGCTACCGCGCCGTCGTCGCCCTGCAGCGCCCGGATCAACGCGGAGGTCAGATTGTCCACATCTTCCGGGTCGAGGGTACTGAACAAGGGCTGAAAACCGTTGAGCAGCCCGGAAAGATCGAAGGAGGGCTCAGTGTGTTCGAGCGGGATCACCGCGCCCGGAGCCAGCCGGGCCGGGGCGCCGAAGTCGGCCATGCTGAGCCCGAGGTAGCGCTGGCCGATCAGATTCTGGTAGATGACGGCGGCGCGGGTGTTGCCGTAGACCGGTTGATCCTGGCGTAGCCGGAAGGTGACTTTCGCGTGCGGTCCGTGGATGGCGATGGTGTCGACCCGGCCCACCTGTACCCCCGCTACCCGGACGTCGTCGCCGACCCGCAGTCCCGAGACATCGCTGAACACCGCGGAATAGGCATGTGTGTCACCGGCGACATCGCGTTGCAGGGTCACCCGGACCATCCACAGCAAGAGCGCGGCGACGAGCAGGAACGCGGTCAGGCCGGCGAGTTCGCGTCGGCGTTTCATCGTGGTCCTCCCGTCGTCGGTGCGACCAGGCCGAACAGTTCGGCGAGGCCGACCGATTCCACCGGCAGGCCGAGGCGTTCGGCGATGGCTTGTTCGGGCTCGAGTTGGGTGACCACTTGGTCGGCGTCGCCGATGACGGGTGCGCCTGCCGCCGGGCCGTTGTGGCAGCTCGCCCCGGCGAGTTCGCCGTAGCGGGGGCAGTCGGTGCGGGTGTACTGCTTGTGCGGGGTGAGTTCGACGATGACCTTGGCGGTGCCGCTCTGCGTGTCGACCTGCCAGAAGTCGTCGGCGAACACGCGCGCGATCCGGGTCTGCGAGGTCGTCATCTGCACGAAGTTGTCGCTGCCCGCGGCGAGCACCTGCAGGACCGGGCCCAGTCGGGCATTGAGATCGATCAGTGTCTCGGTCCGATTCGTCATCGCCGTACCGACCGTTTCGGAGGTGGCGACGGCACCGGTCAGCAACTGCGCCAACCGCTCTCGCTGTTGGGCGACGCTGCGCATCGGCCCTACCGCTTCGTGTAGCGCGGCAAGCAAGTCGGGGGCGGACTGCTGTAAGCCTTTGACGCCTTCGGACAGCCCGGTGATGAGGGGGAGACCGGCGCCGGACGCCGCTTCGGCGTTGTAGGCGCGCACGATTCGCTCGAGTTGGGACGCGGCTGCCAGTGCGTCGTCGCCTCGGCCTCTGGTGGCTCGCTCGACGGTCTCGAGGATCCCGACGGTGGGGTCGGTGCCGGGCCGGGCGACCGCGGCGGCGATCCGGCTCAACGCCGTCAGCGAGGTCTGCAGCTGCACACTGGCACGGCTGTGATCCTCGGGAATCGACGCGCCTGCCGACAGCACCGGTCCTGGACCGTTGTCGATGAGCTGGATCGAGGGCACCGCGAACACGTTGCTCGGGACCACACGTGCGGTCACGGTGGCCGGGATTCCCGCCGCGTGTTCGGGAACCAGATCGATGCGTACCTTGTTGGCTGCGCCGCCGGAGGCCGGAACCACTTCGGCCACACTGCCGACCAGCACGCCGCGGTATTTGACGTCGGAACGTTTCGGGAGGCCGTCGCCGACGTCGACCAGCATCGCGGTGACCTCGACGGTCTGCGCGAACGCGCCTTCGGATCGGGCGACCATCGCCGTGACCGCGGCGGCGACCACAGCGAGCGCGGCCACACCCCGCACGAACAACTTCGCGTTCGACAGGCGCCGGTCATCGGATTCGAACACTATCGCCATCGCACTACCCGCTGATCCTGGAGCCGGCGTCGAAACCCCACAGCGCCAGCGTCATCAATAGATTCACCGAGATCATGACGGTGATACTCGCGCGCATCGCGCGACCGGCCGCGACACCGACGCCCTGCGGTCCACCGCGTGCGTAGTAGCCGTAGTAGCACTGGATCGTCGTGGTGATGGTGACGAACACGATCGCCTTCAGTAGCGAGAACACGATGTCGGTACCACCCAGAACCAGGTCGAAATAGTGCGCGTAGGTGCCGAACGATTGCCCGCCGACCAACCCGACGAACAACTCGACCGCGAGGTAGTCCGCGGCCAGCGCGGCCAGATACAACGGAATCACCGCCACGATCGCCGCGATCAGCCGCGTCGAGACGAGGAAGGGGACAGGGCGGATCGCGATGGCGTCGAGCGCGTCGATCTCCTCGGCGATCCGCATCGCGCCCAGCTGCGCGGTGAACCGGCACCCCGCCTGCGCCGCGAAGGCGATCGAGGCCATGATCGGGGCCAGTTCACGGGTGGCGGCGGTCGCGGCGATCATCCCGGTCGCGGGCTCCATGCCGAGCAGCTTCAAGGCGTTGAAGCCCTCGATACCGACGATGCCCCCCGCGGCGGCACCGAGGATGATCATCACACCCGCCGTTCCGCCACCGACGATCAGCGAGCCGTTGCCCCAGGTCACATCGGACAGGATCCGCAGGGATTCACGGCTGTACTGCCGCAGCGCCACCGGAATCGACACCACCGCGCGCACGAAGAACGTGAACATGTGCCCGAACCTGATGATGCCGCGCCACGGCACGGCCGCCACGGTCAGCACGGTCCGAACACCCGGTGGGAGATAGGTGGCGGCCATTACAGCGTCGTCCTCGGGAACAGCATGGTGTAGACCTGGGTGAAGCCGAGATTGACCACCATCAGCACGACGATGGAGGCCACCACGGCGGCATTGACCGAATTCGCGACACCGCCCGGCCCACCCCGGGTGTTCAGGCCCTTCTCGCACGCGATCACGACGACGATCACCCCGAACACCGCCGCCTTGACCATCGCCAGATACAGGTCGCCCGCGGTCGCGAACGAGGAGAACGTCGCCATGTAGCTGCCCGGAGTGCCGTCCTGGACATAGACATTGAACAGATAGCCGGCGAGGAATCCGACAAAGCAACTGACACTGGTGAGCGCCATCGCGATGAGAATCCCCGCGGCCAACCGCGGCACCACGAGCTTGCGCAGTACCGACACACCCATGACTTCCATCGCGTCGATCTCCTCGCGGATCTTGCGGGAGCCCAGGTCGGCGCACAGCGCCGAACCGACCGCTGCCGCGAGCAGGATGGCGGTGACCAGCGGTGCCGACTGGCGGATCACCGCCAGCCCACTCGCCGCCCCGGCCAGCGACGTGGCCCCGACCTGCCCGGCCAACAAACCGAACTGGATGGACAGCGTGGCACTGATCGGTAGCGCCACCGCCACCGTCGGAAGCAGGGAGGTCTTCACCATGAACACCGCCTGCCCGACGAATTCGTCGAAGGGAAAGCGCCGCGCCGCGATATCGGTGACGAGGTAGCGAAACGCGTCGCGCCCGAGCGTGACCTGACGTCCGACGGTCTGTAGCGAGGCGATGGGGTGGCGCCGGTGGTATTGCTTCGACCAGTCCTTGATCTCGGTGACCGCGGATGTGCTGGGTTCCACTGCGAGCCTTCCTCTTCCGGTCCGATGTCTCGCTACCGCGGTGCGGGCGCGGCGAGTTCCCGAAGCGAGGACAGAAACAGTTCATCCATGTGCGGGCTCAGTTCGCTCAGGGTCGCCGCGCCCGCGTGACTGGCGGAGCCGAAGACACGTTCGAGGGCGTCGGCGGGCGTGGTGGCGCCGATGGACAGACACAGGCAGGCCACGCCCTCTGCACGCAACTCCTCGAGCGCCTTGGCGGCATCGGCTTCGGCGTAGCGGCCTTCGTAGCCACCGTCGTAGGGACAACCGTCCGACAGCACGACCAACAGCCGATTCTGTGTTCCCGCTTCGTTTTTGAGGATCTCGCCCGCACCGCGGATGCCGGCCCCCAAGCGGGTGTAGTTCGAGGGCTGCAGCTGGTTGAGTCTGGCGCGTCCGAGGGCACCGAACCGCTGATCGAAGGTTTTGATCGCGGGCAGGTGCACCGCGTGGCGCCCCTCGGACCGGAACGCGTACACCGCCACACGATCACCGAGCTCTTCGAGCGTGACGGCCAGCGTGGCGGCCGCGCGGCGCTGATGTTCGTGCACGGACAGGCCCTTCAGATCGGCATCGGTGGCCGATCCGGAGGCATCGAGCAGGATCAGCACGCCGAGATTGCGTTCGAGCCTGCGGTGTTCGAGGTACACGTTCTCCGGCCGTGAGAAGCCCGAACGCAGATCGACGAACAGATCGATGAGCGCCTCGATATCGAGCTCGTCACCGTCGGCGCGCCCGCGTAACACCTTGGGGCCCAGCCCAACCCGAGCCAGCCGCCGCCGGAGCACATCGTCGCGCGGAACACGCGCGGCCGAGATATCGGTGGGAACCGTCAGCGGAAAGTCGACGACTCGGCACCAATCCGGCTTGTACCGCTCGTTGAAAACGTCCCACTCCGGATACAGAGCGCCGCCGATTCCGGCGGCAGCGCCCGGCTTGTCCGCGTCGGTGAACTTGATCCGGGTGGGCAGCGGCCGGGCCTGCGGTCCGACCATGCGCGCCCGCCGCACCGCACTGACCGGGGATTCGGCGCCGGCGGGCCCGTCCCCGTCCGAGCGTGAACTGCCCGCTGTTCTGCGGAGGAATTCCATCACCGATTTGCCGCTGAAGAGCGGATTCTCGAAGAGTTTGAGAATCTTGCTCTCCTCGGATTTCTCGACGCTGTCCTCGAGCTCCTCGTCGGCCTCCGGTATCTCGCTGAGATCGAATTCCAGCCGCAGCTCCCGGTCGGTCGCCCGCCCGCCGGGGCCGGGATCCGACGCCACCAACTGGGCGGGTTTGATGGTGCCGAACCACTCCGGTGGCTCGTCGATCTTCCCTTTTCCCTTGGCCGCCGCGAGTGAATCCGCAGCGGTCGCGGTTCTCGGTTCAGCGTCGAGCCCGAGCCCGGCTGCGACCGGGAGACGTTCGGCGAGTTCGCTGAGGACACGGTGGCCTTCGAGAGCCAAGTAGCGGCGCGCTGCCGAGGGACGCCCCCGCAGTGACCGCACCAATGCCGGATCCAGGCTCCCGGCGCCGAGCAGCGCGCTCTGCAGGAGCACTTCGCGGCGCTGCTCGGTGCCGGAACCGCCTCCCGAGACGAAGACGACCTGGCCGTTCGTATACGGGGCCCCGCCCGCGGGCAGCTCTGCGATACCCACAGACCTGCCTGCGATATGGGTGGCGAGGAACCGGAACCTTTCCGGCCCGTTCGGATCGTCGGCGGTCATGGCTGCGGCAGCACGGCGTCGACGAGTTCGCCGAGAGCGGCAACGATATCCGCGTCATCGGACAGCGCCTGCACCACCGCCGATTGCACGGCGGTGCGCAGGTTCAGCCCGCCGGCGACGAGACCACCGGCGAGGATCAGCATCCGGGTGGAGGACACCTCGCGCAGCGGCGAGTTGTCCAGGTTGCGGATAGCACTGCCGACCCGGACCAGCGTCCGTGCCGTCTCGGCGTCGACCCCGGCTTCGTGGGCTACCACCTCGCGCTCGATCTCGGGCGGCGGAAAGCCGAGTTCGATGGCGACGAACCGCTGCCGAGTCGACTCCTTCAGGTTCTTCAGAACGCTCTGGTAGCCGGGGTTGTAGGAGATCACCAGCTGGAACCCGGGTGCCGCGGGCAATGTCACCCCGAGCCGGTCGACCGGAAGTTCGCGGCGGTGATCGGCGAGCGGATGGATCACCACGGTGGTGTCCTGGCGTGCCTCCACGACCTCGTCCAGATAGAAGATGGCGCCCGCCCGGACGGCCCGCGTCAACGGACCGTCCACCCAGACCGTTTCGCCGCCCTTGAGTAGGAAACGGCCCACCAGATCGGCCGAGGTCATGTCCTCGTGGCCGGCGACGGTGATCAGTTCCCGGCCGAGCTCGGCGGCCATGGTTTCCACGAAGCGGGTCTTGCCACAGCCGGTAGGACCCTTGAGCAGAAGCGGCAGGCCGCCGACGGCGGCGGCGCGAAAGACTTCCACTTCGTCACCGACCGCCCGATAGAACGGTGCAGGCGGAACGTCGAGTACAGCGCTGGATCGACTGTTCATGTCAGTTTCCTTTGTCGGTGTCGGCGAAGGGAATGATCTTCGGCAGTTCCGCGCCCTCTGGCAAGATGAGACGGCCATTCGGATCTATATAGCCGCTGTTCCTGAAGGGAACCGGTAGATCAGGATGTGGGCAGAGCCGGTCGGTCCCTTCGCCACAGATGCCCATATTGAAATACGAGCGCTTCTGGATATCCTCGGGCCAGGGATCGGTGTGAAGTGCGAAGAACTGCGCGGGCAGGTTGTAGCCCACGAAGAAGAAGGTGCTGACCGCCGCGAAGATCGCCAGGAAACGCGTGAACTGTTGCCTGATGAATCCGCCCTGGATCTGATCCAAGCCACGTTCGACGATGGTCCGGCCGCGGTCGTCGGTGAAATAGCGCAGCGAGCAGAGACCGGCCTGAACACCGCCCCACATGAGTCCTTCGTACAGCGGCCACTGGTAATAGGTGCCTGCGTTGATCGACCATGCCTGGAGTGCGCCGGGGTAGGTGAAAAGACCCATCGGCATCAGGAACAGACCTTCGATGACGAGATCGAAGAAGAATGTCCAGACGAGCAGCACGCCGATCAGACCCATAGTGCTGATATTGGGGAACCGCTGCTTGGTCTTTCGCATCACCCAGCAGCCGAGGATCGTGCACAGCAGCACGCCGTACGAATAGCCCGGTGCGTTCATCAGGATCGGTTCGGCCATCATGGCGCCCGGTTCACCATAGGATTGCCAGCCCGGTACGTCCTGCACCCACGAGCCCCTGTTGAACATCCAGGTGTTGTAGGTACTCCACGTATTGAAGTAGTTCAGCAGTGGGTCCTGGAAGAACATCAGGCCGCAGGCCACGAACAGCATGCCGTCGAGCGTTATTCGCCGCTCGCGCATCCATGGCCGGATGATGAAGAAATACAGGCCGACCGGCAGGCCGAGCAGAATCACCGCGGTCCAGACGGTGAGAATCACCTTCATGAAGGTTGGCGGATCGCTCGGTCCGGTGGGCACGCGCTCGAAATTGGGGCCGGTGATCCAGCGGAGCCACACATATATCTGGAAGGCGAGAATCAAGCCACCGAGAGTGGCCCAGATCTTGACGGCTTTGCTGGTGGATCGAACTTGTGCGCCGAGGGTGGCCACATTGCCGAGTGGCTCGGTGATGGTGGTTCCCTTTTTCGGTTCCGATGGTCCGCTCACAGCGCACCTCCTCGATGAATTGTGGTGGTCCGAAGGGAATCGGCGATGGCCGTGGAATTCGATGAGGGAGTCATCGGTCACGCTCCTGAGGTATCTGTACGAACAGAAATATACCACTGGGGATCTGAGATTCCCGAGGGTTTCTTAGATTCGTGCCATAATCGCTGACATGGCTGAGCGTTGGACCCGAGAGCGGAGACTCGAGCGCACCAGGGGGTTGCTCCTGGATGCTGCCGAAGAGGTATTTGCCGAAAAAGGCTTCGCGGCGGCGACACTCGATGACATCGCGCACGCCGCCGGCTACACCAAGGGCGCGATCTACAAGCATTTCGCCACCAAGGAAGAGCTCTTCCTCGAGGTGAACGATCGATACCTGCAGCGCTACTTCGACATGTTCGCCGAGGTGCTGGCAGCGGCATCGAGGATGGGCACCGAAGAGCTGGACCGGGTCGGCGAGCTGTGGCGACGGCTCGGCGCCGACCGCGGTACCGAGCACGCCGCGCTCGGCATGGAGTTCACGCTGTACCTGCTGCGCAACCCCGAGGTCAGACAACGAGTCGCTGCCCGGCGGGAAGAGGCGGTAGAAGCGTTGGGACGGTTCATCATCGAGAATCTCGACCGCCTCGGAGCGACCTCGCTGATTCCACCGATGACGATGGCGAGGGTGCTCATCCACACGACGCCGTCGGTCGTGCTCGGCACCGAGCTCGACGGCGTCGACCTCTACGGACCGATCCTCGAGATGTACATGTCGGCGATCAAGCTGCCCTGATCGCGCGCGTCGGCTGTTCATGAGCTGCGGATTTCCGTCGGTGGTCCCGCGGCGTGGTCAGCGCCGACGGTATCGCCTTGCGCCACTGCGGAATCCGCCACTGGCCGGCGAATCGAGAACGACACGGTGTCGAGGTAGCCCGCGAGGCCCTCGGCGCCGAACTCGCGGCCGATGCCGCTGTTCTTGACTCCGCCGAACGGCGCGACGGGATCCATGCTGTAGGGCTCGTTGATACCGACGGTGCCCGCGCGCACGCGGCGGGCGATCGCCGTGGCGCGCTCGATGTCGGGTGACCACACCGAGCCCGAGAGCCCGTACTCGCTGTCGTTGGCGAGGTGGACGGCGTGGTCGTCGTCGGCGTAGGCGATCACGCTGAGAACGGGACCGAAGATCTCTTCCTGCGCGATTCGCATGGAGTTGTCCACGTCGGCGAACAGGGTGGGCCGGACATACCAGCCGCGATCGATGTCTGCGGGCAGGTCGGTGCCGCCGACGAGCAGCCGGGCTCCTTCGCGCTGTCCCAGGTCGATGTATTCGCGTACCCGCTGCTGCTGACGGCGCGAGACCATCGGGCCGATGCGCGTCGCGGTGTCGAAAGGGTCTCCGACAGTGAGGCGTTCGATCGAACTCGCCAGCGCATCGACGAATTCGTGTCGACGGCGCTGGGGGACCAGCACCCGGGTCTGGGCGACGCACGCCTGCCCGCCGTTCATCAGCCCCGCGACCATCATGCCGGTGGCGACGGCGTCGGGGTCGGCGTCGTCGAGAACGACCGCGGCGGATTTGCCGCCGAGTTCGAGGCTGACCCGGCGCAGCGCGCCACCGCAGACTTCGGCCACCTGTCTGCCCGCCACGGTGGACCCGGTGAACGAGACCTTGTCCACGCCCGGGTGTGCGACCAGCTGCCTGCCGACCTCGCGCCCACCCGGCAGAATGCTGACCACTCCGGGCGGCAACCCGACCTGGTCGAGCAGCTCTGCCATGTGATGCGCGTCCAGCGGTGTCTCCGGTGACGGCTTGAGCACCACCGTGCAGCCGGCCAGCAGCGCCGGAATCAGCTTCGCCACAATCAGGAACATCGGCATGTTCCAGGGAATGATCGCGGCCACGACGCCGACGGGATGGTGACCGACGACGACGTCACCCCCGAGGAATCCGGTTCTGGTCTCCTGCCAGCGGTAGTCGGCGGCGGTGTCGGCGAAAGCGCGCATCATGACGCCGGGCAGCGTGACGTGCGCCGAGCGCGCGAAGGTGATCGGCGCACCCATCTCGGTGGTGATCAGGTGCGCGAGTTCGTCTTCACGTGCGCGGTAGCACTCGGCCAGCTCACGGACAATCGCCACCCGCGCCTGCGGATCCGTGCGCCGCCAAGGCCCCGTGTCGAACGCGCTGCGCGCGGCCGCGACCGCGCGATCGACATCGGCGGGTGCCGGGTCGGCGACCCGCGCGACGAGCTGTTCGGTGTGCGGTGAGATCACCTCGATCGTCTGGCTGGTGGCGGGGTCGACCCATTGCCCGCCGATATAGAGCTGGTGACGTGGCGACATTGCTACCTCGGATCTGATGCGCGCATTCGGTCTGCGGGCGAACGGGTTTCGCTGATCACGGTTGCTTGTGGACGCGACCGTCTTTCATCACGAACCGCACGTCCTCGATGGTGGTGATGTCGACGGTGGGGTCACCCGGCACGGCGATGATGTCGGCCAGCAACCCGGGTAGCAGACGCCCGCGATCATCGACGCCGATCAGGTCGGCGCTGGTGACAGTGGCCGCCCGCAACGCCTGCGCGGGCGTCATCCCGCGGTCGACCAGCGCCCACAGTTCTTTCGCGTTGTGCCCGTGCGGGACAGCGGGCGCGTCGGTGCCACAGGCGATCTTGACCCCGGCCGCGATCGCCTTGCGCAGCGTTTCGCGCGCTCTGGGGAAGACCTCGGCGGCCTTCCTCTGCAGTGCCGGTGCGGCTTTGGACAGGTCCAAGCCCTCGGAGAGGTAGCTGGTCGGCACCAGGAAGGTGCCACGTTCGACCATCAGCGCGATGGTGTCGCCCTCGGCCAGCGAGCCGTGTTCGATGCAGTCGACGCCGGCGCGGATGCAGGCGCGAATTCCGGCGTCGCCATGGGCGTGCGCGGCGACGGGCACACCGGCGCGATGGGCCTCGTCGACGATCGCGGCCAATTCCTCATCGGAGTACTGCTGCGCACCGGCGACGGTGCCGTGTGACATCACCCCGCCCGACGCCGAGACCTTGATGACTTCGGCGCCGTATTTGATCTGGTACCGCACACATTCGCGGACCTGTGGCACTCCGTTGGCACGGCCTTCCTCGACCGTGATCGGCATGATGTGCGGGGCCAGACGCTGGAACATGGTCGGGTCGAGGTGGCCGCCGGTGGGCGTGATCGCGTGGCCGGCCGCGACGATGCGCGGACCGTCGAGCCACCCCTGTTCGATCGCGCGGTGCAGATCCACGTCGAGGAGATAGCCACCGGTCTTCACCATCAGGCCGAGATTGCGGACGGTGGTGAAACCGGCGAGCAGGGTCGTCCGGGCATTGACCGAGGCCCGCAATGTCCGGTACACCGGGTCGTCCTGCACACCGTGCATCGGGTTGGGCAGCCCTGAGGGATTGTCGGGCCCGCCGATGAGCAGGTTGACCTCCATATCCATCAACCCGGGCAGCAGCGTGAGCGAACCCAGCTCGATCACCGGCGCGCCCGCGGGCACCTCGACCGGATCGACCGCGGCGATCCGGTTACCTTCCACGACGATCACCGCCGGTGTGTGCCGCCGCCCGGTATCGACATCGACCCAGGCCGCAGCGCGCAGCACGACGACCTGCCCGGTCATATGCTCGGCTCGATCACACAGGTCAGCGATGCCGATCCGGTGTCGGGGATGCGTGGCTGGCTCCACACCTCGACCGGAAAGGAAACCTGAATCATCGAATACAGCAGATACATCAGGTTTTTCGCGTCGTCGGGAAGGTCGTCGATCGTGAACTTGTCGCAATAGGCGAGCGCGTCCTCGGCGCGCGGTGCTATCGCGTCGTAGAACCGCTGCATCTCGGTCATCGTCGAACCGAGGCGCCGGTCGTAGCGTTCGGTTTCGGTGGGCAGACACCACACCGCGGCGAACGGCTCGAGATCGGCGAACTCGACAGGGAGCAGAAGTGCGCTCATCGCTTGGCCTCCGTGCGCTCGCGCTGATAATCGCCGACCCAATCCGCGGCGACCTTGTGCAGGTGCCGCAGCAGGATCTCCTGATCGTTGAGCTGGAATGTGGTGACCGCCCGGGATTCGAGCATCATCTGCGTCGCCTCGAGCGTCGAAGAATCCTGCAGCCCATACTCTTTGAAGGTGACCGCGGCCATTTCGTGCGCGACGCGATCGCGGGGGGAGCGCGCGGGCGTGAAGTACAGATTGCCCTCGAAGATGTGGGTGTTGTGCGAGGTCGGCCAGTACTGATAGGTCAGATACCAGCCGCCGGACCAGATCAGAATGCTGAAATTCGGCCACAGCTGGAACGAATCGAGCCCCCACGGGTCACAACCCGCCGGATTGAGCCCGGCCGGCATCGGCCCCAGATCGGGCACGTCCCACGGACCGAACAATCCACTGCGGGTGATGTCTTCCATCGGTTTGCGCATGGTGGGATCGAGTTCCCAGGTGACAACGCCGGAGGTGCTCACAAGCCGGTGCGGCCCGTCGAGCTGGTAGTGCGGCGCCTCGAAGCCGGCCTGCTGGGCGGCGACGGAGAAGTTGTCCGGAGTCTGCTTCCCGTGCAGGATCGGCGCGTGATAGAACTCCTGGAACGCGTCCAGGTAGAGCTTCCAGTTGGCACCGACTTCGGCCCGGTAGGAATAGCGCTCGGTGAGCTTGTCGAACGGGTACCCCTCCAGCCCGGTCACCATCGGGCCGAGGAACTCTCGCAGTGTCTGACGTGGTTCGGCGGCCAGGTTGACGAAGATGAATCCCGACCAGACTTCGCAGTGCACGCGCGCCAGCCCCAGGGTCTGCTTGTCGAGGTCGAAGAACTCGCTCTCCTGCTGTACGAAGGCCAGTGAGCCGTCGAGTCCGTAGCGCCAGCCGTGGTATTTGCAGGTGAACTGGCGACACGTCCCCGCTGTTTCCTCGCGCGGGAATTCGTTCCACACCAGCTTGTTTCCGCGGTGCCTGCAGATGTTGTGGAAGGCGTTCACGCTGCCGTCGCGGTCGCGGACCACGATGAGCGAGGTGTGCGCGGCGTTGATCTCCTTGGTGAAGTAGCTGCCGGTGCGCGGCAGTTGTTCGATGCGACCGACATTGAGCCAGGCGCGTTTGAAGATGGCGTCGCGTTCGAGGGCGAAGAACTCCGGGGAGATCGAGTCTTCGTAGGACATCGGTGCGGTGCCGAGTTCGGGGTAATGCTGTGTCCAGCTACCCTCGGCCGGCTTGGGCCAACGAGGCATGGGTGTTCTCCTATTCGATCGGTTCTTCACCGAGCACGGTGGTGCGCAACATCTCTCGCGGCGAACCCGCCGGATACGGCGCGGCACGATGGATGACGCCACGGTTGTCCCAGATCACCGTGTCGCCGACCGCCCAGGTGTGTCGGTAGACGCGGTCGGGTGCGGTGCAGCGGCGCAGCAGATCATCGAGTAGCTCCCGGCTTTCCGCCGCGGGAATCCCGACAACGTGGTCGGTCGACGCTCCGAGCACCAGCGATCGACGCCCGGATTTGTGCGTCCAGATCAGCGGATGTTCCTTGCTCGGCCGCCGTCGCCACACCGCGAGCTGCTCCGGTGTCGGATCGGGGGTGACCCCGCGCTGCGATGCCTCGAGTGAATGCACCACCCGCAACGGCGCGAGATATTGCTGTTCCGCGGCACTGAGGTCGTCGAAAGCTTTGTAGGTGCTGGCGAATTCGGTCTCACCGCCGCTGGCGGCAACAGCCTTGGCGGTGAGCACGGTGGCCATCTGCGGGTAGGCGTCGTCCTCCGGTGTGCAGCCGTCGATATGCCAGTCGAAGGTGGCGCGCAGGTAGCTCGCCGAGGAGTTCTTGGCGGTGTCGAGGCTGACCCGGTAGATCCCCTCGGTCGGATGATGGCCCGGTGAGGTGTCGACCTGTCCGAGTGTGCGGCAGAACGCTACCTGGGTTTCCGGGTCCAATCGCAGGTCGCGGAAAACCAGTACCCCGTTGGCTTCGAGCGCGGCCATCACGGTTTCGGCCACAGTGTCATCGGCGAGTAACTGCTCGCGTGTCGCGCCGATCACCTGGGCTCCGACAGTGTCGCCGATCTTGTCGATCGTCATCGTCATGATGGGTGTTTCCTTTGCGTATTACGGCCAGGGCTGTGCGACGCGTTCGAGCTCGGCATCGGCGCTGTCGACGGGCTTGGGCTGCTGGAAGATCTCGACTGCCATCGCGACCATCACCAGCGAATACACCAGGTGCAGTAGGTGTATCGCGTCGTCGGGAAGTTCTTCGAGCGGAAATTTGTCGCAGTAGGCGAGTGCGTCCTCGACCCGGGGAAAGCACGCGTTGTAGAAGGTGAGCAACTCCTGCATGGAACTGCTCAGGCGACGGGCGTAGCGTTCGGATTCGCTGGACAGGCACCAGGTTTCGGCGAAACGCTCGAGATCTGCGAAGGCAGGCGGCAGCATGGTCATCGTGCACCGGTCCCGGCGAGATCGAGCCGGTACTCATCGACCCAGTCGGCAACGGCCTTGTGGAAATGGCGCACCAGTATTTCCTGATCGTTGACCGGGAAATGCGTCAGACCGGCGGTCCGGTACGCCGATTCGAGTGCGGTTTGCGTGCCGGTGAGCATGCCCGCGTCCTGGAGCGCGAATTCCTTGAACACCACCGAGGCCACTTCGTGCTCGACCCGTTCGCGGACCGTGCGCGCCGGCTGGAAGCACAGCATGCCCTCGAACCGGTGGGTGTTGTGCGAAGTCGGCCAATACCGGTACAGCAGATACCAGCCGCGGTAGATGAGAATCTCGATATTGGGGAAGATCTGGAAGTTGTCGATGCCCCATGGTTCGACTCGGCCGGGATTGAGCCCTTTCGGGACCTCGCCGATATCCGGTGATTCCCACGGCCCCACCAGCCCGCTGCGGGTGAGCCGTTCGATCGGATACATGAACTCCGGGGGCAGCGTCCAGCGTCGCGCACCGCCGGTGGACACCAGTCGATGCGGGCCGTCGATCTGGAAGTGCGCGCATTCGAAGCCCTTGCCCGGCGTGCGCACCGCACTCGGCACCTGTTGCGTGTGGAGGGCCGGGACGTGGTAGTACTCCTGGAACGCGTCGGCGAACAGCTTCCAGTTGCTCTGATTGTCGGCCTTGAATTCGTACCACTCGGTCATCTTGTCGAACGGGTAGCAGTCCAGATCGGTGATCATGGGGCCGAGGAATTCCCGCAGTGTCTGCCTCGGCACCGCATCGAGGTTGACGAAGATGAATCCGGCCCACACCTCGCAGTGCACCGGTGCGAGACCCAGGTCCTTCTTGTCGAGATCGAAGAACTCACCTTCCTGCTGCACGAACGCAAGGGAACCGTCGATTCCGTAGCGCCAGCCGTGGTACTTGCAGGTGAACTGACGACATATTCCCGAGGTCTCTTCCTTCGGAAATTCGTTCCACACCAGTTTGTTGCCGCGGTGGCGGCACACATTGTGGAACGCGTTGACGGCACCGTCGCGATCGCGCACAACGATGATCGAGCTGCGCGCGACGTCGAGTTCCTTGGTGAAATAGCTGCCGGTGCGTGGGACTTGCTCGATCCGCCCCACATTGAGCCACGCGCGTTTGAAGATGGCCTCGCGCTCCAGTTCGAAGAATTCCGGTGAGACCGAATCCTCGAACGACATCATCGAGGTTCCCAGCTCGGGATAGTGCTGGGTCCAACTGCCCTCGGCAGGCCGCGGCCATTGGTGTGGGGTGGCCGGTGCGCTCTCTGGTTCGCTCACGGTCGTTCCTCCGATTCCGGGTCCGGTTGCAGGGCAACACTGTTGAGTACCATCGCCAGGCACAGATAGGAGCCGGCGACGAAGAGCAGCTCGAGCAGCTGCCGCTTGTCGAAATGGCGTTCCAGCTGGGCCCACGTGCTGTCGTCGACACGATGCTGATCCAGCAGCTGGTCGGTCATGTCCATCAGCGATCGCTGCACGCGCGTCCACACCGGGGCCTGCGGCCCACGCCGCACCGATTCGACCTGCTCGTCGGTGACGCCGAGGGCCTTGGCCATCCGAACATGTTGTGCCCATTCGTAATCCGACCCGCTGCGCCAGGCCACCCGCAGGATCACCAGTTCGCGACAGCGCGGGTCGAGCAGTGGGCGGTCGAGCAGCAGACCGTTGTAGGCCAGCCACGCGCCCGCCAGTTCGGTGTGGTGGGCGAGCACGCCGAGGATGCCCGGCATGGCTGGTGCGTCGGGTGCGCCGGACAGGTACCGATCGGCGGTTTTCACATGCCCGCGCAGCATCGCCCGGGTCGGTTCGTCCCACTCGTGGACCGGCAACGGTGCCAGGCGGGGACCGACGGATTCGGTCATATCACCGATCCGCCGTTCACGCCGAGCACCTGTCCGGTGATGTAGCCCGCCTGCTCCGAGCACAGGAACGCGCACGCGGCGGCGATATCCGCACCGGTGCCCAGATGTCCGACGGGAATCGCCTTGGCCATGACGGCGCTGTCGGGCAGGTGCCCGGCCGCCTGCGACCGGCGCGACATGGGTGTGTCGATGCCCGAGGGCGGAATCGTATTGACCGTGATTCCGGCGGCGGCGTATTCTCGCGCCAGCGCTTTCGTCATCGCCAGGACCGCGCCTTTGGACGCGGTGTAGTGCACCATCCCCGGCGACCCGCGTTGCGCACTCGACGACGAGATCGTCACGATCCGGCCCCATCCGGCGGCGAGCATGTCCGGCACCACCGCCTGCGCGCAGTGGAAGACCCCGTCCAGATTCACCGCGACCACCCGATTCCAGGCCTGGGTCGTGATGTCGGTGAACGGCGCGAAATCGACCAATCCCGCACTGGTGACCAGGATTTCGATCGCTCCGAACTCGACGCGAACCTTGCGCACGGCTTCGCGAACTGCGTCTCGATCGGTGACATCGACCGCGCAGGCCATCGCCGTCGCCCCGGCTGCTTGCAACTGTTCGGCTGCTCGTTGCGCGGCGGTGCCGTCGATATCCAGGACCGCCACCCGATGACCGGCCTCGGCGAGCGCTGTGCAGATCGACAGCCCCATGCCGGACGCTCCGCCGGTGACGATCGCCACCCTGTGCGGTGTCGACCGGCCATGTGCCGGTCCGTGTTTCGCGGTAGCTGTGTCGTTCATGTCGGTGTTCCTCTACTCGTCGATCCCCGCCGCTGGGAGCGAGCCGACTGTCGTCAGCGCGGTGCGGGCGCGCGATTCGGGGGAGGGGTGGGCTGCCGTTGGCATGCCGTATGCCGGCCCTGGATGACCGTTCATGGCCTGCTCGGAGGCCTTAATCGACTGCTCAAATTGAGCGAGTGATTAAGATATACGTGACGACGGTCACGACTGTCAAGAGTCGATCCGCGAACCGGCCTCGCCGCCGATGAACGGCCCCACGTCGCCGTAAACTGTTGAACCGCAGCACCGCCGGGCGTCCAACAGCCGACCCACGCGGTAGGCCTCGCGCCTGCCGCGCAACAGAAAGGTCTCCGAGTGAAGCCCGAGCGCAACGCAGGCACCGAGGACTCCAGCACCCGATCCGCGCTACTCGACGCGGCCCAGCACATCATGTTGGAAGAGGGCTACGCGGCCGTGAGCTCCCGGCGTCTCGCCACTCGCGCCGAGGCCAACCCCGCGCTGGTCTACTACTACTTCGGCAACATGGACAACCTGTTCGTCGAACTGTTCCGGCGAGGAGCCGACCGCAGCTACGAACGTCAACTGCTGGCGCTGAAATCCGCCCAGCCGCTGTGGGCGCTGTGGGAAGCCATCCACGACCAGTCGCACACCGCCTTGACGATGGAATTCGTCGCGCTGGCAAACCATCGGAAAGCGATTCGCGCCGAGATCTCGGAATCCTCCCGGCGATTCCGCGCGCTCCAACTCGATGCCGTGACCGCGGTGTTCGCCGAATACGGCGACAACGCCGCCGGCTACACCCCCGGCGCCCTCGTGCTCCTCATGTCGAGCGTGTCCCGCTTCCTGCGCATGGAAGAAGCCTTCGACGTCGACACCGGCCACGCCGACGTCATCGACCTCATCGAGTCCTTCCTGCGTGAAGTCGAAGGCGAGCGGGACGTCTCGGCCTCGGAATAGTCGCGGCGAGACCGAGGTTGCCTCCGGCATGGCCATTGATGAACTCGGAAAATTCGGTGTGTGGCGTTATTTCACGGGGTTCACCCCCGCGGCGGCCCGCGAGCTCGAAGAGCTGGGATTCGGCGCGTTGTGGCTGGGCGGTTCGCCGCCGGCGGATCTGCCGGTGGTCGAGTCGTTGCTGGAGGCGACCGAGTCGCTGACCGTCGGTACCAGCATCGTGAATATCTGGACGGCACCGGCCGAGGCCGTCGCCGAGTCCTTTCACCGCATCGACCAGCGGTTTCCTGGCCGTTTCCTGCTCGGCATCGGGGTGGGCCACCGGGAGTCCAACGGTGCGGGGGCGGTCAAGCCGTACGACGCGCTCGTGGCCTACCTGGACGAACTCGACGCCGCGGGTGTGCCGAAGGAGCGCAGGGCATTGGCCGCGCTCGGGCCACGCGTGCTGAAGCTCGCCCGCGACCGGACCGCGGGCGCGCTGCCCTACCTCGCCCCGCCGGAGCACACCAGCATCGCCCGTGAAACCCTGGGCGCGGACGCACTCCTCGTCGCGGAACAGAAGGTAGTCGTCGACGACGACGCGGCACGGGCGCGCGAGCTCGCCAGGGGCACGGTTTCGATGTATCTGGGGCTGGTGAATTACCTGGGCAATCTGCGTCGCATGGGTTTCTCCGAGGACGACATCGCCAAGCCGGGCAGCGATCGGCTGATCGACATCCTGGCCGTCAACGGCACACCCGTCGACGTCGCCGCCGGATTGGTAGCGCACCTGGACGCGGGCGCCGACCACGTCGCGATCCAGCCGTTGAACGAGGACTATCTCGCGGCGCTACGCGCGCTGGCCGCGCTACTGCCCATCGCCGGCTGACGTCCGGGCACGTGCGGCGAGTAAGTCGTCGACGAGGCGGGCGCAATCGGGCGGAGTCGACGCGGGCAAGCCGATGAGCTTGGCGAAAACGAGCGGACCGACCAATTGCGACAGAACGAAGAAGGTATCGAATTCGCCCAGTTGCTGATGAGCCTGCGGCGTATCGAGTACCTGGTCGAACGGCACCCGATACTGGTCGATGATGCGCTGTCTGAGTGAGGTGATGGCCGGGTTGTCGGTGTCGCGCTCCGAGCCGGTCGCCAGCCACGCCAAGGTCGACACCTGCAGTGGCGCATCTCGGATCGCCTCGGCCTGACGCTCCAGCAAAGTGATCAGGCGGTCTCGCAGTGGGCCGTGCGGCGGAGTCTCCAGCACCGGCGGCAGCAAACGTTCGATGGTGGCGGCCCGCAATTGCATCGCGTTGTCGAAGTGCCGGTACAGGGTGGTTCTGGCGACCTTCGACAACTTGGTGACGCCCTCTATGGTCACCGCCTCCAAGCCGCCGGCCTGCAACAGAGCGGCGGCGGCATCGAGCAGGCGGGCACGTGAGCGGGCCCTGCGCGGGTCGACCTCGACGTCGTCATTTCCGGCGGGCCATCCCATCGGCCTATCTCCTGTCGCGTAGTTGTGCTACAAGTTGTAGCGTAGCAATACTAATAGTATCGGAGACCCGATGGATCCCACCGGACGGGCGCGACTGTCCGCGGCCCAGCGCTGGCTGCTCACCCTGTCTTGTCTGGCGGTCATTCTCGTCACCGCCTCGATGGCGGCGCTCTACACGGCGCTACCCGAGATCGCGGCGGCAACGGGTGCCAGTCAAGCCGAACTCACCTGGATCGTCGACGGATACACCCTGGCGCTGGCCTGTCTCGTCCTGCCGGCGGGTGCACTGGGCGACCGGTACGGCAGGCGGGTGGTCCTCATCGTGGGCCTGTTGATCTTCTCGCTCGCTTCGGCCGCACCGCTGATACTCGACACCCCGACCTGGCTGATCGCCGCGCGGGCCCTCACCGGGGTCGGCGCGGCGCTGGTGATGCCGTCCACGCTGTCGTTGCTGACCGCTGGATTCCCGGCGGAACGACGAGCCAGTGCGATCGGACTGTGGGCCGGAGTCGCGGGCGTCGGCGCGATCCTCGGCATCCTCGGATCGGGGATCCTGATCGAAAGCTGGTCCTGGGTTTCGATTTTCGTCGGCATGGCCGTGGCGGGCGCGGTGCTCTCGGTGGCGGCGTTCACCGTGGCCGAATCGGTGGATGCGTCCAGGCCCGCGATGGACCCGCTCGGCGCGGTCACCAGCGCCCTTGCCATCGGCGCGATCGTGGTCGCGGCGATCGAGGTGCCCGCCCGTGGCTGGCTCGATCCGATGGTGATCGCCGCGACCGTGATCGGGCTGACCCTTGCCCTCGCTTTCGTCGTCATCGAGAAACGGGTCACGCATCCGCTGATCGATATCCGGCTGTTCGCCGACCGAGGTTTCGGAAGTGGCACGGCGATAGTGACGCTGCAGTTCCTGGTGACCTTCGGCCTGTTCATGCTGATCGTGCAGCATCTTCAGCTCATCATGGGCTACCGGCCACTGCTCTCGGCGCTGGCGCTCGCCCCGATGGGCATTCCGATGGTGGTGATCTCCGCGTTCGCGCCCCGGCTGGCGGAACGGATCGGACTGCGAATCCCCACCTTCGCGGGATTGCTGGCGATCGGAGGCGGACTGCTCATGATCGCGCAAGTCGACATTCATTCGTCCTACCTGGATCTACTCGGTCCCTTACTGCTGATGAGCGCGGGGATCGGGCTGTGCACCGCGCCGGCCACCGCCGCGATCGTCGACGGCACGCCGGTGGAGAAGCACGGCGTCGCGGCGGCGGTCAACGACGCCGCCCGCGAAGTCGGGGCGGCGATCGGTATCGCGATCGCGGGCAGTGTGCTCGCGGCGGGATACGGTCAGCGCATCGCCCCCGTGCTCCCCGATCTCCCCGAGGGCGCGCGCGAACCGGTCGGTGACTCACTCGCGGCGGCACTTCAGGTGGCGGAGCGCGCGGGTCCGTCGGCGCAACCGCTCGCCGATTTCGCGAAGTCCGCGTTCATTCACGGCATGCACCAGTCCGCGACAGTTCTGGGCTTTCTGACCATCGGTGTGGCCGTACTCCTCGCGGTATGGACACCGGGCCGACGCCGCGCCACCACGAAACCTGGCGGTTCACACCGGGAGGTCGTCGTCGAGACCGGAGCGAACAGCGGGTCCTCGATGAGTTGACCCTTGACAGCCGTTGGGCAGTGGGCGATCGTAAAAGTGACAAGTGACACTTTAATGTTCTTGCCAACGGAGGGGAACAGCTCATGGGTTTCGATGTCTGCGTCGATCCGGCGTCGTTCGAGGAACACGACGACCATTTCGATGTCATCGTCGTCGGCTGTGGGCCCACGGGCGCGACCCTTGCCAATCGTCTTCGGGCGCAGGGTTATCGGGTTGCGGTCTTCGATCGCGAGAAGGAGGTGTTCGCGGCGCCACGGGCGATGTTGATCGACGACGAGAGCGAACGAATCTTCGGCGATCTCGGTGTACTGGAACAGATGCGGGCCGCCGATCTGATCCTGTTCGACAGCCACCGCTTCGTCGACGGCCGCCATCGCATGCTGGCCGATCTGCGGCCGCTGGAATCCGGGCTGTCGGTGGGGTGGATGTTCCATCAGCCGACCTTCGAACGGTTGCTGCGCGCGCAGTTCGACCACGGCGTCGGGGTCTCGGCCTTCTTCGGATTCGACGTCGTCGGCGTAGCGAACGTCGCTGATGGCGCCGAGGTGTACGCAGTCGACGCCGAGTCGGGGCAGGGACGACGCTATCGGGCCGACTATGTGGTCGGCTGCGACGGTGGGTCGAGCGTCGTGCGCCGATCGATGGGCGTGGCACGCACGGACTTCGGGTTCTCCCAGTCGTGGGTGGTTGTCGACGCCGTCGTACACGATCAGGAGTTCTTCGAATCCCTGCGCGAGGGATCGGAATTCATGTGCCGACCCGGCCGGGCCGCGGTGTTCGTCAAAGGCTGTCACCGGCATCTGCGATTCGACTTCCAGGTGGATCCGGCCGAGGGCGAGACCGATTGGAGCGAGCGAGCGCGCGAGCACATCGCCGGATACATGGACCCGGCTAAAGTGCGGATCATCCGGGTGGCGCCGTATCAGTGGTACGCGGGCATGCCGCGGCGATGGCGATCGGATCGGCTGCTGCTGGCCGGGGACGCGGCCCACCAGACGCCGCCCTTCGCCGGACAGGGCCTGAACATGGGCTTGCGTGACGCGATGAACCTGGCGTTCAAACTGGATGCGGTGCTCGCGGGCCGCGCGCCGGACGCGCTGCTCGACACCTACGAGCAGGAACGCTGGGACAACTGTGCCGAGGTGATCGAGGGAGCGGTCCGGGTGGGGCGGCTGGTTACCGGCACGGGCGTTTTCGCGCGGGTCGGCCGCGCGGTGGTCTTGTTCGCCCTGCGACACAGCAAGACCTTGGTGCGGGCACGCGCGAACGCCGATCTTCGCAAACAGCCCTATCGGGCGGGTCTGATCGGTGGCACCCACGCATTGTCCGGCACGCTGATGGTGAATCCACGGGTGACCGTCAACGGTGTCGCGACGGTACTGGACCGGGCGATCGGGAATGAGTTCACCCTGCTGTCACTGCACCCGCACGCAGCCGTGAACGCGGAGTTCGTGCGCCGATTCGACGGCCGGGTCATGGTCCTCGGCGACGAGATCGCCTGCGCCGACGGTGAATTGACCGAGTGGTTCCGGCGCCACCGGGTCGAAGCTGTTCTCGTGCGCCCGGACCGCTACATCTTCGACGCGGGTAATGATCCAGACGCACTGGCTACCGCGCTGATCCGGGCCATCGGTGCGGGCATACTCGAGACATGGTGACCACCAAGCCGAATCGCCCGCCGGGACGGCCGAAGGCCGAGGATTCGATGCCGTTGGAGACGATTCTCCAGGTGGCACTGAACGCGTTCGCCACCCACGGCTACGACGGGGTTTCGCTGCGGACGCTGAACAAGGAACTCGGGGCGAGCCACAACCTGATCTATCAGCGTTTCGGCAGCAAGGAGAACCTGTGGCGGGCCGCTGTCGACTTCGGCTTCGGCCGGGTGGTCCGGCGTCTGGACGGAATTCTCGACCCGGCCGTCACCGACCCCGTGGAACAGCTCCGATTGGCGGTGCGGGAGTTTCTGAAGGTTTCCGCGCGGTACCCGGAATTGACCGCGCTGATGAACTTCGAGGGCCGTCAGGACACCCCGCGGCTCACCTACATCTTCGAGACCTACGTGCGGCCGACGGAAGGCAGGCTGTGGCAGCTGGCCGAATACCTGATGGCCGAGAACATCATTCGTCCGATGCCGCAGCGGGCGCTGCACTTCTTGATCACCCACGGCGGTACCGCGCCCTACAGTCAGGTGCCGCTGGCGCTGCATTTCGATCCGGCGTCTCCACTGGATCCCGAGTCCGTCGACCAGCACGCCGAGTTGGTCTCGACGATCCTGATCGACGGCTTACGGGTCAGGAAGACCTAGGGCGCGGGGTCAGTTCCCGGGGCGACGTCGCCCTGAGTGGCGACAACGAAGGTGCTCTGGCCATTGGTATCGATGCCTGCGTCGAGCACCTTGTCGTCGAGGAAGGCGGCGGCTTGCTGATCCAGGAAGACCCGTGACCCCTCGGCGGCCAGGACTTTGTCGTCGTCAGCCGGTCCTGCGGCGACCGCGATCTGCAAAGTCTCGGCCCCTTCTCCGGAGAAGATGCGCAGTCCGGCCTCGTCGGGTATCCCGCCCCCGGAGGTGATGCTGCGAACGACCTCGATAGCAGTGGGAGTGAGCATCAACATGGAATGGTTCCTTCCGGTATGTCCTTCGTTCGGTGTCGGTAGCCAGCACCGACCTTCTCCCTCGGTTATCCAATGACTGCTCGGTGAAACCGAATTTCACCGACCGAGGTAGGCGCGAACACCCGGTCGGTTCGTGCTCGGCAACGGCCAGTCCAGCGCGATCCCCAGAATGGATCCCACCCCGCGGACCGCCGAGATCACCGCGCGCACCTCATCGATTCCCTGGCCGAAGGCCTCGGTGCGATCATCGATGCGGAAGGGGCACAGGTAGGTGTGCGGCCGGTCGGGGTCTTGGCGGGGCAGGCCGAGCATGATGACCACGGGACCCGACGGAGTCTGCACAGCCTTGGCCCCCAGCGGCGGGCCGAACTCGCGGGCCCTCGCCGCCGACAGGGGGGAGTCGTCGGTACGTCGGCGCGGGAAGACCGGTTCACGTGGATCGTTCGAGTCGGTCGCCCGGACTTGCGCGCCTGCCCGGGCCGCGGCATCGGGGATCTCGATCAACGCCGCGTAGATCGCGCCCAATCGGTCTGGGCCGTGGGCTCGGTGCGCACGCGAGCCGACGACGCGGTAGGTGCATTGCCAGCCTTGTGTCGCGTTGTCCTGCCTCGGATCGGCGATCTCTACCAGGATCTCCCGGTCGCCGGCTTTGACGGTGCTCGCGATGGCTATCTCGTCGACTTCGCTGTTCACAGATCCTCCCAATGATCGGGCCACAAGGGCCGACGGAGTTCGCTGTGCGCAGACACCTGGATGGGTACCGAGGCCGGGGGAAACGCGACGAGCCCCGGCCGGCCTGGCGGGTCGACCGGGGCTCGCGAGAGGAGGTCAGCGCAGGTCGAACCGATCGTTGTCGACCACCTTGACCCAGGCGTCGACGAAATCGTTCACGAACTTCGCTCCCGCTGTGTGCTGCGCGTACACCTCGGCCACCGCGCGAAGCACCGAATGCGAGCCGAAGAGCAGATCGTTGGCGGTGGCCGTCCAGCGCTTCTCGCCGGTTCGCCGGTCGACACCGTCGTAGACGTTCTCCGCCGACTCCGACGCCTTCCACTCCGTGCCCTGATCGAGCAGATTCACGAAGAAGTCGTTTGACAGCACGCCCGGCCGGTCGGTGAAGACACCGTGCGTGCTGCTGCCGTAATTGGCGCCGAGCGCACGCAGACCGCCGATCAGCACCGTCAGCTGCGGCGCGGTCACGTCGAGCATGTACGCGCGGTCCAGGAGCAGGCGTTCGAGCGGAGCCTTCTCGCCGGGACGCACGTAGTTGCGGAACCCGTCGGCCCGCGGCTCGAGCACATCGAAGGTGTCGACATCGGTGTTCTCCTGCGAGGCGTCGGTGCGCCCCGGCGAGAACGGCACGGTGATCTGATGACCGGCGTCGCCGGCCGCCTTCTCGATCGCCGCCGAGCCGGCCAGGATGATCAGGTCGGCCAGTGACAGCGCCTTGTCGCCGGTGGCAGCGGCGTTGAAATCGCGCTGGATCTGCTCGAGGACCGGCAAGACCTTCGCCAGCTCGGTGGGTTCGTTGACGTCCCAGTCGCGCTGGGGTTCGAGCCGGATCCGGGCGCCGTTCGCGCCGCCGCGCTTGTCGGTGCTGCGGAAACTCGCGGCCGAGGCCCATGCGGTCTTGACCAGTTGCGAGACCGACAGACCGGACGCGAGCACCGTGTTCTTCAACGCGGCGATGTCGTGTTCGTCGATCAGGGCGTGGTCGACGGCGGGAACCGGGTCCTGCCACAGCTGCGCCTCGGGCACCCACGGGCCGAGGTAGCGGCTGAGCGGGCCCATATCGCGGTGCAGCAGTTTGTACCAGGCCTTCGCGAACGCCTCGGACAACTCCTCGGGGTGCTCGAGCCAGCGCCGGGTGATCTCGCCGTACACCGGGTCTTCACGCAGTGCCAGGTCGGTGGTCAGCATGGTCGGGGTGCGCCCGGGACCACCGAACGGGTCAGGGATAAGTCCTTCGCCCGCACCATCTTTCGGCTTCCACTGCCAGGCACCGGCGGGGCTCTTGGTGAGTTCCCAGTCGAAGCCGTAGAGGTTCTGCAAGAAGCCGTTGCTCCACTGGGTCGGGGTGGCCGTCCACACGACCTCCAGACCGCTGGTGATGGCGTCTTTGCCCTTGCCCGTGCCGTGCGAGCTCTTCCAGCCGAGACCCTGCTGCTCGAGCGGCGCGGCCTCGGGCTCGGGGCCGACCAGGCTCGGATCGCCGGCACCGTGGGTCTTGCCGAAGCTGTGACCGCCGACGATCAGGGCGGCGGTCTCCTCGTCGTTCATCGCCATGCGCGCGAAGGTCTCGCGGATGTCGTGTGCCGCGGCCACCGGATCGGGCCTGCCGTTCGGCCCTTCCGGGTTCACATAGATCAGGCCCATCTGGACCGCGCCCAGCGGGCCTGACAGCTCACGGTCGCCGCTGTAGCGTTCGTCGCCGAGCCAGGTGTCCTCCGGACCCCAGAACACTTCCTCGGGCTCCCAGATATCGGGTCGGCCGAAGCCGAAGCCGAACGTCTGGAAACCCATGGACTCGAGGGCGACGTTGCCGGTGAACACCAGCAGGTCGGCCCAGGAGATGGCGTCGCCGTACTTCTGCTTGACCGGCCACAGCAGCCGGCGAGCCTTGTCGAGATTGGCGTTGTCGGGCCAGCTGTTGAGCGGGGCGAAACGTTGCGCGCCCTGACCGCCGCCGCCGCGACCGTCGGCGATGCGATAGGTACCGGCCGAGTGCCAGCTCATCCGGATGAACAGGCCACCGTAATTGCCGTAATCGGCGGGCCACCAGTCCTGCGAGTCGGTCAGTACCGCGGCGACATCGGCTTTGAGCGCGTCGACGTCGAGCTCGGCGAAGGCTGCCGCGTAGTCGAAGTTCTCGCCCAGTGGGTTGGCCTTGGACGAGTGTGCGTGCAGAACCGAAACGTCAATCTGTTCGGGCCACCAGTCCTTGTTGGAGCGGGGGCGGTGGTCGGTCTGCGCGGTGGGTGAGGGGATCGCGGGGTTCTCGCTCTCGCTGTTGCTGAGAGTTTCGGTGTCAGGAGTGGGTGGGCGGCTATCGGAGGTCACGATATTCCTTCCTGGACGGGTGTTACCGGCTGCGAGCGGAGTTGGCTTCGCTGTGCGCGGAATTCGCGCACTCGGGGCACAGGCCCCAGTAGACGACTTCGGCCTCATCGATCACGAAGCCGAGGTCGTCGGAGGCGGTCAGACAGGGCGCTTCGCCGATCGCGCAGTCGACATCGGCGATCGCGCCACACGTGCGGCAGATCAGGTGATGGTGATTGTCACCGACTCGCGCCTCGTAACGGGCCAGCAGGCCGCGCGGTTGGATGCATCGAAGCAGGCCGGCTGTGGTGAGCGTGCGCAAAGTGTCGTAGACGGCCTGATGCGAGACCGCCGACAACCGGGACCGAACGGCACGGATGATCGAATCCGTGTCGGAGTGCGGGTGGGCGTGCACGGCGCTCAGCACCGCCACACGCGGTGCTGTCACCCGCACAGAAACGCCCCGCAGCATCTGCTGGAACTCCGCGTCCGTGGGCACGTTCGCAGTTTTCCGCGTTTTCTGGAATCAGTCAAGTATTTGCTGGGTCGCCGTGTCTTCGCGGCGATCGGTGTCGACTGTCGAGGCGGGGGTATGGCGACAGTGCGACCGAGTAGAGGAGGTGTGCGATGCGAGTGATCGTGGTGGGGGCGACAGGCAACGTCGGCACGGCGGTGGTCGACGCGTTGACCAAGGTACCGGCGGTGACCTCGATCGTCGGGATGGCACGACGGAAGCCCGAGCGTGGCCTCGGCGGGGTCGACTGGCTGGGGGCCGACGTGCGGGACGCCGACCTGGTGTCGTTGTTTCGCGGCGCGGACGCGGTCGTGCATCTCGCCTGGGTGTTCCAGCCGACCCATCAACCGCGCGAAACGTGGCGGACCAATGTCGACGGCACCGCCCGGGTGATGCAGGCGGTCGCGCAAGCGGGCGTCCCCGCGCTGGTCTACGCGTCGTCGGTGGGTGCCTATTCACCTCGCGAGGACGATCATCCCGTCACCGAGAGCTGGCCGACCGAAGGCTGGCCCGCCGCGGCCTACATGGCCGAAAAGGCTTATGTGGAGAGGCTTCTCGACATCTTCGAGCGTGACAACCCGGACTGCCGCCTGGTTCGGATGCGACCGGCGTTCACATTCCAATACACCTCCGCGAGCGAGCAACGCCGCCTGTTCGCCGGCCCGCTGCTGCCGAACCGGCTGATCCGCCCCGGTGCGCTCCCGTTGTTGCCGTTTCCGTGGGGACTGCGGTTTCAAGCCGTGCACAGCAGCGACGTCGGCCGGGCCTACGCGGCGGCTGTGACAGGGAACGCGCGCGGTGCGTTCAACCTCGCCGCCGAGCCGGTGATCGATCGCGCGGCGATCACCCGGATCCTGCGTACGCGCACGGTGCCGGTGCCGCCGGGTGCTGTCGAAGCCGCGCTCGCAGTGGGCTGGCGGCTGCGACTGCTGCCCGCCCCGCCGGAGCTCTTCGACGCGATGATGCACCTGCCGCTGCTCGACACCACGCGCGCTCGGACGGAACTCGGGTGGGCGCCGCGCGTCGACGCCGAGGAAGCGCTCACGGAGGTCCTGAACGGTTTCGGCGACGGCGCGGGCAGCGACACCCCGCCCTTGGCCCGCGATGCGGGCGGAACCTTGCGCTACCGAGAATTCGCCTCGGGTGTCGGCGGTCACGACCCGGTCGACCAGCTCACCCGTCACGCCCACCGCTGATCCGCACGATGCCGCGTCAGCCCCGGTAGCTGGCTCCTCGGGGCAGCGGCGAGCCCCGGAATTAGCTTGAAGTTTGCGATTGATAATCGATCTGAAGCTGTTTGATGTTGTCGGAGAAGGGAATTCCGTGTGCACCACCATGAGAACTTCCGCCGCGTCGGTGGCTGCGCCGTGAAGGGACACGAGGAGACCGCTTATGCCGATTTCTGGTCCAGCTCAGCAGCTCGACAGAACGCCTGATTACGGCGATAGCGAGGCCGTCGCGGCGACGGTGTCGCACGACAACGAACTTGTCGCCGACCTCGAGGACCCAGGTCTGCGCAGGCTGTGCGCGTGCGCGTCCGGATTGTCCCGCCAGGCCCAGCGGCGGCTCGAGGCGGTAGCCGAAGCATTGCGGAACACCGAATAGCGACCGACGGCCCGCACGGTCGGGCTGATTGGCTGGGCGAGACGAGGGTATGTCGCGATGGGACGGGCGCACCCGGTGCTCGCCAGGGTATTCGGATGATGGGAGAAGACCATGCTCGGTCTCGGTATTCTCGGCTGGATCATCATCGGCGGCCTCGCCGGATGGATCGCCAGCAAGATCATGAAGACCGACGCCCAGCAGGGAATCCTGCTGAACGTCGTCGTCGGTGTCGTCGGCGGCCTGCTCGGGGGATTCCTGCTCAAATTGTTCGGGGTCGATGTCGAAGGCGGCGGACTGTGGTTCAGCTTCTTCACCTGTATCGCCGGCGCGGTGATTCTGTTGTTCCTCGTCAATCTGGTCACCGGCCGCCGGGGAGCATCGCGATAACCGCTTGACCGCAACGGGAACGGCCCGAAGCCGCTGAGCTTCGGGCCGTTGATCCGGGTGAATTCGGGTCCTTCTCCGGACGTGAGCTCGGCTTCCGCGGGTAGCACTCCGATCAGGTCGCGGGCTGGGCGCCGTCGCCGGTGCGGCCGCGGCGGCTTCCGGTATAGGCGTTTTCGCGCAGCCGATTCACCACCGGGGGTATCAACGCGACATCGGCCGGATGGTTGAGGATCGGATCGAAGAAGTCGGTGCGATGTTCGCCTGGTTCGGCTCGCCGTAAGTCGAGTTCGCCGACGGTCTCGGGTGGGTGGCCGAGCCCATCGGCGGTGATCGAGAACCGGATCACGTGGTCGTCGAGGTGATCGTCGAGGGCTCGCAATGACGCTGTCGTCGGCAGGTCGCCGGTGTCGAGCGGTTCGGCGAACAGCCAGACCGGTGGTGCGTCGCCGAATCGGTAGGGCAGGAGCGTGCCGAAACGGGCGGTGGCCCAGGCGCGGGCGGGGGTGATGACGAACCGGCCCAGCGCGCTGCGTCCGGTGGTTGCCAGCGCGAAATCCCAGGGATGCTCGTCACCATCGAGTACCCGGAACGCCAAACCGAGTACGTCGGGTACACCGCCGGGACTGCCGAGGCCTTTCGACTGCCGGGCGATGACCGCTCGGTCGCCGGAACCGAACCAGGGCTCGTAGGCGCTGGTGGCGCGGAATCGGCCCGCGAGACGGACACCGCGTGGGTGGAACACCCGTGCGTGCCGTAACCGCGCCCCGGCCTGGAAGGTGGTGCGGACAACGCGGTTCGGCAGTTCGGCGACATCGTGCATGTCGATCATCGGCGCTGGTCTCCTGTCACGGTTGTTGGGGGTGGTGGCGGTGCACTGGCATCAGAGCTCCATACGGTGCGCCTACCCCTGGCGACGGCGGCCAATCGCTGTTGCCGATGGGAAGTCGCCTCGATTGCTGTTTGTCGCGCGGGGATCGCGGTAGTCACTGGGAGACAGCAATCTCTGCGAGCGAAGGGATTCGATCATGGGCTTTCCCGAACAGCAGCAAGAAGTGCCCGGCCTTCAGGCGCGGATGTCGCCTGTCCCGATTGTGGGGAGAAGACCTATCGCGGCTCGGGAAAGCTGACGGGCAAGGCCACCGTGATCACCGGTGCCGACAGCGGGATCGGCAGAGCGGTGGCGATCGCCTTCGCCCGTGAGGGTGAGCAACGCGGCATATCAGATGACGCACACGGATCTGGCTGAAATCACCGATGAGGAATTCGCTTACACATTCGCGTTGAATGTGGGCGCTTACTTCCATCTCGTCCAGTCAGCGGTGCCGCATATGCGGCCGGGATCCTCGATCATCGGCAGTTCGTCGGTGAACTCCGATATGCCCAACCCGACGTTGGCGCCGTATGCCGCGACCAAGGCGGCGATTTCGAATCTTTCGGCCAGTTTGGCGCAGCTGCTGGGCGACAAGGGCATCAGGGTGAACAGCGTGGCGCCCGGCCCGATCTGGACGCCGCTGATTCCCGCCACCATGCCACCGGAGAAGGTCGCGAAATTCGGCGACGACACACCGCTCGGCCGGGCGGGGCAGCCCGCCGAACTCGCATCTGCCTATGTTCTGCTGGCGGCCGACGACGGTAGCTACATCTCCGGCGCCAGGCTCGCGGTGACCGGTGGCAGGCCCATCCTCTGAGCTGGGCGGCGAGCCGCTGCCGTGATCGGGTCTGTTGCTCGCCGCGATATTTCGGTTCGCTCAGGTATCGCCTGCCGTAATTCCCCACACGAGGCAGAACGGATGACCTGCCGGGTCACGGAACACCCGGAAGCGGTCTTCACCGACAGCATCGGTCACCCGGGTAGCGCCCAGACCCAGCACATCTCGCTGCGCCGACTCGATGTCGCCGACCTCGATGTCGAGGTGGAACTGTTGCGATCCTCGTGGGTCCGGGAATTGCGGCGGCTCATGTTCGGGTGCGAGCTGGAATGCGAGACGCCGCCCGTGCGGATCGGTCAGGACCGCCCATGTCTCATCCGAGTCCTCGACGGTGCCGCCGAGTAGGTCCCGGTAGAAGCGCGCCAGTCCAGCCGGATGCTTGCAGTCGATTACCACCGAACGAAGGTTTCCGATCATGTCCCCCGAGTTGCCGTCGCACGACGGGCTAAACGCGGCAGCGGCGAGCAACGTCCTGCTGCCGGTTCCAGCGTAGAGATCGCGCGCCGCGAGCGACTGACCCCGGCCCGCGGGAGGGTCGCCGGACCGGCGTTCAACCCGGGGCCCCGCGGCACTATGAACAGCGGAATCTGCTGCCTGTCGGTCAACCCACTCGTCAACGTTCTCCGAGCTCGTGACCGAGCCGCAGATCGTAGGCGGCCTCGCCACCGGTCACGGTGACCTGCGCGCTCACCGGCGGATAACCACGAGCAACCACGGTGTATTGCCCTTCGGCAAGATCGGTCACGACGTAGCGGCCGTTCTCGTCGGTGCGCGCCGACGCGGTCACCTCACCGGCGCCATCGAGCACAGTGACCAGCACGTCCGGCACCGCCCGCCCGCCGTCGGCCCGCGCCGATCCGGCGAGCACCGCCATCGCGGTCAACTCGATGTCATGACGCACCACGCCACTATCGGGCACTGTCAACGTGATCGCGCTGGGACGCATGTGCTCCGCGGCCGCGACCAAGGTGTAGACGCCCGGCACCACGCCGTGGCACAGGTAGGCGCCGTCGCCGCCCGTGACCGCGGCCCCGACCACCTCACCACGCATATCGGTCACGGTGACGGTCGCACTCGACAACGGCGACCCGTGGCCGGCAGTACGGACGACACCCGACAACTCGCCGGATCCCACCAAGGTCAGATCCATCCGCTGGTTCCGCTGGCCGACCGGCACATTGACCGCGGTCGGCTGGTGCCCCATCGCCGACACGATCAGCACGTGACCATCCGACTCCGGCGCACTGATCGAATAACCACCGTCAGCGGCACTGCTTGCGCGCGCGACCTGACGGCCACCCTGATCGATCACTGTCAACACCGCACCCGGCAACGGATGACCATCCTCGCGGCGGACGTGACCGGCCACCGCTCCACCGCCGATGTCAGACCCGGACAACTCGCCGGTCGACGACGCCTCGACCCGGTACGCCCGATGACCGTTCTGAGCTACCGGCGCATGCCGTCCGGCCGAAGCAGCCGGCACCAGCTCCGACTCGGACAGCACTCGCTCGGCGCCTTCCCAGACCGGGTCCTTTTCCCATCTCGACTCCGTGAGTACCGCCAGTTCGGCATCCAGCGCCATTCTTTCCCCGTCGGTCGGATCGTCCTGCGACGCAGACTCTTTCGTGGTCGGGTCGAGGGCCGGATCGATATCGATCGTGCTGCGCAGCGGACGGTTCGGAAGCCACGCGGTCGCGAGGAGGGCCACGACCGCCGCTCCCGTGGCGATGAGGAAGATCCGACCGGTCGCATCGCCGTAGGAGGCGCGCACGATCGTCGCTATCGGTGCGGGCAGGCCGTGGAGGTTCAGATTGCTGCCGCCGGAGGAACTCGTGGTCACACCGATCTTCGCGAAACCTTCTGTCGACAGCTCGCTCACCCGGGTAGCCAGCACCGACCCCAGCACCGAGACACCGATCGCGCCACCGAACGTCCGGAAGAACGCGACGCTGCTCGATGCCGCGCCGATATTGTGCACGCTCACGGTGTTCTGCACGGCCAGCACCAGGTTCTGCATCATCATGCCGACACCGAGCCCGACAATGGCGATGTAGGTGCCGACCAGCCACAGGTGGGTGGCGTGATCGATCGTCGAGAGCAGCCCGAACCCGACCACCAGCAGCGCACCGCCGGTGACGACGAACGCCTTCCATTTCCCGAACCGGGTGATCAGCTGTCCCGAACCGGTCGACGCGACGAGCATGCCCATGACCATCGGGATGGTCAGCACACCGGCCACCGTCGGTGAGTATCCGCGTGCGGTCTGGAAGTACTGGCCGAGGAAGGTGGTCGCGCCGAACATGCCGATTCCGACCGCGATCGAGGCGAGGATCGCCAGACCGGTGGTGCGTTCGGTGACGATCGAGAGCGGGATGATCGGCGACTTGGCTCGGGATTCGACCAGCAGGGTCGCGAGCAGCAGCACTACGCCCACGCCGACATAGAGAGCCGATTCGCGGGAGAACCACGCGTAGTAGTCCGCCTTTCCCGCGAACGACACCCAGATCAGCAGCACCGACACACCGGCCGTCATGAGGGCGGCACCGAGCCAGTCGATCGACACCCCGTCCTTGCGTTCGGTCGGCAGCCGCAGGGTCCGCTGCAGCAGCACCAGGGCGATCACGGCCAGGGGCACACAGACGAAGAAGCACCAGCGCCAGCCGAGGGGACTGTCGACGATGACGCCGCCGAGGATGGGTCCACCCGACATCGACACCGCCATCACCGCACCCATGTAGCCGGAATAGCGTCCGCGTTCGCGCGGCGAGACGATGGAACCGATGATCGCGACGACGAGCGCGGTCAATCCGCCCATGCCGATGCCCTGGATGACTCGTGCCGCCAACAGCATCGGCACGTTACCGGCGATGCCCGCGATCACCGAACCGATGACGAAGATGACGATGGCTGACTGGACCAGCAGCTTCTTGTTGAACAGATCGGCGAACTTGCCCCAGATCGGGGTGGACGCGGCGTTGGCCAGCAGTGCTGTGGTGATAACCCAGGCGTATGCGGTCTGCGACCCCTCCAGGTCGCCGATGATCGTGGGCAGCGCGGTCGCCACGATCGTGGTGCTGAGCAGTGCTGTGAACAGCGCCGCCAGCAGCCCGGTCATGGCCTCGAGGACTTGACGATGGGTCATCACGTCCGGGGCACGCCGCGTACCCGCCTCGACTGAATTAGACATCCACTTCCTGACTTTCTGTCGAACCCGGCTTGCGCGCGCCCACCGCGGTGTGGGGCGCGACTGTGGCCAGGGAATTCCTGAGCTTCAGAACGACCGAAGTGGCCTGTTCGGCTTCCTCCTCGCTCCACTGAGCGAGAGCGGTCTGCAATCCGTGTGCCCGCGATATTCGGACGCGTCGCAGCAGATCGCGTCCTTCGCCGGTGATCTGGATGAGGGTGGCCCGGCCATCGCTGGGATCGGCGTGGCGGACGATGTTGCCCGAGCGCACCAGCTCGGCGACATGCCTGCTCAGCGTCGATGGGCTGATGCACAAGTCCACAGCCAGATCCACCTGCCGGCACGGCCCTCGCGCCTCGAGCGAGCCCAGCACGCCGATACCGCCTGGAAGCAGGTCCCCTTCGTCCGGGTGGGAGAGGGCAGCGCGGATCGTCCGGCCCATGAGATAGAGCTCTCTGATCAGGCTCTGAGCCGTATCGGGTGACACTGCCATGACTACTCCCAGACGAGAATATTTACTTGCAGAATGCAACTATACATTAGATTACTTGCAGTAAGCAACTAACTGGGCAGCGGCTGCCGGAGACCGACAAGACGGATACCGGCCATGGAGCTCGAGGGTTCGGGCGGCCGGATCGACCAGGCTGACAACGTTCACTGTCGTCGTGGAGCGACTCGCCCCCGAATCAAGCGTCCAACTCTTCGAGCGGATATTTTTACCCGTATGAGCACACCCGAAACTGCGCTATCGGTCACACCGACCGGCCGCCGCCTGTCGTATCCGGTGTTCGCGCTGGTCGTGATCGTCTACCTCGCGATCATTCAGCTCGGTGGTCTGCTGATGACCGCGCTGACCGGCGAGGACGACTTCCTGTCCACGCGTGCGGTGTTCTACGGCATGATCATCCCGCTCGGTGTCGCCCTGGCGTTCACCTACGGTGTCATCGCCTACCTCGGCTGGATGCGGCCGGTCCTGCACGACGATCGCCCGACCCGGCCGTGGGTGTGGGTCGTGCCGATCGTGTTCCTCGTCGCGATCGTCTTCGGCATCAATTACAGCGCGCTGGCTGACAAAGGTCTGCTGTACATCCTGGTGCTGCTGATCGCGACCCAGTTCGTCGGCTGGGGCGAGGAGGGCATGTTCCGCGGGATCGGTGTCGTGGTGCTGCGTGATCACGGGCTGACCGAGGGCAAGGTCGCCCTGTGGTCGAGCATCGTGTTCGGCGCGGTGCATCTGACCAACGGCATCACCCACGGCGCGAACGCGATCGGGCAGGCGATCATGGTGAGCCTGGCCGGCTACTTCTTCTACCTGACCCGGCGGGTGGCGCGGGGCAACGCCGTCAACTCGGTGCTGCACGGTCTGTTCGACTTCGCCCTGCTCACCGGCACGTCGATCCTGATCGATCAGACCTTCTATCTCGGCACGGTGCTGCCGATCCTCCTCTACCCGGTGCTGGCGATTGTGCTGCTGGTGAAAGGGCGCAGTGTCGAGCCCGCTCTGGTGACGGCGCCCTGACCCGCGGAGCGGGGGAGACCTCCGTGGGAGGTTTCTCTCCGCCTAACGGGGCTGGTCGGCGTGCAGGGGTGTCGCGCTGATGAACTGGTCGATCAGTGCCGCTATGCGAGCGGGTTGGTCTTCGGCGACCCAGGTCAGCGAGTTCGCGATCGATTCGAGGCGGGCGTTCGGAAAGTCCTCGGCGAGTCGTTTCGCGTGCTCGAACGGGAAGAACCGGTCCTCTTCAGCCCAGGCGATGAGAACCGGAAGCCTGGTCGAGCTGAAACGAGTGGCAGCATCGATTGTGTATCTGCTGTCCACCGCGCGAAGGAATTCGACAGTGTCGCGTCGGACCCCACGATCGTGTGTCATTCCGTACAGGTAGTGGTCTATCAACTCGCCGCAGATCGGGTTGATGGACAGGCCACCGAATCCGAACCGCGAGCGCGCGTACGTTTGCCGAACCGCGGGGAGACGCAGGAGCCGACCCGTGAGTGGTCCGGCGCCCGGCACGCGGGCCATCCAGCACACATAGTCGAACAGCGGCGGCGGGAAGTTCTCGTAGGCGTCGCACGGTGTCAGAACCAGCCGTGCGATGCGTTCGGGCCGGTGGGCCACAACGAGCTGAGAGAGCATGCCGCCACCGTCGTTACCGACCAGAGTCACAGCACCGAGGTCGGCGGTCTCGATCAGATCGGCAATCGTGCCGGCGATGCCGAGCGGAGTCAGATCCGCATCGGGAGCCATCGGAATCCGATGCGCTCCGAAAGGCAAGTCGACGGTGATACACCGATACGAATCGGCCAGTCGTGGAACGACTTTCCGCCATGCCGCCGCATTGGCGAACAAACCGTGAATGAACAGTACCGGCTCACCTTGTCCGCGTTCGTAGATACGGATACTGCCCTGGGGCAGGTGTACGAGGCGAGACTCCCCGAGTTCGGTGACAACACTCATCACGGTGTCCTTTCGAAGGTTGCGGGCAGCGCCCGGTGAATTCAGTGGGCGGCAATCAGCAGGCACGAGGCGATGACCAGCAATCCGACTGCGCCGACATCGATCCAGGCGACCCGGCGGGTCTCGGCGTTCAGGCCACCCGGCCCGGCGAGCACGGTCAAGCCGATGAAGCTGACCAGACTGATCAGCGCGGCACCGACGACCACTGGTCTGACGGAGGGTGTGAAGGCCCCGATGATCAATCCCACGCCGATCAGCGCAAGCACAATCGCGCGATGCCGCAGCAGCAGGATCAGATCGGGGTCGTCGACAGTAGTGCCGTACACCGTCGATGCGCGGCGCGGGGAAAGCGCGACGACGCCCGGAAGCACGTGGACGACGCCGACGCCGATCAGTAGCGTTGCCGCGATCGTATCTCCCAGCACGGTGACCTGCTTTCCTCGTTCATCCCGGTTGCTGTCGTGCAAGCATGGCGGGCATGGGTCAGCGACCGCTTCCAGAAACGTGCTACCCGGCAGCAGCGAGCGCGGAGGTGTGGTTGTGGATCGGCCACGCCGTCTACCGCGGGCCTTCGCTGCGGCTTGACCGCCATTCCGGGTCGGTGCACTGCCTCGCAGTCGGCGTCGATGCCCCGTTCACCCTGCACGCCGATTCGTTCGGTCGGCGCACCGTTCGCAGCGCGTTGATTCCCCCACGCACGCTCCACCAGGTAGTCGCGCAGGAGACCCGAATGCTGTTCTGCTACATCGACCCCGGGTCGCCGCGCGTACCGGCATGCTGGGACCAAATGACCGATCGCGCGAACGAGTTCGGCGTCGACCACCACCGCGAAGCCGCTTTGATCCGCCTCGCCGACCGAACGGACATGGACCCGGCCGAGGTGATGGACGTTGCCTGCGGTCCCCGGCAGATCCCACTCGATCCCAGGATTGCCGCTGCGACCGCGATCGTGCGCGCTCACCCGACTCGATCGATCACCGCGGGCGAACTCGCCGCCGAAGTACATCTGTCGAAATCTCGGCTACTACACCTGTTCTCCGAGCATGCCGGCACCACCTTCCGTCGCTATCGTGTCTGGGCGCGCATGCTCGCCGTCGGCCGTGCAGTCGCCAAAGGTGCCGACTTCACCACCGCGGCGGTCGACGCCGGATTCGCCAGCCCTTCGCACTTCAGCGACACTTTCCACACCATGTGCGGGCTCACCGCCAGTGAGCTGCTCCGCGCCGGCGCGCGAATCACCGTCCTGGACTGACGTAGACCTGCTGGAAGTGACTCGGCGGGGCTGACGTTGCCCGAGGTCCGACCGATGAGGTTCCCTATGCTGGATCTATGACGGGATCGACAATGTCCGGGGCTCCTCGCCGCACCCAGGAGCAGCGCAGCCAGGAAATGCGTACCCGGCTGCAGGACGCCACGATCGATTGCCTGGTCGAATTCGGCTACGCCGGTGCCACCACCCCGCGGATCGCCCAGCGCGCCGGGGTGACCCGTGGCGCGCAGGTTCATCACTTCGGTTCCAAGGCCGAGTTGATGACCGCGGCGATCAGCCGTCTCGCGCAACGGCGCATCGAGGCTGCCATGCAGGAGCTGGGGCGGATCCAGGTCTCGTCCGATTCTGTCGCGGGCGTGCTGGACTTTCTGTGGGAATTGCATCAGGGTCCGCTGTTCATCGCCTCGGTGGAGCTGTGGGTTGCCAGCCGGACCGATCCGGCGTTGGCGACGGAACTGAAGAAGGTCGAGCCGTTCGTCAACAACGCGGTGCTGATGGGCTTGAGTCGCTACACCCCGGATGAAGTGGATCGCAAGGACGCCGAGGCCTTCCTGTACACGGCGATGGACGCGCTGCGTGGCATCCTTCTCTCCGCGTTCGTCGACGACGATCCCGACCGTGCGCACCGACGGTGGCTGCGCGCTTGCCGCCACCTGCACGATGCCGCCGAGGCAGCGTTGTCGGGACGGCCCGCGGCCGACTGACGCCGACATCCACGACGTCGCCAATGACGCTTGTCGCTGTTACATACACACTGGAATGTATCTTCAATACCCATACTGACCAGGAGATTTGTCATCGGATCTGAAGACGGCCGTGTTCGGGGTTGTTTACATGCGTGCAGCGCTGTATGTTTTGCAAAGTTCGATCGATACGGATCGGAACATGCCGCAGGCAAAGGCAGGCGTGCGGCCTGATGTGAGGAGTTCGATGACGAACAAGGTCTACGTCGTCGGTGTCGGCATGACGAAGTTCGAGAAGCCGGGCCGCCGCAAGAACGACGACGGCAGCGACTGGGACTACCCGGACATGGCCCGCGAATCGGGGACCAAGGCTCTCGCCGACGCCGGTATCGACTACCGCGAAGTGCAGCAGGCATACGTGGGCTACGTCTTCGGTGAGTCCACCGCCGGACAGCGCGCGATCTACGAGCTCGGCATGACCGGCATCCCGGCCGTCAACGTCAACAACAACTGTTCCACCGGCTCCACCGCGCTGTACCTCGCGGCGCAGGCGATCCGTGGCGGACTGGCGGACTGCACGCTGGCGCTGGGCTTCGAGAAGATGCAGCCGGGCTCGCTCGGCTCCATCTGGGACGACCGTGAGCAGCCGATGGGTCGCCACATCCTCGCACTCGCCGAGATCTCCGAGGTGCTGTTCCCCGTCGCGCCCTGGATGTTCGGTGCGGCCGGTCGTGAGCACATGAAGCAGTACGGCACCACCGCCGAACACTTCGCCAAAATCGGTTACAAGAACCACCTGCACTCGGTCAACAACCCGTACTCGCAGTTCCAGGACGCCTACTCGCTCGAGGACATCAGCAATGCGCGGATGATCTACGACCCGCTCACCAAGCTGCAGTGCTCGCCCACCTCCGACGGTTCCGGCGCGGCCATCCTGGCCAGCGAGGCCTTCGTGGACAAGCACAACCTGGCCGCTCAGGCGGTCGAGATCGTCGGCCAGTCGATGACCACCGACTTCGCGTCCACCTTCGACGGTTCGGCCAAGAACCTGGTCGGTTACGACATGAGTGCCCAGGCCGCGCGTCAGGTCTACGAGCAGGCCGGTCTCGGCGCCGAGGACTTCCAGGTCATCGAGCTGCACGACTGCTTCTCGGCCAACGAGCTGCTCACCTACGAGGCGCTCGGTCTGTGCCCCGAGGGCGAAGCAGGCAAGCTGATCGACGACAACCAGACCACCTACGGGGGTAAATGGGTTGTCAACCCCTCCGGCGGTCTGATCTCCAAGGGCCACCCGCTGGGCGCCACCGGCCTCGCGCAGTGCTCCGAGCTCACCTGGCAGCTGCGCGGCACCGCCGACAAGCGTCAGGTCGACAACGTCACCGCCGCGCTGCAGCACAACATCGGCCTCGGTGGCGCCGCGGTGGTCACCGCATACCAGCGCGCCGATCGCTGATTCTTCCTTTCCCTTTCACAACACTCGACGAGGAGTTCAACCATGGGACACATCGAAGCCACCAAGAACGTCAACGCCACCCCCGAGGCGCTGTGGGCCGTCGTTTCCGACACCAGCACCTGGGACAAGTGGTTCTCCATTCACGAGCGCTGGATCGATGAGCCGGCCGCCACCCTGGCCGAGGGCGCCAAGCTGACCGCCAAGATCACCATGCTCGGCATGGCGAACAAGCTGGAGTGGACCGTCGCCTCCCTCGATGCCCCGAACAAGATGGTCCTCAACGGCACGGGTATGGCCGGCGTGAAGACCAACTTCACCTTCAACATCAACGCCAACCCCGAGGGCGGCTCCACCGTTCTCGTCGAGGGTGACTTCGAGGGCGCCCTCATCAAGGGTGCGCTGGGCAAGGCCGTGGAGAAGGACGGCCGCAAGCAGCTCGACAAGTCGCTCGAGGCGCTCGACACGATTGCCGCGACTGTCTGATTCAGCGAAGCCCGAAGGAGAAGCCCTCATGGCCGAACTGGAATTCAACGACGAAGGTCTGAACGTCTGGAGCGATGACGACAGCTTCGCGGTAACCCGCGAACGGATCGCCGAATACGCCGCGGCCACCAACGATCCCATCCCGGCGCACCTCGCCGGTGACCACGGTTCGCCCGTGTTCGCCATCGTGCCGGTCTTCGACTCGATGATCGACCCGGCCGTCGAGGTGGTGCCGTTGGAGATCTTCGGCCGTGGTCTGCACGGTGAGCAGGACTTCCACTTCCACCGCCTGATCGAGCCGGGCGAGACGCTGGTCTCGCACGCGAAGATGGTCGGCTACGAGGGCCTTTCGAACGGCACCCGCGCGGTCGTGTACGTCGAATGCCGTGGCGAGGACGGCGAACTGGTCAACCACCAGTACGTCACCATGTTCTTCCGGGGTGCCGATGCCAGCAACGGCCGCACGGTCGGTGAACTGGGCCCCGGCCACAAGTTCGACGAGGACGTGCGAGCGCAGGCTCCGGTCGCCAAGGTTGTCCAGCACGTCGACGACGACCAGACCTTCCGCTACGCCCCGGCCTCCGGCGACCCGGTGCCGCTGCACCTGGACGAAGAGGTCGCCAAGGACGCCGGCCTGCCCGGCATCATCGCGCACGGTCTGTGCACCATGGCGTTCGCGTCCTGGGGCTTGCTGACCGAGCTCGCCGACGGCGACACCAGCCGGTTGAAGCGGCTCGCGGTCCGATTCTCCAAGCCGGTTCTGCCCGGCCAGGACATCGAGACGACGATCTGGCAGCTCGGCACCGACAACGGTGTCACCAGCTACCAGTTCGAGACCCGCGTCGGCGACGACGTGGTCCTCAAGGACGGTCGCGCGGAGATCGCCGACAGTCAGTAGTCGCAAGCCGTTGCGCTGGAACATCATTCAGCAGAAGTCGCCCTCGGTCCGGGTCGCTTCGGCCATCCGGACCGAGGGGTATACCAACAGGAGCAGACGCACATGGGTGCATTCGAAGGAAAGGTCGCCGTCGTCACCGGCGCGGGCCGCGGCATCGGGCGTGAGCACGCTCTGCTGTTCGCCAAGGAAGGCGCGGCGGTAGTGGTCAACGACCTCGGCGGCAGCAACTCCGGCGACGGCGCCGACGCAGGCCCCGCGCAGGAAGTGGCGAACGAGATCATCGCCGCCGGTGGCAAGGCTGTCGCCAACACCGACAACATCGCGACCTGGTCGGGCGCGCAGAACCTGATCGCGCAGGCGATCTCGGAGCTCGGCGGCCTCGACGTGGTCGTCAACAACGCGGGCATCCTGCGTGACGCGTTCATCGCCGGCATGGAGGAGTCCCAGTGGGATTCCGTCGTCGCCGTGCACCTGAAGGGACACGCGGCGGTCATGCACCATGCGGCCGCGTACTGGAAGGAACAGAGCAAGGCGGGCAACCAGCCCAACGCCGCGGTGGTCAACACCGCGTCGGCCTCCGGTGTCACCGTGCCCAACGCTGGTCAGGGCAACTACGGCGCGGCCAAGGCGGGCATCGCCGCGCTGACCCAGGTCGCCGCGGAAGAGCTGGGCCGCTACGGCGTGCGCGTCAACGCGATCGCCCCGATCGCGCGTACCCGCCTCACCCTGGCCACCCCCGGCATGGGCGAGATGATGGCCGCCGAGGCCGAGGATGCCGAGGCCGAGGGTGGCTTCGACGCGTTCAGCCCCGCCAACATCTCCCCGCTGGTGGCCTACCTCGCCTCCGAGAAATGCGCGATCACCGGCAAGGTGTACGCCGTTCAGGGTGGCGCGATTTCCGAACTCGCCGGCTGGCACGACGTGAAGACGATCGAAGCCGACGGCCCCTGGCAGATCGACGACATCGCGTCGCGTCTGCCCTGAATCGTAGGAGAACAACGATGTTCGAATGGTCCGAGACCGATGTCATGATTCGTGACGCACTGCGCGAGTTCATCGACAAGGAAGTCCGCCCGAACGTGGATTCGCTCGAGAGCGGGGAAATGTCCCCCTACCCGGTGATCCGGAAGATGTTCAGCGAGTTCGGCATCGACGCGATGGCCGAGGAGATGGTCGGCAAGATGCTGACCAAGCAGCGGGCCAAAGCCGACTCCATCGCCGCGGGTGAGCCGCAGCCGGAGAAGCCGAAGAAGAAGTCAGGCGGTGGCGATCCCTTCGGCGGTCAGGCTTCCATGGGTGCTGTGCTGGTCAGCGAGCTGTCCGGCGTCTGCATGGGTCTGGTCACCGCGATGGGCGTGAGCCTGGGCCTCGGTGCCACCACGATCATGTCGCGCGGCACCCTGGCGCAGAAGGAGCGCTGGCTGCTCGACGTCGTCACCATGCGCAAGGTCGCGGCGTGGGCCATCACCGAACCGGATTCCGGCTCGGATGCCTTCGGCGGCATGAAGACCTACGTCCGTCGCGACGGCGAGGACTACATCCTCAACGGCCAGAAGACGTTCATCACCAACGGCCCCGACGCCGACGTGATGGTGGTTTACGCGAAGCTCGACGAGGGCGACGCCGGTGTCGACAAGCGTGACCGCAA
Organism: Nocardia sp. FBN12; assembly: GCF_050320175.1. GTDB lineage: Bacteria > Actinomycetota > Actinomycetes > Mycobacteriales > Mycobacteriaceae > Nocardia. The sequence goes on along the minus strand of NZ_CP190048.1, from coordinate 2,723,463 downwards.
GGTGCTCACCTTCGTGCTCGACAAGGGCATGGAAGGCCTCACCCAGGGCAAGCGCTTCCACAAGATGGGTCTGAACTCCTCGCCCACCGGTGAGCTGTTCTTCGACAACGTGCGTCTGCCCAAGGACCGGCTGCTCGGTGAGACCGAGGAGCACAAGGGCGGCGACGGTCGCGAGAGCGCCCGTTCCAGCTTCACCACCGAGCGCATCGGCGTGGGCTTCATGGCGCTGGGCATCATCAACGAGTGCCACCGCCTCTCGGTCGACTACGCCAAGAGCCGCAAGCTGTGGGGCCAGGAGATCGGCCGTTTCCAGCTGGTTCAGCTCAAGCTGGCCAAGATGGAAGTTGCTCGCATCAACGTGCAGAACATGGTGTTCAACTCCCTCGAGCGCGGCGGCAAGCTGTCGCTGGCCGAGGCTTCGGCCATGAAGATGTACTGCTCGGAAGCGGCCACCGAGGTCGCGATGGACGCCGTGCAGTTGTTCGGCGGCAACGGCTACATGACCGAGTACCGGGTCGAGCAGCTGGCGCGTGACGCCAAGTCGCTGATGATCTACGCCGGGTCCAACGAGATCCAGGTGACCCACATCGCCAAGGGATTGCTCGCCTAGCGAGTGGAAGTAGCCGCGTCCTCCGCCATCGAGGCGGTGCCGGAGGACGCGGTATTCGCAGTCAGTCACCGGGTCGCCCCGGTCACCGAGTCAGAGAGCAGGGCAATGGCGCCAGGCAGCAGCAGGCAGAATGTAATAGCGGAATCGGTCGAAACCTACGGCGGTGTACGAACACGACAGCTCGCTGTCGCAGGTGACGGGCCGGTGATCGTGCTGCTGCACGGGACCTACGACCGTGCCGACACGTGGAGGGGAGTGCTCGAACGTCTCGCTGAGGTGGGACGTCGAGCGGTGGCGGTGGATCTCCCGCCGTTGCATGTACGCCGGACCGGCGAATTGGTCCTGCCGCGTCTTGATGCGTTTGTCGCCGCGTTGGTGCGAGCGCAGGCAGGCGCCGAAGGCGTTGTGCTGGGTGGAAACTCGCTGGGTGCCGGACTCACGCTGCGTGCGGCGCTGAACCCGGAATTGCCCGTGCTGGCGGCCGTCCCGTGCGATGTTCCCGGTTTCGGATACCGCCCGCTGGCTACGTTCACGGTCGGCCGGTTCGGGCCCCCCGAGCCGCTGCTCGCCGCAATCCGCGTGCCCGCCGCCATGTTCCGCAGCCGTGCGGCGGTGGCTGTCGGCAACCGCTTCCTCTACGGGCGCGACCGACCGAATTCGGCCGAAGACGTCGCGCACTTCCTCGAGTTCTTCGCACAGACCAGGCCGATCGGCCGCTTGATCGCGAGCGGCCGGGCATTGCTGCGCGAGTTCGATGCCGGCTACCCGGACGGAGAATTGCCGCCCACCCTGTTGGTGCACGGCAGCAGGGACAAATTGATACCGCCGTCGGCCGCCCATCGCGCTCAGCGTCGGTTCCCGTCGGCCATGGTCCGGATCCTGCCCGGAGTAGGTCACTGTCCACAACTGGACGTGCCCAACGCTGTCGCGCGCATGATCCTCGACTGCGATCCCGGCACCCGCCGGACCGCATGAATACCGCTGTTGCGCAGAGCAACAACCCGTGATCGACAGGCCGGATTCGATCGGCAAGTCAGCAAGAACCGAATGGGAGACGAAATGAGTTCGGCGGGAAACATTTCTGGCAAGGTCGTGGTGGTCACCGGCGGCGCGCGCGGGATCGGATACGCGACCGCGCGGCTGCTGCGCGACCGCGGTGCGCTGGTCGCCATCGGCGACATCGACAAGTCACAGGTCGACAAGGCCGGATCCGACCTCGGGCTCGAGGTGTTCGGGCGGCTCGATGTCACCGACCCGGCGTCGTTCGCGTCCTTCCTCGACGAGGTCGAACGCCGGCTCGGGCCGCTGGACGTGCTGATCAACAACGCGGGCGTCATGCCGGCCGGCCGATTCGTCGAGGAATCCGAACAGGTGACGCGACGCATTCTCGACATCAATATCTACGGTGTGGCGCTGGGCAGCAAACTGGCCGCGCAGCGCATGCTGGTCCGTGGTACCGGCCATATCATCAACATCGCCTCCCTCGCCGCCGAGACGCCGACACCGGGATTGGTCACCTACTGCGCGAGTAAGGCCGCGGCGCTGTCGCTGACCGATGCGCTGCGCATCGAGCACCGTGACACCGGGCTGGAATTCTCGGCGGTGCTGCCGTCTTTCACCAACACCGAACTGGTCTCGGGCACGCATGGCCCCAAACTGGTGCCGAACGCGGAACCCGAGGATATCGCCGAGGCCATCGCCGAGCTCATCTGCGATCCGCGTCCGCGCGTCGCGGTCACCCGACTCGCCGGTCTATTGGTCGGTGCGGGGCGGGTTCTGCCCGGCCCGGTGACCGAATTCTTCCAGCGTCGACTGGGAATGACGCACGTCATGCTCGACGGCGTCGACGTCGACGCCCGCCGTGCCTACGAATCCCGCGCGCGCGGCCTGGACAGCTGAGTCCGCGCTGCATGAATTACCAACAGAGGTGTGCTGTCTGATGATCTTGCCGGTTGAAACCTCAGAGGTGGCAGGCGGTTCCGCTGGACCGCTCGAAGGCCTGCGGGTACTGGAGATGGCGGGCTTGGCTCCCGTCCCGTTCGGCGCGATGATGCTCGCCGATCTCGGTGCGCAGGTGCTGCGCATCGATCGAGCCAGCGGCTACGCGCCGCCCCCGGGGCCGCTCGATCGCGGTAAGGAAAGCATCACGGTCGACCTCAAAAGCGAGGCAGGTGCGGGCTTGATCCGTGAGCTGGCGGCCGGTGCGGATGTGTTTCTCGAGGGGTATCGACCGGGTGTCGCCGAACGGCTGGGCATCGGCCCGGAGCAACTGCTACAGCTCAACCCGCGACTGATCTACGGGCGAATGACCGGGTGGGGCCAAGACGGTCCGCTCGCGGCGCGCGCTGGGCACGACATCAACTACATCGGTCTGTCCGGGGTGCTCGACTTGATCGGCAGGCGCGGCGAGCGGCCGGTGCCGCCGGTCAACATCATGGGCGACTTCGCCGGTGGCGGCATGCTGTTGGCCTTCGGGGTGCTGTCGGCGCTCTACGAGCGGGAGCGCTCGGGGCGCGGCCAGGTGGTCGACGCGGCCATGGTCGACGGGTCGAGCCTGCTGTCGACCTTCCTGCACGGTCTGCGGGCCGACGGACTGTGGGAACGCGAGCGCGGCGACAACATGCTCGATGGTGGTGCCGCCTACTACGACACCTACGAGACCTCGGACGGCAAACATATGGCGGTCGGTGCGGTAGAGCCGGAGTTCTTCTTCCAGCTGACCGCGATACTCGAGATCGACGACGAGGATCTGGGTTTCCAGATCGACCCGACCACCTGGCCGGCCTGGCGCGAGCGGCTGGCCGCCGTATTCCGGACGAAGACCCGCGACGAATGGGCCGAGATCTTCGCCGACGTCGATGCCTGTGTCTCCCCGGTGCTTTCGCCATGGGAAGCCCACGACCATCCGCACAATATCGCGCGGTCGGCGTTCATCGACGTCGGCGGCGTGCGCCAGCCCGCACCCGCGCCCCGGTTCGACCGTACGCCCACCGCGACGCCGCGGCCGCTGAACCATCGTGGCACGGATCCTGCCGACATTCTCGCTGCCTGGGGGGTCGAGGCAGGTAACTACTTCGGCACTGGCACCGGCCTGAAATAAGCACGGCAGCAATGAGTTCCGCAACGATCGCCGCCGGTGGCGCACTACGAATGGAGAACTTGCTGTGACCGAGCAGCCGAAGAGTCTGTGCGCCGCCTTTCAGGCGACCGCCGCACGCATGTCGGACCGAATCGCCTTGCGCGGACCCGACGGCGCGGTGTCCATTACCTGGGGGCAATACGCCGACCGGGTCCGTGAGCTCGCCACCGGGCTGTCGGCGCTCGGCCTCGCCGCAGGCGACACCGTCGCCATCATGCTCACCAATGTCCCGGCATTCCATCTCGCCGATACCGCGGTCCTGCACACCGGGGCGACACCGTTCTCGATCTACAACACTTTCACCGCCGAGCAGATCGCCCACCTGCTGGCCAACGCGGGCAGCCGGATCGTCGTCACCGAGTCGCAGTTCCTCGAGACTGTTCGAGCCGCCGATGTCGCCGGGCGCATCGAACACATCGTCTGCGTCGACGGCCCGGCCGAAGGGACTCTCACCCTCGACGACTTGGCGGGCCTGGCATCGCCCGGTTTCGATTTCGACGCCACCTGGCGCGCCGTCGGCCCGGACTCACTGCTCACCATCGTCTACACATCCGGCACCACCGGCCCGCCCAAAGGGGTGGAACTCACCCACGCGAACATGCTGGCCGAATTCCAGGCAGTCAAGACGCTTTTCGACGTGCGGCCCGAGGACACCGTGATCTCGTATCTGCCGGACGCTCACCTGGCGAACCGGGCGTTCTGCCATTACAACAATCTCCTCGAAGGCGTTCAGGTCACCACGGTCGCCGACCCCAAACAACTGGTTGCCACCATGCCGCAGTTGCGGCCGACGCTGTTTCTCGCCGTGCCCGCGATCTGGTACAAGATCAAGGCCGGAGTGGAAACGCTGGTCGCCCAGGAACATCCGGTCAAACGATCGTTGGTGTCGTGGGCGTTGGGGGTGGGCCAGGAGATGGCCCGCCGCGACTCCGACGGCCGAACTGTCCCCGTCGGCCTACGGATACAGCACCGAGTAGCCGAACGGCTGGTGCTGAGCACGCTGCGGCGACGGATGGGGCTTGACCGGGTACGCGGTGCCCTCACCGGTGCGTCCCCCATCGCGCCCGAGGCGATGACCTTCATCATCGGTCTCGGTATTCCGGTGTGCGAAGCCTGGGGAATGACCGAGACCTCCGCGGTAGCCACCGTCAACCGGCCCGACGCCATTCGGCTCAGTACGGTCGGACAAGCGCTACCTGGTACCGAAGTCGCCGTCGCCGACGACGGGGAGCTGCTGGTGCGGGGCCCCCTGGTGATGCGCGGCTACCGCGATGATCCGGAGCAGACCGCCGCCGCGATCGATGCCGAGGGCTGGATGCACACCGGCGACGTCGGCTCCATCGACGCCGACGGCTACGTCCGTATTCTCGACCGCAAGAAGGAACTCATCATCAACGCGGCGGGCAAGAACATGTCGCCATCGAATATCGAAGGGGCGGTGCGGGTTTCCTGCCCGCTGGTCGCCGCGGTGATCGCTGTCGGCGACAACCGCAAGTACGTGACGGCGCTGCTGACCCTGGACCCGGACGCCTGCGCGGCCTACGCGCAGCGCCATGCACTGCCCGACTCGACACCCGCGGCGCTGGCGACTCACCCCGACGTGGTCGCGGCGATCGAGGCGGGCATCGCGGCCGCGAACGAGCGCCTGTCGCGGGTGGAGCGGATCAAGAAACACACTGTGCTGCCGATGATCTGGGAACCCGGCGGTGACGAACTCACCCCGAAGATGTCACTCAAACGCAAGATCATCACGCAGAAGTACGCCGCCGAGATCGAAGCCATGTACCGCTGACCATGTCGATGTGTACCCGCACCCGGGCTACCGCCCAACATCATCTCCGAGGAGCTCGACCGTGATCGAAGTCCACAACCCCGCTGATGGCCGGATCGTCGGCGCGGTCGCCGACACTGATCCGTCGCAGGTCGAAGCGGCGGTCGCGCGGCTGCGGTCCGAACAGCCGGCGTGGGCTGCCCTCGCACCCGCCGAACGCGTCGAATGGCTTCTGCGACTGCAGGATTGGATCTTTGCCAATTCGGCCGACATCGCCGACCTCATGCAGGCCGAGACTGCCAAGCCGCGCGTCGACGCGGAGATCGAACCGATGTTCGTGGCCGAGGTGATCGGCTACTACGCCGAGAACGCCGCACGATTCCTTGCTGCTGAGCATCCACGCCCGCATTCTCCGGCGAACATGTCGAAGAAACTCGCCGTCACCTACCACCCCTATCCCGTGGTCGGCGTGATCACGCCGTGGAACTATCCGTTGGCGTTGCCCGGCATCGATGCGGTGCCCGCCCTGCTCGCCGGGGCAGCGGTGGTGATCAAGCCCTCGGAGGCGACTCCGTTGAGCGCGATGGAACTTGCGCGCGGCTGGGCCGAGATCGGGGCGCCACCGGTGCTGGAGGTGATCACCGGGCGCGGCGCGACCGGTGCCGCGGTGGTCGACGCCGTCGACTTCGTGCAGTTCACCGGCTCCACCCGTACCGGAAAGGCGGTGGGGCACGCCTGCGTTGACCGCATGATTCCCTACAGCTTGGAATTGGGCGGCAAGGACCCGGCCCTGGTACTCGCCGATGCCGATCTCGACCGGGCCGCACGGGGAATCGCGTTCGGCGGCATGCTCAACGCCGGACAGATGTGCACCTCCATCGAGCGGGTGTACGTGGTCGATGCGGTCTACGACGAGTTCGTGCAGCGGCTCGTCGCGATAGTCGCCGAGCTTCGGATGGGCGTCGATGATCGTGAGTTCCGGTACGACATCGGACCTTTGGTCGATTCCGCACAGGTCGAAATCGTGCGACGGCACACCGATGAAGCGGTCGCCGCCGGCGCCCGCGTCGTCGTGGGTGGCGCAGCGACCGGTCAGGGAAACTTCTTCGAACCCACCGTGCTCGTCGACACCGACCACAGTATGAGTTGCCTCGCGGAGGAGACCTTCGGGCCTACGCTGCCGATCGTTCGCGTCGCCGACGAGGACGAAGCCGTGCGGCTGGCCAACGACTCTGCCTACGGTTTGTCGGCGACGGTGTGGACCGGTGATCGTGCCCGTGGCGAGCGGGTGGCGAGTCGCCTGGAAGCCGGAACGGTGAACATCAACGACGCGCACGTGAATCTGTTCAATCTCGCTGTGCCGATGGGTGGTTGGAAGCAGTCCGGTGTCGGAGCTCGTTTCGGGGGAGCGTACGGGATCCGCAAATACTGCCGTACCCGAGCCGTCACGGTCGACCGGTTGCCGGTGGCGAAGTCGCCGTCGGAACTGCTGTGGTTTCCCTATTCACGCCGTAAAGCAGGCCTGGCTCTGGGGATGATGCGCGCGTTGCGTGCCCGTGGCCTGCGTGCCCGAATCGGTAGACACTGAACACTGAGAAAGGAATTTGCGTGCCGCTGTATTCGTTCGAGGGCAAGACCCCGGTCGTGGCCGAGGATGCGTTCATCGCGCCGACCGCGACGCTCGTCGGCGACGTGACGGTGGAATCCGGCGCTTCGGTCTGGTACGGCGCGGTATTGCGTGGCGACTTCGGTCCGGTGATCGTGCGCGCCGGCGCGAATGTGCAGGACGGTTCGGTGCTGCACAGCACCCCGGCCGCGGTGTGTGAGATCGGCGCGGGCGCCACGATCGCGCACTTGTGCGTGATCCACGGCGCCACGATCGGCGCCCAGGCACTGATCGCCAACGGCGCCATCGTGCTCGACGCCGCCGTTGTCGGTGCGCGATCCTTGGTGGCAGCGGGATCGCTGGTGACCGCGGGGACGGTGATCCCCGAGGAGGTGCTCGTCACCGGCAGCCCCGCGAAGGTGAAGGGTCCGATCGCGGGCACGACCGCCGAGTTCTGGGTCAACGCGAATCCGGTCGCCTACCAGGATCTCGCCCGCCGCCATCGAACCGGTCTCACGCCGGTCGACGGAGCATGAGCGGGCCAGAACACTGGGCGCCGCGTTGCGCTCCGCTGGGCATACCCGGCTCGGACACTTCCTCGCCTGACAATCCGCGAGGGCCCGCGGCACGGGTCCGCCGTCGGCAGGCTGCGCTGGCCGCAGCGCAGGAAGTGTTCGTCGCGCACGGCTACCACGGTGCGACGATGGACGAGATCTGCATGGTGGCGGGGATGAGCAAGCCGGTGCTCTACGGGGATTTCACCAGCAAGCTCGACCTGTATCTTGCTGTGTTGCAGCACTATCTGGACCGGATGGTAGCCGGACTGCGCGCAGCCACCACTGCGGGTGGCGAGTCTCGGGACAAGGTTCGCCGTGCGGTCCTGGTCTATTTCGACTTCGTCGAGGACGACGCGGGCGGATACATCCTTGTCTTCGAATCCTCAGTGCCCAGCGAACCGTGCGTGCAATGGCGGGTGCGCAACGCGATGCGTGAATGCGCAATCCTGGTGAGCGCCGAGTTGCGCGCGAGCGGGGTCGAGGAATTGCAGGCCGACGCCCACGCGTGGAGTCTGGTCGGTGCCGCCCACCTCACTGCCCGTCACTGGCTCGACGCCGGCCGGCCGATCTCCAAGAACGAGGCGGTGGAGGCCGTCGTCGCGCTGTGCTGGGACGGATTGCCCACCTCGGGACGCGACATCGGCTCCGCCACAGTGTGATCCGGAGTGCTATCGGCAGACCTCGGAGAGGGAACTGCCGCCGATCTGACTGAACACACCGCGGGGGAACAGCACACCGTAGAGCGATATATCCAGACCGCACAGGTAGCCGTTGGCGTGCGTGCCTTCTGAGCTTATCCTGCCTAATCCGGCCAGCAGACTGGGCAGGTCGGTTGCCGCCTGATCCAGTTTGGCCCCATTGCTGAGTAGTAGTGCGAGAGCCTCAGTGGTCGAGGATTGTGTGGCCGCCAGCTGTGGCTGGATCTGCGCCATCATGGATACCAGATTTGCCGTTGAATCGGCTATCTGCGTCGTGGCGGTTTGCAGGGACTGGCCTTGGGCGGACAGGCCGCCGATCAGCGTCCGGGTTTGCGTGACGAGCGTTTCCAGCTCATCTCCGCGCTTGGCCAAACTGGACATGACACCGGACAGGTTGGTTATCACGTCGGACAGGATGGCATCGCGCCGTTGGAAATCGCTCGCCAGCGTCGCGGCCTGAATGATGAAGGCGCTCAGTGACACGCCGTCGCCTTGTAATGCCTGAACCAGGGAATGCGACAGGCTGTTGACCTTCTCGGGGGACAGCACTTCGAACAGTGGCTGAAATCCGTTCAACAGTGCTGAAATATCGAACGAAGGTTCGGTGTGACTGATCGGGATAGTCGCTCCGGGGCGCAGGGGAGTGGTGTCGCCGTCAGTGCCGGGTGCCAGCGCCATATACCGCTGGCCGATCAGATTCTGGTATCGCACCATGGCTTTGGTATTCGCGTGCAGCGTTTGCGTGCGCTGCAGGACGAACGTCACCTTGGCATCATATTTCTTCGCCTCGGGGCGATGTTCCAGTTCGATCTTCACGACTTTGCCGACGCGGACGCCGGCGATACGGACATCGTCACCCTCGTGCAAGCCCAAGACATCGCTGAACAGCCCGGAGTAGGTGTCCGTATCGCCGGCTACAGTGCGCGACAGCGTATTCCAGACAGTGATGGTGACAAGAATCGACACAATTGCGAAGACTCCGAAACCGATCAGCGGTTTACGGATGCCCATCCAGTACTCCCTGCCATTCGAAGAAGCCGGACGCGGAGCGCCGACAACGCAGAACGGTAGAGGTGGCGGAGGGGCTGCGCCATGACGTCACCGATCGTTATGGGTGACCTCAGCGATCAACTTTTCGAGTATCCGGATATCGTGGCCGATTCGGCTGGATATGAGCGCGGTGAGCAGCCGGTCCAGCGACGGAAGGCGCGGTTGAACGCGCTGGGCTCGGAAAATCCCAGGCGGCTCGACAATTCCGCTACAGTCTCGTCGCCGTGGACCAGACCTGCTATCGCCGCGGCGTGCAGCATATCGTCCCGAATATCGGAGATCGTCGTCTGCTCAGCCCGCAATTTGCGACGAAGGGTCGGTTCGCTCATCCGCAGAATGCCCGCTATTTCGTCGGCGCTCGGACCTTTTCTGCTCAGGTCGGTTGCGATAATCTGGCGGACCCGGTCGGCGATGGGTGTGCTGGGGTGGTCTGGCACAAGTAAATCGACCGGGGCTCGGTGGAGCAGGTCGAGCAGGGCGGATTCGCACTTCGCGATCGGTGCCGTGAGCACACTCGAATCGAAGGTGAGTGCCGTCTGAGCGCAGTCGAAAGCAAGAGGCGCAGCGAAGATTTGGGTGTATTCGTCGACATGAGCAGGCTCGGGATAGCAGAATTCCACGTGCCGCAGAGGGAGCGTGGTTCCGGTGAGCCAGCACAGTATTCGGTAGGTGAAGACGAGCGTGGCATCGGCAACGAGATGCTCGCGGTCGTCGAGGTGCTCGATGTCGGCAGACCAGCGAGCCTCATCGGCCGCGACGGTCAGCGCGAATCGTGGCAATCCGGCGAAAAGTGCCGCGTGGTCGGCGAATCGCTCGAGTGCCGATCCGAGATCGGGCGCCGACCGCGTACCCAGGCACAGCAGCCGAAAGGCGCCACGCGGCACGGCGTGCGGTCCGAGCCCGAAGACCTCGTCCTCGCTGACCCGCCACAACTCGCGGATGAGCCCGGCCGCGTGTAGGGCGGGATCCTCTCGCTCGCAGTGCGTCTCGGGTGCTGGTTCGGAGCGACGAATCTCCCAACCTTTGCGGTCAGCGAGCGACGTAGCGGCGCGTGCGAAGGCGGAAGAAGTGCGCTCGTCTGGCATCGGTCTCGGGTCTCCAGTCAGTACTTCTTGTCACCCAGGCGTGGTTCGGACTCGGAGTGCGCTGTATCGGCAGGTCAGCTGCTGGTCGAATTCGTGTAGGTGCGGGCGCCGATCTCGACCGGAGTCCGCATCGCAGTCCGTCGAGCCGGTCTACTCCACAGCAGCCACCTTGCGTATCAAGGGTCATAAGATACACGACGGAATGTATGTTTATATGGCCCGCCTGCTATCGCGCCATGCCTCCCCATGGCGTATGGCAGGCCTGCATTCAATGGAGGCGGGACCAGTAATGCCAAGTGGCCAGCGCCTGGCTCGTCTCCAGGTCCGGTCGGGCCCAGGCGGCATGGCAGAGTGTGCGTGCGGCGTCCAGGAGCTGCGTTCGGGTCGGCATGGTACTGCCTGGTGGTCGCAGAGTCAGGTCGTGATTCGATGCCGATACCGTCCACCCGGCGCAGATCCATCGAGACCCGTCGTGGGCGACGGGTTCTCTGGTGTGGAATAGCTCCTGCAGGTCCAGGCCGAGGTAGGTCGGGCGTTGCGGGGGTGGAGCGACCAGCAGGTCACCTAATGACGTGATTCCCGTCAGGACGAGCAGGCTGGGCAGCCCCATTCGATTACCGCCGGCGATGTCGGTATCCAGAGAGTCGCCGATCACCAGGTGGGGACCGCTGGTGCGCGACAAGGCTTCCTGGTAGATCGGCTCGTAGGGCTTGCCCGCGAAATCAGGAGTTGCCCCGGTGGCCAACCGGACCGCTTCGGCCAACGCGCCGTTGCCGGGCGCGATTCCGCCTTCACGGGGAACCGCGATATCGCTGTTGGTGACGATCCACGGAACGCCTCGCCCGACCGCGTACGCCGCCTCGGCCAGTTGGCGCCAATCGACGTCGGGTGCGAAGCCCTGAACGACGAGATCGGGGTTGTCGTCGGCTTTGTGGACCGGCGTCAGGCCGTGTTCCCACAGCGCCGTCTTCATAGCTACGCCGCCCACCATCAGTGCTCGTGCCCCGGGAATCCGCCGAGCTGCCAACGCCGCCGCGGCGTGGGCGGACGTCACGACCTCTCGCTCGGCCGTGGGCAGGCCGAGTTCGGTGACCAGCGCGGCGACCTCGGTCGGGGTGCGGGAGGCGTTGTTGGTCAGGAACAACGTTCTGAGCCCGGCCGAGCGTGCCGCGGCCAGGGCGTCCACGGCGCCGTCCACGGGCACCGTGCCGCGATAGACGACTCCGTCGAGATCGATCAGCGCGCTCGCGAAGCGCTGTGCCAGCGGCAGCCTCGCCCAGGCCGGCTGCTGCTCCTGTGACATGAATCCCCCCATTCAAAAGCCTTGTCCCTCAATATGTTACGTGGCTTCCACGGCCATCTTCGGCTGCTCGGGTGCGTCCGGTCGAGCGCCGTTACCCTGCCGATAGTCGTTGACGACCTCTTTCAGGACGGCCAACTTCGCCGGAACCGGGTTTCCCGGGTGCCAGGCGATGCCGAATGTGCAATCGGTGAGGTCTACGACGGTGAGGTAGCGCAGGTCGGGCCGGGGGTAGAGCGCGGCGGCGACTGCTGGAACGAAGGCGACCGTGCCACCGAGCGAGACGGTGGACAGCAGCGACTCGAAGCTCGTGCCCGCGTGCGCGGCATAGCGGACCTGGGAGCCGTCCGGGCGTGGATTCACCGACCAGAAGTCGTGGCCTGCTCGGAATGTCGGTGATACCAGGCTGATCACCCGATGGTCGGCGAGATCGGTCAGGCTCAGCGACGAGCGCTCGGTCAGTGGATCGGAGCTTGCGATACACGCCAGACGTGGTTCGACAGCGAGTGGTTGGCAGTACATGTCGTTCGGCACCGGAAAATGGGCGAAGGCCGCGTCGATCTCGCCCGATTGCAAGGCCAGGAGTTGATCGCTGAATCGATCAAGTACCCGAATGTCCGGACCGAGATCGGGGTGGAGTTCGGTGAGCGCCGCGATGATGCGGCGGGTGGAATCCAACGCGGTGAAGCTCTCGCACACCCCGAGTCGAAGACGTTCGGATCCAGACGCCATGCGCCGTGCGACATTGCGCAGCTCATCGGCGGCGTCTACCACGCTCCGGGCCGCGGGCAGCACCGCGCGCCCCGCGGCGGTCAGTTCGACCCGGCGGCTGGAACGATGGAACAGCGCGACGCCGAGGCGTTCCTCGAGGGAGCGGATCTGCTGGCTGAGGGCCGGTTGGGTCAGGTACTGCCGACGTGCGGCGCGACCGAAGTGGAGTTCCTCGGCGAGGGTCAGCAGCAGTCGCAGCTGATGAGCGGTCGGATCGTCGATGCTGGCCAGGCGGAGCTCGGATTGATCAATAATCGACACATTATCAAATTACACCGATTCTAATCGTTGCGCCATTGCTGGTCGGTGTGCCCGCCTGGCAGGCTGTTGATACGGAAGGCCGGACATCGTGAGATGCCGACCGACCGCCGGATCGATCGCAGGCTGTGCCGCAAGCGGTTCGAGTCGGGTCAACGGGGACCGAGAATCAGTGGGTATCTCCCGGTGTACTGGGGGTGGATTTTGAGTTTGGAGAGTGGCTGTTGCCATGTCTGTGGAGACCGGCATTTCCCGCAAAGTTCTGGAATTCTTACACCGATATCAGCGTGTCCATCAGTCGGGCGAGGGGGTGCCAACAACGTTGGATCGCATCGGCGAAGCCTATGAGAAGCGCACAGCGAAGATCGATTACTTCGTCCGTCGCAACGAGTCCATTCACTTCGTGATACCAGCTTTTCCGGCGAAGTCGCCGAATCGAAGCAAGGTGCTCGGCCCGTCGCCTGACCTCGGGGAAAGTATCGCGCTCGGATTCTTGCAGTCGCTGTGCGACTACGTAGAACACTTCTATTCACCCGGCGCCCGTATCACTATTTGTTCGGACGGGCATGTATTCGGTGACGTGGTCGGTGTATCCGACGTTCTGGTGGCCGAATACCGCGATGATATAGAGAAGCTGATCGCCACCGCCGGCTGGATGTCCCTTGATATGTTCGGATTGGATGATGCTTTCGGCGAACGAGACTATCCGAAGCTGCGAGACGTGCTCGAGTCCGACTACTCGGATTCGCTCGAAGAATTGAAGAACAATATTCGGACGGACGCCGCTACGCGTGCGCTCTTCGATGGCATTCACCGGTTCATGTTCGAGGATGCCATGGGCGCGCGTGATGGTGACGTGTCGAAAACGAAGATTCGCAACCAATCGAAAGCAAGTGCGTATCAGACCATTCGGCGCAGCAATGCGTGGAGCCGTGTGGTGTCGGAACACTTCCCCGATGCGGTCCGATTATCGATTCATCCGCAGCCGCCGCATTCGGAGAAGTTCGGGCTGCATCTGGTGGGAACCAGCGATAGCTGGCTCACCCCGTGGCATGGCGTCGTGCTCGATGATGGAGTGCATCGCCGACTCGTAAAGCGTTGGAAGGCAGAGGAACTCGGGGCAACGATGGTTTCGCGACACAACCGCCCGAGCCATTTCGTCGCGCCGAAGATCACCGCGGATTCAAAGGAGGAACTTTCGGCATGACGGTCTCACACAACCCTCTGCGACCGTTCGGTCGTGTGCTGGAGGCATCCGGTGATGCGGCGATATCTGATATTCCGGTCGAGACCTTGGCTCGATGGACTGTCGAGTCCCGTGTGCTGGTATTGCGCGGCTTCTCGTCGCTCGGAACGCAGGAATTCGCCGACTATTGTCGGCGATGGGGCGAAGTGCTCGAATGGGAGGTCGGCGAAGTCGTTGACCTGGTGGTTCAGGACGACCCGAAGAACTATCTCTTCGCGAGCGGTGATGTGCCGTTCCATTGGGACGGAGCCTTCGTGGAATCCGACCCACGGTGGTTCTTCTTCCAGTGCCTTGATGCGACTCCGGACGCCGGTGGTGAAACGGTATTCTGCGACACCACGGCCGTGTATCGCGACGTCGACGATGCGACTCGAGAACTATGGTCGAGGATCAGCCTCACGTACTCGACGGAAAAACTGGCCCATTATGGGGGTGAGGTCACCGAGCAGCTTGTCTCGAGGCACCCGGCGACTGGACTTCCGGTGCTTCGTTTCGCTGAACCGCTCGATCCGAACGTGTATCGGAACCCGGTCTCCGTCACCGTGAACGGTATCGAGAAGGACGCGCAGGATCTCTTCGTGAAGGAGCTGTCCGAGCGTCTGCACCGTCGTGAATACTGCTACGACCACACCTGGTACAAAGGCGACATCCTCATCGCCGACAACTTCTCGCTCGTGCACGGACGAAACGCGTTCAGCGGGCCGACGAATCGGCACCTGCAACGTGTCGAAGTGATTTGATATGGGTACGTCTATCGGAATTGTCGGGGCGGGCATATCAGGTCTGCATCTCACGCTCAGGCTGCAACAACTCGGAATCGAATCGACCCTGTATTCGCGCCAGGATCCGGATGAGATCCGAAGCGGTCCGCCGCTGAACTTTGTTACCCGATTCGGATCCACCAGGGAACGTGAGAATTCGCTCGGCATCACCGAATGGCTGTCGAGCGAATTCGACAACCCATGGATGCACATGCGAATCGAAGGGGAGGAATCGCTCGCCCTTCGGGGCGCGTTGCCGCGACCAGCCAGCTCGGTCGACTTCCGGATATATCTGGCCGGCCTGCTCGAAGCGGTGATCGGGCGCGGCGGGACTGTCGTGCAGCGTCGTCCGGCGGACAGCCGGGACCTCGCGGACCTTGCCGCGCACCACGACCTGCTGATCGTCGCGGCGGGGCGCGGTGAGCTGCGGGACGTGTTTCCCCGTGATCCCGCGCGTTCTCCCTTTCGGACAGCGCCGCGAGTTCTCGCGGGCGGACTGTTTCACGGCATCGCGCCGCCGGAACCGCCTGGAATGACCATGAACATGGTCCCGGGAGTCGGTGAGATCCACGCGCCGACCTTTCATTCCTTCGACGGCCGAGTAACAGCTGTGTTGATCGAGGCCGTGCCCGGTGGGGCGTTCCAGACCGTGATCGGACCGGAGCACCGCGACGATCCCGAGCTGTTCGCCAAAGGAGTGCTCGACCTCGTCACCACCTATGCGCCGTCACTACGTGAGCGCGTAGACGACAAGGAGTTCGGTCTGGCCAGGCCGAACGACGCCATGCACGGCTCGTTGGTGCCAACGGTCCGCCGTGGGTGGGCCGAGATGGGCGACGGCAGACATGCCCTGGCGATCGGAGACGCGTGGATCGTCAATGACCCGCTCACCGCGCAGGGCGCCAATCTCGGTTCGGCGCAAGCTTTTCAGGTCGCGCGAGCACTGGAATCGCACCGGGGTGGCTACGACGCGCAGTTCTGCATGACGCTGTCCGAACAGTTGTGGGCGACGGCGCAACCAGTCGTCGACTGGACGAACATGTTTCTCGGTGCTCCCGCACCACAGGTCATGTCACTTCTCGCGGCCGCGTCCGGTGACCAGCGGGTCGCGGACGCGTTCATCGCGAATCTGGATGATCCACCAGCGATGTGGCACAGCATCAGCAGGCCCGAGCGCACCGCGGCGTTCATCGAATCCGCCCAGTCGACGAGGAGTGCGTAGTGACAGTGAACGTCGGATTGGTGTGGGACGCCGTCGGATCCGTCGACGGCGGGCGTGGCTTGCTGGACCTGGCTCGCACGCACGGCCTCGATGCCTTCCTGGTTTTCGACCACTTGATCAATGCCTTCCCCAGCCAGGCATGGGATACAGACTTCACCTACCTGGCGGCGGAGGCGGCGACACCGGACCGATGCCTCGACTTCGCCACGGTGCTAGGCAACTTCGCACCACACGCGGGGCCGGTCCAGCTTGTCGTCGGCGTCACCGACCCGAACCGACGGCACCCGGCGATTCTGGCGCAGACAGCATTGACGCTGGCGCAGTTCACCGAGCGGCCGCCGGTGCTCGGCATCGGGGCGGGCGCATTGGAGAACCTTCAACCCTACGGGCTACCGCACGATCGCAGAGTCGACCGAGTGGAGGAGGCACTGCAGATCCTTCGAATGCTGTTGGGCGGGACGGGACCGCACGATTTCCGAGGCAAGCACTTCAGTCTGGATCAGGCATTGATGGGTCTGCGAGCGCCGGAAGGCCGGGAACCACGGTTGTGGGTTGGCGGCAGTCGTAGCCGGATGCTCGCCTTGACCGGTAGATACGCGGATGGGTGGCTGCCGGCGGAACTCATGGTGCCGGACGAGTACGCGCGGCGATTGCGGGTCGTTCGGCAGGCGGCCGAGATCGCGGGCCGGGATCCGATGGCGATTGTCGCCTCCGGCGGGGTGCCGATCGTGGTCGCTGAAACCGATGAGCAGGCCCATGCGCTGCTGGACTGCACCCCCATCCGGTTTCTCGCGCTACACGCCGGAGCCGAGGCGTGGGCCGCGCACGGTGCCGAGCATCCCTTCGGCGCTGACTACCGGGGGCTCAAGGACCTGTTGCCGCACGCCCTGACGCGCAAGGACGTACAGGAGGCAATGGCCGTGATCCCAGACCAGGTCGTGGCAGATCAGGTGCTCGTCGGGAGCAGACAGACTGTGCTCGACCGAATCGGCGACCTGGTCGAGGCGGGTCTCGAATACCCGATGCTGATCCCGGTTTCAGCCATGGCTTCGCCCGAGGCAGCGGCGTTCACGCTCGAGTCGGTGGCCTGGTTGGCACGTGAACTGCGTGCTCCCGCGCAGATCGGAGAGATCACCGTATGACCACCATCGGCATTGTCGGAACAGGCATTTCGGGGCTGCAGCTCGCCCTGCGGCTCCAGCAGCTCGGAATCGAGGTCGTGGTCTACTCCGCACAGGAGCTCGACCAGCTCGCAACCGGGCGACCGCGCAACTTCCCCGCCCGATTCGGCCCCACCCAGCAACGAGAGCGGCAGCTCGGAGTCTTCGACTGGGACATCACGGACGCCCAGGTGCGCCGCTGGGATGTCATAGTCGGCGCAGGTGATCGCACGCTGGCATTTCACGGGGAGCTGCGCCCACCGTCGAGCGTCGTGGACTTCCGGCTCTACCTGCCACACCTGTGCGCCATCTTCGCCGAGCGTGGCGGAAAGGTCGTCGTCGGAGCGCGACCGATCACCGAAGTGGCCGAGCGACACGACCTGGTGGTGGTGGCCAATGGCGATCGCTCGATGCGGGAGTTGTTCCCACGTGACGCGTCGCGCTCGGTGTTCGATGCTCCCCAGCGGATCCTCTGCAGCGGTCTGTACCGCGGAATCAGCGAGGACACACCACAATCGCTTGACCTGTGCCTGCTTCCCGGTATCGGGGAGATCTTCCGTATCCCGTTTCTGACACCACAGGGCAGGGCTGATGTGCTGGCGTTCGAAGCTGTTCCCGGCGGGCCGCTCGAGCCGATCTCCCGGGTCGATCCCGCGGTCGAACCCGTGCGTTTCTACCGTGACGTCCTCGCTCTGCTCAGCGAATTCGCGCCCGGACTGCGAGAACGTGTCGATGCCCGGGATTTCGCGCTCATCGGACCCGGCGAGCTGGCGCAGGGCAGCGTTACGCCGATGGTCCGCCACGGCTGGGCATCCCTGCCGAACGGCAAGTGTGCCATCGCGATCGGCGACGCGTGGATCACCAACGACCCACTGACCGCGCAGGGCGCGAATCTCGGTTCGCACACAGCATTCGCGCTCGCCGACCTGCTCGTGGCGCAGGCGGGCCCGTATGACGAGACGTTCTGCCGGGCCGCCTCGGAGCAGCTCTGGGCGCATGCCCGCAACGTTGTCGAGTGGAGTGCCGCGTTTCTCGGGCCCGCACCGGCGCACACCACAGCGTTGTTCGCGAAGGCCGCCGAGGACAAACGGATCGCCGAAGCGTTCATCAACAACTTCAACGACCCGGTCGCGATGTGGCAGACCTTGGCCGGCCCAGGGGGAACCGAGTCGTTCCTCGCCGAATTCCTCGAGGAGTGACATGACCGACCTGGATATCGAGATCGATGACAAAGGGATGCTGATCCCGGAGGCCGAGCAGACCGCGGTTTTCCTGCTCGATGGACTCGCGCGTATCCGCGTCCCGGGCAAGACCACCCGGGACTCCTTCACAGTGGTGCAGCACACCGGCAAGCGCGGATACAACACCCCGTTGCACTATCACCACATCGAGGACGAGGTGTTCCTTGTACTCGACGGGGTGCTCCGCATGGTCTGTGACGGCCAGGAGCAGCTCGCCGAGGCCGGGACGACGGTGGTCATCCCGCGGATGGTCCCGCACGGATTCGTCGCGATCTCGGACGAGGTCAGCTTCCTCACCATTCACTCGACGCCGGACCTGGGCAACAAGCCCCAGTTCGACCTGTTCCTCGCGGCCGAGATGCCGCCGGCGCAGGCGACCCGGACACCGACCGAGGAAGTCGGTCCCGATCTCGACCACATCATTTCGCTCGGTACCACCTACGGGTACAGCTACGCAGGTCCTGCGCCGATGCCATAGCGCCGGGTCCTCGCACATCGACCAATTCCCGCTCGGACAGAGAAGAGAACCATGCGGTTGAGTCTCGCATCACTTGTATTGTGCGTCTTCGGCATCACCACCGGCGAGTTCGTCATCGCGGGGATCCTGCCCGATGTCGCCACCGATCTCGGTGTGTCCATCCCGGCCGCGGGACTCCTTGTCACGGCATACGCCATCGGAATGATCATCGGTGGGCCGACGCTGACCGCCCTGACCACAAGGTTTCCCCGCAAGCCCCTGATGGTGACGCTGCTCGCGGTCGCAGTCCTCGGCAATATCGCATCGGCGCTCGCGCCCGCGTACGAGGCCCTGTTCGCGGCCCGGGTCGTCACCGCGCTGGTGACATCGACCTTCTTCGCCAACGCGATCGTCACCGCGGTGTCGACAGCACCGGAAGGTAAGCAGGCCTCGACAGTGTCGAAGCTGGTCTTCGGCATGAACGTGGCGATGATCCTGGGCGCGCCACTCGGCACGTTCATCGGTTCCCAGTACGGATGGCGTGCCACCTTCGCGGCGGTCGCCGCGGTGTGCGCGCTCGGATTACTGCTGGTGATCCGGCTGGTCCCCGCGGTGGCGAATGCTGGCGGGTCCGCGGTGGCCGAGATGCGGGTATTCCGCAGTCGTGATGTGCAATTGGCGATCGCGATCACCGCGATCGCCAATGCGGGAGTGCTGATGGTGTTCACCTACTTCTCGCCGCTGCTGACCGACGTGAGCGGCTTCACCAGTGGCTCGGTTGCCGGCTGGCTGCTGGTCTACGGTGTCGGCGCGACCGTAGGCAATCTCATCGGCGGTCGTCTGTCGGACCGGGCCCTGATGCCATCGCAGATCGGGTTGCTGACTCTGTTGGCCGCAGCACTCGCTGTTATGTGGCTGGTCAGCGCCACCGTCGTGCTCATCGCGGTGATGGTGTTCGTGCTCGGCGCACTGGGCTTCTCGGTGATCCCCGGAATGCAGGCGCGGGTGCTGAGCACCGCGGCGGCGGCGCCGACACTGGCCATGGCGGTTAACGCGTCGGCCTACCAACTCGCGGCGGCCTTCGCGGGCTGGCTGGGCGGACGGGTCATCGACAGCAGTGGCCTGCGATCGGTGTATCTGGTCGCGGCGACCGTCACCGTCGCGGGAATCGCCCTGAGTGGGGTGGCGTGGTATCGCGATCGCGTGGCCACCGGCGCCGACGACTCGAAAGTGGCTGTGGCATGAGCGAATCATCGAACGCCGGGGGACGCGCGACCGCGCTGGTGAGCGGCACCTGGGCCGAGGAGAATCTCGGAATACCCGGCGTGGTGTTCATCGAAACCGGCAACGAACAGGCGGACTATCTGCGCGGCCACGTACCGGGCGCGGCGTGGATCGGTTGGTCGGAGTTCCAGGACGATCTGACGCTCGGCCTGATCGGACCGCGCAAATTCGCTGAACTGCTGTCCGCGAAAGGGGTCAGCAACGACGACACCGTCGTCCTCTATTCCGTGGCTTCCAATCTGCTGGCGGCACTGGCCTATTGGTATCTCACGCACTACGGACACCGATCGGTGAAACTCCTCGATGGCGGTCGCCGGAAGTGGGAGCTGGAGAAGCGTCCGCTGTCCACCGACACCCCCGTACCGCACCCAGCGGTCTATCACGTGCCGACGCCGGACCCGTCGGTGCGTGCCGGACGCGACGACGTGCTCGCCGCGATCGGTGCGGCGAGCATCGTCGACGTCCGAACCCCGGACGAGTACAGCGGCTTGCTGTTCGCGCCCGCTTTCGCCGGACCCGCCTTCGCGCCAGGTAACAGTCCGCACGAGGTCGCCCAACGGGCGGGGCACATTCCGGGAGCGATCAACCTGCCGTGGGACGCGGTCGTGAATCCTGACGACACGTTCAAATCCGACGGCGAACTGGCCGCGCAGTTCGCCGGGCTCGACGTCGAGCCCGGCGTGATCACCTACTGCTGGGTCGGTGCTCGATCAGCCCACACCTGGTTCGTGCTCCGGGAATTACTCGGCCACGACGACATCAAGAACTACGACGGATCGTGGGCCGAGTATGGATCGCTGCTCGGCGTTCCGGTCGAACGCCCGATACAGAAAGGGAAGCGGTGACCGTAGGCAATCTCAACGGCAAGGTCGCTCTGGTGACCGGAGCCAATTCAGGTATCGGTGAGGCCGCGGCGAAGATCCTCGCGGCGCGCGGAGCCAGTGTCGTGCTGGCGGCTCGGCGAATCGACCAGCTGGACCGAGTTTCCGCCGAGATCGCCGAGGTCGGTGGCAAGGCCGTCGGCGTCGCTACCGATGTCACAGTGGACAGCGATGTCGAAAACGCCGTCGCCACTGCGGTAGACCAGTTCGGCGGGCTCGACATCGCGTTCAACAACGCGGGGTCACTCGGCTCGATGGGACTTGTCGCCGAACAGAACCCCAGCACCTGGACTGCCGACGTCAACACCGTGCTGACCAGTACCTTCCTGTCGATGCGTCACGAGATCATCGCCATGCAGCGGCGGGGTGGCGGCGTCATCATCAACAACGCCTCACAGCTGGGCGTCGTGGGATTCGGCGCGGGTATCAGCGCATATGTTGCCGGCAAGCACGGCGTGATCGGGCTGACGAAGGCCGCGGCTCTCGAATACGCCACGCAGAACATCCGGATCAACGCGGTGGCGTTCGCGTCGGTGGATACGCCGATGTACCGGTCGTCGGTCGGAGCGGATGAGGACACTGCCGCGTTGTTCCGGTCGCTACATCCACTGGGCCGAATCGCCACCGCCGAGGAAGCGGCCTCGTCGGTCGCCTACCTCGCGACGGACGAGGCGGGATTCTTCACCGGCTCGGTGCTGGTGATGGACGGTGGGTGGACCGCCCAGTGACAGTGTCCCAGCACGAGTCCCGATTCGGCGTGATGCTGTATCCGGACGAGACCTTTCCCGTTCTGCTCGACAGGATCCGCTGGCTCGAGGAACTGGGATTCGATCAGGTCTTCCTGCCGGACCACAGCGGCGATCTGCGGGATCGACGCGGGCGGTGGTTCGACAGCTGGTCGGTGCTGGCCGCCGCGGCGGTGAGCACCGGGCGTATCCGCCTCGGCATGCTCGTCGCGAACCAGATCCTGCGCCCACCGTCGCTACTGGCCCGCCAAGCCATCACGATCGACCACGCCTCCCACGGCCGATTCGAACTGGGCGTCGGCGCTGGGCTGTTCGCGTGGGACCACCACAGTGTGGGCGAGCAGCCTTGGCCGCCGAGGGAGCGGATGCGGCGATTCACCGACTATGTGGCGATAGTCGACGGCCTGCTGGAAGCCCGCGAGGAGACGTTCAGCTACACCGGAGACGACCTCTGGGTGAAAGACGTTCCCACAGCCCCTGGTTCGTGGCAGTCACCCAGGTTGCCGCTCACCGTGGGAGGTCAATCACCCACGGTGCTCCGGGTGGCGGCGGCGACCGCGGACGTCTGGAACACCCATGGCCCGCCCGGCGCCTCCGACATCCAGGCTTTGCGGGCTACGGCGGAGCAGACCCGCAGAATCGACCACCTCGCCGAAGCCGCCGGTCGGGATCCAGCAACGATCCGCAGGTCGTACACGATTTTCGGGCCGTGGGATCCGCGCTGGGGTCGGCACAGCTACGAGGAGATCTTCGACCGTTTCGGTGCGGTGGGGGTGACGGACTTCGTCCTGGACTGGCCGGTCCGTTCACAGCTCGACGAGTTCGAACGCATCGCGCGGGAGGTGCTGCCCGAACGCCGAACTCGTGGCTGACGGCGGCAGGAGTCCTCGGCAGGGTGAATTTCGGCCTGCGAACCCGTGTCTCGGGCAGTTGTACTGACCGGACCGTTGCCACCTCGGGTCTGCCACGGGCCGCGGAGCAGGTTGCGACACTGCGTCGGCAGATCGCCGAGCTGACCGCCGATATTCGTCAAAACTGATGTGGCTTCGGACCTTTCGCGGTTCACTGTGGTGGCAGAACAGTGGACCAGGGGCCGAGGACGTCGCGATGTATCGCAAGACGCAGTTTCAGCGTTCATATGGGGCGTTAGCGCTTGCCCTCGTGGTCGTTTCCGGTTGTGGAAGCAACTCCGACGACAAGGAGCCTGCCCTCGGTGCGACCAAGGTCGGGGACTGCTTCAGGGAAATGCCTGGCCGCAACCAGATACCGATGCGCCCTACGCGGGTGGATTGCGCGGACTCTGCTGCCAATTCGACGGTTACGTCGATTCTGGCTGGAAGCAGAGGTACCGAGTGCCCTGCCATGGGCGGCATCGCAACCGGTGGCAAATTCTCCTACTACTTCGAGGTCGACGGTAAGACGTTCTGCTTGGTGCCGCGCTAGGACAGTCCACGGGTCGGGTTGTCGCGTTCCACGAAATATGTGTCCACAACCATCCTTCGCGCCTCGGCCGGCATCACCTGGCAGGCTCAGCCGAACGCGAACATCGTGGCGTGAGTGCGACATCGGCTGGCAGAGTGAGGCGCATGGAGAACTTGCGCGACGCTGAGCGGCGGTTGCAGGCCGCCCAGCTTGCTGGGGATGTGCAGGCGCTGGATCGTCTGCTGGATGACCGGTTGATCTTCACCTTCGGCGCTGACGTCTACACCAAAGCGGATGACCTGGAGCTTCACCGCACCCGGACGCAGGTGATGACGGCCATGGTCGAGGAAGAACTGAGCGTACTCACCGACGGACGTGCCGGGGTGACCTGGTTTCTCGGGACCGTCGAGGGGACCGTCAACGGCGAGCCCTTCGGAGCCAGGATGCGGTACACGCGTTCCTGGTTGCACGATGATCTGCATGGCTGGCGGATTATCGCGGCGCACGCCAGCACGACGGATTGATGGTCCTTACCAAATCACGCAACAATGGCGCTGGTGATCGACCGGCCGACTCACCTCGTTGAATCGATACCCTGACCGGTGATCGCGCCGGTGGTCTCCAAGATCGTTGCGGCGACCAGGTGTGGGTCGTCGACCATCGGGACGTGACCGACACCCGGCAGGGTCCGGTAGTAAGCGGCCGGTATTCGTTGGCGGGCGACGGGGCCGTAGATCGTGGCCGGCAGAATCCGATCGTGTTCGGACCAGGCCAGGGTGATCGGGCACGGCACCGGGTCGAGTGGGGCGATCTGTTCGTCGGTGCTCAGCAGGTCCGCGGTCACCGTGCATTCGAGTAGGTCGCGGGTGATGTCGAGGGCGGCTGCGTCGGTAGCGCGATCACCTCGAATCGCGATGTCGCGCAGTACGATCCGTCGGATCAGCGATGAGCGCAGCGCCAGTGGTGCCAGTGGTCGCGCCAGCTTCGCGAGTGTCAGTCCGTGCGCGATCTTGGCGGTCGAATCGGAATGAGTCGTACTGCCCGAGTCCCAGAACCCGGCGGGGGACAAGGCGCAGACGGTGACCGCACGGCCGCGACGTGCCAGTTCGATGGCCATCCAGCCGCCGAGGGAGTTGCCTGCGATGTGGACTCGGTCGAGGCCCCTGGCGTCGAGGTCGCGTTCGACGTTATCCACGAGATGCGCACATCGCGCCGGGCGCAGTACCGCGGGTGGTCCGCCGTGGTGGCCGAGCGCGGTGGGGTTGATGATCTCGTGATGTGGGGCCAGTAGTGGCACCACCTCGGTCCAGGCGCGCTCGGACATCGTAACGCCGTGCAGGAGTAGGAGTGGGGTGTTGCCGACGGGCATTGTCATCCTTCGGGTCGGTGAAACGGCTGCGCGAGTGTCAGCCGACAGCGGCTGCATGGGAGTGCCACCGTGGGCGAATATCCGGAATGTGAATCGCTCGCGTTGTGGGAACCGTATCCGCCGTCCACATTCGAGCTCCAGCAGCTCCCTCGCTGACGGGAACGTTCGCCGGCGGTCCCGATCGACGCGGCTCCCACCGCCTACGAGCATCTGCGCCGGGGAAAGGTACAAGGCCGTGCAGTGATCGTGCCCCAAGGCTGAAAGCTCGCTTTATCTCCCGGCACCCAGATCGATGATGGCCAAGTCCTTCTCGATCTGGGTTCGGGCGTCGAGTACGAGCGGGACCAGCGTCCTGTCGACCAACTGCGCGAAGCGCTCGGCGTGGCACGACAGCGACACCGCGCCGATGGCCTGACCGTCCCGGTCGGTGATCGCCGCACCGACCGCGGCCACCCCGCGTTCGGTGCCCTCGTAGTTGATCGCGAAGCCGCGGCGCCGGGTCGTCTCCAAATCTGCTGTCAGAGAATGGTATTCGTCCTCATCGAGCAGTGGATCGCCGCCCGCGCGGGAGAAGCTGTACAGCCGTTCGACCTCGTCGGCGGGCAGGGCGGCCAGCAGCGCCTTGCCGCCGGAAGCCTGGTGCGCGGGCATCACCACGCCGTCGCGGTCGTTGGTCGCGTACACCGATTGGGCGCGCACGGTGCCGAGGAACCGCACGCTGTCGCGCACCCGGATCATCAGGTTCGCCGACTCGCCGCTGCGCCGTGACAGCACTTCCAGATGCGGCTGACACAGCGCGCGAAACGCCTTGGTCCACGCCAGCCTGGCCGGTGCCGCGTCCAGTGAGGGGCCGGGCAGGTAGACGTGGTTGTCGTTCTGCACGGCGAAACCGCGGTAGGTCAGCGTCTGCAGTAACCGGTGTGCGCTCGACCGTGAGATGTCGAGGTGGGTGGCGGCGTCCATCACGCGCAGGCTGCCGTAGTCGCGCAGCAGTTGCAGCAACCGCAACCCGCGGTCGAGGGAGCCGACCGCACTCGGCGGGCGCTCAGGCAGGGGCGTGTTGCGCATAGCGGAATTGTATTCCCTACGAGAAGCGGATGGACATAGCTTCCCTCCATGCAGAATTGTGACTCAGATTACGCGCGCACCGTAGTGGTCGGCGGCGGCATCGGCGGTCTGGCTACCGCTCTCGGGCTGATCAAAGCCGGGAAAAAGGTCGTTGTACTGGAACAAGCCCGCGAGTTCGGGGAGATCGGCGCGGGCCTGCAGCTCGGCCCGAACGCCACCCGCATCCTGGATTCATGGGGCCTGCTCGAACGGGTGAGCGAGGTCGGTGTGCTCCCGAACAATATCGTCATGCGGGACGCGATGACCGCCGAGGAAATCGGTCGCCTGCCGCTGACGGGCGAATTCCGCACTCGTTTCGGCGGGCCCTACGTGGTCATCCACCGCACGGACCTGCACGCGATCCTGCTCGAGGCATGCCGCAAAGCCGGGGCCGACCTGCGCACCGGCGTCCGGGTGGAACGGGTCGAGGACACCGGCGACGGCACCCTCGTCGTCGCCGAGGGCGATCGCAGCTTCGCCGCAGAAGCCACCATCGCCGCCGACGGCCTCAATTCCGTGCTGCGCCAGAAGATCGTCGGCGATGACCTCGTCGCGTCCGGCTACGTCGCCTACCGGGGAACGGTCCCGATCGCCGACGTGTCGACGCAGGACCGCGAACTCGACGATGTCGTCGTCTGGGTCGGCCCCGGCAGCCACCTCGTCCAGTACCGGCTGCGCGCCGGCGAAGTGCTCAATCAGGTCGCCGTGTTCGAGTCACCCTCCTTCGTGCGCGGCGAGGAGGAATTCGGTGGCACCGACGAACTCGCAGCCGCATTCGCCGGCTGCCACCCCCTGGTGCGCGCCGCGATCACCCACATCGGCAAGCAGCGCCGGTGGCCGCTCTACGACCGGAAGCCCGCCTACTCCTGGGGCGAGGGCAGGCTCGTGCTGACCGGCGACGCGGCACACCCCATGCTGCAATACCTGGCTCAGGGCTGCTGCCAGGCACTCGAGGACGCCAAGACCCTCGAGTTCCTGGTGCGAGGTGATGCCGAGGCCACCGATTGGCCCGCGGTGCTGCGCCGATTCAGTGACGCCCGCATTCCGCGCACCGCCGAGGTGCAGACCAAAGCGCGCATGTTCGGCGACATCTGCCACGCGGGTGGTGTCCATCGTGTGGTGCGCAACGAGCTGCTCGCCACGCTCAGCGCCGAGGACCTCTACGGCCACGCCGACTGGCTCTACCGGGGCCCGGTCTTCGATCTGCTGCGCCAGGCGCGCCTCGCCGTCGCCTGATCCTGTCCCGATTCCTTCCACCGAAAGACGATTCCGACCATGCGTCTCGCAGTTCTCGACGGCGACCGTGCCGCGATTGCCACCGACACCGACGTCTACGACGTCAGCGACCTGCTCCCGACCTCGGCGGGCCCCTACGGCGGCCCGTGGTTGCCGTGGCTGGAACGCGGCGGCGTCGTCGCCGACCTTCACGCACTGGATCTCTCCCAGTGCCCACGGCACGCCCTCGGCTCCGTCGCACTGCGCGCGCCGCTGTCGCGGCCGGGCAAGATCGTCGCCGCGCCCGTGAACTACCTCGATCACAAGCTCGAGATGCACGAGCAGAAGACGATCGCCGAGTACGGCGTGTTCCTCAAGGCCAACACCTCGGTGATCGGGCCGGGGGAGACCGTCGAGCTGCCCTACCTCGACAAGCGCACCGACCAGGAAGGTGAACTGGCCATCGTGATCGGTCGCACCGCCCGGCACGTGAGCGTGGCGGAAGCGCTCGACTACGTCGTCGGCTACACCTGCCTGCTCGACATCAGCGTCCGCTCCACCGAGGACCGCTCGACCCGCAAGTCGTTCGACACCTTCACCCCGCTGGGACCGTGGATCGTCACCGCCGACGAGGTCGGCGACCCCGACACCTTGCCGCTGAGCTGCTGGGTGGGCGGCGAGCTGCGCCAGCGGACCAACACCGGCGAGCTGATCTTCTCGGTCGCCGAACTGGTCTCCTACGCGAGCTCGGTGATGACCCTGCACCCCGGTGACGTGATCGCCACCGGAACGCCCGCCGGGGTCGGGGCGCTGGACGACGGCACCACGATCCGGCTCGAGATCGACCGGATCGGTGTGCTCGAGGTCGGCGTCACCGCCGAGGCCGCCATCGCCTACGCCGATCGTCCGGGCGCGCAGCTCGACGCCCGGCTCGCGGGTAAGTGAGCTACGCAATGGGAATCGCAGCACACGACATCAAAGCCCGCATCGAATCCGCGCCCATGCAACCACTGCAATACGCGGTGGTGACGGTCTGCGTCCTGCTGAACATGCTCGACGGGTTCGATGTGCTCGCGCTGGCGTTCAGCGCCTCACACATCTCCGACGAATGGTCGCTGAGCGGGTCGCAGCTCGGCATCCTGCTCAGTTCGGCGCTTTTCGGTATGGCCGCCGGATCGATCATCGTCGCCCAGGTGGCCGATATCGTCGGCCGGCGCCGCACCATCGTTGTCGCCGCGCTGATCGTCGCGGTCGGTATGGGGCTCTCGGCGATGGCCACGGGGTTCACCATGCTGCTCGCGGTGCGGATCGTCACCGGCATCGCCGTCGGCACCTTGCAGGCGTGCCTGAATGTCATGGTGGCCGAGTACTCCTCGGCCCGGCACCGCTCGACCGCGATCAGTGTCTACACCGCCGGTCAACCGATCGGCGGCACCCTAGGCGGCATCATCGCCGGTGTCCTTCTCGCGCAGTTCGATTGGCGTGCGGTCTTCGCCTTCGGCGCGGTGACGACACTGTGCGTCTCGCTACTCGCCGCGGCGATCCTGCCGGAATCGGTCGAGTTCCTGATCAACCGGCGTCCCCGCAACGCGCTGGAACGCACCAACGCCATCCTGGCCAGGCTGCGCCAACCGGTCCTGACCGAGCTGCCGTCGGCGGCGACGCGCAAGAACGACATCACCGGGCACTGGCGCGACATCACCACCGGTCCGAACCTGCTCACCACCCTGCTGCTCGGGTTCAGCTTCTTCGTGTTGATGGCCGGGTTCTACTTCGCCAACTCCTGGACGCCGAAACTGGTCACCAGCAGCGGGTTCAGCGCCGCCGACGGTGTGCAGGCCGGTGTGTGTTTCAGCGCGGGCGGAATCGTCGGGGCCCTGGTGTTCGGACCGCTGGCCATGCGCTTCGGTGTGCGTCCCGCGCTCACCGCGCTGTTCGGTGTCGCCGCGGCGGCCTTCGCGCTCTACGCGCTGTCGATGGGTTCGCTGAACACCGCCCTGGTCGCGGCCGTGGTGCTGGGCATGACCACCAGTGCGGTGATGGCCGGCATGTTCTCGATCGCCCCGATGTACTACGACTCCTCGGCGCGGGCGACCGCGGTCGGGCTGGTCATCGGCATGGGACGAGTCGGCGCGATTTTCTCGCCCATCATCGCGGGTAGCCTCATCGACCTCGGCTGGGCGCCGAAGAACCTCTACTTCCTGTTCTGCCTCCCTCTGGTCGCGGGCGCGCTGGCGATCTTCGCGCTGCGTTCCCGGCGCGCTGTTCTCACCGACAGCCGTACCAGGCCAGGGGCGGCCGATGCCGCGCCGTCACTCGCGCACTGAACTCCGCCCGGCGGTCGCCGTGCCGCCCCGCTCTCCGAGGGAATCACCATGACCAGCAACAACATCACCGACCCCGAATCCACCCCGGAACTCGACCGTCTCTACGCCGACTTCGCCCGCAACTCCACCGCCCCGCTGTGGACCCAAACCGGCAACCTCATGCCGGAAAGCCCTGCACCCGCCGCGGTCGCGCACCTGTGGCAGTGGTCGGAGCTGCTTGACATCGCACGCCGCTCCGGCGAGCTCGTCCCCGTCGGCCGCGGCGGTGAACGCCGGGCGATCGGCCTGGCGAACCCCGGCCTCGCCCCCACCCCGTACGCCACGCCGACCCTGTGGTGCGCGATCCAGTGGCTCGGCCCGCGCGAGGTCGCACCGGAACATCGCCACGCCCAGAACGCGTTTCGCTTCGTGATCGAAGGCGAAGGTGTGTGGACCGTCGTCGACGGTGACCCGGTGGCGATGCGCCGCGGCGATCTGCTGATGACCCCCGGCTGGTGCTTTCACGGACACCACAACGAGACCGATCAGCCGATGGCGTGGATCGACGGACTCGACGTGCCCCTCGCGCACGACCTCGACCTGGGCTTCTTCGAGTTCGGGTCCGAAGTGGTCACCGACGCATCGACCCCGCCGGTATCGCGATCGGAGCGGTTGTGGAGTCATCCTGGTCTTACTCCGCTCTCGGCGAGTGCTTCGCGCGAATCTACGCCGATCGCCGCGTACCGCTGGGAGTACACCGACCGGGCTCTCCGAGAGCAACTGCTGCTGGAACAGGAAGGACATCCGGCGACCGTCGAGCCGGGGCACGCGGCGATCAAGTACACGAACCCGACCACCGGCGGCGATGTGCTGCCGACTATCCGCTGCGAATTCCACCGCTTGCGGGCGGGCACGACCACCGCGGCTCGGCGCGAGGTCGGCTCGTCCATCTGGCAAGTTTTCGACGGCACGGGTCACGTCCGGCTCGGAGACCAGCTCCGGGCATTGACCACCGGTGATCTGTTCGTCGTGCCGTCCTGGGTGTCGTGGTCACTGGAAGCGGAGTCCGAGCTCGACCTGTTCCGGTTCTCCGATGCTCCTGTTGTCGAGAAGCTGGGATACCACGACCCGACGAGGCGCTGAAAGCGGTTCGGTTGTGCTGCGGCAGAACAGAAATGAGCTCAGATGACGCCGAGGGCCAGCATCGCGTCGGCGACCTGGATGAAGCCGCCGATGTTGGCGCCCGCCACGTAGTT
Source organism: Nocardia sp. FBN12 (assembly GCF_050320175.1). Taxonomy (GTDB): domain Bacteria; phylum Actinomycetota; class Actinomycetes; order Mycobacteriales; family Mycobacteriaceae; genus Nocardia. Next base: position 2,692,945 of record NZ_CP190048.1, on the reverse strand, counting down.
GCCCGGTACGCCGTATTCGTCGGCGGTGGCCAGGCAACGGTCGTGGATGCCGCGCATGATCTCGGCGAGCCGATCCTCGGTGTGCTCGAAGCTCCACGAGTCGCGCGACGCGTTCTGTTGCATCTCCAGCGCGCTGGTCGCCACGCCGCCCGCGTTGGCCGCCTTGCCGGGCGCGAAGGTCACCCCCGCCTCGCCGAACAACCGCACGGCTTCGGGCGTGCACGGCATGTTGGCGCCCTCGGCGACGATGCGGCAGCCGTTGGCGATGAGTTTGCCCGCGGCGACGCCGTCGAGTTCGTTCTGGGTCGCGCACGGCAGTGCGATATCGCAGGGCACCTCCCACAGCGAATGGCCCGACACGAATCGCGCGGTGCCCGACCGGGTCTCGGCGTAATCGGCGATCCGGCCTCGCCGGACCTGCTTGATCTCCTTGAGCACGTCGAGATCGATGCCGTGCTCGTCGACGACGTAACCGCTCGAATCCGAGCACGCGACCACGGTGCCGCCGAGCTCGTGGATCTTCTCGATCGCGTAGATGGCGACGTTGCCCGAGCCCGACACCACCACCCGCTGGCCTTCCAGGGAGCGGCCCGCCGCGCCGAGGATCTCGTTGATGAAGAAGACCGCGCCGTAACCGGTCGCCTCCGTGCGCACCTGCGAACCACCCCAGGTCAGGCCCTTGCCGGTGAGCACACCGGATTCGTAGCGATTGGTGATGCGCTTGTACTGGCCGAACAGATAGCCGATCTCGCGGCCACCCACTCCGGTGTCACCAGCCGGGACGTCGGTGTGTTCGCCGAGATGGCGGTAAAGCTCGGTCATGAACGCCTGACAGAACCGCATCACCTCGGCCTCGGAGCGGCCCTTCGGGTCGAAATCCGAACCGCCCTTACCGCCGCCGATGGGCAGGCCGGTCAACGCGTTCTTGAAGATCTGTTCGAATCCCAGGAATTTCACGATCCCCAGGTACACCGAAGGATGGAAACGCAGTCCGCCCTTGTAGGGGCCGAGCGCGGAATTGAACTCCACCCGGAAGCCGCGATTGATCTGCACGGCACCGGAATCGTCGACCCACGGCACCCGGAAGATGATCTGACGTTCGGGCTCGCACAACCGGCGGATCACCGCCGCGTCGGCGTAGTGCGGGTGCTTGGCGACGACGGGGGCGAGGCTGTCGAGTACCTCGCGCACGGCCTGGTGGAACTCGGTTTCCCCGGGGTTGCGGCGCAACACTTCGTCGTAGATGTCGCTCAGCTTCGCGTCCAGGACCGCCACCTGTGGACTCCTTGTTGTCGTCGTTACCTCCGCCGCCGGACCGCATTCGATTCGGCACGGACGTCATTGCGGGGATGTCGGTGAACCGGGCATCCCCGGCCCAACCTCACACGTTAGCCGTACCGGCAGTGAGGCCCGCACCACACGTTCGCTCGGCCCCGTTCGGTGCCCGGCTGCTGGCACCGAACCCGCGTAGATCCCGCGCGATCACTCGATGGTGCGTGGCGGCCGGCGTGGCCACCGTGTCATCGAGTGATGACACGGTGGCGGGTGCAGTCAGTTCTGGACGAGCTCGTAGCCGAGGTTTTCGACGGTGTCCTGTATCTGCGCATCGTCGATCGAGCCTGTGCCGGTCACGGTCATCCGACCGGTGGCGAGTTCGATATCGACACCGTCGATGCCGGAGAGCTTGCCGATCTCGGACTTGACCTTGCCGACGCAGCTGCCACACGACATGCCCGAAACGACGTAGGTACTGGTGCTGTTGTTGGCGCTCATGTCCGTCTTCTCCTTGTGATTCAGTGGCTTTCCGAGAGCAGACGATACGACGCCCGAAGCTGGCTGTCTACCCCTAGGGGGTAAGAGTATGGCTAGCTACCACTACCCCCAATGGGTATATGGTGGCGTCATGACAAAGCTGAATCGGATCGTCGTCGTCGGAGCTTCGCTAGCGGGACTGCGGGCAGTACAAGCGCTACGTACTGCGGACTTCGCCGGCGATATCACCCTGATCGGCGCGGAGAACCGCGCGCCGTACAACCGACCGCCGCTGTCGAAGAGCGTCTTGGACGGCGACGACGACATCGCCCTGCCCGGTGCGGAGCAACTCGACGATGACTGGCTCCGCAACCGGCGTGCCGTCACGCTCCGTGCTGACGAACGCCAGGTAGTACTCGACGACGGCTCGGAAATCGCCTTCGACGGGTTGATCGTGGCGACGGGTGCGAGCCCGCGCCGCTTCGCCGCGCAACCCGCGGGCGTGCACAGCCTTCGGACAGTCGATGACGCGCTCGCCTTGCGTACCGAGTTGGCCGCGGGCCCAGGTCATGTCACCGTGATCGGTGGCGGTTTCATCGGCAGCGAAGTGGCATCCACCGTTCGGCGGCAGGGTATCTCGGTCACGCTGGTCGATGCCGGTTCGCATCCCATGGCCGCGACGTTGGGGACACACGGCGCGCAGTGGCTCGCTCGACACCACCAGCGGCACGGTGTCGAACTCGTGTCCGGAGTCCGGGCACTCGGCTTCGATGGTGAAACCCGTGCCACCGCGGTGCTGTTGAGCGACGGGCGCAGAATTGCCACCGAGGTCGTCGTCGCGGGCACCGGTGTCGAACCGAATACCGACTGGCTGCGCGACAGTGGGCTGAAACTCGATAACGGCGTGGTCTGCACCAGTTCGCTGTTCGCCGAAGGGCAGCCGTCCATTGTCGCGGCCGGCGATGTCGCCCGGTGGTCGCATCCGCTCTACGGCGGCGCGCTGGTCCGCGTCGAGCACTGGGCCAACGCCAACGAGCAGGGTGCCCTCGCGGCCCGCAACCTGTTGAGCGGCCCTGTGGGAGCTCAGGTGTATTCCGGCGTCCCATCCTTCGCGACGCACGTCCACGGCGCTCGCATCCAAGTTGCGGGCATGCCGTCGCTCGCGGACGAAGAACGGGTGTTGATCGACGAACCTGCCGAGGATCGCCTCGTTGTCGCGTTCGCGGCCAAAGGTGTCCTCGTCGGAGCGGTAGCGGTGAACGCGCCGAAGGACCTCATCCGCCTCAAGCGCGCCATCGCCGCCTGCGCGTCGACGGAGGAGCTCGCCGCTTGACGTCGTGATTTCATCGACCGTCCACGATGCAGTGACAAAGGCGCCGACCAACCAGCTGAATACTAAACGATTTAGTAGATTTGTCGGAAGGTTCGGGTGAGTCAGCGGTCGGCAGCTGTGCAGGCCGGTCCGCTCGAGCGGTGTGAACCGGCCTGTGCTCGACGACGCGTCATCTCGTGCCCTGTTCACGATGGCGGTATCGAGGCCCTTTCCGTGCGGGCTCGGAAGCGGCAGGCCGAATGGCCGGCGACAGTGGTTGTGCAGCCCGGTGCCGAGTACGCGACCGTGCGTTCCAGATGACGACCCGAATACGTAGAGATATAGTATTTGCATCTCGCAGGCTGCCGGTCGGCGCCAGTTGCTGGGCCGGACGACGCTGCTGCGCGGGCGAGCGGAAACAGGGAGAACGACGATGGGACATCGCTTCGGCGATCTGGAAGCGGTTGTGATGGATCGCGTCTGGTCGGCCGACGACACCATCACCGTCCGGCAGGTGTACGACGACTTGCTGCGCGATCGGGAGATCGCGTACACGACAGTCATGACGACGATGGACAACCTGCACCGCAAAGGGTGGCTCGAGCGGGAGCGGCTCGGCAAGGCTTACAGCTATTGGGCCGTTCTGACTCGTGAACAGTACAGCGCGAAGCTGATGCGCGACGCCCTTGGCGACGGCGGCAGATCGGATTTGGTGCTGGCCCACTTCATCGAACAGATCACCGAAGACGAGTCGAACGCGCTACGTACTGTGTTGCGAGGCTTGACTTCCCGGCGGAAAAAGGGCTGAGGGTGGCACGAGGAGAGGGAGCAATGACGATCTCGCAGTGGCCGATACAGCGTTGGCTGGTGGCGTTCGGCGCGGGAGCGGTCGTCGCGGCTGTTGTGGGAATCCCTACCGGCGTGATATCGACGCCGTTCTATGCGCGGATGACCCCGGTCCTTTGGTGGAATTACCCGATCTGGATTCTCACCGCAGTACTCAGCGGTCTCGTTGCGGCGACCTACGTCCGAAGTCGGATACCGTCGACGACGCGGTCGGCCGGGCTGCTGGCCACACTCGCGTCGGCCTTCGCGATGGGGTGCCCGGTATGCAACAAACTGATCGTGACACTCCTGGGAGTCGGTGGCGCGCTCAGTATCTGGGCACCGCTGCAGCCGATCATCGCGGTGGGGTCATTGCTGCTGCTGTCCTGGGCTCTGCGTCGCCGCCTCGTCGGCGAGCGTGCGTGTGCCGTATCGACGACGGCGCCCGCTCAGGGTGTCGAGGCTGAGTCTGCCGCTCGGTAACCGCCCGGGTTCGGGTCCGCTGATCCTTCACCGAAAACGGGTGCGCGGTCGTCAGCTCCTGGTCGAGTCGAGTGTGGCCAGTGCGGCGCGCAGGCGGGTGGCCGCCTCGTCGGCGACCGGGCCGAGGGCTGGCTGGTCGGTGACCTGGACCATGAGTTGGGGGTTCATGGCATCGACAATGATGGTGCCGGGATCGGTGGGGTCGCGGCGGACCACCACGTTGCAGGGCAGCAGCAGCCCGATCTGGCGGTCGATGTCGACCGCGCGGTGGGCCAGGGGTGGGTTGCAGGCACCGAGGATGCGGTAGTCCTCCATGTCGTGGCCGAATTTGGCTTTCAGCGTCGCCTGCATGTCGATATCGGTGAGGATGCCGAATCCTTGCTCGGCCAACGCGGTACGGGTGCGTTCGATCGCGTCGTCGAAGTCGGTGTGCAGAGTGGTCGAGAGGGCCAGGTTCATCATGTGCTCCGATCCGAGAGTGGGGGTCATGCCGTGGGGGCAGGGCAGGTGGTGTCGGTGAGACCGAGGCGACGCATCGCCAAGGTGGCCGGGCACCAGCCCACCACGCTGTAGAGCAGCAGGTTCGCCCCGACCAGGGCGGTCGATATCAGCCACCACGGGGAGAGGGTCACACTCAGCAGCGCGCTGAGCAGGACCGGGGTCCCGGCCCCCGGCAGCGCGCCGGGGTCAAGCCAGGGCGAGGAAGAGTTTTTCCAGTTCGTCGATGCTCAGTGGTTCGCGGTCGCCCTCGGGGGTTTCGGTGAGGCATTCGCGCAGGCCGGTGGCGACTATCTTGAAACCGGCGCGGTCGAGGGCTTTGGAGACCGCCGCGAGCTGGGTGACGACGTCCTTGCAGTCGCGGCCGTCCTCGATCATGGCGATCACCCCGGTGAGTTGGCCTTGCGCGCGGCGCAGTCTGTTGAGTACCTGCGCGATAGCTTCGTCGTTGCCGACCATTGATATTTCCCTTCTCGGATCCTGGCTCCAATATACCCCGAGGGGTATTGAGGCGAAGATCCGAGAAGGTGGTGTCGCCGGGAGGTCAGTCGTGGGCGAAGCTGATGGCGGGCAGGACCCGGCGCAACCATGCCGGGCTCCACCAGGCCGCGTGCCCGGTCAGCCGCAGGATGACCGGCAGCAGGGCAAGTCGGACCAAGAGCGCGTCGAGCAGTACCGCGACACCCAGGATGATGCCCATCTCCTTGGGTGGCAGCGGGTCGGCCAGGGCGAAGGTGAAGAACACTGCCACCATCACCGCCGCGGCGGCGAAGATGACCCGTCCCGAATGCGCCAGCCCGTCCAGGTGCGCGGCGTGTGGATCGCCGGTGCGTTCGTAGTGTTCCTTGGCGGTGGCCAGCAGAAACACCGTGTAGTCCATGGCGATGGCGAAGATCATCGCGAAGAAGAACACCGGCCCCCAGCCATCGAGGAACCCTTGTGGGGTGAAACCGAGCAGCCCGGCGCCGTGTCCGTCCTGGAAGATCAGCTTGGCCACGCCGAACGCGGCCGCGGTCGAGAGCAGGCTCACCAGCGTGCCCATGGCCGCGATGAGCGGAGCCTGCAAGGCGATCAGCAGCAGTACGAATCCCAGGACCAGGATGATCGAGACCACGATCGGCAGGTAGTCGTCCAGGGTTTGTTGCAGGTCGAGGTTCTCCGCCGCCGCGCCACCGACCACAGCGTTCTCGGGCAGATCCGCGCGCAGCCGGTCCAGGATCTCGGCCATGTCCGGGGAAGACGGATCAACCGCGGGCACGGCCTGCATCATCACCAGATCGCTGCCGTCGGCGGCGGGGCGGGGCGGGGTGAGCATGACGATGCCGTCGCTGGCGCGCGTGGTGTTCGCGGTGGCCTGGGCGTCCGCGCTGGGGGTGATGATCGAGAGCATGCCGGGGGCTCCGGGGCCCATCTGCCGCTGGATCAGTTCATAGCCTTGGCGCACCGGCGCGTCGGTGGGCACGACCGCGATCGAGGGCATCGCGGTCTTCAGCCCGAACACCGGCGCCGCCAGCCCGATCAGGACGGCCAGCGCCACGGCGGCGAACGGCCACGGGTACTTGTGCAGGATCTGGCCCCAGCGCGCGAACACCGGGGAGCGGTGCTGCTGGCGGCGAGCGAACGGCAACGCCGCCGCGTTGACCAAGCCGGCGAGTGCGCCGAGCGTGGCAGGCAGCAAGGTCAGGGTCGCGGCGAGGACGAACACCACCGCCAGCATGATCCCGACCGCCATGGTGCGCACTGCGGGCGCGGGCACGATCAGCACCGCCGACAAGCTCACCAGCACTGTCGATCCCGACAGCAGCACCGCCTTGCCCGCGGTGTCCATCGTTTCGGCGACCGCGGCGCGGGAATCGCCGGTGCGGGTCAGGGCGTCGCGGAAGCGGGCTACCAGGAACAGCGCGTAGTCGATTCCGAGGGCGAGGGCGAACATCATGGCGAAGTTCATCGCCCACACCGAGATCGGGGTGATCTGGTTCAGCAACACCAGCCCCCCGGCCGAGGCGACCAGGCCCGCGAGGGTCAGCAGCAGTGGCAGCCCGGCCGCTACCAGCGACCCGAACGCCAGCACCATGATCGCCAAAGTGACGGGCCAGGAAAGCATCTCGGCTTTGATCATCGCGTCGTGGTTGGCCTTGTTGAAGTCGCTCCACAACGCCGAGGCCCCGGTCGGGTACACCTCGATCCCGTCGCCGGACAGCGCGGTCAACGCGTCCTTGTGCTCGTCGACGGCTTTGACCATGTCATCGGTGGAGGCGTTCGCGCCCGCGATCACGATGCCGGTGTGCCGGTCCGGGCTGATCGTGAACCCCGGCTGCGGGGAGATCGCCGCGCCGAACCGGTCGTCGCCCGCGAACACCGCGCCGACCTCACCGACCACACACGCCATCGCGGGGGCATCGAGGGTGGCGGTGTCGGAATGGATCACCACCTGTACCGCCGCAGAGGAATTGCCGCCGAAGTGCTGCTGGGCCAGTTCGCGCACCCGCACCGATTCCGAGCCGTCGGCCTGCCACCCCGCACCGGCCAGTGAGGTGAACACGCTCGGCGCGGCGGCCCCGAGCGCGATCAGCACCAGCAGCCATACCCCGATGACCGCCCGGGTGTGCCCGGCCATGAGCGCACCCCACCGGCTCAGCGCACCCGAATGCCCGACGCCGTGGTGATCGGATTCGGTGACAGCAAGCTTCATGTTCACCGTCTCACCTTTCGTTGATATACCCCCTGGGGTATTTTTCCTGTCGAGCCGACCATACCCCAGGGGGTATTGGCCGGTGCAACGCGCTGTCGCTCGAGACGAAGAAGTCCAGCGTGATGGGCACCCTGCGAGGGGCACCGAGGATCGAGCGCTGTGCCGAGGCGGTCCGCTGAGGCGCTCGCCGATTCGATGTCGTACCTGCGACAACGCTGGTTATGGGTGCGGAACGGGCGAGCGGTTCGGCGCTCGATGTCGCCGACGAGCGGTCGATACTATGGTGTCGCCCGCCTGATCCGTCGCCGAGCGCGGATCTCGATCCGCTAGGAGTCCTCCGTGTCAGCAGTTCAGTCGGTGCCGACCCTGCCGGTGGCGTCGGGGCGCGGCCGACGATGAGTGTCGCGATCTGCCTGCTGGTCTACAGCTCGGTTGTGATGATCCTCGCCCCAAGGGTTTTGACTCGTGTGACCCGTACCGGCGTCGGCCCGCGTCTGAGCTTGATCGCGTGGCTCAGTGCGATCGGGTCGGTGGTGCTGGCGTGGGCGGGTTCGATCCTCTTCGTCATCGGTGATGTCGTCCGTGACCTGCTCGCCGAGCAACATCTGAGCCTGAGTCGATGCTTCGATCAGCTCCACGACGCGGCGATCGGCGAGTACGGAACTTTCGTCCAGATCGGCCTGCTGATCCTGGTGGCCTGCGGCATCACCGCTGGTGTCGTGTCGGTCGGTGGGCTGGGTCGTGCTCTGGTGCGGGCACGTTCGGTGACCCACGGGCACGCGCGCGCTGCGAGAATGATCGGGCGACCGCATGTGGGTCACGATGCCGTGGTCATCGATCACCCGGAGCCCGCCGCGTATTCGGTCGCGGGGAACCCGCACACGATTGTTTTGACCCAGGGGATCGTCACCGCCCTCGATGACGAGCACCTCGCGGCCGTGTTGGCGCATGAGCGCGCCCATCTCGCGGGCAAGCACTACCTTCTCCTCGCGGTGACCCGAGCTCTGGCCGGGGTGTTCCCGCGGATCGATCTGTTCACCGTCGGTTCCGCGCAGGTCGCCCGCCTTGTCGAAATGGTTGCCGACGATGTGGCCACCGCCTCGCATGGGCGACACACGGTTCGCGAGGCATTGCTCACCCTCGCGGGATCGAACGCCGAAGGCCCGCTCGGTGCCACCGAGGTCGGGCTCGTCGATCGTCTGGCTCGACTGACGGCACCCGAGCCGGTCGGCCGCTCGATGGTCGGTGTTGTCTCCGCGCTGACCATCGGCACGGTTCTCGCCGGTCCGATGATCGCGACTCTGGCCGCTGTGGTCGGGCTCGGGATGTGCACCCCTGCGTAGTGGTCTCGGTCGCGGAGCCCGGGGATCTCGATGTGTTCTACGTAGTCAAATAGTACTATCTGCGATGTGAGTACCGCCCCCGTCCCGCGCCGCACCGGCGTCGCGCGACTCGTCGCGGTGCTCGCGGCGCTGGTCGGGATCGCCGTGCTCGAAGGCAGTCCATGTCATGCCGCGATGTCGGCCGGTTCGGTGGTGATGTCGACCGACCACTGTGAAATGGGCATCGGGCAGCCGATATTCGTGTATTCGTCCGAGGCGATGGACACGCCGCGGTCGACGGGCACCGATGTCGAGGGCCGGCACGAGCAGACGATCGATCAACCGCCCGAAAGACTTTCACCGATGCCCGCCGGTGTGATGATGGCATGCCTGGCGGTATTCCTTGCTCTGCTGGCGGTCCTGGTGACCGCGCGACTCGATGCCACGGTTTCGCCCCTGCCTGTTGGGCACCCACCGAGGACACTGCCGCGGCGCACAGCCTTTTCGCGGAAGCCGAGCCAGTACGAACTCTGTGTCCTGCGTAGATAGCGAGCACCTGCCCGATGGGCCGGCCGGTGGCATCGGGCATCCGTCGACCGACGTCATCGCGTCGGTCCACCTCGGTCTCGCTTCCTTTGCTCACAGGAGTTCTTGTCGTGAACCTTCTTCCAGTCCTGATCACCGGCCTGTTCGCCGGTGGTGTCTCCTGCGCTGCCGTGCAAGGCGGTCTGCTCACCGGATTGATCACCCGCCAGCGCGCGGCAGCCGCCGCCTCCACTTCGTCGTCAGCCTCCGCGGTGTCGACTGCCGAGGTACCCACTGCGCGTAGTTGGTCCAGCCGTGTCGGCGACGACCTCGCTCCGGTCGGCGGGTTCCTCGCCGGAAAGCTGCTCTCGCACACCGTGCTCGGAGCCGTGCTGGGTGCACTCGGCGGCGCCTTCGAACTATCGGTCGGGACTCGCACCTGGCTGCAGATCGGCGCCGGGCTTCTGATCATTGTCTTCGGTCTGGCGCAGTTGGGGGTCCCCGGATTCCGTGGCATCGTCATCGAACCGCCTGCCTCCTGGATGCGGTTGGTTCGCACCCGAACCCGCTCGCAGTCCGCTGTCGCACCGGCTGCACTCGGTGTGCTGACGATCCTCATCCCGTGTGGCGTCACGCTGTCGGTGGAGGCCCTTGCGCTGGCTTCCGGATCGCCGTGGTGGGGTGCGGCGACGATGGCGGTATTCGTTGTCGGTACCAGCCCGCTGTTCGCCGTCCTCGGCTATGCCGCCCGCGTGGCGGCCACCGCGTGGCGCGGACGACTGGCCTTCGCCACCGGTGCGGTGGTCTTGGGCATGGGCCTCTACACGCTCAACAGTGGTCTGGAGCTGGCTGGTTCTCCGTTGGCCGCGAGTCGGTTGGCCGAGACGGTCGGCGTCGAACCGGCCCCCGCCGATGCCGGTGCCGCGGTGATCGCCAATGGAACCCAGACAGTGACGATCGCCGCCAGCACTCGCGCGTTCAGCCCTGCGAACGCCGCGGTGAAGTCCGGCGTCCCGACCACTCTGGTGATCACGACCAGGGATACCGAGGGTTGCATCAGGTCGTTGATCATCCCCGACCTCGGCATCCAGAAGACACTGCCGTCCACCGGCGAAACCCGCATCGATCTGGGCGTTCTGCAGCCCGGCCGCCTGGACTACAGCTGCAGCATGGGCATGTACTCCGGCATCGTCACCATCTCCTGAAAGGCCCGAATCCCATGGCAACACACACGTTCGAGATCCACGGCATGCACTGTGGCAGTTGCGCCCTGCTCATCGACGACGCGCTCGAGGACCTGCCTGGTGTCCGCACCACCCAGACGTCGAGGAAAAAGGGCCGCGCGACTGTCGAACTCGATCCCGCACTCAACAGCCCGGGTGACATCGTCACCGCCATCACAGAACTCGGCTACACCGCGGCGATCGTCGAGTAGTTCGCTCTCGGTAACTCGTAAGCGGCGCCGGGTTCATGAGGACCCGGCGCCTCGGAGGGCGCGTGGCACGCCTGCGGTGTTTCGGCTTCCGCGCCGTGGGGTGGCATCGCCGCGATCAACGGCCGATCGTGCGAGCCGGGGGAGTCCGCTCTCCGAGCCGGTGACGGCCTGCTGGGAGTCGGTGGCGCCCATTTCGCTGCGCCGAGACGGCGGGCGAGGTATCGGATCTGTCCAGGCGTAGCAACGCATACGCCGCGACAGCGCCGATCGCGGTCAACCCGGCCCAGATCGCCCAGTCGATTCCGGCATTGCGGGCGGCGCCGACGATGGCGCCGGTGGCGAGGTTGCCGATGAGGATGCCGACACCGACGACGGTGTTGTAGAACCCGTAGTGGGTGGCGACGAGCCTGTCGCCGGACATGGTGACGACGGTGTCCATTTCGAAGGGGAAGACCGCTGCCGTGCCGATCGCCAGCAGTGTCGTCGTGGTCAGCAGGGCAGCGATGGCGGCGATCGTCCCGAATCGATTCGGGCCCGACACGACGATCAGGGGTACGAACGATGCCGCGAGGATGGTCATTCCGGCGACCAGGCTTCGGCCCGGCCCCCACCTCGCCCGCAGCCAGGCCGTGATGCGTAGCTGGCCGGCGACCGCGACCACGCCGGAGACGACGAACAACGCCGAGACCAGGGTCTGAGACTGCGCGCCCGCGATGAACTCCGCCTGCAGGGGCAATGCCAGATAGACCTGGAACGACAGGACGTAGGAGCCGATCATGGCCACCGAGAACGCCAGGAACCGGCGGTTGGACATCACGGTGCGCCAGTCATCGAGAATCGAGGTCTTCACCGCCGAGGTCTCGCCGCGCCGGGCGGGTAGCGCGAACAGCTGGGCAATGGTCAACGCCGCGAACACGGTCGCGGCGACACCTGCGGTGACCCGGAAGTCGACGGTCATCAACGCCAGGCCCACGAGCGGGCCCGCGAGAATTCCCGCCTGGTAGAACATGTTGAACACGGCGAACGCCTCGACCCGACGTTCACCGGCGTCGGCGGACAGATACGCGCGCACCGCGGGATTGAACAACGCCCCGGCGAAACCGGTTGCCGCCGAAGCGATCAAGACACCCGGTAGCGAGTCCGCTACCACCAGCAAGGCGAAGCCGCCGGTGCGCAGCAGACAGCCCGCGACGATGAGCGGCTTGTAGCCGAGGCGATCGGCCAGCGTCCCACCGATCAGGAACATGCCCTGCTGGGAGAAGTTCCGTACACCCAACACCAGTCCGACCGCCCAGGCGGCCAGGCCCATCGGCCCGGCCAGATATCCGGCCAGATATGGCATCAACATGTAGAAGCCAAGGTTGATGCCGAACTGATTGATCATCAGCAGTTGTGCGGGCCGATCGAAGCCGGCGAACTTGGTGAACACCGTCACGATGCGAGCTCCTCGGCCGACGGCTTCCACACTGTCACGCAGCGAGTCCAGCGCTGCACCACCCGCTCGGTGGGATGGGTGATGACGTCGGGTTCGACCGGTGGCGCGGCGTCGAGCAACCCGTGTTCGTTGCAGAAGTCGTCGTTGTAGACGGTGTCGAAGTAGCGGTGTGGCCCGTCGGGGAATACCGCGGCGATGCGGGTGGTCGCCTCGTGGACGCGCGCGGTCCAGCCCGCGACCAAAGCGACGGCTCCGACGCTCCACCCGCCGGTGGCGTGGTGGGTCGCGGCCAGCGTGCGGCAGGCCCACACCGATTCCGCGGGTGCTACCCAGTGCACTTCGTCGAAGGCCGCGTAATCGACGTTGGCGGGAAAGATACTCGACCCCAGTCCGCGCATCAACCGCGGTCCGGAGGGTTGGCCGAAGATCGTCGAGGAGATGGTGTCGACGCCGATGAGCTTCATCGCCGGGTTGAATCGGCGCAGCACTCGCGCGACTCCGGCGGAGTGGCCGCCGGTACCGACCGCACACACCAGGACGTCGACGGTGCCGATCTGCTCGATCAGCTCGAGCGCCAATGATTCGTAGCCGGCGACGTTGTCGGGGTTGCTGTACTGGTCGGGGCACCACGCGTCGGACTCTTGCGCCAGCAGTTCCGCCACGCGATCGCGGCGGGCTTGTTGCCAGCCGCCGGTCGGGTGGGGCTCGGTGACCATGTCCACCTCGGCGCCGTAGGCGGCCAGCATCTGCGCGACGATCGGCTCGAGGCCGGGGTCGGTCACGACGGTGACAGGATGCTGGTGCACCATGCCCGCGAGCGCGAGGCCGAGCCCGAGGGTGCCGCTGGACGACTCCACGATCCGCGCACCAGGTGTCAGGTCGCCACGTTCTTCCGCGCAGCGCACCATGTGGAGCGCGGGCCGATCCTTCATTCCGCCTGGATTGAAACCTTCGAGCTTGGCCCAGAAGCCGTGTCCGGCCGGTGCCAAGGGTTGACGGATCCACAGCACCGGGGTGTTGCCGACCAGTCCGCGCGGCTGATGTGTCGCGCCGGGCACTCCGAGCAATCCGGTCTCGTGCTGGATCGGCTTGGCGAGCATGACCTTGCTCATGGGGGTGTCTCTCTTCCTGCATCGGCGCCGCGTCACGCGGGCACCGTGATGGTTCGGGCAGCGGTCCCCGGCCGAGAAGAACTCGACCTGGCGCTGACCGATCACCGTCGGGCGATGCAGTGCAGAGAAAGAATGCTGCGACCACGCGTGCTGGGCCGCCTGCCCGGCGGTCCGCGAACGCCGACTCCACCGGCGGGTTGCGTCGGGGATATCAGCGTCACCGCGGAGACCACGGCGAGCAGCAAAGCCGCCGGCGTCAGCGAGACGCCTGGTGGGATTGCCTTCGCGACGCAATGGACACCGTCGGCGTCGCAGTGTGCGGCCGTGACGGTCGACAGGAAGAAATCGGCCAGTACCGCAATCGATGAGTCGGCGGCTTCGATCGCATGGTGATCGCCGGAGTGGGGGTGTTCGCGAAGCACTGAGCAGTCCACGGCGGGGACCGCGAGTAGCGCTGCTATCAGCAGCGCAGCCGGCCAGCCACCGCGGCGCCATCGAGCGAAGAGTTGTCTCGCGTGCCGATGAAAAGGACCGCGTGACGGCAATCGCGATGCCCTCTTGCCGGGACCATGTGAGGCAGCCTGGCCGCACCGCCGCGGCGTCCGACCATCGCGCAACATCACACCTCCCGACCGATCGCATTGTTGGGGAACACTTTTCAGGTTCCCGACCATCCGGTGGTGGGACCCGTTGGCAACCTCGACGATCAATCTACTATCTGTGTACGTAAATAGTTTGAGTTGTGTGAGCAGGCGCACGCACCGCGTGTCGGTCGTGCAGTGCAGCACGCGACACGAGATACGGGCTGACGAATTCGCGTCGCCGCCCGTAAAACGATGCATAAACGATGCATTTTGGCTCGAACGGTGTCACAATCGAACGGTGGATGCGGAACGAGCAGCGATCGCGGTCCGGCCCGATGAACAAGCTGTCAGGGGTCACGGTTCCGCACAGTTCGCGGATTGGCTGGCGCGCACGCAATGCTCGGTACGCGACCATGTCGACGATTTCGTCCGGGCGCGCTGCGCGGCGGAACTGGCCACGGCGGGGTTCTCGCTACCCGGTCAGCTGATGATCGACTTCGCCTCGGGCGGCAAGTGCGTACGGTCGGTGTTCGGCTATCTGGGCTGGTTGTGTGGTGGCGCCGGGGAATCCGAATCCGCGCTGCGCGCCGCGGCAAGCGCGGAACTGCTGCACGCGTTCGCGCTCGTACAAGACGACGTGATGGACGAGTCCACGGTCCGGCGGGGTGGCCCGGCCGTCCATCGGCGACTCGCCGACTGGCACCGCAGACAGGGGTTGTCCGGGTCGTCGGCTCGATTCGGTGAGTCCGCGGCGATCCTGCTCGCCGACCTGTATCTGGTGTGGGCCGAGCGGATGTTGCGCGAGAGTGGTGTCACCGCCGCCGCGTTGGATCGAGCGTGGCCGCACTACGACGCGATGCGCAGCGAACTGGCGGTAGGGCAGCTCGCGGATCTGACCAACGACGCGAACCGCGCTCCGACGGTGGGCGCGGTGCTGGACATCGCGCGCCGTAAGTCCGGCAACTACACGGTGCGTCGCCCGCTCGAACTCGGTGCCGCGATGGCCGGCTGCGACGAGACGGTGATGGGCGTTCTCGGTGAATACGGCGAAGCGATCGGGGAAGCGTTCCAGCTGCGTGACGACCTGCTCGGCATCTTCGGCGACCCCTCGGCGACCGGCAAACCCACCGGCGACGACGTCCGGGAACGCAAGGCGACCACCGTGATCGCGCTGGCCGATCAGCTCGCCGTGCCGTCGGACCGAGCCCGGCTACGCGACCTTTGGCGACAAGCGTTCATCGATGAGCAAGGCGTGGCGCTCGCCCAGGCAGTGATCACCGACAGCGGCGCCGGCGAGCGCGCCGAGCAGATGATCGACGACCGCGTCGAACACGCACGTCGGCTGCTCGATGTAGCCCAGCTCGAACCATCGGTGGCCGACGCGCTGCATCGCATGGCGCTGTTGTGTACCCACCGCACGCATTGACCCTGCTGTCATCACTGACCTGTCCGATCGAGAGGAAGCTATGCGAACGGTATCGGGAAGAACCGATGAGGTGGTCGTCGTCGGGGCCGGTCTGGCAGGGTTGGCCGCTGCGTTGCACCTGGCCGGGCGCGGTCGCGCCGTCACGGTGGTGGAGCGCGAGACGGTCGCCGGTGGTCGGGCCGGGCGGCGCGATGTCGACGGCTATCGGCTCGACACCGGGCCGTCGGTGCTCACCATGCCCGACATCGTCGCCGACACCCTCGCCGCGGTCGGCGAGACCCTCGAATCCCGGTTGGACCTGCTGCCGGTGATCCCCGCCTACCGCGCGCACTTCGCCGACGGCAGCGCGCTGGATGTCTACAGTGACCCCGCGGTGATGGAGGAATCGGTCCTGGCCTTCGCCGGACCGAGGGATGTCGAGGGGTATCGCCGACTTCGGGCGTGGTTGAGCGAGCTGTACCGCGTCGAATTCGACCGATTCATCGCCGCCAATGTGGATTCTCCACTCTCGCTGCTGACACCGGCGTTCGCGCGGTTGATCGCCCTCGGTGGATTCCGGCGCCTCGACAAGGCGATCGGATCGTTCCTCACCGACGAACGGCTGCGCCGGGTCTTCACCTTCCAGTCCCTCTACGCGGGGGTGTCACCGCAACGAGCGCTGGCGCTGTACGCGGTGATCTCCTACATGGACACCGTGGGCGGGGTCTACTTTCCGCGCGGTGGGATGCGCGCACTGCCCGATGCCCTGGCTGCCGCGGCCGTCGACGCCGGGGTGACGTTTTGTTACGACGAGACCGTCTATGACCTGGAACGGCAGGGTGACCGGGTCACCGCGGTGTTCACCGAACGCGGGCGTCGAATACCTTGTGATGCCCTGGTTCTGGCGACCGAACTGCCCACCGCCTACGAGTTGCTCGATCGCTGCCCGCGCCGCCCGATCAGCTGGCGCCCGGCACCTTCCGCCGTTGTCCTGCATGTCGGTGTTCCGGCGGCGGTGCCGACCGCACATCACAACCTGGTATTCGGCGCCGCGTGGAAACAGACCTTCGACGAACTGATCGGTGCGGGGCAGTTGATGACCGACCCGTCGTTGCTGGTGACCCGCCCGACCGCGACCGATCCCGCGCTCGCCCCACCCGGCCGCGATCTGTTCAGCGTCCTCGCACCGGTTCCCAACCTGTACCGCAGCAAGGACCTGAACTGGGATCGCCGTGCTACCACCTACGGCGAGGAGCTCGCCGCCGTCGTCGAGGATCGGTTGGTCCCGGGCTTCGTCAGCGATTCCCGGGTCGTGCATCTGGACAGCCCCGCCGATTGGGAACGCCGAGGACTGCTCGCCGGTACGCCGTTCTCGCTCGCGCACACCTTCGCCCAAACCGGCCCATTCAGGCCGGCGAACCTGCCGCGTGGCGTGTCCAACGCGGTACTGGCAGGCTGCGGCACCGTGCCCGGCGTCGGTGTGCCGACGGCTCTGCTGTCAGGTCGTCTCGCCGCCGATCGGATCACCGGCACGGTGTCCACAACGCGGTCCTCGGCCGCGACCGCAGGCAGGGGTGATCGACGATGATGCGCACCGAACTCGACGCCGCCGGTATCCGCGCCACGCAGCTGCGCGCGGCCTATCTCCGATGCCGTGAGCTCAACGCGCGTCACGGGCGCACGTTCTTTCTCGCCACCCGACTGCTCGCGCCCGCCCAACGCCCGGCGATCCACGCTCTCTACGGCTTCGCCCGGTGGGCCGACGACATCGTCGACGAACCCCCGATCGATGACGCCACCGGCAGTCGGGCGGACCGACTGGACGCGGTGGCCGAGGATCTGCACGACAGTCTCTCCGGTAACCGCGATGACGACCCGATCTTCGCCGCGCTTGCCGATACGGTCGCCAGATACCGGATCGACCACGTCCTGTTCGACGAATTCCTCGAGTCGATGCGCATGGACCTGACGGTGACCGACTACCCCGACCGAGCCGCGCTGGATCGCTACGTGCACGGTTCGGCAGCGGTGATCGGCCTGCAGGTACTGCCCGTGCTCGGCACCGTCGGCGCTCGAGCCGAGGCCGCTCCCTACGCGGCGGCGCTGGGAAAGGCCTTTCAGCTCACCAACTTCCTGCGAGACATCGCCGAGGACCTCGACCGCGGCCGGGTGTACCTGCCCGCCGACGAGCTGGCAGCGTTCGGTGTGGACCGCGACCTGCTGCACTGGTGTCGCGATCACCGGCGCACCGACACCAGGGTGCGATCGGCGCTGGCGGCACAACACGCCGTTGCCCGAGACTGGTACCGATACGCCGACGCGGGAATCACGCTGCTCCATCCGGTTTCGCGACCCTGTGTCGCCACGGCAGCCGTGTTGTACTCGGAGATTCTCGACCGAATCGAGGAGACCGAGTTCGCGGTGTTCACCGCGCGAGCCACCGTGAGCAATGTGCGCCGCACCCGTGTTGCCGGTTCGGCATTGGCTCGCGCGTTGTGGGCGCGGCGAGGCGGCCGCGTACGCGCACTGGCCCCGGCTCGCGACTGATGTGAACGCTGGACGTCAGCGGTAGCGGGCGAATCCTCAACCCGGCGAAGCCGCGTCGTCGGCGGGTGCCCGTTCGGCGGTTCCGGTGATATTGCGGACCATCCCGCCGAACACAGCGTTGTGAAACGGGGTGATCGCCTTCCAATAGAGATGCCCGGCGAGCCCGTGCGGCTGGAAGATGGCCCGCTGCCGGTAGTTCGAGCCCCCGCGCGGGTCGGGTTCGACGCTCAGTTCGAGCCATGCCAATCCCGGGACCTGCATTTCGGCGCGAAGCCGCAGCAGATGGGGCCGGTCGATGTGTTCGACGCGCCACCAGTCCAAGGCTTCGCCCAGATGCAGGCGGCGCGGGTTCTTGCGGCCCCGGCCCAGACCGACACCGCCGGAGACTCGGTCGATCCAGCCGCGCAGTGACCAGGCGAGCGGAAACGAGTACCAGCCGTTCTCGCCGCCGATCGCTTCGATCACCGCCCAGAGGGTCTCGGGGTCGGCGCTGGTGTGGTGCTCACGGAGGTCCTCGTAGAGGGAGCCGCCCGACCAGTCCGGGTCGGTGGGCAACGGATCCGACGGCGCGCCGAAGGTGCTGGCGTCGGACCAGCGAGTTGGTACCTCGGCGTTGCGAATTCGATGCAGCGCCAACTCCACAGCGCGTTCGTAACGGGTGAGACCGTCGGCGGGATCGGGGATGTAGGCCGCGATGTCGTGCTCGCCGCACACGACCTCGTGGACGAGGGATTCGATGAGCGGCACGGCCAGCGCGCGAGGTACCGGAGTCACCAGGTTGACCCATTGCGCCGACAGCCACGGCGTGAGAACCGGTACCGGTAGCACCACTCGACGCGTCAGCCCGGCGACGACGGCGTACTTGCGCATCATCGTCAAGTAGGTGACGACATCGGGGCCGCCGATGTCGAACGAGCGATTGACGTCGGCGGGCAGGGCTGCGGCGTGCACCAGGTAATAGAGGACGTCTCGGACGGCGATGGGCTGGACCCGGTTGTGCACCCATCGGGGGGTGATCATCGCGGGCAGGCGTTCGGACAGGTAACGCAGCATTTCGAAGCTGGCAGACCCGGATCCGATGATCACCGCGGCGCGCAGTTCCGCGGTGGGGACGCCGGATTCCCGGAATACCGCGCCGACCTCGGCGCGGGAGGCGAGGTGGCGCGAGAGCGTGGCGTGTTCCGGGACGATGCCGCCGAGGTAGACGATGCGTCGAACGTGAGCTGAGTCCGCGGCGGTCGCGACGATTTCGGCCGCCTGCCGGTCGGTATCGGAGAAGTCGCCACGGGTCAGCGAGTGAACCAGGTAGTAGACGACCTCTCGGTCGGCGACGGCCGCGCGTACCTGGTCGTCGTCGGTGACATCGCCACGGACGATCTCGACGCGATCCCGCCAGGGGACCTCCGCCAATTTCTCCGGCGTCCTGGCCACGACTCGGACCTGATGACCGGCCTGGATCAGTTCCGGCACCAAACGTCCGCCGATGTAGCCGGTCGCTCCGAAAACCACGCACCGCATGCTCATCACTCTCTTCTCTGTCGTGGATGTCGAGATCGGTGAGAATCGCGTAGTAGGTCCTGGTCCATTCCACCATGCGATGACGACGCTGCCGGTCAGCTTTCCGCCGTCCGCGCCCCTGTTCGTCCGCTAGGCGGTGCGGCCGCGGGGTATGTTCCCCACACGCGGTCGAAACCGACTGCGGCACTGTCGATCACGGGCTGCGGACCCTGGTATGGAGGAGATTTTCATGGAACCGATCGTGCTGGATACGACCGGTGCCGACATCCAAGGTGAGTCGGCACGCATTCAGCAGCGTGGCCCGGTGGCGCTGGTCGAGCTGCCCGGTGGCGTGCCCGCCTGGTCGGTCACCGATCAGGCCGTGCTCCGGAGCCTGCTCGCCGACCCACGGGTATCGAAAGACCCCAGGCAGCACTGGATGTCGTTCATCAACGGCGAGATCACCGAGGCGTGGCCGCTGCTGCCATGGGTGGCGGTGGACAACATGTTCACCGCCTACGGCGCCGATCACCGTAGGCTGCGCCGGCTGATCTCCCCGGCTTTCAGTCACCGCCGCAGTACCGCGCTGCGTCCGCGGATCGCCGAGATCACCGAGAACCTGCTCGACGCGCTGGCGGCCACCCCCGCCGGTGAGCCGGCCGATCTGCGCGAAGGCTTCGCCTACCCGGTTCCGATCCGGGTCATCACCGAATTGGTCGGTGTGCCCGACGGGCTGGGGTCTGCGCTGCACAAGTGCGTGGACGGCTTCTTCGATGGCTCGTTCACCGCCGAGCAGGCGCAGGCCAACTACCTCGAAATGTACGGACTGGTCGGCGAGGTCGTCGCCTATCGTCGTGAGCATCCTGGTGACGACGTCACCAGCGTGCTGATCGCCACCCGCGACGAGGACGACTCCGCGCCGTCGGAGAAGGAGCTCGTCGACACCTTGATGCTGGTCATCAACGCCGGTCACGAGACCACGGTCAATCTGCTCGACCAGGCGATCGTCGCGCTGCTCACCCATCCCGAGCAGCGCGCCGCGGTGACCGAGGGCCACGTGTCGTGGGCAGACGTGGTCGAGGAGACGCTGCGCTTCCAGGCGCCGGTGGCACACCTGCCCCTCCGGTACGCGGTCGAGGATATCGACATCGCCGGGGGGTATCGAATCGGCAAGGGCGAGGCCATCCTGGCTTCCTACGCAGGTGCCAGCCGTGACCCGAAAGTGCACGGCGCCGACACTGCCGAGTTCGACCCCACCCGTGCCACCCGCGAGCAGCACCTCGCTTTCGGCTACGGTGCGCACCACTGCATCGGCGCATCGCTGGCGCGACTGGAAGCGGCCGTTGCGCTGCCCGCACTGTTCGACCGGTTCCCACGGATGAGCCTGGCGACGAGTCAGGGTGAGCTGGCGCCGGTGCCGAGTTTCATCTCCAACGGGCACGCGACTGTTCCGGTGTATCTGCACGCCGACTAGCTCGATCCGCCGCCGTCGATCTCGACCACTTCACCGCACCCGTTGAACTGGTCGAGATCAATGGATCTCAGCACGGATTCGTGAAGAGGGCGTCTGAAAACTCCATCCGGCGTCCGGTCAGGCAGCGCCTCCACCGCCTGTTCAGTTGACCAGAATCGGTGCCCCGTCGGACGGAACGTGCGTGATATTGCGGACCCGGCCCCGCGTCGTCGCGGCCGCGGGCAGGGACAAAACGTGGCGGCGCAGGATCTCCTGGAGCACCGCCGCGCCTTCCATCAGCGCGAAACCCGCGCCGATGCACCGGCGCACCCCACCGCCGAACGGCAGCCAGGTATTCGGCGCCACGCTGCCGTCGAGGAAGCGGCCGGGCCGGAACACCGCGTCGGGGAAGGCTTCGGGCCGCTTGTGTGCGAGCAGGATCGAGGTCGCGACGACGGTTTCAGCGGGCAGGTCGTGGCCGCCGATCATCATGTCGCGGGTGAGCTTTCGCACCACCCCGCCGATGACCCAGTGGTAGCGCAGTGCTTCCTTCATCACAGCTTCGAGGTAAACGGTGTCGCCGTCTAGCGCGGCTCGGCGGGCGAGGTCCTGCTGGGCGGGGTCGGCGGCCAGTTCGCGTAGCGCCCATGACAGCGCGGCCGAGGTCGTCTCGTGCCCGGCGGCGAGCAGGGTGACCAACTGATCGCGGAGTTCGTCCGGGGTGAGCGGGGTGTCGTTGCCGCTGCCCGCTGCCATCAGTCGCGACAGCACATCTGCGCCCGTGGCGTCGCTGCCGGTGTGGCGCTGCTCGATCTCGGCGTAGAGGTGGGCGTCCAGACTGGCGCGGTCGTGGTGGAACCGTTTCCAGGGTCCACGGTTTTGCAGGGCTGGGTAGCGGGAACCGAGCAGGGTGAGCGGGGCGATGTCGGTGATGCGGCGCATGGGTGGACCGAGGAGGTCGCGGCGGCGCTGATCGGCGACACCGAGCACCACCTCGCCGATGACATCGAGGGTGATCCCGGTCATCGCGTCCAGGCTGCGGACCGTCGATCCAGCCCGCCAGGTCTCCACATGGGTGGCGGCGATCTGCTCGATCATCGTGCGATAACCGGTCAGCGCGGGCCCGGTGAAGGCGGGCATCAGCAGGCGGCGGGCGCGAGCGTGCTCGGCCTCGTCGGTGATGAGCACCGAATGATCGCCGAGCAGCGGACGCAGGATGCCGTTGCTCTCGCCGGCGTGCAGGTCGGTGGGGGAGGCGGCGAAGATCTCGCGGACGTGTTCGGGGCGGGTGAACACGACCAGATGCCGGGCGTACGGCGGCACCATGCGCAAGGTGAAGGTTTCGCCGTAACGGCGAGCGGTGGCGGTCATGAAGCGCTCTCGCGCTTGGACATACCGCATCGTCTGCGCGATCGCGGGTAGTCGGGGGCCGGGCGGGTACATGGCGACGGTCCTCTCCTCGACACCGCACTCCACGGTAACCGCGATTGCTCGGGCCTGGTGCCGATGCGGAAATCCACGAGTTCGCTGCCTCGTGGGCAGTGCGGCAGAACGGTCTGTGTGAATTGCTGGTCTCCGCAGATGATTTCAGCACGGAAAGGCTGTCCGGTGCCGGCTGGACCATGGCGATCGCGGCGCACGCCCTACGCACCAGCGGAGCCGACGCGGTCCTGCCGTTCGCCCTGGCGACCCCCGACCTGACCCCGGTTCCGGTATCCCGACGCGCGATTCCCGTAAGCTTCGTCGCGTACATGCAGGTCAACCGGCCGACGATGGAGTCGTCATGACGTCCACAGCACCGAAGAAGCCACCACCCGCACCGGTTCTGCGAGCCATCGAGCGAGTGCGCGACGCGCTCTCGGCGCTGCATCGCCGACTAGTTCCCGGCCATATCGCGCTACTGGAACTACAGATCGCCGGATTCCTCTCGCAGGCGATCAGTGCCGCGGCCGAACTGGGTATCGCCGACGAATTGGCCCGTGGGCGGCGCGGGGCGGCCGAGCTGGCCGCGGCGGTGGGCGCCGACGAGGACGGCGTGCGCAGGCTGATGCGCCTGCTGGTGAGTTTCGGGGTGTTCGCCCAGCACCGCGACGGTTCCTACGGACTCACCAGGATGGGCGAGTCGCTGCGCTCCGACAGCGCGGTGACACTGCGCGATACGTCCCTGTTCTTCGGTTCGCCGTATCACCGCAACCATTGGACCCACCTCACCGACGCGGTACGCACCGGCGAAGCCGTCGGCCCGGCTCTCGACGGTGCGAGCTTCTTCGAGTACGCCGCGACGCACCGCGAGACCGGCGACCTGTTCGACCGGGCGATGACCAGTATCAGCACGCTGTCGATCGAACCGCTGCTGGCAGCTTACGATTTCGGCCAGTTCGACACCTTGGTGGATGTCGGGGGCGGGCGCGGCAGCCTGCTGGTGGAGATCCTCGACCGCTACCCGGATGCCGAGGGCATCGTGTTCGACCTGCCCGACGTGGTCGCGAACCTGGACAGCGAACTCGCGGCGCACGGGCTGGCGGGGCGGTGCGCGGCGCGGGACGGGTCGTTCTTCGACGAAGTCCCGTCAGGTGGTGACGCCTACCTGCTCAAGCACATCCTGCACGACTGGTCCGACGCCAAAGCCGAGCAGATCCTGCGCACGATCCACGCCGCGATGGACCCCTCCGCCCGGCTGCTGGTGATCGAACTGGTGCTGCCCGATCATCAGCGTCCGCACGCGGGCAAATTCATCGACCTCGAGATGCTGGTCAACACCGACGGCGGCCACGAACGCACCGAGGCACAGTTCCGCGAGCTGCTCGCCCGCGGCGGTTTCACGCTGCTGCGGACGGTGCCCACCGCCGCGCCGGACTGTGTGCTGGACGCCCGCCCGCGCTGATCGCGCCCGACTCGATCGCCGGCGGACCGTCTCCCCATTTCTGTGGTGCGCCGTCGACCCAGTCGACGTCGTGGCGAAGCCGCGAATCGCCGCGAACCAGGCGTTGTGGGCGAGGCCGCGCGGGCGATTCCGAGGCCGCGACCGTGCAGGCAGACGCACCCGTTTGCCCCGGCATTCACCGGGCATGCGGTCGATATCCAGGAACCGGGCTCGCCACGCCGCATCATCGCATCGTCGTCGGCGTTCGCCCACCAAAACGAAAGGACAACGCCATGTCCACTCCCGTGCGCAGCACCGCGCGCTCGCCGGTCCAGCTCGCCGCGCTGGTCGTCGGTGCGACCTTCCTGCTGGTGGGCGTCCTCGGATTCGTCCCGGGCGTCACCACTGACTACGCCAGCCTCGAATGGGCGGGCCATCATTCCCATGCTCAGTTGTTCGGGATCTTCACGGTCTCGGTGCTGCACAATATCGTTCACCTGGCATTCGGTGTCCTGGGCGTTCTCGCCGCGGCCACCGCGGGACTTGCGCGGACCTATCTGCTCGGCGGCGGCCTGATCTATCTGGTCCTGTGGGTGTACGGACTGCTGGTCGACAAGGACACCGCCGCCAACTTCGTGCCGCTCAACACCGCTGATGACTGGCTACACCTCGGCCTTGGTCTCGGCATGATCGCCCTCGGTATCGCCCTGCCTCGCGTCGTAGCGACCACGCGCCCGAACGCAGGGCAAGGGCGGCGACGATGACCGACCTCCACGCCGGCGAGGAATAGCCCCGTGGTTCAAACAGGGCAATCGAGCGGATATTGCCCGGCTGTCGAAGAGCTTCAGTCGACCAGGCGCAGAGCCTCCACCGGGCAGCTGTCGACCGCCAGCCGCACGTCGTCGAGTTCGGCTTCGGCAACCTGGTCCGTCAGCACCGTCACGTTGCCTTCGTCGCCGACCCGAAATATGTCGGGCAGCAATGCTTCGCACATGCCGTGGCCCTCGCAACGGGTGCGGTCGGCGGCGATCTTCATGCCGACACCGAGGCGCCGAGGCGTTCGAGTCGGATGGGTAGGCCATCGAGGGGGACAGGACCGGTCGCCCATCCCATCGGCGGCGTGTAGTCGGCGGGCACCGTCCAGCGGTAGTGCAACAGCATGCGGTGCATGATCGCCTTGACTGTCATACCGCCGAAATAGAGTCCGATGCATTTGTGTGCGCCACCACCGAAAGGGGCCCAGGTATAGCGGTGCGCCTTGTCCTCGTGCCGTTCGTTCGTGAACCGTTCGGGATCGAACACGTCGGGGTCGTTCCACCAGCGGGCCTGACGCATGGCCGAGTACGAGCCGACGATCACCAAGGTGTCAGCGGGGACGAACTGACCCTGAATCGCGGTATCCCGCACGGTTTCGCGGATCTGCTGCCCGACAGGGGAGTACATCCGCAGAATCTCTTTGAAGACCAGATCCAGGGTCGGCAGCCGGTCCAGGTCGGCATAGTCGAGTGACTCCTTGCCCAACGCCTGCGATTCGGCGCGCAGCCGGTCCTGCCATTCGGGATGCAATCCGAGCTGATACCCCATCATCGACACCGCGATCGTGCTGGTGTCGTGCGCGCCGAGCAGGACGAAGATCAGATGGTCGACGATATCCTGGTCGGTGAACGTATGGCCCTCCTCGGATGCGGTGCGGCACAACACGCTGAACAGATCATCGCCATTTCCCGCGCGTTTGGCAGGCAGCTCGCGACGACAGTGATCTTCCAGCACCGCGCGCCCGCGCAGTCCGCGTGCCCACAGACCGCCGGGCAGATTCGTGCGCACCAGCGCCTGGCCGCCACGCACCGCATCGATGAACGCCCGCTCCAGCCCGGCGGCCTCCGACCCGAGATTCGCCCCCATGAACACTTCCGACGACAAACCGAGCAGCAGGCGTTTGGCCGCCGGATAGAGCTGGAAATCGCGATTCGGTGTCCAATCGCGCATACCGCGCTCGATGGCCGGGCTGGTGATATCGAGATAGCCGACCAACCGCGGCCGGGTGAAGGCCTGCTGCAGAATCCGACGGTGGTAGCGGTGTTCCTCGAAGTCGCGCAGCAGGATGCCGCCGTGGAAGAACGGGCCGATGAAGAAGGTGTAGCCGCGCTGCGCGGAATACACCTTGTCGCGGTCGGCGAGTACCTCTTCGGTGGCCTCCGGTCCGGCGACCATGACAACGCGTCGCCCGACAAGTCCGGCCCAGTGCACCGGCCCATACTTGTCGAAACGGCGGCGGGCGAAATCGAGGCTGTCGCTCATCGCGGGTATTGCGTGCCCGATGAGCGGGACACCGTAATCGCCCATGATCGGACGTAATCCGCTGCCGGGCAGCGGGTCTGCCAGCGCGCGGGTCTGCGAAGGATATCGCTCGGCAATAGCGGATACGGCGGATTTGGCCCGCCGGCCCAGGGTCGACATCATGTTCGTTGTCCTCTCGCACCGTGGCGATGTGGTGTGACTTGGAACATACAGGAATCAGTCGTTTCCGTAAACGATTGATTCCTGTTTTTGGTGCGGCATACTGAGGGTTGTGACACGGGCAGCGACCGGCATCTATCGCGGCACCTCGGCCGAACAGCGACGCGACGAACGCCGCCAGCGGCTGATGGACGCTGCCCTCGACATCATCGGCACCCAGGGCTGGGCCGCGACCACCGTGCGCGGAGTCTGCGAACAGGCCAAGGTCGGTCCGCGGTTCTTCTACGAGAGCTTCGACGACCTCGACGCACTCGCCGCCGCCGTACACGACGAGATCATCGAAACCGCGATCCGCAGCTCATTGGACGCACTCGCCGCCGCGCCAGACGACATCGCAGCCAAAACGCGGGCAGCCGTCACCGCCATCCTCAATTCCGTCGTCGACGACCCCCGCCGCGCCCGAATCGCTTTCGCCGAGGCGCACGGCAGCGAAATCCTGATGCGCCGCCGCGCCGCCGCCATGCGCACTATCGCCGACGTCGTCGCCGAACAGGAACGCGCGCTGTTCGACCCGCCCGCCGGCAGCGAAACCCTGGTCCGTGCGGTTTCGCTGATGATCACCGGCGGCGCCGCCGAATTGGTCTTGGCCTGGCTCGACGGCGGCATGGACATCAGCCGCGACGAACTGATCAACCTGTGCGTCGAATTCGTGCTGACCTTTGCCGACAACCTGACCACGATGGCCGCCCGATTGGCGCATTGAATGCGCGCACTGGATCAGCAGGCAGCTGGAAACTCGCCGGTGAGCAGGACGAGATCAGAAACTTAGTCAGCTCCCTTGGGCGGACTGCTCAACGCCCTGCACCGAGGGGTGTTTCCCATCAACTGACCCGCAGACGTCATTCGTGGTGGGTTTGACGCATGCGGTGGGGGGAAGCCTGACACGTGCCTTTTCGGTGATCTGTGACGTCGCTGATCGGTGGAACTCAGCGTCGGTATGGATCGGGAGATGTTCGTATCGGCGAATGATGACGTCGTGATCTTGGTTGCGGTGCAAGGATGCGTGTGCTTCATTTCGGACCCTGCGCGGAAGAAGTCACCGTTGCCAGGCGCTCGGGCAGCGCCACCGGTCTCCTATGACAATCACCGATCCGCACCAGAGGGCCTGAGGATCCCACGTTTTACGGATGCAATGGAGCCAGCCATCGTCAGCGGAAGTCCGCTCGGCAAGGCAGTTTTCACGCCGAGCGCCGGATGATCGGGAAGGGGTAGGTGCCGTCGACAACGGCGGCCACCGGCAGGTAGGCGCGGAACATCAGATAGAACTGGGTGGCCGGGGCGGGCAGCCAGTTGACCTTCTTGTCAGCTGGTTCGTCGTGGCTGACGGTGATGGTGATGTTCCCGTCCTGGTCGGGCGTGAGCTCGCTGTGGCTGCTCAGCTTGAACCGATCCTGCTTGTTGGGAACCAGGTAGCCGTCGAGGTCATACATTGTGACCGACCAGAATCCGTTGGAGTGGTTGGGCAGGTCCGAAGTGTCGATCGTGAGGGAATAGCTGTGGGCGGCCCCATCCATCCGCACCCGCTGCTCGTCGTAGAACGAGGTCGGGTACAGCGCTTCCTCGGGCGGGAGCATCCCGTAGTACAGCAGATTGACCCAGGCGCGCAGAATGTAGTCGGTGCCGTAGTCGCGGACGCCGGTATTGTCCGGGTCGCCGCCGACTGCGGACCAGTCCCAGCCGTTCTTGTGCAGGAAGTGCACGCCGAGTGCTTCCGCCTTGGACTGGTCGGCACCCATATCGGTGAGGAACTGCCAACCGTCGAGAGTGGCCTGGTAGAGCGCGTCGCGCACGGCCGGGTCCGTCGGCTCGGTGAACCCGTCACGGGTGAGGCCGAGCGGGATGAACCGGTCGAAATGGTCGCGGTCGCGGTCGGGGACCGGGGTGCCGGGCATCATCTCGTCGACGGCTCTCCAGAACTCGGCAGGGTCGTTTTTGACGTCAGGCACTGCTGATCCTCGTTCCGGCCACGGCTGATCGCCGGTCTCGGTGTAGGTGATTCCCCGTTTGCCTGCCTTCCAGTCGGTCAGGGTGGTGACCGACATGGAGTCCTGGATGGCGTGGATGGTGGGCAGGTCGTCCGGACCATAGACCAGGAACCGGCCCAGCATGGCACCCCGCTCGGTCGGCGACTGGATCACCGGCATCCCGTCCGGTGCCTCGCCGTCATAGCCTGGGCCGACGAGCAGATGCGGTCCGGGCTCGAACCTGCCGGTTCGAGTTCCGTAGGAGGCGTAGACGTTGGTGAAAGCGTCGTAGAACGGCAGCACGTAGTAACGGTCGCGTTCGACCTCCGGGAACACCACTACCAGTGGGCCGTCGGCGAGGGTGTAACCGAAGACGGTGTAGAGGGTGTCGCTGTTGGGGCTGGGGACGGTGCGCACCGTGTCGTCGAGGAGGCGCCGGAAGGCGGTCAGCGCGTTGTCCGGGCCGAATCTGGCGTTGTGGATCCCATGCTGACGTCGGGTCTCGACCAGCGGTTGCACATAGAGGAACGCATCCCGGATCAACTCCTGATCAACCGGCTCAACCATCAATGCCTCCTGCACGTAGGAATCGTCGGCTCCAGGCCGACTTCTGTGCTCGGCCTGGGTCCCAGGTTCACTGTGATCCCGGCGCCGCGTCACCACCTCACCCGTTGCGGGTGATCCCAGCAGCCAACATGCGCACCTTCTTGCTAGGGAAGGTGAGTTCTATGCCGAATTTCTACCCCGACGAGAGATCCGCGAGAAGGCCGTGCGCTCAATCGTCGACTCCCAGCAGAATGGGCCGCGATCAAGACCGTCGCCGAACGGATCGGCGTGAACCCGAAACTGTCCCGGAAACCAGGTCCGCAAAACACAAGCTGCAACAGCGAGTCCCGCTGCTCCAGAACCAGTCTCGGAGGAGATGGCAGCGGAGTTGCCGCTGCACCGTCGAGCGGTTGATGCGCGCGAACGGTCGGGTAGGCACGGCCCCGACGCAACGGGTGTGGCCCTTTCCGTGCGGGCAGGACCTCAATTTCTTCACGGTGCCTCGCCCGGACCGGGGTGGCTGCCGCGCCGACACGATCCCGCTGTCAGTAGATCTGCGCCCTCGAGATACTCGGCGTGATGGACTCCGCCCACGGTTCCGCAGGCCAGGACATCCGTTCCGCGGTATCGAACCCAGACACTGTCCTCATGGGAGGCAACCGTCAAAGTGGGCGATAAGAGCCGGTTCGCCCGGCGTGATACCTGAGCCGACATCAGCTCTCGAGCTGCCCCCGAATGTGCACGAATTCGCGTGTGATGTCAGCCAGCGAGGCGCCCACCCACACGATCTTGCCGAAACTATTGTCGGCAACCCACGAACACAGGGCCGTCGAGCCCTGAGCGGTCTCGGCGGTAGCGCACTGGGCGATCCCGCCCAACGGGCCCGCGTCGACCTTCGACACGTCTCGAGGCGTTGTGCCGAGCGTGTCCGTCAGTAGCCGGTCGAGGTTGATCTCGGGGTTCTTCAAGGACGCCGCCACCACATGGACCATGAGTTCGGGCTGTTCGCTCGAGGCGCCATAGACGGCGACTACCGAGTCGACGTCCGTCCCGTAGGTGCTCTTGGCGGTCGCGGCCTCGCGCTGAACTTCGGGATCGGTGAGACGCGGGAGTCCCTGCAGAACAGCAGGTTCGGACAATCGCACCGAGTCACTCTCGATACCGAACAGCGGTTTGAGGTGCTGGAGGCCGCCGCCGGCCAGCGTCAACCCGATGACCGCGCCGACTGCGCTCGCGATCATCAGCCACCGATTTCGACGTACCCAGGAGTGTTGTTCGGGTGTTGTACGTTCGGTGGTGTCCATGGGCGTCCTTTCGCGGCGACGGCACCCAGACCATAACCGCACCAGTGGAATTGGGATCTTGTTTGCCGAACGAGGTTCTGTTCGCAGACGCACCGCCGATGCGATCCGGTTGCGCGCGTGGGGCGGCGCAGGTCTGCGGGCAGGGATCCGGCTGGGGCGATCAGCCCACCATCCGTACCGATCCCCATGCCACCAGTGCCAGGCCGACGGCTCCGGTAACCAGCCAGAATGCGATGCCTTCGGCGCCTGGGCTCGGGAACCAATATGTCTCGGTGCCCGCGGTGATAGCGATGACGTGACCGTGCCACATCCTCAGTGTCGCCGCTTGTCCCTCCTGGGAGTTTCGGAACAGCTCGGCAGAGACCTCGTGGGTGCGTCGGGATCCGTCGGGCCGCTGCCAGGTGAGCATGTAGTGGGTCGTGGTGGTGGAGGTGGTGGAATCGCTGTTCGTACTGGTCGTACGTTCGATGTCTCGCCCGACGACCAGCACTTCGAGGGGTTCGAAGCTGTCCAGGTCGTCACCGCAGTCCAGGTCGTCACCGCAGTTCTTGGCGTGGCTGAACTCTTCGTTCAGGTTGTAGGAATCGCCAAACTTCGGGACCGCGAGCACAACAAGGGTGATCCCGGCACCGACGGCCAGCGCCCACCCGACGAAGTGCGCGAACGATTCCAACCGCTTGCGCCAGGAAGTCCACGTGGAAGACCCGCCAGGGTAGGTGCGACGACGGTCGTTGAACATCCAGGGACCTGCCGTTCTGTCGCCCGCGCGGTACTCGACCTCGCAGGGAACTCGCTGCACCAGAACATAGTTCGGGGCTCACTTCAAGGTTGCCTCTTCAACGCGGCACAGTCCAGCTCCTGAACCAAACGTCGGTTTCGTGCATCGACGCTCACACTCGAGCGGTACGTGATCGAATAGGTTCGGCCGATCGAGAGTGCCGGTGACGAACCAGGAGTGGCGTGTCGAGTTCTTACTGGCGCAACTGTCTGTTCGCGGTGCTGCTGGGAGTTGCCGGGCTCGGCATTGCGCTCTCCTCACGCTATCGATCTGATGCGATCTGGCCCGTGTGGGCTTCGCTGGCCGTAAGCCTCTGTTCGGCAGCCGGTTTGGTGGGCGGCTACGGGTTGGATGCATGGCGCTCGGTGTCGCATGGGCAGCAGATACCGTTACGCAACACAGCAGTCCCGACGGCGCTGCTCGGTATCGGTGTCCTGCTGGTGCTCTCGGTGGGCGAGTTGAGCGCTGCGCGCCCCGGCAGCGGATGGCGCGGTGACCTCCTCGTCGCCATCGCCTGCCTCGGCGGGGGACTCGCCGGGGCAACCATGTTCGGTATTCGACACACCGCGAATCTGCCACTGCCGCAAGGAACTTTCGAACAACGCGAGCAAGCCGTAGTCGCGCTGGTGTCACTTCGACGTTTACTCCAACGTCTGACGACCGCGCTCGGATCCCTTGTCGCGCTGTCCACACTGGCGCTCGGAGCGAGTGTCCTCATGACAAAGAACCCGGCCAAGGAGCTGGTTGTGGTGTTCGGGGCAGGCGGGTCGATACTGGTCGGGGCCTTCTACGTGCCCGCCGCCGCCGCGCTCCGCGGACGTGGCGAGCGACTGTCGGCGGCGATCTTCGTGTCCGCTGCGCCCACGACGACCACGGAGTTGGTCGAGCGACTCGAGCAACGGTCGAAACTCGAGCAACTCATGGGAGTCGATCGCACCGCTTACGCCGAGCTGAGCACCGCCCTTCCCGTTCTCAGCCCGCTCATCGCAAGCGCCGCGATCTTCCTCCCCAAGTAGGCGAGCGTCCGGTAGTGCGCGATCGGCGCGCCCCGAGCCGACACGTGAAGGCGCACGCGCCGAGCGTCTTCCGGCCGCTAGACGTGGGCGCTCATGCTGTGCGCTACACGCTGGGGCTCGCCAGGCCACCCATTGATGCCGTCGGACGCTCGGCATCCGATAACTACTCTCCACCGGTTCCTGCTTAGACCGGAGGGACATCAATTCTGACCGGTCAGCGTGTTGTCGACGATATCGGCGGCGACCTTGTGTAGACGACCTCGCTCCAGGTAGTACGTCTGAGCCGTGGATACGTCGGCCTGGCGAACGACGTCGGCGGTGATACGGGCAGACAGGCCGACGTCGTCGAGGATCGTGGCCATAGAGTGACGGAAGCTCTGCGCAGGGAACGCGGAGGGGACGGCTGCAGTAACTGGTTGGGCAGGTCGAGATATCACCTATCCGTGCATCAGCCCCCGAAATCAGGGGGTTTCGATCCATGTCTAAATACCCGTGTTTCACACTAGGATCGCTCGTATGCTCGTGAAACGCTTTGCTGCCCTTGCCATCGCGGTCGCCGCGTTCGGCGCCGCCTCCACCGGACTCGCCATCGCCGTGCCCGAAACACCGACGCAGCCCACCATCAGCCACACCGCCGCAGCCGAACCGGTCGTCCTACAGACCGGCTCGGCCGTAATCGATCTACTCGCGTACATCGCTGCGGGCTGCATCGGCAGCTGGAGCCCGGCCCCGCCCGCACACTGCGTCTGACATCGACCAGGCGGGCCCGTCGGACGATCCGCGGGCCCGCTCCACTGAACGCACGCTCATGGCTCCATGAGCGTGCGATCGTCGCCGACTACAGCAAGGGGGCTGCGCTTGCGTGTAGACGTTGCGTCCATATTCCCCGGGCGGGCAGCGTGAAGTCGTTCGGTCGTTCGGCGCGCAGTCTGTCGTGACCGGGACGAGCCGGTCGACGGCGATGTTCGCCGGCTGGAGCCGGTCGAGGCGCGCGGCTCGAGGGCACACCGCGCTGATCCGGTGCTCGGCGACCTGGTCGGTCGCGCTCGCGTAGCCAAGAACGAGAAGCTGATCGCCAACGGTGCCCGGACGGCGACTATCGGTCGCCCTTGCCAGTGGTCGCAGGTTCAAATCCTGTCAGTCTGATAGGCCAACACTTCCGTCCGGGTCAGGGCTGTTGTCCACCAATGTGCTGTACCGCAACGCTGCTGATCGACATCAGTCCGAACCCGCTGGTATGAGGTCGGCGATGCCTCGCGCGGGGTGGCGACGAAGATCTGTGCGGTTGCGGGCAGTGCACCGGCAACGAGAAGCGGGGACTCGCTGGCTGCGGCCCCGGGCGATCCGGTCCTTGTCGACGGCCAGCTGGTTGGGTGTCTCGCAAAATCGAGATCTGCGTGGCCTCTCGCCGGTACATCTTGCAGACGAAGAGGGCCCCGATCAGATGATCGGGGCCCTCTTTGCGTGTCCGGAGGGGGATACATTCGCTATCCACAGTGGTAGACCTGCGGAAGCGCTGAGTATCGAGCCTGTTGCGTCAGAGGTTGACGCAGCGGCTCGTCTCCGTGTCGGCCGTCCCCCGAACTCGAGATGAGCAAAGAGCTTCCGTCGTTGTGCTGGGACAGACCGGGCCAGGAAGCGCATCGGTAGTTCGAATGTGTACGAGTGTCGGCGGTCGACATGGCGCCCGATATGTACTCCTTACCGGCGGCCAGGAGGGCGAGCTCCGGTACAAACCGTTGGCGGCCGGCGGGCTGGACGGGAGAGCACGGGCTGCGCGACCGGTTCGGCACCACGCTCAGCGCGTACGCCGAGCGGATCCTCGACCGGAACGGCATCGCGAAAACGCCTCGGCCACAATCACCCCGGCGGTGGTGAACGGCAAGAGAAGCCGGTCCACACGATCAGCGTTTTGGTTGGGTCGGTGGTGCCTTGTTTGGGTGGCTGGTCAGGCGGATTCGAGCAGTGTGCCCGTTCCGATTCCTCCCGCGCAGCACATGACCGACAGCGCGGTGCCTCGGGTCGTGCGTAGTTGGTGGGCCAGGTCCACCAGTTGCCGGATACCCGAGGCGCCGAACGGGTGGCCCATTCCGATGGCGCCGCCGTTGACGTTGAGTCGCTCGATGTCGACGTTGTAGACGCTCTGCCACGCGCAGACCACCGCGGCGAAGGCTTCGTGTACTTCGACGAGGTCGATGTCGTCGATCGAGATCCGGTGCGTATCGAGCAGGCGATGGGTGGCCACGATCGGTCCTTCCAGCATCAGGTCAGGGTCCACGCCGACCGAGACCACTCGACGAATCCAGGCGATCGGTTCGAGTCCGTACTGCTCGACAGCTCGCTCGGAGGCCAGCAGTAGCGCTGCGGACCCGTCGGAGAACTGGCTGGCCGACCCGGCGGTGATGATCCCGTTCTTGTCGAAGGCGGGTGTGAGCGCGGCCATCTTCTCGTCGGTGGAGTCGGCGCGGATTCCTTCGTCGCGTTCGAGCAACGAGGTGCCGTCGATCTCGATTTCGACCGATTGGGGTTTGAGGCGCCCGGTGTTCCATGCTTGATCCGCTCGTAGGTGGCTGCGTAGCCCGACTGCGTCGGACTGCGCACGGGTCACGCCGTAGTGTTTGGCCACAGCTTCACCGGCGGTGCTCTGGTGTGGCATTTTGTATCGTGTGAGAAGCGATTGCGGGTATGGGTGACCGCCGTGGCTGCTCAGATCGGGTTTTACCCGGCCCAGTGATTCGACTCCGGCGGCCATGACGAGGTCGGCTTGTCCCGCCATGATCAGAGCCGCGCCCAGGTTGGCTGCCTGTTGGGAGGATCCGCATTGTGTGTCGATGGTGCTGGCGGGCACGGTGTAGGGCAGTCCGGCTGCCAGCCAGCCGTTGCGGCCGATGTTCATCGATTGGTCGCCGGCTTGGTAGACGCAGCCCACCAGGGCTTGGTCGATGCGTCCGGGGTCGTCGAGTCCTGATCTGAGGGCGGCGGCGTTGAGCGAGGCGCCGAGCAGATCCGCGGGGTGGATATTTGCGTATGCTTTGCCTGCACGGCCGATCGGGGTGCGGGCGCCGCTGACGATAGCTACGCGTGTAGTGCTGCCGGTCATGGGAAGAGTCTCCTCGGGTGCTGGGAACGATTGCGCTATTCGCGGTGGCTGCGGCCGACGAGCGGAGGTGACTGGACTTGTATGTCGACCACTGTTGTCACTTCGGGCGAGCCGCCGACGGGCGCGTAGTAGCGGCCCGGTGTGGCGGCGGATGCTAGTGGGTGCCCTCGCCGTCTCCACCCCGTGACGGGGCCCCGTGTAGGTGAGATCAGCGGCTATGCCTCGATCACGCGGGCGATCGCCTCGATCTCGATCCGGAAGTTACGCGCGAGCCCGGATTGCACCGTGCTGCGACTTGGCAGCGGCGGGGCGAAACGCTCCCGGTAGAGGGCGTCGAACTCGG
Source organism: Nocardia sp. FBN12 (assembly GCF_050320175.1). GTDB lineage: Bacteria > Actinomycetota > Actinomycetes > Mycobacteriales > Mycobacteriaceae > Nocardia. Next base: position 2,657,637 of record NZ_CP190048.1, on the reverse strand, counting down.
CGTACAGGTCCATGCTGGAGAGGTAGCAGGTGGTTTTGACTACCGCGGACAGCGCGGAGCCGCCCGCGCTCAGTACGGCTTCGAGGTTGTCGATCGCGCGATTGACCTCGTCCCGAAACGTCTCATCCCGCTCGGAGGTCGCGACGTTCATGCCTACCTGACCAGAGGTGTAGATCATTCCTGCCACCATCGTGGCCTGGGAAAACGATGCCATCTGCGGAGCGGTCGGCGTATCGATTGTCGTGTAGTGATTGGTCGTCATTGCCTAGTTTCCCATCTTCAACGAAGCGGACTCAGTGCCGCGAGCTCGGCTGGCGCACGGCCCGAAACGATCTGCTGGGTCAGCAGCTTGCCGGTCAGAGGCCCGTGCGCGATCCCCCACATCCCGTGTCCGCCGCAGACGAACACACGCTCGGATTCGGTTCGTCCTACCAGCGGCAACCCGTCCACTGTGCACGGCCGGGAACCAACCCACTCGTCGCTGCGGCGCGACCAGTCGACCTCGTCGAGCATCGGAGTGGCCGCGGCGACGAGCGCGTCAATACTCCGGCGATTCAACGGCCGATCCGGTGCTGCGAACTCCATGATCCCGGAGACCCTCACTCGGCCGTCGAGTGGCGTGAGCACTACCTTCTGACCCGGCAGGTAGGTCGGGGCGGAGGGCAACCCCTCGGTGGGCATGCTGAAGCTGTACCCGCGCCCGGCCTGCACCGGAGTCCGGACACCGAATTTGCGGGCCAGCGGGGAGATCCAACCACCGGCAGCAAGGACCGCGACGTCGGCGGTCTCGGTGGTGCCGTCGGCGAAGTCGACCCGCACGCCGTCACTGGTGTCGTCGATGCCGGTCACGGCCTGGCCTTCGATCACCCTCCCGCCTGCCTCCACCACAGCCTTGTGTAGCGATGCCAGGAAGCGCGGGGGATCGATCGAACGCTGCCCGCGAAGAAGAATTCCCGCGCCGACACGCCCGCTCAGCGCCGGCTCCCGAGTACGTGTTGCCTCACCATCCAGCAGGTCGAAATCGACTGTCATTCCGCCGCTGCGGATGTGGTCGATCTCGGAGAGCATCGACTCACGCTGGCTTTCACCGGCGAATGCGATGAGGAACGGATCGTCCTGCCATGTCGTATTGGCCACCCCGCCGTGCGCCATCAGGTCATACACTTCCAGAGCCTGCTGATTGAGGACCGTCAACGCCTGCAGGGCTACCTGCCATCGGCGGTGAGTGCAGTTCCTGATAAAACGTCCGAGAAACCGTGCGAGAGCTGGATCGGCGGAAAGAGGCACTCGGACAGGAGAGGTCGAGGAGAAGGCTTTCAGGCCGACGTGCAATGCCGACGGCTCGGGCAGCGGCACCGCAAGGGCCGGAGAGAGCCACCCAGCATTCCCCCACGAGGCGCCGGCGGCGACGTGACGACGGTCCACGACCGTGACCTTCACACCCTCCTGCAGCAAGAACCACGCGGTCGATAGGCCGGCTACCCCGGCTCCGACCACGACCGCGGTACGCGGCGAGACAGTAGTGGACATGTGAAGGTTCTCCTCATCTGAGTTCTAACCAGAGCCGACCGAAGGACCTTTCGGCGCTGGCTGGATCTAATGCACCGCTCATCGTCCTGAAACCGGAGCTAAATGCGGAATAGGTCAGGTGTTTGTCAGGAAAGACGAATCTCTGGCGAATATCCGAACCCGCGTGATCGCCGAGCGAGCACCGCGCTCGGGCCGTAGCGCAGGATCGATGGCTCCGACGACGAGGGCGCGATGAATCCGCGTTACCCAACGACGCTCCGTGCCGGCCGATTCTCGTCCGCGCACTTCCACCTCGACGCCATACTCCTGCATGACAAGGCGCACGACAGTCCCACCATGCCCACACCCACCACCACATCCGTTCAGGTGCCATCGCGCTGGTCCGTTCCACCGCTCGCCCATGGCCGTGAACTCTAGGCGCGACATGACCTTCGTTGTTTGTCGGTGAGCGAGAATTCTCAAGCAAGACTTCGTCCTGCAGTACAAAACTGTCATCGCATCCAGATAGCGTTGGGTTCGGGTAACCTCAATGGCCACGACCGTAAGCGTGCACTTGTGGGAGGACGGCTCGTGCAAGTCGTTTACGATGATCGAGATGCGATATGCGTGGTGCCCACGCAGTACTCGGCATAGGAACGGAAGGCGGCGTGCGAGCGCAGTCATCTCGTACTCAGCGCGGGTGCAAGTTCTACGTTGAGCCACCCGGCGCCCAAGGTCCGGTTCTCGATCAGCAGCGCCGCTCGAACGGCCGTGTGGCGCGGGTGATTTCCAGCGCACCCCGGCCGCCCGTGCTGGCCCGGAGCGTCCAGCACGCCTTGTAATCGCTCATTGGTCGATTCGTCGGTGGGCGCAGTCTTGACTGCCGCGCCCGCTTCGGCCAGCTCGAGCGCGGCGGCGCGGCCGATGCGCGCAGATATGCACTCGGGCCCGACCTGATCGTATGTCGCCTCGCACAGGCGTGCCGGCCAGGTCGCTACGACAAGCGATCTCCGGCAGCGCTCGCGTCATCTGCCGAGGACTCCGGCCTCGACGAACCGGCTGAGCTCCTCCACGTACTCGCTCCACCGGTGATCGGCGCCGTCGGCGAACCGGGGCTGTTCGAGCCGGGAGACGGCGGCGTCGATGAACTCCACGACCAAACCCGGGTCGACCTGCCGGAAACGTCCCTGACGCATCCCCTCGACCAGGATCTGGTGGATCATGGACGCGCCGTAGCGCCTGTGCGCGAGAATGAGTTCGATCATCTCCGGCAGGGCCCGTGCGTCGTGCCGGAACTGTGCGCTGGTGGCCTGCATCGCGGTCGCCTCCAACGTCAGTACGAGGTGCAGGCGGGCCAGCGGGTCGTCATGGTCGGCCAGCTCCTCGCGCACGCGCCTCCCCAGCCGTCGCATGCGCCGGTCGACGACGACCAGCAGCAAGTCGTACCGGGTGGGGGCGATCGCGTAAAACGCGCGCAGCGAACACCTCAACTGTCGCGCCAGGTCGGCGAGAGTGAAGGCCGCGAAGCCCTCGGTGACGATCAACTTCTCGAGATCGTCGAGCAACGTCCGGGAACGGGTGGTCAGCGCCTCGGCGGGTGGTCCCAGCCGTGGGGGTGGGCTGGGAGGCAGCTGCGTCAATGCTCCGGTCGGTGCCGCTTTCGTCATGTCGTTCTCCTGTGGTGGCTGCTGCCCGTGCGCCAGGTCCTCGGGTCCGTGCGTCGTCCCGGTCGGGCCCGGGGACGCTTGACAGTGGTACGCAACAAAGGTATATCTTATCGCTACAACGGTAATCAAAGGCGGTGAATCTTACCGTTATTCGGGTAAGAAACTGAGGCAAAGCTTACCGTTCTAGAAGATGGCAACCACAGGTCGGAGGGCCGATGTCGAGTCGAAAGACGAAACCCGATTATGAGCGTATCCGGTACGAGATGGCCGCTACTGGGGTGGCGCGGGTGACGCTGGCGCGTGAGGAAAAGCGCAACGCGCAGGATTTCCAAATGCTCTACGAGCTCGATTCCGCGCTCAAGGCGGCCATGCTGGACGACGCCGTCAAGGTCGTCATCGTGGCCGCCGACGGGCCGGACTTCTCGTCCGGGCACGATCTCGCGAGCTGCGCGTCGATCACGGATTTCGATACCGTCACGGCGACGGGAGGATTCGAGCAACCCGGCGCGCACGGTCACATGGCGACTGAGGAAGACGCCTATCTCGGTCTGTGCTGGCGGTGGCGCAACCTCCCGAAGCCGACAATCGTCCAGGTCCAGGGCCGCGTCATCGCAGGCGGCCTGATGCTGGTCTGGCCGTTCGACCTGATCGTGGCCAGCGAGGACGCGTCATTCTCCGACCCGACTGTCGCCTTCGGGGTCAACGGACACGAGTTCTTCGTCCACGCATGGGAACTCGGGGCCCGCAAGGCAAAGGAGATGCTGTTCCGGAGCAGCTACATCACCGCCCAGGAGGCCGCTGACGTCGGCATGGTGAATCACGTCGTGCCGCGCGACGACCTGGAAAGTTTCACACGCGGCATCGCCGAGGAGATCGCCCAGCGCCCCACGATGGGGTTGAAGCTCGCCAAGCAGGCCGTGAACAACAGCCTGGACGCCCAGGGCCAGTGGAACGCGCTGCAGTCAGCGTTCGCGCTCCACCAGATCGGTCACTCCCATGCGCGACTGATCCACGACGGGAGCTTGCTCGACCCGGACGGCGCAGCGGTTATCCGGGACCTGGCGAAGCGGATGCCGTCGCCGTGACAACGGAGGCGGCTCCAGCGTCGGGGCGTACGTCGAGAAGGCCGAGCAGTTCCTCGTCTTCGAGGCGATGAAGATGCTGGTACCGACTCCCGCACCGGCGGCCGGACAGGTCCGGGAGCTGAAGGTGACCGAAGGGTCCGCCCTCCGGTTCACCGACTCCGTGCTCGCCATCAACGTCGAGGCCCCGCCGGCGCCCGACGCGGCAGACATCTGATCAGGAGGACAACGTGGATTCACTCGAAGGCCGCACCGCATTTATCACCGGAGGTGCGCACGGCATCGGACGGGCGGTCGCGGCATCTTTGGCCCGCCGTGGGGTGTCTGTGGCGGTGGCCGACATCGACGAGACCGCGGTGTGCCAGGCCGCCGACGAGTTGTCGACGATGACGAGCGCTCGCCCGTTCGTGCTCGACGTTCGTGACCGGGCCGCCTACGCGACCGTGGCCGACGCCGTCGAGGAGTCGCTCGGTCCGGTGTCGATCCTGGTCAACAACGCTGGGATCATCGACTCGGTCTCACCCTCGCGGATGGACCACACCATGTGGGACCACGTCATGGGAATCAACGCGGGCGGGGTATACAACGGCATTCAGGCGTTCGTGCCCCGGATGATCCGACGCCGCACCGGCGGTCATGTCGTCAACACCGCCTCGGCGGCAGGCCTGTTCGTCGGCAGCTCGCCGCTGTACATGTCCGGCTTCCTTTACCACGCCTCGAAGTACGCCGTTGTCGGGCTGAGCGAATCGCTGCGGGTCGAGCTCGCGCACCACGGCATCGGTGTGAGTGTGCTCTGCCCCGGTCCGGTGGCCACCGACATCGTGAAGAACGCGCAACGGGCGCACCCCACGGAGGCACCGCAGCACTCGACGAAGATCGCGTCCATACTCGACGCGGCCCACGACTCGCTCCGCGAGCGGGGCGTCGCCCCCGGCGTCGTCGGCGATCTGGTCGTGGACGCGATCGTCCACGACCGCCCCTACATCTTGACCGCCCCTGAGATGGGCCAACAGATCCGCGAACGCACCGAGTCCCTGCTCGCGGCCGTTCCGTCCGATCCGCTCGTCGAGGGATCGGCCGATATGTTCGGCACGGGCGGAACGCGCCGATGACCACCGGCCGCCCTGGTTTCGGGGCCGCGAGCAGCACCGGCATCGCTCTCGAGGGCATCGACGGCGTCGCGGTCGTGACGCTCGACCGCCCGGAGCGGCGCAACGCCGTGGACCGCGCAATGGTGCATGCGCTGATCGCCGCCATCGACCGGGCCGAAGCCGACGCGGAACTCGGCGCGATCGTCATCACCGGAGCCGGCCAGAGCTTCTGCGCCGGTGCCGACCTCTCGGCCGGTGTTCGAACCTTCGCCGACGACCTGCCCGACGCCACCGCGGAGGACTTCCGGGACTTCGCGGGCCAGGCCACCCTGCGCCTGTTCGAGTGCACCAAACCCGTGATCGGGGCCATCAACGGTGCCGCCGTCGGATTCGGGGCGAGCCTGGCCTGCGCCATGGACATCCGCCTCGCTGCCGACACCGCGACGTTCGGGTTCGCCTTCGCCCGCCGCGGCATGGTCCCCGAGGGAGCCTCGGGATGGTTCCTGCCCCGCCTGGTCGGGCCCGGTCGAGCCCTGGAGTGGACGCTGACCGGCCGGCTCGTCGGCGCCGCCGAGGCGCGCGACGCCGGCTTGGTCAACGCCATCCACCCGGCCGCCGACGTCGTCACGGCCGCGATCGACCTGGCTGGAGAGATTACCCGCAACAGCGCGCCGGTCTCCCTGGCGATCTCCCGCGAGCTGCTCTGGAAGGGCCTCGTCGCCGACCACCCCCGCCAGGTCCATGAGGCCGACTCCCGCGCCACGTTCGAACGCGGCCGCAGCCCCGACGCCGCCGAGGGCATCGACTCCTTCTTGCAGAAGCGAGTCCCACACTTCCCGCAGACCCTCGACGAGCTACCGCCGCTGCATTGGCCCGACGACTGCGCCGTCCACGACCCCGCGCTTCGGGCGGGGCCGCACCGTAGAGAGATGGATGCCACGTGACCGAAATGCTTTCCCTCAACGAAACTGTGCCCCTGTGCGCCCAGTACGAGCCGGAGCGGACCTTCGTCCGGGAGGTGGCCGGCCGGTCGCTCAGTCTCGGACCTGCGACGCGGAGGCGAGTGACTGGGCCGAGGTGTTCGGCGGACCGCGACGAGCCGCTGCGTGAGGACGCCGACACGGTCCGTCGCTCGGCGATACGTGCCGAGGTCCTCGATCGGATTCGCACCGGGGCCAGGAACAGTGCCGTTGCTGGGACTGAGGCGTCATGAGCGGCGTAGCCACCCGGCCGGCTTGGTCGGACGACGAAGGCGAACTGCTGCGCGAGGTCGCTGCGGAGTTCTTGCGCCGAGAAGCCGTCCCACAGCTGGAGAAGTGGGCCGGGCAGGGGCATGTCGACCTGGAGTTCTGGGCGCGAGCCGGTGAGCTGGGCCTGTTGTGCGCCTCCATCCCCCAGGAGTACGGCGGGGGAGGCGGATCGATCGCTCACGACATCGTCGTGCTGGAGGAGATCGGCCGTGCCGGGGCGCAGTGCTTCGGCAACATCGTGCACAGCGGGATCGTGGCCCATTATCTGCTCTCGTTGGGCACCGAGCAGCAGAAGCGTCAGTGGCTGCCCCGTTTAGCCGCAGGCACCACCATCGGTTCGCTGGCGATGTCGGAGCCCGGTGCCGGATCGGACGTGGCCGCCATGCAGGCGCGGGCTGTTCGCGACGGCGACGAGTTCGTCCTTTCCGGGTCGAAGACTTTCATCACCAACGGCGGAACCTGCGGCTTGGTCATTGTCGCCGCGAAGACCGATCCGTCCGCCGGATCGAAGGGAATATCGCTGCTGCTGGTCGATGCCGACTCGCCCGGGTTCCGGCGCGGCCGTGTCCTCGACAAGATCGGTCTGAAGGGGCAGGACACCGCAGAGCTGTTCTTCGACGAGGTCCGCGTTCCGGCCGATCAGCTGCTCGGCCGAGAGAACCAGGGGTTCGCGCACCTGATGGCCAACCTGCGCCAGGAGCGGCTGCTCATGGCGGTCGAAGCGACCGTTCAGACCGAACGTGCTGTGGCTCTCGGAATCGACTACACGAAACAACGCCACGCGTTCGGTGCACCGCTGCGCGCACTGCAACACGTCCGATTCGAACTCGCCGATTGCGCCACCCAGGCGACCGTCAACCGCACGTTCGTCGACGACTGCATCGTTCGACTCCAGCGCGGTGAGCTCGATGACAGCCGCGCGGCGATGGCGAAGTACTGGAGCACCGACACCCAAGGGCGCGTCATCGACCGGATACTCCAGCTGTTCGGCGGCTACGGCTACATGCGGGAGTATCCGATCGCGCAGCTGTACACCGATTCCCGTGTCACCCGAATCGCCGGCGGCGCAAACGAGATCATGCGAGAGATCATCGCTCGGTCGTTGTGATCGCGACAAATTAAGTGAATAACACAAGAACTCGTACCGAGTTCAGCTAGTTGAAGCGCCTATCTAGGAGGCACCCTTTGCAGAGATCACATGAAGTCTCGCTCGAAGTTTTCGGCCCGCGTGGCAATTTTCCGTTCCGTGCCTTGGTTCGTTCGGCGGTGGTCCCGCTGGACGCCACATGGACGGAGGCGTGAGCATGGGTTCGAAAGAAATCTGTCTGCCGTCGTTCCATCCGTTTCTGGGCTTCGATATGTGGCGCCTGCTCTCCGATCGAGCCACCGCGCATCCCGATCGCACCTTCCTCACCTGGCATCCCTTCGACGGCGAGCCGGACTCGTGGACCTATGCGGAGTTCCATGACGAGTCCCTGAGGGTCGCGGCAGGACTCGTGCAGGCTGGAGTTCACTCAGGAGACCGCGTCCTGATCCACCTGGAGAACTGCCCACAGTTCCTTCTGGCCTGGTTCGGTTGCGCCGCGCTGCATGCCGTTGCGGTCACCACGAACGCGCGGTCGTCGCAAGACGAGCTGGCGTACTACATCGCAGACAGCGGTGCAGTGGGCGCGATCACGCAGCCGTCGTTCGAGCAGCTCGTCACTGCGGCCGGAACCAGCCTCTCCTGGGTTACCGTCATCGACCCGGGCTCGCCGCACGCGCCCATTTTCGGCGGATCCGCTGACCTCGAGGCGGTGCGCCTACCGTCCGCGGACCCTGCAGCCGCGCTGAGCATCCAGTACACCTCTGGCACGACCGCCCGGCCCAAAGGCGTGCTCTGGACGCATGCGAATGGATTGTGGGCCGCCCGGACCAACGCCGTCCACGAGGGACTTCGATCGGACGACGTCCACCTGGCCTATATGCCGTTGTTCCACGTCAATGCCTTGGGCTACTCGGTCCTGCCGAGCCTGTGGGTCGGCGCCCGGTTCGTCCTCGCCCCCAAGTGGTCCACCTCCCGGTTCTGGGACATCGCGGTGCAACATGGGTGCACCTGGCTGTCCCTGATGCCACTGTCCACGCGCGCAGTCCTGGCGAGCCAGCCCCCCGATGAACACTCCCTGCGTGTCATGGCGGGACCCACCGGCCCTGTCTTCAAGGAAAGGTTCGGGGTCGAGTCGATAGGCTGGTGGGGGATGACCGAGACTGTCAGTCACGGCACCGTCTCCGCCGGGCACGACGATGCGCCGAGCAGTATCGGTCGGGTTGCCCCCGAGTACGACATCAAGGTCGTGGACGGGGACGGAACGCCCATCGGCGCGGGTCAGACCGGTGCCCTGTTCATCCGAGGTGTTCGTGGGCTGTCGATATTCGCCGAGTACTGGAATAACCCCGAAGCCACGAGCGACAGTTTCGACGACGAGGGCTGGTTCGCGACCGGAGATCTGGTCAGGCTCAATGCCGACGGCACCTTCTCCTTCATGGACCGGGCCAAGGACATGCTGCGAGTCGGCGGCGAGAACGTCGCAGCCTCCGAGATCGAGCGAGTCATCCTCGATGTCCTAGGGCTCGGCGAGGCCGCGGTCGTCGGCAGGCCTGACGAGAAGCTCGACGAGGTACCAGTGGCCTTCGTCTGTGTCGAGAATCCAGACTCGGGCCTGGCCGATCGGGTCATGGACGCCTGCCGAAACAGGCTGGCCGACTTCAAGGTTCCACGCGAGGTCTACGTCGTCGGCGCTTTGCCACACGCGACGCTCAACAAGATCCACAAGGTCGAGTTGCGTGCCGCGGTTGTCGCCGGTCACGAATCACTCCTCGACGCAGAAAGGCGATGGATCGCCGCTGCCGCTGCTGACTCGACGACTGCTGTCCAGTAGATAGTGGTAGGCCTCGCTAGGCGGAGACCTTGACAGGATCGCTGCTCTCCTCGCCCGCCGCGTCCGAGACGTTCATCTCCAACGGGGCATAGCGCGGATCTGGTGATCGTGTTGGCCGAGAACGGGTTTCATGCGCGGACGGATCCTGGCGAGGTCGGTCAGCGCGGCGCCGACACCTCTGGAGCTGTTCTTCGACTGTGCCCGCGTGCCCCGCGACAACATCCTCGGTGGCGAGCTCGGCCGAGGGTTTCGGTCGGCAGACGAGGCAGCTGGTGAAGAACCTGAACAGCGATTTCGTGCTCGCCGAGGCGGCCATAACTGCACACAATCTCCAGGTTTTTCCTCGATTCCTGCATCGAGAGAATTCGTGCGGAGGAGCTTGACCCGCCGTGATGACACGACATATTCGATAGGACAGCTAGGACAGTCATGAGTAATGGAGAACAAAGAGTTACCGACGGTTCAACCGGGATCAAGTGGGGAATTCTCGCCGTCGTGTTCTTGGCGGTGTTGTGTGATGGCTTCGATACCGCAGCGCTTGCAGCGTCAGTGCCGGCGATGGCGCGCGACTGGGGTGTTCCGGTGGGCGATTTCACCTTTCCGTTGGCGCTGAGCAACCTGGGCGTCGTTGTGGGGTATGTGACGGCCGGCTGGATGGGAGTCGCACTCGGACGAAAACGACTGTTGATCGGCAGTGTGGCCGCCTGCTCGATCCTGACGGTCCTCAGCGCCGTCGTCCTGCCGCTCGAGTCGATTGCGCTGTTCTCGGTGGTCCGCCTGGCGGCTGGAGTCTCGATCGGTATGTTGCTGCCGGTAGCGGTGTCGGTCAGTAGTGACATGGTGCCGGAACGTTACCGGCAACGTGTCTCGGTGGGTGTCACGCTCGGTTTGCCTGTCGGGCTGATCGTCGGGGGCTTTGTCGGCGGTCCGCTGCTGGACCTGTTCGGCAGCGGCGGCATCTTCTGGGCAGGGGGCATTGCTGCTATTCCTCTCCTCGTCGCAATGGCCGTAGTCTTGGAGGAACCTCCCACTGTCGGCACAAAGGCCGAGGCCAAAAAGGCGGCCGGTGTGGCCCGGCTCTTCGACCCCGGACTTCGTGTGAACACCGGTCTGCTGTGGGTGTTCGCGTTCCTGGCGTTCATCGGCGCCTATACGCTTTCTGCGTGGGTGCCGACGCTGCTGCTGGACTATGGATTCAGCGCTAATGAAGCGCCGATCGGATTGTCGGTTATCAGTTTCGGCGGCGTATTGGGAATTCTGCTGGCGATTCCGTTGACCGCACGGGTGGGGATCTCCGCTGTTATGGCAGTGACGACCGCCCTCGGAGTCGTCGCCATGGGCCTCTTCGGCCTGACTTCGTTCGGGTCTTGGGGTGTCCTGCTGCTGCTGGGCTGTGCAGGCGCCGGAACCATGGCCAGCCAAATGGGCGTGCTCACCATGGCGGTAGCGCTCTATCCCGTCGGCACGCGCACTACAGGCGTGGGTATGGCCGTGGCAATCGGCCGGATCGGCACGATCGTCGGTCCTGCCGTCGCGGGGGCGCTCATCGCCCAGGGAATGGGAGCCAGCACCATCATCGTGCTCGCTGCGGTCCCGGTGGCCTTGGCGTGCGCGGCGGCGATCACGCTGGCATTGCGCGACCGTCGCAAGGCCGACGACGACCGGATACCCCCGGTGCTCGGTCCTGCCGACCGGAGCCCAGTGCTGTGATCACGCAGGAGACAAGCATGCGATACGGCCCCCTGGCAGGCCTTCGGGTCCTCGAGCTCGCAAGCATCGGCCCTGGGCCGCTCGCCTGCATGATCCTGGCCGACTTGGGAGCGGACGTGATCCGTGTCGAGCGGCACGGCACAGTCGGCGGCGCGGGCGACCACACGCTGCGCAACCGCCGCATCATCACCGCTGACCTGAAGGACCCCTCCGGGGTCGCGCGGATCCTTGACCTCATCGCCGATGCGGATGTGCTTGTAGAGGGCTTTCGCCCGGGCGTCACCGAGCGCCTGGGACTAGGGCCACAGGAATGCCTAGCCCGCAACCCCCGTCTGGTGTACGGCCGGATGACCGGTTGGGGACAGGATGGTGCGCTGGCGGCATCCGCCGGCCACGATATCAACTACATCTCGCTGACCGGCATCCTGGAGAACATCGGCAGACCGGGCGAGCGCCCGGTGCCGCCCCTGAACTTGGTGGGCGACTACGGCGGCGGCTCGATGTTCCTGATCACTGGTGTCCTGGCCGCCCTGTTCGAGCGACAGACCTCGGGCCGGGGTCAAGTCGTCGACGCCGCCATGTGTGACGGAGCCAGCGTCCTATCGCAGCCGATGTGGTCGCTGCGTGGTGCCGGTCAGTGGTCGGAGCATCGCGGGCACAACCTTCTCGACGGCTCGAAACCGTACTACGACACCTACGAATGCGGCGATGGGCGCAGCGTGGCCGTTGGCTGCGTCGAACCCCAGTTCTTCGCAGAGGCCGTGCGGTTGCTCGGGCTCGACGCCACCGCCCTGCCCGACCAGCACGATGAGGCCCGTGCGGAGGAGCTGCGCGAGGCGTTCGCCACGGCGTTCAGATCCCGGACCATGTCGGAGTGGGCGAAGATCTTCGACGGCAGTGATGCCTGTGTGACACCGGTACTGACCTATTCCGAGGCCCTCGTGCACCCACATATGCGCGGCCGAGAGGTGCACACGCGAATCAACGGCATCGACCAGCCGAGGCCTGCACCGCGGTTCTCCCGCACCACTTGGAGTGAACCCACCGCCGCTGTCCAGGTCGCGGACGCGGCCTGGCTCCCGGTCTGAGCCCAGCCGCTGCTCCAGTCCGGCCGATCCGTGTCCCCGAAAACGAGTAGTCCCGACAGCATCCACCGAAGTGGTCACAAAGGAGAAGACAATGACTGACAACGCCGTGGTGGCAGGGGTCGGCATGATCCCGTTCAGCAAGCCTGGCCGGAGCGAGAACTACGACTTGATGGGAGCCGAGGCCGCCCGTCGAGCACTGACGGATGCGGGGGTCGGGTACGACGCCGTGCAACAGGCCTATGTCGGATATGTGTACGGCGACTCCACGTCCGGGCAAAAGGCGCTCTACCACCTGGGTCAGACCGGCATTCCCGTGATCAATGTCAACAACAACTGCTCGACCGGCTCCTCGGCGCTGTTCCTGGCTCGCCAGGCCGTTGAATCGGGCGCGGCCGACGTGGTGTTGGCGCTCGGGTTCGAGCAGATGATCCCCGGGGCCATCCAACACCAGTTCACGGACCGACCCGGTGCTCTGGAGAGGTTCGACCAGGTCCGCGACCAGGTCCGGGGTATCCCCGATGAAGGTGTGCCGAATGCCGCGACGTTCTTCGGCGCGGCCGGCCAGCAGTACATCGAGGAAACCGGTATGGATCCGTCGGTGCTCGCCCACATCACGGTCAAGTCCCGGCGGCACGCCGCCAACAACCCCTACGCGGTGTTCCGCGACCCGCTCTCGGTCGAGCAGGTCATGGCCTCGAGGCACATCTACGGTCCGCTGACCCTGTTCCAGTGCTGCCCCCCCACGTGTGGGGCCGCGGCAGCAGTGGTCGTGTCCCCGCGGTACGCCAGACGCCACGGCCTGCGGGACGACGTCGTCATCGCCGCTCAGGCCATGACGACGGACTACGCGAGCACCTTCGGCGAAGACATGACTCGGCTCGTCGGCTATGACATGTCGAAAGAGGCGGCCGCCCGAGTCTACGAGACGAGCGGGATCGGCCCCGAGGACGTGCGTGTCGTCGAGCTGCATGACTGCTTCACAACCAACGAGCTGCTCACCTACGAGGCGCTCGGGCTGACCCCAGTGGGTACTGCGGACAAGTTCATCCTCGACGGCGAGAACACCTACGGCGGCCGAGTGGTGACCAACCCCTCCGGCGGGCTGATATCCAAAGGACACCCGCTGGGCGCGACGGGGCTGGCGCAGTGCGCCGAGCTGGTCTGGCAGCTGCGGGGCCAGGCCGAGGGACGCCAGGTCGAAGGCCGGATCGATGCGGCCCTGCAGCACAATCTCGGGCTCGGTGGCGCCTGCGTCGTGACGATGTACCAGAAGGTCGGGGTCTGACCTGGGCCGAATCCGGACCTCGTAGAGATATCGCCTGCCGGTGGTTCGCTGCTGGTCACCCGCCGCCCACTGCGGGTGTTCGCCAAGGCTACCGGTGGGACCGACCGGGTGTTCATCGATCTGGACGGCGGCCGAGCATTGGACCTGCGTGTTCGCCGATTAGACTACCGAGGAGAGGGTGATGATCGTGATCAGTGGGCCGCTGCCGAGCCTGGGCCGGATCGTGGACGACCTCGGGAGCACGCTGGTAACCGCGGTTGCCGGGCCGTCCACTGCGGATCTACGGGCGGGTTCGGTGTCGATCTACGACCCCGCGGACGGCGTCGACGTCTCTCCGGAGGGAATCCTACTGGGCGTCGGCGTCACGGAGGCCGCGACGGTCAAGGCGCTGCTCATCGAACTCGAGCGATGTGGCGGTACAGCCTTGCTGTTGAAGTCACCGGTTCCGCTCGACGACGCTATTCGCAGGGATGCGGTGAGCCGCAACGTTTGTGTGCTCGAGGTCAGCAGGGCCGCATCGTGGGCGCAGCTGATCATATTGTTGCGCGCCATGCTCGATCCGCCCGAGTTCGGTGAGCCCGGCCAGGAGATCGCAGGGTACCCGAGCGGGGATTTGTTCCAATTGGCCAACGCCATCAGTTCGTTGGTGGACGCACCGATCACGATCGAAGACCGTTCATCCCGAGTACTCGCGTTCTCCGGCGGGCAGGCGGACACCGACGAAGGCAGGGTCCAGACCGTGCTGGGCCGTCAGGTCCCCGGTCGATACGAGCGCCAGCTGACTGAGCTCGGAATCTTCCGGGAGTTGTATTGGAGCACGGACCCGGTGTATGTCCCGTCGCTCTGTGACGACATCAAGCCGCGTACGGCGATCTCCATACGCGCTGGCGATGAGGTGCTGGGTTTCGTCTGGGCGGTGGTATCCGAACCCCTGCTCGAACACCGCAGGCAGGCATTGGTCGACGCCGCCAAGATCGTTGCGCTGCACTTGCTGCGAGAACGCGCAGGTGCGTCCGTCGATGCCCGGTTACGCGCGGAACTTCTTGCCCGGTTGCTCCGCGGATCCGGTGACGCGCACGAGACAGCCAGGCAGCTCGGCCTGGCGAAGGAACCGGTGTCCGTCTTGGCTGTCGAGCTCGCCGACAGCGCTGATGAGAACGACGCCGTGAAGCGGACCACGGAAATCCGCCGAGTCGCCGGTGCGCTCGATGTCTACCTGAGCGCACTGTGCCGATCTGCTGCGGTGACAACCCTCGGGGATGCCGTTTACGCCTTGTTCCCGGCATCGAGCGAGCAGGCGGCGTTGCGGGTAGCGGAGGATTTCGTGAAGCGCATGGGATCACCGGTCACGCTGAGAGCAGGGGTCGGACGCGTCGTGGAGATGGCCGACCGGATCGTGAGATCTCGCGCCGACGCCGACGCCGTGCTCAGGGTCCTGCGCGAATCGACGCGAACCGAACGCTGTGCCACGGTCGGGTCCGTACGCTTGGATCTGATGCTTGTGCGCCTGGCCGACATCCTCGACCAGGACGAACGTGACGACTCGTGCCCGGTCGCCCTCCTGCTGGCGTACGACGCCGAACATCGCGCGGACTTCACCAATACGCTCGCCGCCTACCTCGAGGCATTCGGTGACATCGCGAAAGCTTCCGCTGCGGTGCGGATCCACCCGAACACCTTCCGCTATCGGCTCAAACGGCTGTGCGAGATCAGCGGATTGGAGCTCGCCGATCCCGACGCCCGCGTCGAGGCGTTGATCGACCTGCGGCTCCGCCGACTCCGAACGCGGCCGTCGTAGTACGGGCGAACGTCGGGGTGCACTCGGTGAGATCAACGAACCAGGCAACCTGATTTCGTTCGTGCTCACGATGTGATGGGGCACACAATCCGCCTACTCTCGCTCAAATCATCTTATGGAGCTAGTCAAGGGAGACTGTCGATGACCATCGACACAACAGCACTCACGTCAGTGGCGGAAACGACCGCTGCTGAGCTGGGCATCGTCGGCGCCCAGGTCGCGCTGGCCATCGACGGCGAATTCGTCGAATGTCCGGTGGGCATCGAGAACGTCACCACTGGCCGCGCGGTCACCGCGGACACGTTGTTTCAGATCGGGTCGACTACGAAGGTCTTCACGGCCGCGCTGGTCATGCAGCTGGCCGATGCCGGCATGCTGGATATCGACAAGCCAGTGGCCCAGTTCCTGCCGGGATTCCGGCTCGGCGACGAGGATGCGACCGCGACCGTGACGCCTCGGCACCTCATGTCGATGACCAGCGGAATCGACAACGGGCCCTACATCGACACCGGTCGGGGCGATGACGCCGTCCGCGCGCTCGTGCAGCTGCTGGCGCATATCCCAGTGATCGCCCAACCCGGTGAGATCTTCGGATACAACAACGCCTCCGCTGATATCTCGGGGCTCCTGGTGGAAACGCTGACTGGCACGACCTGGGATGCGGCGCTCCGGGACCGGCTGCTCGCGCCCGCCGGGCTGCAGCACTCGGCAAGTCTGCCCGAGGAGCAGATCTACCATCCGATTGCTGTCGGCCATACCCCCACCGAGGGCGGGTTCGACCACGTCAAGCAGTGGACTGTCGGTCGCGGACACGGTCCGGCCGGTTCGATCCTGGCATGCAGCGCCGGAGATCTCGTCCGGTTCGGGCAGCTGTTCCTGCGCGGCGGCCTCGCGGCCGACGGCACGAGGGTGCTCTCGGAGCACTCCGTCGCCGAGATGCAGACCCGCCAAGTGGACCTGCCCACCCAGGGGATGGCGGACGGTTGGTGCGTCGGCCCGTACACCAAGAACTGGGGCGGCAAGCAAATCTTCGGCCATTTCGGCTTCAGCCCATGCGGCTCGTCGACTCTGCTCTGGGTCCCTGAGTTGCACACCGCCGTCGCGGTGACCGTCAACGTCGCCATTCGCGGCGCCCACTTCGCTGACCGGGTCTTCGACTACGTGTTCGCGGAGCTGCTCGGCGTCCAGCGACCGACTCGTCCGGCCAAGCGTCCCGGCAGCGCGATTGACACCGAGCCCTACGTCGGCACCTACGAGACCGCTGACCGCAGGTATGGCGTGACCGCCAAGGACGGAGCACTGTTCGTGAGCCTGATGGCCAAAGATCCGGAAGGTTCGCTCGGGGTGGCCTCGGAGCCGGTCACGACGGAACTGTACCCGCTGGACGATCACCGGTTCATTCTCGCCGATGACGTGCTCGGCGGGGATCCGCTGTGGGATGCCGCCTTCATCGTCGGCGACGGCCAAAAGGCCACCCACTTCGTGGGCGGCGTCTTCGCGGCACGGCGCGTAGCGTGAGCACCGAGAGCGGCACTTCGCCGTGCGACGTCGTCTTCGCCGGGGCCCGGGTGATCGACCCGGAGACCGGTCTGGACGGCATCCGCAATGTCGCAGTCACCGGCGACCGCATCACCGATGTGTCCGAGGCTCCCCTGATCGGTCGGCGGACTGTCGACGTCAGGGGGCTGGTGCTCGCCCCGGGCTTCATCGACCTGCACAGTCACGCGCAGTCCCGGACCGGCCTGCTCCTGCAGGCGCTCGACGGGGTGACCACCGCGCTGGAGCTGGAAACGGGAGCCGCATCGGTGAACGCAGCCATCGCCGCCGCCGAGCTGGAGGGGCGGCCGGTGAACTTCGGGTATTCGGCGTCCTGGCTGCTGTCTCGGATGATGCTGTTCGACGGCGCGCCACCCGATGATCCGATGTTGATGGTCACGGCGAACTGGGGAGGTTCCAAATGGAGCGCGCCGGCGAGCGACCGGGACGTGGGTCGTCTGCTCGATCATGTGGAAGCTGAGGTGCACGCCGGCGGGATCGGCATCGGCGTCCCCGTCGGTTACGCCCCCGAAACTGGGATCACCGAGTACTTCCGACTCGCGCGGCGCGCCGCCAAACTGGGCGTGCCGACGTTCACTCACGCCCGCTACACCTCCGCGCTGGAACCGCACAGCTCCCTGGAAGCGGTGCTGGAGGTCCTCGCGGCCGCGGCGGGTACCGGGGCGCACATGCATCTGTGCCATCTCAACAGCACATCCAACCGGATGATCGACGAGATCGCCGATGCGTTCGCCACCGCCCAGACGAACGGCCTTAGCGTCACCACCGAGGCATATCCCTACGGCTCCGGAATGACCGCAATCAGTGCCGACTTCGTGGCACCGGAGAAGCTGCCGCGGATGGGCATCTCGCCGAACCGGCTGCGCTACCTGCCGACAGGGGAGTTCGTCGCTGACACGGAGCGGCTGACCGAGCTGCGATCCAACGATCCCGCCGGCCTCGCATTCGTCCACTGGGCTGATGAGGCGCAGGAAGCCGACCGGAAGATGCTGTTGAGGTCGTTGCTGTTCACGGACTCCGCCATCGCGTCGGACGCCTCGCCGGTCGTCAGTCCGGGCGGCGCGATGGTGTTGCACGACTGGCCGGTGCCGCCCCACGCCCTGACTCATCCGCGCAGCAGCGGATGCTACGCGCGGACATTCGGCTGGCTGGTCCGCGAACTCGGCGTGCTCTCGCTGCCCGAGGCGGTCAGGCGGTGCACCTTGGTGCCGGCGCGGATCATCGAGGAGGCGGTTCCCGCGATGCGCCGGAAGGCGCGCGTCCAACCGGGTGCGGATGCAGACCTGATCGTCTTCGACCCGCAGACTTTCTCCGAGCAGGGTGGCTACAACTTCGTCGCACCCTCGACCGGTGTCCGGCACCTGCTGGTCGGCGGACAGTTCGTGGTGAGAGACGGTGAACTCGACACCGAATCCCGCGCGGGAAAGCCGATTCGAGGCGGGCAGTAAAGAAACGTACGCGATTCGTGCTGCGCCGCCACAGACCGGCCAAGGCCACGGTGGTGGACGTGGCTCGCGCTCTCGGGGTGAGCCACGCTGCCGTTTATCGGTACTTTCCTTCCAAAGCCGCACTCCGTGAGGCGGTCCGCCCGCCGCTGGATCGACCGCGCCTACGAAGGGCTTCGGGCCTGGCTGGCGATACGGCTCTCGCTCCGCCCGAACGACTTCGGGCCTGGCTGGCCGAGCTGTTCGCCGCGAAACGCGCCAAGGCGCGCGACGCCTCCGCGCTCACCGCCACCTACGCGGTTCTGGCAGCCGAGCACAACAGTGTGGTCGCCGAGCATGTCGCTGTCCTCGTCGGACAGATACGTTCCATCGTCACCGCCGCCATCTCATCCGGTGACTTCGGCGTCGAGGACCCGGCCACATCGGCGCAGGCCGTCTTCGATGCCACGCTGGGCTTCCACCACCCTGCGCATGCTGCTTCCTGGCAGGTCGCGGGCGTCGACACTGCATTCCACCACGTCTGCACCCTCCTCACAGACGGCCTGCGCGCCATCACCACTGAACTCCACGCGACTGCGAAGGAGTGCGCTGCGGTTCGCTGAGAACGCCGGCTTGTATCCGTGCGTCAGGCAGTTGCGGTTTCCCGGCCCGGAATTCGGAACAACGGCTTGGCGAGATCGGTGTTGCTGTATGCCTCCCACGCGCGGCGCTCGTCCTCGTAGGGGGCGTCGGCCACGTATGTCCGTTCTCCGATCATCATCGTGCGGCGGGCGTCTCCGTACCGAGGCCACTCACCGAGGTTCGGGGTCGACGGGTTGCCCGTGCGTGCGAAGGCAGCCCACGCGTCCATTACGGCGTGTGAGAGCGCGGCTGCCGCCGGCCCCTGCCCCCACTCCGCGGCGTAGTCCTCGGCGAGATCGTAGGTGCCGAATACGAAACCGATGTCGATGCCATGCGGCGAGCCGTAGGCGGCGTCGCCGCCGGGGGAGGTCCAGTTGAAGAGGTAGCCGTAGGAGTTCGGTTGGTGGCGGCGTTGGGCATCCAGTAGTCGCAGCGAGGGGATGCGCACGGTATCTGTCGCGATGGCTGCGGCGATATCAACCTCGCTGTCGCGGCCGAAGCGGTCGCGACGGGCCCGCCCGTAGATGGATGCCAGCTGTCGAACGTCGATGTCTCGGTGCACGAGCCGCCTGACCTTCTCGAACGGTGGCTCTCCCTCGGTGAACGCGGACACCACGAATATCTTGGCGACTTCATCACGGGTGGTGCCCACGATGAGCGGGATACTCGCGGCCGCTCCGGCGTCGACGGCGTCGACGATCGGCATCGGGAGGATATCGCCGTCGATGACGTGCCGGAGGTAGCGATCGGAGTTCGACGGGTCGGGTTCGAAGAAGCTCTTGAACAGGCTGGGTGCGGCCGCGAGGATCTTCTCCGGCGGGGCTGCCCTGAGCTCTGCGGCGTTGCTGGCCTTTAGCCCGATCCGGTCGGCGAACAGCCGCGCCAGATGGTTCGCGTGGTCGAGGTCGAGGCCGGGATGCCCGACGCCGCTCTGGGCGATGGCTTTGTGGAAAAGTCCCGCGGCTCGGGGCATGGAGAGCAGGGCGCCGACGGCCCATCCGCCGGCCGATTCGCCGAAGACGGTGACGTTGTCCTGGTCGCCACCAAAGGCGGCGATGTTGTCTCGGACCCACTCCAGTGCGGCCACTATGTCGAGGAGACCTTCATTGCCCGTCGCCGGGATCGCGCCGTCGGTCACCTCATCGAGCTTCATGAAACCGAGCGGGCCTAGCCGGTAGTTGATCGTGACGACGACGACATCGCCGCGCCGGGCGAGTTGCCCGCCGTCGAAGATAGGCTGGGATGCCGAACCCATGTTGTATCCGCCGCCGTGGATCCACACCATGACCGGTCGGCGGGCGTCATCGGTGCTCGGTGACCAGACATTGAGGTACAGGCAGTCCTCGTCTCGTGGGCCCTCGACGGCGAAGAGGTCGGCGGCAGAGACGGTGAGCGACTCCTGCGGGCACGCCGGGCTGAACGCCGTGGCCGGTCGCACGCCGTCCCAGCGCTCGGGCGGGACGGGCGGCATCCAGCGTCGCGCGCCGATGGGCGGTGCCGCGAACGGCAGGCCTTTGAAGGCGTACGTCCCGTGTTCTCGGCTGCCCTCGACTCTGCCGTACGTGGTCTCGATAACTGCGCTCATGCGGCTCTGCTCCTGCGTGTGATCTGCCTCGCTCAACGGCGAGATCGTCGCCCGACGGTACGGCAAACCGCAAGGTCCGAAACGTCGAACAGGCATGCACAATCCTGCAGACCGACAGTATTTTCTCGGACATTGACCGAACTGGACTGTTCGGGTATTCGCCCGCTACGGGCACAGCTGACAGCAGCTAGGAATGGCGAATCGTTCCGAGCCCCGGTTGCGTGCCGTCGGCTCACATGAAGGTTGTTGCCCGCCCGGAGGATTCGACTTCTTGCTCTGACCCGGCTGCGGCCGTCGACCCAGCGTGTTCGAGGGGAGCCGCGATTCGTGCCATTTCGCTCACGAGCGCCGCGACCGCCGGCCGGCGCAGGGCATCGGGATGGGCGACGAGCCAGTACTCCATCGGAAGGGCGAACTCGTCGGGCAGAATCCGCACGAGGTCGTCGTAGTCGGCGACCACAAAGTTGGCGAGAGGTCCGATTCCGGCGCCTTCTCGTGTCGCGGCGAGGTGGGCGATCGGATCGGTGGACGTGACGGACTCGCGGACCGTGGGGAGGTATCGACGGCCGACATCGACGCCCTCGACCTGAAGCAACGAGGAAACGTAGTAGACCAGGCGGTGTTCGACGAGGTCTTCGAGCGTTGTCGGCGTTCCGTGCCGTCGGAGGTAGTCGCGGGAGGCGTAGAGCCCGACCGTGTAGCCGGTCATCCGATATGCCTCGGCCTGGATGGTTTCGGGCCGGCCGAGAACGACTTCGAGGTCGACACCGGACCGGTGTTGCGCCGGCCGCTTGAGCGCCGACAGGATCTCGACGCGGACGCCCGGGTGGCGCTTGTGAACCCTGGCCGCGGCGGGCGCCGCGACGTACACGCCGAAGACGGTCGGGTTCGAGATCCGGACCACGTCCTCGATTCCCGGCGCGGACAGCGTCTCGCGCGCCAGGCTTTTCATCACGTCGTCGAGCCGTTCGGCAGCGGCGAGCACACGTGTGCCGAGCGGGGTCATCTCCCATCCGCCCGGCACCCGCAGCAGCAGCTTGCCGCCGACGGTGCGTTCGAGGGCGGCAATGCGTCGCGAGATCGTTACGTGGCTCAACCCGAGTTTCTCTGCCGCCCGGGTGTACCTGCCTTCCCTGGCCACCTCGAGGAACATCAGCAAGTGGTCGGCACTGGGTTGCGCTGGAGTCATGAGTGCACATTAACGCACAGCCACAGTGGCGATTCGTCCATTGACTGCACTCTTGTGGGCATAGAAACTCGATCTCGTCGGGAGTAGCGCGGATCACACCATTCGGTTGGTGGATCGGCAATCCGCACTCGACGGAATCGTTTCGCCGGCTTGCAGGCCTCTTACTTTTCGCACCTTCGTGTGCACTCGCGGATCTGCATGTCCTGACCCAATGGAGGGAAACAGTGTCATGCGAGGTCTTCGCCCGGACATGGGCGACCACGGTGCACGAGCACGGTGAGCGTCCGTTTCTTGTCTTTTGCTCCGAGACGAGCGGGGTGACGCAGTGGTCGTATCGCGAGTTCGACGCGATCGTCGGCAAGGTGGCGAGGTCTCTCACGGACGCGGGAGTCCGTCCGGGCACATCGGTGCACGTAGTGCTACGTAACTGCCCGGCGTTCGTCGCGCTCTGGCTCGCGGCCGCCCGGCTGCGCGCGTGCCTGGTGCCGGTCGACCCGGCTTCGTCAGCGCGCGACGTCGCCCGCCAGGTCGATCGTGTGCGCCCGGTGGTCGGGGTCTGCGGCGTGCCGCGCGCCGATATCTACCGTGCGGGTGCAGGCGACGCGGTCCCGCTGTTGTTCGTGCTGGCTGAGGACGCCTCCGACCTCGACTCCGGTGCCTGCCTTGTGCGCGGGGACGGTGCAGCGCCTGGGGCAGACGCCACCCCGTCGGACCGGCTCTCGGTGATGTTCACTTCGGGCACCACGTCCGAGCCCAAGGGCGTTGTGCTCACGCAGGGAAACTACGCGCACGTGGCCGCCACAATGGCGCAGGCCGTCGATCTCCGGCCGCACCACCGCTGGTTCGTCACGCTCCCGCTGTTCCATGCCAACGCCCAGTACTACTGTTTCGCGCCGGCGATCGCGATCGGCGCGAGCGTCGCACTCGCGGCCACGTTCAGCGCCTCGGGCTGGGTAGCTCAGGCGCGCGAACTCGAGGTCACCCACGCGAGCCTGTTCGCCGCCCCGATTCGAATGATTCTTGCCCGCTGTCCCGGTGATATCGAGCCGTTGACGCTCGAACACGTGTGGTTCGCGCAGAATCTCGGTGCCGAACATTACGAGCGGTTCGCCGAGCTGGTGGGGACCCGGCCCCGCCAGCTCTACGGCCTGACCGAATCGGTCGCGGTGGTATGCGCGGACACGAGCGATACGCCACGCGCCGATGTCATAGGCCGCCCGCTGGGGCGACGTATCCGCGTCGAGAGCCCCGGCACCGATCGACCGGCTGACATCGACGAGCCCGGGATGCTCTCCGTGTGCGGTACACCGGGTATCGATTTGTTCCTCGAATACCTCGACGATCCGGAGGCGACTGCTGGCGCCTTGCACACCGCTGACGGCGACACCTGGTTCTCGACCGGTGATGTGGTCGCGACCGACACCGAGGGAGTAGTGCGTTTCATCGGTCGTGCCGACGATGTCGTCAAGGTAGCCGGCGAGAACGTCAGCCTGACCGCAGTCGAGGCGACGGTCGCCCAGGCGCCCGGTGTACTCGAGGCCGCGGTCGTGGCCCGGCCGGATCCCGTACGCGATGTCGTCCCGGTCGCCTACATCGTCGCCCGCGACCCGAGCGATCCACCGCAGCCGGCGCAGCTCGCCGCGTGGGCCGCGGAGAACCTCGCGCCGTCCGCTCGACCCCACGACTGGGTGTTGGTCGACGCGCTTCCCCGGACAAGTGTCGGCAAGATCCGTCGCTTCCAGATCGCTTCCGCGGCGGCACCTCCCGACGCGGATCGAGCGGCCGGCCCGGACACCTCGACCGACCTTCACCCGACAGCCCGAGGAGTACACCTGTGAACACGACGTGCGAAGGGATGGTCGCGATCGTCACTGGTGCCGGAGCAGCCGGCGACGGCATCGGCAACGGTCGTGCGGCGGCCATCCGACTCGCGGCAGCGGGGGCGAAGGTCGCCCTGGTCGACGTCGGCGACTCGGTGGTACGCACCGAGGAGATGATCACCGAACGCGGAGGCACCGCGGCGGCCTACCGCTGCGACGTCACCGAAGACGCGGGCGTTGCGGCTGCCGTCGCCGACGTCGTCGACCGCTGGGGCCGCATCGATGTCCTGTTCAACAACGTGGGTGTCGCAGGCCCGGCGGGCACCGTTGTCGACGTCGATCTCGATGCCTGGAACCGGTGCATCGACGTCAACCTGACCTCGATGCTCCTCGTTTCCCGGCATGTCGTGCCCGTGATGGCCGCGGGCGCCGGCGGCTCGGTCATCAATATGTCGTCGCTCGCCGGTATCCGCGGCGGCCACGCCGGGATCGCCTACGCGACGACCAAAGGTGCCGTGCTGAGTCTGACCCGGGCGATGGCCGCGCACCACGGGAGACAGGGCGTCCGCGTCAATGCCGTTGCCCCCGGTCTGGTCCACACCCCGATGGTGGCGACGAAGTCCGGTGCCGGCGCCGCATTCCGGGAGACTCGCGCGTCGCTCAACCTGCTGGGGACCGAGGGCACCGGCTGGGACGTTGCCGAGGCCGTGGTGTGGCTGGCGAGCCCGGCATCGCGCTGGGTCACCGGAACGGTCCTGCCGGTCGATGCCGGCGCCTCGTCGTACTCGTCGGCGATCGCCCTGTCGATCACCGACAGTGGCGCCACCGACGCGGCAATGCCCGCCCCCGAATCAGCGGAAAAACCGCGCAAACAGCATGAGGAAGGGCCACATCATGGCTGAGCAGTACCTGCGATCCGGCGATCAGTTCCGCACGGCCGCACAGGCCAAGGAACGGTCGCTGCGGATCGCCGCCGTCCTGCGCGAGCGCGGATTGCGGACCGGTGACCGGTACGCGATCGTCATGCGCAATGAACTCACGTACGTCGAGGCCGCTCTGGCGGCCACGTCGATCGGCGCTATTCCGGTCCCCGTCAACTGGCACTGGACCGGTGCCGACCTCGAACACATCCTGCGCGACAGCGAGAGCAAGGTCATCCTCGTCCACAGCGATCTCCTCGACGCGGTCGAGGTCCACAAGCCGGAGTCGTCGACGATTGTCGAAGTCGAGGTCCCCGAGTTCGTCGCTCGTGCGTACGGCGTGGACAAGCCCGGACCTACCGGCAGGTACGAGGTCCTCGAGACGCTGATCGAAGCGACGGAACCGGTGCCGGACACGGTGATCACCCCCTCGCTCGGCCTCATCTACACCTCGGGCACGACCGGGTTCTCCAAAGGGGTCGTGCGTAACCGAGTCGAGGATCCCGAGGGGCTGGCCCGGAACATGGGCAAGGCGTACCGGATGGACGACCCGTCGTGGACGACGCTGGTGACGGCTCCGCTCTACCACGCCTCGCCGCTCTATCAGGCGACATTCGCCGCCGCCCTGGGCATGAACATCGTGGTGATGCCCAAGTTCGACGCGGTCGAGTTCCTCCGGTCGGTCGCCGACGAGCCGATCCACCACGCCCAGGTCGTCCCGACCATGATCCGGCGACTGATGAGCCTGGATCCGGCGATTCGGGAGTCCTACGACGTATCCACACTGAAGTCGGTCCCGCACAGTGCCGCGCCGTTCCCCGCGGAATTGAAGAAAGCCGCGATCGAGTGGCTCGGCCCGGTCTTCCACGACTTCTACGGTGGCACCGAGACGGGACCGGTGGTCGCCTGCTCGAGCGAGGAGTGGCTGCGCCACCCCGGCTCTGTGGGCCGTCGCTTCGAGGACGGTGATTTCCGCATCCTTCGCGACGACGGAACGCCGGCGGAGATCGGCGAGCCGGGTCGGATCTACCTCAAGTCGATGGCGCCGTGGCCCGACTTCACCTACCACCGCGACGCACAGAAGCGCCGTTCGGTGGAGGTGGACGGCTACATCACGCTCGGCGATATCGGGTACGAGGACGCCGACGGCTATCTCTACCTCACCGATCGGGCGACCGACATGGTGATCTCCGGCGGAGTCAACATCTACCCCAAGGAGATCGAGAACGTCATCCTCGGCCTCGACGACGTCGTCGATGTCGCCGTTATCGGCGTTCCGAACGAAGACCTGGGGGAGCACCTTGCCGCTCATGTCGAGCTGCGGCCGGGATCGCCACTGACCGCGTCCGATATCACCGGCCATGTGCGCGCCAACCTCGCGAAGTACAAGGTCCCGTCGCTCGTCGTGCTCGACGACGATCTCCCACGCGAGGAGACCGGGAAAATATTCAAACGGCGCCTGCGCGAACGCTACTGGCCCGCCTCGGCCGAGGCCGAGGCGTCGGCGGGCTGAAGGGATACGACGATGGCAGATCACCCGGGCGCGCTACAGACGCGCCGACTCATTATCAGCGACGCGGCGCGCACGGCGTCGGTAGACCGGCAGCACGACCTCGGCAAGGCAACCGCGCGCGAGCGGATCGACTATCTCCTGGACGCGGGCACCTTCGCCGAATACGGCGGTTTCGGCCTACCGGTGGAGGAAACGGGACCGGATGCGACGTCGCTCGCGGATGGTGTCGTGACCGGCACCGGTATCGTCGACGGCCGGCCCGTGTCGGTCGTGAGCTTCGACTACATGGTCTCCGGCGGCAGCCAGGCGGCAGTCGGAGGGCTGAAAGTGCAGCACGCGATACAGACGTCCCTGCGGTACGGCATTCCGCTCGTCCTGCTGATGGAAGGCGGGGGACACCGGATCAGTGAAGGGCTCGACAGCCGCGACTACGCCTGGGGCGGCCACGGGTTCTTCCAGGGTTTCGCCGACCTCTCGGGATACGTCCCGATGGTGACGGCGATCCTCGGGCCGAGCTTCGGGGGGCCGACGAACTTCGCGGCGCTGTCCGACTATGTGGTCGCGGTCCGCGGGACCTCGTCCATGGGAATGGGGGGCCCGGCCCTCGTCGAGGCGGCGACCGGCGAGAAGATCGACAAGGAGACGCTCGGTGGCGCCGACCTCCAGGGCTCACTCGGTGTCGTCGACTACGTTGCGGCATCGGAGCGTGAGGCGCTCGACTCGCTGCGCGCTGTGCTCGGATACCTGCCGACCAACTGCGAGCAGGCACCTCCGCGAATCCGGTCGGATATCCGCCCCGACCCCGCCTCGGGGACGCTCGACACGCTCGTTCCGCTCAATATGTCCGAGGCATACGACATGAGGACGGCCGTCCGCGGTGTCGCCGACGCGGAGTCGGTGTTCGAGATCAAGCCGGCGTTCGCACCCAATATCGTCACGGCCCTGGCTCGCGTCGACGGTCGTCCGGTCGGCATCATCGCCAACCAGCCCCTCCACCTGAGCGGTGCGATGGACAGCCCCGCCTGTGAGAAGGCTGCACATTTCGTGGCCTGGTGCGACGCGTTCGGCCTGCCGCTGGTGTTCCTCGTCGATGTCCCCGGTTTCCTGGTGGGCACCGGATCGACGACCAGCCAGCTACCGCGCCGCAGCGGCCGGCTCCTCTATGAGCTGGGCGTCGCGACCGTCCCGCGGATCAGCGTCATCATGCGCAAGGGTTATGGCGGCGGGTATGTCGCGATGTGCGGTGGTCGTAGCTTCGATGCGGACCTCGCGGTGGCGTGGCCGACCGCGGAGATCTGTGCGATGTCGATCGAGGGCGCCATCGACGTGGCGTACCGACGCGACTACGCCGCGGCCGAAGACCCGCAGGCCCGGCGCGCGCAGCTCATCGCCGAGGTCCGCGACCGCGTGGGCGCGTTGCGTGGGGCAGAGGGATTCGGCCTGGACGACGTGATCGAACCGTCGGAGACCCGCGCTCGCATCATGCACACCCTGGCGATCTCGGACCGTCGCACGAACGGCCGGGTTGCCCGGTTCCGATCCATCTCACCCATCTAGGAGACGCCATGCTGAAGCGAGTGCTGATCGCCAACCGTGGCGAGATCGCGGTGCGCATCGCCCGGGCCTGCCGGGACGCCTCCATCGAGAGCGTCGGCCTGCACGCGGCCGGCGAGGCGCCGTACCACCTCACGCTGTGCGACGATACCGTCGAGCTGAGCGCCGGACCACGGACCTACCTCGATGCAGGCGAACTCGTTCGCCTGGCCCGGGAGACCGGCTGCGACGCCGTTCATCCCGGGTACGGCTACCTCGCCGAGGACGCGGAGTTCGCGCGTCTGGTGACCGAGGCCGGGATGACCTTCGTCGGACCGTCGCCGGAAGCGATCGCGCTGGCGGGCGACAAGGTCCGGGCCCGCAGCGCCGCGACCGCCTGCGGCGTCCCGGTGGTCGCCGCGAGCGAGGGCTACATCGAGGACGAGGACGAGATCGTCCGGTTCGGCGCGGCCCACGGCTGGCCCCTCCTGCTCAAGGCCGCGAACGGCGGCGGCGGGCGAGGTCAGCGCCTGGTCGCCGACGCCGAGCACGCCGCCGCCGCACTCGGGGAATGCCGCGAGGAGGCTGTGCTCGCCTTCGGGTCCGACGCGGTCTTCTGCGAGCAGTATCTCGATACGACGCGGCACGTCGAGGTCCAGGTGCTCGCCGACACCCACGGCGGGATCGCGATTCTCGGCGACCGCGACTGCTCCGTGCAGCGCCGCAACCAGAAACTCCTCGAGGAGGCCCCGGCTCCCGGACTGGCCGACGCCGTCCGCGACGGGCTGCACATGTCGTCGCGCACCTTGCTGCGCTCGATCGGATACACCGGCGCGGGCACCGTCGAGTTCCTCGTCACCTGCGACCGCTACTACTTCATGGAGATCAACGCGCGTATCCAGGTCGAGCATCCGGTGACCGAAGAAGTCTTCGGTGTCGATATCGTCCGCGAGCAGCTGCGCATCGCCGCCGGTGAGCCTTTATCGGTGGCCGAGGGCGAACCACGCGGTCACGCCCTCGAGGTGCGAATCAATGCCGAGGACGTCGAGCACGGATTCCTTCCGTCCCTCGGACAACTGGACGCGTTCTCGGTGCCGCACGCACCCGGCGTCCGCTTCGACGCCGGCTACCGCGCGACCGACACGGTGACCGGCGGGTACGACTCACTCCTCGGCAAGCTCATCGTCTGGGGACCGGATCGGGCGGCATGTCTGCAGCGCACGGTCGCAGCGCTGGACTCCGTGCAGATTGCCGGGGTCGACACCACGGTCCGGCTCGCCCGCGCGATCGTCGCCCACCCGGACTTCGCGAGCGCGCCGGTCACGACACGGTGGCTGACCGAGCATCTGGAGCGCGGCGACCTCGACCTCACTCCCCGCACCCCGGCAGTCGCCGCGGTGCGGCCCCCGACGTCGGTCGGGCTCGTGGACACACACACCGTCACCATCGACGGGCGTGCCGTCCGGGTGCCGTTCGCCCCCGGCTCCACGGCCGCTGTCGACGTGGAGGAAGCGCGCGTCGCCCTCGCCGGCGCCAACCCATGGCTCGCTGGGATCTCGGCGGACGACGAGGCGGACAGCGTATCCCGTCGCGTCGTCACCAGCCCGACCACCGGTTCGGTGACAACGGTGCATGCGAAGGTCGGCGCGCTGGTGGAAGAGGGCGACCAGCTCGTCGTCCTCGAGGCGATGAAGATGCTCGTCCCGGTCCCGTCGCCGATCACCGGACGGATCACCGAGGTCCACGCGAGTGTCGGCGACACCGTCAACCACGGCGAACCCCTGCTGGTGGTGGATGCCCACGCACCCGAGCATATCGAGCCACACGAGAGTGTTCAGTGATCACGCTATCGGGCCGTACCGCCTTCATCACCGGCGGTGCCCGCGGCATCGGCTTCGGCATCGCCCGCGCATTGGCCGAGCGCAACGTCGCCGTCGCGATCGCCGACGTCGACCGGGACGCACTCGACCGGGCGGCGGACGAGCTGGCACAGATCACCGAGGTGCGGGCGTACCGGCTCGACGTTCGCGACCGTGGCGCCTACGCCGAGGTCGCCGACGCCGCCGAAGCCGCGCTCGGCTCCGTGACCATAGTGGTGAACAACGCCGGAGTGCTCGACTCGATATCGCCCTCGCAGATGGATCACACCATGTGGGACTACGTGATGGGCGTCAACGCGGGCGGTGTCTACAACGGTATCCAGGCGTTCGTGCCGCGGATGATCCAGCGCAAGCACACGGGCCATATCGTGAACACCTCGTCGGTCGCCGGCCTGTACGTCGGTGGGCCCGGACTGCTGTACAGGTCCGGATTCCTCTACCACGCATCGAAGTTCGCGGTCGTCGGGCTCAGCGACTCGCTCCGCCTGGAGTTGGCGCACCACGGCATCGGTGTGAGCGTGCTGTGTCCGGGGCCGGTAGCGACCGGCATCGTCGACAACACCCGCCGACGGCGACCCGAGAACGCCCCCGCGCACTCCCGCAGGATCGCTTCGATCCTCGACACCGCGCACGAATCGCTGAACGAGCAGGGAATTCCCCCGTCGGAGGTGGGCGAAATGGTGACCGCGGCAATCATCGGAGACCGTCCATACATCCTTACCGAGAACGTCTCGGCAGGGCCCATCCGCGACCGCGCCGACGCATTGCTCGCAGCGATGCCGGCGTCGCTCGCCCCGCAAGAGGAGAACCAGTGACCATGTCGGACAGCATCTCTGACGTCATCCGGTACGACATCGTCCGGCCCCGCGTCGCACAGATCACGCTCGCGAAGCCCGAAACCCGCAATGCACAGGACACCGAACTCCTGTACGACCTGAACGCAGCCTTCGACCGCGCCGCGCAAGACGACGACGTCTCGGTGATCGTGCTCGCCGCCGAGGGGCCGCACTTCTCCTCCGGGCACGACCTGCGCGAGCAGGACTACCCAGCGGCGATGGCGGCGCACGAGACGGTCGGCACCTGGTGCGGGTTCGGCTGCGCGGGTGCCGAAGGGCATATGGCCCGCGAGAAGGAGATATACCTCGGGTTCTCCGAGCGATGGCGCAACATCCCCAAGCCCACCATCGCCGCGGTCCACGGCAAGGTCATCGCGGGCGGCCTGATGCTGGCTTGGCCGTGCGACCTCATCATCGCCGCCGACGACACACAATTCATCGACAACACCGTCGCTATGGGCGTGAACGGCGTCGAGTTCTTCCACCACCCGTGGGAGCTGGGTGTCCGCCGGGCCAAGGAAATGCTCTTCACCTCCGACGTGGTCACCGCAGCTGACGCGTTCCGCCTCGGCATGATCAACCGTGTGGTCCCCCGTGCCGAACTCGAGGATACCGCGCTGGAGCTCGCGGAGCGGATCGCCCGGATGCCGTTGTTCGCCCTCAAGCTCACCAAGGAATCGATCAACGCCGCACAGGATGCCCAGGGCCGACCCCAGGCTCTGCAGACGTCGTTCGCGCTGCATCAGCTAGCGCACACCCACAATCGCGTGCGCTTCGGCGACCTCATCGACCCGAGATTCGCGCGGCCATAGGTCCGAATCTGTCCACCCGTTCTCATCCGAAGCAAGGTAAAGATCATGGCTGTTGATTTCGGTCTGAAAGGCCGCGTCATCTTGGTGACCGGCGGCGGCGGCGGCATCGGTCACGCCGCAGCGCTCGAGCTGGCCCGGCACGGCGCGGCGGTCGCGATTGTCGAGTCGCGGCAGGACTCCGGCAAGGCGGCGGTCGCGGCGATCGAGGCCGCCGGCGGCACCGCGTGCGCGTTCGTCGCCGACGTCTGTGACGAAGAATCGGTCGATGCGGCGATCGACGGTGCCGAATCATCGCTCGGGCCGGTCTACGGCGTGGTGACCTGCGCGGGTCTGGCCAAGCCGGCCCCCGCGGAGTCGATGCCCGTGCAGGATTGGGAAGCCGTCCTCTCGGTGAATGTCACCGGAACGTTCCTGACGACCAGGCTCGCGGCGCGACGCATGCTGCCGCGTGGCGAGGGCGCGATGGTACTGATCGGGTCGACCGATTCGCTCGGCGGTCAGGACGGTCGCGCGAATTATGCCGCGAGCAAACATGCGGTTGTCGGGCTGGCCAAATCGCTCGCATACGACTGGGGGCCGCGCGGAATCCGGGTGAACGTGGTCTGCCCCGGCCCGGTCGACACGCCGATGCTGCGGTCGGCTACCGCCGCGACGGGCATCGTGCCGGAGAAGCTTTATCTGCCGCGGACACCGCTCGGACGCCTCACGCGTCCGGTGGACCAGGCTCGCGCCATCACGTACCTGCTGTCGGATTACGCCTCGAACGTCACCGGAGCGGTCCTCCCCGTCGATGGTGGGTTGAGTGCCGGCTACCTCGCCGATCTCCCGGTACCGGCAACCGAAAGCGAAAGGATGTTGCAGTCATGAATGGTGTCGAGACGACAGTCGTCAGTGGCCCGGTCACCGGGGGGACGGGGCGAGTCTTCTACCCTCCGCTGGTCGACCTGGCTTCATACGGCTATGTCGAAGAGGAATTCTTCCTCGAGGGAGAAGCCGTGCGGTACACGCCGGGCGCGGGCGCCGAGTTCGGGTGGGACGGCCACTGGCTCGCCGAGCCGGTCGAGAGTGCCGCGTTCAAGACCAGGATCGTCGTCTACCGGCCGGCCGACCCGCAGCGGTTCAACGGCACGGCTTTCGTCTGCTGGAACAACGTCTCCGGTGGCATCGACAACATGACCGGACTGACCGTCGAGATGCTGGAGAGCGGAAGTGCTGCTGTCGGAGTCACGGTGCAACGGACGGGTGTTCACGGAATACCAGGAGATGATCGTGGACTCGTCGACCGGGATTCCGAGCGGTACGGGTCGCTGTTCCACCCGGGGGACGACTACTCCTTCGATATCTTCACCCAGGCGGCCCGTGCTCTTCGTCCCGCTCGAGATCGGTCCGTGGATCCGATGGGAGGGTTGCCGGTCAGGAAACTGATCGCGCACGGGCAGTCACAATCCGCCGGCCGGGTCGCAACCTACATCAACGCTGTACACCCGTTGGTGCGTGCGTATGACGGATTCGTCTTGGAGCTGTACTTCGGCTTCGGGCCGTCGCTCACCGTCGGGGACACGACCCTGAGCCTCACCGACCCGGACACGGTTCCGGGGCCGGAGGACCACGCTGCCACCAACGTGTTGCGGGACGACCTGGACGTGCCGGTGATGATCGTCAACACCGAACTCGAGGCCACCGTGTACCAGCCGGCTCGGCAGCCGGATACCGACCTGTTCCGAACCTGGGAGGTGGCCGGGGCGACTCATGTCTCCGAGCAGTACGTCCTCGGGGCCATGAAACGCAGTGAGAAGGAATTCGGCACGCCCAACCGCATGCTGCTCGGCCGCGGCATGAACCGAGTGCCGTTCCTACCCGTCTTGGAAGCTGCGTACCGGCACATGGTGACCTGGGTGAACGGTGGTCCGCCTCCGCCCGTGCAGCCACGGATCGAATTCGTGGAATCCGCCGTTTCGCGTGACCGCCTCGGCGTGGCCAGAGGTGGCATCCAGCTCCCGCAGATCCAGGTGCCGCTGGCCCGCCATGATGCCGTCCCGCTGGGAGCGGACCTGTTGAGCTGGCTCATCGGATCGAGTACCCCCTTCACTCCGGCAGCCATCACCCTGATGTACGGCGACGAGGCAGCGTATCTGGCGCGGTTCGAGGTGGCGGCTCGTGACGCGTGCGCCACGGGCGTGCTGCTCGAGCGTGATGTGCCCGCTCTGGTGGCGGAGGCACGAAGCGATTACCGACGCTGGACCAGCACCGAGACGCGTCCGGCCTGACCTGGCTGGAACGGCCTTCATTATCCCTTTATTTCCAGGATGTCCCATGTTCGCTTCCCTCGGAACCCAGCTGACGGCGCGCGCCACGAAACACCCGGACGCGCACGCAATTACCTGCGCCGGAGTGACGATCACCTACGCCGAGCTCGAGCGGCGGGCGAACCGGCTCGCCCGGGCGTACTCGAAACTCGGTGTACGCCCAGGCGACCTCGTCACATCGGGCCTCCCGAACGGGATCGAGTTCGTCACCGCAGCCTTCGCTGTATGGAAGCTCGGTGCGATACCGCAGCCGGTGTCTCCGCTGCTCCCGGCACGCGAGCGCACCGCCATCATCGAGCTCGCGAACCCGTCGCTCGTCGTCGGCGTGGCGGAGGAGATCCCCGGAGCGGTTTCCGTACCGGCGGGCTTCGATCCGGATCCCGTGCTGCTGGACGCGCCGCACCCGGATCGTGTCGCACCGGCGTGGAAGGCAATGACGTCCGGCGGTAGCACGGGGCGGCCGAAACTGATCGTCGCCGGGCCGGACTCGGCGCTCGACCCGGAGACGGGCAAGGTGACACACCTGCGCGACGGGGGCGTCGTCCTCGTACCCGGACCGCTCTACCACAACACGCCGTTCCATCTGACAATGGTCGCGCTCCAGATGGGCAACCACGTGATCATGCTGGAGCGCTTCGACGCCAAGGCCACACTCGGGGCGATCGCAGCGCATCGCGTGGAGGTGGTCAGTCTCGTTCCGACGATGATGCAGCGGATCGTGCGCTTCATCGAGGAGAGCGGCTACGAGCCCGATCTGAGCTCAGTACGTTCGGTGTGGCACATGGCATCTCAGTGCCCCTCCTGGCTCAAACGGGCGTGGATCGATCTCGTGGGGCCCGATCGCCTATGGGAGATGTACGGCGGCACCGAGTACGTCGCTGCCACGGTCATCGGCGGCACCGAATGGCTCGAGCACCCCGGCTCGGTCGGAAAGCCGGCCTTCGGAGAGATATGCGTCCTCGACGCCTCCGGGGAGCCGGTACCGCACGGTGAGGTGGGTGAGATCTACATGCGGCCACCGCACGGCGCGAAGATGTTCCGCTACATCGGTGCCACGGCGAAGACCGTCGGCGATTGGACCACCTTCGGGGACCTCGGTTCGATCGATGTGGAGGGCTATCTCTTCATCAGCGACCGCCGCACGGACATGATCGTCACCGGCGGTGCCAATATATTCCCTGCCGAGGTCGAGGGCGTGATCCTCGAGCACCCGCAGGTCCTTTCCGCCGTGGTCGTCGGCATTCCTCACCACGATCTGGGCCACATCGCGCACGCTGTCGTCGAGATAACCGGACCGGTGACCGAAAACGAGCTGCGTCAGCACGTGGCCGAGCGGCTCGTCCGATACAAGCAACCCCGTTCCTACCGTCTCGTGCGCGAGAGCCTTCGTGACGACGCCGGGAAGGTCAGACGCACCGCCATCCGTGACTCCGAAGCCGGCCGACTCGGGTCCGCACCGTAACCAACTCTGCGTCCCGGGCGGGTGTCTCGAGATGGGTTCCGCCAGTTCGGCGCAGAGGACTTGCTGATCCTGCGCGAGGTGTCGCGAAGCGGTCGCTACCCGCGACACCTCGCGGGTTCGGCCTGTCCATACCCATTCGTCCTACTCGGTCCCCTCCTGGAGTAATGTATGACAACCGCGATTACCAATGATCTCGTCGACGATCGACCACCACCGAGTTATCGACGACGTCGTGCCCTGTCAACCATCGGCGCGTTCTCACTGATGCTCGCGGTTTCCCTGAACTTCGCCTTCGGGTTCCTCGTTGTTCCCGGATCGGCGCACTTCAACGTATCGGCCGCACAGTTCCTCGTCTGGTTCAGCATCAGCACCGTGTCCATGGGCCTCTCGTCGGTCCCCTTGGGGAAGCTGATGGCCGCACACGGCACCAAGATCGTGGTCGTCTGTTCCGGACTGCTCGCCACCGCCTCGATGGTGTGTATGGCATTCGCACCGAACATCGCAACCTTCTACCTGCTGTCGATCACCGTCGGTATCGGCCTGTGCGGATGCACTAGCCTCGCCGCTACGACGATTGTGGTCGGGTGGCATCTGCACAAGCGGCGTGGGACCGTGCTCGGTGGCGTCATGGCGGCAATGGGTCTGGGTGGGTTCGCCTGGGGTTTCGTCTTTCCTCCTCTCCTCGAAGCAGTGGGGTGGCGAGCCGGTCTGCTGACCATTGCCGCCCTGATCGCGATGCTGACAGTGCTGCCGGGAATCTTCCTCATTTCGAACCCTCCGATCCCCGGCACGAATGCGCCTCGGACGGTGGCCGCCGAGCAGCGAAAAGTTATGCGAGCCGGCATCCGTAACGTGGTCGTCCTGGTGACGATCGCGGCTGCCATCTTCTCTTTCGAAGGGGCCTTCGCGGCGATCATGCCCGCCGTGTTCAGCGCCAACGGCCTGTCACCAGCCATGGCCGGCGCACTTGTTTCCTACTACTCGGTGTTCAGCCTCGTCGTGAAGCCGCTGCTCGGTTATATCAACGACCGCTGGGGAATTCACACGATGCTCGGCCTGCTGAGCCTCGCATACGTGGTGGGCTTGCCCGGGTTGTCGCTGCTCGGCGACAGCGGGACGATCGGCTACTACCTCCTACTGCCGGTGGCCGCCCTCTCCCTCGCGGCGCCGACGATCGCAGCACCGCTCGTCATCACCCGGTGCGTGGGTGCGCAACGCTACTCGGCCGTGTACGGCACGATGATCGTCGGCAACTGCGTCGGTCTCGCGCTGGGCGCTCCGGCGTGGGGACTTGCCTACGATGTCTTCGGTTCCTATCGCGTGGCGCTCGCGCTCGCAGGTGTCGCCGGTCTGATGGCCATGGCGTTGCTGCTGATCGCCGTGCGGACGTCCAGGCGTCCGGATACCGAGGCCGCCGCTGCATACCCGCAGGGGACGCCGCCCGCCTCGAGCGCGTGAGTCTCCTTGCCGCGCCGGCCTCCTGACCTCAGATCCCGTTGCTGTTCGGCGCACGCCGAATCGGACCGTACCAACCCGCTTTCCGGCATCGCGGACGTGCCACCGCCCGTACCGCCGATCCAACGAATGGACCCAGCCCGCCATGAGTGATGCTACCGACCGTGCTCCAGCGAAAAATATTGTGAGGAAACCACATACACGTTCGTACCAGGTCGTAATCGTGGCACTATGCACAGTCCTGAACATGATCGACGGATATGACCTTCTCGTCGTAGGGTTCACGCTCCCTCACCTTCCCGAAGGTTTCGCCACCAACCCACAGAAGGGATACCTGCTCAGCGCTGCGCTCGCAGGCATGGCGATCGGCGCGATCGGTCTCGCGCGGTTCGCGGACGTCTTCGGGAGGCGCCGGGTACTGATCGCCGGGCTCGCGGTGAACACGATCGGGTTGGCAGGCTCCGCATTGTCGACAGGATTTGCGACGTTGCTCGTGAGCCGCCTGGTCACCGGCGCCGCAATCGGAACAATCAGCGTTGTCATCATCGTGCTCGGCCAGGAAGTCGTATCTCAGAACAGGCGCAGCCTGGCGCTGGGAGTCATCATGATCGGCTCGCCAATCGGTACGATGCTCGCCGGTTTCGCCTCGGCCGGCTTGATGTCCATGGCAGGTGGCGCGTGGCAGGGCTTGTTCTGGATCGGCGCTGCGGCCGGCTGCCTGTCGCTCGTCCTGACTGCGGTGCTCCTCCGCGAATCAACCGACTTCGTGCAGACGACCTCCGAGACCCACGTCGACGTGCGTCTCCTCGGACCCGACCTCCGCTATCGGACTCTCCTGCTCGCCTCGGGCTACTCGATGATCGCCGCCGCCTACTACTTCATCGGAACATGGACCCCCCAGCTGATTTCGGACGTGAGCGGCAGCACCGACAGTGGCGCCTTCGCCGGAATCATGGTCGGGGTCGGTCAGGTCATCGGAGGATGCGTTTACGGTGCACTCGGCGTGCGAGTCCTCGGCGCACGGATCGCCGCGGCGGCCGCGGTGATCGCAAGTGTGGCAGTCGCCGCGTTCGCAGTCGCACTCGACGGTCCCGTCGCGCAGTGGCTGGCCGCGATACTCGGTGGCACCGTATTCGCAGCCCTGACCGGGTACGTCGCAACGTCGACCGCCGTGTACCCCCTGCGCGCACGGGCCAAGGGGTACGGCGCAATGCTGGGTGTCGGACGAGGCGGCGCCATTATGGCGCCCGTCGTCGCGGGCTACGCGTTGAACGTGGTCGACGCCCGTGCCATGTACCTCGCGGTCACCGTGCCGCTGATGATCGCCGCACTTGCCGCAATGGCGCTTACCCGCGTCGCGCGCTCGTCCGAGAACGGAAGAACCATTCTGCGCTCGACTGGTAGCCCGCAGGCCCCGCGTCCCTAGTACTCCAGCCGCAATTGGCTATGTAATTGGTATCTCCGCTGGTAGTGGGCTTTCCTGGCTCGGTATTGGTGCCGACGGCGCCAGGTCAACCACTGCCAGATGGGCAGTGCGGTCGGAGCGGTGGGCGATCACGTGTGCCAGGCGACGGCGGATCTCGCCGAGGGTGAGCGAGAGGAGTTCGCCGCCAGTGCGTTTGGGGATATGGCTGCGTGACTGCGAGGTAGGTTTGGGCGAGCATGGCGAGGGTGATGTGGCGGTACCAGGCGTCGTATCGGCGGGTAGTGGTCGAGGCTGATCTCGGTTTTCGCGGTCTGGAAGCAGTCCTCGATGGCCCAGCGGGCGCCGGCGACCCGGAAGAGGGTGTGGTCGCTGGCGCCGGTGGGTGCATAGCACTGTAGTGGGCGATCTCGAAGTCGCCTTTGCTGTTCGGGGTGAGGGCCCGTCGTCGTGCGAGTAGCCAGCGGCTCCAGCCTGCGGTGGTCCACTCGCAGACCGGCAGTGACGACGTAACCGCCCAGTCGAGCATGCGCGGTCCCTTCGCTCCGTCACCGCAGCTCAGGCGCTTCCACGCCTTTGGCGGTGCTTGCGTGACGAGGTGGTCGGCACGGGTGCAGCCCGCGGTGATCGGGATAGTCTGGCTACCTGGCACCGCCACCACGTACCCGATGGCGGGTTTCGAGCCAGGTCCGGAACTTGTAGTCGCCGCCGTAGGCCTCGTTCGCGGTCACCCAGCGGGCCGAAACCCCGCCGTCCAATGCTCGTGCGAGCATCTTCTTGGCGAGGGTGGCCTTGGTGGCAAACTCCACGCTATCGGGCCGTTCGCCTCCCGCCAGCGTGCGCGTCCTCGGTCCACGACTTCGGCAGATACAGTTGCCGATCGATCAGCGTGCGGCCTCTTCTGGTGGCGCAGGCGCACAAGACTTCCAGCTGGCAGTTGTCGATCCGCCTTGCCGGAACCGAGTATTGCCGTTGCACCCCAAGATATTTCACACCCTTCTCAAGGACTCGTTGTCAGATTGGTTCGGTTTTCTCGAGCCGGGGTAGCAAATGCACCAGCCGCATCCATTGAGCATCGGTCAGGTTCGCACGGCCCGTCGCCACTACGCTGGTCACGAGGTCCTCGGTAAGTTTGGGGTTCCCCCGAATAGGTGGACGGGGTTCGCTTGCCTGAGCGGCAGCCTTGAGTGACAACTCATAATCGATGGGTGAACGCATCCCGATAGACGAGTGCCGCCGCCGATGATTGGAGTACCGCGTCCAGTTGTCAACCGCGGCAACAACTTCAGCTTTCGTGGCGAAGCTGTGCCGGTAATAGCATTCGTGCTTGAAGGTCGACCGCAGCGATCCGCGCCGGCGTTGTCCCAGCAAATCCCGTCGCACCCATCGACCGCAACAATCCGTGGACTCGGTGCGCGGCTTCGACCCGGTACTCGGTGAATACGATCGACGCGGACGAGGCATGGTGAACTTCCTTTCAGGGACCGATGGTCCCGCTATCTCGGATGTCCACTACTTCAGGGGAACCTCAGAGGCTGCCTTCGCCGCCCTCGTCGGAACCTGCCTATCCCCGCATCATCCGGAAACACGGTGCGACACAGGCTCAATCGCGGCGGCGACCGCCGCCTGAACCGCGCGTTGACCACCGTCGTCATCGTGCGGATGCGCATTGATCCCGCCACTCGCGCGGAATGATGAATGGTGTGGCCCGACAATGAGTGCCCGTCACGAGTGCGGACCGTCGCATCCTGGCGGATCGCGGACTCGACGAAGACTGCGGTCTTGCTGGTCGAGCATTCCCAGCCCGGGATCCGGCCGGCGTAGGCGTCGATCGCAACGCTGTGTAGACGAACGCGCCGGTCAACAGTCTGACGTAGGTGAAATCCGCGACCAGCAGCGCTGTCCGGGTTACCCCTGGTCCGGATGCCGCTGAGGCTTGTATTCCTCGACCAGCCGTTGCAGCTGCTCCACCATGAACGCGTAGTAGGCCCGCATGTCGAGCAGCCGCGTCTGCTGCGCGGAAGGCAGACGACTGCCATGCTCCTGTGCCGCCTCCGCGAGCGCCAGCAGCTGCT
Organism: Nocardia sp. FBN12; assembly: GCF_050320175.1. Lineage (GTDB taxonomy): Bacteria > Actinomycetota > Actinomycetes > Mycobacteriales > Mycobacteriaceae > Nocardia. The sequence continues at coordinate 2,617,807 of NZ_CP190048.1, read as the reverse complement.
TGGTCTGGTCGAGTTGGTGCTGGAGGCAGCCGACCCAGGCATCGTCGCGCCATTCGTAGACGGCCTGGCGAACGCCCGGCAGCTTGATCCGGTCGACCGTGCCGTTGGTTATGAGCAGGCGGGTCATCTCCGATGCCGAGCCCTTGCTGGCGCCCAGCGCCTGCTGCAGCTCTGCGAGGGTCATGGGGGCCGGGCTCAGTATGAGTATGCCTGCCAGGCGTCCCGCCATGGGCGGCCATCCCATCGCCGTGCCAATCCGCAGTCCGAAGTCCTCGATGAGCTGCCGGTTGTCGGCGGCTTCGCTGTGGACTGGGCCTTCCGACATCTAAATCTCCCCTCCGTACGGAAAAAAATGAATGTTCACTATTGACTGAACTTAGTTGGGGTGACATATTAGCATGCATCCGCGCCGGAAACTCCGGTGTGTGACGGCTATCGCATCCTGGGATGGAAGATATGGCAAAGCGCGATTGGGATCTCATCGTGGTGGGCGCGGGGTCGGCGGGTGCTGTCCTTGCTGCCCGCGCCGCAGCTCGAGGTAGGAAAGTCCTGCTGGTTGAGGCAGGCCCCGACTACCGCTCGGCCCAGATGCCGCAGGTGTGGCGCTCGCCGAATCCGGTTGTCGCCCTGATGGATCCCGCGGCCTCGGCGGATCTGGTCTGGACGGGTCTGGACTCGTCGCGGACCGAGAAGCAGCCGCAGGTGCCGTACTGGCGTGGCCGCGGTGTGGGTGGAAGTTCATCGATCAACGGTCAGATCGCGATACGGCCCCCGATGGAGGACTTCGAGGACTGGGCCCGGCTCGGCTGCGAAGGGTGGGCGCCGGACGATGTCCTGCCGTACTTCGCCAAGTCGGAGGACGACGAGGACTTCGGCGACCAGCCGTATCACGGCCGCGGCGGCCCGACTCCGATCTATCGGACCCCCAAGGACAAGTGGGGGGCTGTGGATCGGGCCATGGCCGAATCAGCCCTCGCCGCCGGCTTCGAGTGGGCCGCCGACGTCAACGCTCCCGGTGCCACCGGTGTATCGCCGTACCCGATCAACTCCCGTGACTCGCTTCGGGTCAGCGTCAACGACGCCTATCTCGAACCCGCTCGTGCCCTGAGCGGCCTCACCATCCGCGGCGATGCCTTGGTAGATACCGTGGTTTTCGAGGGAGACCGCGCCGTCGGTGTCCACATGGTGGTCGACGGGACCACGGTCACCGAGTACGCGAACGAGGTGATCCTCAGTGCGGGCGTGATTCACTCGCCGGCCATTCTGCTGCGCTCGGGCATCGGTCCCGCTGCCCAGTTGCGGGGTCTGGGAATCGACGTCCGCCAGAATCTCCCAGTCGGACTCGGTATGCAGGACCACGCGATGGTGTTGCTCTCGATACCGCTGCGGCCCGAAGCAACCATCAAGTCTCCGCACGACCGGCACACGAACGTCTGTGTGCGCTGGTCCAGCGAGTCGGGCACGCACTCGAACGATCTGCTCTTCACCTCGCTCAACCAGAACGTGCTGGCGATGGCCGCCGCCGACACCGAGACACACGCCGGCGCCTTCGGCGTCTGGCTGAACCAGGCGCACTCGCGCGGTGAACTCGCTCTGGTGTCCACCGATCCCCGCGTCCACCCGCGTGTCGAACAGAGGATGCTGTCCGACGACCGGGATCTGGCCACGCTGCGGGAAGGGGTGCGGGCCCTCGTCGAACTGGGCCGCAGTCAGGAAGCATCGCCGATCCTCGCCGGATCGCTCGAGGAGGCAAACCAGCCGCTGTTCGAGGTCCTCACCAGTGACCGCGATCTCGACGACTACCTGCTGGCCACGATCATCGACGCCCAGCACGGCACGAGCACCTGTCGGATGGGCGCACCCGATGCCGCGGACACGGTCGTCGACTCCGGCTGCCGGGTGCTGGGCGTGCAGGGGCTGCGCGTCGTGGACGCTTCGGTGTTCCCCTCGGTGCCTAGGGCCAACACCAACCTCGCCACCATCATGGCCGGCGAACTCATGGCCGACCGGCTCGATAGCTGAAATCGTCCAATACGGAACAGAAACGGCAACGAACATGAAAAACCTGCAGCACTACATCGGTGGCCGATGGGTGGAGCCCGCCGACCGGGACATCCTCACCGTGGTCAATCCCGCCACCGAAGAGGGGTTCGCGCGCTTCGGCGCGGCCTCCGCACACGACGTCGGTCAAGCAGTAGCAGCCGCGGTCGAGGCACATCCCCAGTGGGCCGCGCTCTCCGTCGCCGAACGCGTGGACCGTATCGACACTTGGGCCGACGCGATCAACGAAGATGTCGCTGAGCTGGCTGAACTGGAATGCCGTGAGATGGGCAAGCCGGTCGCGGTCGGGCGATCCTTCATCGAAGGATGCGTAGCGGGGCTGAAAGCCGCCGCAGCGCAGGCGCTCGCCTATTCGTTCACCGAGACGGTGATCGGACCGGACCAAGCGCGGACCGACATCGTCAGGCACTCGCTAGGCGCCACCGCGGTGATCACGCCGTGGAACTTCCCTGTCACCATGGTCCTGACCGCGATCGGCCCGCTGCTCGCCGCCGGAAATACCGTGGTAGTCAAGCCTTCCGAGCGCTCTCCCGTCTCGACTGTGCGCCTGGTCGAGCTGGCTGAGGCTGCCGGTATGCCGCCTGGCGTTGTGAACCTTGTGCTGGGTGACGGACGCGCTGGAGCGGCGCTCGCCGGACATCAGGACATTCAGCTCGTGCATTTCACCGGTTCGGTCGCTGCCGGTCGAGGCGTCGGGGCCGCGACTGGCAGCCGTCTGCGCCGATCCGTACTCGAACTTGGCGGCAAGGACCCGGTGGTCATCGATGCCGGCGTGGATCCGGTAGCGACGGCGCGGGCGGTCGCATTCGGCGCCTTCATCAACACCGGCCAGATCTGTACCTCTATGGAACGGATCTACGTCCATGAGCAGATCGCGGACGAGTTCATCGACGCGCTGGTCGCCGAGGCGCAGACCTTCACCCTCGGCGATGGCATGGAGCCTGCCACGGTGCTCGGGCCGCTGGTGGACGAAAGCCAGCGCGATATCGTCCGACGGCACGTCGACGACGCAGTTCACAAGGGTGCCACTATTCGCACCGGGGGACTGGTTCCGCAGCGGTCCGGCTATTTCTACCCGGCCACAGTGCTCACCGACGTCGACGACACCATGCTCGTGATGACCGAAGAGACGTTCGGCCCGATCGCACCCGTTGTCGTCGTGCGCAGCTTCGAAGAAGGACTGGCGCGGGCAGCCGAATCACAGTACGGCCTCGCCGCCACCGTGTACACCGACGACCCTGACCACATCGCGGCAGCCACGCGACTTCCAGCAGGTGTCGTGTGGGTCAACCAATGGCAGGGCGGCGGCCCCGAGCGACTGTACGAGCCCGCAGGCGACAGCGGGATGGGGGCCACCGGTGCACGCGCCGCCTATGATGCCGCTACCCGGCCGTCCGCGGTGCATATTGCCCCTGCCTCCCCGGCTGCGAGTCGATGACCACCATGAAGGACGCCACAGCGCGGCGCGTGCGCGCGGTGGGCAACCAGTTGGTCGACCTTTCACATCGCATCCACGCGCACCCGGAACTTGCCTTCGAGGAACATCGGGCCAGCCGATGGGTCGCGGACGCGCTGAACGACGCAGGGTTCGACGTCCAGCACGGCTGCTACGACCTGCCTACGGCAGTCGATGCGACTATCGGCAGCGGTCCCACGCACATCGCGGTCTGCGCGGAGTACGACGCTCTGCCGGAGATCGGGCATGCCTGCGGCCATAACATCATCGCCGCCGCGGCGGTCGGTGCCGGGATCGGACTCGCGCCACTGGTCGACGAACTCGGGTTGACCGTGCGCGTGCTTGGCACTCCGGCTGAGGAAGGCGGCGGCGGCAAGGTTCTCATGCTCGAAAAGGGCGCTTTCGACGGGCTGCGCGCCGCCATGATGGTTCATCCCGCAGCCGTCGAGATGGCGGCGATGCCCGGTCTGGCCATCACCCAGTTCGACGTGACCTACCGCGGCAAGCCGGCGCACGCCGGCGCCTACCCCGAACTCGGTGTCAATGCAGCCGATGCCATGACCCTCGCTCAGGTCGGCATCGCGTTGCTGCGTCAGCAAACCTCCGCCTCCGACCGCATCCACGGCATCAGCACCGAAGCCGGGATCGCAGCGAACATCATTCCGGATGTCAGCCGCGGCCGGTGGATGGTACGCACGGACACCCTGAACACCCTGAAACCGCTGGCCGACCGCGTGCACCGTTGCTTCGAAGCCGGCGCCCTGGCCACAGGCTGTGAACTGTCCACGACACCAGCAGGCCCCGACTATGCCGACCTGCGTCCCGACCAGGATCTGCTGGCACTGTGGGTGGCCAACGCCAAGGCCCTCGGGCGGTCCTTCCCAGACCTCCCGAGCAGTGTTGTGGGCGCGGCCACCGACATGGGCAACGTTTCGCACGTCGTACCCACCATCCATCCGATGCTCGGCCTCGACTGCGCCCCGGCAGTCAATCATCAGCCCGAGTTCGCGGCCGCTTGTATCACCGCAACGGCCGACCGGGCGGTCCTCGATGGAGCGATCGGGATGGCCTGGACCGCCATCGACATCGCGCTGGCCGCGCTCGACCAGAGCCCTGGAGCAACGGAGAGTGGCAGATGACGGATACGAACAGCAGCCCTGTAACTGGCGAAGAAGGCTGGGCAACACGCCATAACCGCCGTATGCACTGGACGGCCATGGGGAGCGGGGACTACACCATCGTCCTCGAGGCAGGCATCGCGGCCAGCAGCAGCGCCTGGAGTCTCGTTCGGGCGCCCCTTGCCGCCTTCGCCAGAGTCGTCGCCTACGACCGCGTCGGATACGGTACTGGGAACAGGGCCCAGGACACGACCGTCGATGATGCTCTTCTCGACCTGGAAGCCGTACTCGAGCAGTCTGGCGCCAACGGGCCGCTCATCCTCGTCGGCCACAGTTGGGGCGGTGTGCTGATACGCCTGTTTGCTGCGCGTCACCCGGACCGCGTCGCCGCTCTGGTACTGGTCGACGCGACCCACGAAGGCATGAGAATCATGCGCAGCTCCGTCTTTGTCCTGTTGAGCCGGATCGCTGCCACGATGCAGGCGAGGAAGGCTCGCACCGGCGCGCTGCGCAGGTCACTCGAAGCGGGCCGCGGCGAACTCGGTCGTGTGCTCGCCACATTGCCGGCGGTACTGCGTGGCGAACTGCTGGACGAGCTCAGCTCTCCGACCACCTGGCACCAATCCGGGTACGAGCTACGTGGCGTACCTACCGCGCTGCGCTCCATGCCGTCGGCCTCACTCGATGTTCCGGTGATCGCGGTGATCGGCACGCAGGCGGTCGGCGCCGCAGAACGAAAGGCGCGCACCGCGATCCGCACGGCGTACGAGGCCTGGCTGCCCACAGTGCCGAATAGCCGCCTGCTGGAAGCAACACGCAGCGGCCATGCCGTGCCCTTGCAGGATCCTGAACTGCTCGTCGACATCCTTCGCGACTTGGTCGCATCACTGTCGGCGGATGAGAAGAGCGTCTAAGACAGTGGCACCGGCTGCCTCGGTGTCCACCCCGATGGTGCCTAGGTACACGGCCGAACGGGTTGAGCGGTTTTTTTCGCGAAGACCCGGGGTTCGGGTACCGATTCCTCGCCGATGAGGCCGCCGTCGCGGATGGGGCGAAACCGGAGCGGACAGCGTGGCGGATCTGCTCAGCGAATCGCTGGTGGAGCGCATTCGGCGAAACGACGATGCGGGAAAATGACCACGGTCGGTTTACCCGTGTCATGACGACCTGGTCGGTCGCACATTTCAGCGCGCATGCACAGAATTTGTTGTGGTTCAATGATACTGCCGAGAAACGCATTCACTGACGATTTTCCAGACCGACACCCAGAGATCATCGGCAGTCGTCGGACGGGCTGGTGGCCTGAGCGCGACGACAACTGCTCAAGCCCACCTTTCAGCAAGCCAAAGGTGTCATGTCGGTCTTTTGCCATCTGTCCATCACGGTATAGCCGCTGACAAGGCGGTGAGGCATTCGGCTGGAAGGGCAATCGCTAAGGGCCAAACGTCTTCGTATTAATCAAGGTTATTGCAATCAGATCTCTCGCTTGTGACTATTAGCAAACACAATGTATTTGAAGGCAGGCCTGACGCTCGTGGAGTCGTTGGATGCGCCGCACCACCGAATTTTCCTTCCCACTGACCTACGGATACCGCGGGTCAGTACCTGGATGCGACCGGTGGGCGGACGAACAGCGACGCTGCCAGACCACCCGGACCGCTGATGGGCGTGCGTCCCAGGCCGGAGCGAACACCGAACGGAAGTGAACACCATGAACTTTGACGACGCATTGACGTGGGACGGGGAACTTACTGTGACCCGCTACGACCCACAAACCGGAGCGTTTTTCGTCGTCCGCCTGCACTCGACACAGCTCGGACCGGCTGCGGGCGGAACTCGCGCAGTACAGTACGCATCCCTGGCGGACGCAATCGAAGATGCAGGAAACTTGGCAGCAGCGATGACGCTGAAGATGGCCGTAAGCGATCTTCCTATGGGAGGAGGTAAATCCGTGATCGCGCTACCGGCACCCCGGCACGAGATCGACGACACCACATGGGCTCGAATTCTGACCCTGCATGCGGAGAACATCGACAAGCTCGAGGGCAATTATTTCACCGGTCCAGATGTAAATACGAACTCTGCGGACATGGACGCCCTCAACGACGCAACCAGCTTCGTGTTCGGCAGGTCGACTGAGCGCGGAGGCGCTGGATCGAGCGCTCACAACACCGCGCTCGGTGTGTTCGAGTCACTGAAAGCCACCGCCGCGCATCATCAGATGGGCAACCTCTACGGACTCACGATTCTTGTCCAGGGACTCGGGGCCGTAGGCGGCGTCGTTGCAGATCTCGCCTCGAAGGCAGGAGCTCGCCTTATCGTCTGCGACACCGATGCCCAGCGCCTGGCGTGGGCAGAAGAACTCGGACACACCGTTATCGGAGTCGACCAGGCCCTGTGCACGCCTTGCGACATCTTCGCCCCCTGCGCGATGGGTTCGGTCATCGACCGTCGTGTCGCAGCCGAACTACCCACTCGTGCTGTCGTCGGAGCCGCAAATAACATCCTCTCAGACGGGCACGCCAGCACGATTCTCCGCGAGCGTGGAATTCTCTATGCCCCTGACTTCGTCACCAACGCTGGCGGGGCACTACATCTGGTGGGTCGCGAGGTTCTCGGCTGGGACAAGGACACCGTCGAACAGCGCACTCGCGGTATCGGCGACACACTGGCGGAGGTGTACGCAATCGCTCAGACGAATGCCACTACCACGGACCAAGCCGCACTGACGCTCGCGAACCGGCGCCTCGGTGACGCACGCAGCAACCGCAGCACCGACCGGTAGCGCTGCCGACTATCAGCTGTCCACCCGGCTACGACCGCGGCGTACCGGGTCCAAACTGGCGCGTCATTCGTGGTGTTGCCGGTGTAGACGCGCGTGCGCTGGGAGCCGTGAGCAGGCGTCTGCGGATGGACCCGGTGCGTCGTGAGCGACCAGTACTCCTGGCCTGAATGTGTCTGCTGCCAGAGCGGGTGGTTGTCGGGGTGCACCAACACGGGCGCGCAGGTGGCTTCGCCCAGATACGGGGCATTTTGGAGGGATCCAGAGGTCACCACCTTATCGATACGAAGCCGCCCGCCTACGGTAGGATCGTCGACCCCAGCACGTTGCCTTCGTGCATGGCGGGGAAGGCCTGCTCCACCTTGTCGAGGGTGATGTGCTTGGTGACGAACGCGTCCAGCGGCAGTCGTCTCTGCAGGTACAGGTTGATCAGCATCGGGAAGTCGCGATCCGGCAGACAGTCGCCGTACCAGGAGGATTGAGCGACCCGCCCCGGGAGAAGAAGTCGATCAAGGGCCGGCATCGATGTCGACATCGGCGAGTCCGCCGGTGAGTTCCGGACAGCGGACTGTGTCGGCCGCTTCGTAGCCGAGCAGGAACGGGAACTTATCGTTGATGCCAGCTCGCGATAGGTGAGGTCGGTGTGTCATGCGTCGGACGCGGCCACGGACAGCCGCGGGCAGCGAGACCGCGATTCCACGTAGGCCGGTGCCCGGCATTCGATCAGCGCTTCTGGGCGATCGCCGACGTTGCATCTTGCCGTATGGCGCTTTGCTCGGCGAGGTGGGCCTGGTTCGCAGGAAGAGCCCGACCGTGGTGCGCCGACGCCTGCGCGTAGAGGCGGCCGGCGCGGTACGACGAGCGGACCAGCGGCCCGGACAGGACACCGGCGAAACCGATCTCGTCGGCGGCCTCGGCGTGCTCGACGAACTCCTCCGGCTTGACCCAACGCTCGACCGGATGGTGCCGAGGCGACGGGCGCAGGTATTGGGTGATCGTGATGATGTCGCAGCCGGCCTCGTGTAGATCCACCATCGCGTGGTGGACCTCCTCCGGCGTCTCGCCCATGCCGAGAATGAGGTTCGACTTGGTGACCAGACCGGCGTCGCGAGCCGCGGTAATGACGCCCAGGGACCGCTCGTAGCGGAAGGCCGGGCGGACCCGCTTGAAGATGCGGGGGACAGTCTCCAGATTGTGGGCTAGGACCTCCGGTCGAGACTCGAACACCTCGGCGAGCAGGTCAGGTTTTCCGTTGAAGTCTGGGATCAGGTTCTCGACACCCGTGCCGGGGTTCAGCGCGTGGATCTGTCGGACCGTCTCGGCATACAGCCACGCTCCACCGTCGGGCAGATCATCGCGGGCGACACCGGTGATCGTCGAGTAGCGCAGGCCCATGGCCTTGACGCTTTCGGCCACGCGGCGCGGCTCCTCGCGGTCGAGAGCCGCGGGCTTGCCGGTGCCGATCTGGCAGAAGTCGCAACGGCGGGTGCACTGTTCACCGCCGATCAGGAACGTGGCCTCGCGATCCTCCCAGCATTCGTAGATGTTAGGGCACCCGGCTTCCTCACAGACCGTGTGCAGTTCCGCTTTTTTGACCAGCCCCTTGAGCTCGGTGTACGCCGGGCCCATTTTCGCGCGGGTGCGGATCCAATCGGGTTTGTGTTCGATCGGAGTTTCCGCGTTTCGGATCTCGAGCCGGAGCAGCTTTCGTCCCGCTGTTGGAGGTTTCCCGATCTGTTCATCCATTTGTGTGTCTTCTTCCGGATCGCGATACCCAATTGGTTCCGATAGAGCTCACTGTTCATCGGAGACGATTTCGTCCACCACCGAATCATTCGAGACGGCCGTGAAATGCGCTCTACCGGGCATTCAGCGACGAGTTCGAGATCGGGTTCGGTTGATTTTGTAGATCGTTTCGGTACCAACCGTGTGAGGGTGGCTCTGTGGAGGCTCGTCGAACGGGGTGGAGGTTTCGATTGGCGGGGCCGGACCTCCACCCCCGGACGATCAGCTGTGTGAGTGCAGCGGAGTTCCCGCGAGCGCGAGCATCGCCTCTCCGAACGATTCGTTCTGCGTAGGGTGTGCGTGCACGAATCGCGCGATATCTGTGGGTAGCGCCTCCCACGCCACCGCGAGCTGCGCTTCACCGATCAGTTCGCTGACGCGATCACCGACCATATGTACACCCACTACGGGCCCGGGGCTGTCGCGATCTCCGGCCCGGACGACCTTGATGGCTCCAGCCGTTCTCAGGATCTGGCTTTTGCCGTTACCCCCGAGATCGTAGACAACGGATGTGACCTCACCGTGTTGCTCGCGGGCGGTTTCTTCCGTCAGACCGACAGAGGAAACCTCAGGATGCGAGTACGTCACCCTGGGAATCAGGTGCTCGTCGACGTGGACGGGGTCGAGTCCGGCGATCTGCTCTGCCACGAAGATTCCGTGCTGAAAGCCGCGGTGCGCGAGCTGAAGCCCAGCGACGATGTCTCCGACCGCGTAGACACCGTCGGCACTGGTGCGGAGGCGCTCATCGGTAACGACGAAGCCGCGTTCGAGAGTGATCCCTTGCTCGGCAAAGCCGCTGTCGGCGGTGCGTGGTCCACGCCCGACTGCCATCAGCAGTACCTCTGCCTCGAGTAGCTGACCGCCGTCGAGTTCGACAACGACCCCGTTGGCGGACTCCTTCGCGGCCGCGACTTTGGTCGCCGTCAGGCTCGAAATTCCGTGCTTGCGCAGGGCCCGTTCGAGCAGCTTCGAACACCATGGGTCTTCAGCGGGGACAAGGCGGGGGAGCGCTTCGATGATTGTGACATCTGCGCCGAATGATGCCCAGACACTGGCAAATTCGACCCCGATGACGCCTCCGCCGAGCACGATCGCGGACTTCGGTGCGTAATCGAGCTCCAGTGCGCGATCGCTTGTGACGATGCGGTCGCCGAGCTCGATGCCCGGAATAGTGCGTGCGTGCGAGCCGGTAGCCAAGACGACAGAGGATCCTGTGTACCGGGTTCCCTCGACGTCGACAGTCCGGTCGCCAACAAGGGTCCCGTGTCCGTTGACCACGCTGATCTTGTGATGTGCAACTAGTCCGCTCAGGCCCTTGTGCAGGCGGTCGACGGTGTTGTCCTTGTACTTGTGGACAGCGGCGATATCGATGCCCTCGAAGGCTGCCCGAACCCCGAATTCCGCACTATCCCGTACGGTGTCGGCGACCTCGGCGGCGTGGAGCAGGGCTTTGGTGGGAATGCAACCCCGGTGCAGGCAGGTGCCGCCGACCTTGTCGGCTTCGATCAGTGTCACCGATAGGCCCAGCTGAGCGGCACGAATTGCGCATGCGTAGCCACCGGATCCGCCCCCCAGAATGAGGACATCGCTCTGTGTCACAGTCATTCAGAGCCTCCCCAGCACAGCGATCGGATTCTCGATGTAGTCGCCGAACAATCGCAGGAATCCGCCGGCAACCCCACCGTCACAGACGCGGTGGTCGAAGCTGAGAGAGATCTGGGTGATCTTGCGAACGGTCAGCTCGCCGTCGACTACCCAGGGTTTATCGATGATGCGGCCGATGCCGAGAATGGCCGCCTCAGGATAGTTGATGATGGGCGTCGAACCGTCTACTCCGAACACTCCGTAGTTATTGAGGGTGAAAGTGCCCCCAGTCAGGCGGTTTGGGGGAAGCTTGCCGTCACGGGCGAGCACCGTGGTTGCCCGTAACTGCTGTGCGAGCTCGACCGTGGTGAGGCTGTCGGCGCTTTCGACCACAGGGACGACCAGACCACGTGGTGTTTGCGCCGCGATTCCGAGATGCACGCTGCCGAACTGGATGATCTCTGCACGAGCGGTGTCGACGGTGGCGTTGAGCTCCGGGAACTGCTGCAACGCTGCGATGGTCAGCCGTGCGAGCAATGCCAGCAGGCTGATTTGCTCGTTCTCCGCGAGACTGGCATTGATCGAGCGGCGGGCCTGGATGAGGTTGGTGGCGTCCACGTCTACCCACGTCGTCGCATCGGGGATTTCCCGACGACTGGTGGAAAGTTTGTCCGCGACGGCCTTACGCAGCCCCTTCAGCGGGACCCGCTGATCGGAGTTGGTCATGCGGATCGCCGCAGTGAGTGGCCCAGGCGCTCCTGCTATCGCCTGCTCGACGTCAGCGCGGCGGATCACGCCGCCGAACCCTGTGGGGATCACGGTTGAAAGGTCGATCGCGTTCTCGGCGGCGAGGCTTCGCACGATCGGCGAGATCACGCGGCTGGAATCGGTGGTGGCCGCACTGTGCAGCGGAGCTGGGATAGTAGGACGGGTCGTACTTGCCGGTGGGGTTGTCGTGGAGCGAGAACCGACGCGCCTTCGGCGTTTGCGGGTGTCGTCGCTGGTCCCGTAGCCGATCAGCACATTGCCCGATCCTGCGCGCTCCTCCTCTCGGTACTGTTCGTGCGCCGAGGGGGTAGTCGGTGAGGTTCCGGTTCTGGTGACTGTGATCAAGGGGGTATCAACTTGCAGTGTGGCACCTTCGTCTCCGTGCAGGGCCACGACCGTCCCGTCGAACGGAATAGGCACCTCGACAGAAGCTTTGGCGGTTTCGACCTCGACTACTACCTGATCGATGACGACGGTGTCGCCGACCTTCACTTTCCATTCCAAGATCTCGGCCTCGGTCAGTCCTTCACCGAGATCAGGGAGCAGGAATACCTGGTCACTCATGCGGTCACCGCCCAACGGGTGTCGGCGATGTCATTCCACTGCAGTCTGTCGACGGCGTCGAGCACTCGGTCGACACCGGGCAGATGCAGGCGTTCGAGCTTCGGGGCAGGGTAAGGGATGTCGAATCCACTGACCCGCAATACCGGTGCATGCAAGTGATGGAAGCATCGCTCCTGAACACGAGCAGCGATCTCTGCGCTCACGCCGGCGAAACCCTGCGCCTCCTGGATCACGATGCACCGTCCGGTCTTGCGCACCGATGTCATCACAGTCGTATCGTCGAACGGGACAATCGAACGCAAGTCGATCACTTCGAGGTCGTGACCCTCGGCCGCAGCAGCCTCAGCCGTCTCGAGTGCAACCGCGACCGACGGACCGTACGCGATCAGGGTGGCGTCTCTACCCGCACGCCGCACCGTAGCCGTCCCGAACGGTGCGCCCTGGACAAGCTTTACGTCGGCTCGGGAGAAGTACAGTCGTTTGGGCTCGAGGAAGATCACGGGGTCGGGGTCGTCGATCGCGTGCCGCAGCAAGGTGTAGGCGTCCTCGACGGTCGCTGGAGCAACCACCTTCAGACCTGGGGTGTGTGCGTAGTAGCCTTCGCTGGAATCGCAATGGTGCTCGACGCCGCCGATCCCGCCGGCGAACGGTATGCGAATGACCATCGGAACCGACAGCGCACCCTTGGTGCGGTTACGAATTTTGGCGACGTGGGAGACGATTTGCTCGAATGCGGGGTAGGCGAATGCGTCGAACTGCATCTCGACGACCGGCTTGAATCCAGCCATGGCCATACCGATCGCGAATCCGATGATGCCGGATTCGGCCAGCGGTGTATCGAAGCAGCGGTCTTCACCGAAGTCACGGGTCAGCCCATCGGTAACTCGGAACACGCCGCCGAGGGTGCCGACGTCTTCGCCGAAGACGACAACGTTCTCGTCCGCGGTGAGGGCATCCCGCAATGCTGTATTGAGCGCCTGTGCCATGGTGAGTGTGGGCACGATGTCAGTTCTCCTCGATCTCGGCTGCGAGTTCTGCTTGTACCTGGGCCTGCTGTTCACGCAACTGCGGAGTGGGCTCGGCGAAGACATGGCGGAACAGATCGAGCGGGTCAGTTGGGCGATCGGCGTTCATGCCGTCCCGGAGCGCTGCAGCTTGAGCCTCTGCTTCGGCGGTGAGGTCGGCAACATAGCCATCGTCGATCATGCCCTTACCTCGCAGATATGCCTCCAGGCGTAGAAGTGGGTCACGCTGCAGCCACTGCTCGACTTCGGCGGCGTCGCGATACCGGGTCGCGTCGTCCGCGTTGGTGTGGGCGTCGATGCGGTAAGTGTGTGCCTCGACGATCACAGGTCCATTGCCTGCCCGGACGAACCGCGCGGCCTCATCCATCACCGCGAGCATCGCGACAGGGTCGTTCCCGTCCACCTGTTCGGAACCGATCCCGTAGCCGATTCCTTTGTGCGCCAGGCTCGGTGCAACGGTTTGCCGGGCGAGTGGCACGCTGATCGCGAATCCATTGTTCTGAACCAGGAATACCACCGGCGCCTTGAACACGGCCGCAAAGTTCAACGCCTCATGGAAATCACCCTCACTGGTCGCACCATCGCCGCAGAACGCGACCGCGATCGTGGGGTTGCCCTTCCGGCTCTCGCCATACGCCAGGCCGGCCGCGTGCAACAGTTGAGTGGCCAGGGGAGTGCACTGCGGGGCACTGCGGTGGGCAGCCGGATCATACCCACAGTGCCAATCGCCGGCGAGCATGCTCAAGATCTGCACTGGCTTTACACCGCGGGTCGCAAGTGCCACCGAGTCTCGGTAGGTGGGGAACATCCAGTCCGACGGCTGCATGCTCATCGCAGCCGCGACTTGGCACGCTTCCTGACCACGCGAAGACGGATAGACGGCGAGGCGTCCCTGCTTTGTCAGTGCTGTCGCCTGCTGGTCGAATCGTCTGCCCAGCACCATGTTTCGGTACATATCGACGAGGCGAGCATCGTCGGGGCGTGGGTACCGAGCTTCGCTCGACATAGATTCACCCGCTGGACTCAGGTACTGAACCACGGTGTCCGCGGGCAAGTACTGCCTGTACTCCTGCGTAGGCGCACGTTCCACGAGCGTCACATCAACCTCCAAGAATGCATTGTGTCGACCAATGCTCGCAATGTGATGTCACTACCACAACCAGCAATCGAATTTCGACGACATATTGTCTAAGATGGGAGGAACCGATAGCACAATGTCCACTCGCTATGCGATGGCCGCACTCAGGATGGACGAATGGCAGTGAACACCGATGACAACCACGAACTGGACAGGGTCGATCGGCGAATCATCCAGCTCCTGGTGGAAGACGGCAGGATCTCGATGCGATCGCTCGCGGAGAAGGCGCATATTTCTCGGGCCCATGCCTACGTGCGGATCGAGCGACTACAAGGGGCGGGGATCATCGATGGGTTCACCACCCGCATCGCTCACGGGCGGGCGGGCTTCGGTGCGTCCGCGTTCATTGCACTATCGATACGTCAGGACTCGTGGAAAGGTGTTGCCACGCGTCTTCGAACGCTGCCGTTTGTCGAGCATTTCTCCCTACTGGGAGGCGAGTTCGACGTGCTGGTGCTGGTCCGCGCACCAGACAATTCCAGCCTGCGCACCCTCGTACTGGATCGGTTGCAGAGTTTGGACGGCGTGCAGTCCACTCGGACGTGGCTCATCTTCGATGAGGACAACGGACCAGGACCGACATGGCTCAGCGAGGGAGAATGACGAGCGCAGCCGCAACGGGCATAGCGCTGATCTGGCCGATTGCTGTTCGACGCCCGGCGAATGTGAAGTCATCATGACCCCACCGGCCTGTTAGGACTGCACCGGCGCTCAGCTGGACAGGGTTCTCGTCGCCTGTAGCGGGACAGCCGCGCTTGGTGTTGCCAGGTCGACCAGGCGGATGTGATTGCGAGGTGGCCCCGATAGTCGGGAGAGCTGATTTTTTTGATTCCGTTGGATGGGGCAATGCGAGCTCGAACGAGTGCTGCGGGTGGTCGGTGACGAACCGCACGATCACCTCCGGATCAGGTTGAGCTCCGAGGCGAAATATGCACTCGCTGAACGCAATACCACGTAGACCCGTTCGAGCTCGGCGACGTTCTCACGCAAACCCGTCCGGGTGCCCCTCGGTGCTGCCACGATGGCTCCGTCCGGGTCCTATCGGACCACATTCGGAGTCCTCCGAGAAGGCGAGGAAACCTCGAGGCGAGACAGCTTCCGGCATCTGGTATTTCGCTGCGCGGGTACAGGCCGAGCGGTTTCAGGCGTCGAAGTCGATGGTGACGGCATCACTGCAGGGCAGGGTTTGGCAGGTGAGTACGAATCCAGCGCCGACTTCATCGTCGTCGAGTGCATAGTTGCGGATCATCTGCGCATCGCCAGTGGTGACCTTGGCGCGGCAGGTGCCGCAGACGCCGCCCTTGCAAGCGAAGGGGAGATCGGAGCGGATGGCCTCGGCGGCGTCGAGGATGTTCTGGTCGCGCGGCAGGGTGCCGGTGGTGCTGCGGCCATCAAGGACGATGGTGACCTCGCTGGAGGGGCCCTCGACCCCCGGCTCGCGGTGGATCTGTTGCGGGGGCGGCACGTCGTCGACGAAGAACAGTTCGTGGTGGATGCGTGCGCTGTCGATGCCGAACTCGCCGAGGACGGTCTGGGCGTCGGTGACCATGCCATAGGGGCCGCACAGCCAGACGTCGTCGATATCTGCCACGGGTACGACCGCTGACACGATGTTGCGGAGGCGATCCGCATCGAGGCGGCCGGTGAACAGTTCGACATCGCGGGGTTCGCGGGAGAGTACGTGGACGACTTCGAGTCGGGTGCCGTAGCGATCCTTGAGGTCGGCGATCTCCTCCGCGAACATCACCGAGCGAGTGCGCCGGTTGCCGTAGAGCAGCACTGCCGACGAGTGGGGGTTCGCGAGGACCGATGCCGCGATGGAGAGCATCGGCGTGATGCCCGAGCCCGCGGCGATCAGCAGGTGCCTGCCAGCGACGGCAGGGTCGACGACGAAGTTGCCGGCCGGTGTCTGAACCTCGACGACGTCACCGGCGCGGACGTCACGGACGAGCCAGGTGGAGAACAGCCCGCCCGGCACCTCCCGCACGCCGACGCGGGGCGAACCGCCGACGGGTGCACAGATGGAGTACGACCGGCGATGCTCGACGCCGTCGATGGTGCGGCGCAGAGTCAGGGACTGTCCAGCCTGGAAATCGAACTCCGCAGCCAGGCTGTCCGGGACTTCGAAAGTAACGGCGACTGCGTCGTCACAGAGACTCTCGACGTCGGCAACCTGTAGATGGTGGAAGTCGCGATTGCGTGGAGCGCGGCGGATATCGGGTGACTCAGCGGTGGTGGTCATGTCAGATTTCTTTCACATGGTCGAACGGTTCGAGGCAGGCCAGGCATCGGTAGTGCGCCTTGCACAAGGTGGCTCCGAACTCCGAGACCAGTTCGGTATGGGGGGAATCGCACTGGGGACAGGCGACGGCGCGGCGCCGATTGGTCAGGGTGAGCGGCACCGGGCCCCGCGCCGTGGGCGCGGTGCCCGGTGTGGAGTATCCGGCTTCGCGCAGCTTGCGCACCCCCGATTCGGTGATCCAGTCGCTGCTCCACGCCGGGGTGAGGCTGGTGTCGACCCGAACCCGGCGGTAATCGTGCTGGTACAGAAGATGTTCGATGTCGGCGCGCATGGTTGCCAGTGCGGGGCATCCGGAGTACGTGGGCGTGATGGTGACCACCACAGCACCGTCCGGGTCGACCGCGACGTCGCGGACGACACCGAGATCTGCCAGGGTCAGCATCGGCATCTCGGGGTCGAGGACCGACTCGACGAGTGCCCGCGCGTTCTCGATGCCTTGGGTATTGGTTCGGGCCGCGGTGGTCATAGTCACCACGACCCGTCGGGATGCGCGCGTGCGACGGACTGCATCTCGGCCAGCAACACGCTCAGGGCCCCGGTGTGCAGACCGAGTCGGCCGGCCCGTCCGCCGACCGTGCCGACCGTCGGACCGCCGGGCGTCTCGAGTTCCGCTGCGTGCAATACGTGGCTTGTCACCGCGTCGAACTCTTCGCGCACCGTCCGGGGGTCGATTCCGACGCCGCTGGCAGCGAGCGCCAGTTCGTCCTCGGTGGGAACGAAAAGCTCTGCGGTGTAGGGCCAGACGAACTCGAGCGCCGTGCGGATCCGGCGACGGGATTCGTCGGTGCCGCAGCCGAGAACGACGGTCCAACGAGCAGCGTAGTCGCGGTGGTAGGTCAGTTCCTTGACACCCTTGGCGGCCACCGCGCTCAGGACCGGGTCACGACTGTCGCGTAGCTTGGCGAATATAGCGAGCCGCCAGGTCGACAGGACCAGGGTGCGCACGATGGTTTCAGCAAAGTCAGCGTTGTCGAGCTCGCACAGACGGACACAGCGGAACTGGGCATCTGTGCGGAAGAACGCCAAGGCGTCCTCAGCGGGCACGGGTGACGAGTCGGAGATGAACGGAACGACGCTGGAGTCGGCGGCGGCCGCGCGGGCGAGCAACAGTCGCGCCTGGCCGAGCAGGTCCAGGCCGATATTGGCCAGGGCCATCTCTTCTTCGAGCTCGGGGGCTCGGGCGCACCATTCGGACAGTCGGTGCGAAGAGATCAGAGCGTCGTCGCCGAGTGACAAGCAGTATCTGGCCAGGGCGCCGAGGTCGACGTCGTCCGGGACGGTGGTGTCCACGCCGGCGAGTGGGTCGTCGAAGCTGGTGCCGAAGGCCCACTGCCCGTGGTTGTCTTCGTCGACGAGGCCCCCGTAGGCGTTGTCGTGATCGATCATGGTGTGCGCCTCACATGTGGGGGACGTTGTCGGGAATGTCGTAGAACGTCGGATGCCGGTAGACCTTGTCCCCGCTAGGAGCGAAGAACGGGTCCTTCTCTGACGGGCTGGAAGCGACGATCGCGACCGACGGGACGACCCAGATACTCACACCTTCGTTGCGGCGGGTGTAGACGTCGCGAGCATGGTGCAGTGCCATCGCATCATCCGGCGCGTGCAAGGAACCGACATGAACGTGGTTCAGGCCGCGCTTGCCGCGGACGAACACCTCGTACAGGGGCCAGTCCGCCTTGACCGGGGCCGGGGCGAGCCGGTTCGGCACGTCGGTGGTGGGAACGGCTCCATGGCCGTCTTCAGCAGTGAACTCCGTGTCGGTCATGGTCCTACGAGCCCTCTCGTTCACGGGCGGCGAAGACCGTTGCTGCTTCGCGGACCCAAGCGCCGCCCTCGTGCGCGGCGCGACGGTTGGTGATGCGTTCGACATTGCAGGCACCGTTGCCCTTGATGACGTCCATGAACTCGCTCCAGTCGGGTTCGCCGAAGTCGTGGTGGCCGCGTTCGGCGTTCCACACGAGGTCCGGGTCGGGGAAGGTCACCCCGAGCGCCTCGGCCTGGGGGATGCTCATGTCGACGAAGCGCTGCCGCAGTTCGTCGTTGGTGTGCCGCTTGATCTTCCACGTCATGGATTGCTCGGTGTTGGGGGACTGATCATCGGGCGGACCGAACATCATCAGTGCCGGCCACCACCAGCGGTCGACCGCTTCCTGAACCATGGCGCGCTGGGCGTCGGTGCCGCGCATCATCGTCATGAGCAGCTCGAAGCCCTGCCGCTGGTGGAACGACTCCTCCTTGCACACCCGGATCATCGCCCGCCCGTACGGTCCGAAACTGGTGCGGCACAAGGGGACCTGGTTGCAAATGGCTGCTCCGTCGACGAGCCACCCGATGACACCGACATCAGCAAAGGTCAGCGTCGGGTAGTTGAAGATCGACGAGTACTTCTGCTTCCCGGTGATCAGCTTCTCGGTCAGGTCCGTACGGTTGGCGCCGAGGGTCTCGGCTGCGGAGTACAGGTACAACCCGTGCCCGGCCTCGTCCTGCACCTTCGCGAGCAATATCGACTTGCGGCGCAGCGACGGCGCGCGGGTGATCCAGTTCCCCTCGGGCTGCATACCGATGATCTCCGAGTGCGCGTGCTGCGCGATCTGCCGGATCAGCGTGTTGCGGTAGTCGTCCGGCATCCAGTCGCGAGGCTCGATCCGCTGATCGTGCGCGATGGTGTCGTCGAACAGGTCCCGCAGGTCGTCCGTAGTTGCCGACGATGTCATGTGGCCCTCATTTCAATACCGAATATTCGGTCAGTAATAGTATCCGTGACCGTCTGTCCGCACGCAAGGTTCGGGGCGGACATTGCCGGTCGAGTGCACAGACGGGGATCAGTGACCGGTGAAGATCGGTCGCGACTTGCCCAGGAAGGCTTCGACCGCGGCGCTGTGATCCGCGCTGGCGCCGAGTGTCTGCTGTGCGATCTGCTCGCGGTCGAGGGCCTCGGTCAGGCCGGGAACACCGGCGTTCAGGAGGCTTTTGACCTGTCGGTAGGCCTGGGTGGGGCCGTGTGCGAGCTGCAGTGCGAGTTCGCGGGCGACGGTCTCGACGTCGTCGTCGGCGACAACTCGGTGCACCAGTCCCCATGCGGCGGCGTCGGCGGCGCCGAAGCGGTCGCCGAGCAGCATCAAACCGGCGGCCCGGCTGGCGCCGACCGCGTGGACGAGGGTGTGGCTCAGGCCCGAATCGCTGGCGAGCCCGATCCCGGTGAACGCGGTGGCAAACTTCGCGCCTTCGCCGGCGACCCGGATGTCACCGGCGAGTGCCAGTCCGAGTCCGGCGCCGACGCAAGCACCGCGGATCGCGACGACGACGGGAACGGTCAGTTCGGTGACAGCCTTCAGCAGCGGGTTGTAGTGCTCACCGACGGTATTCATCGCGGACTGCGGGTCGGCGCGCAGGGCTTCGACGTGCTCGCCGAGATCCTGCCCGACGCAGAAGTTCCGGCCTTGCGCGGTCAAGAGCACCGCACGCACCTCGACGTCGGCCCCGACCTGCCGGAGCGCGTCGAGCAGCGACTCCTTGGTGACGCGGTCGAGCGCGTTGGAGGCGGCGGCCCGGGAGAGAGTGACGGTGGCCAGTGCCTGGTCGACGTCGACGGTCACGGTGGGGGTCTCTGCAACGGTCATGCCCGTTCTCCGTTCTTCGGGGTGGTCCAGTCGTAGAATCCGCGTCCGCTTTTGCGGCCGAGTTCGCCTCGGGCAACCTTGTCGCGCAGCAGCTTCGGCGGTTCGAAGCGCGGACCGAGGGTGGCGGTGAGGTGTTCGGCGATGGCCAGCCGGACGTCGAGGCCGACGAGGTCGGTCGAGCGCAACGGGCCCATCGGGTGCCGGTAGCCGAGCTCCATGGCCCGGTCGATCGACTCGGCGCTGGCGACGCCGTCTTCGAGCATCCGGATGGCCTCGAGGCCGAGGAATACACCCAGGCGGCTGGTGGCGAATCCGGGGGAGTCGTTGACGACGACGTCCACCTTCGCCAGTGAGCTCACCCAGGCCACGGCCTTGTCGACCACGGACGGGGAGGTCGCGGGTGCGGTGACGATCTCGACCAGGTCGGATGCGGGGACCGGGTTGAAGAAGTGCATCCCGAGGAACCGGGTCGGGTCCGCGAGGCCCGCACCGAGCTCGCTGATCGACAGTGAGCTGGTGTTGCTGGCGATCACGGTGCTTGGGCCGACTACCTTCTCGGCCGCCTTCAGCACGCCGGCCTTCAAATCGAGGTTCTCGGGAACTGCCTCGACGACCAGGTCTGTTTCCGGATGAATCTCCATGGGGGACGCGACGGTAGCAACGCGTCCGAGGATCTCGTCGACGGCCGAGTGGGCGAGCCTGCCGCGTTCGGCCGCACGACCCAGTCCAGTCGCGACACGGTTTCGGGCGGCGGCCTGATCGCCGGTTTCGGCGATGACGACTTCGCTGCCGACGGTGGCGAACACCTGCGCGATGCCGGCGCCCATTCGGCCGCCGCCGATCACGGCGACGCGGGCCGGTATCTGTTTTTCGGTCATTTCTTCTCCAGGAAGGCGGTCATGCGGTCGTGTTTGTCCCTGGTCTCGAACAGCACGGCCTGGGCGATGTCGTCGGCGAACGGGTGTGTGCCCGGTGAATTGATGATGGTCTTGGTCAGTCGTAGCGCCAGCGGGGCCGAGCGGGCGATACGGTCGAGTAGCTGGTGGGCGGCGTCGACGTGGTTTCCCGGCTCTACGACATCGAGAACCAGTCCGGTGCGGAGCGCGGTGTCGGCGTCGAGGACGTGTCCGCCGAGCAGCACCTGCTTCGCGACCGACGCCCCGACCAGTTGGGGAAGCCGGTATGTGGCGCCGGCGGCGGCCATGATGCCTAGTCCCGGTTCGGGGTTGCCGAACCTCGCTGTGGTGGTGGCGATTCGGATGTCACACGCGTATGCCAATTCTGCGCCGCCGCCGAGTGCGAATCCGCTGACCGCAGCCACGGTGGGCAGTGGCAGGCGTCCGATGCGGTCGAACAGGATGCGATTGATCCCGGCGAGCGCGTCATGGCGAGTGCGGGTGCGGAGCTGCCCGATATCGGCTCCACCGGCGAAGTGCTCACCACGACCGGTGAGGAGCAGGAGCTTCGGGTCGGCCTCGATGCGAGTGCATACGGCGTGCAGTTCGTCGATCATCTCGGTGGTGATCGCGTTGCGCTGCGCCGGACGATCGAGGGTCACGACGACGCGATCGGCTCGTTCATCGACATCGAGGGTGACGAAGTGCGTCATGGTGCCTCGATCAGCATCGCGGTGCCCTGCCCGACGCCGACGCACAGGGTTGCCAGACCGCGGCGAGCCTGCTCACGCTCCATCCGTCCGAGCAGTGTCAGCAGGATCCGTGCACCGGAGCAACCGAGGGGATGACCGAGGGCAATGGCACCGCCGTCGGCATTGACGATCGCCTCGTCCAGCTTCAGTCGGCGGATCACACCGAGGGATTGAGCTGCGAAGGCCTCGTTCAACTCGACCGCGTCCAAGTCCGCGATCGACCATTTTGCGCGAGCGAGCACCTTCTTCGTGGCGGGAACCGGTCCGAGGCCCATGATCTGCGGCGCAACTCCGGCACTGGCGGACCCGACGATCCGCGCGCGGACGGTGAAGCCGTAACGGGCCACCGCCTTCTCGCTCGCGACGACGAGCGCTGCGGCGCCGTCCGAGAGCGAGGACGATGAGCCGGCTGTGACGATGCCGTTCTTGCGGAAGGCAGGCTTCAGCGACGCCAACTTTTCGATCGTGGTTCCGCGCCGCGGTGTCTCGTCAGCTTCGAGCGCTCCGCTCTTCAGCGGGACCGGCACGATTTCGCGTTCGAAGTGACCGGCGTCCGCCGCGGTGATCGCTCGCTGGTGACTGCGCAGGGCGAAGGCATCACTCTCTTCGCGGGTGATGCCTTCGAGCGCCGCGACCTCTTCGGCAGTCTCGCCCATGGACAGGGTGATCTTACGGGTCTCTGGTGCTGCATCGGCCGGGATGGACTTGTCTGCTTCGGCGAACTTCGGGTTGGTGAACCGCCATCCCAGCGAGGTATCGGCGACCTCGCCGGGTCGTGCCCACGGGGTTCCAGGCTTGGCTATCACCCACGGCGCCCGAGTCATCGACTCCACGCCGCCGGCGACGATGATGTCGGCTTCACCGCTGCGGATCAATGCCGCAGCTTGCGCGACGGCGGTCAAGCCGCTCGCGCACAACCGGTTCACTGTGAATCCAGGAACCGAGTCGGGTAAACCGGCCAACAGCACGGCCATCCGAGCGACATCGCGGTTGTCCTCGCCTGCCTGGTTAGCAGCGCCCAGGATCACTTCGTCGATCGCGTCGCCGGGTACCCCGGCGCGGCGTACCGCCTCCGCTACCACGAGTCCCGCCAGATCATCCGGACGCACCTCCGCCAGCGCGCCGCCGTAGCGGCCCTGCGGCGTCCGTGCGCCGTCGACCAGAAAAACATCACCCATCCTGTGCTCCTCATCTGCGTCCGTCCTTTAATTATTAACTGAACATTCGGTTGGTAACAAGGGTGTGTTGCAGCCATAGCGGTCCGGCAAGCGTGTGTAAGCGAAGATGGACCGATGACATCGGCGCGCGTAGTGCAACGAACGGGACGTCCGGGCAGGCCTGGATACGACGTCGACTCGCTTCTGGCGGTCGCTGTGAAGGTGTTCAACGACAAGGGCTACGACGGCACCAGTATGGAGGTGCTCTCCAAGCGTCTGGGGATCTCCAAGTCGGCCATCTATCACCACGTTTCGGGCAAAGCCGAACTGCTCGAACTGGCACTCTCGCGAGCACTGAACGCACTGTTCGCCGTCACCGTAGAGGCTGGTGCTACCACCGGTCCGTACATCGACCGGCTCGAGTACTTGGTCCGCCGCAGTGTGGAGGTCCTCGTTGCGGAGCTGCCGTACGTGACGCTGCTCCTGCGCGTGCGCGGCAACACCGCTGTCGAGCGCCGGGCGCTGGCACGCCGCAGGGAATTCGACGCGTTCGTCACCGAACTCGTCCTGGCGGCGGAACGCGAGGGGGACTTGCCGCCTGGAATCGACTCCGCGCTGGTCAGCAGGCTGACCTTCGGTATGGTCAACTCGATTGTCGAGTGGTACCGCCCGCGCGCAGATGGCGGGGTCGACAACCTTGCCGACACGGTTGTTGCGATCGTCTTCGACGGCCTGCGGCGCACCTGAGCGCCCACCTCTTCGGCTGAAGGGCGAGTCCGCCCCCTTGACAGGAGCGCGGTGTTCACGGATGGTAATTACTGACCGAACGTACGGTGGGATATGGAGACCTCGTGAGCAATTTGCTTCAGAGCTATGTACAGGGGCGCTGGCACACCGCGCCCGACGTGGGAACCCCGCTGCTCAGTGCAGTAGACGGCCACGAGGTCGCCCGGATCTCGTCGACCGGCGTGGACGTGCCCGGCATGATCGATTACGCCCGCACCGTGGGCGGCCCGGCGCTGGCGAAGCTGACCTTCCATGAGCGCGCTGCCGCGCTGAAAACGCTCGCGGCCACCCTGATGGCCGGAAAGCGTGAGTTCTACGCCCTGTCGGCCGCCACGGGCGCAACCGAACGCGATTCGGCCATCGACATCGACGGCGGGTTCGGAACACTGCTCAGCTACGCGAGCAAAGCCCGACGTGAGCTCCCCAACGACACCGTCCACCTCGACGGCGGTCCCGAGCCGCTGGGCAAGAAGGGCAGTTTCTTCGGCCAGCACATCTATACCTCGCGCCGCGGCGTCGCTGTCCAGATCAACGCATTCAACTTCCCTGTCTGGGGTTTCCTCGAGAAGCTGGCTCCGGCCTTCATCGCCGGCGTTCCCTCGATCGTCAAGCCTGCTAGCCAGTCCGCTTATCTGACGGAGCTGGTGTTCCGCCGCATCGTCGAGTCCGGGCTGCTGCCCGAGGGGTCGGTCCAGTTGCTGTGCGGCAGTGCCCACGACGTGCTAGACCACCTCGGCGGCCAGGATTCCGTCGCCTTCACCGGCTCCGCCGACACCGCAGCGACGCTGCGCGCGCACCCGAACGTGGTCGGAGCCGGCGTGCGCTTCAACGCCGAGGCCGATTCGCTCAACGCCTCTATCCTCGGCGCGGACGTCACCACCGGAAGTGAAGAGTTCGATCTCTTCGTCAAGCAGTTGGTCACGGAGATGACAGTCAAGGCCGGGCAAAAGTGCACCGCCATCCGGCGCGCCCTTGTCCCAGAGCATCTGGTCGACGACGTAGTCGCCGCGACCAGTGCCCGCCTGGACAAGATCGTTGTCGGCGCACCCGATGCCGAGGGTGTGACGATGGGTGCCCTCGCAAGCCTGGAACAACGCTACGAGGTGCTCAAATCCATTCGCGCGCTGACGAAGAGCGCGCGCATCGTGCACGGCGACCCGGACAACGTCGAAGTGGTCGGTGCCGACGCCGAGACGGGAGCGTTCCTGTCCCCGATCCTGCTGCGATGCGACGATCGCGACGCCACCGAACCGCACGACGTCGAGGCGTTCGGTCCCGTCAGCACCGTCATCGGCTACCGCGATGCCTCCGACGTGATCGAGCTCGCCGCTCGAGGCCGGGGCAGCCTGGTCGCCTCCCTGGTCACCGCCGAC
Organism: Nocardia sp. FBN12; assembly: GCF_050320175.1. GTDB lineage: Bacteria > Actinomycetota > Actinomycetes > Mycobacteriales > Mycobacteriaceae > Nocardia. The sequence goes on along the minus strand of NZ_CP190048.1, from coordinate 2,592,640 downwards.
ACCGATATTGCCCGTGAGATCGTTCTCGGTCTGGCCCCATACCACGGTCGCGTCCTCGTCCTGAACCGCGAGGATGCCCGTGAATCCACCGGACATGGCTCGCCACTGCCGGTGCTCGTCCACGGTGGCCCCGGCCGCGCGGGCGGAGGTGAGGAACTCGGCGGCATCCGCGGCGTTCTGCATCACATGCAGCGCACCGCGATTCAGGGCACACCCAACATTCTCACCGCAGTGGGGCGGCGCTGGGTGCCCGGGGCCGACAAGATCGAAGGCGAGGTTCATCCGTTCCGCAAGAACCTGGCCGAGCTGACGCTCGGCGACACCATCGTAGGCGGGCCGCGACAGGTCGAACTCGCCGACATCGAACATTTCGCCGAGTTCACCGGGGATACCTTCTACGCCCACACTGACCCCGAAGCTGCCGCAGCCAACCCGCTTTTCGGCGGCATCGTCGCGCACGGCTATCTCGTGGTCTCGCTCGCTGCGGGTCTGTTCGTCGACCCGGCGCCAGGCCCGGTCCTGGCCAACTTCGGGGTCGACAACCTGCGGTTCCTGACCCCGGTCAAAGCCGGAGATACGTTGACGGTCACCCTCACCGCGAAGCAGATCACTCCTCGCGCCAGTGCCGACTACGGTGAGGTGCGCTGGGATGCCGTCGTTACCAACCAGAACGGCGATCCCGTCGCCACCTACGACGTGCTCACTCTCGTTGCCAAGCCGAACGGAGAAGGCCAGTGACTCACCAGATCGCAGTCTGCTATGGAATTCCAGACGATCCCGCCGCATTCGACGAGTACTACCGCACTACCCACATCCCGTTGGCGGCCAAGGTGCCCGGACTGTCCGGATTCACCTGGGGCAAATGCTCTTCCATCGACGGATCGGCTCCGGCCTACTACGCCGTGGCGCATCTTCAGTTCGACAACGAGGAAGACCTGAGGAGCGGCTTGGCGTCGCCGGAGATGCGCGAAGCCGGGCGCGATGTCCGCAAGTTCGCTACCGGTGGCGTGACAATGTACACCCAAAGCCTCGAGTCGGTCACTCACTGACCACCACGCGGCGGGCAGGTGGTCGCAGGCACAGTCCTGCCGCCACTCGCCCCGGTGTGGGGTGAACAACCACCCAGGAGCTTGTGATGACAACAGCCGACCAGAGGCAGTTCAGCATCGCCCGTGACATGTTTGCCGCCGACACCGCGTCCCAAGCCCTAGGTATCGAGGTGCTTGAACTCGAACAAGGCCGTGCGTCGGTGACGATGACCGTCACCGACGCCATGGTCAACGGGCACGGAATTACCCACGGTGGATACGTCTTTCTGCTCGCGGACACTGCGTTTGCGCTGGCGTGCAACAGCGGCCACCAAGCCGCTGTCTCCGCACGAGCCGACATCCGATTCCTGCGGTCGACGGAACTCGGCGCGGTCCTGACCGCGACCGCGGTCGAGCGGTCCACGTTCGGCCGCAACGGCATCTACGACGTCACCGTCACCGACGCCGCGGATTTCGTAGTGGCAGAGTTTCGTGGTGACAGCCGTCTCATCAGTGAATCGCTGCCGAGATAGAAGGAGCCGAGCCTGTGCGCGGCCGAATCACCCCGGTGCCACCGGCTCTCCGGTCGCCGTCGCCACCCGCTCGAGAACCGGGGGTATTACGACGAGGCGAACCGTGCGGACCTGCAGCGCTTCTTCGACCACTACCTCAGAGGCGAGGACAACGGCTGGGAATCGACGCCGCGGGTCCGCTACCGATCCTCGACTTCTCAGGTGGAGACCGAATCAGCCATCTTCGTCGGTTATGCCGATATGTCAGCCGGCCGCACCGAAAGAACCGCTCGGGCAGGCGCTTCGAGGTTGACCGTGCTCACGTCCCACCCATCGGCGCGGCGGGTGGGTGGGACGCGGGGACATCACTTCGCCGGTGCGGACGGCATCGGGGAATTGATAGTGGTGAAGTACTGCGCGGCAGCCAGGATGGCGACGGGCGCGGTCACCAGCAACTGACCGGTGACGGTGCCCAGTGCGCCGATGGCGAGGATTCCGCCGAGGCAGCCGACGGCCGCGGCGGGGATGAACGGCCCGAACATGCCGACGATAGTGGCGGCCGCAACTGTCGCACCCGCGATGCCGCCCAGGACGCATCCGACGCCCGCACCGGTGAGCCCGCCGACCAGGGTGCCGATGCTGGCGCCCATGCCGATGGTGCTGGTCATCCGGTTCCACGCCGCCTGCTCGCGCTCGTATTCGCTCTTCCAGGGCGCCTTTTCCTCGTAGGGCAGCGTCGTCGTCGGCCTGTACACCGCGGCGTCAGGGTGGCGGTGCGCTCCTTGACGTCGGCGGTAATTCGCAGACGAGGTATTCCAGCATCGGGTTGTGCGCGCCTAGGAATGGGTACGGTAGGGCCTTCGCCTGCTCCGGTTGATGTGCTAGGCGTTCAACTGAATCTGCGTTGCTGGTGGTTCCAGGACGAGCGTGTAGGCAACCTCGACGGGCGCTGGCGCTCCAGCAAGGACAGTGCGAGTGTCGGCGTACACCGTGCTCCGCACATCAGCCAGCGATCCGGAGCCGCCGGACTCCAGCTGTGTGTAGACCTGCAGATGCGATGATCGCGATTGTCACGAAGCCCGCTGGCTCTCCCAGCGTGACGATATCCTCGCTGCCGGTGGTAATCGCACCAACAACCAGGACGGTCAGGGCGAAGACGGCGCCCACGACCGCTCCCCTGCCTGCTGCCCCGAACCTTGTGGTGTGTTCTCGGCCCGAGGTTACAGCGCCGAGCGCGCCGAGAGCTTGCATGGCCCACCACAGGGGAACCCAAGTGTTCAGTGCAAAGCCTGCCACCATGCCGAACGCGATCGGCGCTCCGGTAAGGAGAAGGACCTTTCGAATTTGTGAGAATTCTGCGAAGTGTGTCAGCGGTACGTCCACTGGTGCCCGTCGGTCGCGGGGGAGCGGTCCCTTGGGCTCTGCGTCAACCATGCATTCATCCTCGTAATAGGGGGTGTGGACTCCGCGCGTGCCGACCTCGCATGGCGGACGCTTCGACCGTGCTCCGCCCGTAGTCGGGGGGATCCCATCGACTGCACATCTATGTAGGGGCTGAGCATCGGCGACAGCGGAGATGGTTCCCGGACCCAGTTATCGAAGCTAGTGGTCGGAGACATCTACTCGGGTTACTGTCGCGCCGAATTCGCGCCAACGTCGGCCATAGCCTGCACGATCGCCGCTGTCCGCCGGTGAATGAGGGGAAGGTAGTTGTCGTCGGTGAAGATGTAGAGGCTGTCGCGTTCGATACCCGCCAAGACCATCTCGCCGACCACGTCTGGGTCGGCTCCTCTATCGTTGAGTTGTTGTTGTACATCGGCGAGGATCGCGGCGACCTTCGCTGAATGGGGTGGGGTGCCGTCGGGTCGCATGCGGATGGTGTTGTTGACGATGTTGGTGGCCACCTGCCCAGGGCACAAGACACTGGCACCGATTCCGTAGCTGTCCAGTTCGGCGTCCAGGGACTCGGTCAGCCCGACGACCGCGAACTTCGATGTGTGATAAAGGAAGCCGGAACCGGCGACGATATGTCCTGCGACCGAGGCGGTGTTGACTATGTGTCCTCGGTGGCCGCGGTCGAGCATGCGTGGCACGAAGGTCTGGATGCCGTTGTACACCCCGTTGAGGTTGACGTCCATCACCCAGTCCCAGGCGCGGAAGTTCATCTTGCGCGGTGAGGTCGAGTCCGAGACACCGGCGTTGTTGAACAGAAGTGTCACTGGTCCCAGCGCCTGCTCAACCTTGTCGGCGGTGCGCTCGAAGGCATCGCGGTCCCGGACATCGAGGTGATACGCCTCTGCTTCGGTGAGCGCAACGAGGTCACCCTTGGCGGCCTCGAGGGCTTCTCGGTCGGTGTCTGCGATGGCAATTTTGGCGCCTTGCCGGGCACACGCTCGTGCGATTCCCAGTCCGATGCCGTTGGCGCCGCCGGTGATGAAGGCCGTTCGGCCAGCGAGGGGTTGCATGTCTCGGCCCTTTCTGAGTGCGTCGGGTGTGGTGTGGCGGTAGCCACAACGTCGCGCACCCGCACCATCGAGAGAACAGCACAACAGTCTCTATGTCAACCGGCATAGAGTCGATGGTTCGGTAGGGCGGCCCTGGCATGGATTATGTCGATCAACAGTGAGTTGCCGGGCATGCAAGTCCAGGAAGTAGGATGACCCCGTGAATCAACCCGGTCAGCAGCGACGAATCGACGAGATCGGCGAAGAGAGTCGCCGACGCATCATGGACGCTGCGGAGGAACTGTTCGCCGAGCGTGGATATGATCGAACCTCGTTCGTGGACATCGCCGAACGTTCCGGTATCAGTCGCGGGTCGATCCCCTGGCACTTCAAGAACAAGGACGGCTTGGTTATGGCTGTCGTCGAGCGAGCCATCGGCCGGGCGATGCCACAGGAACGCTATCCAGAACTACCCAGCATGACGCAAGTCATGGCGGACTACGCGGACATGCTGCAGCAGCTCAGTCCGAGAATGCTGTTCATGATCCTTACGGAGGCAATGAACAGTACCGGCGCGCTACATGAGCAGTACTGCGACTTCCTTTCGCAGCGCCGCGAAGGGTTGCAGCAATGGTTCCGGATTCAACGGCCAGAGGGTGTGGATCCAGCTGTGGCCGAGGTGCGGGAAGCCGACCTCGCGGCCGTAATCAGCGGCGCCGCGATAGGAATCCAGCTGCAATGGCAGATTGATCCCGACAGCGTCGATCTGGAACGTGCATTGAATGCGCTGGCCGCGTTGATCGACAGCCAGGAGCGCTTGCTTCAGGCGGGAACCGCCGCACCGCAGGTTGCCGAGCGGACGGCCCGTAAGGGCACCGTCAAAGCGACGGCAAAGAAGAGCGACCGCAAGCGGACGTGATGACCTGGACCTGGAGAGGGGCCTGGGCTTAAGGGATGTCCCGTAAGTCGTTGAGCAGCAACCAGTATCGCGTTATCGGTGGTGATCTCGGTGTCCGATCCAGTGATGGTGGAGTTGTTCTCCGGGCTGCGGCCACGCACGTTCACTCGCCTGATCACCCAGTTGCGGTGCGAGGGCGCTGATCGGCCGTTAGGGGTCGACCTTGGGGGTTGTGTTTCGAAGATCGGGTGCTGCTGGTGGCCACCTATTGGCGCACGAATCTGACGATGCGTCAGGTCGCGGCGGTGTTCGGGGTGTCGAAGTCGGCCGCGGCCCGGGTGATCGAGGATCTGGGGCCGGCGTTGGCGCTGCGGCCCCGCGCCCGGTTCCGGCGTGGTGCGGTGTTGATCGTGGACGGCACCCTGGTCCCGACCCGAGATCACAAGGTCGCAGTGCCGAGTAAGAACTACCGGTAGTCGACCAACCATCAGGTCGTGATCGACGCTGACACCGAACTCGTCGTCGCGCTCGGAAAACCGTTGCCGGGCAACCGTAACGACTGCCGGGCATGGGCCGAGTCCGGTGCGGCCGACACCTGCCGTCATGCGGTAGTGATCGCGGATGGCGGCTACCAGGGCACCGGTTTGATCATTCCGCACCGCCGGTCACCGGGTGTCGAGCTTCCGGAATGGAAACAGGCGCACAACAAGTCCCACCGCACGGTCCGTGCCCGCGTCGAGCATGCTTTCGCCCGGATGAAGACCTGGAAGATCTTGCGCGACTGCCGTCTACGCGGTGACGGGGTCAGTGTCGCGATGGCCGGGGTAGCGACACTGGCCAACCTCGCCCACGCCCACTGACACGGGTGTACGGAGCTGGGTCCGACGCGACTATCCCGGACTTACGGGACATCCCTTAGCTACGCAACTCGGGCGAATTCGGCCCTTTCCGTCTGTGATGATTGACATAGACTTGATCCGAATGATTCTATCGGTGTGTCCAGCAACACAAAAGAATGGTCGCTGCGTCTGGCTCCGAGTCGATGCCCGGCTCGACGGCCCGATTGTTCTGCTGGGCGTATTCGACACTGATGGGACCGCATCCCGGATCCGGCAAGAAGGGTTCGGGCGGTCTCCCCTGCTGCCATTCGGAGTTGCTATGTATCTGACACAGTCCATCCACCGCGCGGCAATGCTGTCTCCGGACAGAGCCATGACCATCTGCGCACACCGAAGCACAACGGTCGGTGAATCGGCTGGGCGAATCGCGCGATTCGCCGGGGGACTGGTCGATTTCGGAATCAGCGCTGGAGATCGTGTCGGTATCCTGGCGCTCAACTCAGACCGCTACCATGAGGTTTTGCTGGCTGTGCCGTGGGCCGGTGGTGTGGTGAACCCGGTTAATACCCGGTGGAGCGTGCAGGAGATCGCATACTCTCTCGCCGACTGCGGTACTCAGATTCTGATCGTCGATGACGATTTCTCCAGCATGATCTTCGCGCTGGTCGATCAAGTTCCTTGCCTGCGCACAATCATCTATGCCGGTGATGGCGAGATCCCTGACGGCACAGTGAGCTATGAGGAGATCGTCGCGAATTCGAGCGCCGCCGACGATGCGCGGCGGGGTGGGGCCGACCTGTTCGGCGTCTTCTATACCGGAGGCACCACCGGCCAGCCCAAAGGGGTGATGCTCTCCCATGGGAACCTGCTCACCTCGTCGATGGGCTCGATGGTCACTACCGGCTTGCTGACGAGGGACGGTACTCTGCTGCATGCCGCTCCGATGTTTCACCTGGCCGACCTTTTGACCTGGAGTGTCGGGCTGCTCACGGGGTCGACGCACGTGATGATCCCCAGCTTTACCCCGGCAGGAGTTGCCGACGCTGTGGAGCGGCTCGGCGTCACCGATGCGCTGCTGGTTCCGACGATGGTCCAGATGCTTGTGGACGCGCCCGAAGCGGCCGGAGCGGATCTGACAAGCCTGCGCAACGTTGTCTATGGCGGCTCCTCGATCTCCGCGGCTGCATTGAATCGGGCTCGCGAGCGCGCATCGCCAACGCCTCATTCACCCAGGCTTACGGCATGACCGAACTCGCCCCGGTAGCCACGCTGCTGGTTCCAGACGACCATGACGATCCTGGACTGATCCGCTCGGCTGGCAGGGCGGCCGCGCACTCGGAGGTCCGAATCGTCGACAACGAGGATCGTGAGGTCAAGCGTGGCGTCGTCGGCGAGATCGTCGTGCGGGGCGGTCATGTCATGCAGGGCTACTGGCAGAAACCAGAGGAAACCTCGGCTGCCGTGCGGGGCGGATGGATGCACACGGGTGACGGCGGATATATGGACGATCGGGGATACGTGTTCGTAGTCGACCGCATCAAAGACATGATTGTCACCGGTGGCGAGAACGTATATTCGGCGGAGGTCGAGAACGTGGTAGCGCAGCATTCCTCGGTTCTGCAGTGTGCCGTCATCGGCATCCCGGACGAACGGTGGGGCGAGCGGGTCCACGCGGTGGTTATCTTGGCCACGGGAGCATCCTTGAGTGTCGAGGAACTGGCCGACCACTGCCGCACGATGCTCGCGAACTACAAGCTGCCTCGCAGCTTAGCCATAGTGCCCGAGTTGCCGATCTCTGCTGCGGGCAAGATCCTCAAGCGAGAGTTGCGAGCGAGGTACTGGCGGCGATTCGACAGGAATGTGAACTGAGGTCCATGCCCCTGCGTGCGGCGGTCGTTCGCCCTCACGCAGGGGCCGAGGTTCGGCTCCTGGTCCGGGACAGTCCCGACCAGCACAAGGTCACGATCAGATCGACGGCGTCGTATTTGCTGATCGGGAAACGTCCCGCATGCCAGTCACGTGCTGCGGACTGGCTCATCCCGACCAGCATCGCAGCCACCAGTTGCGCCCGTTTCGTGTCGAGTCCGGAGGCGGCGACCACCTCGGCCACTGCCTCGGTGCAGCCGGTCGTAAGCTGTCGGAGATGCCATTGAACAGAGGGTTCGTCGGCGACGTGAGTGTCGAACAGAAGAGCGAACCCGGTGACGCCGTTTTCCGCGAAGTCGAAAAAGGCATTGACCGCCGCCGAGAGTTTCGTGCGGTTGTCTTCGTTGGAGTGCATCGCTGACCGGATCTTGGTTACCAGGGTGTCGATATGTCGGCGAAGAATCGCCAGATACAGATCCAGCTTGCAGCTGAAGTGTTTGTAGATAACGGGTTTACTGACACCGACGCGACAGGCGACATCGTCCATGGTGGTCGCGTGATAGCCGCGCGCGGCGAATATTGAGCCGGCGGTGGCCAGGATGTGCGCGCTCTGCACTGGACCTGCCGAGAAGGAGGTGGCTGTGCCCTGCAGCTGACTCGCGATCGTTGCCTTGGCGGGCGGGGTGACGAGGCCGCGGCTGTCTGTAGCCATGTGGCGATGCCTTTCGATCGAATCCTGGGGCCATCGCGTAGGCGCGGGGCGGCTGTCTGTATATCGTTCGTGCAGGCTTTCCTGGCGGGCGAGTGCTGGATGGATGTCCTGGTGCTCGTCCGCCAGGAAGACTGAGTCTTCTTAGACCCGGACGCCGTCGAACGGAATCTTGATGAACGCGGTGACCTTAGCTTTGCCGCTGATCGTGTCGCCGTCGACGGTGGCTGTGAACGCCAATGTCAACGGCATCGGCACGGTGATGCCGACCTTCCAGGTCGCGGTGTTTCCGTCGACGGCGTAGTCCCGCAATTCGGCCGTTCCTTCGTCGGAGGCCATGGTGCCCGACGGGTTGTCTCCACCGACCAGGTGCAATCGCGCGGGCCGGTTGCCCTGCTGTGCGCGAAGGGTGATATCCCAGGTTCCTTCGACTGACATTTTCTCTCCTTGGGGTTCCAGCCACGTTGTCGTGTGCTGGTTGTTCAGTGGCTCGCGGTCAGGTGAAGTCCGCGGCACGTTTTTGCAGGAACGCGGCGATTCCTTCGCCCGCTTCGTCGGTGTCAGCGGCGCGTCGCACCGCCAGGGCTTCCAGGCGCATGGCCGATTCGGCGTGTGCTGTCGCCTGGCCACGGATCAGGTGCTTGGTCTGTGCCATTGCTCGCCCCGGGCCGTTTGCCAGAGCTCCGACGATCGCATCGACGGCACCGTCGAGCTGCCCCTCCGGGACGACCTCCGCCACCAATCCATACCGGTGCGCCTGTTCGGCGGTGAGGATCGGATTGCGCAGCGCCAGATACAGGCTTCGATGCAGCCCCATGGTGGCGGGCAACAATGTGGTCCCGCCGTCGGGTGTGAGTCCGATCTTGTTGTACCCGAGGGTGAAGCGTGCCCGTTCGCTTGCGATCAGGATGTCGGCTGCGGCGGCTAATGGCATGCCCGCGCCTGCGGCTACTCCGTCGATCGCGGCAATAACGATGGCATCCGCCCGGGTGAGCTCGCTGACCAGACGATGCAGTACTTCTGCCAGCTCGTCGATGTAGTCACCGCGATCGGGAGCACGATGGAACTCGCCGATATCGCCACCGACACACCACGCCTGTTCGTCACCTTCGAGGACGAGGACTCTGGCACCGGACCGCAAGGCCCAGCGCACCGCCGCCAGCAGTTGAACGGTGCTGGCGACAGTCAGTGAGTTCCGCGCCGCGGGCCGGTTCATCCGGATACGAACACAACCCGAATACGCGGTCACGGTGAGCCCGATGAAATGCGGAGGCCCAGTCACGAGGTCCACTGCGTCGTGGGCGTCATCGTCGGCAGTGTTGGGCACCCGCTACACCCCACGCTCACGAGGCATACCGAGAGCGCGCTCGGCCAGCAGGTTGCGAAGGACCTCGGAGGTGCCCCCCGCGATGGTCGCCATGCGACATTGCAAGAACAAGGTGGTCGCATAGCGGGCTTCGTTGTCGGCGAAGGCCGCGTCCTCGGCGAGCAGCTCGAGCGCGAAATCGCCGACCTGATGAGCGTGCTCGGCTACGAGGAGTTTCGCGATACTTCCCTCGATTCCGGCGGGCTGCCCGAGCACCGCGCGGAAAGCCGAGCGTTGTGCCAGTGCTTTCGCGCCTTCGGCGGCGATGGCGATCTCACCGGCTTTACGCACCAGCTCTGGGCGGTCAGCCGCGACGGACGCGGCGCGGCGCATCAGCTCTTCCCATTCGGGTCCGTTGTTCCAGGTCGCCACACCGAGGCTGACACGCTCGAAACCCAGTGTCGCGCGGGCGACCACCCAACCGTTGTCGACGTCTCCGATCACGTTGTCATCGGGTACGAACACGTTGTCGAGGAACACCTCGTTGAATTCGGAGCTGCCGGTGATCTGGCGCAGCGGACGGATGGTCACTCCCTCTGATTTGAGGTCGATCACCATGCAGGTGATGCCTTTGTGTTTCGCGGCATCGGGATTCGTGCGCACCAGCGCCAACCCGATATCGGCGTGATGGGCATCGCTGGTCCAGACCTTCTGTCCACTGACGTTCCAGCCACCCTCGCAGCGCACAGCGTGGGTACGCAGGGCAGCCAGGTCGCTGCCGGCGCCCGGCTCGGAGAACAACTGGCACCAGCGGGTCTGGCCGAGCATCGTCGGATTCATCCAGCGCTGTTGCTGTTCGGCGGTGCCGAACGCCAGCACGGTGGGCAGAATGATCGGCAGCTCCCAGTGAGTTGCCCCGAGCGCGCTCGTCCGGTCGAGGTCGCGGGTCTCCTCCTCGATCACCAGCTGCTGAATGGGGTCGGCACCCAGACCGTAGGGTCGGGGCCAGTGCGGGTACAGGTACCCGCCATCCACGATGAGCTGATGGCGGTCGCTCTCGGGAGAGCTGAGAACTTTCTCTCGGAAGGCGGCCACCTCGGCCCGAAACGCCTCTGCCTCCGGTGGCAGCGACACTCGCGACTCCGGCCGCGCCAGCACGGTCTCTGCGCGGCCCGCCGCATAGACGATGTCATCGCTGGACCCGAGGATTGCGGCCCCGGCACCTGCCCGTCGCAGATAGAGGTGGATGTCGTGTTCCCAGGTGAAACCGATCCCGCCATGGATCTGCAGCGCCGTCTTCGCGCAGCGCAGCGCGGCCTGGCCGGCCAACCGGTAGGCGATGGCTGCGAGTACGGAGAAGTGCTCGCTGTCCGAGGAGTTCGCTGCACGCCAGGTGGCTGCGGTGCTCACCTCGGCTGCGAGCAGCATGTCGGCGCAGTGGTGTTTCACGGCCTGGAACGAACCGATGACACGACCGAATGCCTCACGCGTGGCGGCGTACTCGACAGCGATCGCCAGGCATGCCTGAGCCACACCCACTGCGTCGGCGGCAGCCAGCAGTGAGACAGTGGCCCGCAGGCGTTCGGCCGCGCCGGGGATGACGACGAGCACCTCGGACAGCGCGACATTGTGCAGGGCGAACTGGCTCGTGTCGCGGGAAGGATCGAATCCGGCCCGGATCCGCTCACTGACTCCGGCCACGGTCCGAGCGACGATCAACACGTCGTCGCCCGCGATCATGGCCAGATGCGTCGCCGACCGTCCACCTTCGACAGGCCCGAGATCGCCGCCTGTCACCGCGTCGGCAGTGGCTGTTATGGCGCGTGCCGCGATACCGATCCGTACGTCACCCTTGGTGATCCCCTCGAGCAGCAACCGGGAACTGTCGTCAGCGGGATCGAGCAGTGAGGAGACCGCGAGTGTGCCCATGAGTGGCAGCGGCGCACAGCTTCCACCGAGTGCTTCCATCAGGACGGCGGCTTCGGCCAGGGTTTGTCCGCTTCCGTCCAGCTCCTCGGGCACCAGCAGTGAGGGCCAGCCCATCGCAACGGACTGCGCCCACAGTGAATCGGTTTTCTGTTCGTTCTCGGTGCCTTCGAGCAGGAGGCGGGTCAGTCGAAGAACGTCATTCTTCTTGGCCCAGGCCCGGGCTGCCGCCGACATGCTCTCGTGGTCCGGGGTGATGGCAATCGCCATGGTGCTCCTCGCAGTGTGTTGGGAAGTGAGTGGCAGACATGCGCGGTGCGCAGGGGATGAAGCCACCTGGCGACAAAAGGACCGCGTCACGCCCAAGTCTATGTTCAGTGAACGATACTATGCTGCCCAACACATAGGCAAGGGCAGGTGAACGAGCCCTTCGGTGTCTTCCCCGGGAGACTGTGTTGATTGACATAGACTTGCCATCTTCGTACAGTTGTTCGCGTAAGGAAGCAATTTCGATGCAGCGCAGGCATTGCGCGGGGAAAGGACATCGGTCTGATGACTGAATGGGATGGCGCTACGGCCTTCATCACCGGCGGAGCGCAGGGCATCGGCCTGGGGATCGCACGGGCGTTGGCTCGCAAGGGCGTCAAGCTGGCGTTGGCCGATATCGACACCGAGGCGCTGGCGCGGGCCGAATCCGAGTTGAGTGCCACTACGGCCACTGCGGCATATGAGCTCGATGTGCGTGATCGCGACGCGTTCGCTGCGGTCGCGGACAAGGCTGAGAGCGAGCTCGGCCCGGTGACGCTGCTGTTCAACAACGCCGGCATTGCGCCGAGTGTGGCGATGGACACTGTTCGTTACGATCAGTGGGATCTCGCCATAGGGATCAACCTCAACGGTGTTTTCAACGGCATCAAGACTTTTGTGCCCCGAATGATGGAGCGAGGCCTGGCGGGCCACGTGGTCAACACGGCTTCTGGCGCCGGTCTCGTGGCGGGCCCGGGTTTTCTCTATACAACGTCGAAATTTGCCGTGGTAGGGCTGTCGGAATCACTGCGCACCGAACTTGCACCGCACAAGATCGAAGTCGCTGTACTGTGCCCAGGGCCGGTGAACACGCAGATCATCAACAATACGATCGGTCTCACCAACTCCCGCCGCGCGGCGCCGGAGGAGACGGTCGCGTTCCTCGAGTCCGGTGTCAGCATCGATTCCGTGGGAGAGATGGTGATCGCGGGAATGGAAGCCCGACAGCTGTGGATCCATACCGACGGGATGATGCGACCCTACGTCGAAATGCGGATGCAGGCATTGCTGGATTCCATTCCTGAGACGGAGTCCCCGCAGGACTGAACGGCCACGGCTCCGCACGTTTTGGTGGATGCGATCAGCGGGCTGTTCCGGCGAAATTCGCCGGAACAGCCCGCTTCTGTTTGCTGCGGGCGGCCGGGTCTGGGTGCAGACGACCGACTGTCGAAGAATCCGGCCGACGTGGTCCGGCGGCGATTCCACCCGCATCAGCAACTGACCTGCGGACACAGGTGACCCGGATAGGCAAATTCGGGTGGTGAGAGCGGCGTTGCCATTCCCTCTGCCCGGGATTCATGCGCTGCCTTCGGACTGATTGTCGGTGACCGCGAACAGTAGGTCACCGCTGTCGACCTGCTCGACCTCTTTTGATAGAGACTCCGCTGATCACGCCAGTTTTCTGCGCCCGTGCCCTGTCGGCACAATCCACCAGCACTGCCACAACTGTCCGTTGAGTAGGCGCTCGACGGTGCGATGCGTTCGTCGGGATCGGAGATGGCTTCGGGCCGCATGTGCAGCGTGACGCCCTTCTCGAGCGTGACGTTGTGTTCCTTGTCATGGCGCGGGTCGAATTAGAACTGGAGTGCCGACGGCCTCGCCCGCCGTACTTGTCACGGCGGGCGAGGAATTCGGTGGTCGAAAACGGGGAACAGTGATCTGTTGAGGGTGTCTCGGCGCTACCGCGAGGAGCCTTCCAGCCTATGAGCTCGCCTTTTGTCAGCGATGAACACGGCAACGGTGTTCGCGCCGAGTTGGTAGGCGGCACGGAACGCGCGGATGGCGATCTCACCGCGGATGGCGACCGGGACTTGGAGAACATGTCGGTCGACTTGTCGGATCGGGGCGCGAAGGCGCGCCGAAACGAGATCGGCGGCCTGCACGGTCGTGCGAGCCGCCGAAGGAGGTGTCGAGTGGTCAGTCCACGAACGCGCGTTGCGGCACGCCCACATATTCACTCAGTGGGCGGATCAACGCATTGGCCTCACCCTGCTCGATGATGTGCGCTGTCCAGCCGGTGATTCGGCTCATTACGAAGATCGGGGTGAACACCTCGATATCGAACCCGAGTAGGTAATAAGCGGGCCCGGTGGGAAAATCGAGATTGGGCCTGATGCCGGTTGCCTCGTCCATGGTGCGTTCGAGGGTCTCGTACATCTGCACCCATTTGGCGCCATCGGTCGCGGCCGCGATATCGAGAAACGCGTTCTTCATCGTCGGTACCCGAGAGTCGCCGTTCTTGTAGACCCGGTGCCCGAAGCCCATCACCTTTTCCTTGTTGGCGAGCTTGTTGCGCATCCACTGCTCGGCCAGCGAGGGATCAGCGATCTCGAGCATGTCGTGCATGACCGCCTCGTTCGCGCCACCGTGCAGCGAGCCCTTCAACGCGCCGATGGCGGCGGTGACGGCACTGTAGATATCGGACAGGGTCGAGGTGACCACCCTGGCCGCGAAAGTGGAGGCGTTGAAGCTGTGCTCGGCGTAGAGGATCAGCGAGATCTCGAACGCCTTCACCAGCTCCGGCGCGGGCACCTTCCCGAAACACATGTTCAGGAAATTTTCGGCGTAGCCGAGGTTCGAGTGCGGCTCGATCGGGTCGAGACCGTGCCGACGGCGGTGATCAGCGGCCACGATCGTGGGTAGCACCGCCAGCATCCGCATCGATTTGGCCAGGTTGGCCTTGGCGGAGTTGTCGTCCTCTTGCGGGTCCTCGGCACCGAGGTAGCTGATGGCGGTGCGTACCACGTCCATCGGGTGGCAATTCTCGGGAAGTTTGGCGATCAACGACAGCAGCGACCGATTGGCTCGGCGCGAGTCCCGCTCACGCTGGGAGAACAACGTGAGCTGGGAATTATCGGGGAGTTCACCGTGCCAGAGCAGGTAGGCGACCTCCTCGAAGCTGCAGTTCGCGGCCAAGTCCTGCACGGCGTAGCCGCGATAGGTCAACGAGTTCGTCTCCGGGACCACCTTGGAGATAGCGGTGGTGTCGACGACGACACCGGCGAGTCCCTTGTAGATGGCCGGAACGGCGAGGTCCGTCATCATTGGTCCCTTCTCAGAGCGAAATTGAAGATGTCGGAATCGAATTCGTTGTAGCGCTCGTACTGCAGCAGTTCGTAGAGGCGGCTGCGGTGCTGCATCCGGTCGAGCAGACCGGACTGGGTGCCCTGTTCGTAGATCTCGCGCAGACCGGCTTCGGCGGCGAACATCGCCAACCGCAGCGTCGAGACCGGGTAGATCACCGCGTTGTAGCCGATCTTCTCCAGCGTCGAGGCCGGGATCAGCTCGGACTTGCCGAACTCGGTCATGTTCACCAGCAGCGGGATGTCCACCGCGGCACGGAACTTCTCGAAATCTGCCGGGGTGCGCAGGGCTTCGGTGAAGATCAGATCCGCGCCCGCGTCGGCATAGGTCTTCGCCCGGTCGATCGCCGCATCGATGCCTTCGATGCCAGCGGCGTCGGTGCGGGCGCAGACGACGAAGTTAGGATCGCGCCGCGCCGCGACCGCCGCCCGCAGGCGCCGCACCATCTCCTCGACCGGGACCACGGCCTTGCCGTCGAGGTGCCCGCACCGCTTCGGGTTGACCTGGTCTTCGAAGTGGGCACCGGCGATCCCGGCGTCTTCGAGGAAGGTGACCGTGCGGGCCGCGCTCATCGGCTCGCCGAAGCCGGTGTCGGCGTCGATGAGGACCGGCAGGTCGGTGACCCGGGCGATCTGGCGGCCGCGCTCGGTGACCTCGCTCAGCGTGGTGAGGCCGATATCGGGCAGGGCCAGATCGGCGGACACCACCGCGCCCGAGACGTAGACGCCTTCGAAGCCGATCTCCTGGATCAGCTTGGCCACCAACGGATTGAACGCGCCAGGGATGCGCTGGATCCGGTCCGAAGCCAGGCCCGCCCGGAACGCGCTGCGCTTGTCGGTTACCGACGCCGACGATGCCAGCAGGCCGCTCATCAGAACAGCCCCTTCGGCAGCTTCGGCGCGCGGGCCAGGACCTCGTCGGAGACGGTGAAGTTCAGCTGGCCCAGCTCCTCTGCGATCAGCTCCGGCGTGCGCTGGGCGACATCGAGGAAACGATTCTGCTCCGCCTGGTCGATGACGCCCTCGGCCAGGGTGCGGAACTTCGCGATGTACTGCTCACGGGCGAACGGGCGAGCGCCGAGCGGGTGGGCGTCGGCGACAGCGAGCTCGTCGACGATCACTTCGCCGCTCTTCAAAGTGATTTCGGCGCGGGCGCCGAAAGCCTTCTCGTTCGGGTCGGTGGAGTGGTAGCGCCGGGTCCATTCCGGGTCCTCGGCGGTGGAGATCTTGTTCCACAGCTCGATGGTGTCGGGGCGCTGCGCGCGCTCGGGGGCGTAGGAACGCTCGTGGTGCCAGGTGCCGTCCTGCAGGGCGACCGCGAAGATGTACATGATCGAGTGATCGAGGGTCTCGCGCGAGGCCTGGGGATCGAACTTCTGCGGATCGTTCGAGCCGGTGCCGATCACGTAGTGCGTGTGGTGGCTGGTGTGCAGCACGACGGTCGCGATCTGGTCCAGATCACCGACCCGCTCGCGCAAGCGGAACGCCAGGTCGATCGGCGCCTGGCTCTGGTACTCGGCCGAGTGCTCCTTGGTGTAGGTGTCGAGGATGCCGCGCTTGGCCTCACCCGGTGCGGGCAGCGGCACCGAGTACTCCGCGTTCGGGCCACCGAGCAGCCAGGCGATGACGCCGTCTTCGCCCTCCCAGATCGGCGAGGGGGCTCCTTCACCGCGCATCGCGCGATCGACGGACTCGACGGCCATCTTCCCGGCGAAGGCCGGGGCGTAGGCCTTCCAGCTCGAGATCTCGCCCTTGCGCGATTGCCGGGTGGCGGTCGTGGTGTGCAGGGCCTGCCCGATCGCTTGGTAGATCGTCTCGGTGTCCAAGCCCAGCAGGGTGCCGATGCCTGCCGCGGCCGAGGGGCCGAGGTGGGCGACATGGTCGATCTTGTGCTCGTGCAGGCAGATCGCGCGCACCAGGTCCACCTGGATCTCGTAGCCGGTGGCCAGGCCGCGGATCAGGTCCGCGCCGCTGCGGCCGGTGTGCTGGGCGGCGGCCAGGATCGAGGGGATGTTGTCGCCCGGGTGCGAGTACTCCGCGGCCAGGAAGGTGTCGTGGAAATCGAGTTCGCGGACCGCGACGCCGTTGGCCCAGGCGGCCCATTCCGGCGAGAACCGGCCGGGCACACCGAACACGGCCGCGCCCGGCCCGTAGGCGTGGGCTAGTGCCTGCGCGCGAGCGTTGGCGACCGGCCGGCGGGTGATCGAGGCCGCGGCCACCGAGGCGTTGTCAATGATCCGGTTGACGATCATCTCCTCGGTCTCCGCGGCCACTGGCACCGCATCGGCGGCAACCTCGGCGATCCGCCACGCGAGGTGTTCTTCTCGCGGGAAGTCCTCGGCGGAGCGGTGCGTTCGGGCGAGATGGTGCTTCACAGCGGTTGGCCTCCAGGCGTCGAATATTCACCAGTACTTTCCGCACGTTACACAGATAGATGAGCAGACAAAATGGCTCACAGACGCCGAAATTTGTGGAAGCCATACTGCAAAGTTGTGAATATTGTAAAAAGTGTGAGTGCTAGATTTGAGTTATGCAGAAGATGTACGTGGGCGCAAGGCTGCGCACACTGCGCGACCAACACGGCCTGTCGCAGACCGCGATGGCGAAACTGCTCGAGCTATCGGTGAGCTATATCAACCAGCTGGAGAACGATCAGCGCCCGCTGACTGTGCCGGTACTGCTCAAGCTCAACGCCACTTTCGACTTGGACGTGAGATTCTTTGCGACTGATATCGATGCGCGGCTGCTTGCCGATCTACACGACGTGTTCGTCGAAGATCCCGACACAGCTGGCATCAGCAATGCCGAACTCGAGGACCTTATGGCGCGGGTGCCCGCCGCCGCGCACCTGCTGGTGAATCTGCACCGCAAGCTGCGCGGCGCGACACAGCAGATCGAGCAGATCTCCGCCGGCTTCGAGGGTTCGGTAGCAGGAGCAGCGGCGGTTACGCCCTATGAGGATGTGCGTGACTTCTTCTACGATCGCCGCAACCATATCCCCGAGCTCGACCTTGCCGCCGAATCCATGTTCACCGAGAACCGGCTCAGCATCGGTGGATTGGACCTGCAACTGACCCGGCTGCTGCGCGAGCGGTACGGCATCACCGTCACGATCCGCTCGGACGCACCGACGGATCCCGGCCCGAAGCGCGTCTTCGATCCCGGCGCACACCATGTCACGCTCGCGCGTAGACTCTCGGCCGGCCAGCGCGCTTTCCAGCTCGCCACCCAGCTGGCCTTCCTGACCTATAGCCACACCATCGAAGCCATCACCGCCACGGTGACCATGCCCGCCGAATCCCGTGACCTGTTACGGGTCGGCCTGGCCAACTATTTCGCCGGAGCGCTGATCCTGCCCTACACCCGGTTCCGCAATGCGGCCGAAGAGCTGCGCTACGACATCGAACTGTTGTCGTCGATGTTCGAAGTCGGTTTCGAGACTGTCTGTCACCGGTTATCCACGATGCAGCGAGTCGGTCAGCGTGGTGTGCCGTTCTTCTTCGTACGCACTGACCGGGCGGGCAACATCTCGAAACGTCAGTCCGCTACCGCTTTCCACTTCTCCCGGGCCGGCGGCAGTTGCCCGCTGTGGGTGGTCCACGACGCGTTCACCACACCAGGACGTATCCGCACACAGATCGCGCAGATGCCCGATGGTCGTAAGTATCTGTGGCTGGCCCGCACCACCGACGAGAGCACACCGGGGTTTCTGTCCGCCAAAAGGGATTTCGCGATCGGCCTCGGGTGCGATATCGCCTACGCCGAAAAGCTGGTGTATTCGCATGGACTGCCTTTGCGCGATGATGCCACCGCGGTCCCGATCGGTGCCGGGTGCAAGGTGTGCGAACGTCCCGAGTGCGCACAGCGGGCGTTCCCGCAGATCGGCCGCGCTATCCGCGTCGACGGCAACCGTGCTGCCAACATCCCGTACACACCCGCCGACCTTCCCCCCGCCGAGTGAAGTTTATCGCCCGCATCTACGACAAATGTCCGTGGCCACCGCTCAGACAGCAGTGGTCACGGACATTGCCCGTCCATATACGTGTAGCTAGGACGCGATCCGTGGGGGAGCGGAGCCTTCCCTCGCAGTACCTCAGATTTGTCAGCACTCACCGGCTACCTTGGCGAAGTTAATTGGCAGGTATCGCGACCACGGCCCATCGGACGTTCGGGCGGATCGCTGCGCAGCACCAACCGATTCCGGATGTCGGATCGGCATAGGAACCGACCAGTGACCTCAACTCGGCCGCACTGCCCCCACCGCGCGAGCCACGGTCGGGATCCCAGTACAGGTAACCAGGGCTCTACTGCTCGGTTTCACCGCGCAGACGACAGCGGCGCTGTTGAGCGCGGCCCGACGCGATCGGCATAAACCTCGGCGGGGTGGGGCTGCGCCTGAGACAGCCCCACCCGGCCGCCGCACCTGAGTGCGGGCAGACCTGCCGGGCCACCGACCGCGACACCGACAGGCAGTCTTTGGGTATCAGCCCTTGGAGAGCTGGCGGATGACCTCGATTCCCGAGGGGTCGACGGGGAATCCGTCGAAGACGACACGGGCGTTGGCGTGGCCGAGCTGGTGCAGGCCGAACGCGGCCTGCATCGCAGTGTATTGGCCCTGCGCTTCCAGCCCTTGATTGACCGATAGTTTGGCGAGTTTCAATCCCATTGCAGGCCGGGCTGCGATCTCCACGGCGATGGCGAGCGTGAAACTCTCGAGTTCGTCTCGGGCGACAACGTGATTGACCATGCCGAGCTTTTCGCACTCGGCTGCCGTGAGCGCATGGCCGCGAAACAGCATCTCCTTGGCCTTGCGCGGTCCCACTTCCCAAAGGTGGGTGTGGTATTCGTGGCCGTTGACGCCGAATGCGACTGTCGGGTCGGAGAATGTGGCGTCGGCAGAAGCGATGATCATGTCGCACGGCCATACCAGCATCAGTCCGCCGGCGATCACTTTGCCCTGAACCTGGGCGATAGTGGGCTTGGGCATGTTGCGCCAGCGCCAGCACATCCCCAAGTACATCTCCTCCTCATTGACCATGGGGCCGTGCTGGCCGGGCTGGCGGAATCCTCCGGTCATGGTTCGGGTCTCGAGCTCATCAGCGCATGCGACGCTGGTCAGGTCGTGGCCGGCGGAAAAGTGCGGACCGTCGGCAGCCAGGACGAGAACCTGCACGTCGTCGTCGAGGGCAGCCTTTTGGAAGGCTGTATCGAGCTCATGCAGCATCTGATAGTCCTGCGCGTTTCGCCGCTCCGCGCGTGCGAGGGTGATCCGTGCGACCCCCGGCGCCGGGATATCGTAGCGAATCCGCTCGAACTCGTTGTCAGGCATCGGCTTTCATCCTCTCAATGGCTTCTTCACGCATCTTGCTGCGCCTGACCTTGCCCGCGTCGTCGCGCAGCGGGCTGTCAATGAACTCCACCGAACGCGGAATCTTGTACCGGACGAGTTTGTCGGCCAGGAACTCGATCAGCTCCTCGGGCGTGGTGCCCACTTCGGCCTGCACCAGCGCGTGCACCCGTTGCCCGAGATCCTCGTCGGGCAGGCCTACCACCACCGTCGAGAGGATCTTCGGATGAGCGTCAAGGGCGTTTTCCACTTCTGCGGGATAGACGTTCGCGCCGCCGCTGACGATCATGTCCACCCGACGATCACTGATGTAGATGTAGCCGTCGGAATCCTTCCATCCCAGGTCTCCCAGCGACTCCCAGCCGTCGACGTCTTTGGACTCGGCACCGATGTAGCGGTAGGTCGGTGGCTGGCCTTCGGGCCGACGCATGAAGATCTCGCCGACGGTCTCCGGTGGAACTTCGGTGCCATCGGCGTCGAGAATTTTCATCTCGCCGATGACCGGCCGCCCGACCGAGCCCCGATGTTCGAGCCATTCGGTGCCAGTGATGATGGCAACCGCCTGCAGCTCCGTACCGCCGTAGAGTTCCAGGACCTTCTCCGGACCCACCCGGTCCAGCCACGCCTGCTTCAACCACTCGGGGCACTTGGAGGCCATGTGCCACAGAATCCTGATCGAGGACAGATCGTATTCGGCCCCGGACTCGAGCACCCGGTGCATCCGATGCAACATCGTAGGTACCAGCAGCATCCAGCTGACCCGGTGCTCTTCCACGAGCTGGAGCAGTCGTTCGGCATCGAAGCGCTTCATCACCACAACATGCTGTCCTAGCAGCAAGCCTCCGATCGAGCTCGTCACGGCGGAGTTGTGGTATAGCGGCGTGGCGACCAGCTGCACGTCCTGGGATCCGTATTGGAAGACCATTGCGTTGAGCGCGGGTGAGACCTCGGCTGTCGTGCCGGCGACAATGATCTTCGGACGACCGGTACTTCCCCCCGACGTCGGTGCTTTCCATGCCGGTGACACCACCTCGGGCAATGGCTCCTCGCTCAGCGAGTCATCGGGCTCGAAGTCGGCTGCGAGACAGGCGCGGCCAGGGTGATCGTCCGGATCGGCTCCGACGATGAGCTTTGCGTCGGCGAGGTCGACAATCGCTTGCCGTTCGGAAACCGGTAGCCGGTAGGAGATCGGCATCGGCACCGCGCCGACCTTCAGCACGGCCAGAAACGACACGTAGTAGTCGACGCCATTGGGCAGCGCGATCGCTACGTACTCGCCGAATCCCACCCCGAGTTCGGTGTATGCCCGCGCCATGCGATTGGACCGACGCTCCAGCTGGCTTCGGCTGATCGAGTCATCCTCGCAAGTTACCGCCACGAAGTCGGGCGCTTCCTCGGCCAGCCGACGCAAGATCCGTACGTACGGCTCGACAGGACTGTTTGCCAATACCTGCCCCAGATCGGCAGCGTCCATCTGATGACCTCCTTTGGTCTCGTTCGACACAGAGAATGCAAGAATGATAACTCTATGTCACCTAGCATAGGCTTTAAAAGGTGTGTTTGGTGTTTCGGTTGGGTCGGTGGTGCCTTGTTTGGGTGGCTGGTCAGGCGGATTCGAGCAGTGTGCCCGTTCCGATTCCTCCCGCGCAGCACATGACCGACAGCGCGGTGCCTCGGGTCGTGCGTAGTTGGTGGGCCAGGTCCACCAGTTGCCGGATACCCGAGGCGCCGAACGGGTGGCCCATTCCGATGGCGCCGCCGTTGACGTTGAGTCGCTCGATGTCGACGTTGTAGACGCTCTGCCACGCGCAGACCACCGCGGCGAAGGCTTCGTGTACTTCGACGAGGTCGATGTCGTCGATCGAGATCCGGTGCGTATCGAGCAGGCGATGGGTGGCCACGATCGGTCCTTCCAGCATCAGGTCAGGGTCCACGCCGACCGAGACCACTCGACGAATCCAGGCGATCGGTTCGAGTCCGTACTGCTCGACAGCTCGCTCGGAGGCCAGCAGTAGCGCTGCGGACCCGTCGGAGAACTGGCTGGCCGACCCGGCGGTGATGATCCCGTTCTTGTCGAAGGCGGGTGTGAGCGCGGCCATCTTCTCGTCGGTGGAGTCGGCGCGGATTCCTTCGTCGCGTTCGAGCAACGAGGTGCCGTCGATCTCGATTTCGACCGATTGGGGTTTGAGGCGCCCGGTGTTCCATGCTTGATCCGCTCGTAGGTGGCTGCGTAGCCCGACTGCGTCGGACTG
Source organism: Nocardia sp. FBN12 (assembly GCF_050320175.1). Classification (GTDB taxonomy): domain Bacteria; phylum Actinomycetota; class Actinomycetes; order Mycobacteriales; family Mycobacteriaceae; genus Nocardia. Next base: position 2,570,124 of record NZ_CP190048.1, on the reverse strand, counting down.
CGCACGGGTCACGCCGTAGTGTTTGGCCACAGCTTCACCGGCGGTGCTCTGGTGTGGCATTTTGTATCGTGTGAGAAGCGATTGCGGGTATGGGTGACCGCCGTGGCTGCTCAGATCGGGTTTTACCCGGCCCAGTGATTCGACTCCGGCGGCCATGACGAGGTCGGCTTGTCCCGCCATGATCAGAGCCGCGCCCAGGTTGGCTGCCTGTTGGGAGGATCCGCATTGTGTGTCGATGGTGCTGGCGGGCACGGTGTAGGGCAGTCCGGCTGCCAGCCAGCCGTTGCGGCCGATGTTCATCGATTGGTCGCCGGCTTGGTAGACGCAGCCCACCAGGGCTTGGTCGATGCGTCCGGGGTCGTCGAGTCCTGATCTGAGGGCGGCGGCGTTGAGCGAGGCGCCGAGCAGATCCGCGGGGTGGATATTTGCGTATGCTTTGCCTGCACGGCCGATCGGGGTGCGGGCGCCGCTGACGATAGCTACGCGTGTAGTGCTGCCGGTCATGGGAAGAGTCTCCTCGGGTGCTGGGAACGATTGCGCTATTCGCGGTGGCTGCGGCCGACGAGCGGAGGCGGTAGTGATGGCCGGTGTGCGCCCCGGCGAAAGAAGCGACACCAGTGCGATGTCAGGAGGTGCTGCGTGGGCGCCGCGACCACAGCACTCCCGCGCCCGCCAGCGTCAGAATTCCGGTCATGCCCAGTCCGATCGGGATCCAGCGCTCGAGCAGATCCACTGTTCGGCGGCCGTCCTCGGCATCGGCGAGGAGGCTGTTCTCGGTTTCGGGTGTGAACTGGACTTGCATGTCGACCACTGTCATCACTTCGGGCGAGCCGCCGACGGGCGCGTAGTAGCGCTTTTGCTGCTCGGCGAACCGCACGATCGAGCCGGTGACCGGTTCTGCCCAGATATCACGAGTCGCTGTGTAGAACATCGACAGCTGCACCGCCGGTGCCTGCGCGGGCAGTCCAAGGGCGGCAGCCGGAACGGTGAGGCTGCCGGTCGCCGGATCGTGACCGGAGATATCGATCGGTGCGACGGAATTTCGGAAGTGCAGCAGCCGAACACCGTTGACCACGGTCTCGTCATCGATGAACTGGAGAACACCGTCGGTCTTCGTCGTCGTGTCGAAGTACTGATAGTCCTGCTTGTCCGCATCGAAGGGGAACTGGTACTGCAGCCCGCGCGGACCGCTCGCGCCATCGCCGGGGCACGCAGTCGACGCCACCGGGGTTGCAGTCGAGCGATCCAGCGCCACGCAGTCCTTCGACGTACTCAGGACCGCTCCCTCGCCTTGGCGATCGGTCCGTCTCACTGTGCCGGTGACCTGCAGGACGCTGATGGACTCGTCGTTGCCCGCGACGGCTCGCGACTCCGTTGTCACCTCCAGCGGCACGTCCTTCTCGACCGCCGCCTGACCGGTTGCTATCGAGGCCGGGTCCAGCAGCGAACCCGAACCTCGCGCCACCGTGACACTGTCGAATTCCGCGGGGAGCTTGATCAGCATGCCGACGATCACGGTGGGGATCAGGACCGCGGCGACCAGCGCGACAACGCCGGCTGCGGCGAGGCTGTAGACCAGCGCAAGCCCACGCCACGGGGCCGAAGAACTGTTGCCGCCGGCGTTGCTCGTGGCAGCGGCTTCTGTGGACGGCAATTCATTTCGAGTTCGACGAAACAGACTTCTCGTCATTGAGTAAACCTTCTCTGTGGATTTCTCGGCTCGCTCGACGCTGCGAGCCTGGGGTCGGTTCAACGCACCGGACAGGCATCTTCTGCTCGCCGATCACGACACCTCGAGCGGCACGCTCACGATCTCGCCGGCCCTGATTGCCGTCGTCCTTTCCTGGCGAGGCGCCGGCAGTCGGCAACTCGTTGTGATCAGAAGACGCGGCACGCGGGATATCGACTCTCGCGCATCTCTCCGGCGCTTTCACTGCTGCGCCCTCGATAGAACATCACGTCGACCAACTCTATGTCAACCAGCACATTGTAAGTTGCCTTGACCGGCCGGGCGCTCCCACTCGCGTTGCGACCTGAAGCGACGATAGCTGTTCGCTATCTATATGTTGTTTGACATAGAACATGCTGGGCTGTTGCAATTGGTTTGTTGGACACCGACGGCAAAGGAGCTATCGCGATGATCGGTACCGGGAAAGCCGACGAACCCTCATCGACGAACTGAGATTCACCGAGTCGCGGACGGAGCGAGGCTCCCCGAGCGTGACGGCGAGGTCGGTGTCGTCTGTGGGCCGACAACAACCCAGATGCTCTGCAATTGGTCCGCCCCGCCCACCTCTATCTCGTGCGTCCGGACGGCAGCATCGCCCAGGCCACCGACGAACCGGTGATGTTTCCCAACGGGATCACCTCCAACGACGACGGTGAGATCGTTGTGGCCGAATCGTTCGCGATGGCGCTGACGGCTTTCCGTCCCCGCGTCGACGGCACCTTCGCCTCCGCGCGCCCAGCGGCCGATCTCACCCTCATCTCACCGGACTTCTCTCCCGACGGGCTCTGCGCTGTCCCCGGTCAAGGCATCTGGGTCGCCGACCCCACCGGATGCCGTGCCGTGCTCGTGGGACCCGACGGAACCCCGCAGCGTGAGATCGCCACCGAACACAAATGCCTCGATATCGCAACCGTTGCTCCCGCGCCGAGTTATGCACGATGTTGTGCGGCAATTGTGTCGCAGCGGCGGAGTATGTCTAACGGCGGTGAAGCGCGGTGCGAGAGGAACGGCTGCAAGAACACCAGCTGGTCGTCGTGGCGGACCGGGCCGCGCCGTGCCCGCGCGGACCCCCGCGATGTCGGTGCCGCTCGTCATCGAGCTTGTGAGCATGCAGTTCAGCCACGCCGGACCGTTGCGCGGCCGTCGTATCGCTGCACTGCTGCGCCCGCACGGCATCGTCGAGGTCGTGGCCAGGTGCGGTCTCCAAAAACATACGCGGAGCTATTGATCGAATAGATTGTGACACAATCATTGTGCATAAGGGTGGTTGTGTGGTTCACTCGACAGGCGAGCCGCGGCGCCGGGTAGCGAGCGCGGACTCCGATCTCGACCTCGATGTAGACGTATCCAGATCGCTGTGGACCCACAGCGGTGCGCCCCGTGTGGCGACCAAGCGCTCTGGTTCGACCGCCGCCGCGTCGCCAGCCCGAAGGGCGATGCCGACGACAGCGGTCGGAACGACGAAGGAGCAAGTCAGTGACGACCCTCGACCCCCACGGCGACGCGCTACCGAGCGCGCCGCGCACACAGCGCCGACTCCCGCGTCCTTCGGAGATCCTGCCGCTGTTGAAGTTTCGCGCTCCAGAGCTGAACGCGCGCACGCGCCGCCTCGAGCGGGCCCACACGATCGAGGATCTGCGTCTGATCGCCCGGCGTCGGACCCCTCGTTCGGTGTTCGACTACGTCGACGGTGCGGCGGAGCAGGAGATCAGCATCGGCCGGTCTCGCGCCGCCTACAACGACGTGGAGTTCCAACCGCGGGTTCTGCGCGATGTGTCGAGCATCGACACCTCCGCCGAGGTACTCGGTATGCGCGCGGCCCTTCCGCTCGTGCTGGCGCCGACGGGCTTCACCCGGATGATGCACCATGAGGGCGAGATCGCCGTGGCCCGGGCCGCGGCCCGCGCCAACATCCCCTACGTGCTGTCCACGATGGGGACCACCGATCTCAACGATGTCCGCGCCTGCGCGCCGACCGCGCGCCAATGGTTTCAGCTCTACTTGTGGAAAGACCGCGAGGCGAGTGAGCTGCTCATCGAACGAGCAGCCAAGGCAGAGTACGAGGCGCTGGTCCTGACCGTCGACACACCGGTGGGCGGAGCGCGGATGCGCGACATCCGCAACGGGCTCACGATCCCGCCGGCGCTCACCCTGCGCACCCTGGCCGGCATGGCCGTGCGACCCTCGTGGTGGATGAACGTCCTCACCACGGCCCCGCTCGAGTTCGCCGCGATGAGCAGCTTCGACGGCACGGTCGAGGAACTGATCGGCCGGATGTTCGATCCGAGCGCCACGGCCGAGGATCTGCAGTGGCTGCGTGAGCGCTGGCCGCGCAAGTTGGTGATCAAGGGAATCCAGAGCGTCGAGGACGCCAGGATGGTCGCCGACCTCGGTGCCGACGCGGTGGTGGTGTCGAATCACGGTGGGCGACAGCTCGATCGGGCACCCACCCCGCTCGAACTGCTGCCCCGCGTGGTCGACGCGATCGGCGACCGATGCGAAGTGCTCGTCGATACCGGCGTGCGGACCGGTGCTGATCTGGTGGCCGCTCGTGCCCTCGGCGCGTCCGCGGCGATGGTCGGCCGACCCTATCTGTACGCGCTGATGGCGGCCGGCGAACAGGGGGTCGACCGCATGCTGGAGATCTTCGCCACCGAGTTCACGCGGACGATGCAACTGCTCGGTGTGGTCGAGGCCGATAGTCTCGGCACCGAGCACGTCTCGCTGAAACCGCGCGGGCAGTGACCAGGGTCGATAGGGAGTCGCCGGTGCTCATCGGCGACACACCCACGGCGCGTCGGGTCGCGGAATCGTTGGCGGCCGAGGGCACGTCGGTGATCCATCTGCTCGAACCGCTCGACGTCGACCTGCGCTCGACGCTGTCGGAGAAGACGGCGATGGTTGCGGTAATGGTCCACGACGACATCCGCGCCCTGCGGTTCGCGTTGGGCTGCGCGCACTTCGCGCCGAACGCGTCGATCCTCGTGACGATTTTCGACCGGACCATCGGCGACGAACTCCACCGGCTGCTCCCGCAGTGCGAGGTGACCTCGCCGGCCGATCTGGCGCTTCCGCACCTGGTCGACATCTGTGTCGGTGACGCTCGCGGCCGACGGCGTTCCCTGTCGACGGCGGCCTCGACCGTGGCGACACACCTCACCGGATTCCTGCGGACCACCGATGTCGGTGCGCGCACCATGGTGTACGGAATGGCTGGGCTCGGTGCTGTCGTGGCACTGGATCTGTGTCTGATGGTGCTCGGTGAGCAGCGCCATCCCGCGCGGGCGTTCTACGACGCGGTGCGGGTGGTGACCACGGTCGGCCCGGCCGAGGTGCCGCATCTGCCCGTTACCCTTGTCCTGTCGCCGATCCTGATGCTGATCACCGTCGTCTTCACGGCCATGTTCACCGCAGGTGTAGTCGACCGGTCGATCGGGCCGCGTCTGTTGGGACTGGTCGGGCCACGGTCGCTACCTCGTCGCGACCACGTCGTGGTGGTCGGGCTGGGGCAGGTCGGCGCCCGGCTGTGCATCGAGTTGCACTCGAATGAATGTGCCGGTCCTCGCGGTGGAGCGCGATCCGGCGGCGCCCGGCCTGCGGGTCATCGACGACCTGCGGATCCCCACCATCGTCGGGCACGGAATTGACCGGGCACTCCTGGACAAGGCTCGGGTCGACAAGGCTACCGCGATCGCGGCCGTCGGCTCCGTCGAGCGCGACAATCTCGCCGTCGCGGTGGCAACGCACGGCGTCGCGGCGGCGACGCGCATCATCATCCGCGCCGGTGATCAGGACAGCGGCGGCGCCGAGATCAAGGCCCTGCTTCCGCTCGGGTCCGTCTGCGATGTCACGGCGCTCGCGGTTGACTACATCGTCGACCGCGTCCGCCGAGGTTCGTCGGAGGAGTCCGTCCCGGACGAGATCGAGTTCGCGGTCGCCCCTGGGCTCAGCTGACCCGGGGCGAGTTGTCGTCGGACATTCCGTTGTCGACTATGATCAACAACAGTTGACTTCACGATGCGGCAGATTGCGTAACAACATGTCCAGTGGCGGTAAGGCCAGCAGCACGCCCGCGAGTATCGCGCAGGCGCTCCGCAACGACCTTCTCGAAGGTGCGCTCGCGCCCGGGGCCCGGCTGACGGAAGAGGCGCTCAGCGCCCGCTTCGGGTGCGGGCGCCATTCCGTGCGATCCGGCCTGCAGATCCTCGTCTCGGAAGGACTGCTCGAGCACCAGCGCAACCGGGGAATCGTCGTCCCCGAGGTGACCGAGGACCGGATCGATGACATGTGCTCGTATCGATCGATCCTGGAACTGGGCGCGCTGCGCCTCGCACTCAGCAAGGGCACGGACTTCACCGGCGTGTCCGACGCGGTCGAGGAACTCGAATCGTTGACCGAGGGCACCCCGTGGCGCCACGTGATCGAAGCGCACAGCGCGGTGCACCGGAGAATCGCCGAGGCCAGCGGCAATGTACGGCTGGTCACCTCTCATCACGCCTGCGAGAACGAACTGAACTACATGCTCGCGACCATCAAGGCGGACTTCTCGGCCCAAAGGCTGGCGATCATGCACCGGTACCTCCTGGATCAGCTCTACATTGGCGGCGATGTCGCCCTGCGGGCGCTCGAGGACGATCTGGAGCTCGGTGGCCGCGCTGCCATGCATCTTGCCTTGCGCAGGCAGCGCGGCCTCGGTGTTTCGACGACGGCGAATCTAATCTCGCACGGTCAGCGAAACGCCGCGCGTGTCCTTCATGGCGAGCACGCTGAATAGCGAGATCGCCACCAGGGCGACCAGCATCACGCCGAGTAGGCCAAACCGGCGCCGCTGTAGCGGAGGTGCGACTTGAACAGTTCCGGCAGATAGGCGGCCATCGGTCCGTAGGAGATGCCGAGCAGTGCGAATGTGATTGCCAGGACCGCAGTGAAGACCCCCACGTGTCCGGTGCCGATCAGCGGAAAGATCAGCGGAGCCCACGCGAGCGAGAGCACGAAGCCGGACAGCACAACGGCGCGCCGTCCGAATCGGTCCGAGTAGATCGCGGACAGCACCGTGGTGATCGCCATCATCAGGCCACCGGCCGCGCCCGCCAGCAGCACCGCTGTGCGCGAGAAGCCCAGTTGCGCAGTGGCATAGCTCATCATGTGGGTGGCCGTCATGAGGAAGAAAGCGAATACCGCCACCATCGCTCCGGTGCCGAGCGCGATTTCACGAGATTGTTCGCGGCACAGGTCGCGCAGTGGCGCCCGGCGGGCTTGGTTGCTTGCGGCGCGGCTTTGAACACCGGCGTCTCGTCGATGTTCAAACGCATGTACAGACCGATGGCCACGAGTGCACCTCTGAGCAGGAACGGCACTCGTCAGCCCCAGTCTAGGAACGCCGAACTCGTGTCACCGAGGGTGATGCTGGTGATGAGGAAGGTTAGGCAGCTGCGCGTGAAGGCGGTCGACGGACCGAGTTAGGTTGCCATGCCGAACTTTCCGCGTTCGGTTCGGCGCGTATTCGGCGCTGAGCAGCGCGGCACCGGCCCACTCGCGGTCGACCGCGAAGCCCTGGAGAATGCGCAGCAGCATGAGCAGGACAGGAGCGAGCCAGCCGATGGCCGCCGCGTTCGGCAGCAGACCGACTGCCACAGTCGCCAATCCCAAGGTGAGCAGGGTCGACACCAGTCTTCTTGCGGCCGAGCCGGTCGCCGAAATGTCCGAAGACGACTGCGCCCAGCGGACGCGCGACGAAGGCGACACCGAAAGTAACGCTGGGAGGTCTCGAGCAGTCTCTCGACGAGCCCTGGCAAGACGCCGGCACACGATTCGGCGCCTCCGGGCAGCAAGGGTATGGTCCGGCCGGAACGGCCGTGGATCTGAACGTCGCCGGTCAGCATCGAGGGTCCTCTGTGTGGTTCAGGCGAAGCGAATGCTGGACCGCTCCACGCCGTAAGCCGTACCCCGTCGAAAATCATAGCGGCATCAGCGGGCGTGGGAGATTGTGTAACAATCTAGCGCGTGTCGATGAACGGTGCCGTTGAACGCCCGGCGGGGAGGAACCCGATGTCCGCGTCGAACGAACTCCCGCGGTCGTCGGCACGCTGAACTATCGCCTTGGAGACAGATCGGACCGAACCGGGTGGCGTCGCGAACGCCGTCCCAGGCTATCGCCGGTAGCGGAGCGGAGAATCGCGCGGGCCCCGACCGGCGGCGCGGCATACGGAATCGCCGCCGCGCCCGATCACCGTTGCCTCCAGCGCGCCCCACCGCGACTACCGTTGACCGACCTCACCTCGCCGGACGCCGTCGGCGCCGAGGCGATACCGACAAGCGATGCGCGGGGCCTGGTCGAGCTTCGCCCGCGACCACGTGCCGACAGTTCCAGGGCGGGCGTGGCCGTCCTGCGACGACAAGGACCGGAGCATGCTGGTCAGAGGTCCGCGACGAAACTGAACCGGCCCCCGCTGAGGTTGTCGAGCACCGCGATGTCCTCGGCCGGTCGGACCGGATCGTAGAGAGGAACCAGCAAGACGGTCACATTGATGAGGACTCGGCGCGTAGACTCCGCAACGGCGGCCGCCAGCACGAGCGGTGACGGCAACCATCCGTTGCGCGCCAGATGTTGTTCCTCGCACGAGACGGCGGTGAAGCCGTTCTGGTCGGCGTAGGCTGCCGTCTTCAATGCTGCTCGGTAGCGCGGGTAGTGTGCCGACACAGCCCACAGTCGATCGTGTTCCCTGTCTAGTGTTTCTATTCGAACGGGCCTGAGCCACCTCCGGCCAGCCATCGCACCGGCGAAACCGACAGCGCATCTGTCAGCGCCGATTCTCCCTGTTCATCAGCACCGGGTCTCCCAGGGGTGACTTGATCAGTCGTCTCTACCCGAACTGCTCGCGACGAGTGCAGCATAGAACTGGGACATCTTTTCCGGTCCGGGCGCATGGCCCACTCCGGTCCAATTGATGAATCGGTGGTGGCGAATTTTATCAGCGAGTCGCCGTGCTGCGGATATCGGAACGTTCCGATCCTGGTCGCCGTGTGCCCATACGACTGGAGACGAAACATCTGACAGTTCGAATCCCCACTTGTCACCGAAAATAGCGCAGTAGTCATCGAACATGCCCTGGATGCCGGGGGCGAGTGCATCGTCGATAGCTCGCTGACGAGTCGCAATGTGCTGGGACCACTGCTCTCGATCGCTCGGCGGCATGTCCGCCACGATGGCGGACATGCCGCCCTCCAGGAGGGACGTTCGTACCTGAACCAGGAGATCGCGCAGGTCGTCGGGTTTATCTATCCGGCTCATGATGGACTGATTCAGCGCTGACTGATCGGTGATCTCGTCCGGCACCAGGGGGGCCGCACCCACGAACACGCCCACCGCGCGGACCCGGTCCGGAGCGGCAGCCGCCAGAGCAAGCGCATGTGGTCCGCCACCGGACCCGCCGACGGCGAGGACTTGTTCAAACCCACATGCATCCAGGATGGCCAAAACATCTTTCGCCGAGTCGTGGACAGAGCGTCCCGGGAGAGGGTCAGTCTGGCCGTAGCCGGCGCGGTCCGGCGCGATCACCCGTAGTTGCTGACTTAGGAAGTCATCTTGGTGAGTGACCGCTAGCCGGCCCCCGGGAGTGCCATGGAAAAACACCACCGGTGTGCCGTTGGGAGCGCCGTACTCGGCCCAAGCCAATCTGCGCCCACATTCGTCCTTGCAGGTATGTAGTTCGCCCACGTCCAATATCCTTCTGCACTAAGTTCGGGGAATCCCGGTAAATAGTTTCATTCCAAGCCGCAAATCGGCTGCCGTGTCGATTGTTTCGTCAAGCGCTGTGTGCAGGACCAACCCGTTCATCATCGCCAGTAATAACCTGCTCATGCTCGAGATCTCAGTCGTGGTTGCGTCGACTCCGATTCGGGTCAACCAGCTTGCGATGTCGTCGCAGACCCTGTCGACCGCCGCTAGTTGACGGGCGGCAAGCGCGGGTTTACGTGCTGCCAGCAATGCGAATTCTGCAGTGACCAGAAACCAATCGCGCCGTTCATGCATTGCCTGTGAAAGCCATTCGCCGATCCCGTCTGCTTCTGGCTGCCCGTCGGCTGTTCGGCCGGGATCGGGCTCCATCCACTGCGAGACCAGCGAGGTGGTGGTGCGCTCGATCAGCGTCAGAAAGAGACCTTCTTTCCCGTCGAAATGGGCGTAGATCGCGCCCTTGGTGAAACCTGCCCGGTCGGCGACCTCGTCCAACGACGTACCGGCGTACCCCAGGGTGCAGAACAGGTCGTATGCAGCATTCAGCAAGGACTCCCTGGTCTCACGCCGCCGGCGGTCCCGACTGTTCTCGCGGGGTTGACGACCGTTCGCATCCATGTAATCTAGGTAACACTCATACTGACGGTACGTCAAATACCAAAAGTCTCTAAGGACCGCGATGACTCCCTGGGAACCACTGCTCACCGACCCCATCGACGCTGGACTGCTTACGCTGAGCGAGGCTCAGCAGCGCGTTCTCCGCGCTGCATCGCAACTGGAGGCCGAGCGGACAGTTGTCGGTCATTCACGAGAAGGCCGGCCCATCGAGCTGATCCGGATAGGCACCGGCGAGCATCGTTCGTTCTGGTATGGCGGACCGCACTCCAACGAGCCGGTGGGTGTTGCGACCGTCGTCGAGCTCGTTGAACGCCTCGCTACCCATCCTGAAACCGTTCGCGGCGATATCGGATTCGATCTCATCCTGTGTGTCGACCCGGACTCCTATGTGCGGAATGAGAATTGGTTCGCCGGGACAGTCGATATGGCGGCCTATTACCGGGACTTCTACCGGCAACCGCTATCGGAGATGCCGGACTGGGATTTCCCGATCGACTACCTGTCCACATCCGGCTCGCTGAAACGAAACTCGACTCTCCCTGAGAACAAGGCGCTGACCACTGCCCTCGAGATCAGCCGCCCGTACCTCGTGTACGCATTGCACAACGCCGAGGTCGGAGGCCTGCACTACATCGTAAAAGGAGCGGACCAGGACCTAATCGACCGGTTGTCGGCACTCTCCGAACGTTTCGGGTTGCCGATCGAAGAAGCGTGTGTCGATGACCCGTCAATTCAGCCGCTTGCCCGTGGTGTCTTTCCGATGCCTTCCCTAGCAGGGACGTTCGAGGCGCTACTGAATCTCGGACACGAGAACCCCTCGAGCTTGCTGCCGTTCGGCGCGTCCGCCGCCGAATGGTGCCAGCGCTACGGCGCCGTGTCGGTGGTCCCCGAGATCCCGTTCTGGTCGGTGGCAACAGACCTCACCGCAGACGATCCCACTGTTGCAGACCTCGCACGCCGAACGGCTCATCAGCTTTCGGCATTCGGAGCATGGCTGGCAGACACGGTCGAAGTGAACAGTGTGTACCTTCCGAAGGATAATCCCTGGGTACGTTCGGTTCTGGACTCGGTCGGCATGTTCCGACGGATACCCGCCGCTCTTGTCGCGTGGGCCGACACAGGTAGTGCGGTGGAGGCCATGGGCCCGGATGCGGTTGCTCGCTATTCGGTGATGCTCGGACTTTGCCTGCCTCAGCGCACCCGAGGGATGCTTGTTACGGCACTGGAGAGCGGCGGCGCACCAGCCGAGATCGTCGGTCTCGCTTCAGAGGAGTTCGAGTCGGGGCTGGCCGCGCTCAACTCGATACCCTTCACAGCCCACTCGGTTTCAACCCTGGTCGAAGTCCAACTGACGACGGGACTCGAATCGACCGCTTGGGCGAATTGCGCACGAGGGCCGAGGCGACCGGGAGGGATCGCTACAGCTGCCAATGCAGCCCGGTCCGCCGTCGAGTACGGGGTAGGAGTGGGTCATGACGATATGTGACAAAGACCGCCTGATCGCAGATCTCCAGAAGTTGGTCGCAGTACCATCGATCAGCGCCGATCCTAGTCGAGAGCAGGATGTGCACCGCTCCGCTCGAATCATATCGGACTCGTTTCGATCTATCGGTGTCGCCACCCAGGTGGTGTGTATGGAGGGTGGACTTCCGGCTGTCATCGGGCGGATAGATGGTCCGGAGAACGCGCCCGTTGTGCTGCTGTACGCGCACCATGATGTCCAACCGGTCGGTGATGAAAGCGTCTGGCAGTCCGACCCGTTCGTCGTCACGTGTCGAGGTGGCCGGCTGTATGGTCGGGGTACTGCCGACGACAAGGGCGCAATTGCCGTGCATCTGGAGGCCTTGCGACAGTTGGGTCACGACTTGCCGGTCTCCGTTGTGGTGTTGATCGAAGGCGAGGAGGAGATCGGCTCTCCGACCCTCGAAGCGCTGCTGGCCGAACATGCGCATGCCGTTCGCGCGGATTACGTGCTTGCTCTCGATTCGGTCAATGCCGACGTACGAGTACCCTCGATCACGACCTCGTTGAGAGGTCTGCTGAACGTCCTCATCACTGTCCGCACAGCCTCCCATCCTGTGCACTCCGGCGTCTTCGGTGGCGCAGTTCCTGATTCACTGACAGCCCTGGTTCGCCTGCTGTCGACGATGACCGATGAGAAGGGCCAGGTCTCTGTCAAGGGGATACAGCCGGGCACGCGTACCGCAGCTGATAGTCCCCTTCTCGACGGAATCAGCGGGCAGGCCGGCTTGCTCGCAGGCGTGGACCTCATCGGAGACGGACCGATCGCGCAGCGTGTCTGGAACGCGCCGGCGCTGTCGGTCACGGGAATCGACGCACCGGATGCCGTCGGTGCGGCCAACGTCCTGCTTCCATCCGCTCGGGCTGCAGTCTCTATTCGGCTTTCGCCCGAACAGGATCCGGCCAGCGCTCTGCAAGCGGTCGAGGACCATCTCCGCGAGCACGCTCCTTGGGGTGTGGCAGTCGAGATAGAGCCGTGCGCGGTGGGCGCAGGCTGGCGCGCAGACCAGAATTCACCTGCCTTCGACCTCGTTCGCCATATTCTCACCGACGCGTTCGGTACGTCCGCGGTCGGTCTCGGAGTGGGAGGAGGTATTCCCTTCATCGCCAGTCTCTCAGCGGCGATGCCCTCTGCGGAGGTACTTGTCACTGCTATTCAGGACCCTTACTCACAGGCACACGCGCCCGACGAATCCGTGGCACTGTCTTCACTTGTCTCGGCTGCCACAGCGGAGATCGAAATTCTCCGACGGCTCGGCACACAAGCCTGACTCTGTTCAGGATCACACGTCTTCTCCAGGAGCTATTCAATGAGCCTTTCCGGGTAGTCGGTGTGTCGCAGGTCAGATGACCCGTCGGTGTTCCAGGTGAAGCAGCACCAGCGCTGCGGCCACGATGTTGCCGATCCGCCACGGACACAACGTCACTCGCCGCAACGCTTTGAAAGTGTTTCGCGGTCTTCTGTTTCTCACGCGAACAATGATCGGAACCTGATTCGAAAGAAGACAGGTTTCGGTCTGCACGGCGCTCGAACGCCGGGCGGGAGGGTACGACCCGTGCGAGGTCCGTGCGCCACGGGTCAACGACCGCCGAGTCGACCCCGGCACCGGTTTCCGTCAACGGTTCTCATCAGCGACCCTGCCGGCCTGGGCGCGGAAATCACCGCAGATCACCGAGGTCCTGCCACTGTTCTACTCCACGGCCTCTCCAGCGGCGACTTCGCGCCCGCGCTGGAGAAGTTCCTCGGTACTGGCGCGGGCCTGTCCGCCTCGGCGATCATCCGGCTGACCACACAATGGCAGGCGAGGCCTGTGGCTTCGGTGACCGCGACCTGTCGAACGTGGACTACGTGTACTTGTGGGTCGACGGGATCCACCTGAAAATTCGGCTCGAGCAGGAGAAACTCTGTTTGTTGGTGATGATCGGGGTCCGTGCACCCAGCCGCGACCAGGGCGATGAAGGAGATCTTCATGGCCGAGGGCACCGACAACGCGCGAGCGGCGATCACCGCGTTCGACCGCGACTACGGCGCGAAGTATCCGAAGGCTGTCGCCAAGATCGTCGGTGGCGCTGATGTGTTGCTCGGGTTCTTCTACTACCCGGCCGAGCGCTGGGTCCATCTCGGAACCATGAACCCGATCGAATCCACTCTCGCGACAGTGCGTTTGAGGACCGAGGTCACGAAGGGGCCGGGATCGCGGGCAGCTGGGATGGCGATGGCCTACAAGCTCGTCGAGGCAGCGCAAGCATGGATTACGGCGGTGCCAAGTCCGTGATCCTGGCCGACGAGCCGCCGCTCGACCGCGAGGCCTTCATGGAAGGTTCGGTGAGTTCGTCGTTCGGCTCGGTGCTATGTGTTGTTTGACATAGAACATGCTGGGCTGTTTCAATCGGTTTGTTGGACACCGACGGCAAAGGAGCTATCGCGATGATCGGTACCGGGAAAGCCGACGAAACCCTCGTCGACGAATTGAGATTCACCGAGTCACTGCGGTGGCACGACGGGTTTCTGTACTACGCCGACGTCCACAACGGGCAGGTATTCCGCCTGGCCGGCGGGGCGGGGCTCCCCGAGCTCGTGGCCGACCTGGGTGAAGCACCGGGTGGGATCGGCTGGTTACCCGATGCCACGATGCTGGTTGTCGCTCAGGACTCGCGCCGGGTGCTCCGAGTGGGTGACGGCGAGCTCAGTGTGCACGCCGATCTGTCCGGCACCGGAGAAGCCAGCCTCAACGACATGTTCGTCACCGCCGAGGGCAATGCCTATGTCGGTGACATGGGGTTCGACGTGCACGCTTTCAATCGTCTGTGGGCCGACAACAACCCCGATGCTCTGCAATTGGTCCGCCCCGCCCACCTCTATCTCGTGCGTCCGGACGGCAGCATCGCCCAGGCCACCGACGAACCGGTGATGTTTCCCAACGGGATCACCTCCAACGACGACGGTGAGATCGTTGTGGCCGAATCGTTCGCGATGGCGCTGACGGCTTTCCGTCCCCGCGTCGACGGCACCTTCGCCTCCGCGCGCCCAGCGGCCGATCTCACCCTCATCTCACCGGACTTCTCTCCCGACGGGCTCTGCGCTGTCCCCGGTCAAGGCATCTGGGTCGCCGACCCCATCGGATGCCGTGCCGTGCTCGTGGGACCCGACGGAACCCCGCAGCGTGAGATCGCCACCGAACACAAATGCCTCGATATCGCAGTCGGGGGAGACGACGGCCGCCACCTCTACCTGGCGACGTCGCCACACACGGATCCGGCTGACACCGCGGCGCGGCCCGCGGCCCGCATCGTCCGCGCCACCCTCTGAACAATTCCTGCGTGCAGGAGCGCCCACGACGGTCGGTGGCATGGGTGTAAGAGCTGTCTGACAGTCCCCGCCGGGCGCGCTGCCCCGCGGGGACTTCGTGACTCGGACGCAGTCGAAGCCGACGGTCTCAGTGGTGCCCGGGTCGGCGTGGAGCCCGCCGCAGCCGGAACCATCTGCGGGCCGACGAACGTGCCTGCTCGGTCAGGACGGTGTAGGGCACCGGAGTCCCGTCTTGGTCTTCGACCAGTTGTTCAAGGTGGTCGCGTAGCAGCCAGACATCCGCTGGCTTGGCGATATCGCTGCAGTTCAGGGCGGACTCGAACTGCTCATGGGTGAACTCCAGCGCGGCTTGTGCCTCTTGCGGGGTCAGGCCGGTGAGCCGGAGGTTGGCGTGCAGCTCCTCGCTGGTGCGTGCTCGTTCTTCGGCATTCAGGGACATCTCGATCCTTCACAGGTCAGGTGGGTGTCAGCGGTGGGTGGCGCGCAGGCCGTCGATGAGCAGGGTGCAGACGTTGTCGAAGGCGTTGTCGATCCCGGCGGTCTGCCAGGAAGCGGCATGAATCGGGTGGTGGAAGGCCAACGTGCCGTCGAAGACGGCCTGTGCCGCCGCGCCCGGGTCCGAGACGCTGAAGTCGCCGGTGGCGACGCCGGCGGTGACGATGGCGCGTACCTGGTAGACGAGGGCCGCCACGTGTTCGGCGACCACGCTGTTGTGCTCGGCCGCGAGGACCGCGTAGGTGGCGGTGAGCGCGGGGTCGTCGAGCGCCTTCGCGCGTTTGGTGGCGAACAGTTCGACCAGCCATGCCCGCAGCCGCTCGGGCGGGGGCAGTAGGCGGTTGTCGGCGATCGCGGCGAGGCGATCGTAGGAGCGGTCGATCCAGCGGCGGGTGACCGCCTCGCGGAGCGCCGCTTTGGAAGGAAAGTGCCGGTAGACGGCGGCATGGGAGACCCCAAGAGATCGGGCGACGTCGACAACGGTGGCCTTGGCCGGTCCGTGGCGGCGCAGCATGTCCTCGGTGGCCGCAAGCAGGGTCTCCGCATTCAGTACGGCGGTGCGAGGCATCAGCGTTCGCTGTCCAGCTGCTGCATCTGCGGCGCCGCGTAGCGGTCCCCGGCGACCTCGGAGAAGCCGGCGTCGATCGCGGCGTGGATCGTCGCGATGGCCTCCCGCTCGTCCGCCGGACCGTAGGTGCCCGACATCGCGCTACATCCCAGCCTCAGCACCGGTACGCAGGGGCCGTTCGTGCCCAGGTGTCGCATCTCCATACCCGGAACGTACGCCAAGAGTTACAAGTTGGAAAGTCTGTAACTAATCTTTGTTCACAACAGTCGGCCGGGGGTAGCCGCCGACGCAGACGCGACGGCATTCGAAACCCGACCGATCTTCCGGGATGCACACGTGCGCGGGTGAATTCGGTGCACATGCGGATGTCGTTGCGGGAAAGCTACAGTGGGGAATTCGGCGGGGGCGACAGGATCATCGTGGGGTCGGTACGCCTGAGTGCATCGACGGCAGCATCGGTGTCACAGCGATTGAGGGCGTCGACAAGATCTTCCAGGACCTGGGCCAACCCGTTCAGGTGGACGTCGGGCTCGGTCGCCTCCAGCACCGCACGCAGGTATGAGGTTCCGACGTCCATGATGCTCAGGTAGAGGGTGTCGAGTAGCTGACGCTTGCCGATTCCTGCGATGTACTCGTGCAGCGCCCAACCCGCCCAGATGAAGTCGGAGACCGCCTGGGAGTTGCGGGCACGGCGCACTTCCCAGAGCCGCTCTTCGAGAGCTTGCTGATCGGCAAGTGTCATCTGTCGTAGCACCTCCTCGACCAGCAGGGGGGCGATGGCATCGCGAATCTGCACGGCCTCGGCAAAGGCGGATTCATCGTCAGCGGCGGCGCGGAACCAGCCGTTCATCCGGGACAGCGGGGAAGGGTCGCAGGCGAAGATACCGCCGCCAGGGCCTGGTCGTGAGGTTATGACTCCTCGGGCCTGCGCGAGCTTGATCGCCTCGTTCATCGTTCCGACGGAGAAGCCGCATAGCTTGCGCAGGTCCTCCTTGCTGCCGATGCGCTCACCCGCGCGCGCGGTGGCCGCAAGCCTGCTGATCTGGCCGGCCGCGACCTCGGCGCGCGAGCCGCCGATTGACACCCTGCCCTGCGTATCCGCAGGTTGGTGCCACATTGTGCGGGACGACGCCGGTCCCTCGAACCCCTCCACCTCAGCGGCGGTGAGTTCATCTCGCTGGTCGCTCATCGTCTTCCTTCCGGTTGGGAGCTGTTCACATTCAGGGTTGACAAGTGACCGCCTTCACATCATCCTAGCAATTAATCATGATTAATTAGCGGCTCGGGCGCGCACCGACTCGCCGGCTATCCGCTTCGAACACGAACAAAGGATCTCCTATGACCCTCACCGACACTGCTGCACCCTCGACGTCGTCGGCTACCGAACGGGAACGTCTCGTCACCGTGGCTCGCGAGCTCGCACCGCTGCTGCGATCGAACGCTGCGCAGGCCGAGACCGACCGGCGGGTGCCGCAGGTCAACATCGACGCACTCCGGGACGCGGGCCTGTTCGATATCACCAAGCCAGCTCGGCTCGGCGGCTCTCAGGAAGGCTTTCGCACCTTCCTCGAGACGGTGGCCGAACTCGGGCGGTCCTGCGCCTCCACGGCCTGGGTCGCCACGCTGAGCAACGTGACGTCCTACACCCTCGGCTTCTTTCCGGAAGCGGTCCAGCGGGAGGTGATGGGGGAGGATCCGCACGTCATCACGTGCGGCGTCGTGACGCCCACCGCGACGACGGTCCGCGTCGACGGTGGATACCGGGTCACGGGGCGTTGGGGATTCGCCTCCGCATCCCATCACGCCAGCTGGGCCAACGTCGGCATCCCGATCACCGATGAGGCCGGCGATGTGCTGGCACCCGGAATGGCACTGATCCCCTTGTCGGACTTGACTATCGACGACACCTGGTATGTGGCGGGAATGTCCGGATCCGGCAGCGACACCCTGGTCGCGGACGACGTGTTCGTTCCCGACGCCCACGTGCTCTCCGTCCAGGACGTGATGCAGGGTGTGACGGCGTCGGAATTCCAGGACGAGAGTCTCTATCACTCCGCGCTCGTCCCGGTGCTGGCGTTGGTACTGGCCGGCCCGGTTCTCGGTATGGCCGAGGGAGCATACGACACCGTGCTGGCGACGCTGAAGAAGAACAAGCCGATCTCCTACTCGTTCTACGAGCGCTCGATCGACGCCCCCTCGACCCAACTGTCGATGGCCGAGGCCCGCTCACTGATCGACCAGGCCAAGCTGCTCGCGTTCCGCAGCGCCGACGAGGTCGACGCCGCCGCGGCCGCGGGCAGGCAGATGAGCGTCGTCGAACGCGCCCGTTGCCGAATGGACGCGGCCCACGCGGCCAAACGATGCCGCGAGGCTGTCGAAGTTCTGCTCAACGTGTCCGGCGCGGGCAGCTTCGCCCAAGCCAATCCTTTGCAGAGGATTTGGCGGGACCTCGAGACCGGTTCGCGGCACGCCTTTATCAGCTTGAACATCAACGAAGAGATCTATGGCCGCGCCCTTCTCGGTATCGACGAACAGGTCTCCCCGTTCGTCTAGTCGACACCGGAGCTAACAACGGCACTACTCGCAGGAGGCCCCATGGCAGTGACACTGGATTCCCTGGCAGCGGTTCAGGGCTGTTCCGAAGACGATGCGTGCGCCCAACTCGCCGCAGGCGCGCCCATCGTCGTGTCCAGCAGGAGTGAGGGCGGCACAGGGATTCTCGTCGCCGCTGCGGCGTCGGTCTCGACCTCCACGTCCGCCTTCATGGTCCGGCACTCTTCGGGTCTTCTGCAGATCGCACTGCCGTCCGAACGGTGCGAGCGGCTTCTTCTCCCACCGATGAATCCATTCGACACCAGCGGAGTTCGGGTGTGCGTCGCGGTAGACGCGATCCGTGGGACCGGGACCGGGATCTCGGCCGCGGACCGCGCCACCACCGCCCGCGCTCTCGCCGGCCACGCTGCCACAGCGGAGGAGTTCACCCGCCCTGGACATCTGATCCCGGTCAGCGTCGAACCCGACGCCGCCACGCTGCCAATACCAGCGGCAGTCGCCCTGGATCTGGTCGGGCGGGCGGGAATGTCCAACGGCGCCCTGTTCGCCGGGCTCGTCGGCATCGCCGACCCCACCCGAATGATCACACACGCCGAGTGCGTCGCTTTCGCCGATCGCCACGCACTCCCACTGCACACCGTCTGAGCGCAGACGCGTCTCCTTAGATACCCACTGTCACCGTCTCTGGTGACCTGATGCGACAAAGCAGGTTCTTTCGCATGCCATTGCATACCCTCTCCCGCGTTATCATCGGCGTTCCGAACGTCGCCGAAACCGCCGCGTTCTACGATGACTTCGGACTTAACCGCACCGCAGGTACCGGGTCTGGTCGGGGAACCGAATCGGTCACCTTCGCTACCGTTGACGGCGGTGAACAACTCGAACTGATTCCGGTCCCGGACCGCCGTCGCCTCGTCGGCCTCGACGTTGCGGTTGACGACACCGATGACCTCGACCGGATCGCGCACAATCTGCACGGCCTCGGGCTGACCCCCGTCCGGAACGGGTCCAGCCTTTCCGTGGTGGATCCAGGTACCGATGTGCTCGTGCGGGTCGCTGTCGCCGGCCGTATCGCGCAGACCCCATTTCTCCTTCCCCCCTACAATGCGCCCGGCAATGTCGGACGCGATGCCGCCCGCGCGGATTGCATCGAGCGAACTGGCCGGGTACGCCCCCGCAAACTCGGGCACGTGGTGATCGGGTCGACCGACCAGCCGGCCAGCGAGCGCTTCTTCATCGAGGGCATCGGATTCAAGGTCAGCGACCGAGTCCCCGGAATGGCTGCCTTCCTGCGGTGCTCGACCGACCATCACAACGTTCTGGTTCAGGCCGCTCCGGTGACCATGCTGCACCACACCTCCTGGCAGGTCGACGATGTCGACGAGATCGGCCGCGGCGCGACCGCCATGCTGGAGAAGGACCCGCAGCGGCACATCTGGGGCCTGGGACGTCATCATGTCGGCTCCAATTTCTTCTGGTATCTCAAGGATCCCGCCGGCAACTTCAGCGAGTACTACTCAGATCTGGACTGCATCGTCGACGACCAACTGTGGACGCCGAGGGACTGGGAAGGTGCACAAGCCCTGTTCAACTGGGGCCCTCCGCCGCCGCCGTCGTTCCTCGCACCCGAGGATCTGGCGGGCCTCATGGCCGGAACTCACGGCTGACCGGCGCCGTGCCCACCACCGAGGAGACAGCGGATATGGATACTCACCAGTTCAAGGAGGCAATGGCACGGGTTACGGGACCTGTCGCCATCGTCACCGCCAACGATCACGGAGTGCCGCACGGCACCACAGTCAGCTCACTGGCGTCCTTGAGTCTGGCTCCGGCAATGATCACGATCGCGCTCGACAATGCCTCTGTGCTGCTCGGCGTTGTTCGACGTACCGGTAGCTTCGGTGTGAACGTCCTTTCCGCCGAACAGCACGAAACCGCGACACGTTTCGCCGGCCGCCGCGATGACCGGTTCGCCGACACCGCGTGGGAATTCGCCGACGGGCTGCCGTATTTGCCCGCCAGCTGCGCCTGGCTGCACTGCCAGGTCGCCGCCGAGGTCCCCGGCGGTGATCACACATTGATCCTGGGCGAAGTCCGCGACTGCACAACCTCCGAGAACACCCCGCTGATCTACAGCCATCGAGCATTCGGCATTCGGGCGGCGCTGTCCCCGGTCGCGAAGGCGTCATGATCGAACCACACATGGCCTACGGTTCGCCGCGCCGCGGACGGTCATCCGGTCTCGTACTACCACCTGCCGGAGTCCGCGCATGATCAACGACAACTATGAAACCGCCGAGGACACTGTCAGGGGCGAGATCATCGAACGGGAGGCCGCGCGCACCGCGGCACTGGTCGTGGGCCGGTTCGGCGAGGTCGCCGACATCTACGACGACCGGCTGACCTACACCCACTCCAATGGCTGGCGTGACGACAAGCAGAGCTTGCTGGCCAGGGTGACCGAGGCCGGAATGCGGTACGAGGAGTTCGAGCACCGGCTCGATCACGTGACCGTGATCGGCGATATCGCGGCGGCTACCGGCCTAATGCACGCCGTCGTCGCAACGGACGGGCACCGTCACGAGGTCTCATCGCTGACCTCGACCGTGTGGACCAGGCGCTCCCCGGACGAGCCTTGGACCATGCTGCTTTTTCACTCCTCAGCCACGCCGACGGTGCGGTAACCGGCACCGATGGCGCTGGCGCCCGGACACTCGACGCCGACGGGATGGTGTTGCTCCCGGGCGTGATTGATGCACACATTCATCTGCACGTACTCGAAGCGCCCGGCGGTGACGGACCTGACCCGCGTTGCAATACCCGCCATATCACCCAGATCTGCTGCGCGGCAGTCGAACACACCCCCGCACTACGGAACTGGGCGCACCCAGCTCCAGTTATGAGGATCATTCATGCCCATCGGTCATCGAACGATATTCACTTTCACCGAGAACCAACCACCCGAAGTCGTGGCGCAGCTCTCTGACCGTCTCAGATCTCTGATTGTCCGACTCCCCGGGATCGACGCCTTGCAGTGCGGCGCGACGAGTGGGCACGGGCATCCAGCCTCCGGGTTCGAACTGCTGGCGATATTCGCCGACAGGATGTCACTCGAGAATTTCCTGTCGGCGCCGGAATATCGGTCGATTGTCGCCGAGTTGGTCGATCCGCAGCTGAAGTCCCGAAGCTCGATACAATTCGACCCGCCGATTTCCCAGCCGGATACCAGGAGATCGGACGAAGCGGCGGTAATCGAGGTCGTTCTCCGGGAGCGAGCTGCGCGCGACACCGCTCAGTGGGACCAGATGAGGTCCGCGTTCGCGGCGGACTCGCAAGTCAGCCTGACCTGGTTCACCGGGACCGGGCCCGAGTTCGTCGATGCCTCGAAGGACATGTACGACCGCGGCAGCCGCGGCTTCCACATGATCGGGGCACCGAGTGTCGAGATCGTCGGTGACCGAGCACTGGCTCACGAGGGAGTCACGGTGTACGCGCGGGGAACCCTCGCCGACGTCGAGCTCGACATCGCCTCGCACGGCCGGCTCTACCAGCGGTTGATCAAGGCCGACGGGCAGTGGCGCATCACCGATCTCACCATGCTCTATTACAAGGATGTTGTCTCCCCGGTGAATCCAGCAGCGGATACGTCCGCGCTGGCGGACATCGGCTTTCCGGTCGACCGCCCGTACAAGTACCTCGCTGCGCTACTCGACGCCGTGGGATACACCGTCGGACCCGACTTGCCGGGCCCGGACCGTCCCGAGCTTGCGGCCCAATACATTGCGGCGCACCGCACTTGGCTTCACGAACCCCAGGGATAGATTCATGACCACCACTGCTCGACTGCGTGTGCCTGCATTCGTCAGCGTCGCGATCCTCGCATTCGTCGCGGCCGCCTCCGACGGCTACGACCTCGCCATTTTCGGTGCCGCGATACCGGACCTACTCGCCGAACCGAACTGGGACCTCACCCACGCCCAGATCGGAGTGATCGCCAGCACTGCCATCGTGGGTATGTGTCTCGGATCCATCTCGGCCGGGATGCTCGTCGACCGCTTCGGTGCGCGACGGCTTTTCCTGGCGTGCGTCATTTGGTTCTCCGTAGGCATGATCCTTTGCGCAGTCGCACCTACCTCGGAGCTGCTGGGCATCGCCCGCCTCGTCGCGGGGTTGGGACTGGGTGGCCTCGGTCCGGCGGCGATTGCTTTGACGATGAGTGTCGCACCGGAGCACCGGAAGAACGTCGCCAACGGCGTCATGCTCACGGGAGTGCCTATCGGTGGTATTGCTGCGGCACTCAGCGCGTTCGTATTCCTCGAAGGCGGGGGATGGCGGGCGGTTTTCCTCATCGGCGGTGTGGTCCCGCTGGTGTTCGTTGTACCCATCGCAATGATAAAGCTGAAAAAGTGGGCACCGGACACCATCTCGGCCACGTCGGCAACTCCGGGTGTGCGGGCATCTCTGCAGTCCTTGATCGCCGATGGCGGCGGCAAGGCACTGACCGCATTCATCGTGGTCACCGCCTGCTGCCAGATCTTGTCCTACGGCCTGCTCACATGGCTGCCGCAGATCATGAAATCGTCCGGTTATTCCCTCGGTTCGTCGCTGGCGTTTCTGATTATCTTCAGCATCGGTGCAACGACCGGCAGTGCTGCTGGATCTTGGATCGCGGACAAGGTCGGCGGTCGACTCGTGACGATTGTCGGCTTCGCGGTCGGCGCCGCAGCCATACTCGGCCTTTCCGTCCAGCTACCGCAGCCCATCCTCTATGTAGCGTTGTTCCTCGCCGGGGCTGGTTCTGTCGGTATCCAACCGGTCGTATACGGCTTCGCCGCAGGGTATTTCCCGGCCGGCGTGCGCGGTAGCGCGATCGGATTCATCGGCGGCATCGGCCGGATCGGCGGCGTCTTCGGCCCGATCCTCGGAGGTCTTCTCGGTGGGTTGTCCGCACTGGTGAATTTCTCCGTATTCGCCGGCATCGCGGTTTTTGCATCGTTGCTGAGTTGGATAGTTTTCTCCACCGACCGCACCCGCCCCGAACGGCCTCCGACGCCCACGACCGTCGCTGCCGAGGTCTAGTAACCAGAAATAAGTCGCAGAGCTCCACGTCGAGGCTGCTGCGGTTGGCCTTTCCGACCATCGACGAGATATGTAATCCAGTCCCGCCACGAAACATCAGAGGTGACATCAATGAGAATTGCCAACATCGACGGCCGGCTTGCTCTCGCCGCCAATAACGGGTACCTCGACGTCGCGAAGGCCAGCGACGGCCGGTTCGGGCCCGATCCCCAGGCGGTATTCGAAGACTGGTCGACTTTCGTCGACTGGGCATCGCGATTCGACACCGCTGCGCATCCGGTAGTCGAGACCACAGAACAGACGGTATGGGGTCCGCCGGTGCCACGGCCTCGGCAGATTTTCGCGATCGGCCTGAACTACCACGACCATGCCGCCGAGTCAGGACTCGACAGCCCCACCGTTCCTCCGGTCTTCACCAAGTTCCCCACCAGCTTGACCGGCCACGAGCAGCCCGTAATCCTGCCCGCTGACACCGTGGACTGGGAGGTCGAACTCGTCGCCGTCATCGGTACCCGCTGCGACTACGTGTCCGAGTCGGATGCTTGGGACCACATCGCCGGCGTGACCGTCGGTCAGGATCTATCCGAGCGCTCACTGCAGCTCGCCGGACCTGCTCCCCAATTCTCGCTCGGCAAGTCCTATCGCGGCTTCGCCCCGACCGGCCCCGAACTGGTGACGGTCGACGAGCTGCCCGACCGGAACAACCTCGAGATCGGATGCGCGGTCGCTGACGAAGTCCTGCAGCAGGGCCGGACCGCAGACCTGATCTTCACCGTTCCCCAGCTGGTCGCCCATCTCTCGGCGGTATGCCCGCTGCTGCCGGGTGACCTCATCTTCACCGGCACACCCGCCGGTGTCGGCGGCGCCCGTAAGCCGCCGAAGTTCCTTCGACCCGGTGACGTGCTGATCAGCTGGATCGAAGGCGTCGGCACCATCCGTACCCCGCTGGTCGCCGGCTGAGCCGACCCCGATCCCCATCCCCATCACCATCACCATCAGATCGCACCGGTGCCCGCCCGGACTCCCACGACAGCCCGCAGATGCGGACTCGCGGAACCGTCGAGCACCCGAACCGGCACCGGTGCGGTGCACATCGCCGTCGAAGGACAGGATGAACACCCAACCCACCCCGACCGACCCCATCACGGAACCGATCTGGACGCCCACCGAGTCCGAGGCAATGTCGGCCAGAATCACCGAGTTCGCCGACTTCGTGTCGGCGCGCACCGGTGTCACCTACCCGACCTACCACGATCTGTGGTTGTTCTCCACCGAGCATCTCACCGAGTTCTGGGCGGCGGTGTGGGATTTCTTCGAGATCGTCGCCGACGGCGACTACACGGACGTCTTGACCGACGCGACAATGCCTGGGGCGGGCTGGTTTCCCGGGGTTCGGCTCAACTACGCCGAACACGCACTGCGCAATGGGGGGTCGGCCGAGGCGGCGGTCATCTCGATCAGCGAGGACGGCACGACCACGGAGATCAGCTGGGCGCACCTGCGCCAACAGGTCGCCGCTTTCGCGCAGTGGCTCCGCGATCATGGCGTCGGCCGCGGTGACCGGGTGGTCGGCTACCTACCCAACACTTCGCATGCGGTCGTCGCCTGCCTTGCCACCGCCACCATCGGTGCCGTGTGGTCGGCCTGCGGCCAGGATTACGGGGCCGCGGGTGCCGCATCCCGTTTCGCCCAGCTCGAACCGGCAGTCCTCGTCACAGCCGACGGCTACCAGTGGAACGGCCGTCGGCACGACCGCCGTACCGAAGCAGCCGACTTGCGTCGACGCCTTCCCACCCTGCGCGCAGTCGTCCACGTGCCCGTCCTCGGTCTGGCGCCGGCCGAGCCCGATGCTGTTCTGTGGGACATGGTGACGACCGGCGATGCCGAGTTGACCTTCACACGGGTTGATTTCGATGCCCCGCTATGGGTGCTGTTCTCCTCCGGTACCACCGGAATGCCCAAGGGGATCGTCCATGGACATGGTGGCGTCACCCTCGACCACTTCAAACTCCTGGGCCTGCACAAAAATTTGAGCCCCGGCGACCGTCTTTTCTGGTACACATCGCCCAACTGGATGATGTGGAACTTGGTGCTCTCCGGTCTGCTGGTCGGTGCGACCATCGTCGTCTACGACGGCAGTCCCACCCACCCAGGCCCACAGCGGCTGTGGGACATCGCCGCACAGCACGACCTCGATGTTCTCGGCGTCAGCCCCGGCTACCTGCTCGCAAGTGCCAAAGCAGGGCTGGAACCCGGCCGCGATCTCGACCTGCGGGGACTTCGAGTGATCGGCTGCACCGGAGCACCACTTCCCGCCCAGTCCTATCACTGGGTGCGGGAGCAGGTCGGGGACCACATCCAGCTGGCATCGACCAGCGGCGGCACTGACGTCGTCAGTGCATTCGCGGGCAGCGCGCCGACCACAGCGGTGTGGGCAGGTGAGATCTCGGCACCGATGCTCGGTGTGGCGATGGCAGCCTGGGACGACGACGGCCTCCCGGTCGTCGGCCAGGTCGGCGAGCTGGTGATCACCCAGCCCATGCCGTCCATGCCGATCTTCTTCTGGAACGACCTCGACGGCGCGCGCTATCACGATGCGTACTTCACGACCTATCCCGGGGTGTGGCGACACGGGGACTGGATCACCCTCACCCCACATGGCAGTGTGATCATCTCCGGACGCTCGGATTCCACCCTCAACCGGCAGGGTGTCCGGCTCGGGAGCGCCGATATCTACGACGTCGTCGAGGACCTCCCCGAAATCCGTGAGGCCTTGGTGATCGGCGCTGAACTCTCCGATGGAAACTACTGGATGCCACTGTTCGTCGTTGTCGAACCCGGACACACCCTCGACGAGGCACTCCGCGACCGGATCACCACGGCAATCCGCACTCGAACGTCACCCCGGCACGTCCCGGACGAAATCATCGCCGTCCCGGCAATTCCCCACACCAGGACCGGTAAGAAACTCGAAGTACCCGTAAAACGGCTGCTGCAGGGAATTTCTCTCGGGAAAGTTGCCGGCACTGACACCATCGACGACCCCGCCGCCCTGCATTACTTCACTCGATTCGACACCACGCGAAAGACTGACAGGTGACGTGCGGGCGTTGTCCTGCTCACCAGTGCTGATCTGCCGGAATTGACCGGCGCGCACGTACATTTCGTCGTCCGACAGCTTTGCGTGGCTGCCGTTGGCGTCACAACATCAATATTCTCAGGAGTAGGAATGACATTTCACAGCCAACCGAGTGCTGACCGGCAGCCCGGCAACCACCGCTCGCTCGTGCTTGTTTGCCGCGTGGTCGACGCCGATGGGCGTATCGCATGAACAGGGAAGCCTGTGCTCTGCGATTGACCGGGAAGACCGTCGTCGTGACCGGTGCCAGCAAGGGGATCGGTGCCGAAATAGCCGACCGCATCGAGGAGGCGGGTGCGCACGTGATAGCGGTTGCGCGGCGCGATAGTGCCACCCGATCCGTGCACCGTCTCGACGTAACAGCCGCGGATCAGTGGGCCACCTTGGCCGCGGAGCTCGAAGCGGCCGGTGGTGCTGTGCACGGTCTGGTGAACTGTGCCGGCATCACCCGGCGTTCCCGGATCGATGCGGTCAGCGCCGAGGATATGACGGACGCCTACGCTGTCAACGTCCTGGGCCCCCTGTTCGCGATTCAAGCTCTCACGCCGTTGATGCATGCCGGCGGGTCGATCGTCAACATCGGCTCTATCGCCGCGCTCACCGGCCACTATCCGGTCGCCTACACAACCAGTAAGTGGGCGGTGCGGGGGTTGACCCACGCCGCGGCTTTGTCGCTGGGCGAACGTGGGATCCGGGTCAACGCGGTCCATCCCGGGTTCATCGATACACCGATGACCGCCAGTGCGCCCGCAGTCTTCCGGGACGCATCTATCGGTGAAACGGCACTTGGTCGCGCCGGCACCCCGGCGGAAGTCGCCGGTGTAGTCGAATTCCTCCTCAGCGACGACTCCACCTATGTCACTGGTAGCGAGATCGTCGTGGATGGCGGAGTTGTTTCGCACGGAGGGGTCAAGTCGATCTCCGACGCTCTTCGCGCCGCCACCGTATCGCCGGTGGAGTAGGCGGCCCGGTGATGTCGTGCACATCGCCGCGAATCTGGAGAACGAGGCAGCGGGGAGCCGTCACCAGCCGAGATCCGCACGCGCGGTCGATCCATTGTGACCGCCCCGAAAACCTCACGAAAGAAGCCGACCTGTTCCCGCGCGTCACAGGTCCAGATTGTCCGAATTCGAGTCCCGCGCTGGTCGCCGAAAGCTTCCAAGAGCGTGTTCGGCTCACCACTCCTGATAAGGACCCCGACCATGCGAAAAATCCTTGCTGCCACCGCGTTGGCCACAGCTGCCCTGGGCATCGCGAGCGGCGCGGCGACGGCAGACACCTTCGTGCCGTTGCCGGACGGCGAAAAGGCCGGGCCGGACGTCACTATCAAGCGGGTCGCGGAAAGCGCACTCATCTCGCCGTCGATGGCTGCTAATGGAGCGGGCCGGGTGGCATGGGTGAGCGGAACGGTGATCGCCGACGTCGCCGCAACACCCAAGGGCGACCCGAAACCGTTCGTCGGCGGAGGCGGGGCGGATGGAACGAACAACTCCTCGACCCACGGCTCCTCGCGGATCAACACCGGCTACATCGTCGGCTGTCAGGTCAGCGTCGCCGACAACGCGATCTCCGCGGGTATCTCCGGCGGCATCTCGACCACCGGTGTCAACGCAGGCGGCAACATCGGCGTGAAGATCGGCCCCGGTGAGGTGAAGTTCGTCGGCGTCGAGGGCTTCGACATCATCGACAAGGGCACCTTCCACATCAGCTACAAGGACGTCGAACTGCATATCCAGGGCTGTGGTGGTTACGCACAGGCACGCGCCTACACCGTCGTCGAGATCATCGGCGCGAACTACTCGAAGACCACACTGTACGGGCAGCCGTTCAGCATCGGCTGACACTCCGCGTGTTCGTCGAACAACCTCTCGCGCAACAGCTTCAAGCCTTGAAAGGCACCACAGACATGACCAGATTCAAAACGGCCGCCGCCGGCGCCGCGGCGACCGCCACCGTCATCCTCGGCCTGCTCTCCACCGGCGCAGCCAGCGCCGACACCTTCATTCCGCTGCCCGGCGGTGAGATCACCCAGACCCTGCCTGACGGCACGGCCGTCACGATCCGGCTGACCAGCGAGTCGGTCAATATCAGCCCGTCGATGGGTTCGACTCCGCTGCACCGCAACGTCTGGGCCTCCGGGCGCGCCGAGGTACAGATCCACGGCAAGCACAAGTACTCCAAGATCTACCCCGGCTACGTGGTCGGCTGCCAGGTCGACATCAGCGGCGGCACCGCAACCGGCGGCGCCAACGCCGCCACCTGGGAGGGCAAGGGCAGCGGCGGTGTCACCTCCGGGGGCAATTTGACGCTTGGACCGGGCCAGGCGTCGACGTTCTGGTTGCTCGACCTCGAAGGCCCCGACGCCTACGGCGAGAAGGCGAACCTGCCCGGCTTTGCCTTCCGCGAGGAGCAAGCCTCGGTGACCTGGGC
The DNA here is from genome assembly GCF_050320175.1 of Nocardia sp. FBN12. Lineage (GTDB taxonomy): Bacteria > Actinomycetota > Actinomycetes > Mycobacteriales > Mycobacteriaceae > Nocardia. The sequence continues at coordinate 2,540,947 of NZ_CP190048.1, read as the reverse complement.
CGATTCGACCCTCGGTCTCGGCGGCTGCGCCGGATACGCCCAGGCCCGCGCCTTCGTCGGCGTCGAGGTCACCACCAAGCAGGGGCGTTCCGAACTGCGCCTGTGGGGTCAGCCGTTCAGCCTCGGCTGATCAACCGTCCGTGACATCGCAAAGCCCGGCCACCATCGTGGCCGGGCGCTATGCAGGTACGCACCCGCCAGCGCCGGGCCACCCGAGTCCCGCCGAGCCAGGGCACTTGCCCGTTACGTGGAAGCGGTGTCCCAGTCGAGCGGTGAGTGCCAGATGCTAGGGCCGGCGGTGGTCATCATGATCTCCGGAACGAAACAGCGAGGCGACGTCCTGACCAGAAATCGCACTGCTTCGGCCACATCGGCAGCATCGAACATCTGGTCCCGGATGCCGGAGTCGGCCCATCCAGTGCCCGGAGTGTCGACGAACCCGGGAAGCAAGGCAGTGACATGAACACCAGAACGACTCAGCTCGGCATGGGCGACATTGCTGAGTGAGACCAGAGCAGCCTTGGTCGCCGCGTAGACAGAGGCGTTCGGTCCGTTCTCACGGGCGGCCATGGAGCTGACATTGATCACGTAACTGGCACCGTGCTCGGCAGCTGCCTTCTTCAGCGGCGCAATGCAGGATTGCAAGATGATGTAGGAGGCTTTGAAGTTCAGGGACAGCTCGAGGTCGAGCTGCTTCCCGGTCTTTCTTTCGATCGGTCCTACGAGTCCGATCCCGGCGTTGTTGACGAGCATGTCAAGGCGACCGAACCGGTCCAGGTGCGCCAGGCCGACCTGTGCTGCGGCGTCCGGGTCAGCCAGATTGGCGGGATGTGTCTGTACTTGCGTCCCATGCACCGCGAGCATGCCCGCGGCGGCTTCGAGTTTCGCCGGATCTCGTGCCACCAAGGTGAGGTCCCAGCCTTCATCGGCGAGCATGTCCGCGATCGCCAGCCCGATGCCTGCCGAGCCGCCGGTGACGATCGCTGAGCGGTGTGTTTCCACGATGTTCCTCCTAGACGTTGACTAATAATAGTCACATATGTCAGAATTTTGTCAATCTTGACAACTTTAATTCTGAGGAGGCGTCGTGCACAACAGCACCCGGTTTGCGGTCAAGGACGTGCGGATTTTCGACGGAGACACCGTCCTGGATCGCGGCACAGTCCTTGTCGACGGTGCCACCATCACCGCCGTCGGTGACTCACTGGACAGCACGGGATTCGAGGTGATCGATGGCTCCGGGGCGACATTGATACCTGGGTTGATCGACTGCCATACACACCCCACTGGTGACGCCCTGGCGCTTGCGATTCTGTTCGGGGTGACAACCGAACTGGACATGTTCACGGTGCCCGAGCGCCTCGGCGAGCAACGAATTCACGCGGCACAACGCAACGACGTCGCCGATATTCGGTCGGCATCGACCGGCGCCACCGTCCTCGGCGGACATCCGTCGATGTTGATCGGCCTGTCGTTCCGGGAGCAGTTTCCCGTCGTCACCGGCCCCGAGGACGCAGCGCAATTCGTACGGGACCGGATTGCCGAAGGCGCCGACTACATCAAACTGCTGATCGACAACGGCGCCGCCATGGGGCACCCCTCGCCCACGCTGTCGGAAGAGGCCGCCCGAGTGGTCGTCGACGAAGCGCACAAGCACGGACTGCTCGCTGTCGCACACGCAACCAGCGCGGACGCCGCCCTGATCGCTGTCCGCGCCGGCGTCGACGGACTGGTCCATGTGTTCATGGATCAACCCCCAACTCCCGAGGTGATCGACACGATCGCCGAGGCCGGGGTGTTCGTCGTTCCGACGCTGGTCACCATGGGATCACTGGCCGGCGACCTGACCGGGGCCGCGGTAGCCGAGGACCGCCGCGCCAAGGCACTGATACCCGAGGACTGGCACCGGAATCTGTGCCAGTGCTGGCAGATGGGCAGCCCTAGCTCGCTCGACAACGCCAAACAGGCCGCCGCCGCACTCCGTAGTGCGGGGGTACCGCTGCTCGCCGGAACCGATGCGGCCGATGTCGGTGTCCTGGGGACCGCGCACGGGATCAGCCTGCACCAGGAACTCGCACTGCTCGTCGAGTGCGGACTGACTCCCACCCAGGCACTCGCCGCGGCCACCTCGGTCGCCGCGGACAAGTTCGGGCTGACCGACCGCGGACGCATCGCGCCCGGCCTGCAAGCAGACCTTGTCCTCGTCAACGGCGATCCCACCCGCACCATTGCGGATTCGCTGTCGATCGACCGGGTGTGGCGACGCGGCGAGGTCCTCGATCGAAAACTCGTCAAGGAGCATCTGTGAGCATTCGGCGCGACAACGGCGGCACCCGGGTTGCGGTCATCGGCGGCGGGCCAGGCGGTGCCTTCACCGCGCGACTGCTGCAGCTGGCCAACCCTGGCTGGCAGATCACCCTTTACGACCTGCTGCCACCCCTCGAAACATTCGGTTTCGGGGTCGGGCTCAGCTTCAGCACCCGCCACAGTTTGCAACAGAGCGACCCCGAGACCTTCGATGAGATCTTCAAAGTGTCCCTGCGCGGGCATGGTGCACGTCTGTACTCCGACCGCGGCTCAGTCGACCTTCCAGGCGCCGACCGCTCGGCAATCGCCCGTGCAGATCTGCTCCAAGTGCTGTACCGGCAGGCAGAAAAGGCAGGCGTCCGCACCGAGACCGGCGGACGGGTCGACGCGTTCGACGTCGATGCCGACATCGTCGTTGCCGCTGACGGGGTAGGCAGCACAACCCGGACCGAGCACGCAGGGCAATTCGGCGCCTCCGAACGGATCGGACGCGAACGCTTCATCTGGTTGGGCGCCGATCGCGCACTACCGGACGCGTTGTTCGCGTCGGTGCACACCGAGTTCGGGACTTTCACCGCCCACGCCTATCCTTATCGAGCCGATCGAAGCACGTTCCTGGTCGAGACCGATGAGTCGACCTGGGTTGCCGCCGGATTCGAGTTCACCTCCGAAGGACTGGCGCCTGGGCAGTCCGACGAGATTGCGCGCACTTTCCTCCAATCGATCTTCGCGCCCTACCTCGACGGCACTCGGCTGTTGGGCAACAACAGCCGATGGACACGATTTCGCACTGTGCATTGCGAACGTTGGCATCATGGCAACGTGGTCCTCGTCGGCGATGCCGCGCACACCGCTCACTACTCGATCGGGTCGGGTACAAAACTCGCCATGGAGGATTCGATCGCACTCGCCGCGGCATTGACTCGGCACGAGGACACGGCGACAGCCTTTGCCGAGTATCAGTCGATGCGCGCGCCGGCGGTCGCCCGGCTCCAGAACGTGGCTTACCGTAGCCAGCTGTGGTGGGAGCGCTTCCCGTCGCGCCTGAGTATGTCGCCGGAACAACTGCTGGCCTCCTTCCTTACCCGGGCCGGAAACGTCTCGCTCAGCGACTTTCGAAACCACGCACCTGGAGCCGCCACGAAGGCGCTACGGGAATACGGCACGGAAGTCCCCCCGGAAACCGGTCTCGACGACTGGGTCCTTGCACAACCGTTGCAGCACGATGGACGACAGTTCACCCACCGGCTCGCATCGCGCAGCGGCGCTGCGCTATCTCGAGTGGAGGTGGATATCGAGGATCCGCACGGCGCCGAGGCCGATACCTTCCTGGCCCGCTGTGCCGATGTGGCGCGGCAGGACCGAACAGATGGGGTCGAGCTGGACGGCGGCATGCTCCGTCCTCAAATTCTTCAGCGCCTCGATCTTGCCGAGCGGCTGCGGGACGAGTTCGGCGTGCTCACTTCGGTGCGAGGCCCGGCCGATCACTGCGGCGACCTGATTGCCGGGCTCATCAGCGGCCGCACCGACCTCATCTCATTGGACTAGGACACACGATGACCAATCACCCCCGCCATCAGGCCACCGCAGTCCCATTCCCGGACGAATACGTTCAGCGGTACTTCGATGCCAACGTGTGGCATCGGCGTTCTCTCGCCGATTCCTTCCGTGCCACGGTCGAGCGCTTTCCAGACCGACCCTCGCTGGTTTGTGGCACAACCACGTGGACATTCCGTGAACTCGACGAACTCAGCGACAGACGCGCCGCAGGGCTGAATTCGATCGGTCTGGAGCCAGGCAGTCGCGTGCTGCTCCAGCTGAACAACAGCGCTGACACCGTTTTGACCTGGTATTCGCTGCTCAAAGCCGGTGTTATTCCCGTCTGCACCCTCGCGCTGCACCGCGGTCACGAGATCGGCGAAATCGCCCGTCAGACACAGCCCGCCGCCCACCTCGTAGACGCGGGCGACCCGAAATTCGATCTCGTCTCCTTCGCGCTCGAGCAGTCGGCGGCCGCCGACCGGCCTTGGAAGGTAATCGCCATGGGAACGAACGTTCCAGATACGGCGATCGATATCTCTTCACTCGACACCGTTGTCAGCGCCGTCGATGCACGCACGATCGTGGATCGGATCCAACGAGAACTGCGGCCACAGGATGCCGCCGTCTTCCAGTTGTCGGGCGGCACCACCGGAGTTCCGAAAGTCATTCCCCGGCTCCACGCCGAGTATTGGTACAACGCAGAGCGATACGCACATACGCTCGGTTGGACGCATGAGGATCGGATCGGCTACGCCGGTCCGCTCGCTCACAACGCCGGCATCATCTGCGGCATTCACGGCCCACATTCGGTCGGTGCCGCGCTCATTCTAGGTCTCCCCGAAACAGATTCTCTCTTCGAGGTCTTGGTCGACGAGCGCGCCACCGACATCGTCCTCGGGGGGCACGCCTACGAGATTGTGCTGGACCCACGCATCAGCGCTGCGCGGTCACTCGAGCGGGTGATCTTCAGTGGGAAGAAGGTCGCCCCGAAGCACTTCCACGCCCTCGACGACCGCGGAATCTGGGCCGGTCAGCTCTTCGGCATGAGCGAGGGACTGTGCATGGTCACACCACTCGACGCGCCTGCATCCGTGCGGGCAACCACCGTCGGGGCTCCGATCTCCCCGCTCGACGAGGTGCGGATCTTGCAACCCGGCACCGAACAGGAAGTCGATCCAGGAACCGTGGGGGAGCTCTGTGTCCGCGGGCCCTACACCATTCGCGGATACTACAACGCCGAAGAACAGAATCAGCGTTCCTTTACCTCCGACGGGTTTTACCGCACCGGCGACCTCGCCGCCCAGCGGTCGATCGAGGGAATGATCTGTTATTCCATCGAAGGACGAATCAAGGATCTCATCAACCGCGGAGGCGAGAAGATCAACGCCGCCGAGATCGAACTCCTCTTGGTCTCCCATCCCGACATCACCGAAGCAGCCCTTGTCCCGATGCCTGATGCCCGCCTCGGCGAACGCGCCTGCGCCTTCGTGGTCGGCGACTCCGGCTCACGTCCGAGTCTCGAAGAAATGCGTGGCTTTCTCGGTGCGCGTGGGGTGGCGAAGTACAAGTGGCCCGAACGGTACGTCTGGCTCGACGAGATGCCTCGCAGCAACGTAGGGAAGATCGACAAGCGGGTGCTGGGTGCCCAGGCCGCCGATCTGAAACCGGGCTCTCACTAGACTGGTGCCCATGGTGAATGGCAAATCGACCGCTCGACCAGGCAGCAACGGTAAGTCCGTTCGGCGAGAGTTGGTCGTCGCGCAGATCTACGAACAGGCCGCGCGCCTGTTCGCTGAACGCGGATACGCCGGTACCACACCACAGGACATAGCGGACGCGGTGGGCGTGAGTCGGCAGTCGCTGTATTACTACGTCAGCAGCAAGGAAGAGATCCTCGCCAATCTCGTCGCGGAGATGACGGAAAAGGGGGTGGAGACTCTTCGGGCGCTGGTCGAGACCGATGCTCCAGCCCCTGAGGTTCTATACCGTATCGCTCACCACACCATCGTCGATCGCGCCGCCAACCGAACTAGGTTTCGGCTTCTGGATCGGTCGGAGGCCGCGCTCTCCGAAGAGCTTTCGCAGCGATTCCGAGAGGGTCGTCGAACCGTGCTCACGCTCGTCACGGAGGTGATCGAGCGGGGGAGGGCGGAAGGGCACTTCCGGACAGCGAACCCGAAAACGTCCGCGCTCGCCGTGCTGGGGATGTGCAATTGGGTGGCATGGTGGTTCGAGCCCGGTCCCGACCATCCCGTCGAGGCCATCGCGGCCCAACTGTCCGAGCACGCCGTGACAATGCTCCGCGCGCCCGCCGGCGCTGACGCGCCCAACGCTGACGCGCAGAGCGTTATCGATGCCATGCAAGTTGGACTGGACACCCTCCGTCAACTGCTCCCTGACAGGGTTGACTAATATTTGACAGATCAGTCCATCCTGCTTATTCTTTTCTTATGCCGAGTAGGAGGCTGCAATGACCGAACTAACGCACGCGGTGCAGGGCGTGGACCACGCCGCATTCCCCACCTTCGATCCGAAAGCGACGATCCGGTTCTATCGTGACGTTCTCGGATTTCCGGTAGTCCACGCGACATGTGCACTCGGATGGGGCCCGGCAAATCACCCCGACTTCATCCACTTCTTCTTCGACATCGGACAAGGTGACCGCATCGCCTTTTTCTATTATTTCGGGGTCGACCCGTACCATGACGAGAATGTTCCCGAAGTCCTGATGGCTGCTCGCCATCTCGCTATTCACGTCAACACTGAAGATGACCTACTGGAATACCGCCGACGCCTCGACGCCAGCGACTGGAAGTGCGAGCTGCAGGTGCGACACGAGACCGTCGAATCCATCTATGTCAGGGACCCGAACGGCTACCTGATCGAAATCACCCGTCCGCTACGCGTACTGACCCCGGAAGATGATCTCGACGCGAACCTCAGCGTCGATGCCCTGATGGCCGTGGTCGACGAGGATGAGCCCAGCCTCGAGCGCTTTTACCAGATCAAGGCGGAGCTCATCGCCGCGCGCTACGCCGACGAACCCGCTGAGGTGTCCTACGTATGACGACCGTGCTGTATGTTCTCGACGTGGAGGATTTCCGTCCGCTCGCTGAGGTCGCCGCAAAGTGCCCTGGCGTAACCGTGCGCCGGCGTGGCCCCTACCACGAGGTGTCCTCTGCGAAGGGCATCGAGATCGAACGCGCCGCCACGGGTTGCCGAAACGCGGTGTGGTTCAGTGCCGTTGCCGCTATCGGTAGCGGCCGGATCACCCAGTGGGACAAGGCCATCCTGCGTATCGAACCCGATAGGATCGGCGCGCCGCTGTGCGATAGCTCCGCAGGAGACGATCAATGAGCGACGGTAATGCCATCGACCGGCTCGGCGCCGGTCGTGACGTCGACGGGATTGCCCCACCGACCGGAGTTGTTACTACCCTGCACGAGCTCGCGACGTTCGACGGTGCTCGCGTGCACGGCGCCCTTCATAAATTACCGGGGTCGCGCACCGTCGTGTGCCTTATGCATCCCCGGCAACAGGTGGCCCACCATCCGCTGATCGCCTACTTTCTCCGGATGGGCGCATCGGTGTGGACGCAAGACACTCGATCACCCAACAACGACATCAATCTGGTGCACGAACAAGCGCTGCTCGACGTGGCCGCAGGGCAGGTGTTCTTGCGAGACATCGGCTTCGACTCCGTCGTGGTCTTCGGACATTCCGGCGGAGGCACCCTGTTCGCCTATTACATTGAACAGGCCGCGCTCGAGCCGCAGCATCGGATCGACGTGACCCCGGCCGGCAAGCCGATCGCGCTCGCCGGAGCCGTGATGCCGGTCCCGGACGGCGCACTCTTCCTGGCGCCCCATCCCGGACAAGGCCAGGTCCTGCGTCACTGCATCGACCCGTCGGTCTTCACGGTCGATGATCCACTGTCGATCATCCCGGAATTGGACATGTACGATCCGGCGAATGGTTTCCGCTCGCCTGGCGTTTCTTCGGCCTACAGTGACGACTTCCTCCGCGAGTATCGAGCGGCACAGTTGCGGCGTATCGAACGCATCGACGGCATTGCCCGCGAATACGCCGCCGAAGCCGCCGACGCGCGCGTCCGATTCGCCAAGACGGAAGACCCTCGAGATCGGCGAGAAGCGCTCGCACCGCGAGTAATCCTCACGTACCGCACCGATGCCGACCCGCGGTACGTCGACCTCACCCTGTCACCCAACGACCGTCCATACGGGTCACTGTTCGGCCGCAGACCGGATCTCACCAATTACGGACTGGTCGGATTCGGACGGATCACCACGGCGGACGCCTGGCTGTCGACGTGGTCGGCACTCGCGACCAACGCCGACTTCCAGCGATGTGCCGCGGGAATCCATATTCCCACCATGTACATCGAATTCACCGGCGACCAAGCCGCTTACACCGAAGACGCCGACCGTATGTTCGCCGCTATCCCCGCTGAGGACAAGACCCGGGCGGCCGTTCGTGGCCAGCATTTCGGCCAGGCATTGGCAATCGGAGAACCCACCGGCTACGCGTCAGCTGCCACCCTCTTCGACGAATGGCTGGCCAAACGATACGATCTGCGCTGAGCGCTCACGCATTCGTTCTCCTGGTCGGCAGGATCTCTGTCGTTGGACCTGATCTGCGCCCACCCAAAATCCGCGTTGGTAGGCAGAGCAGCCTCTCAACCAAGCAGTGCGTCTACGACACCGTCCTGGCCACAGCGATGCGACGACCCCTGCCGACCTGGCCGGCACCTGCCGTTCGGCGGGGAGCCTGTGTGGTGGATATGCTGCGGGCCTGGTTTCCGGATACGGCAAGGTCGTGCTACCGAATGGAACCGGCGTTCTCGGATATCATTTCGCAGCAGCGGATCTGGTGTCGGTCGTCGGGTCAGCCAGGGTCGGTGGCAGCTGGCGGGGTCGGCTCTGCGGGGCTGAAACATTGTGCTCGCGGATGATGTCGAGGCGCGAGAAAACGCGGCCGCCTGGCTCCGGGAGTAGTCGTCCATCTGGAACACCGTGGCTATCCTCAGGCCACACCCAGCTTCGATTGTTCATGCGTTTGCGTTCGGCGTTTGCTCCTTGAATGACAGCCGCATGGTCTGTAGTCACCCGAACACGCCGATACACGACCGAACGTGTCGGCAAAGACCACCGACAGGAGATGCTCTTGAGTGCGAATTCCTCCCGAGCCAAGCGGATTGCACTGACCGACGTCCGCGTATTCGACGGCCGCAGGCTGTCCGAGCCACGCACCGTGATCATCGACGGAGCGGTCATCGGTACCGACCCCGATGGTGTCGAAACCGTCGACACGGGCGGCGCGGTGCTGTTGCCCGGGCTCATCGACGCTCACGTTCACCTGCACGGACGTGAAACACTCGAACAACTGGCAGGGTGGGGGGTAACCACCGCCCTTGACATGGCGACCTGGCCCGCCGAACTGGTGGCCTCGCTGCGGAATGTCGACGGATTGACCGACATACGCAGCGCCGGACTTCCGGTGATCGGCCCAGGCGGCCCCCACTCACATTTCGGGATGCCGACGGAGGCTCTGGTCGCTGATGCTGAGCAGGCGCCACGGTTCGTGTCCGATCGCGTAGCCGACGGGTCCGACTACATCAAGATCGTATTGGAAGCGCCAGGGCAGGGCGGCCCGGATCCGCAGGTGGCCGCCGCTGTGGTGGCGGCCACGCACGAGCACGGCAAACAGGTTGTCGCACATGCCTCCTCGCACGGCGCCTATGCTCTCGCTGTCGATCTGGGTGTCGATGTGGTGACCCACATCCCGAATGGTGAGACTCTCGATACTGCGGTGGTCGCCCGGATGGCGTCCGACCGTCGAGTCGCGGTGCCTACCTTGACGATGATGCAAGCACTGTCGACGATGCGAGGCGAGCCTGATGGATTCGCGGGGGCCTGCGCCGGTGTCGCGGCCCTGTATGCGGCGGGTGTACCGATCCTGGCCGGTACCGACGCGGCCGTACAGCCCGGCCTGCCACGACTGGTGGTGCATGGGGAGAGCCTGCACCGCGAACTCGAGTTACTCGTCGCGGCTGGGATGTCGACGGTGGACGCACTGCGCGCGGCGACAGTCGAGCCCGCCCGTCACTTCGGACTCGGCGACCGCGGCGCCATCGAGCCGGGCTTGCGGGCGGACCTGATTCTCATCGACGGTGATCCGTTGGCCGATATCTCCGCCACCCGGAAGATTCGCAAGATCTGGTGTGCGGGAACGGAATACACGCCAGCGAACTGAACACGAACCGTACCGATGATCATCACGTGCCGCACCAACGACACCGGGAGATGTTGTCCTGTGCCCCCTGCGAAGGAACAACTGATCGACGTCCACGCGCATTTCGTCACCGATCGCTACATCGCGGCGGCTCGAGCGGCAGGCCACCAGCACCCCGACGGAATGCCCGGCTGGCCGGGCTGGGATGTCGACGCGCATCTCGAGCTCATGGAATCCAGTGGTATCGCGACGTCGATGCTCTCGGTGTCCTCACCCGGAACCCACTTCGGTGACGATCGAGCGGCCCGCGAACTGAGTCGCGAGGTCAATGAATTCGGCGCGGCGGTGGTGCGCGATCACCCTGGCAGATTCGGCCACTTCGCCGCACTGCCGCTGCCCGATGTCGAGGGGTCCTTGACCGAGATCGCCTACGCGCTTGACACGCTCGGCAGCGACGGTGTGGCCGTCGAAACTAACGCGCACGGTCGCTATCTCGGCGACAACCGCTTCGAACCGGTGTGGGCCGAACTCGATCGCCGCAAAGCCGTCGTGTTCGTCCACCCGACCTCACCACTGCATCCGGAATCGATCTCCCTCGGACGCCCCAGACCGATGCTCGAGTTCCTGTTCGACTCCGCCCGGGCCGCGAGCGATCTGCTGTTCGCGGGAGTGCTCCTGAGATACCCGGGCATCGAGTGGATCTTCACTCATGGCGGCGGTGCGCTTCCGCTGCTCGCCGACCGGATGGAGTTGTTCAGCACAGCATTCTTCGGCAGTGACAATCCTGCCCCGCTCGCCCGTGAACAACTGCGCGCATTGTGGTTCGACATGGCGGGCACGCCGTTCCCCGGGCAGATACCGGCCTTGAACGCCGCTTTCGGACTCGATCGTGTGCTTTACGGCAGCGACTACTGCTGGACCCCGCCGGCCGCGGTGACCACACAGATAACTTCGATCGACGACGCGCAACAGCCTGCGGGTTCGACGTGGCGGGCATTGACAACCCACCATGCCTGTCAGCTGTTTCCGCGACTGTCCCAGGGATAGGCGGCGGAGAGTGCCGATCCGATCGACCACAGTGAACGACAAGGCCTTACGGAGACAACTATGAGCCTGAACCCGATACGCCTGGCTGCCCGAGTGCTCACCGGTTCGACTTACGCACTGCTGGGCGCGGACGCGGTGCGTGAGCCCGGTGGCCGCACCGAACTGGCTGCGCCCACCCTGGCCGCGGCACGGAAGGTGGTTCCGCTACCTGGCGACGACGAAGTACTGGTGCGCGCCAACGCCGCAGTGCAGGTGATCGGCGGAACATTGCTGGCGCTGGGCAGACTGCCGCGTCTGTCCGCGCTGGCCTTGGTCGCCTCGATGATCCCGACAACCGTCGCGGGACATGCCTTCTGGAACATCGAGGATCCGGCGGCGCGCAAACTCCAGCGGGTGCAGTTTCACAAGAATATGGCCATGATCGGTGGCTTGCTGTTTGTTGTGCTCGACAATCCCGACCTCCGGGAGGCGGATAAAGCCCACCGAATCGCGACGATCGACTGATCGAAGTGGCCCGCGTCCTTCAACATCGAACGCGCACCTTCGGGGTTCCGCGGTGCCCGTGACTGCTGTCGCTGCAGGAGTCGGCAGTCGAGGGCTCGGTGCCAATAGAATCCTCGGCAACGATGGGAGTTGCATGTCGGAGGTTTCGCAGCTGACGGCGATTGATTCTGCGGGCGTGCTCTGGCCGGTCCTGCTTCGTCCGGGGAGCGGGCGGTGACGCGCGTCGAATTGGTTGGTCAGGGCGTGTTCGGATCGGTTGATGACGACTACCTGAGCCGTCTGGTCGCTGTCCGCAAGTACTTGGAAGAGCGGGGCAGCTGTTGTGTTGTCAGGGAGCTCGGCAAGCGGCTCGACCTCGATTCCAGCGGGTAAGACGGAAATACCTTGCACCGCAGAAGGCCTCGTCTATCCATACCGGTATGAGAGTCTGCTGCTCATCCTGAAGGCCGGAAGCAACTATGTGCTGGTGCCCGCGTCGTGGACCGAGAATGACGGCACCACAGTTGTCCTGTCCGCAGTCGCTACCGAGGCGCTGCGCCTCAAGTTTGCGATGTCGGGTGCGACCACCATCGCTGACAAGTGCTGAGCTTGACTGTTCCTGTGGACCATTTCGAGATGTCGCGGCGGTCGAGTCCATATCTGCCCGATCAATGGCTCTTCCCTTGCAAGGAAACCCGACATTGGGAGTTTTCGCCATCAAGAGCCGATAGTCGGCTGTGGACGCAAGGGTCAGCGTCGACGGAGGGAGGACTCAAGCGGTAGCCGCACCAGCCCATCGGGCTCTTGCGCTCGAGTTCGGCGGTCGTCATCGACAGTTGTATCCGGTCAGGCCATGTCCAACGCGCGTTCCGAATCCTGCGGAGCATGGTCCATTCCCTGCGCGACGGCAACGGCGCCGCATAGCTCGTTCCCCAGCGTACGTCTCGTGGCACTCGGACAGGACTGCAGCTTGGTGTCACACGCCGCACTTACCGACATGCTTGCACAGCGCAGCGGCGGCCACGACGATTTGTCCTTCCGGCGCAGATTTCTGCACCGTCGACGGTCGATCTATTGCCACGATGGTGAGACCAGGGGAGCGTGCGCTCGCCGCGGCCCTGGCGCTGTGCCCGATGGAGCTAGCGGATTCAGCTGCGCGCGTGATCGCACTCCACAAGGCGGTCGCTCAGATCACGTCAGTCATGAGCGCCGCCTCGCCGAGCGAAACGATGCGTAAACGATGCATTTTCGGGCGAACGGTGTCACAATCGACGGGTGGATGCAGAACGAGTAGCGATCACACTCCGGCCTGACGAACCCACCACAAGCGGTGACGGTTCTGCGCAGTTCGCGGATTGGCTTGCCCACACGCAAAGTTCGGTACGCGATCACGTCGATGAGTTCGTCCGCGCGCGCTGCACAGCGGAACTGGACCCAGAGGGGTTCTCGTTGCCTGGTCAGCTGATGATCGACTTCGCGTCGGGCGGCAAGTGCGTCCGGTCGGTGTTCGTCTATCTCGGCTGGTTGTGTGGTGGGGTCGGTGAGTCCGAACCCGCGCTGCGCGCTGCCGCGAGCGCGGAGCTCCTGCATGCGTTCGCGCTCGTGCAAGACGACGTGATGGACGAGTCCCAGGTCAGGCGGGGACGACAGTCAGCCCATCTGCGTCTCGCCGCGTGGCACGCCGATCAGGGGTTGTCGGGATCGTCGGCCCGATTCGGTGAGTCCGCGGCGATCCTCGTCGCCGACCTGTACTTGGTGTGGGCTGAGCGCATGTTGCGCGAAAGTGGTGTCGCTGCAGCGGCGTTGGATCGAGCATGGCCACGCTATGACTCGATGCGCAGCGAACTGGCGGTAGGTCAGCTCGCGGATTTATCCAACGATGCGAACCGCGTTCCGACCCTGGGTGCGGTGATGGACATCGCACGCCGTAAATCCGGCAACTACACCGTGCGCCGCCCCCTCGAACTGGGTGCGTCGATGGCCGACTGCGACGAGACGGTGATGCGCATTCTCGGTGAATACGGCGAAGTGATCGGGGAAGCGTTCCAGCTCCGTGACGACCTGCTCGGCATTTTCGGCGACCCCACGACAACCGGAAAACCTACCGGCGACGATGTCCGAGATCGAAAGGCAACCACCGTGATCGCGCTGGCTGATCAGCTCGCCGTGCCGTCTGACCGGGCCCGGCTACGAGACCTCTGGCGCGAAGAGTTCATCGATGAGCAAGGCGTAGCGCTCGCGCAGGCGGTGATCACCGACAGCGGCGCAGGACAGCGCGCCGAGCAGATGATCGGCGACCGCGTCGAACACGCGCGTCGGCTCCTCGACGTCACCGATCTCGAACCGTCGGTGGCCGACGCGCTGCACCGAATGGCGCTGTTGTGCACCCACCGTACGTACTGACCTGCTTCCCGCCGTCACCACCGAAAAGTCCGACTGAAAGGTAGCGATGCGAACGATATCGGGAAGAACCGATGAGGTGGTCGTCGTCGGGGCCGGTCTTGCCGGTCTGGCCGCAGCGTTACACCTGGCGGGACGCGGTCGCACTGTCACAGTGGTGGAGCGCGACTCGTTCGCCGGAGGTCGAGCCGGCCGGCGCGATATCGATGGCTTCCGACTCGACACCGGCCCGTCGGTGCTCACCATGCCTGACATCGTCGCTGACACCCTTGCCGCGGTCGGTGAAAGCCTCGAATCCCGGTTGGAATTGTTGCCGGTCATTCCTGCCTACCGCGCGCACTTCGCCGACGGCAGTGGGTTGGATATTCACAGCGACGCCATGGCGATGGAGGAATCGGTCCTGGCATTCGCCGGACCCAAGGAAGTCGACGGGTATCGCCGACTTCGCACGTGGTTGAGCGAGCTGTACCGCGTCGAATTCGATCGGTTCATCGCAACGAACGCCGATTCTCCACTCTCGCTGCTGACACCGGCGTTCGCGCGATTGATCGCCTTGGGTGGTTTCCGGCGTCTCGACAGGGCGGTCGGATCTTTTCTGAACGACGAACGGCTGCGCCGAGTGTTCACGTTCCAATCGCTCTACGCAGGTGTATCGCCACAGCGAGCCCTAGCGCTGTACGCGGTGATCTCGTACATGGACACCGTGGGCGGGGTCTACTTTCCTCGCGGAGGAATGCGCGCGCTACCGGACGCCCTGGCCGCCGCTGCCGTCGATGCCGGCGTGACGTTCTGTTACGGCGAGACAGTCCACGACCTGGAACGAAACGGTTCCCGCATCACTGCGGTACTGACCGAGCGCGGTCGGCGAATCCCTTGCGATGCCGTCGTTTTGGCGACTGAACTGCCCACCGCCTACGAGTTGCTCGATCGCTGCCCGCGCCGCCCGATCAGCTGGCGCCCGGCACCCTCTGCGGTCGTCATGCACGTCGGCTTTCCCGCCGCGGTGCCGACCGCACATCACAACCTCGTCTTCGGCGGCGCATGGAAGCAAACCTTCGACGAACTGATCGGTGCGGGGGAGTTGATGACCGACCCGTCGCTGCTGGTGACCCGGCCCACGGCGACCGACCCCGCCCTCGCCCCACACGGGCGCGATCTGTTCACTGTTCTCGCTCCGGTACCCAACCTCTACCGCAGCAAGGATCTGGACTGGGATCGTCGCGCTACCGCGTACAGCGAGGAGCTCGCTGCGATCGTCGAGGACCGGTTGGTCCCGGGCTTCGTCAAGGACTCCACGATCGTGCATGTGGATACCCCCGCCGATTGGGAACGGCAGGGCATGCTGGCCGGTACTCCGTTCTCGCTCGCGCATACCTTCGCCCAAACCGGCCCATTTCGGCCCGCGAACATGCCGCGTGGCGCGACCAATGCGGTGCTGGCCGGCTGTGGCACCGTCCCCGGCGTCGGCGTGCCGACGGCCCTACTGTCGGGCCGTCTCGCCGCCGACCGTGTCACCGGCACGGTGTCGACACCGCGGTCTTCGACCTCGACCTCGACCAGGAGTGATCGACGATGATTCGCACCGAACTCGACGCCGCCGGTATCCGCGCTGCTGGGCTGCGTGAGTCCTACCAGAGATGCCGGGAACTCAATGCGCGCCATGGACGCACCTTCTTCCTCGCCACCCGGCTGCTCGCGCCCGCCCAGCGCCCCGCGATCCACGCCCTCTACGGTTTTGCCCGGTGGGCAGACGACATCGTCGACGAACCACCCATCGACGATGCCGCCGGCCCTGCGGTGGCCCGACTGGACGCAGTGGCCCAAGACCTGCACGACAGTCTGTGCGGTACCCCCGGAGACGACCCGATACTCGCCGCGGTTGCCGATACCGCCGCCAGATACCGGATCGACCACGTCTTGTTCGACGAGTTCCTCGACTCGATGCGAATGGATCTGACGGTGACCGACTACCTGGACCGGGCCGCGCTGGATCGCTACATGCATGGTTCGGCCGCGGTGATCGGCCTGCAAGTACTGCCCGTGCTCGGCACCGTCGTCCCACAAGCCGATGCTGCCCCCTACGCGGCGGCGCTGGGAAAAGCATTTCAGCTCACCAACTTCCTTCGCGACATCGCCGAAGACCTCGACCGCGGCCGGGTATATCTGCCTGCCGACGAACTGGCTGCATTCGATGTGGACCGCGCCCGGTTGCAGTGGTGTCGGACGCATCGCCGCACCGACACCAGGGTGCGATCGGCGCTGGCGGCTCAACACGCGATTGCCCGCGACTTGTACCGATACGCCGACACCGGAATCGCACTGTTGCATCCCGTATCGCGGCCATGTGTCGCTACTGCGGCCGTGCTGTACTCGGAAATTCTCGACCGAATCGAGGAGACCGAGTTCGCGGTGTTCACCGCGCGGGCCACCGTGGGCAACGCGCGTCGTACCCGCGTCGCCGGTTCGGCGTTGGCTCGCGCGTTGTGGGCGCGGCGAGGCGGCCGCGCACGCGCACTGACCCAGGCCGAACGTCTGAGGTGATCCCATGAAGTCGGCAGACGGGCGGTGCGGGGTCATCCAACTCGAGGGGAAGTGGGTCTAGTTTGTGCTCTGAGCACCTGAAGCCTCGGGATCCCTGACCTGATGGACCGATGGTTTCACCGCTTGGACCGCGTGTTGTTGACCGAGAGTTAGGTGACACGATGGAGCGCTGGCAGTACCTGATCGTCATGGGACTATGTCTGGCGGGAACCCTGCCGCTGGAGTCCTTCGGCGGGGGCGTATACCGGCGCCCCGCCCGGCTTGCCCGTTGCGTGTTCCCGGTCGCCGCCGTCTTCCTCGTATGGGACGCGATCGCTATCGCTGCCGGTGTCTGGACCTACAGCCCGCGCTACCTGACTGGCTGGTCGCTACCCCTGGCGATACCGGTCGAGGAGCTGGTCTTCTTCCTCGTCATCCCGCTGTGTGCACTGCTCACCTATAGCGCGGTCGAGGCGATTCTCCATCGGCTGCGCCCCACCGCAGCATCCTCGTCACCTTCGGAGCGGACCCGATGACCGGCCTCGGTTATACGTTGCCCGCGCTGGTCGCGGTGGCCCTCGTGTGCGGATGGGAGCTCGCGATCCTGCGAACCGGACTGTTCCGTCGGCCCGGCTATTGGCTGTCCATGATCATCGTGCTCAGCTTTCAGATCGTGGTCGACGGCTGGCTCACCAAACTCTCAGCACCCTTGGTGCTCTACAACTCGACACACATCACCGGGATCCGGTTGCCATGGGACATCCCGATCGAGGACTTCCTGTTCGGCTTCGCCATGGTCACCGCGGTCTTGCTGCTGTGGGAACGCGAACGAATCCGGGATCGAAAGGTGCGCGCTTATGAATGACTCCCGAATCGGCGTCGACGGGCTGTCGCGCGAGGAGGTCCCGGCTGCCTTCGACGCGGTCGCCAACGATTACGACCGACTCGTCGCGGTGAACCCCGGCTATCACAAACACCTGCGCACCTCCGCGCGTCGGATGCAACTTCCCGACCGCGGGGCAGGTCTGCGACTGCTCGACGCCGGCTGCGGCACAGGTGCTTCCACCGCCGCGTTGCTATCGGTCGCCCCGCACGCAGAGATCGTCGCTGTCGACGGATCGGCACAGATGCTCGAACGAGCGCGTGCCAAACCGTGGCCCGATTCGGTCCGGTTCGTACACAGCCGCATCGAGAGTATCGAGGCCGCAGGCGTTGTCGGCCCCTTCGACGGAATCTTCGCCGCCTATCTCATGCGTAATCTCGCCGATCCTGACGCCCAACTTCGCGCGTTCGCCGCTTTGCTCCGCCCAGGCGCCCCCTTGGGGGTGCACGAATACTCGGTGGCGGAATCGAGGTGGGCTCGCATCGTCTGGAACACGGTGTGCCGCACCATCATCGTGCCCGCGGGGTGGATGCTCAGCCGAGACGCCACTCTGTACCGGCACCTGCAACGAAGCGTCGTTTCCTTCGACAGCACCTCTCGATTCCGAGAGCGGCTGCGCGACAACGGCTACACGGCCGTCGGTAGCGAAACCGTTTCGGGCTGGCAACACGGCATCGTGCACACGTTCCTGGCGATTCCCGATCCATCTCACAACCTGGATGGGGATGAGAGCTAGTGGACGCCGCGATCGGCCGCGATCGGCGCATCGTCCACCATGTCGCCGCCCGCCCTGTCAGCCATAGGCCGGGCACACGCCCATACGTGGTAGTGGTCGGCGCCGGCATCGCCGGGCTGACCGCCGCTACCGGACTCGCCGAACGCGGCATCGGTGTGGAGGTGATCGAAGGCCAGGACTATCTCGGCGGCCGCGTCGGCGGTTGGACAGACACCCTTCCCGACGGCACCCCGATCGCCATGAACCGCGGCTTTCATGCCTTCTTCCGGCAGTACTACAACCTGCGGCAATTGTTGCGCCGCACCGATCCCATGCTGCAGCGCATGATGCGCGTCGACGACTACCCGCTGCTGGATGCCGAAGGTCGCCACGATTCCTTCCGTGGCCTGCCGCTCACGCCGCCATGGAACGCGCTCGCCTTCGCGGCGCGCAGCTCAACGTTTCCGCTGCACGAGTTGTGCCGACTCGATGCCCGGGCCGCGGCCCCGTTGGCGATGGTATCGGTGCCCGCCATCTACGAGCAGTTGGATCATGTGGACGCGGAAACGTTTCTGCAGAAGATCAAATTTCCCGTCGCCGCACGCCACCTGGCCTTCGAAGTGTTCTCCCGGAGCTTCTTCGCGCCACCGGAGCAGATGTCGGCCGCCGAACTGGCTGCCATGTTCCACATCTATTTCCTCGGTTCCAGCGAGGGTCTGCTCTTCGACGTGCCGACGTCGAACTACGACACCGCGCTGTGGTCGCCGCTGAGCGAACACCTCGAATCGCGCGGAGCCCGGATCCGCACCGGAGTGACGGTCGCCAGAGTGCAGGCTGGCGGCGACCGAACCTTCCGGGTCCACGACGACGTGGGGGGCGTTGTCGATGCCGATGCGATTGTGCTGGCGACCGACGTCGCCGGGCTGCGTCGTATCGTCGCCGACTCCCCGGATCTCGGCAATGCCGAATGGCGCTCACGGATCCAGGCGTTGCGCAGCGCCCCACCGTTTCTCGTCCATCGCCTGTGGCTCGATCGGCCCGTCGCGGGGGACAGGCCCGCGTTTCTCGCGACCGGCGGCATGCCTCCGCTGGACAACATCAGCGTCCTTGACCGCTATGAGAATCAGGCCCGCTCCTGGGCCGAGCAGCACAACGGTGCGGTGCTCGAACTGCATGCCTACGCACTGTCCGAGGTTCGGACACCGCAGCTCGAGCGTGAGATCCGCGCGCAGCTCCTCGCCCGACTCCACCGTCTGTATCCGGAGACAGCCGATGCGCGGATCGTCGGTGAACATGCGCAGTGGCGACAGGATTGCCCCATGTTCGGGGTAGGCGACCACGCTCACCGCCCGGCCGTCCGGACACCACACGACAAGCTGATGTTGGCCGGCGACGGCATCCGTATCGACCTGCCTGTGGCATTGATGGAACGTGCTGCCACGACCGGCTGGACCGCGGCGAATGCGCTGCTCACGCAATGGGGCATGCCTGGGCACGACCTGTACACGGTGCCTACCACCGGACGACACGCCGTGCTGCGCCGTCTCGCCGCGCGCACTATGTCGAAAGCGACACTTCAGGAGGAATCTGTATGAGCGACAGGATCTTTCGGCGCTGGCCCACCGGCTGGCCGGTGCAACCTGTCGATTCCGAACGCTGGTCCACACAAAATCCCACCTATCGCGACGCCGACCCGGCGGTCATCGGCGCCGCTTTGGAGCGGTCGCAGAATCGTCCGTCGGGTAACTGGTACGTCTTCGGCGCCAGCCGTGACATTCGAAACGATCGGCCTTCCGGTGCCACGGTCGCCGGCGTAGAGCTCGTGGCCTGGCGCGACCAGCACCAACGCCTGGTGGTCGGACCCGGTGCGTGTCCCCACCTCGGTGCGCCTTTGGCGCAGGCGCGGGTCGACTGCGGGGCACTGGTATGCCGCTGGCACGGCCTGCGGGTAAGCGGTGCCGGTGGACCGGGTTGGTCAGCGCTGCCGTGCCACGACGACGGCGTTCTGGTCTGGGTCCGGCTCGACCACATCGGCGATGAACCGCCCTTGGATGCGCCGGTCATCGGTGCTCGTCCAACATCGGATCGCGTGATCTCGGCGGTCGCCACCGTGACCGGAGTATGTGAGCCCGCCGACATCATCGCCAACCGGCTCGACCCCTGGCACGGATCCTGGTTCCACCCCTACTCGTTCACCCATCTAGAGGTACTCGAATCCCCAGCGGCAGAACACGACGCGGCCGACTCTGTGGAACGGTTCGTCGTCGCGGTCACCTTCCGGGTCGGCGGTCGGCTCGGCGTCCCCGTGCACGCCGAATTCATCAGTCCGGAACCGCGAACGCTGACGATGCGCATCATCGACGGCGAAGGAGCGGGCAGCGTCGTCGAAACCCACGCCACTCCGCTGGGTGCCGGACCTGACGGGCAGCCACGCACGGCAGTCATCGAAGCAGTGATCGCAGACAGTCCCCGGCGTGGTTTCCGCGTTGCTCGTCATGCCGGTGCCGCGCTGAGGCCGCTGATGGCACACGCCGCGACCCGGTTGTGGCGTGACGACCTCGCCTACGCGGAGCGTCGCTACCAATTGCGCACTCGCCAACGCATCGAGTAGACCCCGACAGTAATGCGTCAATTCTGCATCGTTTGCCCGATCGTGTCCGTTACGCTCCTAGCATCACTTGAAGTGATAACCGCGCATGTTGGCGACCACTCAGCAACTTCTCGCAGTGACGGATGTTTCGCACAAGCCCGCATGATCGATCTCGGGTGGAGACTCCTCTTCGGCCGCTGGCGTGACCTGGACAAAGGTTCGATGAACGTCGGAAATCGTGGTGGCGAATCCCGCTGCCTCGTCGGAAGAGAAGAGAGTGAACGCGATGAGTATCAACGTACGAGTGAGCGTGGCAGGAGTAGGGGTGGTGGCGATGGCCTTGTTCGGCTCTGTGGCGTGTACGTCAGATGATTCGTCGTCGGACTCGGCGGCAACAACAACGGCGCAACCGATGTCGACAGAATCAATGGCACCGACCACGGGTGCCTCGGTCGGAGCGAATCTGGTGGGCCCGGGCTGCGCTGAGTATGCCGCGCAAGTCCCGACCGGTCCGGGGTCGGTGGAAGGCATGGCCAAAGAGCCGGTGGCAGTGGCGGCATCGAACAATCCGCTCCTGACCACCCTCACCGCCGCGGTGTCGGGCAAGCTGAATCCGCAGGTCAACTTGGTCGACACCCTCAACGGTGGCGAGTTCACGGTCTTCGCTCCGGTGGACGAAGCCTTCGCTGAGATCGACCCGGCCACCATCGAGAGCTTGAAGACCGACACCCCCACACTGGAGAAGATTCTCACCTATCACGTAGTGCCCGGCCGGATCGCGCCGAACGCCATCGCGGGCACCCAAACGACGGTGCAGGGTGGCACGGTGACTGTCACCGGCTCCGGTGACGACCTGAAAGTCAACGACGCGGCAGTGATCTGCGGTGGCGTCGATACTGCCAACGCCACTGTCTACCTGATCGATTCGGTTCTGATGCCGCAGTGAAGATCCGGTCGATATCTCGACGAGACGCAGTGAACAGCTCTAGAGGAGATTGAAATGAACAGTCACCACTACGGCCGAGCGGCAGGAGTCGGGTTCGGCGCGGCCATCGCGATTGCGGGTGTGATCGCGATGGCTCCGACTGCCGCCGCAGCGCCAGTTGAATGCCGAGTTCCCGGAGCGGGCACGATCGAGAATTCCTCGGACACTGCCCAATGCTCCGCGTCGAGCGTCGGCGGAAGCGCCGCCGCCGCGTTCGGACTCGACGGATCGGCTACGGCATCCACCGGGCCGCAGGGGCTTGCTCTGGCGCTCGGCATCGGCGGAGGTGCCGCGAC
This sequence comes from Nocardia sp. FBN12, assembly GCF_050320175.1. GTDB lineage: Bacteria > Actinomycetota > Actinomycetes > Mycobacteriales > Mycobacteriaceae > Nocardia. The sequence continues at coordinate 2,518,927 of NZ_CP190048.1, read as the reverse complement.
ATCGCAAGCACAGCGCCTTGCCGGGCCGGCCGCGATTGCGTTCGGTCAAGGATCCACCGTCGACGCTACCGGTGTTCGTCCCGGCTTGGCGCTCGGGATCGCGGGCCCGGGTGCGAACGTCACCATCGATGGGGTGACCAGACCGACCTGCACTGGTGGCCCCGCGCTCGCTGGGGACCTCCAGACGTTGAACGGATGCGTCTCCCTTGGATGAGGTCTTGCACGATCGGGTGAGCCGTAGATCCGACCTCGAATAGTCAGCTTCCCAAGCTGGGGTCGAGGACACCGTGCCCTGACGTGCTGTCTCCACTTATCGGTGCCGGTAAGTGGAGGCAACCCCTACTCGGCATCGGCCAGTGGAATCGGGTTGCCGGTGACCTCAGCGAGTGCATCGGCGATTGTTTTCAGTGGTGTTGCGGCGATGAAGTCGCGGCGTAGCTGGTGTGCTGAGGTGCGATAACTGGGGTCGGTTAAAATCCGATCGACTGCGGAGCGGATGACACCGGGTGTCGGATGTGCTGTGCCGAGGTTGATCCCGGTGTTGGTATGCGCAACGCGGGCTGCGACTTCAGCTTTGTCCGCGGTCTCTCCGGCGACGATTACAGGTATGCCGTAGCGGAGGGCGTGTTGCACGCCGCCGTACCCGCCATTGGTGATCACGAGATCCACCCTGGGCAACAGCTGTTCGTAGGACAGGTAATCGGTGAGATAGACGTTGTCTGGGATCGGCGTGCTGAGGGTGTGGATAGGCCCGCCGCCGGTCGTGGCGATGACAAGACAGTCGTCGCGGTCGGCGAGCGCGCGCAGGGTGGGTCCGATGAGCTGGTCGAGGTCGGTGTTGTCCCAGGTCCCTTGCGTGACGTGGATTATCGTTCGCGCGATGCCCAGCCGATCCGCCCAGGGCGGATCGCCTCGTTCGTCGGGTGCGGACGGGAAGATCTGGCCAGTGAACGTGACGGTGCCGGGCAGGTCGCTGCGGGGATATTCGAAGCTGGGCACGGTCAGTTGCAGCACTTTGTCAGCCAGTCGTGGCCAGTCGGCGAGGAAGACCGGCGACCGTGCGACACCGACCTGCTGCAGGGCTAGGTTGAGTCGCTTCTGCGTACTGGCGAACATGACCCGATGAACGAACCGGGTCATGTTGTCGTAGTTCACCGATTGCCGAGGCGGCCAGCCCATACCGAACGGTGGCGTATGGACGCTCGACAACGTCAGCGGACCGACGCCACACACCAGAATCGGCGGGCGGGGATGCCCTGCGAGCAGGTGCGCGAGCGCGCCGGTGAAGGCGAGATCGACCAGCACGGCGTCGATCGGTTCTCGGCGCAGGGCCTCTTCAAGCGCGTCGGATTGCGCAGTCAGTGGCGCGATGAACACCGACGACAGCTCGGCGCGTCCCCGCAGGTAGCGGCGAATCATCGGCGGAAGCCTGCTCGGTCGAGCGGGTGGTGGCGGGTGGATGTGCGCCTCTGGTGGCAGCACCGCGAATCGTAGTCCGGCTCGGTGGGCCTGGTCGCGGTAGTCGGCGCCGGTCAGCAGGCATACATCGTGGCCGCGGCGACGTAGATCGGCGCCGATGTGCAGCATCGGGATGACATGTCCGGCAATCGTGGCGGCGGCTAACAGGTAGCGAGCCAAGACATTCCTCCAGACTGTAGTTAAGCTTCAACTTGGCCTAGCCGCGCCGTCGGAGGAGGTGCGTTCGGCGGTTCCGGTGATGTTGCGGACCATGCCGCCGAACACGGCGTTGTGAAACGGTGTGATTGCCTTCCAGTAGAGGTGCCCGGCAAGTCCGTGGGGTTGGAATATCGCCCGCTGCCAGTAGCGGGAGCCCCCGTTCGGGTCGGGTTCGACGCCTGGTTCGAGCCATGCCAGTCCCGGGACCTGCATTTCGGCGCGAAGTCGCAGCAAATGGGGTCGGTCGATGTGTTCGACGCGCCACCAGTCCAAGGCTTCGCCCAGATGCAGGTGGTGTGGGTGGTTGCGGCCTCGGCGGTAAACCGACTCCGCCGGTGACTCGGTCGATCCAGCCGCGTAGTGACCAGGCGAGCGGAAATGAATACCAGCCGTTCTCGCCGCCGATGGATTCGATTACTGCCCAGAGGGTGTCGGGGTCTGCGTGGGAGTGGTGCTCGCGAAGATCCTCGTAGAGGGAGCCACTGGACCAAGCCGGGTCGGTGGGCAGCGGATCCGACGGCGCGCCGAAGGTGCTGGCGTCGGACCAGCGGGTGGGTACCTCGGCGTTGCGAATTCGAGTCAACGCCAACTCCACGGCACGTTCGTAGCGGGTGAGGCCTTCTGCGGGATCGGGGATGTGCACGGAGATATCGTGCTCGCCGCACACGACTTCATGGACGAGTGATTCTATGAGCGGAACGGCCATAGCACGCGGCACTGGGGTCACCAGGTTGACCCATTGCGCCGATAGCCATGGTGTGAGCACCGGGACCGGTAGCACTACTCGGTAGCCAGTTGCACCGAAAAACACACACCGCATGCGCGATCATCCCCTTTCGGTTGCGGATGCAGAGATCGGACAAGGGTGGCGGTCGCGGTCCGGCGCCTCGATATCTGCCAGATCCGCCAACCACGTGCCCACCACGACATCTATTGGCATCTCCGCATTCCTCTGACTCGAAGGACTCGCGCGGCGAGCGCCTTGCCTGGTCATGCTGGATGCATAAATGATTCATGATTTCGGCGGTTCGCGCATCCTTTCGCATGCAACCGCGCGTCGAGTCGGCATTGACGCGTATCGGTTTCCCGCAGGATGGAGCCTTAGAGGATGTCTCACGTCGTAGTCGGGTAGTCGCGATCTGACCGGAATCTGGTGTGGTGCATGATCTTCGGTCGTAACCGACAAATTGTCGTTGCGTTTGGTGCCCGATGAGCTGTGGGAGCTGGTCGCGCCGTTGTTGCCGGCGTTCTCACTCCGCCGCCAAGGCGGCGGGACCGCACCGACCGATGAACGGGCCGTGTTTCACCGCCGTGGTCTACGTGTTGACCAGCGGATGCGCGTGGCGGATGCTGCCACCCTCGTTCGGGGTCACAGTCCCGACCGTATTCAAGCTCTGTGGACGATCTGTTTCGGCAATATCGCGTGATCGCCACTCGGGCGATCGAGGTGCTGACCTCTCTAAACTGAATCCGATGGCTACCAGCGACGTTCCGTACGGCAGTCGGGGTGTGCGCGACGATCTCCACCTGGTGTGCGGCGGGTGTCGGGAGATGGCCGCAGGTTTGCTGTAGCGAGCTTCTCAGGCCGTATCAGGTCTGGTGGACCCGATCTCATGACGCGCGGGCGCGGGGTGAGCGATCCGATCTACCGCGTCGGCCAGCGTCGTGATCGGAATTGCTGCATCCGGCAGGATAATCGTGTCCCAGCCAGGTCCGCCGACGAACACTCGTGCTCCGGCAGAAGCGCAGGCGTGTATTGCCGATGTGAGCGCGGTGGACTCGTGCTGGGACCACAGTGCAACGTCGGGGCTGCGACCGGTGCGCGCGAGGGTGTTGGCGATGGCATCCGTGGGCATGTCGGCGCCCAGCATCCAGGTGCCTACACCGCGCTCGGCGAGCGCCGCCCGCAATGCCTCGAGCGGAAGTGCGTGGGTTTCTCCGCTCGTACATGCCAAAACCGCGGAATGACTGTCTGCGCGCACAGAGGTTGGGATGTAGCTGTGCAGAGCTGCTGTGATCGACCACGACAGCAGGTGTTCGATGTCGATGCAGCCCTCGCCGTCGAGCTGGCGCGTGACGATCGCGGTGAAGGCGGGGCGGCAGAGTAGGTCCCAGGTGTCGATGACTCCGAAGGCTTCCAGATGTGCTGTGAGGAGTGCAGACACTGTCCGGGTGTCGATAGCGAACACGGCCGTGAGCAGCGAGGTCCAATCGCCGCGTGTGGGAGTGGCGCGCCGCCTAGCCACCGACGCTGCCGCGCCGGCTGGACTCGCGCCCGCACGGATCTGGGTCAGCATGTGTTCCAGGTCGGCGATATCGGAGGCGTTGTAGAGGCGATGCTTCCCCGGCTGGTGATCGGTGGGGCCGATGCGGTATCGACGGTTCCAGCTGCGCAGGGTAGCGGTTGGTATGCCGACCCGCTCGGCGACCGCGCGTACCGTATACCCGGCCGCGTCGGAAGCGGGAGTGGAACCGGCAGGCATCGCTACAGTCTGCCTTGGAGCAACCGGGTTCGGAAATCTGTTGCCGCGATCAGGGGCGTCAAAGGGCGTGTGGGCTTTGGGGAGGGGCCGCAGGATCGAATGCAAGAGTGGCGGAATGCACTGGGGTGATCTATCTCTTGGCGGATGAAGTCCCGCGATACGGTCATGCATCGTTTCTGCATCATAAAATGATAGCCCGCAAACGGAGCAACGCAACGGGAGTTGTGCAATCGTCAGCGCAAGAGACGGGTGGACGGCGCAAACGCCACCGAAAACATCGACCGCTCTTTGCGTCCATCCCCGCGTGTGCGGTGACGTGGCCGTCTGGACTATGCCGCCCGCGCCCCGCGGGGATGGTCCATGATCGCGCGCGGGGTCTTCTCCCGCCATCTTGACGGCTCCGCAGGTTGCCATGGTCGTCGCCGGAGCAATTCCGTGCCCGTCGGCGCATCGTCGCGAGCAGAACAAGCATCGTGCCGGTGACGGCTGGCAGGGCTCTACGGTTGCAGCGATTCTGCAGAACCCGCGCTACACGGGCTATGCGATCTTCGGGCGTTGGAGCAAACGCGAAGAGTTGTTGGATCCCGACGACGTCGCCGCAGGGCATGTCGTCCGGTTCAAGCGTTCGCCCTCCGAACGCATCGTCAGGTCCCGTCGGCCAGCGCATCCGGCGATCGTTTCAGTCGAGACCTTCACTGAGGCAACGCTTCTGCGCCGCAAGCGGGCAGGGATGAGTAACCGTTCCCGCAGCCGGCTCGAGCGGACCAGGCCAATTCGCTCCGGTGGTATCTACCTGTTGCGGGGGCGGGTCTACTGCAGTGCCTGCGGCCGCAAGATGCAGGGCGAAGTGCTGCGGGGAGCCGTCTACTATCGTTGCCGCGCACGGAGTTTAGCTCCTGGCAGTGCGACTCAGCACGAGCATCCCCGGACGGTGAATCTGCGCGAGTCGCATCTCATCGAACCTGTCGACGGCTGGCTCGCGACCCTGTTCGATCGGAAGAATCTGGACACCACCGTTGCGGCATTCGTGGATGCCCAGAACGACGACGGCATCGATTCTCGCCGTCAGGCGTTGCGCCAACGTATGGGACAGGCGCAGATGAAGATCGGGCGTCATCTCGCGGCGATCGAAGCCGGGGTCGATCCTCAGGCTGTCGTTGAGGCACTGAATTCAGCTCAGGCGGAAAAGGCGGCTGCGGAGGTTGAGCTGAACAACCTTCCGAAGGTTGAGAGGCTGACTGACACTGAACTCCGCAAACTGATCGAGTCCTTGGGTGATGTCCGCGCGATTCTCGCTGCGGGTGCACCAGATCATAAGATAGAGCTCTACGCGTTTGAGCTCCAGGTGCGCTTTGCACACCTGGAGCATCGTGCAACTGTTAGTGCATCCCTGTGTGGGGATAGCACTGGTGTCCGGAGGGGGACTTGAACCCCCACGCCCTAATACGGGCACTAGCACCTCAAGCTAGCGCGTCTGCCATTCCGCCACCCGGACTTGCTGGTGTGCCAAAAGATTATCCGACGCGCTGTCGGAAACCAAATCGCCTGGCTGACCTGCTGTTTGTTCCGGTTCCGAGCACTCGTTTGGCACCGCGCGCAGCGCTCTCGCTCGTCCTCCCGTCGGGACCGACGCCGATCCCGGTCCCGGGCACCACTGTCGACGCGCTGGCCGCGCCGCGCGGATCCTCGTCGTGGCCCCGAGCGGCACCGGCTACTACTGGGCATCCACGTCATCAATGGGTTGCTGATTGATTTCTACCGGGTTCGACTGGGGGGAGTTAAGGTTGGATCGCGCGACATCACCCACTCCTGAGCAAACGCTGAACGGAGAATTATGGGACACCGGACGAGTATCGCAGTTTGTGTCGTGACCGCGGGATTGTTCATTGCCGCCGGCTGCGGGACGTCGTCGGATTCCGGCGGCGGAGCCACGAGTTCGTCGGTCGGTTCGGCGGTCGAACCCGCGTATGCCGCCACCCTAAGACCGGTGATTACCCAGCTGATGAAGGACAATGTCATCCCGGGCGCGGTCGTGGTCGTCAAATCGCCGAAGGAGGGCGATTGGACCGAGACGTTCGGCACCCGTGTCATCGGTGCGAACGACCCGATGTCGGTAGACGACTACTTCCGGATCGCGAGCAACACGAAGACGATGACGTCGACGGTCATCGTGCAGTTGGTGCAGGAGGGCAAGCTCGCACTCGAGGACCCGATCGCCAAATATTGGCCAGGTGTTCCGAACGGGGACGAGATCACTATCGCTCAGCTCTCCGAAATGCGAAGCGGGCTCTACAGTTACACTTTCGATCCGCAGTTCAACGCGATGCTCGACAGTGACCCGAACCGGGTGTGGACGCCAGAGGAGTTGCTCGCGATCGCCTTCTCGCACCCTGTCAATTTCGCCCCGGGGGCGAAATTCGATTACTGCAATACCAACATCATCCTGCTCGGGCTCGTGATCGAGAAGATCACGAAGATGTCAGCGGCCGAGAATTTCCAGAAGCGGATCTTCGAGCCGCTCGGTCTGAAACACACCTCGCTGCCTGCGGCGGCCGACCACTCGATCCCCGATCCGCACCCGCAGGGTTACGCGTTCGGCACCAATGTCTCCACTATCGACACGTTCGCCCTGCCGCCCGAGGAACAGGCCGCCGCTCTCGCGGGCACACTGCAACCCAGCAACGCCACCGACGCGAGCCCGTCGTGGACGTGGACGGCGGGTGCCGCGATATCGACGGTCGATGATGTGGCTACGTATGTGCGGGCACTGGTCGAGGGCGACCTACTCGACGAAAAGATGCAGCGAGTGCGCATGGACAGCATCCAGCCGATCGATCCGGCCGCTCCCGACGTCGCGGGCTACGGTCTCGGGATCGTCAGATTCGGCTTGCATCTGTTCGGACACGACGGTCAGATACCCGGATTCATGACGTTCATGGGCCATGACCCCGCGTCGGACCTCACGATCGTGGTCGCCACGAACCTGGCGACGGTGCCGTCGGGCGAGGGGTCGGCGCTGGTGCTGGTCAAAGGCATGCTGCCGGTTTTCTATGGCAACGAAGCGGTGCCAGGCAATCCGGCCGCGCCGACCACCGGCGCGACGACCTCGCCCACCAGCCCTGCCGGACCGACCACTACGGGCAGATGACCTCACGATGACACCCTGCTGATCCGATGTTCGCATGCAGTGAGGCAATCGTTGCTTTACTGCTCGAAAGAGTTCCGGAGTCCAGGGAGGTGATATCGATGGTGCCCGCTCGACGGTTCGCCCGACAATGGGCCGCGCAACTGGCTACGGTGGCGACCCTGGGACGTGGAGAAGACGAGCTCGTCGACATCCTCGAAGATCTCCTGGCCCGGCTGCTGATCTCGCTGGCCAACCCCGCCTGGGATCCGACCATCGGTGAGAATCTCGGGATCGCGGTCGCCGATCTGGGTTTCCGGTCTCCCGCCGCCATCGACGCTTCGCTGCCGACCCTGCGTGAAGTCTGCGTGCACGCCGGCGTGACACCGGAGGTGCTGACGAGCCTGGCCTCGCGATTCGGTCTCGGCATCGGGCGCAGTCTCACCTCCGAGTCGGTGACCGCGCACGCCGCCGACGGGTTCGAGATCGCGTTCCGGCACGCATCGGTGGCCATCTCCATCGGCGATTCCCGGGGCCGCATCATCGACGCCAATCCGGCCTTCGAACGCTTGCTGGGGTACCCGCTCGACCACCTACGGGGACTCGACGGCTTCGACCTGGCCGGTGACACCGCCGAGGTCGAACGCCAACGTATTTTCGCCGAGCTCGCCGGGAACGATTCGGGCACCGTGCGGTTCGAGAGCGAACAGACCCGGCCCGACGGTTCCACGAGGTGGGTCGGCTGGACCGTCACCCACTGCCTCTCGGACGACGGCGAGCGGACCTACCTGCTCGGCTTCGGCCAGGACCTCACCGAGCAGCACACCGCGGCGCAACGGCTGCACTGGCAGGCCCACCACGACCCGCTCACCGGACTGACCAACCGGCGTGGTCTCCACACCGAGCTGCACTCGCTCATCGGCGCCGCCGCCGCCGGTGCGAGCGCGGCGGTGTGCGCGCTCGACGTCGACGGGTTCAAAGCGGTCAACGACACCTACGGACATGCCGTGGGCGACCAGATCCTCGTCGAGCTCGCCGAACGCCTGCGGCGATGCCTGAGCACCGATCAGGAGGTGCTCGCTCGCCTCGGTGGGGACGAGTTCATCGTGGTACTCCCGCCCTCGGCCGTCGACCGGACCCGCGAGACCGTCGATCTGCTCCACGCCGCGGTCGTCGAGCCGTTCGCCCTCCCGGGCGGACCGGTATCGGTGTCGGTCAGCATCGGCGCGGTGGTGACTCCTTTGGCAGGCAGGCGCGTTCCCGACTTGCTCGCCGAGGCCGACGAGTGCCTCTATCAGGCCAAAGCGCTGGGCAAGAACCGGTGGATCCTGCGCACTGACCCGGAACCGGGATCGACGGAAAGTTCCTCACGCCGGTAGCCGTTCGGTCAGCGGCTCGCGCCGAGGATGGCCCGCACGAAGGTGTCGGTGGATTCGGTCAGCTCCGCCGTGGTGCCCGCGGCGAGGACCCTGCCCTCGTGCAAGATCACGAGCCGGTCGGCGAAGCCGCCATGGGCGAGTACCTGGACTTCGTTGCTGACAACGAGAACCGCCGCCCCGGAGTCGGCGTACTCGCGCAGTGATCTCCACACCTCGTATGCCGTTCCCACATCGAGGGAATTGGTAGGTCCATCCGCGATGAGGACGGGTGGCGCGGGCAGTAGCGCGGCGGCGAGTGCGGCGCGTTGGATCTGGCCTCCTGAATGTTGCTGGGGGAGCAGGTCCAAGGTGTCGGTGGGATACTGCGCCGCTGCGCAGGCCCGCTCGATACTCCACGCTCGGTGCCGTTGCTGCAGCGTCTGCAACTGTGCACCCACTGTCGTGTCGGGGTCGAAGGCTGTCACACCTTCTTGCGGCACATAGCCGACGATGCGTTCACGCAGCGCGTGCCAGTGCTGACCGTCGACGGCTGCGCCGTTGATCGAGATGAGTCCCTGGTGCCGCGCGGTTGCTGGCAATCGGCCGGTGAGCGCCGAGGCGAGGATCGTCTTCCCGGCGCCGGGTCCGCCGAGCACGGCGGTGATCCGGCCTGCGGGTACGGCGAGATCCACGTCTGCGAGCACGGTTCCGCTCCAGCGGCCGGTGTCGATGTGGACGGTGAGGCCGGACAGTTCAGCGGTCATGGATCAGCTTTCTGGATGGCATCCACCCATTGTGCGGCTGCGGCCGATCAGGGTGGGTCGCCCGATCGTCCTAAGGGAAGGTTAGGAACTGCCCATGCGGCTTCCTTTTGGCTTGTGACAGCCGACACAGTGGTCTGCGACGGTGCAAAGCCGCGCCGATAGAGGAGGGTCCAAGGTGACAACGACACAGGCCGGTGGTGAACGGCGAGTAGTAGCGAATGTGCTGCGCGGCTCGATCGGCAATCTCGTCGAGTGGTACGACTGGTACGTCTACGCCGCGTTCAGCGTGTACTTCGCGAAGGCGTTCTTCCCGGACGGCGACCCCACCGCGCAGCTGCTGTCGACGGCAGCGGTGTTCGCGGTCGGGTTCATCATGCGCCCGATCGGCGGCTGGGCGCTCGGACGCTACGCCGACCGGTTCGGTCGCCGCGCCGCGCTCACCCTGTCGGTGACCGTGATGGCCGCGGGGTCGCTGATGATCGCGGTGACTCCCGGGTTCCAGACAATCGGCATCGCGGCGCCGGTGTTGCTGCTCATGGCGCGGCTGCTGCAAGGACTCTCGGTCGGCGGCGAGTACGCCACCAGCGCCACCTACCTGTCGGAGGTGGCCTCCCCGGGGCGGCGCGGGTTCTACTCGAGCTTCCAGTACGTGACGCTGGTCGCGGGCCAGCTCGTCGCGCTCGGCGTGCAGATCATCCTGCAGCAGATGCTCTCGTCCGAGCAGATGTACAGCTGGGGCTGGCGTATTCCGTTCCTGATCGGTTCCGGTGGCGCGATCGTGGTGATGCTGCTTCGACGCGGCATGGACGAGTCGGACTCGTTCAAGGCCATGGAGAAGACATCCGAAACAGGCAAGGCGGCCGCGGGCAGTTCACGTGGTTCGCTGCGGGTCCTGCTGCAGTACCCCCGCGAATGCCTGCTGGTGGTCGGCCTGACCCTGGGTGGAACCGTGGCGTTCTACACCTACACGACCTACATGCAGAAGTTCATGATCAATACCTCGGGCATCTCCAAGGACACCGTGGCCTGGATCAACTTCGTCGCGCTGCTGGTCTTCGTGGTGCTCCAGCCGATCGCGGGCGGTCTGTCGGACCGGGTCGGGCGACGCAAGCTGCTGATCTTCTTCGGTGTCGCGGGCACTGTGCTGACGGTGCCGATCATGACGGCGCTCGCGCACACGTCCAACCCGCTCGCGGCCTTCGGCCTGATGATGACCGCACTGGTGATCGTCACCGGCTACACCTCGATCAACTCGATCGTGAAGGCCGAGCTGTTCCCCACCAAGATCCGGGCACTCGGCGTCGGCCTGCCGTACGCGCTGACTGTCGCCATCTTCGGTGGAACCGCCGAGATGATCGCCCTCGCGCTGAAGAAGGCGGGCCTCGAGTCCCTGTACTTCTTCTACGTCGCCGGGTGTATCGCGATCTCCCTGCTCACCTACTACTTCATGCGGGAGACGTCGGCCGAGTCGACCATCGACGCCGAAAGCGGCGTCGACGCGGAGGCAGTCGAGCCGGATCGGGCGATGGCCGCCGTGCGTGGCTGACCGTCCGGAATACGCGCCGGTCCTTCCGCTATGGGAGGATCGGCGCGTGCGGCTTGCGGTGGTCGAGGACGACGACGGTGTGGGCGACGCCCTGGTAGAGGCGCTCACCGCGCGCGGCTACCGGGCCGAGCGCATGCGCCGTGGCGCCGATCTGCTCATCGCCCATCGTGACTACGACGCCGTGCTCCTCGACCTCGGACTGCCCGACGCGGACGGGCTCCAGGTCCTGCGGCAGCTGCGCGAGGTCAGCGCAGTCCCGGTGCTGATCCTGACCGCCCGCAGCGATGAGCGCTCGATCGTGCGCGGGCTGCGCGGCGGCGCCGACGACTATGTGGTCAAGCCACCGCGGATCGCCGAGCTGATGGCGCGGTTGGAGACCGTGCTGCGCCGGGCCGCGGCCGTCGCCCAGCGGGCCAGGACGGAGGTCGTCACCGGTGATGTCCGGGTGGATCTGCGCGCCAGGGTCGTCGAGGTGGCCGGTACGCCGATCTCGCTCACGCAGAAGGAATTCGAGCTGGTCGAGGTGCTGGTGGAACGCCCGGGCGCCGCGGTGAGCAGGCAGCAGCTGATGGACCGCATCTGGGGCGACGCGTTCGTCGCGGTCTCGCGCTCGCTCGATGTCCACATGACCGGGTTGCGCGCCAAGCTGAACCGGCCAGGACTGATCACCACCATTCGCGGCTATGGCTATCGGTGGGGCGAGTGAGCGCCGGAGGCCGGGCATGCGCCGCAGACTGCTGACGGCGCTCACCGTCTTCGCGGCGCTCGCGGTGCTGGCCTTCGCGGTGCCGTTGTCACTGACCGTGGCCACCAGCCGGACGCAGCAGTTGGTGCTCGGCCGTTCCGGCGACGCCGACCGATTCGCGACCCTCGCCGGCGCGGCGGCGTCGGCGGGTGGGACGCAGGCGCTCGCCGACGAGGTCGGTCGCTATCACGAGCTGTACGGGGAGAACGTACTGGTCGTCGATGCGCGCGGGGCACCGATCGTCAATGCTGGGGTCGAGGTGAGCGATCCGGGAATCAGCGCCGCGGTGGCGGCGGCTCGCCGCAATCAGCGCCCGCAGCAGGCGGATCGGCTGACGCCGTGGAGCGCGCCGGTGATGCTCATCGCGCGCCCTGTCGGCACCGGGGTGCAAGTGAACGGCGCCGTCGTGATCGAGGCGTCGACCGCCGCGGCGCGCTCGTCGATCGCCCGGATGTGGGCCGTGATCGCGGTGGGCGGGCTCGGCGCAATGGGATTGTTCATCCTGTTGGCGCTGGTGCTGAGTCGATGGGTGCTGCGGCCGCTGGCCGCGATGTCGGGGGCGGTCGCCGAACTCACCGCGACCCTGCCGAAGCCACGTGGCCGCGCCCCGATAACCAGAAGATACGGCGGCCCACCTGAGATTCGCGACCTTGCCGAATCGGTCGACGCCATGGCCACCGCCGTCGGCGACTCCGCCGACGCGCAGCATCAGCTCGTCGCCGATACCGCGCATGCCATGCGAAACCCACTCGCCGCCTTGACGATTCGTCTCGACTCGCTGGAATCGGCCGTCCCGGAACGCGCCACGGGGACCTTCCGCGGGGCGACCGTGGAGGTGGAACGGCTGACCGCGCTCCTCGACGACCTGCTGGAACTGGCTGTGGCCCAAGCGCCCGCGGCTTTCGGCACCGCGGCGTCCGCCGAGGAATTCTGTGACCCGGCGCAGGTCGCGGCCGACCGAATCGACGCGTGGGCGCCGGCGTTCGACGAGGCAGGGATGCGATTGACCACGGCACCCGCCGAACCCCGATCCGGCGAGACCGTCGCGGCGATTCCTGCTCGGCCTGCCAGTGGCGAGATAACCGGCAGTCGCCCCTCGGCGGCGATCAGCTCGGCGGCTCTCGCGCAGATCCTCGATGTGGCGCTGAGCAATTCGTGTCGATACGCGGGATCCGGTGCACGCACCGTCGTCGAAGTGTCGGCCGATCCCGGATGGGTGACGGTCCGGGTCACCGATGACGGGATCGGCGCCGCGCCGGACGAACTCGACAAACTCACCGCCCGGTTCTACCGCGGTTCGACGGCGGTCGCGGGCGGTACCGGGCTGGGCCTGTCGATCGCGCAGGCGTTGGCCAAGGCGTGGGGCGGGACTTTGACAGTCGAGGCAGTGCGGCCGCACGGGCTCGCCGTGGCGGTCCGAGTACCCGAGGTGGCGCGATGAGCGCGCCGATCTCGCGTCGCCGGATGATGGCACTGGCCGCGTTCGCCTCGATGGGTGCGTTCGGATGCGGCGCGAACGACCGTGCGACCGTACGACTGGCCTCGGGCGAGGACGGCGGTTTCTACTACGCCTTCGCGCGACTGCTGGCTACCGCGGCCGCGAACAACACCGACGATCTGCGCATCGAAACGGTGGAAACCGCTGGATCGCAACAGAATCTGCGGATGGTCGCCGACGGCGAGGTCGACACGGCACTGGCGCTCGCGGATTCGGCGAGTGACTTCGGTGGCCGGGTGGTGGCGCTCGGTCGCGTGTACGAGAACTATCTGCAGCTGGCGGTCCGCACCGACGGTCCGATCGCCGAGGTCGGCGACCTGCGTGGACGCCGGGTCAATCTGGGCGCCGCGGGCTCGGGAGCCGCGTTGACCGGTCAGCGGCTGCTCGCGACCGCCGGGCTCGATCCGGTCGACGTCCTGGTCGAGCACCGACCCCTCCGTGAGGCCGCCCAGGCGCTGACGGACGGCACCCTCGACGCGTTGCTGTGGGCAGGCGGCGTGCCGACCGGTGCACTCACCGTGCCCGATCCGATGCGCCTGATCGACCTCGGCGCCCTCGTCACACCGATGCGCGAACGGTACGGTCCCGTCTACGACCAGGTCGCCATCCCCGCCGACGCCTATCCGGGCAGCCCGGCGGTCCACACCATCGGCGTGGCCAATCTCCTGCTCGCCGCCGCGACCCTGCCCGACGAGACAGCGGCCGCCATCGTCGAACTGCTGGTCCGGCGTGCCGATTCGCTTGTCCCCGCCGAGGCCGCGGGCACCCAGTTTCTCGACAGTCGATTCCTGATCGGCACCGGAACGGTCCCGCTGCACCCCGGCGCGGCCGAGGTCTACCGCCGCTGGCACGGCTGACGCTAGGTGAGCCGGCTGGGTTCGGACCGCCGCAGGTGACTTTCGGGTCCCAGAATCTGGTCGACGACCACGAGGAAGATCTCGGTCGACTCGTCGACGAGCTCGTCGCGCGTCAGGTCGAGAGTTCCGTTGAGCCAGCCGTACACGGTCTCGTACAGCCCGCCGACGAGGTGCATGGCGGCGAGCTCACCGTAAGCGCCTGCGGCCGTTCGGTTCTCGGGGCTGAGCTGCTTACTCACGGTCGCCAGCACGAGGGCGGCGAAAGTGCGAATCGTCGCCGTGCGGCGGGTGTTGAGGACGGGGTTGAGCTGGGCTTCGGTGAAGGCGATGCGGATCAGGCGGGGATCGTCGGCGACCATTTGCAGGCCGGCGGCGATGGCCGCGTGCACCTTGTCGCGCAGGGGATCGGGGGCGGCGCGCACCCGCTCGGCGATCAGTGCGGTCAGCTCACCGATCACCTGGTCGTAGATCTCGGTGACGACGGCGTCCAGGTTGGTGAAGTTCTCGTAGAAGTATCGCTCGGTCAGTCCGGCCTGGCGGCAGAGGCCGCCGACGGTGAGCCGAGCCGAGCCCTGGGTGCCGACGATCTCCCTGGCGGCCTCCAGGAACGTGATCCGGCGCTGCGCGCGCCGCTGTTCGGCGGGCACGCCCGCGTACGCGCGATCCTTGACCATGCGCCGAGTCTGCCACAACGCCTTGTCAGATTTCCAAATCTGCTGCATCCTATTGTCAGATTCGAGCGAGGAGAGAATCATGACCGAGGCATTCATCTACGAGGCGATCCGCACGCCGCGTGGGCGTGGCAAGAAGACCGGCGCTCTGTACGGCGTGAAGCCGCTCGACCTGGTGGTCGGGCTGATCGACGAACTGAAAACCCGTCATCCCGGGCTCGACCCGGCGGCGGTCGACGACATCGTGCTCGGCGTGGTCTCCCCGGTCGGCGACCAGGGCGCCGATATCGCCAAGACCGCCGCGCTCGCCGCCGGGCTGCCCGACACGGTCGCCGGCGTGCAGCTCAACCGGTTCTGTGGTTCGGGCCTCGAGGCCGTGAACACCGCGGCGCAGAAGGTGCGATCGGGCTGGGAACAGCTGGTGATCGCCGGTGGCGTGGAGTCGATGTCGCGGATTTCGCTGGGCTCCGATGGTGGCGCGTGGGCGATGGACCCGGTCACCAACTACAACACCTACTTCGTGCCGCAGGGTGTCGGCGCGGATCTGATCGCCACGATCGAGGGCTTCACCCGTGAGGATGTCGACGCCTTCGCGGTGCGGTCGCAGCGCAAGGCCGCTGCTGCCTGGTCGGGTGGCTATTTCGCCAAATCCATTGTGCCGGTGAAGGACATCAACGGCGCGGTGCTGCTCGATCACGACGAGTTCATGCGCCCCGATACCACGGTGGAGAGCCTGGCCGGGTTGACCCCGTCGTTCGCGGCGATGGGGGAGATGGGCGGCTTCGACGCCGTCGCCATGCAGCGCTACCACCATGTCGAGAAGATCGACCATGTGCACCACGCGGGGAACTCCTCGGGAATCGTGGACGGTTCGGCGCTGGTTTTGGTCGGCAGCGAATCCGCCGGTGTCGCAGCGGGTCTCACTCCGCGCGCCCGGGTGGTCGCCTCCGCGGTGAGTGGTGCCGATTCCACGATCATGCTGACCGGGCCGGTCCCGGCGACCGAGAAGGTGCTGGCGCTGGCCGGGCTCAGCGTCGATGACATCGACCTGTTCGAGCTCAACGAGGCCTTCGCGTCGGTGGTGCTCAACTTCCAGAAGAAGCTGAACATCCCCGACGAGAAGCTCAACGTCAACGGCGGCGCCATCGCCATGGGCCACCCGCTGGGCGCCACCGGCGCGATGATCACCGGAACCATGGTCGACGAGCTCGAGCGCCGGGGAGCGCGCCGCGCGCTGATCACGCTGTGCATCGGCGGTGGCATGGGCATCGCCACCATCATCGAGCGCGTCTGAGCGTCGGACTCCGAGACCGAAGGAACAACGAAAAGCGATGACTGACAACATGATTTCCTGGGATCTGGGTGCCGATCGGGTGCTCGTGCTCACGATGGACGACCCGAACCAGTCGACCAACACGATGACCGAGGCGTTCGCGCGTGACCTCACCGCGACCGTCGATCGGCTCGAGGCCGAGAAGGACACCTTCGACGGCGTCGTCCTCACCTCGGCCAAGGACACCTTCTTCGCCGGTGGTGACCTGAACCTGCTGATGAACGCGACACCGGAGTCCGCACCGCAGATCGCGCTCGGACTGGACACCTACAAGGCGGCATTCCGTCGGCTGGAGACCCTCGGTAAGCCGGTGGTGGCCGCGATCAACGGCACCGCGCTCGGCGGCGGGTTCGAGGTCGCGTTGGCCACCCATCACCGGATCGCGATCGACGTCAAGGGCAGCCTGCTCGGCCTGCCCGAGGTCACTTTCGGGCTGCTGCCCGGCGCGGGTGGTGTCACCCGGACGGTTCGGCTGCTCGGTATCACCAACGCGGTGCTCAACGTCGTCGGCCAGGGCCAGCGGATGAAGCCCGCGAAGGCGTTGCAGGTCGGCATCATTCACGACGTCGCCACCACTCGCGAGGAGATGTTCGACAAAGCCCGCGCCTGGATCGCGGCCAACCCCGAGGCCGCGCAGCCGTGGGATGTGAAGGGGTACAAGATCCCCGGCGGCACGCCGTCGAGCCCGGCGGTGGCGGCGAACCTGCCCGCGTTCCCCGCGAATGTGCGCAAGCAGCTCAAGGGTTCGCCGATGCCCGCACCGATCGCGGTGCTGGCCACGGCGGTGGAGGGTGCGCAGGTCGATATCGAGACCGCGTTCGCGATCGAGACCCGCTACTGCACCAACCTGATCTGCGGCCAGGTCTCGACGAACATGATCAAGTCGCTGTTCTTCGATCTGGGCACGATCAACAAGGGCGGCAGCCGCCCCGAAGGCTTCCCCGTGCGCACGCCGGAGAAGGTCCTCGTGCTCGGCGCGGGCATGATGGGCGCGGGCATCGCCTATGTGCAGGCCCGCGCCGGCATGCAGGTCGTGTTGAAGGACGTCACCATCGAGGCGGCCGAGCGCGGAAAGGCCTACTCGCGCAAGCTGCTCGACAAGGCACTCCGCAAAGGCGCGATCACCCAGGACAAGTACGACGAGATCCTCGGCCGCATCCACCCGACCGCCGATCCGGCCGATGCCGCGGGATGCGACTTCGTCGTCGAGGCGGTGTTCGAGGATCCGGGTCTGAAGAAGAAGGTGTTCGGCGAGATCGAGCACCTGGTGAACGCGGACGCGCTTCTCGGGTCGAACACCTCGACCCTGCCGATCACCGACCTGTCCACCGGCGTGAAGCGCCCGAAGGATTTCATCGGACTGCACTTCTTCTCCCCGGTGGACAAGATGCCGCTGGTCGAGATCGTCGTCGGCGACGAAACCAGCGACGAGGCGATCGCCCGTGCCGTCGATTACACCCTCGCCATCAAGAAGACCCCGATCGTGGTCAACGACAGCCGCGGCTTCTTCACCAGCCGGGTGATCGGCCAGTTCATGGACGAGGCGATCTCGCTGGTCGCCGAGGGCGTGCATCCGGCCTCGGTCGAACAGGCCGCCACCCAGGCCGGGTACCCGGTCGGTGCGCTGGCGCTGGCGGATGAGATCAATATGAAGCTGGCGCAGAAGATTCGGCGCAGCCTGAAGGAGAACTTGCTCGCCGAGGGCAAGAACTGGGTCGACTCGAAGGCGTACCCGCTCGTCGACGCGATGGTCGACGACTTCGAGCGCCCGGGCAGGCTCGAGGGTCGCGGCTTCTACGAATACGAAGCCGACGGCAAGAAGCTCGGCCTGTGGCCGGGGCTGGTCGAGAACTACACCCGCGACGATCACGGCATCGCGTTCATCGACATGCAGGAACGGATGCTGTTCGCCGAATCCCTCGATACCGTGCGGTGTTTCGACGAGGGCGTGCTGCGCACCGTGCCGGACGCGAACATCGGGTCGATCTTCGGCATCGGGTTCCCGGCGTGGACCGGCGGCGTGATCCAGTACATCAACCAGTACGCGGGTGGCTTGGCCGGATTCGTCGCGCGGGCCGACGAGCTGCGGGCCGCCTACGGCGACCGGTTCGAGGTCCCGGAGTCGTTGCGGGTCAAGGCCGCTGCCGGCGAAACCCTCGGCTGACTGTCATGACAGAACCCCCGTCGCCCGGTAACCCCGGGCGGCGGGGGTTCTGTGCTGAAGCGGCTACAGGGATCGGGCGATCAGTTCCTTCATGATCTCGTTCGTTCCCGCGAGAATGCGAAGCACGCGCGCACTGGTGAAGATCTCCGAGATCGGGTACTCGGTCATGAATCCGTATCCACCGAACAGTTGCAGGCACCGGTCGGCGACCACGCTCAACTGATCGGTGAGCCAATATTTGGCCATCGACGCCGTTGCCACGTCGAGTTCGCCGACCAGATGCTTGGTGAGGCAGTCATCGAGGAAGACGCGACTGATTCTGGCGACGGTGGCGCACTCGGCGAGCTCGAACTTGGTGTTCTGGAAGGCGAGCAGCGATTTTCCGAACGCTTGCCGATCCTTGGTGTAGGCGACGGTCATCGCGACCGCGGCCTCCATCGACGCCACGGCCATCACCGCGCAGACGAGTCGCTCCTGCTGGAGCAGCTTCATCATCTGATAGAAGCCCTGGCCCTCGGCCTCGCCGAGCAGATTGCCGACTGGCACCCGCAGGCCGTCGAAGAACAGCTCGGCGGTGTCCTGGCCGGTGCCACCGATCTTGGACAGGGTCCGCCCGCGAGTGAAGCCGGGGGTGTCGTCACCGACCTCCGCGACGATGAGCGACACCCCGGCGGCGCCCTTGTCCGGGTCGGTCTTGGCGGCGATGATGACCGCGTCACAGAGCGCGCCGTTGCTGATGAACATCTTCGAACCGGTGATGACGTACTCGTCGCCGTCGCGCACCGCCTTGGTCTGAATGTTCTGCAGATCCGATCCCGTTCCCGGTTCGGTCATCGCGATCGAGAGCAGGCACTCGCCGCTGACCACCTTGGGCAGCAGGCGCGTCTTGAGCTCCTCGGAGGCGAACTCGACGAGATAGGGCGCGATGATCCCGGAGTGGATCGCCAGGCCCATGGAGGTGTCGCCTGCCCTCGATTGGGCCTCGATGATCGCCGCCTCGTGGGCAAACGTGCCGCCTCCGCCGCCGTACTCTTCCGGCACGGAGGGCGCCAGCAGCCCGAGCTTGCCCGCTTTCAGGTAGAGGTCACGGTCGGGGTGCCCCTGCTGCTTGTACCGCTCGGCGCCAGGAAGCACCTCCTTCTCGAAGAACTTCGTCGCGAGTTCGCGAACGGCCTCGATCTCATCGTCTACCCAGCCCGCTTGTGCGGTCATCCGTGCCTCCCAGGACGCAATCTGCCTCAATCTGCGGAAACAGATTGTCAGATATATTGGCAGAACGTCAATAGTGCGCGGGTTGTCGTGCTCAGCGGCGACCCCAGGTGCGCCGGTAGGCGGCCGGAGTGGTGGCCGTCCAGCGCTTGAAAGCGCGGATGAAGGGGCCTGCCTCCGTGTAGCCGAGCCGTGCGGCGATCTCCTCGACCGCGAGTGTGGTGGCGACCAGCATGTCCTCGGCTAGACCGTGCCGTGCCTCGTCGAGCAGGATGCGGTAGCTGGTCCCGTCCGCGGCGAGATGTCGTCGTAAGGTGCGGCCGGTGATGCCGAGGTCGTGGGCGACCCTGTCCAGCGACGGCGGTGTCGCGATCCCCGCGGTGCCGATGCCCGCCAGCAGATGGTCGCGAACCTCGGCCGCTATCCCGGTGCGAGTGCTCCGGCGGTCGATCAGCTCACGGCATTGCGCCAGGCACAGGGCCAAAGTGGCCTGATTCGCCTGTGGCAGTGGCTGGTTCAGAGTTTCGGCGGTGATCGTGATGCTGGTTTCGGCCTGCCCGTAGCGGGGGAGTACACCCAGGATCGTGGCGATGTGGTCGCCGTAGCCGGGTTCGGGGAACGCGAACCGCGCCTGGTGGATATCCACCGGTCGGCCGAGGAGGTCGGCGAGCACCCGATGCATCGCGAAGGTGTCGCGTTCGACGAGGAATTGCCGGACATCATCAGGTATCCGATCGTGTCGGATCCGGGCAACCATCCGCTGGTCGTGAATTTCCACGACCGGTGTGCAGAAGGCGAAGCTCAACTGAAAGTAGCTCAGCGCCAAGGAGATCGCCTCGCCGAGGGTGGGGCTGGTGATCCAGGCGTAGCCATAGATGCCGAAGGCGCTGATGCGATAGCTGCGACCCACCTCGATGCCGAGCGCGGGCCGGGTGCCGAGTTCGCGTAGCAGATTGCGAACCACCAGCAATTCGGTCCGGGCATCGATCTGGCGGTCGGCGGAGTCGAGGTCGGCGACGGACAGGCCGGTACCGGCGAGGATCGACGTGGCGTCGGCGCCGTGCTCGACCGCGAACCGGTTCATCACGGCGACACTGGCGACACCGCGGGGGAAGTCCCATGTGTCCACTGCCGGCTCCTGTCGTGTGCGCATGTCTCGATTATGGCCTGAAATGTCAATTTTCTGTCCGCGGGCATCCTCGTCACCGCCTCGACGGCGACCTACCGTTGACCGGACACAGCAATGACATGAGGAGCTCTATGCGCACTCGGACAATGCCGTCCGCTGTCATCATCGGTACCGGGTTCGGCGGCCTCGGCATGGCGATGGAACTACTGCGCCACGGTGTCGACGATCTCGTCATCCTGGAGCGGGCTGCGGAAGTGGGTGGCGTGTGGCGGGAGAACACCTACCCGGGTGCCGGTTGCGATATCCCCTCCCCGCTCTATTCGTATTCCTATGTGCCGAAATCCGATTGGCCCAAGCGATTTTCGGGGCAGCCCGATATCCACGCCTATCTGCGGGACGTGGCGCGCGACAACGGTCTGCTCGAGCGGATCCGGTTCGAGTCCGAGGTGACCGAAGCCGAGTTCGACGAGGCGAGCGGGAGATGGACGGTGCGCACCGCCGACGGTTTCGAGGTGACCACCGACGTGCTGATTTCCGCGGTCGGTCAGCTGTCGCGGCCCGCGCTGCCCGCCATCGCGGGCATCGGCTCGTTCGCCGGACCCGCGTTCCACTCGGCGGAGTGGGACCACAGCGTCGATCTGACGGGCAAGCGGGTAGCCGTTGTCGGCACCGGGGCCAGCGCGATCCAGTTCGTCCCCGCGATCCAGCCGCGGGTGGCGGCGCTGACGCTGTTCCAGCGCTCGGCGGCGTGGGTACTGCCCAAGCCCGACGTCGAGTATAAGCCGTGGCATCACCGGATGTTCGCGGCGGTGCCGCCGGTCCGGCTCGCCGAGCGGTTCGCGGTCTGGGCGCTGTGTGAGTTTCTGTCGCTCGGCATCGCCGACGTCCCCGCGATCAGGGGATTCGTCACCAAGATCGCCGTGAACCATCTGCGCAAGCAGGTCGCCGACCCGCAACTGCGTGCGAAACTGACCCCTGACTACCCGGCCGGCTGTAAGCGTGGGCTGTTCTCCAACAACTACTATCCGGCACTCACCCAGCCGAACGTGCGGGTGGAGACGACCGAGATCGCCGAAGTCGTGCCGAGCGGGGTGAAAACGGCCGACGGCGTGCTGCACGAGGTCGACGTGATCATCTACGGAACCGGGTTCAAGGGCACCGAATTCCTGTGGCCGATGACGATCCATGGCGCGAACGGTCGCAAGCTCGAGGACGAGTGGCAGGGCGGTGCCCGCGCCTACCACGGCATCTCGGTGCCCGGATTCCCGAACATGTTCATGGTGTACGGACCGAATACGAACCTGGGCGTGGGGTCGATCGTCTACATGATCGAATCGCAGGCTCGCTACATCCGCCAGGCGCTGCAGGAATTGTCCCGCCATCCGGCGCACACCCTCGACGTCCGGCGCGCGGTCGCCGAGGAATACGACGTGAAGCTGCAAGCGCGGCTGGACCGTACGCCGTGGGGTCTGTGCTCGAGCTGGTATCGCAACGCCGCGGGCCGGATCACCAATAACTGGCCGGGCGCGGTCGCGAGCTACCGACTACAGACCCGAACACTGCGCCCCGAGCACTATCACCTGAACGCCGGCACGACAACGCCTGCGGGCCAGTGAGATTCGCGGACCGGAACTCGCAAGAGGCTCATCGATGAAGCTGACCAACGGCACCGTGGCCGACGTACGCGGGGTGCTGACCTACCGCGAGCTCGACGAGCAGTCCAACGCCCTGGTCCACGGGCTGCTCGGGCAGGGCCTGCGCGGCGGCGAGGTGATCGGCGTGCTGGCCCGCGACCATCGTGGCCTGATACTGGCGATGGTGGCGGCGGGCAAGGCCGGGTTACGGCTGGCCATGCTGAACACCAGTTTTCGACAAGCCGCAACTCACCGAAGTCGCTGTGCGGGTTCGCCACCGCGCTGGTCGTCGACCGGGTGCCGTTTCCTCGCGCTCGGTCCCGACATGATCGCCAGGTACGACACCTCGACGCTGCGCACGGTTTTCGTCGGCGGCGCACCGCTCCCGCCCGACCTGGCGATCCGATGGCAGGACGCCTTCGGTGACGTGCTGTACAACGGGTACGGCTCCACCGAGGTCGCGATCACCGCCGTCGCCCAGCCGCACGAATTGCGTCGTGCGCCAGGCACAGTCGGGCGGGCACCGGTCACCGCGCGCATCGCGCACTACGACGGCGACGATCGCCGAATCGCCGCTGCGAACGTCTCGGGTCGGATCTTCGCCCGCACCGTCGCCCCGTTCGAGGGGTACACCGACGGGAAGACCGAACAGATCATCGACGGGTACATGTCGACCGGCGACATGGGCCACTTCGACGCCGACGGGCTGCTGTTCATCAACGGCCGCGACGACGACATGGTGGTCTGCGGTGGCGAGAACGTGTATCCGCTGGAGGTGGAGAATCTGCTGACGGGTCGCGCCGCTATCGCCGATGTCGCGGTGATCGGTGTCGACGACGCGGACTTCGGACAGCGATTGCGCGCCTTCATCGTTGCGGCGACGGACGAGAAGCCGGACGCGCAGGAGATCAAGAACTATGTCAAGGACAACCTGGCCAGGTACAAGGTGCCCCGTGACGTGGTGTTCCTCGACGAGATGCCACGTAATCCCACCGGCAAGATCGTGCGCAAGGCGCTGCGGTTCGGGTTGACCCCGCGCCACCGTTGAGCAACCACGACGCCCCGCAGCGGCACTGCCCGAAAGCCCACGCTGAGTCGATTAGTTGAATATTATCTCACTGTATCATCGTCTTAGAGGCTCTCAGCAGAAGGAGGCGCAGGACCATGCGTGAAGTGTCAACGGTGACCGATCCTGTGATGGTGGGCGATCTCGGCGAGGTTCTGCGGTGTCGATACGGCACCGTCGAGGACTTCGACATCGAGCGATTTCTCGACGGGATCGGAGCCTTCGCCGGGGCGGGCGCGAATGTGATCGTGCAGCTCGCGAACCGGCCGGTGGGATACGGCGTCGTCGAGAGCACCGTCGAGTCGGGCCGCGCCGACGTCCATCCGTGGAAGCGGTTGCGCACCACGCTGACCTACATCGCGGTGGCGATGCTCGGCACCGAGGACGACCGGGACGTGTACCGGCAGGCCGTCGGCAGCGTCCATCGGCGCGTCCGGTCGGCGCCGGGCGCCGAGGTGAAGTACAACGCGTTCGACCCCGAACTGCAGAAGTGGGTCGCGGTCTGCCTGTGCTGGGGAGTCATGGACACCCACGAACGCCTCTACGGACCGCTGGACAAGGCCACCAAGGAGGTCTTCGTGCAGTACGGTGCCAGGTTCGGCACCGGGTTGCAGATGCGGCCCGAGATGTGGTTCGCCGACCTGGCGGCGTTCGAGAGCTACTTCGAATCCGGGTTGGCGAACATGCAGATCGACGACGTGGTCGCCGAGTACCTGCGCAAGCTGGTCGGGTTGCGCAATATTCCGAGACCGCGTCCGCTGGCGAATATTCATCGTTTCGCGGTGACCGGTCTGCTGCCCGAAACGATGCGCTCACAGCTCTACCTCCCGTGGACCGACGAGCAGGAGCGGCGGCATCGGCTGATGTTCCGGGCCATCGGCGCCGTCTACGGGCGGCTACCCGTGCGCGCGCGGATCGTGCCGTACTCGACCGTGCTCCGGGACATGCGGCGGCGTCAGCGGCTCGGCCGCCCACTGGTCTGAGAAGGCGAGGTTGCGGGCTACCGTCGGACCACATTATGTTCGGGCTCTTGTCAGCTGAGGGGAATGGGATATGGCCGAGTCGATCAGGTTGCTGGCACGGATTCGCGGACACGGCGGTGTCGAGCGCGATAACGCCGACGTCCTGAACGGCGCCTTGGCCGCGTTTCTGGACTTCGGGATCAAGCGCACCAGCATGGCGGAGGTGGCCCGCCGCGGTGGTCTGTCCCTGGCGACCCTGTACCGCCGATTCGGCGGGAAGACCGACGTGGTCCAGGCGGTGGGGCTCTGGCAGGTGCGTCACCTGCTGGAGCAGGCCGACGCCTCGATGCGCCGGCAGGCCGACGAGGGTGCCAGCGCCGAAGACCAGATCGTCGAACTGTTCGTCGCCTTCGCCCTCGGCTTGCGCGACAACCCGTTGCTCGACCGCCTCCTCGCCACCGACGCCGCCACCGTGCTGCCCTACCTCACCACCGGTGGGGCGCCGGTGATCGAGCTCGGTCGTGACTTCCTGGCCGAGTTCATCACTCGCTTGCAGGAGGCAGGCAAGCTTCCCGCCTACGACCCGCTCCCCGTCGCCGAGCTGGTGGCTCGTACCGCGCTGTCGCTGGTGCTGACCAGGCCGACGGTCATCCCGCTCGACGACGAGGCCGCGGCGCGCCGGTTCGCCCGCGATCACATCGCACCCGGGTTCCGTCCACTGGACGTGCGCACGACGACCCAGGCGACCGGCGCCGCACCTCGCTAGTTCCCGCGCCCGGGGCGATTACCGCTTGCCGCGGACGGATGAGGCACTGGCGGGTGCGGCATCCGTCCGCGGCGAGGCCCGCCTACCTGCCGAAGCGGCGCCGACCGCGAGCGCCGGTCGCGCGCATCGCGTTCCGCATGAACCCGAAGTTCTTCAGGCTGTACGGGTACCAGACGAGTTCGGACTTCTGCGTCGGCAGCGCCGGCGCCGTGATCGCCTGCTTACGGCAGTACTTGCGCACGCCGTCCGCGCCGCCGAATCGGTATCCGGTGCCGGACTGGCCCCAACCACCATGGGGGAGTGCGAAATTGAACAGGTTGATGGTGGCGTCGTTGATGTTCACCGCGCCGACGGTCAACCGGCGGGCGATCTTCTGCCCGCGGGACTTGTTGCCCGTCCAGACCGAGGCGGACAGGCCGTACTCGGAGTCGTTGGCGAGGCGGATCGCCTCGTTCTCGTCGGCGACCTTGATGATCGGGATGGTCGGGCCGAACGTTTCCTCGGTGATGCACGACATCGAATGGTCGACGTCGACCAGCACGGTCGGTTCGAAGAAGTTCCCCTCGCCGGTCGCCTTTCCGCCCGTGAGTGCCCGCGCGCCCTGGGCGATGGCGTCGTCGACGTGGCGGGCGACGATCTTCAACTGCGTTTCGTTGGCGAGCGGACCGACGTCGATGTTGCCACTGCGGTCGTCGCGACCGAGCCGCAGCGTCTTGACATGGGCGACAAGCTTGTTCACGAACTCGTCGTACACCGCGGCCTCGACATACACCCGCTCCACCGACACGCACAGTTGCCCGGCGTTGGTCAGCGCGCCGAAGGCGATGCCGTTGGCGGCGCGGTCGAGGTCGGCATCGGCGAGCACGATCGCCGGGTCCTTGCCGCCCATCTCGAGGCTGTAGGGCCGGGTGCGCTCCGCGCACGCGACCGCGATGCGGCGCCCGGTGTTGCCGGAGCCGGTGAACTGGATGAAATCAGCGTTGTCGACAACCGCGGCACCGGTGGCGCCGAACCCGGAGACCACCGTGAACACCGGCGGCGCGCCGATCTCGGCCCATCCGCGGGCGAGCACGAGCGGCGTCAGCGGGGTCACCTCCGACGGCTTGAGCAGCACGGCAGCGCCTGCGGCGAGCGCCGGAACGAGATCGGAGGCGGGCATGGCGAGCGGAAAATTCCACGGCGTGATGATGCCGACCACCGGATACGGGGTGTAGGTGGTGGTCAACTTCTTGACCCGCATCAACGGAGTGTGGGGGCTCACTGCGGTATCGGCGAGAAACTTCGCGGCGTTGCGTGCGTAGTAACCAAGAAGATCGACGGTGAAGGCGACCTCGACCTCGGCCTCCACCCGGGGCTTGCCCGACTCGTCTTGAATCGAATCCGCCAGCTCGTCGGCGTGGTCGAGCACCCAATCCTGCAGCTTCAGCAGCCACTGCTTCCGTCCGGCCGCGCTGATCGACGCCCACCGCGGCTGTGCTTTGCGCAGCGCGGCCGCGGCCGCGGCGACCTCCTCCGGGGTCGACACGGCGACGGTGCCGACCAGTTCTCCGGATGCCGGGTTGCGAACAGCGAGTTCGGCGGCGTCGACGGTGGGTGTTGCGGAATCAGACACATTTTCTCCTGGATAGCCGTATCGGTCTACCGACCAACCTTAGGCAGAGTGAGACGCTTTGTATATCATTCTGTCATTTCGACGGATGGCTCAGATCTCCGAGCTGAGACGCCGACCTCTCGGCGCGCGCCGAAGGCACGTAGCGAATCCGCGGCGGCACCATCGGGGCCGCCATCCGGAGGCCAGCGGCGTACGAGCGGAACGCGGCCCGATCGCCGGGTCTGGCTCGCACATCGAGCAGTTCCTTGGTGCGCGGGTGGAGCAACCCGCGGACGGCGACGGATGGCAGCAGCCGCGGGACCCAGCTGGTCGGACGCAAGACCTCGGGCGCGAGCGTGCGGCCGGCTGCGGTAAGGCGCAGTTGCTGTGCGCACACCCGCTCGAAATAGTCGCCGAAATCCGCCCAGTTCTGCGGCATGGCCCGCGCGGACACCCCGAATCGCAGATACCACTCGCAGCACTCCGCGTACAGGCGTTCGTGGTCGCGATCGGACATCGGCGCGATGAAAGTGTTGACCGCGACCATCAGCGTCTCCACATAGGTCGCGTGCTGAAAGTGGAACAGGTCCGGATTCAGTGCGTGGAAACGCGCGCCACGGTCATCGGTTCCACCGATGTGCCCGTGGATGTTGACCACGCGGTGCCGCTGGTCCCGGTCGTCGTAGGCCATCTGAACTGTCTGCGAGACGGTCCGCGCCTTGTGGTACCACAGCCGCATCGCCACGTGTTCGTCGAGAGCCGTCGCGATGGCCGGGTGCAGAATCTGCAGCCCTACCGCACGCGGCAAGGCGAGCAGGAATCGCCGATCGCCGACGTATTGGCGAAGCAGTGAGGTCCCGTGTCGGCGGCGCATCGATAGCTTCCTCGATCGAGGATCGAGCGGTGCGGTGCGCGCGGGAAGTGGTGTGGTCATCGTTGACTCCGTTCGAAGAAGCTCAGCGCTTGCCAGACCATCACGGCTGTGGCGGCGTCCATCACCAAGTGCGGGAACAACGCTCGTGCCGGTTTGCGATGGGCGATCTGCCACGCGAGTGCGCCGAGCGTGATGACGGCGTCGACGGCGAAGATCGCCACGAATGCCCACCCGAGCAGCGGGACCGGCACTGGGTGCGCCAATCCCGGGTGGGCGTGGTGGTGCTGCCCGAGTCCAGGACGAAGCGCTGGAATGCCAGGTCCTCCGGACTGGATTCGGTCACCTCGGGCATCGTGATCGCGTCGCTCGTCACGCCGCCTCCGTTCGTGGGGCCGGTCCTCGTCGTCGCGCGGGCGGGGCGAAACTCGCGGTTCCGGTCTCCGTGGGTGGGCGGCGGCGCAGCCGGCGGAATCCCGCGACGAGGTAGCTCGCCAACAGACAGCAGGGCATCGTTACCTCGTCCGATTCTGTGCGGGCCGCCTTGCCTCATTGTGGTGCGTACTGACACCACAATTATGTGGTGTCAGCGTGCACCAGAAATCGCGGATGGTCAAGGGTCAGCTGTCGAGTAGGTGGGGCAAACCGGCGCGGAAGCGATCCGCATCGATGGCTTTGGCGGCCGCGAACGCGGGCAGGGAAACCAAGGGGAAGATCTGCGCGCGGGGGCTCGGGTCGTCGGCCGCATCGAGGATGGCGTTGGCGGCGGCGCGGCCGGATTCGTTGGCGCCCTCCATGGTGGCCAGGTCGATGTGGTTGCGCACGTGGTCGCCGCCGAAATAGAGATTGGGAATCGCGCAGTGCGCGTCGGGGCGATTGTCGTAGGAGCCGACCGTGTTGACCAGCAGTGGGGTTTCGTTGTGGATGGTGTTGCCGGACCAGGTGATGCCGGGGTCGAGATGCCAGGAATGGATGTCGTCGTCGCGTAGCCAATCGGTGCCGGTGTTGAGCCAGGCTTTGAGCTGAGCCCAGGTCTCGGTGGCGATCTCGGCGGCGGTGCACTCCTTGGCGGTGCGGCCGAACAGGATTCCGGGTGTGTCCCAGTCGGAGATGTCGACCGACAGGCATTCCAGCACCGACCCGTCGCCGTAGGTGGCGGGGAAATCGCCCACCCACATCGGCGCCTGGCGCAGGGCGGTGAGGGCCCAGGGGGAGCCGAGTGCGGCGATGTGTCCCTCGGGGATATCGGTCGGGCGGCGCAGGTAGTACTGGATGCCGACCATCCAGTCGGTCACCAGGTTTCGCATTCCGCCCAGGCGCGGATCGGCGTCGATGATCGCGTCGTCGAGGAGATCGACGGCGCGGTCGACCGGCATCGCGCACAGGTAGTGGTCGGCGGTCACCGCCGCCGTCCCGCTTGTTCCGCTGACCATCGCCGAGGTGATGCGACCACCGTCCATCCGCAATGCGGCAAGGCCCTGTCCCATGGCGAAGCGGACGCCGAGCGAGCGCAGGTACTCGACCCACGGATCGATCCACGCGATATTGGTGGGGCGGTTGAGGATACGGTCGACGCCCCCGGCGTACTGCGGGGCGGCGCCAGACGCGGCGAGGACGAGGGCCTCGCCGATCGTGCCGATGGTTCGTGCCGAGCTGGTCTGTGGTTTCGCGGCGACGGTGATCCGGGTGAGCGCGTTCACCAAGTACTTCCGATAGGCGACCGACTTGCCTTCGGCCTGCATGATCTGCTCCCAGGTCACGTATTCCCACTGGCCGAAGCGGCGTTCGGTGCTGGAGGTGAACCACACGAGCATCTGCTTGGCGAAGAAGGCCAGCTCGTTGGGTGGGAGGTCGGGGATGAACCCGAGCGCGCCGACGATGCTGTTGCGCACCAGTTCCGGCGTCAACTGACTCAGCCCGCCGAGCTCGACGGGAGCGAAGATCGGCGGAAGGTCCTGGAATCCGGCGATCGTACCCTCGACCCGCACAAGGTTGTCGAGCACGCCGTTCGGGTTGCCGGGGAACGGGATTCGGCTCATCGTGTCGGGAACATGCTGATAGCAGCCGGGAAAGAAGCGGAATCCGTGTTCACCCGGCAGCGGTTGACGCCCGGGCGACGCCGTCCCCGGCACACCCATGCTGCGCGCCTTGCCGCCGAGGAACGCGGGCTCGTAGACGGTGACCTCGTACCCTCGCTCGACCAATTCGTGGGCGGCGCTCAGCCCGGCCATGCCGCCACCGAAGATCGCCACCGACTTGCCGCCGGAGCGCAACAGCGGTGAGCGCCTCGCCGTCGGCGCGGCGTCGGCGATCGGGGCAGTGACGGCGAGTGCGGCTCCGGCGACGAGTCCGGCGCGCAACGCGGTGCGGCGGGTGATCGGTGCTGACAACGGTGTCGGCTGATCAGGCATGGTGTTCTCCTGGACCTGCGGTGGTGAGGGTGAAAGGTGAGGTCGGTGGCGCGGTGGCATGAGAGACAGTGCCGCGCAAGGTTGTTTGGGTGATGCGCCGTTCGCGGGCCGAGTCGCGGATCTCGCGCGCCACATCGGCGAGGACGGCGGGCAGGTGGGCGCGCTGGTGGAACGCGGCGCGAGCCGCGAGACCCAGTGCGCGCGCCGGGGCATACAGCTCGGCGGGCCGATGGGTGCGGGAGAAGATGCCCGCGGTGATCTCCGCCAGTTCCGGGTCGCCGGCGGCGGTGCGGTAGAGCTCGATCTCCAAGGGGCGCATGACTTCACCGCGTGCCAACCGATTCGTCCAGTGGAAGATCTCGCGGCATTCGACGACGCGGCGGCGCTCCCAGTCCGACAGTGCTGCGTCGAGTGCGCGCGGGTCGTCGAGGACGTCGCCGACCGACTCGGCGAGGGTGCGGCCGTAGTGCAGGGCGTCGCGGATGCCCTGCGCGGTAACGGGATCCTTGAAATGTCCGGCGTCGCCGGGCAGCGCCCAGCCCGGGCCCGCGGAGTGCCGGAAGTACGAGGAGATGCCGGTGGCGGAACGGACCCGGCCGACGCGCTCACAGCCGCTCAGCCGGTCGGTGAGCGCTGGAATCCGGGCGAGGGCCTCGGCGTAACGGCGTTCCGCCGCACCGCGATCGGCGACCGTTGGTGGCTGCACCAAACTGAGCACCAGACCGTCGTCGCAGGGAAAGGCCGTGCCGAGATCGGCCCCCACCCGCCACTGGGCGGCGATGTGGCGCGGGGCGTCGGCGACATCACGCCAGTAGGCGAAATAGCAGTCGCGCCCGCTCGGTACCGTCAGGAACGGTCGCTCGGCGCCTACCGCGCGAGCGATGGTGCTGCGCCGTCCGTCCGCGCCGACGACGAGCGCGGCGCGGATCTCCCTGGCCTGGCCCGCGGCATCGAGATAACGCACACCGGCGCAACGGTTTCCGTCCCACACCACCGAGGCGACCCGGCAGCGCGGCCGCACCTCGGCGCCCGCGTGCACGGCGGTTCGCATCAGCACGGCGTCGAGCCCGGTGCGGCGCACGCACATCGCGTAGTCGATGCCGTCGAACGGGGGAAAGCCGGAACCGACACCGTAGCCCGCGCCCTGTGCGTAGGCCCTGGTCAGCCGTGGCGCGCCGAGAGCTTCCACTGCCGCGAGCGCGCCCAGCCGCTGGAGTTCGGCCAGTCCTGCCGGCCAGAGCAAATGAGTGGACAGCGTGTCCGACGGCAACGCCGCGGCGTCGAGTACGACGACGGTGCGGCCCGCCGCTGCGAGCGTGGCCGCGGTCGCCGATCCCGCGCAGCGCGCGCCGACCACGACGACATCGGCCCGTTCGACCGCAGTGCCAGGGGAATCGACCATGGGTACCGCCTCGGTCACTCAGTCTCGGACAGTATGTCCGATTGATGATGAGGCGGGCCGCGTACAGGTGTCAACAGCGAACCGGGACAGGGGGATTGGCACCGCCCGTACCCCGCCACCACGGCGGTGCGCCGGTCTACGGGCACAATGGATCCCATGGTCAATGCCAGCGCGTCAGGTGCTGCCTCGGCGACGGATCGCCGATGCCCTCGCTGACCCGTGTCCCGCGATCGGCGCGCAAACCCGCCGACGACCGGCGGGCCGAATTCGAGCGTCGTGTGCTGGCCGCCGTCGAAGACCTGCTGGCCGACGGTACGCCGTTCACCGAGATCGCCGTGCAGAAGATCGCGGCGGCCTCCGGGTCCGCAAGATCCACCTTCTACCGCTACTTTCCGGACAAGAGCAGCCTGCTGATCCGGATGGCCGAGCTGGCCACCACCGATCTGTTCGCCGCGGCGGAGGCGTGGTGGAGTGCCGAGCACACCGATCAGCAGGCCGGTGTCGTTCGAGCCATGCGCGCGATGATCGGCGGTTTCCGCGACCATCGCTATCTACTGCTAGCCCTCACCGAAGTGGGTTCCTACGACCGGGAAGTCGGTGCCTACTGGCGTTCCAGGGTCGCGACTTTCGCCGAACTGGTGCGTGCGCGGCTGGCGGCCGAACAGGCAGCGGGCCGCGTCGGCGCGCAGCTCGATCCCCGAGCCACCGCGCTGGTTCTCACGTCGATGGTCGAACGCACGATCTCCGTCGCCTTCGCCGCCGAAACCGGTATCGGCGAGGAGGAATTGGCCGAATCGCTGGGCCGCGCCATCTGGCTCGTCATCTACGGCGACGCCCCTCAGCGCGGAGCGACTTCGCCGCCGAAGGCACGATCATCCCGGCGGTGACGGCGCCCTTGTCGGTCAGTCGTCGGCTGCGGACGTGGTGCGTTTCCGGCGTGGGGTCGTCTGGTCGATGCGCGGGTCCTCGGTCACCGCATAGTGTTTCACGTACTCGGACAGGAACGCCTGCACCGTCGCGGTGGCGGGGATGGCCAGCAGTGCGCCGACCGCTCCGAGCAGCGCGCCACCGGCCAGCACCACCAGCAAGGCGATCGCGGCGTTGACGTCGACGGTGCGGGCGGTGATCCGGGGCTGCAGCAGATAGTCCTGGAACCACTGGTAGGCGACCGCGAACACGATGATCCACACCGCGTCCATCGGATCGACCGTCAGTGCCACGAATACCGGAACGATCGCGGCGATGTAGGTGCCGATGGTCGGGATGAACGCGGAGATCACGCCGAACCAGACACCGAGTGCGATCGGGTTGGGCAGGTGCAGGATCGACAGGAACACCCCGTGCACGACCGCGGAGACGATCGCCAGCAGCACCCGCGAGAACAGGTAGCCGCCGGTCTTGTCGATGGCGAGATCCCAGGCGTGCAGGAAGGTCTGCTGGTGCGCGGGCAGTAGCAGCGAGCACACGGTGCGCCGCACCTTCGGGCCGCCCGCGGTGAGGTAGACGCTGAACAACGCGATGGTCAGGACCTGCGCCAGACCGCCGAGGACTGTGGTCGACACGCCCCAGGCGTTGTCGGCGGCGGTGTGCGCGTAGTTCTCGATGAGGGTGGACTCGTGCAGTAGTCGCTGGCTCAGGTCGTGCACCGTGAAGTGCTGGCCGAACGTGTGATTGACCCAGTCCACGCCCTCGTCGAGCAGCCGCGGCGTCTCATGAGCCAGGTTGGTGGCTGTCTCCACCAGCAACGTCACCAGTGCGGCGAGAAAGGCGAGAACGCAGGCGAAGGTGCCGACGAACACCAGTCCGGTGGCGAGCCCCCGCGGCACACCGCGTCGCACCAGCACCGCGACGGCCGGTTCCATCGCCAGCGAGATGAAGAACGCGACGAACAAGATGATCAGGATGCCGGTCAGCCGGTGGAACGCCCAGTCGGCGATCAGGAACAGCCCGAAGAACACCAGCGCCAGCACCATCGCCCGAGGTAGCCACTTCGGCATCCTGGTGCGTGCGGGTGTCTGCGGAGCGGCGTCCGGGGAGTTGATGTCCACGACTCTCAGTGTCGCCCCGGGTCGGCCCAATTCCCGGCACCAACGCGGTCGCGTTGACCTGGCCGAACGCTCGGCGCACGCACTCGCCCAATACTTGCAGTTTCTGAAATATTGCAGTTTGTGCTAATTTATGGGGCGTGACACAGCAGCCGGTCAAGCAGGCCTCGATCGGACTGCGCGAACAGAAGAAGCAGCGAACCCTGCTCGACCTCTGCCTCGCCGCACGGCGGTTGGCGGTCGAGCACGGCCTCGACGCGACGAACGTCGACGACATCGCCAAGGCGGTGGGCGTCTCGCCGCGCACCTTCTTCAACTATTACGAGACCAAGCTCGACGCGGTGGTCGGCCCGATCGGCGAGATAGGTACCCCCGAAGCCAGGCAAGAGTTCATCGCAGGCGGACCGACCGGCGTGCTCATCGAAGACCTCACCTGGCTGCACGCCGCGGGTTTCCAGCCGGACAGTGAAGTGCGCGAGGGTATCTCGCTGGTCACCGAACTGGTCATGGCCGAGCCGAGAGTGCTCGCCGCGTTCATCGCCTCCGGTGCCCGGATGGAGGCCGCCATCGCCGAACTCCTCACGGCCAGGTGCGGCGCCGACGTCGCCCCCGAATTCGCCTCGCTCACCGCGGGAATCATGACCACCATCACCACGCGGGCAGCGATGTCGCTGGCCGCCGACCCGAACGGGTCGCTGGCGGCAGCGCTGCACGAGCACTGCGCCATGGCCGCCCGGCTGTTCCGGCCGGACGACAGCACAAGGAGACGCTCCGATGACCACGACGGCTGATTCGCCGCCCACCCCGATCGTCCTGACGCAGAAGCGGATCTGGCTGATCTTCTCCGCGCTGATCGCGGGCATGTTCCTGGCCAGCCTCGATCAGATGATCGTCGGCACCGCGATGCCGACCATCGTCGGCGAACTCGGCGGGGTCTCGCACATGGCCTGGACCGCCACCTCGTACCTGCTCGCCACCACCATCGTGATGCCGATCTACGGCAAACTCGGCGACATGTTCGGCAGGCGGTGGCTGTTCCTGTTCGCGATCACCGTCTTCACCGCCGCGTCGATCGGTGCCGCCGCGTCGACCGGGTTCTGGGAGTTCATCGCGTTCCGTGGCCTGCAGGGCGTGGGTGGCGGTGGCCTGATGATTCTGGCGCAGGCCATCATCGCCGATGTCGTGCCCGCCAAGGATCGTGGCAAGTACATGGCGCCGATGGGTGCCGTCTTCGGTATCACCTCGGTCGCCGGACCGCTGCTCGGCGGCCTGTTCGCCGACCACCTCGACTGGCGGTGGTGCTTCTGGATCAATGTGCCGATCGGCATCGCCGCGCTGTTCATCGCCTTCCGCTACTTGAACATCCCCAGCCATCGACCCAAGTTCCGTCCCGACTACCTCGGCATCGTGCTCATGTCGACCGCGACCACGCTGCTGATCCTGATCACCGACTGGGGCGGCAAGCAGTACGCGTGGGGCTCGACGGTGATGGTGTCGATGATCGCCGCTCTCGTCATCGTGGTCGCGGCCTTCGTGTTCGTGGAATCGCGGGCCGCGGAGCCGATGCTGCCGCTGTGGCTGTTCCGCAATCGCACCTTCGTGCTGACCTCGCTGATCGGATTCCTCGTCGGCCTGGTGATGTTCGCCGCGATCGGCTTCATCCCGACCTACCTGCAGATGGCCAGTGGAACGTCGGCGTCGGTGTCGGGTCTGCTGCTGATCCCGATGATGATCGGCATGATGCTCACACTGATCACCTCGATGAACGCGATCACCAAAACCGGTCGCTACCGGGTGTATCCGCCGATCGGCGCCGCGCTCATCGGCATCGACATGCTGTGGCTGACCCGTTTGGACGCCAACACCTCGATGTGGCTGGTCTCGGCCATGCTGTTCGTGATGGGTGCCGGGCTCGGCCTGATCATGCAGATCATCGTGCTCGTAGTGCAGAACGCGGTGGCGCCCGACCAGATCGGCACGGCGACCAGCGCGAACAACTACTTCCGTGAGATGGGTGGCGCGCTGGGCATCGCGATCTTCGGTTCCATCTTCACCAGCAGGCTCACCGAGAACCTCACCGGCGCGTTCCAGGCGAACTGGCAGGAAGCGGCGGCGGCGAAAATCGACCCGAGCGCGCTGATCCCGTCGGTGGTCAAGAACCTGCCCGAGAACCTGCACGACGCGATCGTCGGCGCCTACGTCGACGCGCTGGTACCCGGGTTCTGGTACCTGATCCCTGGCGCGGTTATCGCGTTCGCGCTCGCGCTGTTCATCCCACACTTGAAGCTGTCCGACGAAGCGGGCATGGTCGCACGCGGCGAGGCGGTCATGGCAGACACGGAGCCCGTCGAGCCGGAACTGGTCAAGGAGGGCTGAGCGAGCGGGCGGCGCCTTCGCGTCGGTCCCTATGTCGTGGCCGATGATCCGGCATTCTCGAGGTCGACCGGCGTGCTCCTCCACATTTCGGATGCCAGCCACAACGCCGCCACCGCAACCAGTGCGCCCCAGGCGATCCGGCCTGCGTGCGGTAGGAAGTACTGGGGCAACATGGTGACCAGCAGTGCCGCCAGTGGGACGCCGCTCCAGCGGTGGAGAGTGCCCGAGCGCCACACCGCCACAGCGGCGAGCACCGCGGTCGCCGCGACCAGCGCGAGCCCGATCACGAAGACGGCTATCGCGGTCGAATCGTTCCGGAAAGCGTTGCCGACCTCGGCCAGTGTCGCATCCCCGTCGGCAACGGCCCGCTGCCCGATCGCTGTGAGGCCATAGACCTCGGCGCCGTAGTACGAGATCGTCAGCGCTGAACCGATGTAGCCGATCGTCGCGGCGACAGCGGCCGTGTTCTCGGTGGAGGTGCCGTCGAGATAGCCGCGCAGCGCGCCGTATCCGAGCGGGATGAGGATGAGTCCGATGATCGCGGCGATATGCGCCACCGACCAGCCGGACGTTGTCCACGACCGGGCGGCTTCGAGCGAGGTTTGGTCGCCGACACGCGGGGCGGCGGCTTCGTAGATCACGAACAGGATGCCGGCGCACGCGAATGCCAAGGCTCCCCTGCGGACTCGGCGGCGTTGTGGTGATGTGGACTCGGGGACGGACATGACGCTCCTCAGCTGCACCGACCATTGCGAGATCAGTGCTCTCTCTTAGCGTAGCCCGATTGGCGTGTTCGGCGCGAGGTTGGCGCGTTCTGTTCTTGTCGTGGCACCGACGTCATTCGAGACTTACGTTCGTAATGTCGGAGTGTGAACGAGGGGAGAGCGCGGTGCCGGTTACGAGGGAGAGCGCCACCGTCTACGTGATTACCGCGTTGGAATCGAAGGGCACCGCGACCCGGGACGATTTCGACGTAGCCGGAATCGTCGCCGCGTTCCGCGATCTCGTCGACGGGTGGGACTTCCGCTTGTTGGAACGGGACATGTTCTGGCAGATCGCCTCGACCTACCTCAGGACGTAACGGTCCCCAACGGATGGGTACCCGCCGACCAGCGCCGGGCCGCGCGACGCAACGAGCCCGCGTCGGAGTAACCGAGTAGTTCGGCTTGCCTGGTGCCGCTGACCGACCCCGCGGACACCGCTCGCGACAACCGGGCGCTGCGGGCGCGATCCAGTTCGGCCCGCCAAGTCGTGCCCGATTCGGCCAGCCGCCGCTGCAGGGTTCGAGGGCTGATGTTGAGGATCCGGGCGACGCTGTCGAGCGAGGCGACCCCGGCCTCGATGGCCTCGTCCACTGCGGCGGCCACCCGCTCGGGCCAGGCCGAGGCGAGGGTCGGCGGGGGTGCCAGCGCGGCGGCCAGCGGCTGTAAGACCGCGGCGAGTACGGGATCCGCGGTGGTCAGGGGCAGCTCCAGATCCGCGGAGCGGAAGGTCATCGAATCGGTGGGTGCGTCGAATTCCAGTGTGGCGGAACCGAATACGGCGCGGAAACCATCGAGGCGCGCGGGAGCGGCTTGGCGCAGCGAGACGCGCACCGGGTTCAACGGATGGTCGACGGCTCGGCGCGCGCGGCTCAGCACCGCCGATAATCCCCACAGTTGGGTGTGGTCTCTTCCCCGGCCTTCGCCATCGAGCATCTCGAGGTAGAGGGTGGATTCGCCCTCGGTCTCGGCGACCAGGTCGAACCGGTGATTGGTGGTGACCGCGGTGATGTAGGGACCACAGGTGGCCAGCCCGGCGCCCAGCGTGGGCGCGGACGCGAACAGGTAGTCGTAGAGACCGAGGCTGGACAGCTCGTAGCGCCGGGCGACCTGCAGGGCGACATCGGGGCCGAGGCGATGCTCGCCGACCTCCCATAGCCGGGAGAACGTCGAACTCGGCAGATGCACATCGTGGCCGGTCATCGACCAATCCGGGACTCCGGTGTCGCGGATCAGTTGCGCACGATCCAGCCCGGCGGCCCCGAACTGGGAGATGACGAAACGGTGCAGCAAGCTCTGGTCGGTAGCCATGACGTCTCCTCATCCGCACCTCGGGTGTGATCCGGTTCTACCAGTTCCGCGTGGTCGCCGCCTTCGTGTTCGTCGAGTAGTTGGCCGCGGAGCCGATTCAGCGCCGAACCGAGGTGGCCGTGCGGCGCGGCGATGGCTGCCGTGTTCGGCGTGGGGCGCCTCGGCGGGCGGTGATGGCCGGCGCGGTTCCGGCCGCCGCGCTGCTCAGGTCGGCGGCGGAGCCGACATCGGTTGATAGAGTGCCCGAACGCAGGTTGTGGGTGTTGGTCTCCAGAGATCGGAACAGCTCGATATGCGATTGAATCCTTCGGATACCGAAAAGCTGCTGCTCAGCGTCGCCGGTATGGTCGCGCGCGATCGGCACGAGCGTGGCGTGAAGCTCAACTATCCCGAGACGGTGGCGTTGCTGTCGTGCTGGGCGATCGAACGTGCTCGTGAGGGCAGGTCGGTGGCGGAGGTGATGAGCGCGGGGCGCCAGGTGCTGACCAGAGGCGATGTCATGGACGGCATTCCGGAAATGGTCGGTGACGTGCAGGTCGAGGCGACTTTTCCCGACGGCCGCAAACTCGTCACGATCACCGAGCCGATCCAATGATTCCGGGCGAGTACCGATTCGGCGACGACAAGCTGCCGGATGAAAACAGCCGGGCCCGGGTCAGTGTGGTGATGGTGAACACGGGCGATCGACCGATCCAGATCGGTTCGCATCTCCATCTGCCGGAAGCGAATGCGGCGCTGTCGTTCGACCGTGCCGTGACCACCGGCTACCACCTCGATATCCAGGCCGGCACCTCTGTCCGTTTCGAACCCGGCGTGAGCCGCACCGTGACGTGCAGGCAGTTCGGTGGCAGCTTCGGCCGAAAGGACGCGCGGTGAACGCGATCTCACGGGACCGATCCGCCCAGCTGTTCGGGCCGACCACGGGCGATCAGATCCGGCTCGGTGACACCGATGTGTGGATCGAGGTCGAGCAGGACCGCACCAACCGTCACGACGCGGTCGTCTTCGGCGGCGGCAAGACGATTCGCGACGGTATGGGGCAGGGGCGGGTCAGCCGGGAGCAGGGCGCGCTCGATGTGGTGGTGACCAACGTGATCGTGCTCGACCACTGGGGGATCGTCAAAGCGGACGTCGGAATCCGTGACGGGCGCATCGCCGGGGTCGGCCGGGCGGGCAACAGCGAGATCATGGACGGTATAGATCCCGGGATGGAGATCGGGCCGAGTACCGATGTCATCGCCGGGGAAGGCTACATCCTGACCGCGGGCGCAGTGGACACCCACGTGCATTTCCTCTCCGAGATCGAGGTGCGCGAGGGCATCGCGGCAGGCACGACCACCATGATCGGCGGCGGCGCGGGCCCGACGAAAGGCACGAAGGCGACCTCGGTGACTCCGGGGGCGTGGGCGTTGACGATGATCCACCGCGCGCTGGACGAATTGCCGGTCAATATCCTGCTTTTCGGCAAGGGCAGCACCGCCGGCCGGCAAGCGTTGCGCGAGGACGCACTGGCGGGAGCGGGTGGATACAAGATCCACGAGGACTGGGGTGCCGCACCGCCGGTGATCGATGCCGCCCTGCGCGCGGCCGACGAGTTCGGTCTGCAGGTCGCCCTGCACAGCGACAGCCTCAACGAAACCGGCTACGTCCAGGAGACGATCGACGCGATCGGGGGCCGCGGCATCCACGCGTTCCATTCCGAAGGCGCGGGCGGCGGTCACGCACCCGACATCATGGTGCTCGCCGGTCAACCGAATGTGCTTCCCGCGTCGACGAATCCGACGATGCCATACACGGTCAACACCGTCGACGAGCACCTGGACATGCTGATCGTCTGCCACGCGCTCAATCCGAAAGTGCCCGAGGATCTGGCGTTCGCCGAATCACGCATCCGCGCGACCACCATGGCCGCCGAGGACGTCCTGCACGACATCGGCGCCATCTCGATCATGTCCAGCGACGGCCAGGCGATGGGCCGGATCGGCGAGATGATCTGCCGCACCTGGCAGACCGCGCACGTGATGAAAACCCGGTTCGGCCGCGGTGATTCGGCGCTGCCCGCCGACAACGAGCGCGCTCGCCGCTATGTCGCCAAGTACACGATCTGCCCGGCGGTGGCGCACGGTGTCGATCACGAGGTCGGCTCGGTGGAGACGGGCAAGATCGCCGATCTCGTGTTGTGGAAGCCCGCGTTCTTCGGGATCCGGCCCGAGGCGGTCATCAAGGCGGGCGCCGTCGTCGCCGGGCCGCTCGGTGACCCGAGCGCGTCGATCACCACGCCGCAACCGGTGCTGATGCGTCCCGGGCTGGCCGCGCACGGCGCGGCCGCCGCGCACCTGTCGACGACGTGGGTGGCGCCGATCGCCCTTGACACCGGCCTCGCTCAGCGTCTCGGTCTGACGCGCAGGTTGGCGGCGGTCCGTCCCACCCGCGAGATCGGGAAGAAGGACCTGCCGCGCAACAACACGCTGCCCCGGATCGAGGTCGACGCGGAAACCTTCGTGGTCTCGATCGACGGCGCACCGGTGCAGCCGCAACCCGCGATCGAACTGCCGCTCGCCCAACGCTACCTGCTGTTTTGACCGGTGTGGCCGGCTTGCTGCTGGCCGACGGGCGGCTGCCCACCGGCGGTCACGCGCATTCCGCCGGGCTCGAACCGGCGTTGCGCGCCGGACTCGCACCGGCCGAGATCCCGCGCTACCTGCGGGCCCGGCTGCACACCGTGGGCCGGGTCGAGGCGGCGACCGCGGTTCTCGCGCGGCGCGCCGCGGTCGGCGAGATCACCGTCGACCTGGCTCAGCTGCAGGCGGCCTACGACGCGCGGACATCCAGCGCCGCACTGCGGGCGGCATCGGCGCAACTGGGCCGTGGTCTCTCGCGGCTCGCCCTGCGGCTGTGGCCGGACGCACCGCCGATCGGCGCACTGGCGGCGATGGCGGCACCGTGCCGACCGGTCGCCCTCGGCGTCGTCGCGGCGGTCGCGGGACTCGACGACATCCAGACCGCGCGGACCGCGCTCTACGACGACCTGCAGACCGCCGCGTGCGCCGCGCCCAAGCTGATCCCCATCGACCCGATCGAGCCGGTCCGGTGGGTGCTCGACCTGGGTGAGGCCGTCGAACGCGTCGGCGCGCTCGCCGTCACCGTCACGGGGACGGCTGATCTGCCCGTACTCACGGCACCGCTGGTCGAGCAGTGGTCGCTGGAACATTCGCATCGACAAAGGAGGATCTTCCATGCCTGAGACGACCGATCAACCGATGCGGCCGCTGCGTCTGGGGGTGGCCGGGCCCGTCGGAACCGGCAAGAGCACGCTGATCGCGACCCTGTGCCGACGGCTGGCCGCCGACTTGCAGATGGCAGTGGTCACCAACGACATCTACACCGACGAGGACGCGCGACTGCTGCGTGCCGCGGGCGTGCTGCCGGTCGAACGGATCGTCGCGGTGGAGACCGGCGCCTGCCCGCACACTGCGATCCGCGACGACGTGACCCCCAACCTGCTGGCGGTCGAGGATCTCGAAAAGCAGTTCGCGCCTTTGGATCTCGTGCTGGTCGAAAGTGGCGGCGACAACCTCACCGCCACGTTCAGCCCGGCCCTGGTCGACGCACAGGTGTTCTGTATCGATGTCGCGGGCGGGGGAGACGTCGCCCGCAAAGGCGGGCCGGGGATCGAACGCGCGGATCTGCTGGTGATCAACAAGACCGATCTCGGGCCGCATGTGGAGGTCGATCCCGATCAGATGGTGCGTGACGCCGCCGCCGTCCGTGGTGGACTGCCGGTGATCGCGGTGAGCCAACGGGTTCCGGCCAGCATCGACGTCCTCGTCGACTGGGTGCTCGGCGTGCTGAGCGCCTACCGTGCGGGCACCTTGGTTCCAGGGGACCCTGGCCCGATGGCGCCGCACATCCACGCCGACCAGCACGACCATGACCACAATCACGTCCACGTGCACTGAACCGGTCACCGGCGTAGCCTCTCGCCCGACACGAATCTCGGTGCAGCCCCGTGGTTCCGGTGTCGCCGCGGTCGCGCTGGACGCCGGTGACTACCTCGTTCCGCGCCTGCTGGACACGCACGGACGGCACGCGCGGGTCGCGCTGGTCGGGCGTTGCGGCATGCTCGTGGCGGGCGACCGGCTCGAACTCGACATCACCGTCGGTCCCGGTGTCCATCTCGACCTCGTCGAACCCTCCGGCACCGTCGCGTACAACGCGCGCGGTGGGCAAGCGAGTTGGTCTGCGCGCGCCACGGTGGCCGAGGGCGCGACCCTGAGTTGGCTCGCCGCTCCGCTCGTCATCGCCACGGGAGCCGACCTCACTCGCGAGGTCGACATCACGCTCGCCGAAGGCGGGTGCGCGGTGCTGTCGGAACTGCTGGTGCTCGGTCGCAGTGGCGAAACCGGTGGTGCGTTGCGTTCTCGTCAGCACGTCACGCACGCCGGAATGCCGTTGCTCGTCGAGGAACTCGATCTCACCGACCCGGCAGCGCGCGACTTGCCCGGCATGCTGGGCGGGCTGCGCGTGGTCGGAACCGTCGCCGTGCTCGGGCGTCGACCCGCCGTACTGCCGGGGCCGCGCGCGACCTCGCTCGCCGGACCCGGTGCGCTGGCCCGCGTGCTCGGCGCGACGGCGCACACGATCGAGGACGAGATGAATTCGCTGTGGCAGGCGTGGCGGGTCTGACCTCAGGCCGCGGGGACGGGTGTGTCGGGTGTGTCGGCGGCCCGCCGCGGGTGCGCGAGGAACGCCGCGACCGGGGCAACCACGGCCGCGACGAAGCCGGCGGCGAACCCGTTGCCGTAGAGGTTGAGTCCTGCCACCAGCGCACCGGTGACCTGGGCGGTCGAGGCGTGGAAGAAGCCCGCGATCACACCCCAGTGCGGGCCGAACCGCCCGGCGATCGGCGCCAGACAGGTGCCGTATAGCGCTGCCCAGATCAGCCCCGGATCGGTCAGCTCGAACGGCTTGAGCAGTCCGGCCAAGGCGACACCGGCGACGATCGGAACGATGTTGAGCGCGTGTTTTCCGCACGCGCCGAACCCGACCACGCTGAGAATTCCCGCCACGACGGGCCCGTTGAGCGGCGCGCCGATGACCAGGACGTACGCCGTTGCCAGCGTGCCGATCACGGCCATATTGAGCAGCACCGCGCCCGCTCCGTCGCTCGCGAGGAAGTCCGACGGTGCCCGCCCGTCGCTGCGCAGGAGTCGACCGAGGTTGCGCCATGGTGTGCGGTCACCGACGAACGCGGCGGCGAGCACGCCGACCAGGAGGACGGCAAGCAGGATCAGCAACGGCGTGTCGTGGCCGGAAGTCCACACCATCTCCGGTTGCGGCCCGAGTCCGAACGCACGGTAGACCGAGACGATCACCGCGCCGACCACTCCGGCCACGAAACCCATGTTGTAGAGGGTGAATCCGGCATGCGCCTCGAAGAGCCTGCGCGCGACCGGCGGCATCACGAACCCGATCAGGACCGAGGTCGCCACGCCGAGGACGAGTCCGGCCCAGGTGGGCAGCGACGTGCCGAAAGCCAGCACCGAGAAGATCGGTGACAGCGCTGTGGCGAAGAACGCGGTGGAGACGTGGTCGGCCAATCGATCACCGCGAACCCAGGCGTACAGGGCGACACCCGCCAGAATCGGCCAGATATTGACCAGGGTCTTGCCGTACAGCGCGGTGCCGAGCACCAGCAGCAGGCACGCCACCGCGGGCCCGTCCACCGGCGCACCTGTCACCCGATAGATCGCACACGCCACCAAGGACACCAGTCCGGCTTGGACGAACGCCCCACCGAGCCCACCGACACCGACGAAATCGGTGATCACCAGATCGCGTGCGAACACGATGTCACCGACGCCGCGCAGTACCTGCCCCGGCGGGTCGGCAAGGAACCCGAACAGGACGAACGCGAGCGACATTCCCGCGACGACACAGAACAACACCCGTTGGTCGCGGTGACCGGCCGTGAGCTCCATGACTGGGTCCTCCTCCGCATCAGCACGCCTGCTCGCGTGTCGCAGCCCGTTCATCCTCTCTGCTCGGACGCCACATTGCGGTAACCGACGCGGCTTTCGCGCGGCCGCGATCATCGCGCGGTCGCGGGAGATATCGACAGCAGCAGTCTTGCCCAGGCTGGTGGACGGGGCCGCGCACCGAGACCGTGCCCGCGGACGCGATCGCCCTGGCCGAGCGGGTCAGCCGGTGACGGCGCCGTGCGCAGCCGAGCTGACGAGCTTGCGGTACTTCGACAGCACGCCCGAGGTGTACCGGGGTGGCAGCGGCTCCCAGCCGACCTTGCGCGCGGCGAGTTCGTTCTCGTCGATCTCGACGTCGAGGACGCGATTGGCGACGTCGAGCACGATCGGATCGCCGTCGCGGACGAAGGCGATCGGCCCGCCGTCCACGGCTTCGGGCGCGACATGCCCGACACACAAACCTGTTGTGCCGCCGGAGAATCGGCCGTCGGTGAGCAGCAGGACATCCTTGCCGAGACCTG
Source organism: Nocardia sp. FBN12 (assembly GCF_050320175.1). GTDB lineage: Bacteria > Actinomycetota > Actinomycetes > Mycobacteriales > Mycobacteriaceae > Nocardia. The sequence continues at coordinate 2,474,671 of NZ_CP190048.1, read as the reverse complement.
CGCCCTTGATCGCGCCGGTGATGGCGAGCATCTCGCGCATGCCGGGGCCGCCCTTGGGGCCCTCGTTGCGGATGACGACCACATCGCCCGCCACGATCGTGCCGTCCTCGAGTGCGTTCATCGCCGCCCGTTCCCCGTCGAACACCCGCGCCGTGCCGCGGAAGACGTCGGAGTCGAAACCGGCGCTCTTCACCACGGCGCCTTCGGGTGCGAGCGAGCCGTGCAGGATGGTGAGTCCGCCCGTGCGGTGGATCGGCCGATCGAGGCGCCGGATGACATCACCGTCGAGGCCGAGTTCGATATGGGCGAGGTTCTCGGCCATGGTCGCGCCGGTGACGGTCATGACGTCGCCGTGCATGAGACCCGCGTCCAACAGGGCTTTCATCACGACCGGGATGCCGCCGACCTTGTCGACATCGTTCATCACGTAGCGGCCGAACGGTTTGAGATCGCCCAGGTGCGGCACTTTGTCACCGACCCGGTTGAAGTCGGCGAGGGTGAGGCCGACACCGGCCTCGCGCGCGATGGCCAGCAGATGCAGTACGGCGTTGGTCGACCCGCCGAGCGCCATGACGACGGTGATGGCGTTCTCGAACGCCTCCATCGTCATGATGTCGCGGGCCGTGATCCCCTTGCGCAGCAGCCCGACGACAGCCTCGCCGGACTTCTCGGCGTAGTCGTCGCGGCGACGATCCGGGGCAGGCGGGGCAGCCGATCCCGGCAGGCTCATGCCGAGAGCCTCGGCGGCCGAGGCCATGGTGTTGGCCGTGTACATGCCGCCACACGCGCCTTCACCCGGGCAGATCGCCCGCTCGATGCGATCGACCTCCGCCGGGGTGATCAGGCCCTTGATACAGGCGCCGACGGCCTCGAAAGCGTCGATGATGGTGACGTCCTTGCCGTCGATATTGCCCGGCAAGGTCGAGCCCGCGTAGAGGAAGACGCTCGCCAGATCGAGGCGCGCGGCGGCCATCAGCATGCCCGGCAGGCTCTTGTCGCAGCCTGCGAGCAGTACCGAACCGTCGAGGCGTTCCGCCATCATCACGGTCTCGACCGAATCGGCGATGATCTCGCGGCTGACCAGCGAGAAGTGCATCCCCTCGTGCCCCATCGAGATCCCGTCCGACACCGAGATCGTGCCGAACTCGAGTGGGTAGCCACCGCCGGCGTGGACGCCGCGTTTGACCGCCTTGGCCAGCCGGTCGAGCGAGAGATTGCACGGGGTGATCTCGTTCCAGCTGGAGGCCACGCCGATCTGCGGCTTGACCCAGTCCTCGTCACCCATCCCCACCGCGCGAAGCATGCCGCGAGCGGCAGTTTTCTCGAGTCCGTCGGTGACATCGCGCGAGCGCGGCTTGATGTCCACGGGCTGATCGGAGTCGTGTGCCATAGCGCCAGCCTACGAGCCCGGGCGGCGATATCGCTACGACGGCTGCGTTAGGCTCGGATATGGCCCGGCGGTCCGTTGTTCTCGGTGCGATGTTCAGCGCGATGTCGTTGCTGTGCGCGTGCACGCTGTTCGGCCGTGGCGAGAGCGACCCACCTGCCGCGCGAGATGCGGATGTGCTGGTGTCCGTCGGCGAGTCGCCGGGGTTCCTGGATGTCCGGCAAGTGGGAAGTCGGCGCGTACCGTTCTTCGAATTGCGCCGTGACGGTACGGTTTTCACCGATGTCGACGACGGCGCCGAGCAGAGCCTGTTCGGTGTCTACTGGGCGCGGCTCACCGGGGAAGGTATCGAACAGGTTCGTACGTGGTTCGACGACCTGTCGTTCAACGACGTCCATTACGAGGAGTTCTCGCCGCCGACGGACCAGCCGACCACGTCGGTGTACGCGAACTTCGATGGGCCGGTCGGCGTGTCGGTCTATGGCCTGGACACCGAGACCGGGTCGCGATCCGGCAACGGTGAGGTGCGCAGGTTGGCCGACGTGCTCGATCGCCTACGCGCCTTGCCCGACGACGAACAGCTCACCGAGCAGCGGCGTGCGCCGTACACGCCGACCGCCATCGACCTCACATTCCAGCCCGCGGCACCGGAGGACGGCGAACCACTGCCCGCCCCGACCGGTTGGCCGTTCCCTACGCCACTGACGCAGCGCCCCTTGGGTGTCGGCGGCTACGGGCGGGTGCTGTGCGCGACGATCGACGGCCACGAAGTGGCCACCGTTATCGAGCTGCTGTCCCGGCAAGACGAGGACACCCGCCCCCACTGGTCGACCGGTGCGGCACCGGGGACCGGGCAACCCACCTCGGTCTTCGTGACACCGAACGCGCTGCTGCGCGGTCAATCCGGTTGCAGCACAGCGGAATCGGCTTCACCGGCGAATCGCGTTGTCGTCGAACCGATTCAGGACGTGATGCTCGCCGATCCGGCAACCTGGAACGGCCCGTACCCGGCCGACCGATTCACCGCCGCCACCAGCCTGGAACTCTATGCCGCGGTACCGATTCTGATCCGCGACCTCGAGCGCAGAGCGGATATCGAGGACGCGAGCGGCACCAGCGACAGCACCGAACTTCACGTGCCGACCGGATCGACCCTCACCTGGTACGACTACCGGTTCGTCGCCGCCGAGGTGAACGGTGCCCGCTACATCGACCTCGAGGCCCACTATCAGGGCGGGAAGCCGGACCCGTGGGAGCCGCCGACCTGGCACGCCCGCATCGCCCTCGGCCCCGAAACCGTCACTGACCTCGACCTACGTTGACCACTTCGGGGGCGCGGTCGACCTTGTGCACCCGGCGTGCGGGGGTGTATGGATTTTCCGGGATCGGCGCGGGCGAATGTTGGCTGAGCGCACGGCGGGTCGCGGCGGCGAGCAGCAGCAGAACCACACCCGCGGTGACCGCGACCGAGAAGCCGTTGTCGGCGCCATAGGTGTCGATGATCGGTCCGGCGACGGCGGGCCCGATCGCGGTGCCGAGCCCGAGACCCGCGGTGGACCAGGTCAACGCCTCGGTGAGCGAGGCCGCGGGCGTGTTCCGTTCGATGAGTTGAGCCGCCATGATCATGGTGGGCGCGAAGAACGCGCCGGCGAAGAACACCGCGACGGACAGGCCGGCGATCGAGGAGACGAACAGCAGCGGCACGGTGGTCAGACCGGTGGCGACCAAGCCGATCCGCAACAGCCGACCCAGTGGCCAGGTGAGGGTCCGGGCGCCGAAGACGAACCCGGACAGGCACGACCCCGCCGCGTAGACCGACAGGACCACGCTTGCCAGCGCGGTGTCGCCCTGATGTTCGGCGAACGCCACCGACACCACGTCGACGGTGCCGATGATCACGCCCATCGCGGTCATGACGGCCACGACCGCGGCGACCGTCGGATGCGTCAGCACGCGCAACGCGGACGAGCCGCGGTCGCCGGGATCCGAGGTGGCGACCGGGGGTTCGGTGGTCCGCTGCCGGGTCAACCAGATGGTCCCGGCGAGCAGCGATATCGCCGCGGCCAGCAGACCCGCCTGCGGGAAGATCGCCACGCTGAGCCCGATCGCCACCGGCGGACCCAGGATGAACGACACTTCGTCGAGGACGGTCTCCCACGAGTACGCGGTGTGCACGTCCTGCGCGTCGTCGAGGAGATGACTCCACCGGGACCGCACCAGGGCCGGGGCGCTCGGGGTTATCCCGGCGAGGAGCGCGAACACGAACAGTAGGAGATCCGGTCCACCGACAACAGAGGTCACTACCAGGGCAGTGATCGCGGCGGCGCTCGACAGGGCCACCGGCAGGACCACCCGACCTTGCCCATACCGGTCGATCAGACGCGCGACCTGCGGAGTGGCCACCGCCGCGGCGAGCGCGTAGACGGCGGCGACCGCACCGGCGAGGGTGTAGCTGCCGTGGGTCTGGGCGATCGTCGCGATCACGCCGACCCCCACCATCGACAGCGGCATGCGCGCCAGCACTCCGGCAAAAATCATGGGCGCTGTGCCGGGTCTGGCGAACAGGGTTCGGTAACGGTGGAACATGGCAGGTCCTCACTGTCGGTGCGGCACACATGCATTCATTCACATACGGTGCGTATGCAAATGAAACGTAATTGGCATACGCCGCGTATGTCAATTATGGTGGTGTCATGACCAGGCGATCGCGCGCGCAGATGCTCGACGAGACCCGCCGACTGCTACTGGATGCTGCGCGGGAACACTTCGGCACCGTCGGATACGCCGCGACCTCGATGGACGAGCTGACCGCCTCGGCGGGTCTGACGCGCGGGGCGCTGTATCACCACTTCGGCGGCAAGACCGGCTTGTTCGCCGCTGTGGTGGCGGCCGTCGATGCCGAGATCGATGCCCAGCTCGAGGAGATCGGCCAACGCGCCGCCGATCCGCTCGATGAGCTGGCCCACCGCAGCGTGGCCTACATCGAGCTCACTCAGCGAACCGACGTGCAGCAGATCCTGTTCCAGGACGCGCCCTCGGTGCTGCCGCAGGACTCGGCGGCCGCCACGGCGGTCTGCATCGCCTCGATCGCCGCGCTGATCGACCGGTGCCGGAGCGTGGGGCTGCTCTCCTCGTCGGTGTCGCCGTCAGCACTGGCGGTACTGCTCAACGGTGCGCTCGTCGACGCTTCTCGCTGGGTCGCCGCCGCCGACCGAGACGAACAGGGCGCCCGACTCGTCCAGTCCTGCGACAGTGTCCGGCTTCTCGTCGCCAGTCTGCGCTGACGACGACCAGCGTCATGGCGGCTGACCGTTCGACCCGGCGAGATCAGGTCAGTTCGATCGGTCCGCGGAGCTGGCGGGCGACGGCGCTGAACCAGCCCAGGTGGTAGCGGCCGCCCTCGGCGTCGAATCGGGAGCGCAGTTCGTACCAGCGCAGGCCGGGGTGGCGGTGGTGCACGTCGTGCAGGGTGAAGTTGAGAGCGAAACGTTCGAGGATCCGGGGTAGGCGCAGATTCATTGCTGCCCTGGGTGATTCGAGGTCGGTGCCATAGTGGTAGGCGTTGTCGGAGAGCGAGATGATGAGCGCGCGGGCGCCGAGCGCGGCGAGCAGCATCCAGCCGTGGGCGCCGTAGGCGAGGAACGCGGCGGTGTGGACGACGATGATCGCGGCGGCATCGGTGCGGAATTTCCCCAGCACCACCGGCCGGGCGACGCGTTCGAGCACCAGACCGCCGATCGAATCGGGTGCCTCCGCGCGGCGTCCCAGCGCGCGAATGGCGCGTTCGGGCAGCGCCGCGAGCAGCAGCGCGATCACCTCGAGCAGGTAGAGGCCGCCGAACAGCGTGAGATAGAACGGGACAGCCGCGCGCTGCCTGCTGGTTTTCGCCGGATCATAGATCTCGCTGCGCTCACGGACCCGGCTGTAGCGATGGTGCAGCAGGTGGCCGACTTTCAGCATCGCGAACGGTGACCCGTACACCACTGCCAGAACGCGTCCGATCCGGTCGTTGTGCGTTCGATTCCGCAGTAGCGACCCGTGCACGGCCTCGTGGATCAACGACCAGAACGGTGTGGTGGTCAGCGCCAGCGGCACCAGGAGCCAGCCCCCATCGATGTCGCGCGGCAGCAACACCAGCGGGATCACGAACAGCTGGATCGCGGCGATTGTCAACGCCAGCACAATGAGCCGGATATTCATCAGGTCGCCGCCGACCGTTCGCGAGGCACCGGAGGAGCCCGGTCTGCGGGTTTCGGTCATGGTGCAGCGCCGCTCCGTGTAGATCAGCCAACACCTCGATCGTGCCATCACCGCACGGTCGGCGACAGGCCCGAAGGCGCGCTGTACCGGGAATTGGCCGAGAATTCAGAATCGGCTCCGCGAGCGGGCGCCCACCCGATGCCCGGCAGGGCTGTCGGGCCGTTCTTGCCGGACGGCAACGGGGTTGCGCAGTTCGCCCTAGTCCTGCTCGTCGGTATCCAGCGCGAGAATCGGCAGTCGGCTCACGGTCCAGGCCGCCAGTGCGGTGGACGCGAGTACGTGCACGAGATAGGCCGAGCACACCGGGCCGATGCCGTAGTCGCGCATCCACGCGCCGAGCGGAATCAACGCCACCAGGTCGAGGCCGAGCATCAGGATCGAGAGGAGCAGGGCAGGGGCGGCCCACGAGGGCGGTGCCGGGGCGATGGGACGCTCGCTCTCGACTGGAGTCGGCGCGAGCGGGGAATCGCAGTGATTCTCGGTGGCCATAGTGTCCTCACGGGCAGTGCCGGTGGATGCTGCCTACTTGCTGATCTGTCACTTATTCGAGGTCGCAGGCGGCTCGGATCGGCCCGGGAAGTGAAAACTTCGGCATCCGCAATCTGTCGGCAACATGAACAGGGCGGCCCGTCAGGCGGCCTCTCGGTGGTCGAGATCTGTTGTCCCACAAAGCAGCAACCCTCGCGATTCGACACGGATCGGAGTACCGGCGGACCGGGAGCCGACAGCGGTTCGGGTTTGCCACCGATGCCGGACGGGCGGCTGTGCAATGATCGGGAGGGTGGGCAGCGTCGATGATTCCGCCTCCGCTCGCGCCGAGTTCGACCGTCTCGTCGGCCCGCTGCGCGCGGAATTGCACGTGCACTGCTACCGATTCCTCGGCTCGGTCCACGACGCCGACGACGCGCTGCAGGAAGCGTTGCTGCGCGCGTGGCTCTCACGCGAGAATCTTGTCGATCCGCGCAAGTTCCGGCCGTGGCTGTACAAGATCGCCACCAATCGCTGCCTGACCATGCTCGACCGGCGCGGCCGACGCGAACTCCCGATGGACACCGCACCGGATTCGCCTGCGGCCGAACGGGTCTGGCTCGAACCGTATCCAGGCATCGGCGTGGGTGAGCCCGGACCGGAAGCCCGCTATACGGCGCGCGAGTCGGTGGAATTGGCGTTCGTGGCGATGGTCGGGCAACTGCCGGGGGTGCAGCGCGGTGCGTTGCTGCTGCGCGATGTTCTCGGATTCACCGCGAGTGAGACCGCCGAGCTGCTCGACGTGACCGTCGCCTCGGCCAACAGCGCCTTGCAACGCGCCCGCACCCGCCTCGAAGGGAGCACACCGTCGCAGGCGCCCGACGATCAGGACGTTCGTCGACTCGGCGAGCGCTATGCCGCTGCCTGGGAGGATGCCGATGTGGCCGGCATCGTCGCGCTGCTCGCCGCCGACGCCCGATACGCGATGCCACCGCGGCCCGAATGGTATGCCGGGCACGCCGCGATCCGGGACTTTCTGGTGGCAGGCCCATTGCACTGGCGCTGGCGCTTTCTGCCGACCGTGGCGAACGGCCAACCCGCGTTCGGCACCTACGGCTGGGATGCCGAGCGCTCGGTGTTCGCCGCGGTGGCGCTCGACGTGCTGACAGTGCGTGACGGCGCGATCACCGAGGTGGTGTCGTTCCTCGACCCGGCACTGTTTCGCCGATTCGCACTGCCCGCCGCCGTAGCCGGCTGATTTCCCGCCCGACGATTACTTCGGCACCTATCGCGGGGTCATACCGGTAGTGGGATATCCCCACCTGCCGAGCGCCGAGCTCGGCACACCGAAGGAGACCGTCATGTCGCATGCTGAAGCCCAGATCCGCACCCTGATCCACGAGTGGGCCGCGGCCGTCCGCGCCGGTGACCTCGACGCCGTGCTGGCCGATCACACCGCCGACATCGTCATGTTCGACGTACCGCCACCGCAGAACGGCGTCCGCGGCATCGACGCCTACCGCCGGACGTGGCCACCGTTCTTCACCTGGCTCGCGGGCGGCGCGGCCTTCGACATCGTCGAACTGGAGGTGCGAGCCGGCGCCGACGTCGCCTTCGCGCACGCCCTGCTCCGGTGCGGCTCACCGGAAGAGCTTGCCGCGGAACCGGATACCCGTCTGCGCCTCACCCTCGGCCTGCGCAAGGAAGGCACACGATGGGTGATCGCCCACGAACACCATTCGTTCCCGAACCGGGCCGTCGACCCGGCAACTGCGGTCGAGTAGACGCGCGCGCCGCACCGGACGGGGCTACCCGCGGGTCTGCCAGGTGCTGTCGAGCCGGATCAGCGGGACAGCCGCCGCCGCGAGGACTGCTCTGATCACGCAGACGGAGGTGAGCGCGGCTCCCGCCACCGGTCCGGCGCAGCCGGCGGCTGAAATACTCAGCCTCTTCGGCAAACACGATGAACGAATGCACGTGGGCGCCCGACCACAGCCCGAAGGGTGACACAGATCGGCAGATGACCAGCTACGAGGTGCTTCCCCCTTCACTGTATACACGATTCCGGGCCATCATGAGAGATTGATTCGTGGTCCATAATCGCTCGCGAAAGACCGAAACCACCAGGTGAGGAGCAGCGGGATGGCTTATGTACTCGGGTTCGGGGAGGTCGATTCCGCGCAGGTCGCGGTCGTGGGGGGCAAAGGAGCGAACCTCGGTGAGCTGTCGCGCGTCGGTGGTGTCGAGGTGCCTGCGGGATTCTGTGTGACGACGGCGGCATTCGCGCGGACGGTGGCGGCGGCGCTCGATGAGCGGATCGAGGAGTTGTCGCGGCTCGAGCCGGGGGATCGGGCGGGGATTTCCGCACTGAGCGCGGAGCTGCGGCGCACGGTCGAGGAGTTGGTGATTCCTGACGAGGTGGCGGCCGCGATCCTCGCCGCGCACGCTCGGCTCGGTATCGACGGCGCGTACGCCGTGCGGTCGAGTGCGACGGCCGAGGACATGCCGACCGCGTCGTTCGCGGGGCAGCAGGACACCTACCTGAATGTGGTGGGATCGGCGGCGATCCTCGAGCAGGTACGCCGGTGCTGGGGTTCGCTGTTCACCGAACGGGCCGTCACCTACCGGCTGCGAAATGGCATCGACCAGAAGAAGATTCAGATGGGTGTCGTCGTGCAGCGGATGGTTTTCGCGCGCGCCGCGGGCATCATGATGACGGCCGATCCGGTCACCTCCGACCGGACCGTCGTCTCCATCGACGCCGGTTTCGGTCTGGGGGAGGCGCTCGTCTCCGGACTCGTGAACGCCGACGTCTACCAGGTTCGTGCCGACCAGATCCTCACCAAGGTGATCGCCACGAAGAAGATCGCCATCGAGCCGATGTCGACGGGCGGCACGCGGGTGTGCGAGATCGCACCGGAGCGACGCAACGAGCCGGTGCTCGCCGATGCCGAGGTGCTGCGACTCGCGCAACTCGGCCGCCGCATCGAAGCGCATTTCGGTCGCCCACAGGACATCGAATGGTGTTGCGACGGTACCGAGTTCCGCATCGTCCAGAGCAGGCCGATCACCACCCTGTTCCCGATTCCCGTGGCCACCGACGGGCAGAACCACGTCTACGTGTCGGTCGGCCATCAGCAGATGATGACCGACGCGATGAAGCCGCTGGGGATCTCGGTCTGGCAGCTGACGAGCAATGCGCCCATGCGCGACGCGGGCGGGCGATTGTTCGTCGACGTCACCGCGATGGTGTCCTCGCCCGCCACCGGCGCCGCCCTGGCAGCCGGACTCGGCAAGTCCGATCCGCTGATGGGCGACGCCCTGCGGACCGTGCTCGACCGCGCCGGCTTCGTTCATCAAGTGCCAGAAGATGATTCGGGCGCACCGTCCGCGTCGTCGGGCAACGCGCCGGTGCCGATCGAGACCGATCCCGGCATCGTCACCGAATTGATCGCCGAGAGCGAGGCTTCGCTCGCGGCGCTGCAGCGTGACATCGGCGACCTGTCCGGGCCGGCGCTGCTCGATTTCATCCGGTCCGATATCGAAGGCGAGCTACGGCGGGTCCTGTTCGCGCCGCGGGGTTTACAGGTGATCATGGCCGCGATGGACGCCACGGAACAGCTCAACGATCGGCTCCGGGAATGGCTGGGGGAGAAGAACGCCGCCGACGCGCTCAGTCAGTCGATCCCCGGTAACGTGACTGCGGAAATGGGCCTGGCCCTGTTGGACGTCGCCGACGCGATCCGCCCGCACCCCGAGATGGTGGCCTACCTGGAGCAGATCGAGGACGACGATGTCCTGAACGAGTCGACCGGCTGTCCCGGCGAGGTCCGGACCGCGATCGAAGACTTTCTCGACAAATACGGAATGCGTTGCGCGGGTGAAATCGACATCACCAGGCCGCGGTGGAGCGAAAGCCCGGCCACCCTCGTGCCGGCAATCCTCGGCAATATCGAGAACTTCGGGCCGGGCGCGGGCACACAGCGCTTCCAAGACGGGCTACGTGACGCCGAGCAGCAGAAACAACGAATCCTGCAACGCCTGCGCGCACTCCATGACGGGGACGAGAAAGCCGCCGAGACCGAGCGATTGATCGCGCGCGTCCGCACGTTCGCCGGATATCGTGAGTACCCGAAGTACGGCATGGTCAGCCGCTACTTCGTCTACAAACAGGCATTGCTCCGCGAGGCCGAACGACTGGTGCAAGCCGGTGTGCTCAGCGAACCCCACGACATCTACTACCTGCGGTTCGATGAACTGCACGAGCTCGTTCGCGCACAGCGAGCGGACCAGACACTCGTCGACGAACGAAAAGACGCCTTCCGCTCGTATCAGCACCTCACCGCGCCGCGCGTGCTCACCTCCGACGGCGAGGCCCTGACCGGCGCGTACCGTCGCGAAGACCTGCCCGCCGGCGCACTGCCCGGTATGGCGGTGTCGGCCGGGACGATCGAAGGCCGCGCCCGTGTGCTCGCCGACATCGCCGAGGCCACGCTCGAATCCGGTGACATCCTGGTCACCGCCTATACCGACCCGAGCTGGACGCCACTGTTCGTCGGCATCGCGGGCCTTGTCACCGAAGTCGGCGGCCTGATGACCCACGGCGCGGTGATCGCCCGCGAATACGGCCTCCCCGCCGTGGTCGGCGTCGAACACGCCACCGACCTGATCCGCGACGGCCAGCGCATCCGGGTGAACGGCACCGACGGCTACGTCGAGATTCTCGCGCCACAGTAGGGGTGGCCGTGTTCGACGACTGAGGCGCACTGATGAGTAGCGACCTCGACGCGGTGGGCTGGAGCCACCAGTCCCTCCTCAATAGTTGGCCGAAATCGAGGGTTCTGCCGAATGTCGGCGGTTCAATCCCGCAGGTCGGCGAAATTGTGCGCCAGAATGTCGCCATGCGGACACTCGTGAAGACGTTGCATGCCGTCACTGCTGGGGTTCTGATCGTCGCTGCTGGTCACGGCGTTGCGGCGGCCGCGCCCACCGGGAGTGCTGATGGTCTGCTGCCGTGGGCGGCCGCGGGGCCGGACGGGGTGCAGGCGTCGGGTGCGGCGTTGGCGGAGGGGCTGACCGGGACGGTGGTGTGGTCACGGGAGGCGAACACCCCGGTCCCGATCGCCAGTATCGCGAAGGTGATGACGGCAGTGGTCGTGATCGTCTCCGGCGACCTCGAGCGGCCCGTGACGGTGCCGCAGGAGGCAGGCGCCTACTGCGCCAGGGAGAACGGCAGCACCGCGGGGCTGGTTCCCGGCGAGGTGCTCACGGCCCGGCAATTGCTGTACGCGCTGCTCCTGCCGTCCGGCTGCGACGCCGCCTACACCGTCGCCGAGTCGTTCGGCCCCGGTCAGGGCGGTTTCCTCGCCAGAATGAACGACACCGCGCGCGTGATGGGCTTGGCGGGAACGCATTTCAGTGACCCGGCCGGTATGCCGTACCCCACCGATCACTCCACCTATTCCACCCCGGCGGATCTCGTGGCACTGGGCGTGCGCGCGATGAACCTGCCGGTGTTCCGCGAGATCGTCGGTTCGAGAAACTTCCACGTGCCCGCCGGACCCGCCAACCGCGAGCACCACTGGGAAACAACGAACCGGATGTTCGATGAGTATCCCGGCACCATCGGGATCAAAACCGGCAACACCAACGCCGCGGGCCACTGCCTGCTGTTCGAGACGGTGCGCGCGGGCATCCCGCTGATCGGCGTGGTGCTGCACAGTTCCGACCACAGCAGCGCCGCGGCGCGCGACGACGCGGCACGCATGCTGAACTGGGCCTACGACCCCATCCTGCGTGTCCTGCAACCGGCCGGCGGCTGAGGATCGCGCGGAGTTCGAGAATCAGATGCGAACGCGCGGTGGGGCTTTGATGAGTGCGTTGCCGCAGGACTCCGAAGGCACCTCGACCGATTACCCGCTGTACTGCGTCAGTCGATCGCGGGAACCTGTTCGGCGGGCAACGGCGGTGGTGGCGGTGTGCCGTCGCCGAATGGGCGGCCACCCAGTTCCTCGCGGTGGTGCGGGGTCAGCCAATTCGACAGGTCAGGACCCGCCGGGATGATTCCGGTGGGGTTGATGTCGCGGTGCACGACGTAGTAATGCTCTTTGATCTGGCCGAAGTCGATGGTGTCGCCGAAGCCGGGGGTCTGGAACAGGTCGCGAGCGTAAGCCCACAGCACCGGCATCTCGCTGAGTTTGGTGCGGTTGCATTTGAAATGACCGTGATACACGGGGTCGAACCGGACCAGCGTGGTGAACAGCCGCACGTCGGCCTCGGTGATGGTGTCGCCGACGAGGTAGCGCTGGCCACGCAGCCGTACGGTGAGTCGGTCCAGCGCCGCGAAGAGCCGGACGTAGGCAGCGTTGTAGGCCGCTTGATCACCGGCGAAACCGCACCGGTAGACGCCGTTGTTGATGTCGCGGAACACTTCTCGGTTGATCTCGTCGATCTGTCCGCGCAGCGATTCGGGATACAGCCGCGGCGCTCCCGGCCGGTGGTAGGCGGTCCATTCGGTCGAGAAATCGAGGGTCATCTGCGCGTAGTCGTTGGTGACGACCTGTCCGGTCGCGATGTCGACCACCGCGGGCACGGTGATCCCGCGCGGATAGTCCGGGAACCGCGCCAGATAGGCATCGCGCAGCCGAGGAATGCCGAGGACCGGATCGACCTCGCCGGGATCCAGATCGAAAGTCCAGCTGAGCTTGTCATGCGTGGGCCCGCACAGTCCGAGCGACAACACCGATTCCAGCCCGAGCAGCCTGCGCACGATCAACGTGCGATTGGCCCAAGGACAGGCTCTCGCCGCGACGAGCCGGTACCAACCGGGCTCGACGGAGTAGCCGTCACGGCCATCGGCGGTGATCCGCGTGGTGATGTAGTTGGTGTCGCGGCGAAACTCGCCCGCCTCGACATAAGTGCCCGCACCGGCATCGCTCACCATCCCAGTCTCGCATATTCGCGGACCGAATTCGTTGGGCGAGCGTTCACCTGGCGGTGGTCGGCTTACGTCTGGCGCGCCGGTGAACCCACCAGTAGCGTGTGCCCGGTGATACCGATGGACAAAGCGCCGGGCGGGGCGGCGCGTCCGCGCATCGCTCTGACGGCCGTTGCTGTAGTGGTGTTCGTGACGTTCCTCGACACCACGGTCGTGAGTGTGGCGCTGGGGGATATCCGGCGCGATCTGAGTGCCGATGTGACCATGCTGCAGTGGGTGGTCAACGCCTACACCGTCGTCTTCGCCGGGCTGATGCTGGCGGGCGGATCGCTCGGCGACCGGTGGGGACGCAAGCGGGTGATGATCGTCGGGCTGGTGATCTTCGGCGTGGGGTCGGTGGTTTCGGCGCTGGCGAGCAGCGTCGCGGTGCTCATCGCCGGGCGCGCGATCATGGGCCTGGGGGCCGCGGCGTCGGAGCCGGGGACCCTGTCGGTGCTGCGCCACGTTTTCCCGGATGATCGCGCTCGCGCCAAGGCGATCGGCGTGTGGGCGGCGGTGTCGGGTCTCGCGCTCGCGGCGGGGCCGGTGCTGGGTGGCGTGCTGGTCCACGCGTACGGCTGGCGCTCGATCTTCTGGTTCAACCTGGTGATCGCCGCGGTGGCGCTGGTCGCCGCGCTGTGGTCGATCCCCGAAAGCGCCGACCCACGTCCCGAGCCGATCGACTGGGCCGGTGCCGTGCTCGGCGCGGCGGCCTTCGGCTCGGTGATCTATGCCGCGATCCTCGGTCAGGATCAGGGCTACGCCGCGCCCGCGGTGCTCGCGCTGTTCGTGTTCGGTGCCGTGGCGCTGGCCGCCTTCGTCGCCGTCGAAACGCGAGCACGCGCACCCATGCTCGACTTCCGCTACCTGCGACTGCCCGCGGTGCGCAGTGCGCTGGTGGTCGCCTTCGCCGTCTACTTCGGAATCTTCTCGATCTTCTTCTTCACCGCGCTGTATCTGCAAGTGATGCAGTCGTATTCGGGTGCGCGTACCGCGGCGATCTTCGCCCCGATGGCCGCCACGATCGTGATCGGGTCACTGGTCGCGGGCTGGTGGGTGGGGCGGCGCGGAGCCCGTGCCCCCATGATCCTCGGTTGTGTCGTCGGTGCGGGCGGGATCCTGCTGACCCGCTACATGTTGTCCGGTGAACTGCACGACCCGTCGATCGCGGCCGCGATGGGGGTGGCGGGTTTCGGCTTCGGCATCGCGGTGGTCCCGCTGACCTCGGCGGTGATGTCGGGTGTCCCTGCCGAACACTCGGGAATGGCCGCCGCCGTGACCAACACGATGCGCCAGGTCGGCTCGGCCTTCGGCGTGGCGGTGCTCGGTGCGCTGGTGAGCGGATTCCTCTCCGCGGACCTGAAGGCGCGGATGAACGAGTTGGGTCTGCCGACGTCACTCCAGCCCGACGCCATCCAAGCCGTGGAACTCGGCAAGATACCCGAGGGCGTCGACATCGGCCCGTATCTGAAGTATCTGTCGAAGGTGTCCGAGGTCCTCAACACCGGCAAGGTCGCCTTCCATCACGGCCTCGACGTGGCCCTGCTCGTGTCGGCGCTGATGATCCTCGCCGCGGCGGCTTTCACCGCACTCGATGCGCCGCGCGGCCGGAAGGACTCACCCGCCCGTCCCACGAGCGAAGCGGTCTGAACTCACGGACCGCCAACCGGGGCGGCGACGCCGAGCAGGGTCGTCTGCACTTGCAGGAGGTGGTCGATGTCGCCTTCGACATCAGCGACAGCGTTGCTGTAGAGAAAGCTCTCGCCGAGTCGCACGAGGGCGAAAGCCAAAGTGGTTCGGTCGATCGGCGGTCGATATCCGTCCTGTTCCTGGGCGCGCTGGATGAGCCGTTCGACCAGCCGAACGCTGCCGCGGTGGACCGGTCCGTCTGTCTGCGTGACGAGGCGGAGGGCGGCCGGTGCTTCGTTCTGGAGATAGGTGCGCAGCGCCGGGTCGGCGGCCAAGCGGCGTAGCGTCCGATCGAAGATCTCGGAGATACGGTGGGCGCCGCGGCTGGTGCAGCGGCTGTCGATGGTGGTGATCACGTGTTCGAACTGGCGGGCGATGACGACGCCGAGCAGGTCTTCTCTGGTGCCGAATCGGCGGTAGATCGTGGTACGGCTGATTCCGAGCTCGGTGGCCACCGCGTGCAATTCGAGCCGTTCGCCGCGGAGGAACATGCGGATCGCCGTATCGAGCACGTCATTGCGAGGGGTTGCGGGGGAGGGCTGTGGCGGAGTTCGGTCGGCGGTCGGCGCAGTCGGCTCAGCAGGGCGCGACGGTGCAGCGGGTTCGGCGTCGGCATCGACGGCTCGCACAGCAGCGGGGTCGAGGTGGCGCATCGCCGCGACGATGATCGAGATCGTCAGATTCGCGGCCGCCGTGAAGTCGAGGTCTTGTGCGAGCGCTTGCTGCACGCCACGCACGCCGATATCGGTGATCGCCGCCGCGCAGAAATCGGCGCTTGCGCCCCACTCCAGGTCGGCGCCACCGTATTCGTGCCGGATCAATTCGGCGACGGTGTCGGTCACCGATCGGATCGTGGCGGCCCGCACTTCGTGTGAACGCCCCGCCGTCGGCGCCCCGAACAGCACGTGGAAGCCCTCGGCGTGGGTGGCGGCGAAGTCGAACAGCGCGCGCGTCGTGGTCGCGACGTGCCGGTCGAGATCGAAACCCTGTGCGCGCCGGTAGCTTTCCCGCATCCACTCGAGCAGGCGCGACGCCTCACGGCGCACACACGCGTCGAAGAGCTGCTCCTTGGTTCCGAAATGCGCGTACAGCGTCGGTTTGGAGGTTTCGGCCGCGACGGCCAGCTGCTCCATGGTGACGTCGTCGAAGCCGAGCGTGGCGAATACCGACAGAACTCCGTCGAGCAGCGTGTCGTCGGACGGCCGCACCGCCGTGGATCGGCGGCGCGGCCGGGGCTCGGCCGGCTCCGGATCGGACCTGGTCATGATGCAGCAGACTACCGTCAGCCGTTGCGGGGGTGGGCGAAGCAGTTCACGGGTACGTGGTCGGCCGGATCGAGCGCGTTGAGAACGTGCTGTGCGACAACCGGATCCGAGGCCGCGCCCGCGTGTTCGAATATCGCCAGCGGGCACTGGTCCTGGACGACGATATTGGTGACGTTCGGGGCCGCCGGTCCCATGCCGCTGGTATGCGGAGCCACCACCTGATCCCAGCGGGTCATGATGAAGGTGTAGGCGATATCGGCGGGGTAAGCGTTGCCGGAGTTCACCGCGTCGAGGTAGTCGGAGCCGCTCGTCATCTGCAGACTCGCGCCGAATCCGAATGCCTCGGCACGGAGTTGGAGGTCGTCCCATACTCCGAGTGCGTCGAGGGCGCGGGCGATCAGTGCCTGTCCGCCGGCTCTGGTGCCGTCGTTGAGCGGGGTCAGATTCACCGACTTGGCGACCTTGTCCGCCCCGCCCAGGTACTTGATGTACCAGCGCGGCATCACGGTCCCTTCCGAGTGGCCGACCAGATCGACCTTCTGCGCCCCGGTGGCGGCGAGCACGCGATCCACGAACGGCGCAAGCTCCTCGGCCGAGGATTCCCGCATCGACTTGGTGCCCGGAATCAGATTCAACGGCAGCGGTGCGTCCGGGTCGAGCCCGTAGTTCAGGGCGAACACGCAGTAGCCGTTGTTTGCCAGCAGCGGCGAGAGGGTCGTCCAATTGGCGGCCATCGTGGCGGTGAGACCGTGAACCAGGACAACCGGCTCCGGGTGTTCGACGCTCGGGCGGCAGTTCCAGTCGTTGGCTCCGGGCGGAGAGGCCCGGTCGACGAAATGGACGATTCCGGGAATCAGCCCGTAGGGGACGGGGTATTGCGGTGCGGCGTGCGCGGAGGCGGGTGTGCCTGCGGCGGCGGCCCCGGCCAGCATCGCGGCCAGGACCAGCCGCTTCAGGGAGCCGGGGCGTCGGGAGAGAGCGGCGGTTCGGGTGGGAGAAGACATGAGCACTCCTAGGACATCGTTGTTCTGCCAGGAGTTCTAGCACAGCATTACCGACGGTAAAGCCGATTTGGGCAATGTTCAGGAGAATTGCAGGCAATGATTGACAGATCCTGCGACCTAGTGGAACGTTTATCCATATTCGTTCCATCGCAGGAGTCTTCTGACGTGTACCCGGTATCAGCGCACAACACCGGCAGCGCTGCCGACCGACCGCACAGATCGATCACCTCGTCGACCTCGCCGTTGTGGTGGCCACCGCTACCGGCCTGTGACCACCAGCGCAGAAAGTGAATACCGACAATGCAATGTGCACTGACCGGCGATGAGCTCGCATTCCGCAATCAGCTGCGGTCCGTCTATCGCGACGAAATCCCGTCCGAGATCCGCGATGGCGTGCGGGAAGGCCGCGAACTCGGCCGCGAGGCACTCATCACCACGCAACGCATTCTCAACGCCCACCGCATCGCGGTGCCGGATTGGCCCCAGCAGTGGGGCGGCCGGGACTGGACCCCGATTCAACGCCATCTCTGGCACGACGAGATGGCCCTGGCCTCGGTACCGGAACCGCTGACCTTCAACGTCGACATGGTCGGCCCAGTCATCGCCCGATTCGGCACCGACGAGCAGAAGGCTCGGTTCCTGCCACCCACCGCGAACCTCGACATCTGGTGGTGCCAGGGGTTTTCCGAGCCCGAAGCCGGATCGGATCTGGCTTCTCTGCGCACCACCGCGGCTCGCGATGGTCACCACTACGTCGTCAACGGGCAGAAGATCTGGACCAGCGCGGCACAGCACGCGGACTGGATGTTCTGCCTCGTCCGCACCGACCCCGCCGCGGCCAAGAAGCAAGCGGGGATATCGCTGCTCCTGATCCCGATGCACGCACCCGGTGTCACGGTGCGGCCGATCGAGCTCATCGGCGGCAGTCGCGAGGTCAACGAGGTATTCCTCGATGACGTCCGCGTACCCGTCGAACATCGTGTCGGGCAGGAGAATCGGGGCTGGACCTACGCGAAGTTCCTGCTCGGCAACGAACGCACCGGCATGGCCGCCGTGGGACGCACCAAGGTCGCGCTGTCGACGATCAAAGCGCGCGCCAGGCAGACCCGGGTGGGCGAGAGCACGCTGCTCGACGATCCATTGTTCGCCACCCGTCTGGCTGAACTCGAAAACGAGACGCTCGCACTGGAATTGATCCAGATCGGCGCAGCATCCGGAGTGAAGGCCCCGACGTCATCGATTCTGAAACTCCGTGGCAGCCAACTTCAGCAGGCCGCGACCGAACTGATGATGGAAGTCGCCGGCCCGGCCGCGCTGCTGTCCGACGTCGACCAGTGGGCCGGGCGCAGCACCGCCGCCTACCTCAACTGCCGTAAGACATCCATCTACGGGGGATCGACCGAGGTGCAACGCGGCATCATCGTTTCGACGATCCTCGGATTGTGAGCCCGGACCATGAATTTCGAACCGACCGCGGAACAAACGATGTTGCGCGACACCGTCAGTAACGTTCTGGCCGATCATGTTCCCGGGGCGCCGGATGACCTATGGGCCACCTTCGCCGACCTCGGACTGCTCGGGCTGACCTTCCCGGAATCCGACGGCGGCCAGGGTGCGGGTCCGATCGAGGCGATGATCGTGATGTCCGAACTCGGCGCCGCCCCGGCACGGATCCCGGTGCTCGACTGCGCCTACCTGCCAGGGGGCTTGCTGGTCGAAGCCGCAAGTCCTGCGCAACGACGTGAACTGCTGCCGAAGGTCGCGGCCGGAGAGCTACGGCTCGCATTCGCACACGAGGAGCGGGGCTCGCGGTGGCCGCTGCACACAGTCTCGACATCTGCGGTGCGACAGGGCAATGCGTGGCGGATAAGCGGGTACAAGTCGCCTGTGCTCCACGGTGACGAAGCGGATCTGCTGGTCGTCAGCGCGACAGGACCCGATGGCATCGGGCTGTTCCTTGTCGACCCCGCCGACGCGGGCGTGACCCGGCGCGGCAGCGCGGCCCACGACGGTGGTCGCGTGGCCGATATCGTCCTCGAGCAGGCCGCGGCCGAACCGCTCGCTTCGCGCAGGGCCGAGGACGCGATCGAAGCCGCCCAGATCGCGGCCCAGGCGGCACTGTGCGCCGAAGCGGTCGGCGCGATGACCGAGGCATTGCGGATCACCGCCGAATATTTGTGCACCCGAAAACAATTCGATGTACCGCTGCGGAACTTTCAGGCGCTGACCCACCGCGCCGCCGACATGTACATCGCGGTCTCACTCGCCCGTGGTATGTCGGTGTACGCCTCGACGGCGTTGGCCGATGGCCTGATCGACCCGACGGTGGCCTCGCGCGCGAAACTCCGGGTCGGACGGTCGGCGCGGTTCGTCGGTCAAGAGGCTGTCCAGCTGCACGGCGGCATCGGAATGACGAAGGAGCATCCGATATCGCGCTACTTCGCACGGCTCACCGCCATCGAGCAGACCCTCGGCAATTCCGACGACCACCTGCGATACCTGGTCGACCGGGTCGCCGAGTACGACTTGGTCGACCTGTGATGCCCGCCGGTCGGCCGGTGGTCGAGGTCACCGGTGGCAAGGTGCGGGGCCGGACCGTCGGCGGTGTCAGTGCGTTTCTCGGAGTGCCCTACGCTGCCTCCCCGGTAGGCCGGGCCCGCTTCCGCGCGCCGGGACCGGTCGTGGGCTGGGTGGGGACTCGCGAGGCCACCGCGCTCGGACCGACATGCCTGCAGGGCCCGTATCCGCCCGGTATCGAACAGATCCTGGGCACCACGCTGGTGGCGGGCACCGAGTGCTTGAACGTGAACGTGTGGACGCCCGACCCCGGTGGTGGTGGCCTGCCGGTCATGGTGTGGATCCACGGTGGTGCGTTCGTGCACGGTTCCAACGCGGTACCGGCGTATGACGGCGCCGCCTTCGCCCGTGACGGCGTGGTACTCGTGGCGATCAACTATCGGCTCGGGGCGTCGGGTTTCGCGGTACTCGACGGAGCGCCGGCCAATCGCGGCCTGCTCGATCAGCTGTCCGCGCTCGAATGGGTGCGCGACAATGCGCGGGCCTTCGGCGGTGATCCCGGCAATGTCACGATCTTCGGTGAATCGGCTGGTGCGATGAGTGTCGCCGCGCTGCTCGGTTCGCCGGCGGCGAGCGGTCTGTTCGCTCGCGCGATCATGCAGAGCGGCAACGGTGGCGTCGCGGCAACGGTCGACGATGCGCGCTTGCTCAGCGGCGAACTCGGCAAGGCGCTGGGAGTGCCCGCGACAGCGGAAGCGTTTGCGGCAGTGCCGCCGTCGGTGCTGCTGGCCGCGCAGGAGTCGGTGCGCGCGGACTTCGCCCGCGAACCGGACCCGGCGCGCTGGGGTGAGTCGGTGCTGGCGGCAGGTGCTGGGATGGCCTTCTTTCCGGTCGTGGACGGAGACGTTCTTTCCGCGGTACCCGCCGAGGCGATCGCGGCGGGATCAGCCCGCGGGATCGGCCTGCTCGCCGGCTGCACCGCCGAGGAGTTCCGGTTGTTCACGGTGCCTACCGGACTCGGGGACACGATCACCGTCGACGCACTACCGTTCGCGCTCGCACGGTTCGGTATCGGAGCTTCGGCGATCATGCCGTATGCAGCCAACCGGCCGGAGGCAACCGCGGGGGATCTGCTGGCGGCGATTGTCACCGACGCCGTCTTCCGCGGCCCGACACGGGAACTCGCCGAATCGCAGGCAGCAGTCGGCACTGCGGCCTTTGTGTACGAGTTCGGCTGGCAGCGAGCTGATCTGGGCGCGATACATGCACTCGAAGTGCCCTTCGTGTTCGATACCTTGGCTGCCGCGACCACCCTCACCGGTCCGAATCCGCCGCAGCGGATCGCTGATGAAATGCACTCGGCCTGGGTCGGTTTCGCCACCGATGGCAACCCGGGCTGGCCACCGTACGCCGAGGACCGGCTGGTGATGACCTTCGACGACCCCGTCTCGGAGCTGGTCGCCGATCCGCGCGCCGATGAGCGCGCGACCCGCTACCCAGGACGACAGGACTGATCCATGAGGCCGCCGCTATGATCGGGCATCCCTCGAGGGCACCACGGGCAAGATCCTCGAGCGGGCAATCGACCGGAGACCCTGCATCTGAACCCGCCAGTAACCGTGTTACTCTCTGTCGGCGCTGGTGTGACAGGCCTCATGATCCGCCGACCCCAGCGACCTGTGTCACTACGGCGACGATGCCGGCAGTGATGTCGACGGAGAGGTTCTCGATGGAGCGGCAAGATCTTCGACGCGCGCGGCCGCGTGCCGGGCGCATCGTCGCGGTGCTGGTGATGGCTGCCACGACGGCGGTGGCCGGTGTGGTGACCCAGGCGCGGGAAGTCGCGGCCGAGCCGATGAGCTCGTTCTACACGCCGCCGGACCGGATTCCGCAGGAACCGGGCGCGATCATCAAGACCGCGCCGATGACCTTGTTCGTGACCCCGCCCACCGAACAGGGTTGGCCGGGGCGGGCACAGCACGTGATGTACACCTCGCGGCTGCAGGACGGGTCGCCGGTCGCGGTGAGCGGGACCTACATCGAACCGACCGGTCCGTGGCGCGGAGCCGGTCCACGGCCGACCGTCGTCATCGGACCCGGGACTTCGGGGCAGGGCGACCGTTGCGCGATGTCGAGGGCATTCTCGACGGGCGTGGCGGTGTCCGCCGAGCCGCTGGGGGTGTCGGCGAACCAGGAGCTGCCCTCGTCGACGGTGTGGAGCGGCCTTGGCGCACGGGTGCTGGTCACCGATTACATCGGCCTCGGCACGCCTGGCATCCACACCTACGCCAACCGGTTCGAGAGCGGGCACGCCATCCTCGACGGTGTTCGCGCCGCCAACAACCTGGCAGGCGTCGGACCGGAGACGCCCGTCGTGCTCTGGGGCTACTCCCAGGGTGGTGGCGCCACCGCGGCCGCCGCGGAGATGCAGCCGGCCTACGCGCCGGAACTGAATCTCAAAGGCACCTGGGCGGGGGGACCGGTCGCCGATCTCGCCGCGATCCTGGAGAAGATCGACGGCGCGCTGATCGGCGGCGCGATCGGGTTCGCCGTCAACGGCATGCTGGCGCGTTACCCCGAACTGCAGCGCGCGGTCGATCAGGTCACCAGTCCGGCCGGGCGCGCCATGCTCGAGAAGCTGAGCGACTCCTGCATCGCCGACGTGATCACCTATCACCCCTTCATGAAGACCGAGTCGCTGACCAGGGACGGTCGATCGCTGTCCGCCCATCTCGCCGAATTGCCCGAAGCCGCACCGGTGCTCGAGCAACTGCGCATCGGCAACTCCACCCCCCGCACCCCGGTCCTGATCACCAGCGGCCTCAACGACGACACCGTCCCGTACGGCCAGGCCCGCAAGCTCGCCGACGACTGGTGCGGCAAGGGCGCGACCGTCACCTTCCGCACGAACGACCTTCCGCCGATCCTGCCCGGAACCACCATCCCGAATCATTTCGGGCCGGAGATCATCGACGGTTTCGGTCCGGACAATGCGTTCACCTACCTTCTCGACCGCCTCGAGGACAAGCCGGTCGCCGGCTGCAGCATCGACTGAACCGGGCCATGGACAATCTGGTCGGCGAGGACGTGGGAACTCGCCTCCGAATCGGTTCGGTGGCAGCACCAGCCGATGGACTACTGTGGCGGAGTGGCTAGAAAGGGCGAAGGTGAACCCGCGCGCAAGATCACCGAAACCACTCTGGCGCTACTCGAGTCGGAAGGGTACGACGCGGTTCAACTGCGCCGGGTGGCCCGCGTCGCCCAGGTCTCGCTGACCACGGTCTACAAGCTGTACCCCACCCGTGACGAGCTCGTCCTCGCCGCCGTCGCCCAGTGGATGGCCACCAACACCTACACCGAACTCGAACCGCCGCGCGCCGACGAATCGCTCGCCGACGTGCTGAAACGGGTCACCCGCTATGTGTTCGAACCGTGGGAACGGCACCCGCGGATGCTGGCCGCCTACTCGCATGCCCGGTCCGGCCCCGGCGGGCAGCGCCTGGACGCGCAGGGCTTCGCCGCGGTGTTGCCCGCCGTCAGCACGATGTTCACCAGCCTCGACGAGGAATACGCCGCCGATCTCGCACTCGTCCTGACGAACATGGTCTACGCCCTGTTGACACGCTTCGCACACGGCGATCTCGCGATCACCGAGATCCTGCCCGCCCTCGAACGCACCATCATCCGATTGACGCAGAACAACGCACCGTTCGCCGCGGCCGCCGAGCGGAGCGCCGAGCCGGACGCGACACCGTTCGAATGGACCTCCGGGTTCAGCTCGCCGTACTCGCCGGGAACCGAAACCGGCGAGTCCTAGCCGTGTTCGGGCCGGGCTCTCCTCCGCAGGCGGTTCCGCCAAACGTTTTCGCGGCCAACCGGAGCAGTTCAAGCGCTGGCAATCCCGACACGGGACCCTGTGGATTCGGCGCCGATGCCGTTGCCCAGGAGGAGGAGCCCGAGCGGATGGATCGCCGGAATCAGCAATTCAGCCGGCGTAGTGTGCTGTGCGCGGCCGGGGCGGCGATCGCGCTGACCGTGGTGGCACAGCCGACGCAGGCGGGGACGATCACCGAGAAACGTTCGGTCGCCCTCGGTCCGGGGGCGCGGGCGGACCTGGCGGAGCAGGCGATCGTGCAGCGGCACGTGCGCTCGCTGCTCGGGCTGGCGGACTATCGGTTGGGGGTGCTCACCTGGCCCGCGGACCTCACGGAACGGTCCATGCTCGGGCGGTGGTGTTACTGGTGGCAAGCGCACCTGCTCGACTGTGCGATCGATGCCGCGCACCGCACCCGCACCCCGGACCGGATCGACCGGATCGCCGCCCTTGCGCGTGGTATCCGCGCCCGCAATGTCACCGGTTGGACCAATCGGTACTACGACGACATGGGGTGGTTGGCCATGGCGCTCGAACGCGCCGAGCGACTGCTCGACGTCCGGTTCGACGAGGCGCTGGGTGATCTGCGGGTCGCTCTGCTCGATGGCTGGAACCCGGATGTGGGCGCGGTGCCATGGCGCAACGGCGACGACTTCTATAACACGCCCGCGATCGGTCCGACCGGCATCGCGTTGGCTCGTCTCGGTGAACTCTCGCGCGCGGGCCAACTGGCCGACTTCCTGTACACCCGACTGCACGATACCGCCAGCGGCCTGATCCACGATGGTGTGCACGAGCCCGGCGGGCGGGTGGACCGGACCGTCCACACCTACTGTCAGGGCGTCACCATCGGGCTGGAAACCGAATTGGCCGTGCGCACCGGCGAATCCGTTCACCGCGACCGTGCGGCAGCGCTCGTCGCCGCAGTCGAGAACCGGCTCACCGACGCGGGAGTGATCGCCGCGGCCACCGCGAACGACTCCGGGCTCTTCATGGGAATCCTCGCGCGCTATCTCGCCGAAACCGCACTGGCACTGGGCAACACGACCGCGGCCAACATCGTGCACGCGTCCGCCGAGGCGGCCTGGAGCAATCGCGCCGAGGTGGACGGCCTACCGCTGTTCGGTGCGGACTGGGCCCGTCCGGTCACGGTGCCGGAACATCCGGGAACCTTCCTCCAGCTCGCCGACGTGTCCGCCGCCGCGTCGGCGAACCTGAGCCGCGATCTCTCGGTACAGCTGAGCGCGTGGATGCTGCTCGAAGCAGACCACAGGCTCACCGCTGCGGGACACTGAGCTCGCGACGAGGCGTGAAGCCACTCAGGGCATTTCGACGGTTTCGGCCCTGGCGATCTCGCTGATGGCTCGCTGAACGGACTCCTGGGGCGGGGTGCGGGTCAGGTCGGCGAGGTAGTCGATCAGGAGTATCGCGGCGGGTTGGGGATCGGTCCGTGCGTGGTCCGGATCCTGCGCCTCGTCGATCCCGAGTGCCCCGGCGAGTGCACTGAACACCGCGGCGGCGTCGAGCCGGCGCAACCATGCCGCCGATCGCCGCACGACTGCTTCCAGTACTGCGCGCACATCGTCGCCGGTGAGTCCGTCGGGATGCGCGGTCTCGAGCAGTTCCCGAACGATCGCCGCCAGCACCGCGGTGACCTGGTCGGGCGGGAGCTCGGCCAGGTCTGCGGTGGTCTCGCGGAACCCTGGCTCGTCGGCGGACCGCGCCGCGGCGACGGCGGCCTCGACGGCGGTCGCGATCGCGCGGGCTGACGAGGGCCAGTCGGACGGCCACATGGGTAGTTCTCCTCGCGGGGTCGGTGTGCTCGCAGATCACTGCCCGTCTGCGGGGTCTGCTGTCAGCGTAGTCAGTGGCGGCGCACGCGCCGCGTAGTCGTCATAAGTTACTGACTATTTCTGCATGAACTTCGTTGTATACGGCGGTTGATCGATTGCGCAAAGCTGATACAGCGCGAAGAACAGGCTGTTAAGTTACTGCTCATTCCGGACCAGCAGCTGCTGGATGCGCCACCTGCATCGGACGCGGCCGGGGTCAGTTAGTGCTCGACGAGGAGTGACGTCATGGATGGACTCAACAGACGCAACGCATTGAAAGCCGGTGGGATCGCGGGGGCGCTCGGGGCGTTGGCGATGGTGACGCCCGCGCGGGCGGAGCCGTGGACGTGGTCGCCGGAGGGGTCGGTGGCCGGCAACGGATCCGGCGCCGACCCGATGACGGTGTGGGATCCCGAGGCCGACGCGCTCGTCGCCGGGCTGATCGATCGCGGGGAAGTGCCGAGGGTCAACGAGCTGCTGCGCACCTGGACCAGGAACGGTGAAGCGTTGCCGGACGGCTTGCCCACCGACCTTCGCGATTTCATGGAGTACGCCCGTCAACTGCCGCAGTGGACCGACCCGGGCGCATTGGGCACCGCGATCGAGTTCAACAAGAAGCGCGGGCTGTATCTCGGAGTCCTCTACGGGTTCGCCAGCGGCATGATGAGCACCGTCATCCCGAAGGAAGCGCGGGCGGTCTACTACTCCAAGGGCGGCCACGATCTGAAGGACCGCATCTCCAAGACCGCCAAGCTCGGCTACGACATCGGTAGCGCGAATGCCTATGCCGCCGACGGGGAAATGATCGTCACCTGCGTCAAAACCCGCCTCGTGCACGCGGCGGTGCGCCACTTGCTGCCGCAGTCACCGCACTGGGTGAACTCGGCCACCGAGGACATCCCGATCAGCCAGAACGACATCATGGTCACCTGGCACAGCCTGCCCACCACGGTCATGAAGCACCTCACCAACTGGCAGGTGCCGATCCCGGCACACGAATCCGCGGCGTTCCTGCATTCCTGGCAGGTCGCCGCGCATCTGCTCGGCGTGCGCGACGAGTACATCCCCAAGTCGTGGCCCGACGCCAATTCCCAAGCCGCACAAGTTCTCGACCCCATCATCGAGGCCACCCCCGAAGGCGCCAAGCTCGCCGACCGGCTGCTGGGGCTTGGCGCCAACATCGACTTCGCGCTGCTGAGCAAGCCGGTCCTCGGCGCGTTCACCCGCTTTCTGCTCGGCGACAAAACCGCCGACGGACTGAACATCCCGAGGGAACCGGTCTGGGACCCGCTGCTGCGCTTCAGTTGGGGACCCTTCATCGCCGTACGCGAAGGCCTGCTCACCGCGGTTCCGCCGATCGGTGACCCCTACTGGCTCCTCGACGAATTCCTGCGCAAAGCGGCGCTCACCTACCTGGCCGAACTGCGCCTGCCGATCAGCATCGAAATTCCGACGATGAACCGCGACATGACCCAGCCACATCGCTGACTCCCTGACCCCACCTGACACAAAGGAACTCGATATGCGTACCACTCTCCGCCTCGCCGCAGGCTCGGTCCTGGCGGCAAGCCTCGTCGTCACCGCGGCGACCGCCACCGCCGATCCGGCATCGGTCGACGGCACCGGCTCGTCCGCGCTGGACTACGGATCATCGGCCGCGAACTCGGCCGGGGAACTGCTCCAACGCGGCGACCTCATCGGCATGATCGTGCTACTCGGCATCACTCCGATCCAGATGGTGACCAGCGGTATCTGCGATCTGGCCACGATGTCGGCGCTGGCGAGCCCCTGTAGCCCCTCCCGCTATCGGTAGCGCGTCACCGGGCCCGTCCGGCAGCCGGTCACGGGCTCGGTTCCGGTAGCTGACATTCGGACACCCTCGGATTCACGCCGAGGTAGTTGAGCGGGCCCGCGAGCGCGGTGAGCCCGATCGTGCCCCAGTCGCCACAGTTGACCGGGGTGTTCGTGAAATAGTCTCGCTGCACGGCGGCCAGCAGCCCGGCCCCGAACCAGACCACCATCAGCACCGACAGCAGGAATTGCGCGGTCTGGTGACGTGGCCGGGCCCGGATCTCCCGCACTTCGCGAACTTGTCGATCCCGTCGATTCCGTCGGCCACGCATCGTCATCGATCGCACCCTTCCCGCTCCTGTGGACGTCGCCACGACACGCGCGAGGTTCTGCTGTATCAACAGTGCAGCCCAGCAACCGCACAGTCAATGGCTCTGGCGGTGCGAGTTGGGAGCGGGGAGGGGTTCAGGCCGCCGGTACCGGCTGTTCGCCGATGGCCTCGGCACGCAAACCGCCGAGCAATCGGGTGAGCTTGCGGGAGACGCTCATCTGTGAAACGCCGAGCCGTTCGGCGATCTCGCCCTGCGAGAG
Organism: Nocardia sp. FBN12; assembly: GCF_050320175.1. Lineage (GTDB taxonomy): Bacteria > Actinomycetota > Actinomycetes > Mycobacteriales > Mycobacteriaceae > Nocardia. The sequence continues at coordinate 2,447,017 of NZ_CP190048.1, read as the reverse complement.
GGAGTCGTAGAACCGCCAGATCAGCAGTTGGCGGTCTTCGGGTGCGAGCCGGGCCAGCAGGGGCGCGACGGTGATCGTGTCTTCGGTGCGGCGGTAGCTCGGGTCTTCGGCGCCGAAGGTGTCGGCGACGGTCATGCCGGGTTCGCCGTCGCCGTCGCGTGCGGGAGTGTCGAGGCTGCGTGTCTGGAATGCGTTGGCCGCCACCAGGGTTCTGGTGATATCGGTGACCGTCGCATCGAGTTCGGCAGCGAGTTCGTGCGCGGTGGGAGCCCGTTGGAGCCGACGGCTCAACTCGTCGGTCGCGACTCGCACCTTGCCTTGCAGTTCCTTCTCGCGCCGCGGCACGTGCAGGGGCCAGAGATGATCGCGGAAATGCCTGCGCACCTCACCCATGATGGTGGGCACCGCGAAGCCGAGAAAGGGTGAACCGGTGGTCACGTCGTAGCGGTCGACCGCCATGACGAGGCCGAGTCGCGCGGTTTGCAGCAGGTCGTCGAAGATCTCGCCGCGACCTGCGTATTTGCGAGCGATGTGTTCGGCCAGCGGGAGGCAGAGCTCGATGATCTTCGCCCGTGCGGCGTCGTGCTCGGGGCTGCTCGGCTCAGTGAGCGCCCACTGCGCGAAGAGGGGTTCGGCGTGTTCGTAGGTCCTGTTGTCGGTGGTTCGGGACATGTGGATCAGCTCCTGGCCTTCGAGTGCTCACCGGTTCCGCGCGGAGGCGAACCTAAAAGCTGTGCGGGCCGAGCATTCTGAAGGTCATCATCATGCCCGCGCCCAGGCTGACGGCGCCGAAGATCGCGGCGGGCAGCGATCCGGTGAGTGCGGTCAGGCCGAAGAGGAAGAACACGCAGGTGGCCAACATGATGGTGGTGCTGGTCAGATCCATGCTCGGCGTACTCGTTGTCCGATTACGTGAGGTGGTCATGGATCAAGGGTTGACCGTCGCGGAGGTTATTAAACCGTTATTGGTCGACTGGGGTTGACACTGCGGCAATTTCGCGTTTGGATGTTTAACCCATCGAGAATGGGGAATCGTTAATTCACGTCGCGCACGCGCAAATCCCGCGCGAGGTGGTCGCGCTGCTCGACGACCAGGCGACGCAGCGCGCTCGGTGCGTCGGCGTTCGCCGCCAGCCACCGATCGACCTCGTCGAGCGAATCGGCGGCGGGAAAGAGCCCGACCACGATGCGGCGGGCGATCTCGATGCTGCGCTGATCCCACACCGTACGGAGTGCCGCGAAGTACTCGTCGTCGTAGCGTGCGATCAGGTCGCGGTGTCGGCCAGCGCGGAATCCGTCGATGGTGGCGTCGAGGTGGTCGTTGGTCAGCGTGGTGTCGCCGAGCGCCGAATCCCAGGCCGAGGCTTTGACTTCCGCGTACGGGCGTGCCGCGAGTGCGCGCCGATGGGCGGTTCGCCCCGACGCCGTGTCGTCGTGTTCGAGTTCGGCGTCCAGGTCGTCGGCTTTCGCCTCGCCGGTGGCCGCGAGGGCTGTCCACAGCGCCCAGCGCAGATCGGGATCCAGGGCGAGGCCCGCTGGTGCCCGGTCGAGGAGGATCGCCCGAATGTCGGTGGCACGGCCGGGGTCGACCGTGGCGGCGGCGGCCGTCGCCCGTGCCCACGCGAGCTGCGCGCCGGAACCCGGTGCCGACGAATGCAGTGTGGCCCAGCAGGATTGGAGCCACTCGCCGCGCCACCGGTCCCGTGCCGGCTCGGGCAGATAGTGGCCGATGGTGAAGGACGCGTTCGCCAGGACGGCGGTGAGCAGCGCCATATTCGTTTCGGTTGGCGCGAAATCGCGAGCCATCGACAGGTAGCGTTCGGCGCCGAGTTCGCCGTCCCGGGTGGCGTTCCACAGTGCCGACCAGATGAGTCCGCGGGCCAGCGGGTCGGTCACCCGATCCAGCGAACTCTGTACGGTGGCAAGCGAATCCGCGTCGAGGCGAACCTTCGCGTAGGTGAGATCGCCGTCGTTGAGCAGGCGCAGGGGAGCGGGCGCGAGGGCGACCGGCGTGTGGCGGTCGACGATGTCGAGTTCCACGCGTTCGCGAATGAGCAGGTCGCCCGCGGCATCGAAGTCGTAGAGCCCGATCGCGAGCCGGTGTGGGCGCGGATCGGTTTGCACGACCGCACCGTCTTCGATGGTCAATGTCGACATTCCGGTCGTTTGCAACCAGGCCCGCGCCCAGCCCGCCAAATCACGGCCGGAATCCGCGGACAATTCGGTCAGCAGGTCATCGAGAGTCGTGTTGCCGAAGGCGTGCGTCCGGAAATACCGCCGCGCACCCGAGAAGAATTCTTCCCGGCCGACATAGGCAACCAGTTGCTTGAGCACGCTGGCACCTTTGGCATACGTAATACCGTCGAAATTGAGTTTTGCTGCCTCGAGATCGGTGATGTCGGCGACGATCGGATGGGTGGTCGGCAGCTGATCCTGCAGATACGCCCAGGCCTTGCGGCGGTTCGCGAACGCCACCCAGGCGTCGGTCCACTCGGTGGCCTCGGCGCTGGCGAGCGCCCCCATGTAATCGGCGAAGGACTCCTTGAGCCACAGGTCGTCCCACCACACCATCGTGACGAGATCGCCGAACCACATGTGCGCCATCTCGTGCAGGATCGTGTTGGCGCGCCCCTCGTACTGCGCCGCGGTCGCCGCGCCACGGAACACATAGGCCTCGGTGAACGTGACCAGTCCCGGGTTCTCCATCGCGCCCAGGTTGTACTCGGGCACGAACACCTGGTCGTACTTGCCCCACGGGTAGGGATAGTCGAAGTGTTCGGCGAAGAAGTCCAGACCCTGCTTCGTCACCTCGAAGATCGTGTCCGCGTCCAGGTAGCGGGCGAGCGAGGCGCGGCAGTAGATCCCGAGTGGGATGGTGAGTGCATCTCGCGCCCAGGAAGATTCGACGTGATGGTAAGGGCCTGCCGCGATGGCGGTGATATACGTCGAGATCGGCAGGGTGGGGGAGAATACGACGTTCTGTTGCACGCCGTTGTCCTGAATCGCCGCGAACGGCCGATTCGATACGACCGACCACCCGCTCGGCGCTGTCACCGCAAAGGTGAACGGCGCCTTCATATCCGGCTGTTCGAAGCAGGCGAAAACCCGCCGCGCGTCCGCGGGCTCGTACTGGGTGTAGAGGTAGGTCTGCCCATCGACCGGATCGAGGAACCGGTGCAGCCCCTCACCCGAGCGGCTGTAGGCACCGGTGCCCCGAACGACGACCACATTCGACTCCGACAACCCGCCGACTGTGAGCCGGGCCCCGTCGTAGTCGACGACGATCTCCGCGCCGTTCACGGTCACCGATTCCACCGAGAGCCCGATGAAATCGAGCCACGTCTGCCCGACCGAGGCATCGAATTCGACAGTCGTCGTCGTGGCGAAACCGTCCCGGGTCTGATCCGGGGCCCCCGACAGGTCGAGTTCGACGCGGTACGCGCGGACGGTGACCGCCGCCGAACGCGCGGCGGTCTCGGAGCGGGTCAGATTCGCGGTGTGCACGCCTCGATCCTGCCAGCCGCTGCGCCGCCGCGCGTCGCACTCGGTCGCTGTCTATTCCACGGTGACGCTTTTCGCGAGGTTGCGCGGCTTGTCGACGTCGCGGCCGAGGGCGATGGCCGTGTGATAGGCGAGCAGCTGCAGAGGAATCGTCAGCAGCATCGGGTCCAACTCCGGTGCGACCCGCGGAACTCGGATCACCTCGTCGGCCGCGCCGGCCGGGAGGTCCGCGTTCGTGACGGCGATGACAGGGCCGCCGCGGGCCTTGATCTGCTCGATGGTGCTGAGGTTCTTGGCCAGGAGTTCGTCGTCGGGGACGAGTACCACGCTCGGCATCTCCGGGTCGATCAGCGCGAGTGGACCGTGCTTGAGTTCAGAGGCCTGGTAGGCCTCGGCGTGGACATAGGAGGCCTCTTTCAGCTTCTGCGCGCCTTCACGAGCGACCGGCCACGCGCGCACCCGTCCGATGAAGAACATGCTGCGGGCTTTGGCGTAGCGGTGGGCGATCTCGGCGATGGCGTCCTCGTCGGCCAGGACCTGGTCGATCGCGTCGGGCAGGGCGCGCAGGCCGTCGACGACGCGGTTGCCGTCGGCGGCCGAGAGGTCGCGCACGCGGCCGAGCAGCAGGGCCAGCATGGTGAACGACACGGTCATGTTGGTCAGCGCTTTGGTCGAGGCGACGGAGATCTCCGGGCCCGCGTGCAGGAACACCCCTGCTCCGCACTGTCGGGCGATCGCGCTGCCCACGGCGTTGACGGCACCGATGACCCGGCCGCCCTTGCGTTGGAGTTCCTGCACCGCGGCAAGGGTGTCGAGAGTTTCGCCGGACTGACTGATCGCGACATACAGCGCGTCGGGATCGACGACCGGGTTGCGGTAGCGGAACTCCGACGCGGGCTCCGCCGTGGCCGGGATCCGAGCCAGTTCTTCGACGAGCTGGGCGCCCAGCTGGCCCGCGTAGTAGGCCGAACCGCAGCCGAGGAAAACGACCTTGCTGATGCTGCGCAGCTCGCGGGCGTCCATGTTCAAACCGCCGAGGTGGGCGGTGGCGAAGCGGTCGTCGAGGCGGCCACGCAGCGCCCGGCGGACCGCCTCGCCCTGCTCGGCGATCTCCTTGCGCATGAAGTCGGGGAAGCCGCCGAGGGCGTAGTCCTCGGCCACCATGTCGATGGTGGTCGGGGTCTTGTCGGTCTGCTCGGAGTCGATTCCCAGTGTGCTGGTCCGGAATTCGCCTTCACGAACCGTCGCGAGCTCGCCGTCGTCGAGGAATACCACGCGCTGGGTGTGGTGGACGAGCGCGGCGACATCGGAGGCCACGAACATCTCACCGTCACCGACACCGAGGACGATGGGACTGCCGTTGCGCGCCACCACCAGCTCGGTCGGACGGCGCGCGTCGAGCACCAGCAGACCGTAGGTGCCCCGAATCCGGTGCAGCGCGACGCGAACGGCGTCCTCGAGCGATGCGGCGTCCTCGATTTCGCGAGCGATCAGATGGGCGATCACCTCGGTATCGGTGTCGGAGACCAGGTCGATGCCCAGCGCGGTGAGCTCGGCCCGCAGCTGTTCGGCGTTCTCGACGATGCCGTTGTGCACCACGGCGATGCGGCCACCGGCATCGATGTGCGGGTGTGCGTTGGCATCGCTCGGTTCGCCATGAGTTGCCCAGCGGGTGTGTGCGATGCCGACCGTGCCGCGCAGGGCAGCGGTGTCGGTCTTGTCGCGCAACTCCTGTACCCGGCCCTGGGTTTTGCACACGCGCAGCTTCCCGCGATGCGGCAGCGCCAATCCGGCCGAGTCGTAGCCGCGGTACTCGAGCCGATGCAGACCTTCCAGCAGCACGGGCACAACTTGCCGGTGACCGATGTATCCGACGATTCCACACATGGCGTGATGAACCCCTTACCCGTAGACGATGCGACGTAGTTGCCGTTCGGTGAACGTCGGGGCCGCGACCGGACGCTCGGCGAGTTCGGCGTCGAGCTGTCGCCAGATCTCGGCGTTGCGCATCTGCCTGGCCTGCAGCTCGGCGTGCCTGCGCCGGACGAACTGCTCGACCGTCTCGTCGAAGTAGCCGACGATGTCGGCGACAACCCGGGCCGCCACGCGTTCGGGTAAGCCGGTGGACGCCACCACGTAGCGGACCAGCTCGGTAGGTGCCCCGTCATTCACTCGGACGATCATGCCCGGTCCGACCGCGTTCGCCAACATTCCTGCCCGAATTCGGGCACAAGTCGGCCGAGCGGGCTTCCGTGCGGGCGAGCCGCGCGTGCGGGTGGGTCAACTCGCGCGCGCGGCGCCGATCCTGTTATCGGCTTGTGAGGTGTGAGCCGCGACTTGCGGACAATTTGCTGGAAGGCTGGCAATGGGCACGGCACAATGCGCATCCGAGTGGAGGTTGTGGTGAGGCGACGAATGGGCGACGCATTCAATGATCGACTCTATTTCGCCGGCCCCGCGCCGGCCTCCGACGAAGCGGGGGGCCGACCCGAATATGTCGTCGACGCGGCCATTGTGACGATCGCCGAAGAAATCGTGCGAACGGGCTTCGATGCCGACGACACCGTGCACCAGCGGCTGCGGAGATTCTGTGCGCACGCGAAAGCTGAAGGCGCGATGGTGAATTGCCTTCTCGGAGCGGCGACTACGGTAGAAGACGGCGGCGTGGTGCCCTTTGTCGGACGGGTCGTCGGCAGACTCGGGCACGCGGAGTTGTTGTTCGATCTCGCGCTCGGCGAATCGGGTATCGACCCCTTCGACGGGAATCCCGTCCAGAATGTGGTCGGCCCCGGCACCATGACGGAGCTGGATTTCGAATTCGTCATCGCCCAGGTGAGTGAACTGGTCGATAGCCTGTTGCTCCCGAATTACCTGGCGTTGCTGGAATGGCGTGACCTCACCGGGGAGGGGCCGCGCTCTCGCCGGCCGGAGCAGTCGGCCGCGCTGCTGTACGAGCTGAACGAACGGCTCGCGCCGGTCCTCGGCGAGATGCCGCTGGCCTGGCTGCTGCTGCACTACGCGGAGTTCGGCGTCGCGCCGCTGGCGGATTCGATTCATCGCGCGCTGCTGCGCACCAACGCCGCCGACGCCGTGTCCGCCGCGCGCGCGGCGGCGGCGGCGCTCACCGCGATGTCGTTCGTCTCACCGTCGGCCAGGATGGGTGAGCTGCCGGTGGTGTCGCGTCGTCCGCGGCATCAGCCCACGCTGGTCACCGGCAATCACGTCATGGCCGATCTCGTCTGCGCGCTGTCGCGGTGCGAAACCGCGAACGGCTGGCAGGCCGACGCGAAATTGCTGCGTCCCGCCGACGCGCAGACGGTGGGCTGGCTGCTGGTCGAGGACCGCCGCCATCGCCGTGAATCACGCTGCGGCCGAGGTGATCTCATGGCATCGGCGATCGGGCTCGAGATCATGCTCGGGGTCGAGCACACCTCGGGTTCGTCCCCGGCGACGATGTCGGCACCGTCACCGTCGGTGATCACCGCCGACCTTCTCGGCGTCCTGCGCCTGCCCTGGGATCAGATCCCGGAATCGGCTCGCTACACCCCGCAACACCTGGACGGCATCCTTCGGCTGGCGTGTTGCGCGATGGAGGCGATGGCGCCGGGTGCCGGGGCGACATCCGATCTCCTGCGTCGCGCGGCCGACCGCGCTGTCCCGGCGCTCAACGCTCGACCGGACCCGCCGGTCTACCTGCAGGGTGCGCTGGCGCTGCTCGAGGCCTGGCAGCGCGGTGGCGCGCCGCGCACCCGCCCGCTGCTCGAAGCGATCGAGCCCATCGCGGCCGTCGTCTTCACCACGCTCCTGCTGATCGGTGCGGCGCTGCTCGAAATGCTGGCGCAGGAGTTCGACGCGGACGTGGCGAACGTCCTCGACGCACTCGACGCCCGGCTACGAGCCCGCGACCGCCTGTCGGATTAAGCGGCGCGCTGCTTGGTGACCGTGTGTATTCTGCTGCACGTGAAGTAACAACACTGCCCACCGCGCACGCGGTGCTGGCCGAGCGCGGCCGATGGGCCACCATCGAAAAGCGTCTGCTCGATCGTGCCGGTCTTCGCGGCATCGATCAGATAATCGGGAACCTCGAGCCGAACCCGGCGAGTCTCAGGGCGGCGGTGCGCGCCGCGCGCGAGATGTACCAGCGAGCACCCCGGAGGTAGTTCGCCCTCAGTCGAGGTAAGCGGTGAGGTGGGGGACGGCGTTGACGACGTGTTCGGCGATGATCGGCTGGCCGATCATGGTGAAGGCCCAATCCTGGTGCGGGCGGTGCAGTTTGCCGACCACGATGCCGGTGTGGGAGCCGAGGCTGTCGAGGTCGATGCGGATCAATTCGATGCCGGTGACATTGTCGACGACGCGGCAGAAGCCGTTGACGATCTGGTCGAATCGCTGGCCGGTGTAGCAGGTCACCAGGAACACGATCGTGGTCACCGCGGGATCGAGGCGGGTCAGATCGACGACGATGACCTCGTTGTCGCCGTCTCCGTCGCCGGTGACGCTGTCGCCCAGGTGACACAGCGCGCCGTCACGCGAGGTCAGCTGCTCGTGGAAGGCGACGTCGACGAAGGTGTCGCCGGCGAATGCCAGCGCCGCGGCGTTGAGGTCGATGTCCTTGCGGTCGGGATGTATCCCCATGGCGTGGGCAGGATCCCAGCCGAGGCCCATGCTGAGGTGGGTAATTGTGTGCGTGATGCGCGTACTCCTGGCCGAACGTGTGTTGTCATCCAGGCTTCCCGGCCTGCGCACCCGTAAACATGTCGTCAAGACGAGCTCCGGGACACAGGCCGCGACCAGGCATTATGTGACTGACAACAACACTGTGGCCAAGTGGTTGCCGTCGGCGTCGATGAGGTCGATCGTCAGTATCTGGGAGTAGTCGTCCCACGCATCGAGCTTTTCGGATTCGACATCGGAGTCAGGATGAACAGCTTGGAAAACCATCGCGGATGGGTTGCCGATATCTTCGCGGACGGGTTGTGCGGGCGCAGTGACGCGCCGACCCCCCGCGCGACGATCGCGATCGACGCCCAACCGCTGCCCTTCGAGGATCGGCACCCGCGCCGGCCGGAGGAGGTGATCGGATGGCGGGCGCTGTGTTCCTGCGCAGGCTGGCACGGCCGGACCTGGCTACGCACCGATCGCATCGCCGACCATGCGCCGTCCGCCCGCGTATTGCATTGCGCGACCGGCCGGCTCGACGCCGACTCGGCCCGTTCGGTGCTCGCGGAATGGGAATACCACCAACTCGAGATGCAGGCCCTGATACCGGTGCGCCTGGCTTTCGACGACACGACCTCGGCACAGCAACGACTCGTCGAAGCCGTCCGTTTCGTGCGCGCGTCCGGCGCGTCGTGGGAGTCGGTTGCCCGGGTGATCAGCGCACCATCGGCCGAAGCCGCCGAACAGCGATTCACCGATTGGGCCGCCCCAGGACACAACGTCGCGGAATTGCGCATACCGTAATTCGCGATGTCGCCCGGCTGAACTCGGCCGCATGACCGAGCGGGCACCGACGCGAACGGTGCCCAGCCCGGTCGAGGTAGCCGATTGCCGATTTCGCTCAGCCTGAATCCAATCCTGGTCGGTGCCTGTTCCCGGTGGTTTCCTGTGACCAGATCGTCGGGTTCGAGCGAAAGGCCTCCGTATGTCCCTCCACGACTCAGCCGTCCACGGGACCGCGGTGCACGTGGTTCAGCTCGGTGCCCACATCGGCGCGCGGATCGACGGTGTCCGGCTCGGTGGCGACCTGGACGCGCGGTCGGTGGCGGCCATTCGGGCCGCGCTGCACGAGCACAAGGTGATCTTCTTTCGCGGTCAGCACCAGCTGACCGAGGACGGGCAGTACGAGTTCGCGCGGCTGCTCGGCGATCCGACCACCCCGCATCCGACCGTCACCTCGGCCGGCGCCAAGAGCCTGGCCATCGACTCGCACCAGACCCGCTCCAATGTCTGGCATACCGACGTCACCTTCGTCGATCGCGTTCCGAAGGCCTCGATTCTGCGCGCGGTCGCGCTGCCCAGCTACGGCGGTTCGACCACCTGGGCGTCCACCGTCGCCGCCTACGACTCGCTGCCCGCGCCGCTCCAGCGACTCGCCGAGAGCCTGCGCGCGCGGCATTCGAACCGCTACGACTACACCGCCGAGATCGAGGACCGGCCCGCCGACACCGACCGCGCCTACCGCCGCGAGTTCGAGTCGACCTATTTCGAGACCGAGCACCCGGTGGTGGAGGTCCACCCCGACACCGGTGAGCGGGCCCTGCTGCTCGGCTGCTTCGTCAAGGGAATCGTCGGGGTGTCCAGCAGCGAATCGCGGGCACTTTTCCGGCTCTTCCAGGATCGGGTGACCCGCCTCGAGCACACCACCCGCTGGAACTGGTCGCTGGGCGACGTCGCGATCTGGGACAACCGGGCCACCCAGCACTACGCCGTCGACGACTACGACGGCGGCGAGCACCGCAGGCTCACCCGCATCACGTTGGGCGGAGAGGTCCCCGTCGGCGTCGACGGCGTCACGAGCACCGTGATCGCCGGCGATGCCGAGCCGTACAGCGCCCCGCTCGAGCGTGCGGCGTAGCCATCAGCGATCACCGTGCGCGCGTCCCGGAATCGACACCGGGCATCGACTATTCTTCGACGGCACATTCGTCCGATGATCCAGCGCGAACAGGTACCCGCCGGCCCAGCCTGACGATGGGAATGCTGTGAACTTGTGGAGCTACGTCCAAGGGCGAGGCGAGGTTCTGACCTTCCTCACCTATCAGCATGCGTCACTGGCATTTCAAACGGTGCTGGTCGGAACCGTCGTCGCGATTCTGCTCGCGGTGGCGGTGTACCGGTTGCCGCTGGCCTCGGCGCTGACTCTGACCTCGAGCCGGGTCGCGCTGACCATTCCCTCGCTGGCGCTGCTGGCGTTGCTGCTCGTCCCGTTCGGTCTCGGGGTGGTGCCCTCGTTCATCATGCTCGCGTTCTTCGCGGCGCTGCCGGTGATCGGCAACGCGATCGTCGGCCTGCGGTCGGTGCCCACCACGGTCGTGGAATCCGCGCGCGGTATCGGACTTTCGCGATGGCGGATCCTGCTCACCGTCGAACTCCCGATCGCATGGCCGGTGATTCTCACCGGCATCAGGGTCTCGACGCAGATGATCGTCGGTGTCGCCGCGATCGTGGCCTATGTCCTCGGACCCGGTCTCGGCTCGCTGATCTTCAACGGCCTGTCCCGCCTCGGCGGTGCCAACGCCCTCGAAATGGCGCTCACCGGAACCATTCTCATCGTTGCCATCGCGTTGGTCTTCGACGCGCTCCTCGTCCTGCTCGGACGCCTCACGATTGCCAAGGGACTGTGATGACCGATGTGACCAGCCGGCAGGCGCCGGCGAGCCCGCAGCGCAATGTGACCGGTGATTCCATCACCTTGGACGGCGTCGTGAAGCGGTACAGGGGCCAGGACACACCCGCTGTGGAGCGCCTGGATCTCGAGGTCGAAGCGGGCAATATCGTGGCGTTCGTCGGACCGTCGGGTTGCGGTAAGACGACCACACTGAAGATGATCAATCGGTTGATCGAGCCGACCGAGGGGCGGATCTTCATCGGTGGCCGCGACGTCACCCGGGAGGACCCCGACAAGCTGCGCCAGTCGATCGGCTACGTCATCCAGTCCGGTGGCCTGTTCCCGCACTGGTCGGTGGCCAAGAACATCGGCGCGATCCCGCGGGTGCTCGGCTGGGATAAGAAGCGCATCGCCGAGCGCACCGAATATCTGCTGGACCTGGTCGGTCTCGATCCCTCGACCTTCGCCGACCGGCTGCCCAAGGACATGTCGGGCGGCCAGCAGCAGCGCGTCGGCGTGGCCCGTGCGCTCGCGGCCGACCCCCCGGTGCTGCTGATGGACGAACCGTTCGGCGCGGTCGACCCGATCACCCGGGTTCGCTTGCAGGACAGCCTGATCGCGATCCAGCACGAACTCGGCAAGACCATCGTGATCGTCACCCATGATTTCGAGGAGGCCACCAAACTCGGCGACAAGGTCCTGATCCTGTCCGAGGGCGGGCACGTCGAGCAGTACGCGACGCCGGAGGAGATCCTCACCGATCCGGCGACGCCGTTCGTGGAGGAATTCGTCGGATCCGGCGCGAAACTGGCCTATCTCACGGTGTCTCGGGTGCGCGATGTCGAGGTCGACCCGGTGACGACCGCCCGGATCGGGGAGTCCGCGCAGGTAGTGATCGGTCGAGCGAAGGCCGCGGGAAACACCTGGGTGGTGGTCGTCGACGAGGCCGGGCGACCGCGCTCGTGGCCCTCGCTGACGGAAGTGGCGAGCAAGCCCGAGGTTTCGGACTATCTGGATCGCCGGCTGCCCGTGGTTGCCCAGTCCTCGACCCTCAACGACGCGCTCGATGCCATGCTCGCGGCGAGCCAGGGAGCCACCCTGGTCACCGACGGTCGAGGCGCCGTCGTCGGCTCGCTCAGCATCGGCTCGGTGACCGATGTGATCCAGACCAAGCTCGCGGAGGGGCACGCCGCGGTCGAGGATCCGTCCTATGAAACCTATGTCGACGGCTCCGATCCCACGCCCACGCCGGTCGTCGCCGCCGACGACGAACCGGGAACGGCCGGACCGGCATGAACCGCCCGCGCCGGGTCCCGATCGACGTGTGGTTCGAGCCGCTGATCATCGTGGTGATCGGCATCGGCTACGTGCTCTGGTATCGGTCCTCGACTTTCACCGCTACCGAGCAGGCGTCGCTCGCGTGGGCCAATCTGCAGACCACGATCCTCGAACACATCCGGCTCACGGTGGTCGCCACGCTGATCGTGGTGGTCGTCGCGATTCCCCTCGGCATTGCGCTGACCAGACCCGCACTGCAGCGGCTCGAGCCGATCGCCGTGAACGTCGCGAACATCGGTCAGGCCGCGCCCGCCGTCGGTCTGCTGGTCCTGTTCACGTTCTGGCTCGGCACCGGATTCCGTACCGCGGTCGTCGGTCTCGTCGTCTACGCGATCCTGCCGATCCTGCAGAACACCATCGTCGGGCTGCGCCAGGTGGACCAGCGCACCATCGAAGCGTCGCGAGGGATCGGGTTCTCGGCCGCACGGACTCTGGTACAGGTCGAATTGCCGCTGGCCGTGCCGGTGATCCTCAACGGTGTGCGCACCGCGCTGGTCATCCTGGTCGGCACCGCGACGCTGAGCACCTTCATCGGCGCGACCAGCCTCGGCACGCTGATCACGACCGGCGTCACCCTCTTCCTGCCCAAGCTGCTCATCTCCGGCGCCGTGCTCGTCGGACTGCTGGCGTTGATCATCGATTGGCTCGGTCGGCTCGTCGAACTGGCCGCGACCCCACGAGGTGTCTCATGAGGCGAGTCCCGTTGATATCGGTGCTGGTCGCGACGTTCTCGCTGCTGGCGGGGTGCGGGCTGGTGAGTTCGTCCGGCACCTTTCACGACGCGAGCCTGCCCGGCGGGGAGCGCCCCCTCGACGGCGCGGAGCTGACCGTCACCTCGAAGAGCTTCACCGAGGGTGTGCTGCTCGGCAAGATCACCGCGACCTACCTGGCCGCGGCGGGCGCGTCGGTCACCGACCTGACCGGCGCTCCGGGTTCGGCCTCGTCGCGGCAGGCCCAGCTCAACGGCGACGCCGACGTGCTGTGGGAATACACCGGTACCGGCTGGGTCAACTACCACAACGAGACCGAGACGATCGTGGACCCACAGGAGCTCTGGCAGCGTGTCCACGATGTCGAAAAGCGTGACCACGACCTGGAATGGCTCGCCCCGTCCAACTTCAACGACACCTACGCGTTCGGTGCGGCGACCCCCACCGCGCAGCGCCTCGGCGTGAAGTCGCTCTCGGACGTCGCCGCACTGCCGGTCGCCGAACGCACTTTTTGCGTCGACGACGAATTCTTCAGCCGCTCGGACGGTTTCATCCCGATGCTCCAGAAATACGGCATCCCCTACAACGACCCCAACGGTGTCCCCGCGGGCAACGTCACCCGCATGGACGCCGGTGTCGTCTACACCGCGACCGCCAAAGACTCGCCCTGCCACTTCGGCATGGTCTACACCACCGACGGTCGCGTCAAGAATCTGAACCTGCTCGTCCTGGACGACGACAAGAAATTCTTCCTCCCCTACAGCGGCACGGCGGTCGTGCGAGCCCCCGTCCTCGACGCCAACCCCGCACTGCGCGGCCTCCTCGACGCGATCTCCGAACGCCTCACCGACGACCTGATGCGCGACCTCAACGGCCGCGTCGACATCGACGGAGAAGACCCCGCCGACGTCGCCTACGACTGGCTCAAAAGCGCGAATCTGATCGACTAGGCCGGAGGATCGGGATCATCGAATGATGGTGTCGGAAAGCCTATTTCGAGAGTGGTAGGCCGGTCGGGGCGGGGATCTGGTCGACGGTGAGGCGTTTGCGGAAGACCCAGTAGGTCCAGCCCTGGTAGATCAGGACCACCGGGGTGGCGAGGACGGCTGCCCAGCTCATCACCTGCAGGGTGTAGTGGCTGGAGGAGGCGTTGTGGATGTTCAGGTCGAAGGCGGGGCTGATCGTCGACGGCATCACGTTCGGGTACAGGGAGCCGACCAGCAGGATGGTGGCCGCGGCGATCGTGAGGGTGGTGCCGATGAACGCCCAGCCGTCGCGGCCCGCGAAGGTAGCGCCACCGGCGACGACCAGGCCGAGGACGGCGGCGCCGAGCGCGGCCCAGGTCCAACCGGTGCCGTAGGCGAGCTGGGTCCACAGGCCGAATCCGCCGACGATCACCACGGTCGGCACGAACAGGATCCGGACGCAGGTGCGGGCATCGTCGCGGACCTCGCCACCGGTCTTCAGCGCCAGGAAGATCGCCCCGTGCAGCGCGAACAGGATCCCCGTGGTTGCTCCACCCAGCAGGGCGTAGGGGCTGAGCAGATCCCACACCGAGCCGACGACTTGCCGCTTCTCGTTCAGCGGCACCCCGCGCACGAGGTTGGCGAACACCCAGCCCCAGGCCAGCGCCGGAATCCAGGAGCCGATGCCGATGCCGATGTCAGCCAATGCCCGCCACTTGGGCGAGTCGATCTTGGCCCGCCACTCGATGGCGCAGATCCGCAGGATCAAGGCCACCAGCAAGAGCAGCAGGGCGAGATAGAACCCGGAGAACAAGCTGGCGTACCACTCCGGGAACGCGGCGAACATCGCACCGCCCGCGGTGATCAACCAGACCTCGTTGCCGTCCCAGACCGGGCCGATCGTGTTGAGCACGACCCGCCTTCGCACGTCGGAACCCTTGCCGAGGATCGGCATCAGCATGCCGACGCCGAAGTCGAAGCCCTCGAGGATGAAGTAGCCGGTGAACAACACGGCGACGAGCACGAACCAGAATTGCTGCAGACTCATCGTCGTCTCCTAGTACGCGAAGGACAGCGGCTCGACGGGTTCGGCGCGATGCCTACCGCCACCGCCGTCGTCATCGGGACCGAACTCGTCATCGGATGCCGTCGGCCCTGGTTCGGGCCCGACCACGGTGTAGCGGTGCATCAGATAGAACCAGACCACCGCCAGCGCGCCGTAGAGCAGCGTGAAGACCACCAGCGAGAACACAACGGTGGCGGTCGCGTGGTCGGAGACGCCCTGGGCCACGGTCATCCGAATGGTCTTGTCGCCGGTGGGGTTCGGCACCACCACCCACGGCTGACGGCCCATTTCGGTGAAGACCCAGCCCGCGCTGTTGGCCAGGAACGGGGTCGGGATGGCGAGCAGGCTCAGCCACGAGAACCAGCGCTTGCCGGGCACGCGACCGCCGCGGGTCAGCCAGAAACCGGCCAGCAGCAACAGCACCGAGCCGGCCAGCAGGCCGATCATGGCGCGGAAACTCCAGTAGGTGACGAACAGGTTGGGCCGGTAGTTGCCCGGCCCGAAGTCCTCGACATAGGAGCGCTGCAGATCTTCCACGCCCTGCAGGGTGACGCCGCTGAACTGGCCCTCGGCCAGGAACGGCAGCACGTAGGGAACCTCGAGAACGTGTTCGACGCTGTCGCAGTTGTTGTGCGTGCCGACGGTCAGGATCGAGAATTCGGGGTCGGTCTCGGTGTGGCACAGCGATTCCGCCGACGCCATCTTCATCGGCTGCTGCTGGAACATCAGCTTGCCCTGGATATCGCCGGTGATCGCGACCACCACGATCGAAGCGGCAATTACCCAGAGGCCGAGCCGGGTGACCGGCCGCCACATCACCTTGGCTTCGTCGAGTTTCGCCGCGTCGCCGCTGCGCGCGTTGCGCACCATGAACCAGCCCGCGATACCGGCCACGAAGGTGCCCGCCGTCAGGAAAGCGCCGGCGACCACGTGCGGGAAGGCCGCCACGGTGGTGTTGTTGGTGAGCAGCGTCCAAATGCTGTCCAGCTCGGCACGGTTGGTTTCGGGGTTGAACTTCGCACCCACCGGGTGCTGCATGAACGAGTTGGCCGCGATTATGAAATAGGCGGACACGTTGACGCCGATCGCGACGATCCAGATCGTCGCGAGGTGGACGAGTCTGGGCAATCGAGTCCAGCCGAAGATCCACAATCCGACGAATGTCGACTCCATGAAGAAGGCGATCAACGCTTCCAGAGCCAGTGGGGCACCGAAGATATCGCCGACGAATCGGGAGTACTCACTCCAGTTCATCCCGAACTGGAACTCTTGGACGATGCCGGTGGCGACACCGATGGCGAAGTTGATCAGGAACAATTTTCCGAAGAATTTGGTGAGTCGGTACCAGTGGTCTTTCCCGGTGATCACCCAGGCGGTCTGCATGATCGCGATGAGCGGTGCCAGCCCGATAGTGAGCGGGACGAAGATGAAGTGGTAGACCGTGGTGATACCGAACTGCCATCTGGAGACGTCCAGAGTGCTCATTGCCAGCGAACTCATCCTCGGATCTCCTGCCATCGCAGTGAACTGTTATGGACGCATATCAATCTTCGACAGGCGGGGGATAGGTGATCGTCGTTCCCGCGACGTGGGCGAAGTTCGTCAGCTGATGCTCCGGTGCTCGGGTGGCGGACATGATGTCGCGCACCTGTACGCCCCGGACCAGCAACGCGTCGCCCACCAGTGACCGGTGGCACCGCCACGGGACCGCTTCAGCGCACATGACGGCTGTCGTCGCCGTGCCCGCGAGGTCGACGAGTTCGTCGATGCCCGTGCTGAATTCCGGTGTTTGCATGTAATCCGCGTACGCGCGGAAGGACGCGTTGCGCCAGCCGGAGTTGAGATCGCTGCTCGCCCCGTGGCGCAATCCCCCGAGCGCGGCGAGATACAGGTAGCGAATGTCTTTCGCCCGTAGGATTTCCGGGAGCGTCGTACGTCCGAATTGTGGATTGTGACGTGACCGGGGCACGGTCCTGATATCGACGAGCTGGGTGACGCCGTAATCATCGAGCAGGCCGACGAATTCGTCCGCGGTCCGCGTGGAATGGCCGATCGTGTACACAGTCAGCACTGTTCGATCCTAGGTGACGAGATCGCGAATTCCGGTCAGGACTCGGCGATCGTCTTCGCGCGCAGCAGGACGTCCTCGATCATCGCGGGCGTCACCCGGCCGGTGGCGGTATTGCGCTGGCTCACGTGGTAACTGCCCAGCACGGTGACCGATCGACCGTCGGGATGGGTGAGCACGACTTGCGCGCCGTGGGCGAAACGGGGACGGGGGCGTGGCACATTCCAGCCTCCTGCCAGCAGGACGGTGAACAGGGCCTGCCAGCCGAAGGCCCCGAGAACGACGATCACCCGCAGGGTCGGACGGAGCAATTCCAATTCCCGGCTGAGGAACGGCGCGCAGCGTCGCCGCTCCTCGGGTGTCGGCTTGTTGTCCGGCGGCGCGCAATGCACGGGTGCGGTGAGCCGGGTGCTCACCAATTCGATGCCGTCGGCACGGCTGACCGGATGCGCGCCGGTAGCCAGACCCACCGTGTGCAGCGCACCGAACAGGACGTTGCCGCTCGGGTCGCCGGTGAACATGCGGCCGGTCCGGTTGCCACCATGGGCGGCGGGGGCGAGCCCCACCACGAGGATCCGCGCATCGACCGGCCCGAAGCCGGGGACGGGTCGACCCCAATACTGTTCGTCGCGGAACGCGGCACGCTTGACGACGGCGACTTCTTCGCGCCAGGCGACGAGCCGGGGGCAGGCGCGGCAGGTGGAAACCAAGCGGTCGAGTGCGGCGATATCGGGGGAGTCCCGCGCCGCCCGCGGGGCTGTTTCCGGAACCTCGCCGGTCATCGGACCAGTCTAGTCCGCGGCGTCGATGCGCCGCCGAAACAGTTCGCCGACCGAACCACCTGCGCGGTACCGCGGGTACCACGTACATTCGAGGGATGTTGTCCACCGAGATCGTGAGCGCCGACGGAGTCGTGCGCGGTCGTGCGGGTCGTCGAATCGCCCGCTGGCGTGCCCTGCCCTACGCGGCCCCACCCATCGGAGCGTTGCGGTTGCGTGCGCCCCAGCCCGTTCGACCGTGGACGGGGGTCCGGTCGGCAACCGAGTTCGGCTTCGCCGCGGTACAGAACCCCAACGGTGCCCGCGTCGGGCCGCGCACGTGGCAACCCATCGGGGAGGATTGCCTGACGCTCAACGTGACCGCTCCGGCGACACCGTCGTCGACACCGCGCCCGGTGATGGTGTTCTTTCACGGTGGCGGCTATCTGATCGGCACGTCGAGCATGTACTCCGGCGCACGATTGGCCGCGCGGGGCGAGGTGATCGTGGTGTCGGTGAACTACCGGCTCGGTGCGCTCGGCTACGTCGACTTCAGCGAATTCTCCACGCCGGACCGGCCTTTCGAGTCGAACCTCGGTCTGCGCGATCAGGTCGCGGCGCTCGAATGGGTGCGTCGCAATATCGCCGCGTTCGGCGGTGACCCCGACAACGTCACCATCTTCGGCGAATCGGCCGGTGCGCACGCGGTGGTCAGCCTGCTGGCGACGCCCGCCGCGCGCGGCCTGTTCCACCGGGCGATCGCGCAGAGCGCCCCCGCCGATTGGACCTCGACACCCGACGAGGCGCGCCGGTTCGCCCGCCGCTGCCTGGACCGCCTCGGCGCCACCCCCGCCGATGCCGCGACGATTCTGAGCGCCGTGTCCCCGAAGGAGCTGTGTCGAGCGGGCGACCGCGCGCTGGCCAAATCTCTGCGCGAGGAACCGGGCAGTTTCCCCTACGCCCCGGTCGCGGACGGCGACTTCCTGCCCGAGATGCCCCTGGACGCGATCGCGGCGGGTCGCGCGCATCCGGTGCCGCTGATCATCGGGACCAACCGCGACGAGATGACACTGTTCCAGCGCTTCGCCAAGGCGGTCCCACACACGCCCGCGCAGCTAGCCACCATCTTCGAACGCTATGAGCCCGGCACAGAACAGCGGGTGACCAGCACCTACCCCGGCTATCCCGCCAACCGGACCGCGGTGCGCATCGGTGGCGACCACCTCTTCCTGCGCCCGACTCTCGCCGTCCTCGAAGGCCACAGCCGCTACGCCCCCACCTACGCGTACCGGTACGACTACGCCCCGCGCGCACTGCACCTCGCGGGCTTCGGCGCCACCCACGCGCTCGACCTCGTCCCGGTCTTCGGCTGGGTCGACGGACCGGTCGGCCGTGCGATGACCGCGGCGGGCGGCAGGCGGGCGTTCCTTGCGGTCCAGGACCACATCCAGGACAACTGGCTCAGCTTCGCCCGCACCGGCAGGCCGCTGGCGCCGTGGACCCCCTACACCGCCGAACGCCGGACCACCTCCATCATCGACCATCCACCGCGCGTGCTGGTCGATCCCGATTCCGCGCAACGTGAAGCGTGGCAAGGCATTCGGAAGGCCGGAGCATGACGGTAGAGCTCGCCGCGGGACAGCTGGCCGACCGCATCAAGGCGCTCTACGCCGACGACGAGCAGATCCGTGCGGCGCGTCCCGCCGAAGACGTGCACGCCATCGTCACGACCCCCGGACTCGCGACGGCCCGCATCGTCGAGACCGTCATGACGGCCTACGCCGACCGTCCGGCACTCGGCACTCGGCGTACCGAACTGGTCGACAGCGGCGGACGGGCAACTCGAAAGCTGGTGCCGGAGTTCGACGTACTGACCTATGGGCAGGTGTGGGAGCGCACTCGCGCGCTGGCCGCCGCCTGGCATCGCGACGGCGTCATCGCGGGGGATTTCGTCGCGGTGCTCGGGTTCACCAGCGCCGATTACACCGTGCTCGATCTCGCCACGATCCATCTCGGCGGGGTCGCGGTGCCGCTGCAGGCGGGCGCGGGTCTCGAACAGTTGCGTTCGATTCTCGACGAGACCGAGCCGACGGTATTTGCCGTCGATACCGCGCACCTGGACATCGCCGTCGACGCGGTGCTGGCCGGCGCCACCCCACGGTCGCTGATCGTGTTCGACCATCACGCCGACGACGACGATCACCGCGATGCCCTCGACGCGGCCCGCACCCGACTGAGGGCCGGGGGATCGGCCCTCGTGCCCACCACTCTCGACGACACCATCGAACAGGGCCGCCTCGCCGCCGCGGCCCCGCTGAACGTGCCTGCCGAGGGCGCAGACCCCCTCGCCCTGCTGATCTACACCTCGGGGAGTACCGGAACTCCCAAGGGCGCGATGTACACCCAGCGACTGGTCGCCGTGGGCTGGCAACCTCCCCGGCCGCTGACCGCGATCAATGTCAATTTCCTGCCGATGAGCCATATCGCGGCCCGCCTCACCCTCAACAGCGTGCTCGCCCGCGGCGGCACCGCGTATTTCGCGGCGGCGCCGGACCTGTCCACGCTGTTCACCGACATCGCGCTCGTGCGGCCCACCGAGATCTTCTTGGTGCCGCGGGTGTGCGACATGATCCAGCAGCGCTTCCGCACGACGGTGGCCGAGCGCGGCGACGCGGCGATCGCCGCGGTGAAAACCGAACTGCGCGAACAGTTCCTGGGTGGTCGGTTGATGTCGGTGCTGTGCGGCAGCGCGCCGATCGCACCCGAGTTGCGAACGTTCGTCGAGTCAGTGGTGCAGTTGCGGCTGCACGATGGGTACGGCTCTACCGAGACGGGTGGCGGGGTGATCTTCGATACGAAGGTGATGCGCCCACCGGTGCTGGACTACAAGCTCGTCGACGTGCCCGAGCTCGGTTATTTCGGCACCGACAAGCCGTATCCACGCGGTGAATTGCTGCTCAAGACCACCACCATGATCGCCGGGTACTACCGGCGCCCCGATGTGACCGCCGAGGTGTTCGATGCCGACGGTTTCTGCCGCACCGGTGATGTGGTGGCCGAGCTGGCACCGGACCGGTTGGCCTATGTCGACCGCCGCAACAATGTCCTCAAGCTCTCCCAGGGCGAGTTCGTGACGGTGTCACGGCTGGAAGCGGTGTTCGCGGGCGCCGATCTGGTACGCCAGATCTATGTGTACGGCAGCAGCGAACGGTCGTATCTGCTGGCGGTCGTGGTGCCCACCGAGGCCGCGCTCGCGGGACCTGCCGACGGGTTGCGCGCCGCGGTGAGTTCGTCGCTGCACCGCGCCGCCATGGCCGCCGAGCTCGAGCCGTACGAGATTCCGCGTGACTTCATTATCGAGGCCGAACCGTTCTCGACGGCCGACGGGATGTTGTCCGGAGTCGGGAAACTGTTGCGCCCGAAGCTCAAACAGCGTTATGGGGAGCGTCTCGAGAAGCTCTACGCGGATCTCGCGCGGGGTCAGGAAGACGAACTGGAGCGGTTGCGTCGCGATGCGCCCCGACTGCCGGTGTACGACACCGTCGCCCGTGCCGCTCGCGCGGTGCTCGGCGGTGATCCGGGCGATCTGCGGCCGGACGCGCGATTCGGTGATCTCGGCGGCGATTCGCTGGCGGCACTGTCGTATTCGACGCTGCTGCGGGAATTGCTCGCGGTGGAGGTGCCGGTGAATGTGCTGCTCGGGCCGGACAGCGACTTGGCACGCATCGCCGACTACATCCAGCGTGAACGCGAACCCGGAGCACACAGAACTGATTCCGATACGGTCCACGGTGTGGGCGCCACCCAGATTCGCGCTGCGGATCTGACCCTCGAGAAGTTCGTGGACGTCACGACTGTGGCCCGGGTACCCGCCACCGGGCCTGCGCGGACGGTGCTGATCACGGGCGCCAACGGCTACCTCGGCCGGTTTCTCCTCTTGACCTGGCTGGAACGGCTCGCCCCGCGTGGCGGCACGGTGATCTGCGTAGTTCGCGGCGGGGATGCAGTCGCCGCCCGCGCGCGCCTCGACGCCGCGTTCGACAGCGACAGCGAGCTCGCCACCCACTTCCAGGTTCTCGCCGAGGACACCCTGGAAGTACTGCCCGGCGACATCGGTGAGCCGAACCTCGGTCTGCCACAGCCGACATGGGGCCGGTTGGCCGCCGAGGTCGATCTGATCGTGCACTCGGCGGCGCTGGTGAACCATGTGCTTCCGTACGCACAGCTGTTCGGCCCGAACGTGGTCGGCACCGCCGAGATCATCCGGCTGGCGCTGACAACTACGCGCAAGCCGGTCAACTACCTGTCGACCGTGGCCGTCGCGGCGCAGGGGGAGTACTTCGCCGAAGACGGCGACGTGCGAACGATGAGCCCGGTCCGCCTGCTCGACGATTCCTATGCCAACGGCTACGGCAACAGCAAGTGGGCGGGCGAGGTTCTGCTGCGCGAGGCGGCCGAGCGGTTCGGACTGCCCGTCGCGGTATTCCGCTCGGACATGATCCTGGCGCACAGTCACTTCCGTGGCCAGCTCAACGTGCCCGACGTCTTCACCCGGCTCCTGCTGAGTGTGCTCGTCACCGGCCTGGCCCCGAAGTCGTTCTACCGCACAGATTCCCGCGGACGACGACAACGCGCCCACTACGACGGCCTGCCCGCGGACTTCGTCGCCACGGCGATCACCGAACTGGGCGCCGCCGCGACGAGCGGTTACCGAACCTACGACGTCCTGAACCCGCACGACGACGGCATCTCCCTCGACGTCTTCGTCGACTGGCTGATCGAGGCAGGCCACCACATCGACCGCGTCGACAACTACGACACGTGGTTCGCCCGCTTCGAAACAGCCTTGCGCGCCCTACCCGCAGCCCAGCGCAAACACACCCTGCTCCCGCTACTCGACGCCTACCGCAAACCCGGCCGCCCACTGCCCGGTTCGGCTCTGCCCGCCGCCGGATTCCACGCCGCCGTCCGCGCCGCCCAGCTCGGCCCCGGCAACGACATCCCGCACCTTCCGGCAGATCTCATCGCCAAGTATGTCCGCGACCTGACCCTCCTCGGCCTCGTGGAGTAGCCCTCACGGGGTGGGCCTGGCGATCCAGGAATGCCACTGACCGGCGAGGATCAGTTCGGCCAAGCGCTGGTAGCCGCCGCTGCCGGGGTGGGCGCCGTCGCCTGCCGCGGCTTCGCGAGTCCAGACAAGGTCTTCGGCCAATTGTCTTGTGGTGGCGACGAACGGCACCTCGCGTGAGTCGCAGAGGTCTGCCATGTCGTCGGCGAGGTCCGCTGTGCGCCGCAGGTGCTCCTTGCCGGCGTCGATGACCGGTGGTGGGCCGATCACCAGCGGGTGGATCGCGCGGTCGCGGCTTTCGGTCAGCAGGGTCGCGAGATTGTCGAGGCACTGAGTCCTGTCCACCCGGACGTTGCCGTTCTCGACGACGGAGTCGTTGCTGCCGAAGGAGAGCACCAGGCGATTGTCGGTGTCGGGCAGGATGCGCGGCTCGACCTCTCGCCAGCAGCGGCGGAGGACATCGGCGGAGGTGTTGCGCCGGATGCCGAGGTTGAACGCGGTGATGCCGGGACCGGTCGCGGCGAGTACGCGACCGACCCAGCCGCGGTACGCCGGGTCGCCGATGCCTTGGACGAAGGAGTCGCCGATGAAACAGATGCGCAGATCCTCGTTCATTCGGGCAACTGTACGAGGTGGGGGAGTGGGTGTGCTGCTCGGCCTGATCGGTGGCGGGGGAGGAGGCAGGCCAAGGGGCAGAAGGGTTTTGAACAGTGCCGAACGATCGTGGCGGGGTCGAGATGAACGCGCCGATGGTCTTCAGTGCGGTGTCTCGTCTAGAATTAATCGCGATATTGCGATATATGCATCTAACTATGTAAATCCACCCTCGCTTATCGCCGCTGCGGTGGCCGAACGATATTCAAAACACAAGGAGGAAAGGGGCCAGTGCCCGACCCAGTAGGGGATCGCGTGTGCGGTGCGGGATCCGATGCGCCGGCCGCTACGGCGCGGCCACCATGCGCGCCACGGCCGCCACCACCGCCGCGCGTTGCGCCGCCAGGCGACCGTCGCCAGTAGCTCCTGTCCTCGCATGGGTGGCTGACGTCCGGGCGAGATCGGTGAGCATGCGGAGCATGATCGGGGCGGGGATATCGGTGGTGATGAGACCTTCGTGCTGACCGCGCCGGAGCTCGGCGATCTTCGCGTCGATGGTGCGGCGCAGCACCAGCGGGATGTCGCCGGACGGTTCGAGTTCGGCCCAGGCTTGTAGGCGGGCGTTGTCGGGGTGGGTGATGAAGTGGTCGAACAGGCGGCCCACATAGGCGGGAAGGTCGTCGGCGGACATGGCGGCTTCGCTGCTGGTTTCGGTGGTCCAGCGCTCGGTGACGGCCGCGTAGAGCTCGTTCTTGCCGGGGAAGTAGGCGTAGAGCCGGTCCTTGCTGGCGTGTGCGGCGGCCGCGATGCGGTTGATCCGAGCGCCCGCGATGCCGAATTCGGCGAACTCCGCTTTCGCCGCGGTGAGTATTCGCTCCCTGGTTGCCTGACCTGCCGCCCGCATGCGCCGAATCGTACCTCTTGCCGAACCATCTGGTTCGGAACTATGGTCCATTGCGGAACCGTACGGTTCTGAAACCTGTGAGACGAGGGCTTGATGAGCGCGGACAAACCACGGTGGCAGCAGCTCAGGGAACAGTCGGCGGGTGTCGCGACCGCCGATCTGGACCAGCTGTGGACCCGGCTACGCCCGGCCCGAGCCGAGGAGATCCTCGGTGAATGGCGCGGCGACGCCTTCCAGACCGGTCACCCGCTGTGTCGCGCACTGCCTGCGAGCCGGTGGTACGGAAAGAATTTCCTTGCCCTCGACGATGCGAAGCCACTGATCTGCCGGGCCGAGGACGGCACCCTGTTCTCGAATGTCGAACTGGGACAGGGTGAAGCGACCCTGTGGAACATCGAGTTCCGCGGCGAGGTCACCGCGACCATGGTCTACGACGGGCGGGCGGTGTTCGACCACTTCAAGTGGCTCGATGACACCACCCTGATGGGCATCATGAACGGTCGCCCCGAACTGGTTCTCGCGCAGGGCGAGTACTTCTACTTCCTGTTGGAACGGGTGTCCTGATGCGCACGACGGCGGTGCTGTCGCGCGATCCGGCGGCGGAGTTCTCGATCGAGCCGGTCGAGGTCGACGAGCCTCGTGCGGGGGAGATCCTGGTGCGGATCGTCGCCGCCGGGATCTGTCATACCGACCTGGTGACCCGTCGGGCAGGCGCGGCGGACCGTCCGATCCTGCTCGGCCACGAGGGCGCGGGTGTGGTGGCGGCGGTAGGGCCCGATGTGCGGACGGTTGGGGTCGGCGATCACGTGGTGCTGACCTTCCGGCACTGCGGTACCTGTCGCAACTGCGCGTCCGGCCGGCCCGCCTACTGCCACAGCGCTACCACGTTGAATCAGTTCGGGCGTCGCGCGCACAGCGCGCCCCGCGTCCTCGTCGAGGGTTCGCCGATTCTGGACGGGTTCTTCGGTCAGTCGAGTTTCGCAGGATACGCGCTGACCACCGAGGACAACACGGTGGTGATCGACCCCGCTGCCGACCTCGCGGTGGCGGCGCCGTTCGGTTGCGGATTCCAGACCGGTGCGGGCGCTGTGCTCAACGCCCTGCGCCCGGAGCCGGGCGCGTGGGTCGCTGTGTACGGGGCGGGCGCGGTCGGGATGGCAGCTCTGCTCGCTGCCCGTACGGTCCCCGACGTCCGGGTTGCGGTCATCGAAACATCGGCCGCGCGAAGGGAACTGGCTGTCGAGCTGGGAGCCGATACCGCGCTCGATCCTGCCGATGGGCCCACCGCGCCGCGCATCCGCGAACTCACCGGGGGCGGCGCGACCCATGCCGTCGACACGACCGGCATCGCGACCGTGCTGGCGGACGCCGTCGCCGCGCTCGCGGTCGGCGCCACGGTGGTGGCGGTCGGACTCGGCCGCGGTACACCACCGGTCGATATCAGCGATCTCGTGCTGCACGGCAAGGCGATTCGCGGCTGCCTGGAAGGTGACAGTGTGCCCGGCACCTTCATTCCCCACCTGCTCGATCTGTACGCGGCGGGTCGTTTCCCGGTCGATCGCCTGATCGCCCGGTACCCGCACATCGAGGTCGGCGCGGCGCTGGCCGACCAGCGCGCGGGCATCGCCGTCAAGCCGGTGCTCACGTGGTGAGCACTCTCGAATCCCCGGACGTCCCATGACACTTCTCTACAACGACAGCTCCACCATCGAAGGCGTCGAGACCACGGCCCGCACCCAGCGGCGACTCGCGGTGCTCAGTGCCGCCCGCGGGGTCTTCGTGGCCCACGGCTACCACGGTGCGAGCATGGACGACATCGGCATCAGAGCCGGGATGAGCAAGCCGGTGCTGTACACGCACTACGCGAGCAAGCTGGACCTGTATCTGGCTGTCCTGCAGGGTTATCTGGACCGGATGGTGGAAGGTATCCGCGACGCGCTGGCCGACGCCCATGGGCAAGAGGACAAGGTGCGCCGCGCGGTGCTCGCCTACTTCGATTTCGTCGCCGAGGACGCGGGCGGGCACACTCTGGTCTTCGAGTCTCCGGTGCCGAGCGAACCGTGTGTGCGGTGGCGGGTGCGCAACGCGATGGGTGAGTGCGCGGTGCTGGTGAGCGCCGAGCTCCGTGCGGCGGGGATGGATGACGTCCGCGCCTACGCGTGTGCGTTCGGGGTGGTGGGTGCCAGCCACCTCGCCGCCAGGCAGTGGCTCGACGCGGGTCGTCCGATTCCGAAGGGCGACGCTGTCGACACTGTTGTCGCGCTGTGCTGGAACGGGTTGTCCGGGGTGCAGACGTCGGGCGCTTAGGTCGAGGCGCCCGCTGCGGGGGTCTGCGTCGAGAGTGCTCAGTTCGCCGCGACCGGCAGCGGACTTCCGTCGAGTAGTTCATCGCTGGGTAGCTGTCCGACGAGCACGGCGAGCGCCCGTTTCCATCGGCGCAGTACGGCTTCGCGTTCGCCGAGTGTGCCGGTGAGCATGGCGGTCATGGAGAGTCCGGTGAGCAGGTCGATGGTGAACTCGACCAGGACCTCGGCGCGCGGGTCCGAGGCATACGGTTCGCCGAGTACCTCGAGGTAGAGCCTGCGCATTTCGGTGAAGACGCGACGTTCCTCGATGACGAGCTGGTCGCGGAGTTCGGTGTCGGTGCGCGCGGCGACCCACAGGTCGAGGGCGGTGAAGAAGGCGGGGCTGTTCAGGTCGCGCCAGGCGAGGTCGACGACGGATTGCAGCCGGTCGCGGCCGGGTGCGAGGAGTTGCGCTTCGCGCCGGAACTTCTCGAGTCGGGTGTCGACCACCTGGGTGGTGGCGGCGATGAGCAGTTCGGCTCGGGTGGGGAAGTGGTGTTGCACTGTGCCGCGGGCGAGCCCGGCACGTTCCTGTACCGCACTGACGGTGGTTGCCGTGTAGCCGCGTTCGAGCAGGCATTCGGCGGTGCAGGCCAGTATTCGGGCGCGGGTGGATGCCCGACGTTCGGCCTGGGTGCGGCGCGGTGGTTGCACGGTCACCCAAGAAATCGTACGTGCCGCCGACAAGATTGGGTAGATTGAGTTAAAAGTGTCGGCCGTCACCTCTTGACGACGGGCGATCGAGCTGGTGCAATCAAGAAACCGTACGCAGTAACTGTTTATTTGGATGAAGGGCTGCGATGACGCAGATCTCTCACCTCCGCCGGGGCAGTGGTTCGCCGATCGTGCTCGTGCACGGTCTCGGTAGTCGCCGGCAGGTTTTCGCGCCGATCGTCGAGCTGCTGGCCGAGCAGCACGAGGTTGTCGCGATCGATCTACCGGGTTTCGGTGACTCACCGGCGCTGGACGCCGTGCGTCCGGGCCCGCGCGGGTACGCCGCGTGGCTCACGCAGTGGTTGGCGGACAACGATATTCGGCGCCCGCACGTGGCAGGCAGTTCGATGGGCGGCGGTATCGCCCTCGAACTGGGCCGGGCAGGCGTGGCGTCCGGGGTCACTGCGTTCTCGCCGGTCGGGTTCTACGGGCCGGTGGGCAGGCGCTGGACACAGGGCTTGCTCACCAGCATGCGTGCTGCGGCCCGGGTCGCCGGGCCGACATTGGACCGGCTGGTCGGACACCCCGCGGGCCGCGCCGTGCTGCTGTCGTCGATGTTCGGCCACCCGGTCCGTGTCGACCCCGATGCCGCTCGTACTGATTTGGCGGGGTTGGCCGGTGCCACCTCGTTCGCCGCGGCCCGCGACGATTTCGGCAACTACGTCCTCGACCCCGGCGACGATCCCGGCTCCCTGGCGGAGATTCCGGTGACGATCGCGTGGGGCACGCGCGACATCGTGCTCGTGCACCGCACCCAGAGCGCCCGTGCCCGGGTGGTGTTGCCGTTCGCGCGGCATGTCGACCTCCCGGGTTGTGGGCACCTTCCGTTCAGTGACGACCCCGCTACCTGTGCTCGCCTCGTTCTCGAAGGGACCTCATGACACCGTCCATCGCCGTGATCGGCAGCGGGTTCGGCGGCCTCGCGGCCGTGATCGAACTGAAGAAGCGCGGCTTCGATGACATCGTCGTGTTCGAGAAGGCCGATGATGTCGGCGGTGTCTGGCGGGAGAACACCTATCCCGGTGCCGCCTGCGACGTACCGTCGCCGTTCTACTCCTACTCGTTCGAACCGAATCCACGTTGGCCGCACCGGTTCTCGCGGCAGCCGGTGATCCTCGACTACATCAGGCACGTCGCCGAGAAGTACGATGTCCGCCGCCACATCCGCTTCGGCACCGAGGTACTCGGCGCCGCGTTCGACGACACGACCGGGAAGTGGACGGTCCGGCTCAGCGGCGGGGAGCCGGTGGTGGTCGATGTGCTGGTGTCGGCGGTGGGCCAGCTCTCCCGGCCCGCCCTGCCCGCGATCGAGGGCCGGGACAGTTTCGGCGGTAGTAGTTTTCACTCCGCCGAGTGGGATCACGAGGTCGATCTGTCGGGCAAGCGCGTGGCGGTGATCGGTACCGGGGCGAGTGCGATCCAGTTCGTCCCCGAGGTTCAGCCGCAGGTCGAGAAGCTGACGCTGTTCCAGCGGACCGCGCCCTACATCATCCCGCGACCCGATCGTGAGTTCTCCGCACGCCACCATCGGGTGTTCGAGAAGCTACCCGTGACCGAGCTCGCCGAACGCGGCACCTGGTACGGCGTGGTCGAGGGGCTCAGTGTCGCCTGGGTGTACTCCAAACCCCTGGCCGCCGCGATCAAGGCCGTCTCGAAGTGGCACATGCGCAGGCAGACCAAAGCCAAGCCGGGTCTTTTCGAGCAGGTGTGGCCGGACTACCCGGTCGGGTGCAAGCGAATCCTGTTCTCCGACAACTATCTTCCCGCGCTGGCCGAGTCGAATGTGGAGGTCACCTCCGAGCGGATCGCCGAGATCACACCGGCGGGTGTGCGCACCGCCGACGGGCAGGAACACGAGGTCGACGTCATCATCTGGGGTACCGGCTTCACCAGCACCGAGTTCCTCGCCCCGATGACGATCACGGGCGCGCAGGGCCGGGAATTGACGCAGGAGTGGGACAGTGGCGCGCACGCCTACTACGGCATGACCGTGCCGCGGTTTCCGAACCTGTTCATCATGTACGGCCCCAACACCAATACCGGTGGCGGCTCGATCATCTACTTCCTCGAGGCGCAGGCGAAGTACCTCGGCGACTATGTCGCCCATCTCGCGGCGTCCGGTCGCGCACTGACGGTGCGTCCGGACGTGGAACAGGCCTATGACGAGCGGATCCAGGAGCAGCTCAGCGGGAGCGTGTGGAGTCGCTGCTCGTCGTGGTATCGCCAGGCCGACGGCCGGATCACAACCAACTGGCCACTGCTGGGAATCCAATACAAGAAGCAGGCGCGGTTCGACCCCGCCGACTATGAGGTGGTGTCGCGATGAGTGACTACGACTACGACGTGATCGTCGTCGGTTCCGGTTTCGGTGGCAGCGTGACCGCGCTGCGGCTGACCGAAAAGGGTTACCGGGTAGGTGTTCTCGAATCCGGTAGGCGCTGGAACGTCGAGGATTACCCGAAGACCAACTGGAACATTCCGAAGGCCATCTGGGCGCCGCGCCTCGGCCTCACCGGGCCGCAGCGGATCAGCGCACTCGGCAAGTGCCTGGTGTTCAGTGGTTCGGGCGTGGGCGGTGGTTCGCTGATCTACGGCAATACGCTCTACGAACCGTTGCCGGAGTTCTACCGCGATCGTGCGTGGTCGCACATCACCGACTGGAAGTCCGAGCTCGCGCCGTACTACGACCAGGCCTCGCGGATGCTCGGCGTGGTCGAGAATCCGCGGGTCGGGCCGAAGGATGAGGTGTTGTTGCAGGTCGCGCGGGATCTGAAGGTCGTCGACACGTTCCATCGCACCCATGTCGGTGTCTTCTTCAACGAGGGTTCCGAAGGCGTCGAGGTCGATGACCCGTACTTCGGTGGTGCGGGTCCGCGCCGGGCGGGCTGTATCCACTGCTCGGAGTGTTTCACTGGCTGCAAGCACAATGCCAAGAACACGACTACGCTCAATTACCTGCATCTGGCCGAAAGCAATGGCGCACAGGTACATCCGTTGACCACGGTGACGTCGGTGGTGCCCGACGGTGACGGTGGTTATCGCGTCGAGACGGTGCAGTCGAATGGTTGGGTGCGTAAGGAGCGTCGCACTTTCACCGCGCAGCAGGTGGTGTTCGCGGCGGCGGCGCTCGGCACCCAGAAGTTGCTGCACAAGTTGCGCGGCGACGGCACGCTGCCCGAGTTGTCGGCGCGGGTCGGTGAGCTGACGCGTAGTAATTCCGAGGCGATCATCGGGGTCACGAGTAAGTCCCGACGGGATTTCTCCCAGGGTGTGGCGATCACGTCCTCGATTCACCCGGAACCGCAGACGCATGTGGAGGTGTGCACCTACGGCAAGGGGCAGAACGCGTTGTTCTTGCAGACCGTGCCGATGGTCGACGGTGGGGCGTTCCGGTTCCTGCGGTTGTTGCTGACGATGCTGTTGCATCCGGTGCAGTTCCTGCGTTCGCAGAACGCGCACGGTGCGTCGGAGCGGTCGGTGATCCTGCTGGTGATGCAGTCGCTCGACAATTCGCTGACCTCGTATTTGAAGGGAAAGCGGTTGGTGACGAAGCAGGGCAGCGGGGAGCCGAATCCGGAGTGGATTCCGATGGCGCACGACATCGCGCGCCGCTACGCGGCCGAATCCGACGGCATCACCGGCAATATCGCCACCGATATCTTCAATATCCCCGCGACAGCGCACTACATCGGCGGCTGCACCATCGGCGACTCCCGCGACACCGGCGTTATCGACCCCTACCAGCGCGTCTACGGCCACCCCGGCCTGCACATCGCCGACGGCAGTGCGATCACCGCCAATCTCGGTGTGAATCCGTCGCTCACCATCACCGCGCAGGCTGAGCGCGCGATGGCGTTCTGGCCGAACAAGGGCGAGCCGGATCCGCGCCCTGAACTCGGTGCCGGCTACCAGCGGATCAGTCCGGTGGCCCCGGTTCGGCCCGCTGTGCCCGCGTCGGCGCCCGGCGCGCTGCGACTGCCTGCCTGATAGGAGAGGATTTTCATGACGATCGACCAACTCAGCGCGCTCGAACCCGCCTGTTCCAGGGAGGCGGCGCTGGCGCTGTTCGACAGTCTGGCGCCGGTGTCCGCGAGCGAGCTCACCGGTCGGTGGCACGGTCGCGAGCTGGCCACCGGGCACCAGTTGGACGGGCTGCTCGTGGCGTCCGGGTGGTATGGCAAACAGTTCGACGGTGTGGACAGTGTGCATCCGCTGTTGTTCCGCGATCCCGCGGGTGACATTTTCGCTGTCGATCCGAAACGTGTGCCGTTGGGCATGGTCGGCAAGGTGCCGGGGACGGTCGTCGAGCGGGGTCGGGGACTGCTCGGGGTGCTGAAACCGGCGTTGCGCACGCGCCGGTATCGGGCGCGGCTGCGGGCGGTCGAGCACCGCGGTGTTGTCACCACGGCGATGGTGTACGACCATCTGCCGATCATCGATGTGTTCCGCCGGGTCGATGACGACACGGTGTTGGGCCTGATGGACTACCGCAATTTTCCGGATCCGTACTTCTTCGTGCTCGTCCGTGAAAACGAACAGGATGCCGCCCGTTTGCCCGATTGAATCGGGGGTACGCGCCGACTGGGGAGAACCCTCGTCGAAAGGAGGCCGTGCCATGACCGACTACATTGATCCCCATCAACACAAGTTTCCCGATACCGAGCGCACGACGCGCTCACATGCGGGGGAGTTGGTCCAGGACTCGCTGAACTGGCCGGGACTGTTGCTCCTGGGAATCGGCATCGTGATGCTCGCGGCCACCTTGACGGCCGCCGGTTCCGGATTTGTCGGATGGGCGGTGATCGCCGGCATCGTCAGCGGTGTGTGCCTGCTGTTCGGTGTGGGAATTGTCGTCGCCGAGCACCGCCGGATCAAGGTCGGCGAGGGTTTGCATCTCACTGATCCGTGCGGTCACTGAGGTCGGGCACGGAAAGGACGCCGATGGATCAACGCGCAGAGCCCGGCCGGATCATCGTCGACTATTCGCATCTGTTTCCCGGTGTGGTGGTGCGCGCCGATCGCATGGCCGACGAGTTCGACGTGGTGTTCTCCGATGGGGTGCGCACCGCGGCGGAGATTCTGCGTGACGACAACGGGGGTTCGGCACTCGATGTCGTCGGTTACGCCACGGCCGCGGGCACGATGCAGCCCGGGCGGGTGTGGCCGATCATGTCGATCGAGGAGGTCGGTTCCGAGGTGAACATCAAGCTGGGGCCGTTCTTGCGCTAGCGGTCTCCTTGGTCGAGGAGGCCGGTTGGTCGTCGCTGGACCTTTCTGTGCCCAGCGACTGGACTGACGTCCATGTGTGCCGCGATGATGACGCTCATGAGCGAGCATCCCGCGCAACGGCGCACGCTGGCCGTGTTGGTCGCGGCGCAGATCTTCAGTGGGGCGGGGCTCGCCGCGGGCATCACGGTCGGTGCCCTGTTGGCGCAGGACATGCTCGGGTCCACCGGATTGGCGGGGTTGCCCGCGGCGATGTTCACGATCGGGTCGGCCGCGGCGGCGGTGGGTGTGGGGCGGATTTCGCAGCGGTCCGGGCGTCGGGCGGGGCTCACGCTCGGGTATCTGACCGGCGCGCTGGGGAGTTTCGGGGTGGTGGCGGCCGCGGTGACCGGGAGCCTGCCGTTGCTGTTCGTGTCGCTGATCGTGTACGGGGCGGGTACGGCGACGAGTCTGCAGGCCAGATACGCGGGTGCGGATCTGGCGCGGCCCGCGCATCGGGCGCGCGCGATCAGCACGGTGCTGGTGGCGACGACGGTGGGCGCGGTGGTGGGCCCGAATCTGACGACGCCGATGTCGAATATGGCTGTGCGGTGGGGCATTCCGGCGCTGTCGGGTCCGTTCGTGCTGTCCGGGGCAGCGTATGCGCTGGCGGCACTGGTGCTGTGGGTGCTGTTGCGGCCGGATCCGCTCGTGCTCGCCCGGAGGGTGGCGGAGCCGTCCGAGGAGGTTGTCGTGGCCGGCGTTTCGACGCGGTGGTCGGCGCCGATCGTGGCCGGGACGACGGTGATGGTCGTGACGCAGTTGGTCATGGCCGCGGTCATGACGATGACGCCGATCCACATGCAGCATCACGGGCACGGTGTGGGTGCGGCGGGGTTCGTGATCGCGGTGCATGTGGCGGGGATGTATCTGCCCTCGCTGCTGTCCGGGATGCTCGTCGATCGGTTCGGGACCGGGTTCGTCGCGGTGGCGGCCGCGGGCACGTTGATCGCGGCCGGGTTGGCCGCGGCGCTGGCCCCGCCGAGTTCGGTGGGGGCGCTGGCGGTGGCGCTCGGGTTGCTCGGGGTGGGCTGGAATCTGGGGTTGGTCGCGGGGACGACCATGATCGCCGATGCGACGCCGGTCGCGACTCGCGCTCGAACCCAGGGCACGGTCGACGTGGGGATCGCGATCGCGGGCGCTGGGGGTGGGCTCGGGTCCGGGGTCGTCGTGGCGTTCGCCGACTACCCGGGGCTGGCGTTCCTCGGTGCGGGGATCGCGCTGCTGATCGTGCCGGCGCTGGCCTGGGCCACTCGCCGCCCACGCATCCGCGACGAAAGTCCGTCGGTGCGTGTCGAGAGCTGACCGCGATCTGGGTGCGATGGCTCGTCGCGGCAGGACGGTGGGATCGTGGGATGATCTGGCGATGAATGGTCAGACGAGTACCGGTCGGCTGTTGACACTGTTCGGCGGCGTTGCCCTCGTGATGCTGATGGTCAACTGGAGTCTGCTGCGCGCGGTCGCGTTCGCGGTGATCTGGGCGGTCGCGGCGGGCGTACTCGTCCTGCGGGACCGGCGCAACGGCACCGGCCGAGCCGCTGCGGTTCCCGACGCGGCGGGCTCAGACACCGGCGAGCGCTGAGGCCAGATCCGGCACGTCGAGAGCCTGCACGGCCTGCTCGCGCACATCAGGGCAGTGCTGCGTCGTCACCGTGTCGATCACCTCGCGATTGCGAGCCACCGCGACGTTGATGCCGCCACTGCGCACCGCCCAGTTCTGGACCGTGGCATTGAACGACACGCGAGCGACCGTCGATCCCTGTGCCCGCCAATTGTCGAGCTCTGGCGCCATCATCTCGCACAGGTGGTCGGCGGCCTCGTCGGAGATCTCCGGCGCGTTCGCCGCCGACGGCGGCAGACCGGGATCCGGCGCCTCGGTACTGGTCGCGCACCCGGCGACCATCAGCAGCCCGATCAATGCGGCCCCTCGTAGATGTGTGAACACGCAACTGTCCCTCCGGTAGAGGTTTGTCCTTGCTCAGTGCGAATGCCCGCCTCGAGCAGGGCCAAACAGCGGTCGCCGGTCGGAAATCGCTGGGGGAGGTAGGTATTCGCTCCGTGGAAGATCGACAACGCGCTATGGTGTCGGCAGCCGGGGCGAGAGGCGCTGCGACGGACTCGGTCCGCCACGCTCGACTTCGGAGACCACGGTCAAGGGCGCCTCCTGTATCAGGAGGCCGATCGTGAACAGTTCAGTGACGACGTGGGGCATCGGTGACTACCCGCTGATGGGCCGATCTCTTCAGCCCGTGTCCGTGGCGGCGGTCGACGCGGCGGCGGTCGCGCCGGGCGACCGGGTGGTCGACATCGCTACGGGTACGGGCAATGCGGCACTGCTCGCGGCCGAGCGCGGCGGCAGAGTTGTCGGTATCGACTTCGAAAAGGGCCTGCTGCGGGTGGCCGAGGAGCGAGCCCACGCCGTGGGTGCTGACGTCGAATGGCGGTGGGGTGGGCTGGAAGCTCTACCGCTCGCTGATCAGTCGGCCGATGTTGTCCTGTCGGTCTTCGGCGTGATGTACGCGACCGATCACGCGATCGCGGCCCGCGAACTCGCGCGAGTCGCCGCGCCGGGCGCCAGGGTCGTCCTCGCGTCGTGGGTCCCGGGCAGCTTGCTGCCGGCGATGGGGCAAGTATTGAGCGTCTATCTGCCACCGCCGCCCGCAGGCAACGGGCCGCCTGGTCGCTGGGGTGATCCCGCGGCGCTCGTCGGCATGCTCGAACCTCATGGACTACAGCTCACCGCCGCCTCGCCTAGCCGGATCACCTTGCCGTTCGCTTCATCCGAGGAGGCGGCCGATTTCCTGATCCGGACCGCGGGGCACGTCGTGAGTGAGCAGGGCAGGCTGACCGCGGAGGGTCGTTGGGACGCGTTGCGCCGGGATCTGCGCCGATTCGTCGAGCAACGAGCAGAGTCCCGCGGCGGCCTTCTCGGCCTGCCACTGGATTACCTTCTCGCCTCGGCGATCAGGGCACCGGAATCGCGGTGAGTGCAAACGGTGACGGGGGGCGTGGGGTCGGTTAGCGTTCCGGCGGTCGGGTTCGGTGGTGAGGAGGGTGTGTTGACGGTCGACGTCGATGTCGCGGTGCATCCGCTGGATGATCCCGTGCGGGCTTCGTTGCGCGGGGAGCACCGGCGGTTCGCGCGGTGGGTGGGGCGGATCGGGCGATATGAGCCGGAGGTGGCGCGGTTCGTCGGGCATCCGGTGGTGTTGGACGGGCAGGATTGGGCGGACCTGGGGACTGCGCTCGGGCCGGGTGGGAGTGCCGGGATACGTGGGACAGGGCATGTGCCGCCGCCGGGGTGGACGGTGCTCGCCGAGTTCGACACGGTGCAGATGGAAGGGTCGGGGTTGCGGGTTGCCCTCGATTCCGGGCTCGACCGGCTCACCGCCGCTGATGTTCCCGAGATTCTGGCGCTGATCGCTCGGACCGAGCCGGGACCCTACGCGCCGCGGACCATCGAGATGGGCACCTATTTGGGGTTGCGGGTCGAGGGACGGTTGGTGGCGATGGCGGGGGAGCGGCTGCATCCGCCGGGGTGGACCGAGATCAGCGCGGTGTGCACCGACGCCGAGTTCCGGG
The DNA here is from genome assembly GCF_050320175.1 of Nocardia sp. FBN12. Classification (GTDB taxonomy): domain Bacteria; phylum Actinomycetota; class Actinomycetes; order Mycobacteriales; family Mycobacteriaceae; genus Nocardia. The sequence goes on along the minus strand of NZ_CP190048.1, from coordinate 2,410,809 downwards.
GCAGGGGGATCGCGTCGCGGTTGGTTCGGGCGGTCGGGGCGGGAATCCGGGCGCGGGCTGAGACACCGTTTCTGCATGCGGTCGCGCACAATACGTCGGCGATCAGTTTGTACGAGACGCTGGGTTTCACCGTGCGGAAGAAGTCGAAGCTCACGCTGGTGCAAGCGCTATAGCTCAGCCCACACGCGCGAGCGAGGAGTTACGCGGCCGCTGCCCCGTGATAGAAGAAGTCACCGAGGCCGACGGTGAAGACGAGGATGCCGTAGAGGGCGTGCTCCACCGAGGTGACGAGCAGTGAACGGGTTCGCCTGTACCGGGTGGCGAAGAGGACACCGGCGGCGACACTCAGCAACACCGAGATCCAGTTGCCGACGATGAAGTGCGCGAAACCGAAGGCGACGGCACTGATGGCGATCATGCGCGGACCGTCGCCGAAGACCGGGGTGTAGCGGTGGAAGAGGAAGGCGCGGAAGAGGAGTTCCTGCGGATAGACGCTGATCAATGGGTAGAAAACGAGGATCAGGACCCAGATGAGGGGGCGTTCCCGGGGCAGGTCGAACAGCGAATCGGGGCGCAGGACGGATACCGTGGCGGTGAGGGCGACAGCCGCGACCACCCAGAGCGCGAGGATCGCGGGGAGCGCTGGGCGCAAGGCGTCGGCTCGCCAGAAGCTGTGGCGGTCGAAGCCGGTGCGGCGCAGGTAGATCACGATGCCGACCGTGATCACCAGCAGGAAAGGCAGTGGGCCGACACCGCGCAGGGTCACCGCGTACAACCCGGTCAGACCGAAGAACAGAGCGACGAATTCGGCTGCGAGCCAGGTCTTCCGGCTGATCTGGCCGGTGTCGACGGTCATGCTCCCGAGCCTACTGGGTGCAGTCGTGTGGATTTCGGTCGTTATCTTCGCGAAGGGACTGCCGTATCTGACTATTGGGCGCTATAGTCTGCTGGGAGTGGACTACAGCGGAAGGTGGCAGACGAATGACGTCGGCAGCGGTCAAACGACAGGTACTCGAACTCGGTGGGGCGTTCATGATCTCGCGGGAGGCTCGGATGTTCGGGGAGGCGACCGGGGTGGACGGGTTCCACGGCGCCTACACCCGGGGTCGCGGCGGGGTACTCGGTGACGTCGACGCCGATGTGGTGACCGCGGCATTCGGCTTCTTCGAACCCGAATGCGTCCGTGCCGCATGGGAATCGGTGCCGATGCCCGCCGCCGACGCCGCGAACCGGTACATGATCGCGTGCCGCGATTTCGGGCAACGCAAGCTCGCCGCGTTCGAACAGGCCGATCGCCTCGCCGAGCTACTGCGACGGGTGGTCGACGCCGCGCCCTCGACAGGCCTGCCGTTGTTCGCCGGCTGGCGGGCGATGCCGGTCCCCGAGGACGGGCGGAGCGCGGTATTGCAGCTGACGCATGTGCTGCGCGAGCTGCGCGGCGGGCTGCACCTGGTCGCGGTGATGGCCAACGGGCTCACCCCGCTGCAGGCGATCCTGGTGGCAGGCTCCCCGATCTACGACGGACCCGGCCACGCGAAGTTCCTCGGCTGGGCCGAACCGTTCGAGCCGGTGACCGCCGACATTCAGGCGCGCTGGGATGCCGCGGAGAAGCTGACCGACGAACTGATCGCGCCCTGCTTCGACGTCCTCGACGACGCCGAGCGCGCCGAGCTCACCACGCTGATGCTCGAAGCGCACCGAGTCGGCCTGACGCGCTAGGCCTTTTCAGGAACCGATGACGTCGCGCCCGCGGCCCACGATCAGTGGGTCGGCGGTGCCGACGATCTCGGCATCCTTGTTCTCGTAATCGAACCCGCTCAACACGTGCCGCATCGCGTTGAGCCGGGCTCGCTTCTTGTCGTTGCTCTTGACCACGATCCACGGCGCGTGATCGGTGTCGGTGTGCTCGAAGTTCTCTTCCTTGGCCGCAGTGTAGGAATCCCACTTGTCGAGCGAGGCCAGATCCATCGGTGAGAGCTTCCAGTGCCGCACCGGGTCGACCTGGCGGATGGCGAAACGGGTGCGCTGTTCCAGCGGCGAGACCGAGAACCAGAACTTGACCAGGTCGATGCCGTCGTCGACGAGCATCCGTTCGAACAGCGGCACCTGCGCCAGGAAACGCCGATGCTGTTCGGGCGTGCAGAAACCCATCACCCGTTCCACACCCGCGCGGTTGTACCAGGAACGGTCGAACAGCACGATCTCGCCCGCGGCGGGCAGGTGCTCGACGTAACGCTGGAAATACCACTGGCTGGATTCGCGCACCGACGGCTTTTCCAGCGCCACCACCCGGGCCCCGCGCGGATTGAGGTGCTCCATGAACCGTTTGATGGTGCCGCCCTTGCCCGCGGCATCGCGACCCTCGAACACGATGACGACGCGGCGACCGGTCGCCTTGACCCAGTTCTGCAATTTCAGCAGTTCGATCTGCAGCAGGCGCTTGTCGAGGTCGTACTCGAGGCGGGAGAGGCGCTCGTCGTAGGGGTAGCCCTCGCGCCAGGTGTCGACGACCAGGCCACCGGGTTCGGTGAGCAGGATCGGATCGTCGTCGTCGCTGTCGTCGACGGTGAATCCGGTGGTGTCGGCCAGGTTCACGGCGGTCGCGAGATCGGCGATCTCGCTGACAGCACGGGGGATCGGGCGAGTCTCGACATCGGTCATCCTTCGGACGCTAAATGATGCGCGTGTCGCCCAGATGAACGCACGGTGCCCGCCCAACACGGCGATGTGGGCTCGCGATCGCGGGTTGCGGCAGATGCCATTCAGTCGGGGGCACACTGTGACTGGTTCGCGCTGCTACTCGCGAGGCGATGATGCCCGCCGTGGAGAGGATGACGTCGATGCATGATGGAGGCTCCTTCACCGACCGATCCGCTCTTCCCGACGGTGACCCGGCGTCGGGCGGTCGGGTGGTCCGGATCGCGTCCGTCGCGGCGCTCGGCGGGTTGCTGTTCGGCTTCGACAGTGCCGTGATCAACGGCGCGGTCTCGGCGATCCAAACCGAATTCGATGTCGACGACGCCGTTCTCGGCTTCGCGGTGGCCTCGGCCCTGCTCGGGGCCGCGGCGGGGGCGATGACCGCGGGCTGGATCGCCGATCGCATCGGCAGGCTCAAGGTGATGCGGATCGCGGCGATCCTGTTCTTCGTCAGCGCCATCGTCACCGCCTTCGCCCCCGATGTCTGGATCCTGGTCCTTGGCCGGGTGATCGGCGGTCTCGGTGTCGGCGTGGCCTCGGTGATCGCCCCGGCCTACATCGCCGAAACCTCACCCGCGCGCATCCGCGGCAGACTCGGGTCACTGCAGCAGCTCGCCATCGTGCTCGGCATCTTCCTGGCGCTGCTGGTGGACTACGTGCTCGCCCACCTCGCCGGCGGCGCCAGCGAGACGCTGTGGTTCGGCCTGGACGCCTGGCGCTGGATGTTCCTGTCGATGGTGGTGCCCGCCGTGGTCTACGGCGTGCTGGCCGCCACGATTCCCGAGTCGCCGCGCTATCTGGTCGCCACGCACAAGATCGGCGAGGCGCGGCGCGTGCTGTCGATGCTGTTCGGCGAGAAGAACCTCGAGGTCACCATCGGCCGGATCGAGGAGAGCCTGCGCAGCGACACCCAACCGTCGTGGAAGGACCTGCGCCGCCCCGCCGGGGGCATCTACCCGGTCGTGTGGGTGGGGCTGATGCTGTCGGTGTTCCAGCAGGCGGTCGGCATCAACGTGATCTTCTACTACTCGAACGTGTTGTGGGAGGCGGTGGGTTTCGAGGAATCCCAGTCGTTCCAGATCAGTGTGTTCACCTCGGTGGTCAATATCGCCACCACCATCGTCGCGATCTTGCTCATCGACAAGGTCGGGCGTAAACCGCTGCTGCTCACCGGCTCGATCGGCATGACTGTCACGTTGGCCACGATGGCGATCTGCTTCGGCTCGGCCGACCAGGTGCCCAACGCCGACGGTGTCATGGAACCGCACCTGACCGGCGCGGTCGGCCCGATCGCGCTGGTCGCGGCCAATCTGTTCGTCGTGTTCTTCGGGATGAGCTGGGGTCCGGTCGTGTGGGTGCTGCTCGGTGAGATGTTCCCGAACCGGATCCGTGGCGCGGCACTGTCGCTCGCCGCGGCGGGGCAGTGGGCGGCGAACTGGGCGATCACCGTCTCGTTCCCGAGTCTGAAGACCTTCTCGCTCGGGTTCGCCTACGGGATGTATGCGGTGTTCGCGCTGCTGTCACTGGGTTTCGTCGCCAAGTTCGTGCCCGAGACCAAGGGGATGTCGCTCGAGGACATGGACGAGGCCGCCGGCTTCGAACACCCCACCGCCAAAGCCTGATCGCGCGGGGATCCGGGTCACCACACCACGCCGCTGCCTGCCTCGCGGAAACCCGTCTTCGTGCTGACCGTCTTCGGCGCGCCGCTCGTGCGGGGTCTAAGCTGCGGCGCGACAGGTCAGTGTGCTTCGATCAGGTCAGTTGTCCAATAGAGCCACTATGCAGAAGGTGACCATGCACGAGTTCTCGACCGGAATCGGCCGTCGTGAAGTTCTGGCCGGGGCAGCCGGTGTCGTCGCGGGGATGTCGTTGGTGGGGCTTACACCTGCCGCGGCGGTACCCGCCGAAGTGCCCAAATTCGCTCCGAAGGCCGGGCGTACCGCGCGGATTCTGATCACCGGCGACGCGGGCACCGGCACCCGCACGCAGTGGGCGGTCGCCGACGCGGCCCGCGCGTTCCATGCGCGCGAACCGTTCTCGATGGCGGTCGGTCTCGGTGACAACATCTACGACTCCGGCCCCAGCGGCCCCGACGACGCCCAGTTCGCCACCAAGTTCGAGGATCCCAATGCGGGACTGGACTTTCCGTGGGCGATGGTGCTGGGCAACCACGACACCTCCGGGGTGTTCCCCGGTGACGGCGGCTGGCTCGCGCGCGGCAATCACGAGGTCGAATACCACGCGAAGTCCGCGCGCTGGTGGATGCCGAGCCGCTACTACTCGGTGCGAGTCCCCGAGCAGAACCCGGTCGTGGAGTTCTTCGTCCTCGATCTGAACCCGCTCGCCGCCTACATTCCGCCGCTGCTCGACCCGTACTGGGCGGTCGACGGCCCGTACATGAACGCCCAACGGGTCTGGCTCGACCGCGCGCTGGCCGAATCGACCGCGCAGTGGAAGATCGCCTGCACCCACCACCCGTACCTGAGCAACGGCCCGCACGGTGACGCGGGCAGCTACGAGGGCCTGCCGATCGAGCCGCTCAACGGTGTGCACGCCAAGCGGTTCTTCGAAGACCACGTGCTGGGCAAGGTGTCGTTCCTGCTCTCGGGCCACGACCACACCCTGCAGGTGCTCGAGCCGACGGCGGCGACAAAGGGCACCCGCCAGATCGTGTCCGGCGCGGCCGGCAAGACCGCGGGCGGCCAGCCCCGCTTCGGTGACAAGCCGACGCACCCCGCCCTCTACGAAACCCAGCACGAACTCGGCTTCATGGTCATGGATCTGACACCGGACACGGTGAACCTGCGGGTGCTCACCGTCGACCCGGCCTCGGGTGCGAGCACCCAGGTCTTGGACCGTCGACTCGGCTGAAGTCGACCGCCGATGGTGGCGGTGGGAGGATGATCGAGGGATGGGCTTCTACACCGACCGGATCCTGCCCCACATCACCGACAAAGTCTGTGGCATCGCCCAGAACGGGCCGCTGCGCGAACGAACCTGCGCCGGGCTGCACGGTGCGGTGCTCGAAGTCGGCTTCGGGTCAGGGCACAACATCGGGTTCTACCCCGCCGCCGTCGAGCGGGTCAGCGGAGTCGAGCCCGCGGACACCGCCTGGAAGATCGCGGCCAAACGTGTTGCGGCGAGCTCGATTCCGGTCGAACGGGCCGGTCTCGACGGTCAGTCGCTGCCGTTCGCCGACGCCACCTTCGACACCGCCCTGTCCACCTTCACGCTGTGCACCATCCCCGATGTCGGGGCGGCGCTCGCCGAGATCCGCCGGGTCCTGCGACCCGGCGGCACGCTGCACTTCGTCGAACACGGACTCGCGCCGGAGGAGTCGGTGCGGACCTGGCAGCACCGGCTCGACCCGATCCAGCAGAAGATCGCGGGCGGGTGCCATCTCGACCGTGACATCGCGGGCCTGATCACCGACGCGGGCTTCGAGATCAGCGAGATCGACCGGTTCTATCAGCCGGGCGCCCCGAAAGCCTTGGCGGCGTTGTCTCTCGGTGTCGCCGGGCGTTCGTGAGGTCGGCTACCACGATTCGATCAGCGGCGCATCGTGCTCACGGCGCTGCCAGTGCTCGGTGAGGCGCAGGAGCCGGTTGGGTGCGGCGATGCTGCGCAGGCCCGCGACCTTGTCGCCGCGCACTTCCAGGATCGCGATTCCCACGATGCGGTCATCGAGGGTGAACGCCATGGCGGGGCAGCCGTTGACCACCACAGCATGGATCGACGGTGAGCCACCCGCGAGCCGGCGTTTGGCCGGAGTCGGTGTGAGGCCTGCCTGCATGGCGCGGGCGAGGCGCTGCGGAGTCGGGAACAGGATGAGCTTGGTGGCCGTGCCACCGACACCGTCGGAGATACCGGTCGCGTCGTCGGTGAGTAGCGCGATCAGCTGATCGGTGCGGCCCGAGGAGGCGGCGTCGACGAATGCCTCGACGATGCGTCGCGCGCCGGCCTGGTCGATGCGAGTGGTGTTGCGGGCGAGGGTGATTCGCCCGCGCGCCCGGTGCAGGTGTTGCTGACTCGCGGCGACGGTGATGTCGAGGATCTCGGCGATCTCGGCGTGCCGGTAGGCGAAGGCCTCGTGCAGCACATACACCGCGCGTTCGACCGGCGACAGCCGTTCCATGAGTGCCAGCACCGCCAGGGTCACCGATTCGCGTTGCTCGGCGGTGTCGGCGGGGCCCAGCAGCGGGTCGCCGTCGAGCAGCGGTTCGGGCATCCAGGTGCCGACCGCGCGTTCGTGGCGCGCCTTCGCCGAGCGGAGCCGGTCGAGCGCGAGGTTGGTGACGATCTTGGTCAGCCAGGCCTCTGGCACCTCGATGAAGGCCGGATCGGCGGCTTGCCACCGCAGGAACGCGTCCTGCACCGTGTCCTCGGCGTCGGCGGCCGAACCGAGGAGACGGTAGGCGATCGAGGCCAGCCGGTTGCGGCTGGCCTCGAAACGCTCGACGGTGGCACTGTCCATGAGCACGACTCTAAGCGGGGACCACGGTGTGTTCGCGGGTGTCGGCCGCGCGGTGTCGGCGACTGGGCATTCCGAAGGTCGGATGGCTCAGGCTCCAGGGGTTCGCCCCGAGGATCGCCGCTTTGACACGAGCGGCCGTCCGGCCGCGCAGGGCCCACGACTTCGATCGCGCGTCACCGTCGACAACCTGGAACAGCCCGTCCTTGCGACCAAGGCTGATGTGGTTGCCCACATAGGACAGCGAGGTCGTCGAGATCTTGCGCCCGGTCCGGTCCCCGACGATCGTGGAGGTCGCCTGCATGCCGGTGAATCCCGCGGAAGCGCACGACATCGGCAAGGGCCGACCGTTGTCACCGATGACGAAGGCGCTGTCACCGGCGACATAGACCTCAGGGTGCGAGACCGAGCGCATCTGACGGTCGACCGTGATCTGGCCGTTGGGTTCCACCGCGAGACTGCTGGCCGCGGCGATCGGATGCGCGGCGAACCCGGCGGCCCACACCGTCGCGTCGGCGGCGAATGCGGTGCCGTCGACCGCGACGGCGCCCCCGGCCTCGACGCGCTCGACGGTGGTGTCCTGGTGCACCGCGATACCGAGCCGTTCGAATGCGCCGAACAGGTGACGGCGGGCCCTGCCACCCAGCCAGCCGCCGAGTTCGCCGCGAGTGGTGAGGCTGACCCGCAGCTCCGGATGGGATTCGGCGATCTCGGTGGCGGCCTCGATCGCGGTCAGGTTGCCGCCGACGACCAGCACCTTCCCGCCCTCGCCGAGCTCATCCAGGCGGGCGCGCAGGCGCAGGGCCGCCGGGCGTGATGCCACATGGAAGGCGTGTTCGCCGACGCCGGGGACATCGTGGTCGTCGGCGGTACTGCCGAGTGTGTAGAGCAGGGTGTCGTAGCCGATCTGGTCGATCCCGCGACTGTCGGCGATCGTGACCGTCCGGTGCTCGACGTCGACGCTGGTCACCCGCGCTATCCGAAGCCGGATACCGGTGCCCGCGAACACCTGTGCCAGCGGCAGATGGCGCAGCGTCTGCCCGGCGGCGAGTTGGTGGTTGCGCAGCCGCTCGGCGAAATCGGGTTCGGCGTTGACGACGGTGATCTCGAAGTCGTCGGAGTGGAGTCGGCGGGCCAGGGCTCCGGCGGAGAATGCTCCGGCGTATCCGGCCCCGAGGACGACGATGCGGTGCTTCATGATTCGCTCCTGTCTGGTTCGCGTGCACCCTGAACGAGACAGCTCGCGATTTCCTGACAGGATCGAACAGTGACCTGAGTCACTGTCTCGAATGTTATCGGCGGTCGGCTGTGGTGGTGGTAAGGAATGCGGCGATGGCGGTGGCTACCGCGGCGGGGTTGTCGAGCATGGACAGGACGTAGGCGTCGTCGATCTCGACCAGCCGTGCGTGCGGGATGAGGGCGGCCAGCCGGGTGCCGTGGGACCTGGGCATGACCTTGCCTGCGGAGGACCAGAGTATGAGGGCTTCGCCGGAGAAATGTCGCAGGGCTTCGGTATTGGCGATCAGTGCGCGTTTGTCGAAGCCGGAGCGGGTGTAGGCGAGCAGGTCGGCGCGGATTCCGCGGTCGCGCAGACCCGGTTCGGTCCAGGCGTGGACGAGGGCGTCGGGCAGGGGCGATTTGGCCATCCAGCCGAACATCAGGGGGGACCGACGCAGCCAGCTGACGCGCATCTGACGCAGTGCCAGGGTGATGCCGCCGGGGAGAACCGAGGCGAGGATGGCGGTTTTGCCGGGCAGTCCCGGTGGGAAGTTGTCGAAGGCTTCGCTGGGGAAGATGATCAGGCGGCCGACGCGATCGTCGAGGCCGTAGGCGGTGAGGAACAGGGCGCCGCCCCAGTCGGAGTGCACGAGGGTGACATCGTGCAGGTCCAGCGCGGTCAGGAAGTCGGCGACGAGCTGGTTGAGGCCGCGCAGACTCAGGTCGGTGCCGGGGCGAAGGGGTTCGGGGTGTGCGCCCAGCGGGAGGTCGGGCAGGACGTAGCGGAAGCCGGTGGGCAGCAGGTCGATGACCGAGTCCCAGACCGTGTGGTTCATCAGCAGTCCGTGCAGCAGGACCACCGGGGGACCGTCGCCGCGTTCGCGGTAGTGGATCCGGCCCGCATCGATGTCGACGGTCGGCATAATGCCCTCCTCGAGGCTAGAGCGTTTACTCTAGTGCGCTTGCTCTAGTCTGGTGGAGTGAGCGAGCAGATGTCAACGAGTACCCGTGACCGCCTGGTGACCGCGGTCGCCGAATTGATGCGCGTCCACGGGTACAGCGCGATCACCGTCAAGCAGATCACCGCCGCGGCCGAGGCGCCGATGGGGTCGCTCTACCACCACTTTCCGCAGGGCAAAGTACAGATCGCGGCCGAGGCGTTGCGCAGCACGGGTGCCGCCTACATTCAGCTGCTGCCGCTGCTGATGGACCCACACGATGATCTGCGAGCGGCCGTGCCTGCCGCGTTCGATGACGCCGCCCGCACGCTCGCGGAATCCGGGTGGATGAACATGTGCCCGGTCGGCACGGTCGCGGGGGAGATCGCCGACGCCGAACCGGTCTTGCGGGAGGTCGCAGCCGAGGTGATGCGGGACTGGATCAGCCAGGGCACCAAGTATTTTGTCGATCGCGGGGTCGGGGAATCCGCGGCGCGCGAGCTGATCCTGGCGATCCTGTCCGCACTGGAGGGGGCGTTCGTTCTCGGCCGCACACTGCGTTCGGCCGAACCGTTGCGTGCGGCCGGTCAGGCGATGGCGGCGCGGGTGGCCATGGTGCTGGCCGAGGGCTCTGCCGTCGGTCGTTGATCACCCGGCGCACCACGATGGCCGTGTCACGGGCCCTGTGACACGGCTGTGGTTGCGCGAGTGGATGTTTCATCACGCGGCGGCGAGCGCTCCGGTGATCTTGCGGGTCAGGTCGGTCATCGCCGGGTTGGGCCGGGTCTGGTAGAGCTGGGCGGTGTCGATGGCGACGGCGATGGTGTTGCGGAAATTCTCGGCCTCGACCGGGTCGTGCTTGCCGAGCAGGCTCATCGCCGCCGTGAGGGCGGGCAGCACCTGATCGGCGAGCTCGGCGACCGACGTACCGCTCAGCGCGATGCGACCGGACTTCTCAGCCAGGACATGGCCGACCAGTCCGGTCGCCGACGACAGCGCGATGCTGCCGGTCGTGGCGATCTTGTGCGGCTTGCAGGTAGCCGCGCCCGCGGCGGCGAGGAGGGAGACGGCGCCGTAGGCGGCGGTCCGCAGGGTGGCCTTTTCCTGGGTGGTGAGGGTGACGGACATGGTGATGTGCTCCTTGGGTTGTGTTGTGCGGGTGGGGAATGGGTGGGATTCAGCTGGTTGCCGACGAGGTCGCCTCGACCTCGCGTACGGCATCGGCGATGGCACGGAAGTCCTTGCGCAGGATCGCACCGTGGTTGCTGGGGACCTTGGCGCTGATGCGGATGTTGGGGTTGGTGGCGAGCACGTCGTTGAGGCCGGCGCGGATCTTCTCCTGCTCGTCGCCCTTGCTGCCGAACGAGGTTCCGGACGCGACCACGTAGCGCACCGGAACGGTGATGGCGTCGAGTACCGGTCCCAGTTTGCTCACGCTCGAGAGCTTGCCGAGTTCGATATTGCTGTCGGCCTGCTGCTGTGCGGTCAGGCGGGGCGCCAGACCGGTCGGGCGGGCCAGCGGCAGCACCCAGCTCAAACGCTTGAACAGCTTGCGAATCCGCAGTTCCATCGCCTCGTCGAGCCAGTCGTAGGGGAACGCGCCGTCGACGAGAACCGCGCCGACGGCAGCGTCGGGGTTGCGGCTGGTCCAGTGCGCGCCGAGGTAGGCGCCGTAGGACCAACCGGCAACGATCGGCTTCTGCGTGATGCCCCTGGCGGCGAGGATCGCGTCGATATCGCGCACACAGGTGTCGAAGGAGTAGTCGGCCGATTTCTTCGACTTGCCGCGGGCCCGCTCGTCGAAGGTGATGTGGCGGTAGCCGGGGCCGAGTTCGGCGATGACCCGGCGCCAGTAGCCCTGGGTGGCGAACTGACCGTTGAGGTAGATCACCGGGGTTCCGATGCCGCCGGTGTCGGTGACGGCTAGTTCGGTGTCGTCGATCGGGACCATGCCGGTCCATGCGGCGGTGGTCGCGTCGGTGGGGTTCGAGGAAGTCATTGTCGTGTCCTTGCGTTGCGGTATTCGTTATTTACTGATGGCTAAACCATAGATTGCGTTCACCAAACTGTCAACAATCGAATCCGTCGAAAATGCCTGTTACAGCGTGCAAATACATCAATATTGCAATGATAATGAGGGTGAATGCAACGGAGGTCCGCGTTGCGCGTTGCAATGAACTGGGGGTGAATGCATACTGGGCGTGGTGCGGGCTATCGGCTCCGCACCGGTCGACAGAAAGGTGACCAGCAGCGATGCCCGGAGGCAGACTCACCGACGCGGACCGTCAGCACATCGCCACGGGGCTCGCGGACGGCCTCGGCTACGCCGAGATCGGGCGCACGCTGGGGCGGCCCGCCTCGACCGTCATGCGCGAGGTCACCCGCAACGGCGGACCCGACGACTACCGAGCCGAACGCGCACAGGAAGCCACCCAGCAGCGCGCACGCCGACAGAAGCGGGCCAAGCCCTGCGCACCACCGATTCCCGACGGCGGTTACGGACGAGACCCCCAGGCAGTTGCCGACTTCGCCGAATCGTTCACCGCCCTGCTGATCGAGCAGGGTCTGCCGCGCATGGAAGCCAGAGTGCTTGCCTGCCTGCAGATCACCGACTCCGGGGCGCTCACGGCCGCCGAGCTGGTCGCGCGACTACGCGTGAGCCCCGCCTCGATCTCGAACGCGGTGGCGTTCCTCGAACAGCAGGGCATGCTGCGACGCGAACTGATCCCCGGCGAACGGCGCGAACGCTACCTCGTCGACGACGACATCTGGCTGCGCAACCTGGTCGCCTCGGTGCAGATGCAGAACGCCTTGTCCGCCATGACGCTGCGCGGCGTCGAGGTGCTCGGACCTGACACCCCGGCCGGTGCCCGCTTCGAGCAATCCGCCGAGTTCGTCGCCATCGTCGGCGCGGCCCTGCGCCAGGCGATGCAACAGTGGCGTGAGCGCCTGGCCGAGCGAGCCGCCGAACGGGAGTAGCGAGCGGCTGGACTTCGTTTCGACGAAAAATGCGTTGCTACAGCCAGATTCGATCGGCTAGTGGTCGGCGTCGAGGACGATCCGGGCGACCAGTGCGCGGTGGTCGGCGCCGGGCAGATCGACGGTCTCGACGGTCGTGGCGTGGGCACCGGCGAGCAGGAAGTGGTCGATGCCCACCAGCGGTGGGATGGGCTTGTCGGTGGGATAGGTGACCAGGTGGCCCGCGCCGGCTTGGATCGCGGCGTCGGCGAACCGGCCCGATGCCATGGCGCGGAAACGGGCGTGGTCGTAGGTGGCGTTGAAATCACCGCCGACGATCGCGGGGCGGTCGGCGGGGGAGCGACGCAGGATTTCGTGCAGGCGGGAGAGCTCGTCGGCCCAGACCCCGGTGTCGTAGACGGGCGGGACCGGGTGGAAGGCATAGATCGTGACCGGGCCGATCTCGGGCACGGTCGCGGTGGCCGAGATCTGGTTGAGGACGTAGCCGTCGTATTCGACGGTGTCGGACAAGGGGAATCGGCTCCAGATGCCGGTGCCGCTGGCCGTCTGGCCGGGGGCGAGGTAGCGGTGGGGCAGGAGTTGGTCGAGACCGGCACTGGACAGGCTGTCGACGGCGGTGCGGGTCAGCTCGTTGACGGTGAGGATCGCGATGTCACGCGCACGCACCTGATCCACCACGACATTCGGATCGGCACCGTCGAAGAGCAGGTTGGCCTGCATCGCCATGATCGGCTGTCCGTCACCACCGGGCTCCGCGAAATACAACGGCGCCTGGGTCGCGATGCCGATGCCCGCGACGGCCACCGCCACACCGGTCGCGATCCACTGCCTGGTCGCCGCGAAACCGACGGCACCGAGCACCGCACCACCCATCAGATAGGGCGCCCCCGAAGCTGCCAGCACGAGCGGTTCCAGCGGCCACCGGATGACATGCAACGCGACCCCGGCGACTCCGGCCGATGTCGCGGCCCCGGCCAGCACACGGACACCTACTCGGACTACCTGCGCTCGCATCTGGTCAGCCAAGCACGCGGCGGGGACGTAGGCGAATTCGTTGTTCTGCTCACGGTGAGTCTGTGGCGGCGAGCAGCGGCGCAAGGGCGGACCGACCGGCAGGTGGCGCGGCGGGTGTGGGAATGGTGGTAGGAAAGGGGGCGTGTCGGTATCTGGCGAGAATTCTGGTTCGAACGGGCGGTCCCGCGCGGAAGACGAGGTGGTGGAGCTGGTCAGCAAGCTGATCCAGTTCGACACCTCCAATACCGGCGAGCTGTCCACCACCAAGGGCGAGCGGGAGTGCGCCGAGTGGGTGGCACAGCAGTTGCACGAGGTCGGCTACGAGACCGAGTACGTCGAGTCGGGTGCGCCGGGACGCGGGAATGTGTTCGCGCGGTTGAAGGGTGCCGATTCGAGTCGCGGTGCGCTGATGATCCACGGGCACCTCGATGTGGTGCCCGCCGAGGCCGCCGACTGGAGCGTGCACCCGTTCTCCGGTGCGGTGCGCGACGGCTACGTATGGGGGCGCGGCGCGATCGACATGAAGGACATGGTCGGGATGACCCTGGCCCTGGCCCGCCAGTTCAAAGCCGAAGGCACCCTGCCGCCGCGAGATCTCGTGTTCGCGTTCCTGGCCGACGAGGAGAACGGCGGCAAGTGGGGCTCGCAATGGCTGGTGGAGCACCGGCCCGACCTGTTCGACGGGGTCACCGAAGCGGTCGGTGAGGTCGGCGGGTTCTCGCTGACCGTGCCACGCCCCGACGGCACCGAACGCAGGCTCTACCTGGTGGAGACCGCGGAGAAGGGGCTGGGCTGGATGCGGTTGCGCGCCAAGGCCCGCGCCGGGCACGGGTCGTTCCTGCACGAGGACAACGCCGTCACCATCCTCGCCGAAGCCGTCGCCCGTCTGGGTCGCCACACCTTCCCGGTGGTGCTCTCGGATTCGGTGGCCGAGTTCCTGGCCGCGGTGAGCGAGGAGAGCGGGCTGGCGTTCGACCCGCACGGACCCGATATCGAAGGTCAGCTGGCCAAGCTGGGCACCATCTCACGCATCATCGGCGCCACCCTGCGCGATACCGCGAATCCGACGATGCTGCAGGCCGGCTACAAGGCCAACGTCATCCCGCAGACCGCCGAAGCCGTGGTCGACTGCCGGGTGGTACCGGGGCGGCAGGCGGCGTTCGAACGCGAGGTCGACGAACTGATCGGACCCGACGTGGAGCGGGAATGGATCACCAAGCTCGACTCCTACGAGACCACCTTCGACGGCCACCTCGTCGACGCCATGAACGACGCGGTCCTGGCCCACGACGCCGACGGCCGCACCGTGCCCTACATGCTCTCCGGCGGCACCGACGCGAAAGCGTTCGCGCGCTTGGGGATTCGCTGCTTCGGCTTCGCGCCGCTGCAGTTGCCGCCGGAGCTGGACTTCACCGCCCTGTTCCACGGGGTGGACGAACGGGTGCCGGTCCAATCGCTGGAATTCGGCACCCGGGTGCTGGAACATTTCCTACTGCACAGCTGACCTCGACTGGAAAGGTCCTCTCTATGACGTACAACCCCTATGACGCGCTGCCGCAGGTGCCGTCGTTCACCCTTACTTCCGCCGACATCACCGATGGTCAGCCGCTGGCCGACGATCAGGTGTCGGGGGTGTTCGGGGCCGGCGGTAAGGACATCTCGCCGCAGCTGAGCTGGTCCGGATTCCCCGAGGGCACACAGAGTTTCGCGGTGACGGTGTACGACCCGGACGCGCCGACCGCATCGGGGTTCTGGCACTGGGCTGTCGCCAACATTCCGGCGTCGGTCACCACCCTCGATGTCGGCGCGGGCAGCGAAGGCGGCAGCTTGCCCGCCGGTGCGGTGAGCTTGCGCAACGACGGGGGTTTCCCCGGTTTCGTCGGCGCGGGACCGCCGAAAGGTCATGGACCGCACCGGTATTTCGTCGTCGTGCACGCGGTCGATGTCGCCGAACTCGAAATCGGACCGGACGCGACGCCCGCCTACCTCGGGTTCAACCTGTTCTTCCACACCCTGGCCAGGGCCATCCTGATCGGCACCTACGAACAGAACTGACATACGAAAACAGCGGTGGCCCTGATACTTTCCGGGGCCACCGCTGTCTTCTGTGCTGCCTACTTCACATTGACGACGTGCTCCGGCGGAGTCGCCGCGTAGAGCTCGTCGATCGTCTCGGCGTACTTGTTCGCGATCGGGGTCCGCTTGAGCGACATCTTCGGGGTCAGCTCGTCACCGCCCGGCTCCCACAGGTTGTCCACGATCACGAAGCGCTTGATCTGCTCCACCCGCGACAGCTTGCGGTTGCCCGCGAGCACCGCTTCCCTGACCTCGTCGACGATCTCCTTGCGCCGGGTCAGTTCCGCATGGGTGGCATCGGTAGCGCCGAAGTCCTTGGCGCGCAACGCCGCGACATCGGGATCGAGCATGATCAGTGCGGTGATGTAGGGGCGGGCCTCGCCGATCGCGACAGCCTGACCGATCATCGACGAGGCCGCTTTCATGGCGTTCTCGATATTGGAGGGGGCGATGTTCTTGCCCGCTTCGCTGATGATCAGTTCTTTCTTGCGATCCACGATGCGCAGGTAGCCGTCGGCGTCGAGGGTGCCGATGTCGCCGGTGTGCAGCCAGCCGTCGTCGTCGATGGCTTCGGCGGTCTTGTCGGGCATATTGCGGTAGCCGGGGGTGATGATCGGGCCACGCAGCAGCACTTCACCATCGGCGTCGAGGCGCAGTTCGCACCCGTCCATCACCCGGCCGACCGAGCCGGGGCGCGGCTTGTCGAGCTCGGTGTAGGTGCCCACACCCGCGGTCTCCGACATCCCCCACACCTCGGTGACGGCGAAGCCGAGGCCGAGGAAGTACTCGAGGGTCTCCGGCGGCACCGGTGCGGCACCGGAGGCGGCGCACTTCAACTCCGCGAACCCGAGCGCCTCACGCAACTTCGACAGCACGAGGGTGTCGGCGATCTTGTGCTGCACGCCGAGTACCAGCGAACTTTCACCGGCCAGCTTCGCCTTGGCCTGCGCGACACCGACACCGATCGCCCAGTTGGCCAGTGCCTTCTTGACCGGGCTCGGCTCGACCGCGAGCTTGTTCTCGATCCCCGCCTTGATCTTCTGCCACACCCGCGGCACACCGAAGAACACCGTCGGACGGGCATCCGGCAGGGCGGCGGCGATCTCACGCGGATCGGTGACGGTGGTGATCTGGATGCCGGTGAGCAGGCTCATCGCGTGCGCGGAAATACGGTCGGCGACGTGGGCGGCGGGCAGATACGACACGGCCCGGTCGTCGAAGCCGACCGGCAGCGGACCCGAGACCAGGCCGACGACCTGGGCGATCACATTGCTCTGGGTGAGCTCGACACCCTTGGACGGGCCGGTGGTGCCGGAGGTGTAGATCAACGTGGCCAGATCGCCGGACTGCACCGCCTGCCAGGCCGCGTCGAAGTCGAAGTCCGGTGCGGGATCGGCTTCCAGCGTGGCCAGGGTGATCGTGCCCTCCGCGGTGCCGTCGACGATCACGGTGTGTTCGATCTCGGCGCCGGATGCGCGGATCGTGTCGAGGAAGGCCTGCTCGGTGATGACCACCTTGTTGCCCGCGTTGGCGAACACGTGCGCGATCTGCTCGGTGGAGCTGGTGTTGTACACCGAGAACGGGACGGCGCCCAGGTGCAGGGCGGCGGTGTCGATCAGGTTGAACTCGGGCCGGTTGGTGAGCATGATGCCGACCGTGTCGCCGTGTCGCACACCCAGTTTCGCCAATCCGGCCGCCAACGCCTTGACCCGGGCCGCGTACTCGGACCAGGTGATCTCCTGGGTGCCGCCGACCGTGCGCAAGGCGATCTGGTCGGGCCGAAGGGCGGCAGTCTGCTGGAAGGCGGCGGGCACGGTGTGCACCGTGACGCCGGATGCGTGCGCGAAACCGATGTCTGTCATATTCCTGTTCCCATAGGCCGAGCTGGATACCGAGCCAATGCGAGTGAAACTGTCTCGTTATCTCGAGGCAAGGACATCGGCAGTGGCGTGGCTCACTTATCGTAACCGGACATACGGGATTGTGAGGGGGGTTACCAGCGACGCCCGATCCGCAACCGGCGCCACCACCGTGGCCGTTGCGGGCTCGACCGCGGGTTCGCGACCTCGGCGGTTACGTTCGGCAGCGGGGCCCACGGCGCGAAATCGCGGGGGATCATGTGCTTGCGGCGGCGGACTTTGGCGTCGAGGTAGCGACGGCCGCGTTCGGTACCGAGCTGGATGGCCAGCGGAATGACCTCGACCGCGATGCCCGCCTCGGTCAGCGCTCGCACCTTGTCCGGGTTGTTGGTGAGCAGGCGCACCCGAGTCATGCCGAGGTCGCACAACGTCTTCGCGACCAGCTCGTAACGGCGGGTGTCGGGGTCGAGGCCCAACCACTCGTAGCTGTCGAAGGTGTCGATGTCGAGTTGCTCGCTGGTCCGGTAGCCGATCGCCTTCCAGATCAGGCCTGCGCCGCGGCCTTCCTGTTCGAGATACACCAGCACCCCGGCGCCTTCTTCTTGGATCATGTTCATCGACAGCGCCAGTTCGGGGCCGCAGTCGCAGTCGTCGGATCCGAGGGCGTCCCCGTAGAGGCAGCGGGAATGCACGCGGACCAGGGGCTTGGCGCCGGGCTCGCCGAAGACCAGGACGTAGCCGCCGTCGGTCGGGCTGTCGATGGTGTGCACCTGCACCCGGATCTGGGTGCCGTTGCGGCTGAATTGATGCACCGGTCGCAGATCGTCAGCGCCTCGACCATTCGACGCTACCGCCGCCAGTTGGTCGGGATCGGTGATCGTCAAGCGCTCCTCCGAGGCTGTTCCGGCATCGGGATACCCCGCTGCGTGGACGGAATATGGCAACGGCGCGACTCTACGCGCGGTGTGGTCTCGGACACGTTAACCGGGGGTCAATTCCGAGCTATCCGCACTGTTGCCGCTTCGTGGATACAGGTTCACGATCCGGTCGATCTCTTCGACGCTCGGCATGGAGACCGCGACCGCGCCCAGATTCTGGGTGGGAATCATCGCTGCGGTCGCCCAGACGAAATCGGTGACAGTCAACGGGGTTCGAGAGTTGACGACACGATAGGCCAGGGCGCCGGTGAATGCGGCGGCGGCGCCGACGGATGCTTTGAGCACCTGTGGGAAATGGTCGATGACAGCCGCCACAGTGTCGGAATTGACGACACACCGGAAATTCTCGACCATGCAGACGGTGCCGACGCCGAGACCTCGCAGCAACCGGGCGACGTCGTCGGTGGATTCGGCGGGCACATCAGGCAGCAACGCGTCCAGATCCGCCGCGCTGCCGACGAGGTAATCGACCGCGCCCAGGTGCTGATAGAGGCTCTGTGGGACGGGCATCGCTGGTGTCGGGCACACGATGACGGGCGGTTTGGGCCGCATCCGCGAGACCGCCGAGAGCACCTGTTCGATCACCGAGGGCGGTTGTTCGAAGCTCAGTATCACCACGTCCGAGGCCTCCAACGCGGCGCGCAGTTCCGGGCGGTGCAGGTCTTCGTCCTGAAGTTGGACACGGTTGTCGCGGCAGCCGAGAATGCGGGATTCACCGTTGGGTGTGGTCACCACGGCGGTCACCAGCGATTGCGCGAAGGGGACGACCTTGACCAGGTCCAGGTTCACATTTTCGTTCTCGATGAATTCGAGGATGCGGCGGCCGTATTCGTCGCCGCCGACCGCGCAGGCCAGATGGACTTCGATGCTGAGCCGAGCGGCGGCAACGGCGCGATTGAGTCCTTTGCCGCCGGGGTGCCCGCGGAAGGTTCCGCTCGCCGCGTTCTCGGAGTCAGGGAACGAGTCCACCCGGTAGAGGTGGTCGATGACAGCGTCACCGAAGACGGTGACAACGCCGTGCTGCGCGGGCGCGGTGGTGGGCCGCGCGGTTGATCGTCCGGCCATCGAATGACCTGAATCGGTCGCGAGAAAGCCGGCGAGTGCGGTCAACGCATTGTGCTCGGAGGACGTGCGCAACCGCTTGACCGTCGGCGCCTCGGGCACAGGGTCGACATCGAGCAGGGTGTGCAAACCGACCCACTGTTCGGTCAAGGCCTCTCGACGTTCCCCGAGGTTATCTGCATAAAGGCGTTCGATATCGATACCGACGCCAGACCGGTCCCGGAACAAGCCCAGCGACAACACCGCATCCACGATCAGCCGGTCCGTCGGCGGTAGCCACTGCGCGACCTCACGCACGACCGGCAGGATCGATTCCTCGACGGTGACCCCGGTGCGCCGGGCATGTCGTCGCACCGGCAGTAGCTCTAGCAGCGGCGCAGCGTCGATCTCGGTGTGGCGCAAGCGTTCTGCGTTCAGCCCCGCGTACTTTCCCAATCTCGCCAGGATGGAGCGGATCGCGGCCACGCGAGCGTCCTGGGGAACCGTCGCCATGTTTCCTCCCAGAGACTTCTCGACCTACCGGGGTGACCGATCAGCGGCGGACGCCGGACTGCGATCGCCGGAATTCGGGGTTTGCCGCGCCCGAATTCCGGCAATTACCAAAGTACAACGGCAATTGACCCCAGTGAAGGGCAAATGCCACACTGCAGTTGGCGATACAGCGAGTTCGCCCAGGACACGGCGAGCTCGAGGTGCAGTCGGCGCCACCGCCGATGCACGTGCCGAACGCGAGATGTGGGGCGCGTCGGCATCCAGAGGAACTGGGAGCACGAGCTCCCCTTCGTGGAATCGGAGAATCCGATGACCATTCACCTGACCCCGGACGACATGCGCAGCACCCGGAGCCCCGAATACGCCGTGCGTGTGGTCACGGACCCGGACGTCTGGCAGCTGAGCTGGCTGCCCGAACGTCGACTCACCCGCGAACAGGCTTACGCGGGAATGCTTCTCGACGAACTGATCAGCGACGCCACCGCCACTCACGACCGTATCGCGCACGCCCGGATCAGTGCACACGCCGACACCCTCGGGATCGTGTGGGAGCAGGCGATCATCCGGCTGTACAAGCGCATGATCGAGCGGTTCGGCAACGGCGACCCCGAGGAGGCAGCTCATCGAGCGGTGCCCGTGGGTGGTCCGCGGACCGCGCCGCAGCTGTTCGGGCACGCCAACGCGAAGCGGCGCGTCTACTTCGGGTAGTTCAGACCGAGTGGGCGCGGTGTTCGGCGCCGACCGCGTCGGACAGCGAGGCGTAGCCGCCCGCGCGCAGGTTGGCCGCGATGCCGCGGTGGATGCGGGTGGTCCAGAAAGGACCGCCGTAGATGAACCCGGTGTAGCCCTGCAGCAGGGTGGCGCCGGCGAGGATGCGGGCCCAGGCCTGCTCGGGGGTTTCGATACCGCCCACGGAGATCAGGACCACCTGATCGCCCACGCGGGTGTAGAGGCGGCGCAGCACTTCCAGGGAGCGTTCGGCCACGGGGGCGCCGGACAGGCCGCCCGCACCCATCGCTTCGACCTCGGCGGTGGGGGTGTTCAGTCCGTCGCGGCGGATGGTGGTGTTGGTGGCGACGATGCCCGCCAGGCCCAGTTCGACGGCGAGGTCGGCGACGGCGTCGATGTCGTCGTCGGACAGGTCGGGGGCGATCTTCACCAGGACCGGCACGGAGACACTGTCGAGCACGGCCTGCAAGATCGGGCGCAGGGATTCGACGGCTTGCAGGTCGCGCAGGCCGGGGGTGTTCGGGGAAGACACGTTGACGACGACGAAATCCGCGAGCGGGCCGAGTAATCGGGCACTGGTCGCGTAATCGCCCGCGGCGGCCTCGGGTTCGGTGACCTTGGTCTTGCCGATGTTGGCGCCGATCGGGACGGTGGGGTGCGCGCCGTGCAGGCGGGCGGCCGCGGCGGCGGCACCGTGGTTGTTGAAACCCATCCGGTTGATCAGGGCGTGGTCGGCGGGCAGCCGGAACAGACGCGGCGCGGGATTGCCGGGCTGGGCGTGCGCGGTGACGGTACCGATCTCGGCGAAACCGAAACCGAGTGTGCCCCAGGTGTTCACGCCGTCGGCGTTCTTGTCGAAACCGGCGCCGAGGCCGAGCGGTGCGGGGAAGTCGACGCCGAACGCGGTGGTGGCAAGGATCGGGTCGTGAACCACGGTGAGCTTGCGGGCCAGCCAGCGGGTCGGCGGGAACCAGGCGGCGAAGCGCAGCGCGGCGAACACCAGGTGATGCACCCGCTCCGGCGGGATCAGGAACATCAGGCGTAGCAGGAGGGCGTACATGGTCGGCTCACAATCCGGGTTCGGGCACAGGCAGGACGGCGTTTTTGCGGCGGCGCAACAGCACCCGGCGACTGCCGTCGGTGTAGGCGCGCACCCGGGACAACTCCCAGCCACCGAATTCGGCCTGGATGGCCAGTCGCATCGAGGCGGTGACCCGGTTGACCTCGGGAGGCAGCCGCAGGGGCACGTATTCGTAGTCGTCGTTGCTGGTCTCCCAGCTCGGCGGTATCGCCGAGCGCGAACTGCGGGGTGTGGCCATCACTGCCCTCTCTTCCGCTCGTCCGCGCTGATCCGCTGCAGACCGTCGCCGGTGGCCGAGGCCACGAACAGGTCGCCGGTGCGTTCGTCGACGGTGATCGCGTCGGGTTGGCGCAGCGTCGCGAACCTGGCCACCTCGACACCGATGCCGGTCGACAGGTCGTAGCCGACGACCTCGTTGCTCTGCGTGGCGCTCACCCACACCAGCTCCGACCGCGGGTCGTACGCGAGCGCGTAAGGCGACGATAATACCGGGAAACGCTGACGCAGCACGAGCGGACCGGCCGAATAGACCAGCAGCTCACCGCCCGCGGTGTCGGCCACGATGATGCGCCCGTGCGGGTCGGTGATGGCGTTGGTGGCGCCGTCGCCCGCCCGCAGCATCAGGCCAAGGGCTTCGTCGCCCACCGCGACGACAGCGGTTTGCTTGCGGTCGACGACGGTGATGTTCTCACCGGTCAGCGCGATCACGTCGGCCGAGACGAGGCCGGTGATCGTGCGGGTGACGGTGCCGTCGGCGTTCAGTTCGCGCACGGTGCCGTCCGCGGTTCCGACGACAAGGGTGCCGTCGGTGCGGGTTTGCACGCTGTGCACGTCGCCGTCGACGGGGATCTCGGTAACGGCGCCCGTGACCGCGTCGACCCGCACGACCCTGCCTGCGGCGGCGACGAGCACTTCGCCCGGCTTGCCCTGTGCCAGTGATACGCCGACCGCGGGCAGCGTGATCGTGGCCGGGGTGGTCGGCGCGGCGGGATCGATCAGCGCGAGCGCGGTGCCCGCGGTGTCGAGGGCGGCGAGGCGGCCCGTCGAGCGTTCGGCCAGCAACGCTGTGGTCGCGGCCGCTGGGAAGACCTGACCGGCCGGACGCGCCGCGGCCGGGGAGACCGCCGCGGTGGCAGGCTCCCTCGTCGGGACATCGGGACCGCCGTCGTCACCGCTGCACCCGGTCAGCACCACCACAACCGCCGCGCCGACCAACGCAGAGGCGACCGAGCCACGAGGGCGCATGCACCGAACTCCTTCAATCCGCACGAGGTGACTGCCTTGATCACCATCTGACCATGATGACTCACCAGTAGCTCCGACCGGGTAGCGCGCGTCGGAGCTGTCAGTGACGCGCGTTACTGTTGACATGTCGACAATTGATTGCCACTCAGCGGCAGGAGATCCCACGATGACCGACCGGACGCCGGCGGGTTTCGGCATCGACGACATTTCCGTCGGACCGTTCGCCCACGGCTTCGGCACCACCGACGACGGCCACCCGTTCGCCTTCCGGACCCACCGCGCGACCCTGACCGTGCAGATCTATCGCGCCGACCTGGGCGATGAGGTGCCCGGATCCGATGATGTGGTGGCCCAGGCCCAGGCTCAGGTGACCGATATCGACCTCGACGACGCCCGCAGCGTGAGCGCCTTCGTGCGCGACCTGCTGCCGGCCGCCGACCCTGTCGCGGTGCCCGCTTCCAGTGACATCTCCACAGTTCGAGCCATCCTGGGGCGGATCAGTGCCGTCATTGATGGTATGTAGATGGTGATGTCTTCCACACTTTCCGCCAGGGCCGCTGCGGCCACCGCCTGCCTCACGGCCCTCGTCGCCCTCGCCGCGTGCGCGGGAACCTCCGACGAGGCCTCGGTCGACGCCGCACGGTCTTCGGCCAACGCCTCCCTCGCTTCCTCCGTCGCGATCTCGGCCAGCAAGGCCAATGTGCCACTGCCGACCGCCCAAGAACTCGACGCGCAGATCAAGCGCGCGCTCGACCCGAGCCTGCCCGATGTGGAACGCACCGAACTGATCGAGGACGGTGCCGCGTTCTCCGACGCCATCCCCGACATGTACAAGGCGCTGCGCGACAACCCCCACGCCGTGTACGGGGTCGTCGACCCGGTGTTCGACAACCGCGACGGCACCCTCACCGCGACCATGCGCCTGGACAAGGACGGCTCGGGCACCAACGTGCGGACCACCATCGTGCATTTCGTGCTGCTCGACGGTAAGTGGAAGATCTCGCGCACCGACCTGTGCGGCATTCTGCGCTCGGCCGACTATCGCACCGCCGCCTGCGGCTGAGATGGGCGAATCTCGATCCATGCGGTGGGGCAGGTTCGTCTACCGTCACCGGTTCCTCGTGCTCGGCTTCTTCGTACTGACCGTGCTCGCCTCGGGCTGGTTCGGTCGCGATCTGGCCGACCGGTACACCCAGGAGGGCTGGTTCGACGAGTCGAGCCAGTCGGTGGCGGCATCGAAACTGGCCGACGACACCTTCGGGCGCGACACCGACGGCGATCTGATCGTCATCTACACCGCCCCACCCGGCACCACTGTCGACGATGCCGCCGTGCGCGGGCCGGTGACGGCGGCGCTGGCCGACCTGCGTAAGGAGCACGGCGAGCGGATCCACAAGATCGACAGCTACTGGGACAGCCCGTTCTCGGCGAATGCCTCCGATCCGACCAAGCAGCACGCGTTCGCCAGTATCGGGCTGGCCGGCGGCGGGGGAACCGCGACGGTCAACAACTATCTCGCGTTGAAACCGCACCTGGATGCCGGTGTGGCCGGTGCTGGACCCGGTGGGACGACGGTGCAGCTGGCCGGGCTGCAGCCGGTGGTCGAGGGCATCAACATCGGGATGCAGCACGACATCAAGCGCGCCGAGATCATCGCCCTGCCGATCGTGGCGATCCTGCTGTACTTCGTGTTCGGCGGGGTGATCGGTGCGCTGCTGCCGGTGCTGATCGGCGGGCTCACCATTCTCGGCACCTCCGGGATCTTGCGGGTGCTCACCGCCCAGATCGAGGTCAATGTGTTCGCCAGCGCGGTGATGACGTTGGTGGCGCTCGGGTTGGCGATCGACTACGGACTGTTCACGGTGACCCGGTTCCGGGAGGAACTGTCGGCCGGGCGCTCGGTCGAGGACGCGACCGCGCGGACCGTGGCCACGGCCGGGCGCACCGTGCTGTTCTCCGCGGGCATCATCGCGTTGAGTCTGGGTGCGCTGTTCATCTTCCCGAACGGGGTGCTGCGGTCGGTGCCCTACGGTGGCATCTCCGCGGTGATGCTGGCCGCGCTGTTGTCGGTGACCGCGCTGCCCGCCGCGTTGAGCATCGCCGGGCACCGGATCGACTGGCTGGGCTGGAAACGCTTCTCGCGCAGCAAGACCGAAGCCCAGATCGATGCCGGGTTCTTCTCCCGGCTCGCGCAGTGGGCGATGCGACGGCCGTGGGCGGTGGTCATCCCCATCGTGCTCGGTCTGCTGGCGCTGAGTATCCCGTTGCGCCACATCGAGTTCGGTGGGATCAGCGAGAAGTATCTGGCCGCCGACAACCCGGCGCGGGTGGCCCAGGAGGACTTCGACCACCTGTTTCCCGGGTTTCGCACCGAACCGTTGAAGCTCATCGTGGTCGGTGCCTCACCGCAGCAGTTGAGTGATATTCGATTCGAAGCCAATCAGGTGCCGGGGCTGACCGGACGGTTCGAACCGGCGGCGGCGACCAAGGACAACGTCAACGTGCTCTCGGCCGGGCTCGGGGACAAACGCGACGCCGACCAGGTGATCGACGCGCTGCGTTCGCTGCCCGCGCCGCCGGGCGTGCAGGTGATGGTCGCGGGCATCCCCGCGCTCGAACGCGACAGCATCAACGGGCTGATCGACGGGCTGCCGCTGCTGTTGGCGATCCTGATCGCGGCGGCACTGGCGTTGATGATCGTGGCCTTCCGGTCGGTGATCCTGGCGGTGAAGGCCGTCGCGATGAGCGCGCTCAGCCTGGTGTCGACCCTGGGGGTGCTGACGTGGATCTTCGTAGAAGGACACGGGTCCGGGGTATTCCAGTTCACCCCGGGACCGTTGATGTTCGCGGTGGTGGCGCTGATCGTGACGGTGATCTTCGGCTTGTCCACCGACTACGAGGTGTTCCTGCTGTCACGAATCGCCGAGAAACGCGCCGCGGGTGCTGACGCCGCCGAGTCGATCCGCTACGGCGTGGCCCACACCGGCGGGGTGATCACCTCGGCGGCCGCGATCCTGATCGTGGTGACCGGGGCGTTCGGCTTCTCCGATCTGGTGCTGATGAAATACATCGCCTACGGGATGATCGTCGCCCTGATCATCGACGCCACGATCATCCGGATGGTGCTCACACCGGCCCTGCTGAAGATCATCTGGAAGTAGCCGCCGCAGAACTGCTGATTGCCGCAATCGCGGAACCCGTTGGTAGCGACCAGGGCGACACCCTTGGTCGCCATCGCGGCGTTCGCCTGGCTCGGAGACGGAGTGCCCGCGAAGACTATGCCCTTGGCGCCCGCCGGTGCGGATTCCGCTGAGCTGACACCGATTCCGGCACTCGCGAGCGTTCCGGCCAGAGCGATGGGGGCGGCGAATTTCGAGGCTGTGGGCATGCGGCTCACGGTAGGAACGGCTCGTACACGACCACATCACTCTCGCGCAGTACCTCGGTCCGATACCGAGGTACTGCGCGAGATGGGTCAGGTGGCCGGGATGGCGCCGCCGTCGATCAGGATCCCGGTGCGGGCGAGGCCGGGTAGACGGTGGGCTACTTGCCGATGATGCCGAAAGGGTTGCCGTCGGTGTCTTCCAGGACACAGATGCGGCTGCCGGGGCTGACTTCGCGAGGGGCGGTTCGTTCGGTCGCGCCCGCGGCGATCGCCGCTGCTCTGGCCTTGTCGACATCGTCGACTCCGGCGTAGGCGACCGGGCCCGCTGCTACGTCACCGCTGGGGTCGAGGCCGATCTGGACGTCGCCTACCGCCCAGCCGACGTAGTACGGCTCGTCGGTGTGGGGGTCGCCGTACAGCGTGGTGTAGACGGCCTTTGTCGCGGCCAGATCGGACACGGGGATGACGACGCTGGCGATGGTGGGGCTCATCGGATCTCCTCTGCGATGGGAGCGGGCCACCTTCGGGGGCGACGAGTAGACCGATCGTCGCGCGACGATGACCGCAATGGACGAACAACCTCGGCGCCCAGCCTACTCAGGCGTGCCTACTCAGGCGTGCTCGGCCGTCCGCCGCCGAATCCGCGTGTCGAGCGAAGGCTGCGTTCGAATCCGGTCCGTCAGTTCTGACCGCGTTCCGGCAGGACGAGTTGGGCGCCGGTTGCCGGATGGTCGAAGACGTCGACGGGGTGGCGGTAGACGGCGGTGAGCAGTTCGCTGGTGAGGATCTCGCGTGGGGGGCCGTCGGCGGCGACGCGGCCCGCGTCCAGGACGGTGACGCGGTCGGCGTAGGCGGCGGCCACACCGAGGTCGTGCACGACGACGACCACGGCAGTGCCCTCGGCGGCGCGTCTGACGGCCAGGCGGAGGACGGCTTCCTGATGGCCGAGGTCGAGAGCGGCGGTCGGCTCGTCCAGCAGGAGGGTCGCGGTGTCTTGGGCCAAGACGCGAGCCAGGGCCACGCGGGCGCGTTCGCCGCCCGACAGCGACGGGAACACCCGCGTGGCGAGGTGGGTGACGTCGGTGGCGGCCAAGGCCGAGGCGATGAGCGAGTCGTCGTTGTCGGCGGCGGGCGTGTGCAGCCAGGGGGCGCGGCCCATGGCGACGACGTCGCGCGCGGTGAAGGGGAAGCCGACGGCATGGGATTGGGGCAGGACCGCGCGACGGCGGGCCATGTCGGCGTGGGTCCAGTGGGACAGCGCGTGGCCTTCGAGCTTCACGGTGCCCGCGCTCGGTTCCAGTTCACCGGCGAGGGCGGCGAGCAGGCTGGATTTGCCCGCGCCGTTCGGACCGACCAGCGCGACGATTTCGCCTGCCGCCACCTGGAAATCGACCGCTTCGAGAACGGTGCGGGTGCCGCGCCGCACGGTGAGCCCGGTGGCGCGCAGGGTGACCGTGCCGGGTTCGGGACGCGTCGGCACGTCCGGCGTTCGGGCGAACAGTGAACGCCAGGAGGTGCGGCGACGGGCTTGGTCGTCCCTGTCGTCGGTACCCGGTGTGACGACGGCGTGATCGCGGGTGCGGATCATCCCCAGCCTCCCGCGCGGGCTCGCGTTCGGCGGAGCAGCCAGAAGAAGAACGGCCCGCCGATCAGGGAGGTGAGCATGCCCAGCGGTAGGTCGGCGTTGCGGACCAGGGTGCGGGCGACGACGTCGGCGCCGAGCAGTACGACCGCGCCGAGGATCGCACTCAGTGGGACGAGTACCCGGTGGCCGGGGCCGACCATCATGCGCACGAGGTGGGGCACGATCAGGCCGACGAACAAGATGATGCCGCTGAACGCCACACCCGCGGCGGTGAGCACGGCGACCACCACGATCACCTGCCTGCGCAGCCGTTCCACATCGACACCGAGGTGGCGGGCCGCGGAATCGCCGAGTGCGAGCAGATCCAGGCGTGGTGCGATGAGGATGGCGGCCAGGATGCCGACCGCCGCCAGCACTGCCACGACCGCCACCGACGGCCAGGTGGCGCCGTTGAGGCTGCCGAGCTGCCAGAACACGATCTGATCCCGTGCGGCGGGGGTGGCGACGAACAGCAGCAGCGCGATCAATCCGCCCGCGAAGGCGTTGATCGCGACACCGGTGAGGATCAGCGTCACCACTTCGGTGCGCCCGCCCGACCTCGACAGCACGTAGACCAGCGCGGTGGTGATCAAACCGGCGACGAACGCGGCCGCGGCCACCGACCAGGAGGCGACGAACGCGCCACCGACCACGATGACGGTGCCCGCCCCGACCGCGGCACCCGCCGACACCCCGATAACGCCGGGTTCGGCCAGCGGATTCGCGAACACCCCCTGCAGCAAGGCGCCCGCTGTCGCGAGCGAAGCCCCGACGAGCACGGCCAGGGCGACACGGGGAAACCGCACCTCCCACAGCGTCACCTCACCGGCCGGATGCGCGGGCATGGGCCCGATGTCAAGACCGATCCGGTGCGCCACGCTGCCCAGTACCTCGGCGGCGGTCGTCGGCACCTGTCCGAGCACCGCCGACACCACGGCCAGCGCGACCAGTGCCAGCAGCGCGACAGTGAACACGACGGTGACGCGCGTGCCGCGGTGCGTGGTGGGTGGCAGGGGATCGGGGGTGGCGTCGGTGATCCGCGAGGTTTCCGTGGACGTCGTCAGGTCGGGCGCATCGCTCATGCGGATTTTCCGTAGACGGCGTCGGACAAGGCGGACACGACGCGGCCGGTGTTGGGGCCGAAGCTGAGGATCACCGCGTCGGACATGTCGACCACGCGTCGGCTGCGACCCGCCGGAGTCTGGGCGATGCCGGGCACCTTCTCCAGTCCGTCGACGCCACCGACCGATTTCAGTCCGTCCGACATCACCAGCAGTACATCGGGGGAGGCGGCGATCATCGCCTCACTGGTGATGGTGACGAAAGGTTCGTTGACGCCGGCAGCGGTGCCCGCGTCCACTCCGCCGATCGCGGCGATCAGCGAATCGGCACCCGAACCGCGGCCGGCGATCATGGTGATCGCGGTACTGCGCAGGTACAGGAACGCGATCTTGGGCTGCGGATCCTGCTCGGGCACCCGTGCTGTCGCGGTGGCGATCTCCGCGCTGGTGCGCGCGCCGAGCTGCTTACCCGCTTCCGGTACACCCAGCGCGGTGGCCACCGCCTCGATCTGCGGGACGACACCGTCCATGCTGCGATCCGGGTCGAAATACACGACGGTCACCCCGGCTGCCCGCAACTGCTCACGCACGGCGGGTGCCGCGCTGGTGGTATCGGTGAGGAACACCGATGGACGCAGATTCAGCACCGCTTCGACGCTGAGGCTGCCATTGCCACCAGCCACGTTGGGCACCGCCGCGACGGCGGGAAACGAGGCGGACGTGCTGCGGCCGACCAGATTCGCGCCAAGACCCAGCGCCCACACCGTCTGGGCGAGGGTGCCGTACCGGTCGACGGCGATGATCCGCGAAGTGTCGGCGATCGTCACGTCGGAGCCGTCATGGGACTTCACCGTCACCGGCAACCGCGACGTCGGCGCGGGCCCGATCGGCACGGGGTCGAGGTCGGCGAGCTGGGCAGTCACCGGCCCGCCCGAATTGGCAGTCGATGCAGGATTGCTTCCGGTGCAAGCGACGGCGCCGGTCAGCACCGTCGCCGCGAGCATCGCCATCAGCACACCACGCGGTCTCATGCAGGTAAGGCTAGCCATCATTCGGAACGGGCGCTCACATCGTCCAGTGCCGCCGCGATCGCCCGCGGCAACTCGAGGGTCTCGGCGGCCAGCACACCGGTGAGCTGGCCGATATCGCGGGCACCGACGATCATGCTCGCGATGCCCGGCCGGTCACGGATCCAGGCCAACGCCACCGCCAGCGGCGACGTGCCGAGCCCGTCCGCGGCCGTGACCAGCGCATCGACCACCCGGGTCGCGCGATCGTCGTCGAGCCTGCGCCGGATCTCGGCCGCCGTCGACTCATCGGCGCCCCGCGAATCCGCGGGAACACCGTCGCGGTACTTGCCGGTCAGGATTCCCCCCGCCAGCGGTGCCGACGCGATGATGCCGACCCCGTGGTGGCGGGCGGCGGGAATCACATCGTTCTCGGTGCCGCGCGCGAGCAGCGAGTACGGGGTCTGCGCCGCCGAGATGGGCGCGATCGCGGCCAGACTCGCCAGCTGCCAGGCCGCGAAGCCGCGCACACCCGCGTACCGGGTGCGGCCGGTCCGCACCGCGGTGTCCAGGGTGGCCGCGACCTCATCGAGGGGCGTGTACGGATCCCAGGCGGCGATGCTCCAGATGTCGAGATGGTCGGTGCCGAGTTCGAGCAGAGTCCGGTCGAGTTGTTTGAGCAGCGTGCGCCGCGACGCGTCGACCACGGGGCCCACCGCCGCCGGCGCGGGCACCGAATCGCCGACCCCGGCACCGGGCGCGTGCATCACCACACCGGCACTGCCACTGAGCACCAATTCGTCACGCGACACCAGATCGCCGAGCAGATCCGCCAGGATCCGCTGCGCCGCACCCTCGCCGTAGACGGGGGAGAGGTCGACGAGCGTGCCACCGGCCTCGGTGAACGCCGCCAACTGCACCGATGCCTCGTCGGCATCGGTATGTGTTCCCCAGGTATGGGTCGCCAACCCGATTCGCGACACCCGAAGTCCGCTGCGTCCCACCGTTCGCTGTTCCATCACCGCGCCCGCGCATTCGTCACGGCGACAGCCTAATGCGCGCACCAGCACAACCTCGTTCGGCGACCCGCGCCGCGGCGCGGCGCAACCCGATCTCGGTGACGCCGACGGCGACGACCGAGGGCGACGACGGGTAGGGTCGCTGCGAGATCGTGGCCGTGATGGCCGGATATGAAGCAAAAGCCCAGGAGGACGCCGTCTTTCGGGCGCGAGTCAGCAGGAGGACGCGGTGGGCGAGGCGATGACCTGGTTCCAGGCATTGGTACTCGGATTAGTGCAGGGACTCACCGAGTTCCTGCCGATCTCGTCCTCGGCGCACCTGCGCATCGTGTCGGGCGTGTTCTTCGGCGACGACGCGGGCGCGTCGTTCACCGCGGTCACCCAGCTCGGCACCGAGGCCGCGGTGCTGGTGTATTTCGCCAAGGACATCTGGCGCATCCTCATCGCCTGGTTCACCACGCTCGGGATGCGCTGGCGGGAACGTTCCCAGCGCGAGGTCGCGGTGGGCGACCGGGTCACCACGAAGCTGCCGGTGATGGATCGCAGTGCCCGTGACGCCCACGAACGCGACACCCAGCGCGAACTCGACTACCGCATCGGCTGGTACGTGATCATCGCCACCATCCCGATCGGGGTGCTGGGCTACCTGTTCAAGGACGAGATCCGCACCGGGGCCCGCAATCTGTGGCTGGTGTCGTTCATGCTGGTCGCGTTCGCGCTGGTGATCGCGGCGGGTGAGCATTTCGGCAAGAAGGAGCGTTCGATCGAGCAGCTCACCACCCGCGACGGCATCATCATGGGTCTGTCGCAGTGTCTGGCGCTGATCCCCGGTGTCTCGCGTTCCGGTGCCACCTCGACCGCGGGTCTGTTCCTCGGCCTCGAGCGCGAAGCGGCCGTGCGGTTCTCGTTCCTGCTCGCCATCCCCGCGGTGACGGCATCGGGCCTGTTCAGCCTGCCCGACGCGTTCGAACCGGCCGGTGAGGGACTCAATGCCAGCGGGCCACAGTTGCTGGTCGCCACCATTGTGGCGTTCGCCGTCGGGTACGCCTCGGTGGCCTGGCTGTTGAAGTTCGTCGGCAAGCATTCGTTCTACTGGTTCGTCGGCTACCGGATCATCCTCGGCGTGACGATGCTGGCCCTGTTGTCGGCCGGCGTCGTCTCCGCGACCTGAGGATGACGCTCTTCCATGGTTAGGCTGGTCCCATGACGGTGATCCTGCTCCGGCACGGAGTGTCCACCTCCAACACCGCGCGCACCCTCGCGGGCCGCGCCCCCGGCGTCGAACTCACCGAGCGCGGCACCGAACAGGCCGCCGCGGTGGCCGACCGGCTCGCGATGCTGCCGATCGAACACATCGCCAGCTCACCGCTGCTGCGCTGCCAGCGCACGGTGGCGCCGCTGGCCGAGAAACTCGGTCTCGAACCCGATCACGACGAACGTCTCATCGAGGTCGACTACGGCGACTGGACCGGGCGCCCGATCGCCGAGCTGGTCACCGAACCGCTGTGGCGGGTCGTGCAGGGCCACGCCTCGGGTGCGGTGTTCCCCGGCGGGGAAGGGCTGGCCCAGGTTCAGCAGCGGGCGGTCGCCGCGATCCGCGATATCGAACGCACACTGGCCGAGAAGGCGGGCCGGGATGTGCTGTGGGTGGCGTGCGCGCACGGCGACGTCATCAAATCGATCCTGGCCGACGCACTCGGTCTGCACCTGGACAGTTTTCAGCGGATCGCGGTGGAACCGGCCTCGATCAGCGTCGTCCGCTACAGCCCGCACGGGCCGTCGGTGTGGAAGTTCAACGACACGGGCTCCGACCTTTCCGCGCTGGCCGCGAGCGCACCGCCGACACCGACACCCGGTGGAGAGGTGCCGACGGACACAAACGCGGATAATGGGAATGCGGGGCACCGCGATTCTCCTTAGAGGAGTGTGTTCGTGAGTGTCGATCAGGGTCACGTATCAGGAGGTGCATGTGTCACGCGCAATCCATGTATTTCGCACCCCCGATCGTTTCGTCGCCGGGACCGTCGGTGAACCGGGCGATCGTTCGTTCTACCTGCAGGCCGTGCAGGAGCCGCTGGTGGTGAGTGTGCTGCTGGAGAAGCAGCAGGTGAAGGTGCTCGCGGACCGGATGGGTTTGCTGCTCGACGAGGTAGCGCGCCGCTTCGGCGCCGAGGTGCCACCCGAGGGGGAGGACGTGCGCGATGTCGCGCCGCTGGTCACCCCCATCGACACCGAATTCCGGGTCGGCACCATGGGTCTGGGCTGGGATTCCGACGCCAACGCCGTTGTGGTCGAGTTGCTCGCGATCACCGAGACCGAGGTCGACGAGTCGGTGGTGCTCGACGACACCGACGAAGGCCCCGACGCGGTGCGGGTGTTCCTGACCCCGATCCAGGCACGCGAGTTCGCGTTGCGGTCGGCGCGGGTGATCGCGGCGGGGCGCCCACCGTGCCCGCTGTGCGGGGAACCGCTGTCCTCGCGCGGGCACATGTGTGTGCGCACCAACGGGTACAAGCGCGGCGAGATCTTCGGTGCTGCCGAGCTCGAAGAGGAGTGATCGCGTGCCGGTGATCACCGAAGGCGAACTCGACATCGTCGGGCGGATCGGCGTCGCCAGCAATCTCACGCTGGTCTGTGAGATCGCCGCACCCGAACCCGACGGTGCCCCGCTGCGGGTGGTCTACAAGCCGGTGCGTGGCGAACGACCGCTGTGGGACTTCCCGGACGGCACCCTCGCGGGCCGCGAAGTCGCGTCGTACCTGATCTCCGAACACCTCGGCTGGGGTGTCATCCCCGAAACCGTGCTGCGCGACGGGCCGTTGGGGCCGGGCATGGTGCAGCGCTGGGTCACCTCGGTCGACAACCGCACCGACAACCGGCAACGCCTCGACCTGGTCGACCTGTGCACGCCGGGGACCGTGCCCGAGGGATTCTGCGAAGTGCTGCGCGCGCTCGACGAACAGGGCAACGAGGTCTCGCTCATCCACGCCGACGATCCGCGCCTGCAACGCATGGCGGTGCTGGATCTGTTGCTCAACAACGCCGATCGCAAAGGCGGTCACGCGCTCGAAGGTGTCGACGGTCAGGTCTACGGCGTCGACCACGGCATCTGCCTGCACACCGAACCGAAACTGCGCACCGTGCTGTGGGGCTGGGCGGGGCGACCGGTGCACGAGTCACTGATCCCTGACATCACCACCTTCGCCGCGAATCTGCCCGGTGCCGTTGCCGATTCGCTGGCCATCCACATCACCGACGCCGAGATCACCGCACTCACCGAACGCGCGAAAGCGTTGCTCGACCATCCCGTGATGCCGATCCCGAACTCCTCGCGCCCGATTCCCTGGCCCGCCTTCTGAGCGCAGGGTCGGCAACGAAAATCGGTCGTGCTCGCACCGGTGCGGTTGCTACCGT
Source organism: Nocardia sp. FBN12 (assembly GCF_050320175.1). Taxonomy (GTDB): domain Bacteria; phylum Actinomycetota; class Actinomycetes; order Mycobacteriales; family Mycobacteriaceae; genus Nocardia. The sequence goes on along the minus strand of NZ_CP190048.1, from coordinate 2,376,500 downwards.
TCAGCTATGAAGGTCGATTCACGTATCGCCGCCGCGGCCGCACGAGCTCCCCGCTCGCCGGTCGCTGCCGCCTGACCTTCTCTCCCACGCCGGCGACCGGAAACGGTCCGCTGGCGCGCGTCGGTACAGTCGCGTTCGTCATGGTCGCCGCTTCCGGTCGATGTCACATCGATGGAGCAACCACCATGATCACCACAGACCAGACCGTTCAGACCTTCCTCGACTTCTTCGGCGAACGCGGGCACGAACTCACGCCGGGCGGAACGCTCATCCCCTCGCCGGCGGATCCGGTGCTGTTCACCACCTCCGGCATGCACCCGCTGACCCCGTATCTGATGGGCCGACCCCACCCGCTCGGCCGCAGGCTCACCGGTTCGCAGCGATGCTTGCGCACCACCGACCTCGACGAAGTCGGCGACGACACCCACCTCACCGTGTTCGAGATGCTCGGGTCGTGGTCACTCGGCGACTACGGCGGATCGCGCAGCCTACGGTGGGGATTCGAACTGCTGCGCGACGGCTTCGGCATCGACCCTGGGCGGATGCACGTCACGGTGTTCGGCGGTGACGACCACGTCGAGCCCGACCACGAGTCGTGGCGCACCTGGGAGGAACTGGGTGTGCCGGTCGAACCGACCACCGACGAGAACTGGTGGGACAACGGCCCGACCGGGCTCTGCGGGCCCGACTCCGAGATCTTCGTCTGGACGGGCGACGAACTACCGCGGGGCACACCGACATCCGAGGAACGGTGGGTCGAGGTGTGGAATCACGTCATGATGCGCTACGTCCGGCATCCCGACGGCAGCCTCGAACCGATGCGACAACCCTGCATCGACACCGGCATGGGGCTGGAACGACTGGTACGGATCCTGCAGAACACACAGTCCGTCTTCGAGATCGATATTCTCCGGCCCTGGCTGTCCACCCTGTCCCGCATCTGGGGTCCGCTCGACGAGCGGTCGCTGCGACTGCTGTCGGACCATCTGCGATCGAGCATCGTTGTCCTCGGCGACCGGGTCACGCCGTCCCCGTCCGGCCGCGGTCACATCCTACGGCGCTTGATCCGGCGCACCCTGACCACATTGTGGCGCGACGATCCGACCCGGACCCTGTTGGACCTGCCGATCGAGCTGGTGGACCACACCCTCGGGCACTTCCGGCAATCCGTGCCCTCCCGGGACGTGCGCACCCTCTTGCTCGCGGAGGAACGCAAATTCGATCTGCTCCTGCAGCGCGGTCGAAAGGTCTTGTCCCACCGCCGTTTCAGTGGACCCTTGACCGGCGACGACTATCACTACCTGCACGACACCCACGGCCTGCCCCGCGATCTCGTGGTGTATCTGACCACCGACGCCGAGCGGTAGCAGCTTTTCGGAAGCACAAGGGTGTCACGGGTGCGAGGATCGCGGGACATCGATGCGAGGAGAGCAGATGCTGGTCCGGCTTCGTTATCCGGTGAGGTCCGATGAGTTTCGAACGCGAAAGGGGTCTACACGGTTATGAGGAAACTGATCTACGGATTCGGCGTGTCCCTCGACGGTTACGTCAACGACCGAGACGGCTCCATCGACTGGACCGACCCGGACGACGAGCTGCACCAATTCCACAACGACCGGTTCCGCGGGCTCGAGGTCGCGTTGAACGGTCGCCGGCTCTACGAGCTGATGGCCGAGTACTGGCCGCACGTGCCCGCGGACGCCCCGCCTATCCAGCGCGAGTTCGGCGAACTGTGGACGGCCAAGCCCAAGGTCGTGTTCTCCCGGACACTCACCGAAGTGCAGTGGAACAGCACCCTGGTCAGCGAGAACGCGGTCGAGGAGGTCCGCAGGCTCAAGTCCGAAGGCGATGGCGTGATGGAGGTGGGTGGTGCCAGCCTCGCGGCCTCGCTGATGCCGCACGGGCTCATCGACGAGTATCAGGTGTTCGTCTCGCCCATCGTGCTCGGCGGCGGCACCCCGATGTTCCCGGCACTGGACAAGCGCATCGGGCTCCGACTGGTCGAAACGAGGCGCTTCGAGACCGCGGTGCTGCTGCGTTACCTCGTCGACTGAGGCCTGTTCGGAGTGCAGCGGCGATCGCGATATCCGTGCTCGCTGCGGATCTCTCGCGATCGCCGCGGCTCTGTTGCCTGGTCAGCGCCGGTGCTAGTGTGCTCCAAGCACTTTCGTTGTCCCCGCGAGATCTGAGGAACCACATGTCGACCCGTTCTATCGTTACCGCGTCCGCTGCCGCGTTGCTGCTCACCGGTGCCGCCGCCGCGATCGCCGCGCCCGCGCAGGCGTTTCCCGCCGGTTGGTTCGGGGAGAAGACCTTCGTCTGCTCCTCCACCGACCACGCCGGTGCGCCGCTGCCCGACCTGACCGTGAAGGCGGGCAACGAGGTCGGCGCCGCGTTCTACGCGACGCAGCAGCTCCCCGCTGCCGCGCAGATGCAGTGCCGCCCGCTCTGATGTGATCGTTTTCGGTGTCGCCGCACGTCGGGGAGCGGTGGCGCCGACGTTTCAGTCGGCCTGCGTCCGGACGAATTCCCGCACTGCCGCAGTCTGATTCAGCAGAGCGTGTCCGACGCCGGGAAGCACACGGACCTCGCCTCGCGGGAAAGCACCGCGGGCGCGTTCGGCGGTGCCTGCCGAGTCGAACAGGGCGTCGCGTTCGCCGACGATTACCAGGACCGGGATGTCCACTTCGCGTAGTTGTTCGTCGCGGAAAACAGGCAGCTTTCCGGGGCGGGGCGAGAAATGCGTGAAGGTCAGTTCGATGTCATCGATGATCGAGTCCGCTTCCGCCCCATTCACACCCAGACCGGTGCGCGCCATATCGCGCACGCTGTGCCTGCCGATCATCCGCAGGCCGATCGCCTTCACCAGCCAGCCGTATCGATGCTTGCCCAGCCCGCCCGGGCACAACAGGACCAGTGTCGTGACCCGTCCCGGCCTGCGCTGCACGTAATCGAGCGCGGTCCACCCGCCCAGTGACATGCCGACCATGGCCACGGTGTCGAGGCCGAGTCCGTCGATGACCTCATCGAGCCAGTTCGCGGTCGCGTCGCTGTCCAAAGCGAGCCGGGTGGGGGCGCTGAATCCCGGTTCGCCGGGCAGGTCCACTGCGTACACGCGGAAACTTCGCGACCAGTCGGCGATGTCGCCGCGCCAGGTGCTCGCGTTGGCGCCCGAGCCGTGCAGCACGACCAGCGGCGGTGCGTCCGCGGGCCCGGAGACCACGACGAACGTTTCGCCGACTCCGGTGTCGATCCGCAGTTCCTCATGCGGGACCGGCCACGCGTCGAGATGCTCGCGGTAGCGCTGTTCGACGAGCCGTCGGCCTTCGTCGGACTTGTAGATCATGAGCTGAGGATTCCGTCCAGGTAGTCGAGCAGGCGGGAACTGTCGGCCAGGCTGCCGAGCAGGATCACTTTGAGGCGATGACGGGCCGGGTCGTAGCTGGTCTCCACGCGCATGCGCTGACCGCCCGCGCCTCGGGTGCCTGCGGTGGCGGTGAGCAGGGTGGTGATCCGGTCGACGGTGGCGCGGTCGATGTCGTCGATCTCGACGATGCAGGACGACTCGGCATGCCGATGGGGTGCTGTCCGCGGTGTCGTGATCGGCAGTCCGGTGAACGTCTCGAGGTCTTCGTGGGTGATGCGGTACTGCTTGCCGATGCGGGCGGCGGGGAGTTTGCCGTCGCGCACATAACTGCGCACGGTGCGGACATGCAGCCCGAGCAGTTCGGCGACTTGCTCCACCGAATAGAGACGATCTGTCATGAAACAACCGTAAACGAACGTACCTATAAGTATCAATAGGTACTCACAGGGAGTTGTGGACTGTGACAATGATCGCGATGGCAACCGTTCGCCCAGGTCGGAGCACACACTGGGCACAACACGACCGATTCGCCCCGTTATCCCTGTGACCAGGGGATCTGCTCGAGCGCAAACCTTGACGAAGGCGCCCGAACACGTTTGTGTGCAGGTAGCGGGCCGTGCCGCGACACCGCGAGCAACCCCATGAGCCGGGCCGCGAGCCGAGCACATCGACAGGGGCTCTACCCTCGAAGACATGCAGTCCTGGTCCGATATCGCCCTGCCGACCGTCCCCGGAACAGGGCCCCCGTTGCGTTTGTACGACACCGCCGATCGACAGATCCGCCCGGTCACCCCCGGTGCGACCGCGAAGATGTACGTCTGCGGCATCACCCCCTACGACGCCACCCACCTCGGGCACGCCGCCACCTACCTCACGTTCGACCTGGTCAACCGGATCTGGCGCGACGCGGGCCACGACGTGCACTACGTCCAGAACGTCACCGATGTGGACGACCCGCTGTTCGAACGCGCCGAACGCGACGGCATCGACTGGCGCGACCTCGGCAGCCGCGAGATCGAGCTGTTCCGTGCGGACATGACCGCGCTGCAGGTACTCCCGCCGCGGCACTACATCGGTGCCATCGAGTCGGTCGAGGAGGTGGTGGAGCTGGTGCAGAAGCTCGTCGCCGCCGGCGCCGCGTACACCGTCGACGATGCCGAGTACCCCGACATCTACTTCCGCACCGACGCCACCGAGCAGTTCGGGTACGAATCCGGGTATGACCGCGCGACCATGGAGACGCTGTTCGCCGAACGCGGCGGCGATCCGGACCGCGCGGGTAAACGCGACACCATCGACGCCCTGTTGTGGCGTGCCGAACGCCCCGGTGAGCCGTCCTGGCAGGCGCCCTTCGGCGCGGGCAGGCCCGGCTGGCACATCGAGTGTGCGGCGATCGCGCTCAACCGCATCGGCGCCGAATTCGACATCCAGGGCGGCGGCTCGGACCTGATGTACCCGCACCACGAATACTCCGCCGCGCACGCCGAGGCGATCACCGGCGCCCGCCGCTTCGCCCGCCACTACGTGCACGCCGGTCTGATCGGCCTCGACGGCGAGAAGATGTCGAAGTCCAAAGGCAACCTCGTGCTGGTGTCGAAGCTGCGCCGCTCCGGTGTCGACCCCGCCGCGATCCGCCTCGGCCTGCTCGCCGGGCACTACCGGTCCGATCGCATGTGGACCGACGAGGTGCTCGCCGCCGCCCAGACCCGCCTCGACCGCTGGCGTGAAGCCGTATCGCTCACCACGGGCCCCTCGGCCACCGACACCGTCGCCCGGTTGCGTCAGCACCTGGCCGACGACCTCGACACCCCGAAGGCCCTCGACGCGATCGACAACTGGGCCGAACAGGCCATCGCCTACGGCGGCACCGACACCGACGCCCCCGCCCTGATCCGCACCGCCGTCGACGCGCTGCTGGGCGTCAGCCTCTGACACGATCGCCGTCACCGCGGCGTCGGGTCTTCCTGACACCGCGGTGACCTGCGCCGACTCGTCACCGGCCGCCGGTAGAGTCGCTGGGAAGTAGCGCGGGGCGCTGTCGCGTCGGGCGCACGACCGGCGACAGGAGCGGCGATGCCCGACCCGCAGGATCAACCGATCTCCGCGACGACCGTCCTGCACGTGGGCGGGCAACTGCGCGCCAGCTCCCACGGTGTACTCACCAACGGGTTGCGCCACCGACCCGGCGTGCTCGCTGTCGACCCGAATCCGGTCGCCCAAACCGCCACTGTCACTTACGATCCCACCCGAACATCGGTGGCCGACCTGCGCACCTGGGTCCGCGACTGTGGCTACCACTGCGCGGGGCGCTCCGTCCCGACCCACGTCTGCGACCCGACGAGCGAGCCGACGGCCCACACTCGGCGCGCCACGCACGGTGCCGAATCCACCACCTCACCCGAACATTCCACCGCTTCCGTGGTCGGCCACGCGCCGCCAGCCATGCCAGCGCACGCTGAGTCCTCGCGTCATCCCGCGCCTGCGCACGATCAGCCGCGAGCCGCGCACGGTGGTGGGCACACGCACAGCGGGCACGCGTCGATGTCGATGGACGACATGGCTCGCGACATGCGCAACCGGTTCCTCGTCGCGCTGGTCTTCTCCACCCTGGTGATGCTCTGGTCACCGATGGCCACCCACATGCTCGGTCTGCATCTGCCCACACCCTTCGGGATGCGCGCCGACATCTGGATGCTGATCCTGAGCGTGCCGGTGATCTTCTACTCCGCGACGATCTTCTTCACCGGGGCGTGGCAGGCGCTGAAGGCCCACACCCTCGACATGATGGTGCTGGTCGCGGTGGGTATCGGGACGGGCTGGCTGTATTCGCTGTATGTGACGTTCACCGGTGGCGGTGAGGTCTTCTACGAGGCCTCCACGATGCTGGCGACGTTCGTGCTGCTGGGGCACTGGTTGGAGATGCGGGCCCGCAGCGGGGCGGGGGACGCGGTGACGAGCCTGCTGGATCTGTCGCCACCGAAAGCCGTTGTGCTCCACGACGGCGAGGAAACCGAGGTGCCGACCGCCGACGTGCGGGTCGGTGACGTGCTGCTGGTGCGGCCCGGCTCGAAGATCGCCGTCGACGGCACCGTGCTGGACGGGTCGAGCGACGTCGACGAGTCGATGGTGACCGGTGAGAGCATGCCGGTGCCTAAACAGCCGGGCGCGGCGGTGATCGGCGCGACCATCAACACCACCGGCAGCCTGCGGGTGCGGGCCACCAAGGTCGGGTCCGATACCGCCCTGGCCCAGATCGTCGAATTGGTGCAGCAGGCACAGAATTCCAAGGCTCCCGGTCAGCGGCTGGCCGACCGGGCCGCGTTCTGGCTGACCCTGGTCGCGCTGCTGGGCAGCCTGACCACGCTGATGGTGTGGTTGCTCGTCGGGGCGTCGCTGAGCACGGCGCTGCTGTTCGCGATCACCGTGGTGGTGGTGACCTGCCCGGACGCGTTGGGACTGGCGACGCCGACGGCGATCATGGTCGGCACCGGTCTCGGCGCGAAACGTGGTGTGCTGTTCAAGAACGCGACCGCACTCGAGGATTCCGCCCGTATCGACGTGGTCGTCATGGACAAGACCGGCACGCTCACCAAGGGCAAACCCGAAGTCGCCGACGTGCTCACCGCGCGCGGCGTCGACGCCGACAGCGTGCTGGCGCTGGCCGCGGCGGTGGAACTCGAGTCCGAACATCCTCTCGCCCGAGCGATTGTCGATTACGCGAAAGACCGTGGTGCGCAGATTGTCTCGGCTACCGATTTCCAGAATGTGGCTGGTCGCGGCGCACAGGCCACCGTCGAGGGGCAGCACGTGATGGTGGGCAGCCGAGGGTTGCTCGATGCCGAACACATCGAACTGGGCGAGCTGGCGAAACACCGTGACGAGCTGGCCGCCGCGGGCTACACCGCCGTCCTGGTCGCCGTCGACGGACACGCGCGAGCGGTGATCGCGCTGGCCGACGCCGCACGCCCGACCGCCGTCGACGCCGTGCGCGCGCTGCACGAACTCGGCGTCGACGTGGTCATGCTGACCGGCGACAACTCGGGCACGGCCGAACGCATCGCGCACGACCTCGGTATCGACACGGTGATCGCCGACGTCCTGCCCGAGGACAAGGCCGACCGGATCGCCGATCTGCAGCGCACCGGCAAGAAGGTGGCGATGGTCGGCGACGGCGTCAACGACGCGCCTGCCCTGGCCCGCGCCGATCTCGGCATCGCCATCGGCGCAGGCACCGACGTCGCCATCGAGACCGCCGACGTGGTACTCATGCGCTCGGACCCGTACGCGGTGTCGACCGCTCTGCGCATCGGCCGCGGCACCGTCCACAAAGAACACCAGAATCTGGGTTGGGCTGTCGGTTACAACGGCATCGCCCTCCCGATCGCGGCCGGAGTCTTCGCCCACTGGGGTCTGACCATGCGCCCGGAGATCGCCGCGATGGCCATGTCGGGATCGAGCCTGATCGTCGCCCTCAACGCCCTGCACCTCAAACGTTTGCCGCTGCCCTCGGCGCCACCACACCGGTAGCACGCCGGCGTGGACCCGCACAACCGTGCCGGTTGCCCGCAGTGTGCTGCGCTTATACTGTGGGCCACAGCGCAGCTGACCTGCCGTCGATCGGAGAGCGTCACATGGGTTGCTACCAGCGCATCATCGTGGGAACCAACGGCTCGGAGTCCGCGCAGACGGCGGTAGCGGTGGCGGGGGAGCTCGCGGGGCGCCTCGGCGTCCCGGTCGCCGCGGTGAGTGTGTGGAGCGCGGGGCGCAAATCGGGCACCGATGTCGAGTGGGCCGCGGAGAACACCCGCGCGGCCGCCGAAGCGCTGCTCGAGGCCGGTGTGGCCGAGGTCGTCCGCATCGAACTCGACGGCACGGCAGGTGCGTTACTGCTCGAGACCGCCGAGCGTGAACCGGGCACATTGCTCGTGATCGCGGGTGGCAGCTTGGGCAGTTCCAAAGCCCGCCTGCTCGGTTCGACGGCCAATCACGTGTCCCATCACAGCCAGACCGACGTCGTGTTCACCCGCAAGATCCCCAAACGCTGGACCACCGTCGGCCTCACCACCGACGGCTCGACGAGTTCGCTGACCGCGGTCTGTCGCGGCTACGACGTCGCCGTGGCGCTCGGTGCGCGCCCGTTCCTGGTGACCTCCGCCAAGACCGACGACGACGGCGTCGACACGCTGATCGAGGTGGAAGGCCAGATCGCCGTGGAGGACCCGGAACTGTTCGGTCGCGACGTCCTCACCGGCGTCCCCGCCGCGGAGGCGATCTGCAACTCGGCTTGGAAATACGACCTCGTCGTGATCGGAAACCGCGGAATGAGCGGTCCCGCACGACTTTTGGGCTCGGTAGCCAACAAGGTCACCCACGACATCGACACCAATCTGCTGCTGGTCAACACCACGCACTGACCGGCGTTCATCGTCCGCGCGGGCTCGGCGAGACTCTCACGTCCGGCCTTGATCCGGTGTTTGCTCCGGTATAGCGGGTAGCGGCGGAAGTGCCCGGACCAGCGGGTTCGTTCGCCTATGATGGCTCTACGCGCGATGTTCGCCACACAACGGAGTGGACGCCGGATGAATGCTGGGATCGAGGCGGCGGGTTTCTTCGGCCTGCTGGACTGGGAGAAGACGACCGGTCTGAGCAAGTTCTGGGTCGACATGATCACCATCCCGATCTTCAGCGCGATGGCCGGTCTGATCACCAACTGGACCGGGGTGATCATGCTGTTCGCGCCGGTCCGCTTCACCGGCTTCTACGTACCGGGCCTGAAAACGATCTTCCCGCTGCTGCCGCGCAAAGTGCAGATCCTGCCGACCTTCGCCCCCGGCGGCATCCTCGGCTTCCAGGGGTTCATCCCGGCCCGCTCGGAGAAGATGGCGAGCCTGATGGTCGACAACGCCGTCGCCAAGATCGGCACCGCCAAGGACTTCTTCGACCAGATGGATCCGCGCAAGATCTCCGCGCAGGTCGCGCTGGTGGCGCTGCCGAACGTGCGCTCGATGGTCGACTCGATCATGGTCGCCGAGCACCCGCGGCTGTGGGCCGACATGCCCCCGCGCGCACGCGAAGCCGTGTACACGCGGGTCGAGGCCGAACTGCCCGCGGTCACCGATCGCGCGTTCGACTTCATCGGCGCGAACATCGACCAGCTCCTCGATGTGAAACTGATGGTCGTCGGCTATCTGCGCCGACGGCCCGAACTGCTCAAGGACGTGATCTACGGGCTCGGTGCGCCGGAATTGCGGTTCATGGTCCGCAGCGGGGTGCTGGGGTTCCCGTTCGGGGTGATCGTGGCGCTGTGGTTGTCGCTGCTGCACTACAGCACACCGCACGGCGACACCCCGGCGATGATCTCGCTGCCCGGCTGGCTCTACGGCATCCTGCATTTCCTGCCGGCGTGGGCGTGGGTGCTCGCCGGTGGCGCGGCGGTGGGTGTGCTGGTCAACATCATCGCGATCAAAGTGGTGTTCGAACCCGCCGTGCCGCAGCCGCGCTACCGATATCCGTGGGGGGTCGCGAAATTCGCGAAACGGCAGTACCAGGCCGCGGCCGATCTGGGGCATGCGATCGGGTATCAGATCGTCACCCTCGACGTCGTCACCGAGCAACTGCTGGACGGGCCGAGCGGTGACAAGACCCGCGCGGTCATCGCGCATTTCCTCCAGGTCGAGATCGACCGGATCCTCGGCCCGTTGCGCTCGGTGACCCGGCTCGCGATCGGGCCATCGCATTTCGACGCCATCCAGGCCACCGCCGGCGCGAGCCTGGCCACCGAGATGAAGCCGTGGCTGGTCGACGACGTCGAGTTCTCCCAGACCACCGCGGCCAGCGTCGACCGGCTCGCCACCGAGAAACTGCGCGAACTGCCGCCGGAGGAGTTCGTCGAAATGCTGTACACCGCCATCGAACAGGACGCCTGGCTGCTGTATCTGCACGGTGGTCTGCTCGGCGCCGTCATCGGCGCACTGCACCTGCTGATCTTCGGAGCGTGAACATGGAACCCGACCCTGATCGCGAACCCGGAATCCCCACCGATCTGCTCGGTTTGGCACGCATCGCCGGACTGTCGTTGCGCCACATCGTCGCAGCGGTGACCAAGGGTGCTGTGCACACCGCCACCGACCTCGTCGACGATCTCCGCGCGGGCGAGCCGATGTCGCAGATCTTCGACGAACGGATGGATGTGTTGCGCCGCACCGCGTTGAGCGCGCTCGGCCTCACCAGCACCGCCACCGGCGTCTACGGTCCGGTCGAAACCAAGGTCGACGCTGCCGATCTCAAGGCGATGGGCGACGCGATGATCACCGAGGGCTGGGATTGCGCGCAACAGCCACGCGAGCTGCATCCCTCGTTCGTGCCGATCCTGCACGACCTGACACCGGACGAAGCGCGGATCCTGCGCTTCCTCGCGGTCGCCGGACCGCAGCCCGCGATCGACATCCGCACCAAGGCCCCGTTCGGGATCGGCTCGCAACGGCTGGCCGACGGCATCAACATGATCGCCGCCATGGCCGGGTGTGCGCTGCCCGACCGTGACCACCATTACCTGGGGAACCTGAGTCGCTTAGGGCTGGTTCGGTTTTCGACCGAGCCGGTCGCCGACTTCCGCCGCTACGCGTTCCTCGAAGCGCAACCACCGGCACAGGCCGCCTACAAGTCGGTGAAGATGCGGGCGATCAGCTCCTATCGCAGCATCTACCTCACCGTGTTCGGCAAGCAGTTCTGCGATGCGTGTTTCGTGCTGGGCGACTACACCGGGGGCGGCTGGGCAGGCGATGACCGTGGTGACATCTACCTGGGCAAGGGCCCCCGGCTGCCCTGATCAGTCCCGGTTGCGCAGCGCGTCGAGGACGTCGGCGAACATGACGGATTTGATCGCCGTCATCGTGGTCTGGTCCTTGCCACCCAGCGGTGCGACCAATGCCAGTGCGGCATCGAGAACTTCGCCTTCGGCGGCGGTGGCGTCGACCAGATCCAGTGCCAGCGCGTCGGGGCCACCGAAGCGGCGGGCCGTGGTCATGCTCGCGACGGCGGTCTTGGGAGTCGTCTTGGCTTGGATGAGCGCGGCCATGCCGTTGGTGAACGGGATGCGGATGTCGGCTTCGGGGAAGCAGAAGTAGCCGCGGTCGGCGCGCATCACCCGGTAGTCGTGCGCCATGGCGACCATCGCACCCGCACCGAAGGCGTGTCCGCCGATCGCGGCGACCGTCGGCATCGGCAAGGTGAGGACCCGGGCGAACAGGGTGTGGACCGCCGCGACGTATTCGGCGGCCCGGTCGCCGTTGGCCGAGAGCCAGTCCAGGTCGAGACCGTTGGAGTAGATCTTGCCGGTGGCGGTGGTCACCAGCGCGGACGCGCCCTCGGCGACGACCGTGTCGAGGTGGGTGTTCATGTCGTCGAGGAACTCGGGGGAGAAGCGGTTCTCGCCGTCGCCGAGGTCGAGCACGGCGATCGAATCGTGGTGGCGCAGTGTGGGCATGGGTTTCCTTTTCAGTGGGGACCGAGGTCGAGGACGGCACGCACGGCAGCACGCAGCTGGGCGCGGGCCAGGGGGTCGGTGAGCCGTTCGCGGCGCAGCAGCAGCGCGGTGGGCAGGTCGACCAGGCAGGTGGTGACGGTGGCGACGCCACGTCGGTCGGCGCGACCCCACAGGGCGCGCGCGAGCCGGTTGAGGGCGGCGAGGAGCGCCTTCTCGGTGTCGGCGATCTCCTGCGCCAAAGCCGGTGGGATATCGCCGGCGAGCAGTTCGGCGCGGTCGACGATCAGCAGCAGGCGCGCCGAGTCGGGGTGAACCTCGGCCAGGCGCGCCGGTGCCTCGGCCGCGTCGAGAACCGCATCGATACGGGTGTCGGGGTCGGACGCCTTGACGGCCCGGTCGATGCCGGCGTTCTGGAGGGCGAGGAATCGGTGCGCGGCGCGTAACCAGGTGCGCGCCAGCACAACCTGTCGAGACTGAAATGTGTGATAGAGCGCGCCGTTGGATACTCCGGTAGCGGCGGCGACCGCGCGCACCGTGACAGCGGCGGGTCCGGAACTGGCCGCGAGGTTCTCGGCGGCGTCCAGAACCGTCTGCGGGTCGTGGGTGCGCGGTCTCGGCATGAACAAAAGTTTACAGAGCGTCTGCTCTGCTATTCCATTCGGATGGGCTTTTGGGCTGTTGTGCACGTATTTCGTTCCGCCACTTGGTATTTCGTTGCCCATATGGCCGATTCGAGCACAGCGTAGACAACGTTACGTTCGCGCGGGGGCTCGATACGATGGGGTACTGTTCGCATTCTTCGGCCCTGCCCGCACGAACAGAACGGCATCGCGATGTCCCGAGTGGTCACCAAGGAGCAGTACTTCGACACCGCGGTGGCGGTGCTCGCCGAGTTCGGTTTCAAAGGTCTCAACATCGGGGTGCTCTGCCGTCGCCTCGGCGTCACCAGCGGCTCGTTCTATCACCACTTCGGCTCGTGGCAGGGCTTCGTCGACACCCTCCTCGAACACTGGGAGAACCGTCAGATGGTCGAGCTACGCGCGCTCGACGTCGGCCACGGCGACGCCGACGCCGACGTACGCGCCATGTCGGTGCTGGCCAGCGGACTCGAACACGGTGCCGAAGCCGCGCTGCGCGCCTGGGCGGCCAACGACGAATCGGTGCACGTCACCGTCAAGCGGGTCGACGAGTCACGTCGGCGCACCGTGCACCGCGTGATCGACGGCGTCGTCGACGACACGGCGACCGCCACCGTCGTCACCGAGTTCGGGATGGCGATGATCATCGGCTACCAACAGCTAGCTGCCGCAGGCGAATCCACCGAACTCGACCACCTGCTCGCCGAGTACGCCCGCCTGATCTACTCCCACCGCGGGTAGCCGGGCCGCTGCTCGGAGTCCGGAGTCATCCGAGCAATTGGTCGACGTAGCACCAGCGCCAGGCTTCGCCGGGCTCCACGCTGCGCATCACCGGGTGCGCCGAGTTCCGGTAATGGGCGCTCGCGTGGTCGCCGATCGAGGACTCGCAACAGCCGATGTTCCCGCAGGCGGTGCACATTCGCAGATGCACCCAGCGCAGACCCTCGTCCAGACACGTCTGGCACACCAGTTCACCGGCGGGTTCCGCCAGTAGCGGCGCGTCGTCCAGATGCGCGCACCCCCGCGCACCGGCCGCGGTCGAGAGCGGTTCGGCGCGGCGCTCGTCGTCGCTCTCGTCGAACCGGTCGATCATCGACTCCTCGAGATCGAGCCGGGCCAGCACATGTTGGAGCACTTCGTAATCCACTGCCCCCGCGTCGCGAACCTTCAGCACCGCGTCACGTTCGGCGGCGAGCATCGCCAGCCGGAGCCGCCGGTACTCCGCGGTCGGTGTCACCAGTTCGGCTTCCGGGCGGCCCAACCGTTCCCACGCGGCGTTGGAACGCCAGATCAGTCGCTGGCGCAGCGACTCGATCACCGGTTCCGGGGTGTCGGGTCCGATCCCGCGGTCGAGTTCGGCCAGACCGGCGGTCGAAGCCTGTTGCAGCAGATCGGCTTTCGCGAGCGCGTCCTCCTCCCGGCTCGGCCCACGCAACCGCAGCAACCGCACCAGCCAGGGCAACGAACTGCCCTGCACCAGCAGCGTGCCACCGACCACCACCAGGGCGAGCAGTTCCAGCACCGGCAACTGCGGCGTCGAGTCGGGCAGCAACAACACCGCCGCCAACGTCACCACCCCGCGCATCCCCGCCCACGACACCACCGCCGCATGACTCAACGGCTCGCTCGCGCGCCCGAACAGCCTGGCCACCAGCACCGGCGTGAACACCCACACCGGGCGTGCCAGCATCACCGCGGCCAGCACACCCACCGCCGTGACGACGAGAGTGCCGTGGTCCAACCCGCTGTCCCAAGCGCCCTCCACGATCCAGCGCACCTGCAACCCGATGATCAAGAACACCGCGCTCTCCAGGATGAACTGGATGGTGCGCCAATTGGTGGTTTCGGCGACGCGTGAGGCGGCCCCCTGCCACCGTTGCGCGCCGTGACCGAGGATCATCCCGCACGTCACGACCGCGATCACGCCCGAGGCGTGAAAATGCTCGGCAGGCAGATACGCCACGAACGGGGCGAGCAGCGACACCGAGGTATCCAGCACCGGATCGGTGATCCGCCTGCGCACCATCGCCAATGCTGCCGCCACCACGGCCCCGATGACCCCGCCACCGACGGCGGCGAGCAGGAAATCGCCACCGATCTGCCATGCGGTCACGGCACCGGCCATCGCCGCGATCGCCGACCGCAACGCCACCAGCGCGGTCGCGTCGTTGAACAGCGACTCGTCCTCGAGCACCGTCACGATGCTGCGCGGCATCCCGGTGCGCCGGGCAACCGCGGTCGCGGCGACCGCGTCCGGGGGAGCGACCACCGCACCCAACGCGACCGCCGCCGCGAACGGCACCGGCAGCAACCACCACACCACCAGTGCGACCGCGAACGTGCTGAACAGCACCAGACCCACCGACAGCGACGCGATGGTGCGCAGGTTGTCCTTGAAATCGACCAGCGACGTGCGCAGCGCGGCGGTGTAGAGCAGCGGCGGCAGCAACCCGAGCAGCACCACTTCCGGTTCGAGGTGCACCTGCGGCACCATCGGCAGATACGACGCGGCCACCCCGGCCAACGTCAGCACCAGCGGTTCGGACACCCCGAATCGCCGCGCCAGCGCCGCCAGTGCCGTCGCCGAGCCGATGAGGACAACCAGACCGATCGCGACATCCACCCGCGCATTCTCCCACCGACAGACCGGTCAGTCCGTCGCCGCCGCCCACCGGCAGCCGCGCCGACCACAGGTACACCCCGGAGCTCGCACCGAGACCGAGCCGGGCACCGCGTCGCCGATCGCACCGACCACCACGCGCCACCCCCATGAGGACTCAACCAGTCTGTTCGCCCAGTGCCAGATGGTCGACCGAACCCCACACCCGCAACGCCAGCCGCGGACCCTCGCGCCGCCATTGTGACACCGACGCGTTGGGCACCGGCTCGAGCGAATCCGGGACGGGCGCACCGAGTCCGTCGAGGATGTAGCGCAACGACACCACCACCGCGTCATGGGTCAGCACCAGGACCTGCTCGCCCGCGGCCACCACATCCAGTTCGTCGAGGAAGCTGCGTACCCGCAACGCCACATCGGCCAGCGATTCCCCGCCTGGCGGTCGATACACCCAGTTGCCGACCTGTTCACGGCGTAGGCCCTCCTCGGGGGCGCGGCGCCGGATCGCCCGGTACGGATGCAGTTCGAACACGCCCATCTCCCGATCGCGCAACCGTTCGTCGACCAGTGTGCGGATCGGGCTCAGGTGCCGGTTGCGGGTGGCGGCGGCCTCGGCCATCACCGCCCAGGTGACCCTGGTGCGCAAGTAGGGAGAGCAGACCACCAGCGTGGGTCGTTGCACACCGGCCAACCCCGCGAGCCAGTCGCCGAGGCGTCGCGCCTGCCATTGCCCGTGCTCGGTCAACTCCACCGCGGCATCGGTGCCCGGCATCGGCCGCTGCCCGGTCGCCGGGTCGGCGAACCACACATTGGCCGCACTCTGCGCGTGCCGCACCGCCCACAATCCGCCCAGCGCGCGCGGCACCACCAGTCCTTCAGGCACCTGCACCCACCCCCTCCGCTGCTCGAACCCCATCGATGTCCTTCGTGCTCGTCCCGTCGTGCCCGGACGCGCCAGGGAATAGCGGCTTCGTAGCCGGCGTTGTACTCCCCGAATTCGAACGCCTGTCCAGATCTGTTCGGCGGACCGCCGCCGCACCCTCGATGCGCCGCAGGAGGCCCGCTTGTCCACCAGAGTAGAGATCTGGACCGACATCAACTGCCCGTTCTGCTACCTGGGCAAGGCCCGCTTCGAAGAAGCGCTGGCCGGCTTCGCGCACCGCGACGACGTCGAGGTGGTGCACCGGTCCTTCGAACTCGATCCGACTCTGCCCGCCGGTTCCACCCGCCCGGTCATTCCGGCGATCGCCCAGAAGTACGGCATCACCGTCGACCAGGCCGCCGCCAACGAACGCGGCATCGGCGCCCAAGCCGCGGCGATTGGCCTGCCCTACCAAACCTCGGGACGCGATTCCGGCAACAGCTTCGACATGCACCGACTCCTGCACTACGCCCTCGACCAGGGCAAACAGGAAGCCATGCTCGACGCCCTCTACGCAGGCAACTTCGCCGAGCCCGAACCCGTCTTCGGCGACACCGAACGTCTCGTGGCCTTGGCTGTGCGCGCGGGCCTGGACGAGAACTCGGTACGCACGGTGCTGGCCGACCCTGATGCCTACGCCGACGCGGTTCGCCGCGACGAAGCCGAAGCCGCCGCGCTCGGTGCCACCGGTGTCCCGTTCTTCGTCTTCGACGGCAAATACGCGGTCTCGGGCGCCCAACCCGCTGAAACGTTCACCCGCGCGCTGAACACCGCCTGGAACGACCGCCCCACCCTCCAGCCCATCGCCGAGGGCGACACCTGCGGCCCCGACGGCTGCGCGGTCCCCACGACCGAGTCCGCGGCCGCCGACCTGCGGTAGTCAGGCCAGGTCGATGACGACCTTGATATCGGACCCGCCCGCGGCGAACGCCTCGGTCGCCTGCTCGAGCGGCAGTCGCCGGGTGATCAACCGTTCCAGCCACTGCGGGTCCGCCTTCGCCAGCGACTGGGCCGCCAGCTCGTAGTGGTGGCGGTTCGCGTTCACCGAACCGAACACCAGCGCGTTGTCGAGCACGATGTTGCGATTGAGCGCGCCCACGTCGACCTCGGCCTCGTTGCCCGGGGTCGACACCCCGGTCAGGCAGACGATCACGCCCGGATTGTTGATCTCCGCTGCCTGCAGCGCGACCGCGGGCGCGCCGGTCGCCTCGATCACGACATCCGGGTCGATCTTCGCCGCCACCTCCGCCGCCGAACCGGTGTGGAAGGTGCCGCCGAGATCGGCGACCAACCCGGGCTTGGGGCCCTCGGTCGACCGATCGAGCACATGCACGTCGAGCCCACGCTGAACACCGAGCAGGGCCGCCAACAAGCCGATCGGTCCCGCGCCGGTGATCAGCGCTGTCTTCGGCTCGAACCAGGCACGCTGATTGATCCGCTCGATCTGATCCCACGCCTTGGCAACCACCGTCGTCGGCTCCATCAGCACCCCGACCCGCTCCAGCGACGGATCCAGCTTCACCGCGTAATCGGCGAGCACCACCCACTGACTCGACCCGAACCCGTCGATCTGTTTGATCCCGCGCTCCACGTACTGCCCGTTGCGGCACATGTCGAACTCGCCGCGCGCGCACGCACCACACGGCACCGGATCAGGCCTGCGCACGATCCCGACGACGAGATCGCCTGCGGCGAAGCCACTTCCGTCCGGTGCTGTCCGTACCCGGCCGAGCGACTCGTGCCCGAGAATCAGGCGCTCGCGCCCGGGCGGTGCCCACCCGTAGGTGCCGGTGGCGATCTCGCGATCGGTACCGCAGATACCCAGCGAGATGCCGTCGACGAGAAGCTCGTCCGGTCCAGGGACGGGATCGGGCACGTCCTGAATGCTCAACGATCCGGCCTGATACGGAACAACGGTCAAAGCACGCATGTCGGTTTCCCTTCCGCCGAAACGGACGTCGGTGTCGGAACCTGCACGAGCGACCTCTTCGCGAATTCACCGCGAACTACCTGCGACAACGGTACGGGAAACGGCATCGATCGCACAGCATCACCGAGGTCGCGAATCACTTGCGATCCGGTCCTGCGGTGCTGCGGTGCTGTCGGACTCGTCGGCTACGGTGGAAGCCGTTCGCACCGATCGACCCTGGCCTGCTGGAGGCGTCTTGCGCATCATCGTCCGGATCTTGCTCGTGCTCGCCGCGCTCTTGTGCGCGCTCGCACCGGCCTCGGCCGCCCCGGCCGTCGACGACGCCTCCGCCCGCAAGATCGACGAACTGCTCACCGTGCGCGCCGAAGCGGGCACCCTCGGACGTGGCGAGCTCATCGAACGTCTCTCCGCGCGCCTGCTCGGCACCCCCTACGGTGCGAACATGCTGGTCGGCTCCGCCACCGAACCCGAACGGCTCGTCGTGGACCTGCGCCGCGTCGACTGCTTCACCTACCTCGACTACATCGACGCCGCCTCCCGCTCCACCGATCGCGACCAGTTCCTCACCAACCTGGTCACCACCCGCTACATCGACGGGCGGGTCGAATTCGCCCAGCGCAAGCACTTCTTCACCGACTGGGCCAGCCGCGAACGCCTGGCGGCCACCGACATCACCGCGAGCCTGAGCCCTGCCGCCGTCACCACCACCAAACACCTCAACGCGAAAGCCGACGGCGGGTTGTATCTGCCCGGCGTCCCCGTGGTCGACCGCGTCATCACCCATATCCCCTCGGCTGCCGTCGACGCGGGAGTGTCGGCTGCGCTTCGCACCGGCGACTACCTCGGCGCCTACACCCCCGATGCCGGCCTCGACGTCACCCACGTCGGCTTCATCGTCCAAACCCCCACCGGCCCCGTCTTCCGCAACGCCTCCTCCCTCGCCGCGAACAACCAGGTCGTCGACACGCCGTTGACCGACTACCTGCGGACCGTCCCCGGCATCGTCGTCCTGCGCCCACGCTGACCGCTTCGAAGGATCCGACATGACCACGCTGCCCGAGCGTCCGAACACCGCACTGCTCGTCGTCGATGTGCAAAACGGTGTCGTCGACGAAGCGCCCCGCCGCGACGTGATCGTCGCCAATATCGCCGCCCTGGTCGACCGTGCCCGCATCGCCGAGATGCCGATCATCTGGATCCAGCACTCCGATGACGAGCTGGTCGAAGACAGTGATCCCTGGCGATACGTTCCCGAACTCACCCGCACCGACACCGAACCGCTGGTCCACAAACGCTACGGCGATTCCTTCGAAGACACCCAGCTCGAGGCATTGCTCGCCGCGGTCGGAGTCGGCCATCTGATCGTCACGGGTGCCGAATCCGATGCCTGTGTCCGTTCGACCATCCACGGCGCTTTCGTCCGCGGCTACGACGTCACCCTCGTCGCCGACGCCCACACCACCGGCGACAAATCCCGGTGGGGCGCACCGAAACCCGAAGACGTCATCGCCCACACCAACCTGTACTGGCAGTTCCAGCAAGCGCCCGGTCGCACCGCGGCCGTCCGCCGAACCGAAGAGCTCGACTTCAGGTCGACCTGAACAGGCACGGTGGTTCCATGACCTGCCCCCACTTCCACACCGAACTCGCCCGAGTCCTCGAAACCTGACACGCCCCTGTCTCGCATGCCGCCCGACGTGGGACGATCGGGCAGGTGACCGCGAAACCCGACAACCTGCGCGACCTCGCGCTGCTGCGACGCGTGCGCGACCGCATCGACCGCGAGTACGCCCAACCCCTGGACGTGGAGGCACTCGCCCGCGGGGTACACATGTCGGCCGGTCACCTCAGCCGCCAGTTCCGTCTGGCCTACGGTGAGTCGCCGTATTCCTACCTCATGACCCGCCGCATCGAACGCGCGATGGCACTGCTGCGCCGCGGCGACCTGACCGTCACCGAGGTCTGTTTCGCGGTCGGTTCCTCCTCGCTCGGCACCTTCAGCACCCGCTTCACCGAACTCGTCGGCGTGCCACCCAGTGTCTACAAACAGCAGCAGGACGAACAGACCGCGGGGATGCCGTCGTGCGTGGTCAAGAAGGTGACCAGACCGATCAGGAATCGAGAAGCTTCCGCTCCGACCGGCAATTAGCGTGGTCGGCATGAACCTCACCATTCACCAGACCTACCTGCCGCAGGACGACCCCGACGCCGCCCTCGCCTTCTACCGCGACGCGCTCGGCTTCGAGGTGCGCAACGATGTCGGCTACAACGGGATGCGCTGGATCACCGTCGGCCCCGCCGGCCAGCCCGACACCTCCGTCGTGCTGCACCCGCCTGCCGCCGATCCCGGAATCACCGACGAGGAACGCCGCGTCATCGGCGAGATGATGGCCAAGGGCACCTACGCCGGTATCAATCTCGCCACCGACGACCTCGACGGCCTGTTCGAAAAGCTGCAGGCAGGCGATATCGAGGTCGTCCAGGAGCCCACCGATCAGCCCTACGGCGTGCGTGACTGCGCCTTCCGCGACCCCGCCGGAAATATGGTCCGTATCCAGCAGGCCAAGTAAGCCACCGCGCCGGTAGATTCGATATCCGGCGATGTCGACTGATCGAGGGAGACCCATGAGCACGGCCAAGAAGACCGGCACGACCGTAGAACCTGCGGACAGCCACGATCTGATCCGCGTGCACGGCGCGCGCGTCAACAACCTGCGCGATGTGAGCATCGAAATCCCCAAGCGCAGGCTCACGGTCTTCACCGGTGTGTCCGGATCCGGCAAGAGCTCACTGGTCTTCGGCACCATCGCCGCCGAATCACAGCGCCTGATCAACGAGACCTACAGCGCGTTCGTGCAGGGCTTCATGCCCAGCCAATCGCGCCCCGACGTCGACGTGCTCGAGGGACTGACCACCGCCATCCTGGTCGATCAGTCCCGCCTGGGCGCGAACCCACGCTCCACCGTCGGCACCGTCACCGACGCCAACGCGATGCTGCGAATCCTGTTCAGCCGCCTCGGCGACCCGCACATCGGGTCCTCGCAGGCGTTCTCCTTCAACGTCGCCTCGATCAGCGGCGCCGGTGCGGTCGAAGTCGAGAAGCACGGTGTCACCGTCAAGGAACGCCGCAGCTTCTCCATCACCGGCGGCATGTGTCCCACCTGTGAGGGCAAGGGCCTCGTCAACGACATCGACCTCACCCAGCTCTACGACGAGAACAAGTCACTCGACGAGGGCCCGTTCACCATCCCCGGTTACAGCATGGACGGGTGGATGGGGCGAATCTACAAGGGCAGCGGCTTCTTCGACCCCGCCAAGCCGATCAAGAAGTACACCAAGAAGCAGCTCGCCGACCTCCTCTACAAGGAACCGACCAAGGTCAAGGTCGACGGCATCAACCTCACCTACGAGGGTCTGATCCCCAAGATCCGCAAGTCGATGCTGTCCAAGGACGTCGAAGCACTGCAGCCGCACGTGCGCGCCTTCGTCGAACGCGCCGTCACGTTCGGCACCTGCCCCGACTGCGACGGCACCCGGCTCTCGGCCGAAGCCCGCTCGTCGAAGATCAACGGCATCAGCATCGCCGACGCCTGCGCCATGCAGATCACCGACCTCGCCGAATGGGTCAAGGAGGTCGACGACCCGTCGGTGGCACCGCTGCTGGAATCGCTGCGCCAAACCCTGGACTCGTTCGTCGAGATCGGCCTCGGGTACCTGTCGCTGTCGCGCTCCTCGGGCACTCTGTCCGGTGGTGAAGCGCAGCGCGTCAAGATGATTCGCCATCTCGGCTCCTCCCTCACCGACGTCACCTACGTCTTCGACGAGCCGACCGCTGGCCTGCACCCGCACGACATCCAGCGGATGAACGGGCTGCTGCTGCGCCTGCGCGACAAGGGCAACACCGTGCTCGTCGTCGAGCACAAGCCCGAAACGATCGTCATCGCCGACCACATCGTCGACCTCGGCCCCGCCGCGGGCTCCAAGGGTGGCACCATCTGCTTCGAAGGCAGCGTCGCCGGGCTGCGTGCCAGCGACACCGTCACCGGCCGCCACTTCGACGACCGCGCCTCGGTCAAGGACACGGTGCGAAAGTCCAGCAGCGCCTTGCAGATTCGCGGCGCCACCGCCAACAACCTCGACAAAGTCGATGTCGACATCCCGCTGGGCATCCTGGTCGCGATCACCGGTGTCGCGGGCTCGGGTAAGAGCTCGCTGGTTCACGGTTCGATCCCGATCGACGAAGGCGTCATCAACATCGACCAGGCACCGATCAAGGGCTCGCGGCGCAGCAACCCCGCCACCTACACCGGCCTGCTCGACCACATCCGCAAAGCCTTCGCCAAGGCCACCGGCGCCAAACCCGCCCTGTTCAGCGCCAATTCCGAAGGGGCATGCCCGAACTGCAACGGTGCGGGCGTGGTCTACACCGACCTGGCGATGATGGCAGGCGTCTCCACCATGTGCGAGGTGTGCGAGGGCAAACGCTTCATGGCCGAAGTGCTCGAATACACCTTCGCGGGCAAGAACATCAGCGAAGTGCTCTCGATGCCCGTCGACGAAGCGCGCGAGTTCTTCGGCGAAGGCGAAGCCCGCACCCCCGCCGCCCACAAGATCCTCACCCACCTCGCCGAAGTCGGCCTCGGCTATCTGACCATCGGCCAGCCACTGACCACCCTGTCCGGCGGCGAACGCCAGCGCCTCAAGCTCGCCACCCACATGTCGGACAAGGGCGGGGTCTACATCCTCGACGAACCGACCACCGGGCTGCACCTGGCCGACGTCGAACAACTTCTCGGCCTGCTCGACCGCCTCGTCGAATCCGGCAAGTCCGTCATCGTCGTCGAACACCACCAGGCCGTGATGGCCCACGCCGACTGGATCATCGACCTCGGCCCCGGCGCGGGCCACGACGGCGGCCACATCGTCTTCGAAGGCACCCCCGCCGACCTGGTCCAGGCCCGCTCCACCCTCACCGGCGAACACCTCGCCACCTACGTCGGCGCCTGAGGATCGCTCGGCCGGCGCTCACTTCGAGCGCCGGCACGATCCGCCACATGTGTTGAGCGCTGCCAGGACCCGCTCGGCTAGCGTTGTCCTCGACAGCTCGGGAATCCGCCCGCCTATCCTGGACCGATGCTCGAGATCTCCACCGATCCCGCCGCCGTCGACCTCGACTGGGTTCACGACCGCCTGTCCACCGACGCGTACTGGGCACTCGGCCGCAGTCGCGAGCGCGTCGAACGCCTCGTGGAGAACTCGCTGCCCTACAGCGTGTTCCGCGACGGTTCGCAAATCGCTTTCGCACGCCTGGTCACCGACCGCACTACCTTCGCGTGGCTCGCCGACGTCTATGTGGACCGTTCCCAACGCGGAAAGGGCATCGGCGCATTCCTGCTCGACCGCATCATGGCCGACGTGGACGACTGGGGCTTACGTCGCATGGCCCTGGCAACCGGCGATGCCCACGACCTGTACCGCCGATACGGCTTCACCCCGCACCCGAAACCGGACCTGTGGATGGAGAAGAACTGGCCGTCCAACCCTGCCTGAATGCCACACCCGCCGAACTGCTGGGCTCTGCACCGCTTCAACTAGTTCATCACCTCGGCGAACGGCGCCTGCCCGAGCGCGCACGTCGTGCCGGGATCGGGCACCTCGAGGTCGATGAGATAACGCTGCCGAACGGTGGTGACACATTCACCGGTCGGCTCGTGGCCGTAACCGTCGGTCACCACCACCAACCGGGCCGTGCCCATCGCTTGTGCCGTGCGCCGCGCGGAGCTCTCCGGGGTCACCGGGTCGAAACGGTTGTTCAGCAGCAGGGCAGGTACGGAAGAGCGCTGAGCCCACGGTCCCGTGTAGCGCTGCGGGTAGCCGTCTTCGGGTGCATCCCACGTCGCACAGGGCTGGCGCAGGTAGAGCCAGAACGGTCCGAATACGGGAGCGTTCCGAGCGCTTTCGGCGGCGAATTCCGGCCACCGATGTGGTTGTCGGGCAAAGGAGTTGTCCGCGCACGAGATCGCGACGAACGAATCGAGGAAGCCGCCGGTCAGTCCGACCGCCGCCATGACATCGCGCACCACGTCAGGGTTTCCGGCAGCGCCGAGTTCCAGCTCGGTCAGCAGCGCGGCCAGCGCGGGCCATCCACGCCGCGGGTCGTACAACAGCATGGCGTGCGCCTGGACGATCTGGCTGTGCGTTGCCAAGACCGACTCGGGACCCTGCCCGACCTGAATCGGTGCCAAGGAGGACCGGTCGAGCAGCGCGGTGTCGCGGGCGCGAACTTGTGCCGAATCGTTGCCCGTACCGGCGAAACCGCACCGCGGCGCCCCGGCCTCGGCGCAGAGCCGGAGGAACTCGGCCAGCACCGCTTCGGTGCCCTGCGCGGTGTTCTCGATATCGGTCGGGGTGGCGTTCGTGTAGGACTCGGGGTCGACGATCGAGGAAAGCTGCAGTGCCCGAACACGTTCCGGGAACATCGAGCCGTACACGATGCCGAGGTAGCTGGCGTAGGAACCACCCTCGTAGGTCAGCTTCGGGTCGCCGACGGCTCGCCGCAGCAGGTCGAGATCGCGGGCCGCGTCGGCGGTGGTCAGGTGGTCGATCAACTCGCCGCCGTGTTCGGCGCAACCCGCGGCGAGGCGGCGACTGCTGTCCTCGGTGGCTCGTTGTTGCGCCACATCAGTGGGCGGAACGATCATGTCATCCCAGAATGCTTGCTGTGCAGCCGAATTCGGAAAGCACCGGACAGGGGCGCTGCGCCCGATGCCACGCTGATCGAAGGTGACCACATCGAAGCGCCGACTCAGCTCGCCCGGGAACATCTCGCTGTCAGCGGCCCACCCGATCCCCGAGTTCCCCGGCCCGCCCGCCGCGGTGAACAGGGTTCCGATCCGGCGTGCCGGATCGAGTGCGCGCTGACGGACAACGGCGAGCTCGATGGTCGGCCCGTCGAGGCGGGTGTAGTCGAGCGGAACCGACACCCTCGCACACTCGTATCGCCGCAGCTTGTCCTCCGAGCACGGCACCCACTCGACCCGGGGCGTGGGCACGGCATCGGCCTGGGCAACCAGTTCCTCGACGCCGATGGATGCCGGCGCCGCCCTCTCGTCTGTCCCCACGCAGCCGCTGACGATCAACGACAGACCGACGAGAACGCCGCACCAGCGGGATTTCGGAGTAGCCATGCCCACGATGATGCGGACGCGACCAGCCGGTGTCGTCCCCCTTTCGTAGGAGGCGAACCCTGAGAATCAGTCCGGCAGCCTGGGGCCCGTCGGCCACGATCACCTCACAACAGAATGCCGGCCAGCTGATCGGTCGCTCGGATCAACCAGTCGGGATCGCCATGACGCCGGCCCCAGAGCGCAGCTTTGACCGCCCGCACCTGCGCCCACCCGCGGGCACGATCGCGGTCGATCTCCGCCGCCTCGCAATACAAGTCGAGTCCGCGACGAATACCCGCGGCCGGATCGGGTGCGAACAGTACAGGCGCGAACCGGTAGCTGCGGATAACGGTGATCGCGTCGTACGCGGGGTCGCCGACATACCCCTTCGGGTCGATCGCGAGCCAGGGCTCACGCTCTCCTGCCAGCACATTCGCATCATGGAGGTCACCGTGGACGAGCGTCTGCGGCTGATCAGGACCGAGGTCGCGCAAGGTCTCGACCGCGGCATCCAGCACACGACGGGGGAGTGGGTCGCCCAATTCTACGGCGGTCGTGCAGATCTCGTCAGTCCAGTCGGCTACCACGTCGCTCAAACGCGGTAGCCCGGCCGGAGCATCGACGGCCAGGCGATGTGACAGTCGGCCGAGTATGCCAACGGCCTCGTCGAAGTCGGAGACCTCAGCCAGAGTGCCGCGTGCTGTGCGTTCCAGCAGCATCGCGAAGCGTTCGTCGTCTCGTGCGAACAATCGCACGGCACCCCGCCCGTTCCAGGCTGCGAACGCGTCGGGCTCGAACACGTTGCCCAGGTGCGGAAAAGAGATCTTGACGACCGCGGGCGGCAGGTCCAGATGTCGCACCGGTAGGACGATCCCTACATTGCCGTGCATGATCGGCCCGTCGGGCGTGCACGACCACCGTTGCAGTAGCTCATCCGCCAGCCGGGGCAGTGCCGCGATCCACGCCCGCCCGGGTTCACCTTCGCGACTGATCGTCTCGTGGGCGAACACCTCTGGAATGTCGATCATGATCCGACCCTAGGCGTGCACCTCAGGCCGCGGCCACTACTGCACCCACCGCGGTGCGCTCGCCGCACTGGCACCGCTGAGTCGCGTACTCACCGCCACCCCGTGCCGGTCGCAGCCGCAGAGGTCGACAACTACCGTGCCCTCTTCCCGTACAGCAACCGACCGACCCAGCCGCGCAACGGCCGACCGGTGTCCTCGCCGGACCCAACTGGGCATCCGGCAGGGTCGATGCGCGGATTCGTCAGCTGGGGGAGGGCCGGGGGAACAGACCCAGGGTCAGGTGTCGGACCAGGTCGTCGAGTAGTTGTTCGGAGTCGTAGTCGGCGGTGTAGCCGGAACCGACGAAGGTGGCCAGGCCCTGAAGGGCGGCCAAGGCGGTGACGCCCAAGCGTTTCGGGTCGCCCGCGACGATCTCGCCGGCAGCTTGACCCTCGGCAATCAGGGCGATCGGGACCGCGAAGGCGCGGTCGACGGCTTGCTGGATGTCGGCGGAGGTGGAGTTGTGCCTGCGCGCGAACATCAGCGGCAAGAGCTCGAGGTTGTCGACGGCGAACCTCAGGTAGGCGTAGGCGACTGTCTGCAGACGTGCGGTGATGGGTCCTTCGATCACGGCTTGTTCGAAGCAGGCGCCGAGGCGTTCGAGCCCGGTGACGGCGAGTGCGTCGAGCAGCGCCTGCTTGTCGCGGAAATGCCTGCTCGGCGCCGCATGGCTGACACCGGTGTCGCGGGCAAGCTGACGCAGGGACAGCCCGTCCACACCGGCCTCGCGCAGTGTCGCCTCGGCGCGCGTCAGTAGCGCGGCGCGGAGGTCTCCGTGGTGGTAGGGGGTGTGCAGGGACATGGTACGAGCAGGATATCCGACGACCATCCGAATGTTTGCGTTGACTACTTTGTTGTCGCTGACTACATTGACGATTGCCATGACTGACAACACCGCGCCCACCCGCACACAGCGCAGCATGCCGATCCGTGAATGGCTGGCCCCGATCACCCTGGTCACCATCCTGGCGGCGCTCCTGGGCACCATGTACCTCGGCTACACCGCCGACCCCGAGAAGCACCTGCACGACTTCCCGATCGCCCTGGTCAACCAGGACGTCGGCGACACAGTCGGCGGTAAACCCACCAATATCGGCGAACAGATCACCTCGGCACTGAGCGACAACATCCCCGCCGACAAAATCGACCTGCGCCCCCTCGGCATCAACGAGGCTCAGCAACAGCTGCAGAACGGCGAGGTGTACGGCGCCATCGTCATCCCCGGCGACTTCACCAAGCGCGTCGCCATCCTCGGCGCCGCCTCGATCGTCCCCGGCCAGGTCGAGCAGCCGATCATCTCCGTGCTCACCAACCCGCGGGCGGGCACCCTCGCCGCACAGATCATGAACACCGTCGCCGACCAGGCCATGACCCAGGTGAACAGCACCGTCGGTGCCCAACTCGGTGAGCAGGTCCGCGCCACGGCAGGCGCCACACCGCTCAGCGGCGCGGCGCAACTGCAACTCGCCGAGCCGATCGACGTCGTGGTCACCGCCTACCACCCGCTCCCCGAAGGCACCGGCCAAGGCCTCGCTGCGTTCTTCTACACCCTCGTCCTGCTGATCGTCGGATTCAGCGGCGCGATGATGATCAATTCACTCGTCGACGCCTCACTCGGCTACATCCCCGCCGAATACGGCCCGTGGCACAAGGCCACCGCGCCTGCCCCGATCAGCCGGTGGCACACGCTGCTCGTCAAATGGGGGATAGCCGCGATCAGCGCCCCACTCGCATCGGCGGCGTTCCTCGGTGTCGGCACAGTGCTGGACATGGCTATCGAGCGACCGCTGATGCTGTTTCTCTATGGCACACTGGCGATCGCCGCCATCGCGGTCACCGCCCTGTCGGTGATGGCCGCCTTCGGCACGGCAGGCCTGATGATCAACCTCATCGTGTTCGTGGTGCTCGGAATCCCGTCGTCCTCGGGCACCATCCCGCTCGAAGCGACCCCGCGCTGGATCGCCGACATGGCCACGTTCGAACCCATGCACCAGATCTACCTGGCCGTGCGCGCCATCCTGTTCTTCGACGGACACCTCCAAGCCGGGATGGCACAGGGACTGTGGATGACCCTCGCCGGCCTGGCGATCGGCCTGATCCTCGGCGCCGTCGCCACCAACACCTACGACCTGCGTGGCATGCAGCGCCTCGGCATCGAACACGCCCCCGCGCAGTAACTGATCAATCCATGTGGAAGGGCCCTGTGATGCACGAGTTCGAAACCCCGGCTTCCTACACGATTCCGGAACACGCGAACAACTCCGACAGTGTGTTCCTGCACGCCGAGAACTCGCCCCGCACAGTGCTGTTCAACGTCACGAACGGCAGCGGCGGCCTCACCGACGTCACCGCTGCCGAGTTCGCGCGAACGGTCACCGACGTGGCCAAGGGCCTCATCGCCTCGGGCATCGAACCCGGCGACCGAGTCGCCATCATGGCGCCCACCCGGTACGAGTGGGTCGTGCTCGACCACGCGATCTGGGCCACCGGCGGTTGCACCGTCGCCATCTACGACAGCTCCGCCGCGGAACAGGCCAAGTGGATCCTGCAGGACTCCGCGACGAAACTGCTCATCGTCGACAGCGACAAGCACCGCCGAATCATCGAGGAGATCGACGACCGCGCCCTGCCCGACCTGCGCGAAATCCTGCAGATCGACAAGGGCAGCGTCGAGGAACTGACCACGCGCGGCGCCCATCTCGACGACGAGGCCGTCCACACCCGCCGCGCCGAGGTGGGCGCGAGCTCCCCGGCGACCTTGATCTACACCTCCGGCACCACCGGCCGCCCCAAAGGCGTGATCCTCACTCACGGGAACCTCTACGCCGAGTCGAAATCCGACCGTATCGCGCTGGGGGAGTTCGTCACCCAGGGCAACAAGACACTGATGTTCCTGCCACTGGCCCACGTCTTCGCGCGTGCCGTGACCCTGGCCGCACTCGACGCCAAGGTTGTCGTCGCCTTCAGCTCCGACTGGTCCACGCTCGTCGACCAGTTCGGCAGCTTCCGCCCGCATTTCATCCTCGCGGTGCCGCGCGTGTTCGAGAAGGTCTTCAACGGCGCGAAGCAGCAGGCGCATGCCGGCGGTAAGGGAAAGATCTTCGACCTGGCCACCGAGACCGCCGTCGCCTGGAGCGAATCACTGGACAGCGGCGGCCCGGGTGTAGGCCTCAGGCTGCGCCACGCCCTGTTCGACAAGCTCGTCTACGGCAAGCTCCGGCTCGCGCTCGGCGGACGGTGTGAAGCGGCGGTATCGGGTGGTGGACCGCTCGGTGCGCGGCTCGGCCACTTCTTCCGCGGGGTCGGCATCCCCATCTACGAGGGCTACGGACTCACCGAGACCACCGCGGCGATCACCGTGAACACCCCGACCGATACCCGGGTCGGCACCGTCGGCCGCCCGACCGAAGGCCACGCCGTGAAGATCGCCGACGACGGCGAGCTGATGTTGCGCGGACCGGTCGTATTCCACGAATACTGGGGCAATCCCCAGGCCACCGAAAACGCCTTCACCGACGGCTGGTTCGCGACCGGCGACCTCGGCAGCATCGACCGCGACGGCTACCTCACCATCACCGGCCGTAAGAAGGAAATCATCGTCACCGCAGGCGGAAAGAACGTCTCGCCGGGAATGATGGAGGACTCGCTGCGCGCGCACCCGCTGATCAGCCAGGCGATGGTGGTCGGTGACGGACGCCCGTTCGTCGGTGCCCTGATCACCCTCGACCCCGAAGCGCTGCCGGCATGGAAGAAGAGCCACAACCTACCCGCCGATACCTCGAACGAGGCTCTGATCGAGAATCCGGACCTCACCGCGGAGATCGATGCGGCCCTCACCGACACCAACAAGCAGGTATCGCATGCCGAGGCGATCAAGAAGGTCCGTATTCTGCCGGTCGACTGGACCGAAGCGACCGGCGAACTGACGCCGAAAATGTCGCTCAAGCGAGCAGAGGTCATGAAGAAGTACGCCACCGAGGTGGACAAGATCTACGAACCCGCAGCGTCCGGTAGTCACTGACACCCAATTCCGGACGCCTGCCTGTTACGTCTAACTAAATACCGCATTCCGCTCCGAATCAGCCCCTCGAGTTCGTACTGTCACCTGGACCGCGCCCGGCGCGCGGCACCAGAACAGAGGTTGAACAAAGCAGATGGCTATATCTGACGTCGAGGCGTACACACATCTCTCGCCGACCGACATCGAAGAGTTCGGGCAGCGCCTGGACGCGTTGCGTGGGCAGATCGAATCCAGTTTGGGTGAGCGCGACGCGAAATACATCAAGACCGTCATCCGCGTTCAGCGGGCCTGCGAGATAGCGGCCAGACTGGTCCTGCTCGACTCCGGTCGAAAAGGCAGTTGGTGGTGGGGGACAGGGCTGCTCACCTTGTCGAAGGTGCTCGAGAACATGGAGATCGGGCACAATGTCATGCACGGACAGTGGGATTGGATGAATGATCCGGAAATCCACTCCACCACGTGGGAATGGGATCATTCCATGCCCGCCGCGCACTGGAAAGAGGCGCATAATTACCGCCACCACGTTTATACGAACGTGCTCGGGCTCGACCCCGACGAAGGCTACGGACTGCTCCGGATCACCCGGGACCGACGCTGGCGTCCCTACCACCTGGGCAACTTCGTCTACCTCGTGCCGGTATCGCTGCTGTACGAGCTGGGTATGTGCGTGTACCACCTGGAGATACCACGCGTGCTGGCGGGCAAGAAGGATAAGAAGGCCTTCCTGAAAGCCCGTGACGAAATCGTTCAGAAGGCAGGCAAACAGCTGCTCAAGGACTACGTCGTCTTCCCCGCGATGTCAGGGCGAAACTGGAAATCGACGGTCCGCGCGAACATCACCGCCAATCTCACCAAGAACGTGTGGGAACAGATCATCACCTTCTGCGGGCATTTCCCCGACGGTGCGGAGAAATTCACCAAGCGCGATATCGAGGGCGAGACAAGAGGTGAATGG
This sequence comes from Nocardia sp. FBN12, assembly GCF_050320175.1. Classification (GTDB taxonomy): domain Bacteria; phylum Actinomycetota; class Actinomycetes; order Mycobacteriales; family Mycobacteriaceae; genus Nocardia. Next base: position 2,345,332 of record NZ_CP190048.1, on the reverse strand, counting down.
TATTTGCGCCAATATCTGGGCAGTGCGAATATCGAAGTCGGTCCCCTGATGCGGATACTTTGCGGCACGCTCAGTCATCAGATCGAACATCACTTGTTCCCGGATCTGCCGAGCAATCGCCTCCCCGAAATCCAACGTGAAGTTCGCAAACTCGCGGCCGAATATCGCCTGCCGTACACCACTGGCAGCCTGGTCCGCCAATACGCACTGACATTGCGTACCATCGCAAAACTCTCACTGCCCGACAAGTACCTCACCGCCGACGCCGACAACGCACCGGAAACCAGCTCCGAAAAAGCTACCGAATCCCGCCGCCTCGTCCCAGTCCCCGCCTGATGGTCACCGTGCACCGCATTGCCGGCGTAAAGGCAATGCGGTGCACCATCCAGACACTCCCGATAGTTTCGTCACAGTGACGAACTGGGGTCGGGGAAGTGGGAGGGGGAGTGTCAACCTCCAGGGGCCCGATCCGGTTTGCCGAGGACGCAGGCCCAAATTTGCCCGATCAGTACATTCAGTACGAGCGGTCATCAATCGACCAATCCGAGAATTGCCCGGTTTTCGTGAATTTCCCCGAGCGTCCCAAAGATGTCGTTGGTCGAGTACGTAAGGCGACAGAGCGTGCAAACGGCAGCGTGGACAGAGCAGCAGTGAACGCTGGTCGGCACGCCGTGCAGCTCGGCAAGCACTGCAAACACGTGCAAAACCCCTCCTGACGGGCCGCCTTCAAACGCCGATAATGCACATTATGTCAACTAACCCTGGTCGATCGGTCAGCGGGGCGTCAGCGTGATGGCGCCGATCTCCAGTCCACCGAAGTACGCCGGGCCCCTGTACCCGCCGTGTCCGTCGCTGATCAGTACGACTCGGTGGCCGGGAAACAGGTCCACGTAACCACCGTCGGGCGTCGAATGAATTGGGTAACGACCTATCAGAACCAGTTCCCCGCCCTCGACGCGCGCGTCGCGTTGCAGGAGCACGACGCCGCCCGACCACGTCGTGGACGTGTAGGGGCCGGGTTCGACGTCGGCGACTGCTTGACCGGCCGCGCCGAAAAGCGTGGTGGCACCAACGGCCGCGGCGATCGCAGCAGTCCGAACTATCGCTGGTCTGGCGCGTGTGGACATCATCGACTCCTGTCCCCCCGGGTTATCAACTTTACGCCTGCCAACTCCCGTTTGAACTGATCCGCTCGGGTTCACGGATCAGCGGCAAGCACTGCAGTGAGACCTTCTTGTAGGTCTTTGACGAAGCACTCGGCCTCAATTGGATGGGTAACCATGCCAGCGATACGCGGCACGGCGCAGCGACCTGGCGTCGCTGTATCCGATCCTGGCTGCGACGGAATGCGTGGTCAGATCGCTGTCGTGGAGTAGCCTCGCGGTCGTTTCCCGGCGGAGGTTATCGACTTCGGCACGCCAGGTAGTGCCGTGTTCGGCGAGCCGACGCTGCAGGGTTCGCGGTGCGATCGCGAGCATTGCCGCGACGGTGGACAGGCTGACATCGTTGTCGCGCATAGCCTTTCCCAGCTCGTTTCGGAATCTGTCATGCCACGTAGGCGCAGCAGTTGCTGTGCTCATGGCCAGATCGGCGTACTGGCGCAGAACCGCACCGAGACCGGGCCGCGGATCGGGCAGCGCGGCGGCGAGATCGGTAGTGAGGAAGGTGACCGCATTGACATCCGCGTCGAAGTCGAGGTTCCGGGTGTCGAGCAGGTCGACACGGGAACGCGGTGCACCGTGGGCGAATTGAGCGCGCACGGGAACGATCCATCTGCCGGTTGCGCGACGGAGGTGGTTCAGAACCAAGCTGACAACGAATTCCTGCAGCACAGCCTGGACATCCGGTTCGTATTCGGTGAGAGTCGCGTGCCGGACGATGGTCATGCCGCCGTCTTCGATCAGCTCGAGCGCCTCGCGCCGTGGGTCGGCGATGGTCGGGAAGTAGTGGCAGGCATCGCGCAGGCCGTCCACCGCGGTTTCGCCGCCGCCGAACAGCTGGGTCCACAGGCCGAGGCCCTCATCGGGTAGCGAGGTGAGGAGATGCCGGGCAGTCCCGCTGCCGATGGCATCGGAGGGCAGTGACATCCACAGCTCGTCGCAGACCGAGGTCGGCAACCGGATGAGGTCGTTGGTGAGCTCGTCGTGCGATAGGTCGGTCGTGGTGCTCAGGCGTGGTTCCCGGCCGTGCACGCGAACGCCCGCTGTCAGCAACCGGATGATCCGGGTCGACACAGTCCCTTCGAGCACTTGCCGAGGTTAGTCGGTCAGATCGATTCTCCCCCAATCGAATATTCGCGGATGCGCGCGGTTGGCGCGTTCGGTCCGCTGGGCGGCGCGTTCGGTCCGCCGCGCGCCCGCCGCTCGGGCCTAGCGTTTTCTGCAGGGCGTAGGGCCTCCGAAGGAGTGAGGCACACCCTCCGAATTAATGGGAATACAGTTCCATTAGTACGTGTTGAAGGAGATAGTCCCCAGCGTTGGGGTTCCACAGGCTCATCGATTGGGCTGTTGAGAGGATAGAAAATGCTGCACAACACTGCGCGTATCCGGCTTGCCGCAGCTGCCGCCGTTGCCGTACTCGGTGCGCTCGCTGCCTGCTCCACCGCCGAACCGGCACCGGGATGGGACACCGGGTGGATGGCTGCCCCGCAGTTGCCCAGCATCGGATTCGAGCCGAACTGGGCCCAGGACGGTTTCGACAACCACACCGTGCGTCAGGTGGTCCGGGTGACCGACGGTGGCACCGCCGCCAGGATCACGTTGTCCAACCAATACGGCACCGCGCCGCTACGCGTGGACAACGTCACGATCGGGCGGATTGCCGAAGGCGCGGAGGTGGAACCGAATTCCCTGCGGCAGTTGACCTTCGACGGCGACGCGGCCACCGCGATCCCCGCCGGCGCGACCCTGACCAGCGATGTCGTCGACCTCGATCTCGATGCAATGGATTCGGCGGCGGTCACCCTCTACCTGCCGGAACGCACCGGCCCGGCCACCTTTCACTCGCAGGCCTATGCCACCACGTATCGCGCCGCGGGCGACCACGCTGCCGACCCGTCAGCTGGGTCGTTCACCGAATCGACGCACTCCTGGTACTACCTGACCGACGTTCAAGTGTCGGGCGACGCTGTCGACGAGGGCGGCACCGTCGTCACGATGGGCGACTCGATCACCGACGGATACGGGTCCGGCTACGACGCCAACACCCGATACCCGGACTGGCTCGCGCAGCGGCTCGCCGACGCGGGCACCCCAAGGCCGGTCCTGAACGCGGGTATCGGCGGCAATCTGATCCTCAACGACTCGTCCTGGTTCGGTGAGGCCGCAGTTCGCCGATTCGAACGGGACGTGCTGACCAAGCCCGACGTCACCAGCGTGATCGTCTTCGGCGGCCTCAACGACATCGGCTTCTCCGAAATCGATCTGCCGACCTACAAGCCGAATCCGCAGGTCTCGGTGGCGCAACTGATCGCTGGTCACCGGGAATTGATCGCCGCCGCGCACCGGGCCGGGATCCGGGTCACCGGCGCGACGCTGCTGCCGATGAAGGGCGCCGAGTACTACAACGACGTCTCGGCGGCGAAGATCCGGGAGTTCAACCAGTGGATGCGAACCAGCGGGGAATACGACGCGGTGGTCGATTTCCACGCCGCGGTCGCTGATCCGGTGGATCCCGAAGCCCTGAATCCGGTCTTCGATTCCGGCGACCACAAGCACCCCAACGCGGCCGGCTACCGCGCCATGGCGGACAAGATCGACCTGGCGACCCTCTGAAGATCGAGCTCAGGGGCGGTCGACGTCAGGGATGATCGTCTCGGGCTTGAAGATCACCTTGTACTGGTAGCGGCTCACCTCGGCGGGCTCGAGCTGTTCGACGAAGTAGCTCACGTTGTCGGAGAGTCCGAGAAAGTGCTTCTTGTACTCGTTGTCACCGGTTTTGCACGTGACTTCGAGTTGGTTGTTCTCGTCTTTGATCGAGCATTTGCCCTCGATGGAGAGCAGGTACTTGTCGGTGATCCCGTTGAAGAACACCACGCGACGGTCGATTTTGAACTGATCCGATTCTTTGGACAGGTTCTCGGAGACCACGTCGGCGTCGCTCGAGCACCCGGCCAGTGCTGTGACAGCCGCGGCCAGGGCCGCGGCGACAGCGATGAGCTTCTTGTTCATTCCCCCACCTCAGTTCGTCGTGCTTCTGACCATCATGAACGTCCGCCGTCGAGACCGCCACCGTCCGAGGGAATCCCGCTGGTCCCCTCGGGCGGTGGTCTCCCGGTGGGTGGACACTCCCCCGTCCGGTATGTGCGAAAACTTCTAGCGTGCCCTAACACAGCGGATGGGAGTTGGAATGAGCACACATACGGTGGCGCCGGTCGATGCGGGCGATGTCGACCATGTCGACTACGAGACCGACGTTCTGATCATCGGTTACGGGTGTGCGGGTGCGGCCGCGGCGCTCGAGTCGGCGGCCGCGGGCGCTGAGGTCATCGTCCTGGAGAAGCTGGGTGGTGGGGGTGGGTCGTCGGCGCTGTCCGGGGGGGAGATGTATCTGGGCGGCGGCACCGAGATCCAGCAGGCATGCGGGTTCGAGGACACCGCACAGGACATGGAAGCGTTCCTGCTTGCCGCGCTGGGACCGGATGCCGATAAGGAGAAGGTCGGGCTCTACAGCCGCGGGAGCGCACGCCACTACCAGTGGCTCGTCGACCACGGTGTTCCGTTCAAACCCTCGCTGTGGGACTCCCCCACCTGGGTGCCGCCCACCGACGACGGTCTGATGTGGATGGGCGAAAAGGCTTGGCCCTTCGCGGATCTCGCGAAGCCGTCGCCGCGTGGACACCGGGTCACCTCCGACGGGTTCGGTGGCAAGGTGCTGATGCAGAAGTTGTTCGAGGCTGTCGCCGCGACCAGTGTCGCGGTGCACACCGATACCAATGCGATCCGGCTCGTCACCGACGCCGGACGTGTTGTCGGGGTCGTCGCCAAGCAGTTCGGCAGGTATTACACCTATCGCGCTCGACGTGGTGTCGTCCTGACGACGGGCGGTTTCGCCGACAATGCCGCGATGGTGGCCCAGCACGCTCCACAACTGGTGGGGCTCGGCGTCAACAGTGACGGCGGCGACGACGGGCGCGGCATCGTGATGGCGCAGGCCGCGGGCGCCGCGGTGCGGCACATGTCCGCCGCTCAGGTCGGGATCTCGCTGATTCCGGGCATGATGGTGCGCGGCATGATCGTCGACGATATCGGCAGGCGTTTCATCAACGAGGATGTCTATCCCGGGCTCGTCGGCCAGGCCGCGCTGTTCAAGCACGGCTTGAAGGTGTGGGTGATCCTGGACGAGCAGGCCTACGAGGAAGTGCCGGAGAACGAACGGTGGGGTGTGCAGCCGCATTTCGTGGCGGAGACCCTGGACGATCTGGAACAGCAGATCGGTATGCCACCCGGTGCGCTGCAGACGACGGTCGCCGAATACAACCGGTTCGCGGCCGACGGGCAGGACCCCTACTTCCACAAGGACGCGCAGTGGCTGCGGCCGCTGCGGTCGCCGTTCGCCGCGATCGATGTTCAGCGCGGCATCGCCCCGCCCGAGTACGGCGAAGCGGGGCGCGGCGGTGCGGAGGTGTTCACCATCGGCGGATTGCACACCACGGTCGACGGCAACGTCCTCGACTTGGACGGTGCGCCGATCCCGGGCCTGTTCGCCGCGGGCAGGGCCACGTCGGGCCTGCACTCGTGGGGTTACATCAGCGGTACGTCCCTCGGTGACGGCACGTTCTTCGGCCGTCGCGCCGGCGTCGCCGCCGCACAATCCGGTCCGTCCTGAGTTGAGCCGGCCGCGCGACCCCTTGATGCTGTGCTGGTGGCCCGGTTGCGGCACTCGCAGCAATGTGCGCGAGTACGAGCTGGATCGGCTGGTCGTCGACGATCATTGTGTGGTGACCGTGGGTTTCCTGAAACAGATCTATCCGGGTGCGTATGCCGCGCAGATCGGTGTCCCCGTCGACGATCCGGCTGCCGATTATCTGGTGGTGTTCCGTCAGCTGCTGCTGTGGCCGATCGATGCCGAGGTCCGCACATCGACCTTCGGCGAATCGCCGCGCGAGTACATCGAACTCGTGCATCCGGGCGCATGAGCGTGGACGGAATCGCGGGCGTGCGCCGGGCGGATATCGCGACCATGCTGCTGGATCGGGTCGGCGACCAGCAACTCGGGTTGCGCACTCGCGACACCGACTGGACCTGGGACGCGGTTGTCCGGGAGTCGGCTGCCCGTGCGGAGCTGGCCCGCACGCTGCGCCGGGACGGCCCGTTCCACATCGGGGTGCTGTTGGACAATGTGCCCGACTTCGTCTTCTGGCTGGGCGCGGCGGCGTTGTCCGGTGCGACGGTGGCGGGTCTCAACCCGACCCGGGGCGACGCGCAGCTGGCCGCCGATGTTCGGTATGTGGACTGTCAGCTGATCGTCACCGATGCCGCGGGGATGGCGCGTCTGCGACAGTTGGATCTCGGTCTCGGTGAGGATCGGTTCCTGCTCGTCGACGATCCCGGCTACGTCGCCCGGCTCGATGCCTGCCGCGTGCAACCGTCGGCAGTGGCCGGTCCGGACGCGTTACTGCTGTTGCTGTTCACCTCCGGCACCACCGGTACGTCGAAGGCGGTGCGGTGTACCCAGCGCCGCCTTGCGGTGGTCGCGTACGCGGCGGCGGCGAAGTTCGGGCATGTCCGCGACGATGTGGATTACTGCTGTATGCCGCTGTTTCACGGCAATGCCATCATGGCGTTGTGGGCGCCCGCGTTGTCGGTCGGCGCGACGGTGTGCCTGACCCCGAAATTCTCGGCGTCGCAATTTCTTCCGGATGTTCGGTACTTCGGCGCGACCTTCTTCACCTACGTCGGTAAGGCGCTGGGGTATCTGCTTGCCACGCCCGAAGACTCGACGGATTCCGATAATCCGCTCGTGCGCGGGTTCGGCACCGAGGCGTCGGTGGCCGATCAGGACGAGTTCCGCCGTCGCTTCGACGCGAAGCTGTTCGAGGGGTACGGCTCCAGCGAGGGTCCGAACCTGGCTGTCCTCGACCCGGCCGCGCCGCCCGCCGCTCTCGGCAGGCCCGCGCATCCCGGTGTGGCGGTGGTGCATCCGGATTCGCTGCGCGAGTGTGCGCGGGCCGAACTAGACGAGCACGGCCGGGTTCGCAATCCCGACGAGGCCATCGGGGAGATGATCGACAAGGCAGGCGCGTTGGCGTTCGAGGGCTACTACAAGAACGAGGTCGCCGATGCGGACCGTCTCCGCAACGGCTGGTACTGGACCGGGGATCTCGGCTACATCGATACCGCCGGATACCTGTATTTCGCCGGCCGCAAGGGCGATTGGATCCGGGTGGACGGTGAGAACACCTCGGCGCTGATGATCGAACAGGTGCTGCGCCGTCATCCCGGTGTCATCGCGGCCGCGGTGTTCGGGGTTCCCGATCCGCGCTCGGGTGATCAGGTCATGGCCGCTGTCGAGGTCACCGATCCGGTCGGCTTCGATGTCGAGGCGTTCACCGAATTCCTCTGTGCGCAGTCGGATCTCGGCAGTAAAGGTCTCCCCCGGCTGCTGCGTGTCTCGGCGAATCTGCCGGTGACGGGGTCGAACAAGGTGCTCAAACGTGAACTGCAGGAACAGGCTTGGCGCACCGGGGAACCAGTTTATCGGTGGGTGGGGCGTGGCCGACCGGTCTACGGTCGCATGACCGAGGCGGACCGGCAGAGGTTGGAGTCGGAGTTCGCCGCGCACGGCAGGCAGCGAATGCTGTGATCTTCTGTCCGCGCGAGACCTCAGGTCAGTAGGCGGATCAGGCCACCTGCCAGGTAGGTGACCTGGTCGTCGAAGAACTGGTCCAGGTCGTCGGCGGTGGGGACCGCGCCGCGCCGGTGGTTCCATTCGTCTGCTCGGCTCAATGCCTGGAGGAAGACCATGAGCGCGGTCGCCCAGCGCTGTTCGAGCCGGACGGGGTCGGTGTCGGGAAAGGCGCGGCGGACCTGGTGCAACAGGACCGCGCGCAGGTCCTGTTCGGCGGCGTCGAGCGCGGGATGGTTCTGTGCCGACATCTGGGCGACGATAGCGATCCAGCGCAGGCCGCGGGTGCGATGGCGGGACAGCAGTTCCCGATACGGGTCGGTGACGGCGTCGACGAGCTCGTCGACGGTCGGTGGCTGCTCGCGGTCGGCCAGCGCGTCCACGTCGGCGCGAATACGGTCGCGCACACCGGTTCCGAGGTCCAGCAGCACCGCGGCCAGCAGGTCGTCTTTCGTGCCGAAGTGGTAGTTGACCGAGGCGGGGCCCAGTCCGGCGGCGGCGTTGACCGCCCGGACCGAGACCGCGTCGACGCCGTGTGTGGCGAAGAGTCGTTCGGCGGTCTTCACCAGACGAGCGCGGGTCGCGTTTCCCTGGCGATTGGCGCTGGGGGTCGTCGGATTCGCGTCGACCGTGTCTGTCACAGCGACTGCCATCGGCAGTGTGCGCGGACGCTCAACCCGGACTCGTCGAACCAGCCTTGGGCCAGGGCATAGTCGAGCATGGCGGTGAATCGCTCCCGCCACGTCAGGTCCGAGCCGAAGTGGTCGCCGAGTTCGTCTTCCAGGCGCTGCGTGCTCAGCCACACGTGGGTGCCGTCGAACTCGCCCCAGCCGAGGAGCACATCCGGTAGCCGAACGGTCTGCGGCTCCGCGCGGACGAGCACCGACAGCGAGTCGAAGTCCGCGGATTCCGCCAGCGTGACCGGTGGCTCCCGTCGCGGGTCGATGTCGAGAAACATGGTCGGGACTCCTCGCGAATCGGCGCTGATGACCGCCGGAAAATCGGATCAGGTGATCCAATCATCGACACCTGATCCTGCCGATGTCAACACTGGGGACTGCTGTTTCCTCGGTGGATTGCGTGTCTCCCGCTGAACGGGACGCCCACTTCTGGATCAGGTGATCCAAGTCGAAGCTGAGGACGACGCCGTGAGCCCGCTCACCGCACCGTTTCGATGAGGAGACGCACCATGTGGAGCCCCAGTTCGATCAGATTCGGCGCCTTCCTGGCCCCGTATCACCCACTCGACGCCGACCCAGCCTTGCAGCTGCGTCGCGATCTCGACCTGATGGAGCACCTCGACCATCTCGGTTTCGAGGAAGCGTGGATGGGTGAGCACCATTCGACCGGCGCCGAGATCGTGCCGGCGCCGGATCTGTTCATCGCCGCGGCGGCCGAACGCACCCACCGCATCCGGTTCGGCACCGGGGTGGTGTCGCTGCCGTACCATCACCCGCTGGTCACCGTCGACCGCATCACCCAACTCGACCTGCAGACCCGCGGCCGGGTCATCTTCGGTACCGGGCCGGGCAAAATTCCGCTCGACGCCCACATGATGGGCATCAACCCGTCCGACCAGCGCCGTCGCCAAGGCGAAGCGCTCGAGGCGATCCTGCGGCTGCTTCGCGGCGAGGTCGTCGATATGCAGACGGACTGGTTCACGCTGCGTGATGCCCGTGCCCAGCTGCCCACGTATGACCCGGCAGGTATCGAGGTGGCCACCGCCTCCACCATCTCGCCGAACGGGTCGGTACTTGCGGGCACGCACGGACTGTCGCTGCTGTCGCTGGCGGCCGGTTCACCCACCGGTTTCGCCGCGCTCGACCGTAATTGGGGCGTGTACGAGAAGACCTGCGTCGAGCACGGCCATCTCGCCGATCGGGCGAACTGGCGACTGGTCACCCCGATGTTCCTGGCCGATACGCGCGCCGAGGCCGAGCGCGCGGTCTCGCGCAGGATCGGGTCCATGGCGGCCTACGTCAACCGGCAGACGGGGCAGCGGCCGGAGTGGGCGCAGACGTCCCACGGCATTGTCGAGCAGTGGCGCAATGACACGCTCGGTGAGTTCGGGCAGGCCATCATCGGCACCCCGGACGAGGCCATCGCGCAGATCCAGCGATTGATCGACAAGACCGGCGGTTTCGGCACATTGCTGGTCCTGCACGTGGACATGGCCGATTGGGAGGACACCAAACGCAGCTACGAGCTGTTCGCCTCCGAGGTCGTCCCCCATTTCAAGAATCGCAATGCCGGCCGCCAGGCCAGCCTCCAGTTCGCCGAGGACAACCGCGAGCTGCTGATCGGTCAGCTGGTCACCGCGATCACCAAGGCCCACACCGACTACTACGGCACCGACGCCGTGACGGGAGCATGACCATGCGTGCTGCGCGATTCCTCGACGGCGAGTTCACCGTCGGCGATGTGCCCGACCTGCCCCCGGCCGGGCCCGGCCAGGTTCGCATCGCGGTGGCCGCCTGCGGCATCTGCGGCAGCGACCTGTCGGTGTCCAAAGACGCCTGCCGGTTCGTCGACGTCGCCCAGGCGGGTGGCTATCCGCTGGCCTGCTTCGACGCCGAGCGGCCGGTGGTCCTCGGGCACGAGTATGCCGGGGTGATCACCGAACTCGGTGCGGGCGTTACCGAGTTCGCGGTGGGCGACCGGGTCGCGGGCGTCGGGCTGGCCACCGATGCCGCCACCGGAATCCCCACCATCATCGGCTATTCCAACACCTATCACGGGGCGTTCGGTGAGGCGATCGTCGTCGACGCCTACTGGGTGCGCAAAGTCCCCGACGGTCTGCGGCTGGATCACGCCACCCTCGCCGAACCGCTGCACGTGGGTGAGATGCATGTCCAGCAGTCGGGGCTCACCGGCGCGGACTCGGCACTGGTGATCGGTTGTGGCACCATCGGTTTGGGCGCCATCGTCGCGGCGAAGGCCCGCGGCGCGAAGACGGTGATCGCTTCTGAGCCCTCGCCTCGACGCCGGGAACTGGCCGCGCTCATGGGCGCTGACATCGTCGTCGACCCCACCGTGCAGAACCCCATCGAGGTGTGGAATGCCCTGATCGCCGATGGGAACTCCGTCGTCGGCGCGGCCGAGAACGGAATCCTGATCGCTTACGAATGCAGCGGTCGCGCCGGGATTCTGAACGAGCTCACCCACCAGATGCCGTTCAATTCGCGTATCCAGGTGCTCGCCGCCGGGTTCACGGCCGAGACCATTACGCCGGTCGTGCCCCAATTCCGGCGCATCGCCATCAATTTCGGGCACGGGCCGTACGAGGATGCCTACGACATCACGCTGCGGCGACTGTCGGACGGGTCGATCGATGCGGAGGCGCTCATCACCGGCCGCGTCGACCTCGACGGTGTCGCTGACGCTTTCACGACCCTGCGTACCCCGCAGGAACACGTGAAGATCATCGTTCGGCCCGGTCTCTCGGCGGACTGATCCCCCGGCTGCGTGGCTCCCGCACACCGGGAGCCACGGAGGCGGCGACTACCCGTGCAGGTCGACGACCGGTGGCCCTGCGGTCCATCCGCCGTCGACGGCGATCTCGGCGCCGGTCGTGTAGGTCGCCGCGTCGCTGAGCAGGTACGTCACCACACCGGCCAGTTCCTCGGGACGGCCCACCCTGCCCATCGGCGCGTTCGGGAACCCGCCCTCCGCCGTGCTGATGCCGGTCGGCGCGGTCATCGGCGTGAGCACCATGCCGGGGTGAACGGAGTTCACCCGGATTCGATCGCGCGCGAGCTCGACCGCGGCGACCTTGGTGAGCCCGCGCACGCCCCACTTGGCAGCGCCGTAGGCACCGGTGTGCGCGAGGCCGACCAGTCCGGCAGCCGAGGAGATGTTGACGATGGAGCCACCCCCCGCTGCCCGCAGTGCGGGGACCACCGCGTGGATGCCGATGTTCACCGCCACCAGATTCACCTGGATCACCCGCTGAAAGGTCTCGAGCGGTTCCTCCACCAGCGGCACACCCGATGCGGTCATCCCGGCATTGTTGACCAGTCCGGTCAACGACCCGAAGGCGTCGACCGCGGTGTCGACCGCGTGCTGCCACGCCGCGGGATCGGTGACATCGAGGTGCGCGAACCGGGCGCGCTCGCCCAGCTCGTGCGCGACGGCCGCGCCGTCCTCGTCCAACAGGTCACCGATCACGACACTGCCGCCCGCGGCCACGATCCCGCGGGCGAAGGCCGCCCCGAGACCGCGCGCACCACCGGTGACCAGAACGACTTTCCCTGAAAGTTCCATCACAGACCCGCCGACTGTGAGATTCCGGCGTCACCGAGTGGGCGGGTGATCGCCCACAGCTGGTGGAACGTGCAGGTCGCGATCTTCCAGCGACCGTCTTCCACCCGGTATTCGTCGGCGTACTCGCCGGTCGCGACGGTTTCGGTGCCTTCGATCAGGTTGACCTGGCGGAAGCGCAGCGTCCATCGGCCGCTCGCGGTGCCGTCCTCGCGCACGGTGATGTCGGGGTGCATGCCGTGATGCATGTCGAGGATCACGTGCTTGCCGTCCACCAGCTGCAGGGCGATCGACGCGAAGACCGCGGCCATGCCGTCGGCATCCATCGCGCCGAGCTCGCCGTAGTCCAGCGCCGAGCCGACCGCGACGAAACAGTCGCGGAAGCCCACCGGGTCCTTGGCGTCACAGGCGCGGAAGTAGCGGTGCTTGAGCGCGGTGATCGATTCGATCGCCGCCAGCCGCGCGAGGTGGCGGGCCGGGTCGTCGGAGTGCGCGGGTGCGGACATGAAGCTCCTTCGTCGAAATGACCGGTGCGCGTCACCGTACGGCCGAGGCGATGTCGGTGCTCGCTGGTCTTCCCGCTCATCGGGAACGCCCGACCTACTCCGCAGCGTCCCAGGCTGCCCGCGAGGAGGATCTCCGACAGCGGCGAGCAGGCGATCCGATGCGTCGCCGGTGCCTGTGCGGGCTGCACAAACCACCGGGACTCAGATCGGCCGGGTCAGGACGTGGCGGTACCAGCGGCAGATTCCCAGGGCGAAGCGCAGCTCGAAGGTGTTGGCGTCCAGGGTGATTCCGTATCGGCCGGTGATCCGCTGGATGCGGTACTGGACGGTGTTGCGGTGGACGTCGAGGATGCGGGCGGTGCGCGAGTAGCTGGCTCCCTCGGCGAGGAAGACGTCGAGGGTGTTGCGCAGCATCGCCATCTTGGTTCCCTCGGTGGCCAGCGGGCCGAGGGTGCGGCGGACGAGGTCGGCCAGTTCGCCGGGGTCGTCGGAGAGGAGAGCGAAGGGTGCGATGGTGTCGTAGTCGATGACGGTGGGTGCGGACTCTCCCGCCGACACCGCCAGCGCTTTGGCCCGTGCCGCGCTGCGGGCCGTGCGCCGAAATCCCTGTAGCCCTTCGCCGATCGTGCCGAGCGCGACCCGCACCGGTAGCCCGGATGCCGCGATCTCGGCGGTGAGTTCGTCCAGCGTGTATTCCGCGGCGGGAAACCAGATGCACAGGGCGCGGTCTCCCGCGGCGGTCACCAGTTCGCTGGGTATCGCCGCGGACAACAGGCTTCGCGTCTGCTCGAGCACCCGCACGGCATCGGTGCCGGTCGCCCATACTTCGACCGCGCGGTGGCGCTGATCGATGCGGTAGTCGAGCGCTTTCCCGGCCGCCACGGTATCGACATCGTCGGAGTCGAGCAGCCGCGCGATCCACTGCTGCCGCGCCGCCTGCCTGCTGCTGAGCCACCGATCCCGTTCCGCCTCGTAGATCCGGCCCATCGACGAATTGAGCCGGTCGAGATAGGTCCCCGCGAACCTGAGCAGCTCCGCGATCCGCGCGGCCTGGTCGGGTCCGGGAACCGCGAGAACCAACCCGATCGCCGCGTCGAGGATCCGGTACTGCCCCAGCCCGTAGGCGCGCAGCAGAATCGTCAGCGGCACACCGCGCCTGGCCAGGCGCTGAGCGTAGGCGGCGGCACCGGGGGGCGGGGCGACGGTGGCGGGGTCGATATTGTTCGCCAGTACGTACTGCACCGCGGCGATGTTCTCCGCGATGCTGGCCGCCCGCATCTCGGTCAGGTCGGCGGCGATGTCGTTGAGCGGAATCATCTGTTCGGTCACCCGGATGAGGTCCGCGGTGATGGCGTCGACCCGCGGCCCGAGCGCTTGACCGACCCACACCAATGATCCGTATGCCGCCAAGACCGCTTCCGTCCGTTGCCCAAAAACCCTCGACAGTATTGTGCCATCAGCACAAATTTCGGGGGAAATCGGTCGCGACCTGGTTGAACAAACCGTTCGTGTGGTCGTGACACCGTGACATGTGATGTCATGGTCGCCGAACGCCCCGATATCGACTCCTTCATGCTTGTTCGACACTGGTCCGCCCCGGTAGACCGAATCCGACACAGGGTTCGTGGGTCATCGCAGAGCTGTGGGCCGGATTGCTGAAGGATGTTGTACCCGCATGCGTGAAGTGGATCACCCGTCGAGCACCTCTCGACGGGAAGCGCGTCGTGCGCCACGTGGTCGAGGCAATCGAAAGTCGAGTGCTCCTCTTTTCACGCAACTGCTGACGGCAGCGGTCGACACCGCGGGCGACACCGTCGCCGTGTCCTACTCCGTCGACGGGGTTCGCCGCGAGCTCACCTACACCCAACTCGACGAGCACTCCTCGCGCCTGGCCAGAGACCTCCTCGAACGCGGGATCGGCCCCGGCGACGTCGTCGCGCTCGGGTTCACCCGTTCGATCGAGTCGGTGGCGGCCGTGTGGGCCGTGGCCAAGACCGGTGCCGCCTACGTTCCCGTCGACCCGGCGCTGCCCGCGGAGCGCATCGCCTATCTCCTCGAGGACTCGGGCACGACCCTTGGCCTGACCGCCACATCACATCGGGACAAGCTGGGCGATTCCGTCGAGTGGCTCGATATCGTCGCCGACCACGACCGCATCGCCGCGCACCCGGCCCACCCGATCTCCTACCTCGACCGTGTCCGCCCGCTGACCGATCAGCACCCGGCCTACGTCATCTACACCTCCGGTTCGACCGGCCGACCCAAAGGCGTCGTCGTCACCCACACCGGTCTGGGCGCCTTGGTCGCCGCGGCCGGAGAACGCTATTCGGTCGACGCGGGCGACCGCGTTCTGCACGTCTGCTCGCCGAACTTCGACGTCTCGGTCCTCGAACTCCTGCTGGCCTTCAATTCCGGCGCCACCCTGGTGATCTCGCCTTCGACCGTCTTCGGTGGCCCGGAACTGGCCGGCCTGCTCCACGCCGAACGGGTGACCCACCTGCTCATCACCCCGGCGGCCCTGGAATCTGTCGACCCGCACGACCTCGACGACCTGCGTGTCGTGGTCGTGGCGGGCGACGCGTTCGGCCCGGCGCTGGTCGACCGCTGGGCGGTGAACCGTGCCTTCTTCAACGGCTACGGCCCGACCGAGGCGACCATCCTGGCCACCGGCACCACCGAACTCCTTCCGGGCGAACCGATCACCATCGGCTCGGCGTTCGCGGGAGTCGGTGTGACAGTGCTGGATTCGCGGTTGCGCCCGGTCCCCGCGGGCGTGGCGGGTGAGCTGTATCTGTCGGGTCCCGCGCTGGCTCAGAGCTACCAGGGCAGGCCCGGTCTCACCGCGGAACGATTCGTCGCCTCGCCTTTCGGCGGCTCGCGCATGTATCGGACCGGCGACCTGGTGCGCCGCACCGCGGACGGCGAACTCGAGTACCTGGGCCGCTCCGATTTCCAGGTGAAGATCCGCGGATTCCGTGTCGAACTCGGCGAGATCGACGCCGCCCTGACCGCTCACCCCGACATCGAGTACGCCGTCACCCTCGGTACGAAAGCGGACTCGGGCGCGACCGTGCTGGTGGCGTATGTGCTGGCTCGCCACGGTGTTTCGATCGACACCGACGACGTGGCCCGTTTCGTCGGCAACTCCCTGCCCGGCCACATGATCCCCACCGTCCTGATGACACTGGACGAGATCCCGCTGACCCCCAACGGCAAGCTGGACCGAAAAGCGCTGCCCGCACCAGTTTTCGGGGCCGTGAGCTCGCGCGCACCCGAGGGCCCGGTCGAGATCGCGATCGCCGAACTGTTCACCCAGATCCTGGGTCTGGAGCAGATCGGCGCCGAGGACTCGTTCTTCGCCGCCGGTGGCGACAGTATTCTGTCGATTCAGCTCGTCTCGCGCGCCCGCAACGCCGGGATCTCGTTCACCCCGCAGGCCGTGTTCGAACATCGCACCGTCGCCGGACTAGCGCGAGTGGCCGTACTGGGTGCGGAGTCCGCGCCCACCCTGACCGAACTACCCGGTGGGGGTGCCGGCGAAATGCCGCTGACACCGGTGCTGGCCGCCGCGCTGGCCGGTGGACGGGTGTTCGCCAGGTTCACCCAGCAGATGGTGCTGACCCTGCCCGCCGGCATCGACCGACCTGCCCTGGTGGACACCCTCACCGCGGTGATCGATCACCACGACATGCTGCGCGCCGGCCTGCGGCAGGTCGACGGGCACTGGGAACTGCACGCGCTGCCGCCGGGTGCGGTGGAGGTGAACGACCTGCTCACGCGCGTCGATGTCCCCACCGGCGCCGACCTCGGTGACTACGCCGACGCGGCCATGGAATCCGTGCTGGCCTCGCTGGATCCGCAGGCGTACCGGATGATCGGCTTCGCCTGGCTCGCGCGCGAGGACGGTCCGGACGGGCTGGTCGTCGCGGCGAACCACGCGGCGATCGACGGCGTTTCCTGGCGAATCCTGTTGTCGGACTTGGTCGCCGCGTGGGCTCAGCACGGTCGACGGGTAACCCTGCCCCCGGTCGGCACATCGTTTCGACGATGGGCGCATGCCCTGACGGATGCGGCCACGACCAGGCGCGCGGAACTGGCCCACTGGCAGCAGACCTTGTCGGTACCCGACCCACTACTCGGCACCCGGGCGCTGGGCGCCGTCGACACCGCATCGACGGTGCGAACCATCAGCGTCGAAGTTCCCGCCGACATCACCCGGGCAGTCCTGACCGACCTGCCGACCATGTACCGCGCGGGCGCCGAAGACGGCCTGCTCGCCGCCCTGGCAATGGCCGTGCGCGCATGGCGGGCCCGACGTGGCGTCGACGCCCCCGCGACCCGCGTCCGCCTGGAGGGCCACGGCCGTGAGCAGTCCGCGGTCGACGGCGCCGATCTGACCCGCACGGTCGGCTGGTTCACCAGCATGTACCCGGTCGCACTAGACCTCGGCGACATCGACAACACCGCCGCATGGCACGGTGGCAGCGCGACCGCCGCAGTCGTCAAGGCGATCAAGGAACAGCTGCGTGCGGTGCCGCACAAGGGCATCGGCTTCGGCATGCTCCGCCACTTGGACCCGGAATCCGCCACGCAGCTCGAGGGTGACCTGGGCCAGATCGGGTTCAACTACCTGGGCCGCATCTCCGCAGGCGACGTCGCCGACACGCTCACCGACCACAGCTGGCTACCCACCGCCGACTGGGGTGAGCCCGTCGCCGAGCAGGACCCTGCCCTGCCCGCTGCCGCCGTCGTCGACATCAACGCCCTCGCCACCAGCACCGACGCCGGTCTGGCACTGCGCGCGTCGTTCTCCTATGCCTCCGAAATTCTCGACGAGGAATCGGTCCGGGAGCTGGCCGACGACTGGACCGCGGCCCTGACGATTCTCGCCGAGCACCTGCGCGACCCCGCGGCAGGTGGCCTCACACCCGCCGATGTCGCGCTGGTCCAGGTCACCCAGCCCGAACTCGACACCTGGCACAGCGAACGCGCGCACCTGACCGATGTGGTGCCGTTGGCGCCCCTGCAGCTCGGTTTGCTCTTCCTCGCCCAGATGTCGCCGACCGACCCCTACCTGGTCCAGCTGGCCGTGGAACTGACCGGCACGGTCGACACCGACCGCCTGCGGCGAGCCGCCCGAGCGGTCCTCGACCGCCACGCGATTCTGCGCACCGCCTTCGGGGCGTCCGCGGCGGGCACACCGGTCGGCTTCGTCACCGAGGGTGTCTCGGTGCCGTGGCACATCGTCGACTCCACCGATCGCGACGCCGACGAGTTCATGGCCGCCGAAGCGCGAATCGGTTTCGACCTCTCGACAGCGCCGCTGCTGCGCTTCACGCTGTACCGCCGCGCCGACGGCATGCACCTGGTGCTGACCGCACATCACCTGCTGGTCGACGGCTGGTCGATGCCGTTGCTGATGCAGGAACTGCTCCTCTGCTACGCCACCGACGGCGCCCCCACCGCCCTCCCACGCGTGCGCCCCTATCGCGACTACCTCGCCTGGCTCGCGGGCCAGGACCGTTCCGCCGCACTGCACAGGTGGCGCGAGGCGTTGTCCGGGGCCACGCCGACCCAGCTGACCGCCGCCGTCCCGTCGCCGCCCGAGCCCGTCCAGGCGCACGGGATGTGCACCGTGGAACTGTCACCGGCCGAGGCCGAGGAGCTGGCGGCCTGCGCCGCGGCCAATGACGTCACGGTCAACACCCTGTTCCAGGCGGCCTGGGGTGTGGTGCTGGCCGGTGCCATCGGACGCGACGATGTCGTGTTCGGTGCGGTGGTCTCGGGCCGCCCACCACAGTTGGACGGCGTCGACGGCATGGTCGGACTCTTCGCGAACACCATCCCCGTCCGGGTCCGCTACGACGCCGCCGCGCCCCTGCGAAACATGTTGTCGCCGTTGCAGTCCGAGCAGATCGCCCTGCTCGACGGCCACCACCTGGGCCTGGCCGAGATCCAGCGGGCCGCGGGCACCGGCGAGTTGTTCGACACGCTCATGGCCTACGAGTCCTACCCCGTCGACACCGAGGGGATGCGTCGCGCGCAAGGCTCGATCGACGGCCTCGAGATCGCCGACGTCCGAGCAGCCAACGCGACCCACTACCCGGTAGCGGTCGGTGTCGAGGTGGGCGAGGGGATCCGCGTCGGTGTGCAGTACCGCCTCGACCTGATCGACACCGGCATCGCCGCAGCCCTCGCCGACCGCCTGCGCACCACCCTCGACGCCTTCGTCCGAACGCCTGACCGCACCGCAGCGCAACTGCTGGACCAGCACGACGATCCGATCTCGGAGTCGACCTACTGGCGCACCGCTCTCGCGGACCTTCCCCGGGACCTGACCCTGCCCACCGATCGCGCCCGCCCCGCGGCTCCCGTAGTCACCGACGCCCGGTTGTCGTTCGACATTCCCGCCGATCTCGGACAGCGCTTGCGTGATTTCGCCGAATCTCATGACACGACGCTGTTCAGTCTCGTGCACACAGTCTTCGCGGTGTTGCTGGCTCGCCTGTCCGCCACCGACGACATCGCGATCGACACCCCCTGCCCGCATTCGCCGGACACCGAGCTGGTGCTCCGACTTCCGGTGCGCGGCGATCACCCTGTCGGGGACCTGCTGACGGAGGCGAACGCGGTCGCTCGCCGGGCATTCGGGCGTTCCGGTGTGTCCCGCACGGCCTCGACGCACCTGACGTCCGGGGCTGTGCCGCAAGCACTCGCCCACGCCACGGCGGATGCGCGGCCGTTGCCGGACGGAAGTTCTCCGGTGTGTGACGAGCATCCACTGGTGCGATTCAGGTTGCGACACCGCGAGTTCACCGATGACGTTCCCTCATCCGGGCCCGTCGACGCTTCGCCCTACGATCTCGTCCTTTCGTTGCACGCCGCGGGCTCCGCAGACCACGGTCGCATCCACACCGAAGGCGCCGACGGTCCGCACCTGGATGTCCGCAGTGACGGGCCGTCTGCCGTTTTCGGCGATCACCGACGGGCCGATCGTCTCGAATTCGCCTACGCCGGCGCCCTGTTCGACCGGGAAACGGTCGAGGTGTTCGCGCAACGCCTGATCCGGCTCCTGACGGACGCGATCGCACACCCCCACACCGCCGTCGGTGACCTCACGGTCCTCAGCGCCGCCGAAGAAGCGACCCTGACCACGCGCAACCCTGACACCGACACCGGCACCGCCCTGTTCCCCGACCTGGCGGGGCGCGGCAGTGCCCTCGGCCACGAGCGAGTCGCCGTGCGGCACGCTGGCAGGTCGACCACCTATGGCGAGTTGTCCGAGCGAACCGCGCGCTGGGCCCGCGCCCTGATCGACCGCGGCGTCGGACCGGAAGTCGCTGTCGCCGTTGCCCTTCCACGATCCTTCGATATGGTCGCCGCCGCACTCGCGATCGCCGCGGCGGGCGGAGTGTATGTGCCGATGGACCCTCGCAATCCCGCCCAGCGACTCCAGCACCTGGTCACCGACTCGGGCGCGACACTCGGCATCACCGCCTCCGCGCACCTCGACGACCTGCCCGACGACCTGACCTGGCTGACGATCGATGACCTGAACCGAGCCGGCGCACCACACCAGCCAACCCCGATCACCGACGCGGACCGCCTCTCGCCCCTGCGTATCGACCACCCCGCGTACATCATCTACACCTCCGGCTCCACGGGTCTACCCAAGGGAGTCACCGTGACTCACGCCGGCCTGGCTGCCTTGGTCGACGAAGCCGTCCGCCGCTACCGCCTCGAGTCGCACCACCGCTTCCTGCACATCTGTGCCCCCTGGTTCGACCCCTCTGTCCTGGAATGGCTGTGCGCCTTCGACACCGGAGCGACACTGGTGGTCGTGCCGTCCGACATCGCGGGCGGCGTCGAACTCGCCGATCTGCTGGCCGCCGAGTCCGTCACCCACGCCATCATCACCCCCGCGGTCCTGGGAACGCTCGATCCGGCCGGTCTCGATGCGCTGGAGTCGTTGTCGGTCGGTGGTGACGTGACCACCCCGGACCTGCTCGCCAAGTGGCAGCCGGGCCGCCGCTACCTCAACGGCTACGGCCCCACCGAAACCACGATCATCTCCTCCTACGCCGAACTCACTGCCGGACAACCCATCTCGATCGGCGCACCCGTGCACGGCACGCACGCGATGATCTTGGATGCCCGCCTGCACCCGGTTCCGCCGGGCGTCACCGGCGAGCTCTACCTGACCGGCCGCGCGCTGGCACGCGGCTACCGCAATCAGCCGACGACGACCGCGGCCCGCTTCGTCCCCGATCCGTGGGGTGCGCCCGGCACCCGCATGTACCGCACAGGCGACCTCGTTCGCCGTCGCGACACCGGCGACATCGACTACCTCGGCCGCGCCGACGCTCAGCTGAAGGTGCGCGGGTTCCGGATCGAGCCGGGCGAGATCGATGCCGTGCTCGCCGGCCACCCTGACGTCGAGTTCGCGGTCACGGTAGGCCGCAAGACCGCAGCGGGATCGACCACGCTGGTGTCCTATGTTCTGGCGGCACAGGATCATCCGGTCGACCCCCGCGCGCTCACCGAGTACGCCGCGGATCACCTGGCCGCCCATGCCGTGCCGTCCGCGATCGTGGTTCTCGACAAGCTGCCCCTGACCTCCAACGGCAAACTCGACCGCAACGCCCTGCCCGAACCCGTCACCGCGACCGAACCCGCCGCAGCCCCGAGCGGTGCGATGCAAACCCTGCTGGCCGACCTGTTCGCCCGCGTCCTCGGTGTACCGGAGGTCGGCGTGCACGATTCGTTCTTCTCGATCGGCGGCGACAGCATCCTGTCGATCCAGCTGGTCTCCCTTGCCCGCGCCGCGGGGATCGTCTTCACCACCCGCGATGTATTCGAACACCGCACCGTGGCAAAGCTTTCCGCGATCGCCGCCCTCGACAGCCCGAGCACACCGGTCCTGGCGGAACTGCCCGGCGGCGGCATCGGCGACGTCGTGTCGACGCCGGTCCTTGCCGATTTCCTGACCACCGGTTCGAGCGACCGCTTCGCCCAGACGATGGTCCTGGCCCTCCCTGAGAACATCGACCGCCCCGGCCTGGTCGCGACCATCGCCGCGGTCCTGCGCCACCACGACATGCTGCGCGCCCGGCTACGACAAGACGGTGATGATCACCGTCTGGAAGTCCTGCCGCCCCACGCTATCGATGTGGACGCGCTGATCACCGAGATCGACGCCGCACAGTCGGCGGCGGCCGCGACATCGCCCGACACCGGCCGCGCGGCAACGAGCACGTCCTTCGATGACGAAGCATCACGTTTCCTCGGCAACGCGGCGATCGCACCAGAGGTACTGACCCGAATCGGCACCGCCGCTATGGATTCGGCCCTCTCGGAGCTGGACCCCGCCGCCGCCCGCATGATCGCCTTCACCTGGATCCGCAGGCACGGCGCCCGCGATGTCCTCGCCGTCGCCGCCCACCATTACGTCATCGACGGCGTCTCGTGGCGAATCCTGCTGCCCGACCTCGTCATCGCCTGGGCACAGCACACCGCGGGCAAGCCGATCACCCTGCCGCCGGTCGGCACCTCGTTCCGCCGCTGGGCGCACGGTCTCGCCGCCGCCGACCGCACTGCCGAACTCGACCACTGGCAGCGGGTTCTGGCCACCCCCGACCCGTTGCTCGGCACCCGCGCGATCGACAGCGCCCTCGACACCGAGGCCACGATGCGGTCGATCACCGTGCAGATCCCCGCCGAGATCACCGAACCCCTACTCACGACGCTGCCCGCGCAATACCGCGCGGGCGCCGACCACCCACTGCTCGCCGCACTGGCCTTGGCCGTGCGCGTCTGGCGCGCCCGCCGCGGCATCGATTCCCCCACGCTGCGACTGCGACTCGAAGGCCACGGCCGCCAGGAAGACGCCGTCCCCGGCGCCGACCTGACCCGCACCGTCGGCTGGTTCACCACCGTCTATCCCGTCGCCCTCGACCTCTCCGCCATCACACCCGCCACCTTCGACGACGAAGCCCTGGCCGCCACGGTGCGCACCGTCAAAGAACAGCTCATGGCCGTGCCCGACAACGGCATCGGTTTCGGTCTACTGCGCCAGGCTCCCCGAACCCGAAACCTGTTGTCCGGCAACATCGGCCAGATCGGTTTCAACTACCTGGGCCGGGCCACCACCGCCGCCGGGCCCGCCGGCGACACCGCATGGCTGCCGACTGCCGACCTCGGCGACATCGAGGTCGAGTACGACCCCACCCTGCCCGCGCACACCGTCCTCGACATCAACGCGATCGCCGTCACCACCGACACCGGCCTGCGACTGCAGGCGAACTTCCGCTATGCCACCGGCATTCTCACCGAGTCCGCGGTTCAGGAACTGGCCGACGACTGGACGAGCTGGCTCACCGTACTGGCCGACCACACCCTGCATCCGTCCGCGGGTGGTCTGACCCCGTCCGACGTTGCGCTGGTACAGGTTTCGCAAACCGATCTCAACACCTGGCGCGATACCCACCCGGGCCTGTCGGATGTGCTGCCCCTGTCGCCGTTGCAGCACTCGCTGCTGGCGCTGGGCGACATGCTCGACGAATCGGTGCACGCCTACGTCATCCAGCTCATGGCCGAACTGACCGGCGACCTCGATATCGACCGGCTGCGCCACGCGGCCGCGACCGTCCTGAACCGGCACGCCAACTTGCGCTCGGCCTTCGTCACCGCGCCCGACGGCACCCCGGTCCAGTTGGTCTCCGAAACCGTCGACGCCCCGTTCCGGATCGTCGACACCGTCGACGCCGAACTGCCCGCCCTGCTCGCCGCCGATCAGCAGGCCGGCTTCGACCCGACGATCGCGCCGCTGCTGCGATTCACGGTGTACACCACCGGTTCCGGACGCAGCCACCTCGTCCTGACCGGCCACCACATCCTGCTCGACGGCTGGTCCATGCCGCTGCTGATGAAGGAACTGCTCGTCCTCTACGCCACCCACGGCGACGCGACCCCGCTGCCGCCGGTGCGCCCCTACCGCGACTACCTCGAATGGCTCACCCGCCAGGACCGCACAGCCGCCGAGCGCGCATGGTCCGAGGTCCTCGACGGGGTGCGCACGACCATGATCGCCCCTGAGCTGACCTGGCCGCCCGCGACGGGCACCGGCTACGGCCTGTGCGAGTTCGAACTCGACGCCGCGCGGACCTCCGCGCTGACCACCTTCGCCGCGGCCGCCGAGGTCACCCCGAACACTGTGTTCCAAACAGCCTGGGGGCTGGTGGTGGCCGCGACCACCGCGCGCGACGACGTCGTGTTCGGTGCCACCGTGTCCGGCCGCCCACCCCAGCTCGACGGTGTCGGTGACATGATCGGCCTGTTCGTCGACGCGGTCCCGGTGCGCGTGCGCATCGATCCCGCCGACACCGTCGGTGCTCTGATCCGCGCGGTCCAAGCCGAGCAGGCCTCCCTGCTCGAGCACCACCACCTCGGCCTCGGCGCGATCCAGCGCGTGGCGGGCCTGGGCGAACTGTTCGACACCATGCTCGCGTTCGAGTCCTACCCCGTCGACGTCGAGGGCCTGCAACAGGCAGGCGGCGCCCTCGACAACCTGAGCATCGACGACCTCCGAGGCGCCGACCACACCCACTACCCGCTCACGGTCCTGGTCTTCCTCGGCGCCCGCACCCAGGTGCAGCTGAAGTACCGCCGCGACCTCGTCTCCGATGCCGTGGCACAGGCGGTCACCGACCGGCTCCGCACCGCCCTCGACAACCTCGTCACCACACCGAACACCCGCGCGGCCGGTATCGCCGACACGCTCGCCGACGACCCGACCGATCCGATCACCCGGTCCCGTTTCTGGCGCCAGACCTTGGCGGACCTGCCTGCTCGACTGATCCTGCCCACCGATCGCCTCGCCTCGCAGGCGGCCCGCCCGATCACACAGCACGGACCCGACGTTCGCACCGCAGCTGAGCGGGGCCACGCCCGTTTCGTGGTTCCCCCGATGATCCACCGGGACCTACGCGAACTCGCCGACACCACGAACGTGAGCTGGCAGACGCTGCTGCGCACCGCCGTGGCAGTGCTGCTCGCCCGCCTCAGCGGCGCCGACGACATCGTGATCAGGACGGTCACCCCGGATCTCGTGCTCCGCACGACGATCGACCCGGCGGCCCGGTTCCTCGACCTCCTCCCGCAGGCGAACCGCCTCGGGGCCCGGTCCATGGCCCACGCCGGAATCCCCCTCGCCGAACTCGCCGATTTGCTCGGCGTCGCCCCCGATTCACTGGGACAGGTCTGCCTGACCTTCGCGCCGAACCCCGACCGCAGTGTCGCGAGCGCCGAGTCCCAGCTCCGTGCGTCATCGATCGAGCTGGACTCGAAACACACACTCCCACAGAATGACTCGCGATCGAAGGACCTGCCCTCCGACGTCGTCGACCGAACCTGTGCCGAGTTCGACACGGATAGCCAAGGCCTCGCCCTGACGGTGACCGAGTCCCGGTCGACCATGTCGATCGAGATGTCCTTCGCCCGCACCCTTTTCGACGAGCACGAGGCCGACACCTTCGGCCGGCGCCTGGTCCGCCTGCTCACCACCATCGCGCAGCACCCGCGGACTCCGGCGGGGGACCTCCCGCTGTCCGACCACGCCGAGTACACCTTCCTGACCCACCTCGGCGACGGCACGACACCGTCGACGACCGGCACCCTGCCCGCACTCCTCGTTCGCGGCACCGGCTTCGGCCAGCACCGAATCGCGGTGCGCGACAACGCGAACGCCTACACCTACGGCACCCTCGACGCCGACTCCTCCCGCCTGGCCCGAGTTCTCATCGCCGAGGGCATCGGTCCGGAAACCGTCGTCGCCTCGGCCATCCCACGCTCCTACGAGTCGATCCTGGCCTTCTGGGCGATCGCCAAAGCCGGCGGCGTGTACCTGCCGGTCGACCCGAACTACCCCGAAGACCGCGTCCGCCACATGCTCGACGACTCCCACGCGACAATCGGTCTCACCGTCACGGCCGAGGCGAACCGCCTGCCCGGTTCCGGTCGCTGGCTGGTCCTCGACGATCCCACCGTCCGGGCCCGCATCGCCACCTACTCGTCGACCCCGATCCGCGACCGCGACCGCCGAGCGCCTCTGCGCCGCGACAACATCGCCTACGTGATCTACACCTCCGGCTCCACGGGCGTGCCCAAGGGTGTCTCGGTCACCCACGCCGGTCTGGGTGCCCTCGTCGCCCACTCAGCGGCCCTGATGCGCCTGCGCCACGACCACCGCATGCTGCATGTCTGCTCGCCCAGCTTCGACCAGTCGATCGAAGAGCTCAGCACCGCGTTCCACCACGGCGCCACCCTCGTCATCGCACCACCGGACACCCTCGGCGGCACCGACCTCGACGACCTGCTGCGCACCGAACAGGTCACCCACACGATCATCACCCCGGCCCTGCTGAGCACCCTGGATCCGGCAGCACTGCCCGACCTGCGCTGTGTCTCGGCAGGCGGCGAAGCCACCACCCCCGAACTCCTGGCCACCTGGCAACCCGGGCGCAACTTCCTCAACGGCTACGGCCCCACCGAGGCAACCATCGGCGCGACCTACTCGGCCCTGCGTGCCGATGACCGCGTCACCATCGGTCGCCCCGTACCGGGCATGCGCGCGGTGGTCCTCGACGCCCGCCTGCACCCGGTTCCGGTGGGCGCCACCGGTGAGCTGTACCTGGCGGGTCCCGCACTCGCGCGCGGGTACCGCGGCCGCAGCGCCGCCACCGCGGACCGTTTCGTGGCCTGCCCCTGGGCCCAACCGGGCGAACGGATGTACCGGACCGGCGATCTCGTGCGCTGGGTGCACGGCGACACCTACGAGCTGGAATACCTGGGCCGCACCGACTTCCAGATCAAGATCCGCGGCTTCCGGATCGAACCCGGCGAGATCGACGCCGTCCTGCTGCGGCACCCGCAGGTGAGTTTCGCCCTCACCCTCGGCACCGAGAACCCGGCCGGTGAAACCGCGCTGGTCTCGTACGTGACCGGCCGCGAGATCGATCCCGCCGCCATCGCACGGTGGTCGTCGTCGATGCTGCCCGCGCACATGGTCCCCGCGGCCGTCGTCGTCCTGGACCGTATCCCGCTGTCGGCCGCCGGCAAGATCGACCGAAAAGCCCTGCCCGCACCGGAATTCACGTCCCGTACCTACCGCGAGCCGGGAACCGGCATGGAACGAGCGGTGGCCGAGGTCTTCACCGAGGTGCTCGGCGCCGAACGGGTCGGCGCCGACGACAACTTCTTCGATCTCGGCGGGAACTCGCTGCTCGCCACCCGACTGACCGCCCGCCTCAGCGCGGCGGTCGACATCCGGGTGCCGGTCCGAGTGCTGTTCGCCGCACCCACCGTCGCCGAATGCGCCGCGGCGATCACCGGATTGACCCGCGCAGCAGCTCGCCCGGCCCTGCAGGCCGGCCCGCGCCCGGCGCAGGTCCCACTCTCGCCTGCCCAGCAGCGGATGTGGTTCCTCAACCGCTTCGATACCGGCACCGCCGCCTACAACATCCCGGTGGTGCTCCGCCTCACCGGCGCGCTCGACACCACCGCGATGCAGCAGGCCTTCACCGACCTCATCGCACGCCACGAGATCCTGCGCACGATCTACCCGACCGTCGACCGCACACCGGCCCAGCTCGTGTTGCCGATCGACCACCCGGATGTCCCGCACCTCCAGATCACCACAATCGCCCGTGGTACCGGCACGGCGTCCGACCCTGCCGACAACGACATCGACGCGGATGTCAGCGACGGCGACGTGACATCCGCA
The DNA here is from genome assembly GCF_050320175.1 of Nocardia sp. FBN12. Classification (GTDB taxonomy): domain Bacteria; phylum Actinomycetota; class Actinomycetes; order Mycobacteriales; family Mycobacteriaceae; genus Nocardia. The sequence goes on along the minus strand of NZ_CP190048.1, from coordinate 2,317,942 downwards.
GTGACAGCACTGGTTTCGACAGTCTTCGATGTCACCGCCGAGGTTCCCTTGCGCGCCACCCTGTTCGAACGCGGCCCGAACGATTACGTCCTGGCCATGGCCGTCCACCACATCGCCGGTGACGGCTTCTCCGGTGGCCCCCTCACTCGCGATCTCGTCAGCGCCTACACCGCACGCACCCAAGGGCAAGCCCCGACCTGGGCACCGCTGCCCGTGCAGTACGCCGACTACGCCATCTGGCAGCAACAACTACTGGGCGACGAAACCGACCCCACCGCTATGTCGGCCACCCAGCTCGCGTACTGGCGCCAGGCCCTGGCAGAGCTGCCCGACCAGCTCGAACTACCCCGCGACCGCCCGCGCCCGGCCATCCAGTCCTATGCGGGTGGCCGAGTCCCCTTCACCGTCGACACCGCCACCCACGCCGCGCTGGCCGAACTGTCCCGCACCCATGGCGCGACGCTGTTCATGGCCGTGCACACCGCCTTCGCGGTCGTCCTGGCCGAACTGTCGGGCACTCCCGACATCGCCATCGGCTCCCCGGTCGCGGGCCGTGGCGACGCCGTCCTCGACGACCTGATCGGCATGTTCGTCAACACCCTGGTCTTTCGCACCCGGGTCGACCCCGGCGCGAGCTTCACCGAGCAGTTGATCTGCCAGCGCGAGACCGACCTGGCCGCCTTCGCCAACGCCGATATCCCGTTCGAACGGCTCGTGGAAGTTCTCAACCCCGCCCGGTCCACCGCCCGCCACCCCCTGTTCCAGATCGGCCTGTCCTTCCAGAACCTGGCCGAGGTACGCATGGACCTGCCCGGCATGAGCGTCTCGTCGGTGGAGCTCGACCGTGCACTGTCCCAGTTCGACCTGCACCTGATCCTGGCCGACCGCTACACCGCCGAGGGTTCTCCCGCCGGCATCACCGGCTACTGCACCTTCGCCACCGACCTGTTCGACGCAGCCACGGTAGCAGGCTTCCTGGCCCGCCTCACCCGCCTCATCGCGGCGGTGGTCACCGACCCCGGCGCGCCGCTGCACACCATCGACCTGCTCGCCCCGGCCGAACGAACACAGATCCTCGACACCTGGAATCAGACTGCGCGCCAGGCGGATCCGAGCGCGACCCTCGCCTCGCTCTTCGGCGCCGGCGTCGCCCGCACCCCGGATGCCGTCGCCCTCGTCGCCGACGACATCCGGGTCACCTACGCCGACCTCGATGCCAGGGTGAACCGCCTGGCCCGCTACCTCATCGCCGCGGGCGCGGGCCCGGAAACCCGGGTGGCGCTGGCGATGCGCCGATCGGTCGATCTGGTCGTCGCGATGTACGCGGTCAGCACCGCGGGCGCCGCCTACGTCCCGATCGACCCCGACCAGCCACGATCGCGCACCCGATACATCCTCGACACGGCTACCCCACTGCTCGTCCTCACCGACGCCGATAGCTGGCTCGACGGCAGTGGCCGCCCGAGCTGCACCGTCAGCAGTGCGTCCGGCACCGACCACAGGGCGGCGACAACCTCGGACTACGACACCACGCCGAGGGGCTCGGCTGCGTTCGACACCGACAGTGCCCCCCCGGTTCGATCTGTCGAGCGCCTCGACCTGTCGACCCACAGCCCGGCCCCGGTCACCGACCGCGACCGTCGCGCACCCTTGCGCCCCGCGAACACCGCCTACGTGATCTTCACCTCGGGATCGACGGGCCGCCCGAAGGGGGTGGCCGTCTCGCATGCCGCGATCGTCAACCAGTTGCGCTGGAAGACCACCGAATTCGGCCTGACCGCACAGGACTCGGTACTTCTGAAGACGGCCGCCACCTTCGATCTGTCGGTCTGGGAATTCTGGTCCGCGGCGGTCTGCGGCGGCCGGCTGGTCCTCGCCGCCCCCGACGGACACCGCGATCCGGCCTACCTCGCCGAGCTGATCCGACGCGAGGAAGTCACGACCCTGCACGCCGTCCCCTCGATGCTCGACATCCTGCTCACCGAGCACCTCCCGCCGTCCCTACGCCGCGTCCTGGCCATCGGTGAAACCCTGCCGATAGCCCTCGCCCGCCGATTCGCCACCGCGGCACCGAGTACCGCCCTGTTCAACGTCTACGGCCCCACCGAGGCCGCGGTTTCGATCACCAGCCACCGAGTGAACGCCGCCGACACAACGACCGTCCCGATCGGCACACCGGTCTGGAACAGTCAGGTCTACGTCCTGGACGCCCGTCTGCGCCCGGTCCCCGCAGGTGTCCCGGGCGAGCTGTACCTGGCAGGCGCCCAGCTGGCCACCGGTTACCTCGCCCGCCCCGACCTCACCGCCGAACGCTTCGTCGCCGACCCGTTCCACGCAGGCACCCGCCTGTACCGCACCGGCGACCTCGCCGTCTGGAACGCCGACGGCGAACTCGAATACCGCGGCCGCACCGACTTCCAGCTCAAGATCCGTGGTCATCGCATCGAACTCGAGGAAATCGACGCCGTCCTGACCACCCACCCCGATGTCGCGTTCGCCGTCACCGTCGGCCGCGAGAACCAGGCGGGCGCAACAGTATTGGTGTCCTACGTGGTCGCCACACCGGGCCACGAGGTCGGCGTCGACAACCTCGGGCAGTGGGCGGCCCGAGCCCTGCCCACCCACATGGTTCCCACCACGATCATGGTCCTCGACGAGGTCCCCCTGACCCATGTCGGCAAACTCGACCGCGCCGCCCTGCCCGCACCGGAACTGGCCACCCGCGCCTACCGCGCCCCCGACACCGCCGTCGCGCACACCGTCTGCGATATCTTCGCCGACATTCTGCGCCTGGACCGCGTCGGCATGGACGACCACTTCTTCGAACTCGGCGGCACCTCCCTGAGCGCCACCCACCTGTCCGCCCAGCTCAGCACCGCGACCGCCGCGACCGTCCCGGTCACCTGGATCTTCACCACGCCGACCCCCGCGGGAATCGTCGCCGCGTTGCGCGCCGACGGCACCGACAGTGCGGGCACCGACGCCGCCTTCGATGTCCTGCTGCCCTTGCGCACCGAGGGCACCGGCGAACCGCTGTTCTGCATCCACCCCATCAGCGGCTTGGCCTGGTCCTTCAGCGGCCTGGCCGCCCACCTCGACCGCCCGCTCTACGGGCTCCAGTCACCGGCGTTGAGTTCGGTTGAGCCCCTGCCGGATTCGATCGAGGAATGGGCGCTGCTCTACCTCAAGCACCTCCGTGCCGTGCAACCCGAAGGCCCGTACCATCTGCTGGGCTGGTCGCTCGGCGGCGTCATCGCCCACGCCATGGCGGTGCAACTCCAGGAAGACGGCGAGCACGTCGCGATGCTGGCCATGCTCGACAGCACCCTGACGTCGGCATCGACCGCGATCACGACCACCGTCACCGCCGCCGACCTACTCGGCGGATTCGCCCGCGCCGACGACCTCGACGAACCGGTCGACGTCCGCCGACTCGCCCGCACCCTGTGCCAACTCTCCGCACCGCAGGCCGCACTCGACCCCGCCCGCGTCGACCGAATCGTCGACGCGGCGATCACCTCGATCGCGCTCGACGCCGCCTACCGTCCTCGCCGTTTCGACGGCACCATCACCTATTTCACCGCAGCCAAGGACGATCCGACCGGCACCAACGGCGCTACCTCCTGGTCCGAGGCGGCAACAGGCTCGGTCGACAACCACGCCGTGGACGCAACGCACTGGCGAATGACCGAGGACCGTGCCCTCGCCGTCATCGCCGACGCGCTGTCGAGTGACCCAGATCACGCTTGCGGTTGACCTTGGGTCAAGGTGGACGCTCATGTCATGACTTCGAACACGAACAACACCGCGACCACTACCGAATCCCTTGCCGCACCGGCTCACTCGAACCTGCAGCAGACCATCGAGGAGATCGTCGAGACCGGTTTCGTCGGCCTGCAGTTGCGGGTCGACGACGAGCACGGTGCGTGGGTCGGCAGCGCCGGGCGCAGCGAACTGGGCGAGCCCGCCGCGCCTGCGCTCAACGGCCGCGTCCGGATCGGCAGCAACACCAAGACCTTCGTCGCGACCGTGGTCCTGCAACTGGTCGGTGAGGGCCGGATCGCGCTGGACACTCCGGCCGTCGACTACCTGCCCGGGTTCGCGCTGGATCCGCGAATCACCGTGCGGATGCTGTTGCAGCACACCAGCGGGATCTTCAACTTCACCGGTGAGGTCTTCGAGGACGGGACGACCGCACCGGGCGTCGTCGCCTGGAGTGGCAAGGCCTGGGTCGACAACCGTTTCCGGACCCACCACGCCGACGAGCTGGTTCGGCTGTCCCTGGCCAAGCCTGCCCGGTTCGAGCCGGGCACGGACTGGAGCTATTCCAACACCAACTACGCACTGGCCAAGCTGCTGATCGAGGCGGTCACCGGTCACTCGCTGGCCGAGGAGATGCAGCGGCTGATCCTGGGACCGCTCGGGCTGTCGGACACCGTGGTGCCGGAGACCTCCACCGATATCGGCGGACCGCACGCCCACGCGTACTACCGCTACGACGACGCGGGCGTGGAGAAGACGGTCGATGTGACCGTGCAGAACCCCTCCTGGATCTCCAGTGGCGGCGACATGATCTCGACCAGCAAGGACCTGCACACCTTCATCTCCGCGCTGCTGAACGGCACGCTGCTGCCCGCCCCGCTACTGACCGAGATGCTCACGCCGGAAGCCAAGGTCGGCTACGGACTCGGGGTGTTCATCCAGCAGACCGAGAACGGCACCGTCATCAGCCACAACGGCGGCCACGGTGGTCACGGGGCACTGATGTACGCCACAGCCGACGGCACCACAACCATGACCGCGGCACTGAACTACGTCGACGACGCCGACCTTTCCCTGGCCACGGTGTTCCAAGCCGCGACGCAACGGCTCGTCCGGGAGGTGTTCGGCGCACCGGCCTGAGCGCGTCACGGTCCGGGCCGCACCCACCCGAACGCGGCCCGGACACTTGACCTCGCCCCCTGATCAAGGTCAACTTTCCCGGTAGGAATACCCCGAGCAGGGCGGACTGAGCAGATGAACAACGGTGTCACGATCGGCCAGGCCGCGATATTCGCCGGCGTCACGATCAAGACCGTGCGGCACTACGAGAAGAACGGTCTGCTCGACGAGCCTGCCCGCGACAGCTCCGGGTACCGCCGGTACGGCTCGGCCGAGTTGCTGCGCCTCGTACAGGTGAGAACCCTTGCCGCCGCCGGGGTACCGCTGGCCGAGATCGGCCCCCTGCTCGACGCGGACGCGGACTCGTTCGCCGCCGAGCTCGCCGACGTCGAGCGGCGTCTCACCGAACGCATCGAGGAGTTGATCGCCCGTCGCGACACCCTCCACCGTCTGGCCGACGGCGACCGCACGTTGCTGCCCGACCGCGCGGTGGCGTTGCTCGCCCGCTTGCCCGACCTCGGTATCTCCGCAGCCGACGTGGCCGCCGCGAGGGAGGGCTGGGTGCTGGCCAAAGCCCTTGTCCCGGAAGGCTTCGACGACTACCTCGCCGGCGTCGAGAACGCCATCGAAGACCCCCAGTTCCTCGCCGTGTACCGAGACGCCTCGGTGGCGATGAGCTGGGCGCCCGACGACCCCCGCATCGACGACGTCGCCACCGCGGTTGCCGATCACTATCTCGCCAACCCTGACCATCTCGAGATCGTGACCGGCCTGCAAGCCCGCACAGAGGCCGCGACACGCTACAAACTGATCCGCCACCACGGTGAGGAGCCGGAATCGACCGCGGCCCGGATGTCGGCACTCGTCGAAGCGAAACTGCGGGCAGCGGGCGTCCGGATCCCCGGACCGAACTCCCGCTGAACGCCGCCACCGGTCAGATCTGGTGCACCCACGCCACGAAGAACAACGAACCCGCCGCGGCGAGGGCCACGGCGGCCGGAATCGCCCACCACGACCGGTCACCACCGAGCACGGTCCGCGTCAAACGCAGCTGCAACCGGCCGAACACCGCGATCATGACAACGATCACCGGCGCGATCAGCACGCCCAACGCCGCGTGCACCGCCCACGCTCCCGCCAAAGTGGGTCCACCCCACGAGTTCTCGTAACCGTCGGCGGCCATCAGCGGGTAGGCGAGGCCGCGCACCAGAACCAGCACGCTGAGCATCGCGAGAAACCAGCCGAGCAGCCCGACACCGCCGGACAACACCGATTGGATCAGGCAACGCACCGGCGAAAGCTTGTGGGCGCCAACGGGTTCGCTCAGCAGTCGACGCGGTACCCGCAGCCGGGTCCGCACCCGGGTGAATGCCAGTGGCAGCGCCAGCAGTTCATAGGCCGCCGACCGTGCCACCGCGCCGATCACCGCAGGGACCCGGCCGCCGCGAGATCGTCGAACAGCAGCTGGTCGACCGGTGGCACCAGATCGCGGTCGCCGAACCCGAACCAGGCCAGCGCCTCGATCTCACTGCTGGCCGTGAGCACCCCGCGATAATCGGCGGTGTAGCACGCCATCCGCACGACGGTGTCGTGCCCGTCGGCGACGGCGGCTTCGTAGGTACCGACGTGTTGGGCACTGTCCGGCGCGAGTTCGACGGTCAGTTCCTCGAAGACCTCACGAACCAAGGTCTGTAGGTCGGTTTCGGCGCCTTCGCGTTTGCCGCCCGGGATGAAGAACACGTCCTTCCCGCGCGGGCGGGCACACAGAATGCGACCGTTCTCGATCAGCACCCAGGCCACCGTATCGACGAGCTGCTGTTGCGCAGGTTCCACCACGGCCCGCAGCTTAACGGCCACGGGCCCGGCAGTGCCGCCCAGTCCCTCGGGCGCCGGGCGGTCAGTGCCCGGGCAGCACGCACACAGTGTCCAGGCCGAGGACCCGATTGAGCCGCCCGAACGCCAGCCAGGAACCGATGCTCATGCTCAGCTCCACCACTTCGGCCTGGGAGTACTGCGCGAACATCCTGGCCCAGAATTCCTCGTCGAGACCGTGATGGTCGGTGGCGTAGCGCTCGGCGTATTCGGCGGCCAGCCGGGTACGTTCGTCGAACCGGTCGGTGGTGCGCCAACTCGTGACAGCGTCGGCGAATTCCGCTTCGACCTTCTGCCCGTCGCGTTCGGTGCGCCAGTCCTGACAGAACAGGCACCCGTTGATCTGGGCGATCCGCAGCCGGGCCGCTTCGAATTCGCGCAGGCCGAGGGTGGAGTGCTCGTAGACCGACAGCGAGAACGCCGCCGCGGCGACGCCGATCCCGGGCACCATCTCGCCCCACACGTAGCCGATGGGATCTTTGCCCTCGGGAATGTCGATGATCATCGTGGTGTCCTTCCGAGTTTGCCGACCGCGGCACGCAGCGGCACATCGAGTGCGTCGTAGAGGCCGGGCTGTGCCGCGACCAGCCAGTCGATGGCATTGACCAATCTGCCCACCGCCGTGGCATTTCCGCCCGCCGCGCGATTGCCACCTTCGTCGGTCGCCTCGACGCTGACCTCGATGCGTGGCGTACCTTCGATGATCACCCGGTGGGCGCCGTCACCGTCGGGTGGCGTCGGCCAGTCCGGTGCGCAACTCGGATGGATGCGGGTGACGTGCTCGATCACGATGCGCGCCTGCCCCTCGACGATGCCCTGCACCTCGAATCGCACCGCCCCCTGCGTGCCGGCGTCGAACGTTCCCATCTTCGCGGTCTGCACCGTCTCATCGAGGGCGCGCCGGTCCACGGTTTCGGCGATCTCGTCGAGTTCGACCCCCAACGCCCTGGCCATCAATCGAATCTGGCCGCCCCACACCATCGTCGGCACGCTCGCCATCAGCATCGGCGGCTGGTAGTCCATCGGCTGCCCCATCCCGACGAGATAGCGCACCGAGTCGGGCTGGTCGTAGGTGGAGTAGTCGAAGATCTCCTGGCAGCGCACCACATCGACAGTGCTGCCGAGCCCGCTGATCAACAGCGGCAGCACATCGTTGCCCCAGCCGGGATCCACCCCGGAGACGAACAGCGAACCACCGCCCGCGGCAATGGCTTCCAGCACAGGCTCGCGCATTTCGGGTGGTGCGTTGCGCGGGTCGTAGAGGGCGTAGAGCGCGGGCGTGACCACCACGGCCCCGGCGCGGATCGCCCGCACGATATCGGCGAGCGCGTCGTCGGGGCGGATATCACCGGACGCCGCGTACACCACCGCCCGCGGGCCTGCGGCCAGGAGCGCGTCGATGTCGTCGCTGGCCGCCACCCCCAATTCGGTGTCGAGGCCCGCGAGCACGCCCGCGTCACGGCCGACCTTGTCGGGATTGTGCACGAGCACTCCCGTGAGAACCAGCGCCGGATGGGCAGCCACGGCACGGATGGCCGCGCGGCCGACATTTCCGGTGCCCCAGACGATCGTGGGGATCATCGAGCCACCGTAGCAAGCGCTTGGTTCGCCGTCCGGCGTATCAGAAATCTCAGCCCGCGCGCAGTCCGAGCCCGCTCCCACCGAGCGCCTCGGCGAGCCGTTTCACCGCCGCCGACAGCTCGCGCTTCGAGAGCTTGTGCGCGTCGAACATCGTCGGCACGACCTGGTCGTCGACCTGTTCCCAGGTGCCCGCTATCCGGCCGTCGACCAGCACCAGCGGAGAAATCCAGCCCGCCGTCCTGCTCACCTTCGACCGGTGTTCGGCCGGCAGCAGCGCGGTGTCGGCGGTGCCGGGTCCCAGCACGTACTGGTCGAACGGGCCGAGCAGATGGACGTGACCTTCGAGGGTCGCCGCGGCGAGATCGTCGACGAACTCGCTCGGAATCCAACCGGTCCGGCCGTCGACATCGACTTCGGTCAGCGCGTCACCCATGGTCGCGAACCACGCGCGCAGGACGGTTTTGCGCACACTGTTGCGGCTGAGCCAGGCATCGAACGCCGCCGGTGTCGCGGGACCGTACGCCCCGAGATAGGCGCTGATCAGCAGCGGTGCGGCGACGTCCGGATCGGGAAGGCCCTTCCACCCGGGAGCGTGGTCGGCCGGTGCGGTGAAGGTGACCTTGGTGCCGCGCGCCGGCCCGTGACACAGCGCGCCCTGCCAGGCCAACGGTTTGAGCACCGCACCCCAGCCGGACCGCAACTGCTCGCCGAGGTGGGCGAAGCCGGGTTCGGCGAGGACCGCGGCGACCAGTTCGTCGCGGGTCAGTACCTGACCGGCCAGCACACCCGAGACCACCTCCACCAGTGCGGCCACCTGCTCAGGAGTCGCACCGAAAGTCTTCTGCCACGACGGTTTCTCCCAGGTGCGCGCCGATCCGATCAGCGACAGCGCGGCCGCGGCCTGCTCGGGAACCATCGCGTGCAGCGTGCCGCGCATCGCCCACGTCTTCATCAGCGTGCCCGCGGCGAGCGCATCCCCCACGCCGGTCGGGCGAGAATCGGAACTGCGCACCGCGACGGCGATGTCCGCCGCGGACGCCACTTGCGCCTGCACCCCGGCCAACCTCGTCGCGATATCGTCGACGGACCCCGCGGTCGGTGCCGAAACGAACTGACGACCCAGCCGCCAAGCGAACACCTGATCCCACCCGACACTCAGCATGGCGCCCATCAGATCAGATCCCTCCGACAGTTTTCGAGCTAGCTCGCCTCGGTCCGTCGGGTGGCGACACGGCGCAGAGCTGCCCGCAATCCCGCGAATTCGTCGTCACTGATCCGGTCGACGAAAAAGTTCAGAACCAGATCGGACCGCCCGCCCACACCGAGCGCTTCGTGCATGAGCTGAGCGCTGTGTTCCTCGCGGGTCACCGTCGGCCAGTACCGGTAGGCGCGCCCCGCGCGGTCTCTGGCCAGCCACCCTTTGCGATGCAGATTGTCCATGGTCGACATCACCGTCGTGTAGGCGATATCGCGCTCGGCGACGAGTTCGTCGAACAGTTCACGCACCGTCGTCGCGTCGTCGTCGCGATTCCACAGCCGATCCATCAGCACCGCCTCGAGATCCCCGAAACCACGCACCGCCGACCGACTCCTTCACCTTGCCCGAACCGGCTTCACCCTACCGCCACGCCCGGCGCCCGCCGACGAGCTGGGCGAACACAGCACCCGGCTGGCAGTACTCGCCGAGAATCGCCGGTACCTCCCGCGCCTGCGTATGCTTGCTCCCGGTGTCCACAAGGTCGAGTTCGCGATGGTTCTGGCCCGTCCTCACGCTCGTGACGTGCGGAGCGCTCCTGTGGGGATGCGCTGCTGCCGTCGTCATGCCGAAACTGGAGAAGAACCTCTCCGTCGACGAGGCGCGAAGGGTCATGGAACGAAACAAGATCCGGATACCCGGCACGTTCGACTTGGTCAGCATGCGGCGATTCGGCTGCCCGCCGTTGGCGGGCATGTGCGGCTACGTGGGGAGCTACGCCGGGCCTGCAGACCGGTTCCCGCACCCCCGGTCGATCTACTCTGATCCGACGTATAACCGGCCGCTGCAGAAGGTGACCTGCGCCGAGCTGACGAAGCGGCTTGGATTCGACCCGACGACCATGCGCGGCGACAACGACTGGAAGTTCGATTGCACGAACACAATCGAATTGTTCGCCAGCGCACCCTATGGCGGCATCAGCCCCGACTACCCCGAGGTCACGATCGCACGGGACGCCCGGACCGCCACGATCTACTTCTATTCCCGCCCATTCTGAGGCGACCGGCGCTTCGACGGAAACAGGAGCCGATTCATCGCCTCGCTGCCGACCGGGCAGCACGGCAAGGCGTTCGTGTTCCGCACCAGCGGATTCCCGGAAACACCGCTTCGCCGCTACGTCACCCACCTGACCCGCGACATCGAAGCGAAGGGCTTCGACGTGGTCGACGCCTTCGACTGCCGCGGCTTCGACACCTGGCTACCGCTGCGCATCGTCGGCGGGATCCAGAAGGGCCACCCCGATGCCACCGACATCACCGCCGCCCGCGCGTTCGCCGGAAAACTGCAGGCCAGGATGACCGCCAAGCCCTGACGCCCCGAACTCGTCAGACCTCGATGCGAACATATGTTCGTGTCCGATTCCGCCGCCCCGCGCCGCCCGCGGATCCAGTCCCGCACCGAGGCCTCGATCCTGCACGCCGACCTCGACTCGTTCTACGCCTCGGTCGAACAGCGAGACCAGCCGTGGCTGCGCGGCAAACCGGTCATCGTGGGCGGTGGGGTGGTGCTGGCGGCCAGCTACGAGGCCAAGGCGTTCGGGATCCGCACACCGATGAACGCGGGCCAGGCACTGCGATTGTGTCCGCACGCGATCGTCGTGCCGCCGCGAATGTCGGCCTACGCGCAGGCGAGCAAGGCGGTGTTCGAAGTCTTCCACGACACCACCCCGATCGTGGAGGGCATCTCGATCGATGAGGCGTTCCTCGATGTCAGCGGGTTACGCCGGATCAGTGGCGAGCCGATCGAGATCGGCCACCGGTTACGCGCGCAGGTGGCCGATCGGGTCGGCCTGCCCATCTCGGTGGGCATCGCCTGCAACAAATTCCTCGCCAAGGTTGCCTCCGCCGTCGCCAAACCCGATGGGTTACGCCTCGTCGAATCCGGCCGGGAACTCGACTTCCTGCACCCCCTGCCGGTGGAGCGATTATGGGGCGTCGGCAAAGTCACCTCGGCGACCCTGCACGCCAACGGCATCACCCGCATCGGTCAGCTCGCCGAACTCGGCGAACCCCACCTGCGCGCGATCCTCGGTCCCGCCGCCGCGCGTCACCTGTTCGCGCTGTCGTGGGCTCGCGACCCACGCCGCGTGGAAACCGGCAAACGCCGACGCTCGATCGGCGCCCAACGCGCCCTCGGCCGCCGCCCCCGCGAGCCAGAGGAGATCGCGGCCTACCTCGACGGCCTCACCGACCGTCTCGGCCGCCGCCTGCGCGCCGCCGACCGTGTGTGCCGAACAGTGGTGCTGCGCTTGCGTTTCGACGATTTCACCCGCGCCACTCGTTCGCACACCCTCGTCGAGGCCACCGATGCCTCCGCCGCCATCCGCCACGCTGCCCGCCTGCTCCTCGACACCGCCCAACCGCTGATCAGCGAACGCGGCATCACCCTGATCGGCCTCTCGCTGACCAACCTCGACGACGCCGACACCATGCAACTCACCCTGCCGCTGGAGGCCCGCGCCGAGAACACCCTCGACGCCACCCTCGACGACCTCCGCCGGCGCTTCGGCTCCTCCGCCGTCACCCGGGCCGCGCTCCTGCGCAGCGGTGAAGGGATCTCGGTCCCGCTGCTGCCTGATTGACCCCGGATTCGCGTGAAAGCCGCAGGTACGGCATCCTGACTGCCCGGGGGCTTCGGCGACAGCTGTCCTCCGACCATCGACCCCCGAAGAGGACAACCGCGATGCCCTACGCCGTCATCGGCTTCCTGACCCTCGCCCTGTGGGTGTATTGCCTGGTCGACATCGTCACCAGCCCCGACGCGGGCATCCGGCACCTCCCGAAGATGGGCTGGATCATCGTCGTCGTCCTGGTTCCCACGATCGGTGCGCTGCTGTGGTTGTTCGCCGGCAGGCCCGCCGGTGAGTCACGGCCGGCCTCGAATACCCGCTTCGGCGAATACGACCGCCCCGGCCGCCACGTCGCGTCGAATCCCGACGACGACGAGGACTTCCTGCGCGGCCTGCGCGAGCGCGCGGAGCAGCAACGTCGCGAGGCCCGCAGACAAAAAGAAGAGCGCGAAGAGGACTGAGCGTTAGGTGCGCTGGTCGTGTTTGGCGGGCCGGAACAGCGACCGCGTCCCGAACAGCGAGCTGTCGAACCGCTTGCCCGCGTCCGGTTCCCGGTGATAGCGCTCGATGCGCAGCACCTCGGTGCGGGAACCGAAGATGAACGGCACCCGCTGATGCACGTCGACCGGTGCCACCTCCATCATCCGTTCGTGACCGGTGCTCGCCGCCCCGCCTGCCTGCTCGACGATGAATGCGATCGGATTCGCCCCGTAGAGCAGCGAAACACGTCCTGGCCGGGCGGGATTGCGCGTATCGCGCGGATAGAGATACACCCCGCCCCGAGTGAGAATGTGGAAGGTGTCGGCCACCAGCGACGCCACCCACCGCATGTTGAAATCGCGCCCCCGCGGCCCTTCCACTCCCTCCAGGCACTCGAGCACATACCGGCGCACCGGCCGCTCCCAGAACCGTTCGTTGGCGGCATTGATCGCGAAACCTGAAGTGTCCTCGGGGATACGCATCTGCGGATGGGTCAGCACGAACGCCCCGATCTCCCGGTCCAGGGTGAACCCGTCCACCCCGCTCCCGGTGGTGAGTACCAGCATGGTCGCGGGCCCATACAGCGTGAACCCCGCACACACCTGCTCCACGCCTGATTGCAGGAAGTCGGCCTCGGCTGGTTCCGCCTTGCCGGTGACAACGTCGTCGGGCGCTCGCAGAATGCTGAAAATCGAACCGACAGGAAGATTCACGTCGATATTGCTCGACCCGTCCAACGCGTCGTAGGCCAGAAGGTACTTTCCCCGCCGCTGCGCCGCGGGCAACACCGACGCATGCTGCTCGGACAGCAACCCCGACAGCTGCCCCGACCACTGCGTCTGTCCCACCATGATCTCATCGGTCAGCACATCGAGGCGCCCACTCACCGACTCGTCCTCGACCCCCGACCCGACAATCGCCCCGCGCGTCACCTGATTGGCGATGATCTTCGCCGCCGTCGACACGACGTTCACCAGCGCGGAGAACTCCCCCGACGAACCGGGATGCCGATGCTCTTCCTCGATCGTGTAGCGGGTCAGCGTTTTCAGTCCATTGGGCATTCGGCCACATCCCCCTGCGAATTCCGGTGCGTCCCTTGCCCGTTCCAGAATGGCTCACGACACGCGCGCAAGCAATGTGAACTCTTCCCACATCACCAGCGTGCGGCCGCCACCTCGACCACAGGTGCTCCGCGCATAGATCGGCCGCCACGCTTGACCTTGTCCCCGGGGGCAGCGTTTACATTCGCTACATGAGGATCGGAGAGCTCGCGCGGCTGGCTCAGCTCAGCCCCAAGGCCATCAGGCGGTACGAGGCGTTGGGGCTGGTCGCACCGGGACGCCACCCCAACGGCTTCCGCGAATACGACGAGCACACCGTTCGGCTGGTGCAGGAAATCCGAACCCTCAATCGCCTGGGAATCCCGGTCGAGGAGACCCGCCCGTTCCTGGACTGCCTGGCGACCGGCAGCGAACACGTCGACGACTGTCCCGCCTCCCTGGCCGAATACCGGCGGACCATCGACGCACTGACCACAGAGATCGAAGCACTGACCGCCCGCAGAGACGCCCTCACCGATCGCCTCCGCGACGCCGCCCACCGCACCACTCGAATGCTCCCATGGCCGGAGACGGTCTCTGCGCGACAGCCATCAGGTCGAGCCGGGGAGATCGAAACGCCTGCCGAGCCGACCGAATTGAAGCAAACATGATGACCCAGAGTTCTGCGATCGCCGGCACCGTGGCGGTCACCGATGAAACATTCGACGACGACGTCCTCGCGCACTCCGGTCTCGTCCTCGTGGACGTCTGGGCCACGTGGTGCCCTTCGTGCAAGATGATCGCTCCCGTGCTGGCCGACATCGCCCGCGAACGCGCGCACACCCTCACCGTTCGCACGCTCAACGCCGACGAAAACCCGCTCACCACCCGCACTTACCAAGTGATGGCGGCTCCGACGCTGTTGCTCTTCCGCGACGGCCAACTCCTGCGCACCCTCGTCGGCGCGCGCTCCAAGGCCCGCCTCCTCGCCGAATTGGATGATGCCGTGTGCAGCTGATCCCGGTAGACGGGTGTCGACGCCGTCGGTACGGTCGTCACAGGGGGCGTGATCGCTGCCTGCGGACAGGCCGATGAAGGGGTGGGACATGGCAACTGAGGTGAAGCTGTCGGGAGGCGCGCTCGAACTGCCGGGTGGTGTTCGGGTGACGTTCGTGCGGACGTTGCGGCTGCCGGAGACGGGCACCTATCCGTTGCCGCCCGGCCTCGGCACCTTCCCGCTGCGACGAGTCGCCGACTATCCGGAGACGGTGCCGGAGGAATGGCGCGAACGCGGCGGGGTGATGCTGCCGGTGTATCAGCGCGAAGCGATGTGGTTGCGGTTCTCGGCGACCACGCCGACCGCGCTGAAAGTCGCGGTGGGCAAAGTCTGCGCCGTCTCGGGCAAGCCATGGAACGACGCGCTCACGAAGGATCCGCAGAACTATCTCGCACTGCCCGAGCAGCCGTGGCTCGACGGCATCAACTCCGGTCAAGGAACCGTCCGCCAGTTCGTCGCGGTCCCGATGGGTCTCGGAGCGACTGTCGAAGGTCAGGTCACCGGGACCGAACAGTGGGGTGGGGTGCAATTGGCCGTGCACGGGCTCACCGAGACGGCGCGGGAAGAGTGGAGCCGACAGGAGCGCGAGCGGCGTCAGCGCATGCCGGTCGCGCCCACCCCGGTCGGCGAGCCGCCGTGGGCGGCAGTCGCTTCCGGCGCACCACAGTACGGCGGGCCGATGCCCGTCAGCGCACCCGCGGGTATGCCGACGCCCGGTGCACCCCCGCCGGCGGGTGGTCCCGCTGCCCGGAAAATGGGCATGGGCGCGGGCGGCACCATGCGCCAGGAGATCTACGCCGGCAAACGACCCATCGACGACTACCAGCCCGACGCCGACGGCCGCGTTTTCGTCCACCTCACCTCCGCCGCCGAATGGCAGCAGATCACCGGCGAACCCGCACCGCCGACCCCGATCACCGCCACGGCGTATGCCGCCAACGGCCTGCCATGGTTCGACTACTACGCCGCCGATTCCGACGACCTCCCGCCCGCCACCGAACTCGCCGACGTCAAACCGACCGGCAACTGGCTCGCCGACGAACACCCGAATCCGCCCATCGGATACGGCCTTCCGACGATTCCGCTGGGCGACAACACAGTCCAGGACGGCACCTGGTAGCTCCGCCGGGCCTGCGGCGGACAGCTCTGCGCCGCAGGCCGACTGCCGGATCCGCCGAACCCGCCCGGCGCGCACCCACACCGACGTACGATCCGAGCGTGGCCGAATCGAATGGTTCCACCCCGCTGCGTGTGCTGGTCTACAGCAACGATGCCGATACCCGTCAACAGGTGATCCTGGCGCTGGGACGTAGGCCGCGTGCCGATCTACCGGAGCTCGACTTCTTCGAGGTCGCCACCGCACCGGTCGTCATCGAACAGATGGATGCCGGTGGGATCGATCTGGCGATCCTCGACGGTGAATCCGCCCCGACGGGCGGGCTCGGGATCGCCAAGCAGCTCAAGGACGAGATCGCGCAGTGCCCGCCGGTGGTCGTGCTCACCGGCCGTCCCGATGACGCCTGGCTGGCCAACTGGTCGCGCGCCGAGGCCGCGGTCTCGCACCCGATCGACGCCATGCAGCTCACCAACGCGGTCGCCGGCGTCCTGCTCGCCCGGCAGTAGACCCGGTACGGGCATCGTCCCGAACCATCGGATAGTCCGTGTCACTCAGTTCTGTCTATCACCACTGGTAACACCTGTGGTTCGCAGCGGCATGCCCGGAATGGATTACCCCCGTTTCGCTCATGAATCGCGGTGCCGATATCGATCAAACCCCGCCCCGGAAACGTGCGGCGGACCCCCGAAACGGCGGTAGTCTGTGCTCTAGCTCACACGAGCACGGGCTCTTGTATAACGCTCCGCCATCGCTGCACAGCCTTGCGCGAGCCCCGGTTCGGCGGACAACGTTGTCGGCCCCGTCTCGCCGAAAGCTGCCGTCCGCGGCCGGGCCACACGGCTCGGCCTGCTCCAGCGAGGAGGGGAAGTGCAGTCGTGAATATCGAGGTGCCCGCACTCGTACTCGGCGCCATCGCCGCGGCGTTCGCGGTGTTCTCCGTCATCATGGCGTCGCTGATCGGCCCGAAACGCTACAACCGGGCCAAACTCGAACCCTATGAATGCGGCATCGAGCCGACCCCGCACGCCATCGCAGGCGGCCCGGGAAATACAGCAGGACAGCGCTTTCCGGTGAAGTACTACCTCACGGCGATGCTGTTCATCATCTTCGACATCGAGATCGTGTTCCTCTACCCGTGGGCCGTGCATTTCGACACGCTCGGGCTGTTCGGTCTCGCCGCGATGGCGCTGTTCATCGTCAATGTGTCTGTCGCCTACGCCTACGAGTGGCGTCGCGGCGGCCTCAGCTGGGAATGAGTGGGAAATAATGGGTCTCGAAGAGAAACTGCCCAGCGGATTTCTGCTGAGCACGGTCGAGGATTTCGCCGGCTACCTGCGTAAGGGCTCGGTCTGGCCCGCCACGTTCGGGTTGGCGTGCTGCGCGATCGAGATGATGGCCACCGGCGCCGGACGATTCGACATCGCTCGCTTCGGCATGGAAGCGTTCCGCGCCTCCCCACGCCAAGCCGACCTGATGATCGTGGCGGGCCGGGTGAGTCAGAAGATGGCGCCGGTGCTGCGCCAGGTCTACGACCAGATGACCGAACCGAAATGGGTGCTGGCCATGGGGGTCTGCGCGTCCTCGGGCGGCATGTTCAACAACTACGCCATCGTGCAGGGCGTCGACCACATCGTCCCGGTCGACATCTACCTGCCCGGCTGCCCGCCCCGCCCGGAGATGCTGCTCAACGCGATCCTGGCGCTGCACGCGAAAATCGCCGAGATGCCGATGGGCGTCAACCGCGAGGAAGCGATCCGCGCCGCCGAGCAGGCCGCGCTCGCCAGCACGCCGACCATCCGGATGGAGGGCCTGCTGCGATGACCTTCGACTCCCCCGACAACACCGACAGCCCTGCGGGACAGGAAGTTCCGGAGGAATCGCCCGCGCAGACGCCACCGAAACCACCTCAGAACGAGGTGATCGGCACCCGGCGCGGCATGTTCGGCGTCAGCGGCACCGGCGACACCTCCGGCTACGGCGGCCTGGTCACCCCGGTCGCCCTGCCCGCGGGCACCCCGCCCCCGTACGGCGGTTGGTTCGACGCCTTCATCGGCACGTTGCGCGCCGCACTCGTGGGCCGGGTCATCGCCTTCGACACCGTGATCGAGAAGATCGTGGTCTTCCGCGACGAACTCACCCTGCACGTCAAACGCGAACACCTCGTCGCCGTCGCGAGCACACTGCGTGACGACAGCTCCCTGCGCTTCGAACTGTGCCTGGGCGTCAACGGGGTGCACTACCCCGACGACACAGACCGGGAACTGCACGCCGTCTATCACCTGAAGTCGATCACCCACGGCCGCAGTATCCGGCTGGAAGTGTCGGCGCCCGATGCCGATCCGCACATACCGTCGCTGTTCTCGGTCTATCCGACCAATGACTGGCACGAACGCGAAACCTACGACTTCTTCGGCATTCTCTTCGACGGGCACCCCTCCCTGACCCGCATCACCATGCCCGACGACTGGCGCGGGCATCCGCAGCGCAAGGACTACCCGCTCGGCGGGATCCCGGTGGAGTACAAGGGCGCGCGCATACCGCCGCCCGACGAGCGGAGGACCTACAGCTGATGACCGACACCGACTTCCGCCGCGACGACCCGGTAGTGACGGTCGCAGGCCAGGACTGGGACCAGGTCAGCGAAGTGATCGACGGCGGCGCCGAAGAACGCATCGTGGTGAACATGGGCCCCCAGCACCCGTCCACACACGGGGTATTGCGCCTGATCCTCGAGATCGAGGGCGAAACCGTCACCGAGGCCCGTTGCGGCATCGGCTACCTGCACACCGGTATCGAGAAGAACCTGGAATTCCGGAACTGGACCCAGGGCGTCACCTTCGTGACCCGGATGGACTACCTGTCGCCCTTCTTCAACGAAACCGCCTACTGCCTCGGCGTCGAGAAACTCCTCGACATCACCGACCAGATCCCCGAACGCGCCACCGTGGTGCGGGTGCTGCTGATGGAGCTCAATCGCATCTCCTCGCACCTGGTGGCGCTGGCGACCGGCGGCATGGAACTGGGCGCGCTCACCCCGATGCTGTTCGGCTTCCGCGAACGCGAACTCATCCTCGACGTCTTCGAGACCATCACCGGCCTGCGGATGAACCATGCCTACATCCGTCCCGGCGGCTTGGCCCAAGACCTTCCCGACGACGGCGTCACCAAAGTCCGCGAGCTCCTCGATATCCTGCCCGGTCGCCTGCGCGACATGGAGCACCTGCTCAGCGCCAACCCGATCTGGAAGAAGCGCACCCAGGACATCGGCTATCTCGACCTCACCGGGTGCATGGCGCTCGGCATCACCGGCCCCGTCCTTCGCGCCACCGGCCTGCCGCACGACCTGCGTAAGTCGGACCCCTACTGCGGTTACGAGAACTACGAATTCGACATCCCGACCACCACCGGCTGTGACTGCTACGGCCGCTACATCATCCGGGTCGCCGAGATGACCGAGTCGATCAAGATCGTCGAACAGTGCCTGGACAAGCTGCGGCCGGGACCGGTGATGATCGACGACAAGAAGATCGCCTGGCCCGCCGACCTGGAACTTGGCCCCGACGGTCTCGGCAACTCGTCCAAGCACATCGGCAAGATCATGGGAACCTCCATGGAATCGCTGATCCACCACTTCAAGCTCGTCACCGAGGGCATCAGAGTGCCTGCGGGACAGGTGTATTCAGCGGTGGAGTCCCCGCGCGGGGAACTGGGTGTGCACATGGTCAGCGACGGCAGCACCCAGCCCTACCGGGTGCACTACCGCGACCCCTCGTTCACCAACCTGCAAGCGGTGGCCGCGATGTGCGAGGGCGGCATGGTCGCCGACGTCATCGCCTCGGTCGCCAGCATCGACCCCGTCATGGGCGGAGTAGACAGATGAGCAAAGAACACCGTCCGGGCACTGACCTCACAGTGGGAGGTGTGGACCGATGAGTAGCGAAACCCCCACCAGCACACCGATTCTCCTGAGCCTCAGTACTCGTCCCGAACCGTATCCGCCGCACGTGCGCGAACGCCTCGAGCTGGACGCGAAGGAGATCATCACCCGCTATCCCCACCCCCGCTCCGCGCTTCTTCCGCTGCTGCACCTGGTGCAAGCCGAGGAAGGTTATGTGACCGGCACCGGCATCGACTTCTGCGCCGATCACCTGAACCTCACCGGCGCCGAGGTGACCGCGGTCGCCACCTTCTATTCGATGTACCGGCGCACCCCCACCGGCGACTACCACGTCGGGGTGTGCACCAACACCCTGTGCGCGGTCCTCGGCGGCGACGCCATCTATGAAGCGCTGCAACGACATCTGAACCTCGAGCACGGCCAAACCACCCCCGACGGTGCCATCACCCTCGAACACATCGAATGCAACGCCGCCTGCGACTACGCCCCGGTGATGATGGTGAACTGGGAATTCTTCGACAACCAGACCCCCGACTCGGCGGTCGCGATCGCCGACGCACTGCAGGCGGGCCACCAGGTCCGCCCGACCCGCGGCGCACCACTGTGCACGTTCCGCGAGACGGCCCGCATCCTCGCCGGCTTCCCCGACGAACGCCCCGGCGCTCTCGAAGGCGCACCCGGCGCTCCCACTCTGGCAGGGCTTGAATCCGCCGCGGCAGAAGACGAGTCGAACGGGGGATCACGATGACGACCCTCACCCCGGTCCTCAGCGAACACTGGGCCACCCCGCACTCCTGGACCCTGGACAGCTACCGCGCGACCGGCGGCTACGACGGACTCCGGGCCGCCCTGCGGCAAACCCCGGACGAAGTAATCCACACCGTCAAGGACGCGGGCCTGCGCGGCCGCGGCGGCGCAGGCTTCCCCACCGGCATGAAGTGGTCGTTCATCCCGCAGGGCCCCGGCCCCGACGGCGCGACGAAACCGCACTACCTCGTCGTCAACGCCGACGAATCCGAACCCGGCACCTGCAAAGACATCCCGTTGATGCTGGCCACCCCGCACACCCTCGTCGAAGGCATCGTGATCGCCGCGTACGCGATCCGCGCCGCGACCGCGTTCATCTACGTCCGCGGCGAAGTAGTTCCGGTACTGCGCAGACTCCAAGCCGCCGTCGCGGAGGCATACAACGCGGGCCTGCTCGGCCGCGACATCCTCGGCTCGGGTTTCGACCTCGACCTCATCGTGCACGCAGGCGCGGGCGCCTACATCTGCGGCGAGGAAACCGCCCTGCTCGACTCGCTCGAAGGCAGAAGGGGCCAGCCTCGACTGCGCCCACCGTTCCCCGCCGTCGCAGGCCTCTACGCCTGCCCCACGGTCGTGAACAATGTGGAATCCATCGCCAGCGTGCCCTCGATCCTGCGCAACGGCACCGAATGGTTCCGCTCGATGGGTAGCGAGAAGTCCCCCGGCTTCACCCTGTACTCCCTGTCCGGACACGTCGCCCGCCCCGGCCAGTACGAGGCACCGCTCGGCATCACCTTGCGTGAGCTGCTCGGTTACGCGGGCGGCGTTCGAGCCGGACACACCCTCAAGTTCTGGACCCCCGGCGGCTCCTCGACTCCGATGTTCACCGACGAACACCTCGACGTCGCCCTCGACTACGAAGGCGTCGCCGCCGCCGGATCCATGTTGGGCACCAAGGCCTTACAGATCTTCGACGACACCACCTGCGTGGTGCGCGCGGTCCTGCGCTGGACCGAGTTCTACGCCCACGAATCGTGCGGAAAATGCACACCGTGCCGCGAAGGCACCTACTGGCTCGTGCAGTTGCTGCGCCGGCTCGAAGCCGGCCATGGCACCGAAGCTGACCTGGACAAGCTCGCCGACATCGCCGACAACATCAACGGCAAATCGTTCTGCGCGCTCGGCGACGGCGCGGCCAGCCCGATCTTCTCCTCGCTGAAGTACTTCCGCGACGAATACCTCGCCCATCAGCGGCTCGGCGGTTGCCCGTTCGACCCGGCCGCCGCGACCGTGTGGGCACCAGGAAAAGAGGACCGATGACGGCCATAGCCCCAGGGAACAGCAGCGGTGTGGTGCCCACCGACATGGTGAGCGTCACCATCGACGACACCACCATCGAAGTCCCCGTCGGCACCTTGGTGATCCGCGCCGCCGAACTGATCGGCGTGCAGATCCCCCGCTTCTGCGACCACCCCCTGCTCGACCCGGTCGGCGCGTGTCGTCAGTGCATCGTCGAAGTCGAAGGACAGCGAAAGCCGGTCGCCTCCTGCACGATCCCCGTCACCGACGGCATGGTCGTGCGCACCCAGATCAGTTCCCCGGTCGCCGAAAAGGCTCAGCGCGGCGTGATGGAGCTGCTGCTCATCAACCATCCCCTGGATTGCCCCGTCTGCGACAAGGGCGGCGAATGCCCGCTGCAGAACCAGGCGATGTCCACCGGCAGCGCCGAATCCCGGTTCGAAGGCGAAAAACGGACGTACCCGAAGCCGATCCCGCTGTCCACGGCGGTGCTGCTGGACCGGGAGCGCTGCGTGCTGTGCGCCCGCTGCACCCGGTTCTCCCAGCAGATCGCCGGTGACCCGTTCATCGAACTGATGGATCGCGGTGCGTTGCAACAGGTCGGTATCGCTCAGGCCGAACCCCTCGACTCCTATTTCTCCGGCAACACCGTGCAGATCTGTCCCGTCGGCGCTCTCACCGGCACCTCGTATCGCTTCCGCGCCCGACCGTTCGACCTGGTCTCCACACCGAGTGTCTGCGAGCACTGCGCCTCCGGATGCGCACAGCGCACCGATCATCGTCGCGGAAAAGTGTTGCGCCGCTTGGCCGGTGACGACCCCCAGGTCAACGAGGAATGGAACTGCGACAAGGGCCGCTGGGCGTTCGCCTACGCCACCGAACGCGACCGCCTCACCACCCCGATGGTGCGGGGCTGGGACGGCGTTCTCGCCCCGGCCTCCTGGCCCGAAGCCCTCACCGCCGCCGCCGCGGGCCTGAGCGCCGCGATCGGCAACGCCGGCGTGCTCGTCGGCGGCCGCGTCACCGAGGAAGAGGCCTACGCGTACAGCAAGTTCGCGCGAATGGTCCTGGCTACCAACGACATCGACTTCCGCAGCCGGGTGCATTCGGAAGAGGAAGAACGCTTCCTCGCCGCCCGCGTCGCCGGACGTGGCCTGCAGGTCGATTTCGCCGCACTCGATCGAGCCCCCACCGTGCTGCTGGTCGGGTTCGAGCCGGAAGAGGAATCGCCCATCGTCTACCTGCGGCTGCGCAAGGCCGCACGCACCCGCGGGCAACGAGTGGTGTCGCTGGCCCCGTTCGCCTCCCGCGGTCTCGAACGCATGTCGGGCACACTGATCCAAACCCCGCCCTGCGGCGAAGCCGATGTCATCACCTCGATCATGGCCGAAACATCCGCCGATGCCGGCGAACTCGTGACAATGCTGGCGACCCCCGGCGCGGTCATCATGGCCGGCGAACGCCTCGCGGGCAGCCCCGGTGCGCTGTCGGCCGTGACCCGCCTGGCCGACACCACCGGTGCCGCGCTGGCTTGGGTGCCTCGTCGCGCGGGCGAGCGTGGCGCGTTGGAAGCGGGCGCACTGCCCGGTCTGTTGCCCGGCGGCAGGCCGGTAGTGGATCCCGCTGCGCGCCAACAGGTTCGGCACCGGTGGCAGTCCGGAGAACTTCCGGTCACCGTGGGCCGCGATGCCACCGCGATCCTGTCGAACGCCGCCCAGCTGGGTGCGCTCGTCATCGGCGGCGTCGACCCGGCCGACATGGCCGATCCGGCCGCCGCACTGGCCGCCATCGACGCGGCACGGTTCGTCGTCAGCCTCGAGATGCGGCACAGCGCCGTCACCGAACGCGCCGACGTCGTCTTCCCGGTGGCGACCGCGATGGAGAAGTCCGGCACCTTCCGCACCTGGGAAGGCCGCCCGCGGCCCTTCACCGCGGCCTCACTCGACACCACCCGCCGGGTCGCCGCCCCGCTGTCGGACCTGCGGGTACTGCACTCGCTGGCCGGGCAGATGGGCGTCCCGATCAACCTGCCCGATACCGCGGCCGCCCGCACCGAACTCGACGGACTCGGCACCTGGACCGGCGAACCCATCCCGGCTCCGGAGCTGACCAGCCAGACCCGCCCCGCACCCGGCCCGGGAACGGCCGTGCTCGCCGGGTGGCGAATGCTGCTGGATGCCGGCCGGATGCAAGACGGTGAACCCAATCTCGCCGGCGTCGCCCGCCCGCCGGTCGCGCGGTTGTCGGCCGCGACAGCCGCCGAGATCGAAGCCGACGACGCCGATCACATCATCGTCTCCACCGCCCGCGGTGAGATCTCGGTGCCGCTGATGATCACGGACCTGCCCGACCGGGTGGTGTGGCTGCCGCTGCACTCGCCCGGGTCGACGGTCGCCGCCGAACTCGGTGTGACACCCGGTGCCGTGGTGCGCCTGCGTCGCGCCGACGACAGGATGAAGGAACACCGTCATGAGTGATCGAGTGCTATTCCTCGCGGCCGAGGGCGGACCTGTTTTCGGCACCGACCCGCTGTGGCTGGTCGTGGTCAAAGCGCTGGGCGTGTTCGTCTACCTGATGCTGGTGCCGTTGATCGCGGTCTACGCCGAGCGCAAAGTCGTCGCGTGGATGCAGATGCGAATCGGTCCCAACCGGATCGGCCCTGGCGGCATGCTCCAATCGATCGCCGACGGCGTGAAGATGGCGCTCAAGGAAGACATCATCCCGGCGATCGTGGACAAGCCGATCTTCGTGCTCGCCCCGATCATCTCGGTGATCCCGGCGTTCATGGCGTTCGCGGTGATCCCGATGGGCACGGAGGTGTCGATCTTCGGCACGCGCACCGCGTTGCAACTCACCGATATGCCCGTCGCCGTGCTCTACATCCTCGCCATCACCTCCATCGGCGTGTACGGCATCGTGCTGGCAGGCTGGTCCTCGGGTTCGACATATCCGCTGCTCGGTGGCCTGCGCTCGACCGCGCAGGTGATCTCCTACGAGATCGCGATGGCGCTGACCTTCGCCACGGTATTCCTGCTGTCGGGAACCATGGCGACCTCCGAGATCGTGAGCGCGCAGGAGGGGACCTGGTATGTCTTCCTGCTGTTGCCCTCGTTCCTGATCTATTGCGTGGCGATGGTCGGCGAAACCAATCGCGCGCCCTTCGACCTGCCCGAAGCCGAAGGTGAGCTGGTCGGCGGTTTTCACACCGAGTACTCGTCGCTGAAGTTCGCGATGTTCATGCTCGCCGAATACGTCAACATGGCAACGGTTTCCGCGCTGGCGACCACCCTGTTCCTCGGCGGCTGGCGGGCACCGTTCCCGATCAGTCTGTGGGAGGGCGCCAACTCCGGGTGGTGGCCGCTGCTGTGGTTCACCCTCAAGGTGTGGACGTTCCTGTTCGTGTTCGTCTGGCTGCGCGGCACCCTGCCGCGCTTGCGCTACGACCAGTTCATGAACCTCGGCTGGAAACTGCTCATCCCCACCTCGCTGGTGTGGGTGATGATCGTCGCCGCCGCCCGCGTGCTCGACCTCGAAGGCCTCCCCGGCCAGAACCTGATCCTGGTCGGTGTGGGTCTGGTGATCACCGCGGCGATGATCGCGATGTTCCTGCGCGCGGGCCGCAGCCAGGGACTGCCGCCGTTGCCGCCGCAAGAGCCCGCGACATCGTCGGTGTTTCTCGGCTTCCCGGTCCCGCCGATGCCGGCTCGGCCCGCGAACGCCGAGCCCGAGTTCGGGTTGTTCGACCCGCTCGCCGGTTTCGCGGTCACCGCGGCCACCATGTTCAAAAGGCCCAACACCGAGTCCTACCCCGAGGAGAAGGTGCCGACCGCGCCGCGCTATCACGGTCGCCACCAGCTCAACCGCTACGACGACGGTCTCGAGAAGTGCATCGGCTGCGAACTGTGCGCGTGGGCGTGCCCGGCCGACGCGATCTTCGTCGAAGGCGCCGACAACACCGAGGAGGAACGCTTCTCCCCCGGTGAACGGTACGGCCGCGTCTATCAGATCAACTACCTGCGCTGCATCGGCTGTGGCCTGTGCATCGAGGCCTGCCCGACGCGCGCGCTGACGATGACCAACGACTACGAGCTCACCGACGACAACCGCGCCGACCTCATCTACGAGAAGGACCAGCTGCTGGCCCCGCTGCAGCCCGGTATGACGCCTGCCCCGCACCCGATGGCACCGGGCACCGACGCGGCCGACTACTACCTGGGCCGGGTCGGTCCCGCACCGTCGGATCAGGAGGTACTGCGATGACCACCGCACACGTTCTCGCCGCCGAAGTCGCGAACACCTCCACCGGTGAAGGGGTGCTGTTCTGGGTACTCGCCCCGATCGCGGTGCTCGGCGCACTGGGCATGGTGACCGCGGCCAAGGCCGTGCACTCGGCACTGTGCCTGGCCTCGACCATGATCTCGCTCGCCGTGTTCTATATCGCCCAGGGCGCACTGTTCCTCGGCGTCGTGCAGATCGTGGTGTACACGGGCGCGGTGATGATGTTGTTCCTGTTCGTGCTGATGCTGGTGGGCGTCGACTCCGCGGAATCGCTGCGGGAGACGTTGCGCGGGCAGCGCATCGCCGCCGCGATCGTCGGGGTCGGATTCGGGTTGCTGTTCATCGGCGGCATCGGCGCGGCCCTGCGCGACAGCGGAACCAGCTTCCCCGGCCGCGGCTTCGGCGACCGTGACGTGATCGCCGAACTCGCCGAGCTGATCTTCCTGCGCTACGTGTGGGCCTTCGAACTCACCGGCGCACTGCTGATCACCGCCACGATCGGTGCGATGGTGCTGGCCCACCGCGAACAGTTCACCCCGAAACGCGGGCAGCGGGAAATGTCGCGCGATCGCTTCCGCAATGCCGGCGAACGGGCCACTCCGCTACCGACACCGGGTGTCTACGCGCGGCACAACGCTGTCGACAGTCCCGCCCAACTCCCCGACGGCTCTTTCGCCGAACTCTCGGTGAGCACGATCCTGCGTCACCGCCGCAACCGCGCCCACACCGAAGCCGCTGTGCTCTCGGTCGGCGCGGTCCGCGACGACAACCCGACGGCCGACGAGGAAGGCAAGCGGTGAACCCCCAGAACTACCTGTTCCTGTCTGCGCTGCTGTTCACCATCGGCGCCGCGGGAGTGTTGTTGCGCCGCAACGCGATCGTGGTCTTCATGTGTGTGGAGCTGATGCTCAACGCGGTGAATCTGGCGTTCGTGACCTTCGCCCGGTTGCACGACAACCTCGACGGGCAGGTGATCGCGTTCTTCACCATGGTGGTCGCCGCCGCCGAGGTCGTCGTCGGCCTTGCCATCATCATGACGATCTTCCGTGCCCGCCGGTCGACCTCGGTCGACGACGCCAACCTGCTGAAGTTCTGACATGGGTACCGCAACGCTGTGGCTGCTGCCCGCACTCCCGCTCGCAGGCGCGATCGTCCTGCTCCTGTTCGGCCACCGCACCGATCGTTGGGGCCACTACCTCGGCACCGCGACCGCAGTGGCCTCGTTCGTCGTCGCCCTTGTCGCGTTCGTCGGCATGCTCGGCCGCGCCGACGCCGACCGTGCCGTGCACGAAGAACTGTTCAACTGGGTGCCCGTCGGTGATCTACAGGTCGGATTCAGCCTGCAGCTCGACCAGCTCTCGATCTGCTTCGCCCTGCTCATCACCGGTGTCGGGTCGCTGATCCACCTCTATTCGATCGGCTACATGAGCCACGATCCGGGCAAGCGCCGGTTCTTCGGCTACCTCAATCTGTTCCTCGCCGCGATGCTCGTGCTGGTCCTCGCCGACAACTTCCTCGTGCTGTACCTGGGCTGGGAAGGCGTGGGCCTTGCGTCCTATCTGCTGATCGGCTTCTGGTACGAAAAGCCCTCCGCCGCAACGGCAGCCAAGAAGGCCTTCGTCGTGAACCGGGTCGGCGACATGGGCCTGGCCATCGCGATGATGGTCATGTTCGCGACCTTCGGCTCCTTCGACTTCCAGACCGTCTTCGCGGCGAGCCCCGGCGCGAGCGAAGGCACACTCACCGCGATCGGTCTGCTGCTGTTGCTGGCCGCCTGCGGCAAATCCGCCCAGGTGCCACTGCAGTCGTGGCTCGGCGACGCGATGGAAGGCCCGACTCCGGTCTCGGCGCTCATCCACGCCGCCACCATGGTCACCGCCGGTGTGTACCTGATCGCCCGCTCCAACCCGATCTACGACCTCGCGCCGAACGCACGCACGGCGGTGATCGCCGTCGGTGCGGTGACCTTGCTGTTCGGCGCCATCATCGGCTGCGCCAAGGACGACATCAAGAAAGCACTCGCGGCCTCGACGATGAGCCAGATCGGGTACATGATCCTGGCCGTCGGCCTCGGCCCCGCCGGCTACGCGTTCGCGATCATGCACCTGCTCACCCACGGCTTCTTCAAAGCCGGCCTGTTTCTCGGTGCCGGTTCGGTGATGCACGCGATGGACGACGAAACCGACATGCGCCGCTACGGCGGCCTGCGCACGCTGATGCCGATCACCTTCATCACCTTCGGTCTCGGCTATCTCGCCATCATCGGAGTGCCGCCGTTCTCCGGGTTCTTCTCCAAGGACAAGATCATCGAGGCGGCCTTCGACCACGGTGGATCCATCGGGATCCTGCTCGGCGTGGTCACTCTCGTCGGTGCCGCACTCACCGCGTTCTACATGACCCGCGTCATGCTGATGACCTTCTTCGGCGAGCGCCGTTGGAAGCCCGACACCCACCCGCACGAGTCACCCACGGTGATGACCGGGCCGATGATCCTGCTCGCGTTCGGATCGGTCTTCGCCGGCGGGGTGTTCGTGTGGGGTTCGTCGCTGGTGAACTGGCTCGAACCCGTCGTCGGCTCCCATCACGCGGAGCCCGTGGTGCCCGCCGCGGTGGTCACCGCACTGGCGTTGACCGCCGTCGCGATCGGTGTGGCCATCGCCTACCGCAAGTACGCCGAAGCCCAGATCCCCGAGGTCGCACCGGAGCAGGTCAGCGTGCTCACCGATGCCGCGCGTGACGACCTCTACGGCGACAAGATCAACGAAGCCGTCTTCGAGCGGCCCGGCCGCCACCTCACCAGAGCACTGGTGTTCCTCGACGCGAAGGGCGTCGACGGGATCGTCAACGGAACCGCCGCCTCGATCGGCGGGCTGTCGGCGCGAATCCGCAAGGTGCAGACCGGTTTCGTGCGTTCCTACGCCCTGTCCATGTTCACCGGCGCGGCCCTGGTGGCCGCTGCCCTTCTCGCGGTGAGGTTCTGGTGAACTCGTTTCCCTGGCTGACGACACTCTGGCTCGCCCCCGCGATCGGGGCGGGCGTGGTGCTCGTCCTGCCCGCCGCCCGCCGGACGGTGGCGCGTGGCGTGGCGTTCGCGACGTCGATCGGTGTCCTCGCACTGGCGGTCGTCCTGACGGTACGGTTCCAGCCCGGCGGCGCGCAGTACCAATTCGTCGAATCCCACGAATGGATCCCGGCATTCGGTGTCGGCTACACCCTCGGTCTCGACGGCATCGCCACCGCGTTGGTCCTGCTGACAGCAGTGCTCGTGCCGCTGCTGATCCTGGCAGGCTGGAACGACGACACCGCCACCGGCGAGGGACCCAAGACCATCCACATCTACATGGCGTTGATGCTGCTGGTCGAGTCGATGGTGCTGATCTCGTTCCTCGCCCTCGACATCCTGCTGTTCTATGTGTTCTTCGAAGCGATGCTGATCCCGATGTATTTCCTCATCGGCGGTTTCGGCACCCGCACCACCGACGCCGCGATCCGCGCCCAACGCTCACGCGCGGCCGTGAAGTTCTTGCTCTACAACCTGTTCGGCGGGCTGATCATGCTCGCCGCGGTGATCGGGTTGTACGTGCTGACCGCCCAGGCAGGCCTCGGCGAGGGTTCGGCGGGCACCTTCGATCTGCGGGTCGTGGTCGCCGCGGCCAACAACGGTGAACTCGGCGGCAGCACAGCCGTTCTCAACGCACTGTTCCTCGGCTTCATGTTCGCCTTCGCGGTCAAAGCGCCACTGTGGCCACTGCACACCTGGTTGCCCGACGCAGCGGTCTCGGCCACCCCGTCCAGCGCGGTGCTCATGATGGCGGTCGTCGACAAGGTCGGCACCTTCGGCATGCTGCGCTACTGCGTGCTGCTGTTCCCCCTCGCCTCGGACACCTTCGCGCCCTTGGTGATCACACTGGCCGTGATCGGCATCGTCTACGGTGCGCTGCTCGCGATCGGCCAAACCGATGTGATGCGACTGATCGCCTACACCTCGATCTCGCACTTCGGGTTCATCATCCTCGGCATCTTCGCGATGACGAGCCAGTCGCAGTCCGGTGCGACCCTGTACATGGTCAATCACGGATTGTCCACGGCCGCACTGTTTCTCATCGCCGGATTCCTCGTCTCCCGCCGCGGTACCAGGATGATCGCCGAGTACGGCGGCGTGCAGAAGGTCGCGCCCGTGCTGGCAGGCACGTTCTTGATCGCAGGCCTGGCCACTCTCTCGCTGCCCGGTCTGGCGCCGTTCATCAGCGAATTCCTGGTCCTGGTCGGCACCTTCCCCAAATACCAGGCGGCGGCGGTGATCGCGACCGGTGCGCTGGTGCTGGCCGCGATCTACGTGCTGTGGCTGTATCAGCGGTTGATGACCGGTCCGCTGAAGAAGGGCAACGAGCATCTGCGTGACCTGGTGCCGCGTGAGCTGGCCGTGGTGGTGCCGCTGCTGGTCGCGCTGCTGGTGCTCGGCTTCTATCCGAAACCGATCCTGGATCTGGTGGATCCCGCAGTGGGGCACACCCTCTCGACGATCGGTAAGCACGACCCCGCCCCAACGGTCCCGGCCCCCGAAGCAGGTGCGGCCACCCCGCCCGCAGGCGGCCACAAATGAGGACGGACTCCGTGACCATCACCGAGCTCGCGGCCATCGCGCCCGCACCGAGCATCGAATACCACCTGCTCGCCCCGATGCTGATCGTGTTCGCGGTCGGCGTGGTGGGTGTGCTCGTCGAAGCGTTCGTGCCGCGGCCCTACCGGTACCTGACACAGTTGGTGCTCGGGTTGGCCGGCGTGGTGGGCGCATTGGTCGCCGTCGTGTTGCTCGCCGGGTCCGAGGGCACGGCGGTGGTCGGCGCGGTGGCCATCGACGGGGTCACCCTGTTTCTGCAGGGCACGATCCTGTTGGTCGCGTTGCTGGGTCTGCTGCTGATCGCCGAGCGCGGTGCGGTGCCGCGGGCGCGCAGCGGTCCAGGGACGTGGAGCCGGGCGGCCGCCGCGCTGGATCGTGGGGTCGACGCGTTCACCCCGCAGGCTTCCGCAGTGCCCGGCAGCGCGCACGAACTCGCCGCGGTGCGCTCGGGTGTCTCGACCACCGAGGTGTTCCCGCTGACGATGATCGCGGTCGGTGGTCTGCTGCTGTTCCCCGCGTCCAATGATCTGCTGACGATGTTCGTCGCGCTCGAAGTGCTGTCGCTGCCGCTGTATCTGCTGTGCGGGCTGGCTCGCCGCAGGCGGTTGCTCTCGCAAGAGGCGGCGATGAAGTACTTCCTGCTCGGTGCGTTCTCGTCGGCGTTCTTCCTCTACGGCATTGCCCTGCTGTACGGGCAGACCGGCACGGTGTCACTGCCGGGAATCGGTGCGGCACTGGACAAGCAGCCCGAGAACGCCACCCTCGGTCTGCTCGGCATCGGGATGCTCGCCGTCGGTCTGCTGTTCAAGATCGGTGCCGTGCCATTCCAAGCCTGGGTGCCCGACGTCTACCAGGGCGCGCCGACACCGATCACCGCTTTTATGGCCGCGGCCACCAAGATCGCCGCCGTCGGCGCGACCATGCGGGTGCTGATGGTGGGAGTCGGCGCGCTGAGCTCTGATTGGCGTCCGGTGCTCGCCGCGGTCGCCGTCGCGACGATGGTCGTCGGCGCGATCATGGCGATCACGCAAACCGACGTGAAGCGCATGCTCGCCTACTCGTCGATCGCCCACGCCGGGTTCCTGCTCGTCGGCATCGCCGCCGCCGACACGGCCGGTGTCGCCGCCGTGCTCTTCTATCTGCTGGCCTACGGCCTCGGCACGGTCGGCGCGTTCGCGGTGGTCAGTCTAGTCCGTGACTCCTCCGGTGACGAAGCGACCGCGCTGTCCCAATGGGCGGGCCTCGGCCGCCGATCCCCCTGGCTCGCTTCGGCTTTCGCCCTGTTGCTGCTTTCCTTCGCCGGTCTGCCGCTCACCAGCGGGTTCGTCAGCAAGTTCGCCGTCTTCGCGGCCGCCTCCGGTTCGGGTTACACCGCGTTGGTGATCGTCGGTGTCCTCTGCAGCGCCATCGCCGCCTTCTTCTACGTCCGCGTGATCGTCCTGATGTTCTTCACCGACCCCCCGGCCGACGCGCCCATCGTGACCGCCCCCTTCGCGACCACCCTGGTCGTGGCGTTCAGCGCTGGTGCCACCGTTCTGCTCGGCCTGTTCCCCCAACCGATCCTCGACCTCGCCGACCGCTCCGCGGAATTCATCCGCTGATGTCGTCGATTCCCCAACCCGACTCGCGCCCACCGACCAGCCACGAACGCCACGTCGGCCAACCGTGGAACGCCTCCTACCTCGACGGCCCCGCACCTTGGGACATCGGCGCCCCGCAGCCCGCTGTCGTGCGGCTGGCCGAAGCGGGTGGGTTCCGCGGACCGGTCCTCGACGTCGGCTGCGGCACCGGCGACAACGCGCTGTTCATCGCCGCCCGCGGGCTACCGGTGCTCGGTGTCGACGTAGCCGAGGCAGCGCTGGCCACAGCCCGGCGAACCGCCGACGACCGCGGGATCGACGCCGGCTTCGCGATGGCCGACGCTCTGCACCTGCAGCGTCTGTATCGCCGCTTCGAAACAGTCCTCGACTGCGGCCTGTTCCACACCTTCGACGTCACCGAACGAACCGAGTACGTGGCGAGTCTGGCCTCGGTCACCGACTCCGGCGGCACCCTGTACGTGCTGTGCTTCAGCGACACCGGCCCCACCATCGGCCCGCACCCGGTCACCACGCAAGCCCTCACCGCGCCCTTCACCGGCAATCCCGCCTGGCGCGTCGCCACCATCATCCCGGAGCACCTGCGAACACGATTCGCCGACACGACCTCCGCCTGGCGCGCGACGATCGAGCGACTGTGAACGGCGGGCTCGGGAACTCCAGCAACGGGGTCACGGTGCTCCCGCCCCCGCGGCTGCTCGCGGACGGGCTGATCATGGTCGAATCCGGACGCTGGCACGACGGCCGGTTGTGGTTCGCCCACTGGGGCAGCGGCGACGTGGTCGCCGTCGACCTCGACGGGCAGACCGAAGTGGTCGCGCCCGGCCGCGACACCATGGGGTGGTCGATCGACTGGCTGCCGGATGGCCGGCTTCTGGTCTCCGGGCAAGAGCTGACCCGAGTGGAACCGGATGGATCGACCGTGCGGCACAGCGCTCAGGGCGGCAACGAGATCGTTGTCGACGCGGCCGCTCATGTCTATGTCAACGGCGCTGATTTCGACTTCGTCGGCGGCGGCGCACCCGAACCTGGCTGGATCCGTCTGGTCGCCCCCGACGGATCCACCCGCGACGTCGCGGGTGACATCGAGTTCCCCAACGGAATGGTGATCACCCCCGACGGCTCGACGTTGGTGGTTGCGGAATCCTTCGCCGGACGGCTCTCCGCGTTCGACATCCAGGACGACGGCTCGTTGTCGGGCCGACGTACCTGGGCCGAAGGGCTGGGACCGGACGGAATCTGCGTCGACGCCGCCGGAGGCATCTGGAGTCAAACTGCTGATATGCCCGATCCCGACGACGCGAGCGCCCCCGCGGGAGCAGTGGTTCGGGTACTCGATGGTGGCAAGATCACCCATAGTGTCGAGACCGACCTCCCGTGTTTCTCCTGCGCGCTCGGCGGGCCGGAAGGCCGGCATCTGTTCCTCTTGTGCAACGAGTTCGAGGGGATCGACCGACTCGAAGCAGTGCTGTCTCGCCGGAGCGCGCGGATCTACGTCACCGAGGTGCCGAGTTGGACCTGACCGAGCGTCCATCAACGTCCGACCGCAGATCAGTCCCCTCCCGTCTCGGCACCCTGGCGATCGTGCTCGGTGTGGCCGTTGCGATTCCGGTGCTCGCGACCCTGGCCTTCGCCGCCATCGGCCACCCCGAGTGCGACCCGCGCTTTCGGGCCTTGACCTGAAGAGTGGTTGAGCTCCTAATGTCCGTTTCATGAGTGGACACGAGAACGCACAAGCAAAGGCAGTCGCGGTTCTGGGGTTGGGTGAGATGGGGTCGGCACTGGCCACCGCCCTTCTGGACGGCGGTCATCGCGTCACCGTGTGGAACCGGTCGCAAGACAAGGCACATCCGTTGGTGGCCAAGGGCGCACGGTTGGCCGCGACGCCGACGGAGGCCGTGGGCACAGCCGAGGTGGTGATAGTCAATGTCAAAGGTGGCGCTGTCGCGGCGGACCTGTTGCGTGCGTCGGGGCCGGAGTTGACGGGACGAACGGTAGTCGACCTGACCGACGGCTCATCCGAACAGTCCAGAGCCACCGGGCAATTGGTGACCGAGCTCGGCGCGGACTACCTCCACGGCCAGATCATGACCATCGCCCCGGCGATCGGCTCACCGGACGCGGTGGTGTTCTACGGCGGCGCGCGCATCGCGTTCGACCGATACGAACCCCTGCTCCGAACCGTCGGTGGCCGCGCCACCTTCGTCTCTCCCGACCCCGCCGTGCCCGTGCTGTACGGCATGGCTGTCCACGACATCATGTGGGGTCTGCTGAACGGATTCCTCCACGC
Organism: Nocardia sp. FBN12; assembly: GCF_050320175.1. GTDB lineage: Bacteria > Actinomycetota > Actinomycetes > Mycobacteriales > Mycobacteriaceae > Nocardia. The sequence goes on along the minus strand of NZ_CP190048.1, from coordinate 2,283,359 downwards.
CTCAGCACTTCTCGGCAAAGCCGGCCTCCAGATCGGCGAGTTCGCTCAGCAGGCCGAACCGTCTCTGGCGGCGCTGTCGTCACTGTTCCCGATGCTCGCGAAAGAGATCGACAGCACCGAATTCGCCACCCCCTACGGCGCCCTCCAACATCACCTCCCCTCCCTCGACGACTTGCTCTCCGAAAGCAGCGCCCGCGGAATCGATACCGACCTCCCCGCCTACACCAGAAACCTCGTCGCCACCGCCATCACAGCAGGCCACGGCCACGACAGCTACTCCCGGCTGGTCGAACACTTCAGCCGTAAATAACCACCTCGTGGAGGGGCGCCGAGTACCGCCCCTCCACTTCCCCAGCGCCCGGTCCGGGCCCGACGGGAGAGCCGCTGAGAATCAGCCGGGACCCCCGATACCGCCCACGATCAGGTCGGTCAGGGCCGAGATCGCTTCCTCGGCAGACGTCGAGCCCAGGTTCAGTTCCGCGGCCAGCGTTTCGGCCGCACCTAACACGCCGACACAGCGCAGGCGAAGTGCTGCGGCGGTGAGGGGCGAGAACGGCAGCAGCGTGACCGCCATCCAGTCCCGGTAGCTGTCGAGCATGTCGTGCTGGATTGCCTGGACATCCGGATTGCCCTTCAGGGCAGCGGAAATGGCATCGAACTCCGGCATTTCGGTCGCGCAGGCGAAGTAGGCGGCGCTCATGACCCGGGCGATTTCCTCGACGCTGGGGGTGGCGTCGCGGACGGCCTGTTCCGACGCGAGGCGGTGGCGTTCGTCGAGTTGCCGGTACAGCGCCAGCAGCAGGTCGGGTCGGGTGCCGAAGTGGTCGTAGACGATCGGCCTGCTCACCCCTGCGGCCTCAGCGAGGGTGGCGAGCGTCAGGCCGTCGGTGCCGTGCTCGCGCACCAAGGTCAGGGCGGTGTCGAGCAATTGCTCGCGTCTGGCGGGCTTGGCCAGCCTGCCCGATCGTGCGGTCATCTTCCCTTGCGCCATGGCCCCAGTTTAGCTACAAAGAGTAAGTTACAAACTGTAGCTTTATTGCGGGAACGGAGTTCACCATGGACCGATCAGTACTGATACTCGGCGGATCGGGGCAGGCGGGGTCGGACACCGCCGCCCTGCTGCGCCTCTGGTATCCGACCTTGCCGTTGACCATCGCGGGCCGTGACCTCGACCGCGCGCAGCGGGTCGCCGACGAACTCGGCACCGCCACAGCGGTGACGATCGATCTGTCGCGCCGCGATCTCGGCCTCGCCGAAACGAACCACTCCGCGGTAATCGCCACACTGTGGGACGACCGGCTCAACGGCCTGCACTACGCACAAGATCACGGACTGCCGTACCTCAGCATCTCCAGCGGTCTGCTCGACATCGGCCCGGAAATCGTTGCCGGTGCGCAAAGATCCAGTGCGGCACCAGTTCTGGTAGCCAGCCACCTGATGGCGGGGATTGCCGTTCTCGCCACGCTGGATTCCGTGCGCGAGTTCGCGAGGGTCGACACGGTCCGGGTCGGCGTCGCGCTAGATGACACCGACACCGGCGGACCAGCCGGGATCGCCGATCTGGAGCGGTGGTCCGCCGTCACGTCGGCAGGACTGGTGCGTCGCGACGGCGTCTTCACCTGGCTCGCCGAAGCCGACGCCCAAGCCGATGTGTCCACCGTCGACGGCACCGCCTTGCCCGGTCAGAGCATCCCGGTCCTCGATGTGCCGAGCCTGGCCCTCGCGACCGGGGCACCGAATGTCCGGGTCGACTTCGCGGTCGGCGAGACGCCGAGCAGGCGACGCGGCGAACCCGCCTCGATCGACATCAGGATCGACCTCGACGGCACCGACCAAGCGGGCAATCCAGTCAGTCGCACGCACCACGTCGTCCACCCGGACGGGCAACGGCCACTGACCGCTCTCGGCATCGCCCTCGGCGCAGAACGACTCCTCGGCCTCAACGGCACCCGGCCGACGCCCGGCATCCACACGCCGGAATCGCTGATCGATCCCGCCTACGCGATGCGGCGGATGCGCGAAGCGGGCGCGAGCCTCGGGTAGCGATCTCCCCGAGTCCGGCGCTGTCGAAGTACGCCGAGCAGGAACTGTCGGACCCGGCAGATACGGTGGCCGACATGAAGGGTACGGGGAGAGCCTTGTTGGACGACGTTGCGGGAATGTCCATCCCGCGGCGGATGCGGACGTTGGCGATGGCGGCTCGACGCTCGGCCGGCAGTGCCGAGCTGGCGCGCCTGCTCGGCGAGATCGCCGCGGAGGGGCGATCCGGGCAGCGGACCGCGAACTATCTGGCTGTCGTCGGCGAAGAGCGCGGTTACCTGCTGTCGCAACTCGATTCGACGGATCAGGAGATCGCGGGCACGGCGCTGTCGGGGCTGATCCGCCTCGGCGTCGATCCCGCGGTGGTCGTCGACAGATTGCCGGACGCCGCGCAGCGAACCAGGAGGCGCATCCGCCGCGCGCTCGCACGCGCGGATCGTCCGGAGATCGCCGACGCGCTGGTTCCCGCGCTGCAGATATCGTTCGGGGACGTGGAGGCGGCGCGTGTGTTGCCGTCGTGTTCGGCGGCTGTCGTGGCCGAATGGCTGCCGTCGCTGGCGTACGCGGTGCCGAGCTGGACTACCTTGTCCAACAAGCACATCGATGTGGTCTTCGATTTCGTCGAGACGCGGTCGCGGGGAGCGGGCCGCGCCGAGTGGCGGGAACTCTGGGCATCGCTGACCGCCAGCCCGGTCACCGCAGGCGAATACGCCCCTGATCGATTGCTCGCATTGGCCGCGGTGGCCGTCGAGTTCGTGCCGGTGACAGCATTGAATCCGGTCGCGGGAAAACTGGCGCGCCACGACCCCGGGGCGATGCTGCGGCTGATGCTGCATCCCAGTGGGAACGGCCGCGCGCTGGCAGGCCCGGCGTTGTGGCGGGCGATGCGGTCGCTGCCCGACGACGAACTGCGCCAGCTCTACCTCGCCGCCCGCCCGAAACTCGAGATCCTGCGGGCTGTTCCGCCGTCGCGGCGCCACGCGATCGCGGGGGCAGACCTCGCGCGCCCAGGATCGGCGCCGGCCGCGGTCGACCTCGCTCTGCTCGACACGATTCCCGGTCCGGCCCGTGCGCAGATCGCCCGCGAACTCCTGTCGCGCCCCGGCGGCACGGACCTTCCCGACGTCACCGACCGTCTCACCGCACGACTCACCTGGGCCGAAGCGAAACCGGCACTCACAGAGGCGATCCGGCGCCCCACGGCCGACGAGCGCGCCATCGCCTACCCGCAACTCGTCACGGCGGCAGTGGGTAGCCGCGATCCGTTGGTCATCACCGAGCTGTTGTCCCTGATGACGCGGTTGCGCAACGAACAGGATCCGGTCCGCACCAGCGCACTGCACGCGGTCGCAGCCATCCCGATGTCGCTGCTCGTCACCGACCACCTGCCCGGTCTGGAACAACTCGCCACCGACGCACTGCAAGCGCGCGACCGCTCGTGGAACACGTCGAACACGGTCGCGACACTCGCCCGCACCCTGCTGCTACACGGCGGCACCACGTCCGAGGTGGCGTTCACCGCGACCGCACTCCGGATCATGGGCATGCTCGCCGAACTGTCGATCGAGCCGAATCTGTCGGGGCTGCACCGCAATCTGCCCCGCGGCGCCGAACAGCAGATTCTCGCGACGCTGCTCCCCCGGCTCGAGTCCGACGCGGATCGTGACCGCTGGGACCTGTGTCTGAGCTTGGCCGACGGACTCGGTCACCGCGCCTTCGACCTGCCCGCGCTGCAACGGCTGATCGTGCGTGCCTGCTTCGCGTCCTCGGATTCGACTGTCCGCCAGGCTGTTCGGCTCGCACTCGCCGCACCGGCCACCCGCGACGCCCACCTCGACGAACTCCTCGCCCGCGATCGTTCCCTGATCACGCTGCCGCTGGTGCAATCGCTGATCGGCGACCGTCGCACCGACCTGCTCGATGCCCTGCTGAACACCAAGACGCCGGGCCGGTTCCTGTCGGCGAAGGTGGTGTTCGTGCCGATGTGGGTCACCGGATTCCACCGGTGGTCACCGCGGCACGTCGACCGTTACGCGCGTCTGCTGTACGACTACGCGCGCGGCCGCAAGACCACCCCGTATGAGCGAGCCTCGGCGATCCGCCAACTCGGTCGTCTGCCGGGCAGTTTCGCGCGGCTGATGTGGTTTGTCGACAACGGCGAGCTCGTCGACATCGAGGCCGCGCTCACCGCGCTCGGTACCAGCGACGAGCCCGAAGCGGCCATCGGCGTGCTCGCGCGGCATGTGGGTGACGATCGCGCTCGGGTCGCGGTCAGCAGTATCGCGACCTGTGCCAAGTGGATCGCGCCTGCTCGGTTGTCGGGAACCGTTGCGCCGCTGCTGGAGTCACCCAAGGTCACCGCGCGGAAAGAAGGTATCCGGCTCCTCGCGGAGTTGCGTGCTCCCGATGCGTTGCCGATCATCGCAGCGCTGGCCACCGGCCCCGGCGCCCATCGCGATGTGCGCCGCGCGGCCGTGTTCGCCACCAGATTCCTCCTCGACCACGACCCCACGTGGGCGCTGCTCGGCGAAGCGGCGGCCGATCCCGAGGTGGCCGGCGCGATCCTCGACATCCGGCCTGCCATGTTGCCCGTCGCGCAGCGGCAACGGTTCGCGACGCTGGTGCGCGACTTGGCCGCCGATCCCGATCGTCGCTTGGCCACCCCCGCGCTCAACGCACTGGGCTCGTGGCAGCGATGGTGGGCGCCGGGCACCTACGAGGTGATCGTCGACCGGCTCACCGACCTCGAATCGCTCGGCATGTGGACTGCCGCGATGCGCGCAGTGTTGACCGGTGTCCGGGCAGACGGCGACCCGGCGGCCGTGGTCGAGATCGTCCACCGGTTACGCAGCGCCGAGTTCTCCGCCGTCGGCCGGGATCTTCCCGCACACCAACGTCTTTCGCTGCTGCTGCACTTGTACATGACCATTGTGCGCAATCACCCCACGAGCCCGCGGGCGTTTTCCGCACCGGTCGTCGCCGCCTTGGCCGACGACGCGATCTGGCACGACCAGGTCATCGAACTCACCGTGGTGGCGGTGCGCTGGACCGACCCCGACGGTGTCATCGCAACCTTCGACGAGGTCGCCCGCTACGCCACCGGCGCCCTCGTCACTCGCCCCGCTCATCACCTCGGCCAACGCCTCAACGCCGAACTCGACACCACGCCACCGACGACCTTTCACACGATCAGCGCCGAACTCGCCCGCAGCCCAGCAGCTTCCACCGCGCTGGCCGCACTCACCATTGTCAACCGCTGTGCCGGCAAGTTCGGCTGGTCACCTGAGTGGGCTCAGGTGCTGACGGCGTTGCGTGCACACGCCGACCCCGATGTCCGCCGTGCTGCCCATACCGTGTTCATGGCATCGGAGTAGTCCCGGCTCGCGGGCGTCCTCGGGAGCGTCAACGCAGGTCGCCAGGAGCCGGACCGGTCGCGAACGGGTTCGGCTCCCCCTCGGCCAGCACCCCCACGAAGGGGTCCCCCTCGCCCGCGAAAACATAGGCGCCGCTGTCGATCCGCTCGATCAGGCTGTTCGTCCACGCCGCCTCGCTGTCGGCCGAGTGCAGCCACATGTTCATGATCTCGCCGATGTGGCCGAGCTGTTCCGGACCGTCCTCCGGGGTGTAGTACTCGGTCACCGAGCCGCGCCACTGCCCCAGCCGCGCGACGCGCTCCCTGAGCAGTGCGACAGCCTCGTCCCGTGGTAGATCGACCATGAACCCGATACCAGCCGACAGCATGTCCATCTTCTGGTCATAGGAGGTGAGGGCCTGGCGCAGCAGAGCGAGGTACTCCTCGGTGCCCTTGTCGGTGATCTCGTATTCGACCCGCGGCGGACCGCCCACGGTGCTCGGCGCGACCTCATGGGCGACGAGGAGATCTTGCTTCGCCAGTTGCTTGAGCGCGTGGTAGATCGACCCCGGCTTGGCGTTGGACCACTCGTGGGCGCCCCAGAACTCCAGGTCGTTGCGCACCTGGTAGCCGTGTGCCCGGCCGTGTTGACGGACCGCGCCGAGCACCAGCAGCCGAATGGCCGACATGTACGCCTCCTTCTAGGCAACCTTGACTAGAGCATCTCGAAGCTAGCTTAACCAGGTGCCGCGGTGGCAGGCATCCAGCAAGTAATCAAGTTTGACTAAACGGCGAAATGTTCGTACCTTGGTTCTCCTAGTCAAGTTTGATTACTGACTGAAGGAGAGCATTGTGACTGACCACGATCTGGCGATCGTCGTCGAAGGCCTACGAAAGAGGTACGGGGACAAAAATGCCCTCGACGGCCTCGATCTCACGGTCCGCGCCGGGACCGTCCAGGGAATTCTCGGCCCGAACGGCGCAGGCAAGACCACGGCCGTGCGGATCATGTCCACCCTGCTACGCCCCGACGCGGGACGCGTCGAGGTGGCGGGCATCGACGCCATGACCAGGGCAGAGGAGGTGCGCTCGCGCATCGGGCTGCTCGGCCAGCACGCCGCCGTCGACGAGGAGCTCAGCGGCCGCCAGAACCTCGAGATGTTCGGCCGGCTCTACCACCTCGGCGCACGCCGAGCGGGCACCAGAGCCGATGAGCTCCTGCACCGATTCGGGCTCGCGGACACCGGCACCAAGGCCGTCAAGCAGTACAGCGGCGGCATGCGCCGGCGCCTCGACCTCGCGGCTTCGCTCATTTCCCAGCCGCAGGTGCTGTTCCTGGACGAGCCGACGACCGGGCTCGATCCGCGTGGCCGCACGGAGGTGTGGAACGCCGTGCGCTCGCTGGTCGACGGCGGCACGACCGTGCTGCTGACCACCCAGTATCTGGAGGAAGCCGACCAGCTGGCCGACCAGATCGCCGTGATCGACCACGGCAGGGTCATCGCCGAGGGCACGGCCGACCAGCTGAAGTCCAAAACCGGGGGTGACCGCATCGACGTGGTCCTGCACGACACCACGCAACTCGCTCTCGCGGCCTCGCTCCTCCCCGGCGAGGCGGTGGTCGACGAGGACCGGCGGATGGTCAGCGCCACGGTCGCCGACCGGATGGCCGCGCTCACCGAGACCGTGCGGGCACTGGAAACGGCGGGCATCGAGGCGCAGGACATCGCCTTGCGTAGGCCCACGCTCGACGAAGTCTTCCTGCACCTGACGAAGGAGACTGTGTGAGTACGACATTCGACACCCGCTCGACGCTGAGCTGGGCGGCCGCCGATTCCTGGACGATGACCAGACGCGAGCTGGCGCACTGGGCGCGCCAGCCCGTTCAGGTGGTCATCGGGCTGGCGTTCCCGGTGATGATGCTGCTGATGTTCACCTACTTGATCGGTGGTGGACGGGGCGTCGACGGGGACTTCGCGGCATTTCTGGTCCCCGGCATGCTGACCATGACGATGGCCTTCGGTCTCGAGGCGACGATGCTCTCGGTCACCCAAGACCTCGGTAAAGGTGTCATCGACCGGTTCCGCTCGATGCCCATGAACTCCGGTGCCGTGCTGGTCGGACGCAGCGTCGCGGACATGCTGCAATCGGTCGTCGGACTGACGGTGATGATCGCGGTGGGCTACGTGATCGGCTGGCGGTGGCACGGCGGATTCTCCGCGTTCCTCGCCGCGGTGGGACTGCTGTTGCTGCTCCGGTTCGCGATGCTGTGGATCGGCATCTATCTGGCGATGGTCGCGGGCAAACCGGAACTGGTGCAGGCGGTGCAGATCCTGGTCTGGCCGATCACCTTCCTGTCCACCGCCATCGCCTCGCCCGAGTCGATGCCGTCCTGGCTCGGCGCTGTCGTGGAGTGGAACCCGATGTCCGCGACGGCAACCGCGGTGCGCGGCCTGTTCGGCAATCCAGGTGCCGATGGCGACTCCTGGGCCGCGACCCACGCGGAGTTGCTCGCGGTGGCCTGGCCGCTGGCGCTGATCGCGGTGTTCTTCCCGCTGGCGGTGCAGCGCTTCCGCGACCTGAGCAGCTAGTCGAGGTGTGGTGTGCCCCCGGCCGTAGCCGGGGGCACACTCGTCTACCGCACCGTCCGGAAGAACGCCCGCACATCCTCGACCAGCAGGTCAGGCGCTTCCATGGCAGCGAAGTGCCCGCCTCGGTCGAATTCGGTCCAGCGCACGAGGTTGTTCTGCTTCTCGGCGATCCCCCGAATCGTGGTGTCGCCGGGGAAGACCGCGACAGCGGTCGGGACGCCCGAGCTGGGCAGATCAGCTCCCCACTGCTGGGATTCCTTGTACAGGCGCATCGAGGAACCCGCCGTGCCCGTGAACCAGAGGATCGCGATCTCGGCGAGCATGGCGTCGCGGTCGAGGGAATCCTCGGGCAAGGCGGCGGCGGGGTCTTTGTAGGTGTTGACCACGTCGACGATCCAGCCGAGCAGCCCGGCCGGTGAATCAGCGAGGGCGTGGGCCAGGGTGTGGGGGCGGGTGCTGTGCACGCTCGCGTACGCGGAGGTCTCGTTGCTGCTCCAATCCTGGAGTGCGGCAAGCTTTTCCTGATCCTGGGCGGTGTAGCCCGCACCGTCGTCGTTCCAGGCGGGGATGGTGATCGCGGCATTGAGATGCACGCCCGCGACTCGCGCGGTGTCGACGCGACCCAGCTGCGGGGCGATGAACGAACCCGCGTCGCTGCCCTGCGCGCCGTAGCGTTCGTAGCCGAGCTCGCTCATCAGCCGAGCGATCAGCTCGGCGGATCGCTCGGTCGCGGCCTGGCCGGGCTGGTGCGTGGGTCCGGAGAAGCCGAAACCGGGCAGCGTCGGGATGATGACATCGAAGGCGTCGCGCGGGTCGCCGCCGTGCGCGCGCGGATCGGTCAGCGGTCCGATCATCGCGCCGAAGTCGGTGAACGGCCAGCCGTGGACCAGGACCAGCGGCAGCGCGTCGGATTCAGGTGAGCGGACGTGGGTGAAGTGCAGGCGCTGACCGTCGATCTCGGTGACGAACTGTGGGTGCGCGTTGCGTGCGGATTCGGCGGCACGCCAGTCGAACTCGGTTCGCCAGTAGTCGGCGAGGTCGCGCAGATACGAGGTGGGCAGCCCGTAGGTCCAGCCGGTGCCGGGCAGGTCCTGCGCCCAGCGGGTGCGGGCGAGCCGATCGCGCAGGTCGTCGAGGTCGGACTGCGGGATGTCGATCCGGAAGATTTCGCTCATAGGAACAACCCTAGGAACGGCTTAGGTCAGAATCGTTCCTAAGGAAACGGCAGAATGACGACATGGCCGAAACCTCCGCCCGGTTGCTCCGACTCCTGTCGATGCTGCAGACCCACCGCGCCTGGTCGGGTGCCGAACTCGCGACCAGGCTCGATGTCACCCCACGCACCGTGCGCCGCGATATCGACCGGCTGCGCGGGCTGGGCTACCCGGTGCAGGCGTTGCAGGGAACCGCGGGCTATCGGTTGGGGGCCGGCGCGTCGATGCCACCGCTGCTCCTCGACGACGAGGAAGCCGTGGCCGTCGCGGTCGGCTTGCGCACCACCTCGGGCGGTACCGTCACCGGAATCGAGGACGCGTCGTTGCGCGCGCTCGCCAAGCTGGAGCAGGTACTGCCGTCACGGCTGCGGCATCGGCTCACGACCTTGCAGCAGTCGATGGTGCGGGTCGCCGCCGACTCACCGCGAGTGTCATCCGAGACCCTGCTGACGATCGCCGAAACCTGCCGCCGCCACGAGCGTCTGCGGTTCGACTACACCGACCACGCCGGTCGCGTCTCTCGCCGCGATGTCGAACCCGATTCGCTGGTCAATCTGAGCAGGCACTGGTATCTGGTGGGGTGGGATGTCGACCGAGCGGATTGGCGGTCGTTCCGTATCGACCGGCTGCACCCCCGTGTCCCGACGGGCCCGCGCTTCACCCCGCGCCCGCTACCCGACGGTGACGCCGCGACGTATCTGTCGCGCAGGCTGTCAGCCGAGTCGTGGCCGTGGCGCACTGTGGTCACGCTGCACGGCTCGGCCACCGAGCTGGCCGAGCGGGTCTGGCCGGGAATGGGTGTCCTCGAAGCAGTCGACGACCTCAGCTGCCTACTGCATCTGGGCGCCGACTCCCCCGCCTCGCTGGCCTGGATGATCACCGCCCTCGACATCGGATTCACTGTCACCGACCCACCAGAACTCATCGACGCCTTGCGGACGGTGAGCGAGCGCTGCCATGACGCGATCGTGCCACCTACCAGCTGACTGAGCGGCTCTCACTCAGCGGCGACGAGACGGTTACTCGCACAGTGCGTGAGTGAGCAGGCCCGCGAGATCGACCGAGGAGGGTGTGCCGGTGTAGGCAACGGTGACCGCGCGCCCGCCTGCCGTGGCACCCGCGACGGTGGAGAAGCCGCGGACACCGCCGAGGTGGCCGACATACCGCACACCGCACGGCAGTGGGGTGTAGCCGAGACCCAGACCGTAGAACATGCCGTCACCGTTACCCATGTCGACACCGTCGAGCATCTGCCGGAGTTGGGGCTCGGGCACGACCCAACCGGCCACCAGCGCGAGGAAGAACCGGTTCACATCAGCGCCTGTGCTCACCAGGGCGCCGGATGTCCACGGCACCGACGGCTCCATTCGCGTTGTGTCGGTGACGGTTCCGTCGACGCTGGTGTACCCGGTGGGATGAGGGTGGCGCAGACCGGTTTCGCCGGTGCCGGGCAGGTAGGTGTTCGACAACCCGAGTGGAACCACGATGCGGTCGCGCAGTTCGTCGGTGTAGCGATTCCCGGTCACCGCCTCGATCAGCATGCCCGCGACGATGTAGTTGATGTTGGCGTACTCGAATCGGGTGCCCGGCGCGAACTTCGCCGGGTGCGCCAGGGCCAGCGCGATCTCCTGGCCGGGGGTGAACGTGCGGCCCGCCTTCGCGGCTTCGTGTTCGTCGAGCTCCGGGGTTCGGGCAGGTTCGGGCAGGCCACTGCGGTGGCCCAGGATCTGACGGACGGTGATCGCGCGGCCGTCCACCCCGTCGCCGGTGAGCAGACCGGGCAGATACGTGTCGACGGAACGGTCGAGGTCGATGCGGTGTTCGGCCACCAGTTGCAGCACGATCGCGGCGGTGAAGGACTTGGTGATGCTGCCGACCCGCACATGCTGGGGGATGTCGGTTCCGATCGGGGTCGACGTGGCCGTGTCGGCCAGGCCGGAGCCGACGACGGTGCTCGCGCCGTCCTCGGTGAGCGTGGCGACGGCCCCCACGGCGCCCGCGCCGACCATCGCGTCGAGGTCGGCGCGCACAGCGGCGACGCGAGCTACCGGCTCGGCCGCGCTCGTCGTGATGGCAGTCAGCATCAGCGCAGCGGTGAGGATCGGGATGGTGACGGTTCGAAAGCGCATGTTCGAACGGTAGAAAGCCAAGGCCCGCACCCACATTGGACTGCGGTACTACCTGTACCCCCGACGGGGGTAGCGGGGCAGGGCGGTCCGGTCGCCCTGCCCGCGACATTCGGGTCAGGCCCGTCGCAACCCCAGCACCGCCATGGTGCCGATCCCCTTCGTCTTTTCCTCGTACCCGGCGAAACCGGGACAGCGTCGCGCCTGCCCGGCGCGGGTGCGAGCGACCACGCTCACGGCTCGTCGAGTACTTCTTGGAGGCGGGCGGCGAAGGTGGCGGGGTCGTGGACGAATCCGGTGTGGTCGCCGGGGAACAGGACCGGGTCGACGCCGAGCGCCGAGGCCAGTTCGCGGGCGGTGTGATCACAGAACTGCCCGGTGGACTCGGCACCGATCCCGACGATCACCCGGGTGGGAATCGAGCGCAGCAACGGCGGGTCCGGAACCCAGGCGGTGGTCGAACGCAGCTCGTGGGCGAACCAGAAGCGTTCGCTGGCAACCTGTTGCGGGTCGCGGTCGCCGCCGAAGATCTGTTCGAGCATCGGCTCCGGGATGGGAATCGCGGCCTGGGCGAAGAACTTTCGCCAGGCGCCGATCACCGCACCGGTGTCGTAGGTGGCGATGATGTCCTCGGTGAGCGCGCGCTGGGCGTCGGCGTCGGGCAGCAGTTCGCGCAGCGGCGGTTCGTGGGCGACCACGGTGGTGACCAGGTCGGGGTTGGTCTGGGCCAGTGCCAGCGCGGAGACGGCGCCGCCGCTGGATCCGAAGACCACGGCCGGGCCCGCGTCGAGGTGGGTGATGAGCCCGGCGAGGTCCGCGGCGCGGGCGAGCACCGTCGAATCCTGGTTCGGGTCGTCCAGGGGGCTCGCGAAATGGCCTCGCGGGTCGGTGGTGAGGACGGTGTTGGTGGCGGCGAGTTGTTCGGCGGCCGCGGCGAACGAGGCGGCGTTCATCGGCGCACCGACGAGGACGAGCAACGGTCCCGCCCCACGGACCTCGTAGTACAGGCGGGCGTCCGGCACCACGAGGGTGCCGGTGGTGACGGCGGAACTGGCGGTCATGAGGCTCTCCCGGATCTCGGCTACAGGTAGCACTCATAGAGACGGTGCACGCCGCGAGAACTCATCGCTCGCTACGAAAATTCTTTTCCCGCAGGATTTTCCGCAGGTCAGAGACATTTCGACCAAAGGGGCCTGGCCGCCCTCGCAGCGAGAACCGCTGACCTCTAACGACGGCGGCGCAGCTCGTCGGCCCGAGCCCGCAGGGTCCCGGCGACCAGTTCGCGCCCCTCGTGCGCCAGATCGACGACCTCACGAGCGCTCTTGCGCCCGGCATCACTGAGGATCGCGGCGAGTGCGGTGCCGGTGCGGCGCGCCGCGAACGACAACTCGTCGAGCAGTTCCTTCTGATAGCTCATCGAACACCACCCACGACAACTGGTTCTCGACCGTGATCGGATTGATCCATCGTGGGACTCCATTCGCAGCGCGGGCCAGCTCGAGTTACCTGGCAATGCTGAGTGTACAGTCGTGCACTGAACTGGTGTCAAGACCTTCGGGGCCATTGCTTCAGCGCCGTCCGCACCGACCACGAGTGCCGCACAGCGAAAGCTGCACAGCACCGGTGGCGGGCGGATTCAGTTGTAGGAGTTGGCGACCCCGTCGAGCAGGTGCTCGAGGGTTTCGTAGGCGGGCACGTCGACCACGTCGATCAGGTCGGCGGCCACCGGTACCGAGCGCTCGGCGGCGACCGAGGTGAACTGGGCGGTGTCGCCGGTGCGGAAGCCGTGTTCGGCGGCCAGGCGGCGCAGTTCGGGGTTGTCGGTGAGGAGTTTGCCGATCTTGTCGCCGGTGCCGGTCAGCGGGACCAGGGTGTGGCTCGACAGAACCGTGGGGGTCGGGTAGGTCAAGACCATGTCCGGCTTGATCCGGCCCTCGCCTGCCGCTTCGACGAACTGTGCCTCGTAGATGCAGACCAGCGGGGTCGGGCCCATACCGTTGGTGAGGTACTGGTTGAACGGCCCTTCGCTGCTGTTGTCGGTGTAGCCCTGCGCGAGGAACAGTTTCGACAAGGCGGGCAGCACGTGCTGTTCGGCGGTGGCCCCGCGCACGATGGTGTGGTCGTTGGCCACGTAACTGGCGATCGACAGGTACATGGCGGCGGAGTTGGAGCTGCGCGGGTCGGTGGTCGAGACCAGGATGTTCTTGGCGACCGGGTAGGTGGTGTTGTCGGGCAGGTCGTCCCACTGCACACCGGTCCCGGCCAGCTCCAGGTACTTGTTCATGTCGAACGTCGAGACCGGACCTGGTTTGATCACCCCGGCCGCGGTCAGCAGGTCCGCGATCGGCCGGTAGGTGGCGATCGCGATCGGTGACGAGAACGGGGTGTACTTGGTGGTGATGTTGCGTTGACGCTGGATACGTTCCGCGGCCGGAATGCTCGACGGGAACGCGAAATCGAAGGCGCCGAGGTCGACGGTGGTCGCGATCTGCCGCGAACCGGCCGGCTCGACCTGCACCTGGATCCCGTTGTCGGCGAGCACCTGCACCACACGCTCGTCGGCGAAGAACGACATCTTCTCCGACCCGACCACGCCACGCACCACCGTGGCCGGCGTCGCGACGGTGGCGGCGGGAGCGTCGGCGCCGCCGGGCAGCAGCACCACACCGGCGACAACACCGGCCACGACCACGGCCGCGCCGACCGACAAGGGCACCACCGCGCGCCTGCTCAGCCTCCGCGTCGCCTGCTCCTCGGAGCTGTTCGTCTCGCGCGCGATCAGCTCGGCGGCCCGCACACTCGCCGTCGGGGCGGGCACCCGCACCGTCGGATCGGGATCGGCGAGCTCACGGCGCACGATCCGCTCGACCAGGATCGGCACGAACTCCCGGATCGGCTTGCCGGTGAAACGATGGTGCGCGGCGCCTACCGCCGACGTCACCTGGTCGACGGGGACGTTCTCGGACAGGTCTTCGACCAAACTCTCGGTCATCCGCCGCATGGCCAGCTCTTCACGCTGGACGGCATCGGCAGCTACGCCGGGGACTACGCGCGACACCACACTTCTCCTGGGCTCACAATCGGGGGAGCGAACGCGGCGCACCGAACACCCGTGCGCACGCCGCGGGCCACGCTACCGTCGCGCAGCACAGTTACCCCAGCTGCGAGCGAGGGTGCACGCAGAGTTCAGCGCGCGCTCGGCTGCCCGCAACGTCGCGTTGTCCGTGAGTTCGCGTAAACCTCCAATTGCGCACTCACAGTGTGTGATTCGCTACTACAGCTCGGTCGCGGCGCGAATCGGCGCGACCGGCTCCTCGGTCGCAGGCCCGTGCGCCGCATCCCACGCCGCGCGACCGAGCCCACCGGCGAGCAGTTCCATGACACCGATCACGACCAACCCGGTACCGGACATGGTGGCCAGCCCGGTGACCGTCTGGAACGTGATCGCGATGATCGCGATGCCGATCACGGTCGTGACGAGCCCGCACACCTCGTGTATCCACCCGTCGACGACGGTGTCGTCCCATGCCGCGACCAGCGCCTCCACGATGCCGCGCACCGACCAGCCGATGCCGATCCACAGGGCGAGCAGTTCGATATTGCCGCCGTCGAAGACCAGCCCGGCCAATATCCCCGTCAGGCCCGCACTGACCAAGACCAGCACCCGGAGCAAGAACGCGATCCGCGCCATCATCGCCAGATAGGCCTGCACCGTCGTGCTCAGGATCAGCGAGACCCCGAACAGTATCGCCAGGATGTTCTCGTCGCGCCCCGGCCACAGCAGCAGCGCCAGCCCGAGCGCGAACGAGCACCCACCGGCGACGAGCATCGCGCTCCGGGTCCGATCAGCGTCGCGGTTCATGCCAGTCGCTCCAGCAGATAGGGCGAAGTCCGGCTGACCGGATTGTTCGCGACCTGTTCCGGTGTCCCCTGCGCCACGATCCGGCCTCCCTGCCCGCCACCGCCCGGCCCCATGTCGATCACGTGATCGGCGGCGGCGACAACGCTCATGTCGTGTTCGACAACGACCACGCTCGCGCCGCTGTCGACGAGCGAATTCAGTTGTGTCATCAGGATATCGGTGTCGGCCGGATGCAGGCCGGTTGTTGGTTCGTCGAGCAGGTAAACGGTGTCGCTGCGCCGGGCCCGCTGCAATTCGGTCGCCAGCTTCACCCGCTGCGCTTCCCCGCCGGACAGTTCGGTGGCCGGTTGCCCGAGGCGCAGATAGCCGAGGCCGACGTCGCGCAGGGTGTGTAGTGCGCGCGCGACCACTGCCACGTCGGCGAGGAAGCCGGCGGCGCGGTCGACGGTCATGTCGAGCACCTGCGCGATCGTGGTGTCGCGGTAGGTGATCTCGAGGGTTTCGGGGTTGTAGCGCGCGCCGCGGCAGGCCGGGCACGGACTGTAGGTGCTGGGCAGGAACAGCAGCTCCACGGTGATGTACCCCTCACCCTGGCAGGTCGGGCAGCGTCCCTCGGCGACGTTGAACGAGAAACGGCCGACACCGTAGCCGCGGGCCTTGGCGGCGTCGGTCGCGGCGAAGAGTTTGCGTACCGTGTCGAACAGGCCGGTATAGGTGGCCAGGTTCGACCGTGGCGTGCGCCCGATCGGGGCCTGATCGACTTCGACGACGCGCACGATGCGGGGATCGGTTGTCGCGGTGATCGAAACAGCGTGCAGCAGAGTCGATTTGCCGGACCCGGACACACCGGTGATCGCGGTGAACACACCGAGGGGGATGTCGACGTCGAGATCGCGCAGGTTGTGGCTGGTGATCGCGCGTAATCGCAGCTCGCCGGTGGCGGTACGGGCCGCGCGGGGCGGGCGCACGATCTCGCCGAACAGGTAGGGCCGGGTGACCGACTCGCTCACCTCACGGAGACCGTCGACGTCACCGGCGTAGAGCACTGTGCCGCCGTGTACGCCCGCGCCCGGGCCGATATCGATGAGCCAGTCGGCGTGGCGCACGACGTCGAGGTCGTGTTCGACCAGGAACACACTCTTGCCCGAATTCTTGAGCCGATCCAGCACTTTCGTCAGGGCGGCGGTATCGGCGGGGTGCAGTCCCGCCGACGGTTCGTCGAGAATGTAGACGACACCGAACAGGCCCGACCGCAACTGCCCCGCCAACCGTAATCGTTGCAGCTCACCGCCCGACAACGTCGGGCTTTCCCGATCGACGCTCAGGTAGCCGAGGCCGAGCTCGATCAGCACGTCGATCCGCGAGGTGAGGTCCTGGGTGAGCACCGCCAGCGCGGTCGTGCCGCAGGTGTAGGGCCGCAACACCTCGACGAGCTCGCTCAGCGGTTGGCCGGCGAGTTCGGTGATGTCGAACCCGGCGAACGTCACCGCGAGCGCTTCGGGTTTGAGTCGTCGCCCCTCGCACAGTGGGCAGACGGTGGTGTGCAGGTATTCGGCGGCGCGGGCCTTGGTGGCCTCGCTCTTGGATTCGGCGTGGGAGCGCAGCAGCAACTGCTCGGCGCTGGTGTAGGTGCCCTGGTAGGGGCGGTGGATGCGATGGGGTTCGCGCACGGGTTCGACTGTGACGACCGGTTTTTCCGCGGTGAACAGGATCCAGTCGCGGGCGGCGGGTGCCAGTTCACGCCACGGGCGGTCGATGTCGTAGCCGAGCGCGCTGAGCACATCGCGCAGGTTCTTGCCCTGCCAGGCGCCGGGCCACGAGGCGATCGCGCCGTCGCGGATACTCAGCGACGGGTCGGGGACCATCGACGCCTCGGTGGCTTCGTGGATCACGCCCTGGCCGTGGCAGCGCGGGCAGGCACCTTCGACGGTGTTCGGGGAGAACGCGTCGGAGTAGAGGCGGTTGGTGCCTTCCGGGTAGTGACCCTCGCCGGTTCTGGGCGGGCTCTCGGGATAGTCACCTTCGCGGGACATGAGCATGCGCAACGTGTTCGAGATCGCGGTGACGGTGCCGACGGTCGATCGCGACGACGGCGAGGACCGGCGTTGAGCCAGTGCCACCGTGGGCGGTAGACCGGTGACCGCGTCGACGTCGGGGGCTTCGATCTGGTGCAGCAATCTGCGGGCATACGGGGCAACCGACTCCAGGTAGCGGCGCTGCGATTCCGCGTAGAGGGTGCCGAAAGCCAACGACGACTTCCCCGAACCCGAGACACCGGTGAACGCGACCAGGGCGTTTCGCGGCATGTCCGCGTCGACATCGCGCAGATTGTGGACCCGGGCGCCACGCACCCGAACCGAAGAATCGACCTGGTGCGAATCCACAGCTACCTACCGTACTCCCGAGGTAGTGCGCAGTGAGGCGAACGCGCCCGTTGTCGTTCAGGTCAGAAGAACCAGCCCAATTGTGGTGCGCGGTCGGCGGTGAACGCTTCGTCGAACGCGCGCAGCACACTCGGGTCGTCGACCTTCAGCCGGTGAGCGGCGGCGAAAGTGCTCGCGCGCTGACCGCCGAAGTAGAGGGCGCCGAGGATGTTGATGTCGGCGCTGAGTGTCGCTGCGCGGGTGGTCGGTTCGCATTCGGCGATGCCGTCGCGGATCCGCAGGGCGAAGTTCCCGCCCGCGCTGCGGAACGGGTCGTGCACGGCCAGTACGGTGTCGAGGTCGGCGCGGTAGGTGCGGGCGGTCAGTGCCGCAGGCACGTCCATGACCCGCGCCCACAGCGAGTCGCCGCGGCGGGTCAGCTGCACCGCGCGGGGGTCGGTGAGCATGTGGGCCAGGGGATCGTCGTCGGCGATTTCGGCTTCCACGGTGTCGACGAGGTCCATGCCGAGCAGGACCCGCCACAGTGCGGCGTGCGCGTCGGGGGTCACGGCACGGAACTCCCACACCGAGGCGATGTCACGGTCCTCGCGCCGGGAGCGCCGATACAGGGCGTACCCGTCGGCGTGGAGCAGCACGAACAAACTCGTCGCACCCTGACGGTGACGCTCCACATCGGCGAAGAACAAGTCCCACTTGGCGTTCGGGCGATCCTGTGCCCCTGCCGTCACCTTCTGCCAGCGTTCGTAGATCTCCCGGATCCGCGGGGCGGCGTCGACGAGCGTCTCCAGGGTGACACCACCGGGGCCTGGTGTGGTGGAACGGAATTCGGCCCGCCGGGTGTCGATGCGGATCGAGGTGTCGAGAATGGCCACTTCGTACCCGAAGCGCCCGTAGATCGTGCCCTCGCTCGCGGTGAAGATGGTCAGCGGCACCCCGTCGGCCTCGGTCCGCGCATGCTGGGCGGTGTAGAGCTCCCGCAGAATCCCGCGTCGCCGGTGCGTTGCCGCGACCGCCACCCCCGACACACCCGCGGCCCGCACGGTTCGCTCCCCCGGCACCGTCACCGTCATCGTCCGGTCGACGGTATGTCCGACGATCCGGTCACCCTCCACGGCCACCAACGACCGTTCGACCGGAAAGATCTCGCCCCGGAACTCGTTCTCGTCACCCCCGTACCGCATCCCGAACCCAGCCTCCTGCAACCCGGTGATCGCAGCCAGGTCCGCTTGCGTACCCGCCCGAACGGAAACACTCTTCGCCGATGCCATCCTCGTACCATCCCACGCCACCCCACCCCCGCACATCTGGTTATCGGCACCACGAAGTCGTCTGCGCGTCGCGCCTAGCTCCTGCACGCCGATTCCGGCCGATTCGAGCCCGCAGGGATCAGGCGTGCCGCTGGTCGGCGGCAGGGTCCGCGGCACCGATTTCGGTCGCCGCCTGCTGGAAGGCGTCGGCGGCCCGGGCGAAGTAGTCGAAGAGGGACTCCCGCTGTTCGGGCGTGTAGCCGCCGATGATGTCGCCGATCTTGCGGCGCGCGGGGGTGAGCACCGCGTCGACCGCCGAAAGATCTGACCGGGGTCTGTGTCACCTCCGACGTACGCAATCACGGCGTTGCCGAATGCACGTACCAAGCCAGAAGCGAACGATGAGAGCGCTGGTGCTACTCGCTCGCGATCATGGCCCGGAGGTCGGGCAGGCTGCCGATGCGTTGGGTGGTCGGTCGCCCCGGTGCCGCGGTTTGGGCTGAGCCGGTGGTGCGCAGGAGGGTTCGGATCTGGTCGGGGGTCGCGCGGGTTCGGGCTCGGCTGCCCTGGTAGGCGGCGATGGCGCCGACGACGATCGGGGAGGCGCTGGAGGTGCCGCTGAATTCGTCGGTGTACCAGAGGTCTTCGTCAGCGCCGCCTTGGAGGTCGCCGTAGCCGGTGGTGGTGACTTCGCGGCCCCAGCCCTGGGCGTCGAGGCGGGCGCCGTAGTTGGAGAAGTCGAGGCGGGACCGGGCGGGGCCGTGGTCTCGGCCGTGCAGACCCGGTGGTGGGGCACCCGCGCCGACCAGGATGGCACCGGAGTCGGCGGGGCCCGCGCGGAACGGGTTGTGCCAGGTGGCGGGGAAGTCGCCGGGGCGGCTGTCGTAGACGACGTCGTCGAGGTTCTCACCGCCGTTGCCCGCGGCTTCGACGACGACGATGCCGCGGCTCACGGCATAGCGGATGGCGGCGAAGTCGTCGGGCCACCATTCGACGGCGATGTAGCCGCGCTGATCGGCGGTGCCCTGGTAGTCGAATCGTGGTCCGGGACGATGCAATTCGATGAGGACGATGTCGCCGGGGTGCAGCGCGTCGGCGGCCGAGCGGATCGCGGCAGCCGAGCCGATACCGAAGATGGAGATGGCTCTGATATGAGCCTCGGGAGCGATTCCGGTGACGCCGACCGCGTTCAGGTCACCGCTGATCTCACCGGCGACAGCGGTGCCGTGATTGCGCCAGCCCAGATCGGCCGACGCCGTGCCGCCGATCATCCCGCCTTGATTCTGCCGCAGGTCTTCATGGGTGAACCGCCACGCGCCCTCGACGTCGATCACCCGCACACCGGTGCCCAGCCCGCCGGGCTGGCCGTGCGCCCACACCGCATCGATACCGTGGGGTGCCGCGTCCAGATAGGCCTGCCTGACCCGGAAATCGGGTGTCACGGCCGGTGCGCGCGGTGCGACGATGTTCTCCGCGAGAGGTGCCAGTGGCGGTTCGGCCGCGGGCTTCACATACGCGGCGGCGACGGTGTCGTCCTCGCGCAGTCGATGGGCGAGGTCACCGAGATCACCCAGCTCACCGTGCACCGAGTAATAGCTGAGGTACTCCCCCGCCACGGGCGCCTGCGAGGTGCCTGCCAGCCTGGCCGCGAGCCGATTGTCCGGCCCGAAGATCGGCACCAGACGCGCTGCGGCGGGCAGCAATTCATCGACCCTGGTGCGCACGGAACGGTTCTCACGCAAAGCGATCGGGGTGATCTCGGGGCCGGTCGGCGCGGTGACGACGATCAGTTCCCCCGGCGCGACGGCGGGTGCGGGCACCCCTGATCGGCGCTGCCTGCTGGATCGAGTGGAGGCCATGGCTACCAGTCAACCGTGCGCCGCGCTCGCCCGCTACCGTTCTGCCGCACCAGCATTGGCGACACGCCGTCACCACACCGCGGCGACGACCCCGACCACGGCGATCGCCCCGACATACACCAGTACCAGCCGGGTATCGCGCAACCAGCAGCGACTGCGCCGCAACCCGGCCCGCCACGCTCGCCAATATCCGGCGAACGCGAGCGCACCGAACCCCACCACCGCCCACGGCCCCACCAACCACGTCAGCAACGCCACGGTCGCGACCACACACAACGTCAATGGGTCGTGCGGTCGCTGCCCGCGCACCGCTTCCTCGTAGTAGACCCCGCGCTCGCTCACCGCACCTCCACCGGCAGCAATGCCCGCCCGGCCGGTGCGACCGCCGGCAACCGCTGCCGCGACAACGCTGGCCAGGCCTGCACCGCGCAGAACGGCGCGCACTGATCGGCATCAGCGCGGGTGCCCACGTGCACGCAACACTGGGTGAGCCGCTCCTCGATCATCGTCGACATGTCCATGAACGGTTTCACCGTAATCCGCACGACCCGTTCCCCGAGCAGCGTCCGCAACCGCTGACGCCGCCCCGGCAGTGCCGACGAGGCCAGTGTCAGCAGGGTCGACATTCCCAGATCGCAGTTCTCACAGATATTGCGCCATACCCGCCCGATCTCCGGATGCGACAGCGACGACTGCTCCGACAGCAATCCCAGCAGCGATTCCCGCACCGCCACCCGCAGCTCGGCGGGCAATGCCGAGTCCGCGATCCGGTTCGACACCAGCCCCAACTGCTGTTTCAACCGGTCGTGCCCGATCAGCGAGACCAGCGACCGCCAGTCCCCCGCGTCGTCGCGCAGCAGGTAACCGACCGAGCAGCAGTGCGGGTGCGAGCACGGCAGCGCGGTGAGGTCACGCCAAGTCACCAGCCCGTCGGTCTGCGGGCCCAGCCGGCGCAGTACGCCGGTGTGGGTGAGCCGCCGCATCGGGTCGATCGTTCCCGAACGCCCGGAACCGAATTGGGGCTGGATCGAGACGCCGCCGACGAACGGCGTGGCCATGGCGGTGCGCAGGACGGCGCCGATCTCGTCGTCGTTCACGTCCAGCGCCACCGTCATCACCAGGGTGGTGAAGACAGAGTTCGCCGAAAGCCGTTGCAGCGCCTGCTGTTTACGCACCCGCAAGTCGCCGCCGCGATGATGGCGGGAGGCCTTCGCCGTTTCCCCGTCGTACTGCAGATACACCTCGACCCGGTCGCGATGGGCACGTAGCAACGCCACCAACTCGTCGTCGACGGCGATCCGCAGACCGTTGGTATTGAGCAGGATCCGGGTGATCGGCCGCGCGGTCAGCTCCGCGAGCAACCGGGCCAGCTGCGGATGCAGGGTCGGTTCGCCGCCGCTGAGCATGAGCACGTCGAGGCGCCCGTTCTCGCGGGCCAGCCGCTGGTCGACATTGGCGAGCACATCCTCCACCGAGACCACGCCACGCAGTTCCGGCGAGGAGTCGGCGAAACAGGTGGGGCAGCGCAGGTTACAGCTGTCGATGATGTCCTCGAGCAGGATGCAGGTGTGCTGGGTCTGCATCTCGGGCAGCCCACGCAGATACGCCGAGGGCACCGGGTCGAAATTTCCCGCGGTGTCGGGCAGGTGCGCTTTGGTCGGCGCGGTCCATTCTTCGAGGTAGGCCAGGATTTCGGGGTCCTCGTCGTAGAGGGTCCGCACCATGCCGTGGGTTCGGCAACCGCGTTCGAGCAAGACCTGGCCGTCCCGTTCGGCCAGCCACCCCGACAGCCGCTCGACATCGGGCAGCGGTGTGTCGGGGTGTTCGTCGTGGCAGCGGGGGCAGAACGCGGTGACATAACGCAGGATTCGATCGCCCCGCAGCGGCATTCCGGTCATCGCGCCATCCCGAAGAAGCCCGTGTACAGCTCCGGGTTGATGGCCGTGCACAGACCTGCGGTGAACACGGTGACCAGCGACCAGCCGATCATCAGCCCCAGCCCGAACCCTTTGGGCGCGGGCCGTTTGCGCCGGATCAACAGCCAGCCACCCCCGAAAGCCGCTCCCGCGCTGGCCACCGCGGTGAGCCCGAACAGCACCTTGGTCGCGGTGTCGTCGTTGACGGAGGCGACCACCATGAACATGAAGAACCCGGCTATCGCGTTGGCGACGATGAACGCCATCGCGCCCGCCAAGGCCATCGCCGCGACCTGCCCGCCCTGCCCCGGCGGTTTGCCGCCCTGATCCGGTGGCGGGGGTGGCATGTTCGGGGGCGGTCCGGGAGGAAAGTTCATGCCGCGACCTTTCGTCGAAGTACACCGTCGTAGTTGCCGCGCCGGTAGCCGACGGTCCAGCGCACCGCCACCAGGACCAGGCCCGGCAGCAGGAACCATTGCGGGCGTGTCAGATCCAGCCACACCGTGTCGTTGGCACGGGTGAACTCGACCAGAAACCGGAATATCGCGTACGCCCCGACGTAGAGGGTGAACAGCTCCCCCGGTGTGCTGATCCGGTCCCGCAACCACCACAGTGCGCCGAATGCGGCCAGCTGGAACACGATTTCGTAGACAAAGCTCGGATGCATCGCCACGCCGGCCACGCATCCGGGGCACTGCGGAACCGTCGCGGGCGCGTGGATTCCCCACGGCAGGCTCGTCGGCCGTCCCGGCGCTTCGGTGAGCAAGCATCCGATGCGACCGACCGCCATGCCGAGCGCCACCGCCGGTGCGAACAGATCACCGGTCCGCTCCCGATAGCCGATGATCCGTTTCGCGATCAGCACACCCACATACGCGCCGAGCAATCCGCCGAGCACACTGCGCGCACCGAACATCCAGCTCTCATACGGGTCGAGCGTCGCGGCCAGACTCGACAACCGCATGCCGATCGCCCCACCGACCAATGCCCCGGTGACCGCGACCAGCGACTCCTCGCGCAGTGCCTCCCGGCGCCTGCACTCGAGGAAGAACACCACCGCGGCGACAGCGACTCCGAGCGCGACGAAGAACCCGTGCGTCGGGATCCCCCACATCAGCTGCGCCGTCATGGCGAAAGAGTATCGGGCCACACCGTCACCGGACGTGAGTGAAACTACTCCTCATTGTGGGTACTACCCTGTTCGTCGGCGAACGACGATGCGGGAGTAAGTGTTTCATTTAGAATGAGACAGGGTGAGTTTCTCACTCCGGTACCGATCCTCGGGCACCAGCGTAAGTCATCGCGATAGTTCCACCATCTCGGAATTCCATCGGATACGCAGTCATACAGGGGGTCAATCATGTCCACAGCTGTCGATTTCGCGGCCAGGCTCATCGATCCGCGGGCAATCGCCGCGGCGGGCCATTCCGCGGTTCTCGCCTACATCTCACCGAGCAGGCCGGGCGCGAACTTCGGTGCCAAACCGATCACCGCCGACTACGCCCGCGCGCTCATCGCCGCCGGGCTCGACATCGTCTCCATCTGGCAGTACGGCAAACCCGGCGACGCGACACCGTCGGACTGGACCACCGGTTTCGACGGCGGTCGGCGGATGGCGGAGCAGGCCATGGCCACCCATCTGAGCGTGGGCGGGCCGCGACAGGCACCGATCTTCTTCGCCGTCGACGAGGACATCTCGCTGTCGCAGTGGAACAGCACGGCGGTCGAGTTCTTCCGCGGGGTCAACTCGGTGCTGGGTACGGCATGGACCGGGATCTACGGGCATGCGCGGGTGTGCGCGTGGGCGATCGAGGACGGGGTGATCGGTGCGCGCGGGGAATTCAGCTGGGCCTGGCAGACGCGGGCCTGGTCAGGGACCGAACGGGAACCGCGCGCCGTGCTCTACCAGCGGGTGATCGACACCCCGAGCAACCCCGGACCGCTGATCGACGGCACCCGCGTCGACGTCAACGACATCCTCGCCCCCGATTTCGGGCAGTGGGCGCTCGACCGCGAGGTGTCGGTACCGCAGTTCACCGAGAT
Source organism: Nocardia sp. FBN12 (assembly GCF_050320175.1). Classification (GTDB taxonomy): domain Bacteria; phylum Actinomycetota; class Actinomycetes; order Mycobacteriales; family Mycobacteriaceae; genus Nocardia. Next base: position 2,258,725 of record NZ_CP190048.1, on the reverse strand, counting down.
CGACCGGCTCGGCGGCTCGCACTCTGCGCGCGACGGCGCCCGGGTCACCAACTTCCTGCTGCACACCCAGGAAGGCAACGGCACCGCCGAATCCCTTGCCGCCTACCTGAACAACCCGGACAACGGAGTGTCCTACCACTACACGCTGCGCGATGCGGTGGTGGTGCGGGTGGTGCCGGAAGAGCTCGCGTCGTGGTCGGTGCTGTCGGCGAACCCGTTCACCGTGAACCTGTGCTTCGCGGGCAGCCGGATCGCGTGGTCGCGTGCACAATGGCTGGCCATCGACGGCGATCTGCGGATCGCGGCGTTCCTCGCGGTACGCAGCGCGCACCGGCACGGGTACTCGACCGAGGTGATCGAGCCGGATTACCACGTGGGCGAGGGCATCTCCGATCATCAATACGTCACGCGGGCTCTCGGCATCGGCTCGCATACCGATGTCGGCCCGAACTTCCCGTGGGATGTGTTCGCCGCCCATGTCGCCTCGTTCGCCGGGGGTACCGGACAGACCGCGATCGATGCCCGTGCGGCCGCGTCCCCCTGGTTGGGCGCGCGCCGCACCGACGGCGAACTCACCACCCCGGACAGGTCAGGGCGTTTCGCCGAATTCGAGCACGGTTACGTGTACTGGCATCCGGCCACCGACGCCCATTCCATCCCGACCGCGATCATGGCCAAATACGCCGAGTTGGGTTGGGAGGCAGGCCCATTGGGATACCCGACGGCCGAGCACGCCGAGCTCCCCGACCCCCGCGGCACCGGGCCCGGGCTGGCACAAGCCTTTCAAGGCGGCACGGTCTACCGCCGCGCCGCGCAACCCGCGCACTGGGTGCACGGTGCGATCGGCGCGCGGTGGGCGGCGGCCGGTCACCAGAACGGCGAACTCGGCTGGCCTGCATCCGACGAGATCGCCCACGACGACGGTGTTTACCAGGCGTTCGAGTTCGGGCGGATCTACTGGGTGCCCGAACAGATCGTGGCACTGCGCAATTCCGGTGATCCCGACACGCCGTTGGCCCGCCCCGCGTAGAGATCGTCGACGCCGCGAGATCCGGCGCTGACGTGAACCCACCAAACCCGAATCAGGACAGCAGGATCGCGAGGGTGGTGGCGCCGGCGCTCAGCACGAGCGCCGCCACCACCAGGATCGCGATCAATCGCGTCCGCGATGACGGGGCGGTGTAGGTGTCGTCGGCGTTCAACATGTCGTTGATGTCGATGGCGGCGAACTCACGCGTCGATTCGAGAGGGCCGGGCTGCTCGGTCATGTGGATACGGTAGTCCAGGTCGCTACTCACCGCCGCATCATGAGGCTCCTCGGCGAGACCCTTATGGCCGCGGCACCGGCGTGCGGGCGGCGGCGAGGAGTTCGTCGAGTTGCGCTTCGGCGCGTTCGGCGCGGGCCAGGGTTTGTTTGCGGGCGTCGTCGAGTGCGGCCCATCGTTCGGCGGCTTCGGCGCGAACCTGCTCCAGGGCGGCCGCCGATTCGTCCCGGCGTTGCTGTGTTTCGGTGCTGACGGTTCGGCGTAGGTCGGCCAACTCGGTTCGGGTGCGGTCGAGCTCGCCGCGTGCGGTGTCGAGTTCGGTGCGGGCGCGTCGCCATTCCTCGCGCGCTTCGGCGGCGGCTTCTACGCGTTCGGCGGTGGCTTGCTCGGCGCGTTCGGTGGCACGGTCGGCGTCGGCGGCCCGCTGGATCGCCAGGTCGCGTTCGGCGTTCGCGGCGGCGATCCTGGCCTCGGCATCACGGCGCTGATGGGCGATCTCGGTGTCGGCGCGCTGTTCGGCGCGGGCGACGGTGTCGGCGGCTTCTTGTTTCGCTGTGTCGATGTCGTCGGCCGCTTGTCGTTGCGCCGCACGGACTTGCGCCTCGGCCTCGCTGCGTGCCGCGAACACGTCCTCGGCGGCCTGGCGGGTCAGCACGTCCACCGAAGCCACCACTTCGTCCCTGGCCGCTAGTGCCTCACCCACGGCCTGCTCGGCCTGTTCCGCGGCGGTGACCGCCTCTTCGGCCACCGATTCCGCCAGCGCCCGTGCTTCTTCGGCTTCGCGCCGTGCCTGTTCTGCTGCCACTGTCGCCATTTCCGCCTCGGCGATTCGTCGAGCCGCGTCCGCTTGCGCGGCCTGGACCTGCGCCTCGGCCACCGACGGGTCCCCGATCGTCTGCAGTTCGGCCACCGCCGCGTTCAACGTGGTCCCCAACTGCTCGGCCAGCCCACGGAACTGCCCGAGCAGTTCATCGGCCCGCAACCGCGCCACCGTCACCGGCCCCTGAGTCGTCACAGTGACAGTTGCCGCGGCACTGTCGGACTCCTGTTGTTGCCGTTGCCTTTCCCGCCATGCCCGCCACCGGGTGTGGTCCGGGTGATCGCAGTACTCGGAGGGACGACCCGGTCCACCGGCGCGAGTAATGGACCGGGCACAGCCTGGATAGTTGCAGACATTCGACACGAGAGAATCGTAGCGTTGGTTTCGTCATTCACACACGTATTAGACGAAACGAAACGCGTGTCGCCCCTGGGGAAGTTGAATCCGACCATCCGTGTCCTGACCACCGATAAGTGAACATTATCGGCGGTCAGGACACGGGCCGGTTTCAAATGACCTTGAATAATTTACGTTTACGTTTGTGAGACCCGTCATCAAAAGGTCAGTGCCGCGACCAGGCGATACGTCGGTCGTGTCAGTAGAAGGCGTCACTGGATGTCAGTAGTTGAAAGCCAGCTGGAGGTAGTTGGCGTCCACTTGTATTGCGGAAGTGACGCTTCCGGCGTCCGGCGCAACGCCGTCTTCAGCAAGGCCTGGTATGGATGCCACAGGCACCGCTCCCCCGCCTAGTCCATGTCCAGCGCCACAAGGAGGAGGCAGCTGAGGGCTTTTGCTGTCATCCCATGACGTGCGTCATGTCATGTCAGTGCGGATGACCTGGCGCTACGTCACTCGATGTCAGTGATTGCGTCACTGGAATGTCAGTCGATTTGGACGGGTGTAGTCGACTTCCATCGGGAACAACGGATCGCCGCTTCGTCTCAGGTCCAGTGGAGTCGGTTCAGGATCTCGTCATACCGGCGCGACACCTCGTCATACACGTTGTCGAGGTCGAGGTCGTCAAACAGAGTGACTGCGTTCTTGCGTGCCTGCACACCGCGGTCGTGGACGTCTGGAAGCGGCGAGTCAGGGACCAACGAAAGCTCGGAACGGCCGGGACGCGCATCGCCGCGGTCTGGTATTCGGGACCGGTGCGACCGAACTTGCCCCGAGAGGTGGTTTCGGACGATACTGCGGACCGAGGTAGCGGCCATGTGCGTCATCGGCAGCGGCGGTCGGCCGTCCCGGTCGATGGACACCAGCAACGGCACCGCGAGCTGCGTGGAGTCGAGCGTGCTGGGCTGGCGAGCTCCGGTGGTGAGCCAATCCCGAGCCGCTGCCATGGTGGCGGGCGCCTGAACCAGCAGCGGAACAGCGGCGGTCCATCGGTGCAGCACCGCCACCGGACACGAGTCCTCGTTGTCGGTCGCGTGCAGGACCGCCAGCGGTACGGAGCCGATGATCACCTGATCAGGGTGAGATTCGAGATCGCTGAGACGGAGTTCGGCGATGGTCTTGTACGGCAGACCCGCGGCGGCGAGAACGAGCATGGCCGCGTCGCGGCGCCCGAACAGCCCCTCGGGCCAGCCCCATTCCGGCAGCGGCAGCACTTCCTGCACCCGAGCCCTCAGCGTAGCGGTTCGGTCGTAGCGGGCTGCGGTGAGCGCATCACGCAGTGCAGCGGCACGTCCTGGCGGAGGGTACCCGAAGGTGGTGTGTGCGTGGTTGATCGCGGCGAGGCGTCCACGCTGGGTGCTGTCCGCGGCGGGGTGGCTGATCAGGTAGTCCAGGATCACCAGCGGGCCAGCCGGTAGGAACGTCTCACCGCGAGAGCGTGCCCAGTCGGTGAACCGGGCCCAATCGTAGCGATACCGTGCCGCGATCTGCCAGGTCATAGCAGCGGCAGCAGGGTGACGGCGTTGTCGGCCAGAGGCGCATCCTCGCGTTGGTAGCGGCGGACCATCGCTTCGGATTTATGGCGGGTTTGGCGCATGATCTGTCGTTCGGTCGCACCGGCTCGGATCGAATCCGTCACGAATCCCGCGCGCAGGCTGTGTCCGCTGAAGGTCTTGATCTCGGCGGTGGTGTAGCCGAGGGCGCGTAGGTGTCGGCGCAGGATGTCGCCGAGAGACTCAGCACCCAGCGCTCGTCCTGTCGAGAGATTGCCGTGCCGGTCGATGCTGCAAAACGCGGGCATTTGCTGCGGCAACTCGGTGAGTTCGCCGCGACAGATGTGGTGGTCGAATGGATCAGCGGGATTGTCTCGGTCCAGGTGTAGTTTGACGGCGCCGCGACCGCCGCTGCTCTGGGCTGTCAGAACGGCACGCCACCGTACCCACGCACATGGCGGGCACACCGCCGGGTCGCTCGCACGCGGTACTGGGACGGTGACCGCGCTTTCTTGGTCGCCCTTGCTCTGCTCGATCACGATGTGGAGACCGTCAAGCCGGTGTTGCCGGATATCAACGGCCCGACGCTGGCACAGTTCAGAGGCCCGCAAAGCACCGGGGAACGCCAACAGGATCAGGGCCGGGTCACGAAGTGCGGCGAGGCGGCGGGCAACGGTGGTGGTATCAACGCGAGGCACGGCGACCAGATCACGAATGTCGCCGGTCAGCAAGGGAGCCGCACGGCGTGCGCGACGTCTTCGGCGCGTGGTGTCACGGCGGATCCCGGCGAGAGCTTCCGAGACCACGGATGCGCTGCAGGGAGAAGGGAGGCCGGCGGCGCGGTGCCGATAGGCGATGGCAGCAGCCCATCGTCCCAGTGTATCGGCCGAATAGGTGTGGTGGCCTTGGGAATCGAGGGCATCGGCGGCTTCGGTGAGATAGGCCGAGACAGTCAACGGGTGGGCTGGGACCGCCTGCCGGCCTGCAGAGCCGCACCATGATTCGAAGCGTCGCCAGTCCTGGCTGTAGGCGCGACGTGTGTTGGGTGCTTTTGCGGCAATGACGTTGCGGCGGACTCGGTCCAATTCCTGCTCGGACAGCACCGGTTCGACCGCGACTAGCACGTCGTGCGGTTGTTCGATCTCGTTCATCGAGCCCATGCCAGGCAGTATGCCCAGCCCCACCGACAGGTTCGCCGTCGTCAGCCTCTTATTGGCATTACCTCTCACTGCTGCTCGGTTCTCGATCTCTCGGTTGCCGCTGCCGACTGACACCGGCATCGACCCAGCCTCCGCCCGCCCGCCGACTGTTCCGGAGCGCGAGAGTGGGCTGACACATCTTTCTTTGGTGAGACTCCGGAGAAGAACAGTTATCCGGAACCAGGCCAGACGGATACGGGCGCTGACAATCCCGAACCAGTCATGCGCCAGGATCGATAAGGATCTTGCCTTCCACCTGCCCTGCGGCGAGCCGATCGAGTGACGCGCCCAGATGTGCCAGTCCTACCGGAGTCTCGGCGAATTCGGTGCCGAGCAGTGAGTCTGCCGCGAGGATATGCAGCGCGGCGGGGAGGTCGGTGTCGCAGACGTGGGCCAGCGTCGTGTCGAGGGTGATCTCACGGAAGATCATCGAATGCATGTCGAGGGCGGGCTTGTCCTTGGGAATGCCGACGGCTTGGATACGGCCGCCGTCGACGACCATCTCGAGTGCCGTCGCCAGCTGTCCGGGGGCCCCGCTTGCCTCGATCACGACGTCGGGTTTGCGGCCGTTTAGTGCATCGGCGAGATCGGCGGCGATGGACTCCGACGGAGTGAGGGTGCGATCGGTGCCCAGACGTTGCGCGCGGTCAAGGCGGCTGCCGGGAAAGTCGATGACTGTGATGTCGAACTCGCCGAGGTATCGCAGACCGGCGAGGACGAACGAGCCGATCGCACCGGCACCGATGATGACGACGTTGTCGCCCTCGCGCGCACCGGACCGGCGAGCCGCGTGGATGCCGACAGACAGCGGTTGGGCGAGTCCGGCGTGGTCCAGGGGCAACCCGGTGGGCAACGGACATAGTGTCTTCGTCGGGACCGCGACGAATTCGGCCATCCCGCCGTGGAGGTTCAGCCCGAGGGTCCGGTACTGCGTGCACTGGTTGGTTCGGCCTTCGCCACATCGTCGGCACTTACCGCACCAGACACCGGCACCACTGGCGACCAGGCTGCCCTCGGTGAGGCCGGAACCCGGGTCGGCTTCGACGATCTCGCCGACGAATTCGTGGCCGGGGATGATCGGGCCGAGGTGCCCGCTGTGAGGGTGGCGGCGTTGCACGGGAAAGGTTTTCGGTCCGGCGGTCCACTCGGAGGCGTCGGTCCCGCAGATTCCCGAGCGCAGCACCCGCAGGAGTGTTTCCCCGGTGCCCGGAGCGGGGATGTCGACTTCTTCGAGTCGGATATCGCGGGGGCCGTAGTAGACGGCAGCTTGCATCGTCGATGGCACAGCAGTGTCTTCCTCGTCGAGATGGTGGATAGGGTTCGAAGGCCGGCAGATGGTCTGGGTCGCCATGAGCGACCCAGACCATCGGTTGTCACACCTTGACGGGTTCTCCGTCACGTGGGTCGGTAACCGGTTGGGCGACAACGTCATCAGTGACAGTGCTGCCGCGGGGCAGGAGCAATGCCACCACTGCGGCGAGGCCGAAGAATCCCGCGCACACGATGAGGCCGCCCTGGAATCCGATGCTCGCCGCCAGTCCGGCCAGAGCGAACGGCGCCAGCGCCGAGACACCGCGACCGACGTTGAAGCAGAACCCGGCGCCGGTCGCGCGGGCCCTGGTCGGGAACAGTTCCCCGAGATAGGAGCCGAACAGGCCGAAGAAGGCGGTGAACGCGCCGAACAGCGGTCCCATCCACAGCAGGGCGGTCTCCTGGGTGGTGAGTGCGTAGATCGGCAGTGTCAGCGTGACGCCGAGCAAGGTGATGATGATCGTCCGGTGACGGCCGATGTGATCGGCGAGGTAGCCGAAACCGTTGTAGCCGAAGAACATTCCCAGATTCAGCATCGTGATGAACAGCGCGACCGAGGTCGACGGCAGCCCACGCTCGGTGGTGAGGTAGGTCGGCAGCCAGGTCATCGCACCCCAGTAGCCGAACAGCGCGAGCGCCGCCATGAGGGTGCCCAGTAGGGTGCGCCGGCGCAGCGAGGAGCCCAGCACATCACGCACGGAGACGACATCGTCGGCGTTGTCGGCCTTCTGAGCTGCCCAGGTGGCGGATTCGGAGAAGAAGATCGCGACGATGGCGATCGGCAGCACTACCGCGCAGCCCGACACCAGGAACATCAGTCGCCAATCCGGCAGGAACCAGCCCGAGATCGTGGCTGCCATCGCACCGCCGGCGGGGAAAGCGCTGATCACGAACGCGGCTGCGCGACCACGATGCTTTTCGGGCCACGTCTCGACCACGTAGGCCGAGACCACGCTCCAGACTGCGCCGAGCCCGATACCGGCGAGGAACCGCAGCAGCAGGAAGACCTCGTAGCTCGGGACCACGTAGATGGCGGCAGTGAAGATGCCGAAGATGCTCAGCGCGGCGAGCAGTGCCTTTTTACGCCCGAAGTTGTCGGCCACATAGCCACCGAGGACGCTGCTGACACCGATGCCGACCAGGGTGGCGGTAGCCAGCAGGCCGCCCTGGGTGATCGTGATGCCCAAGTCCTTACGGATGGACGGTAGCGCCATGGAGAGTAGGACGATTTCCAGGGCGTCGAACAGGTAGGCGAGGAAACACCCGCCGAGCACGATCCAACGTGTACGTCGCATCGTTGTACCTCCAGTGTGAGCTGCTGGGGGTCGTGCCCGGGCAGCAGTGATCTTCGAATTGCAGGGAACGGGTGTTCGCTGCACAGGTGGAACCGGCACCGAGCAATCGCCTGCCGGTGCGTAGTTCCGGCGAAAGGCATGGCGGTGCCGTTCGATCCGGACCTCGACGGGTCCGGTCGTGTGTGTGACGGGGGCGCTAGCGGCCGTCGTGGGTGGCCAGCACCAGGTCGAACGTGATGCTCGTCCAGCCGTCCTGCGGGTGCGTCCCGTCGGGAGCGGTGGTGTCGGTGTGGTGGACGGCCTCGACGACGAGGTTCTCCTTCACTCCGAACACCGCGTCGCAGTCGAGGTAGGGGTCGCCCGCGACGAAGATATGGGTGATCAGGGGCCGGAAATCCGGCGCGGTGACCATGTAGTGCAGATGCGCGGGGCGCATCGGGCCGCGGGCGGTCGCGGTCAGCAGGTCGCCGACCGGGCCGTCGTGGGGAATCGGATACGGCGCGGGCAGCACCGACCAGAATCGGTACTCGCCGTTCGCGCCCGAGCGCAGCCAGCCGCGACCGGCCGAGCGGTCGTCGGTGTACTGGACGTCGTAGAAACCGTCGGAGTCGGCTTCCCACACCTCGATCCGTGCCCCCGCGATCGGCTCGCCACCGCTAGTGCGAACCTGGCCCGAGACGTAGCAGGGCAGACCTTTCGCGCCCCGGGCGATATCGCCTCCGAGCGGAATCTCCGGTGCGGAATCGACGAAGAACGGACCGAACACCGTCGACTCGGTAGCGCCGGGCTCGGCGGGTTCGTTGATGGCCACCGTGAGCATGGACAGGCCGAGCACATCGGAGAGCAGAATGAATTCCTGACGCCGATTGTCGGTGATATGCCCTGCGCGAGTGAGGAATTCGATCGCCGACTCCCACTCGTGTTCGGTGAGCCGGACGTCGCGGGCGAAAGAGTGCAGGTGCCGCACGAGACTGTGCATCACCTCGCGAAGCCGAGGATCGGGCGTGGCGTCGAAGCTGGCCAGCACCTCCTCGGTGACGGCCTGTTCCTTGTCGACGGCGGTAGCCGGGTCGCCGGTCATGCCGTCGGCCCTACGGGGTGCGATCCTGCCCATGCACCGTGCAAGATCGCGCGAAGCCCTTCCGCGGTGACTCGGGTCGGGTTGTCGGCCGGGGCGATCGCCAGGATGTCGTCGATCACGTCGTCGATACCGGACTCGTCCATGCCGAGCTCACGCAGCCCCGCGGGGACGCCGACCGCACCACCGAGTTCACGCAGGCCGTCGACGATGTCGACTCGCCCGAGTGCGCGGCCGATCCGGTCGGTGGCCTCGCTCGCGTTGGGTGCGTTGTAGGCCAGTACGTAGGGCAGCACGATGGCGTGTGTATGGGCGTGGGGAAGGTCGAACGCTCCGCCGAGGACGTGGCAGATCTTGTGGTGCAGACCGGATCCGGCGATGGCGAACGCCGATCCGGCCAGGTAGGCGCCGAGCAGCAGTTCACCGCGGCTGGCCAGGCCGGTCGGGGTGGCCGCGATGGTGGTCAGCCCGTTGACCAAGTGACGGATGCCGTCTTCGGCGACCGCGCTGGACACCGGGCTTCGCCGTGGTGCCCAGAAGGCTTCGACACAGTGCGCTACTGCATTGAGTCCGCTGGCGACCGAGAGTTCCACCGGCAGAGTAAGGGTCAGCTCCGGGTCGTAGACGACGGTCTTGGGCAGTACCCGTCGATCGGTCCCGGTGGTCTTGCGCCCGCGCTCGGTCAGACCCCACACCGGGGTGACTTCGGAGCCGGCATAAGTCGTCGGCACAGCGAGGACCGGCAGACCGGTGGTCAGGGCGACGATCTTGGCCGTTCCCGTCGTCGAGCCGCCGCCCACCGACAGCACTACATCGGCGTCGGCATCGAGTGCGACCTTGCGGGCGAGCTCGGCGACCTCGGCGGGCACATGGGGACGGACCTCGGAGAAGGTTGCGACCACCCGATCGGCGAACGGTGCGCACAGCTGTGTCGCGGTGCTGTTCTCGGCATCGGTGGCGATGAGCAACACGCGGCGCGCGCCTAGCAGGTCGAGCTCGGTGAGCAACTTGGTGCGCGCGGCGCCGGCGCCGAAGACGACCCGGCCCGGCAGGCCGTCGTAGGTGAACTGTGTCATCAGATCGCTCCCGGGATGACCGTAGGTCCGTAGCCCAGCAGCAGCCACCGATCGCCGTCGCGCACCCAGACCGCGAGCGCGCTGTTGGCGAGTTGTTTGCGCACCCCACCAGCGGTGATGTCGGCGCGCATTTCACCGGAGACCAGCACGGTGTCGCCGACGACGACGATCCGGTGCACGGGGTGCTCGATCTGGTGGTAGATGTAGAAGCCGGTGCGCAGTTTCTCCAGGTAGCTGTCGAGGGTATCGACCACGGCGTTGGAGTGCGTGTAGAGCAACTCGGGGTGCGCGAACGCGGCGAAGCCGTCGACATCGCCTGCGACCACCGCGGCGTAGCGTGCGTCCTCGAGCGAGCGGATGGTCGTTTCGATCTCGGCCGTAGCGAGGGTGTCGCTGGTCATGAGAGGGCTCCTGTCTGTGGTGCGGTGGAAAGGGTTTCGCGCAACATCACGCCGTTACGGCGGCGCAAGACGGTGAGGACTTCGGCCATGTCGGCCTGACCCAGCCCGGTGGCCACGGCGTCGTCGAGGACGGCGAACGCGGCTTCGGATCCGGGCAGGATCAGCCGGTGGCGGTGGGCCAGCGCGAGAGCAAGGCCGAGGTCCTTGCGGATCAGCGATACCGGCGCCGCGACCGGGGTCGACTCCGGCGCGAGGTAGGCCTGCTGCTTGTAGCCGACATAGGGTGCGCCCGCCGCGCTGTTGCGCAGGATGTCGTAGAACGTATCCGGGTCGAGGGCACCGGCTTCGGCGAGCAGAAGTCCTTCCGCGACAGCCTGACTCAGCCCGGCCAGGACGGCGTTCACCGCGAGTTTGGCCGTGGACCCCGAGCCGACGGGTCCTGCGTGGAACTGGGCGGTGGTCATCGCGGCCAGGACCGGCTGCGCCCGCTCGAACTGTTCGGGCGTGGCGCCGACCATCGTGGTGATAGCTGCGGTTTCGGCCATCGACACACTGCCCGACACCGGGGCATCAATCACCGCGAGGTGCGGTAGGTCGGCGAGTTCGCGGACGACCTCCGGGCCGACGGTACCCATCACGATGTGCAAGTGGCCGGGCGCGACGGTGCGCAGACCCTCGATCACCAGGTCGCGGGTGGATTCACCATCGGGCAGCATGCTGATCGTCAACGCGGCGGCGGCCAGCGCATCGGGGAAGTCGACGGGGCCGACCCCTTCGGGCGCTTGCTCGACATGGGGGTCATAGGCGAGAACGGTATGTCCTGCCGCGGCCAGGTGGGCGGCCATCGGCCTGCCCATTCGGCCCAGGCCCGCGAATCCGATCAGCACGGCCCCTCCCCCGCTACGCAGGCTGTCGCCGCGAATCGGTGAGCGGTGGTGAGAGGCGGAGAAAAGCAGGTCGACCGAAGTCGCGCAATCGGGAAAGACACGAGTCTCCTTCGTCGTCGATGACGGGGAACGGGGCTGAAGCCACCGCGAATGTGTTCAGTATCATTAAACATATAGAGAGTGATGTCAACCACGGAACAACGGTCACCACATCTAGCGAGGCTCACCAGCGGTATTCGAATCGCCGAGAAGAGGCACCTCAGGCGCAGAAGCCCGCTCGAAAACGGCACGTCGGGACGGGCTACCACGGTTAACGATGCGCCGCAGGTAGTGTTCACTCATAATGAACCCGTAGTGTTCACTGATAGTTGATTTTGTTTCGGCGAGTAGACAGAGGTGCGCTGATGCAGGACAGGATCGGGCCGGCGTTGAAGCAGGCGCGTCTGGATCGGGGTTCGAGTCTGCGCGGGTTGGCGGCCGCGGCGGGCATCTCCGCCAGCCAGCTCTCACAGATCGAGAACAACAAGTCCCAGCCGTCGGTGAGCACCCTCTACGCCCTGGTCAACCATCTCGAGGTCTCCCTCGATGATCTTCTGGGCCTGCGGTACGGCCGCGCCGAGTCCACCGCCGAACCGGCCGGGCACTCGGGCACGAGCCGGTCCTCCGGAGTGGTTCAACGCGCCGCGGACAACCCGGTGCTGGAAATGGCCAACGGGGTCCGGTGGGAAAAGCTCGCGGTCGACCCGCACGCAGGCGTCGACGCCCTGCTGGTCACCTACGAGCCGGGCGCCGCGAGCTCGGTGGACCGAATGCCGATGCGCCACTCCGGGACCGAGTACGCCTATCTTTTCTCCGGGGAGTTGACGCTGCTGCTCGACTTCGACAGGTACATCATCGGCGCGGGCGACTCGCTGTGCTTCGACTCCACCCGGCCACATATGTACGTCAACCAGTCGAGCGAACCCGCGCGCGGCGTGTGGTTCGTCGCGGGCCGCCACGAATCCGGCCCCACCCGGGCATGGGTCGCCGCACAGCTCGGCGAGTCCGACACCGCATCACCCCTGCGCGTGACGAACGCGGTCGACGCACTGGATCTACTCGGCGCCACCGCCGTACGACCACCCGCGGTCAAACCCGGCCGCGACAGGTAGTCGCGACCGGGTCCCGGGTGGATCAGAGGCGTTCGAAAACGGCCGCCAGCCCCTGGCCGCCGCCGATACACATCGTTTCGAGGCCGTAGCGGCCTTCGCGGCGGGTCAGTTCGTGCAGCAGGGTGGCCAGGATTCTGGCGCCGGTGGCGCCGACCGGGTGACCGAGGGAGATTCCCGAGCCGTTGGGGTTGACGCGCGGGTCGTCGGGTTCGATCTTCCAGGTCCGCAGCACGGCCAGCGTCTGGGCGGCGAAGGCCTCGTTGAGTTCGATCACGTCCAGGTCGTCGAGTGTGAGATCCAGTCGCGCGAGCGCTTTCTCGGTCGCCGGTACCGGTCCGATGCCCATGGTGGACGGCGGTACGCCCGCGACCGCCCACGACGCCAGTCGAGCCATGGGGCGCAGCCCGAGTGCTTGTGCACGCTGCGGTGTCGTCACGATACAGATAGCCGCGCCGTCGTTCTGACCGCTGGAATTTCCGGCGGTCACCGTGGATTCGGGATCGATACCGAGACGGATCGGGCGCAGCTTGCCCAGCGTGTCCAGGTCGGTATCGGCTCGTGGATGCTCATCGGTGCGCACCAGCAGTGGCTCCCGCTTGCGTTGCGGCACAGCGACACTCACCAGCTCCGCTTCGAAGCGGCCATCACGTTGCGCGGCGATTGCACGCTGGTGCGACTGCACTGCGAGCGCGTCCTGGTCCGCGCGGCTGATCGCGAACTGCGCTCGCAGGTTCTCCGCAGTTTCGATCATGCCGCCGTCGACCGGAAAGTTCTTGCCACCGGCGGTGATTCGCGCACGCGCGAGGCGGTCGTGCAACACCGGCCCGTCACCACGGATGCCCCAGCGGATGTCGGTGGCGTAGAACTCGGTGCGGCTCATGGACTCCACGCCGCCCGCCAGGACGAGATCACTGCCGCCGGATTGCACCTGCATGCAGGCTTGCAACACTGCCTGCAGACCGGACCCGCAGCGCCGGTCCACCTGGATGCCGGGCACGCCGATGCCGAGGCCGGCGTCCAGCGCGGCGATGCGGCCGATCGCGGGCGCCTCGCCGTTGGGCGAGGACTGGCCGAGGATGACGTCGTCGACGGTCGTGGAGTCGAGTCCGGTGCGGGTGATCAGTTCGGTGATCACGGCCGCGGCGAGGTCTTGCGGTGCGATGTCTTTGAACACCCCGCCGAATCGTCCGACCGGGGTTCGCAGTGGTTCGCAGATAACAGCTTCGGGCATAGCTCTTCCTCGTAGGTGTCAGGTGGTGGATCGGATCCGGGTGAGGTCGTGCTCGATCGCGGCACCGGTCTCGAGCAGGGCGGGAACCAGGGAGTCGCGGACCTCGCGCAGCGTGTAACGGGCGGCCTGGGTGGAGATGTTCACCGCGGCGACGACCACGCCGTGCTGGTCGCGCACCGGCGCCGCCATCGACCGCAGACCGTGCTCGAGTTCCTGGTCGACGACGCAGTAGCCGTCCGCGCGGACCTGGGCCAGCTCCGAGCGCAGTTGTCGTTTCGTAGTGACCGTCGTGTCGGTGAGGGGCGTCAGCTCGATCGCGGCCAGATAATTCTCCAGCGCGTCGGCGTCGAGGTCGGCGAGCAGAACCCGGCCCATCGAGGTGGCGTAGGCGGGGAAACGGGTCCCGATGTTGATCGACACGGTCATGATCCGGCTGACGGGGACACGGGCCACGTAGACGATGTCGGTGCCGTCCAGGATCGACACCGAGGTCGACTCACGAACCTTCTCGGCCAGCGCCTCGAGGTGCGGGCCCGCCAGATCGGGCAGGCTCAGGCTGGACAAGAAGCTGTACCCGAGCTCGAGCACGCGCGGCGTGAGCCAGAACTGGTTTCCATCCGAGCGCACATAGCCGAGCTCGACCAGGGTGAGCAGGAAACGCCGGGCGGTGGCCCGGGTCAGGTCGGTGGCCTGGGCGACCTCGCTGAGGGTGCGCCGCGGATGTCGGCCATCGAAGGCCCGAATGACGGCGAGGCCGCGCGCGAGGGACTGCACGTAATCCGACGACGGTTCTGTCATGGCTGCGGTAACTCCTTCTCCCACTGGGCCCGATGGCGTCCACCCCGCGGCGAACGTCGGTGCACCGAGCCGGGCCCGAGGCTACGTCGCGACGGCCAGGCACGAGGCTCGGCATGCACGAAGAACGCGTGTTCATGATGTGAACACAAGTCCGTATTGCGAACACGCTACGTCCACAGCTCCAGCCTACGCAAGTGTTCGTCATACGAACGAGGGTGCGCATTGCGAACATCTCGGCTAGCATCGCTGGCGTGATGGACAAAGTCATTGCGACGGCCACCGAGGCCGTCGCCGATATTCAGGACGGCGCGTCGTTCGCGGTCGGCGGATTCGGCTTGGTCGGCGTGCCGCAGGTACTCATCGACGCCGTACTCGCCCACGGCGCCACCGATCTCGAGGTCGTGAGCAACAACTGCGGCACCGCGGGTGTCGGATTGGGCGTGCTCCTCGAGGCTCACCGGATCCGCCGCACGACCAGCTCCTACGTCGGATCGAACGCGGAGTTCGCGCGTCAGTTCCTCGCCGGCGAACTCGAAGTGGAACTGACGCCGCAGGGCACCCTGGCCGAACGGATGCGGGCGGGCGGTGCGGGCATTCCGGCGTTCTTCACCCCTGCGGGCGTCGGCACACAGGTCGCCGACGGCGGCCTGCCGCTGCGCTACGACGGCGACGGCGGGATCGCGCTGGCCAGTCCCCCGAAGGAGACGCGCGTCTTCGGCGGGGTGCCCTACGTGCTCGAACACGCGATCGTCACCGATTTCGCGCTGGTGCACGCCTGGAAGGGCGACCGCCACGGCAACCTCGTCTACCGCCGCAGCGCGCGCAACTTCAATCCCCCGGCCGCCACAGCGGGCCGAATCACCATCGCCCAGGTCGAGCATCTGGTGGAACCGGGCGAGCTGGATCCAGACGAAGTGCACACCCCCGGCATCCACGTACAGCGCGTGGTGCACGTGGGCACAGTCGAGGTCGGAATCGAGAACAGGACGGTGCGGCCATGACGTGGACACGCCAGGAGTTGGCAGTGCGGGTGGCCGCCGAACTCAGTGACGGCCAGTACGTCAACCTCGGCATCGGGATGCCGACGTTGGTACCCAACTATCTGCCCGACGACGTCACGGTCGTCCTGCATTCGGAGAACGGCGTACTCGGCGTGGGGCCCTACCCGACCGAGGACGAAGTCGATCCCGAGCTGATCAACGCGGGCAAGGAGACGATCACCGTTCTGCCCGGCGCCTCCTATTTCGACTCGTCGCAGTCCTTCGGGATGATCCGCGGCGGCTGCGTCGATGTCGCCGTGCTGGGCGCGATGCAGGTCAGCGCCCACGGCGACCTGGCGAACTGGATGATTCCGGGCAAGATGGTCAAGGGCATGGGTGGCGCGATGGACCTGGTCCACGGCGCGAAACGTGTCATCGTGATGATGGAACACCGTTCCCGCAGCGGCGAACCCAAGATCGTCGAGCAGTGCACCCTGCCACTGACCGGGTTGGGTTGCGTGCACCGGATCATCACCGAGATGGCCGTGCTCGACATCGGCCCCGACGGGCTGACACTCGTCGAAATGGCGCCGGGCGTCAGCGAATCCGACGTTCGCGCGGCCACCGGAGCAGATTTCACAGTCGCGCTCGCGACCGCTTCCGCCCGATGAGATCCGGTGTGAAGCCCGTGCCGAAGGGGGGTGCGGGCCTCACACCGACCTGGCCCGTTTGCGAAGCGTGGTCTCCTCAGGCCCGTTCGCCGTGGAGGGCGAGTGTGTCGTCGATGCAGCGTGCGATGAACACGTCATCGATCGCCTGTTCTCCGACCAGTAGCCTGAAATATAGTGGTGCGGAAAGGGTTTCGAGCACAGCGCGCGGATTGACCGATGCCGGGAGTTCACCGCGCGCCACCGCGTTCGTGATCACCTGGGAGCTCCGCTCGAAGCGATCGTTCCAGAATTTGCGGCGCGCGGCGTCGACTTCCGGATCGGACGACAGAGCCACGGTGGTGCCCACCAGCCGCGCCATCCCCGGGCGCGAGATCAGGTCGGAAACCTGTCCGGCCAGCACCGCCAGATCCGATCGCAAGTTGCCGGTGTCCGGCGCGGGATTCCCGACGGCGGCGAGCTCGGTGACAGCCTCGGCGATCAACGCGGTCCGGGTGCCCCAGCGGCGATAGATCGTCGTCTCGGCGACACCGGCGCGGGCCGCGACATCACCGATGGTCAAACCCTCGATCCCGTGCTCGGTGACCTGCTCCAGGGTCGCGGTCAGAACAGCGTCACGCACCCGCGCCGAGCGTCCCCCGGTCCGCTTACGCGGAGCCGGGGGTGTCACCGACTGTTTGTCGTCGGCATCGAGTCCACTCTGATCCATGGTCCAGTTCTACTCGACGGCCACGCCGTACGCCCAATACCGACCGATGGGACCGACGCGTCCTGCCCCACCCGGGGTCAGCGCAGATATGCCTCGATCCAGTTGCCGAACTCGGTCGCGAGATGCCACTGGTGCTCGCTGATGTACAAGCCGGGCACCGCCGCGGGAAACGCGACTTTCAGCTGACTGCGGAACCCACCGCCGGGCTCGTCACGGAACTGATGGCAGACCCCGCCGATCAGTTCACCGTCGGCGAGCTTGGCCGCGCCGGCGACCGCGAACGGGTAGGACGGGTCCGCGGCGACCACCACCTTCGCCGGGTCGGTGTACTCGACGAGGAACCGGCTGGCGAGCATGGCTCCACCGGTCACCTCGACGACCTCCTGTCGCCCATCGGGCATGGTGGCGATGATGTAGTGGTCCGGGCACGCGTCGGTCCAGAACGCCTGATCATTGCCCACCCGCGCCCGGTCGAACGTGTCGATGAAGCCCTGCGCGGTGCCGCGATCGCTGGCGATCTCGACGGTCGACACGGCCCAGCGTCCACCCGAGGCCGCGAGCGTTGCGCGGGTGGCGGCCTCGGAGGCGACGAGCTCACCGGCAAGCAGCTCACGCAATCCGGTGGAGCCGATCAGCACCCGAGCCCGTGCCAGCACCGCTCGAGCGGCGGGGATGTCGTCGACGTCGATCGCGAAGCGGGCGAGCAGTGAGTCGAGCTCACCGGTCAGCAGGCCGACATAGTCCTTGCGCAGCCGCGCCGCGGCGACCGACAGTCGACGCCGTTCCCACTCGACGACCTTGCCCTGGTCGACCAGGCGACCGTCGATGTATGTCCGCAATCCGGCGGCCGACGGACCAGGGGTGGCGAAAGTGGTTCCCGCACCCGCGTAGGCAACCGCCGCGGTGGCGGCCGTCACGCCGGCCGTACGGACGATGAAGCTTCTTCTGGTCAGCATTGACCAATTCCCTTCAGTTTAAAGCTAGATCAACTTGCGATAACACAGCTTCCGTTACCGTCGTCACCTTGTCAACGGTCGGCGCATAATTAACGCAATACGAACTTGCGTTTCCAGCCACAGGAAGGCAGTCTTAACGCAAGTTTCAGTAGCTTTAATGAGAGGTAGTCGCTGTGGACGATCCCATCGAAATCCGAACATTCCTCGGCGAGGAGGGCGTCACTCGCCAGCAGGTGCGCGCCTGGGAAGCGCGGCGCGCCGAAGCGGTGCTGAAGAGGTTCGCCGCACGCCTGGGGCGACGCGGAGTAGCCGAACTCCTGCCCGATTTCACGATCGGCAGGGCACTCGACGCGCCCCTCGACGTCCAACGCGAAGCCCTCATCGCTATGAAGACCGAGCTGGGGCACGCGGGGATCTACGCCATGCTCAAGCGCGATCTGGCAATCTCGGACCGAATGGCGCGAATCGGTGTCGCCACCAGCCGAGGTCGAGCCAAGTACTCGGTCACCCGACTCGAAGTCCCCCACTACTCCGCGCAGCGATTCGCGGACTGGTTCAACGACCTGACCATCACCGACGCCGAGGTCGACATGGTGGCCGCCACCCCGGACCACTACCTGTTGCGCGGCCTGCCCGACGGCCGTCAAGAAGTCGTCGAAACGACCGGCGGCTCGCCCACGGCGTCGCGGTTCCTCGTCGACTACACCAGAACCGAAGCGCTGACCGTTCCCGTCGATCCCGACTACCCCATCCAGATCGCGGGCCAAGCTCTGCTCGACGACGGCCTGGTCATCGGCGGCGTCCGCCACCAATTCCGCGACCGCGACGGCACTCTCGAAGCCCTACTGACAGTGCAGTTCCCGGGCAATCTGCCCGACCGGCTCATCCACCAGCACCAATGGCACCTGGCCGACGAGTTCAGCAACTGGATGATCGCCGCAGCCCCGGTTGCGGCGACCGCCTGACACCGAGAACCGCACGGACCGATGCCCGGCCCACCGATATCGGTGGGCCGGGCACCCGGCAGCGGCGGGCCCGACCCCTCGATGGCCGGGAGATTATTTCTCCGGCACGCGCCGCGCGGCAATGACGGTGGTAACCCAGCGCCAGAACCGCCACCACAACAATGGCTCCATCCAAGGTCGTGCCCGCCGTGCGCAATCCCCAGTGATTCGCGGCGAGACCTTGTCCGATCACCGGAATCGAGGTCGCGAGGTAGGCGACGACGAAGTAGGCCGAGACCACTTCCGCGCGTCGGGTCTCCGAGACGGCAGCGAGCAGGGCGGCGATGCCTTTACTGAACGACAAGCCCTGACCGATGCCGCAGAACGCCGCACCCATGACCATGAGCGCGAACGCTTGGGCGGCCAGTGCGGCGATGAGAACCAGCCCACCCACCGCGAGCAGTGCGCAGCCGATGACGATCGCGACCGGCGTCGACATCCCACGCCCGATGATCTGCGCCGAGGCCGAACACAGGAACAGGGTGGCGATCACGAGCGCGGTGATCGCGTGGTTGTCGATGCCGATGACATGGGCCAGGAACGACGGGGCGATGGCGCTGAACGATCCCATGACCGCGAAGCCCGCCCCTGCCGCCAGCGCCGCACGGGCGAAAGTGGCACGCGCTTCGGCAGGCACCACCGGCTTCTGCATTCTCGGGCGGGCCCGACAAGTCACCTCGACCGGTTCGGCGATGAACCACACCCCGACGGCGGCCGCTGTCAGCAGGATCAAGTCGATGATGAAGGGGCTGCGCAGCGGCGCCGAACCGTACTCCGCGATCAGACCGCCGGCCAGGACCCCGAGCCCGAGCCCACCGATATTCGACGCAGTGGCCACCGCCGCGGCGCGGTGGCGCCACGAAACCGGAGCCGTGTCGATGACTGCAGCGGTGGCAGCGCCCGCGTAGATGCCTGCCGAAATACCCGACAGCAGTCGTGCGCCCATCAGCTGCCAGACCGGTCCCGCGGTCAAGAACACCACCGCGCCGACAGCGGAGAAAGCGATGCCCGCGAGAAGTAGTGGGCGGCGGCCGAATTGGTCGGACCAGCGGCCGAACAGGATCAGCGCGGCGACGACGCCCAGTGCGTAGGCCGCGAAGATGGTCGTGGTGGTGAGCACGTCGAAGCCCATGTGCTCGGCATAGAGCGCGTACAGCGGGGTGGGCAGCGTGGTGCCCATCATGACGACCGTGAAGGCGAAGACCGTGGTGACGAAAGCGAGTGGACCCGCCCGTCGCGTCGTCGCGACGTCCGCTGCGGATGCAACCATGACCGGCCCTCCCTCTCTGTGCGATCAATCCTTAACGCCATAAATAATTGTGTTAAGACTGTCTCCGATTCCGGACAAACACAAGGGCTCACACCTCGCGCACCGCTAGCCCGGACAGGGCGAGCCAGAGGCAGTATTGTGAATACGAATGTATCCATAATGCGTGTGAGCAGGGGCGCAGCACCGCAAGGCGCACACCGCACGGAGACCGACAGCATGACGACCGAATGGAGAAGCGGTGGGGAGAATCACGCCGGCAGTCCGAAGCTACGCGGGCCTGACGGCCGACGAGCGGCGGACCGAGCGGCGGCACCGCCTCCGGCACATCGCCCTCGAGGCCTTCGCCACCGGACCCGGCTACCGCGAAATCCGACTGGCCGAACTCTGCCGAACCGCGGGGCTGTCGACCCGGCAGTTCTACCAGGAGTACAACACCCTCGAAGACCTCCTGAGTGAACTGTTCCTGCACGTGAACGACACCGTCGAACAGCGCGTCCTCGACGCCGCCCGACAGACCGTCGGTCGACCGTTGATCGACCGGGCGACGGCGATACTGGGCGCCTACCTCTCGTACTTCACTGCCGATCGCCGCTGGGCCCGGGTCGCTTTCGTCGAAATAGTGGGAGTCAGCGAGCGGATGGATCTGCAACGCCTGCAGGTCCGTTCGCGCTGGCTGGACCAGCTGTGCGACACGTTCGACAGCTTCGCCTCCGACGGCGAGATCGCCCCGGACGACTTCCGGCTCAGCGCCACCACGTTCGCGGGTGCGGTCAACGGATTGATGCACGACTGGGCGATCGGCTGGATCGATGCCACCCCGGAGCAGCTCGCCGACAGCCTGCAGCGCATCCTCTTCGGAATTCTGGGCACACCGGGCCCGAAGCAATCGCAGGTGGACCCGCCCAGCGCCGAGCAGACATCGGTTCGCCGCAGACCACGCAACCGCAGGGAGATCATTCTGCGCACGGCCGCGACCGCTTTCGCCGAGCGTGGCTTCCACCGCACCTCGATGACCGATATCGCCTCGGCCACCGGCGTCACCCATGCCGCGGTCTATCGACACTTCCGCACGAAGCAGGAGCTCCTCGGTTCCTGCCTGCGTGAAAGTCTCGACCTGATCATCTCCCGGGTCGATACCGCTCGCGAGAATCCGGGCGATGTCGGTGTGGCACTGCACGAGCTGGTCCGGGTCACGCTGGAAATCCGCGGTGTTGCCCGGCTGTGGCAACTCGAGTTCCGGAGCCTGAGGCCGGTCGACCGCAGCGGCATCCTGTCTCGCGCGGTTCGCCTGACCCAGCGCATCAGAGAGACCGTCGGCCAGCGTCGCCCGGGGCTGGCCCCGAGTGATCTGGAGGCGCTGAGCTGGATCGTTCTGTCCGTGGTGACCAGCCCGTCCAACCATCGCATCCAGCTGCCGACGGATCGATTCGTCTCGACGCTCGACGCGGTCCTCGGTGCCGTGGTCGACGTCGATCTTCCCGGCGGCGACGCGCGGACACCGATCGTCGAGTCCGGCGACACCGGACCAGACACGCGATCCGAGCCCGACTCCCGACCGGAGCGAATGATCATCGCCGCGGCACAGCTGTTCGAGGAACGTGGTTTCGGCGCGGTGAGTATCGAGGACATCGGTGCCGCGGTCGGGGTCAGCGGGGCCGCGCTCTATCACCATTTCGCCGGCAAGACCCAACTGCTCAACGAGATCATCGACCGCAACAACGAATGGGTCGAGATCTACGCCCAGCGCGCGCTCGCCGAGGGTGCGAATCCGCAGGCATCGCTGCGGCTCCTGCTGCGGTACTACGTGGAATTCGCCATGGATCGCACCGATCTCGTCGGTACGGCGGTCAGCGAGATCGGGCACCTCCCCGATGACGCCGCTGCCAGGTACCGCCGCATCCACCGTGAAGGCAATATCGGCTGGGCACGGCTGCTGCAGTCGATCCGCCCTGAGCTGTCTATGCCGACCGCCCGGGTGTTGATCCACACGATCACCACAGTGGTCACCGACTCGGTGCGCAATCCCCGGCTGACCCGGCGTGCCGACCTCGCTGACCTGCTGTGCGTTATCGGTGAGCGAATCGCCATGGCCGATGTGCCCTACTCGCCGATACCGCAGTCGGTCTCGCAGTGACTTAACGGCACTGAGACTGTGAACTCCCAGATCAGTTGGTGATACAGACTGTCCAGCAACCTTATCGCAGAGTTACTTAGGTTGCATGGATCGGATTGCTGCGCCATCATGGCTCCGGCAGCGCGCCGCGCGCCGCGTTTCAGCACCCGCTCGAACGAGGCGGGTCCCGTCGAGAGGGATGAGCCGGTGGGCCACTACAAGAGCAACGTTCGAGATCTGGAATTCAATCTGTTCGAGGTGTACGGCCTCGATACCGTCCTCGACGCGGGCGCCTTCGGCGACCTGGACAGCGACACCGTGCAGATGATGCTGTCGGAGGCGGCCAGGCTGGCGGAGGGGCCGCTCGCGGACCCGTTTGCCGACACCGACCGCAACCCGCCGGTTTTCACCCCGGCCACCCACTCGGTTCGACTACCGGAACCGTTCAAGAAGGCAGTGCGCGCCTGGCACGAGGCAGGCTGGTGGCGGGTGGCCAAGAGCGAGGCGATCGGAGGCGTGCCCGCACCTTCCATGCTCGCGTGGGCGATCAGCGAGCTGATCCTGGGCGCCCAGCCCGCGGCCTACATGTACCTCACAGGGCCGACGATGGCCGATATCCTCACCGGGATCGGGACGCAACAGCAGCAGCGCTGGGCGACGCACATCGTCGAACGTAACTGGGGCGCGACGATGGTGCTGACCGAACCGGACGCCGGCTCCGACGTCGGCGCGGGCCGCACCACGGCAACCGAGCAGGAAGACGGATCGTGGCACATCCAGGGCGTGAAGCGATTCATCACCTCCGCCGACTCCGACGACCTTTTCGAGAACATCGTCCACGTGGTCCTGGCCCGCCCCGAAGGAGCCGGGCCCGGAACCAAGGGCCTGAGCCTGTTCATCGTCCCGAAGTTCCACTTCGACGACGAAACCGGCGAGCCCGGCGAGCGCAACGGCGTCTTCGTCACCAACGTCGAACACAAGATGGGCTTGAAGGCCTCGGCCACCTGTGAGCTGACCTTCGGCGGACACGGGGTACCCGCGGTGGGCTACCTCGTCGGCGACATCCACGACGGCATCGCTCAGATGTTCAAGGTGATCGAGGAAGCCCGAATGATGGTCGGCACCAAAGCTATCGCTACTCTTTCCACCGGCTATCTCAACGCCCTCGACTATGCGAAATCTCGGGTCCAGGGCTCTGATCTGGCCCGCTCCCTGGAGAAGAACGCCGCGAAGGTCGCCATCATCAACCATGCCGACGTCCGCCGGTCGCTGATGATGCAGAAGGCCTACACCGAGGGCTTGCGCTCGATCTATCTCTACACAGCAGGCCATCAGGACCCGGTCTTGGCCCGCCAGATCTCTGGAGCCGACGAGAACCTTGCCGAACGCGTCAACGATCTGCTCCTGCCGGTAGTTAAAGGCGTCGGCTCCGAACGCGCCTACCAGTATCTGACCGAATCCCTGCAGACCTTCGGCGGATCCGGATTCCTCCAGGACTACCCGATCGAGCAGTACATCCGCGACGCCAAGATCGACTCGCTCTACGAGGGCACCACCGCGATCCAGGCGCAGGACTTCTTCTTCCGCAAGATCGCGCGCGATCGCGGGGTGGCGCTGGCGCACCTGCTCGACCAGGTCCGATCCACCGCCGGGTCCGATGCCGATGGCGGGCGCCTCAAGTCCGAGAAGATTCTGCTCGCCCACGCGCTCGAGGACATTCAAGAAGTCGCGGGCGACCTGACCAAACACCTGTTCGCCGGGCGCGAGGAGCCGACCGAGCTCTATCGGATCGGTCTGCATGCCGTGCGTTTTCTGCTGGCCGTCGGCGATCTGCTCGTGGCATGGCGGCTGATCGTCGCCGCCGACATCGCGCTCGCGGCTCTGGGCACCGAGGACGGTCTCGACGAGGCCGAGTTCTACCAGGGCAAGGTCGCCGTCGCCTCGTTCTTCGCCACCACGGTCCTGCCACACCTGACCGCCGAACGCGCGGTCGTGTCCAGCACCGACCTCGCTGTGATGCGTCTCGACGAATCGGGATTCTGAAGACCGACGCTGTCGGCCGGGTGCACCCGTTCTTCCTGGCCGACGGCCGACGATGAGTGCGGGCGAGCAGCGGCACGACAAGATCAGTACGCGCAGGATCGCGCGCAGAAACCAACTCCTCGACATCGCACGAGAGGCGTTCGTGGCCAGGGGATACCACGGTGTCACCATGGCCCTGCTCGCTCGCCGGGCCGACGTGACCAACCTGTGCTCTACGACTACTTCTCCAGCAAACTCGACCTCTATCTGACGGTCGTCCAGTGCATGCTCGACGACTTGGTCGCCACAGTGGACCGAGCACTCGGCTCTGCCGAGACCGATCGGAAGGTCGTCGACTGCACGGTCGCGGTCTTCTTCGACCTGATCGATCACGAGGGCATTTCTAGCCTCACGCTCGTTTTCGGTGGCGGCGTGCCCAGTGAGCCGTCGGTCGAACTGCGAGTCCGCGCAGCACTGTCGAGCTGTGCGGGCACCATCGCAGAACGACTGTGCCCGCACGACAGCGAGCAGGCACGGGCGCGAAGGCTGGCCTTCGGCTTGGTCGGCGCCAGTCTGACCGCTGCCTCGGATTGGCATCGGGCCGGAATGCTCGTACCCAAGCACCACGCGGTGGAAGCGATCAGCACCTTGTGCTGGCACGGGCTACACGGCCTCGACATTCGATCATCATGAAACTAGTTGGTGCACAACATCTTTCGTATGTCTCATATCACCACATTGCCGAGCGGGACACCCTTGCGCCGGGTCCGCCCGGCTTCCAATGTTGATCGCAGGGGGGCCAGCGGTGGAGGTGCAATGGTGGGTGAGCAGAAACGTCGGCGGCCCGGCGGGCGATCCGCGCGAGTACGGGAATCCGTCATCGACGCGACACTGAAAGTTCTGGCCGACAAGGGGTTGACCGCGTTCGCGGTCGCGGAGGTCGTCGCCCTGTCCCAGGTCCATGAGACAACCATCTACCGACGCTGGGGCTCACGCGAGGACCTCATCGTCGATGCCTTGTCGAGCGCGGCAGGCTTGTCTGTCCAGGTCCCCGACACCGGCTCGATTCGCTCCGACCTGGACGAGTTGTTGAAACATCGTCAGCGAATGTCTCGGCACACCGACGGGCCGGCTCCTGAACCAAGCCTTGTCCTTCGGCGGCGACGACCCCCGCTGGACAAGGCTGCGAGACTCCTTGTGGGATGCCACGCTGCGACCGATCTACCCGATCACCGAACGCGCGGTCCGCAGGGGCGAGCTGCCGGTCGGCATCGAGCCACGAATGTTGCTCGAAACCTTGCTCGCCCCTTTACAGTTGCGGGCCTTGAAACTGAGTGATCCCCTCGATCCACAGCTGCGAATTCGCTTCATCGACATGATCCTGCACGGTGCCGCGAGCGCGGTCGCCGCAGAGGACGATCCGGGCGGATGACTGGGACGATGATCGAAGCGGCGGTCGTGGCGTGTCAGTTCGTGAGTGCGACATATTTGGAGTCGAGGTATTCGTCGATGCCTTCGACGCCGCCTTCGTGTCCGAGGCCGGAGGCTTTGACGCCACCGAACGGAGCCGCGACATCGGACAGGACTCCCCGATTGACCGCGACCATGCCGGTCTCCAACGCATCGGTGACTCGCAGGGCGCGGCCGAGGTCACGGGTGTAGAGGTAGGCGGCCAAGCCGTACTCGCTGGCGTTGGCTCGGTCGATCGCTTCGGCTTCGTCGCCGAAACCGGTGACGACCGCGACCGGACCGAAAATCTCCTGGTCGAGAATGCGCGCGCGGACGGGGATCTGGTCCAGGACCGTGGGCGGGTAGAAGAAACCTGGACCCGGCAGGGGTTTGCCGCCGGTTCGTATCCGGGCACCGGCCGCGACCGCTTCGTCGACGAGCCCTGCGACCCTGTCGAGCTGGGCGGCACTGACCAGCGGCCCGACTGCGACGCCTGTCCGATGTCCGGCACCGACGGTCAACGCGGCCATGCGTTCGGTCAGCCGGGCCGTGAATTCCTCGAGCACAGCGTCGGCGACCAGGAAGCGGTTGGCGGCCGTGCACGCTTGTCCGCCGTTGCGCATCTTCGCGGCCATCGCACCGTTGATCGCGGCGTCGAGGTCGGCATCGTCGAAGACCAGGAAGGGGGCGTTGCCGCCCAGTTCCATCGAGGTGCGCAACACCCCGGAAGCCGCTCGGGCGAGCAGGATTCGCCCGACCCGCGTGGAACCGGTGAAAGTGAGTTTCCGCAGTCGGGGGTCGGCGAACAGCGGCGTCGAAATCGATGCGGCATCGGAGGTCGGCAGCACCGAGAGGACACCGGCGGGCAGGCCTGCTTCGGCGAAGATCCGTGCCAGCGCCAGCATGGTCAACGGTGTCTCGGCCGCGGGCTTGACGATCACAGTGCAGCCCGCGGCCAGTGCCGGACCGATCTTGCGGGTTCCCATGGCCAACGGGAAATTCCACGGAGTGATCGCCAGCACCGGCCCTACCGGTGCTTTGGTGACCAGGATCCGGCCGTTGCCGGCTGGTGCGGGCGTGTATCGGCCCTGAACGCGCACCGCTTCCTCACTGAACCAGCGCAAGAACTCCGCGCCGTAGGCGACCTCCGCGCGACTGTCCGGCAGGGCGCGTCCCATCTCGGCGGTCATGAGCAATGCGAGATCTTCGGCGCGCTCGGTGACCAACTCCCATGCCCTGCGCAGGATCTGGGAGCGTTCGCGGGGTGCGGTGACGGCCCAGGGGCGCTGGACTCGATCGGCCGACTCGATGGCCCGCATCGCATCGATGGCGCGGGCGTCGGCGACGGTGGTCAGGGTGTCGCCGGTGGCCGGGTCGAGGACCGGGTACCGGTAGCCGTCGGTGGCATCGACCGCTGCTCCGTCGATCCATAGGCCCTGCGGGGTGTCGGCGATCACTGCTGTTGCGTCGATCATCGTTGTGCTCCTTCGGGTTCACCGGTCGGGGCGAACCCTCGGTCGACCTCCTCATGGGCGATGGCGGCCAGGAAGACGCAGGCTTGATCCAGCACGGCCCGACCGGTTGCGACCACCCCCGCCGAGGTGAACAGGCCGTGCGCGTGCCGGGGCAGATGGATGTGGGTGATCGGCGCTCCGCACGCGGCCAAGGTCGCGGCGTAGTCGATGCCTTCGTCGCAGAGCGGGTCGTTGCCGACCGTGGACAAGAAGGTGGGGATCGGGTACGGGTGCAGGCCGGGGTTGAGATCCGGTGCGTCCCGTGGTGTCGCGATACCGCCGAGGTAGAGGTCGGTGAACCAGTGCATTGTCGCAGCGGTCAGCGGAAATCCCTGCTGGACACGGTGATAAGAGGCGGTGTCCATGGCCAGGCTGAGTACCGGGTACAGCAGCATCTGGGCGCGAACGCGGGGACATTCCGCGGCGATCGCCGCGGCGAGCTGGCCACCGGCGCTGTCACCGCCGACGATCACCCGTTCGACATCGAGACCGTGCTCGATTCCGTGTTCCATCAGCCACCGGGTCGCGGTGCGCATGTCGTCGACGGCCGCGGGATACGGGTGCTCGGGGGCCAATCGGTAGTCGACCGAGACGACCGCCACGTCGGCATGGGCGGCGAGGTAACGGCACAGCGTGTCGTGGGTGTCCGGGCTCCCCATCACCCACCCGCCACCGTGGGCGAACAGCAGTACCGGGCGCGCGGAGCGGGCCGGGTAGTTGCTGTACAACCTGATCGGAAGGTCTTGCTCCGCACCGATGTTCATGTCCTCGACCCGAGCTAGCTCGACCCGAAGCAGCCCGTTTCTTGCGCAGCCCGCGGTATAGGCCGCGCGCGCGGCGTCGACACCGAGGGTGTCGAACGATGCGCTGCCGTTGTCGCGGAAGGCGCGAATGAGAGCTCGTTGGTCGGCGGCTACGTCGTCGAGGCCGCGATCGGGTGATTCAGTGCTCACGAACGCACCGCTTCGGGTCGCGTCCGCGCCGTCACCAATCGCCGGTAGTCTTCGACGGTGCCGCACCAGTTGTTGATGACCTTGCCGTCGCCGTTCTTGTACCAGGACGAGCATTCGGAGGTGAACGCCGAATCCTCCAGCTGTACCTGCAGCCACGCGTTGTACCCGCGGATCGCGTACTCCTCGACATCGATGTTCAGTTCGCTGTAGGCACACAGCCGTTCGACGGATTCGGCGATGAATTCGTGCTGCACTTCGAGCATCGCCACGATCGAGTTGTGGTTGAGGTTGGTGTTGGGCCCGTAGACGAGGAACATGTTCGGGAAACCGTCGACGAGCATGCCCAGATACGCCTCAGGGGTAGTCCCCCATCGCTCGTGCAGCGATCGGCCGCCGCGGCCGATGATCGCGGTGTCGCCTTGGAAAGACTGGCTGGCGAATCCGGTGCCGAAAACGACCACATCCAGTGGGTAGAACTCGTCGTTGTCGACGAGTACGCCGTCGGGGGTGAAGCGCAATATGTTCGCGGTCTCCACGGTGACATTCGGCTGGGTCAGGGCCGGGTAGTAGTCGTCGCTGCGCAGGATGCGCTTGCATCCGAAGTCGTAGTCGGGAGTCAGTACGACACGCAGATCGGGGTCGGCGACCTGGCTTTCCAGATGTCGGCGGGCATCATCGGCACCGCTACGTTGACCGTCGGTCCCGCGCCTGGTTCGATCGAAGCCCTCCTCGCGTTCGTTGTGAATGCGCTCGCGCAGCGCGTGAAAGGTTCCCGGGTCGTTCCGGTGCGTATCGAGTTCGGCGGTGGTGAACACCTGCTGGTTGCGGGGCAGGATGTAGTTCGCCGAACGCTGGAAGACCACCAGTTGCTTTGCCGACGCGGCGATCTCGGGGACGTACTGGACCGCGCTCGCCGCCGCCCCGACACTCGCGACTCGCTTGCCCGTCAAGTCGACGGTGTGGTCCCAGCGCGCGGAGTGGAACATGTTGCCGCGGAACGAGTCCTGGCCCGTGAAGGTGGGGATGTGCGGTGTACCGAGCTGCCCCCACGCGGGAATCAGTGCGCGCGTGTGGAACTCGTTGCCGTTTCGGTCGGTCACCACCCAGTGCGACCTCGACTCGTCCCACTGCGCCCGCACGACTCTGGTGCCGAGGCGGATATGCTCGGTGAGTGCGAAGTGCTGCGCGAGATGGCGCAGATAGCTCAGCAACTCGTCGCGGCCTGCATACATTCGCGACACCGTGAGGTGCGGTAGGTAGCTGTAGCAGTAGATGACCGACTGGGTGTCGCACGCGGCGCCGGGATAGGTGTTGTCGCGCCAGACACCCCCGATCTCGTCGCCTGCTTCCAGCAGGCAGAAGTTGCGCACGCCGTGGCGTGTCAGTTGGGCGGCGGCGCCGAGGCCACCGAAACCGGCGCCGATGATGAGCGCGTCGTAGAGGTGTTCGGTCATGTGTCGTCTCCGAAGGTGATGATTTGACGTATCTCGTTGCCGCCGGCCAGGCGGTCCATGGCGGTGTTGATGTCGTCGAGGGCGATGCGCGAGGAGATCAACCGTTCGACGGGTAGGCGCCCCTCTCGCCACAGCCGCTCGTAGCGAGGGATGTCGCGGGCGGGGTCGGCGGAACCGAGGTAGCTGCCGACCAGGGAATGCGCACGGCTGGTGAGCCGCAGGGGCGAGAGGGTGATCTGCGCCTGCGGATCGGGTAGTCCGACCGTGACCGTGGTACCGCCGACCGCGGTGCACGCGATCGCTGTCTCCAGTGCGCGCGGATGGCCTGCCGCCTCGACGACGATGTCGGCCTCGACTCCATTGTCGATAGCTTGGGCAGGCGTGAACACGTCGTCCGCGCCGAGCGCTCGGGCGGAGTCGAGTTTGTCGGCGAGGGTGTCGATGCCGATGACACGGCAATCTCGTTGTGCGAGCGCGACCAGCAGCGCAGCCATCCCCACTCCACCCAGACCGACGACGGCGATCGTGTTCCCCGGCACCGGCGCGCGCACATTGAGCACAGCACCGCCGCCGGTCAGCACCGCGCATCCCAGCACAGCCGCGACCTCGGCGGGAACGTCGTCACCCACCGGCACCACCGAGCGCCGGTCCACGACGATGTGGGTGGCGAAGGCCGATACCCCGAGGTGATGGTGCACGGTCGAGCCGTCGTGGGTCAGGCGGCGACCGCCGTCGAGCATGACGCCGTCCGCGTTCGCCGCTGAGCCCGCTGGGCACGGCACGCGTCCCGCCGTGTCACAGGCCGCACAGTCGCGGCACCGCGGCAGGAACGTCATCACGACGCGAGTTCCCGGCGCGATGTCGTCGACGCGGGAGCCGACACGTTGCACCGACCCGGCGGCTTCGTGACCGAGCAGCATCGGCAATGGACGTGGCCTGCTCCCGGTGAGCACCGACAGATCCGAGTGACAGACTCCGGCGGCCTCCACCCGAACCAGTAGTTCGTTCGCTCGTGGATCCGCCAGGTCCAGTTCGCAGATTCGCAGCGGCCTGGACTGGCTGAACGGAGTTTGCGCGCCCACTCGTTCGAGCACCGCACCGCGGATTTTCACAGTTTCACTCCGTCGTCTTCGGCAGACAATGTGTCGTCGGACAGGACAGTCGCCGGGCTGTAGCGCTCGGGCAGCGCGATGACGGCGACGGCCGCGAGCAGGAACAGCCCACCGCAGAGCGCGAAGCCGATGGCGAAACCAGTGGTGCCCGCCAGGTAGCCGAGCAACAGCGGGGCCAGCGCCGAGATACCGCGGCCGACGTTGAAGCAGAACCCCGCACCGGTCGCGCGGAGCTCGGTGGGATACAGCTCGCCGAGATAGCTGCCGAGAATGCCGGTGAACACGGCGAAGAAGGCGTAGGCGGGCCCGAGCACCAGCAGTGTCGTCTCGTTGGCGGCCACCACGTAGAGGGGAAGTACCAGGCCGGTCCCGAGCAACGACGCGATGAGTGCGCGCTTTCGGCCGACCTTGTCGGCGATGAATCCGAAGACGTTGTACCCCAAGAACATTCCCAGGTTCAGCACACTGATGAACACCGCGACCGTGGTGGCGGGGACCTGACGGTCCTCAGCCAGGAAGGTGGGCAGCCAAGCGCTGGCTCCCCAGAAGCCCAGCAATGCCAGCGAACACACGGTGGTGCCCAGGACCGTGGAGCGAATCAGCTCGCGGCCGAAGATCTCCCGGGTGTTCGCTGTCGGCGCTTCGCCCGCCGCGCGGCGAGCGCTGACGTTGTCGAGCCATTCGCGCGATTCGGGGAAGAACCGCCAGATCAGCACAATCGGCACGATGACGCCGACCCCGGAGACGAAGAACATCGCCCGCCAGTTCGAGGCATAGGTGCCCGCGATCAGCGCTGCGAGCATGCCACCCACCGGGAACGCGCTCATCACGAACGCGACGGCGCGGCCCCGTTCCCGCTCGGGCCACGACTCGACCACGTAGGTCGACACGATCGCCCACACACCGCCCAACCCGAAGCCGGCGACCAACCGCAACACCATGATCCAGCCGAAGCTCGGCATCACCGCCACCGATGCCGTGCACACACCGAATAGCACCAGGCTGCCCAACAGGGCCACCTTCCGGCCGTGTTTATCGGCGATCCGGCCGACCGTGACCGAACTGGCGCCGATCCCGAGCAAGGTCGAAGTGGCCAAGAGGCCACCCTGCACGACACTGATACCGAGGTCTGCGCGCATCGACGGCAGAGCCAGCGACAGAATGACGATTTCCAGCGCGTCGAACAGATAAGCGGTGAACGATCCGATCAAGATGATCCACCGAACGGGAATATTCATCTAACGACCCCATTGTCAATAAATGTGTGCGGGACTGGGTTTCAGTTCGAAGAACTGAATGCGGAGCCGAACCAATCGGCGGCCTTCGCGGCGGCGACATTGGTGTCGCGCTGGTCGGAATACAAACTCATGTGACTGACCGAGGGCAAGATCTCGAGACGTTTCGCCGGGCTGGCAATGTCGTTGAATGCCGCGATCTCGCGGTCCCACATCGTGATGTTGTCGCCCTCGGCGACGATCATCATCACCTTCTTGTCGAGAATGCGCGGCAGGAAGGGAAACACCGAGTAGTTCAGCAGCAACTCGGTGGACTCGAGCGTGCTCCAGTGCTCATGGCGCTCGGCTTCCCCGGACTCCCTCAGCTTGTTGAACACCTCCCCGATTCGCGGGAAGGGCCAGGTGGACAGTTCTTTCCACGGTTCCAGCGAACTCATGCGCAGGCTCGCACCTTCGCCGCCGCCGGCGCGAATCCTGCGGTCGGCCAGGATCGTGGCCTCCAGCTCCGCGAACGCGACTTCACCGTGCGCACGACGCATGTTGTCGTAGCCTTCAACCACCGGGACCACGCTCACTGCGGCCTTCACCCGGCTGTCGGTGGCGGCCAGCACCAGGGCGTGCCCGCCGCTGTAGGAGATGCCGAACACCCCGAGCCGTTGCGCATCGACATCGTCACGAGTTTCGACATAACTCAGTGCGTTCTTGTAATCGGCGATCTGTTCCCATGGATCGATGTGCTGGCGTCGCGCGCCTCTGCTCTCACCGAATCCTCGATAGTCGAATCCGAGGAATTGCACCTGCTGCTCGGCCACGATTCGCGCGACATGCGGAAGCACGATTTCCTTGACGTAGCACCAGCCACCGCCGGCGACCACCGTGGGCAACGGACCCTCCACACCATCGGGCCGGAACAAGGTGCCGACCAAGGTCTCGCCATCGCTGTGAAATGTGACGCGCTCTTCCATGAGCTGTTCCTCCGCTGCATCGAGAAAGAATTGAATTCGGCGAGTGCCGTGAACGAAGGCTATGTGCGCCGCGTCACCTCGCAGTGTCTCGATTTCGAGATCGCACCGACCGGCACCGGCGTCCTTCGGCAGCGCGGCTTTGTGTCGCAGATCTGAGACACTCCTCGCCGATGTTCGGGGTTACCATCAGGGCGAGTGTGTTGCCGGTCACACAAGGTGGTGATGCGAATTACCCGTGCTGAGCAGCGACGATGAGGAGAGCTATGAATGATCAATCGCTGATTGCCGCGGCGCGGGAAGCATTTCTGCACGAGGGAGTGGAATCTGCGGATGTCCGCCCGGCCACCCTGCGTGCGTGGAAGCGCGCCAAGCTCGGCGGCGTCCGCCCCGACACCGAACCGGCCGTGGTCTTCGCTTCCGCGATGAACCCCGACAGCGCACTGCTGCGCGCGGTCCGACCCGTGGTTCACGACATCATGGCCCAGTTGGGCACCGCCGAGTTCGCGATGATGGTGACCGACCGTGATGCCTACATCGCCGACCGGTGGGTCTCCAGCACCTCGATGGGCACCCTGCTCGATGGCATGGGGGTACTGAAGGGTGCACGGTTCGACGAAGCCAGCGTCGGATCGACCGGGCTCGGAACCGTGCTGGAAGAACGCGCGATCTCCATCGTCGACGGCGCCGAACACTTCAACCGATGCTTCGACCCCGTCGTCGCTGTCGGAGTGCCGGTGATCCGGCCCGGCAGCGGAAGCATCGAAGGCGTTCTCGACCTCGTCTGTCCCACCGGCGCCCCCCACGAGGTCCTCGCCGCACTGGTCGAGCGCGCCGCCCGCGATGCCGGGGATCGCCTGCTCAGCGGATACGCCGCCGACGACCGCGCCCTACTCGACGCCTTCCTGCACGCCGATCGCCGAGGATCACGTCGGCCCGTGATCGCCCTCAACGATCGCATCATCATGGCGAACACCCTCGCGTCGGCGCTGGTCGGTTCCCGCTACTCCCACGACCAGCTGTGGGACTCGGTCCAGCGAACCATCGCCCTGGGCGGGCAACCACTGCGATTGACCGCAGGCGACGGCTCTCCCATCGATGTCGGGCTGCGGCTGGTCCACAATTCCGGCGATGTCGCGGGCGCCTTGCTGCAGCTGTCGACCGCACCGACCGAACCCACCCGGTCGTCTTCCACCTCGGACTCCGTCTCCGCCCTCGTCGACGCGATACTCGACGAACTTCCCGGCCGCAGCTGGCTGTGGCGATCAGCCGTGCACGCGGCAGCGCGAGCAGCCACCACCGAGGGCCGCCTGCTCCTCTACGGCGCGCCAGGTGTCGGCAAGACCGCCCTGGCCGGCGCGGTGAGCGGCAACCGCATCACGGTCGCGAGAAAAGCGAGCGAAGGCAAGCTACTCGGCGACCTCACCCACCGCAGCTCCGATGAACTGGCCACGCTCGGTGCCGAACTGGACGCCCACGATCGCGGCTTCGCCGTGGCAACCCTGACCGCCGAGCGCGCCGAGGACATCGACCCTCGCCTGCTGACGATGTTCGAATACGTCGTCGAGGTCCCCGACCTGTCCCGCCGCCCCGAAGACGTCACCGATCTCGCCGAAATGCTCATCCGCCGACTCAGCGAAGGCACCGTCGGACTTGCCGCGTCAACCATTCGTGAACTCTGCCAACGCGATTGGCGCGGCAATATCGCCCAGCTCAACCGCACCCTGCGCGCCGCACTCGACCACACCACTGGCCCTCGCCTACAACCCGCCGACCTACCCACCACCACCGCGCAGACCTCCTCCCACAAACGCCTGAGCCATCTGGAACAAGCCGAACGCGAAGCGATCGCCGCCGCACTTCGACGAGCCAACGGAAACAGACTCAAAACCGCCGAAGCGCTCGGAATCTCACGCGCCACTCTCTACCGGAAACTAGCAGCGCTGGGATTGGGCTGAATACACGAAGCTCTGACCCCAGGTGACCGAGAGGTACCGTCAAATCAAGGTCATTACTCGACACCCTGGTCGCGAAACTGTTGACGGCGACAGTGCTCGAAGTCCTCGCGGCGCGCAAACCTGACTCCATCGGCTTCACGGAACCGCAGCTCCGTTATGCCGACTTGTGACTAGGGGAGGTCAGCGCGGGGATCCATGGGGACCGGCATGGTCTCACGCCCGGCCTGCCCCGGCCATCCGAGGTCAGGCTCAATCAGGCGGCGCGGCTGGCCGCCGTGGCCTTTCGGAGCGCAGCGCGTCTACGGGTTTCGGCTTTCGCGCGCTCGCCCCGGCGTAGCTCGGTGTCTTCGATCCTGATCCATCCTTGGGTTTCCAGCCAACGTTGTTGTGCGCGAGCATCCCCGGCGTTGAAGAAGAGTGGAAGGCCTTTGGCGTCGGTGGCCAACTCTGCGAGTTCGGACCAGGTCGGGCTGCAATTGTGCAGGCGCCGATGGATTCCGATGTGGTTGGCGACGAGATAGCCGACAATCGGTGCTGGAGCAGCAGAAACATGGTCCCCATGGAATCGGATGTGAAACTGCCGCCCGGTACATAGCGAGTGTGGGTTCCGGTTGTAGGCAATCCATCCTGCTCGCTCGAGGGTTCTAAACATCGGACCGCGCGCGATGCTGTACTCAGGGACGCAGCCTTCGGACAACACCCACCAGGAGGTCAACGCCTCGGATCGCCATGCCTCCTGCCACGTCGGGCCAACGCCGAAGCGCGCCCAGTGCATAGCGATGGCCTCCGAGACGAGCTCTCCGAACCTGTCTCGCTCGGCTCGAATGACCGACGTCAGTCGCTTCGTTTCTGCCGATGTTTCTGCTTTGCCGACCGAGGCGTTAAGCATGGGTGGCCCGGTGACTGCTTTCATTACCGCGTCAGGTGTGGGTACTTGCCCGGCTTCGAGTATCCACAACACCAGCTCGGCCTTGTCGCCGGTGCACGTGGCGAGATCCAAACGTTCTCGCTTGCTGAAACCGTATCGTTCTGGGTCTACTGCACGCGACAACCTGTGTGCGGCTTCGACGTCCCCGGCTAGTTCGGTCGCGGCCAGCCACGACTCAGCTCGGGGGTCGACACCTACTTGGCGTCCTTTCACGATCACTGTGGACATCGCTCACTCCGATCTCATGTGATGTGGTCAGTCGCTCTAGGCGAAGCCGACCTTGCCGGGCTCGCCGAGCTTGGAATACGCGGACCACTGACTAGTCCGATCGAGAAGGTCGCCCACGGACGATCGACTCGGCATTATACGGCGTTTACAGATCAACTGGAAGCACATAAGACGTTTACGCTCTTGATCATTTCGCGTTTGACAGATGAGCGGGCGAAGTATGGCCAACCCCGGAAAGCCATCGATCAATCCGACCGCTTTGGCGACGACCCCAGTGCAGCTCCTTGATGGCACCGTCTGACCAGTTCAGAACGGTTAGCAGCAGCAATTGGCCGTCTCGGGCTATGGAGAGGAACCCGCAAGCTGGAAGCGCTACGGGCTGCCGTCGCGGCTGGCGAGGTTAGTGGGCCGTCCACCGAGCTCGATTTCGACCGCCGCATCGAAGAGGTGAAAGGCTTGAATGTCGCCACTCAAGACCTTCCTGCGCCTTAGTTGCTGACATGGCAGCGGTCGGTCGTTGACGCTTCTCGATTCTGTCTCGTCGAAAACGGTTGTTCAGCAGCCGATCTTGCGGATGGTCAGCCTGCCTGGAGGGGCGGTCCGGCCAAGCCCAATGCGTACATCACGTCGGGGTGAATCTGCAGGTTGGCGACCACCTCGTAGGAAGTCGTGAATTCGTCGGCACTGTCACGGTGGCGGGCGAACTCGTCACCGACGGAACTTCGGCGTCCGATGGCGATGCACTGGTTCAGTAGCGCGGTCTGGCGCTGAAAATGGCTCCCGGCCGATTCCGCCGGCCACATATCGGGCTCGCCGGGGAACGGCGCGAGTATCTTCTGCCGCACCAGGCGCAACAAGTCTTCCGCGAGCATTGGAGTCAACGCGACCCGACGTGCGTCCTCCTCGATCAAGCGATCATCGACCGTGCCGGACACCGTGCCCGGCACGACTGTCAACGTGAGGTATAGCTCGGTGCCCGATAGTTGCAACGCAGTGCCTGCCAACTGGTCGCGGACGACATCGATGGCTGCATCGAGGCGGGCGTGTGTCCATGCGAGCCGTCCCAGCACTGTCTGTGTCGTCGCCCCGCCTCTGGAGGCAAGCACCCCTAGTAGCAGGGTTGCGTCAGCGGCATCTTCGCCCTCCGGCGCCGCGTGGGCGATCTCCGAGGCCTCGTGTGCGGCGTTGTCTGGTTCGATCACCAATTCGGCCCACGTCAGTCCGAGCAGGGTGCGAAGGCGTGAGAGCACCGTGAGGGTGACGGTGCGTTGGTCGGGATCGCGCTCGCTGTAGGGGTGCACGCCAGTCGCCTGGCATAGCGTCTGCTCGGTCAGGCCGAGTTCGGCGGCGCGTCGGCGGATTCGCGAATAATTCAACCGGGACGGCCCAGGGGGGATCATCGGACGTATCCGCGGTCGTTGTGCAGCGGTGTCGCGACGTGCCAGGCGCGCACTGTGCGCCACCAGCGACAGCTGGCCGGTGTCCTGTGTGCGGGAGCGAGCCCGGCGGCCTCAACCTGCTGGGCGATCTTTGGCCCGGTTAACTGCGCGGAGGCTTTGAATAGCGGCTTGTCCGGCGCCAATCCTTGCAGGATCGCGTAGGTCCGGGCAGCGGCCAAGAACGGCCGCGATGCCTCGGGCATCGCTAGCACACACCAATCCGGCCTTTCCCAACGTTGTGCGGTGTTCCAGCGCAGTGTGCCCCCCTCGTCGGACACGGCCGCGACAGGGATCCGCATCAGGTCCTCGGTATCGAACCCGGTGTAGACCGCGACCGCGACCGCGCCCGCGTAAGCAGGATTGACGACTTCGCTGCGCAGATGAGCAGCGACTTGGGGGGTGATCGGTATCCCGGTCAGACCGGGGCCGGTCAGATCTACCAGGTCCGATGGCATCTGCAGCAAAACGCCGTGTAGCAACGCGCCAGCTTGCGCGCCCCGCAACAACGTGATCGCGTGTTGGGCAGAATGCGCGCGAGCTACGAGACCGGTGACAAATCGGTGGACTTCCTCGGCGTCGTCGAATTCCTGGGGAAAGGTGGTCAGACCATGCCCATACCCCACACAGAGCAGTCCAGCCGCCAGCCGACGCAACTCCGCCTCGCCGTACCTCTGGGCCAATGCCTGCGCTCCCACGATCAGTTCGCTACCGAGCCTTCCCCGCGGCAACAACTCGCCGATATGGCCCCCCACGCCCGCCGTCGCGGGGTCGGGCAGGGTCGCCGACCATCGGCACGCCGCGTCCATGCCCTGCCGATAAACCGCGTCCACCCGGGAGAACTCTTCGAGCGACAAACGTCGGAAGGCATCGGCACGAAAGCGTGCCACGTCGGTGTCGGGCACCATCGGCAACGGCCGGGGCGTGCGCGAGGCCAACGGGGCGGATCGCCGTGCGTGCCTGTCGCGCAGTACGCGATCGGCACGATGGACCACCCTCGGCATGACACCGTCGGGAAAGCGGGCCAGAGCCTCTTCTTCTCCAACGCCATGGCACACCAACACCACTTGGGTGCCGGTGTCGCGCCACAAGCCGATCAACGCCGTCCATCCGGCCTCAGACAGCCGGTGCGCACGCAACACGATCACCCGTCGCACGTCATCAGCGCGAATCCAGGACCGCACCGCGATCCACGCGGATCGTTCGCTGCCAATGTGTTGGCCTTCCAACCTGCGTGCCGAACGGCCTAGGGCGACGAGGATGTCGTGGGCCAGCATCGCCGACCCGCGGGTTCCTGGCGTCGGGTGGACGGTGATGATGCCAGCGCTCAAGTTACTGCCCGCCAGCAAGGTCGCGGTGATGTTTTTGTCGTCGGCGGGATCGAGCAGCAAAATCATGCGCTGTCGGTGGCGACGACGCGGCGGCAGCCAGCACCATCTCAGTTCTGGGGCGAGCTCGTCGTCACTGACAGGGAACATCGCCGACCCGGGCGTGCTCATCCAGTTCGTCCGCTGAGTTTGGAGAACACGTAACCAAGGACGTCATGATCGACGGTGTCGCGTCCGGCTTTGTTCAGCGTTCGGGCGGCGTGGGAGGTGATTTTGGCCCAGGAGCGAAAGTTGCCGTGGCCGGCATGGGTATCGGCGTAGGCGATGATCTCGGGGTCGGCCTGGGCCCAGATCGGGTGGTAGGCCGGGATCACGGTCAGTACTTGTTCGGCGGTCATCCGCCGAAACTCCTGCCACACGTATACTCGCGAGCTGAGCATCGGCTCGCGCCGCAGCACTTCGTAGCAGTCCCCTCCGCCGACAAAGACGATCGCGATTTGGGTGCGTTGGTCGTCCCACAGATGTCGCCAGTACTCGAAACACTCTCGCGACAACCATTGAGCCTCATCGCAGACAAGGATCCGGAATCGTTCCGCGAGAACATCTTTCAATATCAGGTCGAACTCGATCGGTTTGGCTGGCGGCCGCCCGCTCACAGCCAACGCCGTAAACAGAGTGTGCCGGATGTCGCGTGGCGTGGGGCGAGCCCGGAACTGGACGCGACATACCAGCCCCGGTGCGAGCCGACACAAGGCCGCGTTTACCGACAAAGTCTTGCCCAGGCCAGCGTCACCATGCACACACATCATCGCCTGTGCCTCGATCACATCGGCGAGGTTGTCGTGCGCCATCATCAGCGCCTCGGTCGCCACCACGTTCGCTCCCGCCAAGCCTAGATAGTGCTCGGGGACAGGATCGCCATAGTTGTTCTCAGGCGTGGGTGTGGCCGTCATGGCTTGTCCTTCTTCAATTCCCGCTTGGGTGAAGGTTCTATCGGCCGTACCCACTCCGGTGGTGGATGTGACAGTGGGATGACGAGTGGCCGTGCCAGTTTCGCGAGTTCTGAGTCGCTCCGGGCACCCAGCTCCTGCTTCGCTCGCTCGACGGTCATCATGTCCAGCGGTTGCGCAGGCTCGGCTCGGGTGACCGCGGCGTATCGGATCCGCCGTGAGCGTTCGGCCGCTGCAAGGTCGGCTCGCAACTGGCGGGCGCGGCCGGCGCGGGCACGTTGGACGTCGCGGATCATCTGTGGGGGTGCCTGGTCAGCCAAGATCGCGGGCCCCAGGTGGCGGCCGGTCTGGGCGTCGAACACCTCGATCTCGTGGTGATGGTTGGGCATGTATCGCACCCGCACCTTCGCACCGACAAGGCCGACCATCCAGTCCGCGATGTAGTGGCGGCCCTTGCCGCGCGCGACGCCTTTGGTGGAGATCACGCGCGGTTTGCGATCATCTTCGAGGGTGAACATCCACAACCGGTCGCGGTCGAGCTCTTGCAACGGTGTCGGATCGGCCAGCCAGCTGTCCAACGGCGAGACCCCGTTCAAACGGTCGATGTCGTGGTCGGTGCTGTTGTTCCAGGTCCTCACCCAGTCCAGCAGATCGGCGACGAACGCTTCGAATGGCAGCGCGGGCGCATCGGGATCCGCCACCGCACCGTTGACCCCGGTTTGAGAATGGGTGTAGCGAGGCATGCCCTTGAAGAGCATGCGCTTGACCGCGCCGTTGACCGTTTCGACCGCACCTTTCAGATACGGGGTATACCCCGGCAGCACCACCACGCGAGTCCCGAACACACCCAACGCGTCCTGCACCGTCGATGACAAGAAATCCTTGCCCTGATCCATGCGCACCACCGTGGGCAACCCGCCTGCCGGGCCGTAGGGCTCCTCGGTCAGGATCGACGCGCGCAGCGACGCCAGGATCGCTTCCCGATTGGGGAACCGTGGTGTGACCGCGACCCCCATGATCAGGCAATATTGCCGATCAACGAACCAGGTCACCCAGGGTTTCGCTAGCCGATCACCCACATCGACTTCCACCGAGGCCTCGACATGATCTGCCTCCCACTCGGCATTGCGGTAGGTCGAGGGCCGTTTCAAGAAGACATCGAACTTACGGCGCTCCAGTTCCCCAGCACGCAATCCCGCGCGGTCACCGCGTGAGACATCCTTGCGCAGCGCGCGCTGCACGGTCACCAGGCTCGGAGCTGGGGCGCCGCCTTGCTCGGCTTGTTCGACGAGTTCGCGGTGCAACGCCGCGGCGTTGCCGCGCCAGTAGGCGAATCGGATCCGCAGCCGGTGGTCGATCCGGAACCGTTCACGCTTGCGCCACATCGGTTCCGCTGCCCGCCGTGCGGCAACCCACCTCCACGCTGTCCGTTCCGACACACCGACGGTTTGGGCGGCCAACCTGACATGGTGGCTGGTCAGATCCCCGTGCTGATCCAGCACGGCCAGCCGGTCTGCCGCCGCCTGGCGCAATGCAAGAACCGCCGGGTCGACCATGACACACCGCCTCCCGCAGAGTTGTTGTGCACTGCGACCAGCCGAGCCTGGAATCCGAAGCTTCGTCCTTGAGAAACTCGATCTGAAATATTCGACCACGTATCTGTCGACAAGGTCAACGAAAAGTGCTGACGTTGCGGCAACGCAGTTCACTGACATTGCGGTGGTGCATGGTCGTCAGTCGGGCGTGCGGACGTGTCGTGGCTTCGAAGCGTCGATCGTTCGTATGGCACTGAGCAGTGACCCAGGCCTACTGCGGCCGGACCGTGGTCCCCTTTCTGGTGTAGGAGTGCTGCGGTGTTGCGTCCGATATGACTCCTTCCGTCGCGATCACAACGCCGACGCCGGGCATCTGTACATCGCGGCGACCCCGACCCGCCCGACGCTGCGCCTCCGGGTCGGCGCGATCTGCCGACCACCACCTGCCGAAACGACCAGTGACGGTCTACAGGGAATCTGTCGGGCTGGGCGCTGACCTCGGCGGGAATCCGCTCCAGTTTCAGGCCGTCAGCCAGAGCATGAGGTACCAGGTCTCTAGCCTGACCGCAGCGACCGCGGTGTCGACGACGAGCGACTAGCCTCGGCGCACCATCGGTTTCGACCGGGCGGCGGGCGCGCTACACGATCGGGTCCATCAGATAGATGTGTTCTCGCGTCGTGGACGGCGATTGCGGCACGCGGGGCGGCTCAGCACCGGATTGGCGCGGTTCGACGGCAGTGCACACCATTGGTGCCCGCAAGGATCGCAGCGCCACCACCATGGCTGGTTGCTTCGCGCAACGATATCGGTGACCAGCGCATCATCGTTCCAGCTAGCCGATTTGCTACTTCAGATCACACGTCGCGCAGAGAAGCGATCGAATGCCGGCCCGTAGCTCACACCGCATTTAGCTGGCCGGACTCGCAAGCCGAGCATTGGCCTCATACAGAAAGTAGAACTGCGCGTTCTTGGCAGTTTCCAGATCTTTCCATTGCGCCTGCATTGCTCGCAAGGTGGCCATCGGTATACCCAGCGCGGCAGCGACTCCGCCTCCAAGTAGCAAAGTTGTCGCCGCGGGGGTGCCACCGGCTGCGCCGGCAGCGACAACCATGCTCCCAAGCCCTGTCAGTCCAGCCAATCCCGCAGCATCAGAGATTCCCCGCCGCAGTAGGTCGCGGTAGCTGGAGTTCTCGGCGAACAGCTCATCGATTTCATCCAATGCAGGAGCAATTTTCGCGGTCCATTCATCCGCTATGATGTGCGGGAATTGAGGGTCTTCAGGATTGAGGTCTATAT
Organism: Nocardia sp. FBN12; assembly: GCF_050320175.1. Taxonomy (GTDB): domain Bacteria; phylum Actinomycetota; class Actinomycetes; order Mycobacteriales; family Mycobacteriaceae; genus Nocardia. The sequence continues at coordinate 2,216,263 of NZ_CP190048.1, read as the reverse complement.
CCTTGGAGATCTGCTGTACGCCTTCACGGAACTTGCCGAGCGGCTTCCGTAGATCGGTCCGGATATCCAGGATCTCATCAATTGTGGCGTGTTCGAAGTATGGGAGATGGTCGAAGAATCCGTTGGCTAGAGCAGCGTTCCGGCCACGTCGACGAGCAACCTGCACCGGCGCGAGAATTCCTGCGTCGACGCCTTTCCTGACGAGGTCACCTGTCACTTGATCGAAAAGCGGGTAGCTATCTCCAGTAAGAAGTGTATTCGAAACACGATTGAAGTATTCAAAGGTTCCGATTGTAGACTCGCGGTCATCGCCGAATGTCGTGAGGTCGACATTATCCATCGGCTCGATAGTCAGAATTCCTTCGTTGATTGCCAGTTCCAGTTCATCGTAGCCACAGTTCGCCAGGGTATTCACCGCGTTGGCGATCAGCAATTCCTTCGTCGGGCGCAGCACCTCGAAGAACTGCTGGATTTCTTTCTTCTGGGCGCGGCGGTCAGCACGCGACGTGCGGTCGTACTGATCGACCATCTGATTGAGTCTCTCCGCCTCATCGGGCGCGTAGACCGGGGCCCCCTTCGCCGCGAGCCGCAGGTACTCGATGTCTCGCGCCTGGCGGTATCCAGCCATCAGCTGCAAATAGGACATCTGTGGGCTGATCAACGTCACCGAGTCCGCGTACAGCAAGGCCGATCGACACAGCTGTAACTCACCCTGGATGCTCAACGGACCCGAAGGCGCAACTGCCACAGTCATCTGCATCCGCGTGACAGTCCGGTTCTTCGGGATCTCGCCGCGCCCACACTTCTTGCCCAACTCAAGCCCTTCGAGAGGAGGAGATCGTGCACCGGGGTGGCCGATCACCCAGGTAGATCTTAGCTACACCGACTCCATGCGATGGCAGCCCCAGGGTGGGGGCTCTGAATGCAGTACTACACATCGACTTCTGTTGCGTGAGCATACAATTCGCGATCAACGCATCTCCTGTGCGAGCTGGCTCTGTTGGCCGGACGGGGTAGCGAAGAGGTGGCTCCTCGATTCGCTATCCGTCGGCCTTCTCACCAGGGTCCTGAGCAGGCTCAGCTGTCGGGCAGAACATCTGCTGGCTGTTCCTGCCCTCCGCGGCGTTGCGGAGTGCGCGTCCGCCTTCTGGCTGTCATCGACACTGGCTTGGGTTTTCGCGTTGTCGAACGCACAACGGTCTCCGGCGCTGGAACGGCCAGCGAGCCGAGGTGGACACGACCAGGTGTACAGCCGCATGCCGCGAAAATGCGTGGTGACAATGATCTGACGGAAGTAGCTTTGGAGGAAGTCAGAGCAGCTTCGGCAAGGCGGCAGATAGCTGATTGCAGCCGCAGAAGACCTGAGAGGTAGCAATGCCATATAGTTCCGCACGCGATCTGCCTTCCGCGGTCGAGATGTACCAGCAGCTGGAGACCTATCAGCCGCTGGCACGCCTCCTTCCCGAAGATCAGCGCCCCGACTTCGACCAGCTACACCAGAAGCTTCGGCACATCACCGACACTGTCGACGCTTTCGGTGAGCTGCTCGGCCCACGAAACTGGGTCTTCCACGATCAGCTGAGCCTTGACCGCATGGCAACGTTGATCCAAGAAAGCGGTGGTAACCATGAGGCGGCCGAAAGTGCGCTGGTTGCCTACTACCAGGAAGAAGGCACTCTTCGGTTCATGACGCTTCGAGCCGGAAAGCACAAGGCGATACGTCCACGACAGCATCTCATCAACTTCGCACTCACCGACTACGAAGCCGGACGGTACTACGCAGTAGTTCACGTCCTCATGAGTGTCATGGACGGTTTCGTCAACGATGTCGACACGAAGCTACGCAAGGGGTTGCACGCACGGGAGGAGAGCGAGGTCGATGCATGGGACAGCGTCGTCGGTCACCACATGGGGCTGACCTCTGCGCATGCAACCTTCCGAAAGGGCGTCTACGCCACCGATCAGACTGAGACGGTAGACCTGTACCGCAACGGCATCGTTCACGGCACGCTGCCCAACTACAACAACATCATGGTCGCAACCAAGGCGTGGAATCGCCTGTTCGCTGTGGTCGACTGGGCCCTGGCCGAGGAGAAGCGGCAGGCGCCCGTCCAGCCTGACCCTACTCCGGAAGAGTCGTTAGAGAAGCTACTTTCGACAATCGAGCAGTCCAGCGACACAAAGCGGCGGATGGCCGCATTCCAACCCGAAACACTCCGATCCGGCGATCAGGGGATGGAGCTACATCCGGGATACCTTGCGTGCCAGGAGTTTCTGACGTTATGGACCCGCACAAACTATGGTCACATGCCCAAATCGCTTGCCCGTCATTCGAAACGCACACCGATCGTTCCGCCCGCGAAAATGCGAAAGCGCTATGACAAGTACCGACTGACCGCATTCGAGATCCTTGCTGTGGATCAGCCAGCCCTGGCCATGTGCAACATCACGGTCAAGCTCACTATCAACGACCGCGACTATGAGCCGACGCTCCGTTGGATATGGGAAGATCCTGACGGTGGCATCCACCCCGACACAGGTCAGTGGCGGCTGTACACGTCGTGGCCGAGCGAAATGATGACCTAGCAAGCCTGACACGGCCGACGAGCGAAAACCGAGATCAACTTCGCCCAAGCCGTTCGGGCTCGGCGGGCGGCTGCCGCTCCTCCTCCGCGAGAGACGACTTCATGGGACGCTTGAGGTTTCCGCAGCAAGGTCTCCCGACTCGGTCGCCCTGGTCTCCTGCCGCATTAGCATGAGCCACAGGCGGTGGCGAACGAGGCGCATGAAGGGTGGATTGGATTGATGTCGAGAAGTCGCGGAGACAGCAGAAAGAAGACGAAGGAGCTGGCTCTTTTCCTTACGGTCTTTGACACGAACCGGTTCGACTACACAGAAAGTGAACGACCCGACTTCTTGCTCAAGCGCACAGGGTCCGAGGAGTGGTCCTACGGTGTGGAGATCACCGAACTGTTCGCCAGCGAATCCGATGCCCGACTGATGAATGTTCCGGGCTACTTCGATGACATCCTCGCTGGCAAGATCAGTCGGAAGGGGTCACCGTATCGGCACGCCGATGATGTGCAGGAACTGCCAGTGCAGTCAGTTACGGTGCTCGACAAGGATGGCAACGTCAAGCACGAAGGCCTTCGGGTAATCTTCCGTGAGCAAAACCCAGAGGATCTGCACGGACGCAAGCTCGCGGCGCGGATCATCGATAAGAACACCCTCGCACCTGACTACCTCAAACAGGTGGCCCGCGTCGATCTACTCGTTTATGACTGGATCGAACACGGACCTCTTGTCGGTGAGTCGCATGACGTTGGTGAACTGCTCGTGGAGGAGTTGCGAGACGCTCTCAACGAGTCACCATTCGGCGAGGTCTATCTCGTCGCTACAACCAAAAACGACAATCAGGTCTACCGACCCCTCCGGCTGCTGAGTCTGCTCGAGGCCGCGTTCGTCTTCACCCGTTCGTTTGACGATACTGCGGAGATCGTCCAGTCTCTGGACCACGTCGAAATGACCCGACTGTTCGCTCACGCGGCCCGCGCACGGGGACTCCGGATTGGATTCGCCTGCGGCGACGACTCGTTCGTAACTTACGGTGGTGCGGGAGTTCGGTTCACAGAGACAGGGATCGAGCTCATCGAGTTCGAAGCCGAGCTCCCGGAGACGGCCGATGAACTGCCCACCGCACCGCTCGATCGCACCAGACTGGCGTCCATCATCGACAGCTACATGAGGACCTCACGTCGAGCACGGTTTCAGTCAGGCCTGGTGGCAAGTGCATGCGTACCGATTGGTGTGACGATGGGGTGGAAATCGGCAGCTCAAAACGATGAGCGTCAGTAGGTCGGCCCGGTTCGAGGAGGATTCGCGTCGACTGAGAAGGTCGACGGACTCAACGCGACCTCGGACACCAGGTAAGGCTCGAAGGTTCGCATCAGTTGGCTATCCAGCCGACGAGCGCGAACTGAGATCAACCTCGTCCAAGCCGTTCGACCTCCGCCCCGAGCTCCCCCCTTGGTCGACGTCGAGCGTGCTTGCTGATGACCTAGGCTTCGCCAGCGGGACCGATGCACGCGGCTGCGACTCCGCCCTGCGCTGGCTGACAGTGCCGGTACTGGGCAAGCCACCCCGTGCCGCAGAACGATACGGGCCGTTGCCCAGGGTTACGGGCAGAATCGCCTTTAGCTACTGACAGCACTTGACGTGTGCAACGACCCGGCAGCGCCGCGAGCAGGCAATATGTCAGCCAATGACAGCATAAGCGTCATCAGAATGTCAGTAGCTTGCCGGTCGCTGACAGCGGGTCCCGGGGGTACGTCGGATCGCAAGCGACAGTCGTGCGCCCCACCAAGGGCAGGCTGCTACCCGTCGCTCGACGAAGGCCGCCGACCACTGGTGAAGTCCGCACCAGGCGGTGAACTACATTGCAGAACAGCATGTTCCGACATTCGGCTCTATAACCCAAGACGGAGCTACTGACATCCTCATGACGCATCGCACTGACACTTTCATGACGTGTCTCACCTGGTTCGGCCTGCGGTGATGGCTGGTTGCTGGTTGGCTTGGCTCCCAACGCTATTGGTTGGTGTGGGAGGTCGGTTTCGTGGCGACGCGGGTGTTCGCGGATGGGGAATGGCCCGCTGCGGGAGTTCCCGGAGATCGGGCGTGAAGAGCTGTTCCGGTTCTTCACGCTCTCGCCTGCGGATCTGGCGTTCGTCGATCCCGGGCGCGGCCGCGGCCCGGCTGATCGGCTCGGGATCGCGATCGCGATCGCGTTGTGCACGTTGCCGTGGCTGGGATTCGTGCCCGATCGGGTGGTGACCGCCCCACCGATCGCGGTAGCGCGCCTGGCTGAGCAGTTGCGGGTCGACGGTACCGAGATCCGTTCCTACGGACGCCGCGCGCAGACCCGCACCGACCACCTTCGGCTGGTCGCCCAGTACCTCGGGTGGCGGGCGGCGGGTGCGCTCGAACTCAAGGAGCTCGACGAGTTCCTGCTCGCGCGGGCGATGGAACACGATTCTCCGACTCTGCTGTTCCGGTTGGGGTGTGAGTAGTACCTGATCTCGGCGCGGGTGATCCGGCCAGGCCCGGTGAGCATGGTCGAACGCATCGCCCACGCCCGCGAGCAGGCCCAGCGCGAGAAGCTGGCGTTCCTGCGCGGCCTGGGCGCGGATCGCCTGGATATGTCGGTGCTGCGGCGGTATCCGATCCTGCTCACGGTGCTGGCCCAGTCCGGTACCGACGTTCTCGGCGAAGTTCGGTGCCGCCGAGCGCCGGATGCAGCAGGAACTAGCCGAGTGTGGCAAGTCCGGGGAGGACCGCCAAGGGTTGCTCGACGACCTCCTGGCGATCGTCACCGATCCGGCGGTGGCCGATGATGAGATCGGTGCGCTGATCCGGGGGGAGAAGATCGGGTGGGAGCGCCTGCGCGCTGCGCTCGCGCAGGCCAAGCCCCGGTTGCCGCGTGATCACCGGCATCTGGCCGCGCTGGATTCCTCCTACAACTACCTGCGCCAGTTCACTCCCGCGGTGCTGTCGACGGGTGGGGTTCGCCGGCGGCACCGCCGCGTCCGAGCTGCTGATCGCGGTCGCGATGCTGCGCGAGCTCAACGCCACCGGCCGGCGGAAGGTGTTCGACGAGGCCCCGACCGGTTTCGTGCCCACGAAGTGGCGCGGGTACCTCGATGCGGCGCGAAAGTCCGGTAGCGCCACCGCCTACCGGCATTACTGGGAGCTGTGCGTGCTGCTCGGGTTGCGCGACGGGCTGCGCAGCGGGGACGTGTTCGTGCCCGGCTCACGCCGCTACGCCGACCCGGCCGCCTACCTACTCACTTTCGAGCAGTGGGCTCCGCAAAGTAGCGAGTTCTGCCGCCTGGTGGGGCGCTCGGCCGATCCCGGCGTCGCCCTGGCCGCCGTGGTCGACGAACTGCACACCGCCCTCGGTGAACTGGAGGCGGTGCTCGCCGAAGGGGAGGGCCCGGTGCTGGTCGACGAGGACGGGGACCTGGTGATCTCGCCGTTGACCGCGGAGGACGTTCCGGCCGAGGCGATCTCGCTCAAGGCCGAGCTGACCGAGATGTTGCCGTTCGCGCCGATCGTGTCGTTGCTGATCGAGCTGGACAAGCGCACGCGCTACCTGGATTGCTTCACCCACGCCGGCGGCCAAGCGAGCCGCACGCGAGAGTTGAAACGCAACCTGATCGCGGTGCTGCTGGCGCACTCGACCAACCTCGGGTTGACCCGGATGGCCGAAGCATGCGGCATCTCCTACGACATCTTGTCCTGGACCGACGAATGGTATGTGCGCGAGGAAACCCTGCGCGCGGCCAACCTGGTGCTCATCGACTACCACCAGCGTCTGCCGCTGACCACGGTGTTCGGCTCCGGCACAGTGTCCTCGAGCGACGGGCAGCGATTCCCCACGCGCGGGAAGTCGACGACCGCGCGGCCGATGAGCCGCTACTTCGCCCATGAGGGTCTGTCGACCTATACCCATGTCACCGACCAGCACGCCACCTACGGCACCAAGGTGATCGTGGCGACCAAACGCGAAGCCCACTACGTCCTGGACGAGATCCTGGGCAATGCCACCGATCTGCCGATCACCGAGCACGCCACCGACACCCACGGGGTCACCCTGGTCAACTTCGGGCACGCCACCGCGTCGCTGCTGGTCGGCAAGCTCTCGGCGTCGGGGCGCCAGAACACCCTGGCCGCGGCGTTGAAGGAGTACGGGGCGCTGCGGCGCACGATCTACGCCGCGAAGTACATTTCCGATCCGGACTACCGGCGCAAGATCTCCCGCCAGCTCAACAAGGGCGAATCCCTGCACGCGCTGCGCCGGGACCTGCTGTATGCCCACGAGGGCATGATCCGGGCCCGCTACCTCGCCGACCAGACCGAGCAAGCGTGGTGTTTGACCCTCGCGACGAACGCCGTGATCGCCTGGACCACCGAGTATTACGGGCTCGCCGTGGAACAGATGCGCCGGGCAGGGCAGCGTATCGACGACGAGGTCTTGGCCCACATCAGCCCGGCGCACAGCGCCAACATCAACTTCTTCGGCGCGATCGAAGTCGACATCAACGCCGAACTCGCCCAGCTGGGCCCGACCGGATATCGGCCTTTGCGGGTGCGCGACACACTGTTCTGACCGGGTTGTCTCCCGACGGGTGGTGATGTTAATGGGGTGTAACGGGAAGGGGATGGCTGCGGCCGCGCTGCGTGGTGATGGCCAATCCGGGCCCCGAGCGTTTGCGGCGGAGAGCGAAGACTGTGCCGATGCCGACGTGGGCGGTGATGGTGATCAGCAGGGCCTGGGTGCAGAACTCGGCCAGGCCGGTGGTCGTCGAGAACAGGGCCGATAGTTGCCCGGCAGCCAACAGGGGGATGTTGGCGTAACCGAAGCCGGTGTGGAAGCGGCGTAGTCGGTTGCCTCTCGGCGGTAACCCGTAGATGGTGATGCCGAGTTGGGCGTGGATGATGAGCAGGACCTGGTAGACCGCCTGGGCCACGGCGAGCAGGTCGTTACCGGTGGATGCCTCTGTGGTGGGGATGGTGCTGGTCGCGATCAGAAGCGGGAACGCGATCCAGCCGAGACGGCGGGCGAGGCGGGTGATCGGGCCGGCGGGCACCGGCGGAGTCTGGGGTAGACGGGCCAGCCAGTGAGCCGTGCCGACCAATCCGGCGGCCAGGATCAGTTCGCCGAGGTTGCCCAGCAGCGGTGAGCTCGCGGCAAGGGATGCGGCGACGGTCATGATCGAGGCGGTGATCATGAGCGGTGAGTAGCGGCGCCGGATCCATATACCGACCCCGATGACGAGGACGAACACCCCGGTAATGATCACCGGGAGGGCTTCAGAGTCGGGCGTGGGAATGTTGCTGTACCGCAGGGTGCCTGCCCACTGCTGAGCCTGCAACGACAGTCCGGCCACGTCGTTGACCAGCGCCAACCCGATCGAGCACACGGTCAGCACCCAGGTCGTGGCCACCGCCGGCCGCGAACCGGCCCACGCCACCCCCGCGCGGTCGGCGGCGGCGCGCGCCCACACGATCAGCAGCGGCGTGAGGACCGCGTGCACCGCGAACCGCGGCACGCTCACCAGTTCGAGAACCTCGCCGGCCCCGATCACGCGTCCCGCGCCGATCACGGCGTTGTCGTAGAGCAGGGCCAGGCACAACAGCATCGGGATGATCAGCAATTTGTTGCCGGTGCGAGCCAGCCATCGCATGCACAGGCACGCCAAGACGAGGTGGCCTGCGGCTATCAACTCGAACAGTACCGAGACGGTCATCGAACTCTCTTTCGGCGGCGCCACAGGCGCACGGTGACACTTCCGCCGGGCACGATAATATGACGTCACGGTGTCATAAAAATCGGGGTGTGATCCCGGACCGAAGGATCAAGGAGAGCAACTTTGCCGAAAATCACCAGCTCGTCGGTGGCCGAGCATCGCACCGATGTCGGACAGCGCCTCATCCGCGCATTCGACGAACTTCTCGCAGAGCGCGGCTACGAGCAGGTCACGCTACGTGATGTCGGCGAACGGGCACAGGTGTCGCGCAGTTCCATCTACAACTATCACCGCGACAAGACCGCACTGCTGCTTGCCTGGTCGCACCACCAAGTCGAGCAGTACATGCGCTTGCTCGACCGGGAACTGGCCGCCAGCGACGATCCACGTGAGCATCTGCGGATCGTCGTCGCCACCGTGCTCTCGGAATTCGCGCTGACATCATCGAGCGCCCAGAGCCTGGCCACGGCATTGCCACCCGAACAGCGCGCCGCACTCATCGCCCACGTCAACCCCATCCGTGACCGGCTGCGCGAGATCATCGAGCACGGAATCACCCGCGGAGCCTTCCGCGGCGATCAGGACCCCGATGCCACCGCGGACATGGTCCTGGCCTGCCTGGAAACACAGCGCCTGCGGTTGACCCACGGTGCGGAACTGGCCAGCGCGGTACGGCAGGTCCTGCCGTTCATCACCCGAGGCATCACACGCACCGAAGGCAGCGATCCCCACGCACAGCCTCTGGGATGAGTGGCAGGAACGCTACGTGGCCGCCATCTACCTCAGATAATGGGCTGTTATCCGGGGTATCGTGAGACTCGACTGACCTGCGGTGTACCCGTCGCGGCGTATACACGAAGCGACCCCGTTATCCGGGGCAAGCAGAAGACGGGGAACCGATGGCTGCGAAGGTGACCCGGCTGCGCACTGCGCCGGCGCGCACCCTGCGCACCGCCGCCGAGGCGTTCCTCGACACGATCGGCTCGGCGAACACCCGCCGCTCCTACGGCGTCGCGATCGTCAAGACCGTCGACGCGATCGAGGGCCGGGGCTCTGACGGGCTGATCGGGCACAGCCGTGCCCTGGACTCGGTCACCGACGCCGAGATCGGCGCGGCGCTGGAAACCCTGTGGGGCAGCGCGGCGGTCAACACCTGGAACGCGCGCCGCGGTGGGCAAATGGCTGAGCTGGTGCACCGAGCAGGGCTGGACCGCACCGACGCTCCCGGCCTCGGCCGGGCGGTCGACGCCGCCGCACTCCGACACCGCGGTCCGCTCACGGACCGCGATCGACCGGGTCATCGCCCGCCGCGAGATCCACGTGCGGGAGAAGACGCTGTGGCGGATGCTGTATGAAACCTGCGCCCGCGCAGAGGAACTGCTCCAGCTCAACATCGAAGATCTCGACCTGGCCGCCCGCAGCGCCCCGGTCAAGTCCAAGGGCGCCAAACCTCGCACCCGCCGCCGCGGGCCCGCTCACCACGAACACGTCCTCGAGACCGTGTACTGGGACGCGGGCACCGCCCGGCTGATCGGCGGCCGCAACTTCGCCATATCCGTTGATTTTTCGGCGGTTACTACCGGAACCCCGTTGTGCTCGAACTCATCTCGCCGACCACACAACTGCACCGCGCCTGGCTCGACGCACATGCCGAGTGGGGTGCAGGCGCACATGAAGACGGGTTCGGCCTGACACCAGCGGATGACGCCGATTCGCCGGCCGGATTTGCAGCCTGGGTCGGGCGACTGGTCGATGAGTCGGCGCAGACCACCTACCGGTGGATTGTCGATGACCAGCGGGTCCTGGGTGGGATCGCGCTGCGTCACCATCTCGACGAATACGCGCAGTGGGCCGGTCACATCGGCTTCGGCATCCGCCCGACGGCGCGCGGGCGCGGGCTCGCCGGCTGGGCACTCGGCCGCATGCTCGACCGAGCAAGCCAGCTCGGCATGGACCGTGTTCTGCTTGTCTGCGCCGTCGACAACGTCGCGTCTGCGAGAACGATCCTGAGCCTGGGCGGCGTCTTCGAAGGGGTTTGGGATACCGATCTCGGCCCCGCGCAACGCTATTGGATCACGCTCACCGAACCGAGCAACTGATGTTCATGGCCTGCCCTCAGTCGGTCAGCGCGGCACGCATGGCCTCGGCCGTGGCGGCGGGGTCGTAGTCCTCGGGGACGCCGCCGACCAGGATGATGTCGCCCTCGATGTGCCGGGAGCGCAACGGTGCGATCTCCTGATACGTCGGCGAGTCCCACCAGGCGCGCGCCTCGTCGATTCCCGGAAAGCCGATCATCACGATGCCCCCGCCCCAGCTACCCTCCTTCACTTCGTGTGGCGTCACGTGCACGAGAAAGCGGCCTCCGTAAGGCTCGAAGGTGGCGGGAATGCGCTCGATGTACTCGGCGATCTCCTCGTGCAGCGGGGCGTCCTGCAACCTGGCGATGACGTAGGCGGTCATGATTCTCCTCGATTCCGTAGCGGCTCGGTGCTCGCGTTTCCGATGTGATCACCAAGTTAGGTGGCCGAGACCGATCCCGAATCTGTCATCTATAGGTAGACCCTTGTTGGGCGCTACTGCGGTGGCACGAACCCGCCGATCTCGTGTTCGAGTAGTTCGGCCAGCCGCAGTGGGGTGCGGTCCTCGAACATCGGGCCGATGAGCTGCACCCCAACCGGCAGGCCATCGGGTGAGCGCCCCGCCGGTATGGCGGTGGCGGGCAGGCCGGGCATCGTGGCTAGGCCGGCCCAGACGAGCTGGTCGAGGTACGGGTAGTCGACGCCGTCGATGTCGATGCGGCGGCCCAGCAGGTCGGGGTTGTGGTCGTGGGCGAACGCGGGAGTGGGCGTGACCGGGCACACGACGGCATCGAACTCGGTGAACAGTCGCCGCCAGCCGGCGCGGTGGAGTTCGCGACTGGTGTTCGCCTCGATCCAGTCGCGGTGGGTGAGCACCATCGCGCGCAGCCGCACCGCATCGAGACGCTGATCGTCCGCGCTCACCGCCGCGGCCCGGGTCCGCAATTGCTCGTAGGCTTCGACGGGATACCGCGCGGCCGCGCCCGAGAACAGCAACCGCGCATAGACCGTCGCGGATTCGGCGAGATCGGGCAGCAGCGCACTGTGTCGTTCGACGTGGGCGCCACCATCGACCAGCGCGTCGGCCACCCGGTTCACCCCGGCCCGCACCGCGGACCCGGCCGGGATGAGCGGATGCTCGTCGAGGATCAGGACACGGAATTCGGCGAGTCGCTCATGACGCGCGGGCGGCAGCGCCAGGTCGTACGCCACGCCGCTGGTCAGTGGGTCCGGCCCGGCCATAACGTCGAGCAGGAGCGTGAGGTCGCGGGCGGTGCGCGCCATCGGGCCGACGACCGCGAGGTCGAGATCGACCGGCAACGCTGTCGCGGGCGGCGCGACCATACCGCGGGTCGCGGCCAGCCCGAGTGTCGGTTTGTGTGCGTAGATGCCACAGAAATGAGCGGGCGTGCGCAGTGAACCGCCGATGTCGGACCCGATCGACAGCGCGCCGAATCCGCAAGCCAGCGCCGCCGAGGACCCGCCGGAGGATCCACCCGGCGTGCGCGTGTGATCCCAGGGGTTGTTGGTGATGCCGTAGATCTCGTTGAAGCTCTGCACATCCTGCAGTCCCAACGGCACATTGGTCTTGCCGAGTATCACCGCGCCCGCGGCCGCGAGCCGCGATACCTGCACCGCGTCGTCGGGCGGGCAATAGTCGGCGAATTGCGGCATGCCCCAGGTCGTGGGGAGCCCGGCGATGTTGTAGGACTCTTTGACCGTCACCGGAATCCCGAGCAACGGTCGATCCTCGCCACGAGCGCGGGCCTGATCGGCACGGTGTGCGGCCTCGCGCGCGCGGTCGAAATCCCGCACGCAGATCGCGTTGATCGCCTTGTCGTCGCGCTCGATGCGGTCGATCGCCTGGTCGGTCACCTCCACCGAACTCACCGCACCGGCCCGCAGCGCAGCGACGATTTCTTCGGCCGACTGAAAGCTCCATTCCATGAATCCGACCGTACCGACCTGTTTCGGGCTCGCGATCGCACGCGAGTCGCCGGTAGCCACCAGCGACGTCGAACAGCTCACCCGCACTGAGGAACTCCCGCATTCGCACCCCCATCGGAGCTGACCCATCCCAGTTCACAGCGACGACGCCACGGGGCACAGGTGCGCGCGGGCCACGAAATTCCGCCGCGCACAACGCGATGGATGTCTCACTACATAACCTGCTTCACAACCAGGTTTTCGACAGTCGACGTCGTGGGTAAGTCGATCAGGGGAGTTTGCCCCACCATGACCGGTCGGCCACACTGCCGCGGTGCCGACTGTCGTCCGACGGCTGATCGGCACCGGGAGTTCGCCGATCCAACCGCCAGGAGAAACATGCGTTCTGTCAAAGCCGGTGCCGTCGCGCTCGCCGTCGCCGCCTCCATCGCCTGCCTCGCAGGCCCGGCCAGTGCCGCCGACAACCCCGCGGAGCCCAACGAGATCATCACCATCGACCTCAATCTGCTCGGGTGCTCGATCGGTGCCGGGCTCGGTGGTGAACTCGCCGCCGCGTTCACCGGTGCCACCACCGGCTCCGCTACCGGTTCGAGCAGCAGCGTCGACACCGGCTTCGCGTCGCGTCTGCGCGCCGCCGGCTGCCTGCCGTCCTGGAAATAGCCCAGGCGAACACTCCACGCCGAGCCCCCGGAAGCTGATCTTCCGGGGGCTCGGCGTTGGTCTCCTGCCAGTCCGACTACGCTACGAGCCTGCTAGGACAGTCACTGTCCTAGCAGGCGGGGAGAATGCGAAGTGTGTTGGAAACTTCGGCTCGACTCCTCGAACTCCTGTCACTGCTGCAGACACCCCGGATGTGGACCGGCGCCGACCTGGCCGAACGCCTGGAGGTCGACGCTCGCACGGTTCGCCGCGACATCGACAAGCTGCGCACGCTCGGCTACCCGGTGCACGCGGTGGCCGGCACCGCCGGATACCGGCTGGGCGCGGGCGCCAGATTGCCACCGCTGTTGCTCAACGACGACGAAGCGGTCGCCGTCGTCCTCGGGCTGCGTACGGCCGCGGGCGGATCGGTCACCGGGATCGAGGAGAGTTCGCTGCGGGCGCTGGCGAAACTGGAGCAGATCCTGCCGTCACGACTGCGACAGCGGGTCGCGGCGTTGCAGGCCGCGACCGTCACGATGCCCGCCGGTACCGCGACGGTCGACCCGGATGTACTGACCGCGATCGCCGCCGCGATCCGTGACCACGAACAGCTCCGTTTCGACTATCGCACCCACGACGGCACCGAAATCCGGCGCACAGCCGAACCCCACCGACTCGTCCATACCGGGCGCCGCTGGTATCTGGTCGGCTGGGATGTCGAGAAGAAGGATTGGCGCACCTACCGGGTCGATCGACTCCAACCGCGCATCCCGAACGGGCCACGCTTCACCGCGCGCGAGGCACCCGAGGTCGATTTGGCCGGCTGGGTGTCGCGCGGTGTCAGCACCTCCGCTTACCGGTATCGGGCCCGCATCACGCTCGAGGCGTCGGCGGCTGTGGCGGCCGATCGCATCCCGCCGACGGTCGGGGTCATCGAAGCCATCGACGACGGACACTGTCTGCTGCACACCGGCTCGAACTCACTCGACGAAATAGCCGTCTACACCGGGCTTTTCGGGTTCGGATTCCAGGTACACGAACCACCCGAACTCATCGACCACCTCCGTGCGCTCGCCGAGCGAGTCACCGCGGCCGTCGCGCACCGCGACGCGGCGGCGGACTGACGGTGCCGTCTGTTTTCCGCCGGACCGACGGTGCCGGGATTCCTATCGTCGGTGCATGGAAAGCGAACGGATTCCGAAGATGTCGAGCGCGGTGTTGCGGACATCGGTCGTGTGGTTCATGGCGCTGGCCGCCGCGCTCGCCACCGCGAGTGTCTACCTGCTCCACCCCGCCGTCGCCGAGGTCGCGGGGTCACTGGACACCTCCGCGGCGGTGATCGGTACCGCGTTGGCGTGCGGGCCGATCGGCTATCTGGCGGGGTTGGTGTTGCTGGTGCCGCTGGTGGACCGGTTCGCGCCCCGGACTGTGGTGGCGGCGCAGTTCGCGGTGCTGGCGATCGCCTCGGCCGCCGGGGCGGTGGCAGGTTCGTCGTGGGTGCTCGGGGTTGTCCTCGGTGTCGTCGGGGCAGGATCGGCTGTCGGTGCTCAGCTGAGTTCGGTGGCTGGGCGATTCGCGGGGCCGCATCGGCAGGCCACGATCCTGGGGATCGTCACCGCGGGCATTTCGGCGGGAATTCTCGCGGGACGCATTGTCGGCGGGTGGCTCACCGAGGTGATCGGCTGGCGAGCAATGCTGTTGGTCTTCGCGGTGCCCTGCGTCGTGGTGGCGGTGGTGTCGTATTCGGTCCTGCCCGCGGTGCGCGGCCGGGCAGGTTGCGGATATCTGGATACGCTGCGGGGAATTCCGGGACTTTTCGCGCGCTTCGCGGCGCTGCGCTGGGCGGCAGCGCGTGGTGCGCTGTGGTTCTTCGCGTTCTGTGCGATCTGGGCCGGCCTCGCGGTGGCACTGTCGCAGCCGCCGTACTCCTACTCCCCCGAGCGGATCGGTCTGTATGCCTGCGCCGGTCTGGCAGGTGTTGTCGCGACGCGGATCGCCGGGAACTGGACCGATCGGGTCGGCCACCGGAGGGTGATCCTGGTCGGGCTCGCGCTTGCGCTCACCTCGGTGGTGGGCTTGGGCGTTGCCTTGTCGAACATTGCGGTGACGCTGATCTGTCTCGGTCTCTTCGATGCCGGACTGTTCGCGGCGCAAGTAGCCAATCAGAGTGCGGTCCTGGCCATCGATTCATCGGCTCCGGCACGATTCAACAGCGCCTATATGGCGGTCTACTTCGTGGGGGGCAGTCTGGGCACGGCGTTCGGCGCGGCCGCGATCGGCTGGTTCGGCTGGCCAGGGCTGGTCGCTTCCGCCGCGGCGGCGACGGCCGCAGCGGGCATTGTCGCCCTGGCCGATCGCCCACTCGTCGGCAGTCCGGTTGTCGCACACGATGTTTCGGCTGTCCACAGCGAGCGGTGATCTACACGCTGGCGGAGGGCGGCGAGGATCCTCGGTCGCCCGCCCTCCGCGCTCCGGCGCGAACTCGGGCACGGCTACCGAGTGACCTCGTGCACGCCACGTGACTGTGTCGCCGCCGCTTCCAGTGCCGTACGCATGACCGTGGCACCGTGTTCGACGAACTCGGCGATCGACGCGGCGAGCGCGTCGGGCAACACGTCGGTGTGCCAGACGAACCGCGTCCCGCCCTCGGCCTCCGGCAGCGCCTGCATCCAGGCGTGGTGATGGGAGGGGTGCAGACTCCCGCCGACGACGGTGTAGGCGACACGCCTGCTCACCGGGTCGAGGTCGACGAGGCGTTCGGCGACGACGGTGCCGTCGGCGAAGGTGACTGTGCGGGTGTCGGCGTCGAGTCGGGTGTCGGTGACGAACCCCGGTACGAGCCGTTCGTGCACAGCGCCGTAGTCACGCAGCACATCCCAGACCTGGTCCGGTGTGGCGTCGACGTGAAATTCCTTGTGAACAGATGCCATGGTGTCGCTCCTCGGTGTGGGTCGGTGCCCACCCAGCATTCAGTCCGGACCTGCCCCCGGTCTTGAAGATTGTTGCGGGGCCGATGTGTCGTAGCCTCGGCGTACGGTCATCGCATGTTGTGCGCCGTTCCCGTTGCCGCACGGGCGGACTTCACCGTGACCGCCGTGACGTGCCGTGCCGACCACACCCGATGGTCGGCGCCGGAGCCTTGCGGCGAGCATCGGCTTGTGCTCGTGCGGCGCGGCAGGTTCCGGCGCCGAGCCGACGGGGTCGACGCCGACCTCGATCCCACCCTCGGTTATCTGGGCGCTCCCGGAGAGGAAGAACGGTTCGCTCACCCCGCCGGCGGCGACGTGTGCACCTCGGTGAGTATCGCGCCCGAGTTCTGGGACGGGCCGATGGTCGCGCGCGCGGTCTACATCGACGCGCGCGTCGAACTGGCCCACCGCAGGCTGCTTGGTGCCGCCACGGTCGGTGATATCGACTACGCGCTGACCGAGGAACTGCTCCGGCTCGTCGCCGCCGCCACCGGCCGGTCGACTCCGCGCCCACGTCCCGCCGATCGGGCGATGGTCACCGCGGCGCGCCACGCGATCCTCACCGGTGCCGCCGAAGCTGCCGGGTTGCGGTCGCTGGCCGGACTGCTGATGGTCTCGCCGTATCGGCTGAGCCGGGCGTTCTCCCAGCAGATGGGTGTTTCGGTGACCCACTACCGCAACCGAGTTCGCGTCGGCCACGCCATCGACCGGCTCACCGATGGCGAAACCGGCCTCGCCGATCTCGCCGCTGACCTCGGTTTCGCCGACCAGCCCCACCTCACTCGGACCATCCGTGCGCACCTCGGCCACACCCCTGTCGCGCTGCGCCGATTACTCACCCCCTCAGCGTGACGAGCCGGACTCTCGGCGACACCGCGCACCGCCCGGCCTAGGTACCCCTCCCGTAACCGACCCAGCACGGCAACCGTGGGCGTGCACAGCTCGGTTCATCGGCGGCCCATGTGAACCGGCGGTCAGTGCATGTTCAGCACGTCGATTGCGTCATCTTCAGTCCAGCATCTTTTCGATGAGGTCGGCGGCGCGCAGGGTCCCGCCTTCGGCTTTCGCGTCGGCGCTCAGTTGCGCGGAGCGGTGGGCAACCTCGGGATCGGTGATCAGGTCGTGCAGGGCCGCCCGCAGGTTCTCGGCGGTGGCGTCTTCGGTGTCGATGCGGCAGGCCACGCCCAGTTCGACGAGTCGATCCGCGTTCATGAACTGCTCCGCGCCCTGGGGCACGGCGATCATCGGGACGCCCGCTGACAGCCCTTCACCGCAGCCACCCATGCCGGCGTGGGTGATGAAGGCGTCCGCCTGTTCCAGGATTGCCCGCTGAGGCACCCAGGAGTGCACTTCGACATTGGGGGCGATGTCGCCGAGTTCGTCGGGGTCGGTGTGTTTGCCGATCTGAAGGACGATGTGCCAGCCGGGCAAGTTACCGAAAGCCTGTAGGCATTGGCGGTAGAACTCCGGTCGGTGGGTGTAGGCCGAGCCCAGAGAGATCAGCAGCACCTTCCCCGCACGAGCCGGGCGGATCCAGCCCGCTGATCGGCGGGTATCGAAACACGGGCCGACGAATGTCACTGTGCCCGAGTCGACTCGGTCGGCATGAGGTTGCATCGCCCGGGGAATCAGAGCCACGGTGTCGGCGGGCATGCCGGAGAATTCGTCGACATCAGTGGTCGTCGCGCCGCAGTCGGCAAGCCACTGCGCGAATCTCGCCTGGAAGGTGTCGGCGCCGGGCAGTTGCCGGACCTGTGCCACCACGTCCTGTTCGTATCCTTGCCACGCGACGAAGGTGGGCGAGAGCTGGAGCAGCGGGCGATTCTGTGATTCGGCGAGGGCACGTCCGGCATAGGCGCCGATGTCGTACATATAGAGGTCGGCGGGGTCGGCGTCGTAGGCCGCGCGGAGTGGGGCAAGCGCGAGTTGCGCATTGTCGAGGAACAGGTTCATCACCGCGACCGGGTCCTGCGGCCAGTTGTTGTCGGCCACCGGCAACAACGACGTGCACGGAATCAGGTCGGCGCCGGCCCCGGTGATCAGGTCGGCGACCGCCGGGTCGTTGGCGTAGGTGACGCGATGGCCGCGAGCCACCAGCTCACGGATGACTTCGAGGCTCGGCAGGACATGGCTGACGATGGGGATGCCGACCATCGCGATATGGGCGGGGCGAGAGGGCATTTCGCTCACTTCAAAGATTCGGCGGCGGCTTCGAGGTCGTCGATACTGCCGGACATGATCGTGGGCACGTGGGCGGTGATGTGTTCGGCGGGCCAGTTCCACCACGCCACCGCCAGCAATCGGGCGATATCGCGGTCGTCGTAGCGGGTGCGGATGAGACGGGCGGGGTTTCCGCCGACGATGCCGTAGTCGGGGACGTCACCGGTGACGACGGAGCCGGTGCTGATGATCGCGCCGTGGCCGATCCGCACGCCGGGCATCACCGTCGCGCCGTTGCCGAACCAGACGTCGTTGCCGACGACCGTGTCGCCTCGACCCGGCAGCCCGGTGAGCAGGTCGAAGTGGTTCGACCATGATCCGCCCATGGTGGGGAACGGGAAGGTCGACGGGCCGTCCATCCGATGGTTGGCGCCGTTCATGATGAACCGTGTTCCGGTGCCCAGCGCGCAGAATTTTCCGATGATCAGTTTCTCCGGGCCGTAATGGTAGAGAACGTTGCGGGTTTCGAACGCTGTCGGGTCGTCGGGGTCGTCGTAGTAGGAGTACTCGCCGACCTCGATGAGCGGCGAGGTGACCAACGGCTTCAGCAGCACGACTCGTGGCTGGTCGGGCATGGGGTGCACAACGGTCGGGTCCGCGGGAACGGGTGCGGATTCGTGGGGCACAGCGAAACTCCTTCGGCGCATGAGTCGTCCAGCCGCGCACGACTTCCTAAAACGACAACTGTCGCACTAAGCTTACGTCGATAACCTCGCCCGTCAAGCGATCGGACAGCCCGACAATGAGTTCCGAACCGCAAGCCCTCGCTTCGGCCGGCCGCCGACCAGGTGGGCGAACCGCCCGCATCCGAACCCAGGTGCTCGACGCTGTCACCGCCGAGCTGACCGAGCACGGCTACGACGCACTCACCATGGATGCCGTCGCCGCCCGCGCAGGAGTGCACCGCGCGACGGTGTATCGCCGCTGGCACAACGTCGGCGGTCTGCTCGCCGACCTCTTCGACGCGGCCACCGACCAGCAATGGCACCCCCGCGACACCGGCTCCCTCCGCGGCGACCTCGCCGCGCTCAACCACGAGATCCAGGACTCCTTCGCCGAGGAACCATCGCTCGCGCTGGCGTTGATCGCCGTCTCGTTCCGATCCGAGGAAGCCGCCCGAGCGCTGCGGCGCTTATGGGACGACCGGTACGCCCAGTCCGAGATCATCGTCGACCGCGCGATTCAGCGCGGCGAGCTCCCCACCGCCATCGATGCCCGCGCCCTGCTCATCGCCGCTACCGCCCCCATCTACCACCACCTGGTCCTCCTACGCACCCCACCCGACCCCTACTTACCCGACCGAGCAGCAGTCACCGCCGCGCTCGCCGCGGAGGCGGGTGCATTCACCACGTGACTTGCCTCCGGATTCCGCGCGGCACCGGAATCACCAGAGCGCCAATCGCTGTGCCGCTGTTCGACGAACTCACGCCAGGACAGCCGCAGATCATCCGGAGATGGTCTGCGGCTGCCGCGATGCTCGAGGTCGGGCACTGGTTGCTACCGTGTGCTGCCGGTCGGTCACCGGTGATGTTGCACGCGAATAGCTTCGGCCACAACAGCTTTGACCGCTACACGAGGGCTCCGTGCCCGATAACGACGTTGCCGTAGAGATTGCGTGCGATCACCTGCACGACATCGCCGCTCTCCTGCGATTGATCCACCGGATCCATCAGGTTCTGCACGTTGCCGTACATGGCGTTGACCTCGAGCCGGGCCGCGCTGCCCCGACGGATCCCCACTTCCAGGTCACCCATCGACGTCTCCAGCCGAAGTACCCCACGCGCGGCATCGTCGACGCGAATGTTGCCCTTGGCGGTTTTCGCGGTCACCGAACCGCGCGGACGCTCGACCACGATGTCGCCGGCGGCGACCTCCAGGTCGCACTGGTCGTATTCGCCGACACTCGCCAGCCGACCCATCGCGAGGGTCGCGTCGAGAACGGAACCCGAGGGCACCTCGATGGTCACCGAGAGCGTCGCAGTGCCGCCGAACGGCCTGATGGTCTTCCACTTCTTCGGAGTCTCGACCGTCAGCTTGCCGCCGACGAACTCGACCTGGATCTCTTGGGCAGCACGCACATCCGCCTTGCTGGACGCGACCGCCGGTCGAATTTCGACCACCGTGTCGGTGCGGTCGGAGGCGATGACGGTGACGTCGCCACAGGGCACATCAACGGCGACGGCGATCGGCTGCGGTGTCTGGAAAGTGGGCATCTGGACTCCTAGGTTGCGAACTTCGTTATACGTAGATGTATACGTACATTGCGTGCTCTCACTATAAGTAGATGTATACGTATAGCGCAACCCTTGATTTCCGCGATTTCCGCGCAGCCCGAAAGTCAGGACCGAGACTCCCCGGCGAGCCTCGTGGCGCCGGGGGCGTAGACCGCCATCCAGTGCGGATGCAGCCGGTAGTAGACCACCTCGTTGTCCCAGTCGAACGCGTCGGCGCCGTAGAAGTCCTCGAAGTACGCGCGCAGCTCCGGCCAGTCCGCGGCCGGCTCACCGCCCTGCGGGTTGAGGATCTCGACCGTCCCGTGCGTGAACACACCCAGGTCCTCGCCACGCATGTGCGCGACGCTCGCCGCCGGCCGCGCCGCGAGATGGCGGGCCTTCGCGGCAGTGCGCGCCGTGCCGAAATGCCACCGCCCGTGCAGGAAATGACCGTCCACACCACTGATACGTGGCTCACCCTTCGCCGTCACGGTGGACAGCGCCAGGGTGCACATACCGGTGAGGATCTGGGTGAGCCCCGCCGCGGTCAGCGTGTTCTGCTCATCGATGATCGACCGCAGATGCGATGTGGAGCTGGCGAGCGAGGAGTCGAGAAGTATCTGGAGCTCGGCGAGATCTTTCGGAGTTTCGCGCAAGGAGGGCCCTTATCTATCCGTGGTGTGCCAACCGACGAAACCCATCCTCGACCACAACCTTGACATCTTCTGTCATCTTTCGCCCACCGGTTTCGAGTCCAGAACCCGCGCGGGGCCCACCACCGCAGACTGGGTGTGCGACGAATCAGTCTGTGCGACAGTAGGGCGTGGGCAGGCGTGTTGCGGGGAACCTCCCGGCGGAAGTGACGAGCTTCGTCGGACGCGACGACGATGTCGCGGCAGCCAGGAAGCTGCTCGGCGGAACCCGGTTGCTCACCCTGACCGGGGTGGGTGGCGTCGGTAAGACCCGGCTGAGCAGACGTGTCGGCGCGGTCGTGCGGCGGGCATTTCCCGACGGTGTGTGGCTGGTGGAATTGGCCCACGTCAGCGACCCCGACCTGGTCGCCGCTACCGTGGCACGCGAACTCGGGCTGCGCGATGACACCACTGCACCGCAGGCCGCGCTCACCGAGCACCTCGCCGCAGCGGATCTGCTGCTGATCCTGGACAACTGCGAACACGTGATCGGCGCCTGCGCGACACTCGCGGACCAGCTCATCCCCGCGACCACCGGACTGCGGATCCTGGCAACCAGCCGCGAGCCGCTCGGCGTGCCCGGCGAACAGATTCTGCCGGTGGCGCCACTGCCGGTGCCCGACCCCGAACACGCCGAACTCGACAGCCCGGCAACCCGGCTTCTCGTCGACCGCGCCACCGCCGCGGACCCGACCTTCCGGCGCAGCGCGGCCAACGCGGCGACCCTGGCCATGATCTGCCGACGACTCGACGGCATCCCGCTCGCGCTGGAACTGGCGGCGCTGCGCTTGCGGATGTTCACCCCCGACCAGGTCCTGGCCCGCCTCGACGACGCCATGGGCCTGCTCACCACCGGGCTCCGCGCCGCGCCACAGCGCCAGCAGACCCTGGCCTCGGCGATCCGCTGGAGCTATGACCTGTGCACACCCGACGAGCAACGCCTGTGGGAACAGCTGTCAGTCTTCGCGGGCGGTGCCGGGTTCGACGCCGCGCAAGCGGTCTGCCACCTCGGTGACCCGCACACACTGCTGGACGCGCTGACCGGTTTGGTGGACAAGTCGGTACTGACCTACGGACCAGGCGCCGACAGCACCGGCCGGTACACGATGCTCGAACCGCTGCGCCAGTTCGCCCGCGACCGGTTGCGGGCGCGCGGGGACGAATACGCCTTCCGAATCGCCCACCGCGAGTACTACTACCGGCTCGCGCGGCGCGGGCGCGGCGAATACTGGAACGCCGCCGATCAGGGCTGGTTCGCCGATGTCGCCCGCGAACACGCCAATCTGCGTGCCGCACTGCAATTCTGTCTCGACGATCCCGCCGGCGCCCGGCGCGCCCTCGAGATCGCGACCGAGCTGTGGCCGTTCTGGGAGCACTGCCACCTCCTGCTGGAGGGATACCGCTGGCTCTCGGAGGCGCTGGCCAACAACACCGAGCCCACCGTCGACCGAGCCAGGGCGCTGGCCGCGTCCGCGGTGATCGCGGCCATGCGCTCCGAGACCGAGCAGGCGGCGGAATTCGCCATGGCCAGCGCGGCGATCGCCGTCGAATCCGGGTCGGCGCAGGTCAAGGCCGAAGCCGAGATGGCGCGGGCCGTGCTGGTCTTCGGGTCCGGCGATCTGCGCGGTGCGCTCGACATCGCCGTGGCGGTCTCCGGATGCGCACGTGAGTGCGTCCACCCGCGGGTCGAGATGGAGAGCCTGGCGTTCGCCGCCGTGTGCGCGCTGGCCCTCGACGACCCGATCGCCGGTGCGATAACCGAACAACTGCAAGCGCTGACCACCGAGCACGGCTCCCACCTGCTCGGCGGGCTCGCCCAGTGGGCGGTCGGTACCCAGCGGCGGCGTGCCGGTGACCAGCGTGGCGCGGTCGCCGCGCTGCGCCGATCGATCGAGTTGTTCCAGCTCTTCGACCGCTGCGCCTGGATCGCCACCAGTGTCGACGGCCTGGCCTGGGCGGCGGCTGCCGACGGTGACCGCGAGCGCGCCGCGCGGCTGATGGGCGCGGCATCGGCCATCCGCCGGGGCAGTTCGCAGCGGCTCGCGCACGCGATGACCCAGCTCATCGGGCAGCGAGTCCGCGAGCAGGTCCAGACCGCACTCGGCGAGCGGGAATTCACCGCATGCTTCGACGCCGGCGCCGCGCTGACGATCGAGGACGCCGTCCACTACGCGATGCAGACCGCACCGCAGGCGGTCGCCGACGGCGAACCGACCGGACTCGACGTGCTGACACGCCGGGAACGCGAGGTCGCGCGGCTGATCGCCCACGGCTACGGCAACCGCCGGATCGCCCAAGACCTGGTGATCTCGGTCCGCACCGCCGAGAGCCACGTCGACCACATCCTCACCAAACTGGGCTTCACCTCCCGCACCCAGATCGCCACCTGGGTCAGCCGCAGCACCGTGTGACGGCGTCATCTCCGTAGCCGCCACGCGAGATCTCCGTAGTTTCCGCGATTCCCGCGCGCCGCGATGACGGCAAGGTGATGCCGAGGGCACAGCGAACTGCAGTGAGGTGATGCATGACGGTCGATGAGCGCTTCGCGCCCCGGTCGGTGGCGCACATCGGCCACACACCGGTATCGATGATCGAACGGATGACGCTGATCATGGACACCTTCGACGGACCCGCGCCGGTGCGCACCCTGCTCGACGTGGCCGAACGCACCGGCTTACCCCGATCGAGCGTGCACCGCATCATCGATCAGATGATCCGGCTGCGCTGGCTGGCGCACGCACCCGGCGGCTACCGCCTCGGCACCAGGACATTGGAACTCGGCGGACTCGCCATCGAACACAACGAGATCCGCGATGCGTGGGGACCGCTGCTGCACGAGCTGTGCCAGCGCACCGGCATGGTCGCGCACCTCGGTGTGCTCGACGGCCCCGAGGTGCTCGTCATCGACAAAGCCGTCGGCCGCGGCGGCGACAGCATCCCTACCCGCCTCGGCGGCCGGGTGCCCGCGCACTGCACCGCCGTCGGCAAGGCCCTACTGGCCACCTTGCGACCGAGCGTCATCGAACTGGCTTTCGGGGAACGGCTGCCGCAGCCGACCCCCCACACGATCGGCCACCGCGCCGAACTGCACAGCGAACTGGATCGGGTCCGCCGCCATCGGGGAGTCGCCGTCGACCGCGAGGAAGCGCTGCCCGGTGTCGTCTGTGTCGCGGTGCCGATCCGGGCAGGTACCGGGATCGCCGCGCTGTCGCTGTCGGGCCGGGTCGGCGGGACCCGTGCCCCCGGCACGAGCCGGCTGGCCCGGATTCTCGTCGATGTCGCCGACGAGGCCGCCCGGACGGCGACACCCCGTCACCGGCGCCAGCCCTGACCAGGGCACTGGGCAGCCGACTCGCTACGAGCCCGCTCGGGCACACCGACCGCGCAACACCACATAGGTGAGGAAACCGGTCCGGTCCTTGCCCGAGGTGCAGTGGTAGAGCAGCGGGCCGTCGGTGGCGGCGAGTTCGCGGACGGTGGCGCCGAACGCGGCCCGCGACTCCGCGGACAGGAAACTCGCGTAGACGCCCTGCATGATCGTCTCGGCGCCGCCGTTCCCCAGCACTTCCTGCTGGCGTTGCGGGTCCTTGGACTGGATGACCTGCATCATCTTCGTGAACAGTCCGGTGTCGTCGATCGGGCGCGCGACCAGCCGAACACCGGCGGGCAGCCGGTCGGCACCCATGAACTGCACCTCCCCCGGGGTACGCAGATCGACGACGGAGGACAATTTGCGAGCGCCCAAGATGGCGACGTCGGCGTCGGTCAGTCCGGACAGGGCGTCGGCCCGGATCGCCTTGCCGGACTTGACGGTGGCGCCGTCGTAGGTGCGGAAACCGCCGAGGTCACGGACATTGACCGCCCCGTGCAAGGCGATCTGGCCGCCGGTGCTCGGCGCCGCGGCCGCGGGTGCCGACGGCAGCGCGACAGTGGCGCCGAGAGCGATGGCGGCCAGGGCGGTGGTCAATACGGAGACGACGGAGCGTTTGGTACGAATTGCTTTCACGTGCAGCGACGGTAATGATGTGGCCGTCCCGCCAGGCACGCACAATCAATGGCCGGGATTGCGGCTTGACACAACCGAATTCGCGCGCGGCCGGTCGATACTGTGCAGGAAGAACTCCCGGATATCCCCGGCGAGCAGGTCCGGCACCTCCATCGCCGCGAAATGACCGCCGCGGTCGAATTCCGACCAGTGCCTGATGTCGTAGAGCTGTTCGGCCAGCGGGCGCACCGATTGGGTGATGTCGTGGGCGAACACCGCGACGCCGAGGGGGACCGGGCACGGCTCGCTCCCCCGCGCCGACTCGCGATGCAGCCGTGCCGAGGACGCCGCAGTGGCAGTGAGCCAGTACAGGGAGATGTCGGTGAGCATCCGGTCGTCGCTGACCGGCGTACGCGGGTCCGTCCATTGCGCGAAACGTTCGGCGATCCAGGCGAGTTGACCGACCGGCGAGTCGGTGAGCGCGTAGCCGATGGTCTGCGGGGTGGCAGCTTGGAGAGCCTGGTACGGCGGGCGGCTGGCCATCAGCTGTTTGACTTTGCCGAGTCGCGCTTCGTCTGCCTCGGAGAGTTCGACGTCCGGGTTCGGCCTGGTCGGCAGGTAGTTGACATGCACTCCGACAACATGTTCCGCAGCCACCGCGCCCAGCGATTGCGAGATTCCCGAACCGAAATCGCCACCCTGCGCGCCGTAGCGCTCGTAGCCGAGGCGGTGCATCAGCTCGGCCCAGGCGCGCGCGACGCGGACGATATCCCAGCCGCGCTCGTGCGTAGGTCCGGAGAATCCGTAGCCGGGAATGGACGGGATCACCAGATGGAAGTCGCGCGACAGCGGGTCGATCACGTCGAGGAATTCCAGGAACGAGCCGGGCCAGCCGTGGGTGAGGATCAGCGCGAGCGCATCCGGCTTCGGCGAGCGGACATGGACGAAATGGATGTTCTGGCCGTCGATTTCGGTGGTGAAGTGTGCGAACTCGTTGAGTTTCTCCTCGTGCGCGCGCCAGTCGTAGGTCGTGCGCCAGTATTCGGCGAGTTCTTTCAGTCGAGCCAACGGGAAGCCGTAGTCCCAGCCCGCGTCGTCGATTTCATCGGGCCAGCGGGTGCGGGCGAGCCGGTCGTTCAGGTCATCGATATCGGACTGCGGGATGTCGACGCGGAACGGTTCGATCATGGTCTCGACTCCTTCATCCACCCAACGTTTGGGCGACGAACGTTTGTAGGACCAACGATATCGCGATCGTTGGTCACACAAACGATTTGTTAGTGTTGTCACATGGAGCACCCACCCGAGCCGACCGCAGCCAGATGGGCAACCTTGCCGACCTGGCTACTCACCCAAACCGGCAACCACGCCCACCGCCTGGTCAGCGAAGGTTTCGCCGCCGTCGACGCCCGCGGCTACCACTACCGCCTCCTGGCCACCCTCGACGAATTCGGCCCCGCCAGCCAAGCCACCCTCGGCCGCCGCAGCGGCATCCACGTCAGCGACATGGTCGCCACCATCAACGAACTCGCCGACCACACCCTCGTCGAACGCACCCCCGATCCCACCGACCGCCGCCGCAATATCATCTCCCTCACCACCGCGGGCAAGCGCCGACTGCGCCGCCTGGAAAAGCAACTCGCCCACAGCCAGGAAGAACTTCTGGACCCACTCTCGCCGGGAGAACGACGGCAACTGACCGGGCTGCTGGCCAAGCTGTTAGACCACCACAACCGGAAAACGGACACCACCGAGCCATCCCACCAGCGATCGGATCACGTGGGCGCGCAAACGGAGAGGCGCGATACTCCGCACTAGCGCAAGACACAGCACCTCTGAACTCAGTCGAGTGGACTGTGCCCCAACAGAACCCGTCCGCTGAAGTGGGTCTGTTTGGCGCGAGGCAGGGGATGGAACTGGCAGCCGTGGACGTCGCGGTAGAGGCGTTCGAGGTCGCAGGCGCGGGAATAGCCTGCGCCGCCGGTGGTTTCGATGGCAAGGCGGACGGTGGTGATCAACGCGTCGGCGGCGACGGTTTTGCGGCTGAGAGTGCGGGCGGCGTAGGTGTCGGTGTTGGGGAAGGCCAGGTTCTCCGAGTCGGCGAACATCGCCGCGATGAGGTCCTGCGCGGTGGTATGGGCGTTGAGCATCTCGCCGGCCGACTGGATTGTGTGGGCTTCGGAACGGCCCGCGAGTAGGTGTGCGGTGAGGTCGACAGCCGCGTCCGCGACACCGAGGTAGGCAGCCAGCACCAGGGGAAGCGCCGCGCCGATCACCACATTCAGCACCGGCGGCCACGGACCGGCCGGGCGGGTCAGTGAGATCGCGGCGTCGGGGACGAACACGTCGTCGAGCACGACCGTATGCGAACCGCTCGCACGCAAACCGAACGAATCCCAGGTCTTGTCGATGCTCACGCCCGCGGCGGCCAACGGGATCGCGAAGTGCAACACCTCATCGTCGTATCGAACACTGGTGACCAGCACGTCGCCCACCTCACACCCACTCGCGGGCGCCTTGCGCGCACTCACCCGATACCCACCGTCGACCCGCACCGCCTGCCCATTGGAATCGACCCAATCCGAGGCACCGGTGCTGACCAGAATCGCCCCGCCCGCGACCTTCGCGAACACCGCCGAGGCATCCACCCCATGGTTGTGCCGCCACACCTGCGCGGCCACCAGATGCGAATGCATCGCGAACGCCACCGCCGTCGACGGATCATGCCTACCGAGTTCGCGCAGGATCTCCCCCATCTCCCGATGGCTGGCACCCCCGCCGCCGAACTCGAGCGGCACGAGCGCCGCCGACAACCCGCTCGACCGCAACAGGTCGAACGCCGTGACAGAGACCGCGCCGGTGCGGTCGCGCTCAGGGACCTCCGGACGCAGGGTTTCACCGATCTCGCGGGCGAGGGAAACCCGGTCGGCGCTGGACATGGTGCCGGAAATTGTCGAAGTCATGTTTCGAAGGTAGGAAGCGCCGCGATAACCAGATAGTCCAGAAAGTGGACTCTCCCGGTCCAGAAAATGGACCCTGTCGGCGAGGTGACCATGACAAGCACGACCGCAGGCTACGGCCAGTACTGCCCGATCTCGCGCGCCCTCGACGTGCTCGGCGAACGATGGTCGCTGCTCATCCTGCGCGACCTGTTCCTCGGCACCACCCGCTTCAACGACCTCGCCCGCGGCCTACCCGGCCTCTCGCGCAGCCTGCTCGCCAAACGCCTGCGCCAGTTCGAACGCGCCGGGCTGATCGAAAAGCTCGGCACCGAACACCTGCTCACCGAGGCAGGGACCCAACTCCAGCCCATTCTGTTCGGCCTCGGCGAATGGGGTGCGCGCTGGACATTCGGCGCACCCCAGGAAGAGGAACTCGACGCCGCCCTGCTCGTCTGGTGGATGCACACCCGAGTCGACACCTCGATGCTGCCCGGTCGGCGGCAGGTGCTGCAGGTCAGGTTCACCGACGACCTACGTCGTTTCTGGATCGTGGTCGAAGCCGCCGTTCCCTCGGTGTGCGAGACCGATCCCGGCTATCCCGTCGACGTCACGATCAGCGCGGATGTCGCCGGACTGTACGAGGTGTGGTTGGGTCGCATGCCGCTCACGCACGCGCAACGCACCGGGCGGATCACCTTCACCGGTCCGCCCGCGCTCACCCGCCGAATGCCCGCCGTGTTGCGGCTGAGTCCAGTGGCCGGATATGTCGCGGCTACGGCTCGATTGGACCCAACAGCGCGCGCGTCATGAACTATATCGAACAAAACGTGGCGGTAATCACTACTTGCCGCGTCATGTTGGCAGCCGCCGTAATCAAAACGTTAGGATTCGACCATGGTACGTACCGGAGCAGTAACCTCAGAGCCGTACGAACCGAATGCCCTTCTCCCCCAACAGCATCCGGCGCGTCTCGAACTCGTCAGCGATACTCCTGACACCGCCGCGGCGACGCCCGAACAGGCCGACGACCACTTCCCGCGCCTCGGCGACACCAGTTTCCTCACCGGCGCGGCCAAACACCGCCTCGCCGCCTACATCCACACCCAGCTCGCCGAACTCGAAGAGATGCCGTGACACCACGCCACTGACGACGCCTACCCGGCCCATCGCGTCCGCGCACGATTAGGCTGCACAGCCAGAAGTCATCGGCGCCAGAGGCGAATTCACGCGAGGAGTGGCCAGGTTGAGCGACACATCGGTCGTCCTCCCCGAACAGGTACGCACCGAACTGCGTCGCGGCGTACGCAGCGTCCTCGTCGACACCGCCGCCCTGCGCCTGGTCCGTGAACGCTTCGACGACAACCAGGCAGGCACCCTACGCCGCTACCTCGAAGCGTCCCAATCGGCGAATACCCTGCGCGCCTACCGAACCGACTGGATCGCCTGGGCAGGCTGGTGCGCGGTCGAGCAGCGACAGGCACTCCCCGCGGACCCACTCGACGTCGCCGTCTATCTGGCCGCCTCCGCTGATGCCCGACGCGAAAGCGGCGCATGGGCATTCAGCCCGGCCACCCTGGATCGCAAGTCCGCCGCCATCGCCGCCGTCCACGCCGCCAACGGACTCCCCTCACCGACCCGCTCCGACGTCGTCCGGCTCACCCTGCGCGGTATCCGTCGCACCCGTCGCACCCCGCCGACCCGCAAACGGCCGGTCCTGCTGCACACCCTCGACCAACTTCTCGCCGAACTCCCCGCACCCGACTGGCCTACCGAACCCGCGCGCCGCCGAGACGCCCTGGCACTGCTGGTCGGTTTCGCCGGCGCCCTGCGCCGCAGCGAACTCGCGGGCTTGCGCGTCAGCGACGTGCACGTGCGCACCGACCACACCACCGGCGAACCACTGCTCATCGTGCACCTGCCGACCACCAAGACCGACCCGACCGGCATCGCCGAACAGCGCATCGCCCTGCCCCGCGGCAAACACCCACGCACCTGCCCGATCTGCGCGTTCGCCGACTGGGTCCGGCTACTGGAGGTCCACACCGACGCAGGCGACGCAGGCACACGATCCTGGACCACGAACAACCCCGCCGCCGACACCACGATCCACCGCTGCCACGGCTTCACCGGAACCCCACTCAGCACCGACGAGGACCGCCCGCTGTTCCCCACGATCAACCGCCACGGCTCGATCGGCACCACCGCACTGTCGGGCCGCGCCGTCGCCGAACTCGTCAAACGCTATGCGGCCCGCGCCGGCCTCGACCCCGACCTGTTCTCCGGGCACTCCCTGCGCGCTGGATTCGCCACCCAGGCCGCCCTCGGTGGAGCGAGCGACCGCGAGATCATGCGCCAGGGCCGCTGGGCCAACCCCCGAACCGTCCACCGCTACATCCGCACCGCGAACCCACTCGAAGACAACGCGGTCACCAAGCTCGGGCTGTGAGCTAGCGAATCCGGTCGAGCCGGAAGATCCGGAACTCGCGACCGCCCGAGAGCTGGAACTCCATCTCGTAACCCGGCCAGAACTCGACGGCCTGGTCCCAGACGCGCTTGCGTTCGACCCCGGAGATCTCGGCAACGCTCACCGGGAACGCACTGCTGCCGTCGAAGCGGACCGATGCGGTGCGGGCCGCGCGCAGGTTCGCCGACCATGCCGGGTGCTCCGGCTTACCCCAGTTCGAGCCGACCAGGTAGAAACCGTCGCCATCGGGCACGCACAGCAGCGAGGTGGTGCGCGGCTGGCCGGACTTGCGTCCGACCACCGTGATCTCGATCGATGGGAGCCCAGCCACGTCGAGAACACCCCACCGGCCACCGCTGAGCCTGCGCAACAACCGTTCGGTCGGCAGAACGAGGCCGGCGCCACGCATTACCCAGGGCTGTGTCGCGACCACGCGTGCGAAGCCCGGCAAGGGATTCCAAACCATCCCCGAATCCTGGCTCGAGCGAACCGCATTCGCCCACTCACGACGGTGCGCTGAGAGACAACTCACTCGATGTGCTGGACGGCCGATCACCCTGGGCGGACCATGGAGGCATGGACGAGGGTCGAAACGAGGCAAGGCGCGCCGCGGCCGAGGCCGAGATCAGCAAGCACGGCCGACTCGTGCGCGGCCCCCGCGACGGCAAGCTGCTCAGCGCCGGCATGCTGCCGTTCTTTCGCCTCCGTGCCCCGCGCGGCTACGGGATTCTCACAACCACGGGACGCAAGACGGGCCTTCCGCGCCCGAAGTGCGTACGGATCTTTCGCGACGCCGATCGGGCGTACCTGGTCCAGTTGATGCCGCCGCATGTGACGGTTCAGCAGCCGGATGCGGTCAATGCCTGGCTGCTCAACGTCCGCGCCGACCCACACGTCACGGTGCGGCTGACCGACGGCACCTTCAGCGGAACCGCCAGGGAGATCACCGACCCGGCCGAACTCGCCACCGCCCGCGCCCTGCTGTGCGACACCGTCGTGCTGGTGGACTTCGGCGAATGCACCCTTCACCTGCGCGGGATTCCCTCGCGGACGAAGATCCGCGAGCTACACGAGTACTGGTTCGACACCGGTCGTGCCGTAGCCATCGATTTGGCGGTCTAGCCGAAGCCCTCCTCTGTCCGTGCTGGTGAGTTGTCGTGTCGTGCGGACATGGTGGGAGGTGAGGCGTGAGTATATGGACGGAGTCGGACACATGGTTAGATGCGCATATCTACGTAACTACATGAAGAAATTGTGAAAGGCTCCAGCTTCGCCGCTCCGCCCTAATTCCCCCGCACAACCACCTCGATGTCGCACACTGATCGCACTCCCCTTCTCCCTAGCCCGCCAGGAGTGCCATGCCCTCCCCCACTGGTCGCCGATTCCTCGCCACGGTCGCCCTGGCTGCGGCCGCGCTGCTCGCGACCAGCCCCTCCCCCGCCCTTGCTCGGCCACCCGCGCCGGCTCAGCTGGCACCGCTCGGACCCGAATTCCTCTGGGGCGTGGCAGCTTCCGGCTTCCAGGCCGAAGGCGATGCGCCGGACAGCAATTGGCGCCGCTATGTCAAATCCGGGACCACCGCCGACCCCTACCTGAACTCGGTCGACTTCCGGAATCGCTACCGCTCCGACATCGCCCTCGCCGCGAAACTCGGTGTGCGCGTGTACCGCATCGGCATCGAGTGGGCACGCGTCCAGCCGCGACCCGGCGTCTGGGACGAGGCAGCGCTCGCGTTCTACGACGACGTCGTCGGCGCTATCACGGAGGCGGGGATGCGGCCGATGCTCACTCTCGACCACTGGGTGTATCCCGGCTGGGCCGCCGACCGCGGCGGGTGGCGCGATCCGGAGATCGTCGCGAACTGGCTGTCCAACGCGCGCCATGTCGTCGACCGATACGCCGGCGCCGACCCGTTGTGGGTGACATTCAACGAGCCGACGTTCTATCTGGTCAACGATCTGCGCCACGGAGGTATCGCCGCCGCCGACGTCCTCACCATGGGTGAGCGAATCATTCAGGCGCACAACAGCATCTACGACTACATCCACGCCGTGCACCCGGGCGCCCAGGTCACCAGCAATGTCGCCTATATCCCCGCCGTCGACGACGCGGTCAGCGGATTGCTGCTCGACCGGATCTCGGCACGCCTGGACTACATCGGCATCGACTACTACTACGGCCTGTCCCCCACTCAGCTGCACATCCCCGATCCCGACAAACTCTGGACGATTCCGCTGCAACCCGAGGGCATCTACTACGCGCTCGACCACTACGCGCGAAAGTTCCCCGGCCGCCCGCTCTACATCGTCGAGAACGGCATGCCCACCGAGAACGGACGCCCCCGCGCCGACGGCTACACCCGCGCGGATTCATTGCGCGACACCGTGTATTGGTTGCAGCGCGCGGTCGCCGACGGCATCCCACTGATGGGCTACAACTACTGGAGCCTCACCGACAACTACGAATGGGGTTCCTACACAGCACGTTTCGGCCTCTACACGGTCGACGTGCTGACCGACCCGACCCTGACCCGCACCCCCACCGACGCGGTCGCGGCATACCGCGCGATCACCGCGGCGGGCGGCGTCGGCCCCGACTACCGACCGACGCGCCCCGTCGCCCCGTGTTCACTCGTCGACGGGCTCGCCAGTTGCGCCGATCCGGTGTCGGTCCCTCGGTAGCGGTTTGAAGAACCGATGGTTGCTCTACACTCGGGCGGGTGTCGAGCACAGCGTCACACCCTTCCAACGCCGTGAGCGGCAGGCAGGCCCGATGGCAGCCGCACAACGACAGCCGCCGGGAGCGGATCGTGCTGGCCGCGGTCGAGCTGATCGAACAGGCGCCCGCCGGTGTCGAGGTGCCGATCATCCAGGTCGCCGAGCACGCCGGGCTCGCGAAATCGGTGGTCTACCGGCAGTTCGCCGGTCGCGACGAGCTGGATCGCCGGATCAGGAGCGAGATCGCCGACCGTTTCGTCGCCGACATCGAGGACGCGCTCGACATCGCCGAGGGCTCCATCCACGAGATCCTGGTGCGCACGATCGGCGGCGTCGTCACCTGGATCCAGGACCATCCCCGGCTTCACGAGTTCCTGCGGACGGGTCCGTCGGAGGCCGATCCCGATATCGATGCGATGAGCGCGCTGATCGCCACCATCGCGGGGTCGACCAGAGCGCTGGTCACCGGACTGGCCGGGGTGGTCGGGGTAACCGACGAGGCCTCGGCCGACACGATGACCTTCGCCATCGTGTCGATGACCGAGGCCACCGTCACCCGCTGGGCCAACGACCCGAACCCGGCACTCACCAGGGACCAGCTGATCGAGGAGGTCGCCTCCTACGCCTGGCACGTGGTCGACGGCGTCGCCCGCCGCCACGGCCTGAACCTGGACCCCGACCAGCAACTCACCGAGATCATCACGCAGCTGATCGCCGGCGACTGAGCCGCGGGCGATTCGCTCAGGCGGCGCGGCGCGCGCTGCGTTCGGGCTCGCTGCGGTAGCGCGACACGGGCCCGTCGATACCGAACTTCCGCCACAGCCACTTGGCGGTCGGGTTCATCAGGCCGAGATCGGTGGCCAGTTTGCGCATATCGCCGAAGTAGCCCGACAGGATCTGCTGGGAATGCTCCGACTTCCAGAACGCCTGCTCGATGACCTCGCGCGGAATATCGAACTCGCGCTCGAACGAACGCGGCGGTGCCATGATCTCGCTGACCAGCCAGCGCATCGCGATCGGGAACGCCACCGAGCAGACACCACGGTTGAACTTGCCCATCCGCCCGATGTGCGCGGTGAGGAAATCCCCGGCGAAGGAGATGTGGCGCGCTTCCTCGGCGATGTGAATCTCCATGGTGCGCAAGACCATCGGCGGCAGCGACGCGCCCTCGCGGATCATTGCCTTCTGGTAGTGGTCGATCGGTTCCTCGCCACCGAGGATGCCGATGAACAGGATGGTGTGGGCATAGCCGCCCGCGACTCCGATCAGCGGGGACAGCGCCCGAAACATCGGCCGCATCCCGGGCACGTCGACGTCGATGCGGTTGACCAGCTCCTGGAACATCTGGATGTGGTTGCACTCTTCGGTCATTTCGTGCAAGCAGTACCGAAACTCCGGCGAGCCGTTCGGCAGCTTCATGATGTATTGCATCATTCCGCGGATCAGGATGCTCTCGAAGGCGGCGCCGACCTTGATCGAATTGGCTGTGCGCCATTTGCCGATCGCGATGCGCCGGTCGAGCGGTTGATCGCGGTACCACTGCGTGGCGCCGAGGGGATCGACCTCCGGTGAGAGAACCCACCGCACATCGTTCGGGTCAAGGGCGAGCTCGGGCGAATCCCAGTCGATATCGAGGTAGGGATCGAAATGACGGTCGACAGAACCCTGTGACAGGGTTGCCAGCGCCTCTCGGTACTCCTCGGTGATGGGTCCGCCACGGCTCGATTCGGTCAGCGTCATCGGTGCCTCCTCGGTTCGCGTCGGGCGTGCACGACGCTGTTAGCGCCGTCACACCGTTACCCCAAGAATAACTGAGACCGTCAGTCTCATACAACCCTGACTCGATAACGTTTCCCGCGTCCTATTCGACGAGCAGAACCACCAGCTGACGCGCCAACTCGCCGTCACCGGGACCGCCGAGCCAGATCAGCGGTCGCCGCTGGTCGAGATGGTCCAGCGCTTCGGGCAGGGATACGTACACGCGATCGGCGCGGACGACACACACCTGCGGCACGGCCTCGGAGACAGCAGGCCCCCCGTCGACGTCGAGTGCCAGCGAGCCGGTCGACGCGTCACCGGCCACCGCATCGCGCACCACCGCGTCGCCGGGCTCGGCCGAGTCCGAGCCGCTGTGTACGACCTGATGACCTGGCGCACCGGCCCAGTGGTCCAGCCACGCCGGGCCCGGCTCCACCGCCGCGAGCACCGTCTGCACGCTCATGCCGTAGAGCACGTCGGCGACGGCGGCGGGCAGGCCCGCGATGTCGACGGTGCGCACCAGCGAGCCGTGCTCGCGCAACCGGTCGACGAACCGTTCGAGCACCTCGGCCCGCTCGGCCGGATCCACGATCGCGTGCCTGCCTGCGGATCGACGCATGGGTACCCGGCGCTCGTCCTCGGGCAGGTCGAGCAGCCCGTCACGGACTCTGCGCAAGATCTCCTCGCGGGAATTCACTCGGGCACTCTCCTTAGTTGGCGACGCCGATGTCGCCGTTCACACATTCCTCTCCCCACATACCGCGGGAACTCTTCAGATCGCTACCGTACCGACCGGTCCACATGGTCCGGGCGCGGCACGACGAAGCCGAGCAGGTGCAGTAGCTGGTCGACATGCAAGTCGAAGATCTCGGCGCGATCGGCGAAGGTGTCGCGGCCGTACATGTCGAACACGTCGAAGTTCACCGCGCCGAACAGTGTGGTCCACGCGGTAAGGGCGGCGGCGATCACCCGATCCGGGGTGGCAAGGCCGAACTGCTCGCGGACCGTCACGAAATCGGCCGCGGTACGCGGGGAGATTGCGGGGTCGGCCCCGGGGACGTCGAGCCGGCCCTGGCGGTAGGCGCTGTCGATGATGCCGAGCAGGATCGCGATCACCCGGATACCCGGCGCTTCGGTGTCGTCGGCCGGGGCGGCGTAGCCGGGGACAGGTGTGCCGAAGAGCATGCCGTACCAGGCCGGTTCGGCCAGCGCCCATGCCCGCACGGCCCGTGCGGCGACCCGGAAACGGGTCGCGGGATCCTCCGGCGCGTCGATCAGTGCCGCGTCGACGGCGTCGCCCAGCGCGTTGTAGCCGTCGACCACCAGCATGGTCAGCAGTTCGTCACGGCTGCGGACGTACCGATACACCGCCGACGAGACCACGCCCAGATCGCGGGCGACCGCGCGCAACGACAATGCCGCGGCACCCTGTGTGGCCAGATGCTCGCGGCCGATGCGTTTGATGTCGGCGATCGTCTGCGCGCGGGCCAGTGCGCGCGGACCCGGCCGGTCGGAGCTCATCGTCCGATCATCGCGCACTCGCGGCGCGGGCCGGGTCCCGGCGTCCGGCCGTGTCGTCTTCGGCGGCGGCGCGTTCGATCTCGGCGGCAAATGTCGCGCCGCCGACCGCCCAGGCCATCGCGAGCAGTCGGTCGCGGAAGCGGCTCAGGTCTACGCCCACCCCTTCGCCGCCGTAACCGGTGCCCGTCGCATCGCGGACCGTGGACACCACGTCGTCGGCGAGATCGGCGATGCGTGACTGAATCAGTGTCCGCAAGACCCCACTGAGCGTGATGTCGATACCGACGTCGTAGAGGACGAGTGCGGCTTTGAGCATCGTGCGGTCCGCGACGAACCAGTGTTGGCCGCGCCGTTCCAGATATCCGGCCGCGACGAGTTCGGTGAGCACATCGGTGCCACGCTCCCCCAGCATGGCGACCAGCTCGGCATCGTCGACGGAGGACGAGCGTTCGACGGACTGTCCCGCGCGCGGATCGAACAGCGTGCGCCAGTCGCCGGCCTGCGGTTCGGTCTCGAACACCTCGCGGATGGCGTCCAGCCGTAGCCCGCGCGCCTGCATGGCGACGATGTCGCGCAGCCGGTCCACATGCTCGTCCGAGTAGACGACTTCCTTGCCCGCGCGACCGGGTTTCGGCAGCACGCCCAGCGAGTGGTAGTAGCGGATGGTGCGCGACGCCACGCCGCTGACGTCGGCGAGTTCCGCTCGGGTGTATCGGGCCACCCGACCAGCATAGGGCGAGCCGGAACCTACGTTGACAGCTCTGGCTGTCGCCATTAGCGTTACCCGCGTCACTGCCGACACCGATCGAGGAGCTCCCCCATGCCCGAGCGCACCACCGATTTCGACGTTCTGATCGTCGGCTCCGGCTTCGGCGGCAGTGTCACCGCACTGCGCCTGGTGGAGAAGGGCTACAAGGTCGGCGTCATCGAAGCCGGCCGCCGCTTCGCCGATGACGAACTGCCCAAAACCAGTTGGGACCTGCGCAAATTCGTGTGGGCGCCCAAGCTCGGCTGCTATGGCATCCAGCGCATCCACCCGTTGCGCGACGTTCTGATCCTGGGCGGCGCCGGTGTCGGCGGTGGTTCCCTGAACTACGCCAACACCCTCTACGTGCCGCCGGAGCCATTCTTCCAGGACCCGCAGTGGCGCGAGATCACCGATTGGCGCACCGAGCTGACGCCCTATTACGAGCAGGCGAAAAAGATGCTCGGTGTGGTGACGAATCCCCACATGACCCCCGCCGACGAGATCTTCAAGGCCGTCGCCGAGGACATGGGGGTGGGCGAGACCTTCGTCCAGACGCCCGTCGGCGTGTTCTTCGGTACGCCGGGCGAGACCGAGGCCGACCCCTACTTCGGTGGTGCCGGTCCCGAGCGCACCGGCTGTGTGGAATGTGGCGACTGCATGGTCGGTTGCAAGTTCGGCGCCAAGAACACCCTGGTGAAGAACTACCTCTATCTCGCCGAAAAGGCCGGCGTACAGGTCATTCCGATGACCACGGTGTCGTCGTTGCGACCACTGCCGGACGGCACATGGGATGTGGCCACCGAGCGCACCGGTGCCTGGGTGCGTAAGGCACCCAAGACCCTGACCGCCAAGCATGTCGTGCTCGCGGCGGGCACTCTCGGCACGCAGAAGCTGCTGCACGCGATGCGCGACGAAGGCTCGCTGCCGAACCTGTCGGACAAGCTCGGCCTGCTCACCCGGACGAATTCCGAGTCCATCGTCGGCGCCGCGACCAAGACGCTCGGCCCCGACCAGGACTTCACCAAGGGTGTCGCGATCACCTCGTCGATCCACCCCACCCCCGACACGCACGTCGAGCCGGTGCGCTACGGCAAGGGCTCGAACTCGATGGGCATGCTGCAGACGCTGATGGTCGACGGTGGCGGACGGGTGCCGCGGTGGCTGCGATTCCTCGGCCTGGTGCTGTCCAATCCCCTGATCTTCCTGCGCTTCATGAGCGTGAAGAACTGGAGCGAGCGCACGATCATCTCCCTCGTCATGCAGCACCTGGACAACTCGATCACCACCTACACCAAGCGCGGGCTGTTCGGTGGTCGCAAGCTGACCTCCAAACAGGGCCACGGACAACCGAACCCGACGTGGATCCCGGCGGGCAACGATGTGACCCGCCGGGTCGCGGAGAAGATCGGCGGCGTCGCCGGTGGTACCTGGGGTGACGTGTTCAACGTGCCGATGACGGCGCACTTCCTCGGCGGTGCGGCGATCGGCGCGGACCGCGAGCACGGCGTGATCGACGCCTACCACCGCGTGTACGGCTACCCGACGCTCAGCGTCGTCGACGGTGCCGCCGTGTCGGCCAACCTCGGTGTCAACCCGTCGCTCACCATCACCGCGCAGGCCGAGCGCGCGGCCGCCTACTGGCCGAACAAGGGTGAAATCGACACCCGTCCCGAACAGGGCGCCGGCTACACCAAGATCGCCCCGGTTCGACCCAACCAGCCAGCCGTGCCCGCGAGCGCACCCGCCGCACTGGTGCTGCCGATCGTCGAGATCCGCAGCTCGGAGAAGACCGCAGGCTGATTCGACGTCATCAGGCCCCGGCCTCGCGGTCACCCACCGCGAAGCCGGGGCCGATCCCGTTCCCGGCCACGTAGCATCGGTACGGACGACGGGAGGACCTGCGATGTCGGTGCTGGTTCTGGGCGGATACGGAACGGTCGGCGCGCATCTGGTGCGCTTGCTGCGCGCCGAAGGAGTCGCCGTGCAAGCGGCGGGGCGTGATCCCGCCAGGGCGGATCAGGTGGTCGACCTGCGCGACAGCGCCGGTGTCGACGTGGCCATGGCGGGGGCGACCATCGTCGTGAACTGCGCAGGCGCGGAGGACATTCGGTTGGCGAGGGCCTGCGCCGCTCGCGGGATCCCGTTCGTCGACATCTCCGCGACGTCGGACTATGTGCAGGCGCTCGAAGATGTCGACGGCCCCGTGGTG
Source organism: Nocardia sp. FBN12 (assembly GCF_050320175.1). Classification (GTDB taxonomy): domain Bacteria; phylum Actinomycetota; class Actinomycetes; order Mycobacteriales; family Mycobacteriaceae; genus Nocardia. Next base: position 2,176,849 of record NZ_CP190048.1, on the reverse strand, counting down.
CTCGGCGTCGGGTTGGCTCCCGGCTTGACCACCCTGCTGGCCGTCGACGCGCTCACACACCACCGCGGTCAAGTCGACATCATGATCGGCCTCGGCTCCGGCGAAACCCACGGCCCCGCCGCGACTGCCTGGACCTATCGGCTCCTCGGCAGGCGCTTTCCCGACGCCGACGGCACCAGCATTCTCAATTTCACTGGGCGGCAACGCTTCTCAATACCTGCGGCTGCCGCCTACCGACCGTTTCCCGCCTTGCGCGCCGACTTCGCCGATCAGCACCGCCTCACCCGCGAGTTCGGCGTCCCGGTGCGTACCTACCTGCGCCTCGACTCCCGGCTCGCCACCCTCGGTCTGGCGGCTCTCACCTGGGCGCCGCCCCTGCAATCGCTGTCACCGGCCCATATGCCGGGTGGTAGTGACCGCTGGGTCGCGCTCGCCCGGTCTGCGGACGGATCGATCAGATCGGCGAGCGGTCGTGGACAATCGCTGGCTACAGCCGTGATCGCCGCTGTCACGGTTCGGGCGCTGATCCGGAATCCGGTCGCCGTGCCGACCTGGATCCACCAGCTTCTCGCGCTCGACGACATCGGTCACGACCGTCTCGCAGCCGATATCCGGTTCGACCGCTCCTGACAACTCCGGCCAGAGCTGTGCGAGAAGGTATCTCGAACGTGCTCAGAGTGCGTTGATCCGGGCGAGTGCTTCGAAAGCCACGTCGCCCGCGTGCCACAACGCCGTGATCTCCGCGCGGATCGTGGGTGCGAGAACAGGGTCTTGCAAGGCAAGGCCGTTGGTGAAGATCACCGTGTTCGCGCCGAGGTCGGCGGCGATGAGCAGCTGTTCGGTGGCGACCCCCGCGCCGAACAGCTGGTCGAGCCCCTCGCCGACGAAATAGAACCGCCATAGTGGGCCGAGGTCGGCGCCGTAGGCCGCCTTGGTGCGGTCGATGATCACGTCGCCGACCGCCGCGATGCCGGCGACGATCTTGAAATAGTCCGCCGCGTTCTCCGGCCTGCTGCCGACAGCTGCCACCGAGTAGGTCAGGTCGACGGTCAGGTGCGCGTTGTAGCCGGCCATAGCGGTGCGGGCGCGCGAGGCCCCGCAGTCCTGGGCGAGTGAGAAATAGTGCGCCCATTGTGGTTCCACGATCCCGCCGGTGAATTCGGCATGCAGATTGTCGAGGAATCGGCGCAGCAGTTCCGAGCTGATCGCGTGTGCGTACTCACTGTTCGCGAACGCCGCCGGGTCGCGTTGCATCGGCATCACCGCGGCGTACTCGACGCCGTCGAGCCCGATCGCGAACAGTCCACGCAGGTCGCGATGTTCGACGAGAATCTCGGTGATCCGGTGGTGGCGAGCCACCGCGTCCTCGAGCCGGTCCAGGCTGTCGGCGCCGGAGATCGCCGAGGTGTCCGACAACCGCACGATGTCGGCGATGTCGGTCTGCGACAGGGTCGACCCGCAAGCCGTGTCCCGGACCGCACCCTGGGCCGGGCCTGCGGGCAGAACCAGTGCCACGACGGCGGCACAGGCGGCTATTCCACTGGATACGCGCACGCGCCGATTCCACCATCTCTCGGCGTGATTCGCGCATCGACGGTCCGATGGGCGTGTCGGCCACACAGCTTTGGCGGTGGCGCCGAAGCCGCTCAGACCAGGCGCAGGCTGTTGATCATCTTCTTGGCTTGCTCGGCGGTGAGTTCGCCGGTGGTACCTCGGTCGACGAGGATGGTCATCACGAGCGCGGTGTTGGCGGCGTTGCGGAAGCCGAAGGTGTAGACGGAGTACGCGTTCGCGGTGCAACCCGGGACCGTCGGGGTCCACGCTCCCGAGGTTTCCACGAACTGGCCGCTGACTCCGCTCTGGGTCTTCAGCGACGTCGGGGTGCTCAGTGTGCCACCGCTGGGATCCGAATACCCGCCGCCCGCAGAGATTTTCGCGACCGATTGGGCTGCGGCACCCAGGTCGGTTTCGGTGGTCGAGGTGACGGCGGCCATGGCGCGATAGACCGAGCCGGGGCAGTAGTCGGCCCCCTCGGTCGCCTGGCCGCGCCCATTGACGGTCCCGGCCGCGGTGCTGAACGACATCGGGTCGGAGTCGGCGTGGATCGTCCAGGCGGAGGGGACGTCGTAGGCGACGCGGTAGATGGGGATGAGCACCCCCTTCGACCCGGGCGCCAGCGGTGCGGTGCTCGTGCCGGTCAGCGGACCCGTCTTCGTGGTGGTCGTCGTGCTCGCCGCGGTGGCGGATTCATCGGACGATGCGACCGAGACGGCGACCGCGACGGCCACCCCGATCACCAGCACGACGACCACGGCGATGACCGCGATGATCGCGCCCGATCCTCCGCTACGCCGCGGCGGCGGCGAATATTGTTGCGGCGCGGGCGCATAACCGTACGGCTGCTGGCCGTACCCCGGCTGGGCGAATGGTTGTTGGCCCGTTCCGAATTGCTCTCCATACGGCTGATGGCCGCTCCCCGGCTGGGACGCGTACGGTTGCGCGCTGCCCGCCGGCGGGGCGTAGGGGTCCTGCCCGATCCCGGTTTGCCCGAACGGTTGCTGACCGGTCCCCTGCTGCGCATAGGGCTGCTGCCCGGTCCACGGCTGCCCGACCATCGGCGGCGGCGCGACCGGATGCTGTCCGCTACCAGGCTGCCCCGTCCCCGGCTGTTGCCACTGCGGTTGATTCCCGGTGCCGGGTTGCTGCGCGTACGGCGGCTGCCCCATCGCCGTCTGCCCGAATACTGTCGGCGGCGCGACCGGATGCTGTCCGCTACCCGGCTGCCCCGTTCCGGGCTGTTGCCACTGCGGCTGATTCCCGGGTTGCTGTCCCGATGGCTGCTCACCCGTCCCGGGCTGCGCGAACACAGTCGGCGGCGCGACTGGATGTCGGCCGCCGCTGCCAGGCCGTTCGACCGCCGTCGAGTCGGCCGACTGTTGCGCGCCGTCTTCCGGGCGCTCGGGTGGGTTGCTGGGCGACCGCAGGAGGGTCGGATCGGCGGGAGATTGGGCGGGGTCGGGGGTGGGACCCGACATTCCGGGAGCCTCCCACCACCGATCACTGTCGTTTGCCACGTCCGGAGTCCTTCCTCGCCCTCTGACGCTGCGACCGTCGAGCGGGCCGCATTCGGTCAGATCCACTCTCAGCGTAACGGCGAATCAGCTCGGCCGAGAACTCGAAAACCGTGCGGATGGCACCTGTTCGGCACACTGGCGCCCCGCGCGGCTCGGTGGCAACATCGCCGCCGACACACCATCGACTGATCCAGCGACAGCGACCTCGACGCCATGCGGGATCCGGCTCAATCCCCGGTCGGCCCACCGGCGGTGATCAGGTTCGCGGCCGCCACCGTCGCCGCACCCAATTCGTTCAGCGCCCCGGCCGACAACCGGGTATCAGGGCAGCTGACAACCGCGGCCACGACAACACCCTGGCGATCGCGGACCGGGGCCGAGAGGGTGACGACCGCGTTCTCGGAACCGAGTTCGTCGGGGAGATAGTCGATGGTGATCAGTTCGGTGATGACCGAACCCAGCTGGGCGCGCAGTGCCGCCGTGATCGGTGAATCACGCAGGCCCGCCAGTACTTCCAGCATCGGGGTCGATTCGTCGACGAGCCGTTCGACGGAGTAGCCCCTGGTGCGGATCTCGTCGAGTACGAGGGCCAGTCGCGCGCGATGGGCCGGATCCGCCCTGGCCAGCCAGGCCTCCTGCACGGATTCGGTTGCCCAAGCGACGAATTCGCGGCAGACGGGCGGCGCCAACGGAAGGCGGCGTCCGGCACGAATCCAGCCGGCCGACGGATGCCCGACGACCTCGGTGACCACGATGCTGTCGCCCGCTCGCTCGGCGAGGAACACCGGCACCTCGGCCCGCTCGGACAAGGCGCGCAGATGCGGAACAGCGGTGCGCCGCAGCGGAAATGCCGCTTCGGCCCGCTTCGCCACGGTCAGCAGCCGCAACCCGATGCCGTAGCAGCCCTCATCGTCGCGCACCGTCCAGCCATCGGCGGTGAGCTGGGTGAGCACAGCATGCGCGGTGGCACGGGAGAGCCCCGCTTCGCGCACGATGCGGGCCAAGGACAACCGTTCGGTGGCATGGCGCGACAGCAGCTCGAGGACCTTGACCACGCGCTGAGTCGGCGGCGACGCGGCACCAGGAATGTCGGCATCGCCCATCGAATCCGGGGTCACCTCTTGACCGGCGCGCGCGGCCCGGCTTACTGTTGGTGTCACAATACCGAACAATAGCGTCGAATATTCGACAACGCAACCCGTCGGGGCAACCTGGCGAAACGCAAGAACGAAGTGGGTGAGCAGTGCAGGCGGGGTACGAGTTATCGCATCTGGCGGCCTTGGAGGCCGAGTCGGTGCACATCTTCCGGGAGGTCGCGGCCACGCTCGCGCGACCGGCCCTGCTCTTTTCCGGCGGCAAGGATTCCGCCGTGCTGTTGCATCTGGCGCGGCGCGCGTTCTGGCCCGCGCCGCTGCCCTTTCCGCTGCTGCACGTCGACACCGGTCACAACTTCGACGAGGTGATCGAGTTCCGTGACCGCACCGCCGAGCGCACCGGGGCACGTCTCGAGATCGCCCGCGTCCAGGACGACATCGATGCGGGCCGCGCCGTGGAACGCCCCGGCGGCACCCGCAACCCGTTGCAGACCACCACTCTGCTCCGCGCGATCGGTGAGCACCGGTTCGACGCGGCATTCGGCGGGGCACGCCGCGACGAGGAGAAGGCGCGCGCCAAAGAGCGAGTGTTCAGCTTCCGCAACAGTTTCGGCGAATGGGACCCACGGGCACAGCGACCCGAGGTGTGGAATCTCTACAACGGCCGCCACCAGCCCGGCGAACACATCCGGGTGTTCCCGCTGTCGAACTGGACCGAGCTCGATATCTGGGAGTACATCGACCGCGAGGCCGTCGAGCTGCCGTCGCTGTACTACGCGCACGGGCGACAGGTCATCGAACGCGACGGAATGCTGTTGTCGGCAACCCGATTCATCACGCCCGCGCCCGGTGAACGCGCCTTCGAAGCCACCGTCCGATTCCGCACGGTCGGCGACGCCACGTGCACCGGCTGCGTCGAGAGCACCGCCGACACCCCCGCGAAGGTGATCGCCGAGACCGCCGCCACCCGACTCACCGAACGCGGCGCCACCCGTGCCGACGACCGGATCTCCGAGACCGGTATGGAAGACCGCAAGCGAGAGGGCTACTTCTGATGCGCCGCAACCTGTTACGACTGGCGACCGCGGGCAGCGTCGACGACGGCAAGTCCACTCTCATCGGCCGGCTGCTCTACGACTCCAAGTCGCTGTTCGACGATCAACTCGCCGCCATCGAGCGGGTCAGCACCGAACGTGGCGGCGCCGCGGCCGATCTCGCCTTGGTCACCGACGGCCTGCGTGCCGAACGGGAGCAGGGCATCACCATCGACGTCGCCTACCGCTACGTGACGACACCGCGGCGCAAGTTCGTCATCGCCGACACCCCGGGGCACGTGCAGTACACCCGCAATATGGTGACCGGTGCGTCCACCGCGGACCTCGCATTGATCCTGGTCGACGCCCGCACCGGTGTTTCCGAGCAGACCCGCAGGCACGCGTTCCTCGCCACGCTGCTCGGGGTGCCGCACCTGGTGGTGTGCGTGAACAAGATGGACCTGGTCGACTGGTCGCAGGAGCGATTCGAGGAGATCCGCACCGAATTCGCCGCGTTCGCCGCAAAATTGACGGTCGGTGATCTGAGCTTCGTGCCGGTGTCGGCGCTGCTCGGCGACAACGTGGTCGAGGGCTCCGAGCACATGGACTGGTATCCGGGACCGCCGTTGCTGCGCCATCTCGAGGACGTGCACATCGCCTCGGACCGCAACCTCATCGATGCCCGGTTGCCGATCCAGTACGTCATCCGGGCGCAGGAGGGACTCGACCACCGCAGCTACGCGGGCACCGTCGCGGGCGGGATCTTCAAGCCCGGCGACGAAGTGGTGGTGCTGCCCTCGGGGCGGTCCTCACATGTCAAGGAGATCTGGGGTCCTGGCGGCACGAAGGTCGACGAGGCGTTCACCGGGATGGCTGTCTCGCTGACCCTGGAAGACGACATCGATGTCGGTCGCGGTGACCTGCTCGCCCGGCCGGGCAATCGTCCCCATATCGGCACCGAACTCGACGCGATGGTGTGCTGGTTCGCCGAGGGTTCCCAGTTGCGGGCGGGCGCTCAGTACGTGGTGCGTACCGCGGCGCAGACTTCGTCCGCACAGATCACGGCCATCGACTACCGGCTCGATGTGAACTCCCTGCACCGGGTCGAGGACGTGGAGTCGCTGTCGCTCAACGACATCGCGCGCATTCGTCTGAGCAGCCGCCAACCCCTGTTGTCGGATCCGTATCGCGAGAATCGGCGCACGGGCTCCTTCATCCTGATCGATCCGGTGACCGATCAGACCGTTGCCGCCGGCATGGTGACCGGTCGGGAATCGGGGCCGGACCACACTGAGCAGATCGCCGCCTCAGTCGATTCCGCGCAGTCGCTGGTCTGGCATCGCTCGGCGGTGAGTCGCGCCGAACGCGGACATGCGGGCGTGACTGTCTGGCTGACGGGGCTCTCCGGGTCGGGGAAGTCCACGCTGGCCGTCGAGCTGGAGCGGCAACTGGTCGCGGCCGGGCGTCCCGCCTACCTGCTCGACGGGGACAACCTGCGCCACGGTCTCAACGCCGGCCTCGGCTTCTCCCCCGCCGACCGGGACGAGAACGTGCGCCGGGTCGCCGAGGTCGCCGCACTGTTCGCCGATTCGGGTGCGGTGGCGATCGTGTCGGTGATCAGCCCGTTCACCGCGCAACGTGCCAACGCGCGGACCACCCACGACGACCGTGAACTTCCGTTCCACGAGGTCTTCGTCGACACCCCACTCGCGGTGTGCGAAAGCCGCGACCCCAAAGGCCTCTACGCGAAAGCCCGCGCGGGCGAGCTGCCCGGCTTCACCGGGATCGGTTCGCCCTACGAACGGCCCGAGCACGCCGATCTGGTCATCACTCCCGATCTCGGCACCCCCGCCGAGATCGCCGCCCATGTCCTCCGAGAGCTAGGAATCGCAGACCGTTGACCCACTCCAGTACCGCCACCGAAGCCGGTAGCAGCGCGCCACCGGAGCCGCTGACCGCACCATTTCTCGCCGCGGTCGCCCAGGCCGAAACACTCATCGCAGGCGCGGAATTCGTCCGCGACGAGCAGGACCTCGCCGAGGGCTACGACTATCTCGCCGCGAGTATCGCTGCCTGCCTGCGCCTTTCGGGCGCGCACGGCACGTCGCATCCCTACTTCGTGTCCTCGACCGGCCCTTACGCCAAGATGGGCCTGGACAACCCGGACACCCTCTATTACCACGCGAACATCGAGCCGACCGCTGAGTACGTGGTGAGCGGTGTGCGCGGCAGCACCGTCGACCTGAGCTTCCAAGTGCTCAAGGGTGATTACACCGCGACCGATGTGCCCGGTGGTGCCGACGCGTTCGACGACCGGCGCATCTCGATCGCCGCCGACGGCAGCTTCTCGCTCCGCTTCGGGCCCGCGAAACCCGATGCGGGCCCGGACTATTTCCCGCTCGGGGAGGGCGCGTCCATGTTGGCCGTGCGCGAGGTCTACAGCGACTGGACCGAGCGCAAGGGCTCGATCCGGATCGAGCGAGTCGACACCATCGGCACCGCACCGGCCGAACCGGACCTGGCGCGCCTGCGTAAACGGTACGGCGCGGCGGCGAAGATGCTGCTCACCCGTGTGCACACCTGGTTCAACTTCCCGAAGTGGTTCTACCTCGACCTGCCGGTGAACACGCTCACCGCACCCCGGCTGACGCCCGGCGGGCTGAGTACCCAGTACTCCTCGGTCGGGCATTTCGACCTCGCCGACGATCAGGCGCTGGTGATCACCGTCCCGAAATCCGATGCGCCGTATCAGGGATTTCAGCTGGGCAGTCTCTGGTACATCTCCCTGGACTACGTCAACCATCAGACGAGCCTCAACCACTCTCAGGCGCAAGTGGATTCGGACGGCATGATCCGGATGGTGGTGAGCAAGCAGGATCCCGGCATCGCGAACTGGATCGAGACCACCGGGCGCACCCGCGGGATTCTGCAGTTCCGGTGGCAGCGCACCGATCGGCCGATGACCGAGGCCGATGGCCCGACTGTCGCCGTGGTACCGATCGAAGAAGTCGCACAACACCTTCCGAACTTCGAACACAACCGGATCGACGCCGCTGGCTGGCGCGACCGGATCTCGGCCCGGCAGCGGGCCTTCTCCGAAAGGATGATGGGATGAGCGGGGCACTGCTGGACGGCAAGGTTGTCGTTGTTTCCGGCGTCGGACCGGGTCTCGGCCGGTCGATCTGCCTGGAAGCGGCTGCGGCAGGCGCCACGGTCGTGCTCGCGGCACGCACCGAATCCCGCTTGCTCGAGGTGGCTGCCGAAATCGAGGCGGCGGGCGGCGCCACGCTGAGTGTGCCCACCGACATCACCGACGAGACCGCGGTACAGAATCTCGTGGCGCGCACGGTCGAAACCTTCGGCCGGGTCGACGCACTCGTGAACAACGCGTTCTCGGTGCCGTCGATGAAACCCCTCGACCGCACCGACTTCGACCACATCCGGTCGAGCCTGGACATGACGGTGCTCGGTGGCCTGCGGATGACCCAGGCATTCGCGCCGGCGCTCTCCGAGTCCAAAGGTGCTGTGGTGATGATCAATTCGATGGTCGTCCGGCACTCCGAACCCCGGTACGGCAGTTACAAACTCACCAAGGCGGCGCTGCTGGCCATGTCGCAGACCCTTGCCACCGAACTCGGCGGCAAGGGCGTGCGGGTCAACAGCGTGCTGCCCGGCTACATCTGGACCGACCAGCTGAAGTGGTACTTCGGTCAGGTCGCCGAGAAGTACGGCATCACCGTCGAGCAGGTGTACGAGCAGACCGCGTCGAAATCCGATCTGAAGCGGTTGCCCGAACCCGACGAAATCGCCCGTGCCGTGGTGTTTCTCGCGTCCAGCTGGTCATCGGCGATCACCGGCCAGACCCTCGACGTCAACTGCGGCGAATACCACAACTAGGAGCTTCCCTGATGACTGTGCGCACCGATGTCGGCACCGTGGCCGACCTGCACGCCTCAGCCACCAAACTCACCGGTCTCACCGATTTCGGGGCCGACGACTACACCGCGGCGTTGCAGGTACTGCTCGACTCGTATCGCGACGAGGCCGGGCTCACCGAGCTCGGCTCCAAGATGTCGCGGTTCTTCCTGCGCGGCACGCTCATCGCCCGCGCGCTGAGCGAAGCCGCATGGGCGGCGAATCCCGGGTACGTCGAAACACCGGTCACCCGGCCGATTTTCGTCACCGGCCTCCCCCGGACCGGCACCACCGCACTGCACCGATTGCTCGCGGCCGATCCGGCCAACCAGGGATTGGAGATGTGGCTGACCGATTTCCCGCAGCCCCGCCCGCCGCGGGACACCTGGGCCGACAATCCCGCCTACCAGCAGATCGACGCGGGTCTGCGACAGCATCAGGTGCAGAACCCCGAATTCATGGGCCTGCACTACATGAGTGCCTCCGACGTGGAGGAATGCTGGCAGCTGCTGCGCCAGTCGGGCACGTCGCATTCCTACGAGTGTCTCGCCTACGTACCCGGCTATTCGGCATGGCTGTCCACCCAGGACTGGACCCCCGCCTACGCACGGCACCGCCGCAACCTGCAGCTCATCGGCATGAACGACACCCGCCGCTGGGTCCTCAAGAACCCCAGCCACCTGTTCTGCCTCGATGCGCTCCTGGCGACCTACCCCGACGCCATCGTCATCCAGACCCACCGCGACCCCGCCACCATCATCCCCTCGGTGTGCAGCCTCAACGAACACGCCACCCGGGGCTGGTCAACCACCTTCACCGGCGAAATCATCGGCCGAACCCAACTCGACCTGTGGTCGCGCGGCCTCCACGAATTCACCGCCGCCCGCACCCGCCACCCCGAAGCCACCTTCATCGACGTCGACTTCGACGACCTCCGCACCGACCCCCTCGGCGTCGTCGACCGCATCTACGCCCGAACCGGCACCGCGCTCACCTCCGAAGCCCGGACCGCCATCACCGCCCTCGACAACGAAAGCCGCACGGGCGATCGCAAAGCCGCGCACCACTACTCCCTCGCCGACTACGGCCTCACGGAGAACATGGTCGCCGAACGCTTCGGTAGTTGATCTCGAACGGTCAGCTACCGACGCTCGCCCGGCATCCCCGACCGGATGCCGGCGAGCGATGCGATGTCCTGCTTGTCAGCGAGGCCGGTATCGACCGACAGCAGGGAAAGCAAACGAAGTGGTCGACCGGCCTTCGCCGCTGCTTCCAGCTTGTGATGGCCGTCGAGCAGGAAGTGGATCAACGAATAATGCGTGTAGTAGTCACGGCGTTCCTCGGCGACGGCCGGCTGGACCACGTCCAGGATCGACACCGCCACCGCCGTTGGCGTCGAAACGCTGCGAAGCTGCTCTTCGAACTGCGCCACACGGGTGGCGTCGTTCCACGTCGGTGGAACCATCGGAACCACGAATTCGTACAGGTGCGCGTCAGCGCTCACCGCGGTCTCGAAGGTCCGGTAGTAGACCGTGCGGGGATGGACGGGCAGCCCCCAGAACGAATCGATACCCCACGTCTCGACCTGTTCGTGAGCGAAATAGTCGTCGCGATCGAGAGGATGCACGAGCCGGGGGTTGATGCCCACCAACATCGGCTGGTACCGCCCCGCGGGCAGCAATTCGCCGATGGTACGAAAAGATCAGCGCGCGAACCGGCCGCCACTTCGTGCGGCTTCACTCGTCGACGTCGACCCCATAGCGCCTGGCCAGGTCGGCGAGATCGGTCTCGTAGCCCTGGCCCACCGCGCGCAGCCGCCAATCTTCACCGCGCAGATACAGTTCGGCGAGCAGCAGGGTGCGTTCCACGGTTGCGGCATCGAGCGTGGAACGCACCGCGGTGCTCGATTCCGTGCCGGCGGCGAAGTCGAGCTCGATGGCGCCGACGTCGCCGAAGGTGAGACCGGCACCGTCGAGGGAAGCGGCGAGGACGATCCGAGTGCAGTACTCGGGCAGGTCATCGAGGACCAGGGTGATCGACTGCTCGTTCGGCCCATCCTCGGAAAGCTTGGCGCCCTGCGATTCCGGCTGGTTGTAGAACAGGAAGTCGGCGGAATCGTCGACTCGCTCATCGCTGCCGAGCAGGAACGCGACGAGATCCACGGTCGGCGCACTGAGCTGGCTCCACGTTGCCCGCAGAGTCCACGTGGTGCCGCCCTCGGTGATCGGCACGTCGATCACCTGACCTCGCGACAACACCGTCGACTCCGCGGGCCGGATTTCGGCATGACCGGGTTCGGTCGATGCCGCAGGGATCGCCGCGGGCGCGATCGCACCTTGCTCGAGCAGGTCTGGTCCGTGGACCGCCAGTGCGAGTTCGCCTGCCTTTCGCGCGCGCCGGTCGGATTCCCCACCTGCGAGAAGGAGTACATCGGTCACTGTCGCGGAGAGATTGACCGCGGCCGAACCGCCGAGCTCGACGATCCGCGAGCGCGCCGCCGCAGCCTGGCCGTGGGTTCCGCCCAGCACCAGAATCCGCCGACCGGCCAGCGGACCCGATATCGCCCGTGCGGGTGCCACTGACCGGCGTGGCGCCGCAACCTCAGGTGCCGCCGCCCCTTTCAAGTGCCCCGGTTCTATCGACTCGAGCAGTGCGGCGAACCGGGCCTCATCGATCACCGGCGTGCCGAACTCGAACGCCTTGCGCGCCTTGCCCGTTCCCGCCAGCGCATTGTTGGTGACCAGCACACTGGTTCGGTTGCTCACCATGCTCGTCACGTCGAGTCCCGCAGCCTCTGCACGGGCGACGAGCACTTCCCGTTCGATCCGGGTCTCTCCCGTCAGCGCCACCTTCATCCCCTGTCGCAGGCGACCGGCCACCGCCAGCTTTCCGGGATAGACGAAGTCACACGGCGGCTTCGGGCCGCGACGTTCGACTGGCCAGCTGGACTGCGTCGGTCTGGCCGAATCAGGTGCGCATTCGAGCAAAGGGGGTGCGATACCGAGATGGGCCGCGTCGGCGACCAACGCTCGAAGGACATTCGCGAGAACACGGGTGTCGTCGAGCGCATCGTGCGCCTTCTGTTGCGGCACACCGTAATACGTCGCCAGCGTGCCCAACCGGTAGTCGGGTGTCGGCAGCGCGATGCGGCGAGCCAGGGCCAACGTGCACAGTCGGCGCTGTACCGGCAGAGCTCCCCCGGCCCGGGCGAACTCCTGCAGCAGGAAGCCGTAGTCGAACAGCGCGTTGTGCGCCACCATCACCCGGCCGTCCAGCATGGCCGACAGCTGGTCGCGCACTCGGCCAAACTCGGGCGAGCCCCGCAGCACGTCGGCAGTGAGCCCGTGGATGTGCACGGGACCCGGATCGCAACCCGGATCGATCAGGCTGTGGAACTCCCGCGTCACCCGGCCGGTGCCGTCCAGTGTCACCGCCGCGACGGACAGCACCCGGTGCTGGTGCGGCCGTAGCCCGGAGGTCTCGACATCCACCACGGTGAACGCACCGAACCCAGCTGTCTGCTGCTGCTCATCAACCTGTGTCATCCCCTGCATGAGCATCGCATCGTTCGCCGGGCCCGCAACGTTGCACTCGACGACCAGTGACGCGCGAGTTGCGTTGCGAGACTTCGGCGCCGAGTCGGGGCACCCGACCCGTGCCGTTGGCGCCGACGGGCCGGGGGCACAGAGCGCCGCCGAAGGATCACTCGCCGCCCATCGCGAGCTGGTAGAGGGTGTCGAGGGCGTCATCGATGGGGTGTGGCTTCGGCTTTCCGTCGGGACCGATCTCGTTCCACCGCACGAGGTTTGTCGCGACCGACATCTGGCGGGTGCCGTCGGCGCTGGTCAGCGATAGCGCCTGGGCACCGAAGACGCTGCCGTCGTGGCCCCAGAATGTTTCGCCGCCCGGAGCCTGCACCCGGTGCAGGCCGAGACCGTACTCGATCTGTGTACCGTCCAGCGCGATGACGGGCACCGTACGCTGCATCTGCGCCAACGACTCCCGGCTCACGATGTGCCTACCGAGCAGCATGCGGTAGAAGCGATTCAGGTCCGCCATGGTCGAGACGAGTCCGGCGCCGGGCAGCGCCCACGACATGTTGTAGACGCTGTAGTCGCGCGGCGGATCGATCATTCCGAACAGCCGCTCGTACATTCGCGGGTGCGGAACCGACAGCGTCGGCCCGTCCGGAAACGCGGTGTGCTCGAGCCCGGCGCGTCCGATCACATTCTCGGCGACATAGGTCTCGAATGCTGTTCCGGTCACCTGCTCCAACAGTTGGGCAAGCAGGAAGTAGTTGGTGTTGGAGTACACGCCGGGGGTTGCTCCGGGCTCAGGGGTGGCGGGCGGCGCGCTGACGCCCATTCCGATCAACTCGACCGGGTCGAACTGGGTGAACTGATGCTCGTCCAAGCTCTCCGACGACAGCTGCGTCCCGCCGAAAAAGGCTGCGAGGGAAGGAAAGGAGTACGGCAGGTGCTCGGCCAGCCCGCTGGTGTTGTTGAGCAGCATCCGCACCGTGATCTTCGCGCCACGCTCACCAGGGACCAAGTGCGGCAGGTAGTCACCGATCGATGTGTCGAGTCCGATTCGCCCCTGCTCGACCTGCTGCATGATCGCGGCCGCGATGAACGTCTTGGTGATGCTGCCGACTCGGTGGACCATGTCGGGCCCGATGGGCTCGCCGGAGGTGACGTCGGCGACCCCCGCAGTGCCACTCCACACCCGGTCGCCGTCACGTACCTCCATGTACACCCCGGTCATTCCCGCGTCGCGGACCGCATCCAGCGCGGATTGCAGCGCAGCCGGATCGAGTCCGGAACCTGTTCGCGCAGTGTCTGTTTCGCCGGATGCCGCCCGCATCGTGCATGCGCTGACGGTCAGAACGGCGACGCCTACCAGCATTGCCAGTGAGATCTTCACGATTTCTGTCCTCCCGTGGTCGGCCGCTGTAGTTCGAAGCGGCGCACCGTTACCGTGGCAGGTGAGGCCGATGGGGCGCTTTCGAAATCATGCGGTCCGGCACGGTCTCCGGTGATCTGGACTCGGCGGGGTCATGCCGGGCATCCCGGGCTCGCGTGACTCGTCTCAGGACCGATCGGCCAAGGCAGTGGCCGCCGGGTTCGTGGCGTCACGGATGACGCGAAGGCCCGTAGTCAAACCGTCGAGTTGAGCGGGGGTCAGCAGACCGGTGAGCCACCGTTCCAGGGCGGCGAGGTAATCGGGAAGGACCTCTTCGAGGCGGCGGACGCCCGCATCGGTCAAGGCGGCGTAGGCGCTGCGGCGGTCGGCCGGGTCGAGTTGTCGTTCGACCAGGCCACCGGTGGCGAGCCGGTCGACCAGGCGGGTGACGCCGCTGGTGGAGAGCTCGGTCTGGGTGGCGAGGTCCGACATACGGAGGCGGCGGTCCGGGGAACGGCTCAGTCGCAGTAGGGCATTGAGGTCGAGGCCGGAGAGCCCGTGGGCTTTCCAGGTCGGCTCCAGCTTGGCGAGCAGGCCACTGTGCGCCTCGAAGAGCAGGCCGGAGACGGTGAAGCGGGGGTCGTCGAACAGGTCGGACATAACACCAGCGTAGCCCATATTTGCCATGCGGATAGTTGACACGCGGAATACTTTCCCGTAGACCTATGTCAACGCATTATTCCGCACAGCAAGTACTGGAGAAATCATGCAGAACAACACGTGGGTAGCGGGCTTCCGAACCGGTGTCATCAACCCGAACGAGCAGATCAAGCTCGCCGAATCGCGGGAGTTCGATGACGAAACCGTGCGCCACGTCCTGCACATGGCCGGTGGCGGTGACGCGGTACGCGTCCGGTTGACCAACCGCTACGGTGCCGCACCGCTGCGCATCGGAGCCGTGCGCATCGCCCAGCGCAAAGCCGGTTCGGCGATCGCCGAGGACAGGGAGATCACGTTCGGTGGGGCGGCGGTGGTCACGATCGACGCGGGTGCGGAGTCGGTGAGCGATCCGATCGACTTGCCGGTCACCGCAGGCGAAGATCTGCTGCTCAGCCTCTACCTGCCGGAACCGACCGGCCTCGCCACCTTCTCCCACCAACCCGGCGAGGTGGCCTACATCGCCGCCGGAGACCGCACGTCGGAGGTGGAACTTACTGGTGCACAAGAGGTTCCGTTCCGGTTCTTCGTCACCGGCGTCGACGTGCTTGTCTCCGACCAACCCCCGATCGCGGTGGCGATCGGCGACTCCTGGTTCGAGGGTTTCGGCACCACGCTGAGCGCCAATCGCCGCTCGGTCGACGCCCTCAATGCCCGCCTCGCCCAGGGCTGGGTGGTCAATAACGGCATCTCCGGCAACCGCCTCACCGCCGCGCAGATCGGCGAATCGGGATTGCGCCGTTTCGATTCCGATGCGCTACGAGTGCCCGGGGTTACCGACATCCTGATCAACTTCGGCATCAACGACCTCATCCTCGGCGCGATGGGCGGCCAGCCCTCCGCCACCACCGAAGAGCTGATCGCCGGTTTCACCGACCTGGCCGAACGCGCGCATGCCGCCGGACTGCGCATCCACGCCGCCACCATCGGCCCGTACGCCGGCTGCGTCTACCCCGGCATGCCCGTACCGGAAACGCAGCCGACCCGGCACGCCGTGAACGAATGGCTGCGCACCACCGACCTTTTCGACTCGATCTTCGACGTCGACCACGCCGTCGCCGACCCACATCGCCCCGACTACATCCGCGCCGAATTCGACTGCGGCGACGGCATGCACCTCAACGACGCGGGCGCCGCGGCGATGGCGGCCACCATCGATCTCACCGCACATTTCCACTGACCCGCGAGGACCATCACGCTCCCACGGCGTTCGGCTCTCGGGCGGGAGCGTGGTGATCAACTGCCCAGTCCGGGTGCGTCCGATGACTGTTCAGTGCCGGGCACTACGCAGCCGCCGTCGAGAATGCCGAGGTCGTAGAACAAGCGGTAGCACGCGGGGTCGTCGGGGAGTTTCCAGTGGAAACCCTCGAGGCCGAACACGACCACCAGGTTCCCCGCGATCACCAGTCCGCAGAACCACAGCGCAAACCTGCCGATCTTGGCCAGAGACGGCGCGATCACCCTGGCCGCCGTCGGATACGACAAGGCAGTCACGACACCGATGGTGGCGATCGCGGCGATGTAGAGAACCAGCGCCCACACATACAGGTGCAAGCCGAGAACGGTGCCGCCGTAGCCCGGATCGCCCGGCAGGATGTGCAACATCGTCTGCCGCCATGCGGTGAAACCGCCACCGACACAACCGATTATCGCCAGACCCCAACCCACGGCATAGTCGCGCGCCCCGATGATCCCGGTCATCCCCTTGCGCACGATGAACGCGCCGCCGAGCGCGGCCAGCACCATGAACATCCGCTGGAGCATGCACAGCGGGCACGGGTATTCCCAGTCGGCGAACTGCACTGCGAAGCCGCCACAGATCACCGCCGACCAGCCGACCACGAAGATCACAGCCAACAGATATTGCAGGGAACCGAGCGGGCCCGACTTCTCCTCGGTCACCGCCACGGTCTCGGTCACGGCGCTCACCAGGTCAACCCGAGGCCGAGACCGCTGGTGATGTGCAGCTTCAGCAACAGCAGACACAGGGCGAAGGTGATGAACCATGCGAGCAACACGATTCGACGAACACTGTCGCGGTAGATCAGCACGAGGGTGATCAGCAGACCACCGAAGATCAGCGTGTCCATGACCGGGCACGTTACGCAGCCGGTCGAGCCCGACCGCACGAACACGCCGACCGCGCGTACCCGATGGTTGCTGACTTGTTGCGTGTTGCCCGTTCCAACGCGCGGGTGTGTGTTCTCCTGATTCGGTGACCTCGCTACAGGCAGCGGTACGCGCCGGGTCCCCGGCCCTCAATCTCGCCCTGGCCACCTGGGTTTCGGCCATCAACTTCTGGGCGTGGAATCTCATCGGCCCCCTCTCGCCGAACTACGCCGACAATATGGCGCTGAGCAGCACGGCAGCCTCGATCATGGTGGCGATGCCGATTCTCGTCGGCTCGCTGGGCCGGATCGTGTCCGGCGCGCTCACCGATCGAATCGGCGGCCGGACCATGTTCATCGCGGTCTCGCTGGCCTCGATCGTGCCGGTGGTCGCGGTCGGCATCGCGGGCAGCATCGAGTCCTACCCGTTGATGCTGGCCTTCGCCTTCCTGCTCGGCATCCCCGGCACCGTCTTCGCCATCGGTATCCCCTTCGCGAACTCCTGGTATGTACCCGCCCGGCGCGGCTTCGCCACCGGCGTGTTCGGCGCGGGCATGGTCGGCACCGCGGTCTCGGCGTTCTTCACACCCCGGTTCGTCCGCTGGTTCGGGTTGCTGCCCACCCACTTGATCGTGGCGGCCGCGTTGGCCGTGACCGCGGTGCTGTGCATCCTGTTCATGCGCAACTCACCTGATTTCACCCCGAGCACCGACCCGGTCCTGCCCAAACTGCGCGCCGCGATGAAGCTGGGCGTCACCTGGGAGATGTCGTTCCTGTACGCGGTGGTGTTCGGCGGTTTCGTCGCCTTCAGCTCGTATCTGCCGACCTATATCAAGCATATCTACGGCTTCTCCGCGGTCGAAGCGGGCAGCCGCACCGCGGCTTTCGCGCTCGCCGCGGTGATCGCGCGCCCGATCGGCGGCGCGCTCTCGGACCGCATCGCGCCGAAGTACATCGTGGTCGTCTCACTGGCAGGCACCGCGGTGATGGCGGTGGTGGCCTCGTTCAAACCACCTGCCGATGTCGCCTCGGCCGCCACGTTCATCGCGTTGGCGCTGTTCCTCGGGGTCGGCACCGGTGGCGTCTTCGCCTGGGTGGCGCGGCGGACACCCGCGCAGAGCGTCGGCAGTGTCACCGGCGTCGTCTCGGCCGCGGGCGGACTCGGTGGATATTTCCCGCCGCTGATCATGGGCATGACCTACAACGAGGCCAGCAACAGCTACACCGTCGGCCTGCTGCTGCTCGCCGCGACCGCGTTGGCCGCGCTGCTCTACACGGTGTTCAAACTGCACGCTGTCGAGTAGCTGGGCTCCGCCGCGCCATCCCTGATCGGACCTCGTCGAAGGAGAAATGCACAGTGGCATCCAGAGCGCGGATCGGCGGCCCCGTCGAAGACCTGCTGGTGCGCAGCGGCCGGTTCTTCACCCCCGGTGCCGAATCCGCGGACCAGCGCACCGTCACCCGGTCCGGCGGCCGCGAGGGTGACATCTTCTATCGCAACCGCTGGAGCCACGACAAGGTGGTGCGTTCGACCCACGGCGTGAACTGCACCGGGTCGTGTTCGTGGAAGGTCTACGTCAAAGACGACATCATCACGTGGGAAACCCAGGACGTCGACTATCCCTCGGCAGGGCCGGACCGGCCGGATTACGAGCCGCGCGGCTGTCCCCGTGGTGCCGCGTTCTCCTGGTACACCTACTCACCGACGCGGGTGCGCTACCCGTACGCGCGCGGTGTGCTGGTCGAGATGTATCGCGAAGCCAAGCAACGGCTGGGCGATCCGGTCCTGGCCTGGGCCGATCTGCAAGCCGATCCGGATCGCCGGCGCGCGTATCAAAAGGCCAGGGGCATGGGCGGTTTGGTGCGGGTGAGCTGGGATGAGGCGGTCGAGATGATCGCCGCGGCGCATGTGCACACCATCGCCGAGTACGGTCCGGATCGGGTGGCGGGGTTCTCGCCGATTCCGGCGATGTCGATGGTGTCCTTCGCGGCGGGTTCCCGGTTCGTCGAGATGATCGGCGGGGTCATGACCTCGTTCTACGACTGGTACGCCGACCTGCCGGTGGCTTCGCCGCAGGTCTTCGGTGACCAGACCGATGTCCCCGAGTCCGGTGACTGGTGGGACGCCTCCTACCTGATGATGTGGGGATCCAATGTGCCGGTGACGCGCACACCCGACGCGCACTGGATGGCCGAGGTGCGCTACCGCGGTACCAAGGTCGTCACGGTGAGTCCCGACTACGCCGACAACACCAAATTCGCCGACGAATGGATGCCGTGCGCGGCAGGCACCGACGGCGCCATGGCGATGGCGATGGGGCACGTAATCCTCACCGACTACTTCGTGCGTCGACGTGAGCCGTTCTTCGTCGACTACGTCCGCCAGTTCACCGATCTGCCCTTTCTGGTCAGCTTGATCGAACGCGACGGCCGTCTGGTTCCCGGCAAGAACCTCACCGCCGCCGATCTCGGCGCCACCACCGAGAACGCCGCCTTCAAACCGGTGCTCATCGACAGCGTCACCGGCGAACCCGCGGTACCGCACGGCTCGCTGGGTTTCCGATTCGGCGAGGAAGGCCTCGGGAAGTGGAACCTCGACCTCGGTGCCCTGCAACCCGCGCTGACCGTTGCCGATGCGGGCGACGGGCAGTCCATGGTGGTGACGATGCCGCGCTTCGACACCGTCGACGGCCACGGCGAGACAGTCGATCGTGGTGTGCCGGTGCGGATGGTCGCGGGCCGCCCGGTCTGCACGGTCTTCGACCTCATGCTCGCTCAGTACGGCGTGGCACGGTCAGGGCTGCCGGGACAATGGCCGAGCGGTTACGACGATCCCGGTTCGCTCTACACCCCCGCCTGGCAGGAACCGATCACCGGCGTCTCGGGCAAGCAGGTGATCCGAATCGCGCACGAATTCGCCGACAACGCCGTCGATTCCGGCGGGCGCTCCATGATCATCATGGGCGCGGGTATCTGCCAGTGGTTCCACGGCGACGCCACCTACCGCGCGATTCTGGCGATGCTGCTGCTCACCGGTTCGATGGGCCGCAACGGCGGTGGCTGGGCACACTATGTCGGGCAGGAGAAGTGCAGGCCGGTGACCGGCTGGTCCACCGTCGCGATGGGCACCGACTGGTCGCGCCCGCCGCGTCTGATGGCGGGGACCTCCTACTGGTACGCGCACACCGACCAGTGGCGCTACGACGGTTACCGCGCCGATGTGCTCGCCGCGCCGACCGGTCGCGGGCTGTTCCGCGACAAACACACCATGGACGTGATGAGCTCGGCGGTGGCGATGGGATGGACGCCGTTCTACCCCCAGTTCGACCGTTCGTCGCTGGATCTGGCCGACGAGGCCGCGGCCGCGGGCATCGACCCAGTGGCCTACACCGTCGACCAATTGCACAGCGGCAAACTGCGATTCGCGGTCCAGGACCCGGACAGTCCGAGAAACTGGCCGCGGGTACTGAGCGTGTGGCGGTCGAATCTGCTCGGCTCGTCGTCCAAGGGCAACGAGTACTTCCTCAAACACCTGCTGGGCACCGGTTCCAATGTGCGCAACACCCTCGCGGGTCCCGGGCAGCGTCCGGTGGGCGTGGTTTCGCCCGATCCGGTGCCGGAGGGCAAGCTCGATCTGCTGATGTCGATCGACTTCCGGATGACCTCGACCACCCTGTTCTCCGATGTCGTGCTGCCCGCGGCCACCTGGTACGAGAAGGCCGACCTGTCCAGTACCGATATGCATCCCTTCATGAACGCCTTCACCCCGGCGATCGACCCACCGTGGGAAACGAGGTCCGATTTCGACGCGTTCGCCGCGATCGCCCGCGCGTTCTCGGCGATGGCGGCGGTGCACCTGGGCACCCGCACCGATGTCGTGCTCGGCACGTTGCAGCACGACACCCCCGGCGCGATGGCCTACCCCCATGGCACCCAGTCGAATTGGCAGGAGACCGGCGATGTTCCGGTGCCGGGTAAGACGATGGGGCCGCTGGTTGTCGTCGAGCGCGACTACGCCGCCATCGCGCAGAAGTGGGCGGCGCTCGGTCCACTGGTGGAGAAGGCCGGCATGACCACCAAGGGCATCACCGTGTTCCCCGATCAGGAAGTCGTGGAACTCGGCCGCCTACACGGCGTGATGAATTCCGGCGTGGCGGTGGGGCGTCCGGCGTTGGAGACCGCGGAGAAGATGGCTGAGACCATCCTCATGCTGTCGGGCACATCCAACGGCAGGCTCTCGGTGGCGGGGTTCGAGGAACTCGACCGGCGCACCGGCCGGCACATGGTGGAGCTGGCAGCGGGCAGCGAGGAACGCCGAATCACGTTCGCGGAGACACAATCCCGGCCGGTTCCGGTGATCACCAGCCCGGAGTGGTCGGGCAGTGAAACCGGTGGGCGCCGCTACGCGCCGTTCACGCAGAACATCGAATTCCTCAAGCCTTTCCACACGCTCACCGGGCGCATGCATTTCTACGTCGACCACGATTGGCTCGAGGAACTCGGCGAGGCGCTGCCGATCTACCGCCCGCCACTGGACATGGGGAAACTGTTCGGCGAACCCGGCATCGGGGAAACCCGCGACGGCGTCGGCCTGACTCTGCGCTATCTGACCCCGCATTCGAAGTGGTCGATCCACTCCGAATACCAGGACAACCTGCTGATGCTGTCGCTCTCGCGCGGCGGGCCGACCATGTGGATGAGCCCCGGCGACGCGCAGAAGATCGGGGTGCGCGACAACGAATGGGTCGAGGCGGTCAACCGCAACGGTGTGCTGGTGTGCCGGTCGATCGTGTCCCAGCGGATGCCCGAGGGTGTGGTGTACGTGTACCACGCACAGGAACGCACCATCGACGTTCCGCTCTCGGAAACCACCGGAACCCGTGGTGGTATTCACAATTCGATCACCCAGTTGCTGATCAAACCGACGCATCTGGCCGGCGGTTACGCCCAGACCTCGTTTGCGTTCAACTATCTCGGTCCGACCGGAAATCAGCGCGACGAAGTCACCGTGGTCCGTCGCCGCAGCCAGGAGGTGACGTACTGATGAAAGTCATGGCGCAGTTGGCGATGGTGATGAACCTGGACAAATGCATCGGCTGCCATACCTGTTCGGTGACCTGCAAACAGGCATGGACCAACCGCACCGGCACCGAATATGTGTGGTTCAACAATGTGGAAACCCGCCCGGGTCAAGGCTATCCGCGCAGGTATGAGGATCAGGAGAAGTGGCGCGGCGGCTGGACCATGAGGAAGGGCCGGTTGCGCTTGCTCGGCGGCGACCGTTTCAGCAAGCTCGCCAATATCTTCGCCAATCCGAAGATGCCCGCGATCGACGATTACTACGAGCCGTGGACCTACGACTACGAGAACTTGACCAATGCCCCACTGAGTGACCAGATTCCGGTGGCGGCGCCGCGCAGTCTGCTCACCGGTGAGCCGATGATGATCAAGGGCTCGGCCAACTGGGACGATGACCTGGCCGGGTCGCCCGAGATTCTCCCCGGTGATCCGGTGTTGGCGAAGGTGAGCGAGAAGGTCAAGACCGACCTCGAACAGACTTTCATGTTCTATCTGCCGCGCATCTGCGAGCACTGCCTCAACCCGGCGTGTGTCGCGTCCTGCCCCTCCGGCGCGATGTACAAGCGCACCGAGGACGGGATCGTGCTCGTGGACCAGGACAAGTGCCGCGGCTGGCGGATGTGTATCTCCGGATGTCCCTACAAGAAGGTGTATTTCAATCACAAGACCGGCAAGGCCGAGAAATGCACGTTCTGTTATCCACGGGTGGAGGTCGGCTTGCCGACAGTGTGCGCGGAGACCTGCGTCGGCCGGTTGCGCTACATCGGGCTGATCTTCTACGACGTGGACAAGGTGCTCGACGCGGCCTCGGTCGCCGACGAACGCGATCTGTACGAGGCGCAGGTGAATGTGTTGCTCGACCCCGCCGATCCGGAAGTTGTTGCCGGAGCACGGGCGTCCGGTATTCCGGACAGCTGGATCGAGGCCGCGCAACGGTCGCCGATTCACGCGCTGATCAAAGACTACCGGGTCGCGCTGCCGCTGCATCCGGAATATCGGACGATGCCGATGGTGTGGTACATCCCGCCGCTGTCGCCGGTCGTGGACGCGGTCAGCCGGGACGGGCACGACGGCGAAGATGTCGGCAATCTGTTCGGCGCGCTCGAGTCGTTGCGAATTCCCTTGGAGTACTTGGCCGGACTGTTCACCGCCGGGGACACCGAAGCGGTCGCGGTGGTGCTGCGCAAGCTTGCCGCGATGCGGTCGTACATGCGCGATATCAATCTCGGGCGAGAGCCGCGAGCCGATATTCCCGCGGCGGTCGGCATGACCGAGGAGAAGATGTACGAGATGTACCGGCTGTTGGCGCTGGCGAAAATCGAGGATCGTTATGTGATTCCCTCGGCCTATGCCGATCAGGGGCATCAACTCGAGGAATCGGTGGCGGACTGCGCCCTGGACTTCGACGGGGGACCCGGTATGTACGAACAGGTTTCGGGTCCGTTCGGCGAAACCAGCGGCAATCCGGTGCCGGTCGCGGTGGAAACTTTCCACGCGCTCAAACAGCGCCAGACCAGCGAATCCACCGGCGCGGGTACCGGCTCGCGGGTCAACCTGCTCAACTGGGACGGCAAGGGCGCGCCCGAAGGCATGTTCCCGGGTGGGCGCACATGATGCGCGGCCGCGCGGCCCGGCGCGCCGCCGAACACCGACTGGTCTGGCAGGCGGCGTCGCTGCTGCTGGCCTACCCCGACAGCGAACACCGCACGCGACTCGCTCTCGTCGAACAACTCTGCGCGCACCTACCGCGCGAGCAGGCCGCGCCGTTGCTCGACGTGGTCACCGAACTGGGCAACCTCTCCGAAGTGGCTGCGGCACAACAATTCACCGAGACTTTCGATCTACGTCGGCGCGCGACCCTGCTGCTGACCTACTGGACCGACGGCGATACCCGCAATCGCGGAATGGCCATGCTCGCCTTCACCGAGGCCTATCGCAGCGCGGGGGTGGAACCGCCGTCCGGTGAGGTCGCCGATCACCTGCCCGTCGTGTTGGAGTTCGCGGCGACCGTGCACCCCGTGGCCGGTGCCGCCCTGCTCACCGCGTATCGGCGTGCCATCCACGCGATCGGACTCGCGCTCTCGGACGAGGATTCGCCGTATGCCCCGGTGCTGGCCGCGGTCACCGCGACCCTGCCGCCCGCGACCGAACAGGATCTGGGCTGGGCCCGCAGGCTGGTCGACGCGGGACCGGCCACGGAATCGGTGGGACTGGCGCCGTTCACCCTCACCGTGCCGCCGCGCCGGGATGCGCGTGACCGGGAACCCGTTGTAGCGAAAGGACTTCGGTGATATGGCAGCCGACACTGTGTCAGCGGGCGAGCTCTACTGGGACATCGTGCCGTACGTGAGTCTGGCGATCCTGATCGTCGGCACCTGGTGGCGCTACCGATACGACAAATTCGGCTGGACCACCCGCTCCTCCCAGCTGTACGAGTCCAGACTGCTGCGGATCGGTAGTCCGCTGTTCCACTACGGGATGATGGTGGTGATCGTCGGCCACATCATCGGGCTGGTCATCCCGGAGTCCTGGACCGACGCCATCGGCATGAGCCAGCACATTTATCACGTCCAGGCCATCGCGCTCGGCAGCATCGCGGGCGTCGCCACCCTCACCGGGATCGTGCTGCTGATCTATCGTCGGCGCCGCAACGGTCCGGTCTTCACCGCGACGACGGTCAACGACAAGCTCATGTACCTGGTCCTGGTCTGCGCGCTGATCACCGGGCTGGCGACCACCCTGATCGGGTCCGGCGCCATCGGCCCGGAACACAACTACCGGGAAACGGTGTCGCCGTGGTTCCGGTCGATCTGGATTCTGCGGCCGCGCGGTGATCTGATGGCCGAAGCGCCGCTGTCGTTTCACATTCACGTGACGGTCGCCCTGATCCTGTTCGCGATCTGGCCGTTCACCCGGCTCGTACACGCGTTCAGCGCACCGTTCAGCTACTTCTACCGGCCCTACGTCGTCTACCGCTCCCGCGCGAGTGCCAAGCCCGATGAGCTGATCGGTTCGCGGCCCGAACGGCAGGGTTGGTAAGTCCGCTCTCGCTGGTCGCGGTCGATCGAACGCATCGGATTTGCGGCGAGCGCGATCCACCCCCATCCATGCCGGGGGCGTCAACGAATGGGTTGCAGGCGGGTCGGCACCGTTCAAACCGGTCCATTCACTCCCCTGAAGCCGGCCCGCCTCCCCCGAACATCACTTGCCGAAGTCAGTGATCCGAGCCCGGTCGATGTCGTGTCCGTCCGGCACCCACTGCGGTGCCACTACCACGGTGTTCATCGGGCGCTCCACCCTCCGTCCATCAGATAGGAGGAACCGGTGATCATGCCCGCGGTATCGGAGACGAGCCAACCGACCAGTGCCGCGACCTCTTCCGGCTCGATCAACCGTTTGATCGCACTCTCGGTGAGTAGCACCTTCTCGAGCACTTCCTGCTCCGGAATCCCGTGCGCGGCAGCCTGTTCGGCGATCTGCTTGTCCACCAGCGGTGTTCGCACATAGCCGGGGCTGACACAGTTGCTGGTAACCCCGTGCGGTCCACCTTCCAGCGCGGTGACTTTCGACAGCCCTTCCAGGCCGTGTTTGGCGGTCACGTACGCGACCTTGAACTGCGATGCGCGGATCCCATGCACCGACGAGATGTTCACGATCCGCCCGAAACCCTGCGCGTACATGTGCGGGAGGGCCGCGCGGGTCAGCAGGAACGGTGCCTCGACCATCAGCGTCTGCATCATCCGAAACCGGTGCGGCGCGAACTCCTCGATGGGACTGACGCTTTGCACGCCCGCGTTGTTGATCAGGATGTCGGTCTCGAGCCGCAGCTCGGCCAAGGTGTCGACCTCGAGCAGATCGATAATCCAGGCGTGCCCGTCGATCTCGTGCGCCACGGCCTTCGCCGCGACCCCGTCGAGATCGGCGACGGTGACCTCGGCGCCGCGGGCGGCGAGTTCGCGCGCACAGGCGGCGCCGATGCCGCTCGCTCCGCCGGTGACCAGCGCCTTACGTCCCATGAGATCACTCATGCGGCAACAGCTTTCGTGGCGGACGCGTCAGCCAGATCGACAGACTCCAGGTCGATCCCGCGCGTCTCCTTCGCGCACACCACCGCGATGACGGTGACGGCCGCCGCGAAGGCCAGGTACCAGGCGATCGGCACCGAGGAACCGAACTCGTCGAGCAGCTTGACCGCGATGATCGGCGCGAGCGAGCCAGCGACGATCGAGGTGACCTGATAGCCCATCGACACACCCGAGTAGCGCATCCGGGTCGGGAACATCTCGGCCATGATCGCCGGCTGCCCGGCATACATGAAGCCGTGGAACACGAGCCCGATGATGATGGCGGACAAGATGACCACGCTGTTGCCGCTGTCCATCATGGGGAACGCGAAGAAGCCCCAGGTCGCGGCGGCGACGGCACCGGCCAGGTAGACCGGGCGACGGCCGACACGGTCACCGAGCCTGCCCGCGACGGGAATCACCACCATGTGCACGGCGTGCGCGATGAGCAGCCACCACAGAATCGTCGTGGTGTCGGCGTGCACGTGGACCTTGAGGTAGGTGATCGAGAACGTGACGACCAGGTAGTACATGATGTTCTCGCCGAACCGCAGACCCATCGCGGTGAACACCCCACGCGGGTACTTGCGCAGCACCTCGAACGGACTGAACGACGCCGCCTTGGCCTGATCCATCGACTGCTGAGCGGCCACGAAGATCGGGGCGTCGGTGACCTTGGTTCGCACGTAGTAGCCGACCAGCACGACCACCGCCGACAGCCAGAACGCCACCCGCCAGCCCCAGCTCAGGAACGCCTCGTCCGACAGCGTGGAAGTGAGCACCAGCAGCACGACAGTGGCGAGCAGATTGCCCGCGGGCACACCGGCCTGTGGCCAGCTCGACCAGAACCCGCGACTCTTACTCGGGCTGTGCTCGGCGACCAGCAGCACCGCGCCGCCCCATTCCCCGCCGATCGCGAAGCCCTGGATGAAGCGCAGGGTCACCAGCATCGCCGGTGCCCAATAGCCGATCTGGGTGAAGGTCGGCAGACAGCCCATCAGGAACGTCGCCGCACCGACGAGCACCAGGCTCACCTGCAACAGCTGCTTGCGCCCGTAGCGGTCGCCGAAGTAGCCGAAGACGATGCCGCCGAGCGGGCGGGCCGCGAAACCGACGGCGTAGGTGACGAAGGCGGCCAGGATCGCGTCGAGGTCGCTGGTCTCCTTGGAGAAGAACACCTTGCTGAAGACCAGGGTCGCGGCGGTGCCGTAGAGGAAGAATTCGTACCATTCGACCACGGTGCCCGCCATCGAGGCGGCCACCACCCGCCGCAGTCCGGTGGGGGCTTCGTCCGGGTCGTCGCCGGTCGGTCGGGTCGCGCTGCGCACGCTCATCGCACTACTCCTTCGATGTTCCAGGTCACACCACGTGGTTTATGTGATGCAGCCCACAAGCTGTGAGGAGAGTATTCGTGCAGATCCATCTCGATGACAATGGCCAGTTTCGCAGCAGCAATCTGCGAAACTGCACACGTGAGTCATTCTCCGTCGACTTCGGGACGCAGGCCGAGCGCTGACGATTTGCTGGTGCTGCTCGCCGTCGGCCGGTCCGGGCGCTACATCACCGCCGCCGAGGAACTCGGCATCAATCACACAACGATCTCGCGGCGCATCGCCGCACTCGAACACGCCATGGGCGGGCGGGTGCTGACCCGAGTAACCGGCGGCTGGGAGCTCACCGACCTGGGCCGCGAGGCACTGACCGCCGCCGAGGCGGTGGAAGCGGCCGTCCGATCGCTGGGATCGACCGTGGGCGAACGCACCCTGGAGGGCGTGGTGCGTATTTCGGCCACCGACGGTTTCAGCGCCTACCTGGCCGCACCATCGGCCGCACGCGTGCAACGCAGACACCCCGGCGTCGCCGTCGACATCATCGCCGCGACCCGACGAGCATCCACCCAGCGAACCGGCCTCGATATCGAAGTGGTCGTCGGCAAACCGCAGGTCCACCGCGCCGAAGCGATCGAACTGGGCGACTACTGCCTGCGCCTCTACGCCTCCCGCGACTACCTCGCCGAACACGGCGCCCCCACCGCGATCTCCGATCTCGCCGGCTATCCCCTCGTCTATTTCATCGAATCCATCCTCCAGGTCGACGACCTCGACCTCGCCCTCGCGTTCGCCCCCGCGATGCACCGCTCGGTCTCCTCCACCAACGTCTTCGTCCACGTCGAAGCCACCCGCGCCGCCGCGGGCATCGGCCTACTCCCCTGCTTCATGGCCGACCGCCATCCTGATCTCATTCGGGTTCTCCCCGACGAGGTCCGCGTCCAACTCACCTACTGGCTCGTCATCCGTCGCGAGACCTTGCGCAGGCCCGAGGTGGCGGCGGTCGTCGAGGCGCTGCGCACCACCGTCCGCGACCGCCGCGAGGAACTGCTCGGCGACAACCCGATCCGCCCCGATACGGAGTAATCGCGCTACCGACGGCGTTGTAGCACTTGTCGTTGCAGCGATTGAAGGGGTGTGGGCGGCGGTCCATCCCATGAAGGAATGGGAGCCGATGAGCCTTCGCCAGTTCGAGTACGCCCTCGCCGTTGCCGAGGCAGGTTCTGTCACGGCGGCCGCGCAGATGTTGCATGTCGCGCAGCCGTCGATGTCCCAGCAGATCCGCAACCTCGAGCGCGAACTCGGCGTGACGCTGTTCGCCCGGACACCGACCGGGCTGGTGCCCACAGTGGTGGGTCGCGCGTTCCTACGGGAGGCGGCGGTCGCGGTGAGCGCGTCGCGGCGGGCGCGGGCGACGGCTCGCGCCGGTGCCGATGAGCTGGTGGGCGAGTTGGTGGTCGCCGCGCAGATGGGGTTCGGTACACGGCAGCTGCCAGTCGTGCTCGCCTCGTTGCGCCGTCGCTTTCCCCGGCTCGAGGTCACCGTCTTCGAGGAGCCGAGTTCGGCCGAACTCGAGCGACTGTGTCGTCAAGGCGTACTCGACCTCACCCTGATGGCGGCGTGCGAGCGCGGCCCCGCCGACGCCCACGATCTCGGCCACGAAGAGTTCGTCGTCATGCTGGGCGCCGGGCACCGGCTGCTCGCCGCGGACCGGGTCGCGTTGCACGAGCTGGAAGGGGAATCGTGGGTGCGGTTCGAACCGGGCAGTGCGCTCGACGGTGTGCTGACGGGCGTGCTGCGCGACAACGAGCTGACTCCGACGACGGCCGCTCGCGTGTCCCAGACCGTGACGGCCGCGCGCTGGGCCGCCAACGGACTTGGCGTGACCCTCGTCCCCGCCTCCGCGGTTCCCCACGGGTACGAGCATCTCGCCCGCCCCGTGGACCCGGTCGTGTCCCAGCCCGTCGTCGCCGTGCTCCGCCGGAACGCGGGCCCGGCGGAGACGGCCCTGCTGGAACTACTCCGTAACGAGAGTTGGCATCAGCCTTCTCCGAGCTGGGTGGCAGCTCCGTCCATGACGAATTCGACACCTGCCGTGTAAGTGGCGTCGATCGAATGTGCCGAACTCGGCCTTCAGCCGGTCTGCCGACGAATCCAGTTCGGACAATGCGGCCACAGCACCCGAAACACTCTTAGCCCCTGGGGAATTCGCCGCCATCGACCACGAGACTGCTCCCGGTCAGCCAACTCGCACGGTCGGACACCACGAACAGCACGGCGTTGGCGATGTCGTCAGGGTGACCATCACGTCCCAGTGGCGGACTGGTGTTGTCCTGGCCCGGCCCCTCGGTCAGGCGCGCCCACTGCTCCCGCGTCGCTTCGCCGCCGGGGGTGGCGGTTCGGCCGGGAGACACGGTGTTGACCCGAATCCCGAACGGTGCCAACTCCGCGGCCAGGCCCCGGCTGTAGTTCTCCAGTGCCGCCTTCGCCGTCGTGTAATGCAGAAACGGTGGCGCCACGGTGGGAACCGCGGCCGAGGAGATGTGCACGATCATCCCCGAGCCCCGTTCCCGCATCCCCGGCGCCAGCAGCGCGTCCAGCCGCACCGCGGCCAGGAAGTTCAGATCGAGCGCATCTTGCCACACCTCGTCCGGAATCGCCAGCGCGCCGAGGTACGGCGCCGCCCCGCCCGCATTGTGAACCAGGATGTCCACCCCACCGAGCACCTCCCGCGCGGCCGTCGAAAGCGCCTGTGCCCCAGCCTGTGTCCGTACGTCTGCCGCCACGAAGGTGGCGCCTTCCGGCGCCGTGCCGGTCGCCGATCGTGCGGTCGTGAGAACCTCGGCACCCGCATCCAGCAGCCCGCGCACCACAGCCGCGCCGATTCCGCGAGTACCACCCGTTACCAGCGCCCTTTTCCCGGCGAATTCTCCCGAATTGCTCTCGATCGCGCTCATGCCTGCCGTCCTCTCGATTGCGTGTTTGCCCGCTCGACGGAAACGAGATCTGTGAGCACCTCGTCGAGCTGTTTCACGGTATGTCCGCACGAGAACGACAGGCAAAGACGCATACTCAGCACCCGCCACAGGAAATTCCTATACCGCCTGGCAATACGAGAACAGGAGTCAGCCAACAGCTTTCGCGTGGTGCGCGGGAGTCGTTCCCCGCGCACCACGCCCGTTCGTCCGGCGATGCCGACCGCTACCCGCGAGCGGCGTTCGCAGCCGTGATGAACTCGATCTGCGCGGGTGACGGTCCGCAGAACTCGCTTTCGATGCGGTGGGACTCCTCGGCCTGCATTCGGTACATGCTGTCCCGCAGTCCTTCGTCGCCACCATGGAACCCTTCCAGCAGGGTCATCCATCGTGCCGCCATCTGCTGCGCCTCGGGTGCGGTCGGGTCCATTCCCGCCGCGATCGCGGCGTCGACCTCGGGGATCAGCACAGCCCAGTCCGCTTCGACCTGCCGAATGCGCTGTTCACCGAGCTTCTCCCGGCGCACCGCGAGCTGCGTCAACTGCTCCTCGGTGAAGTATTCCTTGATGGTGTCGTCGACCATGACGGTCCTCCTGATCAGTTCGAGGAAGTGATCCGTGGATGCGTCCGACCGGCTCTCCGCCGTGGCGGTGAGTGCCGCGACCAAGGCGTGCAGGTCCCGGGTCGCGGCGAGCTGCGCGGCCAGATAGTCGCGATGCGCAGCAAGTACCTGCGGCATCGCCACGGCACCTTCGAGCAGGTCCGCGATCTGGTCGAGGCCGAGGCCCAGCTGGCGCAGAGCCAGCACTTGGTAGAGCCGCTCGACATCGCGCTCGGTGTAGAGCCGGTGGCCGGTGCTGGTCCGCTCCGCGGGGTGCACCAACCCGATTCGGTCGTAATGATGCAGCGTCCGCACCGTGAGCCCGGCCTCGGCCGCGAGGTCACCGACCTTCCACACTCGCTCTGTTGCGCGCTGGTCCATCCGTTTCATCCCACTTCCACCGCCGCACTGTGCGCCGGTGTGATCGACGGTAGAACCTGACCTTACGTCAGGTGCAAGCCCGAAAATGCGCCCGCCTAGACGATGCTGCTGCTGCCCAGGAGTGACCTCGACGACCGCGTCGGATCCGGTGCGGCGCACCTACCGGCAAGGCCAGGTGATCATCGACCTCACCGAGGAGTGGGGCACTGGCCTCGATAGGTGCTCAAGCCCAGGCCGTTGGCCTTCTTGCTACGCCCGACCGGGCCGTTCTTCGCGGAGCGGACCCAGGTGCCGTTGGTGTCGAGGACGGGCATGCGTTCGCTGAAGGCGCGGCTGTAGTGGATGGTGCCGTCGACGGTGAGGATGCCGTCGCGGACGTCGATGTGGGCGACGGTCGCCCAGAAGGAACTCTTGCCGTTGCCGATGATGACCGTGATCTGGTCGGCGTCGTTGTCGGGGAGCCCGTCGGGGCCCGGGCGGCCGTAGCGGACGCGGACCCGGGGGTTGCCGAACTTGTCTATGGCGCCCGCGCCGTTGTCCACGGATTGGTAGACGTTGAGGAGGAGATCGCCGTTCTCGGTGGGGCGGACGGTGACCTGCTCGGTGGCGGGGAGATTGTTCGCGCCGGGGCCGCGGGTGTCGCCCTGGTGGTGGATGAACGGCCATTGCGCGATATCGCCCTGGTGGCCTTTTTCGCCGCTGAGCACGACATACTCGCCGGTGATCTCGTTGCGGCAGAAGAAGTACACGTCAAGGTCTCCGGTGCCGAACTCGGTGACGCGGCCGTTCGCGTCATACTTCGCGCCGCGACCATCCCATTCGAGGCCGACGGTCAGGACATAGCCGGGATCGCCCTTGCGCAGGTCGATGGTGGCGCGGCGGTCGGGCGAATCCTTGGTCAGGACCACGTCGACTTTGCGAAGGTCGACTGATGGCGTAACACGCTGTGGCGCAGGCACTTCGGCCGAACTCACCGGCGCCGCGGCCGGTTCTTCCTCCGCGTCGACAACGATGCCGTGATCGGTCGCGAACGCCGCCAGCCCGGCGCTGTACCCCTGGCCGATCGCATCGAGCCGCCATCCACTCCCCCGGCGATACAACGCGACGGCTTGCAGCACCGTCTCGGAGTCCAGACCCGGCGGCACAAAACTCACCGATTGACTCGCACCGACGGCAGTGACCCGCAATCCGGCGACCGCACCGAACCGAATCCCCTGCGCCTCGGTGCTTCCGGTGATCACGACACGATCGATCTCGGCAGGCAGTGCCGACAGATCCACCGCGACAACAGCATCCGACTCCAGGCGCACGCCCGCCACCGCCGGGTTGTTGAAGAACACGAAGTCGGCGTCGGAGCGGACCTTGCCGTCGGCGGTCAGCAACACGGCGGCGATATCCACCGCGCCCGCCGGGCCGTCGAGATCGAGCCGCACCGTGTACTGCCCGTCGACGAGATCGGTCTTGGAACCTTTGGACACCTCGACCATGGTTGCCGCACTCCCACTCATGAATCCGCCCCTCCGCCTGCCGACTGACCGCCCACGCTACCCGCATCGTCTGTGACCGGCCCCGCACTCGGCGACCCGGGGTGACCGTGTGGCACCCGCCGCGGCGAATACCGCGGTATCGCCCTGACACACGAAAACGCCGGCCCCCAGCGGGACCGGCGTTCACGCACTCACACCGCGACGAGACCGAGGTCGAGTTTCACCAACTGGTCGGCGCAGTCGAAGTACCGATCGTCGTGGGTGATCACGATGACCGTCTTCCCTCGCCGCTTCAGATCGGTGAGGATCTCGTGGTAGAACACGTCGCGGAAGCGCGGTTCCTGGTCGGCGGCCCATTCGTCGAAGACGTAGATCTGGCGGTCTTCGAGCAGGGCGGTGAGCAGGGCCAGGCGTTTGCGCTGGCCCTGTGACAGGTCCACGGTCGACAAGCGGCCGTCTTTGACTGTCACCTTGTGCGCGATCTGCAACTCGTCGAGGTAACGCTGGACTTCGGCGTCGATACCGGGGCGATCGAAGCCCAGGTAGTCCTCGAACAGGTGGAAATCGGTGAAAACCGCCGATGAATTCTGGCGGTACCACTCGATATTGTCGTGGTCGATCCTCTCCCCGTTGAGCGACAACGACCCCGAGCGTGGCACGTACAGACCGGTGATGAGCTTGGCCAGCGTGGACTTCCCGCTGCCGTTGCCACCGACGATGAAGGTGATCTGACCGGGTTCGAAAACCAGGTCGATCGGGCCGAGCCGGAAACCGGCGTCGTCGGATTCATCGAGTCCGGGCGGAGCCAGCGGACGCACATCGGTGCCACCGTGGTCCACCCACTTCTTGCCGTTGACGTCCACCGGCCCGCCACCCGGATGCGCACCGGGGTGCGCGGGATGGGGGTGTTTGCCGTTTCCCTCACGGGGCGGCATCCCGGGACGCGGCGGATGCCCACCGGGCCCGTGCGATCCCGGCGGTGGTGGCACCTGCGACGGCGCCTCCGAGCGATACACGTAGCTGACGTTCGTCAGTTCCAGCTTGGCCTCCCCTGCCGCTGGACGTTCCGTGTAAGGCAGTGACTCCTCATCGTGCAGCGTCGTCATCGACAGGTTCATCGTCCGGATCTTGGCCAGCGCCACATCACCACGCAGCAGATCGGGGATGCGGTGCATGAAGTTCTGCATCGGCATCGCGAGGAAGGTGGTGACCAGCACGTAGCTGACCATCGTCTCGCGCGGCAGATCCAGTGCGGCCGCGATGGCGAACAGGATCAGCGCCATCGTGCCCAATTGCAACGCCTGGCCGAAGCCCTGGGCGTAGGAGAACTTCGAGCCCGCGTCGGTGTTCTGATCGCGCAGCGTGCCCGCCGAACCGAGCAGGTGCCGGTCCATGAAGTCGCGGCGACGGCCGCGGTGCAGCTTCAGTTCCTTGATGCCGAGCGTGACGGCCTGGAACGATCGCAGCAGTGCGTCCTCGTTCTCCCGGGCTTCCCGGTAGATACCGCGGACCCGCTTGAGGACCATTTCGACACACGCGATACCGACCAGCGTGCCGCCGACCGTGACCGCGAAAATCGGTCCGGAGACCACGGCGAGGAACACGAAACACCCGACGATGGTCGCCACATCCACGCAGATCGACGGGATGGCGGTGACCGCCTGCGACAGCGAACGCACGTCCTCGGTGAGCGTCGCCATCAGTCGGTGCATGCCGAGCCGTTCGAGGTGTTCCAGTGGGGCAGAGACGATTCCGGAGCTCAGATCACTACGCAGCCGGTAGATGGCGTCCTGGGACAGCCGGATCAGCAGAACCTGCGACAGCACACCGCTGACGAGGATCACCAGGCCCGTCGCCCCGAAACGGAGCAGCAGGTTGTCCGGTTGCGGACGCGGTGAGACGACCGCGTTGATCAGCGTGACCAGGTAGGTGTTGGCGACACCGCAGATCAGGCCCGCGGCGACGACGGCCGCGATCCTGGCCGGCGACAGCGCGGCGAGAAAACGGAGCAGATGCATAACCTTCGGCTCTCAGCTTCGGATGACATCGAACACGATGCCCTCGAGGGTGACACCGGGTGCGAACGAGAACGCCACACCGGTAGAGATCGGCGCCGCCGTCTTCGCGTCGCGGATCATCCGCTCCAACACGAAGATCAGCGACACGCTCAGCATGTTGCCGTGCTCGGCGAGCACCTCCCAGCTGGGCGCCGCCAGCTCGGCCGGGATGCCGAGCGAGTGCGCCGACTCCTCGATGATGCGGGGGCCACCGGGGTGGATCGCCCACAACTCGATATCGGATTTGCCGAGTCCGTTGCGCGCCAGCACTTCCGAGACCACCGGGTCGACACCGCGGTAGATGTAGTCGGGCAGGCTGGTCGCCAGTTCGCAGGTGATGCCGGCGTCCTTCACACCGAGCACGATGCCGTCCTCGGCGTCGTCGAACAGGTGGCTGAAGCTGTCGCGGATCACGACGCTGCCCGCCGCGAGCGGCTTGTGCACCTGGTTGGCGCCGATCACCACCGCACCGCAGCCGTCACCGAAGAGGCTGTGGGTGATCACGTCGTTGACGTCATCGTCGAAAACGGCGTTGACCGAACTCAATTCGATGCACAGCACCATCGCCTTCTTGTCCGGATGGGCCCGGACGTAGTCGACGGCGGCGCGAATGCCGTTCATGGCCGCGGCGCAACCCATGAAGTTGATGACCATCCGGCCCACCTGTGGCGACAGACCCAGCTGCTTGACCACCGCGACGTCGACGCCGGGGGCGATGAAGCCGGTGCTGGTGACGAAGATCAGCTGGCCGATGTCGGAGGCCGGGTTCTCCATACCGGCGACGGCGCGCCGGGCCACGTCGACCGCCAGCGGCACGGCGTGTTCGAAGAACAGGTTCATCCGCTCCCGGATGGTGCCGGGCTTGCGGCTGAACTCGAGGAACTCGGGATCAAGGGGGTCGATGGCCAGGTGCCGGGTGTCGATCCTGGTCTTGGCGTAGATCCGCGGAATGCGCTGGCGCTGCGCGGGATCGGAGAACAGGTCGGCGACCCGACCCGCGTTCACGGCCTGATCGACGACCAGCGCGGGCGAACCGGTGGCGACCGCTTCGATCACGCCGACGGTCGTCGGCGGCGTGGGTGGTAGCAGGTCGTGCCCGCGCTCGACGTCGGGCGTGCGGAGCAGGTCAAAGGAAACAGACACGGGCACAAATCCTTTCGAGACAGATCAGAGGTGGCAACGGCCGGGTCAGACGGTTCCGATGCCGGAGAAGCCCTGCGCGGTGTAGACGACACAGGTCTTCAGTGCTGACGGTGCGCAGTGTTCGCGCACGAAACCCCACCGGTTCTCCTCGGCCTCACGAGAGGGCGCGAGCAGGTAGGTCCGGCACAGCTTGGGGAAACGATCTCCGAAGAAGCTCTTGGCGGGCAGCCACTCCACGCCGAACTTCGCGGCTTCCTCGCGCACCACGTTCTCCGACGCGATATTGGCAAAACCACTGCGCTGGAACGGAAGTACGTGATGAGCACGGTGCGAGCTCAGGCCGGCCGAGAGGAAGCAGTCGACGTACTTGTTGCCGACCACGGTCAGGTCGTAGGCCTGTTCGAGCTGGTTGACCGCCCAGTCCT
Source organism: Nocardia sp. FBN12 (assembly GCF_050320175.1). Classification (GTDB taxonomy): domain Bacteria; phylum Actinomycetota; class Actinomycetes; order Mycobacteriales; family Mycobacteriaceae; genus Nocardia. The sequence continues at coordinate 2,140,465 of NZ_CP190048.1, read as the reverse complement.
CGGTCTCGGTGTGCAGCTCCTCGGTCGGGATCTCGAAGTCGTGGCTGGCCACCACCATGAAGGTGCTGATCCACAGCGTGATCACGAATTGCAAGCCCCAGGCGAGCAGGTCGCCCGCGATGGCGAAGGCCACGAATTCGGCCACCAGCAGGAACCGCATGCCGAACGAGCCGATGAAATGCGGCAGCGCACCACGCCAGGTCCCGTACATGTCCTTGATGCCCACCTTGCGGGTGAGCCGGCAGACGTCGAGGAGCCGAATGATCATGCCCGTCAACAGATGTCCGAACTTGTGCACCGTGTGCACCGGCACCCGATACAGGCGCGGGATCTGCATCATCATCGTGAAGACGTTCTTCTTGATGTCGACTTCACTCTGGGTGTGCGGGTGGTGCAGTAGCGCGTGACCGTCGGCGGTGACGAAAGACAGTGCGACATAGTTCATGTCGAACGCGTTGACCGCGTACTTGTTCAAGCCCTTCTGCGCGCGGTGGATCGCGTAGTGGCCGAAGCCTGCCAGCGAACTGCGCAGCAGCACCATCGCGATCACGAAGGCGGGCAACGGCATCCAGCTCGTGTCGTAGAGCCGCAGCGCCTGCACGGCGATGTAGGCGAAGATCAGCACACCGACGACGATGTTGAACGCTCGGTCCATCCGCTTCAGCCGCGCCGCCAGCTCGGGCTCCTTGAGCCGCGACTTCACCTGGTGCAGCAGGTCGGATTTGTTGTCGAACTTGTACTTCGGGGTGTCGTCCCAGCTGTTGAAGCCGTCCTTGAACAGGAAGTCGGGGGCGTTGTTCTTCGGATGGATGTCCTCGGGCGTGGCATCGCGACCGAGGCTGTAACGCTCGATCATCCGCGCGATTTTTTCCGGATCACGGTGGTAGGAACCGATGATCGACGTGATATCGCGATTTTTCGTGCGGCCGATGAAGAATTCACCGCCCGGATGCTTGGAGATCCAGTCACTCAGGTCGTAGGCTCTTCCGTTATAAACCCATACGTTGTTGACGGGAGGCCGACCCCCCGGACCGGGCGGTGGCGGGAGCTCGCGCTCCGCTTCATCAGGTCGATCATCGATCGTCATTAGTTCTTCCTTCGTGTCCGATCGGCGTCCGATGCGTGTTGCCTGCCGACCAGCGTCCCGACACGTATAGTCCTTGTGGCGCCTTGCATCTCGCTGAACATTCTCTTATTGGATGCGCATTCGTGCGTCCGTGATTCGCTTACCACTGGCGACACCCAGACGACACACCGGTCCGGGGCTGCGGAGGGGCACTGCGTGCCAGGCTCCACTGACCCCGGACCGGTGTGGGTTGGATCCGGTAGTACCGGTGAATATCAGCCGGCGGGCTTGACGATGTTGACCGGCTTGGCCCAGTTCGACAGGCCGACGGTGACCTCGCCCTGATCCTTCTTCACCACGGCGCGAACAAGATTCGGGCCGTCGCCGGTGGACGCGGCGTCCGAGGGCTTGGTGGAATCGGAGGCCGGCGGGGCGGTGTCCTGGATCCACACGGTGATCGGCATGGTGCCGGCGTTCTGACCGATACGCGGCACGATCGGGTCGATCACAGCGGCGTCGATGGTGCCCGAGACCTTGACGGTGTTGATGCCGTCGATCACCTCACGGCTCTCGGTCTTCGCGTTCTGGATATTGGCGATCACATTCGCGATGCCCTTGTCCTTGTCCAGGATGACGCCCGGATCGTAGACCTTCTCGGCCGGACCGGCGGGCACGTAGCGACCGCCTGCCTGGGTGTAGAGAACCTTGTCCACCACGAGGAATTTCGCCTCGGTGAAGGACGCTTCGGGGGTGAGCTTGACCTTCGCCTCACCCATCGCGGCGCCCGAGCCCTGGGTCTCGTTGGTGACGTCGGCGGAGACGGTTTCCACCGGCAGGTCGGGCAGATTCTTGACGTCGATGTTCAGGTGCACGTTGTGCAGGGTCTGCGTGGTCTTCGCCGACTCCTTCACGATCTGTGCGCCATCGGGCAGCGCGCCGGTGGGCGCCGGGCCCGCCGTGGTCGCCGAATCGTCCTTCGTGCAGCCGGATACGAGGGCCGCGCAGACCGCCGCAACCGCGACGACCGAAGTGATGCCGGAACGTCGGGTGAAGCGCCGACGCGAGGTGGGGTTCGGTGTCATGTCGATCAAGTTTCATCCCCTGGAGATGGTCGTATATCGGTATGAGGCAGCCGAAGACCATCGTTCATCTCGTGCTCCCCCATCGGCGATAGTACCTGAGGAATTCGATTTGCGAGTCCTCTGCTCGCACTGCCTTTTTCAGGTGACCGCGACCAGAGATTCGACCTCGTTTTCCCAGTTCAGCCGACCGGGTGGTAGCGCCGACGATGCTCGTCGACAGGCCGAAGCCGCACCTCGGCCTTCATCGCCAGCAGTTCGGCGAGCTTCGTCGCTTCGGTGTCGTCGACCGGGCTGAAGATCTGAATCCACTCGCCGTCGGTCGCGGGTAGCGACATCATCGTCAGGTGCATCGCGAGGTCCCCGACGGCGGGGTGCTGGACCACCTTGATCAGGTTCACCGGCACCGCCACATCGTTGCGAGCCCACATCCCGGCGAATTCGGTACTGGCCGCGCACAGCTCGGAGACCAGCGCCTGCCACGTCGGATCATCGAGGTGCCGGACGTAAGCGCCGCGCAGGTAAGCGACCATACGGCGCTTGTCGTCGACGTTGTGCTGGTATGGATTACAGCACTCCGGCGTCAGGAACACCGTGCGCAGGACATTGCTGTCGGCGTCGGCGAGGCCGGGAAACAACGCGCGATAGGCGTCGTTGTGCGCCAGGACGTAGTACTTGGAATCGAGCAGCACAGCGGGCAACGGCGACAGCTTGTCCAAGATCACCGGCAGACCCGGCGGCATCATCGCCTGCACCGGCGCGGCGGGCACCGACGGCACATCCGCGAGACGGTATAGGTGCACCTTCTCCGCGTGGTCGAGGCCGAGCGTGCGCGCCACGGCGTCGAGCACCTGCGCACTGGCATTGATCGGCCTGCCCTGTTCCAGCCACGTGTACCACGTGACACCGATACCCGACAGGTGCGCGACTTCTTCACGGCGCAGGCCGGGCGTGCGCCGCCGCGGGCCCGGCGGCAGGCCGACATCGATCGGCGCGATCTTGGCGCGACGCGATTTCAGGAACGCACCGAGTTGAGCCCGGCGTTCGACACGCACCGTTCGCCTGTCCCCCACGTCACTCATCCCACCATCGTCGTCCATGCCGATCCCGGTATCCAGGTGGTGCTGGTACCCGGATCGGCGCGACACGGGTGAACGCGGCGACTCGGTGATCAGCAGCTCCAGCACCTCGAGGAAGTAGTGCGGGCGGCTACGGCCCATGGATCCTGTGACCACGCCGTATAGGCGATTCCGAACGGTCCGACCGCAAGTTGCCGGTTGATCGGCCGGCGCAACTGGCGTGATATGTAGCACATGCCGATCGGTACATGGCGCAGCTTATACATTGTCGGGTTTCACATCACGGGTGCCGACATGTCAGCCAGGTAAGTAGCGCCGCCACCACGGCATAAATCATGTTGGGCACAGGGAAGCGCGAAATCCCACTTCCCACTGTGCGTATAGGCAATTCCGAACACTCCGAACGGGAGTTGCCCGTTGATCGCTAGCTATCGAAGATGTGGTATGAACCACACGCCGGTTCGATGGCGACCAGAATTCTCAGCCATCCGGCGCGTGGCAACTAGGAGTTACATCATGGCGAATTTCGACGTGCATACCCGCACGGCCGATCCTGAAGCCCCGAACAAGCGCCCCGCCGCATGGGGCATCGTCCTCTTTCTCTTCCTGTTCTTCACGTTGAACTTCGCTGACAAAGCCGCAGTAGGCTTGGCCAGCACCAGGATCCGCGCGGACCTGGACCTTTCAGCCACCCAGTACGGCCTGCTCAGCAGTGCGTTCTTCTGGCTGTTCGCGATCGGTGCCGTCGTTCTGTCCTCATTGCTACGCAAGATCTCCTATGTGTGGGGCGGCGCGCTGCTGATGTCGGCATGGGTACTGAGCATGTTGCCGCTCACCGTGCCCACCACGTTCGGCGTGCTCCTCGGTGCGCGGATGGTGCTCGGCTTCTTCGAAGGCCCTGCGCACGCCTATTGTCAATCGGTCATCGCCGACCGTTTTCCGCCACACCGGCGAGCGCTGGCAGGCGGTCTGGTCAACGCGGGCTCCTCGGTGGGTCCGCTGGTAGCAGCGCCGGTGCTGACGTGGATCATCCTGACGTGGACGTGGCACGCCGCGTTCATCGTCCTGGTAATCACGGGCATCGTGTGGACAGTGTGCTGGTTGGGATACACCGGCGCAGGCCCCTTCCGCACGTCCCGTAGCGCGGAAGCGACCGCCGTCGACGAGGATCCGAACGGCCGCATCGAAGTGCCGTTCCTTCGCCTGCTCACTCTGCGCAGCTTCTGGGGGCTGGTGCTGCTGTCGTTCGCCGGCTACCTCATCTCGTCGTTGAAGGTGTCCTGGCTGCCCGCCTACCTGACCGACGGGCTCGGCTATTCCGAACAACAGGTCGGCACGCTCGCGGCGATTCCCTACGTAGTTGCCGTTGTCGTGCTTTTGTCGGCGGGTTGGTTGTCCGGCTACCTGCTCCAGCGCGGTGCTCCCTCCCGTGTCGCGCGCGGAGTCGTCACCGGCGCCTATTTGCTGGTCGGCGGGTTGGCGATGATCCTGTTCACCAGGATGAGTCCTGGCACACCGCAATTGATTTTGGTGATCCTCGCTTTCGCAGTCAACAGCGTGCCGTTCTCGGTCGCATTCGCTGGAGCAGCCGATTTTCTCCCGGCCCGTTATCGAGTTGCCTTCTTCGGCTGCATTATCGCGGCATACAGCCTCGCCGGGATTACGGCGCCCTACGGACTGGGCCGAATCGTCGACCATTCCGCTACTGCGGCACAAGGATATTCGAGCGGATTCCTCGTCGTCGGAATCGCGGTCTGCGTCTTGGCCGTAATCGGCGCTTTCATGCTCGACCCGGCGAAGGCAAGAGCAGATCTCGAACGGATGAGTGCCGCCGCATCTACAAAGGAAGGCGATTGATCATGACGGGACCACTCGAAGGTATCCGAGTACTCGATTTCGGGCAGTACATCGCAGGCCCCAGTGCCGGTCAGACCCTGGCCGATCTCGGAGCCGAGGTGTTGAAGATCGAAAGCTTGCACGGTGACCAGGCCCGAAGTATCGGCACGTTCGGCCAGGCGATGGTGCAGGCCTACAACCGGGACAAGCGCAGTCTCGCCATCGACGCCACCGACCACGACGGTCTGGCGATCCTGCATCGGCTGTTGGCGCACACCGATGTCCTGATCCAGAACTTTCGCCCCGGCTCGGCGGAGCGGCTCGGTCTCGGCGCGGCCGAGCTGCGCGAGCGTTATCCCGAGCTGATCTACGCGAGCATCAGTGGGTTCAGCTCGCACGGGCCCTCCCGCGAACGTCCCGGTCTCGACATCGCCGCGCAGGCGGAGTTCGGGGTCATGCACGCGACCGGCGCGCTCGATGGCGAGCCCCAACGGGTCGGCTACGCCGCCGCCGACGTGGCCGCGGCGTCGGCGCTGACGGCCGGAATTCTGGCCGCGCTCTATCAACGTCGGTCCACAGGTCTCGGCGCGCAGGTCGAAACCTCATTGATGGAGGCAGTTCTGTCATTGCAGGCAGCGACCTGGGGCGAATACATGCTCAGCGGAACTCCGCCGCGGCGCAAGGGAAACGGGCAGGCGCACGCGGCTCCCGCCGCCGACATGATCGAGGTCGCCGACGGAACCATCGTGTTGTCGGCGTACACGACGGACAAGTGGGCCGCGCTGTGTGACCTACTCGATCGCCCGGACATGATCGACGATCCACTGTTCGCCGACAATCCAGCGCGGGTACGCCACCGGCCGCAGCTGCTGGCGGCGCTCGGTGCCGCGCTGTCGGATACTACTCGCGACCAGGCGGTCGGCCTGCTCACATCAGCCGGGATCGTCTGCGGCGCGGTCCGCGGGTTCGACGAGGTCGCGACGGACAAGGATGTGCTGGCCGCCGAGATACTCGTCGCGGTATCCGATGACGTGCAGCGCGAATTCACTGTTCCGGGAATACCTTTCACTATCAACGGGCAACGGCGCACCGCTTCGAACGCGGCGCCCGCCGTCGGTGCCGACACCGTCGCGGTCTTGCGTGATATCGGCGTGTCCGACGCCGAGATCGACACCCTGATCGAGCGACGTGTCGTCGCCGCACCGACTCACTGAACTTCGAGCAGATAGAGGATTGCCATGATCGACCCGCGTGTGTCGAGCCACGATTTCGACACCTACCTGAAGTTGATCGCCGACTTCACCACTGACGAACTGATCCCCGGCGAAAACGAGATGGTCGCCGCCGCGGCGGTTCCCGACCGGCTCGTGGCCTCGATGGCGGAGCTGGGATTGTTCGGCATCTCCATTCCCCGCCGCTACGGCGGACTGGAATGGTCTATGACACAACAAGTTCGGCTGACATTCGAGTTCACGCGAGCTTCTTGCGTATACCGGTCGCGGTTCTCCACGGTGATCGGATTGTGCTCGCAGGCCATCCTCGATCACGGCACCGACGAACAGCGCGACCGGATGCTGGCACCGATGGCCGCCGGTGAGCTGGTCACGGCATTCGCCCTCACCGAGGAGGCGGCCGGCTCAGATGCGGCGCACCTGATCACCCGGGCAACTCGCGACGGCGACGCTTACGTTATCGACGGCGACAAGCGCTACATCACCAACGCCGGCTGGGCCGACGCGTTTCTGGTCTTCGCCCGAACCAACGCGAACGAGCAGGGCGCCGCGGGTGTTTCGGCTTTCATCGTGGACGCACACGCACCCGGAGTGACGGCGACATCGGCGACGCGAATGAACGGGCACGCCGAAGCACCGGTCGGCGAGATCCGATTCGACAATGTGCGCACCTCCGAGCGAAATCTTCTCGGTGGCGTCGAGGGCCGTGGGCTGACGATGGCATTGCGCGGGATCAATCACGCTCGACTGCACGTCGCAGCGACCTGCGTGGGCCAGGCGACTCGCATGCTCGAGGAGACGACCGCCCACGTCACCGGCCGCAGCCAGTTCGGCGCCCCGCTGGCCGATCTCGGCGCTGTCCAGGCCGTACTCGGTGCGGGGTACGCCGAACTCGAGGCCGGGCGCGCACTGGTTCTCGACTGCGCGGCGGCCTTCGACGCTGGGTCGATACCACGGCATCGCATCGCGGCGGCGAAACTATACTGTTCGGAAATGGCAAGCAGGGTCGCCGACAATTGTCTGCAATTGCTCGGCGGAGCGGGCATCGTCGGCGACCACCCGGTCCCGCGTATGTGGCGAGACGTGCGGGCATTGCGGATCTATGAAGGCTCCTCGCCGGTGCATGAGCGCAATCTGGCGAAGGCGATGATCAAACAGGTCGCTACGGACGGGACGCTGCCCGACACATTCCGGGTGTGAGCCTGTGCGTAATGAATGCGAAGGAGCCGGGTGTGGAGATTCGCCAATTGGAGTATTTTCTCGCGGTCGTCGAACACGGGGGCGTGAACCGTGCCTCCCAGCATCTGCACCTTGCCCAGGCCTCGATCTCGCAGAGCATCCGGCAACTGGAACGGGAACTGAAGGTTTCGCTGTTCCATCGAACCGGCCGCAATCTCGTCCTGAGCGAGGCCGGTCACCTGCTGGTCGAACCCGCCCGCAAAGTACTCGAGGATGTGCTGGCCGCACAGGATGTCATGCGGTCGGCTCGCGAATTGAAGGTCGGGTCGATCACGATCGGCACCATGCCGGAGATGTCGAGCGAGGCCGTGGCCGCCTGGAGCGGTTCATTCACCCGACTGCATCCGGGAATCCGGATCGATTTACAGGAATACTCGAGTGCTGGGCAATTGTGTGATGAGGTGCTGGCCGGAAATTGCGAACTCGGCTTCACCACCTTCCCCGTGCCCAGTGACGCGGTCGAGACCATCGAGCTCGCAGTGCAGCGACTGCTGCTGGTGCTGCCACCGAACACGCCCGGTATCGATACCGACGCACCCTTCCGGCTCGGCCGACTCGGCGACATTCCACTGATAACCAGCAATTCAGCGGTGCGGGAACAAGATATCGTCGCTACTTTGCTGCGCCGGGAATCGGTGTTGCCGAGGATCGTCGCTCAGGTGCCGAATCGACACGCACAGATGACGTTGGTACTCAAGGGTGCCGGCGCCGCGTTTCTGCCGTTGCGGATGGCGATCTCCGCAGCGCGCGCCGGCGCGATCGTGCTGACGACGCAGCCAGAAGTGCTGACACCCTTCGGGGTGGTCCGCCGGGCGGGTCGTTTGGGACCGGCAGCCAGGAGTTTCGTCATCGAGAGCAAGGCGGCGCTGGATCGCTGGAACAATCGCATTGCGGCGCTGCGGGATTCGGGCCTGTCACTGCCGAACGCGGCCTTGCGCGCCGCCGAAGAATTGGATAACGATCAGAATGCCGAATGATGATTCCACGCAGACACTCGAAGTAGCCGAACAGACGATCGACCGGGAGCCCGACTATCGATTCACACTGGCCAATGAGCGAACCTTCCTGGCCTGGATCCGTACGGCCTTGGCACTGCTTGCCGGGGGCGTCGCCGCCGATCACCTCTTTCTCTCCGGAATCGATGCGACCGCACGCACAGCGCTCGGCCTGACCTGCGTCGTCCTCGCAACCGTCATTACGCTGGGTGCTTTCACGAGATGGCGGAGTGTGCAGGCGGCGATGCGCCGCGATGCGCCGCTACCGCGCTCATCCATGGTGATCGCGATCGTCCTCGGTGTCGCGGTCGCGGCGGGGGTCTGCGTGTACTCGATGGTGCGATGAGCCGCGACCCCGGCCTACAGCCGGAACGCACGATTTTGGCGTGGCAACGTACCGCGCTCAGCGCGACGGTACTCGCCGCCTGCCTTCTCCAGATGACCGTCGACACCGGTCCCCGGCCGATGGCCGTTGCGACTGTCGCCCTGTGCGGCGTGGTTCTCGTCCTGATGGTCGCAATGATGTTGCGGCACAACCGCTATCGGCGTGTGATAAGCCCATCGACAACCATGTCCAAGGCCTCGGCCTGCCTGATCACCGGTTCGATCGTACTCATCGCCTCAGCGCGCGGAATCGACATACTCACTCGGTAGTCGCCGCGCATCATCTCGGCACCGCGATGCGCCCCGCGAGTCACAGACATAGTTGCGTCTTCTGGACCTTGCCCATGGCGTTGCGGGGCAGGGCTTCGAGGAAGATGACGTTCCGGGGACGCTTGTGGCGAGACAGGGTCGCGGCAACGTGCTCGATCAGCGCCTTCTCGAAGTTCAGCGGCGAAGCCCCTTCTGCGACGATATAGGCGATGACGCGTTGACCGAGGTCAGGGTCGGGATGGCCGACGACCGCGGCTTCGCGCACGCCCGGATGGGCGAGCAACGCGGCTTCGACCTCACCCGCGCCGATCCGGTAGCCGCCGGACTTGATCAGGTCGACCGATTCACGGCCGACGATGCGGTGGCAGCCGTTCGCGCCACAGACCGCGATATCGCCGGTCCGGAACCACCCGTCGTCGGTCCACGATGCCGCAGTGGCGTCGGGGCGGTTGAGGTAAGCATCGAAGAGCATGGGACCGCGGACTTCCAGGCGGCCGATGCTGTCGCCATCGTGCGGAACCGTGTCGCCGGTATCGGCGCGCAGCCGAGTCCGCACACCGCGCAACGGATTACCGACCCAGCCCGGCCTGCGCTGGCCGTCGGCCCGGGTACTCAGCGTGATCATGGTTTCGCTCATGCCGTAACGCTCGATCGGAGCCTGTCCGGTGAGCGCGGCGAGCCCGTCGAACACCGGGACGGGCAGCGGTGCGCTGCCGGAGACCAATAGTCTTGCCCGGCTGAGAGTTCGGGCCGATGCGGGGTCGGCTGCGATACGCGACCACACGGTCGGGACGCCGAAGTACATCGACCCGGGGGTGGCTGCATATCGGTCAGGAAGCGACGTGACAGTGTGCGCGACTCGCGAGCCGATCCGCAGCGAGGCGAGCACTCCGAGGACGAGTCCATGCATGTGAAACAGCGGCAGGCCATGAACGACGGTGTCATCGGCGTTCCAGTTCCACGCCTCGGCGACCGCGTCGATACCGGCCGCAAGGGGCCCCGCGTCCGGCAGGGAGGCCGCGAATGCGGCTGCCGCGCGGGACAGATCTGCGCGTCCCATCATTTCCGTACCGATGGCGACCGTATCGGGCCGATCGGAGTTGTTCGCGTCGGCGGGGTCGAGGCTACTCAAAAGCATTGTGGGGCGATCCTTTCGATTCTGCTGGGCGGGTGCCACGCGGCATCGATGCACGGCCGTACGCGGCGGTGCGGGCGGTCATCTGTTCGGCGACGGCAACGGGCGCCGATCGACACTGGTCACAGCGCCATGCCGGGAGCAACCAGGACACCGACAAGCACGATCGGCCCCAGCACGACCATCGACATGCCCCAGCGCGTGAGCAGGCGCGTCATGCGGGGCCGCTGCCCTTCGTCGACGGTGGTGGCGACATAGGTCGCACCGACGGTCGAGAACGGTGAGACATCGACGATCGACGCACAGATACCGAGCGCGCAGATCAGCGCCCAGCCTGGTACATCGCCGGAGGCGACCAGCGGCAGTGCCAAAGGCACCAGGGCCGCAAGCATTCCGGTGGTGGAGGCGAAGGCGGAAACCAGGCCGCCGATCAGGCAGATGACCAGGGCGGCGAGCAGCGGGATCCCGACCTTTCCCGCGAAGTCACCGAGCAGGTCCACCGCGCCCATCTCGTCGAGGACCCCGGCGTAGGTGATGATGCCGCCGACCAGCAGCACAGTGGGCCAGTCGACTTTGGTGACGGCCTTGTTCCCGGAGACTGGATCGACGAGGGTCAGTACGGCGCCGAAGGCAAAGGCGAGCACGCCGATATCGGGGTCGCGGTCGGCCAGCGACAGCGCTATCACCGCGACGAGCAGGCCGACCATGCACCAGACCGTGATCAGTTGGACGCGGGAAAAGCGTTGCGCAGCTGAACCATCCGAGCCATCATCGCGGTCGGTCGCGGCGGCGGACGCACCCCGGGCGAACGCGCCTGCACCAGGCCCGCCGCCGACCGACACCAGGGTGTCGGACTCGGACATCGGCTCGACCACGGTGGACCGCTGCCGCGGCAACAACGCGAGCCCGCCGAAGATGCAGTACGCGCAGCCGAACAGCGCCACATTGACCAGACCCGCCACGGCGAACAGTAGGAGCGGACTCAGTTCGATACCCGCCGCGTGCGCGGTCCCATAGGTGACGATGCCGAAAAGACTGGTGGGCGCGAATGCGCCCGCACTCAACCCGGTGCCCATCGCCAATCCCATCAACATCGGATCGATGCCGCGCTTGTCGGCGACCGCCATTCCGATCGGCGCCATCACCAATCCGCCGAGCGGCGACCCCATCGCCGAGATACCCGCTGTCAACAGGAAGAATACGGGTGGCAGCAGCTCCGTCTTGCCGCCGACCGAGGCGAGCGCGGCTTCGATAATCCGGTCGATCGTCCCGTTGACCTGCGCGATGCCGAAGAAGTAGGTCACCCCGACCAGCAGCACCAGGATTTTCACCGGGAATTCGGCGATCACCTCGTCGAGCGGCAGGTGCGCCACCCCTATCCCGACTCCGCAGGCGGCGGCGAACATCAGCACACCGATATGCGCCTTTCGCAGTGTCGCGACTGCGAATATGCCGACGAACGCCGCAATCTGCCCTGTCATGATTCCTGCCCTTCCGCCGGGACGCGACACAGCTCTGCCGTTCCTCAACGAACTCCAGTTGCGGACAACCGAAACCGTTCACCTGTGCGCGCCCGATGGCGACGAACTGGTGCTGATCGAACGTCTCGACACCGCGCACCCCCTGCGGGCATTCCTGCCTCTGGGTCAGCGCATTCCCCTCCACGCCTCCGCGACCGGGCTTGCCTTCCTTGCCGCAAGCTCTGCTGAGTACGTCAACGACTACCTCGCGGGCGACCTCCAACCCCGAACGTCGCACACCATCACCGATCCCGATACCGTGCGCCGCACACTCGAGGCGATCCGCGCCCGCGGCTACTCGATCAACGACCAGGGCCTCAGCAGCGGCATCACCGCCATCGGCGCGGCCATTCTCGACGCACGAGAACAACCTGTCGGCTCGATATCGGTATCGGGACCCACCAGCCGGATCACCCCGGAAAAGTTTGAAACCTACGGCACAGCCGTCTACGAATCAGCGCGCAAGATCCACGCGACACTGTGAATCCATAGCCCGGCCCGAGGTCAGCACTGCTGATTCTCGGGTCGGCGCCGTTGCGCCACGCGGCAGAAGGGGGTGAACGTCGCCATCGCGTTCTGTCGCCGATGGGAGGACAATGGAGATCTGGTTGACAGGTTCGTACGCACCTCCAGGAGCAGGCGATGATGCACAGCCACCGAACGTTTTCGCACTTGCTGCACGAGATGGGTGAGCAGTCCTTCGACGACCACCGGGTGCGCCACGCGGCCTGGGTCGCGCGGTGGGTGGGCCGCGGCGCCGCCGCTCCCCTGCAGCCAGGGGACCTCGCGACCCTCGCCGATCGTCTCGAGCCCAGATCGCTGCCCGCCGGATCGGTGATGTTCTCGGCGGACCTACCGCCGGACGGGGTGTGGATCGTGCGGCGGGGCCAGGTCGAATTGTCCGTCGAGTCGGGCAAGCAGCGTGCGGTGGTCGGCATGCTCAGTCCCGGCGATGTCGACGGCGATATCGCACTCCTGCTGGTCATGCCCGTGGCCTACACCGCGCGCACACTCACCGACGTGGAGTGCCTGTACCTGTCGCAACGCGACTTCGACACGCTGCTCGCCACCCACCCCGAGCTGGCGCGACGCTGGCTCTCCAGTGTGGCGCAACGGGTTTCGACGGGTCAGGCCCGGCTGATCAATGTCCTCGGCCGTCCGCTCCCGGTTCAGGTGGCCCAATTGCTGCTCGACGAAGCCGTCGACGGGTCGGTGCGGCTGGACCAGCGCACGCTCGCCGCCATGCTCGGTGCGCGAAGCGCGTCGCTGCACAAGGTTGTCGAGGAATTCGAACGACACCGGCTGATCACTGTCGGCCCGGCGAGCGTCGACATCGACGATGCCGAGGGATTGCGGCAGCTCACAGCGAAGATTCTCAATCCCTGACCAGCCGACGATCAGCGATATCCGGTCATGCGGAAACCTTTCTTCGATTAACTATTAGGAGCAAATATCTAATAGCGGATAATGATATTTCCGCACCTTTGGAATAGCGATTTCAACCACGAAATGGTGAGAGCAAGCTATATTTTTTGAACATCACTTTGCGGTTCGACAACCCGTCACACCGCTGCTCTACATTTCCTGGAGATCGCCATGAGATCGACCTCGACCCTGTTTCGTGCCGGCTTTCTTACCCCGGTGGCCGTCGCTACCGTCTTTTGTCTGGCCGCACCGGTCAATGCCGCCCCCGTCAGCGTGAACTGGAGCTGCCGGGGCACAGTCCTCGGTATCGGCCAAACCTCCAACATGAACACCTCGGTCACCGGCACCGCGCCGAGCTCGGCAGCGTCGGGTTCCGCGGTGGCCATCACGATCACACCCGGAGCCTCGTCGGTTCCCAGTTCGGCGTCCGGTTTCACTGTGAACAACATCAGCAACCTCAAGATGACCATTCCGACCCCGGCGAATTCGACGCTGGTCTCGGCCACCGCCTCCGGGGGTACCGTGGCAGGAACCGTCGCCACGTCGGGTGGAAATGTCGTTCTGACCGTGCCTGGCCCGATCGCCGGCGGCACCAGCTTCACCCCGCCCGCGGTGACCGTCAACGTCACCGCGGGCGCCGCCGGAACGTCGATCACCAGCAAGTACGCGGGGACCAGCTACACCAGCCCCGGCATGACCATGACGACCAATGTCTCATTTGTCGGCAATGTCGCTACCTCGTGCTACCCGAACCTATCCCCGACCCTGACCACCACCACTGTCATCTGAGCCACTGACGGGTGCCACGGGGTGACCGGGTTCCGATCCGGCGGCCCGTGGTGAACGCACCCGGACCGGGTTGCCTCAGCAGCCCGGTCCGGTTCCACCCGAGCCGGGCCGGCAAACCGCCGTTTCCGATAGTGGTTGCGCTGCTTCATGTTTGGTGCCCTGAAACCACTTCGACCGAATAATCCGATGCGCACTTCACCGCGGCCGGTCTGTCGTACAGTGCATGTCCGGCACAGCCACGGCCGCTTCGACGGCCGGAGCGGCGCCGCTTTCGTGATGGTCGTCAGCCGCTTTCGGCTGCCGGTCGATCGATGGTGCAGGAGGTGACTTCTGCTGAGCGGTTTGATGTTTCAAGTGATCGATGGGAAAGCCCGTGTGCCCGACAACAAGCGAACCCGCCCGGATCTCGGTCGAGCTCAAAAGGGCACTGGAGTTCTATCACGGAACCGTCGAGGATCTGATCCGCGAATTGATCAGAGTGCTCGGCGTGAACGAGACCGATCGACGAGCACTGGAGATCGTCCTGCTCGAGGACGAGAAGTCCACGACGCCGGGAAGGCTGGCCGAACGGCTCGGCCTCACCGCGGCCGGCGTCACGATCATGCTCAACCGGCTGGAAAAGCAGGGCTACATCGCGCGCTCACTGCACCCGACCGATCGCCGCCGCGTAATTGTGATGGCCACCGAACTCGCGGCCCATCGCGTCCAGGAACTCGTCGTACCCATGATCGTCGAGAGCTACAAGATGCTGCTGAGCTATTACGACACCGCCGAACTCGAAATAATCGCCGATTTCCTCACCCGCGCGGGCGAACTGCAAAGAATTCATCGGCAACGGCTGCGCGACGTGGACCCCTACTCGAGACCATGAGAATCTCGATCACATAGCACCGCACTGCTCGCGATTCGATATTCGGCAGAACTGCTGGAATTCGACGCCCGAACCTCCGCCGCTGATTCCCCGCGGTCGGCACATCCCGAGGGAGAAAGCAGGAGTTTGATGCACACCGCCGGCAATAGCGACGACCCCATCGTGGGGCCGACCATCAATACTGGACCTGGGCCCCGGAATTCCAGGCGGCGCGGCGTGCAGGCCGCGGCGCCATCGCCCGATCGGCTTCGGCGGCGGATGTCGTGTGTGGGCGTGGCGGCTGCGTTGGTGACCACGGCGATCGGGATATCGATCATGGTGCGGACGGATTCGAGCCTGCCGGTGCGGGCGAACAATGCGGCGGCGTTCCCGGGCGAATCCACCACACAGCATTTCGGCAACAGCGCCGCCCGCGGCCGATCCAATGTGACGACTACCGGCACGACATATGACGCACCGAGCCAGATCCCCGCACCAGGTGACGTCTCGGCCGCCGACACGGCTACCAATACCGGGACGACCCGACCTTCCGCCGATTCCACCGACGACGCCCCGAACACGCCCACTCCGACGGAAACGACGACAGCCGTGCCGACGGATCCCTCGCCCACAACCCCGCCGGTCGCGTCGCTGAACGCGAGTTTCTCTGCCACGGCGAGTGTTTCGGTTCAGGACACGTCGAGTGCGCCGGACCCGGGTACGGTCACCCCCACTTCGATACCCATGGTGACCGTCACCATGACTCCGACGGACACATCGACGGTCACGGTGACAGCCGGTCCGCGCACGGTGACGGTATCGGCTGCTCCGTCGACCATCACCGTCACTGCCGACCCGACCACCACAGTGCCGATCACCACGACAACGGCACCGACCGAACCCACGACGACCACGATTCCGGCGAGTTCGACCACGGCATCGACGGTGTCCACGACGCCCTCGGCGCCGACAATCACATCGACGACCAAGCCCCCGCCGCCGACGAAGTCGGCGCGTCCGACTCCATCGATCGCGCACCCACCGGCTACATCTTCAAAGGTGGCGGCCGCGAAATAGGCACGCGTGCCGAAGAGGCACGGCATGGTTGCGCCGTAGGGCAGAGCCGGCCACCTACTCGGTAACGCTTGCGCCGGCCGGGGCCGTGGGGATGGCGTTGTCGACGAGGACGACGGCGATGGCGGCGGCCGTGGCGAAAGTGTCGGACTCGAGGACTTGGTTGCGTGCCGAGGCGCCGTCCAGGAGCAGTGCCAGTTGCTCGCTGAGCTGTTCGGGGTCGGTGCGCCGCCCTCGCGAGCAGTTTCGGTGAGCCGCGCGGCAAACGCCTTCTTGTAATCACGGGCGTGGACGCGAGCTTGCGGAACCACAGTGATCTGAGTGCGCCGGCCGGTGCCGTCATCTGCGGCCCGATCCGCAGCGGCACCCGGCCGCCGTCGAGGTCCGGCTTTCGGCGGGCTTCGCACGCGGAGTGCATCGACGTCGAGTATGCGAGGGTGGAGGGCATGACGGTAGAACGGTTCGAGGTCCAGCGGCATGTCACCGCGTCACCCGCAGAAATCTTCACGCTGCTGTGCTCGCCGGAAGGGCATGTGGCCATTGACAGTTCGGGCATGCTGCAATCGGCGGAAGGGAAACCCGTCACCGGTGTCGGCGACGAGTTCGTCGTGCACATGGACCGGGAGTCGCTCAACGACCTCCCGATGGGCAGATACGACGTGACCGTGATCATCACCGAATTCGAGCAGGACAAGCAGCTCGAGTGGACAATCTCGGGCACCATCAAGCCGCCGATCGAGCACCTGTACGGCTATCGCTTGGAGCCCACCGACACCGGGACACTGGTCACCTCGTACTACGACTGGAGCAAGATCGCGCCCCGCTACCGTGAAGCGGCCATCTTCCCGATCATCCCCGAGTCGGCACTGCGGGCCACCCTCGGCATCCTCGCCCGCACCATCCAGAAATAGTTCCGCATGGTCAGGCTGTGTCGAGCGGCTCGGGCGCCCGGTCAGCTCGCACAGCCGACCAGGCGTCCGAGCTCGGCGACGGTAACTCAGTACCCTCGGTGCCGGAAAAGGCCGACGAGCCATGGGTGCCCCCGCCTGGCCTGTCAGCGGGCGATGGCCAGGTACTGCATCTCCTGGTACTCCGCCAATCCGGTGCTACCACCCTCTCGTCCGAGCCCGGACGACTTCATCCCGCCGAAGGGTGCGGCGGGGTCGGAGATCACGCCGGTGTTCACCCCGACCATGCCGGTCCGCAAGTTCTCGGCGAATTCCAGGGTGTCACCGAGGTTCTCGCCGAACACATAGCCTGCCAGGCCCGCGTCGGTGTCGTTGGCCAGGTGCAGTGCCTGTGCCGGGTCGGTGAACGTGCGGATCGCAGCCACAGGGCCGAAGACCTCCGAACTCCAGAGGCGGCTTCGGGTGTCGACGTCGGTCAGCACCGCGGGCCGCACGAAATGACCTGGTCTGTCGATGTCGGGACCCACCGTGTGCAGGTGTGCGCCACCGTCGACCGCTTCGTCGATCAGGGCGGTGATCCGACGCACTGCCGCCCCGTCGATCACAGGTCCGAGGCGAGTGGATCGGTCGAGGCCATCGCCCAGCGGCAGCGCGGAAACGGCGGCGAGGAACCGTTCGGTGAACTCCGCCGCCAGCGCTTCGTGGACCAGGAAGCGGTCGGCGGCGACGCAGGCCTGCCCGGCGTTGCGCAATTTGGCGAGCACCGCGCCGCCGACGGCCTTGTCCAGGTCGGCGGACTCCAGGACGACGAAGGGTGCGTTGCCGCCGAGTTCCATCGAGACCCGCAGGACTCCTTGCGCCGCTTGGGTAAGCAGGGTGCGTCCGACCGCGGTCGAGCCGGTGAAGGTGAGCTTGCGCAGCCGCCGGTCGGCGATGATCGGCGCCGATACCAGTGGCGCGCGCGAGGTCGTCACACAGTTGACGACGCCTGGCGGCACGCCGGCTTCCACCAGGATCCGCATGAATTCCAGTGCGGTGAGCGGGGTTTGGGGTGCGGGCTTGAGCACGACGGTGCAGCCGGCGGCGAGTGCGGGGGCCACTTTGCGAGTGACCATGGCGAGGGGGAAATTCCACGGGGTGATCGCGAAAACCGGGCCGACCGGCTGTTTCCGGACCGCGATGCGGCCGCCGCCGCTCGGCGCGCGGAAGTAGGCGCCGCTGCCGCGGGTGGCTTCCTCGGCGAACCAGCGCAGGAATTCGGCGCCGTAGCCGACTTCGCCGCGCGCCTCGGCGAGCGGTTTGCCCATTTCCAGGGTGATCGTGCGGGCGATCCGGTCGGTTTCGGCATGCAGCAGGCCGAACGCGCGCAGGAGTATGTCGCTGCGGTGGCGCGGATCGGTGCCCGCCCAGTCCGCCTGCGCCGCGGCCGCGGCGTCCAGCGCGGCGATGGCTGTCGCCTCGTCGCCGTCGGCGACGGTCGCGATCTGGGCGCCGGTGGCGGGGTTGTGCACGGGCATCGTCGTGGCGCTGTCCACCCAGTCGCCACCGAGGAACTGGGCGACCGGCAGGTCGGTATGGGTGGATGTCATCGTGTCTCCATGTCCGGTGCGAAGACGATGACCTGACGCACGGCCGCACCGTCGGCGAGCTGATCCATGGCCTGGTTGAGGTCGTCCAGTCCGATGCGGGCGGAGATCAGTTTCTCGACCGGCAGCCTGCCTGCCCGCCACATCTGCTCGTAGCGGGGGATATCGCGTGCCGGTACAGCCGAGCCGAGGTAGCTACCGACCACGGTGCGGGCCTCGGCGGTGAACATCAGCGGTGACAGTGTCACGGTGGCCGACGGGGCGGGCAGGCCGACGGTGACGGTGGTGCCACCGGGGGCGGTGGCAAGGAAGGCGGTTTCGAACGCGGCCGGGTGGCCTGCGCACTCGATCACATAGCGCGACCGGATTCCTTGCGCGGCAACCTGTTCGGGTGTGTATGTTTCGGTGGCACCGAGGTCGCGAGCGGCCTCGAGCTTGGCGGGCAGGCGATCGACCGCCACGATGCGCCGCACCCCGATCGCGGTCGCGGTGAGCAGTGCGGCCATGCCGACACCACCCAGCCCGACCACCATCAGGTCGTCCTCGGGCCCCGGGTCGGCGACGTTGAGCACGGCACCGCCGCCGGTCAGAACCGCGCATCCCAGCAAGGCCGCCACCTCGGGCGGCACATCACGGCCGACCACGACGACCGACGCTTGGTCGATCACCGCGTGCGTGGCGAAGCCGGAGACGCCGAGATGGTGGCGCACGGGCTGTCCGGCCCTGGTCAGTCTGCCCGGATGGTGCAGCAGTTCGCCCGCCGTGTTGGCCCGTGTTCCTTCGGTGCAGGGCAGCGCTCCGCCGCGGGCGCACGCCGCACACCGCTCGCAGCGCGGCAGGAACGACATGACCACCCGGTCACCGACGGCCACATCGTCGACCTGTTCGCCGAGCGCCAGCACGATGCCCGCGGCTTCGTGCCCGAGCAGCATGGGCAGCGGCCGCGCCCGATTGCCGTCGACCACACTGAGATCGGAATGGCACACCCCGGCCGCTTCGATCCTGACCAGCACCTCGGTCGGGCCGGGTTCGTCGAGTTCGAGGTCGTATACCCCGATGGGGCGCGACGACGCGAAGGGCCTCGGCCGGTCGGGCTGGTCGAGGACCGCGCCACGGATGTGCATCAGATCTCCGCCTTCTCGTACTCACCCAGGAGTCCGGACAGGTAGCGCAGGTGATCGCCGGTGTCGCCGAGGGTGTGCTCGATGGTGGTGAGCCGGGCGGTGTAATGGCCGACCGGGTATTCGGCGGTCATCCCGATGCCGCCGTGCAGCTGGATCGCCTCTTGGCCGATGTGCTTGCCGGACAAGTCGATTCGCCGTTTCGCGCGGGAGGCTACCGTCGGATCGACGATTCCGTCGGCCAACGACATCGCCGCGTACAGGCTCATGCTGCGGGCCAGTTCCAGCGAGACATACATATCCGCCGCCCGATGGGTGAGCGTCTGGAAGGTGCGCAGGGCGACGCCGAACTGCTTGCGGGTCTTGAGATATTCGGTGGTCAGGCGCAACGCCTCGGCCATCGCACCGACCGCTTCGGCACCAAGCGCGGCTTGGGTGGTGATCACGGCTTCGTCGATGATCGCACCGGCGTCGAGGCTGCTGCCGAGCAGTTCGGCGGGCGCACCACGGAATTCGATGTCGGCGCCACGGCGGCCGTCGTAGGTGCGGTAGGCGGTGCGCACGACCGCCGCGTCGCGGGCATCGACGAGGAACAGGGCGGTCTCGCCGGTGGGTACCACGGCCGAGACGATCAGCCGGCCGGCCCGATCACCGGAGGACACAGGGCTTTTGCGACCGGTCAGGGTCCACCGGTCACCGCTGTCGACGGCCAGGGTCGCGCACCGCGCCTCCGGCCAACGGACGCCGGGTTCGGCGTGCGCGAAGGCGAACAGCTGCTCGCCGTCGACGATGCCGGGAAGCAGGGCCGCGCGCTGGTCCGGCGTGCCGGCCCCGCCGATCACGAGCGCGGGCAGCAGAGCGCAGTCGAAGACCGGTTCCGGCGCCAGCGTGCGGCCGAGTTCCTCCATGGCGAGCATGGTTTCGATCGGGCCGCCGCCGATGCCGCCGTCCTCGGCCGGCACGGTCAGCCCGAGCAGGCCGATCTCGGCGAAGGCCGCCCACACCTTCGAATCCCAACCGGGATCATCGGCGATCACTTCGGCGCGGCGTTCGTGGGTGTAGTGGCGGGTCAGCACGCTACGGACGGTGTCGCGCAGCAGGGTCTGCTCAGGGGTGAAGGTGAAATCCATGGTGGTTGCTCACAGTCCGAGAATCGTCGAGGCGATGATGGTGCGCTGGACTTCGCTCGATCCGCCGTAGATCGAAGTCTTGCGGTAGTTCAGGTATCCGGCGATGGTGCGGCGCGCCCAGTCGTCGGTCTCCCCCACCCTGGCGACGGCGGCAGGGCCTGCGATGTCGACGAGCAGTTCGGTGACGGCCTGCTGCAGTTCGGTGCCGCGCAGTTTGAGAATCGAGGAGACGGGGTTGGGGGCGCCGTCGCTCGAGCTCGCCGCGACCCGCAGCTGCACCAGCTCCAGTGCCAGCAACTCGTTGTCGAGGTCGGCGATCCGCGCCGCGAAGGCCGCGTCGTCGAGGAGGGTGCCGTTGCCGAGCCTGGTCCCCGCGGCGTATTCCTTCGCCAGTTCCAGCCGGACCTTGGTCTGTCCGACCGCGGCGATGCCGGTGCGTTCGTTGCCGAGCAGGAACTTGGCGTAGGTCCAGCCGTGGTTCTCCTGGCCGACCAGCTGATCGGCCGGGACGCGCACGTTCTCCAGGAACACTTCATTGACCTCGAAGCCGCCGTCGATCAGTTCGATCGGGCGCACTGTCACGCCGGGGCTGTCCATGGGGAACAGCAGCATCGAGATGCCCGCCTGCTTCTTCGGCGCGGCGGGGTCGGTGCGGACCAGGCAGAACATCCAGTCCGCGCTCTGGGCGGCGGTGGTCCAGATCTTCTGGCCGTTGACCACGTATTCGTCGCCGTCACGCACCGCGACGGTGCGCAGCGAGGCCAGGTCGGATCCGGCGTCGGGCTCGGAAAAGCCCTGGCACCACCAGATGTCGAGATTCGCCGTCGCGGGCAGGAACCTCGCCTTGAGCTCCGGCGAGCCGAACTCGGCCAGGACCGGGCCGATCATGTTGGTGTTGAAGGTGAGCGGCTCCGGCACCGAGGCGAGCTGCATTTCGTGATGCCAGATGTGGTGCTGCACCGCCGACCAGCCCCGGCCACCCCACTCGACGGGCCAGTGGGGTACTGCCAGCCCGGCGCCGTTGAGGATGCGCTGGTTGGCGACGTAGTCGTCCTTGCTCAGCTCGTGCATGTGCCGGTGCTGCTCGCGGATGTGTGCGGGGATCTCACGGCGGAAGAAGGCACGCAGCTCGTCGCGGAAGGCGAGCTCGTCCTCGGTGAAGGCCAGTTGCATGGTCCCGTATGTTACATAGAGTTCCTCGTGTATCAAATTAGAGGCAGGGATCCGGCACATGAGTACTTCCTTCGCGACGTCCCGATTCCGCACCGGCCACCGCGGCCAGCGCGGTCGGCTCCTCATGGCCGCACGGAAAGCCTTCACCGTGCACGGCTATCACGGCACCACCATGGACACGGTGACCGCCGTTCTCGATGTCACCAAACCCGTGCTCTACCGGCACTTCTCGACCAAGAGTGAGCTCTACCTCGCGGTGATTCTGGACTACCTCGACGAGCTCACGGACAGGTTGCGCATCATCGACGGCGCGGCGGGCTCGGACTTCGACCGGGTGCGCCGCACGGTGGGGGTCCTGTTCGATCTCGTCGGATCCGGACCACACTCCACCCTGGAGCTGGTTTTCGGAGCCGGTGCGGTCGGCGACACCGCGGTAGAGGCCCGGATCGCCACTGCCACTACCGAATTCGTCGCGAACCTGGCCGATCATCTGCACCCCGGCGACAGCGGTCAGCATCGAACCCGCCTGCTCGCCTACGGCCTCATCGGGGCGACCGTGGCGGCGGCCGGCGAATGGCACCGCATGCGGCGACCGATTCCGCGACAGTCGGCGCTGGACGCCATTGCCGGGTGGTACTGCGCGGGCGTGCGGGAGACGATGAGCGGCAACGCCGCGTAACAGGCGCGAACGCGTCGGCGTTCGTCAGAGACGCGCCGCCGCGGGTACGCCTACGCCCGCAACAGGGCGGCTTGGACGCGGCTCAGCCGTTCCACGTCACCTTGGAAACCAGCCACCGCGTCGTTGTACAGGAACGCTTCCCACAGCCGGACCAGGGCGTACGCGAGAGTGGCACGGTCGATGGGCGGCCGATACCCCTGGTCCTCGGCACGTTCGAGCAGACCTTCGACGATCGAGACCGCCGCCGGGTGCACCACCCCGTCGCTGCGGGTGATCACGCGCAATGCCGCCGTGGATTCCTGGTCGAAATAGGCGCGCAGCGAACCGTCCTCGACCAGCCAGTGAATGGCCTGGTCGAGGATCTCGGCAAGCCGTTCCCCGCCGGTCGCGGTGCTACGCCGTTCGGCGTAGGCGACCATCCGTTCCAGCTGGCGCGCCAAGGCCGCGCCGAGCAGCCCGTCCCGGGAGCCGAACCACCGGTAGATACTGGTGCGGCCCAGACCGAGTTGGGCGGCAATGGCATTCGCATCGACCCGTTTGCCTGCCAGGAATGCCGCGACCGCCGCGTCCAGCACGTCGTCACGGCTGGCCGCGGCCGGGCGCCCAGGCGCTCGAGTTCCTTCGGTGCGTGCCACGCCGACAGCATAGGGCGCGGTACGTGTGTGACCGCGCACGCGCCGCGGCTCGGCTAGCGTTTGCGGCCGACGCCGCCGACGATGCAGTTGCGGACGTCGTTGAGCGGAGTGAGGTGCGGGCCGTCGGACCACCAGTCGTCGCAGCGGACCAGGCCGGGCTCGACCATCTCGAGATTGCCGAACATGGCCTGGATTTCATCGCGGGTGCGGAAGCGGCCGCTGCCCATCGGGCTGTGAATGAACTTCTCTTCCATCTTCCTGGCGAGTTCGCTGTGTCCGGGGGTCTCCGGGTCGTGGAAGTGGGCGATCGCGACGAACGAACCCGAAGGCAGGGCGTCGATGTAGGTCTGCATCAGGGCGGGGCCGTCGTCACCCAGGTAGTGGTGCAGGGTGCCGATGTGGAACAGGGCAATGGGGCGGGTGAAGTCGAGTTCGCGGCGGACCGTCTCGTTGCCGAGGACTTCCAGCGGGCGGAAGATGTCGGCTTCGGCGATGCGGGTGCGGCTGTTGCTGGCCAACAGCGCCTGCGCGTGCACGAGGACCGAGGGGTCGTTGTCGACGTAGACGACCTTGGACTGGGGGTTCACCCGCTGGACCACCTGGTGGGTGTTCTCCGCGGTGGGCAGGCCCGATCCGAGGTCGAGGAACTGGTCGATGCCCGCCCTGGCCAGGAATCGGCAGGCGCGGATCAGGAAATCACGGTTGGCCCAGGCCAGATCGTTGACCTGCGGCGCGACCGTGCGCACCTGGTCGAGCACCTCGCGGTCCACGTCGAAGTTGTCTTTGCCGTTGAGTGCGGCGTCGTAGACCCGCGCGATACTCGCGCGGGTGGTGTCGACCCCGACCGGCACAGCGCTGGGGTAGGCAGCAGAAGAATGCGACATCGGTGACGCCTTTCGGGCAGGGAGCCGACTGGACGATTTCAGCCTAGAGCATCGGTTACGTTGGTAGACAACCTATTCCGACACCGTTCTCGCGCGGTTGCCGAACCGGGTAGCTGGAGTACCCGTATCGGTGGGCTCCTATTCACGCCGACCTTCCGGTCCCACGATCAGCGCATGATCCAGATGCTCAAACCTTCGGTGCCCGATGCGGGGACGGGCCGGCGTTCGATCGCCGTGCTCGTCGTGATCCTCACCGCCCAGTTCATGACGGTGCTCGACGGTTCCATCGTCAACGTGGCCATCCCGTCCATCCGCTCGAACCTCGATACCGGCGGGGCCGCACTGCAATTGATCGTCGCCGGGTACGTCATCGCGTACGCGGTTCTGCTGATCGGCGGCGCGCGGCTCGGTGATCGCCGCACGCAGCGACGCACGTTCATCGCGGGCCTGGCGGTGTTCACGCTGACCTCACTCGCCTGCGGGCTGGCGTGGAACGAGATGTCGCTCATCGTGTTCCGGTTCGGCCAGGGTGTCGGCGCGGCCGCGCTGGCGCCGCAGGTGATGACGCTGATCCAGCGCACCTTCGCCGGAGCGGCCCGGGCCAGGGCGCTTGGCGTCTACGCGGCGATCGTCTCCGGTGGCTTGCTGGCGGGCCAGATTCTCGGTGGGTTGATCGTCGACGCCGATCTGGGCGGAACCGGTTGGCGTGGGGTGTTCCTGGTGAATGTGCCGATCGGGCTCGCGCTGCTGGTGCTGGCGCCGCGCGTACTCCCGGTGGCCGTGGCGCGCACCGACCGGACGGTCGACGGGCTGGGCTTGATGACACTCACGACCACCGTGCTGTTGCTGGTCGTGCCGCTGGTACTCGGCCGTGAGCTCGGTTTTCCGCTGTGGTCGTGGTTGTGTCTCGGCGCGGGGGTGCTCGGACTCGTCGTGTTCGTCCAGGTCGAGCGCGCGGTCGCCGCACGCGGCCGTGATCCACTGTTCGCGCCGCAGGTCCTCGCGGCGCCCGGGCTGCTCGCCACTGCCGCGACGCTGTTCCTGGTGATGGGAACGTTCGGTGGGTGGCTGTTCGTGAGCGCGATCCACCTGCAGAGCGACCTCGGGTACGGCGCGCTGCGGGCGGGCCTGCAGTTCTTGCCGATGGGCGCCACATTCGCGGCGGCGGGACTGTCCTGGCAGCGAGTCCCGGCCCACCTGCACTCGAGGATGATCCCGCTCGGGCTGGTGGTGAGCGCGGTCTCGCTGGGTTGGCTCGCCTGGCTACTGGGCGAGGGCGCGGACATCGGACCTGCCGCGTCGGTCGCGTTCGCGCTGTTCGGTCTCGGCAACGGGTTGGCGTTCAGCCCGTTGATGACGCGGGCCCTCGCCGCGGTGCCCGTGACGGTCGCCGCCGATGCCAGCGGGATTCTCGCCACCAGTGTGCAGCTGGGAACGGTGGTCGGGATCGCCGGCATCGGGTCGGTGTTCTTCGAACTCGAGGCGACGAACGCCGTGGTGGTCGCCCACCTGCTCGGCATGGCGACGGCGCTGGTGGCCGCCGGGGCGGCCGCGGTTGCCGTGCACCGGATCCGCCGCTGAGCGCGGGCGATCGCGAGGTCATCGGTCCTGAGCTAGCGTGACACCATGCACGAGCTCAGGGCCGGTGACATCTTCGCCGGTTATCGAATCGAGCGGGTGCTCGGGGCGGGCGGGATGGGCAGTGTGTACGCGGCCCGGCACCCGCGCTTGCCGCGACTGGTCGCGGTGAAAGTGCTGCACTCCTCGTTTTCGGCTGATCCGGTGTTCCGTGGGCGGTTCGAGCGGGAAGCCGATCTCGCGGGGCGCCTCGACCACCCGAATATCGTGGCGATCCACGATCGCGGCAGCGAGGACGGGCGGCTGTGGATCGCGATGCAGTATGTCGCGGGCAGCGATGCGGAATCAGCCCTGCGGACAGGACCTTTGGCGCCGGATCTGGCACTGCACATCGCCCGATGCACGGCGGACGCGCTCGATTGCGCGCATGCGGCCGGGTTGCTGCACCGCGACGTCAAGCCGGCCAACATTCTGCTGAGCGAGCGCGCGAACGTCAGCGATCAGCGGGTGCTGCTCACCGATTTCGGGATCGCGAAGGCGATCGACGAGAGCACCGCGCTGACCGAGACCGGCACGTTGGTGGCAACGCTGCGGTACGCGGCGCCCGAGCAGCTCGACGGGCGCACCGCGGGCCCTCGGTCGGACCAGTATTCGCTGGCCTGCACACTGTTCCACCTGCTCGCCGGGCAACCGCCGTATACCGCGACCAACGCCGGCGCGCTGATCGGCGCCCATGTGATGCAGCCGGTGCCGCGGATCAGTGCGGTGATGCCGGGTCTGCCCAGCGCGGTGGACGCGGTCTTCGCGCGGGCGCTGGCCAAAGATCCGGGCCATCGATTCACCAGCTGCGCGGAAATGGTCGCGGCGACGACGACAGCGCTGGCAACCGGAGTCGCTCCGTTCGCCGACGCCCGTGCCGGGTCGTTCACCCGCCCCGCTCCCGACCCCACCGATCGAGCGTTCCCCTCTCCCGGCCCGTATCTCGATCACGGCGATGCGGCGGGCGAACAACCCTGGGCCACCGCGGGAGTCGCACACCCGGCGGGGCCCGAGAATCGTCAGCACTTCGACGGCACCGCGCGAGCTCATCGAGGTACAGCACGATGGTTGGCGGCGGGAGTGGCCGGGTCGGCCGCGATTGCCGCGGTGGCTACCGCGCTGGTCGTGAGCCGGGACTCGGGCGGCGCGGACGGTATCGCGACGACCATCACCAGTGCGACGACCACCAGGGTCGATCCGTGGGCGGCAGCGAGGCCGACGATGGCGTTGTTCCCTGGTCTACTCCCCGAGAATCCCGAGAGCGTCGGGTACCGGGCGATGCGGTGCAGTTTCGCGACGAAGAGCCCGGATGCGGTGTGGGACACGGGGTTCGACTGCACCGATCGCGAGGGAGCGCAGATGCAGATGCTGGCGCACCCCGACGCCGACACCGTCGGGCGGTTCGTCGCCACCCTGCCCACCGGGCCGACCCAGCAGCTGCGGTCGCGGTACGGCAGGCCGCTCACCGTGCACAGTTTCAACGGCTCCACCGGACCGTGGCTGCTCGTCCGATTCGATGCCGCGCCGTATTCGACTGTGCTGCTCCAGGTGTACTGGAAGGGCCACACCCATCAGGAGATGATCGACCAATGGCTGAGCACCGCACCCCTGTGACCGCGCGACTGGCGCTGGGCGCGCTCGCGGTTCTGCTCGTCGGCTGCGGCACCGTCGACGGTGCCGCGACGCCCGGCGAGATCGACGTGCGATCCCTCGACGTGGGCAGCTACACGACGGCGCCCGCCGACATCGAGGCGGGTCGAAAGTCCACCGACGGACCGATTCTGGAAGGTCTGAGGATGGCCGGTGCTGTGGTGTTTCCGCACGACGTCGATCCAGCGCTGATCCACAACTGGGGCACCGATGTCCTTGACACCCCACGGCGCGCCGCCGACACCTCGGCGATCTCCAGCGTCAATCTTGCTGTACTGGAACGGCATCGGATGATGGTGGCGTTCGACATCGCCGAAGGCTCCCTGGCCTTCGACAAGGCCAAGCCGGCGATCGAGACCGACGCGCGGATCACCAGGGTTGTGCTGTTGCGGTTTCCCGGCGCTCAGGTCGCCAAGGAGGCTGCGCGGGACCTCGAGGCGACCGACTTCGGCGTCAGTCCGGACAATCAGCCGGTACCGATCCCCGGCTACCCTGCCGCGCACGCACATTGGCGACCGGGCGTCAAGACGATCGGCGCGACCTTCGCCCACGGCGAGATCGTGGTGAGCCTGTTCCTGCAGCATCCGTCCCCGGATATCGATGCGCTCGCGACACGGGTTTCGGCTGTCCTCGACGCCCAGATCCCGCTGCTCGACGCGTTCACGCCGACGGCACCCGACAAGATCGCCCAACTCCCCCGCGATCCCGATGAGCTGTTGCGCCGCACGCTGATTCCCGGTCCGGCCAATCAGCAGATCGCCATCTCCTCACGCGAGTTCGCCGCGTGGCCGGGGCGCGCGAGCGCGCACTACCGCCCCACCGAACCCGCGGAGCTCGGTGCGGCGTGGGATCGCGGCGGCGTGGACAGCGTGTCGAATTCCTACAGCACCACGCTGTTCCGGTTCCGTGACGATGCCGCGGCGGTTGCTTTCGGCACCACCTGGCAGGACACCCTCAGCGCGGCCGCGCATCCCGTCTCCGCGCCCGCGGACGTGCCGCAGGCGCGCTGCGCGGAGCGCCGGGCGGGCAGCGCACCCGCGCTCACCCGCTGCTATGTGAACTACCGCCGCTACGGCGCGTTCGTCAGCGGCGCCGAACCGGCCGGCGTTCGCCAGCAGGCGGCGGCACAGTACGCGCTGCTGGCGAACGCCCAATAGCTCAGAGCTGGGCTTCGATCGCCTGCACGACCTCGGCGGCGTCGGGGGTGGTGCGCGGGCGGAACCGGCCCGCGACCGTGCCGTCGCGACCGACGAGGAACTTCTCGAAGTTCCACTGCACGTCGCCCGCCGCACCCTCGGCATCGGCGGTCTCGACCAGCGCGGCGTAGAGCGGGTGCCGGTCGTCGCCGTTCACATCGGCCTTGGCGAGCAGCGGGAAGTCGACACCGTAGGTGACCGAGCAGAATTCCTGGATCTCCTCGGCGCTGCCCGGCTCCTGACCCATGAACTGGTTGCTCGGGAAGCCGATCACGGTGAAACCGCGCTCGCCGTAGGCCTTCTGCAGCTCCACCAGGGCGCCGTACTGCGGGGTCAGGCCACACTTGGAGGCCACGTTGACGAGCAGCACGGCCCGCTCACCCGCCAGCTCACCCAGTGTGGTGTCCTCGCCTGCCAGGGTCTGCACCGCAATGTCTCGAATGTTCGCGCTCATCACATCACCACCAGATCTCGTCTATGTCGGTTCGATCGCCACCGTACCGGAGGCCGATCGGCACGCAACTGTCCCGCTGGACGGGAAATTCTGTAACACGTTCTTGTTTTGTCGCGCGGTTGGCGGCACCATTCCTGTGATGGGTAGTCATGCCCGCACCCCGAGCACCGGAGGAAGACCGTGAGCGAACAGCCACATCGGATCGACACCGTCCGCCCGCTGCGCGCGAGCGAGGTGACACAGTGGGATTTCGAGGCCGATGTGGTGGTGGCCGGTTACGGCATCGCCGGCGTGTGCGCGTCGATCGAAGCCGCGCGGGCCGGTGCGAAGGTGCTCATCCTGGAGCGGACCGGCGGCTGGGGCGGCGCCGCGGCGCTGGCGGGCGGATTCGTCTACCTCGGTGGCGGCACACCGCTGCAGAAAGCGCTCGGATTCGACGACACCCCGGAGAACATGGCGGCGTTCCTCACCGCGGCGCTCGGGCCCGGCGTCGACGCGGCGAAGATCAACGACTACTGCGCGGGCAGCGTCGAGCACTACAACTGGCTCGTCGATTGCGGTGTGCCGTTCAAGGAGTCGTTCTGGGGCGAGCCCGGCTGGGAGCCCCCGCACGACGAGGGCCTGATGTACTCCGGTGGCGAGAACGCCGCGCCGTTCCTCGACATCGCCGAACCCGCTCCGCGCGGCCATGTTCCGGAGCTGGCGGGCAAGAAGATCGGTGAGCGCAGCGGCGGCTACATGCTGATGAAGCCGCTGGCCGACACCGTCGCCGGACTCGACATCGACGTCGAGTACGACACCCGCATCCGTCGGCTCGTCGTCGACGAGCAGGACCGAGTGGTCGGCGTGCTGGCCACCACCTACGGCAAGCCCGTCCTCGTGCGCGCCGCGCGCGGTGTCGTGCTGGCGACCGGCAGTTTCGCCTATGACACCGAGATGATCGACCGCTACACCCCGCGTCTGAGCGGCAGGCCCGGCGCGGCCATCGAGGAACACGACGGCATCGGCATCCGGCTGGCTCAGGCGCTCGGCGCCGAGCTGGCGCACATGGACGCCAGCGAGGTGGCCATTTTCGGCGATCCGCAGATGATGGCGCGCGGCATCCTCGTCAACGGCCGCGGTCAGCGCTACGTCACCGAGGACACCTACCCCGGCCGGATCGGTCAGGCGACGCTGTTGCAGAACGACAACCAGGCGTTCCTGATCATCGACGAGGCCTCGCTGGAGGAGGCGCTCGCCACCGAGAGCGCCACCCCGTTCTTCCGCTTCCAGCCCAAGTGGGTCGCCGAGACGGTCGCCGAACTCGAGGCCGAAATGGGCCTGCCCGCACAGACATTGCAGACCACCGTCGCCACCTACAACCAGCACGCCGAGCACGGCACCGACCCGGTGCTCGGCAAGAAGCCCGAATGGGTGCGCCCGATCAAGGGCTCGCTCGCCTGCTTCGACCTGCGCGGATTCACCGCCGGATTCACCCTCGGCGGGCTGCGCACCGACCTGGATTCGCGGGTGCTGCACGTCAGCGGTGAGCCCATCGCGGGCCTGTTCGCGGCCGGGCGCTGCACCTCGGGACTGTGCGCGTACGGCTACGTCAGCGGGGCCTCGCTCGGCGACGGCAGCTTCTACGGCCGGCGCGCGGGCAAAGCCGCGGCGGCCGGCTGAGCCGCGCACGACCCACCACGCGCTCGCGGTCAGTACTCTGCTTGCAGCGCCACGCCCGGCGACGAGTCCGGCTGCGCTCGCGGTCTTTTCACGTCCGCGAGCAGGCGCGCCGAACATCAGACGCAGTGCAGATCGGAGTTGGACAGTGCAAGCAGGTGGGACGTCCGCGGATTACGTGATCGTCGGCTCCGGATCCGCGGGGGCGGTGCTCGCGAATCGGCTCAGTGCCGACCCGAGCACCACGGTCGTGCTGTTGGAGGCGGGCCCGGCCGACGACGACAAGCTCGCCCATATTCCGGCCGCGTTCTCGAAACTGTTCCGCAGCGAGCGTGATTGGGACTATCTGACCGAACCGCAGGCCGAGCTCGGCGACCGGCGGATCTACTGGCCGCGCGGCAAGACCTTCGGCGGCTCGTCGTCGATGAACGCGATGATGTGGGTGCGTGGCTTCCGCGCCGACTACGAGGAATGGGGGCTGCTGGCGGGCGAGAAGTGGAATTTCGCCGCCGCGGTGGAGCAGTTCCGCAAGATCGAGAACGTCCAGGACGCGCAGTTCCCCGACGAAGGTTCCAAGGGGCCCCAGCACGTGCAGCGCCAGCGCAGCCCGCGCGCGTCGACGCATGCGTTCCTCGAGGCCGCGAGCCAGGCGGGCCACGCCCTGGAATCAGCGAATCGTCCTGCGCCCGAGGGCTTTACTCAGACCATGGTGACTCAGCGCGACGGCAGGCGCTGGAGCACCGCCGACGGGTATCTGCGGCCCGCGATGAAGCGGTCGAACCTGACTGTGCTGGCCTCCTCGCTCGCTACCCGCGTGCTGTTCGAGGGCACCACGGCTACCGGCGTCGAGTACCGCAGCGGCGAGCAGACCTACACGGTGACCGCGAATCGTGAAGTCATCCTGTGTGGTGGCGCGGTGAACAGTCCGCAGCTGCTGCAACTCTCGGGCATCGGTGATCAGGACGAGCTGACGGCACACGGCATCGAGCCGGTCGCCCACTCCCCCGAGGTCGGCGCGAACCTGCAGGACCACTTGATCGCGGCGCTCGGCTACAGCGTGGACTCGGATTCGCTGTTCACCGCGGAGAAGCCACTCGAACTGATCAACTACCTGGTCCGCCACCGGGGCATGCTCACCTCCAATGTCGGTGAGGCATACGGTTTCGTGCGCAGCCGGCCCGACCTCGAGCATCCCGACCTCGAGCTGATCTACGCACCGGCGCCGTTCTACCACGAGGGTCTGGTCGAGGCCACCGACCATGGTGTCGTGCTCGGCGCGATCCTGCTCCGTCCGCGCAGCCGCGGCAAGATCAGCCTGGCGTCGGCCGATCCGACGGCCAAACCGGTGATCGATCCGCGCTATCTGTCCGACGCCGACGGCGCCGACCGGGCCGCGCTGACCGCCGGGCTGCGGGTGTGCGCCGGACTCGCCGGGCAGCCCGCGCTCAAGAGTGCGCTGGGCGCGGTGATCTATCCGCCCGAGGCACCCGACGATCTCGAGGCGGCTATCGCGCTGACCATCGAACAGTTCTCGCACACCCTGTACCACCCGGTCGGCACCTGCCGGATGGGCACCGACGCCGCCAGCGTCGTCACCCCCGATCTGAAGGTCCGCGGCGTTACGGGTCTGCGCGTCGCCGACGCTTCGGTGATGCCGCTGATCATCCGCGGACACACCAACGCCCCCGCCATTTTCATCGGTGAGCAGGCCGCGGACTTCATCCTGGCGCAGGCCTGACCTGGGCGAAGGTGGCGCGCGGGGGCGCGCCACCTTGTCCTCATGCTGCCGCGAGGCCCAGCGACGCGGCCGCGAGCAGCAGATACGGCAGCGGATAACCCAGATCCGCGTACTGGCGCGCCCGCAGCACAGTGAGTTCGGCGGTCAGGAAATACAGTACGAGCCCGCCGGCGGCGGCCACCGCCAGCGGCCGGTAGGCCAGGCCGACGAGCAGCCCGAGGCCACCCGCCGCCTTGATCAGTGCCAGGGGTGTGAGCGCCCACGGCGCGATGCCGTAGTTGCGCATGTTCTCGCGCACCCAGTCGGCACGAACGACGTCGGCCAGCGCGGCGGCCAGCGCGGCTATCGCGGCAAGTACGGTGACGACGAGATAGGTGGTGTGCATCGGGATCAGATCCTCCGTCTACAGGTGATCGGCGCCTCTGACATCGTGGAGACAGCCGTGATCGGACGGCGAAGTGCCGTCCGATCGATAGACGACCCGCGTGAGCGAAAGGTGACCGATGCGCGCAGAGCAGCCGCAAGCGTCGGCCCGCGCGTTCGAACAACGCCGCGATCGCCTACGTGGCATCGCCTATCGGATGGTGGGTTCCGCGGCCGAAGCCGAGGATGCAGTCCAGGAGGCCTGGTTACGGCTGGCAGGCACCGCGACCGACATCGCCGATCTCGACGGCTGGCTCACCACGGTGGTGTCGCGGATCTGCCTCGATATGCTGCGCGCCCGCACCCGTCGCGCCGAGGTCGCGACACCGGATACGCCGGCGCGGGCGGCGACCGGCGCCGGTGTGGATCCCGAAGCCGAAGCGTTGCGAGCAGATTCCGTCGGACGGGCGTTGCTCATCGTCCTCGGCACGCTCGGCCCCGAGGAACGGGTGGCCTTCGTGCTGCACGATCTGTTCGCCGTGCCGTTCGCCGAGATCGCGCCGATGCTGCGGCGCACGCCCGCCACCACCAAGAAGCTCGCCAGTCGCGCCCGGCTGCGCGTGCACGCGCCCGCGCGGATCGAGTCGACGGAACTGCTCGCGCACCGGGCCGCGGTGACGGCCTTCGCGCAGGCCGCCGGCGAGGGCGATCTGGGCGGACTGCTCGCGGTGCTCGCTCCGGACGTGGTGCGCACCGCGGATCCGGCGGCGCTGTCGCCCGGGATGGCGGTGGCCGTGCGGGGCGCGCGCGCCGTGGCCGAGGGCGCGCTCGCGCTGCGCCGGCGCTCGCGGGACGCGGTGCTGGTACTCGTCGACGGCAGGCCGGGTCTGGTGGTGGCGGGTGCCGGCGGCGTGGACTTCGTGGTGACGTTCCGCGTGCGCGGCGAGCAGATCGCGGCTTACGACGTCGCGGCCGCACCGGAACGCGTGGCCGCGCTCACGCTGTCATTGCTGCCGGAACAGCCTTGATCGGGCCGCGAAATGACCCGATGCCGAGATTCTGGCAGTCGATGCACCTTCGCACCTGATGCCTGCTCACGAAGGGCGAACCAGCGGTCGAGCCTGGTCAGAGGGCTGGGACGCGCGCAAACCCCAACGGCGGCGTAGGTACGCGGCCGGAACGCAGGTCGTGCCGGAAATCGGGGAGCAACGGCAGCATCTCGACATTGCGCGCGGCATAACAGCGCACCATCGGCAATGCGCGCGAGACCTCCGCGCGTTCGACCGGCTCGGCGTCGAGAAACGCGAGTGCGTCCAAGCCGAGGCCGAGAGTCCCCGCGATGCGGACGATCGAGGCCGATTTGCGGCCCCAACCGACCTCGACCGCCGAGAACATCTCGTACAGACCGTGGCGGTACAACGTGCGCATGGTTCTTGCTCGATCACCGCGCGCGGCCACGGCGTGCAGCACACCGCGCTCGCTCAGTTTCGTCAGCGTGCGCAGTGCCGGTGGGCGCAGCATGGTGCCGGTCTCGTCGTGGACGACACCCTCCCAGAGGGTCTCGTCCAGTTCCCAGACCAGACAACGGACGGCAGGTCGCATGGCGCTGAACTCTACAACCACTGATAGCGAAGAACCAGACTTGTGACCTGTCACTACCCGGGCTTTCCAGCGTGGGCCCCGCACCCAGAACCTGACAATCCATTCCGGTTTCGTTTGCAGTTCGTTAGGGTGGGGTTCGCTGGACAGCGGGGGGTACAGCCGAAACTGGCGAAGGGAACACAGATGTCCGTCCACAATCCACCCCGGCCGTCGCTGACCGTCTCGGGCAAGCCGATGTCGTTGCCACTCAAGGACGTTCGCGCACTGTCGCGGCAGATGGTCGGCCATTTCGTCGCCAACGTCGCCCCCTGCGGCACGCTACCCGGTGACGCCATCTCCGGCGATGTCACCACGATCACCCGGATCTGTCTGGAATTCGCGGTCGGCATGCTCGATGGGCGTGATATCCCCAGCCAATTGATGCGCCTGCAGGACGCGGCCAGCGCGTGGGCTCGTGAGGGCGTGCCGATCGACACGATCCACCACTCGATCGCCGAGGGCTTCAAGATCGGCCTCGACCTGGTCGTCTCGAGCGCGTCGGGCAATGACTTCGACAGCCTCGTCGGTGGCGTCAAGGTCGTGATGGAACTGCTCGACACGATCACCGCCCAGATCTCCCTCGCGTATGTGCGCGAGCTCCGCGGCGTGGTCAGCGAACACCACACGGCCGTCCACACCCTCACCTCCGCCCTGCTCGGCGGCCACAGCACCTCGACGATGGCCCGCGAATGCGGCATCACCATCGCCGAGACCTACACGGTCTTCGCCCTGGCGATCCCGCAGCACCGCGAGGAAGCCAATCCGGCGTTGGATTCGAAGGTCGTCGCCCGCCGCAAGCTGCGCCGGGTGCAGGCCGAACTGGCCAAGCGTTGCGGTGACTCGGCGCTGTCGCTGCTCAGTGTCGACGGCGGGACCGTACTCATTCCGGCCGACGCCTTCGACCGCGAGGGGCTGGCCGCGCTGGTCGCCCAGCTGTCCCAGGCCGCGCAGGTCGGGATCACCGCGGCGATGGTGGAAACGAGCACCACCGGGGTGCCCGACGCCGCCGATCAGGCCCACGAACTCCTCGACATGGTGCAGCGGCTCGACGTGACCTCGGGCCTGTACCGCTTCGACGAGCTCGCCCTGGAATACCAGCTGACCCGCCCCGGCCCCGGCCGCGAATTCCTCGGCTCGCTGCTCGATCCGCTGGATCAGTACCCCGAGCTGCTCGAAACCCTGCAGCGCCATATCGCCAACAATCTCAACCGCCAGCGCACCGCGCGGGTGCTGCACGTGCACACCAATACCGTCGACTACCGGCTCAAACGGATCGGCCAGCTCACCGGTTTCGATCCCACTCAGCCTTCGGGGCTGTGGTACCTGCGTTCCGCGCTGGTCGCGCGCAGCTACCGCTCGGTCCCAGCCTGATCCCGCACACGACGAAGGCGCTGCCCACGCGACGTGGCAGCGCCTTTGTCGTGCCGCGAACATGAGCGAAGGCGCTGCCCACCGTGGTGAGCAGCGCCTTCGTGTCGTTCTCAGCGGGAGCGGGTCACAAGGATCCGCCGCCACCGACAAGCCACGGGTTGAACGCGCAGGTCAACTGCGGGTTCTGCACCGGGTCGAGCGCCCGCAGCGCGATCGACAGCGCACGCGGTGAGTACATCATCGTCAGATGATCCGAGATGTCCTGCTCGCAGCCGTCCTGCAGGGTGATGTTGTTGACGGTCGCGCCCGGACCCGCCTTCAGGAACGTCAGCTCGTAGGGGTTGGTGACCTCGTCATAACGGGTACCGACGACGGTGTAATCGACACCGGCGACAGTGTCACCCCCCGCGTTGAGGTTGTTGACGAAATCCGAGCCGATCGTCTGCTGGATACCGGCGTGCCCGACGAAGATCTCGATCGGACCCAGGATGTCGATACCCAGGTTGTTGATCATGCGCCCCAGCGCACCGATGCCGTCGAGACTGGTGCCGTGGTGGGTGGCGCCGAAGGTGATCAGCTTGTTCACCTTGGCGGCGCCGCCCTCGAACTTGGTGTAGTGATTCGCCATCGACCCACCTTGCGAGTGCGCGATGATGTCGACCTCGTCCGAGCCGGTGGCCGCGAGAACCCGGTCGACGAACGCCGCGGTCTGCTTGGCCGAATCCTGGATGTAGCCGGTGCCCATGACACCGGGCAGGAACGAACCGAGCCCGCCACCTTCCATCATGTTCGAGCGGCCGTAGTTGAACGTGAACGTGCAGTAGCCGGCGTCCTTGATCGGCTGTCCCATGTAGGCGTAGCCGTTGTAGGCGTTCATCCAGGTGCCGTGCAGCAGCACGACCGGACGAGGATGCTCGGCGGTCGGCTTGCAGTTCCAGTCGTTCGTCCCTGGTGCGGCGGCATCGGGGTTGCCGAGACCGTAGGCGAACGCGGCGAGGAACGCCGTCGACTCCGGTCCGTAAGCACCGGGATCCGACGAATAGCCGCCCGAGGAGCCCGAACTGGACCCCGAACCGCCGTAGCAATCACCGGAGCCGTTACCCGACCCGGCACCGCTGCCGGAGGTGCACGCCGACCCCGACCCGGCGACCTGGCGGCCTTCGGAGACGATGCCGGCGAGATCCTGCTCGGTCGGCGCCGCAGCGGGAGCCGCGCTCGCCCCCGGCCCGGTGAGCACCATGGAGAGGGCACCGACACCGGCGAAGACCGCCGTGTGCAGCGTGCGTCTGCGACTGGGAGATTTCATGTGTTGACTTGTCTTCCTGTGCGATTCGAATATTCGTCGCCCCTTTTCAGCCGGGAGAACGAATGGCTTGTCGAAACCGCCCAAAACATAAGCCGCAGAAATCATTACACGACGATTGTCACGCGCTGTCTGGGTAGGTCACCACGTCCCGTCGAAAACCGCCATGACAGGGCACAGGAAAATATTCAGCATTCGCTGCGCGCGGGAACCCCGAGAAGTCGCTCGTCGAGCCACAGCATCGCCTCCGGATATCCGGTCGCCGCGCCGATGATGTGTTCACCGAGCACGCCGCGATACACCGCGCTGGCGCCGAGTTCGCACTGCTCGGCATAGAGATTGCGCGCACCCTCGGCGGGGATCCACCACTCTTGGTCACCGTTGTAGATATAGAGCGGAGCCGACGAGCGCATTCCTCGCATCCGGGTGATCTCGTAGATGTCGGTGGCCAGTTCCGAACGCAGCGGGTCGGCGATGTTGGCGCCGACATCGATCGGCAGGTGCAGGATTCCCGGCACCGCGAACACGCTGGCACACGTATCTTTCATGATCGACGTCGTGACCCAGCGCCCGAGATTGTTCATCGCGGCGAGAATTTCGGGGCGTTCCCGGCCGATCGCGAAGGTCGCGGCCATAAATATTCCGGAGGCGAGATTGGCATTCATACTGCGCGAAAGGATTTCGAAGTCGGCGGGCACGCCGCCCAATGCCGCGCCGACGATCGAATCGGCCAGTTCCGGTGCGTAGGAATCGATCAGCTTCGCCGCGCCGTGGGTGGCGATCGCGCCGCCGGAATAGCCGGTCATCGCGAAGCGGCTCTCGCCATAAGCCACCGGATCGATGCCGCGCACCGCCCGGATCGAGTCGAGCACAGCGTGCCCAGCGACGTACGGTTCGGCGTAGGCCATCCACGGACCCTGGTGGTCGGGCACCAGCACCGCGTACCCGCGCAACACCGCCAGTTGGGTGGTCGGCGGGATGAACTCGGTCGCACTGGATTGCGTGGTCAGACCGTGCGCCAGTGAGTAGCCCGGAGTGCACTTGCGCCCCAGCGCGTCGATCGGCAGGTTGTTCACCAGCACGGGGCGGTCGCCGGGACCGGTCCACTCGGTGGCGGGCACGATGAGGGTCGCCGTCGCGTAGGACGGTCTGCCGTGCGCGTCGTCGGTGCGGAATTTCAGCAGCGTCGCCGACCGGATGGGTACCAGGGTCAACCAGGCGGCGGTGCCGGTGACGTCGCGGGATTCGATCAGCTCGCCGGGCGACAACTCCGCGAGACCGACCGGCCACTGATCGAAGATCGGATCCCCGACCGCCGACGGGAGCACCGCCGCGTGCAGCGCCGCGAGCTCGGCGGCCGGATCGGCGGCGTTCGGCGGGATCGGTGAGGGAAGCACCTGGTCGATCCAGCGCTGCAGATCGGGCAGGAAACCCGGTGTCCCCACCTGTGGCACCGGGAATTCCTGGGTCGGCGGCGGATCGGCGGCGGCCGTGCCCGCCGTGAACGCGAACGCCAGCATCATCGAACAGACAAGTACTCGAACAGATCTCATGGCACACACGCCTTCGGGTGGCAACGGATTCGTCGATGACGTGCCACTATGCGGTGCTTCGACCCCGCCGAAACTCCCCCACCGCGCCGTCGTCAGAGCATTCACGCTACGGGCAGCGGCGAACTGACTTCGGCGTTGTGCCCGAGTCGTGTGCGCAATGCCGCTGTATCGCAACAAGAATCGCCCGGCACGGCACGAATCGACCCGGATCCGCGTCGGGGCGAACGGATCCGGGCCGAAACGAAACCGGACTCAGCAGGTGCTGGGCGCCGGTTCCCCCTGCAGCCGGGCATCGAGCCAACTCAGCGCGGAAGGCAGTCCGAGCACAGCTGCGGTCAGGTGGTCGGGTGTCGGTGTCTGCTGGCTGACAACCTTGGCGCCCGCAGCACACCAGCGCTGCGTGGTGGCGGTGATCGCGTCGACCGGGATGAGCCCGTCGATCGGCGAATGCCATTCGAAGACAGGCATAGTCGGCGCGCCGGGATACAGCTCGAGGCTGTTCTCCTCCACCACGGCGCGCGCTTCGGGGTCCTCCACCAGCGAAGTCGTCGCCGCGAAGTCGAGAATCCCGCGCCCTGCGCCCGCACCGAGGATGTCGTTGGTGCAGGCATCGCGAATCGACGCACGGGCGGCCAGACCGCTGGCGTTCATCTGATCGCTGATCGGAAACCGTTGGGGGTATTCCCGTTCCAGGCCGATCCCGGCGGCCAGCGCGAGCCCGAAGACCGGGTGCGACCCGAAGCCGAGACCCTCGAGCATCGACACCAGATTCATCGGCACCCCGCCCATCGCCGCCCCCGCGATCTGCAACTCGGGCGCGTACTCGGGCTGCAGCGCCGCCGCCCAAGCCGTCGCCATGCCGCCACCGGAATACCCGGCCATCGCGACCCGGCTGCCACTGATCCGCAACTGCTCGACCTGGCGCACCGCGCGGATGCCGTCGAGGGTCACCTGACCACCCAATTTCGCTGCGCCATACGCGAAATTGGGTCCGAGGTGGTCGGGCACGGCCATCGTCCACCCGCGCTTCAGTGCGTAGTTCCAGGCCACCGCCTCGCGCACCATCAGGTCCGGATCGTCGGTATAGAGGACTTTGGAGACCGAGCAGCGCGTGCCGAGCCCGTTGATGATGTGCTGGTAGGACAGCACGGGGGCATCGGTGCGGTGATTGTTCGGCTGGAGCACGGTTGTCGTCGCGGCGATCGGGTCGCCCGCGGAATTGGTGGAACGGAACTGGATCAGGGTGATCGTGGTGTCGGGGAACATCGCCAGCGGCGGCATCGGCCGCACACCGAGAACGTCACCGGGCTCGCTGTCGGCGATATCGGCCGGCTGGCTGTAGAAGGGATCGGGGTCGGCACTCGGGTACAGCGGTGCGGTGTGGCCCGCCGCGGCCGGCACCACGGTGAGCACCGCCGCCACCACACAGGCCAACAGTGTCCGGCCCGGCCGAGTGTGTCGTGCCGCGGTAACCCAGATCATGCGGCTGTCCCTCCCGTGTCGCTGCTGTCGAGAGCGATCTTCGCCGGTACCGTGGCTCCTCGTCGACGGGTCACCGCGAACATCGGCGGAGCTCACAACATCACCGGGTGCACGGTTGTGACCGGAGGCAGCCCACCGATGGGCGGACGCACCGCCGCGGCGACAGGTGGATTGTGAGATCTCCAAGCGAAATCGGAACGTGTTCCTCTCGATGGTGCAAGCCCTACCGTCGAGTAGGAAGGCGCTCACCAGTGCCGGGGCGAAAGGAGCACGCCATGATTCCCATCGACGAGAACATCGCCGCCACCCTCCACCGCATCGACCCGAACGAGATACCGACCCGGCGGATCACGGTGTACTTCGATGGCCCCACGCCCGAGGACGCACTGGTCCTGGAATACGCGGCGACTCAGGCCGAGGCCTGGGAATTCACCTCGGCGGCCGTGCATTCCGGCCTGCTGGTCACCGTCGACGGCCAGGTCGGCCCCGGCCTGCGCCGGTTGCCCTGCCGGTCGCTGTGGCACCGATGACCTCGACGCCGCCCCGCTAAGCTGGCGGGCGGGGCGCATCGGCCCCCGGTGAGGAGAAGGGGCAGACGTGGCACGGTGGCAGTTCCGGCTCGCTCTCGCCGCGACGGCCGTCCTCACCGGTTGCGGCTCGGCCGACATCGCGGATGTCGCGACCCCGACCACCACGACTACCCCGACGACGACCCGAAGGGTGCCCGCCACCATCGCACCGCCCACCACCACGGTCGATCCCTACGCGGGCCTTCCCCTCATCGACCACGTGAGCTGGACCGAGAACATCGACGGACCCCGGCTGCTCGTCTTCCCCACCCCGGCCGGCCGCAAGACCGCCGCACCCGGCACCGACGAGCTCGCCTGGCAGGAAGTGCGCGCCCTGGATG
The DNA here is from genome assembly GCF_050320175.1 of Nocardia sp. FBN12. Taxonomy (GTDB): domain Bacteria; phylum Actinomycetota; class Actinomycetes; order Mycobacteriales; family Mycobacteriaceae; genus Nocardia. The sequence goes on along the minus strand of NZ_CP190048.1, from coordinate 2,099,439 downwards.
GCGGCGCCGACGCGCCGGGCATGCGCGACCAGTTCCTTTGCCACTGGGTGTGGGCGAGGATGGTGGCACCCGACAAACCGAGCTGGAATCTCGAACCGTGGCGGCCCGACGTCGGTTACCAGGCCACGGTATCGGCGAACTGCAATCCCGGCGGCCCCGAACGCTGATAGGAGCAACCATGCGCATCGTCATCGCCGGTGGACACGGCAAAATCGCTCTGCTGCTGGCTCAGATCCTGACCCGGCGTGGCGACCAGGTCCACGCGCTCATCCGAGAGCCGGGCCAGGCCGCCGATATCGCCGCGACCGGCGGCGTCCCGGTCATCTACGACATGGAGCGCGACACTCCCGCCGACCTCGCGGCCGCGGTCGCCGGTTCGGACGCGGTGGTATTCGCGGCGGGTGCCGGCGCGGGCAGCGGCGCGGCACGCAAATACACCGTCGACCTCAACGGTTCGGTGCAGCTGGCCGACGCCGCCGAGCACACCGGCGTCGCGCGGTTCGTGCAGATCTCGACGATGGGCGCGGGCAGCCCGCCCGCGCCGGGCACCGACGAGGTGTGGGCCGCCTACCTCGACGCCAAGACCCGCGCCGAGGAGGACCTGCGGACCCGCGCGCTGGCTTGGACGATCCTGCGGCCCGGGCAGCTCACCGACACCGAAGGCAACGGTCTGATCACGCTCGGGCCGCCGCCGATTCCGCGCGCCGCGGTACCGCGCGCCGATGTCGCCGCGACACTCGCGTCGATCTTGGTCGCGGACAACACCTTTCGACGCACGCTCGAGCTGGTTTCCGGAACGCAGCCGATCGACACGGCCGTCGCAGCTATTGAATAGCCAGAAATTAACTATCGCAATATATTTCACCCTTTCGGCATATGCGGAGTCGACCCGCGCCGCATTGTTGTCGCCCGGTGAACACAGCGAGCCGCCGGTCACGACACTATTCGCGCGCCACCTTCGGTGACGGCGGCGGCCACAGACCTGGATTCGCCGCTCAGAAGCGGAGAAACATGCTGCATCGAGACGGAATCGATCGTGCAGATGTGCTTGCATCTGAAAGTGTCCCCGTCCTAAACTCAGGGCCGCAACACAATTCAGGGGATAATCAGGGGAGGCCGCGAGCGGCACACCCGGGGCCAGGTTTGCCTTGGGTTTGCCACTGCCTGAGTAGCACAGGGGCATTCACATGAACAACACCACGGACCATTTCGGCCTCGCTGATCGCGCAGCGACCACCCATCCCGGCACCGCACAGTGGTCGAGGGAAAGCGCGGTCGCCTTCGTCATCGATGCCGTGGAATCCACCGGCGCGGCAACACGCAACGATTTCGATATCGACCGGATCGTGACCACCGCGCACGAGTTGGCCGACGACTGGGATCCGCACATGCTGACCCCTGATACTTTCTGGCGAATAGCCGCCGGCTGTATCCGGTACTGAACGGCGGATCGGTACCCGGGCTGTTCGACATCGCCGAGCGACCCGGCGTGAGTTCTGCGTGCCGGTGCCGCCCTGCGGTCAATCCCGCTCGGCGTAGGAGAGCAGAATCTCCCGTGAGCGGTCCGGCCGTTCGGCCTGGACGCTGAGCTGATCCATCACCGACAGATACATCGCGAGGTCCTGCCGGCGCTCGAGATAGAGCGCGCTGGTGAGTTGCTCGAGGTAGACGATGTCGGGCAGTTCCGGTTCGGCGAACCGCAGAATACTGAACGAACTGCCCGCCGCCGCGTGCCCGCCCGCCGCGTACGGCAGCACCTGCACCGTCACATTCGGCAGTTCCGAGAGCTCGGCCAGGTAGCGCAGCTGAGCCCGGTGCACCTCGCGGCCACCGATCGGACGGTGCAGCACGGCCTCGTCGATCACCGCCCACACCACCGGCGGGTCGATCCGGCGCAGCACATCCTGGCGCAACTGCCGAACCTGGACCCGACGGTCGGTGTCGGCGTCGTCGAAACCGAGAGTGACGATGGCCCTGGTGTACTCCGGCGTCTGTAGTAGGCCGGGTACCAACTGGGCCTCATAGGTACGAATCTTGCTGGCCGCCTGCTCGAGCCCGAGGTAGGTGCTGAACCACGACGGCAGCAGATCGCTGTAGCGATGCCACCAGCCGGGTTCGCTTGCCTGCCTTGCCAATTCGAAGAACGAGGTGCGTTCCGCGGCATCGTGCACGCCGTAGAGGGTGAGCAGATCCCGGATGTCACGTTCCTTGAAACCGGTGCGGCCCAGCTCGAGTCGGCTTATCTTGGCGTGCGAGCCGCGGATCGCGTCACCGGCGGCCTCGCGGGTGATGCCTTTACCCTCGCGTAGCTTGCGCAACTGGCCACCGAGCGCGATGCGCAACACGGTGGGGCCACGGTCTACAACAGGTTGTACGCGACCGATCTCGTCGGGTTCAGCCGTCATGGACCCAGATGTTACCGATTACCCGGTGAGGTAGTCGAACTCTCCGGCCTTCGCGCCGCGGATGAACGCGTCGATTTCGGGCCTGGTGTAGAAGATCACCGAGCCCTGTGGGTCGCGCGAGTTGCGCACAGCGACCGAACCATCGGCCGCTTCGGCGACCTCGACGCAGTTTCCGCTCGGGTTGCTGTAGGTACTCTTGCGCCACGCGCCGTCTCCCGGGCGTTCACGCTGATCATGCTGCATTCCGGACATACCGCACTCCTCGTTCTCGAATGATGCCCAACGGTACGAACATTGCAGATGCACGTACAAACGTTCTTGCATCCGCCTTGCGCGATGGGGACATTAACACGCGAAACGTGACCGCGCACCGGTCGGTACTTACCCGACGTCACGACCGGGGGGCGACTCCGGCCAAGTCGTCCAGCCCCCTGAATTCTTCAGCGCCACAACCTCATCCCGGCCCGACACGGCCCGAACGAACGTGCAGATGTGCTTGCATCCGAAAACGACCGGCCCGTACACTCGGCCCGAGATCACCGGGAGGTACCTCGGCTCCATCAGCCGGACCGGCCTTCCATCGCCGGATGGGAGGGGCTTCGATGAGCAGTCCGTTGCAGCGACACCTCGGTGCCGCAGGCGCACCGCCCACCGCGTGTAGCGACGAGCCGAACGGGCTCACCTACCGTCAGGCGCGCGAGATGCTACGCCAGCACGACATCCATGGACCACAGTGCCGCCAGTGGCTCGCCGCGGCGGCGTATCTGTCCGCGGGGCTGGACGACGAATAGTCCGGTTGTAACGTCTTCGTGCTGGTCAGACCGGTGCAAACCGGTCATACTTGGCGGCGACGACCGATCCGGACAGGTGGTGCGCGTATGCGGATAGCTGAGATCTTGCGCAACAAGGGCACGGCGGTCACCACCGTGCCACCGCGGACGACGGTGCGTGACCTACTGGCGGCCCTGGCCGAGCACAATATCGGCGCGGTGGTCGTCTCCCCCGACGGTGCGGTGATCGCGGGCATCGTGTCCGAACGCGATGTGGTGCGTCATCTCCACGCCCACGGTGCCGCGCTGCTGGATCGACCGGTCACCGACATCATGACGGCCAGGGTTCGCACCTGCGGGCCCGATGAGGATGTCTCGTCGCTGCGCGATGTGATGACCGAGCATCGGATCCGGCACATGCCGGTGGTGGAGTCCGACCGGCTGATCGGCATCGTCAGCATCGGCGACGTGGTGAAGAGCGAGATCACCGAACTGGCCGCCGAACGCGAGCACCTGGTCGAGTACCTCCAAGGCAACTACTGAGCGCAACGCCGCCCCACGGCAGCCGAAAAGCGTTGCGCCTGAGAATTCTTCGCGAGCCGTACCAGAAACGTGCGTATCGTTGAACAGGTGCACCCCGCCCGGCCCGAGCTCGCCGCAGCATCGGTGACGCGGCACGCGCCGACTCCGGTGCCCGCCTCGATCCGGTCGCGGTTTCCCGCCCTGACCGATCCCTCGGTGGTCTATCTCGACAGCGCCGCGACGACGCAGAAGCCCGACACCGTCATCGCGGCGGTCACCGGCTACCACCGCGAGCACACCGCCAATCCGGGCCGCGGCACCTATGGTTGGGCCACCTCGCTGTCCGCGCGGATCGCCGCCGTCCGCACCAGGGCGGCCGGTTTCGTCGGCGCGCAGCACTGCGACGAAATCGTGTTCACCGGCGGGGCCACCGCCGCGCTCGGCGCGATCGCGCACAGTTGGGGCCTGGCAGACCTGAACGACGGCGACGAAATCCTCTACAACCCCGCCGATCACGCCGCCAATGTGCTGCCGTGGCATCACCTGCGCGACACCCTCGCCAGATTCGGCCGCCGAATCGTGCTGCGGCCCTACCGCAGCACCGCGACCGGCGAGGCCGACATCGACGACATCCTGGACCTGGTCGGTCCGCGCACCCGGCTGATCACCACCAGCCACCTGCATCACGTGTACGGCGGACTCACAACCCTCGAAGAGTTGCACGGCCGGATCGACCCCGCCATCCTGCTGTGCTTCGATTGCGCGCAGAGTGGTGGGCACCTACCGGTCGACGTGACAGCTCTGCGCGCCGATTTCGCGGTCTTCGCGGGGCACAAGATGTTCGGCGCGCCCGGCACCGGCCTGCTGTACTGCCATCGCCGGGTGCACGACAGGCTGCGGCCCTTCCTGCCCGGCGGGCAGTCCGGGGTCAGGATCACCGACGCCGGTCTGATCGGCACCGGCATGCCCGAACTGCTCGAGGGCGGCACACCCGATATCCCCGGGATCCTCTCCCTCGCACCGGCTTTCGATCTGCTGGACGAAGTGGACCGGTTCGCTGTCGCCGCGCACAACCAGGTGCTCACCCTGCGGCTCATCGCTGGCCTGCGCGAGATTGCCGGACTCGACTTCCTCCCCGGCCCCGCGCACGCCGCGTGCGCCGTGGGCTACGGGATCGTGTCGTTCACGCTCGACTCGATCACCGCGGCCGATCTCGGGTTCGTGCTGGCCGATGCCGGATTCCTGGTGCGCACCGGCGCGCACTGCGTGCCGTCCGCCGATGCCGCGAGTGGTTCGGTGCGGGTGAGTACCCAGCTCTACAACACCCTCGACGAGATCGACCGATTCGTCGCCTGCGTGTCCGGCATCGCCGGGCACGGGCGCTGACCTGTCCGCCAAGCCCCGACGCCGAGGAGGAACGATGGGTACACCCACCGTGCAGCACTACGATCGCCGCGCCGCGTCCCGGGTACTGGCCCGACTGGCCGCCCCCGGATTCCTCGCGGCCACCGACCCGCCACCTCCGGTCCGGATCAGCTTCCGGGCCACCGCATTACAGCCCGAGGCGGGTGCCGCGCTGACGCAATCCCAGCGGATGTATCTGGAACGGTTCATGCGACCGTGCCGTCCCGACCAGGTGACCAGCGCGACCCACCGCCTCACCTGGACCGACAGCGCGGGCATCCCCAACACCGGGTACTTCCACACCTCGGGCGCCGGCCCTGAGCTCGCGGTGATCGCCCGTGAAACGGTTCTCGCACTGTGGCATTCACTGTCCGCATCGGCTCTGCCGGCGCGGGCAGCGGCGCTGTCGGCCCACGATCGCGGCGTCCTCGCCGCGACCACCACCGATCACGACCCGCACGAGATCTTCCGGGTCGGGGTCGAGGCCACAGGACGGGCGCTGGTGCAGCACGGACTGATCGCCGCCGATACCCCCTATCGCGGGGTTGCCGCATTCGCCAGGGGCATGCGCGATTCCGGTATCTTCACCGCCGTCGCCACCCGCTGGTTCTGGGAGTTGCAGGCGTCGACCTTCCGGCGCGGGATGATCCCGGTGCGCCTGGCCACCCAACCCGATGGGCTGGTGCGCTACACCGCCGACTCGATCGCTGTCCTGCGAGCGATGAAGGACGCGACGATCGCCGACGCGCACGCGGTGATGCGTCGCGCGACCACCGACGAAGGCCTCGACACCGAGGCGGCCGTCGCGAAGTACCACGACGACCTCGATCTGATCTCACGGCAGTACGCACTGCTCCCGGCCGATGCCCGACCCGCCTGCCTCGCGGCCACTCAGCACGACATCGACGGTGTTGCCGTGCATGTCCTCGGTGCGGTCGCCGACCGGTTCGTCGAGACCTTCGCCGCGCTGGCGGGCTCGGTGGAGGTGGTCGAGGATACGGCGGTGGAACCGTCCGGAATCGAGGGTGCCGACGATGACGGTGTCTTCTACGTGCCCGATATGAGCTGCCGGCACTGCGTGCGGACGATCACCGCCCTGCTCGAATCGATGGATATCCCGGTCGTCGAAGTCGATCTGGAATCCAAGCGGGTGATCGCCCGGATCCGAAGCCCGCGCAATCGGTTCCGGGTGTTCGAGGCCTTGCGCGACGGTGGCTACAACCCGGTCGACGATGTGCCCGCACCGGCACCCGGCGCGTCGATGGGATGATCCCGCCCGCCGTTCCCGCCGCGCTGCATCCGCTCGTCGCCGCGTTTCTCGCCGACCGCGACGGCGTACGTGCCGCGCTGCATCGCTATGGCTCTCCCCTGCACCTGGTGTTCCCGCAGATCTTCACCGCCAACCTCGCGGCGCTGCGCACCGTGCTCGACACCGGCGCCTTCCGGCATCGAATCTGCTACGCACACAAGGTGAATCGCTCGGCGACGTTCGCCCGGACCGCCGCGCACGCGGGGATATCCGTCGATGTGGCATCCGCCGCGGAGTTGCGCTCCGCACTGGCTGCCGGATTTCGCGCCGACCGGATCGAGGTGACCGGACCCAAGGGCGCCGCCATGCTGCGGGCCGCGCTGTCGGCGGGGATCACGGTGAATGTGGACAATCTCTGGGAGCTCGCGACCCTGGCCGAACTGATCCCGCCGGGGCCGGCGGTGCCGGTGCTACTGCGTGTTTCGGGATTCCGCGGCAGCTCGCCGAGCCGGTTCGGCATCGATCTGGCAGATATCGCGACAGCCTTGGATCTGCTCGTGCTGCACCGAGATCGGTTGCGGCTACTGGGCTTCGCCTTCCATCTCGATACCGCCGCCACCACGGAACGGGTCAACGCGGTCGGCGACTGTCTCGACCTGATCGAACGCGCCTACGGGCACGGTCTCACGCCCACAGTGCTCGATATCGGCGGCGGCCTGCGCCAGGTATTCACCGCTGACGCCGCGGGCTACGACGCCTACGACCACGCACTGCGGACGGGCCTGCTCGGACGAGGTCCCGCGATGCACTGGGGCAACAACACTTTCGGCTACCACGTCGCCGAGGGAATGGTGCACGGCGGTCCGGTGTTCCACAAGTACGCCAATACCGAACCCGCTGCCACCATCCTCGCCGAGCTGCTCGCCGCCCCACTGCCCGGCCACGGCGGACGGGCACTGGGGGCGGTGCTCACCGACAATCTGCTCGATCTGTGGCTCGAGCCGGGCAAGGCGCTGGTCGACCACGCCGGAATCACCGTGGCGCAGGTCGAATTCGTCAAACAGGCGGGCAACGGCGCGACGCTGGTACATCTGGACCTCAGCCGCGACACCGTCACCGCCGCCGACCAGGAGGTGCTCATCGATCCGATCGTGCTGGCTGCCGATACCGAATCCCCGCCTGTCGGTGTGTATTTCGCGGGACACCTGTGCCTCGAGCGCGACCTGATCACCCAGCGCAAGGTCCGGGTCGCGAACCTGCCCGCGCCGGGCGATCCCGTGGTGTTCGCCAATACCGCCGCCTATCACATGGATCTGTCGGCCGCACAGGCCAGCATGCACCCGGGTCCGACAAAAGTCGCTGTCCTGCACCGTGAGGGACAGTTCGTACTCTGCCCCGATGCTGACTATCGCCCCGGTGACCGGTGATGGTCTACACCCACATCACCGAGCTGATCGGCAACACTCCGCTGTTGCGCCTCGATCCCGCCGTCCACGGGCTGCCCGGGGTCGACCTGTACGCGAAGCTGGAGTCGCACAACCCTTTCGGCTCGGTGAAGGACCGCGTCGCCTGGGCGATGATTCGCGATGACCTCGAGCACATCACCGCGGACGAACAGTCGTTCATCGAGGCCTCCAGCGGCAATACCGCCAAAGCGCTGCGGGTACTCGGCGCGCTGCACGGCATTCCGCTGCGCGCGGTCACCAACCGGATCAGGGTGGGCGAGGTCCGCCAATTGCTGCAGCTGCTCGGGACCGAGATCGTGGAACTTCCCGGCCTGTCGGAATGCCCCGATCCCCATGCGGCCGACGATGTTTCGGCGGTGATCGAGCAAACGGTCAGTCAGGCGCCGGGCCGCTGGTACCACCCCTCGCAATACACGAACGAGCGCAATGTCGCGGCCCATCACGATGGCACCGGCACCGAGATCGCCACCGATCTCGCGGACGCGGGTATCGATCACCTCGACTACCTGATCGGCGGCCTCGGCACCACGGGCTCGACGCGCGGCACCGCGACCGCACTGCTGGCCGAGCATCCGGGCCTGCGCACCATCGGAGTGGTGTCGGACCGGTTCGACTTCATCCCCGGCATTCGCTCCGAGCGCGAGATGTGGGATGTCGGGCTGTTCCGGCCGGACTTCTACGACGAGATCGTCACCGTCGACTCCGCCGCCGCCATCGAGTCGACCCTGGAGCTTGTCCGCGGCTACGGCGTCCTCGCCGGACCGACCAGCGGCGCAGGCTATTTCGCCGCCTTGCGCACCCTCGCGGCGGCACCGCGCCCCGAGGGCAGACCGCTGGTGGCGGTGTTGATCGTGTGCGACCGGATCGAACCGTACCTGTCCTATTTCGCCAAGCGCAGGCCCGACCTGTTCGGCAAGCCGACCGCGCCCGCGCCGCCGAGCCCTGACGACACCGCGCCCACGCTGTCGCCCGCCGCACTGGCCGAACTCGACCGCACCGGCAGGCCGACCATCGTCGACACCCGTGGCGCGATGGCCTATCGCGTCGGGCACGTCCCCGGCGCGCTCAACATCCGCGACGACCAGCTCGACGACATGCTCACCCAGGGTGTGCCGTTTCCACGGTCACGGCCGGTGGTGTTCGTCTGCCCGGTGGGCGAAACCTCGTTGCGCTTCGCCGCACTGGCCCACCGCGCGGGCTATGACGCGTTCAGCCTGGCGGGCGGCATCGTCGCGTGGCGCGACGGGGGCTACGCCATGGAGCGCGGTGGCTGATCAGACGAGCACCCTGGTCGCGCGGCGGGCGGTGCTCAGCGAGCCGGCGCGGCCGGAACTCGCCAGCAACACCGTCAGCGGGCCGCGGTATCCACCGGCGAGCAACCCGACGACCGCACGGAAACGGGCCACGAACTGCTGTGCGGTCGCCTCGTCGAACCGGGCGATCGGATAGCGGAACGACCCGTCGACACCGGCGGGTGCGCCCAGCTGGTCGTAGTGATCGGTGAGCCCGAACTCGAGGTCGTGCTTGGCCCTGATCACACCGGTCGGCATCTCGGTGATCGAAAGCCCCTGCGCCGGCACCTGTTCGGTGGATGTGCGCGGCGTCTCGGCGCGCTGGAGGATGAGCGTCGCCTGGAACAGTGGGAGCGCGGCGTCCTGGAGCAGGCAGCGTTTCAAGCGCGGGTTGGGAGTGTCGGGGTGGGCGAAGGCGGCGAGCGCGACCCGGCGGACCTGATCGAGCAGCTCGTCGACATCGCTCGCGCGGTCGAGGCGGACGCGCATCAGCACGTCATCGGAGAAATTGCCGACGAGGTCGTCGAGCAGTCGGTGATCGCGGCCCGACACCGCCGTGGCGACAGTGACATCGGCGCTGCGCGCGAACGCACCGACGGTGAGGGCGAACGCGGCCTGCAACACCATGAACAGACTCGCCCGGCCGTCCTGCGCCAAGCGCAGCAGCCCGGCGTGGGTCGCGGCGTCGAGCGAAATCGGTAGCAGCGCACCGGCAACCGGGTCGATCGGTGTCGTCGGCTGTTCGCGCGTCGGCAGGTCGAGCAGGGCGGGACGGCCCGCCAGCGCGTTGGCCCAGTACCGCAGCTGATGGGTGGCGCGGCTCCACTCATCGGTGAACTCACCGAGTTGCTCGTGCTTCCACAGGGTGTAGTCGCGGTAGCTGATCGGCAGCGGCTGCCACTGCGGGGTGGTGCCCGCGCGGCAGGCAAGGTAGGCCGTGACCAGGTCGCGGATCAGCGGGCCCATCGAGCGGCCGTCGACCGAGATGTGGTGCACGACAAGGGCGAGCACCACATCGTCGGGACCGAGTACGAACAGCCGCGCACGCACCGGCAGATCGCGGGCGAGGTCGAAGGGCTGCCCGGCCAGGGCGGCGACCGCGGGGGCGAGTTCGGCCGCACCGATGCCGCATTCGACCACGTCGAGGACGACATCGTCGGGGTCCATCACCTGCTGAGCGGGGCCCCGGTCGGTTGCCGGATAGCGGGTGCGCAGCGGATCATGGCGGGCGACAACGAGTTCCAGCGCCCTCCGCAGCGCGGCCACGTCGACGGCCGCGCCGCGCAAGCGCATGGCACGCGCGACATTCCAGTCCGCCGAACCGCCGAGCCGCGCGCTGTGCCACATCCGTTCCTGGGCGGGCGCGAGCGGAACATGGTCCGGACACGGCCGTGGCGCGAGGACCGGTGGTGTGGAAGGCCGGAGACACACCGGGTCACGCCCCTTGCGCGCGGTCGCCACCAGCACGCCGCGACCTGCGTCGAAACCCCCCGATCTCATCCCCACACCGGGGTCAACCACGCGTCTGCAACCTCCGCACCGTTCCGACAGGTGAGCGACGCTAATGACCCGATATGAACACGCAGTTACCGGATCGTGACCATGCTCGGTCAGCCCGACCGCATCGCGGATCCGCGGATTTCGCCGACTATCCACTTTCCGGGCGAAATCGCCCAAAAGCCGCGTTAGAGTAGCGACGGGAAAGTTGAGCGAGGAGTGTGTTGGTGTCCATCGGGAAATTGGTGTCGTTCGACGGTTCACGGGGTTTCGGGTTCATCCGGCCCGATGACGGCGGGCCCGATGTTTTCGTCCATGTCAACGACATCGGCCTCGACGAGGACGAACTGCGGCAGGGTCGCCTGTTCGAATTCGATGTGACCGAGGGTGACCGTGGCCCCAAGGCGATCAACCTGACCGGGGTCGGCCAGGCCGTCGCGGCGCCGAAGGTACGCAAGACCGGCGACCCGCTCGGCCCCGATGAGCTGCGTCAGCAGATCACCGAGCTGCTGCTCGAGGCCTCTCCGGCGCTCACCGCGGCCGAGATCATCACCATTCGCGACCGATTCACCACCTTCGCCGACGAGCGCGGCTGGCTCGACAGCTGATCGCGACGCCGCGCGCACCCGATCTTGCGCGCACCTGTCGGTCCCTCGTCCTAGGATCGCCTCACACACCGATGAATCGGGCGTGCTCGCGTCGTCGACACGGGTGAACACACCCGCGAGGAGGATCGGATGGATCTACCGGTGATGCCGCCAGTGCGCCCCATGCTGGCCAAGTCGACGCCGTCGCTACCGCGCGAACCCGGGCTCAGCTATGAGCCCAAGTGGGACGGCTTCCGCTGCATCGTGTTCCGCGACGGCGACGAGATCGAGCTCGGCTCCCGCAACGATCGCCCGCTCACCCGCTATTTTCCGGAGCTGGCCGAGCTGCTGAAAGCCGCGCTGCCGCAACGCTGTGTCGTGGACGGGGAGATCGTGGTCGTCACCGATCAGGGCCTGGATTTCGATACCTTGCAGCAGCGGTTGCATCCGGCCGCGTCGCGGGTGAACAAGCTCGCCGCGCAGACTCCGGCCAGTTTCGTAGCCTTCGATCTGCTGGCCCTCGGCGATCGCGATCTCACCACAGAGCCCTTCGCCGATCGGCGCCGTGAGCTCGAATCGTTGCTGGAGGCCGCGCCGGGCCGGATCCATCTCACCCCGATCACCCAGGATCCCGACGTGGCGCAGGATTGGTTCACCCGATTCGAAGGCGCGGGCTTCGACGGCGTGATGGCCAAGTCCGACGAGCAGACCTATCTGCAGGACAAGCGAGTGATGCTCAAGATCAAGCACGAACGCACCGCCGACTGTGTGGTCGCCGGCTACCGGATGCACAAGGACGGCGAGGGCGTCGGTTCGCTGCTGCTCGGCTTGTTCGACGACGACGGCAACCTCAATCACGTCGGCGTTGCGTCGAGTTTCACCGCGGCCCGGCGCCGCGAACTGCTCGGCGAGCTGGCGCCATTACGGGAGAACGCCCTCGACGACCATCCGTGGCGCAACTGGGCCGACGCCGCCGCCCAGGCCGGTGCCGACGGCAAGATGCCCGGCGGGCAGAGTCGCTGGAGCGGCGGCAAGGACCTGTCGTGGGAGCCGTTGCGGCCGGAGCTCGTCGCCGAGGTGCGCTACGAGCACGTGCAGTCGGGACGGTTCCGGCACGGCGGGCGGCTGGCACGGTTCCGAGCCGACCGCACCCCGGATTCGTGCACCTACGCCCAACTCGACGAAGTGGCGCCCGCCGAACTCGACGCGATCTTCGGAATCGGCCGATGAGCGCCGCGGTGGAACTCGACGTCGACGGCCGTGGGCTCACGATCAGCAATCCCGACAAGGTCTACTTCACCAAGCGCGGGGAGACCAAGCTCGATCTGGTCAACTACTACCGGGCCGTCGCCGAACCGCTGCTCGGCGTGATCGGCGGCCGTCCGCTGCTGCTGGAACGTTATCCCGACGGCGCGTCGGGCAAATCGTGGTTCCAGAAGCGGGTGCCGAAGTCGGCGCCGGACTGGCTGCGGACCGTCGAGGTTTCCACCCCGAACGGCACCACCAGCGACGCGCTGGTCGCCCACGACCTCGCGCACATCCTGTGGGCGGTGAATCAGGGCTGCCTCGGTTTTCACGTGTGGCCCAATCACGTTCCCGATCTGCGGATCGCCGACGAGCTGCGCATCGACCTCGATCCCTCGCCCGGCATCGGTTTCGACGATCTGCGCCAGGCCGCGGTGCGCACGCGCGAACTGCTCGCCGAACTCGGTATCGACTCGTCGATCAAGACCTCGGGTTCGCGTGGCCTGCACATCTACGCGGCACTGGAGCCGCGCTGGGACGGTTACGAGGTGCGGGCGGCCGCGGTGGCGATGGCCAGGGAGCTCGAACGCAGGCACCCCGAGGAGATCACGGCGCAGTGGTGGAAGGAGGAACGCGGTTCGCGTGTGTTCATCGATTTCAATCAGAACGCACCGCACAAGACCGTGTTCGGTGCCTGGTCGGTGCGGCCGAAGGTCGGCGGCCAGGTGTCGACGCCGATCACCTGGGCCGAACTCGACACGGTCGTCCCCGATGAACTCACCCTTGCCACCGTGCCCGCCCGGCTCGCCGCATCGGGTGATCCGTGGGCGAACCGGGCGCCGCAGTCGATCGAACCACTCCTGGAAATGTCGGAGCGCGACATGGCAGCGGGACTGATGGACGCACCGTGGCCGCCGCAGTACCCGAAGATGCCGAACGAGCCGCCGCGCGTCCAGCCGAGCCGGGCCAAGAAGGACTGAGGTCGAACCCCCGAAGGCCTATTCGGTGGTGGTCCAGGGCGACCAGACCGCCGCACTGCCCTTGCCCTCGCACACGAGCGCGTGGTTGTCGGAGGTGCGGCCCGACTTGTCCACCGAGGGATCGCATTTCGCCCCCGCGGTGTAATACGACCCCGACACCCGGAACGGCCCCGACCAGGCGTAACCGCCCGGTCCGCGCAGACACAGCAACGTTGCGCCGTCTGCGGCGACGCCGAGCAGGCCTGCCTTCTCCGCGGCGCACTCCGTGCCCTTCTCGACAACGCCTGCCTTCTCCGCGGGACTCGTCACCGGAACGGCCTCCGTCGCCGTCGGCGCGCCGTGGGAGGTGACCGACACCGGCGTCGGGGTCGTCGTCACCGACTGCGCCAGGGTCGGAACCGACACCTCGAGCCCGCCGAACACCGCGAGCCCGATCACCACCGCGACCGCCGCCTCGGAGATGCCGAGCAGCAAGGCCAGCACCGCGATTCCCCGCCCACGCGGATGCCCGAACGACAACAGCCCGAACACGATCGCGATCGGGAACAGCACCACCAGCGCGGCGGCGAGCGCCACCATCGCGTACGGATTCACGCGCGGCTGGTCACCGCGGCGACCGCCGGATGCACCGTCCACACTCACCTGCGGCCAGCGCTGACCGTCCCACCGTCGATCATCGGACTCCTGCTCGGGGTCGTCATCCCATTCCTCGTACCGTGCCATCAACCCCGGGTCCCTCTCCGATCTCCCCGGGCGCACAACGAAACAGGTGCGACGCCGGGTTACGCGACGAGAATAGGGACTCGGAGCCCACTAGCACAGCTCAAACGCAAAATAGGGTCACAGTGACATAACGTGTCAGATCGCCGTGCCCACCGGGTAACGAACCGGCTAACACCTTTGCCTCCCCGGCCGGAACAGGTTCATGCTGGTCATGAAGTGCACCACTGCGCGCACCCTGAGCTCGCGAGGAGGACTCATGTCGCACAGCACGCCTCCGGCAGACCGACCGTGGCACGCTCAAGCCGGTGACCTGCTGGCTGACGATTACAACGTCCCCGGCATCATCATGTGCGCCGTCGGCGTCGTCGGTCTCGCGTGCACTCTCGTCGCGGCAGGCACCGAGCACACCGGGTGGGCGATCGTGGCCGGGATACTGACCGTGCTCTTCCTCGTCGGCGGTATCGGTGCGCTGATGTTCGAGCATCACCGGGAGAAGAAGATCGAGCAGTCGCTCGGCCGGACCGGCCACGCGCCCGGCCATGCCGGACCACAGCGCTACAGCGCAGGCGCGATCGCGATGCGGCACTCGCGACGCACGCTCGATTCCTAGCGTTCGCCCGGCGTCGCCTCGGTGAGCAGCACGCTGGGGATCGTCACGGTCATTATCGTGAGCAAGGTGTCGGCCAGCAGTCGATGGATCTGTGCCCTGGTGAGCGTGCCGCGGGTGATCCACTCGCGCCCGGCCACTTTGACCAGGCCCGCATAGGCGAGCACCAGCGCGCGCAAAGGTGCACTGTCTGCCAGATCCGCGCGTCCGATCATCACCAGCATGCGTTCGGCGGCGGCGTCGTCAGCCTGGTCGAGGATCTGCTGCACCTCGGGGTCGTCACCGACACCCTCGTGGCTGGTGACCTTCACCCAGGTGGTGCCGTGTTCGGCGATCGTGTCGAGGAGCCAGCCCACGATCGCGTCGACCCGCTCGCCCGGCGAGCCGTCGGGGATGGACACCTTGTCCTGCCGCGGCAGCGTGACCATGCGGCGAACCACCGCCAGATACAGGTCGCGCTTGTTGCCGAAGTAGTGGTTGATCAGGCCACGCGCCACGCCCGCGCGCTGGGCCAGTTCCGCGGTCGAAACCGCCGCGTAGGGCCGCTCACCGAACATGTCGATGGCACAGGCCAGGATCTGGGCGCGTCTCTCGTCGGGTTCGAGCCTGCGCCTGCGCGGCGCGTCTGCGGTGTCGGTGTCCAGCGGGGAAATCGCGGTGCTCCGTCGAGTTCGTCGGCCGCCGCGTGGTTGCGGCGACGGCCCATCACGATACCCAGCGGGTCGCTCGCGCGGCCAATGCGACAATAGATGTCGCCCACCGCTCCCGCACGAAGGAATGTCGCACTCCCCGATGACCGAGAACATGATCGATCCGGATGAGTTGGCGACCTGTCTGCGGGTGCTGGAACGCGCCGGGCAGCTGGAGAAGGAACACCCCGATTCCATCGCCGTGCAGCGCGCGGTCGGGCACATGTTCAAGAAACTCAAGCACCGCCGTCGCATCGAGGCCAGAGAGCAGATCTCCTCGAACGACCGCGCGGTGATCGCCGCGACCGCGACCGGGTCCCCGCAGCGCATCGACGACGAGACCGCGGGCATCCCGATCAGCTCGTCGACCTCCGGCGCGAGCGCGGGCACCCTGCTCAAGGCGCGACCCTGCTATATCTGCAAGCAGAAGTACACCCAGGTCGACGCGTTCTACCACCAGCTGTGCCCCGACTGCGCGGCCGCGAGCCACACCAAGCGCGACGCCCGCACCGACCTGTCCGGTAAGCGCGCCCTGCTCACCGGCGGCCGCGCCAAGATCGGCATGTACATCGCGCTGCGGCTGCTGCGCGACGGCGCGCACACCACCATCACCACCCGCTTCCCCAACGACGCGATCCGCCGCTTCGCCGCGATGGAGGACAGCGCCGACTGGCTGCACCGCCTGCGCATCGTCGGCATCGATCTGCGCGACCCCGCCCAGGTCGTCGCGCTGGCCGACGACGTCGCCGCGCAGGGCCCGCTCGACATCCTGATCAACAACGCGGCCCAGACCGTGCGCCGTTCGGCCGGTGCCTACAGCGCCCTGGTCGACGCCGAGACCTCGCCGCTGCCCGCGGGTGTGCTGCCGGAGATGGTCACCTTCGGCAAGACCATGCAGGCTCACCCCACCGCGCTCACCGCCTCGCTCACGCCGTCGCTGACGGCCGACGATGTCGCCGAACTCGCGCTGGTCGCGGGCTCGGCCACCCCGGAGCGGATCGCGGCGGGCGTGGCCATCGACGCCGGTGGTCTGGTTCCCGATCTCGCGCACACCAACAGCTGGGTGCAGACCGTCGGCGAGGTGGAGGCCACCGAGCTGCTCGAGGTGCAGCTGTGCAATTCGGTCGCGCCGTTCATCCTGGTGTCGCGGTTGCGTCCGGCGCTGGCCGCCGCGGCGGGCAGGCGCAAGTACGTGGTGAACGTCTCCGCGATGGAAGGCCAGTTCGGCCGTGGCTACAAGGGCCCGGGGCACCCGCACACGAATATGGCCAAGGCCGCGCTGAACATGCTCACCCGCACCAGCGCGCTCGAGATGTTCGAGGCCGACGCGATCCTGATGACCGCGGTCGACACTGGCTGGATCACCGACGAACGCCCGCACTTCACGAAGGTTCGCCTCGCCGAAGAGGGATTCCACGCGCCCCTCGATCTCGTCGACGGCGCCGCCCGGGTCTACGACCCGATCGTGCAGGGTGAGTCCGGCGTCGACCTGTACGGCTGCTTCCTGAAGGATTACCGCCCTTCGCCCTGGTGACCCAAGCGATGCCGAACCGGAATGATGATCATGATTCCGCTCGGCCGAGGGTTACATATTCTGAATAGGTGCCGTTCCGGGTGCTGGCCGACGTTCTCGCCGTCACCCACGTCGCGTTCATCGCGTACGTGGTCGCCGGCGGTTTCCTGGCGTGGCGGTGGCCACGCACGATCGGCCTGCACGTGCTGGCCGTGGCCTGGGGTTTCGGCACCGTCCTGATCGGCTTCGACTGCCCGCTCACCTACGCCGAGAACTGGGCGCGCAGGCAGGCCGGAGTGGGCGAGTTGCCCGCCGCGGGATTCATCGACCACTACCTGACCGGGGTGATCTACCCCGACAGCGCGCTCGGCTTGGTGCGCGCGCTCGCGGCGCTGACGGTACTGGTGTCGTGGCTCGGCTATGCGCGCCTGTACCAGCGCCGCCTCAGTTCACGTGTCGTGTGATCTCCTGTGCGACCGCGGCGTGCTGTTCGTCGAGGTAGAAGTGCCCGCCACCGAACGTGCGCAGACTGAACGGCCCGTCGGTGACCGTGCGCCACTGTTCGGCCTGGGCCACGGTGGTGGTCGGATCCTCGGTGCTCGCCAGCGCGACGACGGGGCAGCTCAGTAGCGGTGCGGAGCGGTGCCGATAGGTCTCGACCGCCTGATAGTCGGCGCGGACAGCGGGCAGGACGAGATCGGCGAGGCCTGGTTCGGTGCGCAGTATTCGCACCGACGCGGGGTCGTTCGCCAGCCGTTCGAGGTCGTCGATGAGCGCGGCGTCCGAAGCCTGGTGCAAGCGGGCCATTTCGATGAATCCTGGTGCAGGACGGCCGGATACGAGCAGAGCACGCACCGGCTGTCCGGCTGCGGCGAGCCGCACGGCGGTCTCGTAGGCCACGGTCGCGCCCATGCTGTGCCCGAACAGTGCGCGGGCCGGTCCGGGCTGACGCGCGATATCCGCGGCGATCCGGTCGGCGAGCAGATGCAGGTCGGTGATCGTCGGATCGTCGAGGCGGTCCTGGCGCCCCGGATACTGCACCGCCGTCACTTCGACGCCCGCACCGACGTGTCGTGCCAGCTCACGATAGAAGGTCGCCGATCCGCCGCCCGGTGGAAAGCAGGTCAATCGCCCGCGCGCCGCCGTGCCGGGTCGCAGGATCCGAACCCACTCCGTCGCAGCCGTATTCACGCCCACATCACACTCCTCACCGTCAGCACCGCAACTAGGCTGGTCGATGTGACCACCGCGCAGCAGCTCGTCCACGCCTACGAGTCGGGGCTCGGGCTCCCCTCGTCGGCCGAGGCCGACGTGCCGGACCCCGCGGCGCGGCTGGCGGCCACCCTACCGGTCTGGGCGCTCGCGGCGGGTTCGGTCGCGGCGGCGAGCGCCGCCGCCGACCGGGTCAGAGTCGCACACGGCCTGCCCACCAGACCTGTTCGCCTCGATGCCGACCGGGTGACCGCGGCATTCAGCAGCGAGCGGCTGTTCCGCCGCAACGGCGCGGCACCGTCGATCTTCGCCGAATTCTCGGGCTTCTTCCGCACCGCCGACGGCTGGGTTCGCACGCACGCCAACTACCCGCATCATCGGGAACGGCTCCTCCGGGCGCTCGAGCTGGGCGCCGACAGCGACGCCGCCCAGCTCACCACCCGACTGTCCACGATGAAGGGCGCCGAGATCGAAGACGCGGCCGCCGCGATCGGTGCGATCGCGGCCCGGGTACGCGCCGAGGACGACTGGACGAACAGTCCGATGGGCCGGGCCGCGACCGCCGGCCCACTGGTCGCGATGGACGTGCGCGACGACCGCCTGTCCGGCGCCGGTGCCGCGGCGCCTGACCACGCTCGACTCGGCATCGCCGTCGCGTCGGCGGCCCCCACGACCGACCGCCCCCTGACCGGTCTTCGCGTACTCGACCTCACCCGTGTCCTCGCGGGCCCGGTCGCCACCCGAACGCTGACCCTGCTCGGCGCCGACGTGCTGCGCGTCGACCCACCGCACCTGCCCGAGATCGACTGGCAGTTCGCCGACACCTGCCAGGGCAAACGCTCCACCCTGCTGGATCTCAGGACCGACCTCGCGACCTTCGAGGACCTGCTCGCCGCGGCGGACGTGCTGGTCACCGGCTATCGTCCCGGCGCGCTCGCCGCGGCCGGTGTCGGCGCCACTCGACGTCCGGGTTCGATCGAGGCGTCCGTCTCGGCCTGGGGCACGCGCGGACCGTGGGCCGACCGGCGCGGTTTCGACAGCATCGTCCAAGCGGCGTCCGGCATTTCGCTCCTCGAAGGCACGCCGGATCGTCCCGGTGCGCTACCCGCCCAGGCTCTCGACCACGGTTCGGGCTATCTCTTGGCCGCGGGCGTCATGGATGCCCTGCTTGCTCGCGCCGGCGACGGATTCGGGCGAACGGTCCGGGTTTCCTTGGCCCGTACCGCATCCTGGCTACTGGCCGCCGACGGACGCTGCCCCGATCACCCCGTCGCGGTGCCGCCCGATCCGGCCTCGACCGTCGCGCACAGCGAACTGGTCACGGCCGCACCGGCATTCGCCGACTACGACGACTATCGCTGGCCCGCACCACCTTACGGCTCGGCACAGCCGTTCTGGGTGGCAGCGACCGACCACTACCACCCCGCGTGAGCGGCGTTCCGGTCACTTTCCGGCCAGCGCCGAGACCGCGGCCGTGAGCTGATCACCGTCGGCGACCAGCTCGCCCGGATTCAGCAACCACAACACCCCGAGCCCCTGCACGAGCGCGAAGTACATCCGCCCTATGGCCGCGGCCTGCGCGGCGTCGAGTTCGGGATGCGCCGCCTCGACGTTCGCGGCGAGGTCGTCGAACGCGCCGGACAGCTGGTCGCCGAGCTGTCCCCGCGCATCGTCGGAGCGCACGATCCGCACGATGTTCTCCAGACTGGCCAGCATCGCCTCGTGATTGGCCTCGAATACCGCGGACATCCCGTTCCACAGCCGAGCGAGCCCTTCCAGCGGTGAGCTCCCAGCGCCGGCGGCGATCAGCTCCTCCATCGCGTCACCGATGGAGTTGCCCAGCGCCTCACTCAGCGCCTCGGTGACGAGACGGTCCTTCGACCCGAAGTGGTAGCCGATCGCGGCCAGGCTCACCCCCGCCGCGGTAGCGATATCGCGCGCGGTCGCCTTCGCGACGCCGCGCTCCAGGATCACTTTGCGCGCCCCCGCCAGTAGATCTTCTCTGTTGCCCATGCTCAGCAGTCTAGCCGAACGTCTAAGACGTTTGTTCTAGACATCCGTGCAACTCTCTGTTAGACATATGTCTAAGACGTTCGTACATCAGACGGGAAACTCCATCATGAGCATCACCAGCCCCCTCCATGTTCTCGTCTCCGGCGGCGGCATCGCGGGCAACGCCGTCGCACTCCAGTTGCTGCGCAACGGCATTCGCACCACCGTCGTCGAGCGCGCCGCGGCCCCCCGCCCCGGCGGCCAGGCCGTCGATCTGCGTGGCCCGAGCAAGGAGGCCGCCGAACGGATGGGTCTGATGGAGGGCATCGCCGAATTCCAGCTCGACGAGCGCGGGATGGCCTACGTCGACGGCGACGGCAAGATCTACGCCAGGATGGCGATGGAGGACTTCGACGGCCAGGGTGCCGTCGCCGAGATCGAGATCACCCGCGGCGACCTCAACCAGGTACTGCTCGACGCGGTCGCCACCGCCGACAACGGTCGACTGGACTACCGCTACGGCGAGTGGATCGAGCAGATCGTCCAGGACGCATCCGGCGTCGACGTCACGTTCGCCTCCGGTGTCACCGAGCGCTTCGACCTCGTGATCGGTGCCGACGGCGTGCACTCGGCGACCCGCAAGCTCGTCTTCGGACCCGAGGAGCAGTTCAGCACAAACCTCGGCGGCTACGGCGCCTTCTTCACCATGCCCAAGCCCGCCGATGTGCAGCCCGGCTGGATGAGCATGCGGCTGATCCCCGGCGCCATGCTCGGCATCCGCCCCGACTCCGACCCGAGCACCGCCAAAGCGATGATCACCCTGCGCACCGACGTTGACCCCGCACTGCGCCGCGACGTCGACGCCCAACGCGCACTCATCAGGAAGACGATCGCCGACGCGGGCTGGCATGCCCCCGCCGTGCTCGACGCGATGGACTCCACGCCCGACTTCTACTTCGATGAAGTCGCCCGCGTCGACGTACCCGAGCTGTCGGCAGGCCGGGTCACGCTGATCGGCGACGCGGGCTACTGCGGCTCCCCGCTCAGCGGCATGGGCACGGCGATGGCCATCGTCGGCGCCTATGTCCTGGCCGCCGAGATCGCCGCCACCCCGGCTGATCTCCCCGGCGCGCAGCAGCGCTACCAGGACAAGATCACACCGTTCCTCGACAAGGCCAAGGAGATCCCCGGTGGTGGTATGGCGATGATGATTCCCAAGTCCCCGCTGTTGACGCGGCTGGCCAAGACGAACGTGCGGCTCATGATGTCGCGCCCGATGCGTCCGCTCACCAAGAAGATCTTCTTCGGCCACACCGAGGAATTCGCCCTCCCGACCTACTGACCCACCCACCGACTGGCCGCGGGCCCCGAAAGGTCCGCGGCTACTCTCGATGACGTGCCGCAGAAGATCATCCTCGACGTCGATACCGGGATCGACGACTCACTGGCCATCCTGTACCTGCTCGCCTCCGACGAAGCCGAGATCATCGGCATCGCCGCCACGGCGGGCAACGTGGACGGCGCACAGGTCGCGGCGAACACCCTGGCGATGCTCGATCTGGGCCGCGCACCCGAGATCGAGGTGGCACTCGGCGCGGCCCAACCCCTCGCCATTCCCTTGCGCACCACTGAGGACACCCACGGGCCCCAGGGTCTCGGGTACGCCGAGCTCCCGGTCTCGCCGCGTTCGCTGTCGCCCCGGTCGGCGGCCCAGATGTGGGTGGACCTGGTTCGCTCCCACCCCGGCGAGGTGACCGGCCTGTGCACCGGTCCGCTGACCAACCTCGCGCTGGCCCTGCGCATCGAACCCGAGCTGCCGCACCTGCTGCATCGGCTGGTCGTCATGGGCGGCGCGTTCAACCACCCCGGCAATACGACCCCGACCAACGAGTGGAACATCCACGTCGACCCGGAGGCTGCCAAGGAGGTGTTCGACGCCTTCTCGGCGGCACCACCGGATCGCAGGCCGCTGGTGTGCGCGCTGGACATCACCGAGTCGATCGAGATGCTCCCCGAACATCTCGCACTGCTGGCACGGTCGGCACACAGCGCGCCGATCGAGCACGTCAGTGCGGGCGATCCGGCTGAATTCCGTTCGGCGGCGAGCAATCCGATCATCCGCTATCTCACCGACGCGGTGCGGTTCTATTTCGACTTCCATCACCAGTACGACCTGGGCTATCTGGCGCACATGCACGACCCGTTCGCCGCCGCTGTCGCACTGGACCCAGCCTTGGCGATCACCCGCCCGGCCACCGTCGACGTGGAGCTGGCGGGCACCATCACCCGCGCCACCACGGTCGCCGACTGGGCGGGCATGTGGGGCCGAGAACCCAACGCCGACATCGTGATCGGTACCGACCCCGCAGTGTTCTTCGAACGCCTGGTCACCCGCGTCGGTGCCCTGGCCCACCACCTCTACCCGGAGCAGTCATGACCGTAGACACCGTCGCCTACCTCGCCGACTTCCGCACCCGCTACGACCTCCCCGCGATCGTCGACGTGCACACCCACTTCATGCCCGATCAGGTGATGCGCAAGGTGTGGGCCTATTTCGACGCCGCCGGGCCGCTGACCGGCCGGCCGTGGCCGATCACCTACCGCGACGACGAGCAGGTGCGCCTGAAGACGTTGCGCGACTTCGGCGTTCGTGCGTTCACCTCACTCGTCTACCCGCACAAGCCCGGGATGGGCGAGTGGCTCAACTCCTGGACCGCCGAGTTCGCCGACCGCACCCCCGACTGCCTGCACACCGCCACCTTCTACCCCGAGCCGGACGCACCCCGTTATGTTCGAGCCGCGATCGACGGGGGTGCGCGAATCTTCAAGGTGCACATCCAAGTCGGCGCGTTCTCCCCCCTCGATCCCCTGCTGGACCCGGTGTGGGCGATCCTCGCCGAAACCGGCACGCCCGTTCTCATCCATTGCGGATCCGGTCCCGCGCCCGGCGAGTTCACCGGCCCCGCCCCCATTGCCGAACTGCTGCACCGCTTTCCGACCCTGCGCTTGATCATCGCGCACATGGGCACCCCCGAATACAGCGAGTTCCTCGACCTGGCCGAGCAGTACCCTCAGCTCTACCTGGACACCACCATGGTCTGGACGAATTTCAGCGAGGGTGGCGCGCCCTATCCACCGTCCGAGCGCGACCGGCTGATCCGTTTCGGCGATCGCATTCTCTTCGGCAGCGACTTTCCCAATATCCCGTATCCGTACGCCGAGGCGATCAACGCGCTCGAACGATTGGAACTCGGCGCCGAGTGGATTCGAAATGTGTGCCACAACAACGCGGTTGCCCTTTTCGACCTGTGACGTTTCAGGCCGGGATCTCCATCCCTTCGGCCAACAGCGGCCAAGAGTTCTTGAAGGCTTTCTGCCAGTAGCCCCAGGAGTGGGTGCCCTGGGTCGACAGGTCGAAGGTCGCGGGGATGTCGAGTTCGTCCAGGCGCTGCTGCAGGTTCTTGGTGCACCAGCGGGTCGTCGCCTCGATCACCCCGCCCACGACGATCTGGTTGGCCAACCCGACCGGACCCCAGGTCACCAGGTGTGAATCGCCGAGCTTGTCGAATTCGCCCGGTAGGCCGTTGCCGTTGGACACGTAGAGCTTCGTCCCGCGCAGCCCTTCCGCGTTGACGACGGGATCATTGGCGGCCCAGGCCGGATCACCGGGCGGACCGTACATGTTCGACGCGTCACCGCCGCCGGTCCCGACGACGACATTGACAAACTGCCTGCCGACGGGATCGCTGATCTGCGCGCAGCCGCTGTAGGCGGCGACCGAACGGAACAGCCCCGGCTTGGCGATCGCGAGTTGCAGGACGGAAGTGGCCGTCATCGAATTCGCCGCGATGGCGTTCTTGCCGGTGGTCGCGAACATGGTGTCGACGAGCGCGGGCAGTTCGTCGAGGAAGAAGGTCCGCCATTTGTTCACGCCCAGCATCGGATCCGGCTCGTGCCAATCGGTGTAGTAGGTCCACGCACCACCGATCGGCATGACGACATTGACATTCTTGCCCGCGAGAAAGTCCACGACATCGGTGTTGTGTTCCCACGTCGCGGTGTCCTCGCCGCCGCCCGCACCGTTCACCAGATACAGCGACGGCCGCGGCACCGACGTGTCGGCAGGCCGCTGCACCTTGACCGACACTTCGCGGCCCATGGCGGCGGAATGGATCCGCACCGTCACCTGCCGCCCGTCTATCGAGGCCACCTCGGCCCGCGATCCGTCGATCGCGATACTCGGATTCACCACCGCGACAAGAGGTTCCGGACCTCGCGCGTGCCCCTCGCCCACGCCCATCATGGTCGAGCCCACTGCGACGAGCACCGCCGAAACCGCCCTGCGGCACCTCACCGATCCAACCTCCATGCGAAAACCGACCGCACAGTGCGGCTCTCACCATATCGGGCAAGATCACATCGCCGTTACCGGCTTCTTACCGATTTGTCACCGAAGACAAAGGTCCGTCTCGGCGAATCATGCTGCCGCGACGGTGAATCGGGCCCGCCGCTGGGCAGGTCACTCGAGAGATCAGCGGCCGATGACCTCGGCCGCGTAGACCGCGAGGCGGACGCGATTGTCGGTACCGGTCTTCCCCAGCAGGTTGGCGACGTGCGTCTTGACGGTGCTGACGCCCAAGTGGAGCCGGTCGGCGATCTCCTGGTTGCCCTGCCCGTCGGCGACGAGACGAAGGACCGCGAGCTCCCGGGGTGTCAGATCGGGTACCGGGACAGGCGTCGACGGCGCCGTGAGCGCCCGGTCGACCAGGCGGCGTAGCAGCGCGGGCGAGAACAACAGGTCGCCGTCCACCGTGCGCCGGATCGCGTCGAGCAGTACGGCGGGTTCGGTGTCTTTGACGAAATACCCTGCGGCTCCGGCGGACAGCGCGGGGAACAGGTGTTCGTCGTCGTCGAAGGTGGTCAGTACGAGCACTTTCGCGCGCGGCTCCGCCGCGAGGATCTGCTGGGTCGCCCCGACACCGTCGAGGCCCGGCATTCGCAGGTCCATGACGACCAGGTCGGGGGCGAGCTCGGCGTACAGCCGCACCGCCTCGACACCGTTCGCCGCCTCCCCCACGACGGCGAGGTCGGCGGTGTCCTCGATGAGCATCCGCAGACCCGCGCGCACCAAGCGCTGATCGTCCACGAGTAGCACGGTGATCACAGCAGCTCCTCCGCTCGCGCACTGTCGGGCAGCCACGCTCGCACCACCCAGGTCCTGCCCTCAGCGCCGACGGTGAGCGTCCCACCAGCGAGCTCGGCCCGTTCCCGCATTCCGACGATGCCGTGTCCCGGCGGAGCCGGCGTCTCGCGCCCACCATTGACGACCTCGACCGTGACGCCGCCGTCCCGCCTACCGACCCGGAACCGCACGGGCACACCACGATCCGCGTGCTTCATCACATTGGTCAGCGATTCCTGCACCAGCCGCAACAGCGTGAGTCTGCTGATCACGTCGAGCCCGTCGAGCTCGGTGTCCAGCGTCGACTCCACGGTGAACCCGGCAGCCCGCACCCGCTCGAGCGCCGCGGTGATCTCGGTCCCGACCGCATCCGTGTCGACCAGCGCCACGGTGCCGAGAGCCGGATCCCGCAGCGCGGCGAGCAGCCTGCGAATGTCAGCGAGTGCGTCGGCCGCTGTACCGCGCACATCGTCGAGTACCGAGGTCACGCGCGGATCAGCTTCTCGCACAACATGTCCGGCTACCGAAATCCGCAGAATGATCGAAGCCATGTGGTGGGCGACCACATCGTGGAGTTCCCTGGCCAGCGCGGCACGCTCGTCGAGGCGGGTCCGCGCTTGCGCCTCGACCGCGCGCTGGCGCAGATTCTCCGCCAGGTCACGCTGCCCACGCAGATACAACCCGAGCAGCAACGGCAGGCCCACATACGCCGCGGCCTCGACGAGGGTGGACGCCCGCCCGATCGAATTGTCGTGCAGACCGACCCGTCCGAGTGCCACGGCACCCGCCCAGCCCGCCGTCGCCACCGCCACGGTCGACCATCGGTGCGTGCGCGCCACCACATCGACCAGCGCCACCGCCCCGAGGTAGGGCACCAACCCTGACACACCCCAGGCGTCGGTCCGCAGCATCGGCACGGCCAGCGCCGACAGCACGATCGACACCGCGAGGGGCCATCGCGAGCCGGCCAGGAACACCACGCCCGCCGTCATCGCCAGCAGCCAGTAGTGCGGCGGTACGCGGTACTGGCCCGGGTATGTGCTGGCCAGCAGCAATACCGGGATCAGCACCAGCGGCAGCCACCGCAACAGCCCTCGCCAGTCGCGGTGGGCACGGATGTCGATCACGCTCCCACGGTAGGTGACCGAACGGCCGGGGCCGTGCGGCGCGTCCGCGCGGGAGCGGCCCGGATCCGCGACCGGCTCGTCCGCGCGGGCACCGGTTCGGAGCCGATTAGCACGCGATCGGCGTATCCGCAAGGGCCGCGCGGGTGGAATCGGTCGGCCCGGGTCCGGCCGTTCGGCGGAGTCGCCACGTCCTCGACCGAACGAGGCTGGAGGTTCCAGCACAGAAGGAGCACACGTGGTCTCGCGACGAGGATTTCTCACCGGGCTCGCCCTCGCACCGGTGGCATACGCGGCCGGGTGTTCGATCCGCCCGTCGACGCCTGGTCCGGCGGCCGACTCGACCCGGCCGTTGCCCATCCCACCACTCGCCGCGGCCACCGTCGGCGCGGACGGCGTCCGCCGGTTCGCCCTGCGGGTGCAGCCGGGCACGACCGAGATGATCCGGGGCAAGCACACCCCGACATGGGGCTACGGCGGGTCGATCCTCGGCCCGACCGTGCGAGCTCGGCGCGGCGAACAGGTCGCGTTCACCATCACCAACGATCTCCCCGAGCCCACCTCGGTGCACTGGCACGGCATGCACCTGCCCGCGAAGTTCGACGGTGGCCCCCATCAGATGATCGCGCCGGGTGCGACGTGGGCGCCGAACTGGACGGTGCAGCAGCAGGCCGCGACGCTCTGGTATCACCCGCATCCACACGGCGCCACCGAAAAGCATGTCCACCGTGGACTTTCCGGCCTCTTCCTGATCGACGACGACGCGACGGACGCGCTCGATCTACCGAAAGACTATGGCGTCGACGACATTCCGCTGGTGATCCAGGATCGCCGCTTCACCGCCGACGGTGCGCTGGACGAATCCGACGCCACCGATGTGGGCCTGCTCGGCGACACGATCGTCACCAACGGCATCGCGAACGCCCATCTGCCCGTCACCACCGACCGGATCCGGTTGCGCGTCCTCAACGGCTCATCGGGCCGCCTCTACAACCTGTCCTTCAGCGACGGCAGAGCATTCCAGCTCATCGCCACCGACGGCGGCCTGCTCCCGAAACCCGCATCCCTGAACCGCATTCAGCTCAGTCCCGGTGAGCGCGCCGAACTGGTGGTCGCCGTCGGTGCGGGCGAGAACGTCACGTTACGGTCGCTGCCGATCATCGACCGCGCGGGCATCGATCGCGCCGCCGAGTTCGGCTTCGACGACACTTTCGACATCCTGACACTGCGTGCCGCCGAAACCCTGCGCCCGTCGGCCACGCCACCGGCAACCCTGATCCCGATGACCGCCCTCGCCGCCGCGACCACGCCGCCGACGCGTTCGTTCGACCTCCAGTGGTTCATGATCAACAACCGTCGCATGGACATGAACCGCATCGATATGACCATTCCCGTCGACACCACCGAGGTCTGGACGGTCCGGAACAAGGACAACTGGCCCCACAACTTCCACGTCCACGACGTCCAGTTCCAGATCATCGCCGTCGACGGAAAGCCCCCTCCCCCGGCACTTTCCGGCTGGAAAGACACCGTGTACACCACCCCTGACACCACCTACACCCTCGCGATGCACTTCGCCGACCACACCGACCCGACGTATCCGTACATGTACCACTGCCACCTGCTGCACCACGAGGACCAGGGCATGATGGGCCAATTCCTGGTTCTCGGCCCGGGCCAGCAACCGGCTCCCATGCAGATGGACATGGGATCCATGGGTCACGGCTGATCGTGACTACAGTCGAGTGATGGGCATCGAGTGTTCTGACATCGTTGCAACACCCCGGGCCGACGTTTTCGCCTGGTTCGCCCGTCGCGGCGCGTTCACGCGACTGGCTCCACCGTGGCAGCCGGTCACCTTGCTCGCCGAAGCCGATTCGCTGGCCACTGGGCGCGCCGTGCTCGGTCTTCCCGGCGGGCTGCGCTGGATCGCTCAGCACGATCCCGAGCAGTACCGACCGCCCGAGCGGTTCGCCGACGCCCTCACCTCGGACGGACCGGCGTCGTTCCCGGTCTCCCGGCTGTTGCCGTGGCAGCATGTCCACGAGTTCGCCGAGGTCGACGACACGCACACCCGTGTCATCGACCGGGTGCGGACACCCATTCCGGAGTCGGTGTTGCGGCCGATGTTCGACTACCGCTACCGCCAGCTCACCCACGATCTGGCGGCCCACCGCCGTGCGGCCGAGTCCGGCCTCCCGCCGCTGACGATCGCGATGACGGGCGCGTCGGGGCTGGTCGGCTCCGCGCTGAGCGCCTTTCTCACCACCGGCGGACACCGCGTGGTGCGGTTGGTCCGTCATCGCGCGCGTCATCGCGACGAACTCCAGTGGGACCCCGCCGCGCCCGCCACCGACCTGCTCGCCGACATCGATGCCGTGGTGCATCTGGCCGGGGCGCCCATCGCGGGCCGATTCACCGCCGCGCACCGGCGTGCGGTGGCCGACAGCCGCATCGAGCCGACCCGGCGACTCGCCGAGCTGGCCGCGGCCTGCGGCGTCGACACCTTCGTCAGCGCTTCGGCCATCGGCTACTACGGCTACGACCGTGGTGAGCAGCCGCTGACCGAGAAGTCCGAGCGCGGTGACGGATTCCTGGCCGATGTGGTCGAACAGTGGGAGGACGCGTGCGAGCCCGCCGCGGTGGGCGGAGTCCGCGTCGTGCGGGTGCGTACCGGCATCGTGCAGTCTCCGCGTGGCGGGACCCTGCGGTTGCTTCGACCGTTGTTCAGCGCCGGTCTCGGTGGGCGGATCGGGGACGGCCGACAGTGGTTGTCGTGGATCGGCATCGACGATCTCGTCGATGTCTACCACCGCGCACTGTGGGACGACACGGTGGTCGGCCCGGTCAATGCCGTTGCGCCACAGCCGGTTCGCAACAGCGAGTACACCCGCGTGCTGGCGCGAGTGCTGCACCGCCCAGCACTGCTGCCGGTCCCGAGCTTCGGTCCAACGATACTGCTGGGCAAGCAGGGTGCGCGTGAGCTCGCCGAGGCCGGTCAACGGGTGACGCCGACTCAGCTGATGAAGGCGGGACACACCTTCCGCACCGACGAGGTGGAGCAGACGTTGCGACATCTACTCGGGCGGACCGAGAGCTGACCCGATCCGGCACGGTCGTCACCCGCGAACGATGCGTGTCGACGGGTTCGCCGACCTCGGAGTCGACTGTTCCCACAGCGCATCGCCTATGCATCGTTCAATGGTGGCCGACCCGATCTCGCGATGTGCGCGGCCGGGGAGCGGCTGATCGACGACACCGGAAACATGTTGCGCCCGAGGGTTTCAGCGGAGCGCGTCGACCGCGGCGGCCAGGCTACCGATCCGCTCAACCGTGTCGGGCAGCAGCACCGACTCCCAGCCCGGCCCGCCGATGAGCACCCGGGCACCGGCCCGCGCACAGGCCAGCACTGCCGAGGTCAACGCGGTCGACTCACGTTGCGACCACAACAGCACCGAGGCCTCGCCCGAGTGCCGGGCGAGCGCATCGGACAACGCCACCGCGGGCACGTCGGCGCCCAGCATGCGCGCACCGACTCCGGCCTGCGCCAAAGCGGCGCGCAGCACGTCGAGCGGGAGCGAATGCGTTTCGCCGCTCGTACACGCGAGCAACACGGGCGCACCGCTCCGCGCCGGTTTCACCTGCTGCATGATCGCCGCGATCGACCACGACAGCAGGTGCTCGACGTCGATGCAGCCCTCGCCGCCGCCCTGCCGCGCGACGATGTCGGTGAATGCGGGGCGGCACAGGGCCTCCCAGGTCTGCACGACGCCGTACGCCCGCACGTGGGCGTCCAGATGCGCGCAGACGGTGGCGGTATCGAGCGCGAACGCGGCGTCGAGCAGGCCGCCGCGGTCGCCGAGGACCGGTACGGGCCCGCGTGCCGCCGCGGCGGCACCGGCGGGACTCGCGCCGCCGCCGATCAGCTCGAGCATGTGCTCGAGCACGGCGATATCGGAGTCGGTGTAGAGGCGATGGCGGCCGGGCCGGTCCTGGGCGGGACCGATGCCGTAACGGCGATTCCAGCTCCGCAGGGTCGCGGTCGGGATGCCGAGACGGTCGGCCGCCGCGCGCACCGTGAATCCGGCCGCGGCGGAGGCAGGAACAGAACCGGCGGGCATCGTTTCATTCTGCCCGGACCGCCTCGACCGGCGCAGGACAGCCCCGGCCTCCGCGCGTCGACGACAGATTCTGTCCATTGCGCCGACGACCCACTGAACCACCTGCCATATGCATCAATAGTGCATCAATTACTGTTAGCATGGGGGACACCGACTACCGCGAGGAGTTTCCTGTGCGCACCCGATTCGGCCTGTGGACCACCGCCTTGCTGATCGCCGCCGGCCTCGCCGCGACCGGCTCCGGCACCGCGGCCGCCGCGCCACCCGCACCGGTGCCCTACCTCGACCTCGGCCGCTATCTCGGCGATTGGCATCAGCTCGCGGCAGTACCGCAGGTGTTCAACCTCAACTGCGCACGCGACACCTCCGCGAACTACACCCTCGACGCGCGCGGCGACATCGCCGTCCACAACCGCTGCCACACCTGGAGCGGCGGCGTCGACGAGATCCGCGGCACCGCGACCGTGAACGACCCGGCCACGAACGCGCAACTGCACGTGAGCTTTCCGGGCGTCACCGGCCAGGACGGGCGCGAGGGACCGACCAACTACCTGGTGACCGCGCTCGGCCCGGACTACTCGTGGGCCCTGGTCACCTCGCCGAGCAGGCTGTCCGGTTTCGTCCTCTCCCGCACCCCGGCCCTGGACGAGAGCACTTGGCAGCGGATCGACGAGGAGATCAGAATCGCGGGCCAGGACCCGTGCGTCTACCTCACCTCGCCCACCACCGGCGGACGCGAGGATGTGCTGCCCCTCTGCGCACGATGAGCGTCGCCATCGCCCTGTTCACCCGTGACCTGCGCGTTCACGACAATCCGGTACTCACCGCGGCCGCGCGCGAGGCCGACCGGGTGGTGCCGCTGTTCGTCGTCGACGCGGCGCTGGTGCCCGACCGCTGCCCGCCCAATCGCGCGCACTTCCTCGCCGCCGCACTGGCCGAACTCGACCTGGAGCTGCACGCGCTCGGCGGCACGCTCGTCGTGCGCCGCGGCCGGGTGGCCGATGTGCTCGACCAGGTGATCGAGGAGACCGGTGCCACGAGCGTGCACCTGGCCGAGGATGTCAGCCGCTACAGCAGGCAGCGCGAGCAGGCGTTGCGCCGCAACCCGAACACGGCCGTGCACTGCCATTCCGGTTCCGTCACAGCCACTTCCGCCGAGCTCGTCCCGTCGACCGGTCGCGATCACTTCGCCGTCTTCACCCCCTATTTCCGGCGCTGGAGCGCGGCCCACCGCCGCACCCCGCTACCCGCGCCCCGGTCGCTGTCGGTGCCACCGATCCGGAGCGAGCCGCTGCCTCAGCCGGCCGATCTCGGTTCCGGGCGACCGTCGCCGCAGTTGCGGGTCGGCGGGGAATCCACCGGACGTGCGCTGCTGCACGACTGGCTCGACGGCCCGATCACCGGCTACGCCCGTGACAACGACGATCTCGCCGCCGACGCCACCTCCCGGCTCTCGCCGTACCTGCACTTCGGGTGCGTGTCCCCCACCGAGGTGGTGCGCCGGGTCGATACGGCGACCGACGGCGGACTCGCCTTCGTCCGGCAACTGGCTTGGCGCGACTTCCACCACCAGGTGCTCGCCTCCCGCCCCGATGCCGCCTGGTCGGACTACCGAACGCGCGTGATCGCGGGCCCCGACGACGAGCAGGCCGTCGCGGCGTGGCGCGACGGGCGCACCGGCTACCCGATCGTCGACGCGGGCATGCGGCAGCTGCGCGCGGAGGGCTGGATGCCGGGGCGAGCGCGGCTGATCGCGGCCAGCTTCCTCGCCAAATCGCTGCGCCAGGACTGGCGTGTCGGCGCGGCGCACTTCCTGCGCTGGCTCGTCGACGCCGACCTCGCCAACAATCAGCTCAACTGGCAGTGGGTCGCGGGCACCGGCACCGACACCCGGCCCAACCGGGTACTCAACCCCCTGCGCCAGGCCGACCGTTACGACCCCGACGGCGTTTATGTCCGCCGGTGGCTGCCCGAACTGGCGCACCTGCCCGGCGCAAGCATTCACCGCCCGTGGCGCGCGAACATCGATCCGATGGACTATCCCGCACCGATCGTCGACTGTGTGGGCGCCTAGGCCGATGAGCCTGCCACAGCCAGGTCGAGAATATCGACCGCCATCGGCGGCAGTCCGAACCGCCGAGCCAGCCGAACTCCGTTGCATCCAACATCTACGCGGCACCTCGCCGCCTCGACGGAAGTGACGGAAACACCATGCGCACCTTGCCGAATACTCTTGTGGCGGCGATACTCCTCGGCTCGGCGCTCGGCCTCTCGGCCTGTTCCGATGACGACTCGAGCACCAGCTCCGCGACCTCCTCGGCGCCGATGACGTCGGCGCCTGCCACCACCGGCGCGTCCGCCGCCGCCGACCTCGTCGGCCCCGGCTGCGCGGAATACGCCGCCACGGTACCCAGCGGTCCCGGCTCGGTCAGCGGTATGGCCCAGGAGCCGGTCGCCGTTGCCGCGTCCAACAACCCGCTGCTCACCACGCTGGTCTCGGCGGTCTCGGGCAAACTCAACCCCGACGTCAATCTCGTCGACACCCTCAACGGCGGTCAGTTCACCGTATTCGCGCCCGTCGACTCGGCGTTCGCGAAGATCGATCCGGCCACGATCGACACGCTGAAGACCGACTCGGCCACCCTCACCTCGATCCTCACCTATCACGTGGTGCCGGGCCAGATCGCGCCGCAGAGCATCGCGGGCGCGCACAAGACAGTCCAGGGCGCCGACGTGACGGTCAGCGGCTCAGGCGACAGTTTGAAGGTCGGCGAGGCGAACGTGATCTGTGGTGGCGTGCGCACGTCGAACGCTACCGTGTACATGATCGACAGCGTGCTCATGCCGCCAGCGGCGTGATGACGGCGACGGCGCTTTTTCCGGCGTCGCCGCGGAAATATCTCGGCGGCGCCCATCCGAACCCGAAGGCAGGCCGAAATCCCTCTCATGCTGATGCAAGCAGGGACCACCCGATGACGGCCCGGCGCGGCTCCGCACCGATCAACCTGCGATCGGTCACCGAGCCCGCTCCGGCCTGCCCGACGGTCGACCGCCGCGACCATGCCGTGCAACAGCGGCTGGTCGAGCTGCTCGACGACGTCGCGGCAGGCGATCGGGCGGCGTTCGCCGAGTTCTACCGCGCCACCAGCCCCCGGGTGTTCGGGCTCGCGCTACGCGTCGTCCGCAACCACGGCGCCGCCGAGGACATCGCCCAGGAGGTGTTCCTTCAGGTCTGGTCGCTGGCCGGACAGTACGACGCGACAAAGGCCAGCCCGATCGGCTGGCTGATGATGCTGACCCACCGGCGCGCGGTCGACCGGGTACGGGCCGAACAGTCGGCCACCCGCCGTGACATCGTGTTCGGCCACGCCCACCTCGGCCGCGACCACGACGTCGTGGCCGAGGAGGTCACCCAGCGACTCGACGAACAGTCGGTGCTGGACTGTCTGCAGACCATGACCGAACTCCAACGCGAAGCGGTGGCGCTGGCGTACTACGGCAGCCGTACCTACGTCGAGGTCGCCGAGACCTTGTCGGTGCCGTTGCCGACGGTGAAGAGCCGCATCAAAGATGGCCTGAAAAGGCTCGAGAACTGTTTGACCGGAGGGAACACCCGATGAGCGAGACAGATCGGCGGACCCCTTGGTCGTGGCTGGATGAGGCGTATCCCTACGCCATAGACGCGCTGGATCCACCACAACGACAGGCACTCGAGGACTGGCTCGACGCGGCAGGCACCGACCGCGCGGCCGAATTCCAGGCCGCTGTCCACCGCATCCAGGAGACGATGGCGGACCTGACCGTGTTCGACTCGGTCCCGCCACCGGCCCGCCTCGAATCCGCGCTGATGCGAGCACTGGACCGGTACGACACACAGGCGCACCCGCTCGCACGGCGGGGCGCGCCCGGCAAGCGGTGGCACCTTCGATGGTTGACCGTCGCCGCCGCGGCGATCGTGGCGGTCGGTGCCGGCGTCGGAATCGGGGTCGTGATCGACCAGGCGAACGACGGCACCGGGGCGGTCACCGCACAGCAGGTGCTCGACCAGTCCGACAGCCGGGAAACGTCGGTGGCCGTCACCGGCGGCGGCGCGATGACGGTGTACCAGTCCAAGTCGCTCGGCGCGGCCGCGGTGTCGTTCCAGGACATGCCCCCGCTGCCGGACGAGCGCACATATCAGTTGTGGCTGATACGTGCGGACACACCGAAATCGGTGGCGGTGCTGGATAGTTCGGCCTCGGCCGTGACCGCGGTCGAGGCGGCCGACACGCTCGCGGTAACGGTCGAACCCGCCGGTGGTTCGCCAGGGCCGACCACCTCGCCGATCGTCAGCATGACAGTCGGCTGACCTGCTGCGGCGGGCCATGCCGACACTCGAAATCCCAGGAGTGACAGCATGGTCCGCCCGTTCACCTTCACCCATCGCCATCCCGGCCGACTCGCGGCGGCGTTCGCGACGGCTGCCGCCGCCGCCCTCGTCCTCGGGGTCGGGCACCTCGTCGCGGTGATCATCGACCCGGTCTCCTCCCCCTTCTTCGTTCTGGGTGCCACCGTGGTCGATCACACGCCGAAGTGGTTGAAGGACAGTGCGATCCGCTGGTTCGGCGCCAACGACAAACTGGCACTTGCCATCACGATGGCCGCGGTGATGGCAGTCGCTGCCGCAATCATCGGCCTGGTGGCCCGCCGCCGCCCGGCCCTGGCGGCGGGCCTGCTCGGCGTCCTCGGCTTCTCGGTGGCGGGCTTGGCACTGCTCCGGCCCACCGCGACGCCACTGTTCGCCATTCCGGCGGTGGTGGGGTCACTGGCCGGGATCGCGGCAATGTGCGCGCTGTTCTACGTGCCCTCCGGCGTCGACCAGCAGGTCGGGCCGACACGGCGCGGGTTCCTGCTCGCGCTGACGGCCGTCGCGGCGGGGGCCGTCGCGGCGGGCGCGGCGGGACGGTTCATCGGCACGCGCCTGCGCGATATCGCGGCCGACCGGGCGGCTTTCGTCCTCCCACGGGTCGGCGCGCCCGCGCCACCGGTCACCCCGGAGATGGACCGAGTCGTTCCCGGCCTCACCCGATTCATCACCCCCGCACCGGATTTCTATCGCGTCGACACCGCGCTGCAACTCCCCTCGTTGACCCGCGCGCAGTGGCGGTTGCGCATCCACGGGATGGTGGAACGCGAAATCCGTCTGGACTTCGACGAATTGAGCGCCCGGCACGCCGTGGAGTCGCTCATCACACTCACCTGTGTCTCGAACGAGGTCGGCGGCGATCTCGCCGGCACCGCACTGTGGACCGGATACCGCCTGTCCGATCTCCTGGCCGAGGCAGGCCCCTCCCCCGACGCCGACATGATCTTGTCGCGCAGCATCGATGGGTTCACCGCGAGCACGCCGACCGCCGCCGTGCTCGGAAACCCCGACGCCCTGCTGGCCATCGCGATGAACGGCGAGCCGCTCTCCGTCGTGCACGGCTACCCGGCCAGGATGATCGTGCCCGGCCTCTACGGCTACGTGTCGGCCACCAAGTGGGTTGTCGACCTGGAACTCACCCGATTCGACCGCGCCCAGGCGTACTGGACACAGCGCGGTTGGGCAACCGATGCGCCCATCAAGACCGCGTCCCGGATCGACGTCCCCGCGGCGTTCGCCAACCTGGACGCTGGATCGATGACCGTGGCAGGCGTCGCGTGGGCTCAAGGCCGTGGGATCGACGCCGTGGAAATCCAGGTCGACGATGGCCCGTGGCAGCCAACCACACTCGCCGCGGCCTACTCCATCGACACCTGGCGCCAGTGGACCTGGACGTGGGATGCCACACCCGGCACGCACGCGCTGCGCGTGCGTGCGGTCGACGCCACCGGATCGGTGCAGACCGACGCGAGGGCGACCCCGTTCCCCGACGGCGCGACGGGCAGGCACTCGCGCGTTGTCACGGTGCGGTGAGCGATGCTCAGGCCTGGCTGACGAGGTAGTTCACGAGGGCGTCGACGAGGCCGAGGGTGCCTTCCTCGCGCTGGGCGCCGGTGTCGAAACCGTCCAGGTGGGCGCCGAATTCGACGAGCGTGAGCTTGGTGCCGGTGGTGGTCGGTTCGAATTCCCAGGTGGCCACCGAGGTGGAGATATGGGAGCCGTTGAGCCACATGTCGTAGGTGTAGACGAGGCGTTCGTTGACGACGATGTCGGTGTAGGTGGCGACGAAGTGGGAGGTCACCTCGTGGAAGGTGCCTTCGTTGATCTCGCGGCCGCCGACCTCGAAGTCGACCGAGACCTCGCCCTGCTCCCAGCCTTCCTCGCCGCCGAACCACTTCGCCTTGACGGCGGGATCGGCGAATGCCTGGAAGACGACGGCGGGCGCGACGGGCACCTCGCGTTCGATGGTGAACTGGGCGTGGTTGATGGAGCGGGTCACCGTGTCGGTCATTGTTGTTCTCCCTCTGGGTTTCTGGTTGATTCCACGAGTAGTGCCGTGAGCCGGTCCACCTGCCGTTGCGCGGGTGGGCGTTGCCGGTGCAGCCAGTCGATCGCCGTCCCGAAAGCGTCCGGAACCAACTGGTAGGTGCGCACCCGGCCGATCTTCGCCGAGCTGACGAGCCGACCGGCCTCCAGCGCTTTCAAGTGCTGCACGATCGTCGGGAGCGCGACCTCGAACGGTGCGGCGAGATCCGACACCGAGGCGGGCCCGCGCGCCAGCCGTTCGACGATCGCGCGACGAGTCGGATCGGCCAGCGCCCGGAAGACACTGTCGAGTCCGCCGTCCGGTTCGTCGCTCGAATACTTAGGCACATACCTAAGTATTCACATCACGGTCGATTCGCGCAACCCCTCGTCCGGTTGCACCTGTATCGGCCGCCGTGGGATGCTGCGGCGAGATCGACGAGAGCGAGGTGAACGATGGTCGACGGCCCTCGCGTCACACCCGCTCCCACCGCGAGCCGGCGCGGCATCGGCGCCCGGGTGGCGGATTCCCCGTTCCTGTCCCGCGGCAGACGCCGGGTGGAAGTGGTCCCCAAACCCTCGGTCCCGACCGCCCGCGCCATCGTGGACTGCGCCGCCTACGTCGACGGCAAGCGGCTACCCGGCCGCTTCACCCCGGAGAGCGCCCTGGCCGAAATCCGCGGGCGCGGTGCGGGTTTCGTGTGGATCGGCGTGTTCGAGCCGGATCTGCACCAGATGGGCGAGATCGCCGAGACGTTCGGACTGCACGAGCTCGCCGTCGAGGACGCCGTCACCGGCAGACAGCGCCCGAAGTTCGAACGCTACGACGACACCATGGTCACCGTGATGCGGACCGTCGCCTATGTCGAGCACGATATGCACACGGTCAGCGAGATCGTGCAGACCGGCGAGATCATGGTCTTCCTCGGCGCCGATTTCGTCGTCGCGGTCCGCCACGGCGAACACAACGAACTCACCGCGGTCCGGCACGCGCTCGAGGCCGAACCCGATCGCCTCGCGCTCGGCCCCGGCGCGGTGCTGCACGCGATCGCCGACCACGTCGTCGACACCTATATCGACGTCACCCAGGCCGTCGAATTCGACGTCGAGTCGATGGAAGAAGAGCTGTTCAGCCCGCGGAGCAAGATCCCGATCGAGGCGATCTATCAGCTCAAACGCGAGATCGTCGAGCTGCGTCGCGCCGTGCGGCCGCTCGCGGGCCCACTCCAGACGCTCACCGCGCCGCACACTCCCCTGCCCAAGGAAGTGCGTCGCTACCTACGCGATGTCGCCGACCACCACAGCGGTGTCGCCGAACGCATCAATGACCTCGACGAAACCCTCACCACCCTCGTCGGTGCCGCCGTGGCCAAGATCGCCGTCCAGCAGAACACCGACATGCGCAAGATCTCCGCCTACATCGCCATCCTGGCCGTGCCGACGATGATCGCCGGGATCTACGGCATGAACTTCGATCACATGCCCGAACTCCGGCAGACCTGGGGTTACCCCATCACCCTGACCGTCATGGTCACCCTCTGCACAGCCCTGGTCGTCGTCTTCCGGCGCATCCGCTGGCTGTGAAGGCCCGTCAGGCGAGTCGACCCCATCGGATCGCCACGAACCCGCAGAGCGCGATGGCGGTGGTCATCCGCTTCCACAGACGCACCATCGCGAGCTCGAGGATGATGCCGATGCGGTCCGCGCAGGTGGTGGCCTCCGCCAGCGCCATGCGGTCATAGACCAGGGCTGGGTCGCTGAGGATTTCGTCGAGCCTCAGTCCTGATATCGCCTGATCAGGCGTCAGGCCGAGTTCCGGCAGCCAGGTGAGCCGCCAACGGCCATCGCCCCCGAGAACCGCCCGCTCAGGCGTCTTGTCGCTGCTCATGATCCGATTCGTGCGGTAGATCGTCATCACTGCCTCCTCGGCCGTCAGCTTGCGGCGTCCACCTTCCACGATCCTCGGAAATCGACGCAGACAACAGCTGGCGACGTGGCCGACATCGGAATATCATCGATGAATTTCGAGGTGAAGGCCAAAACTTTCGAGCGATCACGATCGAAGCGACCCACCGGCACGCCAGCCAGCTACCGCCCAGCACTGCGGTGGGAGTACTAGCTCCGGTCGAAGGCCGTGAGGATCTGTTCGGCAGCGAGGGCGGGGGTGAGGGTGCCGGCGCGGACAGCCGATTCCACTTGCGCGCGAACATCTTTCACGTTCGGATTGTCGGCCAGGCGACGCAGGATCTGATCGTGGACCATGGTCCAGGTCCAGTCGACCTGCTGGCGGCGACGCTTCTCGGCGAATTCTCCCGCCTCGGTGAGCACCCGACGGTGATCGAGGACGGTGCCCCAGAACTTGTCGAGGCCGACACCTTCCAGGCCGCTCATGGTGAGCACCGGCGGTTTCCACAGTGCGTCGTGCGGGTGGATCAGGCGCAGCGCGCCCGCCAGTTCGCGGGCCGCGCCTTTCGCCTCGATCTCGTGTTTGCCGTCGGCCTTGTTGACCGCGACGAGTTCGGCGAGTTCCAGGACGCCCTTCTTGATGCCCTGCAACTGATCTCCGGTACGGGCCAGGGTGAGGAAGCAGAACACGTCGACCATATTGGCGACCGTCACCTCGGACTGGCCGACGCCGACGGTCTCCACCAGGATCACGTCGTAGCCAGCGGCTTCCAGGAGCACGATAGTCTCGCGAGTCGCCTTGGCCACGCCACCGAGGGTGCCCGCGGTGGGCGAAGGCCGGATGAACGCGTCGGCCTCCAGGGACAACCGCGCCATCCGCGTCTTGTCACCCAGGATCGAGCCACCGGTGCGGGTCGAGGACGGGTCAACCGCGAGAACCGCGACCCGATGGCCCTGGTCCAGGAGATACATGCCGAGCGCGTCGATGAACGTGGACTTGCCGACGCCGGGAACGCCGGTGATGCCGACCCGGTTCGAGACGACACTGCCCGGTTCCGCGGCCACCCGCAGCAGCAGTTGCTGCGCGAGTTCCCGATGATCGGAGCGGGTGGATTCGACCAGGGTGATCGCGCGGGCCAGCGCCGATCGCTGTCCCGCTCTGACCTCGTCGGCGAGCACGTCGACGTCGATCGTCCGGCGAACACCCGTGGCGGTGCGCCCCTCGTTACGTGGCGAGCCGACGCCCGCGGTGGTCCCGAGCCGAGGGTGCGCTTCGGCACCCCCGGCCCCCTGTGCGGCGTTGCTCATTCGGCTGCGCCGCCACCGATCTCGTGCCCGAGCGCCGCGCCCAGCTTCTTCAGCAGGTCGATGGCCGCGTCGGCGATGACGGTGCCGGGCGGGAAGATCGCGGCGGCACCGGCTTCGTAGAGCTCGTCGAAGTCACCGGGCGGGATCACACCGCCGACGATGACCATGATGTCGGGACGACCGACATCGGCCAGTGCCTGCCGCAGGGCGGGCACCAGCGTGAGGTGACCGGCGGCCAGCGAGGACACACCGACGATGTGCACGTCGTTGTCGGCCGCTTGGCGCGCCACCTCTTCGGGCGTCTGGAACAGCGGGCCCACGTCGACATCCATGCCGAGGTCGGCGAACGCCGTCGCGATCACCTTCTGGCCGCGGTCATGCCCGTCCTGGCCCATCTTGGCGACCAGGATGCGGGGACGACGGCCCTCGGCCTCGCCGAACTCCTCGACCAGCGCGATGGCGGCGCCGATGTTGGATGCCTTGCCTGCTTCGTCACGGTACACACCGGACAGGGTACGGATTTCGGCCTGATGGCGGCCGTACACCTTCTCCAGCGCGTCGGAGATCTCACCGACGGTCGCCTTGGCACGGGCGGCGTTGATGGCCAGCGCGAGGAGATTGTTCTCCATGCCGCCCTCGGAAGCCGATGCCGCCCGGGTCAATTCGGCCAGTGCCTGCTCCACCGCGACCGAATCACGTTCGGCGCGAAGCCGTTCCAGCTTCTCGATCTGCTCGGCACGCACCCGCGAGTTCTCGACCTTGAGGACCTCGACCGCGTGGTCCTCTTCGACCTGGTACTTGTTGACGCCGATCACCGGCTGCTGGCCGGTGTCGATCCGCGCCTGGGTCCGCGCGGCGGCCTCTTCGATGCGCAGCTTCGGAATACCTTCCGAGATCGCCTGCGCCATACCGCCGTGCGCCTCGACCTCGGCGATGTGGGCGCGGGCCCGCTCGGCGAGCTGATGGGTGAGCCACTCGACGTAGTACGAGCCGCCCCACGGGTCGATCGGGCGGGTGGTGTTGGATTCCTGCTGAATGAGCAGCTGGGTGTTGCGGGCGATGCGGGCGGAGAAGTCCGTCGGCAGGGCCAGCGCCTCGTCGAGTGCGTTGGTGTGCAGCGACTGGGTGTGCCCCTGGGTCGCGGCCATC
Source organism: Nocardia sp. FBN12 (assembly GCF_050320175.1). Lineage (GTDB taxonomy): Bacteria > Actinomycetota > Actinomycetes > Mycobacteriales > Mycobacteriaceae > Nocardia. Next base: position 2,058,067 of record NZ_CP190048.1, on the reverse strand, counting down.
GCCTCGATACAGGTGCGCGCCACATTGTTGTAGGCGTCCTGCGCGGTCAACGACCAGCCCGAGGTCTGCGAATGTGTGCGCAGCGACAGCGATTTCGCGCTCTTGGGTTCGAACTTGGACACCAGTTCGCTCCACAGCAGACGCCCGGCGCGCAGCTTGGCGACCTCCATGAAGAAGTTCATGCCGATGGCCCAGAAGAACGAAAGGCGCGGCGCGAACTTGTCGACGTCCATGCCCGCGGCGATACCGGCGCGGATGTACTCCACCCCGTCGGCGAGGGTGTAGGCCAGCTCCAGATCGGCTGTCGCACCGGCCTCTTGGATGTGGTAGCCGGAGATCGAGATCGAGTTGAACTTCGGCATCTTCGCGCTGGTGAAGGCGAAGATATCGGAGATGATCCGCATCGAGGGCTTGGGCGGGTAGATGTAGGTGTTGCGGACCATGAACTCTTTCAGAATGTCGTTCTGAATGGTTCCGGCCAGCTGTTCGGGCGTCACGCCCTGCTCCTCGGCGGCGACGACGTAGAGCGCCAGGATCGGCAGCACCGCGCCGTTCATGGTCATCGACACCGACACCTGGTCAAGCGGGATCTGGTCGAAGAGCTGGCGCATGTCCAGAATCGAGTCGATCGCGACACCGGCCATGCCGACGTCACCTTGGACGCGGGGGTGGTCGGAGTCGTAGCCACGGTGGGTGGCGAGGTCGAACGCGACCGAGAGCCCCTTCTGTCCCGCCTGCAGGTTGCGGCGGTAGAAGGCGTTGGAGTCCGCGGCGGTCGAAAAACCCGCGTACTGGCGGATCGTCCACGGCTGGTTCACGTACATGGTCGGGTACGGGCCACGGAGGAACGGCGCGACGCCGGGCACCGTGTCGAGCGGATAGCCTTGCGCGACAACAGCATCCCGATCGGCCTTGGTGAACACCGGCGGAACGTCGATACCCTCCGGGGTCGACCAGACCAGCTGCTCGGCAGTGGTGTGGTTCGCCGTCGCGGCATCGGCCACGAAGGCGCGCACCTGCTCGGCGTCGACGTCGGCGGACGTGGGCGCGTGGTCGGTAAGCGGCACCTCGGCGAAACTACCGATGACGTGCTCGATATCGGATGTGGTCATCAGGCTCCCACCTTCTCCAGCAGCTGCGACAGGACCGCGACCGCGTCGATACGCAGGGCGAGGTACCCGTCGGGACGCTGCGTCCCGCTGTATTGCTCGACCGACTTCTCCGCACCGGCCAGCAGCACGGTCTCCACGCCCGCGGCACGCAGGGCGTCGGTCGCGGCTCCCGCCTGTTCGGCGTAGCGCTTGTCGGCACCGCACAGCACCGCGATGCGCGCACCGGATTCGGTTGCGGCGGTGGCGATGTCATCGATCGCGAGCGGACCGGGGTTGACCGATTCGATGCCGCCCGAGGCCAGGACGTTCGCGGTGAAGATGGTGCGCGCGTTGTGCTCGGCCACCAGGCCCAGCGGCACGATCAGCGCCTTCGGCCGGGCGCCGTTGGCCGCCAGGTAGGCGTCGGAACGGTTGCGCAGCGCTTCGAAGGCGGCACCGTAGCGCGCGTTCGGGCCGGGTTCACGGGCCTGCTCCGACAGCGGGGTCTCGGCGAGGTTGGGGAACTCGTTGACGCCGGTGACCGCGGTCCGGCGATGGGCGATGTCGGCGGCGCGCGTGGCAGCGGTCTCGGCGATCCGGGCCGCGAGCACACCGGCGTCGAGCGCGGCGAGATACCCACCCGCCGACTCGAGCTCCTGCATGAATGCCCATGCCTTGGCGGCGAGTTCGTCGGTCAGCTTGTCGACGTACCAGGAACCGGCGGCCGGGTCCTGCACGTGCCCGAGGCGCGATTCCTCGAGCAGCAGCAGCTGGGTATTGCGAGCCAGGCGCTGGGAGAACGTCGTGGAGACGCCGAGTTCGCCCGCGGGCAGCGCCGCGTCGAAGGGCAGCACGGTCACCGAATCGGCGCCGCCGACGCCGGCGCCGAACGCTGCCAGGGTGGTGCGCAACAGGTTCACCCAGGGGTCACGCTGGGTCATCATGGCGGCCGAGGTGATCGCGTGCTGCGGCGCGGCGCCGAAGGCGGGCGCACCGGAGACCTGGGCGACTCGGGCCCACAGCCGCCGGGCGGCCCGGAATTTCACGATGGTGGCGAACTGGTCGTCGGTGGCCGCGAAGCGGAACTCGAGCTGGTCGAACGCGTCGGCGATGTCGACCCCGGCGCCGGTGAGCAAACGCAGGTAGGCCAGACCGGCCGCGACGGCCGCGCCCACTTCCTGCGCGTCGGCGGCACCGGCGTTGTGGAAGGCGATGCCGTCCACCGTGATCGCGCGGACGGTCTCGGGCCGGGCGATCGCGCGCACGGCCAGCGCCACGGCCTCGGCCTGGTCGACATCTTCGGCGCCGGTGAAGGCGTTGGTCAGCGGGGCGGCGCCGAGGCCGACCCGGATCTGCGCGCGATCGGCGATCGAATAGCCGTCGAGCACCTCGTACACCCGCTCGGCGGCAGCACCGGTGGCCGCTCCGGCGACCAACGTCAGCGGGGCCAGTTCGAACAGCAGGCCACGCAGCGCGACAGGGATGTCGTCGACGGCGACGCCGTAGGCGCCCACGCCGAGCGCGATCGCGCTCACGCCGTTCTCCAGACCGGTCAGGATCGCCCGGTTGGTGGCCTCGGCGTCGTCCTGACCGGCGAAGGCGCCGACGAACCAGCCGCGCTGCGGGTCACGGGTGGCGTCGCCACCACGCACGTACGGGAAGGCGCCGGGCAGCGGCTGCTCGGGCAGCTCGTCGCGGCGGGTGTAGAGCGGGGCGATCGTCAGCCCGTCATAGGTGGTCTCGTCGAGCAGATGTTCCGGTTCGGCGGGGAGCTCGGAAGCCTCGACCCGTCGCGCTTTCGCCAGCACACCCGCCACACCCTTGCGCCACGCGGCGTACTCGGGCACCGGATCCGGCGCGAGCCCCGCCCCGGACTCTGAACCAATCGGCATAGCTGCTGTTCTCTCTTCCATTCGACGACCGCACCCCGGCGTGCTGCCGGTCCGTGAAATCCCACAAACGGGCCCACAGCGAACCAGGATGTGTCCGGTTCCCTGATGATGCTAACTGTGACAGGGTGTCCACCCACTCGGGCCATCCCCTACCGGCCGGTACGCTTACCCGGGTGCCCCGCCTGCTCCGTTCCCCGCGCCTGCTCATCGCCATGGCCGGGCTCGCCGCGCTGTTCGTGCTGGCGATGATGGTTCCGTTGCCGGGCCCGCAGCAGATCCGCGACTGGGCCGGCGGCGCCGGGCCGCTGTTGCCGTTGCTGTTCTTCCTCTTCTACGCGGTCGCCGCCGTCGCCCCCGTTCCGCGCACCGTGCTCACCGTGACCAGCGGCGTGCTGTTCGGTCCGGTCCTCGGGTCGGCCATCGCGATGGCCGCGACCGGTGTCAGCGCGACCGCGGCGCTGCTCGGGGTGCGCGCGCTGGGGCGCGACCGGGTCGCCCGGCACCTCACGCATCCGGCGGTGCGGGCGATCGACGATCGGCTGGCCCGGCGCGGGTGGCTCGCGGTCGCCGCGATCCGGATGATCTCCTTCGCGCCGTTCTCGATCGTCAACTACTGCTGCGGACTGTCCTCGGTCCGGGTCTCTCCCTATCTTGTCGCGACACTGGCCGGTTCGGCACCCGGCACGATCGCCACGGTTGTCTTGGCCGGTTCACTGGCGGGCGGCACCCATCCTGCCGCGATCATCGTGTCGGCCATCTGCCTGTCGATCGGGCTGGTCGGCCTGATCGTCGACCTCCGGCTACCGGTCGACGCGCCGGTCCTCGAGCCGGAACCCGCCACCCCCTGACCGACCGCGCGCCTCGGCCGGAGCGGTCCCGATCTGTTCCGCTGATGTGAACTAAAACCCCATTACTCCAGGGGCAACTGGTCTAGGTTGTGATTCGAAACAAATCTGAAAGTGATCTTCTTCACACCTTCCAATTGTGACTTAACAATATTTCAGATAACTCTCAGAGTTATAGACTCGGAATAGCCCAGGGTTCGCCAGCTACATCCGGTGCGGGATCCAGAGCAACACCCGGTGACGCGCCCGCGACCACCGAATCCCCTTCGCGCCGTTTCTCGGCTTGCATTCCCCATGAGGTGACCCGCCATGGAATACACCCATCTCTCCGAATTCCGGATTCGCTGCGGCGACCTGGTGATCTGGACCCCCGAACTCACCTCGTCCGAGACCTGGCACGACGACGAACGCCCCCTCGCCAGCGTCCACGAGCAGTACCTCGGCTTCCTCGATCCCGACGACGCCCGCCCTGGTCGCGGCCGCTCCTCGAGCTGCGCACCCTTTACACCGCGGTCACCACCGGCGGCGAGATCCGCGACTCGGCCACCTTCGGCAGCCCGGCCGACTACGCCGTCATCGAGCGCGCGGCGGCCGAGGAACTCGACCCCGAATCCCCCGCCGTCGCGGTGTGGCGTGAATTCCTCGGTGCGCCGGGCTCGCCCATGCCCCGCTTCGCCGCGGATCAGGTCACCGTCCTGGACGGTGAGCACGCCCAGCCCAGCGTGTCGCGCACCCTGATCGGCATCGACCAGCTCGAGGAAATCGAGGCCGCGCTCGATCGCATGAAGCACCGGCTCTCGGTGACGGTGTTCGCGGCGTTGGCGATGGCCTCCCGGGAAACCTTCGGCGACAACCGGTTCCGCACGGTCATGCCGATCGCCACCCGGCCCGACCTCACCTGGCTCGAATCGATGGGCTGGTTCGTCAATGTCGTGCCGGTCGACATCACCCTGCCCGCGGGCGCGGACATGGCGGTCGCGCTGACCGCGACCCGCGCCTCGCTCAAGCGTGCCCATCTCTGCGACGACGCCTCCTGGGGCCGTTCGCTGGCGATGGCCGGTGCCGTAGAAGGACCGACCTACGGTGCGTCCTTCCTCGACATCCGCATGCTTCCGGACTACGAATTGGTCGCCGAACTGCGTGGACGCACCTTGCGCGCCGTCTCGTACTCCACCGAAGAGGTGTATTTCTGGGTCGTACGCGGCCCCGACGGCCTCTATGTCTCTACCCGTCACCCCGCGGGCCTGCCGGGCGAGGTCATGGAACGCTTCCTCGCCGAGTTCGCCAGGGCGATGTACTCGGTGACCCTGGTTCCGGTCGCGACGGCGCCGGTCACCGACACCGCAGCAGCACTGAGCGCGGGCTGAGCATGCGTGCGCTGCTGGCCTTCACCGGGAGCCGGGGCGATGCCCAGCCCGGCATTCTCCTGGCCCGCGAGCTGGTGGCTCGCGGGCACTCGGTGACGCTCGCGCTGTCCCCCAATCTCGTCGGCTTCGCCACCGCGCACGGCATCGCCGCCGTCGGTTTCGGTCGCGACAGCGCCGAACTGCTGCGCACCCAGCACGACGATCACCGCTTCCGCAGTCCGAATCCGCGTCAGCGGGTGCGCGCGGTGCTGGATCTGCAGCGGCGCGGGGTTGTCGAGGCGGTACGTGACCTGCTGGTTCTCGCCCCCGGTCACGACGTGGTCGTGACCGGGATGGCGGGCGAGGAAGCGGCCGAGAAGGTGGCGCGGCGCGTTGGGTTGCCGCTGGCAGCAGTGCATTTCTTTCCGATCCATCCGAATCGCTCGGTCCCGGTGGTGCCCACCGCGTGGGGCGCCAGGATCCCCGGGGCGCTCAATCGGCGGATCTGGTCGGGCCTGCGGTGGGCACGTGACGCGGCGCTGGAACAGCCGCTGTCGGAGTTCGGAATCGTGGAACATCCGCTACCCGACCGAGTTTCGATCCAGGCCTATGACGTCGAGCTGTTTCCCGGGTTAGCGGCCGAGCTGCCGGAGCGACACCCGGTGACGGGGTTCGCCGTCGATACCGCCGGATTCCTCGGCGCGCCGACCGATCCGGCGCTGACCGCGTGGATCGATGCCGGTTCGGCACCGATCTATGTCGGTTTCGGCTCGATGGCGGTCGACGATCCGGCCGCGCTGGTGACGATGTTGCGCGCGGTCTGCGCACGTCGGGGTCGCCGACTGCTGCTGGCCGCGGGGTGGGCGGGGATCGAACCGTCGCTGTCGCCCGAGCTGGCCGTCGTCGAGCAGGTCGAGCACGCTTCGATTTTCCCGCGCTGTGTCGCCGCGGTGCACCACGGCGGTGCGGGAACTACCGCCGCCGCGTTGAGAGCGGGTGTCCCACAGGTGATCTGCGCTGTCCAGGCCGATCAGCCGTACTGGGGCCGGGCGTTGGCGCGGCGCGGCCTGGCGGGCACCGTGCGCGCCGCCGAGCTCACCGAGACCGCGCTCACCACTCTGCTCGACCGAGTCGCCGATCCGAACGTGGTGTCGCGGGCGGCCGCCTACGCGAGCCGGTTCGCCTGCGACGGCGTAGCGCGTGCTGTCGACGAGGTGGAATCCCTTGCCGCCCTGTCGTTCCCGACACCAGTTTCCAGCCACGCCGGGAGGCCGCAGTGAGCACCGAAATCGCCGTTCGCACCACCGGACTCGGCAAGTCCTACGGAGACTTCGCCGCGGTCGGCAGCATAGACCTCAGCATCGCGGCCGGATCGGTGTTCGCGATGCTCGGTCCCAACGGCGCGGGAAAGACCACCACCGTCCGCATGCTCGCCACGCTGCTCCGGCCGGATCGGGGTAGCGCCGAGGTGTTCGGTTACGACGTGGTGCGCGAGGCGACCGCGGTGCGCTCGATGATCGGGCTCACCGGCCAGTACGCCTCCGTCGACGAAACCCTCACCGCCGGTGAGAATCTGCGCCTGTTCGGTCGGCTGCTCGGCCTGTCGCGCCGCGAAGCGGGCAGCCGGGCCGATGAACTCCTCGAGGAATTCGAGCTCTCGGCTGTCGCGCGGCGCAGCGTCAGCGCGTTCTCCGGCGGCATGCGACGGCGCCTCGATCTGGCCGCCACGCTGATCACGGTGCCCCCCTTGATCTTCCTCGACGAGCCGACCACGGGGCTCGATCCACACACCCGCGACCGCATGTGGGGCATCGTGCGCGGGCTGGTCGAGCGCGGCGCCACCGTGCTGCTCACCACCCAGTACCTCGAAGAAGCCGACGCGCTGGCCGACCGGATCGCGGTCATCGACCGTGGCACGCTCGTCGCCGACGGCACCCCCGCCGAACTCAAGTCCTCCATCGGTGAGCAGGTGCTGCGCTTGGACATCCGCGACACCACCGACCTGCGCCGCGCCGAGGCGCTGATCCAGGACATCACCGGCGACGTGCCCGAGGGTTCGTCGACGGGGACGTTGACGATCGCGTTGCGCGACGTCACCCGCGGCGCCGATATCGTCGCCGCGTGCCGAGACGAGGGCATCGCGCTGCGCGGGTTCGCGGTGGACCGACCCGATCTCAACGAGGTGTTCCTCTCGCTGACCGGGCACGCACGCACCGTGGACGCGAGATGACCACCCTTCGCGAAAGCTCGAGGACCACCATGACCCGCACGGCCGAGATGCCTCGCCAGGTGGTGCGCACGCCACGCGTGACCCGTGTCAGTCCGCTTGCCGCGCTGCATCATTCGCTGATGATGGCGTGGCGCGGACTGCTCACCTTCCGGCACAGCCCGCAACTGCTCTACGACGCCGTACTGCTCCCGATCGTCGGCCCGGTGCTGTTCGGCAGCATCTTCGGTACCGCCATCGCGGGCAGCATGGCCGCGTACCTGCCGATCATGATCCCCGGCGTGCTGGTCCAGATCGTGCTCACGTCCTCGGTCGCGACCGGTGTGCAACTGTCCGAGGACATCCACTCGGGCGTCTTCGACCGCTTCGTCGCCATGCCGATCGCCCGCTCCGCACCGGTTGCCGGGGCATTGCTGGCCGGTGCCGTGCGCTATCTCATCGCCGCGACCACGGTCGTGATCGTCGGTTTCTGCCTGGGTTACCGGCCCGAGCACACCGCCGGTTTCCTGGCGGGCGCGGTGCTGGTCGTGTTCGCCACCACCGCGATCAGCTGGTTGTTCGCGTTCATCGGCGCCACCATCGCCCGTCCCGCCGCCGTGCAGGGCATGTCCATGCTGGTGCTCACCTTCCTCGGCTTCGCCTCCAACGCCCTGGTGCCCGAGGAATCCATGCCCACCTGGATGCGCCACGTCTCCGACCTGAACCCGGTGTCCTACCTGGTCTCCGCGGTGCGCACGCTCGCCGCGGAGGGCACGATCGGCGCCGACGCCTGGTGGTCGCTGGTCGCCTCGGTGATCGTCGTCGCTGTTTTCGCGCCACTGACCGTGCGCACTCTCCGTTCCCGATAGGCGTACTTCCGCCTTCGCTCCCGCCCTGCGCAGCTGAGGAACGCTGTCGCGCCGACGCCCGTCAGGAGTCCATCGATGACTGTCATCTCCCCCGCCGTCGCAGTGACCACCGAGCTCAACCGGATCACCGCCGACGACGACCTGTTCTTCAAGCTGCACAGCCTCTACCCGAATGCGCTGGTCAACCAGCTGGCGTACCGCTTCGACACCGCGCTTGGCCGGGACCTGCTCGACGACTGGCACGCGCATCTGGCGACCGGTTTCATCGCGCGACGGGTCCGCACCACCCGCTTCCCGATCGCCCGCGCGCACTGGGAGCCAGCCACCGAGTCCCTCCCGCTGCGCTGGTCGGACACGCCGATTCCCGAGGACCGGATTCTCGACTGGTTCCTCGAGCAGGCCGCCGTCGAATTCGACCCCGAACGCGGACTCGTGTGGCAGCTCGCGGGCGCGCCCCTCGAATCCGGCGGCACCGTGATCACCTTGGTTGCCTCACATGTCGCGTGCGACGGCGGCGCCATGATGCACGCGATCGTCGACTCCCTCGATCGGCTCAACCGCGGGGAGTCACCCGACCGCCTCGCCAGCGCGGGCAGGCTCGTCGGCCCGGTGGCGGGTGCGGGCCGCTTCGCCGCCGACCTCGCCGATGCCCGCCGCCAACTCGGGGCCCTCGCGCGTGGTGTGCGTGCGGCGCGCCGGTCGCGCGGTGTCAGTGAACCGGCCCGCAATCCCCGCCCGGCCGTGCCACGACTGGCCCATGCCGACACCTGGCAGGCCGCCGAGGCCATCGTCCAGCTCGATCTCGCCGCGTGGGACGCCGTTGCGGCCGACCACGGCGGAACCACCAACGGCCTGCTGATCGGCGTCGCGGTCGGGCTGCTCGGTCGCAGCGGCCGCATCGCCGACGGTGCCGAGGTCCGTGTCGACATTCCGCATTCGATGCGCGAGGCCGACGACCCACGCGCCAACGCCACCACCGGGCTGCCGATCAGCGTCGGCTACCGCGCGGGCGAACGCGCCGATCTGCCCGCGGTCCGCGCCGCTCTCAAAGCGGCGGGCCTTGCCTACCGCGACCCCGCGACCGTCCCGCCGATCCAGCACCTGCAACCGGTGCAGATGCTGTTGCCGAAGGTGGTACTGCACAAGTTCGCCCGCACCGCCAAGGCGCCGGAATGCCTGTGCACCAACATGGGTCGCACCGCGCAGAACATCGCGGTCCTCGGTTCGCACCGTGCGCGCGACGTCATCATGCGCCCGGTGGTCAATCCCGGGCCGGTCGAGTTGTTCCGTCAGGTCGAGCTCGGCGTCAATCTCGCCTTCTCCTGCGATGACGACACCGTGACACTCGTGGTCACCGGCGGCGACCCCGACCGTTTCCCCACCCGCGCCGCGTTGCGCGAACTGCTGGCCGCCGAGTTCGCCGACTGGGGGCTGACGCCGCGGTTCTGGTGACGAGTCAGGAGGCTTCCTCGACGAATTCGGCGGCGCTGTCGGCCTTTTCGATGCGCAAGGTGAACCGGAACCCGCACGAGGCCTCGAGCGAAGTGGAGCCCGCCTGCGGGCGATTGCGCACCTCGATTCTCACGTCGAGGTCGTCGAACCCGACGTGGAACGGTTCCGCCATCCACAACTGGGTGTGCCAGGCGGTCTGCCCGGCGAGCACATCACCGGCACCGGGCCGGAAGTCGCGCAGCGGCACGCAGACCGGCGTGTAGCCGTCGGTATCGGGCGCGAGGTACAGCACCACCGGACCGTGCATTTCGAGGAGCAGTCGCAGCACGTCGAGTGCGTCGTCGCTGGCCTCGACCGCACGGTGTCGATGATGGACCTTGCGGCCGTGGGGATGTCGAACCATTGGTGCACTCCTCGCAAATTCTCGACAGTGATCGTGCTCGGAGCACACTATGGTTGCGAAAGGTTGGTCAAGGGTTGGTACCGGTCCAATCTTGCGAAGGCCTGCACCCGCGTGGCGCCGTCGCGGAATCGGATCGCGTCGGCGGCGTTGACTACTGATATGGCACTCGAATCGGTTCGCTTCTCGATCCTGGACCGCTCACGCGTACGGCGCGGGCAGGACCACGCCGACGCCCTGCGCGAGACCGTCGCGTTCGCGGCGCTCGCCGAGCAGTGGGGCTATCACCGGTTCTGGGTCGCCGAGCATCACAGCGTCCCCGGAGTCGCCGGAACGGCGCCGACCGTGCTCGCGGCCGCGGTCGCGGCGGCAACCTCGCGAATCCGGGTCGGCACCGGTGGGGTGATGCTGCCCAACCATCAACCACTCGTCGTCGCCGAGCAGTTCGGTGTGCTCGCAGCGCTGTTCCCGGGACGGATCGACATGGGTCTCGGCCGTTCGGTCGGGTTCACCGATGGCGTCCGCCGTGCGCTCGGTCACGGTCTCGACGAAGTCGACGATTTCGACGCGCATCTCGCCGAAGTCCTCGACTATTTCGCGGCGGGTCGAGCGGGCGTGCACGCCGGCTCCGCGGAGGGCAATGACGTCCCGGCGTTCCTGCTCGCCACCGGTTCCGGGGCCGAGCGCGCGGCACGTTTCGGACTGCCGCTGGTGATCGCGCCGATCGCGGGCACGCAAGCCATGGTGGACGCGATCGAGCGGTACCGCGCCCGGTTCCAGCCGTCGGCTCGCGTCCCACGACCGTATGTCGTCGTCTCCGCGACGGCGATGATCGCCGACTCGACCGAGCAGGCGCACCGGCTCCTCCTTCCCGAGGCCTGGGCGAGTGCCTACTCCCGCACCCACGGCGAGTTTCCCGCGCTGATCCCGCCCGGCGAAATCGACCCGGCGAGGATGACCGACCGGCAGCGCCACCTCTTCGAACAGGCGCTCGGCAACCAGCTCCACGGCACCGAGGACGAGGTGGCGGAAGCAGTGGAGAAGCTGGTCAGCCGCACCGGCGCCGATGAAGTCCTGGTGCACACCAGCACTTTCGATCGGGCGGCCCGGCTGGATTCGCATCGGCGGCTGGCTCGCGTCGTCGGTCTGGCAGGTTAGTCCGGTCGCCAAAATTCGCGAGATCGCTTCTGCTCCGAAAACAAACCCGGAAGGCCCGCAATTTATTCGACGGTGTAAACGATCGTGAGGTCACTCACTGTGCGAGTACCGTTCCGCGGCACCGCACGGCCGTGCCGACGGCCTCGGTGGCCGATAGCCTGCCCATTGCCACCTGCCGGGGAAGACGACTGAGCTGGCGCTCTGTGCCATCGATGCGGATTGCCGAAGTTGGCGTAACGGCTTGTCACACAGATGAACTCGCGGCGCGAAGTGCGCTGGATCACTGCATGCAACGGCTCCGCGCGACCGGTAGGGTTCGACTCCACCGGCGATCGGAAATCGTTCGGTACACCATTCTTCGACCGCATCCGGGAGCTCACGTGTCGCAATCGCGTTTCGAATCCATCGGGGCATATCTTCCGTCGAACATCTTGTCCACCACCGAATTGATCTCGCGGTTGAAAACGCCACCGTCGTTCGATCTGGAACGAATCACCGGCGTGAAAGAACGCCGCGTGCGCGATACCCGACCGGAATCGGTCGAGGATTCGTTCACCCTCGCCGTCAACGCCGCGCGGGACTGCCTTGCCCGATCCCGCTACGCGCCGGGCGAACTGGAGGTGATCATCTCCTGTTCGATCACCCGCAGCAATGACGGCACCCGCATGTACATGGAGCCCTCGTTCGCGTCGACGATCGCCAAGACCCTCGGCGCCGAGCGAGCGATCACCTTCGATGTCTCCAACGCCTGCGCCGGAATGCTCACCGGCACATACATTCTCGACCGGATGATTCGATCGGGCGTGGTGCGCAACGGGATGGTGGTCAGCGGTGAGGCCATCACGCCCATCGCCGAGACCGCCGTGGACGAGATCTCCGAGAAATACGATCTGCAGTTCGCCTCGCTGTCGGTGGGCGACTCCGGGTGCGCGGTCGTGCTCGACCGCGCGGTCGACGACGCCGACAAGATCCACTACGTCGAATTGCTCACCGCCGCAGAGCATTCGCACCTGTGCCTCGGCATGCCGAGCGACAAGTCGTCGGGCGTCGCGCTCTACACCGACAACCGCAAGATGCACAACGAAGCACGCTTCCTGCTCTGGCCCGACGCCCAGGGCACCTTCCTCGAACAGCAGGGCCGCGACTTCGCCGGCGAGCAGTTCGACTACCTCATTCATCACCAGTTCGGCGCTGCCGCCGTGCCGTACATCAACGCGGTAGCCGCTCGCGAGTTCGGCGCCGAGATGCCCCCGGACCTCAATGTGATCGAGAAGTACGGAAACACCTCGACCACATCGCATTTCATCGTGCTGCACGATCAGCTCGCCGACGAGAACATCGCGGCGGGATCGAAATTGCTCATGGTCCCGGCCGCCTCCGGCGTCGTCGCCGGCTTCCTGTCCGCCACCATCTCCTCCCTGAAGGTCTGAGGTTTCTCATGGGATTTCGCATCCGAGCCACGGGCACGAGTAGGTCGACCGATACCCACAGCGTCGTCGAGCACAGTGGGCGCGCTGCCCGCCGGTGCCTCGAGCAGGCCGGTGTCCGTCCCGACCAGGTCGGCGTACTGATCAATACCGGCGTCTTCCGCGACTCCAACACTGTCGAACCGGCGGTGGCCGCGCTGATCCAGAAGGCGGCGGGCATCGGACTCGACTACACCAGGGCAGATCCGCGGACTTTCTCCTTCGATCTGATGAACGGCGCGGTCGGCGTCGTCAATGCCGTCCAGGTCGCGGGTTCTATCCTGGCGACGGGTAGTACCGAGCACGTCCTGATCGTCGCGGGCGACACCCACCCGTCGATGGCCCGGTCGCGTGCCGACGCCGAATTCCCCTACGCCACTTCGGGTGCCGCCCTGCTGCTCGAACAGGTCGACGGCCCGGAAGGGTTCGGGCCGGTGCACACCGCGACCGCACCCGGGACACCCGCGGGCCAGGCCTACGTCGACACGGCCACCATGGGCACCGTCGGGCGAACGCTGATGACGGTCGAACGCGAACCCGACTTCGAGGACCGAATCCTCACGGTGGCAACCGAAGCCGCCCAGTCCGCGCTCACCGATTTCGACGGCGCCTTCGTCGCGTTGATCGCGTCCACCCCGAGCCCGGATTTCCCCAAGCGGCTCGCCGACGCGCTTGGCATCGACCAGAACGCGGTGCGGGTGCCCGACCTGTCCGACGGCGACCCCCACACCGCCGCGCTACCGCTGGCCTACGCCCGCGCGACCGCCGAGGGCACGCTCACCGGCTACACCCACGTGCTGTTCGTAGCGGCCGGTGCGGGCCCGTCCGCCGCCGCGACGCTGTACCGGCTCCCCGTGGAGACCACCGCGTGACGACGGCGACCTACTGGGAGACCATCGACCGATTCCGGACGCTCGCCCACGCGGAGCCCGACCGCGAGGCGGTCATCTATCCCGACGGCACGACCGCCGACGGGCTGCCCGACTACCGGGCGATCACCTACCGCGACCTCGATCGATGGTCCGACGCCATCGCTGAGCACCTCACCGATTCCGGGGTCGGCAGCGGTACCCGCACCATCGTGCTCGTGCTGCCGAGCCCGGAGCTGTACGCGATCCTGTTCGCGCTGTTGAAGATCGGCGCGGTTCCGGTCGTCATCGATCCGGGCATGGGCGTGCGCCGCATGGTGCACTGCCTGCGCGCCGTCGAGGCGCAGGCATTCATCGGAATCCCGCAGGCGCATGCCCTGCGGGTCCTGTTCCCGCGCAGTTTCCGGCGGGTGCGCACCACTCTCACCGTGGGGCGGCGCTGGTTCTGGGGTGGACCGACGCTGGATTCCTGGGGCCGCGCCCCGGTCGACGCACTGCCCGAGCGTGCGCCCGCGGATTCGGACGAGTTGCTGATCATCGGCTTCACCACCGGCAGTACCGGTCCCGCCAAAGCCGTCGAACTGACCCACGGCAATCTCGCCGCCATGGTGGAGCAGGTGCACGCTGCCCGCGGGCACACGCCACCGGACACTTCTCTGGTGACACTGCCGCTGGTCGGCGTGCTCGACCTGCTCCTCGGGTCACGGTGTGTGCTGCCGCCGCTGATTCCGAGCGAGGTCGGCTCGACCGACCCGGCACACGTGGTCGACGCGATCCAGCGATTCGGCGTACGCACGATGTTCGCCTCGCCCGCGGTCCTCATTCCCCTGCTGAACCGATTGCGCGCACATCCGGTCGACCTGAACTCGCTGGCCAGCATCTTCTCCGGTGGCGCACCTGTTCCGCACTGGTGCGTGGCCGGGTTGCGCGACGTCTTGCGACCCGATGTCGAGATCTACGCCGGATACGGTTCGACCGAGGCGCTGCCCATGTCGACGATCGAATCGCGGGAATTGCTCGCCGGTCTGGTCGAGCGCGCCGAGAACGGCGAGGGCACCTGCATCGGTCGGCCCACCGATCGGGTGCTCGTCCGGCTGCTCGCCGTCACCGATGACCCGGTCACCACCTGGGACGACACCGAAGAGCTCGGCGCGCGCGAGGTCGGCGAGATCGTGGTCGCGGGCCCGAACGTGAGTACGCGTTATTACTGGCCCGCGCAGGCCAACACCGCGGGCAAGATCACCGACGGCGCGCGGATCTGGCATCGCACCGGCGATCTGGGATGGCTCGACGAGCAGGGTCGAATCTGGTTCTGCGGGCGCAAGAGCCAGCGGATCACGACCGCGCGTGGCCCGATGTTCACCGTGCAGATCGAGCAGGTCTTCACTGCGGTGACCGGTGTCTCGCGCACGGCGCTGGTCGGCGTCGGCGCCCCCGGTGCCCAGCGACCGGTCCTGTGCGTGGAGCTCGAGCCCGGCGCGGACGCGGTGGCCGCACTCACCCGATTGCGCACGCGCGCCGCCGAATTCGGCACACTGGTGCCGATCACCGAATTCCTCGTGCACCCGCGCTTCCCTGTCGATATCCGGCACAACGCCAAGATCGGCCGTGAACAACTCGCCCGCTGGGCCACGAAGAGACTGGACTCGCGACGATGAAGATCCTGGTCACCGGCGCGTCCGGATTCCTCGGCGGCGCCATCGTGCGGGCGCTGATCGCCGACGGCGGCCACGATGTCTCGATCCTGGTGCGGCGCACCAGCGTGCTCGACGATCTCGGTCCCGCCGTGGAACACGTCACGATCGTGTACGGCGATCTCGCCGACGCGGCATCACTGAGCCGGGCCACCAGCGGGATGGACGCGGTGATCCACAGCGCCGCACGGGTCGACGAACGCGGTACCAGGGACCGCTTCTGGACCGAGAACGTGCGCGCCACGGAGCTGCTGCTGGATGCGGCGCGACGCGGTGGCGCGAGCCGGTTCGTCTTCATCTCGAGTCCGAGTGCCCTGATGGAGCGAGACGGTGGCGATCAGGTCGACGTGAACGAGGCGCTGCCGTATCCGAGCCGCTACCTCAATCACTACTCCGAAACCAAAGCCGCGGCCGAGCGCGCCGTACTCGCCGCCGACACACCGGAATTCACGACGGTGGCGCTGCGTCCGCGGGCGATCTGGGGCGCGGGGGATCGATCGGGGCCGATCGTTCGGCTGCTCGACCGCACGGCCGCGGGCACACTGCCCGACCTGTCCTACGGCCGGACCGTCGAGGCCTCGCTGTGTCACGTGGACAATATCGTGCACGCCTGTCTGCTGGCGGTGCGCTCGAACACGGTCGGCGGCAAGGCCTACTTCATCGCCGATGCCGAGAAGACCGACGTCTGGGGCTTTCTCGGTGAGGTCGCGACGCGCCTGGGGTATCACCCGCCTACGCGCCGACCGAACCCACGGGTACTCGCCGCCGTGGTCGCGACGATCGAAACCGTATGGCGGATACCCGCGGTGGCGAATCGCTGGTCGCCTCCGCTGTCGCGCTATGCCGTCGCATTGATGACACGCACCGCCACCTACGACACCGGCGCGGCCCGCCGCGATCTCGGTTACACGCCCGTCGTGGACCGCGACACCGGCCTTGCCGGGTTCCTGGCGTGGCTCGACCAGCAGGGCGGCATCGAAGTGCTCGCCGAAACTCTTCGATAGGTCGCCCAGGAGGCAATCATGAACGGCAGCAAGGTCTTTCGTCGCCCGGTTACGACCACCGAGCGGATGTACTTCCCGATGCGCGATCTCGCCCCACCCTTCCTGATGCAACTCGTGGTTCCCGGTGAGGGCAACATCGACCCGGAGGCATTGCGCACAGCGGTAATCACCGCGGCGGCGGCCACCCCCGGTGCGCGTCTGCGACGGCACGGCGCCGAGTGGGTCGACAGCGAAATCCCCCCGGTCGTGCGCGTGGTGGACCACCGGCTGCGCTACCCCGCCCTCGAGGCCGATCCGGTCCTCACCAGCCCGATCGGGCCGACGCCCGACACCACCGTCGAGGTGCTACTGCTCACCGGCACGCAGGCAACGCTGATCTTCCGCGTCTTCCACGGCGTGATGGACGGCATCGGCATGGTGGCGTGGGCGACGAATGTGCTGCGGGCATTGCGTGGCGAGGATCCCGTTCCTCAACCGGACCCGATCGCCGACCAGGAACTCGTCGCGAAACTCGGCGCTCCCGGCAGGCCGACCCCGCTGATTCCGCGCTACCGCACCGCGATCGGCCGGGGCCGCGGGCGCCGCGATCTCGCGCCTCATCTGCTCCGTCACCGCCGCGTCGAGGCCGTCGTTCCCGGCGCGCTGGCCAGGGTCTGCGCCCTGCTGGCCGACGAAACCCCGGGCACCTCGCGCATCATGATGCCCGTCGACCTGCGCCGCCACGACCCCACGTTGCGTTCCACCGCCAACCTCGCGCTCCCTCTGTTCCTCGATATCGAACCCGGCCGCGACTGGACCGCGATCAAGGACCAGATCAAGGCGGGCCTGCGCGAACGTCGCGAACTGAATCAGCTGGCGAACACCCGGGTCGCACTGGTGCCCGACCCGGTCAATCGCGGTGTACTGCGCACTACGAACTGGCTCGGCGCCCGTTTCGGCCGCAACCTGGCCTCCGCCACGGTGTCGCACATGGGCCGCTTCACCGCCGAGGAGCTCGCCGTCCCCGGCTTCCGGCCGACCGGACTGTTCGTGCTCCCCCAGCACAGCGTCGCCATGCCGCTGCTGTTCGGCCTGACCGAATTCGACGGCCACACCGAGCTGACCGTCTCGGCCCGCAACGGTGTCGGCATCGAACCCCGGCTCGAAGCACTCCTGGACCGCATCGTCGCCATACTCGAGCTTCCCGAGTAGGCCCGAGCTGGGCACAAGCGACTCGGCGACACCCGCGACTATGGTGGAGCTGTGGGCATTATGGGTGAACTGTTTCCCGGTAAGAAGCTGCAGAACGAGGGCAGCGGCGACTCCAACGGCCAACCGCACCTCGATCTGGACCTCGACGCGGGCGTTGTCCGCCTGACCGGTACCACGACACCGCGCCCGGCCGACGACCGAGCGACCGATCCAGAGTAGCCCTTTCGCTCATACCTGGTGCGCGATCTCGCGTCCGCGCATGGTCGCGGTGGGCCCCCGGCCCGCCGCCGCTCAGCTGCTGAGTGGCAGCGGCGGCCGGGAAGCAGGTAGGTCGTCGAAGATGTGGCGTTCCACGATCGGGTCGGGGACGCGTAGCAGATCGGCGGCGCTCACCTCGTCCCAGTCGTATCGCTCGTTCTCACACTGCAATTCGACCAGTGACACCGCCGACACCGTGTCGTCGATGCTGAAATCGGTGAACCCGTCCTGTTCGAGCGCGTCGCTGATCTCGCGCACCGGCATCGGCGCAGTGGCATGCGCCAGCGCGAGATACGGCTGCAACGGCTCACCGAACTCCGGAATCCGCTCGCGAATCCACACCTCGCTCAGCGCGCTGGTCAAATCCTCGCGCACCCGCAGCAATTCCTCCGGCAACGCGATCGGCAGCCGCACCGAATCGTGGGCGACCACCGGGGGCCCGAATGTGATCTGGAACGGTGCGTGCCCGGCCAGCAGCCTGCGCGCCCCGGCGACCAACGCCGCCAGATGCACGCCCTTCACCCCGTCGACGAACCCGATGCCCTGCACCCCGATCCGCAGTCGCGCGGCGTCCACCTGCTCGAATCCCGGCAGGCTCGACAGCGTCGGCGCGAAGATCTCGACCAGCTTGTCGGCCACCGGCTGCGTCGGCACCACCTGCCAGTCGTAGAACGAACGACCCGGCGTCCACCCAGGGCGCCACCACCAACGGCTGGTAACGGTCATTTCGCTCGCGATCATGGTGCGCCACCTCCCGATCTCGGCCGACCCATCGGGTGAAACCCGGCAGGCCGGCCGTCCACCCGACACGATCGGCATCGATGCTTGCGATGCCAGCTACCTCACAGCGACGGTATTCCCGGTGAGATCGGCGGGCAACCTGGCGAGACCGTTCCGTTGTGTGTTCGACGCACTACACTGACGCCATGCCTGTTCGACGGCTGATCACGCTTTCCGCGTTCGCCCTCCTGCTTCCCCTTGCCGTTTCCGCGTGCACCATGACCGGACCCGGCACCACCTCCGAATGCAGCGTCAGCGGCTGCACCGTCACCTTCGACCGCGGGGTGAGCGCCAAGGCCTCGGTCCTCGGGATCGAGGCGGAACTTGTCGCCGTGAACGGTGACATGGTCACCCTGAGCATCGGCGGCCAGCAGATCACGGTGCCGGTCGGTCAGTCTCAGGCGAGCAACGGGATGGACGTGCGGGTCAGCGAAGTGACCGATGACAAGGTCGTCGTCGTTCTCGCGTCCGGCCTGAACCCGAACTGATCATCGGGGCACGGTCGACCCGGCTGCCGGTTCGCTGACCACCCAGGGCGCGTTCGGTTGATCGAGGATCCAACGCCAGGTTCCGTCGGGCTGCCTGCGCGCCACCTCGACGGATGCACCGGTGCCCCCTGGCAGGCGCGACGAGGTGAGCGCCAGATCGCCCGCACGCAGGACAGGCGCCTGATGCCCGGGCTGGAACAACGGTCGATCCGCGACCAGACGCGCATACGCCGCCCGTATCTCGTCGATCCCCGTCGCGACGACACCGTCCGGCAGCGCCAGCACCGCGTCGGACTCGTACAACTCGACGAGCCCGTCCACGTCTCCGGCGTTCAGCCGCTCGACCACCAACCGGCTCAGATCCTCCGGGCGCTGCGCACGTTCTCGCACATTCTCGGTCATCGCCACCCTCCTCGACTCGGGTTGTGCAGCAACGGTAACGCCGGGGTACGACACAAATCGGGTACGCGCACGAGTGCACTACTCGTGCGGCGTCACCCCGAGACCCATTGAACGGCGAAACCCCCGAAAGCCAACGGCCTTCAGGGGTTTCACGGATACAACGTGATGTCAGCCGATCACAGCGGCGGGAATCCCGACGATCCGGTCGCCATCCAGTTCCAGAACTCGGTGACGCGGTTGAGGACCAACGCCATGATGTCGAGGGCAGTGCTTCCCATTGTCTTCCTTCACATCCGAACGAACACTTCGCGCGTTCACCATAGCAACCGGCATCGAGTGCGCAACGTTGTGATAACGGACAGATGACGGGGCTCGTCCTGGTCCTCGGCGACGAATGCCCCGGACTCACCGGTCGCCATATTGCGAATGGCTTATATGAATTGCGCCAGATGAACACGAGGGAAACGCACTCGGACGGCCGCCCACCGGCGATGTGATGGTGCATACAAATATCGTTCCAGCCGGAATGAACAAAATATCGGCGGACAATCACGTACCCGATTGCGCCCCGGCGAACGCCGATGCAGGACAAGCGAACCCGATCCAATTTCGAGCAAATCCGCAGGCGGCAGAGTTTTGTTCAACGAAACCGTGATGCCCGTCACCACCGTGCTCTCAGCAGAATCACATATACGATCAATCTCGCCGAGGCTTCCCGGAAATGCATTGCCGCCGAAGTTCAACGCATCAGGTGACACAGTGCGGTGTTCTCCTTCCACCCCCTTCCACCGCTTCGGCATGCATTCGTCACGAGGTGAACCGGTCATGGAATACACCCACCTTTCCGAATTCGAAATCCGCCACGGCGCTTTGTCGATGTGGACGCCCGAGCTCGCCGCCGACGCATGGCAGCCCGACGATCGCCCGCTGACCAGCGTCCACGCCGGCTATTGCGCGAGCGTCGATCCCGCCGATCCGCTGCCCGGTCGCGGCCGCTGGATCGGCACCGTCTTCGAGATGGATGCCCCGCTCGACGGCGCCACCTGGCGGGAGACGCTGCGGCGCTGGCATGCCAGGCACGAGGGCCTGCGCACCACGGTGACCACCGACCCGGCGGGCGAACCACGCAGGCTCGTCGCCGCGCCGGCCGCCGTCGATGTCGCCGAACAGCCCATCGCCGGCCTCACCGAGGGCACCCGGATCAACGAATTCCTCAGCGGCACACTCGAAGAGCGGTTGTCGCCGCTGGTGTGGCCGCACTGCCTCGCGGCCACGGTCGAGCATGCGGACACCGGTGATTTCACGGTGCTCGTCGCCGCCGATCACTCCGTGCTCGACGCCTATTCCCAGGCCATTCTGATCCTCGAACTGCGCACCCTCTACCGCGAGGTCATGGTGGGTGAGAAGGCCCGCGAATCAGTCACTTTCGGCAGCGCGGCCGACTTCGCCGTGCTGGAACGAGCGAGCGCGGCCGAGCTGGATTCGGATTCCCCCGCGGTCGCGACGTGGCGCGCGTTCCTCGCCGACGGTGCGATGCCCCGGTTCGCACCGCATGCACAGCGGCCCGCTCGTGCGGACCTGCCGCAGCCGAGTGTGTCGCGGCGGCTGCTCGATCTCGCCGAACTCGAGGGCGTCGAGGCAGCCCTCGACCAGGTGCGGCACCGGATGTCGGTGGCCGTGTTCGCCGCGCTGGCCGTGGCCAATCAGCAGCGGTTCGGCGCGGACCGGATGCGCACCGCGATGCCGATCGCGACCCGTCCCGACCTGCGCTGGATGGAGTCGATGGGCTGGTTCGTCAATGTGGTTCCGGTCGATATCGCCCTGCCTCCCGGTGTCGGCATCGCCGGCGCCATGGATCAGGCGCGGGCCGCGCTGCGCCGGTCGCGGGCCGCCAACGACGCTTCGTGGTCGCGTGTCCTCTACCTGCTCGCCGTCACCGAGACACCGCGCTTCGGCATCTCCTTCCTCGATATCCGGGTGCTGCCCGGCTATGAATTGGTCGCCGACCTGCGCGGACGGACCTTGCGCGCGGAGTCGTACTCGCCCGACGAGGTATTCCTGTGGGTCGTGCGGGCGGCCGACGGGCTCTATGTGTCGACCCGGTACCCGGCGGGATTCCCCGCCGAAGTGATGGACGAGTTCCTGACCGCTTTCGGCCAGGCGCTGTCGTCGATCACCGCCGCGGTGCACGCGGGTCCGGCTGCCGACGGGCGAGGCGAGCCGCGCCCGTCCGTCGCGGCGGAAACGGCGATGCCCGCCGACGCACGGACACTGCGAACGAACACGCTGCGTGTCGCCGCGCAGGCGGGGTGAGCGGATGCGCCCACTGTTGGCCTTCACCGGCAGCCGGGGAGACGCCCAGCCCGGCATCCTGCTGGCTCGTGCGCTGCGCGAGCGCGGTCACGACGTGACAGTGGCGCTCGCGCCGAACCTCGTCGCCTTCGCCCATGACCACGGGATTCGCGCGGTGCCGTTCGGCCGCGACACCGCAGGCCTGCTCGCGGCGCAGCGCACCGACCACCGATTCGCCGGCCGTGATCCGCGCGCCCGGCTGCGTGCGCTGTTCGAGCTGCAACGCCGTGGAGTGCCCGAGCAGCTCGAGGACCTGCGCGCGCTCGCACCCGGACACGATGTGGTGGTCGCGGGGATGGCGGGCGAGGAAGCCGCCGAGTCGGTGGCGCGGGCGCTCGGACTGCCGTTCGCGGCGGTGCACTTCTTCCCGATCCAGCCGAACAGCGCGGTCCCGGTCGTGCCGGCACGGTGGGCGTCCCGACTGCCCGGGTTCGTGCACCGAGGGGGTTGGTCGGCGCTGGCCCGAGCACGTGCGGCCGCGTTGGCCCCCGTTCTGCCGACCAGGCCGCAGTCCGGTCGCGCGGCGACCGCGTCGTCGGTTGCGCCCGCCGGTACCGGGCCGGATCCGGCGACTACCCGAATCCAGGCCTATGACCCGGCACTGTTCCCCGGTGTGCGGCGGCAGTTGCCCGGGCCGTTCACGGGATTCCTGATCGATGTGGACGGATTCCTCACCGCTGCACAGAGTTCCGCGGACCCGACCCTCCCGTCGGCCGGTGATCAAACGACGGCTCTCGAGTCGTGGCTCGATTCGGGCACCGCACCGATCTATGTCGGATTCGGTTCCATGGATGTCGGGGATCCGGCCGCCTTCGTCGCGATGTTGCGCCAGGTGTGCGCCCGGCGAGGTCGTCGGCTGCTGCTCGCGTCGGGCTGGTCGACGGTCGCCGCGGGATTCGAGGACGCCGTCGCGATTGTCGGCCAGGTCGACCATGCCCGGGTGCTGCCTCGCTGTGTCGCGGCTGTGCACCACGGCGGTGCGGGCACGACGGCCGCCGCGTTGAGAGCCGGTGTCGCGCAGGTGATCTGCTCGGTCCAGGCCGACCAGCCCTACTGGGGCCAGGCGCTGCAGCGACTCGGCCTCGCGGTCACGATTCCCGCGAAGCAGCTCACCGGCGAACGCCTCGACGCACTACTCGATCGGGTCTCACGTCCCGAGGTTGTCCTGCGCGCGGCGAGCTACGCCACCACTGTCGCCACCGACGGTGTCGAGCGGGCCGCCGATGCCATCGAAGCACTGGCCGGCACACCGGCCACCGCAGATCTCCATTCCGCCGGGAGGCAGTCGTGAATACCGATATCGCTATCCGCACAACAGGTCTCGGCAAGTCCTACGGCGATTTCACCGCTGTCGGCGGCGTCGATCTCACCATCGCGGCGGGCACCGTCTTCGCGCTGCTCGGTCCCAACGGCGCAGGCAAAACCACCACCGTCCGCATGCTCGCGACCCTGGTCCGTCCCGATCGCGGCACCGCCGAGATCTTCGGCTACGACATCGCGCGCGACGCGACCGCCGTGCGCTCGATGATCGGCCTCACCGGTCAGTACGCCTCCGTCGACGAAACCCTCACCGCCGGTGAGAATTTGCGCCTGTTCGGTCGGCTCCTCGGCCTCTCCCGCCGTGCCGCCGCGCACCGCAGCGCCAAACTCCTGGAAGACTTCGAACTGTCGAAGGTCACCGATCGTCCGGTGAACCAGTTCTCGGGTGGCATGCGACGGCGGCTCGACCTGGCGGCAACGCTGATCACCGATCCGCCACTGATCTTCCTCGATGAGCCGACCACGGGGCTCGACCCGCACACCCGCGACAAGATGTGGGGCATCATCCGCAGGCTCGTCGCTCGTGGTGCGACCGTACTGCTCACCACGCAGTACCTCGAGGAAGCCGACGCTCTCGCAGATCGGATCGCCGTGATCGACCGCGGGACCATCGTCGCCGAGGGTACCGCCGCCGAACTGAAGGCCTCCATCGGCGACCAGGTGTTGCGCCTGGACCTGGTCGATGCCGCCCAGTCCGCCCGCGCCGAGTCCATCGTCGCCGAACTCACCGGCGAGGTCCCCGAGGGGTCGTCGGCGGGCACGCTGACCGTCGCGCTGACCGATACAGGCACCGCCGCCGACATCGTCGCCGCATGCCGCGCCGCGGGCATCGGGCTGCGCGGTTTCGCCGTCGACCGTCCCGATCTCAACGCCGTATTCCTCGCTCTGACCGGCACCGACCGCGTCGCCGCCTGATCCGAAAGACCGAGGCCATCATGACCGTCACCCATGCCGAGATCGCCGTCGAGCACCCCGCTCCCGCGACGATCGACCGCCACCCTCGCCTCACCCACGTGAGCCTGCGCGCCTCGCTGTTCCAGTCGCTGATGATGGCGTGGCGGGGTCTGCTCACCTTCCGGCACAGCCCACAACTGCTCTACGACGCGCTCCTGTTGCCCATCGTCGGGCCGCTGCTGTTCGGCAGTATCTTCGGCACGGCCATCGCGGGCAGCACAGCGGCGTATCTGCCGATTCTCATCCCGGGCGTGCTGGTGCAGATCGTGCTCACCTCCTCGGTCGCGACCGGTGTCCAGCTGTCGGAGGACATCCGGTCCGGGGTGTTCGATCGGTTCGTCGCTATGCCGATCGCCCGGTCGGCGCCGGTCGCGGGAGCGCTGCTGGCCGGGGCCACGCGATACGTGATCGCTGCGACCACGGTGGTGATCGTGGGGTTCGCGATGGGGTATCGGCCGGATCATCCGGTCGGGTTCGTCGCCGGAGCGGTACTGGTCGTGCTTGCGACCACCGCGATCAGCTGGCTGTTCGCCTTCATCGGCGTCACCGTGTCGAGACCCGCTGCGGTGCAAGGTATGTCGATGCTGGTTCTCACCTTCCTGAGTTTCGCGTCGAACGCGCTGGTACCCGAGTCGGCGATGCCGACCTGGCTCCGCTACGTCTCCGACTACAACCCGGTGTCCTACCTCGTGTCCGCGGTGCGCGGGCTCGCCGAGGACGGCGTCGTCGGCGCCGACGCTCTCTGGTCGGTGGTGGCTTCACTCGTGATCGCCGCCGTCTTCGCGCCCCTGACCGTCCGCACCCTGCGTGCTCGCTGAGGAGTTCTGATGACGCTCACCGCTCCGGCCATCGTCGCCGCACCCGCCGTCAACCGGCTCACCGCCGACGACGATCTGTTCCTGAAGCTGCACAATCTCTATGGCAACGCGCTGGTCAATCAACTCGCCTGGCGATTCGACGAGTCCCTCGACCCCGAGGTGCTCGTCCGCCTCCACGCGCAGCTGGCCCAGGGCTTCCTGGCCCGGCGGGTGCAACCCACCCGGGTACCGTTCGCCCGCCCCTACTGGCTACCCGCGACGGAATCGCTTCCGCTGGAATGGCATTCACGGCCGGTCGCCGACGACGAGATTCTCGACTGGTACTTCGCGCAGAGCCGCGCCGACTTCGATCCCGAGACCGGTCAGGTGTGGCGGCTGTCCGCGGCGCCGACCGCGGCGGGCGGGACGCTGGTATCGCTGGTGACCTCGCATGTGGCTTCCGATGGCGGCGCGGTGCTGTTCGCCGTCGGCGACGCGCTCGCCCGGCTCGACGAGAGTCCGGACATCGCCACGGGTTCGGGCCTGCTGGTCGGAACGCATCCACGGAACCCGTCGGTCGCGAACATCATCGATGCGGGTCGACAGCTACGCGCGGTAGCGAAAGGGATCCGGGCCGCACTCGCCACCCGCGGCGTCACCGAGCCGGACCGCAACCCGCGTCCCGTGGATCCCGAGCTTGCCTTCGTGGCGCAGTGGTCACCGGCTGACCTGGTGGTCCAGCTCGATCTCGCCGAGTGGAACACCGCCGCCGCCCGGCATTCCGGCACCACGAACGGCCTGCTGATCGCCGTGGGTGCGGGCCTGCTCGGCCGCAGCGGACGCGTCGGCGACACCGCCGACATCCGCGTCGACATCCCCCACTCGATGCGCACCGCCGACGACCCCCGCGCCAACGCCACCACCGGCCTACCGATCTCGGTCACCTACCGCACCGGCGAACGCGTAGACCTCGCCGCCATCCGCTCCGCCGTGAAGCGCGCCGCCACCGCCTACCGCGACCCTGCCACCACACCCGCCCTGCAACACCTGCAACCGTTGCAGATGATCCTGCCCCGCTTCGTCCTGCGCCATTTCGCCCGCACCGCCAAAGCCCCGGAGTGCCTGTGCACCAATCTCGGCGAAACCGCCAGTGGCGTAGCCGATTTCGGAGGTCACCGGGCCTCCGCGGTGCTCATGCGCCCGGTGGTCTGCGCCAACGACACCACCATGTTCCGCCGAGTGGAGGTCGGCGTGAATCTGTCCTTCTCCACCGACGGCCACACGGTCACCTTGGCCGTCACCGGCGCCGACCCCGACCGTTTCCCCACCCGCACCGAACTGCGTGAATTGTTGTCGGCGGAGTTCGAGTCGTGGGGCCTGACACCCAGCTTCTGGTAACCCCGTCGTGGTCGATCAACCGTGCGCGACCGCGCGTACGGCCGCCCGTGCAGCGACGAGGACGGGGTCCCACACCGGCGAAAACGGCGGTGCGTAGCCGAGATCGAGGGCCGTGACCTGTTCCACCGTCATCCGCGCGGTGAGTGCCACGGCGGCGATGTCGATCCGTTTAGCCGCACCTTGATGTCCGACGATCTGCACACCGAGCAGCCGCCCGGTGCGACGTTCGGCGAGCATCTTCACCGTCATGGGTTCCGCGCCGGGGAAATACCCGGCGCGACCGGTGGATTCGATCGTGACGGTATGGAACTGCAGTCCGGCACGCTGAGCGTCTTTCTCCCCCAGCCCGGTTCGCGCCACCTCGAGATCACAGACCTTGCTCATCGCTGTGCCGACCACGCCGGGAAAAGTGGCGTAGCCACCGCCGATGCCCGATCCGATCACTTGCCCGTGCTTGTTGGCGTGGGTGCCGAGCGGAATGTGGCGACGCGCGCCCGACACCAGATCCAGCACTTCCACGCAGTCACCACCGGCCCAGATGTCTTCATACCCGTGCACGCGCTGAGCCAGATCGGTGAGCAGACCACCGCTTTCCCCCAGCGGAAGGCCGGCGCGGCGGGCCAACTCGGTAGCCGGCTGCACGCCGATCCCCAGCACCACCACATCGGCCGGGTACTCCGTGTCGGCGGTCGTCACCGCACGGACTCTGCCCTGCGCCGACGTCCGCATGCCGGTCACCTCGGTACCACGAACGACCCGTATTCCCATCCCCACCATGGCTTTTCGCACCAGCGCACCCATATCGGGATCCAGTGTCGACATGGGTTCGGCGCCCCGAGTGATCATCGTGACCTCGAACCCCCGACGCACCAACGCCTCAGCCATCTCGACACCGATATACCCCGCACCCACCACGACAGCGTCCCGCCCGGTCACCGCCGCCAACCCGTCGATGAGCGCCTGCCCGTCGTCGAGTGTCTGCACCCCATAGATCCCCTCGGCGTCGATACCGGGCAGCGGCGGGCGCACCGGCGTCGCCCCGGTGGCCAACACGAGCTGGTCGTAGCCCGTCCACCCCTGCGTACCGGTATCGAGATCGCGCGAAAGCACGCGCCGTCCCACCGGATCGATCTCGGTCACTTCAGTCCGCATCCGCAGATCGATGTCACGCGCACGATGCTCGGTAACCGACCGCGCGATCAGATCATCGGCACAGGCCACATCCCCCGCGACCCAGTACGGAATCCCACACGCCGAATACGAGGAATGCGCCCCCTTCTCGAACACCACGATTTCGAGCTCACCAATCCCCCGCAACCGCCGCGCCTGCGACGCCGCAGCCATCCCGGTCGCATCCGCCCCGACAACGACCATCCGTTCGCCCATACCCACCACCGTACGAGACAGACCTCGCCCACGAGCGCCGCCGCCCGCACGCCGTCACCAGTCGTTACGATTCGCCGCACTGTAGGCAGCGCCATATTGGCGCCGACGCGCTCACACCCGGCGCGACGACATCCGGCCGTGCTGTCGCCCGGCCGGATGTCGTGTGGCACAGGTCAACTCAGCGCGGTGCCATCCGGATGGCGCCATCGAGGCGGATGGTCTCGCCGTTGAGCATCGGGTTCTCCACGATGTGGCGGGCCAACGCGGCGAATTCGCTGGGCTGCCCCAGCCGCGAGGGGTGCGGGACCTGCGCGCCGAGGGACTGCAGCGCCTCCTCGGGCAGCGTCTCGAACAGCGGGGTCCGGAACAGGCCGGGCGCGATCGTGACGACCCGGATCTTGAAGCTCGCCAGGTCGCGGGCGATCGGCAGGGTCAGGCCGACGATGCCACCCTTGGACGCGGCGTAGGCGGCCTGGCCGATCTGACCGTCGTAGGCGGCGACGGAGGCGGTGTTGATGATGACGCCGCGCTCCTCACCGACCGGGTCCGTGCCCGACATGCGTTCGGCTGCCAGCCGGATCACGTTGAACGTGCCGACGAGGTTGACGTTGATCACCTTGGTGAAATCGGCGAGCGGGAACGCGCCCTTCTTGCCGACCGTCTTGATCGCGTTGCCGATGCCGGCGCAGTTCACGGCGATCCGCAGCGGCGCCAGCGATT
Source organism: Nocardia sp. FBN12 (assembly GCF_050320175.1). Classification (GTDB taxonomy): domain Bacteria; phylum Actinomycetota; class Actinomycetes; order Mycobacteriales; family Mycobacteriaceae; genus Nocardia. Next base: position 2,029,729 of record NZ_CP190048.1, on the reverse strand, counting down.
CGGCGACGTCGAGTGCCGCGATCACCGCCGATTCATCGGTCACGTCCGCGGCCGCGAAAGCCGCGCCATCGCCGAGTTCCTTGGCGATGGCCGCACCGTTGGACGAGGGGAGGTCGACGATGACGACTTTGGCGCCCTTGGCGTGCAGTTCCTGCACGGTCGCCAAGCCGAGACCCGACGCGCCGCCGGTGACGATCGCGGACGAGTTGACGAAATCCATACTGTTTCTCCTGTTTCGGTGAGGTCTCACCGATATTGACACACTTCGCCAAAACTGTTTGGCTTTCGCCGTGACCCAACCCCGCCGCCCCGGCCGCCCCTCCGTGCTGGACACCGGGGCCGTGTCCGTCGGCGCGCTGCGGCTGTGGACCGACCGCGGGTTCGCCACCACCGGCTGGAACGACCTCGCCGAGGCCACGGGAGTCAGCACGCGAACCCTGTTGCGGCACTTCTCGTCCCGATCCGACATCGCGTGGATCGGCGTCGCGCCCGCGACGGAACGGCTACGAGAGACGCTCGCGGGAGCCGCCGGCGAGGAATTGCCCGCGGTGGTGGTCAGGACCGCGATCGTCGAATCGGTGTCCCGCGACCCGCGGATCCAGGAGCTCGCACCGGCCTGGCTTCGGCTGATCTCCTCGGAGCCCGAGCTGGCCGCGACCGCTCCCCGGATCTATCAGCCGTGGATCGACACACTGTCGGGCTACCTCGTCGGCCGGCTCCCCGGTTCCCCCGTGGCCATCTGCCGCGCCATCGCGACCGCGTACCAGTCCGCTACCTTCGCCGCGCTGATCGAGTGGGCCGAGTCCGGCGCCCAGGGTGACTGCGCGGATTCGGTCGATCGGATGCTGCGCTGGATGGACCCGCACCTGCCGGAATCCGCGCCGGAGTGACGCGAATTCAGGATTCGCGGGCGGCGATCGCGGCCTGGATGCGGCGTAGTGTGCGCAGACCCTTCTTCGCGGCGACACTCACCATGCCGTCGAAGACTGTCGAGCCACGGTCGGTGGCCATCAGTCGTTCCAGGGTGGGCACTACGCGATCGTCGCCGGTCGAACCGAGTGCGACGGCTGCCCAGTAGCGCTTGTCGGGGTCCTCGCTCGAGGCCGCCTCGACCAGCCTCGGAATGATGTCCGGTGCGAATTCGGACAGTGCGCTGGCGATGTAGCCGATCCGGTAGTAGCGGCGGTTCTCGAATTCGTCCCAGAGGGCGGCCAGTGCCGCGTCGCCGCCGATCATGCCGAGAGCTTCAGCGGCCCGTTCGCGCATTCCGCTGATCGAGTCCCGCAGTAGGGGCGCGAGGTCCGGGACGACCGACTCGTCGCCGAGGGCGCCCAGCGCGATGACCGCCTGGTCGCGGGCGATGTCCTGTGAGTGGCCCAGCATCGCGACCAAGCCGGGGACGGCTTCGCGGAAGCCGAGAGCCGCGCAGCCCATCGCGGCCCATGCCTGGCAGTTGTAGCGGGTGTCGGCGAGGGACGCGAGCAGGGGTTCGCGCAGAGTGTCGTCGCCGAAGACCTCCGCCCGGTTCAGCGCCCGGCTGTAGAGCGACCGGTGGTAGTCGGGGTAGTCGCGCACGAGTGTGCGCAGTGTTTGCTTGGCCGACGTGTCGCCGTCCTCGGCCTGCAGGAGCAGTTGCCGCAGGTTTTCCTCGCGGGTCTCGAGGTCACCGTCTTTGAGGAGTCGCACGTCGGCTGGGTTCACCGCCCAACGGTACCTGGTGACGATCACCTCCCAAGACCGCCGTGATCGCCCGATCGGAGCTACTGGGCACGGCCGCACGTGAGCGGCGACCGCAAGCAGTCGGCACTACGCCGACGTGGATAGCGACAACATGATGTGGATCATCTGCGTTGCCGCCTTCCTCGCGTGCACGCTGGATATGCTGATGCTGCGCACCATCGACATCACCGCTGCTCGAGGCGGTCACGGTTCGCAGCCACACCAAACCGTTGACCCGGTCGCGGCCGAGATCATCCTGGCGCTGCAGACATTGGCGACCCGTCAGTTCGACGCGTTCGACCCCGTGATCATCTCCGTCACCCGGGTCGAAACGTCGACCGAGGCCACCAATGCCATCCCGCTCACCGTGCCCACCCCGATGATGGGCTCGCAAGACTTCGCTTTCGTCCTGGACCGAGTCCCCGGCACCTTCCTCGGGCTGCACACCACCCCGACCACATCGACCCGGCAACCGCCGAGTTCAACCACTCCCCCGGGTCGTGTTCGACGACGCGGTCCTACCGGATCAGGCGGCAGCTCTCGCGGTGCTCGCCCATTCCCGCCTACAACAGGCCACTCGCGATGAAACGCGGCGAGCTTTCCCCCACCGATCTCGTTCTTGCGCAATAGGCTCCGGCTGATCGTGTCGGCCGTGTTTCAGCTTGCGAGTCAGTCGTGCAGGATGGGCGTGCTGAACCGATACCAGTTCGGGGCGAAGGGCTCGTATACGTGACGGTAGGGCTGCGGTGGTCCGCCCGGCGCCGTTGTGCCAGGAGCGAAGTAGGCCACGCCGCCGTCGGTGGCGTAGATCGCGAACACGCATCCGCCGTCGGACCGATAGACATTGTCGACGTGCATGACACCGAACCAGGCACCACCGCCGTTCGGGCAATCCTGCGCGACCTGTGTGAACGATCCTTCGGAGAGCCACCAGGCAAGCCGGTCCGGCACTCCGGAATACACCGACCCGAGGCCGAGACCCACCACGATCGGAGCGGCAGCGACCGCCGGATACTCCCGATACTTGGCGCAGCCGGCCGCGGCGAGCACCATCCACGCCACCCCGGCAACGATCAGCACAGCGGCTGCCACCAGCAGAGCGAGCAAACTGTAATCAGTGACCACCTCGAACAAAAGCACCGCGATCCCGAGGCAAGCCGTCGCCGTTGTCGACCGCATCGCCTGTCGCCACCCTCGCGGCGTCGCGACCGCCCCCGACGTCCCCACCTTCGACATGATCAGCACCCTAGAACGACAAAGCCCGGAAGACCAGGACGACGCCGTCGTTCGCCGCGCGGTCGACGTCAATGGCGAAGTCATCGTTTCGCGAGGACACTGTGGGGGTAACGCCCGACTCGTCCCCAGGAGCACATGCGATGGCAGCGAACGGACCATTCGGCATCGATCCAGAAGATTTCGAACGTGCACTGCGCGGGGCAGAAACCGAACTCCGCGACCTGCTCGGAAAAGCCGGCGTGTACCTGGACCGCGTAGATCATGCCGGCGTCGGTTCACTGACATCGTTGGTCGGTCAGTTCTTCCAGCCGCAACGGCCGCGTCCACCGAAGCCCGAGGGCGAGACCGCCGGTGACACCGGCAGCGGGGTGTGGGCGATCTTCAGCGTCGACGACCTCGGCCAGGCTCATGTCGACCAGGTATTTCCGACCGAACTCGAGGCCCTACGCGCACATCGCGACAACACCGACGATCGCCGACGGGTGCGGTTTCTGCCCTACGGGGTCCCGGCAAGTGTGTTGGACGCGCCCTGAGGGAGCCGACACGCTTCACGGCGTTGCGCGACGCCGAGCAGCCCGAATTCGCAAGACGCCAATTCGGAGCCTGCGCGCAGGATCGCAGTACTGACGTGCGGAAGGCGCAGTGCCCGGTGGGTTCTCGTGGCCGACGGTCCACCCAGTATGGTGAGTCCTTCACCTGCGGGGACGGGTACGGACGAGGGGACTGACGACACATGAGCGACGCGCGGCAAATCCTCTCTCCCGGAGAAACCTGCTGGCAGATCGCCCGGGCAGATCGCCTGGCCTGCATCGTCGACGCGGCGGACTATTTCCGCTTTGCCAAAGCCGCGATGCTGCGGGCCCGCAAACGCATTGTGCTGATCGGCTGGGACTTCGACACCCGGATCAAGTTCGAACCGCAGGGCCAGACCCTCCAGGGGCCGGATCGGCTCGGCAAGTTCCTGTCCTGGCTGCCGAAACAACGTCCGGATCTCGAGATCTACCTGCTGAAATGGAATGTCGGTGCGTTCGCCGCGATCGGCCGGCGGATGACACCGATCTTCGTCGTCAATTGGATGACCGACCGACGCCTGCACTTCGAAATGGACGGCGCGCACCCCATCGGGTCAGCGCATCATCAGAAGATCATCGTGATCGATGACCAACTCGCGTTCTGCGGCGGCATCGATATGACCGTCGACCGCTGGGACACCAGCGACCACCGCGACGACAACACCTACCGAACCGCGCCGAACGGCAACCGTTACGGCCCTTGGCACGATGCGACCACCGCCGTGGACGGCGCCGCCGCGAAGGCGATCGGCGAACTGGCCCGCGCCAGATGGAAATCGGCCACGGGGCAAGAACTGCGCCCGGTCGACGAGATCGCCGGGGACGGGCCGTGGCCGCAAGACCTGGAGCCGACGATGCGGTCCGTCGACGTGGGGATCGCCCGTACCCTTCCCGAGCTCGCCGACCGCACCGAGGTCCGCGAGATCGAGGCGCTGTATCGCGCGGCGATCGCGGGCGCCGCCCGCTCGCTGTACATCGAGAGCCAATACCTGGCGTCGCGCACCCTCGCCGAGGCGATCGCCGCGCGCCTGCGCGAACCGAACGGCCCGGAGATCGTGCTGATACTCCCCCGCCACGCCGACGGCTGGCTCGAGCAAGCGGCGATGGACGGCGCCCGCCGACGGCTCCTGCACCTGCTGTGGAAAGCCGATGTCGGCAACCGGCTCGGCGTCTACTATCCGGTCACCGCCGCCGGTGCGCCCATCTATGTCCACGCCAAGGTGCTGGTGATGGACGACCGGCTCCTGCGGGTCGGATCATCGAACCTCAACAATCGATCAATGGGCTTCGACACCGAATGCGACCTCGCCGTCGAGGTCACCCCGGCGACCGCCGACGGCGAACTCCTGCGCGAAACCATTCTCGGCATCCGCCGCCGCCTGCTCTGCGAACACCTCGACGCCGACCCCGCGAAGTTCGACGCCACCCTCGCCGAAACATCCTCGCTCGTGCGCACCGTCGAAGCACTACGCGGCGACGGCCGATCCCTGATCCGATTCGACCCCGAAACCGTCGCGAACGAGGACAGCCTCTTGGCCGAAAACGACCTCATGGATCCCGAACGCACCCCGACAAGACTGTGGAACATCCTCTTTCCGAGTTGAGCCGTTCGGCCCCGTGGGGTCGACTCGATGAGCACTGCCGCCTCCTCCGCGGGGCAAGGTCAGCGCCACCGGGTCACCTGCCGCATCCGCGAGAACGAATCCCGTTCTGGCACAGTCGACGTCGTTGACACCGTCGGGATCGCCGCGTTGACTGGTGCCATCCGCAGTGGCCGCCGGCCGACTGTCGCCGCCCGGTGCCGGTGGGCGTTCGGCGGCGACGGATCGAGGAAGTAGTGCACCACCATGAGTATGAGCAAGAAGTTCGCGCACTCGGCCGAGGCCACCAAGGGCAGAGTGAAGAAGGTGATCGGTCGGGCGACCGGTAACCAGCGCCTCGTGGCCGAAGGCCGTGCCGACCAGGCCAGGGGCAACCTGAAATTGGCCGCTGCCAAGGTCAGAGACGCCTTCAAACGATAGCTCCGAACCGACCCCGCCCCCGCCGCTGGATCAGCGATCACCCGTGCGGTTGTCGACGAAATCTGAGCCCCGCAGTCGGTGCCGCGGCTGTGGTCGGCACCGACGGGGTGGCTGTCAGGGGACTTCTCAGTTCAGCCCACTGACTTCTCGGGCGATCACCGAGACCCGGGTTTGCGCGGCCGAAACGACACCCTGGCGCGTTTTGTGCGCTTCCTCGTAGGCGAGGATCATCCGGACTGCGGCGGGATCGGTGAGTTCCTTGATCGCGGCCACCGCCTGGGCGACATTCAAGTCTTCGTAGCCACTGATGGGCAGCTCGATGGGGTCGAGAAGGCCGGTGGTGGTGCGCAGTGAGTGCATTGTCTCGGCGGTGGAGTCCGCGCCTTCACGCCGCGAGACCTGCTCGGTGGATTCGAGAACAGCATCGCGCGAGGCCGCGAGGGATTTCACGGCGACATCGCCCACATGCGCGCTCCTGGCGAGCAACTCGCTCAGTGCCGGCGGTGCGGCGCGGAAGGTGTCCAACGCGCGGTCGATGCTGCGCGTAGACCACGTAACCGGGATGTTGATCAGCTTCACCGCGGTCCCCGCGACCGCCTGCATCGGTGTACGACGCAATGCCGCAGGCCCGCCGAGTGCGTCCTCGGCGAGGACGGTCGTCAACCATTCCACGGTGGCCGTATGGGCGGTGATCAACCGCTGCGCCACTGCCACTACATCGGTGTTCTCCACGGTGGTGGCGAGCGCTTTGACATAGCGGGCACGGTCGAGCAGCTGATGTTCGAGGACGAGGTCTCCGAGCAGGGCTTCGTCGAACGGTTGGGCTTGTTCGCCGATCGCCTTGACCGCAGCGGCAGCCCGTCCGATGAACGGACCCACCCGCTCCGGCGCGCCACCCAGCTCACGGATCGCGGCCTCGATGGCTTCTGCGCGGGCACGGGCGTTGTCGGCGTTCTCAGCCAGCTCACGACGTACAGCCTCAGTGCGAGCCTGTGCGATTCGAGTCTCGGCGATTCGGATTTCGGTATCCGTCAAATCGCGGATAACGCGCAGTTGCGCGAGCAAGGTCGTAGCGGTGTTGCGTGTGCTCATGAAATCGTTCCTTCGAGGTCGGCATCAGGGAGGCGCAACGCTGCACCACTATGTCGACTACCCCGCACTTGCGTTTCAAACATTGTGCCGCAATAGTTTCCGACCGTTCGCGGCGACAAACCACTGCCCTGTCCCGGTGCCGGGCGCGGGGCGAGGCTCACGCCGGGGCGGGTGGCGAGCCCGGTTTCGATGGTGCGGGGTATTCACTGTCGGGCCGACAGGATTTGAAACTGCGACCGCTCGGCTCGGGTTCCAGTTTCCCCGACCGTACCTATCAGTGCCCAATAGTGCTCAGCACCAAATAGTTTTGCGAAACTACACTTTTCATCTGTGACACTCGGTGGGCCGATCGTCCTACGTCGCGACCAAAGCCGCCATCAAAGGCTTCGCGATCGCCGCACGATACGAGCTGAAGCCCGACGGCGGCTCGCTGCTCAACCGGATGCGCCTGCTGCGTGAGCTGCTCGAGTACACCCTCGAGGAGTGCGCGGGCCGGGCAGCCGTCGCGTGCCGGATCACCGTGGAGGAGGAGATCGCCGGCGGCATCACGCGCGAGGATATCGAGGGCGTCCTGCGCGAGCTCGGCGAGCTGCCCGACCTGTGGGACTTCGCGATGGGCAGCTGGGAAGGTGACTCGGTGACGTCCCGGTTCGCTCCGGAGGGCAACCAGGAGGAGTTCGTCGCCGGTCTCAAGAAGCTGACCACCAAGCCGGTTGTCGGCGTAGGGCGCTTCACGTCACCGGACGCGATGGTCCGCCAGATCAAGGCCGGCATCCTCGACTTGATCGGCGCGGCCCGACCGTCGATCGCCGATCCCTTCCTGCCGAACAAGATACGCGACGGCCGGTTGAACTTGATCCGCGAGTGCATCGGCTGCAATATCTGTGTCTCCGGAGACCTCACCATGTCACCGATTCGCTGCACCCAGAACCCCAGCATGGGTGAGGAGTGGCGGCGTGGCTGGCATCCGGAGCGGATCCGGGCGAAGGGCAGCGACTCCCAGGTCCTCGTGGTCGGTGCCGGACCGTCGGGTCTGGAAGCGGCCCGTGCGCTCGGGATGCGCGGGTACGACGTCGCGCTCATCGAGGCGCGTCGAGATCTCGGCGGCCGGGTGCGCCAGGAGTCGCGACTGCCGGGCCTGTCGGCGTGGGGACGCGTCCAGGAGTACCGCGAGGCCGCGATCGCCGAACTGCCGAACGTCGAGGTCTTCCGAGAGAGCTCGATGACGGCCGCCGACATCATCGAGTTCGGTTTCCAGCACGTGCTGGTGGCCACCGGTGCGACGTGGCGCACGGACGGTGTCGCCCGCTTCCACACCACACCGCTTCCGATCGCCGAGGGTGCGCAGGTGCTCGGACCGGACGACCTGTTCGCGGGTCGACTCCCGGAGGGCAAGACGGTGGTCGTGTACGACGACGACCACTACTACCTCGGTGGAGTCGTCTCGGAACTTCTCGCCCTGCAGGGCTACGACGTCTCGATCGTCACCACACAGTCGCAGGTGTCCGCCTGGACGAACAACACCTTCGAGGTCAACCGCATCCAGCGCCGTCTCATCGAGAACGGCGTCACCCGGATCACCGACCACGCCGTGACTCGCGTCGGTGTCGGAGGGGTCGAGGTGACGGACGTGTACGCCGGCGCCGTCCGAGAGGTCGAGTGCGACGCCGTGGTCATGGTGACCGCCCGCCTGCCACGCGAAGAGCTCTACCTCGAACTCGAGGGGCTCCGTGCGCAGGGCGAGCTGCAGTCGGTACGCGGCATCGGCGACTCCTGGGCGCCCGCCACGATCGCCGCGGCCGTCTGGTCGGGCCGCCGCGCCGCCGAGGAGTTCGACGCCGAACTGCCGTCCAACGACGAGGTGCCCTTCCGCCGCGAGGTGACCCAAACTGGCCTGAGGCGTCGGCCGGTGATCTCCGGTGACGGCAGAGGCCCCGCCTCGGATTTCTCCGACGCGGGGCCTCAATCGAAAAGTGCTGCTACGAGCTACTTTTCAAGGAATCGACACCACTACTTCTGCGCGGCCTTGAACTCGCGGCGACGCCGGTGCAGGATCGGCTCGGTGTAGCCGTTGGGCTGCGTGGTGCCTTCCAGGACCAGTTCCTTGGCGGCCTGGAACGCGATGTTGTCATCGAAGTTCGGGGCCAGCGGGCGGTAGGTCTTGTCGTTCGCGTTCTGGCGGTCGACGACCGGGGCCATCCGCTCGAGGCTGGCGATCACGTCGGCCTCGGTGACGATGCCGTGGCGCAGCCAGTTGGCGACCAGCTGGCTCGAGATGCGCAGGGTGGCACGGTCTTCCATCAGGCCGATGTCGTTGATGTCGGGCACCTTGGAGCAGCCGACACCGTGATCGATCCAGCGGACCACGTAGCCCAGGATGCCCTGGGAGTTGTTGTCCAGTTCCTGACGCTTCTCCTCGTCGGTCCAGTCGGTGGACTGGGCCAGGGGGATCTCGAGGATCTGGTCGACGGTGGCGCGGGGGCCACCCTTGGCGATCTGCGACTGCTGCTTGAACACGTCCACCAGGTGGTAGTGGGTGGCGTGCAGGGTGGCGGCGGTCGGCGAGGGCACCCAGGCAGTGTTGGCGCCGGCCTTGGGGTGGCCGATCTTCTGCTCGAGCATGCCCGCCATCAGGTCGGGCATGGCCCACATGCCCTTGCCGATCTGCGCCTTGCCGGGCAGGCCCTTGGCCAGGCCGGTGTCGACGTTCCAGTCCTCGTAGGAGGTGATCCAGGTCTGGGCCTTCATCTCGGCCTTGCGGACCATCGGCCCGGCCACCATGGAGGTGTGGATCTCGTCGCCGGTGCGGTCGAGGAAGCCGGTGTTGATGAAGACAACGCGGTCCTTGGCGGCCTCGATCGATGCGGCGAGGTTGACCGTGGTGCGGCGCTCCTCGTCCATGATGCCGACCTTGAGGGTGTTGCGGGTCAGGCCGAGGACGTCCTCGATCCGGCCGAACAGCTCGTTGGTGAACGCGGCCTCGTCGGGGCCGTGCATCTTCGGCTTCACGATGTAGACCGAGCCGGTGCGCGAGTTGAGGCGAGTGTTGTCACCGTTGAGCGAGTGCACGGCGACCAGCGAGGTGATCAGGCCGTCCATGATGCCCTCGGGCACCTCGTAGCCCTCGGCGTCGATGATCGCGTCGGAGGTCATCAGGTGGCCCACGTTGCGCACGAACAGCAGCGAACGACCGTGCAGGACCAGCTCGGAACCGTCGAGCGCGGTGAACACGCGGTCGGGGTTCATGGTGCGGGTGAAGGTCTTGCCGCCCTTGGCGACTTCCTCGGCCAGGTCGCCCTTCATCAGGCCGAGCCAGTTGCGGTAACAGACGACCTTGTCGTCGGCGTCGACCGCGGCGACCGAGTCCTCGAAGTCCATGATCGTGGTGAGCGCGGACTCGAGCACGATGTCCTTGACACCGGCGGTGTCGGTGGAGCCGATCGGCGAGGTGGCGTCGACCTGGATCTCGATGTGCAGCCCGTTGTGCTTGAGCAGGATCGAGGTCGGAGCCTCGGGGTCGCCGAGGTAGCCGACGAGCTGCGACGGGTCGGCCAGGCCGATGTCGGTGCCGTCTTCCAGGCCGATCTCGAGCTCGCCGTCGACGATCTTGTAGTACGACGAACCGATGTGCGAACCGGTGATCAGGGTGACGGCGTCATCGAGGAAGTTGCGGCCCCACTCGATGACCTTGTCGCCGCGCACGCGGTTGTAGCCGCTGCCCTTCTCCGCGCCGTTGGCCTCGGGGATGGCGTCGGTGCCGTAGAGCGCGTCGTAGAGCGAACCCCAGCGCGCGTTTGCGGCGTTGATCGCGAAGCGCGCGTTCATCACCGGCACCACGAGCTGCGGGCCCGCGGTGGTGGCGATCTCGGTGTCGACGTTGCCGGTGCCGATCTGGAACGGCGCGGGCTCGGGCTTCAGGTAACCGATCTCGGTCAGGAACTGCTTGTAGGCGGCCTTGTCGTAGCCGGCGCCGGGGTTCTCGCCGTGCCAAGCGTCGAGCTTGCCCTGGAACTCGTCGCGCTCAGCGAGCAGAGCGCGGTTACGCGGGGCGAGGTCGTTGATGATCTGCTCGGCACCGGCCCAGAACGCGGCGGAATCTACGCCGGTACCGGGGAGCGCCTCGTTCTCGATGAAATCGTGAAGAACGCTCGCCACCTGGAGCCCGCCGACCTGAATCCGCTCTGTCATCTACTGCCTCACTTTGGTGAAAACCGGGTGGGATAAGTCGATGTCATGTTACCCGTGGGTAGAGGTGACACCTCGTGTGGGTGGAACGCCCTGCGGGCTCCACCCATTCCGCCACGCCGAGCCACCGAGGTCGGCAGCACGGGCGTGGCGGGTCACCCCTTGATTGTAGGGGCGCGGGCAATTAATGTACTGATCGGAACATTAAGTCGCGGACCGGACCGAACGGAGGCGCCGTGACACCCGAACCAGTAGCTCCCGTGCGCCGACGCGGACGTCCCCGCGCCACCGAGCGCGCGGATACGCGGGAGCGGATCAACAACGCGGCACTCGAGCTGTTCTCCGAACGCGGGTTCCACGCCACCGGCGTCGCCGAGATCGGCGCGAAAGCCGACGTCCAGCGGGGTGCGCTGTACTACCACATCGGCTCGAAGGAAGACCTGCTGTGGGCGATCCTGCGCGACTACACCCGGCTACTGCTCGCCGATGCCGAACGGATCGTCGAGGCCGAATCCGACCCCGTCGAAACCCTGCGCCAACTGGTTCGCAGCCACGTCGAACTGATCGTCGCGCATCGGCGCGCGGTGGCCGTGCACCTGCGTGACGCCGACGCGCTCACCCGCGAACACGCGGTCGTCCTGCAACAGCTCCGCGACCGGATCCAGCGTCTCTGGCAAGACGTCATCGACGCGGGCCACGCGGCCGGGCACCTGCGCACCGCCGACCACATCGTCACCAACGGCCTGCTCGGCATGCTCAATTCCCTCGGCTACTGGTACCGCGAGCGCGGCACCCACTCCCCCGCCGAGATCGCCGACATCCTCACCGACACCGTCCTGTCCGGGCTCCGCGCCACGGACGACAACACGAAAGGCTGACCATGGCTTGGGATTTCGAGACCGATCCGGAGTACCAGCGCAAACTCGACTGGGTGGCGGAGTTCGTTCGCACCGAGGTCGAGCCCCTGGATCTGCTCTACCCCAATCCCTACGACCGGACCGACCCCGAGATCCGGGCGCTGATGCGGCCGCTGCAACAGCAGGTCAAGGATCACGGTCTGTGGGCCTGCCATCTCGGCCCCGAGCTCGGCGGTCCCGGCTTCGGCCAGCTCAAGTTGGCGCTGCTCAACGAAGTGCTCGGCACCTCGATGTGGGCGCCGCTCGTCTTCGGTTGCCAGGCACCGGATTCCGGTAACGCCGAGATCCTGGCGCACTTCGGCACCGAGGAGCAGAAGGCGAAGTACCTGCAACCGTTGCTCGACGGCGAGATCGGCTCCTGCTACGCGATGACCGAACCCACCGGCGGCTCGGACCCCACCGCGTTCCGGACCACCGCGGTGCGCGACGGTGACGAGTGGGTCATCAACGGCGAGAAGTGGTTCAACTCCGCCGCCGAATTCGCCACCTTCCACATCGTGATGGTGGTGACCGACCCCGAAGCCGAACCGCACCAGCGGTTGTCGATGTTCATCGTGCCCGCCGACGCGCCGGGCCTCGAGCTGGTGCGCAACTTCACCGTGCCCGGGTTCAGCGAACACGAAGCGCATCTGCGATTCACCGATGTGCGAGTGCCCGCCGATCATCTGCTCGGCGCGGAAGGTGCGGGGTTCGTCGTCGCGCAGACCCGGCTCGGCGGCGGCCGCGTGCACCACGCGATGCGCACGGTCGCGTTGGTGCGCAAAGCCTTCGACATGATGTGCGAGCGCGCGGTGTCGCGCCCGGCCCGCAAGGGTGTGGTCGGCGGCTTCCAGATGACCCAGGAACGCATCGCCGACAGCTGGATCCAGATGGAACAGTTCCGCCTGCTCGTCCTGCGCACCGCCTGGCGCATCGACCAGGCCCAGGACTATCGCGCCGTCCGCAAGGACATCGCCGCCATCAAGATCGCGATGCCGACTGTCATGAACGACATCGCCCGCCGCGCACTGCATCTGCACGGCGCGATGGGCGTGAGCACCGATCTGCCTTTCCTCGACATGACCACCTACGCCGAAGTCATGGCAATCGCCGACGGTCCGACCGAGGTCCACAAGATCACCCTCGCCAAGGAAGTGCTCAAGAATTACGCGCCGGGCGATCCCGTGTATCCGAGCGGCTACCGGCCAGCGCTGCGCGAACAAGCCCGCGACCTGGTGGCGCGCCGACTCGAACACGAGGTCGGCAACCACTGATATCCCCGATCAGCGGGTAGGCACGAACTAGCCTGCCTCGCATGGGTGGTGTCAGCAATCCCGGGGACAACGGCACGCAACGATCACCGACCGGGACCGCGCACGGCGCGGTCCCGGCACATCCCGTAGCCGACCGGCGTTCGGTCAACAAGCCCGTGTTCCTCATCTCGGCGGGCGCGGTGCTCGCCTTCGGGATCTGGGCGCTGGCCTCGCCGTCGAGCGCCGAAACCATTGTCGGCGAGGTCAAGACCTTCATCTCCACCTGGTTCGGCTGGTGGTACTTCGTGCTCGCCACGCTGATCCTCGGCCTCGTCGTGTTCCTGGGCGCCAGCCGGTACGGCCGCTACCGGCTCGGGCCGGAGGAATCACGGCCGGAATACAGCCTCTTCTCCTGGACATCGATGCTGTTCGCGGCGGGTATCGGCATCGACCTGATGTTCTTCTCGGTCGCCGAACCCGTCTACAACTACCTGCACCCGCCGCTCGGCCCGCCCGAAACCAACGAGACCGCCCGCGACGCCGTCGCCTGGACGATCTTCCACTACGGCATCACCGGCTGGGCGATGTACGCGCTCATGGGCGGCGCGCTCGCCTACTTCGCGTTCCGGCACAACCTGCCGCTCACGATCCGCGCCGCGCTCTATCCGATCTTCGGCAAACGCGTGCACGGCCGGTGGGGCGACGCGATCGACGTGGCCGCGGTGCTGGGCACCATCTTCGGCATCGCCACCTCGCTCGGCATCGGCATCGTCCAGCTCAACTACGGACTGAACCAGCTGTTCGGGATCTCCCAGGGCAAGGCCGCCCAGATCGGGCTCATCGCGTTGTCGGTCGCCATCACCACGATCTCGGCCACCACCGGTGTCGACAAGGGCATCCGGCGATTGTCGGAACTCAACGTCATCATGGCGATCGCGCTGCTGATCTACGTCCTGGTCACCGGCAACACCGCTTTCCTGCTCAACGGCCTGGCTCAGAACGCGGGCGACTACCTCTCGACCTTCCCCGACCGGACCCTCGACACCTTCGCCTGGGAGCGCAATCCGGAGACGGCGAACGCGCCGTCGACCTGGCTCGACAGCTGGACGCTGTTCTTCTGGGCATGGTGGGTGGCCTGGGCGCCGTTCGTCGGCCTGTTCCTCGCGCGCATCTCGCGCGGACGCACGCTGCGCCAGTTCATCTTCGGCGTGCTCGTCGTACCGTTCAGCTTCACGCTGCTCTGGATCTCGGTCTTCGGCAACAGCGCGCTCGAGGTCGCCAGAGACGACAAGGACTTCGCCGAGCAGACCGCGGCCAGAGCCGAACTCGGCTTCTACTCGCTGCTCGAGCAATATCCCGGCGCCACCCTGTTGCTCGGCATCGCGACCGTCACCGGGTTGCTCTTCTACGTGACGAGCGCCGACTCGGGATCGCTGGTCATGGGCAATTTCACCTCGAAACTGCCTGACCCGATGGCTGATTGCGCGCGCAGCACCCGCATCTTCTGGTCCGCCGCGATCGGGCTGCTGACGCTGTCGATGTTGTTCGCCGGTTCGGGCGGCTCCATCACGACCCTGCAGAACGCCACCATCATCATGGGCCTGCCCTTCTCGTTCGTCCTCGCGCTGATCGGCATCGCGATGCTGCGCGCGGTGCGCAACGAGTCCTTCAAACTCGACAGCTACCGCGCCTCGCTGCCCAAGGCTTTCGCCGCGGGCCGTGGCCCGGCCGAACTCAGCAGCTGGCGGCGGCGGTTGCTCTCGACGATCAACTACCCGGGCGCCGCGGCGACGCGCAGGTTCATCACCGGCACCGTCGATCCGGCGATGCACGATGTGGCAGCGGAATTCGAGCACATGGGCGTGACGGCGACCATCGACGATTCCCAGTCCAACGAGGGTCTGCCGTCACCGCGCCTGCTGGTCGATCAAGCCAGTGAGCCCCGGTTCGAATACGGCATCTGGCCCGTCTCGGCACCGGCCCCGACCTACGCCGTGCTGGCCCAGCGGTCCGGCGATCGCTACTTCCGCTGCGAGGTCTACCTGGCCGAGGGCTCGCAGGGCTACTCCCTCAACGGCTACAGCCGCGAACAGATCATCGGCGACATTCTCGACCAGTACGAACGCCACCTCGGCTATCTGCACCTGCGCCGGGCGGCGACCGATCACCACGAACCCGAATCCAGCGACGTCGACAGCACCGACAGCGAACTGTGAAGGGATCCACCATGAGCGACACCCTCTATATCGACGGCTCCTGGCGCCCGTCAGCGTCCGGTAAGACTCGCGACATCCGTTGTCCGGCAGATGATTCCCTCGTCGGAGTCGTTGCCGAGGCCGACCGAGACGACACCGTCGCCGCGATCACCGCGGCCCGCCGGGCCTTCGACGACGGCCCGTGGCGACAGACCCGCGCCGCCGACCGCGGTGATCTGCTGCTGCGGATCGCCGACGCGATCGACGCCCGCCGCGACGAGTTCACGCGCGCCGAGACCCTCGACACCGGCAAGCGCCCGTACGAGTCCGACATCGACATGTCCGACATCGCGAACTGCTTCCGCTACTTCGGCAAGCTCGCCGCAGAGGACGCCGGCCGAGTCGTCGACGCGGGTTCGGCCGACGTGGACTCGCGGATCGTGTACGAACCGGTCGGCGTCTGCGGCCTGATCACGCCGTGGAACTACCCGCTGCTGCAGGCAGCGTGGAAGATCGCGCCCGCGCTGGCGGCGGGCAACACCTTCGTCCTCAAGCCGGCCGAGCTGACCCCGCACACGGCGATCCTGCTGATGACGGTCATTCACGACCTCGGGGTGCCGCCCGGCGTGGCCAACCTGGTGCTCGGCGCCGGTGCCACCGCGGGGGCGCCGCTGTCGTCGCATCCCGCCGTCGACCTGGTCTCCTTCACCGGCGGACTGGCCACCGGCAAGGTGATCGCGCGCGAGGCCGCGGCCACGGTGAAGAAGGTGGCCCTCGAACTGGGCGGCAAGAACCCGAACGTGATCTTCGCCGACGCCTGTGACACCGACGAGCGACTCGCCGCGGCAGTGGACAACGCGCTCAATGCCGCGTTCCTGCACTCCGGGCAGGTGTGTTCGGCCGGTGCGCGACTGGTGATCGAGGAATCAGCGCACGACCGTTTCGTCGACGAACTGGTGCGCCGCGCCGAACAGATCCGGCTCGGGCTGCCCTTCGCCGAGGGCACCGAGACCGGCCCGCTGATCTCGGCGGCCCACCGCGACAAGGTGCACGCCTATGTCGAGGCGGCCCGCGCCGACGGTGCTGTCATCCGCACCGGTGGCGAGTTCGCGACCGGTGATCAGGGCTCGGGATCACTCGACGGCGGCTGGTTCTATCCGCCGACCGTCATCGACGGCGCGACCCGCGCCATGGCGTGCGTGCACGATGAGGCCTTCGGGCCCACCGTCACCATCGAGACCTTCACCACCGAGGACGAGGCGGTCGCCATCGCCAACGACACCGAATACGGCCTGGCCGGCGGGGTGTGGTCCGGCGACGCGGCCCGCGCGCGCCGGATCGCGGCCCGGCTGCGGCACGGCACGGTGTGGGTCAACGACTTCGGGCCCTATCTGCCGCAGGCCGAGTGGGGCGGATTCGGGCATTCCGGGGTCGGCCGTGAGCTCGGACCATCCGGGCTGAACGAGTATCGCGAGCCCAAACACGTCTACGAGAACCTCCGGCCGGGCGTCACCGGCTGGTTCGCCGATCAGGAGGAACAGCGGTGAGCACATACGATTACGTGATTGTCGGCGGCGGTTCCGCGGGGGCGGCTGTCGCGTCACGGTTGTCCGAAGACCCGTCGGTGACGGTCTGTCTGCTCGAGGCGGGACCGTCCGATGTCGACGACCCGGCCATCCTGCACCTCGACCGCTGGATGGAACTCCTCGAATCCGGCTACGACTGGGACTACCCGATCGAACCGCAGGAGAACGGCAATTCGTTCATGCGCCACGCCCGCGCCAAAGTGCTCGGCGGCTGCTCCTCGCACAACAGCTGCATCGCGTTCTGGGCGCCGCGGGAGGACCTCGACTCGTGGGAGCGCGATCACGGTGCCGTGGGGTGGGGCGCCGATTCGGTGTATCGGCTGTATCCGCAGATCGAGACCAACGACGCTCCCGGCGAGCACCACGGCCGCGGCGGGCCGGTGCACATCATGACGGTGCCGCCGAACGATCCGTGCGGGGTGGCCCTGCTCGACGCCTGCGAGGCGGTCGGGATTCCGCGCGCGGAGTTCAATGCGGGTCGCACAGTTGTCAACGGCGCCAACTTCTTTCAGATCAACCGGCGTTCCGATGGCACGCGGTCGTCGTCGTCGGTCAGCTATCTGCACCCGAATCTCGACCGGCCGAACCTCACCGTGCGGACGGGGGCTTGGGCCAAGAAGATCGTGATCGAGAACGGCCGGGCCGTCGGGGTCGACATCACCGACAACGCGTTCGGGCGCACGACCCGGATCACCGCGCACCGGGAGGTGATCGTCTCCGCGGGCGCCATCGACTCGCCGAAGCTGCTCATGCTTTCGGGCATCGGACCTACGGTTCACCTGCGCGAGAACGGAATCGAGGTGCTCGTCGACTCGCCCGGCGTCGGCGCGAACCTGCAGGACCACCCGGAGGGCGTGATCGGATTCGAGACGACGCGACCGATGGTGGACAGTTCCACCCAGTGGTGGGAGGCCGGCATCTTCACCCCGACCGAGGACGGTCTCGACCGGCCGGATCTGATGATGCACTACGGCAGCGTCCCGTTCGACATGCACACGCTGCGACAGGGCTACCCGACCGCCGAGAACACCTTCTGTCTCACGCCGAACGTCACCCATGCCCGCTCACGCGGCACCGTGCGTTTGCGCTCACGCGACTTCCGGGACAAGCCGAAGGTCGACCCGCGCTACTTCACCGACCCCGAGGGCCACGATATGCGGGTGATGATCGCCGGCCTGCGCAAGGCTCGCGAGATCGCCGCGACCGCGCCGCTGGCGGACTGGGTGAAGCGCGAGTTGTATCCGGGGCCCGACGCGCAGACCGATGCCGAACTGGCCGACTATGTCCGCCGCACGCACAACACCGTCTACCACCCGGTCGGCACGGTCCGGATGGGTCCGCTCGACGACCAGATGAGCCCGCTCGACCCGGAACTGCGGGTCAAGGGCGTCGACGGTCTGCGCGTCGCCGATGCCTCGGTGTTCCCCGCGCACACCACGGTCAACCCGAACATCACCGTCATGCTGGTCGGCGAACGCTGCGCCGAACTCGTCGCCGCCGACCGAAGATGAACAGCGGCCCCGCTCGCCGCGCACGGTAGGCGACCGTCACCGCTCGAGGTCGCTCAGTCCACTCGTCGCACGTCGGTGGTCTCGGCAGTGACCCGCTCGCCGGACCGACTGCTCGGGTGTAGCGCGGCGAGGGGTCGGCCGTCACGGTCCACGAGCGCCGAGCGGGGCTCGTCGTCGGCGAAGGCGTGAGCCTCCCCCCACTGCCGCAGGGCCACGATGGTGGTGAACAGGTCCTGCCCGGCGGCGGTCAGCTCGTAGACGTGCCGTTTTCCGCTCGGGGTAGCGCTGGTGGCGAGGATGCCGCCCTCGACGAGTCGACGGAGACGGTCGGCGAGGATGTTGCGCGCGATCCCGAGCCGCTGCCGGAACTCAGTGAACGACGCGGGCCCGTCCATGGCGTCACGCACGATGAGCAGACTCCACCGGTCACCCACCAGGTCGACGGTTCTGGCGACCGGGCAGGTGGCATCCGTCCATTCGCGGTCGGCACTGGCCGCTGGGTTCATCAGCCACCTCCATGTTGGTTGCAATTCGAAACCATTATGCCTTACCGTCAATTGGTTTCAATTTGCTACTCTTTTGGAGGTCTGGTGGTGACAGGAATTACGCGAGCACAGCGGTTGATGCTGGCGACGGTGTGCGCCGTGGCAGTGTCGACGATCTATGCGATCCAGCCGGTCTTGGCAGTGGCGGGTACCGAGCTGGGATTGTCGCCGCAGTCGCTGGGTGTCCTGATCGCCGCGGGGCAGATCGGTTACTTCGCCGGGCTGATCCTGCTGGTCCCGCTCGGCGATCTGATGAACCGACGTCGGCTGATCGGCGCAATGCTCGCACTCACCGCGGCCGGGGCCGCGGTCACAGCCGCCGCGCCCAACGGTGTCGTCGCGGTGGTCGGACTCGCTTTCGCCGGGGTGTTCGCGGTCGTGGTGCAGGTGACAGTCGCCTATGTCGCCGCGGTGTCCGCGCCCGGTGAACGCGGCCGCAACATCGGCGCCGTCACCTCCGGTGTCGTGATCGGCATCCTCGGCGTCCGGGTCGTCGCCGGACTGCTGGGCGATACGTTCGGCTGGCGCGCGGTCTTTGCCCTGCTGGCCGTGCTGTGCGCGGGGCTCGCCGTCGTTACCCGAGGCGGCCTGACCCAGGATGTCAGAACCTCCGGTGATCGATACACGCGGATTCTGCGGTCGATGGGACGCCTCGTGACCACGGATCGACTGTTCCTGAGCCGGGGCCTGATCACGTTGTTCGTTTTCGCCTCTTTCGGATCACTCTGGAGTTGCCTCGCGCTCCCGCTCGGTGCGCAGCCCTGGTCTTTGGGCACCACCGAGATCGGATTGTTCGGGCTGGTGGGACTCGCGGGCGCCCTCGGCGCGGGCCGGGCAGGCAGGTGGGCCGATGCCGGCCACGCCCAGCTGATCACCGGTTGGTCGCTGCTGCTGCTCGCCGCGTCGTGGTTGCTGATCGCACGGACCGGGCCGACACTGGTGCTGCTCGTCGTCGGCATCGTGCTGCTCGACTTCGCCGTCCAAGCCGTGCACGTGAGCAGTCAGCATCTGCTGACCACCGCACACCCGGATCGCGCCGGCAGCGTCATCGGCGCCTACATGGCCTTCTACTCGCTGGGCTCCGCGCTCGGCGCGGTCTCGACGACGTGGGCGTACACCTCGTGGGGATGGTGGGCTTCTTGCCTGTTCGGTGCCCTCTACGCCATGGCCGGGTTCGCCGTGTGGTGGTCGGCCCAGCGCTGGCTGCGCGACCGTCGACCGAAAATAAATCAGCCGACATTTCGGACGCGATATGCCACCATGATTCCACGCAGGTGATTCGCATCGGGCGAGGAACCGACGAGCAGCATCGAGAGGAGGAGACGGCCGTGAAACAGCAAGCGCCACAGCGAGAATCGGATAAGACCTATCGCCGCGCACATTTGGCCCATGGCGCGATGAGCCTGGGTATCGATGGCTCCGGCCGTCTCCTGTTCGTGGCCTGACCGGGCCTTCTCCCTCCGCCGTTCGCTTCTCTCGAAACATGGTGATTCCCATGATGATTCGTCATGCCGTCAACTCGGCGGTGCCCGCGTCCGACACCTGGATACACCAGCGGGTGCTCGTGCTGAACGCCAGCTACGAGGCCCTCGACGAGATCACCGCCGATCGGGCCGTGACACTGCTGATCAGCGGTGCCGCGGAGACCGTCATCGAGCGGGTACCGCACTTCCCGATCCGGTCGCAGCGGCTGGTCATCGGGCTGCCCGAGACCATCCGATTGGTGCGATACGTGTTCCTGGCGCACGTCACGCCGATCGGTGACGACAGCCGCGCCACGCTGGCCGGGGTGTTGCGTCGTGACAAGCACCGGTGCGGCTACTGCGCCGACTGGGCACACACCGTCGACCACATCCGCCCGCGCTCCCGGGGCGGACCCAATACCTGGAGCAATCTCGTGGCCTGTTGCGTCCCGTGCAATTCGGGCAAGGCCGACCGCACCCCGGAAGAGGCGGGGATGCGGCTGTTGTGGGAGCCGAAGGCTCCCGACCCGCTCGCTCGCAAGCAGCGCCGGATCTGGAAGGAGTACGCGCCGTGACCACCACCGACCTCGCACTGACCGAACTGCTGACCCTGTCCGATTCGGGGCAATGGCACCGTGCCGCCTGCCGCGGTGACCCCAACCACGAGGCATGGTTTCCGTACCCGTCGCAGGACTTCGACTACGCCCGCGAGATCTGCGCCGGGTGCCCGTTGCTCGCGGGGTGCACCGAGTACGCGGCGCAGACGGGTCAGTCGGGGGTGTGGGGTGGTCGTGAATACGACCGCGGTCGCGTGATCCGTGCTTGACCGGCCGAGCCGGGTGTCCACTGGGGCACCCGGCTCGGCTGTTCGGCACACACTGCAGGATTGCGCCTACTGCCGACCGCGCGTACGGCGCGCTGTGACCTGCGGCAATGCGCACCGGTATGCGCTGTGCTGCGGTTGCGCGCGGTGTCCTTAAACTTGCCGCGTGGGTACGCATCGCAACGGGACCAGTTCTCGAAGTATCAGCAAGGGTCCGGTTATCGCGGCATCGGCACTCGTCCTGGTGATCGTCGCCGTCTTCGCGTGGTTCCAGCTCAGCGATCGCGCCGCGACCACCGATGTCGCGGCCGCCGCCGAGTGCGTCGAGGGGGCCGCGCAGCTCGATGTCACCGTCGATCCGGCGATCGCGGGACCGGTGCAGGCCGCAGCCGATCGTTTCAACGCGACCAAACCTCGGGTGCGCGACCACTGCGCGCAGGTGACGGTGTCGGCACGCCCGTCGAGCGCGCTCGCGGCCGGCCTCGCCGATACGGCGAAGTGGGATCCGGCCCTCGGCCCGCAACCGGGGCTGTGGATCGCCGATTCGAGCCGGTCGATCGAGCTGGTTCGGGTGCCCGGTCTGATCGAGGGCACGCCCGCCTCGATCGCCACCAGCCCGATCGTGCTGGCCGTGCCCGATGCCCTGCGCCAAGCGCTCGAACAGCACCAGATCGCCTGGGCCGACCTGCCGCGCCTGCAGCAGGGCTCGCTCGACGAGGTCGGCCTGTCCGGCTGGGGCGGGCTACGGATGGCGCTGCCCACCGGTGACGCCACGACCGCCGCCGCCGCGTCGATCGGTGCCGCGATCTCGGGGACCGAACCGTTGACCGAGCAGGCCGCGAGCTCCGGGCAGGTCGTCGCCGGGATCTCCGGACTCGCCGCGGGCGCCGAGACACCGGCCGACCTGATGACCGCGATGTCGAAGATCAGCGCGAATCCCACCGCCGACGACGTGCACGCGGTCGCCGCAACCCAGCAACAGCTCGGCACCGGTGGGCTCACCGCCTACCGGCCCGTCGGCACCGCGCCGCTGGCCGACTATCCCGCCGCGCTGCTGTCGGGTCCATGGGTCGACAAGACCCAGAATCTGATCGCCTCGCGGTTCATCGACTTCCTGCGCGCACCCGAGCAGGCGGGCGCGCTCGCCACCGAGGGCTTCGGTCCTGCCATCGGCTCGGCACCGGCGAATCCGGCGCGCGCGGCACTGGAGAAGGTCCAATCGACGCTCGCGAACCCGGTTCTCGGGGTGAACGGCACGGTCTTGCTCGATGTGTCGTCGTCGATGGGCACCGCGGAGGGATCGACCACCCGCCTGTCGAACGCGATCGCCGCCGTGGCCTCGACGCTGCAGGTGATGCCGCCCGACTTCGGGCTCGGCCTGTGGACGTTCGGCAAGAACCTCGACGGCACCACCCCGTACAAGGTGCAGGTCGACACCGAGCTGCTCACCGATACCCAGCGCAACGCGGTCGGCTCGGCGGTCACCGCGGTGAAACCGAGCCAGCTCACCGCGGATCAGGCCTACCCGAGTCTGCTCGCCGCCTACCGCGCCGCGGTGGCGGGCTACTCCCCCGGCCGAACGAATTCGATCCTGCTGATCACCGACGGCCCCGACGACGACTCGACGCTGACCGGTCCCGCGCTCGTCAGCGAGATCACCGCGGCGACCAAGTCGGACAAGCCGATCCGCATCGACATCGTCGTAGTCGGCGGCCAGGGCACCCAAACCCTGCAGACCCTCGCCGAGCAGACCGGCGGCACCTATACCCGCATGCCGACGAGCAACGACCTCGGCTTCGGTACCGCGGTGGTCAAGGCGCTCACTACGCCCTAGGCTCGGACAGCTACGCGCACAGCGGGATTCGTCGCGGTATCCGCGCCGTTACGGCCTGGATTCAGGATCGACCAGCCGGGACCGAGCAGCACAGAGCCAGGGTGGATGGTCACGACGGCGATACCTGCACCAGCGCACCGGATTCCATCGCCACCCAGATGAACCCGGCGGGGTCGACGGTGAGACCGTGTGGTTCGGCACCCGGTAGGTCGAGGTGGGTGATCTCACCGTCGAGGGTGATCCGGCCCAGCCGGCCGCCGGCCCACTCGGTGAACCACAGGGCGCCATCGGGACCGGCAACGATCGCGTGCGGGCGGGCACCGGTGTCCGGGAGCGCGAATTCGGTGACGGCGCCATCGAGGTCGATCCGCCCGATCGCACCCGCGCCGATCTCGGCGAACCACAACGCGTCGTCGGGACCCGCGGTGATTCCCACGGGACCAGCCGCAGGCGTGAGGAGCGGGTGGACCCGGAGCGCGAGGTCGGTGTCGACGCGGGCGATCGCGTTGCCCTGATTCACGGTAAGCCACAGTGCGCCATCGGGTCCCGGCGTGATCATCGACGGCATTCCGTCGACCTCGACGCGGGTGATGGTGCCGTCCACGGCGAGTCGGGCGACCCGACCCGCCTGCAACTCGGTAAGCCACAGGGCCCCATCCGATCCCACGCACGCACCGTAGGGACCGTCCATTCCCCTGCTGGTCACGGCCCCCTCGGTGGTGATCCGCCCGAGCCTGCCGCCGTTGAACTCGGTGAACCACAACGCGTCATCGGTACCGGCGACGATCACCGTCGGTTGCCCGTCGGCCTGTTCGAGCGGAAAGGTCCGGATATCCCCCGCCACGTATCGACCGACCGCACCCTGGGTGACCAGGGTGAACCACAGCGCCCCATCGGGCCCGACAGTGACCCCGTACGGTGCGCCGGGTACATCGACTACCTGCACGATTTCAGCCAAAGTTCTCAATTCCCTTCTGTACTCCACGGAAACGACGGCGCAACGCCCAATCGTGTGACACCACGACCACCGCACCGCGATACTCGTGCAGCGCCCGTTCCACCTCGTCGACCCGAGTGAGCGCGAGGTGGTTGGTCGGCTCGCAGCCTGCGCAACCGCTCGGCGGTAGTGCGCACTCGCGAGGCGACCGAGCTCTGCACCCGCCCGGCATTACGGTCGTAGGCCATCTTGTTGTTGTCGGTCATCGCCCGCCCCGGCGCGACCTGCTGGGCAGTGCTCGTAGCGAACTCCTCCAGACGCCCGATCTCGCCGCGCCACTGGGTGTATGCCTGTTCCCAGCGGATCCGCGCGGCCGCCTTCTCGGTCAGGAACCCGGTGTAGCCGCCGCCGAATCGGGTCAGCCCGCCGTCGGCGACGTCGATGATCACGGTGACCACCCGATCGAGGAAGATCCGGTCGTGCGAGACCAACACGGCGGTGCCCGCGTGCAAAGTCAGTTGAGTGGCCAAACAGTGCTCCAATCGCAACTCGTGTAGCTTTAACCTACAGAACCGTCCCCACTAACGCAACTGGAGTTGTTTTTTGGAACCACAACGACGCCCCGGCGGACGGAGTGCCCGGGTCAGAGAAGCTGTTCTCGACGCGACGACGACCGAACTCGCCGAGCACGGCTATCAGGGCCTGAACGTGGATGCCGTCGCCCAACGGGCCGGGGTCCACAAGACCACTGTCTACCGGCGGTGGCGCGGCCCTGAAGGGCTGGTCGCCGACGCGCTCGCGCGCGCCGCGGAACAACCGTGGCCGATCCCGGACACGGGCACCCTCACCGGTGATCTCCGGGCGCTCACCGAGCTGGTCCGCCAGGGCTTCGCCGATCCCGAAGCAGGCTCGGTGGCAACAGCTTTCGTCGCCGCGGGCATGCAGCACCCCGATGCCGCCGACGCGCTACGCGGCTTCTACGCCGCCCGCCACGACGAGGCGGCGGCGATCGTGGCCCGGGCCGTCGCGCGCGGCGAGCTCGCACCGGATGTCGACGCGGACGAGATCATCCGGCTCGCCATCGCACCGCTGTTCCACCGGCTCTTCATCACCCACGAACGGCTCACGGCCGAGCAGGCACGCCGAGCCGCCGATGTGGCGGCGACACTCGCCACAACAGTCCTCAGCACCTGAATTACCCGCTACGCCAACAGATCCCGCCCTATTCCGCCGGATCACGCCCGCACGGCGTACACCTCGTGCAGTTCGGTGCCTGCCAGTGCGGAGTCCTGGCGGGTGCGTGGAGTGAGGCCGTGAACAGTGAGGACCTCGCAGAATTCGGCGAGGCGCCCGTCGCGATCGTGCACTTCGGCGACGACGGCGCGTATTCGGGACCAGTCGGATTCGGTGATGCCGAGCAGCACATCGAATTCGGCCCGTTCGACGTCGATCTTCAGCACACCGATCTCGGCGGCCGGATCCTGCTCGGCCAGGATCGCCGACACCGTCGTGACCTCGACATCGATCTGCTCGCCGTCGTGCAGGCCGCGGGTGATGAGAGTGATCGCGTCCTCAGGCAGGCCGCTGTTGCGCAGGAAGGTTTTCGTCGCGTCGTCGTCGGCGTCGCGATCGGCGTACAGGCTCGAATTCGCGGTGGCGCGGGGATACCAGGTGAACGGCAGCACTCCGGGCGCCGCGCCCACCGCCACTTCGAGTGCGACGCCGCTCGGCACGTGGGCCGCCATATTGCGGTGCAGACAGTCGTAGATGGCAGGCGCAGGCTCGGCCGCGATCACCCGCACACCCGGGTGCGTTTCGGCGAACACCATCGCACTGAGTCCGATATTGGCGCCGATGTCGACGGCGAGGTCGCCGGGCCGCAGCGTAGCGGCCGCTTGGCGGTAGTACCCGTCGGCGATCATCTCGTTCCAGAGCATGCGCGCCTCGGCGGGGCTGGTGCAGGCGACGGTGCGGCCGTCGTCGAGGCGCAGTTGCTGCTGTGTCGTCGTCATCAGTTCATGAATCCTTCGAGGATCGGGCCGATAACGGCCAGCGCGGACGGGTGGGTCAGTTCGAGGTGGCAAACGTCGAGAACAGTGTTGTGGATACGGCCGGTGACATGCGGTTGCCACGTCTGCGCGATGGCATCGGTGTCGTCACGGTCCCTACCAGCGGTGAAGAAGATCAGGTCACCGTCGAAAGTCCGCGGCTGGTAATCCTCGGCGAGTTTGCCCGCGGTGGAGAAGCTCCCCATCACCCGGTCGACCTGGTCGGCGCTGAACAAGCCGGTGCCGGTGATCTGCTCGCGGATCACCTGCCAAGCCTGCTCGGTGGTGCTCGCGGTGACGGCATCGCCGAGATCGAACAGTTCCCGCCAGCCACCGAGCAGATCGGCCATCAGTTCGCCCGGCGCGGATCCGGTCTCGGGCGTGACCGGTGGCGCATCGACCGCGCTGTCCATCATCGCCAGCAACGCGACCTGATCGCCGCGCTCTTGCAGCTGTATCGCCACCGCATGGGCGATCTCGCCGCCCAGCGACCAGCCGAGCAGGTGGTACGGCCCGCTGGGCTGGGTCCGGCGGATCTCCTCGACGTAGCGCTGGGCGAGCTCGTCGATCGAGGTGGTGTCGGGCTCGTCGGCGACGACGTGCGGGTCCTGCAGGCCGAACACCGGTCGGTCGCCGCGCAGATGGCCGACGAGTCCGCCGTAGAACCAGGCCAGCCCGCCCGCCGGGTGGATCGCGAACAGTGGTGCGGCGTCGCCGGTGGGCCGCAGCGGCAGCAGCACCTGCATGCCCGATTCGGCCTCGGCCTCGTCGACCCTGCGGGCCAGCGCCCGCGGAGTCGCGTCGTCGAACATCCACGGCAGTTCGAGCGGGATGCCGCGGCCGTGGAGTTCGGCGACGGCCATGGTCGCCAGCAGCGAGTTGCCGCCGAGGTCGAAGAATCCGTCGCCGGCGCCGACTCCGGCCACGTTCAGGGTGTGCGCGAAGACCTCGGCGATCGCGATCTCGGCAGGTGTTCGCGGCGCGTCGTATTCGTCTGCTGTGCGTTCGAAGTCGGGTGCGGGCAAGCCTTTTCGGTCGAGTTTGCCGTTGACCGTCACCGGCAGCGCAGGCAGCACCACGATGGCGGAGGGCACCATGTAGCCGGTGAGCAGTTCGGCAGCAGTATCGCGAACCCGCGCCGGGTCGAGTGCGCGCCCGTCGACAGCAACGACGTAACCGATCAACTGATCGACATCCTTGGCGTGGCGATGCACCGTGGCAGCCGCCTGGGCGACGCCGGGATGGCCGAGCAGCGCCGATTCCACCTCGCCCAATTCGATACGGAACCCACGCAATTGGATCTGTGCGTCGGCGCGGCCGAGGTAGTCCAGTTCCAGCCCGTGCAAGCCGCGACGCCACCGGCCGACATCGCCGGTCCGGTACAGGCGGCTCCCTGGCGCACCGAACGGATCGGCGACGAATCGGCCGGCGGTGAGCGCGCCCGCACCGTGATAGCCGCGCGCGAGCTGTCCACCACCGACATAGAGATCACCGGCAACGCCGACCGGCACCGGCCGCAACCGCCTGTCGAGCACAGCGACTGCCATGCCGGGCAGGGCACGACCGATCCCGCCGTCGCCGACCTGATCGACCTCGGCGTAGCTGACGTGCACCGTCGTCTCGGTGATGCCGTACATGTTCACCAGTCGCGGCGAGCCCGCCGGATGCGCGAGGAACCATCCCGTCAGCCGAGACGGATCGAGTGCTTCGCCGCCGAACACGAGGTAACGCAAGGCGAGATCGTCGCCGCCCGCGCCACGGTAGCGGCGCTCGGCATCGACGAATCCGTAGAACGCCGAGGGCGTTTGACTGAGCACGGTGACCCGTTCGCGCGCCACGAGTTCGACGAAGGCGTCGGGCGTGCGCGTGGTGTCGTAGTCGACGACCACCAGCCGCCCGCCCGAGAGCAGCGCGCCCCACATCTCCCAGACCGCGAAATCGAAAGCATAGGAATGGAACAGCGTCCACACGTCGTCGGGACCCACGTCGAATTTCTCGGCGGTATTCGAGAGCAGCGTGACCACGTCACGGTGGGTGACCGCGACGCCCTTGGGCCTGCCGGTGGAACCCGAGGTGTAGATCATGTAGGCGATGTTGTCCGGCAGCGCCGCGGTATTCCGCGCACTCTCGACAGCGGGACCGTCCACCTGAATTGTCGGCCCGTCGAATTCGGGTACCGCCGATGCCATGGCCGAGGTGGTCAGCATGACCACGGGTCGTGCGTCGTCGAGTACGAAGCGCAGGCGTTCGGCCGGGTAGGCCACGTCCAGTGGCAGGTAGCCCGCACCCGACAGCACCACTGCCAGCAATCCGACCACCAGATCGGCCGAACGCGGCAACGCCACAGCCACCAGGGTTTCCGGGCCTGCACCGGACGCGATCAGCTGGGTGGCCACACTCTTGGCGCGCCGATCCAGTTCCGCGTAGGTCAGGACCGTCGCCCCATCGGTCACCGCCACCGCGTTCGGCGCGGCCTCGACCCGGCGTGCGAACAAACCACCGATCGTTTCCTCGGGAACCTGAACTCCCGCTACACCAGCGGCATCGAGAACCTCCTGGCGCTGCCCCGGTTCCAGGAACTCGATGTCGCCGACGACGGCGTGCGGGTCGGTCGTGACGGCCTCGAGAATGCGCAGATACCAGCGCGCGAACCGCTCCATCGACTCTTCTACGAAAAGGTCTGTGGCGTAGGTCAATCGGCCCATAGTGCCCAGCGGGTTACCGTCCACGTCGAATCGCTCGACCAGCTTCACATTGAGATCCGACTGCGCCTGCTCGACGAAGTCCTCGACCGGTTCCACCGTGATCCCGGGCAGATCGAGGACCACCTGGTCCAGATTCTGGTAGTCGATCGTCACCTGGTAGAGCGGTAGGTGCGCGGTCGAACGCGGCGGGTTCAGTGCCTCGACGACCTGTTCGAAGGAGACCTCGGCGTGCGCGAGTGCCGCGAGGTCGGCGGCCATGACGTCGGCGAGGAGCGCGTCGAAGGGCTTGTCCGAGGGGACGGCCGTGCGGAGGACGACGGTGTTGACGAACATGCCGATCAGGTCGTCCAGTTCGCGTTCGCCGCGCCCGGAAACCGGTGTGCCGACCGCAATGTCACCGGTGTCGGCAAGCCGCGCGAGCAAGACGGTCAGCGCGGCGTGTGCCACCATGAACGGCGTCGCGCCCGCTGCCCGCGCGACCGCGGCGATCCGCTCCTGCAACCCCGGCTCGATCGTGAAATCGACCATCCTCCCCCGCATCGACGCGACCGGCGGGCGTGGCATATCCGTGGGCAGTTCGAGAAGTTCCGGCAGCCCGGCGAGGGCGCCGCGCCAGTAGTCCAGCTGACGTGACAGCAGCGACTCCGGATCGTGCTCGTCGCCGAGCAGATCATGCTGCCACAGTGCGTAATCGGGGTACTGGACAGTGAGCGGCGGCCAGGCGGGCGCGCTCGCGGTGGTGACGGCGTGATAGGCAGCCGCGACGTCGCGGGCGAGTGGGATCATCGACAGCCCGTCCGCGCAGATGTGGTGCACGGCGATCACCAGCACGTGGGCGTCGGAGCCGAGAGCGAACAGTTCGGCCCGCACCGGCGGCGCCTCGGTGACCTGGAAGCTGGCCGAGAGAACCGCCGCGGCCGCCGTCGGCAGCACCGACTCCTCGATGACGACCGGGATCAGGTCCGGGACGACCTCGTCGGCATCGACGACGACCTGGTGCGGAATACCGTCCACCACCGGGAATTTCGTGCGCAGCGATTCGTGACGGTCGATCACCATCGCGCAGGCGGTGCGCAGCGCGGCGACGTCGAGCGCTCCGGTCAGCCGGATCACCAACGGCACGTTGTAGGCGCCGACCGAGGTGTCGAGCTGGTTGAGGAACCACATCCGGTGCTGGGCGGGTGAGAGAGGCACCGCGCCCCCGCCGGGCCGCTGGGTCAGGGCCGGGCGTTCGACCCGGTCACGGCCGGTGAGCCGAAGGGCGAGGTCGGCCATTCGCGGGTACTCGAACAGGTCGCGCACCGCCACTCGAATGCCGAGTGCGGAGCTCAGTCGAGCGGTCAGTCTCGTGGCGGTGAGGGAATTGCCGCCGAGGTCGAAGAAGTTGTCGCGCATGCCCACTCGGGGCAGGTCGAGCACTTCGGCGCAGATATCGGCGACCAGCTGCTCGGTCGAGCCGGTCGGGGCCAGGTACCCGACGGCGGCGAACGTCGGTGTCGGGAGGGCGGTCCGGTCGAGTTTCCCGGTGGTGGCCAGTGGAAGCTGGTGCAGCACAACGCAGATGTCGGGAACCATGTGGGCCGGTAGCCGGCGGCGGGCCGCGGCTCGCACCCGCTCTGGGTCGACGGCGTCGCCGACGAGATAGCCGACGAGATGGTCGGTGCCGTTGTCATCGGTGCGCAGCAGCGCCACCGCGTGGGCGACGGTGGGCTGGTCGACGAGGACGGCCTCGATCTCACCGAGTTCGATCCGCTGGCCGCGGATCTTGACCTGATGATCGGCGCGGCCCAGGTAGTCGAGTGTGTGCTCGGCGGTCCAGCGGACCCGGTCGCCCGTGCGGTACATGCGCGTGCCCGGATCGTAGGGGTTGGCGAGGAAGTTCGCGGCGGTGGCGGCAGATCGGCCGAGGTATCCGCGCGCCAGCTGGACGCCGCCGACGTACAGTTCGCCGGTCACACCGATCGGTACGGGCCGCAGGCGCGAGTCGAGCACCATCGCGGAGGTTCCGCGAATCGGGCCACCCAGGGTGATGGATTCCCCCGGTGTCAGCGGGTCGCTGATAGCGACCATGATCGTCGTCTCGGTGGGGCCGTAGCCGTTGAACAGACGGCGCCCGGGCGCCCAGACGGCCGCGA
Organism: Nocardia sp. FBN12; assembly: GCF_050320175.1. Taxonomy (GTDB): domain Bacteria; phylum Actinomycetota; class Actinomycetes; order Mycobacteriales; family Mycobacteriaceae; genus Nocardia. The sequence continues at coordinate 1,998,973 of NZ_CP190048.1, read as the reverse complement.
GTTCGGCCTGTACCGCCTCGCCACCGGCGACAAGTACCGCGAGGCTGTCGAGCCCGTCGGGTGACATGGTCGCGAGCACGGTCGGGGTGAGGAACGCGTGGGTGACCGCGTTGTCTCCGATGACAGCGGCCAGCTCGGTACCCGCGTAGGTATCGGGCGGCGAGATGACCAGCGTGGCGCCGTGCGGGTGGGCCATCAGGATCTCGAGCATGACGGCGTCGAATCCCGGTGCGGCACACTGCAGTACCCGTGAGTCGGGGGTGACGGAGTACCGCTCCCGTTGTTCGGCGGCGAAATTCGCCAGACCGGTCTGGGTGACCGCGACACCCTTCGGGGTACCGGTGGTGCCGGAGGTGAAGATGACGTAGGCCAGGTCGGTATCGAGGACATTCCGCCGCACCGGCACTCGGCCGGGATCGGCGGCGCGTATCGGCGCGGAGGCCGGATCGTCGACGACCAGCCGCACCCACTCCCCTTCCGGGACACCGCTACTCGTGTCCACGACGGTCAGCACGACGCGGGCCGCGCTGTCGGAGAGCATGAGCGCCAGCCGCTCCGCAGGGTTGCGTGGATCGAGCAGCGCGCAGGCGGCACCCACCTCGGCGAGCGCCCAGATCGTGGTGATCAGCTCGATCGAGCGCGGCATGACGACGCCGACGGTGTCGCCCACTTCGACGCCGTGGTCGAACAGCCAGTGCGCCAACCGATGTGCGCTGGCATCCAGCTCCGCGAAGCTCACCGTCTCGGAGCCGTAGATCACCGCCGGACCGTCAGGCCGCTCGGTCACGCCGTGCCGCAACAGGTCCGTCAATGCCTCGGGCGCCGCCTGCGCCGCACCTCTGGCCGGGACCAGTGTCGCGCGCTCTGCCGCAGACAACAGGTCGATGTCGCCGACCCGTCGTCCAGCGTCGGCCGCGACGGCGCGCAGGACCCGCTCGAGGCGATCGGCGAGCCCCTCGGCGGTCACGCTGTCGACGCGGGCAGCCTGGTAGCGCACGCGGATGTGCAGGGTGTCGGTGTGGTGGGCCTGCACGGTGATCGGGTAGTGCGCGGCATCGGTGCCGACCACCTCGGTGACCCGCACACCGTCGATATCGGCATCGCCGACTCCGCTGCTGTCGACCGGGTAGGACTCGAACGCCACCAGGGTGTCGAACAGTTGCCCGCCGCCGACGGCCGCCATGATGCCGGACAGTTCGATGTGGTGGTGATCGAGCAGCCGGGTCTTGTTCGCCTGCAACTGTCGCAGCGTGGCCACGATGGTCCGGTCGCCGCGCACGTGGACGGGGGCCGGCAGTGTGTTGATGAACAGCCCGATCATCGACTCGACGCCCGGCACCTCGGCGGGCCTGCCGGAGACGGTCTCGCCGAACACGATCCGGTCGCGGCCGAGCTGATCGGCCAGCACCGTCGCCCAGGCGAACTGCACGATCGTCGACATCGTGGCACCGCAGGTACGGGCGAGTTCGGTCAGGGCGGTGGTGATGTCGTCGTCGAGATCGATACTCAGGTCGGTCGGTACCTCGACAGTCGCCGCACCGCCTGTCTCGCCGATCAACGTAGGTTCGGTGAAGCCCGCCATGGTGTCGCGCCAGATCTCGACACCGGCGGCGTTGTCGCGCCGTGCCAACCAGCTCAGGTAGTCGCCGTAGGACGGCGCGGGCGGCAGGAGGCCCGAATCGGCGCCCGCCGCATACAGCCCGACCAGGTCGCGCAGCAGCAGTGGCAGTGACCATCCGTCGAGCAGCAGGTGGTGCGCGGTCAGGATCAACCGGCTTTCGGTGGGTGCGACGGCGACGAGGACGAAGCGCACCAGCGGCGGATCGGCGGGGTCGAAGGCCGTTTCGCGTTCGGCGGCGAGGATCTGTGGCAGTGCCGCCGCCGATGCTTCGACACTGCGCCAGTGCAGCGCGGATGCCCGCGGAACGACCTGCGCCACACCACCATCGGTCGTCCGGGTGAACGCGGCCCGCAGGTTCGGGTGCCGCGCCAGCAGATCCGCCGCGGCCTGCCGCAGACGGGCCGTGTCGAGCGGGCCGGTCAGCGTCATCTCCGATTGCGCCGTGTACACGTCGAGTTCGCCCGCGGCGAGCTCGGCATGGAACAGCAGTCCTGCCTGCAACGGCGCCATCGACCAGACGGTGTCGACCGGCCCATACCGTTCGGTGAAAATGTCGAGGTCTTGCTGGGTCAGGGCGACCAGCGGGGTGTCGGACGGGGAAAGCCCCCAGTCTTCTTCTCGGACTGCGGCTTCCGCGAGCTCGGCCAGCGTTGTCGCCCACTCGTCGAGGAGTTCGCGGACGTCGTCGCGATCGAGGATCCGGGCGGCGTAACCGACCTGCGCGACGAGGGTCGGACCGTCCGGTGTGTCGATGATGCTGGTGTCGATGGTCAGTGTGCCAGCCGCGGGCATCTTCGGATCGAAGGAGCCCTGGTGGTCGAATTCCTCGCCGGCGGGAATCCAGGCGAGCCCGGACAGTGCCGACAGATCGACACCTGCCCGGCCGAGGTTGTTGAAACTGATCTGGGGTTCGGGCAGCGCAGCGAGCAGGTCTGCGGTCTCCGGGTTCAGGTATCGCAGCATGCCGTAGCCGATGCCCTTGTCGGGCACGGCCCGCAACTGTTCCTTGACCGCCTTCACCGCGGCGCGCGGATCGGTGCCGTCGAGGTCGAGGTCGACCGGGTAGGCGCTGGTGAACCAGCCGACGGTGCGCGACAGGTCCGCGCCCGGTGCGAGTTGTTCTTCGCGGCCGTGGCTTTCGAGAAGGATTCGGGCACCGGAGTAGGTGACACCACGCCTCGCCCGCCAACGACCCAGCGCCAGCGCGAGGCTCGCGAGCAAGGCGTCGTCGGTGGTCGCGTGCGCTGCCCGTGGCACAGCGCCGAGCAGCGCGGTGGTCAGGTCGACGGACAGCGTCGAGGTCAGACGCTCGACGGTGGCGTGCACGTCGACGGCCGGGTCGAGGGCACCGCGTCCGAGCAACGGTTCGGAGCGCGAACCCATGCGCCGCCACAGCGGCACTTCGTCGATCCGGTTGCCTGCCGCGGTCGACACGGCCGCCGCCCATCTGCGCATCGAGGTGCCGACCTCGGGTAGTTCGACCGGGACGCCTTGCTCGATCCGCTGCCACGTGGCGACGAAGTCCGGGATCAGAATGCGCCAGGAGACGCCGTCGACGACCAGATGGTGGATCACGATCAGCGCGCGCCCTCGAGAGACCACGCCGGGCTCCGGTAGCAGGCACACGACCTGCACCATCACGGCATTCGCCGGGTCGAGCCTGGCCGAGGCACCCGCGAGGGCGTCCTCGACCAGGGTCGCGAACTCCGCACTGCCGGGGGCACTCTCGGCTCCGAACGTGCGGATCGACACCGAACGCTCGGCGTCCATGGTGCCGCGAGGCAGCACCTCGAGTGCGCTGGGGCCCAGTGGAACACCCAGGTCGCCGTGGCCCTCCCGCGACACATCGGGGTGTGTCACGCGTGCGCGCAGCATGTCGTGTCGATCCGCTACCGCTCGGACCGTGGCGATCACGTCTGCCGGACGTGCGTCGCCGGGCAACTCGACCAGCAGTGACTGTGCGAATCGGTCACCGGCGGGACGGTCCAGGTACCAGGACACGATCGGTGTCCGGGCTATGGCGCCGATACCGCCGCCGGGGAGTTCGTCGAGGGTCAGCCGGCCGGCGTCCTCGGCGACGGCGGCCAGCCCACGAACGGTCTTGTGCTCGAAGATGTCTCGTGCGGTGACGACCACGCCTGCGGTCTTCAATCGCGATGCCAGCTGGATCGACATGATCGAGTCACCACCGAGCGCGAAGAATGATTCGTCGATTCCCACCGAACCGACCCCGAGCACCTCGGCGAAGATGCCCCCGATGGTCATTTCCAGCTCGGTCGACGCGGTGCGCACCGCTGAATCCGTCAGCTCGGCAACGGGTTCGGGCAGCGCGTGCCGGTTCACCTTTCCGGTCGCCGACACCGGCATCTCGTCCAGAACCATGAGCACCCCGGGGACCATGTGCTCCGGCAGGGCGCCCGCGATCCGGTCGCGGATCGCGGCCGTGTCTATCGCGGCACCGTCGTCGGCCACGAGGTAGGCGGCAAGCACCGGTTGTCCGGCATGGCCGCGCCTGCTCACCGTGACCGCCGAGGCGACGTTCGGGCAGACGACCAGCGCCGCGTCGATCTCGCCGAGTTCCACCCGCTGACCACGGATCTTGACCTGGAAGTCGGCGCGACCCACGTATTCGATGGCCTGCTCGGCAGTCCAGCGCACCAGGTCGCCGGTGCGATACATCCGGGTCCCCGGCTCGCCGTACGGATCGGCGGCGAATGCGCTCGCGCTCGCCCCCGGCCGATTCAGATAACCGCGGGCCAGCGCGCTGCCTGCCACGTACAGCTCACCGACGACGCCGACCGGTACCGGCCGCAATCGACCGTCGAGCACGACGGCGCGCACCCCGCGGATCGGGGCACCGATGGTGATCGGGTCGCCCGGCCGCAACTCGGCGCTGACGCTCACCGCGACCGTGGCCTCGGTCGGCCCGTACACATTGTGGAAGCGGCGGCCCGGCGCCCAGGCGGCGACGAGTTCGGCGGAGAGCGCTTCACCACCAACGGTCAGCATCTGCAGCGTCTCCAGGCCGTCGGGTCGCAGCGTCGCGAGCACGCTCGGCGTGAGGAACGCATGCGAAACCTGGTGCCTACGAATCAGTTCGGTCAGTTCCGAACCGGCGAAAACCTCGGCAGGCGACACGACCAGCGTGGCACCTGCCGCGTAGGCCATCAGCGATTCCATGATCACCGCATCGAAAGCGGGCGCGGCGACCTGCAGGACCCGCGACATCCGATCCACCTGATAGTGCTGGTGCTTCTCCGCCGCGAAGGCCGACAGGCCGGCGTGTGTGACGACGACGCCCTTCGGCGTGCCGGTCGAGCCGGAGGTGTACACCAGATACGCGGCGTCATCCAGGCGCGCGGCGGGGAAGGCCGGATCGATTGTCGTGCTGGACAGTTCGGCGATCACATCACCGTTGCCGAGGTACACCCAATCGACCGTGTCCGGCAACGCCGAACGCGCAGCGCTCACTGTCACACCGAGCGTGACGCGGGAGTCCTCGACCATGTGCGCGAGCCGATCGGCCGGGTAGCGCAGATCCATCGGCATGAACGCCGCACCGGTTTTCGTGATCGCCCACAGCGCGACGTGAAACGCTACCGACCGCGGAACAGCCAGGGCAACAAACGTTCCCGGTGCCGCACCGGCTCGCGACAACAGTGCCGCCAGCTGGTCGGATCGCCGGTCGAGTTCGCCATAGGTCAGGGTTTCGTCGTCGCCGATCAGGGCAGTGGCCATCGGGTCGGCGGCAGCGACGGCGAGCAAGGCGGGCAATGTCTTCGGCACCACGGCTGTCTCGCGCCCGGCGGGGAGCAGCTGTGCGGTCTCCTCTGCGCTCAGCAGGTCGATGGCATCGATCGTTGTCTCCGGCTGCCTGGTGACCGTGTCGAGGACGCGCAGCAGGCGGTCGGCGAATCGGGTCGCGGTGGCGGCGGTGAACAGGTCGGTGGCGTAGACGATCTCGCCGTCGATTCCGCCGTCGGCCCGCTCGTTCAACAGCACCGTGAGATCGGTCTTGGCCTGTGACACACCGGGATCGAGCACTTCGACGCCGATGTCGTCGAGTTCGAATCGTGCGGGGTCGGCAGTGCGGAAGCCGAGCATCACCTGGTAGAGCGGCGAATAGGCGGTCGACCCCGCCCGGTCGAGGATCTCGACCAGCCGCTCGAACGGCACGTCGGCGTGGGCGAGGGCCGCCAGGTCCGTGCCGCGCACCTCGGCCAGGAACGCACGGAACGTCAGGTGCCCGGCGACGCGGGTTCGCAACACCACTGTGTTGACGAACATGCCGACCAGATCGTCGAGTTCGGGGCGTCCGCGGCCACTGACGGGCGTGCCGATCGTGATGTCGTCGCTGTGCGCGGTTCGCGAGAGCAGGATCGACAGGGCCGCGTGCAGAACCATGAACACCGTGACGCCCTCGCGGCGGGCGAGTTCGACGACAGCGTCGTGCAGCTCCGGCGCGACGGTGAAGCCGACGCTGCCACCGTCCATCGTCAGTACCGCGGGACGCGGGCGGTCGGTCGGGAGTGCGAGCAGCTCCGGCGCGTCGGCGAGAATCCGCTGCCAGTAGGCGATCTGCCGTCCGGACAGCGACGTGGGGTCGTCGTCGGCGCCGAGCAGCGTTCGCTGCCAGACCGCGTAGTCGGCGTAGTCGACCGGCAACGACGGCCACAGCGGTGTCGTGCCGGTGCGGCGAGAGCGGTAGGCGGCGAACACATCTCGGGCCAGCGGCGCCATCGACGCACCGTCCGCGGCGATGTGGTGCACCACCACGATCAAGATGTGTTCCTCGGTGCCTGTGCGATAGAGCCGGACGCGGACCGGCGTGTTCGTCGCGATGTCGAAGCCCGACTCCACGGCCTCGCGCATCCGGTCGGTCAGGAGCGTGTGATCGTCGAGCGTGGCGAGTTCGATATCCGCGACGCCGACCGTACTGTCCTGGACGAGCTGACGCGGTTGCCCGCCCACCGAGGGGTAGATCGTGCGCAGGGTTTCGTGGCGGGTGACCACATCGCCCATCGCCGCGCGCAGTGCCGCCACATCGAGCGGTCCGGTCAGCCGCGCCGCGAATCCGATGTTGTACGCCCCGGAACCGGGGTCGAGCTGGTTGAGGATCCAGATACGCCGCTGCGCCGCTGCCAGAGGGATCTCGGCGAGATCGTCGCGACGTTCCAGCGGTGCGCCGGCCTGCTCGTCCCGCGCGGCGATTCGTTCGGCCAACTCGGCGACGCTCGGCGCCTCGAAGACGTCACGCACTCTGACCCGCACACCTAGCGCGTCTTCTGCGCGGGCCGCGACCTGAGCGGCCGACAGCGAGTTGATGCCGATATCGAACATGTCGGCATGGACGCTGACCTGTTCGGTGCCGACGATCTCCGCGACAATCTTCGCCAGCACGGCCTCGCGATCGGTGCGGGCAGCGAATTCAGCCGCCATCTCGGCTCGATCCGCCGCGTTGTCGGCCGGGGACCCGACGGCGCCTTCGGCATCGCCGAACTCGACATGCGACAGAGCCGACCGGTCCAACTTTCCATTGGAGTTGTACGGCAGGGTGTCGAGCACCTGCACCATCGTCGGCACCAGATAGGACGGCAACAGCCTGGTGAGCTGCTTACGGACCTTCGACCCGTCGAGGGTCGTGCCGGGAAGCGGGCAAACATAGGCTGTGATCCGGTCGGCGGTCACTACCGCTGCCGCAGCCGAGACCATGTCGATCGAACGCAACGCCGCTTCGATATCCGCGGGCTCGACCCGCTGTCCGTGGAACTTGACCTGGAAGTCGCCGCGGCCGACGTATTCCAAGGTGCCCGCGGGTGTCCAGCGGGCCAGATCGCCGGTGCGGTAGAGGCGTTGCCCCGGCGCGCCGAACGGGTCGGCGAGGAAAGCACCGCACGTCAGATCTGAGCGGTTGTGGTAGCCGCGGGCCAGCTGAACGCCCGACACGTACAGCTCACCGACAACCCCGGCCGCAACCGGCCGTAGTCGCGCGTTCAGCACATACGCCGACATGCCCGAGACCGGGTATCCGATCGGAACACTGCGCGGCGCAACGGGATCCATCGTGCATCGATAGGCCGTCACGACTTCCGCTTCGGCGGGGCCATACCAGTTGACCACCTCGGCGGCGTCGAAAACCTGAAGGGCACGTTCGGCGGTGCGCTGGGCCAGCGCCTCGCCGGACGGGAAGACATAGCGGACCGACGGCAGTCGCGTCCTGCCCGGGCGCTCGAGCAGCACGTCCAGCATCGAGGGGACGAAATGCACGGTGGTCACCCGCTCGTCCGCGATGACCTCGGCCAGATAGGTGGGGTCGCGGTGACCACCAGGCTCGGCCACGACGATCCGCGCGCCGGTCTGCAACGGCCAGAACAACTCCCACACCGCGATGTCGAAGGTGATCGGGGTCTTGTGCAGCACCACATCCGACGACTCGTGCGGGAATTCGGCTTGGGCCCAGGCCAACTGGTGAACCGTGGCCGCGTGGGTGAGCGCCACACCCTTGGGTGCGCCGGTCGAACCGGAGGTGAACAGGATGTAGGCGGTGTTGTCGGCACGCAGCGGTGCGCGGCGCTCGAGGTTGCCGACAGGTCCGGCGGGCCGGGTGCTCAGATCCAGTTCGTCGAGCCGGATGCGCTCGATGTCGCCGGGGAGGGCGCTCTCGTCGCCGGAGGTGGTGACGACCAGCAGCGGCCCGGCCACCGTGAGGACATGCGCCAGCCGGGCAGTGGGGTGATCCGGGTCGAGCGGAACGAACGCGGCACCGGACTTCACGACCGCGTAGACGGCGGTGACGAGGTCGAGCGAGCGATGAATCGCCACGGCCACTGTGGTTTCCGGGCTCGCGCCGAGATCGATGAGGTGGCGGGCCAGTCGGTTGACATCTTCGTCGAATTCGCGGTAGGTGCGGGTGGGGCCGCCCGGGACTCGGATGGCGACGGCGTCCGGGGTGCGTGTGACCTGCTCGTCGAAGGCATCGACGAGCGTACGGTCACGGCTCACCGATGGCGCGTCCTGCGGGCGCAGCAGACGGCCGAGGGTCGCCTCGTCGACGAGATCGATCTCCCCGACGACAGTGCGCGCGTCGGTGCTGGCAGCGTCGAGTACGCGCACGAACTGTTCGGTGAACCGGCGCGCGGTGCCGTCGTCGAACAGGTCGGTGGCATAGGTCAGGCGCAGATTCAGGCCCGCGATCTCGTTGTGCGGGCCGCGGTCCTCGGTGACCATCAGCAGCAGGTCACAGATCGCGGCGTCGGCGCCGACATCGATACTGCCGACTTCGAGCCCCGGCAGCTCGAGCCGGGCGGGCGGCATGTTCTGATAGGCGAGCATCACCTGGAAGAGCGGCGAATGTGCGGTCGAGCGAGCCGGATTCAGCACTTCCACCAACTGTTCGAACGGCGCCGAGGCATGGTCGAACGCTTCGATGTCGGTGCGCCGGGTCAGCTCGATCAGGTCGTCGAATCGCTGTCCCGGGCGGACGCGGGTACGCAGGACGAGTGTGTTGACGAACATCCCGACGAGGCGGTCGAGGGATCGGTCACCGCGCCCCGCGTACGGGATGCCGATGGCGATGTCGTCGCTGCCCGACAACTGCGCGAGCAGGACGGCAAGCGCGGTGTGCGCCACCATGAACGGGGTCACGCCGTGGAGCCGGGCCAGCTCTGCCATCGCTTGCGCGATCGGCGCGGGAACTCGCGCGTGCACGGTCGCGCCGCGATGGGACTGTTCGAGCGGACGCGGCCGGTCGGTGGGCAGTGCGAGCACATCCGGGATCCCCGCGAGTCGGCTGCGCCAGTACAGCAGGTCGCGACCGAGCGCGGAGCCGGGGGTGGCGAGCAGTTCACGCTGCCACAGCGCGTAGTCGGCGAATTGCACTGGGAGCGGAGCCCATTCGGGTGCAGCACCGACCCGGCGGGCGCGATAGGCCTCGATGATGTCGGCAGCCAGGGGTGCCACCGAGTAGCCGTCGCAATTGATGTGGTGTACCGACAGTGCCAGTGCGTGCGTGGTTTCGGCGAGACGGAACAACGCCAGCCGCAGCGGAGCGCCCACCGAGACGTCGAAGCCGACGCCGAAGAACTGCGTCAACCGCGGGATCAGCTCATCCGCGGTTACCGGATACACGGCGAGATCGCAGGACGCGAGGACTTCCTCGGCGGTCAGCACAACCTGTGCGGGGGTGCCGTCGTGAGCCGGATAGGTGGTGCGCAGGATCTCGTGTCGTCTGATGACATCGTGCAGCGCGGCGGTCACGGCCTCGACGTCGAGTTCGCCGTCGAGGCTGATCGACAGTGGTACAACATAACTCGCCGCCTCGGGGTCGAGCTGGTTGAGCACCCACATCCGGCTCTGCGCGGGCGAGAGCGGAATACGCTCGGGCCGCGGACCCGCCACCGGACGCGCGACATCGCCCACCGCGCGCAGACGCTCGACCCATCCTGCCAATTCCCCCACGGTCGGGGCTTCGAAGATGGCGCGCACCGGAATCGTCACGCCGAGGATTTCGCCGATGCGGCTGAGCGCACGGGTCGCCAGCAGCGAGTTGCCACCGAGGGTGAAGAAGTTCTCGTCGGCGCCGACCCAGGGTGTCTGCACCAGTTCGCCGATCACACCGGCGATCGTCTCCTCGACGATCCCGCGTGGCGGGCGGTGCCGGGTCGCGACGGCGCGGGCGTCCGGCGTGAGGAGGGCGCGGTAGTCGATCTTGCCGTTGGGCGTGAGCGGGATCGAATCAATCCGGATCACCTGCGCGGGAACCATATACGCCGGTAGGCGGCCCAGCAGGAACGTCCGCAGGGAGTCGGCATCGATCGCCTCGTCGCTGACGGCGTAGGCCACGATGACCTGCTCGTCGGCCAGGGTGTGCACCCTGGCGACCGCGGCGCCGATCCGGTCGTGCGCGAGCAGTGCGGCTTCGACATCGCCGAGTTCGACACGCAGGCCGCGAATCTTCACCTGGGAATCACGGCGGCCGAGGTACCGCAGGATGCCGGCCGAGTCCCAGCGGACCAGGTCACCCGTGCGGTAGAGACGCGCACCCGGTGCCGCACCGAGCGGGTCGGCTACGAACGCGGCAGCGGTCAGGTCAGGGCGGGCGTGGTAGCCGCGGGCGAGTTGCACACCGCCGAGGTACAGCTCACCCGTGACACCCGAGGGCACCGGTCGCAGGCGCGCATCGAGAACGTGCGCAACGACATTCGCCTCGGGAACACCGATGGGCACGGTGGGTCCGTCGAGCTCACCGATCTCCCAGGCGGTGGCACTGACAGCCGCTTCCGTCGGGCCGTACAGATTATCGATCTGCGCCGCGCTCACCTCACGGAACCGGTGGACGGTCGCGGCGTCCAAAGCTTCACCGATGCACAACACTTGGCGCACCGTGGCCAGGTCGCCCGGCGTGACGATCTCGAGGAACGCCGACAGGAGCGAGGGCACGAAATCGGCCACCGTCACGCCGTGCCGGGCGATCAATCCGGCGATGGCGGCAGGGTCGGTGTGATCGTCCGATCCCGCGACCACGAGCGCCGCGCCCGAGGTGAGGGCGGTGAACAATTCCCACACCGACAGGTCGAAGGTAAACGGGGTGCGCAGGAGCAGCACATCCGGCGAACCGATCCCGTAATGACCGGTGAGCCAACGCAGTTGGTTCACGACGGCATCGTGGGTGACGGCAACGCCTTTGGGCACCCCGGTCGACCCAGAGGTGAAGATCACGTACGCCAGGTCGTCCGGTCGCAACGGGCGGAGGCGATCAGCATCGGTGACCAGCGAGGCATCGGTCGTGGGGGCAGTGAGGTCGGTCAGGCGCCACACCGACACCCCGGTCGGGACGTCGATGTCGTCGCGGATCAGCACGGCGTCCGGTCGCGCGGCGGTGAGCACGGCACGCAACCGATCGATGGGGTGATCGGGGTCGAGCGGGAGGTAGGCGCCACCGGCGGCGTGGACGGCGTAGATCGTGGTGAGCAGCTCGACCGAGCGGGGCATCGCCACCGCCACCACGCTTCCCGGCCCGATACCTCGACCGATCAGCGCTCGTGCCAGCACGGTCACCTCGGCGCCGAACGCGTCGTAGGTGAGTTCGGCCCCGCTGTCGGCGTCGACCACCGCGGTGCGCGTCGGCGTTGCCGCGACCTGCGCCGCGAACAGGTCGGCGATCGTCGCGTCACCGATCGGGGCGTCGGGGCCGGTTTCGCGCTGCGCCAGCTCGGCTAGTTCCCGCGGGCTGAGCAACGGCAGGTCACCCACCGCCATCCCGGGATCGGCGACGACTCCTCGCAGGACGGCGACGAACCGGTCGAAGATCGACGTGATGGTGGATTCGTCGAAAAGGTCTGTCGCGTAGCCGAATTCCACCCGCATGTCGCCGGGAGCACCGTTCGTGTCGACCAGCGTGAGGTGCAGGTCGTACTTCGCGACGCCCGGTTCGGCCAGGTCGGCTTCTACTGTCGAGCCACTGAGGGCCAGGGTCGGGATCTCGATGTTCTGGAACGAGAAACCGACCTGGGTCAGCGGCTCGTGTGCGGTGCTGCGCGGTGGATTGATGACCTCCACCAGCTGTTCGAACGGGATGGCGGCGTTGTCGAACGCGCCGAGATCGCATTCGCGGACGCGGTCGAGGATTTCGGTGAACGGGGCGGCGGGATCGACCCGCACCCGCAGCACCAGCGTGTTGACGAACATGCCGATCAGCGGGTCGAGCGCGGGTTCGCCGCGGCCCGCGACCGGGGTACCCACCGCGATGTCGCCGGTGCCCGACAGCCGCGCCAGCAGGACCGCGAACGCCGCATGGGTCACCATGAACAACGTCGTATCGTGCCTGCGCCCGAGGGCGATGATGTCGCGGTGCAGGTCGGCGGGAATCGTGGCGGACAGGGTCGCGCCGCGGAAGGACTGTCGCGCGGGTCGCGGACGGTCGGTGGGCAGATCGAGCATTTGCGGCAGATCGGCCAGGGCAGCGAGCCAGTACCGGATCTGACCGGCGGCCACGCTGCTCGGATCATCGTGCGCGCCGAGGAGCTTCCGTTGCCACAGTGTGTAATCGGCGTACTGGACAGACAGCGGTGCCCACCCGGGCTCCTCCCCAGCCACACGGGCCCGGTAGGCCACGGCCAGATCCGCCGCCAGCGGCGCGAGCGATGATCCGTCGATGGCGATGTGATGCACGGTGAGCACCACCGTCCACGCGTCGGACGCGGTGCGCAGCACCATGATCCGCAACGGAACTTCGACGCTCACGTCGAACCCGACGGCGGTCTCACTCGCGATCCGGTCCTGGAGCTCGGCTTCGGTGAGCGCGACCGAGGTGAGCGCCGGGACGGCGGTCTCGGTGGGCAGGATCTGCTGCCACGGCCCGCTGTCGCTGTCCGGGTATCGGGTGCGCAGTGATTCGTGCCGGTCGATCACGTCGGTGAGCGCCGACCGCAGTGCCTCGATGTCGAGTGCTCCGGTGATCCGCACGACGACGGGCACGTTGTAGACCGCCGCCGTGGTGTCGAACTGGTTGAGGAACCACATCCGAGCCTGCGCGGGCGAGAGCGGAACCCGATCCGGGCGCTCCTGTGGCACCAGCCGACTGTGCACGGTCCTCGGAACATCCTGCTGCCCAGCGGAATCCAGGCCCCGAGCAAGCGCGTCGACGGTCGGCGTCTCGAACAGTGCGCGCACCGGGAGATCGGTGCCGGACACGTCGGACAGCCGGGCCGCGACCTTGGTAGCGGTGAGCGAGTTGCCACCCAGGTCGAAGAAGTTGTCGAGTGCGCCGACGTGCGAGGCGCCGAGCACATCTCGGTAGACGTCGGCGACGAGTTGTTCGGTGGGCGTGCGTGGCGCGATATCGGTGACGGCGCGCGGGAACACCGGCTCGGGCAGGACAGCCCGATCGAGCTTGCCACTGGCGGTCAGCGGGAAGCGGTCGAGCACCATGCACACATCGGGCACCATGTGCGCCGGGAGCCGGTCGCGGGCGGCCGCCCGGACCTGCTCGGGGTCGACGCCCGCACCGACCAGATAGCCGACGAGCCGGTCGGCGCCCTCGCTGCCGCGGATCACGACCACGGCGTGGGTCACGGCGGGATGCTGCGCGAGTACCGCCTCGATCTCCCCGAGTTCGGTGCGCTGCCCGCGGATCTTCACCTGGTGGTCGGCGCGGCCCAGATACCGCAGGGTGTGTGCCGAGGTCCAGGTGACCAGGTCACCGGTGCGGTACATGCGGGTGCCGTCGCCGCAGGGGTCGGCCACGAAACTCGCCGCGGTCACAGTCGGCCTGCCGAGGTAGCCGCGGGCCAATTGCACACCGCCGATGTAGAGTTCGCCCGCCGTGCCGACCGGCACCGGCTGCATCCGGGCGTCGAGGACCTGCGCCGACATACCGCGAATGGGACCGCCGATGGTGATCGGGCCGTGTGCGGGAACCGGGTCGCTGATCGCGACCATGATCGTGGTCTCGGTGGGGCCGTAGCCGTTGAACAACCGACGTCCCGGTGCCCAGATGGCGCTGAGTTCCGGTGTCAGGGCCTCCCCACCGGAGACCAGCACCTGCAGGCACTCGAGGTCCTGCGGCGACATCGAGGCCAGGACGGTGGGCGTGAGGAAAGCATGGGTAACCTCTTGTACCCGAATGAGTTCCGCCAGTTCCGTGCCGGCGTAGACGTCGGGCGGGGACACGATCAGCGCCGCGCCACCAGGGTGGGCGAGCAGGATTTCCAGCATCACCGCGTCGAATCCGGGACCGGCGGCCTGCAGCACCCGCACAGTGGGCTTCACGTCGTAGCGGTCCTGCTGTTCGGTGGCGAAATTCGCCAACCCCTGGTTGGTGACCTCGACACCCTTCGGCACGCCGGTCGTTCCGGAGGTGTAGATCACGTACGCCACGTCGCCGGGGTGCACGGGCCTGCCGCGGTCGGTGTCGGTCAACGGCGCGGGCGAGTAGCCGGCGGTGACGCTACGCGAGACGGGGTCGGCGACCACGAGCAGCGACCACGGCCCGTCGGGGGCGACGCCCTCGACCTCGGCGCTGGTCAACACCACCCTGGGCGCGCTGTCGGCCAGCATCGAACCGACCCGGTCCAGCGGGTTGCGCGGGTCGATCAGCACCAGGGCCGCACCCGTTTTCGCGACCGCCCACACCGCCACCACGAAGTCGACCGAGCGCGGCAGGACCATCGCCACCACGTCGCCGGGCCGGGCTCCTTCGTCGAGCAGTCGCCGGGCGAACCGGTTCGACAACGCGTCCAGCTCCGCGAAATCCATGCGCTCCGCGCCGGAGACAACAGCCGGACCCTGCGGTGAGATCGCGACACCGCGGGCCAGCAATTCCGCCAGCGCTACGCCGGCTACCGCGTTCGCGCCTCGAACAGGGTGCAGCGCAGCACGTTCGGCGGCCGACAGCAGCTCCACATCGCCGACCGGCACGGAAGGAGTCGCCACCGCCGCGTCCAGGATCCGGCGCAGTCGTACGGCAAGGTGCTCGACGGTGGCGGGGTCGAACAGGTCGGTCGCGTAGTTGATGCGCAACGCCACGTCACCGGCGTGCGCGGCATTCGCGCCGACCGTGACGACGAGGTCCACCTTCGCGGGTTCGGCGCCCGGATCGAGGACGTCCACCGTGAGCCCGGGCAGGCTCAGCCGGGGCAGTTCGGTGTTGTCGAAGGCCAGATACACCTGGCACACGGGTGCGTAGGCTGCCGATCGTCGTGGATCGAGCTCTTCCACGATCCGGTCGAACGGCAGGTCGCCGTGTGCGAAAGCGTCGATGTCGATGTCCTTGACGCGTTCGAGGAGGGCGGTGAACGACTCGTCGCCGCGTATCGATGTGCGCAGTGCCACGGTGTTGACGAACATTCCCACCAGTGGCGCGAGGTCCGGTTCGCCGCGTCCGGCCAGTGGGGCGCCGATCACGATGTCGTCGGTCCCCGACAACCTCGCGAGCAGGAAGGCGAGCGCCGCGTGGATGACCATGAACGGGGTGACGTCCGCGGCGCGGGCAAGCCGCTCGATATCGGCGTAGGTCTCGGCCGGGATCCGCGAGGTGACGACCGCACCGCGCATCGAACGCCGCGCCGGTCGCGGTCGGTCGGCGGGCAGCTCGAGCACTGTCGGTACATCAGCCAATTGGGCTGTCCAGTAACGCAATTGGTCGGCGGCGACCGATTCCGGATCCGTTTCGTCGCCGAGCAGGCGGCGGTGCCAGTCGGCATAGTCGGCATACTGCACCCGCGGCGGCTGCTGATCCGGAGTGATCTCCTGTGTCCGGGCCGAGTAGGCGGCGGCGAAGTCGACGGCCAGGGGCGCCAGCGACACGCCGTCACAGCCGATGTGATGCAGGACGAGCACCAGTACGTGACTGTCGGGGCCGGTCGTCAGCAAGACCGCGCGCAGCGGCGGTCGAGCGCAGACATCGAAGCCGTCGGCGGTCACCTCGCGGATCCGGTCAGCGAGCTCGGCATCCTCGACTCGCTCGGGAACGCCGGCGAATTCGGGCAGCGCGGCCTCGGTCGACAGGATCTCCTGCGTGCCGTGGCCGTCGCGGGCGGGGTAGCGGGTGCGCAGCGATTCATGGCGATCGAGGACGTCGCCCAGCGCCGTGCGCAACGCGGCGGGGTCGAGCCGGCCGGTCAGGCGCAGCACCAGGGGAATGTTGTAGGCGGCGGATTCCGGATCGGTGCGGTTGATCAACCACATCCGGTGTTGCGCGGGAGCCAGCGGCAACAGTCCGTCCCGCGCGATCGGCGCAAGGGTGGGTCGCACCCGGCGCCGTGCCCGGCCGACACACTCGGCGAACCCGGCCACCGTCGGGTTGCCGAACAGATCACGCACCGACAGTTCGCATTCGGTGGCATCGGCGACCTGCGCGACGGCGCCCGCCGCCGTGAGCGAGTTGCCACCCACCTCGAAGAAGCTGTCGAACACGCCGATCCGATCCACACCGAGCACCTCGGCGAAGACGTGGGCGACAGTCTGTTCGGCCTCGGTCCGCGGCGCGACATAGCTCGCCGCGACCCCCGCCGCCGGTTCGGGCAGGGCGCGCAGATCGAGCTTGCCGTTGACAGTCAGTGGCAGTTCGTCGACGACCATCACGACATTAGGGACCATGTAATCCGGCAGCAGCGAACCCGCGTGTACGACAACGGCATCCACATCACAGCCGGCGCCTACCGGTACGACGTATCCCACCAGACGCGCCGCCTCGGTGTCGGCGCGCTGCACCACCACCGCGGCCGAGGCCACCGTCGGGTGCGCCAGCAGCGCCGCCCTGACCTCGTCGAGTTCGATGCGGAAACCGCGCAGTTGCACCTGCTGATCCGCACGCCCGCGGTATTCGAGGTCCCCGTCGTGATCGCGGCGGGCCACGTCCCCGCTTCGGTACATCCGCTTCCCCGGCGCACCCCACGGGTCGGCGACGAACCGGCCCGCGCTCAACGCGGGCTGACCGAGATAACCCCGAGCCAATTGCGTTCCCGCTACGTAGATTTCCCCCCACGCGCCCACCGGCACCGGCCGCAGGCGCCGATCCAGCACGTAGGTACGCAATCCGGGCAGTGCCGTTCCGATCACACTCGGCGCGCCGGGTACTGCCACGTCAGCACTCAGGCCGGTACGAGTGACGAACACGGTGGTCTCGGTGATCCCGAAGCTGTTGACGACGAGCGGCTCCCCGGGATTGTCCGCATACCAGGGCGCCAACGCCGCCGGATCCAGACCTTCGCCGGACAACACCACCACCCGCAGCCCCAGGTGCCCATCGGGTACGCCCGCCGCGAGGTAGCGCCGCTGCGCCGCGGCGAATTGATAGAACGCCGAGGGGGTTTGGCTGAACACGGTGACGCGTTCACGGGCGGCCAGGCGCACCAGTTCATCAGGTGCACGCGCGGTCAGCGCGTCGACGACTACGACGCGACCGCCGGTGACGAGCGGTCCGAAGACCTCCCAGATCGAGTAGTCGAAGGCCACCGAGTGCAGCCACGACCACACGTCGCCGGCCTGAACATCCAGGGCCGCGGTCGCGTTCGCCAGGTAGGTGACGACCGAACGGTGGCTGATCACCACACCTTTCGGCCGGCCGGTGGAGCCGGAGGTGAAGATGACGTACGCGGCGTCGTCGGGACGCAGCGGTGCGGTGCGCTCGTCATCCGTGATCGGATCCGTGGCACCGTCGAGGTCGTCACCCGGCTCGAGAACCAGCACCTCGCCGCCCAGCGGCCAACCGGCATCCTCGACGATGACGACCGCCGGATCGGCCTGGCCGACAACGTATTCCAGCCGCTCCGGCGGATGGGTGATATCCAACGGCAGATACCCGGCCCCGGACTTCAGGACCGCGAGCATCGCGACGATCAAGGGGATGCCACGCGGGAGGGCGATGGCGACCAGCGCTCCCGGACCGGCACCGCGGGCGATCAAGCGCCGAGCGAGTCGCGTGGAGCGTTCGTCGAGCTCCCGGTAGGTGATCGTCGCACCGGCGGCCGTGACAGCGTCGGCGAGCGGAGTCGAATCAGCCTGTCGGGCCAGCGAATCCACCAGGGTCCCGGCCGGTGCGACCCCCGCGATACCGGCCGCCTCGTCGATGATTCCGCGCTCTTGGGCGGACGAGACGAGCGGTAGTTCCACCACCCGCGCGCCGTCGTCGGCCTCGAGGAAGCGGTGCAGGAAGTCGATGAATCGGTCGGCGTGCGCCTCGATATCGCGTCGGCTGTAGAGATTGTCGTTGCCGTGCAGCTCGATGAGCAGCGGCGTATCCGGGCCGGTCCGGTAGAGGTTGATCTGCAGATCTTCGAGCGCGCCCGAGGTGAGCGCGTGATAGCGACCGATGGCCTCGCCCAGCCGGATCTCGGAGTCGAAGAACAAGATATTGAGGACGGGCCCGAAAGTGTTGGCGGAGTTGTCGATCGCGGCCGATTCGCGGCGCAGATCCTCGAAGCGGTAGCGCTGATGACGCAGCGCGGAGACCAGCTCGCTGACCGAGGCCCGCACCAGTTGCGCCACGGTGGTGCTGTCATCGACCGCGAAGCGGATCGGCACCATATTGGCCAGCATCGCCGCGGCGTTGCGCAGCTTGAGCGTGACCCTGGCACTCATCGGGACCGACAGCACCACCTCGTCGGCATCGGTCATCCGTGTGAAGAAGGCCGCGAACGCCGCGACGACGACCTGCGCGGCCGACGCGTCGAGCTCGGCCGAGCGTCGATCGAGCAATGCGCACAGCGCGCCCGGAAGTTCGCGCGCCGCAACCTCGTCCACGGTTCCTGCCCGCGCCGACCGACCGGACAGGCCGGCCGGTGCGGGCAGATCGGCGACCTTGTCCAGCCAGTACCGGCGATCGGTCTCGAACCGCGAGCTCGCCCGGTAGGTCTGCTCTTCCACGGCGATATCGCGTAGGTGAGCGGCCACCAGCCGAGCGGGCGGCCTGTCTTCCGACAGCGCGTTGTAGTACTCGGCGACCCTGCTCACCACGTTGAAGGCGCCGTACCCGTCGATGACGAGATGGTGCGCCCGCGCGTACCACAGGTGCAGGTTGTCGTTGATCCTGATCAGCCGGGTGACCGCGAGTTGATGCTGAGTGATGTCGACCGGTCGCGTGTAGTCGCGGCGCATCCAATCCATGGCCGCTGCGATCGGATCGCGGTGCGCGCCGAAGTCGAGCACGAGTTCGTTGAAGGTGATGCTGCGGTCGACGACCTGGTAGGGACGCCCTTCCACCTCGACCACTCGCACCATCATCGATTCGGTCTCTTCGGCCGCTTCGTGCACCGCTGTGTTGAACAGGGCGACGTCGAGCGGACCGTCGATCTCGACGTATTGCGCGATATTTGTCGCCGGTCCGCTGTGCGCACTATCCGCGAACCACATGCCGTATTGCGCGGAGGAAAGCGGAATCAGATCCCGATTACCGGCACAGCTTTCGACAGACTCCATGATTACCCGACCCCTCGCATGGCTATCGACCTAGCACGGACTTCTGGTACGGAGATCCGTGCGCTTTCCAACCCGCTTCCCCGCCTATCCACGTGTACCACATTCGCCGAATGCGGGTCCATTACTGCCGAGCAGCCATGCGTAATCCCCTTGCCGTTTTCAGGACCGATATCGGTCTCGGCGAACACCGATCCAAGATCCCGCGAGGTGCGGTACCCCGTTGATTCGTGCTCGAAACCTTTCGCTGACATTAGCCTGACAGCAAACACCTGGCACTCGATTTTCGGGGAGCGTCCTAGTAACAATTCAACTCAGGTCTACCGCGAATTCAGGCATTCCGCGCGAGACCAATACTTCGAAGACCGCCCAGGTTGCTGGATCAAGCACGCAATTTCGCACTGTCACCAGCGCAATCATATCTCCGCATGCCGCTTCCACACGTCGCCGACATAAGGCAGATTCCATGCATGAGCGGCTGATTCGGCAACCGTTCGGCATCAACTGATCAAGCGACCGAATCTCTGAAATTTAGGATACGCCGACCATCGACACTCGACGGATTACCAAGATCAGGCCGGGCATCGGGATTCGTGCTGAACATCCTGATGTCGCGCGTGTCGCGTAGGCGGATATCCGCATTAATTCCCACCAATTATGGGGGCTTGACTATTTCGCCGGAATGACCTTTCGGTCAGAAAATACCCGGCATGCACCGACCACTCCATGAACGAGACGTCCAGTATGTGACACGCCAACAATACGGGCGTCAAGAATTCGCTGTCGGCAACCCTGTCGCGATCGCAGCGTCACCTGGCGTCACAGGCCGGTACCGATAACGACGGGCCCCGCCGATCAGTTCGGCGGGGCCCGTCGTCAGGCTGCGGTGATCAGTCTTCGTACGCGTCCAACGGCGGGCACGAGCACACCAGGTTCCGGTCACCGAACGCACCGTCGATGCGCCGCACCGACGGCCACACCTTCGGGCGGGCGTGGCCGATGCCGCGCGGATACACCGCGGTCTCCCGGCTGTACGGGTGGTCCCATTCGGCGACCAGGCTGGCCGCGGTGTGCGGCGCTCCGCGCAGCGGATTGTCGGTCACCGGCCACACGCCCGCGCCGACCTGATCGATCTCGCCACGGATGGCGATCATGGCGGCGATGAACTCGTCGATCTCCTCGAGGTTCTCGCTCTCGGTGGGCTCCACCATCAGGGTCCCCGCCACCGGGAAGCTCATGGTCGGCGCGTGGAAGCCGTAGTCGGCCAAGCGCTTTGCCACATCGTCGACGGTGACGCCGGTCTGCTTGGTGATCTCGCGCAGATCCAGGATGCACTCGTGGGCGACCATGCCGTTCTCGCCGGTGTAGAGCACCGGGAAGTAGGCGTCGAGGCGGCGGGCGATGTAGTTGGCCGACGCGATCGCGGTCAGGGTCGCCGCGCGCAGGCCCTCGGCGCCCATCATGCGGATGTAGGCCCAGGTGATCGGCAGGATCGAGGCGGAACCGTAATTGGCCGCCGAGACCGCGTGCGAGCCGGCTTCGAGGGGGTCACCGGGCAGGTACTCGGCCAGGTGCGCGCCCACCGCGACCGGGCCGACGCCGGGACCGCCGCCGCCGTGCGGGATACAGAAGGTCTTGTGCAGGTTCAGGTGGCTCACGTCGCCGCCGAACCGGCCCGGACGGGCAAGGCCGACAAGGGCATTGAGGTTCGCGCCGTCGACGTACACCTGACCACCCGCGTCGTGCACGAGTGCGCACAGCTCGGCGACCTCGTGCTCGTAGACGCCGTGGGTGGACGGGTAGGTGATCATGATGCAGGCCAGGCGGTCGGCATGGTCGGCGATCTTGGCGCGCAGGTCGTCGAGGTCGACGTCACCGTTCGCGCGGCACTTCACCACCTCCACGCGCATGCCGACCATGGCCGCCGAGGCCGCGTTGGTGCCGTGCGCGCTGGAGGGGATCAGGCAGGTGTCGCGGTGGTCGTCGCCACGATCGAGGTGGTAGCGGCGAATGGCGAGCAGACCCGCGTACTCGCCCTGGCTACCGGCGTTGGGCTGCAGGCTCACCGCGTCGTAGCCGGTGATGTCGGCCAGCCAGCCCTCGAGGTCGGTGATCAGCTTGCGGATGCCCGGGGTGTCCTCGGTGGGCGCGAAAGGGTGCAGGCGGGCGAAGCCGGGCCAGGTGATGGGCTCCATCTCGGCGGTCGCGTTGAGCTTCATCGTGCACGAACCCAGCGGAATCATGCTGCGGTCCAGCGCGATGTCCTTGTCCGAGAGCGCGCGCAGGTAGCGCAGCATGGCGGTCTCGGTGTGGTGGCGGGTGAACGCCGGGTGGGTCAGGTAGTCGGAGGTGCGGGTCTCGATCGAGGTGGGCTCGGCGCCCGCGCCCGCGTCGGGAGTCAGTGCGGTGCCGAAGGATTCGACGACGGCGGCGACGTGGGCGTCGGTGGTGGCCTCGTCACAGGCGATGGCGACGTGGTCGGCGTCGACCAGGCGCAGGTTGATGCCCTGCGACTTCGCCTTGGCGACAACGGCTTCCGCACCACTGGGCACGTGCGCGAGCACGGTGTCGAAGAAGGTGCCGTGCACGACGGCCCCACCGAGACCGGACGCGACAGCGGCGGCGTGGGCGTGCACCCGGCGCGCGATGGCACGAAGCCCGTTGGCACCGTGGTAGCTCGCGTACATGGCGGCGACGATGGCCAGCAGGACCTGGGCGGTACAGATGTTGGAGGTGGCCTTCTCGCGGCGGATGTGCTGCTCACGGGTCTGCAGCGCGAGGCGGTAGGCGGGGGCACCGTCGGCGTCGACGGACACGCCGACCAGGCGGCCGGGCAGCTGGCGAGCGAAGGCGGTGCGCACGGCCAGGTACCCGGCGTGCGGGCCGCCGAAGCCCATCGGCACACCGAAGCGCTGGGTGGTGCCGAAGCAGACATCCGCGCCCTGTTCACCGGGCGGGGTGCTCAGCGTCATCGCGAGCAGATCGGCGCCGGCGGCGACCAGCGCGCCACGCTCATGGGCGGCCGCGAACAGCGAGGTCCAGTCGACGATGCGCCCCGACGCGCCCGGGGTCTGCACGATCACACCGAAGAACTCACCCTCGGGCAGCGCACCGGTGGACAGGTCGGTCTCGACGATCTCGATGCCGAGCGGCTCGGCCCTGGTGCCGATGATGGTCTTGGTCTGCGGGAACAGATCGGTGTCGATGAGCAGCCGGTTCGACTTGGACTTGCCCGCGCGGCGCAGCAGCGTCATCGCCTCGGCCGCGGCGGTGGCCTCGTCGAGCATGGAGGCGTTCGCGACGTCCATGCCGGTCAGGTCCGACACCATGGTCTGGAAGTTGAGCAGCGCCTCGAGCCTGCCCTGGCTGATCTCGGGCTGGTACGGGGTGTAGGCGGTGTACCAGGCGGGATTCTCGAGCAAGTTGCGCACCAGCACCGGCGGGGTGAGGGTGTCGTAGTAGCCGAGCCCGATCATCGAGGTGGCGACGGTGTTCGCCTGCGCCAGCGCGGCCAGTTCCTCCAGCACCTCGTGCTCGGAGGCGGGCGCGGGCAGGGCGCCGAGGCCGGACTCGTCGAGGATCGTGGCGGGCAGCGCCGTGGTCGCGAGTGCGTCGATGGACTCGACGCCGATGGTCGCGAGGATCCGGGCGAGTTCGCCGGAATCGGGTCCGATGTGGCGGTCGGCGAACGAACGGGTCACGGCAGCTCCAGGTCGGGCGGGTCGACCTCGTGGTCGACGGGTACCAGCCCTCCCCCTCTGTCTGTGCGCCTGAGAGATTCGGAAACCCGGTCGGTGGACCGTGCCCCTTTCCCCGTGGGCGGGCAGCCGGATGCCACCGCTTTCCAGAGGCGTCGAATCACCGTGCGGTCCCTGTTGCCTGAGAGATTGACGGGGAGGTGCTGCTCCTTCGGCGCCCCGATTCTCACGAACCGAGGACTCTCCCGCACGGCGGCGACGCGGTATCAAGTCTAGATCAGTCCCGCCTCCCCGCGAATTCAGGCCAGACTCTGGTGCGAGGCCGGTCCGCGACGCGGCCGCCGGTCATCCGCCAGTCGCGCTAGCTCGTCCCCGGCGAGTTACCCATGTCCGAACGAGATCACCTCACACCTATCCGGTCTTGCGGTTCTCCCTCACCTTTCGGCGGAAGGAGAGTTCGTCCTCCGGGCGGTCGGTGATCGCGGTGGCCCGCTCCGCCGGGAAATCGGCGATCGCGCCGGTGAGCTCACGCATGGCACCGCCGACGGCGATGCCGAAGACGCCCTGCCCGCCCTGCAGTAAATCGACTACCTCCTCGGGCGAGGTGCACTCGTACACCGAGGTTCCATCCGAGAACAGCGTGATCCCGGCCAGATCGCCCACGCCACGACTGCGCAGGTGATCGACGGCGATCCGGATGTTCTGTAAAGAGATGCCCGCGTCCAGCAGTCGCTTCACGATCTTGAGGACAAGGATGTCCTTGAACGAGTACAGCCGCTGACTGCCCGAACCCGCCGCACCACGGATCGACGGCACGACCAGCCCGGTGCGGGCCCAGTAGTCGAGCTGACGGTAGGTGATACCGGCGACCTGACACGCGCTCGGCACCCGGTAGCCGACCAGATCATCCGGAACCGAGTCGTCCGGGAACAAGCCAGGCTGTACGACATCCTGCGTTTGTTCTTCCACTGATCGCTCCTTCTGCCGACGTTCTCGGGTCGGAGTCACGACGGTTGTTGCCCGACTTTCGAGGTTACTCCTGCCATTGTCGGACCTGCGGTGTTGTCACACCAAGCACCTGGACCAGCGATTCCCTCGACCTCTACTTCAGGTTAAAACCTTGGCTCAGCTGTCGGTCGCCTTGAAGTCGTCAGGAGACACCGACTCGAGGAACTCCTTGAACTTCTCCACCTCGTCTTCGCGCTCGTCGGGCATCACCAGACCCGCCTCGGCGAGCACCGGTTCCTCCGCGTAGATCGGGCACCCGACGCGCAGGGCGATCGCCACCGAATCCGAGGGTCGGGCCGAGACCCGCAGGTCGCCGTCGAAGACCAGATCGGCATAGAAGGTGCCCTCCTGCAGATCCACGATCCGCACTTCCTTGAGAGTGTGTCCCAGATCGGTGATCAGAATCTTGATCAGATCGTGAGTGAGCGGACGGATCGGCGTGACCCCCTCCTGCTCGAGCACGATCGCGGTGGCCTCGGCCTGCCCGATCCAGATCGGCAGATACCGCTCCCCCGACGCCTCCCGCAGCAGCAGCACGGGCTGGTTCTGTGGCTGCTCGACACGGATGCCGATGACACGCATCTCGCTCATGAGTAAGTCCTGCCTCCCATACTCGGCCGCCGGCCGGCACGACAGCTGCACAGCTCGCCGTATCAACGAGTCTAGGCGAATTCTGGGGCGCGCAAGAGAGACGTTCGAGCCGAAATCGGTGTGTAGCCGGGGTGATACCTGATCATCGGGCCGGGTGTGTCAGCCGCCGAGGGCCGTGCGCACCGCGGCTTTCACCAGCGCGGCGTGCAGGTTCAGCGATAACGCCGCGAGTTCGCGGACGGTCTCCTCGGCGCGGGCGCGCGCATCGGCATCGCGGCTCTTCGCGATGGGCGCGGCGATCTGCGCGATCAGGGCCGCCTCGCGGTCGGCGGCGAGTTTGAAGGCACGTAGATGACGTGCCTCCAGGCCGAATTCGGCCATCGCCTTCGCGGCGTGGGCGAGCGTCACCGCGTCGGACTCGAAGAATCCGCCCGCACCGGCGACGATGAGTCCCGCACGCAGCAGATCATCGAGGAAACGGTCGTCGATATCAGCCTTGGCCAGCAGGTCTGCCCTGGTGAGCCGAACGCCGACGTCGACGCGCAGTTCCTCGGGCGTGATCGCACCGGGAACGACTCCGAGGCGGCGCGGTGGAGCCTGGCCCGCCTCGATGTCGGCGTCCCCGGAGCCGGACACAGTGTGCCCGGCCTCCGTGGACCCGTGGTGGGAGTGCGCGCGGGCGCGCGCTTCACGCACGCCCAGCGTCGCCGCACCACTGTCGATCGCTTCCAACTGCTCCTTGATCACCTTCAACGGCAGATACTGATCGCGTTGCGCGGTCAGCACGAAACGCAGCCGTTCGTAGTCGGCCACGGAGAACCGCCGGTATCCCGACGGTGTCCGTTCCGGCCGGATCAGGCCCTCGGATTCGAGGAACCGGATCTTGGAGATGGTGATGTCAGGAAAATCTGGTCGCAGCAGGTCGAGCACGGAGCCGATCGACATTCCTCCGCGCGCCCACTGCGCCGCCCCTGTCACAGCACTGCGTCCTTCGCGAGCATCAAGCCCTTCACGGACACCAGTACCGTTGGGGTCATCGCGACCCCGCGCCCGACGCCGACTCGTTCGCCTGCGTGCGCGGACCGGTCAGGAAGACCAGCCGGAACTTGCCGATCTGGACCTCGTCGCCGTTCTGCAGCTCCGAGGAGTCCACCGGCTCCCGGTTGACGTAGGTGCCGTTGAGGCTGCCCACATCGACGACCTGAAACGAGTCGTCGTCCTGACGGAACTCGGCATGCCGACGGCTGACGGTGACGTCGTCGAGAAAGATGTCACTGTCGGGGTGGCGGCCTGCCGACGTGGTCGGCTGATCCAGCAGGAAACGCGAGCCCGCGTTCGGGCCACGCTTGACCACCAGGAGGGCCGCGCCGGCAGGCAGGCCTTCAACGCCCTGAACCGGCTGTTCGCCGGTCGGCTCTGCGGAGCGCGACGCGTCGACCTCGTTGAGGAAGTCCGCGCGGAAGACCGACGTCGTCTCGGCCGCGGTTTCCCCGTAACCCGGGTCCCTGTTCTCGCTCACCGTTTCTCTCCTCCTCGAACCTGATTATCCATGCAAGCAGGTGCTGTATTCGGCGACACGACCGGCGCGATCACATCGCCAGGAAAAGATCCCGGCGTCGATTCCCCGACGTATCCGCTTGGCTTTGACCGTACCCTGCCGGGGCGTGCCCGTGCAGGGAGAACTGTGAAGGCTGAGTCAGCCCCCGATAACTCCTTGGTAACCCGCTGCATCCAGCAGTTCACCGAGGGCGGAATCCAGGGTTGCCTCGTCGTCGAACGCGAGCTCGAACAACCAGCCCGCGTCATACGGATCGGTGTTGAGGGTTTCCGGCGTTTGCACCAGATCCTCGTTCACCGCAACGACTTTGCCGCTGAGCGGAGCGTAGATGTCGGACACGCTCTTGGTCGACTCGACCTCGGCGATGCTGTCGCCGACGGTCACATCCTTGTCGACATCGGGCAGTTGGACGAACACGACGTCACCCAGCTGTGACTGGGCGTAATCGGTGATGCCGACACGGACCGCCGTGGGGCTGGTCCGCCGCACCCATTCGTGCTCTTCGGTGTAGCGCAGTTCCTCAGGGGTCCGGGTCACAGGACGTCCTTTCATCGTCGACGTTGCACGCAACAGTATCGACTAGCTCCCACGGTGCGGCACAGGCGGTATCGATCGCGCGACCGCGACCGCCAGCCCCGCGTAGAGCACCCCGGTCCAGACGTAGAGTGCAGTACCCCAGATCAGCAGTGCCCAGCCGAAGGCCCACCCGAAACTCGCCCCCGCCCAGTCCATCTCCCCGGTCAGCATCCACGGCAGCGCCGACATCAGCGCGAAGGTCGCGGCTTTGCCCAGGTAGATCACTTCCGGCGCGGGGAGATCGCGCCGCTTGTACACCGAGAGCGTCGCGGTGAGCACCAGATCGCGTGCGATCAAGATCACCGCGATCCACCACGGCAGCAGGCCGCGTGCGACGAACGCCACCAAGGTGGTGACGAGGTACAGCCGGTCGACGAGCGGGTCGAGCAGAGCGCCAAGACGCGAGGACTGGTCGAGCAACCTGGCGAGTTTGCCGTCGAGGAAATCAGTGAACCCGCTGGCGATCATCAGCGCGAACGCCCAGCCGTCGGCATGGCGGACCAGCAACAACCACAGGAACAGTGGGATACCGATCAGCCGGAGCAGACTCAAGACATTGGGCACGGTCAGGATGCGGTCGCTGAACACGCCACCGGTTTCGGTGTCGTGCGTGCCCGGCGTTCCCGATTCGGTTGCCACGCCCCTGCTTACCGCACCGACCCCGTCCGGCGCCATCCGGCCACGCCGAAACGCCGTCGATGCCGCTTCGTGTCGAGCGTGGCGTGCCCGACGCGCGGCGACCGGCTAACCTGGGCAGTTGTGTCCGACAGTGGTATTGATCTGCGCTCCTACATCTCCGCCGAGGATGCCCGCGAACGTGGCCGCGCCGCCAGGCAGCGGGTGCCTGTCACCGAGCGCGACCGTGCGGCGCAGAACCATGACCGGCCGACGGTGCGCGAGTTCATCGATGCCAGCAATCGTGGTCGGCTCGAGCACCTGATTCCGCTGCGGATCGGGCGGATGACCGCCTCGCCGTTCACCTTCTTCCGCGGCGCCGCGGGATTGATGGCGGCCGATCTCGCCGCCGGACCGGACAGCGGTCTGGCCGCGCAGATCTGCGGTGACGCGCACGCCGCCAACTTCGGCCTCTACGGCACACAACGTGGCGAAATCGTGATGGATATCAATGACTTCGACGAAACCGTCATGGGTCCCTGGGAGTGGGATCTGGAGCGGCTGGCGGCGAGTCTCGTGCTGGCCGGACGCGAAGGCGGCGTCGACTCCGACGATTGCCTGCGCGCCGCATGCGATGCCGCGCGTTCCTACCGCCGCACCGCCGCCGAACTGGCCGAGATGCCGTTCATGCAGTCCTGGACGGCATTGCCCGACGAGTCGATCCTGACCAGCGCGAAGGCCGAAGACCTCCTCGACGACTTCAAGAAGGCCGCGAAGAAGGCCCGCAAGAACACCAGCGCCAAGGTGGTGGCGAAGTGGACCGAGCACCTCGACGACCACGAGACCGATATCCGCAAGCACCGTTTCGTCAGCGACCCGCCCGTACTCACCTCGGTCGACGCGCCGATATCGGAAGCCGTGATCGACGGCCTGCAGCAGTACGCGAGCACCATCCGGGAGTCGCGGCGCAATCTCCTTTCCCGGTTCACGGTCTCCGATGTCGCGTTCCGCATCGTCGGCACCGGCAGCGTCGGCCTGCACAGTTACGTGGCGCTGCTGCACGGCAACGACGGCGAGGCGGTGGTGTTGCAGGTCAAGCAGGCACGCCCGTCCGCGCTCGCCCCGTTCCTGCCCCCGACCACGCCCCGCCACGAGGGCGAGCGGATCGTGGTCGGCGCCCGGACGGTGCAGTCCGAGACCGATATCCTGCTGGGCTGGACGACGATCGAACTCGACGAGTCGCTGCCGTTCATCGTGCGCCAGTTCCGCAATCTCAAGGGCAGTATCGACCCGGCGACCCTGTCCGCCGACGATCTCGACGACTACGGGCGGCTGGCCGGCGCGCTGCTGGCCCGGGCACACGCCCGCTCGCTCGACCCGCGCGCGCTGGCGGGCTATCTGGAAACCGACGACGACGACGACCGATTCGAGGAATCGGTGGCCGCCTTCGCCGTGCGCTACGCCGACCGCACCGAGGCCGATCACGCCGAACTGGTCGCCGCGGTGGACGCGGGCACGATCGCCGCTGAACGAGATTGATCGAGCTACGATGTACGCCAACGGTTCTCGGCACAGCTTGCGTTTGCCGGGCACCGCGCCAACGACCAACGAAGGGCGGTCTTCATGCTCGTGCGCGTGCAGAATGCGGCAGGCAGCGATGCCGAGGCGGCACTGATCGACTGGTTGCGCACCTGGAAGGACCCGGCGAGCCCGCACGGCGTCGCCACGATCAACTGCAGCCTGTTCCATCAGGATCGGCTGCACCAGTTCGACGCGGTGGTCTGGACCCCCACCAGTTGCGTGATCATCGAGGCCGAGACGTTCACCGCACCGCAGGACGGCGTGCTGGAGATCCCGCTCAACGGCCCGTGGATGGTCTCCGGTGAACTCGCCCAGTTCGCGGGTGCGGAGAAGTCGACGCCGCTCGAGCGCTCGCGCGACCACACCTTCGCCCTGCAGGACTATCTCGCCGCCCGTGGTCTCGGCCAGCGCGCGGTGCACGGTCTGGGCCTGATCGTGCCGATGCCCGGCGCCCAGATCGACGTGCACCAGGGCTGGAGCGACCCGAGTTTCGATGTGATCGTTACCGACGACCCGCACCGGCTCGAGATGTACTTCGAGTTGCTGGCCGAGAAGGAACACAATCTCTGGACGGCCAACGACATCGCCATCGCGTTCCGCGGTCTCGGTATCCTGCCGTATCTGCCCGCACCGCAGGACCTGCTCAACGAGGGTTTTCTCGGCCCGATCGACGTGACGCTGTGGCACGGCGGACCGACCCAGGCGGCCGCGGAGGCCTACGCCGAGGAACAGGCCAAGCTCGAGCGCGAAGCGAGCTCCCGTGGCATGGTCGCGCCGTGGTACAGCCCGTGGAAGCTGTATCCGCGGGTCGGTGGCGATCTCGATTTCGGCCGGGCGTTCCTGCGGATCACCCTGGCCCTCGGCATGATCGTGGCGATCGTGTGGGTGCTGTGGTTCCTGGTCACCGCGGTGCTCACCTACGGTCCGGCCTGAGCGAGGCCGGGCGGCTGCCGTGATCGAGCGTGTTCGCGGCACCACCGTCGCCCGGGTGACGGCGATCGGGGCCGGTGCCGCGCTGACCGCGGCGATTCCGTCGACGTTCGGCACCGACGGCGGCGCGAGCGAACTGGACGCCGTGGTCTCGGAGGACACCGTCTCCCCCGGTCTCGCGCACGTGCTGGTGGCGCCGAGCAACGCACCGGTGGTCGTGGCACTTCTGCTGGCCGCGTGCGCGTGGTTCGCCCTGCGTCACCAGTGGTGGCAGGCCGTGACCATGCTCGTGGTTCCCGAGATCGCGTTGTCGGTCAACACCTGGTTGCTGAAACCGCTGTGGGATCGGCAGCTGGACGACCATCTTGCCTACCCCAGCGGCCACACCGTCCATATGGTCGCTGTCGCAACAACTTTCGCGTGTTTGGTGGCCCAGCTCCGGACACGGATCGTGGTCGCGACGCTCACCGTGCTCGCCCTGATCGCGATCACTCCCGGCATGGCCGAATTGGGCTACCACCACCCCACCGATGTGCTCGGTGGGGCAGCGGCGGCCGCATCGATGTCGATCGCCCTGTGCTGGCTCTCCGATGCCCTACGTGCCCGTAGCGGCGCGTAATGCGGAGCTACGCCTGGCGACGGTCGAAAACGCTGGCGTCGTGCAGCATTTCGGCGCGCAGCATCGTCTCGGGCACACCCATCGCCTCCACCAGGGTCAGCGCGTCGGGACGCAACCGGTCGACGAGTTCGTTCACCCCGCGCCGCACCGCCTTGGCCCGCTCCACCGACATGAACCGGTGCATGATGAACCAGGCCAGGTTCTCCTCCAGCGCGGCGTAAACATAGAGGTCGCAGACGGTTTCAGCGAGCGCCTTCGCGTCCGGGTCCTCGATGGTGGCGATACCGTCGACGAATTCCTCGAGGACGAGCCGGTCGATGTGCGCGGCGCCGGCGGCCAGGATGTGGTCCTGGGCGTTGTTGAACGCCTCGAACGGGCCGGTGTCGGCGGCGCGGGCGCGCAGCCGGTGCGCGGCGGTGCGCAGCAGGTAGTCCTCGCGGTCGGCGAACAGCTGTAGCTGCACGTCGCGTTTGGACAGGTCGCCCTCGTCGACGGTCTCGTCGTTGCGGTCGCGCAGGGTCTGGATCAGCTGCCGCACACCGGAGCGTTTGCGCACCACGTCACCGGCCATGGTGGCGGCGAATCGCACCCAGCCGAGCGCGTCGAGGTCGCGAACCTCGTCGGAGTAGGCGGTGAGCAGTTCCTTGGCCACGAGCTGGGTCAGGACGACATTGTCGCCTTCGAAGGTGGTGAACACGTCGGTGTCGGCCTTCAGCGTCACCAGGCGGTTCTCGGTGAGATAGCCCGCGCCGCCACAGGCTTCGCGGCATTCCTGGATCGCCCGCGTGGCATGGCGGGTCTGGGCGACCTTCAGACCGGCGGCCCGCTTCTCCAGCGCCCGCTGTGAACTCGGTTCGGTGTCGCGCCCGCTCTGGATCAGATCCATCCGGCGCACGAGGTCGTTCTGGGCGAAGGCCAGCGCGAACGACTTCGCCACCAGGGGCAGCAGCCTGCGCTGATGGCTGCGGTAGTCCAGCAGCAGGGTCTCTTCGCCGGTGTCGGGGTCGGCGAACTGGCGGCGCGCCAGCGCGTACCGCACGGCGATACTCAGCGCCACGCGGGCGCCCGCGGCGGCCGCTCCGCCGACACTGACCCGGCCACGCACCAGCGTCCCGAGGGTCGTGAAGAAGCGGCGGCTCGGGTTCTCGATCTCCGAGCTGTACGTGCCGTCCGGGGAGACGTCGGCGTAGCGATTGAGCAGGTTCTCGCGGGGGATCCGCACGTGGTCGAAGACGATCCGGCCGTTGTCGACACCGGGCAGCCCGCCTTTGAGGCCGTCGTCGTAGGTGGTCACGCCGGGCAGGTCCGCGCCGAGTTCGTCGCGGATCGGCACCAACAGACAGTGCACGCCCTGGCTCTCACCGCCGACGATCAACTGGGCGAACACGGCGGCGATCCGCGCGTGGATCGCGGCGCCACCGATGTAATCCTTGCGCGCCGACGGGGTCGGGGTGTTGATGACGAATTCCTGGGTGGCCGGCTCGTAGGTCGCCGTGGTCTCCAGATCGGCGACATCGCTGCCGTGCCCCGACTCGGTCATCGCGAAACAGCCGAGCAGATCCAGCGAGATCAGGCGCTTGATGAAGTCGCGGTGGCGTTCGGTGCCCAGGTTCTCGACCGCGCCGCCGAAGAGTCCCCACTGCACACCGGACTTCACCCATAGCGACAGGTCGGTATAGGCCAGCATCTCCAGCCCGACGACCGCGCCGCCGGGGTCGCCGGTGCCGCCGTTCTCGGGCCGGAAGCCACGCTCGGGGTATCCCATCGTCGCGATCACGCGCATCTGGTCGAGCACGCGAGCCCTGGCCGCGTGGATGTCGAGTTCGGGATCGTCGGTGAATTCCTCGCCGGCGAGCTGTGTTCGCGCCTGTTCCCTGACCGTGCGCCACGGTCCGTCCAGCGCTGCGCGGAGATGTTCTGCCGTCGTCGATGTGCCGGTAGCCATGGCATCGACACTAGCCCGCGCACGAAGTCTCACCCCGGCTCGAAACTCGGTTCGGGCGAAAGTCTTGCCAACGTATTGAACGCGCGTTTAACATATTGAACATGCGTTCAGCCGACCTCAACACCGCCGCCAGGATTCGCGATGCCGCCATCGAATTGTTCGGTGAGCAGGGCTTCGGCGTCGGCGTCCGGGCGATCGCCGCCGCGGCCGGGGTATCGCCCGGGCTGGTGAACCATCACTTCGGCTCCAAGGACGGCCTGCGCGCGGTCTGCGACGAGCGTGTGCTCGAGATCATCCGCGACGAGAAGCTGCGCGCGCTCCAGGCGCCGGGTCCGGCGGGGATCTTGAACGCGATGGCCGAGATCGAGATGTACGCACCCCTGGTGGCCTACATGCTGCGCAGCTTCCAGGCCGGCGGCCCGCTGTCGGAGTCGTTGCTCGAGCACATGATCACCGACGCGGTGCAGTACATGCAGACCGGCGTCGACGAGGGCAAGGTCAAGCCGAGTCGCGACCACGCCGCACGCGCCCGCTACATCGTGCTCTGCCACGTCGGCGCGATGAACCTCTACCTCCAGATGCGCATGCAACGCGAAGGAAAACTCGACTACCGCAAGGCGATTCGTGAGCTGTCCGACGAGATCACCTTTCCGGCGCTCGAGCTCTACACCCAAGGATTACTCACCGATTCCACCATGCTCGACACCCTTTTCGAGGAGTAGACGATGCCCACCCCCACCGCTGATCGGGTCATCGATGTCGCGGGCCTGCGCAAAACGTTCGGCCGCTTCACCGCACTCGACGGACTCGACCTACACGTCAGTGCCGGCGAGATCCACGGCTTTCTCGGTCCCAACGGCGCAGGCAAGTCCACCACCATCCGAGTCCTGCTCGGCGTGCTGCGCGCGACCGGTGGCGACGCCGCGGTCTTCGGCCGCGATCCGTGGACCGATGCGGTCGACCTGCATCGCCGGATCGCTTATGTCCCCGGCGATGTCACGCTGTGGCCGTCGCTGTCGGGTGGCGAGACGATCGATCTGCTCGCCCGCATGCGCGGTGGATTGGATGCCACGCGGCGCGACGCGTTGATCGAACGATTCGAACTCGACCCCACCAAGAAGGCACGCACCTATTCCAAGGGCAACCGGCAGAAAGTCGCGCTGGTGTCGGCCTTTTCGGCGAACGCGGACCTGCTGATCCTCGACGAGCCGACCTCGGGTCTCGACCCGCTGATGGAGCAGGTCTTCCAGGACTGCGTGCACGACGCCGCCGCCCGCGGTGCGACGGTACTGCTGTCGAGCCACATTCTGTCCGAGGTCGAGCACCTGTGCGACCGCGTGACGATCATTCGCGCCGGCCGCACCGTCGAGTCCGGTTCACTGAACGATCTGCGCCACCTGAGCCGCACCGCCATCACTGCCGATCTGATCGGTGACCCGGGCGATCTGAGCACGATGCCCGGCGTCGGCGATGTCGAACGCGACGGTTCGACCCTGCGCTGCCAGGTCGACGCCGAGAACCTCGGCGCCCTGATCCGGGTACTCGGCGACGCGGGCGTCCGTAGCCTGACCAGCGCCCCACCGACGCTGGAGGATCTGTTCCTTCGCCACTACCACGTAGACACCGAGGCCGCGGAGAAGGTGCGGGCATGACCACGACAGTCGCTCTCCCCCATTTCACCGGAACATCGCGCACCGCGGGCGAATTCGCCGGCACCGGCCAGATGCTGCGCCTGTACCTGCGTCGCGACCGGGTGGTCGCCCCACTGTGGTCGTTGCTGATCGGGCTGATGCCCGCACTGCAGATCGTCTCGATCAAAGACATCTACGCCACCCAGGAACAGCTCGACCACTTCGCGACGACCACGGCGGCGAGCCCGGCGCTGATCGCCATGTACGGGCCGGTTTTCAGCTCGGCGCTGGGATCCATCGGCACCTGGAAGGCCGGAGCGATGTACGCGATGATCGCGATCGCGGCCGTCCTCACGGTGATCCGGCACACCAGGGTCGAGGAGGAGACCGGCCGCGCGGAACTGGTCAGCGCCACCAGCATCGGCCGGTTCGCCGGTCTCACCGGAGCGCTCCTGCTCACCTACGGCGCGTCGGTGCTGGCCGGAATCGCCTGCGCCGCTTCGCTGATGGCCACAGATCTGCCCGTCGGAGGTTCAGTTGCCTTCGGTGCGGCGCTCGCCGGATCCGGCATCGTGTGGGGTGCGGTCGCCGCGGTCGCCGCGCAGGTGAGCACCGGCGCCCGGCTCGCCCGCGGCATCGCCCTCGGCGCGCTGGGCGCGGCATTCGCGGTGCGCGCGGTCGGCGACGCGGGAAACGGTGTGCTGTCCTGGTTCTCGCCGCTCGGGTGGTGCCTGCAGATCCGCCCGTTCGCCGACGAGCGCTGGTGGGTCCTCGTTCCCCTGGCCGCCCTCGGCGCAGGCGCGACTCTGCTCGCGTATCGATTGCTGCGGACCCGAGATGTCGGTGCGGGCCTGCTGGCCGACCGTCCCGGACCGGCCGTCGCGGGCGCCGCGCTGTCGGACCCGGTGGGTCTGGCCTGGCGATTGCAGCGGGGCTCGCTGCTCGCCTGGACAACGGGCTTTGCCCTGTACGGGTTGCTCATCGGCGGTGCGGTGAACAGCATCGGCGGCATGCTCGACGACGGCGGCACCCTGCAGGACGTGGTCACCTCGCTGGGCGGGTCGGCGGATCTGGAGAAGTCGTTCATCGCCTACGCCGTCACGATGCTGGCCGCCGCGGCCGCCGCCTACTCCGTCTCGGCGGTGTTGCGGCTGCACGAGGAGGAGAACTCGGGCCGCGCCGAGACGGTCCTGGCGGCCGCGGTGGGGCGGGTGCGGTTCGCGTCGAGCCACCTGCTGTTCGCGATCGGTGGGCCCGCTGTGGCGCTGCTGGCGTCCGGGCTCGCGATCGGAATCGTCTGGGGCGCAACCGATGGCGATGTCCCCGGCAAGATCGGGGAGTCGTTGGGCGCGGTGGCGGTACAGCTTCCCGCGGTCTGGGTGGTCACCGCGATCGCGATGCTGCTGTTCGGTGCGCTCCCCAAATACGCGTCGCTGGCGTGGGCGGCGCTGAGCGCGATGATCGTGATCTTCCTGCTCGGCTCGCTCGGCAGCTTCCCGCAGTGGGTCCTCGATCTGGTCCCGTTCATCCACCCGCCGAAGCTGCCGGGTGCGGCGTTCGAGATCGCGCCGGTCGCCTACCTGCTCGCCGTCGCGGGCGTGGGAATCCTGCTGGGGCTCATCGCTTTCCGTCGCCGCGACCTGCGCTGACCGGCACCCGGTCCGGGGTGGTGAGCTCTCCTCGCCACCCCGGTTTCAGTATGCGCCGTCGCCGCGGGTGACCGCGCCGATGGTGCGCGCGATCAACGCCAGATCCAGCACCATCGACCAGTTCTCGACATAGGACAGGTCCAGCCGTACCGAGTCCTCCGGCGACAGATCCGAGCGCCCGCTCACCTGCCACAACCCGGTGACGCCCGGCTTCACCAGCAGCCGCCTGCGCATTTCCCCGTCGTAGCTGTCCACTTCACGCTGAACCTGTGGCCGCGGCCCGACGACGCTCATGTCGCCACGCAGCACGTTGAAGAACTGGGGCAGCTCGTCGAGGCTGTACTTGCGCAGGAACCGGCCGACGGCGGTCACTCGCGGATCGTCTTTGACCTTGAAGAACAACGGATTTCCACCGTGCCGCTCGATCAGCGCCTCCACCGCGCTGTCGGCATCGACGAGCATGCTGCGGAACTTGATCATCCGGAACGGAATGCCGTCGCGCCCGATCCGCTCCGACGAATAGAACACCGGCCCCGCGCTCGTCAGCTTCACAGCGACCGCGATCGCGGCCAGCATCGGCGCGATGAGCACCAACACGGTCGCGGCAAAACACAAGTCGAACAACGCTTTACCGCTCGACTTCGCTCGTCCGTACTGCGGTGGATCGATGTGCAACATCGGCATCCCGGCGACGATCCGGTTGGTCAACCGCGCCCCCGCGATGTCGACCACGCCGGGCGCCACGATCAAATCGACACCGAGTGGATCCAAGGCCCATGCCATCCGCCGCAATTCGGCGGGCCCGAGATGATCGGTCGCCGCCACGGCCACCGCATCGGCCCCGCTGCGGCGCACCGCCTCCAGCACCGAACGATCGTCACCGAGCACCGAAGGTCCGTCGGTCGTATCGAACTGCGCGCCCACCGATCCCGCGGGCACGCACACCCCGACAACCCGATAGCCGGACCCGGGATCGCCGGTGAACGCCGACGCCATCGCCTGCGCGGCCTCCGGTGACCCGACGACCAGCATCGCGGTATGGCACCGCCCCTGCGCGCGCCACCGGCGCAACCGCCACCGCCACGCCAGCCGCCCCGCGAGCAACGCGAACAGCCCGGCGGGCAAGGCGATGGCGAGATAGCCACGCGCGACCTCCACCCGGAACAGCAGCGCGAGGATCGCGAGCACCCCGAACAGGCGCAAGGTCGCCGACACCAGCCTGCGGAACTCCTCGCTGCCGGTCCCGACCACCTGCGGCGTCCGGCTACCGTACCCGTGCAGTAACGCCAGCCAGCCCGCGGCCAAGGCCAGCGACACCACGGAGTAACCGACCTCGTAGGGCAGCGGCCAGGCCAGCGGCGGCGCGGCGGGGCCGCCGAAACGGATGGCCTGGGCCGCCACGACCGCGCCGAACACCGCGATCACATCGGTCACGACCAGCCGCTGGACCAGCGCGCTCTGCCAGCTCTCGCGCTGCGTCCGGCGTAACGCCTGAACACCGTTGACAACATCGACGTCGCCACTACCGGTGAGCTCGTAGCTCATGAACCCACACCCTCCCCTTCGGGAGACGAATCGTTTCCCGATCCCCATCGACCGGAACGCGGCCGATGCGGCCGTCCTACTGCCCGTCGATTCGATACCCGCCCGCTGATTGTTACAGACCCCCAGGCGGACTCCCCGCCGAAGATTCAGCGCCACAACGGATTCCAGAAGTTAGCCACATCACAGGGCAATCGAACAGCTATCACCGAGCTGTTATCGCCTTTCCGGTATGTACGCAGGACAGTCACTTTCACCAGTGAATGGCGTCACAAGAGCGCGAGGAACGGTCGCCCTCGCCAGCGGTTTGCCGGTGCCGGATCGACCTGGTCGAACTCCGAAACATACCATGAAACTGTTTCTGCCCCCGGCCTTTCGGGGCGCCGGCGTCCCGCCCACCGCTGTAACGTCTGCGCTCCCCGATCCGACTTCCGGCATGACCGGCAGCAGCCGTGACAGCTTTGGTGAACGTGCAAGAAGGTGGGGGTTCCCCGTGCAATGTCGACTCTGCGATTCCGGACGGCTCACGAGCGTGCTCGACCTCGGCGCCACCCCTCCGTGCGAGAGCTTCCTGTCCGCGACCGAACTCGACCTGCCCGAATCGACATATCCACTGCACCTGCGGCTGTGTGAGGACTGTCTGCTGTTGCAGATCCCGGCGCTGATCACGCCCGAGGACACCTTCACCGAATACGCCTACTTCTCCTCGTTCTCCGACAGCTGGGTCCGCCACGCCGAAGAGTTCGTGAGCGCGGCCGCCGAGCGGCTCGACCTCGGTTCCGATTCGTTCGTCGTGGAGGTGGCCAGCAACGACGGCTACCTGCTGCGGCACGCGGTCGCCCGCGGTATCCGCTGCCTCGGCATCGAGCCGTCGGTCAATGTCGGTCGCGCGGCGCGCGAGATCGGTGTGCCGACGGAAACAGCGTTCCTCGAACCGGATTCGGCCGCACGTGTCCGCGCCGAGCACGGGCCGGCCGACCTCGTCGTCGCCAACAACGTCTACGCCCACATTCCGGACCTGCGCGGGTTCACCCACGCGCTGCGCACCCTGCTCAGCGACGACGGCTGGCTCAGCATCGAGGTGCACCACGCGCTGAACCTGGTCGAGCTCGGCCAGTTCGACACGATCTATCACGAGCATTTCCAGTACTACACCGTCCATTCCGCGCGGCGCGCGCTGGCGATCGCCGGCCTGACCGTCGTCGATGTGGAACTGCTCGATACCCACGGCGGCTCGATCCGGTTGTGGGCACGCCCCGACGCCGTCGCCGAGCCGACCGCGCGCGTCGCCGAGGTCCTCGACCTCGAACGCGCGGCGGGCCTGCACGAACCGGCCGGTTACACCGCACTCGGTGCCCGCGCCGAATCGGTTCGCCAGGAGCTGCTGCGCTTCCTGCTCGACTGCCGCGCGGCGGGCAAGCGGGTGGTGGGCTACGGCGCGCCGGGTAAGGGCAACACCCTGCTCAACTACTGCGGAATCCGGCCCGACCTGCTCGAGTACACCGTGGACCGCAACCCGTACAAGCACGGCCGCTACACGCCCGGCACCCGGATCCCGATCCATCCGCCGGAACGCATCGACGCCGACAAGCCCGATGTGGTGCTGGTCCTGCCGTGGAATCTCGAAACCGAGATCACCGCCCAACTCCGCCATGTCGGCGAGTGGGGTGGCGAACTGATCTATCCGCTGCCGGTGCTGCATCGCGGTACCCCGGCAGGCGAACCGGTCGCGGCCGGCGCACACTCCGAATGAAGGTGAACGAACCGATGAAGGTCGTGCTGTTCTGCGGCGGATACGGCATGCGCATGCGCGGCGGATCCGGCGACGTCGTCCCCAAGCCGATGCAGTTGGTCGGCCCGCGCCCGCTGCTGTGGCACGTGATGCGCTATTACGCGCACTACGGCCACAAGGAGTTCGTACTGTGTCTCGGTTACGGTGCCGAGCACATCAAGAACTTCTTCCTCACCTACCAGGAATCGGCGTCCAACGACTTCGTGATCCGCAACGGTCAGATGGAGCTGCTTGGCAGCGACATCAGCGACTGGTCGATCACCTTCGTCGACACCGGTGTCGAATCCGCGATCGGGGAGCGGCTGCGCCGCGTGCGCTCCCACCTCGACGGCGACGAGTACTTCCTGGCCAACTACGCCGACGTGCTCACCGACGCGCCGCTGGACACCATGATCGAACGCTTCCACGCCTCGGGTGCGGCCGCGTCGATGATGGTGGTGCCGCCGCAGTCCTCGTTCCACTGCGTGGACATCTCACCGACGGGCGAGGTGAAGGACATCGTGCCGGTGGCGCAGATGCCGCTGTGGGAGAACGGTGGCTACTTCGTGCTCAGCCAGGAGATCTTCGATCTGCTGCCGCCCGGTGGCGATCTGGTGGCCGACGCGTGCGGCACGCTCGCCGGGCAGGGCAGGCTCTTCGGCTACCAGCACCTGGGTTTCTGGAAGCCGGCCGACACCTTCAAGGAGCGCGCCGAACTCGACGACGCCTACCGCAACGGCACCCGGCCGTGGATGGTGTGGGACCAACCGTGATCGGGTTGTTCACCCAGCCGCCGCGCCGCATCGCGGTGCTCGGGGCGCATTGCGACGATATCGCGATCGGCATGGGCGCGACACTTCTCGCACTCACCGGTGCCGACCCCGATGTCGAGGTTCGGGCGCTCGTGCTGTCCGGCGGCGGCACCGCACGCGAGGACGAGGAACGCGCGGCGCTGACCGCCTTCTGCTCGGGCACCGAACCCGACCTGCGGGTCCTCGATGTGCCCGACGGCCGCGCACCCGCGCACTGGGATCGGATCAAAGACGCGCTCGCGGAGTTTCGTCGCGGCGGTGAACCCGAGGTGGTGTTCGCGCCGCATCGAGGCGACGCCCACCAGGACCACCGGCTGCTCGCCGAATTGGTACCGACCGAGTTCCGCGACCACCTGACCCTGGGTTACGAGATCCTCAAATGGGAGACCGACACCCCGGCTCCGACGCTCTACCACCCGCTGAGTCATACACTCGCGCAACAGAAATCGCAGCTACTCCACAAGCACTATCCATCGCAGACGGGCCGCGACTGGTTCGACGAACAGGCCTTCCTCGGGCTCGCCAGGATGCGTGGTGTGCAGTGCCACGCGCCGTACGCCGAGGCGTTCGTGCTCGACAAAGCGATCATCAGATGGGAACAGACGTGAACATGCGGGTACTGGTCACCGGGCACCAGGGCTATCTCGGCACCGTGATGGTGCCGGTGCTGCGGGCGGCCGGCCATCAGGTCACCGGGCTCGACATCGGCTACTTCGCCGACTGCGTGCTGGGCGAATTCGCCGGCGATCCCGCGGGTTTGACGGTGGACCTGCGTGCGGTCACCGTCGAGCAGCTGCGCGGTTTCGACGCGGTGATCCATCTGGCCGCGTTGTCGAACGACCCC
Organism: Nocardia sp. FBN12; assembly: GCF_050320175.1. Taxonomy (GTDB): domain Bacteria; phylum Actinomycetota; class Actinomycetes; order Mycobacteriales; family Mycobacteriaceae; genus Nocardia. Next base: position 1,958,069 of record NZ_CP190048.1, on the reverse strand, counting down.
CTCGGCGCGCTGGCGCCGGAGATCACCTACGACATCAACCATCACGCGTCGGTGCGCCTGGCCCGGCTCGCCAAGGAGGCCGGGGTCTCCCGGTTCCTCTACGCGTCGACCTGCTCGGTCTACGGTGCCGCGGGCGCCGACCTCGTCACCGAGGACGCTCCGCTGCGCCCGATCACCCCGTACGCCGAGAGCAAGGTACGGGTCGAAGACGACGTGGCCGCCCTCGCCGACGATGATTTCGTCCCGGTATTCCTGCGCAATGCCACAGCTTTCGGGTTCTCGCCGCGTCTGCGAGCCGATATCGTGCTCAACAATCTGGTCGGTTACGCGGTACTCACCGGCGAGGTGAAGGTGCTCTCCGACGGCACCCCGTGGCGGCCACTGGTGCACGCGCAGGACATCGCGACCGCGTTCGCCACCTGTCTCACCGCGCCCGCCGCCGACGTCTCGTGCCGGGCGTTCAATATCGGCACCGAGATCAACAACCTGACCGTCGCCGAGATCGCCGCCTCCGTGGTCGAGGCCGTGCCGGGTTCGACGCTGCTGATCACCGGCGAGAGCGGCGCCGACCCACGATCGTACCGGGTCGACTTCTCTTCCGCGCGTGAAGTTCTCGGCTTCGAGGCACAGTGGACGGTGCCCGCTGGTGCGGCCGAGCTGTGCACCGAGTACACCGCGCGCGGACTCACCTCGGACGCGTTCTTCCGTCGCTTCACCCGGTTGCCACACCTGCAGGGGCTGTGCGATTCCGGGGCGCTCGACGCGCAACTGCGCCGGATCAGTGCGTCGGCGTCAGCCTAGCCAGCAACGCGGCCCAGCTCCCGGCTCCCGCGTCCCGCGCGGAGACCGGGCCGACGGGCAGCGGCCAGTCGATGGCGAGCTCGGGGTCGTCATAGGCGACCCCGAGGTCTTCGGCCGGATCGTGTGGGCGGTCGATGCGGTAGCAGACGTCGGCGATCTCGGTCAGCGCCTGGAATCCGTGCAGGAAACCGGGCGGCACGTACAGGTGGTGGAACTGCTCGTCGTCGAGCCGAAACGCCTGGCGCGCACCGAACGTCGGCGACTCCGGGCGGATGTCGACCAGCACGTCGTGCACCGCACCGTGTGCGCACCGCACCAGCTTGGCCTCACCACGCCCACCGCGGCCGTGCATGCCACGGATCACCCCGCGCACCGACCGCGACTGCGAGTCCTGCACGAAGGCGGCCGCCGCGCCCGGCACCCCGAGGTGGGCGTCGAACTCGCCCGCGTCGAAGGTGCGGGTGAACAATCCACGCTCGTCCCGGAACGGTTCGGGAACGAGTACCACCACGTCGGCCAGTTCGGTCCGCTCGATACGCACGAGGACATCCTCCCATGACCCGCCGATGCCGCGGCTGCGCGAAGTCCGCACTCGTTCCCGTACTCGACCTGGGGTCGGTCCCGGCGGCGGACCACTTTCCGCCACGTGACGCTCCGGTCACCGACACCGAATCCGGCCATCCGCTGCGCATGGACCAGTGCACGACGTGCGGGCTCGCCCAGCTCGCCGACGACGACACCGTCACGGCCGAACCCCACGGCATCGAACCGCGGGCCCTGCGCGACCAGGCCGCCGAGGCGGTGGGTCTGGTGCGTTCCGCCGGACTGCTGCGCGGATCCACGGTCACCGAGTTCGGGAGCCCCCACGGCGGCACCTGGCTTCCCCTGCTCGCCGAGCACGGTTTCGCCGAAAGTGCCAGCGGACCAGCCGATGTAGTACTCGACTGCTTCGGCATCATGCATGAACCCGATCAGCGGGTGGCGTTCGCGGTCCGCGCCGCCGCGACGGCTCCTGATGGGGTGCTGCTGGTGCAGTACCACTCGCTGGCCACCATCGTCGCGCAGGGACAGTGGAATGCCCTGCGGCACGGGCACTTCGCGTATTACTCGCTGCGGGCCCTGCGCACACTGCTGCGGGGCGCGGGGATGAGCGTGGTCACCGCGTGGGAGTTCGAGCTCTACGGCGGCACCGTGCTCCTCGCTGTTCGCCACGGCGACCACGCTTCCGACATCTCAGTGGAAAGGCTGTTCGCCCGCGAGGCCCCTTCGCTGAGCGCCGTCGACGCGCTCCAGGAGACAGTCGACCACCACATCCGCACGCTGCACGCCTGGATGGAAACTGGTGCGGCACAAGGGCATCGGGTCTACGCCTACGGTGCCGCATCCCGAGCGGTAGCGCTGCTGAGCATGGCGGGCGCACACCGCGGCCTGCTCGCCGGTGTCGCCGACGCCTCACCCGGAAAGCAGGGCTGCCGGATGCCGGGCACCGACGTGCCCATCATCTCCCCCGCCGATCTGGTCGCCGCCGACCCCGATGTCGTACTGCTGACGCTGCCCGATCTGCTCGCCGAGGTCAGCGCCGGACTGCCCGAACTCGACGGCCGCTGGATGATCGACGACCCAGCGGGCCCACGCAAGCCATAGTCGCGTGCGCGGATTGTGGCATAGAAGACTTTATGTCGATCAGCGCATGATCAGCCGGCGTGGAATACTCGGAATGCCCAGCGCCGCACCATGATCGAGCCGCTGACCGCGGTCGAAAGCGGTCGCCGCCGGCCCACCGCAGTGTCGCGATGGCCGGTGCCCGGATCCTAGGGGGACAGCGGCGCCGAACGCATCGTTCGACGGGCGAGTTCGCAGGGGAAGAAATCATATGAGGGGAATCACCGTGCTCGCATCGCGCGCGCTGCGTTTCGCAGCGATGGTCTCGGCCGTCGCCGTCGGTCTCACCATGGGGGCAGGCGCCGCAGGCGCCGGAATCGACGCCAGCAGTACCGTTCTCGACGGCAAGGACCGCACCGTCGAAGCCATCCAGTCCGACACCAGGATCGACTTCGTCGCCCCGCTGGACGGCAATCCGCTCACCCGCGAGTGGTTCCACAGCGGCGCCGCCTCCTACCGGATCTCCGGTCCGGACGCCGAGGCCTGGTCGGGCCACATCATCATCGGCTACCAGGTCGGCTACCCCGCGACCCTCGACGGCAAGCTCAGGTTCGAGTGGTCGACGCCGAGCCTCGGTATCGAGATCGGCAGCGATCCCAGCGCGACGTTCGACGGGCTGATCCCGACGGCGGGCATCGAACTGACAGTCGGCTTCGGGCCGGGCATCCAGGAGGTCGAGGTCGCCGGTGGTGACATCGCCGGAACCGAAGGCGTCCTGCGCCTTTCGGGCTTCCATGGCACCGTCACCGGTGTTCTCGGCCAGACCAATGTCCGCCCGTTCGTGAAGATCGTCAGCTCGTCCGGCGACACCGTCGTCACCTACGGCAAGACCTTCTCGATCTGAGCCGAGTCGCCCCGGCGGGCGTGGTGTCGCCGGGGCGTTCGCCGACGTCAACCGCCGGGTCGCACCGCGCCGACCGCGCCCAGTGTCCGCACCCGCACCCGCTCCATGATCTGCCCGACCAGGCGCAGGTCACCGGTGAGGACATCGGCACGCGTAACCAATTCGGGGTGGTCGGCGACGAGTCTGTGATGGAAGCGATACATGTCGGTGAGCTTGGACCTGGTGGTGGTGCGGCTGCACAGGTTGAACGAGGAATTACGCCAGGCGGCGACGATGCGGTCCATGCCGACGAAGTGACCGCCGGTGGCGACGCGGGCGAAGAGGTCGACGTCCATCGGGAACACCAGGTCGGGGCGCAGGCCGCCGACGCGCTGGTAGTCGGCCAGGCGGAACATCGCCGCGGCTGTCGGCCCGAATTCGGCCGGTCCGCGTCGCACGATGACCTTGGCCAGTTCCCGTGGCGTGCGGCGGCCGAGCAGACCGGGCAGACCGAGGTCGGTCTCGAGCAGACCGCCCTGCTCGTCGATCACGTCGAAACGTCCCGCGCAGATCGCGACCGAGGGGTCGGCCATCAGCGCCCACTGTTCGGTCAGCGCGCCGGGGCGCAGAATGTCGTCGGCACACACCACTTTCACCAGGTCACCGGACGCGGCCCGGATCACCCGGTCCCAGTTGGCCCCGATCGGCAACACCGATTCGTTGCGCAGCACGCGCACCCGGGGGTCGCCGGTGGACCGGGCGATCTCGCCCGTGCGGTCGGCGCTGGCATTGTCGAGAACGAGCAGTTCGAACTCGGCGTCCTCGGCGAGCACCGATTCCAGCGTCACCGCGAGCGTCCGCTCGGCGTCGTAGGCAGGTACACACACCGTCAACGCGGAAACCATCGTCGCACTCCCTGTCACCGGGGAATGCCCTGTTGCACCCCCGCCTCCCCTTGTCCCGAATCTACCTCAGCCCGTTACTGCCTGCCGTCCGGTAAGCCCGAATCCGGTTGCTCCCCTAGACTGTGGGTTGATAGCGAATTCGCCGGTCGGGACGCACTTCGCGGGACACATGATGAAGGGTGCGGAGGTTGACGACTGCGACCGCAATGGCTCGTGTGCACATGACCGGATCGGAATGGTTCGGTGCCACACCGGGCGGACTCAACCGGTATTTCACCGATCTGTATCGAGCACTGGCGCGGCAACCCGACGTCGCGGTGACCGCGGCCGCGTTCGGTTCCGCCGACGACGCGGGCGCGCAATCATGGGGGCCGACAGGCGGTTCGACACTGCACCGCACCCGCACAGCGCTGCTCGCGCGCGCGGAACTCGCCCCCGGTACCGTTGTGGACCGGCACTTCTGCCTGTACGGACCCCTCGCCCGGACCGCGACGACGAAGCTGCCGCTGGTCGTCCACTTCCATGGTCCGTGGGCGCAGGAGAGCGCGATGGCGGGCGAATCCGCCCGTGCGGTGCGCGCGAAGTACCTGTTCGAGCGACTGCGCTACCGCGGCGCCGACCGATTCATCGTGCTGTCGGGCCACTTCCGTGATGTGCTCGAACGCGATTACCACGTGCCCGCCGACCGGATCTCGATCATTCCGCCCGGCGTCGACCTGGACCGATTCCGCGCCGCGCCGCTCGACACCACCACCGCGACCCGGACCGTGCTGTGTGTGCGCAGGCTCGAGCGGCGCATGGGCATCGACGTGCTGTTGCGGGCGTGGCCGCGGGTGCTGGCCGCGCATCCCGACGCGCGACTTGTCGTCGTCGGCACCGGCACCGCCGCAGCGGATCTGCGCGCCGAGGCGGCCGGGCTCGCCGACACTGTCGAGTTCACCGGCCGGGTCAGCGACGACCAGCTCACCCGGCTCTACGCCGAGGCCACCGTGTCGGTGGTGCCGACGGTCGCGCTGGAAGGTTTCGGCCTGATCGCCCTGGAGTCCCTGGCGGCGGGCCGGGCACCGATCGTCACCGACTGCGGCGGGTTGCCGGATGCGGTGCGCGGTCTCGATCCCACCCTCGTCGTCCCCGCGGGCGAACCCGACGCGCTCGCCGCTCGGCTCGTCACCGCCCTCGACGGCACCGTTCCCGACCCGGCCGCCTGCCGCGCGCACGCGCAGACCTTCACCTGGGAGGTCGCGGCGGCCCGGCACGCAGCCCTGTACCGGGACCTGCGATGACCCGAGCAGTCTTTCTCGCGCATACCGCGGCACCGTCCGGCGCCGAACTCGCCACCCTCCGAATGCTGGACGCGTTGCGCGCCACCGGCCGCTACCAGGTCACCATGCTCTACACCGAGGACGGCCCGATGGTGGCCCGAATGCGGGCACGCGACATCGAAACACGGGTTGTCACAGGACGATTCGACTCACGGGCCATGCGTATCGGCACCGGACTGCTCGGACTGATCACCGGTTTCATCGCCCTGCTGCGGTTGGGCTGGGCCGTCGGCGCGGTCGTGAACCAGACCCGCGCCGATGTTGTCGTCGCCGAGAGCACCAAGGCGCTGGTCCTCGGCGCCGTGGCCGCCCGCCGCGCGCGGGTTCCGCTGGTGTGGCAGGTCCACGACCGCGTCTCCCCCGACTACTTCGGCAAGATTCCCGCCCTGGCGATCCGCACACTGGCCCGGCTCCTGTGCCGCGGCCAGCTGGCCAACAGCCGCGCGACCGCCGCCACCCTGCCGACCGGCCTCCCGACCGCGATCGCCTACCCTGGCGTCGAACTGCCTGCGGCACAAGCCGATCCGCGCACCCGCCCGGCCGCCGACGCCGTGGTCGTCGTAGTCGGCAGGCTCAGCCCGTGGAAAGGCCAGGACGTCTTCCTGCGCGCGATCGCCGCGCTGCGGGTGCGGCCTGCCCGCGTCGTTCTGGTCGGCGGCACCTTCTTCGGCGAGGAGCCCTATCGCGCGCAGCTCGAGAAGCTCGCGGCCGAATTGGGTGTGGCCGCCGAATTCACCGGCCATGTCGACGATCCCGCCGAGTATCTCACCGCCGCGGACATTCTCGTGCACTGCTCGGTGCTGCCCGAACCGTTCGGGCAGGTTGTCGTCGAAGGCATGGCCGCCGGTTGCGCGGTGATCGCCGCGACACCGGGTGGTCCCGCCGAGATCATCCACAGCGGGGTCGACGGCTTACTCGTACCCGGCGGCGATGTCGCCGCGCTGGCCGCCGCGCTGGACACCCTCCTGCACGATCCCGCCCACCGCGCCCGCCTCGCCGAAGCGGGCCGGGATCGCGCGCGTGACTTCGACATCCATGCCAGTGCGCGCACCGTCGCCGACTTCCTCGACACTGTGGTGCCCCGCGGTGACTGAGCACGATCGCTACCTGGCCACCGTCACGACCGACGTTTTCCCGCACGTGCAGGCCGTCCCCCGCGACACCGGCGCGCATCGACAGCCCGACGACGACCGCGGATCCGGCGGTGGCGGCAAAGACAGCAAGTCCAGCCCGCTGGCCGTCCTGCGTGACATCGGGTTCGTCAGCTTCGGTAAGTACGGGCAGTACCTCGTCACCTTCATCACGGTGCCGCTGATCGCCCGGGTACTCGGCGCGCACGGTCTCGGGCTGCTCGCGATGGCGATGTCGGCCTATTTCATCGGCTCGCTGATCGTCGACCTCGGGATCACCTCGTTCATGGCCGCGCGAGTGCCCGACGCCGAGGAAGACCGCGGTGCCGGTGCGCGATTCGCGGCGATCAACCAGCTGCGCGGCGACTACCTCGCCGTGCGCCTGACCTTGTTGTTGCTCCTCGGACTCGCGCTCGGTGTCGGCCTGGTGTTCCGGATGCCCGAGCCGGTGCAGATGATCCTGCTCGGCCTGTTCGCTGGCGGGTTCTGGTCGATGTCGGAGGACTGGCTGCTGATCGGGCAGGGCCGTTTCGGCGCGTCGACGGTCTATCAGGGCATCGGGCGGCTCGGCTACCTCGCTCTGCTGGTCGGCGTGCTGCCACGCGTGCCGAGCGCCCAGGTGGCGGTGCTGTGCCTGCTGGTGTCGTCGGCGCCGACCGTCGTGGCCACCTGGATCGACACCTCCCGTCGATACGGCCTGCCGTCGCGGCCCCGCGATGTCGGTGAGCTGCTGCGCACGGGTGCGCCGGTGTTCGCCTCCCGCTTGTTGATCACCACCTACGGCCAGGGCGCCGCGGCGATCTACTCGGTGGTGCTGAACGCGGCCGCCCTCGGTCTGTACTCCGCGGGCGATCGCCTCGTGCGAGCCCTGCAATCGCTGCTCGACCCCATCGGTTTCGCCCTGCTGCCGCGGATGGCGCGGCGTAGCTCCGACGGCAACTTCTGGCGCGACAGTGTGCGAGTACTGGCGGCCTGCGTCGCACTGGCCGCGCTGGTGAGCGCGATGGTCTGGGTCACGGCACCGTTGTTGATCGAAGTGATCTTCGGCACCGAATTCCTCGGCGCGACATCACTGCTGCGGATCGAAATCCTGATCCTGCCCGCCACCACGGTCACCTCGTTCGTCACCACCGCGATCCTGCCCGTTCGCCAGGACACGTTCGGTGTGCTCACCGGCGCCGTGATCGGCACGGTGATCGCGGCCTGCGCGCTCGGGCTCACGTTCCACACCCGCTCGGTACACACCCTCGTCTACGGCAGCGTGCTGGTCGAATATGCCGTCGCTGCTTGGTATCTCGCGCGAGTCAGGATGCTGGTCCTGCGCGACCGGCGTAACAAGGACCACCACGCATGAAAATCCTCTTCATCGGCGACGACTGGATCGGCAGCAATGCCCGCTCATTGGCCGACGGCTTCCGGCAGGCCGGCCATGATGTGCTCGTCGTCGACTCGACCACGATCACGCTGCCGACCCGTTTGTCACCGCCCTGGATCTACGCCAAAGTGCGCGAGGAGCGGGCGCCGTGGCAGGTGCGCGCATTACACGAGCGAATCGAACGTAGCGCCGGGGCCTTCGATCCCGATATGGTCTTCGTGTTCAAGGGAATCCATCTCGACCAGCGCAGATTGCTCGATCTGCCTGCCGCGCTGCATGTGCACTACAGCGCCGACGATGTGGCGAACCCGGAAAATCTCACCTCCTCCTACCTCGCGCACGAAGCCGAATGGGACCTCGTGGTCACCACCAAGCGGCACAATGTGCCCGAATTGCGGGCGCGCGGCGCTCGGGCCGTCGGTTTCGTGCGCAGCGCCTACGATCCGGCCTGGCACCACCGCACCGCCCGGCGTGACGGCCGCGACTACCTCGTCGGCTTCATCGGCGTGTGCCGTCCCGACCGCCGCACGGCGATGGTCGAACTGGCCCGGCGCTACGGCGACCGCATGCTCGTCCGCGGTCCCGGCTGGCGGCGGGTACCCGAGCTGCGCGCCACCGGCGCCCACGTGGGCGGGGCCGTCTACGGCGCTCAGTATTCGGCGGCGGTCGCCCAGGTCGGCGCGAACCTGGTGCTGCTGAACTCCGGCAACCGCGACACCCATACCTGCCGCACCTTCGAAGTGCCTGCTGCCGGTGGGCTTTTCGTCGGCGAACGCACCGACGAGCACGCCGAACTCCTCGCTGATACCACCGAGTGCTTCCTGTTCTCCGACACCGACGAACTCCACGACATCCTCGATCGCTGTGCGGCCGAACCGGACAGGGTCGCGGCCGTGGCCGCAGCCGGGCACCGCCGGGTCGTGGCCGACGGGCACCGGTATGTGGATCGGGCACGCGAGATCGTCGCGCTGGCGCAGGAGGTCAGGTCCTGACCGGCTCCGCCACCGTCGCCGCCGTCGCCGCCGCGCTGCTCGTCATCGCGGTCGCTGCCCTCTGGGTGCCCGGCGTCGCCAGGGTGTTCCTCATCGCGCAGGCCGTGTTCTGGTCGCTGTCGTATGTGGCCCGCCCGCTGGTACTGCTCGCGGTGCGGCCCGAACCGCACTTCGGTGACAATGTGCCCGATCCGCGGCTGGCCGATCTCGGCTACGACCGCGGGATCGCGCTGGCCCTGCAGCATGTGGTGTTCGGGCTGTGGGTGTACGCGGCACTCGTTGTCGCCTACGCGATCTGGGCCCACCGCAGACCGCTGCGCCGCGCCGCCGCCCTCGACGATCCGGATTTCGTCCCCGCCCTGCTCGCGCTGTACACGCTCGGCATGCTCGGGCGGCTCGCGGGCAAGGCGTCCGGATCCGCGGGCACCGCCGGTGAAGTCGACAGCGCCAACCCGCTGCTGGCGTTTCTCGCCGTCCCGGCCTCGATCGCCGCGATCGGTCTGATCATCTTCCTGCGCCCGCCCGACCCGCGCCGCACCGCGATCATCCTCGCCGGGCTGCTGGCCGGTGAACTCTGGTGGTCGTCGGTGGTGCAGTCCAAGACTCCGATCCTGGGCGCCGCGCTGGCACTGGCCATCCGGTTCTCGATGATCGGCTGGAACCGGCGCACCGCCCTCGGTGTCGCGGGCATCGGCATAGTGGGGGTGATCGGCTTCGGATGGCTCCAGTCGTTCAAGTCCACTGGTACCGCGGCCCGCGACGCGGCCTCGGTCGACTCGATCTACCCGGCGAACGTGCAGCCGTTCCTGAGCATCCTGCGCCGGTTCGATCTCCTGGAAGCCGCGACCGACGCACTGTTCTACGGTCCCGGCGGCTGGCTGACACCGAGCGAAGTGGCCCAGCACGCGAGCCTGAGCCTCATCCCGGCGCCGCTGCTCGGGCTGGAGAAATTCCAGTCCGGGACCGCATGGGCGAACGAGGTGCGCGGCGCCTCGGTGGACATGAGCACCGTCACGGTCTCGCTCGCCGAGGGAAATTTCAACGAGGGCTACGTACTCGGCGGCTACACCGGGGTCGTCGTGTGCGCGGTGTTCACCTTCGCGCTCCTGCTGGCCTGGTCGTATTCGCTGTATTCGCGGTGGTTTCCGGTGATCGTGCTCGGTCTGGCGATCACCGGCGCCTCGACACTGTTCGAGCGCGGGATTCTCGGCAGCATGGAGAATCTCGGCAAATTCGCGCAGACCGCCGTGCTGGCGTGGCTGGTGTATCTGGTCGTCGAGGAATTCCGGCGCACCGAATCATGTGTGGTATCAGGGGAAATGGAGTCCCAGCGATGGGTTTGATCGATATCTGGCGCATCGTACGACAGCGATGGCTGTTGATCGTGGGGGTCGTGCTGGTGTGCACGGCGGCCGCGTGGGCTTACGCGCAAACGCTGCCGAACACCTATTCGGCGTCGAGTTCGATGTATGTGTCGATGGCGACCGGCACCTCGGTCAACGACTCGTATCAGGGTGGTCTGGCCGCGCAGCAACGTGTGCGGTCCTACCTCGATCTGGCGGCCTCGACGACGGTGGCGGCGCGGGTGGTCGACGAGAAGGGCCTGAAGGTCACGCCGGAGCAGATGCGCGCGCGGATCACGGCCAGTTCGCCGCCCGCGACCTCGGTGATCGTGATCTCGGTGGAGGATTCGACACCGACCGGTGCCCGCGATCTCACGGACGCGGCGGTGGCACAATTCCGCAAGCTCATCGACGAACTCGAGTCCATCCAGCGCGACGCGGCACCGGCCGCGCGGGTGGCCGTGGTCGACCGGGCGCAGGTGCCGAGCACGCCACTCGGCCCACCGCCGAGCCGGATCGTGCTGCTGGGTCTGATCGCCGGTCTCGCCCTCGGTGGCGGCGCGGCACTGCTGCGTGAGCGCACCGACCGTTCGCTGCGTACCCCGGATGCCGTGGGTGCCGCATTGCCCGTTCCGGTGCTGGGTGTGATCGATGCGGGCAGGCCCGGTGCCGCGGGTGAGACGCGGCGGTTGCGCAGCCGGTTGCTTCAGCGCGACCCGGCGAAGTCCGTGCAGTTGACGAGTCTGTCGCCGCGTTCGGAGCCGGATGTGGCGATGGCACTTGCCCGTTCGCTGTCCGACAGCGGACAGCACGTGGTGCTCGTCGACGCCGATACCAGTGGTGGCGGCAGTTCGGCGTTCATCACCAGCGACAGCCCGGGCCTGGCGGCGGTGCTGCGCGCCACCCTGCCCGCCACCAAGGCGCTGACGCCGTGGTCGGAGACCGGGATCGCCTTCCTCCCCCTCGGTGCGGCCGATCAGCAGACGCCGGACCTGCTCGTGTCCGCGCGGTTCGCCGACCTGCTCACCGACCTGACGTCGCGTTTCGACCATGTCATCGTGGAGACCGCGCCGGTCAGCGTCGCCGCGGACGCGATCGGCGTGGCACCGCTGTGCGATGCGACCGTCGGCATCGTCGAGCTCGGTGCGCTGTCCGGACCCGGATTGCGCGGCGCGCTGGCGACTCTGGGCGCCGCGAAACTCACCGGAGCGGTGGTGTACAGCAGACCGTCGGCTCCGCTGGCCCGTTTCCTGGAACGGCTGCCACTGTGACCGATGAGTCTGTCGGGCGGCGGCGTCTGCTCGCCGCCACCTTCGGCGCCGCAGCGGTGCTGCCGCTGGCCGCGGCGTGTGCCGCCGATCCGGAACCGAGTGCGGAGTTCCGGTCGCCGCACGTCAGCGATACGCCCGCGGCCCGCAATGTGCGCGACTTCGGGGCCGTCGGTGACGGTAAGGCCGACGATACGGCGGCGGTCGCGGCGGCCGCGGCGGCCAGGGACCGACCGGTGGTGCTGTATTTCCCCGCGGGCACCTATCGCGTTCGGTCGTGGCCCGACATGCCGGACTACGCAACGGTTCTCGGCGACGGTGGCGACTCCAGCGTGGTGTTCTGCGAGGACGACGTCACGCTGATCCGCTTGGAGAAGCGCAGCCGGGTTCGGTTCTCCCGCATCGGTTTCTATCTCACCGGACCGCGCGCCACCGCGTTCGTCCTGTCGGAATGCTTCCGCTGTTCCTTCGACGGTGTCGTGATCCGCGGAAATCACCTCAGCGACAACCACCCTCGCTTTCTCGCCCAGCGCGGCGTCGTGCTGGATCGCAATACCGGCGGCACCGCGTTCATCAACTGCGATATCAACAATTTCGGGGTCGGCCTCGAAACGCAGTGCATCCAGAACTACGTCACCTCGTCGAAATTCACCAGCAACTACGTCGGGGTGCTCGGCACCGGCAACGACCACAATGCCGGTTTGGCGCTGACCAATGTCGAGTTCGTCTCCGATCGCGATCCGCGCACCACTGACCGGCACCTGATGGTCGTCGGCGCGGCCAATGATTGGTGGCTCACCAATATCTGGTTCGAGGGCGCCGATATCGCGGTCTCGGTCGGGACGAAAGGCGAAGGCGGGCCCGCCCAGTTCGGCATGGTCAACTGCAAGGTGGCCGCCCGTTCGGTCGGGGTCGACCTCGTCTATTGCCGGCAGCCGTACCTGGCGAATGTGGTCTTCGATCAGGAGTCCGACCGGCCCGCCGTCGAATTGCGTATCGACCCCACCGACTGCGCCGAGGGCACGGCGATCAATCTGATCTCCGGTTCCGCCGACGATCTGCGGGCCGGCGTGTTTCCCGATGGGTGGCAAGTGATCGGGCGCAGCGGGATGCGCACGTCGCGGTTCACCGGCACGGTGATCACCAGGGCCGGGCACAGCGACGCCGATCTGTTCCAGGCGCAGGGCAACGACGGCGCGGTCCGCTCGGCCGTTTTGTCCAGTGGCGCTTGGTTATCCGATCACGCAGACGCCGGAGTCGTACTGAAGGATCCTTCGGGCAGCTACTGGCGGCTGGCCGTCGGCACCGACGGCGCGTTGCGCACCGTACCTATGGGCAAACAACGGCCACGACAATGAGCGCGTCGTACGCCTCGGTGGTGCTGGGTCCGGCGCACCTGCACGGCGTCACGGTGCTGCTGCGACCACCGGCTTTCGGCGATTTCGCCGAGTGGCGGCGGATTCGGCTGCGTGATCGCGACTGCCTCGAGCCGTACTGGTTCCATTCCCCGCTGACCTGGGAACAGCGGCACACGGCGACCCGCTGGGTGCGTGAATGTCTCACTGCCCGAGCCGAAGCCAGGGCAGGACGACGGGTGAGCACGGTGCTCGAGATCGACGGCCGCTTCGCCGGGCAGATCGAGCTGGTCAGCATCGACTCCGGCGCCGCCGAGCTCAGTGTGTGGGTCGACACCGAGGTCGCCCGGCGCGGTGCGGGCGGGCTGGCCGGGTCGCTGCTGCTCGACTTCGGTTTCACCACAGTCGGTCTGGAGCGGATCACCGCGCCGATCGCGGTCACCAATGCCGGTGCCCGGCGCGCGGTCGCGCAGCGATGGACGCGGGAAGCGGTGATGGCCGGGTATTTCGATGTCGGCAGCGGCCGCATCGACCACGAGTTGTGGGCGGTGACCAGCGATCGCGTACCCGCAGGTGGGTTCGCCGCCGATTGGCTGGACGGCTACCTCGCCGCGCACCCCACCTCGGACAGTCCGCGGACAGCCCAGACCACGGTGCCCGCGACCACGATATCGAGGTACACGATACTGCGGGCGCGGGCGCGCTACTGCCTCGGCACACTGCGACGTGCGGCCGCCTCACTGCGCGCAGCCCGCCCGGCCGCGGTGTCCGACGAGCACGGACCGGTGACGTTACGCCCCTGGCGCAGCGACGATTTCACGCCGCGCCGCGCCGCCCGGATTGCCGCGCGGCCACTGCTCGCACCCGTCAGTTCGCCCGATGATTGGGCGGGTCGCCATACCCGGCGCGAATGGTGGCGAGCCAGAGCTTCGGCTCGGAAGGGGCCGCGCGGGCGGCACGGCGCGGTCTTCGTCGTCGAGGAGGCCGGCCGTTACGTCGGTGAATGCCGCCTGTTCGATCAGGACATGTTCGATCGCAATGTCCGTGCGGCTCTGTGGGTTTCACCGCAGGCGAGCCCGGACACCGCGGCCGGCGCGTTACGCTTGCTGACCGCCCACGCCACCGAACGGCTCGGAATCTGGCGGCTGACGCTGGCCGTGCCGACCACCGACCGCGTCGGCGCGGCCGTCGCGCGCGCGGCCGGTCTGCGGCACGAGGGAACCATGCATCGCTACCGGGGTGTCGACGGCGAACTCACCGACCACGAACTATGGGCGTTCAGCACTGCTCACACGGTCCACCTGTCCGAGGCCGGAGGGGACATCACATGACAGAGCACCCGATCGCACAGGCCCCAAGCACCGAGCATCGCGGTTTCGATCGCAGCAACGAGCTGCAGGCACGCCTGCACGACCTGATCCCCGGCGGCGCGCACACCTACGCCCGCGGCGCCGACCAGTATCCGGAGCTCATGGCACCGATCCTGGTGCGCGGTAACGGCGCGCACGTCTGGGATGCCGATGGCAATCGCTATGTCGAGTACGGGATGGGCCTGCGCGCGGTCACTCTCGGCCACGCCTACACACCCGTGCTCGACGCGGTCTCGGGCACCATCGCCGACGGCGTCAGTTTCAGCAGGCCGACCGAACTGGAACTGCGTGCCGCACAGGATTTCCTGTCCCTCGTGCCCGGCGCCGACATGGTGAAGTTCGCCAAGAACGGCTCCGACGCCACCACCGCGGCGGTCCGCCTGGCCAGGGCCGTCACCGGTCGCAGCACGATCGCCGTCTGCGCTCAGCCGTTCTTCTCCGTCGACGACTGGTTCATCGGCACCACCGAGATGGCGGGCGGCATCCCCACCGTCGACACCGTGCAGTTCCCGTACAACGATCTCGACGCCCTCGAGACGACGCTGGCGGACGGCTCCGTGGCCGCGGTCTTCCTCGAGGCCGCGACCGCCATGGCCGAACCACTGCCCGGATATCTGGAAGGTGTTCGCGCGCTGTGTGATCGGTACGAAACCCTACTCGTCTTCGACGAGATGATCACCGGCTTCCGGTGGTCGACGGGTGGCGCCCAGGCCGTCTACGGCGTGACGCCGGACCTGTCGTGCTGGGGCAAGGCGATGGGCAACGGGTTCCCGATCTCCGCGCTGGCGGGCAAGCGCGAGTACATGGAGCGGGGCGGGCTACGCACCGATCAGGACCGGGTATTCCTGCTCTCGACGACGCACGGCCCGGAAACATCCGCACTGGCCGCGTTCCGTGCGGTGGTGCACGCCTACCGCACCGAGGATCCCGTCGCGCGCATGGAACAGGCAGGCCGCGCACTCGCCGAGGGGGTCAATGCGATCGCCGCCGACCTCGGCATCGCCGATTTCCTCCAGGTGCGCGGCAGATCGTCCTGCCTGATCTACCGCACCCTGGACGCGGAAGGCGCACCCTCGCAAGCCTTTCGAACCCTGTTCCTGCAGGAACTGCTGGTCCGCGGCGTACTCGGCCAGTCGTTCGTCACCTCCGCCGCCCACGACGCGGCCGCCATCACCACCACGATCGCCGCGTGCGCCGAGGCCGCCGAGGTCTATCGCCGGGCGATCGAGCGCGGCACCGTCGACGGGCTGCTGCGCGGCCGCCCTGTCGCTCCCGCACTGCGTCGCACCGCGGCGCCCCGACAGATCGAAGCGAGCACCCTCCGATGACCCGTGTCGCCATCGTCCACGAACGTTTCACCGAGTTCGGCGGCTCCGAGGCCGTCGTCGGCGAATTCGTCGAAACCTGGCCCGATGCCGAGGTTTTCGCGCCGATCGTCGCGCCGGGCGGCCTGCGCGAACCCGTGCGCGACGTGCACGACACCTGGCTCAGCACGGCGCACACCTACACCGGCCGCAGACACGCTCCCCTGCTGCCGCTGGTCCCGCGCGCGTTGCGTCGAATGCCGTTGCGCGACTTCGACGTTGTCGTGATCAGCCATCACGCGTTCGCCACCCAGGCCGCCCTGGCCACCGCCGCCCCCGTCGTCGCCTATATCCACTCCCCCGCCCGCTGGGCCTGGGATCGCGAGTTCCGCGCGCAGGAGGCCGGAGGGCGCGCCGGCCAGCTCGCGCTCGGCGCGCTGGGCACCCTGGCTCGACGCGGCGAGCTGCGCGCGGCACCGCGGCTGACGCACGTCATCGCCAATTCGCACGCGGTCGCCGAGCGCGTCACCGACTGGTGGGGCCTGCCCGCCTCGGTCGTCAACCCGCCCGTCCAGGTCAGCCGGTTCACCCCCGATCCGAGGGTGGCGCGCGAGGACTTCTTCCTCTGCGCGGGCAGGCTCGTGCCCTACAAGCGCACCGACCTCGCCATCCGCGCCGCACAGCGGGCCGGTGTCCGCCTCGTCGTCCTCGGCGAGGGCCGGTTCCGCGCCCAACTCGACGAGATCGCCGGATCGGAGACGACCTTCCTCGGCGCCACCTCCGGCGCGTTGCTGCAGGACATGTACCGACGCTGCCAGGCCCTGCTCATGCCCGGCATCGAGGACTTCGGGATCGTCCCGGTCGAGGCGATGGCCTGCGGTACGCCGGTGCTCGCGGTCGGCGCGGGCGGCGCCCTCGACACCGTACGGCCCGGCGTCACCGGCGAGTACGTCCCCGCCGGCTCCGATGCGGACGTCGTCGCGGCACTGGTCGAGCGCATGCGGGAATTCAGTTCGGCGACCTACGATCCCGCGAAAATCCGCGATCACGCCAGCACCTTCGCCCCCGAGGTCTTTCGCACGCGGATGGCGAGTACCGTCAGCGACGTACTGGCAGCGCGATAGCGACAAGTTGTCCGAAACTTCGAGTTACGGAAATCTCCTGTCACACATACCCTTTGACCTGCGACGACGGGTGACAATTCCCACACGGTCACAGACACCCGAAGACTTGCCCGGCAAGGTTACTGGCGAGTACGGTTAGTCCCAGCCGGGACGACGATGTGCCCGGTTTCTCTCCAGCCACTTTTACTGCTGGACCTCAACCGTTGATTTCGCATCCACCGCCGCATGCCGATCACTGTTGCGCGACACCGTGTTTCGAGATTCTCAGGAGGGGCGATGGTTTCCTACATCGTGACAGGCGGTACCGGATTTCTGGGTCGGCGAGTGGTGCGAGGGCTGCTCGCGGCCGACCCCACCGCGATCGTGCACGTGCTGGTGCGTGCCGAATCGCTGGCCAAGTTCACCGCGCACAATGCGCAACATCCCGACAGTGATCGCGTATTCGCGCTGGTCGGGGACCTGACCGCCGAAGGCCTCGGCCTCGGCGACGGTGCGCCGCGCGCCGATCACGTGCTGCACCTCGGCGCGGTCTACGACATGACGGCCGACGAGCAGACCGCGCACGCGGCCAATGTCTCGGGCACCCGCTCGGTGATCGAGCTGGCCCGCAGCCTCGACGCCACCCTGCACCACGTGTCGTCGGTGGCAGTCGCCGGCGATCATCGCGGCAAGTTCTTCGAGGAGGATTTCGACCTCGGCCAGAACCTGACCTCGCCGTATCACCGCACCAAGTTCGCCGCGGAGAAGCTCGTGCGCGAAGCTGACGACGTGCGCTGGCGGGTGTATCGCCCGGCGATCGTCGTCGGTGATTCACGCACCGGCGAGATGGACAAGATCGACGGCCCCTACTACTTTTTCTCGGCCATCTCGACGCTGGCCGGCCTGCCGTCCGAACTGCCGTTGCCGCTGCCCGATCTGGGCGCGACCAATGTGGTGCCGGTCGATTACGTCGCCGAGGCGATGGTTCGCCTCGTGCGGCGCGAGGGTCTCGACGGGCGCACGTTCCACCTGGTCAACCCGCGTCCGCAGCCGTTCGGGGAGATCTACCGTGCGCTGGCCACCGCCGCGGGCGGGCCTGTCGGTATCGGCACCGTGCCGGGCAGCGCGCGTGCGCTGAGCGGTCTCGGTCAGGTCCCGGGCGCGAACGCGGTGCGCGACTTCCTGTTCGAGCAGGCGGGTATTCCCGCCGAAGTCGCACCGCACGTCGCTTTCACCGCCGAGTTCGTCGGCGATTCCACGCAGGCGCAGCTCCCCGGACTCACCGCGCCCGCGTTCGATACCTACGCGGACCGGCTGTGGGACTTCTGGCGCGACAACCTCGACCCGACTCGGGGGCGTCAAGCCGCGAACGCGCCCCAGCTCTCCGGTCGCACCGTGCTGATCACCGGAGCGTCCTCGGGTATCGGCCTGGCCACCGCCCACGCCGTCGCCCGCCGTGGCGCGATCGTGCTGATGGTCGCTCGTGGTGCCGAAGACCTCACGGCCGCAGCGGAATCCGTGCGTGCCGAGGGTGGCACCGCCTTCGCCTACCCGTGCGATATCACCGATGCGGAAGGCGTCGAACTGCTGGTCAAGACGGTGCTCACCGAGCACGACCACGTCGACTACCTGATCAACAACGCGGGCCGCTCCATCCGCCGCTCGGTCGCCAACTCCGTGGACCGTATGCACGACTTCGAACGGACCATGGCGGTCAACTACTTCGGTGCTGTTCGCCTGATCCTCGCGTTGCTCCCGTCGATGCGCGAACGCCACTTCGGTCACATCGTCAATATCTCCTCCATCGCCGTGCAGACCAAGGCACCCCGCTTCGCCGCCTACGCGGCGAGCAAGTCCGCTCTGGACAACTTCAGCGAGATCGCCGCCGTCGAAAACCGTGGCGCCGGTGTCACTTTCACCTCTATCCGGATGCCCCTTGTCCGGACCCCGATGATCGCGCCGACCGAGGTCTACCGCTACCTCCCCCTGCCCGATCCGGAGCGAGCCGCCGACATCGTGATTCGTGCGCTGCTGGAACGACCCGACCGCATCGACACCCCCGTTGGCACGTTCTCCGAGGCGGTCGAGATGTTCTTGCCGTCGCTCAAGCGCACGATCATGCACACTGGATTCCGCCTGTTCGGGGAATCCACCGCGGCGCAACGGAAGCCGGGCGACGCTCCGGTCGTGGCCGAGCCTGTCGAAGCGGTCGAGCCGGCCGAGCCTGCGCGCAATGCCCTCACCGTGCTGGGCCCGGTGTTCGCTCCGCTCATGGTGATGCCCGGATCCGCTGCCCGGATGGGCCGGATGCTCCCCGGCGTGCATTGGTGAGCAACCGCTGAAACCCGGCCGGTCACGATGTTCGTTGTCGTGACCGGCCGGTTCTGTTCACTGCAGGTTGGTGCTCGCCCAGGCCGCGAGGGTCGTCGGCGTGGTGGTGAGCTGTGTGCGCGGGTCTTCGGCGACGTACCCGGAACTCAATCCCGCTGACATACCGGCGATTCCATCGACTTGCCCCTGCCCGAGACCTGCTGATCGCAGCATCTCCCGGAACTCGTCGTCGCCGAGGTGGATCGGGGTGACCTCGTGCCCCAGCTGCCGGCCGAGGGTCTCGGCGACCTCGGTGAACGTCAGATCCCGCGGCCCGTGCACCGCCTGCACAACACGCCCCGACCAGGCATCCGACAGCAGCCGGACCGCGGCCACCTCACCGATGTCGCGCGGGTCGACCCAGGCCATCGAGTGGTCCAACGGCCACGGCGTGGACAACGTGCCCGCCCTGATCTCGTCGAGCTGGGTCAGCAGGTTGGTGAAGAAGTAGCCACACCGCAGGTGCACCACGTTGGTCCCGGTCGCGTCGAGCAACTCCTCGGTGCGCGCCAACCCGTCGATCTCTCCTGCCCCACCCCGCTTCTCCGCACCCCCACTGCTGAGAAACACCGTCGCGTCGATCCCGTTCTCCGCCACCGCCCGCGCCGCCGAAGCCCCCATCCGCGCATACCCCGCCACCGGATCACCGTCCACCAGCGCAGGCGGATCGACCCAGAACAGCCGATCAGCCCCCACGGTGGCCCGCACCACCGCGTCCGAATCCCCCTGATCGACCTGCACGACATCGACGAACTCACGCACCGCGCCATCGAGCCGCCCCGGATCGCGCATCAGTACCGTCGGCCGAACCCCCGCCTGCACCAGCAACTGCACGACCCGGGCCCCCACATGCCCGACCGGCGTAGTGACAACTACCTTCTTTGCACCCTCTCGAAGTCCCATAACTCCACGCTAGGGGCCATCGCGGCCAATTTCTGGCCGCGACAGCCGAGAGATGTCGATGGCTTCTTCCCGGCCTACCATCAATCAGCGTGATCGAACGGGGTCGAGGGAAGCACTCGGTGACCACGGGTCTCCCGCGGCGATGAGGGTGCGGGTGGCACGGAGTTCTCTCGGTCTCGACATGGCGACGGCGCCGACCGGTCGGTCGTTGCGCAGGGCGATCGCGAGGAAGTCTCTGGAGTTGAGGGCGCCGTCGATGACCAGGTCGTCGTGGGGGTGGATCCAGCCGGCGAACTGCATCGACAGACCGTGTTGGTCGGTCCAGCCCCAGGGGATTTCGGCCGGGGTGGTGGGGTGGCCGAGGATGGCTTTCGCGGCCGCGGCGCCGTCGGACAGCGCGGTGTTCCAGTGTTGGCCGCGTTCGAATTCGCCACGGCGGGGGTTGAATACGGTGGTGGCGTCGCCTGCGGCGAACACGGCGGGTGCCGAGGTGCGGTAGTGCTGGTCGATGATGATGCCGTCGTTCACCGCGATGCCCGCGGATTCGGCCAGGGCGGTGTCGGGGACCGACCCGATGGCGACAAGAGCGGCTGCCGCGGTGACGGTGCGGCCGTCCGCGGTGACGGCGGTGACGCCGTCGGCGGTGTCGACGAGTTGCGTTGTGGTGACACTGTTCTCGACTACCACGCCGTGCTCGGTGTGAATTTCGCACACCAGCTCCGACACGGCCTGCGGCACGATCCGATCGAGCAACATCGGACCGGCGTTCAGTACGGTCACCTCGGCGCCGAGACCGCGGGCGGTGGCGGCGACTTCACAGCCGATCAGCCCGCCGCCGATGATCAGCAGCGAGCCGCCCGCATCGATCGCACCTCGCAGCGCTGCGATGTCGGACTGTGTCCGCAGGGTGTGCACGCGGTTCGACGCGGTATCGATGGTGCGCGCTCGCGCTCCGGTGGCGAGCAGCAGGCTGTCGTAGCCGAGTACCTCACCGGTGCTCAATCGCACTGTCGCGCTGTCGGTGTCGATCGCACGGACCCGCGTGGCCGGACGCAGATCGACCGCGTTGTCGGCCCAGAAATTCACCGGCTTCAGCACGGCCCGCTGGAACGGGGTGGTGCCCGCGAGCAGTTCCTTGGAGACCGCCGGTCGGCGATAGGGCAGGTCGGGTTCCGCGCCGACGAGCACGATCTCGCCGGCGTAGCCCTCCCGTCGCAAGGTCTGGGCGGCGGTGGCGCCGGCGACACCGGTGCCGACGATGACGATTCGTCCACTCATCCGCGGCTCACCTCCCGCATGTCGAAATCAGCTTTGGCGGCACCGCAGTCGGGGCAGGACCAGTCGTCGGGGATGTCGTCCCAGCGGGTGCCGGGTTCGATGCCGTCCTCGGGCCAGCCGAGCGCCTCGTCGTACTCGAAACCGCATTGGACGCACTGGAACAGTTTGTAGTCGCTCATCGTGACGCGCCTTCCTTCCGTTCGAAATCGACCTTCTCGCGGACACCGCAGTCGGGGCAGCACCAGTCGTCGGGGATCTCGGCCCACGCCGTACCGGGGGCGAAACCCTCACGCGGAGCGCCGAATCGCTCGTCGTAGACGTAGTCGCAGACAGGGCAGAGGTAAGCCATCAGTTCGCTCCGTACTTGGCCAGGACCTTCGTCCGCTTGCTCGGCTGGATGTTGACCCGGGTGATGTCGCCGCCGTAGTGCGCGAGGACGCGATGGTCCATCACCTTGCGCCACAACGGTGTCAGGTAAGCCAGGCCGATCAGGCTCGCGTAGCCGCTGGGCAGCTCCGGTGCACCGTCCATGTGCCGCAGAATCTGGTAGCGGCGGGTGGGATTGGCGTGATGGTCGCTGTGGCGCTGGAGGTGATAGAGGAAGATGTTGGTGACGATGTGGTCGGAGTTCCAGCTGTGCTCGGGGGTGCAGCGCTCGTAGCGGCCCGAAGCGGTCTTCTGCCGGAGCAGACCGTAGTGCTCGAGATAGTTCACCGTCTCCAGCAGGGAGAAACCGTAGATCGCCTGGATCACCAGGAACGGCAGGATCGACGGCCCGAACACCGCGACCAGCCCCGCCCACAGCACGACCGACATGAGCCAGGCGTTGAGCACGTCGTTGCGCAGCGAGAACGTGCTCTTGCCCAGCCGCTGCATGCGGGTGCGCTCCAGCTCCCACGAGGACATCAAACTGCCCCACACGCTGCGCGGCAGGAAGCTCCAGAACGATTCGGCGAAGCGCGCACTGGCCGGATCCTCCGGCGTCGCGACGCGCACGTGGTGGCCACGATTGTGCTCGATGTAGAAGTGGCCGTAGAAGGTCTGGGCGAGGGTGATCTTCGACAGCCAGCGCTCGAGTTCGTCCTTCTTGTGGCCGAGTTCGTGCGCGGTGTTGATCCCGACGCCGCCCATCGCGCCGATCGTGAAGGCCAGGCCGATCTTGGAGATCAGGCCGAGTCCGCCGTCGATCCCGAGCCAGGACAGGTTGTCCGCGGTCCACAGGTAGCAGGCGAACACCAGGCTGACCAGCTGTAGCGGAATATAGGCGTAGGTGCAGTAGCGGTAGTACTTGTCGTTCTCCAGCTGCTCCATCACCTCCTCGGGGGGATTCTTGCCATCGGGGCCGAAGAACCGGTCGAGGGTCGGCAGCAGCACGTACACCAGGATCGGCCCGAGCCACCACCACACAGGCGCCACAGCCTGCCAGCCGAATTGGTTGAAGGCCCACACGAAACCGGCCGCCAGCAGGGTCGCGCTGGGCGCGACGAGGCCGAACAGCCACAGGTATCGCTTGGGATCTCGCCAGCGCGGCGGTGCGGTCGATCCCGCGTGGTCACCGATTCGAGATGTCGTCATTGCCATTCTCCTGATCACCGAGACTTCGGACACCTACTCGCTCGAAGTCGCCTTCGTTTACACAATAGCCTGTGTTGTTCCGATTGGATACACAGTTGATCAGATTGTCAACGAACGAGCACATCGACTGGCACATGTAGGATGATCACGTGGCCGAACCACCGAACTTTCAGGCAGAAATGCGCCAGCTGCTGCGCGACCGGATGATCGACGCCGCGCGCACGATGGTCGTCAGCGAGGGCTGGGGCGCGGTCAACATGTCACGGGTGGCCAAGGAGGTCGGCATCAGCAGGCCGGTCCTCTACAAGGAGATCGGCACCAAGCAGGCGCTCGCGGACGCCCTGATCGAGCGTGAGACCGGCATCTACCTGACCGGCGTCGCCGAGACGCTGGCCCGGCATCCGGCCGACCCGCTCGCGGGCATGACCGCCGCCGCCGAGTACACGCTGCGCACCGCGGGCGACAACACCCTGATCAAGGCGGTGCTCTCAGCTCGCCATGACGGCGATACCGCGCTGCTGCCCGCCCTCGTGAGCGACCCGGAACCGGTACTCGGGCGGGCCGTCGCCGCGCTCAGCGGCACCGTCCGCGAGCAGTACGAATTCGCGTCCCTCACCGATGACGAGCTGACCGCGGTGGTCGAGATCATGGTCCGGCTGACGCTGAGTCATCTGTTCCAGCCGACAGGCAGCGTCGACCGCGCGGTGGCGCAGATCGGCGCTGTCCTCTCGGGGGTCATGCCCGACCTCTGAGCGGGCTCACAACCGCGCGCTCACCTGTCCGGCCGCGGCCGCGAACGCCCACTCGTAGCTGCCGTGCGCGGCCGGGAACACCCCGCCCGCGCACACCGGATCGCCTGCGGCGCAGTAGTTCGCGGTGCGGTCGGCGTACACCGGTGCGACAGTGCCGCCGACGAGCCGCAGTGGGTCACCGAACAGCAGCACCGACACGATCCGCGAGGACAGTTCGGGAGGTAGCACCCACGCGCCGGGGATGGCCGCGGAGCCAAGGACAGCATGGGTGACGACCGCGCCCTGGGAATAGCCGACGAGCACGAAGCGCTGGTCCGGGCAGGCGGCGGCCTGGTCGATCAGATGGCTCGTCATCGCCCTTGTGCCGTCGCTCATCGAGGTCGGCACCAGCAGATCGGCCGGGTACTCGACGCGGTGGGCGGTGGTGTCCACCGGCAGTTGCGCGCTCAGCACCGCGTACAGCGGGTCGCCGATGGCGGCTCCCAGATAGCCGGGTTCCACTGTGCCGCGGGCTATTACGACGTCGAGTGTGGCGCAATTCTGCGCCCACGCTGCCAGTCCATGGGACGTCGCTGTCCCGATTCCCGCGGCCAGTAGCAACACCGACAGCGCTCGCGCTGTATGCCTTGCGACAATACGAATTGCCTTCCGATAGGTCATCGTGCCCACCTGCTCACGCCGTTGTGAGGAATAGAGAAAGAGCTTGCGCTCAGTGGTGGAATACCCGTTGACCTGCATCGACATGGCGCGAACTCGGCATCGGCTGCGCCACGGTTACATCTCGGATCGCCTGCGGCACAACGCCGCTCGAGACGAACTCAGTGCTTCTTGGGCTTCTTCTTGTACTTCGGCTTGTCGTGGTCGGGCTCCCACTCATAGCCCGCGACACCCCGTTCGCAGTAGGAGTCGGCGACGTGGACATCGCCCTGATCGCGCTCGCACCAGCGCGTTTTCGAGCAGGAAGTGGCACCGAGGCCGGCCACCACGGCGAGCGTCAGGACGGCAGCGCCGGTACGGGTTCGGACGTTCATGAGCGTGTCGAGCCTTTCATCGAATGAAATGTCGCTGGTCAGGGCGTTTACAGGACTTGCCCCCGCCTGCCGACGAACCAATGCTACGTTCCAGGCATGTCGAGCACAGCGCCTGAGCCAACCCAAGATTTCACCCCCGACGCGATTGTCGTCGGTGCCGGACTGGCGGGCCTGGTCGCCGCGCACGAACTGGTCCTCGCCGGGCGCAAGGTGCTGGTGCTCGACCAGGAGAATCGCGCCAATCTCGGCGGGCAGGCGTTCTGGTCGCTGGGCGGGCTGTTCGTCGTCGACAGCCCGGAGCAGCGCCGGATGGGTATCAAGGATTCTTACGAACTCGCGCTGCAGGATTGGCTGGGTTCGGCCGGATTCGATCGCGACGACGAGGACCGGATGGGCCGCGAATGGGCGAAGGCCTACGTGCGGTTCGCGACCGACGAGAAGCGAGATTACCTACACGCCTTGGGTTTGCGCTTCACCCCGCTGGTCGGCTGGGCCGAGCGCGGTGGCGGTCTCGCGGACGGGCACGGCAACTCGGTGCCGCGCTTCCACCTCACCTGGGGCACCGGGCCCGAAGTGCTGCGGGTCTTCCTCGAACCGGTCCTGGCCGGTGAGGCGAAAGGGTTGGTTCGCTTCGCGTTCCGGCACCGCGTCGACGAGCTGATCGTCGAAGACGGCGCCGTGACCGGCGTCAGCGGCAGCGTGCTCGCGCCGTCGGACACCGATCGCGGCCAGGCGTCGAACCGGGATGTGGTGGGCGAGTTCACCTTCGGCGCCCCCGCGGTTCTGGTGAGTTCGGGCGGCATCGGTCACGCCCACGACCTCATCCGGCGCAACTGGCCCACCGAACGTCTCGGACCGTGCCCGCAGACCATGATCTCCGGTGTCCCCGCCTATGTCGACGGCCGGATGCTCGGCATCTCCGAAGCGGCCGGGGCGGCGCTGGTCAACCGCGACCGAATGTGGCACTACACCGAGGGCATCAACAACTGGGACCCGATCTGGCCCGATCACGCCATTCGCATCATCCCCGGCCCGTCGTCGCTGTGGTTCGACGCCAACGGAAAACGGATGCCCGCACCGTGTTTCCCCGGATTCGACACCAACGAGACCATGCGTCAGATCCTGTCGACCGGCTACGACTACTCCTGGTTCGTGCTGAACCAGTCGATCATCGAGAAGGAATTCGCGCTGTCGGGTTCGGAACAGAATCCCGACATCACCGGCAAGGACTTGAAGCTCACGGCACGGAGCAGGCTCGCCAAGGGCGCACCAGGGCCGGTGGAGGCGTTCAAGAAGCACGGCGTGGACTTCGTGGTCGCCGAATCGCTGACCGAGCTCGTCGACGGCATGAACGAGCTCGCCCGTGGGCCGAAGCTGGACGCGGCCGCCCTCGAACACCAGATCGTGGCCAGGGACCGCGAGGTCACCAACTCGTTCTCCAAGGACGCGCAGGTGACCGCGATCCACAGTGCGCGCAAGTTCCTCGGTGACAAGGTCCGCGTCGTCAAGCCGCACCGCATCCTCGATCCGGCGCACGGCCCGCTCATCGCGGTGCGCCTCAACGTGCTCACCCGCAAGACCCTCGGCGGACTGCAGACCGATCTCGATTCGCAGGTGCTGCGCCCGGACGGCACCGTGTTCCCCGGTCTGTATTCCGCCGGTGAGGTCGCCGGATTCGGCGGTGGCGGCGTGCACGGTTACAACGCGCTGGAGGGCACGTTCCTCGGCGGGTGCATCTTCTCGGGTCGAGCGGCCGGTCGGGCGATCGCGCGGCGCAAACCCTAGTGCGGGTGCCGGGGGGCCAGGGTGCGCGACGCTTCCTTGGCCACCTCGGCGAGCGCGCGCGCCAGCCGCGCGGTGTCGAGCGCGGTCCGCTCGCCCTTGACTGTGCCCGACAACGAGATCGCGGCCACCGCCACGCCGCGGCCACGGATCGGCACCGCCACGCAACCGACGCCCGGCATCGATTCCTCGGTGTCGACGGCCACGCCCTGACGGTTGCGGATGCGGGCGAGTTCGCGGAGCAGCTCGCCCCGATCGACGATCGTGCGCGCGGTCCGTGCCACCGTGTTGCCCCGCAGGGAGGCCTCCGCGATGCCGGGTTCGAGCGTGGCGAGCAACGCCTTGCCGACCGCGGTGGAGTGCGCGGGCAGCCTGCCCCCGACGCGAGTCGGGATGACCACCCGGCCGCGACCGCCCGAACGATCGAGGAACAACACCTCGCGCCCGTCCAGCACCGCGAGGTGGCCGACCAGTCCGGTGCGCTGGCTGAGTTCGTAGAGCAGCGGCCCCACCACCTCGCGCAGCTCGTTCTGCTCGGCCGCGAGCCCGCCGAGTTCGAGCACGCGCAGCCCAAGCCGGTAGCCGCCGGGGGTGTGCGCGAGCCAGCGCAGCCGGATCATCTGGTCGAGGATGCGATGCACGGTCGAGCGCGGCAGCCCGGTGCGTTCGGCGAGTCCGAGCAGCGTCAGCGTGGGGGTGGCGGCGTCGAACGCGTCGAGAATGAGCGTCATCCGCTCGATCATCGACGTCGGCGGTACCCCGGTCGCCCGGCCCGATCCGGTCCACAGGTTCTCCGGCGCCGGTTCGGTCACGATCTCGACCGTCATTGATCCAACCTCCACAGTGCGTAGCGGTAACAGACTAGAGCCGTTAGCTCCGCTTACGCACTATTTCGCGGTGATCTCAGGCCATCACAGGACTGATCGGCGTCACCGGCAGCCTGCGGCGCACGATCGGCGTGATGACCGCCGCGATCTCGCCGATGGCCACGGCGGGCGCGCAACCCGGGTCGGTGTGGACGAACGGAGCGCCCTCATCGCCTGCCGCGCAGACCGCCGGGTCGAACGGGATCCGGCCGATGACGGGGCAATAGGTGTCGAGCAGACCGCTCAAAGCACGGCTCACCGCGGTGGCGCCGCCGGCTCCGAACGGGGTCTGCCGGGTGCCGTCGAGGCTGTCGTACCAGGACATGTTCTCGATGATGCCCGCTACCCGCTGACCGGTCTGCGCGGCGACGGCGCCCGCGCGTTCGGCGATGCGAGCAGCGGTGCGTTGCGGCGTGGTGATGACGAGTAGTTGCGCGGTGGGTAGCAGCTGGGCGAGGGAGATGGCGATGTCGCCGGTGCCGGGCGGCATATCGATCAGCAGGATGTCCAGTTCGCCCCAGTAGACGTCGTTGACGAACTGCTGCAGCGCGCGGTGCAGCATCGGCCCCCGCCAGACCACGGGGGCGTTGTCGTCGACGAACATGCCGATCGATATGACGCGCACACCGAACGCTGTGGGCGGCATCATCATTCGCTCGACCAGGGTGGGCGTAGCGGTGATCCCGAGCATGGCGGGCACCGAATGACCGTGGACGTCGGCGTCCATGATGCCGACGCGCAAACCGCGCCGGGCCAGCGCGACCGCCAAGTTGACGGTGACGCTGGACTTTCCGACGCCACCTTTTCCCGAGACCACGCAGTACACCTGAGTCGGCGAATCCGGTTGTGCGAGCGGAGAACTGTTCTCGGTCCCACGCAGCTGAACGCGTAGGTCGCGACGCTGCTCCTCGCTCATAACGCCGAAGTCGACATCGATACCGGCCACGCCGGGCACTCCGATAACGGCAGCGTGGATGTCGCCACTGATCTTCGCCCGGAGTGGGCAGCCCGCGACAGTGAGCAGGATTCGCACGGTGACGCGGCCGTGTGCGCCGATGTCGATGGTGTCGACCATGTTCAATTCGGTGATGGGGCGGCCGATTTCGGGATCGTCGACACCCGCGAGCGCGGCCATGATCAGTTGTTCGGTCGGTGTTTGCATGAGCTGCTCCTCATTGGGACATGCTGGCGTGCAGCATGTCCGCGCGTTCGACGACCTTGATCCGCGCACGGCCTTCGGGTTCGCCCAGCGCGCGTTCGTGGGCGTCGAGTCGATACCAGCCCTCCCACGTGGTGAAGGGAATGCCCGCGGCGGTGAGATGTTCGGTCACGGCATCGGGGTGGGGTCGCGGTGCCGGTGCCAGCAGGGTGCGGTCGGCGAGCAAGCAGGCGACGGTTTCGTTGGCGTCACCTTTGGTGTGACCGATCAGGCCGACCGGGCCGCGTTTGATCCAACCGGTCACGTACACGCCGGTGAGGTACCGCGCACCCCCGCGTGCGCCCGGGTCGATCAGTACGCGCCCCGATTCGTTGGGGATGGTGGCGGAGCGGTCGTCGAACGGGAGGTCGGCGATATCGTCGGAGCGATAGCCGACAGCCCGATAGACCGCCTGCACATCCCACACCCGAAATTCGCCGGTGCCCTGCACATTTCCCGTTCCGTCGAGCTGGGTGCGTTCGGTCTGCAAACCGACGACCTTGCCGTCTTCGCCGAGGATCTCCGAGGGCGATTCGAAGAAGTGCAGGAACAGTTTGTGCGGGCGGTCGCCGTGGTCGCGGATGGCCCACTGCTCCAAGGTGTTGGCGACCATGTCGACCTGCTTGGAGTTGCGGCGCGCGGCTTCGGAGCCTTCGTCGTAGTCGATGTCTTCGGGGTTGACGATGACCTCGATGGTCGGCGAGTGGTCGAGTTCGCGCAGTTCCAAAGGCGTGAACTTGGCCTGGGCGGGGCCGCGACGTCCGAAGACGTGGACCTCGAGGGCCTTGTTGTTCTTCAGTCCTTCGTAGACGTTCGGCGGGATCTCGGTCGCCAGCAGCTCGTCGCCGGTCTTGGCGAGCACGCGCGCGACGTCGAGGGCGACGTTGCCGACGCCGAGGACGGCGACTTTCTCGGCGTCGAGGGGCCAGGAACGCGGGACGTCGGGGTGGCCGTCGTACCAGGACACGAAGTCGGCGGCACCGTAGGAGCCGTCGAGGTCGATGCCGGGGATCGCGAGGGCGCGGTCGGCGTTGGCGCCGGTGGAGAAGATGACGGCGTCGTAGAACTGGCGCAGGTCGTCGAGGGTGATGTCGGTGCCGTAGTCGATGTTGCCGAGCAGGCGGACCTGGTCTTTGTCGAGGACCTTGTGCAGGGCGGTGATGATGCCCTTGATGCGCGGGTGGTCGGGGGCGACGCCGTAGCGGATCAGGCCGAAGGGCGCGGGCATGCGCTCGTAGAGGTCGATGCTCACTCCCCCGTCCGAGCAGGCATCGGACTTCATCAACGCGTCGGCGGCGTAGATACCGGCGGGCCCGGCGCCGATGATCGCCACCCGCAGTGGGGTTCTCACTTCTCGTACCCCGCGACGAACGGCGTGTCCACGCCGAGGTCGCCCACCGCGCCCGCGCCGCCCGGCGAGCCCAGCGCCGTGTCGCGGCCGGGCAGCGCCATGGCGAAGAATTCCGCGTTCGTGGCGACGAAGCCTTCCTGGCCGGCCGGGATATCGTCGTCGAGATAGATCGCCTCGACGGGGCAGACCGGCTCGCAGGCACCGCAATCCACGCACTCGGTCGGGTGGATGTAGGCCATCCGGTCGCCGGTGTAGATGCAGTCGACGGGGCATTCCTCTACGCACGCGCGGTCCATCACGTCCACGCAGGCGGCTCCGATGACGAAGGTCATGGCTGTAGTTCCTTCTCGTTCGGCTCGCCGAGAGCGGCGAGGATTTCGTAACGCAGACGCGCGAATTCGGGTTCGAAGCGGGCGCCGGGTGCGCGCGGTGCGGCGATCTCGATGACCCGCTGGATGCGAGCGGGACGCGGACTGAGCAGCACGATCCGATCGGCCAGCAGGAGCGCCTCGTCGACGTCGTGGGTCACGAACAGCACCGTGGTCCGGCGCTGCTGCCACACCGAGATGAGCAGGCGCTGCATATCGGCGCGGGTCTGCGCGTCGAGGGCACCGAACGGTTCGTCCATCAGCAGCACTCGAGGTTGCGCGGCCAGTGTCCGCGCCAATTGCACGCGCTGGCGCATACCGCCCGACAGCGCACCGGGCAGGTGATCACCGAAGTCGGTGAGCCCCACCAGGTTCAGTAGTTCCTGGGCTTCGATGCGCCGGTCGCGCCGGGAGACCCCACGCAGTTTCAGCGCGAATTCGACGTTGCGCCGGGCGGTGCGCCACGGCAGCAGGGCATCCTCCTGGAACACCATCGAGCAGTGCTGGGCGCTGGGCCCACCGTCGACGGTGACCGTGCCGCCGATCGGCGGCAGCAAGCCGGCCATCGCCCGCAGCACCGTGGATTTGCCGCAGCCCGAGGGGCCGAGCAGCACCACGATCTGACCCGCGTCGACATCGAGATCCACTTCGGCGGCCAGACTTTCACCGTAGGCGATGCGCAAGCCGTCGAGCCGCACCGCGGCACCGGCGCTCATCGCTGTGCCCTCGGCAGCCACCGGTTCACCCGGCGCCCCGCCAGTTCGACCAGCCAGGCGGTGAACCAGCCGAGCAGCCCGATGGTGAGCATCCCGACGATCACCCCCGGATAGTCGAGGAGCCCGTAGGACTGCCAGGTGAAGTACCCGATGCCGAACTGGCCCGAGATCATCTCGGCGCTGATCACACAGATCCAGGCCACGCCCATCGCCACCGACAGCCCGGAGAAGATGCCGGGCAGCGCACCGGGCAGCGCGATCTGGAACAGGATGTCGCGTCGACGCGCACCGAGGGTGTGCGCCGCCTCCTCCCACACCTTGGGCAGCGCGTGCATGGCGTGGATGGTGCTCACCGCGACCGGGAAGAACGCGGCGAAGAAGGTGATGAAAACAATGCCCTGTTCCCCGGTCGGGAACAGCAGGATGGCCAGGGGCACCAGCGCGATCGCGGGGATCGGCCGGAACACCTCCAGTACCGGCCGCACAAGTGCGCTGACCACGGCCGAGCGACCGACCGCCATGCCGATCAGCACGCCCGACACGGTGGCCAGACCGAAGCCGATCAGGATGCGGCGGGTGCTGGAGAAGATGTCGCGGTAGTAGGTCGACGCACCGAGCTGGGTGCGGAAGGAATCGAATACTTGTGCGGGCGTGGGGATCTTGTCGAATCGCAACCAGAACACGACCTGGTTGGTGGTGAGCCAGTACCAGGCCAGTAGCAACGCGACCAGCGGCACGGCCGTCAGTACGGCCTTGCGTGCCTTCCGGGGAACGGTGAATCGGGTGATCGAACTCGGTGGCGTGGTGGTGATTTCGGGCTTCGCGACGGGCGCGGTGCGGGGTTGGGCGGAAACGGTCATGGTGAGCCTCCTGGTCTCACGTGACGGATCTAGCGAGCCTTCAGTGCTGCCTGGTAGTCGATCACCGTGACGCCCGGATGGGCGGCGGCGTAGTGCTGTGCGGCGGTACGGGTGGCGAAGGGAACCAGCCGATCGTCGGGTCCCGCGGCGGGATCGTCGACCCAGGTCGCGGTGGCGGCGAACAGCCGGGTACCGGTGCTGTGGTCGGGCACGTAGGCGGCACGGACGGTGGTGCCGGTGGCCGCGATCTGTCGCAGGAGACAGGTCGGGGTCTTGGCGACCGTGGTGGTCGGGGCGTCGGCGTACCACACCTCCGAGGCGGTGGCGAGACCGTCCACCACTCCCCCGCAGGTGGCATCGGCGCCGGTCAGTGGTGCGGGGGTGGCCACCGACGCACGGGCCGTGTCGTAGTCGGCGCCGTAGACGGTGCGCAGATAGCGGTCGTCGACGAACTCGCTGAGATCCAGATCCGACAGTGCGCCGAGGCTTTTCAGGAACGGCAACAGCGTGCCGAGCGCATCCACCTGTTGGGGCTTGATCGTCGGATCGAAGCTGACGAGTCCGTTCGGGCCGTTGTAGAGGTACACGACCTCGGCGGGCAGCCCGGTGATCTCGGCGACTCGTCGCGCGGCTTCGAGAGGGTTCTGGTTGAGATAGTCGGTGGTTTTGCGTACCGCGGTGAGGAACGCGGCGACGATGTCGGGATTGCCGGTGCCGAAGCGTTCGCTCGCGACGACAGCGTGGAAGGTCGGGATGCCCGCGCTACCACCGTCGTAGAGCAGTTTCGCCTTGCCGTCGTAGACGAGTTTCTGTGGCCACGGCACGAATTGGGCCAGCGCGGCCACCTGATCGCCCTGCAGGGCGGAGGCGCCGACGGCGGGATCCTGGCCGAGCAGCTTCACGTCGTCGAGGGTCATCCCGGCCGCCGACAGCCCGGTGGCGAGCATGCCGTGCGCGGCCGACCCGACACTGGTCGACACGATCTCACCGCGCAGGTCGGCGATCGTGGCGGCCGCCGAATCCGTCGGCACCACAATCTGATTCAGCGAACCGCGCAGGTTGTAGCCGGTGACAGCGATCAATTCGGACTTCACGTCGGCGTGATCGCGGGTCTTGGAGCCGTTGACCAGGATCGGCGCGTCACCCATCGACCCGATGTCGACCTGGCCCGCCAGCATCTGCGCGGTGAGCGGCGGGCCCGCGGCGAAGTCCTTCCACTCCACCTTGTAGGTGAGGCCCTTGGTCTTGCCGAGTTCGGCGAGTTCGGCCTCGAAGGTGCCGCGATCGCGCAGCAGCGTGCCCGCAGTGACGGTGTTGATCGTCTTGGACTGGTAGCCGATGTTCACGGTGACGGTCTTGCCGTCGTCGGCCGCCCCGCAGCCGGTGGCCAGGGAGGCCACCGCGGCGAAACCGAGCAGCAGCGCGGGAATTCGGGTGCTCATGGTCGGCTCTCTCAACGCAACAGGAACGGGATGTGCACGGTGACGGCGCCGACCGGGCACCGCGCGGCACACGGCCCGCAGTACCAGCATTCGTCGACGTGCATGTAGGCCTTGCCCGAATCCGGGTGGATGGCAAGGGAATCGAGCGGGCACATGTCCACGCAGAGGGTGCAGCCGTCGATACATTTCGCCTCGTCGACCGAGACCGGGACGTCGAGGCGGGCATTGACCTGGGCCATCAGAGTTCCTTTCCAGAGTTGGCGATGCCGATGCGGGCGAAGGCACGGACGTCGGCGTCCGGGTCGTCGAGGGCCGCTCGCAGCGCCGTGGTGATGTCGCGTCGCTCGGCGATCCGTTCGGCCAGTGCGCGCACTGCTGCCTTGCGGACGTCGAGGTTGGGATCGGAGACCGCCGACAGCAGTGGTGCCGCGGCGAGTTCGGGGTCGGCGGCGGCCAGGGCGATCGCTGCCGCCTGCCGGACCTGCCAGGCCGGGTCGGTCATCGCCGCGGCGGCCGTTGTGGCAGCTTGTTCGTCGCAGCCGGTGCCTGCCAGACTCGACAGAGCGGCGGCGCGGACAAGGGGCCGGGGGTCGGCAGCGAGGGCGAGCAGCGTCACCGCACCGCGCGGATCACCGATCGCCGCAATACCTTTCGCCACCCCGATCCGCACGTCCTCGTCTGCATCGCCGGCAGCGAGACCTAGTTCGTCGAGAGCGTCGACCGAGGTGAGCCCGCCCACGACGGTACGACGAACCGCCGCGTTCGAATCGCCCAGCCACCCGGCCAGCTCCGCCGCATCGGTCCTACGGTGCCGCCACAGCGCCTCGATCGCGGCCGAGCGCACCGCCGGTTCCGGCGCGGTGACGCAATTGCGCAGTGCCGCATCGAATTCCGAGCCGGGCACGAGTACCTCGAGGAGTTCTGTGAGCAAGCCGATGGCGGCGTGGCGCACGTCGACATCGGCATCGGCGAGTGCGGCGGCGAAAATCGGGGCAGCCTCGGCCCAGGCGTCAGTGGTCTCGCTGAGCACCGACAATGCCGTGCGGCGCACTTCCGGGTCGGGGTCGGTGATGAACGCGGTGAGTTCGCCGAGTTCAGGGCACTCATCGGCCAGATCCAGCAGGGCCAGCAGACGTGTGCTCATCGCGCACCCCACGCGCCGACGAGTTCGGGTGCGGAGACGTCGGCGACGCCGTCGGGCCGGACGAAGCCCGGCACCGGCACGATATAGGGGGCGACCGGCCTGGTGCGGAACTCCATCGCCCCGGTGACACCGCGATACAGGTTCAGATGACAGAACCATTCGGCATCGTTGCGTCCGGGCCAGTCGGCCCGCTGATGGTAGAGCCCCCACCGGCTTTCGGTGCGTCGCAGTGAGGCGCGGGCCGCCATCTCAGCACAGTCGCGAATGAAGGTGACCTCGGCGCAGCGCATCAATTCGTGCGGTGTGTGTCCACCCATGGCGGCGATCTCGGTGTTCATTCGTTCGAAGGCCTCGACGCCGAGGGCCAGATACGACTGCGCCTTCGGCGGCTGCAGATAGTCGTTGACGAAACGGCGCAGTTTGTATTCGACCTGCGGCTGGGGCGGGCCGTCGGGGTTGCGCAGGGGGCGGTAGATCAGCTCGTGCGCGGCCTCGATCTGATCGGCGGGTAGGTCGGGATGGGCTGCGCCGCGCGCGAATTCGCTCGCATGCGCACCGGCGATGTCGCCGTAGACGAACGCGCCGATCATGTAGTTGTGCGGCACCAGTGCCATGTCGCCCGCGGCGTAGAGGCCGGGCACGGTGGTGGCCGCGTGTTCGTCCACCCACACGCCCGAGGCGGAATGTCCACTGCACAAACCGATTTCGGAGATGTGCATCTCGATGTCGCCGGTGCGATAGTCGGTGCCACGGCCTTCGTGGAAGGTCCCACGGGTGGGGCGTTCGGTGGTGTGCAGGATCCCTTCGATCTCGCGGATCGTGGCGTCGGGCAGGTGGCTCAGTTTCAGATAGATCGGGCCACGCGCGCTGTCGAGTTCGGACTTGACCTCGGCCATCATCTGACCCGACCAGTAGTCGCAGTCGACGAAGCGATTGCCTTCGGAGTTGACCGTGTAGCCGCCGAACGGGTTGGCCACATACGCGCAGGCGGGCCCGTTGTAGTCCTTGATGAGCGGGTTGATCTGGAAGCATTCGATGCCGGAGAGTTCCGCGCCCGCGTGGTAGGCCATCGCGTAGCCGTCACCGGCGTTGGTGGGGTTCTCGTAGGTTCCGTACAGATAGCCCGAGGCGGGTAGGCCGAGTCGACCACACGCGCCGGCCGCCAGGATCACCGCGCCCGCCGAGATGGTGACGAATTCGCCGGTGCGCGTGTCGAATCCGACCGCGCCGACCGCGCGTCCGTCGACGGTGAGTACCCGTACCGGCATCACCCGGTTGCTGATGGTCACCTTGGATCGGACGTCGCGGGCGCGCAGGGTGCGGTAGAGCACCTTCTTCACGTCGCGCCCCTCCGGCATCGGCAGGACGTAGGAGCCGGAGCGGTGCACTTTGCGGACTGCGTATTCGCCGTGCTCGTCCTTCTCGAACTTGACGCCGTAGCCTTCGAGGCGCTGGACCATCTCGAAACCCCGTGTGGCGGTTTCGTAGACGGTGCGCTGGTTGACGATCCCGTCGTTGGCGACGGTGATGTCGGCGACGTAGTCCTCGGGGCTGGCTTTGCCGGGAACGACGGCGTTGTTGACACCGTCCATGCCCATGGCGAGCGCGCCGGAGTGCCGGACGTGGGCCTTCTCGAGCAGTAGCACGCTGGCGCCGTGCCGGGCGGCGGTGAGCGCGGCCATGGTGCCCGCGGTGCCGCCACCGACGATCAGGACGTCGCAGGTCAGTTCTCGCCGGTCGGTCAGCGGTGGAATCTGCATGGGGATCAACCCCTTTCGTGGTTGTCGCGGATGCGCCGCGGGGTCACCGGGACACGGTCGAGCCGCCCGGACAGGGAAAACCGGTCGCCGCGATAGCGGATGTATTCGAGATCGACGGGTCGGCCGGAGTCGGTGTAGGTGAGCCGTTCGAGGAACAGCAGCGGTGATCCCGCGCGGACCTGCAGCAGTCCGGCGACGGTGGGATCGGCGGCGACCGCCTCGATCGCGACCGCGGCCGAGCCAAGTGGCAGGCCGAGTTCGGCTTCGAGGAGGCCGAACACGTCGCAGCCGGTGAGGTCCTTGTCCAGCAGCGGAATGCCGACATCAGCGGTGAGGTAGCTGGCGTCGAGCGAGAGTGGGGCGCCGTCAAGGTAGCGCACCCGTTCCAGCGCGACGACCGGATCACCGGGCTGGAGCTCGAGCCGTTCGGCGACCAGCGGTGTGGCGGGCACGACCTCGGCGAGCAGGACCTGGTTCACCACCCGGTCGCTGCTGGTCTCGAAGGTTTCGGCGAGGCCGCGCAGGCGGTCGAGACCCTGTACGGCCTTGTCGGCGACGACGAAGGTGCCCGCACCGGGGACCCGGTCGATCAGGCCCTCGTCGCGCAGCAGGGTGAGCGCGTCGCGGACGATATTGCGGCTGGTGGCGAAGTCGGCGGCGAGCTGGGCTTCGGCGGGCAGTGCGCGTGTGCCGTAGACGCCGCTGCGAATGCGGGCACGCAGGATGTCGCGGATACGC
Source organism: Nocardia sp. FBN12 (assembly GCF_050320175.1). Taxonomy (GTDB): domain Bacteria; phylum Actinomycetota; class Actinomycetes; order Mycobacteriales; family Mycobacteriaceae; genus Nocardia. The sequence continues at coordinate 1,921,182 of NZ_CP190048.1, read as the reverse complement.
CGGGCCGGTGCGCTGCGTCTGCCCGAACCCGGATCGGGAGGCCGTGGCCTCGCCGAGGAGGCTGGAGTGGCTGTCATGTGGCAAATGCTGCGAACGCCGCGTTACGAGGGACGTTTCGGGCAATTACCGGCTGGTTACGCCAGTTCCAGATCCCTGGCAAGAGCCGTGACCTGCGGTTATGTCAACGCTCGTATCAATCCCACCACTACCGGACGGGGAACCCGGTGCCCGGCGGACTCCTGCGCGATCAGTCAGCGCCGAGGTGGAGGCGGATCGTGTCACGAACCCAGCGCCTGTACCGGTCGAGCGACCAGCCTCGTTGGTTGACGAGATTCCCGTAGGTACCGGTGTTCACCAGACCCCACAGCATGTCGGCTACCGACTCGACGTCGATGTTCGGCGGTAGTGCGCCATCGCGCTCCAGTCGCCGCCCGAGCTCGAGCAGTTCTCCGTAGCGATCCGCCTCGCGCACCCGCAAGGTCTCCTCGACTTCCGGATGCTGGCGCCGAGCCACGACGAGCGCCTCGTGAATCCGCCACACCCTGGCCGCGACCTCGACATCGGCGGCGATTGTCGCGTCGAGCGCCTCCCACGCGGTCATCGTGTCCGTGATCGGGTGCCGTTCGAGTGCCGGAACGACATCGGTGTCGTAGATGTGCAGGTGCAGGGCGGTCAACAACTCGATCTTCGACGGGAAGTGGAGGTAGATCGCCTGACGCGATACCCCGGCTTCCTTCGCGACAGCTCCGAGGCCTGCGCCGTGATAGCCGTGCTCCTCGAACATCGCGCGCGCCGACTCGAGGATCTGGGTCCGGGTTTGGGGACGTCCGCCACTTGACACGCTGTAAACCATACCGTACTTTACAAGCTGTCAAGCAAATCCTCGAGGAGGAACGTCATGGCTCGCTACCTGATCACCACCTGGGACGGCGCGGGGAACCTCGTCCCGACTCTCGGCATCGCGCGTGCCCTGGTCGATCGCGGCCACGACGTGCGAATACTCGGCCACGAGACGATCGCGCGACGATGCGCCGATGTCGGCGCCCGCTTCGTCACCCTGACGCAGGGCGAGGGCTGGGACGCGATGGATACCCCGGACGACTCCGAAGCCGAGATCGCGCTCATGATCGAGCAGCTGTGCTTCAGTTCGTCCATCGCGAGCGACCTCGCGCGAGAGCTCGACCGCGAGCCCGCCGACGCGGTGATCGTCGATTGCCTGCTCTTCACCGCGATCGACGTCGCGCTGGCATCGGGCACGCCGACCGCGACGCTGTTCCACACGGCGTACACCATCTTCCGGGGCGGGCCGCTGGTCGAGATGTTCGCCCCGGGTATCGCGATCGCGAACGCGAGGCGCGCGGAACTCGGCCTGCCCACGATCGAGAGTCTCGCCGAGATCCACGACGCGTGTGCGCGGGCCCTCGTCGCGGTGCCGAAGGAGTTCGAGCCCGACGTGCCGGACGCGGCCAACGTGGTCCGCATCGGACCGGTGCTCGACGCGCCCGCCCTGTCGCGCGAGATCGACGAGGTCGATGTCGGCGACGGGTCGAAGCCGCTGGTCCTGGTCGCACTGAGCACCAGCGAGCAAGGTCAGGCAGATCTGCTGCAGCGGTGTGTCGACGCGGTCGCGCGGATGCCGGTGCGCGCCATCGTCACAACCGGAGCGGCGATCGACCCGGCGACTGTGCGAGCGGGCGCCGATACCCAAGTCGTGCGGTATGTGCCGCACGCCGACATCCTCCCGTCGGCCTCACTGGTGATCACCCATGCCGGACTCGGCACGACGATGGCCGCGCTCGGTCGCGGTGTGCCGTTGCTGTGCACCCCGATGGGCCGCGATCAGTTCTTCAACGCCGAACAGGTCCACACCCTCGGCGCGGGCCTGACACTGATGCCCGATGCGAGCAGTGAGGTGATCGCGCAGGCCGCCGCACAGATCCTCGGCGACAGCGGCTTCGCCTCGGCCGCGAAACAGCTGGCCGTCACGATCAGCGACTACGGCGGCGCGGCGCAGGCCGTTACCGTCATCGAGGCGCTCGGATAGGGCACCGCTCAACCGCGCACCTTCTCGAGCAGCGCGGCCCGCTCCACGAGCAGTTCGCCCGGCCCGGTCGGCGGCGTGTTGCGGCGCCAGATGGCCCGGAATTTGCGGGTCAGGCGGGCGGAATCAGCCGAGGGGACCTCCACCAGGGTGCCGGTGACGAGGTCAGGGGCGGCGATCAATCGGCTCAGGACCGCGGGGGCCATGCCGGTTCTGGCGGCTGCCACGATCGCGCCGGTCGAGCCGAGTTCGGCGGCCGGACCGGTGGGTGGGGCGGCGGTGGCCAGCAGGTCCCAGACAGTGTCGCGGGTGCCGGAGCCGGGTTCGCGCCACAGCAGGGCGGTACCTGCCAGTTCCTGGAGCGTGACCGGGGACTTGCGTTGCGCCCATGGATGATTCGGGGCCACGACCACGACGAGGTCGTCGGCGCCGAGTACCCGGCTGCCGAGTCCGGCCGGGGGGTGCGGGCCTTCCACGAAGCCGAGATCGGCGGTGCCGTCCCGGACGAGACCCGCGACCTGCGTGGAGTTCTCGACCTCGAGGGAGATCACGACTTCGGGGTGATCGGTACGCAGGGCGGCGAGCCAATGCGGAATACGGTGGTCGGCAATGGTTTTGGAGGCGGCGATGCGCAGGCGGGGGGCCTGGGCGGCCCGGAGCCGGGCGACGTCGTCCACGAGGTCGTGTACCGCGGCCAGGACGGTCCGGGCGTGGGCGACGACGGCGCGGCCCGCATCGGTGAGTTCGGAGCCGGTCGGACCGCGGTCGAGCAACTTCACGTGCATACGGCGTTCCAGCGCGGTGATCCGCATGCTCGCGGCGGGCTGGCTGACGCCGTGTCTGCGGGCGGCGGCGCCCAGGCTGCCCTCTTCGGCCACCGCCACGAGGAGAGCGAGAACCTCCAGGTCGGGTGTTCCGGGTGGCAGGGTCATCCGTTGATTATGGGTGATCACGAATCGTCGGCGCGGGTGTGGTGGAGCCTTTTGGCGACGCCGTACAGGGCGAAGACCGGTTTCAGCGGTAGCCACTCGCCGAAGCGATACTCGTTTCCGGGCGCCAGCCGGGCGGCCAGCTCCGGGCTCTGTTCGGCGAGATACTCCCGAGCGGACGCGGCGTGGGTGGGCAGCGAGACGATCTTGATCCGGTCGACGTCCTTCAGGAACGGAATCGCGAAAGCGATGTTCTCCCACGTGGATCGGCTCGACTCCTCCAACACGAGTTCACCCTGGTAACCGCGGGTTTGTGTCGCGTACTCAGCCATCAGCGCGGCCTCGGTCCGCGGGCCCGCACACGCTCCGCCGCACAGAACGAGGCGAGATTCGGGCGCCGTAGGATCGACTGATCGCAGGCCCGCGCGCACCCGCCACCGGTTCATCGCATTGGCATGGGTGCCGGCATTGCGATATCCGAGGACGACCACCGCTTCCGAGCCCCCGGTCGCCGCGCCCAGGCATCGGTGCGATGCACGCCAGTTGGCCCACTCGCCCCACAGCAGCACCCCGAGACCAGCAGCGACAGCGAACTGAGTTCGTTTCCGCACACATCCAGCAAACCATGAACCGTGGCAGGTTTCCCACCGGCTACTGATCATCAGCCCTCCGGGTCGGGCCGATCGGCCATAAACCAGACTTATGTCCCCCTCCTGATTCGGCCTCTACCTGGGAACCTGCCGCGAGGCGAAGGTGAAGAAGTGAACCGCGTACGCACCCTCGCCCCTGGTCTGGTCCTCGCCGCACTCCTGGCCACAGTGGCCACGCCGTTGGGCAAGGCGCTGCCGATGATCGGCGCACCGGTGCTCGCGCTGGGTGCGGGCGCCGCCGCCGGCGTCGTGCTGCGTCGACGTGACGTGACAGGCGAGACGTTCGGACCCGGGCTCGACGTCGCGCGGCAACGTTTGCTCGGACTGGCCATCGTGCTGCTCGGCCTCGGTTTGCCGCTCGGGTCGGTGATGGTTGTGGGGCGCGAGACAGCGGTCGTGCTGCTCGGGACGCTGCTCGCCGGCGGGGTGGCGGCGTTCTTCGTCGGACGGATGCTGGCGGTCGACAAGGAGTCGGCCACCCTGATCGCCGTCGGCACGACGATCTGCGGCGCCTCCGCCATCGCCGCCGCCACCGCGGTCCTGCGACCCGACAAACAACGGGTCGCCTACGCCCTCGGCACCATCTTCATCTTCAATGTGACCGCTGTGCTGGTGTATCCGCCGCTGGGGCGCGCGCTCGGCCTGTCGCAGGAAGCGTTCGGGCTGTGGGCGGGCACCGCGATCAACGACACCTCCTCGGTTCTGGCCGCAGGCGTCATCTTCGGTGCGGGCGCGGCCCAGTTCGCGGTGATCGTGAAAATGGTTCGCAGCCTCGCCATCATCCCGCTCTGTATCGGCCTGCACGTCGGTCGGCGTCACATCATCGACGAAACCGGTACGCCCCAGACTTCGCTCCTCAGAGCGGTCCCTCTCTTCGTTATCCTGTTCCTGGCCGCCTCCGTCCTCGCGGGCCTTGACATCCTCCCCACCGACCTGACCGCCCCGCTCGCCACTACCAGCAGCTGGCTGATCGCCGCCGTCCTCGCCGCCATCGGCACCTCGCTGAGCCTGGCCCGCCTCCGCAGCGCAGGCGTGCGCCCCTTGATCCTCGGCGGCACCCTCGGCCTGATCCTCGGCACCACCAGCCTCGGCCTGATGTATCTGACCGGATGGTGCTGAATCGCGGAGCCCGCTCTCGACAACGAGCACTAGAATCGCTGGACATCAGAAGCTCGCGCGGACAGGAGGATGTCATGAACAACGTTTTCCGGATCATCGCCACCGCAGGTGCCGCCGCGGCATTGACCCTGGCTACCGCTGGAATCGCGGCAGCCGAGGAAGTAGCGCCGCGCTCGTCACCACTGGTCGAGTACATCGAGTCGTGGCCGCCCGCCCCCGCGGGGTGCAACGAGGCCTGGGACCCGATCGAGGATGCGATCGAGGACTCGGTCCCGCCACAGTACGAGCCGGAGTTCGATGCGTTCGACGACTGGTGCGAGGGCGACGCGGACTGACTCGCCCCGGCGATGCGGGGCGGCCGCGAGTCCGACCGCCCCGCCTCGACCTATCCCGTCGCGTTGACGGCGTTCATCACCGCTTCCAGCGAGGCCGCCACGACCGAGGTGTCGCGGCCGAATGCCCAGCCGGTGCGCGCTGCCGCTCGGTATTCGACATAGCTCACGGCAGTGCTGCCCGCGCCCTTGTCCACGGAGTGCTGGGTCAGCCCGAGGATCTTGATGGGATAGCCCGCCCGGTCGAGTGCGGCGGTCAGGGCGGCGACGGGGCCGACCCCGTGGTGCACCGAGTGCCGTTCGCTGCCGCGTGCGTCGAGGATGATCTCGGTGGCGCCGTCGGCGATTCGCCACTGCACCAGCGTGATTCGCTGATCAGGGGAGGTGTACGCCTGCTCGAACAGCGTGAAGAGCTCCTTGCCGGCGATCTCCGCGCCGGTGCCGTCGGTGTGCACTTGTACGCGCTTCGCGAGATCGATCTGCAGCCGGCGCGGCAGGTCCAGACCGTATTCGGCGTGCAGCAGGTAGGCGATGCCGCCCTTTCCCGACTGTGAGTTGACCCGGATCACGGCGTCGTAGGAGCGGCCGAGGTCGGCGGGGTCGATCGGCAGATACGGCACCCGCCACTGCGATTCACGCTCGGCGATGCCCTGCGCCGCTGCCCGCTCGCGGTGCTCGGCCATGCCCTTGCGGATCGCGTCCTGGTGAGTGCCGGAGAAGGCGGTGTGGACGAGATCGCCGACGTAGGGATGTCTTTCGGGTACGGGCAGGCGGGTGCAGTGCTCGACGGTGCGGCGGATCTCGTCGATGTCGGAGAAGTCGATCATCGGGTCGACGCCTTGCGCGTGCAGGTTCAGTGCCAGGGTGGCGATGTCGACGTTGCCGGTGCGTTCACCGTTGCCGAAGACGCAGCCTTCCACGCGTTGGGCACCCGCCAGCACCGCCAGTTCGGCGCAGGCGATACCGGTCCCCCGGTCGTTGTGCGGGTGCACCGACAGGATCACGCCGTCGCGGCGAGCCAGATTGCGGTGCATGTACTCGATCTGGTCGGCGTAGATGTTCGGGGTCGCGACCTCCACTGTCGCAGGCAGATTCAGCGTCACCGGGCGTTGCGAGGTGGCCTGCCACAGCTCGGTGACGGCGTCGCAGATCTCGAGGGCGAAATTCGGTTCGGTCAGATTGAACACCTCGGGCGAGAACTGGAAGCGTACGTTCGGCCGGTCGCCCGCCAGTTCCAGGACATCGCGCGCACCGGCGACGATCAACTCGCGCAGTTGCGCACGGTCCTTGCCGAGGACCACGTCACGCCAGACCGGCGCGGTGGCTGTGTACAGGTGGATCACCACGTCGTTGGTGATGCCGCGCACCGACTCGACGGTCCGTTCGATCAGGTCGCGGCGTGCGGGGGTGAACACGACGATGGCCACGTCCGGCGGTGCGATCGGTGTTTCGGCCAGCAGGCGCACGAAATCGAAGTCGGTTTGCGAGGCGGACGGGTAGCCGACCTCGATCTCCTTGTAACCCATGGCGATCAGGAGTTCGAAGAACCGGCGTTTGCGGGCGGGGTCCATCGGTTCGGCCAGCGCCTGATTACCGTCACGCAGGTCGACGGGCACCCACAGCGGCGCGGTGGTCATCCGCGCGTTCGGCCAGTCGCGGTGTCCGACGGGAACATCCACGCGTCGATGGATATCGCGGTATCGATACGACGGCATCGCCGAGTGGCGCTGCCGATTCCACGCGGGCGCGCCGTCGGCGACGGCGCCCGAGGGGGTGGTCAGGGTGGGGAATTCGGTCATGACTTGTTCTGCTTCCCGGCCGCTACGGGCCACGAGACGACGGTGACCGGCCATGACGGAGCCCCACGGCGGGGCGGCCGGTCGGTCAGGCCCCGCCGTGGCGGCCGAGAAGAAGCGCGGTGTAGGTCATGATGGGTACACTTCTACCACAACTCCTCAGACAAGTAGAGAGGTCTGCCGGTGGTATCGCAGGTACGACGTCAGCCGCTGGCCGCGCAAGCGGCTGAGCTCCTGCTCGCGCGGGTTCGTGCGGGCGAGTGGCCGCTGGGTCATCGTTTGCCGGGTGAGACGCTGCTCGCCGCTCAGCTCGGTGTCGGCCGATCGACGCTGCGGGAGGCGATCCGGGAGCTCGCGGGCAAAGGTGTGCTCGACAGCAGGCAGGGCTCCGGGGTATTCGTCACCGCGCTCGACGTGGCCGAGGATTGGGATGTCGTGCTCCGTGGCGCCACCATCGCCGCGGTGATCGAGGCGCGCATCGCGATCGAGGCGGAGGCCGCCGCCCTCGCCGCGCAACGGCGCACCCCTGCCGATCTGCGGGCCATCCGGCGCGCGCTCGCGGGTCGCCGTGCCGAAGGCCAGACCGTCGCCGATCACGTCGACGCCGACATGGCATTCCATCGCGCGGTCATCGTGGCCGCGCACAACGACGTGCTCACCCAGCTGTTCGACAGCTTCCTCCCGCGCCTGCGCCTGGCCATGATCGACATGCTCGAGTTGCGCCCGGTCCGCTCCGAGGAGGCCGATCACCGCGCGCACGAGCAGCTCGCCCAGGCGATCGCCGACCGAACCCCCACTGCCGCAGCGGAATTCAGCCGCACCCACCTGTCAACTCTGAAGGAGGCCTTCTCGTGACCGGCGCCCCCGTGATCGAACTCGACGACGTGACCTTCCGCCGAGACGGCAAGAAGATCATCAATGGCATCTCACTGACGGTCCGCGCCGGTGAGCACTGGGCCCTGCTCGGTCCCAACGGCGCGGGCAAGAGCACCCTGCTCGGCTTCTGCGGCGCGGTCACCTTCCCCACCACCGGGGCCGTGCGCGTGCTCGGCGAACAGTTCGGCCGGGTGGAGTTGGCCCGGCTGCGGCGCTCGATCGGCCACGTGAACCCGCGCCATCCGCTGCGCTACGCCCTCACTGTGCGCGAGGTCGTCCTCACCGGGGTCACCGGCACGATCGATACGCCCATGCGCTGGTCGCCGACCCCCGACGACCTCGTCCGTGCCGACGCGATCATCGACACCCTCGGCCTGTCCGGCAAGACCGACGACATCTGGCCCACCCTGTCCCAGGGCGAACGCGGCCGCACCCTGATCGCCCGCGCCCTGATCAGCGACCCCGAAGTCCTGCTCCTTGACGAACCGTCCACCGGCCTCGACCTGGCCGCCCGCGAACAACTCCTCACCACCATCGACACCCTCGATCGCACCCACCCCGAGGTCGCCTCGATCCTGGTCACCCACCACCTCGAGGAACTCCCGAGCACCACCACCCACGCACTGCTGATCGCCGACGGCCACACCGTCGCCGCGGGCCCCGCCACCGATGTCATCACCACCGACCACGTCTCCACCGCCTTCGCCCACCCGATCGAGGTTCGCTACGACGGCCGCTGGAGTGCCCGAGCCCGCTGAACCCGACGTGCGCGTGCGCGTCCGTCGGTCGAGCCCATGACGACACCCACCGCTACCGCTCGTTTCCCGCCGATCGCTCGAATGCCCAGGCGGGCAGAGATTCGCACGCATCGAGCCACTCTCGCGGAACTCCGTGGACCGAGCCGCAGTCTCCGGCACCGGTGTGGGCTGCGACGATGCCGCCGACGATCGCGGCCGTGGTGTCGACGTCGCCACCGGCTTCGACACAAGCGGTGACGGCGCGTGGATAGTCCTCGAGATAGGTGGCGGCTACCCACAGCGTGAAGGGCGGTGAGCCCATCGACCAGGTACGGCTCGACAGCCTGCAGCAATTCGTCTGGCGTACAGCCCTTTTCACGGGTCTCCGTGGCATACGCGGCGGCAACCGCCGCAACACGAACTCCCGTCGGCTATACCAGCTCGACCTCGTCGAATCCAACGGTCAGCTTGTGCCGGCGCTCGCGCAGGACATTTCCCTCGCAGTGCACAGTCCCCTCCCCGAATTCGATCCGTAGCTCCGACCGCCGAGCGTCGACCTCTCGGACAACCCCGCAGACGCCGCTGAAAGGACCGGCCGGAAAGTACACGACGTCGCCCGGCCCGTATTCGGTAATCCCCACGGCGCCACTGTAATCCATGTCAGTGGGTGTCGGTGGCGCGCAGCGAAGGACGTACGGGTACATACAGATTTTCGGCCTGCCGCATGTCGAGATTCTCGAGGTCGAGAAAGTAGGCGGATTGCCATTTCTGGGACCTGTGCGCCTGCTTGTTCTCGGTCACCGACCACGGTGGATACAGACGAAATCCGCGTTTGCCGCCGCGGCCCGCGACCGACACGATCCCGTGTTCGACGAGTGCGTTTCGGGAGAACACGAATTGGCCGACACGTGGTTCTTCGCGGACTGTGATCACCAGTAGATCAACGCCGTCCTCGTCGGCGAAGGGCTGCGTCGAGCCGTCGTCGGCACGCTGCCACACGGAAACGAACAGGCCCACTTTCGCCGGAGTCCGCTTACCCACCCGGAACCGGACCGTGCCATGGCCGACCCTGGACACGAAGGCTCCGTACTCTGCATTCTCCACCTCGGGAACAGCAGCCGACATGTCCAGTCCCAGCAGGGTGATGAGGCTGCGCGCCGCGAGAACGTCAGGGTGCGGGGTCATCCGAGCCTTCGAAGTCGAGGTCGAAGTCGTTGAGGAGTTCGTCGGCTCGGGACAGGGCTTGGTCGAGTTCGTCGGTGACGGAGTCCATCAGGGATATGCCGTCGAGCATGTCGGACAGTTCGGTGTGGAGGGCATGGAGCTCGGCGATCGAAGGGTCGACAGTGGTCCAGACGACGGTGTCGGACCACCAGGTGTCGCGTTGGATCCACGACCACATGATGTCGCGGACCAGGAGTGCGTCGCTGGTGAACAGCTGGCGATGTTCGGAGCCGGTGGTGTGCTCGAGTTCGTAGGTGCCGTCGTCGAGGTAGCGCGCCTGGATGTGGTCCGTCGGGGTCCGCGTGAGGAGGAGGAAGGGATGCTCGGGGGCCGGATCGGTGGCCGCGGCGCCGGGGCGGGCGGGGTCGACGGGGTGCGGGGCATCGGAGCCGTCACCGACGTGGACTACGACTTCGGGCTGGTCGTCGCGCTGGTCACCCATCGGGCCAGTGTGCCGGATCGGCGATGACCTCGGACAACCGGACCGATGAATCGGTGACGTGTACAGCGAGCATGACGTCCTGGCCGGAACCGAGCCACTGAAATTCCGGCTGCGCCACATCATGACGGCGGGTAGCCTCGCCCCGATGACGTGGAAAGCGCCCGAGATCGAGCCGACCAGAACCCTGGTAGGTGCGGATGAACGACCGATGTTGCAGTCCTGGTTGGACTTTCACCGTCAGACCCTGCTCGGCAAATGCGGCGGCCTCGACGGCGAGCAGCTCGCCGCGCGCTCGGTGGAGCCGTCCTCGCTCTCGCTGCTCGGCCTCGTCCGGCACCTCACCGAGGTGGAGCGGGGCTGGTTCCGGTTGTCGGCCGCCGGCGAGGATGTCGAACCGGTCTACAGCACCGATGACGAGCCCGACGCCGACTTCGACGACCTCACGTCAGTGCCCGCCGAGGCGGTCTTCGCCACGTTCCACGCCGAGGTCGCCGCCTGTGACGCCGCCGTCGCCTCGCTCTCGCTCGACCACGTGTTCCACGTCCCGTGGCGTAGCGACGACTACACCCTGCGCTGGGTGTATCTGCACATGATCGAGGAATACGCCCGCCACAACGGCCATGCCGACCTGTTGCGCGAGCGGACCGACGGGGTCACCGGCAGCTTCTGAGTCAGCCGGTGATCACTTCGGGGGTGAGCTCGTGGAGATCGCCGATGACCGCGTCGGCCAGGGCGAGGGCGTCGGGGTGTGGCGGGAACTCCGGACGCGGCGCCGCGATCAGGCGCATTCCGGCGTTGTGCGCGGAGGTCAGCCCGTTGGTCGAATCCTCCACGGCCGTACAGTCTTTCGGTTCCACGCCGAGCCGCTGCGCGACGGTCAGATAAACATCGGGTGCCGGCTTGCCGCGACCGACCTCCTCGGTGGACAGCACCACACCGAAATAGTCGAGCAGCCCGGCCTTCGCGAGCACCAGATCGATCAGGGTGGCCGGTGAGGAGCTGGCCAGGCCGAGTTTCCAGGAACCCGCGCACCTTTGCACCGCCTCGACGGCGCCGGGCAGCAGCGGGACGTGGTGCGCGTATTTGTCGGCCATCAGATCGATGACGTCGGCGGCCACCTTTTCGGGGGGCTCAGCCACGCCCAGGTCGTCGGCCAGGTACGACGACCACTCGACGGTGTTCATCCCCATCATCTTCTTCTGCGAATCCGGTTGCCACCGGCCACCTTTGAGGATGACGTATTCGTTCCTGACCTGTTCCCAGATGGGCTCGGAATCGATCAGCACGCCGTCCATGTCGAACACAACCGCCGCGTTACCCATGTGCTCAGCCTTTCGCCACTCACCCGGAAACGGCACCACCGGCGGTGCGCCGACTCTCCGGAAACCTTGGAGACCTACTCGGTGATCGGCATCCACCCTAGTTGACCCGACACCGATCCCCGACGCGAACAACCAGCTCGGCAGCGATAACGTGTTACATATGGACGATACACAGGTCGGCAGCTCGCTCCCGGACGAGAAGCATCACGAAGGCGGATTCCGGCCGGTTGCCGAGCTGATCCAGGCGCGCAAAGACCGCGACGCCGACAACACGGTGGGCGGACCGCACTACGGCGAACTGATCGAACAGGTCCGCGAGCTGATGGATCGGGCGCGACTGGTCAACCCGTCCGACGAGCTCGCCAAGGAGGCCATCGCCACCCTCGAGCAGCTCAATGCCCGCCTCGACGAGGCGGTGGTGGACGAGTGGTCCTCGCCCAGCTGGACCCGCACCGACCTGCCCGCGCGCGGCAACATCACGTTGCCGCCGTACACGGTGGTCAGCGGCGACCGCGACGGCGTCACCGCGAAAGTCACCTTCCGCACCTTCCACCTGGGCGGCAACAACGCCGCACACGGCGGGCACATCGCGCTCGCCTTCGACGACATCATCGGTATGACCGCCGCGCTGTCCACGAAGTCCGTGACCCGCACGGCCTCGCTCACCCTGGACTACCGATCGATCACCCCGCTCAACCGCGAGCTCACCGTGCGCGCGTGGACCGAGCGCGTCGAGGGCCGCAAGGTGTATCTACGGGCGACTCTGCACGACGGCGACCGGTTATGCGCCGAGGCGAAGGGGTTGTTCATCGTGCTCAAGGCCGGCCAGCCCTGACCCACCGCCGACATTGCGATCGACGTGATCGCAATGTCGGCCGCACGGCCCGAGGTGGCGCAATAGCAGTTTCCGGTCGGATACGCGCAGGTCGCGCGAACCGCCACCCGGCGTAGAAACATCCCCTGAATTCGCACCCGAATCGCGGCGGGACGGGTGCCCCACAATCGCCGCTATCGTCGCTGTTCATGCAGGTCAGCGAGAAAACAGGGGCTCCGGAGCCCACCCCGATCCGGGGCCAGCGCGCCGATCGGGCGCGTCGGGTGGCCGATATCCTGCGCCACCAGATCCTGGCGGGCGCCGTGCGTGGCACCGTGCCCGGCGAGCAGGAGCTCGCCGCCGAGCACGGCACCTCCCGCAATACCGTGCGCGAAGCGCTGGCGCTGCTGCGCGACGAGGGACTCATCGATCGCGCCCCGAAACTCGGCACCCGGGTCGCCGCCCGCAAGTTCGACCACGGCCTGGACGCCCTACTCGGCCTACAGGAGACGCTCACCGGGCACGGCACCGTCCGCAACGAGGTCCGGGCCGCCACCACGATCACCGCTCCCCCGGCCGTCGCGCGCCGGCTCGCGCTGACGCCGGGCGACAAGGTCGTCTACATCGAACGGCTGCGGTTTCTCGCCGAGCTGCCGCTGAGCCTCGACCTCACCTATCTCGCGCCCGATGTCGGCGCCGAAGTGCTCGCCCACGATCTCGAGACCACCGACGTGTTCGTGCTGCTCGAACAGGTCACCGGCCGGTCGCTGGGCGCCGCCGACCTCGCGCTGGAAGCTGTCGCGGCCGACCCGCACACCGCGACCACCCTGGATACCCCGGCCGGTGCGCCGCTGCTGATGCTCGAACGCCTCACCCACCTCGACGACGGCCGTCCCGTCGACCTCGAATACATCCGCATGCGCGGTGACCGCATCACCATGCGCGGCCACCTCACCCGCAGCTCCCCCGAATGGAAGGTCCTGTAATGGCACTGGTCCCCCAGCGCGCCGACGTCCCGGTGACGATCGACGAATCACTGTGCATCACCGGCTGCACGCTCTGCGTCGACATGTGTCCACTCGATTCCCTTGCCATTCACGACGATTCGGGCAAGGCCTACATGCACGTCGACGAGTGCTGGTACTGCGGGCCGTGCGCGGCCCGCTGCCCCACCGGCGCCGTCACCGTCAACATGCCCTATCTGCTCCGCTGACACACGGGAACCCACGCATGAAGATCACTCGATTCGCCCCTGTCGCACTGGCTCTCGCGCTCACCGCGACGGGCTGCTCGCTCGAGAATTCCGACGCCGCGCCGTCGGGCACGGTCAAGCTCGTCATCGGCTATCAGTCCAAGACCATCAATACCGTCACCGCGGGCACGCTGCTGAAAGCGCAGGGATACCTGGAACAGCGGTTGCAGAAGATCACCGACGGTGGTGGCGCGAAATATCAGGTGGAATGGCAGGACTACGACACCGGCGCGCCGATCACCGCCCAGATGGTGGCCGAGAAGATCGATATCGGCTCGATGGGCGACTATCCGTTGCTGATCAACGGTTCTCGCACGCAGGCCAGCGAACGCGCACGCACCGAGCTGGTGTCGATCACCGGCTACAACCCCAAGGGCGCGCTGAACATGGTTGTGGTGCCCAATGATTCACCGGCCCGCTCGCTCACCGACCTCGCCGGGCAGAAGATCTCGGCCAGCGTGGGCTCAGCGGGGCACGGCACACTGGTACAGGCGCTGTCGCGGGCCGGCATCGATCCGGCCAAGGGTGTAGAGGTGCTCAACCAGCAGCCGCAGATCGGGGCGACGGCGCTGGAATCACATCAGGTGAGCGCGCTTTCGCAGTTCGTGGCGTGGCCCGGGCTGCTGGTGCAGCAGAACAAGGCCAAGCTGCTCTACGACGGCGCGGAGCTCGGTGTGCCGACTTTCCACGGGGTGGTCGCTCGCCGTGCCTACGCGGCTGATCATCCCGAGGTGTTGCAGGCGTTCCTGGCGGCGCAGTTGGATGCGACCACGTTCCTCAACGAGCGGCCCTTCGAGGCAGCGGATCTCGTCGCGAAGGGGTCCGGCCTGCCGCAGGAGGTCGTGTATCTCTACAACGGTCCGGGCGGCACCAGTTTCGACACCACGCTCAAGGCGAACCTGATCGCGGCGTTCCGCGATGATGTGAATTATCTGAAGTCGATCGGAGACTTCGCCGATCTCGACATCGACGCGTTCGTCCAGGACGGGCCGTTGCGCACCGCCTTCGCGGAGACCGGTCGTGGAGATTACGACGCCGCGCTGGCATCTGGGGTCAACCCGAGCAAGGTGACCGGTACCGATCCGATCTGCGCTGTGCCCGTCAGTGATTCGGCACTGGCCGGTGAAATCTGGGTCGAGGGCGCCGACAAGCCCCAGCCGGCCGCGAACCCCGGGTGCTTGTTGCGGGCGGTGCAGGCGGCGAAGGCGCAGGGCAAGACGATTCGCGCGGTGTATGTCCCCGATGCCGAGCTGGGGACTCGCTGGTTCGCCGACAAGGCCCTCTGGTTGCGCGAGGGCGCGCGGTATCTACCGTTCACCACCCAGGCCGCGGCCGATCGCTACCGCGCCACCCATCCCGGCGCCGCACCGATCTCCTACGAGCAGGCCGTCACGGAAGTCCGCGGATGAGCACAGTTTCCGGACCGGCCGCTCCGGCGGACACCGATCCCCATGCGCCCGAATTACACACTGCCACTTCCGATTCGACAAACAGTGTGAACAGCACAGTCCACCTCAGTTCGCATCCCGATACTTCCGCGCTCCACGTAGGCGACAGTGACTCCCGATCGGTCTGGGTGTCGCGAACGATCCGCGTCGCCTCGGTCGCGGCGGCGATCGGCCTGTGGCAGTTGCTCACCGCGGGCGATGTCCGCGCGGGCCTCCGGTTCGACACCCTGCCGACCGTGACCGAGATCGTCGCCGAGTTCGGTGAACATCTCGGGACCGGGCAGTACTACCTCGACGTGGCGCAATCGCTCATCCGGATCGTCACCGGATTCGGACTGGCCGCGGTCGTCGGTGTGCTGGCAGGCATCGGCCTCGGCCGGTCGCGGCTGCTGGCCGAGGTGTTCGGGTCGCTGGCCGAGCTGATCCGGCCGATTCCGGCGATCGCGCTGGTCCCGGTCGCGATCCTGCTGTTCCCCAGCGACGAATCCGGGATCGTGTTCATCACCTTCACCGCGTCGCTGTTCCCGGTGCTGGTGAGCACCCGGCATGCGACGCGGGCGCTGCCGACCATCTGGGAGGACGCGATCCGCACGCTGGGCGCGTCGCGGCGGGAAGTTCTGACGAGGGTTGTCGTGCCCGGCATCCTGCCCGGTGTGTTCAGTGGGCTGTCGGTCGGGATGGGTGTGGCCTGGATCTGCCTGATCTCGGCGGAGATGATCTCCGGGCGACTCGGCATCGGCTACCGCACCTGGCAGTCCTACACCATCGTCGACTACCCGGCCGTGTTCGTCGGGATGATCACCATCGGTGTGCTCGGTTTCCTCACCTCCGGAATCGTCGAACTGGCAGGCCGCCGGGTGACCCGCTGGCTGCCGCGAGAGGTTGCCTCATGACCACGACCACCGCCGCGCCCGCCGTCTCGGTCGGCATGCGCTTGGACCTCGAGTCCGTGCGGATCAGCTTCGGCCGCAAAACCGTGGTGCACGACCTGGATCTGACGGTCGCGGCCGGGGAGATCCTGGTCCTGGTCGGAAAATCCGGCTGCGGGAAGTCGACCCTGTTGCGCGCGATCGCCGGCCTGTGCAAGCCCGCCGCCGGGGTGATCCGCGCCGATGAGGACACCGTCACCGGTCCGTCGGCCGATCGCGCGCTGGTGTTCCAGGACGACGCGCTGCTGCCGTGGCGCACCGCTCGCGCCAATATCGATCTGGCGCTGCGCCTTCGGGGAGTCGCGCGCAGCGACCGTGCGGCGCGTTCGCAACGCTGGCTCGACGAGGTCGGGCTCAGCGGCTACGCCGACTATCTGCCGCGCGATCTGTCGGGCGGGATGCGTCAACGAGTTCAGCTCGCGCGCAGCCTGGCGGGTTCGCCGCGCGCGGTGCTCATGGACGAGCCGTTCGGCGCGCTCGACAGCCAGACCCGTGCCGAGATGCAGCGCTTGCTCGTCGACACCTGGCGGGGGCACCCGACCACGATCGTTTTCGTCACCCACGACCTCGACGAAGCCCTGCTGCTCGGCGACCGGATCGCCGTACTCGGCGCGGGTTCGCTGCGCGCGGTCGTCGAGGTGCCCGACCCGCGCGAACCGGTGGACCGGAGCGCCCTGCGGGCCCGAATCCTGGAGACTCTGTGAACATTCCCGAACTGTCCGACCGCGTTCGCCTCGACTGCGATGTGCTCGTCATCGGTGGCGGCACCGCGGGCACCATGGCCGCGCTCACCGCCGCCGAAGCCGGCGCGAACGTGCTACTGCTCGAGAAGGCGCACGTGCGCCATTCCGGTGCGCTCGCCATGGGGATGGACGGTGTGAACAACGCCGTCATCCCGGGCAAGGCCGAGCCGGAGGACTACGTCGCCGAGATCACCCGCGCCAACGACGGCATCGTCGACCAGCGCACCGTGTATCAAACGGCGACACGGGGTTTCGCGATGGTGCAGCGCCTCGAGCGGTACGGGGTGAAGTTCGAGAAGGACGAATACGGCGAGTACGCGGTGCGCCGGGTGCACCGGTCCGGTTCGTATGTGCTGCCGATGCCCGAGGGCAAGGACGTGAAGAAGGCGCTGTATCGCGTACTGCGGCAACGGAAGATGCGCGAGCGGATCCGCATCGAGAACCGGCTGATGCCGGTGCGGGTGCTCACCGCCGGCGGCCGCGCGGTGGGGGCGGCCGCGTTGAATACACGCACCGGTGAATTCGTCGAGGTGGCCGCGAAAGCGGTGATCCTGGCGACGGGACCCTGTGGTCGGCTCGGTCTGCCCGCGTCGGGGTATCTGTACGGCACCTACGAGAACCCCACCAACGCCGGTGACGGCTACTCGATGGCCTACCACGCCGGCGCGGAACTCTCCGGGATCGAGTGCTTCCAGATCAACCCGCTCATCAAGGACTACAACGGCCCCGCCTGCGCGTATGTGGCCAACCCGTTCGGTGGCTATCAGGTCAACGCCGAGGGTGAGCGTTTCGTCGATTCCGACTATTGGTCGGGCCAGATGATGGCCGAGGTGAAGCAGGAGATCGAATCCGCGCGTGGGCCCATCTATCTCAAGGTCTCACACCTGCCGGATGAGACGCTGTCGACGCTCGAATCGATTCTGCACACCACCGAGAGGCCGACGCGCGGAACCTTCCACGCCAATCGAGGCCACGACTACCGCACCCACGATATCGAGATGCACATCTCCGAGATCGGTTTGTGCGGTGGACATTCCGCCTCGGGAGTATGGGTGGACGAGCACGCGCGAACCACCCTGCCCGGCCTGTACGCGGCGGGCGACCTGGCGTGCGTGCCACACAACTACATGATCGGTGCCTTCGTGTACGGCGACCTGGCCGGTGCGCACGCGGCCTCGACCCTGACCGAGCTCGATCCGCCCGCCGAACTTCCCGAGGATCAGCTCGCCGAAGCACACGAGCTGATCTATCGGCCCTTGCGTCAGCCAGCGGGCCCGCCCCAACCGCAGGTCGAATACAAGCTGCGCCGGTTCGTGAACGATTATGTGGCGCCGCCGAAAACGGCCGCCAAGCTGTCGATCGCTGTCGAGACCTTCGAGCGGATGCGCGCCGAAGTCGACGGAATCGGCGCGCGGACACCCCACGAACTCATGCGTGCCGTGGAAGTGCAGTTCATTCGGGACTGCGCCGAAATGGCCTCGCGCAGTTCGCTGACCCGCACCGAGTCGCGGTGGGGGCTCTATCACGACCGTGCCGATCTGCCCGAGCGTGATGACGAGTCGTGGAATTTCCACCTGAACCTGCGCAAGACCGTCGACGGGGCGATGGAATTCGTCAAGCGTTCGGTAGCGCCCTACCTGGTTCCGGTTCCCGGTCTCGACGATGTGCCCTCGGCCGAGCCGATCGTCGAGGTGATCGCGCAGCCCGATCTGGTGGGGACACGAGCACCGCAGCGAGAGGCGCCCACGCGCGTCGAAGTCGCGCCGGTGTCACCGTCCTCACCTCGCCTGGTCACCCTGCTCGCCCTGGATTCACCTGCGGTCGAGGATCTTTCGAGCTATTTCTCCGATTTCGACCCGGTGGTGCGGGTCGCGGCGCTGTCGGTGCTCACCGAGCACACCCCCGACGGGTTCGCCGATGAGCTGGTGCGGGCGCTGGGTGATGAGGCTGCCTCGGTGCGCCGAGCAGCCACCGAGAGTCTGCGGGAACTCGTGGAAGTACTGGCGGGGCCAGGCGCTCTGGCCGAGCATCTCGGCTCCCCCGATCCCCTGGTTCGCGCGACCGTCATCGACCTGCTGCGCGCGCTGCGGGCGGGGTCGGCACTCGATTACCGTGCGGCACTGGGTGATACCGATCATCGAGTCAGGATCGAGGCGGTGCGCGCTCTGGTCTCGCTCGACGACGCCGATGCGGTGTCCTCGATCGCGAGCGATGTCAACCGCGAGGTGCGCATCGCGGTCGCGCACGGACTCGCCTCGATCGGGCACGGCGGCGTCGAGGTGATCCGTGTGCTCACGAACGACCCCGATCCGCTGGTCCGCGCTGCCGCACTCACCGCGTACGCGGCACTCGGCACGGCCGATGAGGATGTCGCCGAACTCGGTGCGGCACTGCGGCATTCCGCCTGGCAGGTCCGTGTCGGAGCTGCGCGCGGACTGGCAGGTTCGACCCCGGAGGCCGGCGTGGCGCCGTTGGGCGAGGCACTCGCCGACCGTCACCTCGACGTTCGCAAGGCCGCGGTACTGGCCCTGTCCACCTGGCCGAACAGCGCGGCCGCCCTCGACGCGCTGGAGTCGGCGGTCACCGATCCCGACGCCGACGTCCGCGCCTACGCGCGCCGCGCGGTGACTGCCGCGGGTCGCGCGCCGTCCGACGCTGCGCGCACCGATGCCACCCTGACGGAGGCCGGCGCGTGACCGGCGACTCGTCCGGGCGTCACCACCCGCCGGGGTCCGGTTCGCTCAGGATTATCACAGCTCACCGTCGGTAGGCTGGCCCGATGAGCGCACTTCCTGCCCCGCTGGTGACGGTCACCGACGACCTGGACGCGGTGACGACGATCGGCCACGAGGACGATCCGGCCGACGTCGGGTCCTCGCGTGCCGATGTCGAGGCGATCTGGGGCTCGGTGCGCGCGTGGTACGCGATGGGCACGACGCCCGCCATCCAGGTGTGTCTGCGGCGCAACGGCGGGATCGTCCTGAACCGGACGATCGGGCATGGATGGGGCAACGCACCGAGCGACGGACCGGACGCCGAGAAGATCCTGGCGACCCCGCAGACGCCGTTCTGCGGGTTCTCCACCGCGAAGGGCGTCGCCGCCACCGTGATGTTCATGCTCATCGAGCAGGGCGCCTTCGGACTGGACGACCGAGTGTCGGACCATATTCCCGAGTTCGCGGCCAACCGCAAGGGCGGCATCACCGTCGGCGACGTGCTGTCACATTCGGCGGGCATCCCGTTCATCACCGCACCGCACAGCGGAACCGCGGCCGTCCTCGACGAGGACCTGGCCGTGGCCGCTCTCACAGATCTGGTGCCGAGCTGGGCGCCCGGCCGCTTTCGCGTCTACCACGCGTTGACCAGCGGATTGATCCAGCGCCTGCTCGTGCAACGCGCGACCGGCAAGCGGATGCGTGAGCACCTGGCCGAGCAGGTGCTCACACCACTGGGCTTCCGCTGGAACAACTTCGGCGTCGATCCCGCCGACGTGGACCAGGTCGTGCCGAGCGTGAAGACCGGACCACCGCAGCCGCGCCTGGCCCGCTTCCTGGCGAACAAGGCCCTCGGCGGCCACCTGGACAAGGCGTCGAAGTCGACCAACGACGCGTTCCTCGCCGCCGAACTCCCCTCCGGCAACCTGGTCACCACCGCCTTCGAACTCTCCCGCTTCTACGAAATCCTCGCGCGCGGTGGCGAATTGGACGGCACGAGAATCATCGAGCCCGACACCCTGCGCACCGCGATCGCGCCCGCCGATCGCATGCCCGGCCTGGCCGGTCGGGTCAGCCGCGCCGGATTCGAACTGGGCGCCCGCCGATCCAAATTCGGCCGCGACACCGGATCGCACTTCGGCCGCAGCGGCCTCACCACCCAGTACGGCTGGGCCGACCCCGACCGAGGCCTGTCGGGCGCCATCCTGACCAACGGCAAGGCGACCACCGACCTCGATCGACCGTGGCGGTTGGTCGCCCAGATTTCCGGCAGTGTGCGCCCGCTGGCCCCGGTCGATCGGCTCTTCCGTCCCTGACGGTGCCTTCGCTCAGAAGAAGGTCCCGCTGAAAGGCAGCTCGGGGGTGACGAACAGGTTGTCGGCGGCATCGACGCCACCCGCACGATGCTCGACGACGCGTCCGGCCAGGGCGAGCTGGCGCCAGGTCGACCCGCCGAGGTAGACCGCACCGAGGGTGGCGACGTCAACGGTGACATCGGCGGGGTCGTCGACCCGGGTCACCTGATCCGCGCAGATCCGGTAGCGGCCGCTGTTGGCGGTGCGAATCGGATCGGCTACCTCGACGATCACCGGCGGCGCGTCCCGATAGGTGCGGCGGGCCAGTGCGGTGGGGACATCGACGAGCCGCAGCCAGGTTTCGTCGTGCACCGACGCGACGGCGACCGCGCGTTCGTCGGTGAACAGGTGCCGCAACGGCGCGTCCACCGGCGCGAACGCGAAGGTCACCTTGTCGACGAGATCGACCGAGAGCAGATGCCGGATCAGCCCGAGGTAGGCCTGCGGGGTGGTGGCGACGAGGTCGTCGACGACGATCGTGCGGTCGCGGCTGCTGAACCAGTTCGCGGTGTCGACCGGGTGATAGCGCGCGAAGCCGTCCTCGGCGCCGGTGGGGCCGTGCGTCACCGTGTACACCGGTTCGGCCGCGGTGCGTTCCTTGCCCTTCCACCAGTATTCGGGACGGTCGATCGCACCGGTCCAGGAGATCTCGGCGGTCGCGTAGATCTGGGAGAACAGCTTCCACGCGTCGGCCGGTTCGACGAACCGCACCGGGCCGGACGGCGGCACCGTGTCACGCAGGCGCGCTCGACCGCGCAGAAGATCCAGGCGCGCGAAAGCGCTCGCCACGCCGTAGCCGAAACGCTCGTAGATCGAGCCCTCGGACGCGCGCAGAGTTGCCATCACTTCACCCCGCTCGGCGATGTCGTCGAGCTGTCGGCGCAGCAGGGCGGTGAGCACTCCGCGCCGGGTATGGGTCGGCAGCACGCCGACATGTGTGACAGCGGCGTGTGGCAGGCGCGCACCACCGGGGACGACCAGCCAGCTGGTGTAGGAATCGGCGGTACCGACCAGGCGCCCGTCGATCCGCGCACCGAGCGTGCGGCCCGGTTCGGACAGGTGATCGCTCTGTGGCGGCAACGGCGGCAATCCCACCATCGCCGCCCGGAACAGCGCGCTCGCCGCGGACAGGTCGTCGTCGCCGCGCAGGGTTTCTACGTCAACAGCCATCCCCTCACTGTTCCCTATCCGGTGCGCGGCCACTACTCGATATCGGTGACCGCCACGACGCCGGTCGGCGCTTCGAGCAGGTCGATCGTCCGCGCGGCGGCGGTGTCGACGTGGATGCGGGGATGCGCCGGTGGGGTCGACTCGTAGTACGTTCCCGGACCGTAGAACTGGCCGTAACGCAGGACGACGCCGCCCGCGTCGAGGACGGCGGATTCGTGTGTCGCGATCGCGTCGCCGCGGCCCGCGGGCGGGGACCACGCGATGCTCTGGGCGAGAAAGCGTTTCGCCCCGGCGGCCGCGGCGGCGGCGAGCAGGTTGGCGGTGCCCTCGGTGCGGATACGGGAGTTCGCCGCGCCGGAGGTGGCCAGTCGCGCCATGTCGTCGGGGAGGTCGGTGAGCTGGTGCATGACCAGGTCAGGCGCGAAGTCGCGCACCGCGGTGGTGAGCCCGTCGGCGTCGTAGACGTCGTGGATCATCGCGATGGCTCCGGTCGCACGGACCGCCGCGACTTTGCCCGGGGAACGGGTCAGGCCGACCACCTCGTGACCGGCGCCGACCAGCAGTGGCAGCAACCGTGATCCGATGACGCCCGTGGCGCCCGCGAGAAAGATACGCACGCCCCCGACAGTAGCCGGGGGCGATGTTCAGGCCCCGATGACCGCGTTCATGATCGTGCCCGCGCTGGTGGCGACCGCGCCGCCCGCCATCGCGCTGGCGATCATCTTCGGCGATTGCAGGCCGCCGCCGTTCCACTTCTCCCAGGCGAAGCGGCCGCCGCCGTAGGTGATGGCGGTGACGCCGGACAGCAGGATCATCCAGGTGAAATACCGGCCCAGCTGCATCACCTTGTCGGCCATCGGCGGTGCCTCCGGCGTGGGGTTGCCCACCTGGGCGACAACGATGCCGTACGTGTCGTGCACTGCGGCCAGGATCATGCTCACGATCGGTGCTCCTTCGTCGGTTGTTCATGGTGAAGCCGATGTCGAGAACTCGTGACGCGGTAGAACCCAGATATGTTGAACATTCAACCTCATGGGCGGTTCGGTGACGTGGGTGACACTCCGCGTAAACCATGACTGCCGTCACAGCCGCAGGTCCGTGCCCGCGTCGCGCCGTGCCCCTAGTATCGAACGTGCGGGGCTCGTTCAGATTCGGCGCGACGAGGCGCTGACCACCACCTTCATCGCACGACTACCGTACCGCGAGGAGGGCACCATGGCTTTCCTGATTCCCTTGTTCGTCGCGTTTCTTCTGGTAACCGCGGCAGTAGTAGTAGCTTCCTACGCCACGGTCTCGCTGACCTATTGGTTTGAATCACGCCGGATTCGTCCGGAACAGTCCGACCCGCAACCTGCACGCTGAGCCCTGTTCCGACCCGATGTCCCGATACCTCCACGAGGTACCGGGACATCGTCGGTTTCGCCCCCGACCGCGGTCAGGGCAGATCGAGACCGGACTGCGACGCGATGACGGCGGCCTGGACGCGCGACTGCACCCCGAGTTTGCTCAGCACCCGGGAGACGTGCGTTTTCACCGTGGCCTCGCCGATGTGCAGGCGCGTGCCGATCTGGACGTTGGACAGCCCGGCGCCGAGACCGGCCAGGACCTGCCGTTCGCGGTCGGTGAGCGCGGACAGATCGGGCGGGGGCGGGGTGTCTGCCACGGGGGGCAACGCGGCGATCACCGCGCGCGTCACCTTCGGGTCGAGGACCGCGTCCCCTTCGGCGACCGCCAGGACGGCGCTGACCAGGTCGTCACCGCCGACGGACTTGAGCAGGAATCCGCTCGCACCGGCAGAGAGGGCGCCGAGGACGTATTCGTCGATGGCGAAAGTGGTGAGTACCAGCACTTTCGCGGTGGTCTCCGCGACGACGGCGGCGGTGGCTTCCAGACCGTCGACGCGTGGCATCCGCACGTCCATCAACACCACATCGGGGTTCAGCGCCCTGGCCTGCCGGACCGCGGCGGCGCCGTCGGCGGCTTCCCCGATCACCCGCACCTCGCCGGTCGCTTCGAGCAGCATCTTCAGGCCTGCGCGGATGGTGGCATGGTCGTCGGCCACCAGCACGGTCACTGTCACTTGTCCCCCAGTGGAATTCGCGCGCACACCCGCCAGGTGCCGTCGTGCGGGCCCGCGGTGATCGTGCCGTCCACCGATTCCGCGCGAAACATCATGTTGCGCAACCCATTTCCCTGTCCTTCGGCGATGCCAGGTGGAATCGGATTCGTCGCGGTCACCACCAATCGTGTCGCATCGCGGCGCAACTCGATGTCGAGGGGTGCGCCGGGCGCGTGTTTGGTCGCGTTCGTCAGGGTCTCGCTCAGGATCCGGGTGACGACGGCCTCGACCGCGGTGGGCATTTCGAGGTCGGCGGGCCGGCGAAGTGTCACCGCACCGCCCGCTACCTCTGCGGCGTCTATCAGGCCGTCCAAGGAGGCCAGTCGCGTCGTCACGACGGTGTCGTCAGGTGCGGTCAGCAGGTCGATGGTCGTGCGCATCTCCTCGAGTGCGGCCAGGCTGCTCGAACGGATCGTCTGCAGGACCGCGATGTCGCCGGGCTTGCGCTGCGCCACTTCGGCGAGGATCGCGACGGCGGAGACATGGCCCGCCACCGCGTCGTGCAGGTCGCGGGCCAACCGCCTGCGCTCCTCGCCGAGTGCGGCGGATCGTTCGGCGTCGCGTGCGGACAGTTCGGCGCGAGCCGCGGCACGTTCGGCGTCGACGGTGCGGCGCGAGGCGCGCACCGCCCGGGCGTAGCCGAGCGGCGACCAGGTGAGCGCGACACCGATCAGCCCGGCGTAGAAGGCCGCTCTGACACCGAGCACGGTCAGCGCCAGCAGCGCACCGCCCAGGGTCACCGCCAGCGAGAACCAGCCGACCACCGCGCCCAGTCGGTCCGAGCCGGTGCTGACGGCCAGGAAGATCACATCGGTCAGCGCGATCCACAGCGGCAGCGACGGACCGAACACGAAGTCACCGGCGAGGAGCGCGACCATCAGGCCGAAGGCGAGCGCGGGTCGGCGCTGCGCGGTCAGCTGGATCGCGAACGCCGCGCACAACAGCGCGGCCTTCGCCGGTGGTGGATACAGGTCGCGGTCGACCACGACCGCCCAGCCGCCCGCTGCCCACAGCAACAATCCCACCAGGAACACCCCGACGGCGGCCGAGGTCGAACTGTCGAAGATGTCCGCGAGCCGGCTCAGGAGCGTGCGGGACGTGGGCATGCCCCATTTCAGCACATCACTCACCCTCGTCGGGTCCCCCGAACGGTGGACGAGCGACAAGCCCTCAGCGGGACGACGGTGAAGCGATGTACCCGGCACAGTGAGGGAATGAACGAACTGAGCAACCCTGTACTACTGACCATCGCCGCGTGCGAGGTCGGTTTCTGGGTGCTGGTGGTCGGCGGATTGCTGCTGCGCTATGTGATCCGGCTGCCGCGCGCGAGCACCGTGACGCTGGCGCTGGTGCCCGTACTGGACGTAGTGCTGGTGGCCGCGGTGGCGATCGACCTCCATCGCGGCGGCGAGGTGACTTTCGCCCATCGCGTCGCCGGGATCTATCTCGGCTGCACGGTGATGTTCGGTGGGCGGATGATCCGATGGGCCGACGAGCGCTTCGCCCACCGCTTCGCCGGTGGGCCGGTCCCGGTGAAGGTCCCGAAGTACGGGCCCGAACGCACCCGCAAGGAGTGGGCCGACTTCTCCCGCTGGCTCGGCGCGGCCGCCATCGCGGGCGGGCTGACCTTGGTGTTGAGCTATACGGTCGCTGACGCTACGCAACGTGAGCAGTTGATGGGGGTGTTCGGCAGTCTCGGAGTGATCACCGTGATCTGGCTGCTGACCGGACCTGTGTGGGTCACCGGTTCACGGCAAGGTTGAGCGACCACTGCTGGGCGCGACCTGCATCATCGCGGTGCTTCGAGTTCTTCGCCGACACCCGACGGCCGCCACGCCGAGATCGCCGGGCGCGGCGGTGACGGCCGGCGGTCGTCGCGGTGACGCCGCGCACCGCGCCCGGGCCGCACAGATTTCCAGCGATGCTCCGGGCGACCGATCCGATTGCCCGGAGCATCATTGGTCGAGGTCTCAGACCGTAGCAGCGGACTGTGCGCCGATCACCGCGCCGATCCAGGGCAACACGGCCGACCGCACGTCGATCGTGCGCGAGAGCAGCCCGTTCGCAGCGAGCAGATCAGCGGCGCGCTGCTGCTCGTCGAGGAACTCCTCGCTCACCGGGTGTATGCCGAAGGGACGCCCGCGCAGCGCCGCCTCCCAGGCATCCAGATCGGCGGGGATGCCGCGCGCCCGCGCGTCGTCGACGAAGTACTGTGCGGCCGCGCGCGGGTTCGCGGCGATCCAGGCGTCGGACTCCTGCAGCGCGGCCAGCACCGCTTCTACCGCGGCGCGATTGTCTTCGGCCAGGTCGCGGCTGGTGAACCACAGTGAGGGGTGGCTGAACACCGAGGCGGTGTCGACCAGCGTGGTGAGCTCGATGGCCGCCTCGACTTCCTGAAGACCGGGGTAGGTGCCGACCCAGGCGTCGAGTTCACCGGCCAGCAGCGCACTACCGCCCCCGCGCACGTCGACATCGACCGGCTCGACATCCGCCCAGGTGAGGCCCACTCGGTCGAGTGCGAACAGCAGCAACGTCGTCTGCCACGAGCCGTGCGCGATGCCGACCCGCTTGCCCTTCAGGTCCGCGGCGGAGGTGATGCCGCTCGCCGCGGTCGCGACCAGCCTGCCGTTCTCCACGCGCGGGCCCGAGATGCCCAGGTAGACGATGTCGCGCTGGTTGGCGAGTGCGGTGAGCGGCGGGGTGAAGCCGGTGCCGATGATGTCGTAGCCACCCTCGGTGAACAACCAGTCCGAATGTTCGCCCGGCAGACCGGTTTTGGGGTCCACGCGGTCGGGTTGCGGTAGGGCGCGCAGGTCGATCCACTCGACCTCGGGCAGCAGTCGCTCCAAGATCCCACGATGACGCAGGACGAACAGCGAGTTGTTGTGCGGGAAGTAGCCCACCCGGATGCTCATCGCGCGTCTCCGATCAGGCCGAGACGACGGGCCTCGTCGGCCAGGCCGCTGCGCTGCCACTGCACCGCGAGGTTCGACGGATCGAATTCGACGGAGCCGCCGAGGGTTTCGGCGATCGCCTGGTACTGCGCGCCCTCCTCGAGCAGCACGACGAACTTCGCCAGCTCCAGCAGGCCGGCGCGGCCGATCACATTGGCGCCACCGTTGGCCTCGAAGATCGCGACCAGGTGCGGGTCGACCTCGAGGCGACCGAGGATGAAATCGCCCGCGCCGATCGTACGGTCGATGTGCGGCGGGATCTCCCGGGACAGGGTGAGTCGCTGCGAGGCGGCGTACCGGATCGGCAGGGTGCGGTGGGTCTGAGCCCAGCCGCCCAGCCACGGGGTGTGGATGTGGACGACGGAGGTGATCTCCGGATGCGCGCGGAACACCTTCGCGTAGCCGGTGACGAATCCGGCGGATCCTTTGCCGGACAGCACTTCTCCGTCGAAGGTGGCGACGACGGGTTCGACGGTACGGTCGGTGGCCCACGGGCCCGGCTCGTTCAGGGCGACGGCGATCTCCGCTCCTGGCACCCGTTCGACGAAGTTGACGGTCCCGTTCCCGGTGACGGTTCCGGTCTCCCGGAACACCCGGAACGCGGTGTCGGCGTCGCGGGTGGCCGCGTCGACGAAAGCTGTGACAGCCTCGGGCAGACGGGTTTCGGTGGTGGTCATCGAATGACTCCTGCGTTATCGGACCGTCGCGAGGACGGTGTCGGTGGACGGGGTGGTGAGCCGGGAACGGCCCAGCAGTGGGAGTACTTCCTCGCCGACCCGGTAGGCCTCCTCCAGGTGCGGGTTGCCCGCGAGGATGAAGGCGTCGACGCCGAGGTCGATCAGTTCGTCGAGCCGCTGCGCGACCTGCTCGTAGCTGCCGACCAGGCCGAAGGCCGGGCCGCCGCGGATCAGGCTGAATCCGCACCAGACGTTGGGCTGGACTTCCAGATCGCGGTAGCCGGTGATGGTTTCGGGCACCCAGCCCGTGATGCGGGCGGCCCCGACCGAGTCGCCTTGGGCGGCGCGGTTGGCGGCGTCGCGGTCGACGAAGGCCCAGCCCTTCTCGATCTCGGCCCACGCGGCTTCCTCGGTGTGACGGGCGACGATGTCGATGCGAACCGCGAACTTCGGTGCGCGGCCGGTGGTTTCGGCGTTGCGGCGGACGCCGTCGAACTTGGCGCGCAGGTCAGCAAAAGGCTCGAGCCAGGACAGGTAGTAGTCGGCGTGGCGGCCCGCCGCGGCGACGGCGGCGCCCGAGGAGCCGGAGAAGTACACCTCGGGGAAGGGCTGTCCGGCCAGACCGGGTGGCAGGGCGGCGCCCCCGGTCCGGAAGAAGCGGCCGTCGTGGTCGAAGGGCTCGCCGTCCCACACACCGCGCAGCACGTCGAGGAACTCGCTCGTTCGCGCGTAGCGGTCGTCATGGGAAACCTTGTCACCCCACCACAATTGGGCCGATCCGCCACCACCGCTGATGATGTTGTACACCAGCCGCCCGCCGGTGGCGCGCTGCAGGCTCGCCGACATCCTGGCCGCCTGCACCGGGTGCAGGAAGCCGGGCTGGAAGGCGACCATGAAGCGGTAAGTGGTCGTCTCGGCAGCCAGTGCGGCGGCCACGGCCCACGGGTCGTCGGTCACCGGAAACGAGGGCAGCAACCCGCCGAGGAAGCCCGCCGACTCCGAGGCTTTGGCGACCGCCGCGACGTGGTCGAGATAGCTGTACTGGTCGAGTGCGCCGTCGCGGACGGCCGGTGCGATATTGCCCGGCCCGTAGCCGCCCGCGTTGCCCCGGTTGTAGCGGCGCGGGGTACGCAGGGAGGCGTGGTCGCCTTCCATGCCGATGCGCCAGTAGACGTCGATGGTCATGCGGTGAGCTCCTGCACGGTGCGGCCGACCGGGTCGGCGAGGAACAGCAGGTGTTCGCCTGCCCGGTGGATTTCCTCGATATTCGGATGTCCGGCCAGCACGAAGGTCCGCACACCGGCGGCCTCGTACGCCGAAAGCTGGTGCGCCACCTGCTCGTAACTGCCGACCAAGCCGACGCGCTGGTCGTGGCCGAACGCGTCGAAGCCCGCCCAGCGCCCGTCACCGAGCGCGTGTTCGGCGGCGGTATCGGGGCGGTCGAGCTCGTCCCACTGGCGGTGGACCCTGGCCCATGCTTCGTCCTCGGTCTCTCTGGCGATGATCGGCAGCTCGAGACCGACCCGCACCAGACGACCTGCTTCGGTCGCCCGCTCCCCCAATTCGCTGACGGCCCTGCCGATTCCGTCCGGTTCCTCGGCGAACAGGTGGACGTCACCGTGCGCGGCCGACAGCGCCAGCGCGGCCGGCGAAGTACCGCTCAGGTGGACGTCCGGGAACGGCAGCCCGGACAGGATGCCGCGGAATCCCCCGTCGATGACGTCGTAGTACCGGCCCGCGTAGTCGAAGCCGGTGCCCGCGAATCCCGCTGCGCCGATCTCGTTCTCGTTCCAGACACCGCGCGCGACGGTGAGGAATTCCGCGGCACGGTCGTAGCGCTCGTCGCCGGTGACGCGGTCGCCGCGCGAGCGGGCCTCGGTGTCGTCGGTATCGACGGCCAGCCGCCAGTTCAGTCGGCCCGCCGAGTGCCGCTGCAGTGTCGCCGACACCTTGGCCGCGTATACCGGGGTGCCGAAAGCGGGCTGGAATTCGACCGTGACCCGCGTGTAGCGGGTGGCGCGCAGGGCCGCGGCCGCCACGATCCAGGATTCCTCGCCGAGCGCGTCGTAGGGCGCGAGCACTCCGTCGAAACCGGTCAATTCGGCGGCGTCGACGATCTGAGCGAGATCGTCGAACGGACCGAATCGGCCGGGACGCACGTCGGTGGTCTCCAGTGGCGGTGTCTGCGGGCCGAAACCACCGCGACCGCGCAGGCCCGGGTCGGCGCGCCTGCCGTCTCCGCGGCTTGGCAGCCGCCACAGGAACTCGGTCATGCGGGCACCCCGTCGGCAGCGACGATCTCCTGCGCGCGAGCCAACGGCTCAGGGGCGACCCAGGATTCGAGATCGAAGTCGGCGGCCAGGAAGCCATGGGTGTAGAGGAACTGCTTCTGCACGCCGAGCAGTTCGACGCGGTCGGCGGTGAGCGAAGGATGCAGCCCGCAATGGAACTCGGCACCGTAGGCGGCGACGACACCGTCCGGCCCGGACAGTGTTTCGCGCTGGAGCACCGCGCGGACGCCGTCGAGATCACCGGCGGCCCAGTCGGCGGCGCGCAGGCTCTGCGCGAGGAAGCCGACGACGACGTCGGGCCGGGATTCCAGAAGATCGGCGTGCACCGTGATCGGTCGCGGGGTGCCGTTGTTGACCCGCAGGTGCCTGGTGGCCGAGGCATCGAGGTCGACCGCGACCCGCAGGCCGTTCTCCGCGGCTACCTCTTTGGCCCGCGCGCCCTTGACATAGATCGCGTCGACCGTGCCGTCGAGGAGTTCCTCGACGCCCCAGGTCGTCGAGCGGCGTGCGCTCTGGATCTCGGTGCGTACCTGCGGGTCCCGCTCGACGGCGAGTTCGACGACGCGCACGTCGGACAGGGTCGACCCGGCCGGGCGCAGGGCGTTGGCGAAGCCGTGCAGTGCCATCGCGCGCGGGAAGCTGCGGGCCTGGTCCTGCGCCCAGGCGGGGACGCCGATGCGCAGCCCGGCCAGCCCCGCCGCGTCGGTGACCGGCGAATCAGGGCCGACCAGGATCGCCTGGGACTCGTCGATCCAGGTGAGACCGATCAGACGAGTCGGCGAACCCTGCGCGCGAGCGGCCAGCGCGGGCACATTGCCGCCCTCCCGGATCAGGCCGGGCAGGTCGTGCGAGAAGTGGTGGCCGGCGAGTTCCGGGCCCGCGTCCTGCAAGACGCCGAACTCGAGGCCCGCATCAGCCGCGGTCTCGCCGAGCCAGCCGAGGCTGTGCGCGAGACCGCTGGCGGTCGGCACGGGGCAGCGGGTGTACCACAGGGTTTCGGTCATGGCAGGCTCCTTGGGTGTGGTCCGACGCCGAGCTGGGCGAGGAATCGCGTTCGGTAACCGAGGGTTTCGGGCGCCGCGTGCTCACGCGGGTGGGGTAGGTCGATGACCTCGTCGACGGCGAAACGGCCGCGGTCGAGGATGATCACCCGGTCGGCGAGCCGAATCGCCTCGTCGACGTCGTGGGTGACCATGAGAACGGCGGGCCGGTGCCGGGCGACGAGATCGCCGACCAGGTCCTGCATCCGGAGCCTGGTCAGGGCGTCCAGTGCCGCGAACGGTTCGTCGAGCAGCAGCAGTTCCGGTTCCCGCACCAGCGCCCTGGCGAGTGCGGCGCGCTGGGCTTCGCCACCGGACAGCGTGGCGGGCCACTGGCCCGCTTTGCCGTCGAGGTGGACTTCGTTCAGTGCGCGCAGACCGGCTTCGCGCTGCGCCTTGCCGCGCCGCAGGCCCGCGATCACGTTGGCCAGCACCCGCTTCGACGGGATCAGCCGGGGTTCCTGATAGACGGTCGTGCGCCGGGCGGGCACCAGTACCTCGCCGGCATCGGGTGTTTCGAGCCCGGTGAGCAGGCGCAACAGGGTGGTCTTGCCGGTGCCGCTCGGGCCGAGCAGCACCACGAATTCGCCGCGGTGGATGGTGAGATCGACTCCGTCGAGCACCGTCTTCTCGCCGAATGCCTTGCGCAGTCCGGTGATCGACACCGCGACCGGCTCTTTCGCTACCTCGACCGGCGCGACTGCTGTTGTCGTCATCGGATCGCCACCTGCTTGCGCCAAGGCATCGCGTAGCGTTCCGCGAGCCGTACGAGTGCGTCGAACACCAGACCGAGCAGCGCGTAGAGGACAACGCACAGCACCATGTAGTCGGTGCGGTTGTATTCCTGGGCGAGGGTCACCAGATAACCGACGCCCTCCTGGGTGCCGACTTGTTCGGCCGCGATGAGCGCGGTGATGCTGATCGACAGGCACACCCGCAACGCCATCAGGATGCCGGGCAGCGCGGCGGGCACGATCACCTCGACGACGAGCCTGGTCCCGGTGAGCCCGAAACTGCGTGCCGCCTCGACCATCTTGCGGTCGACATTGCGTACACCGAGGTAGGTGTAGGCATACATCGGCGCGGTCGTCGCCACCGCGATGAGCAGCACCTTGTACAGCTCATCGATCCCGAACCAGGCGATGAACAGCGGCACCAGCGCCAGGAACGGCACCGCGCGCACGATCTGCATGGTCGAGTCGACCAGTTCCTCACCCAGGCTGGACAGGCCCGACAGCAGGCCGAGCACCAGCCCGACGCCGACACCTATCGCCACTCCGGCGGCCGCGCGCCAGAACGAGGCAAGCGCGAAGTCGATCAGCTGGCCGCTGTCGAGCAGTTCGATGAAGGCCGACCAGACCGCGCCTGGCCCCGCGATGACCCGCGGGGAGATGGCGCCGCTCGCCGAGCCTGCCCACCAGGCCAGCACGATCCCCGCGGGCAGGACGGCACGCAGGCTCAGCGACAGCCACCGTGGCCGCTGCCGGTCGACGCGCGCCCTTGGCGCGGCCAATGCGAGAGTGGCCATGTCACTTGCCCTTCAGCGCGGCGAGCTGGTCCGGGGTGAGCTTGGACTTCAGGTCGTAGAAGATGTCGGCGGCGGTGATCCGGCGGGAGATGACGCCGTTGTCGGCGAAGGTGTTCACCACATCGGCCAGGTCGGTGGCATCGGATTCGACCGGGAGCCGGGGCACCGTCGCCTCGCCGCCGACGCGCACCGCGTCGGCGAGCCGGTCACCGGTCAGCGCGCGCGGGCCGGACTTCTCGAAAACGTTCTCGAAGTCGGCGGGTGTGGCCTGCTGTTTCGCGGTAAGTCCTTGCAGCACTTCGAGATACTTCGCCGCGATATCGGGGCGTTGATCGAGGATCTCGGTGCGGAAGACGACAACGGAGTTGTCCTTCGAGCCGATCTGCTTCTCGGTGGCGATCTCGACCGCCCCTGCCGCCTTGGCTTCCTGGTAGGGCACCAGGAACGACGCCCACGCGTCGACCTTGCCGGTGGCGAACGCCGAGGCCGCGTCCTTCTGCTGCAGGGGAACCCGGGTCACCTTGTCGGCCGGAATGCCCGCCTGCGCAAGAGCTTTGAGCGTGATGTACTCGCCCTTGGCGGCGGGGTTCACCGCGATGCGCTCGCCGACGAGACCGGCCACGTTCGTCACCCCCGACTCCTTGCTGACGACGATGCCGCTCTGGTCCTGACCGGCTGGGTCGGCCACGGCCACGATCTTCACGCCGACGTCTTTGGACAGCGCGCCGACGACGGGACTGAAGGCGGCGCCGGAGACATCGAGCTCGCCGGTGTTGAACAGCTTCAACGTGGAGCTGAAACCCGGTGTGGTGCTGACCCATTGGATCTTCGCGCCCAGCGGAGCGAGGGCCGCGTCGAAGCTGCCGTCACGTTTGCCGACCGCGAGCGGACCACTGTTGCCGGGATCGGTGACTTTGAGAACGAACGGCGTGTTGCCCCCTTGTTCGGGCGTCGAGCCGGAGCCACACGCCGCGACGAGGGCAACGACGGGGACGATCGCGAGGGCGATTCGCGTGAAGGCCGGCAGCCTGCGAGA
This sequence comes from Nocardia sp. FBN12, assembly GCF_050320175.1. Classification (GTDB taxonomy): domain Bacteria; phylum Actinomycetota; class Actinomycetes; order Mycobacteriales; family Mycobacteriaceae; genus Nocardia. The sequence continues at coordinate 1,887,644 of NZ_CP190048.1, read as the reverse complement.
CATCGGGGCTCCTGTTCGGGTCTGGGGGTTGATGCCTTCGCAGCGTAGGAGCGAGGACGGCGCCCGACGAGGTATGCCTTTCCATAGATCGGAAAGCTTGACACGGAACGACTTGCCGTAATATGGCTTTCGCGTGCCCATTACGAAGCCACCCTTCCACATAGCGGAACTCATGACCGGTTTCCGATCGATCGCCTGTGTTACCGTCGGTTCCGTGGAGACCTCCGGCGTGCAGACCGTGACCAGGGCCCTGTCGGTACTCGACTGCTTCCGCGGCGGCGAGGAGCGCGGGGTCTCGGAGGTCGCCCGCGCGCAAGGGCTGGCCGTGAGCACCACTCACCGCCTGCTGGGCGCGCTCGTGCAGGCCGGGTTCCTGGAGAAGGACGCCGAGTCCAGCCGCTACCGCATGGGCGGTGCGCTCGCCGAATACGGCCAGATCGCCTACCGCCAGCACCGGATCTACCTCGCCGAGCCCTATCTCGAACAGCTGGCCGCCACCACCGGTGCGACCGGATCGGTCGCGACCCGCCACGGCATCCACGCCGTGTTGCTCGGCACCAGCCGATGGCGCGAGAGCGACGGTCACAAGCTGCAGGGCGTCCGACTTCCCTTGCACGCCAGCGCACTCGGCAAAGCGCTGCTGGCCTGGACCGACGCGGGTGACGACGAACTGCGGTCGCTGCCGTACGAGGAGGGCACCGAACGTTCGGTGTCAGGACCGGCAGAGCTTCGCGCGGAACTGATCACCACGCGGGAGCGCGGCTACGCGTTCAACGACCGCGAACTGGATCCCGGATTTCGCACCATCGGTCTGCCGATCCTCGATCCGCACGGCCGCTGCCGGTTCGCGCTCGGCCTGCGCGGACCGGCGGCGTTGATGATCGACGAGCGCGTGCCGTTCTTCGTCGAACTGGCGAAGGTCACCGCGGCCGAGATCGCCGCGCGCTTCGCCCAGGGCTGAGACCACGGCGGCACCGATCGCGTCACACCCTGGGAAAATGGCGCGCGGGAACCACCCTGCGGCCGATACCGTCAACCGAGTGGTTAGTCGGAGCAACGAAAGGACCTCGGTGGCGACCGATACTGTGAGCCCGGCAGTCGGCCTGCGTTCCGAACGAGGTGCGATTCTCGCCTCGCTGATGCTTTCCACCGGGCTCGTCGCACTCGATTCGACCATCATCGCCACCGCGGTCCTCACCATCACCGACACCCTCGGCGGGTTCGCGATGTTCCCGTGGTTGTTCTCCATCTACCTTCTCGCGCAGGCCGTTACGGTGCCGATCTACGGCAAGATCGCCGATATGGTCGGGCGCAAGCCGGTGATCCTGTTCGGGATCGCGGCGTTCGCGGTGGGGTCACTGTTGTGCGGACTGGCCACGAGCATGGTGGCGCTCATCGCCTTTCGGGCGATCCAGGGTATCGGGGCGGGGGCGATCCAGCCGATGACGATGGTGATCGCCGGCGATCTGTACACCCTGGCCGAACGCGCCAAGGTGCAGGGCTATCTGGCCGGGGTGTGGGCGAGTTCGGCCGTGCTCGGTCCGCTGCTCGGTGGCCTGTTCGCCGATCATCTGAGCTGGCGGTGGATCTTCCTGATCAATCTGCCGCTGTGCGCGGTGGCGGGCTGGATGCTGGTGCGCCACTTCACCGAGTCGGCGGAGCGCAGCACGCAACGGATCGACTATCTCGGCGCGATTCTGCTCACCGTCGGGGCGGGGGCTTTGATTCTGGCCTTGCTCGAAGGTGGTCAGGACTGGGAGTGGACCTCGCCGGTCTCCCTCGCCCTGTTCGCGGGGAGCGTGGCGGTCTTGGCGCTGTTCGCGGTGGTCGAGTTGCGGACGGCGAATCCGATTCTGCCGCTGTGGATCTTCACCCGGCGCGTGGTGATCGCGAGCAGCACCGTCTCCCTGCTGGTCGGCGCCGTCGTACTCGGATTGACCTCGTATGTGCCGACTTTCGCTCAGGGCGTGCTCGGGACCACCGCGCTGGTGGCAGGACTCACCGTCGGCGGGCTCACGCTCGGCTGGCCGCTCGCCGCGACCCTGTCGGGAAGACTGTACCTGCGCTGGGGATTCCGGATCAGTGGCTTGATCGGCAGCACCATCACCGCGCTCGGCTGCGCGACCACCCTGCTCGTCGGCCCCCAGGCGAGCCCATGGCAGATCGCGGCCTCCTGCTTCCTGATCGGCGTCGGCATGGGCCTGGTCGCCTCCCCCACTCTCATCGCCGCCCAGGCCAGTGCCGAATGGCACGAACGCGGCGTCGTCACCTCCGCCAATATGTTCGCGCGCTCGCTGGGCAGCGCGCTGGGTGTCGCGGTTTTCGGCGCGATCGTCAACGCGGGCATCGACAACCCCGACCACCCCGCGCCCAGCGAACTCGCCCACGGCATCCACCTGGTGTTCATCGCCATGCTGGCCATGGCCGTCGTCATGCTCGTCGCCGCCGCGACCATGCCCGGTCGCACCCCTGCCACCTCGACGGTCAGCGCGCCGTGATCCACTGCGCGATATCGGCCACGACCTCGCCGTCGACATGCTGGGGCCGCGCGTAATCCGCGGGCACCGCTGGTGTGTCGCCGGGAAAGAACAGGTGGTCGCAGGCGGGGTACGTGCGGATGTCGACGTTCGCGCGGTCGCCGAGGCCTGCGATCCACACTGAAAAGCGCGCCGCCGCCACCATGCCCGGGCCGGCTCGCGACCACATGCCGGGCAGCGAACCTCAACCGAGGAGGTCGGGTCGCCGGTCGGGCACGTCGGAGGTATCCCGCCCGACGAACTCATGGCGGGTGGCCCTGAGCTCGACCAGGCGGCCGTCCAGATCAGCGTCGACGTCGGGTTCGATCCCGAGATCCTCCCGAATCGCCCGACGCAGGAGCCGGACAGCGAACCCCAGCGAGTCGTCCACGAAGTGATAAAGCGCCGCGACCGCCACGGCATCGCTCGCGTCGAGCTCGAGCGCCGCGCGATGACCGATATCGAGGCAACGATTCACCTCGGACGCGAAATCCAGCGCCCGGTCCGACACCACCATCTGCGCACGGGAGTAGCTGTCGCGCAGCGCCTCCCGAGCAACCTCGAACTTGGCGAGATCGGGCGTGCGCCCGCCACACTTCTCGTCGAGATAATGTCGAGTGGCCGCGCGGCAGGAATGCGCCGCGGTGTTGAGGCCCGCGTACACCGTCCGCCTCTCATCGGTGGCCTCTTTGCGGGTGAGCTCCCGCAATTCCTCCGCGCGATTGTCGCGCTGCACGTTCGCGTCGATTCGCTTACTCCGAATCGCGAAAGCCTGGGTCACGATGCCACCACCGAGCGTTCCGGCAACCGTGATCGAGGCAACCGCCACATTGGTCCAATCCATGGACACTGATCTTCCTGCACTCCAACACAATTCACTAGCCGCCCTGGCGACGTGGCGCCGGACCTTCCAGCGTCCGGGCCGCGCGGCCAGGATTCCCGGGGCCGAGGCGATGTCGCTAAGGGAGGCCCTCGCCCGACCTGCGCACCACGTCTACGACCTCGTCGGCGGCGAATTCGACGACGCGACGGACGCGGGAGTTGGCGACCGGTGCCAGGTCGACGACGATCGGTGCGCCTGCGGCGGATTGGGTGATCGCGGTGATGCGGTCCTGGAGGAAGCCGCCGTCCGGGACCGGGACGCGGATGATGTCGCCGACGGTGAGTGCTTCGGCGCGGATTCGGCCGCCGGTGGTGGTGGGATCGTGGGTGCCGCAGCGGGTGTGGCCGACGGTTGCGCCGAGCCCGCGTTCGGCGATGGTCCACCAGACCGAGGTGTCGGGCTCCGCTGGGCCGATTCGGTTGTGCCAGGACAGGATTCGGTCACGTTCGGCTTCGGCGTCGGCACGGGTCTCGTGCAGTGACAGCTGACGGCGGACCGGGGCGTTGCGGGGGCGGGTGGTGCCCGCGGCGCCGTCGACGACCAGGATCCAGCGGGCTCCGACAGCTTCGTCGCGGCGGGCGGTGACTCGTTTGGCCAAGGCGAGGCCCGGGGTGGCGCCGAGGCGGTCGGCGGCTTCCTCGATGCTCTCGACCAATCCCAGTGCGCGCAGCAACTCGGCGACCGACAGCTCGGAGGTGGCCAGTTCCTGGGCGAGCGCGGGCATAGGTGTCCGCCTGCGCCAGCCGATGCGGGCACAGTGCTCGTGCCGGGTGAACCACAAACCGCTGCGGGAGCGGCGGTGATGGTCGATCACCACCGCCCACCAGTCCCATTCCGGTTCGGCGACAAGGCGGGTGCGGACCCAGCGTTCCCGTTCGGCGGTCGGTACCCGCTCCTCCACCGGCACGAAATTGCGCAGTGCGGTGCGCACCGCGGATTCGGTGCGCCCGACTGTGAGCGCCGTGTGGGCCAGATCGGCGCCCGCGCGCAGATCGTCGGCCAGTATTCGGTATTCGGATTCACGCCAGGTGGTTCCGTGCTGGCGCGGCGGCCGCAGATCGCCGCTGTTCTCGTCACTCATCTCGTGTGCCCCCGTTCTCGCACCGCCCGAACCGCACTCGCGTCCGGACTGGTTGTGTGACACCTTCTACGATACGGCGGGGGTGTGACAGAAAACCGCTCTCTGCCAGCGGCTTTCCAGCAAACGGGCTACCCGGTGCGCACCGCGGGGCGGCGGACGAAGGCGTAGTAACCCGCGCAGACCAGCGCGGCCCAGACCGCGCCGACGACCAACGCGGTGCGTCCACCATCGGTCCACAGCAACAGCACCACGACCAGGCCGAGGAAACTCAGTGCGGCCCACGTGGTCACGGGAGCGCCGGGCAGTCGGTAGTCGCTGGCGGGCAACTCACCCGCACGCACCTTGGCCCGGTACTTGGTGTGGCACACCAGGATCACGCTCCACACGACGATGATGCCGACGGTGCTCACCGAGGTGATGTAGGCGAAGGCCTTGTCCGGCGAGATCGCGTTCACCAGCACGCCGATCACCATCGCACCCGCCGAAGCGCAGATACCGGTGAACGGCACCGACTGCTTGCTCAGGGTCGCGAACTGCGCGGGCGCTTCGTCGCGCAGCGCCAGGCTGCGCAGCATCCGGCCGGTGGAGTAGATCCCCGAGTTACATGAGGACAACGCCGCGGTGAGCAGCACGAAATTGATGATCCCGGCCGCGGCCGGAATACCGATCTGTTCGAAGACCTCGACGAACGGGCTACGGCCGGCGTGGAAGCTGCGCCAGCTCGCCACCGACATGATCACCACGAGCGCACCCACATAGAACAGGCCGATGCGGAACGGCAGGGTGTTGATCGCCTTGCGCAAGGTGGTCTTCGGGTCACGGGCCTCACCTGCCGTCACACCGACCAGTTCGACACCCACGTAGGCGAACACGACGATCTGCAGCACCAGCAGGGTCTGGCCGAAGCCGTGCGGGAACATGCCACCGTCGGCCCACAGGTTGGTCACCGTGGGGTCGGCGGCGTGGCCGAATCCGAAGACGAGCACGCCGATGCCGATCAGAATCATCGCCAGGATCGCGGTGACCTTGATCGCGGAGAACCAGAACTCGCCCTCACCGAAGAACCGCACCGAGATCAGATTCGCGGTGAACAGCACCGCGAGCACGACCAGCGCGGTCACCCACTGCGGGATGTCGAACCAGTATTGGACGTAATGGCCCGCGACGGTGATCTCGGCCATGCAGGTCGAGACCCACACCGCCCAATATGACCAGCCGGTCGCGAACCCGGCGAAACGGCCGAGGAATTCGTGGGCGTATTCGGCGAAGCTGCCGGAGACCGGACGGTAGGTGAGCAGTTCACCGAGTGCCCGCATGATGACGAAGATCGCCATACCCGCGGCGAGGTAAGCCAGGATCAGCGACGGACCTGCCTGCTCGATCGCCGCACCGGAGCCGTAGAACAGGCCGGTGCCGATCGCGCCGCCGATGGCGATCATCTGGATGGTGCGCGGGTTGAGGCCGCGCTCGTAACCCTCCGATCCAGCCGTCGAATCGGGCGCCTGGGCGGCATCGGTGGTGAGGCCGGGGCCATCAGCTGACATGGAACAGTCCTTCCGTCACGTCGATCAGTCGTGCACGCTACCGCCCGGCTACCGTGGCCGGTGTCACCCCCACCGGCACGCGGAAATACCGGCGGCCCGGCGCGGGTTGGCCTCCGTAGGGGCAATACACACTCGAGGAGGCTCATGAGCGCCGTCACGCTGTCGGTTCTGGATCTGGCACCGGTGCAATCCGATGCGACGGCGAGCGCGGGGTTGCACGCGACGACGCGCTTCGCCCAGCACGCCGAGGAGCAGGGCTTTCACCGATTCTGGGTGGCCGAGCACCACAACATGCCTGGCATCGCGAGCGCGGCGCCCGCGGTGGTGCTCGCGCATCTGGCGGCGTCCACCTCGCGGATCAGGGTCGGTTCCGGCGGGGTGATGCTGCCCAACCATCCGCCGCTGGTGGTGGCCGAACAGTTCGGCACGCTCGAGTCGCTGCATCCCGGACGGATCGATCTCGGGATCGGACGCGCACCCGGCACCGATCCAGTGACCGCGCGCGCACTGCGTCGCAGCGCCGAAGGACTCGGTGGGGACGCGTTTCCCCAGGAGCTCACCGCGCTGATCGGCTTCTTCCGCGGCGCCGACCCGAACGGGATCGTGGCCAGCCCCGGCCTCGGCGCCGAACCGGAGGTGTGGTTGCTCGGGTCGAGTGGTTACAGCGCGCAGGTGGCCGCGGTGCTCGGCTTGCCGTTCGCGTTCGCCCATCACATCGCGCCGAACAACACCGTCGCCGCGCTGAACCTCTATCGCGACAATTTCCGGCCGTCGCCGACGCTGAGCGAGCCGTACACGATCGTGGCCGCCTCGGTGATCTGCGCCGACACCGATGCCGAGGCCGATCGCCTCGCCGCACCGCGTGACCTCGCCTTCGCCAACTTGCGCTCGGGCCGTCCGCAGGCGCTGGCCACGCCCGAACAGGCCGCGGGATTTCCCGGTAACGAGGCCGAACGCCATTTCGCGGCGCAGCGCAAGGCCGGGCAGTTGCAGGGTTCGCCGGAGACCGTGCGCGCTCAGGCCGCGCAACTGCTCGACGCCACCTCCCCCGACGAACTCATGCTCAACACCCTGGTCTACGACCTCGACGCCCGCATCCGCTCGCTCGACTTGACGAAGAAGGCGATCAACGGCTGAGAAAACTCAGTGCAGCCGGAATGCCCTGGCGGCCAGGGACTCCCGCAGACGGTGGGCGCCGTCGCCGTCTGCGGTAAATCTCACCGTGAACCGAACCGCGATCCGGGTCGTCCGGTCGATACAGTGAATGCGGGGAGCCCGCCGAATGGCGGGACCGGAGAGAGTGCGTCATGGGCAAGGTGTTCGAGCGGATCGACGACAAGTTGCGGGCATTCATCACCGAACAGCCGATGTTCTTCATCGGCACCGCACCGTCGGAGGGGGGCCATGTCAATGTCTCCCCCAAGGGTTATCGCGATACCTTCGCCGTGATCGACGACCACACCGTCGCCTACCTCGATCTGTTCGGCAGCGGCTCGGAAACGATCGCGCACCTGCGTGACAACGGCCGGATCACCGTGATGTTCTGCTCGTTCACCCGCACCACCCGCATCCTGCGACTCTTCGGTGCCGGCCGCGTCGTTCGCCCCGACTCCGACGAATTCGACACACTGCGTGAGCATTTCGGCATCGGCCACACCGGCATCCGCTCGGTGGTGACGATCTCGGTGGACCGGATCGCCGACTCGTGTGGCTGGTCGGTGCCCAAATTCGAGCTCGTCGAGGAGCGCTCCATCCTCGACGAGGCGCACAGCCGCCGCACCGACGCCGACTTCGCCCGCCGCATCGCCGGCGACAACTCCACCAGCATCGACGGGCTGCCCGCCCTCGAACCGGACCATCCGGTGCCGTCCGCCGCTCGGCGCGGTCAGGTGGTCGGGACCGAGGTCACCGCGAGCGCGGGTTCGGACAGACTGCCGAGGTAGAGGGCGCCGTCGTGTTCGGCGACCGCGGTGACCAACGCGTAGTCGGTGCCGTCGCGCTGGAGGTCGTGCACGATGGTCCCGTCGAAGTCGAGCGCGAGCACCCAGACCGAGCGGACGGGCGCGGGTGTCAGGGCCTCTGGCAGCGCGTCGACAATGCGTCGCACGATGCCGGGGAGCGGGAAGAGCTTGTCCAGCAATGGGTTACGTGGCGAGACGATGCCGACCCAGACCAGGCCGTCGCTGCCGAGCAACATGTTGTCGGGTGAGCCGGGCAGGTTCTCGGCGAGGTAGTCCGTGGTGCCCGCGCGCGGACCGGTCAGCCAGTATCGGGTGATCCGGTAGGAACCGGTCTCGGCGACCAGCACGCAGGATCGGTCCGGGGCGAGCACCACGCCGTTGGCGAATTGGAGGCCGTCGACGAGTACTTCGAGGTGTCCGTCCGGATGGCGGCGGACCAGCTGGCCGCTGCCGGAATGTTCGAGGATGTCGGTCATCCACTCCTCGAACGGCCACCGCCGCGAGCTGATCGAGAAGTAGATGGTGCCGTCGTCGTCGCGAACTACATTGCTGGGGAACATGATTGGTTCCCCATCGATCTCACTGACGACGACCTCCAGTTCGGCGCCCGGCTCGGCCAGCCGCAGAATTCCTCGACCCGCCACGCAGATCAGCAGGGAACCGTCGGCATCGGCGTGCATGCCCAGCGCTCGGCCACCGGTGTCGGCGATCCGCTCGACGGTGCCGCTCGCCGGATCGACGCGCCAGATCGCGCCGTCGTCGGTGCCGGTGGCGATCCGTCCGTCGGGCAGCACCACGACGTCCTCCGGGCCCTTGCTCGGCAGCGGCAACAGTCGGATCGGCGGCATCGGCGGGTCGCTGTGGGTCTGGCGCGCACGAGCGGTGGGGCGCGGCGGAGTCCAGCGGTGAGGGCGCATCGGCATGCCCAATTGCTACCACGACCGGGACCGCAACGGGGACAGTGCGTGAATGCGCGGTGCGGTATCGAACACCTCACTCGCACAATGGAGATGCACGTGGACGATTCTGACCGGCCGCCACCGAGCGTCTCGCGGGTACGACCCGGCGCCCACCCGGCACAGGTTTCAACGCGGACCTCCGCGCTCGCCCGCGCACGGCTAAAGTGCGACGGTGAACACCGGATCCGCCAGCACGCTGCTCGACCGTCTCCTCGCTCCCCAGCCCGCACCCGCCTGGTGGTTGGTGCTCGCCACCGCGGCGGTGGCGTTGATCTTGGTCGGCTACCGGCCGTTATGGCGGCTGACCAGGGCAGCGGTCACGGTGGCACACGAGGGCGGGCATGCGCTGATCGCGCTGCTCACCGGGCGCAGGCTGCACGCGATCACCCTGCACACCGACACGTCGGGGCTGACCGTGTCGAGCGGCAAACCGACTGGTCCAGGCATGATCCTCACCGCGGCCGCCGGGTATCCGGCGCCCGCGCTGCTCGGGCTCGGCTACGCGGCACTGCTCGGGACGGGCCGGGTCACCGTGATGCTGTGGGCGACGCTGGTGATGCTGGCCGCGGTGCTGATCAAGGTGCGCAATATGTATGGCCTACTCACCGTGGTGGTGCTCGGTGCGCTGGTGTTCGGGGTGTCGTGGTTCGGCACGGATCTGCTGCAGGCCGCGTTCGCGTATCTGGCGGCTTGGTTTCTGCTGGCCGCCGCGGTGCGGCCGGTCTTCGAACTGCAGCGCGGCCGACGCAGGCAGCCGGGGCGCACGGATTCCGACGCCGATCAGCTCGCCCGGTTGACGCACCTGCCCGCGGTGCTCTGGGTGTTGTTCTTCACCGCCGTCTGCCTGGCGGCCCTTGTCGTGGGCGCGATGCTGATGCTGGCGCCGGTCGAAGAGCTGCATCCGCTGCTTCAGCGGTGATCGGCGATCCAGTAGTCGACGGCCTCGGTGACGAGCACACTCGGCGGCTGCAGCGCGTTGAGGGTGACGCCCGCTTCGTCGTCTTGTAGCGGTTCCAGGGTGTCGAGCTGGGAGTCCAGCAGGATCGTCGGCATGAAATGACCGAGTCGGCCGGTCATCCGGCGCAGTAGTTCCTCGCGGGTGGCGGCCAGGTGCACGAAGTAGGTATTCGGGGCCTTCGCTCGCAGTCGGTCCCGGTAGCCGCGCCGCAGCGCGGAACAGGTGGCTACCCCGCCGGTCTGATGCTCGGCGAGCCACTGCGCGACGGTGTCGAGCCAGGGCAGCCGGTCCTCGTCGGTGAGCGGAATACCCGCGGCCATCTTCTCGATATTGGCCAGCGGATGGAAGTCGTCACCTTCGGCGTACGGGACTTCGAGCCGGTCGGCGGTCAGGGCGCCGACGGTCGTCTTCCCGCAGCCCGACACCCCCATCACCACGATGACAGGTTCGACCACAGCGCCCTCCTCGTCCGAATCACAGCGTGCCTGCTCGATCGAGGGTAGCGGCGGCGGCAACGCACCCGACGACGATCACGGAATCGGGCGGTCGGTGGGCAGGTTGACGAAGCTCGGCGCCGCGGGATCGAGACGCACGTGCTGGGGCTCGAGGCCGCTGGCGTTCAGCATCGGCCGGAACGGCAACGCCTTGGGCGCGTTGCCCGCGAACACGTCGATGCGCAGGCGATGTCCCGGCACCAGCACCGCTTGGGTCGGGATCACCGCGACGTCGATGTCGATGGGCGCGCCGGGTTCCACCGGGAGCAGCCGGTCGACGGTGAGCGGGTTGAAGGGGGCGGTGAAGTCGCCGTTGATCGAGCGCGCGCTGCGGCGTTCGTCGACGGCTCGCATCGACGAGGTGAGCTGGCCGGTGGTGAGTACCGTCGAGGTCCCGTCGGGTGCGACATCGTTGACCGTGACGTTCCAGAACCCGTCGGTGGCGTCATGGATCGTGTTGAGCCGCACATTGATCGGGCCCGAGATCACGGTCTGCTCGGTCAGCGGTGCGCTGGTGAAGGTGAGGCCGTTGCGTTCGGCGATGCGGGAGTCCTTCGCGCAGGTATCGAGGGCGGCCGTCATGCCCGCCGAACCCTGTGCCGCGTCACGCGAGCAGACCTGGTTCAACCCCGGCGCGACGGTGAGTGTTTCGGTAGCGGTCGGCCCGGTGGCACTGAGCGATCCGTCGTGCAGGCTGTCCTCGGTGCTGCCGCTGGGCGCGGCGGACAGGTAGACGCGGCGATGCGTGACGCCCGGCTGCGGGAACTCACGCAGCGTCACCCAGCTGCCGCCTTGCTGTTTCACCGTGACCGGCCCGAATTCCTCGACGCCGCTGTCGATGTCCTTGAGCCACTTGTCGAACCACGCTCGCTGCAGCACGTCCAAACGCGGTGGCGCGCCCGGAACACCGGTTCCCGCACCGGGATTGGCGTGATAGGTGTCGCCGACGATGAGCTGTTTGCGCCCGGCGGGCAACGGGATCTGCTCGTAGAGCTTGGTGGCGCTGTTGGCGAAGATGTCGTGCCAGCCGCCGTAGACGAAGGTCGGCACCGTGACGTTCTCGGGATGGCCCATGATCGCCTCGCGGAACGCCGAAGTGTCGTCGAGCGCGCCGTCGAGCGCGGGCGGCATGTTCGACAGTGACGGCGTGAGCAGCGACTGGGCGAGGAGGTCGAAGTTGGTGGTCGGGTCGGCGAGCCGGTCGTTGAACCAGGTCCAGTCGAAGCTGCCGTCGACCATGGAGGCCACGTCGGGGACGAGTTTGAGCTGGTTGACCGAATTCAGCCAGAGCGGCAGGAAGGTGGTGCCGACGCCGCCGCCGGGGGCGACCACGTCACGCATGAGATCGCTGCCGGGCTCCACCGGAAAGATCGCCTGCAGCGCGGGCGGGGCGTTCTCGGCGGCGCGCAACTGGTTGATACCGGAGTAGGAGCCGCCGCTCATGCCGATCCGCCCGTTCGACCACGGTTGACGCGCCGCCCAGTCGATCACTTCGCGGGTGTCGAGTTGTTCACGCGCACCGAGGGTGTCCCATTTGCCTTGCGACAGTCCGGTTCCGCGCACGTCGGCCACGACGACGGTGTAGCCGGCGCTGACGAGTTTGCGGTCGACACCGAGCATCGTCTGGATCATGCCGCCGTCGAGTGCCTGCATGAGATCACCGAAACCGCTGATCGGGGTGGTGGACAGGTTCAGCCTGCGCACGATGTCGACGGCGGTGGACTGCAGGCCCGGAATCGCGGCGGCCGATTCGATCAGTCCGGTCATGAGTTTCGAATAGGGCGTCAGGCTCACGATCACCGGAAGCGGCTTCTGCTCGATCACGCCCGCGGCGTCGGCGGGGCGGTACACGTCGGCCTTGAGCACCACGCCGTCGCTCATCGTGAGCTCGACGCCGCGCTCCACCCGCACCTCGGGGTAGGCGCCCGGCCCGTCGTGCAGGGCGGTCCACTGCGCGGACGGTGCGTCCGGGGGCTCACCGCCTGCCGGACCACCGCCGCAGCCGAGCACGACGACCACCGCGAGGATCGTCACCAGGATCCGGACGAACCCGCGTTCCGAACTTCTTCCCACCATGAATCGCTCCCGACCGGTTCGTTCGTCTCCACAGTTGACCGAGCCACCGCACGATCGGCGCGGAAACCATAACAGGGGTAACGAGTTAGCCAGGCGAGCGTCGGCCAGCTCGGACTGTCGCTGTGAACACACGTTGTTCCAGTTCAGCGGGGTTCCGGTTGCTCGTTCTTGTCGGTGGCTGATGGTTGACTGGCTCCCACCGGCGCCGTTGGGGCCGGTCTTCATCCATCGCCGAGGAGGACGTTCGACAATGCCGACACGCGAGGAAGCTTGGCCGCAGGGAACTCCCTGCTGGATCGACTGTCAGGTGGACGACACCACCGCCGCCCGCGACTTCTACAGCGCGCTGTTCGGCTGGGAAGTCCAGGACGGTCCCGCCGAAGCCGGCGGGTATCTCATGGCCACGCTCGACGGCCGCCCGGCGGCGGGCATCGGCCCGAAACCCGAAGGCATGGGCGGGATGCCGTCGGTGTGGACCACCTACTTCGCCGCGGCGCGCGCCGACGAGATCGCCGAACGGGTGAGCAAGTCGGGCGGACAGGTGTTCATGCCACCGTTCGATGTGCTCGACGTGGGGCGGATGTTCATCGCCGCCGATCCGACGGGCGGCGTGTTCGGGGTGTGGGAAGCCAAGGCACACAACGGCTCCGGGATCTTCAACCAGCACGGCGCCTACTGCTGGAACGAACTGCACACCCCTGCCTACGACCGAGCGCACGAGTTCTACAACAAGGTGTTCGGCTGGCAGTACACCGAGATCGGCGACGGGGTGAACCTCATCTACTCCACCTTCGCGTCGGCCGATGACAGCAGCCACGAGGTCGGCGGCATGATGGACGCCTCGGCCCTGAACACCCCGCCCTATTGGCTCACCTGGATCCAGGTCGACGACGCCGACGCAGCCCTGACCACGGCAACCGAACTGGGCGCCTCGGTGATCATGGGCCCAGACGACAGCCCGTTCGGCCGGATGGGGATTCTGCAGGCGCCCCAGGGCGAGGTGTTCGGCGTGATCGACCCGGCCAAGGCCGTCGGCGAGGTACCGACCGGGACCTGACCGTCGTTACGGCGTGACGATGGCGAAGTTCGGGTCCGGCTTGTCGATCACGCCGGGCAGCTTCGTCAGTGCGGTGGCATCGCCGTCGATGGCGATGTCACCGTCGGTCACGCCCTTCTTCAGGTCGGCGCCGCCGACGAGGGTGCGGATCAGGACCTGGCGGGTCAGCGCGACGGTGGCGTCAGGAGCGGGCAGGTTGTCACCGGGGAATCGGTCGTAGTGCACGAGCACGCCGTTGCGGAGCTCGGTGCGATGAATGCGGTTGTTCTCGTTGCTGATCCGCCAGTCGACGGTCATCCGGACCTCCCACGCCTTGGGTCCGTCGATCCGCAGCGACACCGCGTCGAACACCTGGTCCACGCTCAGCGCGGCGGCCATCGCGGCGGAGTTCGCCGTCGTCGGCGTGCCGAAGGAACCGTTGCGCAGTTCATGGGCGCCGCTGAGGTAGAAATTGCGCCAGGTGGCGGTCTCCGCGCCGTAACCGAGTTGCTCGAAGGCACTGGCCTGCAAGTCTTTTGCGGTCTTGTTGGTCGGGTCGGCGAAGATCACGTAGTTCACCAGTTGCACAACCCAGCGGTAGTCGGCGGCGTCGTAGGCCTTTTGCGCCGTCTGCAGGGCCGCGTCGGCACCGCCCATCGCCTCGACGTGGCGGCGCGCGTTCTCCACCGGCGGGTGTTCCCACAGGTGCGCCGGGTTGCCGTCGAACCAGCCCATGTACCGCTGATAGACCGCCTTGACGTTGTGACTCACCGAGCCGTAGTACCCGTGCGTCGACCACGACGCCGTCAGCGCGGGCGGCATCTGCACCATCTCGGCGATCTCGGCGCCGACATACCCCTGATTCAGCAGACGTAGCGTCTGATCATTGAGGTAGCCGTACATGTCGCGCTGCAGCGACAGGAACTCCACGATCCGATCGGTGCCCCAGATCGGCCAGTGGTGCGACGAGAACACCAGATCGGACTTGCGGCCGTAGCGGTTGATCGAATCGGTGAGATATTTCGACCAGACATGCGGGTCGCGCACCAGCGCGCCGCGCAGGGTGACGATGTTGTGCATGGTGTGGGTCGCGTTCTCGGCCATGCACAGGATGCGGCGGTCGGGGAAGTAGAAGTTCATCTCCGCGGGCGCCTCGGTGCCCGGGGTCAGCTGGAAGACCATCCGCACGCCGTCGACGATCTCCTCCTGATCGGTGCGGGTGATGTCGAGGGTCGGCGGGATCAGGCTCACGGTACCGACCGAGGTGGTCGGGCCGAGACCCGCGCTCACCTGGCCTTTCGCCCCGCGAGGCAGTGCGGCCCCGTACATGTAGGCGGCGCGGCGTGCCATCGCGGTGCCGGTGTAGATGTTCTCCGCGACCGCGTGCTCGAGGAAACCCGACGGCGCGATCACCGGGCAGCGGCCTGCCGCCACATCCTGCGGGGTGATCACACCGGCGCTGCCACCGAAATGGTCGACGTGGGCGTGGGAGTAGATCAGGCCGGTGACCGGTCGATCGCCGCGATGCTTGCGGTACAGCGCGAGGCCGGCCGCCGCGGTTTCGGCCGAGATGAGTGGATCGATGACGATCACCCCGGTATCGCCCTCGATCAAGGTCATGTTCGACAGGTCGATACCGCGGACCTGATAGAAGCCGGGCGCGATCTCGTAGAGGCCCTGCTTGACGACGAGCTGGGCCTGCCGCCACAGGCTGGGGTTCACCGACTGCGGACAGGAGCCGGCGACGAAGTCGTAGGAGTCGCTGTCCCACACCACTTTCCCCGAGGGATCGGTCACCTTGCCCGGTTCGAGCGAGGCGATCCAGCCGCGGTCGGCATCGGCGAAGTCGGCGGTGTCGCCGAACGGCAAGGTGTCGGCCAGGGCGCGGTTGGCATCCAGGATGGCTTTCGTCGGCTCGGTCTGGGTGCCCGAGGGGTTGACTCCGCTCGGTTGGTCACCACAACCGGTGACGGTCGCACCGACCGCGACCGCCGCGGCCGCACCCACGCCGACACCCAGCATCCCGCGCCGCGACAGCCCGCCGCGACCTCCGCCTGAACTCTTCACCTTTGCTCCTTCACTCCACCACCGTCCACCTCGGACAGCTATTGCAGAGTAACTGCAATAGCTGTGTCAGTTCTGCGCAATCGAAATATTCGGCAGCGCGGCCAGCTGGATGTCGAGCAACAGCCGATCCTCGGGATCGCTCAGATCGATGCCGAGGACGGCCTCCACCCGCCGCAGCCGATAGCGCAGCGTGTTCGGATGCACGCGCAACGTGGCCGCGGCGACGCGCACCTCCCCGTGCGCGCGCAGATACGCCTGCACTGATATTCGCAGGTCAGCGGCGTGGGTTCGGTCGTAGGCAGCGAGCGCGGCCAGGCGTGGATCGTGCAGGCGCGGGCGCTCGCGGATCAGCTCGGTGATCTCGGCCAACAGCACCGCGGTCCTGGCATCGGCCAGCGTGGCGACCCGGCTGCCCGCAGGATCGGCGACCGGACTGTCCAGTACCCGGTCGACTTCCGCGCGCGCACCCGCGACCGCCGTGAGACCGGCCACCGGTGCGGCGATGGCAGCCCGCACCACCAGGGCGCGCGTCTGCTCGAGCTGGGCGACCAGCTTGCGCACCCACGAACCGACGCTGCGCTCGGAGTGGTAGCCGGGCAGCAGGACATAGACCCGCTCGCCGAGCGACTCGGTGACCGAATCCTCGCGGAAAGCACTGGCGTGCAAGCGGATCAAGCCGCTGGAGGCGGCCAGCTCGGCGGCGGGACCGACCGGCGCGAAACCGATCACCGCGGCGGGACCGGCCGTCGACAGGTTCAGCGCGGCGGCGACCGAGGGCACGTCGACGCCGTCACCGTGGGCGCCGAACAACCGGCGCACGAGCAACGCCTCGGTCGACGGCGCGTCCAGCCGTCGCGCGATGATCCGAGCCGCCACCGCCGACGCACCACGCAACACCTGCGCCGCGTCGGGTCGCAACGGCCCGGTGCCCTGCTGCAACCAGATGGTGCCGAGCATTCTGGACTGCGCGCCGTCGGCACCACGCCGGATGCCGACGACGAGCCGACGACGGATATCGAGCTCGGGGTGTTCCGGCACGTCGACGACCTCGTCGCTACACCGCACCCGATCGAACACACCCCATTCCCGCAGGATCCGCAGGTAGTCGCCCGGGCCCTCCCGGCCGAGAATGGACTGGATGCGCAATTGGTCGGCCGACGTGTCGGAGGCCGAGTAGGCCAGCACGCGTGACTGCGGGTCCTCGATGGAGACCATGCCGCCGGTTTCCTTGGCCAGCACCTGAGCCAGCCCGAACAGGTCGGTGTCGGGGGCGAGCAGGTCGTGCTCGTCGGACGCGGCGCGCTGGCCGGGCGAGCGGGCCAGCATCCGGCGGATCAGCGAGAACACCTGATCCCAGCGCGCCTGCCGGTGCACGTGCACCAGCGCGATGCCGACGGCGTGCGCGGCGGCTCGCACCGCGGGCGAGTCGTTGGCGCTCTTGGTCATCAGCACTCGCGGTCGCTGGGCCTGGTCGCGGTCGCCGATCCTGCGCAACCAGCGCGCGGTGGCCGCGGCATCGACTCCGACGAGCAGGTACACCTCGGGCAGCGTGCCTTCACTGTCGAGGTGTTCGGGCAGGTCAGCGGGCTCGGCCAGTGCCACCGTCCGCACCTCGACCTCGTGACCCGCAGGCGCGTCGACGAGCGTCGCGACGGTGTGGTCGAGGGCGGCGAGCAACTCGCGCAGCGTTGTGGCCCCGTCGGACATCGAACACCTCCGTTGTTGGTCGATCGGACAAAGCACTGCCCAGATCTTCATCCGATCAGATGATTATCGCTCGTGCGGATCGGAGTTGACTACGTCACATCCCGCTATCCGCCACGACGCAGGAGCCGCACTCATGGACGCCATCGCGACCACCCCGCCGCCGGTCAACGAACCGGTCGGCACCTTCGCTCCGGGCAGCCCGGAACGCAGTCGCCTGCAGACCGCGCTCGCCGAGCTGTCCGCCTCCCCCACCGAGATCAGCCACGTGATCGGCGGCCGCCATCTTCCCGGCGATGGCCCCGCCTTCGACGTGGTCCAACCGCACCGCCACGCCGCCGTCCTCGGCACCCTGCGCGACGCCGGTGCCGCCGAAACGGCCGCCGCGGTCGACGCCGCCAACGCCGCCGCACCTGCCTGGCGGGCCATGCCGTTCGACGATCGGGCCGCGATCTTCTTGCGCGCCGCCGACCTCCTCGCCGGTCCGTGGCGCGAGAAGATCGCCGCGGCGACGATGCTCGGGCAGTCGAAGTCGGCCTATCAGGCCGAGATCGACGCACCGTGCGAACTGATCGACTTCTGGCGGTTCAATGTCTCGTTCGCCCGCGAGATCCTCGCCGGGCAGCCGATCTCCTCGCCGGGTGTGTGGAATCGGATGCAGTACCGCTCGCTGGAGGGGTTCGTCTACGCGGTGACCCCGTTCAACTTCAGCGCGATCGCGGGCAACCTGCCCACCGCGCCCGCGCTGATGGGCAACACCGTGGTGTGGAAGCCGGCCAGGAGCCAGGCCGTGGCCGCCTATCTGACGATGCGGCTGCTCGAGACCGCCGGACTGCCGCCCGGGGTGATCAACCTGGTCAACGGAGCCGGCCCGGCGATCTCCGATGTCGTGCTCGCCGATTCGCGGCTGGCCGGCGTGCACTTCACCGGATCGACCGCCACGTTCCAGCACCTGTGGCGGGAGGTGGCGCAGCGACTGGACGGGTACCGCACCTATCCCCGGTTGGTCGGTGAGACCGGTGGCAAGGACTTCGTACTCGCGCACCCGTCCGCCGATCCGGCGGTGCTCACCACCGCGCTGGTGCGCGGCGCGTTCGACTATCAGGGCCAGAAGTGTTCGGCCGCCTCGCGTGCGTTCATTCCGCGCTCGGTGTGGGCGACCATGTCGGACGACCTGATCGAACGGACATCGAACCTGCGCTACGGCGATGTCACCGACTTCACGAATTTCGGTGGGGCAGTGATCGATCGACATGCCTTCGACCGCAATACCGCCGCACTCGAGCGCGCCAAGGCGACACCGAGCCTGACCGTGGTGGCAGGTGGACACAGCGACGACAGTGTCGGCTGGTTCGTCGACCCGACGATCGTGGTCGGTGACGATCCCCTCGATGAGGTTTTTCGCACCGAGTACTTCGGTCCGATCCTGGCGGTGCACGTCTACGACGACAGCACCCCGACCGCCTTCGCCGACGCCATGGACCTCGTCGACGGCGGCAGCCCGTACGGCCTCACCGGCTCGATCATCGCCCAGGATCGCACCGCGATCACCGAGGCGACCGATCGGCTCGCCTTCGCCGCGGGCAACTTCTACATCAACGACAAGCCGTCGGGGGCGGTCGTCGGCCAGCAGCCGTTCGGCGGCGCCCGCGCCTCCGGCACGAACGACAAGGCCGGTTCCCCACAGAACCTGCTGCGCTGGACCTCCGCGCGCACGATCAAGGAGACCTTCGTTCCGCCGACCGAACACAGCTACCCCCACCAGGCACCGGAGGCGAACTGATGCCCGCGCTGCTTCGCTCGGCCATGCTCGCCGCCGCGCGCTCGCCCCGGCTGGAACGCACCATCACCCGACTGCCCGTCAGCCGGGCGGTGGTGGCCCGCTTCGTCGCGGGCACGACCACCGAGCAGGCGGTGCGGGCCACCGAATCACTGTTGCGCTCAGGGCGTTTCGTCAGTATCGACTATCTGGGCGAGGACACCACCGACCTGGCAAGCGCCGCGGCGACCGTCGCGCAGTATCGGACCTTGATCACCGCGCTCGGCGCACTCCCCCAGTCCGACGTGGCGCCGGGCGCTGTTCGGCCACTGGAGGTTTCGGTAAAACTGTCCGCACTCGGACAGGCACTGCCGAGTGACGGTCACGCGATCGCCCGCGAGCACGCCCGCCAGATCTGCGCCGCCGCCGAAGCCGCAGGCGTGTGGGTCACCGTCGATGCCGAGGACCACACCACCACCGACTCGACGCTGTCGATCGTGCGCGAGCTGCGCGCCGACTACCCGTGGCTGGGCACCGTGTTGCAGGCCTACCTGCGCCGCACCGAGGACGACTGCCGCACCATGGCAGGCCCCGGGTCGCGAATCAGACTGTGCAAGGGCGCCTATGACGAACCCGAGTCGGTCGCCTTCCGCGACAGGGCCGAGGTCGATGCCTCGTATATGCGGTGTTTGGGCGTGCTCACCGCGGGCGCGGGGTATCCGATGATCGCCTCGCACGACCCGGCGGTGATCACCGCGGCCGGGGTGGGCGTGCAGGCGGCCCAACGCAAGACCGAGGAGTACGAGTATCAGATGCTGTTCGGCATTCGGGCCGATGAACAGCAGCGACTCGCCGCCGCGGGCAACCATGTTCGCGTCTACGTCCCTTACGGTGACCAGTGGTACGGCTATTTCATGCGTCGACTGGCCGAAAGACCGGCCAATGTCGGCTTCTTCCTGCGGGCGCTGCTCGGTGGACGCGGATGACGACCGGCTATCCGTTCGAGTAATACCGCAGAACAATATTCACTCTCGGCCTCCACACCACCGGCATGGCGGTGTACTCAGCAGAGCATGGCCTATACGGCTGGTGTGCGCATCGCTGTGCGGCGGTGTGCGCCGACGGAAGGAACGCGAATGTCTTTCGCAGAGTTGCGCACCCAGATGTTGCGCCGCAAACCGATGACCGAGGTCGACGACGAGATACCCAGTGACGAGCGATTGGCGAAATCGCTCGGTCTCTGGCAGCTCACCGCCATCGGCGTCGGCGGCATCATCGGCGCGGGCATCTTCACCCTGGCCGGCTCGGTCGCGCATTCGGTCACCGGTCCGGCGGTGCTGATCTCGTTTCTGATCGCCGGTGTGGCCAGCGCCGCGGCGGCGCTGTGTTATGCCGAATTCGCGGGCATGGTCCCGAAAGCGGGCTCGGCCTACACCTACGGCTACGTATCGCTTGGCGAACTCGCGGGCTGGTTCATCGGCTGGGATCTGCTGCTCGAATACATCGCGGTGGCGGCGGTGGTCGCGATCGGTGTCTCGGGGTACTTCGGGTTCCTCCTCGACCAGGTCGGGCTGACCCTGCCGGAGTGGATGCTCGGGGCGCCCGATACCGGCGACGGCCGCGTGGTCGATCTGTTCGCGGTGCTGTTCTGTCTTGGCACCGCGTGGGTGCTCTCGCGCGGTATCGGCAGTGTCGGCCGGTTCGAGACGGTCGCGGTCGGCATCAAGGTCGCCCTCGTCGTGCTCATCGTGGTGCTAGGCAGTGTCTCGAAGTCGTGAGGGCGGCCCGCAGGCCCGCTCTCACGAGTGCCTGAGCCACTGGTTGATCACCGCGATATGGATCGTGGCCTGGTAGCGGACAGCGAGTTTGTCGAACCTGGTAGCCACCGCACGATGCTGTTTGAGCTGATTGATACCCCGCTCGACAGCGTTGCGGTCACGGTAGAGCACCGCATCGAACGCCGGGGGCCGACCACCGGCTCTGCCACGACGGCGACGGTGCGCAACCTGATCGGCAGGGACCGGGATCGTTGCCCTGATCCCGTGACGGCGCAACCATTCCCGGTTACCTCGACTGGAATAGGCCTTGTCGGCCAACACCCGCTCAGGGCGGACTCGTGCCCGCCCGCCACCGAGTTTCGGCACCTCGATGCCATCGAGCACTGCGGTGAACTGCGGACTGTCACCGGCTTGACCTGCGGTGACCAGTACCGACAGCACACGGCAGCCCTGGTCACACGCCAGATGCAGTTTGCTGGTCCACCCGCCCCGCGAACGCCCCAGCCCGTGATCGGCCGGCTCGGATTCCCCTGGACCGGCCGGTGGTTCGGATTGCCCGCCGCTGTCGCGGCGGGCGCCAGCAGCATGCGGGTGAGCCCGCGCGATCGTGGAATCCACACTGATCTGCCAGTCGATCACTCCAGCTGCGTCGGCCTGGACCTGCAGCGATCGCATGATCGCGGCCCATGACCCGGCCCGCTGCCACCGGCGGAACAGTCCATACACCGCTTGCCAGGACCCGTATTCGGCCGGAACGTCTCGCCACGGCGACCCGACACGACACCGCCACCGGATCCCGTCGATGAGCTGGCGTTTCGTCCATTTCGGCGGGCGTCCCGCCTTCTTACCGCGGGGCAGCAACGGCTCCAGCCTCGCCCACTGGGCATCGGTCAGGTCCGCTCGCCCCGCCACCGCTAGGCTGGCCACGAGGTCTCCGGTGCTATTCAGATTTGCTTGGTCGCTAATCCGAATACCGGAGGCCTCACCTATATGCCAACGCGGGCAACAGCTTCGGTCGAACATGCTGATGGGGTGGCGCCGCTGCGCGGTGCCACCCCATCACTCATTTCGAGACAGAACCTAGGCGTGTTCCACATCGACAGCGCCAACTACGACCCCTATTTCCCGTACGGCACCGGTGCGGTGTGGACGGGCGCGGCGACAGTGTTCTTCGCGGTGTTCGGTTACGACGCGATGAGCACCGCGGCCGAGGAATCCATCGACGGGCGCAAGCATCTGCCCAAGGCGATCATCTACTCCCTCGCCATCGCCATGGTGCTCTATGTCCTGTGCACACTCGTGCTCACCGGCATGCAGAAGTACACCGAGATCAGCCCAACCAGTGGTTTCTCCACCGCGTTCGAGTCGGTCGGGATGCCGGGCGTCGCCAACATCATCGCGGTCGGCGCGATCGTCGGCATCATCACCGTGGTACTCACCTTCATGCTCGGCGTCACCCGGGTGTGGTTCGCGATGAGCCGCGACGGGCTGCTGCCCATCTGGTTCGCCAAGACCCACCCCACCCGCAAGGTGCCCACCAGGGTCACCTGGATCGTCGGGTTCGGCGCGGCGATCCTGGCCGGCGTGCTGCCGATCAACACCGTCGCCGAACTCACCAATATCGGCATCCTGATGGCCTTCATCGTCGTGTGTATCTCGGTGATCGTGTTGCGACGCACCAGGCCCGACGCCCCGCGCTCGTTCAAACTGCCGCTCATGCCGGTGATCCCGCTGATCGGAATCGGCTTCTCGGCCTACCTGATCTGGTCGCTGCCGTGGGAGACCTGGGCGCGGTTCGCCGGTTGGCTCGCCGTCGGCCTGATCGTGTATTTCGCCTATTCGCGCAAGCATTCGGTGATGAACCGGACCGCACCGGACCTGAGCAAGTAGGTCATCGGCGACCGGACTGTGCTGTGATGGTCCGATGAGATCGGGGCACGAGGCCGCAGCGGCGAGCGCGAGAGAGTCGCGCTCGCCGCGTCGGCGGGATCCGGCAAAAACCCGCGAAGCCATCATCGACGGACTGCTCGCGGCCATCACCGCGGGCGATTTCGCACCGACCGCGCGCACGATCGCCGCACGGGCAGGCAGTTCCGAACGCAGCGTTTTCGTGCATTTCCCCGACCGCGAGGCCTTGCTGGTGGCGGCGGCCGAACGCCAATCCGAGCTGGTCGAAGCGTGCCTTGTCACCCCGGATCCGTCGGTTGACCTGGCCGAACGGATCACGATCGCGGTCCGGCAGAGCGCCGCGATCTTCGCGTTGCAGCGCGTGCCACGGCTGCCCGGTCTGCAGGAATCCCGATCGATCACCGCGATCGACGCGCGGATGCGCCGCACCGACGAACGCATCCGCGCCGTGCTGGCCGCGCTGTTCGCACCCGAACTGTCCCGATCCGACGGTGTGCTCGACGACGAACTCCTCGATCTGGTCGACGGCGCCCTCGCCTGGCCTGCGCGCCACCATCTGCAGGATCGGCGGGGGCTGTCGGGCGAGCAGGCGTCGGCCAGGATCGCGCGCGCGGTGGGATTGCTACTCGCTCAGCGGTGACCCCGGCACGAGCACCCGTTTGAGGATCTTGCCGGTCTCCCCTCGTGGCAGCGCCGACAGGAATGTCACGTCGCGTGGAACGGAGAATCGGCTGAGGCGGTTGCGGATATAGGTCCGCACCATGTCCGAATCCAGGCCCGCCCCTTCGCGTTTCACCACGAACGCGGCCAGCCGCTGACCGAACTCCCGGTCGGGAACGCCGACGACGGCCACCTCGCTGATCTGCGGCAGATGCGCGAGGGCCTCCTCGACCGGGCGCGGGAAGACATTCTCACCACCGGAGATGATCATCTCGTCGTCGCGACCCGCCACGAACAGCCGGCCACCGGCGTCGAGGTATCCGAGGTCGCCGGTGTCGAGCATGCCGTCGGCCTCCTCCGGCGGCGCGGAGTTGACGTAGCCGTCGAAGAGCATGTGGTTGGCGACGAAGATGTGCCCGACGGAGCCGACCGGCACCGGACGTAGATCGGGGCCGAGCACCGCCACCCGGGTGCCAAGCGGGGGCCTGCCCGCGGTCGTGGGTGAGACCCGCAGGTCGTCGGGGGTGGCGACGCTGGCCCACGACACCTCGGTCGAGCCGTACACGTTGTAGAGCAGGTCGCCGTAGCTGTCCAGGAATCGCAGCACGGTGGCTCCGGCCAGCGGTGCCCCACAGCTGATCACGTAGCGCAGGCTCGTCAGATCCAAGCCCGCGCGGACCTCCGCCGGCACCTCGAGCAGGCGTTCCACCATCGTCGGAACCACGATCAACGTGGTGATCCGATGTTCGGCGACCGCGCGAAGGCAGTCCATCGCATCGAAACCGTCCGACAACACCACGGTGGCACGCAAGGCCGTACTGAGCTGCAACCCGGCCAGACCCCAGGTGTGGAACAGCGGCGCGGGGATGAGCATGACCTCCTCGACCCGCAGCGGGATTCGCGAGAGCAGCGCGGCGATGGTGCCGAAGCCCTTGGCGTGCGGGCGGCGCGCACCCTTGGGTGAACCGCTCGTGCCCGAGGTGAGCACGATCAGCCTGCCCGGATGGGCGGGGATCGGAAAGTCGTTGTGCGCCTGGGCGATCAGGTCGTCGATCGTCGTGCGATCCGGATCGGGCGGGCAGTCGTCGGTGGTGTAGCGCGGCACCTCGCTGTGCAGGTAGCGGATCAGCTTTTCCAGCGCACCGTCGACGAAGACCGCGCTCAGCCGGTGCCGCTGCACGATCTCTTCGATCCGGCGCCCCGACAGTCCGGCATTGAGCAGTGCCACGTCGACGCCGAGTTTGCCCGCGGCGACCATGGTTTCGACCATGCCCGCGTGATTGCGCGCCAGCAGGCCGATGGCGTCGCCTTTGCGTAGGCCGATCGAGTACATCGCGGCGGCCAGCGCCGTGGATCGAGCGTCGACCTCGGCGAAGGTGCGCCGCCCGAGCGCATCGATCAGCGCGGGCCGATCAGGTTCGTAGGCCGCACCCGCCGCGTAACCACCGGCCAGGTTGAAACCCCATTTCGACAGGGAACGAAGCTGTTTCACCATCGACACCGGTTCGGGCCGCATCAGCCCGGTGGCCGCGATGCTGCGCGCCACCCCGGCATTGCGGCGTACCACCGACCGTTCGGCATTGACCACCACCGAGGAACGAGTCCCCGCGATCGCGTCCGAGGTGCGGCGCAGCCCCGCCTTCACCCAGTCGGTGACCAGCGAGTTGCCGCCCTGCTCGACGAGCGGATGGACCCGCGCGACAGCGAAGAGGGTGATTTCGAGGCGGGTTCGCTCCTGGTCACCGCGCAACCGGATCGCGGCGAAGCTGCCGAGCACCGGGCTGCGCAGTTCGAAACTCTCGTACCAGCGGCCGATGACGAGAATGAACTCGTGCGTTCGCATTCCGCCGCTCGCCGAGCCGACCCGCACCTGCCAGTGGACCGCGCCGTCGGGGCGTTCCACCGGTTCGCAACTGCCGATCCCGGTGAACATTCTCGGGTAACTCTGGGGATCGAGCAGCACATCCCACAACGCTTGACGCGCGATGGTGAAATCCGCGCTGACATCGATGACGTCGGTGACCAAACTCCGTGCTCTACTTCCCGTCGGCCTGTTCGACCTGGTGGTCGGCGGGCAAAAATGGGCGCTGCGGTCGATACCACCTCGCGGGTCGCCACGCTACCCGGCTGCGGCGCCCCGTTATCAAGAATCCGACAAAACCGGTGGTTCGGGGCGGTTTCGCCCGGACTTTGTCTGGTGCGCCACACCGTCGGACGTCGGGGATGTGAAACTGTCCAATTGCTTGCACACCGTCCGAGGATGCCGAAGTATTGCTGGCAGTACCGACCCGATCTGCATGAGTCGCCGTGGGACACGGCGCGACGAGCGAAAAGGTGTGGACATGACAGCGAGCTGGGCGAGTTCCCGCGATCCCTTCGACGACATCTTCCAGCGGTTTTTCGGTTCCGGGATGTCATCGAAGCCGCCGGTACAACGGATCGATCTGGGCAAGCTGATGACCGACAACGCGAAGTTGCTGGTCGGTACCGCCCGCGAGGCGGCCCAGGAGTGGGGCAATCCCGACATCACTCCCGAACACCTGCTCTACGCCGCCACCGAAGCAGAGCCGGGGCGCAGCATCGTCGCCGAGCTCAGCCTCGATCCCGACCAGGTCGCCGAGCAGATGGAGGACTACCTCGACACCGGCGAACCCAGTGAGGGCGACCTCGCCGACATCACGCTCAGCCCGGCCACCAAGGTCGCATTGCGCGCGGCCCAACGGCAGGCCGCTCAGTCGGGCAGCAGCTACATCGGCCCCGAGCACATTCTGCTGGGCATCGCCTCGCTACCGGACAGCGTCGCGGCGCAGGCGCTGGTCGCGGGAATCGCGGCCACCCAGAGCGGGGGCGTGCCCGCGCCGGGAACCCCGATGGCGACCGCGCCCTCGAAGCGTCAGCAGCCGGAATCGGACACACCGACGCTCGACGAATACGGACGCGACCTCACCGCCGAAGCCCGCGAGGGCCTGATAGACCCGGTAGTCGGCCGGGCGGAGGAGATCGAGCAGACCATCGAGATCCTGTCACGGCGGCGCAAGAACAACCCGGTGCTGATCGGTGACCCCGGCGTCGGCAAGACCGCGATCGTGGAGGGGCTTGCGCAGCGGATCGTCAACGGGGACGTGCCCGTCACCCTCGCCGACCGCCGCGTCATCGCGCTCGATGTCGGCTCGCTGGTCGCGGGCAGCAAGTACCGGGGCGAATTCGAGGAGCGGCTCACCAAGATCCTCGACGAGGTCCGCGCCCACAAAGACGAGCTGATCGTCTTCATCGACGAGCTGCACACCATCGTCGGCGCCGGTGGCGGTGGCGAGGGCTCGATGGACGCGGGCAACCTGCTCAAGCCCGCGCTGGCTCGCGGCGATCTGCACGTGGTCGGCGCGACCACCATCGACGAGTACCGCAGGTATATCGAGAAGGACGCCGCGCTGGAGCGCCGGTTCCAGCCGGTGATGGTCTCGGAGCCCTCGGTGGAGGACACCATCGAGATCCTGCGCGGCCTTGCCGATGTGTACGAAGAACACCACCAGGTGCGCTACTCCGACGAGTCGCTGATCGCGGCCGCGCAGCTCTCGGATCGCTACCTCACCGACCGGTTCATGCCCGACAAGGCGATCGACCTGATCGATCAGGCGGGCGCGCGGATCCGATTGCGTTCGGGCACACCCGATCCGGAGGTGCGGGCCAGGGACGAGGCGATCGCCCGGCTGTACCGGGAGAAGGACGCCGCCGTCGACAACGAGGACTACGAGAAAGCCAAGGCGCTCAAGGCCGATATCGACGCCGCCGAGCAGGATTTGGCGGAGTCCGGTGCGACGTCCTCGGAGCCGATCGTCGATGTCGTCGATATCGCCGAGGTGATCTCGAAGCGCACCGGCATTCCGGTGGCCGATCTGACCGCCGAGGAGAAGCAGCGCCTGCTCCAGCTCGAAGATGTCCTGCACAAGCGGGTGATCGGGCAGAACGAGGCAATCGTGGCGATCGCCGAGGCGGTGCGCAGGGCACGGGCCGGACTCAAGGATCCGAACCGGCCGATCGGGTCGTTCCTGTTCCTCGGCCCCACCGGTGTCGGCAAGACCGAGCTGGCCAAGGCGCTCGCCGAAGCGGTGTTCGGCGACGAGGACCGGCTGATCCGGTTCGACATGAGCGAGTTCCAGGAAAAGCACACGGTCTCGCGGCTGGTCGGTGCACCGCCCGGATATGTCGGCTACGACGATGCCGCGCAGCTCACCGACAAGGTGCGGCGGCAGCCGTATTCGGTGATCCTGTTCGACGAGGTCGAGAAGGCGCACCCCGATGTGTTCAATGTGCTGCTGCAGCTGCTCGACGACGGGCGCGTCACCGATTCCAAGGGCCGCACCGTCGATTTCAAGAACACGATCGTGATCATGACGTCCAATATCGGTTCGCACGTGATCCTCGAGGCACCGCCCGGTGAGCTCGACTCGATCGTGCCGCAGCTCGAGGAGCTTCTGCGCCAGCACTTCCGGCCCGAGTTCCTCAACCGGATCGACGAACAGATCGTGTTCCACCGCCTCGACAAGGCGGAGCTCGAGCAGATCGTGGAACTGATCCTGGACCGCACGCGGCGCATGCTCGCCGCGCAGGACATCGAGCTCGAGATCAGCCAGTCCGCGGTGGACTGGCTGGGCGAGCGAGGTTTTCAACCGGAATTCGGTGCGCGGCCGTTGCGCCGGACGGTGCAGAAGGAGCTCGACAACCGGGTCTCGCGACTGCTGCTCGACGGTGGTCTCGAACCCGGCGACACGGTGAAGGTCGACACCACCGACGACGATCTGGTCGTCACCGCGGTGCGTCCCGGAGGTAAGGCCGACACCAATGGTTCGGCGCCGACGCCCGCACCGAAGAAGTCGGCG
The DNA here is from genome assembly GCF_050320175.1 of Nocardia sp. FBN12. Classification (GTDB taxonomy): domain Bacteria; phylum Actinomycetota; class Actinomycetes; order Mycobacteriales; family Mycobacteriaceae; genus Nocardia. The sequence goes on along the minus strand of NZ_CP190048.1, from coordinate 1,859,383 downwards.
AAGAAGCCCGCCAAGAAGGCCGCGGGCAAGAAGGGCGACGGCAAGAAGCTCGCCTCGAAGTAGCGGATCGACGACTGTGGCCCGGTTCGCGCGAACCGGGCCACAGTGTTGTCGACGGGTCAGCCGCCGGTGACCACGCAGGATTCGCCGAAGAGGAATCCTCGTCCCACCGAAACGTTCGCGCTGCCGGCGATACCGTCCTGGACGGCTGTCAACGTGTGGGCGCCGGTGTACGACGGCACCCAGTCGTACATGGCGACGCCGTCGGTCGGGGCGACCACGGCCAGCAGTGCGCCGTTGTCGTAGAACGCGACAGGAACGATGCCGACGCTGAGCCTGGCCAGCAACTGGTGGGTGCATCCGGTGCCGAAGTTGGTTGCCGAACCGACGCTGAGGTTGGGCTTGACCGTCAACTGGGAGACACCGGCCGAGGCGGTCGGCGCGCCGAGAGTCGTTGCCAGCAATACTGTCCCGATGGCAGCGACGGTCAAGGCTGATTTCCTGTCACTCATATCTCACGTCCCTTGTGCTGCGGGGCCGACCGAACGCGAGGCCGGCGAGTCGGTCCCCATCCTCACCCCATCGTGGGATGGATGGTGGGAGAACACACGAAACGTTTCCGCTCGCCCGCCCGCAACGCTCGAGTTATATCCGCGACCAGAGTGCGGGCGTGTTCGGCGGCGTCCAGTTCGGATCGTGGACGGTGTGCGCCTGCCTGCAGCTGTAGGTGGCGCCCTGATAAGTCACCTTGTCGCCGATCGCATAGGTGGCGCCCTGACGCCACGCTGATCCGGCAGGAGCGGTGGTGGTCGGGTGTTCGTGGCCCGGGGTGGTCGTGACGGGCGGCTTCGTCGTCGCGGCCGGGGGTTTGGTGGTTGTCGACGGCGGTGTGGTGGGAGCCGGGGTGGTGGTGGCCGGCTGGGACGTGGTCGGTTTCGGGGTGGTCGTAGTCGGCGGTGTACCACCACCGATCTCGAGATCGACACAACTGTAGAAAGCGGCCGCGGTGTCACCGATATTCCAGACCGCACGCAATTTCTGCCGCCCGGAATAGTTCGACAAATCGACGGTATGCGTTACCTCCATGGCCGGCTGCGCATTCTGGCCGTCGAACACGGCAACCCGCGTATTGCCGATAAAATACTCCCAATTCAAGGTGCGATGGTTCGCGGTGTTCTTCCATGTGAATCTCGTACTACCGGAAACCTTCTGCGGGACCCAGCCGAGGCTGTCGTCATCGAGTTCGAGGTATTTGTTCGCACTGCAGTTGGTGAGCCCCTTCGGACCCTCTACGCTCTGCGGTTCATATTTCACCGCTCCGCAGGGCACGAGCCCACGGGCACATTGTTCCTGCCTGCTCGCCGGCCCGGTCACCCAGCCGTGGGCATTGACACTACCGACCGGCACCAGCGCAGTGACAAGAGGCGCCAACGCCATTGCGCCGGCGAAGAACAGAATTCGACTTCTCACTATCAATACTCCTTGGAAACGCATACGGAGGACGGCAGGGGCCGGCTTGCCGTCCGGGAAACATTTCGAGCGATGACACTGAACACTTCGATATCGAACTGTGATTCAGGACAGTAGAGCGGAGAAGATCAACCGTCAACCACTCCGGTAGCGAAAAATACCGCTACCGGCCGGTATTCACGCAAAGTTTCACAGGCGTGCGAACTCAGCGAATAGCAGCGATTCGAACCAACCGGTTTCTCTTCGCGGCAACCAAGGAGTTAATCCCCCAGCTGACACGGGTGTACAGATTTGCCAGCGGTCGGCAATAGGTAGCCATGTCGACAACAAGCCGCCTTACTGATCCAACGACGAGGCGGTCTGAAGTGGGCGTGGCGAACTTTGCGCGACTCCTCCAAAATCCACTGGAGGCCGTCTCGGTCAACCGAGGAACGCGAGGATTCCGGCCGTGATGAGCTCGGCGTAGCGGGCCCGCCCCGCCGGGGTCTCGATGAGCGCGGCGTCGGTCGCCGACCGCATATTGCCGCATTCGACCAGCGCGCTCGGCCGCTCGGCCAGGTTGAGCCCGGCCAGATCCGCCCGCGGGTCCAGCCCCGCCGAGCCCACATAGGTAGAGGGCACCGCGCCACCGGCGACCATGGCATCGCGCAGCGCGATCGCCAGTCGGGTCCCCGACTCGGCCTGGACCGGGTTCAGCGGAGGTTCGGCATAGGCGATGTGGAATCCGTGTGCGCCCGCGCCGGTATTGCCGTCGGCATGGATCGAGACGACCGCGTCGGCGCCGGACTGATTCGCGATCGCGGCACGCTGATCGACGCACGGACCGACGCCGGAGTCGTCGGCGCGAGTGAGGATCACCCGCACACCGCGCGCGGAAAGAGCGTCACGCACCCGCTGGGTGACATCCCAGGTGAATTCGTGCTCGGCGTACCCACTCGCGGCCGAGGTGCCGGTGGTGTTGCAGGGCTTGGTCCCGCCGCGCCCGTCGGGCACCGGCGCGTTGATCTGCGCGAGGTGCGTGGCGTTGCCCCCGTTGTGACCGGGATCGAGGACGACAGTGCGGTTGGCGGCGGGGAAAGTCGACGGCACGGGGCTCTCCGAGGATATGGCCGTCGCGGTCGACGTCGTCGGGTTCGCATCCGTGGTGGCGGACGCGCATCCGGCGAACAACGCTGTCGTCGCGAGCAGGCAGGCGGACAGGAACTGACGGGGACGCACCCCGACACCGTGCCACACCCCGCCCACAAGACAACGCCGTCCGTGCAAGGTGACGCTCGCGCCGCCTGCTGTCCACCGAGCCCGATCAGTTCAGCGCTGCTCGCCTCCCGGCGAAGGCGCCATTGCCCGCGAGACTACGAGTCCGGCCGTCGTGGACCGAACTCAGCGCCGAGCAATGCGCAGCGGAAGCGTCGCGTGGCGGCGGGCGAAAAGACTGGGCACCCAGCGTGGCGGCTCCGCATCGATCAGCGCGAACTGTTCAGTCCGTTCGAGGAGCAGTGTGATCGCGGCGGTCGCTTCGAGGCGGGCCAGGGCGGAACCGATGCAGAAATGGGCGCCCATACCGAACGCCGCGTTGGCACGTCCGCGGGGCCGGTCCAGGTCGACGACGTCCGGGTCCGGGTAAGCGGCGGGATCGCGATTGGCGGCTCCCCAGAGCAACAGCAGGTGGCTGCCCGCGGGTAGGTCGACGCCGGCGAGCTGCGTGTCGGCCACGACGTGGCGGTGGTGTCCGCGGAAGGGCGACTCCAGTCGCAGCACCTCGTCGAGCAAGGCGGGAACGAGCTCGAGACGTTCGCGCAGACGGGTCTGCAGTGCGAGATCGGTGGCGAGCAACCGGGCCGCCGACGCGATCAGGCCCGCGGTCGATTCCCCGCCCGCGCCGATCAGCTGCACCACGATCAGCACCGCCTGCTGCTCGTCGATCTTGCCCGCCGCCATCGCCTCGACGAGCACCTCGAGCAGTGTTCGCGGCGAATCCCGTTCGGCTACTGGTTCTTTCGCACCGCTGATCGCCAGGTACGCGTAGTGGGCGAGCTCGGCCGCCGAGGTGATCAGCGCGGTCATTCGCCCGTCGGCCACGACACCACCCAGCATCTCGGTGGAGTCGTAGGCCAGCGAGAGCAGTGTCGGCACGTCGGCCGCGGGCAGGCCGACGAGTTCGGCGATCAGCGCCAGGGGCAAGCGATCGGCGACCCCGGTGGCCCAGTCGATCCGATCACCGTCGAGTTCCTCCACCCAGAGCTGTTCGGTGAGTGCGGTGACGACCGGGCCCACAGTGCGGATCCTTTTGGCCAGCGCGGGTCCGACGATGCCGCGATGGGTGGCGTGGATGTCGTCGTCGGCCGTGGCGAGCACGTGCAGACCCTGCCCGGTCGCGTCGAGGTCGAAGGTCGTCGGCGCCGCACCCGGCTGGGCGACGAGCACTGCGGTCAGATGGGAGGAGAACGCCGCCGGGCGCCGGGTCGCCTCGGTGACCGCGGCCCACGAGGCGACGAGGAAGAAGTCGGTGCCGGGCACCCGGTAGACGGGCGCTTCCTCGCGCAGGGCGCGATACATCGGGTAGGGGTCGTCGAGCACCGCCGGGTCGAACAGGTCGATCGCTGCGAGGTCTGTGGTCATGGCCGCCGCCTTTCCTGGTCAGGCTGTCGGCGCTCACCGTGCATCGCCGAGAGGCACGCGGTCAACGACTGTCTCACACTGAGACAGCGGGGCGATGTCGTTGTCGTGCAACCCGCTGCGAACTTCTTCGAAAACAGTCCCTGCCTGGCTGGATTCGGATAGACAGATTTCATCGAACGTCTCGAGATGAGACAGTCAGCGTTGGAGGCTCGCCGATGACCGACCATGTGGACTGGCTGACCGGCGGCGACCGACGCACCATCGCGGTCGACCGCATCGAACGCGCGGCCCTCACACTGTTCCTCGAACACGGCATAGACAACGTCACCGCCGACGACATCGCCGCGGCCGCCGGTTGCTCACGCGCGACGCTGTATCGCCACGTCGGCGGCAAGGCACAACTGGTGCGGGCCGTGATGGTCCGGGCCGCGGGCTCCGTCGTCGCCCGCGTCGAGGCGGCCGTCGACTCCGTTCCGCCCGGCCGACGACCCGTCGAGGCCATCCTGGCCGCCGTCGCCGCCATCCGCGCCGACCCGGTGCTGCGCCAATGGCTGATCCGGCACCGCTCCCCCGATACCGACGAATTCCTTGCCGGCGCACCGGAACTCGGCCATATCGCGACGGCGCTCACCAGGATCGCACCCGACGACGAGGCCGCGGGCTGGGTCGTGCGCGTCGTCTTGTCGCTGCTCACCTGGCCGCTGCCCGACGCCACTGCGGAACGTCACCTGGTCGAACGATTCATCGGGCCCACCCTCCGTGCGGGCTGACTCCCCGTTCGATCACGGCGGGAACGCGGCTCAGCCGCGGTGGTGGCGACTCTCGTAGGCGACGCGCTCGGACTCGGCCCGGCGGCGTTCGGCCTCGTTCGCCAACTCGGGATCGAAGCCGTGACTGACCAGGCGGTGCCGCCGGTACACATAGACCAATGCCACGGTGAAGTAGACCAGCGGCAGGTAGAGCAGCGCCATCATCGACAGGCCGATCCACAGCGGGCCTGGGACCAGCAAGAACAGGCACAGCACCGGAAGCACAGGCAGCAGGAAGCGCATCAGGTATCGGCGGGTCGCGCCGGGACCGGTGAGGTCGGCGAGCACCCAGTCCGCCATCGCGGGCGGCAGGGTGCCGCCGGTGAGGTAGCGAAGGCGCTGCCAGAGATTCGGGGTCGAGTTGCTCATTACTGGTCCCTCACATCGGATGCGCGTCGCGCGGCCGCGTTCACCCGGCCGAGGACATCGCGCAATTCTTCCAGGTCCGCGAGGCTCACGCCGAGGCGTGCCACCACGGCGGGCGGGATCCGCTCGGCCTGTTCGCGCAGGTCACGGCCCGCCTCGGTGAGGTCGATGTGCAGCGTGCGCTCGTCGTGCGGATCGCGGCGGCGGGTGATGAGACCGGCGGATTCGAGCCGCTTGAGCAGCGGTGACAACGTCGCGGAGTCGAGCTGGATCGCCTCGGCGACAGCCTTCACCGACATCGGTGCCTCACCCCACAGTGCGAGCATCACCAGATACTGCGGATGCGTCAGGCCGAGCGGTTCGAGCAGCGGCCGGTAGACCGCCAGTACCGATCGATTGGCCACCGCCAGGGCGAAGCACACCTGCCGGTCGAGCCGCAACGGGTCGTCGAGCTCCTGCATCGTCCACCACCTTCCTTAGCCCACACACTATTACGCCACTAACAGTTAGTGCAATAACTATTAGTGGCGTCACAGCGGCGCGATGCGCGTCAGTCCTCGTCGACGAGCGGCTCACCGGCCGCGGCGCGGCGCACCTTCTCGCGGCCGTTGTCCTCCTCGGTCCGGCCCTGCCGCCAGTAGCCGGTGAAGGTGATGGCGCGCTTGTCGACGCCGCGGTCGCGGACCAGATTGCGCCGGGTGAGCTTGACCAACTCGGCCTCACCGGAGATCCACGCGTAGGGCGCGCCCACGGGAAAATCGGCGGCGCGGACCGCGTCGACCACCGCCTCGCCGTGCGGGCGATCGCCGCGATGCACCCACTCGATCCGCACATCGCCACGGGTCTCGAACCGCTGCTCGTCGGCCGGGCCGTCGACCTCGATGAATGCCCGCACCGGCGCACCCGCGTCGAGGCGTTCGATGATCGCGCCGATCGCGGGAATCGCGGTCTCGTCACCGACGACCAGCTGCCAATCAGGATCGGCGGGCGGCGTGTAGAGCGCGTGCGGCGGGCAGAGCAGGCCGATCTCGTCGCCCGGCGCCGCGGTCGAAGCCCAGTCCGAGGCGGGGCCCGCGTGCTCGGCGTGCAGGGCGAAGTCGATGTCGAGCTCGCCGAGCTCGGGCCGCTGCGCGCGGATCGTGTAGGTGCGCATCGGCGGGCGGATCTCGTCCGGCATCGCGAGATACTGCTGGTACCAACTCATTACGCTGCCGGGGTCCGCCAGCGGCGGCGGCACGACGGGCCGCGGCCTGCCCGGAAGCGGGAAGAAGAGCTTCGTGTACTGGTCAGGCCCGGTGTCGGCAAGGGCTGCCGGGTCCTGGCAACCGAGGGTGATCCGCACCATGCGCGGCGTCAGCCGCACCGCACGACGAACCATCACCGGCGCGTAGACCATAGTCGGTCGGTTCACAGTCCCAGTAGTCATTAGGCAAGGCTAACCTATTGACAGGCCATCCGACATGCGTCAGTCGACGGCCAGACCGGAAATGATCTGCTCGATCACCCCGCGGACGGCGACGATGTCCCCCGCCTCCGCGGAATTCGCCAGATATTGCGCCGCCTCGTCCAGCGCGCCCACCACCACCAGCGCCAGTGGCCGCACCGGCTGCTTCCTGATCCGTCCGGCGGCCATGGCCCCCGCCATCGCGTTCTCCACCAGGCCGATCGTGTGCCGCACTTCGATCTCGCGCCACCGACTCCACCCGAGTACCGCGGGCGCGTCGAGCAGCGCGATCCGCCGCACCTCGGTCGCGGTCGAGGCCTGCAACCACGCCAGGCAGCCCACGATCAGGCTCGCGATCGGATCCTCGGCCCTCGCCTCGGCAACGGCGGTGGCGATCACCTCGACCAGGCTGCGCTCGAGATCCTCGAACACCGCCTCGAACAGATCCCGCTTCTCACTGAACTGGTGATAGAGCGCGCCGCGACTGACCCCGGCTGCCTCGGCCACCGCGATCGTGCTCACCGCGCCATAGCCGAACTGCCCGAACAGTTCTCGCCCGGCGCGGATCACCGCGGCACGCGTCGAGGCCGAGCGTTCGGCTTGGGTCCGGCGATCAGGATTCATGGCGACGTCGAAGTCTAGGGCAGGACGACGGCCACGGCGGATCCGAGGCCCTTCGCCCCTTGACCGGCCGCACCCGATCCGGGAACATACAGTCACCCTGTTTGTATATTGGAAGGGCTTGGCTATGTCCGATGCCACCAAAGATCTGTTCGAGCGCTATCACGCCTGCTGGGCCGAGCGTGACCCCGACCGGATCGCCGCGCTGCACACGCCCGATTCGGTCTTCCACCTGCATTCCGGGAGCGCACCCGCGCACGGACGGGCGGAGATCCGCACGGCCGCGGCGCAGACCTTCGTCCTCGTCCCCGACCTGGTCTTCACCCAGCTCGACCTACGCGTCGGCGACGACTTCTGGGTGGTGCGATGGAAGCTGTCCGGCACCTCCGTCACCGGCGGCGCCGTCGACGTGGATATCGCGGACATGGTGACCGTCGAGGACGGCGCGGTCAAGGCGAAGCACACCTACGTCGACGGTGTGGCCATGCAGGCTGCGCTGACCGCTCCTTCCGCCTGACGCCACCACTGCCGGTGCCGCCCCGCGTGCGATTCAGGGCATCGGCAGTGGCGGTGTCTTCGGGAATCGCACGGGCAGCGCCGCGAGCGACCGATGGAACGGCCCTGGACGCCACACCAGGTCCTCGACGGGCACGGCGAGGGTCAATTCCGGGAGCGCGTCGAGCAATTGGTCGATCGCGTCCTGCACGATCAGGTACGCCACCGGCTTGGCCGGGCAACCGTGCGGGCCCGCGCTCCAGGCCAGGTGCGCCCGGCTGTCGACGACATCGCGCCCGGCGATGGCCGGATCGTTGTTGCAGGCCGACATGCTGATGACGACCGGTTCGTGCGCGGGCAGCCAGGTGTCCTCGATCAAGATCGGCTGACGCGGGTAGGTCATGCAGAAGTTGGCCAGTGGCGGATCGGTGAACAGCACTTCGTCGAGTGCGTCGCGGGTGGACAGACTGCCGCCGAGCACACTTCCCGCGAACCGGTCGTCGGTGAGCATCAGCCGCAAGGTGTTGACCACCAGGTTCAGCATCGGCTCGATGCCCGCGCCGTAGAGCACCAGCAGTTGGTGCACCATCTCCTCGTCGGTCAGGGCAGCGTGGTGCTGGAGCAGGCGGGTGGCGACGTCGTCACCGGGCTCGCGCTGGCGCAGCCCGACCAGGTCGGCCAGAGCCGCGGCGAGCAGGTTGTTGCCCGCCTCGGCGTCGTCACCTTCGAAGATCTGCGCCATCCCGGTGGCGACCTGCTGCCCGATCTCGGGCGTGCACCCGAGCATCGAGTTCAGCGCCTGGAACACCAACGGAAAAGCGTACTGGCTCAGCAGGTCCGCCGATCCGGTCGCGCAGAAGCTGTTGATCAGCGGAATGGCGAACTGTTCGACGGTGCTGTGCATCGCGTACAGATCCACCCCGGCGATCCCGGCGACATTGGCCTGCCGGTACCGGGCGTGCTCGGCGCCGGTGGTGCGCAGCGCGGCCGGCCGGAACTGCAGCATCGGCAGCACCGGACAGTCCTGCGGGATGTCGCGTTCCCACATGCGCGGGTCGGCCGGGAAGTGCTCCGGATCGTTGAGTATGCGCACCGCGGTGTGATAGCCGATCACCAGCGTGGCCCGGATTCCGGGCGAGAGTTCCACCGGCACCACCGCGCCGAATTCGGCCCGCATCCGCTGGTAGGCGGCTTGCGGATCGGCGGCGAATTCGGGTGCCCACATCGCCACCCGTTCGTCGGCGGCGATATCGACCGTCATGACGCTGTTGCTTCCTGCCTACGAAACAGATACTCCGCCAAGGTGATCAGCGCGCGCAGACCCTGATCACGGCGACGGGCGTCGAGCGCGATCACCGGCGTACCGGGGGCGAGGTCGAGTGCCTCACGCACTTCCTCGAGCGGATAACGCCGGAATCCCTCGAATTCGTTCACCGCGACCGCGTAGGGCACGCCACGTTGTTCCAGCGCCGAGAGCACGTCGTCGGCCTTCTCGATGCGCCGGGTGTCGACGAGCACCAGCGCGCCGAGGGCACCGCGAGCCAGTTCCTCCCACAGCGGGGCGAACCGTTCCTGACCGGGTGTGCCGAAAAGATACAGCGCCAGTTGGGGATTCAGGGTGATGCGGCCGAAATCCAGTGCGACCGTGGTCGATACCTTGCTACCCAACCCAGCCATGTCGTCGACACCGATGCTGGCCTCGGTGATCGTCTCCTCGGTGCGCAGCGGCCTGATCTCGGACACGCCGCACACGAAGGTGGTCTTGCCGACGCCGAAATTTCCTGCGACCAGGATCTTCACCGACCGTGTCACGGTTTCCGCGACGTAGTCGACCTCATCCCGCGATGGCGCGGAGGCCATGCAGCACCTCCTTGATCAGTGCGAGTTCCGGTTTCACCTGTGCCGGGGTCGGGCAGTGCAGGTGACCGCTGTCGAGCAGATCCGAGACGATGATCTTCACGACGGAGGCGGGTAGGTCCAGATAGGCCGACAGTTCGGCGATCGAGAGCGCGCCGCGGCGGCTGGTGAGTGCCAGCAGGCGACGCTCGTCGGGGCGGTGATCGGGACGTGCGTCGTCGACGGCACGGACCAGGGTCACCAGGTCGAGATCATGGGCGGCACGCACCCGCCCGCCGGTGCGCACATAGGACCGCACCAGGTCGGGATCGCGCCTGCCGCGGCTCAATTCCTCCCGCCTAGGCGGGGCGCGCTGCCGATCTCGTGGCCTACGCGCGAGGCCAGTTCGTTCATCCGATGCGCCACGAGCGCGACGTCGACATCGGCGGTGGTGGCGACGCCGAGCAGGGCGCCCGCACCGGCGGCGGTGATCATGATCATGCCCTCGTCGTACTCGGTCATGTTCTGACGCACCGCGTTCGACGAGCCGCCGCAGAATTCGCCGAGCGCCTTGCCGAGCGAGCGCAGGCCGGAGGCGGCCGCGGCGAACCGTTCGGCGTCGTCTTTGACCACGCCGCGGGAGTGGGCGATGCGCAGCCCGTCATCGGACAGCAACACCGCGAAGCGGACGCCGGGGATCTCCAGATCCTCGAGCAGCCATGCCAATCGGTTGGTGCTATCGGCTACCGGTGTGCTCATCGGCTGTTCCTTCCGTGGTTCGCTCGGCCGCAGCGGCACGACCGCTGCGGGATCCGCTGCGCCAGGCAGCGGCGAGGTCGGGGCGCGCCTGCCCCGACTCGGTCGTTACCCCCGCCGAATCCGGGGCAACAGGTCGGCGGCGGCGCTTGGGCAGCCCACCGCTGGTGATCTCGTGAACGTCGGCGCCGGGCGATTCGACCTCGGCCACCGGTACCGGAATATGGGCCGGCGCAGCGAGTTCGGGCTCGGGCAGCCGCGGCGCATCCCCGCTCACCAGCAGCGCCGACGGCACGTACACCATCGCGCGCATGCCACCGAAGATGTTGGGCCCGTCGACGTGCACGGAGAATCCGTAGCGCCGCGCGAGCGCCGCGATGCCGGGGAAGCCGACCTTCGGCGCGGGACCGAGGTCGTGGATGTCGACCGCGCGTTCGCCGGTGAGCACCAAGCGCGCGTCCTCGAGTTGCTCCGGGCTCATGCGCATGCCCGCGTCGTCGATGATCACGGTGACACCGTGATGGCCCTCCTGGAAACCGATCTCGACGAACGACGACGGCGGCGAATAGCGCAGTGCGTTGTCGAGCAGGGTCGCCATGGTGTGCACGAGTGGTTCGACCGCGCGGCTGATCACGATCCGGTCGGACTGCGACGCACGCACCCGCAGGAATTCCCTGACCCGGCCGGTCGCGCCGCCCGCCACATCGGTGAGCGACTGCTGTGGCCACCGGCGCCCGGGCAGACCGCCGGAGACGATCACATAGGACTGTGCCTGGCGGATCATCTGCTGCACGGTGTGGTCGATCCGGGTGAGTGTCTCGTAGATCGCGTCGTCGCGATGTTCGCGCAGCGCGGCGCTGACCACCTGGCCCAGGTCGGTGCCGAGGCTCACCACCGAGGTACCGAACGAACGCACCGCGGCGCTGGTGGCCGCTCGCGAGGACGCCGCGAGCTCATCGCGGGCCTGCTCCTGTGCGGCCGTGACCTCGTTGACGCGGCGCTGCTCGCCGTAGCGTTCGACCATCGCCCTGGTTTCCTCGACGACCACGCGCAGATCTTCGGCGTGACCGGTCGCGATCCACTGCAGGGCCTGGCCGAATTGCGAATCACCCAGTTCCACCGGCACATCCACCGCGATCGAGGGGATCTCGTGCCTGCGCACGGCCGCGGTGATCGCGGGCAGTGTGGTCTGCGCCAGCTGCATCAGGGCGTTCTCACAGGCGAGGCGTTCGCGGATGGCGGCGTCGGCCCGCTGCCGCTGTCGGCGCTCGTTACGCATGGCCAATACACTGACCGCGATCGCGAGCAGTAACAGCGGCGCACCGATGACAAGCAACAGCACCGCGATTCCTGAGTTCATCAGATCTTTCGTCGTCCTCGACCACACGACACCCTTGCCGGTGGCCCTCGCCGGCCGGCCCGCCGAGGCAGTCGCCTTCCACCCCGGGATGGAATCGGATATCCGATTCACACGCTCCGGATTCAGCGACCCGCACACATTAGCAGCACAGTGACAGATCGCGATGTGGATCATGCTGTCCGACACCATGATTCCCCGTGAAACGGGCCAGACTACTGGACGGTTGATCTATTATGGTTCACGATGCCCTGATCCGATCGTCGCGGAACCGCGGGTACCGGATACTATCCCGACGTGGCGAAACTGAAGCTCTCCGTCGATGTCCCCGTCCCGCCGGACCAGGCCTGGGCGCACGCGTCCGACCTCCCGCACCTCGGTGATTGGCTGACCATTCACGAGGCGTGGCGTGGCACGCTGCCCGAGGAGCTCACGCCGGGCACCGTCCTCGTCGGCATCGCCCGCGTGAAGGGTTTCCGCAACAAGGTCACCTGGACGGTGCGCACCGCCGAGCCGCCCCGCAAGCTCGCCCTCACCGGCACGGGCATCGGTGGCACCAAGTTCGGGCTCGGCCTGCTCGTCGAGCCGAGCGGCACCGGATCGAAGGTGAGTGTCGACATCGACCTGGGCGGCGCGCCGCTGTTCGGCCCGATCGGTTCCGCCGTCGCGAAGGCCTTGCGCGGCGATATCGAGCGCTCGCTGGAGATGTTCGTCAAGCTCTACGGCTGACCCCGCAACGCGAAAGCCCGGACGGAACACGATGTTGCGCCCGGGCTTTGCCGTCCGTGAGAGATCAGGCCAACGCCACCACTTCGGCGTCGATCGGAGCCTTCGGTTTGATCCGCGGCAGGAACAACGCCGGGATCAACGTCAGCGCCGCGAGCACCACCGTGACCCAGTAGGTATTACTGAACGCCGTCGCCGCCAGGTCGAGTCCCTGTTCGAGCACCGACGGTGGGATCTGCGCGGCGAGGTCGGGCCTGGCATTGGCGCCGATCGCGACCTTCGCCTCCGGATGATCGTTGAGCTGGGCGGCCAGCACGACCGACATCGTCGCCGTGCCGATCGACGCCGCGGTCTGGTTGATGATGTTCATCAAGGTCGACCCGCGCGCGACCTGGGCGTGCGAGAGCGTCTGGATCGCGGCGGTCATCACCGGCATCATGGTGCAGCCCATGCCGAGACCCATCACGAACAGCGCGCCGCCGATCCACAGGTAAGAGGTGTCGGCGCCCAGCTGGGTGAACCCGGCCAGGCCGATGGTGATGAAGGTGATGCCGAACATGACGATTTTGCCGGGGCCGATCTTGTCGACCAGGAAGCCCGCGATCGGCATCGTCAGCATGGCACCGATCCCCTGCGGCGCCATCAGCAGGCCGGTGTCGAAGGCCGTTTCACCGCGAACCTGCTGCAGGTAGTTGGGCAGCAGGAAACCGGCCCCGAAGAACGCGATCGCGAACAGTGACATCGTCAACACCGAGGAGCGCAGCGACGTGTTGGCGAACAAGCGCAGGTCGATGAGTGGGTGCTCGGTGCGCAGCGCGTGGAATACGAACGCCACCAACAGCACCACGCCGATGATCGCGGGAATCAGCACACGCGCGGCGAGCACGGTGCCCTTCTCCGGGATCGAGGACACGCCGAACAGGAACAGCGCCAGACCAGGGGAAGCCAGCAGCATGCCGAGGAAGTCGAACGATTCCGACGGCTTCGACTTGTCAGCGGCGAGCACGATGTAGGCCAGTACCAGCGCGACCAGGCCGAGCGGCAGGTTGATGCGGAAGATCCACTCCCACTCCCCGTCGGTGACGTCGATCAGCCAACCACCGAGGATCGGGCCACAGATCGGGCCGAGCAGCATCGGGATGCCGAGCACCGCCATCACTCGGCCGATCCGCTGCGGACCGGCGGCATGGGTCATGATCGTCATGCCGAGTGGCATCAACATGCCGCCGCCGACGCCTTGGACCACCCGGAACGCGATGAGCGATTCGATACTCCAGGCGATCGAACACAGCAGCGACCCGATGACGAAGAAGGTCAGCGCGGCCATATAGAGACGTTTGGTGCCGAACCGGTCGGCTGCCCAACCGGTCATCGGGATGACAGACGCCAGTGCCAGGGTGTAGGCGGTCATCGTCCACGCGACGACCTCGATCGAGGCGTTGAACGTCTCCATGAATGTCGGGATCGCCACGGTGACCACAGTGATGTCGAGAATCGACATCACCGCACCGAGGACGACGACGCCCGCCACCTTCAGAACGGCGGCATCCAGCTTGTCGGGAGTGCGATCGGGCGCGGCGGCACCGATATCCGGAGGTTTCGTCACCGGTTAACCCAAGCACTTTTCGGTGCCGTTGACCAGTGAAATCTATTGTTCGTGATCCATGCGGTGTCAGACCCGCGTGATCGTCGCCGCCTCGCTCGCCATGAGCGCCGCCCTGGTCGCGACGCTGGAGGCGGGCAGCATCGGCAGGCGAACGGCCGGGCTGGGGATCTGGCCGCGCTCGGCGAGCACCGCCTTGATGACGGTGGGGTTGGGCTCGGCGAACAGGGCCGCGCCGAGTGCGTCGAGACTGTTGCCGATGCTGCGCGCCCTGGTGACATCGCCGGTGCGCCAGGCGTCGATGAGGTCCGCGTACTCGCGAGGCGCGATATTGCCCGCGGCCAGAATGGCACCGTGCGCGCCGAGCGCGAGCAGCGCCGAGGCGAATCGGTCGTCGCCACTGAGCACGGTCGCCGGGGTACGCGCGGCCAGCAATTCGACACTGGCCGCGTCGATTCCGCCGACGGCGTGTTTGAAGCCGGCGATATTCGGTGTGTTCGCGAGCCGGATCAGCGTGGTGCCGCACAGCGGGCGGCCGGTGCGGTGCGGGACGTCGTAGACCAGCAGCGGCGCCGGACTGAGCGCCGCCAGCTGCGTGAAGTGCGCGATCACGCCCTCCTCGCTCGGGCGCACGTAGTACGGCACCACCGCCAGCACGGCCGCGACGGGATGCGCGAGTTCGGTGACAGCCCTGACCGATTCCGCGGTGGCATTGCCGCCCGCGCACGCGATCAGTGGCACGCCGCGTTCGGCGCACACGCCCGCGCAGATATCGAGAACCCGAGCCCGCTCGGCGGCGGTGAGAGTGGAGGGTTCGGCGGTGGTCCCGAGTGCGACGAGTCCGGTAGCGCCCGCGTCGAGGACGGCGTGCGCGTGGCGTTCCAGCGCCACGGGCTCGAGTGCCCCCTCGGCAGTGAACGGGGTGATCAGGGGGACGAAGAGGCCGTGTAGCGATGTCATATGTCTATCGTCGAGCCGGACCCACCATCAGGTCCAGTTCACATTCATGATGTCGACCGTAAGCTGAAATGATGCTCGATGTCCGCAAACTTCGCCTGCTCCGCGAACTCGCCCATCGCGGCACCATCGCCGCGGTGGCCGAGGCGCTCAGTTATACGCCCTCGGCGGTGTCCCAACAGCTCACCGCGCTCGAACGCGAAGCGGGTGTACCGCTGCTCGAACGTTCGGGCCGCCGCGTCACGCTCACGCCCGCCGCCCAGCTCCTGGTCGGTCACACCGAAACGATCCTGGCGGCACTCGAACACGCGGACGCCGAATTGGCCTGCACCCGTGACGAACTGGCGGGCACCCTGCGTATCGGCACCTTCCCCACCGCCGCCCGCACCCTGCTCTCCCCCGCTTTGGTCACCTTGAGCACCGACCATCCGCGCTTGGAACTCACGGTCACCGAAATCGACCCGGCCGACATCCCGAACGCCTTACGCGCGGGCACCTTGGACATCGCCCTCACCCACGACTACGACCTGGTCCCCGCCGACGCGGACCCTTCCCTGCAGACCGAACCCCTGCACACCGAAACCGTCTTCCTCGCCACCCGAACCCCCGTGTGCACCGAGGATTCCCTGGCAGCGCACCGTCGATCCCCCTGGATCGCGGGCACTCCCGGCACCCTGTGCCACACCCTCACGATCCGAGCCTGCCAGGCAACAGGATTCACCCCGCACATCCGCCATCACGCCGACGACTTCGACACCGTCCTCACCCTCGTCGCCGCAGGCGCGGGCACCGCCATCGTCCCAGCCCTGGCCCTCTACGCACCGCCGGAACAGATCACACTCACCGCGTTGCCGATCCGCCGCCACACCCACCTCGTCTACCGGAACGGCACCGGCCTACACCCCGCCATCCACGCCGCCCGCGTCGCCCTGCACGCCAGCGGATAGCAACACCAAGTACTTCAGGCGCTCTTGCCCCGCTGGCGGGTTCGGGTAGCCGACACGGGGTCGATGGGGGGCATGGACCACTTCGCGGAAAGGGCAAGGCTGGGTTCCCGGCCGGAAGCTACGTGGCGGTAAGCGATTTCGGCGGCAGCGTCGGGGTCGTTGGCCGCGATGGCGGCGTAGAGGGCTTCGTGTTCGTCGCATTGGGTGCCGGGGTCGCGTTCCTTGGTCAGGTGGAACAGCCAGCGGACTCGGGATTCCAACGGGCGCAACAACGATTGCAGCAGCGGGTTGCCGGAGACTTCGACGATGACGGCGTGGAAGCCGGCGTTGGCGGCGGCGATCGCGGGTTGGTCGCCGCGGGCGGTTGCCTGGCGAGCCGCGGTGAGCTGTGCGCGCAAGGCGGCGAGGTCGACCGCTTCGGCACGCTCGGCGGCCAGGCGGGCCGCGAGGACCTCGAGGCTCTCGCGAACATCGAAGAGGTCGCGCACGTCGGTCACCGTGAACGGGGCGACGATCGCGCCCTGCCGTGGCACGATCACGACCAGTCCTTCGCGTTCGAGCATCTGCAGCGCCTCGCGCAGCGGGATCCGCGAGATGGCCAGTTCGGTGGCGAGGTCGCGTTCCACCAGCCGCTGACCGGGACTCAAACGCAGATCGATGATCCGGTCCCGCAACTCCTCGTAGGCCTGATCCCGCAGCGACTTCTTCGCCGGTTCGTCTGCCACCGCACCATCCTCCTGCTCCCGCACGCCCACCACGGTAGCCCGCTCGTGGCCTGCGACCGTTTCTTACTTTTCCGTAATCTGCCCGTCATCTGCGAGCCCCAGGCTGACACTTAACGGTATACCGCTAAGTGAGCGGTTCGTTCGATCAAGGAGTACCCCGTGCACAAGTCCACTCGGCGCGCGATCGCCTTCGGCTCGGCCGCCCTCGCCGCCGCTGCCCTCCTGTCGGCCTGCGGTTCCGCCGACACCACAGCGTCGGGCGGCAAACTGAAGGTCGGCGTGTTCTTTCCCGGCTCGCTCTCCGATACCGGCTTCATGCAGTCGGGGTACCTCGGCTACCAGCGCATCGCCGACAAGCTCGGCGACACAGTGGAACTCAGCAAGGTCGAACAGGTCGCGGCGAGCGACTATCAGCAGGCACTGGTCCGTTTCGCCTCGACCAACGACCTGGTGATCTCCCTCGGCGGCCAGACCGACGCCGACGTGCGCAAAGTGGCGCCGCAGTTCCCGAACGTGAAGTTCGTCGAGATCGGCGGCCCGGCCGACGCGAAGCCTCTCGCCAACCTCGCCTACTACGACCCGCAGCAGGCCGAGGCCGAGTTCCTCAGCGGGGCGGTGTCGGCGGCGGGATCGAAGTCCGGCGTGGTGGCCTTCGTCGGCGGTGTCGAGCTGCCCGCGATCGTCAACGCCGCCAACGCTTTCAGCAACGGCGCCCGTTTCGCGAAGCCGGACGCGAAGGTACTGACCCCGCAGTACGTCGGCGATTTCAACGACCCGGCCAAGGCCAAGCAGGCCGCGCTGGCCGATTACGGCGCAGGCGCGGGCACGCTCGGGCAGATCGTGAACCTCGGTAAGGCGGGCATGGAGCAGGCCGCGACGCAGTCCGGCGCCACGATGGTCGGCGGTCCGATCCCGGGTGACTGCACCAACCCGGTGTACCTGGGCTACGTGCACACCGATATCGGCGCCGAGGTCGAGTTCGCCGTGAACGCCGCGCTCGACAACTCGTGGAAGGCCGAGAACGTGCGCTTCGGGCTGACCTCGCCCAACGACGGCACCGATTTCGTACTGTGCAGCAAGGACGCCGGGGTCGCCGACGCACTCGCGAAAGCGAAGACGGCCCTGTCCACCGGCGCGGTCAAGCCGTACTGACCCGCGATGAGCACTCCCGCATTGACCCTGCACGGGGTCGGTAAGCGCTTCGGCGACGTCCAGGCACTGCACGATGTGGACGTCACTGTCGAATCCGGCACTGTCCATTGCATTCTCGGCGAGAACGGCGCGGGCAAGTCCACGCTGTGCAATCTCGTCTTCGGCGGCTACCAACCCGACGCGGGGCGAATACAGCTGGGCGGCAAGGCTTTCCGGCCCGACTCCCCCGCCGCTGCGATGACAGCCGGCGTCGCCATGGTGCACCAGCACTTCAGTCTGGTGACCACCATGACCGTCGCGGAGAACCTGCTGCTCACCCAGCACGGACTCCGGCTACGCCGCAAGGACCTGACCGACCGGCTCGACGAGATCGCCCAGCGGTACCGCCTGCGCATCGATCTCGATCAGCACGTCGCGACGATGCCGGTGGGCGCAAGGCAGAAGGTCGAGATCGTCAAGGCATTGCTGCGCGATCCGGCGCTGATCCTGCTCGACGAACCGACGGGAGTGCTCGATCCGGCCGAGATCGACGCGCTGATCGACACCTGCCGCGCCATCGCCGCCGACGGCAAAGCCGTGGTGCTGGTGACGCACAAACTCGGGGAAGTGGCCAGAGTCGCCGACGCCGCGACCGTGCTGCGCCGCGGCACGGTCGCCGGCGGCGGACGGATGTCGACCACCACCATCGCGCAGCTGCTCACCGCGATGGTGGGGCGCACCGCCGCCGACCTCGACCCGACGGTCGCCGCGACCATCGGTCTGGATCCCACCGACGCGGCAGAGGTAGTCGACGTTCCCGCCACGATCGCCGAAATGGGCGCACCCTCACCGAGCCCGACACCCGCCATCGAGCCGGGCCCACCGAGCACCGGCCTCGAGTCAGCCGTCGAATCCGACTCCCCCACCCCGGTTCTCACCATCGACCGGGTGACCGTGCATCGCGCCGACGGCAGTACCGCACTCGACGATGCGCGTCTGGTCGTGCGGCCCGGCGAGATCGTCGGGATCGCCGGCGTCGAGGGCAACGGCCAGAGCGAGCTCGTCGCGGTTCTCGCAGGCGGTACACCGGTGAGCGGCGGCACTGTCACGCTCGCCGATACCGATATCACTACCGCGAACCCCGCCACCCGAACCCGGCTCGGTCTCGGCGTAGTGCCCGAGGACCGCCACCGCGACGCGATGGTCGCCGAGATGACCTTGGCGGAGAACCTCTTCCTCGGCCGACTCGGCCGCTTCCGGCGCTTCGGACTGCTCGACAAGCAGGCGATGGGCCGCGCCGCCCAGGCCGAACTCGACCGCTTCGACGTGCGCGCGGCCGGACCATGGGTGCCGATGGGCTCGCTCTCCGGTGGCAATCAGCAGAAGGTGGTGCTGGCCCGCGAACTCTCCGCCGCGAACCTGCGCTGTCTCGTCGCCGCCCAGCCGACGCGCGGATTGGACATCGGCGCAGTCGATTTCGTGCTCACCCGACTACGCCGCGCGGCCGCTGACGGCTGCGGAGTGCTGGTGGTATCGAGCGAAGTACCCGAGTTGCTGGCGTTGTGCGACCGGGTGTTCGTCGCCTATCGCGGTGCCCTCGCCGGACCGGTGGAGACCTCCGATCCCGCAGCGGCGCACCAGATCAGCGAATTGATGATGGGAGTCGCGGCATGAACAGTCTGCGTCAGTGGGCACACCACCCGATCGTCGTCGCCATCGCGGCGATGCTCGCGGCAGGGGTGATCGGGCTGATCCTGGCCGCCGTCGCGGGCGCGGCCCCCGGCGCCACGATGGCGGCGCTGTGGGAGGGCATGTTCGGCACCGACTACGCGATCGGCGCCTCGCTCAATGTCGCGGCCACGCTGATGCTGGTGGCCGTCGGCTTCACCATCGCCCACCGCGCCGGGCTGGTCAATGTCGGTGGCGAGGGCCAGATCTGCGCCGGTGGCATCGCCGCCACCGCGATCGGCACCACGCTCACCGGCACGCCCGCCGCGATCACACTGCCCGCGGTGCTGATCGGGGCGGCGGCCGCGGGCTGGCTGTGGGCCGCCGTCGCGGCGTATCTGCGGGTCGCCCGCGGCACCAGCGAGATCATCACCACGCTGCTGCTGAACTTCGTCGGCCTGGCACTGGTGCTGCTCGTCGTGCACGAGCCCGCGCTGCTGCGTCAGCCGGTGACCTCCTCGGAGACGCTGCCGCAATCCGAGCAGCTCACCGCGGCCGCGCATCTGCCGCTGCTCGGCATCGAACGCTCCCCCGCGACCATCGCCCTGTGGATCGCCGTGGTGGCCGCGTTCGGCACCGCGATCCTGGTGCGCCACACCGCGCTCGGTACCCGGCTGCGCGCGGTCGGGCTCAATCCCGACGCGGCGGCCCGGCTCGGCCTGCCGGTGCCGCGACTGCGTTTCCTGAGCCTCTCGGCGGCGGGCGCGTTCTCCGGCGTCGCGGGCGGATTGCTCGTGGCGACGGCGCCGTTCGTCCTCGCCGAAGGGTTCTCCTCCGGGTACGGGTTCTCCGGCCTGGTCGTCGGCCTGCTGGCGCGTGGCTCACTGTCAGCGGTCGTCGCGGTGTCGCTACTGCTCGGCTTTCTCGTCTCCGGCGGCATC
Source organism: Nocardia sp. FBN12 (assembly GCF_050320175.1). Lineage (GTDB taxonomy): Bacteria > Actinomycetota > Actinomycetes > Mycobacteriales > Mycobacteriaceae > Nocardia. Next base: position 1,838,912 of record NZ_CP190048.1, on the reverse strand, counting down.
AACTTGCAGCTGGCCGCGAATGTGCCCGCCTCCACCATCTCCGTCGTGGAATCTCTGATGATCGTGTTCATCGCGGGCGCCGCCGTCTGGACATACCGCCGGCGCAAAACCGAACCCGCTACCCCACCACCGGTTTCGGCAGTAGAGACCGCCGATCTGGCAGGAGCGTCCCGATGAGCCTCGACACGGTCACCGATATCGCCACCAGCGGAATCGGTTTCACCCTGCCCATCCTCGTCGCGGCGAGTGGCGAGCTGGTCAGCGAACGCGCGGGCGTGCTCAATCTGAGCCTGGAGGCGATGATGCTGACGGGCGCGTTCGCCGGTGTGCTCGGCGCCGTCACCACCGGTTCACCGGTGCTCGGCGCGGCGACCGCGGTACTCGCCGCCCTGATCTTCGGTGCGCTGCAGGCGATCTGGAGTATCGGCTTGCGTGCCGACCAGATCGTCGTCGGCATCGCGAGCAACGCCCTCGCGCTCGGCGCCACCACCTACGGTGCCCGTCTGCTGCTCGCCGACGGCAAAGGCCACAGCGTGCCCGGATTCGACGCACTGAAAATACCGGTACTGCACCATATCCCGATCATCGGCCCGGCCCTGTTCGGGCAGACCGCGCTCGGCTATCTGTGCATCGCGGTCGTCGCCGCCTTGGCGTTCGTGTTCTCTCGCCGCACCAAACTGGGCCTGGTGATCGACGCGATCGGCGAAGACGCCGTCGCCGCCGACCGCACCGGCCTGCCCGTGACGGCCGTCCGCTACGGCTGTGTGCTCCTCGCCTCGGTCGCCGCGGGCCTCGGCGGTGCGCAGTTGGCACTGTCAGAGGTCCATTCGTTCAGCGACAACATGACCGGCGGCATCGGCTACCTCGCTGTCGTCGCGGTGATCGCGGGCCGCTGGCGCGCGCTCGGCGTGATCTGGGCGTCGGTGTTCTTCGGCATCGCCCAGGCACTGCAGTTCGCGCTGCCCGCACTCGGTGTCGATGTGCCGTTCGCGCTGCTGGTGATGCTGCCGTATCTGATCGCGATCGTCGCCGTCAGCGGCTTGGTCGGCAACAGCCGCTCGCCGCGCGACCTCACCGTCGCCTTCGCCCGAACTTCCTGACCTGCCACTACTTTCGTAGGAGCCACCGTTGACTCTGATCCTGTCGCATTCCGATGTGACCGCTGTCCTCGACCGCGGTGAGGTGCTCGCCGCCGTCGAGAGCGCACACGCCGACCTGGCACTCGGCACCGCGTTCGTGCCCGCACCACCGGCGATGGCGCTGGGCGGCGCCGCCTTCGTGCCCATGGTCGCCGCGGCCGAGTCCGCCGGTGCCGCGGCCGTCAAACTGCTCGCCGACCTACCCGCCAACCGCGACCGCGGCCTGCCCGTACAGCGGTCGGTGATCATCGTGACCTCGGCGGCCGACGGTTCGTGCGAGGCGCTGATCGACGGCCGCCTCGTCACCGCCGTCCGCACGGCAGCCGCCAGCGCGGTCGCCACGAAATACCTTTCCCGACAAGACAGTTCAACTCTCGGATTGATCGGCGCGGGCAATCTGGCGATCGAGCACACCCGCGCGATCGCGGCGGTCCGCCGACCGGAGACCGTGGTGGTCTGGTCGCGCACGGCCGCCACGATCGACCGATTCCGTACCGCGATCAGCGATCTCGGTCTCGAAGTCCGTGGCCTCGAATCCCCGCAAGCCGTCACCCGCGCCGCCGACGTGCTGTGCACCCTCACCCCCTCGCGCGAACCGATCGTCCACGGCTCCTGGTTCGGCGACGGCCTGCACGTCAATGCCGTCGGCGCCCCGCCCCGTGCCGATCATCGCGAGGTCGACGGCGAAGCCATGCGCCGGTCCATCGTCGTCGTAGACTCGGTCGGCACCACGCTCACCAAATCCGGGGACACCCTCCTGGCTATCGCCGAGGGGGCGATCACCCAGGAAGCGGTGGGCACCGAACTGGGCGAGGTGATCACCGGCCGGGCACCCGGCCGTCGCGATGACCGCGACATCACCCTGTTCAATTCGGTGGGCATCGGCCTACAGGATCTGGCCGTCGCCCGCCTGCTCATCGACAAGGCCCGCACAGGCGGCATCGGAACGGAAGTGGATCTCACCTCATGAGCGAGCTGACCGATATCGACATCACCCACCTGCGTCGTGCCATCGGCCTGGCCGGGCACGCTCTCGCGCTCGGCGACCGGCCCTTCGGCGCGGTCGCGGTGGCAGGCGACGGCACGGTCCTCGCGGAGGGTGTGAACGCGGTGAACACCACCGGCGACGTCACCACCCACGCCGAACTGGTCGCGATCACCCTCGCGACCGCGGCGGGCCGCGCGACGGACCTGCGCGGCGCCACTGTCTACGCCAGCGGTGAACCGTGCCCGATGTGCGCCGCGGCGATGGTGTGGGCCGGGGTCGGCCGCATCGTCTTCGCCGCGGGCGCGGCCGAATTCGGACCGATCCTGCCCGCCGGCCCGAGCTTCCGGCTTACCTGCGCCGAGGTCGTGGCGAGCTCGAGCGTGCCGGTCGAGGTCAGCGGACCGCACCTCGGCGAGGAGGCCCTCGCCGTCTTCCGCGCCGCGGCGAAGAACTAGTCCGGACACACCGAGGGCGCGGCGCCCTCTCGACGCCGCGCCCTCGGTGTGCGGTTCACTTCACCGCGACGAACTCCTCGGGCTCGCCCAGCTCACGCTGTTCCTCGATCGCCTCGGGAGTGCCCGGCACCTGCGTGCCGCGCAGCGAGACACCCTTGGTCTCGATGAGGAAGAAGGACGCGATCAGGCCGACCGCGCACGCACCGAGCATGTAGTACGCCGGAACCATGTTGTCGCCGGTCGCGCTGATGATCGCCTCGTTGATCACCGGGGCCGTGCCGCCGAAGATCGAGGTGGCGACGTTGTAGCCGATCGCCACGCCGGCGAAACGCACGATCGTGGGGAACATCGCGGGGAACGTGGCCGAGATCGTCGCCAGCTGGGGTGCGTAGAGCAGGCCGAGGATCGCGAAGCCGACAATCGCGCCGGTGAGCGAGGAACCGATCAGATGGTAAACCGGGACCACCGCGATCATCATCGCCGCACACGAGAACATCCACATGGGCTTGCGCCCGATCCGGTCGGAGAGGGCACCGAGGAACGGCAAGGTGCACAGCATCGCGATCTGCCCGAGCAGCGGTACGAGCAGCGCATCGGACTTGTCCATACCAAGTGCGGAACCGAGGTAGGTCGGGGTGTAGCTGATCAACGAGTAGTTGACGACGTTCAGCGCGATCACCAGGCCGAACAGGGTCAGCACCGGGCGCAGGTACTTCGTCACCAGATCGCGGTAGACACCCGAGACTTCCTCGGTCTCGTCCTTGCTCTCGACCTCGCGGAACACGGGGGTGTCCTCCACCCGGCTACGCAGGTACATGCCGATCAGGCCGAGCGGACCGGCGATCATGAACGGGATCCGCCAGCCCCACGAGTTCATCGACGCGTCGTCGAGCACATTCACCAGCAACAGTGCGACCAGGTTGCCGAGCGTAAAGCCCGCGAGCGTGCCGACCTCGAGGAAACTGCCATAGAATCCGCGCTTGCGATCCGGCGCGTATTCGGCCATGAATGTCGCGGCGCCGCCGTATTCACCACCGGCGGACAGGCCCTGGATCATGCGCAGCACATACAACAGAATCGGGGCCGCGATGCCGATCATCTCGAAGCTCGGGATCAGGCCAACGGCGAGCGTCGATCCGGCCATCAGAATAATCGTGGCGGCGAGCACTCGCTTACGCCCGATACGGTCGCCGAGTGGGCCCCAGATCATGCCACCGACCGGCCGGATCAGGAACGATACGGCGAAACCGAGCAGCGTGTAGACCATCCCGGACTCACCGTCGCCGGGGAACAACGATTTCGCGATATAGGTCGCCAAATAGGCGTAGACACCGTAGTCGAACCATTCGACCGCATTGCCGATCGCCGATGCACCGATAGCCCGGTGCAGCACCGATTTCGATTCCTGTGACATCCACAAACCTCTCGTCGTCGCCATTTAGGGCTACCCGACCGGTTCGCGAACAAACGTTACGACCGTACGAACACGGCCCGCGCACACCCCTACACTGCGGATATGCGGACGCTCAGGCCAGCGCGGCGAGCTTCTTCGCGAGGACGTTCTTCTCGCGTTCGTTGCCGCATCGGCGGAGGGCTTCGGTCAGCTCCGCGCGTGCTTCGGTGGTGCGGCCGAGTCGGGTGAGCAGTTCGCCGCGCACGCTGGGTAGCAGGTGCGACGTGGACAGGGCGCCGGAGGCGGCGAGCTCGTCGACGATCGGCAGGGCCACGGCGGGGCCGTCGGCCATCGACACCGCCACCGCCCGGTTCAGGTCGACCACCGGTGAGGGCGCGAGCCTGCCCAGCGCCTCGTACAGCACCACCACCCGTTCCCACTCGGTCCGCTCGACCGACGGCGCGACGGCATGACATTCGGCGATCGCGGCCTGCAGTCCGTAGGCGCCGAGTCCGCGCCCGACCTCGCCGGCCTTGACCAGCGCGGCGCGGCCCCGCCGAATCGCCGAGCGATCCCATCGGCGGCGGTCCTGCTGCTCGAGCAGCACCGGCTCACCGTCGGGACCCGTTCGAGCGGGAAATCGCGCCGCGGTCAGTTCGAGCAGCGCGAGCAGGCCGTAGACCTCGGGTTCGGCGGGCATCAGTCGCGACAGCACACGGGCCAGCCGCTGCGCCTCCCCCGCGAGATCGAAACGGATGAGATTGTCGCCGGTGCTGGCCGAGGACCCCTCGGTGAAGATCAGGTAGATGACGCCGAGCACCGACCCGAGCCGCGCCCCTCGCTCGGCGGCGGGCGGCACCTCGAACGCGACCTCGGCAGCGCCGAGCGTCTTCTTCGCCCTGGTGATCCTCGCCTGCACGGTCGCGGTCGGCACCAGGCACGCCTTGGCGATCTCGTCGCTGGTCAGACCGCCGACAACGCGCAACGTCAAGGCCAATCGCGCCTCCCGCGACAGCACCGGGTGACACGAGATGAACATCAGCGCGAGCACGTCGTCGTCGATCTGATCGGGATCCCACAGCACATCCGGTGCCGCACGCACGGGATCGCCGCCGGTGAGCGCATCGCCCTCGCCGAGGTCGGCGGCGAGGGCGGAGTAACGGTCGTCGAGGGCGGCGCGCCGGCGGAACGCGTCGATCGCCCGGCGTCTGCCGACGGTGAGCAACCACCCGGCCGGCTGCCGCGGCACGCCTTCCCGCGGCCACGTCACCAACGCCTCCGCGAGTGCCTCCTGGGCGAGATCCTCGGCCATCGCGAAGTCGCGGGTGTAGCGGGCGAGCGCGCCGACGATGCGGGCCGATTCGATCCGCCAGACTGCGGCCACGGCCTCGCGGCCGGAGTGGTTGTCGCTCATCCTGATTCAGAGCTGGCCGGTGGCTTCACGCCAGGCGCGCTCCTTCATGATCCACTTGTTCTCCTGCGGGAATTCGTCGATGCTGGGGACCCGGCGGATCTCGGTCTTGGTACCGGGGGCGACGTAGGGCATGCGCTTGGCCCACTCGATCGCTTCCTCTTTGGAGGCCACATTGAGGATGTAGAACCCGCCGAAGAGTTCCTTCGTCTCGCCATAGGGGCCGTCGGTGACCACCGGTGTCTCCGACGAGTAGTCGACGACCACACCATCGGCCGCGTCGTCGAGCCCCTCGGCGGCGACGAGCACCCCGGCGCTGATCAACTCGTCGTTGAACTTGCCCATGGTCTCGAGCATGTCGTTGAAGTCGACATCGGCCATCGCGGCCCAGGCTTCGTCGGTGGCGCGCATGATCAGCATGTACTTCATGGTTTCGTCTCCTCGGATCGGTGTGGACCCGCCTGCCGGGCCCTGTGTTCATCCCTAGGTCGAACGGGCACCGCTGCGGATCGACACCCGGCCGGAAGATTCTTTTCGCAAGTGTTCGGCAGCCTACGACGAGTGCGGTATTCGCGCGACGACGACGGGCACGAATCCCCGATTCAGCTGCTCGAGATCGTCCGGCGTGCTACAGATCGAAAAGGTTTGTCATCCTGACAGCCACTAGCGAAGGAGTCACTCGTGAGCGCAGTCCTCGTCGAGCAACGCGAGCATGTGCTCGTCATCGTGCTGAATCGGCCCGAGGCCATGAACTCGGTCAACGCCGAAGTGAGCACGGGGGTCGGCGAGGCGCTCGAGCGAGCCGAGGCCGACCCGCAGATCCGCGCGGTGGTTCTCACCGGCGCGGGCGAGCGGGCATTCTGTGCGGGCGCGGACCTGAAGGCGCTGAGCCGCGGTGAGTCGATTCTCGCCCCCGGACATGAGGATTGGAACCTGGCCGGGTACGTCCGGCACCCGATCAGCAAGCCGACCATCGCCGCTGTGAACGGTTTCGCGCTCGGCGGCGGCACCGAGCTGGTCCTGGCCAGCGACCTCGCGGTCGCCGCCGAGACCGCCACCTTCGGCCTACCCGAGGTCGCCCGCGGCCTGTTCGCCGCGGCAGGCGGCGCGTTCCGCCTGCCCGAGCAGCTCCCCCGCAAGGTCGCGATGGAGATGATCCTCACCGGCGAGCCGATCACCGCGGCTCGCGCGCTGGAGCTGGGCCTGATCAACCGTGTCGTGCCCGCCGCGGAGGTACTCGACGCGGCGCTGGCGCTGGCCGACCGGGTCGCCGAGAACGCGCCGCTGGCGGTGCAGGCGAGCAAGCGGGTGGCACTCGGCATCCTCGACGGCAAGCTCGCCGACGACGCAGCCTGGGACCAGACCAACCGCGAGATCATGGCTGTCGCCGCGACCGAGGACATGCGCGAGGGCGCTATGGCGTTCGCGCAGAAGCGCAAGCCGAACTGGCAGGCACGCTGACCCGATGCGGATCCTGATCCTCGGCGCCTCCGGTTTCGTCGGCAGCGCGCTGCACGCGCGGTTCGCCGAGAACCACGAGGTCGTCGGGACCAGCCGGGGCGGGCATGGGCTCGTCCCGGTGGATCTCGCCGACACCGGCGCCGTCCGCGAACTTGTGGCGCAGCGGTTCGACCTGGTGGTCCACACCGCCGGTGTGGTGGATCTCGGTGCCGCACAACGCGATCCCGCCGCAGCCTATGCGGCCAATGTCGCGCCGATGGTGCCACTGCTCGATGCCATCGGCGAAACGGGCGCCAAACTCGTCTACTTGTCGACCGACAATGTCTTCGACGGAACGGCCGACCACTACGACGAAAACGCCACGCGCGCACCGATCAACGTCTACGGCGAGACCAAGGTCGCCGCCGAGGATCTGGTCCTCGCGCACGACCACCACCTGGTCGTCCGTCTGCCCCTCGTCTACGGGCGCAGCCCACTGTCGAACAAGTTCCTCGCCCGCTTCGCCTCCCGCGAGATCCCGGCGCGCACCGATATCGTCTGCAATCCGCTGCATCTGCCGAGCTTGGCGCCCATCCTCGAAGAGCTCACCGACGAGTCGGGCGTCGTGCACATCGCGGGCGCGGAAACCCTCAGCCGCTACGAACTCATGACCCGGGTCCGCGATCACCTCGCCGCACCGGCCCGCATCGTGCCGACCGATCGCCTGACCGCCGCGCAGGACTGCCCGCGGCCACTGCGCCTGGTCATGCGCAGTATCCGGCACACGCTGACCGGCCCGGATGTGGATACCGCCCTCGCCGATCTGCGCTGACCCCGGGTCAGGTGTTGACGCTTCTCCGAGAGTGAGTGTACAGTCACTCACATGACCAAGCGCGGTGCCACCCTCTCCACCTCGGACGTCCGGCGTGACGCTGTTGTCGACGCCGCGATCATCGAGTTCGCCAAGACCGGCTACCACGGCACTCCCATCAACACGGTCGCGGCCCGCGCCGAAATCTCCCCCGCCTACGTCTTCAAACTCTTCCCCGGCAAGGTCGCCCTGTTCGTCGCCGCGCTCGACCACTGCTTCGAACTCGTCGAGCGCGCGATGTCAACGGGCGCAGCCGATTCCACCGCCGAGGACCCCGCCGGGATCCTGTACGACATGGGCGGCGCGTACGCCCAACTCATCGCCGACAAGAGCCTGCTGATGCTCCAGGTGCACGCCCAATCCGCCACCGACATCCCCGAAATAGCCGACGCGCTGCGCCGCGGCCTGGCCAGGATCACCACGTTCGCGCAGCGCCGTTCCGGCGCCGCACCCGAGCAGATCCAGTACTTCATCGCCTACGGCCAGCTCTGCCACCTCGTCACCACCCTCGGCCTCGACGACAACGACAGCGACTGGGCCACCGCCCTGACCACCGGAATGCGCCACCCGAACGCCTACTGACCTTCGCGCTCCAGCCTTTTCAGGTTGGAGTTTTCTTTTCCACCAAGAGTGATTGACCAGTCACACACCATGGAAGGCACGCCCTGATGAACACCACCACCGCCACCGAAATCGTCCTGCCCGGCCGGGTAGACCCCCGCGGCCTGCTCGTCACTCATCGCGAACTCCCCGCCCCCGGCCCCGGCCGCGCACTGGTCCGGGTCGACGCGTCCGGAGTGTCCTTCGCCGAGCAGCAGATGCGCCGCGGCAAGTACTTCGATCAGCCACCGTTCCCGTTCGTCCCCGGCTACGACCTGGTCGGCACCGTTGTCGCGGCCGACGACGAGACCCTGGTCGGGCAGCGGGTCGCCGCGCTGACCAAGATCGGCGGCTGGAGCAGCCACGTCGACCTCGACGCCGCCGACCTGATCCCCGTGCCGGACACCCTTGACCCCGCCGAGGCGGAGACCTTTGTCGTGAACGGTATTACGGCGTGGCAGATGCTGCACCGGGTCGCCGACGTCGCACCGGGCGCGACGATCCTCGTCCTCGGCGCCAACGGTGGCGTCGGCTCGACGCTGGTCCAATTGGCCAGAGCCGCGGGCATTCACGTGATCGGCACCGCGTCCGCCCGCCATGCCGACGCCGTCACCGCGCTGGGCGCCACCTGGATCGACTACCGCGGTGATGTGCCGCACCAGGTTCGAGCCCTCGCACCCCACGGTGTCGACGCCGTGTTCGATCACGTCGGCGGGCCAGGCATCACCGATTCCTTCCACCTGCTCGCCGACGGCGGCACCCTGGTGTCCTACGGAACCGCCGCCACCAAGAACGACGAGGGCGACTCGCGGCTGCCCGTCCTGAAGCTGTTCGGCCGCCTGCTGTGGTGGAACATGCTGCCCAACAAGCGAAGTGCGCACTTCTTCAACCTGTGGGCGGGCAAGCGCAACATCACCCGGTTCCGCGCCCGCATCGCCGAAGACCTGGGCCGGGTGCTCGCGCTCGCCGCCGCGGGCACCGTGACCGCTCAGGTCGCGGCCCGCATCCCGCTCACCGAGGCCGCCCGAGCGCTGGAGCTCGCCGAATCCGGCACCGTCACCGGCAAAGTCGTCCTCGTCAGCGCCTGACCCCGCTCACACACTGGAGACAGACCATGCACATTTCCCAGCCCGTTCGCACCGTCCTCGACAATCGCCCGATCTATCTGAGCTTCGGCCTCGCCTGGCTCATCGGGCACGGCTCCTTCGCCCTGACCCACGGCCCGAATCCCCTGCTCGACCTGCCCGGTGTCGTACCGATCGCACTGCTCGGACTCGGCTTGCTGGCGGCCATGGTCATCACCACCGTCGTTTCCCTGCGAGCCCAACGAGGCGCGACGGGTCGTGAAGCGGTGGTGGGCAATCTACTCGGCGCATCGTGGCTGATCGGGTTCGCGGCCCTGTTCTTCCTGATCACCGCGCTGGGTTCGACGCTGAGTCCCGACACCGCCGCGACCCTCTGGCCGACCGGATCCGGACTGATCGTCGGGCTGCTCTACCTCGCGGGCGGCGCCGCCTACCGTGATGTTCTGCAATACACCCTCGGCGCATGGCTTGCCGTAAGCTCCACGGCCGCACTGTTTCTCGACGGCGCGTACCTGTACTGGGCGCTAGCACTGGCCGGCGGCGGCAGCTATCTGCTCGCCGCGGCGCTCGAACCGCGCAGGCTCGCCGCGGCGAGCTGAGCTGTCAGCCACCGTGCCCGTCCGGACTTCCGGGCGGGCACGCTCGGCGTTCAGTTGTTCTGCTGCGCGCCGATCGCCGATCCCATCCATCGGTGGAGATAGCGGCGCAGTTCGTCGTCGGAACGAGCCGGGTTGCCCGGCGACAGGAAGAACGACTGCATCGTACGCAGGACGTATTCGACGAGTTCGCGCAGCGCCGGCTCGTCGTAGCCGTAGGCGGCCCAGTCGACATCGAAACGACGGATCATGGTCATGCCGAAGGCCTGGGCCGCATCGGAGGTCATGCCCTCCGGGTGGGCATTGGAGTACGAGCTCGAGAGCAGAATGCCCAGGTGGGGAGTGCGGCGGACGTCGGTGAGGGTGAAGACCACCGCCTCCGTCATCGCTTCGACAGGGTCGCCGAGGCCGCCGACCTGGCGGGTGAGCCGATCGAGGAAATCGTCGACCGAGGCGATAGCCGAGGCGGTCATGAGCGCGTCGGCGCTGGGGAAGTACCGGTAGACCGTCTGACGGATGACGCCGAGCGATTCCGCCACATCGGCGATGCTGATCTCCGCGCCGGTCCGGCCGATCAGTTCGACCGCGGCAGCGATGATCCGGCGCGTCGCCTCCGCATCGTCACCCGGCGGACTACCGCCCCACCCACGTCTACGCGCCACCCGGTGGACGCTAGCACAACCCCAGGTCAGGGCGAATTCCGTAAAAGTGATCATACACTTGAAGACCTACTCGTATGATTGCTTTATTCAACAGTGGCCGAACAACGAGGTAACCCACCGTGACCGACCTTCATGTCCGCAAAATGGATTTCGCGTTCTCCGACTACGACGTGCCGTTTCTGTGGAATCCACAGAACCCGGCGTTCTCGTCGATGGCCAATGCCGTCTCGTTCCTGGCGATCGGCTTCGAGAAGATGATCGTGCAACTGATCACGCAGGCGAAACCGCAGATCACCGACCCCGAGGTGGCCGCAGAGGCCGACGCGTTCATGCGCCAGGAGGGCCAGCATTCGACGGCGCATCGTCAGCATGTGAAGGCCCTGATCCGGCGCTACCCCGGCCTGCAGCAGACCCTGGACGCGGTGATCGGCGAGTTCGACAAGCTCACCGCCGAAACCTCGGTGAAGTATCGCCTCGCCTACACCGCCGATCTCGAGGCGACGTTCACGCCGGTGTTCAAGTTGATGCTCGACAACGACAAGAACCTCTTCGCCCCCGGTGACGACCGCGTCGCCTCGCTGTTCATCTGGCATTTCGTCGAGGAAGTCGAGCATCGCAGTTCGGCGCTCATCATCTTCAACTCGGTGGTCGACAGCGAGCTGTACCGGATGCGGGTGGCGGCGTCGATCTTCCGGCACGTGCTGCAGGTGATCCGGGTGGCGTGCGAGGGCTTCAATGAGCATGTGCCGCTGGCGGATCGCCACGTCGACGCGCTGTCGATGTTCGCCAACTACCGCCGCGGGCAGACGCTGCGCAAGTGGCTGCCGTTCCTGCAGCCGGCCGACAACGGAACCATGCCGCGCGCGTTCGACGATCTCGGGCTGCGCGAACAGCTCGTCGCACTGGGCGGCATCATCCGCAGTCAGACGCCGGGACACAATCCGGCACACGAGAAGCTGCCCGCGCTCGCCGACGAATGGTTCCGCCGCTACGACGACGGCTACGACGTAACCCGCTGGTACACCGCCGATTCCGTCAGCTCGTAGAAGGAATTCCGATGGCCGAACACTGTTCCCCCACCTTCGCCGAGCTCACTCACGAACTCGGCTTCTCCTGCGAGGAGGCGGGCGGACTCGTCGAGTTCCGTAGCCCGTTCGCCCTCGAGAACTGGACCCTGCCGGTCCTCGAACTCACCATCGTCGTCGGCGCGATCCTTGCCCTCTGGTACGCGATCGTGCGCCTGCGCCGCCATGGCGACCCCACCAATCTCGTGCTGTGGTTCGGCGCCACCGCCTATCTTTTCGTCATCGAACCGCCGCTGTACTTCCCGGCCGCGTTCGGCATCGAAGACCATGTCGACACGATGTTCGCGCACAACGTGTTCACCGTCGACTTCCTCTGGGGCCGACTACCCATCTACATCATCGCGATCTATCCGCTGATGGCGACGATGGCGTTCGGCATCGTCCGGATGCTCGGCATCTTCCGTCGCTACGGCGTGTTGATCGGGGCCACCTGCGTGGGTTTCGTCCACCACGCCTTCTACGAGATCTTCGACCACCTCGGCCCCCAATTGCGTTGGTGGGAATGGTCGATCGACAACCCGATCAACCAGCCGATGTTCGATTCGGTCCCGATGGGCAGCGTCGTCGTCTTCGCGGCCCTGTGGCCGATGTCGCTGGCGTTCTGCGTCCAGTACTTCGTCGGCCGCCACGTCGACGACGGCAAGAACTTCTCCGGCATCGAATTGACGTGGCGCACCATCGTCATCGGCCTGCTGGCCTCGGTGGGTACCTTCCTGCTCCCGCTCCCCGCCACTGTCATCGGCATGATCGGCGACACCGTCCGCGGCACCGTCTACGCCTTGGAACTGGCAGCACTCGCGATAGTTGCCACTGTCGTGATGGTCCGCCAGTGGACCGAACTACGCCGCGGCACCGCGACACCCCCGCCGTACACAGACCCCTTCGTCCAACGCTTCAGCATCCTGTACCTGGTCGTCTTCGCCTTCCTCTGGATCGCCGCTCTCCCTGACTTCTTCGCCGCCGTCAACGGCGAGACCAGCAACGGCGACCCCATCGGAAACCTGTGGTACACCGCAGCCTGCTTCGCCGTCGCTATCTGCTCGGTCGCTGCCACCTTCACCGTGCCACGCGCACGGACAGGCTCAGCAGCCCCCGAGCCGGCGACTTCGAACGCCGGCTGATCCAGTCCCGTGGTGCCGCTGCCGGTCCGCTCGTCGACAACACGGGCGGACCGGTACGACATCATCACCTGCTACCGCCGATCAGCCGTCGTGCGATAGTTGCGCTCCGCCGGGGTCCTTGTCATTCGACATGTGCCCCAGCGCGGGCAGCGACCGGGGTGAACAGGTTGATCAGGTTGCCGTCGGGGTCGCGAAGCAGCAGCGACCGATTGCCCCACGGCATCGTTGTCGGCTCGTTGACGAAATCATCGACAGTGTCGCGCAGCCTCCGGTAGTCGGCGTCGACATCGGCGACCATGAACTCGATGATCGCCGTGTGGTTGTCGGCTGGGCGCGCGCTGCCGGCTCCGAACAGCGCTACCGTCCGGGTGCTGCCGATCGCGAGCGTGCCGACCGGAGTAACGATCTCGGCGAAATCCGGTGTAGCCCAATCGGCTTCGACATCGGTCACTTGCTGATAGAAGCCGACCAGTTGTTCGATGTCGTCGGTGATCAAGCGAATCGAGACCAGATTCATTGCGTGCTCCTGCTATCGCATCGGGCGGAGTTTCCGCCATCGATTCCCACGGTAGAAGCGATACCGGACAGTTTCCGCCCGGTATGGATGCGAGAATTTCCCGATGACGCGCCCCACTGCCCGCGTGCTGGCTTTGCTCGAACTGTTGCAGGCCGGAGGTACCCACACCGTCGGCGAACTCGCCGGACGGCTCGGCGTGGACGAACGCACGGTCCGGCGCTACGTCACCCATCTCATCGACCTGGACATCCCGGTCCGCTCGCTCCGCGGCCGCTACGGCGGATACCGGCTCGCCCCGGGGTACCGGATGCCACCACTGATGCTCACCGACGACGAAGCGGTGGCCGTGGCGCTCGGACTCCGCACCAGCCAATCGACTACGCACGCCGCCGACACCGCCACGGCCAAACTCCGCCGCGTCCTGCCCGCTCGCCTCCGTACCCGGCTGGACGCACTGCTGGAGACCGCCGAATTCACCGCGGACGCCGGCCCCGAAGTCCCCGTCGAGACCGCCGTACTCCTACCGATAGCCGAGGCCACGCGCGAATACCGACCAGTCGCGATCGAGTACACCGACCGCGACGGGCACCACAGTGAGCGAACCGTCCACCCCTATGGTCTCGTAGCCCACTCCGGCCGCTGGTACCTGACGGGCATGGACAGCAACAGCGACGATCTTCGGCGATTCCGGCTGGACCGCATCAGCAGGGTGACCACCCTCCCCGGAACCTTCGCTCCCCCTGCCGGTTTCGAGCCGACCACCCATCTGCTCTCGGCACTCGCCACGGCGCCCTATCAACACGAGGTCTCGATCCGAGTCCAGGGCACGCTCCCCCAGATCCGCGCACTACTCCCCGCCACGATCGCCACCGTGCACGACATCGATACCCCGCCGCCGCACGCCGACCCATGGACACGAGTCCTGATCCGGGCCGAACAACTCGACTGGATTCCGCTCGTACTCGCCGGCCTGAACCGCCCGTTCGTCATCGAACACCCCGCCGCGCTCAACGACGCCGTACGAGCCCTCGGCCGGCGACTGACCGCGGCCGCGGGCCTCGGCCCGAACCAAGGAGCCTAGGCGTGACTGCTCGCTGTCACCTGATCGTGCGGAAGCCCCTCGGCCGAGCGCTCGCGTCGATCTAATCAGGGTGCCGTCAGGCTACTGCTGAGGCTGGACGAGCCCATGCTCAGCAGTTGCAGGATGTTCTGGAAGAAGTCGCACCCGCCCGACTGCACCTGCCACGCATCCGCGGGCAGCGGGTGCAGGAACGACTCCGCCTCGATCGCCCGGGACGCGAGCACCGTGCCGTTGGCCGGCTCCGCGAGGTCGGCAGGCTCGGCGTAGAACGAATCCTGTTCCGGCAGTGGCGCTGCCGTAGCCCACCCTGCGCACGCCGCTACCAGCGCGAAAACCGCACCGACCACCGTCGCCCGCGATATCGCGATCTCGTTTGCCCGCATCGAACACTCCCGCCCCAAGAACCTGTTCTAGTTCGCCGCAAGCGTAGTGCGGTCGATGGTGCGATGGCAGCCGAATAGCGACCGATTCAGGCCATTAAGCGAACCGGGTCGTGAGCTCGGCCGCGATCTCGTAGTGGCGCACGAGGAACGAGCGTTCGTCGAGCTTCTTGCGCCGCAGCCAGCCAGTCACCTCGGCGTTGCACTTACTGGCGTTGCACGAACCGCACGCGGGCACGACGTTGCCGAGCGTGTAGCGGCCGCCGCGCGAGATGGCTTGCACGCAGTCCTTCTGCAGCGAGGCGATGGTGGAACCGCAGTAGGCACACCCGCCCCATGACGCTGCGAGCGCATCCCACTGCGCGTCGGTGAGGTCGTGGGTGACGTTCGCCATCCGCTTCTTGCGCTTGCGCGCGGCGCGAACCTGTTTGCTACCGCCAGTCGGCACGAAGGTGAGAATACCCCTGGTGCACGACTTCGCACTCGTCCCGATCTGCGGCGCGGCCTTCGGCTAGTCCTCAGGTGAGGCGCGGCGGTTGCGTTTGGTGACGCCGCGCCGCTTCTTCGCGGAAATACGACGTTCCTTCGCTCCGCGCGAGGGCTTGGTGGCCCGGCGAACAGGTGGTGGGGCGGCAGCGGCGGCACGCAGAATTGAGGCCAGGCGTTCGCGGGCGGCCGCGCGGTTCTGTAGCTGTGCGCGTTGCTCCGATGCGGCGATTGTGAGCACGCCGTTGACCAGTCGGGTGGCCAGGCGGTCGAGCATGCGAGTGCGCAGCCACTCCGGCACCGAGGGCGAGTTGGCGAGGTCGAACGACAGCTCTACCCGGCTTTCGGTGGTGTTGACGTGCTGTCCCCCTGGACCGGACGACCGTGAGAACCGCTCGCGCAACTCGGATGCCGGTATCACCAGCGCCCGAGTCACAGTCAGGTCCTCCGCCATGATCCGTCGCCGTTCTTTCCGATTCGCGAGTCTGGTCAACCTTGCCAACGCCGGAAAGGCATCCCGGCCGCGCACGCCGCCGACTGTGTTCCCCCAGAAGACTAACGCCTTCGAGGCAACGTCCCACTGTTCGGTGATGGGCCTGGCCTGCGTGCTGCACGTCGCCGCGGGACGACCGAGGCTACGTTACTAACCGTTGTTCGAGGTCGGGTCGATGTCGTCGATCGCGCGCGTCAGGCGTAGTGCTACCTCACCGTCGTCGTGAACAGACAGGGCCTGGTTGACGATCAGCCAATCCGGGATGTCGTCGCCGCGGACGTACTTGCGAAAACAGTTGTAGATCGCGTAATAGGCGAACTCGACCGGGTCGGGGAAGGCGAGATCGTCGTCTTGCAGCGCGGTGATGGGCTCGAGATAGCGGCTGCCGACCTCCGCAAGATCCACACCGGCCCGAGCGGCGCGAAGGGCATGGGCCGGAAGCTCGACATCTACGTGGTGCCACATCCCGACAACCGAGTCGCGGTAGCGGAGCCGGGCAGGCTCTTCCTGGACGAAACCGATCCAGGCTCGCAGGGCATCCGCGCACAGCGCGAGGTGGACCTGTCGTCGACGTTCAGCTCCCAGCTGGAAGAAGAGGTGCCTCGGCGTCATGAGCGATTCTAACCAAACACGGCCTTGCCCCACGCCAGGTCACATTCTCGGCAAAGAGGTCGTAGGCACGGTGATCGAGGCCGGGGCCGAGCACGTCGAGTACGGCTTTCGTTTCGCGAGCCATCAGTCCACCTTGCCGGAACAGCAAGATTGCGTGCCAGATCGTGCTGAGGCCGGAAACACTGGGGATACCTCGGCCAAATGACGAAGGAGATCGTCGTGCCCACCACCAAACGACGCCGCGACGCCACACCACCCCGGACAGGGAGCGGCGAAACCGCGACTCTGCGCGCATTCCTCGACTACCTCCGAGCCTCGATCGCCGCGAAGGTCGACGGCGCTCCGGAACCGCAGGTGCGAACAGCGGCGGTGCCGTCGGGCACGAACCTGCTCGGACTGCTGAATCACCTGACCTTCGTCGAACGCTCGATGTTCCTCGGGGCCGACGTGACCGACTGGCAGGCGACCTTCCGCGCGGCACCGGCCGACAGCGTGGCCGATGTCGTCACCCGCTACCGCGAGACGGTCGAGCGCGCGAACGAAGTTCTCGATCGGTACACCGATCTCGGCGAACCCGTGCCGCAGGCGAAACGCCCCGCCCCCAGCGTCCGCTGGGCACTGGTCCACATGATCGAGGAGACCGGCAGGCACGCTGGCCACGCCGACATTCTCCGCGAATTGATCGACGGCGCCACCGGGCGCTAACTCCCCCGGGCAAGAACACCGCTGTCGGCAACCGCGCACGGCGGCCGGATGCGACAGCCCGAACGTCAACGGCCCGAGGCGATCTCGGGCCGTCGACGTCGCGGTCGGCGGCGCACTACGCCTGGATGACTTCGATACCCACCATGGCGTTGAGTGAGTCACAGCTGGCCCAGGACTGGTTCTGCCCGTACTGCGCGGGACCGTACTTCCAGTAGACGAACGGCACGGGCCACGCAACGCAAGTGAGCTTCACTTGATGCCAGGTCGGTAGCTCACAGTTGGCCATCCCGCCGGTGTTGAAGATGTTGTAGACATGACAGTTGGCCTGCCACACCGGTACGTCGGCCTGGGCTACGCCGCCGATACCGACGAACGTAGCGGCAGCGGTGGCGGTGACAACAACGGCACTTGCGGCGAATCGCTTCGCAGAGAGCATGTCGAACCTCCTGAATCGATGTTGTCTGGAAGATCGCTGGGTGAGAGAGAATGTTACTCAGACCACACGTGACGCTTGCGCCGATACGGACATTCAGCGACGCCGGCCGGCGGGCGGACGGAGTCGGGTGATGGTCCGGGTTGCGATACCCGCGCCACGCATCAGCCATTTGAAGGCCGTGGTCGAGGGGCCCGGGACCATTCCGGCCAGCTGGACGCCGTCGAGCAGGTCGTAGAGCGTTTCGCCTTCGTACATCAGATGGTCGGCGTTGAAGTGATAGCGGTCGACGGCGGTGCATTGAATGAACGCGCCATTGCCCGGGATCGCGGGCGCGTCCGCACGATAGGGATGCAATTTCAGCGGCCCGACGAGGTGACCACTTCCGTAATAGCGCACGACCATCCTGACCTCACCATCCGGCGTCAGGTCGAGATAGCCCTGCCCGGGTATCGGGTCGTAGCGCCAGTCGGGGATGGCGTCGAAGAACGCGAAGTTGTAGGCCACGAATTCGTCGAGGCCGACCATGGTCGCGCCGAGAGTCGTCACATCCTTGTAGCGCAGGTCGTCGGTGTAGAGCTCGTGGTTGTGGCTCATGTCCCGGGTCTGCCAGCTCCACCAATACTTCTTCGCCCAGTCGAGGGTCCAGGCGATATCGAAGCCGTGGCCTGCGTAGAACTCGATCTTCTTCTCGTATTCGTCGAACCACGTCTGCGTCATGGCGGTCAGCGCGGCTTCATCGAGGACTGAGACCGGCACGGCGCGGTTCGTCAGCACTGTCGGGATCGGTTGCGCCAGGCGCGGCTGTCGCAGTGACAGCTGGAACTGCTCGTCGGTGAACATCACCCTCCTCCATCCGGAAGCAACTGCTTCCCGATAAATGATGGTTCTTGTAATGTGGTGCCGTGTCAAGGAGCTACGGCGGGCAGACCGCTGAGGATCGCGCTGCCGATCGGCGGGTGCGCCTGATCGATGTCGGTGTCGAAATGGTCGGCACACAAGGTGTTTCCGCTCTGGGCATGCGCTCTGTCTGCCGCGCGGCCGGCCTCAGTCAGAGGTTCTTCTACGAGAGCTTCGCCGATACGGACGCGCTGCTGCACTCGGTGTACAGAACGGCACTGTCTCGCCTGGAAGAAGCCGTCGCCCCCGCGGTGGCGGCCGGTGATCTGCACGCGGTGTTCGAGGCCGCCGCCCGCCTGATGGAGGCCGATCCTCGTATCTGCCGCATCCTGTTGGTCGAGCCGGTAGCGGACGCGCGACTACGACGCTATGTGCGAGAAACCATTCCGGCGTTCGCGATAGCCGCACTCGGCGATCGCATCGCCGGTTCGCCCGACGATCCCCGTGTTCGCATGCATTTTTCGGCGCTCTTCGGCGCGATGATCTCGCTGTTCGTCGAGTGGACAGAAGGCAACCTCGGCACCGACCGCCACGCCTTCGCCAGCCACGCGACCGCGGTCGCGACACAACTCATGAGTGATATCAGCGCCGCCGAACGAGATTGAGCCGCAGGACTACTACGCCGCCCGCCCCGCGACATGAGCACTCCCCGACTGCGCCGCTCCCGCGCGGTTGACCTGAACACTGGTTCAGGTAGCAGAGTTGGGCTCATGATCCTGATTACCGGTGCAACAGGCAAGGTCGGCCGCGCGGCCGTCGATCAACTACACGAGGCGGGTGTCGAGGTTCGCGCGCTGGTCCGTAGTCCGGAGACGGCGGATCTGCCGCCCGGCGTCGAGGTGGTACGCGGTGACCTGGCGGATCCGGGCAGCCTGGACGCCGCGCTCGACGGTGTGCACGCGGTGTTCCTGGTGTGGCCGACGCTGGCTGCTGACGCTGCCGCGCCGGTGGTGGTGCGGCGACTGGCCGAGCAGGCGCAGCACATCGTCTACCTTTCCGCTATCGGCGCCGACGAACGGGCCGGCGCGGTGCTCGGTTCGCACGGCTACCTCGAACGGCTCATCGACGAAACGGGAGTCGACCGGACCTTCGTGCGCGCGGGCGGATTCGCCGGTAACGACCTCGGCTGGGCGGAGTCCATTCGTACGGAAGGTGTTGTGCGCGAATACTATGACGCTTGGCGCAGGTCGGTCATCCACGAGCGCGACATCGCCGCAGTGGGCGTCCGCGCCTTGCTCGAGGGCCGGACCGGCACCACGTACGAGGTGACCGGCCCCGAGTCGCTGACCGCACCGCAGCGGGCGCGGATCATCGCCGAGGTGCTCGGAGCGCCAGTGCGGTTCGAGCAGATGTCGCGGGAGCAGATGCTCGCGGAAATGGCGACCTGGATGCCGATCGGCGAGGTGAACGACGCGCTGGCGGGGATGGACGAGATGACCGCACAGCCCGAGCCGGTCTTGCCCACCGTCGTCGAGGTCACCGGCGGGCCGGCGCGCACCTATCGAGAGTGGGTCGCCGACCACCTGGCCGATTTCCGTTGAGCATCGCCGATTTCGCCAATCCCGCCAGCTGCGACGCGCTGGCTGATCGAATCGCGGCGATGAGTTCGGCCGCGACGCTCCGTCTACTCCTGTGAACCAGAAATCGAACGAAAGGACGGAGTGCGCTCGAGGAGACCACAGGTCGCGACATCCTGGTCCTCAACAGCGCCAGCATCATTCAAGGTCTGCCAGGAGCAGGTCTCGTCGACGACCTCTACCTGACCATCGTCCCGAAAACGCTGGGCGGCGGTCTGCGACCGCTTCCCGACAACTACGCGTCGAGCTGGCCACGGCCACCGCATTTCCCGGCTCCAACACCATTTCCCTGCACTACTACCGGACCTGAGCCGAGCCTGCGAGGCAAGAGCTCTACGGGTTCGACTATGTACACCGCGTCGCAGGATCGGCGAATGTGGAAGGATTTGTGCCGTCGAGCCCTGTCTCGCGCCCCCACGACCCGGGCACGCACCAGCGACAGCGTGAGCCGGAATATATCGCTTGCGGCAGGCCCGAGGCTGCCGCACAATAGGCGGCCGAGGCCAGGACCTGCGGAAATCCGTAATCTGGGAGATGCGTTCGGGTCTGACGACCCGTATCGCGGCGATCTGGTCGGCGAGAATTCAGGCGAATGGGTGGTTCATGTTCGATGTGATCATTGCCGGGTGCGGGCCGACCGGTGCGATGCTGGCGGCTGAGCTGCGGTTGCACCGTGTGCGGGTGCTCGTTCTGGAGAAGGAATCCGAGCCCGTGTCGTCGTTGGTTCGGATAGTCAGTCTGCATGTGCGCAGTCTCGAGCTGATGGCGATGCGCGGACTGCTGGACCGCATTCTCGAACACGGACGACGGCGTCCGGTCGGTGGTGTCTTCGCCGCGATCCCCAAACCCGCGCCCGACGGCCTGGACTCCGCGTATGCCTATCAGCTGGGTATACCGCAGCCGGTCATCAATCGGCTGCTCGAAGACCATGCGATCGAACTGGGCGCGCAGGTCCGAAGTGGTTGTGCGGTAGAGGGTTTCGAGCAGGACGAGGAGGGCGTGACCGTCCGGTTGGTCGGCGGGGAGCGGCTGCGGGCGCGGTATCTGGTCGGCTGTGACGGTGCGCGCAGCACGGTGCGCAAGGTGCTGGGTGTCGGGTTCCCCGGTGAGCCCGCGCGGACCGAGACACTGATGGGCGAGATGGAAGTGGGTGTGCCGCAGGAAGAGGTCGTCGCCAAAGTCACCGAAATTCGTGAGACCAACGCGGTATTCAGTCTCAGGCCCTTCGGCGAAAGCGTGTACAGCGTTATTGTCCCCGCAGCGGATGTCCGCGAGGACCGGTCGGAACCGCCCACGCTCGAGGATTTCCAGCAGCAGTTGCGCGCGGTCGCCGGAACCGACTTCGGCGTGCACTCCCCGCGCTGGCTGTCCCGCTTCGGCGACGCCACCCGGTTGGTCGAGCGCTACCGGGTCGGTCGCGTGCTGTTGGCAGGCGATGCGGCGCACATCCACCCACCCGCCGGCGGTCAGGGTTTGAACCTGGGCGTTCAAGACGCGGTCAACCTCGGCTGGAAGCTGGCCGCACAGATCCGCGGCTGGGCCCCGGAAACACTGCTGGACACCTATCAGGCCGAACGCCATCCGGTCGCCGCGGACGTCCTGCACAACACCCGCGCCCAGGTAGCACTGACATCCACCGAACCGGGCCCACAGGCCGTGCGCAAGCTGCTCACCGAATTGATGGACTTCGACGAAGTGAACCGCTACCTGATCGAGAAGATCACCGCGACCGACATCCGCTACGACTTCGGCCATGGCCCCGACCTACTCGGCCGCCGCCTGCCCGACGTCGACCTGAAACAGGGCAAGCTCTACGACCAGCTCCGGCAAGGCCGCGCGCTGCTACTCGATCGCACCGAATCCCTGACCGTCGACGGCTGGTCCGACAGAGTAGATCTGATCACGGATCCCACTGCGGCACTGAACATTCCAGCCCTACTACTACGCCCCGACGGGCACGTCGCCTGGGCCGGAGAGCACCAACAAGACCTGAACGCCCACCTCCCCCGCTGGTTCGGCAAGCCCACCACCTGATTTCACCTAGAACTTGTCGTCGCGGCGGGCTGCAGACCCTCCACGTATTCCGCACCCCATCGGTTCAGCTCGGACACGAAGCCGCGCAGCGCTTTCCCTGTCGGCGTGAGCGAATACTCCACGCGGGGTGGGACTTCGGCGAAGGCGTGGCGACGGACGATGCCGTCTTGTTCCAGTTCGCGGAGTTGGCGGGTGAGTACCCGTGGGGTTACCTCGCCGACCTTGCGGCGTAGTTCGCCGTAGCGGAGGGGTTCGTCGAGGAGGTATTTGACGATGGTCATCTTCCAGGCGCCGCCGAGGACGGCGATGCTCACTTCGACGGGGCAGCTTCGCATCGCTCGGACGATCGGCGCTCGGACTTCATCCTCGGTGGCCATACGCTCGATGGTATCCATTTCGTCCATATGGACAAGATTGTGCATACTGTCGATTCTGATCGTTGGTTGATAGAAACGAGAGTAAGGACGTCGAGCAACGCGAAGGATTCCGGTGAGTATTTGCGAAGTCGAGCAGCGCACGATCCGGCGGGGACCCCGCTTTCACCCGGCGTGGACAATGGTGGCGGTGGCCGCTCTCGCGCTCGTCGCGGCGGGAAGTTTCGCCACCATCGCGGGTCTGATCACCGAACCACTGGTCGAGACGAAAGGGTGGAGCCGGACCGGGATCGGAGCCGCGGTGGCGGTGAACATGGTGCTCTACGGGATGGTCGGGCCGTTCGCCTCGGCCATGATGGACCGGTACGGGATCCGGCGGATCACGTCGTACGCATTGCTCGCGCTGATCGCGAGTTCCGTGTTGACCGCGATCTTCACCCCGTCGGTGTTCTGGTTCGTGCTGTGGTTCGGCTTCGCGATCGGGGTGGGGACCGGTTCGATCACCACGGTGTTCGCCGCGACGGTCGCGAACCGGTGGTTCGACCGCAGAATCGGTCTCGCCACCGGATTACTCACCGCGGCAGGCGTATTCGGTCAGTTCGCGATGCTGCCACTGCTGTCGGTGTTGCTCGAGCGGGCCGACTGGCGCGCGCCGGTGCTCGCCTGCGGGGCACTGGCGACGGTGGCGCTGCTCGGCGTGCTGCTGTTCCTCCGGGAAAGCCCCGCCGCGGTCGGCACGGTCCGCTACGGCGCGGATCCCGACTCCGCACCGACGCAGACGGATCGACACGTCAATCCGTTCGCCCGCACGATCACCGCCCTGCGCCGAGCCGTGCGCGACACCCGATTCTGGGTACTGGCCTCGATGTTCGCGCTGTGCGGGGCGACCACGAACGGCCTGATGTGGAGCCACTTCACGCCCGCCGCCCACGATCACGGAATGCCGGCCACCGCCGCGTCGGGTCTACTGGCCATCATCGGCGTCGCCAACATACTCGGCACCGTTTCCGCGGGCTGGCTCACCGACCGGATCGAGCCACGGCTGCTCCTGGCCGTGTTCTTCCTCGGCCGGGGTGTATCCCTGGCCCTCCTCCCGGTCCTGTTCACCAGCGGCTGGTCCCCCGACCTCGTCGTCTTCGCCATGGTGTTCGGCATTCTCGACGTCGCGACAGTCCCACCGACACTCACGTTGTGCCGCCACTACTTCGGCGCCGACAGCGCCCTCACCTTCGGCTGGATCAGCGTCTTCCACCAACTCGGCGCCGGCGCGATGGCGCTCACCGGCGGCCTGATCCGTGACATCAACGGCTCCTACACTCCCCTCTGGATCACCGCCGCCCTCGCCTGCCTCACCGCCGCCGCCCTCGGAACCACCGGCTCCCGAATCAGATGAGCGCCACGTTCAGCGGGAGTTCCGCGACCAGCCCGAGGAAGACCCGAGATGAAATACCCGCCTAGATGAGGGCCTTCTGTTTCCGGATGCGGCGGCGCACGTCGCGGATCATCGCGTGGGTGCCCGCGAATCGGATGAACCTGGGAATGAACCGGTTGACGAAGCCGACGAACAGGAACAGATGCTCGAAGCGGCGCTGGTCGGCATCGCTCCATTCGACGGCCATCTGGTCGCGGAAATGCGGCGGCAGGAAGCCCGCGGTGAGGAACTGCAGTAGTCCACCGCCCACTGTTCGCATGGGCCAGTTGATCATTCGCAGGTGGAGTAGATCGTCGATGTAGGCGCGGAATTCGTCGTCGCATACGACATGCCGGCAGGCATCGAGCCAGTACTCGTCGAACCCCGCGCGCGTTTTCGGCCACATGTCCGGGTGGACCTGAAGGGTGGTGCCGAAGGTGTCGGCGCCCTGGTAGAACGTCTCGAGTTCGCCGGTGGTCATCTTGCCGTGGAGCAGTTGGTGGGTGTCCTCGAAGCCGATGTAGATGGCAGCCGCCACATACATCTGGAGATCGCGGTCGAAGGCGTTGTACTTCACCTTCGACTCCGGTCGCGACCGGACCTGACGGTGCGCGACGTCGACGGCCGCACGCATCGCCTTCTTGTCCTCGTCGGTGCCGAGCACGGCGACGGCGAGGTAGGCCGAGGTGGTACGCAGGCGCTTCCACGGATGCACCATCAGCGCCCCGGATTCCACCTGGCTTTCCATCACGCCCGCCGCGACACCCTGGTGCGCGAATTGCATCGCGACGTTCGCCGCCGCGCCCGCGAACATCCAGAAGTCCAGGGCGTCGGCGAGTTGGGCGGGACGTTTGCGCGGGGATCGGTAGGTGTCGGGGATGTGGAGACGAACTTGGTCGAGAGTCAGGGTGTTCGTGGTCATCGTGATCACATCCGTTCGATGATGGTCGCGTTGGCCAATCCGCCCGCCTCGCACATGGTCTGGAGGCCGTAGCGACCGCCGGTCTGCTCGAGGTGGTTGACCATGGTGGCGAGCAGTCGCGTGCCGGAGGCGCCGAGCGGGTGACCGAGGGCGATCGCGCCGCCGCGCGGATTGACCCTGGCGGGATCGGCGTGGAGTTCGTGTTGCCAGACCAGCGGGACCGGCGCGAAAGCCTCGTTCACCTCGAAGGTATCGATGTCGTCCACCGTGAGCGACACCCGCTCGAGCGCCTTGCGGGTCGCCGGGACGACAGCGGTGAGCATGAGCGTGGGATCGTCGCCGACCACAGCGAAGGAGTGGAAGCGAGCGCGCGGGGTGAGGCCCAGCTTCGCCGCCATCTTCTCGCTCATGATCAGCGCCGCCGAGGCCCCATCGGTGAGCGGCGAGGAATTGCCCGCGGTCACCGACCAGTCGATCTCCGGAAACCTCTCCAGCACAGCGGGATCGGTGAAGGCGGGCCGCAGCCCGGCCAAGCCCTCGACAGTGCTGGCGGCGCGGATGGTCTCGTCGGCGGTGAGCTCCCCTGCCGCGGTCAACTCGGCGGCGAAACCGCCCGCTGCCGCGGTAGCCGCCGCGAGCCGGTGCGACCGGGCGGCGAACTCGTCCAGTGTCGCGCGATCCAACTTCCAGCGGGCAGCGAGGATTTCCGCGGCGATCCCCTGGCCGATCAGCCCGGCGGGGTAACGGGCAGCGAGCGGACCGCGCAGCGAATCCTTGCCCTGGGTGTTGGAGAACATCGGCGCGCGACTCATCGACTCGACACCACAGGCGATCGCCACGTCATAGGCGCCCGCGAGTACGCCCTGTGCGGCGAAGTGCACGGCCTGCTGGCTCGATCCACACTGCCGGTCGACCGTGGTAGCCGGCACCGATTCCGGGAATCCGGCGGCCAGCACGGCGGTCCGGCTGATGTTGTTGGCCTGCTCCCCGCTCTGGGTGACGCAGCCGCCGATCACATCGTCGACCAGGCCCGGGTCGATGCCGGTGCGTTCGACCAGCTCCGACAGCACCCCCGCCAGCAGCGTGGCCGGATGCACCGACGACAGACCGCCACCCGGCTTGCCCCGACCCGACGGCGTACGAACCACATCAACAATGACCGCGGACATCGGCGAACCTCCTGCACCGTCGCCGACCGTCGGCGACCTCTAGGCTAAGTTAATCACCATTCTCGCAACATCGACGAGAATTACTAGTAACTTATCACTGGCAAGCGGGGCGGCAGAGCGTCGATCACGGCGACGCGGTCCGGCATCTACGAAGAATAATCGGCAACATCATCGGATCGAAGAAGAATTGTCGGCAACATCGCTGGACCGTGGACGACATCGGCTACCAGCTTGCGTCACCGACCGGTTCATGAAGGAAGGAACAGCGGTATCGCCATGTTGCGACGGCTGGACAGGTTTCTCAGTTACGAGATGAAGGTGTCGGAATTCCTCGGCACCCTCATCATCATCGGCATCCCCTACGGTCTCGTCGGGATCATCTGGAGTCTCACCCATACGGGCCACCTCCGCGGTCTCCACGGCGTCGACCTGGTCATCTCCTTCCTCGGATCCATCGTGTGCTGGCCGGTGCTCACCTTCGCGAATGTGACGATGACCTGATGATGGCGGTGGTCTGGTTCATCGACATCGTGGTGATCGTCGTCAAGATCCTCGGCGGGCGCACGCGGGTCAATCCCGTTCTCCGCGTGGGCATGTGGGTCGTGGTGCTCTGCGCTGCCGTGCTCGGCGTCGCCGCGATCGGCGCGCTCCTCGTCCTACTCGAACATTGGCTGAGCGTATGACGCGACCCGCTGTCCAACCGTCGGAACTCGACAAGATCGTCGACAGCGCCACCGGGCTCTGGCGACGGCACCCACAACAGTCGATCGAAACGCTCGGCAGACAGGTTCTGCTCGCCAGGGCCACGATCGCGCAGCTGTTCCTCTCGCTCGTGCAGCGGCGATTCCCGTTCCAGGAGTTCATCAAGCAGTGCGCGTTCATGGCGAATGTGTCCGCACTCCCGACGGTCTTCGTCGCGATCCCGGTGGCGGTGGTGGTGTCGATCCAGGTCGGCGCGCTGGTGAATCAGGTCGGTGCGACCACCTTCATCGGGGCCGTCGCCGGGCTTGGCATCATCCGCCAGGGCGCCCCGCTGGTGACCTCGCTGATGATCGCGGGCGCGGTCGGTTCGGCCATCTGCGCCGACCTCGGTTCGCGCACCATCCGTGAGGAGATCGACGCGATGCGGGTGATGGGGGTGGATCCGGTGCGCAGGCTCGTCGCGCCGCGTCTGGCCGCCGCGGTGCTGGTGAGCATGCTGCTGTGTGGGTTCATCGTGTTCGTCGGCTTCGCGACGGCGTACCTGTTCAATGTCTACGCCCAGCACGGCACGCCGGGGTCGTTCATCGGCTCGTTCGCCTCGTTCGCGGTGGCCAACGATCTGATCGTCGCACTGGTCAAGGCCGCCATCTTCGGCGTGCTCACGGCGATCATCGCCTGCGACATCGGCTTGCACACCAAAGGCGGGCCGGGCGGGGTCGCGAACTCGGTGAACTCGGCGGTGGTGTCCTCGGCGCTGATGCTGTTCGCCACCAATATCATCGTGACCCAGCTGTACAACACCTTCTTCCCGTCGAAGGTGGTCTGAGATGGCAGCCGAGTACATCCCGCCCGTCATGCGGCCGGTACGCGTGGTCGGTGCGGCGGCGAAGGTGCCCGTGCGGGCCAACCAGCGCGTCGGGCATCAGGCCATCGTGTTCTTCCAGGCATTGTTCGCGATTCCGTTCGCGCTGCGGCACTACCGCAAGGAAGTCGCGAGGCTGGTCGCCGATGTCGGGTGGGGCAACGGCTCGCTGATCGTCGGCGGCGGCACGGTGGGGGTGGTCGTGGTGCTGTGCGCGTTCGGCGGCATCACCGTCGGCGTGGAGTCCTACACCGCGCTCAACCTGCTCACCATGGGCCCACTCACCGGGGCCATCTCCGGTTTCGCCACCACGCGCGAAATCGCGCCGATTCTCGGCACGCTCGCCTTCGCGATCCAGTCCGGCTGCCGGTTCACCGCCCAGCTCGGCTCGATGCGGATCTCGGAGGAGATCGACGCGCTCGAATCCATCGCGATCCGTCCGTTGCCCTACCTGGTGACCACCCGGATGATCGCGGCGACGCTGACCATTGTCCCGCTCTACACCCTCGGCCTCGCCGTCGCCTACGTGGCGACCAAGCTGTCGGTGCTGTTTCTCGGCGGCACCACCGCGGGCACCTACGACCACTACTTCTTCCAGTTCCTGCTGGGCGGCGACGTGTTCTTCTCGGTGCTCAAGGTCGTGATCTTCGTCCTGATCGCCACCTTCATCCAGTGCTACTACGGATACACTGCCAGCGGCGGTCCCGAAGGTGTCGGCGTCGCGGCCGGACGGGCGATCAAGATGGTCATCGTCGTCATGGTCTTCACCAATCTCTTTCTCACCCTTGCTATCTGGGGCATCGACCCCGGATTCCGGATCTCGGGATAGGTCGCCTCGATGATGCTCGATCCCAGTGGCCGCGGGCCCAAACCGCTCCAGCTCACCTTCGCCGGTCTAGCGGTCGCCCTCAGCTTCGCGCTCGCGCTGTATCTGCTCGGCATGCGCTACAACGGCGAATTCGAAGACAAAGTGGTGGTCGGCGCCGAGCTGACCAGCACCGGCGACGGCTTACCCCAGCGCGCCGACGTGAAGTACCGCGGAATGATCGTCGGCGCGGTCTCGGCCGTCGACATGGTCGCCAAAGGCAAGCTGCAGCACGCCACCCTGGAGCTGAAACCCGGTATCGCCGAGACGATTCCGGACACCGTCACCGCGCGGGTGATCCCGGACAACATCTTCGGTGTCACCTCGATCCAGTTGGTCGACAACGGCGCGGCCGCCACCACTCTGCGCGCAGGCGCCACCATCCGCGAGGACACCAGCTCGGCGACCGTCCAGCTGCAGACCACCCTGAACACCCTGCGCGATGTGCTCACCACCATCCAGCCGGAGAAACTCGGCCGGGTGCTGGCGACCCTGGCGGCCGCGCTCGACGGCGGTGCCCGGGTGCCCGGCTCCACCATCGAGCGCCTCGACACCTGGCTCACCGAGGTGCACCGGATTCCCGAGATCGGTGGCCTGCTGGGCAATCTCGGCCGTGCGTCGATGGCGCTGAGCGAGTCCGCGCCAGAACTGGTCGGCATGCTCGGCGATTCGCTGACCGCCGCGAACACGCTCAACGAGCACCGGACCCAACTGGTCGCGCTGCTCACCGAGGGCAACTCCACCGTCGAAGCGGTGAACACCCTGTTCGCCGCCAACCCGAATTCGGGCAAGGAACTGGTGTCGGGCCTGGACACGGTATTCGGCGCGCTGGCCAAGGATCCCGGCGCGCTGCAGTCGACCGCGGCCAACCTCAATGCCTCGCTGAACAAGCTGCAGCAGGTGTTCCACTTCGGACCGCGCAAGCAGATGGTGTGGAAGATGGACGTGTCGTTCACCCCGTTCCAGCAGTACACGGCGGCGGACTGCCCGCGCTACGGCGACATGGCCGGGCCGCGCTGTGGCGGGCCGACGGTGCCGGAAGTCGCTCCGCCACAGGAGTATCCGGTTCAGCAGCTCCCCCAGCGCCTCGACGCCGCCGGTCCGGCACCGACTGTGCCGGTCGTTCCAGCAGCGCCCACGCTCCCGGGCCTGCCCGCGATTCCGGGCCTGCCGTCGATTCCGGGCCTGCCCGCCATCCCCGGCATCACCGCGCCAGCCGCCGCCCCGCTGCCCGATGCCGGTGCGGCGAAACCGATCTCGCTGCGTGGCAGCGCCGCGGTGGCAGCACTGGTCGGCGGGCGCCCGACGGTAACCCAGCTCCTGCTGCTCGGTTCGATTCTCGGCAACGTGCCCATCGTCCCCGACACCGAAAGTGCCGCGTCATGAAATCGACGAAAGCGCTGATCGGGTTCAGCCTTTTCGTGACCCTCACGGTCGTGCTCACCTACACCGTCTGGTCGACGTTGCAGCGCAGCGTGCCCGGCGACACGAACAGCTACTCGGCGCTGTTCACCGATGTGCTCGGGCTACGCGAGGGCGATGACGTCCGGATGGCCGGTGTCCGCGTCGGCCGGATCGACAAGATCGATTTCACCGACGACTACACCGCCCGGGTCGACTTCCGGATCGAGGCGCGCCAGCACCTCACCGACACGACGAAAGCCCTTGTCCGCTACCAGAATCTGATCGGCCAGCGCTATATCGCCTTGGCCGCGGGCAAGGACGCCGGCATCCCGGTGCCGCCGGGCGCGCAGATTCCGCTCACCCGCACCGAGCCGTCCTTCGACGTGTCCTCGCTGCTGTCGGGCTTCGAGCCGCTGTTCGGCGTGCTGCAACCCGACCAGATCAATTCGCTGTCGGAGACTCTCATCCAGGCTCTGCAGGGCAACGAGATCTCGTTGTCGGCGTTGATCACCCAGGCCGCCGAGCTGGCGAACACCTTCGGCCAGCGCGATGAGATCCTCGGCGACGTCCTGGGCAACCTCAGCGCCGTGATGTCGGGTCTGGCCAATCGCAGCGGCGAACTGGAAACCCTGATCACCCAGACCCGCAGCCTGATGGACGGGCTCTACGCGGAAGGACAGACGTTGAAGAGCTCGGTCGACCGGGTGGCAGGTGCCACCGACTCGCTGGTCACGCTCATCGGCCAGGTGAAACCGGGCATGGGCGAGGCACAGCGCACCGCCACCCAGGGCGTGATGATGCTGCTCTACAACGGCGCCGCGCTCGACCGCGCCGCCGTGGAACTGCCCGACTTCCTCAATGGCGTCGCCCGATTCACCAGCTACGGCGCCTACGGCAACGCCTACATCTGCCGGCTCGATGTCTCGCTGTGGAACGTGGTGTTGCCGCCGGGGTTGTTCTCCCAGGTCGGCGGCGAATCGCAATCGGGGGTGTGCCGATGATGGCCAAGTTCGCCTTCCTGCGTCACAACCGCAACCTGCGCCTCGGCCTGATCGCGGTGCTCGCCGTGGCAGTGCTGCTCGGCGGCTCCAGCCTGCTCGCGCAGCTCCGCTTGGGCGACAAGACGATTCACGCCGAGTTCGCCCAGGCGGCCGGGTTGCGGGCGGGGGCCACCGTCGACATCTCCGGGATCGAGGTCGGGGCGGTACGTTCGGTCGACCTCGTCGACGATCGGGTCGACGTGACCTTGGCCGTGCGTCGCGACCTGCGCCTCGGCGCCGACGCCAAGGCGGCGATCAAGATGTCGACCATCCTCGGCAGGCTGCACATCGACCTGCAGCCGGGCAGGGGCGCTCCGCTCGCAGGCAATCGGATCACCGTCGAGAACACCTCGGTGCCCTACAACCTGAGCAAGGTCATCCAGGACCCGAAGTACACGTCGTCGTTCGAACGGATCGAGCGCCTCGACCCGAGTAAGTTGCGGACCGCGCTCGATCTGCTCGACAAACAGATGGGCGATTCCCCCGCAATGGCCGTGCAGGCCCTCGACAGCATCGGCGCGCTGGCCCAGGTGATCAACGCCCGCCGTGACGAAGTCGACCTGCTCCTGAAAAGCATGGATCAGGTTTCCCAGCTCGTGTCCGACAACCGCAACAGTGTGCTGGTGCTGCTCACCCGTGGTGAGGCGATCGGTGCCGCGGTGCAGACCAGGCAGACGCTGCTCACCCAGCTGCTCGACAATGTCGCCGCGCTCTCGAAACTATTGCAGGACATGGGTATCGAGAACAATGGTGAACTCGGACCGCTGATCGCGAACCTCGACACCATGGCCGACGGGCTCACCAAGAACAAAGAGAACCTGGACCGGCTCTACGAGATCGCTCCGGTCACGCTGCGCCAGTTCAACAACGTGGTCGGCAACGGACCCTACGGCGATGTCTGGGCCCCGTGGATCTTTCCCGACAACTGGCTGTGCTTCGCGCAGGCCGTACAGGGGTGCAACTGATGAGACGCAGAGCGAAACTGGCGGCGATGTGCCTGGCCGCGGTGGTGGCGTCGGGCTGTTCGCTGCTACCCGGCAGCGTGTCGAGCCTGGGCGACCGGTATTTCGGCGAGAACAAGCGCTTCAGTGCCGATTTCGAGAGCGTGGCCGGGCTCTATGTGGGCAACGAGGTCTCGGTGCTCGGCGTTCCGGTCGGGGTGGTCGAATCGGTGACGCCGCGCGGCAGTTACGTCGAGGTGGTGATGTCGGTCGAGGCCGATGTGCGAATCCCGGCCGACGCGATGGCCGCGCTGATCTCCCCGCAGCTGATCACCAACCGCCACGTCGAACTGGCACCCGCATACACCGGGTCCGGTCCCGAATTGGCCGACGGCGCGCATCTTCCCCTGTCCCGCACCAGAACTCCGGTCGAACTCGACCGCATTCTGGAGAACTTCGACCAGCTGGGCGCCGCGCTCAAAGGTGACAGCGAGGCGGGTCCGATGGCCAGCCGGGTGCTGTTCCCGCTGCTCGACGGCAACGGCGATCGACTGCGCGAAACCCTCGACTCGCTGTCGTCGGCCTTCGAGCTGACCTTGGCCAACAAGGATCAGATCGCGAACACGGTCGTGCGGCTCAACGAGATCACCCAGATCATCGCCGAGAACGACCAGACCGTCCGCGATTTCAGCGGCCGGATCACCGAACTGATCGCCCTGCTCAGTGCGCAGGCGCCCGGTTTGCAAGCCGTGCTTGCCCAGCTCGACGACTTCGTCACCAACACCTCGACGGTGGTCGGACAGAACCAGGATCAGCTGGCAGGCGCGCTCACCAAGTTCGTCGCCATCGCCACCCAGATGCGGGCCAACGCACGCGGACTCACCGAGATCATCGACGTCGGGCCGCTGTTCTTCGACAACATCGACAACGCCGTCAGCCGGGAACGCCAGGCATTGCGCCTGCACGGCCTGCTCGACAAGGCGGTACTCGACGGCGAAGCGCTGTCGCTGTTCTGCGAACGCGTCCAGCTGCGCTACGACGGCTGCCGCACCGGCAAGATCGCCGACTTCGGGCCCGACTTCGGGCTCACCGCCGCGCTGTTGGGAATCACCGAATGAACTTGCGCTCGAGTATCTGCGCCGCGGCGTGCGCCGCGGTCGTCGCGTCGGCGAGCACCGCGTGCTCGCTCACGGTGCGGGAGTTGCCGATGCCCGAACCCGGCATCGGCGGCCCCGGCTACACCCTGCACGCCACCTTCCGCGACGCGCTCAACCTGCCCGACCGCGCCCAGGTGAAGATCGGCGGCACCGATATCGGTGTGGTGACCGACATTTCGACCACGTCGTTCCTGGCCGATATCGAAATGCTGATCCGCGAGGACATCCAGCTGCCCCGCGGAACCACCGCGGAACTGCGTCAGGCGACCCCGCTCGGCGACATCTTCGTCGCGATGACCCTGCCCACCGAAGCGGAGGCGGGCGCACCGCTGCGCGCGGGCGAGACGATCGGCATCGACCACACCGGCACTGCCGCCTCGGTCGAACAACTGATGATGTCGATCTCGATGCTGATCAACGGTGGCGGGATAAACCAGGCCGCGCGGATCACCTCCGAACTGGATTCGATCTTCGCCGGGCACGCACCGCAACTGCGCCACCTGGTCACCGAGATGACCGACGTCATCGGCGCGCTCAACCAGCGCACCGGCGACCTCGACGCCACCCTGCACGGCCTGCAGGTACTCACCGCCGAACTCGCGGGCCGCAAGGCCGAACTCGGCGCCGTCGCCGACAGTTTCCCGCAGCTGATCGGTCTGGTCGCGGAGAACAACCAGTCGATCGTCGATCTGATCAGCAAAGTGGCGGTCACCATGGACGCGCTCGGCGATTTCAGCACGAGCAACGGGCCGCAGTTCGTGAGCCTGTTCCAGAGCGTGCAGAACCTGATGTCGGGATTCACCCGGATGGGCGACGACCTCACCGGCACCCTCGAGGGACTGCACACCCTCTACCCCTCGCTGATGGCCAGCTTGCAGGGCCCGACCCTGGCGGTTGCGGCGACGGTGTCCTACCTCGACATCGGCGCACTCACCGACCCGTCGGGCAGCCGCTGGCCCGAAGGGGGCGATGTGCCCGCGTTCATCGGCAGTCTGGCCGAGGTTCTCGCGAAGGTGTTCGGTCGCGTGACCAGCATCCCGCAACCCGCACCGCAGGAGGGTCCGCGATGAATTCACCGCTGTGGCAATGGCTGGTGCGCAAACGGGTCGCGGTCGCCAACGCCGGGCTCGTCGTCGTGCTCGTGCTCGGCTGCCTCTATCTGGGCGGTGCGGTGCTGCGGATCGATCCGAGCCGCTCGCAGTATGTAGTGACCGTGGAGTTGGCGACCTCCGGCGGGTTGTCGGTCGGTAGCGATGTCACTTTCCGTGGCTGGCGGGTCGGCCGGGTGAGTTCGGTCGGCGTGTCGGGTGACGGCGTCGCAGCCCGCGCCGAAATCGATGGGAGTACCAGGATTCCCGTCGGCGGCACCGTCGCCGTCAACCGGTTGTCCGCGGCCGGCGAGCAGTACCTGGACTTTCGTCCCGTCTCCGAGAGCGGGCCCTATCTGCGCGACGGCTCGGTCGTCGAGCGCGCGCAGACCTCCGTACCGGTACCGATGCAATCGGTACTGGCGAATATGAGCGGCCTGGTCGGCGGAATGAATCCCGAACGGCTCACGGTGATCGTCGACGAACTCGACAAAGCCCTCGCCGGGGGCCCGGACGGGTTGCGCAACATGATCTCCGGGATCAGCCAGGCGATGGCGGGACTCACCGATCTGCTGCCGCAGACGCTGCAGTTGATCCGCAATCTCGAGGTGATCGCCGAGACGACCTCGCACGCGCAACCAGACCTCACCACGCTCACCACCTCGGGCACCGCCCTGTTCCGGCAGTTCACCGCCGCCGACACCGAGCTGCGGCACCTGCTGGAACAGGGACCGGGGCACCTGGCGACGCTGGGCGGATTCGTCTCACGCACCCACGATCCGATCACCGATCTGGTGACGAACTTCGTCGCCATCACCAAGGCCGCCAAACTCCGGCAACCAGCGCTCGAGGCGTTGTTCCCGTCGCTGAGCCGCTTCGCCGACGCGGTCGGCGTCCCGGCACACGACGGCGGCTTCTTCACCCTCATCGACCCGTGGCCACGGCCGTCGTGCGAGTACGACACCGTCCCCGTGGTGCCGACCACCGAGACCACCGACACCAGGGTGCGCCTCTACAACTACTGCGTCACCACCAATCCGGCTCTGCAGGTACGTGGTTCGGCCAACGCGCCGCGGCCGCCCGGCCCCGACAACGGCGCGGGGCCACCGCCCGGCGTCACCGGCAACGAATTGTCCCAACCCGCCGTCCCCGCACCACGTTGAGGAGTTCCCGCATGAGCAAAGACGCCAAAGAACCGAGCAACGATTCCGACCCGGCTACGGCCGACGCGACGCCGACCGCCGAACCCAGGACGGAAACGGCCGCGGCCGACGATCGCGCGGATTCGTGGTTGCGCGGACGAACGGCCGCTGTCGCCGCGCGTGTCGGCGTGGCCGCGGTCCTGTGCGCGTCGCTGGCCACCTCGATGGTCTTGTTCGTCCAGAACCAGCACAACAAGGACCTGATGCGAGCCCAGGAACAGGCACGCGAGGCAGCCTGCCAGTACGGGCCGGTGCTGGCCGACTACGACAGCAAAAACCTCGACACGTACTTCAAGGGGGTGCTCGACGGCGCGACCGGCGACTGGAAGAAGCAGTTCGAGTCGACCAGCACCGAGTTGCGTGAGGTGCTGACCCAGGGCGAGGTCACCTCGGCGGTCACCGACACCCAGTGCGCGATCCGCACCGCCGACGAGGACTCGGCCGAGGCGATCGTGGTGATCCGCCAGACCATCACCAGCCTGGGCACCCAGCACAAGCCCAAGCCCGGCCAGCTCTCGATGGTGCTGAGCCTGCGCAACGACGACGGCCGCTGGCTGGTCGAGAAAGTGAACTCCCCGACCCCACCAGCGCAGGCGCAGTGAGCGAATCCGGTGAGCCGGCCCGCGGCGACCGGGCGATAGCATGAAAGACGAGATGGGCAGGACGACGAACGAGCACGCGGCACAATCGACAGCGGACGCGCCACCGCGGGTGGTCAAGCGCAGGCCGAAGAACCGGCGTGCGCAGATCGCGGCGGAATCGGCGGCGGCGTTCGGCGCGCACGGCTACCACGGTGTGAGCATGGACGACATCGCGCGCAGGCTCGAGATCAGTTCCACCGCCCTCTATCGCCATTTCCCGAGCAAATACGCGCTGTTCCGCGAGGAACTGCTGCGATTGTCCGGGCTGGCACTGACCGCGGTCGAACTCCCCGACGACGCTGCCGATTGGTCACCGCGCGAGCGCCTCGATCATGTCCTGGACGCCATCGTCGTGCTCACCATCAGCAACCGCCCGACCGTCGCACTGGCCCGGTGGGAGCGGCGCTACCTCGAGCCCGCCGACTTCACCGAGTTCACCGCACAGTTCACCACCGCGATCGCCACGGTGCGTGGCCTGATTCACGACGTGCGTCCCGAACTCGACGGCTACGACCGGGTGGTCCGCGCGGTGTCTCTGTTCGCGGTGATCAGCAGCATCGGTGACCACCACGCGACCGTCTCGGCGAAAGCGCTTGCCCCGCTGCTCAAAGCGACCAGCTGGGCATTGATCGATGCTGACCTGTCGGGTGAGCGCGGCGCCGCACTGATCCGGCGGGCCGCCGAACGGCCACAGCCGTTCAAACACGACCTCTTGCTGCGCAAGGCGGTGGAGCTGTTCCACGAGCGTGGCTATCCGAATGTCAGCATGGAGGACATCGCCGTCGCGGCGGATCTGTCGGCCGCCTCGGCGGTCTATCGCTACTACCGCAGCAAGAGTGATCTGCTGGCCGCGGCCTTCCGGCGCGCGGCCGACCGGGTGTCCGGGGCGATCACCCCCGCGGTGAGCGCCGCAGGCACCCCCGCCGAAGCGCTGGGCACGCTGATCGACCTCTACGTCACCGGGTCCTTCGACGAACGGGCGCTGACCTTCGTCTACTACGCCGAGTTCACCCACGTCGACCCGGCCGATCAGGTGACCCTGCGCCACCTGCAGCAGTTGATCATCACCGA
The DNA here is from genome assembly GCF_050320175.1 of Nocardia sp. FBN12. Taxonomy (GTDB): domain Bacteria; phylum Actinomycetota; class Actinomycetes; order Mycobacteriales; family Mycobacteriaceae; genus Nocardia. The sequence continues at coordinate 1,801,999 of NZ_CP190048.1, read as the reverse complement.
ATGGGCCAAACTCGTGGCGCAGGCCAGACCGGAACTGTCGATCGGCGAGGCCAGAATCCTCGTGCACGCGGCGTTCAGCCTCGTGGTCGACCTCGGCCGCACCTTCGGTGACGACGGAATCTGCCCGCAGGAAACCGTGATCCGGCTGCTGCAGACCATCGTCCTCGGCCGGCCGCTCCCCCGCTGAATTCGCGTTTGTTTCCCGATGTCGTGGCACCGCAATGTAACCGGACTACGCTGACCGCCATTGCCGCCCATCGAAGAATTGAGGGGATCAAGCGTGACCAGCAGCGAATTCGCGTACACCGGGTGCGACAACCTGGAGGCGATGACCGAAGCGGTCAATTACAACAAATTCCTGATCGACTGCGTTGACAAACATGTCACGTCGCCGGACCTGCGCATACTCGATTTCGGAGCGGGTAGAGGCACCTACGCCGACATGCTCGCCGAACGGCAGATCATCCCGGATTGTCTCGAGCCCGACGCCGATTTGCAGAAATTGCTGCTGTCGAAGGGCTACAAGGTCGTCGACTGCGAGGCCGAGCCGTCCGAATCCGAAATGTACGGTCTCATCTATTCTTTCAACGTTTTCGAGCACATCAAGAACGACCAGGAAGCCGCTGAACACCTCGCCTCGCTACTGCGGCCCGGCGGAACACTGGTGCTGTATGTGCCCGCGCTCGAGACGCTGTTCAGCTCGATGGACACCAAGGTCGGGCACTACCGGCGCTACCGCCGCACCCAGCTCAACCGCATCCTGCGCAACGCGGGTCTCGAGATCGTCGAGTCGCGTTACTGCGACCCGATCGGCTTCTTCGCCACCCTGGCCTACAAATTCGCCGGGAGCGACGACGGCACGATCAACACACGGGCGCTCAAGCTCTACGACCGCGTGGTGTTCCCGCTCAGCAAGCTTCTCCAGGTCGTCACCGGCAAGCTCTTCGGTAAGAACGTTCTCGTCGTCGCCACCAAGGCCTGAGCCCATGCGGACCTGACCTCCTCGTCCACGGCATCGTGGCCGAGGAGGTCAACTCGCGACGCGAACAGACGACGCCGACGCGCGTCAGTTGGTCCGGCTGCCGACCGACCGCGCCAGGAAAGGCCACGACGACCGCAGGTCATCCTCCCAGTAGCCCCAGGAATGTGTGCCGACGGGGCGTTCGTTCAGCGTGACGGGAATATTCAACTCGCGCAGCCGGTTCGCGAGGTTCATGGTGCAGAAATGCACTGCCGCTTCGATGGGCCCGCCGAAGGCGATCTGGACCGGGAGCGGGATCCTGCCGTCCTGGACACGCGCGTCAGCCGGGGTGTCGTGGGGTGCGCCGGGGATTCCGGTACCGGTGCTCAGATAGACCTCGGTGCCGCGCAGCCCTTCCGCGTTGACGAGCGGATCATTGGCTCGCCACAGGGGACCGTTGCGTGGTCCCCACATGTTCTCGATACTCTGTCCGCCACCCCAGTTCTCTACCGTGATCCGGACGAATTCCTGGCCGATAGGATCCGAGGTCTGCGCGCACCCGCTGTAGGACGCCACGCTGTTCCAGAAGCCGGGCTTGGCGATCGCCAGGTTCAGCACCGATGTACCGCTCATCGACACACCGACCACCGCGCGGTTGCCATCAGCCCGGAGGAATCCCTCGATCACCGACGGCAACTCCTCGTTGAGGAAGGTCTGCCATTTGTTGCGGCCGAGCACCGCGTCGTCGCGCACCCAGTCGGTGTAGTAGGAGCTGGCGCCGCCGACCGGGGTCACCACGTTGATGTCCTTGTCACGCAGGAAACTCACGGCATCGGTCTGCGCGTCCCAGCCGCTCTGATTCGGGCCGCCTTGGGAGCCGTTGAGCAGATACATCGTCGGCCGCGGGTTCTCGGTGTCCGCGGCACGGATCACCTGGATCGGGATCGGCTTGTCCATCGCGGGCGAGAAGACGGTCACCACCTGGCGCCTGCTGTCGATATCGACTGTCGAGACCACCCGGGCCGTCTCGGGTTGGGCGACAGCGACACTCGCGGGCAGCGCGAGCCCTGCCGAGGCCAGCGCGCTCACCAGCGCAGCGCGCGCTGCCGCCGTACGGATCGATCGCCGTGTTCTTCTCACTAGCGGGAACCTCTCGTCTACCGGATGCACTGATCGAGGCAGTGCGGGTCACCCCACGACAGACGTGAGGCATGCAGAGAGGTTCGGACTGCTCTTGCCCGCGGTTTGGTGAGCCGGCGGAAAAACTACGGGCACGCACGGCTCCTGCGTTCGCCCGGTGCGCGAACTCGCACACCGGGCGACCGTTCGTGCCCACGGGTCGTCAGAGTCCGAGGGTCCGGCCGATGATGTCGCGCTGGATTTCGCTGGTGCCGCCGAAGATGGTGGAGACCAGTGCGCCGCGGACGTGCTTTTCCATGTCGAATTCGCGGGCGTAGCCGTAGCCGCCCATCATCTGCATGCCTTCCAGCGCCACCTGCTTGCTGACTTCGGTGGCCTTGAGCTTGGCCATCGACGCCTCCCTGGCCAGCATCTTGTTCGGGTTGGCATCGGCCTCGCGCGCCACGCTGTAGATCAGCAGCTTGGTGCATTCGATCTCGGTGGCGAGGTCGGCCAGGCGGTGGCGCAGGGACTGGAAGGTGCCGACCGGGCGGCCGAATTGCTTACGCTGCGTGACGAATCCGATGGTGTCCTCGAAGGCGCGTTCGGCGGCACCCAAGCTCATCGCGGCGAGGATGAGTCGTTCGAAGTTGAGGCCGGTCATCAGTTGACGCCAGCCGTTTCCTTCCTCACCCACGACCGCGTCCTCGGGGAGCAAGCAGTCGGTGAAATAGAGGTCGTTGGTTTCCTTCTGGTTGCCCATCAGCTCGATCGGCGAGATCTGCAGACCGGGCGTGCCCGCGGGCACGTGGAACATGGTGAGCCCCTCGTGTTTTCCGCCGTCTTTCGAGGTGCGGGCAACGAGCAGGATGTTCTCGGAGATATGGGCGTTGGAGCACCAGGTCTTCTGGCCGTTGATCAGCCAGCCGTCAGCGGTCTTCACAGCCTTGGTCGACAGATTGCCCACATCCGAACCCGCCTCGGGCTCCGACATCGAAATCGATTGGGACGCACCACGAACGATGCCGCGCAGCACGGTGTCCTTCTGTGCTTCGGTGCCGAATTTGGCGTAGGCGCCGCCGGTGATGAGAGTCGGACCGATCGCCCCGATCGGCAGCATGCCGCGCAGTGATTCTTCCAGGAGAATGCACATGTCGACCATCGTGGCATCGGACCCGCCGTATTCCTCCGGCACCGTCAGACCGAGCCAGCCGAGCTCGGCCATTTTCGCGTAGACACCCGGATTGTGCTGTTCGGTGTCGTTGGCGGTCAGCGCGTCACGCTGTTCGCGGGTGCCCGCCTCGCGCTTGGCGAATGCGGCGACAGCCGCGGCGAAATCCTTGTGTTCGGAGCTGAATTCGACGCCCATACTGTTGTGTTCCTCGTCTTTCGTAGTGATGGATTGAGCTACTTTGCGCGCCCGAAGCGGCGGGCGGTGAGCTTTCGAACCGTCGACATGGTCGATTCCGTGCGCGCGAAGGACTGCAGGGCCATGCCTGGAATCGCGAAGCGCTGGCGTGCGATCGAATGTGGGCGGGTGAAACCGAGCAGTCCCGCGGCGCCGTGGATCCGGCCGACGCCGGACTCCCCCACCCCGCCGAACGGCAGTGCCGGAATCGCCGCATAGGAGGCGGGGCTGTTCACCGAGGTGGCGCCCGCCCGCAGCGCGCGGGCGATCTCCATGCCGCGCTTGCGGGAGAACACCGACGACGCCAGCCCATAGCGCGAGGCGTTGGTCAGCCGGATCGCTTCCTCGATATCGCGGACGCCACGCACGGTCAGCGTCGGCCCGAAAGTCTCCTCACGGACCGCGAGCGAGTCCTCGGGGGCGTCGAGCAACACGATCGGGCTCACGAACGGCGCCCTGATCGAGTCGGCCCCGCCGAAGACGGCCGTGGCACCATGTGCGATCGCGTCGTCGACATGTTCGGCGACCACGTCGACCTGGCTGGGCAGTGTCATGGGACCGTAGGACCGCCCCGGCGTGAGTTCGCGAACGCGCGCGGTGACCTCGGCCAGGAACTGCTCGAGGACGGAGTCGACGACATAGCAGCGCTCCGTGCCGACGCAGGTCTGACCGGAGTTCGCCATGGCCGACCACACGATCGCGTCCGCGGCGGCCGCGAGGTCGGCATCCTCGGCGACGATCGCCGCGTCCTTGCCGCCGCATTCCAGGACCACCGGCGTGAGCCGTTGCGCCGCGGCCGCCATGATCCGCTTGCCGGTGGCGGTCGATCCGGTGAACGCGATCATGTCGACACCGGACTCGACCAGCGCGCGGCCGGTATCGCCGGGACCGGTGACGACGCTCAGAACTCCCTGGGGCAGTCCCGGATTGGCCTTCGCGAACGCGTCGACGAACCAGTGCCCGATCCCGGTGGTGAGCTCGCTCGGCTTGAACACCACGGTGTTGCCCGCGGCCAGCGCGTAGGCGATCGACCCGTTGGGTGTGTACACCGGGTAGTTCCACGGGCCGATCACCCCGACCACCCCGTGCGGGCGCTGCTCGATCACCGCCTCGACATTGGCCATCATCAATCCCGGCCACACCGTCTTCGGCTTCAAGACTTTCTTCGCGTTCCCGGCCGCCCAGTTCAGGTGTTCGACAGCGGTGATCACCTCGAGGTAGGCGTCGTCGGCGGGTTTGCCGTTCTCGGCGCTGATCAGCGCACAGAACTCGTCGACATTGTTGATGATCTGCGCGGCCCACCGCCGTAATGCCCGTTTCCGCTCGGTGAACCCGAGTTCACCCCAGGTCCGCGCGGCCGTGCGAGCGCGCTCGACGGCCGCGGCGACAGCGGCGGCATCGTCGATCTGCCAGCTGCCGACCGGTTCGCCGGACACGGCGTCGACGGTGGTCAGCATTGTCGCAGAAACGGGTGCGGTGGTGGGCGTTTCGGTCATCTTCGACCATCCTTCGAGTAGCACGACGCGGACTTGCGCACACTGTTGACAGTCCACCTCAGCGGCCGTTAAGTTAATCCCAATTCTCACTAAGTTAATCATGATTCTCGCCGGATGCAAAGAGCCGTAGCCAGGTTCCGCGGCAGTCGTCGAGAACGTCGAAACCGGACGGAGGGCGCGATGCTGCGCACCCGATTCACCGAAGCCTTCGGTGTCGAGCACCCGATCGTGCAGGGCGGAATGATGTGGGTAGGCCGGGCCGAACTCGCGGCCGCGGTCTCGGAGGCAGGCGGCCTCGGCATCATCACCGGCCTCACCCAGCCCACTCCGCAGGCGTTGCGCGAGGAGATCGCCCGCGCCAGAGATCTCACCGACAAGCCGTTCGGCGTGAACCTGACGATCCTGCCGTCGATCACTCCGCCGCCGTACGCCGAATACCGCCAGGCGATCATCGACGGCGGCGTGCCGATCGTGGAGATCGCGGGCGGCAACCCGGCCACCCACCTGCCGTTTCTCAAGGACGCCGGGATCAAGGTGCTGCACAAGTGCACCAGCGTCAAACACGCGCTCAAGGCCCAGCAGGTCGGCGTCGACGCGGTGAGCATCGACGGGTTCGAGTGCGCCGGTCACCCGGGCGAGAACGACACACCGGGGCTGGTGCTGATTCCCGCCGCGGCCCGCGAGCTCGAGATCCCGATGCTCGCCTCCGGTGGCATCGCCGACGCGCGTGGCCTGGTCGCGGCGATGGCACTGGGTGCCGACGGGGTGAACATGGGCACCCGATTCCTGTGCACGGTCGAATCACCGATCGCGCACGTGGTGAAGGAACAGATCGTCGCCAATACCGAGCTCGACACCAAGCTGATCTTCCGGACGCTGAACAACACCGCGCGCGTCGCCGACAACGCCGTGAGCCGGCAAGTGGTCGAGATCGAGCGTGGCGGCGGCACGTTCGAGGATGTGCGCGAACTCGTGGCCGGGGCTCGTGGCCGCAAGGTCTACGAGGAAGGCGATCTGGACGCCGGCATCTGGAGTGTCGGCCAGTGTCAGGGCTTGATCCACGACATCCCCACCTGCGCCGAGCTGATCGAGTCGATGGTGCGCGAAGCCGAGGCCCTGATCGCCGGTCGGCTGGCCGGCTCGATCGTCGAGGCGGTGGCCCGATGAGCGAGAGCCTGCTGGTCCACGAAGAGCACGGAATCCTGCGGATCACGATCGACCGCCAAGCGCGGATGAACGCGATCGACCTCGAGACGATGAGCGAACTGGGCCAGCTCATCATCGCGGCCGAGAAGCGGCCCGAGGTTCGGGTGATCGTGCTGACCGGGGCGGGTAAGGCGTTCTGCACCGGCGCCGACCTGGCCGCGGCCGCCGCGGCGGGCGGCAACGAGGCGTCGCCGGAGCTGGTGATGGATCGTGCCAACGAGCTGGTGCGGGCGATCGTCGACTCTCCCCTGCCCGTGATCGCGCAGATCAACGGCCCGGCCGCCGGGGTCGGCGCCTCGATCGCGCTCGCCGCCGATCTCATCTATGCCGCCGATAGCGCGTACCTGCTGCTGCCGTTCACCTCCATCGGCCTCATGCCCGACGGGGGCGCGTCGGCGATCGTCGCCGCCGCGATGGGGCGCGCGCGGGCCGCCGAACTGGCGCTGCTCGGTGCCCGACTGCCCGCTACCGAGGCCGCCGCCGCGGGGCTGATCACCCGGGCGCTGCCCGCTGAACAACTGCCCGACCAGATCGACGCCGTCGCCGCTCAGCTCGCGGCGGGACCGCGGCGCGCGCTGCAACTGACAAAGGCGGCCATCAACGCCGCGACCCTCGCCCACCTCGATGGCGCGCTGGCTCAGGAGAAGGCCGGCCAAGTCGAACTGCTGACCTCGGCCGACTTCCTCGAAGGAATGACCGCGATGCTGACCCGTCGCGCACCGAACTTCGACGGCGCCGTCCATCCGATCACCGACCCGGCCTAGCCCTGTACCAGGAGACACCATGTCCACAGAACCTCTGCGCTCGCGCCGCAATCACTGGATGAACCAGATCGCGCTGCACGCCACCACCAGCCCGGACGGGCCCGCCCTCCGCTACCTCGGCAAGACCACCAGCTGGGGCGAGTTGCACTGGCGGGTCGAGCGCCTCGCCGACGCCCTCGCCCGGCGCGGGGTCGGCGACGGCGACCGCGTGATGATCTTGATGCTCAACAACACCGAGTACATCGAATCCGTCTTCGCGATCAACACGCTCGGCGCGATCGCCGTTCCGGTCAACTTCCGGCTGACGCCACCCGAGATCGCCTACCAGGTCGGCGACAGCGGGGCGACGGTGATCATCACCGATGCCGTGCTCGCGCCGCTGGTCGGTGCCGTGTCGACACTGACCGACGCGCTGGCCACCCGCATCGTGGTCGGCGCCCCGACCGGCGACGGCACGCTCGGCTACGAGGACCTGCTCGCCGAGGACGGCGCGCCGCACGAGCAGCGCGATATCGCCGAGGACAGCGCCGCGCTGATCATGTACACCTCCGGCACCACGGGTAATCCCAAGGGCGCGGTGCTCACCCACCTCAACATGAACTCCCAGGCTCTCACCTGTATCCGGGCGATGCACTACCGCACCGACGACGTCGCCTTCTGCGCGTCGCCGCTGTTCCATATCGCCGGATTGGGCAGTGTCGCAGCCTGTTTCCAGCTCGGCACCCTGACAGTGATCCACCCACTCAAGGCTTTCGATGTCACCGAGGTGCTCGATGCCTGGGAGCGCGAAGGCGCCACCTCGGTGTTCCTCGTACCCGCCCAGTGGCAGCTCGTCTGCGCCGATCCCACAGTGGCACAGCGTGATCTGCGACTGCGGGTGATCAGCTGGGGTGCCGCGCCCGCCTCGGACACGGTGTTGCACGCGATGGCCGAGACCTTCCCGAACGCACTCAATGTGGCCGTCTTCGGGCAGACCGAGATGTCACCGATCACCTGCGTGCTCGACGGCGAGGACGCGATTCGCAAGCTAGGCTCCGTCGGCAAGCCGATCCCCACCATCGCCACCCGCATCGTCGACGACGAGATGAACGATGTCGCGCCGGGCGAAATCGGCGAAATCGTCTATCGCGGACCGACGATGATGCGCGAGTACTGGAACAACCCGCGCGCGACCGCCGACGCGTTCGCCGGGGGCTGGTTCCACTCCGGCGATCTGGTGCGCCGTGACGAGGAAGGCTTCGTCTACGTGGTGGACCGCAAGAAGGACATGATCATCTCCGGCGGCGAGAACATCTACTGCGCCGAGGTCGAGAACGTGTTGTTCGCCCATCCCCGGATCCGTGAGGCGGCGGTGATCGGCCGGGCCGACGACCGCTGGGGCGAGGTGCCGGTCGCGGTGGTCGCCGTCGAGGACGGGGGCGAGATCGGCCTGGGCGATCTCGCGTCCCATCTCGACGCGCACCTCGCCCGCTACAAGCACCCCAAGGCACTCGTCGTCGTCGAAGCCCTGCCGCGCAATGCGGGTGGCAAGGTCGTCAAGCACGAATTGCGCGCCCAGCACGGGTCGACGGCCGTGGTCAGCGGCTGAGGAACTCCTCGATCGCGGGCCAGGTCGTGTCGGCGGCGGACACCATGCTCAGGTGGCCGCCGCTGACCTCGACGAACTTCACCTCGGCGTTCGGCAGGACGTCGAGGCCGCGGCGCACCGAGGCGGCGGGCACCACCACGTCGCTGCGACTGCCCGCGAGCAGTACCCGGCAGGTGACCTTCGACAGTTCGATCACCAGGTCCGACCGCAATCGGATCGAGCCGCTCGCGAGTTCGTTGCGCAGCACCAGACTGCGGTAGATCTGCCAGTAGGTCCGGCCGGGGTAGCCGGGCATGGTGGCCATGAACCGGTCGGTGGCCTCCATCCTGCCCAGCGCCTCGGTGTCGAAGGCGTTGCGGGCCAAGAACATCGGCTTGGCGAGCTCGCGGTCGAAGGCCTGGATCCGGAAGCCCAGCCGCACGAATTCCTGCGGGATGCCGCCCATCACCTTGGTGGCCAGGGCCATCTCGCGGCCACCGGTGACCTTGGCGACCAGGCGCAGCGGGATCAGGAACGCGGTGCGTGCCTGATCGATCGGTGCGGCCAGGCAGGTGATCGAGGCGATCGGCAGGTCGGCGTGCGAGGCCGCGGTGAGCAGCGCGAGCACACCGCCCAGCGACCAGCCGACGATATCGACGCCACGGCCCTCGTGTTCCTCCGACACCCGCGAGATGACCTCGGGCAGGATGTCGTCGGTCCAGTCCTCGAGGCCCAGATCGCGGTCGGCATAACCGAATTCGCCGTAGTCGACGACGTAGGGCTGCCTGCCCTGGTCGAGCAGATGGCGCACCAGGCTCTGATCAGGGCGCAGGTCGAAGCACGCCGTGGTCACCGCCAAGGGCGGCACCAGCAGCACCGGATTGCCCTGCGCGGGCGTGCTCCGGTCGTAGCGCTTCAGGTGCCGGTGCGCGCCCTCGTACACCGTCGTGGCCGGAGCGGGACGGTAGGACTCGAGTCCATCACCGAACGACACCGACCACACATTGCGCACCGCGCGTGGCAGCTCGGCAACGATCCCCATCGGTAAACCCCTTACCTCACCAGTTACTGCCGTCAGCAGACCCAATTCCCATATCTTACCAGTGAGTAAGTTATGCCTCCTACGCCGCTCGGCGAGCCTTCCCTGCCCCGCCGCGCCTGCGGTGACCGGTTGCCGAAGCGGTGATCGGACGCCCGAACAGCGCCTGGAACGCGGCGTGCGCGAGGGCGCCGAGCCCGCGACGGCCCGCGGGCAGCGCGAGCACACTGCGCACCGTGCGGGTTTCCGACGGTGTCACCACTACCCCGGCGAATCGGTCGTCGAGCCAGTTCAGGCTCAGCGGTGTCGACAGCGGCAGCAGGGAGAGGTGCTCGCTCGCGCGGTCACGCAGGTAGGTCACGTGCGCGCCGTGCTCGCGATAACGCCGCACGAGCGCGTCGATATCGTCGACCGCGATGATCTGGTCGTGTACCGCCTGGACGACCAGCAGCGGCACCGTGGGCGCCCGGTCACCCAGGGTGAGATCGGCGAAGACGGCCAGCATCGCCTCCATGGCGAGCAGCTCGGCGATCGGGGTGCCGCTGTGCCGGTCGACGTTGTAGCGCGCCAGCCGCATGACCGCGGCGGCGGTCGTCGACTGGGCGGCCTTGTCGAGCACCGCGCGACCTTCGTCGCTGAAATGGGTGGCGACGAGTTCCTCGAACGCCGGGTACACCCGGCGCAGCGCGGCGACGACGAGCGTCGGCAGTCCCGCGTGCAGGCCGCCGTTGAGTCGATGGAAGGTCGACACCAGGTCGCCCACCGGGGAGCCGAGCACGGCGCCGACGATGTCGAGCTCGGGCGCGTAGGTCGACGCCATCTCCGCGGCCCATGCCGTGGCAAGGCCGCCGCCCGAGTATCCCCAGAGGCCGACCTGCGCCGCCGGGTCGAGGCCGCCCGGCTCGAACGCCAGGGCCGCGCGGATGCCGTCGAGCGCGCGGTAGCCCGGTTCGCGCGGTGCGCCCCACGCACCGAGCATGCCTTCGTGGTCCGGGATCGAGATCGCCCAACCCCTGGTCAGCGCGTCGGCGAAACACAGGAGTTCGATGTGGGCGAAGGTGCCGATGGCACGGGAACCACGCTGCAGCGCATACGACGGAAACGACCGGGGCGAGATGGCGTCGATCGCGCACTGGAACGACAGCAGTGGCGCACCGGGCGCGACACCGCCGATCGGCGCCACCACGGTGGTGACCGATGCCTCGGGCACACCGTTGAGATCGGTCGTGCGATAGAGCAACTGCCAGGCCCGCACCTTCAACCCGATCATGCCGAACGCGGCGAGTTCGACCGGCCGCGAGCGCAGGATCGCGCCCTCCGGGAGGCCCTCGAATCCTGGCCGCGGCGCGTAGAAGGGGTCTTTGTCCGGTACTACGGCTCGCGTGGGCGCGGACCAGGTTTCGGCCCTCATGCGGCCCTGCGCGCGGGCTCGCTGCGGTAGCGCGACACCGGTCCGTCGATACCGAGAAAGCGCCACACCCGCTTGGCGAGCGGGTTCATCAGGCCGATGTCGGTGGCCAGGGCGCGCACATCGGTGAACACGTCACGCTTGATGTGCTGGGATCCGGGGCTGCGCCAGTACGCCTCGCGCATCACCTCGGCGGGAATGGCGAACTTGTCGACGAACTGCTTCGGCGGCGTCGCGATCATCGCCAGCATCACCCGCATCGTGATCGGAAACGCCACCGACAGCACGGTTTTCGAAACCGGGTTCATCGAGGGGACTTTACGGTGCAGGTACTCGTGCGCGAAGGAGATGTGCCTGGCCTCCTCGGCCACGTGGATCTCCATGATCCGGTGCACCATCGGGTGCAGATCGGTCCCACTGCGCAGCAACGCCTTCTGCAGATGATCGATCGGCTCCTCACCACCGAGGACCATCGTGAAGAAGAACCCGGGGAAATACTTCACCGCGGGCCAGATGATCATCGTGAGCTTGCGGTCGATGCTGCCCATGCCGACCACATCGCGGTAGCCGATGCGGTTGATCATCTCCTGGAACATCAGATTGTGGTTGCACTCTTCGGCGGCCTCGTGCGTGATGTAGCGGAACTCGGGGTCGCCGTTGGGCACCGAGGTCAGGTACTGCATGAGTCCGCGGATGAGCAGCTGCTCGAAGTCGATGCCGACCTTCGCGATGCCGGCTTGGCGCCACAGTCCCATCGCGATCTGCCGTTCGACCGGCTGCGCTTTGTACCAGGGGTGGCGGCCGAGCGGGTCCTCGTCGGGCATGATCCAGCGCGGGTCGTCGGAGTGCACGGCGAACTCGGGCGAGTCCCAGTCGATGTCGAGATAGGGATCGAAGTGTTTGGTCACCGAGCCTTCGGACAGGCCCTGCAGGGTTTCGTGGTAATTGGACAGCGTCATCGGTGTCTCCTCGGTACGGTTCCACTACCCAGTTTAGTGGTACCGGCGGTACCATACAAGGGTTAACGCTACCGAGTGTTACATCTAGTTCGCCGCGGTGAATTCCGCGATCGACGTCAGCGGGTCGAGCGTGACGCCGACTTCGCGCAGACTGGCGTCGATGATCGCCCAGATGGCGATCTGCAGGTAGGACGACAGCTCCTCGGCATCCATGGGCTGCATCGAGCGGCTCAGCCAGCGGTTCACACTGCCGTCGACGAAGCTGACCAGGCCGAAGGCCATCGGTTCGGCTACCGCCACCGGGGCGGATTGTGCGCGCAGCGCGCTTTCGAACACCTCGCGGACGGTGCCGGCGATGGCGATCTTGGTGCCGGAGACGATGGGTGAGTTGCGGTCTTTGCTGCCGCCGGATCCGGCGCCGAGGAAGTAGTGCAGGCGCGGGTTGGTGGCGATCCAGCCGACATAGGCGTCGACGGAGCGGGCGATGGCCTCGGTGACGGTGCCCTCGGGGTTCAGGGTGGGGGCCAGTGCGGCCATCAGGTCGTCGATGATGCGGGTGCGCAGTTGTTCGTCGAGGTCCTGCCGGTCTTTGAAGAGGCGGTAGAGGACCGATCGGGGGACGCCGGCGAGGTCGGCGATTTCTTGGACGCCGACCGAGGTGCCTTGTGATTGGACGGCCTCCAGCGCGGCGGCGAGGATCAGTTCGCGGCGGTCGGCTCGGTGGCGGTCCCAGCGGCTGGCTCTGCCGTCGGTACGTTGCGCGGTCACGTTTTCTCCTTTCACCGAGCCTGTCTTCGAACGCCGGCGCCCCTTCGGACCCCGCCCCTGGCAGAGACATTCCGACGACACGGTCCGGATCGGCGGCGTTTCGCGTTACTACGCACTGTAGTCCAGCGATTCCGCCGATCCGGATTCCGTGCGAGTGTCAGTTCACCGCAGCGTCTCGTGGTAGGCCGAGCATTCGTTCACCGATGACGTTGAGCTGGACTTCGGTGGTGCCGCCGTAGATGGTGGTGGCACGGCCCGCGATCAGCTGTTCCATCGCGTGGTCGCTGCGCTCGCCGGGTACCGACACCACACCGGCGATGCCGAGCTCGGCGACGACGTATTCCGAAATCGCCTGTCCGAGTGCCATTCCCAGCAGCTTTCCGACGCTGGACGTGGTGGACACGTCGATGCCGGACAGTTGCTTGAGCACCACCCGGGAACTGATCACATCGACCGCTCGGCTCTCGGCCATGAGTTCGCCGAGCCGGTAGCGCGCCACCGGCGAGAGGGTGCGGTCGGTGGCGAAACGGAGCAGGTCGGCGTCGGTGGCGTAGGCCTCCATCTTCTGGCTCAGGGCCACCCGTTCACCGGCCAGGGTGGTGCGGGCCACGTGCCAGCCTTCGTCCACCGCGCCGACCACGTTCTCGTCCGGAATGAACACGTCGTCGAGGAACACCTCGTTGAACAGTGCCGATCCGGTCATCTCCCGCAGGGGACGCACGGTGATGCCGGGCGAGGACATGTCGAGCACGAAGTAGGTGATGCCTTCGTGCTTGGGCTTGTCGGGGCTGGTGCGCGCGATCAGCATCGCCCAGTCCGAGAACTGCGCGACCGAGGTCCAGATCTTCTGACCACTGACCTGCCAGCCACCGTCGACCTTGGTGGCCTTGGTGGTCAGGCTCGCCAGGTCCGAGCCCGCGCCCGGTTCGCTGAACAGCTGACACCACACCAGTTCGCCGCGCAGCGTCGGCACGACCAGTTCTTGTTTCTGCCGGTCGTCACCGTGCGGCACGATCGCGCCGACCGCCCAGGTCCCCATCAGCAGCTGGGGCATCTGGATGCCGGAGGCCTTGATCTCCTGGGCGATCACGACCTGCTCGAGCGGCGAGGCCGAGCGACCGTAGGGGCGGGGCAGGTGTGGGAGGTTCCAGCCGCCGTCACCGAGGGCGACGAGCTGGTCGTCCTCGTCGTCGATCGCCGCGATCTCGGCGAGCTCGGCCCGGACCGCGGCGCGGATCTGTTCCGCCTCCGCGGGCAGCTCCAGTTCGCTGGACAGTGTCAGCCCGGACAAGACGTAACCGGCCACCGCTTCGGCCCGTTCGTCGCGCGCACCGAGCTGTCCGCGGACCGCCAGCGCGCGCCGGTAGTACAGGTGCGCGTCGTGCTCCCACGTGAAGCCGATGCCACCGTGCACCTGGATGCACTCCTGGGCGACCTGCACCGCGGCGTCCGGAATGATCAGCGCGGCGACGGCGGCCGCGTAATCGGCGGTATCGTCGTCGCGATCGAGGGCGAACGCGGCATCCCACAGCACGGCCCGCGCCTTCTCCAGCGCGATGCCCATCTGGGCGCACTTGTGTTTCACGCCCTGGAACTGGCCGATCGGCCGACCGAACTGCACGCGGGTCTTGGCGTATTCCGACGCGGTCGACACACACCACGACATCACACCGACCGCCTCGGCGCCGAGCACGACCGCGGCCAGCGAACGCACGCGCGCCGAACTCACCTCGAGCACCCGGTCGACCGGGACCTCGACCGAATCCGCCCGCAGCCGTGCGGAACCACGCAACACGTCGATGCCGTCCTGCGCGCTGATCGTCAGATCGATGTTCTCGAAGACGACCCATCGCTGCTCGCCCGCCACGGTGACCGGCGCGATGACGACATCGGCCGGCAACGCCCCGAGCACACCGTCGGCCGTTCCACTCACGGTCAACGCGGCCTCGGTCAGCGTGCCGGTCAGGTTCGACGCCAAAGCCACCGCGCCGGTGCGCGACCCGTCCGCCAATCCGGCGAGCCGAGCCGACTTGTCCTCGGCGCGTGTGCCGTACGCGGCGGCCAGCACCGCACCGGCGAGCACGGTCGGCACGAACGGACCGGTGTGCAAACCGCGGCCGAGCGGTTCGAGGGCGACGGCCAGCGTGAGCAGACCGGCGCCCTGACCGCCCAGTTCCTCGGCGATGTGCAAACTCAACAGGTCCTGGGCGACGAGGGCGTCCCAGTGCGGCAAGGCTTTGCCCGCGTCGGTGGACTCGACCGCGGCCCGGACGACCTCGGCGGTGATGGTCCGCTCGACGAAACCGGCGACCGCGTCCGCGAGGGCCAGGTGATCCTCGCTGACGCCGACGCCGAGCTCATAACTGTTGCGCGCCATGGCTAGTTGGTCTCTTTCAGCTGGGCGGCCACCTCATCGATGGTCCACGGACCATCGGTTTCGACCGTGCGCACGTCGTGCCAGCCCGCCAGTTCGACGATCGCACCGCCCTGCACCGCGAACACCTTGCCCGTGAGCGCGCAATCGGCCTCGGCGAGGTGGGCGACCAGCGGGGAGATGTTGGCCGGGGAGAACGCGTCGAACTCGCCCTCGGGCACCTCGGCCGCGAACAGCGCGCCCATGCCGGGGGTGGCCAGGGTCAGGCGGGTGCGCGCGATCGGGGCGATCGCGTTCACACGCACGCCGTAGCGTTCGAGTTCATCGGCGGCGACCAGTGTCAACGCGGCGATGCCCGCCTTCGCCGCACCGTAGTTGCCCTGACCGGCATTGGGCATGAACGTGCCAGAGGCCGAGGCGGTGTTGATCACCGACGCCGATACCGGAGTACCGGCCTTGGACTGCGCCTTCCAGTACGCCGCGGCGTGATGCAGGGTCGCGGCGTGGCCCTTGAGGTGCACCGCGATGACCGAATCCCACTGCGACTCGTCCATGCCCGCGATGAACGCGTCGCGCAGGATGCCCGCGTTGTTCACCACGATGTCCAGGGTGCCGTATGCGCTGATCGCCTGGTCGACCAGCGCTTTCGCGCCGTCCCAGGTGGCGATGTTGTCGGTGTTGGCGACCGCCGCCCCGCCTGCGGCGACGATCTCGTCGACCACCTGCTGGGCCGGGCCCGCGTCGGTGCCGGTGCCGTCGTTGGCGCCGCCTAGGTCATTGACCACGACCTTGGCACCTTCGCGGGCGAACAGCAGCGCGTGTTCGCGGCCGATGCCGCGACCGGCACCGGTGATGACCGCGACGCGACCCTCGAGTTTTCCCATGAGTGATGTCTCCTAGTTGATTTCGACGCGGCCGTCGGTGATCGCGATCTGGCCCGCGGCTTCGGTCTCGAAGGCGTAGGCCCGCACACCCGGATCAGCGGATTCGGTGGCCCAGAAGCTGGTGGTGATGTCCTGACCGGGCAGTACCGGCTTGGCGAAACGCACGGCCAACCTGCGCAGACGCGCGGTGTCGCCGCCGGCGAGTTCGGTCAGCGCGGCCCACGAGGTGAACGCCATGGTGCACAGGCCGTGGTTGATGATGCCGGGCAGCCCTGCCAT
Organism: Nocardia sp. FBN12; assembly: GCF_050320175.1. GTDB lineage: Bacteria > Actinomycetota > Actinomycetes > Mycobacteriales > Mycobacteriaceae > Nocardia. Next base: position 1,785,767 of record NZ_CP190048.1, on the reverse strand, counting down.
GCGGGCGATCTCGTCGTCGAGGTGGATCGGCATCGGGTCGCCCGAGGCCGGTGAGTAGCGGAAGGTCTGGTCGTCGTCGATGTGCGCGGTGACCTTCGCGACCGGGTCGGACGCCCGATCCTCGTCGGTGATCCGGTGGGTGGGCGCGAGCTCGCCTTCACCCGGGCCCGCGTCGACCTTGCGGAAGAACGCGGTCATCCACTGCTCGTTGACGAGCTCGCCTGCCGCGTCGCGGGTTTCGGCGTAGATCACCACGGTCGAACCGTTCGGGCGGCCCACGTAGCCGATCGGCTTGGCCCGCACCACGAGTTCGTCACCGGCCCGGATCGGCCGGTGGAACAGGAAGTCCTGCTCACCGTGGACCAGCTTCATCAGCAGCTCCACCGGGGCGACCGACAGCGCGGCGGGCGCCATCGAGGTGAACACCGGCACCACCGCGAACACCGGCGGCGCGATCTCGCCCGACCGGTGCGCGGGCACCGGATCGTTGGTCGCCGCGGCGTATTCGGCGATCCGCTCCTTGGTGACCGAGAACCGTTCTTCGTCGGTCCACTCCCCCAGCGCGGAGCCGTCGAAAACGACCCCGGCCGATTCCGAGGTGGTCATGCGGCCGAACCGACCAGTTCGGTGAACTTCTCCATCGACTCCTTCAGATCGGCTTCGGCGTGCTTGGCCACGGCCTTGCCGATCGGGCCGACGATCATCGCGCCCTTGAAGCTCGCGTCGAACGCGGCCGAGGAGCCGGTATCGGTGGCCTCGACCTTCAGGGCGAATTCGATGGTGACACCGGCCATTCCGGCGCCGGTGATGCGCAGGAACGAGTTCGGGACGACCTCGGCGACGGTCCACTCGATCTTGTTGGCCATGTTCATCACCGACACGACCTCGGTGAAACGCGAGCCCGCGGTGAGCTCGGCGGGCAGATCGCCGCGCCAGCCCTGGTGGATGGTCAGCCATTCCTCCCAGTTGGCGAGATCGCTGAGACGGGCCCACGCCAGCTCGGGGGCGACGGGCAGGGCGGTGGAAACGGACACTGATGCCATGGGATTACTCCTGGTGTGATTCGGATTGGGGAAGGTCAGCGGTTCGCGGGACGGTAGGCGGTCACCACGACCGCGCCACCGAGACCGATGTTGTGCTGCAGGGCGATCTGCGCATCGGTGACCTGGCGGGCGTCGGCGTCGCCGCGCAGCTGCCAGGTGAGTTCGCTGCACTGGGCCAGACCGGTGGCGCCGAGGGGGTGGCCCTTGGAGATCAGGCCGCCCGACGGGTTGACGACCCACTGGCCTCCGAAGGTCGTGGCGTTGTCGTCGACGAGCCGACCGCCCTCACCCGGCGCGCACAGGCCGAGCGCCTCGTAGGTCAGCAGTTCGTTGGTGGAGAAGCAGTCGTGCAGTTCGATCACGTCGATGTCGTCGGGGCCGATCCCGGCCTGCTCGTAGACCTTCAGCGCGGCGGTGCGCGACATGGAGGAGCCGACCAGGTTGATCGCGGTCGGGTCGGTGAAGGTCGACGCGAGGTCGGTGACCATCGACTGTCCGACGATCTCCACGGCGCGATCGGCCAGATTGTGCCGATCGACGAAATCCTCGCTCGCGAGAATCACCGCGCCGGAGCCGTCGGAAGTCGGCGAGCACTGCAGCTTGGTGAGCGGGCCGTAGATCTGCTTGGCCTCGAGCACTTCCTCGAGGCTGTATTCCTTCTGGAACTGCGCGTACGGGTTGTTCACCGAGTGCTTGTGGTTCTTCACGCCGATCTTGGCGAACTGCTCGGCGGTGGTGCCGTAGAGCTCCATGTGCTCCTTGCCTGCGGCGCCGAACATGTACGGCGCGGGCGGCATGGCGAACTCCTGCAGTTCGGCCAGCGCCAGCAGGTGCTTCATCATCGGCTGCTCGCGGTCGTCGTAGGTCGAACCGAGCGAGCCCTTCTGCATCTTCTCGAAGCCCAGGGCCAGGGTGCACTCGGCCAGGCCGCCGCGAATCGCCTGTGCGGCGAGGTAGAGCGCGGTGGAGCCGGTGGAACAGTTGTTGTTGACGTTGACCACCGGAATGCCGGTGAGTCCCAGCTCGTAGACCGCGCGCTGGCCCGAGGTGGACTCGCCGTACACGTAGCCGACGTAGGCCTGCTCGACCTGGTCGTAGTCGATTCCCGCATCGGCGAGCGCCTTGGTGCCCGCCTCGCGGGCCATGTCCGGATAGTCCCACTCCAGCGCGCCCGGCTTCTCGAACTTCGTCATGCCGACGCCGACGACGAACACCTTCTGTGTCATGTACGCACTCCCGTGTGCCGTGTGTCCCAGGTATGTGAGACACGGTGTCCTTGTAATTTAGGTTGGACACGGCGTCCAGGTCAATACCCTGAGGAATACGGCTCGAAAACGAGAAAAGGGCCGCACCGAGAACGGTGCGGCCCTGACGGGTCGTGCTTACCGATTCAGCCCTGTTGGCCGAACCGGCGCGGCTTCTTCGTGCCCATGATGTCGGTCCACCACGACTGCAGTGGGCTCGGCTCGGGCCAGTGAACGGTCGGATCCTCTTCCTCGGGGTCGGCGGGAGTCATGTCGAAAGGGTCGTCGTCGAGATCGCTCGTCATGCAGGTTCTTCCTCGGATCGATCGACGGCGCCGCAGCGGGGAGACGAGAGAAGGAATAGCCGGTGACTCGGGGCCGAGTGCGGCGACGACGCGCTGGTCACCGCTGGTCCACGGCCGACCTGTATGGACTCAACCGTACACCGCGTGGATAAACCGACGGTATCAATTCACCGCCCGATACCACAATGCGAGTCACGTTCTGCAGCAACTCGTTTCGTGCACTCGGCGGTTCGCGCTGCTAACGTGTCCCCCGTCGCCGAAACGCCGGGCAACGAGCCCGGAATCGACCGAAATCACGCGCGCCGTGCCGAATTATGGTGCGGCGCAGCGCTTGTGAGTATCGGACGGCGGCGAGAAGTCTCGTCGGAGAGACCGGCGAGGACCCGGCCACCACGGCTCTTCGGTCGGCACACACGACAAAGGAACCGATGACTCCGACGCTCGCGGTCTTCTTGTTCTCGACAGCAACAGTGGTCCTGATCGGCGCGGTCGCCGTGGCAGTCCAGGCACTGCGCAACGAACGCCGGATCCGCGGTCACCTGGCGGTGGCCGAGCGCGAACTCCACGCCAAAGACCTGGCGATGGAGCAGATGTCGCTGGCCAACGCCGAGGATTTGCGGGCGCGCGAACACGAGGCGCTCGTGGCCGTGCAGGCCGCCGAGGAGCGCACAGCGGCGCAGCTAGAGGCGGCACAGGAGACGACGCGCGCCCAGGTCTCGGCCGACGCGCGCGCGGCCACCAGCAACGCGGTCCGCGCGTTCGGCACCACCGTGGTCAGCCTCGGCGCCGACGTCGGCCAGGTCGTGAGCAACGCGCTGCGGGAGAACCGCAACGACGAGGTGTACGCGACGCTCACCCGGATCGACCACACCGTCCAGCAGATGATCCGCCAGGCGCAGGCCTACGTGATCGTCTCGGGTGGGCTGCCCGGCAGGCGCTGGCCCCAGCAGACGGTCGGCGACGTGGTCGGCGGCGCCACCGGCCGGGTGCGCGACTATCTGCGCGTGCGGACGGGCCACTGCGAGCAGGTGGTGATCAGCCGGGCGGTCGAACCGCTGGTGCACACGGTCGCGACCCTGCTCGACAACGCGCTGCGCTACTCGCCGCCGTCGTCGTTCGTCGACATCTCCTACCAGCAGGGCCACCACGGCGTCACGGTGATCATCGACGACGCGGGCGTGCGGATGAGCCGGGAGCAGATGGAGGAGGCGCGCCAGGTGCTCTCGGGTGAGCGGGTCATCGACATCAACGCGCTCGGCCCGTCGCCGCGGGTCGGGTTCCCCGGTGTCGCCGCGCTGGCGCGCCGCTACGGCTTCGCCGCCTACGTCGACGGACCCAATATCTACGGCGGCACCAGGGCGATGGTGTTCGTTCCCGCGGCGCTGCTCGTCACGGCCACCGAGGTGCACCACCCCAAACATGCCGAGGTACCGGAACCGGTAGCACCACAACCTGTTCCCGAGGCCGCCGCGCCGGAGCCCGAGGCGGTCGAGCACGAGCGAACCACCGGCGGTCTGCCCAAGCGCACGCGCCGCGCCATCACCCCGGCCGACGCGCCCGCCGACACCGGCGGGCTGGCCCGCCCCGAGCTCGCCGCGGCCTGGCACAGCGGCTCCCGACACGGTCGCGCCGCGGCCGCGCGTTCCACGAAAGGGCACGACAGCTGATGAGTACTCCGATCGCGACCAGCACCAACCGCCTCGCGTGGCTGCTCGACGACCTGGCACTCGACGGCGTCCGGTTCGCGGTGTTGTTATCCGAGGACGGTCTACGGGTGGCGCACTCCGGCGACATCAGCACCGATGACGCGGAGCGTTTCGCGGCCGCCGCGTGCGGCCTGCGGTCGCTGGGCAAGGTCCTCGGCGAGTTCTGCGGTGGACTCGCGAACACGGTGCGCCAGAACATGACCGAATACGACGAGGGCATGGTCCTGATCACGGCCGCGGGCGCGGGCACGCTACTCGGCGTCGCGACAACCCCCGAGGTGGATCTCGCGCTGGTCGCCCATCGCATGAACGAGCTGGCCGCCAGGGTCGGCCACGAACTCGGCGCGTCGCCGAGACACCGATCGTCGACTCAGGAGTACATGCTGTGACACTGGATGTTTCGCCCGATTCGCGCAGTGGTCAGGATCGGGTGCCGCTGTACTCGGCCGAATTCGCGGCCGACCCGCAGAGCACCTACCGTGAGATGCGGCACCGCTTCGGTTCGCTGGTCCCGGTGGATTTGGTGCCCGGCGTTCCCGCCACCCTGGTGATCGGCTACCGCACCGCGGTGCAGATTCTCAACGATCCCGACCATTTCCCCGCCGACCCGCGGATGTGGGAGCGCGACATCCCCGGCGACTGCCCGATCCTGCCGATGATGCGCTATCGCCCCAACGCGATTCGCACCGCGGGCATGGAGCACACGCGCCACCGGCAGGTCACCGTCGCCGGCTTGGCGGGGGTGGACCTGTACCAGCTGCATCGCACCGTCGAGCAGATCGCGATGCCCGTGATCAACTCCTTCTGCGCCGACGGCAGCGCGGACCTGCTGAGCCAGTACGCCTTTCCCGTCATCTTCGCCACCATCAACGCGATGCTCGGTGTCCCCGATGGCATCGGTGGACGGGTCGCCACCGGGATGGGGCAGATGTTCGAGGGCGGCGAAACCGCGGCCGCAGGCACGCAGATGATGGAGGACGCACTGTACGACCTGGTGCGCCTCAAGCGCAGCGAACCCGGCGACGATGTGACGACCCGCTTGGTGCACCACTCGCAGCAGCTCACCGACGAGGAGCTGATGAACCAGGTGCTCACGATGTACGGCGCCGGCATCGAGCCGATGCTCAATCTGATCCTCAACACGGTCCGGCTGATGCTCACCGATCAGCGTTTCGCGGGCAGCCTGCTCGGTGGCAGCCTGTCCACCCGCGACGCACTCGACGAGGTGCTCTACACCGACCCGCCGATGGCCAACTTCTGCACCACCTACCCGCGTCAGCCGATCCTGGTCGACGATGTGTGGTTGCCCGCGCACCAGCCGGTCGTCATCAGCATGGCCGCGTGCAACAACGATCCCGCGATCGGGACCGGCGACTTCCTCGACAACCGCGCGCACTTGGCGTGGAGCACCGGCCCGCACGGCTGCCCGGCGAAATCGCCTGCCTACCTGATCGCCCAGGAGGCCATCGACCAGCTCCTGGACGCGCTGCCGGAACTCGAGCTCGCGGTACCCGCGGACGAACTGGTCTGGCGGCCAGGTCCTTTCCACCGGGCGCTGGCCGGGCTACCGGTGGTGTTCCCCAGCACTCCCCCGCTGGTGGTACCCGGCAATTGAGCCCGTGCCCGGCCGACCCGGTGGTCGGCCGGGCGAGCTCGCCGCTCAGGCCTCGCGCACGTAGGCGGGCAGGTGGTGGTGACCGTTGGAGATGAAACTGGGCACCGTACCGAGTTCGGTCGACGGAACGGCCAGCTTCAGATCGGGGAACCGTTCGAACAGGGCAGGCAGCGAAACCAGCGCCTCGAGCCGGGCCAGCGGCGCACCGAGGCAGTGGTGCGCCCCGTAACCGAAGGCCATGTGCGACTGATTCTTTCGGGTGGGATCGAACTCATCGGCGGTCTCGCCGTGCAGCTTGGGATCGCGGGCGGCCGCGGCGTAGCTGGCCAGAATCGGGTCACCCTTGCCGATGGACACACCGTCGATGTCGATGTCGTCCACCGCGAAACGCAGCGGCAGATGCGCGACCGGCGACTCGAACCGCAGTGTCTCCTCGATCAGGTCGGGCCAGGTGATCGCGCCGGCGCGCACCTGCTCGAGCACGTCGGGGCGGGTGAGCAGGGCGGTGATGGCCTGGTCGAGCAGATTCACGGTGGTCTCGTGCCCCGCCGAGATCACCAGCAGCAGGGTGCCGACCAGTTCTTCCTCGGTGAGCGCGCCCTCCTCGTCGTCGTGCTGGACGATCAGCAGGCTGGTGATGTCGTCGCCGGGCTGTTCGCGCCGCAGTGCCACGAGTTCACCGAGGATCCGGTACATCTCCATGTAGTTGGCCTGCGACTGCTCCGGGGTGAGCGTGGTGTCGAAGATGCCGTCCACGCACGTGCGCAGGCCCGGGTTCAGCGATTCCGGTACCCCCATCAGCTCCGAGATCACCTGAATCGGCAGCGGGTACGCGAACTGCTCCCGCAGATCTACCGGCTGACCCGCCGGGGTCTGCGCCAGCGCGTCGAGCAGTTCGGTGGTGATGCGCTCGACCCGTGCGCGCATGGCCTCGGTGCGGCGCGCGGTGAACGCGGGCGCGACCAACTTGCGCAGCCTGCGGTGATCGGTGCCGTACGCGGTGAACATGTTCGGCGCCGCGACCCACAGGTACAGCGGCCAATCCGCGGGAATCTCACCGGCGACGAAGGCGGGCCAGTGCTGGCTCGCGTCCTTGGAGACCCGGGGATCGACGAGTAGTTTCTCGAGCAGCGCGGCATCGGTGATCGACCACGCCTGCACTCCGCCCGGCAGTTCGACCCTGGTGGCGGGACCGTGTGCCCTGATCTCGACGTTCTCACCCTGAATGTCTTGCCCAGTCGGGTCCATTACCACCCGATTCGTCACCGTTTCCACTGTGAAACCTCTCGATCACCCGGTGCCCCGCGGACCTTTGACTCTCCGCGATCGCAACGAAATATCTTGCTGGACTAGACCTTACGGTCCGTTAGCGATGCTACCGGCCGAACGTGTCTGTCGCAGTGAACACTTGAAATGGGCGATACACAGTGAGATCGAACCAACGCGACGATCGAAGTGGATATCCACGGCCGCGCGACTTCACCCCCGTTCGGGCCGATGAGCGCAGCCTGGGCGTTCACAGATAGGCCCGCCCGACACGCCGTGAATCTTGTACTGTCGCAAACAGATCAGATGCTATGCCGCTGGTGGTTCTCCCCTGGGCGGGGCGCGCCACCGTCACAGTTGCAGAGGAGCAAGGCTCATGGCCGACGTGCAGACCCCCGTGATCAGGACCGACATCCCCCACTCCGCCCGAATCTGGAACTACTGGATGGGCGGTAAGGACCACTACGAGATCGACAAGATCGCCGGCGACGCCGGACTGGCGGTCGACCCGGATATTTCGACCATGGCCGTACAGTCCCGGCAGTTCCTCATCAGGGCGGTCCGCTTCCTGGCCAAGGAACGCGGCATCAAGCAGTTCCTCGACATCGGCACCGGGCTCCCCACGATGCAGAACACCCACGAGGTGGCCCAGGGCGTCACGCCCGAGGCCCGAGTGGTGTACGTGGACAACGACCCGCTGGTGCTCACGCACGCGCGCGCACTACTGACCAGCACCACCGACGAGGGTGTCACCACCTACATCGACTCCGACTTCCACGATCCGGAACAGATCGTCGCCGATGCCCGCAACGTACTGAACTTCAACGAGCCGATCGCCGTGATGTTCATGGGCGTGCTCGGTCACGCCAAGACCTACGACGACCTGCTGCGCATCGTGCGCACGGTCGTCGGCGCGGTGCCCTCGGGCAGCTACCTCATCATGTGGGACGGCACCGACGACAGCCAGGCCTACGTCACCCTGTGCGAGAACTACACCGGCACCGGCGGCACACCGTATGTACCGCGTCCACAGGCTCAGATCCGCGGTGTCTTCGACGGCCTCGAACTGGTCGAACCGGGCTTCACCTCGATCACCCAGTGGCGCGCGGAGACCACCGAGGTGGGCCAGGTCCTGCCGATCTCGGCCTACGGCGCGGTCGCCCGCAAGCCATGACCCGCGATGCCGCGCCCCTGCCTGTTGGGGCGCGGCGGTGCGCAACCGGTGGTCGACCTGCGGATTCGGTGTAATCTCAGTGAACAGATAAGGTGATACAGGGAGTTACAGTTAGTTTTCTCCCGTCGTCTCGACGTATCCGGAGAATTACATGGGCTCCCTCTCGGTTGCACTGCGCAACGTGGTCGCGCTCTTCAATGACGGCGTCGAGCCGTACGCACCCACGCCGTCGGACATCGTCTACGACCAACCGCACCGCACCTTGCTGCGCTACCGGCGCTCGAGCCCGGCGACCGGCGCTCCCGTCCTGCTGGTGCCACCTCTGGCAGTAACGATTTCCTGCTACGACATGCGGCCGAGCCAGAGCCTGGTGCGATTCCTCCTCGACCTCGGGCGCGAGGTCTATGTGCTCGACTACGGCGAGATCACCTACGCGGACCGCGATCTCGGGTTCGAGGAATGGGTCGACGACATCGTGCCGACCGCGATCGGCGCCGTCAGCGCGGACAGCGGGGACTCCCCTGTCGACCTGATCGGCTGGTCCTTCGGTGGGACCATCAGCGTGCTCACCGCGGCGGCGCACGCGGACCTGCCGATCGGTTCGGTCACCGCGGTCGGGACACCGTTCGACCAGCGGCGCAATGGGCAGATCTCCTTGGCTCGCAAATTCGGGCAGCTCACCGGCGGGCGGGTGGTCACGGCGGCGATACGGGTCGCCGGTGGGGTGCCGAAATATGGTGTGCGAGCCGGTTTTCGCATCCAGTCCATCGACCGCGAGCTCACCAAACCCTGGTTCATCGCGCGCAATATCGCCGATACCGAGGCGCTGGCCCGCATGCAGTCGGTGGATCGGTTCATGGACACCATGCCCGGCTACCCAGGGCGGTTCTATCGTCAGGCCTACCGGCAATTGATCATCCGCAACGAAATGCTCAGGGGCACAGTACATCTGGGACCCGATCGCGCGATCCAGCTGACCGGGCTCACCGCGCCGACCCAGCTGATCGGCGGCACCAAGGACGCGCTGGCATCGTCGGCGTCCGTCGCGGCGGGCATCGGGGTCCTCACCAGCGCGTCAGAGGTTCGCTTCACCGAGGTCCCGGGAAGTCATCTCGGCATCATCGCGGGGCCTGCCGCCCGCGATACCACCTGGGCGACGATCGCGGACTTCCTCGACAGCGTGCGGTTGTCCACCCGCACACCCGCACCCACGCGCTGACCGAACGGCCGGTACGGGCCCCGTTCACCGGGACGTACGACCTACGCCGCGGGCATCACGCGCTGCGCATGGCGCGATAGACGGCCGAGCCCATGAAGGCACCGAGGTCGTCGGGATTCCACTCGCTCTGGTGCGCGAACAGGGTTCGGACCGCGCTTTCCGCGGCCGAGACCCATAACTCCACCAGTGCGGGCAATTTGCGCTCGGCATCGTCGATCCCCCAGGCCTGCAAGGTCGGACGCAGCAACGCCGTGCAGCGCTCGACCGCCAGCCGTCGACCCCGGCCGAAGGAACCGGCGACCGCGGGGTCGGGGTTGCCGTAGATCAGTCGCCAGGCGTCGGGTCGCTCGGCCGCCTTGTGGAGCAAGGTGCGGAAACCCTCGACGAACACTGTCTCGTCGGCGTCGGTCGCGCGCGGCGGCAGTACGTCGAGGACACCGGAGATCAGAAAACTCTCCTCGCGCTGGATCAGCGCGTCGATCAGTTCGACCCGATCGGGGAAGCAGGCGTAGATCACCGGGCGGGTGACCTTCATATAGTCGGCGACCGCGCCCATCGTGACCGCGGCGACGCCGTCGTCGGCGGCGATCGCGAGCGCCGCGTCGAGCACCTGCGGCCTGCGCCGCTCGGGGCCGAGGTGCGCGGCCCGCCCTCGCCGCTGCACTGCCGTCTCGCTACCCATGAGCCCACAATAGCAACCCACCAGCTGTTCCTACATCATTGTACGAAAATGCTACAGTGGCGAATGAACCGTCCGACCGCGCTGGACGCCCGCAGGAGGAGCGAGATGCCCCAGGATTTCTTCAACCCGAACACCGCCGACTTCGCGCAGTTCGATCCGGCGACGCGCAGGCTGTTGCGCGCGACGGTCGACTGGTTCGAGACCCGCGGCAAGACCCAGCTGCTCGATGACGACCGGTCCCGCGTCTGGCCATCGGACTTCCTCGACTTCGTCAAGAAGGAACGCCTGTTCGCCACCTTCCTCACTCCGGCGGCCGAGGCGGGCGGTGACCCGGACAAGCGCTGGGACACCTCGCGCAACGCCATGCTGAGCCAGATCTTCGGCTTCTACGGCATGACCTACTGGTACATCTGGCAGGTCACCATCCTCGGCCTCGGCCCGATCTGGCAGAGCGACAACGCCGTGGCAAAGAAGAGGGCCGCCGCACAGCTCGAGGCAGGCGAGATCTTCGCGTTCGGCCTGTCGGAGAAGGAACACGGCGCCGACGTGTACTCCACCGACATGATCGTCGACCCGCAGCCCGACGGCGGTTACACCGCGACCGGCGGCAAGTACTACATCGGCAACGGCAACCTCGCCTCGATGGTCTCGGTGTTCGGGCGTCGTTCGGACAAGCCGATCATCGACAGCGCCGCGGCCTTGCGCCGCAAGCCGACGCAGGAGGACTACGAGGGGTATCTCTTCTTCGTCGCCGACTCCCAGCACGACGCGTACAAGCTCAAGAAGAACGTCGTGAACAACCAGATCTATGTCGCGGCTTTCGATCTCGAGAACTACCCGGTCGCCGAGGAGGACATCCTCCACCGCGGCGAGGACGCCTTCCATGCCGCGATGAACACCGTCAACGTGGGCAAGTTCAACCTCGGCTTCGGTGCGGTCGGCGCCTGTGAGCACTCCTTCTACGAGGCGATCGACCACGCCGAGAACCGGATCCTGTTCGGGCACAGGGTGACCGAGTTCCCGCAGGTCCGGGCGCTGATCACCGATACCTACGCGCGTATCGCCGCGATGAAGCTCTACAGCGCACGCGCGGTGGACTACATGCGCTCGGCCTCGCCGGACGACCGCCGCTACCTGCTGTTCAACGCCATCGAGAAGATGTCGGTGACCCGCCAGGGGCAGCGCGTGATCGAGGATCTGGCCGACGTGATCGCCGCGCGTGGGTTCGAGAACGACATGTACTTCCCGGTCGCGATGACGGCCATGTTCGGCCTGCCGCGGCTGGAAGGCACCGTCCACGTCAACATGGCGCTGTCGCTGAAGTTCATGGCCAACTACATGTTCCACCCCGCCGACGCCGGCTTGGCCGCGATGCAGTCGCTGCCTGGCGCCTCGGTGGCATCCACGGGAACCACCCGCGCGGTCGCCGGTGCGCTCACGTGGTCCAGTCGTAAGATCACTCCGCGTCTCGGCGCGGTCGTGAAGCCGCTGCGTGCCGAATTCACCAGTGCCGCTTACGCTCCGGTGCCCTCGCGCCACGACACCGCCGACGACGAGTTCCTGTTCCGGCAGGGCCCGAGCAGCGGCTTGGGCCGGATTCGCTTCGCCGACTGGCGCCCGGTCTTCGAGAGCTTCGGCAATGTGGCGAACGTGGCGGTGTTCCTCGAACAGGTGCTCGCGCTACAAGCGCTGCTCGCGGTCGCCGCGCCCACCTCGTCGCAGCAGCAGGATGTGGACTTCCTGTTCGCGTTCGGTGAGCTGTTCACCGCGGTGCCCTACGCGCAGCTGGTACTGGAACAGGCGCGCATCGACGGCACCGATCCGGCGGTGCTCGATCAGATCTTCGACGGGTTCGTGCGCACCTTCTCCGCGAACGCGCTCACCCTGCACAACAAGCCGACCGCCACCCCCACCCAGCAGCGCCGGGCTCTCGACCTGGTTCGTCGCCCGGTCTTCGACGGCTCCCGTTTCGAACAGGTTCTCGGTAGGGCCCGCGCACTGGCCGGTTCCTACGAGATGAAGGCCTGAGCCGGCAACACCGGGTGGGTGTCAGTCGAACGGCGGCGCGTTTTCGGTGATGGTGGCCAACGTCGCCGCCACCGACATGTCCGGCTTGATGACGACGCCCTTCTCGCGAAGAAAGCCGTCGAACAATTGGACGACGGCATTGGTCGTCCGATCGACGAACAGTGCCGTCGGTTCCGGCAGCGGAACCGGATCGGTGTCGAGCCACAGGTCGGTGACGGCCATGACGAAACCGACGATGCCACGCAGCAGATGATCGATACCGTCGGTATCGAGCGCGACCGAGGACAGCACGCTGCGGCTGCGCTCGGCCAGATCGTGCGAGAGCCGCCGACCGATGTCCAATGGCCGAGCAGACGGGTCGGTGCTGGACACGCTCTGGGTGAGGACGAGAAACCGGAAGACATCGGGATGCTCGGCGATGACCCCGGCATAGGCAGTGAGGAACCGATGAATCGTGGCCCGTGGCGGCTGCATGATCAACGAAAGATCCGGCGCGACGGCGGCGTAGACCCGCCCGACGAGCCAATCCGAGACCTCGCCGTCGAGTTCGGATTTGTCGGCGAACATGCGGTACAGGCGCGGTTTGGCGACGCCCATCTCCCGGGCGAGCGTTTCCATGCTCACTTGAGGTCCATCGCGGTCGATGCACCGCACCGCACCCGCGATGACTTGTTCGCGGGTGAGCAGCCGTACGGGCGACCGGCGAACCGGTCTGGACGATGTAGTCACTGTTCTCCCTGATCCACCTTTCGGGTACGGCCAGGATAACGGCGCCCGGCGGTGGATCGGCCACGGTGTCGCGGGCCGACTCGTCCGGGCTGTTGACAGCCGCGCCGTAGATCTTCAAGATATTTCCGGTACCACGCGTACCACCAATCGGTACCGACGGTACTATTGAATGCGCACGGAGCAACGTCGCCCCGTGCCGGAAGGAGTCTCGTATGACGCGCGAAACCGGCAGCCCCCGCCCCGGGGCAGCGTCATCCAGAACGCATCTGGTGCGCAACGGCGACATCTCGCTCGCTGTTTACGAATTCGGCCTGGAAGACGGTATTCCGGTGGTTCTCGTCCACGGTTGGCCTGATACCCATCACCTGTGGGACGGCGTCGTGCCCCTGCTGTCGGACAGATATCGCGTGATCTCCTACGACACTCGCGGGTACGGACAGTCCAGCGCCCCGACCCAGGTATCGGCCTACGAGCTGAACCGGCTCGCGACCGACTTCTTCGCCGTGGTGGAGGCCGTGAGCCCCACCGAACCGGTGCATGTCGTGGCCCACGACTGGGGCTCGGTCCAGGTCTGGGAGGCGGTGTGCGAGCCGGGTGCGGACCAGTACGTGGCGTCGTTCACCTCGATCTCGGGCCCCAACCTCGACCACCTGGCCACCTGGATGCGTCGCGGCGTGCGGTCGGGCACCCCGCGTGGGATCTGGGGCACGCTCAGCCAGTGCGTGTCCTCGGCCTACACCACCTTCTTCATGTTGCCGATCCTGCCGGGCCTGTTCTTCCGGCTCGTGGGCACCGAGAAGAGCTGGAAGTTGTTCCTTCGCGCGGTCGAGGGCACGCCCGCCGAGCAGATCTCGCTGGCGCCGACCCTGAAACAGGACATGATCTCGGGGCTGCGCTTCTACAAGGCCAACATCATCGCCCGCATGTTCGGGCCGCGGGAACGCCGCACCACCGTTCCGGTGCAGTTGCTCGTGAACACCCGTGACATCGCCGTGCGCCCCGCGGGCTACGACGACACCGCGAAGTGGGCTGATCAGGTCGTCCGCCACGACCTACCGCGCGGGCATTGGCTGCCCTATTCCGACCCCGCCGCGATCGCCGAATACGCCGACGCGTTCATCCAGGCTCAGCCCAAGTAACGACGAATGAGAGAAAAGCCCATGCTCGACTTCGACATCGTCATTACCGACGGTCTGTGGTTCGACGGCACCGGAGCCGCGTCCGCGCAGCGCACGATCGGCATCCGTGACGGCATCGTCGAGGCCGTGTCCGCGACCCCGCTGCCGATCGGCCCCGACACCGAAGTGATCGACGCCGCGGGCAAGTGGGTGCTGCCTGGCTTCGTCGACGTGCACACCCACTACGACGCCGAACTGCTGATCAAGCCCGAACTGTCGGAGTCGCTGCGCCACGGTGTCACCACCGTCGTCGTCGGCAACTGCTCGCTGTCGACGGTCCTGGCGTCCAACGCCGACTGCGCGGATCTGTTCAGTCGCGTCGAGGCCGTGCCCCGCGACGCGGTGCACGGAGCCCTCGACACACACCGCACCTGGTCGGACCCGGGCGAGTACGCCAAGGCACTCGACGCACTGCCGTTGGGCCCCAACGTCGCCGCGTTCCTCGGCCACTCCGACCTGCGCACGCATGTGCTCGGACTCGGCCGCGCCGTCACCCGCGACACCAAACCCACCGCCGCCGAAATCGAGCAGATGACCACCCTGCTCGACGCGGCGGTCGACGCCGGCTTCCTCGGTCTGTCGTCGATGACGAACAAGCTCGACAAGATCGATGGCGACGAATACCGCTCGCGGTCGCTGCCCTCGACCTATACCCGGGGCAGAGAGGTACGCGCGCTCAACAAAGTGCTGCGCAAGCGTGGCCGTGTCCTGCAGAGTGCCCCGACGGTCAGCCTGAACCCCAACATCGCCAAGTTCTTCCTCGCCAGCGCGGGCATCGGCCGCGCCAAGCTGCGCACCTCGCTGCTGTCGGCTGCCGACTCCAAGGCCTACCCGCCGCTGGTGTGGTTCATGCTCTACGCCGCGCCGCTGCTGAATCGCTTCGCCCGCACCGACTTCCGGTGGCAGCATCTGCCCGTGCCGTTCACCGTCTACGCCGACGGCATCGACCTGGTGGTGTTCGAGGAGTTCGGCGCCGGTGCCGCTGCCCTGCACCTCAAGGACCAGGTCGAACGCAACGAACTACTCCAGAGCGAGCCGTACCGCCGCTGGTTCCGCAAGCAGTACGACAACAAGTTCACTCCGCGCATCTGGCACCGCAATTTCTTCGACGCCGAGATCATCGCCTGCCCTGACGAATCGGTGGTCGGCAAGTCGATCGGGCAGGTCGGCAAGGACCGTGGCCTGCACCCCGTCGACGCCTACCTCGACATGGTTGTCGAATACGGCCCGGCCCTGCGGTGGCGCACGACCATCGCCAACGATCGCCCGGAGTACCTGAACAAGCTCGCCGCGAGCCCCGGCGTGCAGATGGGCTTCGGCGACGCGGGCGCGCACCTGCGCAACATGTCGTTCTACAACTACCCGCTGCGCCTGCTCGAAAGGGTGCTGCGCGCACAGGAATCCGGCAAGCCGTTCCTGAGCGTGGAGCACGCGATCCATCGCCTCACCGGTGAGCTCGCCGACTGGTACCGGATCGATGCGGGTCACCTGCGCGAAGGCAGCCGGGCCGATCTGGTCGTGATCGACCCCACCGGACTCGACGACGAGGTCCACCAGCTCCACGAGGCGCCGCTGCCCGAATTCGGACTCGATCGCATGGTCAATCGCAACGACCGCGCTGTCGTCGCCACCGTCGTCAACGGCCGCAAGGTCTTCGGCGCGGGCACCGTGGCGCCCGGTATCGGCGCGGACTGGGGAACCGGGCAGTTCCTGCGCGCAGGCCACGACAACTCCGCTCCCTTCGCACAGGAGACCCGATGAAGCGCCCCTTCCGTCGCGCCGCTCGTACCGCGCATGCCCCTGATGTCGCCCTGCAGGCCCGCAATGTGAAGTTCGACTGGACTTCGGCACCACTGCACTGGATGCCGAACGAGCCGATCGCCTCGCATGTGGTGAACTCGCTGAACTTGCTGCTGCCCGAGGGCGAGCGGATGTTCTGTGCCACCTACCGCGACGCGCTGCCCTACGTGCGCGATGCCAAGGTGCGCGAGGCCATGCTCGGATTCATCGGCCAGGAGTCGATGCACGCCGAAACCCATGCCAAGGTCCTGGATCAGGTTTTCGCCGCCCACCACATCGACACCGCGCCCTACACCCGCCAGATGGAGTACGTCTTCCGCAACTCGCTCGGCGCGCGCGAGGGCAGCCCGCAAGCGGCACAGACCCGACTGGTCGAACGGTTGACGTTCATCGCCAGCCTCGAGCACTTCTTCGCCTGGCTCGGCGACTGGATTCTCAACGCCGACTTGGAATCCCACGGTGCCGAACCACGCGTGCTCGACCTGTTCCGCTGGCACGGCGCCGAGGAAGTCGAACACCGCAGTGTCGCCCACGATGTCGCGATCTACTTCGGGGCCGGGTATGTGCGGCGTGCGGCAATCATGCTGCTCGCCATCCCGATCCTGCTCAGCCTGGTCGTACGCGGCACGAAGTTCCTCGTCAATCAGGATCCCGAACTGCCGAAGATGGGGTACCCCACGCTGATCTGGAAGATCCTCGGGGCGATGTGGCGGGGCGCGCTGCCGGGTATTCCGGCGCTGCTCATCAGCGCCGGGTCCACGTTCAACCCGCGCTACGACCCGGCGAATGTCGGCTCGACCGAACAGGCGATCGCCTATCTGGCCAAGTCTCCGGCAGCGAGGGCGGCGGACCGGTGACCGTATACCCCGCACCCAAGGTGATCCCGCCGGACCTGTACGGCAAACATGAGCACGACCCGACGACCAGAGTGCTCGACAAGGTCGCCGACCTGCGCGTGCGGTGGTCGACATTGATCAACCGCCGCCCGATCCGCACCAGGGCCGACGACGCCCGCTTCCCGGTGGTCGTCACCGACCGGGTACTGGTAGCCGAGGACCAAGCCGTCATCAATCTGGGGCTGCGCGCACCCGACGGTTCCGAACTGCCCCGGTGGGCGCCGGGCGCGCACATCGACATCGAACTCCTGTCCGGGCGGCTACGGCAGTACTCGCTGTGCGGCGACCCGGTCGACACCGGCGAGTACCGCATCGCAGTGCGGCGCATTCCCCACGGCGGCGGCGGGTCGATCGAGGTCCACGACGAACTGCCCGTCGGGACCGAGGTCGTGATCCGAGGACCACGCAACGCGTTCCCCTTCGCCCCGCCAGGGCGCGGCTCATCGGCCAAACGCCTGCACTTCGTCGCGGGCGGCATCGGCATCACCCCGATCCTGACGATGGCGCGTGCCGCCGACCGGCTGGGTATCGCCTGGACCCTGGTCTACTGCGGGCGAAGCCGCGACACCCTGCCGTTCCTCGACCAGCTCGCCGAACTGTCCGGACACGTGGTGGTGCGGACCGACGACGAGCACGGAACACCCGGTGCCACCGATCTTCTCGACGGTGTCGATCACGACACGGCGATCTACTGCTGCGGCCCCACCCCGATGACAGCCGCCCTCGTCGCCGCCGTGCGCACGATGCCGGGCATCGAGTTCCACTCCGAAAGGTTCTCTCCCGCACCGGTTGTCGACGGCACCGCGTTTGAGGTGGAGCTGGCGAGCACCGGCGAGATCGTGCCCGTCGCCGCCGACCAGACCATGCTCGATGCCCTGCTGAAGGTGCGCCCCGACCAGCCCTACTCGTGCCGCCAGGGCTTCTGTCGCACCTGCGTCGTCCACGTCACGAACGGCACCCCCGACCACCGCGACGGCGCACTGACCCCCGAGGAACACGCCGCCGGGGTCACGCTGGCCTGCGTCTCGCGCTGCGCGGGTAAGCGCCTGGTCCTCGACCTCTGAGCGCGAAAGCGGCCAGGGCATGTGGTTCGCCCTACCCGGCCGACGGCCGCGCGGCGCACCGAGACGCTCAGCCGGCCAACCCCTCCGGGTCGACCAGCAAGCGCTTGAGTACCTTGCCGGTCTCGCCGCGTGGCAGCGCGTTGAGGAACGTGACGTCACGCGGCACCGAGAAGCGGCTGAGCCGATTGCGGACGTAGGTGCGCACCATCTCCGGGTCGAGTCCGGAACCTTCGTGCTTGACGAGGAACGCGGCCAGTCGCTGACCGAATTCGCGATCCGGCACGCCGACCACCGCGACATCGGTGACCTGCGGCAGGTGTGCCAGCGCCTCTTCCACCGGGCGCGGGAAGACGTTCTCCCCGCCCGAGATGATCATCTCGTCGTCGCGGCCCGCCACGAACAGCCTGCCCTCGGCGTCGAGGTAGCCGAGATCGCCGGTGTCCATCATGCCGTCGGACTCCTCGGGCGGTGCGTCGCTGACGTAGCCGTCGAACAGCATGTGGTTGCCGACGAAGATCCGCCCCACCACCCCGATCGGCACCGCCCTGTGTTCGGCGTCGAGGATCGCGATCTTGGTTCCGAGGGGCGGGCGCCCGGCCGTCGTCGGCGCGGCGCGCAGGTCCGCTGGCCCGGCCACGCTGGCCCAGGAAACCTCCGTGGAACCGTAGAGGTTGTAGAGGACGTCGCCGTAGTCGTCGAGGAACCGGTCGACAGTGGCTGCCGCGAGCGGTGCGCCGCAGCTGATCACATGCCGAAGGCTGCTCAGGTCGTACCGGTTTCGCACCTGCTCGGGCAGGTCGACCAGGCGTTGCACCATCGTGGGCACCGCGATGAGCGTGTGCACCCCGTGTTCGGCGACGCGGCGCAGGCATTCCTCGGCGGCGAAGCCCTGGGCGAGCACCACGGTGGCCCGCACCGCGGTGCTCAATTGCAGTGCCGACAGCCCCCAGGTGTGGAACAGCGGCGCCGGGATCATCATGGTGCTACCCGCGTGGATCGGGATCAGCGACAGCAGCGCGACCAACGTGTCGAAGCCCTTCGGGTGCGGGCGACGCGCCCCCTTCGGGGTGCCGCTGGTGCCGGAGGTGAGCACGATCTGGCGTCCTGGCACCGTCGGGACGGGGAACTTCGTGTGCCGGATCGCGATGAGGTCCTCGATCGTGATCCGCGTCGGGTCGGCGGGCGCGTCGTCGGTGAAGAAGCGCGGCAGGTCGGTGTGCAGGTACTGCACGAGATGCGCCAGTTCGGTGTCGACGAACAACGCCGAGAGCCGATGCCGCTGCACGATGTCCTCGATCCGCCGCCCGGACAGTCCCGAGTTCAACAGCGCGACATCGACGCCGAGCTTGCCCGCCGCGACCATGGATTCGACCATCCCGCAATGATTTCCGGCCAGCAACCCCACCGCGTCCCCCGCGCGCAGCCCGACCTCGTACATCGCGCCCGCCAACGCCGTGGTGCGCTTGTCGGTTTCGGCGAAGGTGGCGGTGCTGCCGTCGTCGATCAACGCGACCTGGTCCGGGCTGTGCGCGGCGCCCGCGGCGTATCCGCCCGCGAGATTGAATCCCCACCGGTACAGCGACCGCAGCTGCCTCGCCGAGGTCAGCGGCGGCGAGACCTGACCCGAGTGCACCCACCAGCGCACGAGCTCGGATTTGCGCCGGATCGGTGCCCGGTTGCCGTTGGCCACGACCGAGGTACGCGCGCCGCTCACGACGTCGGCCGCGCGCCGCAGCCCGTCCTTGACCCAGCCGATGATCGCCGCGTTCGTCACCCCCGCCAGCGTCGGGTGCAGCCGCGGCGCCGCGAACACGGTCACGCTGACTCGGGTGCGCTGCTCGTCCCCGGTCAGCCGGACCAGGGCGAAACTGCCCGATTCGGGATTGTGCAGTTCGAAACTCTCGTACCAGCGCCCGATGGTCAGCGCCAGCCCTGTACGCCGTACGCCTACGCCCCGATCACCGATTCTGACCTCCCACACGGTGCTGCCGTCGGGGTTCAGCAGCCGGTCACAACCCCCGATCCCGGCCCACAACCGCGGATAACTCTGCGGTTCGAGCAGAACATCCCACAGGGCCCGGCGCGAGATCGAGAACTCCACGGACACATCGACGACATCACTCGGCATTGCTGCGCGCTTTCCTCAGCCCGGCCACGTTGCCGGGTAGTGCCCGCTCGCCTCGGCCCCCGTGCCGTGACGGTGCCCGTCGTCAGGCACTGCACCAGAAGTCATCCTCGGCCGGTCGGCCCGTGGGCAAACGAAATATCTACGGATTCTGTCGGCCGAACGAACACAACAGCCGGGAGCTGTGAGAGTTGCCAACGTGATGCCGCACGCACTGACGAGGTGTTCGCCCGAACAACGGCACAATGGAATCGATGAAACAGTGGCAGCGCGACCCCAGCACCGATGACGGCCCGCTCGGCGACGGCGACGGCGTGGGCATCGACGACCTGCGGGTGCTGCGGGAGCAGTTCGTCGACTTCATGCTCGGCTACAAGTTCGCGATCGACGAAGTGACGACCAAGATCAATATCTTGCGTGAGGACTTCAACAACACCCACGAGTACAACCCGATCGAGCACGTGGGTTCGCGGCTCAAGTCGCCCGAGAGCGTCCTCGAGAAGGTCCGCCGCAAGAACTACGCGATGAACCTGGCGGCCATCCGCGAGAACGTGCTCGATATCGCCGGGGTCAGGGTGGTGTGCAGCTTCATCTCCGATATCGGCACGATCAGGGACATGCTGGCCGGTCAGGAAGACATCACGGTCCTCGAGGAGCGCGATTACATCACCCACCGCAAGCCGAACGGCTACCAGAGCATGCACCTGATCGTGTCGATCCCGGTGTTCCGCTCCGACCGCACCGAACGGATTCCGGTGGAGATCCAGATCCGCACGATCGCGATGGACTTCTGGGCCAGCCTCGAACACAAGATCTACTACAAGTACCGCGGCGAGGTCCCGCCGAACCTGCGCAGCGATCTCGCCCAGGCGGCCGAGGTCGCCACCCAACTCGACGAGAAGATGGAAGCCCTCCACCGCCAGGTCGATCGCAGCGCGCAACCGAAGAAAGAGCCTGCCACCGACGCTCTGGACTTCAGCACCTTGTACAACAACCTCACCGGCGGCCACCCCGTCTACCTGCGCCCCACCGATCCACCGGCCTGACCCGAACGCCACCCGTCATCGTCGCAGGCCACGCGTAAGAACACGCGCACCACCGGCCGGAACCCGGACACGTCACCCGATCTGCGGCAGACTGACCCTGTGTCCGAGCAAAGAAGCCCGGTGTCGCTCTCACGTCGACGGTTCCTCGCCGCGGCCACCGTCGGCGGCACGCTCGCCGCGTTCGGCGTTCCCGCTGCCCGCGCCGACGAGCGCACTCTCGGTGTGGGCGAAGCGCAGTACCAGGCCCTCGCCGAGCGCGGCTACAACCGCCGGTTCCAAGCCCGACCAGCGAAGATCTATGTGCCGACGACGACCGAGGAAGTTCGCGGTGCTGTCGCGCGAGCGGTCGCCGAGGACGCGCGGATCGCGGTGCGCTCGGGCGGGCATTGCTTCGATGATTTCGTCGACAACGCCCAGACCCGTTCGATCATCGACCTCGGTCGACTCGGTGCGGTGTTCTGGGACGAGCACCACCGCGCCTTCTCCGTCGACGCGGGCGCCGACATCGGCACCGTCTACACCGCACTGCATCGGTGGGGCGTCACCGTGCCGGGTGGGATCTGTCTCGGCGTCGGGATGGGTGGTCATGTCAGCGGTGGTGGTTACGGTCCGCTGTCGCGGCGATTCGGGCTCGTCGCCGATCACCTGGCCGGGGTGGAAGTCGTCACCGTCGATGCCGATCGCACCGCGAAAGTCGTGGTTGCGACGAAAGACGGCCCCGATCGCGATCTGTGGTGGGCGCATACCGGTGGCGGTGGCGGCAATTTCGGTGTGGTGACCCGGTTCCTGCTCCGATCGCCCGGGTCCGACGGCTCGGATCCGGCGCTCGCGCTACCGAAACCGCCGCACAGCATGCTCAGCGCGCGATTGATCCTGCCCATCACGACAGAGGATTCGTTCGTCCGGTTGCTCGGCAACTACCTCGGATTCTTCGAACGCCACAGCGCGCCCGGCAATGAGTTCGCCGGTCTCTACGCACCACTGATGATCCGGACGACGGGCACCGGCGCGGCCGAGATGCTGATCCTGTTCGATGCCGAAACCCCTGACGCGCGCGCCCGTTTCGACGAATTCGTCGACACGGTGAGCGACGGCGTGTTCCCGCCGCCCATTCTCACCCCGGTCACCGGGCTGTCCTACCCGGACACGGTGAACCAGGTGTATTACGCGAAGGGCGCGAACACCACGCGCGTCAAGGTGAAAGCCGCCTATCTGCGCACGGCGTACTCCCCCGAGCAACTCCGAATCTTCTACCGCTATATCACCGATCTCCGTTTTCTCGGTGAGTCCCAGCTCGAATTCCTGCCGTTCGGCGGCGCGATCAATGCCGTCGCCGCCGATGCGACGGCGATGCCCGCACGGGATTCGTTCATGAAGATGCTGATCCACGCATCGTGGCGACTGCCGTTCGACGACGACCGGTATGTGCGCTGGGCGCGCGAGATGTACCGCGACGTCCATGCCGGGACCGGCGGCGTTCCGGTGCCGAACGAGGCCTACGGCGGCAGCTACATCAATTATCCTGACCCGGACCTGGCCGATGCCGAGTGGAACCGCTCAGGCCTGCCGTGGCACGCCTTCTACTACGGCGACAATTATCAGCGCCTGCTGCGAGTCAAGGCCGCCGCGGATCCGGGAAATGTTTTCCAGCACCGGCTTTCGATCGGCAGACCGGACTGGTGATGGCACCTCAGGTGAGTGCGAGCACCCGGCACGGTCCGCCGGTTCCGCCTGCGTGCTTCGGTGCGCCGACGATCACCGTGGCACCTTTCGCCGGTACGGCCGCGAGGTTGGCGAGCATCTCCACCCCGTAACGACCGGCACCGAGAAAAGCTGTGTGCGCACCGTATTCGGGATCGGCACCGCAATCCAGGCTGAGCGTATCGACACCGGCCCCGACGATTCCATGTTGCGCGACAAGGTATTCCGCGGCCTCGGCGGAGAATCCTGGCGCGTGCGGTGTTCCTCGGTCGTCGAGATTGAGGAAGGTCGACGGACGGTCTATCCGATGCTCCCAGCCGGAATACATCGCGACAAAAGCGCGCTCGGGGATATCCCCGTGCCGCGACCGCCAATGGTCGATATCGGCCACGGTCACCACCGCGTCGGCGTCGACGGCGGCTTTGGCACTGATATCGATCACGACGAGCGGCGCGACGAGGTCGTCCACCGCGAGCCCCTCGGTCGTAGTGGCGCCGGGAATCCGATGGGCGGGCGCGTCGATATGGGTTCCGGTGTGCTCCCAGTACCCGAGCGCGAACTGCCCGAACCCGCCCGACGCGTGCCAGGCCACCGGAACCATGACCATCGGCGGATTACCCGGCCAGACCGGCAATTGCGGCGTCAGTGTGTGGGTCAGGTCGACGACGCCGGAGCGCGGCGCGGCAACGGCGGGCGCGGGCGCCACCGCAGTCAGCGCGGCGAGACCCGCCAGGCCGAGCGCCGCCCGCCTGCTCGGCCGCGGCACACGCTCCTGGGCGAGGCGAACGATCTCAGGCGAACACACCGGACTCAAGATAGTCGAGTGAACCGGGTAAGGCGGCTGATCACGGCCGAGAAGCCCGGTGTCGTGTCGAGGCCGACACCGCGTGTTGCCTGGCTACTCGACGAAGTCCTTGTCGCGCTCCTGTCCGGCGACACAGCGGTCGCTGTCCCGCACATCGCCGGGACCTCGATGCAGGTTCGCGGGCCCGAGACCGCGGGACAAGCCGAGAATCATCGCGGCGCAGCCGAGTCCGGAGAGAACGAGGCCGGTGCCGAAGAGGGCGGGGTAGCCGGCCAGGTCACCGACGAGTCCCGCGGCCATGCCCGCCACGCCCTGGACCACCACAATGGCGCAGGCCATGAGGGTGTAGTCGCTGCCCGCGTGGTCGGGTTCGGACGCGTCCATCATCAAGGCGAAGACGGCGACAGTGGCGGCACCGCCGAAGACGTGCTCGGCCAGGCTCGCGGTGACGAGGAGTTCGAAACCGCCGACGCCGAGGGCGGTGAGCAGGTACAGCGCGATGCTCGCGGTCTGGGTGATGCCGCCGATCAGCAGCGCCTGGCGGCGACCGAAACGGTAGGCCAGCCAGCCACCGAGGGCCGCGCCCGCCAGCGCGCCCGCCGAGGAGAGGACGCCCTTGATCAGGGCGATCTCGCCGAGCTCGAGGCCCGCGTCGGTCATGAACGGGCCGGTGAGCGCCGCGGCCATCGAGTCACCGAACTTGAACGCGCCGATCAACGCGATGAATGCGAGAACGCCGGGGCGGCGCAGTCTGGTCCACCAGGCGCCGAGCAGTCGCGTGGGCCGCGTGCGCTCGGGTCGGTCGGCGACCGGCTCGCGCAGCAGCCACACCGGCACCGTGGTGAGCACGATCAGCACGGCCATCGCCAGGAACAGCGCCCGCCACCCGGCCAGCGCGTACAACCACAGTAGGGCGCCACCGCCGACGATCATCCCGACGCGATAGGCGCCGACCTGGACCCCATTGCCCAACCCGCGCTCACGCGAACCCAGCATGCGCACAGCCAAACCGTCGGTGGCCACGTCCTGGGTCGCCGAGAGCAGATTCACCACCACGATGCCCGCGAACAACCACCGCAGCGAGGACGACAGATCCAGGCAGGCCAACACCATCGCGACCGCGGCCGACAGCAGTTGCAGCATCAGCAGCCAGGTGCGCCGGGTGCCGTACCGGTCGACGTAGGGCGCCCACAAGAACTTCAGCGCCCACGGCAGGAACAGGACACCCGAGGCGCTGATCGCGGTCAGCGAATAGCCCGAATCGCGCAACACCACCGGCACCGCCTGGGTGAAGAAGCCGAACGGCAGTCCTTGCGCGAAATACAGCGACGACAACAGCAACAGCGTGCCCGCGGTGATCACACCCGGCCGGGTGGTGGTGCTCATGGGCACATCGTCGCAGAGAGCCCGGCCCGGCGCCGGGCGCGGGCTCACCGGGTGGGGTGCGCGCTGCGAATGTGCTCGAAGACCAAACTGGTCTCGGTCGACGCGAATTCGCGAGTCGCACTGAGCTCCTGGGTGACGAACTCACGCAACGCGTCCGGCGAGGCCGCCGACACCTGGATCAGGAAGTCGACGGTGCCGGCCAGGAAGTACACGTTCACCACCCCGGGTAGCGAGGCGAGCTTGGTGCTCAGCTCGCCGATGCGGGCCCTGGCCGCCGGTTGTACCTGGACCGAGATCATCGCTTGCAGCGGCAGCCCCAGCGCCTCCGGGGCGATATCGGCGTAGAAGCCGCGGATGGCACCGAGTTCGCGGAGTCTGCGCAGGCGCAGCGAGCAGGTCGACGCGGCGATGCCGACCCGCGCCGCCAGGACATTGTTGGGTACGCGGGCGTCCTCGGCGAGTTCGCCGAGCAGTCTGCGGTCGATGTCGTCGAGGTTCGACGGCGACCCGCGGAACGGCTGCACGGTTTGCGGGTGGTTTTGCTGTCGCGCGGACATGACCGCAGGATACTCAGCTTTTGCGCTGAATTCCGGTGATTGTGCAGGTCCTATAGCTGATAGCTAATTCTTCGCCGATGCTCGGGTCAGAACCCGATCATCTGCGAAGGAGCAGCAATCATGCGCATCGGTGTCCCCCAAGAAGTCAAGAACAACGAGTTTCGCGTCGCGATCACGCCGATCGGCGTGCACGAACTGGTGTCGAACGGTCACCAGGTGACCATCGAGGCCGGGGCCGGAGTGGGATCGTCGATTCCCGACTCCGAATACCTCGCCGCGGGCGCGCGGGTCCTGGCCGAGGCCGACGACGTCTGGGCAGGCGCGGACCTGGTGTTGAAGGTCAAAGAACCCGTCGAGCAGGAGTACCACCGCCTGCGCGACGGGCTGATCCTGTTCACCTACCTGCATCTGGCCGCGGATCGGCCGTTGACCGAACAGCTACTGGCGCACCGGGTTACGGCCATCGCCTACGAGACCGTGCAACTCCCCTCCGGCGGACTGCCGCTGCTGTATCCGATGTCGGAAGTCGCTGGTTGTCTGGCGCCACAGGTCGGCGCGCACGCGCTGATGAAGCCCTACGGCGGTCGCGGGGTGCTGCTCGGTGGCGTCGGCGGTGTCGACCAGGCCAAGGTGGTCATCATCGGGGCCGGCGTAGCGGGCCAGAACGCGGCCAATATCGCGCTGGGCATGGGCGCGGACGTGACGCTGCTCGACACCGACCTCGACAAACTGCGAATGTCGTTCTGGCGCTACAACAACCGCGTGCGGGGGCTGGCGTCGTCGAAGCTGGCGATCGCCGAGCAGGTCCGCGCGGCGGACATGGTGATCGGCGCGGTCCTGATCCCCGGCGCCGCCGCCCCGAAGCTGGTGAGCAACGACCTCGTCGCGCAGATGAAACCGGGATCGGTGCTGGTCGATATCGCGGTCGACCAGGGCGGCTGCTTCGAGGACACGCACCCGACCACCCACGCGGATCCGACGTATCAGGTTCATGACTCGACGTTCTATTGCGTGGCGAACATGCCCGGCTCCGTGCCGCACACCTCGACCTACGCGCTCACCAACGCCACCCTGCCCTATGTGGTTGCCCTGGCCGACAAGGGCTGGGAACGCGCCTGCGCGGAAGATCCCAGCCTGGCACTCGGCCTGAACACCCACGCCGGCCACGTCACCAACGCCCCGGTCGCCGCCGCCCACCAACTCGACGCCCTGCTCGCCAGCTGATTCTCAACGATCGAGCGGGTTCAGCGCGATAGCGATCGGCATGCCGGAGCGCCACAGCGTCGCCGCCGTCGAGCGTGGCCGGATTCGCGCTTCTTGCCGCATCGCGGCGGCGAACTCGCCGCCGAAGCCGTTCCTGCCGTGGCGCGCATGGATTTCGGCGAGCAAACCTGGATCCAGTTGATGGGCCCGCAGCCCGACCACGTCCAGGTGCGCGGCGTCGTGCAGCAACGCCGCTTCGGCGCCGCATCCGCGGGGAGTGCCCGGATCCATGTGCCGAGCAATGGCAATATGGACGCACTCCCCCAGCTCAGCGGTGGCGCCGCGGTCGACGATGAAGGTGCGGGCCCGGTGCGCACCGAGCAGGGCGAAACATCCTGTCGTCGCATCGGCTGGTGCACCCAAGCCGATGTCGTGCAGGACGCACGCGAGATACAGCGCCTCCGGATCGGGTGCGAGATCGTCCAACTTCGCCAGGGCGGTGCCGAATTCCCAGCATCGCAAGCTGTGCGCGAGCACCGCCGGAGTGAGGACCTCGGTGGCTTCTTCGAGCGCGTCCCGGCACAGGCGCGAGTCCGGCGGTACCGGGGCCGCGCCGACCGAACCGTTGCTGTTGCTGTTGCGACGCAACCCGCGAACGAGGTGCGGCAAGGCCGCTGTTTGCACACTCAAAGCCGCACTCGCAGTGCGGATCTGCTGCAACCTGCCGAGTTCACCGTCACGCTTCATCTTGACCACCTACATGCTCGAGCAGATCGGCTCGGGCGATGCCGAGCATGACATTCAGGGTCGCTTCGTCGACCATTCGGCGCTGGTACAGCGAATAGGCACCGTTCACCGCGGCCCACGAAATCAGTACCAGCGCACGGGATTCGACGTCACAGCCGGCTAGTTCCACTGCGGCGGAGAACGATTCGATCAGGCCACCGAGCACATCATCGATCTGTTTCTTGGCCCTCGCCGCCGATTCGGATTCACTGACATCGACGTCGGTCAACGCGAGGAGCCGCAACGCCAGGGGGTTCTCACGATGGAATGCGACATACCGATCGAACACCGCGGCCACCTCGCGCCGCGGCGCCGACCCCTCGATCGGTGCGGACATCGCCTCCGCATGACGGGTCGCGATGCGCCACGCGAGCGCCGCATACACGTCAGCCTTGCCCTCGACGAAATTGGCGTATATCGAACTCACCGCCACATCGGCCTCCCCGGCGAGCAGGTCGATTGTGGTGCGGCGGTAGCCCTCTCGAAGGAACAGAACCTGCGCGGCATCGAGAACCGCCGCGTGCGTCCGACGTTTGCGTCGGTCGGTCGGAGCTTCCAACGTCATAGCCATAACCGTAATCAGACTCCGATATCAGAGTCAACTTCCGATATTGGTACTGGTGACGGCATTCACGGAATCGGCTTAACCTCGACACATGGAGTCCCGCATCAGAGCTCTTCCCGTAGTGCTCGCCGTGGCGCTGGCCCCGCTGTGTGGGTGCGCGCCGAGCCCGAGCGGTGACTCCGGGGAGCCAGCCACCCGAACCGAATCAGCCGAGCGCAGCTCCACCGTCACCGATGAACTCGATGCCCCGTGGTCGATCGCCTTCCACGGCACTACGCCACTGGTGAGTGAGCGCGACAGTGCCCGTATCCTCGAAATCGGGGCCGATGGAACGCAATTCGAGGTGGGGGTCATCGACGGAGTCGAGCCGTCCGGCGAAGGGGGTCTGCTCGGCATCGCGGTGCGCGACCGGCACCTGTTCGCCTACTACACCGCCGCTCACGACAACCGGATCGAACGATTCGACCTCGGTGGACAGCCGGGCAATTTCTCGCTCGGCGGCCGGACGCCGATTCTCGCCGGGCTGCCTGCCGCTGCCAACCACAATGGCGGCCGGATCGCCTTCGGACCCGACGGGATGCTGTACGCCACGGTCGGCGACGCGGGCGAGCGCCGAACCGCCCAGGATCGCGCCGCTCTCGGCGGCAAGATCCTGCGCATGACACCGGATGGGCAAGCACCTGCCGACAACCCCACGCCGGGTTCGCTTGTCTACAGCTACGGTCACCGAAATCCGCAGGGCATCACCTGGACCGCGGACGGGCGGATGTTGGCCAGTGAGTTCGGCCAGAACACCTGGGACGAACTCAATCTCATCGAACCCGGCGGCAACTACGGCTGGCCCGAGGTCGAAGGCATCGCCGGGCGGGCGGGTTTCGTCGACCCTGTTCAGCAGTGGAAACCGTCCGAGGCCAGCCCCAGCGGGATGACGAATGTCGGCGGGTTCGTCTATCTCGCGAATCTGCGCGGCGAGCGACTTCGCCGAATCCCGCTCGACGAACTCACCCGATCGACCGAACTTCTGGTCGGCGAGTACGGGCGCCTCCGCGATGTCGCCGTCGCGCCGGACGGGTCGCTGTGGCTGCTGACGAACAACACCGACGGACGCGGCGACCCGGCCGCCGGGGACGACCGCATCGTTCGACTCGAACTCGAGCACTGACAGTCGGTGGTCACCGCTGCGGATGCAACACCAACACGGTGATCTCACTCGGCGCGAACACCCGCATCGGCGGGCCCCAGTAACCGGTGCCGCGGCTGGTGTAGAGCTGGGTGCCGTTCGCGTGCCTGCTCAGTCCCGCGACGACCGGCTGGTCGAGTCGGACCAGGTAGTGGAACGGCCAGATCTGACCACCGTGGGTGTGTCCGGAGATCTGCAGTTCCACGCCCGCCGCGGAACTGTCGGCGACCTGTTTGGGCTGGTGAGCCAACAGAACGACAGGCAGCGCGGGGTCGGCGCCCGCGAGCGCGGCGGGCAGGTCGGGGCCGTGGCCGGGCACATCAGCGGTGGGGTCGTCGATGCCTGCGACAACCAGCCGATCACCGTCACGATCGACAGTCCGATGGGCGTTGTGCAACGGCTGCCAGCCGAGGGAGGCCATGTAGTCGATCCAGCTCTGCGCATCATCGAGGTACTCGTGATTGCCGGTGATGTAGAACCGGCCGAGCGGGGCTTGCACGTCGGCCAGCGGGGCGACCTGATCGCGGCGCTTCTCCACCGAACCGTCGACGAGATCCCCGGCCAGACCCACGACATCGGGCCGCTGCGCATTGACGACGTCGACGACTTCGCGCGACCAGTCCTCCCGATCGAGCGCGGCGAAGTGGGTGTCGGTGAGCACCACCACGCGCAGCCCGTCGAGCCCGTCGGCCAATCCCGGAATCGCGACGTCGACCGTCCGAACCTGCGGCACCCGCCGCGCCTCGAACACCCCGTACGCGGTGAGCACCACCGACACCACCGCAACCGCCACGGCGACGCCACGGGTAGCGCGCACCCCCTTGACCCCGGCAACGCTCAGCCCGCCCCGAACAACCGAGCCGATCACCGACCAGACGAACACCACCCACAACACCCCGAGCAGAACGTCACCGACGATCGCCGCGGAGTCGAGCTGCGGCGGCCCGTGCCCGAAGAACATCGCCACGGGCAAACCCACGAAGCCGACAACACACACCCCCGTACCGACCCGATACAGCGTCCCGCTCCGCCCGGTCGGCGCGGCCACCAGCACCCACCACGGCACCGCGAACATCACCGCCGCAACCAGCACGATCACTATCAGAAGTACAGCGGCGCTCACGAGGTACCCATCCCAGACAAGGCCACCCGGCTCGGACGGCACGCCCCCAGATCATTTCAGGCCCGTTCCACCGCGATACTCTCGGCGCCACCCGACCCGAAGTCAGGTGACCGCGTTGTCGAGCCGCAGGCCGAGCCTGCTAGCGATGCGTCCGGTCCTGCCCGCTGCCATCGAGCGGGATGCGACGCGCAGGTTTCGCGTCGAAGGCACCAACCGGGCGGGATCCAGCATGATGGTGGGATGGCCGAGATGGTGAATGTATGCGCGCGCTGCTGATTCTGATCGTGGTGCTGGCGATTGCGCTGGTCGTGGGCGATCGGGTCGGAGTTGTGGTGGCGCAGAACGAGATCGGGCGCAAGGTTGCCGCAGAGTACAACCTGCCGAATCAACCGGGTGTCGAGATCGCCGGGTTTCCGTTTCTGACTCAGGCCGTCGACGGGACCTATCACGACATCGACATCCGGATCGGTGATTGGACCGGGCAGAACATCTCGGTGCACAACCTCGATGTCGCGCTGAGCGAGGTCGCCGCACCGCTGAGCGACGTGATCAGCAATCGCACTTCGAACCTCGTCGCGGCCACCGCGACCGCGACGGCCGTCGTCCCGTACGACGTCGTGCAGCGCTTCGCGCCGTCAGGAGTGGAATCGATCTCCCACAGTCCCGAAGGGCTGCGCGCGACCGGGACGTTCTCGGTGGCGGGTCTCTCGGTGCCGGCGACGGTCTTCGTCACCGTCGCACCGACGGAGGCGGGCATCGAGGTCACACCGGTCTCGGTCCAGGCCAGGGCCGGTGGACCGACGATCTCCCTGGCAGTGCTGCGCCAATCCCTGACCTTTGTCGTACCGCTCCAAGAGCTGCCGCTCGGTGCGCGCCTGACCGCCATCCAACCGAGCGACGATGGGCTGCATGCGACCGCGGTGGCCCATGACGTGCGTTTCGACGATCTGCCGTGAGCGTCCTTCTCGTCTCACACCGACGCCGTAGCCCCACCATCATCGAAGGGGTGCGCCGACGTGGTGCAGGTGTGTCAGCGCCTCGCGATACGAGGCGATCAGCCCGGTCTCGTGGTACGGCACGCCGATTTCGGCGCAGTAGTCGCGGACGATCGCCTGGGCGTGCCGCAGGTTCGGCGTCGGCATGCTTGGGAACAGGTGGTGCTCGATCTGATAGTTGAGCCCGCCGAGCGCGAGGTCGGTCACGGCACCACCACGCACATTGCGGGAGGTCAGTACCTGGCGACGGAGATAATCCGGGCGGTCACCACCGGTCAAGGTCGGCATGCCCTTGTGGTTCGGGGCGAAGATGCAACCCATGTACAGGCCGAACAGGCCCTGGTGGACGGCGAGGAACACCAGAGCTTTGTCGGCGGGCAGCACCGCGAACAGCGCGGTCAGGTAGACGGCGAAGTGACCGAACAGCAGCGCACCCTCCCAGCCGCGGTGTTTGACCGAACGATTCCTCAGCGCACGAACGCCGGCCACGTGCAGGTTGAGGCCCTCGAGCAGCAGGAGGGGGAAGAACAGGAACGCCTGCGCCCGACCGATCAGGCGGGGCAGACCGCGGCTGGACCTGGCCTGCTGTTGCGACCAGACCAGGATGTCGGGTGCGACGTCGGGGTCGAGTTCCTCGTGGTTCGGGTTGGCGTGGTGGCGGGTGTGCTTGTCCTGCCACCAGCCGTAGCCGAGGCCGATGCCCGCGTTGCCCGCGATTCTTCCCACGAGTTCCGTCGGCTGTCGTAGCCGGAAGACCTGCCGGTGCGCGACGTCGTGCATCACCAGCGCGACCTGCGCGAATGTCACGGCCATGAACGCCGCGACCAGCAACGTCCACCACGAATCGCCGACGAGGACGAACGCCGCCCAGCCGCCCGCGAACGCGAGCCCGACAAGGCCGAGTCGCACGGCGTAGTAGACGGGACGTCGGCGCATCAGCCCCGCGTCGGAGATTCGGCGCAGCAGCCGGGCGTAATCACCATCGGCGCCGCGCCGTGGTGACCGTGGAGATGACTCGGGGACCAGAGCGGGGGTCGTCATAGATTTCGAAGCTATCGGCCGTATTCTCGTCGGCCGTAATCCCTTGGTATGAGAGGGGATCGGACTGCGGGGTGATATTCGCGGCGATGATCAGAACCTCCGCCGTGGGGGCGATGCGCTGCCGGACGCGCTCGACAACATGAGCCCCGAGGCTGGGCGCGCTGGTCCGGTGCTCGAACCCGAGGGTTCAAACCTGATCCTTCTGGGTAAAAGATCTCTCGACACCGTTTGCGAATCCGGCGAACGGGACGCCTCAGCAGGCGTTTCACAGTGCGGAGAACAAGGTTGCTGAAACTGATAGAGCTCATCCGGAAACCGGCACCGTCGACGATCACGACCGTGCCCCCCACCTCGGCGGGTTCGCTGCGGGCAGGCGATATCGTGCTCACCGCCAAGCGCAGCTACCGGGTGGTCAGCACGAGCTTCGCCGATGACGCGCGCCGCGCGGGCCGTGTGGTCGCCGACACCGTCGACCTGGTCACGGGCCGCCTGCGGGTGCTCGATTTCCCCAGCGCCGACACGATGGTCACCGTCAAAACGGCGTAGTCCGTCGCATCGGCACAGCCGTCAGACCGGCCGGTGCCGGATGTCGGTGGGGCGCAGCCCGCGGGTAGCGGAATAGTCGCCGTCGGCGGGTACCTTTTCCTCGACCACGCGGCGCTGGTCTACGCCACGTGTGCGTTCGGCGAACGCGATATCTCGGGCACTGCGCACCGACAGACGTCCCAGCGAGCTCGCCGCGAAGAACAGGATCAGCGCGCCGAGTCCGTAGAAGAACGTCAACTGCAGCAGCGCGCGCTTCAGATCCGATGCCGCCACCGGCTCGCCGATGTCTCCGAGACGGAGCAGGTCGGCCAGGAACGGCCCGATCACGAACCACACGCCTGCCGCCACCGACAGCCAGCCACCGAAACTCGCGACCAGTCGGTTGCGGCTCATCAGCATGAGCAGCCCACCGACGATCGCGACGGCCCCGGGCAGGACCTGTAGCCAGCCGCGGGCCGAGGACCAGACCCACGCCTCGTCGGGGGTGTACGCGAAATCGAAATACGGCCCGATGAACGGGATGAGTGCGCCCCAGATTCCGAGGAGCAGCACCGCGAGCCCGCCCAGCGCGCCCCGGCTACGCGGGATCTGCAACCGTCCGCCGCCGGTCGACACTTTTTCGTCGACATCCACCATGACGCCTCCCATCATCGACAACACAAGCACGGTGCGCTTACCCCGACTGGGACCGAATACGCACCGGCGCCGAAATCACCGGATGCCCCCTCTCGCTCGTGTCTTTCCCGGTGACCCGAATTCCGGGGGCTACATCGCGGGTGCTTCCTGCATGGCGCAGAGTCAGCCGGCGGGATAGTTCTGTGCCCGCAGCAGGTCGGCGAGGTGGGCAGCGTTGCGGGCCAGGGTGCGGGTGGTCTCGCGGACCGCGTCGGGGGTTTCGTCGAGGTCGTTGTAGTCGATGCCGCCCATCGCCTCACCGTTCCAATAGGTGCAACCCTGGGCCGGGATGGTGAACCCGATGTCGTCGAGCGCTTGAAAGGTGTCGGCGGCGATCTTGTGCGCGCCGTCCTCGTTGCCGACGATCGCCGCGACGCCGACCTTGCCGAACATGGCGGGCCTGCCCGCGTCGTCGGTGTTCGACAGTTCGGCGTCGAGCCGTTCCAGCACGCGCTGCGCGACCGACGACAGGTGGCCCAGCCAGGTCGGGGTGGCGAGCACGACGATGTCGGCGTCGAGCACACGACGCCGGATCTGTGGCCACTGATCCCCCTCGCCTTCGTCGGCACCGACCCCGGGGCGGACGTCGAAGTCGGCGACCCGTACCGACTCACCTTCGACACCGTGCGAGGCCAGCGCGTCGAGTACTTGATCGGCGATGAGGGCACTGCTCGACGGGGCGGGCGATGGCTTGAGTGTGCAGACCAGGGCGAGAGCTTGCAGAGGTGCGCCCATCAGAGATCCTTTCGACGGTTCGGCTTGTCGCGCGCACGGCGGAAGACTCGGCGACATGGTCGCGGTACCTCGCTGTGGGTTTCCCAAACAGGCGCCCGCTCCGGGTCTTCCCTGACAACTCGGTGGGAGCCTCACCGTGTTGCTGACGATTCGGAGTCGCGGGACCGGGTAAGCGCCGGTGTGACCGAGCGGGACGAACCAGCCGAGGAGGCGATCCACGACATGGTCGAGGTGACGCGCACAATTCAGGCGCCGGTGGACGAGGTGTTCGCGGTGCTGGCCGACGGCTGGTCCTACGCGAGCTGGGTCGTCGGTGCCTCGCACATCCGCGGTGTGGACGACTCGTGGCCGGATGTGGGAGCTCGAATTCATCACAGTGTCGGGCCGTGGCCGTGCACCATCGGGGACACGACCGAGGTCCGCGCCCTCGATCCGCCGCACAGCATCGAACTCGACGCCAGGCTCTGGCCGATCGGCGGCGCGGTCGTCCGGGTGGAGCTACGCGCCATCGGCCTTACCTCGTGTGAGGTCGTGATGACCGAACAGGCCGTTCGCGGGCCGAGTCGATTGTTGCCGCACGCGGTCCAGTCGATGCTGCTCGTGCCACGGAACCGCGAATCGTTGTCGCGGCTCGCCGATCTCGCCGAGGGCGGGTACCCGGACGCGAGAGCCGACCGCGGGGACAAGTGATCGCGATGTCGGTGAGATGTCGAAAACTGTTGCCCGCGTAGGCAACCCGATTCCCACGAAGGAGTGCACGATGCCCCAGCGACCACTGACCGGAAAGCACGTCGCCATCCTGGCCACCGACGGAGTCGAACAGGTCGAACTCGTCCAGCCACGCGCAGCCGTCGAGGACGCGGGCGCCACGACCGCCCTGCTCTCCCTCCAGAGCGGCACCATCCAGGCCATGAATCACGACGTCGAGAAAGGCGACACCTTCACGGTGGACCGACGCGTCGCCGAATCCGCCGTCGACGACTTCGACGCGCTCCTGCTCCCCGGTGGCACCACCAACCCTGACAAGCTACGCCAGGACCCCGCGGCGGTCGCCTTCGTCAAGGAGTTCGCCGCCACCGGCAAACCGATCGGCGTCATCTGCCACGGACCGTGGACCCTCGTCGAAGCCGACGCCGTCCGCGGCCGCACCCTCACCGCCTACCCCAGCGTGCGCACCGACATCCGCAACGCGGGTGGCACCGTGGTCGACCAGGAAGTCGTGACCGACAACGGCCTCGTGTCGAGCCGAAACCCCACCGACCTGCCCGCCTTCTGCGCCGAGATCGTCAAGGAATTCGCCGAGGGCAGACACTGAACCGCGTGCTGTCGACCTGTGCGTCGTTTCGTTCGGCGTATCGGGGTATGCGGCCCGCATGACATCGTATTGGTTCGCAGAGACGCCGGCCCGCCCTCCGCTCGCCGGTGACATCGAGGTCGACACCGTGGTGATCGGCGCCGGGATCGTCGGACTGACCACCGCGTTTCTCCTGACCGAGCAGGGCCGCGAGGTCGCCGTCCTCGAGGCACGTCAGCTCGGCGCCGTCACGACCGGCGCATCCACCGCGAAGATCTCACTGCTGCAGGGAACTCGCGCACAGGCCATCGCCCGCCGGCACGGCATCGGCGTTCTGGCGCAGTATCTGGCCGCGAATCAGGCGGGCTTCGACTGGTTGCTCGAATTCTGTATCGACCACGGGATCGATACGCAGCGCGTTCCCGCGGTCACCTACGCGCAGAATGCCGACGAGTTCGCGGCGGTCCGCGCCGAGTACGAGGCCACCCGTGCGGTGGGCCTGCCCACCCAGCTGATCGACGAGTTCGAGGTCGGTTTCCCCACGCACGGCGGTGTCCAGCTCAGGGAGCAGGCGCAGGTCGATCCGGTCGCGGTTCTCACCGCGCTCGCGGGCGATATCGAGGCGCGCGGTAGCCGGATTTTCGAATCGACTCGCGCACAGCGACTTCGCCGGCGCGACGGTGGCGTCGTGATCGGCACCGACCAGGGCGAGGTCTCGGCGGCGAACGCCATCGTGGCGACCGGCTCGCCGGTGTTCGACCGGCTCGGCCTCGCGGCGCAACTCACGGCCCAGCGGTCCTATTTGGCCGCCTTCGAGGTTCCAGGGCCGATTCCGCACGAGATGTTCATCAGCGCGGGTCAGCCGATTCGTTCGCTGCGCTGGTGCCCCGCCGAAGCCGGCGATGTCCTGCTGGTCGGTGGTAGCGGCCACGACGTCGGCCGCGTGGGC
Organism: Nocardia sp. FBN12; assembly: GCF_050320175.1. Lineage (GTDB taxonomy): Bacteria > Actinomycetota > Actinomycetes > Mycobacteriales > Mycobacteriaceae > Nocardia. The sequence continues at coordinate 1,749,106 of NZ_CP190048.1, read as the reverse complement.
TCCGAGGCCGATCAGGTCACGGAGTTGCTGGACTGGACGGATCGCTGGTTCCCCGGCGCGCGGCTACTCGATCGCTGGTCCGCGCAGGACTACCACCCGATCTCCGAACTGCCCTACGTCGGCGCGGTACAGCTGGGTGCCGACGAGGTGCAGTGCGCGACCGGATTCGCCAAGTGGGGCATCACCAACGGCGTCGCCGCCGCGCTGGTGTTGGCCGGCCGACTGACCGACCGCAGGCCCGCGTGGTCGCGAGCCTACGACGGCTGGCGTTCCGGTGCGGTGAAGACGCTGTTCGCCGGTGTGCAGGCCAATGCCGCAGTGGCGCGGCACCTGTCGACCGGATGGCTGCACCTGCTCGGCACCGACGCCGCGACGCCGCCGCTCGAAGGAGAGGGCAGGGTCGAACGTCATGGCCTGCACCCGAGGGCGCTGTGCACCGTCGCTGGTGAGACCCACACGGTGTCGGCGGTCTGCACGCACCTGCGCGGCATTCTCAACTGGAACGATGCCGAGAAGACCTGGGACTGTCCGCTGCACGGCTCCCGCTTCGCGCCGGACGGTGCGGTGCTGGAAGGCCCAGCGACCGCACCGCTGCCGCACTGATCTGCTCAGCGCGCGAAGAAGAGGGCGAGCACCGCGCGATCGTGTTGCCGAACTGCCCCTGCGAACCGATCAGGTCCGATCGTCGTCCGTGGTTCCGGTACGCCGACTGGATTCGTCGCGCTCGGGAGTCAAGGTCAGCGCGTCCTGCGCGTCGACGCCCGCTGCCTCGGACCACTCGCCACGCAACCGCTGTATCGCGGCCTCCTCGCCGCCGCCGTCGGCAAGCGCGATGTCCCGACGCCACTGAGCGATGATGTCCAGGGGATCCATGAACTTCTCCTCCTTCGACGATGTGTTGACCCGCTCGCGCGACCTACGGCCGCACCGTCGTGGTACCTCGAAATCCGCGTCCCAAACAGCCGCGCGCCGGAGCGGGGATTCGGCGACGCCTGATCGGCTGTGCCAGGGCGGGGTCCTACCCCGGTCGAGGCCTCGTCCTGTTCGTCACGAGCACGCCGCACGGCCGGCTCAAAGCGCGAACAGGATCGCCACCGCGCCGGCGACGAACAGCGCCACGATCAGCACTGTCACCACTACCGCGGCGACGCCGGTCGGCGGGAATCTGTGCCGAGTCCGGGGCTCCGGTGCCGACAGTCCCGAGGTCTGGGGCGTCTCCGGCGGCGTCGAGCCGGGTGGCACACCACCACCCGCCTCCAGATCAGGGATGCGAGCGGGATCAGGATCCATGGAAGCCATAGTTATACCTCCTCCATATCCCGCTCTACCCGCGCCTACGCCGCTCAATCACGGTAATCGGACGCGTCTCACTCGGTGAGGACGGGACCTTTGCCCTTGCCTTTGCCCTCGCCCTTTCCTTTCCCCTTGCCCTTCCCGTCGGAGTCGCTCTCCGGCTTGCCGCCTTCGTCGCTGTCGCCGATAGCCTCGACGGCGTGCCGGCCTCCCTCGGCGATTCCGTGCGGCGACTGTGTCGGGCCAAGTGCTCGGGGCTGAGCGGCCGTTGTTCCGGCACCCAGGAAAGCGATGACGACACCGATTGTCACGGTGGCCGCGATTCCGCGAGTCGACAACATGAATCCCCTTCTCGTCTCGGACGTGGTGCGTCGGTGATGAACCGATCCAGCCTATCGGCGGCAAGGGCGCTGACCAGGAATGCGGCGGCGGTGCGTTATCGTCGAAATGCCAGCTGCCCTGGCGATCCATGCTGACCTGACAATCAGGGAGGAATCGTGGACATCACCGAGCTGATCCTTGACGACCACCACGAGCAGCGCCGGCTGTTCGCGATCTTGGAACAGATCGATCGCACCGACACCGATGCGCTGTCGTCGATCTGGGACAGGCTCGCGGCCTTCCTCGAGCTACACGCGCAGGCCGAGGAGGAGATCTTCTACCCCGCGTTGCTCGAGACGGGCATCGCGGCCAGGCGCACGGGCGTGGTGGAGGACGAGACGCTCGACGCCATCCACGATCACAACGAGATCAGAGACGCGGTGGCCGACGTCGCGCACCACCAGGTCGGCACCGATGACTGGTACGCGGCCGTCGCGGCGGCCAACCTCGCCAACAGCGACCACATGGCCGAGGAAGAGCGCGAAGGCCTCACCGAATTCCGCCGGCTGGCCGCGGTACCGCAACGCCATCGACTGGCCGTCACCTTCGCAGCCTACGAAGCGCGCCACTACGCCGGTGTGCGGCCGGTCGACAAGGATCCCAGCAATTATGTCCACGCCGTGGAGAAGCAGGAGCCACTAGCGAACGGATCGCTCGCTGTCGGCAGTCTGAAACAGAACAGATCGTAGAGAGGCCGTGGTGGTCCTGTTTCGACCCGATGCGCTCGGGTATCGCGCGGTGTAGATCGACCCACCGACCGCCGCCGGGAACAGGATGGCCGAACTCCTGACCGGCGGGCGGGCGGTTGCCGGGGTCAGCGCGTCCCGTTCGGGCGCTGTCCCACACGACGGCCCCGGCAACCGCCAACCACCCGGCAGTGTGAATGCGACATCGTCGGCGGGGCTACGCTGCGATGGTGCCGGCCCCGATCGCCAGGTAGGCCGTCATCAGAATGAACAGAAACCAGCCGGCGCCCTGCCATGTCCGCCATGAGTAGCCGTCGCGCCACCGCTGGTAGGTCCGGACGAACGCGCCGATGCCCCCGAGCAGCAGAATGACGGAGGGACCGATCACGACGGCCGACTCGGCTGGGGTGTCACACAGGTGGGTATGCGCCTGCGCGCACGCGCCCCGGTTCGCCGCCCACACATTCACCGCCGCGAAGACAAGCGCCGCGACGCCGACCACACACACGACATACAGCGCGGCCCGCCGGTATTCCCCGTCGTCGGACCCACGCTTTTCGACGTCGTCGACCATCAGCAACGCCCCGAGGCAATCGACGCCTCAGAGTTCCTGGCCGGTTCGGTGGTCTCCGGCACTACGTCACCTTTCTGCTCGCGGTCTCCTACCGCGCTACCCGCGCGTGCACACCCGAAACAACGGGACCGCCACCCCGGTCACCTGCGAAGGCTGGATCTCCGCACCGACACCGAGCACCCACCGAAAACCTGGCGACACCGGTGACCATCCCAGCCACAATGGCCGACGTGGAAAAGGTCGAAGTCGTTGTCGCCCATCATGAGCGCGCGACAGTGCGCGTCGGCGACGTGTTCCTGAAGATCGACATCGATCAGAAGCACACCGATGTGGAGGTCGCCGCGATGGTCGGCGCACCGATTCCGACACCGGAGATCCTGTGGCACACACCGCCAGTACTCGCGCTCGCCGCACTGCCGGGTACAGCACTCGGCCGCCTCGGTCGGCCATCGACCGCGTCGTCGGCCGCATGGTCCGCGGCGGGGGCCACGGTCCGGCGGCTGCACGACGCGCCGCTACCACCCTGGCCCGGTCGCAACCTCGACGAGCTCACGCGCGAGCTCGACGGCGAATGCGAGTGGCTCATCACGAACGGCGTTCTCCCGACCGACGTGGTCACAACCAACCGCCGGATTGCCGAAGCCGCACTTCGGCCATGTGCGCCGGTGTTCATCCACGGCGACCTCCAAGCCGCCCATGTGTTCGTCGAGGGTGACGAGGTCACCGGTGTGATCGACTGGTCCGAGGCGGCTCGCGGCGATGCCATGTACGACCTCGCCACCCTCACGCTCGGGCATGAGGAACACCTCTGCGATGTCATCGCCGGGTACGGCACCGATATCGACCTCGATGTGATCCGGGCGTGGTGGTCGTTGCGAAGCCTGCTGGGAGTCCGCTGGTTGGTCGAGCACGGCTTCGACCCCACCTCGCCAGGCTGCGAGGTCGACGTGCTGAACACCCAGGCGATGCGAGACCGACCAGGCGATCAGCCCGCGTAGTTCTCGGGGATCTGTGTTTCCGCCCAGTCCGCGCGGCGGTGGCCGGACGCGGCGTCGCGTCGGCCACCGTCGCGCCTCACGGCTGGTAGTTCCGGACGAAGTTCGTGTCCGTGCCGAGGGGGCCGATCGTCGCGGCGCCGCCGGGTTGGCCAAGCGGCAGGGGGCGGCCGGGTAGGGGCTCGTCGAAGAATCGCCGGTTTTCGATGATGAACTGGTCTTGGCCGGCGGGGAGATCGTCTTCGTAGTGGATCGCCTCGACCGGGCAGACCGGTTCGCATGCGCCGCAGTCGATGCATTCGTCGGGCTGGATGTAGGCCATGCGATCGCCGATGAAGATGCAGTCGATCGGGCATTCCTCGATGCAGGCCCGGTCGAGGATGTCTACGCAGGCGGCGCCGATCACGAATGTCACGGTGTTCTCCTCGCTGTACTTCGTCCACCATGCGCGGACAGGGACAAGCCTGGTCGCCGGGTGCCTGCTCGGGTAGCGGTCGATATCCATCGCCTCGTAAGGTTTCCTTATGAGCTTGCCGAGGGGAACGCCCGACCTGGAGGTGCTCGACCTGCTGGTGTCGGTCGCGGAGTTGGGCAGCCTCGGCGCGGCCGCGCGCAGGCACGGAATCAGCCAACCTGCCGTCGGCATGCGAATCAGCGCGTTGGAGCGGCGATTACAGCTGCGTCTGCTCGATCGCGGGCCCACCGGTTCGGACCTGACCGACGCGGGCTACGACGTGGTCGAACTCGCCCGTCCGGTGCTGGCCGCCGGTGCCACGCTGATGGACGGCGTCGCGGAACTGCACCGCGCGCTGCACCCGAGTCTGCGCGTCATGGCCTCGAAAACCATTGCCGACCACCGTATTCCGCACTGGCTGTCGGCCCTGCGGAAGCTACGCCCCGAACTGGCGGTGGAACTGGACGTGGCGAACTCCCAGCAGGTGACGGCGGCGGTCCACGCACGCGAGGCCGAGCTCGGCTTCGTCGAGGGCCCCCACTCCCCCGCTGGACTGGGCAGCCGGGTCCTCGTGGCCGACGAACTCGCCGTGGTCGTCGCGCCGAATCACCCGTGGGCCACCCGGCGCCGCGCGGTGACACTGCGCGAACTCGCCAACACCCCACTGTTGTGGCGCGAGAAGGGTTCCGGCACCCGCGACACGGTCTGGGAGGCACTCGAGATCCACGGCACCCCCGCCCGGCCCGCAGCCGAACTCGGCTCGGCGGCGGCCATTCTCACCACCGCCCGCAGCGGTACCGCGCCCGCGGTGGTGAGCCGCCTGATAGTGGCGCACGAACTGCGCGCCGGCACCCTGCACGAGGTGCGACTGGCCGAGGGGATCACCCTGACCAGGAAGTTCCGGGCCATCTGGCACCGCAGAACCCCCCCTACCGGCCCGGCCGAGGACCTCGTCGAACTCGCCGCCCGGATCGAGTCGGCGCGGCCCAACAGGCGCTAGCGGGTGTAGCTGGCCACACCACCGACTCGGTGGACAGCTCGATCGAAATTCCGCGCCACGACGACAACCATGGAGCCATGACCGAGACACCAGCCGAGCCGACTGTCGTGGTCGACATCGCCGGCGAACCGACCGTTGCGCTCACCGCCACGCCGGACGAACCGCGCCGCCGGACCGGACCGCTGGCCGCGGTATTGCGCGCGCCGATCGAGGCCAGGACCTGGAAGGAGCTCGCCTATCTGGTCCTGTCGTTCGTCCTCGGCTGCGTGGCCGTGTGCTACCTGTTCTTCGGGTTCGGCGGCGGTCTGTACGCGTCGATCTTTCTCATCGGCATTCCGTTGCTGGCGACAATTCTGCTCGGCGGGCGGGTATGGGGCCGGATCTACCGGTTCCTCGGCCGCACACTGCTCGACACCTCGGTCGAACCGCCACCGGATTTCATCCGGGCGAGCGGGTTCTTCGGCTTCCTGAAGAGCGCGTTCACCGATCGACCGAGCTGGCGCGCGTTGCTGTTCCTGCTGGCGCAGTCCGTGCTCGGCGTCGCGGTGGGCTACGTCGTTCTCGTGGTGATCGCGATAGTCGGTTTCACGGCGATCTCGCCCATTCCCTGGGTGCTGTTCGATCCGGTCCAGGTGGACGGCAACGGCGTGGAGCGCCACAGCCTCGCCCAGTTCGGATCGTTCTACATCGACACCTGGCCACGCGCGCTCGCCCTGTCCGGTATCGGCATCGTGCTGTGCTTCGCGCTGCCGTGGCTGGTCCGTGGCGTGTGCTGGTTGCATCGGTTGCTGATCGTCCACCTGTTGGCGGCGACACCGCGCGACCGGCAACTGGTAGAACTGCGGGCCAGCAGGCGGGCCGCGGTGGACGACGCGACCGCCACCCTGAGCCGCGTCGAGCGCGACCTGCACGACGGCACGCAAGCCCGGCTGGTCACCATCGCCATGGCGCTGGGCCGGGCAGAAGAACGCCTGGCCGCCGGCGGCGATGCCCGTGACCTCATCGCCGAGGCACGTGCCAACTCCAAGGAGGCGCTGACCGAACTGCGCGAACTGGTCCGCGGCATCCATCCACCCGCGCTCGAGCTGGGCCTCGGCCCGGCGCTGGAGACCCTCACCGCTCGCTGCGCGGTGCCGGTCGACCTGCGCGTGCAGATACCACGGCGGCCGAGCCCGGCCATCGAGGCGATCGCCTACTTCTCCGTCGCCGAGCTACTCACCAATGTGGTCAAACACGCGCACGCGAACCGGGCCACCGTGACCGTGCTGCCCAACAGCCTGCGATCTATCGCGGTCACCGTGCGGGACAACGGAATCGGTGGTGCGCCCCGACCCGGCACGCACACCGTGACCGGCAGCGGATTGGCCGGGCTCGCCGCCCGTGCGCTCGCTGTCGACGGCACGCTCACCGTCGACAGCCCCGCCGGTGGGCCTACCGTGGTGACCATGATCCTGCCGAACGAGGGCCCGCAGTGACCACGGGCGGCGCACCCCTGCGGGTGGTGATCGCCGAGGACAGCGCCATCCTGCGCGACGGGTTGGCCGGGCTGCTCACCGAACGCGGACACCAGGTGGTGGCGATGGTCGGCGACGCGACGACGTTGAGCGTGGTCGTCGAAGCCCACCGGCCCGATGTCGCGGTGGTGGATGTGCGGATGCCGCCCACCTTCACCGACGAGGGCCTGCTCGCCGCCATCGAACTGCGCCGGAAATATCCGGACACCGGCGTGCTGGTGTTCTCGCAGTGGATCGAAACCCGGTACGCGACAGAACTTCTCGCCGCAGGCGCCAGTGGCGTCGGCTACCTGCTCAAGGACCGCGTCGCCGACGTCGGTGACTTCGTCGACGCACTGCACCGGGTCGCCACCGGCGGCACCGCACTCGACCCCGAGGTGGTGAGTCAGCTGATGGGCGCGTCCCGGCAACAGGATTCGCTCGCCCGGCTCACCCCGCGCGAACGGGAGGTCCTCGAACTGATGGCACAGGGACTCACCAACAACGCCATCGCCACCTCGCTCACCGTGACCGAGCGGGCCGTCGAGAAGCACATCGGCAACATCTTCACCAAACTCGATCTGCCACCGTCGGATACGCGCCACCGGCGGGTGCTGGCGGTGCTGCGACTCAAAGGGTGAGCCGCGCACCCGTCAGCACTCCGACAGTTCGGCACGATGGCCGGCGGTGGTGGGCGTGATCGCGGCCTGACCGATCTGCCTGCCGATCCGGGTCAGCAGTTCCCGGGTCAGTTCTGGGTCATCGGCGGTATTCCTGTCGGTGTAGTCGCCGAGCGAATGGATACCGGCGAATCCTGCCGGGCCCCATTGCGCTGGGGACAGCGTGCTCCGGCCGGCGACGGCGACGACCGGCACCGGGTGTGCGCGTCGGGCGAGCACCGTGGGCAGTTTGCCGTTGGCTGTCTGCTCATCGATACTTCCCTCCCCCGTGATCACCAGGTCGAAGCCCGGCAGGTGCCGATCGAACTCGAACAATTCGAGGAAGAACTCGGCACCGGACACGATGGTGCCGCCGAGCAGCAGCGCGGCGAAACCGATCCCGCCCGCGCTGCCGGCTCCTGCTGTGGCCGCGACAGTCATCGCGTCCGGGTAGCCACTACGGGCGAACGCCTCGACGAGCTTGGTCAGGCCCGCGTCGAGCAGTCGCACCTCGGCGGCGCTCGCCCCCTTCTGCGGTCCGTACACGGCCGCCGCACCGGCCGGTCCGAGCAAGGGGTTGGTGACATCGCTGGCGACCACGATCTCGACGCCGGTCAGATTCACCACCCGAGACGAGTCGACGGTGTGGACTCGAATCGAGTTCCGTCCGCACGCGCGCAGCTGTCTTCCCCTCGCGTCGGCGAAGGTGAAGCCCAGCGCCGCGAGGAGCCCCATGCCGCCGTCGGTGCTGGCACTGCCACCGAGAGCGAGGACCAGCCGGTGTGGCCGAAAGCGCAACGCTTGCGAAATAGCTTGTCCCATCCCGAGACTGCTCGTATCCAGCGGCAGCGCACGGCCGTTCGGCAAGGTGGTGAGGCCGCAGGTGTTGGCGACCTCCACCACCGCGGTGCCGTCGCCGACGGCGATCCGCCCGGAGCTCGGTGTTCCCGCCGCCCCGGCCACCAGCACCGGATGCGGCGCGAACCCGGCCGCTACCGCGGCGTCCACGCTCCCGTCACCGCCGTCGGCCAGCGGCATCCTGACACTGTCGACCCCCGCCACCGCCAAGCCCGCCGCCAGCCGGTCGGCCACCTCGGCCGCGGAGAGACTTCCTTTGAATTTGTCCGGCGCGACCAGAACCCTCACGCGGTTGACTTCCTCTCAGCGAGTCGACGGGGGTCGGCGATCAGTCCGCTTGTGCGACCGAGCCGAGCAGATCCCGGACCCGGTTGGCGACCGTGATGAATTCCGGCGTTTCCATCGTCGTGGCGTAATCCCGATGCGCGGGCAGGTCGACGTCGAGCAATTCGATGATCCGGCCCGGCCTCGGGCTCATCACGACCACCCGGTTGGCGAGGTAGACGGCCTCGGCCACCGAATGGGTGACCAGCAGCACCGTCGTGCCCGTCTCGCGCCAGATCCGATGCAGCTCGACGTTCATCCGTTCCCTGGTGAGCGCGTCGAGCGCGCCGAACGGCTCGTCCATCAGCAGCACTTCCGGTTCGTGCAGCAGGGCCCGGCACAGCGAAACCCGTTGCTGCATACCGCCGGAGAGTTCGTGCGGCAGGGCGTTCTCGAACCCGCTGAGTCCGGTCATCTCGATCAGACGCGCGCATTCGGCCGCGGCGGCGCGCTTGTTCATGCCGCGCATCTCGGCCTGGAGCAGGATGTTCTTGCGGACGGTTCGCCATTCCAGCAGTGCGGCGCGCTGGAAGACATAACCGATATTGCGCTGCGGCCCGCGCACGGGGGCGCCGCCGAGTTCTACGCTGCCCCCGCTCGCTTCGGTGAGACCGGCGACGACTTTCAGCAGCGTCGATTTGCCGCAGCCCGACGGGCCGACGATCGACACGAATTCGCCTGGGCGGACCCGTAGATCCACATTCCGCAGCGCGGTGACCTCGCCGCGTTTGGACGCGAACCGCACGGTCAGATCGTCCACCGCGACTGCGGTGTCGGTGCGGGCGATGGTGTTGGGTGGTGTGCTCATCTCGTCACTGCTCCGGTCACGGCGTGGGGGTTGGCGTGAACTTCGAGTCCCAGTACTTGGCCGGGTCCTCGGCTTTGTCGAGCAGCTTCGCGGTGCTCAGCACCTCGACGGTGGCACGCCAATTCGCCTCGGCGTTGGTTCCCGGCGCCTTGCCAACGGTGTCCGGGGTGCTGAGCAGCGGGATGGTCTGCTGCCACTGCTGGAGCAGCACCTGCTGCGGCGGCAGTTGCGGGTCCTTGCCTTCCATCGCGGCGACCGCTGCCTCCGGCTTCGCGACCGCGGCGGCGAAGGCCTCGCTCGTCGCGTCCACCATGGCCTGGACCAGTTTGGGCGAGGATTCGATGGTGGCCTGGTTGGCGATCAGGCCGTTGCTGAAGAAGTTCAGGCCCTGGTCCGAATACCGCAGGTAGCGAACCTCTTTGCCGCTCTTGTTCGCGATGGTGGGGCCCTGGTCGTGCGCGAATCCGATCAGCCCGTCGACGCGGCCCGAGAGCATCGCCGACATCTTGCCCGCCGAGTCGAGGCTCTGCTGGGTCACCTGATCTGCCGCGACGCCCGCCTTGTCGAGATAGACCGGGAAGGTGGTGGTCGGCGCGTCACCCGCGGAGACGGCAATGGTCTTACCCACCAGATCGGCCGGCGTCCGGATATTCGAATCGGCGAACACCTGCACCGCCGACGGCGTGGTCTGCAGGAAGACCCCGACGCTCTTGATCTTGACACCCTTGTCGATATTGCTGAGTACGGCCGGAGTGTCGGCCCAGCCGAAGTCGGTCTGCTTCGAGCCGGTGGCCTGCGCGGTCTTGGTGGAACCCTGTCCCGCCGAGATCTTCAGATCGATACCGTGTTTGGCGAAGATCCCTTCTTGCACCCCGTAATAGAACGGGGCGTGCTCGCCGTAGGGGTACCAGTTGAGCATCAGCGACACGGCGGTGGTCTTCCCATCGGTGCCGGGATCCTTCGTGTCGTCGCCGCCGCCTGCGCAGCCGGTCAATGCCAGGACCGAGGCCACCGCCGCGGCGCCGATCGTCGTGAGTGTGCGGTTTCGGAATTTCATGCGATTTCTCCAGCTGTGGCGCGAATACGGTTGTTCGACATGCTCATGCGGCACCGACGACCGAGGCCGTGGATCGACGGGAGGCGTGCCAGGGAATGAGGAACTGCTCGGCGATCTCGATGATCGCGAACAGGATGATGCCAAGCATGGACATGATGATCAGGGCGGCGAACAGCATTGCCGTGTCGATATTTCCGTTGGCTTGCAGGATCACGTAGCCGAGCCCCTCGTTGGCGCCGACGAATTCGCCGACCACGGCGCCGGTGACCGCGAGGGTGGCGGCGATCTTCAGTCCGGACATCAATTGCGGCAGTGATGCGGGAAAACGCACTTTCACGAACGTCTTCCAATTGCTCGCACCCATCGTGGAGGTGAGTTCGAGGATCTCTGGATCCACCGAGCGCAGCCCGGCCATACCGGAGATGACAATCGGGAAGAATGCCATCAGCACGGCCACGAGGATTTTCGGACTGGTGCCGAATCCGAGCCAGACGATGAACAGCGGCGCGATCGCGATTTTCGGAATGACCTGCGCGAAAAGGATGAGCGGGTACATCGTTCGCTCGACACCGCGGGAGTAGATCATCACCAGGGCGACGGCTTCGCCGATCAGTGCGGCGATGATGAAACCGACCACCGTCTCGTAGGCCGTGACCCAGGTGTTGTCGAGGAGATAGGCCGAATTGTCGACGGCGGTGCGCCAGGTATCCGCCGGCGACGGCAGAATGTAGGGCTCGACGAGCTCGAACTCGGTGACCGCCCACCAGGCGACGATGAGCACCGCCACCAGGGCGAGCGGCCGCCACACGGTCGACCACAGAGTGGATGGGGAGGGGAGCTTTGGGCGCCGGGCGCGAACGGGTTGCGTCGCTTTCGGTGCTGAGGAACTGGCCTCGACGGACGTGACTACCGCCATCTGGAGTCCTAAAGCTAGTAGTGGAGCGGGGTTCGAACTGCACCCGCTGGGAATGCGCTTTCCGACGCTGGAGCCGAGGCTAGTGTGACCGGCCCCACAGTGTCAAGGGTTTCGGATTATCGCAGGTCAGAGCTATCGAAAAATGGTGCTGTCGCGCAGGATCACCCGGCCGGGCACGAATTCGTGTGCCCGCGAGGCCGTCGCGGAATCGTCGAGCGCGAGCGCGACGGCGCGCTCGCCGATCTCGACCAGCGACAGCGCCACCGTCGACAGACCGGGCACATGGTCGCGCAGCGTCAAGATGTCGTCGAACCCGGCGACGCAGACATCGTCGGGCACCGCGAGGCCGAGCTCACGCCACGCCGCGATCGCCCCGATCGCCATCACATCGCTGACCGCGAAGACGCAGGGCACGATGTTGCCGACCTGCCCCGGATGCAGATCCAACGCGGCCGAGAGCCTGCGGGCGGCGCTGAAACCCCCGTCGCGGGAGAAGTCCCCCGCGATCTCCACCAGCGGTGTCACGCCCTGCGTCGCCAGCGCTTCGACGAAGCCGTTGCGCCGGTCGACGGCAGTCCTGATGTGGCCAGGCCCGCCGATGACGGCGAAATCCCGGTGACCCTGCGCGAGCAAGGCATGCGCCAATTGTGCTGATGCCACATAGTTTTCGGGCTCCACGGCGGCGCCGAAGGACAGCGGTTGGCCGATCACGACCACCTTGCCGCTGTTGTCCAGATACCGCGCGCATTCCTTCTCGAGATCGCGGTCGAGGTCTCCGCTCTGGCGAGAACCCGCCAGGATGATCGCGTCGGCGCGGTGCGAGATGAACGTGCTCACGGACTCGCGTTCGATATCGAAATCGCGTTGCGTACTCGCCAGCAACACGAGTTTGCCCGCTCTGCGCGCTGCTGCCTGGACGCCCTGCACGATCGAGGAGAAGTAGGGGTCGGCGATATCGTGCACGACGAGCCCGATGAGCCCGGTCGACGACCGCGCCAGCGCCTGGGCCTGGGCATTTGCCACATATCCCAATTCGGCGGCGGCGGCGCGAACCCGGTCGGCGACGCCCTCGCCGGGCACCCGTGACGATCCGTTGAGTACGCGTGACGCGGTTGCCTGGGAAACGCCCGCCCTGGTCGCTACGTCTTGCAATCTCACAGCCGCCATGGCTTCGTGCCTCGTTCTCTCAGTGCGCGTGGGGTTGACCGAAGTTCGTGACTAGCATAGCTTGGAAAGCGCATTCCGACGCTGACTTGTCCACTCGACGTATACGGGTCCCGCATACCGTCCACGACCCATTCTGCGGTCGTCAGCCACGCAAAATCAGAAGAGGCACACCAACAATGCCCGATTCCACTCCCCCGCGCACGCTCCGCATCGCCATGAACGGCGTCACCGGTCGCATGGGCTACCGCCAGCACCTGATGCGATCGATCCTGCCGATCCGCGACGGCGGCGGACTGCTGCTCCCCGATGGCAGCCGCGTCCAGGTCGAGCCGATCCTGGTCGGCCGCAATGCCGCCAAGCTCGCCGAACTCGCCGAAGAACACGGCATCGCCGAATGGAGCACCGACGCGGCCGCCGTCATCGCCGATCCGTCCATCGACATCTATTTCGACGCGCAAGTCACCTCGCGTCGCGCCGAGGCGCTCGCGGCGGCGATGAAAGCGGGCAAACACGTCTTCACCGAGAAGCCGACCGCCGAAACGCTGGCCGAGGCCGTCGAGCTCGCCCGGGTGGCCGCGAACGCCGGCGTCACCGCGGGAGTCGTGCACGACAAGCTCTACCTGCCGGGCCTGGTGAAGTTGCGCAGGCTCGTCGACGAAGGCTTCTTCGGCCGGATCCTCTCGCTGCGCGGCGAATTCGGTTACTGGGTCTTCGAAGGCGACGGCCAACCCGCCCAGCGACCCAGCTGGAACTACCGGGCCGAAGACGGTGGCGGCATCGTCGTCGACATGTTCTGTCACTGGAACTACGTGCTCGAGGGCCTGCTCGGCAAAGTCGAGGCGGTCACCGCGAAGGCGACCACCCACATCCCCACTCGATGGGACGAACAGAGCAAGCCCTATCCGGCCACCGCCGACGATGCCGCCTACGGGATCTTCGAGATGGAAAACGGCGTTGTCGCGCAGATCAATTCGTCGTGGGCGGTGCGCGTGTACCGCGATGAGCTCGTCGAGTTCCAGATCGACGGAACCCACGGCTCCGCGGTCGCAGGGTTGCGCAAGTGCGTCGCGCAGCATCGCTCGCATACGCCAAAGCCGGTCTGGAATCCCGATCTTCCGGTCACCGAGCCGTTCCGTGATCAGTGGCTGGAGGTGCCGGCGAACGCGGATCTGGACAACGGGTTCAAGTTGCAATGGGAGGAATTCCTGACCGATGTCGTGAACGAACGGCCGCACCGTTACGGGCTGTTGTCGGCCGCACGCGGGGTTCAACTGGCCGAACTGGGCCTGCGCAGCTCCGCTGAGGGCCGCCGGATCGAGATCCCGGAGGTCACGCTGTGACCACGACGTCCACGGGGCTGTCGGTCATGCTGCCCGTCGACGGCGGCCTCCACCCTTACGTTCTCGGTGCGCCGGGCACCTGGACGCGGCCGGCGCAGCCGATCACCTCGCGCGTGGCTTTCGCCGCCGCGCATGTGATTCCGTGCGCGACGGCCGACAACACACCGGGTGCGCCCGCGACTGTCGACTGGGACGCGACGCTGGCCTACCGGCACGAGCTGTGGTCCTACGGGCTCGGGGTCGCCGACGCCATGGACACCGCACAGCGCGGCATGGGCCTCGACTGGCGGGCGACCGCGGAATTGATCCGGCGATCCGGCGCCGAGGCGGCCTCGGCAGGCGGCAGGCTCGCCTGCGGAGCCGGGACCGATCAGCTCGACCTCGCCGGAATCCCCGCCGGGTCGGCCGGACTCGCCAGGATCGTCGATGCCTATCGCGAGCAGATCGACGTGGTGACAGAGGCGGGCGCGCAGGTGATCCTGATGGCCTCGCGCGCACTCGTCCAGGTCGCCCGTTCGGCCGCCGACTATGTGTACGTCTACGAGAAACTGCTGGGCAGTGTCGATCGACCGGTGATCCTGCACTGGCTGGGCACCATGTTCGACCCTGCGCTGCAGGGATATTGGGGCAGCGCCGATGTCGATACCGCCACCGAGACGTTCCGCGCACTCATCGAGAACAACAGATCGAAGATCGACGGGGTCAAGGTCTCACTGCTCGACGCGGCACACGAGATCGCACTTCGACGCGCGCTACCCGACGGGGTTCGGCTGTACACCGGCGACGACTTCAACTATCCCGAGCTGATCATCGGTGACGCGCAAGGACATTCGGATGCGCTGCTCGGCGTCTTCGCGGCGATCTACCCGGCCGCGTCCACCGCGTTGCAGGAAATCGACAACGGCAATGTGGCGCGTGCGTCGGAGATCCTCAGCTCCACCCAGGAGCTCGGTCGCCACATCTTCGCGGCACCGACGTACTACTACAAGACCGGTATCGCCTTCTTGTCGTGGCTCAACGGCAAGCAAGCGGGCTTCTCGATGGTGGCAGGACTGTCCACGGGGCGATCTGTGCCGCATACGGCCGAATTGTTCCGGCTCGCGGACAAGGCCGGACTGCTGTCGGACCCGGAACTGGCCGCGCACCGCATGCGGGTCTACCTCGAACTGAACGGATTCCGATCATGACATCGGTTGCGGCACAGCACATGCCATTCGATCTGGCCGACCCGTACCGGTCGCTGTCGTTGAACACGGCGACGACGAAGAAGTGGACCCTGGCCGAGGCGGTGGACGGGGCCGCCCGCGCGGGGCTCGGCGCGATCGGGCTGTGGCGCGATCGGGTCGACGAGGTCGGTGCCGCCACCGCCGCGAAGATCGTCACCGATGCGGGGTTGCGCGTATCCAGCCTGTGCCGCGGCGGCTTCCTGACCGCATCGAACGACGAACAGGCGGCACTCGACGACAACCGCCGTGCCATCGACGACGCGGCGACGCTGGCCACGCGGGAACTGGTGATGGTGATGGGCGGAATGCCGGACCGCGACCTCGCGGGCGCGCGGGCGCGGGTCGAGGAGCGGCTCGCCGTGCTGGTCCCGTACGCGGCCGAGCGCGGTGTCCGCCTTGCCCTCGAACCGTTGCATCCGATGTTCTGCGCCGACCGCGCGGTGATTTCCACCCTGGCGCAGGCATTGTCGATGGCGCGACCGCATCCGGCGCAGACCGTGGGTGTCGTGGTCGACACCTTCCATCTCTGGTGGGATCCGACCCTGGCCGAACAGATCGCGCAAGCCGGCGCAGCCGAGCGGATCAGTTCCTATCAGGTGTGCGACTGGCTGAACCCGATGACCGCCGATCCGCTGCTGTCGCGGGGCATGATGGGCGACGGCGTCATCGACTTCACGACTATCGGTCGGTGGGTTCGCGACGCCGGGTACCGCGGCGACGTCGAGATCGAGATCTTCAACGCCGAAGTGTGGTCCAGCGACGGCCATGCCGTGATCGAGACGATGAAACAGCGCTACCGAGATCTGGTCCTTCCGTCCCTCGTGGACTGACGGCACATCGCGGCCCGGCCCAGGGATGAACTGTCCTGGGCCGGGCCTACGCGATTTCCTTGTGACTACCCTCGTTCGTCTCCGAGTGAGTCGGATTCTCCGGAACGGTCGCGGATGTCGGTGATGATGGCGGAGAAGTCCCGCCCGGCGTCGGTCTGGTTGAACCGCGCGTAGATCGCGGCCGCGAGTTCGCCGAGCTGACCGTCGATCCCGTTGGCCTGCAACGCGTTCGCGGCCAGGGTGAGGTCTTTCGACATCAGCGCGGTGGCGAAGCCCGGCAGGTAGTCGTTGTTGGCCGGACTGGCAGGCACGGGTCCGGGCACCGGGCAGTAGCTGGTCAGTGCCCAGCTCTGGCCGGATGCGGTGGAGACCACGTCGAAGAACGACTGGTGGCTCAGGCCGAGCCGTTCACCGAGCACCAGTGCCTCCGACAGCCCGATCATGGAGATCCCGAGCAGCATGTTGTTGCAGATCTTCGCTGCCTGACCGACCCCGGCGTCACCGCAGTGCACCACCTTGCCGCCCATCACGCCCAGGACATCGCCCGCGTCGGCGAAATCGGCGGCCGCGCCACCCACCATGAAGGTGAGGGTGCCCGCGGTCGCCCCGGCGACGCCACCGGAGACCGGCGCGTCCAGCGGGCGGTGACCGGCCGTGACAGCCAGTGCCGCAGCTGCTTTCGCGTCGGCGACGTCGATGGTGGAACAGTCGATGAACAGCGTGCCCGGCGTAGCGGCGGGCAGCAGTTCGGCGTAGACGTCGAGGACGAGTTTGCCGTTGGGCAGCATGGTGATCACCACGTCACGGTCAGCGGCAGCCGCGGCGGCGGTGTCCACTACGGTCGCGCCGTCGGCGCGCGCCTGCTCCTGCGCGGCGGGCACCGGGTCGTAGGCGAGCACGTCGTAGCCCGCGCGCACCAGGTTCGCCGCCATCGGGCCGCCCATGTGGCCGAGCCCGAGGAAACCGATCTTCTTCGTCATCGCCGAGCCTCCGCTGCCATCGAATCCAGTTCCGCCGCACCCAGATCGGCGAAGTAGGCCGCCACCTGATCGTCGGTCACCTCGGCGAGGGTCGCGGGTCGCCACTGGGGATTGCGGTCCTTGTCGATCACCTGGGCGCGAATGCCCTCGACCAGGTCGTGTGAGCCGAGCGCGGCGACCGAGACCCGGTATTCCTGGTCGAGTACTGCCTCGAGGCTCGGCAGGTCCTGCGCCGCTCGCAGCGCGCGCAGCGTGACCTTGAGCGCGACAGGCGATTTCGCGAGCAGGTCACCGGCCGCCGCGACCGCCTGTGGCGCTTGGTCTGCCTGCAGTCGCGCCGCGATCTCCTCGACGGTGTCGGCGCTGTAGCAGGCGTCGATCCAGCCTCGCTGCGCGAGCAGGTCCGACGACGGTGCGGCCTCGGCGAACTTCGCGATCGCCGCCTCCACACCCACGGTGCCCAGCGCGTCGAGCAGCTCGGGCAGTGCGTCGGAGGGCACGTAGTAGTCGGCGAATCCGGTCGCGATAGCGTCGCCCGCGGTCATCCGCGCAGTGGTGAGCGCGACGTGGGTGCCGATCTCGCCCGGTGCCCGCGAGAGCAGGTAGGTGCCGCCGACGTCGGGGACGAAACCGATGCCGACCTCGGGCATCCCGATCTTCGAGCGCTCGGTGACGATGCGGTGGCTGCCGTGCCCGGCCAGGCCGACCCCGCCGCCCATCACGATGCCGTCCATGATCACCACGTACGGCTTGGGGTAGCTGCCGATCAGCGCGTTGAGGTGGTACTCGTCGCGCCAGAACCGCCCGGTCGGCGAATCGGCGCCCGCCGTACCGGCTTTCGCGTCGGCGTGGATGGCGACGATGTCGCCGCCCGCGCAGAGTCCACGCTCACCCGCGCCGGTCACCACGACGGCGCGCACCGCGTCGTCGTCGGCCCAGGACCGCAACGCGTCGGTGATGGCCAGTGTCATCGCGTGATTGAGGGCGTTGATGGCCTTGGGCCGGTTCAGGGTGATCAGACCCAGACCGTCACGGACGGCGATCAGGACTTCGTCGGTCATGCTGCTCCGATCAGCGAGCGGGCGACAACCACCCGCATGATTTCGTTGGTGCCCTCGAGGATCTGGTGCACCCGCAGGTCGCGCACGATCTTCTCCAGGCCGTATTCGTGCAGGTAGCCATAGCCGCCGTGCAATTGCAGCGCCTTGTTGGCCACCTCGAAGCCGGTGTCGGTGGCGAAACGCTTCGCCATCGCGCACAGCGATACCTTGTCCCGGGCGTCGTCGTCGAGCGCGGCCGCGGCCCGCCACAGCAGGGTCCGCGCCGCCTCCAGTTCGGTGGCCATATCGGCCAGCTCGAACTGCAGTGCCTCGTTGCGCACCAAGGGTTTTCCGAAGGCGTGCCGTTCGGACAGGTAGCGGACCGTCTTGTCGAGCGCGGCCTGCGCACCGCCGATCGAGCACGCGGCGATGTTGAGCCGGCCACCGTTGAGGCCGTTCATCGCGATCGAGAAGCCGTCGCCCTCCGCGCCGAGACGGTTGGCGACCGGCACCCGCGCACCGTCGAGGATCACCTGCCGGGTCGGCTGCGCGTTCCAGCCCATCTTCCGTTCGTTCGGTCCCACCGTCAGACCCGGCGTGTCGGCCGGGACGATCAGCGCCGAGATGCCGCGCGGGCCATCCCCGCCGGTGCGGACCATCATCACGTACACGTCGTTGGCGCCCGCGCCGGAGATGAACTGCTTCGCGCCGGTGAGGATGTAGTCCTCGCCGTCGCGAACGGCCTTGGTACTCAAGGCCGCCGCGTCGGACCCGACACCCGGTTCGGTGAGCGCGTAACTGCCGAGCAGCTCCAGCGACGCCATCGGTGGCACCCACCGGTGCCGCTGCTGCTCGGTGCCATAGGCATCGATCATCCAGGTCGCCATGTTGTGGATCGAGATGTAGGCCGCCACCGAGGGACACCCGGTCGAGAGCTGTTCGAAGATCCGCACCGCGTCGAGCCTGCGCAGTTCGGAGCCGCCGACATCGGCGCGCACCGAGATGCCGCCGAGCCCGAGCGGGCCCGCCTTGTGCAGCACGTCGACCGGGAAGTGTTTGCGCTCATCCCAATCCAGCGCGTTCGGTGCCAGGAACTCGTCGGCGAACTGGCGCGCGGTCTCGCCGATCGCGCGTTCGTCCGCATCGAGGGTGAACATCGCCGCTCAGTCCATCGTCGGGATGACGAACGCGTTGGACTCCTTGAGCCCGGCAGGCCAACGCTGGGTCACCGTCTTGGTCTTGGTGTAGAACCGGATCGAATCCGGGCCGTGCTGGTTGAGATCACCGAAGCCCGAGCCCTTCCAGCCACCGAAGGTGAAGTACGCGATCGGCACCGGAATCGGCACATTCACGCCGACCATGCCGACCTGCACGCGGGCGGAGAAATCGCGCGCGGTGTCACCGTCGCGGGTGAAAATGGCTACGCCGTTGCCGTATTCGTGCTCGTCGACCAACCGCAGCGCCTCCTCGTAGTCGCTCGCGCGCACCACGGTGAGTACCGGGCCGAAGATCTCTTCTTTGTAGATCCGCATGTCGGCGGTGACGTTGTCGAACAGGCTCGCGCCGACGAAGAAGCCGTTCTCGGCACCCTCGACGCTCAGGCCGCGGCCGTCGACAACCAGGTCGGCGCCCTCGTCGACACCGATCCGGACGTAGTCGTTGACCCGGTCCACCCCGTCGAGCCCGACCAGCGGCCCGAAGTCGGCGCCCGCGTCGTCGGAGCGGCCGACATTGAGCTTGTGCACCCGCTCGGTCAGTTTCGCGACCAGCCGATCCGCGGTCTCGGCCCCCACCGGCACGGCCACCGACAGCGCCATACAACGCTCACCCGCGGACCCGTACGCCGCGCCGATCAGCTGATCGGCGACGTCGTCGAGATCGGCATCGGGCATCACGACAGCGTGGTTCTTCGCGCCGCCGAAACACTGCGCACGCTTGCCGTTGGCCGTCGCGGTCTCGTAGATGTACTGCGCGATCGGGGTCGAACCGACGAAGCCGACCGCCTTGATCCGACGATCATGCAGGATCGCGTCGACGGCTTCCTTACCGCCGTTGACCACGTTGAACACCCCCGCAGGCAGACCCGCCTCGAGGAACAGCTCGGCCAGACGCAGCGGCACCGACGGATCACGCTCGGAAGGCTTGAGCACGAACGCGTTACCGCAGGCCAGCGCCGGACCCGCCTTCCACAACGGGATCATCGCCGGGAAGTTGAACGGCGTGATACCGGCGACGACACCCAGCGGCTGACGCATCGAGTACACGTCGATACCGGTGCCCGCGCTGTCGCTGTACTCACCCTTGAGCAGGTGCGGAATACCGATGGCGAACTCGATGACCTCGAGCCCGCGCTGGATATCGCCCTTGGCGTCGGCGATGGTCTTGCCGTGCTCGGACGAGAGCAGCGCGGCCAGGCTGTCCATCTCGTCGTTGACCAGGTTCACGAACTTCATCAGCACCCTGGCGCGCTTCTGCGGGTTGAACGCCGCCCACACCGGCTGCGCCGCGGCCGCGTTGTCGATCACCGCGGTCACCTCTGCGGCGCTGGCCAGCGGAACCCTGGCCTGCACCTGCCCGAGATTCGGATCGAAGACGTCGCCGAAAGCGCCGGAAGTGCCGGTGACGTGCTTGCCGCCGATGAAGTGCGTGAGTTCGCGAACCATGCCAGTCCTACTCCGTTGATGTCGGTCGCGCGGGGTGCGCAGTTGGAGGGTTTCCAATAGTTGGATGTCCAAGTAATTGGTACTTTCGCAGGACCGTGCGGCGTTTGTCAATTCCCGACCTCGACTATTGGCATTTCGCCAACAGGTGTCCGCTCTATTGCCGGACCACCGATCAGCGGTGATCGGCCGGTGCATCCAGCTGCACGGCGGATACGGCTGCATGGAGGGGTACCCGATCGCGCGCATGCGGGCCGACGGCCGCATCTCGCGCATCTACGCCGGCGCGAACGAGGTCGTTCGCCCGCTCCCCCGGACGCGCAGGCCCGCGCCTAGGCCCCGGTCACAAGGATCGGGACCACGTAGGCGCGGGCGAAGGCCGCCAGGGCCTGCTCCGAGCCGGTGTCGATGGTGCCGACCGGCTGCAGAATCAGCGAGTGCACCACCCGGCAGACCACTTCGACCCGGGCGCCGAGATCGGGAATGTCGGGGAATCTGTTGTCCTCGAGCACCTTTCGGATGATCTCGGTGGACGTGGCGACCGAGAGCAGGAAGAACGACGCTCCGTCGACGGTGAGCTGCGGCAGCAGCCGATCAGCCTCCAGCGTGAGCAGTCGCTCGACCAGCGGGTGCGCGCGCCAGCGGGTGATCACGGTGGTGAAGACGTCGACGACGATGTCGTCGAAGGCGTCGTGGCGCGCCGGGATCTCGCCCAGGTCGGCGAGCAGCCTGCGCACCTCCCGCTCGAAGGCCGCGCGCACGACGTCGTCACGCGATCCGATGCGCCGGTAGACGGTGGCACGGTCGACGTCGGCCGCCTTGGCGATGTCCTCGATCGTCGTCTTGCGCACGCCCACCCGCTCGAACTGCACGAGGGCGGCATCGAGAATTCGTTCTTCGACGGAGTCGGCGGTGGGCGAATTTCCCGAGGTCGCGGCGGTGGAGAGCACGCTTCGACGGTATCAGGCGCGACGAGCTCCGATCACAACCGCGGATCAGATCCGTCTGCAACATTGCGATACTATTTGTTGCACTGTACGGTTCGGATATGGCTGATAACGGTGCAACGGCGCGCTCCTATCAGGAACAAGCGCACGCAATTCACGCGCGGGATGTGCACTTCGACTTCTCGTCGGTGCCCCTGCACTACATCCCGGGCGAAGTACTCGCGACACATGTCACCAACGTGATGCATCTCGTCCTTCCCGAGGGCGAACGAGCGATGGCCACCTGCCTCGCCGAGGCCCTGCCCTACATCGAGGACGAGCGGCTGCGCGAGGAAGTCACCGGATTCATCGGCCAGGAGTCGATGCACGCCAGCAGCCACGAAGGCGCGCGGCGGCATCTGCAGTCGATCGGGCTCGATGTCGAGTCCTATGTCGCCAAGATCGCCTGGCTGGTCGACCGGATCCTCGGCGATCAGGGGCTCACCGGCCGCGCCAAGGAGGAATGGCTCAAGGAACGTCTCGGCTTGTTCGCCGGGATGGAGCATTTCACCGCGGTCATCGGCGAGTGGTTGCTGGAATCGGAGGTGCTGGCCGAGCTCGGGATGGACCCGACCATGCTCGATCTGGTGCGCTGGCACGGGGCCGAAGAGGTCGAGCACCGCAGCGTGGTGTTCGACGCCTATATGCACGTCGACGGCGGTTACGCGCGACGACTGCGCACCGGGCTGCTCGCCAGCGGCACGCTGCTGCCGCTGTTCGTCGTCTCGACCGCGTACTTGTATCGCCAGGATCCGAGCAAGGACAAGGGACGCTCCTGGGCCAGGCAGTTCGTGAGTGCGACGGTGCGCGGGGTGATCCCGAGTTTCACCACTTTCGTCACCGAGATGCCGCGCTACCTGCGGCCGGGTTTCCATCCCTCCCAGCTGGGTTCGATGGACAACGCCCTGCGGTACCTGGCCCACTCGCCGGCGGCGCGCGCGTGAACCCTTCCGCGGATGTCGCGACACCGAGCCTGCGCACCATCGGCGCCGCCGTCGACCTCTACAAGAAGGTGTTCACCCAGCCCGCACTGTCGCCACCACATCCGGTGCGACACAACGGCTTCGATCTCGATCTCCGGGTAGAGGCGGTGCACGCGGAGACCACCGACGTGGTGAGCCTGACCTTGGCAGGCGCCGAGGGCGAGTTCCTGCCGTCGTGGCGGCCGGGGTGCCATATCGACGTCTTCCTCGCCTCTGGTCGCCAACGCCAGTACTCCCTGTGCGGTGATCCGCGCGACCGGCGTCGCTACCGGATCGCGGTGCGCCGCATCGACAACGGCGACGGCGGATCACGGGAGATGCACACCCTGCGCGCAGGTGCCGGGCTGCGCATCCGCGGGCCACGCAACGCCTTCACCTTCGTCGAGACCGCACCGTCGTACCTGTTCATCGCCGCGGGCATCGGGATCACCCCGATCCTGCCGATGGCGCGTGCGGCCGGTGCCCGCGGGCGACTGGTCTATCTGGGCCGATCGCGCGACTCCATGCCGTTTCTCGGCGAACTCCCGGCAGGCACCGAGCTCCGGCCCGACGACGAAACCGGCACACCCGACCTTCCCGCACTGCTCGCCACCGCCGCCCCCGGCGCCGCGGTCTACGTGTGCGGTCCTCCCCCGGTGCTCGACGCCGCCCAGCGCACCCTGTTCGCGCTGAATCCCACCGCCTCGCTGCACACCGAACTGTTCTCAGCGCGGCCGGTGACCGATGGCAAGGCATTCGACATCACCCTCGCGCGCAGCGGGGAGACGGTGCGCGTCGACAGCACCGAGACCGCGCTCGACGCGATCCGCCGGGTGCGACCCGATATCGCGTATTCCTGCCGACAGGGTTTCTGCGGCACCTGCAAGACCAAGGTCCTCGCGGGCGCGATCGATCACCGCGACCGACTGCTCCCACCGGGCGAGCGCGCCGATCACCTCCTCACCTGCGTGTCCCGTTCCGCCGGTGGCGCACTCACGCTGGACCTCTGATCGCGAAAGGCACGCCTCCCATGACCACCTCACTAAGCTTCGACGTCCACAGTCCCGCGACCGGCGCCCTGGTCGCCTCCTACCCCAGCCACGACGAGAGCGCCGTCGAGGCCACCGTCGAGCGCGCCCACGGCGCCGCGATCTGGTGGCGCACAGCCGGTTTCGATGAACGTGCGCGCCGCCTCGACCGCTGGCGCGCCGAGATCACCCGCGGCCGCGACGAACTCGCTCGCCTCATGAGCCAGGAGATGGGCAAGCCGCACTCCGACGCCGCGCTCGAGATCGTGATGGCGCTCGAACACCTGAAATGGGCCGCGCACAACGCGAAAGCCGTGCTCGGGCCGCGATCGGTCGCGCCGAGTCTGTTGACCGTCAACCAGGCCTGCCGGGTCGAGTACCGGCCCTTCGGCGTGGTCGGGGTGATCGGCCCGTGGAACTACCCGGTGTTCACCCCGCTCGGCTCGATCTCGTTCGCGCTGGCCGCGGGCAACGCCGTGGTGTTCAAACCCAGTGAGTACACCCCGGGAGTCGGCGTCTGGCTCGCCGAGGCGTTCGCCCGCGTCGTCCCCGAACAGCCTGTCCTGCAGGTGATCACCGGTGGTGGTGCGACCGGGGCCGCGCTGTGCCGCAGCCGGGTCGGCAAGATCGGGTTCACCGGTTCCACCGAGACGGGCAAGCGGGTGATGGCGGCCTGCGCGCAGCGGCTCACGCCGGTGCTCATGGAGTGCGGGGGCAAGGACGCGCTCGTCGTCGACGCGGACGCTGATCTCGGTGCCGCGGCCGACGCCGCGCTGTGGGGTGGCATGGCCAATGCCGGGCAGACCTGCCTCGGCGTGGAACGGGTCTACGTACACACCGATGTCTACGACGCGTTCCTCACCGAATTGCTCGATCGCGCAGGCCAACTGCGCGCCGGAGCGGGCACGGCGAAGATCGGCCCGATCACCATGCCCAAGCAGCTCGCGGTGATTCGCCACCACATCGAGGACGTGCTCGCCCGGGGCGGCCGGGCACTGCTGGGTGGGCTCGACGCCATCGACGGCCAGTTCGTGCAGCCGACGATCCTGGTCGACGTACCGCACGACAGCGCGGCGGTCACCGAGGAGACCTTCGGCCCCACGCTGGTCGTCACCCGGGTCACGTCCATGGACGAGGCGATCGAGCGGGTCAACGACTCCGAATACGGACTCGGCGCCACCGTCTTCGCCCGCCGCGACGGCGACGCCATCGCCGACCGGATCGACGCGGGCGCCACCTCGATCAACGCGTTCGTCGCGCACGCCACCATCCCCGCGCTGCCGCTGGGCGGGGTCGGCGCCTCCGGCTTCGGCCGGGTGCACGGACCCGACGGCCTGCGCGAGTTCACCTACGCCAAAGCGACTACACGCCAGCGGTTCTCCTCACCGCTGGCGCTCACGACATTCACCCGCAGCACCCGGATCGACACCGTCATCGATCGCCTGGTGTCGGTGCTGCACGGAAGGATCGGCTGACCCATGCCCGCAGAACACACGCACATCGTCGTGCTCGGCGCCGGATTCGGCGGGATCGGGCTCACGATCAAACTCCGCGAAGCCGGCTTCGACGACATCGTCGTGCTGGAACGCGCCGACGACCTCGGCGGCACCTGGCAGGCCAACACCTACCCCGGCTGCGCCTGCGATGTCCCCTCCCAGCTCTACAGTTACTCCTTCGCGCCCAACCCGGAGTGGTCGCGCACCTACGGCAAGCAGCCCGAGATCCTCGACTACCTGCGCACCGTCGCCGAGTCCAACGACGTTATCCGGCACGTGCGGTTCGGCACCGAACTCCTGGGCGCGCGCTGGGACGACGAGCAGTCACGGTGGCGGATCGAGACCTCCCGTGGCACGCTGACCGCGGACTACTTCCTTTCCGCCGCGGGCATTTTCGCCGAGGCCAAGTATCCGTCGCTGCCGGGCCTGGAGACCTTCGAGGGCACGGCCTTCCACTCCCTGCACTGGGACCACGACCACGACCTGACCGGCCGGCGCGTGGCGGTGATCGGCACCGGTGCCTCCGCGGTCCAGTTCGTGCCGGAGATCCAGCCGAAGGTCGCCGCGCTGACGGTGTTCCAGCGTTCGGCGCCGTGGATCGTGCCGCGGATGGACCGTCCGACGCTCGGGCTCGAGCGTCGGCTGCTGCGTCAGATCCCGTTGGCGCAGAAGGCTGTTCGTGGCACCTGGTACTCGCTGATCGAGGGATTCGGCCTGGTCGGGTTCGTCGACAACAGGTTCCGTCATCCCTTCGAACTGCTGGGCCGAATCCAGCTGCGCCGCCAGATCCGCGACCCGAAGCTGCGGGCCACGCTGACTCCGGACTACATGATCGGCTGCAAGCGGGCGATCTTCTCCGATGCCTATCTCCCCGCCCTCGACAAGGACAATGTCGAGGTCGTGACCGACGGCATCGCCGAAGTACGCGCGCATTCCATCGTCACCCGCGCCGGCGTCGAGATCCCCGTGGACACCATCATCTACGGCACCGGATTCACCTCGACGCCCAGTGTTTTCGACCGCATCATCGGTCACGACGGGCGCTCGATCGCCCAGCTCTTCCAGCAACGGCCGCAGACCTATCTCGGCGCGGCGGTGGCCGGGTTCCCGAACTTCTTCTGCACCCTTGGTCCGTTCGGTGCGGCGGGCAACCAATCGGCGGTCTTCATGATCGAGTCGCAGATCGCCTACATCGTCGACGCGCTGAGCACGCTGCGCGCTCGCGGCGGAACACGGGTCGAGGTCCGTTCGCAGGTGCAGCGCGATTTCGTCGAGGAGATGGGCAAGCGCAGCGCCGACACCGTCTGGCTCACCGGTGGCTGCGAGAGCTACTACACCACCGCCGAGGGCGGCAATGCCGGGCTGTATCCGAACTGGAGCTTCGAATACCGCCGCCGCACACGTCGATTCGACATCGAGTCCTACGAGGTGTCGGCATGATCCGGCTACTCGCGCCGACCGACTGGTTCGGGCGCTCCTACGAGGTGGCGGGCAAGGTCGTCGTGATCACCGGCGCCGGTCAGGGCATCGGCCGGGAACTGGCCCGGATCCTGTACCGCCGCGGCGCGCAGGTCGTCGTGATCGACGTCGACGCGGTCGCGGCCCGACGCGCCGCCGACGAGTTGGGCCTCGACACCCACGCCATCGGCGCCGATGTCGCCGACCGGGCGCAGATGACCGCGGCGATCGACGAGGTGGTGCGACGATTCGGCAAGCTCGACGTGGTGGTGGCCAACGCGGGCGTGACGCCCGTGCCCGCCACCGTGCGCACGATGGACCCGGCGGACTTCGACCGGGTGATCGGAATCAACCTCACCGGTGTGTTCAACACCGTCCATCCGGCGCTGGACCACATCGTGTCCACGCGCGGCCATGTCGTGGTGGTGTCGTCCTGCGCGGCGTTCGCGCCGGGGATGGGCGGTTCGCCGTACATGGTGAGCAAGGCCGCGGTGGAACAGCTGGGGCGGGCGCTGCGCGTGGAACTCGCCGCGAGCGGGGCCAGCGCGGGCGTCGCGTACTTCGGCATCGTCGACACCGCGATGACCCACGACATGCTCGACACCGACGACCTCGGCGCAGAACTCGACGCGATGCTGCCGTGGCCACTCGATGTGCGGATCAGCGCCGAGCACGCGGCCCGCACGATCGCCGACGGCATCGCCCGCCGCGCACCGCGCACCATCGCACCGAGCGGCTGGGAACCCTACGCGCTGTTGCGCGGTGCGATCAACGTCGTCCTCGATCACCGCCTCGCCGCCGACACCACGGTGCACGAGCTGATCCGGGCGATCGAGCGCCGCCGCTGAGCGCCTCGCCGCGGGCCCGCACAGGCCGATATCGGCCGCGGACCTTCCGGACAATGCCCATCAGCGTTCTCATCGCGGCACCGCACCTGCCGTCACCAACCAGAAAGTTCCTTTCTCCGTGAGCATTCCTCGTTTCGACACCCTGCCCGCAGCGTTCCAGCACACTGCCTCGATCGCTCCCGAGGCGGTCGCGTTGCGTACGCCAGGCGACACCCAGACCATCACCTGGGCCAAGTACGCGGCCCAGGTCCGCGCGGTCGCCACCGGACTGGCAGGCCTCGGCGTGCGCCGTGGCGACACCGTCGCGCTGATGATGAGCAACCGGGTGGAGTTCTATCCCCTCGAAGTCGGTGCGCAGCATCTGGGCGCCACCTCGTTCTCGGTGTACAACACCCTCTCCCCCGAACAGCTCGCCTATGTGCTCGGCAATGCCGGAGCGCGGGTGGTGATCTGCGAGCCGCAGTACGCGAAGCTGATCGCGTCCGCCGGTGTCGAACTCGACCACATCGTCTGCGTCGACGAGGCACCCGAGAGCACTCTGTCGGTGGCCGAACTACTCGCGGCGGGTCGTGCCGATTTCGACTTCGACGCCGCCTGGCGTGCGGTGCGCGGCGAGGACGTCGCGACGCTCATCTACACCTCGGGCACCACCGGCGC
Organism: Nocardia sp. FBN12; assembly: GCF_050320175.1. Classification (GTDB taxonomy): domain Bacteria; phylum Actinomycetota; class Actinomycetes; order Mycobacteriales; family Mycobacteriaceae; genus Nocardia. The sequence continues at coordinate 1,720,930 of NZ_CP190048.1, read as the reverse complement.
GCCCAAGGGCGTCGAAACCACCCATGCCGCACTGCTTTTCCAGGTGTATGGCATCGCCGATATCCTCGGCATCGAATTCGGTGACACCATCACCTCGTTCATGCCGACCGCCCACATCGCCGACCGCCTGACCGCGCTCTACGTGCAGGAGGTGCTCGGCACCCAGGTGACCAGTGTCGGCGACCCCAAGCAGATCGCCGCCGCCCTCGCCGATCTGCATCCCACGATCTGGGGCGCAGTCCCGCGGGTGTGGGAAAAGCTCAAGGCCGCTATCGAATTCAAGGTCGCGGCCGAACCCGACGAGACCCGCCGCCATGGCATGGCGTGGGCGATGTCGGTCGCCGCGGCCCGCAGCGCCCATCAGCTGGCAGGCGAATCGGTGCCCGCCGAGCTCGCCGCCGAGTGGGCGCGGGCCGACGAGCTGGTGCTGAGCAAGCTGGGTGCCGCCCTCGGTCTGGACCGGGTGCGGTGGGCCATGTCCGGCGCCGCCCCGATCCCGCCCCAGACCCTGGCCTTCTTCGCTGGTCTCGGCATCCCGATCGCCGAGATCTGGGGCATGTCGGAGCTGGCGTGCATCTGCAGCGTCAGCCATCCCCGCGACGCCGTGCTCGGTGCGGTCGGAAAGCTGTTGCCCGGCATGGAATCACGCCTGTCCGACGACGGGGAACTGCACGTGCGCGGACCACTGGTGATGAAAGGCTACCGCGGCAGGCCCGAGCAGACCGCCGAGGCGATCGACACCGACGGCTGGCTGCACACCGGTGACATCGTCAGCATCGACGACGAGGGCTACCTGCGCGTCGTCGACCGCAAGAAGGAGATGATCATCAACGCGGCGGGAAAGAACATGTCCCCCACCAACATCGAGAACGCGATCAAGGCGGCCACCCCGCTGATCGGCGCGATGGCCGTCATCGGCGACGGCCGGTCCTACAACACCGCACTGATCGTGCTCGACGCCGAATCCGTCGAGCCGTACGCCCGCGAGCACGCGCTCCCCGACGCCTCCGCCGCCGCGCTGGCCGTGGACGCGACGGTCCGCGCCGCGCTCGAAGCCGGTGTGGCACTGGGCAACAGCACGCTCTCCCGCGTGGAGCAGATCAAGCGCTTCCGCATCCTGCCCACCTTCTGGGAAGCGGGCGGCGACGAGGTCACCCTCACCTTGAAACTCAAGCGCAAGGTCATCGCCGAGAAGTACGCGGCGCAGATCGACGAGCTCTACGCACCGAACCCGCCCGCCGAGGTCGTCAACGCCGGGTAGCCCGATGTCAGCGTTGCCGCACGGCGTCATAGGCCTGCGGCAACGCCTCGCCGGAGTTGATCGCCAGCAGCGCTCGATGCAAGCTCGCGCGCTCATCCTGATCCAGACCGTCGAAGAGGTCGTCGTTCAGCGTGCGGACTAGTTCGTCGGCCTGCTCGACGGCGCGCATCCCCTGCTCGGTGATCTCGACGAGAAAACGCCGGCGGTCACGGTGATCACGAATTCTTGCGGCGAGCCCCTCGGATTCCAGATGGTCGATCGCGGCAACCATCGTGGTCGAGTCGATGCGTAGCCGGGTTCCCAGTTCGAGCTGAGAACTGGCCTGGTCGCCCGCCAGCACCTTCAAGATCATGAAGTGCCTCGTCCGCAGCCCCAGCGCGGCGAGCCGATCCTCGCTCACGCGGAACATCACCTGCCCGAGCTTGATCAGCAGGCAGCTGGTGTGGTCGGCGACCATATCCGGGACCAACGGTTCGGTCACTGGCGGAACCTCGATTTCTGGGCTGGACAGCAGAGACGATCGTAGTCGGCGCCACACCCACATCCGTCATCGGCAACCCTCGCCACGGATAATCGTGACAGATAATAGTTCGTACTACTGATAGTCTGTCCGGCATGGAGTCAGAATTCATCCAGAAGATCGACCTGACCGACAAGGTCGTCGTCGTCGCGGGCGGCACCAGCGGCATCAATCTCGGCGTGGCCGAGGACTTCGCGCGGGCCGGTGCTCGTGTCGCGGTACTGAGTCGCTCCGCCGACAAGGTCGACGCGGCCGTCGAACGCCTGCGCGCGCTCGGTGCCGAAGCGTTCGGCGGGAGCGCCGACGTCCGCGACTACAGCGCGACCGAGGCCGTCCTGCAATCGGTGCACCAGGAGTTCGGCGACTTCGACGTGATGATCTCCGGTGCGGCGGGCAACTTCCCCGCCGCCGCCGTCGGCATGTCCGCCAACGGGTTCAAGTCGGTGGTCGACATCGATCTGCTCGGCACCTACAACGTCCTGCGCGCGAGCTACCAGTTCCTGCGCAAGCCCGGCGCCTCCGTCATCAACATCTCGGCACCGCAGTCGGAATTGCCGACGATCACCCAAGCGCATGTCTGTGCCGCCAAGGCCGGCGTCGACATGCTCACCAAGGTCCTGGCGATGGAATGGGGCCCGCTCGGGATCCGCGTCAACGGCGTGATCCCCGGCCCGATCGATGGCACCGAGGGCATGGCCCGGTTGGCCCCGACCGAGCAGGATCGGGCCCTGGTCACCGGCAGCGTGCCGCTGCGCCGATACGGCACGCCCCGCGACGTCGCCAACGTGTGCCGATTCCTCGCCTCCCCGCTCGCCGACTTCGTCTCCGGCGTTGTGCTGCCGGCCGACGGCGGGTGGGTTCTCGGTGGTGCGTCGCACGCGATGGGTGTGATCGGCCAGCCGCTTCTCGATGCCGCACATTAGGGCCAGTAGGTTCGAGTCCATGAGCCGCACCACGACCGTCTTCGACAGCATCGACATCGCTGCCGATCCGGTGTTCGTCTATCAGCAGGTCAGCGATCCGACACTGATGGGCCGGTGGAGCCCGGAGAACCGCGGTGCGAAGGTTGCCCAGCCGCGCGAGTCCACCTACGTGGGAATGGAATTCGAAGGGCTGAACAAGCGCGGCGGTGCCCGCTGGGTGACTCGCTGCGTGGTGATCGCGGCCGAGCCGGGGCAGCGGTTCGCGTTCCGGGTCGAGGCGATCGGCGTCCGGCGGCCATGGATCCGGGCGGGTATCGCGACCTGGGAATACCGATTCGAGCCGGACAACGGTGGCACCCGGGTCACCGAGACCTGGCACGACGATCGCCGGTCATGGCCGAATGCGGCGGTTCAGGTCTTCGACCGGATCGTCACCGGTGGAGATACTTTCGTGGAATTCCAGCGCAAGAACATCCACCGCACGCTGCGCAACCTCAAGCAGCAACTCGAGTCGGCGGACTGAACGCGGGCGCCTTCGCGAGAGCACAGTCGGTAACCTCGTCGCCGGAGGAGGGACCGATGTTGCGTTCGGGAGAAGTTTTCGCCGGGTATGTGATCGAACGGCTGCTGGGTGCCGGTGGGATGGGCGAGGTCTACGCGGCCAGGCATCCGCGGTTGCCGCGCTCGGACGCGGTGAAGGTACTGGCGGCAGAGTTCGCGCTGGATCCGCGGTATCGAGTCCGGTTCGAGCGGGAGGCCGATCTCGCGGCGGGCCTGTCACATCCGGCGATCGTGAAGGTCTACGACCGCGGCGAGTGCGACGGCCGGTTGTGGATCGCGATGGAACTGGTCGAGGGTGTCGATCTGGCGCAGCGGCTGTCCGCGACCGGGCAGTTCGCCGCCGACGAGGTGGCCCGGATCGCGGAACCGGTTGCCGCAGCATTGGATCGCGCGAGCGCGCAGGGTCTGGTGCATCGGGATGTGAAGCCGGCGAACATCCTGATGAGCCGGACCGGCGATATTCTCCTGACCGATTTCGGGATCGCGCGACACGCCTCGGACAACTCGGATCTGACCGGCACGGGCGTCATGATCGGCACGCTGAACTATGCCTCGCCCGAACAGTTGCACGGCTTGCCGCTGGACGGGCGCAGTGATCAATACTCCTTGGCCTGCAGTGTCTTTCACCTCCTGACGGGTGCGGCCCCGTTCACGGACGCGAACCCCGCGGTGGTGGTCACACGGCACGCCACCGCCGCGCCGCCGAGCGTGCGCATCGCGCGCCCCGAGCTGGGTCCGGAGGTGGATTCGGTGCTCGCGCGGGCGATGTCGAAGCGGCCCGCGGACCGGTTCGCGACATCGTCGGAATTCGCGGCGGCGCTGGGTTCGGCGCTGCGGCGGTCCCTCGTCGGGTCGCAGGCTGCGCGGACACCTCCCGGCGGCGGGACACAGGCCGCCATCGTGACGGTGATCCGGGACAGCGCCGCGTCGCCACCGCCCCGGCGTGGCATCTGGGCGGGAGCCGGTGCGGCCGCCATGGTCGTCGTCGCGGTCGTGATCGCGTTCGCCCTGTGGCCGAGCGGACCAGAGGAGATCGGGCCGACCGAGGCCGCTCGCGCGATGCCCCGGATCTCGGTCACCGCACAGAGTCCCGACCTCGGCAGCCGGCCCACAGCGCAGCGGTGGCGGCAGCCCGCGGTGCCCGGCTCCGAATACCCGGTCGGGGGCAACGACAAGGTCGTGCTCTACAACCGGGCCGAGCGGACGAACTATCTGGACATCCTCGACGCGGAGACCGGGGCGGTGCTGCGCAGTATCGATGTGGGTCGGGGCGATTTCGGCGACTGCGTGTTCACCCGCTCCGGACGTTACGCGGGATGCCGCGCGCAATACGCCGAAGCAGCGGCGGGAACCACCGACGTCGACTCGGACTCCTACGCGACGAAGATCATCGATGTCCAGGCGGGCGTCGTCTCCGGCAGGCTCGGCGCGGCAACCGAAATCGTCACGGCGGGAGAAGTATTCGCGCTCTTCGAACCGGAACGCAAAAGTAGTCGATTCGGTTCGGTCACCGTCGCGGACAGCGCGGGCACCGTGCGGTGGCAGGCCGACGGGGTTCGCGTCGGCCTCGTGCGCGGCGCGGGCGTGTTGTCGCTCGAGAACGACGGGGTGTCGGGTGATCCGTTCTCGAAGCCGAGCTTCGAGTTGCGCGATATCGAGACCGGCACGGTCGTATATCGGATGACACCCGACAAGCCCGTGGGCAATACCGTCTGGGCTCCGGACTGGGCCGCCTTCCCCGGCGGGTTCGCCGTCGGCCGGGACTTCTACGCGCTCGACGGTACGAAACGATCGAGCGCGGGCGCTGACTGGCGCATCATCCCGAGTGCCGGCTACTCCACCCAGGGCGACGACCCCTCGCCGAACGGCGGTGCGCGACAGTACGCGGAGCCCACTACCGCGGCGGCCCTGCCTGTGCTGATGAACAAGCGGGCCGAGGTGATCGGCGCATTCGATCCGGCGACAGGTTCGGTCCTCTGGTCGAGGGAGGTACCGAAGGAAGCGGGCTACAGCAACAATCCGGCCGTGGCGGGCATCGGCGGCAAAATACTCTTTCGCTGGGATGCCACCGGCAAATCCCAGTTCGCCAACGCGACCAACGCCGCGGCGTACGCATGGTTCGACGCGTACACCGCCGACGGCGGACTTCTTCCGGACGAGCAGATCCCCTGGGCGACCGACGGCACCCGGGTCGTCACCGTCCCACGCAGCGGCAAGGGGACGGTGACCGTGGTGCCGTCGGGTGAGCACCCGAGCCCACTGTGGTCACTCGACTTCACCAGCCCGATTCGGACTTTCGAGGGTCGGGTGTACGTGGGCAACCGACGCGTGGTGTGAGGACTGGCCGCCTGCGACTACACCTCTGATCAGCGGCGAGTCCTCACGGCATCTGCGGTGAATACGCCGGATGCCGGTGTCAGCTCAGCGTTTTCAGCGCTGCCGCGTCGTAGGGCTTCAGTTCGCCGGTTCGTCCTGCCAGGACCTTGGATGCCCAGTCCGGGTCCTGGAGAAGCGCGCGGCCGACGGCGACCATGTCGAATTCGTCGCGTTCCATGCGGTCGAGGAGGTTGTCGAGGTTGCCGAGCTCGGCGCCCTGACCCCGGAACGCATGGAGGAAGTCGCCGTCGAGGCCGACCGAACCCACGGTGATGGTCGGCTTGCCGGTGAGCTTCTTGGTCCAGCCCGCGAGGTTCAGGTCCGACCCGTCGAACTCCGAGATCCAGTAGCGGCGGGTGGAGGCGTGGAAGGCGTCGACGCCTGCGGCGGCCAGCGGTGCCAGGATGGCCTCGAGTTCCTGCGGGGTCTCGGCGAGGCGGCCGTCGTAGGCGTCCTGCTTCCACTGCGAGTAGCGGAAGATCACCGGGAATTCCGGCGAGACGACGGCGCGGACCGCGGCCACGATCTCGGCGGCGAACCGCGTGCGCTCCACCGCGTCGCCGCCGTAGCCGTCGTCACGACGGTTGGTCCGCGCCCACAGGAACTGGTCGAGGAGATAGCCGTGCGCGCCGTGCAGTTCGACGCCGTCGAAGCCGATCCGCTCGGCGTCCGCGGCGGCGTCGGCGAAGGCGCCGATGACATCGTCGAGGTCGCCCTGGGTCATGGCCTTGCCGGTGCCCTCGGTGCCGTCGACACGAATGCCGGAGGGGCCGACCGCGGGGGCGTCGGGGTAGGGCGCCTCGCCCTGCTTGCGGACCATGCCGATGTGCCACAGCTGCGGCACGATCGTGCCGCCCGCCGCGTGCACGTCCGCGGCGACCTTCGCCCACCCGGCCAACTGCTCGTCGCCGTGGAAGCGCGGCACCCGGTCACTCTGCCCGGCCGACTCGTGGCCGACGTAGGTGCCCTCGGTGACGATCAGGCCGACGCCCGCGGCGGCGCGGCGGGCGTAGTAGGAGCGCACGTCGTCGCCGGGAATGCCGTCCGGGGAGAACATGCGCGTCATCGGTGCCATCGCGATGCGGTTCGGGACGGTCAGGCCGTTCAGCGTGACGGGCCGGGACAGGATCTCGGCCGTGCGGGCAGCCTCGGACGCGGTGACGATCACTGGATACTCCTCGTAGCTACTTGACTATGTCGAAGGTTGAGTACTTCAAGCAATGCCCCACGGTAGAGACAGATATTTGAGATAGTCAAGTTTCTGCGCATAAACTGGCACTCATGACAGCAGCTCCCCGCGTCGACACGGCTCATCTGATGGAGCTGCTCTCGATGTCACTCGGCGCCTACTACGGGGATTTCACCGCGGCGGCGGCGAGTGAGAATCTCACCGCGAGCCAGGGCAAGGCGCTGACCGTGCTCCGCCGGGGCCCGGTCGCGATGCGCGCGCTGGCCAACAGATTGGGCTGCGACGCCTCCAACGTGACCGGGATCATCAACCGGCTGGAGAAGCGCGGCCTCGTGCAGCGCGAGGCAAGCCCCTCCGACCGGCGGGTCACCAATCTCGTCATCACGCCAGAGGGCGAGCGCGTCACCGATGCGATCCGAGCACGGATGCACACCACCGAGCAGGGCCTGAACGGGCTCAGCGATCAGGACCGCGCGCACCTGTCCGACCTGCTCGAACGGGTCTTCCCCGGCCGCTCCCCTGGTCCGTGCGAGGGCAGGGCAGACGCGGCGGAGTAGCGCGCACGCCGGCCGCGGCGCGGATGAACGGCCGATGGCCACCGGCCACGGCACTACGCACCCGGCGATCGATCGTGTCAGACTGGCGACGTGAGCGGGCAGGGGAAAGAACCCAGTGGGGTACAACCGAAACCGACGCGTGAGCGCGGCGACGTCATCGGGGGCGGGCTGCTGTGGCTGGCGAAATGGTCACTGTGCATCGTGGCGATCGCGGCGGGGGCGTGGGTGCTCGGTTCCGTCGCCGCCCGCCTGTGGGTGGTGCTGCTGCCCATCGCGCTGGCGATCGTGGTGACCACGGTCCTCTGGCCGCTGACCCACTGGCTGACCCGGCACAGGTGGCCGCCCGCGCTGGCCGCGTCGGCAACCCTGCTGGGATTCGTCGCGGTGCTCGCCGGGGTCATCGCGCTGATCGTGCCCTCGGTGGCCGATCAGGCACCCGAACTCGCCGACAAGGCCACCGACGGTGTCAACCAGGTCCGCGACTGGATCCAGGGACCGCCGCTCAACATCCGTGACGAGCAACTCGATTCCGCGGTCGAGGCCATCGTCGGCCGGCTGCAATCCAGCGGCGCGCAGATCGCCGGCGGCGTGTTCACCGGCGTATCGACGGCCACCTCGGTCCTGATCACCGTGTTCCTGGTGTTGGTGATGGTGTTCTTCTTCCTGAAGGACGGCTCGCGTTTTCTGCCCTGGATGCACGTGGTGTTCGGCAATCGCAGCGGCCATCACGTCGAAGCCGTGCTGGAACGCGTCTGGGCGACTCTGGGTGGGTTCATCCGCACTCAGGCGATCGTCAGCATGGTCGACGCGATCTGCATCGGCGCGGCCCTGTTCATTCTCGATGTTCCGCTGGCGATGGTCCTGACGGTGATCACTTTCATCGGCGGATTCATCCCGATGGTCGGCGCGTTCGTCGCCGGCGCCCTCGCCGTCCTGGTCGCACTGGTCGGCAACGGGCTCACCACGGCGCTGATCGTGCTCGGCATCGTCATCGCGGTGCAGCAATTGGAAGGCAATGTGCTGCAACCGGTGCTGCAGAGCCGGAGCATGGAACTGCACGCGGTCATCGTGCTGCTCGCCGTCACCGCGGGTGGCTCGCTCTACGGCATCACCGGCGCGTTTCTCGCGGTGCCGGTGGTCGCGATGGTCGCGGTGGTCATCCGCTACATCGGCGAGCAGGTCGACGCGGCCACCGGATCGGGGCCGCCGGAGGTCGATGACGGCGACGCCGCGGTGACCCCCGCAGCCGCCGACGCGTAATCCACGAAGTAATGCCGGACAGCGAACTGTCCGGCATTACTGGTTTCTAGTCAGCCACGGGTGCCGGCCGTGGCAGGAAAGACCGCTGTCGAGCCGTGAACTTCTCGTGCAGGAAGAAGTACAACTTCACGTACTGCCCGACAAGGATCGCGTTGATGATCGTGCCTTCACGAATGAAGTGCGGTGCGCCGAGGAACAGCAGGCCGATGCCCGCCGACAGGGCCAGCAGCGTGCAGTCGAACACCGTCTTGATGTTTCCCCACTTGCGGCCCGTCTTCTGCTGGATGGTGTTGACGAACAGATCGATGGGCATCAATATCAGGTTCGCGCGGATCATCAGGAACAATCCGAATGCCAGCATCGCATCGGCGAAAACCAGCAGCACGAAATTGGCCGCGTACGGCTCGAGATGAATTCCCTTGGTGATCATCAGGTTGAAGTCGAGGAGCAGCGCCAGCACCAGCGCCGGAATCATCGACAGCAGATAGCTCGCCTTGAATGCCTTCGGCCGGACCAGGAAGGTCAGGCCGAGCATGATGACCTCGAGGATGAGGTTGTAATTGCCCTGACTCAGTGGCGTGAACACCAGGGTCATCGTGCGGGTGAGGCTGCTCTGCGGGGAGATGCCGATCCCGGCCCTGATGGCCAAACTGAGGCCGAGGGTGAGGATATAGATCCCGGCGATGTAGACGATCCAGCGACGCACCTTGTTTCCGTTGTCGATGACTGCCGTGTCTTTGTCGTGCTGCATGACGGTATTCCTTGCTCTGTCGGCCGAGGCTATTTCATGAAGCCGAAGCGGTCGAGCGAAATGAACAGCGTCAGCAGCTTGTTGACGACCGGTTCACCTTCGTTGCGGTTGCCCAGCTTCGCGAGGGCGTCGTCGATCGAGCGGGTCGCGTCGACGAGTTCGGTCAGGTTCATGTCGGCCATCACGCCGTAGAAGTCCAGCGGCAGCACGGCCTTCGTCTGCCCGTCCTCGGTCACGACGCAGCCGCCGACGAGACCGTCCAACTGCCCGAGGTTGTCGAACATCTCCGCGCTGTCGGTGCCGACCACCACGAAATAGGCCGACGGTGCCGGCCAGAACGTGGAGACCGCGCCATGGTCCAGCGAGACGCCCTTGAACAGCGCGTTGACCGTGTGGCGCGCACCGTCGGCGTAGCGCTGCACGACCGAGATCCGGTTGAGCCGCACACCGTCGAGTTCGGGGACGACCACGCCGTCGCGGAACGGAACCCACACCTCCTGCGCGAACTTGAGATGCCCGCGGCCGTACACGTCGAACAGCAGCACCTTCGCCTGCGTGCCGTCCTCGGAGACCTCGATCGGCGCGAGATCGAGCTGCTCGGCGCGCAGGTCACCGAGGCCGGGCCGAGGTTGTTTGGCCAGGATCGAGTAGTCGATGCCGACCGGCTCCAGCAGCCGGCGGTCCGCGGCGACGAGCTTGCCGCCCTTGAAGACGTAGCGGGGGTTGATCTTGGAGAGGCTGTCGGTCAAGACGATGTCGGCGAAGCGCCCCGGGCTCAGCGAGCCGAGGTCGCGGTCCTTGTGGAAGGAGCGTGCGGCATACAGCGTGCCCATCTTGATCGCCTGGATCGGCGCCATTCCCATCTCGACAGCGAGGGAGATGACCCAGTCGATGTGGCCGTGCCGCAGCACCCTGTCCACCGAGATATTGTCGGCACAGAGCTGGAAGTTCTCGGCGGGCCAGCGACGTTTCACGATGGCGCGCAACATCGTTCGAATGACCTCGGGGCTACCGACCCCGAATTTGATCTGGGTGTTGAGGCCGTAGCGGATACTCTTTTCGATATCGTCTTCGTTCCAGACGTCATGGTTGTTGTCGACGCCGATCGCGGGCATGTAATTGAGCATCATGTCCGACAGCGACGTGACGCCCCAGTGGCAGTTCACGAATCCCGCGTTCGCTCGTCCGAGCGCGGACTTACGGAAATCGTCGGCGTTGCCGGTCATGTAGGACAGGTGGGCCAACTCCCCCAGACCGATCACCGGATCCATTTCCAGCATCGCCTCGGTGACGTCGGGTGAGCTCTTCTTTCCCGGCGCGAAGGCATAGAGCCGGTACGGCAGCTTGTCGTGATCGGCGAACAGCGCTTTGGCCGCGTCGACCGCCTCGGCACCCGCGGCGCTGGCGAAATCGAGCGTCTCGCCGAAGACCGTGGTGGTGCCGCTCGGCACGATCGCCTCGCCGAACGCCGCCGGGTGCGCGAGCTGGGATTCGAAGTGCAGGTGCGAGTCGATCAGGCCCGGAATCGCGTAAAGGCCCTGACCGTCGAAGGATTCGCGGAACCGCACGATCGATTCGTCCGGGTTCAGCGCGATGATGCGCTGCCCGTGGACCAGCAGCGATCCGGGATAGACGCTCTCGCTGTGCACATCCAGGATGTACAGGTTGCGCAGCAGCAGATCGGCTTCCTGTTCACCTTCCAGGATGCCGAAGATCGTCCGGACGTGATCGTCCTGGGCGGCAACGTCTGTCGAGCCCGGGGCCTCGGTTGTCGAATTGTGGTCCTGCATGGCGGTCCTCACGTCGAAATTCATTTCTGTGCATTGATTGGACGTGATCAGCACTGTTGCCCACAAGCATTCGTTTTCGCACGATGTGTACTAATATTTCGCACACGAGCCGAAGGAGGTGCGTGGTGCTCCATTCACGATTGCTGCAGTACATCGACGAGGTGGCGCGGCTGGGCTCCATTCGCGCCGCCGGTGCCCGGCTGCACGTCGCGCCCTCGGCGATCAACCGGCAGATCTTGCTGCTCGAAGCCGAACTCGATCAACCGCTGTTCGAGCGGTTACCGCGCGGCATGCGTCTCACCCCGGCGGGCGAAGCGCTGGTCGCGCATATCCGGCAGACACTGCTGCAATACCGCGAGACGGTGGCCGACATCCGCGATCTGCGCGCCCTCGGCAGCGGTGAGGTCGTGATCGCCACGATGACCGGCCTGGCCAGCAGCGTCGTCGCCACCGCCGCGGCGACGTTTCGCGCCCGTCATCCGCAGGTCCGGATATCGATCCGCACCATGTCGACCCTCGATATCGTGGCCGCGGTCGAGAACAGCGAGGCCGATCTCGGTCTCGGCTTCAACATCCCGTCATCGACGCAGCTCGAGATCTACTGGCAGATCAACACCCGGCTCGGAGTTGTTGTCTCCCCCCATCATCCGCTGGCCGCGATGGACACGATTCCGCTCGCGCACTGCACGCCGTACCCGCTGATCTTCGCCGACCGCTCGATGGTGATTCACGGGATCGTCGCCGAGGCCTTCACCAAAGCCGACCTCGATATCCAACCCGCGTTTCACACCAACTCGATCGAGACGATGAAACGGCTCGCGACCACCGGCGAAGCCATCGCCTTCCTCAGCGAATTCGACATCGCCGACGAACTGCGCGACGGCCGCCTGGCTTTTCGGCCCGTTCGAGATGCCTTCAGCGACAACATCATCGCGCTGGTGCGCCGGGAAAAGCACGGCCACGGTCTGGCCGGGCTCCTGCTCGCCGACGAGATCGTCGGGGCATTGCGGCCCGGCGAGACGCGAGCGGCACCAGTCGCTCCGACGAGCGACCAGGACCGCTGATCGTCGAGCCGTACCTTTTGGTAGGTTTGACTGTACGGCTGAGTACGGTTCGCCGCCCGCGACACCCGAAGGAAAGTGGCCATGACCGAGAAATCGCGACCACCGGCTCCGGTGTCCAAACGCAAAGCGGCAGCGGCGCGGGGTGCGGCACGCAGGCTCGGCGTCGAGGACTGGACGGCCGCGACTCTGCGCATCCTGCTGCGCGACGGCGTCGCCGCGATCACCATCGCCAAGGTGTGCGACGAGCTCGGGGTGACCAAAGGCAGCTTCTACTGGCATTTCGACGGCATCGACCAACTGCTCGAGACCACGGCGCAGTTCTGGTGCGCCGACCACAATGACGCAGCCCGCGGATTCCAGGATCTCGACGATCTGCCGCCGCGGCAACGCCTGGACCGGATGGGCGAACTGCTCACCGGGGAGCGGGTGTGGCAGGTCGAACTGGCGGTCCGGGACTGGGCGCGCACCAACACCAAGGTGGCCGAGGCGGTGAAGGCACTGGATCAGCGGATCTTTCACAGCCTGTCCGACACCCTTGTCGACATGGGGTTCTCGGCCGAACAGGCGCAGATGCGCGCGGGGCTGATGTGCTTCGCCGGCATCGGTTTCGTCCACGGAAATCAGAATCTGCCCGTGCCGACCGAGGATCAGCGCCGCGAGTTCTTCCGCTTCGTCACCAGCACCGAATCGCCCCGGTGATCAGCTGACCTGCGCTGCGCCACAAGGAGTTCCGCGGGGGTCAGGTCAGCGCGACCAGTTCGTGCAGCGTGGTCCCACTGCGCCGCCGCGGTCCGCTGTCGGCGTGCACCGTCAGGTCGAAACTCGACTCGAACCGGAAGTAGCCCGGGTGCCCGACCAGCCGATGCACCAGCGGTTTGATCAGCCGTGCCCGCACCACCGGCAGGTCATCCAGTAGATCGTGGGCGTGGATCACCCGCGTCACGTCCAGGCGTAGTTCGACTTTCCCGGGGACGCGCAACTCGATCCACTCGGGATAGGCGCGGCCCGCGGTGGCGTCGAAACGCGCCGGTCCCTCGGTGAGCACCGTTTCGCCGGTGGACAACACGATGTCGGCGTGGTGCGCGAGCATCAGCGGGTTGATCTCGTGTCCGCCCCGGCGCTGCTGGGTCAGCACCGAGGCGTACAGCAGGGAATAGTCCTCGACATACAGTCGGCCCCAATGCCAGCGCTCGATGATCTTCTTCATGTCGCCGACGCCCCAGTTGTGGTCGTGATACCCACGTCCGGTGACGTCGTGGCGCACGCCGTCGAGTTCGATCGACCCGGTCACCTCGGCGCGCGGGGCACCGACCATCCAGCCGAAGGAATCCGCTGTGCCGAAACGGGTTTCGCCCTTGCCCGGCATCCAGCTCGGCACCTCGTTGTGGAACCGCAGGTCGAACGCGATGCCGCCCTCGGCCATTCGCAGGTGATGGGTGGGCGGCCCGTCGTCGCGGAACTCGGTGCGCGCGGTGTTGTCGCCGATGCGGACATCGCAGGCATCGGAGGAGAACGAGGCCGCCGACTGTGGGTAGCGCCGCGACACCTGGCGGCGGGTGCCGTCCGGGGCGTAGACGATCATCTCCACCCAGGGGCGGGCCAACGGCAGGTCTTCGGGCCTGCGCTTGGTCAGGAAGCCGATCACCACGTGGCCGGTGTCGAGGTGGGCGTCGAAATACCAGTGCTCGAAGGCGAGTTTGCTCGGCGACGGATGAAAGCCGTTGTGGCGCGGTTCGACCGGGGTCAGTACCGCGTCGCGGCGGCCCGGACCGTTCCATACTTCGACGATGTCTGCGGTGGTCATGGCTGCTTTCGGTGGGGTCATCGGCGCAGTGCGCCGCTGGCGTCGAAGGCCGCTTCGCGACCTCGCATCTGGGCTCGGTACCAGTTCTCACGGTGGGCGAGCATGAGTTTCTCGTGCGCCCGCGCGAACGGCGGGCAGATCCGGCGCGCGAGTTCCATCGCCGTGATCAGCGGAAAACGCAGGAGCGGGAGCAGTATCCACGGGAAGGCGGGCGGCATGGTGTAGCGACGCCGGGTGCCGGGTGCCATGTACATCGCGGAGTACACGGAATTGATGCGGTAGTTGTACTTTTCGCGCAGGCGCGTCAGACCGCTATGGCCGTCGCGGGGAGCGAAAGCCGCGGGGTAGGACTCGATCAGCTCGGTGCCGTGCTGACCGGAGTCGTAGGACCGCGACGCGATGGTCATCGCCAGAACCCGCAGCCCGTCCGAGACCGTCTCCGGGTACCAGCGCAGCCGCACGCCCAGCAGATGGCCCATGTACTTCTGGAAGTGCAGCAGCGCACGGATTTCCGAGGGTGTCGTCTGATAACCCAGCGCCCACAAGCCGAGACCGGGCGTCACACTGCCCGCGAGCAGGGTCAGCATCTGGTAGGTCTGGCTGATCGGCAGGCCCCATCGGTCGATGTCCCATTCGGGATGCCCGGCCACCTTGGCGCGTACCGAGACATGCATGACCCGGACCTTCAGCGCGGTCGCCCGGCCCGCCGATCCCGGGGTGAGCAACGCGTCGCGCGCCGAGACATCCATCCAGAACCGGGTGGTCTCCAGGAATCGGCGCAGCGCGCTGTCGCCCGCGTAGCCACCGGCCAGTGACAGCGGCGTCGCGACCGCCGCCTCGGTGTACATCTCGAGCGTCTCGGCCCCGGCGAAGCTGAAAAGCATTGTCCCCCAGCGCCGCCAGATCGCCGCACCCTGCTCCACCAGTTCGGGCACCACCCAGTCGGGCACCGTCTCGAATTCGGCGAACAGCGCGCGCATGGATTCCGGTGCGTCGGGCACCGCGTCGATGCCCTCGGTCAGCGCCGTCTCCAACATCCGGCGTCCGGCTTTCGGCCCGATCTCGCCGTGCATCACCTCGGCGACGAAGCGTTCGGCGACCGGGTCACCGGTGAACAGGTCCTCGCACAGGGCGACCGCCTGCTCGTCGGTGGGGAACAGCCGCTGCCTGGTCACCGTCGTGAACACGCGTTCGATGCGCTGCACTGCCGGAGTACTGCGAGCTTCCCAGTAGCGAAAGGCGGTGGGGCACTTCACCGGTGGCCTCCTGTTGTTCGAGGCTCCGACCGAGCCCGAAACGACCGTACTACTTCACACAGTTTTCCATACCTTAAAGTACGGAAAGAGCCTCGTCGTTTGCCACACCGCACGAAAAAGTAGGTAGTGTCAGCAAGCGGCCAACTATGAGGAGACAGCGGCGATGCCGAAAATCGTATTGTTCGGGGCCACCGGGTACACCGGACGCCTGACGGCCGAGGCGCTCATCGCACGCGGCGCTTCGCCCGTGCTGGCGGGACGCAACGGGGCCGCCGTCGAGAAGCTCGCCGCCGACCTCGGCGGCGCGCGGACTGCGGTCGCCGACGTCACCGACCCCGATTCCGTGCGGGCCCTACTCGACCGCGGCGATGTGCTGGTCACGACGGTCGGCCCGTTCTTGCGCCATGGCCGTCCCGCGCTGGACGCGGCGATCGCCGCCGGAGCGCACTACGTCGACTCCACGGGCGAAGGCCCCTTCATTCGCACCGTGTTCGAGCTCGACGACGAGGCCCGCGCCGCCGGGGCGGGCCTGCTGACCGCGTTCGGGTTCGACTACGTGCCGGGCAACCTGGCCGCCGGACTCGCCTTGCGTGAAGCGCCGACCGCTACCCGTGCCGAGATCGGCTACTTCGTACAAAGCCCCGGCACCAGCGGCGGAACCCGTGCCTCCATGGCCGGAATGCTGTTCGAATCCGGCTTCGCCCTGCGCTCCGGGCGGGTTGTCGCCGAGCGCACCGGCGCGCGTCTGCGCACCTTCGATGTCGCCGGAAAGAGCCGCACGGGCACCTCGATCCCCGGATCCGAGCATTTCGCGCTGACGCGCTCCTATCCGAATCTGCGTGCGGTCGACGTCTTCCTCGGCCTGCCTCCGCTCGCGGCACAGGGATTGCACCTCGGCTCGCGACTGACAGCCGTCGTCGCGCAGGTGCCCGCGCTCAAGCGTGGTCTCGATGAAGCCCTGGCTCGAACCGTCAAGGGGTCGACCGGTGGTCCCGACGCCGACGCTCGCGGCCGCACCCGTTCCTGGGTGGTCGCCGAAGCGCGCGATGACGCCGGCAAGACGTTGGCGAGCGTCACGCTGGCGGGCGGCGATCCCTACGATTTCACCGCGGCGATCATGGCCTGGGCCGCCGAGACCGCACTGGGCGGTGGACTACTCGACGCCGGTTCGCTTGGCCCGGTCGACGCGTTCGGGCTCGACGCACTCCATACCGCCGCTGTCCGCGCGGGCTGGAACCGACACCCCGCATGATGTCGGCCGAGCTGCGAGCTGAACGGCTCGGTGCCGTGGCCGGCGTTTCACAGAACCGCGGACAGCGCCGCGGCCCCCGCTCGGATCGTTGCCAGGTAGTGCGCGCGATCGCCGCGGCTGACCGCGGCCTGTAGAGGACCGATCTGTACCTCGTATGGTGCCGCGGAGCCGTCGAACACCGGTGCTGACAGGTAGCTCACGGGCAGTGGTTCCGCGCTGTCGAGGTCGGCTTCGCGATAGGGGCGGGCGGTGAGGCGCGAGAGTTGGCGCAGTACCCGAGTGCGTAGCTCCGGCTGTACCACTTCGGCACCGACCGCGCCGAGAAGTTCCGCGAGCACATCGACCAGACCGGCGTCGTCGGAGTCGGGGCGAAATACCGCGCACCCGTGGGTGGTGACGAATCGCAGCAGCGCGGGCGCGTTCCGCCGCGCCGGACCGGTCGCGCTCGCCGACCAGGCTTTGCGCTCGGCCTCTTGCCGCCACGGCATCACCGCGGCACCGGCCGGATAGCCGAGCGGAATGGATTGTCCCACAGCGAGTCCGGGCAGAATCCGGGCGCCGAGCGCGTACTCCTTCGCGACCACGGTGAGTCGGCCGTCGGCGATCCGGCTCAGTGTCACGCCGCAGTGCGCGGACGCGGCCAGCGCCTTCAGCTCGGCGCTCACCGCCGCGCTCGGGATCTCGGTGTCGACCGGGCGCAGGACAGCCAGCGCCGGACCTGGACCGAAACGGCGCGCACGGTCGCGGCGCACCCAGCCCGCGTCGGTGAGTTCGGTGAGCACCGCGGTGACGGTGGCACGGGCGAGACCGAGCGCCGAGGCGACTTCCGAGGCGGTCAGCGCTCGCTCGGCGCGGGTCAGCAACTCCATCACCTCGATGACCCGGCGGGTCGGCGGCGACGCGGATTCCGGCATGGCACCCCTTGTTCACGGGCGCTGCCCGCCCTACACTGCCTCGACTATTCGTCGCATATTAGTCGACTATTCGACACGAGGTGGGATCATGATTCTCGACCAATTCCGTCTGGACGACCGGGTCGCCGTCGTCACCGGTGCGGGGCGCGGGCTCGGCGCCGCGGTCGCCGTCGGCTTCGCGCAGGCGGGCGCCGACCTGGTGATCGCCGCGCGCACCGAGTCCGACCTGCGGCAGATCGCCGAAGAGGTAGCGGCGGCCGGTCGACGCGCACATGTCGTGGTCGCCGACCTCGCCGATCCGGAGACGGTCGCCGGACTCGCCGAGATCGCGGTGGAGCAGTTCGGCCGTTTGGACATCGTCGTCAACAATGTGGGCGGGGCCATGCCGAAGCCGTTGCTCGACACCTCCCCCGGCGATCTCGCCGACGCCTTCAGCTTCAATGTCGGCACCGCGCATGCCCTGGTACGGGCCGCTGTTCCGCGAATGCTCGCGACCACGGGCACCGGATCGATCATCAACATCACCTCGACCATGGGCAGGCTCCCCGGCCGCGCGTTCGCCGCGTACGCGACCGCCAAGGCCGCGCTGGCGCATTACACCCGCAGTGCTGCCCTGGATCTGAGCCCCCGCATCCGGGTCAATGCCATCGCACCGGGCTCGATACTGACCTCGGCCCTCGCCGTCGTCGCGGGCAACGACGAGATGCGAACCCAGATGGAGCAGGCCACACCGCTGAAGCGACTCGGTGAGCCGACCGATATCGCCGCGGCCGCGGTGTTTCTCGCCTCGCCTGCCGGATCGTTCCTCACCGGCAAAGTCCTCGAGGTCGACGGCGGTCTCATCGCCCCCAATCTGACCATCCCCCTTCCCGATCTGTGAGGACGACCATGACTCATCGTGTAGTGCACTGGGGCACAGGCAATGTCGGACGGCACGCGCTGGGAGGCGTGCTGGCCGATCCCCGGCTCGAATTGGTCGGCGTGCACGTCTCCGGGCCCGACAAGGCGGGCCGCGACGCAGGCGAGCTCGCCGGAGCCGCGACCGCCACGGGCATTCACGCCACCACCGATACCGCGCAGATCCTGGCGCTGCGGCCCGACTGTGTGGTCTATACGGCCATGACCGACAACCGGCTGATGGAGGCGCTTGCCGACCTGCGGATGTTGCTGTCGGCCGGCATCAACGTCGTGGCCAGCGCGCCGGTGTTCCTCCAGTACCCCTGGGACGTACTGCCCGCGAACCTGCTCGAGCCCGTGGAACAAGCTGCGGCACAAGGTAATTCGTCACTGTTCGTCAACGGCATCGACCCCGGCTTCGCCAACGATCTGTTGCCGCTGGCGCTGGTGAGCACCTGCCGTGCGGTCGAACAGGTGCGCTGTCTCGAGATCGTCGACTATTCGACCTACGACAATCCCGCGGTCATGTTCGACATCATGGGCTTCGGCCGCCCGATAACGGAGACGCCACTGCTGTTGCAGCCGGGCGTGCTGTCGCTGGCCTGGGGCAGCGTGGTGCGTCAGCTCGCCGCGGGCCTCGGCATCGAACTCGACACCGTCACAGAGAATTTCGAGCGACTGCCCGCACCGGAAACCTTCGACATCGCGTCGGGCACCATCCCCGCGGGCACCGCCGCCGCCCTGCGCTTCGAAGTCCGCGGCATGGTCGGCGACCGCGTGGTGACCGTGCTCGAGCACGTCACTCGTCTGCGCGCCGACCTCGCCCCCGACTGGCCACAGCCCGCCCGCGCAGGCGGTTCCTACCGCGTCGAGATCACCGGCGAACCGCACTACACCCTCGACCTCGCCATGTTCAGCGACCACGGCGACCACAACCACGCCAGCCTCGTCGGCACCGCCATGCGCCTGGTCAACGCCATCCCCGCCGTAGTCGCCGCGCCCCCCGGCATCCGCACCACCCTCGACCTCCCCTTCATCACCGGCACCGGCCTGGCGGACCCGGATCGGAGGTACTGACCGCATCAGTCACCGGATTGGCATGTGTGCTCGCCGGGGGTGGCCGGGATGACGCACCTGACGGCCGACACGTCCTATGTTGTCGGAGTGGCAACGAAAGGAGTATTTCCATGCAGACCGTCACCCTCAACAACGGCGTCGACATGCCGATCCTGGGATTCGGGGTCTTCCAGATTCCCGACGACGAAACCGAGAAAGTCGTCATCGAAGCGCTCGAAGCCGGATACCGCCACCTCGACACCGCCGCCAGTTACGGCAACGAAGAAGCGGTCGGCCGCGCGATCAAAGCCAGCGGCATTCCCCGCGAACAGTTGTGGGTTACCACCAAACTGTGGGTGCAGCCCGCCGGGGAGGACAATACGAAACGTGCTTTCGAACGCTCGCTGCGCCGCCTCGGACTGGACTACCTCGACCTCTATTTGATCCATCAGCCCTTCGGCGACTACTACAGCGAATGGCGCGCGATGGAAGCGCTGCACAAGAAAGGCCTGGCCCGGGCCATCGGTGTCTCCAATTTCTACCCCGACCGGCTCGTCGACCTGATCGACCACAACGAGATCACCCCCGCGGTCAACCAGATCGAAACCCACCCGTTCTTCCAACGCCAGGACTACCAGAAGCAGATGGCCGAGCTGGGAGTGCAGATCGAATCGTGGGGTCCGTTCGCCGAGGGCCGCAACAACCTGTTCACCGACCCCACTCTCACCGCCATCGCCGCGGCCCACGACAAATCCGTCGGCCAGGTGGTGTTGCGCTGGCTCACCGAACGCGGCGTCGTCGCCATCCCGAAATCGGTTCGCCCGGAGCGCATGGCCGAGAATTTCGACATCTTCGATTTCACCCTCACCGCCGAGGAAATGGCGCAGATCGCCGCTCTCGACACCGGCGCGTCCCTGTTCTTCGACCATCGCGACCCGACGATGGTGCACCAGCTCGGCACCCGCTCGATCGACTGACCGACCTCCATCAGCCGGCATCAGCAATGACGAACTCGACGCCCGAGGAACTCGACTGCCTCGGCAACGCCGAAGAACTACCCGCGGGACCGCTGTTTAGGAATCGGTATCCGCGGTACGACCACACTGGGCGGTCGAGGACGCCGACCGCCGGAACGGATATCCCGCAGTCGAAGGAGGACCATGGTTTCGCGCGACATCATCGCTCAATTGCGACAGGACATCACCACGGCCACTGACGCCGGAGACGAAGCGACCGCCCAGCGACTTCGCGACGAATTGGCGAAGGCATCGGAGCAGTCCGACGATCGACCCGCCGAGTAGGCAGCCGGAGGAGGGGAACCATGCCGATGCAGGTCGCGGACTTCGTCCTCCAGCGGTTACGGGAGTGGCACATCGGGCAGGTGTTCGGATACCCCGGTGACGGCATCAACGGTCTGATCGCCGCGTTCGGGCGTGCCGAGAACTCCCCCCGCTTCGTGCAGAGCAGGCACGAGGAGATGTCCGCGTTCCAGGCCACCGGGTACGCGAAGTTCAGCGGCGAGGTCGGCGTGTGCGCGGCCACCTCGGGACCGGGCGCGATCCACCTGCTCAACGGCCTCTACGACGCCAAGCTCGACCATGTGCCGGTGGTGGCCATCGTCGGCCAGACCGCCCGCAGCGCGATGGGCGGCAGCTACCAGCAGGAGGTGGACCTGCAGGCGCTGTTCAAGGATGTGGCTTCGGACTATCTCGTCGAGGTGAATGTCGCCAACCAGCTGCCCAACGCGCTGGACCGGGCGATCCGCACCGCCGTGGCCCGCCGCGCGCCGACCGCGGTGATCATTCCGGCGGACCTGCAGGAGGAGCCGTACGAGCCACCCGCGCACGCGTTCAAGCAGGTGCCGTCCAGCCCGCCGGGCATGTCGCGCAGCATCTCGGTGCCGACGGGGCCGGAGGTGGAGCGAGCGGCGGATGTGCTCAACGCCGGAACCAAGCTCGCCGTGCTCATCGGCCAGGGCGCGCGCGACGCGGTCGACGAGATACTCGAGGTCGCCGAGCTGACCGGCGCGGGCATCGCCAAGGCACTGCTCGGCAAGGACGTGCTGTCCGATGACCTCCCGTTCGTCACCGGCTCGATCGGCCTGTTGGGCACCCGCGCGAGCTATGAGCTGATGCGCGACTGCGACACTCTGCTGATCGTCGGCTCGAACTTCCCCTACAGCCAGTTCCTGCCCGAACTGGATCAGGCCCGGGCCGTGCAGATCGATGCCGACGGCGCGTCGATCGGGATGCGCTACCCCACCGAGGTGAACCTCGTCGGAGACGCGAAAGCCACACTGCGCGAAGTGATTCCGCTGCTGAAACGCCAGCAGGACCGCTCCTGGCGCGACACCGTCGAGGAGAACGTACGGCACTGGTGGCAGACGCTCGAACGCCAATCCATGCTCGACGCCGACCCCGCCAACCCGATGCGGGTGGTGTGGGAACTGTCGCAGTGTGTTCCGGACAATGCGATCATCACCGCGGATTCGGGCTCGTCCACCAACTGGTACGCCCGTTGTCTGCGCATGCGTGGCACCATGCGCGGCTCGTTGTCGGGCACGTTGGCCAGCATGGGTGCCGGTGTCCCCTATGCCATCGGCGCCAAGTTCGCGCACCCGGACCGCCCGGTGATCGCGCTGGTCGGTGACGGTGCGATGCAGATGAACGGCCTCAACGAACTGATCACCATCCAGCGCTACCAGCATCTGTGGACCGATCGACGTCTGATCGTCTGCGTCTTCCACAACAACGACCTCAATCAGGTCACCTGGGAGTTGCGCGGCATGGGCGGAGCGCCGAAATTCGAAGAGTCGCAGACACTTCCGGACATCTCCTACGCCGAGATCGCTCGTTGCACCGGCATCGAGGCAATCGCCGTCGACACCTCCGACGGCATCCGGCCCGCGTGGGATCGCGCGTTGGCCGCGGCGGGCCCCGTACTGCTCGACATCCGCTGCGACCCCGAGATGCCGCCCATCCCGCCGCACGCGACCGCCGAGCAGATCAAGGACCTCGGTCGCGCCGTACTCCAGGGCGACCCGGGTGCGTGGCATCTGCTGGTCCAAGGTGTGAAGAGCAAGGCTCAGGAATTTCGGCCCTGATGGTGACGACCGCGCACCAGCTGGCCGACCTCGCCGAACAACGCGGGCTGACAGTAGCTGTCGCCGAATCGCTGACGGCGGGCAACGTCGCCGCGGCCCTCGGCGCCGCGCCGGATTCGGCGGTGTGGTTTCGAGGCGGAATCGTCGCCTATGCCACCGAAGTCAAACGGCGCGTGCTGGATGTTCCCGATGTGCCGGTGGTGTCCGAGGCCGCGGCGACGGCGATGGCGCGGGGAGTGCGAGCGCTGATGGACGCGGATATCGCCGTCGCCACCACCGGCGCAGGCGGCCCCGACCCGCAGGACGGGGAGCCCGCCGGTTCGGTGTGGTTCTGCGTGGTGTCGCGCGGCGATGCCAGGGCAAGTCACCGCCGATTCGACGGCGATCCCACCGAAGTTGTCGAGCAATCGACGCAGTACGCGATCGAATTGCTGCTGTCGATGGCCAGCGAGCGAACGTGAGCGGCCCGGTGTCGGCCTTCGGCAACCGGGTATAGCCAGTTATGGCACACTTCCGCCGCTGGGGAGCTGTCTACGTGCTGCTGTTGCTGTTCCTCGGCTCATGGGCCGCACAGTTCGTCACCCAGCTGATCGAGTACCGCAATACCCAACACCAGCTCGGCCAGCCGTTCCAGTGGTCCGGATACTGGCCGGAATTTCTCGCCAGCACCTTCGAGAACTGGCAGAGCGAATGGTTCCAGCTGGTCTTTCAGGCCGTGCTGCTTCTCGGCGCCAAGCATTGGATCTTCCGGGTCGACGCCGAGAACACCGAGCGCATCGAATCAAAGGTCGACGATCTGCGCAATTACCTTGTCCCGCTGGACCGGCAGTCGCCGACGCCCAGCGACTGACCCACAGCGGGCGTCTTCGCCGCCTGACCTGGACGCTTCGTCACACGCCGAGGGCGGCGGTGGCGATGGCGGACAGCGGCGCGCTCAGGTTGGAGGTGGCGGTGAAGGCGGGGTCCCGGGCGATGTCGTTCATCGCCATGAGGGTGGCTTGAACGGTCACCAGGGCTTGTTCCGGCGTGAGGGTGGGGCGGGCGGTGCGGCACAGTCTGACCCATTCGCTGACGTAGTCGCGCTGGGCTTGGAGCAGCGGTTCGGCTTGGGCGCCGAGGCTGCGCATTTCGGTGATCAGGATGTCGACGAGGGCGGGGTGGCGCAGGGTGAAGTCGGCGTAGACGGTGACCAGTGCGCGCAGGGCGGCGGCTTCGTCGGGTGCGACGAGCAATGCGTCATCGAGGGTGATCTGGAGGTAGCCGTTGCCGCGGTGCAACGCCACCTCGAGGATCTCCTGTTTGCTGGCGAAGTGGTTGTAGACGCTCGAGGTGGACAGGCCGACGGCCTCGCCGATCGCCTCCATGCCGGTGCTCGCGTAGGTCTGGTCGGCGAAGATGCGCAGCGCCGCACGCAGGACCTGTTCGCGTTTGCTGCCGCGCGAGAGCCCCTCGGGTATTGGAGCCCGGTGTGGCTCAGGCACGTCCACAGCAGCACTCAGGATCGCCCCGGCGATCTCGACGAGGGTGGAGCGGAATTGATCGGGTGGCACGGTGGTGCCATGGAAGGCGGGGCTGAGCAGCGCGGCCAACGCCATTCTCGCGCGCAACCGCGCGCCGAGGTCGGCGGTGTCGCCGATCGCCGCCCGGGTGAACAACTCGCGCAACTGCTCGAGGCGGGCCGCGAGATCCAGGCGTTGTGGGCGCGGGAGATGGCGGGCCTCCCGCACCCACAGCAGGGGCGCAGTGCGCTGGGTGACCGCGAAATTGGCCACCCCGCCCACCACGTCGTCACCGTTCAGCGTCGCCGCGAACCGTTCCAGGGTCTGCTCGATCACTGCGCGCAGCAGATCGTCCTTGCCGCCGAAATGCCGGTAGAGCGCCGACGGCCCGACCCCGACGGCCGCGGCGACATCGCTCATCGCGACGTTCTCGAAACCACTGGTCGCGAACAGCGAGGCCGCCGCGTCGACGATCTGGTCGCGGCGGTCGGCCGGCCGCTTGCGGCGCGCGGCGAGAGGCTGGTCGGACACCACGCGGACTCTACCGCTCACCCGAGCCACAGCGATCGACCGATGATCTCGGTGCCGATCCGGGCGATCTCGACCTCCTCAGACCGTGAATCCGCCGCCGCAGACCACTGTCTGGGCGCTGATGTAGTCCGACTCAGGCCTGCACAGCAGGTAGACCGCGCCCGCTGCCTCCGCCGGAGTTCCCGCGCGTCCGAGCGGGATCTGCTTGGCCATGGCGTCGAGCAGATCCGGGTTCACCCCGACTTTCAGCTCGCGACCCGCCACGTCGATCGTGGCGCTGCCGCCGGCGGGCGCTTCGGTGAGCCGGGTGGTGATCAGACCGAAGGCCACCGTGTTGACGGTGACATTGAGTCGTCCCCATTCCTTGGCGAGGGTCTTGGTCAGCCCGGTGATGCCCGCCTTGGCAGCGGCGTAGTTCACCTGGCCCGCGTTGCCGCCGAGCCCGGCGATCGAGGAGATGTTCACGACCTTGCGGCACGGCACCGGCTCGCCCGCCGCCTTGGCCTGCTTGACCGCCGCCGAGATGATCGGCTGGGCGGCGCGCAGAATGCGGAACGGCGCCTTGAGGTGGACGTCGAGGATCGCGTCCCACTGCTCGTCGGTCATCTTCTGGATCACGGTGTCCCAGGTGTAGCCGGCATTGTTGACGATGATGTCGATGCCGCCGAATTCGTCGACCGCGGTCGCCACGAAGCGCTCGGCGAAGTCGTCGTCGGTGACGCTGCCCGCGCAGGCGACCGCCGTGCCGCCCGCGGCGCGGATGTCGGCCACGGTCTGCTCGGCCGGGTCCTTGTCGAGGTCGTTCACGACCACCGACGCGCCGTCGGCAGCGAATTTGAGCGCGATCTCACGGCCGATGCCACGACCGGATCCGGTGACGATGGCTACTTTGCCGTCGAGTGTTCCCATGATGTGCTCCTGCTCAGTTCTCGCTCGACACGGCGACGACCGCGGTGCCGAGCAGGGTGGAGGTGCCGTCGGCGAGAGTGACGGCGAGGTCGAGGGTGGCCAGTCCGTTGTCGACGGCGGTGACCGTGGCCGTGCAGGTCGGCTGCGCGTGGACGGGCGTGATCGCCGTGAATCGCACTGCCAAGGAACGGATGTCGCGTTGGGGTACCCAGTTGGTGAGTAGTCGGCCGAGGTAGGCCATCGAGAGCATGCCCTGAGCGAAGACATCGTCGAAACCGGCGGAGTGGGCGTTGTCGATGTCGAGGTGGATCGGGTTGTGGTCACCGCTGGCCCCGGCGAACAACGCCAGCGTGGTGCGTGAGATCGGCGGCAGGACAAGGGGCGGCAGCGTAGTGCCGACAGTCGGTGTGATCATGCGGCGACCTCGGGATTTCGGACAACGGCCACGTTGGTGGCCGTGGCGAGCAGTTCTGTGCCGCACCGGAATTCGGTCTGCTTGGTCAGCAGTTCCAGTGCGCCACCGCGTTTCACGGTGACATCGACGATGCGTTCACTGATCGCGATGGTGTCGCCCGCGTAGGCCATGGCGGTGTAGTCGAACCGCTGCTCGCCGTGCAGGACACGACGCAGGTCGATGTCGAGAGCGTCGAAAGAGGCGAAGGGGGCGGCTGATTCGAGGGTCAGGCTGAACAAGAACGTCGGCGGGACCGGGAGATCGCGATGGCCCGCGGCTCGCGCGGCATCCACGTCGGTGAAGATCGGGTCGGTCTCGCCGATGACGCGGGCGAACAGCCGCAACCGGCCCCGCTCGACGTCGACGGTGAAACCGGGCAGGGTCAGCGCCAGCGCGCGGTCGATGTCGATGGCCATCAGCCGACCTTCTCGTAGAGGGTGACGACCGCGGCCCCGCCGAGGCCGATGTTGTGCTGCAGCGCCAGCGTCACTCCGTCGACCTGCCTGTCCTGCGCCTGTCCGCGCAATTGCCACGTGAGCTCGGCGCATTGGGCCAGACCGGTCGCGCCGAGTGGATGGCCTTTCGACAGCAGCCCGCCCGAGGGGTTGGTGACCACGCGGCCGCCGTAGGTGTTGTCACCGTCGCGGATGAACTTCTCCGCGGTGCCCTCGGGGGTCAACCGCAACGCCTCGTAGCTGAGCAGCTCGTTGGCGGTGAAGCAGTCGTGCAGCTCGACGACCCGGATGTCGGCGGGGTCGACGCCCGCGGCTTCGTAGACCTGATCGGCCGCGCGCTGGGCCATGTCGTAGCCGACCAGTTTCGGCAGATCGTCGAAGGTGTTCGGGGTGTCGGTGGTCATCGCCTGCGCGGTGATCGCGACATCGGTGCGCAGGCCGTGACGGCGCGCGAAGTCCTCGCTGGTGATGATGGCGGCCGCCGCGCCGCAGGTGGGCGGACAGCACTGCAGGCGGGTCAGCGGCCCGAAGATCTGCGGCGACGCGAGCACCTCGTCGACGGTCACCTCGTCCCGGAATACCGCGAACGGGTTGTTGCGCGCGTGCTTTCGCGCCTTCACCGAGATCATGGCGAAGGTGGCCGGATCGGTGCCGTACCGCTGCGCGTAGGCGGCACCGGCGCCGCCGAACAGCTGTGCGGCGAAGGGCGCGTCACTGGCTCCGTTGTGCTCGTTGGCCACTGCCATGAAGTCGATGAACGGGCTCGGCCGGTCCGGCCACTTCATGGCGAGCGCACCGCGCTCCATCTGCTCGAACCCGAAGGCGAGCACGCATTCCGCGGCGCCACTGGCGACCGCTTGGCGGGCCAGCCACAACGCCGACGAGCCGGTCGAGCAGTTGTTGTTGACATTCACTACCGGGATCCCGGTCATCCCCACGCCGTAGAGCGCGCGCTGGCCACTGGTGGAGTCGCCGTAGACGTACCCCGCGTAGGCCTGCTGCACCTGTTCGATGCCGATACCCGCGTCGAGCAGGGCGTTGCGGACCGCACCCGCGGCCAGCACGTCGTAGGGCTCGCTCCTGCTCGGCGTCGAGAACGGCACCATCCCGACTCCGGCGACCTGCACTCGCTGCATCACACACCACTTCCTTGGCACGAATCGATATTCACTTCATGGTTACACAACCCTTGACAATCCAGCAATACCCGGCAAAATGTTGTGCAGGTCACACGGATGAAGATTCACTATTGAGGAGTTGGCCGTGCACATCACGCAATCCCTGCATTCGGCGCTGCAACGCGATCCCGGCCGGATCGCCACCATCTTCGGCCCCCGCAGGCGCACGGTCGCCGAATCGGTCGATCGCATCGCGCGGCTGGCGGGGGCACTGCGTGAACTCGGCGTCGAGGCCGGTGATCGCGTGGGGATCTACTCGCTCAACAGCGACCGCTACCACGAACTGCTGATGGCGGTGCCGTGGGCGGACGCGGTGGTCAATCCGGTGAATGTCCGGTGGAGTGTGGCCGAGGTCGCGTACTCGCTCAACGACTGCGGCACCGATGTCCTCGTGGTCGACGACGCGTTCGCCGGTTCTGTCGACGCCCTGCGCGCCGAGGTGACGAACCTGCGCACGGTCATCTTCGCCGGCGACGGGCCGACACCCGACGGCATGCTCGCCTACGAGGAACTCGTGGCCGATACCGCCCCGATCCCCGACGCTCGGCGCGGTGACGACGCGCTCTACGGCGTCTTCTACACCGGCGGGACCACCGGTTTCCCCAAGGGCGTGATGCTGTCGCACCAGGCCTGTCTCACCTCGGCCATGGGCAGTCTGGTGACCACCGATATTCTCACCAGGGGCGGCGTGCTGCTGCATGTCGCGCCGATGTTCCATCTGGCCGATATCGCGGCGTGGAACATCGGCAATCTCACGGGCGCAACCCATGTCATCGTGGGGTCCTTCACTCCCGCCGCGACGCTCGACGCCATGGTCACCCACCGGGTGACCGATGTTCTGCTGGTGCCGACGATGATCCAGCTGCTGGTCGACTGCCCCGGCGCCGCCGACGCCGACCTGGCAAGTCTGCAACGCGTGATGTACGGGGCGTCACCGATTTCCGAGACGGTGATGGCCAAGGCACGCACGGTGTTCGGCAACGCCCGGTTCACGCAGGCCTACGGGATGACCGAGGTAGCGCCGGTCGCCACCCTGCTCACCGCCCACGATCACGACAACCCCGCACTCGCCAGATCGTGTGGACGCGCGGCGGTCCACGCCGAGATCCGCGTCGTCGACGCGGACGATCGAGAACTCGCACGCGGCGAAGTCGGCGAGATCGTGGTGCGCGGCGACCATCTGATGTCGGGCTACTGGAACATGGCCGAAGAGACCGCACGAGCACTGCGCGGCGGCTGGATGCATACCGGCGACGCCGGGTACATGGACGACGCCGGCTACGTTTTCGTGGTCGACCGGCTCAAGGACATGATCGTCACCGGCGGCGAGAACGTCTATTCGGTCGAGGTCGAGAACGCGGTGGCCAAACACCCGGCGGTGGCGCAGGTCGCCGTGATCGGTGTGCCCGACCACGACTGGGGTGAGCGCGTGCACGCGGTGATCGTGCTCGCCACCGACCGGACCGCGACGGAGGCTGAGATCCGGGAGTTCTGCCGCGAACACATCGCCAACTACAAACTGCCACGCAGTGTCGAATTCATCGACGCCCTACCGGTTTCCGGGGCAGGCAAGATCCTCAAGCGCGAACTGCGCACCGCGCACTGGGACGGGGCCGACCGCGCGATCCACTAGGCATTCGGAGATCGCGCGGCCGTGGTTATCCCGTCGGCCTGCCGCACTGCGGAATTCGGCGGCTCGGCTACGCGACAATCCGCAGTGGGTTTTCGAGGAGCTCCTTCAGGGTTGCCAGGAACTGGGCTGCCACCGCGCCGTCGATGGCGCGGTGATCCGCGGACAAGGTGACGCGCAGGATCTTGCGGGCGACGACTTCGCCGTTGTCGAGGCGTAGTTCGTCGGCTGCCGCGCCGACCGCCAGGATCGCGGATTCGGGCGAGTTGATGACCGCGGTGAACTGCTCGATGCCGAACATGCCGAGATTGGAGATGGTGAAGGTGCCGCCCGACATCTCCTCGGCGCGCAGCTTGCGCTCGCGAGCGCGGGTGGCCTTGTCGCGGCTCTCGGTCGCGATCTCGGACACGCTCTTGCGGTCCGCGTCGCGGAGCACCGGAACGAGCAGCCCGATCGGCGTCGCCACCGCGACACCGATATGGATTCCCTTGTGCCGCAACAGCTTGTCACCCGCGAAGCTGACATTGATCGAGCCGTCCTTGCGCAGCGCGACGGCGACGGCCTTGACGAGCAGATCGTTCACACTGACCTTGCTGCCGCCCGCAGCGTCCAGCGTCGCGTTGATCTGCGCCCGGAAGGCGAACAAATCGGTCACGTCGATCGCGCTGGTGACGTAGAAGTGCGGTGCCTGCTGCTTGCTTTCGGTGAGTCGAGCTGCCGAGACGCGCTGAATGTTCGTCAGTGCGACTTCCTCGTATTCCTCCGAGGCTGGAACAGGCTGCGCAACAGGCGCACTCGTGTCACGTGACGGCACCGCGAGGTCAGCGGGCTCGGCGCTGTGCGCCGCCTCCACATCGCGTTTCGTGACTCGTCCGCCCGGCCCGGTGCCGACGACAGCGTCGATATCGACCTGCAATTCGCGCGCGATCTTGCGGGCCAACGGCGAGGACTTGACCACCCCGGTGCGGCGCGGGCCGGTGTGCGATCCCGATAGCGCGGCGGCCGGGACCGTCGCGACGACCTCTGCCGTGGGCGGCGGCGCCGCACTGGTCGAATTCGCCGGTGCCGCAACCGCTCCGGTGCCATCGCCGACGGTCGCGATCGGTTCGCCGATCGCGACGCGAACGCCCGGCTCGGCCAGAATCTTCTCGAGGATCCCGTCCTCGTAGGCCTCGAGCTCCATCAGCGCTTTGTCGGTCTCGATCTCGGCGACGATCTCACCACGGGTGATCTGGTCACCCACCTGCTTGAGCCAGACGGAGACAACGCCGTCTTCCATGGTGTCGGAGAGCCGGGGCATGACGATGTCAGGCATTGCTGGTTTCCTTACCGACGGCGGCGAGGGTTTCCTTCACCGCGGTGTAGAGCGATTCCGCGGACGGCAGGGCGAGCTTCTCCAGTGGCTTGGCATACGGCAGCGGGACCTCGGCCATCGCGACGCGGCGAACAGGGGCGTCGAGATAGTCGAACGCGCCGTCGGAGATCGATGCCGCGATCTCGGCGCCGATACCGTAGGTGAGCCAGTCGTCTTCGCCGACGACCGCGCAGCCGGTCTTGCGGACGGAGGCGATGATGGTGTCGCGGTCCAGCGGACGCAGGCTGCGCAGATCGATCACCTCGACCGAAATGCCCTCGTCGGCAAGGCGTTGCGCGACCTGAGTGGCGAGGGTGGCCATGCGGGAGTAGCCGATCACGGTGATATCGGTGCCTTCCCGGGTGACCGCCGCTTTGCCGATCTGGGCGGGCGGAAGGTCTTCCGGCACTTCACCTTTGGTGTTGTAGAGCGACAGATTCTCCAGGAACAGCACCGGATCGTCGTCGGAGATCGCAGCCTTGAGCAGGGCCCGCGCATCGGCGGGAGTGCTGGGCGCCACGACTTTCAGACCGGGTACGAAGGCGTAGTACAACTCGATATTCTGTGAATGCGTCGCCCCGAGTTGCTGGCCGCCACCACCGGGAGTCCGGATCACCATGGGCACATTGGTCTGCCCGCCGAACATGCCGTAGATCTTCGCGGCATGGTTGACGATCTGATCCAGCGCCAGCAGCGAGAAGTTGATCGTCATGATCTCCACGACCGGGCGCAGACCGAGCATCGCGGCACCGATCGCCGCCCCGACGAAGCCCTCCTCGGCGATCGGAGTGTCGCGCACCCGCTTCTCGCCGAACTCCTCGAGCAGACCGGCGGTGATCTTGTAGGAGCCTTCGAAGACGCCGATCTCCTCACCGATCAGGAAAACGTCGTCGTCGCGTCGCATCTCTTCGCGCAGGGTTTCGCGCAGCGCTTCGCGATAGGTCATGACAGGCACAGTGGAATCCTCAGTGGGTGAAGAGCGGATCGGCGGGCAGACGACGGGAATCGCCCGGCACGGGAGTGGCGTAGGTGTAGTCGAACAGGCTCGACGGCTCCGGATGCGGGCTCGCGTCGGCGAACTCGACGGCGGCGGCGACACCGTCGGCCACCTCGCGCTCGAGCTCGGCCAGCGCCTGTTCGGTCAGCGCACCGGCGGCCAGCAAGCGCTGCTGCCACAGCACGATCGGATCGTGCTCTCGCACCGTCGCCACCGTGTCGGTGCTGCGGTATTTCGCCGGGTCGACCACCGAATGGCCCTTGAGCCGGTAGCTCACCGCTTCGAGCAGTGCGGGTTTGCCGTCGCGGCGAGCATCTTCGATGAGCTCGCTCGCCATGTCACGGACGGCGAGGACATCGGTTCCGTCCACCCGCTCGCCACGCATGCGATAGGCGGCGGCGCGTTTCCACAGATCTGGCTCCGCCGAGGACTTCTCGACCGTGGTACCCATGCCGGTCTGGTTGTTGATCACCAGGAACACCACCGGCAGCCGCCACAGTGCCGCGATGTTGAGCGACTCGTGGAACGCGCCGATATTGGTGGTGCCCTCCCCCATCTGGCACACCACGACGTCGTCGCCGTCGCGGTAGTCGATGGCCAGCGCCGCGCCGATCGCCAGGGGAACCTGTCCGCCCACGATGGCGTAGCCACCGAGCAGCCGGGTCGCGGTGTCGTACATGTGCATCGAGCCGCCCCAGCCCTTCGAGGTGCCGGTCGATCGGCCGTAGAGCTCGGCCATCACGCGACCCGGTTCGATGCCCTTGGCCAGCGCGTATCCGTGTTCGCGGTAGTTGGTGAACAGGTAGTCGGTGGGGCGCATCGCGGCGCCGAGACCGACAACGGTCGCTTCCTCGCCGAGGTTGAGATGGCAGTAGCCACCGATCTTGGCCTGCTGGTAGCTCTGCGCGGTGCGCTCCTCGAAGCGGCGGATGAACAGCATGTCGCGGTAGAGATCGCGCAGGGTCTGCGGATCTTCCGCCGCCACAGCGGCTTCGAGGTCCGACAGGGCCGCCGGTGTTCGATCGGTTTTCGTCGGCTTACCGGCGGGCTTGCGTCGCGCGGTGGTCGTGGTCATGTCGAGCTCCTCAACGCTTGCGTGGCGCGATGTGTACCGGCAGCCCGAGGCCGGCCATGGCCGCCTCCATGCCGATCTCGCCGAGAGTGGGGTGGGCGTGGATAGTGTCGGCCAGCTCGTCGAGCGTGGCTTCCAATGACATCGCGAGTGCGCCCTCGGCGATCAGATCGCTGGCGGACGGGCCGATGATGTGCACGCCGAGTACTTCCTGATGCGCTTGCCCCGCAACGATTTTGACGAACCCCTCGGTCTCGCCGAAGGTCTTGGCCCGGCCGAGTGCCGCGAACGGGAACTTGGCGGTGATCACCTCGTGGCCCGCCGCGCGGGCAGCGTCTTCGGTGAGGCCGACGATGGCGATCTCCGGGTGGGTGAACGTCGCGGCCGGGATCACCGCGTAGTCGATGTGGGCGTCGTGCCCGGCGATCACCTCGGCCGCGGTGATGCCCTGATGTGAGGCGACGTGGGCGAGCAGGGCCCGCCCGGTCACGTCACCGATGGCGTACACGTGCTCGACACCGGTGCGCAGCCGGTCGTCGACCTCGATGAAACCGCGGGCGTCCGTGGCGATTCCGGCCACCTCGAGGCCGAGTTCGGCGGTGTTGGGGCGGCGGCCGACGCCGACCAGCACCACGTCCGCGTCCAGGTCTCGCACCGCCGGACCACCGACCGACACCCGCAACGCGTCGCTCTCGGTGATGGCGGTGACCGTGGCGCCGGTGAGGACGGTGATGCCGCGCTTGCGGAACGACCGGCCGAGCGCGTCGCCGATCTCCTTGTCCTCCAACGGAACCAGGCGATCCTGCATCTCCACGACCGTGACCTGGCTACCGAACGTGGCGAACAGGCTGGCCCATTCCGCACCGACCGCGCTGCCACCGATGATCACCAATCGACGCGGCACCTCGGTCAGGCCGAACGCGCCATCGGAGGTGACGACGCCGGGCAGGTCCGCGCCCGGGATCGGCAGCCGCGCGGGCACCGAACCGGTCGCGACGATCACGTCGCGCGCGCTCACCCGGCGGATCGCCGCGCCCGCGGGGGCGGCGTAGCGGGGGCCACCGTCGAAGATCGGCGAAGCGCCGGTCTCGTGGACCTCCACGACAGTCGGCTCGACGAACCGCGCATGGCCCTCGATCACCGTGACCCCGTTGGCCTTCAGCAGGCCCGCGACACCGTCGGTCAGCTCTTTGACGATGCCGTCTTTGCGTTGCCGTATCGCAGCGAAGTCGAAGCGCACGTTATCGGCATGTACTCCGAATTCCGCTGCGGTGGTGAGAGTCTGGAAGACCTCGGCCGAGCGCAGCATCGCCTTGGTCGGGATGCAGCCCCAGTTCAGGCACACGCCGCCAGGACGCTCCTTCTCCACAACGCAGACCTGCAGGCCGCGTTGCGCGGCGCGGATGGCGGCTACGTACCCGCCCGGTCCACCACCGATCACCAATAGATCGAATTCCGGCACTCGTGGTGCTCCTCAGCTCGACGATCAACCCCGTCACGGTCGTGACTTGGGTCATCCGTCGAGTCTCACCGTCCACAAATGCACAAACAACTGACCGACAGCCCAGAATTCGAGCCCCCGAAATGGGCGCAGCGCCCAATCAGGCACATCGCGCCGGGGACCGAGCTATGCGCCGTTGTCACCGTCGCGCAGGGAATGGATCATGCCCCGCAGGATCCGGAACGCGCCCGACTGCTCAGCCTCGGTCAGGCCGGCCAGCATTCTGACCTCGACGGACCTGACCGCGACGGTCGCCTGCTCGAGGCTCCGCCGCCCGCGCGGGGTGAGCCGCGTGGGCAGCACCTTTCCGACGGGTGCCGCGGCGGGCCTGGTCACGTAGCCGTCTCGTTCCAAAGCCTGGAGCAGCACGTTCATCGTCTGCCGGGTCACGAACGCACCCCGCGCGAGCTCAGAGTTCGACAAGCCGGGCCGTTGCGCCAGCAGCTCGAGGCAGGAGTAGTGCGTCACGCTCATCCCGAGCGGCCGCAGCACCTCCTCCATGGACACACGCAGGGCACTCGATGCCTCTTTGAGCAGATAGCCCAGTGACGTCTCCAGATCGACCCCATCTTGACTCATGTCAGTATTCTGACATACGTTGTTTCGTGTCAGGAACCTGACATGAAACGAAGGAGCTCACCATGCCCGCTACCGGACCCGACTTCCTCTCGCTCCAAGCCAGCGACCTCGCCGCTTCGCAGGCGTTCTACGAGCAGTACCTCGGACTCGTCCGCTCACCGGCCGGACCGCCGCACGCCGTCGTCTTCGAGACGAAGCCGATCGCGTTCGCACTCCGCGACGTCCTCCCCGGCACCGATCTCGCCTCCGTTGCCCAGCCCGGCATCGGCGCCGCGATCTGGCTGCACGCCACAGACGTCCAGGCCGTTCACGACGCTCTCGTCGCCGACGGTCACACCATCGTCGCCGCACCGATCGACGGCCCCTTCGGCCGGACATTCACCTTCGCCGACCCCGACGGCTACCAGATCACGCTCCACGACCGCGCCTGATCGCCACGGGCTCAGGCGGGTTTGTTCACGCCCATCTCCAGGGCGGCCAAGGCGAGGGAGAGTTCCAGGTAGGACCGCTGCCCTTCCAGGCGTCTACCCAGCAGGGTGGAGATTCGCTGGAGGCGGTTGATCACGGTGTTGCGGTGGCAGTGCAGGCGCGGTGCGGCGTTCGCGGCCGAGCAGTTCTCCTCCAGCCAGATCGCCAGCGTGTGCAGCAGGACCTCGTGTTCCTTCGGCGGCAGTTCCAGCACCGGGCCGAGGGTGCGGGTGACCAGCAGGGCGGTCAGGTCGGGCGAGCGCAACAGCAGGGCTTCTGGGTAGCGCTGCTCCAACGACACCAGACCCGGTGCTGCCGCGGGCACGGTCTCCAGGGCCAGCATCGCCAGCGCATGGCCCGTCTCGATCTGCGCCAACCCCTGGACGACGGGTGACGCCGCCGCCCGGCCCCGGATTCGATCGCGCACCTGGTCCAGCACCGCGGAACTGTCCCGCTGCTCGAGCGAGACCAGCCCCACCATGGTGTCGACGCGGTCGTGCCAGACCGACCGGATACCCAAGGCCGCCAATGCTGTTTCGGTGCCGATCTCCACGTGCGGACGGTCGCCGCGCACCGCGACCACCAGGTATCCGCCGTGCGCGGGCAGGTTCAGCTCGCGCGCCGCCCGCGCGGCGAATGTCGCGTCGCGGGCGCTGCCGGCCAGCAGGTCCTCGATCAGGCCGTGCCGACGGCGCTCGTCGCGCCGGACCTGCTCCAATTCGGTGCTGCGATAGGAGGTGACCAGCGACGACGACATGCCGTCGATGGCCGACCAGGTGGCCACCCCGATCTTGCGGACTTCGCCGGGCGGGAGTTCGCCCGCCTTGTCCAGCAGTGCCTCCCACACGATCTGACCACCGAGCCGGAACGTCCGCAGCATGACCTCGAGTGGCACACCCTGCGCCGCGCGATTGCGGCCGATGGCGGCGGCGACATCGTCGCGGTCCGGTCCGGTCACCTCGCCGGCCACAAGATCGAGGACCCTGGTCAGATAGCGGCTACACGCGTCGTGCAGGTCTTCCCGGCTGACCGGCGAGTAGTCCGTCCACTCCGGGATATCGGTGAAGATCGCGGCGATCAGCTGCCGGGTCAGCACCGGAATCTCGGTTCGGCACGCGGCCACCAACTCCCTCGTACCCACCGAAGGGAGGGTGTGCTTGGTTCTCGCGGCCATATCGCTAGACGCTACGCCCGGCCGTTGCCGCCACCGATCGGGATCTCGCATCCAGGAATCGAACGGATCGCGCCGCGTCGTTGCCACCGCAGCGGCGCGACACGGGCCATAGTGGTCGGATGGGTAACCCGGCCACGATCGCTGCCGCGTTCGAACCTCTGCTGCGAGCCTCCTTGGGACCACACCCCGCGGTGGGATTCGAATTCTGGGACGGCAGCACGATCCACCCCGATGGTGGGAGCGCGGGCACGATGCGTGTGCGCTCCGAGGATGCGCTACGCCATCTGATCTGGGCGCCAGGCGAACTCGGCCTGGCGCGTGCCTACGTGTCCGGCGCCGTCGATCTCGATGGTGACATCTTCACGATGCTGCGCGCGCTCCAGTCGACCGCGCCGAACGACGCGCGCCTCGGTCTCGGCGCTACGTGGCAGGCCCTCGGCGCGGCACGGCAGCTCGGGGCGCTGGGCCGGCGCCCGCGACGGCCACCGGAGGAAGCGCGGCCGCAGCGCGGACCGCTGCACACCAAGCGTCGCGACGCGGCGGCGATCAGTCATCACTACGACGTCAGCAACGACTTCTACCGGCTGGTGCTCGGACCGAGCATGACCTACTCCTGTGCGCGGTTCGTGCCGGACGACGACGGCTCACTGGAGAGCGCCCAGCAGGCCAAACACGACCTGATCTGCCGCAAACTGGGCTTGGCCGAGCAGTCGGGTATGCGCCTGCTCGACGTGGGGTGCGGGTGGGGTTCGATGGCGATGCACGCGGCGTCGACCTATGGGGCGCGGGTCGTCGGCGTCACCATCAGTAGTGCGCAGGTCGAGCTCGCCCGCAAGCGAGTCGCCGAGGCCGGGCTGTCGGCCAGTGTCGAGATCAGGCTTGCCGATTACCGGGATCTGCGCGGCGAACAGTTCGACGCCATCTCCTCGATCGGCATGTTCGAACACGTCGGCTCCGGACGCGCCGCCGAGTACTTCGACACCCTGCGCGCCCTGCTCGGCCCACACGGACGACTGCTCAACCACGCCATCTCGTCACCGGGCGGCTCCGTCATGGCCAAACGTTCCTTCATCGGGCGCTATGTCTTCCCGGACGGTGAACTCGTCGACGTGGGCGAAGTCGTCCTTGCCATGGAACGCGCCGGGTTCGAGGTTCGGGACGTCGAGGCCTTGCGCGAGCACTACGCGCGCACCCTTCGCCACTGGGTCGCGAATCTCGAAAGTGCTGGGGAACAGGCAGTTTCACTCGTCGGCGAAGGGCGAGCTCGTATCTGGCGGCTCTATATGGCCGCCTCCGCGCTGGGCTTCGAGGACGGCGGGCTCGGGATTCACCAGGTGCTCGGCGTGGTGCCGGAAGCGTCGGGGAACGCCGACATGCCCGCGACCCGGCGCGCTTGGGGATAGTCGCTCAGTGCCGCAGGTCCGGGTCCCAGCGATTCGCGAGCAGCGTGAAGCTCGGCGTGTCCTTCAACGAGGTCCGCTCCTCGTAGATGCGCTCGTACCCGGTGCTCGCGATCCGCCACTTCCCGTCGGAGTCCCTGCGGTATTCGTCGAAGTAGTAGCCGCCGCCCTGGATTCGCATGCCGTAGTCCGGCACGATCACCGTGTCCTCGAAAGCCCACGAGCCGCGTGCCACCGTACCGTCCACGTCGATCTCCGGGTGGTTGGCGATGTGCACGGTGATAATTCCCGGTCCGAGATTCTCGGACATGAATGTCACGACGTCGTCGCGGCTGTCGTAATGCAGTGGCTCTTTCATCGCCTGGGTGCCGTACCGAGCCTGGATGTCTTCGGCAAGGCAGTCGCCGAATTCGTCCCATTGCTTGAGGTCCAGCGTGCGGAAGTAGCGGTATTTGAGGCGCTTGATTTCCTCGACAGCGATGAGATCCATTCCGTAATTCTAGAACGCGTTCTAGGTGCTATGAAGGGTTTTCAACCACCCGTGCGAACGCTGAATTCTTCGCGAGGACGGGCGCGAAGCATCGCGGCGATCAGCGCCGCGGCGAGCCCCACAATGGCGGCGGCAATGGTGAGTGCGTAGGAAAACCCTTCGATGTCACCGCGTCGCGTCGCGAGCGTCACCAGGATCGCCAAGCCCAGTGCGCCGCCCAGTTGCTGGACCGAACTGAGGA
Source organism: Nocardia sp. FBN12 (assembly GCF_050320175.1). GTDB lineage: Bacteria > Actinomycetota > Actinomycetes > Mycobacteriales > Mycobacteriaceae > Nocardia. Next base: position 1,682,464 of record NZ_CP190048.1, on the reverse strand, counting down.
CAGCGGAGCCGATCCCCGCATTGTCCTCGGTGGTGCCGGTGAGTGCGGTGACTGTCAGGGCGGGCAGGCTCATCCCGCAGCCGAGGCTGGTGACGAGCAATGCGGGCAGCACCCCGAAGACGTACCCGTCATGGCCGTCGATGCCCGACATCAGCAACAGACCAGCCGCGCTGATCAGCAATCCGATTATCAACGCGGCACGAATACCGAGCCGGTGTACAGCCCGCGACGACAGCCACATCCCGACCAGGATCCCCGCCCCGAAAGGCAGATACGCCAGACCCGCGGTGAAAGGTCGGTAGCCGAGCACGGTCTGGAGCTGCAACATCAACAGGAAAGCCATGGCGTAGAACGCTGCGGAGAACAGCAGCGTCGCCCCATTGGCCACCGCACGTGGCCGAAAGGCCAGAAACGACAACGGGACCAGCGGTTCGCCGGTGCGCCGCTCCACGATCACGAACACGACCGCCAGCAGTGCGGCACCGACCATCGCCATCGTGGAACCGACTTCACCCCAACCAGTTTCGGACGCCCGCAGCAGACCATAGACCAGCAGAACCGGCGCGCCGGTGATGAGCGCCGCCCCGGCGATATCGACCCGCACGCGAGGTCCACTCCGGCTTTCCCCGACCAGCCGTGGCAGCAACACCAAGGCCAGGACAACCACCGGAACATTGATCAGGAAGACCCACCGCCACGAGGCGAACCCCGTCAGCGCGCCGGAGATCACCAGTCCCGAGGTGGCACCCACCGCGGCTGTCGCACCCCAGATGCCGATCGCCGCAGCGCGTTCGCGTGCACTCGGATAGAGCAGGGTGAGCAGCGCCAGCGCGGCCGGACTCGCCATCGCCGCACCTGTTCCTTGCACGAATCGTCCCGCAACCAACTGCCACGGTTCCTGCGCGAGTCCGCACAACACACTCGCCACACCGAAAAGCGCTACGCCGCCGAGAAATACCCGGCGCCTGCCGAGCAGGTCAGCGACCCGGCCGAACAACAGCAGGAACCCGCCGAACGCGAGGATGTAGCCGTTCACGACCCACGCGAGGCCGGCGGTGGTGAATCCGAGATCGGCCCGCACGGTGGGCAGCGCCACGCTGACCACATTGTCGTCCAGATTCAGCATGAACTGGACGAGACAGAGCACGATCAGCACCGTGCGACGGCGAGCCGTACCTGGATCCGCCGTAGAAATCGAAGTCATGCACCGACGGTAGGCAACGAGCACCGATGGCCGCTATCCGTCACCAGGCCAAGAGATAGCGCATTGAGGACATAGACTCGGGACATGCCCGCACCCGCCTTCGAACCCGCGCCACCCGGCGTCGGCACAATTGTGGTCGGCAGCTTTCCGCTCACCGCCGGGCAGTGGACTAACGAGCACTACCACCCGCAGCACCAGCTGGCCTGGACCCGCAGCGGTGTGCTCGGTATCGCTGTGGGACAAGCACATTGGATCGTGCCACCGACTCGCGCGCTGTGGCTGCCCGCGGGTGTCGTACACAAGACCGGCGCAAGCCGCGATGCCGTTCTACACAGTCTCTATTTCGAACCGGACCGCTGCGACGTTGCCTGGGCCGAGCCCACCCCGGTCCGGGTCGACGGTCTGCTGGCGCACCTGATCGTCCATCTCGCCCAGCAGAACTTGGCCGACGATCAGCGGCTGCGCGCCGAGGCGGTAGTCCTCGACCTGCTGCAACCGCTGCCCGCGACACCGATCGACGTGCCGCGCCCCGTCGACGAACGAGTACGCGCGGTCGCCGATGCCCTACTGGACAACCCGGCCGATCAACGCAGCCTGGAAGCTCATGCCCGGACCATCGGCGTGAGCCGCCGCACGCTCACCCGGTTGTTCGTACAGGACACCGGGATGAGCTTCGACCGCTGGCGCACCCACGCGCGAATCCAGGCCTCGCTGCCACTGCTCGCCGACGGCCAGCCCGTCTTCCGCGTCGCGCACACCGTCGGATATGCCACGGCCAGTGCGTTTCTCGCGGCGTTCCGGCGAACGGTCGGCACCTCGCCGCGACGGTATCTGGGTGGCGATTCGTTCGACTGACCTACCGGTTTCGATGGGACCGAATTCCGTTGTCGACATGATGAATCCGGGCAACCGGTGCCGCTGCCCCGCAGTCGACCGCGATCAGGAGATGACGACCGGACCCGCGATCGGGGCCGGGTCGTCGGCCCAGCGGTGGCCCGTGTCGCGCGGGGTGACGCCGTGGTCGGTCCACGCCGCCAGCAATTGGGTGACCTTGGTGTGCATGATGGTGCGGAGGCGGTCGAACGAAGTGTCGGGGATGTCGTCGACCTGGCCGAGCAGCAGCCACCACGCCCAGGCCACGGCCCCGGCGTTCGCGACGAAGTCCGGCAGTACCGGGATACCGCGCGCGGCCAGCATCGCCTCGGCCTCCGGCGTGGTCGCCGCGTTCGCGGCCTCGACGACGATCCTGGCCCGGACGTCGTAGGAGTTGTCGGGGGTAATCGCGTACGAGATCGCCGCCGGGACAAGGATATCGACGTCGGCGGCGATCACCGCGGTGCGCGGCAGCTGCTCGATGCCGTCGGGCAGCCGGGTGCGGTCGATCTCGCCGTAGCCGTCGCGCAGGTCGAGCAGTGCCGGAATATCCAGTCCGCCAGCACAATACAGCGTTCCCGCCGCATCGGCCACGGTGGTGACCTTCATCCCCGCCTCGTACAGGTAGTAGGCCGCCGCCCCACCCATGGTGCCGACACCCTGGATCGCGACGGTCGTCGCGGCGGGTGCCCGGCCCCACCAGACCGCGGCGGCGAGACAGGCGTGCGCCACCCCGTACCCACCGATCACGTCGCCGAGCAGGAATCCGCCCTCGACCGCGGCGTTCAGCCCGTTGCGGACCCGCACCAGGGTCGCGGCCGGGTCGTCGGCGCGACGGATCGCGGCGTGGTAGCTCTGCCCGAGGCCGAGCTTGTCGAAGACCTCGTCGATCAGATGCTGCGGAACACCGAGGTCCTCCGCGGTCACCCAGTGCTGGTCGATCCACGGGCGCATGGCCTCGCAGAATCGCTCCAGCACCTCGACCGCGCGTGGGTCCTTGGGGTCGAAGTCGATCCCGCCCTTGGCGCCGCCGACCGGCAGGTCGAAGGTGGCGGTCTTGTCGGCCATGCCGCGGGCGAGATCCTCGACCTCGCTCAGGGTGCAGCCTGCCCGCATCCGGGTGCCGCCGGTGGCCAGGCCGCCGCGCAGGGTATGCACGACCAGGTAGCCGACCGCGCCGGTCACCGAATCCGTCCACAGCAGGCGCAGATACGGCTCGCTGCGGCGGGTGGCGGGTGCGGGGGCGACGGCTCGCGGAATCGGCGGAAGGGTTTGCGCGGTCACCTGCGGGGTATCACCAGGGTTCTGGATCATCGTCATAGCGCACCACCTACTCGTCGTTCTCGCCGTCGACACCGAATTCACCGAGCGCCGTTCCGGACCACGTCGTCCCGGCCGATCACGCGCGCCCGGTGTAGTCCAGCGTGCGGTCCCACCTGCCACCGCGTCTATTTACAGTTCGTTCACGGCGGTGTTCACTGTTGCTGCACAGCGCATAGGGTCGTGTCATGGATCTGTCGTTGACCCGCCTGCGCATGTTGCGTGAGCTGCATCGGCGCGGCACGATCACCGCGGCCGCGGCCGCCCTGCACTACACCGCGTCGGCGGTGTCCCAGCAGCTCGCCCAACTGGAGCGCGATACCGGCACCCGGCTGATCGAACGGCGGGGGCGGCGGGTGCAGCTCACCGACCTGGGGGTCGTGCTCGCCGAGCACGCCGAGGAAATCCTCGCCTCGGTCGAGCGCGCGACCCAGGCCCTGGAAGGGGCGGGCGAGTCGCTCACGGCGAAGATCACCGCGGGAGTGTGGGCGTCGGTGGCCTCGGGCCTGCTCCCCGACGCGCTCACCACCCTCGCCCGCACCCATCCGGGCATCCTGGTGCGCACGCGCGAACTCGCGCCGGAGGCGACGGCGGCCGCGGTCCGTGACGGTGCGCTCGATCTGTCGTTCGTCCTCGATTACTCGAACTATCCGATGCCGTGGGACGGGGGGCTCGAGCGCACGGTGATCGCGGTCGAGCGCCTCTACGCCGCCGTCCCCGCCGGCGCGGTGCCGCGCGGCGATGTGACACTCGCCGAACTGGCCGAGCACCCGTGGATCCTGTCCCCCGCCCGGTCGCATTTCGGGCAGGCGGCGCGGTTGGCGTTCCAGTCCGTCGGGATCGTGCCACGGATCGACCACGAGGTGGAGGAGCAGGCGACCGCGATGGCGATGACGGCGGCCGGGCTCGGTGTGACGCTGGTGTCGGACCTGGGTCTGGCCCTGCGACCGCCGGGCGTCGACGTCGTCGCGCTCGGCGACGCCCTCACCCGGACGGTGTCGCTGGCCTATCGCACCAATACAGCGCGGCGTGCCGCGTTGCTGCTCGTCGTGGACGCGATCCGCACCGCGGCAGCCGAGAAGGGCCTCGGCGTCGACACCCCACCCCCCGCCGCCACGAGCTGACCCTGCGGCGCTGTCGACGGTGGCGCGGAGAACTGGCAGCGGCCGAGCGGACGCGGGCACGTCCGCCGGAACGACAAAGAAGACGTGGGCGGGCGACGACCATTCGTGGCGCAACGGCCCGATCTGAACCGCATCTTCAGGGAACCGCCGGTGGGCGGTCGGGGGCCAGGAGGGTGGCGATTTCTGTGCCGATGCTGACGGCGTTGTTCTGGTCGGAGTCGGAGGTGGGGCCGAGGGTGGCGTAGACGACGACGGTCGTCTTCGTTTTCGTGTCGTAGAACGCGACGCCGTCGTAGCCGCCGTAGGACGGGTTCATGTACAGCCAGTCGGCGAGGTGGACCACGCCGAAGGCGAAGTATTTCTCGGTGGTGAAGGGGCCGAGGCCCGCGGTGGACGGGCCCATCATCTGCTGGAACTGGTCGGGGGTGAGTCGTTCGCCGGTGCCGAGGGCGCGGACCCAGCGGCCGACGTCGGCGACGGTGGAGTTCATGTTGCCGCTGTGCAGGAAGGCGGTGGGGTTCCAGAAAGTGGAGTCTTCGAAGAAGTTTCGTTCGTTGGTGTAGCCGTGCAGGACCGGTTCGTCGATCTGCGGGTCGAGCACTACTTCGCTGTCGTGCATGCCCAGTGGCTCGGTGATGTGTTCGGCGATCAGCTCGCCCAGGGGCTTGCCCGCTGCCTTCTGGAGGACTTCGCCGAGGACGACCAGGTCGCTGTGGGCGTAGCCGAAGTCGGTGCCCGGCTCGAACAGGGGCGGGCGGGCGTTGGCGCGTTCGAGAAGTTGCGGTGCGGTCCATTCGCGGATCGGGTTCTCGCCGAAGATCTTCAGGAACTCCGGTTCGGTCACATAGTCGGAGATCCCGGAGGTGCTGTCGGCGAGCATCCGCGGGGTGATCTTGTCCGCGCGGGGAAAGTCGGGCAGCCAGCGGGCGATGGGTTCGTCGAGTTTCAGCACGCCCTGTCCGTCGAGCCGCCACAGGACCGTGGACAGCATGGGCTCCATGGGCTGGCCGACCCGCACGCGCATATCCGCTGTCGCGGGCACACCGAGAGGTGATCCGCCCAGCGCGCCGAGGGCGATCTGCTCCTCGCCCCGCCATGCGCCGTAGACCGCGGAACTGAGGTCGAGTTCGGTCATCTTGCCGCGAACGATGTCGGTGATCTTCGCCGCTTCGGGGCTCTCGACCGGCGAGGACTGCGAGCCGGTGGATTTCTCCTCCGCGGTGCAGCCGCCCGCGGCGATGGCGAGCACGACCGTGAGCACCGCACCTGCTCTCCGGTATCGGCGATGCCGGGGCGACTTGCTCATGACAGCGATCCCTTCGTCGAGGAACACTCACGATCAGCAGCACTGCCGAATCTACGCGCCGACAGAGCGCACCCGGTTCAGACTCGCGAGGTGTTCGGCGCCCCGCGTCCTCGTCATCCCGGGAAGGTCGCGGCCGGGATGACGAGGGGCCTCAGCGGAGACGACGCAGCGATCAGCGGACTTCGGCGGTGAGCGGGAGTGCGGATACCGAGGTGCCGACGTGCAGGGTGAACGGGCCCGGTTCGACGGCCCAGCCCTGTTCGGTCCAGTGTTCGAAGGAGCGCTGCGGCAAGGCGATCGTGGCGGTGACGGTTTCGCCCGCCCCGGCCTCGACCACGGCGAAGCCCGCGAGCCACCGCACCGGGCGGTCCACGGCGCTGTCCTCGCGGGACAGATACGCCTGCACCACCTGACGGCCCGAGCGCTCGCCGATATTGCGGACAGTGACGGTGGCGGTGCGACCGCGCACGGCCAGATCCACCAGTTCCCAGCTGGTGTAGCCGAGGCCGTGACCGAACGGATAGGCCGGGGCCACACCGGATTTCAGCCAGGCGCGGTAGCCGATATGAATGCCCTCGGGGTAGGGCAGGGCGTTGTCGGCGGCGGGCTTGGTGTCCAGGACCGGCACGTCGGCCATGACCTTGGGCCAGGTGGTGGGCAGCCGGCCGCCGGGTTCGGTCGCACCGGTGAGCACATCGGCGAGCGCATCGCCGAATTCCTGGCCAGGAAACCACGAGAGCAGAACGGCGGCGACCTCGTCACGCCACGGCATCTCCACCGGCGCACCCGAATTGACGACCACGATCGTGCGCGGGTTCACCGCGGCGACCGCCGACACCAGCTCGTTCTGGCGACCGGGCAGCGACAGATCCTTGCGGTCGTAGCCCTCGGATTCGATCGCTTCGGTGGTGCCGACCACCACCACGGCGATCTCGGCCGTGCGCGCCAATTCCACTGCGGCGGCGAACTCTTCGTCGGCGGAGCGGCGCGGGCGGCCGACGCCGAAGGTGATGCCCATGGCGGGCAGGCCCTTGTCGAGGGCGGGCGCCAGTTCGATCAGCACATCGATCTCCTCACCCTCGGCGAGGGTGCGGGTGACCCAGCGCTGCGGCGGGTTCAGCAGCATCTCGACGGGATCGCCGCCCTCGGGGAAGACGGTCTCGCTGAGCACGGTGGCACCGTCGAGTGCCAAACGCAGCGTGCCGACGCCGGCGTAGCCGATCCGCCACTCCCCCGCCACATCGGCGCGCAGCCGACCATGAAGCTGAAAGGACTTGGCCCGCATCGCGAACGGGGTACCGAAGAGCATCAGATTGCCCGCGGTGCGGTGTTCGGATTCCAGGACGGTCTCACCGTCGAGGTAGCGCAGGTGCACGCCCGGCGTGCCGGTCTCGGGGTCGGTGACCAGATCCAGCGGCACCGGGATCATGTTCTCGTTGAGGTGAACGCCCGGCGTGTACACCACCGGCAGCACCTCCCGCAGGCCTTGCAGCGGCGAAGTCGTATGCGAGGGAACGACTGTCGCACTGCCACCGCCACCGAAGCGGGGCTGCGCGGCGGCCGCGCCGAGGAGGGCGACCCGGGCGGGCGCGCCGAGCGGCAGCACACCGTCATTGGTGGCGAGCACCATGGCCTTGGCGGCGGCGTCGCGCACGCGCCGACGCGCGGTCTCCTCGGTGAAAGCCGGTGGCTGGTGCGGGGTTCCGTGCAGCGCACCCACGCGCTGGGCGAATCGCAGGATGCGACGGACCTTTTCGTCGATGGCGGACTCGGGCACCGCACCGGCGCGGACCGTCTCGAGCAGCGGGGCGGCCCAGAGTTCCCACGGGCCGGGCATGGCCAGGTCGGTGCCCTTGGCGGCGCCTTCGGTGGAGCGCACGGCGGTCCAGTCCGAGACCACCACGCCGTCGAAGCCCCACTCGCCTTTCAACGGCTCGTCCAGCAGCGGGTTTTCGGTCATGGTGACACCGTTGACGGAGTTGTAGCCGTCCATGATCATCCACGCGCCCGCCTCCACCGACCGCTCGAACGGGTACAGGTACAGCTCGCGCAGGGTGCGGTCGTCGACGATCACATCGGCGGTGAAGCGCTCGGTTTCGGAGTCGTTGGCCACGTAGTGCTTCGGACAGGCGCTGACGCCGTGCGCCTGGACGCCGGCCACATAGGCGGCGGCCATCTCACCGGTGAGCATCGGATCTTCGGCGAAGCATTCGAAATGCCGTCCGCCGAGCGGGGATCGGTGCAGGTTGATGGTCGGGCCGAGCACCGCGTAGACGTTCTTGCGGCGCGCTTCGGCGGCGATGAGCCCGCCGATCTCGGCGATCAGGTCGCGATCCCAGGTGGCGGCCAGCGCCGAGCCCGACGGCAGGCTCACCGAGGGGTCACGCTCGTCCCACGTCTCGCCGCGCACACCTGAGGGGCCGTCGGAGACGGGCATCTCGGCCAGACCGATGCTCTCGTCGCCGGCGAAACGGAAGATGTCGGCTCCGGAGATGAGCCGGATCTTGGCCTCCAGGTCCAGCTCGGACAGGAGGTCGTCGATGTTGTCGGTCATGCCAACCCTTTTCAGAAGTCCACCAAATCGGCCGTTACCTGCGGAGACATCCTCGTTCGGCGCCTGACCGATACCGGAGACACCGTCCCTGTACGGCTGGCACGAGTGTGCCAGTGAACAGCCAGCCTACCGAGTGGTCACTCGGTAGAGTTATCTGTTTGTTATCTGACGGAATTTTGCCGGTCCGGCGGGCGGACTACTCTCGCTCTTCATGACGCCGCAACGCCGAAGACGGGGCGCGGACCGCCGCGAGCAGATCATCGACCAGGCGCTCGCCAGCTTCGCCGACAACGGCTATCACAATTCCTCGATCGCCGAGATCGCGACGCGCTGCGGACTCTCCCAGACCGGCCTGCTGCACTACTTCCCGAACAAGGCGGCCCTGCTCGCCGCGGTCCTGGAGTACCGCGATCGACTCGACTACGACCGACTCGGCATGAACCGGCAACTGCGCGGCAAGGACGCGTTGCAGCAACTGGTCCAGCTGGTCGAGCACAACATGCACGTCCCCGGCCTTGTCCAGCTCTTCACCGTCGTCACCAGCGAAGCGGTCACCAGCGACCACCCCGCCCGCGCCTGGGTGGTCGATCGCTATCGAATCCTGGAAAACTATTTGGCCGGCGCCCTCGACGGCGGCGTCACGGACGGAACCTTCCGTCCCGACCTCGACACCCGGGCCGTCGCCCGCCAGATCTCCGCCATGATGGACGGCCTGCAACTGCAATGGCTCCTCGACCCCGAGCATGTCGACATGGCCGCACTCTTCCGCACCTACATCGACGACCTGACCACCCGACTGTCGACCTGATCAGGCCGAGTTCGCCACCCTGGCACCTACGATGAAAACAGCGGAATCATCTGCACCCGACATGCCGTCGCAGGAGGAGATCCGGAGGCCAGCGATGACGACACATCAGTTCACCACGCAGATCGAACTCGGCGGCAAGACCGCCACCGGTTTCCGGGTACCCGCGGATGTCGTCGAAGCGCTCGGTCAAGGGAAACGACCAAAGGTTGTCGTGACCATCGGGCCCCACACCTTCCGCAGCACGGTGGCCGTCTACGACGGTGAGTTCATGCTGCCGCTCAACGCGTCGAACCGGGCCGCCGCGGGTGTCAGCGCCGGAGAAACGACAGACGTCACCGTCGAACTCGATCGCGAAGAACGCACGATCGAGGTTCCCGACGATCTCGCCAAGGCACTGGCGCACCACCCCGGCTCGGCGGCAACGTTCGCCGCGCTCTCCTACAGCAAGCAACGCGAACGCGTGCAGTCCGTCATCACGGCCAAGCGTCCCGAGACCCGTGCGAACCGCATCGCCAAGATCGTGGCCGAGCTCACCGCCTCCGCAGGATCGACCGGCTGAGTTCGCCGGGATGCCGCCTCGTGGGCGCGCACGAGATGGCATCGTCACCGGGCGCCGCTCGCTGATCCCTCAGTGCTGCTGTCGCAGTGCTCGTTCGGCCGCGTTGGCGCCGCACATGCCGTGGGCGCCGGGGCCGGGTGGGGTCGCCGCTGAGCAGAGGCAGTGGCCGGGGAGCCCGGTGTCGTAGGGCCGCAGGGTTTTTCGGGGCCGAAGACGAGTTGGGGGATGTTCTTGGCACCGCGCGCCGTCGCATTGACCAGACGAGAGCACGGACTCACCGTCTATTCCGAGGTAGCGCTGACGCCCCTGTTCGCCGATCAGGTGTCGACCTGTCGGCCGAGTCGCCGGAGCCAGGTGAGGTAGGTCGACGTCGCTGCCCGAAGGTCCTCGACCGGCCAGTTGTCGGGCAGCAACACCGCGGGCAGCGCGGGGTCGGTGGTGAGCAGGTCCAGCGCCGCGGATACGGCGGCGAATTTCGCTGCCGGGTCAGGGTTTTCGATCGCGTCGAGCAGGGCGTGGGCGCGCGCCGTCCAGTCCGCCAGCGGCCACAGCGCGGCGGCGAGGCCGGTGGGGTCCTCGACGGGGCGCAGCCGGAACCGGAGGGTGGCGGCGGCGAGGTCGGCAGGCAGGGCGCGGACGAGGTTGGCCGGGCGCAACCAGACCCCTTCGCGGAGTTCAGCCAGGCGAAGCGAGAGCAGCCTGGCGCGCAGGGCCGCGCGCTCGGCCGACGGACGGCCCGCGGCAGTGACGACGACCTGCTCCCAGTCCCCGTCCCAGGGGCGAACGGGCGGTGCGGCGAGCTCCGTCCGACGCGCGCGCAACGCGGGATCGAGCGTATAGGCGCGGTGTTCGCGAACCAGCTCGCCCGCGGCCATCATTCGCGACACCGCGACCCGCACCGTCGTTTCCGGATACCCGACAGCGGTGGTGGCGGCGCAGATCTCGCTCGAGGTCATCGTCGGTGACTCGGCCGCGATCAGAATCCGGACCACCGCCGAACGGGCCGACACCGGCCGGACCTGCGCGTCGAAGCCGGGAGCAGCGGATTTCACGACAACGAGTCTACATATTTCACTATTGCCGCGACTGTCAGAAAACTGTAACGTCGCGAGGCATGACCACCACCTCGTTCCCACTGGCCGGACGCACCATGATCATGTCGGGCGGCAGCCGCGGCATCGGGCTGGCGATCGCCGTCGCCGCCGCCCGCGAAGGCGCCAACATCGTGCTGCTCGCCAAGACCGATACTCCCGACCCCCGGCTGCCGGGCACCATCCACACCGCCGCCGCCGAGATCGAGGCCGCGGGCGGGCAGGCACTCGCCGTGGTCGGCGACGTGCGCGACGAGACTTCGGTCGCCGACGCCGTTGCTCGCGCCGTCGAGCGATTCGGTGGCATCGACTACTGCGTGAACAACGCTTCGGCGATCGCCCTCGCCCCCACCGAGGAACTGCCGATCAAGCGATTCGACCTGATGCAACAGATCCAGCTGCGCGGCACCTACCTGCTCTCCAGCGCCTGCCTGCCGCACCTGCGCCGCAGCGACAACGCCCACATCCTGAGCCTGTCACCGCCGCTCAACATGGCACCCGAGTGGCTCGGCGCCCACCCCGCCTACATGCTCGCCAAATACGGGATGTCGCTGCTGACACTGGGCTGGGCCGGCGAATACGCCGAACACGGCGTCGCGGGCAACTGCCTGTGGCCCGAGACCCTGATCGCCACCGCCGCGGTACAGAACCTGCTCGGCGGCGACGACGCGATCGCCAAGGCCCGGACCCCGCAGATCATGGCCGATGCCGCCGTGGCGATCTTGCGCAAGGACGCGCGGGCGGTCACCGGAAACACCTTCCTCGACGTGGATGTGCTTCGCGCCGAAGGCATTACCGATCTCTCGCCCTACGGCGGCGCGGGCGATCTGGAATACGACATCTTCGTCGACCCGCCCCACCGTCGCGCCTGAGCCGCTTCGCCGGCCGAAACGCGTCTGACGTCGTCGAACACGGTCAGTTCCGGGGCTATCCTCGGTAGTGGGCGGGCGCACCAGCGCACCGCCACCGGGCCGCACCGAATCGAGCCGAGATGGCCGACAACTCGCCGACGCAACGCAACTCGGCCACCGGGGTCGCGGCGGAACTGACCGCCGAGGGCTTCGAGGACGCCGAGGAGATCGGGCGCGGCGGTTTCGGCGTGGTCTACCGCTGCGCCCAGCCCGATCTCGACCGTGTCGTCGCCGTGAAGGTGCTGACCGCCGAGCTCGACCCCGACGGCCTGCAACGCTTCGTGCGCGAACAGCAGGCGATGGGCAGACTCTCCGGCCACCCCCACATCGTCGCGGTCTTCCAAGCGGGCACCACCCACGGCGGTCACCCCTACCTGGTGATGCCCTATCACGCGCGTGGCTCGCTGGAACAACGCATCCACACCGTCGGCCCGCTGGACTGGACGGCGACACTGCGCCTCGGCGTGAAGATGGCGGGCGCGCTCGAGACCGCGCACCGGGCCGACATCCTGCATCGCGACGTGAAACCGTCCAACATCCTGCTCAGCGACTACAACGAACCCGAACTCACCGATTTCGGCATCGCCCGAATCCACGGCGGGTTCCACACGACCACCGGAATAGTCACCGGCTCCCCCGCTTTCGCCGCGCCGGAAGTACTGCGCGGCGCGCAGGCCACCGCCGCCGCCGACGTGTACGGCCTCGGCGCCACCCTGTTCTGCGCGCTCACCGGCCATGTCGCCTACGAGCGGCGCGTGGGCGAGCAGGTGCTGTCGCAGTTCCTGCGGGTCTCCGCGCAACCGGGGCCCGGTCTCACCGACCACGATGTGCCTGACGAGGTCAGGGCCGTCATCGAGCACGCGATGGCGACCGAACCCGCCGACCGGCCGAACAGCGCCGCCGCGCTCGGCGCGGAACTGGTTGCGGCCCAGCACAGTACCGGCAGCCCGGTCGACGTCCTGCGAGTCCCCGACACCCAGCGCCCGATCGCGGTGCCGATCGCACCGACCGCGCGGGCCCGCGAACGCACCACCGCACCACCCACACCCGCCACGAAATACCGCCCACCGACCCCGGCGCGGGCAACCCTCGCCAGAAAACGCCTGCTCGAGCACCTGCGCACCACCGAACGCACCCGGCTCACCGCCATCAACGCGCCCAGCGGATTCGGCAAGACCACGGTGGCCGCCCAGTGGCACGACGAGCTGGTCGAGCACGGCGCCGCGGTCGCGTGGCTGACCGTCGACGAGGACGACGACAACGTCGCCTGGTTCCTCGACCACCTCGCCGAGGCGATCCGACCCGCCGTCCCCACGCTCGCCGACAACCTCGATCGGCTGCTGGAGGCCGACGACCCGACCCGCGCCGTGCTCACCGCCTTGATCGACGGCCTGCACACCAGCGACCAGCGGGTGACGCTGATCCTCGACGACTGGCAACGGGTCACCGCCCCCGCCTCGGTAGCCGTCGTCCGGTTCCTGCTCGAACACGGCTGCCACCATCTGCCCCTCGTCGTCACGAGCACCACGCGGCTCGACCTGCCCTTGAGCAGGTTGCGCATCCACGGTGAACTCACCGAAATCGACGCCGCGACACTGCGTTTCAATGCCGACGAAGTCCACGCGTTCCTCGCCGAAGCGGGCGGTGTGCACCTGGCCGCCGGCGAGGTGGCCGCGCTGGCCCGCGCCACCGACGGCTGGGTCGCGGCACTGCAGCTCACGGTGCTGTCGCTGCGCGCCGGCGAGGACCCGGCACATCTGCTCGACAGCCTCGCCGCGCACCCCGACATCGGCGCGTTCCTGGCCGAGAACGTGCTCAGCGCACTGGATCCGGACACCCTCGATTTCCTCATGACGACCTCGATCTGCGAGCGGATCTGCGGCGGGCTGGCCACCGCCCTGACCGGCCGCGCCGATGCCACCGACCTCCTCGCCGACATCGCCGACCGCGGACTGTTCCTGCTGCCCGCGGGCCCCGACCACGACTGGTACCGCTACCACCAGTTGTTCGCCGGATACCTGTGCCATCGGCTCGCCCACAACCGCCCCGCCGAGATCGCGGGGCTGCGGCTGCGGGCCGCCGACTGGTTCGCGCACCATCACCTGCTCAATGACGCGGTCGAACACGCACTGGCCGCCCACGATCCCGGCCACGCGGCCGATCTCGTCGAACAGGGCGCCGGTTACCTGCTGGAGCGATCGAGAATGGTGATGCTGCAAGGCATTCTGGTGAAACTGCCCGCCGGGGTCTGCCGGGCCAGACCCCGGATCCAGCTGTTCGGCGTCTGGGTCAACCTGGTGCTGCGCAGACCCGCGGCCACCGCGTCCTCCCTCGCCCGCTTCGAGACCGCGCTGGCCGCGGCCCCACCCGCCGAGCCCGAACGCACCGATCTGCGCGCGGAAGCCGATGTGGCGATCAGCGTCGGGGAGATGTTCGCCGACCGGGTATCGGAGCTGGACGGGCTGATCGGTGACGCGCTGGCCCGGCCCGAGGTCTTCTCCCCGCGCATCCCCGGGGTGGCGGCCAATATCGCCACCTTCGCGGCGATCCAGCGCTTCGATTTCGACGAGGCGCGCCGGTGGCAGCTGTGGGCGGCGCCGTATCACGAGGCGACCGGCCCGTTCCTGTCGGTGTACGGGCGCTGTTTCGCGGGGGTGGCCGCCCGCGAACAGCTCGACATCACCGGCGCCGACGACCTGTTCACGACCGCACTCGATACCGCACGCACCACCATGGGCGCCGCCGCCCACGCGACTCGCCTCGCGTGCGCGCTACTGGGCGAATTACGCTATGAGACAGGCGATTTCGAGACAGCGGCGGATCTATTGGCGCAGAGCAGGGAGCTCTCCGCCGAAGGCGGCGGCGGGGTGGACTTCATGCTGGCCACCTACGCGACCGGCGCGCGGGTACGCGCCCTGCGCGGCGACCGCGACGGCGCGCTGGAACTCCTCGACGAGGGCATGTCCCACGCCGAACGCCTTGACCTGCCACGTCTGGCCGCCCGGATCCGCAACGAGCGGGTGCGTCTCGGCGTCGAACTCGATCCCCTCGCGATAGCGGAATTGACGCGCACGCGCACGATCCGGCGCGGCGACGGAATAGCCACCGCCATCGATGAATTCGACGAGGACTCCGCGATCCGGTTGCTGCTGGCGACGGATCGGCACCGGGCGGCGATCGAGCGCGCCGAGAAGTCGGTCGCCGGAACAGACGCGCAGCGCAGGCCGCTGGCCGCACTGCGCGCCGGGTTCCTGCTCGGCAGCGCATTGCGCCGGGGAGACCGCACGGCCGAGGCCGATCGGATCCTCGCACCGCTGATCCGGCGCTGCGATCGCCTCGGCCTGGTCCGGCTGCCCGCCGACTCGATCGCGACCTAGCGCTGGCGTCCTGCTGTCTCAGTAGCACTCAGTAATGCTCCTGCAGTCGAAAGGAGTTGCCACGGACAACTTGACGGAAATGCTGAAAGGAACGCTCGAAGGCTGCGTCCTCGAGATCATCGACGGAGCGGAGACATACGGCTACGCCATCACGCGCCGGCTGAACGAACTCGGTTTCGCGGATGTCATCAAAGGGACTTGTACACCATTCTGCTGCGGCTGGAGAAGAACGGATTGGTAATGTTTCGAAACGACCTTCCGAAGTCGGGCCGCCGCGCAATTTCAAGGTCGGGCCGGTCGAACTGACCGAAGGAGGTCTACTGCCGGGGATTCTCGACTTCTTCGAGGAAGGAGCCGCGAACGGCACCGGAGTCATCGAACTCATCGGCGATGATGTCGCGGCCTTCTGCGACGACCTCGTGAAACACTCACGGACCTACGCCGACACCTATCAGGAGTCCGTCAGCACCGAGCTCGGCAACCGTCAGCACCGAGCTCGGCAAAGGAACGACGTAGCTCGAGGTCAGGAGCGGAAATCGGCGAGCGCCGTGGCGCACTACCCGCCCGCTTCGGGGACGAGCTTGCTGAGGATGGCCTGCAAGGCGGCGCGCTCATGGTCGGTGAGTCGTCCGAAGAACTCGTCGGCGTCCTTCGTCCGGGCGGCGGTCAGAGTCTCGAGTGTCCGCATGCCCCGCGCGGTGACCGTCACGAGAATCGCGCGGCGGTCGGTGGGGTCGGGCCGCCGCGTCACCAGGTCGGCCTCCTCGAGCGCGTCCACCACTTCCGTGGCCGACCGGGCGCTGATCCGCAACGCGTCGGCGATGGCCGACAGCCGGAGACCGTCGTGCTCGCCTGCCACCCGAAGCGCACGAGCCTGGTGCGGGGTCAGCCCGATCGGCGCGTACGCCGCTGACCAGCGCCGACGGAGTGTCCTGGCCACCTGCATCAGGAGGTCGCTCTCGTTGTCGGGCATAAACGCGCCTCTCGACTTGTTTTCACTACCGGATAGTGAGGTAACCTCAGCATAACAGCACAACCCAAGGGGGTTGCACATGAAGAACCAAGACTCCGTCGGCGGCCGCACCCGCCGCGCCGACCCGGCCGACCGCGCACAATTGCGTGAGTCGCCCGTTTCCCTGCGCCGGATCGCGGCGCTCTTCGGCCCGTACCGCCTTCAGCTCACCCTGCTGAGCGTCTTCATCGTGGCGGGTTCGACGATCAGCCTCGCCTCGCCGTTCCTGCTGCGCCTGGTGATCGATGACGCGCTGCCGCACCAGAACGTCTCGCTCCTGCTCTGGGCCGTGGGCGGCATGCTCGCCGTCACCGTGCTCACCGCCGTCCTCGGTGTCGGCCAGACACTCGTCTCCACCACCGTCGGGCAGCAGGTCATGCACGTCCTGCGCGCGGACGTGTTCCGCCACCTGCAGCGGCAGTCGCTGGCGTTCTTCACCCGCACTCGTGGCGGCGAGGTCCAGTCCCGCCTGATCAACGACGTCGGCGGCATGCAGTCCGTGGTCACCAGCACCGCGACTTCCATCGCGAGCAACGTCACCACCGTGGCCGGCACCGCCGTGGCGATGGCCGTGCTGTCGTGGCGGTTGTCGCTGCTGTCGCTGGTGGTGCTGCCGCCGGCGATCTGGCTGACCCGACGCGTCGCTCTGCTGCGCCGCGACATCACCGCCCAGCGCCAACGTCACCTCGCCGACCTGCACGGCCAAGTCGAGGAGGGACTTTCGGTGAGCGGCGTGCAATTGGGCAAAACACTCGGTACCGGGCCGCTCGCCTCCGCCCATTTCGAGGAGACTTCGCACGACCTGGTCGGCCTCGAAGTGCGCGCACAGCTCGCGGGCCGCTGGCGGATGGCCACCATGAGCATCGTTTTCGCGGCCATCCCCGCCCTGCTCTACCTCGCCGCCGGTCTTCCGGCGACCAGCAGCGGCATGACGATCGGCACGCTGGTCGCCTTCACCACGCTGCAGGCCGGACTCTTCAGGCCGCTGATGGCGTTGCTCAACGTGGGTGTCGAAGTCACCAGCTCGATGGCGTTGTTCAGCCGGATCTTCGGTTACCTCGACCTTCCGGTCGAGATCGACGAGCCCGCCCAGCCGGTCGACCTCGACCCGCGCGATGTCGTGGGCGAGGTCCGATTCGACGATGTCAGCTTCCGCTACGACGCCACGGGCCCCGACGTGCTCGATGGCGTCTCGCTCGTCGTGCCGCCTGGGTCGACACTCGCACTCGTCGGCGAGACCGGTTCCGGCAAGACCACTCTCGCCTCGCTCGTCGCACGACTGCACGACGCGACCGGCGGCCGGGTGCGCATCGACGGCGTCGATGTCCGCGATCTGGAATTGGGCACCCTCGCGCGAATCGTCGGTGTGGTGTCGCAGGAGTCCTACCTGCTGCACACGACCATTCGCGAGAACCTGCGCTACGCCGCGCCCAGCGCCACCGACGCCGAGATCGAGCGCGCGGCCCGCGCCGCCCAGATCCACGAGGTGATCGCGTCACTCCCCCAGGGCTACGACACCGTGGTCGGGTCGCGCGGTCACCGGTTCTCCGGCGGCGAGAAGCAACGCATCGCCCTGGCCCGCACCCTGTTGCGCGACCCGCGCGTGCTGGTACTCGACGAGGCGACGAGCGCCCTCGACAACGAGACCGAGCGCGCGGTGCAGGCCGCCATCGACGTGGTGGCCCAGGGCCGCACGGTCATCACCATCGCGCACCGGCTCAGCACCATCCGCGACGCCGACCAGATCGCCGTCCTCGACCACGGCCGGGTCGTGGAGCTGGGCGACCACACGACACTGCTCGACGACGGCGGCCGCTACGCCCGTCTCAACGGCGCCGCCGAGGCCGTGGCGGCCTGATCGCCTGCACGCGCGCGGCAGCACGCCCACCAGCCGCACGAGATCGGCCATGTCGGTGAGCCTCGGAACGCTTGTGCCGCTTGACCACTCGATCTGGCCACACCAGAAGTGCCCGGCGCGTATTCTGACAACCGGCTGTGTTCATCTGGTCCGGCGATCGGTATCGAGCGGTGTGGAGTGAGAATCGGTGAGTCCTACGGTATCCGAGGCGGAGTTCGAGGAAATGTCGCGGCGGGCCGAGATCGACGGCACCGCACCCAGAGTCGGTGCGATCATCGATCGTGACGGACAGGTACTACTCCTGGAGCGCCGCGACAGCGGCCCGATCAAAGCCACCCTGAAGCTTCCCGGCGCCACTGTGCTGCCTCGGGAATCCCTCGCCGACGCGGTCGCCCGGGGGGTGTACGAGGAAACAGGGCTGGTCGTCACCGGAATCCGCCATCACGTCGGGGATTTCGATTACTTGTCCCCTGACGCCCGCCCGGTTCGCCGTTTGCACTTCGCAGTGGACGTGGCGACAACCGATCGCATCCAGCTCACCGCGCACGCCCGGTACGTCTGGGCATCACTCGATGATGAAATGCCGGTGACATCCTCGATCCGCCGCATCCTCGATACCTACCGCGACCTCGTTCGCGGTTGACACGGTCAGCCATTTGTCACGAATCGACCCAGCAGGGGCACCGCCTCGCCGGGGTGCTTGGCCTGGAAGCCCTCACCGAGGGCCTGCAGCTGCCAATCTCCGTCGCCGCGGAAGACCTTCGCCATCGCCATGGCGGTGCACCGCATCCCGCCGGTCAGCGAGTATCGGGCCAGTTCGGTGTCGGTGGTGTTGTCGACGAGACGGCAGAACGCGTTGACGATCTTCTCGAAAGTGTGTCCCTGATAGGAGGTTACGACGAACAGCAACGTGCTGACGTGGGCCGGGACGCGGGTCAGGTCGACCAGGATCACCTCGTCGTCGCCCTCACCCTCGCCGGTGAGGTTGTCGCCCTGGTGCCGGATCGATCCGTCCTTGGACGCGAGCTGACCGTAGTAGGCGACGTCGACCAGGTTCCGGTCGGCGAACATCGCCACCCAGGCATCGAGGTCGATCTCGATCGCACGCCTCCCGAACAGCCCGCCGCGCCTGATCGGGTCCCAGCCCAACCCCATGCGAATGAAGGTCAACGCGACGCCGCCGTCTTTGCGCAGGGTGACCCGTTGCCCTTTCGCCAGGCTGACGGGTCGATCCTTCGACAGTCGGACCTGACCGGCCGAGGCCGGTGACGGCGCAGTCGAGGGTGACGCGTGACCGGCAGTCGAAGGAAGCGGCGGTGGATAGCTCGGGTGCGGTGGTGTGGCGGGGTAGGCCGGGTTCGAAGCGACGGCCGGTGGCGCAGCGTCGTCGACAGTGATGCCGTGATCGGTGACCAAGGCGGCGAACCCACCCGCGTACCCCGCTCCGACCGCGCGCACTTTCCAGCTGCCCTGGCGGCGATAGAGCTCTATCGCGATCACGATGGACTCGCTCGTCAAACCGTCGATTCGATACTCGTACAACCGATTACCCGCGCTGTCGGCGATGGACACCGACGGTGCCGCGATCCGGCCGAAGGTGGCGCGCGCGTCATCGAGGGTGATCACCGCCCGGATCTGGGCGACGTCGGCCGGGACCTGATCCAGTGACGCCGCCAACCCCGAGGGTCGCCCCGCTGAAGTCGGTTGCAGGCGAACGCCGGGACCCGTCGGCTGGTTGTAGAAGACGAAGTCCGCGTCCGAGCGGACCTTGCCCGCGTCGGTGACCAGGAGCGCCGACAGTTCCGCGGGCGCATCGATCTGCACGGTAACCACGACATCGTGGACCGTCAGCGGGCCGTTCTGTCCTTTCGACAACATCGTCGACATATTCGGCCCTCTCACCCCCGACGAATACCTCGTTCCACTGTACGAGAAACCGTTTCGCGCCAACGGCGAAAGCTCAACGCCCGCAACGTGGCCGAGGAGTCGATCGATCGCGGTTAGCTACGGCCAAGGGTGATCTGGGGACAGGGTTCGGTATCGGTGACTTCACCGCATGGATGTCACCGTTCGCCGACGACTGGAACTCGCCGCGGTGGCATGGCAGCGTCGCGGCGTCGAACTGCGCGAACAACTGGCCGTTTTGCGCGAACGACGCATGCGCGCCTGGGATTCGGCGTTCCGCTCGCCCTCGTCTTTCTGATCCCGTTCGTGTTCCGCAGACGGCGAAGTACCCGAATCCGGCGCCCGATCCTGCGGGCGCCGGATTTCCGCGTTCTCAGTCCGCGGCTACCTCGCTGCGGTCGCCGCTCCACAGCGTGTGGAATTTGCCGTCGGCGTCGATGCGCTCGTAGGTGTGCGCGCCGAAGAAATCGCGCTGGCCCTGGGTCAGTGCGGCAGGCAGGCGCTCAGCGCGCAGTGCGTCGTAATACGACAGCGACGACGCGAAAGCCGGGACCGGGATACCGAGCAGGGTGGCGGTGGACACCACGCGCCGCCAGCTGTCGATCGCCGTCTCGATCGCCTCGCGGAAATACGGTGCGAGGATCAGGCTCGGCAGCGCGGGGTCCTGCTCGTAGGCGTCCTTGATCCGGTTCAGGAACCGCGCCCGGATGATGCAACCGCCGCGCCAGATCGTCGCCAGGTCGCCGGGGTGCAGATCCCAGTCGTATTCGGCGCTGCCCGCGGCGATCTGGTCGAAGCCCTGTGCGTAGGCGACGACCTTGGACGCGTACAGCGCCTGCCGGATGTCCTCGGTGAACTGTGCGACATCGGTGGGCTTGTCGGCGAGGGTGCCCGACGCGAGACCCACGGCGGCTTTGCGCTGGGCACGGGACCCGGACAGTGCCCTGGCGAAGACCGCCTCCGCGATTCCGGTCACCGGCACACCGAGATCGAGCGCGGACTTGACCGTCCAGCGGCCGGTGCCCTTCTGCTCGGCGGCGTCGACGATGACGTCTACCAGTGGCTTACCGGTCTTCGCGTCGACCTGGGCGAGCACCTGCGCGGTGATCTCGACCAGGTAGCTCTCCAGGTCGCCGGAGTTCCACTGCGTGAACACGTCCGCGATCTGCCCGGCGTCGAAACCGAGCGCGTCCCGGAACAGGTGGTAGGCCTCGCCGATCAACTGCATATCGGCGTATTCGATGCCGTTGTGCACCATCTTGACGAAGTGCCCGGAACCGTCGGGACCGATGTGGGTGCAGCACGGGGTGCCGTCGACCTGCGCCGCGATCGACTCCAGCAGCGGGCCGAGCGACTCGTAGGACTCCTTCGGCCCGCCCGGCATGATCGCGGGACCGTTGAGCGCGCCCTCCTCGCCGCCCGAGATGCCCGCCCCGACGAAGTTGAGGCCACGTTCAGCCATGGCGGCCTCGCGGCGGATCGTGTCAGTGTAGAGCGCGTTGCCGCCGTCGATGATGATGTCGCCCGGCTCCATCGCGGCGGCCAGCTCCTCGATGACGGTGTCGGTCGCCGCGCCCGCCTTGACCATGATCAACACCCGCCGCGGCTTCTCCAGCGCCGCGACGAACTCCTCGACGGTCTCGGTGCGGACGAAATCGCCGTCACCGCCGTGCTCGGCGAGCAGCGCGTCGGTCTTGGCCACGGAGCGGTTGTGCAACGCGACGGTGTAACCGTGCTTGGCGAAGTTGCGGGCGATATTGCTGCCCATCACGGCCAGACCGGTGACACCGATGTGTGCACGCGCGGTAGAGGTCGACATTGATCAGCTCTCTTCGTTCGGCGGATTCGACGGGTGCAAAAAGCACGGACTCCTTGGCAGGCAAGTTACCGGTTGCCGGGCCGGGGACGAACACCTACCACCGTGACCGCGGTCTCGCCCAGAACCGGGCGTGGACCGCGTGTCGGTGGTCGCTGCTAATGTCGGTCGAGTTCTGACACGGGGTGTCTCGCGACCGCGAGGCTGAGAACAGACCCGCTGAACCTGCTCAGGTAATGCTGACGAAGGGATGTCATGGTGTCGCACGCCCACACCACAAATACCGGCCTGTTCACCGATCACCTCTGGGACCGGACCAAAGTCCTGCGCAGTGCGATCGACGACTTGGAGTTCCTGCGGCACCTCGGCGAGGGCACCCTGCCGCTCGAGGTGTTTCGCACCTACATCGAACAGGATTCGCTGTATCTCACCGGATACTCGAAGGCGCTGGCGATCCTCGCCGCGAAGTCGCCGGACCCGCAGACCGCGGCCTTCTGGGCAACCTCGGCCGCGAACGCCGCCGCTGTCGAGTCGGCCATGCACGACCAGATGCTCACCGGTGGCGCGCTGCCGCCACGGCAGGGTGAGCCGGAACATTCGCAGACCTGCCTTGCCTATGTCTCCTACCTGATCGCCGCCGCCGCGACCGAGTCCTACGCCGTCGCCGCGGCGGCCGCGCTCCCCTGCTTCTGGATCTACGCCGAGGTGGGACGCGACCTGGCCGAGAGCGCCGCGAAGGTGATCGCCGCCGATTCCGCCCATCCGTACGCCCAGTGGGTCACCACCTACGGCGCCGAGGAATTCCAGCAGTCCGCGGCGACGGCTCGAGCGCTGGTCGACGCCGCCGCCGAGTCGGCGGGCGAACAGGAGCGGACGGCGATGGAGAAGGCCTTCATCCTCGCCGTGCGCTACGAGTTGATGTTCTGGGACACCGCCCTGCATCCGCAGCCATGGCCTGCTGCATGAGCGGGCGTCTGCGCCGCGCGCTCGCGGTCATGGCAGCCATCGTCGCGACCCTGTCGCTGCTCACTGCGTGCGGTTCGGGCGGCAGTTCTGATCACACCATCCGGTTCGCGCTGGACTGGACGCCGAATACCAACCACGCCGGGCTCTATGTCGCGTTGCAGCGCGGCTACTTCGCCGACGCCGGCCTGGATGTGCAGGTCCTGCCGTACAACAACACCTCGGTCGACACGATGATCGACGCCGGAAACGCGGAATTCGGGATCAGCACCCACAATTCGTCGACCTTCGCCCGCGCGTCGGGGGCACAGGTCAAGTCGGTGCTCGCCCCACTGCAGCACTGGGCGACGGGCATCGGCGTGCGTGCCGATCGCGCCGACCTCGCGAGCCCGAAGGACCTCGACGGCAAGACCTACGCCGGTTTCGGCGATCCGGGCGAGAAGGAAGCACTCCAGCAGGTCATCCGCAACGATGGTGGCACCGGCGATTTCACCTCGGTGATGCTGGGTTCGTCGGCCTACGAAGCGGTCTACTCCGGCAAGGCGGACTTCACCGTCTCCTATCTGGCGTGGGAAGGCATCGAGGCCGAACACCACGGCACCCCGATGCGGTACTTCCGATACACCGATTTCGGTTTCCCGGATTCCTACGCGATCGTGATCGATGCCAACGAGGGCTGGCTGGCCGAGAACCCGGACCGCGCCGCGAAATTCGTGCAGGCACTGCAGCGCGGCTACCAGTTCGCCGCCGACAACCCGGACGCGGCGGCACAGGATCTCATCACTGCTAATCCAGGCGCGTTCAACGACGAGGCGCTGGTCTTCGAGAGCCAGCGCATGCTGGCCGCGCAGTTCATGAAGGACGCCGAGGGCAAGGTGGGCACCCAGACCGCGCAGCAGTGGTCGGCGAATTCCGGCTTCCTGTACCGGGGCGGTCTGCTGACCGGCCCCGACGGAAAGCCGCTGGCCACCGAACCCGACTGGTCGACATATTTCACCAATGAGTACCTCGCCGACCGGTGAGCTGTCCGTAGCCGCGTCGCCGCGGGTTCCCAGCGGCGACGACGGCGGGACGGCTCGCTTGGCCGGGATCCGGTGGGCGGTACCGTCGTTCGTCACGGTGGCGGTGCTCGTCGTGATCTGGCAGGTCTACGTCACGAGCAGTGGTGTCCGTCCGCAGGTGCTGCCGTCTCCGCTGCGAGTCGTCCAGCAGGGGTGGGCACACCGGGACGAGATCAGTACCCATGCGGCCGCCACCTTGCAGGTGACGCTGGTCGGGTTCGCGGTGTCGCTGAGTCTGGCGTGGGTGCTGGCGGTGGTCGTGGACTTCTCGCCGTGGCTGCGGCGTGCGTTGGTGCCGCTGTTCGTCGCGTCGCAGACCGTGCCGATCGTCGCGATCGCACCGTTGATGATCATCTGGTTCGGCTTCGGTCTGTTGCCGAAGATCCTGGTGGTGGCGCTGGCCACCTTCTTCCCGATGGCCATCGGCCTGATCGAAGGGTTCGCCGCGGCCGACCGTGACGCGGGCGCGCTGCTGCGCAGCATGGGCGCCTCCCGCGTGCAGGTGTTCCGGTATGTGCGGCTGCCGTCCGCGCTGCCACGATTCTTCACCTCGTTGCGGATCGGGATCACCTACGCGGTCGTCGGTGCCGTGTTCGCCGAATATGTCGGCGCCAGTGTCGGTCTCGGCATCTACATGAGCCTGCAGAAGAATTCGTTCCGCACTGATCTGGTGCTGGCCGCGATTGTGGTGACCGCCCTGCTGAGTATCGCGCTCTACCTGACGACGTTCGCGGTCGAGCGCCTCGTCGCGCCGTGGGCGAGCACGGAGAACAGGAGCAGGCGTGACTGACGCCGAAGGCGATCGGATCGTCGTCGACCAGCTCACCAAGTCGTTCCCGCAGCCGGGCCGGCGCAGCCCCGAGCTCGCGGTGCTCGGTGGGGTGTCGTTCACGGTCCGATCGGGCGAGTTCGTCACGGTGATCGGCCCCAGCGGCTGCGGCAAGAGCACCGTGTTCAACATGCTGGCCGGACTCGAATCCCCCGATTCCGGCAGCGTCGGCTTCCGCGCGGCCGACGGCGAGGACACCGCATCGCACTGCGCCTACATGCCGCAGAAGGACCTGCTGTTCCCCTGGCGGACCATCCTCGACAACACCATCCTCGGCTTGCGTGTCCAGGGTGTCCCGAAAACGGAGGCCCGGCGCCGCGCCCGCGAACTGTTCCCGGTATTCGGCCTTTCCGGTTTCGAAGACGCCCGCCCATCCCAATTGTCGGGTGGGATGCGCCAGCGGGCCGCACTGCTGCGGACCGTCGTCCAGGAACGCGAACTGCTGCTCCTCGACGAACCTTTCGGCGCGCTCGACTCACTGACGCGCACCGAGATGCAGTCGTGGTTACAGCAGGTCTGGCAGCGCTACCGCTGGATGGTCCTGATGATCACCCACGATGTCCGTGAGGCGGTATACCTGTCGGACCGCGTGATCGTCCTGTCGGCGCGCCCGGCCACCGTGCGCCACGAACTGCGCATCGACCTGCCGCGCCCGCGCGAGTTGTCCACGATCACCGCCCCCGAATTCGTCGCGCTGGAAGAGGAACTGCTCGCGATCCTGCACGAGGAATCCCGTCGGGCGTTCACGGAACAGCGGTAGCTCGACCGGTCGGTCGGCGGCGGGCACGAAACCGGCGCCGCGTGGTCGGTCTACCGGTATCCGGTGCGGCCTCCCAGATGCCGGGCGAAATGTTGTTCGACGGCCCGATAGAACCGGATCTGGTTCTCCGGGTTGGCGAAACCGTGTCCCTCGTCGTCGGCGACGAGATATTCGACCGGGATGTCGCGCTCGCGCAGGGAGGCGACGATCCTGTCTGATTCGGCCCGCACCACACGAACGTCGTTGGCCCCCTGCGCGACCAGCAGCGGAGTGCGAATCCGGTCGGCCATGAAGAGGGGTGAGCGGGCGCGCATATCGGCTTCCTGGGCGGGGTCCTCGGGGTCGCCGACGTAGCGATACCAGCTGTTGACGTTGTAGGGCCGGGTGAACGGAGGAAGTGTCCGCAGGAAGTTCGCCAGGTCGGAGACACCCACGTAGTCGACCGCGGCCGCAAAATAGCCGGGGGTCACGGTGACGCCGACGAGGGCGGCGTAGCCACCGTAGGAACCGCCCATGATGCCGATCCGCGCCGGGTCGGCCAACCCTTGGGTCACCGCCCACTCGGCGGCGTCGATGAGGTCGTCGTGCATGGCGCCGGCGAATTCGCCGATCGCGGCGGTGATGTGGCGTTTCCCGTAGCCGGTCGAGCCGCGGAAGTTGACCTGCAGCACCGCGTAGCCACGGTTGGCGAGAAACTGCGCCAGCGGGTCGTAGCCCCACGTGTCGTGCGACCACGGCCCGCCGTGGACCAGCAGCACCAGCGGCAGATTTCGGGGTTCGATCCCGACCGGCAGGGTGCGCAAGGCGTGTAACGGCAACCCGTCGCGCGCCGGGAATTCGATGGCGGTCATCGGCGCCAGTGCGGCCGGGTCCAGGCTCGGGTAGGCACGGAACAGCTGGCGGCTCTCCCCCGTCGTGTGATCGTAGAACCAGGCCACCGCCGGGTCACGGTCGTGGATGAAGGTCGCCACCCAGCGTTGCTCGGACTCGTCCGACGACAACGTGCCGAGCACGCCGTCGGAGAGCCGCGCGAGACCGGCGTAGACCTCGACGAAGTGCGGGTCCACCACCTCGATCCGGGGCCGGTCGCTGACGAAACGCGCCGCGAGGACCTCGCCGGTCCGCCGGCTGACGAACACGGTGGGCGGCAGCACGTCGGGAGCCATCGTGCCGGTGATGTCGAGGCTGTGTCCGGGCACGGCAGCGACTACGGTCTGCTCACCGGTCTCGCGGTCGATCCGGATCAGTCGCAGATCGTCGGAGTCCTGATAGGAGCCGACCAGCAGACCTTTCCCGTCGGGCGTCACCAGCTGTGGCTGCGTACCCATCGGATGCTCCGCGCCTCCGATGCGGTGCAGAAGGTGCTGCTCCCCGGTGCCAGGGTCGATCGTGAAGAACTCGAGGACACCGTCTTCGGCCAGCTGCGCTGCGAAGGCCGGCTGATCGCGGCGGTCCAGCAGTACGGTGTCACCCGGTTCGGTCTGTTCCAGATGCGGCGTTGTCGCCCCACTGGCGACATCGATGCGGAACGCGTCGATGAACATCGGCCGCTGGTTCATCCACACCAGCACGGTTCCCGGGATCTCCGCGGACGGTTGGGCACCGAACACGCGCGAGCCGGGAGCCATGGGTGTCAGGTCAACGGCCGGCTCGTCCGGTGCTTCGAGGTCCACCCGGTACAGATGCCAATCTTCGTTGCCGTCGGTGTCCTGCAGGTACAGCAGCCAGCGCGGATCGTCGGTCCAGTAGTAGGTGGTGATGCCGCGCCGCGCGTCGTGGGTGACGCATACCGCGTCCTCGTGGTCCTCTTCGATTCCGCGCACCCACACATTCCGCCTGCCGTGCGCGGGGGCGCGGTAGGCGATGCGGGTGCCGTCCGGGGAGATCGACGCGCCGGAGAACTCCGGGTCGGCGAAGAACTCCTCGACGCCGATCAGCTCGGGCGGTGCTTCGCTTTTCGATGTCGTCATGTGCGGCTCCTCCAGGTCATCAGCGACGGATCCGATTCGGACAGGCCACGGTGGAACCATGCCCTCAGGACACAGTCAACTCTGCCGGGAGATGCTGCCGATCCGAGCGGCTGATCGTCACGGCCGCGACGATGACGCCGATCGTGACGCCGATCAACGTATCCACGATCCGGCTGACCCCGATCTCGGGCGAGATGTGTGCCCCGAGGCCGACCACAAGCAATGCCATCGGCGTGACCGCGAGCGAGGTGAGTGCGTAGTTGCGGGCGGCCATCAGTTCGGCGCTCACCTGCAGCACCACGATCGCGACCACCGTGGACCAGTAGCCGAGACCCGCAGCGATCAGCAGCGCCCCGATAACCGCGCCGCCGACGTTGCCGAGCAGTCGCTGAATCCCCCGTTGCACGGTCAGCGCATACGACACGCCCTGTATCGCGGCCATCGCACCCATCGACGCCCACAGCGGATGGTCGAGTCCGGCCGCGGCGGCGAACCACCCCGCGCAGGCCGCGGCGAGAGCGATGCGGGCCGCGTTGCCGAGAACCACGCGCGAGCGCAGGCCGGACAGCCCCGTCGCCACGAAACTCGCCGGCCGTGGCAGCGCCGAAACCTCGACCTCGGCGCCGACGTCGAACAATGCGCTGCGCCGCTTGACCTTGCGCAGTTCGGCCTCGTGCCTGGCCACCTCGCGCAGTCGTGTCGGGTCGCCCGCCGCCCACTCGTCGACCGCGGTGTCCGCCTCGTCGACCAGCGCGATCAGGTCACGGTGGTGCCGCGAGTCGTTACCACGAACACCGCTGAGCGCCAGCTTCTCCCGAGCCTGCGCGAGCGCGGCGCGGGCCGTTTCGACAGATCCGCCACGATCGAGGGCAGCGACGGCCGCCAGCGCCCGGGCGACGGCCAGTCGCGCCGGACCGAGCGGCAGGACCAACAAGGGCGTCGCCAGCGCCAACAACCCCACCCCGGCACCGATCGCCGCCGCCAGGCACGTGCGGCCGACATCGCCGGTCGTGGTGACATAACCGACGGCCGCGGTGGCCGCGAAGACAAGGATCACCGGACCGGGACCGGTGATCCGGAAGGCGGACACCGACGCTGCCGCGACCGCGGCACCGACCGCCATCAACGCGACCTCTGCCCAGATCGGCACGTGCGCGAGCGCGAGTAATCCGCCTCCCGCGACGAAGGCGACGAGCAATCCCCCGACAAGCGTCACTGTGGCGGTGACCCGGACCATCGGCTCGTGCCGCGCGAACGCCGACGCCAAGGCGCCGAGCATCGCGAAGCCGGCGTACTGCCGCAGGTCGAGGAGACCGCAGCCGACGAACACCAGCGCGGCGGCGGCGCCGACACGCATCGAGGCCGCTACGGTCGCGTCGGCAGACCGCATTTCGAGCGCCCGCCGCCACGTGGCCGCGGAGACCGAGTGCGCGAGCGCGCCGCCGGAGTGCCGCAGCCGCGAACGGGTGGCACCAGATGGGTTCGGAAGGACGGGAGTTGCGGTAGGCACGCTGTCATCCTAAAGTATTTTACTTATAAACTATATCTGAAATAGTGTGAAACCGGTCGCCTAGGATGAGTGCATGGGCGACACCTCCCCCGACTTCGTCGACGGCGTTCGAGCCGAATGGGCCCGAACCTATCCTCAGCTCGACACCTCGACGATCGACGTGCTCGGACGCATCAACCGCATCAGCACGCTGTCGCTGCACCAACTCGACCAGGCGCTCACCCCCAGGGGTGTCACCCGCGGCGAGTTCGAGTTCCTGTGCGCCCTCGCCCGCGCCGACCGGCCCCTGCGCGCCAGCGAGGTCACCGCGAGAACCATGACCAGCGGCGCCTCGACCACCAAACACGCCGACCGGCTGACGAAGACGGGACTGATCGAACGCCTGCCGTTCGCACGGGACGGCCGGGTGGTGTTGCTGCAGCTGACCGCGGCCGGACGCGAACTCGTCGACGCCGAACTTCCCAGCCGCGTCGAACGAGACCGCCGGCTGCTGGAGGGACTCGACGAGCAGGAGCGGCAGACGCTCGTAGCCCTGCTGCGGCGGGTTTCGCGGAACACCGACGCGGCCGCCTGGCCCGCCGCGGGCCACTGAATGCCACGTCGTGCTCGATGATCACGACGGTGTCGCCCTGGTCGACCAGGCGGTCCCGGATGCGCGGGACAGGCTGTTCGCACCCTCCTATCGGTTCCTCGCCGTATGGCTGACCGAGCGCGCCGCGCAAGAAGGTCTGCCGGAGCGGGACCTGGAGGCGACGACGATCTGGCTCGGCGCGATCGAGAACTACTGGGTGATGACGAACGTGTACCCGACGGCGCGACCCGGGCACTGATCTGATCAGCCTGTTGGTCACCGGCGAGGGCGAGGAAGCCCTGACGAGCGCCGAAATGGTCAGCTTCTACGTATTGCTCCTCGTCGCAGGTCATGAGACGAGGACGAACCTCATCAGCAGCGCCATGCTCGCGCTCTTCGACCGGCCCGCCGTGCGTCAGCAGGTCCGCGATAATCCGGCCGCGACCGCCGCGGTCACCGCGGAGGCGCTGCGCTTCGACGGCCCCGGCCAAGGCCTGCTGCGCATCGCGACTCCACGATGTCGAAATCGGCGGCACGATGATTCCGGTCGGCGCACTCGTCCTATCGCTGATCGGATCCGCGAACCGCGACCCCGAGCACTGGTCCGACCCCGACGACTTCCAGCTGAACCGCCCGAATATCGGGGACCACTTGGCCTTCGGCTCCGGTATCCATTACTGCATCGGCAATGCGCTGGCGCGCATGGAAGCCACCGCAGCCATCGAGGAGATCATGCGCCGCCTGCCCGACCTCGCCCCGGCGGGCGTTCCCGAACGCATCGCCAGCCCGGTCCTGCGGGGCCTGCGCACCCAGCCGGTCACCATCACCCGAACAGCGTCGGCCACCGGACCCTCGATCCGTTGACAAGGACAGCACCGGGCCATACCACCTAGAAGTTACTTGCTGTTCTTAAGACATGCAGGCGCACAATGACACACCTTTCATCCCGCAAGAGCTGAGCATTAAGGCCGATCAACGTATTCAGCGAACCACAGACAGGTCAAGGTCGAGTTTGATAAGTTACTAGTCATTCTCGTTCTGAGTGGACAGGGAGCGAGGCTGTAGACCGCACGATCGGGTTCGCGGGCTCCATTCAGGAGCGACGTTGCGGACAAACCCCGACCGGCGCGAAAGGAGTCCACGATGACGATCGACCTGGACAGCTCGTCGACGCGGTGGCCGTTACCTGATTCGGCGAGCCTCACCGGTCAGCTCATCAGCCACTTCATCGACAATGTATCCACCTGCGATACCCAGCTGGGCGACGCGATCTCCGGCGACATCAGCACGGTGACGAGGAAGTGTCTGGAAATCGGCGACGGCGTCACCGCAGGCCGCAATGTGTCCGGGCAGCTGCGCTGGTTCTCGGCGGCCGCGGCGGGATGGGCCCGCGACGGTGTACCGATCGATACCGTCTTGCGCGCCTTCTACGAAGCGCTGCGAGCGAGCGTGGACGTGATGTGCGCCCCCGACGCGGCCTACGACCGCGACGCACTGATCGACAGACTCCGCATGACCATGGCGATTTCGAACCTCATGTCCACCACGATGATCACTGCCTATCTGCGCGAGTATCGCGGGGTGGTCAGCGAACACCTCACCGCGGCGCGCGCCCTGACCACGGCCCTCCTGACGGGCCGAACCACCGCGCCCATGGCGCGCGACTACGGCATCACTGTCGCCGACACCTATAGCGTGTTGGCACTGTCGATCCCCGGAGCCGATCACGATCGGCCTTTGGACACGGCGATCGTCGTACGGCGAAGGCTCCGAAGAGTTCTCACCGCACTCGCACAGCATCGCGACGACGCTCTCGCCATGCTGTCGATCGGCGGCGGGACGGTCCTGATCCCCGGCGACACTACCGATGACACCCGACCCGACCGTCTGATCGAGGTGCTCTCACGCGCCGCCCGCGTCGACATCTCAGCGACCCTGATCACCGCGGCCACCGACGATATTCCGGATGCCGCGCAGCGCGCTCATGAACTTCTCGACGTCGTCGGGCGGCTCGGCTACGCCCCGCGACTCTATCGATTCGAAGACCTGGCGCTCGAATACCAGCTCACCCGGCCCGGACCCGGCCTGACCGAGCTCGGCGAGCAACTCACGCCGCTGGATCCCCATCCCGATCTACACCGGACACTGCAGGTCCTCATCGCCAATGACATGAACCGCCGGCGCACCGCCCGGATCCTGCACATCCACGCGAACACGGTCAGCTACCGGCTCCACCGAATCGCCGACTTGACCGGACTCGATGCCACGCACGCCGCGGATATGTGGCAACTGAAGTCAGCCGTGATCGCACGGGCATTCACGACGGCGGCAAGTTCGGCAATCACCGCGGTGCCCGTGCCGCAGCGCCGGTAGGGCGGCCGGCTCCCGGTAACGGTCTCCGCTTACCGCAGGCCTCGGCACGGCCGCTGCCGCGCCGATCAGCAAGCCCGCGCGGCGGGTGCGGTCTGATCAGGTTCGCCGCTGTCCGCCGAATCCCGCTCGCTGACACCGGCCATGCGGGCCACGAGCGCCGAACGCAGGCGCCAGATCCCGTCCGAGTGCGTCGGGTCGAACCCGGTGATCTCCGCGATCTTGGTCAGCCGATAGTCGACAGTGTTGGGGTGAACGTGCAGAAGGTGCGCTGTGCGCAGGCGCGTACA
This sequence comes from Nocardia sp. FBN12, assembly GCF_050320175.1. Lineage (GTDB taxonomy): Bacteria > Actinomycetota > Actinomycetes > Mycobacteriales > Mycobacteriaceae > Nocardia. The sequence continues at coordinate 1,650,422 of NZ_CP190048.1, read as the reverse complement.
GCGGGTCGCGAGATAGGTCTTCAACGTCTCCAGCAGAATCGGATGCGGCTCGAGCGGGTCCAACATCGCGGCCAGATGGCGGCCCGCCGCGCCCGGCCTGGACAGTTGATACTCCAGCGACAGGTCCTCGAAGCGCTCCAGCCCGTCGCGGCGCAGGCGACCCATGAGGTCGAGTACCGCGTGCACGCGCTCGACCGCTTCGGGAATTCCGGCGCCTCGCGCCGACACGAAGGTGGCGCGAACCCGGGTCCGCGCCGCGGCGACAAGGTGCTCGACGAACCGTTGCGCCCCTGCGGGATCGAAGTGATCCGGTGGAATCAGCAGGGTCGCCGTGCCGGCTCCCATCTGCATCAACGCATGATCACCGCACCGGTGCGACACCTCGGCTCTGACCCGGCGAACTGTTCGAGGGGAGACGATCTGGCGCGACTCCCCCTCGGCATGGTGCGGCACGAACGCCACGGCGAAGACGAAGTACTTCTCGGCCAGCCGCACCCCGCAGGCACGGGCCATGGCCGGTGTCGCCTTCCCTGCCATCAGGGCCGCGGCCAGAGCGTCGGCGCCCGCCGCGCGCGTTTCACTCGAGTACGCCTGCGCGATCACGGTGGCGAGCCTGCTGGTCAGCTCGAAGAACGCTCGCGTCACTTCGGCCACGGCCACGCGGTCCGCGGCGGACTCGGCCCGCGCGAGGAGATGGTCGAACACCATCCGCGTGCCGGCGCGCACCGCCTTGTGCATCGAGTCGACGGGGACGCCCTCGCGTGCCCATTCCGTCACGCCGAAGCGCACATCGGCCAGCGGCTTCGTGGTGTCCGCGCCCGTGAGCAGTCCGGCGGTCAAATCCAGGCATGCCTTCACCAGCACGGTGACATCGCGACGCAGGTCGGCTAGCGGGACGCGGCCGGACAGTTCGCTGTCGACGATGAATCGGCTCATAATCCTGCCCGAAATCGTTGACGCCGCAGGGAGATCGCCGACCATCGGCCGACCTGGCATCGTCACGATCGGGGCCGGCAGGACGCTGTTCGGCATGCGCGAATACCCACTTTCCGGTGTTTTGCGCTCTATCGTGCGTTCTCAGCACCTCGCGTTCCAATGGCGTTTCGCACCCGAATGGAAGTTTCGCTGTGCAATGTGCACCAGCGGCCGTCCGCCAGGCGCGTCACCTGTACACCGAAATTCGGCGCGAGCGAGGCCGTGACTCCGGCGGACGCGGGCCCGGCACCTCCGCTCAGATCCGCGTCGAGGCTGGAGGGTAGCGCCATTTCGGCTGGACCTCGGCCTCGAACGACGAAGTAGGCACAGTCCGCCGACAGCAACGAGGCACCTCGCCGCACGATCACCAATCCGCATGCACCGAAACATACCGCTCGGAATTCGGGTGAACGACTGTGTACTATTTTGCCGTGAACAGCTCGGGCGCGCAGCCGCTACAGGGTTCGACCAGCTACGCTACTCCGCCGGGGTTCCTCCGGTGACCACCGTCGTGATCACCGTGCTCGCGATCATCGCCGCCGGTGAAGCCATCGGCCTGATCACCCTGTCGATCCTGTTGGTGCGCAGTCGGCGTAAACGGCGAGCACCGCTGCGGGCGACGACCACACAGCGGTTGATGGTGGGCGGCCGCGAAGCGGTGCGAACCGCGTGGCAGGCCGCGGATCTGGTGCGTGCCAAAGGTTTTCGCGCTGCGGTGCTGACCTCCATCGAAGACCTCGCGGGCTGGGCGCGGGTCGAGCGTCCCGATCTGGCCAGGCTGGCACCGGACGGCAACGTCGTGATCATGTTCTCCGACATCGAACAATCGACCGCGCTCAACGAACACCTGGGCGACCGTGCCTGGGTCAAACTACTCGACCGCCACCACCGCCTGGTCGAGCGATGCGTGCAGGCCCACAGCGGCCATGTGGTGAAGAACCAGGGCGACGGCTACATGATCGCCTTCGCCGCGCCGGAGCGGGCGGTCGACTGCGGCCTCGCCATCCAGGCAGCACTACGCAAGGACGCCGAATCATCGCGGGACGGAACAGATTTCAAGGTCCGGATCGGCATCCACATGGGGACCTCCGTCCGCCGGGGTGACGATCTGTTCGGACGCAATGTCGCCATGGCCGCGCGCGTCACCGCGCAGGCCGAGGGTGGCGAAGTCCTGCTCAGCGAGCAGGTGCTGGAGTCGATCGGAAGCCCGGCGAATCTCACCATCGGGACCGGTCGCGACGCGACCCTCAAGGGCCTGCGCGGCACTCACCGCCTCACCCCGGTCTGCGCTGCGCGGTAATTCGCTCACGTCGGCCGCGGTGCGCTCTGCCGCCAGAACAGTGCGTCCAGCGCGACGGCGATGTGCACGCTGTTCTCCGCCAGCGGGCGGGGCAGCAGCTCGTCGGCGCGGGCCAGCCTGCGCAAGATCGTATTCCGGTGGGTGAACAGGCGCGCCGCAGCGCGCGTGGCGTTGCACTGCTCGTTGATGTAGGCGAGCACCGATTCCCGCAGTTCGCTGTCGGCGTGTTCCAGCTCGCCGAGCGTGTATTTGATGAAACGGTCTGCCTGAGCGCCGTTTTCGGTGATCAGCGAGGTCAATTGCACTTCGCTGAAAGTGACCGTCCGCCGGGTGCTGTGCGGGCGGGCGAGGATTCGGTGCGCGGCCTGGGCGTCGAGGTGACTCGTCCGGAAACCCGCGAGGTTTCGGCCAGTCGAACCGATGGCGATCCGCACGCCGGGGATATGGTCCAAAGCTTCGGCCAGCGCCGCGGTGTCGGGCGGGGTGGGGCCGGGCACCCAGACCCACAGGGTAGCCGCGCTGGCGAGCAGACTCAGCGCCGTCGCCGCACCGGCGGCCTGGGCGAGCGCCCTGGTCACCCGGTGCGGTTCCTCGAGTTCGGCACCGGGAACGTCACTCCAGGCGATGGCGGCGGTATGGGTCGTGTCGAGCCGATATCCGAGCTGGGCCGCCGCACGCTCGATATTGATGGGTTCGCCCTCGAGAATGAGCGAGATCATTTCCCGCCGTTCGGCATACGAGCCGTGGGCGAGCTCGTCGCGCTCGTGTTCGATGACCTCGGTGATCGCCTCGATGGTGCCGTCGACGAATCCGGCGATCGAGGCGGCGGTGACCTCGAAGACCTCTTGCAGCTCGAACGGGTCGGGCGTCAGGATGAAGATGATCGTCATCCACCGCCGCCATACGACGTCTTGACCCACGCGGTAGGCCTGCAGCGCGGCCTCGTTCATGCCGCGGCGGACCAGGTCGCGCACGATGGCGATCTGGTCGGCGCCGAGGTTGATCGGCACCGGCATGCCCGGATCGGCCACGTTGGCCGAGGCCCAGTGCAGCAGGTTGCCCCGATTGACGCGCCGCACCGCCTCCGCCAGCAACGGATCCCCGGCGATGGCACGCAGGCTGGTTTTCCGGAGCGTGGCGTCATAGAGCTCGTCGAGCCACTCCTCCGGCGCGTTCATCGCGATCTCGGCACCTTGGCGGATCACTTCACGCGCGCGGTCGGACAGGCGTCGATCGAACAGACCATCACCAGCATGCACCGCCTGATTATGCAACCTTCGATCTGAGTCCCATGCCGAGTTGGCGGTCAACCGACAGTGGAGGCGCGCTCGACCAGGTGGGGGCGGTAGCAAATGTGTTCCGACGCCCCCTTCCCGGCTTCCGCAGCCCCGATCAGCAGGTCGACGGCGGCGGCGCCGATCTCGGCACGCTGGGGAGCGGGCGGTGGTCTGCCTCGACACCGGACATAGTGATCTGGTCAACAGCGACCGACTTCCGATCGGGCCGGTCAGCGGGTGCTGACGCAGACCACGTAGCGGCGCTGGTCGTAGACGACACCGCGGTCGCCGATCGTGCAGACGTTCACATCCGTGGTGTCGTGCCGGACCTCGAGGACGCGGACCCGACCTGGGACGTCGGCGGCGCAGTCGACGTGTCCGACCGCGTCACCCGCCAGGTCGAGGCATTCACCGACGGTCCAGTCGATATCCAGGCAGACGGTCTCGTCCACGCCGCCCGGCAGTGTCCGATGGTGCGCGAGGTCGACGTCGCTCGGGCACTGACTGCCCACCGACGCCAATTCCGTCACCTTGTAGCGGGAGTTGACGTCGCCGCACGCGACCTGCCGAATATCGGCCGCATGCACATCCACACAATCGCCCGCACTCAGTTCCACCCACGGAATCTGCGTCGCGGACTTTGTCAATGTGGACGCGACACCGCCGGAAAGCTCGGTAATAGTTCCCAGCGGTTGAGTAGTCGAAACCTCGGTCGGCAAAGTTCTTGCGGCAGAGGCGTTATCGGGCCCGCCGGGCTCGCGCTCCGCGAACCCCACAAAGACGGAAAGCGCTAGGTAGAACGCGCCTGCCAGGGCGAACACCGCTCCCGTCGCCACGCCGACCACAGCTAGAGTTCTCCGACGCACCATCTGTTGTCCTACTCATCCGCTGGACATCCCCGACCGGCGTCCCACTCGCCTGACAGTTCTTACACGGCCGCACACGAATGTGTCGAATTGTGAATCCGCGCATTTTAACAATGAGAAATACTGGTCTGCCGCCCAATTCGGGACGGTTCACCGACAACCGGAAAAGGGTGCTATTGTCTGCCCGATCTCACTGGCGGACAACATGGTTCGTGCCCGAGCAAAGGCACGCCGTTCGGCCGCGCAATTGTTCGTGATGCGTAAAGGAAATACCTGATGAAACTCGGTTACCTCCCTGCTGCCACGCTCCTCGTCGGCGCCACCGTCTGGATCACCGCGGGAACCGCCACCGCACAGCCGGTCGCACCGACCCCCGAGGCCACCACGTCCGGGGTCGACCAGTCCGTGCGCTACGAGGCCACCCTCACCGAGTTCTCCCGGGTGCTGACCACCACCGTCGCCGGCGGCACCTTCACCACCACCGACGACAACACCGCGGTGACCCTCGTCGCCGACTCCGGCGCCGTCGTCACCCGTATCCCGCTCGTCTACCAGATCTCCGGCAAGGAGATGCGGGTAGCGCAAACGATTTCCGACAACGGCCACCACCTCGTCCTCGCCCCGCAGCCGAGCGCCACCGCGGTCGGCGAGATGCAGGCCATCAGCCCGATGTCTCAGCTGACCAACGAGATCAACCGCAACGTGGTCGGCGTCGTCGCGGGCGGCCTGCTCGGCGGCCTCATCGGGACAGTCCTCGGCTTCGGTTTCCTCAGCATCATCACCGGCCCCGTCGGCCTGGTCCTCGGCGCGATCGCCGGCGGCTACGCCATGGGTGGCCAGCCCTTCCTCGACGCCGTCACCGCCGCCGTCAGTGGCCGGCCCTGACGTTCCCGTCCTCGCGGCTCGCGGGGACGGGAGCAGCTGCTATCCGTTCACCGGAAGGAAGCGGTTGTCGATCAGAGTCGCGTAGTCCGGCAGCGGGGTACCGGCCTTGATCTTGCCTTGGCTTTCGGCCCATCGCCCGAGCTCATCGAGCTTGCCCGGCAGCGCGGGCGGCAATTGCAGGGTGAAGTCGAACTGCGGAAGCACGGTACGCAGCAGGTCGGGGCGCAGCTGGGTGGCAGTGGAGACCGCCTCGACAGCGGGATCGGCGAGGGCTTTCAATTGCTCGCTCGCCTCGGCGAGTGCCGCGAAGAAGGCGGTCAGCGCACCCGCTTTCCGGGTGGCAGCGTCTTGCGTCGCGAGGTAGAGGCTGTGCTGGTTGTAGCTGCCGCCGGACAGTTCGACCGCGTCGGCGCCGAGCGCCGCGACAACCTGGGCCTGGTAGGGCTGGAAGATCGACACCGCGTCCACGTCGCCCCGGGTGGCCGCGGTGACCGTCGCCGAGGGTGCCACCTGAACGAGGTTCGCCTCGATATTGTTGTGCGACAACGTATTCGCGGCGAAGTAGGCAGCGCTCGTACCCAGCGGTGTGCCGATGGATTTGCCTGCCAGATCCGCGACATCGTTGATGCCTGCGCTGCGCCGGGCGATGATGCGCGAGCCCTCCCAGCGGGAGCCGTCACCGACGATGCGCAGCGACGGCGACCGGGTGAGCACCGCCGAGGTGGGCACGTCGGCGGCGGTGGCGATGTCGACCTGTCCGGCGGCGACTGCCTGCAGCGCTTCGACGCCGGAGGGAAAGTTGACGACTTCGACGTTGACGTTGTGCTTGTCGAACAACCCCACCCGGTCGGCGACGGGTATCTGAGCCCAGGACGGGTCGACGACGAAACCAACGGTGAGCGTGTCGGGATCGGCGCTGCCCGCTTCGCCGCAAGCGGTAGCGACCGAGAGGGCGAGAGCGGCAAGGGCCGCGGCGGCAGTGCGTCGGAGAGAGTTCTTCACGTGGGGTCCTAGCTCGAAAAGGTGGGGTCAGGCAATGGCGTGATCGATGCCGAGCTCGTGATGCAAAAGCTTGCGGATCTGGCTGTAGCCGGGCTGTTCGGCCAGTGCGTCCGAATGACGCGGCCGGGTCAAGGGATTGGCGATGTGGTCGACTAGGTGGCCGTCACGCAGCACGCTGACGGTGTCGGACAGCCGGATCGCTTCGTCGATGTCGTGGGTGACGAACACGACGGTGCGGTGGTATCTGGTCCACAGGTCGATGAGCAGGTCCTGCATCTTCAGCCGGGTCAGCGCGTCCAGTGCCGCGAACGGTTCGTCCATCAGCATCACGGTGGGCTCCCCGGCGAGCATGCGGGCGATGCTCACCCGCTGACGCATGCCGCCGGACAATTCGCTGGGGCGGCGTGCGCCGACGCCGTCGGGCAGCCCGACGACATCGAGGAGTTCGGCGACTCGCGCCGGTCGCGCCCTGGCTCGAACGCCCCGAGCGCGGAGGGTGAACTCGATGTTGTCGGCCACCGACATCCACGGAAACAGCACGTCACGCTGAAAAGCCATGCCGCGGCGTGGATCCGGTGCCAGTACCGGGGTGTCGTTGTCGGTCACCGTCCCGGCGGTGGGGGTGATGAGACCGGCAAGGCAGTGCAGCAGGGTCGACTTGCCGCTGCCCGAGGCGCCGACCAGCACGGTGAACGAGCCGTCGGGGATCGACATGCTGATCCCGTCGAGTGTCGGGGCGGGCTGTCCGGGGTAGTGAACGACGAGGTCGTTGGTGTGGATCGCCATCTCAGTGCTCCTTTTCCGACCATGTCGTCAGCGGCGCGGTGAGCGAGGCGATCGCCAGGTCGCAGACGGCGCCGATGATGCCGAGAACGATCAGGCACGCGATCACCCGGTCGGCTTGGGAGAACATCTGCGACTGATAGATGCGATAGCCGATTCCCTCGGTCGTTCCGGTCATTTCGGCGACGACGATGAGGACGAACGACATCGCGGCACCGACCCGCAGACCGGAGACGATGTCGGGAGCCGCCTCCGGCAACACGATCCTGAGCAGCGTCTGACGCCGCCCCGCGCCCAGGCACCGCGCCGCTTGCAGGTAGTCCTCAGGGGTGCCCGACAAGCCCGTGTGGCTGTTGATCCATACCGGCACGAAAACGCCGAGCGCGATCACCAGCGCCTTGCTGTCCTCGCCGAGCCCGAACCACAGGATCGCCAGCGGGACGAGTCCGATCGTGGGAATGGGCGAGAGCAATCGCAGGACCGGCTGCAGCAGTGCGCGACCGGTCGCGGTGTTCGCGGTCAGCACCGCGGCGGCGATGCCTGCCAGCGCGCCGATGACGAATCCCGTTGCGGCACGGCGCAAGCTGGCGGTGATGTCGTCGGCCAACATGCCGTCGAGCCACATGCTGCGCCCAGCTCGCCCGATCTCGGGCAGTGCCGGAAACAGCTCATCGGGGAACTGCCCGCCCGCCGCTACCAGCGACCACACCAGGGCGGCCAGACCGAGGCCGGCGATGGTGAACGTCAGTGCCTTCGCGCGCGCGATCCAGGCTGCTGCGCCGGGGTGGCGTGGACGCCGTGCGTTGCGTTTCGAGGTTGCCGGTGGATCGGGTGCTGTTTTGGTTCCCACGCTGGTTGTCACGTCGTCGTCCTTCCTTCGGTTCCATGTCGGTGTGAGCGGGCCACGGCGCCGCCCGCACCGACGGCGACGCGGTTCGGTCAGCTGGTGGTGGTGTCGGCCGGGACCCAGTCGAAGGGCACCGCCTGAGCCCGATACACCAACGGGGTCAACGTGAGTCGGTCGACTCCGGGCACGCGCGGTTCGCGAACCTCGGGCTCACCGGCGACTCCGTAGCCCTCGTACGGACTGTGGTATTCCCACACCACCGCGCCATCCGGCGTCACCTGGAAGAGCCGGCCCCGCATTCCCTCGGTGATGAGGGTGTTGCCGTTGGGCAGTCGCTGAGCGTTGCTGACGAAGGAACTGAAGAACGTCCACGACGGCCGCTCGGAGTCCTCGGCGGTGTACTGCCAGACGATCTGTTCGGTGGTCGGATCGATCTCGAGCACCCGCGATCCCGCGTAGATACCCAGCGGCGCAGGCGGATAGCCTGCACCGCCCTGATTGTCGAAGACCAGGATGTTGCCCGCGCCCGGCAGGCCGGGCGCGATCATGTGCGGATTGTGCTGGCCCGAGATCTGGTCGAGCGGGCGTGGCACCTTGTGGGCGTTGATGCGCTGATGCTGGGCGCCGGGGACAGCGTCGAAGTACGGGCCGAGCTTCCAGACGATCGCGCCGGATGCCTTGTCGACCAGGGCGACGATGTTGGCTTTGCGGAAGCTGACAACGATGTTGTCGGGTTGGAAGACCGTGTCGGGGTCCTCGGTGTGCCAGTGGTTGGGTCCCAGCGATTTCGCGCTGTTCATCTCCAGATAGCCCCACGGGTCTTCGGGGTCGCGGGCCGCGGTGGCGCGCAGTGCCTGCCACCCGAGTTCGGTGAAGCCGAACTCGTGCAGGTGATCACCGGCGAGCCACTGCCACACGATCGCACCGTCGGGATCGACCTCGAACAGTCCTTGATCGCCGACGGTGGCCGCGCCCAGATCGGGCACCACCCGCGCCACGGTGACCAGCAGCAGCCGGTTGCCGTTGGGCAGTAGCTCCCAGTCGTGATTCTGGCGTGCGGCGCCGCCGGGCGCCTCGCTCCCCCATTCCCACACCGTGTCCCCCGCCCAATTCAGTTGGCCGACAGTCCCGTTGGCGTAGATGCCGCCGCGGACGTCGCCGCTCTCGCTCAGCTGGACTCCGATATCGCCGATGCGACCGCCGTTGAGCGCCGGGTCGATGATCCGGGGCGGAACCCCCGGATGCGGCCATTCCCGAACAACGGTGCCCGCGAGGTCGATCAGGCGGGTGATCGAGTCGGCACCGGTGAACAGGACGTAGCTGTCGTAGGCGTTGCCGGGTTCGTGATGGGTGACTCCGCTGAGTCGTGCGTAGGACATGTCGTCTACTTCACCTGTCATATGTTGCGGCGCTGGGTCACGCTTGTAACGTGTCTAATCGATTAGCGTAATCAGGATTCGAGTGCCGGATAGGGTAGGAATCTGCATGAACGAAACCCGGACAACCTCGGATTCGGGCTGCGACACTGGAGCGAATGTGACCACGAAACGGCCCACTCTCGCTGACGTCGCGACGCTCGCCGGCGTCTCGACCGCCGCGGTGAGCTATGTCCTCAACGACGGGCCACGCCCGGTGTCGGATGCGTTGCGTACCAAGGTCCTCGCCGCCGCCGACGAGCTGCGCTATCGACCCGACCGCAACGCCCGAGCGCTGCGACGGCCGCGCAAGTGGCGTCAGCTCGGCATGCTGGTTCCCGACCTCACCTTGCCGTTGTACGCGGCACTCGCGGGGCGGCTCGAGATCGAGGCGCGCGCCCGCGATCACCTGACCATGATCGGCAACACCGGGTACGACCCCGACCGCGAACTCGAGTTCACCGCGGCGTTCACCGATGTCGGCATCGACGGACTGATCGTCGTCGGCGCGGTCAACACTCCCGAGATCAGCAAGGCCTGCCGCCGTGCCCGCGTGCCCGTCGCCTGGGTACACAGCCGACGAGGAACGGTCGACGCCCCGATGCCGCTCGTCTGCGCCGACCACGTCGCGGCGGGCGCGATCGCCACCGCCCACCTCGCCGAGGTCCACCACTGCCGTGACATCGCCTTCGTCGGCGGATTCACCGCGGCCGACGTCGAATACGGCGACCGGGAAACCGTCGCGCAGCGCCACGAGGGCTTCGCCTCGATCACCACCGCCGGCACCCTCATCCGCACAGACCTCACTCCCGAAGGCGCCTACCGGGCCGTCCGCGCGCATCTCAGCGCGGACGCCCCGGCACCGCACGGCATGGTCGTCGGCACGAACGCGCAGGCCGCGGCGACCATGCGAGCCGTCACCGACGCCGGACTGCGCGTTCCCGGCGACATCCGCATCGTCGGCTTCGACGGCGGCACAGCCCAGAATTTCGGACAGATCACCCTGACTTCGGCCCAGCAACCCATCGATACCATCGCCCACCGCGCGATCGGCGACGTTCTCGATCCAACACTCGATTCCGCGGCACACACCCCGATGCCGGTCACCCTCCACCGAGGCGAGTCCTGTGGGTGCCGCCCCGACAACGCCACCTAGCCGACGGCACCGCGCGTAACGCTTCAGGGAAAGCGATAGACCCGGCGTATGCCGGTTACCCACACGTCTCGCCCCCCGGCCGGTGATCTGAAATGAAACTGTGTCTGAAATTGTCGGCGAAACCGTCGCCGAGTGGCGAGAATTGGCCACGACGGTTCGGCGCGATTCAACAGCTGTCGCATCGTCACGAATCCCCTTCGGCAACAGAGGAATTGGACGATGAGCAGGTTGTCGAGATCCGCCGCGGCGATGTTGGTCGCCGCCGTCGTGGTAGTCGGGACTGCGGCGGCAGGCGTCGCGCGGGCGGAAATGCCTGGCGCGCGGCCCTGCACCCCCTATACGGCGATTTTCGCGCCGGGAACGTGGGAGACCACGCTGGACGCCGATCCGGGGGTGCCCGTCGGGATGCTCCGGCCCGTCGGCGATGGCCTGCGACAGGAGTTCGGCCGTGACATCACGGTTCTCTACGTCCCCTATGCCGCAAGCGCTTTCGACCTCGGTCTGAGCTACGCGGAGTCCCTGAACACCCTGGAATCCCGCTTGCACCACATGCTGCGTGGCCTGTGCAGCTCGACACGGGTCGTCCTCGCCGGCTACAGCCAGGGGGCGGATGGCATCGGCGATCTCGCCACCGAGATCGGCAACGGCGACGGTCCCATCGGTGCCGATCGAGTGGTCGGTGTCGGACTACTGGCCGATCCGCATCGCGATCCGAATACCACGCTCTCCCTGGGCAATCCGCAGCCCGGCCACGGTATAGCCGGAACGCGGAGCCAGGATTTCGGTGCGTTGACCGAGCGGGTGCGCACGCTGTGTGCCGACGGCGACCTGTACTGCTCCCTCGATGCCGCCACCTCTCCGTTTCTCGCCGTGCTGGGGCGGGTCCTGAGCGGTGATCCCGAACCGATCGCCAACGTCATCCCCGCCACGGTCGATCCCAGCAGCTTGATCGCTCAAGCCGTCACCATGGGCGCCGGCTGGACCGCCACCGCGGCGAACCTGCCTACCATTCTCGACAACCTGACCCGCCTCCCGGAATTCTTGGCGGCAGGTGACATTCGCGGTGCGCACCGGACCGCGAATGCCCTGAACGTTGCCCTGGCCCCCTTGGTCCAAGCCGCCGCGGGTGTAGACCGAGTCCTGGTCGCCCAGGTCATCCGCGCGGCCGCCGCCGTCGACCCCTCCGGTCGGACCGCAGGCGTCAGCGTGATCGCCGACGCCCTCATCGACATCGATCTTCTGAGCATCGCCGACAGGGTCGGCCGACTGCAGGAGATCCTGTGGCGTGCAGTCGAGTCCCTCGATCGCAACGACCCCATCGCCGCCGCCGCCGACCTGGCGACCTTCGCCGCCACCGGCGCCGACCTCACCGGCTCCGTGTTCGGCCCCATCGCCGCCGGCATCGGAGCCGATCTCCACGCCACCACCCGAACCCTGCTCAGCATCACCGACCCCGCTACCGTCGATGAGCTCGTCCAACTGGCCCGCCAAGGCGTTGACATGGCCAGCTTCTACGCCTCCGACGCGCACATCGACTACGGCGACGACGCCCACATTCTGCTGAGTTACCTGAGCTCCCAGGTCGTTTCGTAGCCTCGGGCGGCTCGGCGGACACTCGCCGTTGCGTCGGCTCGGTCTGGATCGCGCCGACGCAACGGCATTCAGCTCAGCACGACACCGCGTCGCCCACCGAGTTGTCGAGACGCACCCCTAGAACCCTCGACAATTCGCCGACATTGCCGGCGCTGGGTGTCACCACATCACGTTCCCAACGGCTGATCTGATTTCCGTCCGCAATTCCGATCCAGTCGGCCAACTCGGCCTGCGTGAATCCGGAGGCCATCCGCGCCGCCCGAATAGCTTTGCCGATCCTCGTGGACATGGTCTCCCCTCTCTGTCGATGCCCTCGGCACGGACCGCATCGGCGCGGTCGCCCGTCGGCGAACACTCCTGCTCCTGATGCGGTCTCGCGCAACCACATTCGAAAGATATCGGTGAATCGGCCCTCGAAGGAGGCTGTGACTGCACGGCAACTGACTGTGCACGCACAAACGTGCGTGCATTCGAGCGCGGAACCCCGGCTACTTCGGTGGGTTGGCCGCATCGGTGGCGCTGCGGCGCCAGTCACGTGGCGTCATACCGAATGCTTCGCGGAATCGCCGGGCGAAGTGGGCGGCGTCGCGGAAACCCACGGCACCGGCCACAGCGGCGACGGACCGGTGAGCGTAGCCCCGGTCGACCAGCATGTCGCGGGCCCGGACCAGGCGTTGTTCGATGATCCACTGCTCGAGACTGATACCCGACTGCGCGCACACCTTGTACAGGTGCCGGACCGAGATGTTGTTGGCGGCGGCGATAGCGGGCATCTTCAAGGTCGAGTCGGACAGGTGTGTCCGGACATACCCGAGGATCTGCTCGATCAGCAGTTGCTCCGGGATGGCCGCGCCGTCACCCGGCCCGCGCCCGGCCGCCGAGATCAGTAGTGCCCGAACCATTTCCAGGCACGACTCGCCCACGGAGGCGGCGGCCGGATCGGCTTCGAGCTGGTCGGCGATCCGGACGAGATGCTGGATCTGCGCCGTGACCATCGGATACAGCGGCGACGCCGCCAATCGCCCGTGCGCCGCGACGATCGTTTCCGCGGAAATGCCGAGGCGCTCTCTGGACAGCTGCAGGCACAGCGTTCCGCCGAGACCGTGCCAGCCGGAGGCGAATGTGGTGGCCAGGTCGATCACTTCGCAGGCACCTGGTTCGATCAGCGTTTGCGCACCGAACTGTTCGTGCCTGCGGACCTGTCCGTTCTGCACGGTCACCGTCAGAGTGTCGCTTGGCGTGGATCGCTCATGGCGGCTGGTGCGGCAGACCTGGTGACCGGATACCTCCGAGCGGGTGAGCGCGATCGGGCCGAGCATCCAGGCCTGGTGCCGACTGACCACTTCCGCCGGCGAGTCCCACATCTGCAGGTTCGCCCCGATATCGGCTTCCTGCAGGATTGCGGTGACCGCCTCCCGCCGGTCCGCCGGCGTGAAGTAGTCGGAGTCGATCAGCACTGCCATTGGTGATCTCCACTTCGGATCTCGCCGGCGGTGGAGTCCCTCCCGTCGCCGGCCACTGCGCGTTTCGGGTGGTGGCAATTCAGGCAAAGGTGATTACGTGGGGCCTGTAGTCGGCGATGCTATCGCGCCGTGGCCCGCCTGGAGCCCGATTCGGGAGGGTTGCCCACCGACTTCACCGACCTGCGGTGGCGTGTTCCCTTGCCGCAGTAGGCCGCAACGCGAGGACTCGACGTTCGGCAGCTGTCGCCGTCGCCGCCCATTCCGGCTGCACAGCCGCGTAGGTGCACACGTCGCGCCACCTGCCCTGGGTTCGGTACAGCTGTCGCAGCCGTGCCTCCGGCGTCAAGCCCACTCCCGACATCACTGTGTCCATCACCGGATGATCGTGCCGATGCCCCGCCCATACCCGGTGAATCCCGAGCGGCCCGAAGGCGAATGCCGCCATGAGCCGTCCCGCCTCGATACCACCCGCCCGCAGCGCCCCCTCCGGAACCACGACCAGACCGCCGATCATCGCGTTGCTGCCGAAATCCTCCACCAGCAGGCCGATGGTGCCGACCATGGTGTCGTCATCCGGTGCTGTGATCGCCAGCGTGAACTTGCGCCGCGGACTCTCGTCGCGCGAGCGCAGCGCGGCGTCGAACGACGCCGCGGCCGCCCGGACGCCCATGCTGTCGGTACCCATGAATCGGGTCAAGCGCGGGTCGGTGAAGATCCGCTGGTAGACGTCCAGATCACCGGCACGCAGATCACGCAACCGCAGCCGCGTGCCGACCAGTTCCACATTGCGCAGGTCGATCGTCAACGGACTTCCTCCATCGCCCGCACGAATTCCGGAGCCATTCGTGGACCCAGCGCGGGTATGAGTTCGTCGAGGTCGATATAGGTTCGCCCCGACGGGATCAGCTCGCCGAGCAGGATCCGGCGAGCCGTGTCCGCCACCAATGCGCCACCGAGCATCACCCCGGAGGCGAGTTGCGGCCAGCTGGACAGGCTCCGGCCGACCTCACCGAGGGCGTCGCGCATCGCCGGGCTCAACCGCGGCTCATCGACGACTGCCAGCAGAAGCGACAGCAGCTCACCCCGGTTCATCCTCGCGACATCGGGCGAGCTCGACCCGCCGGTGCGGCCGTGGAACAGCGGGCGATGGGGTTCGAGATCGAAACGCTCCACATCCAGTAGGCCGCGATCGTTGGCGTCCATCAGTACCGGAATCCCTCGGCGCCGCGCGAACTCACGGGCAGCGACTTTCGCCCACATCGTGTCGCATTCCTCCACCAGTAGATCCAGCGGCCGGGTGCCGCCCACCCCATCGAAGAACGGCCCGATCGACTCCTCGGTCAACCCGTCCAGGAACACCTCGATGTCGAGATAGGGGTCGATCTCGAACATCTGACGCGCCGCCAGCACAGCTTTGGAGACCCCGAGATCACCCATCCCCGCCCGCAGCCGGTTCAGATTCGACAGCCCGACGGTGTCGAAATCGGCCAATCGGAACGATCCGCCGACCCCTTCCATCGCCAGCGTCACAGCCGCACTGTTGCCCACCGACAGCCCGACCACACCGATCCGCCGCTCGCGCAGGTCTCGCTGCTGCGCCCGGTCGATCTTGTTACGATTGCGATCGGTTCGCACCCGCTGAAAATGCTCGCGCGCCAGCACATGCACCAACCGGCCGTTCCACGGATAGAAGACCCAGGTTCCCCATCGCCACAACGGAGTCTCGCCACAGATCCGACGACGCGACGCTGCCAGCGAATCCGCCGAATGCGGGACGGCGGGGTCCTCGCAGCGGATCAGTTCGTCGAGCTGTTCTTCGATGGTGTCGTGCACCGCACTGACAGAGCTCGACGCTGCCAGCGCTTCCAGATCACCCAGTCCTTCCGGTCTCGATGCATCGAGCAGCACGGGACGGAAATCCGATGTTGCAGCGCCGGGCGTGAGTACCGCCGGACGCGGAACCGAGCGATGCGAAACCATGTGTGCGCAAACCTCCGAACCTCATGGGGCGAACGGACACCGCTCGCCCCCGTCGACCAGGACGCGCAAAGGATACAGACAGCACACCTTCAGCAAACTCACCTCCGGTCCACCGGCATGGCGTAACCAAACCTCCGCCAAACTGGGACTATGCCAACGCGAGTCGGCGTTACAGCAGACCCGTTCTATGCCGTATTCCCAGTCTCGCAATAATTCCGCAAGCACTGCTTACCGGGAGTGCACCGACGCGGGCGGCAAGCTCGAGTAGCCCACCGTCACGACGTGCCGAGGTCGGTGGCTACTCCGCATCGCCCTGCTGCTCCTCACAACCTGATCAGCCTCGCGGTAGCGCTTGCATGATCCGCGTGATCCGCGACCCGGCGTCACACACCTTTTCGATCATCTCGGCCAGGGCGTCCCCTTCGAACTCCTCGGCCCGGCCCCCGACGCTGATGGACGCGACAACCGATCCGTCCTTCCCCAGGATCGGCGCTCCCACCGCCGCGACCCCGGGCAGGTAGTCGGAATTGCTCAGCGAATAGCCGGCCTTCTCGATCCCGTCCAGGTGCTCGACGAGTCGGGCCACATCCGTGATGGTCCGGTCGGTGATCGCGGGCAGATCCGCCGTGATCCACCTGTCCCGCAACATCTTCGAGTGAGCGAGCATGACAACCGGCCCCGCCGCGGCGTGGTACGGCATCACCGAGCCGATATTGATCCCGGCGACGACCAGGGAGTTGCGTCCTTCGAGCAGATCGATGCAGACCGCACCCTGTTCCGCGGGCACCATCAGGTAGGCCGTGTTCCCGAAGGCGTCGGCCAACTCGGCCATGAACGGCCTTGCCGCAGAACGGATATCGAGTTTCGACAGCGCGGCGGAACCGATTTCGAACACCGGCATCGCGATTCGGTAAGCACCTTCCGCGGTGCGATCCACCCAGCCCGCGTGGATCAGCGTGGCCATCAGGCGATACACCGTCGTCTTGTTCATCCCGCTGGCCGAAGTGAGTTCGTTCAAAGTCCAGACGGGCCGATCCGCACCGAATTTCTCGAGCAGGGCGCAGGCCTTGAGGACGGCGCCGACGACGTCGCGACCTCCTGCTGCTTCGGGCTCGATGGGCACAGCCACTGCTACTCACTCACTTTCGTTGGTCCGGCGATCGGCGTTGCCACCATATGAGCACATCCACCGACCGGGGTTGACTTTGTGACCCGCACCACCTTACCGTACATATCGTCATGTGAAACACATTCCGCATCGCGAAACGGAGGGTGGACTGTGCGCAGCCCGAACCTGAAAGACCTCACGACCCGCGGCCTCGTCTACGCACCCGGCGTCTGGGATGGCCTGACCGCCCGCCTCGCCGAGCAGGCGGGCTTCAGCGCACTGTGCGCCTCGGGATTCGCCGTCTCGGCAGCACTCGGCCTCCCCGATGCCGAGCTCTACACTCAGACCGAGAACCTGCAGGCGGTCCGCACGATCCGGGAGTCGTCGAAGCTGCCGCTCGTCGCCGATATCGACACCGGTTACGGCAACGCCGTCAACGCCGCGCGCACCGCCGCGAAATTCGCCGACGCGGGTGTCGGCGGCATGTTCATGGAGGATCAGGTCTCCCCCAAGTCCTGCCCCATCTGCGTGGGCGAGCCCGTCGACCTGATCACCGTCGCCGAGGCGACCGGCAAGATCCGCGCCGTCCGCGACTCCATCCCCGATGATGTGCTGCTGATCGCGCGCACCGACGCGCGGGGCGACGAGGCGATCCGCCGCGCGCGGGCCTACGTCGAGGCGGGCGCGGACATGATCATGCCGGTCACCAAGACCTTCGACACCGTCGAACAGTGGCAGCGCTGCCACGAGGAAGTCGGGGTTCCGCTCATGGCCACCCTCACCGCGTCGACCTGGACCGAACGCGATTTCACCCCCGAGGTCCTCGACCAGATCGGCGTCCGCCTCGCCCTGCTGCCCACCCAGGTCCTGATGGCCGTGGCCGGAGCCGCCCGCGAGACATTGCGGCGGCTGGCCGCGGGCGAGGCCCCGGCCCAGGTGAGCGCCGACGCGCTCCAGCATCACGAATTCGTGGAACTGATCGGCTTCCCCGAGGTCGAGGCCATGCAGAACAAGTACCTGCCGGCCAAGGAGCAGTGATCGCTGTGGGTTACACGATGACAGAGAAGATCCTCGGCCGCGCCACGGATCAGCAAACGGTCCGGGCCGGCGAGAACCACCCGGTGCGGCCCGCGCGCATGATCGCCTATGACTTCCCCGGCTACACCGACGTGATGTTCCGCCAGATGCGCGAGGACTTCGCGATCACCGAGCTCGAGGACCCCGGCCGCTACATCGTCTTCATCGACCACATGCTCACCAAGCGCAACGACAAGGAAACCGAAGTCCACCAGGTCACCCGCGACTGGTGCGAGTTCTACGGCATCGAACTGCACGAGGGCCGCGGTATCGGCCACCAGCTCACCGCTGAGCTCGGCCTCGCCATCCCGGGCGAGTTCCTCGTCCACTTCGACGGCCATATCAGCGGAATCGGTGCCTTCGGTGCCCTCGGCTGGGGCATCCGGCGCGACCTCATCGAAGCCTGGGTCACCGGTCAGGTCTTCGTCGACATCCCCGCCACCACCCGCTTCGACCTCGTCGGCGAGTTCCCCTCTGGCGTCGACAGCCGCGACCTCGTGCACACCATCATCGATCTGGTCGGCGCCGACGGCTGCGCGCATCAGGTGATGGAATTCGGCGGCCCCGGCGCCCGTTCCATGGCCATCGACCATCGCCAGGGCCTGTGCGGAATGGCCATGTTCACCGGTGCTGTCTCGGCGATCTTCGAACCAGACGAGATGTCGCTGGCCTACGCCGACGAGGTCGCCCGCCGCGCCTTCGACCCGGTGTATCCGGATGCCGACGCCACCTACGCCGCCCGCCACACCATCGACCTCGCCACCCTCACCCCGCGCGTGGTGCTGCCCGGGTCGGCCCGCGCCGTCAACACCAAGACGGTCCGGGAACTCGCAGGCACCCCGATCACGAAGGCCTTCATCGGCTCCTGCGCCAGTGGTCGTATCGAGGATCTGCGGGCCGCCGCCCTGGTTCTCGACGGCCGCAAGGTGGCACCCGGTGTGGAACTCAATGTCGTCCCGACCTCCCAGCAGGTGTACGAGCAAGCCGAGCGAGAAGGCATTCTCGACGTGCTCCGCACCGCGGGTGCGCATATCAACATATCGAGTTGTGACTTCTGCTTCGGCTACCAGAAGCCGTTGCAGCCCGGCGAGAACTGCATCTCCACCGGTGTCCTGAACATCTCCGGCCGGATGGGCAGCCCCGACGCCAACATCTACATGGGCTCCCCCTACACGGTGGCCGCCAGTGCCCTCACCGGCACCATCCAGGAGTCGAACCAGTGAGCGCCTATCCCCCACCCGCGGATCTCATCGAAGGCAGGGTCGCCTGGATCTTCGGCGACGATTTCGATATCGACCTCGTCGTCGGTGTCGCCAATATCAAGTCCTACGACCCCGACCACCTGCGATCGGTCTGTATGCGGGTCTACGACCCCACCTTCACCGACCGCGTCCGTCCCGGCGATATCATCGTCGGCGGCCGTAACTTCGGCTACGGCCATCCGCATTACCCGCCCATGGTCGCCCTCCGCAACGCGGGCATCGCCGCCATCGTCGCGGAATCCTTCTCGCCCGGCTTCTGGCGCGGCGAGACCTTCAACGGCATGCCGTTGATCACGATCCCCGGCGTATCGACCGCGGTACAGGTCGACGACGCGGTGGCCCTCGACTGGCGCGCCGCCGCCCTGCGCCTGTCCGACGGAACCCACCTGGTCGGCAACCCACCGAGTCCGCGGACCGTCCAGGTCATCGAAGCCGGTGGCTCCTATGAACTCCTGCTCGCCGAGCACGCACGCGAAAGACAGGCTCAATGACGAACACAGAATCTCGCGTCGGGTCCGATCACCTGCACCCCACCGGACCACGGCCGGCGACAGCCGCGAAGAAATCGAACTCCGTGGCCCGCCGCGCCGCCATCGCCGGCGGCGTCGGCACCCTCATCGAGTACTACGACTTCGCGGTCTACGGCTTCCTCGCCGTCACCATCGCACCCCTGTTCTTCCCCTCGGAGAATTCCGGGGTGTCGATTCTGTCGACGCTCGCTGTTTTCGGTGTCGCCTATGTCGCCCGTCCCCTCGGCGGCATCTTCTTCGGCCGCCTCGGCGACCGCCGCGGCCGCCGCTCCGCCCTCGTGATGACGGTGGTGAGCATGGGCGTGGCCTGCGGCATCCTCGGCTTGCTGCCCACCCATTCGGCTGTCGGTGTGCTCGCCCCGATCCTGCTGGTGCTGGTCCGTCTCGCCCAAGGGTTCTCGGCCGGCGGCGAAGTCGGTGGCGCGGCCACCTATATCGCCGAGTCGGCGCCACCGCGCAAACGCGGCTTCTTCGGGTCCTTCACCCCGGTCGGCTCCACTCTCGGTTTCGCCGTGGCCGCCGCCGTGGTGGGCGTGGTGTCGCTCGCCACCACCGACGAGCAGATGCAATCGTGGGGCTGGCGCATCCCGTTCCTGCTCGCGCTGCCGCTGGCTTACGTCTGCCTGCGCGTCCGGATGAAGCTGGAGGACACCCCCGAATTCGAGGAGATGGCGGAGAAGGAGCAGGTCGCCAAGAGCCCGCTGCTCGACACTGTCACCAAGAGCCCGTGGTCTGTCCTGCGGGTCGTCGGGATCGCCATCGCGATGAACGGCTCCGGTTATATCGGGCTGACCTACTTCAGCGTCTATCTGATCAATGACCTCGGCTTCTCCAAGGACTCCGTCTACTGGACCTCGGCGGTCGCCATCGCGCTGGCCTGCGCCACCTTCCCGCTCAGCGGCATGCTCACCGACAGGTGGGGACGCAAACCGGTGCTCATCGGCGGCTATCTCGGCTACGTCGTGCTCGCGCTGCCCGCCTTCATGATCATGGGCGCGACGTCGAGCATCCTGGTCATCGGCATCGTCTACTTCGTGTACATGGTTCTCAACGGCGTGGTGCAGGTCCCCGCGTTCCCCCTGTTCACCGAGCTCTTCCCCCGCACGGTCCGCTACACCGGTGTCTCCCTCGGTTTCAATATCGGCACTATCGCCGCAGGCGGAACCGCCCCCTATGTCGCCGCCCAGCTCGTGGAATCGACCGGCAACGCGATGTCACCCGCCTACTGGGTGATGGGTGTCTGCGCCATCGGCCTCCTCACCGTCGCGACCATCCGCGAAACCGGACACAAGGAACTCCCCGCGTGAGCGCCGGTGACACCGGGACAGCACCCGAAGCCGACCCGAACTTCGACACCCTCGTGCGGGCATGGCACGACCGGGTCCAGCACGAGCCCGACGCCCCGGCCCTCGTGTACTTCGACACCACACTGACCGTGCGCGCAGCGGACGACCTCGCCAACGCACTCGCGGCCGCACTGGCCGACCGCGGGGTCGGACACGGTGAGCGGGTGGGCATCCACCTGCAGAACATTCCGCACTACGCACTCGTCCTGCTGGCCCTGTGGAAGCTCGGCGCGGTCGCCCTGCTGCTCAACCCGATGTATCGCGGCCGGGAACTGCGCGAGCTGGTCAGTGACGCGGAGCCGGTCGGGGTCATCACCACCGATCGCGATGTGCAGCAGGTCCGAGACGATGTCGAGGGCACCACGGTCGCGTGGGTGCTGGGTACCGCGGAGTCAGACCTGCAGTCCCGCAACGATTCCCGGGTGTTCGAGGTCGACGCTGCGGCAGGAGGCCGCCGTACCGACCCGCCGCCCAGCGACCTGCTCGCTGTGGCCGACGCCTACATCGGCAGGAAACCCCCGCAGGTCCAGGTGCGCGGCGACGACATGGCGTTTCTCGCCTACACCTCCGGCACCACCGGCCCGCCCAAGGGCGCGATGAACTCACACGCCAATGTCCGCGCGGTGACCACCCGGTTCGCCGAACTCGCGAGCATCACCCCCGGCGATGTCGTCTTCGCCCTGGCCCCGCTGTTCCATATCACCGGAGCCGTCGTCATCGGCGCCCTCGCGCTCACCGAACGAACCGCACTGGTTTTCACCGGCCGATTCGACACCGACGTCGCCGTCGACGCGCTCAGCGAACACCGCGTCACCTACACGATCGGTTCGATCACCGCGTTCAACGCGATGATGAACTCCGAATACGCCACCGCCGCGCACTTCTCCACCATCAAGACGCTGTTCAGCGGGGGTGCCCCGGTCCCGCCGAGTACGATCGCCCGATTCCGCGAACGGTTCGGCCATTACATCCACAACGCCTACGGCATGACCGAAACCTCGTCGGCTGTCACCGCCGTACCACCCGGAACGAGTGCCCCGGTCGACCCGGACAGTGGCACCTTGTCCATCGGCCGACCGCTGCCGGGAGTGACCCTCGAGGTCGTCGACGCTGAAGGCGGCACCCTTCCACCCGGCAGCCAGGGCGAACTCGTCGTCACCGGCCCACAGGTCATTCGCGGATACTGGCGTAAACCCGAGGAATCCGCGGCCGCCCTGCCCGGCGGCCGTCTCCGCACCGGCGACAGCGCGATCGTCGACGAACGGGGCTGGGTCTACCTGGTCGACCGGATCAAAGATCAGATCAATGTCTCCGGGTACAAGGTGTGGCCGCGTGAGGTCGAGGACGTCCTGTACGAGCATCCGGCCGTGCTCGAAGCAGCCGTCGTCGGCCGACCCGACGAGTATCGAGGTGAGTCGGTTGCCGCCTATGTTTCGCTCAAGGCCGGACACGACGTCCGGGCTGACGAGCTGATCTCGTTCGCCCGAGAGCGCCTCGCGCCCTACAAGCGACCGAGGGAACTCGAGATCATCGCGGAACTGCCCAAAACACACACCGGCAAGATCCGTCGGCGCGCGCTTCGGCCACCACACGCCGACAACCGAACCACCCAGTGAGAGCGCCGACCCGCGTCGATGCGCCACCCGCACAACGGCTTCGGCGGCGACGGTGCGCGGCGTCGTCGAGCAATGCGCGAAAGCTCGTCCGGCTGCCGCGTCGATGACCGCAGCGATCGACGGGAGCGGCCGGGTCAGTGCAATGCGCCCGGTAGGAGATCGTCGATCGCGGCGGCGCTGCGCGTGAGCATGGTGTGGAACATCTGGTCGCCGCGCGGAGTGGGAGCGGCCGCACCGCAACCGAATACGACGATCAGCGGAGCGTGGATCAGGGACGACACGTAGTCGGCCCAACATTGCTCCGGGCGGTAGCCGGTGACACCGTGCCGGGTGAGCGCTCGGTGGTAGTCGGCGATGATGGCGCGCTCGTGCCGGCGGCGGTCCTCGATCGTGAGGCTCGTCGAGAGCAGGAAGGCGATATCGCGCAGCGGTTGCCCAGGGGTGATCGTCTGCCAGTCCAGCAGCGTCACGGTGCCGTCCGGCGCGAACATCACATTGTCGACGCGAAGATCACCGTGCAGCAGCGCGAAATGCCGCAGCGGGGCGATCAGCCACTCCCCGGCGGACGCGACGAGCCACCTGACGGCGGCCCGCTCGAGGTCGGTGAGCCGATCATCGAAACGCTCGACGAAGGCGTCGGCCATCGGCCCGAGCACCGAGTCCATCAGGTCCCGATCCTCGGCAGTGGGCAGCGACAGGCCCGGCACCTGGAACAACGTGTCGTCACACCAGCGCGGGGCGTGCAGGCCGGCGGCGGCGACGGCGACCGCGCGCGCCTGTTCGGCGGTACAGCCGGCGATCTGGTCGCCCTGCACCGCCGGCGCGAGATCATCGAGTAGCAGCACGAATTCGCTGCCGGATTCCGAGACGACGCCCGCGTGACAGCCCGGCACCGGGGCCCGCAGCGTCGGCGCCAGATCGCGATAGAAGCGCACCTCGTTGCGGAAGGCGCCAGCGCCGAACCGGCGATGCTCCTCGGAACCGATGGCGAGTTTGGCGATCATGCTGACCGGCAAGCTGGCGCTGTCGCGATAGCGCAGCAGCAGCCGGTACGAGCCGGCCATCTGACCCGAACCCACCGGCGTGACGGTCACGCTGTCGACCTCGACAGGGTGACCGTGTGCCCGTAGTGCCGCGGTGATCCAGGCGGGGGTGAGCGAGCCCGGATCGGTCGGGATGCCCTCCGAAACTGTTCTGGGAGAAGCATCTTCGGCTTCGGGCAGTTGTGGCGGGAGATGTACACCCGATGACATCGGCAGGCACCTCCGGTGCGGCGATCTGTCAGTGGTCGAGCGTGATTCGCATCGCCAGAGGAACCCAATTTAGAACACGTTATCGCCAGAGCATGCGGATTCGAATCATTTGTCCAGGCCCCTGAGCGGGAGTTCAGCTCCGCCGAAAGCAGGCAGCTACACCCGGCATCCCCGCGGGCGCCGACTCGCGTTCCAGTCCGCTGGGGCCGGGAGCCGGCCATCGCTACGCGGCCCGCTCTCGGCGTCAGTCGCCGAGCCATCTCTCATGCCACCTCGATGACGACTTTGCCTGCGGCGTGGCCGTTTTCGACGGTGGCGAGGGCGGCCGGTGCGTCGGAGAGCTGATGGACCGCCGTGATCACGGGGGCGAGGACGCCGTCCAGTGCCAGCCGAGCGGACCGCTCGAGACTCTCGCGGTCGAGGCGACGTTCGACGAAACGTCCACCGAGATCGGACACCGACGCATCGCCAACGGCGATGATGTCTCGGGCGTTCCTGGCCAGCGGAGCGACTGTCCGCAGCACGGCGCCTCCCACCAGATCGACGATCCCGGCGACGTTGACCCGGATCAGGACCTCACCGCGCCCCGGAACAGGGTCGGGGCGATCGAAGAACTCCTGCACCTCGGGCCCGCCGTACTTACCGAAACCCCATGCCTGCCCCATTTTTTGCCGCCTCTCGTCTGACCGGCCCGGTGGGTTCCGGGCGCTGCGGCAATCCTCATCACTCACATGGATGTCAGGGGCAACGGAGTGAGAGGCGGATCACCGCATCGGAGGAGGCTATGCGACCGTTTCCGAGGTGGTGGAGTGCTCCGCTCGGACTCACGCCCGTGCGCTCGGACAGCTCACCAATCCGCATCCTGAGACCCTACGAAGCCGCGACATCCGACACAGTACCGAGCACAAGTCTCCGGCTGCCGGAGGAGTCATCCGGTGCGGTTCATCCCCGCGCGATGATGTTGCGGGGCAAGGTGAGTGGCAGATCGTTATAGGTCGCGATACCTGGTGCTGCCGCGACGACCGCGGGTATCGCGTGGATGGGCGGCATGGCGGTCATGATATGGCCGAGGACCATGAAATCGGCGATCGTCTCGGCGTGGAAATCGGGCGGGGGGAGGAAGCCGACGGTCATGTTCACGGTCGGCCTGCCCGCGACGGTGATCTTCCAGCCGTCGCCGTCGATCTTCCAGTCCGGATCCAGCGTCTGGCCCTTACGCCAGCGGACATTGATGTCGATGATGACCCGATCGCCGACACGGCCCTGCCAGCTGACGGCCACACCGGCCACGCAGCCCTTGGCAATAGTCCATGACCCGAGGTCCAGATCGTCGGTGGTTTGCGCGTATTCGGCCTGGCAGACGATCTCGTCGAGTTCGATATTCAGCGAATCCGCCACCAGCCGAACGGCTTCAGCGAACACCGCGGTGCCCTGGGCGGCCATACCGGGCAGGTCAAGATCGTCGATCGGGGTGCCGAAGCCCACCGGCCGTTCGGTGGCCGGCGAGTCGTAGAAGGTGGTGTCGGCGGACTCGGCGATAGTCACCTTGTCGACCCGGTCGCACGCGTTCGCCGCGACGATCGCAAGCAATTGGGCGAAGCCGGGACTGACCCCGGAGCCGAATATCGTCGACCCGCCGCGCCGGCACGCCGCTTCCAGCCGTTCGCGCTCATCACCCAGATTGTGGCCGGTGATGAACGACGCGGTGGTCACCATGTTCGCTCCCGAGGACAGGATGCGCACTGCTTCCTCGACGTCGAACCACATGGGGTTGTAGATCACGCAATCGGGTTTCAGGGCGAGCAGCGATTCGATGTTGTCGGTGGCGGTCACACCGAGTGGCGCCCCGCCTGCCAGCTCACCGATATCGCGCCCGACTTTGTCGGGTGACCATGCGAAGCATCCGACCAGATCGATGGCGGGATCGGCGGCGAGGGCCCGCACGGAACTCATTCCTACGTTCCCGGTGGTCCACTGGACGACGCGGTATTCGGCAGCTGACATCGGTACCTCTTCCCTGCTGCGAGCGATGGTGCCCAGCGACTCCGACGCGACTGGGAACGACGACCGTGGGCTTCTTCCGCACGGCTCGCACCGGTCTTGTCTACCCGCGCGAGCGCCCGCACGGGGGCGTTTTGCCCACTTTTTCCCTGGAGCAGAAAAATACATTCTCGAATCAGAGATCACTCCTCTCGCCTGGCATGCCGGGAGGACGCGGAGCCGAAGGTTTCGCCGAGGTCTCTAGGCTGAGACGGTGAGCGGACAGAAGTTCGGCGGGCCCGATACGCATGCGGAATCCGGGCGGACGCGCGGTCGTGGCCGACCGCAGAAGATCAGCCGTGAACAGATCATCTGCGCCGCTCGGAGTGTGGCGCCCGAAGTGCTGACGATGCAGGCCGTCGCCGACGTGCTCGGAGTCGATCCCACCTCCCTCAACTATCACGTGGGCGGAAAAGCGGGCTTGCGCGAACTGGTCGCCCGGGATGTCTTCGAGTCCGAGCTCCGTCGCGTGGTACTGCCTGCCGAGGGTGATTGGCGCCAGGTCCTGACGCTCTTCGCGACAGCGTTGCGCGATGCCGTCGTCGTCGTGGGGACCTTGGTCCCCTATCTGCGACCCTCCCACGCAGGCGGTTCGGCCACGTTGGCTTCGGTGGAGCGCGTCCTGCGAGCATTGGTGGAGGCGGGCTTCGGGATCGAAGAAGCCCGGGGCGCACTGATGCTCGTCACCGATGCCGCCGCTTCGGCTGGGCGCGACGCCCTCACCGCCCAACGGGGCGGAGATCCCGATGTGGCGGAATTGGCAGCAGCGTTGAGCGTGGTCCCCGAGACGAATTTTCCGATGCTTCGCGACGTGGTCGCCATCAGCCAGCGGCCACGTCGAGACGCCGAGGAAGATCGGCTCTCCTTCGATCTCACGGTGATCATCGCTGGATTGCAGCACAGACTCACTACCAACAGGCGCTGAGCGCGACCGCCTTCTCGTCACCGTGCCGCATGAGCGCCTACACCGAGTACAGGTGCGCCCGTAGTCAGGAGGCCGGGCCGCTCAGCAGACCGACCGCCGGCACGGTGACGTCGACGGTGCGGTCATGGTGTCTTGACGGTGGTGTCATAGGCGTCGATGTCGAACTCTCGCACCAATCGCCGGTATCGGAAGCTGAAGTCCGGCCACAGCGCCGAGTTGTTGCCGTGTTTGTCGAGGAACCAGCTGGTGCAGCCGCCGTGCACCCAGACGGTCCGGGCCATCTTCGGCTGGAGCCGCTTGTTGTATTCGACCTGCGCGTCCAAGCGGACCTCGAACGATTGCAGGTTGCGCTGCTCCATAGTGGTGAGCGCGTCGACGATGTAGTTGATCTGCGATTCCATGGTGTAGATCAGCGAGGTGTAGTTCAACCCGGAGTTGGCGCCGAGCATGAAGAAGATGTTCGGGAAGTTGGCGACCGTGGTGCCCTTGTACATGTGGTAGCCCTCGGCATCGGCTGCCTCGGACAGAGTCCGGCCGTCGCGACCGGTGTACAGGTTGAAGGTCGGCGAATCGGCGACGTGGAAGCCGGTGGCCAGCACGATGGCGTCCACCTCCCGCTCGGTGCCGTCCTCGGCCACGATCGAACCGCTGCGGATCTCGGCGATGCCGTCGGTGACGACGTCGACGTTGTCACGATCGAGCGCACCGTAGAACTTGTTCGACACGAGCATGCGCTTGCAGCCGATCCGGTGCTGAGGCATCACTTTTCGACGAAGTTCCGGGTCACGGATCTCGAAACGCATCTTGAATCGCCCGACCGTCTCGAGCACGATGCCGGTCCACGGATACTTCACTTGCGTGATCACGTACAGCTCGCGGGCGAGGTAGATCAGCGCCCGGATCGACCGTTGCAGGCCCGGAATGTGCTTGAACGCGAAGCGTTCCAGTCCGGAGTAGGGCCGCAAGATCTGTGGCATCACCCAGGTGGCGGTGCGCTGGTAGACATCGAGGTGCGCCACCTCGGGCACGATCGACGGGACGATCTGCACCGCCGAGGAACCGGTGCCGATGACCGCGACCTTCTTACCGGCCAGGGTGGCGTCGTGGTTCCACCGCGCGGAGTGGAAGATCTCCCCCTCGAAGCTCGAGATGCCTTTGATATCAGGAAGATTCGGCTCGGCCAGCACACCGGCCGCCGAGATGATGAAGTCCGCGGTGAAGGTGTCCTTACTGGTCTCGATGTCCCACCTGCGGTCGGCGTCGTTCCAGCGGGCCGCGGTCAGCGCGCAGTCGAAAATGTGTTTGTCGCGTACGCCGTAGCGTTCGGAAACGGTGCGCAGGTACCGCTCGATCTCAGGCTGTGGTGAGAACGACCGGGACCAGTCGGGATTGAGCGCGAACGAGTACGAGTACAGATGTGAGGGCACGTCGCAGCCCGCACCGGGATAGGTGTTGTCGCGCCAGGTTCCGCCGACATCGGGACCGCGTTCGATGACCACGAAGTCGGAAAGGCCACGTTGGCTGAGCCTGATGGCGGCGCCGAGGCCGGAGAGCCCGCTGCCCACGATCATGACCTGGACGTGGCGGGTGTCGTTACTGCTCATGGGTGTCCTCAGCGGGATTCGTAGATGCGTTTGTGACCGGAGACGGCGGCCAGCCGGAACGGGCGCCGCGTTTCCTCGGCCATGGCGTGGTAGGCGCCGTCACTGGGCGAGGTGGCCTCGTGCAGTTCACGATAGTGCTCGTAACCCAGCAGCTCACGGGAGCTGATCGCCGCCTGGTTCGCCTCGGTGCGCAGGTGCGCGCGGTAGCCGGGTTGTACTGTGCCGCTGAAGAACTCGGCGACACTGCCCGACCCGTAGCTGATCATCGCCAGTGCCTTGCCGGTGAGATCACCGGCATGATCGAGCAGCGAGGCCAAACCCAGGTAGAGCGAGGCGGTGTAGCTGTTGCCCACCGTGCGGTTGTAGGTCGTCGTCGTGCCGATCGCGGCCTCGATCGCGGCGGCGTCGGCGGTGTGGCCCTGGCTTTCGAGCAGGTGGCGGTGGGCCTTGTAGGCCATCTTGGTGAAGGGCTGGTGGTAGCAGAACGCGGCGAACTCACCGAGCTCTCGCCCGCCCTGGCGGCGGTAGTCGGTCCATGCCTCCTGGGCAGCCTTCTGATAGGCGTTGACCGAGGTCTTGCCGTCGACGATGGCTTCGGTGCGGTAGTTCGGGCGCCAGAAGTCCATGATGTCGGCGCTGTAGAGACCCGAGATCGGATCCAGCGCCAGGATCGCCGGGTCCGCGGTGACCAGCATCGCGACCGCGGCGGCGCCCTGGGTCGGCTCCCCCGGGGTGTCGAGTTCGTACTTCGCGATGTCGGCGGCGATCACCAGCACGCGCTGCGACGGGTCGCGCGCGATCAGCCCGGCCGCGAACTGCAGCCCGGCGGTACCGCCGTAGCAGGCCTGCTTGAGCTCGACGACGCGGGCGGCGTTGGGCAGCCCGATCAGCGAATGCAGGTACAGCGCAGCGGCTTTGGACTGGTCGACACCGGTCTCGGTGGCCAGCAGCACCGTACGGATGTTGTCGGTGCCGTGCCGCTCGAGGATGGGCTGGGCGGCAGCCGCGGCGATGGTGACGATGTCCTCGTCGGCGGCGGCGACGCTCATCTTCTCCTGGCCGATGCCGAGGTAGAACTTGTCGCGATCCACCCCGAGTCGTTCGGCGAGGACGGCGTGATCGAGGGCGTAGTGGGTGGTGGCAAACGTTAGGTCGTGGATACCGACCGGCGTAGTTGTCATCGTGGGCTTCCGTTGCTCGTGGTGGACCGCTCGAATTGGGTATGGGCACGCATCAATTCACCGCGATTGGTCTGTGCCGCCATCAGCGACAGCTCCCCGCACAACACGGTGGCTGCCCCGATCACCGCGAGGCGCCGGGCGTTCTCGCCGGGCTGCCGGTCTTCGCGGCAACCGAGGCGTTCGAGGTTCTCGTCGACGAAACTCGCGTGCTTGCCGTTGCCGACCGTGCCCACGATCAGGTTGGGCAGGGTGCACGAGAAGTAGAGGTCGCCGTCACGATCCTCGGCGTGGGTGATGCCCTGGGATCCTTCGACGATATTGGCGGCGTCCTGACCGGTCGCCAGGTAGTACGCCAGCAGCATGTTGGCGTAATGCGCGTTGGCGGAACGGATTCCGCCTGCCAGGAGGGTGCCGATCAGGTTCTTGCGGATGTTGAGTTGCACCACCTGCGCGGCGGTGGTGTGCAGACGCTGGGAGACCACCTCGTGCGGGATGAGCAGTTCGGTGATCACGTTCTTACCGCGTCCGAGAATGCCGTTGACCGCGGTGGCCTTCTTGTCGGTGCAGTAGTTGCCCGAGATCGAGCCGTAGCGCACACCGGGCATGGTCGACAGGATGTGATCCATCAGGTGGTCGCTGGCCAGAGTCGCCATGTTGTGGCCCGACGCGTCACCGGTGGTGAATTCGAAGCGCAGGAACAGCAGGTTGCCTGCGATCTGGTGGTGCAGGTCGATCAGCCGGGCGAAACGACTACTGCCCGAGACCACCTCCTGGAGCTCGGCCATGCGGCCTTCCAACTGCTGGACCGTGGTGTATGCGGTGTAGGCGTCGTCGGCTTCCAGCAGGATCGAGCGCGTCATCCGCTCGTCGATCAGCGTCGCGACGATGCCCTTCTCGGCCAGGGTGCTGATCCGCGCGCCGCGCCCGACCGAGGGCCACAGCGGGGTTTCGTAGGTTGCCAGCGGGACGTCGACGGCATCGTCGACGACATTTCCGGTAATGCGCACAGGGCCCACCCACTGCAGCGGCACCGCCGCGTACGACATGTCATTCATGGGTGACTCCTTCTCGAGGTTTCCGATTCGCGCCACCAGGGGCTCCGGTGGGCAAGTGCTGCGATGTCGATGCCGCGCAGCCGGCAAAAGGTCGCGACATCGCCGGTGATGAGCAGGTCGGCGCCGACCAGATCCGCTGGGGTGCGGGCGCCGAGGACGGTGAGGATGGTGCGCAGTTGGTCGAGCCAGGTCCCGATCTTGGCGACCAGGGCGTCGGTGTCGTGGCTCACCAGGGTTTCCAGGAACGCCCCGGCGACACCGGTCGCGTTGGCGCCCAACGCGAGTGCGCGCGCGATGTCCAGTGGCGAGCGGATACCACCGGAGGCGGCGATATCGATGCCCGGGATGTCGGCGCAGTCGAGCAGGCAGTTCGGGGTGGACTGGCCCCAGCTCTCGATGAACGCGAAGTCGCCGCCTGCGCGCCGATCGTTCTCGATACGGGCGAAATTGGTGCCGCCGCGGCCACCGACATCGGCGACGGACACGCCCGCGTCGCGCAACCAGGTGACGGTCTGCCTGCTCAGGCCGAACCCGACTTCCTTGACGAAGACCGGTACGGCGGTATCGGCGACGATGCGTTCGATCTGGCGAGGCCAGGCACCGAACGAGCGGTCGCCTTCGGGCATGACCACTTCCTGCACGGCGTTGAGGTGGATCTGCAGTGCGTCGGCTTCGAGGAGATCGATGGCGCTGCGCACCTGGTCGACGGTGGCGTTCGCGTTGACGTTGGCCAGTACGAAGCCGTGCGGATTCTCTTGCCGCAGTACCCGATAGGTGCCCGCGACCGAGCGATCACGGAAGTAGGCACTCATCGAGCCCGACGCGATCGGGATGCCGGTCTCGCGTGCGGCGATGGCGAGCTGACGGTTGATCTCGCCGGTCTTGGTGCTGCCGCCGGTCATCGCGTTGACGTAAAGTGGTGTGTCCCACTGTTTTCCGGCGACATCGACGGCCAGGGACACCTCATCGGCATCGATGCCCGCTAGCGCGTGGTGGACGAAAGTGACCGAGTCGAAGTCACTGATACCGGTGGCCTGGCGTTGGTGGTTCACCGCGTGGCGAACGTGGTCGTCCTTGCGATCGGCGATCATCGGTGGTCCCCTTCGGCTGGGTGGGTCCGCAGGGGCAGCGGGCGGATTCCGGCGGTGATCCAGCGGCCGGTGAGTTCGGCGATCGCGGCGGGGCGGGTGCGTTCGATGAGCGCGATGCCACAGTCGCCGCCACCGGCGCCCGAGGGCTTGGCGGCGGCGCCGACTGCCGCGCCCGCCGCACACAAATCATGCAGGCGTGGCGTCATGATGCCGAGGCCCGACCTGGCGTCGAGGTCGACGAGCAGTGTTCGCGCGCTGTCGATTTCGGCGCGCACGGCCTGGGAATCGTCGGCCTCGACGGCGGCGACGAGTCGTTCGACGCAGTCGTTGCTGCGCGCCCGGAAGGTGGTTCGGTCACCGTCGAGGCCGGCGACCAGCGCCGGTGTGGAGGCGGGGTTTCCGGTCCAGCCGACCTGCAGGGCGAGCTCGGCCGGGGTGGGTAGCGGGCGTACCGACAGGCCCGGCCACGGTGCGCGCAGGGTGGCGGCGACGCCGTCGCGGGCGAGCGAGCCTGCCACGTGGGCGCGGTCCGGAGATCGGTAGGCGAGCCACCCGCCCCAGGTGCTCGCCGCCACATCGCCGCCGGAAGCGCGGGGGTTGACCGCGATCGTGGCGAGCATGGCCAGCCGGTAGCGGTCCATGAGATCGAGCTCGAGGGCGAAGTACTGTCCGAGCGCGGCGACGGTCGCCACCGTGACGGCCGCGCTGGAACCCAAGCCGAACTTGCGGCCGTCGGCGTCGCCGAGGTCGGCGGTCGTGGTCAGCCGGAAGGACGAGGCGGGGATGTCGCGTTCCACGAGCAGGCGGTGAACTACTGAAACGGCGGCGAAGACATACGAAAATGCCGCGGGCACACCAGCATCGGAGGCGGGTGCCAATTCGTCACCGTGACGCGTGCAGGGCAGCGTGCGGCCGTCGTCCAGATCCGAATGCAGGATGATGTCTTCGCCGGGATTCGCCGGGATCACCGTGGCGGTCGCGTAGCGGTCGACCGCCGTGAGCACCGCGAGGTGTCCCGGTTCGACCACGGCATATTCACCGGCGATGAAGAGTTTTCCGGGCGCGCGACAACTGATCATCGATCGCCACCCGCCGCGAGTTGCGCACCGAGCGTCGTCGGTGTCGCGCCCGATGTCGTCAGCGATGCGCCGGGGCCGATGTGCGCGGTCCGAGTGGTGACGAAATCGCCGAGGCCGACCAGTGTGGCGTTGACTCGCGGTGCGTCGCCGCGGGTGCACAGGACCTTGACATTCGGCCCGGCATCGATCGTGGCGTACGCCATGATCCCGTCGGCGCGCAGCGCGAGCACCGCGTCGAGGATGGCGATCGAATGCGGTGACAGGTACCGGATTCCGGGGCGAGCGGTGAGCATGGTGGCGTGCATGCCGAGGGCGTTGCGCTCGGCGATCTCCCCGATCGCGGGAAGATCCCGGCGGGCAACAGCTTTGCGCATTTCGGCCAGGTCGAGCACCGAAGATTCCGCCCACGGGCGATAGAACGGTGACGTGGCCGTGGTCTCGCGCATGGCGACCCGGCTCGAGACCGCCTTCGCGCCCTGATTCACCACGGCGACCACCAGGGCGGGGTCCAATTCGTCGCCGCCGATCGGCTCCGCGTACGAACTCTCGTCTCCCGCAACACCTTCCCCCTCCCCCGCATGCCACACGACGAAACCACCGAAGATGGACCGGGAAGCCGAACCGGAGCCGCGCCGGGCCAGGCGCGACAAGGCGCGAGGGTCCAGATCGAGCTCGTAAGCGGCTGCGGCGGCGGTGGCCAGTGCCGCGAAGCCACTCGCCGACGAGGCCAGACCGGCGCCGGTCGGCCCGGCATTGGAGGTCACTACCCGCGCACGGTCGGACCGACCGGCCTTGGCGCGCACCAGATCCAGAAACGTTTCGATGCGGGCCAGCGCGGCACCGGTCGCGGCGACGCCGTTGAACTCGACGACATCCCTGCGACCGTCGATCACGCGCACCGACGTGGTGGTCGGGAAGATATCGAGGGTCATCGACAGACTGCCGGTGACGGGCAGGAACAGCTCTTCGTCCCGCTTACCCCAGTACTTGACCAGGGCGATGTTCGGATAGGCGACCGCCGTCGGCCCCTCCTCGGTCGGCCCGGTTGCGGTGTCACCGACCGTGCCTGCGATTGATGCTGAGCTGAAAGTCATTGGTTGGCACCGTGTTCCGATGTCGAGACGGATAGGGACTGCACGCGTGAACGCAGGCTGCGCGTGGGGACGGTCCAGGTCTGCGTGGCGCCGGCGCGACGCAAGGCGGCGCTGACCGTGCGCGCGTCGCCGGGTCGAGTGAGCGCGAGCACGCAGCCGCCGAGACCGGCGCCGGTGAGTTTGGCACCGTAGGCGCCCGCATCGAGCGCCGCGGCGACCAGGGTGTCGATGTGCGGGGTGCTGACGCCGAGTTCGGCCAGCAGGTCCTGGAATTCGAGCATCGCCCGGCCCAGGGATTGCGCCTGCCCGGCCGAAAGGTCTACCGCCGCACCGCTGATCAGCTCTTCCGCCCTGGCCAATACCCGCCGCGCCGTCCGTTGGTCCCGTTCGAGTGTGCGGCGCACCCCGGCGACCGCGTGCTGCGTGGACCCCGGCACCCCGGTATCGGCGATCACCAGGGCGGCGTCGAGACCGATATCGAGTGCGGTGGCGGTGCCCTCGTGGAACCGGATCGGGCCGTCGGCCAGCACCGCGCTCGCATCGATGCCGCTGGCTCTGCCGTGCGCCACCTGTTCACCGCACTGCACGAGTTCGTAGAGCGTGGCGGCATCGACGGTCCGGCCGTGCAGGTCGGCGACCGCGCGCACCGCCGCACCGGCGCAGGCCGCACTCGATCCGAGCCCACGAGCGAGCGGAATGTCGCACTCCATCACCACATCCGCGATATGACCGGTCAGGCCCCAGCGCCGCAACGCCTCCTCGACCGCGACGCGCGGCCCGGACAACGCGTTCTCCACGGCGTTCGGGTCGCCCGCGACGAACCCGAAGTGCCCTTCGGGAACCTCGATGACACCACCCGGCGTGCCGGGACGCGCGATCGCCCGCACCGACAGGGTCGGCAGCGGTAACGCGATGGCGGGCGTCCCGTGCACCACGGTGTGCTCACCCAGCAGGATCGCCTTGGCGTGGGCCCGACCGACACCACGGACCGGGCCGGTCGCCGCGCAGCTGTGCTCAGCGCGTTCTCGAACGGGACTGTTCACATCGATTCCTCTCCAGACTCGCACCCGGTGCGTGCCGGTTACCGAGACGATCGGCCGAAAACGGCGCGCACGGACGGGAAGAACGCGGGCACCTGCGCGGCGTACGCGCGATAGGACGCACCGAACCGGGCGATGAGATCGCGCTCCTCCAGATAGGTTCCGAGCAGGATGTACCCCGTCAGCCCGAGCGCCCACACCAGGTGCCCGGCAGTGAACTCACTGGCGAACCAGAACGACACCAGCAGGCCGGTCATCAACGGATGACGAACCAGTTTGTAGACGCCGTTCACCTGCAGCCGGTCGACCGTCGCGTCCGGTACCTGGATCACGTACTGGCGATAGGCCTGACTGATGCCGAGCAGGTGGAAGTGGTTCAGCAGCAGGGTCGCCGCGTAGACCAGCACGAAACCGATCCAGAACCCGGTGTCGAGCACCACCCCGAGCGCGCCGTCGGCCGACCACAGCACGTGCGGTACCGGCTGCCACGCCAGCATGATCACCCACATCACCAGGCAGACGCCGATGATGTAGACAGTGCGCTCGAGCGCCTCCGGCACCCAGCGGGTGAGGAACGCCTTGAACGAGGGCCGGGCCATCCCCGAGTGCTGCAGCGCGAACAGCGCGAGCAGCATCAGGTCGATCGCGATCGCGGGAACCGCCGACAGGTGTGGTCCCTTGTCCACCGTCTTCGGCAGCCACCAGCCGCCGGCGAACAGCAGCATCAGCGGCACCGTGATGCCGGCGAAACCGTAGACGGCGAAGGAGAACAGGAACGGGACGAGCCGCGAGGGGCTCGTCACCACGCCCCGAACCTGTTGCGGTGACATCAGATCCATGCGAACCACGGCAGGTAGCGTGAGCGAACGGTGCCCGCTTCCAGACGCGACTCGAGGCGCGCCTTCCACTTGTTGCCGTACCCCTCGTTGAGGAAGCCGCCGGGCACGACCAGACGCCAACCCGACTGCGCCACCATCCAATACGGCACGATGACGCCCGGGTTCACGTCACGCATGTAGTCGAGCTTGTCGGGGATCTGGCTCCAGTGGATGCCGGGGTAGCGGTGGTGCACGCTGTGGTAGCCCTGGTTGAAGATCAGGAAGTTGAGGATGTTGCCCGCGTTGTTCAGCGAGGTGCTCGGCTCATCGGTGAATCCGCGCGCGGGTGCATGGCTCAGCCAGGCGAAGTAGCCGGCGTTGACCTGGGTGATCAGGAACGGCACCCAGTAGAACAGCACGAACTTCTCGAAGCCGGCGACGTACCAGACGGAGCCGATCACGACGACGTACACCGCGAGATCGAGCATGAACTGGTGACGCGTCCTGCGACGACGCGGCGCCGGGTTCGCGGCGAAAACCGTACGCACCGTGTGGATCTTGACGACCATGCCGTAGCGCACCCAGTACCAGATGGCGCCGATGCCCTTGTCCATGCCGGTGGTCGCGGTGACGTCACCCGGGCCGTCGTTGAACCGGTGATGGTTGAGGACGTGCACCTCGCGCATCTCGGCCGCGGTCAGGTTGCCAGGCAGGCAGCACAGGATGTCGACCATCCGGTTGGGGAACTTGGACACGAACAGCGGGCGGTGGGTGTGCATGTGCATCACGCCGATGGTCAGCGAGAGGTTCAGCAGCGAGAGCACGATGATCAGCGGCACCGCGATCCACCAGGTGGAGGTGCCTGGCACGAACAACGCGGCCGACGTCATGCCGATCCACAGCACGATGTGAAGCAGCGGACCGACGTTGGATGCGTGCTCGAGTTTGAGCACGCGCCGGCTGAACGGCGGTTTCTCTGTGGGCGCGACGGGCGTTCCGGTGCTCATAGGAGAGCTCCTTCGCTAGTAGTGACGATCATCGAGGAGGTGTTCCTCGACTACTGGTGGCTGCTGTTGTCGAGAGCGGCGAGCTGCAGCCGGGTGGCCAGCGCCCGGAGCGCGTCGGGTTCGTGGCTCGGCACCCGCTCCATGGCACCGAAGGCCAGGTGATCGGCGATCATCATGGTGCGGATCGCCGAGTCGCAGAGTTCGCCGGTCAGGCGGCCTTCCGGCAGCGTGTGCACCAGCGCGAAGGTGGTGTCGACGATCAGCGGCATCAACGAGGTTTCCGTCGAGGCGAGGTCGCCCGCACCGAGCACCTGCGACGCCGACGCCGAGCCGGTGGTGAAATCCGGTGAGGCGTCGAGCATTTGATGGATCGCGAGATCGCCGCTGCGGCGTACACGCTCGAGCATCTTCGTCCAGTACACCGGCGAAACGGCGGCCAGCGTGGCCGCGGCGACCGGGCGCCGGAACGGCGACGGCGCGTCGACGGCGCCGCACAGGAATGCCGAGGTCGTAATCGTCATATACGCCATCGCCGCTCGCGCGCCCACGCTCGGCGTGCCGGGACCGAGCTTGGCCAGTAGCGCGAAACCACCGAGGGCGGGGGTGAGCTGACGCAGCATCACCATCCGGGTGAGCTCCGCACGGTCGGCGGCACCGTAGATCGCGAGTTCGTTGTCGCGCAGGTCGTTGGCCGACTGGGCGATCACCGCGACACAACCGGTCAGTTCCCGCAGATCCGCTTCGGGCAGCACATCTTCGGCGACCAGGGCGCACGCGTAGTGAGTGATCCGGCCGAGCACGCCCTCGCTGTAGGCGACACGGGTCAGGGGTGCGTCGATATTGCGGGCCATGACCCGGCCGACATCGGTGAGCACGTGTCCGACCCGCTCGCGCCCCTGCTCGGAGAGTGCCGTGAGCAGTGCCCTGATGTCGGCGATGCGCTCGGCGAGCACCCGGTCGACGGCTTCGCTGTCGCGGATCCTGCCCTCGAGCGCGGGCAGCGGCGGCGGGAGGGTATCGCTGGTGGCGTTGAGGTAGTCCACCGCCGCCAGCACAGCACTGCTCGCTACCGCGCGGTCGCTGAGATCTTCGAAGGCGTCGAGCACGCGACAGGCGAGCAGCGCGGCAGTGGCCTCGGCGCGCAAGGTCGCGGGCAGCAGACCGACGGCGATGCCCAGGTTACGGCCTGCGGGGATCAGGGCGAGCGCGGCCAGTTCCGCTGGTGACCGCGCGGCGCGCAGCGCGTCCAGATCCGGGGCGCGACGGAGATTGCGCAGTCCGCGGATCAGCAGGGGAAGTCGTGCTGTGCTCATCGGGAGATCACCTGCTCGAGGAGTTCGCGCAGGTCGT
The DNA here is from genome assembly GCF_050320175.1 of Nocardia sp. FBN12. Lineage (GTDB taxonomy): Bacteria > Actinomycetota > Actinomycetes > Mycobacteriales > Mycobacteriaceae > Nocardia. Next base: position 1,612,404 of record NZ_CP190048.1, on the reverse strand, counting down.
CACGCGCGAGGGAAGGACCGAAGACGTCCAGGGCGCGAGTGGCCTTCTCGGTGGCATCCATCGCGACCAGCCGGGCGGTTTTCGTCGCGCCGCTCTCGACCAGGTCTTCCCGCAAGGTCGCGCTGGAAATCTCCGCGTCCAGCCACATTTCACGGGCGCCCGGTCGCGAGCCGAGCCATTCGATGACCGGCCAGGTCGGCACCCGGCGTTCGAGGTCACCGCCGGCGTCCTTGCCGAGACCGGGTCCGCCCTCGATGTCGCGGACGTCATCCATGATCTGGAAGGCGAGCGCGAGCTGGTCGGCGTATTCCATCAGGGCGTGGAGCCGGTCGCGATCGACTCCGCCCGCGGTGCCGCCGTACGCGCACGACAGCCGGAACAGGGTGCCGGTCTTGGCGCCGGCCACGAGTTGGTAGTGACGGCGCAGCGCGACCTCGTCGATCGAGGGCGGCAGGGTCTCGATGAGCTGACCGTAGGACAGATCGGAGAGCCGGTCGGCGTAGGTGATGCCGGGTGCGTCGCCGACCCGCGCGAACACCTCGGGGTTGTCGGTCAGCACCCGGGCGACGACCTGCATCGACGCGCCCGCCAGGTGAAATCCGGCGCGGGCACTGGTGCGCACGCCGAACGCGGCGGGCACCGACGGTGCGTCGCGGCGCAGCAGTGAGCCGTCACAGATGTCGTCGTGGACCAGCGAGGACTCGTGCAGCATCTCCATCGCACAGGCCAGGTCGACGGCGTCGTCCAGCGGGGCCGCGGTGTCGACGGCATCGGGGAGCAACCCAGCGCAGGCCAGGACGAGCCGGGCCCGTACGCGCTTGCCGGGAGCGGCCAGGATATGGGTGTAGATCGCGTCGAAATCCTCACCGGTGATGAGCAGTTCGCGCAGTCGTGCGGTGACCAGCGCCAGTTGCTCGACCGGTCCGGCCGGTCTGGGCATGACCACCACCTGGTCGCCCGAGCGCTGGTCGTCCAAGTGCTGTGCTGCGGGTAGCGCGGGATTATCCATAGCGCTGAGCTCCTTTGGTGTGGTCACGATGCGGAGAGGGTCACCGGCGACTGCCGGACACGGGTTCATGGATTTCCGGCGGGGCAGTCGTAGCAAGTCACCTCTCGCAGCCAACGGGTTCGAGCGCCCCGTTCGCAGGCTACCGACGGGTAGTTTTGTCCAGGAACATCGAGATGTCAAGCCTCACAACATGTTTCAAGTTGGTGTAGGTATTCATGGTGCAGGCCAACGATTTACAGCCCTACCTGTCGACGCGCACAGCAGCGGTGACCGTCTGCCGATCACAGCGGTGCAGCGTAATCGCCTGCACTACAAAGGATTCCGCGTGTCTCGCGAGATTCAGACACGTACCCGCGAGCGGCCGGTACGCCCGAGGGAACACCGCGGGGGTCATCCGGCGATGCGTAGGGGTCGACCGTCACACGGTCGAGTCGAGACCACAACATCAATGTTGTTGGCACACAGACTATTCAGGAACCAGAGTGAGCGAACCGTCAGATCGTCAGCAGCTCCGGTGACGGGTGCAGTTCTGTCCCAACCATACAATCCGAATCGCGTTACCGCGAGCCGAGTTCCGCTCAGGAACTGAACAGACGGCCGCCACCGCGATCCACTTTCACATGCGCTGCAACGATGAAACATCCTGCTGCGCAGTTAGTTTCGCTATCAAGGCAAGGAGCAGCGGAGCGGCGAAGTGAAAAGATGCCGACCCTCACTTGCGGCGGAAAGCCTTGTTGCTGCGACGCGACAGCGCCAGGGACAGTTCGTGGGCGTGGCGGAGCAACAGCGCGCCCAGCGCATCGTGACGCTCGGCGCGGAATCGACTCTCGACCCCGGTCAGGCTCAAAGCCCACCGCGGTTCGTCTCGGCGATCGAACACCGCCGCGGCCATCCCCCAGCTCCCCTCGACAAGCAGTCCCGGGTTCACACACCACCCGGTTTCCCGTGCCGCGGCAATGCGCCGCGCGAGCTCGTCACGCGCATGGTGCGCGCCCCACTGCGCACTCAGGTCGGTGCGGGACAAATAGTCGTCGATGTCGCGGTCGGGGAGGTGCGCGAGGATCGCCAGGCCCGCGGAGGCGACACCGAGCGGGAAGCGGATGCCGACATGGAGCACGTGTGAGCGCAGTGGAAAGCTGCCCTCCTCGCTCACCAGGCATACGGTCTCGTCACCACGCCGGGCGGACAGGAACGCACTCTCCCCGGTTTCGCGGGCGAGTTCACGCAGCACTGGACGAGCTACATCGGCGACGTCGTAGCGCTCGGCCGCGAGGGAGCCCATGAGGAACAGTTCCGGTCCGAGGAACCACAGACCAGAGCCCGCGTCGCGGTCGAGAAAGCCCTCATCGGCCAGTGAGCAGAGCAGCCGATGTGCGGTAGGCCTGGCGAGATCGGTCCGCCGTGCCAGCTCGCTTGTCGTGATTCCCACGTCTCCCCCAGCGGCAACCGCGCGCAGCAGCGACGCCGCGCGCCCGAGGACAGATGGATTCAGCTCTCCACTCACGCTCGCATCTTACGTCCATTCAATGGACGACTTGCATCTACCTGTCCACGTGCCGAGCAATCTTCTCGCTCCCGCCCCTCCATCTTGCCAGGATCAGCGGCTGGAGTGTTCTGTTGACGCGATCAGTATCGGTGTCCGATCAATGAACGGTCAGATGAAAGGCAGGCACGGATGAACGCGAAAGTGGTGGATACGGCAGTCGCCGCCGTATCCGATATCGGCACGGGGGCGACGTTGGCCGTCGGCGGGTTCGGGTTGTGCGGTGTCCCGGACGCCCTGATCGCGGCGATCACCGAGGGTGCGGCAACCGACTTCGCAGTGTTCTCCAACAACTGCGGCGTCGACGACTACGGCCTGGGGATCTTGTTGTCGGCCGGGCGGATCGCACGAGTGACCGCCTCGTATGTGGGTGAGAACAAGGAGTTCGCGCGCCAGTACCTCGGCGGTGAGCTCGAGGTGGAACTGATCCCGCAGGGAACCCTCGCCGAGCGACTTCGGGCCGGCGGAGCGGGCATCCCCGCCTTCTACACCCCGGCCGGCGTCGGGACCCCGATCAGCGACGGCGGCCTCCCGTGGCGCTACGCACCGGACGGGTCGGTGGCGCTGGCCTCACCACCGAAGGAAGTCCGGGAGTTCGGACACCGCCGCTACGTCCTCGAAGAGAGCATCGTCGCCGATTTCGCGCTCGTGCACGCCGCCGTCGGCGACACCGAGGGAAACCTCGTTTTCGAGAAGTCGGCCATGAACTTCAACCCTCTGGTCGCGATGGCCGGTCGGATCACCATCGCCCAGGTCGAGCGGCTCGTCCCGGCCGGTGAACTCGACCCAGCACACGTTCATCTGCCGGGGGTGTTCGTCCAGCGCGTCGTGCGCACCGGCGCCCAGGACAAACGCATCGAGAAGCGGACCGTTCGACAGGAGGCCACCCGATGAGCTGGACCCGCACAGAAATGGCCGCCCGCGCGGCACAGGAGCTCTCGCCCGGGGAGTACGTCAACCTCGGCATCGGTCTGCCCACCCTGATCCCGAATCATCTGCCCGACGGCGTAGATGTGGTGCTGCACAGCGAGAACGGCATCCTCGGCACCGGCCCCTACCCGGCGGAGGGCGACGTCGACGCCGATCTGATCAACGCGGGCAAAGAGACCGTGACGGTCGAACCCGGTGCTTCGTTCTTCGACTCGGCGCTCTCGTTCGGCATGATCCGGGGCGGACATATCGACACCGCGGTACTGGGCGGAATGCAGGTCTCGCGAACCGGTGATCTGGCGAACTGGATGGTGCCCGGCGCGATGGTCAAAGGCATGGGCGGCGCGATGGACCTCGTCCACGGCGCCCGCCGGGTGATCGTGCTGATGGAGCACACCACCCGCGACGGCGCACCCAAGATCGTCGAGGCCTGCACCCTGCCCCTCACCGGCCAGGCCGTTGTGCAGCGGGTGATCACCGACCTCGCTGTCCTCGATATCGCCGAAGGCCAGGTGATTCTGCGCGAGACCGCGCCCGGTGTGAGCGTCGAGCAGGTGCGCCGCGCCACCGGAACACCACTGACCATCGGTACAGTCCGCAGCTGAGGACTGTACCGACGCCACCAGGAGGTAGCAGTGTCGTTTCCCGATAGCTCCCGGCACGGATCCGTTTCGTGGGAGGCGGGCATGTCGGTCCGCCGGGAGGTGATGGGCGATTCGTTCGTCGACCAGGCGCTGGCCCGTACCGAGGGAACAGAATCGGCCGAACTGCAGCGGTTCGTCACAGAACATGTCTGGGGTGCGGTGTGGACTCGTCCCGGTCTGGACCGACGCAGCCGCAGTTTGCTCAATCTCGGGATGCTGACTGCGCTGCGAGCGCACGAGGAGCTCGCCGGCCATGTGCGTGGCGCACTCGCCAATGGCCTCACACGTGAAGAGATCGTTGAGGCGGTCATCCACACCGCTGGGTATTGCGGTGCCCCGGCAGCACTTTCTGCCATGCGTATCGTGCAGGAGACTTTTGACGCACTTCCCGAGTAGGCGAACCATCAGGGCATTACCGCCAGCATAGGAAAGGGGGACTGCCCCCGGTTCGGTTGACTCCTGACCTGTGAGGACTCGCTCCTCACTGGAAGGATCACCACCATGCCGAATGGGTCGTTCCAGTCGTAGATCGAGCTGCCGAGTCCGAACAGCACGTCGCGTTCGCGCAGGTTGGTCAGGATTTCGCCGGCCTCCGCCATGTTGCGTGCGAACCGGTCGAACTTCGTCGTGGTCAGGACTACCTGCCGATCGGCGACCGCCGCGGCCGCTGAGGTGACCGCGGCGAGTGCGTTGTCCAGTCCGGTGCGGTTCTTGCAGGTGGTGCCGGAGAATCCTTTGTCGATGAAGATCCGCAGGTAGGAGATGTCGCTGTGGGTGTTTGTTTAACGGATCTCTGCCGAGGTTGCGATTCGTGTCTTGATCGCGTGCGGCCAGGATTGGGTGTCGTGGCGCGTGTGCTGGATGAGGACGAGCTGATCGGACGTGTTCCTGCGGATCGCCGAAGAGGACGTTCCGATGCCCGAGCCCTTGGGGCAGTCTCATCACCAATCTGATCGCCCAGCGCCGCAACATGGGGACAGGAGCCAAACCCGACATCACCTTGGCTGCTCCCTGGGCAGCGGCCGAACCGGCCGATCAGCACGGCCCGACTTCGGGAACGACTTCGTCGGCTGGGCATCACCGGCACCGGTCGGGTCGGGGCGTTCAACGAACTGCTGCGTGAGATCCCCACACCGGTCCTCGCGGACCTCGTCGGCTGCAACCCGAATTCGCCGCCGAACGCGCCTCGCGGCCGACTGGGCCAACTACGCCGCCATCCGAGCCCTTCCCGCGCCCGCAAGTCGGTGACTTCCAGGGGGCATACGAGCACCTCGAATATGGGATGGCACCGACAGCGACTCCTCTACCGTGACTTTCGCAGATCCGGACCACCATGCCGAATGGACCTCGGCGTTCCGGATCCAGCAACGACTGGCCTCGCACTACCGGCGCGGCCCGACCCTGTTGGCCGGCGACGCTGCCCACATCCACAGTCGCGCAGGCGGGCAAGGTTTGAACAACGGTATCGGCGATGCGGAAAATCTGGCGTGGAAGCTGGTCCTGGTCTGCAAAGGGCTCGCCGACAATCAAATGCTGGACAGTTATCACAGCGAGGGGCGACCGATCGCGCGAGGTGTGCTCGCCCGCACGACCGCGATCACCAAGTGGGGACTCAGCGGCAACCCCGTCGTCTGTGTACGTCGGGTATCCGTTTCCGGTTGGTGCGGAACACCGGTTGCCCGGAGTGGATGGTCGCCGCCTGATCCGGATAACGGGAGTGCCTGGCGGCTCCTATCGTTCCGGTGAAATCGGCGCTCAGGAGTTGGATATGAACAAGTTTCGCGGTATGCGGTCGGCCATGATCGTGGGCGCGGGTGTCGCCGGGCTGACTGCGGCCTCTGCCCTGGCCCGCACGGGCTGGCAGGTCGAGATCGCCGAAGCCAGTCCGGACCGTGCGACCGCTGGATGGGGGCTGTGCCTGACCGGTCCGTCGCTGCGCGCTCTCGATGCGCTGGGCTTGGCGGACGCGTGTCTGGCCGAGGGTTACGGGATGAGGGTGATCACCCATGTGGACGTTGACGGCATACCGAGCGACCAGGTGGAGCTACCGCGGCTCATCGGCGCGCGGCGTCCGGCGATGGTCGGCATCGCTCGTCCGCAGCTGCACCGCATCTTGCACGCGGAGGCCGAGCGGTGCGGGGTGGTGGTACACCACGGCTTGACCGTCACTTCGGTTGACCCGCAACAGGATCTGGTCGACGTGCGACTGTCGGACGGCACCGCCCGGCGGGTCGCCATGCTGGTGGGCGCGGATGGTATCCGCTCGTCGGTGCGGGGCCTGCTGGGCTTCGAGACGCCGGTCGATTACCTCGGGCAGATGGTGTGGCGGGCCCTGGTGCCGCGCCCCGGGTGGGCCACGGGTATTCACCAGTTCGCCGGCGAGGTCAACACGGCTGGGCTCGTGCCTATCTCGCGCAGCCGCGCCTATGTGTTCTTGACCGAGAACGGGGTGCAGCCGGGCATGCTCCCCGATTCCGAGCTCGCCGCGCGGCTGGCCGACCTGCTGACGGTCTTCCCGGGCCGGGTAGAAGAACTCAGCCCGCTGACGTCCGCCTCCGACTCGGTGGTGCGTCGGCCGGTCCAGACCGCCTTTCTGACCGGCGCCTGGAACCGCGGAAACTGCGTCGTCATCGGCGATGCCGCACACGCACCGGCGCCTCAGATGGCCAGCGGCGCGGCCTTGGCCATCGAGGACGGGCTCGTACTGGCCGAGGAACTGGAGCGCCACTCGACCGTCGAGCGCGGCGCCGAGGCGTTCGTCGCCCGTCGCGCACAACGGTGCCGCACGCTCGTGCAGACCTCGGTGAGGATCTCCGGCCTGGAACAGGCGCAACGCCACAGCGAGGCATATCGGCTGGTGGATACCTGCCATCGGCAGATGGCCGAACCCGCGTAACCATCCCGCACGCCGCAGCACCGGTAGCCGGTCGTTCACGTATGAGAAGGAGACACAGATGTCCGTCACAACCACCCGAACTCTGCCCGAGGCGCAGCAGTGGCTGCGCGAACACCTCGAGCAACGCAGAAACCCTTTCAATGCCATCGATCACGATGCCGCCGCGCGGCACATCGAAACGCTCCCTGGCACTGACCCCGAGTCCTGGGCCGGGCACTGGCTGGCAGGAGCGGAGGAATTCGCGACCCGGGCAGAGCACGCCGAGGCAAGCGACGATCGCGAGCAAGCGCTGGAGAACTGGTGGCAGGCATACCAATTCGCGTTCCTGGGCCGCTATCCCTCCCCGCTGCACCCGGCCAAGCTCCATGCGTACGACCGGGCCGTGGAGTACTTCGGGCGGGTGTCCGCGCTGGAGCACACACCTGTCCAGCACGTCGAGTTGCCCTTCGACGGGCGTCCCGGAGAAGGCGATGCGGTGCGGTTCTTCGTGGCGCGTCCGCCCGGGGCAGCGGTGCGCCCGCCGGTGGTCCTGATGTGGGGCGGGATCGATGTGTGGAAGGAGGAAACCTACGCGCGCGGCCGGATGCTGCGTGAGCGCGGGTTCGCGACCCTGCACATCGACAAACCGGGGGTGGGGCAGTCGCCGGTGCTCGCGGGCCGCGACGCCGAGCGACAGTGGGATCCGGTCTTCGCCTGGCTGCGCGAGCAGCCGGACCTGAACTCCGAACGGGTTGCGGCACTGGGTCTTTCGTTCGGCGGTTACTGGGCGATGAAGCTCGCCCACACTCATCGCGAACAGCTGGCCGCCGCCGTCAACTGGGGCGGCGGCATCCATTTGACGTTCCAGCCAGAATGGCAGGAGCGCAGCCGCAATGCCTCGTCCTACCTGATGGACCTCATGCCTGCGCGGGCACGCATCTTCGGCGGCAACAGCTTCGAGGACTACGTCGCCCGCTGCCCGGAGCTGTCCCTGCTCGACCTAGGGGTGCTCGACCGACCGTCGTGCCCGCTGCTGCTGGTCAACGGCAAGGACGATCAGCAAAACGCCTCGGCGGACCTGTATTTGGCGCTCGAGCACGGGGATCCGAAAACGGCCCGCATGTTCCCGGGCGGCCACATGGGTCGGGGCCCTGTGCTCGAGACTGTCGTCGACTGGCTGACCGAGCGACTCAACTGACCAACGATCGAGGAGTGCACCGTGAGCAACACCAGCTTGATTACACATCTGCGGCACGTCGATATCGCGATGCCGAACTTCACCGAACAGCGACGGTTCTACACCGAGCTGTGGGGTTTGACCGAAACTGCCAGTGACACAGGCGTTTCTTTCCTGGCGGCCGAGGGCTCGCCGGAGCAATACGTGGTGCGGCTGCGCCAGGATGCCCAGAAGCGCACCGATCTCCTAGCCTTCGGTGCCGCGGCCGCTGCCGATGTCGACACCCTCACCGAGCAGTTGATCGCGCAGGGTGTGCGGCTGGTGCACGAACCGAAACTGCTGGATACCCCTGGGGGCGGCTACGCGGTCCGCTTCTTCGACAACGAGGGGCGCGTCGTAGAGGTCTCCGCCGATGTCACCCCGCGGCGGCACCGCAAGATCGAGGCCCGCGAACCCGTTCCGGTCCGACTGTCTCATGTGCTGATGAACTCGCCCACCCCCGAGGCCACGGTGGCCTGGTACATCGAACACCTGGGGTTCCGGCTTTCGGACACCATGTGCCTGGGAGCCGACCGCGAGATCATGTGGTTTCTGCGGTGCAACAATTTCCACCACAGCTTCGGCATTGTGCGCGGACCGCATGCGGCGTTCCACCACGCCTCCTTCGAGATGCGTGGCATCGATGAGTACATGCGGGGGACGGGACGGATGCGGCGCCGGGGTATCGAGCGCCTGTGGGGACCGGGTCGTCACCGCGCCGGTGACAACTCCTTCAGTTACTACCTGGATCGGGCCGGTAACACCGTGGAATACACCACCGAGCTGGAGATCCTGGACGAGGACACCTGGCACCCGCACATCTACGACCTGCGTGACCCCGCTAACGCGGACCAGTGGGGCACGGCCAACGAGATGGACGAGTTCATTGCGGCCAAGTCCCACAACGACATCGACCGTGGGCTGTTTCTCGCCCCACCGATGTGACCGCGAACGAAAGGAACGTTTCATGACGCGCCTGCACACCCGGCTGGTCGGCAGCTGGCAGTTGGCCGACTGGAAGGTGTTCACCCCGGCCGGGCCCACCGATCCGCCGCTCGGGCCGGCCGAGCACTGCACCGGATTGCTCATCTACACCCCGGAGGGGACGATGAGCGCCCACCTCACGCTGCGGGACCGCGCGCATTTCGCCGACGCCTCGCTCGACGGTGGGACTGTCCGAGAGAAGGCCGATGCCTACAGCTCGATCATTTCCTATTCCGGCTCCTGGGACGTCGACGAGCCGACCGATACGGTCATCCACCACGTTCGGATCGCGACCTTCCCGAACTTCGTGGGTACGGACCTGAAGCGCCTATGTGTCTTCGAGAACGACGACACCCTGAAGCTGGATACTCCACCCATGGCCATGGGTGGTACGGCACGGCCCAGTTACATCGTGTGGCAGCGCCACATTCGGAAGGACACCTGATGCGCCCCGTTCGCCGAATTGTCACCGGCCATGACGACTCGGGTCGTCCGGTCATCGCCGAGGACGCCGATTGCCCGCACATCCAGACCACGGCGGGCGCGCAGGTGATCAACCTGTGGCTGCACGACGGGACGCCGCGCAACGACACCGCCTACGCCGATCCGGTCGGCCCCGACGTGCCGCTGCCGCCCCCCGACGGCGGCGGGCTGCTGCGCGTAGTCGAATTCGGGCCGCACGGGCAGGGTACGGCGCCGCACCTGCATCGGACCCGCTCTCTCGACTACGCCTACGTCATCGCCGGGGAGATCGTGGCCGTCGTCGGCACGGACGAGACCGTGCTGCGCGCCGGTGACGCGCTGATCCAGCGCGGCACAACCCACGCCTGGGACAACCGTTCCGATCTGCCCTGCACGATCCTGTTCGTCCTGCTGGACGCCGAACCGCTGGTCGACGCGGAGACGGCCGTGCGGTGACATACTGACACCAGCGCCGCCCGCCACGCGCCGCGAAAGTCCGTGGCGGGCGACCACCAAGGGAGGTGAATGCCGTGACGGCGCCGCTGCACAACTTCCTCATCACCAAGTCGCAGAACCCGGTCGATCTGCTCAACGCGGCCACCCGGCTATTCGGCGGCTCGATCACCACCTCGCCCTTGGACGGGCTGTGCGATGGCGATCATGAGCTGCGCGGGGTCAGCGCGCACGATTTCGCGGCCGGGTACTTCGCCTCCCCACTCGATGTGCGCGTGGTCTCGGCGGCCGGCCGCCGGTCCTACTTCGTGAATATCGGGGTGGCAGGCACGATCGAGGCGATCAGGGGGAGCCTGCGGGCGACCCTCGACTCGATGACTGCCGGGGTCGTCAACCCTGGAGATACTCAAGAGCTCAGGCCGTTGGGTGCCGGAACACGGTTCCTTGGGCTGCGGATCGACGCCGCTCTGGTCGATCAAGAATTCGCCGCACTGACGGGGCACCCCCCGGTGTCGACGGTGCGCTTCGACTTCGCTCTCGACCTCGGCAAACCCAAGGGCCGTGCCGTGCGGCTACTGGTGCGTTCCCTGGTGGAGCAACTGGACTCCGACGACCCGCTGTTCCAGCGCGCGGAGCTGCTACGCAGCCAGCTCCGATGCATCGTCACCGCCCTGCTACTGGCCCAGCCGCACTCACACACCGATGAACTGCGTGACGGTCCGCAACCCGGCTACCCGCGCTCCTTGCGTGCAGCCCTCGCGTTCATCGACGCGAACCTCACCGAGCACATCGGTCTCGGCGACATCGCCGCGGCCGCCGACTGCAGCCCGCGGACCCTCAGTTCCGCATTCCGCGACCGGCTCGGCCTGTCACCGATGTCCTACATCCGCAACCTGCGGCTCGAGCGGATCCGTACCGACATCCTCGGCTCCACCGACCAGGTCGGCACGATCGCCTATCGGTGGGGCATAACCCATCTGGGCCGCTTCGCCCGCGAATACCACGACCGCTTCGACGAACTACCCTCCGACACCGCGGCCCGCAGATAACAGCCAGCCTCCTGCCCGCTGCGCTCGCGCGCAGGTGCGGGTATCGCCCCAGCTGCGCACCGAGCTGCCGACTACGAGCTTCGTCGCCTGCCGCCCCTGCGTGTCCGGATCCTCGTGGCGCCCAATTCCATCCAGCAACCATTCGTCAGGTTGGGAAGCGCATCGAGAAGATGCTGCAGAACATCGCCGGCCGTACGAGCAGTCGCCTCCAGACAGCAATCGGACAATTCCCTGCTGTGAAGGTGATGCGATGACCTCCCTGCTATTTCGACGGCAGGGCGCTGTCGAGACCACCGACATCGGTGATCTTCCAGTCGTTGTTGCGGTCGACGGTGACACTGTAGGTAATCGTCATCTGGCTGCCCTCCGGTGTCTGCGCGCTGGTGGAGTTGACGGTGAGGAAGACATTGACCTTGTCGATTCCGTTGGTCGTCGACATCACCTCGGCGGCGATCGGTGCAGCGGTGGAGGTCCATTTCAGCGGGACCAGGATCTCCTGCAGCTTGGGTGCGGTGGCGTCGAATTTCGCGGTGAGTTGAGGGGTCGTGTTGGCCTTCAACTTCGCCACCCAGGCGTTGACGTCCTGGTAGTTGATGTTCGACGCGCCCAGGGCGTACTCGGTGGCGATCTGCTCGAAGCGTTGCTCGTCGGCGGCACTCGCGCGCAACCGCGTCAATTCGCCGCGCGCCGATAGCCACAACCCACCGGCGGTGAGAACTGCGGCGATGAGCGCAACGACCGTCGCGAGGCGGACGGCAGTCGAGACGTTGACCGATATGACGTGCTCGGGTCGCGGCACGACGGCGGCGGGGCTCGCATCCGCGGTGGATTCATCATCGCGGCGAGCGGACACGATTTCGGTTGACCCGACGGCGGCACCGTCTTGCGAATTGTCGACTTCCCGCCGGCGGAGGCCGAATCCGCGCCCGACATGCACCGAACCGCGTCGCTGGACTACGCCTACGTCATCGAGGGCGAGATCTACGCCGTCCTGGACGACGACTCGACATTGATGCAGGCCGGAGACGTCCTGATCCAGCGGGGGAACCAATCACGGATGGGTGAATCGCTCGGACCGCCCGTGCCGAGTGCTGTTCGTGCTCTCGGACGCCGAACCGATCTCGTGTGCAACCTAAAACCGCGCCATCGACAGGAGATAGCCTCTGGGTCGACTCGCACTTCTTATCCCGACTACCCGGGGCCGACCTCCGCCGAATTCGGTTCATCCAGTGCACAACTGATCAGCAGTTGTGCGGTGTGTGCGATGTGATCGCGCAAAAGTTCCTGTGCGAGGTCGGCCTGGCGGGCCAAGGCCGCGTCCAGCAGTGCGCGGTGCTCGCCCGCCAGGTCGCGGTCCGGTTCGTTGCCGAAGGACACCGACCATTGCAGGTAGAGCTCGGCCTCTTGACGCAACGCTTGCGCGGTGTCGAGCAACCGGCGGTTGCCACAGCCGGCCAAGAGGGCATTGTGGAATGCGACGTGCGCTGTCGACCACTCATCGGTCGGATGGTTCGGGTCAGCAGGGTCTCGGAACTGCGCTCGTTCCAGAAGGTGGTGCGCCGCAAGGGCATCCGCCTCCCAGCGCATGTCGCCGTCGAGCACCGACAGCTTCAGCACCAGGGATTCGATCTCGACGCGAGCAGTGGTCAGATCGGCCAGATCCTGATGCGACAGCGGCCGTACGAGGTAACCCTGATGCGCCTTCGTCGTTACCAATCCTTCGGCCGCCAGTTTCGTCAGTGCCTCGCGCGTGGCACCCACGCTCGCCTTGTAGCGCTCCGACAGCTCCGGAAACTTCAGCCGCGCCCCAGGAATCAGCCGCCCACCGAGAATGTCGGCCCGCAGCGCCTGGTAGACGCCGTCTGTGCGAGTCGTTCCGCTGCTCTTCACCATGCGACCACGGTAGCACCATACGAAACACCATTAAGGTATCGAAACTTGATCGATAGTTTCGAAAGTCACCAGCCGCATCCCCCGCGCCGAGCGAACATGGAGACCCAGGGTTATCCGCAACCCCGCGGCAACACCTGTCATTTTTACGAAAGCCACTTGAACTATCGAAACAAGGTTGCTACTTTCGAAAGTGACTCAAGGCACAACAACGCGCGGGGAGGGCATCGCCCACCCCCTGACCCAGGGAGCACGCATCGTGCGATTCGCCAACATCTCCGACCGACTATCACTGGTTACGGCATCCGACGCCGTCGTGGATATCGCACAGGCGAGCTCGGACCGGTTCGGTCCGACGATGCAGGACGCCTATGGCCGCTGGGACGAGCTGGTCACCTTCTGCTCCACAGTCACCGACACCGGTCGACCGCTCGCCGATATCCCCTCGTCAGCGTTCGGCAATCCGGTGCCACAGCCGCGGCAGATCTTCGCGATCGGACTGAACTATGCCGATCACGCAGCCGAGTCATCGTTCGCTGTGCCCGAAGAACCACCGGTCTTCACCAAGTTCGTGACCTCACTCGCCGGCCCCTACGGCACCATCGAGCTCCCCAAGGGGAAAGTCGACTGGGAAGTCGAGCTCGTGGTCGTGATCGGCCGCGAGGCACATCGTGTCCCAGCCGAAAACGCCTGGCGCTACGTAGCGGGCGTGTCGGTGGGACAGGACCTTTCGGAGCGTGACCGCCAGCGCGTGGGCCCGTCCCCGCAGTTCAGCATGGGCAAATCACATCCGGGGTTCGGTCCGATCGGACCGCTGCTGGTCACCCCGGACGAATTCGACAACCCCGACGACCTCGAATTGGGCTGCCTGATCAACGGCGAGCAGATGCAGAAGGGCAAGACCTCCGACATGGTCTTCCCGGTGCCGGAACTGATCGCACGACTGTCGGCGATCACGCCGCTGCTGCCCGGTGATGTCATCTTCACCGGCACTCCCGCCGGCGTCGGTCTCGGGCGCACTCCCCAACGGTTTCTCGCACCGAACGACGAATTGACCAGCTATGTCCGCGGCGTCGGCGAGATGCGGCACCTCCTGGTCGCCGGTCACTGACCGCACAACGTTTCGAAGGAGCAGGCAATGGCGCTGCATCGACTGTCCTCAGTCACCATCGGGGTTCCAGACCCGACGACTACTCGGGACTACTACACCGAATTCGGCCTCGCCCCCGCCGACGACGGCTGGCTGGCGACCCGAGACGCCGGTGACCAGCTTCGGCTCGTCACCGCGCCCAGCCGCCGCCTGGTCGAGATCGTGATCGGTGCCGACGATTCCGACGATATCGCCGCAGCCGCGACCCGATTGCGGAGGCTCGGGCTGCCGGTGGACCTGACTAGCGGATCTGTCACCGCACTGGAACCGGTCGCTGGCTTCCGGGCAGTTATTCGAGTCGACGATCGGCTGGTTCAGCCGGCACAACCTGCCACCGCCTACAACGGACCCGGCCGGATCGAACGCGGCAACCTCCGCGCCTCTGGTGTCCTGCGGGAAGATCCGGTACGTCCGCGCAAACTCGGCCATGTCGTGATCGGCACGATCGACTTCGACGCCACCCGCCGATTCTTCACCGACGGACTCGGGTTCAAGCTCTCCGACGAGATCAAGGGCCACGGGGCGTTTCTGCGGTGCTCGACCGACCACCACAACGTGCTCGTCTTGAAGGCACCGGTCAACTTCTTGCACCACACCTCCTGGCAAGTCGACGACATCGACGACGTCGGGCGGGGCGCGACCGCGATGCTGGAAGGCAATCCCGAACGTCACGTGTGGGGCCTCGGTCGCCACCACGCGGGGTCGAACTTCTTCTGGTACCTGAAAGATCCAGCGGGCAACTTCGCCGAGTACTACTCCGACATGGACTGCATCGTCGATGACCAACTGTGGATCCCGCAAGCCTTCGAAGGCGCCAAGGGCTTGTTCAACTGGGGACCGCCACCGCCGCCGTCGTTTCTGCACCCCGAAGACCTCGCCGCGCTGATGACCGGCGCCCACCACGCCGGCTGACCCAGATTCATTCCATTCAGGAGACGATGATGTCCCAGCAAGAGATTCACGACTTCGTACAGGTCGGTTATGGTCCGGTCGGCCAGACCATGGCCGGGTTGCTCGGTAAGGCCGGGTACTCGGTGGCAGTGTTCGAGCGCTGGCCCACGCTGTACGGGCGTGCCAGGGCGGGGCACATCGACCACGAAATCATGCGGGTCTTCCAATCGCTCGGCATCGCCGAACGCTTGGAGGAGGGCATGTTCCGCGCGACCAAGTACGTCTTCCGCAATGCCGCGGGCGAAACGCTGATCACCTTCGATTGGGACCGTGACGGCATCTCCGGTTGGCCGTCGGATTACATCATGTACCAGCCGCTGATCGAGGATGCACTCGATGACGCCGTACGGGCACTCCCTACGGTCAGTATCCATCAGGGATGGGAGGCCGTCGCGCTGGTCCGCCACGCCGACCACGTCGAGGTGGAGTTCCGTTCGGTGCGCCTCGGCGCCGAGGGCGAGAAGGTCTTGGGTGACGATGTCCGGATCGTTCGAGGGCGATATCTGATCGGGGCGGACGGCGCCAACAGCTTCGTCCGAGGCCAGATCGGTACGGGGCAGCAGGATTTCGGCTTCCGTGAGACCTGGCTGGTCTGCGATCTGGAGCCGCTCGAGCCCCTCGATTTCGGCTTCGACAACGGCCAGATCTGCGATCCGGCACGCCCGCATTGCCTGTTCCAGTTGGGTAAGAACCATCGACGCTTCGAATTCGCCCTGCTGCCGGGAGAAACCGCCGCCCAGATGGAAAGCCCCGAAGTGGCGTGGGAGTTGATGGCGCCCTACGGCGTCACCGAGAAGAACGCGAAACTCGTTCGACAGGCGATCTACACCTTCGGGTCCAAGCTCGCCGATCGCTGGCACGACGGACGGATCTTCCTCGTCGGCGACGCGGCGCACGTCATGCCCCCGTTCATGGGGCAGGGCATGTGCTCCGGAGTACGCGACGCCAATGCCCTCGCGTGGCGCCTCGATCTCGCCTTGCGTGGCATAGGCGGCACCGATGTGCTGGACTCCTACCGCACCGAGCGCGCACCCCACGTGGCTACTTTGATCGGGATGTCCATCGAGGCAGGGCGAGTCTCCTGCACCTTCGATCCAGAAACAGCGGCCGCACGAGACGAAGCCTTCCGCCGGGGCGATGTACCGCCCCCGCCGCCCTTCCCACATATCGAGTCGGGGCTGCTCGGCACCGACGCCGGTACGGATATCGCGGGAACCCTTGCCCCGCAAGGCCGCATCGCCATCGGAGACATCATCGGGCGATTCGACGACGTGCTCGGCACGGGTTGGGTACTACTGCTGGCGCCGGGCAGTGACGTCGACATCGACGCCCATCGCACCGCGGTGCTGGAACATCTCGGCGGCAAGGTAGTGACGCTGTCGGCGCCCGGATCCGGTGGCGCGGTCGTCGATATCGACGGCTACTACGCCGACTACTTTGCCGAACACCGAGTCGTCGCCATCCTGTACCGGCCCGACTTCTACATCTTCGCGGCCACCGATGAACTCGCGGCGATCGCCTCGCTCGTCGATCAACTCGAGACGAGCCTCGGCGCGGTCGTTCCCGCACAGGTCGCTCGATGACCGAGCCTGCGTGGCGCGCCGAGGCCCAGGCGCACAAACGCGCTATGCCCTTGCAACGACTCACCGGCAATGGCATGGACTACGCCGATGTCGTCGACCTGTACGCCCGCGTCGACGCCGGGCAGCCGTGGGCGGAAGCCGCGGCTGAACTCGGCGCGATCAACGGTCAGCGCGCCAGGGTGGCTCAGTCCCGGGGACATACCAAGAGTGCGCGGCAGTGGCACCTGCTTTCCTCTGCTTGTTATCGGGTCGGCCAGGTTCCACTGCCCGACAATGATCCGCGCAAGTCGGCCATGTATCGATTGCTGATCGAGCACTTCGCACACGCGGGCGCGCTCAGCGAGCCGATGGTCGAGCATGTCGAGATCCCGTACCGCGACGGCGCGGTGTGTGGCTGGCTGCTGCGACCACCGGATGTCCCCGCCCCACCGGTCGTCATCGTCACCGGTGGATTCGACGGCTGGCGCGAGGAGTACCGCGTCGGCGCGCAATACCTGCTCGATCGCAACATCGCGGTGTTCCTGGCGGACGGGCCGGGCCAAGGCGAAACTCGCCTGTTCCACGGCTTGTACATGGATTCTGATGTCGCCCAAGCATATTCGACGATGATCGACCATCTGCTCGACGACCGGCGCCTCGCCGGAACAGTGGGCATCTGGGGCAACAGCATGGGTGGTTACCTGGCCGCGCTGACAGCAGCCACCGATGACCGGGTCGCCGCGTGCTGTGTCAACGGTGGCACCGTGCGACCTGCCGAAATCCTGGACCGCTACCGCCGCTTCATCACCAAGATCACCGCGGTCACCGGGATCGACGATCCCGAGAAAGCCCGCGAGGCAATGGAGGAGTTCCGGCTGACACCGGCTCTGCTCGAAAACCTCACCTGCCCATTGCTGGTGCTGCACGGCACCCCGGACCAAGTGTTCCTGATCGGGAACGCACGCGCGCTGTACGACGGCGCCGCAAGTGTCGACAAACGGTTCGACGAGTGGGCCGACGGCGATCACTGCCTCTACAACCACTCGCACGAAAAGCATGTCATCGTCGCCGACTGGTTCGCGGATCGACTCTACGACACCTGATCGCCCCACGCCGCGTCAGCTCGTTGACCCGGCGCCTGTCAACGAACATATCCAACGATGTCGAGCACTGCTGTCCGGGTGCACGACTCGTCTCTAGGGAGACACCATGACCGACAATGACGTCGACGTGATCGTGGTCGGCGGCGGGCCCTCCGGGCTGACCGTCGCCGCGGAGATCGCGGCCACCGGCGCGCAGGTTCTCGTCCTCGAAAAGCGCAACAGCGACCCGGTGTCGCGGGCGGGCACACTGCTGCCGCGACCGCTGGAACTGTTCGACGCCCGCGGCATCGCCGACCGCTTCATCCGCCGGACCTGCGAGATCAATCCGCACCCCTTTCAAAGCTGGCACATCTGGGGCGGCATGCACCCCATCGACTGGACGACCCGCGACTCACGGTTCCAGTTCACCCTGTTCCTCCCGCAACACGAGACCGAACTGATCCTGCGCGACTGGGCCACCGACACAGGGGTCGACATCCGATTCCACCAGGAAGTCGTCGACCTGAAGTACGACGCGGACAGGGTTCTGGTCACCTCCCTCGACTCCGACGGGCAACCCTGCCAGTCCAGTGCGCGTTACGTCGTCGGCGCGGACGGTGGGCACAGCGCGGTCCGCAAACTGACGAACATCGACTTCGAGGGCCGCGATGCCACGTTCACCGGTGTCATCGCCGATGCCGAAATGGCCTTCCCCTGGCCGGGCGGACTTCGTGTCGGGCACAACGAATACGGTTGGCTCACCACCTTTCCCTTCGGTCCCGGACTCACGCGGTTCGTGATGGTCCACCGTGACGACCGTGCCGAACCCAAGTCCGCCCCCGTCACCCTCGCCGGCCTGACCGAATGCGTAAGCGAGATCCTCGGCGAAACCGTGCGTATCCCCGGATTGCGGGCGTCCTCCCGCTACACCGACGCGCAGCGGATCGCGTCCCGATTCCGCAGCGAGCGAGTGTTCCTGGTCGGAGAATCCGCCCGAATTCACTACCCCGCCAGCGGAATGGGCATGAACTATTGCCTGCAGGACGCGTTCAATCTGGGCTGGAAGCTCGGCGCCGTACTCCAAGGCCATGCCGATGAGGCACTCCTGGACACCTACGAGACAGAGCGCCGTCCGATCAGCGTCGATCTGCTGCGCAGCGTCGATGCGCAGGTAGCGATCCAGTTCGATTTCAGCCCCGAGGGCCTCACGCTCTCGGGCGCCCTGCAACAGAAGTTCCTGCCGATACCGGCCGTCAACTCCCAGCTTCAGCTCGAGCTGAACGGCCTCGAAACCCCGTATCCCGCAGAGCAGCCCAGCCACCCCTCGGTCGGGCACCCCGTGCCCGACTTCGAACTGCTCCGCAACGATGGATCCACCGTCCGCCTGTACGAACTGCTGCGCGATGGACGATTCGTGTTGCTCGATCTCAGCGGCACCGGGGTACTCGGCGACCTCGACTCCCCCGCGGTCAGCCTGGTGCAAGCCCACCCCGCGAGGCTGCCCGCCGCGTTGGACCAGGCCACCTGCCTGCTCGTCCGCCCTGACGCCTACCTCGCCTGGGCGACCGAACTTCCGCCCGACCCGGCCGACGTGCTGAGCCGGCTCGGCCAGTGGCTGAACGTTCGAAACACATTCTCACTCAGCACAATCTCGTGAACGGACAACCCCGATGACCGAACGCAGCTTCACCCGCGCACGCACTGACGACCGAGCGCTCATCCACGCAGTAGTCCACCGCTACGCGCACACCGCGCGCGACAAAATGGACTTCGCCGACATGCTGGCACTGTTCACCGCCGACGCCGTGCTCGTCCTGCCCGACGGAACCCCCATCCCACCGTCCGAACTCGGCAAAGTCGTCCGCGACGGCGAAGCCGCCTACATTCGCCACCACATCACCACGGTCGACATCTGCTTCGCCGGACCCACCGAAGCACAGGTGGACACCTTCTTCTTCGCCATCACCGATGAAGCGGCCCCCGACCATTGGGGCGTGTGGCGTGACACCTTCCGCAAGCAGGCCGACACCAGCTGGCTCATTCGGGAACGCGCCATTGTCGTCGAGGGATCGGCACCCAGTGGTTGGTTCCATCGCACCTACGTTGCCCAGGACTGAACACGTGGACACCGACGAACTGAGCCCACAGCAGCGGCAGGTGTACGACGCGATCGTGAACGGACCGAGAGGATCTGGGCCGCAACACTTTCCACTCGTCGATGCGGCCGGTCACCTCCAGGGCCCTTTCGGCCTCATGGTCGAATTCCCCGAGATCGGCGGACCGCTGCAGGCCCTTGGTTCGGCCCTGCGCTACCGAACCGCCCTCACCGATCGAGAGCGCGAAATCGCCATCCTCACCGTCGCCCGCTGTACCGCGAGTCCATTCGAACGGTATGCACACGAAGCTGCCGGTCGCGCGGCCGGATTGGACGAGTCGGAACTCTCCCGACTACACGCCGGAACTTTCGTCACGACCGACGCCCGAGAGGCGGCCGTCGCGATGCTGACCGCATGGGCGGTGGATCAGCCGACACTCACCGGGATCGACCGTGTCACGGCACAGCCGCTCGACCGGACAGCGATCGCCGAGGTGACCGCATTGGTCGGCTACTACCGCCTCCTCGCTCAGCTCATGGGGTTGTTCGATATCGGAGCGCCCGCCGGTCCCAACTGAGCCGATCCCGTCAATCACCAATCTAAGGAAGAACCATGAACGTGGACGTAGTGGTCGTCGGTGGCGGCCCATCCGGACTGATGACGGCCGCCGAACTGGCCGCGGCCGGTGTCGATGTCGTTGTCCTGGAACGCCGGATCGAACCCGTGGGATCGAGGGCGGGCACCATCTTGCCGCGCGTGCTCGAACTGTTCGACACCAGGAATCTGGCACAGACCTTCATCGATCGAGCACGGGCGATCCGGGACAACCCGCTGGTCCCGTTCCATATCTGGGCCGGGCTCCAGCCGCTGGACTGGGGCCATCTCGAATCACGGTTCGGCTACCGGCTCATCCTGCCGCAGAACATCACCGAGGAGCTGCTCGCCGCACACGCATCCGCGCAGGGAGTGCGCATCGTGCGCGGGGCGGTCGTCGAGACCGTCGAGCAGTTCGACGCGGGCGTCGCTGTTCGAGCGCGACTGACCGACGGCACCGAACAGGCCTACTCCGCCCGATACGTCGTCGGAGCCGACGGTGCCCGCAGCATCGTCCGACAGGCGGCGGGTATCGAATTCGACGGTCACGACGCCACATTCACCGGCATGGTGGCCGATGTCGTGCTCGACTTCCCGTGGGACGCACCGCGCGCGAACGGGCACAACGAGCACGGCTGGGCCGCGGCCTTCCCCTTCGACGAGACCGGTCACATCACCCGGTTCAACATCGTGCACGAGCAACGCCGTCACGCCGACAAGTCCGAGGCGGTCACCGTCGCCGAGGTGCACCAGTGCGTGCGCGAGATCTTCGGAGAATCCCTTGATTTCACCGAACTGCGTTGGGGTTCGCGCTACACCGACGAAACCCGTACCGCCTCGCGCTTCCGGGACCGCAGAATCGTGCTGGTCGGTGAGAGCACCCGGGTCCACTACCCCGCCAGCGGTGTCGGCATGAACTTCTGCCTGCAGGACGCGTTCAATCTGGGCTGGAAGCTGGCCGCGGTGATCAACGGCGTCGCCGAGGAATCGCTGCTCGACACCTACGAGGCCGAGCGCCGACCGGTGACCGAAGCGCTGCTGGAAAGCGTTGCCGCACAGTGCGCTATGCAATTCGACTTCAGCCCCGAGGGACTCGCCTACCGCCGCTTCTTCGAACAGCGCCTCTTCCCCCTGCCCGAGGTGGGCCGGACGCTGGTTCGCGATCTGAACGGCCTCAGTTTTCCCTATCCGCGCGAGGCCACCGATCATCCGTTCGTCGGCGAGCGCGCACCCGACCTCGTATTGCAGACCCGCGACGGCCTCGTCCGGGCCGGCGAATTGCTCCGCGGCCACGAGTTCCTGCTCATCGATTGCACGGGTGAAAACCACTACGACGCACTGAAATTCGGTCGGGCACCGGTCCGCGTCGTATCCGGGGTTCTGGCTCCCGCACCGGCCGGCCTGCACGATGTGCGGAGTCTGTTGTTGCGCCCCGACAGCTATGTCGCCTGGGCTGATACCGCCGTGCCGACCCCCGAACGGGCCGCGGCGCAGATCGAGCGATGGCTGAAGGTCGAGCAGTGACCGGGCGGCTGCTCCTGCGCGGAGCGCAGATCGTCAGCATGGACGACGACATCGGCGACTTGGTCGGCGACATCCTCATCGAGGGCACCCGGATCTCGGCCGTCGCCGAGCGCCTGGACGGCACCGACGCCGAGGTGATCGACGGCACCGGAATGATCGCCATCCCAGGGATGATCGACACCCATCGCCACACCTGGCAGAGCGCGGTGCGCCACAGCTACGCCGACATGGATCCGGCACGCTATTTCGCCGAGATGCTGGTCGGCATCGGTGCCTCCTACCAGCCCGATGACGTCCATATCGGCAACAAGCTCGGCGCCGCGGCCGCCGTGAGCGCCGGAACAACCACCCTGGTGGACTGGTCCCACATCCAGAACACCCCGGCCCACTCCGATGCCGCCATCGCAGGTCTGAAGGAAGCCGGTATCCGCGCGGTGTTCGCCCACGGCTGGCCACTGCTGACCGATGACCGTTGGACCAATCGCAGCGAACTCGGCCACCCTGACGATATTCGTCGCTTGCGCAGCGAGTACTTCGCCAGCGACGACCAGTTGCTGACGCTGGCAATGGCGGCTCGCGGCCCCGAGATGGCAGCCCAGGACACCTGGGTCGCGGATCTGCGGCTCGCACGGGACCTCGGCATCCGGACAACAGTGCACGTCGGCGCCTACCCTCACAACGCTCCCCACCGCGCCGTCGCCCAGTACGCCGGCCTCGGCCTGCTCGGCGACGACATGACCTTCGTGCACTGCAGCCGCAGCCACGACGACGAGTTCGCCATGATCGCCGACGCCGGGGCCACCGTATCGCTGGGCGTACACTGCGAACTCAATTCCCAAGGCATGGGCGACATCCCGCTCGACAAGCTCCTCGCCCGCGGCATCCGGCCCAGCCTCAGCGGCGACACCGAAACCAAATGCAGCGGTGACATGTTCACCCAGATGCGCATGCTGTACGCCTACCACCGCTCCTGGATGGGTGGCGGACACTCCGCGGTGGACGGTGTGCCCGAGTTGCGGGTGCGTGATCTCCTCGAGTTCGCCACGGTCCAAGGGGCTAGGGCGATCGGGATGAGCGACAAGATCGGGTCCCTCACACCGGGTAAGCAAGCCGACATCGTCCTGCTCCGCGCCGGCGACCTGAATCTCGGACCGGTGACCAACCCGGTCTACTCGATCGTGCTCGCCGCACACGAGGGCAATGTCGACACGGTGTTCGTGGCAGGCCGGGTCGTCAAGCGCGACGGCCATCTCACCGATATCGTCCCCGCGGCCTTGATGGATTCGGCTCGCCGATCCCAGCAGCAGATCCTCGCCCGCAACCGGCCACCGGCTCGGCAACGCGCGTAGCGCCTCGAGTACAGCCACACGCACGCCCTCTGGAGGACCACCATGCTCGAACCCAAACGTTCCACAACAGATATCGTCACAATCTCCCCGGCACCGAGTCCGTCGTTGATCGCTGCCCGGATCGACCGAATTCCGTTCGGCCGCTTCCATACCCGGCTGATGAGTCAACTGGGTGCCGGCACCTTCTTCGACGGTTTCGACGCGATGACCATCGCCGTCGTTCTGCCGCTGATCGTGAAGTCCTTCGGCATCAGCCTCGCCGAAGCAGGCCTGATCATCAGCGCCGGCTACGTCGGACAGTGGATCGGAATGCTGTTGGCCGGTGCCCTCGCCGACCGGGTCGGCAGACGCCGGCCATTCATCATTTCCCTCGTGCTCTTCGGCGGTATGTCACTCGCATGCGCCTTCGCGTGGAACGAAACAAGCCTGCTGGTCTTTCGTTTGGTGCAGGGACTCGGCCTCGGCGCAGAGATCCCGATCGCCGCGATCCTGCTGAGCGAGTATCTCGGACGACACGGGCGCGGTCGCTCGTTCGGGATCTACCAGTCCCTGTTCGCCTGGGGAATCTTCTTCGCACCGCTGACCGCGCTCGCCGCGACCAGTGCGTTCGGACCGGAAACCGGGTGGCGAGTGCTGCTCGCGATCGGCGCGCTCCCCTTGGTCATCGCGGCTTGGGCCTACTTCGCACTGCCCGAGTCCGCGCGCTGGCTGGCAGTCACAGGCCGTGGCGCCGAGGCCGACAGCCATGTGCGGGTCATGGAAGACGACGCCGCCAGGCACGGCATCGAGCTCATGAAACCTGAGGAAACCTCGACGCAGACCGGGGAGACATTCAGATTCAGTGAACTGCTCTCCCCCGCATACCGCGCTCGCACGCTGATGTTGGCCGTGGTCTGGTTCGCCACCTTCTTCGTCAATTATGGGTGTCTCAGCTGGTTGCCGACCATGTATGTCCAGGTCGGCCGGTTGCCTCAATCACAATCACTCCTGCTTGCCATTGTGACCAGCGGATTGCAGCTGGTCGTCATCTACATCGTGGTCTTCCTGATCGACCGCGTCGGACGAAGGCCACTATTGATCGCGGGTCTCGCGGTGGCAGCGATCGGCGCCCTCTACGGCTTCATCGCGATCGGGCTCCTCGGCCACACCACCTGGCCGGTCATGTTCGTCAGCGGCTGCACCATGGTCGTCGGAACCACCGTGCCCGCGGTGTTCCTCTACCTCTACACCAGCGAGCTCTACCCGACCCGCATGCGCGGCTGGGCCACCTCGGCCACCGCGAGCCTCAACAAACTCGCATCGATCATCGCCCCGACGATCTTCGGGTTCATGCTCTCGGGGCACGGCGGCACCCCCGCGGTTTTCACCGCGCTCGGCGTCGCCGCCGTAATAGCACTTGCCGCTGTCGCTTTCGGCGCCATCGAAACCCGCAACCGATCGCTCGAGGAAACCTCCGCGTGAGGCGCCTCGGCATCGACCAACCCGTCAGGACAACCATGCGCCCCAGCACCATCGAGTACGACATTCCCTACGCAGTGGTCGACGAGACGACGCTGGCATTGGATCTGTATCGACCGCAGTCGGATACCGATGTTCCGGTCGTGGTCTACCTCCACGGCGGGGGCTGGAAAGCCGGTGACAAACGCGACAACTCCGAGGACAGGTTGGCAGCGGTGGCACGGACGGGAATCGCCGTCGCCTCGGTGAACTATCGGCTCGCACCCGAAGCGCCCTACCCCGCGCCGGTTCACGATGTGAAAGCCGCGGTGCGCTGGCTGCGCGCACGTGGAGCCGATTATGGACTCGCCGTGCAGAACATCGGGCTGTGGGGAGCTTCGGCGGGCGGCTGTCTGGCAGCGATGGTCGCACTCAGTGCCGACGATCCAGATCTCGACGGTCACGTCGGTGATCACCCACAGGAGCTGAGTTCGGTACAGGCTGTGACCACCTGGTTCGCTCCGACGGACCTGATAGCCAACAGCCGGCGCTCATGGCTCGAACAGCTCATCCTCGAACCGCCCGTCGAGAACGCGCTCTTCGGGCACGGGCCGATCGCCGCCGATGACGAGCGGGTCAGAGCGGCAAGCCCGGTGCACCGAGTACACCCCCACGCACCGCCGTTTCTCATCGCACACGGCGACCGCGACCGGATTGTTCCCGAGGCGCACGGACGATACCTACACGACGCGTTGACCCGGGCAGGAGTTCCGTCGACGCTCTGTGTACTCGGAAACGCCGGGCACGAAAGCCACGAATTCGATACCAGATCCAATATCGAGATCACCGCGGCGTGGTTGAAGGCACATTTATCGTGACATTCGCACCATGGCAGTCTTCGAGGGCGTCGGTGCTGCCGGCGGTCAGGTCGATGAGCGCCTGGCAGAGCCAATTGTGGGTGCTGCTGTCGCCGTCGGCGAAGCAGGCCCCGAACAGGACGACCGCCGATGTTCAGCGCGGTCTTCGAGCGGCCGTGATCAGGCCATCGTCGTCTTGCTACCGTGGTGCGCAGTTGTCGTACGCACCCGGCCCCCGCGGTCCACTGACAGCGTCGTCGTCGAATGCTTCGGAGTGTGTCATGCCAACCCAGATCACCGCGCTCGCGGTCAGCAAGTCTTTCGACGGCAATCCCGTTCTCTCGGACGTGACCTGTTCACTCGACGTCGGCGAGCGCACCGGGATCATCGGCGAGAACGGCTCCGGCAAGACCACCCTGCTGCGTTTGTTCGCCGGGCGGGTTCAGCCCGATCGCGGGGAGATCGTCGTCCAGGCCGACGGTGGCGTCGGCTACCTCGCGCAAGACGAGCGACTCCCCCAGCACCTCACTGTGCAGCAGCTCATCGACCAAGCCCTCGCCGAGCTGCGGGCGGTCGAAGCCCAGATGCGCCGCCTCGAGCTCGCGATGGCCGACGGCGACGAGTCCGGCATCGACGAATACGGTGAGCTGACACTACTTTTCGAACAACACGGCGGCTACGACGCCGACGCGCGCGTGGAACAGGCTTTCCACGGCCTGGGATTGGGCCTGGTAGGTCGGGACCGCACGATCGGCGAGCTGTCGGGCGGCGAGCAGGTCCGACTGCGCCTGGCCGCGGTACTGGCGGCAGCTCCGGAACTGCTGTTACTGGACGAACCGACCAACCACCTCGACGACGTCGCCCTGACCTGGCTCGAAGACCACCTGCTCACCCGGCGCGGCACAACAGTG
This sequence comes from Nocardia sp. FBN12, assembly GCF_050320175.1. Lineage (GTDB taxonomy): Bacteria > Actinomycetota > Actinomycetes > Mycobacteriales > Mycobacteriaceae > Nocardia. Next base: position 1,585,836 of record NZ_CP190048.1, on the reverse strand, counting down.
GCGGTCTCCCACGACCGGGCCTTCCTCGAACGGGTGACAACCAGCCTGTTGGAGGTCGACGCGGACCGCCAGCGCGTCGTCCGCTACAACGACGGTTACCCAGGATTCCTGGCGGAAAAGGCGGCCGAACGAGCGCGATGGGTGCAGGCGCACGCGCAATGGCTGGCCGACACCGCCCGATTCCGCGAGGCCGCCGACACCACCGCCCGCAGGGTCGCACCGGGCCGGGCGATGGCCGACAACAACAAGATGGCCTACGGCCGAGCGGGTGGCCGGGTGCAGCAATCCGTGTCGAGCCGGGTCCGCAATGCGCAGGAACGGCTGCGGCGCCTGCTCGCCGACCCGGTGCCTGCACCTCCGCGACCCCTGCGATTCGCGCCCGCCCTGACGACCGCCGGCGCGCACGGGCCTGGGCTGGAGGCCACCGACATCTCCGTCGCGGGCAGACTCGAGCCGACCAGCGTGACGCTCGCCGCCGGCGACCGACTACTGGTCACCGGCCCGAACGGCGCGGGAAAGACCACCCTGCTGCGGGTGCTGGCCGGTCAGCTCGCCCCCGACACCGGCGCCGTCATCCGACACGGCAAGGTCGGCTATCTCGCGCAGGAACCACCACCCGCCGTGCGCGGCCGCATGATGTTCGTCGCCTACGCGCGCGATCGCGCGGGCGATCCGGAATTCCACGGCGACCAACTGCTCTCGCTCGGCCTGTTCGACGTCTCCCAGTTCACTACGCGGGTCGAGGACCTGTCCACGGGCCAGCGCCAGCGGCTCGCGTTGGCGCGATTGGTCACCGAACCGGTTGATGTGCTCCTGCTCGACGAGCCGACCAACCATCTCTCGCCAGGGCTAGTCGAGGAGCTGGAAACCGCACTCGCCGATTTCCCGGGAGCCATCGTGGTCGTCAGCCACGACCGGCGACTGCGCAGCCGCTGGGAAGGCACCCACCTCGCCTTACAGGCGTCGGCCTCGGTGTGAACCGCGTAGATATGTCGTGGCCCGCCACGGCCGGGACAACACGCGCCTAGGCGAATCCACCGGCTCGGACCATCCGCGCGTAGAGGTCGTCGGCGCGCATCAACTCGTCGTGCGTCCCGACCGCCCGCACGCTGCCCTCGTCCATCACCACGATCCGATCGGCGTGCCGCACGGTCGACAAGCGGTGAGCGATCGTGACGACGGCGTGGGTGCGCGCCCGCACGGCGATCGCTTCGACGATCGATGCCTCGGTCAGGGTGTCGATCTGCGACGTCGCCTCGTCGAGAAGCAGCACGTCGGCGTCACCGAGCATCGCGCGTGCCATCGCGATCCGTTGCCGCTGCCCGCCCGAAAGGTCGGTGTCGCGAACGTGAGTGTCCAGGCCTTTCGGCTGGGCCGCGACGATCGAGTCGAGGCGGAGCAGGCGAAGAACCTCGGCCACCTCGTCGTCGGTGGCACCGGCCCGCAGGAACCGCAGGTTGTCGCTCAATGTGCCCGGCACCAAAGGGGATTCCTGCTCGACGTAGGCGATACGCGCGCGAACTTCCGACATCGTCAGGTTCCGGTACGCCACGCCGCCCACCGAGATGCTCCCGGTGTCGGGTTCGACGAATCGCAGGATCGTCGAGAACACCGTTGTCTTGCCCGCGCCCGACGGGCCGACGATGGCGGTATGGCCGGTCGCCGGAATCCTCAGTGTCAATCCCTGCAACGCGTGCGGTGCGTCAGGTGCGTAGCGGACCGTGACGTCGTCGAAACGCAAGGCCGCGTCGGGCTCCGCGGACGCCACCGGTGCGGGCTCGTGCGCCACGTCGGCTTCGGAGTGCAGCGTCTCCATCTCCCGGATACGCATGGCCGCCGCGATGCCCGACTGCATGGCCGTGATGTGCGTGGTCAGTTCTTGGATCGGTCCCATCAACGTGAACGCGTACAGCAGGAACGCGATCAGCGTCGAGACGGTCAGCGAACCGTTGTCGACGCGCCAGGCACCGATGGCCAGGATCGCGATGATGGCGCCCTGCACGCCGGTCCACGCGACGGTCCATGCCGTCGCCGAGACGCGCACCGACTCGATCGCGTGTGCCCGGGCCTCGCGTGCGTCGGCGCCGATCAACGTGGCGATGCGATGCTCGGCGCGTGCCGCCTTGACGGTGCGCACCGAACGCAGGCTGCCTTCCAGCACACCGCCGAGTCGGCCGAGGGATTCCTGAGTTTGCGCGTCCGCCTTGGCAATTCGCGGCATGAGCGTGCCGAACAGCATGCCGACCACGACGATGGCCAGCACGGTGACGCCGAGCAACATCATGTCGAGCACACCCATGAGGATCACGGTGCCCACCGTCAGGAAGGTGGCGTTGATGATGCCGATCACCGCCGACGACGCGGCCTCCTTCAGCAGCAAGGTGTCGGCCGTGACGCGCGTGACCAGCTCGCCGGTGGGACGCGACTGCACCGACGGAACCGTCGCGCCGAGCAGTCGTCGAACGAGCATCGCGCGCGCGTCGAAGACGATGTTCTCGGCGACGGTCCCGAGCAGGATCCAGTAGCCCCACCCGAGCGCGGCGCCGATGACGAGCAGCACCAACAGGGCACCGGTCGGACCCATGATCGACGCGCCGGTGCCGAGAGCGTCGAGGATCGATTTGGTCACCATGGGGGTAGCCATCACCGTCGCGGAGCTGCCGAGGGCGAGTACGAGCCCGAGCAGCAGGGTGCGTGTGTGCGGTCGGGCGTAGCCGATCAGGACACCCAGGTTCGACATGGTCATCGGCGGAGTGGTTTCGATGAGAGGCGCAATCGTCGTCACCCCTCCATGGAACAGCAATGTTCCATTTTAGTAAAGCGAGTATCCAGGATGGATCTCGTTTATGCTGCCCCTGTGGAGGATGTCGAACAGACCAGTGCCCGCGAACGCACCCGTCGCGCGATTCTCGACGCGGCCGTGGCGACGTTCGCGAAATCGCCCAACGCGTCGCTGACGGAGGTCGCCGAAAAGGCGCGCGTCGGGCGTACGACGCTGCACCGCTACTTTCCCGAACGAACCGACCTCATCACCGCCGTCGGGCGGCTTACCGAACAGGCCGTGGCCGACGCCTCGAAGCGGGCCCGCCTGGGAGAGGGAACAGGACTCGACGCGGTCCTGCGGCTGTGTCAGGAATACTTCGAACTCAGCGATGTTCTCACGGTCATCTTCTTCACGTCAGGCGTCTACGACGAGGTCACGTCGGGCCTGTCCGACGACGACGCGATGGCGGCCATAGAACGTGGGCACGAAGACAGCTCGATCGACACGGCGCTCGACGCCTCGTGGATCCTGAACATGATGTGGGCACTGTTGTATGCCGCCGTCGACCACGTCAACCGCGGGCCGGCCGGCCGCCTGCAGGCGCAGACACAGGCGCTGACGAGTCTGCGCAAAGCGATACGTTCGCCGGAGTGACCGGTACAACCCTGGCGCACGACCGAACCCGTTGGCAGATGGGCCATCACGCCCCACTGACGGCCTTCGTTAGTGTGTAACGCATGGCCGAATCACACCCCGACGACGACCTGCGGGTCGGCAACCCGGAGCGTGAACGCGCCATCACATTGCTCAGCGACGCGTTCTCGGCGGGGTATCTGGAGATCTCCGAGTTCGAGGAGCGGTCGGTGGTTGCGTACAGCGCACGGACCCGTGGTGAGCTGCGCGCGGTGCTGGCACAGCTTCCCGCTGCCGGGCAGTTGTTTCCCGATGTGGTGGCGCGGTCGACCGGGGCGGTGCCCATTCCGCTCGGCGCGCAGCCGATGAAGATCGCGGCCGATTGGACGACGGTCCGGCGCAAGGGTGTCTGGCAGGTGCCGGCGCGGCTGCTGGTCACCGGTTCGTGGGGGACGATCGACCTGAACTTGGTCAAAGCCGAGTTCCTCGCGCCGAGCGTCGATATCGAACTCCAGGTGTCGGTGTCGACGGTCAAGCTGACGCTGGGCCCCGATCATGAGATCGACTACAGCGGTGTCGACGTGATCGGCTGGTCAAGCGTGAAGGACAAGGCGGGGTCGCCGAAACATCCTGGTGGGCAGGTGATCCGGTTGGCCGGGGCGATCTCGGGGATGAGCGGAATCGTCATCCGGCGGCGTTGACGCCGAGCTCGGCGCCGCACACCGTGGTCATGGCGCATCCTCGCGCCGCATGCGAAACGCACTGTGCGGGTGCGGATTCAGAACGTCCGAGAAATGCTCAGCGCGGGTCGTCGAGAGGTGTCACAACTCGACGGTGCACTACGCGGAGACTCGGCCCGGGGTTTCACTGGATTCCGCCCCGCCCATCAGGTGTTCGCGACCCCAAGATTCCAAGGGGAGCAGCGCGTTGTTGAGCAGCTCGCCCAGCGGGCTCAGCGAGTACTCGACACGTGGCGGCACCTCGTCGTACACCGTGCGGTGGACGATCCCGTCGGCCTCCAATTCGCGCAGTTGCGTGGTGAGGACCTTCTCGGTAACGCCCTTCACTTCGCGGCGCAACTCGCCGAACCGGTGGGGCCGTTCGCTCAGCGGCCACAAGATCATCATCTTCCACTTGCCGTTGAGTACCGACAGTGTCGCGTCGAGCCCGCATGTGTATTCGCCCGGTCTGCGTGAAATCGGCACGCCGCCCCTTCCCTCTACCTGTTCGCTATCCCGCAAGTGCGTACCCACTTCACTGTGCGTACTCGACCGCACCGGATACCGCGTCAACACTAACCACCATGTCCGACAACTCGAATGAAGCGCTCACCGTCCTCGGCCTCGGCGACATGGGCTCGGCACTGGCCCGCTCGTGGGTCGCCGCCGGATACACCGTCACGGTGTGGAACCGCAGCGCCCGCCAGGCTCCGGAAGGAGTGGCGATCGCCGCCACCGCCGCGGCAGCCGTCGCCGCGAACACTCTCGTCGTGGTGTGCCTCCTCGACGACGCGTCAGTCCGCGCGACCCTCGACGGCATCGACCTGACCGGTCGCGATGTCGTCAACTTGACCACAAGTACCCCCGCCGAGGCTCGGTCGCTGTCCGACTGGATCACCACACGCGGCGGAAGTTTCTTGGACGGCGGGATCATGGCCGTCCCGTCCATGATCGGAGCCGCCGACTCCGGCGCCTACGTCTTCTACAGCGGTTCGGCACGGCTGCACAAGACCCACGCCGACGCTTTGGCCGTACCCGCCGGCGTCACCTACGTCGGCGCGGACGCCGGCTTCGCCGCCCTCTCGACATCGCCCTCCTCAGCGCGATGTGGGGCATGTTCGCAGGCGCCACACACGCGTTCGCGCTGACCGCCGGCGAGAACATCTCACCGGTGGAATTCGCGCCGCTCATGGTCGCCTACCAGCAAGCTATGGCGGGGTACGCCTACGGCACCGCCGCGCAGCTGGCCTGCGGCGACTACGCCGAAGGTGTGGAGTCGAACCTGGCGATGATGTCCACCACGAATGGAACGTTGCGTCGTACCGCCGCAGAACAAGGCGTCAGCAACGCACTCCTCGAGCCGTTCATGGCACTGATGGAACGCCGCGTCGCCGAGGGCGGCGGAAACGAGTCGACTACCGGTGTGGTGGAACTCCTGCGCCGACAAGGAACCTCCGAGTCCGTCATCAGCTGAGCGAACTGAGGCGCCACGTCCCGATTTCGACCCGTTCACGTTCCATCCAGCGGGAGGGAGCCCGGGTGATCGTCGATCCGGCTGGTTCAGTGAACGTGACGCAGACCACGCTCCTGGCGTGGTTCCGACGACGGATGGAGTGGATGGTGGGTCTGAGTTCGGATCGAATCGTGGTGGTCACCGGGGCGAGCCGCGGCGCCGGGAAGGGAATCGCCTTGGCGCTCGGCGCGACCGGGGCCACGGTCTATGTCACGGGACGCACCCGGACGGAGGGCGACGCGCCCCTTCCCGGGACAGTGTTCGCGACCGCGGAAGAAATCACCCGCCGTGGCGGAACCGGTGTGCCGGTAGTCCTGGACCACAGCGACGACACACAGGTCGAAGCGTTCTTCGCCGAGCTGCGGGAAAAGCAGGGCCGCCTCGACATTCTCGTCAACAACGCGCTCACCGTCCCCGACGGACTCACCAGGAAGGGTCCGTTCTGGGAGAAGCCGCTGTCGCTGCTCGAGGTGCTCGACGTCGGAATGCGCTCGAGCTACATCTCCAGCTACTACGCGGCTCCGCTGCTGGCCGCCAATGGCGAAGGGCTCGTCGTGAACACCTCGTCGTTCGGCGGAACCTGCTATATGCACGGCCCGGCCTACGGCTCCGGCAAAGCGGCGGTGGACAAGATGGCGCACGACATGGCCGTCGACTTCCGTCCGCACAACGTCGCGGTCGTCTCGATCTGGATGGGTCTGCTGAAGACCGAACGCACCCTCGCGGGCCTGGCCGAAAACCCTGACGCCTACGCGGATCTGACCGCGACCGCGGAGTCGCCCGAGTTCACCGGCCGGGTCATCGACGCCCTCGCCCGCGATCCGGAGCTGATGAAACGCAGTGGCCGGGTGCTCATCGGTGCCGAGGTCGCCGAGGAGTTGGGGGTCGAGGACATCGATGGCCGTCAGCCACCGTCCCATCGCCCGTTCCTCGGTGATCCGCCGACGTTCTCCGACGCGGTCATCGACTGATCCGGCGACGAGATGAGGAACTGGACCCACCGCCACGAGCGGATCAATGGCCTGGACATGCACTATGTGGAGCAGGGCAGCGGTCCGCTGGTCGTTCTCCTGCACGGGTTTCCGCACACCTGGTTCAGCTGGCGGCATCAGCTCGGCGCCCTGGCCGCGGCCGGCTATCGGGCTGTCGCCCCGGACCTGCGCGGCATGGGGCAGACCACCGCCCCCACCGACGTCGAGGACTACCGGGCCGACCGGATCGTCGCCGACCTCACCGCGCTGCTCGACCATCTCGGCGAGCGCCAGGCGGTGTTCACCGGCCTGGACTTCGGGCTGTTCGCCGCCTACGACCTGGCGCTCGAACATCCGGAGCGGGTGCGCGGACTCATCGGACTGCAGAACCCGTTCTTCGCCGCCTACGACCGGGTCCCGTCGGAGGTGGAAAGCGAACGCGGACGCGAGCACTTCAACCACATGTCGTACTACAACGACGATCCCGACCACGCGTGCGCCGACTACGCGGCGAATCCACGGGAGATCCTCGCCAAGATCTTTCACATCCTCTCCGGGCGAGCCGATTTCACCGATGTCTGGGCGCACCCACCCGGCACGTCCTATCGCCAGGCGCTGCCCGAACCGCCGGAACTGCCGTGGCCGTGGCTGAGCGAGTGGGAGCTGGAAACCTACGTCAACGACTACGCGCGCAGCGGTTTCCACGGCGGCGTCAGCTGGTACCGCGCCATCGACCTCAACTGGGAGTACCGCAGGCAGCGGCCCCAGACCCGCACCCGGGTTCCGTTCTACTTCCTCGGCTCCGACGCCGATGTCGACCTCGCGCACTGGCACGGCGACGACCCGATCGAGCAGTTGCGCGAACACCACGACGATGTCCGGATGGTGCGCACGGTATCGACCGGTGGTCATCTGATCGCGATGGAGAACCCGGACGACGTCAACCGCGTGTTCGTGGAGTTCCTCCGCGACCTCGACCGCACGAACCCGCAGTAGCCGAGAGGGAGCAACCAGTGAACGACACACAGCGCACCGGCGGTGCGGCCCCATTGAAGTTCGGGCTCTCGCTGTTCACCAGCGACCGCGGAATCACCCCCGCCGACGCCGCCCTGGCGGCCGAGGAGCGCGGATTCGACACCTTCTACGTGCCCGAGCACACCCACATCCCGGTGGTGCGGACCTCCGATCACCCCGCCACCGGCGACGACACCCTGCCCGACGACCGCTACCCACGCACCCTCGACCCCTGGGTGGCGCTGGGCACGGCGGCGGCCGTGACCACACGGATCGGGCTCGGCACCTCGGTCGCGCTCCCCGCGGCGCACGACCCCATCGCCCTCGCCAAGACCATCGCCACCGTCGATCACCTCTCCGGTGGCCGCGTCGTCCTCGGCGTCGGATACGGCTGGAACCTCGAAGAACTCGCCGACCACGGGGTGCCGTCTAACCGGCGACGCACCGTCCTTCGCGAATACCTCGAGGCGATGACCGCCCTGTGGACTCAGGAGGAGGCCGCCTACGAAGGCACCTACGTTTGCTTCGGTGCCAGCTGGGCATGGCCCAAACCGGTGCAGCAGCCGCGCCCGCCGATCCTGGTCGGTGCCGGCGGCACCGAGAAGAACTTCGCGTGGATCGTCCGTTCGGCCGACGGGTGGATAACCACCCCCATCGAAACGAACATCGACGGCGGTGTCGAACAACTGCGGAAGATGTGGCGCGAAGCCGGACGTGCGGGCACTCCGCACGTCGCGGTCCTCGCCGATGATCCGGACCGCGAGACCCTGGACCATTGGCGGGAAATCGGCGTCACAGAGGTGGTGTACTCCCTGCCGGATGCCGACACCGCTGCGGTCCGCACCTTCATCGATCGACTGGGCGACCAGCTCGGTATCCAGCCCTGAGCTGCGGCCACGGCTACTCCGGCGGCCGGTCCGATCTCGGCAGCGGATTTTCTCCCTACCAGCGGGATAGATAACGGGCATCGGGGCTGCACGTTGATAGCCTGGCGTCCCTTCCTGCCCCCTCCGAGAGGAATCTGTTGAGCACCTATGTCATCACCGGAGCAGCATCCGGGATCGGCGCCGCCACCAAGGCGCGCCTCGAGGCCGATGGTCACCGCGTGATCGGTGTCGACCTACGCGAAGCCGACATCACAGTCGATCTGAGCACCGCCGAGGGCCGGGCCGAGGCGATATCCCAGGCCACCGCCCTGCTCGACGGCAGCCTCGACGGGTTCGTCCCCTTCGCCGGTCTCGCCGCCACAACCGGCAGGTCCGCCTCGCAAATGATCGGGGTCAACTACTTCGGCGCCATCGACCTCCTGGAAGGTCTACGGCCGTTGCTCGCTGCCGGCGAGAATCCCTCCGTTGTGTTGGTCAGTTCGAATTCGACAACCACACAACCGAATTGGCCCGTCGCGCTCGCCGACGCATGTCTTGATCACGACGAGGCGAGAGCGAACGAGATCGCCGCGTCATTCGGTGAGATCGCAGCCATCCAGGCATACCCCGCCACCAAGGCGGCGCTGGCCTACTACGCGCGGACACAGTCGGCGAACTACATCAGCGAGGGCATTCGCCTCAACGCGGTCGCACCGGGAATCATCGACACCCCGATGACGCAGGAAGGCCGCAAGGACCCGCTCATCGGCGCAGCCATGGAAGGGTTCCTGGCCACAGTGCCGGCTGGGCGGGGCGGCACCGCGCAGGAGGTCGCTGCACTTGTCGCGTTCCTGCTCGGACCGGAATCCTCCTATTTCGTCGGGTCCGTGGTGTTCGTCGACGGAGGCGTCGACGCGGCGTTGCGAGGGCGCGATTGGCCGTCAGCCTGGGAGATTTCCAGCTGAACCGCCGGACCGATTTGCCTCTCCGGCAAGCACTCGGTCCGGCGAACGGCTGTCGAATCGCCGCACCACCGCTTTCCAAATGCCCCTATTGCCGAGGTATGAGACGACATGGTCCGCGGCCGACACTGTCGGCAGCGGACCATGTCGCGGCACCTCGTATGGCGTCCGGTCAATTGCCCATCAACTCACCTGCCGCCGCAGACCGCGGCGGGCGCAACGAGTGGCGGATCAGCCGGCGGAATGGCCGTCCCACGAGACGAGCTTCCAGCCCTTCGCCGGGGTGCCCTTCACGACCACCCGGCCGGTGTTGTGCAGCGGATCGGTCTGCAGCTTGCTCATGTCAGGGTTGGAGACGGACATGAGTGCCCAGAACATGATGGCGCCGCCATGGGAGAAGATCACCGCGCGCTTGCTGCCGCGGTCCTGGATGTCCTGGATGGATTCGGACTCCCTAGCGGATATCAGTTGGATCACACTGGAGCATCCCAGTGGTCGGAGTCACACTAGAATCGCCCCGCCGGACTCCCCTGAGACTTTCCCGGTGGACGGGAGCCTTCGACCACTTTCTCCCCGGCCACCCCCTGCGGGCCGTTGGTCGCGAATCTCGGCATCAGTTCGGCGGCTTGCAGCTAAATTCTGGTCGCGAAATCGAACACCGCTCGGCCGGCGAGTAGGTCCTTGCGGCGAAATTGCTCCGCGGTTTGAGCCATGATCGTCTTCCTCCCCGCCAGACCTTCTCATCTTGACTGCTCACCGCGGCTGATCGGTCGGCCGAACGCGAATGACGCGCGACAGCACCAGCCAGTGATGGCGCTCCATCCGCCGAGGCGGGTGTCGCTTCACCGACCTCGACAGTTACTCACTTGCAGCCGAAGAGCTTGTGACTGTTCGCATTCCAGCGGCGGGTGGAGGTTCAGCTTTTCGGCTCGGGTGTGGGCAAGTCGGTAGGAATCGGTGCCGGTTTCGACGATGTGCCCGCCGAAAGTGGGCCGGTCGACGATCGCCGCGCAAAAGCCGCGGCTCCTCGCATTCGGTCAGGACCTGGAACAGCGGCGCGGTGACGTGCCGGGTCCTCGACATCGCGCACCAACCGCATTACCGGTGGCTCGCCGATCCGGTCACCAATGCTGAACTCGCGCAGGCCTATCGGACCAACGCGGTGTTCGACACTCACCGTGACGGCCCGGAGTTCGGGTCCTGATTCCTCGCTGACGACCGCCGCTCACAGCAGACGGGCTCTCGCCGGCCTCACGCACCCTGTCGATCCATGGCGCACATCGAGGAGTGTCGCCGAGCGAACGGGCGGTACCTCGTCGTTCCGCACGGTCAAGCCCTGGCCAGCGGCGTGTTCCAGGCGTCGTACTCATACACCCAGTCACCGTTGCCCGCAGCTTTCAGCCATTCGTTCGACCTGGAGCCACGCTGGATCCGTGCGGCCCGGTCCATCCGGGTGTTCGCGTATCCGGCCAGGGCATCGGCCGCGCCGGCGTAGCTGTCGGATCCGAGGCAGCGCGCCAGCACCACTGCGTCCTCGATCGCCTGACCTGCCCCCTGCGCCATGAACGGCATCATCGGATGGCACGCGTCGCCGAGAAGTGCGACCGTGCCTTCGGTCCACGACGGCAGCGGATCACGCACGTACAGAGCAGATTTCAGCACGTCGCCGCAGGCGTCGAGCAAGGCGCGCGCCTCCGGATGGAAGTCCCGGTACAACTCGCGCAGTTCGTCGGCGCTGCCGGGGGTCGTCCACGACTCCTCGGTCCACCTGTGCTGCGCACACGTGGCGAAGATGAAGATGTCCTTGCCCTGGCTCAGCGGGAACGTCACGATCTGCGTCGCGGCGTCCGGCCCCCACCATTTGGTGAAACTGTCCAGATTCGGCACCGCGGCGACCGCCGAAGCCGGGACCACCGCGCGAAATGCCACGACACCGGTGAACGTGGGGTGCTCCTGACCGAACAACGCGGTGCGCACGGCCGAATGGATACCGTCCGCACCGATGATCACGTCGGCCCGATGCGTTCCGCCGTCGGCGAAATGGATCGCCCCGTCGCCGACGTCGACGACCTGCCTGCCCAAAGAGACGTTTTCCCCTGGCAGCGCCGCCTCGAGGGCGGACATGAGGTCACCGCGGTGCAGGGTGAGCTGCGGTGACCCGTAACGTGCCTCCGCGGACGAGCCCATCTCGAGCCGCGAGGTCTCCGCGCCCGTATCCCAGGTCCGGCTGATCCTGAACTGCGGCCGGGCAGCCGAATCCCGCAGCGCTGCACCCAGACCGAGACCATCCAGGGCCCGCACGGCATTCGGGGTCAGGTTGATATCTGCGCCGACCCGGGCGAATCGGCGGGTCCGCTCGAAAACCTGCGCGTCGATACCGATCTTTCGGAGCGCGAGGGCCGCGGTGAGACCGCCGATGCCCGCCCCACACACAGCCACACTCAGTGCCTTGCTCATGATCCCTTTCAACCTTTCGAGAGTGCCGATCCGATCCGGACCGGCGGTGGGTCAGGTGCGGTTGTGTGATCCGACGACCCCATGGGCCTCGATCTCCACTTTCAGGCCGGGCTCGACGAGTGCCGACACCTCGACGAGCGTCGAGCACGGGAAGTCGCCGGCGAACACCTCGGAGCGTGCCCTGCCGACCAGTGCGCGATCGGCGATATCGGTCAGATAGATGCGCAAGACCAGGATGTCGTCCACCGCGGCCCCGCAGGCCTCGGTGAGCGCCCGTACCCGCCGAAATGCCTCTTTGGCTTGCGCGTAGGCGTCGGCGCCGCCCACGGGTCCGTCGGGGCCGCCGGCGTGCATCCCGGACAGGAAGAACTGATCGCCGTGGACCCTGGCGTTGCTGAACATGCCAGGCCGCGGCGGTTCCGGAACCGTCTGCGCCGCAACCCTGGTCATGCGCTGCGCCGCTCGCCGGATTCGCGGGCAAGCCGCTCGCGTACCGGCACGAAATCGTAGGTCGGGTAGAAGTCGGTGTGGAACACACCCCACGCCCGCCGTTCCAGCTCCACGTTGACGGCGGCGAGCAACGCCGCCGGTAGCCGCAGCGTCACGATCTGTCCCACGCCCATCGCGACAACCCAGGAGACCACCTCGCAGCCGGCCGGCGGAAAGTGCTGCCACCAGCCGGCGTCGTCGAGCCTGCTCTGAAGCTGTTCCAGGTTCTGTGACTGGTCGTGCCGGAGGAACACGGTCAGCATCATGCTTTCGGCGGGGTCCGCCCGGGTCGCGCTCATACCGGCTCGCCCGCCAGGATCGCCGCCTGCTTCTTCGCATCCGCCCGGTAGATGCGACGGATCCGCGAGACACCCAAGTCGTGCTGATACAGGTGTTCCTCGTGATCGGCGTCGGCGGCCAGCGCCTCGAGCACCTCGCGGTCCTGTTCGAGTACCTCCCAGTGCCGGGCCTCGAGCCGGGTGCGATACAGGAAGCGCCACACTTCACGCTCCCAACCGGCTACTCGGCGGGTGCGCCAGTGGAAGATCGCGGAGTTGCCCGCGTCGATCGGTGTGGCCATGCCGACGATGCCGAAAACCCCGCCGGGGCCTGCGGTCGGGCCGTACGGGATCTCCAGGTCGACGTAGTCCATGGATCCGCGCACGTACTCGACCCAGTCGAAGTTCACGCCGACCTGATCGGTTTTCTCGAAGAAGAAGCCGCGGTCGGTCTCCCGGATCCGGAAGCGAGCCGACGTGTCACCGCCGAACATCGAATGCGAATCGCGGTGCAGGAACGCACCATGCATCGGATCGAGGACATTGTCCATATAGAAGCGCCAGGGTCCGGCCCACTCCGCGAAGTTCGGAAACCAGGAGACTGCCTCGTCGGTGAGCCGGTCGGGCAGGACGAACGGCGTCGGCTCGGATTCCTTGGTCAGCGGAACGAACGCGAAGATGGTGTCGGCGGCCTCGACGACCCGCAACGACACCGTCGCCTGTTTACCTTCGAGCGCGCAGCCTGGCATACCTGGCACGGACACGACGGTGCCCGTGCCGTCCACTTGGACGCCGTGGTACTTGCAGGCGAGCCGGTCGCCGAGGTGCTGACCGACCGACAGCGGAGCGCTGCGGTGCGGGCAGCGGTCCTCGAGCATATGAACGGTGCCCCGCGAGTCTCGGAACAGCACCCAGTCGACGGACAGACGGGTGACCTTCTTGGACTCACCGGGCTTCACCATGCGCGAGGGCAGAATCGGATACCACCGGTCGCGCAGCCCGTCAGCGGCGATATCGGCCGCGGTCATCTCTCTCCGGACGCCGACCGCGCGTTTCTTCGGACCGCCGGTCGCGGTCGGGACGGATGTGGTCACGGTGTTCATCTCAGTCTCCCAGTCGTCGCATCTCAGCGCGGAAATTGTCCTCGCTCCAGTCCTGCCCGTCGGGGGCGTGCAGCCCCAGATCGTTCAGTCCCGCGATCAGTCCGGGCAGATCGTGGACGCCCCGGCCGAAGATCTCCATGATCGAACCGGACAGCTTGGTCTCGTAAGGGCTGATCGGCTCGGGGTGGGTCTGTTCGGGTTCGAGGTAGTGCGCGGCTTTCTCAGGCATTGGCTTTCTCCTGTCGTTCCGATGCCATGGCATCGAGACCTTCGGCGATGATGGTGAACGCGGTGACCCATTCGTTGAACGAACTGGCACGGTTGCGGTGGGCCGGGATCGTGGCACCGTCGATGACGACGAACACACCGTTGTCGATCCCACCGGCGATGCTCTGTGCGCGAGCGATGTCGGTGTGCTCGTCTGGGACCGAGGCGATCACCAGGCTCGGGGCGGTCACGCGCGCCAGGAGTTCGCCGTAGCCGGGAATGTCCGGCTCGACCTCCGGATCGCCGAGCACGAGGCTGGTGACGAGCGCGGGGCGGCAGGCGGCGAAAGCGATGGCGCTGTATGCCGTGGCGCCCGTGGCCAGGAGGTGCACGCGGTCGTGGCCGAGGGCTGTCACGGCGGACGCGACCTCGTTCACCCAGGCGTCGACGGACTCGGGGTCGGCCGAGTCCAGCGCGCGGCATCGGTGGGCGATCGCGCCGAGTGCCGCGACCTGATCGGCGAACCAGCGCGCCGGCTCCGGTCCGGCGTGGAGACACACCAGCGCGTGCGCCGGACTGTCGTCGTCCCATTCGTCAGTGGTCATCGGTTCAGCCCTCTCGAACCGGGATGTGCACAGGTGGGGTGAACGGGCCGGGTGTCGGTTCGACCGCCGCGACATCGACCTCGACGATCGCCGGACCACGCTGCGCCACCGCGTCCGCGAACGCCCGCTCGAAACGTCCTTGGCCCTGGACCAGGGTGTAGGGAATATCGAGCGCGGCCGCGAGCAGATCGAACCGAGGCGTGAACAGGTCGACACCGGATCGGTCGAAACCGTTGGCCTCCTGCATATTCCGCAGTACGCCGTACCCGCCGTCGTTGAAGATCACCACGACGCACCAGGCGCCGCTGCCTGCGAGCGAGGCGAGTTCGCCGAGGTGCACGGCGAGACCGCCATCGCCGGCGATCACGGCGGTCGGCACCTCGGGACGGCCGAGCGCGGCGCCGATCCCCATGGCAAGCCCCTGACCGATACCACCGCCGAGGGGGAAGATATTGGTCTCGCGTTCGTAGAAGGGCAGCAATCGGTTGCCCCATTGGCTGGACGGGATGGTCACATCGCGTGCCACCACAGATTCGCGCGGCAGGACCGACCGCAACCCTTCGCAGATCTCGGCGTAACCGCCGATATAGTCCGTGAGCGCGGCACGGACCGCCACCCTGGTGCCGGTGACCCGATCGGACCAGCCCGGATCCACCGATGTGCTCGTCAGGCCGTCGTTGATCGCGGCGAGGGTGGCCGCGGCATCCCCCACGATGCCGACCTTCGCTGGATAGACACGGCCGATGGCCGCCGGATCCACATCGATCTGGATCTGCGTGACAGGTAACCGCAGGTGGTAGCTCTTGGTCTCGTTGGAGCGGAAGTGGGTACCGATCGACAGCAACAGATCGGCATCCGCGAGCAGTGGCGCGACCTCCGGCGCCGTCGCGAAGTTCCCGATCACCAGCGCATCGTCCTCGGGCACGATCGCCCGCCCGGAATTGCTGGTCAGCAGGCCCGCCCCGAGGGTGTGCAGCAGCGCGGCCAGTTCGTCCTTCGCGCCGGCCGCGCCCCCGCCCACCCAGAGCAGGGGACGTTCGGCCGCCGACAGCAACGCGACGGCCTCGGCGATCGCGGCGCTGTCCGGTACCGGCGCGTGGAGAGTCGGCGGCTCGTATCCGCGCTGATCGGCCGGACGCGCCAGATACTGCAGGTCCGATGGCCATTCGACGCTGGCAGGGCCCTGCGGAACGGCCAGGATATGGGCGATGGCGGTTTCCAGATCCGCTTCGACGTCCTGCGCGCGTTCGATGGTCGCCGCATAGCGGGAGACGGCATCGAGCATCTGCAGTTGTTTGGGCACCTCGTGGATGACGCCCCGCGTCGACCCGCCGGAGCCGAGGTACTCGCTCTCGATCTGGCCGGTCACGTGCAGCACCCTGCTCCCCGCGGTCAGCGCTTCGAGCATGGACCCGGCGGCGTTGCCTGCGCCGGTCCCCGTGCTGGTGATCGCGACACCGATCTTTCCGGTCGCGCGCGCGTAACCGTCGGCGGCGTTGACCGCCGCTGCCTCGTGGCGCACCGCCACGAACTTCAGCTCCCGCGCCACCGCTTCGACCAGGGGCAGATTGTGGATGCTGAGCACGCCGAACGCGGTGTCGATGCCGTGCCTGCGCATGACAGCGACGAGCACATCGCCCCCGGTGGGCCCCTTCGCGCCGGGGCTGTCGGTGGTCGTCATGGTGTGTCCTCCGAAAGAGTTCTGGGAACGGCGGATACGCCGGGCCGGGCTGATGGTCAGATGTAGCGGCCGACGCCGCCGCCGACGTCGATGCTGGTGCCGGTGGTGTAGCCGCTCAGCGGCGACAGCAGGGTGACGATCTGGAACGCGACCTCCTCGGCGGTGCCGAACCGGCCAAGCGCTATTCCGCTGTCGGCGGCGATCTCCGCGCTCCACGCGTCGTAGTCGAGGGCGGTGCCCGAGTCCTCGAAACGGCGGCGCCACTGGCCGGTGTCGACGAGCCCGAGCAGCACCGAGTTCACCCGGGTGCCGTCCGCGGCGAGGTCCTCGGCCATGGAGTGGGTGAGGTTGAGCAGAGCCGCACGCGCGGCCGAGGTGACGGCCAGGCGGGGCTCCGGCTGACGCGCCAGGATCGCGTTGACGGTGACGACGGAGCCGCGGTCCGCGGCCGCGAGCGGGCCGCGGGCCGCGCGCACCAGATTCCAGGCGCCGAAGATTTTCAGGTCGAATTCCGCGCGGATCTGCTCGTCGGTGGTCTGCGACAGTGGCGCCATGAGCGAGCGTCCGGCATTGCACACCAGTCCTTCGATACCGCCGAAGTGCGCGTCAGCGGCGCCGACGAAGGATTCGACCTCGTCGCGGTCGGTGACATCGCAGGCGGCGAGGTAGACCCTGGCGGGATCGACCCCGTCGATCGAGTCGATCGCGGCGCGTAGCCGATCCAGGTCGCGAGCGCAGGCGGCGATCCGGGCGCCCTCGGCGAGCAGCATCCGTGTCGTCGCGAGCCCCACACCGGAGCTCGCGCCGGTGACGACCACGGTGCGGTCGGTGAGTTGCAGATCCATCGAAGGTCGGTCTCCTTGTGCGGGGAAGGTGTTCCGGATAGCCGGGGACAACGGTCAGTTCATGACGAATCCACCGTCGACCACCAGGGTCTGACCGGTCAGGTAGCTCGCCGCGTCCGAGAGCAGGAACTGCACCGTGCCCGCGACATCGCCGGGGGTCTGTTCGCGAGCCAGAACCTGGTTGTCGGCGTAGAGCTGATATCTCGACGCCGGCACCGTGGCCGTCGCCTCCACCCGGGTCAAGCCGGGTGCGACGGCATTGACCCGCAGCCCGTGCGGGCCGCCGTCTCGCGCCATCGTGCGGGTCATCGCCATGACCGCGCCCTTGGATCCGACATAGTGCACCAGGCGCGGCGAGCCGTACAGGGCGGCGTCGGAGGCGATGTTCACGATGGCGCCGTTGCCACCGCGGACCAACTGGGGGAACAGGTGCTTGCTGACCAGCCAGGTCCCGAACGCGTTGACGGTCATCACCTTCTGGAACAACTCCTCATCGAGTTCCCAGAAGGCGTCACCGCCCACACCGTCAGCGAGCGCCGCGTTGTTGACCAGCGCGTCCGCTCCACCCAGTGCCTCCACCCGGCTCGCGAGGGCCACCACCGAATCACGATCGGCGATATCGGTGACCACCGAGGTGACGTCGTACCCCTTGTCCCGCAACGACTTCTGGGCACCTTCGGCCAGCTCGGCACGCATCTCCGCGATGACGACCCGGTCGCCCGCGGCGGCCAGCTGTTCGGCGATCGCGAAACCAAGTCCACGGCCCGCGCCGGTGACCACGATCAGTCTGCTCATCGGTCCAGTTCCTTCCAGAGCCGCAGGATGTGCGCGGCCGTCTCGGCCGGCTTCTCCTGTATTGCCGCATGGCCCGCACCCAGGATCAGCCCGAAGCGCGCCCCGGGAATCGCGTCGGCGAGCAACCGGGATTCGTCGACGCCCGTGACGATGTCGTCCGCTCCGACCAGCACCAGCGTGGGTGCCGCCACGCCGGCCAGACTCGGCCCGGTGTCGGTGCGGGCCATGAATTCGGCGGCAGCGGTGTAGCCGCACAGACGGACTCGTGCCATCTCCGATTCCACCGCGCGCGCGATCTCGTCGTCACAGGCAGGCGAGACCAGCCGCCGCGCCCGGGCTGCCGCGAACGCCGGGCCGCCGAGCTCACGCAGTTCGCCGATTCGTGCACGCATGCCCCGCGCCCGATCGGTGTTCACGCCCGAGCCGCGGGTGCTGTCGGCCAGCACGAGCGAGCGGACCGACGCCGGATTCGCGATCGCGACCGCGGTCGCGATCACCCCGCCCCACGACGTGCCGATCAGATGGATCGGCTCGCTACCGAGCTCGGTGATCAGTTCCGCGACCGCCGCTGCGTGGTCGTAGCGCTCGGCCGGTCCGTCCGCGCTCGGCGCCGGATCGGCGGACCGCCCGTATCCCGGCGCGTCCCAGCAGTAGGTGCGATAGCCACGCGCGCTCAGCACTTCGGCCAATGGACCGCAGGCCGTGGCGCTGCCGCCGATGCCGTGCAGGAGCAGCACCGGATCACCCGTGCCACGCACCTCGAGCGAGATCCCCCGCGCCGAAACCCACCGGGTCACCCGGGCGTGCGACTCGGCCGTGCCGGTCACGGCTGCATCTCCCGCATGTCACTGTCCGCCGTAGAAGTAGTCGTCGATGCCCGCGGCGACCCGGCCGCGGTGCCCGAGATCGGGTACTCCGGCCATCGCCGCCCGGACCGTAGTCGTCGGCGGACCCGCCGTCCCCCACTGGTCGGAGAGTTCGGGGGTGCGCTTCCAGGTCCGGCACAGCCATCTGTCTTCGTCGATCTGTGCCACCTCGGAGGTGTACTCGCACACCAGCCCGGCCGGATCGGTGAAGTAGGAGAAGGTGTTGTCACCCGGTCCGTGCCGGCCGGGACCCCACTGCGGGTCGATACCGCTGCGCTTGAGGCTGCCGAGCCCGCGCATGAAATGGTCGAGGCTCTCCATCTCGTAGGCCACATGATTGATGGACGGGAAGGCGGCTTGGTTGAGGGCGATGACGTGGTGGTCGGAATTGCACCGTAGAAAGGTCATCTGATGTTCGGACCAGTCCGAGATCCGCATACCGAGCACCTGGGTGTAGAAGTCCGCGGTGCGATCGATATCGCTGGTGTTGAGCACGATGTGCGCGAGTTTTCGGGGAATTGCCCGGCGACCTGCCGGTTCCTGCGCGGAGACGGCGAACGTATCGGCGGACAGTTCGAGGCAGCGTCCCTCGGGATCGATGAGTTGCAAGCCGTAGCCGCCGCCGGCGTCGTCGAGTCGGCCGGGCTCGCGTAGCAGGGGGATTCCGAGCTTCTGCAGTGCGCCGGCCGCGTCGTCGACCTCGCGCGGAGTTCCGACCGCGAACGAGATCCGGTCCAGTGCGTTGCCGACACCGGCGCGCAGTTGCAGGACGTGGTGCTCGCTGCCGGTGGCACGTAGCCAGAAGGTGTCACCGTCTTCGTCGACGGTGCTCAAGCCCCAGGCTTCGTGGTAGAAGTCGCGCGAGCGGGCCGGATCGGACACCGTGACCGACACCGACCGCAACGCCCGGAGAGTACAGACCGGTGTTTCGGTGAATCGCATGATCGACCTTTCTGTCGAGGGTGGCCGGTTACAGGTCGAGGACGAGTTCGGCGGAGCGGCAGCGGGAAACGCAGACGAACATGGTGTCGCCCGTCTGCTGTTCCTCGGGCGAGAGCAGGAAGTCACGGTGCTCGACGTCGCCTTTGACGACGCTGACCTCGCATGTACCGCAGATACCCTCCGTACACGAGCTCTCCACCGGCACACCGGCGTTCTGCAGGGCACTCAGGACCGAGATGTCCGGGGCGACCGGGATCCGCCGGCCACTGTTGGCGAGGATCACATCGAAGGCGGTGTCCGCGCCGGTGGTGATCGGTTCGGGTGCCTTGAATCGTTCGATACGCAACTGCCCGGGATCGGTCAGCGCGTCGGAGCATGCGGTCATCAACGACTCGGGACCGCAGCAGTAGGCGACCACATCGCCGTCGATATCCCCGAGCAGCCCGGCGAGATCGGGGTATCGACCCGCTGCCGCGTCGTCCGCGTGGATCGTCACGCGATCGGCGGGCAGGGAGTCGAGCTCGTCGAGAAACGCCATCGTCGACCGGGATCGTCCGGTGTAGAGCAGCGTCCAGTTCGCGTCCTCGCGGTGCAGACTCCGCACCATCGACAGAATCGGCGTGATACCGATTCCGCCCGCGACCAGGATGTGGCGGCTCGCGGTGTCGATCGCGAAGTTCTGGCGGGGGCCCTCGACCTCGAGGAGCCCGCCGACCGGCAGGAGGTCGTGGATATAGGTGCTGCCTCCGCGCGAATCCGACTTGCGCAGCACCGCTACCGTCCACCGGGACCGATCGGCGGGATCCGAGCAGAGCGAGTACTCCCGAACGAGCCCGTTCGGCAGGTGCAGCGCGAGGTGCGCACCTGGTTCCCAGGCCGACAGCTCGGCACCGGACGGGTCGGTCAGCGTCACGCTGATGACACCGTCGGCTTCCCAGGTCTTCTGCTGGACGCGCAGCGTCCGCCTCATCGGCTCGTCCATCGGGGCTCCTCGTACTTGTTCCGGTACTCGATCAGCGAGTGACGCCGAACATTTCGGAGCTGGGCGGGTAGGTGGGCAGTTGCGGCTTGGGGGTGCCGATGATGACGCAGAACAGCGCGTCGGCGTCGGAGACGTTCGCGAGGCTGCGCGGCACCCCGGCGGGTACGCGGATCAGATCGCGGTAGCCGAGGGTGCGCACCGCCTTCTTCGTCCCGTCCTCGACATCGTGAACGGCGACCTCGATCTCACCTTCGAGAACGTAGAACACCTCTTCGACGTCGTGGTGGGTGTGCTCGGGGCCGACCGCACCCGCGGGCAGACGCATATTGGAGAAGGTGAAGTGATCGGCCTTGATGATGTTGTTGTCGGTGTCGTGGTTGCCGGTGGCACCCGAGCCGATATAGCGGATCTGTGCCCGCTTGAACCGGTCACCGCCCTGGGCCGCCTGGAACCCGAGCGTGTCCCAGTCCTCGTAGCGGGTTTCGGCGGCGGCGATGCAGGAGTCGATCAGGGCGTCGAGGTCGACGCCGGTCTTTTCGGTGCTGGACATGATGTGTGCCTTCCTTAAGAGGTGATCCGTGTTGTGCGGGTGCGTTACCCGCGGTGGGCGATGGCCTCGATCTCGACCGTCGCGCCGTAGGGCAGCGCAGCGACCTCGACGAACGACCGGGCCGGACGCGGTTCGGCGAACACCGCCTCGTAGTGCCGGTTCGCCTCGTCGCGCAGGGCGACGTCGGTGACGAAGTAGGTGGTCTTCACGACGTTCTCGAGCGTCATATCGATGGTCGAGAGTCGTTCGCTCAGCCGGGCCATCGCGGCTTCGAGAGCCGCCCGGCGGCCGGGGACCGCGATACCGTCCGCGTCGACCGACAGTGCGCCGGAGACGAATCCGAAGCCCGCGACACCGAAGGCCGGGCTGTAGGGATGAGCGCTCATGGTGCTCCCTTCTCACAGACCTGCCCAGGGCAGCGGCTGCCCGGACACGTCGAGGTAGATGCTCTTCTGGTTCATGTAGGACCGGATTCCGTCGCGGCCCTTCTCGGTGCCGATCCCGCTGTCCTTCAGCCCGCTGAACGGAGTCGAGATACTGAACTGCTTATAGGTGTTGATCCACACTGTTCCGGCCTGCACGGCGCGGGCCGTCCGCCAGGCGCGCCGGTAGTCCGCGGTCCAGATCCCACAGGCCAGGCCGAACACCGTGTCGTCGGCCTGCGCGAGGACGTCGGCTTCGTCCTCGAACGGGAGCACGACGGCTACGGGCCCGAAGATCTCCTCCTGGCAGACCGTCGCGCTGTTCGGGACGCCGGTGAGCACGGTGGGCAGGTAGTACGCGCCGTCGGCGAGTTCTGGATCCGTGGGGACCGTGCCGCCGCACAGCACCGTGGCGCCCGCGCGTACCGCATCGTCGACCATCGCCGCGACCCCGTCCCGATGCTCGCGGGTGACCATGGGCGCCACCTGGGTTCGTGGATCGGTGCCCGGTCCCACTCGCAGTGCAGTGGTCGCCGCGACCAGGCGGTCGACGAATTCGTCGTACACCGCGCGCTGCACGAAGATCCGGGATCCCGCGATACAACTCTGGCCCGACGAGGAGAAGATTCCGAACATGACCCCGGCGAGCGCCTGATCGAGGTCGGCGTCGGCGAAGACGATGGTGGGTGATTTACCGCCGAGTTCGAGAGTGATCGGCATCAGCTTCTCCGCGGCGACATGTGCCAGCGCGCGACCGGTCGTGGTGCCACCGGTGAACGAGATCTTGCCGATTCCTGGGTGCCGGATGAGCGCGTCGCCGACACTGCGCCCCGGGCCGGGCAGGACCGACAACAGGCCGGCGGGCAGGCCCGCCTCCTCCGCCAGCCGGGCCAGCAGCAGGGTCACCCACGGCGCCCATACCGGCGGTTTGGCGACCACCGCGTTGCCCGCCGCGAGGGCCGGGGCGATCTTCTGCGCGTCCGAGGCGATCGGCGAGTTCCACGGGGTGATGGCGCCGACGACGCCCATCGGCTCGTAGGTCGCGAAGGTGAGGAACGGGCCGCGTCGGGGCGTGATCGCGTCCTCCATTGTCTCGAGGGCCGCCGCCATGAACCGGAAGGTGCCGGCGGCACTGCGCGCGAGTGCACCGGTCTCGACCAGTGTCTTTCCGGTGTCAGCGGTTTGCAGTGCGGCGATGCGGTCGATATTGGCCTCGATCGCGGTACCGATTCGGTACAGGACGGCCGCACGCTCGTGCGGTAGCAGCTCGGCCCAGCCGGAACTCGCGACGGCCCGCCGCCCGCCGTCGACGGCCAGGTCGACGTCGCTCTCGACGGCGCCGTGCAGACGGGCGAAGACGCGGCCTGTCGCCGGATCGACCGACTCGATGACCGCGCCCGACCCGCGGACCCACCGGCCGGCGACGAAGATCTCGTCGGTCGTATCCGGAACCGGTGCGGCTACCAGCGTCCGATCGAGACCCGCGGCGTCGGCGGGCACGGTCCGGGCTTGCGGCCCGAAGGTGGAGATCCCCCTTGCCGCCTGCTGCGAACGAGTGCTCGTGCTGCCTTGTAAGTCCATCGGAGTCTTCATCCGTTCTCTGTCGCAGACTGTCCGGGGCCCTATGAGCTCCGAATGCCTTCTTGAAAAGAGTCTGAGCTAAAAGATACTTGGCGTCAAGATATATGCGTCATTTCGTCGAAACGGGCACCGGCCGGGGCCTTTTGGGGTGCTCGCCGTAGCGTCGCGCGGGTCGGTCAGGCGATGAGATTCGGATGACCGGTCAGGTGGGCCAGCGTCCGCAGGATGGAGTACGGCACCACCGCGCTGGTGCGCGGATTGTCCGCACTCGGCAGATTCTCGATCTTGATCGAGTATCTGCCGATCGGGCCCGAGGCCTCTATCTCGTGACAGGTCAGGTCCGCGTCCGGATCGGCGTACAACTCGACCGCTACCGTCTCCCAGTCGCGCACCGCGAAACTCACCGCGGCAGCGACATTGAGCGATTTCGGAAACAGTCGCGCCGCTTCGGCCGGGCTGCCCGCGAAAACGCGCAGCCGCGTCGCCGTGGTGCTGATCCGGTGCCGCTGCGCCGCATCCATCCACGGCTGTAGCAGTGATCCCGGCGATTTCGTCGACCGGACGAGCACTCGTTCGAACGGCGCCGCGTCGCGTGCGGCGGCGAGCAGGTCCAGGCCGCCGACCGCGCCGTGTGTGCACACGACCCGCCCAGGCCCGCTACCCGCGATCCGCTGCGCGAACGCAGGGTCCGACAGTGCCCCGACCGACGACACCAGCAGGTCCCGCCCCGCGTCGACCACTTGCTGGGCGACCTCCCATACCGCCTCCTGCGACGCACATTCGACCACCACATCCGCGACTTCGAGCGCCTGCGCAAGCAAGAGCGCGGGCGCCGGGAGATTCGCGACCGGTGACCGATTGACGATCCCGACGAGTTCTGCACCGGGCACATCCCCTCGGCGGAGCCGGTCGGCCACGACCGCGCCGATACTCCCGTAACCGAGCACACACACCCGCACCGGATTCCGCCCGCAGACCGCTGCGGCGGCGGGGTGTGTGCCACTGTGCGTCAACGACACCGCGGCACCTCCGCACTGCGCGCGGCGATCGCCTCGTAGACCCGTTGCGGTGACAGCGGCAGTTCGGTGATCTGCGCGCCCACCGCGTCGGCGACTGCCTGGGCGATTGCGCTCGCTACGGGCAGCATCCCGCCCTCCCCCATGCCCTTGCTGCCGAACGGCCCCGCGCCGTGGCCCTGTTCCTGGGTGATCGAGACGAACCGTTCGGGGATATCCTCGGCGAGCGGTACCCGGTACAGCAGCGCCTCGGCGTTGAGCAGTTCACCGTCCGGGTCGTACCGGAGTTCCTCGAACAACGCCTGCCCCAGCCCGAACACCGAGGCCCCTTCGTCCTGACCGCGGCACGCGATCTTGTTGATCACCTTGCCTGCGTCACCGCTGACCGCCAGTTGCAGCACGGTGATCCGGCCCGTCTCGGGGTCGACCTCCACTTCAGCGGCCGCCCAGCCGATCTCCCAGAAAACACACGGCGCCTCGAGCGGAGCGCGGTGATCGTTACGCGCCTTGTAGAAACCGTCGGCGGAGAACTCGAATCCGGTGTTCCCGAAGACCTCCATGATCATCGGAAACAGGTCGTGCACCGCCCCGTCGGCGGTGTGCACACGCCAGTCCACGAGCTCGAGTCCGGCGGGATCGATGGCGAGTTGCGCACCGGCCCAGTCGAGTACCTGATCTCGAAGCTTCTCGGCCGCCGTCCGCACCGCCTGCCCCATCACCACCACTCCCGAGGAGGCATTGGTGCCCTGGTCGAACGGGGTGTTGTCGGTGTCGATACGTGCGTAGGCCACCCGGGCGGGATTGCAGTGCAGCACCTCGGCGACGAGTTGCGCCATCGCGGAGTGCCCGCCCTGCCCCATCTCGGTGAGTGCGCAGTTGAGCAGGACGTCGCCCCGGGTGGTGACCTTGACCCGTGCCATGGCCGGCTTGTTGATACCGCCGCCGTCCTTGACCCCGACCGAAACGCCCATACCCCGGTTCCCGGTACGGGCGCGCTCGTGGTAGCCGATCGCGTCGGCGACCACCCGCATCCCCGCCACCAGATCGGAGTCGATACCGGACTCGCCCGGAACGAATTCCTCGCCGAGTGCCTTGAGGTTGCGCACCCGCAATTCGTATGGATCGAGTCCGAGGCGGTCGGCGATCAAGTCGACCTGCCGCTCACTGGCCCACGTCGCCTGCGTGCCACCGAATCCACGGTAGGCGCCGGCCGGGACGGTGTTGGTGGTGACGACCCTGCACACCGAATCGATATGCTGCCATCGGTAGGCGCCGGGCATCCGGTAGCCGGCCTTCTCCGCGACCGCGGGGCTGTGCTCGGCGTAGGCACCGCCGTTGAGCAGCACCGTCGACTGCCGCGCGACGAACGTACCGTCGGCCCGCACACCCGATTTCACGATGAGGGTCGCCGCGTGCTGCGATACCGTGAGGAACACTTCCTCGGTGGTCATACAGAACCGGACCGGCCGCCCGCCGCTGAGCTGCGAGAGCCGGATCGCGACCGGATCGGCCTTGGGCCCGTTCTTCGCGCCGAAGCCGCCGCCGAGCAACGGCACATGGACGCGGATCCGGTTCTCCGGCAGCCCGAAAACACGCGAGAGCTCCTTGCGCAGGTTGAACGGCGCCTGCGTCGAGGTCCACACCTCGATCTCGTCGGCGCTCGCCTCCGCGACGGTGACGAACGGTTCGAGATGCATATGGTTCATCCGCGAGAACTGGAAGGTGTCCTCGAAAACGTGGTCACAACTGTCCCAGACCAAGGGCGAGCCAGTGCTGTACCGGAACTCGTAGCTCACGTTCGGTGCACTGCGCAGCGACGCCGACGCGCCTTGCCCGTACTTCGGGATCACCCCGAACGGCTCGTCCGGATGGATGACCGGCGCCGAATCCGCGAGTGCCTCGTCGACGGTGAACACCGCGGGCAGCACCTCGTACTCGACCCGGATCAGATCCAGTGCCGCGAGCGCGGTGCGCTCATCGGCGGCGGCGACCGCGGCCACCACGTCGCCGACGTACCGAACGACGCCGGTCGCGACCACCGGCTGGTCCTTGACCATCGTCCCGTAACACTGCAGCCCGTCGATCTCGTCCTGGGTGACGACCGCGGTGACGCCGGCAAGCGCCCGCGCGGCCGAGGCGTCGATGGAGAGGATGCGGGCGTGCGCGTGCGGGCTCCGCAGCACTTTCGCGTGCAGCATGCCCGGGCGCACGATATCGGCGCCGTACACGGCCCTTCCGGTGACCTTGGCCGTCGCGTCCGCACGTGGGCCGTCCCGCCCGACCACCCGGTGTTGCGGCGGCGCCGTCGGCAGTTCCCGGATTCGGTACCCGCCGATCACCCGGTCGTCCACCACGTGGGTACGGGCCTCGACCCGTTGGCCGCGGCCACTCGGCCGATCCGCTACCGCGGTCATTCGTGCTCCCCGTCCGGCGCGGCAGTCAGTGCCGCCGCGCGTTCGACGGATTCCATGATCATCTCGTAACCGGTGCACCGGCAGGTGTTGGAACTGATCCACTCGCGGATGGTGCCGCGATCGGGCCGGGGTTCCCGGCGTAGCAGACCGGTCGTCAGCATCAGCATGCCGGAGGTGCAGAAACCACACTGGTAGCCACCGCATTCCGCGAAGGCCTGCTGCTGCGGCGAGAGAGTTCCGTCTGGAGCCGCCAGTCCTTCGACGGTCTCCACGGAAGCTCCCTCGACCGCGAACGCGAACGTCGAACAGGAGGCGACCGGGATATCGTCGACGAGTACCGTGCAGGCCCCACAGACGCCGCGTTCACACGAACGCCGCACGCCCCGGCAGCCGAAGTCCTCGCGGAGAATGTCGAGCAGGACCGCGCTGGAATCTATTGTGCAGTTCTGCTTTTCGCCGTTCAGACTGAACTCTATCGAGATGTCGAGCGCACCCGGCGGCACGTCCGCGCCGGCCGCGTTCGTCTCGGAGTCGGGATCACACATGCGGTTCGTCCTCACGATGATGGGTGGCGGTGGCCGCCTCGCGGAGCAACCTGCGGGTCAGTACCGCGACAAGGTGCCTGCGGTACTCGGCGGACCCGGTGTAATCGGCGACACCGTCCGGGAGTTGGGCGGCGAGCACTGCGGCGGTCGACACCGCGTCGATATCGGCGACCGAGGTAGCGGCGGTGTCGGCGCGCAGCGAGACGCCCTTGCGGTACTCCGACCCCGCAGTGGCATGGACGGACAGGGCGGCATCGGCACCACGGCGGATCGCCATGGCGACCGTCGTGGTGGGGCGCATCGAACGCTCGTATCCGAACCACACCAGATCCACGGTGGACACCCCGATACCGGTGAGCAGCGCGGTGGTGTCGTCGGTCCATAGGTCCCCGGGGACGAGGGTGCGGCGGTCCGAGATCGACAACTGGGCATCGAGTGCACCCAGTATCAAAGGCATCTCGTAGCGGTATCGCCGCGCCATGAGGTTCCCACCGACCGTACCGGTGTACCGGATCCGGACAGTGGCGATCCGCGACCACGCCGCCGCGAGTCCGGGGATCGCCGCGGCGACCGTCGCACTGGTCGCGCCCTTGTGATGGGTGACCATCGACCCCAGGCGCAGCACACCGCCGTCGTGCGTAATCGCCGTCAAACCCGCCACTTTCCGCAGCGATACCAGGGCACCGGGCGCACAGCCCTCACGGATCCTGGCTACCAGGTCGCTGCAGCCGGCCGCGAGCACCGCCTCCGGGTCTGCCGCGAGCACCGCCTTCACCTCGGCGATCGACTCGGGGCGGTACAACCGGAACGGCGCGAGAGCCGATTGACTCTGCGCGACGATTCCGGATCCGTCGACCGTGGCCCGCATCAGTGCGCCTTGCTCACAACCGGGTGACTCGGGTCGTCGGCCGCCACGCCGTCACCGCGCAACAGTTTCGTCACGTGTGATCTGATCTCGACGAATCTCGGGTCCGTTTTGGTGGTGATGTGATCGCGCGGGCGCGGCAGGTCGACCTCGATCGTCTCGGCCACGATGCTCGGCGGCCTGGACAACACGATGATGTGATCGGCCAGGTAGACGCTCTCGTCGATATCGTGGGTGACGACCAGGACGGTGATCCCGAGCCGCGCCTGGATCGTCAGGAGCAGATCCTCGAGTTCGGCGCGGGTCTGGGCGTCGACCGACGCGTACGGCTCGTCCATGAGCAGCAGCTTCGGGTGGCTGGCCAGCGCCCGGGCGATGGCAACACGCTGTTGCATACCGCCCGACATCTGCCACGGGTAGAGCTTCTCCTTGCCCGACAGGCCGACCGCGTCGATGGCTTCCTGTACCCGGGCGGTGCGCGCGGCGCGCGGAAGGTGCGCGAGCGGGAACGCGATGTTCTTGTCCACCCGCATCCACGGGAACAGCGAGCGCGCGTAGTCCTGGAAAACCATGGCCAGGCCGTCGGGTACGCCGGATACCAGTCGCCCGTCGAAGGTGGCCGCACCGGTCGTCGGCACATCGAGTCCGCTGATAATCCGCAGGAGGGTCGACTTGCCGCAACCGGAGGGTCCGACGATAACGCTGACCTTGCCCGCGGGTGCGACAGCAGTGATATCGCGGACTGCCAGGTTGGTTCCGTACGACTTCGAGATGCCGGTGAGGACCAGCTCCGCGGACGTGGTCGCCACATCTGTCCTAGTCATTTTGCTGAGTCACTCCTCGGTGCCAGGCCAACGCCCGCCGTTCGACGAACACGAAGATGAAGTTGAGTGCGACGCCGAGCGCGGCCAACACGATCAGAACGGACCAGAATCCGGTGTAGTCGAAGTTGCGCTGGGTCTGGATCAGCAGATACCCGAGACCGTTCTCGGCTTTCTGCAGTTCGGAGATGATCATGATGATGAGCGACAATGACATCGCGGTCCGCACGCCGGCGAAGATCTTCGGCCCTGCTCCGGGCAGAATCACGTGCGTCAGCACATTCCAGCGCGAGATCTTGAACACCGCGGCGGTCTGCATCCGGCCTGTTCCGACGCTCTGGACACCGTCGATCGTGTTGAACAGGATCGGCCAGACCACGGAGAACGCGATGAGAAAGATCTTCGGGCTGTCCCCTGTTCCGAACAGGAAGAAGAACACCCCGAGCAGCGCCGGGCTCGGCAGCGATCGTCCGAGGTGGATGAGCGGCTGGAACAGCGCCGTCAGCACCGGAACGATGCCGAGCGCGACACCCAGCACGACCCCGACCACGACGGCAAGCAGCAGTCCCACCATCGCGCGGTAGACGCTGGGGAAGAAGTGGTCGAAGGTCGCGTCGCCGAGGAACAGACGGCCGGCGTCGAGGCTGAAGAAATCGGTGAAGACCCGCTCGAATGCCGCGAACGGCTCAGCGACGATCAGCGAACCGATCTCCGACTGCGACAGCGCCCACCACGCGGCGAGGATCAGCACCGGAACCAGCAGCCGGATGCCCGTGTTGCCCAACACCAGCGACAGGGAGCCGCGTGTGCGCGCGGCCGAACCGACGGCGCGAGGTTTCGTATCCGGTCGAACCGCAGGCGCGGCGACCCCGCTCTCGTCGGTCGATGCGACCATCACTGGGCCAGCCCCTTCTTCCATGCGAACACCTTGTTGTCCAGGGCGGTGAAGGCCGTGCTCACCGCCAGGCCGAGAACACCCGCCACCAGCGTCGCGGCGTAGACGGTGTCGAGGTTGGTCGCGTTCGCGCTGTTGAGCAGGATGTAGCCACCGATGCCCTGACCGTTGCCGATCAGCAGTTCCGCGCTGACGGCGACGATGAGTCCGATCGACGCCGCGATCCGGATCCCGGTGAACGCGAACGGAAGTGCGCTGGGAATCTTGATCCGCCGCAGGATCGCGATCCCCGAGAGACCGAAGGTGCGGGCCGTCTGCACGGCGGTGGCGTCGGTGGCTCGGACTCCGTACAGCGTGTTCAGCAGGATCGGCCACATGCACGCGAGCGCCACCGTGATCGAGAGCGGCAACATTCCCGAACCCAGCAGCAACACCAGGACCGGGCCCAACGCGACCGACGGCAGGACCCGGAAGACCTCGACCGGGAGTTCGAAGGCCAGGAACACCTTCGCGAAGGCGCCCATCAGGCCACCGAGCAGCATCCCGGCCGCGGTGGCGATCAGCAGGCCAAGCATCCATTCCCGAAGGGTGAAACCGACTTCCTGCCAGAAGATTTGATCTCGGAACAGTGCGCCGGTCTCCGCCAGTACCCGGCTCGGAACGGGCAGACCGGGGGTGGAGATCAATCCGGTTCGGATAACCACTTCGGTCACAGCGGCCGTCCCGAGCACGCCCACGATTCCGTAGGCGATCCGCTGATTCCGGCCGAGTGGCTCACTGAGGAGATTCATCTCAGTCCTCGAGCGTGACGAGACGCGAAGTGACGTCGAAGCCTTCGGGGATCCGCCCCTGGGCGCCGAGCATATCGGCGACGGCCTGCATCTTCGCCGGATCCATACTCGACGCGAAGATCGGCAGCGACATCGTCCGGGCCACTTCCGCGGGGACTTTCGCGACACCGGGCAGCCAAGTGCGGAAATCGGCCTCGTGAGCGGAGATATCGGCCCCGGCCGCGTAGATCGCGCGGGCGAACGCCTCGGTGGTGTCCGGGTTCGCGTCCACGAAATTGTCACCCGCGACGAAGATCGACGCCGGCAGTGCGTTGTTGACGCCTGTCGTGAGGTCCGCGATCTCCCGCATACCGGCGCCGCGCGCGGCTGAGGAGAACGGCTCGGGGGCATACCCGACGTCGATCGACCCGGCCTGCACCCCGGGCAGCATTTCGGGGAACGGCACCTCGACATACCGCGGCTCGATCTGGACGCCTTCTCCGGCCGCGAGGTTGGCGATGGTGACATCGCCGATGTTGTTGGTGGTGTTCACGCCGACGGTCTTCCCGTCGATATCAGCGAGCGATTTGATCGGCGACTCCGGCTCGACATACAGAATTCCGCTGCGATCGCCGAGCGAGGACGTATGCGCGACGGTCGTGATCGGTGTCTTGCGGGACTGCGCGATGGCCGCGGAGATCGAGTTGGCGATGCTGAAATCGAGTTCCCCCGAGGCGACCTTCTGGATGCCGATGGGCCCGCCCTGGATCGGCTCGAGCGTCACGGTGAGCCCTTCCCTCTCGAAGAAGCCCTTCTCGTCCGCCCAGTACACCGCCGCATAGTCGGCCAGCGGAAGTACACCCACCGAGACCTCGGTCTGCTCGAGTGTGCCGTCGGTCGCCGCGGCATTGCGCTCGCCCGAGCCGCTGCACGAGCTCAGAATCAAGGCAGAACCGGCCAGCAGAGCTGCGGCGGCGAAGCGGATTGTCGTCATGGAACGTCTCCTGTCGGGACGATGGTGGCGACCGGGCTGGAGTTCACACCGCGGTTGCCGAACATCTTGGCTGCAAGAGATTTCTACTTCCTTACCGCTAAGAGGTCAACGGCGGATGAGCACGAATTCGACGATTAACAGCCGGTTAACCCCACCGGAATCTGCCGCTCCGAATGGAGAGATGCAGGTCACATGCCTGATCGAGCGTGTGAGGTGCCTCACAGAATGCACTGAAGAGATTTCGCGAAGTCGCCCGAAAAAGACGAACGCTCCCAGATCGTGAGATCCGGGAGCGCGTAGAACCAGATGTTCAGGAGGTGCGGTCGGCCGTGGCGCCCTCCCCCAGCGACAGCGCGGTCATCCGTAGCGATCCCTCGAGCACCGTGAGGAGCCCCGCCAGCTGAGCTTTCTGCCCGGGATCCAGACCCACCAGCATCCGCGCGAGTTCGGCGAAGTGCTCATCGGCGACACGGTCCACCAGGTCACGCCCCGCATCGGACAGGGTCACGTAGACGACCCGGGCGTCCTCGGCGTCGCGCTCCCGGAGAACCAGCCCTGCCTCCTCCAGTCGGTTGACCCGCAAAGTCAGGCCGCCCGTCGTGATGAGCGTCTGCTTCGCCAGCTCACCCGCCGTGCGCCGGAACTCCGGTTCCGCGCGGCGCAGACACGCGAGCACGTCGAATCCCGCCTCATTGGTGCCGAACTGCTCGAACACACCGTTGATCCGTGCGCGATAGAGCAGGAAACTGCGGTGCATTCGCCCGAAGATCTCCAACGCGGAGACATCGAGTTCGGGCCGCGACTGGGCCCATTGCCGGATGATCTCACCGACACCGTCCAAGTTTTCCGTCACTGCCTCTGCCACAACCCATCTCTCGTCGCCGCACTTGCCTTTGCGCAAAGGTACTGTACGATCTTTTCTACCACCCCACCGGCGCGGAACTCCGGCGATCATCTCGCCGGGACAGCTCGGCCGCGCCGACGACGTGCACGCCGACGGCGGCCACCGGCAGCGAGAGCCGCGTGCCGACCGCGGCAGTGCGGCCGGTACACGGACCGGCAAGACAAGGCAGAGGGTAGTCCGGATGCACGAGGCGCTGAACACCGTGGCCCAATGGCAGGCGGCCGGAATCGACTGCGCCCTGGTCACTATCGTCCGATCGGCGGGCTCGATTCCACGGCCCGTCGGCACCGTCATGGCCGTCGCGCGCGGCGGGACCGTTGTCGGCAGCATCTCAGGCGGCTGCATCGAGAGCGATGTCTTCCATATCGCCACCGAGGTGCTGGACACCGGGAAAGCGACCCTCCGCCGATACACGATCGACGACGACGCCGGATCCGTCGCACTGATGTGCGGCGGCTCGATGGAAGTCCTCGTCCAGCGCGCGGGGCCGCAGGATCTCCCCGGCCTCGCGCTGGTCGCTGACAGCGTCGCGGCGGGGCAGCCGGTCGCCACGGCAACCGTCGTCTCCGAGTGCGCCCACCTGGGCAGGTCGATCGTCGTGACCGGCGCCTCGTCGGCCGGCACCTGCGGCGATCCGCTCCTGGATGCAGCAGTCCTCGCCCGGGCCACCCGTCACCTCGAGGCCGGCACGGTGACGACCGTACAGCTGGGTGAGACCGGGAACTGCGCCGAAGCCGCACTGTCGGTGCTGATCTCGTCGATCGCCCAGCCGCCGAGCATGCTGGTGTTCGGCGCGGTCGACTTCGCCCACGCGCTCGTCCGAACAGCGAAGCTCCTGGGGTACTCGGTGACACTGTGCGACGCCCGACCGGCTTTCGCGACACCCGAACGTTTCCCGGAAGCCGACGACGTGGTCGTCATGTGGCCTCAGGACTTCCTGAGGCAGGCTGTGATGACGCCGTCCACCGTCATCTGCGTTCTCACCCACGATCCGCGCTTCGACGTTCCGGCAATCGAGATCGCCCTGCGGTCCGAAGCGCGCTACGTGGGTGCCATGGGCAGCCGACGGACGCACACCGACCGCATGGAACGCCTCCGCGCCGCTGGCGTCACCGAATCCGAGCTGAGCCGCCTGTCCTCCCCGATCGGTCTCGATCTGGGCGCCGCAACTCCGGAGGAGACCGCCATCTCCATCCTCGCGGAGGTCATCGCGCTGCGCCGCGGCGGTAGCGGAATGCGGCTCGGCGGGTTGGCCGGTCCGATCCACCCACCGACCCCGACCAGCCCCACTGGGTCATATCCGCGCACGTCGACACCACCCACGACCAAGAAGGAACCGGACCGAACACACGATCACTTGCGGCGCAGAGGTGTTTCCCAGACGAGCGCAGCAACGGGCGCTGACCGGTGACGGACCCAGGGATCGACCGGCGTACTTCGCCGATGCCCAGGTCATCGAGTGCGGTGCGGTAATCAGCGCCCCTGCTTCGAGGCAACCGCTCCACGGGGTTCCGGTGCGCAGCAACGACTTCGCCGTATTTAGCCGCAGGCCATCACGGGCAGAATCCGACCAGTAGTCGGTCGGCACCGACAAGGCGATCACATCAACCATCGGTAAGCAATGCTTATCGACGGCCATGCCACGCCGGCCCGGACATACTGCTGAGCGGAACGTGGTCGTCACGTGGCAGAAGCTAAGTAGGCGGCCGATAGGTAACGTCTCTGGCTATCGCCTCGTCGATCTGCTCGGGACTCAAAAGACCCACTGTGTGCGACACAGCCGCACCGGCAGCCGCCGTGCGAATCGCGAGCGCTGCGGCCGAGACATCGTCCGGGACGTCACCGATGACGAATAAGTCGTCCTCGCCGAATGCGAAATAGCAGGCTTCTACCCGACCACCCACGCTCTCCACCATTTCCGTGATAGCCGCGCGGCGCGCACTGCCGCCCTGCGCCAAGAGGCCCTGCGCCCCCTCTTGGAGATAGCTGACTCGCCACAAGTACTTGGGCATACCTACCAGCCTCCTCTGCTCCGGGCTATCTCGGCGAGACCGACCCTACGGGCCCGCTCCCCCACAAACCATCCTGGACGAACGCCGTCGTCGCAATGATGCGGCAACGTAACTGTGGCGATATCGGAAATCCGGAGCGCGACCGGGTGCGGCAGGAGATCGTGCCGGCGCGATTCGATCCGACATGCGAAATCTGGTTCAGCCCCGCAGAATCCACAGCCCGCTCAGGCTGAGCAGTACGACGCTCACGGCGAGTAGAGCCCCACAGCCGGTGGAAGGCGAGACTGAACCGTCCGCGAATCGCGTCATGCGCAGTGGTCGTGAGCGGCACTCGTGGAGCGCGACGCCGGCGACGAGCGTTCCGGCAACGGCGGGACCGAGCAGGGCCGCAGGATCGGCGGATGGAAGCCAGCGCAGAGAGGCCGCGACAACCGCGAGGATCGACAATTCGGTTCGGACGAATGACAGCGAGGTGCGTTCGGGCTGTAATCCAGGGTCGGTCGAATGGGAAACGGCCACTCAGGAATTCACCACTGCGATGGTCAGCACTGCCGCACAGACGAAGAGGACCCCTCCGACAACTGGCGCCATCACCGGGGTCGGCAGGCGGCGGCCGGTCCGCAATGCACGTTCGGCGCCGATCCAATGCGCGAACGAAGCAACGGCGATGACGCCTCCTACCACCAGCAGGAGAGCGGCCAGCGACGAGCGAACCACCGGGGCGAGCAGATTGCCGCTGAATGCCTCCAGTCCGAGCCCGGCGGCGACCAGAGCCGTCGCCGTCCGGATCCAGGCCAGATAGGTGCGTTCGTTCGCGAGTGTGAAACGTGGATCGGGGTCCTCTCCGGACCGCAGCAATGCCCAGTTCAGGAGCGACCGGCCGGTCCTTTCGGAAAGCCGGTTCTCCTCGTCCTGCGTCGCGACTTTCTGGGTCACAACGCCGCCGAGTAGGTTCGCGCGTAGTCGAGTCGCAGCTGCTTCTTGTCGAGCTTCCCGACGCTGGTGCGGGGCAAGGCATCTACGTAGAAGACCGTGTCTGGGAGCTGCCATTTGGCGAACGAATCCGCCAGCAAGGCATGGATCTCCTCGATCAGCAGCGGCTCGCCGTCGACGGTGACCACGAGTGCGACCGGTCGCTCCTGCCATTTCGGATGCGCGACACCGACGACGGCGGCTTCGGCGACGCGCGGGTGACCGACGATCGCATTCTCCATGTCGATCGAGGAGATCCACTCGCCGCCGCTCTTGATGACATCCTTGAGGCGGTCGGTCAGCTTGAGATAACCATTCGGTGAGATCGTCCCGACGTCCCCGCTGCGCCAATAGCCGTCGATGAACCCGTCGGAGGTGTCGTCGCGGCCGTGATAGCTCTCGGTGATCCACGGACCACGCAGCAGGATTTCGCCTTGACTGGTTCCATCGTGTGGCACCTCGTTGCCGTCGGCATCGACGATGCGGATGTCGACTCCATTCATCGGAAGCCCCTGACACCGCTTGAGATTCCAATACTCGTCATCGGAGAGCTTGCCCCGGAGCGAGAACTTGATTCCCCTGTTGAGCACGGCGGTCGGCGTGGTCTCGGTGGCTCCGTAGCCGTGGATGATGTCCGCGCCGGTGAGCTCGTAGAAACCACGCATCAACGACATCGCCGGCTCGGTGGAACCCGACAGCAGCCGGGCACGACTGAAATCCGGTTTCGGATCGAGCTTTTCGAGGTAGCCGAGCATCGGACCGAAGATCGCAGGCGCGCCGTTCGCGACCGTCACATCCTCGGCGATCATCGCGTCCACCAACATCCCGACCTCACCCGCCGCGTACGCACCGGGCAAAACGATCCTCGCCGCACTGTAGACCGCGGACTGCGGGAGTCCCCAGCTCTGTGCGTGGAACATCGGCGTGATCATCATGACCGAGTCCTGCGCGCACATCCCCAGCGCGGAAGCCTGCGCCATGGTGTGCAGATAGATCCCCCGGTGGGAGTAGTACACGCCTTTCGGACGACCCGTGGTGCCCGTGGTGTAACAGGCGCTGTAGGCCGAGCGCTCGTCGATCACCGGCCAGTCGTATGTCGGCGAGGCGGCCGCCAGCAGGTCCTCGTAGTGGCACACGTTGGGCAGCGACGTGCTGATCTCGGCCGACGGTCGATCCGACATCACCACCCACATCCGCACGCCGGGTGCGTGCGGCGCGATCGCCTCGGCCACCGACAGCAGCGATTCGTCGACGAGAACGACCGAGGCGCCGCTGTGCGCGGCGACGTATCCCAGGTCTTCGGTGGCCAGCCGCAGGTTCATCTGGAGCATCACGGCCCCGAGGCCGGGGATCGCCCAGTACAACTCGAAGTGCCGTCTGCTGTTCCAGTCCAGGATGCCGACTACATCGCCGGCATCGACACCCAACGCCCGCAACAGATGTGCGCCGCGCTGTACACGGGTGTAAGCGTCCGCGTAGGTGTACCGGTTCCACGTCCCCTCGGCATCGCGGAAGACGATCTCCTGCTCGGGGTATGTCCGTGCCGAATGACGCAGGAGCGTTGTGGTGTTGAGCTGGTAGCTGTCGCCGTGGGTCGCCGCGAATCCGCTGATGACGTTCATAGGGGTTCTCTTTCTCAGGTTGGTTCAGGAATCGGAAGCGACCAGCGCCAGGCGCCGGGCATCTCGCTCCGGGTCCGCGAACAGGAGTACGCACAGGCCGGCGACCGTGAGCAGACCGGCGCCGATCAGGAACACGGTGTGGTAACCCGCCGCCGCGCCGTCTGCCGCCTGCACCAGCCGTCCGGTGAGAAACGGCGCGATAACACCCGCTGCTCCGAAGAATCCGAAGAGGGCCCCGAATACCTTGCCGCGCTGCGCAATCGGCGCAATTTGTGCGACGGCGGCGCTCGATGCGGCGTAGCTCGCCGCGAACAGCGCGAATCCGGGAAGCATGAGCGCCAGCTGCAGCGGGCCACTGGTGAACACGAAGGCAACGAGACAGGCGCCCGCAACGAGCACCGCCGATCCGGCCACCCCCGCGCGGGCCCGTCGGGTCGAGACACCCCGCCCGATCAGGTATCCGGAGATCACGCCCTGTCCGAAGATCGCCAGCGCTCCGGCACCGGCCACCGCAGCGATCAGGTTTCCGGTCGTGATGGTGCTCATTCCCTGGATGGACTCCAGGTAGGTCGGTAGCCAGGTTGTCAGCAGAGCGGTGACGAAATAGCAGGCGAATCCCGCGAACGCGAAGCACAGCCAGGTCGGTGTGGCGAACACGCGCCAGTACGAGACCTCGGGTTCGGTACCGACGACGCCGACATCAGGCGCGTCCACCATCGGCACCGGAGGTTTCGAGTGCTCGGGCTTCTTGTCGAAGGGCCCCTCCCGACCGATGCAGAGCCACAGCACAGCCCACACCAGACCGGCGATGCCCATGACGCCGAAGCACCACCGCCAGCCCCAGGCCTCCTGCACCAGCGACAGCAGCGGAGCCGCCACGACCAGCCCGACCCCCGAGGCCGCCAGCACAAGGGAACTGGGAATGTCGCGCTTCTCATCGGGGAACCACTTCATCACCGCGTGCAGCGCGACGGGCGTGGAAGGTCCCTCGGCCAAGCCGAGGACGACCCGCGAAACCACGAGCACCGTGAACGACGCGCCCCCGAGCATCGGAAACTGCACGATCGACCAGACGAGAGCCATCGCGAGCAGCACCCACCGGGTTTTGATGCGGTCGACGAGGACACCGCCCGCCACCGTCCCGATCGCGAACAGAAAGAAGAACGAGCTGGCCGCGAAACCGTACTGGGACGGCGTGAGTCCCAGGTCTTCCATGAGCGCTCCGGCGGTGAGGCCGAGCACCGCCTTGTCACCCCAGTTCACGATGACGAACAGGGTGAGCGCGGCGGTGATCAGCCAGGCCCTCCGGGTCGAGTACTCGGGGTGCTGTTCCGGCTCGGCAGGTACGGGTGCGGCCGCGATCTCTTTGAGTGTCATGTAGCTGTTCCTCCACGGGCGAACATGCGGGGTTTGTCGATCCGGGGAACGACTTCGCCCGGGTATAGATATCGAGATCAGTGCGAGAAGTAGGTGAATTGCCTCAGGCAGGCGGCAGGTAGGTGGTTCGCGGCTGCAGACACGCCGCGAGCCCTTCCGGACCCAGCTCGCGGCCGAGGCCACTTGCCTTGATTCCGCCGAACGGAGCGACGGGATCGAGCATGTAGTAGTTGATCCCGAAGGTCCCCGAGTCCACGGCGTGGGCGATTTCGTGTGCGGCGGCGAGGTCCGCGGTCCAGATCGTGCCTGCCAGGCCGTAACTGGTGTCATTCGCTATCCGCACCGCATCCGCGACGGACTCGTACGGCATCACCGACAGGACCGGTCCGAAGATCTCCTCCTGCGCGATCACGCTGCCCGGATCGACATCGGCGAACAGCGTCGGCTCGACGAACCACCCGTGCTCCCGGTCCATGGGCCGCCCGCCGCCGGCGACCAGCCGTGCGCCGTCGGCGACACCACGGGCGATGTAGTGCTCCACCCGCTGCCTGTGCTTGTCCGACACCAACGGCCCGATCTGCGTCTCCGGCAGCAGCGGATCACCCACCCGCGCACCTTTGACCATCTCGGCAAAAAAGTCGACGACCTCGTCGTATCGGCTCCTCGGAGCCAGGATTCGGGTGTTTGCGACGCAGGTCTGGCCGTTGTTCAGCAGAGTGGCCTGGAACAGGCCCTCGGCGTGGAGTGCGAGATCGGCATCCTCGAGAATGATCGCGGCCGACTTGCCGCCCAGCTCCAGTGTCACCGGGCGCAGCAGCTCACCGCAGCGGGCGCCGATTTCCCGGCCCACCGCTGTCGAACCGGTGAAGGTCACCTTGTCCACGCCCGGGTGCGACACCAGGTAGCGGCCGATATCGGCGCCGCCCGTGACGATGTTGATCACCCCGGCGGGCACCCCGGCCTGCTGGACTGCCTCCGCGAACAGGTAGGTGTCGAGTGTCGTCTCAGGGCTCGGCTTCAGGACGACGGCGCAGCCGGCAGCGAGTGCCGGGGCGACTTTGAAAGCGGTCAGCAGGTTCGGGTAGTTCCACGGAATGATCGCGCCGACCACGCCGACGGGTACCCGGCGCACGTGCGCCTCGCCACCGAGCACCCCCGGGCGGAGTTCCTCGAACTCCGTGTTTCGCACGAGGGCGGCGTAATACCTGAACACGGCCACCGGGATCGCGGCCTCGATGGCGAGGGCGGTCGAGATCGGCATCCCGTTCTGCTGCGCTACCCGCGCGGCGATCTCCTCGCCGCGCGCCTCGAGTTCGCTCGCGAGCCGGTCGAGCACATCGGCACGCTGCGCGGGTGACCATCCGCCCCATCCGCCGCGGTCGGACAGGGCCCGGCCGGCGGCGGCGACCGCGGCGTCGACATCGGCCTCGGAAGCCGCGGGGACAGATCCGATGACCTGCCCCGTCGACGCCGAGCGGACGGTGATCGAGTTCGCCGACAACGGCGCGGCCTGGACGCCGCCGACGAACAGGGTGCGGTATTCGAGCATGGTGAATTCTCCGGATTGTTCGATGGGTTCCGATGGCATGGACTGACCGCGCCCGCTCTTCGGTGGCGCGGTCGCCGTCAGAACGGCTGGTCGCCGACGACGGTGACCCGCTCCATGACGCGACGCTGCGGGTAGTAGTCGTTGATCGCATAGTGCTGGGTCGAGCGGTTGTCCCAGATCGCCACCGATCCCGGCTCCCAGCGGAACCTGACCTGGTACTCGGGCACCCGCGCCTGGAACATCAGGTAATCCAGCAGCCGGTCCCCCTCGTCGCCGGGCAACTCGACGATCTCGCTGGTGAACGGCTCGTTGACGTAGAGCAGCTCGCGGCCCGTTTCCGGGTGGATACGGACGACCGGGTGCGCTGTCGGCGGGTGCAGTTTCTCCATGGCCTCGACCTGTTCGGGTTCCATCACCAGCCCCCAGGATTTGGTGAAGGTGTGCATCGCCGTCAGGTCGTCGATCTGCGTCTTCACCGAGTCGGGAAGGTTGTCGTAGGCCGCGTACATGTCCGCCCACATCGTCTCGCCACCGGTGTCCGGCACTTCGATCGCACGCAGGATCGACGCCATCGAGGGGTCGCGACGGAACGAGGTGTCGCTGTGCCAGGTGTTCTCCTGACCCACCGCCATGGCACCCTTCGCCAGCCGCGAGATCTCCTGTACGTCCCCGTTGGGGAAGAAGTCGTTGACTTCGACGTCCCCCCACTGCTTCGCCAACGCGATGTGCTCTGGCCCATCCAGCTGCTGATCGCGGAAGAACAGAACCTTCCACTCCAGCAGTGCGCGATGGAGCTCTGCATGCAGGGCATCGTCGACGTGCCGCAGGTCGACACCCTCGATGTAGGCCCCGATCAACGGCGTCGCGGGCCGCAGCGAGAGCAGCTCGTAGCTCTCGGGTCGTGACGCGAATTCCGACTGTCTGCGCAGTTCACGCGCGCCGAAGTGCAGGCGAGGATAACCTTGCGCACCGACGTTGGGGATCTGCATGAAGGGGCTTTTCGTAGTGGTCGACTCCATGAGAGAAGTGTGCTGCCGATCACAAGACGATCGGCTGTGTATGACCCCAAAGATTGATGAGGTGAATGTGCTACAGCACAATTCGGCGATGATTCACTACGGCTCGCTGATGGATGACGATCGAGAACCACCCGCGGGTGTTTCCGACATCTTGGATGGAATCAGCAGCCGCATCGCCGTTCTCGCCCATCGAACCGCTCACACGAACGTGACCACGCAGAACCTGCCGAGGGAAGTTCGCGACTCCGAGCTCCCGTCCATGGGACAGCGTTACTTTCCGCTTGTTCTTCGCAGCCTGCGCCAGGGGCGGCCACCAGGCGACGGCGACCTCCGAATGCTGCGCTCACGAGCTGCGCAACGTGCCCGCGAGGGTGTGCCTCTCCCGTTGCTGCTGCACCTGTGGCAGAAGGGTTTCCAAGAGTTCTTCGCCGAGTGCCGCCGCCTCGCCTCGACCATCGATGCGTCACCGGAAGCACTCGGCTGTATCGGATCCATGAGCCTGCGCCTGCAGGAGATCTTCACGGCCGAACTGGTGAACGCCTACCAGCACGAGCAGGCCATTCTCTCGAGCGAACAGACGGGCGCAACCCAGCTTGTCGCTCGCCTGCTGCTGCTCGACCAAGACGCGCGAGCCGACGCGGAGCGGCTCGGCGTACTGCTCGCCGAGCGCTACCACGTGCTGGCGCTCAGGTTCGGATTCACCCCCGACGAACTCGCCTCCGAGAACAGCAGCCGGGTCGTCGCGGGACGGCGCAAACTTCACCGGATGCTGCGGCTGCTGATGCCCGGCGGCGGGCCTGCGGTACTCCCGCATCTCGACCGGACGGGCGGTCATGTCCTCATCCCGTGCACCGGCAGCACAACTGTGGCAAGCCCGGATCACACCACCAGGCTGGTCGCCGCCATGCAGTCGGCGGCGGGTGCGCCCGTGATCGCGGCGATCGTCGAGCGAGCGCGGGTCGGCTTGCTCCAGGAGGCGGTGGACGAGGCAGACGACGTGCTGCGACTCTCCCTCGCCTTGCACCGATCCCCCGGGCTCTATCGACTTGCCGATGTCGCGGTGGCCTACCAACTCAGCCGCCCCGGCCCGGCAGCCGAGCAGCTGCGCGAATCACTCGCACCGATACGCAGTCAGCCCGAACTGCTGCACACGCTGCAGACCTACTTCGACTGCGATCTGGACCGCCAGCGCACCGCGCGCACGCTCGCCGTTCACCCCAACACCGTCAACAACCGGCTCAACCGCGTTGCGGAGATATCGCCACACAACCCCTTCACCGTCAACGGAATCACCGCACTGCACGCCGCGCTCACCGCATACACACTCGAAGAGGCCACCCAGTGAGCCCGCACC
Source organism: Nocardia sp. FBN12 (assembly GCF_050320175.1). Classification (GTDB taxonomy): domain Bacteria; phylum Actinomycetota; class Actinomycetes; order Mycobacteriales; family Mycobacteriaceae; genus Nocardia. The sequence continues at coordinate 1,543,462 of NZ_CP190048.1, read as the reverse complement.
TCGTATGGCGAGGAAGCGGCCGCTGCCATCCGGTCACGCGTGGCCGCTCGCATCGCGTCCCGTATCTTGGCGGGGCAATTCTGCGGCAAACCGACGAAAGCCGAGGAACCACATGCAGGGGCCGGAACTTCTCGCGACCTGGCTGCGGGAATTCGCGCAGGAGCAGTCGGAGGCCGGCTGCGTACAGGCGTTCGTGGACACTGTCGACAACTCCATCAGGTCGCAGATGCCGATCTTCGACACCGACCCTGTCCTGACCGAGGACCTGCACCGCAGCACGCGATACCAATGGCTGGCGTTCCTGTCGGTCCTCCAGCAACGCGAGCACCAGATCCTGCTGCCGCCGCAGGCGCACGACCTGGCAAGGACTCTCGCTCGCCGCGGCCACGAGCTCGGCGTCCTCCTGAAGGTCTATCGCTCCGCGCACAACGGGGTGTTCGAGTACTGCACCGCGGTCGTGGAATCGCTCGACGACCAGGCACCACCACGTGAAGAGGTACTGAAGCACCTGTGGAACCGAGTCGACCGCTGGCTCAACGACGCGATCGAAGTGCTGATCGAAACGTTCTACGAGGAGCGTCAGGAACGCCACGAGGGTGCCTTGGCTCGGCGAGCCGAGGTGGTGGAAACGCTGCTGGCCGGCGACCCGATCAGCGTCGACGAGGCGACGGATGTCCTCGGACATCCACTGCTCCAGTGGCAGCTCGGTTGTGTGCTGTGGGCATCCGAAGCCGGAGCGGACTCCGCCGCCGCCGTGTTGCAGACGGCAAACGATCTCGCGAAGTCACTCGGCGCCGCCAGGCCGTTGTTCCGCGTTGCGGGCAGCCGCGATATGTGGGTCTGGGTCGCCACCCCCGCACAGCCGGACCTCACGGCCATCCGCCATCTCGAGCCCCGACTGGCCGAATTGAAGGTGCACCTTTCGCTGGGTGTGCCCGCGCCCGGCGTCGAGGGATTTCGTTCGAGTCACGCTGAGGCTCGCGCGGCGCAAAACCTGTGTATGACGGTCGCGACGTCGCCGACGATCGTCGACTATCGCGCGGTCGAATTGCTGTGTCTGGCCGCCACGAGCGGCGTCCTGATGGAACGGATGGTTCGACGCGAGATCGGGGCCCTGCGCGGAGTCGACAAGAACCTCGCCCAGCTGCGCCAGACGACCCTGGCCTTCTTCACGAACCAGATGAATATCGAGGCGACGGCCGCGAAGTTGTTCGTGCACAAGAACACCGTCCGGTACCGGCTCGCGCGAGCAGAGGAGCTCCTCGGCCACCCGCTCGTGGAGCGCACCGCGCTCGTCGAACTGGCGCTGCGGTACGTCGAGTTCTTCGATCCATCAGGGAATCTCTGACTCCAGGAGTGGCCGTACCGCCGGGTGTCGGCTCAGGCGTCTCGAACTCCTGCCAGAAGGCGGCTGAAGCCTCGTCCAAACGTCGCAACCGGGCTTGTATTTCTGTACAAGCGCCACAGCGGAAAAATTGCGACATTGGTCTCATTGCTGCCAGAGGGAGGTGCACGTCACATGAGTTCCTATGACTACATCGTTGTCGGTTCCGGTTCAGCGGGAGCGGTCGTCGCAGGCCGTCTGAGCGAGGACCCGAACAATTCGGTGCTGCTGGTCGAAGCCGGCGGCTCCCACCGGACCATGAACGTCCAGATCCCGGCGGCGTTCGCCAAGCAGTTCAAAACCGAGCTGGACTGGGACATCACCACAGAGCCCGAGCCCCACCTCGGCGGCCGGCGGATCTACCATCCGCGCGGCAAGATGCTCGGTGGGTGCACCTCGATGAACGCGATGATGTACATCCGCGGCAATCGGCACGACTACGACGACTGGGCCAAGGGCGGCGCCACCGGCTGGTCCTACGATGAGGTGCTGCCGCTGTTCCTCCGCTCGGAGAACAACAGCCGCGGAAGCAGTGAATACCACGCGACCGGTGGACCGCTACACATCAACGATCAGCGCTCCCCGAACAGCTTGGGCGATTCCATCATCGAAGCGATGGTCCAGGCCGGCATCCCGCGCAACGACGACTTCAACGGCGCCGAACAGGTCGGTGCCGGCTTCGCTCAGGTGACTCAGCACAAGGGACGCCGCTGGACCACGGCCGACGCCTTCCTGGTTCCCGCCCGCAAGCGCAAGAACCTGACCGTCCTCACGAAGGCCCAGACGCGCAAGCTTCGGATCGCGGGTGACCGCGTGGTGGGGATCGAGGTCGAGCGCGGTGGACGCCGGGAGATCTACGAGGCCACCCGCGAGGTCATCCTCTCCGCCGGTGCGTTCAACACCCCTCAGCTGTTGATGCTCTCGGGCATCGGTCCGGCCGATCACCTGCGCGAGCACGGCATCGACGTCGTCGTCGACAACCCCAACGTGGGCGAACACCTGATGGACCACCCGCTCTATCTGAACAACTTCGAGACCACCGCCACCGGCACCTTGGCCGAGGCTGAGTCGCCCAAGCAGCTGTTCAAGTTCTTCACCCAGGGCCGCGGCCTGCTCACCTCCAACGTGGCCGAGATCGGCGCCTTCTTCCACACCCGCGACGGCGAGGCCGCCCCCGACATCGAGATGATCGCCGGCCCGGTGTACTTCTGGGACAACGGCTTCGCCGAGCACGACAAGCCGGCGTACGTGCTGGCCCTCTCGCTGGTGGGTTCTCAGAGTCGTGGACGAGTTCGGCTGCGGGACGGCAACCCGCTGTCGAAGGTCGCGCCGACCTTCAACTATCTCGCCGAGCAGGCCGACATGGACTCTCTGGTCGCCGGTGTGGAGCGGACCCGTCAGATCGCGGCCTCGCCCGCGCTCGAGGGTGTCACCACCAAGGAGCTGCACCCCGGACCCCAGGCACGTACCCGCGCGCAGATCGAGGCGAAGATCCGCGAGGGCGTGATCCACACCTATCACCCCTCGTGCACCGCCCGGATCGGCACCGAGGCCGACGGAGTGGTGGACCCGCAGCTCAAGGTCCACGGCATCCAGGGCCTCCGCGTGGCCGACGCATCGGTCTTCCCGACGATCCCGCACGGCAACACCCACGCGCCGACCGTGATGGTCGGCGAGAAGGCCGCCGAGCTGATCCGTACGGGCAACTGAACCCGCCACCACCGAACGAGGAGAACAGCGCATGACAGACACCGTTCAGGTGACCAGCCGCTCCGAGGCGGACCGCATCGTCGAACGACTCCAGGGAGGCGAAGCGGCGTGGGCACGCACCTCCCTCGCCCAGCGGCGCGCGATGCTCCAGCAGGTCGTCGCCCTGGTCGCGGAGAGCGCCGAGGAATGGGTCGACATCGCCGTGGGGATCAAGGGCGTCGACCCAGCCTCGCAGACCGTCGGCGAGGAGTGGATCAGTGGGCCGTGGGCCACCCTCGGCTACCTCGGTGCCTTGGCCAACACCTTGCAGGTGATGGAGAACGGTGGCGACGTGCTCGCCGGCGTGGACGTACGCCGCACCGCCTCGGGTCAGCTCGCACTGCAGGTGCTCCCGCACGGCACGTTCGACAAGCTGCTGCTCAACGGATTCTCCGCCGAGGTCTGGATGCAACCGGGTGTCGACGAGGCGCAGCTGCGGCGTGAGGTCGGTCTGGGCCAGCGGGTCCCGCACGAGACCGGCGGGATCGCACTGGTGCTTGGCGCGGGCAACATCACCTCGATCGTGCCGCTGGATGTGCTCTACGTCCTCTTCGCCGACAACCGGGTCACCGCGGTCAAGCTCAATCCGATCAGCGACCCGCTGCTGGAGATCTACCGTCGGATCTTCAAGCCGTTCATCGACCTGGGTGCGGTGGAGATCATCACCGGCGGGGTCGAGATCGGGACCGCCCTGGCCCAGCACGACTCGGTGGCCGCCGTCCACATGACCGGCAGCGAGCAGACCCATGACGCGGTCGTGTGGGGAGCCGGCGCCGAGGGCTCGGCCAACAAGAAGGCCGGGACCCCCGTGCTCACGAAGCCGATCACCAGCGAGCTCGGTGGCACCGCACCCGTGATCGTCGTACCGGGCAACTGGTCGAAGGCTGACCTGAAGTTTCAGGCCCAGCACATCGCGACGCTGCGGCTGCACAACAGCGGCTGCAACTGCATCGCCGCCCAGATCGTTGTCCTCAGCTCGGACTGGAAGCAGAAAGACGAGTTCCTGCGGGAGCTGCGCCGGGCGCTCGCCGAGGCACCCGTACGCCCCGCCTGGTACCCGGGTTGTGACGTCCGGGTGGCCGACGCCCGGCGCCTGCATCCCGACGCCGAGGCCGTCGGCGGAACTCCCGAGCGCACACTGATCACCGGCCTGGACCTGGCGGACGACAAGGAGACCGCGTTCCAGCTCGAGTACTTCGGTCCCGTCCTCGGTGTGGCAGAACTTCCGGGCGACCCCGCCGCCTTCCTGGCCGCGGCGGTCACGGCCGCCAACGATCGACTGCGGGGCACCCTCGGCGCCAACGTCATCGTCCATCCCGCGACGCTGCGCGCACTCGGTACGAGCTTCGAAGACGAACTCACCCGGCTGCGCTACGGCACCATCGGGGTCAACGCGTGGAGTGGTGTCGGCTACCTCGCCGCACACGCCACCTGGGGTGCCTTCCCCGGACACCCCCTGGAGGACATCGAGAGCGGGCGCGGGGTCGTGCACAACGCGTTCCTGCTCGCCGACACCGAGCGGACCGTGGTCCGCGGACCGTTCCGTCCGGCACCGCGATCGCTGCTGCACGGGGAGTGGACCCTCGCGCCGAAGCCGCCGTGGTTCGTGAACAACAAGACCGCAGCGGTGACGGGTCGCCGCCTCACCGCATTCGCCGCCCGGCCCGGTTGGGGTCGCTTGCCGGCGATCTTCGCCTCCGCCTTGCGCGGCTGATCCGTTCCGATACATCTGAGAAGAGACTGAACCATGCAGAGCACGATGATGGACTCGCCGCTGACCACCACCGCGGTGATGCGCCACGGCGCGAGCGTCCACGGCACCTCCCGGGTGCGCACCTTGATGGCGGACGGTTCGGCCCGGGTCGGCACCTACGCCGAGGTCGCGGCCCGTGCCGCTCAGCTCGCGCACGCCCTGCGGGGCATCGGCATCACCGGGGACCAGCGGGTCGCCACCTTCATGTGGAACAACCAGGAACACGTCGAGGCCTACTGCGCGGTCCCGTCGATGGGCGCGGTGCTGCACACCCTCAATCTGCGACTGACCGCCGACCAACTGGTCTACATCGCCGAGCACGCCGACGACCAGGTCGTCATCGTGGACGGCTCCCTGATCCCGCTCTTCGCCCCGGTGCTGCCGCGGCTGTCGACGGTGCACACTGTGGTCGTCACCGGCGGCGTCGACCGCAGCGCGCTCGAGGGCCACGGCAAGACGGTCGTGGACTACGAGGAGTTCCTCATCGCCCACCCGAGCACCTTCGAATGGCCCGAACTGGACGAGCGCGACGCGGCGTTCATGTGCTACACCTCCGGCACGACCGGCAATCCCAAGGGCGTCGCGTACAGCCACCGGTCCACGTACCTGCACTCCATGGCGGTGCTGACGAAGGACGGCATGGCTGTCGGCGCCGACGACTCGCTGCTGGCTGTCGTCCCGCAGTTCCACGCCAACGCGTGGGGCCTGATCTTCGCGGCGCTGATGGCGGGCGCGGACCTGGTGATGCCCGACCGCTTCCTCCAGGCCGAGCCGCTGGTCAAGCTCATCCACGCCGAGCGCCCGACCATCGCCGGTGCCGTCCCGACGATCTGGAACGACGTCCTGCAGTACCTCGAGGCCCACCCCGAGTACGACGTGTCGTCGCTGGACTTCGTCGCTTGCGGTGGATCCGCGGTGCCACGGCACCTGATGGAGGTCTTCGAGGACAAGTACGGCGTCCAGATCGTCCAGGCGTGGGGGATGACCGAGACCTCTCCCCTCGCCTCGATTGCGCGGCCCGCTGTGGCGCTCACCGGCGAAGACCACTGGGCCCTGCGGGCCACCGCCGGTCGGCCGGTCTGCGGAGTCGAGGCACGCATCGTCGACGACGAGGGCCAGACGCTGCCCAATGACGGCGAATCGGTGGGTGAGCTGCAGGTCCGCGGCCCGTGGATCACCGGCTCCTACTACCGCGACAACGACGAGGGGAAGTTCGCGGGCGGCTGGCTGCGCACGGGCGACGTGGGCCGGATGGACGCCGGTTCCTACATCACGCTCACCGACCGCGCCAAGGACGTCATCAAGTCCGGCGGGGAGTGGATCTCCTCCGTCGAGCTGGAGCTCCTGATCGCCGGCCACCCGTCGGTCCTCGAGGCAGCCGTGATCGGGGTACCCGACGAGAAGTGGCAGGAGCGCCCCCTTGCCGCTGTCGTCGTCAAGGATGGCCGGCAGGTCACGCCGCAGGAGCTGCGCGAGTTCCTGAGCGACAAGGTCGCCAAGTGGTGGCTGCCGGAGCGTTGGACCTTCATCGACCAGGTCCCGCGGACCTCGGTGGGCAAGTTCGACAAGAAGGTGCTGCGCGCCCAGCACCGCGACGGCGGCCTCGAGGTCGTCGAGTCCTGACCGTTCGCGTCGGCACGAGGCCCTGCGGGTCCCCCGGCAGGCGGCGTGTAGAACTGGACATATGCCGCATACAAGTCCTGTCACCGCTTGGAAGACCCTCCGCGACGGAAACGACCGCTTCGTCGACGGCACGCTGCAGCACCCCAACCAGGGCGCTGCCGATCGGGCCGAACTCGTAGCCGGACAGCATCCCTCGGCGATTCTGTTCGGTTGCGGTGACTCCCGGGTGGCCGCCGAGATCATCTTCGATCGTGGACTCGGCGACATGTTCGTCGTCCGCACCGCGGGTCACGTCGTCGACGGTTCCGTTCTCGGATCGATCGAATACGGCGTCGAGGTGCTCGGCATTCCTCTGATTGTCGTTCTCGGACACGACAGTTGTGGTGCCGTCCGCGCGACGATCGACGCGCTGGATTCCGGCGCGGTTCCCGGCGGATTCATTCGTAGCGTCGTCGAACGGGTCACTCCGTCGATCCTGCTGGGTCGCCGGGAAGGACTCGACTCCGTCGACGAGCTCGAGGCACGGCATGTGCAGGAGACCGCTGTGCTCCTGTCCCAGCGCTCGACGATGATCGCCGAGCGAATCGCGGCGGGCAAGCTCGCCATCGCGTGCGTCACCTACAAGCTGACCGACGGCCGAGCTGAACTGCACCACGTCATCGGCAATATCGGCGAGCTCGAATAGGTAGCAGCGGGTCGATCCTGGTGTGCGGTGGCATCCTCGGCAAATCAGAAGGATGCCACCACGTCGCGATCGTTGGTGTCACAAAATAGCACCGCACTCAACGGAACGTCACGGACAATGCGTCGGTACACTCAAAACCGATGTGATCTAGTGCAGTTAGCCGAGCGAATGCTGATGTCGAATCGTCGAATTCTGTGGAGGCCGAAGTGCTGACTACCGATATTCCCACGCGTAGCGAACTCAAATCACTCGCCACTGTCGTCGACAACTGGTGCGTTTCGATCTACACCCCGACCGAGTCCGATACCGCGAATCCCGACCAGAATCGGATCGCGTTCTCCAATCAGGCTCGGCGTGTGCTCGACCTCGTCACCGATCCCGACGCGCGCACCGCGTTGCAAGAGGAGTTCGATGTTCTGATCGAGGACTCCGAGTTCTGGCGGTACCAGGCGAAGACTCTGGTTGTGCTCGCCACCCCTCGGCGCATCCGCACCTATCGGTTACCCAACCAGCTCAGCGCCACGGAAACTGTCGGTGACCGGTTCTACCTCAAACGACTGCTACGGACGGTGACCTTTCCGCAGTCCGCGTTCGTGCTCGCGCTCGCCGAAGGTGGGGTGCGCCTGGTCGAGGTGAGCGCTGATCGACCGGCCCGCACGGTTCATATTCCTGGCCTGCCCACCAGTGCGGCCGACTACGCGGGTAAGGCGAGCCTCGGCGATCGCGCGCCGAAGGGGCGCGTCCAGGGCGATGAGGGCCGCAAGATGCGTGTGCGTCAGTACGCCCGAGCGATCGACACCGAACTACGTGACCTTTTGGCCGGCCGCGACATCCCGCTGATCCTGGCCGCCACAGAACCCAGCGATTCCCTGTATCGCTCGGTGAGCACCTACGACGGCCTGCTCGCGGAAAGCATCCCTGGCAATCCCGAGCACCTCTCCGATCAGGACCTCGCCGACCGCTCACGGGAGATCTTGGATCGCTACTACGCGACGCAGCTGACCGATTGGGCCGACTTGATGGACAAGCGACGCAGCGAAGGTCGAGCGAGCACCGACATCTCCGATCTGGCACGGGCAGCGACCGCCGGGGCGGTCGACAGCGTGCTGGTCGACATCGACGCGTCGGTTCCCGGCAGCATCTCGCCGGAGGGCGCGGTCGTCTTCGCCGACTCGACCGACGGCGAAGCTCCCGGTGTGCTGGACGAGATCAGCCGTCGCGTTCTACTCACCGGCGGCGAGGTTTTCGCCGTGCGCGCAGCCGACATTCCTGACGGAGCCAACATCGCGGGCGTCCTGCGATACGCGCCGTAGACAACGGTTCAGAAGGTCCAGATCAGTGGAACCGCGAGCACGGTGACGGCCAGGAACCAGGCCAGCATCGGCAGACCGAGTTTCCAGTAATCGCCGAATCGGTAATCCCCCGGGGCCATGATCATCATGTTCGCCGGGGTCGCGACCGGGGTGAGAAATGATGCTGCCGCGGCGACCGCGACAGTCATCAGGAGCGGCAGCGGTGATACCGCGATTTCGTCAGCGATGGCGACGGCGATCGGTATGACGATCAGCGCGGTCGCGGTGTTGCTGATCAGCTGACCGAGGACAACCGTGACGGCGAACAACCCGATCAAGAGCAGGTGCCGATCGAGATCGCCGAAGACGGACAGGAAGATCGAGGCCAGCTGGTCGGCGGCGCCGGTGTCGCGGATAGCGGTGGACAGCGGGATCATGCCGCCGACCAGAATGAGGGTGGTCCAAGAAATCGAGCGGTGCGCTTGGTCGACGGTCAGAACGCGGCACACGACGATCGCGCAGGCGGCCAGGAGCGCCGCGACCGCTGCGGGCACCAGCCCGGAGGCCAGCAGCGCGATCATCACCGCGACGATTGCCAGGGCAGGTTTGGCGCCCGGCCCCATCGGCACTGTTTGGCGTCGGATCAGATCGGGCTCGTGGACCACGCGAACTTCGGGATCGGCGATGTGTTCGACCAGCGCGTTCCAGGAACCACGCACCAGCAGGGTGTCACCGGCCCGCAAGGTGGCTGGTTTCGGTCCGAGGTCTTCACCTGAGCGTTGCGCCGACAGCAATATCAGGTCGCCGCCGGCGGTCATCATGCCGGGAAAGATCGTGTGCCCGATGAACTCCGAGCGAGGCGGGATCATCACTTCGGCGACGCCGTACTCGATGCCGATCAGTTTGTCCGGACTGGTGTCGACGCGGCCACACGGCGTCAGTGCGTACTCGTCGACGAACGCGGCCACGCTGTTTTCGGCCGAGATGACCAGGGTGTCTCCGGCGCTGATCGGGCCTTCGATGCGTGCCTGGCCCGCTCGGGCGACCCCACGCAGGGCTGCGCCTTCGGGAAGCAGAGTCGCGAGGGTTTCCGAGTCGGTGCCGATGAGCTCGGATCGTCCGCTCACGCGCAGCTGGATCAGGTCATTGTGCAGGGCGTATTGCCGGGTCAATGTCTTGGCCAAGATACTCAGGTCCGGCGGCATGGTCGCCGGACTGGTGGTGGGCAGCAGGCGCGCGCCCAACGCGACGGCAATCACGATGGTGCCGACCAGCAGCGGCACACCGACGAGAGCGAATTCGAAGTAGCCGATCGCGCCGGCGCCCGCGTCGGCGGCCGCCTCGGAGACGATGATGTTGACCGGCGTACCGGTCAACACCAGCAGCGAACCAGCGTGCGCGGCGAAGGCCAACGGCATCAGCAGTTGCGATGGCGGTCGTCCGAGCCGGACCGCGAGGATCACGATCATCGGAATCAACGCTGCGACAGCACCATTGACACTGATCAACGCGGTCAGCACCGCGCAGGCGATCATCATCGACACCAGCAGCCTGGTGCGGCTCTTGCCCACTCGAGCGATCAGCTGCTGTCCTGCCCAGGCGGTGACCCCGGTCGCGTCCAGGGCCTCGCTGATGACGAACAGCGCGGCGATGAACGCGACGGTCGGGTCACCGAATCCGGCCAGGGCCTGGTCGAGGGACAGCACCCCGGTGGCGTAGAGCGCCAGGGCGACGCTGATCGCGACAACGCCGACCGGTAGGCGGTTCCAGACGAACAGCACCACCGCCGCGGCGAGCACGAGGTAGGTGATATCGGCGGGATCCACGTCAGTCCACGACGGCGGCCACCGCGAGAACCACGCAGACGATGACGAAGTTGACGGCGATCAGGGGCCAGATGAAGCGCAGATACTTGTCGTAGCCGACTTTGGCCATCGCCAATCCGCCGACGACAACCACATTGGTCGGTGCGACGAGCATGGTGAGTCCGTGGCCCATCTGGAACGCGGTGATCACCAGCGCCCGGCTGACGCCGGCGAAGTCGCCCAGCGGCGCCAGCAGCGGCATCGCCAGCGTGGCGTGCCCTGACGAGGACGGGATCAGCACCGCCAGCGGGATGTTCACGATCATGACCAGGATCGCGAAAATCCCGGCCGCGGCGCCGTCGACGAGTTGCTCCATGGCGTTGAGCACGGTGTCGAGGGTTTGGGTGTTGGTCATGATGACCGAGACGCCACGCGCCAGCAGGATGACGATCGCGGGCCCGACCATGTCGCCCGCGCCGCGGGTGATGAGCGAGACTGTCTGCTTCTCCCCCATCCTGGCGACCACGCCGACGATGACCGCGGCGATGACGAACAGCATCGCCAGCTGCGGGAACCACCAGTTGAGCTCGAACCAGTAAGGCTCGGTGAGGGTTTCGTGATACTGATCGTATTCGGCGGGACCGGTCGTTGCCCCGAAGATCGCCGACCACGGGATCACGGAGAAGATCATCAGCGCGAAGGTGAACCCGGTGATGGCCAGCACCCATTTCTGGGTGGTGCTGAGCTGCTCGTCCAGGGCGCTGTCGGCTTCGACGTCGGGATCGGGCTCCTCGTCGAACCCGACGACCGAGGTCGCCGGGTCTCGTCGGACCCGCGCGGCGTAGCGCAGCACGAACGCGACGGCGACCGCGGTCAGGACGACCCACAGGATGAACCGCAGCACGATGCCGTCACCGATCGAGACGCCCGCCTCCCCGGAGGCGACGCCGATCGAGAACGGGTTGACCGTCGAGGCCATATTGCCGACGAGCGCGCCGACGATGATGGTCGCCGCGGCGACCATCCGGTCGTAACCAAGGGCCAGCATCAGCGGAATCACCAACGCGTAGAAGCCGAAGGTCTCCACCGAAAAGCCCATTGTCGTGCCGAGCACCGAGAACAGCACCATGATGACCGCGATCAGCAGCCATGCCTTGTCACGCAGTCGCGCACCCAGCCGACCGACGGCGACCTCGAGGCTGCGGGTGGCGAAGCTGACGGAGATGAACGCGCCGAGTGCCATGATGAACAGCACGACACCGACCGAGCCGAAGAGCCGGCCCAGGTTGTCGGGGTCGACGAAACCCGTTGTCAGGTCCTGGACTCCGTACAGTCCGTTGACCGGGGCAAGGATCAGTTGCTGGATCCGTTCCCACCACGACAGTGGTGCGGAGACCTCCTCGAATGTTCCCGGGATGGGCGCACCGTCGGCGTCGGTCCCGAATCTGCCTGCCGGAATGAACAGGGCCGCGATCCAGACCAGCACCATGACGATCGCCAATACGGTGACGGCACCGGGGAATTCGAATTTCTTGCGTGGCTGAACTTCCGGCGTCGGTTCAGCGGTTGTGTCAGTACTCATCGACCCGCTCCGTTTCGTGCCGCGGCGAAGTTCTCACCGTATTCACGCAGGAACAACGCCTTGGCCAGCGTTGCTTTGGCCACTTCGTCGAGCAGGACACGTTCGTTCGGGCCGTGAATGTTGGCGTAGCCGTCGGTCGCACCGAACAGCAACTTCTCGGCCCCGGGGACCGCGGTGTGCAGCGCCATGACCAACGGGATCGAGCCGCCGCCTGCCATCTGCCCGGCTTCGGCGCCCCACGCCTGCCCCAGCGCGGACACGGCCGCGTCGAAGGCAGGACCGCCCGTCGGCGCGGCGAAACCGTTGCCGACTTCTCCGGCGGTGACAGTGAGTTCGATCCCGAACGGTCGCAGCGCCCGCAGATGGTCGATCACCGCGGCTTGCGCTTGGGCGGCGTCCTGCTCGGGATGTACTCGCACGTTCAGCACCGCTCGCGCCGATCCGGCGACCGCGTTGACCGAGGCATCGGGGGCGGGCGCGTCGAATCCGATCACCGTGATCGCCGGGCCCGACCAGATCCGTTCACCGATCCCGCCGGTGCCCATCAACGGCGTGCCGTCCAGCACTTCGGCCAGTTCACGGAACTCGTCGTCGGTGTAGGAGTTGCCGGTCCACGGCTCGCGGCGAAGCCCGTCCACCGCGACATCGCCCGCATCGTCGTGGAGCGAGGCCAGTGCACGGATCAACGCCAACCGCGCATCCGGGGCGGCACCGCCGTAGAGCCCACTGTGCTTGTCCGCGTCCAGAGTTCGCGCTTCGACCGTGACCTGCGCGGACCCGCGCAACGCCACCGTCAAGGTCGGTACGCCCGGCCGGACACTGCCGACGTCGGCGATGATCATCGCGTCGGCCAGGAAGGGGCCGGGATTCTCGACCGGATAGAAGTCGAACGGGCTACCGAACTCCTCCTGTCCTTCCAGCACGAGCTTGACGGTGACCGGCGGTTTGCCGCCGAAGGCGCGCAGGGCCCCGATGATGCTGATGATGTTGGCCTTGGAGTCCGCGGTGCCGCGCCCGTAGATGGCACCGTCGCGTTCCACCGGGTCGAACGGTGGGGTGTCCCACAGCTCGACATCCTCGGCGGGGACGACGTCGTAGTGGGTGTACATGAGCACGGTCGGTGCGTCCTGTGGTCCCGGGACCGTCGCCATGATGACCGGCGCGGTTTTCCCGTCGATCCGTAGATCCTCGATCTGTTCGATTCCGCTGTCTCTCAACAACTCCACCACGAGGTCGTGTGCCTGGAACAGCGGTTCCGGGGGGTACCCCTCGGTGGCGATCGACGGAATCCGAACCAACCGGATCAGCTCGGAGTACAGGTCGGGAAACAACGCACTGACGGCCTGTTCGACCTTTGCATCGGATGTCGGTGTGGACACAGCAATCCCTCACTTCTGCTAGTCGAGCACTGTCATTTCTGGGAGCGACGAGTGGTGAGAACTCCGGCGGCCACCGCGGTAGTGCGGCGACCGCGAGGCCGAGGCCGCATCCGGTTCCTTTGCGTCCCCTCCGATGGGCGTCGCCTGGTCCGTCACGTAACGGCGCAGCCGCCCTCTTCGAGGAGCGCGCCTCGCGACGGTCTCGACAGCTCGACGTCGGAGATGTCCACGCGTGGAATTCATTTGTTCCCCTGTGATTCGACCAACGATCCACCGGTGCAACGGATTTCACTGCCGAATCCATGGCAGCTCCGCATCCTGCCAGAATCCGAGTTTCCACTCTGAAAGTTCTTGCGGCCAAGGGCGATCAGAGCGTTACTCGATACGATTCGTTCAGTAGCGTGAACTATACGACCCGGTGCCACCATCATCGGAGTTTCAGGCGACCGACACGACAATGTCGGCGAAACGCAGGTCGACTCGGTAGCCCCTTTCGGTGTAACCACTGGACAGAGTAAATCCCGAGGATGCGGCGGTATAGCCTGCGACCTTCGCCGCGGCACTTCGGCGCCATGATGATGCTGATCCACCGCGAAATCTCTTTTCACAGAAATCACCGTCATACCGCAGGGCGACATGGCGGTGTTTTCCTGTCAGGGCCGGTTATCCGGGTGATTCAGACGCCCGCCGTACGGCTGAGTCCATGCGCACGCAGCCAACTGGCCAGCGCCTCTCCGATGGCGTCGGGTTGATCCTCCGGGGAATGGTGACCGCCGGGACCGACCCCGACAACCTCGACCGACGTGACATTGTCGCGGATCCACGCCCGCTCGGGGGCAGACTCGCCCTCGTCATCGGTTTGCAGGATCAGCTTCGACACCTCCGGTGTCGCGGCGAGCCAGGTGTCGTACTGCAGGACCCGATCGACGACGTCGGCGGGTTCGCCCTCGACGGGGATCTCACGCGGCCACATCAGCAAGGGTCGCCGCGATTCCGGGTCCGGATACGGCGCCCGGAACACAGCCATGTCGTCCTCGGTGAGACTGGGCGTCGTCTGCCGCAGGACACCCTCGATGAACATGTTGTCCTTCAGTATCATCTGTTCACCCTCCGGACCACGGAACTTGCGGAACAAGCCGGCAACCGGCTCCAAGTCCGCCCAGGTGATCGGATGCAGAAACGCCTGCAGGAACGCGATCCCGCGGACCCTGCCCGGATGCCTGCGCGCCCAGTCCGCGCCCAGCGGGCCGCCCCAGTCGTGCCCGACGATGACGATCTCGTCCAGCTCCATCGCGTCGAACCAGGCGTCGAGATAGCGGGCGTGATCGTCGAAGCGGTATCCGATATCCGGCTTACCGGAGTCACCCATCCCGATCAGATCGGGAGCCAGCGCGCGGACCTGATCGGCGACATGAGGAATGACATTGCGCCACATATACGACGAGGTCGGATTTCCGTGCAGGAAAACCACCGGAGTCCCCTCGCCGGTATCGGTATATGTCATGAACGAGTCGAGCACATCAATCTTCGGCATCACTGACCTCCTGAGCGCGCACAGCGCGGTTGTGGGTCGTTCGCGATCGGCATCTACTCGTGTGTCGGGTTCGTCGTGCCGACAGCGACGACGAACCCGCACGATGTTACCGTTTCCGGGACGTGGCAGGTCCCGACCCGCGACCGTTGTGGATTCACTTTCGAATGGATTCCGGAATCCGGAGATCACCCTGCCGAGCCGGGAGGTTCGCACAGCTCCTGCGTAATCCGCGATGCCAGCAATTCCGGCGCTTCCAGCGATGGCCAGTGGCCGACATCAGGCAAAATGACCACCCGCGTCTGCGGGCGCAACTCGCGCAACCGTTCGGGCATCGCGATGGTCGCGATGGGATCGTGCGCGCCCCAGACCAGTGTCAGCGGACCCGCGAATTCGACGAGCCCACCCGTCCACCGGTCTTGGAATTCGCGTCGTTCGAGCAGATATCGGTTCTGCCGTGGCAACAGACAGGCGCCGCCGCCCCGCTGGATCAGTCCTACCAGCGATTCGATCGCTCCGGGCGGTGCTGGAGCGGCCGGGGCGAAGCTCTGCTCCAGCGCCCGCGACAGCAGCCGTGCGGGCAACGGGAACGGCAGCGCTGTGGCGGGCAACCGCAACATGGCGCGCTGGCCGAGGGTCAGCTGCGCGAGGTCGATGAATATCGATCCGTTGGTCAGAATCACCTGTTCCGGAACGAATCCGAGCACGCCGGTATTGTGGCGATGCAATAGCTCTGCCACTACCGTGTCGCCCATGTCGTGTGCCAGTAACGCACACCGGTGAATACCTCGCTGTGACAACACCGATTCGATCAGGTCTGCCTGTTCGAACAGCGAATACCGTGCCGTGCGTGGCTTGTCGGAGAATCCGAATCCGAGCAGATCGATCAGCAGTACCCGTCGATCCGGCGACAGGTGGTGCGCCACCGCGGCGAAATCGTGCGACGACCCAGGAAATCCGTGGATGATCACCAGCGGCGGCCCCGCGGCGGAACCCAGTTCCACGACGAACACCTGATGGGACCCGACCGTCAGATGACGACCACTGGCGCGCCAATCACGAACGGATTCATTCATTCTCGACATAGAGCACCTTCTTTCGGAACCGAACGGTTACGCACCGGAACGAATTCGGATAATCAGATCGAGTCGACCAGCGCACGGGAGCGCTGCCACGCGTGTTCGCGCAGTTCGGTGTCACGCAGCGCGCGGCTGGGCAGGCGCCGCAGCAGGGGCGTGTTGGTGAAGAAGGCGCCATTGGTCGTGGCGAGCGAGGCATCCAGCGCTAGCCGCACCCCGAGGGTTGCTCCACGGTGCGCTGATCCGACCACACCGAGTGCTGCGCCGGCGCGCATCACCTTCGCGATGGCTCGTCCCCCGCCCAGCACACCGGTATCGCTGACACCGGGGCAGAAGCAGTTGGCGGTCTGGCCGAGGCCGCGCTCGGCGAAGTAGTGCGCCAACTGCTGGGTGAACAGAATGTTGAGCAGCTTGGTTTGCCCGTACCACTTCTGCGATGTCAGCAGCCCGTAATCGTGGGGTGCACCGAGCCGATCGAAGTCGACCCGCCCGGCCAGACGATGCCCTTCGGACGCGGTGACGACCACGCGTGCCGCGTCGGTGAGCCGATCCAGCAGCAGGTTGGTCAACAGGAACGGACCGAGATGATTGGTGGCCATCATCATGTCCAGCCCCTCGGCGGTGACCGCGGGTGCGGTCAAATTCACCCCGGCGTTGGCGACCAGCAGGTCGATGCCGCCGAGCTCGGTTCGGATCTCATCGGCCGCGCGGCGCACCGACGCGAGGTCGGCCATGTCGCACAGCACGATCCGTGGCGTCGACGTCGCGCCCGGCTCGGCGCCGAGTTCGTTCGCGACCTTTCGTGCCTTGGTCGCGTCGCGGGCCAGAATGGTCAGTACGGCGCCACGGCGGGCAAGTTCGCGAGCCATTTCTTTGCCGATGCCGTTGGTGGCGCCGGTGATCACGACGGTGCTGCCGTCGACTGATACTTCCTCGAAACTCATGTGCACTCTCCTGAGCTTGTCCACGGCTACCAGTTCGCTCGGCCGTCGGTGGGAATGTTGATCCAGCTGGGTTGCGCCGGGTCGAGATTCAGGTGCTGCGGCCGCAACTCGCTCTCGATCCGGAACGGTCCCAGCGGGAGGCCTCGGGGAAAATTGAACGAGTAGACGTCGACTCGAAGCCGGTGCCCGGGTTGCAGTAGTGCGTCGGTAGCGGTGAGACCGATGTCGACTGTGGTGGGTTCCCCCGGCACGATCGGTTGGCGTGAGTCCAGGGAAAGCGCCGGATAGGGATCGGTGTAGTCCCCATTGGCAGACCGAGTGGCCTTGGCTTCATCCACTGCCCGCAGCGATGCCTGCAACTGGCCGCTGGTCAGCACGGTCGATGTGCCGTCGGGCGCGACGTCGTTGACCGTCGCCGCCCAGAACCCGTCGGTGGCGTCGAGCACGGTGTTCAGGTGCAGATTGATCGGTCCGGATATCTGGGTCGGGCCGGTGACCGGTGCGCTGGTGAAAGTCAGCGCGGTGGTTTCGCTGATCCGGGAATCCTTGCCGCACACATCCAGGAGCGCGAGAGCACCACCGGTGCCGGTGGCCCCGTCGCGCGAGCACAGGGTCGCGAGTCCGGGCGCGACAGTGAGACGAGCCGACGCCCCGGGGTCTGCGGTCAAGCTGCCGTCGTGCACGCTGGTCGCCGTGGTTCCCGACGGTGCCGCGTTCAAGTACATGCGGCGGTGGCCCATCCCCGCTCCCGGGAGCTGCGCGGTGCTGACCCAGCCGTTGCCTTGCTGCCACGAGGTGACCTGATCGAACCGATCGATCCCGTTGTCGATGCCTTTGAGCCACTTGTCGAACCAGGCCCGCTGCAACACATCCAGGCGGGGCGGCCCGCCCGGCAAGCCGAGACCGCTGCCGGTCGTGAAGTGATAGGTATCGCCCATGATCAGCTTCTTCTTGGCTGCCGGGACATCGATCGCGTCGTAGATCCGCGGCGAGGAGTAGGCGAATATGTCGTGCCAGCCGCCGTAGACGAACGTCGGAATATTCACTCGCTCAGGATGTCCCAGCCAAGCCTGCCGCAGCGTCCCGTCACCGTCGAGCACGGTGGCGAGTTCGGGGTTGGTCAGGTCAGGTGTGGCGAGCGCGTTCAAGAGCACGTTGAAGAAGGTGAACGGGTCCGCGAGCCGGTCGGCCAGCCACTGCGGGTCGATGCCGCGGAACAGCGCGTCCGGGCTCGGGGCGAGTTTCGAGCTGTTGATCCCGGTCACCCAGGGCAGGATGAAGCCGACCCCCAGTCCGCCACCGGGGGCGGCGACATCGCGAATCAAGTCACTGCCAGGAACGATCGGGAAGATCGCCTTCAGCGCGTCGGGGCGTCGTTCCGCGGTCTGCATCTGGTTGATCGCCGAGTAGGAGATCCCGTTCATGCCGACCTTGCCGTCCGACCAGGGCTGCGCTGCGGCCCAATCGATGACCTCCACCCCGTCTTGCTGCTCACGCTCACCGAAGACCTGCCAGGTGCCCTGCGAGTAGCCGGTGCCACGAACGTCCACCACGACCTGGGTGTAGCCGCTCTGGACAAGGCGGCGATCCACCGCGAATGCCCGCAAGACGCCCGCGGGCAGTGCCTTCGTGAGGTCGGTGACACCCCCGAGACCGATATCGGACAGGTCGAAGGTGCGGAAGAAGTCGATCACCGCGTCGGAGAGCACCGGAACGTTGAGCATGGCGTCGAGCACCGGCGTCGCGGTCTTCGAATAGGGAGTCAGGTTCACGATCACCGGCGTTGTCTCGGCGATCGGTTGTCCGCTCGAATCCGCGGGACGGTAGACGTTCGCCTTGAGGACGGTGCCGTCGCTCATGGTGATCGGTACATCGGAGTCGGTATGAACTCGCGGATGGGCCGGTGCGCTGTCCTGCGTTTCGGTCCAGCGTGCGGCCGAGTCTGCCCCGCCGGCCTGCGCCATCGCGGGCGGGAACGTCATCGGGGCGACAGCGATTGCCACCGCGGTGAACGCGGCGGCGGCCGCGGCAATCGGATTGGGTGATCTGAACATGGATTCCTAAGTTTGTCCGGCACCCAGTAGGGCGACCCGGGCGCTCGATACATGTCGAGCCGGGCGCACAGTCGGGAGCCATCGGCCAACGACCAATAGTCGACTGCGATCCACCAAGCACCAGCATTTTGCAGGTTTCAGCTGGATCCAACCCTCCTGACGCAGGAATCGATCAGAGTCGATTGAGCGCGAGTCGACCGCGCGGGGGCCGCCTACACAGACGTCATGGCGACAACGGTGGGGTCGACCGCCAACACATCACCCATCACACGGGCCTTCCGATGCCGATCAGAGGATCTCGTAGAGGTGCATGAAAGAGGCTATATTTCACGGCATGATGCAGGAATCCAGCGCTCTGGATCAACGAGACCTGGAACTCGTCCATGCTTTGCAGATCAATCCACGGGCGTCCTGGCAACTCGTCGGGTCGGTGCTCGGGATGGATCCCGCGACCGCGGGCCGCCGGTGGGCTCGCCTCGTCGAGCACGGATGGGCATGGGTGAGTACCTCGCCTACTCCGCTGCTGGCCGGTCCGATGTGTGTCGCGCTGGTGGAGCTCGACTGCGCACCTGGCGGTATCCGGGAATCGGCAGAGATGATCAGCCGGGACAGCGAAGCGCTGACCATCGAACACATCGCCGGCGGTTGCGATCTGCTGGTCGTCGTAGTGACCACGGACCTCGCGCAGATGTCGGAATACATTCACGGTCGCCTCGGCCGAATGCGCGGAGTCACCGGTGTCCGCAGCAATATCGTCACCCACCTACTCGCCGAAGGCGGCGGCTGGCACCTCGACGTCCTCGCCCCCGCCCAACAGAGTCGGCTTCTGCGAGAAATGCGTAACCCGGAGCCACGGGTCAAACCGCTGACCTCGACCGACTACAGCTTGCTTCGGGCGCTGAACACCACCGGCCGGGCGACCACCGCAGAGCTGGCCGAACAATTATCGATCAGCCCGGCCACCGTACGCCGCCGTATCGATACGCTCACCGTCGCCGGATACCTGGCCCTGCGCTGCGAATTCGCCCGCTCCCAGGTGGGATGGCCGGCGACCGCGATCTACTGGGGCACCGCTCCCGCGGCCGACCTTGCCGGCATCGGCGCGCAACTACGGCGGCGGCCGGAGACCCGCACATGCCTGGCACTGGCGGGCCCGCGCAACGTCTGGCTGGTCAGCTACCTGCACTCCATCGCCGACTCCCCACGCCTGGAAGCCGAACTGAGTCAGACGATCCCGGAACTGGTCATCAACGACCGCGCGATCGTCTACCACACCATCAAGCAATACGGCCACGTCCTCGATACCGAGGGCCGAAGAGTCACCACGATCCCCATCGCAGGGATGCTCGGATGAAACCATCGGTGGCAATTCCACTCTGCAATCCGCCAGATCCGGCCGGAAACGTCACCTGGCGGGGCCTGGTCGACCTGTTCGAAGCAGCCGTTGGACGAAGCAGAGCCCGGGGTGCGCGCTCGTAGGCCGTGCACGGTGATTCGGCGGAGTCGGTCACCGGAGACGGTCGAGGCCAGTATGTTGTGCCTGCGGAATCGGTGGTCATGGCGATGCCGAAGCGGTGAGATGGAATGGGGCGATGGTGAAAGGCCTGGGAGCGCTCGAGAACCAGGTGATGGCAGTGCTGTGGGAGGTTCCCGACGCGCTGTCGGTGCACGATCTGGTCGATCGGATCGGGCGGGAGCAACGGACTCCGGCGTACACCACGGTACTGACGGTGGTGACACACCTTTGGGAAAAGGGCTGGGTTCGCCGGGAGAAGATCGGTCGGCGCTATCGGTATCGCCCCAGTCGTTCCCGAGCAGAAGCGACCACCGACCTGCTGCGTGAAATCCTCGACGCCAGCCCGGATGCGCCCGGCGCACTGTTGCACCTGGCGCGCACCGCCAGTGCGCGAGAGATCCAGGCATTACGGCAGGGACTATCCGCCGACGAGGACGGACCATGATCCTGCTCATCGCGCTGGTGGCAGCTGGAGCAGTGCTTGCCCTGGTCGCGCCCGCGGTCCTGATTCGCATCGATTTCGGCGGCGCGCCGGTTGTCGGGATCGCGGCCTGGATGGGTGCGGTGTCCGCGACGATCGGGGTCGGCGTGCTGGGGGTGGTCGCGTTGGCATGGCCAGGTGACCCACCCGGTAATTCGCGGGTGGCCGCGGTGGCGCAAAGCCTGGCCGAGGTCGAGCCGATGATCATCACTTGGACGGCGGACCTGATCATGCCGGTCGCGATAGCCGGCATGATCGTGCCGGCCGGACTGGTGGCTCGAGTCGCCGTCGTCCACCGGCGGCGCGCGTCGGCGCTGCGCCGACGGCACTCCGAGCTGATCGGGGTGCTCGGTCGCACCGATCCCAGCAGCGCGGGATTGGTGTGGCTCGACCATCCGGTGCCGCTGGCCTACAGCGTCGCTGGGCACGGCGGGTACGTCGTGGTCACCGACGGGCTCGCACGCTGCCTGACCCAGGCTCAGTGGCATGCGGTGCTCGCCCATGAGCACGCGCATCTGCGGGGCAGACACCATCACATCCTCGGCGTCTGCCAAGTGCTCGCCGGTGCCTTTCCTCGTATTCCGTTGTTCGCCGCCGCCCCGTCGGCACTGACCACCCTGGTCGAACTGGCCGCCGATCGAGCTGCCGCGACCCGCACCGATCCGCAGTCGCTGGGTTCGGCGTTGCGCGCGGTGGCAGTACACGGTGCCCTGGTGTCGATGTCGGCGATCGAGCCGACACAGGATTCGCTGGCTGTGCGCTTGGCCTGCCTTGGTGCCGCACCGAAGTTCCGTTCGGTGTCTCGGCGCAGGGCGGCATGGGCGCTGACGGGGATGATGATTCTGGTAGCGGTCACCGCGGTGCTCGCGGTCGGGCTCGGCTCCGTGGCAGCGTCGTTGGCCATGATCTGAAACCGCCACAAAAAACTATGCGCCATAGTATTTTGGCGACGGGCGCGCGTCGGCGGTAACCGTCAGCGCCACGAGCATCGGCTGCGCCAAAAGTGAAGTGTCATTATTTCAGAAACGAGAAGTCTTGCGTTCCACCATCATCCGCACGATGCACCAGAGGTGGCGGCTCCCGCTATCGGTCCTCACCGCCGCCGCTCTGGTCGCCGCCGGGCTCGCCGCGTCCAGCGCGATGCCCGTCGCCGCAGACCCTGGACAGACCCGCTATTCCCTGGTCAACGGCTGCTTCCGGATCGACATGCCGACGGGCCCGCTTGTTCCGGCCGCGGGCCCGTACCGGCTGCGCGCAACCGCCCTCGGTGAGTACCTGCTCTACGGGCGCAATCACGAGGTTCTGGAAGCCTCGGCTCAGTCGATCCGACCGGCCGAGAATCCCTCCGATGCCGCCGTATGGCGCGTGGACGGTTCCGGCACCAGCGGATTCACGATCACCAATGCCGCCACCGGAACAGCGGTGCCCGCCACCTTCACCCCGGACACCGGCTGCGCGGAATTCCCCGAGGCACAGTCAGGCGCCGTCGGCACACCCGGCCCCGGCGTTACCGCGGATGGATCGATCCAGGGCACCATCGACGCGCACGCGCACATCACCGCCTACGAATTCATGGGCGGAAACTTCCATTGCGGACGTCCGTGGCATCCCTACGGGGTGAAATACGCGCTGCCCGACTGTGCTTCGTACCGGACCGGCACCAACGGCCTGATCGCGAGCTTCCTCGACCACGGCGAGCCGTTCCACCCTTCCGACACCGGCGGCTGGCCCACCTTCCGTGACTGGCCCAAGCCGTCGATGCTCACCACCGAAGGTGCCTACTGGACCAGTATCGAACGGTCATGGAAGGCGGGACTGCGCGTGATGACCGTAGACCTCGTGGACAACGAATCGTTGTGCACCATGATGACCGACCGGCGAAACCCGTGCGACGACATGGCCTCGGTGCGTCTCCAGGCGGCAGGCCTGCGCGCGCTGCAGGACTACATCGACGCTCAAGCCGGTGGGCCGGGCCAGGGCTTCTTCCGCATCGCAACCGACCCGGCCGAAGCGCGCCGGATCGCCGAGTCCGGCAAACTCGCCGTGGTCCTCGGCATGGAACTATCCGACCCGATGGGGTGTGGAGTTTTTCTCGGGCAGCCGGAATGCACGCGGGCCGACGTCGATCGCTGGTTGGCCGAACTCCGAAACATCGGTGTCAGCAGCTTCTTCCCGGTTCACAAGTTCGACAACGCGTTCGGCGGCACGAAAATGGATCACGACGTGACCGGACTGCTGGTCAACGCGGGAAATTTCATGCAAACCGGAACATTCTGGAACGTGCAGGCGTGTCCGGGACCTGAACACGACAGCACCCAGCCCTCGATACCGATCGCCGGGCATATCAATCAGTTCCTCGCAAACCTCACCGGACCGCTGATCGGCGGTGCCCCGCTACCGCTGTATCCGGCTGGGCCGCATTGCAACGCGCGCGGATTGACCGAACTCGGTGGCTATCTGATCAACAAGATGATCGACCACGGATTCCTCATCGAGGTGGATCACCTGAGCGAAGCGACCGCCGACGAAGTCATGTCCATCATCGAAAAGCGCGGCTATTCCGGCGTCGTGTCCTCCCACGGCTGGGACTCGGAAAAGACCACGGCGCGAGTCTATGCCGCGGGCGGATTCGCCGTGCCCTACGCCAGCGAACCCGCGACCTTCGTTCGGGCATGGCGCGATGCCGGCGCCATGCCCCGCCCAGGGGGTGAGTTCGGATTCGGATTCGGCTCCGATATGAACGGCATCGCAGGTCAGGGCGCTGCTCCCGGGCCGGGCACGATCCGGTATCCGTTCACCTCGCATGACGGTCGGGTGAGTTTCGACCGGGAACGATGGGGCGAGCGCACATTCGACTTCAACACCGACGGTACCGCCACCTACGGTTCCTACGCCGACTGGCTCGAGGCGGTCCGGGTTCTCGGTGGCCCGGATGTCATGACCGACGTTTTCCACGGCGCAGAAATCTACCTGCGGATGTGGGACGAAGTCAGGTGACAGATCACCGCGCGCACTAAGGTGGGCCAGATGGTCACCAGCGGTGGCGTCGGCGTCGCGGGCACCGTGGGCGTCAGCAACGAAATGCCCGGCCTCACGGCCTGTTTCACCGCGCGTAACGCCAACGCGGGCGAGACCGTGATCGGCAGCCTCGGCGACAACGGGCTCGGTTCCGATGATGGCCAGCTGAGCTCCACCGGCTCGCTGAGCGACATCATCTCCGACGTGCTGGGCGATCTGATCGGTAGCTGATCTCCCAGCACCCCACTCCCGGGACGCGTCGTATCGTGCTGTCCCGGGAGTGGACCCGCGCGGCTGCGGCGTCACCGGTCGCGGCACTGTGCGGATGCCCGCTTCGGCGATGCAGGTCGTGACCAGCGCAATGATCGCGTTCGGGATCGCCGAGCGCGCTTACTCGATAGGGTCGGTGCAAAGATCGAGCGGGAGGTGAGCGTGGGAATCAAACAACGGGCCACGGTGCAGATGAGCGCGGACGAGATCGCGCAGTTCCTCGACCGCAGCCGGGTACTCACCTTGGCAACCCTCGATGCCGAGGGAAAACCGCATCTGACAGCGATGTGGTTCGGCTACCTCGACGGCAAGATCTACTTCGAGACCAAGATGAAGTCGCAGAAGGCGGCCAACCTGCGCCGCAACCCGACCCTCACCTGCATGGCCGAGGCGGGCGACACCTACGACCAGTTGCGCGGCGTTTCGATCGAAGGAACAGCCCATCTGATCGAGGACCCCGCGGACGAGGAATACTGGGCTGCCGGAATCGACGTCTTCCGCCGCTACGTCGGTCCCTACACCGAGCAGGCGCGACCGCTGGTCGAGTCCATGATGCACAAACGCATCGTCGTTCGGGTCGAGCCGACGCGCATCCGCTCTTGGGACCACCGCAAACTGGGCCTGCCCGCCATGCCACTCGGCGGCAGCACAGCTGACGTTCAACCCTGATCGGCGATCCTCTCCCGCCATGACGGGATCGCCTGGTCCTGAATCCGCTGCGTTACGGGCCTGCCTGCGCGGCCCGGTCCGCGCGACGAGACAGCTCGGCGAAGGCGTCGCGCAGCGCTTGCGGGGCCACGACCTCGATCTCGGTGTCGAAGCGTGCCAGCGCCGCGGCCAGCGCCGCCCATGACCACGAACCGATCAGCAGTCGGGTGCGTTCTCGGTCGATGGCCTCGACGACTCCGTCGCCGGCGAACGCAGCGACCCGGGTGGCGGGCAGAGACAGAATCACCTCGCCTCTGCACGGCCAGACGTCAACGCTGTCGGAACCTTTGAAGCGGGCGGCGAGGAAGGCCGCGACATCGCCACCCGGCACTTCCCTGGGTACGAAACGTGGGCCGTTGGGGATGCGGAGAGTCATTCTGTCGGCGCGGTAGGTTCGCCAGTCCACACGCTCGGGGTCCCAACCGATCAGATACTAACGTCCGTTGCGAACGACCAGGTGATGGGGTTGGACCCGGCGAGGTGGTGGTGTGCTGTCCGAGTCGGTCGGCCCCTGATAGTCGAACCGTATTTCCTCCGTGGAACGAATCGCGGTGCTCAGGTCCACCAGGATCCGGGTATCGGTTTGCCCGCCTGCCCCGGCCACGTCGATCTCGAGTGCGTCGACTCGCTGCCGCAATCGGGAAGGCAGGACCTGTCGAACGGTCGCGAGGGCGCGCGCGGCGCTCTCTTCGATACCCGCCCCGCTCGCTACCGCGATCCGCAATGCCACGGCGAGCGCGACAGCCTGCTCGTCGTCGAACAACAGCGGCGGAAGTTCACTGCCTGCCTCCAGTCGGTAACCGCCCTCGGGGCCCTTGATCGCCTGGATGGGATAGCCGAGTTCGCGCAGGCGATCGACGTCGCGGCGCACCGTGCGGCCGCTGACATCGAGCCGCTCAGCGAGCAGACCCCCTGGCCAGTCCCGGCGAACCTGCAGCAGAGACAGCAGTGCGAGCAAGCGGCGCGAGGTCGCAGTGGAGGTCGATATCGGCATGGCTTTCAGATTGCCACGAGTAGCGGACAATCCCTGTCCTCTACCGATGACAGGGTGGAATTCGTCGCCCTCCGGCGGCGAATAATCACCGGAAGGAACCACTATGTCGGTCAACGCTGTTGCTCACCTGAATTTCCACGGTCAGGCCCGCGCGGCCCTGGAGTTCTATCAGTCGGTGTTCGGGGGTCAGCTCACCCTGGCCACCTACGCGGACTTCGGGATGCCCGCCGAACTGCCCGGCGCGGGCAATGTGGTGTTCGGTCAGATCGTCGCCGACAACGGGTTCCGGGTCATGGCTTACGACGTGCCCGGCCAGGAAACGCCGACCACCCCGGCCGCGCCGACCACCCGCCGGGAAAACGGCACCACCATCACCGAGGAGCGGTTCTTCCTTTCGGTGCGCGGCGAGACCGTCGAGGAGGTCGGCGCACTGTGGGAACGCCTCGCCGACGGCGCGACGGTGATCGAGGCCTTCGGCCCAGCTCAATGGGCGCCCGCTTTCGGGATGCTCAGTGATCGCTTCGGTGTCACCTGGATCCTCGACGTCGCAGCCGAATACGTCCCGGCCTAGCGCTCTTTCGGGGTGCGACCGGACCCGGTCGCCCCCGAAGGCCCTGATCGCGGCCCGTCGCGGGCGCACGATGATTCGGCAAACCGTTCGGGGCGGCTCTCGGCCTCTTCCAGCTTGCGGCGTCAGTCAGTCTCCGGTTCTGTCTGTCGATGTCTAATCGTGCAGGTCGCGGTGGGTGTAGCCGAGCAGGCCCAGAGCTGTTGTCGCGGCGGCGATCACGGTCAGGATGACGCTGGCCAGCAGGTTCGGCCCGGTGTCCGGAACGGCGGCCAGATGTGCGAACGGGGAGATCTCGCGTAACCAGGTGGGCGCGTCGGTGCTGGCGGCGATGACGTCGAGCAGAAATCCGCCGACGACAGGGACCGCACCGATCGCGGCCACCGCGTGTGGGTACCAGCCCAGGCCCAACGTTGCCGCGCCGAGCGCCAGCAGCACCACCGGCACCAGGTTGAAAGCGCCAGCGAAAGCATCGCGCAATCCCAGAGGGGCGCCGGTACTCACCGCGCCGATCCACATGGCCGAGGCCGCAGTGGTCAGCAAACCCGCCACGCCCAGTGCGATGACGGCGATTTCGGCTCCCGCGAGTTGATATCGCGACAGCGGGAGCGCGTGTAATGGTGTCCAGCGGCGAGCCTTCTCATCCGCGGCCATGGCAGCGATGCGGGTGGCGGCATAGAGCCCGACGGGGATAGCCAGGAGAGCGAATAACGCGGCCGCGAACCCGGTTACCGAGCCGAGGCCGCCGAAACCAGCAGTGGCCGCAAGATCTGCGAAGCGCGGGTTCTGTTCGAGGAATGACACGATCGTCGAAGTCAGTGCGCCGATCAGCACGAAGTACGCGGCGATCCCCACCGCCCATCCCATTGTGGGCGCGAGCGCGCGCCGAACCGCGAAGGCGGGAACCGAACCCAGCAGACGAGTTCGCGGCGCGCGGGTATCCGACCGCACGAAGACCGCACCACCGAGGTCACGGCGACGGGCGACAATCAGCGCGGCGACGGCGGGTGCGATCGCCAGGCCCGCCAGCGCCAGCACCGGTGTCACCCGATTTTCGGCGTAGGGCGCAGCGCGGGCGGCCAAGCCGAACGGGGTGAACCACGCCGTCCACGCCAACGCGGACACACCATCGGCGAGCATCCGCAGCAACAAACTCAGCCCGACGACCGCGCAAGCCGCGCCGGTGGCCGCTGAGCGGGAGCCCAGCAGCTGTGCGGCGAGCACACCCACACCCGCGAACGTCACCGTCGAACCCAGTACACACAGGCCGTGCATGACCGCGCCGCTGGCGTCGGTGCCGGTGGCGATCAAGGCAGCGCCGATTCCGACCGCGCTCAGGAGGGCTGCCACGGTGAGTATGGCGGTGCACCACGCGACCATGTCCACGATGCGGACGCGGCCGCCGAGCACCAAATCCCAGCGCCCGCTTTCCTCCTCGCCGCGGGTGAGCCGGGTGGCGCTCGTCAACGCCCACACCCCGCACAGCACCAGCGCAGGGGTGCCGGTGCGCCAGACGGTGAACCCGCCGGGATCATCGAGCGCGCGCGGCTCGCCGAACAGGACTCGGACAGCGGGATTCTCGGCGAGCGCACGCAATGCGCCGGGGTCGAGTGTGTCGGCGAAGGTCGTCTGATATTGCACAGCGACCATGGCGGACAGTCCGGTCACGATGGCGGCCACCAGTGCCGCGCCGCGCCAGACCTGACGGTAGGTGAGCCAGGCCAACGCCGGCCCGATGGCCGAAGGGATCGCTGGGTGCGGTTGCACCGTGGCGGCGGTCATCGCTGCGTCCCGTAGTAGTCGAGGAAGATTTCCTCGAGGGTGGGCTCTCGCAGCGACAACGCCGTGACCTGCGCCTGCGCGAGAGCGCGCAGGGCAGGCGCGGGTGGCCCGGTGAGGGTGAACCGCACCCGGTGCCCGTCGAGTGCTTCGACGGCCAGTACACCGGGCACATCGTCCAGATTCGGGGGCTCGCCGTGGTAGGAGACCTCCACGATGGTGCGGTGGAGTCGGCGCAGGTCGGCCAGGGTCGCGATCTCGACCAGGCGACCCTCACGCAGGATCGCGACCCGATCGCACAGTGCTTCGACTTCTCCGAGATGGTGCGAGCTCAAGAACACTGTCTGCCCGCGCCGGCGTGCTTCGGCGACGCATCGGCGAAACTCGTGTTCCATCAACGGATCCAGTCCGCTGGTCGGTTCGTCGAGGACGAGCAGCGGTGCGCGGGTGGCGAACGCGGCGACCAGGGCGACCTTCTGTCGATTTCCGGTCGAATAGTTTTTGGCGGATTTGTCGAGGTCGAGCGCCAAACGCTCGACCAATTCGGCGCGGTAGGCCACGTCGATGCCCGGACCGACCCGAGCGACCAGCTCGAGGATCTCGGCACCGGTCAGCATGGGCCACAACGCCACGTCGGCGGGGACGTAGGCGAGGTGGCGGTGAGCCCGACGGACATCGCGCGCGTCGTGGCCGAACACCCGTACCGCACCGGTGGTCGGTCGGATCAGACCGAGAAGTAGCCGGATCGTGGTCGACTTGCCCGCACCGTTGGGCCCGAGGAATCCGAACACCTCCCCGGCCGCGACCGACAGCGTGAGGTCCTCGACGGCGAGGGTGCGACCGAACCGTTTCGACAGACGATCGATGGCGATGGCGGTATCAGATGTGGCGGCGTGCGTGGACAGCACGGCAGGTGCGGACATCGGAGCCCTTTCGAATCGGCGGATACGAATTGCCGACCAGACTTCCCGGCGCACCTGCGAACGATGCTACTCGCGCCGGGCTGCCGGCGCGGTGATTGCGGCGCCGAACGTCGAGGCGAGCGGCGCCTTCTGGGTCACAGCCATGACGAGTTGTTCCTCGGCGGGGAAGGTCCTGAAAGGGCAGAATGCCCGCTCGACAGCCGGTCCACGACATAGTCTGGACTGATGACACGGCTGCCGGAAAGTAGGGCCGAACTGGTTCTGGGTCCGTTGCTGCGTCACGTCGGCGAATGCGACGCCACCGTCTGGGTCGAGACGTCCGCACCGTGCACTGTCGAGGTTCTCGGCCACCACGAACACACCTGGACCATCGCCGGACACCACTACGCTCTCGTCCTGATCACGGGACTGGCAGCCGGTTCCGTCACGCGGTACGAGGTCGGTCTCGATGGGAATCGTGTCTGGCCGCTGCCCGACGCCCCGTACCCGTCCGTCATTCGCACGCTCAGCGGCGACGCCGATCTGACTCTCGCCTTCGGCTCGTGCCGATTCAGCACACCAACTGCGACGCAGGACGACGACCACTTCGACGCCGACGCTCTCGACACCTATGCGCGGCGAGTCATGGAACGCCCACCCGAAGATCTGCCCGACGCATTGTTGCTGCTCGGCGACCAGGTTTACGCCGATGAGCTGCTGTCCCCGGAGATCCTGCACCGCATCGACGAGTTGCACGACCTCGACCAACCGCCGGGCGCCCAGATCCGCAACTTCGAGGAGTACACGTGGCTCTATTCGGAGTCATGGTCCGACCCGCAGGTGCGCTGGCTGCTGTCCACGGTTCCGTCGTCGATGATCTTCGACGACCACGACGTCATCGACGACTGGAACACCTCGAAAGCGTGGCGTGACGAGCTCGAGGCCACCGACTGGTGGGAGGAACGCATCGTGGGCGCGTTGTCGTCGTACTGGATCTACCAGCACCTGGGCAACCTCTCGCCCGCAGCCCTGGCCGACGACGAGCTCTACCAGCGGATCCGATCCGAGGGCGGCGACTGCGCGGAGTTGCTCCGCGAGTTCGCCTCCGCAGCGGACGAAGAAGCCGACGGCGCCAAGGGAGCGCAATGGTCGTATCGCCGCGATCTCGGCACCACCCGGCTGCTCGTCATCGATTCACGGTGCGGACGCATACTCGGCGGCGGCACGCGGTCGATGGTCTCCGAGCCCGAGTTCTCGTGGATCGAACGACAGACCGAGGGCGACTACGACCACCTGCTGGTGGGGAGCTCGCTCCCGTGGCTGCTGCCGCGCGCCCTCCACGACCTGGAGTCGTGGAATGAGCGCATGGCCTCAGGGGTGCGCGGCCGACGTGTGACCGGGTGGGCCGAAAGAATGCGGCGCTCAGCCGATCTGGAACATTGGGCCGCCTTCCGAGATTCGTTCGACCGGCTCGCCCGGCTCGTCGCCAGCGTCGGGCGTGGACAGTGCAGCGGCCCGGGAGGACGGGCGCCCGCCACGATCTGCGTGCTGTCCGGCGACGTTCACCACGCCTATGCCGCGCACGCGCAGTTCCCCGACGCCGTGCGGTCCCGGGTCTACCAGCTGACCTGTTCGCCGATGCACAACCGCGTTCCGACCGCCATGAAGATGATTTTCCGGGTCTCGTGGAGTCGGGCCGCCGAACGGGTGACCCGTTTCCTCCTGAACCGGGTGTCCACCGTTCCCTCCGTGTCGGTCGAGTGGAGCCGGGTCACCGGCCCCTTCTTCGGCAACCAGATAGCGACGCTGCATCTGCGTGGTCGGACCAGCCGCCTCGTGCTGGAGCAGGTGAGCACCGCCGGCGGCCGTCCACGTTTGACGACGGTCGCGGACGTGGTGCTGTCGACCGAGACGGACGGCTCGCACCGAAGCGGCGTCCGCCGAGATCCATGAATTCGCATTGATTCCGGCTGAGAATTCGGAGTTTCCGTGGGGCGCTTCCCGCTCACTCCCCCACCCCGGCCGCGCGGCCACTGACATGGGACTCGCAGGAATCATCGACGCCTCACCGGCCCGGGTTCAGGACTGTTTGCGGCGTTAGAATCGAGGGGGGTGCGAGGAGTAGAACGATGAGTACCACCAGTGTGATTGTGATCATCGTCGTCGCGGTCGTTGTTGTCATCGCGCTCGTGGCCGGCGCTGTGGTGTCGATGCGTAAACGGCGTGCGCACCAGCAGGTAGAGGCCGAGGGCATTCGCGCCCGCGCGACGGAACAGGAGTTCGAGGTCGGTCAGCGAGAGGCGCGGGCCGACGAGATCGCCGCCCGCAGCCGCGCCGCCAAGGCCGAAGCCGAGGCCAAGTCCGCGCAGGCCGAACAGCTTGCGCAGCAGGCACACGTGCATCGCGGTGATGCCGCGGATTCGCGAGCCGACCTGGACAAGGAATGGGAGCGTGCGGACAAGGTCGATCCGGACACGAAGCCGGGTCAGGCATCCGAGTGATCCGGACCGGCCGGGGCTGTCAGTGTTGCGCGCCGCAGCCCGTCGGCTGCGGCAGCTCTTCGTAGACCTCCCCGACCTCGCCGCCCAGCAGTCGGTCGGTCATCTCCTGTTTCAGCACGGTCAGCCGTTCGTCGTCGGCCGGAGTGCGGTCGCTACGGGCTCCGAGCTCGATGAATTCGTCGGTGACGAATCCCGCGTCGCGCAACCGCACCAGCACGGTCCGGTCGCGATAGCGAAATTCCCAGACGTAGCGGGCCAGAGTGACGCCGCGGTCGGTCGCAGCGAGTTCGGGCACGACGGCGAAACGATCGCCGGTGACCGCGCGCAAGGCCATTTCGATCGCGTCGCGTCCACCGGGGCCGGGGAACGCGGTGCGGACGGTGACCTCACGGCGCTCGACGGGACCGAGCACCGCGACGGCGTGGCGCATCGCGCAGTACGCGTGCGCCACCCCGCCGGGAAAGTGTGGCCCGTGGTACTTCATCAGATCGGTGAACGAGATATCGATCGGCGTACCCGATTCGAGGACTGTCAGCATGTTTTCCTCCGGTCAGCGGTGGCCCAGTACAACGCCGAGTAGAGCAATTGCGTTGCGCCGGGCATGAATCCGGACCCGTGGTGGTACACCGGGTCCATGGTGGTGACCAGTAGACGACCGGGCGTCGACTGCTCGTCGAGATAGAGGATCGAACCGTCGCGGGCACCGTCCTCGGTGTGCAGATCGACCAGGCTCACCGCGCCGGGCGGGGGTTCGAGCACACCGTGGTAGTGCCAGATCACCGCGCGGTCGGCGAAGAAGTCCCAGGCTGGATGGTCTGGGACGCGTGTGCGGAGCCTGTGGTCTTCGCCGGTTCGCCACCACCAGAACACGGTGGGACGGCTCTGTTGCCGGACGCCGGGCACCCAGCCCTCCACGGAATTCTCGCCGAAGACCAAGACGGTGACGCCCCGGTCGAGGGCAGCGAGAATGCCTGAGGTCCAGTGCCGCAACAGATCCGGGCGGAGCCGGTCGGACACCACGAGCACGTCGATGTCGGTGAGTTCCTCGGGAGCCCCGGTCCGCACATGGATCGGACGGAGCCGGTACGGCGCCAGCGCGGGGTCGGCCAGGGTGGCCAGTTGCGCGTGGCTGCCGCCGTGTAGCAAGGCGATCGAGCAGGTGGCGCGAACACGGTCAGTCATCGCGGCCCTCCAGCCATCGGACGAGCTGGGTGCGCATTCGCTGCGTGCCGCGAGCGGCGGTGGCGAACTGCAGCAGATCGTTGCCGCCGTGCACCAGGACCCGGCCCGCGCCGAGCGGGTAGTCGTAGTCGACCGGGGCGTTGGTCGTCCCGAGGGTGTGCACCACGCGGGAGTCGTCGGGCAGGTCCGCATACCAGCCACGCCCGTAGAAGCCGGCGACGCCGATCCGGGCCAGTTCTTCGAACGGCACAGGTCCCGGCGTTCCGGTGTTGTACAGGAAGGACTTCGGATCGGTGCCTGCCCACACGGGATGCTCGTTCACGCGCGTCAACGCGAGATCACGCGGGTTGCGGAAGTCGAGCTTTCGCCAGGTACTCAGGCCGTGCAGGAAGAGTCGCTGCACATGCCCGTTGATGACGACACGTCCGCCGCGTGTGACAAAGGAATCCAGAAACGGTCGCTGTTGGAGCAAGTACTCTTGATCGACATCGCCGGTCAGATGCACACCGGTGACCGAGTCGTCGCATTCTTCCTGCAGGTCGTAGACATCGATTTCTCGCATGCCGTCGATCACTTGCCGGTCGCGCGGGGCCATGAGGGCGTGCAGAACCGTCACGAGATTCCCCTGCCGAAATCGGGAACGGTCAGTCGCCTTATCGCACTCGGCGTTTCGACGTCGGCGGTGACGATCGGCACCCCGTACATCTGGGAAAGCAGTGTGCTGGTGAGCAACTCGCGTGTCGGGCCGATCCGCTGGTCGTCGGCGCTCACCATCAGCATCGACCGTTCGGCCACGTGCAGTGCGTGATCGGGATGGTGTGTGGTCATCACGACCGCCATTCCTTCGTCGGCGAGCGCGCGGAGCACAGTCAGCACCTGGGCCTGGTTGCGCAGGTCGAGGGCGGCGGCGGGTTCGTCGAGCACGATGGTGTCGCAGTCGGAGACCAACGCCCGGGCGATGAGCACCAATTGACGCTCTCCACCACTGAGTCCGGCGTAGTCACGGTCCGCGAGATGCGAAACGCCGACCCGGTGCAGCGCGTCCCGCGCGGCCTCGCGGTCGGTGGCGGTAGGAGTGCTGTAGATCTTCACCGTCCTTGCCCGGCCCATGAGCACGATATCGAGCACCGAGAACGAGAACACCACCGAATGGCTCTGTGGGACGTAACCCACGCCTCCGGTTGCCACGACGGAACCCGCCACCGGGTGCGTGATTCCGGCCAGACACTTGAGCATCGTGGTCTTGCCGCGTGCGTTCGGTCCGAGCACCGCCAATACCTGACCCGCCGCGGCGCGTACCGAGACATCGCGAAAGATCCACGGCCCCTTGGCCGAATAGCGGAACGACAACAAGCTCGCCTCAAGCATCCGAACCCCACAGGCGGGTTCGGTTGCGGATCAGCAGCGCTACGAAGAAGGGAGCGCCGATGATCGCGGTGAGGATGCCGATCGGGATCTCGGCGGTGCTGATCGTGCGTGAGAGGGTGTCGATCAGGGTCAGGTAGCTGGCGCCGAGTAATGCGCTGACCGGCAGCACCATCCGGTTGTCGGTGCCGACCATCATCCGCACCAGGTGCGGGACGACCAGTCCCACCCAGCCGATCACCCCGGCGACCGACACCGATCCCGCGGTGATCAGCGCGACGCACACCAGCAGAAGGTTGCGCAGCCGCTGGGGCGCCAGCCCCAGCGCGGTGGCGTCCTCGTCGCCCATCGCGAGGATATTCAGTCGCCACCGCAGCGCGAGCACCACCAGTCCCGCCGCGACGATCGGGATCGCCGCGGTCAGCACCTTGGGGTAGCCGGCCGTCGCGAGTGAACCCATGAGCCAGAAGACGATCGAGGGAAGTTCGCTGTAGGGGTCGGCGATATAGGTGATGAACGAGACCATTGCCCCGAACATCGCGCCGACCACGGTCCCGCCGAGGATGATCATCAACAGTGGCGCCCCCGGCACGGCCCGAGCGATCGCGATGACCAGCGCCAATGCCGCCACGCCGCCGAGGAACGCGCCGCCAACCAGTGCGGCGCCGCTGAATCCGGCGAGCAGGATCAGCACGCCACCGAATGAGGCACCCGATGACACACCGAGTACCTGGGCGCTGGCGAGCGGGTTGCGGAACACTGCCTGCATCACCGCACCGGTGAGCGCGAGCCCCGCCCCCAACAGGATCGACAACAGGACGCGGGGAAGTCGCACATCGAGCACCACCGTGGCTTCCTGCGGGTACCAGGTCTGCTCGATCGGCAAGAACTGCCCCAACAGGATTCGAACGATCTCGTTCGGCGGGACGGTGTAGCGGCCGACGGCCAGTGCGCCGACCGCCACGACGATCAACAGCAGGAAGAACCCCGGAACGGCCAGCATCCGTCGATCGAACCGCGCCCGGAGCGGCGCCGGATCCATCGGCGCCGCTACCGCATCAACGGAGGAACTGGTCATAACCGGCAGCGTCTTTGTTGAGATCCAGACGGAGCACCTGGTCGATCTCGTCGTCGGTGATCTGGTAGGCGAACAGATTGTCGAACCCGGCGCGGATGTCCTCGCGCAGTTGCCCATCGCGCGTGCCCGGGTACAGGATCTGGTGCATCCACAGCCACATCAGTGGTGATTCCGCGCCCGGTACCTGCCACCGATATCCACCGAGTGGGGTCTTGTAGACGCGCTTGTTCTGCACAGCGCTCACATTCGCCAGCCGCGGGTCGGCGTAGATGTCAGCAGGAGTGCTCTGGTCGAATCCACTGAGCATGATGACCTCGGGGTTCCAGGCCAGGATCTGTTCCGGACCCACCTGTCCGGAGTCGGAGACGAAGCCCTTGGTGACCAGATCCCCGCCGACCAGGTCGAACTGGAATCCGTCGTAGCCCTTGGCGCTGGTGGTGCTGTAGGTGTCACCAGTGCGCGACAGGATCATCGCCCGCGGCCGTTGGCCCTGCGTCGAGGCCACCGCGGCGCGCATCTCGGATTGCTCGGCACGCTGCCAGTCGACCAGTTGCTGCCCACGTTCCGGCTTACCCGCGATCTGCGAGAACAGCGTGATCCACTGTTCGAGATCGTCCTGGGTTCCGTACTTCAGTCCGACCACCGGGAAGCCCGCCGACTCGATCGGCGCGATCACGTCGTTGCCCCGATCACCCCACTGGACAACGACATCGGGATCGAGCTGCAGCAGAGTCTCGACATTCGGCACGAAATCGTTGCCCGCGACAACCGCGGAGCTGGCCGAGGCGGGGAACATGGTCGCGAACATGCCACCCCGATTAGCGACCAGCGTCGACTGGTTGAGGCCGACGATGCGGTCGTAGCTGCGGTCCACCGCGGCGAAGATCGAGGGTGCGGGCATCACGGTGAACGCCACCTTGTCCGCGGGTCCATCCAGTGTGACGGTTCGGCCACGCTGGTCGATGATCGTCAGCGCTCCCGCGCCGACCGAGTTGCCTGCCTGAGCTTCTCGGCTCGAGCACCCAGCGGTCAGAGCGAGGGCTCCGATCATGCCGACGGCCATCCATCGCCGGGGCCGGAGGCTCCGCTCCCGCTGCGTCTTCGCCATGCGCTTACCGTCCCACTCTGAAACCATCATCCAATAAGTCAAGTTAGCCTAACCTATGTTGACGGGTTGCTGGGATGTCCCGCACAGGCGCCAGCCCCACGCCGGCGTGGGGCTGGCCCTCGGCAAAGTGATGGTCGAGATCCGCTGATAGTGGATGCTTTGCGTGGCAACCGATCTGGCTCATCCGCTGCACGACGCGTCCGTTTCGGTCAGCGCGCGCAGTGGCATCGGGCAAGCATCCTCAGGGGATCGGGTGGGTGGTCGATGAACCGGGCAGATGGCGCGGCCATCCCGGATCTCCGGTGTGCGCGAAAGTTCCCCATCGGCTACGGGTCGGGCCGCCGAGCGCACGAATGTCGGCCCGGCTCAACGGTCGCACCATCGCCGCGTCCCACCAGGCGTTGTCGTCGCCGAACAGCAGGGGCAGTTCGAGGCAGTGACAGGGACCGAACGGGTTGCTCGGATGCAGTTCACGAACCCGATAGCGGTAGACGTCGGCGTCGTGGGTGGCGAGCAGATCCGCGAATGCGGCGGCGCCGTCCTCGAATGCCTTGCGTCCGACCAGTTGCTGGATCTCGGACGCGATCCGTGGACCGAACGGCAGTCGGCGGATCCGGGAGAACACCGGATGCGGGCCACCGTAGAACGCGCCCATCTCGTCGGCCGTTGTCCCGATGATCACCTGCAGGTCGCCGGCTCGCCGCACGACCTCACGACGCCACAGGGATTCGTCCGGCAGCGGATCGACATCGGCAATCGGCGCGAACGGCGGCGCGGAGTTCAGCCCGCCCGGGCCGGCCAGCGCGCGCACGGCCGCACCCTGCGCGGCGAGTATCTCGGCGGTTGACGCGTCTCGAGGATCGCTACCGAGCGCGGCGAGGAAGCGCTGTGCCGCGCGCTTCGCCTGCGCCGCACTCTGAAATCCGATTCCGAACGGTGCGCTCTGCACGATGGCGCGCCGGAACAGCCCTCGGGTGGCTTCGATGCCGAGCATCGCGACGATGGAATGCGCCCCGGCGGACTGGCCCGCGACGGTGACCTGGGTGGGATCGCCGCTGAACTCCCCGATGTGCTCGCGAACCCACGTCAGCGCGGCGATCTGGTCGAGCAGGCCGAGATTGCCCGGTGCGACGCCCGGAGGTAGCCGAGCACACCGAGGCGATAGTTGATCGAGACGACGACGATGCCGGTCTCCCGGACCAGCTCGGTCGGGTCGTACAGATTCCAGGCGCCGCCCCCGGCCAGATACGCCCCGCCGTGAATCCACACCAGCACGGGACGCCCGACAGTATCCGGCGTCGCCGCGGGCGCGGTGACCGACAGCTCGAGACAGTCCTCCGACTGCGGCAGCGGCACCGGCGCACCCATTACCCGTTCCAGCCGGCCTGGCAGCTGCGGCGCAGTGACCGGTTGCCGCCCGCGCTCTGGTTCGCCGAGGTAGGGCACCGGTTCGGGCCTGCCCCACCGGTCCGCCCTGGCGAATCGGATGCCGCGGACCACCACGACGTCACTGTCGTTCATGTCGCTCCTCCTGCGATCTATCGCAAGTCAACTTGCGATAACCGCCACGCTAAGCCCGGGAGCCACACAACGCAAGAGGACTTGCAATAATGGCCGAATGGCTCCGTCTGTCGAGCACACCCCGCAAATCCGCGGCGCGCGACTGCGGCGCGCCGTCCTGGACGCGACCCTCGCCCGCGTCGAGACCGTCGGCATCGAGGCGGTGCGCATCGCCGATATCGCTGCCGCCGCGGGCGTGCACGAGACCTCGATCTACCGACGCTGGAAAACGCTGCCTCGGCTGCTGGTCGACGCACTGCTCTCCCGGATGGAGTCACAGATCCCCATCCCCGACACCGGATCGGTACGCGCCGACCTACTCGAATTCATGACGACGCTCATCCGCTTCGCCCGCACCCCCTCCGGCGCGGCGCTGATCCGCTCCACGGTCATCACCGAAGTCGATGCCGACACCGACGCGGCCCGCCGCGAATTCTGGGCCGTGCGACTCGCGGCGTCCGAGGAAATCGTCCGTCGCGGTATCGAGCGCGGCGAAGTCACCGCCGGCGCGGACCCTCAGCTGACCATGCTGACCCTGGGCGGGCTCGTGCACATGTATGCGACGCAGTTCAACAGCGACATACCCGACGGCTTGGCCGAACGATCGGTCGACCTGCTACTGACCGGGCTCGATCCGCGCTGATCCCCCGCTTCATGTGCGGCCGAACCGCCGGTGCGGATGCGTCCCGCACCGACGGCCGGGCCCTCTACTTGCGAGGCACCGTTTTACGGACGGGTTCGCTCGCGTTGGACAGCAGCACCAGCGCAAGAACGGTGCTGGCGACCGCGAGTGGTGGCAGTGCGCCCGAACCCCACCGGTTCAGGGTGAGACCGCCGAGCAGACCGCCGAGGGAGACACCCAGATATGTGCCGGAGGTGTTGAGCGCCAGCGCCTGTGGGGCCAGAGGGCCGGACAGTGTGGCAAGCCGGGCTTGGATCGCGGGTGAGTTCCAGAAGGCGGCCGCACCCCACACGGCGAGTACAGGCAGCACGGCCGTCATCGGGACCGGGCGCATGCCCCACAGCAGCCACAGGCCGGCCATGGACCCGGCGATGGCGCTCATACCGATCAGCAGGGCACGGTCCGGGCCGTGCCGGTCGGTCATCACGCCGCCACCCCACATGCCGAGGGTGCCCGCGATACCAGCCAGACCGAAGGAGAGGGCGCGGGCGTCGACGGCCGCCCCGGCGACATCGGCGAGGAACAGCGCGAGGTAGGTGAGCATCATCATCGATCCGGTCATCAGCGACATATTCGCCAGCAGACCGAAGGTCACCGGCCGCCGCCCCAGGCTGCGCACCTGGGCCCGCCAGTCGGGCGCGGGACCGCCGACCATGCCGCGCGGCACCGTGATCAGCAGACCGGCGAGGGCGAGCAGGCCGCACACCGCCATGGTGGCGAATACCGCGCGCCAGCCGAACGCACCACCGATCCAGGTGCCGATCGGCACCCCGACCGCTATCGACCCGGTGACGCCCAGCGCTACCACCGCGACATAGCGGCCGACCTTCGCGGCGGGCGCCCGCTGGACCGCGGTGGCGAACAGCGCCGGCGTCGCGACCGCGGCAGCCGCGGCAGCAACGACGCGCAGGATCACCAGCACGGTGAACGACGACGCGCCCGCCGCGGCCGCATTGGCAGCGACGAACGCGCACAGGCTCGCCACCAGCAGCACGCGTCGAGGCGCGCGGGCCAGGACGACGGCGGCGACCGGCGCCACCAGGGCGACGGTCACGGCGAACACGGTGATGAGCTGACCGGCGGCGGCCTGGCTCACGCCCAGATCGCGGGCGATCTCGGGCAGGACACCGGCGATCACATAGTCGTCGGTATAGAACACGAACGAGGCGGCGAACAGCGCCGCCAACCACTTGGGCATAGGGGTACTCCCACTGAGTGCGAAGCGGACGGCGCATCCGAGGAAAGGGGATGGCCGCGCGGACGACAGCGGGTCCGGCCGGTGGACTTCAGAGCAGCGAAAACTACCGCGCCGTCAGGGCGCGGTGTCGCCGACTCCGGGCAGCCACCGAGGGACCGGTGGCTAGAGTCTGTCCGCCTGTGTCGCAGTGGTCACGAATCACACCCTATCGCAGTGACATTCGACGTGAGCAGGGCATTCCGACGGCGATGTCGGCGGGTGGCCGGGCACGGCACCGGCCGACATCGCCGCGGTGTTCAGCCGACGGCGCTCGCCGTCGGCTGGTCTGCCCCCAGTTCGGCGAAGGTCTCGGTCACCCAGTCGGCGATATAGGTGCTGACCAGGGGGAAGTTGTCCAGTCCGATATGTTCGGCGCCGCCCTCGCGGGCGGTGAAGACCCGCAGCTGCCGTTTCGGGCTGGCCGTGGCCTGTTCGTAGGACCGGTGCGCGTATTCCAGGGGGATCTGGCGGTCGTTCTCACCGTGCACGATGAGGAAGGGCACGGTGATCTGTTCGACGACGCCGTCGAGGTTGACGCCGTCGGCGTTGTTCAGGAAAGTGTCGAGGTCCTTCTCGCCCCAGACCCACTGCACGTGGTTCCAGTAGTGCGGTACCGGACGTTCACCTTCGCGCTCGATCCGGCGACGCTGCACCTTGCCCCAGTCGTGGTTGGCGCCCCACGCCACGCACAGCGCCAGCCGCTTCTCGAAGGCCGCCGCGCGGGGTGCGTAGTAGCCGCCCAGCGACCAGCCGACCAGACCGATACGCGCGGGGTCGACGTAGTCGACGGTTTCGAGGTAGTCGACACAGGCGGCCGCCCATTCCTCGGTCTCGATCTGGGCGGTGAGTCCTTGCAGGCGCAGTGCCTCACCGCTGCCCGGGCAGTCGACCATGAGGGTGGCGATCCCGCGCTCGGCGAGCTCGTGGGCGAACCCGGACAAGTACATATGCTCTTTGGTGCTGTCCAGGCCGTTCCACACGATCATGCAGGGCACCGGACCCGCTACGTCGGGGCGGGTGAAGTAGGCCGGAAGTGTGGTGTCGCGGAAGGGAATCGAGACCCGCACGGTATTCGGATCGACCAGGTCGAAGGACTGCTGCATCAAGTCGAGCACCCGGCGATAGATCGCGTTGCGATCCGGCGTCTGTGGGCTCTGCATACGCTCGGCGTGGATCAGGTAGTTCGCGGCACGAGCGTAGGCGCGGCCCGCCGACCGGGTGCGCCCGATCGCCCGATCGCTGCCCGCGGCCTCGACCAGGTCGTCGACGACCGCTGTCCAGGACGCGAGGAACTCCTCGGTGCCCGCGTCCTCACCACGGGTGGCCGCGTCTCGGATGGGACGGCAGGCCCGATCGACTTCGTCGATGTAGCCGCCGCTGTTCAGCGCCGCGACCACCCCGAGGTTCCAGACGTAATTTCCGGGAAAGTATTCGAACATCAGTATCTTCCTTTCGTACAACAGGTTTCAGAACGTGGCGACGATCCGCACTCGGCGCAGATCTCGTCCGGTGCTCAGACGACCGCGATCGGGTTGACCGGTGCACCGACAGCGCCGGTGACCGGGATCGGCGCGGCGACGAGGAAGAACTCGTAGTTGCCGACGCGGGCGCAGTGTTCGGCGAGCGCGTCCAGGTCCCACATCTCGCCGAGGAACAGCCCGATGTGCGGGATGGCGACCTGGTGCAGGGGTTGGAAGGCGTCGTCGAACTCGTTGGGCCGTACCTCGAAACCCCAGGTGTCGGTGGCGATGGCGGCGATCTCGGTGCGGTGCAACCAGTCCGCGGTGGTGAATGACAGGCCGGGTGCCGCGCCGCCCGCGTAGTCGTTCCATCCCTCGCGGCGGGCGCGGGTGAGCTGGCCGGTGCGCACGGTCACGATGTCGCCGCGACCGACCGCCGAGGACGCTCCCTGCGTGCGGATCGTCTCCTCGAGATGGGCTGTGGTGATGGCGAATCCGTCCGGCAGTTCCGTAGCCGTCCCGTACACGCGCCCGACGTCGAGCAGCACGCCGCGACCCACGATCCGATCCGCCACGGTTTCGATGCCGGTGACCTGATCGCCCTGCGAGGTCACCACCTCGCCCGCGCGACGCCCGTTCCAGGCCCGGCCGTGGTCGAAAATGTGGCCGAGGCCGTCCCATTGCGTCGAACACTGCAGCGGCATCGACACCACGTCGTCGGCACCGCCGAGACCGTGCGGAAAGCCCTGTATCCCGGCTTCGGCGTCGGTACCCGTGTCGAGCATGGTGTGCACGGGATTCGAGCGACGCCGCCAGCCACGCTGCGGCCCGTTCGTATCGAAGCTCTGCGACAGACTGAAGCTGCGGCCGTGCCGAATCAATGCCCCGGCTTCGGCCCGCTTGGCGTCATCGAGGAAGTTCAGGGTGCCGTGCACATCGTCATCACCCCACCGCGCCCAGTTCGAGCAGCGCCGGGCGGCGGCGGCGATCGCGGACTCCGGGTCACTGCGATCGAGTTCCGTTGCGGCAGTTTCTGTTCCGGTCATCTGTGCTCCTGTGGTTCGGGTCGTAGCGCATCCGAGATCGACTTCACGCCGCCGTGCGAGCTCGCTCCGCCGTCGACGGTGATCTCGCCGCCGGTCATGTAGGTGGAATCCGGGCCGAGGAGGAAGGCCACCGCGCCGGCGACCTCGGCGGCGGTCCCCGCACGCGCCAGCGCGGTCTCACCGATCGACGCCGACCGGAACGGGCCGGGTGCCGATTCCGTCATGGGGGTATCGATGAAACCCGGGTGAACGATATTGATCCGAATTCCGCGTTCCCCCAAGCCGAGTGCGGCGGTGTGGGTCAGACCGCGCAGTGCCCATTTGCTGGTGGTGTAGGCCACGGGGTAGTGGCCGGTGAGCGCCGCGATCGACCCGATGTTGACGATTGCCGAGCCGGCGCTCATCAGGGGTGTCAGCGCCTGGATCGCCAGCAGCGGTGCCAGCACGTTGACCGCGTAGGTGTCGGTCATGTCGGCCACTGTCACCTCGCCGAGGCGTGCGCGGCGAGTGATGCCGGCGCAGTTGACCAGTCCGTGCACGGGTGCGTCGAGGGTGGCTGCCAATTCTCGCCATTGTCGCTCGTCGGTGACATCGAACGCGCGGACGCGATCACTGCCGTGGCGATCGAGTGCGACGACCTGGTAGCCGTCGTCGGTGAGTCGTTCGGCGACGACGCGGCCGATGCCCCCGGCAGCGCCGGTGACAACCACTGTCGCCGTGGCGTCGGTTGTCACCGCGCGATCACCTCGGCTCGGTG
Source organism: Nocardia sp. FBN12 (assembly GCF_050320175.1). GTDB lineage: Bacteria > Actinomycetota > Actinomycetes > Mycobacteriales > Mycobacteriaceae > Nocardia. The sequence goes on along the minus strand of NZ_CP190048.1, from coordinate 1,500,390 downwards.
GTCGGCGCGGTCGCGGAGGCGGGGTGCAGGCACGGGGTGTGGCGCGGTGGTGCGTTCGCCGATCGTGTTGACCAGGGTGCCGATGCCTTCCACGGTGAGTTCGACCGTGTCGCCGGTGTTCAGCGGTGGCGGGTCGAGGCGGCCGCGTCGGCCCCACAGTTCGGCCAGGCAGCCGCCGTTGCCGACGGTGCCAGAGCCGAGTACGTCGCCCGGGGCGAGCGCGGCGTCGCGGGAGGCGTAGGCCAGCAGCGCGGGGAAGGTCCAGCCCATGTTGGACAGGACGTCGCGGCCCACTTCGGTCCCGTTGACCCTTGCGGTGCAGTGCAGTTCGAGGAATCCGTCGGTGTCGAGGAACGGCACCATTTCGTCGGCAGTCACCAGCACCGGGCCGAGTGTGTTGGCGAAGTCCTTGCCCTTCGCCGGACCGAGGCCGACCTGCATTTCCAGACGCTGCAGATCACGTGCCGACCAATCGTTGAGGATCGTGTAGCCGAAAATATGGTCGGCGGCCTGTTCGACGGTCAGGTCGTGACCGGCGCGGCCGACGACCGCCGCGACCTCGAGTTCGAAGTCCAGTTCCGCGCAGTGGTGCGGTGCCCGGATCTCGCTGTGCGGACCGTTCACCGTATGCGGGTTGGTGAAGTAGAAATGCGGTGCGGCATACCAGGCCTCCGGAACACCGCCGCGCCCTTGGACACTCGCGCGGACCCCTTCGACGTGTTCTTCGAAGGTCACGAAGTCACGGATCGTCGGCGGTGCCAGCGGAGCGTCGAAGCCGACCTCGCCGACCGGAATCGGCGTGGTGATCGCGCGGATCTGGTTGCCCATCTCCAGTGCGGCGGTCAGCCCGGCCCCGACGAGTTCGAGCACGGTGGTGCCGTCCGGGAACGGGTACACGGTGTCGCCGTCGACGACAGCGGCGACAGCTGCCGCGTCGTCACGGCGAATCATGGCGAAACGCATGGTGGATAACCCCTTTCAGACCGGCGGCGCGATGAACAGACCCTTGTCGGGGTCGTTGAACGACTTCGCGGCGACGAATTCGTCCATCGCGTTGGCGGTCCCCCACTGGTCGCTGACCTCGGGCTGGGAGAAGTCGTAGAGATGCGGGTGCCAGGTGTCCTCATCGAGGGACTCGAGTTCGGTCGTGTACTCCATCGTGTTGCCGTTGGGGTCGAGGAAGTACGAGAAGGTGTTGTTGCCCGCGAGGTGCCGGCCGGGGCCCCAGATCTTCTCGACGCCCGACCTCAGCATCCGTCCCGTGCCACGCATGTACTCGTCGAGACCGCGCAATTCGAACGACGCGTGGTGCAGCGCGGGATGGGGGCCGCGCGCGATGGCCAGCGAATGGTGCCACCGGTTGGTGCGCAGGAACCACATCATCTTGCCCATACGCGGATGCATGAGAATGTCGGAAACCTGGAAACCGAAATGCTTCTCGTAGAACGCCACGGTGGCTTCCGGATCCGAGGAATTCACCACCACGTGCGACAGCCGCACCGGAATCGCCTCGCCCACTTCCACTTTGCGATGTTCACGAGCGGCGACATCGGCGGACACCTCGATCGTGCGTCCTTCGTTGTCGAAGAACCGGAACCCGTATCCCCCACCGGGCGTCTGCAATCGGCCCGGTTCGGTGACCAGGGTCGCACCGCCGCGACCGAGCTTTTCGGCGACGGTGTCGACGGCCGCGCTGTCGGTGACGCCGAAGGAGATCAGGTCGAGACGTTTGTCCGCGGCGCGGCGGATGCGCACCACGTACTGCTCGGGCGAGCCCTCCGCGGCCAGATAGGTGACATCGCCGTCGGTCGCGGTCACCGACAGGCCCCAGTGGTTGGTGTAGAAGTCGAGCTGCTTGTCGAAGTCGGGCACGGCCAGTGCCGTGTGCCGCAAGTGGGTGAAGACATGATCGGTCATGAGCAGGCTCCGAGAATGAGTAGTAGAGGTCGGCGGGTAGTCAGGCCGGTGTCACGACGAGTTCGGCGATGCGGCGCATCAAGCCGGGGACGTCGGCGTCGGGATCGTGGTCGAGCATCCATCGGCCGAGCTGCACCGAGGCCTCGACCACGGCTTTCGCCCGCGGCAGCCGGCGCTCGGTGAAGCTCTGCCACAGCTGCGGTCCGACCGGTTCGGCGATGAGGAGTTCACTCAGCACCGCCGCGTCCTCGAGTGCCTGCGCGCCGCCTTGGGCGAGGGTGGGCGGGCACGCGTGCGCGGCGTCGCCGATCAGCACGATCCGTCCGCGATTCCACGGCCCGTCGATCACGTGTTGTTCGAACCTGGTGTAGTTGACGGCATCGGGATCGGTCAGCAGCGCACGGACCTCGTCCCACGGGCCGTGGTACTCGGCGGCCAGTGCGCGCATCACCTCGAGCTGCTCGGCTTTCGACAGCGCCGAATGATCCCTGGTGTCCTCGACGATGTAGGCGTACATCGAGTCCGGTCCGGTCGGGCAGTATCCGGCGATGTGCGCGGCACCGCCGTAGTAGAGGTCGGTGCGGGTGATCGATGCCGGACGCGAACACACCAACCGCCAGATGCCCATGCCGGTGGGCTGCGGCTCGGACTCGATGCCGAGCGCGCGACGCGTCGGTGAACGGACGCCGTCGGCCCCGATCACCACGTCGTATCGGCGGCCACCGCCGTCGTCGAACACGACATCGACACCGGTGTCGTCGGCGTCGAATCCGGTGGCCCGCACGCCGAAACGCAGTCGCGCACCGGCCTTCTCGGCGGCGTCGTGCAGCATCGCCGCCAGCACCGGCCGCTCCATCCCGACCGCGGCCGGGAGGTCGGGGCCGCCGGTCTTGACATCGGGGATCTCAGCGAGCAGGGTGCCGGCGGCATCGGTCGCGCGGATGCCGAGGGTGTCGAAACCCCAGCTCTCGCGACTGATGGCCGTCCACAGGCCGAGATCACGCAGCACGCGTAACGCGTTGCCCTGCAGGGTGATACCGGAACCGACGGCGTGGCCGCGGCCGCGCGCCTCGACCAGTTCGACGTCGAGACCGGCGCGGGCGAGAAAGACCGCGGCCGCCGACCCGGCGAGACCGCCGCCGAGTACGAGGACGGTGCGGGCGGTGTGAGGGTGCATCGAATCACTTCCCTGGGACAGAGCACGTTGTGGTGACTCACTCCACTTTGAGACCCGCATCACCATCAGGGAAGGCGTGTTTTCTGATGTTCTGTATAAATGGGAGTTATGCAGCAGCCTGCTCGCCCGTTGGCCAATCTCGACCTCAATCTGCTCGTCACGCTGGAGGCCGTGGTGCAGAACGAGAGTGTGACCAGGGCCGCCGAGCATCTCGGCGTCACCCAACCGGCCGTCTCGGCGGCCTTGGCTCGGCTGCGCCGCCATTTCGACGACGACATCCTCGAGCGGGTCGGCAACAGGTACCGGTTGACGCCCTTCGGCGTAGGACTGCGTCAGCGCACCAGGGCCGCGCTGACGGGCGTCGAGCGGGTGTTCTCCGCGCGCGGCACCTTCGACGCCACCGACACCAGCCGCGAATACTCGGTGGTGACCAGCGACTACACCACAGCATTGCTCGGCCAACGTCTGGCCGAACTGCTCACGGCGGCCGCACCCCACGCACGCCTGCGTATTCTCCCCTCCTCACCTGAACTCGTCGCCCGAGCCGAGCACACCCTCACCACCTACGACGTCATGCTCGTGCCGCACGGTTTCGTCACCGATCTACCCAATGAGACGGTCTTCCATGATGATTGGATGGTCGTGACGGATCGGGACCACGAACCGGCCAGCGGCGAACTGACCGCCGAGGACCTGCAGCGGCGTCCCTGGGTTCTCGTCTATCACTCGCAGACCGCGTCCACCCCGGCCGCGCGCCGGTTGCGCATGCTAGGCATCGAACCGACCCGCCAGATCGTCACCGAGAACTTCATGACCGTCCCGTGCCTGATCACCGGCAGCGACCGCATCGCACTCGTCCCGCGCCGTTTGCTCGCGGTCCCCGGGATGAGCGAGGGTCTCACGGCCTATCCGTGCCCGGTCGACCTCGGCGAGCTGACCCAGGCAATGTGGTGGCACCCGGTGTTCACCGACGATCCAGAGCACCGCTTCCTGCGCCATCTGATCCTGGAAGCGGCACAAAGCAGCTGCGTGACACCGTAATCGTCGCGCTGCTCATTGAATGAGCGCGTACTTGTCGTCGTCGCGCCGGGACACCCATGCTCTGCCCATGAATACTCCACTGCGTGACCGCATCGACGCGGGCCCCATGTCTTCTTATCAATGGCCGGCGATCGGACTGTGCGTTCTGCTCAAAGGCTCTGACCCACCCACCCGACTGCAGCGGCCGCATCCCCGGTGGATGCGGCCGCTGTGGTCGTTACCGGTGTTCGGGCCAGCCGGTGTAGGCCTCGGCGAGGAAGGTGGAGCCGGCCGTCGAGCCGGTCACCGACGCCAATTCCCCTTCCTGCCTGCGCAGGTCGAACGGGGTGACGTCGGGCAGCGTGTGCAGCATCGTGGTCATCCAGTAGGAGAAGTGCTGAGCCTTCCAGACTCGGCGCAGCGCCCGCTCGCTGTAGGTCGCCAAGGGTGCGAGGCTGCCCGCCGCGAGCGCGCGTTCCAATTCCTCGGCGAGCACCCGCACATCGGCCATCGCCAGATTGAGTCCTTTCGCGCCCGTAGGCGGGACAGTATGCGCGGCGTCGCCGGCGAGGACCAACCTGCCGTAGTGCATGGGCTCCTGCACGAAACTGCGGAACGGCAGTACGGACTTGGCGGTGATCGGGCCTTGGGCGAGGGTGTAGCCGTTGGCGCCGACGCGGGCTTGCAGTTCGGTCCAGATCCGGTCGTCGGACCAGTCCTCGACGTTCTCCGTCGGGTCACACTGGAAGTACATGCGCTGCAACGTTTCTGTGCGCTGGCTGATCAGCGCGAAACCGCGCGGGGAGTGGTTGTAGATGAGCTCCGGCGCGCTCGGTGGAGCTTCGGCGAGAATCCCGAACCACGCGAAGGGATACTCGCGGAAATACTGGCTGCGCCGGTCGGCGGGCACCTCACGGCGGCACAGGCTGCGGGAGCCGTCCGCGCCGACGAGAAAATCGGCGCGGACCTCATGAGCGGTGCCGTCAGCGTCGGTGAACCGCAGGACCGGGGAATCGGTGGTCAGATCGCCGACCGCGACGTCGGTGACGCCGAACCGGACATCTCCCCCGTCGCGCTGCCTGGCGTCGGCGAGGTCGATGAAGACGTCGGTCTGCGGGTAGAGCTGGGTCGACGCGCCGACCAGACCGTGGAAATCGATCCGGTGACTGCCACCCCCGAAGGCAAGCTCGATCCCGTCGTGGCGATAACCGTCGCGGTGCACCCGGCCGGAGACGCCGCTGTCGACGAGCAGGTCCACCGAGTCCTGTTCGAGAATGCCTGCCCGGTGGGTCTGTTCGATCTCACGGCGGCCGCGCACATCCACTGCGACCGAGTCGATCCCGGCATGGGCGAGCAGGTGCGAAAGCAGGAGACCGGCAGGGCCCGCGCCGACGATGGCGATCTGGGTCCGACTCTGGGTGCGTGAGGACATGGCCGAGATTCTGGGTCCGCACCACTATCGCAGCTATGCCCGGCTTCCGCTCAGTGAAAGCGTGGTCAGTCGATGATCGGCCCCGGCACACTCCGACCGATGCCGCGTGCCGCGACCTGTAATGCGCTGACCAGTCGTGCCTGGTCGCGCTCGAGACTCGGCACGACGACACCCAGCGCTGCCACCACCTCGCCTCCCGCACGGATCGGAACGGCCACCGAGCAGGCGCCGAGGCTCATCTCTTCGACGGTGGTGGCGAAGTCGTTCTCTCGCACCCGTTCGAGCTGGCGGCGCAGTGCCCCCGGCTGATTCACCGTGTACCGGGTGATCCTGGACAGATCACCGAACACCGCAGACTGGATCTCCGACGGAGCGTGCGCCAACAGCACCTTGCCGACCGCAGTCGCATGCAGCGGCAGGCGGGAGCCGATGGTGCTGACCACCGGGACCGAGGCATGGCCCGACAGCCGATCGATATAGAGCACCTGCACACCGTCGCGTACCGCGAGGTGCACCGTCGCCAGCGTCGCACCGTACAGATCGTGCAGATAGGGCGAGGCGATATGGCGTAGCCCCGACTGCACCGGGGCGAGCAACCCGATATCCCACAGCCTGCGCCCGATCACGTAGTTCCCGGACTCGGTTCGGCTCAACGCACCCCACGTGACCAGCTCCCCGACCAGCCGGTGCGCGGTCGGCAACGGCAACTCGGCACGAGCCGCGAGCTCGGTGAGCGTGAGGCGCCGATGTCGCTCGTCGAACGCGGCCAGGATCGCCAGCGCGCGGCTGGTCACCGAAAGGCCCGGCCGGTTGGTATTACCTGCCATCCGAACAGCCTTCCGCTCAGCGGAAGTAGACGCAAGTCAAGACCCGAGGTCCGAACATATGGTTCGGCCGTGACCCAGACCCAGCAGCCGCCCCTCGCGCCGCTGACCGGCCCGGATTCGGCGTCGGCGAGCCAAGCCGAGATCAGTGCCGAGATGGCCTCGATCAGCGCGAACTACACCGGGGCCATCGAAACCCAGCCACGACTGGACTATTCGCCCTACCGCAGCAGCCTGCTGCGGCACCCGACGAAAGACCCCCACCACGTCGACCCGGAACTCATCGAGCTGTTCGCCCCGGTGTTCGGCCACCGCGATGTCGCCCGGCTGGAGTCGGATCTGACCATCCAGGACGGCGGCGAACCCCTCGGCGAACGGATCGTGGTGACCGGCCGGGTGCTCGACGGCGATGGCCGTCCAGTGCGCAACCAGCTCGTGGAGATCTGGCAGGCCAACGCCGCAGGCCGCTACATCCACCAACGCGACCAGCATCCGGCACCGCTGGACCCGAACTTCACCGGCGTCGGCCGCACCCTCACCGACGACCAGGGCAACTACACCTTCACCACCATCAAGCCCGGCCCCTACCCCTGGAAGAACCACCACAACGCCTGGCGTCCCGCCCACATCCATTTCTCGCTGTTCGGCACCGATTTCACCCAGCGCCTCATCACCCAGATGTACTTCCCCGGCGACCCGCTGTTCTCGCTCGACCCGATCTTCCAATCGATCGTGGATCCGGCCGCGCGCGCCCGCCTGGTCGCCACCTATGACCACGACGTAACCCGCCACGAGTGGGCCACCGGCTACCGCTGGGACATCGTGCTCACCGGCAGCCACCGCACCCCGACGGAGGACTGACAAATGACCACTCTCGCGCCCACTCCGGGCCAGACCGTCGGCCCGTTCTTCGGCTATGCCCTGCCGTTCGACGGCGGCGCCGAACTGGTCCCCGTCGGCTGTCCCGGGGCAATTCGGCTGCACGGCACCGTATTCGACGGGGCCGGGATCCCGGTCCCCGACGCCATCATCGAATTGTGGCAGGCCGACGCGAACGGGTCGGTGCCGCAGGTCGAGGGCTCGTTGGCTCGCGACGGCTGGACCTTCACCGGCTTCGGTCGCACTCCCGTCGACGACACCGGCCACTACAGCTTCACCACCCTGCGGCCCGGCCCGGCCGAGCCGCACCGCGCGCCGTTCTTCGCGATCACCGTCTTCGCGCGCGGGTTGATGCACCGCCTGTTCACTCGGGCCTACCTCCCGCTCGACCACGACGCCGCCGCCAACGATCCGCTGCTGTCGACGGTGCCCGAGGAGCGGCGCGCCACGCTCATCGCCCGGCCCGACGAACACGGCTTCGTTTTCGATATCACCCTGCAGGGTTCCGGCGAGACCGTCTTCATCGAATACGGAGCGCGCTGATGCCCGCGCTCCTCTGGCCGGGCGACGATCGTGCGGGCGAGCACCTGTCCGACTCGGCGGTGATCCGCGCAATGGTCCAGGTCGAAACCGCATGGCTGGCAACACTGGTCGAGGCGGGCATCGCTCCTGCCGAGGCGGCGATCGACCTCGCCGATTCGGTCGGCACGATCGATCCGGACGCCGTGGCGCTGGCGGCCGAAGCGGGCGGCAACCCGGTGATCCCGCTCGTCACCCTGCTGCGCGCGCGTCTGGCCGATTCCCACCCGCAGGCCGCGCGCTGGGTGCACCGCGGCCTGACCAGCCAGGACATTCTCGACACCGCGCTCGTCCTCGGCCTACGCGACACTGCCGACGCCGTTCTGGCGCGGATCGAAACCCAGATCCACACGCTGGCCACCCTCGCCGACCGGCACCGCGCCGACCCGATGGCCGGGCGCACCCTCACCCAGCACGCGGTCCCGGTCACCTTCGGGCTCACCGCGGCCCACTGGCTCCACGGTGTCCTCGAAGCCCGTGACGACCTGCGCGACGCGCGCGACCGACTCCCGGTCCAGATCGGCAGTGCGGCAGGCACTCTCGCCGCGCCGGCTGAACTTCTGCGGCTGACCGGCGGGCAGGGCGACGCGATCACCCTCGCCCACAGCGCGGCCACCCGGCTCGGTCTGCCCTGGTCACCGCCCTGGCACACCGTCCGGGCACCGCTCACGCGCCTCGCCGACGCCCTCACCCGGGCGCTGGACGCGTGGGGCCACATCGCGGGCGACGTGCTGGTCCGTGCCCGCCCCGAGATCGCCGAACTCGCCGAACCCGCCGCACCCGGTCGTGGCGGCTCCTCGACCATGCCCCACAAAGCCAATCCGATTCTGTCGGTGCTGATTCGCCGTGCCGCCCTGACCGCTCCCGGCCTCGCTGCCCAACTCCACCTCGCCGCCGCGACCACGGTCGACGAGCGCCCCGACGGGGCATGGCACACCGAGTGGACGCCACTGGTCGAGCTCGCCCGGCACGCACTCACCGCCGCCGATCAAACCGCGGAACTGCTCGCGGGTCTGCACGTCGACACCGGCCGGATGGCTCGGCTCGTGCGGTCCGCGGGCTCCGGGCTCCTCGCCGAACAGCACAACCTCGCCCATCTCGTCGACGATGCCGCCGACACGGACTTCGACCCGAGCCACTACCTGGGCAGTGCCGACGCGCTGATCGACAGCGTTCTCGACCGCGCCCGAACGCAGGAACCCACCCCCACCGGAGGTCGACGATGACGATCCCAACCGTGACCGGCGTGCAACTGGGCGGCTCCCCTGCCCTGCCACTGCTGGTCTGCGGCCCATCCCTCGGCACGTCCGCGGTCGCGCTCTGGTCAGCCGCCGCCGGTCTGCTGGGCAAGCGATTCCACGTCGTGGCCTGGGATCTGCCCGGCCACGGGCACAATCGCGCCGCAGTAGCGGAGGGCTTCACAATCGCCGAACTCGCTACCGGTGTCCAGACTTTCGTCGACGGCGTGCTGACCGAGCGCGGCGAGACCGGTGGCAACTTCGTCTACGCGGGTGTCTCGGTCGGCGGCGCGGTCGGCTTGCAACTACTGCTCGACTGGCCGGGCCGGATCACCACCGCCGTCCTCGCTTGTACAGCGGCGCGCATCGGCGACGAACAGCTGTGGCGGGACCGGGCCGAGCTGGTCCGGTCGGGTGGAACCTCGGTCTTGGTCGAGGGATCAGCCCGACGCTGGTTCGCACCCGGTTTCGTCGACCAACAGCCCGAAGTCACTGCGGCACTATTGCATTCACTTTCCGACACCGACGTTGCCGGATACGCGGCAGTCTGCGACGCACTGGCGAGCTTCGATGTTCGTGGCGATCTCTCGCGCATCGACACACCGATCGTCGCTCTCGCGGGCGCCTATGATCCGGTCACCACAGTCGCCGCCATGGCCGAGTTAGCACACGAGGTCGGCCACGGTCGGCTCCTCGTCCTCGATCGAGTCGCACACCTCGCCCCCGCCGAAGCACCCGCCGATGTCGCCCAGATCATCACCCAGGCAGCGGGATTCGCCGACGCCCTCACTGCCGAGGCCGATCCCTGCCTCCCGGGCAGGGTCGGCCCGCCAGCCACGAAGGAAGGCCTCGCGAGCGCCGGATACAGCTCGCCACCAGCCGGGGGCACCGGTTCACCGACCGGATCCGGACCGGCCACCGCATCACCGCTCTCGACCGACGACGCAGCGCCAAGGGAAGTGACGCTGACCGATCGGCGGGCTGCCGGAATGGCTGTACGCCGCGCCGTTCTCGGCGACTCCCACGTCGACCGGGCCATCGCCAACACCACCGACCTGACCCGCGAGTTCCAAGAATTGATCACCGACTACGCCTGGGGCGGTATCTGGACAAGGTCGGGCCTGGACCGTCGCAGCCGGTCGATGATCGTGCTCACCGCCCTCATCGCCCGTGGCCATCACGAGGAACTGGCGATGCACCTGCGCGCGGCCCGCACCAACGGCCTCACCGACGACGAGATCAAAGAGGTCATCCTGCAGTCCGCGATCTATTGCGGTGTACCGGACGCCAACACCGCATTCCGCATCGCGCAGGAAACGCTGACCACCCAACCCGAAGGAAGCACCGCTCGATGACAGGCACCCTGGCCGAACTGCGGACATCGTTCCGCGAGCCCGGCACGATCACCGCGGGCAACGCCTCACCACTGAGCGACGGCGCTTCCGCAGTGCTGCCCGGTTCGGCCGCTGCCGCAGACCGTCTCGGCCGCACCCCTTTGACGCGCATCGCCAGCCGCGGCGCGCACGCGGTCGAACCGCACCGCTTCGGCTACGCACCGGTCGAGGCCGCCGAGAAGGCCCTGGTGCGGGCCGGTATCCGCTGGGGTGTGGCCGCCATCTGCATCGGCGTCGGCCAGGGACTGGCTGCCGTACTGGAGAACGAGGAGACAGCGTGAGCATCACCCACGGCACTGACCCGGACGCCGCTGTGGCCGACATCCCCGACGGAGCAACAGTATTGATCGGCGGTTTCGGCACCGCCGGACAACCGATGGAACTCATCGATGCCCTGCGCCGACTCGGCGCGAAAGACCTCACCGTGGTCAACAACAACGCAGGCAACGGCGACCAAGGACTGGCGGCACTGCTGGCCACCGGCAATGTCCAAAAGATCATCTGTTCCTTTCCCCGCCAACACGATTCGTGGATCTTCGACAACCTCTACCGCAGCGGCCGCATCGAACTCGAGGTGGTACCGCAAGGCAACCTCGCCGAGCGGCTGCGCGCCGCGGGCGCCGGTATCGGCGCGTTCTTCAGCCCGACCGGCGTCGGCACCACCCTGGCCGAAGGCAAGGAACAGCGCACCATCAACGGCCGCGACTACGTCCTCGAATACCCCATCCGCGGCGACTTCGCGCTCATCAAGGCATCCAAGGCCGATCGCATGGGAAACCTGTTGTACCGCAAAACAGCTCGCAACTTCGGTCCCGTGATGGCCACCGCCGCGAGCACCACCATCGTCGAGGTCGGCGAGGTCGTGGAGACCGGTGCGCTGGATCCGGAGAACATCATCACGCCCGCCATCTTCGTGGACCGGGTGGTACACGTGGCCGAACCGACTCGAGAAGGAGTGCCGGGATGAACCGCACGCCGACAACCGTCGAATACCCCGACCGCGCGCCGCTCGGCAAACACGAGATCGCCGCGCTGATCGCCGCCGACATCCCCGCGGGCGCGTACCTCAACCTCGGCATCGGCCAGCCGACAACGGTAGCCGACCACCTCACACCGGAGCAGAATGTCGTCTTGCACACCGAGAACGGCATGCTCGGCATGGGTCGCGCCGCGATCGACGACGAGATCGACCCGGACCTGATCAACGCCGGCAAGATCCCCGTCGTCGAAACCCCCGGCGCCTCCTATTTCCACCACGCCGATTCCTTCGCCATGATGCGCGGCGGCCACCTCGACGTGTGCGTGCTCGGCGCCTTTCAAGTCTCCACCTCCGGCGACCTCGCCAACTGGCACACCGGCGGCCCCGACGCCATCCCCGCGGTCGGCGGCGCGATGGACCTGGCCATCGGCGCCAAACAGGTCTTCGTCATGATGTCGCTGTTCACCCGCGACGGCGTGTCCAAGCTGGTGCGGGAGTGCACCTACCCCTTGACCGGTCGTCGCTGCGTCAGCCGGATCTACAGCGACTACGCGATTTTCGAGCTCGGCACCGAACAGGTACGGGTGCGTTCGACCTACGGGATCTCGCTCGAGGCATTGGCCGACAGGACAGGGCTCGACCTGACGTCCTGAGAGCTGGGAGGTGCCTGCGCCGACGGCGTCCAGCCGTCGGCGCCCAGGCGTCTGATTCTCGGCCGATAAGACGAACCGAATACCGGAGACTCGTGATCAGCGCTGCGGCCACCAGGGACATCGTCTGGGATCTGCCGCATCGACGGACCTCGCTCGCGCTACCGCAGCGAACCCGCGCAGTCCGCCCACTGAAGAAGCCTGCCCCGCATTACCCGCCCGCACCCCGTTGCGGCGGCGGGCCGACGACCTCGAGGTCGAGTTCGGCGCGGGCACGGGCGAAACCCTCGACCGGAAAGGTCTCATCGCCACCCTCGATGTGCACGTGGGCCTGGGTGGGTGTGTTCATGTATTCGAAGAATTTCTCGAACACGTCGGTGGTCAGCAGTCCGAGCATCTGGGTGTTGTGACTGTCGAACGCGAAACTGTGAATGGTGCCTGCCGGGGCGTGGAGGAAATCACCCTTGGTCAGCAGGATTTCTTTTCCGTTCGCGTGCAGCAGGATTCGCCCTTCCAGGCAGAGGAAGTTCTCGGTGTGCTGCCGGTGGAAATGCCGCGGGATATAGGAACTCTTGCCGCCGATGGTGTGCATGGCGAAGTAGGTTCCGCCGGTATTGCGGGAACGCGCCAGGTAGGAATTGAGTTGACCCATGCTTGCCCATCGGTCACCCTCGCCGGCCTCGAGGACATAGGGCGTCTGATCCAACGGCAGCTCGGCACCGGTGCGCGGGGACAGATCACGCTTGTCCAGGTCGTGGATCCGGACGCCGAACCGCGCCGCCAGTTCCGACTGCCGCATCGGCGAAATCGGTTGCTCCGCATCGATATCGAACACGTGTGACGAGGTTTCGTAGCCGCTCGCCTGCGCGAACCGGTGGCCGTCACCGATCGTGAGCCAGCTCAGGAACCGCGTACGGTGCGAGAGCATCCGGTAGGCGTAGGGAACGCCGGGTGGAATCGCGACGGATCCGCCGGGCGCGAGGACCTGCGTTTCGCCCGGTAACCACACCTGCAATTCTCCGTCGGTGACATACAGAAAGCGGTGCTCGTGCTCGTGGGAGATGAACGGTGTCTCGATACCCTTGCCGCCGTAGATATATGCGGCACCGAATTGCCCGCCGGTGTCTTCGGCACGAGCGATCACGGTGATCAGCTGTCCACCGATTTCGTGGCGTTCACCCTCGCCGGCGGCCATGTAGTAGGGGGCGCAGCGCCCGGGCAGGGTGTCGATGGCTGGAGCGAGGGAATGGACCTCGTCGATAGTCGGAATGTCGAAGGCCGTCATGATCGGCACTGACCTGCTTTCAGTGTTCGGGCGAAGAAATCCGCGATGGCGGAAAAGGACGCACACGGATGTCGTTCGGCGAGGTCGGCGCCCGCCTCGGTGGTGGTGCGGATCTGTGCGCGCGCCGTGGGCTCGCGTTCGAGACGGCCCTGGTCGAGATGCTGGTCCGGGCCGAGCTCGAGCACATCGCCGGGATTGAGGAATCCGTGCCCGAAACCTTCGATGAGGTAGAGGGTCGCGTCGTTCCCGTGTGCCGCGAGAGCGTTGTACATGGCCACGCTTTGGCTGGGCGGCACCAAGTTGTCGGCGAGTCCGTGCATGATGAGAAACGGTGGTGTGCCGCCGTTCACCTGCCGTGCCGGGCTCGCCGACACCGCGGAATCCAGTTTGTCCCGGATCGCGCCGCCGAGCAGACCGGCCTCGGGAGAATCGTGGTCCCGGGGCGCCTGCTGTCCCGTGAGATCGACCATGGCGGGCAGGTCGGCGGCCCCGTAGCCATCCATCACCGCGGCTACCGCACTGCTGACCGAAACCTCTTCTTCGCCGGGCAATCGGAGCACGCCGGAATGCACTCCGGTGAGGGCCGCCAGGTGGCCACCCGCCGACGAGCCCCACACCCCGATCCGGTCGGGGTCGATGCCGTATTCGGCACCGTTGACGCGTAACCACCGCACCGCACGACGAATATCGAAAAGCTGGCCGGGATGGGTCGTCGTCGGCGCCAACCGATAGTCCACACTGACCATGACGAAGTCATGTGAAGCGTAATGCCGCACCAGATCTGGGCAGGCAGTTCTGTCTTGTAGCCGCCATCCACCACCATGTAGCCATACGATCGCAGCCAAAGGTCGCCGCGTCGAATGCCATGGGCGCACGATATCGAGCAGCAAACCAGGTGCGTACTCGGTGGTGGAACGGACTACGGGCGAAGCCGTGTCCAAGGGAGGAACTCCTTCGAGCGGAGAGACTGGGCCTGGGTCGCCGCCGCAGCGGTTGTAAGGCCTCACCGTGGGTCTCTGCCTGAGTAGATACTCTATCAGCGCGCGCTCGCGCGGCGCCGCTTCATCGCCGCGAACGGCGCTGTTCGTCCAGGAGCACATTCTTCTGCACCTTGCCCATCGCGTTGCGCGGCAGCGCGTCCACGATGCGGATCTCGCGTGGCCGTTTGTGGATCGACAAGGTGCCCGCGACGAAGTCGATGAGCGATTTCTCCTCGGGTACGGCACCGACCACATAGGCGACGATCCGTTGACCGAGGTCGGTGTCGGGGACGCCGATGACCGCGGCCTCCTCGACCGCGGGGTGGGCCAGCAGGGCCTGCTCCACCTCGCCCGCCCCGATGCGGTAGCCGCCGGACTTGATCAGGTCGACCGAGGCGCGGCCCACGATGCGGTGGAAGCCGCCCGCATCGATGACGGCGATATCGCCGGTGCGGAACCAACCGTCGCCGGTCAGCGCCTCGGCGGTCTTGGCCGGATTGTTCAGGTACCCGTCGAAGAGGGAGGGGCTGTGGATCTCCAACTGCCCCAGTGTTTCTCCGTCGTGTGCGGCCAGGTCGCCGGACTCGGTGCGCAGGCGGGTCCGCACCCCGGCCAAGGGTAAGCCCACCCAACCCGGTCTCCGCTCACCGTCGGCGCGGGTGCTCACGGTGATCGCCGTTTCGGTCATGCCGTAGCGCTCGACGGGGGCCGCTCCGGTCAGTGCGGTGAGCTCGTCGAATACGGGCACCGGCAGCGGGGCGCTGCCGGAGACGAGCAGGCGGGCGGCCGACAGTGCCCGCGCCGAGGAGGGGTCGGCGCACACCCGCGACCACACGGTCGGCACCCCGAAATAAAGGGTCCCCCCGGCCGCCGCGTACCGCTGCGGCGTCGGGCGGCCGGTGTGGATCAACGGTGATCCGATGCGCAGCGCACCGAGCACGCCGAGGATGAGACCGTGGATGTGGAACAGCGGAAGTCCGTGTACCAGAACATCTTCCGAGCTCCACTGCCAGGCCTGCGCGAGGCCGTCGACGCTCGCCGCGATCGCCCGGCCCGACAGCACCACGCCCTTCGGGGCTCCGGTGGTGCCGGAGGTATAGATGATGACGGCCGGCACCGCGGGGTCGACCTGCGGGTAGCTCGACGACGACCGCGCGCCCGGATCCACCGTGATCGTCGGCACCCCGACATCCGCTCGGGGCTCGCCGAGCCACAGTTGCGCACCCGAGTCGGCGAGGATGTGCTGCCGCTCGACCGCACCGGCGTCGGCGGGCACCGGAACCGCCGCCACCCCGGCAAGCAGGCAGCCGACGACGGCGACGACCGTCTCGAGTTCGGGTCGCGCGTCGACGGCGACCGCCCTCGCGCCCGCGACCTTGTCGGCGACAGCGGCGGCCGCGGCCAGCAGTTCCTCCCTCGACAGGGACCGGCCGTCGACGGTTACCAGGGGGTCGGCCCCGTCGGTCGCGCGATACAGGGAGCTCAGCAGTGGTACTGGCATCGTGGTTTCCTCACAGGAGTTGGCAGGAGGGTCTCATTCGAGACCGGGATCGGATTCCGCGCTCGACACCGAACGGCTGCCGAGATGTGCTGTTCCCCAAGACCTGTCACGGTTGGCTTGTGCATCGAGCAGTCCGTGTGCGAAGTCGTTGTCGAAGTCGCGCAGCACGGTGTGCAGATGATTTCCGCCACCGACGGCATTGACCGCTTCGATGAGGTGGTGGCGAGTCTGCACCCGGAAATAGTGTGGCTTTCCCCGGGTCGGCGCACCGGCCCAGGCGAAGTGGATTTCCCCGATACCCGCCGCTCGCAATGCCTTTCGGTGTGCGTCGGCGGCTTCGCCGGGCAACCTGTCCAGGTAGCAATCGACAAGGCGCCACAGCAGGTGCTGCCCGGCCGCGTCGAGTGTGTCCCCGGCGATGCCCGCGGGATTGTCGCGGACGAACTTCAGTGCCACCCGGTCGGAATCGGTGATCGTGTAGTCGGGCATACCGAGGTCATAGTGATCCGGATATTCGTAGGCGCCGATGCGTGGCACCTGCCTGGTGACGAAATCAGCGGGCGCGACATCGTGGATCACAGCCTCGGCACGCTGGTCGTCGTCCAATCCGGCCAGCAGTTCGAAACCGAGGCCCTCGTCGTCGGCCAGTGGATGCAGCACGCCGTCGTATTCGGTGGGCTGCTGACCCAGCGCCACCGGCGTCGCGGCGATCCACCGCTGTTCGACGACGGTGATGTTGAGGCACACGTGGTGACCGAGGAACCGCATCGTCCAGGTGTCTTCGAATCCGGGGCGGCCGAAGAAGGTCAGGAAGTACGAATCCGAGGTACGCCACGCGGGCAGCGCGGGGCCGAGGAAGTCGTATTCGTAGTCGCGCAGCACATGTTCGAGTTGGGGTATCGCCAGCACCTTGGTGAAGGTGCGCAGGGGTACGGCCAGCCGGATCAGGTCCCACATCAGCACCTTCTGGTGCCGGTCGAGGCGGTGCAGCGGGAGGCCGGTGCGGTCCGGGCGCGGGATGATGTCCCAGTCGAGCCTGCGCGGGTCGGTGAAGTCGGCGACGACCGCTTCGGCGCGCTGGTCTCGGTCGAAAGTGTCGATCAGGCCCATGGCCGTGACCACCAGTTTGGTCGCGGTCTGTGGCGCTTCGTACAGAGCGGACATGCTGAGCTCCTGTTCTCGGCTCGGGGGGAGGGAGGGCGTCATGCGGACACCCCGAGTTCGCGGTAGCGGTGGCGTCTGCGGGTGTATCGGTCGGCCGGATTCGTGGTCGCGAGTGCGCGCAAGGCATGTTCGACGGCGGCGCCGACGCGCAGGCACACCTGGGTCGGATCGCCGTGTTCGCTGATGATCTCGTCGACTATTCCGTTGCGTGACAAGGCATTCGCGTGGATGCCCTGCTCGCGGGCCAGCTGCGCGGCGTGGTCGACGTCGTGGTGGACGACGGCGCTGGCACCCTCGGGTGGGAGCGGGCTCAGCCACGCGTGCTGGGTGGCGATGACCCGGTCGGCGGGCAGCCAGGCCAGTGCCGCCCCACCGGTGCCCTGTCCGAGCAGGATCGACACGGTCGTTGTCTCGAGGGTGATCAGATCCGCGAGGCAGCGCGCGATCTGACCGGCGATCCCCTGTTCCTCGGCGGCCGTGCTCAATTCCGCTCCCCCGGTATCGATGACGGTCACCACCGGCAGCGACAGTTCGGCGGCGAGCCGAATCGCGCGCCGGGCTGTGCGCAGGGCGCCATCGGTCAGCGTCGCGGCGGCGCCGGGGCCCGGCTGTCGGCTGTGCCCGAGGAAGACACAGGGCGCGCCGCCGATCCGCGCGATCGCGGCCAGCACGCCGGGTGCGGCATCGCCCTCGGCGCTGCCGTGCAGCGACACGTGGTCGGGCCAGAGGGCGAGCAGGTCCGCTGCGGCGACGCGATCGGGCAGGCGCGTGCGGAGCACCGATTCCCACGGGTCGGTGGGTGATCCCGCGCCGGGGATGGCCCGCGGCGGCAGCGCGGACACTTCGGTGGTCGTTTCGCCGCCCCGATCCGCACCGGCGTGCGCTGCGCCGTCGTCCGGTTGCCCACCCAGGTCCAGGGTGCCGGGCCCGGCTTCGGCGACATCGGGTATGCCTGCCTGGTGTCCGATGCCCGGTTCGCCGACGCGATCGAGTACCGCCAGCGCCCGCGACAGCCACCCCCCAAGCGCCTCCGGTGACACCACGGCGTCGACGAGTCCGTGCGCGAGCAGGTTCTCGCTGCGCTGCACGCCCTCGGGCAGGGGTGCACCGAGCGCCGCGTAGACCCGAGGACCGAGAAATCCGACCAGCGCGCCCGGCTCGGCGAGGGTGAGGTGTCCCATCGAGGCCCAGGACGCGAAGACCCCGCCGGTGGTGGGGTGGCGCAGATAGACCAGATATGGCAACCCGGCCCGCTTGTGATCGGCGACGGCCGCGGCGATCTTGACCATCTGCACGAAAGCGACTGTGCCCTCCTGCATGCGGGTGCCGCCGGAGCAGGGCAGCGCCAGCAGCGGCAACCCTTTGCTGGTGGCGCGCTCGATGGCAGTCACCAGCCGGTGCGCGGCGGCGACACCGATCGACCCGCCGAGAAACCCGAATTCACCTGCCAGCACCGCGATCCGGCGCCCACCCAGCCGAGCCTCACCCACGACGACGGCTTCGTCGAGCCCGGTTCGCGCACGGGCAGCGCCCAACTGCCGTGCGTACCCGGCATCGGGGCCGACATCGACGAGCCGGTCCGGCCAGGGCCGGAACCCGCCCGGATCGACCAGCCCGGCGAGCAGCGCGAGTACCGGCGCCCGGTCTGCCACGATCGCGAGCCGGTCGGTGCGCCCGGCGGGCGAGCGCTCACCAGCCGGCGACGACATCGACGGCCTTCTCCGCGACAGCCGGATCATTACCCCGCCACGCCACGTGTTGATCGGGACGAACCAGGAGCAGGCGAGCACCGAAGATCTCGTGCGGGGATCGCCCGTCCTCAGTGTCGGCGGCCGAGAGCGACCGCACCGTCACTCGAACGCGCAACTCCTCGGCCCGCGCCAGAATCGGGGCGATATCGGGTGCGGGCGCGTCGTCGACGAGCACGAGCAGGGTGAATTCCGGGCCGAGCACGTCATACAGTGACCGGCCCTCGCGCAGCCACACGTGCGGCAGTAGTGCGCCGGGGCAGGCGGAAGGCACATACTCGATCGGATCCTGCGGCGGTGGCGCGGATCCGTCGGAAACAATGACGGCCGAGTTGCCGTAGTGATAGCCCAATACCAGTCCGAGCGAATGGAATTCGCTCTTCTTCACCGCGAGCGCGGTCGCGGTCCTGCTGCGCGCGAGATCGGCCGGCGGGCCCGCTTCCCCGATCTCGACCGTCGAGAAGTGGTGTGCCAGCGCTGTTTCCTGAGCGCCCGCGTCGGCGATCGTGCGCGCGGCGACCGGACGGCGTTCGGCCGCGTAGCTGTCGAGCAGCGCCGGGCCGCCCCAGCCGTGCACGGTCGCGGCGATCTTCCAGGCGATGTTCACCGCGTCGCCGATGCAGGTGTTGTACCCGTGCCCACCCCAAGGCGGGTTGAGGTGCGCGGCGTCCCCGACCAGGAAGATCCGATCCCGGCGGTACTTGTCGGACAGCAGTTTTCGCGCCACCCACGGATCGGTCGCGATCACCTCCACCGGCGCCCGATCCCCGATCAGCGCATGCAGCAACGCCTCCGGATCGACAATCCCCGTCCGCACGTCGACGCCCTGCACGATGGCCCACCAGGTGTCCGCGCGATCGAGCCGCCCCACGATCCCGGCCGCGCCAGGCGCCATCACCCAGTAGTGGACGGCATTGGCGAACCGCACCCGCTCGGCGAGGCCGGGTGCGCGGAACAGAATGCTGAGGTTGGGCCGTTCGCCCGAGGAACCTTCGAACTGCGCGCCGATGCTCTCGCGCACGATGCTCCCACCACCGTCACAGCCGAGCACGTACTGCGCGTCGATGGTGGTGCTCGCGCCCGCCTCGTCTTCGACGATCGCGCGGACGGTGCCGTCGGGCAACTCGTCGAGCGCTGTGACGCGGGCACCCAGGCGCAGCTGGACGTACTGGTCGCGTTCGACGGCGCCGCGCAGGACGAGCTCCACCACCGGTTGCGGCGCCTGCTGCCCCGGTTCCGGTGCCCATTCCGGCCGGTCGACCTCGAGCTGGAAGCCGTTGGCGAATCGGGTGATCTCATAGCCGAGCAGCGTCGAACAGAACACGATGTCCTGGGCCCATTCCACGGAAAGCGGTGCGGCCGCGCGCAATTCGTCGGCGAGCCCCCACCTGCGCAGATGGGTCATGGTCCGCGCGTTGGTCGTTTTCGCCCTCGGGCGGGTGGTGTCGACCTCGACACGCGGTTCGATGACGATGCTGCGCACCCGGTGCCGCGCCAGCTCCAGGGCGGCGGCCAGCCCGGAGGGTCCACCGCCGACGATCAGCACCGGATCCGCCGTGGTGTCGGTCATGCCCCTTTCCTTCCGCTCGCATCGACGATCGGCGTGCGCAGTACACCGAGTTTGTCGATCTCGACCTCGACGATGTCACCGGGCCCCAGCAGCCACGGCGGATTGCGCACGTAGCCGACACCTTCGGGGGTGCCGGTGGCGATGATGTCACCGGGATGCAGGGTGAAGGTTTCGCTGATCAGCGCGATGATGTCGCCGAGCGGGAAGATGAAGTCGCGGGTGTTGCCGTCCTGAACGAGGGTGCCGTTGACCCTGGTGCGCACGCGCAGCCCCTCGGACAGGTCCCCGACCTCGTGCGCCGGAACCAGCGGCCCCAGCGGCCCCGACCGGTCGCCGTTCTTGCCGAGTGTCCATTGCGCGGTGAGTTTCTGCGCCTTGCGCGAGGTGAGGTCGTTGAAGCAGGCGTAACCGGCGACGCCCGCGACTCCCGTTGCCGGATCCACACTTTCGAGCCTGGTGCCGATGAACGCGGCGACCTCGCCCTCCCAATCCAGGCCCGCTTCGTTGGCAGGCACCGGCGCGGACACATCGCCGACGGTGAGCGATGCGGGCCAGCGGCCGAACAGGGTCGGATATTCGGGCGGGATGAAGCCACCCTCCGCGGCGTGTGCGCGATAGTTGAGCCCGACGCAGATCACCCGAGCCGAAGCCGGAACGGGCGCGACGACATTGACCAGGGCCACGTCGATTCCCGGTGTTTCGATCTGCTGCGCGCGGTCGATCCAGGTGAAGGCGTCGCTCCAGAATTCGTCGAGTGGGGCGAGCGGGCGGATGGTCTCGCCGTCGAGCACACCGACCGAGATCGGGTCCTGTTCGCTGGTGCGGTAGCCGATGAGTTTCATCGAGTCACTTTCCTCAGGGTGTGGCCGGCAGTGAAGCGGCATCGTGGTCTACGGGAGTTGTGGTTTCGCTGGTGCGTGGCCGGCGCGGGAGGGTGGCCATCAGCACGCCGCCGATCAGGGCGGGCGCGGCGAACGCGAGCGAACTGACGATCACCGCGCCGCCGCCTGCGACGAAAGCGGCGCCGTAGGTCGGTCCGGCGATCGCGCCCACCCGCCCGATACCCAGCGCCCAGCCGAGGCCGGTCGCCCGGATCCGGGCCGGGTAGAAGCAGGCGATGTGGTCGTTGAGCATGTTCTGGGTACCAAGGCCGCCGAACCCGGCCACCGCGACCAGCAGCATCAGCACGGCCGTCGGCGGATGCGTGCCGAGCAGCGCCAGCGCCACCGCGGCGGTCGCGAAACCGGTGAGCACCAACGGTTTCGGGCCGAATTGCTCGGCCAGCGCCGCGGCGATAAGAGTGCCCGCGATGGCGCCGGCGCTGTAGATCAGCAGGAAGGTGACCGCCGATCCGATGGGATAGCCGGCGTTGCGCATGATCTGCGGCAACCACGTGGTCACCCCGAACATCGTCAGCATGCTGCACACGGCGACGAACCAGATACCCACCGTCGCCCTGGTCATCCCCGCGCCGAAGAGCTCGGCCACCGGGGACTTCACCGACCGGCCGTCGTCGGCTTTCACCACGGCGAAAACCCGTGATTCGGGCAGCTTCGCGAAGGCGATGGGCAGCAAGGTGACCAGCGGAATCGCGCCGAGGGCATACACCGGACGGAACCCGAAGTCCTCGAGCAGCACCAGCGACGCCGTCGAGGCGAGGACACCGCCGAACGCGGGCCCGGTCAGCACCATGCCGAGCACTCGGGACCGGTATTCGGGTGCGGCGAATTCGGCGGCCATGGCGATCGCCGTCGGCAGCAAGCCGCCGATGCCGAGTCCTGCGGCCAGCCGGGTCGCGGCGAACACCTCGAAGGTGGGCGAGAAGGCCGTCACAAATGTCGCCGCCGAGAACAGGGTCAAGCAGGCCAGGAAAAGTCGTCGCCTGCCGAGCAGGTCGGTGAGCGTACCGGCGGTCAGCGAGCCGATCAGCACACCGACCAGTGCCGCGCTGCCGACGAAGCCCGCCGCCGCGGCGGTGATGTGCCACGGTTCGTGGCCGATCAGAGCGGGCAGCGTCGCGCCGTAGACGAACAGGTCATAGCCGTCGCTCAGTAGCGCGGCCCAGCACAGAATCGGAACGAGCACAGCGCCGCGACCCACCCGGGTCGAAGTCGTTGGGAGTGTCATGCGGTACCTCTGGTCAAAGGATGGTGGAGGCCAGACCTCCAGAAACGGTTATAACCGTTATGTGTGATGGTAGCCACAAACCGGGGGGTGGTGTCAACCATTCGGCTCGATTAGACGCCCATCACACCAAATATGAGAGCGAAAGAGCTGGTCAGCGGGACATGGATCCCGAAATTCAGTGCCGTGCGTGCTCGGCGGCAGCCGCACGAGCACGGGCCGGATCGCCGGATTCGATGGCGGCTACCAGTTCCTCGTGGACGGCGGTGCGGCGGGCGAAGTACTCGGAATTGCCCCCATCACGGGCTCGACTGGCCCTGGTGGCGTGCTGCTCGATGTACTCCTCGAGCCCCAGATAGGTGCCGCGCAGCACACGATTCGGGACGATCGCGACAATCCGGCGATGCAATCCCCACACGGCGCGGATGAATCCCTCCGGGTCACCGGCGGCATCGCGGACGGTGTCGAGCAGTCGGCGCAGCTCCGCGAGATCGGCGGGACTGCGGTGCCTGGCCGCCAATTCGGCGACCAATGGCTCGAGTTCCTCGCGGACGGCGATCGCCTCCGCCACCCCACCTGGGTCGTTGTCGACGGTCAGCAGGGTGCGGCCGAGACGGACGATCGAGGACCGCTCCGCGACGAACAACCCGCCGCCGGGACCGGGGCGCACGGTGATGACGCCACGATCCTGCAGCAGCCGAACTGCCTCGATGACGGTCCCCCGCGCCATCCCCGACTCTTCCTGCAGCTGCTGGCGGGTGCCCAGCTTGTCGCCCGCCCGCAACTCCCCCGCCGCGATCCGATCTTGGATATGCGACACCAGGGACTCAGCCCGCGTGAGTGACCCCTGGATCGCCATGCCGTCAGTGTAGAGCGCGCCGCATCGAGACCTTCTCGGTCCGTGGACGATTCCGGACGCGCTCGCCCACAGGTCGGGGACCCTGCCCGCGCGCGGGGCGCCCGAAGCCGGCGTCGGGGGAAGTTCGGGCAGCGGTTCCTGGCCGATGCGCGCGGCGATGCGGTTGACCCGGCCGAGTACGTCCCGCCGTCCGCCGGTGAGCAGGTAATCCACCGATTCCGGTAGCAACAGCGCCAGCAACATCAGCGCCAGACCGGTGAGCACGGCGCCGCACACGAACACCGCCCGCCAGCCGTATTCGTCGCGCAGGAACACCGCGGCCAGGCCGCCGAGTGTCGCGCCGAGCCCGTAGCCCGCGGTGTAGAGACCGATGGGCAACCCGCGCCAGCGCGTGGAGGAGTACTCGCTGGCGATCACGTTGGTGCAGTCCAGAATTCCGCCGACACCGAGCCCGGTGAGATGGATAGCCCTCATCCCGAACTGTTCGACATCCGCTGCCATACAGTGGTTTTCGCTCACAACACCGATGCACTGGGGGATTCATGACCACAGGTGACCCGTTTCCCACACCGGATCCGAACCCTCCCCCAGCGACAGACCCCGCGCCACCCCCGCTCACTCGGCGACAGCAGATCGCGCGCCTGATCCATCAAGCCTTCACCTGGTCGGGTTGGTCCACACTCACAACGTTGACCACAGCAGTCGCCGCAGTCGCGGCACTGTATTTCACTGGACAAACTCTGCGCGCAACGAATGCCCAGAATTCAACCACACGGGAATCTGCCATCACCGACCGGCTCGCAAAAGCTACCGAGCAACTGAGCTCCGAGAAAATAAATTCGCAACTGGCAGGCATTTACCTTCTTGAACGTTTAGCAAACGACTCTCCTACCGACCGAGGCACCACCGTGGAGCTTTTGTCCGCGTACGTGCGCAACGAAGCTCCGGCATCCAAGTGCACAGTTCCCGCCATGAATGCGGGACCAGGGATACGACTCGCTGCGAATATCCAGGCAGCCATAACAGTGCTAGGTAGGATGCCACACGGTGGCACCGTAGTCGACCTGTCGTACGCATGCCTGGTTGGCGCCGATATGAAACGCGGCAATTTCAGCAATACATTGTTCAACGACTCCGTTCTAGCGCGCGCAAACTTCGTGGAAACCAATCTCTCAGGATCACTATTTCGGGATGCGAATTTTCAGCTGGGAAACTTTAACCGATCCAACCTGTCTTACACCTTCTGGGGAGGAGCAAACGCCACTTCTGCCGTTTTCGTGTCAACTGACGTGACAGGCGCCGAGTTCTTGGACGTCGACATATCAGGTGCCGACCTTTCGAGAATCGACGGACTAACGCTAGAACATTTCATTTTGGCGCTGGACAAGCCGTACACAATCGCCGATGCGATTGTCCACTGCGATCAAGTCACGGATTGGCCTGAGGGGTTCACTCCACCGAGGTGTAGCCCGTAATACTCCAGCATTTCTTAGCGATGCTGTTGGGTAGCATAGGGTTTCGTGCTGTTGGCGGGGAAAACGGTGGGACCTTGGCCTAAGCCGCGGGCGATTTGACGCCGAACGGGATGCAGCGCTGCTGAACAAGGCCGCGTGCGACGTCGACGGAGTCCGTGACGACGCGCGTAAATCTGTTGGGGTGCAACAGCAACACTCGGGAACGGGCGGTCGGGTGGAGAATTGTCAGCTCGGCGTGTTCTGTGCGTAGACGACTGTGAAGGGTCGCACCGGTGAACCGTCCCCGTGCCGAACTCGGCACGGGGACGACATGGACTGCGACCGGCCTATGGGTTCAACACCACGTAAGCGTCGCGGACTGCCTGGTTGCCGGCTCCGTTCAAGACGCTGAAATGCGCTGTGCTGGTGCCGTCGGGTTGGGTGTCCACGGTGTGGAGCGTGGGCTGGATGGTGGATGGAACTGGAACGACCGCGCGGAAGGAGGCCCCGACCCGGCGTACCTGCTCCGGGCTGCGGCCGAGGGCGGCCAACACCCAATCGACTCCGTGTGCCAGGGTGGCCGAGCCGTGCAGGATCACGCTGGGCAGCCCCGCAGCGCGGGCGACGGCAAGATCGGTGTGGATGGGGTTCCAGAGGCGGCCACATTCGCCGTAGACGTGCGGGGCCCAGGTTTCGATCCGGACCGCTCCGCTGCGGGATTGCGTGGATTGCGGCGGCGGTCCGGGACGTTCAGGTGCAGCGTCGGCCACTTGATCGGCTCCGTCGACGTCGACATCCCGGTAGAGGGAGTCCATCCAGGTTGTCCACAGGGGGCCGTCGCCGTCGGCGCCCTCCAATCGCATGGCGATCAGCGCGCCGGCGGAGGTGCGCCGGATACCGGTGACTTCAGCGCAGACCGTCACCGTGGCATCGGCGGGAATGGTGCGGTGGAGATGCAGGTCGTGGCCGGCGTGCACGCCGCGGTGGGTTTCGGCGCGGGTGAGCCCGAGGGCTGCCATTCCGGAGTCGGGGTCGGTGAGCAGGTCCCATTCCGGTGACAGCGGGAACAGGGGGTGGTTGATGATGCCGGTGGGGCGGGTGGTGTCGAAGTAGAGGTCGTCGGTGTGGCCGAGGCCGGCGGCATAGGCCATCAGCCGTCGGGCATCGATCGTGGTGGTCCACGGTTTCAGGGTCAGTCCGACGGCGGAAGCGTTGAGAGGCAATTCAAGTCCTGAGTATTCCGTTGAGTACGAGGTCGACCCAGTCGGCCGAGAGTTGGCGCAGGTCGCGAGATTCGTCGCGCTGTAGTTCGGGGTCGGCCAGTTTGGTGGCCGCTGTTTCCCAGACCGCGGCGAGCAGTTCGGTGTTGATCGGGCGGAAGATTCCGAGTTCGATACCGTGATCGAGAATGGTGCGCAGAACCTCGACGTAGTAATGCGAGTAGCTCGCGACGAGGCCGCGAATGGCGTTGTGCGCGTTGACATCGAGCCAGAACACGCGCGAGGTCCGTCCCACACCCTCGACACCGAAATCGGTCCACACCTGCATCCGGGCAATCGGGTCGTGCGCCGAATGCAGGCGCTGAACGGCGGCGTCTATCGCGCGCTGATACCAGCGTTCGATCACCAAGGCGACGAGCTCGTCCTTGCTCGGTGCGAGTTGGTACAGGGTGGCGTAGGACGTGCTCAGGTCCTTGGTGACGTTGGTGAGGCGCAGGGAGCGGAAGCCGTCGGCGAGAATGGCGCGTTGCAGTCCGTCGAGGATCTCCTCCTGCCGGGTAGAGAAGTGCGGGATGCGTGCCAGTGGCCGGGGCGGAACCTGGAAGATCTCCGTCGTGTTGGTCATGGTCGCGCTCCCCTGGGTCGGCAGTCCGGTTCGTCTTCCGAGTGTAGAAGAACGGACTGCCGGTTACAGTTTGCCCCACTGACGCCCCGGATTCTCCGCCCGGCGTTCGTCGGTTACGGCGAATGTGTCGGCCGACCTGGTCCTTCGGCGTCGGTCCCGGTCATGTCGGCGTTCGGCCGAGCCTTGGCCATCAGGTCGGCGACCGCCTGCCCGATATCCTCGGCTTCGCCGACCGCGCCGGTGGTCGGCCCCCGATGCCAGCCTTCGGAGATCGACAGCGCCTGGCCGGATACGTCGAATACCCGGCCGGTGACGTTGCGGGATTCGGGCGAGGCGAGCCAGGTGACCAGGGGCGCGATCCAGCGGGGGTCGAGCTGGGCGGCGATTTCCGCGTCGACGCTGACCAGGTTCTCGGTCATCCGTGTCAGTGCTGCCGGGGCGATGGCATTGGCGGTGACGTTGTAGCGGTACAACTCCTCGGCGACGATCGTGGTGAACGCCGCGATCCCCGCCTTGGCGGCGCCGTAGTTGGCCTGCCCGATATTGCCGTACAGGCCGGAGGGCGAGCTGGTGTTGATGATGCGGCCGTCGACCGATGCACCGGCTTTGTGCTGGTCGCGCCAGTACTCGGCGGCATGCCGGGTGACGTTGAAGGTACCGCGCAGGTGAACGGCGATCACCGCGTCCCATTCGTCCGGGGACATGTTCACCAGCATCCGGTCGCGCAGTATTCCGGCATTGTTGACGACGATATCGAGGGTGCCGAATTCGTCGATCGCGCGCTGGACCATGGCGCGGGCATCGTCCCAGTCGGCGACATTGCCGGCGTCGGTGACGGCGCGGCCACCGAGAGCGGTGATTTCGTCCACCACCGATTGCGCCGGGCTGGTGTCGCTGCCGTCGCCGGTCACCGCACCACCGAGATCGTTGACCACGACAGCGGCGCCGTGCCGGGCCAGCGAGAGTGCGTGTTCGCGGCCGATTCCCCGGCCGGCGCCGGTGACCAAGGCCACGCGGCCTTCACAGAGAGGGGACACAGAGTTTCTCCTTTGGGTGTCGAGTGAATTTCAGGAACCGGCGACGATTTCGTCGTACTTGCTCTGGACCTCGTAGAAGCTGTCCGGCAGGGCGAGGTCGCGGGGGTGGTAGCGCGGGGAGAACACCCGCAAGGTCCGCGGGAAGGTCCGCAGCAGCAGGGTGCGGCGCAGCTTGTTACGCCGCTTCTTCTCGGCTTTGCCGATCGGCTGTTTCATGATCTCGGGCGCCGCCTTGGCCATGGCGCCGGCTAGCTTGAAAGACCAGCGCAGGTAGTGCATCAGGCAACGGGTCCCGACGAGGACCCGGTACCAATAGCTGGGTTCGACCGCTTCGAGGGCTTCGTAGGCGACCGTGCGATGTTCGAGTTCCTCCATCACATGCCAGGCGAAAAGGTCGCCGAGCGGAGCGACCATATTGTCGAAGATCCGCATCTCGAACTGGGTGATGGCGCCAGCGGTCGTGAACGATTCGAAGGCCTCGGCGTAGGCCAGATTCCAGCGCAGCGATTTGGTTTCGGTGAACCGCTCGTACTCGGCACGCAGTTCTTCCTCGAGCTCCTTCATCACCACGAACTGGGGGTGCGCAGCCCGGATGACATCGTTTGCCTTGGCGTGCTCGCGGAAATGCACGCCTTCCTGCGCACAGAAGAGTTTGATCCGCTCGGCGAGCGCGGCATCGGTGATCTCGTCGGCGGCGCGCCGGACGTTCTTGATCAGATAGGGCTCCAGATATGGCAGCGACATCCAGGAGCCGAGGAAGTAGATGGACAGGTCGGGATCGTTCTCGAGGAAGACGAGTTCCATGTCTTCGGGGAATTCGAAGGTCATCTTGCGGACACTGATGCTGTCCATG
The DNA here is from genome assembly GCF_050320175.1 of Nocardia sp. FBN12. Classification (GTDB taxonomy): domain Bacteria; phylum Actinomycetota; class Actinomycetes; order Mycobacteriales; family Mycobacteriaceae; genus Nocardia. The sequence goes on along the minus strand of NZ_CP190048.1, from coordinate 1,471,881 downwards.
GCGGACTCCTCAGATGGGGTGAAGGGTGTGTGGGCCGGGCAGCCGGTGATCGGCCTGGGTCAGCTGCGGTCGGCGGCGAGTGCCGCGCGGCGGACCTTGAACATTTCGCTGCGCGGCATCTGGTCGACGAACTCGAAGGTCTTGGGGACCTTGTAGGCGGTGAGGCGGGATTTCGCGAAGGCCCTGAGTTCGTCTGCCGCCGGGCGGGTATGCCCGCGTTCGACTTCCACGAGGGCGTGGACGCGGTGGCCCCAGTCCTCGTCGGGGATTCCGATGACGACGACATCCGCGATGTCGGGGTGCTCGCCGAGCGCGGCTTCCACCTCGGCCGGGACGACATTCGCGCCGCCGGTGATGATGAGATCGCCCTTGCGGTCGGCGGAGTAGACGTAGCCCTGCTCATCGACCCGTCCGAGATCACCGACGGAGACATAGCCGCCTTCGATGACTTTGGGCCGGTCCTTGCCGAGGTAGTCGAACAGAGGTGCGTCGACCCCTGCCAACCGCAGATAGATCTCCCCGACCTCACCGGTGTCTACCTCCCGTAGGTCGTCGTCGAGGATCCGCAGTTCGGTGCCCGGTGCGGGCCGCCCGATGGTTCCTGGCCGGGTGAGCCATTCGTCGCCGCGCACGATGATCGAGCCGACGAGTTCGCTGGAGGCGAAGATCTCCCACAGCAGTTCGCCGCCGACCAGCTCGATCCATCGGTGTTTGAGCCACCCCGGGCAGGGCGCGGTGCCGTGCAGAATCGTGTGGAAGCAGGACCAGTCGACGGCGTCGATACCGGGGGTGTCGAGCAGGCGGCGCATCATCGTCGGGACCAGGGTCATGAACTGCGGACGGTGCTCGGCGATGATTCGAATGAAGGCCGGTCCGTCGAATTTCTCCATCAGCAGGATCTGCTGGCCTTCGAACAGCCCGCCGTGCGCCATCATCAGCGGGTTGCCGTGATACAGCGGGCCCATGATCAGGTGCCGGTCGATAGGGGCCATCCCGAACATGGCGTAGGTGGCGGCGAACACCGTCCCCGGGACCATTGCGCCCGGAACCGGCAGGACCACGGCTTTCGAAGCGCCGGTCGATCCGCCGGTCGGGATCGCCATCGCGTGAGTGGGGGTGCTGATCCCGATCTGCCGCGGAGTGAGTTGCGCGGCGCGGGCCACGTCGACGATGTGGATACCCGAGGTGGTTACCTCGTCGTGGTCGGACACGATCACGGCCGGCTCGGTGACGTCGAGCAGCCGGTCGCGTTCCCACGCCGGGACATCCCAGCGCATGGTGACGATTCCTGCGCCGATCTTCCACGCCCCGAGCGCAGCGACCAAGTGCTCGGGCGAATTGCGCAAACCGATGGCCACCCGCTGACCCGCCCGCACACCGAAATCGGCCAGCAGTGTGGCGACCTGATCGGAGCGTCGGTCGAGTTCTGCGGTGGTGAGGTCCTGCTGGGGGCCGGCGACGGGAAAGAATCGCAGTGCGATCCGGTCCGGGTCGTGCTGTGCCAGTTCGCGGATGCGCTCGCCCAGGGATACAGGGCCGGCAATTCCGGCGATGCCGCTGGTCATGAGAGGCGTTCGACGATCATGGCCATGCCCTGGCCGCCCCCGATGCACATCGATTCCATGCCGAAGGTCTTGTCGCGCCGGATGAGTGAGTGCACCAGGGTGGTCATGATGCGCGCGCCGGTCATACCGAACGGGTGCCCGAGTGCGATACCGCCGCCGTTGACGTTGAGCCTGTCCCAGCCGATCCCGAGTTGTTCGGCCGACGGGATCACCTGGGCGGCGAAGGCTTCGTTGATTTCGAGCAGGTCGATATCGGAGGCGGCCAGGCCAGCGGATTTCATCGCTCGCAGGCATGCTTCGACCGGTCCGAGTCCCATGATCTCTGGGTCGAGGCCGGAGACCGCCGACGCGACGATCCGCGCGAGCGGCGTCAGGCCCAGCGCCTTCGCCTTGTCCGCGCTCATTACCACGACCGCGGCCGCACCGTCGTTGAGCGGGCAGGCATTACCGGCAGTGACCCGGCCGTTTTCCCGGAACCGAGCCGGCAGCGCCGCCAGTTTTTCCACCGTGGTGCCCGGGCGCGGACCGTCATCGGAATCCACAACAACACCAGACGGCGTGGTGACCGGGATGATCTCCTCGGCCCAGAACCCGGACTCGCGCGCGGCGATGGCCCGCTGATGGCTCTGGACGGCGAACTCGTCCATCACCTGCCGGGATACGTTGCACAGGTCGGCGACGTTCTCGGCGGTGTCGCCCATATCGATGTAGAGATCGGGCAGGCCGTCGGTGGCCGGTGTCCAGCCGCCCGCGGACTTTATTTCGGCGGTGCGGGCCTTCGCCTCGTCGAATTTCGGGTTGTCGGTGGCCGGGCGGAACGCGTCCGCGGAGCCGTGGACGTAGCGGCTGACCGTTTCGACTCCGCCGGCGACGAAAACCTTTCCTTCACCGGCTTTCACGGCATGGGCGGCCATCCGGATCGCCTGCAGCGAGGAGGCGCAGAACCGGTTCACGGTGGTCCCGGGTGTGCTGTTCCAGCCGAGCAGCACGTTGACGACCCGGGCGAGGTTGAAGCCCTGCTCGCCGCCGGGCAGCCCACAGCCGAGGATGACGTCGTCGATCGTTTCCGGTGTGAGACCGATGCTGTCTACCACCGACCCGATGATGTGAGCCGCGAGATCGTCGGGCCGTATGTCGACCAGCGAGCCTTTCTGAGCACGTCCGATGGGGCTGCGCCCCGTGGCGACGATTACTGCTTCCGGCATGGGAATTCCTTTCCGATAAGTCCGCGAGTGCGGCGTCGTCACTGCTCGACGTAGACGTTGGGTTCGCCGCGGCCCTGCTGTTGGCACAGCGCCCGGTAGACCGCGAGCATCGTGCCCGCGTCGAGGACGCTTTCGATATTTCCGCCGGCGTCGAGGTTGAGATTGGCGCCGTAGATCGCGAACCACACATCGGCGGGGCCGTCGCTGTCCTCGGGAACCTTCAGGGTGTGGATGGAGCCGGCGGGCTCGAACAGATACGAACCGGGCCGGTTCATCTCCTCGGCCGATTCGAGGTAGTGCCAGGAACCGGACATGGTGAACGCGAACACCGGGCCGGTGTGTCGGTGCGTCTGGACCTGGGTGCCGGGTTGCATCCGGTTGCGCACCACCCACAGCCCCTCTTTCAAGTTGACGTGGGCGACCTTGGTCTCCACCTCGGGGGTGAGGTCTACCCAGGGCAGCTCCTCGTCGGACCGATGGGTGGTACCCAGCGGCTCTGGAATTTCGAGCGTGAACGGCATAGACATGGTTGACCTTTCAGAAGAGATGGCAACTGGGGTTCAGGTCCGGTTCGGGGTGACGAGCACTTTGCATTCGGTGGTGGGCCGCATCAGCGCCTCGAAGCGAGCCGGCAGCTCGTCCAGGCCGATCACGTCGGTGATGAGGGCGGCGGGGTCGAGGCGGCCGGCGGCCAGGTGCGCGATGGTCATCTCGAAATCGCGGGGGCGGTAGTAGAGGACGAACTGGAAATTCAGTTCCTTGGCCATCGCGGTGGTCGGGGTGAAGGTGTCGGGCACGGTGCAGGCACCGACGATGGTGATCTGTGCGTCTGGGGCCGCCACGTCGGCGGCGTGCTGGATCAGTCCGGGCACGCCCACGCATTCGATGACTGTCGCCGGCGCCGAACCGGTGAGCTCGGCGAAAGCCTCGCCGACGTCCTGGGCGGTGGGGTCGACGGTGCGGGCGCCGACCGCCTCGGCCAGCGTGCGGCGGGCGGGGACCGGATCGCTCACCAGGACCTCGCTGGCCCCGAACAGCCGCGCGTACAGGGCCACGGCCAGCCCGACCGGTCCCGCGCCCAGGATCAGCACCGGCGCCCCGGGTTCGCGCGAGGTCCTTTCGAGCGCGTGGTGCGCGACGGCCAGCGGTTCCACCAAGGCTCCACTGCGTGCCCCGACCTCGGCCGGCAAGACGAACAGATCCTGTGTGTCGACGGCGACGAACTCGGCGAAGGCTCCTGGTCGCTGTACCCCGGTCAGCTCCGCGCTCACGCAGCGGGCGGGGTTGGCCGAGCGGCAATTCACACAGTCGTGGCAGCCGACCAGCGGAAAGCCGACGGCGAGCTTCGATTCCAGCCGCGGATCGACATCATTGCCGCGGGCGACGACCCGGCCGCTGAACTCGTGCCCGAAGACAATGCCCGGATAGCTCTTCAGTAGCGGCGCCAGATGAAGATCGGAACCGCAGATCCCGGCCGCCTCGACCTCGAGTATCACCTGCCCCGGGCCGGGCGCCGGATCGGGGATATCCCGGATCTCCAGCGACGGAGTCGAATCCGTCAGTACCGCTGCCTTCATGTCCACTCCTTTGGTGACTGGCATCACGTTCATGTGTAGAATAGAGCAGAATTATTTACACCGCAACCTCTAGTTCGGAGAGTGGCACCTATGCCGACATCACGCCTTCTCGGATTCCGCCGGCCCCGGGGCATGCTGAAACAGCCGGCGCCCCCCACCCCAGCAGTCGTTGCGCCGCAGCGACAGACAGTGGTTGTGCAGCACAAACAGCCGATCGCCGAGGACGTCGTCGCTCTCCGTCTGAAAACCATTGGGGGAAGCTCGCTCCCGCCGTGGACGGCCGGCGCGCATGTCGACCTCCACCTACCCGGAGGTAAGGTCCGCCAGTACTCGCTGTGCGGCGACCCCGCCGATCGCCACGGCTACGACCTGGCCGTACTGCGCGAACCGGAGGGGCGGGGTGGATCGGCCTTCATCCACGACCAGTTACAGATCGGCGACACCCTCGCTATTTCGCCGCCGCGCAATAATTTCGCTCTCGTCCCAGCGACGCGCTATTTGTTCATCGTCGGCGGAATCGGGATCACCCCGATCCTGCCCATGATCAACGAGGCCGACCGGCTCGGGACACCGTGGACACTGCACTACGGAGGCCGGACCGCGGCCGGTATGGCCTTCACGGAAACCCTGGCCACCTGCGGCGACCGAGTGAACCTGGTCACGGAGGACACCTCCGGATTTCTCGACCTCGACCGAATCCTCACGGCGAGCGCACCAGGCACACTGGTCTATGCCTGCGGGCCAGAGGGTTTGCTGCAAGCCCTCGATTCGCTCACCGACCGCCTGCCTCCAGGCGCCATCCACACCGAACGATTCCGGGCGGCACCGGCCGCCGAACCCGCAAGCTCTGCGGCCGAACTGACAGTGCACTGCGCGAAATCCGGTATCGAGGTAACAGTCGAGCCCGACCACAGCATCCTGGAGTCCCTCGAACGAGCCGGTATCGCGGTAGCCAGTTCCTGCCGCGACGGCATCTGCGGAACCTGCGAGACCAGCGTTCTCGACGGCGTTCCCGACCATCGCGACTCGGTGCTCTCCACGGCCGAACGAAACGCCGGCAACCGCATGCTGATCTGCGTATCACGCGCCGTGACCGGCCACCTGACCCTCGACATCTGACGTACGCGGCTGCGACTACTACCCGAATGGAAACCACATGACCACACAACATTCGATCGATCTGCCAGACCTCACTATGAGCTACCTCGAAGCCGGACCGGCCGACGGACCGCTGGCGATGGTCCTGCACGGCTTCCCCGACAGCCCCGCTTCGTGGAGCGATACGCTCGACGCGCTCGGTGACCTGGGCTACCGGGCTGTGGCACCGTGGCTGCGGGGCTACGCCCCCACCCAGATACCCGCGGACGGGCTATATCAAGGCGGCGCCTACGTTCGCGATATCGACCGACTCCATCGGGCCCTGGTCGGAGATCAGCGGGCGGTGCTGATCGGCCACGATATCGGCGCCGCGATCGCCTACGGTGCGGCCGCGTTCGATCCCGCGAAATGGGAACGCGTGGTGACGATCTCCGTGCCACCCGCCGCCGTTCTCGCGCAGATGATGGGCAGCTACACCCAACTACGACGGTCCTGGTACACCTTCCTGTTCCAGCACCCCGCCGCCGAGGCAATCATCGGCGTGGACGACGGCGCGTTCCTCGACCGGCTGTGGGAGGAATGGTCACCGGGATTCGCCCACCCAGCCGCCGTCGCCGCCGCGAAGGAGGCGCTACCCGATCCGGCGCACCTCACCGCCGCGCTCGGCTGGTACCGAGCCGGCTTCCACCCCGAACTCCACGATCCCGGCCTCACCACCGAGCAGCAGGCACTGACCGCCACACCCAGGCAACCCTGGCTGTACCTGCACGGCGAACACGACCAGTGTGTGGGGATCGAAGCCGCTGAGGCGACCGCACACAGCGCAGCCATCAGCGGCGCCGGACATTTCCCGCATCTCGAGCAGCCCGAGGACTTTCGCCGGCGTGTCAGCGAGTTCCTGAGCGCGGGCTCCGCCGCACCGTAGGCCGAACCACCGCTAACTGTGCACACCAGGTGTCGCCGAGTCGGCTGACCGCCGAAAATCCGGCGAGGCGTTCCCGACGCCACCTCTTCCACTCAGCCCGGCCGCATGGCGGGGTCGAGAACTATTTGACGGCCCCGCCGGTCTTCTGCTGAAACATCTCGTACGCCTCGGGTGCCGACGCGAGCGGAGCCGGTGGGTGGCAAAGCTTTCCACGCCGAGTGGGTGGTCGTCGCCCAGCAGCGCCATGATGTCTTCGGCCCATCGCTTGACGTCGGCCTGACCCATCCGGAGTTGGATCTGCTTGTCGAATTGGCAGTTCCCAGCGCGAAAGGGAATGAGCAGAGTCCGTCGACCGCTACTTGTGCCGGGTGCTCGCCAATCTCCGCAGCTCACAGCCAATGCCGCCACTTGAACACACCCCATAAACCGACCCCCAAACCGACCATGAGCGCGAGGGCGAACGGATAGCCCCACATCCAGTGCAGTTCGGGCATGTGGTCGAAGTTCATGCCATAGGTAGAGGCCACCAGTGTCGGGGTGAACAGAATCGCTGCCCAGGAGGAGATCTTCTTGACCTCCTCGCCCTGCTCGAAGGTGGCGTTCGACAAGCGTCGCATGGCATCGTTCTGTTCCAACGACACCAGCGTGGAATGAACGGTGAGCGCGTTGTTGAGCAGTGCCCGGCAGGACTCGACCCGTTCCGAAACCCGGATGGTGTGGTCGAGGACGTTGCGGAGCCGGTTCTGCACCTCGTTGTCGGTGCCGAACTTCTCGGCACCAGAGAGCAATCCACGCACGATAGCGGGCAGTGGTCCGATCGCCCGTTGAAAGGCGATCACCTGCTCGAGGAGCCGGTAGATCCGCTCCGACAATGCCGGATCGACATCGCCGTCGCTGAACAGGCTGTCCTCGACCTCGTCGATATCGGCTTCCACACCGGCGACGACCGGGGTGTCGCCGTCGACGATCTCGTCGAGGAACGCCGTCAGCATCGCTTCGGGCCCGATACTGAGGAACTGCGAGTCCGCTTCCAACGCGTCGCGGACCGTCGTCAGGTCCAGGCGTGCCTCGTGTCGCACGGTGATGACGAAGTTCGGCCCGACGAACAGATGCACCTCGCCGAACTCGACCCGTTCCTCGCCGTCGTCGTACCAAGCCGGTCGCAGCACCACGAACAACGTGTCGCCATACCGTTCGAGCTTGGCACGCTGATGCCCCTTCCGGGCGTCCTCGACCGCGAGCGGGTGCAACCCGAATGTCGCCGCGACCGACTCGAGATCGACCGGATCAGGATCGGTCAGGCCGATCCAACCCACCGCGCCCGATTGCCGCATCGCCTCGACGGCATCCTGAAGATCGCATGGATTCCCGATGCGGCGTCCGTCGAGGTAGATACGACCATCGATCGCCGTCATCGGCGGACACTCCTTCAACGTGGCGGTCAGCGGGATCCGTGACGCTCGGCGCTCTCGGGTGCGCCGAGCGTGACGGGGTTTCAGTATCAGCGTGCGCGAGTGTGGGAGCGGTGATGACGCACCGCAGCATCGGCGATCCCCGTCCGGTCTCAGGCGCGGTCGATGGGCAGTTGTAGGTAGGAAGGGTGTTCGCCGCCGGTGTGGATGACGTGCACACCGGTGTTGGCGCCGGTGTATTCGCCGATCGCCGGCATCAGTGTGCCCAGAAGGTTTCGCGAGCTGATGACGAAGCGGAGTTGTTCGCCGGGGTGGAACGCGAGGCCGATCGGGAACAGGTCGATCTCGATGTCGACGATCTGGCCGTCCGAGAGCTTCTCGACGCGGTCGAAGCTGTGCGCGGGTACCTGCTCGGTCGACAGATCCTCGTCGAGGTGACGAGCCGACACTCGCAGCCGCCCGTCGGAGCCCTTGTACCGCAAGATCGTGGCACCGTGATCGGTGAGGTCATGGATGCGCGCGCTCTGATTCGGCACGGTGAACTGCTGCAGCGGCGTGCCATAGGCGTCGAGCTTCTGGACGAGCACGAACAAGTCCATGTCGTCGGAGCCACGCGCCTCGACCCGCAGGTGAGCCTTTGGGTAACCGACCAGCACGGTCTCCTGGTCGAAGCGGGTGATGAACGAGACAGCGTTCGGATTGGATTCGACGTCGTAGCTGACCGCCAGCTCCTCGGCCGGAGCATCGGTGGTCAAGCTCCGCGAGCGGCCGTCGAGGTAGTACTTCGTCGAGCTGACACCGCTCGGCGGGAATTCGTCTGCGGGGATGTTGATTCGGTCGCCACCGGCGAGGTCGAGGATCGAGTAGCGGACCCGCGGCGTAGCTTCCCAGCCGTTGTCCTCGCCCCTGAGGTAGTGGTCGAAGAAGCGTCGCAGGTCGTCTCGGTTCGCTTCGTCGTAGTAGTCGGGCCACTCCTGACTGTTGTGGATGCGCAGCCACTTCTGTTCGGACGCGATCCGGCGCCAGGCGCGGAATGTGCCCGCGGTGTGCAAGGTATTGGAGTAGCTGGCCACGATGTAGGCGGGCACCGTGATCTGGTCGAAGTCCGGGATCTTGTTCTCCCACAACGGGTTCATCAGCGGGTAGCGCTCGGCTTCGCCGATGATGTCCTCTTTCTGGTTGTTGCCGAAGAAGCTGCCTTCCTGGAGTTGGCGGGCGAATCCGGTGTCGGGCATGCCGCCGCGCATCACCAGGTCGCGGTAGACATCGCTGACGCCTTCCCAGGGGTTGATCGCGGCCAGGTGCGGAGGCTGCTCGGCGGCGGTGAACCACTGCGATACCGCGAGGTAGGAGGTGCCGCTCATCCCCACTTTGCCTGTGCACCAATCCTGTTCGGCCAGCCACTCGATCAGGTCGTAGCAGTCACGGCCCTCCTGGCGATCCCACAGCACGCTGTCGCCCTCGGAGTCGACGATTCCGCGGATGTCGGGGTTGCAGATGGCGTAGCCCTGCGCGCACCAGTAGGCCGGGTCCGGGCCTTCGAACTTCGCGAGCCCGGAGACGATCCCGTTGTCGAGGCCGACCAGTCCGAAGACTCCCATCACGCTCAACGAGGTGCCCTGCCCCTTGCCGTACGGGCTCCACGCCACGATCACCGGTACCTGCTCCGCACCAGCGGGACGGAACACGTCGACGTGGATGGTGACGCCGTCGCGGAGCTGTACGGCGACGTCCTTGTCGAGCACGACATCGACCGGCAGGGCGCAGAACTGGGGCGCGATCTGGAAGCCCGCGTTCAAGGTTCGGGTGCCGGGCTCGAAGTCGGTCAGCACGCCTCGTCGGGGGGCGGGTAGCGGGTGGGACGGGATGTACATCTTCAGGTCTTCGCTCATTGTGTGTGCCTCTCACCTGCGGGGATGGAGAGATCCGGATGGGGTCTCGATTTCCGAGCGTACGACCGCTACGATAAAAACTCAACAGGCGTTTATAAAAAACCGAGGTGACATCAGGAACATGGCAGTGGACAAGGACTCGACGGACAAGGACTCAACCCACAAGGCGCGCCGCGGCCGACGGCCGGGGACCGGCAGCACGCGCCGAACCGTGCTCGACGCCGCGCGCGCCCGATTCGCCAGTGACGGGTTCGCATCGACCACGATCCGGAGCATCGCCGCCGATGCCGGGGTCGATGCGTCGCAGGTGATGCAGTTCTTCCGTTCCAAGGACGAGCTCTTCGCCGCCGTCATGGCCGTCCCGCCGTCGGCTCTCGAGCGGTTCGACACAGCCTTCGAAGGCCCTGACGAGCACCTCGGCGAGCGAGTCGTGCGCGCCTACCTGCAGGCATGGGAGGCACCGGCCGAGGAATCCGAGCCTCTGATGGCAATGCTGCGCAGCGCGATCGTCAACGAACAAGCCAAAGAGCAACTACGTGACTTCATCCAGTTCCGGCTCGTGGAAGGCACCAGCGCCCACAACGATCCAGACGCCGCGCTGCGAGCTGGTCTGGCGGCATCGATGCTCGTCGGCATCGTCACCAGCCGTCAAATCATCGGCGTACCGACGTTGGTCGCCGAAGACATCGAAAGCCTCGTCAAAGTCGTTGCCCCAGCAATTCAATTGATCCTGACGTCGACATAGCTGTTCGCGTCGCCTCGGGCCGGTCGATCCTGTTCGAGATGCTCAGCAATCCGCGTTGCAGAACCCGCGCGGTCGGGCTCGTCATCAGGCGGGCGCGAGCATTGCAACGCACGAACTCCCCTGGGCAGCGCATCTGGCTCAAACCGCGGGCGCCATACCCCGACCAAGTTCGAGGTATGGCTTTGGTGCCGCCGATTCGGCGGAGTTCAATGCGGCGGTGTCGGGATGACGGCGGCGGCGAGGAGTGCGGAAATGTCGTCGAGATTTTCGAGTTCATCGACGAGTTTGATCAAATGAGGTCCCCGGCTTTCCGGGATTGCCCGGCGGGTGTTGTCGAGGAACTTGGTGATGACCGCGGTGTCGGACAGAGGGTTCTGGGACGTCCCCAGACTATCGGTGATGGCGTGGTGCAGGACTCGTCCGTCGGTCAGGTGTGCGGTGACAGCGCCGGAGAAGTGGGCCGGGAAGTCGGTGTTGCTGTCGGGAATACAGCGGATCTTGTTCGCGATGGCCAGTGTGAGCGGTTCATCGAGAGGCAGGTCGTAGAAGGTGGTGAGGTCGACGGATCGCCCGGCCAAGACGGAAGCGACAACGTACTGAACGCTGAACAGTGCGTCGTAGATAGTTGTGGGGGCGATTTTGCGTTCGTGGGGTTCAGCGACGAGCGGAATCAGAGCCGGGGCGATCGGGCAGTCGATGTGATCGATCTGCTCGGGTGAGATGCGGTCGGAGCCGAGTTCATCGAGCAGTGCGAGGGCGGCGTCGGCGAATGCGTGGGTGAAGTGGCAGCAGGGATAGGGTTTCAACGCGATGTCGAGGGTCATCCATCGGGCGCCGAGGTCGTGCAAACCCAGCGCTTGGGCGTCGACAGTTTCGCCGAGATGGCTTGCGAACAGCCCCCCTGCGCCTTCGAAGACGGTCGCCGGGCCACGGAAGCCTGCCTCTGCGAGTGTTACGGCGATGATGCCGGAGTGCGCAGCCCATCCGGGGTGCATGCGTTTGAGCCAGGATTCGTGGAGCTCGAGGATCCCGGCGGCCTGACTTCCGCACAGTCCCAGGGCGTTGGTCAACGTCTCCGCGGAGGCGCCGCGGAGTTTGGCCGCGACGCACGCTGCGGCGAAGGTGCCTGCGATGCCGGTGGGGTGGAATCCTCGGGCATGGAATTTGCCCGCGCCCGCGGCGGCGATCCGGCAACCGACTTCGAGACCGATGATGTAGGCGAGCAGGAACGATTCACCGTCGGCTCGTTCAGCATCGCCGACTGCCAGCGCAGCTGCCAGCGCGGGCGCGGTCGGGTGGTAGATCGCTCCGATATGGGTGTCATCGAAGTCCAGGCCATGGATGAGGGTGCCGTTGGCCAGGGCAGCGGAGGCGGCCGGCAGCGGAGTGCCGAAGCCCAGCACTCGGCTTTCATCGCCCGCGCCGAGACGTGTGGCGGCCTGGTGAACTGCGTGTCCGTAGTCCATGCCGGTGGAGGCCAACGCCAGCCCCAGCGCGTCGAGCAGGTGGGTTTTGGCTGTCGATCGGACGGATTCGGGGATGTCGCCGAATCGCAATCCGATCACGGCGGCGGCCAGTTGTGGTGCGAGCGCCTGTGCGGCGTTTTCGTCGGTGGTCATTCTGTCCTCTGAGGTGGTGTGGCGGTTGTGGCTACGGTGAATTGGTGTTCATGGCGCTGACTGTGTCGGCGAGTTGGAGTAGGTCAGGGGCGAAATCGGCGAGCGGGCGTGCTTGGCCGGAGGCGTCTGCGAGGGTGAGCCCGAGGGAGACCTGTCCGTTGACCGTGAACGTTGGCGCCCACAGACTCACGACATTGGGCTGGCGTTCATCGCGACGGTTCACGGCTACGGATTGAACGAAATGCATGGGGTCGATGCCGAGGTGTCTGAGGCCGTCGCGGTCTTGTGCGGACGGTTCCTCACCGGGGCCAGGCCGGTGGTTGATCAGTGTTTCGACTTGCGAGTGCACCCAGTCCAGTCCGAGGCAGTACCGCTGCTCGCGGATCAGTTCCAGCGCTTGGCGATAGCGGTCCTTCTGCTGCGGTGATTCGACATCGCTGAGCCATGTCTCGATACGGTCCGGTGCGGCGAAAGCCATCCACCAGATTCCGATGGGGGCGCTGACCGGCAGTCGCTGCCCGACGGCAGCGGGAGTGGACCGCGGATCGGTGAATGTTCCGGCCGTGGCGAGAACGGTGAGTTCGGCGCCGTCGCAGTATGCTGCGCCGACCTGGAGGCCGCGACGGTGGGCAAGCTCCTCCATGAGCGGGCGCGCCCGGTCGACCAACTGCAGTTGGGTGGCGAATCTGACATCGCGCAGTGCCAGCGATTGGGAGGCGAAACGGCCATAGCCACCTTGGAAGAACAGCAGCGGCAGGCTGTGACGTTCGCTGTGCAGGTCGCGAACCCGGCCGACGACGATGAGGTGATCACCGGCTTCGTATTCGGTGTCGAGATCGCAGTCGATCCAGGCCAGCGCGTCGTCGAGGATCGGTGCGCCCGAGGACGCCGGGCGCCAGCTCAGCCCAGCGAATTTGTCGGCGGCGGTCGTCGCGAACGACCTGCAGATGTGTTCTTGGTCGGCGGCGAGGACATTGACGCAGAACCGCCCGGTTTCCCTGATTTTGGGCCAGCTTTGCGATGTCGAGGCCGGCATGAACGCCACCAGCGGTGGGTCCAAGGAGACAGAGGTGAACGAACCCACGGCTAGTCCCACGGTGGAACCGTCGGTAGCGATCCCGGTCACCACCGACACACCGGTCGGGTATTGGCCGAGGACGCGGCGGAACTCGCGTGTATCGAGGGCGCGATTGGTCTCGGCCGGTGGTAGTGCTGTCGGGGTGTGATCAGGCATGAGCGAAATCTCCGGGGAGGGGCATGGGTGTCACCGTGATCGGAGTTGACACGCGCTGTCGGGACTGAGTGTTCGGATGAATCTCGACCGGCGGATGACTAACGATCCGCAACCCGTGCTCGGCCAGAGCACGGGTTGCGTCAGTGCTGGTTGACAGCAACCACACAGCTGTCACCTGGAGATCGGACAAGATGTGGGCTGCATTGAAGTAGTCGAAGCGGTCCGTCAGGTCGCCCGAAGCCGGGCAGCCATCGATCGCATCGCGTGTGCCGGTGCCCGGGTCCGTCTGGTCGTTGAGTCGGCGTTGGTGCGCGCGCAGGTATATCACTGCGCCGCGTCCGTGTTCGGCGATGGTGGACATGGCGTCGTGCAGTTGTTCGGCACAGCCACACCGCCGCGATCCGAAGACGTCACCGGTGACACATTCGGCATGCACGTGTACCGGCACCGCGGCTGCGGTGGACAGATCGCCGAGGACAAAGGCGACGTGCTCGGCGTGGTTGGCGAGGTCGCGGTAGCCGATCGCGGTGAATTCGCCATGCGGGGTCGGGATTCGGGCTGCTGCCTCGCGACCGATGTTGGGCTCGGTTCGTCGACGGTGCGCGATGATGTCGGCGATGGCGATCACCGCCAGGTCGTGCTCGCGCGCAAAGTCGCCTACGGCGGGCCCGCATGTCAGGCCGGCATCGTCGTCATCGACGAGTTCACACAACACCCCGACCGGCTCCAAACCGGCAAGGCGGCACAAATCGCTGGCCGCGGCTGGCGGTTCCGGTCGGTCGAGGACACCTCCGCTCGAAACACGCACCGGCTGGACATGACCGGGGCGAGTCAGTTGGTGGGCGGTGAGGGCCGGATCGGCGAGCGCCGCGAGCGTGCCTGCTCGATCGTGCGCCGATATCCCGGTCCCGGTCTGAGCTGCGAGATCACAGGTCACGGTGAATGCCGCGGCGAAGGACGCGGCGGGGCCGTCCGGTGCCATCGCGGGCAGGTCGAGAAGGTCGGCACGGTCCTGGGTCAACGCTGCGCATACCAGTCCGCTGGTATGCCGGATCATGAATGCCAGCGCCTCAGGGGTTGCGAACTGCGCAGCCAGGACCAAGGTCGCCCGGGTGCGGCGGTCGTTGTCGTCGACCACCAGAACCGTTCGGCCGCGTCGCAGTTCGGCACATGCCGTCGAGACCGTGCTACTTGGGACTGCGTCGCTGGTGCTCATCGGGCGTCCGCCGCATGCTGAACGTCTGCACCGCCGCGCCGACTGGTCGGGATCGCCAGAGCCAGCAGCGGCGCGTGTTGTTGGGCGCCGAAGGTGTCGGATTCGTCCACACTGCCCTGATATCCGCTGCGCACGATGGTGAGTTTGAATGCGAGCGCGGGTTCGAAGAACGCGCAGTAGGTGATCGCGGTTTCGTCGATCCCGTACAGTTCAGCCATCCGAGCCGGGGTCAGGACACCGCTGTCACGTACCAGCGCGTAAGTGGCCGCTTCGGAGAACATCACGTCGAAAGTCAATTCGAACGGCCCGGCATTCTTGCTTCGGATGACTTGCGCGAGATCCTTCAGTGCCGTCGTTGCTGCGGATGCGTCCGTGGGGTGAACCGGCATGGGGGCGTTCATGATGCACCTATCGTCGATCGGGTCACGGGAAAAAGGTCCAAACCCCGGGCCTGCATCACGTGGTAGACGCTGAACTGACTGACCGGTCCGATCGAGTTGTCCATCGGATTCAGCGGCAGTGCCAGATTTCCCGCGGTGGCCAATTGCCCGGGATACGGCAGATGCAGGACCCCGATGCGAGCCAGCGTGCAGATGGTTTTCGCCAACTCTGCGGTAGGGGCGGTCACCTCGCCGAGAATCCCGACTTCGTGCGGGATCTGGGTGGCCGTTTCCAGATCTCCCATCACCGCGTCTCGGCCGTACACGTGAAAACTCAACCGGGCTTCGCCGGAGACGAGTTCGGGATGCATAGCACCGAGATAGCTCTTCACCTTGGCAAGAAGAGTGTCGAGCTGCCCGATCAGGATCGGGTCGCGGACCCCACCGATGAACACCGCGCGCTCACCAACGACCTTGGCGCCTTCCAGTTTGAGACTGGGCTGTTCAGCGTCGATATGGCGGCTTCCGGTGACCCGGACGGTCCGCTCGTCCACGGCCGTATAGCGGCAATCGCGGACATCGAGAACACCGTCCGGCCCGGGAAGCAGGTCCGGACGGCTCTTCTCATACAGGGTGTGCGCGGCGACCGACAACGGCGTGCATGCCTGGTTGGGGCTCATCGGGGTCAGTTCGAACGCGTCCTCGTACAGGGTGGCGAGCACACCACCACCCTTCGGTTCCGCGCACGCTCCGCCACACTCCAGGATTTTGCCGCTGTGCCAAGCGATTCCGGGCTGCCCGCCGCGGCTCATGCTCCACGCCGCGTGCGGGGCCGGATCGTAGGCCCGTCCGGCGATGATCACGTCGAACGGCTCGTCCCCGGTGATCACCGTGGTGAACGGATCGGCGCCCATCTGGGCGACCAGCGCGACGGTGGCGTCGATGTCGCCGGGGGTGGGCATCTCACCGCGGACGTTGGCGGCTACCTGGTTGTCGGCCAGTCGCTGCGTCAGCACATCTTTTCCGATGTCGGCGTAGATCACGGCCAACCGCAACTGGAAACCTTCTTCGGCCACGATTGCCTTGACGAGCTCGACCATGGAGTCGACCTGGGCGTTGGTGCCCGCACCCCCGGCGGAGCTGATGATCAGCGGAACGCGGTAACGGTGAACAGCTTGTAGCAGCGGGCGCAGATCTCGCAGGTAGGCGGCATCGGGCACCAGTGTGGCCCCGGTGCCGAGCAGATAGGGACCTGGATCGGTGGACCCGGAATCCACGACGATCGCATCGACGCCGTGTTCGAGGCAGTCCCAGAAGTCCTGTTCAGGAAAGCCGTATCCCAACATCCCGGTGGGAGTGAGGATCCGGGTCAACGGTGTCATGCCGACACCTGCGCGGGGCGGCCGGTTGCCGATTCCGAGGTTCGGCGAGTGGGGATGGACAGCCCCAGATTCTCGCGGAGTGTTGCCCCGGCGTAGTCACGCTTGACCAAGCCGCGGCGCTGAAGCACCGGAACTACCAGTCTCGCGAAATCCTCATACGAACCAGGGACCTCCCCCGCAGCGAGAACGAAACCATCGCAACAGGTGTCGAACCATTCTTCCATCTGATCGGCAACTTGCTCGGGGGTGCCGATGAACATTCCGCCCTCGTCGAGGGTGCCGCGTCCGGAGTATCGAACGAAGTCGGCCACGCTCGGGTTCGGTGTGCCGCTGGCGGTGAGTACGCGGTCGCGCAGGCCCTGCCAGGACATCTTGGCGAGCTCGTCGTCGGTGAAGGGTTGGTCCACCGGTCGGTCGCCGAAGTCGACATTGAGCGTCTCGCAGAGCAACGCCAAGCCGTCGGCTTGCGTCGCCAACCCGCGCAGCACACGTTCCTTCTCCGCGACCTGTTCCGGTGTCTCCGCGACGATGACGCCAACTGCTGGGGTGACCGACACCTGTCCGGGATCGCGTCCGGCATCGGCGACGGCTTGCTTGATCTTCCGGTACTGCGCAGCACCGAGGTCCTTGTTCTTGAACGCCGTGAACACCACGTCTGCCCATCGACCGGCGAAGGACATTCCGCGACCGCTCGAACCCGCTTGTAGTAGCACGGGGTGTCCCTGCGGGGATTGCGGGACGGTGAAAGTGCCATCGACGGTGAAGAACTCACCGGAATAGTCGGTGCGGTGGACCTTGGCAGGGTCGGCGAATCGGCCGGTGCTCTTATCCATGATGAGCGCGTCGTGCTCCCACGCGGTCCACATCTGGGTGACGATCTCCAGGAATTCGTCGGCACGGTCGTAGCGTTCGTCGTGCCCTAAATGCGTGGCTCGACCGAAATTGGCCGCTTCGGAGTCATTGAGGGAGGTCACAATGTTCCACGCGACTCGCCCGCGGCTCATCTGATCGAGCGTGGCGAACAGTCGGGCGACGTGAAACGGCTCGTAGTAGGTCGTGGAGTATGTCGCTCCCAACCCCAGATGGGTCGTCGCCATGGCCATTGCCATCAGGACGACCGTCGGATCCATTTTCACCGAACGAATGCCGTTGCACACCGCGAGATCCGGGCTTCGGCCATAGATCTCAGGCATTGCCAACCGATCATCGAAGAAGGCCATGTCGAAACGCGCAGCCTCCAACGTGCGAGCGATCCGCTGAAAATAGTCGGGCGTCAGAAAGTCGCTCATCGAGCGCGGATGACGCCATGACCCGACATAGTTCGAGCAATTCTGCGCCTGCAGGAACGCAATGAGACTCATTGACCTGGAGATAGAGGACACCATTGTCTGCCTTCACTATTGTGTGACGCGATCGATCGATCACCGATCGCTATGAGGACTGTCACCAACTACACTCGAACCCGAAAACACCTGCAAGCTAACTTGCAGCATTTGAAAGTAAGGACTCGATGCCAGCGTGCCGTCCGCCACGGCACTTTGCCCCACCGATCCCGGTGCGGCGACCCAGAGAGGCCTCCGCACCGGGATCGTGGGTACACCGGTGCTGCAGCCCTATTTGGCCGGCTTCGGAGCAGGCTGGTTGATGGTGGTGAAGTACTGCGCCGCGGCTGCGATCGCAATCGGAACGGACACCAGCAGCGTTCCCGCGATCGTGCCGAGAGGCGCGAGGGCTACGATTCCGCCGATGCAGCCGATCGCGGCGGCCGGGATGAATGCCCCGAACAGCCCGATGATCGCCGCGGAGGCGACGGTCGCTCCGGCGATACCACCGAGCACACATCCCACGGCGGCGCCGCCGAGCGCTCCCGCCGCGGCGCCGATGGTCCCACCCATCTGCATGGTGGTGACCATCCTGCTCCAGGCAGCTTGCTCGCGCTCGTATTCGCTCTTCCACGGCGCTTGGTTCTCGAAGGGCAGCGCGACCGGGGCGTAGACAGCGTTCTCACGATCGAACTTCGGGGTGAGGGTCGCTGTGCGTGAATTGATGTCGGCGGCGATGGGGAAGACGAAGTCGTCGACCCGGAAGGACAACTCGGTGCCTGCCAGAACTGTGCCGTCGGGCGCCTTGATTTTGAAAATATCATCCTCCACCGCCAACGACCCAGCGTCGGTGGTAATAATTGTTGACGATTCCGTCGTGCGACTTGTATAGCCGACACGCGCCGGTTCAGGAGCCGCATTCGCCGTCACGGCCGTCATTCCCAAGGCGGACACGAGCAGCGCGCCAACAACGGTGATATTCTTCATAGAATTTCCTTCAGATTGTGTTTTCTACGGTTCCGAGGCTGCTCGACTGCATCCTCGATGGTCGATGGAGTCATTAGTTCAGCGACTAATCGAATATTCCAGCTTTCGATAGAATTAGGCGATCGACCTCGCCACAACTGTTGCCGGTCCTGGACCAGGTTTCTATTCCATTGCCTTGACGGGTACGCCGGCATGTGGGCGGCCATCCTGCGCGGCCGAGGGAGCGATTTCCTCGAGTGCGCGGCCTTTCGTGTTCTCGCCGAACAATCCGAAAGCGGCACCGCTGATAATCGCAAAGAGGGCTGTGGCTACCAATACGGCTTGGAACCCCAGGCCCGCGAGAAGTGCGGCAACCACCATTCCTCCACCAATGCCGGCCAGTCGGCCGATCCCGTTCGCCATTCCCGCGCCGATACCTCGCAGCGACGTCGGGAAAATCTCAGGAAGGTAGGTGTACAACGTTGCGGTACTTGTTTGCAGGAACATTGTGACAACGAATCCCGCGGCGATGAGCACTGCGCCGGAGTCGGTGTAGGCAAATGTCAGCATTCCGGCCGCGATGACGACACTCAAGAGTGCGCCGATGTATTTCCGTTCGAAGCGATCGATGAACGGCACCGCGGCCAGCGCGCCCAGAATGGGCGCCAGAGACAAGATCGAGGTGACCCCGAGTGCACTCTTCGTCGAATACCCGTGCTCGGTCAGCAGAGTCGGCACCCAGGAGTTGAAGCCGAACAGACTCAGGATCCCGAAGGACATCACCACCGATGCCACCACCACTGCCCGGCGAGAGTAGCTGTCCTTGAGCAGATCACTCAGACCGCGTTGCGGCTCGGCTGGGAACTCCACCGGTTCCGGCAGGACCGTGCCGGAACGACGAATCGCTTCGTCCTCGAGGCGGCGAACCAGTCCCTCGGCCTCCGAACCGCGGCCGTTCAGCTCGAGCCAGCGAACAGACTCGGGAAGAAGAAATTGCGCAAAAACCGCAGAGATTACACCCAGGACGGGCAACAGAAGGAGCCATCGCCACGCAGACTCGTCGAGGGGAACGATAAACCGGGCAGCCCAGGCCATGACCGGCACACCCAGAAGACCGACAGCCAACAACAGAGATTGGTTTCGTCCCCGCGACGCTTTGGGGAACATCTCGGTGACATAAACAATCAGCGCACCTGTCAGCGCTTGCAGCCCGACCCCGGTCAACAGGCGGCACAGGCCCAGAGTGGCGAAGTTCGGTGCGATCGCGCATCCCACAGTGAAAACCGAATACAGCACTGTGGCGCCGATGATCATCTTCTTGCGACCGATACGATCCGAAATCCTCCCCCCCACCAGTGCACCGATGAACATTCCGAGGAAGGAGATACTCGTCAGGACACCCACATCAGAGATCGACAAACCCCACTCTTTGCGAATAGCCGGCGCCGCGTAAGCGAGGACATGGACATCAGCAACATCCCAAAGAAAAAGAGAGCCCAGGATTACCATCCAGATCTTATGTGATCGCGTCGAAGCGGGAAGCCGGTCGAGCCGACTTGAGAGCGACGGAGATGTATCCGAGCCATCTGGCGACGCGAGGCCATCGCTATGGTTCATGTGATCGAAACCTTCTCTTTATCGTCGACCACGGCACAAACAGCGCTGGAAGCAGTCGTTACCGACGCGGCCAACCGCCACATTCGAAGTGCCGGACTCGAGACGAATTCCGGGCGCCGCAGCGCGAGGAAGTTCGTATGCGGTTCACCGGCTAGGACTAGATTGGCCGGCTGAGAGCCACTATGGACAGCGGTGACGCGAACCACAATGGCGAGTAACATCATATGAAACCAACAGCGCAGAAATATGGGGTGAGCAGCATGAATGCCGGCGAAGACGTGGCAACCGAGAACGCCGCGCGAGTGCTGCATGTGCTGGAGACCCTGGCCGGCATGGAGCAACCGGCAAGCCTGCTCGCGATCGCCGGAGCGTGTGATCTTCCGAAGATGAAGACCTTCCGAGCCCTCCAAGCTCTTCAGCACCGCGGATACATCGATCACACCGGGCGCAGCGGCTACCGAATCGGAACTCGCTCAGTGGCATTGGGATCGCTGATCGGCCCACGCCCCGCTCTTCAGCAATACGCCCGCCCGGTTCTCAAGCGGCTGGCCACGGCGACCGGAGAGCCGGTAGCGCTCCACCTGAGAAGCGGATCGCACAGAGTGCTGATTCTGGCCGTGACCCCACGCGGCGAGATACCGGCCGGGTTTCCAGTGATTGTGCCCCTCGGGGAACGATCACCGCTGACTTCCGGATGCAGCGGCACTGCTATCCTCGCGTACCTACCCGCCGCTGAGGCCGAACACATCATCGAATCCAGGTCACGTGGGACCAGGCGACCAACCGTGAGGCAGTTGGACCGGGTGAGGGCCGACGGATTCGCTATGTCATTCGAAGAAAACCATCAGGGAATGAACGGGATCGGCGCCCCGGTCTTGGACCCACTGGATAGTTCGCCCCTCGGCTCGCTCACTGTCGCCGGTTCCGCGACCCATCTGAATGAGCGAGTGTTACGAAGTTTCGCGCCAGATCTTATCCGTGCCTGTGCCGACTTGGCGCCTCAAATGGCGCGCTTACTCGGCCCGAACGCGTCCGCGCCCTACCCAGCGCTCAATGTATCGGTTCAGCATCTCCTCGATGACGTGTAAAGCTCAGTGCGACTACCAACGCCTGCAGCGGTCCCGAGTCGTCGATCGTCACCGTGGCGGGCGGGCTGTCGGTGCGGGATTTGGCATGGGTGTTCGACCAGCTCGCACCGGCTTCGACACCTACGAAACCGAGTTCGCGTGGTCATCGTCTTGGCGGACGCGCAGTCCAAGACTTCCAGTGCAATGGGCCTCCCTTACACGCTCCGCCAAAGAGGTACCAGGACCGGGCCTCTGGCGAGGCAACGGATGGACTTCCTGCTGTTGTTCAGCGATCGTCAGCGCGTTGTGATCGAGCTCGACGGCCGCCAGCATTATGCCGATGACCGCGGCCTAGCTGACCCGATACATCGTTCACTGGATGACGACGACAAGTTGATTGTCGTACCCGCCGATAGGGAGCACGTGGACGACGCGGTGATCGCAGCCGCCGTCGCCTTTCAGGAAATCGAAGGTCGGTATCGCATCGTCCGGGAATAGGGACCTGCCCGGCCTGCTCGGAGCCTCATCGGGAGTCGTCCCAGTTGCGTCGCGGAGACGTCCTCTACCCGGACACCGCGCAACCCGAAGGGCAGTTGCCTGTTCGGTCACCGGCAAGCGGTGGGAATCGCTGCGACAGCTTGCTGCACGTCCCGCTCGAGGAGGAAGTGGTTCAGCGCGATACCGGCTTTCGTCCCGGCGCCTGCGGCATTGATCAATTGGGCAGGTGGACCGACGAATGCGACCGCTCTCGGAACGATCTGGCCGTCTGCAAGTTCGATACCGTGTAGCTGGTGGTCCTGCACTACCAGGCCGGCGATCTCGCCTTCGGCGATGCGGATCCCTCGGGCGGTCAACCTGGTGCGTTCCTCGACGGCCAAGGTAATCCGGTTCGGGAAGAAGACCACGTCCGAGGACCACTGCCGCACCAGCGAAGCCTGGTGAATCGTGAATGGCCGGTTGTCGCCGCCGAGCACCGCGAGTGGCATGTCACGCACCTCGTACCCGTGGCAGTACGGACAGTGCAGGACATCGACGCCCCATCGCTCCCGCAGGCCAGAGACCTCGGGCAACTCGTCGCGCAACCCTGTCGCCACGACAACGCCACGGGCTGTGAGATCGGGGCTGCCATCGCACCGGACGACGAATCCTCGGTTCCCGAGTTGCTCGATCGCTGTCGCCCGAGCCTGTACTACCCGCCCGCCATACCGGATTACCTCGTCCCTGCCGATCGCGAGCATCTGCGCTGGGGTCATTCCGTCCCGAGTTGATTCGCGTTGATTCCGGTCAAAAGTGTGGGGTTTCTGTGTGGCGCTTTCCGAGCCCGCACCCATGGCGCGGCATGGACTCGTCGATGTTCAGGCGTGCGCTGGGTCCGCCCGGATCGGTATTCACCCAACCCGGTGCTATGAGCAGCAACGTGCGCGGGTCGTCGCCGTGCCGCGCGGCGAAGCTGAGCATCAGCTGGTTCAGGGCGGACTTGCTGGCCCCGTGCTCCCTGGTCGGGAAGGCCACCACGGAAGATCTGGCGGGGCGGCCGGCGAGGGGCTCAAGCCGAACGGGCTCTTCGCGGTACTCGTGCAGCGTCGGTTCGCCGACCCCACCCTGCCGGTACCACCCCGAATCGCGGACCCGCGGTGAGGCTTTCGGGGACCGGCCTTCCGGTCGCCAGCGGTGACATCTCGATGATCGCACCCCGGCAGCTGCGTCGCCCGCTCGGATCGGGGTATTCCACGGAGTGAAGGGCGGTGACGCCGGGTCGCTGTGCACCGTGGCATCACGATCGTCGGTCCGCTCATCGGCTCGACTCGCACGCGGCCAGCGGGCGGGCGGCACCACACGTATACCGGTGTAACCGGATTCGGAGACTGTCATGATTGTTTTCCTCGGCCTGGTCCTGCTCATCGCCGCGGTGGTGATCGGCACGGCGGGCGTGCTGAGCAACAGCGGACCCGCCCACACGCTCAGCGACGACTTCAGCCTGCTCGGCTACCACATCACCGCAACGTCGGGCACGTTGTTCCTGTGGGCAGTCGTGCTCGGAGCCCTCGGCATGCTCGGCCTTGTCCTACT
Organism: Nocardia sp. FBN12; assembly: GCF_050320175.1. Taxonomy (GTDB): domain Bacteria; phylum Actinomycetota; class Actinomycetes; order Mycobacteriales; family Mycobacteriaceae; genus Nocardia. The sequence continues at coordinate 1,448,589 of NZ_CP190048.1, read as the reverse complement.
CACCGCCGGCGCGCACCGTTCGTCGCAGCGCCTGCGACAGACCAAGGCCGATCTTCGGCTCGCCCGTCGCACCGGCACGAGCGGGCGGACCTTCCGTTCTTCGGCCGAACCGAAGGAGAAGGGGACCGTGCTCGCGAAGACACCGCGTAGTGCGAGCGCACGCCGCACCTGGCGACATCCCTTCGGTGACCGCTCCGCCGACGCCGTGACGCACTGACCCGACCGCACGGAATCGTCCTCGGCACCCACCGACACATTGCCTACGTGGCCAACCGCGAGACCGGTAGCGTCCACGCGATCGACATCCGTTCCCGGACACTGACAGCCACCGTGAAGCTAGAACCGGTCAGATCCGCGCGCCCTTCTCGAGATTGCATCGACGGCACAAGATTTGGAGGTTTCCGACGCTCGTTGCGCCACCTCGACTAAGTGGGATGACGTGATCGAATTCGAGGTAGTGGGCATCGCCGCATTGACAACACCGACCGCCGTCTCGTTGCCAAACCTCGGATTTCACATCCGGCGGTATAGATCGGGTATCACGTTGTCCAGGAGCGAGAACCAGTCGCTTCGCGATCCGCAACGCTCCTTCCAACACCGCTGCAACAGTGCTGGGTCGCGTTGTAGAACACGAAATCGTCGTTCGTCCGGATCTTTCCGTTCTCGGCCAGGAGAAGCGCTTGCGGATCGACGTCGTACTGGGATTCCCACGTCAGGGTCACCGCCACCGTCGATGCGGTGACCGCAGCGTTTTCACCTCTGGAGAGCTTCACGCCGTGCACACCGTTCTTGCAGCGAATTCCGTTACGCACAACGCCTTCCCGGAGCGGATGTGGCTACAACTCAGTCAGCCTGCCCGCCGCGTTACTTCAGCAGTCGAACTCAGGAGCGTAGGGCCTCTTGAGCGATGGGTGGTGTTCCTCCCCGCCGACGAGGAACAGACGGCGATACGCGTGCTCTACCGTGGCGTGAAGTTGCGTCCCGTTCATGCGTTCCCGTTCATGCGGCCAGTACCCACGGACTGACGATGCCGGATGCCCTGGGCAGTAACGGGATACGCAGACTACGGAAGAAGCCCGTCGAGCGCGGCCTGATACTGCGGAATCAAGGTCTCGTCGATCGGGCTCGGCCCATCACGCTTGAAGCGCAGCACGATCGAGCCGTTCCTGTAAATCAGAGAGGATTTCGACATGACGGTTGCGTACTTCTCCGCAGCCGCTTCGCCACCGAACTGGTACACCGAAACCGGATCAATCGCAATCATCTGCGAACACCCCAGATCTGCGCATCCAGCTACCTTGGTGCGGTCCGCGCGCCCCGTAGCAGGAAGGCCCGCAGCCTCCATCGCATCGACCACAGCAGCAGCGGTAGTGGCTGCGGGCGGAAGCGAGGATCTCACCACAGACGTCGTTGATGCCCCAGCGGACACCACCACCGAAGGAGTTACAAACACGCCGTCTTGACCGGCGCCACTGCATGCACCCAACCCAGCCGCCAAAGCTGCGATGCATCCAGCAACAGCTACGCGCCTCACAACTGTTCTCCTAGCATGGCCGGTCTTCTGAACGGTGCCCTGGTCGACGAATAGTACCGTCCTGCAAAGCATTCCGACCTTGTCGAACTCGGACTCCTCCAGGAGTGATGCATGAGGTAGGCATCGTTCGTTCCGTGACCCCGCGAGCACCCTCGCCCCTGTCTCGTCCCGAGTTCGTTCAGATCCGCCAGTACTTGTCGGGCCGTCTCGCTAATGTCACGCTCATGGACGCGGTGCAGGTACAGAAGAAGCTCGAGCTCTCTCCCGATGAGGACTTCATCCTCACCGCGTGGCAGTACCAGATGATGCAGCGCGACATCGCCGCGTCGAAGGGCAAGCACCTTCCGTCCAAGCGCGAAATCCGTAACTCCTTTCGCGACAATGCCGTTGCGGCCATCGTGGCGCGCGACCAGGACGACTGGTCGCCCGCTGTCGCAGAAGTCGTTCACCAGATCGCCGCGGATGGTGAGTCTCCGAATCTCGAGGCACTCGAGTCAGCTGGGCCCCAGATCTCCTCGGTCGTGGCGAGACGGTCACGGGCTCTGCTTCTGCTGATCGATCTGTATGGGTTCGAGCCGTGGGTGGAGGGCAAGTGGGACAAGGCTGTCCGCGCCGAAGCTCTCGCCGCCGCCCATCGGTCGATGGATCAACTCCATCCCGAAGACCTCCCTGCTGTGGAAAACGCATACAAGGACGCGATCAAGAAGCTGTCGAAGGCAAGTAACTGGACCAAGTACGCGCTCTTGGCTGGAGCCGGTCTCGGACTCGGTGTCCTGACCGGCGGCCTCGCCGCACCAGCAATCGCCGGCGCGTACGGAGCGCTTGTTCTCGGATATTCGGGCGCGGTGGCCACTTCGGCGGGCCTGGCCGCGATCGGCGGCGGTTCCATCGCTGCCGGTGGTCTCGGCATGGCCGGTGGTGCCGCCCTCATCACCGGCTTCAGCGGCGCCGCAGGAGTCGGGGCAGTCACGCTCGCGGGTAAGGCTGCCGGGTTCACGGCCGCTCGCATCGCCGCCGACGCCATCCGAATCCACGTCGTGACCCAGCTCGTGCTGCGCGATGTCGACGGCAACGAAGAGGCAGCCAAGGCTGTCATTGTCAGTCTCCGCGAGCGCGTGACAAGCCTGGGCAAGACCGTCGTGACTCTCGCCGAGCGAATCGAAATCCTTCGTGCGCAGCTCGAGACAAAGCAGGCAGAGTTGAACGCGGAGCGGGATCGACGCCAGGCGGCCGAAGATCGCGTCGCTCGCTTCCGGATCGTCGCTGACCGGCTCAAGGAGCGTGTCACCGGACCGGAGAATGATGAACTTCAGGCCTTGCTTGCCGAACTCGAGGATCTGGAGGGTGAGAAGAAGACCGTGGAGACCCTTGCTCAGGGGGTATCTGTCCTCGCTGACGACCTCGAGGAAGCAGCGTGAGCGCCAAAGGCGGCAATTCGAGCGACCGGGTCTCGCCGATCGATGACGACTATGTCGGCAACTTGGACGCGCTCACACGCGACCTCGATGCCATTGAATCGATTGCTGCATCGGCACTTTCGGACAAACAAATAGACCACACGGCCACGCAGCGCGTCGTGAGCACCTCGACTGGCCTCACCTATTCCGAACTCACTGCCCACCATCGGCAGCGTCGCGAAGTCGAGGGATGGGGTGAGGCCGACATCGCCGACATCCTCGACCCGATCGCACTGCACCAACTCGATGGGTGGCGGGCGGCCCAAAGGGTTCCGTGGGAACGCGGCGACCTGGTCGTCGTGGGTGTCTCAGGGCTCATCGGCGCACTCGGAAACCTCTACGACAGCCAGGTAGACGCCGCGGTACTCAGCGGCCTGTCCTTATTGAAGAAGACTGACCTGCTGCGCCGGTGGGAGAGGCAGACCGCCCGACTGCCCATCGATTACACCGGCCCGAAATTCGGCGGTCCGGCACATCGCGTTCGGTCGGCCGGCCACGACATAGGGCGGTTCTTCGCCGCCCTCAATCAGATCCGCACGGGAACCTTCGAAGGCACGTGGTGGGAAGACGGACAGCGGATGGTCGAGAAGGTTGCGACAACTCGCTCCGGTCTACCGTTCGCGCAAGCGCCCGAGCGCCACCTCGCAGTCGCGCTTCTGTTGAAACACTGGGCCGCCGATTTTGTCACCCCGATGAACTTGCCGCTGGCGGGCTGGACACTTCTCGGCGAGATGTCCAACCCTGACCTGCGAAAATTCGCCAACGACGCGTACGCCGGAACGAACTCCGGCGACGGATTGAACCTTCGCTCCGGAATGCTGACCCCGGGCCTAGGGATGCTCGCGACCGAGGTCGTCATCCGAACCCACACCCACCTCGGGGCCTACCGTTGCACGGGCTCGGCACGGCTGGCGACTTCCGCAGCGGCCAAACACACAGAGATGCTGCTCGCCGCGCACGCCGCAGCCGGAGCGATCAGTCTGTCGAAGACCACCGCAGCCGCGATTGCTGGTGAAACCGTCGTCGCCGCTCGACATCTCAACATTCCTGTCCTCATGCGGATCGGCATGCTCGCGCTGAAAGTCCGCTCCGACGCCGCGGCCCGTGCAGAAGCTGGAGCACCGTCGTGGGAACAGTTGCTCGCTGACGAAGCGGCGACTTGGACCCTGCCCGAGGCGCTCACCATCGCGGATCTTTTGGCAAACTCGGTTGGTCCGTCGGCCGCCGACGAATCAGTGGAAGTGTATGGCCAGGCTCGGCCGAGTGGTCAGCACGATCCAGGAGTCGACCTGCGTTCGGCGGGCTGGCCAAGGCCGATTCTCTAGCCGTTGGCGTCGCATCCGATGCCATCGCCATCCCTGTCGAGCCGATGCGGATCTCCGGGCGCAACAGCGACAGGCCCCGGATAGTCGCTGCAGTCGGTATCGGGGCCCATTCGCTGATTCGGAAGACCAGTCTGCGCAGGTGGCTGCCAAGAAGGCTTCGGCGGCGGTGGCAGCGGCGTCGTCAGTGGCGGTGGCGGCGGCGGCGGCGCATTCTGCGGGGCTGGTGTCGGCGGCTGAGTGGTCACCATCTCCTGTGCACGGTCTCCGAATGCCGGGCATGTCCCCCACCCGCCTGCGTTCGTTGCTCGCGCGGTCGGCTCCGCAGCGCTGATCAGCGACCAGTGTTTGTCGTTTGGTTGGTACAGGACCGCCTCGGCATGACCGGACTGCACCAGCGACAGGTTGACGAACTCGCCTCGGGGATCCCACATGTACAGCAAGTATCGGCCGTACCGATCACGCAACTCCTGATCGCGTTGCACCCACACCGTTGACCCGACCGGTGCGAGGCGAGTGAGTTCCGCGGTCGCTTCCGGGCCGAAACACTGGACCGGCGTGTTCGGATCCTTTGTCTCCGGCGCGTTGATCTCGAGCAGTCGAACGTCGACCGTGCTGGTGGAATCCAATGCCGGGCCCGCTGTCACGGCGGCTACCGCGAGCGTATCGCCATCGACAATGCGCCGAACCACGGCCCGCTGCGCGTCAGCCGGCACCCCCGTCGGTGCGATGGCAATACCTTCATTCGACTGTCCGGAGGTGGTGCTCGCATCGTCGGATTCGACTGTGGGAGAGACGAACTGTGCTGATGGAGTGACGGTCGTAACCGGCGCAAAGCTGGTGCTCTCGGAAACCGACGAACGCTCCTGGTCCGGGGCCAGCCCGATGCCGATACCTGCCAGCGCGGCCACACCCGCGACAGCGAGGACCGTCTTCGCGGTGCCCGTCATCGGACTTTCCTCGGCCTGTTCGGAAGCGGTTGCCGACCGTGTCGACCGGCTGGTACCCCGCTGGATTCCTGCTGGGCTTGGTCTTGGTCGCGATCGCGGCGGATGAGCCACCAGCCGCACCACCCAGCCAAGACACCGAACAGCAGGAAAATCCCGATCTCGGCGTCGACGGCGGCGGCGGACGCGAACAAGGTTCCCAGGGCCAGACCGGCCCATGCGAACATAGTCAGGTGCCGACGAGGCGCATGCTCGACACGTCTACCGGTCCCCGCGCGCTCAGTGCCGCGGACCGTCTCGGGGCCGGGTCTGTAGCTCGGGGTCGCAGTGATGTGTTCGGTCCACGCCCGACCGTCCCACCAGCGCAGGAACCCCGGGTTAGCGGGGTCCGGGTACCAGCTCGCCAGTGCAGCAACAGATACTGAGACCGCCTTCGCGGACTCGTGCGAGGTGTGCCGAACCGGTGTGGTCCCGGTGGTGCGGCTGTCGGCGAGCGCTTTCAATAGCGCCGCATACAGCGGCTCGAAATCTTTGGCCATCTGCTTTGTCGCCAGAACAGCGTAGGGATTGGCCCCGCCCGCCGTGATCTTGCCGTGGAAACGCTGCTCGCCACCGACCACGAATTCCAGATACCCATTGACCAGCATCGACGGGCGCTTCCACACGACTTGCTCGACACGGCTGATCGGGAAACACTTCGACTCGAAGGCGTTGATCTTCGCCGCGACCCTGGCGAGGCCGCCGGTGCGTTGTATTTCGATCCACCAGCCATCAAAGGTGACGGTGCCGTTGTGGCCTTTGACGGCGATCGGCCGCTCGAGCGGTGCCAGCGGGCTCTGTCCGGGCCGTAGCGGGCCCGGTTCCACCTCCGCCGGGTTTGCCCTCGAGGTCGGGGGCACAGCGGCACCGGTCTGCCCGCCTCCTTCGTTTTCCTGGTCGTCCACCGGTCGCTCACCTCGCTCGGTATACAAATGCAAAATCGCAGTACAGAGCCAGTTTGTTACGCAGGCTTTGGTCGGCTCGCGCCCAACTGATCGAAGAACTGGCTAGAACGCCGGGTCTTTCTGACGAGGTGGGTGCGGCCACCAGGACATCCCCTCCGGTAAGGAGGCGTCCTAGGTTGACGGTGTCGATCTGGAGGTCATTTAGCTTGTCGACGCATGCTGCCCAAGCGTCGAGCACAACCGCTGGAAGGCCGTGACCTCGCGGGCTAGAGAGCTCACGAGTCACCGGAGCAAGAACGGATGACGGAAACTGGGTCGAGTAGAGTGCCCAGTGCCGGTGAAGACAGGTCATGCCAGCTCCCCGCCTACCTGACCCTCGGATCCTATTCGGCAGCAACGGGTCCCGGATGCATCCGCCTTGACCTCCCGAGCGACGAATGCCAGAAGGTCATACAAGCGAACCTGCTCGCTGCCCCCGCCGCTGCGCCCATAGGTCCGCAGCAGGTGATGACTGAGCAGTCCATATCCCGAGGTGTGGGTCCTCCCACGCCTCTTGCTCGCCGGTCGCCGCCGCGAGAATCAGCGTCAGGTTCCCGCCATACGCTCCAACATTGGGGCGGGCTGACCGACGGCGGCGGACTCATGGAACCCTTCCGCGTGAGGTGAAAGCGAGTCACGCTGAACTCGCCGACGGCGCCGCGAGGGTGGCTACTCCCGCGTCTTCGGCAGGCCGTGGAGTTCAAAAACGTGGGGTTTCTGTGGGAATTGACCAAAAACGTCAAGTCTCCGAAAAAGAGAAACACCCTCCAACCCAGACCAGAGGGGGTTTTCACTGTCGGGCTGACAGGATTTGAACCTGCGACCACCTGGCGCGGGTTCCAATTGTCCAGAACCTACCCATCAGTTCCCAATAGTGCTCAGCACCAGGCCTTTTCACGAAACGACCGTTCGCAACGATTCCCGTTGATTCCGGTCAAAAGTGTGCGGTTTCTGTGTGGCGCTTTCCGAGCCCGCGCCCATGGCGTGGCATGGACTCGTCGATGTTCAGGCGTGCGCTGGGGCCGCCCGGGTCGGTCTTCACCCAACCCGGTGCTATGAGCAGCAACGTGCGCGGGTCGTCGCCGTGCCGCGCGGCGAAGCCGAGCATCAGCTGGTTCAGGGCGGACTTGCTGGCCCGGTGCTCCCTGGCGGCGTGGCCGTAGAGCCGGCCTTACATCCTGAATGTGCTTGGTACAGCCGCCGTGCGTGCGTGATGCTGGCCGGACACGTCGACCGCTACAACCCCTCCGGCGGCAGCCCACTCAACCGGTGCGGTGATCCGCTGTGTCGTTGCCGGTTCTGGGCCTCTGCCGAAGACAACGACGCCGCACCAAGCCGTGAGGGCAAACCCGCCGAAGCCTGGTACGAGGCCTGGATCCGGTTCGAGGACTACCGCATATTCACCGTGCCCGCCGACGAATCCGGTCCCGCCGCAACCGGAATCGCGCTTCGCGGGGTGCCGCTGCTGCGGCTGCGCAAGGTCCGCGACCCCGCACCCGACGGCGGCGAACCCGCTGACCACAATCCCTGATCCCCGACCGATCCGGCGTTGCGCCGGTCGCCGTCCGGCGTTGCTGTGACCGGTCCGGTCGGTGCCTGGGCGGAACGATCGGAAGCTTCGGGCACACGACCAACGTAGTCAGGCCAACCCCTCCACGTCTGGGCATGTACCCGACGGCCATGACCATCCACCACCGACGGTCGTGATCCGGCATTCGCTGCGACCAGGTTCGGGGCCGGATCAATTGGCCCACAGCCGCTCGCCGGTACCCGCGGCCACCCACCCAAAGTCGTAGACCGAGACGGGCCCCGCAGTCGGCTCGCTCACGAAAGCGGGTGCGCTATACCCCCGACCGATCCGGCGTTGCGCCGGTCGCCGTCCGGCGTTGCTGTGACCGGTCCGGTCGGTGCCTGGGCGGAACGATCGGAAGCTTCGGGCACACGACCAACGTAGTCAGGCCAACCCCTCCACGTCTGGGCATGTACCCGACGGCCATGACCATCCACCACCGACGGTCGTGATCCGGCATTCGCTGCGACCAGGTTCGGGGCCGGATCAATTGGCCCACAGCCGCTCGCCGGTACCCGCGGCCACCCACCCAAAGTCGTAGACCGAGACGGGCCCCGCAGTCGGCTCGCTCACGAAAGCGGGTGCGCTATACCTGCGGCGCAATGTGTTCCGGGTGTAGCGGGGACAGATACGTAGGACGTTGTTCGTCGGCGGATCGTGCGTTGTCGGCGAGCAACCTCGAGAGTGCTTGACGGCGGCCTTGTTCGGCCGCCACATAACTGGGCGCGTCGGTGATGTCCACGTCGTCGGCGATGCCGAGGGCACGGGCTACGGCAGCCAGGACGGCGCGGGCATGGTGGTGGCCGAGCCCGGGCAGGACAGCTTGGAGGTTGACCGGCGTTCCGTGCGCGATGCTGACGGCCAGCGGCACCAGGCGGTCGTAGATACTGCCGAAAGGTCCCGTTTGCTGGAAACGGGGCAGCGTGGACCACTTGATCCACGCGATGGTGGTTGAGTGCCCTTGCCTGTCGGTAATCGTGGCGACTTCGATGTGGGCACGAACTTCGGGGTGGTCCAGTAGCCCGGTGTCGTCGAGCAGATCGATGGCCGCACGGTGGAATTGATTGCTTGCTCTCGCACACCAGGTCCGGAGCTGGCGGCGCAAGGCGTCCGGGGTGGGCTCGGTCATAGGGTTGCCTCCGGTTGTCGTGGTGGGCTGTCGCCGACGGAACCAACTGTGAGGGCTTTCGCCTGCCGTCCGAAGGTCGGAGACTGAGAACGGGTCGCCATCAGCGGGTGTGAGGTCGAATCTGGCCATAAGCAGCGAGGAACAGGTCAATCGCCGCGTCGACGGTGTCGGTGGTCGTTGCGGCGGCATCGAGCATCCGCGCGTTCAAGGGTGCCCCCACGACCAGCCACGTGAGCTGTTCCGCGGCCGACTGAGGGTCCGGGATCCGCAGCATGGCGCGGGCGTCGAGCATCTGGAGTGCCGTCGCGAGGTCGCCGATGTTGCTGATCCAGCTCTTGTGCAGATAGTTTTTCCCGACCTCGGGGTGACGGGCCGCCTCCGCGGTGACCAGCCGGCGCATCTCGACCACGGTCGGCGAGAGAACTCCTGCCCGAAGCGTTTGCGCCCACACGAGGAGGCCCTTGCGGACATCCTCGGTAGCTTCGAGCCTCGCGAGGGCAGGTCGTAGCGCGTGACGGCCGGCTGTTGTCCAGTCCTGCACGACCGCGGCGAACAACCCGGCCTTCGACGGGTGCTCCCGATAGAGCGAGGCTTTGGAAATCCCTGCGCGCGCGGCGATCTCGTCCATCGACGTTCCCGCGAACCCGAACTCCAGAAATACCTCACGGGCCACGACCAGCAGTTCGGCACCAGACTTTCCTGGCGGCCGGCCACGACGTCCACTTGCAGAGCTCATGTCTCCCACTTTAGTACTTGACAGTACCGGGACGGCTTCCTACATTTAGTACCACCAAGTACTTAAGGAGCTGACCATGGTTGTCGCAATTGGTGTGGTGGTCGCGGCGGTGGTCTCGTTCGCCATCAGCGCGGTGCTGTACGCGTCGCCCCCCGTCGCCGCGCTGGTGTCGCGGACGAGCGCCCCACGTCCCGGGATCGGCCTGCCTGCGCAGATGGCGTTCGTGATGCTGCGTGGCCTGCTGGCAGCCGCGGTGCTGGCGGTGCTGCTGCTCGCCGGCGACCGACAAGGACCCGGCGCAGGGGCGGCGCTGGGCGCTGTCGTCGCGATCCTTCCGGTGACCATCCTCAGTGGCGCCGTCGTCCACGAAAACGTTCCGATCCCGACCGCTCTGATCCACATGACCGACTGGATCCTGAAGCTGGTCATCAGTGGTGTCGTGCTCGGACTGTTCATCTGATCCTCGACCGACGACCCCGCGCCGGATCCCGTCACGGCACTACTTTTCGCCGACGCGATGACTTTTCCGGCGTAGGCACGTCTGCATTGAGGGAAGGGAGACTCTAGTGCGCAAACTGATCGTGCAACAGTTCGTTTCGTTGGATGGCGTGGTCCAGGGGCCGGGATCGCCGGAGGAAGACCGCGAACACGGTTTCGAGGGCGGCGGCTGGACCGCCCGATATGCGGGCGACCTGGTCAACGACACATTCCTCGCATGGACGGCCGACGACGACGCGCTGTTGCTGGGACGAAAGACCTACGACATCTTCTTCGCATACTGGCCCACAACCGGAGACCACCCGATCAACAAGCGCCTGGAGGCGATGGACAAATACGTCGCTTCACGCAGCGTCAGGTCCGCGGAGTGGGTGAACACCACCGTGGTCGACGGTGATGTGGCCGCCGCTGTCGAAGCACTCAAAGAGGAGGCGGGGGGACCGATCTGGGTGTCCGGCTCCGGCAACCTGACTCATACACTCATGCGCCACGGCTTGGTCGACGAGTATCGGCTCCTCATCTTCCCGGTGGTCGTCGGGTCCGGCAAGCGTCTCTTCGTAAACGGCGCGATCCCCACCGACTTCGATCTGACTTCGTCACGCACGGTCGCCAACGTCATCATCGCCACCTACCAACGCCGCGACTGACTCCCTCGGTCCAACGTTCCAGCAGAGATTGCGAGCCAAGTGCTACCTGCACCGAAAACCCGCACGACCGATGGCTTCGGCCGATCAGGGCTCGCCCGCGACGTCAACACACACTGGGACTCGAGCTATTCATCGACACATATGGTCGGTGCATCGAAAATCCCATACGCACCGGCAACACGGTGCGCCTTTTGACTCGGCGCATTGAACGAGCCTGCCCGCACACGTCAGCGGTGGTGGCCACGAAAGTTGCTGTGAGCAAATGAGAGCGAGGGTATGACGATGATGACGTCGGCGGATAACTTGGATGCGGGTGTGCGGTGAGGCAGTCACCTACGCGCCCGATGCGATCGGTTCAGAACCACAGTGTGGGGTTCGCTCTGCTGCGCTACGCCGCCATCGGACTGGTCCTGGGTGGATGCCTCGCAACCGTCCTCGGCGTCATCTTGACGGTCCCCGTTCTGGGAGGCCCTTCCTGCCAGTCGTTTTGCGAGGTCCGTCAGTCAGGCAGCCATGCCGAGGATCGCGAGGAAGATGTGCCTTCGCGTACGAGCTGAAACTCACGCCACCGATCGCACGGGAATCGGCAGATCAGTACGTCAGTGCGTTCAGAACCGCATGGCCGCGATGGTCAAGTGGGCAGGCCAGCTCGAGGATGGGCACGTCTTCGAGTAACTGCATGTCGTCGACGTAAACCAGTTCCAGCAGAGCATCATTCACGCTGCGACGGAGCCCGGTCAGTTCCGGTGTGGGTAGTACACGTTCGGTCTCAGCAGTGATGGGAACGATCACCAGCAGATCGAGGGAGGCCAGTGCGGTGCGTATGGCGGTTTCGTCGATCCCAGCTTCCGCGTCGACGCCGATGGCTGCCAGATATGTGAGGAAGTCGAGGGGTGTCCTGTCGTATACCGCAGCGGGTGCGGGATCACCGAGTAGGCGCATCGCGTAGCGCAACTGTGCCCAATAGTCGGCGGCCACGGGCGGATACGCGAATTCGTATCCTTCCTCTTCGAGTAGTACGTACGGTTCCTGGATTGCTGTGTGCCCGCGCTCCAGTCGCGCACAGAGCTCTTCGACCAAACTTGTCTTGCCGGTTCCATGCGGTCCGGAAACCCCGATGCGCAACTCTGCCCCTTCCAATGTCTGGTCACTAGTCTGCGTCCTGCAAGGAATTGTGCGGAAATCAGGTGTGGAGTCCAGGGTGTCGGGATGCCCAGGCTGGAGACCGCTGCCCTCTCCTTTGAGGCGATCGCGCCGAAATTTAGCTGTCTGCAACCATTTCCGGATGAGGAGCCCGAGTAACACGGCCACCGCCTCGTCGTCGGTCAGCGTCAGCGGTGGCGTTCGGTATCCGGGAGCGAGCCGGTATGCGCCGTAGCGGCCCCGCACCGATCGGACGGGGATGTCCAGTGGCTGGCCAGTTTCTATCAGTACGTGACCGGCGTCGAAGCCGACTGGGCTACACCGCATTTCGCCGATATCGTCACACCGGTCGGCACCCTCGCGATCGGAAGCGCCCGCACCGTGGCGCTGTTCGCAGCGGGCAGCGCGCGCCCAGTCGACAATCACACCGCGATCATCGAATTCCGGGTCCCCGACGTCGATGCCGATTACCGGCAGTTGACCCATCCCAAAATACCCCAAGATTTCGGAATGACTGCGCGTGATCGAAAATGGACGCCAATGTTTTACGTTTCGCTATATCCGCAGGTAGGTCGCGCGTGGTGACTGCCAGTGATCAGCCGTGACCACAGGAACAACCCGAACGAACAACGGCACGTTTGGGGTTCAAGTAACCACCGACGTTGCACACCCGCGCCCTCAACCTATGGCGAAATCGGCTTCGACCACCAATCGATCCAAACAAATTCCCAGGTCAGCTACGTTCCCATCTTGGATGTGCCCCGCCGTGGGCACCTCGAAGATGGGAACAGGACCGCCCCAAACCGGCGGCCCGGGCATAGTTAGATCGAATAAGAATCGGCGATGACCAGGCGTTTTCCGGTTGCCCATGTTTGTGTGTACTGCCGGGGGCGCAAGACCGTCTCTGACCTGCGAGCAGCGGGTCAGAGACCGGGTGGCCGACAAGCACATGGCCAGTACGTTCTCCACGACCGGCGCAGACCGAAACCGTCGCGCCACCCTGGGCGGCGTGAGGTCCGGGTCGCCGAGCATCTGCACGATACGAGTTCGGTGACCCGTGATGGCGTCGCTCGATCCCGCGGCCACTCAGCCCCAGGCACGAATATGAGCGCGAATCGATGGTCGGCGCTCACGGCCGCTGACACCAGAAGCGTGGCGCGGCCGAGAACGGTCGACACGTCGCCGCGTGGTTCGCGAGACCCGTCGCTGCCGAGGGAAGCACGGCGTCGGAGTTTGTCGGAGTTTGTCGGCGTTTGTCAGAGTTTGTTGGCGAGGACGTACGGCGCCAACGGTGGAGTCGGCTCCACGCTCACGGCGCCGGTTGCCGGGCGCGGACCAGCTCTCCGGCACCGAGCTGCACCAGTACCCCGGCAATCGGTTCCGCCGGCCAACCCCACCGCGTGGGGCACCGAATCGGTGGTGGCGTCGATACCGGGTCGGTCCGGAAAGTGTGTTGTTGATCTTGGGCCCGTACCAGCGGATCTCGCGGTAGATCGTCGACGGTGCCCGCCCCCGCTGCCGCGGCGGCGGTGGTCGACAATCCCTCACCGATACCCACCCAGAACTGGGCAACGACCGCCCTCCGCTGTGGCACACCATGCAACACTCCCGTCTCGATCGAGACCGTTGCATTCACCCCTCGAGCCCAAGCGAGTACTGTCCGCCACCACGTCCGCCGAGGTCATGCGGAGTTCGCGGTCAGTCTTTGGAGTGTCGACCCCCGCCAGGGACGGGCGGCTCACCGGCTTCACGGAATGTCAAGCGCGGCGGCTTGTAAATGCGGGATACGTACGCGTAGCGCATATCTCGTCCGCCCGGACGGGACACGACTCCGTATTTGGCCGGGTCACCGGCGAACCAGATCTCGCGAGTGGCGTGATTCACCAGTTTTCCCCGGTTCCACGCCCACGTGCTGAGCAGGAGTGTGCCCACTGTTTCGCCGTGCGGGCCGAGCAGGTCCACCCACTCATAGCGGGTACCGGACAGGTACCGGATCCGCCACACGGTCCACGGGTGCCGCAGGGCCTTGCGGCGGCGTCGATTGATCCACAGGAAGCACCCACCGAACATCGTCCCGAAGATGAAGTACTGCGAGACCAAGACCGCCACGCCACTGTCTTTGCTGATCAATACGACGGTCAGTGGTCCGGTGGCCAGCGCGGTGAGTAGCAACGGCCACCGATTCCACCAGTTGCGGCGCAACGCTCGCCTGGTCGGTGGAAACTGCCGAGCCGGTCCGGGCGGCGGCGGAACGTCCATCGCGGGTGGCCGGTTCACAGGTCGAGACTCGTGGTCGTCGAGGAGGATACGAATTCGAGGCTCGCCGCCATTCCGAATAGCATGGGGCCGAATTCCGGCCCTCGATCGACTTCGGCGGTAGCCACCTCGACCACCGCGACGGTGGTGCCGTCCGGTGAAGGAATCACCGCTTCCATCTGGTAGGCGTGCGCGGCATCGTCGGATTCCCGCAGCGCGGGCAGGTCCGGGTAGGGGTAGTGGCCGATGCCCTCGCTGAACAGCAGTGGTCGCTCGCCGACATCGACACCTTCTACCCGCCAGCCGATCTCGTCGCGGGTCTTGTGCTGCGCGATATCGGCCAGGGTGAGGCGAGGATTGCGGGGTGCACCTGCGTCGAGGCACGAGATTGTCAGCCAGGACACCACCGGATGCCCGTCGGCACTTCGGTGCGTGCCGATACCGCAGTACACGGCATTGCGCTCGGCCAGCACCTCCAGCATGAATTCGAGTGTGCCGAGAGTTTTCGGCACACTCTCGCGCAGCGTTCCTGTGGTCTGCTGCGACAGCAGTGGGTCGGCGGCCGAGATCGCGGTGGCGATACCGGTCAGCGGGAGTTCGTGGTAGCCGGGCGGGATTTCCACAGCCACGGCGTAGCGCGGCGGTCGCGCCGGATTGTTCGTCATTGTTCGATACCCTCGATCGCTCAGTCCCCGAAGATGCTTCCCAGGGCCACGCCGGCCACTGATCCGACCGCGCCCTCTGTCCGCTTCAGTACCGTGAGCGCCACAGCGGGATCGGCCACACTGTGCGCGCCCTCCACGCCGGTGACTTGCAGCAGCCGGTTGACCCCGTTGGTAACGCCGGTATTGGCCATGATGTCCGTTACGCCCCCGACGTTGTGGTCGGTCATGAACTTGTTGACCAGCCCGGGATTGTGAGCTGCCTCCGACCATGCGCGTGCCATGCCCTCGAAACGGCCGACATCGCCCGCCGCGTCACCGAGCATGGCTACTTTGCCGACCTTGCCGAGTGCTCCGACACCGGGAATCAGCCCGAGCGCGTCGCCCGAGAGCTGCATGCCTGCGCTGAATTTCTCGCTCAGACTGCCGTGCAGCAGGTCGTCGCGTAGTTCGTCGTCGGTGAGGCTCAGGCCGAGTGCTCCGACGCCGGCCACCAGGGAAACGCCCAGTGCGATTGCGCTGATCGGGGGTGGGGTGATCACCGCCAGTAGACCAGCGACGGCCGCGGTGGTGGAGAGGATGTTGTGTAGGAGTTCGCGATTCTCCTCGATCCAGTCGCCGAGCGCGTTCACCGCGTCGACGATCTTGTCCCAGAGGCTCTCGTCGGGCTTGCTCGGCGCGTTCTTGGCGGCGTCTACGAGTGCTGCGGCGATGCGCGCGGCGAGGGCGTTGTGCACACCCTCGAGGTCGGTTGCGCGCCGGATGATCGCATCCAGCTTGGTTTGACAATCCGACACCGCCGTCACCGCCGCGTTCACCCGCGCGACCGCCGCGTCGAGGCGGGACTGGGCCGCCCTCAATTCGTCGGCATCGGAGAACCGCGCATTGGCCAGGCCGAGGTCGGGATGTGTGCGCGCCTGTGTGAGTGTGGTGTTCGCGGTGGCGAGCTCGGCACGCGCCGCGGCCGCCTCCTGTTCGAGTCCCTGCGCGGTGTCCTGGAAATCGACCAGGTTGGTGTGCCATTCGACGACGAGATCGACGGCCGATTCCAGCGACGTCTGGGCCAAGCCCAGGTCGGTGGACAGCGTGGCGTCGAAATTCGCCCGGAAGGCGTCTCCCGCCTCGCCTCTCCACACATCACCGCTGTCGAGTAGGCGGTTGAGCAGCGTCCTGGTCTCCGTCACGCCCTGGCGTGCCGCATCGATACGCTGCCGGAGGTTCGCCACTTCGGCTGTACTGCCGACAACTGGGTTGAACCCCAGGTTGGGGTAGGGGTCGGCGCTCACCGTTGTACCCCCGTGGCGTTGCCATCGGCTGTACCCTGCGCGTCGATCACCTGTGTGGCCTGATCCAACGCCCTAGCGAACGCGGAGTCGGCGGACACGTAGGCGTCATGGCATTGCGAGACACCTTCGGCAGTGGTGATCGCGGCCTCGATGATCCGTTCGATACCGAATTTCCAGCTGCGCTGAAAATTCGCGGCGGCGTCGTTCAGGCCGGTGGTGCCTATATCACCGTCGCCCGCGCTCTCCAAGGCCTTCATTGCATCACCAAGTACCTGTTCGGAGTTCTTCAGTGATTGCACCGTGCTCGCGAGCACGTCGATATCCACCTGGAAGTATCCGGCCATTTCTCTCCTCCCCCGTCCGATCTCTCACAGCACGATATAGACGGTCCGAGAGCCCGGCAAACCTCCAGCCCGGCACCTGCCTCCGCTCGCCCGTGCCTATGCGGGCGCCCGGTTTCGCCGCGCTGTGGGCACATCCGCGCAACATCACCGACGACCAGGCCCGCGCCTGCGCCGCGACCGGTGGCGTGATCGGCATCAACGGCGTCGGAATCTTCCTGGGCCACAACGCCCCGAGGCCCGCGTCGAACGCCTCACCGCCACGGCCGATCACATCCGCTACGGCGTTGACGTGGTCGGCATCGACCACATCGGCATCGGCTCCGGCTACTTCTTCGACGGCGCCCAGTTCAATGCCGAGATCCGCGACAACCCCGCCGCCTTCTCGGCGGACTACACCGCCTGGGGACCTTGCAGCGGCCCCCACCCGAAGACCTCCTCGTCGACCGCGGCTTCACCCCCACCGAACGCGCCGGTTGCTCGGCATTGCCAGCAGAGCTTGAGTTCATTCGGACTCCATCCGGTCCCGCTATCGTCTCTTCACATGACGCGGTGCCGGGTTGGTGCCGCCGATTCGATCAGTGACGCCGCAATCGAGTGTGATCACCTCCGGCACCGCCGAGGTGCTCGAGCGCGTCGACAGCTTCGAGATCGAGGTCGGACCTCTGGCCGGTTCCTCGGGAGCGGTCCGCTTCTCGGTGACGCCTTGGTCATCGATCTGGCAGCTCGCCACGATTCTGCGTTCTCAACCTGTGAACGTCGCCGCGGGCACCGCGTCAAAACCTATCTCTCACTTCCGCCCCCACGTTGGGATCGGTTACAGCAATCGGCGTCAAGAGGCCGCGCCTATCGTCGAGCGAATCTCACAGTTACGCAGCATGGTTCCCGTCCCGGTCATGGTGAAGCAGGTTAAGCTCGTCCGCCTCTGGCGATCCCGAGATTCCTACGAATGGGACGACGCCGCCACTATCGCCCTTCGATAAGGCGACCGCCCGCCGAGACAACGCTCGCCGACGATGACCATTCCTCGAGTTCGCTCAGGTAGGTGCCAACGATGCGACGGAACGGGTCGTGGGTGATCAGGGCTCCGAAGAACGGGCGAGCGTTGCCGATCACCGTTGCGCTGACTCTCGTCGACGGTAAAAAAAGGATTCGGCGCCGACCTCGACCGAGCCCCCGAATCGCTCGATCCCGTCGCACGCCTGCGCCTGGTCGGTGTCATCGACCGATCGCCGGACCGCGGCGCACGAATCCGATTTCGGCCCAACAGCGGAGAGCCCGGTAGTCTATCGAAAGGCCGCCGGTGCTTATGACTAACTGCAGACCATCCCCCTGAGGAGTACTCGTGAAAAGGACTGCTGTCATCGTCGGCGCCACCGGGGCAATCGGACGTGAGCTCGTGAGCACACTGCTCGCCGATCCCGACTGGCAGCGGGTACACGTTCTGGTCCGACGCCCGCTTGACATGGAGAACCCCCGGCTGAGTGAGCACATCGTCGACTTCGACGACCTCGAAGGAACCGCGGATCTACTGACCGACGCCGATGTGTTCTGTTGCCTTGGAACAACGAAGGAGAAGGCGGGTTCCAGCAAAGCTTTCCGCAAGGTTGATCACGATTACGTCGTAGCAGTCGCCGAACAGGCGGCCACGGCGCACGCTCGACAGTTCCTCATGGTTTCCGCGATCGGCGCCAGTCGCTCGTCGCCCAGTGAATACAACCGGGTAAAAGGCGAAACCGAAACGGATGTCTCGGCGCTAACGCTGCCGGCAGTGCATATCTTCCGGCCGTCGCTGTTACTCGGCGAACGGTCCGAAAGCAGGCCGGCCGAGGACATCGCCAAGCGGCTGGCTCCGATCGTGTCTCCACTGCTGCGGGGCCGCCTGTCGAAATACCGGCCGGTGCATCCGTCCGAGGTCGCTCACCGGATGGTGGAGGCCGCACGAATCCCTTCATCAGGAGTCCAGATCCACTACCTGGCAACGTAATTCGCGCGATCATGTCCGAATCAGCGCAGGTCAGGATTGCCCATGTGTCGTGGAACCGGAACCGGCCTCGTCGGGGTTGGTCCTGGAAAGTGATGATGTCGTTGCCGAGCTGTTCGGACAACTCTGCCAGCCGCACCGCCTCAAATGCCGGTGTGTTCGTCGGGATGATGAGGCATCACGGCACCAATGATCGCGGTGTTCTTCCGTGGGTCGTTCTACGTCAGCGGACCTCGGGCCGACCGCGCCGGACTCCGCGTCAATACCGTCGGCCGTCTACCTGCAACAGCTGCACAACCCGAGGTCCTCGTGCCAGGAACCCACCGCGGCCACTTTCCGACCGCAACACCCGACTACCGGCTGGTGAGAAGGTCGAAGGGGGGCGCTGCAGACCAAGGTTCACCCGCAGCGATGATCGGCCTGACCGCGCGGAGCTCCCGCGGCCTGGCCATTGCCACGGCGCCGACGGGGCGGCCGTCGCGGAGGGCCACCGCGAGGAAGTCTCGGGATTCGAGGTCGCCGTCGATGACCAGTTCGTCGTGAGGGTGGATCCAGCCTGCGAATTGCAGGGAGACGCCGTGCTGGTCGGTCCAGCCCCAGGGGATTTCGGCGGGGGTAGCGGGGTGGCCGAGGATTGCCTTGGCCGCTGCGGCACCGGCGGTCATGGCGCTGTTCCAGTGCTGGCCGCGGTCGAATTCGCCGCGATACGGACTGAATTCGGTGGTGGCATCGCCTGCGGCGAAGACTCCTGGCGCGGAGGTTCGGTACTGCTCGTCGATGACAATGCCATCGTTGATGACCAGGCCGGCGGCTTCGGCGAGAGCAGTGTCGGGGATCGAGCCGATGGCGATCAGAGCGGCGGCGGCCGTCCAGGTCCGGCCGTCCGCGGTGGTGGCGGTGACGCCGTCGTTGGTATCGACGAGCTGGGTTGTCGCGGAACGGGTTTCGACCTTGACTCCGTGCTCGAGATGGAGGCGGTGCACCAATTCCGACACGCTCTCCGGTACCACCCGGTCGAGAAGGGCCGGGCCCGCGTGCAACAGCGTCACTTCGGCGCCGAGTCCGCGGGCGGTGGCGGCGACTTCACAGCCGATCAGCCCACCGCCGATGATGAGCAGCGGACCGCCGGTGCCGATCGCTGACTGCAGCGCCGCGACATCGGACAGCGTCCGCAAGGTGTGTGCCCGGGTGGACGCGGTGTCGATATCGCGCGCCCGGGCGCCGGTGGCAAGTAGCACGCTGTCGTAGCCGAGTTCCTCACCCGTGCTCAATCGCACTGTCGCACGGTCGATGTCGATGAATTCAACCCGCGTCGCCGGGCGCAGGTCGATCTTGTTGTCGGCCCAGAACTTCATCGGTTTCAGCATCGCCCGGTCCAAAGACGCAGTGCCGGCGAGCAGTTCCTTCGACACCGCGGGGCGTCGATACGGCAGGTTGGGCTCCGCGCCGACGAGCACGATCTCGCCGGTATACCCCTCGCGGCGCAAGGTCTGCGCCGCGGTGGCACCGGCCACGCCGGTGCCGACGATGACGATTCGCTCGCTCATCCGCGGCTCACCTCGCGCATGTCGAAATCGGCCTTGGCGGCACCGCAATCGGGACACGACCAGTCGTCTGGGATGTCGTCCCAGCGGGTGCCGGGTTCGATGCCATCCTCTGGCCAACCGAGCGCCTCGTCGTACTCGAAGCCGCATTGGACGCACTGGAACACTTTGAAGTCGTTCATTGCGACGCACCCTCTTTCAGCTCGAAATCGACTTTCTCGCGGACCCCACAGTCGGGGCAGCACCAGTCGTCGGGAATCGCCGTCCACACGGTTCCCGGCGCGAAACCCTCGCGGGGAGCGCCGAAGCGCTCGTCGTAGACGTAGTCGCATACGGGGCAGATGTAGGCGGCCATCAGTTCGCTCCGTACTGCGCCAGGACCTTGGCGCGCTTGCTCGGCTGGATGTTCACCCGGGTGATGTCACCGTTGTAGTGCGCGAGAACTCGGCGATCCATCACCTTGCGCCACAACGGAGTCACATAGGCAAGGCCGATCAGGCTGGCGTACCCGCTGGGCAGCTCCGGTGCACCGTCCATGTGCCGCAGGGTCTGGTAGCGGCGGGTGGGGTTGGCGTGGTGGTCGCTGTGCCGTTGCAGGTGGTAAAGGAAGATGTTGGTGACGATGTGATCGGAGTTCCAGCTGTGCTCGGGGGTGCAGCGCTCGTACCGTCCCGAAGCGGTCTTCTGTCGCAGCAGACCGTAGTGCTCGAGGTAGTTCACCGTCTCCAGCAACGAGAAACCGAAGACCGCCTGGATCACTAGGAACGGCAGGATCGACGGACCGAACACCGCGACCAGCCCCAACCACAACACCACCGACATCAGCCAGGCGTTGAGCACGTCGTTGCGCAGCGAGAACGGGCTCTTGTCCAGGCGCCGCATGCGCGTCGCTTCCAGTTCCCACGAGGACTTCAGGCTGCCCCAGACACTGCGCGGCAAGAAGCTCCAGAACGATTCGCCGAACCGGGCACTGGCCGGGTCCTCTGGTGTCGCGACACGGACGTGGTGGCCACGGTTGTGCTCGATGTAGAAATGCCCGTAGAAGGTCTGGGCGAGGGTGATCTTCGACAGCCAGCGCTCGAGTTCGTCCTTCTTGTGGCCGAGTTCGTGCGCGGTGTTGATGCCGATGCCGCCCATCGTGCCGATGGAGAAGGCCAGGCCGATCTTGGAGATCAGGCCGAGTCCGCCGTCGATGCCGAGCCAGGACAGGTTGTCCGCGGTCCACAGGTAGCAGGCGAATACCAGGCTGACCAGCTGCAGTGGGATGTAGGCGTAGGTGCAGTAGCGGTAGTACTTGTCGTTCTCCAGCTGCTCCATCACCTCCTCGGGCGGATTGTTGCCGTCGGGCCCGAAGAACCGGTCGAGAGTGGGCAGCAGGACATACAGCAGGATCGGTCCGATCCACCACCACACAGGCGCGACAGCCTGCCAGCCGAGCTGGTTGAACGCCCAGACGAAACCGGTGGCCAGCAGCGCCGCACTGGGGGCGACCAGGCCGAACAACCACAGGTAGCGCTTGGGATCGCGCCAGTGCGCGACCGCGGCCGGCTCTTCGTAACTTCGAGATGTCGTCATCGTCATTCTCCTGATCACCGAGACACAAGCTCAGATATTGCCGAGTTCGTTACAACTGAGCTCACCGTGTTGTTAGTAAATACACATCACCGCAACTTGTCAATGACGCAGCAAACGTACTAGCACATGTAATATGAGCGAGTGGCCGAATCGCCGAACTTCCAATCCGAGATGCGTCAGCTGTTGCGCGACCGCATGCTCGACGTCGCCCGAACCATGGTCGTCACCGACGGGTGGGGGGCGGTCAACATGTCACGGGTGGCCAAGGAAGTCGGCATCAGCAGGCCGGTCCTCTACAAGGAAATCGGCACCAAACAGGCGCTCGCGGACGCGCTCATCGAGCGTGAGACCGGCATCTACCTCACCGGGATCGCCGAGACACTCGCTCAACACCCGACGGACCCGATCGCCGGGATCACCGCCGCCGCCGAGTACACCCTGCGTACCGCGGGCGACAACACCCTGATCAAGGCCGTCCTGTCGGCCCGGCACGGGGGCGACACAGCGCTGCTGCCCGCCCTGGTGAGCGACCCGGAGCCGGTGCTCGGCCGCGCCGTCGCCGCGCTCACCACCTCGGTTCGCGACCGCTACCAGCTGACCGAATTGTCCGACGACGAGCTCACCTCGATCGTCGAGATCATGGTTCGGCTGACCCTGAGTCACCTGTTCCAGCCGACAAGCAGTGTCGACCGCACGGTGGCGCAGATCGGCGCTGTCCTGTCCGGAGTGTTCCTGGCCGCCTGAACGCGCAAGCCCACAACCCCGCGGTCACCTGAGCAGCCGCGGAAGCGAACAGCTACCGTTCGCGGTCGGAACACCCGCGACACGGGAATCGCCTGCGGTGCAATAGTTTGCGCATCATCTTCCGACCGCACAGCCGGGGCCGGTGCTGCCCGCTGCCGCCGAGGCCGGGAAGCCCGTGCACCCCCTTTCGAGTGCGGGTCGCGAAATCTGCGCCGCTTTCCGTTGAGCACCAGCCGATTCCGCCGACAACCCAGAGTTGCGACGCGTGCTGGATGCCCGAATCGACGCCAGCGAACACACCATGGTGCTGCTGACGGTATTGCCCGGCAAGACGAGCGCCTGGCGGGCGATGTCCTGTACTGCCGCGGAGCACAGAGCACCCGGGTGTGAAATCCCTGCGACTCCGACACGGATCGCAGATTACATCTTGTTGCTATTTGTTCAGATATTGACAAATACGATACAAATGTATGCAATTGATACACGCAAGTGCTGACTGTCTACGTGGACGTGACTTCCGAAGACCTCCAGCTCTTTTCGCGCGGGGCCTGTTGGCGGAGACCACCACTCAGGAAGGTTCGAGATGACAACGAAGGACCCCACACCCCCGCAGCACGCGACGCCCGCAGATCCGGGCGGCGGGGACCCGATCTCGCGATTCATCGCCCGAAGGGTGGCCGCGGCGACGACATCCGACGGACCGAACCCGACATTCATGCGAATGTTTCAAAGACCGGTGTGGGACATGTTGTGCGACCACTACTTCCGGCTCGAGATCGACGGTTGGGACCGCCTTCCCGATGAACCGTCGCTGATCGTCGGGGTCCATTCCGGTGGCTCACTGACGATGGACGCCTGGACATTGGTGCACGCCTGGAACCGGCGTTTCGAGGGAAAACGCATCCTCCATGGCACCGCGCATGACGTGTTGATGGCCGCACCGATCCTCGGCGACTACTTCAAGGTGACCGGCGTCATCCCCGCTTCCCGCCACGGTGTCACTGCAGCGTTGGATGCGGGTCACGACGTTGTCGTGTGGCCCGGTGGCGAACAGGACGCGATGAGGAACTGGCGCAAACGCGATAGGGCAACCCTCGCCGGGCGGAAAGGATTTGTCCGACAGGCGATCCGGTCGGGAGTGCCGATCGTTCCGGTGGCCACGGTCGGCGGGCACGACACCGTGTTCGTCCTCTCGGAGGGGCGCTTCCTTGCACGATGGACCGGACTTGGCAAGCGGCTGCGCGGTGCGACCATGCCGATCATTGCCGGTTTCCCCTTCCCACTGGCAATCGAGATTCTCCCGGCCCACATCCCGCTACCCGCGAAGATCCGCACAGAGTTCCTCGATCCGATCAACGTATCGACCGACCCGGCACGCGTGGACGACACCGTTTACGTCGACAAGATCTACCAGCAGGTCGAAACCTCGATCCAGGACGGAATGAACCGGCTGTCCAGTCGTCGCCGCTTCCCACTGTTCGGCTGAGCAGTTCAAGCAAAGCGACGCCGCCAGCACTGTGATCGACCTGCTGCAGCTGCGGAGGGAGACCGACTTCACGTAACCCCAAATTAGTTTGTTCAACAACTGAGTTGCGATACATACAATCTGGAGTAGGGTTGTTGCTGCGGCAAGCAGCGGACCTGGGTGCCCCCAGCCACGGGGCTGTGACCTGGGTTGATCGATCGCCGAAGCTGCTGTACAGCAAACCGGAACATTGTCCACGGCCGCACCTGCAGCGGGCACGAGATGCGGCCGCAGGGCCGCGGCGAAGGATCAGACGCCCTACGCGTCGGACGAGGTGATCGCACAACGAACCACGCGCAACCGCGACGTCCTGGGCCTTCGACAGCCCGCTGGCCACTTCCACGGTCGGGACGAACGAAGTGAGCGCTCGGAGAATTCGGTTCCACAACTGGATGAAAGGAGGACGGGGAGACGGGCGTACACCGGCACCGTGTCCCTGACAACCGATGACGATTCCGAATTTCACACTCAATAACGACGTAGTGATGCCTGCCGTTGGGTTCGGCGTTTACCAGGCCGCACCGGAGGACACGATCGCGGCCGTCCAGGAGGCGCTGCGGGTCGGCTATCGCCACATCGACACGGCGGGCCGCCTACGGCAACGAGCGCGAGGTCGGTGAGGCGGTCCGACGATCGGGCCTCGGCCGGGAGGAGGTGTTCCTGGAGACCAAGGTCTGGATAACCGATTTCGGCCATGCCCAGACGCTGCACGCGTTCGACAAAGCCGTCGGCAAGCTCGGCGTCGAACAGCTCGACCTGCTGATCCTGCACCAAGCTCTGCCGGGCGAGTTCGGCCTGACCATCGAGGCATACCGGGCGCTGGAGAAGCTCTACGCCGGCGGGAAGGTCCGAGCGATCGGCGTGTCGAACTTCATGCCGAAGCATCTCGACCGACTGCTGGGCGAAACCGAGGTAGTGCCCGCGGTCAACCAGATCGAGGTGCACCCGTACTTCCGCCAGTCCGAGTTGTTGGCCTACGACACCGCGCACGGCATCCTCAACCAAGCGTGGTCGCCGATCGGTGGCGTCACCTTCTACCGTGACGGGTCGAAGGGCTCGACGCTGCAGGACCCGGTGATCGGCAAGATCGCGGCCGCGCATGCCAAAACGCCTGCGCAGGTCATGCTGCGCTGGCATGTGCAGCAGGGACGCCAGGTGATCCCTAAGTCGGTCACCCCCGCGCGCATCGCGGAGAACCTCGACATTGCCGATTTCGAGCTCACCGTCGATCAGCTCGCGGCGATCGACGCCCTGGACACCGGGATCCGCGGCGGTCCAGAACCCGAGGACGTCACCCGCGGGAACTTCGGCATCAACATCCCCGAAGCCTGACGAGGCACCGACCTGGACAAACGCATGCTCGGCGCGACGACTCCCCCAGTATCGAGCGTGACCGGTCCGGCACCCGCCAGGTCGAGTCAGCGAGGGGTCGCCCATTGATGCGTTAGCGAAACGGCCTGCATCTATACCGCAGCCGAGTTGTCGAGCATGCTGATTGAGAGTAGTTATCGGTCGCATGGCAGGAAATAACGCAGGAGATCGCTCCAACGACGAGGTGGACTGTGATCTGGGCTGGTCGATCGGGATGTTGATGCGCCACTACCAGGTGCAGGTACAGGCATGTGTCGCTGATCTGCCACGTGGTGCGCGCGGGTATCAGCTGCTCTACACCGTGATGTACAAGGACCTGCCCAATCAGCTGCAGATGGCGGAGTACTTGGGAATCGATCGCTCGGTGCTGCCCTATGTGATCGATGATCTGGTCGAAGCAGGCCTGGTGGAACGCCGGCCTGATCAGGCCGACCGCCGCGCACGCAAAGTGGTGGTCACCCCGCTCGGTGCCGAGACTTTCGAGCGGTTACAGGCGCGGGTCACTGCGGCCGAAGATGCGGTGCTGGCCGCTCTCGAACCGACCGAACAAACACAGTTTCGGTCGGTGCTATCCCGACTTGCCCGCCAAGCGCGCGACGCGACCGCGCCCGGCGGCCGACCGGCCGCCGAGGAAGAACTCTGATCCAACAACGAAAGTAGGTTCACGAGATGTCGCCCGATACAAGCACTCTGAGCAAGAATCCGACACCGGATGAGGCCGAGGACAACGCGTTCTTCCCCTCCCCGTACTCACTGAGTCAGTACACCGCGCCGAAGACGGACTTCGATGGTGTGGAGCACAAAGGCGAATACACCGGTGGCAAATGGAAGATCCTGATGATCGCCACCGAGGAACGCTACGTTCTGCTGGAAAACGGCAAATTCTTCTCCACCGGTAACCATCCCGTCGAGATGCTGCTCCCGTTGCATCATCTCATCGAGGCCGGTTTCGAGGTCGATGTCGCGACCATCGGTGGCAACCCGGTCAAGCTCGAATTGTGGGCCATGCCGAGCGAGGACGAGGCGGTCTTGGGCACCTACGAGGCGCTGAAGCCGAAGCTGAAGCAACCCAAGAAACTCACCGAAGTGGTCGCCGACGATCTCGGGGCAGATTCCGATTACCTCGCAGTATTCATCCCCGGTGGACACGGGGCGGTCACCGGCCTGCCGGCGAGCGAGGCAGTGGAACAGACGCTGGACTGGGCCCTGACGAACGACAAGTTCATCATCACCCTGTGTCACGGCCCGGCCGCACTGCTTGCCGCCGCACTGGGTAAAACGGAGTCGCCGTTCAAGGGCTACTCGGTCTGTGTGTTCCCCGATGCACTCGACCTGGGCGCGAACCTCGACATCGGCTACCTGCCGGGCCACCTCCAGTGGCTCGTCGCTGACCTCTTGAGTAAGCAGGGACTGACGATCCTCAACGACAAGATGACCGGCATGACCCACCGAGATCGCAAATTGCTCACCGGCGACAGCCCACTCGCCTCGAACGAACTGGGCAAGCTCGCAGCCGACGCCCTCCTCGAGGAAGTCCGAACAACGGCGTAGCGCAACCCGACCATCAGATACCGCGCCGCTGGGAACCGACAAACATCCGGCCCCCAGCGGCGCGGGTTCCCTGCCAACTCCGCGTTCGGTAACCGGAAACAGGAGATATTGATGTCGAATTCAGAACCGGTGTGGTTCGTCACCGGCGCGTCCAAGGGCATAGGACTCGAGACCGCGCGTGCCGCGCTCGACGCGGGCGCACGGCTCGTGGCGACCTCGCGTGACGCCGACCGATTACGGTCGCAGATCGGCGCACCCGAGGATCGCTTCCTCGCGGTGTCGATGTCGCTGACCGACCCGGCCGACATATCCCGGGCAGTGTCCACAGCAGTCGAGGCCTTCGGTCGGATCGACGTTCTGGTCAACAACGCCGGCTACTCGATGCTCGGTGCCGTCGAAGAGTTCAACCGTGACGAGATCCGGCAGAACTTCGACGTCAACGTGTTCGGCCTGCTCGAAGTGACCCAGCAGGTCCTGCCACACATGCGGCGCCAGGGTAGCGGGCACGTCATCAACATCGCCTCGATTTCGGCTGATGTCACCGGCCCCGCCACGGGGCTGTACAGCGCCACCAAAGCCGCGGTGCTGATGCTCACCGAAGCTCTCGCTGCCGAAACCGCCCCGCTGGGAATCCACGCCACCGCGGTCTGTCCCGGTGGTGTGCGCACCGACTTCCTCGATTCGAGCTCCTCACGCCAACCCGCCGAAGAGATCGCCGAATACGCCATCGTGCGCACAGCATTGCACCGCTACGCTGAGCTGAATCATCAGCAAGGCGGCGATCCGCGTTTGGTCGCACAAGCGTTGATCACCTTGAGCCAGATGCAGCAGCCACCGACCCGGCTCTACCTCGGCAAGGACGCGCTGTACGCCATCGACCACAAGGCCCGCTCCGTGCTCGACGATGCTCGACGCCATCAGGCCCTCAGCGCCAGCATCGACCGGTGACCGACCCTCGACGAGGAAGGCGCTCATGAGTACACCAACCACTGGTTCAGCTGACGACCAGGATGAGGATTACGACTTCGTGATCGTCGGCTCCGGTGCCGGCGGCGGACCGCTCGCCGCCAATCTGGCGCTGGCCGGGCACTCAGTGCTCTTGTTGGAAGCCGGCGACGACCACCACTGCCCGTACTACTCGATCCCGATCATGCAGGGCTACGCCAGCGAAGACGCTGACATGCGCTGGGACTTCTTCGTCCGGCACTGGGACAACGACGAGGTGCAAACCAACGACGACAAGTACGTCGGCGGCCGCGGCGGTGTCCTCTACCCCCGCGGCAGCACCCTCGGTGGCAGCACCGCCATCAGCGCACTGGTCACGATCTACCCGCACCCCAGCGATTGGGACCACCTGGCCGAGCTGACCGGCGACCCGTCCTGGGGTGCGGGCCCGATGCGTGAGCTGTTCCGGCGGCTCGAAGCCTGGCGCGGCGTCGACGCCAAGCCGCTGCCGAGCGACACCGAGACTCAACGCGACCAGAAGGCCGGACACGGACGCGACGGTTGGCTCAGCACCACCCGGGCAAATCCTGCTGTCGGTGGCCGGGAGCCGATGTTCCTCGACATCATCGGCGCCATCGAGCAGACCAGCCGGGATCGGTACGGCATCGCCGAGGAGGTTTCCCTCCCCCGGGACCCGAATGCTGCTGACACCCCGCCCGACTACCAGGGCATGGCGTTCATTCCCGTGGCAGTGGCAGACGGTCATCGCAACGGCAGCCGCGAGCGATTGCAGGATGTGGCGGCACAGGTGCCCGATAAGCTGACGATCCGGCTCAACGCCCTGGCGACGAAGGTCGTCTTCGACAAGTCCCGCGCGGTCGGCGTGGAGTACCTCGACGGGCACCGCCTCTACCGGGCATCCGCCCCGGCAGACCAAACAGCACCCGGGCACGATCGGCCGCAGCAACCGACGCCGACCTCACCGCGGATCGCGAGAGCACGCAAGGAAGTGATCCTTTCCGGTGGCGCGTACAACACCCCACAACTGCTGAAGCTCTCCGGAATCGGTCCACGCGCCGAACTCGAGCGACACGGCATCGACGTGCTCGTCGACGCGCCAGGGGTGGGGCGCAACCTCCACGACCGATACGAGGTATCGGTGGTCAGCGAACTCGATCACGACTACCCGATCTTCAACGATTCACCGCTGGACGTTCCCGACGACCTCGACGCGGGTGACGCGCTGTTCGCCGAATGGCGCGATCAACGCGACGGCCCCTACACCACCAACGGTTCCCTCGCGGCCATCATCGCCAAATCCAGTGTCGCCAAGGCAGACTCGGACCTGATCGTCTTCGCGCTCCCGATCGACTTCCACGGCTACTACCCCGGCTATTCGCGCGACTCCGTCCGCCACCACAACCGCCTATCGGTGCTGGTACTCAAAGCCCACACCAACAACCGGGCCGGATCGGTCACGCTGCGCTCCCCCGACCCCAGAGACGTCCCCGACATCGGTTTCCGGTACTTCGAGGAGGGTTCGGCGGGCTACGAGGACGATGTGAACGGTGTCATCGACGGCATCGAGATCGCCCGCGACATCGTCGACCACGTCCAGACCGCGGTGACCGGTGAACTCATCCCCGGCCGCGACGTTGCCGAACGTGCCGATCTGGCCACCTTCGTCCGCGAGCAAGCGTGGGGCCACCACGCGTGCGGGACCGCGAAGATCGGAACCGACTCCGACCCGCAGGCGGTGCTGGACAAGGACTTCCGTGTGCGCGGAGTATCACGACTGCGCGTCGTGGACGCGTCGGTGTTTCCCGATATCCCAGGATTCTTCATCGCGTCCGCGGTCTACATGATCAGCGAAAAGGCCAGCCAGGTCATCCTCGAGCAACATCGCACCGCCGAGTAGACCCCGGCGAGGAGATCATGAAGATCGGTATGCCGCAGGGCCGCCATCGTCAGGTGTCACCGCTCGAGCTGTTCTTCGACCTGGTGTTCGTGCTGGCCATCAGTCAGCTGACGCACCATCTCGTGGCACATCTGACCTGGCGCGGTGCCACCGAGACGCTGGTGATGGCGATCGCGGTGTCCGGTGTCTGGGCATTCACCACATTCGAGGTCACCATGCTCGACATCGCACGCTCCGCGACCCGGGCAATCGTGATCTCGGTGATGGCACTGGGGCTGTTCATGAACGCGGGCATCGCAAACGCGTTCGGCGACAGCCCCTGGCTGTTCGTCGTTCCGATGCTGATCGCCTTGACCGGCCCCAGCGTTTACGCGGCAGCGACCGCCCCTACCGCGCTACTTCGCCGACACTTCCGCCACGTGCTGACCTGGTTCGCGGTCTCCGCACCTGCCTGGGTGGTCGGCTCGACGCTCGATCCCGACTCCCGCCTCTGGTGGTGGGCCGTGGCCGCATTCGTCGACCTGATCGGCGTGTGGACCGCGCACCCGATACCGGGCGTATCGATGAATACCCAACGGCGACCCTTCGACTCCGCGCACATGCTCGAACGGGTGCGATTGTTTCTGATCATCCTGCTCGGCGAGACCGTGATGACCCTGGGACGTTCGATCTCCGAACACCACTCCGACGAACTCACGCTCTTGCTGGCACTGGGCTGCTTCATCGCCCTGGTCTGCCTGTGGGTGGTCTACTTCGGACGGGCCGAACAGCTCGTGGAGGAGCGTATATCCGACGACGAAGACCCGATCAGGTCCGTGCACATCGGCATCAACATCACCTACGGCGTCGTCACCGGTCTCGTGATGTTCGCCGCGGGCATCGAGATACTGCTCGCCCATGTCCACGATCCTCGATCGGGCATCGCGGGGATCCTCATGTTCGCCGGTCCCGCGATCTACCTGCTGTCACATGCGATCTACTTCCATCGCGACATAGGTGTCGGCTGGCTCCCCCGGCTGGTCGGCGCAACCGTGCTCGCTGTCGCGGCCGCGACAGCATTCTGGCTCCCCGCCTACATCGTCGTGACACTGCTCGTCGCAATACTGGTCACTCTCGCCGGCTGGTTCTCGCGAACCATGGCGCATTGGGAGTCAGGGAGCCAGGATCCCGCTGGATCCGGATCGAACCAAGTGCTCGGCCGGTAGCCTCGCCTGCTGCTACGAACCACCTGCGTCATCGGGTCGCTCACGATGTTGCCCCCACCGACCCCAATGGGTTACTTCCTGCACAGGCTTACGCTTCGGTTCCGACCAGCGCCCACGCGCGGGATAGCCCAGCGGGATCAGCGCCATCGTCCGCGCGTTCTCCGGCAACCCGAGAAGCGCCGCGACTTCGCTCTCGTGGAAGGCGTGCAGCGAGGTCAACGTCGAGCCGATCCCATACGCTCGGGCCGCCAGCATGAGGTGCTGCACCGCGCCATAGATCGAGGCACCCGCCAGCGGGGACTCGGATACCTCGGTCAAGACCGGAAAGACGAAGACCGGGGCTTCTTGCAAATGTGCCGCCAGGTACTCCGCGCTACCGTGCACCGACGCTGTCAGCCCGGAATCGGCGGACTGGGCGGTAGGAACTGCGTTCCCGTAGACACGTTCCCAGCCATCTCGGTACCAGTCCGCGATGGTTTGCTTGACTTGCGGATCGGTCACGACCACCCAGCCCCAGCCCTGCGAGTTACCGCCGGACGGGCCTCTGATCGCAGCATCGAGCAGATCCCACAGCACCGACTCGTCAATCGGGTCCGGCTCGAGGTAGCGCCGTGCGGGGGTGGAATGTAGAGCGTCGAACAGATCGAGAGCCGGGCGTTCGGGCATGCAACCTCCAGTGATCGTTCGGTGACCCTTTGCGGCTGCTGACGCCGCGACGGGAAACCATGTCCTGTACCCGTTTCCGGCGAAAATACCGGTCAGACGGATAGGTGATGGTGGCCCCGCGAGGTGAAGCAACTTCACCCTACGGGGCGGCCACACCCACCGCGAACCGCCGCGCCTTGAACGAACCCGCAATAATCCAGGATGACACGCGCCGTGCAGAAAGCACTTGCTCGGTCTTTGAATACTCTTGCTGTCACTGCCTTTTCGTCTTCTACGGCCGCGGTGTGGGACAGGACCACCACTGCTTCCGCGAGACATTCGCAATCGTCGAAAACCTCGGCCTTGGCCTCAGCGACGGCACCGATGCGCCTCGCACCAGCGACGCCATCGTCAACGAGACCCGTTCCGCCCTCAGGACTTTGGGATTGCACGGCGGATCCGGAATGGGAATCCGCGCACTACGACGCGATCAGCAATCCGTCGATCCAACAGGTCACGGTGCTCGACGGGCACCACTATCTGTTCCACGCTGTGCCGCCCGATCCCGCCCTAGGCGGATCACACCTGGCCTGCCGGTGGAGATTGATGCCCACGGTCCCGTCGAGCTCCCGTGTCACTTGCAGCCTTCTGGGTATAGCAGTGAAGCGATGCGATAGCTCCCTGACGTATCAGGGCATAACGATGCGGAGAACTGATGGCCACAAACAAGATTCTGATCATCGTTACCAATGCCGACCAGTTCGAGAAAGTCGGCTTCCGAACCGGGCTGTGGCTCAGCGAGCTGACGCACTTCTGGGACGTCGCGGAAGAGGCGGGCTACCTGCTGGACATCGCCAGCCCCTCGGGCGGCAAGGTCCCGCTCGATCCAGAGAGCCTGCTCTTCACAGAGCTCGGCGATGCCGTCGGATTGAAGGGCAAAGTCGCCAAACGATATGAAGACAGGGACTTCATGAACCTCCTGGACACGACGCGGAACGTGTCCGATGTCGACAGCGCCTCCTACGATGCGATCTATCTGACGGGCGGGCACGGGGTGATGTTCGACTTCACCGACTGCCCCGCGCTCGCTGACCTGATCGCCCGGTTCTATGAATCCGGGAAGGTTGTCTCAGCGGTGTGTCACGGCCCGAGTGGGTTGCTCGATGTGCGGCTGCCCTCGGGCGAGCTCCTGGTGAAAGGCAAGGCGCTCACCGGATTTTCATGGCCGGAGGAGAAGGTCGCGAAGCGAGATCAGGCTGTTCCGTTCGACCTGGAAGAGGAGCTGAAGAAGCGCGACGCCGCGTACAGCAAGGGTCTGGTTCCTTTCAGGCCCCATCTGGTCGAGGATGGGAATCTGATTACCGGCCAGAATCCGAAGAGCGCCAAAGTGGTGGCCGAAGCAGTGGTGAAGAAACTCAGGCAGGTCCGCGACAGCCGGCCATGATCTGCCACAGACCGGGCATCAACGAACCGACTGCCCGGGGTCCGGCTGTGCATACAGCAAGCTGGTGATCACGCGACGAATCTGCCCGACCGCATCTTCGATCGAGCCTCGCGGCTGGTAAAGGTGACTGAGGGTCAGCCGGACCAGGACTTCGACGGAGTCTTCCCGTACCGAGTCACCGACTACCTCTGCCGAGTACTGTTCACGCACCACAGCATCGATCACGCTCACGGCGCGGGCGAGCACCGTCTCGGGATCCGCCACCAGAAACGGGAGTAATCCGCCGTCCTGCCCCTCGCGTTCGATGAGAATTGCCTTGAGCAGCGCGTTATCCGAGCCGAACTGCAGAGCGAACTCGGCGGCCTGGACCATGCCCGCCACCGCATCGTCTGCATGCGCGCGAAGACCATCGACGACACCCGCCAGGAACACATCGGCTTCGCGGGCGACCAGCGCTTCCCCGAACGCCTGTTTCGACCCGAACTCCTTATAGAGTGCCGGACGATTGATCCCGACCTCCTTGGCAATGCTCGATATCTTCACCGCAGACCACCCATCGGAGCACACAATCCGGCGCGCCACATCGAGTGATCGCTCCCGCAGGAGTTGCCGCATCTCAGCCTGGAAACTCACCGTCTCAGCCACCCGGCCATCGTACATCCTTGGCCAAGAATGTCTGAATTTCAACAAACTTCATCCTGATGTATTCAATCAATGCATCTCGACTAGCAGTGTCTTGAGCCTCGCCGACCGGATACAGATCCGGTGCCCGCGAAGAGAGGTCCCGGAGAACCGGGGAAGTTCAGTGATCGCCGCTCTTGTTTGCGTTCTGGTCGAGAAGTGCCGCGACTGCCTGGGTCAGTTGTGACACCTGGTCGCGCAGTTCTCGTATCTCGGCTTCTTGCCGCTCCACATGCCCCGCGGATCCATCAGCTTTCGCGCCTGCATCGCTGTCAACGTCAGCGACGGACGAGGACCCGGCGCGGTCAGCACCGCTCTTGCCGGAGGTTGACGATGCCGAGGCCTCACCGGCTTCAGGATTCACGTCGAGGGCCGACACACCATCCAACAGCGACTTCGCAACGCCCGTTGAAGTGCGTAGCAAGTCCGCGAGAAGATTTGACCTGCCTCCCGGTGCACTCCGCGCCTGCCGACTCAGTACCTGCGCGAGCACTTCCTCAGTGCGATCGACGCCCGTGTCGTGGTCGAGTACCACAACTTCGACGCCACCCTCCACCAGCTCTGCGACTTGATCCAGGGTGGTGAACTTACCTCGAACCGTGTCGTAGAGCTTTCGATTCGAATACCGTTTGATCAGGTACTTGCCGCTCCCGGCATCACCCAGATGATCTCCTTTAGACATACACCACTCCCTCGCCGCACCGTTTACACAAAGCATAGTCGTGCGTAAACGGCGCCTCAACGAGCCATCGCCCGGCGGAGATGTCATATCCTCCGCTCGGGCGTGGCGCGATTCAGGCTACGGGCCTACTTGCGAATACGGGCGAGTTCCTCGACCTGCTCGGTCAGGCTACGCACGTGCTTGCGCAGCGATTCGATGTCCTCGTCACCGGGGGTGACCTTCTCGCGCGCCGTCTCGACACGATTGCGCGCATCCTTCTCGACCCGGCCGGCCGTGTCGAGCAGGTCGTCGACCAAGCCCTTTGTCGAATCGACCACCGACGAGAGGAAGCTGGTGAGGTGCGCCTGGGTGTTCTCGACCTTCTCCGAGGACCCTTCACTACCGGACTTGGTGGAATTGGTTGCCATGGTGGTTCGCTCCTTGAGTGAATGATTCGCGATTGCGTAAAACCGAGTTTACGCATCGCGTCATAATTACGCAACGCGTTGTGACACAGGGCATAGCTAATGGACCAGGTTCTCCATGACGACTACCTGCAGGTCGCCCACGAGGAAGCCGAGGACTGCCCCGACGAGGATGAGGGTCCTCTCGTCTGCTTGGAACGCGGGCCGCAGCACTCCCTCGAACTCCTCGGGCGTCATCGCGACCATCTTCTCGACCATCAGCTCGCGAATCCCCAGAGCGCGGTCAAGATACTCTTCGGCTGGACCATCGAGCAGCTTCGGCAAAGCCTCTACCAGCTCGGTGGCCGCAGCATGAGACATCGGCGCGATCTGCATCGCATCAAGGCCGACGCCGGTGATGGCGCGCAATGGGGCGCTCACCGGACGAGCCGCCGCGCCCAGCAACTTGCCGATTCCGAGTTTGCCGAACCCCAAATCGCCGAGGATTTGCAACTCGTTCACCTGAGTCGCAACAAATCTGTCGAGGTCACCAAGCTCAGTGCGCACCGCGTCTTCTACGACCGTGGCCACCAAACCGACAAGCTCGCGCTGATGTGGCCCGTTGAACAAGCCTCGCACCAGTCGGTCAGCGGTGAGTACGCGACTCGCGATCAGAACGGCGTACTCCTGAGACACCGGAATACGGTTCTTGAGGAACAAGCCATGCCATTTGATGACACCGAGGTACTTTTTCGGCTCTTTCGGGTTGAAGATCAACCGCAGCGCAGCCCAATCGGTGAACCAACCCGTGAACAGGCCGAACAGAGGCATCATCACCGGGCTACGGAAGATCAGCCACACCATGACTTGTACCAGGCCGATCGCGAAGCCGAACACCAGGCCACTGCGCCGGATGAACGCAAACTCACGCCGACCCACTTCCAAGAACATCTTTTCCAGCGTGTCGGGGTCGGAGAGAAATTCTCTGGTGACCATCGTCTGCAGGTCGAAGACCTCGTCGATATGGTCGGTCAAAGATTCGGTCAGCGCAACAACCGCGTCGAGTGCGGCCCGCTGCGCTTGTTCGACTACCAGGTCCCGTGCGGGCGCCGGCAGTAGATTCCATGCAGCCGGCTGATAGTCGGCAGCGACGCCTTTGATGATGCGAGCAACCTCGATGCGTAACGGCCGCTCGATCAGAGCCGCGAGTTCGGCACCGTCGACTCGGTCGATGATCTCCTGGGCGGAGATCAAACGTCCGGTAAGGGTAGAACAGAGGACCTCGACCATCTCCGGCGCTCGTTTCGGAACGATGCCTTGCCACCCGAACGCACCGAAACCGATGAACTTGTGCGGCCGAAACATCATCTTGATGGCGACGATCTTGGTACCGTAGCCGATCAATGCCGCGATCAGCGGCATCGTGGAGTAGATCCACCAGTGCTCGGCGAAGTCATCGACCATCTCGGGCAATGACTGCACATTCACCGAAAAGAAGCTGGACCACTGCACTCGTCTCTCCCGCCTCACAACACGACCCGTAACCGGAATCGACAGATCGATCATAACGTCGGATGGGCTCTCGCGGATTCGAACTAGAATTACGCTCAGGCTCTTCTGCGCCTCTGTATAGACCGTCTATCTGAGTCGCAAATTAGCACCATTTCACTAAAGCGAAAAAGACCCCGACCGGACTCGCAATGGAAAGTCGCCACATTCCACTCGCACGGCGTTTCCAGGGCTCGTCCGTGCGCGGAAACTCGCTCAGCCATTGATCTAGCCGTGCGGAACCGTCTCGAGCGTTTCGGTGGGCTGGCCGCTGCCGGCGTAGTTCGCCATCACCTGAGTGTCGTCGGAGGAATCCAGCGATTCGCGGATCGCCACCTGCGCCGCGTGCGGCAGCGTGTGGATGATCTCGCGCACGCGCGCCTGACGGCGGAACACGGCCTGGCGGGCCGGCATGCCGGGCTCGGCCTTCATCTGCGGGATGATGCCGTCGATCTCCTCGGCGCCACCGTGGTGGTGACCGGCGTCGACGAGGGCCTGCTCGCGCGCCATCTGCGCCTCGTCCTTCTCCTCCGACATACCGATCGGGCCGATCATGCGGCCGTTGAGGAACTGCTTGACCACCGGCTCCTCGCTGGTGAGCAGCACCTCACGGGGGCCGAACATCACCAGCTGACGGCGGAAGAGCATGCCGATGTTGTCCGGCACGGTGCGGGCCAGGTTGATGTTGTGCGTCACGATCAGGATCGTGGCGTCGATCTGCGCGTTGATGTTGAGCAGCAGCTGCGCCAGGTACGAGGTACGCACCGGGTCCAGGCCCGAGTCGGGCTCGTCGACGAGGATGATCTGCGGGTCGAGGACCAGCGCGCGGGCCAGCCCGGCGCGCTTGCGCATACCGCCGGAGATCTCGCCGGGCAGCTTGCCCTCGGCGCCGAGCAGACCGGTCAGCTCGAGCTTCTCCATGACCACGCGGCGGATCTCGGATTCCGTCTTCTTCGTGTGCTCACGAAGCGGGAAAGCGATGTTGTCGTACAAATTCATCGAGCCGAACAGCGCACCGTCCTGGAAAAGGACGCCGAACAGTTTGCGGATCTCGTAGAGCTCCTTGTTGGAGCAGGTCATGATGTCGGTGCCATCGATGAAGATGGACCCGCGCTCGGGCCGCAGCAGACCGATGAGCGACTTCAGGAACACCGACTTACCCGTACCCGAAGGGCCGAGCAACGCACTGACCTCACCCGAAGGGAGCGTGATCGACACGTCCTGCCAAATTCGCTGGGAACCGAAGGATTTAGTTACACCCTCGGTCCTGACCTCGACGCCCATCAGTAATCCTCACTCACACCGGTGTGATATCGGAGATCAACCACTGATCGCCGGACTCGATCATGGTCACCCGTACGCGACTGCCGTCGAGGCGCGGGCCCGGCATGCTGGCGCTCTTCGTAGTCTGATTCAGGAACATCAGCACGGTCACTTCGTTCTCGTCTGCCTTGACGACCGCGGCCTCTGCGACGGCAGCCTCGGTCGTGATCGAATCCTTGTGCGCAGCCGGGATGATCACGGCAGTGCCGAGCTCGGCGAAATCGTTCTTGAACGTCCCGGTCAGGTTTTCGGCGCGCTTACGGAATTCCGTGTCGATGGTGTTGAAGTCGTAGGACAACACCAGCGGAATGCGATTCTTGGCTGAATCCATTGCTGCCAGTGACGATGTTTCGACGGATTGGACGTTATTCATCCGCACGGCCAGAATAGCGACAGTTACTGCAGCGGTCACTGTCAACGCGAAAACGATCGCGACGCTCGATACGAGCACCTTTGCGGGCCAGCCCGCTATGTGCCCGATCACCCCGGATGGCCATACCTTCAGCCGAACGAAGAAACCGCGCGGTGCGGCGGTATTTTCCGCCGAATCGGTGATGATACTCATGCAACGAACTCCACGTTTGATACGAGCCACTCGGACCCGTTCTTTTCCAGGGTCATTTTCATTCTGTATACCCGCATTTGCCCTTCGGGCACCTCGGTATTCTTGACCGTCGATGTGACGGCGGCGATGATCACGGCGCGATCGTCGCCGACCGATACGATTCCCGCTTCCTTCACTTCACCGGACGATTCGACCTGCCCTTGCGTGAGGACCGAGGAGAATGTTCCCGATACCTTGTCGAATTGATCGCGAAACGACCCGGTGGAATTCGCCGCGATGGTGTCGAGATTCTCTTTCGCCGACGTGTGATTGAGGGAGACCAGCTCCGCCGCCACCCTGCGTCCCGTATCCAGAACGATCCGGTCGCGTTCGCTCGCCTGTTCGGATGCGCGGACATCGGTGAACAGTTTCACCGCCCCGCCGAGCGCGGCGAACATCGCCACTGTGAGGACGATCAACGCCGCGGCGACTCGACGCCGACGTTGACCACCGATCTCGTGTGCGGCAGTGTCGACCTCCGAACCTGCTGTGGCCGTGGTCGAATCGTCGATCGAACGATCGTCGACCTCGTCTACTTGATCAACAGCGATTGCCATCTCATGACTTCCTTTCCAGATACTGATGGTGCGTTGCCGAGGACGTAGGTGATCCCGTCCGGGCCTCGGAATATCCCGCTGAGCTCGGCGTACGGTACGGCTGCTGGGTTGTCCGCGGAGAGCACCGGGTCGGCTGCCGCCGTGGGTGCCGCCTGCGGTTGCGCAGGTGGGGCCGGCTCGACCACACCGGGACGCTGCGGCATGTCGGACCACGTCGACGGCAGCCCGCGCGGGCAGTTCGCTACGTCAGCGGTACGAACCGTCGGATCGGTGGCGCAGGGCAGGTTGCGGGCACCGCGGGCGACTTTCGGGTTCTCGGGGAGGACGTCGCAGTGCTGATTCGGCGTGACCTCGAGCGGAGCTGTGTCGGAGGGGTCACGCCGTTGGGTGCCCTGATAGCCCTCGGTGCATGGGGGTGGATTGAGCGTGTTACCGAGTTTGATGTCGAGCGGCAGCGGCAACTGGGGATCGGAGTTGTCGGAGTACCCGACAGCGCTGTTGTTGACGACGGCACTCAGAGCTGGGTAGACGACCATGATCTGGCGCAGTTGCGGAAGATTTACCCGCAACACCTGCCCCACTGTCTGCAGATCTGTGAGCAGTAGCGGCAACGGTTCGCTCAGATCGGCGAAGGTACCGCCGACAGTATCGGCGGCGGGCGGCCCTTCATCGAGGATGCCCCGTATCTGGGTGTCGTTGAGGACGAGTTGCTGACTGAACGACGCAAGATCGTGCGTGAACGAGCGAATATCGCTTCCGACCACGTTCCCTGTCGTCAACAGCGACTCTGCATCATTGATCAGCTGGACCGTCGGCCCCAGATCTGCCTGCGCGAGGCGAATAAGATCTGCTGAGGATTCGATGAGCCCCGACAATGCGGGACCGGTTCCGTCGAGTGCGGCCGCCACCTCGTCGATCGTGTTGTTCAGGCTCTCGGTCCGGATATCGGTCAGCAGGGTCTGGAGATTGCCGAGCACCTGCCCGGTCGGCACCGGGACGGCTGTTCGATTCTTCGCGATGCGGGAACCGTCGGCCAGGTACGGCTGCGAGTTCGTATCCGGTTGCAGGTCGAGGTATTGCTCGCCCACCGCCGACATGCTCTTGATGGTTGCCGTCGTCGACGCAGGCACCCGGTAGTCGGACTCGAGCTGGAGCCGTACTTCAACGGTGGTGCCGTTGAGTTCGATTCCGGTGACCCGACCGATATCGAGGCCGCGATAAGTGACGAGTGCGTCTTCATAGATCCCGCCCGCCTCGGTGAATTCCGCGGTGACCGTATACGTGCCGATACCGGTCAATCGCTGGATGCTCACATAGTGCACGAGACCGTACACGAGGCTGGCCACGGCCAGGACGGCGAAAACGATCAATTGTCCTCGGACAAGTCTGGTTCTCATCATCGACCCCAAGTCTCCGGTGCGTGGGTGGGTTCTGTCGGCGCGGTCATCGGGTTCACCAAACGGCCGGGGTCACCGGGCAGCAGATCGCGCAGTGGAATGCTGCCGAGCATTTTGTTCTGGATCGCTTCGAGGCTGAGGTCCACGGTGAGGAACAGATTCAGATAGTCGCCGCGAAGTCCGTCCATCGCGGTCACGGGGAACGGGACGCTCGCAGCGAGCAACAGGCTTTCGGGAAGATCCTTTCCCGAATTGGCCAGCTCGGTCAGGACCGGCTGCAGGCTTTGCAGGTTGGCGGCCAGATCGGCGCGGCTGCTGCGCAACACCTCAGCAGCTTGTGCGCCGAACCGGCCGACACTGTCGAGCATCGTGACCAGCTGTCCGCGCTGCTCTTCGAGCACTGCCAACGCCGGTTGGATCTGTTCGATGCCGGCGACAAGTGTCGCGTTCTGCTCGGCCAGCGACTGTGCGAGGCCGTCCAGGCTGTCGATAGCTCTGACGATGTTGTCGCGTTGGGCATCCAGACCGCCGACGAAGGTCTCGATGCGGCCAACCGCACTGTTGACGGACTCCTCCCGGCCCCCGACGGCCTGGTTGAGTTCACTCATGATCGTCCGGACCTGTTGCAGGCCACTACCGTTGAGCAGCAGCGACAGCGCCGCGAGGACCTCTTCAGTGGCGGGGTACTCGTAGCTGTCGCCGAGCGCGATGGTGTCACCGTCGGCGAGTCGCCCGGTTGCAGATGCCGTCGGCGGGGTGGTCAGCTCCAAATACTGCGAGCCGAGCACACTGGTCTGCGCGAGCTGCGCGGTGACGTTTCTCGACAGCGTTACCGATTCGTCGATGTCGACAGTCGCGATGGCTGTGTAGCCGTCGACCTCGATACGCCGGATAATTCCGACCGTCACGTTGTCGGCTTTGACAATCGAATTGCCGACGAGGTTCTGCACATCTCGCAGTTCTACGCGAACGGTGTAGCTTTCGTCGCCGATGGCGTTGTTGGGCAATGGAATCGAGTTAGGACCATCGAACCGGCAACCGGAAATCAAGATGGACGAAACAAGAGCCGTTACCAGGATCGTCGATGCATGACGGATTCTCAACGTCCACCTCCCAGACCTGGAATGAGGAGCCCGGGCAGAAGATTCGCTGGGGCGGGAGCCGGTGCCACCGGTTGGGGTTGGGCAGCGCGTACCGCAGCACCGAACAGATCGCCGAACTTGTCGCTCGCGCGCGAGCATTCCTGCTGTGGCGCATTCGCGGTCGTCAGTAAGGCACAGATGAACGACATCGGCTCGGGGAAGTCGGCGACTGACACAGCAGCGGTCAGCGTCCGGGAGTCGGGGTCGTAGATGTTGTACAGGTCCGCGAGCGCGGTAGGTGCGGTGTGCAGAATCTGGGCGAGGTCGTCCTGCCGAGTGGCCAGCAGGCCGGAGATCCGCTGCAATTCGGCGACATCGTGCTGCAGCGCCGAACGGTTGTCGTGCACATAGGTTTGGATCTCGGGCAACATCGCATGCAGTGCCTGGAGTGCGGCGTCGAGTTGAGTGCGGTTGTCGTCGAG
Source organism: Nocardia sp. FBN12 (assembly GCF_050320175.1). Lineage (GTDB taxonomy): Bacteria > Actinomycetota > Actinomycetes > Mycobacteriales > Mycobacteriaceae > Nocardia. The sequence goes on along the minus strand of NZ_CP190048.1, from coordinate 1,406,888 downwards.
GAGACCGGATACGTCGGCGAGCTGCCCGGTGAACAGCCGGATCTGCTGGTCGCTCGCGGCCAGTGCGGAGACTACGGTCTGCAGATTCCGGACGGTCGAGAACAGGTCGGGCGCACCTTGGTCGATGGTCTGCAAGGCCGCGGACAGGTTCAGCAGGGTCTGTTTCAGGGTGGCACCGTTGCCCGACAAGGCCGCCGAGGTCGCCTCGGTGAATCTGCTGAGCGAGCCGTCGGCGCCTGGCCGATCCGGGCCGACTTCCGTGGCGAGCTGGTCGAGCTGGCGCTTGACCTGGTCGTACTCCACGGGTGCCGCTGTACGTTCCATCGGGATTTCGGCTCCGTTAGCGAGAGCCTGCCCGTCGGCGACACGATCGGTGGTGAGCTGGATGTAGCGACCGGAAACCAAGGTCGGTGCCACGATGACGGCATGGGTGTCGCTGGGGATGAATGTTTCCGCGTCGTAGGTGAATTCGACTCGAACCTTGTCGCCGATCGGCTCGATCCGGTAGATGGTTCCGATCGGGACGCCGCGGACGGTGACGTTGTCTCCGACATACATGCCGGCGGTGTTGGTGAAATAGGCCGTGGCGTGCTTGGTACTTTGACGGTCGACGACAGTCGCGATGACAATGACCAGTGCGGCCACTGCCACTGCGACGCCCAATATGCGTCCGGGCAGCGGAATCCGCCGGTCCGACGTTCGTTTGCGTATCATCGTCCTCCTCCAAGACTGCCCGGGCCCTGGCCGTGCAGGTTGACCGGAGTGATGTTCTGCAGCAGCACGTTGAAGAACGGTCCGCTGCCCACGACCTCCCCCAGTTGGATTGCGTACGGGCGCAGACCACTGATCGCGTCGTTGATATTGGTGTGGTTCTCGTTCAACAGCGCGATCAACTTTTCGAGTTCAGCCAGCGTGGGGGGTGTTGTCGCCGTGTTGTCCGCGACCAAGCCACGGAGCTCGTTGCTCACCTGGGTAACGGTGTAAAGCAAGCTTCTGATCGTCGCGGCTCGGTCGTTCAGCGCTGCGAACAACGTCCCACCGTCACTGATGAGCGCGGTCAGGTTCTGGTTGCGATCAGCGAGAATCCCGGAGACCGCGCTCGTTTCGGTGAACAGATCACGCACGGCCTGGTCACGATCGGCCACTGTGGCAGAAGCGCGCGAGATTCCGTCGAATGCCGACTGGAGGTTCTTCGGCAGATGTTCGGTCACAGTCGAGATGCTGTCGAGGGCATCGGACAACTTCTTCTTGTCGGTGCCCTCGAGCTTGCCGGTCAGTTGCGAGAGCGAATCGGTGATGTCGTAGCCAGAAGTGGTGCGGCTGAACGGAATCCGGTCGCCGAGCTCACCTCCCCCGTCGGGGCGAAGTTCGACGAATCGGCGCCCGAGCACCGTCTCGACCTTGATCGCCGCACCTGTGCGGTCGCCGAGACGACGGTCGCGGGTATCGGCGTCTACCTCTACATCGACGTGATCGCCGACCAACTGAATGGAGGTGACTTTGCCTACGGTGATCCCGGTGATCTGAACAGTGTCGCCCGGTTGAAGTCCGCTGGCGTCGGTGAATTCGACGACATAACTGCTCGATCCGGGCCATCCGGGAATCGATTGGTAATTGAAAACCAGCACGAGCAGCGCAACCAGTACCCCGGTTCCGATCCAGCCGAGCCGGATCGGGTCACGATCGAAGAAGGACTTCATCTCTCACTTACACCTATCTGCCGGCACCGTGAACATCGGCGTGGTCGAATGGCCGCCGCCGATCGCCGGGTAGCGAATGGCCACACCGCACAGAAAGAAGTTCACAAAACTGCCGTAGCCGCTGGCTCTGCCACCACGCCGATAGACCTCGGGCAGGTTGGTGAGCAGGAGCTGGAGCGTTTCGGAACTCGCGTTGAGGTTGCCCGCGGTGCGGCCCAACTGCTCGATATCGGCGGCGATGGACGGCCGGTTCTCCTCTAGCACTTGCGCTGTCTGCCCGCTCAGATCGTCGATCCCGACCAGTGCGCTGGTCAAGGTGTCGCGGTCGCTGTTGAGCCCGCTGACCAACTGCTGCAGGTTGGTCACCAGCGCACCGAATTGGTCTTCGCGGCCACTGACCGTACGCAATACCAGGTTGAGGTTGTCGATCAGCCTGCCGATCACCGCCTCCCGGTCGGCGATGGAATTACCGAGGGACCCAAGCTGTTCGACGATGGCCGAAATGCTCTGTTCACGCCCGTTGAGGACCGCGACCAACGATGCCGACAATTTGTTTGTTTCGTCCGGGTCGATTCCCTGCAGCAGCGGACGGAATCCGTTGACCAGTGCGTCGAGATCGAGCGCCGGGCTTGTTTGGGAGTCCGGGATCGTCTCGTTCTCCGGCCGCACCCCCGAACCATCAGCACGCACAGTCAGCTCGAGGTACCGGTCCCCGATGAGATTCTTGTATTTGATTGCGGCAGTGGCGGACCGCAGGAGCGCGACGTTGTCGTCCACCGTGAATTCCACCTCGACCAGGTCAGCCGACCCGAAGCCGATGTCTTCCACTTTCCCGACCACGACGCCGGCGAGTTTGACGTCCTCGCCCGTCCGAAGTCCCGACGCGCTGGAGAACAGCGCACGGTAAGTGTGGTGGGCGACGAAACGCAGATCACCGACCACGACGAACAGCGCCCCCGTGATCAAGGAGGTGACCACGACGAATGCCAGGAGTTTGAGGCCTTGCCGCCGGGGGGTCATCGGGTGAGTCCGTACAGCATCGCGGCGAACGGGTTTCCGAGCACATCCAGTGGTTCGCGGACCGGTCGGTAGGCATGCGAGCCGTCGTTGAAATCGATGTGTGGCGGCGGAGGTCCGCCCGGCCCCGCGGCGTAGTCATAGCAGGCGGGCGTCGAGTCCGCACCGTTGACGGGCAGATCGGCCGAGTTCCGATACGGCGGGTCACCCATCAAGAGCGTGCCGACGATGTTGAGGCCCGGTCGGCCACCGAGTGCCCGCTCGAGGACCCTGCGTGATTGGTTGAGGCTCGAGAGGAAGCATTGATAGGTGGGAGCGCGTTCGGCGAGTAGCCCGGTCGTCGGTTCCAGAGCGTCGAGTGCGCTGACCAAAGGGGTTCCTGCCTTGTCCAGTAGAGCCGATCCGTTGTTGCCGAAGGAGGTGAAGCTGAGCAGGAATGCGCTCAGGGCTGCTTGTCGGTCGACGACCGTCTGGCTCGTCGTCGTCAGGTTCGACACCGTGGTCATGAGGTCGGGCGTGACCGCTGCCAGCGTGTCCGCGTTGTCTGCGAGTAGCGGGATGTCGCGTTGCAGCGTCGGAATACTGTTGTTGAATTCGCCGAGGTAGCGGTCGATGTCGACGAGCAGATCGCCCAAGCGATCGCCACGTCCGTCGAGCGCGGTCGCGGCGGCGGTCAAGGTGGAGTTGACCTTTTGTGGATCGACGACGCGCAGGATTGCCAGCAGTGCTTTGAAGGTGTCGTTCACTTCGACCGTCACGGTTGCCGCATCGATCACCGACCCCATTTCGAGCGTCCTCACGGCGGGGTCGCTCGGCATGGTGAGAGCGACGAACTTGCGGCCGAACAAGGTCGTCGGCTCGATATACGCACCCACGTTGACGGGAAGCTTCGCGGCTTCGTCGGGATCCAGTTCCAAAGCGAGGACAGCGTGTTCGGCGTCCAGCTCGACCGCGCCGACCCGACCGATGACCACCCCGCTCACCTTGACATCCGACCCGGGCGCCATGAGCAGCCCCGCACGTTCAGCGTGCACGTACACGCGGACAGTAGGGATGAAGGTCCCGTTGTAGGAGGCAACCGCGAGCAGCGCCGCCACCACGAGAAAGGTCACCGAAAGCGCGCCAAGGGTCAGAGATTTGGTGCGCGAAGTCGCGGCGATCATCCGGACACCCGCACGGTGGAGTGGACGCCGCCGTATACGGCGACTCCGACGAGCAGATCGATGATCATGATGGCGATCAGGGATGTGCGAACAGCACGCCCGACCGCGACCCCGACCCCGGCCGGACCGCCTGACGCGTTATATCCGTGGTAACAGTGCACGCACATCACCACGACGGCGATGATCGTCACCTTCAGCAGTGACCACAGCACATCCTCGGGCACCAGAAAGAGGTTGAAGTAGTGCTCATACGTACCGGGTGACTGGTCGGAGAGAACCACACTGACGAATTCGGTCGAGGCGTACCCCATGAACAACGCGATCGCGTAGAGCGGTCCGACCGCGATGAGACCGGCCAGAATCCGGGTGGTGACGAGGTATGGCATGGATGGCACTGACATCACCTCGAGCGCGTCGATCTCCTCGCTCACCCGCATGGCACCCAGTTGGGCGGTGAATCCGGCGCCGACAGTGGCTGTCAAAGCGACTCCGGCGATCACCGGGATGGCTTCGCGGGTATTGAAGAAGGCTGAAATGAAGCCGGCCATCGCTTCCACACCCACTCGACCGAGCGAGCTGGTGCTCTGCTGGCCTACTTCGTAACCCGCTGCCGCAGTGAGGAATCCGACGACTACGACGGTGCCACCGATCACGGCCAGCGCACCGGTACCGAGACTGACTTCGGCCACAAGGCGGACAACTTCACGGCGGTAGCGCTTGAGTACCCGCGGGGTCCACGCAAGACTGCTGAGGTAGAACGACATCTGCTGTCCGATGCCCGATACTCCGTCCACCGGCGCTTTGGCGCCTTTGACGATTTTTCGAGCCATCGGCTTGGTACTGAGCGCGTCGGAGACGCTGTACGTTGAATTTTCGGTCATCTCGTCTTCCGATCAGTGCAGGGAGAGGGTGGTGATGATCGCGTTGGCGAAGAACAGCAAAACGAAGCTGAAGACCACTGTCTGGTTGACCGCGTCTCCCACGCCTTTCGGCCCACCCTTGACATTGAGGCCGAGGTGACAGGCGACCAGCCCGGCGAGCAGGCCGAAGATTGCGGCCTTGAGCTCGCTGATCAACAGGTCCGGAATGCCGGTCAGAATCGGTACGGCGGTAATGAACTGACCGGGAGTCGCGCCCTGGAGGTACACCGCGTACAAGTAGCCACCGGTCAAACCGACGGCTGTGACCAGGCCGTTGAGGAATAGCGCCACCGTTGTCGAGGCGAGGACCCGCGGGACGACCAGGCGCTGGATGGGGTCGATGCCGAGCACGCGCATCGCATCGATCTCTTCTCGAATCGTGCGTGATCCGAGGTCGGCGCAGATGGCGGTGGCCCCCGCGCCCGCTACTACCAAGACGGTGACAATCGGCCCGATCTCACGGATAACCGCCACGCCTGCCCCTGCACCGGACAGATCGATGGCGCCGATCTCGTTCAGCAACACATTGATCTGGAAAACGACCATGACGCAGAACGGAATTGCCATCAGCAGCGTCGGCACGATCGATACACCTGCGATGAACCATGCCTGCGCGATGAACTCCCGTAGCTGGAACGGACGGCTGGGTAGATGCCGGAAGGTTTCCAGCGCGGTCGCGTAGAACTCGCCAAGGACGCGCGGCGCGATGCGCGCATTCGCGGTTGCCGCCGCGGCCGCGCGCGACACCCTTGTCTCGGTTGGTGACATGTCGAACTCCATCCAAATCCGCCAGCCGGCAGTGACGACGGCCTTCCTCTGCTGAACCAGGTGGCCGCAATGACCAGGACATGCTCGCGACGTCGCCCGGACGACGCCCCGCCTCGTGAGCAAGTCATCACTGGGCTGGAGAGCCTGCGGACTGATGCCCGCTCGGAAGATCAGTGTCGTGAATCACAGGGACACTACCTCGAACGACGTCGCGATTGCAACATGATCTTCGGTGTTGATATTTTCGCTACAAAACTCATTCTTTTGTAGCGAGCTCGGTGGCGCACCGCAACACGATGTTGTACCGGCTACGCAAAACCGCGACCTCACCGGCCGCGACTGCGAGGATCCGGCCCACGCTGCCGAGCTGTACATCGCCTTGCTGGCCACACGGCTTCTGTGATCGAGTCCACCGAACGTCGGTCTGGTTTGGCATCACGGCCCGCGTTCCGGCATCATTGCCATACTCTGAATATCACAGTAACCACATTTGGGTTCGCGTACGAGGCCACGCGGACGGGAAGGACGACGATCAGTGGCCAGGATCGAGTCGGCAACAGGACGCTATGCCGGAAAACCGGCAGCCGAAAGACGCGCCGAGCGGCGTACCCGACTGCGGGAGGCAGCTCTCGAGGCGTTCGGCGCCGGCCCCGGGTACCGGAACACCCGGCTGATTGATCTGTGCCTTGCCGCTGGTTTGTCCACCCGGCAGTTCTATGAGGAGTACGACACACTCGAAGATGTCCTCACTGAGCTGCAGCTGCACATCAACACCGCCATCGAACAGCGCGTCGTAGACGAGACCAGCCGGGTCGAAGACTTGCCCCTTGCCGACCGGGCCGCCGCGATGATCCGCGCCTTCCTCTCGGGCATCACCCGCGATACCCGGTGCGCCCGCATCCTTTTCGTCGAGGTCGTCGGCGTGAGCGAGCGCATGGACGCCCAGCGTCTGCGGCAGCGGTCACGCTGGCTCGACCTTCTGCGCGAGCTTTTCGGTAGTTTCGCAACCCGCGGAGAGATTTCGCGTCGGGATTTCGATCTTCCCGCCGCCACGTTCGTCGGATTGATCAACGGGCTGATGCACGACTGGACCCTCGGCTGGGTAGACGCGACCGACGACCAGCTCGGCGAGGAACTGCTGCGCATGCTCGTGGGCAGCCTCGGTGCCGCAGCCGACGTCACCGCGCGGCCGAAAGCTGCGGCGCGATCTGAAGTACAACGTCGGCCGCGAAACCGCCGTGCGACGATCCTGCGAGCGGCCGACGTCGCCTTCGCTGAACGCGGCTATCACCGCACCTCGATGGCCGATATCGCCTCCGCGGTGGGAATCACCCCCGCAGCGCTGTATCGCCACTTTCGCACCAAACAGGAGCTGCTCGGCTCTTGTTTGCGCGAAGGACTCGACGTGATTCTGGCCAGGGTCGGGGCCGCGGCGGGCGCGGAGACCGCGAACGGCACACTGTCAGAGCTGGTACGTGTCGCGCTGGAGACCCGCGGGCTCGCCCGTCTGTGGCAGCTGGAGTTTCGAAACCTGACCGAGTCCGACCGGGTCGGCGTGCTGGCCAGGTCTGTTCGCCTGACCAACTATATCGGCGCCGGCATCGAGCGCAGGCGCCCCGATCTGACCTCCAACGAGCGCGAACTGCTGAGCTGGATCGTCCTCTCTGTGGTGACAAGCCCGTCCAACCACCGCACCCAGTTGCCACCGGACCTGTTCACCCGAGTACTCGACGGCATCGTCGCGGCGGTGATCGAAACCAGCATCCCAGAGGGCGAGCCACGGCTCAGCGATAGCGCAACCTCCGAAACAGCCCATGGCAAGCCAGATCCCCAGCTCCGCGTCGAACAGATGATCGTGGCCGCGGCCCGGCTGTTCAACGAGCGCGGTTTCGGAGCGGTGAGCATGGAGGACATCGGCGCTTCGGTAGGTGTACGCGGCCCAGCGCTCTATCACCATTTCGCCAGCAAAGCGGACCTCCTCGACGAGATCGTCGAACGCAACAACCGATGTGTCCAGCTCTGCGCCGAGCGGGCCCGCACCGAGGCCGACGACGCGCGCACGTCACTGCAACTGGTGCTGCGCTACTACATCGACTTCGCCGTAGGGCAGCCAGACCTGATCGGCACCGCCGTCGGCGAACTCGGTCACCTGTCCGACGATGCCGCCGCCCGCTATCGCCGCACCCATCGCGACGGCGTCATGGGCTGGGCTCGGTTGTTGCAGACGGTCCGTCCGGAGCTGACGCCGGCGACCGCTCGCGTATTGATCCACGCCGTCGCGACCGTGATCAACGACGCCATCCGCAATCCCCGACTCACCCGCCGCGTCGACCTCGTCGATCTGCTGTGCGTGGTTTGCGAGCGCATCGCCCTCGCCGACATCGAGCCACGCCCACCACAACACCTTATCGACTAGCGACTTACCGGCAATAGATTCTCGTTCTTGCAGTTCAACGCTACTTAACAGTCACAATATGACTTATCGGCCATTTACTTAGTGTTGCAAGCTTCGGCTCTCTAGGACATCATGGGTCCGCGGGCGCACATCGCGCCTAGTCATGGTCTGCCCCTTCGAGGCGGGCACGGTCGAGAGGTGAGGTCCGGTGGGCCACTACAAGAGCAACGTTCGTGACCTGGAATTCAACCTGTTCGAGGTGTTCGGTCTCGGTGCTGTCTTCGACACCGGCGCCTTCGGTGATCTCGACGAAGACACCGTACGAACGATGCTGGCCGAAGCGGCACGCCTGGCCGAGGGTCCAGTCGCCGCACCCTATGCCGAAACCGACCGCAATCCACCGGTTTTCACTCCCGACACCCACTCGGTGCAGTTGCCTGTTCCGTTCAAGAACGCGGTGCGAGCGTGGCGCGACGGCGAATGGTGGCGGTTGGCCAAGAGCGAGCTCGTTGGTGGGGTACCCGCGCCGTCGATGCTCGGGTGGGCGATCAACGAATTCGTGCTCGGTGCCCAGCCCGCCGCCTACATGTACCTCACCGGCCCCCTGATCGCCGATGTGCTCGGCACCATCGGCACCGAACAGCAGAAGCATTGGGCCACAACAGCTGTCGAGCGTAACTGGGGTGCGACCATGGTACTGACCGAACCAGACGCGGGTTCGGATGTCGGCGCCGGCCGCACCAAGGCTGTCGAACAAGAAGACGGCTCCTGGCATATCGAGGGGGTCAAGCGGTTCATCACCTCCGCCGATTCCGACGACCTGTTCGAGAACATCATCCATTTGGTCCTGGCCCGCCCCCAAGGCGCTGGACCGGGAACCAAGGGCTTGAGCCTGTTCGTTGTGCCCAAATTCCTCTTCGACCACCAATCTTGCGAGCCCGGAGAACGCAACGGCGCCTTTGTCACCAACGTGGAACACAAGATGGGCCTCAAGGCATCGGCTACCTGCGAGCTGACCTTCGGCGGCCACGGCACGCCTGCGGTCGGATACCTGGTCGGCGACGTTCACGACGGCATCGCCCAAATGTTCAAGGTGATCGAGGAAGCCAGAATGATGGTCGGAACCAAGGCCATCGCCACCCTGTCCACCGGCTACCTGAATGCGCTGGAATACGCGAAGTCCCGCGTGCAGGGCGCGGATCTCACCCGAGCCTCCGACAGGACAGCCCCGAAGGTCGCCATCATCAACCATGCCGACGTCCGCCGGTCGCTGATGATGCAGAAGGCATACGCCGAAGGCCTGCGGTCGATCTACCTCTACACCGCAGGTCACCAGGATCCCACAGTCGCCCAGCACATTTCCGGCGCCGACGAAGACCTCGCCGCGCGCGTCAACGATCTCTTGTTGCCCATCGTCAAAGGCGTCGGCTCCGAACGCGCCTACCAGTACCTCACCGAGTCCCTGCAGACTTTCGGCGGATCGGGCTTTCTGCAGGACTATCCGATCGAGCAGTACATCCGTGACGCCAAGATCGATTCCCTCTACGAGGGAACCACCGCCATCCAGGCGCAGGACTTCTTCTTCCGCAAGATCGCTCGAGACCACGGGGTCGCCCTGACTCATGTGCTCGACCGCGTCCGGGCCACCGCCCGGTCCGATGTCGACGGCGGGCACCTCAAAGCCGAGAAGATCCTGCTCGCGCATGCACTCGAAGACGTGCAGGAAATTGCGGGCACCCTCACTACGCATCTGCTGGCCGCGGCCGAGCAGCCAGCCGAGCTCTACAAGGTCGGCCTCAACGCCGTCCGGTTCCTCCTCGTGGTCGGAGACCTGCTCGTGGCCTGGCGCCTGATCGTCGGCGCTGAAATCGCCTTGGCTGCCGTCGATTCCGCGGAAGATGTCGCGTTCTACCGAGGCAAGATCGCGGTGGCCTCGTTCTTCGCCAACACCGTTCTGCCGCATCTCACCGCCGAACGAGCCGTCCTCTCCGGCACCGACCTGTCGGTGATGGAACTCGACGAAGGCGGATTCTGATTCCCCGAGGAACTGCGGTGCCGCAGCACGCATCTGGGACCTCCCGAAAGACAGCTCCAGCTCTCACCTCCGTCCGGCAAGTGCGTCGTAATCAGCTCATCGACGCCGCCCGGGTAGCCTTCACCACCCACGGCTACCACGGCACAACCATGGCGACGGTTGGCGACTGCGCGAATGTGAGCAAACCTGTTCTGTACCAACACTTTTCGAATAAGCTTGACCTCTACCTCACGGTATTGCAGCAGGAGCTCGACAACCTGACCACCGTTCTGGATGATGCGATTGCATCGGCCGACAACGAACTCGACAGCATCCGCGGCACGGTCTGCGCGATCTTCGACTTAGCCGACCGCAACGCGCCCTCCGCCCATGATCTCGTGTCGACAGTTGTCCCCGACGAGCCATCCGTCCAATGGCGGATCAGGAACGCTATGGCTGAATGCGCCACGATCGTCGCCCGGGGTATGCATCCGGATGACCGGGAACCGGCTCGCTCCCGGCTACTGGCTTTCGCGTTGCTCGGCGCATGCCTCACCGCCTCCCGCGACTGGCGTCAAGCAGGCCGCCCGCTCCCCAAACACCAAGCCGCAGAAACGGCCACCGAATGGTACTGGGCCGGGCTGCGTAGATGGGACGGCCGCACGGATCGGCGAAGACGCGACCTGCCGAGCGGGCCGACCGTCTCGCCGAGCTGAAGAACTGGTCGACCTCATCACGCCCCAGTGCCGCATCTCGCGCCGCCCAACCTGCATGCTCGGTTTCGAATCGAGTCCGCCGGTGCCGCCCCGGCAGCCATCAAGGGGGCTCGGGGGCGGCAGGTGACATCCGGTTCGGCTTGCGGTGATGGTGGGGTCTGGAAGGATGTTGTTGCACCCCAACCGCATACGAGTTCCGTGATGACGTTGTGCGGGCCACCCTGTATTCGTGAGTACAGGGTGGCCCCGGCGCAGATCGCCCGGGACCTCAGCGATGACACAGCAGGGTACCGCGATGAACAGAGTGGGACCCAGGTGGCGCTGCGACCGCACCCTGCTTCGATCATGGGACGTGACGGGTACCTGTGACTGTCGATTTGGGTAGGCGTCCGGCACGGGAGTGACCTTGCATGGTGTCGCCGGTGATGACGACGTCGAAGTCGAGGTTCAATCGCATGGGCTTGGTGATCGATTGTCGCCACGTGACGTGCTCTCCATGTGGCGTGACCTCACTGTGCAGGTCGTGCAACCGCACAGTCTCGGCCTTTCCGGCAGCGGTACCGGTGAGGACTCCATCGGAGTCGGTGAAGGTCATGTCGGCGTGGATACTGCCGATCGGAGTGCGCATGGTCAGCGCCCAAATGCCGGGGAGGGTGGTCATGAAGGTTCGTCTCGCTGCGAAGTGGGTTGTGTCTGTGTGATCACCGTCAGGCGGCGAGGGGTTCGGGTCCCCGGTCGTGCCAGACGGTGCCGCGGCGTTCGTACTGGAAAAGCTGCTCGACAGCGTGGGCGATGCGTGGACCATACAGCCGTTCGAGCAGGTAGAGAGCCAGATCTAGGCCCGAGGTCACGCCGCCGGCGGTGACAAGGTCGCCGTCATCGACCACCCTGGCGTCGACGACACGGACGCCGGTGGCTTCGAGCACGTCGTTGCCGAGCCGGTGCGTCACGGCGGTGCGGCCTTCGAGCAGTCCAGCCATCGCCAGTGCGAGCGATCCACCGCAGACAGTCGCCACCAGCGTCCGGGGTGCGGCGAACGCGCGACGCATCAGGTCTGGTAATGCGGTGTCGCCGAGTCGTGCGATCAGCACGGGGATCGTGTCGACCTCGTCCGGATCGCCGTGAATGGGGCCGGATGCTCCGGGCACGATGATCACTCCGGGTGCTTCCGGGTCGAGGATGTGGGTGGCTTCCAGCCGGAGCCCGCGCGTGCCGCCGGTGACCGGTCCGGAGTTGTCCATGGCAACGAGACGTACGTCGAGAGCACCGCCGAGCGCATCCGAGCCCGCGCTGAGCACTTCGAAGGGCGCAATGACGTCGAGAGGGTCGAAGCCGTCGAAGAGAACGATTTGAGCGAGCAAAGGTACTGCCTTCCTGGTGAGCCGACACCTCCACGGTAGAAAGGGGCGACAGGAAAGACGAGTGGCCGATGTGACGTTATGCGCAACGATTCCGCCATCGGTCGGATTATGCTGGCGATGTGCACTCGATTGCTGTCCTCGCCGTCGATGGGGTGATCGCCTTTGATCTCGCGACGCCCCTGGAGGTCTTCGGGAGGTGCTGCCGCGACGATGGGTCACCCCTCTACGACGTCGTGGTCGCCGGGCCGCGTCGGCAGGCTCGCGCAGGCGCGACGGCCCTCACCGTGCCGCATCCGCTGGCCCGGCTCGCCGAGGCCGACACGGTGATCATCCCGGGGCGGACCGAGGGCAGCGCACCGCTGAGCCCTCGCACCATCGGCGCCATCCGCGATGCCTCCGCGCACGGTGCGCGCATCGCATCGATCTGCGTCGGAGCGCTCGACCTCGCTGCCACGGGACTGCTGGACGGTCTGCGAGCCACCACGCATTGGCGGGCGGCGGACCTGCTCGCCGCCCGGTACCCGGCCATTGACGTCACCCCCGCGGCCCTGTTCGTCGACAACGGGCAGATCCTGACCTCGGCCGGCGCGTCGGCCGGCATCGACCTCTGCCTACACATGATCGCCGGCGACCACGGCAGCGCGGTCGCCGCGGATGCCGCCCGCACCGCCGTAATGCCCCTCACACGCGATGCCGGACAGGCCCAGTACGTGCGCGATGACGCCCTCGGCGCCAGCGGCCTGGAGTCGACGCTGCGCTGGATCGAGCAGCACGCCTCCGAGGCCATCAGCGTCGCAGACATCGCCCGCTTCGCCGCGGTCAGCACGCGCACCCTCAACCGCCGCTTCGCCGACGAACTCGGCGTCACCCCCAGCATGTGGCTTACCCGCGCGCGAGTACGCCTCGCTCAACGCCTGCTCGAGTCGACCGACCATTCAGTCGACCGTGTGGCCGCCGCATCCGGTCTCGGGACGGCCGCAAACCTCCGAGCCCGGTTCGCCGACATCGTCGGTACCAGCCCCACCCACTACCGCACCGCACTCACCGTCGCCAAACAGCAAGAACCTGCCACCGAATAATGCGAGAGCGCCCACTAAGCGCAGTGTTCACGAAATCCATTGGGAGGGCATCGAGCTCACCGCCACACTGCGACCGTGCTGCTGCAGCACCCGGCGGCGTACTTTTCTCATGACTCTGCTCGCTCGAGCGACAGCGTCGGCCTCAGTCCGGCCGACAGCCTCGGTCCAGTCGACCGGCAGAATGCGGACGTTCTTGATCGCCTCGGCATGTGCAGTCTATTTGGTGTCGGGGACCGCCGCCCTCGCATCGCTCGATTCCGTCGCGCGCCCGCGCCTGGTCGGTGTCATCGACACGATTCCGCTCACGCAGTGGGCATCGGCCGATCACCGGGCCGCTGCGCACGAATCCGATTTCGGCGCAGCACCGGAAAGGCCGGTAGCCTATCGAACGGCTGCCGGTGCTTAAGACCTGTTGACCCAAGCGGCTCCAACTGCAGACCATCTCTCTGAGGAGTACTCATGAAAAGGACTGCTGTCATCGTCGGCGCCACCGGGGCAATCGGACATGAGCTCGTGAGCACACTGCTCGCCGATCCCGCCTGGGAGCGGGTGCACGTTCTGGTCCGACGCCCGCTCGACACGGAGAACCCCCGACTGAGTGAGCACATCGTCGACTTCGACGACCTCGAAGGAACCGCGGATCTACTGACCGACGCCGATGTGTTCTGTTGCCTTGGAACAACAAGGGAGAAGGCGGGTTCCAGTGAAGCTTTCCGCAAGGTTGATCACGACTACGTCCTAGCAGTCGCCGAACGAGCGGCCACGGCGCAGGCTCGACAGTTCCTCATGGTTTCCGCGATCGGCGCCAGTCGCTCGTCGCCCAGCGAATACAACCGGGTAAAAGCCGAAACCGAAACCGATGTCTCGGCGCTGACGCTGCCGGCAGTGCATATCTTCCGGCCCTCGCTGCTACTCGGCGAACGGTCCGAAAGCAGGCCGGCCGAGGACATCGCCAAGCGGCTGGCTCCGATCGTGTCTCCACTGCTGCGGGGCCGCCTGTCGAAATACCGGCCAGTGCATCCGTCCGAGGTCGCTCACCGGATGGTGGAGGCCGCACGAATCCCTTCATCAGGGGTCCAGATCCACTACCTGGCAACGTAATTCGCGCGACCGTGCCCGAATCAGCGCAGAGCCGAGGGCATCGACGGCGAGCCGAGCCTTCATTCTCGAGTCGATCGAGCAGCCCACGATCCGGTTCGAGAACACGTCTTTGATCGCACACGAATACAGCTTGCCGTCACCGGTGTGATGCTCGGTAATATCGGTGAGCCACAACCGATTTGGTGCATCCGCGGTGACCGAGTCAGCGAGCCACCGATAGTACGGTTGGCGCGCGATTTTCAGGACCCGGTACGTCACCGCGACGGGGATCTCGTCAGCGGCTAGGTTCTGTCTCGAAATGAGTGATGGGGTGGCACCGCGCAGCGGCGCCACCCCATCAGCATGTTCGACCGAAGCTGTTGCCCGCGTTGGCATATAGGTGAGGCCTCCGGTATTCGGATTAGCGACCAAGCAAATCTGAATAGCACCGGAGACCTCGTGGCCAGCCTAGCGGTGGCGGGGCGAGCGGACCTGACCGATGCCCAGTGGGCGAGGCTGGAGCCGTTGCTGCCCCGCGGTAAGAAGGCGGGACGCCCGCCGAAATGGACGAAACGCCAGCTCATCGACGGGATCCGGTGGCGGTGTCGTGTCGGGTCGCCGTGGCGAGACGTTCCGGCCGAATACGGGTCCTGGCAAGCGGTGTATGGACTGTTCCGCCGGTGGCAGCGGGCCGGGTCATGGGCCGCGATCATGCGATCGCTGCAGGTCCAGGCCGACGCAGCTGGAGTGATCGACTGGCAGATCAGTGTGGATTCCACGATCGCGCGGGCTCACCCGCATGCTGCTGGCGCCCGCCGCGACAGCGGCGGGCAATCCGAACCACCGGCCGGTCCAGGGGAATCCGAGCCGGCCGATCACGGGCTGGGGCGTTCGCGGGGCGGGTGGACCAGCAAACTGCATCTGGCGTGTGACCAGGGCTGCCGTGTGCTGTCGGTACTGGTCACCGCAGGTCAAGCCGGTGACAGTCCGCAGTTCACCGCAGTGCTCGATGGCATCGAGGTGCCGAAACTCGGTGGCGGGCGGGCACGAGTCCGCCCTGAGCGGGTGTTGGCCGACAAGGCCTATTCCAGTCGAGGTAACCGGGAATGGTTGCGCCGTCACGGGATCAGGGCAACGATCCCGGTCCCTGCCGATCAGGTTGCGCACCGTCGCCGTCGTGGCAGAGCCGGTGGTCGGCCCCCGGCGTTCGATGCGGTGCTCTACCGTGACCGCAACGCTGTCGAGCGGGGTATCAATCAGCTCAAACAGCATCGTGCGGTGGCTACCAGGTTCGACAAACTCGCTGTCCGCTACCAGGCCACGATCCATATCGCGGTGATCAACCAGTGGCTCAGGCACTCGTGAGAGCGGGCCTGCGGGCCGCCCTCACGACTTCGAGACACTGCCTAGGAGCCTCGGTGTAGGCAAGCCGCGAGAAGCCGTCGACTGCGGAGTGTAGGTAGACGTAGCCAGCTTTGGCGCCACGCTTCTTGGCGGTTTCGGCGACCTTGGCCTGTGCGGAGCCGCGGCCGTGCGCTCGCCAGCCACCACCGTCGGGAATGCGCCCGACCTTCTTCACATCGACATGGACCATGTGCCCAGGCCGCTGGGCCACGATCTGGCGTGGTACCCGATTGTTCTCACCGGTCGGGTCGATGAACCGGCGTCGGTTCAGGCCCCGGTTCTGCAAATGCCTGGTCACGGTCCTGACCGCGATATCGACACTGTCACAACATAGTTCGTGCGTGATTCGTCGGGCCGACCATTTCTTGTCCCGGCGCATCTTCTCGATCCGGTTGATCACCTCGGCTGATGTGGCCCTCGGTTGATGATGCGGCGTGCTGGAACGGTCCGCCAGGCCCAACTCGCCGAACCGGCGGTGCCGGTTGACCCATTTCGAGGCGCATTGACGTGAAATGCCCATCTCGGCAGCGACGTGAGCGATCGGACGGGTCTGGCAGCGCTGCACCAAGCGGCGGCGGCCTTCGGTGGACAGCGGGGCATTACGGTGGGTCACGGACGGGTCTTCCCGGTCGAGCGGACGGAGGATGTGGTGTTTTCCATCCTGCCGCCGGGAGGCCCGTCCCCTCAGCTCACCCCTGCCCGGGCGTCAACAACCTCATGACCTACAACAGCTAGCCGATCGGGCGAGCAGGCCGACCGATCGTCCCATCAATGCGGGATGCCTCAGCTCGCAAGCAGACCTTCGGGGGCGAACACGGGGTCCAGAGACCCACGGAGCGGTTCCTCGAAGCAATTAATGTGCAATAAGTGCGTATATCGGGCCAGAACACGTCAAATCTCGGGACACAAGAAAACCCCCTCCGACCGAGGTCAGAGGGGGTTTTCACTGTCGGGCTGACAGGATTTGAACCTGCGACCACTTGACCCCCAGTCAAGTGCGCTACCAAGCTGCGCCACAGCCCGTTCTTGCCCCCGTCTCCGGGTGCTCGAAAAGATTACCTCACCTCCTGGCGTAGGGACTAATCGGCTGGTAGATGCATGTTTTTTGCCAGATTGGCGGTGATCGACAGCGACGCGGTGGAGCGTCGAGTTGGTCGGTGGCGCACTCGGTTCCGTGGGGTTGCGCGGACGCGATGCGCGGGATCGGCGATGTGGCACACTGGCATCAGGCGCCATCGAGCTCTTCGAGGCGCGCCCTGTCTCGGCTGCGGTGTAGATCGACCCGCATCGCTTCCTCAGCGCCGATTCCGCGACAGGCATTCAGATACCCCTCCCCTGGTAAATCTCCGGCACCGGACGCGCAGTGATCTACTCGCGATCAGTTGCCGGAGCCTGCCGCGCACCCGTACGAAACAAGTGAATGGAGTGAAAGTCCTTGACTACCAACATCATTACCACCGGTACCGAGCGAGTGCTCATCGAGAGCGCGCTCGATCGAAGCCGTGAGGCGCTCATCGCGACCGTCCGCGGCCTGTCCGACGCCGATGCCCGTCGTCGGCTCGTCGTGTCGCTGACGACGCCGATCTCGTTGATCAAACATGCCGCCGCGGCGGAGCGGATCTGGTTCCAGCGGTTCTGGGCGGGGCTCGGCGAGTCCGAATGCGACGGGTACTCGGAGCGGGACGAGGGCACCTTCGCCGTGGCCGACCACGAGTCGCTGGCGGACGTGATCGCCGAATTCGAGCGTGCGAGCAGTCGGTCACGGGCGATCGCCGCGCGCTTCGGCTTGGACGACACCAAACACAATCCGCGCGAAGGGACTGTCAGCATGCGCTGGACGTTGCTAGCCATGATCGAGGAATTCGCCCGTCATGCAGGTCACGGCGATATTCTCCGCGAACAGATCGACCAGGCTCCCGCGACACTCTGACAACAGCAAATATCACTCGCACGGCTAGTACTTAGCTAGCTTGCTGGGGTGCGCACAACTCCAGACGACTCCAGGATGCACGATCCGCCCGCTGATTCGGTCGCGCCCTCAACGACCGTCGGGCAGTCCTATCGAAGCAGCGACTGCTATGTCGTCGGGCGCGAGAAGATCCGCGAGTTCGCCCGCGCGGTCCAGGACGACCATCCTGTTCATCGGTCCGAGGACGCGGCACACGACCATGGTTACAGCGGACTCGTCGCGCCATTGACCTTCGTCTCGGTCCCCGCGTTCCTGGCGCAGATCGAGATGTTCGATCGGGTCGCCCAGGCTTATGATCTCAGCCAGATCATGCAGACCGACCATTCCCTCGTCTTTCACCGGCCGATCCTCGCGGGTGACGCGTTGCGCTTCGAGGTCGAACTCGAATCGGCGCGAAAAGCATTCGGGGGCGACATCTTCTGCTTCAAATGCTCGGTCACCGATCAGCACGGCGACGAAGTGGTCACCACCCGCACGTCGTTCGTCGGGAGGCCGGAGGTGAACCTCGCCGCGGCGCGGATCTGCGACGGACTGTTGATGCAGAACTTCCGGCATGGCAGCTCGATACCGCGACAATCCCACGCACCGGCACCGCCTCGGCGGCAGGCAGCGGAATCGGGCCGAAATACGTTGCCGTTCACTGCGATAGCCGTTGGTGACGAACTACCGCCGAGAAGTGTGACCGTGAAACTCGGTGACCTGGTCAACTACGCGGGCATGGCAGGCGACCCCAACCCCATTCACTGGAGCACTGCGGCCGCGGCCTCGGTGAACCTGGAATCGCCTGTCGCACAGGGGATGCTGATGGTCGGGATCGGCGCCGGGTTCATAACCTCGTGGGCAGGCGATCCCGGCGCGGTGACCGAGTACGCGGTGCGGCTGACCAGCCCGGTCTACGTCAGCGATCACGGCGCCACCGTCGAATACCGGGGCAAGATAAAGGCCGTTGATCCGGAACGCAAGACCGCGACGATTGCCGTCACCGCCACTCAGAACGGCAGGAAGATCTTCGGACGAGCCGTCGCGGTGATCCAGTGCGCGGATCGGTAGCGGCCAGGTCAGCTATCGAGGTACACGGCAAGCAATCCGTCACTGACACGCAGACGCTCTGCCATCGCGACGAGAATGTCCATGGCGTCGCTGGACAGTCCGACGGCGCGCAGCAGTAACGCGCGCGGTTCTGCGAGTTCGAGCTCCTGGATGAGCGTGTGATCGTCGTCTTCCGAACGGTCCGCCGTGAGGAAGAAGTAGTCGGGTGTGACCTGGAAGTACTCGGCCAGCGCCGCAACAGTTTTCGCCGACGGATTATCGCGATTTCCGGATCGCAGCTGTGACAGATACGGCGCCGAAATGCGGTGACCGGCGGCCTGCAGCATGCGTGCGACGTGGCGGTTTGTGCACTGACGCACGTCCGGACTCGATGGGTTGTCGAAAAGATCGTTGAGGCGGGCGGCGAAGTGCGTCACAGCGGTTCCTCGGCGTCAAATTGGTCAGAAGACCATCATGAGTCGCGGACTGTGTTTCTGGCAATAGGCCGAGCGATCTTGCCGCTCTGGTCACAGAAACTCAGCGCGCGACCTGTTAGCGATGAGGACCGCAGGTCGCGGGACGGCGGGGCCGCACCCGCTCGGCAGGAAGTCGGTTCGGCCGGATTCCGGCAAGTCCGAGCCGCTTTCCTGTTCTATGCAATACTGCATAGTATGCGCCACACCAGCACGGCCACCGATGGCAACGCGGCGACGCCCGAGGCCGCGGGGTGGCAGAAGACGGCCTGCATTCTCTGTGAGTGCAATTGCGGCCTCGAGATCCAGACCGATGATCGCCACCTGGTGAAGATCCGGGGCGACAAGCAGCATCCCGGGTCGGCGGGCTACACGTGCGAGAAGCCGCTGCGGCTGGACAAGTACCAGTCCGGCGCGCACCGCATCGACACCCCGCTGCGGCGCACCGCGGACGGCACGTACGAGCCGATCGACTGGGATACCGCCCTCGACGAGATCGCCGCCGGGCTGGCCGCGGTTCGTGACGAGCACGGTGGCGAATCCATCTTCTTCTACGGCGGTGGCGGGCAGGGCAATCACCTCGGTGGCGCCTACGGCCGGGCGCTGTATCACGCGGTCGGTGGCCGGTATATGTCGAATGCGCTGGCGCAGGAGAAGACCGGCGAATCCTGGGTCGACTCCCAGCTCTACGGCAATCACACCACCGGCGATTTCCAGCACAGCGAAGTCGCGATCTTCGTCGGGAAGAATCCCTGGCAGTCGCACGGCATCGCCCAGGCGCGGCCGGTGCTGCGCGAGATCGCGCGGGACCCGAACCGGACGATGATCGTCATCGATCCGCGCGTCAGCGAGACCGCGGCGCTGGCCGACTATCACCTGCGGGTCAAGCCGGGCACCGACGCTTGGTGCGTGTCGGCGATCGCGGCCACGCTGGTGCAGGAGAACTTGCACGACACCGCGTGGTTGGCCGAACACGCGACCGGCGTCGAACCGATGCTGCGGGCGCTGCGGGCGGTCGACATCACCGCGAACGCGCGCCGCTGCGGAGTCGACGAGACGCTGATTCGCACTGTCGCGCGCCGGATCGCCGCCGCGAAGAGTGCCGCCACCTATGAAGACCTCGGCGTGCAGCAGTCACCCAACAGCACACTGGTGGCCTATCTGAACAAGATGCTGTGGATTCTGACCGGCAATTTCGCCAAACCCGGTGGGGTGAACATTCATTCGTGGATGTTTCCACTCGCCGGACGCTGGCACGCCATCCCCAAGGAGACGGGCACGACACAGCCCGTGCGACGCGGCCTCGCGACGGTGGCGATGCGCTATGGCGCCACTGGTGCGCGCCGATTGATCGCCGCGACCGCGCGGCACGGCACGATCACACAGAAGGTGGCAGGGCTGGCGGCGAGCACCACGCTCGATGTCTTCTTCGACGCTGTCGCGGTGCCGATCGCCCGCACGATCGCCGACAAGCTGAGCATGGCCGACAGTCCCACGCGCACACCGGTTTCCGGCGCCCGAATTCTCAACGGCCTGATCCCGTGCAACTCGATCGCCGACGAGATCCTCACCGACCACCCCGACCGGTTGCGGGCGATGTGGATCGATTCGTCGAATCCCGCGCACTCGCTGGCGGATTCGGCGCGATTCGTGGCCGCGATGCGGTCGCTGAAGCTGTCGGTGGTTGTCGATGTCGCGATGACCGAGACCGCTCGCCAGGCCGACTATGTGCTGCCCGCCGCGAGTCAGTTCGAGAAATACGAGGCTTCGCTGTTCACGCTGCACTTCCCGCACAACAGCTTTCAGGTGCGCGCGCCGTTGATGGCGCCGTTACCGGGTACCCGGCCCGAACCCGAGATCTACGGTGCGGTGATCGACCGTCTCGGCGTGGTCGAGCCCCGGCTGCTCGAGGAGCTGACCGCGGCGGCGCGGGTGAGCCGCGAGGCGTTCGCGCTCGCGCTGTTCTCCACGCTGAAAGCGCGACCGGAGCTGGCCGGACTGACGCCGTACCTGCTGTACCGCACCCTGGGTGCCTGCCTGCCCGAGGGCGAGTCCGCGCTGGCGCTGGCATGGGGATTCGCGCTGCTGTGCGTGATCTCCCAGCCCGACGCCGTCGCGCGGGCGGGGTTCACCAGCTCCGGGTTCGCCCAGGCCGAGGAGTTGTTCGAGGCCTTGCGCGCGCATCCGGAAGGAGTGCTGTTCTCCGATGACCGCTACGAGGACGCGTGGCGCTACATCCAGCACGCCGACGGCAAGATCCACGCCGCCATCCCGGAAATGCTCGACGAACTGCGCGCGGTCTGCACGGTCGACCCCGACTACACCAGCGCGGAGTTCCCGTTCACCTTGTCCGCCGGTGAACGGCGCGCGTTCACGGCGAACGTGATCATCCGCAATCCGGATTGGCGACGCCGCGATCGTGCGGGCGCGTTGCGGATCGCGGTGGCCGATGCCGAGCGGCTCGAGCTCACCACTGGCGATATGGTGCGGGTGGTCACCGAATCCGGTTCTGCGACAACGACGATCGAGATCAGCGAGATGATGCAGGCGGGACACATCTCGCTACCCAACGGCATGGGAGTCGCCTATCCGGGCGATGACGCTGTCGTCGGTGTCGCGCTCAATACACTGACCTCGACCGCACGACGCGACAAGTTCTTCGGCAGCCCCTGGCACAAGAACGTGCCCGCCCGAATCGAGGTGCTCGCAGCACCGGTGCAGGAGGCCTGACGTGGGCGCTCGTACCAACACCCGGCAGAAGATGCTGGGCAGTGCGATCGAACTGCTGCGGGAACGCGGCGCGGCGGGCGTGACCGTCGACGCGGTGCTCGCCCGCAGTGGCGCACCGCGAGGGTCGGTCTACCACCACTTCCCCGGCGGACGCGCCCAGATCATGACCGAATCACTCACTCTCGCAGGCGATACCATCAGCGCCCTCATTGCCGAAGCGGCGAATCGGGGCGCCGCCGGTGTGCTGGCCGGGATCGCCGAGTTCTGGACGGCGATCCTGGTGACGTCCGATTTCGAGGCGGGCTGTCCGGTGGTGTCGGTGGCGGTGGGCGGGTCCCCCGAGGACCGTCACCTGCAACCCGAGGTGGCCGACATCCTGCACCGGTGGCACGACACGCTGACCGTCGCGATCACCGCGGAAGGCGTCGCACCGGCACGCGCCGAACGCTTGGCCACGATGGCCGTCGCGAGCGTCGAAGGGGCGGTGATCCTGTGCCGCGTCAACCGCTCCACCACCGCCCTCGACGCGGTCGTCGAAGAATTGCGCGTACTGCTCGCCACCGCCGTCGACAAGTAGGTCAGTACGTCGGCCACGGCCCCACCCCGGACCGTGAGCGTCAGGCGGAGCGCAGGATACGCAGCGCGGCGCGCTCGATGCGGTCGGCGATTTCGGAGTAGGACTCGTAGCCCATGCCTGCCCGCACCAGCGCGCCGGCGTAGATGATCTCGAGCAATTCGACGATCTCGTTGTCGGCGTCGGGGCCGAGTGCGCGCGCGAGCCTGCCCCGGATCTCGATCCCGATGCGGGTGCGCAGGTGCTCGACGTCCGGGTCCGAGCCCAGCAGTGCGCCGGTGACCGCCCCGGACAACTCCTGCTCCTCGGCCACCAGCAGCGCGATGTTGCGCAGCTCCGCGAGGACCCGCACGGTCGGGTCGGGGTCCTCGCTCGCGGGTGAGCCCGAGGCAAGCAGGCGACGCCAGAAGATCTCGGCGATCAGGTGCTCCTTGGAGGAGAAGTAGGTGTAGGCGGTCGCGGTGGCGACGCCCGCCTCCGCGGCGACCAGGCGGATCGTCATGCCGGAGAAGCCATCTCGGGTCAGCACCACCAGTGCGGCCCTGGTCAGCCGATCGACGGTGTCGGCCTGCTTTCCGGTCAATCGACGCCGGGTCGCTTCGAGACTGATGGAATCGCTTTCAGACATGCGTCCGGATGTTACTCGCCGGTCCGCTCGATTCGACGAACCGCATCGCGTCGGCGCGTGCGGCTGGGTTGATTCGTAATCTTGTCCAGAATACAATCTGGACACATGTCTGATGTATCGAAAGCCAGGTCGGCCACCGGCAGGATTGTCGTCATCACCGGCGGTGCGCGCGGCATCGGACGTGCGGTCGCGAGTGAACTCGTGGGAGCAGGCGCGGTCGTCGCCCTCGGCGACATCGACGCAGGCACAGCCGAGCGCACCGGGACCGAGATCGGCGCGACCATGGCGCGACACCTCGATGTCACCGACGCCGCGTCCTTCGCGAACTTCCTCGCCGAGGTCGAAAAGACCTGCGGCCCTGTCGATGTGCTGATCAACAACGCGGGTATCATGCCGGTCGGCCGGTTCGCCGAGGAGACCGACGAGATCACCCGCCGGATTCTCGACATCAATGTCTACGGCGTCCTGCTCGGCACCAAGCTCGCCCTGCCGGGAATGCTCGCCCGCGGTCACGGCCACATCGTGAACATGGCCTCGATGGCTGGGGAGAATCCGACACCGGGCATGGCCACCTACTGCGCGAGCAAGCAGGCCGTGCTCAGCTTCACCGAGACGATGCGACTGGAACACCGTGGCACCGGCGTGCGATTCTCGGCGGTGCTACCGACATTCACCCGCACCGAGATGATCACCGGAACTCGTGCGCCGCGTGCGTTGCTCGCCGAACCGGTCGACGTCGCCGCCGCGGTCGCCGCCCTGATCGCCCGCCCACGCCGCCGCGTCTCCGTCACCCGCACCGCGGGCGTGCTCGCCGCCTTCAACAAGCTGACCCCGCGCCCGCTCGGCGAGTTCATGGCTCGCCGGTTGGGCGTGCACCGCACCTTCATCGACGTCGACCGCGATGCCCGCCGCGCCTACGACGACCGGCTCGCGGCCGACTGAGCAATCAGGTGCGCGACAGGATCACCACGGGGATCTCGCGTTCGGTCCACGACTGGTAGGCGTCGAAATCGGCGTAGAGCCCGGTCAGCAAGGGCCACAGGCGTCGACGCTCATCGGCATCGGCCACCCGGGCCAGCACCGGGTAGTGCTCGGCGCGGATCCGAACGTGGGCGTTCGGATCCGCGAGCAGATTCAGATACCACTGCGGATGATTCGCGAGGCCGCCTTGGGAGCCGACGATGACCAGGTCCTCGCCGTCGACGAGGTAGAGCAGCGGCGCGGCGAAGGTCTTGCCGGACTTGCGACCTCGATGTTCGAGCACCAGCGTCGGCACCGGGTTGCGGAACCCGGCGCCGATCCGCCAGGTGCCGCCGACGCGGCCGTTGGTGCGGCGGTAGACCCACGCTTGCGCGCGCGACCCGTATCGGATGATCCGGGTCGTCATCGGCGAGTTCAGCCCTTTCGGCTGATTCTTCGGCATAACCATCGTCCGCACGCTACAGCGGACGCGGATCGGCAACGGTGGTGTCGGTCATTTCTTGCGACGCTCCTGCGCGATCACCTTGCCGACGATGCCGTCGAGCTTGGTCCCGGCGGGCCAGCCGACGTAGTGGCACAGGAACAGGGCGATCTCGCGCAACTGCTCCTCGGACAGCTCCCCGTTGCGCAGGGCGGCGCCGATCTGGATCTCGGCGACGTCGACATTGCCCTGCGCGGTGAGCGCACCGAGCAGCAGCAGGCGCCGCTCGCGCACGGTCAGCGCCGGACGCGACCAGATGTCGGCGAACAGGTGGTCGGCGGTGACGGCGAAGTGCTCGCCGGGACCGTCCTCGAATTCCCAGCCGTAGACCTCGGTCATCTTGGCCAGGCCGCGCTTGCGGACGTCGGCGGGGGTTTCTCCGTTGGTGGTCATGAGGTCTCCTTGTCGAGCGCGGATTCGGCGACGCCGAGTCCGTCGGCCAGGCGGGCGAGGGCCAGTTGTGCCAGTGGCAGGTCGACCGCGAGTCGGTCACCGAGTTCGAGCGCGAGCGAGAGGTCCTTCTCGCCGAGATCGCGCACGTGACCGAGGATGGGGAACCAGAAGTCGTCGGGGTCGATGGGCGCGGTGGTGTCGCGCAGCATGATCGCGCCCGGCCCACCGGTCACCGCGTCGGAGTGGCGGACCACCTTGCCGAGTGCGGTGAGACTGAGCCCGGCGGCCTCGGCGAGGCGCTGCGCCTCGGTGGCGGCGGTGAACGAGATGAAGTGAAGCAGGTTGCGCGCCAACTTCATTCGTGTGCCCGCACCGACCGAACCGGCGTGCACGATGAGGTCGGAGAAGCACCCGAACGGCGGCCTGATCCGATCCACCGCTTCGGCACTGCCGCCGACCATCACGGCCAGGCTCCCCCGGGTCGCGCCGGGTGCGCCGCCACTGACGGGCGCGTCGACGAATTCGACCTCGTGCTCGGCGCACCGGTCGGCCAGCTCCTGCGCCGTCCGGTCACTGATGGTGGAGTGCACGGCGACGACCGTGCCCGGTGCCGCCGTACTCAGAATCCCGGCGACAACCTCGGTCACCTGCGCGTCGTCGACGACCGTCACACAGATGATCCGCGCATGCTTCGCGACTTCCGCGGGGTCGGCGACCGCACGCGCACCCGCGGCGACGAACGGCTCGGCGACCTCGGGCCTGACATCACAGACCGTGAGCCCGCCGGGCCAGTCGAGTAGTCGCCGGGCGATCGGCGCGCCCATATTGCCCAGTCCGACGAATCCGACCGGGACACTGGTGAATTCGGTCGTCATCGGATGATCTGCCCGCCGTCGACATTGAGAATCTGGCCGGTCACCCAGCTCGCCTCGTCCGACAGCAGGTACAGGCAGGCGCCGACCAGGTCCTGCGGGGTGCCCATCCGCTTGATCGGGATGCGCTTCACCATGTCCTTCACCATGTTCCCCGGCGTGACCGTCTGGGTGGCCTCGGTGTCGATCGGGCCCGGCGCGATGGCGTTGACCCTGATCTTCGAACCACCCAGCTCGGTGGCGAGCTGCTGGGTGAGACCGTTGATACCGACCTTGGCCAGCCCGTAGAACCCGGAGTACAGCCAGGCGGCGGTGGATGATTGGTTGACGATCGACCCGCCGCCCGCCGCGATCATCGGCTGCCAGACCGCGCGCGTCACATTGAGCGCACCGTCGAAGTTCACGCCCATGAACTTCTTGTAGTAGTCCCACGGCACGGTGAGCAGCAGGTCGAGCTTCATCTCGCCGTAGATGGCCGCGTTGTTGACCAGGTGGTTGATCGCGCCGAACTCGGCGACGGTGAATTCCGCCAGTGCGACAGCGGATTCCGGATCGGCGACATCGACGCGACGGAAGGCCGCTACCCCGCCGTCGGCGACGATCTGCTTGGCCACCTCCTCGCCGCGCTCCGCGTTGAGGTCGGCGACAACGACATTGGCGCCTTCGGCGGCCAGCGCGCCTGCGTAGACCGCGCCGATGCCCTGCGCGGCGCCGGTGACGATCGCGGTGCGACCGGTGAAACGTGCCATGGTGTTCAGCTCCTGAGTAACGATGAGGTGGGTGAGATCAGGCGGGGGTGGCGATCAGCTTGGTTTCGAGGTATTCCTCGAAGCCGGCGACGCCCATCTCGCGGCCGATGCCGGACTGCTTGTAGCCGCCGAACGGCGCGTCGGCGTGGTACCAGAGGCCGCCGTTCACGCTCAAGGTCCCGGTTCGTACTCCCGAGACCACGCGCTCGATCCGGTCCGGATCGGTACCCCACACCGAACCGGACAGGCCGTAGGGCGATTCGTTGGCCAGCCGGATCGCGTCGCTGTCGCCGTCGTGGGGGATCACGACGAGCACGGGCCCGAAGATCTCCTCCTGCGCGACGGTCGCGGTGTTGTCGAGCCCGCTGATCAGCGTCGGTTCGATGAAGTACCCGCGTTCGGAGCCCGCGGGCCTGCCGCCGCCGACCTCGATGCGCCCGCCTTCGCTGCGCGCGATCTCGAGGTAGCGCTCCACGCGCGCTCGCTGGCGTTCGGAAATCAGTGGGCCGCAGACGGTTCCGGGATCGGTCGGGTCACCGGCCGCGAGGCCGCGCAGCGCACCGGCCGCGGCGGTGACCGCGGCGGCGTAGGACTCGCGCGGCACCAGCAGCCGGGTGGTGAGCGCGCAACCCTGGCCCGCGTGCACGGCGACGGTGAACGCGGTGTAGCTCGCGGCCGCCGCGATATCGGCGTCGTCGAGCACGATGGCGGCGGATTTGCCGCCCAGCTCGAGGAAGGTGCGCTTGAGGGTGGCCGATGCGCCGACCATCACCGAGCGGCCGGTCTGGGTCGAGCCGGTGAAGGTGATCATGTCGACCCGCGGATCGACGACCAGTTGGGCGCCGATGCCGTGATCGGACGAGGTGACGATATTGATCACCCCGGCCGGGATGTCGGTGCGCCCGGCGATCAGCGGTCCGAGCACCGCCGCGCACCAGGGGGTGTCGGGCGCGGGCTTGAGCACCACGGTGTTGCCCGCGGCCAGCGCCGGCCCGATCTTGGCCAGGTTGATCTGATGCGGGAAGTTCCACGGCGTGATGGCACCGACGACACCCACCGCCTCGCGCCGGATCACCCGGCGACTGGCGATACCCATCAGGTCCCTGGTACCGAGATCGGTTTCCCACGTGTAGCTTTCGGCCAGGTCGGCAGCGTAGGACAGGTCCGCGATCGGCCCTTCCAGCTGCGGCCCGCTGGTGAGCATGACCGGCGCGCCGACCTCGGCGATCGTGAGTTCCCGCAGTTCTTCGAGGTGCTCGCCCAGCACGTCACGCAATTGGCGCAGGCAGTGCGCGCGAAACTTCGGATCGCGCGACCACGTCGTCTCGTCGAAGGCGGTGCGCGCCGCCGCGATGGCCGCGTCCATATCGGCGCCCGAGGCGTCGGCGGCGTAGCCGAGCACTTCCTCGGTGGCGGGGTTGATGGTCGCGAAGACGCCGGAGCTACCCGGAATCAACTTGCCGCCGATCAACAGTGGTGTGCCTTCGGCGGGGACGAGACCGTTCATAGCAAAGCTCCGATACGTGTCTGGACAGGTGTACGGAATATAGTTCGGTTCATCGATCAGACGCAAGACCATTCGGCGCCATTGGTCCGTACACCCGACTGTAGTAGCATCCAGACACATGTCCGAAATCGCGCCTACCGGCATCGAAGCAACTCGACGACGCTTGACCGAAAAGCAGGCCGATACCGTGGACCGCCTGACCGTCGCGGCCGTCGACGTCCTGTCACGCGAGGGCTATTCGGGGACAACGATCCGGCTCGTCGCCGCGTCGGCGGGCGTCGGTACCGCCACCGCCTACACCTACTTCTCCTCCAAGGAGCATCTGATCTCCGAGGTGTTCTGGCGGCGCCTGGTCGCGTTACCCCCCTTGTCGACCGGCAACGCGGACCAGACCGCGCGCGTGGTCGCGGTCCTTCGCCAGGTCTCGATGCTGGTGGCCGATGAACCCGCTCTGGCCGGGGCGGTCAGCAGCGCCCTGCTCGGCGACGATCCCGACGTGCAGCACCTGCGGGTGCGGATCGGACTGGAGATCCGCCATCGACTCGGTGAGGCGCTCGGCACCAAGGATCCGGAGAGCCTGGCGGCGCTCGAGTTGCTCTACTCCGGCGCGCTGCTCCAGGGCGGGATGGGCCTGCTGTCGTACGCGCAAGTGGCCGATCTGCTCGAGATCTGCGCGCGCCGACTGCTCGCCGTCAGCGACTAGCGCACTCGGCCACCCGATTCGGTCCGAACCTTGGCGCGCACCAGCATACCGTAGTACTGTCCAGACATATGTCCATAACGTGTTTGGACAGTATTCCGGGAAGGACTTTCCAATGACGCTGGTCAAACCGCGGCGCGTGTCCGGAGGCGCGGACGAACACGGGCACCTGGCCGAGTTCCGCACCGATCCGATCGCGCTGATGCGCCGCGTTCGCGCCGAGTGCGGCGATGTCGGCGCCTTCGAGCTCGCCGGACGCGATGTCGTCCTGCTGTCGGGCGCCGAGGCCAATGAATTCTTCTTCCGGGCCGGCGACGACGACCTCGACCAGGGCGCCGCCTACCCGTTCATGAAGCCGATCTTCGGCGAGGGCGTCGTCTTCGACGCGCCCCCCGAGCGCCGCAAGGAGATGCTGCACAATCAGGCGCTGCGCGCGGACCACATGCGCGGGCACGCGGGCACCATCGCCCACGAAGTGGATCAGATGGTCGCGCAGTGGGACGACGAGGGCGAGATCGATCTGCTCGAGTTCTTCGCCGAGCTGACCATCTACACCTCCTCCGCCTGTCTGATCGGGGTGAAGTTCCGCAATCAGCTCGACGGCCGTTTCGCGCATCTCTATCACGAGCTCGAACAGGGCACCGACGCCCTGGCCTACGTGGATCCCTACGCACCGATCGAGAGTTTCGTCCGGCGGGACGCGGCGCGCGTAGCGCTGGTCGAGCTGGTGCAGGCGATCATGGATCAGCGGGAGGCGAATCCGCCTACCAGCAAAGACGATCGCGACATGCTCGATGTCCTCATCTCGGTGAAGGACGAGAACGGTGCGCTGCGATTCTCGGCCAGCGAGATCACCGGCATCTTCATCTCGATGATGTTCGCCGGCCACCACACCACCTCGGGCACGGCGGCCTGGACGATCATCGAACTGCTGCGCCACCCCGAGACGCTGGCCGGTGTGGTCACCGAGCTCGACGACCTCTACGCCGACGGCGCCGACGTGAGTCACCATGCGCTGCGCCAGATCCCGAATCTGGAGGCCGCGCTCAAGGAGACGCTGCGGCTGCACCCGCCGCTGATCATCCTCATGCGCCTGGCGCGCGGCGAGTTCGAGGTGTGCGGGCATCGGATCGAACCGGGCGACATGGTGGCGGCCACCCCCGCCATCTCCAATCGCATCCCGGAGGACTTTCCCGACCCGGACGCCTTCGATCCCGCGCGCTACCTCGACCCGCGTCAGGACGACATCCTCAACCGCTGGACCTGGATCCCCTTCGGGGCGGGGAGGCACCGCTGTGTCGGTGCGCCGTTCGCGCTCATGCAGCTGAAGGCGATCTTCTCGATTCTGTTGCGCGACTGGGAGTTCGAGCTCGCGCAGCCCTCGGACACCTACCGCAACGATCACTCGAAGATGGTGGTGCAGTTGCAGCAGCCCTGCCGTGTGCGGTACCGCCGCAGGCAGCGCTGAGCGCGGGCGGAGGTCACTGTGTCAGCGACGTCCATTCCCGCCGGATTCGATTTCACCGATCCGGCCCTGTGGGAATCCCGCAATCCCGTCCAGGAGTTCGCCGAGCTCCGCCGGACCGCCCCGGTGTGGTGGAATGCGCAGACCGACGCGCAGTCGGGCGGCTTCCGCGACGGCGGCTACTGGGTGATCAGCAAACATGAGGACATCAAAGAGGTTTCGCGCAATCCGGAGCTGTTCTCCTCCGAACGGAAGGGCTCGGTCATCCGCCTGCCCGGCGAGGTGACACCCGAGCAGATCGAGCTCACCGGCGCGCTGCTGTTGAACATGGATCCGCCCAAGCACACCAAGATCCGGCGCATCATCGCCAAAGGGTTCACGCCGCGCGCAGTCGAGGGGTTGCGCGCGGCGCTGGCCGACCGGGCGGCCGCGATCGTGGCCGCGGCGCGCGCGCTGGGCGGTGGTGACTTCGTCGAACAGGTGGCGTGCGAGCTTCCGTTGCAGGCCATCGCCGAACTCGTCGGTGTCCCCCAGCAGGACCGCCGCAAGCTGTTCGACTGGTCGAATCAGATGCTCAACTACGACGACCCGGAGTACGGCGACGCGACGACCACCGACGCTTCGTCGACCGCGGCGATGGAGATTCTCGGCTACGCGTGGAACATGGCCGAGCAGCGGCGCACCGCACCCACCGATGACATCGTCAGCAGGCTCGTGCACGCCGACCTCGACGGGGAGTCGCTCGGCTCCGACGAGTTCGGGTTCTTCGTGATCCTGCTCGCGGTGGCGGGCAACGAGACCACCCGCAATGCCATCACGCACGGCATGAAGGCGTTCGTCGACAATCCGGACCAGTGGGAGCTCTACAAGCAGCAGCGGCCACGCACCGCCCCCGACGAGATCGTGCGCTGGGCGACACCGGTCACGGTGTTCCAGCGCACCGCCACCGCCGATACCGAGCTCGGCGGGCAGCGGATCCGCGCCGGTCAGCGTGTCGGATTGTTCTACAGCTCAGCCAATTTCGACGAGGACGCCTTCGCGGACCCGTTCCGCTTCGACATCCGGCGCGACCCCAATCCGCATCTGGGGTTCGGTGGCACCGGGGCGCACTTCTGCGTCGGGGCGAACCTGGCTCGGCTCGAGATCGAGTTGATCTTCAATGCCATCGCCGACGTGATGCCCGATTTGTCGCAGGTTTCGGAGCCACAGCGGCTGCGGTCGGGTTGGATCAACGGCATCAAACACTGGCAGGTCAACTACGAGTCGGGAACGGTGCACTGATGCGGATCGCGCTGCTGTCCTATCGAAGCAAAGCGCACTGTGGTGGGCAGGGTGTCTACGTTCGGTACCTGAGTCAGGGGCTCGTCGACCTCGGTCACGAGGTCGACGTGTTCTCCGGCCAGCCCTATCCCGAGGATCTCGACCCGCGGGTGCGGCTGACCGAGGTGCCGAGCCTCGACCTGTACCGCGACGAGAACCCGTTCCGCACACCGCATCCCCGCGAGATCCGTGACCGTATCGATCTGCTCGAGCTCGCCACCATGTGGACGGCCGGCTTCCCCGAGCCACGCACGTTCAGCCTGCGCGCGGCCAAGCTGCTGGCCGCGCGCGCCGCGGATTTCGATGTGGTGCACGACAATCAGTGCCTGGGCTACGGCCTCCTCGATATCGCCGAGCGGTTCCCGCTGGTGGCGACCGTCCACCATCCGATCACCCGCGACCGTGCGGTGGATCTGGCGGCGACGCCGTGGCGGCGCAAGCTGTTCGTGCGCCGCTGGTACGGCTTCCTGGGTATGCAACAGCAGGTGGCGCGCCGGATTCCGGACCTGATCACCGTGTCCTCGTCCTCGGCCGCTGATATCGCCGAGGACTTCGGGGTGACACCGGACCACCTGCACACCGTCCCGCTCGGCGTGGACACCGAGCTGTTCCGGCCGCGCGCGGCACCACGGGTCCGTGGGCGGATCGTGGCCGTCGCCAGTGCCGACAAGCCGCTCAAGGGCATCGCGCATCTGTTGAAAGCCGTTGCCCGGCTGCGTCATACCCACGAAGTCGAACTCCGGCTCGTCGCGAAGCTGGAGCCCAACGGCCCGACCGAGAAGCTCATCGCCGAACTCGGCATCGCCGATATCGTCACCCCGGTGAGCGGAGTCGGCGACGAGCAGCTGGCCGAACTGCTCGCCTCGGCCGAGATCGCCTGCATCCCGTCGATGTATGAAGGGTTCTCACTCCCCGCGGTCGAGGCGATGGCGAGTGGAACACCCCTCGTGGCCAGTCGGGCCGGTGCGCTGCCCGAGGTCGTCGGTACGTGCGCCGAACTGGTCACGCCCGGCGACGTGGACGCCCTGACCCAGGTGCTCGGCGAACTGCTCACCGAACCCGACCGGCGCGGCCGCATGAGCGTGGCCGGGCGTGAACGCGCCCTCGCGCTGTACAGCTGGTCGGCCGTCGCCGCGCAGACCGTCGCGATCTACGAACAGGCGATCACCCGCCGTTCCCCGACGTCGCCGGGCACTCCGGGATGACGACCCCTTTCGACCCCTGCCAGGAGGCACCGTGTTGACCGTCGATTTCGACCGCTTGGGCGTCGGCCCCGGTTCACGGGTGATCGACATCGGCTGTGGCGCGGGCAGACACGCCTTCGAGGCATACCGACGCGGCGCCGATGTCGTCGCGTTCGACCAGAATGCCGCCGACCTGGCCGACGTGGCCATCATGTTCGAGGCCATGGCCGCGGCAGGCGAAGCACCGGAGTACGCGAAGGCCGAGACCGTGCGTGGCGACGCGCTCGATCTGCCCTACGGCAACGACGAATTCGATGTGGTCATCGCCTCGGAGATCCTCGAGCACGTCCCGCAGGACAGCCAGGCGATCGCCGAACTGGCGCGGGTGGTCAAACCCGGTGGCGCCCTTGCGGTGACGGTGCCGCGCTGGCTGCCCGAGCGCGTCTGCTGGGCGCTGTCGGACGAGTACCACGCCAACGAGGGCGGCCACGTGCGGATCTATCGCGCCGACGAACTGCGCGACAAGATCACCGCGCACGGGCTACGCTACCACCACCAGGACTTCGCGCACGCCCTGCACGCACCCTTCTGGTGGCTCAAATGCGCTGTCGGAGTGCGCGACGACGACCATCCGCTGGTGCGTGCCTATCATCGAATGCTGGTGTGGGACATGATGTCCGCGCCCGCGCTGACGCGCACGGCCGAGCGCTTGCTGAACCCGCTGGTCGGCAAGTCCGTCGCCCTCTACTTCACGAAACCGGCGGTGCGCAGTGACAAGTGCTGATCTCCCCGCCGTTGCGGGGGTAGTCTCCGCCCGCGATATCCGGCGCACCTGCGAATCCATCGCCGCCGCACAGGAACCCGACGGCGCGATCCCCTGGTTCCGCGGCGGCCACACCGATCCGTGGGATCACATCGAATCCGCGATGGCGCTGACCGTCGGCGGGCTGTGGGACGAGGCCCGCGAGGCCTACATCTGGTCGGCGAAATCGCAGCGCTCCGACGGCTCGTGGCCCATGCAGGTGCGCGCGGGCGTGATCGAGAACCACGACGCCGACACCAATTTCTGCGCGTATCTGGCCACCGGTGTGCTGCATGCGCTCGACGTCACCGGCGATACCGGGTTCGCCGCGGAGATGTGGCCGACGGTCCGCGCGGGCATCGACTTCGTCCTCGGCCTGCAATTGGGCGCCCACGGCGAGATCCATTGGTCGGCCGACGAATCCGGGTCGTCCGGGGAAGCGCTACTGACCGGCTGTTCCAGCATCTTCCACAGCCTCGGCTGCGCGGTGACCCTCGCCGAACGGGTGGGCGATCCGCGACCGGACTGGGCGGCGGCCCGCGACCGGCTCGGCAACGCCCTGCGCCATCATCCGGAAGCGTTCCTCGACAAGAGCCGCTACTCCATGGACTGGTACTACCCGGTCCTCGGCGGGGCGGTGCGCGGCGTGGCGGCCACGGACCGGATCGCGCGGCACTGGAACGAGTTCGTGGTCGCCGATCTCGGCATTCGGTGCGTGTCCGACGCACCGTGGGTCACCGGCGCCGAGACCTGCGAACTGGTGCTCGCGCTGGATGCCATCGGCGACACCGCTGCCGCGAGCACGCTGTTGCGCGCGATGCAGCATCTGCGTGAGCCGGACGGATCCTATTGGACCGGACTGGTTTTCACCGACGGCAAGCGCTGGCCCGAGGAGCGCACCACCTGGACCGCGGCGGCGGTCGTGCTCGCCGCGGACGCCCTCAGCCGCACCACCGCGGGCAACGGCATCTTCCGCGACGCACTCCCCCGCTGAGCCGGGCTCAGTTGCAGGCGGCGGTTCGCTGCAGGATGCGCAGCGAACCGGTGACCGAGAGCTCGCGGAACTTGCCGCTGTCGAGGGCGCGGCGATAGATGTTGAACGGCGCGCGACCGCCGTCGGCGGGATCGGGGAACACATCGTGGATGGCGAGCAATCCGCCGCCCGCCACCCAGTGCACCCAGTTGTCGTAGTCGCGCTGGGCGGCTTCCTCGGTGTGGCCGCCGTCGACGAACAGCATGCGCAGCGGGGTGCGCCACACGCGCGCGGCGGCGGTGGAGGAGCCGATGATCGCGGTCACCGTGTCGGTGAGGCCCGCGCGAATCATGGTGCGCCGGAACGTGGTCAGGGTGTCGAAGACGCCGGTCTCCTCGTCGACCAGGCTGGTGTCGTGGTACTCCCAGCCCGGCTGGTGTTCCTCGGAACCGCGATGGTGGTCGACGGTGTACACGGCCGCACCCGTCTCGCGGGCGGCGGCGCCGAGGTAGACGGTCGACTTGCCGCAGTAGGTGCCGATCTCCATGATGATTCCGTCGCCCGCATAGCCACGGGCGGCGTCGTAGAGCGCGCGACCCTCCTCCGGTGGCATGAATCCAACGGCCTGTTCGGCGAGTGCGAACAGGCCGCTGGTACCGGCGGAAATCTCGTCTACAGCTCCCATGCGGGCCACGCTAACATACGACTGGAATACAATCCGGACTACTGTCCAGCAAGGAGAGAACAGTGAAGACTCGCCTCAATTGCCCGTGCGGTTTCAGCATCAAGGGCACCGACGAAGACGACCTGATCAAGCAGACCCAGGCACACCTGGCCGAGAACCACCCCGGCCACGACTACACCCCCGACGAGATCCTCTTCATCGCCTACTGAGCTATTTGGTCGGCAGCGTGTTCTGCAGGCCACCCACCTCGGTGATCTGCCAGCCGGCGGCCCGGTCGACCGTGAGCGAGTAGGTGACGGTGGTCCGCGTTCCGCCGGGTGTCTGCGCGCTGGTGGACACGACATCGAGGTAGGCGTTGACCTTGTAGATGCCGCCTGCCTCGGAGGTGACGGTCGCCGAGAGCGGTGTCGCCGTCGACGTCCATTGCAGCGGCAGCAGGATCTGCTCCAATTGCGGTGCGGTGGCGTCGAATTTCGCGGCCAGTTGCGGCGTGGTGCCGGTCTTCAGCCGGCTGAACCACGCCCGCACATCCCGGTAGTCGATCGTGGACGCGCCCACGCCGTAGTCCGCGGCGATCTTCTCGACGTGCCTGGCGTCGGCGTCGCGCGCATCGCGTTCGGCGATCTTCGCGTCGGCGGAGAAGTACAGCGTCGCGAAGGTGACGACCGCGGTGACGAGGACCCCGATCGTGCCGGTGATCAGCACGGTCGAGAGCCGGATGGACAGGGTGCGCGGCTGCTGTTCGCCGGCCTCGGTGGTGGTGGCTTCGTCGATCGCTGTACTCATGGTCTTCCTTGTCCGAACTATTTGATGCCGAGGCGCAAGTGCACTGTGCCGTCGGCGTCCACGCTCTGGAGGGCTTGGTCGATCAGGGTGCTGATGTCGATGGCGGGGGTCCGGTGCACCGCGTCGGTGACCACCGGTCCCAGGATCTGCCCCAGCGGGGCGACACTCGGCCCGATCTCGGTGATCAGGGCGGTGAGGTTGTCGAGGAAAGGAACCAGGCCGTCGCCGGTGAAGAAGGCGGGCACCGGCCGACTGTCGACGAGTTCCGCTCCGGATTCGACGATCGCGTTCAGCGTGACACCGAACTCGCCGAACAGCGGGCCCGCCGTACCCAGCGACGGCCCCAGCCACGCCATGTCACCGCCGAGGGCTTGCACGTCGGCGAACAGTTGCCGAAGGGCGTCGGTGCGGCTGAGCAGGGTGGCCGCGAGCAGGGTCGAGGACCGCTGCAAGGTCCGCATCGCGGCGTCGGTGCCTGCCAGCGCGCGATCGAAGGTGTCGACCAGGCGCGCGATCGCCTCCGGCTGGATCTGGTCGAGCAGCTCGACCAATCGGGCCGACAGTGCGGTGATGGTCATCGGCCGGTGGATCCGGTCGGCCGCGACGACCTGGCCGTCTTCGAGATACGGGCCCGCACCGGAAACCGGCGCGAAGGCGATGTAGGGCTCGCCCAGCGCCGACAGCTGCTCGATCCGGACCTCGCTGGACACCGGGATTCGGTAGCGGCTGTCGATCCGCAGCCGGACGAGCACGCCGCCCGCCTGTTTGCGCACCGATTCCGTCCGGCCCACCTGGACACCGGCGAGCAGGATCGGCGAATTCGGTCCGAGCCCGCCCGAATTGTCGAGCCGCATGTCGGCGGTGAAATAACTGATTCGCGGATCCAGCCGGAGCACACCGAGCGACATGTACCCGACTCCGAACACCAGGACCGCCGCGATCGCGGAAAGTGACACTGCCGCACGAGTATTCATCGCACCAGACCGATCATTCGCAGGGAGTCGACGATGCGGGCAGTGTGTTCTTCGTGCGTGATCGCCAGCTCGACCTTCGGCCCGTTGGCGGCGAACGGAACGAGCTCGAGGTTGATGAGGTCGACGAGTGCCTTCATGTTCGAGGGCGAGTCGGCGTCGAGCGGTCGGCTGCCGAGCAGCATCGGGACCAGGGCGCGGGTGGTGTCGTCCAGGGAGGACAGCAGCGGGCCGAGCCACTGCGCGCTCGGCGCGACCGGTCCCAGCGCAGTCAGCACGAAGATGACGCCGATCTGGGCGTTCACCGCATCGGTGGTGTGGTCGACACCGTAGGGGGTGAGCAGTACGTCCAGAATCGGCACATTGCGCTGCAATCCCTCCTCGACCATCGCTTCCATGCCGTCGAGCAGGGCGTCGACCGAGCCGAGGTGGGTGCCGAGGTCGGCGATGTCGGCGCCGAGAATGCCTGCGATCCTGGCGGTTTCGCGCGGATCCGCCGGCATGATGCCGTTCGTCGTGCGGACGATGCTCTGGAAGTCGGCCACTGCTCCGCTGCCGATGAAGGTGGAAAGGCCGGCCAGGATGTCCTCGATCGGCGGCGACTGGGTGGTGTGTTCGAGGGGGATGGTCGCGCCCGGTGTCAGCTCGCCCGCTGTCGCGTCGACCGGTTCGGTCAGCGCGATGTGCACGTCGCCGAGCGGGGTCTCCTGGCGCAGTTCGGCGGTGGTCCCGACCGGCAGCCGCACCGACTGCTGGATGACGACATCGGCTACGGCATAGCCCGACACGGCGGCCCGGTCTCCGGTGGCGGGGACGGGGTCGACGAGGGTCACCCCGGTGAGGCCGCCGACGCGGACACCGCCCGCGATCACCTTGGCGCCCTGCGGGAGATTGAGCACGTCGGCGAACTCGATCCGCAGCGCATAGGTGGGCCCGTCGACACCGGAACCCGGGACGGGCAGGTCGGCAGGTTGGAAGCCGCAGCCGGTCACGGCGAGCAGTACGGCGAAGGCGAGGAGGACGGCGCGTCTCATCGGGCGCTCACCGCCCCCAGCAGGAAGGGCAGGGCCGGAATCGTCATCGCACCACTTTCGGCGGCCTGGCAAAGCTGTCCGGTGAGGATCTGGAGGGCGGCGCACACCTGGGCCGTGTCCTGTTGGGCGAGTGCGAGTTCGGGAGGCGCGTACCCGATCGTGAGTGCTCCGCTGACCGGGTCGACCGCGCCGGCGAAGCCGCTCGCGACGGCAGGCGTCATCGCGATGATGTCGGCCAGCGAGCCGACGCCCGCCGCGATCATCCGCGACAGCTCCGGCACGGAGCCGACCGCGCGCAGAGCAGGCGACCCGAACATCACGATCACATCGTTGAGCTGGGGCAGCAGATCGGCGAGGGTGTCGACGATCTCGATGATCGGCGGGAAGGCGATCGTGACGATGTCG
Source organism: Nocardia sp. FBN12 (assembly GCF_050320175.1). Lineage (GTDB taxonomy): Bacteria > Actinomycetota > Actinomycetes > Mycobacteriales > Mycobacteriaceae > Nocardia. Next base: position 1,368,560 of record NZ_CP190048.1, on the reverse strand, counting down.
TCGAATGTCTGGGGCAGTCCGGTCACCGTGGTCTCCACCTGCGACCAGCCGCCGCGGGCTCGGTGCGCGAGTTCGGTGAGCGCGTCCAGGAGCTGGCCCAGGTGGCCGATGGCGGCATCCGGTGCGGCCAATGCCCGGCTCAGCGCGACGATGATGTCGTTGATCTCGTCACCGGTTCCCGCGGTAGCGCGATCGAGGGCCACGATCCCCGCACCGACGGCGGTGCCCTGCGCGGGATCGTCCGCACCGTTGAGCTGATCGGCTAGCGCCGCGAGTGCGTCGAAGGTCTGCGTCAGACTCTTGGGCGTCAGCGTCTTGCTGATGCAGTCGCTCGAATTCCAGCCCGGGCCAGGGGGTTCGGCGCCGATGAGGGCGAGCCGCCGATCCGCGATCAAGGTGTCGCTGAGGGTCACCGCCCTGACGTCGAGTGGCAGCTTGCGGTCGGCACGCACGGTGAATTCGACGCGCGCCGACGCGCCGTCGATGCTGATTCCGGTGACGCGCCCGACCTGGACCCCCATGACCGTGACCGCACTGCCTTCGTAAAGGCCGATGCTGTCGGGCATTTCGGCACAGTAGGCGCGCATCGGCGGGTTCGGCGTGCTCAGCCGCAGCCCGATCGCACCGGCGAGGACGAGCGTGAGGACCACCAGGGCCGACATGAACCCGCGCGAACCAAGGAACTGTTTCCACATCAACAGCCACCTCCCGGCAAGGGCACGCACACCGCGGGAAGTGGGATCGTCGCGCCGGACTGGTCGACGCTCACCCCACCTTCGGCGGGCAGCAGCGGCTGCAGCCGTTCCTGCAGCGCGCGTATCGAATTCAGCAGGGTGCCCAGGCGCGCGCCCAGCTCTTCGAGCGCCGGGATCGCGTCGGCGAGCGGCTGGACGCGCTCCTTGATCGAGGCGTCCCACGCCCGCCCGAGCGGGGTGAGATCGCCCAGGATCGCCGCCATGTCGAGCAGGGAATCGGCGACCTGCACCTTGTTGGTCTGGATGATCTGCTCGAGCGTGCCCAGCGTGACGAGCAGGTCTCTCAGCACGTCGGCGTTGGCGTCGAGCGCGGTCAGGTATTCGTCGGCGATGGACAGGGTGCGGGAGATGTCGGCGTTCTGCTGGTCGAGGATCGCGACCACGTCACCGGCGGCCCGCACTGTCGAGCGCACCGCCTCCGGGCTGTTGTCGATCGCGGTGGACAGCGCGGCGAGATCCTGCCGGAACACGCTCCCGTCGATCGCGCGCACCGGCTGCACCGCGTCCTGGAAGGCCTTGGTCAGGTTGTAGGGCACGATGACACGCTCCGCGGGAATCACCGTGGCGCCGAGCGGTTTCGTGCCGGCCGGGAGAACGGCCACGTAGTAGCCGCCGACGAAGGTCAGCATCCGAATGTCGAGGGTGGTCTGGTCGCCGAGGAAGGCGTCGTCGGCGACGGTGAATTCCATGCGCACCCGGTCGGGCAGCAGGGTCAGCGCGCTCACCTTCCCGACGGGGATGCCCGCCAGTCGCACGTCGTCGCCGATACGGACCGACCCGGCCTGGGTCATCTCGGCGGAATACGTTCTCTCCGAATCGGTTCCGGTGACATACACCGCGCCGATCGCCATCAGCAGTAGGACGGCGGCGCAGATTCCCGCGATCCCCCAGCGCAACTCGCCTGCCCGCGGATCGTGGGGGTCGCCTCGGCCCGTTATCGGTGACACAGCACGATCCCCTGTCCGGCGATGAGTACTTGCAGCGGGGCGGGCGCGGTGGCGTCGCCGTGCGTGCAGGTGAGGTCGGGCCCGGTCGCCGGAATCGCCTGTGTCAACGCCTGGATGAGGCCGGGCAGGTTGTCGAACGCGGCCACCGCGTCGTACGGATCGGGGAACGCGTTGCGCAGCGCGGTGTCGAGATCGCCGCCGGTTTCGCCGGTGACCCCGAACACGTCGAGCATGCTCCGAAGTGGCTTCAGCACACCGGGAATCCCGTTGGCGAAGTCGACGAGCCCTGGCAGTTTCTCGGTGATGGTGATGAACAGGTTGGTCAGGTTGGTCAGCAGTCTCATCGCATTGCCCGACTTGCTGCCGAGATGGTCGGCGACCTGGGCGAGATTGCGCACCAGCGTCGACAGCACCGCCTGCCGGTCGGAGGCGTAGCGGCTCAGCGCGTCGATGGCGCCCAGCGCCTGCCCGAGACCCGTTCCGTCGCCCTGGATCACGGCCAAGATACTGGTCGCGAACTGATTGAGATCCTGGGGTGCCAGTTCGGCCAGCACCGGCTGCAAACCCTTGAACAATCGGGTGATGTCGAAGTCGGGCACCGTCTCATCGGTGCCGAACACCGCATCCGGATCACGGTGTCCCCCTGGCTGTTCGGGTTGCTCGACGTCCAGATACCGGAAGCCGGTGAGGTTCTGGTAGCGGATGGCGATCACGGTGTTGGTGAACAGCGCACGGTCGGTGGTGACGGTGAAACTGACCCGGGCCAGCGCACCGTCCAGTTCGACCGCACGCACCTTGCCGACCTGCACGCCGTAGAGGCGCACATCGTCGCCGGCGCGCAGGCCGTTGGCATCGGTGAACAGCGCTGTGTAGGCATCGGTCTCGCCGTCCACAGGTCGCTCGATCACCCGCAGCACACCCACCAGCACCAGGCCCATCAGCAGCACCGCGGTGGCTACCCGGATCAGCAGCGAACGTGTCGGCATCAGCGACCGCCCCCGAGCATCGAGGCCAGCGGCGCCGCCACCCCGGGCACCCCCGCCAATTCGACCTCCGCGCTGAGCACCGGGCCGTGGGGTGAGTCGCGAAAGGCGTTGCCCAGCCGGGTGATCAGTTCGCTCAGCTGCTCGGCCGAACGGTCGGGCGTGCTGACCGACGCGGCGAGGCGGTCGAGGACGAGGCTGATCATGGGCAGGATCTCACCGAAATACGTTCTGGACGTACTGAGTAGTTCGGTGACCGTCGGCAGCAATTCGTATTGGATGCTTTTGAACATCTGACTGAATCGCTGGAGCTGGTCGGGGACGGCCAGGTACTTGTTCGTGTACTCCGCGTTCAGCAGGGTCAACCCGCCGGTCAGCATCGGCGGCAGGCCGGTCAGTGCCGAACCGAACTGCTCGAACAGCACCGACGGCGGGAGTTGCCGGGTCTCGGCGTAGGAGCGGGCGGTCGTGCCGATGGCCTGCAGCAGTGGTTCGAAGGCCGTGAGATCGCGCGAGACGGTACTGAGCAATTCGACGAGTTTCGGCGTGAGTACCTCGTCGGTGAGCTGCCCGGTCGACTTCAGCAGGGCCGACAGCGTGGCATCGTGCACGCGATCGCTCGCTCGCTCGGTCAGGTCGACGATCGATTCATCGGCCAGCACCGTGCCGCCCGTCATCGAGTGCAGCTCGACGGCGCTGATGCCGAACAGATTGCCCGGCGCGTAATCGATGGTCAGCGCGTCCGTCAGGCCGAACAGCTGAGAACCGCTCAGCGTCAGCGTGATTCGCTGACGGCTCCGGCCCACGGAGTCGATCCCGCTGACCGAGCCGACGCGCACGCCGTCGAGCCGAACGTCGGTTCCCTCCCCCACGCCCTCGCCGACCTCGGCGACCAGCAGTGCGACCCGCATCTGATCGTCGGGCACACTGTCGGGCAGGATGCGCCAGATCAGTGCGGCGAGCAGCGCGAGCACGACGGCGAGCACACCGAGCACGCGAGCGCGCAGCGGTCCGACCTCGGTTCCGGGCAGAGCGTAAGCAGGCATGGCATCACCCGGTGAACGTGACGGGGGATTGGAATCCCCAGAGCAGGATGGTGGCGACCATGTCGAGCGCGATGATCGCCACCAGGCTCGCCCGAATGGCGCGCCCGGATCCGATGCCGACGCCCTCGGGGCCGCCCGTGGCGAAATAGCCCTGGTAGCAATGGATCAGCACGACCGCGACGGCGAACACCATCACCTTGACGGTCGCGGCGAAGACATCCCAGCCGACCACGAACTGATCGAAGTAATGGTTGTACGTTCCGGTCGGCGTCCCGTGGATGGTCGTCACGATCAGGGCGCAGGAGGCGTAGCTGAGGATCAGCGCGACCACGAAAGCCGGTGCGACGGCGATGATCCCGGCGATGACCCGGGTCGTGACGACGAACGGCACCGACCGGATGCCGAGCGATTCGAGTGCGTCGATCTCCTCGGAGATGCGCATGGAACCGATCTCCGCGGTCATCCGGCACCCGGCCTGCGCCGCGAAGCCGATTCCCGCCGCGATCGGCGCGAGCTCACGGGTCACCCCGAAGGCCGAGATGAGCCCGCTGAGCTGACCGAGCGACAACAGGTTCAGCGCGCTGAACGCCTCGATCCCGATGGACGCGCCCATGGCCGCCCCGAGCAACAGCATCAGGGGCACCACGCCGCCGCCGATGATGACCGAACCGCGGCCCCAGGTCATGTCCGTCACCATCGTGATCGTCTGGCGCCGGTAGTGCACGAGCGCGTAGGGCACCGACGAGAGCACCTGCCAGCCGAAGCCGATCACGAAACCGATCGACTCGATCGGGCCGAGCGGATGAAGGCGGCGGCGCCGGAGCCGGCCCACCCACCGCAGCCCGACGGGATAGTAGGGAGCAGCGCTCATCAGGCCATCCTCACGGGGAAGAACATCGTGACCACCTGCGTGATCACGGTATTCAGCACGACGGCCGCGGCGATCGACATCACCACGGCCGCATTGACCCCGTCGGCGACACCGCGCGGCCCACCCTTGGCCTCCAACCCGCGCTGACAGGCGATGACGACGACGAGAAAGCCGAACATCAACGCTTTGACCAGCGAGACCCACACATCGATCGAGGTGGTGAAGGCGCCGAAGGACTGCCAGTAGCTGCCCGGGGTGACGTTCAACGCCGACACCGCGACCACGAACCCGGAGCTGACGCCGACGAAGATGATCAGGATATTGAGCAGCGGCGCCACCAGCATCATGGCCGCGATCCGCGGCACGACCAGGCGTTGCACCGGGTCGATGCCCATCACCCGCAGCGCGTCGACCTCTTCGCGAATGGTCCGCGCTCCCAGGTCGGCGGCGATGGCGGCGGCGCCCGCACCGCCGAGCAACATCGCCGTGGCCATCGGCGCGCCCTGTTTGATCACGCCGAGCCCACCGGCGGCACCGATCATCGAATCGGCGCCGAGTTCGGACACGATATTGCCGACTTGAGCGGAAACGATGACACCGAACGGAATGGCCATCAAAATGCTCGGCACCGCGGTGACTCTGATCAGAAACCAGGCCTGCGTGAGAGTTTCGTGTATCTGGAATCGCCCGCGAATGGCGTCGTTCGCACCGATGTACACGGCCACGGCGCCGATGCGCAATGCCCGGCCAAGCGTCGCCACGCTCGAAAGGACGGTATCGGAGAAGTTGCGTCGAATTATCCGGCCCGCACTCGCCCGTTCCGCCTCCGGTACATCCGGGTCACTCGTGCCCGCCACACCGACCGCAGCCGGTGCGACTTCGCCGTCTACCCCTGCCATGGCGGTGACCGTACCATATGATTTGGACCACATTCCAGACACTGGTCCAGATTTCTGACCAGCTTCGAAATCGGACGACATCGGCCGGTAGAGGGCCTCCCCTGCGGTCGAAAGCGTTGTGCTGAACTTGTGTCGATGGTACCGTCCAGACACATGTCCAGCTACCTGTCTCCCCCGGGGCGATCGACCCCTGCTTCCGACCGAGACGACCCTTCGAAACCGGGGTGTTCACTATGACGAGCGCTGCTGTGGAGCCCGTGACTTTCGATCCGTACGACTACGGATTCCACGATGATCCGTATCCGACTTACCACCGTTTGCGCACCGAGGCACCGCTTTATCACAATCCCGATCTCGATTTCTGGGCACTTTCCCGGCATGCCGATGTGATCGCGGCATTTCGGGACAGCAACCGGCTCTCCAGTGCTAATGGCGTCTCGCTCGATCCGGCGGCCTGGGGGCCGCACGCGCATCGGGTGATGTCGTTCCTGGCGATGGACGATCCACGGCATATGCGGATGCGCAGACTCGTTTTCAAGGGATTCACGCCGAAACGTGTGGCCGAGATGGAAGTTCGCATCCGCGAGATCACCCTCGAGCATCTCGAGCCCGCGCTCGCGCGGGGCAGCTTCGACTGGATCGACGATGTCGCGGGCAAGCTGCCGATGGACGTCATCTCCGAACTGATGGGGGTCCCGGAAGCCGATCGCGCCGAGATCCGCCGGTTGGCCGATCTGGTGGTGCACCGCGAAGAGGGCGTGCTCGATGTGCCGGTCGACGCGATCGACGCCTCGATCCGGCTGTTCGGCTACTACACCGACATGGTCGCCCAGCGTCGCGCCGCGCCCGCCGACGACCTCACCTCGGCGCTGCTCGATGCCGAGATCGACGACGACAGCCTCACCGACGAGGAGATCATCGGCTTCCTGTTCCTGATGGTCGTCGCCGGAAACGAGACCACCACCAAGCTTTTGGGCAACGCCCTCTACTGGGCCGCCACCAATCCCGCGGAATACGCCAAGGTCGTCGCCGAGCCGGAACTGGTCAGCGACTGGGTGGAGGAGACGCTGCGCTACGACACCTCGAGCCAGATCGTGGCCCGCACCGCGGCGGTCGACCTCGACTACCACGGCGGCACCATCCCGGCGGGCGCGAAAGTGCTGCTGCTGATCGGCTCGGCCAACCGCGATCCGGCGGCGTTCGACGACGGCGACAGCTATGTCATCGACCGCACCAGCGGCTCCGCGCTCGCCAGTTTCGGTGCGGGCGTGCACTTCTGCCTCGGCGCGCACCTGGCCCGGCTGGAGGCCACCATCGTGCTCGGCGAATTCGCCTCGCGGGTCGCGGCTTTCGATGTCGACGCCGACGGAATCTCGCGCGTGCATTCCACGAATGTCCGCGGCTTCGCCAAACTCCCCATCACAGTAGAGGTCAGCTAGTGCCCCGATTCGAACCCCATCCCGACCGCAGGCCCGCGCTGATCGCCGGCGCGTCCTCCGGTATCGGCGCCGCGACGGCGGTCGCGCTGGCCGAACTCGGCCATCCGGTGGCACTCGGCGCGCGCCGCGTCGAACTGTGCGAGGAGCTCGCCGCCAAGATCCGCGCGGACGGCGGCGAGGCGTACGCCCATCGACTCGACGTCACCGACGGCGCCTCCGTCGACGAGTTCGTGACGGCCGCCGAACGCACCATCGGCCCCACCGAGATCCTCGTCTCCGGCGCGGGCGACATCGAATTCTCGCTCGTCGGCGAGATGGACCCGGAACGCTTCCTGTTCCAGGTGCAGGTCCACCTCGTCGGCGCGCAGCGTCTGGTCCATCGGGTGCTGCCCGGGATGACGGCGCGCAGGCGCGGCGATCTCGTGGTGATCAGCTCCGACTGCGCCGACAACCCACGGCCACGGTCGGGTGCCTACAGCGCCGCGAAGAACGGACTGGAAGCGATGGTCGGCCAATTGCGTATGGAGCTGGAGGGCACCGGAATTCGCGCCTCGCTGGTCCGTCCCGGTCCGACGCTGACCGGGATGGGCATGGATTCGACGCCGGAGATCGTCGGACCGGTGCTCCAGGACTGGAAGCACTGGGGCTTGGCCCGCCACCCCTACATGCTGCGGCCGCAACACCTCGCCGCCGCGGTCACGACGGTGGTCTCGATGCCGCGTGGGGCCCACATGGTGCTGGTCGAGGTACAGCCGGAGGCGCCGCTGCGGCCGGTGCCGGACGGGGGTGCGTCATGAGAATCGTGGTCGACCCCGATCTGTGTCAGGGACACGGTGTCTGCCAGGACGAGGCGCCCGCGGTCTTCACCGTGCCCAAGCGCGGCACGGTCCAGATCACCGATCCCACCCCCGGCGACGCGCAACGCCACGCCGTCGAGGCCGCGATCCGCTACTGCCCGACCCGGGCGCTGTCGATCGCCGACGACGAATCCTCCGCGAAAGGCACTGACTGATGGCGAGTCTCGACCCGATGAGCAGCTACGCCGGCTTGTCCAGAGATCAGCTGGCGGTGCTGGTTCCCGAGTTGCTGCTGTGCGGTCACCTCATCGACCGGTCCGGGATGGCACACACCATCGGCGCTTTCGGCCGTGAGGGGATGACGGCGGTCGCGATCGAGGAGTGGCAGCTGGCCAGTCCGATCTACACCCGTCGAATGCAGCGGGCCCTGCGCTTCAGCGGCGACAGCGTCGAGACCATCTTCAAGGGGCTGCAACTCGATATCGGCGCGCCGCCGCAGTTCATGGACTTCCGGTTCCGCGTCGACGACCACGATCACGGCGAGTTCTGGCTCGACCACTGTGGGGCGCTGGCCGATGTGGAGCCGATGGGCGAGGAGTTCGTGGTGGCGATGTGCCACGACATCGAGGACCCCACCTTCGACGCGACGGCGCTGGCCACCAATCCGCACGCCCAGGTGCGGCCGATCCACCGTCCTCCGCGCAAGCCCGCCGACCGGACCCCGGTGTGCGCGTGGACCGTCGTCATCGACCCCGCGCACGTGCCTCCAGCGATTCCCCGCAATGCCGCGCTCGTCGCGAATTCCGTTGCCGCCGGCCTGGAGCTGGCCGAGATCGACCCGGGCGAAGAAGGCAAGGCCGACTACACCGGTCCGCTGCTGAGTGATCTGCGGTTCGCCGATTTCTCCCACGCGGCGTTGCGGCGGATGGCCGACGAGATCTGCCTGCAACAGCATCTGCTGACGCTCGGTTTCATGGTCGCCATCAGAGAGCGTTCCGATGCGGCCACCGCGCTCGGCATCGGGCGCAAGCAGTTCGCCGGGATCGCCGGACTGACCTCCGAGCGCCTGCGCAAGTGCCTCGACCTCGGCCACGATCCGCACGCGCTCGCCACGGTCCTGCGTCTGCATCCGGCACTGAACCCGTTGAGCTACACGGGGATCGAGATCGCGCTCGCGAACTCCGCTGTGCGTCTACGTTTTCCGCATACCAGTGGGGCGCAGACCGATGGCGCGTGGCCGTCGATGCTGACCGCCGATGACCTTCGCCCGCTCGATGCCCTGGTCCGCGGCGTCGACCCGCGGTTCGTCACCCGTCTCGCCGGCACCGACCAGCACGGTTGGACCGTCGAGATCGACCAGGCCGACCACCCCTTCCGGGAAGCGTCCGAAGTCGCGGTGACCCGTTTCAGCACCGGTGCGGGCTTCTCCTTCACCGACCGGGGAAAGCCCCTGCCGCTCACCGTCGTGTGAGAGATCGCCGAGAGAGATTGACATGGCCAACAACTTCGCCGACCTGTTCGAACACTCCGTCGACGCCATGCCCGATCGGATCGCGCTGATACAGCGCGACCGTCGAGTGTCGTTCCGGGAGCTGGATATTCGCGCCAACCAGCTCGCGAACCAGCTGGCCGGGTCGGGCGTTGGACACGGCACGCACGTCGGATTCCAGATGCACAACAGCATCGAAACCATGGAGACATTGATCGCCTGCTTCAAGCTGGCCGCTGTCCCGATCAATATCAACTACCGATACAGCCCGACCGAGCTGGCCTATGTCTACGACAACGCCGACCTCGAAGTCCTGGTCTATCACGCCTGTTACGAAGAGACGGTCCGCGCGGCCCTCGCACTCGTGCCGACGGTGCGCCGGTCGATCTGCGTCGACGACGACCGCGATATCGGCGCAGCGGGCACCGGAGCGATCCGGTACGACCAACTCGTCGCCGCCGGAAAGCCGTCCCGCCCGCAGGTCACTCGCACCGCGGACGACCTGTTCATGATGTACACCGGTGGTACCACCGGCATGCCCAAAGGCGTCATGTGGCGCCAGGAGGACATGTGGCGCGTCCTCGGCGGCGGCATCGACTTCTACACCGGCGAACCGGTGCGCGATGAATTCCAGCAGTCGGCGACCGGTGCGCAGGGGGTGCCGAGCATCTGGTTCGTGCTCCCGCCGCTGATCCACGCCGCGGCGATGATGCCGACCTTCAACGCCCTGTGGTCGGGTAACGCCGTGCTGTTCGAGCCGCGGTTCGACCCGGCGCAGATCTGGCAGTCGGTCGCCACCCATCGACCGCATGTCATGGTCATCACCGGCGACGCCATGGCTCGCCCGCTCATCGATGCCTTCGATACGGAGCCGGTCGACGCCGCCTCGCTGCTCGTGATCGCCTCGGGGGCGGCGCTGCTGTCCCAGCCGGTGAAGAACGCGCTGCTGGAGAAGTTTCCGACGTCGATGGTGTCGGACTCGATCGGCTCGTCCGAAACCGGTTTCGGCGGTATCGGTTTCGCACAGAAGGACGACGATCCGGCGCGCGGTCCCCGGGTGCAGACCGGACGCGGCGCGGTGGTCGTCGACGAGGACGGCAAGCCGGTCGGGCCCGGCGAGGAGGGCTGGCTGGCCAAGACGGGCGCGGTCCCGCTCGGCTACTACAACGACCCCGAGCGCACGGCCCGGCTGTTCAAGACGGTGGACGGCGCCCGCATCGTCGTCACCGACGACCGGGCCCGCGCCGAGGCCGACGGCTCGATCACCCTGATCGGCCGCGGCAACATGGTGATCAACACCGGTGGCGAGAAAGTGTTCCCCGAGGAGGTCGAGGCCGTCGTGAAGTCGCACGACGCGATCTACGACGCGGTGGTCATCGGCGTCCCGCACGAACGGTGGGGTCAGCAGGTCGCCGCGATCATCTCGATCGCTCCCGACCACACCCTGGACGTCGACGCCGTCCACACCCATGTGCGTCCGCACCTGGCCGGATACAAGATCCCCAAACTCCTCTGGATCGCCGACACGATCTCCCGCTCCCCCAGTGGCAAACCCGACTACCGCTGGGCCAAGGACTACGTCACCGACCGGGACCCCGACCATCGGTCCGAGTGAGCGGGCTACCTGCGTCGGGAGTCAGCTTCCGGCGCAGGGCTTTTCGGATCATTGGGCGGTGCCGGTGCACTCGAATCGCCTGTTGCGCCAATGGCCACGGTTGACTACGCAGGCCGGCTGAAGGCTGCCAGGCCCGCGCTCGTCAGATGATCTTGGCGTCGATCAGCAGTTTCCAGATCTCGCCCTGGTCGACGACCTCGACGCCGAGCTTCTCGGCCTTGGCGAGTTTGCTGTCACCGACGCCCGCGCCGGTGATGAGCATGTCGGTATTCGCCGAGACCGAGGATGCCGCCGTGGCTCCCGCCTGCTCGCACAGACGCTGGAACGTCGGCCGGGCGACCTTCTCGCCGGAGCGTGGGTCGCTGATCGCGCCGGTGATCACCACGGTTTTGCCCTCGAGGGGTGCGCCGGCCGCGATCACCGGCGGCAGGTCCTCCTCGCGCACGTCAAGGGAGACACCGAGTTCGCGCAGGCGGTCCAGTTCTGGACGCAGCCGCGTCAGGTGGGCGACCAGGGAGGCGGCGACCTTGGGGCCGATGTCCTCCACCCCGACGAGTCGTTCCTCGCCCGCGTCGGCGACCTCTTCCAAGGAGCCGAAGCCCGAGCGGGCCAGCCGCGCGGCGGTGCCGTCGGAGGCCATCGGGATCGCGAGGCCGATCAGGGCGCGGCGCAGGCCGACCTGGCGGCTGGCGTCGATCGTATCGATCATCCGCGCGGCGGAGATCTCGCCGATGCGATCGAATTCGAGCAGCCGCTCCTTGGTGAGCGTGTAGAAGTCCGACGGGCTTTCGAGAATTCCGGCCTCGGCGAGGCGCTCGATCCACACTCCGCCGATGGCATCGATGTCGGCGGCCGCGCGCGAGGCCCAGTGGATCAGCCTGCGCACCGTTTGGGCGGGACAGGAAACGTTGGTGCAGAACAGTTCTCGACTGTTTCCCTGCTCGGTGACGGGCTGTCCACACGACGGACAGGCGGTGGGCGAGACGATCTCGAGCTCCTCGCCCGTGCGCTTGGCGGCGTCGAGCACACCGGCCACGAACGGGATCACATCACCCGCGCGGCGCACCAGCACCGTGTCGCCGATCTTGATATCGCGGGCCCTGATCACCTCTTGGTTGGCGAGGGTGGCCTTCGTGACCGTCGTGCCGCCCACGAACACCGGCTCCAGCCACGCGACGGGAACGATCTTGCCGGTCTTGCCGACGTCCCAGATCACCTCGCGCAGCAGGGTGGTCTTCTCCTCGGCGGCGAACTTGAACGCCAGCGCGCCACGCGGGGAATTCGACCGGGTTCCGGCCGCCGCGTAGGCATCTCGGTCGGCCAGCCGCAGCACCGCGCCGTCGATGTCGTAGTCCAGATCATTGCGGCCCTGCTCGATCTCGGTGATCGCCGCCTGCGCCTGCGCGGCGTCGGCGCACAACCGCATCTGCGCACCCGCGACCCCGATCGCGCGCAGGCCCTCGCCCAGGTCGTGCGCGGCGTCGTCGGCCGAGGTGTCGAGGTCGAAGCCGAAGAATAGCAGGCGCCGCTCCGACACGGTGGCCGGGTCCTTGGCCCGCAGCGTGCCCGCGGCGGCGTTACGTGGATTGATCAGCGGCTTGTCCGGGTGCGCGGTGTTGTAGGCGAGGAAGGTCGAGCGCAACATCACCGCCTCGCCACGCACTTCGACGCGGCCGGGTAGCTCGATGCGCTCGGGAGCTCCGTCGACGAGGGCCCGGACCAGCGGGGTCACGTCGTCGCCGGTGGTGCCGTCGCCGCGGGTCACCGCACGCGCCAGCCGCCCGTTCTCGTAGACGAGCGACAGCGACAACCCGTCGAGCTTGGGCATCACGACCACCGACTGGCCGGGGAAACGATCGAAGAACGCCGCGACCTGTTCCGGTTTGGTCGACTTCTCCAGCGAGAGCATCGGCCGCGCGTGCCGGACCGGGGCGTGCAGCACCGCGGGCGCACCGACCTGGTCCAGGGGGTTGGGATCCGGCGCGAGGTCGGGATGCGCCGCGATCAGGGCACGCAGTTCGTCTTCGATCGCGTCGAATTCCGCGTCGGCGACCAGCGGCGCACCCTGGTAGTAGGCATCGCGCAGCACGACCATCCGGTCGGCGAGTTCTTGGATTCGTTCCCCTGTTTCCACGGACAAGACGCTACCGATACCCACCGACATCTACGGTCCCGACATTCGCGATCGGTTCGGTGCGGCAGCAGGTCGCCACCTCTTTCCCTGCATCGGCCGCCTCGCGCAGCCCCTTGCCGGTGCGCTGTGGTGTGCTCACGCGCGCAGGTGCCGGTCGAGCAGAGCGCTGAATTCGCTGGGATGGGTGAGATAGCCGAGATGGCCGCCGGGGAACTCGGTGACTCGGTGGTGCAGCCGCGTAGCGAGTGCTGTTGTCGCGCGGCGCGGCAGTTGGTCACCGCTGTCCGCGCCGACGCCGAACAGCACCCGGGTGTCGGCTGCCCGCAGCGCCGGGAGATCGGGGTAGTAGCGGGGGGTGTGGGGCAGCATGCGGGTGAGGAAGTAGTCGCCATCGGGGTCGGCGTTCTCATCGGGTCGGGAGTCGGGTGTGTCGTCGTCGCCGTCGGACGAGGTGGGCATGCCCGTGACACTGAGAAACTGAGCCCAGGCGGCTGGGGCTCCGGCGGTGTGGAACGCCGTGACGACCTCGTCGATTCGGGTACGGATCTCGGCTGCGTCCGGCAGAGCGGTGATGACCGGGGGTTCGTGGGCTACCAGTGTCCGCACGCGGCCGGGGCTCGCGGTGACGAGGGCGATACCTGTCAGTGCTCCGCCGCTGCTGCCGAAGAGGTCGACCGGTTCGTCGGTGACGGCTGCCAGGAGGTGGGACAGATCGGACGCGCGCAGTTCGGGAGTGTCGTCGTAGGCGTCGGACTCGCTGGTGCTGCGGTGAGTTCCTCGCGGGTCGTAGGTGAGCACCGTGCGTTCGGTGGCGAGGAGTTCGGCTAACTCTGCGTAAGCGTCGGTACCGAGCGGGGTGCCGAGCAACGCGAGCAGCGGTCCTGTCCCGCGTGTCTCGTAGTACAGCCTCGCCCCCGGCGCGTGGCGAGTCGGTGGAACCAGCGTGTGGAAACCGAGCGCGCTGCGTGACCGTGCCATGGCAGCTCCTTTTCATTGCGCGTGCATTGCGAACCGAGCGATCCCAGCGTCGAACAACGTGCTCGAATCAGCATCCACCCTGGGGAGACTTCGCGGTAGACCAGCACCGGCACCGCGGGCTCGATCGCCCGGGACGCGAGCACTGTCCCGTCGGCCGGGTCCGCGAGACCGCCAGGCTCGGCGTAGAACGAATCCCGTTCCGAACGGCGGCACTGCCGTAGCGGCCCGCGGTCTACTTGGCGTCGCCGTAGCACTGGACCACCGCCGTGGTAAACGGGAACCGGACCGGGGTCTGTCCGAAGGCGATCCGCCCCGCGGTGTTCGCGGCGGTGGCGATCGCCGCGGCGACGGTGGCGGCTTCCTCGGTCGGACAGTGCACGATCACCTCGTCGTGCTGGAAGAAGACGAGTTCCGCGCGGAGGTCGCGGATCGCGTGCCGGATGCCCGCCAGCACCAGCAGTGCCCAATCGGCGGCACTGCCCTGCACCACGAAGTTCCGGGTGAAGCGGCCGCGGGCGCGGGCGGCGGAATCGGCGCGGGTGGCTTGCGGTGTGTCTGTGTCGTCGGGCGCGACCGACAGCGGTGTGCAGGTGCGGCCCAGCCAGGTGCGCACGAGGCGGCCCTCCTCGCCTGCCCGCGCCGCGTCGTCGACGTAGGCCACGGCGGCCGGGTATCGCCGGCGCAGGCCCGCCATGTGGGTCAGGGCGTCGCCGGAGGTCTGGCCGTAGATGGCGCCGAGCATTGCGAGCTTGGCTTGGTCCCGGTCGCCGCCGAATCCACGGGCCGCCAGGTCCGCGTACAGGTCTTCGCCGCGGCCCGCCACGTCCATCAAGCCAGGGTCACGCGAGATCGCCGCGAGCACCCTCGGTTCCATCTGGTCGGCGTCGGCGACCACCAGCGACCAGCCGGGGTCGGCGCGGATCGCTTGCCGGATCACTTTCGGAATCTGTAGTGCGCCACCGCCATTGGTAGTCCAGCGGCCCGAGACGGTGCCGCCCGGCAGGTACTCGGGCCGGAAGCGGCCGCCGTGCACCCACTGTTCGAGCCAGGACCAGCCGTGCGCCGTGTACAGGCGGTACAGCGATTTGTAGGCCAAGAGCGGGGCGACGGCCGGGTGGTCGATCTGCTGGAGTTCCCATTTCCTGGTGGAGGACAGGAGGATCCCGGCGCGACCGAAGGCTCTGATGATGTCGGCGGGGAGGTCGGGCCGCACGCGCACTCCGGTCCCGAACGCCCGCGACACCTCGTCGGCGAGCTCGGCCATCCGGCGTGGTTCCGAGCCGCCCGCAAAGCGTTCTCCCAGCATCGAATCCAGCAATTCGCGATGCACATCGGCACGCCACGGGATTCCGAGCCCGCCCATCTCGACGGCGACGAGCATGCCCGCCGATTCGGCCGCGAGCAGCAGCCGCATCCGGTCCGGATGCTCGGTCGCGGCGGTGCGGGCGACCTGTGCGGCATAGACCGCGAGCAGGGCGGCGAACTCGTCGATTCCGGGCGGTAACGGTGCGGGGCCCGACTCGAACAATGACGGCTGGGTCTGCGCGGCCCGCAACGGCGCATCCGGTGGGACGGGCAAATTGTGTAGCCGCGCCCAGGCCGCCGCCAGCGACCGCGCCTGGCCCGACTGCCCTTCCTCGTACCCGATCAGCAGCGCCTCCGCCGCCTGCGCGTCATAACAACGCTCGACGCGCACGCCCGCCGCCAACAGCGTCCGGTAGATCTCCGCGGTGGATCGCCACACCCACCGCTCGACCTCGGGACGCGACCGCACCGCCTCGACGAGCGAGGCCTCATCGACCACCGGTCCCGCGGGTCGACCATCCTGATCGAGCGGACACAACCGGGCGCCACCATCGCCCGTCTCCGCAATCGCCCACCTCACCTGCCAGAGTCTGGCAGCCTGGTCCGACACAAACGCTGGTCGACGCTAGCCGCGGCCTGTCACAGCGGCATGAGCAACGCCCGCCGCGGCCCGTTCCCGCCGCTCGCGCGACGGCATCGCCAACGTCAGGCCGGCGAGAACGAAGGCGACCACAGCGATCGCACCCATCATCATGATGCTGCCGCCGAGGCTGTGCGAACGGAAGAACACCGTGGTCAACACCGCGAGGCCGACCGCGTTCCCGACCTGCTCGACGGTCGGCAACACACCCGAGGCCTCCGCCATCCGATCGGCGTCCAACCCGGACAGCATCATCGGTTGCAGTTGCACACCGAAGACCCCGACCCCGAATCCGGCCGCGAACACCGGTCCCGCGCAAAGCAGCGCGCTCGCCACCCCGTCAACCAGGTGCAGGTACACCCCACCCGCGCCGATACATCCGCCGAACAGCGCGATCCCGGCAGCCAGCGCCCGGATATCCCAGCGGGGAACCAGAATCAGCGAACCGATGGCGCCCGCGCCGGCGCCAAGCGCGAACAGGGTCATCACCATGCCGGTGCGCAGCGGCGAATAGCCGAGCACATCCTGCATGGTGATCGAGGCGGCGAACACGAACGCGGTGAACAGTCCGAAGAAGGCGCCGACCAGCACCGAACCGATCCGGAAACCGTGGTTGCCGAACAGGTCGAGGCGCACGAGCGGGTTGTCGCCACGCGCGGTCCGGCCGCGCTGGTGCGCGAGGAACACCCCGATCAGGACGAGCCCGGCGCCGGTGACGGCGACGAGGTCGAGCCGCCACCCGTACTGCTGGATCTGCGCAATCCCGGCGATCAGGGCGAACAGGCCGACCCCGGACAGCGCGGCACCGACCAGGTCGAGTCGATGGCGACCTTCCGGACGTGCGCGGTCAAGGAACTTCCAGGCCAGCGCGAACGCGAACAGCCCGATCGGCAGATTGATCAAGAAGACCGACCGCCACCCCCACCCACCGATGTCGATGGTGAGCAGTACGCCGCCGACAATCGGCCCGAGCATCCCGGCGAACCCGGCCACTCCCCCGTACAGCGCGAACACCAACGGATGCCGTGCACGCGGAAAACCGGCCGTGAGAATCGCGATCGTCTGGGCTGCCATACCGGCCCCCGCCGCCCCTTGAACAACCCGGGCGATCACCAATTCGGTCGCGCCGCCGGCCAACCCGCACCACACCGAGGCGGCGGTGAAGGCCGCCACCGACACCAGGAACATCTGCCGCCGACCGACCATCGCGCCGATCCGCGCGGCGGTGAGCAGGGTGCACGCGAATGCGAGCGCATAGCCCGAAATCACCAGCAGCTGAGCCGATCTCGACGCACCGAGGTCGGCGGTCAGATTCGGCAGCGCGGTATTCACGATCGTCACATCGATCATCTGCATGAACACCGCGATCAGGCACGCACCGAAGGCCAGCCACGCACCGAGCTCGGGCACCGCCACCTTCGCGGCCCCGGCGTGGTCGCTCATGACACGAGCTCCATCGTCGCGCGCGGGGCCGACATCGACATCTGGGTCGGGAAATTCAGCTGCACCATTCGATGCGGTGCCGCCACCTCGAACAGCGCGATGAACGGCGGCACGACAGAGCCGACCATCTTGTCCAGCATGCCGTTCACCTGGTCGAAGCCGGGCCGCAACCGCACCTGCCAGCACGGGAAGACCCCGGCGGGTCCCGCGAAGACGACCTGTTTCTCCACCCGGACGAGCAGTGGCCAGTGCACCGCCGACGCGAGCCACACATCGACCGATTCGACCAGCCCCTCGGCGAATTCCAGTCCACGCAGCATCGTCAGACCCCCGGCGATCGGCATCACATTCGGGGGGAACGGCCCGGGCAGGCCACCGAACTGCAGATGCACGGTGTCGACGAAATTCACCTCCTCACGCGACACCACCGTCGAGCCCGACCGGGTCTGCGCGCGATAGGTTTCCGCGTGCAGTCGCCCCTCGATGCGCCCGATGCGCTGCTCGACGGTCATGACCAGTTCACGGTCGCTGTTGCCCTCAGGACTCGCCTCGAGTGTCGTGCGATACCCGCCCCGGTCGTGCACGACGACATGGCAGACCTCGAAGCCGCCCGGCTCACCGGCGATGCCGACGTGGTAGCGCGATTTCTCGCCGTCGGGAATGCCCGGGTCACGAAAGATGGTCGGTACGAACTCTTCTCGGATCATGGGTGCTCCGCGGCGCTGTCGATGATGGCTCCGAATACGGATTTCATGGTGTCCAGGTAGCGACCCACCGACTCCTGCGCGATCGCGGTATCGGGGAAGATGACGCTCAGCGAGGTCCGGCCAGGCAGCCGGTTGATCCAGATGAGCGCCTCCTCCGAGGCGGCGCGGTTGGCGAACACGCCGGCGTTCATGCTGTCGAACAGTTCGTTGCCGAGGAAGTCCCTCGCGTCGATGAACGAGATCATCGGGGTGACCCAGCCCGGTTCGACCTTGATCTCGGAATCCGCGGGCAGGAGGTCGAGAACGCGGTGAAAAGAGGTGCCTGCCAACAGCAGTCCGCTGTCGTAGGCGCGCTGGGCGGTCTTGAGCGCACGGGCGATCGTGGTGCGGTCGCTGAGCGGGAAGGCGACCGGAACCAGCGTCACGTACCAGCCCACCGAATTGTTCTCGGCCGCGGAGGTTCTCGTGCTGACCGGAGTCATCCCGAAGTAGTAGTCCGAGCCGACGAGTTCGCGTTCGGCCAACGCGGCCGCCGCGAACACACCGCCGGCGAAATCGGCGCCGTTGGCCCGGCACACTTCTTCGAATCGGCCGGCCTGCTCGTCGTCGAGCAGCACGATGGCGCGGTGCGCGCTGCGGTGATAGCCGTCGGTCTTCGCGCCCAAGTCCAGCGGGAAGCTCGGCAGCTTGTTGTCGTTGCCGCCCAGCAGGGCGAGCCACTTCTTCACGCCCGGCGAGCTCAGGCTCTGCTGATCGCTGAAGAACCGTTCGTTGCGGCAGTAGTCGAGGTAGCTCGCCGCGGGGGCGAGCGGTTCGGCCTCGTCCCACAGTTCGGCGGCGTAGAGCTGGGCGAAGTCGGCCGCCGACAGGTACTGCCCGAGGCCGTCGGTGTGCAGATGGTCGACGGCCAGGTACACGGTGGTGGAATCTTCGTGCTCGATGGTGCCGAAGGTGAAGCAATCCCAGTGGAACGGGCCGGGCGTGGTCTTCTCGACGTGCCGGCAGATCGCCTCTGGGTCGTCGACGAAACCGTAGTCGACCGGGACGAACTCGACATCGGCCTCGGGCACCAGGTGACGGCGCACCGTGCCACCGTGTTCGACAGCGAACCAGGTGCGAAAGGTGTCGTGGCGCATCAGGAAGGCGTGGATCACGCGGGTGATCGCATCGCGGTCGAGGTCACCGGTGGGGATCTCGGCGGTGACCAGGCACAGCCCCGAGAACCGGAAGTCCGCCTCGGCGTGCCGGTCGGCCAGGCGCAGGTATTGCTCCTGCTGTAACGACGGCGGTGCCGGGTGGGCGGGCGCCCGCGCCGCCCGCGCGACCGAGTCCGCCGAGGCGAACCAGGTCACGAGCCGGCCGGGTGTCGGCCGCCATTCGTCGATCAAGCCGAAGTCGACCATCAGTGCGATCCCGCCATCGAGGCCGCCACCGGTTGATCGACAGTCCACTGTTCGGGCACCACCGCCTCCTGCGGCGCGGTGTCACCCGAAGCTGACGGAAGTGGCGGTGTGACAGCGGGTTCGGACGCCAGAATCAGTTCCGCGACCTTTGGTCCGGCCTGTTCCAGACTGAACGAGCGGCCCATCTGCATCGACATCAGGTCGATGCCGAGTGTCTTGGTGACCCGGGCGCCCAATTCGACGGCCATCAACGAGTCCAGCCCCAGTTCCGGTACCGGCACCGTCATATCGATCGACTCGACCGGAACCCCCATCACCACGGCGAGTTCGTCGGCCATCTTGCGGGCGATGGCGGGCCCACGCTTGGCTTCCTCCATCGCGGCCAATTCCGCACGGAGCCTGGCCAGTTCGGAGGTGTCCTTCGCCGACGACCGCGCCAGCGCGGCGGTGCGGCCGGTGCGCACCAACTGCGGGAAGGTTCCGGTGAGTTTCGCCCAATCGGTGGGGATGATCGCCGCGTTCGTCGCGCCGAGACACAAGGTCTGTTCGAGGTAGGCGGTGGCGTCGGCCATGTCGATCGGACCGAATCCGACCAGGTCCAAGTATTTTTCGGCGGTTTCGTCCGAAGCCATGCCGCCCGAGGCACCCGAGAGGTGGCCCCAGCCGACACACAGCGCGCGCTCACCGTCCGCGGCCCACCGCCGTGCCAGAGCTTCGACGGCGACATTGGCGGCGCAGTAGTTGTACTGACCGTAGATCCCATACATCGAGCCGCCCGAGGAGCACAGCACGAACATGTCAAGGGCGATGCCCGCGTCGGCGACCGCCTGGTGGATCGCCTGCGCACCATGGACTTTCGGGCGATAGACGCGGTCGAGTTCACCGAACTCCATCTTGGCGAGCCGGTTGTCGGCCACCGCGCCGGCGGCGTGGAAGACCCCGCGCAGCGGGTGTTCGTCGCGATGCGCGCGCGCCACGATCGCGGCGACGGCGTCGGCGTCGGTGACGTCGGCCTGTTCCTCGATCACCTCGATACCGAGTGCCCGCCAGGCCTCGAGCTGGCGCCGCGCGGTCTCGGTGGCCGCCCCGCCACGCCCGACCAGCACCAGCCTGCGCGCGCCACGCAACGCCAGCCAACGCCCGATCGCCAATCCGAAGCCGCCGAACCCGCCGGTGACGAGATAGCTTGCGGTGCCATCGATATCGAGTGCGGGCAGGTAAGGCCGGACGGGTGGCTGTGGGTCGTCCATCCGCAGAGCGACTCGACCCACCCGCGAGGACCGCAGTGTCTCCTCGAACGCCTTGCTCACCTCGTGCGTCTCGAACATCTGGTAGGGCAACGGGGTGTAGGTGCCTTCGGTGACCTTCTCGAACACTCGTTCCAGCAGGCGCGACAGTCGCTGCGGGCGCACCGCGACCAAGCGGTCGAGGTCCATCGAGTAGTAGGCGAGATTCTTGTCGAAGTTGGCCAGTTCCAGCAGACCACCGGTGTAGATATCGGCCTTGCCGACTTCGACGATGCGACCGAATTCGGCGGCGGCATTGAAGTTCTGACGCAGGATCTCGCCAGGGGCGCTGCTGATGATCACATCGGCACCGGCGCCGCCGGTCAAGGCGAGCACGTCGTCGACGAAGTTGAGCGAGCGCGAGTTCACCGCGTAGTCCGCGCCCATCGCGAGCACGTGCTCGCGTCGTTCCGGCGAGCTGGCGGTACCGATGATGCGTGCGCCGATCGCTTTGGCCACCTGGATCGCCGCGGTTCCGACACCGCCCGCGGCGCCGTGGATCAGCACGGTCTCGCCCGGTTCGAGCCGGGCCAGGTCGTGCAGGGCATACTCGGCCGTGCCGAAGGCGATGGTGCTGGTGCAGTAGCCGGGATCGGTGTCGGCGGGCACGATCACCGCCAGCGCCCGATCGACGACGGCGAACCGGCGCATCATCCCCTTGGATGCCACCGCGACCTTGTCCCCGATCGCGACATCGGTGACATCGGCACCGACCCGCACCACGGTGCCGATGCCCTCCATGCCGGGCACCGTCCCGAAATACGTCGGCGCCAGTTCGCGTTCGCCGAGCAGGCCGATGACCTTGAGCGGGTCCTTGTAGTTCAGTCCGATCACGGCCATCGCGACCTCGACTTCCCCCGCTGCGGGTTGTGGGCGCGGGCACTCCCGCCACGCCACCTGCGACAGCAGCCGGGTCCGCGGCATATCCAGCTCGAAGTTCGCCTCGGGGTCGGCCAGCGGGTGCGAGGTTTCCAGTTCTTCGATGCGCTCCGGCAGCGGTTTCGTCACCACCGGCGCCCAGCGCAGGCCCTCGCGCAGCAGGACCTCGTCGGCGTTGTCGAGCGAAAAAGCGCCCGGCACACCGAGTTCGGTGACCAGATCGGCGATCGACGTGCTCGGCTCGGTGTCGACGAGCCGCCAGCGCAGCGGGGTCTGCTCGTTGAGCAGCACCCGGCGAGCACCGGCGAGCGCGGCCTGGCGCGGGTCGGGCGCGACCTCGGCGCCGGGCGCGGTGAAGGCGGATTCGGTGACCAGGGTGGCATGGACAGCGCCGTCACCGAAGTGGATCTGCGGTGCGGCGCCTTCCACAGTCGGGGTCACGTATTCCGACACCGCGACCGCGATGCGCTTGAGCGTCCACAGGTCGGCGACGTCGTCGGTACCGGCGCCGACCACCACGCAGACGTGCAACCGCTGTGTCCCTTCGGCTTTCGCCGCCGTCAGGTTCGCGACCAGATCCGCTTCCAACGAGTCCCCGACCGGGTCGGCGAAATACACCCGCGCACCCGGAATCGCGGCGGCGAGCGCACCGGTCCGCGCGCTGCCACCGAGCGCGACCATCACCGTGGACACCGATCCGGCCTCGGCGAGCGCCACGGGGTCGAGGGGATCGCACTGTTCCATCGTTTCGGTGTAGTAGAAATCGGCCATCCGGTGCAGGGGGTCGTCGCCGGGTTTGAGCGCGCCGATCTGCAATCCGGTCAAGCGCGCGACCAGCTTTCGGTCCTGGTCGAGCAGATCGACATCGGCGCGCAGGCGCGCGTTGGGATCGCGACGGGCGACCACGGTGATCGCGGCAGGCAGGTCGGCGAGCAGACGCACGGCGCTCACCCCGACAGGCACCATGACGCCCTCGTTGATCCGTTCGTCGGTGAAAAGCATGGCCGCGCACTGCATCGCGGCATCGACCACGGCCGGGTGCGCCAGGTGCCGGGAGTTCGCGGCGATGCTGCCGTCGACCGTAGCGAGCACCACATCGCGTCCTACCCGGACCGAGGTCACCCGCTGGAACGACGGACCGTACTGCAGGCCGGCCGATGCCAAGCCCGCGTAGAACATCGCGGGGTCGACCTCGACACCCACCTCGATGACCGGCAGCTCGACCTGCGTCTGCTCGTGGCTCCCGGTCAAGGTGCGACCCGTCGAGTGCACCGTCCACGCGGTACCGGTGGCGCTGCGCGATCTGATCAGGAAGCGACCGCTGGCCTCCTCGACACTCATCGCGACCAGTGGCACATCAGGGGCACCCATGATCAGCGGTGCGACGAACCGAACACCTTCCAGCGCAACCTGTTTACTTCCGATCCGCTGCGCGGTCGCACTCAATGCCGCATCCAGGTACGCCGCACCCGGCATGATCTTGACACCGTTGACGACGTGATCCGCCAGCCACGGCAGCAGTTCGGTCCCCACCTGCAACAACCACTCCGGACGACCCTCCACATCGGGATCGCCGAGCATCGCGTAACCGTCGGGCGTGCCGAGGCGGGCCTGTTCGAACAGGGGCAGCGCCGAGTGCAGGCGGGTGCGCTGCCAGGGATAGCGCGGCAGCGGCACGTGCGCGGTGGCGCCGCGCTCGGCCGGGAACAGCAGTTCACGGTCGAGGACACCGGCGGCGTGCAGCCCGATCAGGGTGCGCCGGACGCTGTGCGAATCGGACTGCTCACGGTCCAGAGTGGGCACGGTGGTCCCGTGCACATCCGCGTCGACCAGCGCCTCGCGGATATTGCCCGACAGCACCGGGTGCGGGCCGACCTCGAGGAAGATCCGGCTACCCGCGGCGATCAGGCTGCCGATCGCGGCGAAGAACCGCACGGGCTGACGGACATTGGACCACCAGTACTCGGCGTTCCAATCGCCTTCGGTGACGAGTTCCCCGGTCACCGAGGAGTACAGCGGCACCACCGGCGGCTTCGGCGCCAGATCCGCCAGCGCCGTGCGCAGTTCGTCGCGGATCGGGTCCATCAGCCGACTGTGATACGGCACTTCGACTCGGAGCCGGCGCGCGAATATGCCGTCCTCCGTGAGCTTTTCGGCGATCTCGTCGAGCCGGTCGACGTCGCCGGACAGGGTCGAGGAGGTGGGGCTGTTGATGGCGGCGATGTCGACGCGGGGGTCGTCGGCGATGAGCGCGTCGGCCTGCTCCCTGGTCATCGCGACGGCGAGCATCCCGCCGGTTCCCGCGGTGGTGGCCTGCAGGCGCGCCCGGTGATAAGCCACGCGCACCGCCTCGCGCAGGGACAACATGCCGCTGACATACGCGGCCGACACCTCACCCACGCTGTGCCCGACGATGGCCGCGGGGACGATGCCGTATTCGGCCAGCTCGCGCACAAGGCCCACTTGGACAAGGAAATTGGCAGGCTGGGCGACCTCGGTACTGGTGACCCGTGACTCGTCCTCTGGCTTGCGCAATTCCTCGATGATCGACCAGCCCGCGATCGCGCGGAACTGCGCGTCGATCTCCTCGGCGGTGTCGGCGAACGCGCCCCCGGCCGCGAGCAGCCCGCGCGCCATCTGCCAGTGCTGTGGTCCCATCCCCGAGAACACGAAGACCGGCTCCGCGGCACCGGAGGAGACCGTGCGGCCGGCGTCGCGGCCGGTGCCCGACGCGTATTCGTGCAGCTCACGAACCACCTCGTCGGCGGAGCCGTCCAGCAGCACACCGGTACGGAACGGGTGGTGCGCCATCCGGGTCCACGCCGCTTCGGCCAGCCGATCCGGGTCGGCCCCCGCGGTGATCAGCTCGGCGAACCGGCCCGCCAGCGCACGCGCGGCACCGGTGCTGCGGGCGGAGATGGGCAGGATGCCGAGGTGGCGGGCCGGTGCGGTCGACAATGCGGGCGCCCGGAACTCCTGCAGGATCGCGTGGGCGTTGGTCCCGCCGTAGCCGAATCCGTTGACCGCCACCGACATCGGCACGCCGTCGGCGGGCAGCGGCCGCGCCTCGGTCTGGACGTGCAGGCCGAGCTCGTCGAACGGGATGTCGGGGTTCGGATTGTCGAGCCAGCCCTGCGGCGGCACCGTGCGATGCCGCAGCGCCAGCGCGGCCTTGATCACGCTGGCCACACCCGCGGCGGCTTCGGTATGGCCGATCGTCGCCTTCACCGAGCCGACGCCGATAGTGCCGGTGCGCCCGGATGGGGAGCCGAAAACCCTGCCGAGCGCGCGCAATTCGACCGGATCGCCGACCAGCGTTCCGGTGCCGTGCGCCTCCAGGTAGGTGATCTCGCCGGGAGCGAGGCCAGAGCGCTCACACACCGTGCGCGCCAACGCCTCCTGCGAGTCGACATTGGGCACGGTGATCGCGGTCGTGCGGCCGTCCTGGTTCGACCCCGTCGCCTTGATCACCGCGTAGACGCGATCACCGTCGCGCACAGCGTCGTCGAGCTTCTTCAGCACCACCATCCCGGCGCCTTCACCGCGGCCGTAGCCGTCGGCCGAGGCGTCGAAGGACTTGCAGCGACCGTCCGTGGCCAGGAACCCGCCCTTGCACATGAGGACGAAGGTTTCCGGCTGCAGCATCACGTTGACGCCGCCGGCCACGGCCACCCGGCAGTCGTCGTTGTCGAGAGCCTGGCAGGCCAGGTGCAGCGCGACCAGCGACGACGAGCAGGCGGTATCGACCGTGATCGCCGGGCCGACCAGGTTCAGCGCGTAGGCGATGCGATTGGACAGCATCGTGTACGAGGCACTGGCCGGGGTGTGCATATCGGTATGGAACAGCGCGGGGCCGACCACACCGATGACCGATTGGTCGACGACGAAGCCGCCCACGTAGACGCCGATCTGCGCGCCTGCCGAGCGCCCCGCGATCCCGGCGTCGTCGAGGGCCTCCCAGGTGACCTCGAGCATCAGCCGCTGCTGCGGGTCGAGCACCGTCGCCTCACGCGGCGAGATCCCGAAGAAGTCGGGATCGAATGCCCACGGATCACCGGTCATGAAGGCACCGTGTTTGGTGTAGCTGCGCCCCGGCGTCCGCGGCTCCGGGTCGTAGTAGCGACGCCAATCCCAGCGATCGGCGGGCATCTCGACGACACCGTCGCGCTTGTCGACGATAAAGTCCCAGAACGATTCCGGGGAATCGATTCCGCCCGCGAACCGACATCCGATTCCGACAATGGCAATATCCGACACGCGATTTCCTCCGGTTCGACCGGCCTGTGGCATTTGACCGTTGGTGTCAACGTAGAAGCCCGCCGCCGTCGCGATCGTGACGATTACCGACGTCTGGAATTTCGGACGGGTGATAGCGAGGTCCGCTGTGATCGGACCCATATCGCGAAGTTATGGCTCACAACAGTATTCCGAGAAGCATTGTGACCGACCGCAACATTGCGCGGTAGCGACCGAAAAGACCACCGACTCCTGACAAGTTCGACCCATCGCGAGCAGTTGGGAGGCGAATGTGTTCGCCGAGTTGAACCAGTGGGCAGACACCGTCGTGCGGCGGCGATATCTGGTGATCATGGTGATGGTGACCGGATTGCTGGCGCTCGGCGCCTACGGACTCGGCCTCGGTGCGGATCTGAGTGCGAAGGGGTTCGACGATCCGTCGTCGGAATCGGTGCGCGCGGCGCACGTGCGCGACAACGCGTTCGGCCGCGACCACAGCAGTGATGTGATCCTGCTGGTCCGGGCACCCGAGGGCACCACCATCGACGATCCGGCGTTCGCCGGGACCGTCGTGGCGGGCCTGAACAGCCTGCCCCAGCGGTTCCCGGACCAGATCGACCGCGTCAACGGCGCGTACTGGCCGACCGATACCGGCGTGGCGCTTCCTGATGTCTTCGGCTCGCCCGCGAAGGATTACGCGTTCGCCTCGGTCGCGATCAGCGGCCTCGATCCCACCGAACAGGGCCGCAACTACCGCGAGATCGCCGAGGAGTTCGTGATCCCCGGCGTCGAGGTCGAGCTCGCGGGCGGGCAACCGGTGGCACTCGCGTTGAACGACACCATGGTTCAGGATCAGCGGCGGGTGGAGCTGTTCGCCGTTCCCGCTGTCGCGGTGCTGCTGTTCTTCCTGTTCGGTGGCGTCGTCGCCGCGGCGCTACCGCTGATCGTCGGCGGGCTCACCATGCTCGGCGCGTGGGGGCTGTTGCGCTGTCTCACCGCGGTTACCGAGGTGAACTCCTTTGTCTCGCCCGTGGTTTCGATGATCGGGCTCGGCCTGGCGATCGACTACGGACTGTTCGTGCTCAGCCGATTCCGCGAGGAACTCGCCGACGGCCGCACGGTCGAGGACGCGGTCCGGCGTTCGGTGACCACGGCGGGACGCACGGTGTTGTTCTCGGCCTTGATCGTCGTGGTCGCGGCGGCCGGGATTCTCGTGTTCCCGCAGGGCTTCCTGCGATCGTTCGCCTACGGCGCCATGATCACCGTCTCGCTGGCCGCGCTCACCTCGATCACCCTGCTGCCCGCGATGCTGGCGGTGCTGGGCAGGCGAGTCGACTGGCTCGGCGTCGACTGGTTCCGCGCACCGGTCGCGAATGTGCCCGGCAACAGATGGGGCCGGTTCGCCGCAGCGGTCATGAAACGTCCGCTGGCGGTGGCGATTCCGATCTGTCTCGGATTGCTGCTGCTCATCCTCCCGATCCAGCATCTTGCCTTCGGCTCCATCAACGAACGCTTCCTCCCGCCCGACCATCCGACGCGCCTGGCCCAGCAGCATTTCGACGAGCTGTTCCCGCTACGCCAGATCGACCCGATCGACCTGGTCATCGTCACTTTCGACCCCGAAACCGCCGATACCGTCCGCGCCGACGCCAACCACGCCCCCGGCCTGGCCGCGCCGTTCGCCGAACCGATGCAGTCGCCGTTCCAGCCCCAGGTCCTCACCACCCAGTCCGTGCTCGCCGGGTCCGGCGACGCCGAGGCGACCATCGACTATCTGCGGTCGATGCCGCTGCCGCCGGGCACGACACTGATGGTCGGCGGGCAGCCCGCCGTGGAGAAGGACAGCATCGACGCCCTGGTCGAGCGGATGCCGCTGATGATCCTGTTCGTCTTCCTGGCCAGCACACTGCTGATGGCGCTGACATTCGGCTCGCTGGTGCTGCCACTCAAGGCCGCCGTGCTGAACCTGCTCGGCCTCGGTGCCACGCTGGGTGTGCTCACCTGGGTGTTCATCGACGGGCACGGCGCGGGGTTGTTCGGCTTCACCCCGCAACCGATCATGTCGCTGGTCCTGGTGGTGATCGTGTCGGTGGTCTACGGGCTGTCGACCGATTACGAGGTCTTCCTGCTGTCGCGCGTCGTCGAAGCCAGGGCCGCGGGTGCTTCCACCACCGAGGCGGTGCAGGCGGGGATCGCCCGCACCGGCCGCATCATCACCGCGGCCGCACTGATCCTGCTGGTGGTCACCGGCGCGTTCGCGCTGTCGGATCTGCTGATGATGCAGTACATCGCCTTCGGCATGGTCACCGCGCTGTTCATCGACGCCACCATCCTGCGGATGCTGCTGGTGCCTGCGTCCATGCGGCTGCTCGGGGACGCCTGCTGGTGGGCGCCCGCGTGGTTGAAACGCCTGCAGCCCGCACCGGAACACGAAATCCCCTCCCCCTCGACACCTTCCGGAGCTGCTCCGACGCCAGTCCGCGGCGACCGGGACTGAACCTGCGGAGTACCACCATGAACGTCCGGACCGGCACCGTCGACGTGCCCGCCGCCCCCACCGCCGCGCTTCCCGCCTTCGCGTGGCGCGAGGTGTCGATCGTCGCCGCCGTGGCCGCGACACTGTTTCTGGCCAGGATCGATCGCTACCGCATCGGTGGTGACGAACTGTATTTCCTTGCCGCAGGACGACATCCGTCGGTGAGCTACGCCGATCAGGGCCCGCTGGTGCCGCTGCTGGCGGCACTGTCGGACTTCCTCGCGCCGGGATCCACGGTCGCGCTGCGGTTGCCCGCGTTGGTGTTCACAGTGCTAGCCATCGTGCTCAGCGCGGTGATGGCCAGGGAGTTCGGCGGTGGCAGGCTCCCCCAGACCATCGCCGCACTCGCCTACGCGACCACGCCGATGGCGGTCATGCAATCGGCGATGCTGAGCACCTTCGCCCTCGACATCACCTTGACGGCGGTGCTCGCGTGGTTGCTGATCCGCTGGGTGCGCACCCGCGACGACTACCTGTTGGTCGCGGCGGGGTTCGTCGCCGCGGTCGACTTCCAGGTCAAATGGCTGATCCCGATCATCTGGGCGGTGCTCGCACTCGGTGTGGCCGTGTTCGGGCCGCGGGAGATGCTGCGTCGGCCCGCCTGGTGGCTCGGCTCGGGACTGCTCGCCGGATCGGCTGTCCCGATTCTGTGGTGGCAGCACAGCAATGGCTGGCCGCAGCTGGCGATGGGCGCCATCGTGCGCGACGAGCAACTCGCCACCGCCGGGCTGTTCGCGGTGCCGTGGACGCTGATCCAGGTCACCGGGGCGGGCGGGCTGCTGTTGCTCGTCGGCATGTGGGCGGGCTTGCGCGCCGAGCGATTTCGCCCGTACTACTTCCTGATCCCGATGATCGCGCTCGGTCTCGGCGCGGTCGTTGTCTTCGGATTGCGCCCGTACTTCGTCGCCGGCGCGTTCCCCGGCCTGTTCGCGGCGGGTGCGGTGTATCTGGCCGCCCGTGGGTTCGGTCGGCGCGGTGCGATCATCGGCGGTTGCGTCGGCGGACTCACGACCGCGATCTGCGTCGCGCTCGTCGTCGTCCTGCCGCTGCCCGCGTCCGCCCTGCGACAGTCCACCGACGACTATTCGCAGATCCATTCGCGCAGTGTCCTTTTCGGCCCGAGCGGTTGGGACGA
The DNA here is from genome assembly GCF_050320175.1 of Nocardia sp. FBN12. Lineage (GTDB taxonomy): Bacteria > Actinomycetota > Actinomycetes > Mycobacteriales > Mycobacteriaceae > Nocardia. Next base: position 1,339,037 of record NZ_CP190048.1, on the reverse strand, counting down.
CCTGGTCACCACCGTCGCCGAGACCTACCACCGGATACCGCCGCGGCAGCGCGACGGTCTGGTGATCGTGACCCAGAACTATTGGCAGGCAGCGGCACTCGACGATTTCGGGGCTGCCGCAGGACTGCCCGAGGTGTTCAGCCCGAACCGTGGTTACGGCTACTTCGGCACACCACCCGACGAGGCGACCACGGTGCTCTACGTCGGCGTCGACGATCCCGGCGGCGCGCTGCGCACCCGCTTCACACAGACGACCCTGCTGACCCACATCGACGAACCACTCGGCTTTCCCGGTGTGAATCGTGGTGTCGCCGTGTGGCTGTGCAGCGGGCCCACCGAACCGTGGTCGGCCCTGTGGCCCGATGCCAAGCAATTGCGGCTCGTCGACGGGACCAGCCGACATGGGAAGTAGCGATGCGCGAGTGAACGGAGACAAGGCAGTGGTCAATTCGATGGTGCGGCGGCTGGCGCTCACGGTGGCGGTCGCCGCCGCGGGTCTGCCCGTCGTCGCGACGGCGCACGCGGCCCCGGACCTGGTCGCCGCGCGCGCCATGGCGGCGGCCCTGCCCGCGCCGAACGGGTCCTACGCGGTGGCGGCCGCGGCGAACGGACCGGGCAAGGTCATCGACTTGACCGTGCACTCCGCGGCGATGAACCGCCCGGTCACCGTCGCGGTCATCCCCGCCGCCGATCCCACGGCGCCCGCGGGCTCGCTGTATCTGATCAACGGAGTCGACGGTGGCACCGACACCCCGAACTGGCGGGAGGGCAGCAACTGGTTCACCAAGACCGACGCCGTCGAGTTCTTCGCCGAGAAGCAGGCGAACATCGTCATGCCGATCGGCGGTGCGGGCACCTTCTACACCGATTGGCAGCTCGACGATCCCGGCACCGGACGCAACCGCTGGCTGACCTTCCTCACCACCGAACTGCCGCCGATCATCGACTCCGCCTTCCGCGGCACCGGCCGCGACGCGGTCGCCGGACTGTCGATGGCCAGCTCGGCGGTATTCCGCATGGCACAGCAAGCGCCACAACGCTTTCGGATGGTCGGCTCGTTCAGCGGCTGCATCCAGACCAGCAACCCGGCAGGCCAGGCGATGGTGGCCTCGATCGTCACCGCGCGGCGCGGCAACCCGCTGAACATGTGGGGACCGCCCACCGATCCGGCCTGGATCGCCAACGACGCGGCCCTCAATGCCGAAAAGCTGCGCGGGGTCCAGGTTTACGTGAGCACCGGCAACGGCCTGCCCGGCCCGCTGGACACCTTGACCGGCCCCGGCATCGCGAACAGCCCGATGAAACTGCTCGACCAGATGATCATCGGTGGCGTTCTCGACGGCATCACCGTGGTGTGCACCGCGTTGCTGCGCGACCGCCTCGCGGCGCTGAACATCCCGGCGACCTTCGACTTCCGCCCGGCCGGCACGCATTCCTGGGGTTACTGGGAGCAGGACATGCACACCTACTGGGCGCGGGCCGCCGCGCTGCTCGTCCCCTAGAAACCCGAAAATCGGGTACATCGCGGCCAAGCCGTGCCGCGATGTACCCGATTCGTGTCCTCGCCTACAGGGAACCGCCACCCCCGATCAGCCACGGGTTGAAGGTGCAGGTCAGGTTCGGATTCTGGACCGGGTCGAGCGCCCGCAGTGCGATCGACAGGGCACGCGGGGAGTACATCATCGTCAGGTGATCGGAGATATCCTGCTCGCAACCGTCCTGCAGCACCACGTTGTCGACTGTCGAGCCGGGGCCCTGGTCGAGGAACGTCAGCTCGTACGGGTTCGTCACTTCGTCGTAGCGCGTGCCGACAACGGTGTAATCGACACCGGGAACGGTGTCACCGTCGGCGTTGAGCGTCTTGACGAAATCCGAGCCGACGGTCTGCTGGATACCGGCGTGGCCGACGAAGATCTCGATCGGACCGAGCACATCGATGCCCAGGTTGTTGACCATGCGGCCCAGCGCACCGATGCCGTCGAGACTGGTGCCGTGGTGGGTGGCACCGAAGGTGATCAGGTTCTTCACCTTGGCCGCGCCGCCCTCGAACTTGGTGTACCAGTTCGCCATCGACCCACCTTGCGAGTGCGCGATGATGTCGACTTCGTTCGAGCCGGTGGCCGCGAGGACCCGGTCGACGAACGCCGCGGTCTGCTTGGCCGAATCCTGGATGTAGCCGGTGCCCATGACACCGGGCAGGAACGAACCGAGCCCGCCACCTTCCATCATGTTCGAGCGGCCGTAGTTGAACGCGAACGTGCAGTATCCGGCGTCCTTGATCGGCTGACCCATGTAGGCGTAGCCGTTGTAGGCGTTCATCCAGGTGCCGTGCAGCAGCACGACCGGACGAGGGTGCTCGGCGGTCGGCTTGCAGTTCCAGTCGTTGGTGCCGGGGGCACCCGCGTCGGGGTTGAGCAGGCCGTAGCCGAACGCGGGCAGGAACGCCGTCGACGCGGGGCCGATAGCACCCGGGTCGGAGGAATAGCCGCCCGAGGAGCCCGAGCTGGAACCGGAGCCACCGAGGCAGTCGCCGGAGCCGTTACCCGAGCCCGCACCGCTACCGGAGGTACAGGCCGAACCCGTGCCACCGAGCCCGCCGTCGGTTCCCCAGGCCACGTCGCGGCCCTCGTAGATGATCTCGGCCAGCTGCTGTTCGGTGGGGCCGGAGGCCGGGTCAGCCGCCGCCCCCGCCCCGGACAGGGCGACAGCAACGACGCTGACGCCCATCAGTATTGCCGCACGCACCGAGCGTGTGCGGCCACGAGTAGTGGTCATGCAAGGTCTGCCTTTCCGAATGCGAAAAAGGAATCGGCTCGTAAGCCGCCCCGAACGTATGCCGGAATAACCGGCACGGAAATCGCTTCCGGCCAGGTGTGTGCACCTCACCAATCGACTGTTGTGGACCCCATGGCCGCACACAGGAAATATTATTCCTCGCAATATCGACCAGCATTCGGAATATTTCCATGAGAATCATTGCAGCCGAAAGGAACACTGATGCCAGCGAAACCCGTCGACCGGCGGATCCGACCGAAGCAGGAGCGGGCGAAGGCGACCCGGGAACACATCCTCGACACCGCCGCCAGATTGTTCGGTGAGCGGGGAATTTCCAATACTTCCACCAATGCCATCGCGGCGGAGGCGCGGATCAGCATCGGCACGCTCTACCGGTATTTCCCGGAGCGGTCCGTTCTCGTCGACGAACTCCTCGATCGGCTCATCGCCGTCGCCGAGCAGGAGTTCTCCCAGCGCGTATTCAGTTTGCCCGTCGTGAATACGCCCAAGAGCAGCGACGAGTACATCACGATCGCCGCCGAGATTCTCGAGGTCTTCGCCGAGGTGCTGGTCGACAAGTCGGATCTGGTTCGCGCGCTGGTCGGCAGCGTGCAGTTCTACAGCAGCGGTTTGCCCGAATTCGAACCGCGATTGCGAATGCTGGTGAAGCTCATTGTGATCCAGTTCATCGGGCCAGGAAGCGACCGTGATCACGAGATGATGTCCTGGGTGCTGGTCAACACCGGTTTCGCCGCGGTCTTGCGCGCCTCGGCCGACGACGTGGCCGACGGCGACCGCGCCGAGGCCATCGCCATGACCGCGCGGATGATCGGCACGTGGCTGTACGGCGAGATGCGGCGCCGCAAATAGTCCGGTCGCGGAACGGGTTACACGGGCACCTCGTCGCGGGCCTGGAGGTCGGCGAGGACCAGTCGCAGAAGTTGTTCGGCGCGGATGCGCTGCCAGCCCAACATCGCGTGCGGGCTGAACCTGGCCTCCTCGAACAGTGCGACCAGTTCGTGGGCGCCGTCGTCGTGCAGCACGCCACTGTCGAATGCCCGCTCCAGTACTTCCTTGGGGGTATCCGAAATCAACGGTGCCGCAGCACGATCCGCGGCCAGCCCGGCTTCCATCGCCACATAGCAGGCGATCACCGCGGTGCGCGGATCCTGACCCGGCGCGTTCATCGCCGCCAGGCCCATCTCGGCGGCCCTGGTCAACGAGTCGACCGCATTCGAGACTTCCTCCTCGGTCAGTTCCACCCCGTCGACCCGGGGTGCCCGCCGACCGGCCACGGTGGCGCCGACGAGGCCGGTCACCGCGATGCCGATCAGCACGATCGCCAGCCCCACCGCTCCCAGCAGCGCCATCCCACTCAGACGCGACGAGTCGACCGCCGAATCGACCACCCGCACGTCGACCGCGTCCGGCACCGGCGGCCGCCCCTCGTCGACCCGAGCCGGCTGACGTCGCGCACCGGGCAACACGAACAGCATGGTGATGCCGACCGCGAAGGTCAGCGCGACTGCACTCAGGGCCACCGGAGCCAGCACCGCGAACCGCTTGAACGACAAGCGAATCCGGCGATCATGCTCGAGGGCGGGCATCGCCAACGGCAGCCGGTGCTGACTGACGATGACCCCCGCCAGCAAGATCACCACCGACACCAGCAACAACACCGGCATCAATGCGACAGCCATCGGCGAAGTCCCGCCGGTTTCATCGGGAACAACGGTCCCAGGTAAACGCCCGTGCAGCGCGATAATCGCCGCGACAATCAAGGCGATCGCCGCGACGAGCCGACCTATTGACGCCGATATCTTTCCCACAGACCTACCGCCGAACCCCTTCGAAGCCACCCGAAACGCCCACATAGTGGCATTTCGGATGGCCGCGGAGAACCGGCCACACAATGATTTGGTCGAACTCCCTCAGCGCCTACTGATTCCTTGTACCTCGCAACATCTCCTTTCCCGGAGCAAGGAAAAGTGGCCTCGTCGGTCAGTCGGCGAGAAAGCGGGCGGCGTTGGCGCGCGCCCAGTGTCCGAAGGTGGTGGCGGGGTGGCCGGTGATGTCTTCGACGCTGGTGGTCGGCAGCGATTGCGGGGGTGGGGCGAAGTCGAGCAGGACATTGTCGACGTACCAGGTGGTGTTGTCGCCCATGGCGGGTTCCAGGGCGGTGATGGTCTCCGCACGCGTCGAGGTCCGGAAGGTGATGTCGCGGTCGAGGGCGTCGGCGAGGTGGGCGACCAGGTCTGCGCGGGTGAGGATCTCCGGGCCCGCGAGTGCGTGCGCGCGGCCCACGTGGCCGTCGGTCAGCAGTGCGGTCGCGGCGACGGCCGCGATGTCGTTCATGGCGATGGGCGCACTCGCGGTGTCGGGGTTCGGTTCCCGGATGACACCGGATTCGCGGATCTGCTGCGACCACGTGAGCGTGTTCTCCATGAAGTCCGCGGGCCACAGATGAGTCCAGTCGAGCCCACTGCCTTCGACCGCGTTACACACACTGCCCCACCAGCTTTCGGGCTCACCGGACAGATCGACGACGTGGCGCACCCCGGCCGCCCGCGCCGCCGCCAGCACCTCGCCGACAGTGCCCGGCGACGGTGCCAGATACATTCGATCAACACCCTCGAACGCCGCGGCCAGGCTTTCGGGCCGTCCCAGATGCCCCTTGGCCACCTGAACCCCGTCGGGCAGCGCGGCCTTGCCCGGATTGATAGTCAGCGCACGAACATCGGTCGCGCCGCGCGCGAGCAGCTGGTCGACGACCATCCGCCCGATGTTCGCCGTCGCCCCGGTAACCAGAATTGTCATGACCCGATCCTGCCAACGAAATCCGACCGGCGCACATGGCGATTTTCGCGTGAGCGGAGCACCTTCGGCGACCGTATCGAAATCTATGGTGTGGCACAGGTAATTCAATATTCACCGCGAAGTGGTGATGTTTTTACGGTATTACCACTGGTGGGTTCCCCGTGATCGTCGGCGATGCGAAAATGTCCTCGGACCGAGATCCGGTCCGGCAGAGGATGTTCCGCCGGACCAGGCGGGCAGACTGGAGGGGCAGGATGCAATTCTCACGATTCGGCGTGATCGCCGTTCTCGCAGCAGGAACAGTCGGTTTCGCGGCCACCACCACCGCGCAGGCCGCACCATCAGCCGCGGTTCCGGCCGTGCAGGGCGTCGACAACGGCGTGACGTTCACCGCGAGCCCGCTGGCCGATGGCTCCGGGCTCACAGTGTCGGCTCTCGATGGCAGGTTCGGTATCACCGGCGGAGCAGTCACCTTGACCGATGCGGCGAGCCGGGTGGTCACCACCCTGCCGACCCGCATCCTCACCGGCGCAGGCGATTTCGACCTGGCCGCCGCCGTCTCCGCCGACGGCCGGTCGGTGACACTGAGTCCCACCGCCGCACCGGCCGTCGTCAACGCCAACATGGCCGCGTTCATCGACCAGGCCGCTGACACCCAGGCCCGCAAGCAGCACAACGCGGGCATCGGCGCCCTGATCGGCGCGGGCATCGGCGCGGTGCTCGGCTTCTTCCTCGGCGGAGTCGGCGCCCTGGTCACCATCCCGATCGGTGCGGGCATCGGCGCCCTCATCGGCTACTCGACGCCGTAACGGCACCCGCCGGTGGCCGACCCGAGCAAGGTCGGCCACCGCGCTCGGCGTCAGCTCAGGTGATGCCCCTGCTACTCGGGCCATCACCGCTACCCGCGTCACTGTTCTCCGCGCGGTCGAGCGTCACCTCAGTGGGCCCGCCATGACAGATGTCATGCCGCACCCGTGCCGCTGTCACGCCAAACGATGTTGTCACGCACTGTTTTTCGGCAGTCAGAGCGACGAACGTTGTCATCGCTACTCGCACAACATCCTGTTCGCGCGACATCTTGGAGAACACCATGCCTCAGCCCGAATCCCAGCGCACACTCGGCGATATCGAACAGACGGCCCCGTCGGCCGATCCGGCACAGCAGCTGATCGATCAGCTCGGCGGTCCGACCGGCATGATCTACACGGCCATCCCGATCATCGTGTTCGTCACGGCGAACGCGCTGGTGGCGCTGCCGATCGCCATCGGCTCAGCGGTCACCGTCGCCCTGGTGATCATGGGACTTCGGATCGCACGTGGTGAGCCCGGCGTCCAGGCGAGCGGCGGGCTCGCCGGTGTCGTCGTAGCCGGTGCGGTCGCAGCGTGGACCGGGTCGGCCGGCGGATTCTTCCTGATCGGCATCTGGGCCAGTCTGGCCGGTGCCGTCGTGGCGCTGCTCTCGCTGCTGACCCGTCGGCCGCTGACCGGATTGCTGTGGAACGCCGTGCACGGCAACAAGTTCGCCTGGCGACAAGACCGCCCGTCGCTGCGCGCGCACGACATCGCCACGCTCGCCCTCGCCACCATGTTCGCCAGCCGCTACGTCGTCCAGGACTGGCTCTACGACACCGGAGCGGCAGGCTGGCTGGCCACCGCGAAGATCGTCATGGGCACCCCACTGCTGGCGCTGGCGCTACTGGTGGTCGTCTGGGCATTTCGTCGCTCGACGAAGCGCCTGGCCTGACGGTCCTGTGTGGTGGCCGGCCCCGCGAGCTCGGCCACCACGCGCCTGTCAGCTCAGGTGATGAACTTCCTGCTGTCCGAAGACCGGGGTCGGAATCCCTTCGAAGCGGGCTTTGAGCTGGAGCGCGAGATACAGCGAATAGTGGCGCGACTGATGCAGATTGCCGCCGTGGAACCACAGACCCGGCTGTTTGGTCGGCTTCCACATATTGCGCAGCTCGCCTTCCCACGGCCCCGGATCCTTCGTCGTCCCGGAACCGAACCCCCAGCACTTGCCCACCGCATCGGCGACGTCCTGACCGATGAGGTCGGCCGCCCAGCCGTTCATCGAACCGTAGCCGGTGGCATACACGACCAGGTCGGCGGGCAATTCTGTGCCGTCAACGAGGATCACGCTGTCCTCGGTCAGCTCGCGCACCTGCCCGTGCGCCAACCCGATGGCACCGTCGGCGACGAGTTCGGCGGCCCCGACATCGATGTAGTAGCCCGAGCCACGGCGCAGGTATTTCATGAACAGCCCGGAATGGTCGTCGCCCCAGTCGAGCTGGAATCCGGCGCGCTCGAGTCGCGCGTAGAAGTCGGCGTCTCGTTCACGGATTGCCTGGTAGATCGGGATCTGGAATTCGTGCATGATCCGGTAGGGCAGCGAGGCGAACGTGAGATCGGCTTTCTGCGTGGTCATTCCGGCAGCAAGGGCACGTTCGGAGTAGAGGTCGCCGAGCCCGAGTTCCATCAGCGAGTCCGACTTGACGATGTGTGTCGAGGAACGCTGCACCATGGTGACATCGGCGCCCGCCTCCCAGAGGGCGGCGCAGATATCGTGTGCGGAGTTGTTCGCGCCGATCACCACCGCTCGTTTGCCGGCGTACCGGTCCGGTCCCGAGTGCTGACTGGAATGGTGCTGATCGCCTCGAAAGCGCTCCATGCCAGGGAAATTCGGGACATTCGGTTTGCCCGACATCCCCGTCGCCAGCACCAGATGCCGCGGCCGCAGCACCACGGGCTCGCCGTCCCGCTCGACCTCGACGATCCACTCCCCCGCGGACTCGTCGTAGCGCGCCGAGGTGCAGGTGGTCTTGGACCAGTACGGCACCTCCATCACCTTCGTGTACATCTCGAGCCAGTCGCCGACCTTGTCCTTGGGCGCGAACACCGGCCAGTTGTCGGGAAAGGGCAGATACGGCAGGTGGTCGTACCAGACCGGGTCGTGCAGGCACAGCGATTTGTACCGGTTGCGCCACTGGTCACCGGGCCGCTCGTGCTTGTCGACGACGAGCGCGGGCACGCCGAGTTGCCGCAGCCGCGCACCGAGCGCGATGCCGCCCTGTCCGCCACCGACCACGAGCACGAACGGCTGCCGGGTGTAGCCGAGTTCGGCCGCTTCGCGCTCACGCTGTTCGGTCCAGGTGACTCGATCGGGGTCGGCGCCGTGCCGCACACCCTTCGGTCGCCGGACGCCCTTACCTTCTTCGTGGCCTTTCAGCTCCTGCAGGGCGGTCAGCATGGTCCACGCGCCCTCGTCGGTGAGCCGCAGATGGCCGACGCCACGACCGGCGCCGGTGTCGAATCCGATCCAGGCGCTGATCACCCCGTCGGCCTCGGTCGGCGGTTCGGTGGTGTGGAATCCGGACGGATCTGTGTCGGCGAGCTGCGCGCGGAGCAACTCGGCGACGCCCGCGGGCCCCTCGACGGTTTTGATGTTCCAGGTGAACGCGACCAGGTCGCGCCAGAAACTGTCGAGGGCGAACATGCTCGCCGCGGCCTCGGCATCACGCGCGGCCAGCGCTGCCTCGAATGCTGTCAGCCAGGCGTCCACCCGCTGCTGGGGCCCGGTCGCGTCCGACCCGCTCACCGCGGGGTCGAGTGTCTGGGTCATCGAATCCTCCTCGAACTATCTGTGACCTAGAGCACACGACATCGGGTGGCGGTGGCACAATCGTTGCAGCACGTTGCAACGGGATGGAGGGCTTCGATCGTGGGCGATTTCAACGCGGTCGCACCCGGCACCGACCTGTCCGGCTATGCGCGCGAGCTGATCCGGATGCACGATGCGGTGATCGGCGGTGGGCAGTCGCCGTTGCGGCCGCGCCCGCTCGTCGCCCGGTCGTGGTCGCGGGCCATGGCGGCGGGTCTGACGCCCGATCGGATCGGCGCCCGCGCGACGCTGAGTCCCGACGAGATCGAACGCCGCCGGCGCGAGTCCGCGCTGAGCTCGGTGATCGACGAGCTGACCCAGGCGGTGTCGAGCCTGGCCGACACCTCGTCGCAGCTGATGCTCGTCGTCACCGATGCCGAGGGCGTGGTGCTGTGGCGGTACGGCTCGGCGAAGGTCCGCCATCGCGCGGATTCGCTCGGTTTCCGGGAAGGGGCGTGGTGGACCGAGGACGCGGTCGGGACCAATGCCATCGGGACCGCGCTCACCGAGGCCAGCCCGGTACAACTGTTCTCGGGTGAGCATTTCGAACAGTTCCAGCATCCGTGGTACTGCACCGCGGCCCCGATCCACGACCCACGCACCGGCGAACTTCTCGGCATCGTCGATCTCAGCGGGCCCGCGCTGACCCTGCATCCTGCCGTCACCGCACTGGTCGCCACCGGTGTCCGGCTCGCGGAGTCGCAACTGTGGCGTCAGCACGAAGGCCGACTGGCCCGTCTACGCTCGGCCGCTGGTCCCGCCCTCGCCGCGCTGACGGGTCCGGCGGTGCTGGTGGACGAGCACGGCTGGGTCGCCCACGCCATGGGCATCACCGCCAGTCGGGTCGCCGTTCCCCGGGCGGATCGCGCGATCACCGTTCCCGGCCTCGGCCAGTGTGTCGCCGAGCAGCTCGCCGGCGGCTGGTTGATCCGGCCCGATACCGGCGCTCGCGTCGTGCGGCTGGAGCTCGACCTGTCGGGTCCGCCGGCAGTACGGGTCTACGGCGCCGAAACCGGTTGGGGTAGTCCGCTTTCCGCCCGGCACGCGGAGATCCTCCTGCTGCTGCACCTGCGCAACGGTATGACCGTGCACCAGCTCAGCAACGCGCTGTTCGGCGACCCCGACCATGCGGTCGCGGTCCGCGCGGAAGTGTCACGGTTGCGCCGCGTACTCGGTGCCGTCGTAGCCAGCCGACCCTACCGGTTGGCCGAATCCGTCCGGCTGACAATCGAACTCGGCAACACCGACCGCCTGGCCGACTGCGATTTCGTCCGCCACGCCACCGCCCCCGGCCTGCGTGCCCTGTCCGAGCGGAGCCTCTAGGGTCGTCTGGCACGGACGAATCCGAGGAGGCAGCGATCATGAACGCGTCGAACGAACGCACACGCAGCGGGTGGGAAGACATTGTCGCCGCTGATCCGACGCATTCGAGCCGGTACGTGGAGCGATTTCGGGATCTGGCCGCGCAGGGGACCGACATCGTGGGTGAGGCCCGGCTGATCGATGCGATGGTCGAGCGCGGTAGCCGGGTTCTCGACGCGGGATGCGGGGCGGGGCGGACCGGTGGTTATCTGCACGAGGCGGGACACACGGTGGTGGGCGTCGATGTGGATCCGGTGCTCATCGAGGCGGCGCGGGTGGACTACCCGGGTCCGACGTGGGTGGTCGGCGACCTCGCGGAGCTGGATCTGCCGGTTGCCGACTTCGACGTCGTCGTGTGCGCGGGCAACGTGGTGACATTTCTCGCTCCGTCCACCCGATCGGCGGTGCTGCGGGGTTTCGCCCGGCAGCTGGCTCCGCGCGGACGCGCTGTCATCGGATTCGGGGCGAACCGCGGCTACGAGTTCGCCGAATTCCTGGCTGACGCCGAATCGGCCGGTCTCACGGTCGACCTGCTGCTCTCGACCTGGGACCTGCGGCCCTTCACCGAGGACTCCGACTTCCTGGTCGCGGTGTTCTCGCGCACCGGCGCCGACGCCCGAACCCGACCCGGCGCATGACGGTCATGGAGGAGCACGAGAACCAGCGGGCGCGGGTGGACGAGAACGCCTAGCACCGGCGGCCGTCACCCCCGCGGAGTTGGTCGCCCATCGACGGCCGATCACCGTTAGCGTGTCACCATGGCTCAGCGTGTGAACGAGATAGCTGATCGGTTCGTCGAGGAGTACGCGGCCGCGGATCCGGTCACGGCGACCATGTTCGGCATCGCCGGACACGACAACCGTCTCACCGACTATTCGCCTGCGGGCCATGCGGCGCGGGCGGAGATCGCGCGAAACGCGCTGCGCGCCATGCAGGACGCGCACCCGGTCGACCACGGCGAGCGCTCGGCGAAAGCCGTATTCACCGAACGCGTCGGGCTGGAAGTACAGATCCACGACGCCGGGCTCCCCCTCGCCTCGCTCAATGTGATCGAAAGCCCGGTGCAGAACATCCGGATGGTGTTCGACGTGATGGCCGCCGAGACCGCCGCGGACTGGGCGGTGATCGCCGAGCGTCTCGTGGGGGTACCGGAGGCGCTGGCCGGTGTCCGTGCCTCGCTGCTGGTCGCGGCGGAGCGCGGGCAGGTGAGTGCGCTACGGCAGGTCGTCAAGGTTGCCGAGCAGGCGGACGCCTGGGCGGGTTCGGGCGCCAAGACCGGGTTCTTCACCAGTTTCGTCGCCGCCGCGGACGGTGTCGACGGTGCGCCACTGGCGCGATTGCGGCAGGCCGCGCACGCAGCCGAGCAGGCCTATGGTGCCCTCGCCGAGTTCCTGCGCGCCGACCTCATGCCGAAATCGCCTGCCAAGGACGCGGTCGGCGAGCACACCTACCGCCTCTGGTCGCGCTATTTCACCGGCGCCGACCTCGACCTGCGCGAAGCCTATGAGTGGGGCTGGGCGGAGTTCGCCAGGCTGGAGGCCGAGATGTTGGCCGTTGCCGCCCGTATCGCACCGGGCGCCTGCCTCACCGAGACGGCAGCAGCGCTCGACGCCCACCCGAAGTACCGGGTGCGCGGGCAGGCCGAACTCCGGGCCTGGCTGCAGAAGGTGTCCGACGAAGCCCTGGAATCACTGCGCGACAGGCACTTCGAGATCCCCGACGAACTCATGGAGCTGGAGTGCACCATCGCACCGCCGGGCGGGGTGGTCGGCGCGTACTACATCGGCCCGACCGCGGACTTCAGCCGTCCCGGGCGCATGACCTGGTCGGTGGAGCCCGGCAAAGAGGATTTCGCTACCTGGCGTGAGGTCAGCACGGTCTATCACGAGGGGGTGCCCGGCCATCACCTCCAGATCGCGACGGCGGTGCGCGAGGCGGATTCACTGAACATCTACCAGCGATTGATGTCGTTCACGTCCGGACACGGCGAGGGGTGGGCACTCTACGCCGAACGCCTCATGCAGGAACTCGGCTACCTCGACGACGACGGCGACCTGTTCGGCATGCTCTCCCAGCAACTGTTCCGCGCCGCCCGCGTGGTCGTGGACATCGGGATGCACCTCGAATGGGAGATTCCGGCGGGCACCGACTTCCACGAGGGCGAGCGGTGGACACCCGATCTCGGCCTGGAATTCCTGCTGACACGGACCCTCGCCGACGCGGCCACCGCGCGTGACGAGATCGACCGCTATCTGGGCTGGCCCGGACAAGCACCCGCGTACAAGATCGGCGAACGCCTGTGGCTGACAGCGCGCGACGAGGCGCGTGCGCGCGCGGGAGCCTCGTTCGACGTGAAGGACTTCCACACGCGCGCTTTACGATTGGGCGGCATGGGCCTGGACACGATGCGCGAACAACTCGCCGCGATGGCGTGAGGGCTGATCAGAAGAGACTGGTTTGCGCGGGCTGCGCGACGGCCGTGATCGCAGGGTCGAGCTCGATGCGGCGCCCGACGAGGCGGGTGTCGTTGACCAGCACGAGTTCACTCGCGCCGCCGGCATCGCGGCACGCGATCGTATGGCCGTGCGCCGTCACCGCGTCGATGACGTATTCGCCTGGCTCCCCGGCGATTTCGGTCGCCACCGGGAATCGTCCGTGCGCGAGGACGGTGGCGTAGAAATCCCGCCCACCCGACCAGGCAGTGTCGGTGCGGGTGATGTCGGCGGGCAGGGCGCTGGCGGCGTGCTCGGCCGCGTCGGCGACAGCTGATTCCAGGACCGCCCATGGGCGCAGCGGTTTCGTCAGGGCGCGGGTCTTCGTGACCCCGGCGACCGACTGCCCGATCCCGGCCCGCTCGGTCACGGTCCGTTCGAGATCTCGAACATGCAGCCCGTCAGGGGAATCGGTGATGAAGCGAGCGACCAGCGCACCCTGCTCGAACAGACGGCGGTGGCGCCGCGCCGCCGACGCCGTACCGACCTTGGTCATCCCGTCACCGAAGTAGGCGATGTAGAGATGATGCGGCTGCGACAGATAGTCGCGAACCTGTTCGGGCAATGCCGTGAGCGGACCGCGATGGCTGTGCACCACCGACCATCCCTCGGTGATCCGGCACTGCTCGCACTGGCGACCGGCGTCGACCCGGGCGCGGCGCGGGCAGGCCAGCCGCCCGCGACGGCCGTTTCCGAACCCGTGGTAGCCCAGGCAGAATCGCCCGGAATCGGCAATCCGGAACGCCAGCCGCGTGCCGACACCGGGCATCAGCTCGGTGGTCCCGTCGTCGCCGAGCAACTCGTAGCTCCATCGACCCTGCTCGTCCCAGCGAGTGCCGCAGTAGAGGGCCGTGGAGGTCATGCGTCGAACTTACCCCGGTCAATCGGTGCGAATCACAAGACGGCGGCCCGAACGTATCCGAACGCCCAGTAACATCCGCACGATTTCCCCCACCGCGATCGCCTCACCTACGTTGAGCGCAACCGCAGGGGCGCGAAACTGGTAAGGGGAAAACAATGGACGATCTCGAGTTGCTTCTCGATACGGGATTCACTGTGACATCGGCCGCACAGATGGATTGCCTGACACAACAGTTGAAGGTCGCCGTCGAATCCTGCTCGCGCAACGGTATTCCCTTTCCCCGGATATGGGACGAGGTCGAGGACGCACTCGATCTGGTGCCGGCGGACATCCCCGTCGAGTGGCGCACCGAATTGCGCTTATACCTCAGTGATCACGTGCTTTCCGCGTTCATGAACGTGCCACCTGACGCGAAGCCGTCACAGCTCGCCCAGTAGGTCTTCGCCGTGGATGGGCACATGGCGAACGCGGACGCCGGTGGCATGGTAGATCGCGTTGCCAACGGCGGCTGCCGAGCCGACGATGCCGATCTCGCCGATTCCCTTGCTGCCCATCGGGTTCAGCCGCGGGTCGTGTTCGTCGATCCAGCTGACGTCGATCTCGCCGATATCGGCGTTGACCGCGAGGTGGTACCCGGCGAGGTCGTGGTTGACCACCATCCCGAGGCGTGGATCGAATTCGCTCTGTTCGAACAGCGCCATCGACAGCCCCATGGTGACGGCGCCGATGAATTGGGAACGGGCCGTGCGTGGATTGATGATCCGGCCCGCGCCGAAAACACTGACCACGCGGGGAACCCGGATCTCGGCGGTGTCGACGTTCACCCGGACCTCGACGAAATGCGCACCGAAGGCATGGGTCGAGAAGTTCTCGCGGCCGGGGAATTCGGGCGCTTGCACCGTGATCTCGGCGCCGTCGGCGGGATCCGGCCCGAATCGGTCACGGAACGCGCCTGCGGCCGCCACCACGGCCGAGCCCCAGGACGCCATCCCGGCCGAACCGCCCGCGACCGTCCCCTTGGGTAGGTCGGAATCGCCGATCCGCAGGTCGATGCGATCGTGGTCGACCTCGAGTGCGTCGGCGGCGATCTGACCGAGGGTGGTCCAGGTACCGGTGCCGATATCCACGGCGTCGATGGCGACCTCGTAGCGGTCGCCGGTGCGGCGCACGCGGGCACTGTTGCCCGCCGAGGTGTCGGCCGGGTAGGTGGCCGCCGCGACCCCCGATCCGATCAGCCATCGGCCTTCGCGCCGCGATCTCGGTGCCGGGTCGCGCTCGGCCCACCCGAAGCGCTGCGCCCCGGAACGCAGGCACTCGACCAGCCCGCGCGTGGAGAACGGGTGTCCCGATTCCGGGTCGACTTCGGGTTCGTTGTGAACACGCAGAGCGATCGGATCCATGCCGAGGGTCACGGCGAGTTCGTCCATCGCCGTCTCCGCCGCGAACATCCCCGGGCAGTGTCCTGGCGCCCGCATCCACGACGAAACCCCGACATCCAACGCGACGAACCGGTGGGAGGTCGATCGGTGGGCGGCCGAGTACATCATGCGGGTGACGATCGCGGTCGGTTCGGCGAATTCCTTCACCGTGGAGGCCTGCGCGATCGCGTCGTGGGCGATCGCGGTCAGGGTGCCGTCGGGGTGCGCGCCGAGCCGCACCCGCTGGCTGGTCGGTGTGCGGTAACCCGCGAGGGCGAACAATTGCTGCCTGGTCAGCGGCAGCTTCACCGGTCGCCCGCCGGACAGTGTCGCCGCCATCGCCGCGAGCACGATATTGGCATGCGGTTCACCCTTGGACCCGAAGCCACCGCCGACGAACGGGGCGATCACCCGCACCTGCTCGGGGTCGAGACCGAACAGCGGCGCGATCTTCGCCCGCACCACGTGGGGGCCCTGGGTGGAGTCGAACAGCACCAGGGAGTCGTCGGTCCAGTGCGCGATGGTGGCGTGCGGTTCCATCGGATTGTTGTGGACCATCGCGGTCGTGTAGGTGTGGTCGATCGTGACCGGGGCGATGGCCATGGCCGCCTCCACATCACCGATCGAGGTACCGGCCGGGAACCCGCCGCTCACCTCGTCCGGGGTGTAGAGGTCGGGATGGTCTGCGCTGAACTCGGCGTCGGCGGGCCGTTCGTCATAGGTCACCCGCACCCGGTCGACGGCTTCGCAGGCCACCTCGAGGCTCGTCGCGACGACGGCGCCGATCACCTGCCCGCGGAAGGCGATCTCGTCGTTCTGCAGGATGAACAGTTCGTTGTCGTCGTCGACGGCGAGGCGGGGCGCGTTGTGGTGGGTGAGCACCGCGACGACGCCGTCGATCCGCTCGGCCACCGCGGTGTCGATCTCGCGGATCCGGCCTCGGCTGATCGTCGACTGAATCGCGAAGGCGTACAGGGGATCCCGCTGCGGATGCTCCATCGCGTAGGGCGCGGCACCGCGGAGCTTGGCCGGTCCGTCGACGCGGGTGGGTGAGCTGCCGATCGCCGGTGCCTTCATCGGGCCTCGCTCAGCTCGCGCAGGGTCGCGACCAGGACATTGCGTGCCAGCGGGATCTTGAAACCGTTCTGGCGCTGTGGGCGTGCCGCGGCGAGTTCGGCATCCGCCGCGGCGGCGAAGTTCGCCTCGGTAGCGGCTCGCCCGCGCAGGGCGATCTCGGCGGACTGCGCTCGCCACGGTTTCGGCGCGACACCGCCGAAGGCGATCCGCGCATCCCGCACGACGCCGTCGGCGATGTCGACGGCGGCCGCCACCGAGACCAGCGCGAACGCGAAGGACGCGCGATCGCGGACCTTGCGATAGGTAGAGGTGGTGGCCCAGTCGAGGGCGGGCAGGTCGACGGCGACGATCAGGTCGCCGTGATCGAGGACGGTGTCGCGTTCGGGGTCGTCGCCGGGTAGCCGATACAGGTCGAGCAGCGGGATCTCGCGCTCACCGACCGCGCCGAGAACCCGCACTACCGCGCCCAAGGCCACCATGGCCACCGCCATGTCGGAAGGGTGGGTGGCGATGCACTGATCGGACGCGCCGAGGATGGCCTGGTCGCGGTCGAACCCGCCGATCGCTGAGCAGCCGCTCCCCGCCGCGCGCTTGTTGCACGGCACGGTCGAATCCTGGAAGTAGGGACATCTGGTGCGCTGCAACAGGTTTCCGCCGGTGGTGGCGAGGTTGCGGAGTTGGGCGGACGCGCCGGCCAACAGCGCGGCCGACAGCATCGGATAGCGCGCCCGGATCGCCGGATGCGCGGCGAGATCGGCATTGCGCACGGCCGCGCCGATGCGCACGCCACCGCCGGGAAGCTGGGTCACCTGGTCCAACGGCAGGTCGCTGACATCCACCAGCTTGCCGGGCGCGATGATCCCGAGTTTGAGGTGATCGACGAGATTGGTTCCGGCACCGAGGAATACAGCGCCGGGCTCGGCGAGCACGGCGGCAACCGCCGCCCCCGCGTCGGTGGCGCGTTCGTAGGCGAACTCTCTCATCGAGCGACCTCCTGAATCGCCGCGACGATATTGGGATATGCCCCGCAGCGACACAGATTGCCGCTCATGCGTTCGCGGATCTCCTCGACGCTCAGTTCGACTTCGGCCATCAGGTCCGCGGTGACATGGCTCGGCGCACCGGCCTTCACCTCGTCGAGCATGCCGACCGCCGAACAGATCTGACCGGGCGTGCAGTACCCGCACTGGAAGCCGTCGTGTTCGAGGAAGGCCTGCTGGACCGGATGCAGATCGTCGCCGTCGGCGAGGCCGTCGGCGGTGACGATCGTCGCCCCGTCGTGGGCGACGGCCAACGCGAGGCACAGTGTCGCCCGCCGTCCGTCCAGCAGGACCGTGCACGACCCGCACTGCCCGCGATCGCACCCCTTCTTGGGGCTGGTGATGCCCAACCGCTCCCGCAGGACGTCCAACAGGGTCGTCCGGGTGTCGACGTCGACCACCCGGGCCTGCCCGTCAACAGTCACACTGATCTGCGCACGCATCGAACGGCCTCTCGTCGCGGGATCCGGACTCCACACCGACTAGCGCAGCCGACCCGGCCGGGCCCGCTACCAGCACCTACGCAACCGCTGTGCGCACGCGCACGTCCGCCACGCTACCAATCCCACCGCCCGCCTGTCGTGCTCGATGGCGGTTCGAACTCTCGGTGATTCGAACAGACAGGCCGACACCGCACCGATCCGCGACCGATGAGTTTTCGGGGCCACCGACGTCCTATCGGTAGGACTGATGTGGGTAGCGAAGGAGAGCGGGAATATGAGTACGGCTACGTCGAAAGACGGTACGGAGCTCGCCTATGACGTTTCCGGAAGTGGGCAGGCGCTGGTCTATATCACCGGTGCGACGTGTTTCCGGCGATTCCGGCCGATCGTCGCCGACGTCAAGGTGTTCGCCACGGAATTCACCGTCTACAACTATGACCGGCGCGGGCGTGGGGACAGTGGGAACACGCTGCCCTATGCGATCGAGCGGGAGGTCGACGACATCGAGGCGATCGTCGACGCCGCGGGTGGGCGGGCGATTCTCTACGGACACTCGTCGGGTGCCGCGCTGGCGCTCGAAGCGGCGGCCCGGATGCCGGAGAAGATCGACAGGGTCGTCATCTACGACGCGTCGTATGTGCACGACGAAGCCGAGCAGGTCTCCTACGCGCGGTTGGCGGAGGAAGTACGCGGCCTCCTCGCGAAGGACGAGAACGCCCGGGCATTGAAGACCTTTCTGCGGGGAATCGGCATGCCACGAGCTTTCATCGCGCTGCTTCCGCTTTTTCCCGGCTGGAAAACCATGAAAGCCCTTGCGCCGACACTGATGTACGACATCGCAATCACCGGAACCCTCCCGCCGGTGGAACGGTTCGCGGGCATCGAGGTACCGGTGCGGGTGGTGGTCGGCGACAAGAGTCCGTCCGAGCTACATCAGGTGGCGCGGGCGCTGGCCGCCGCCGTGCCGCATTCGACCCTTCGGATGCTCGCCGGGCAGGACCACATGGTCAGCGCCAAGGTGTTGCTGCCGATACTGACCGATGCCGCGAACGGTTGAGCGTGGGACCGGCGGCCATCGCTTCGGTGCGGCTGGCGTAGACGGGCAGCCATTCGGTGAGGCCGGCGGCGGTGATGATGCGGTTGGTGACCGACTGTTCGGGATTCACGACCCGCATACGAACGGTGCCCTGCTGGGCGCGGGTGGCCATGTCGAGGATCGCCCGGCAGGACATGAAGGTGACGGCTCTGATGTCGATCACCAGATTGCCCGACTCCCCCTCCGCCGCGATGGCATCGTCGAGAACGGTGCGCCACCGCGGCAGGTTGGCGGCGTCGATTTCGCCGCGCACATGCAGGACAGTCGCCGTGTGATGGAGGGTGACCTCGGCGTGGAGCGCCGGGGCGGGCTGGTCGACCCTAGCCGTTTCGTCACCGTGGCTGGAATGGGTGTTCACGAGTACTCGATCCCTCGAGACCGGCAGGAATACGCACTGCCCAGGCCGATCCAGGTGGCTCGAGATCGGCTGGTGATCCCATTTCAGCAC
Source organism: Nocardia sp. FBN12 (assembly GCF_050320175.1). GTDB lineage: Bacteria > Actinomycetota > Actinomycetes > Mycobacteriales > Mycobacteriaceae > Nocardia. The sequence goes on along the minus strand of NZ_CP190048.1, from coordinate 1,319,549 downwards.
GCCGAATCGGCGCTGTCACCGATTGTGATGGATCTGATGCGCACAGGTGCCGTGGTCAGCGGCATCCGTCGAGAGTGGCGTCGGCGAGTTCGTTGATCACATCGGCTATCTCGCGTCGCCGGTGCATCGCCGCCACCTGCCTGCGCGCGCCGTTTCCGCGCTCGCCGACGGCTTTGACGGCATCGTTGACGAACGAGTGGTCACCGCAGCGGTGCAGTGCCGGTGCGATGTCGTCGACGAGCTCGGCGAGCAGGTCCTGATGGGGGACGACGCGACCCGCGACGAGGTCGAGGCCATCGCCGTCCAGACCGGCGCGCGCGGCGTTCCAATAGGCGGCGCGCAGGACTTCGCCGGACACCGCGGGGGCGGGGATGTCCTGTGCGATCGCGTCGAGTGCGGTGCTGACGATTCCCCGGATGAGCGCGGCCAGCAGGGCGGATTCGGTCGCGGTCGCCGGAACATCGCTGACCCGGATCTCCACGGTCGGAAAAGTTTCCGACGGGCGAATATCCCAATACACCATCTTTTTGTCGAGAATGCTGCCGCTGGACCGCATCATCGCCACGATCGATTCGTAGTCGCGCAGCGAGGCGAAATACGGCGGTGGGCCCGCACTGGGCCACCGACGCCACAGAATGCTGCGCCAACTCGCGTAACCGGTTTCGCTGCCGCGATAGATCGCCGAATTCGCGGTCAAGGCCAGCAAGAGCGGCAGCCGCGGACGCACATGATTGCTGACGAGGATCGCGGTTTCGCGGTCGGGCACCGCCACGTGCACGTGGCACCCGCACAGCCCCTGCTCGTGGGCGATCATGCCGAAGGTATGCGCGATGCGCTGATAGCGCGGGGTATCGGTGACCGGATATCCCTGCGGCACGGTCGGCGGAACCGCCACCGCGAGCAAGCGGGTGTGGTGCTCGGCCGCGCATTCGGCCACCCGGCGCCGCGAGGTCCGCAATTCCGCCAGCAAGGCGCCGATCTCGGAATGTACCGCGCTGCTCGTCTCGACCTGGCAACTCGTCAATTCCAGCTGCAGATCGAGCCCCGCCTCTTTCGCCGTGTCGGCGACCAGCGTGTTCTTCGGCGCGGGCGCGCCGGACTCGGGATCGGTCAGCAGAAATTCCTCTTCGACGCCGACCGTCGGAACATCCGCGGACACTTCTCCCACCTCCAGCACCTCCTGAAACGGAGCGCGCGGGTCATCGGCCCGTGACGGACCGATGACCCGGGCGAAGTGTGGCAGGTCAGTCGCGGAACGCGTCCTTGACCTTCTCGCCTGCGTCCTTCAGGTTCGACTTGGCCTGCTCGCCGCGACCCTCGTTCTCGAGGTCACGGTCGTCGGTGGCGCGACCGGTGGCTTCCTTGGCCTTGCCCGCCAGTTCTTCGGCCTTGTTCTTCGCCTTGTCAGCGATGCTCATGGTCTTCCTTTCAGACGTTCGTCGGCCGGATCAGCGGCCGTGGGCCGTCCTGGGGACCCATCAACGGCCTACCCGGGCTCGCGAGGGACAAACAGGATTCGCACGGGGGTGAATAATCAGTTCATGACCGAACGGGACGACGTATCCATGACAGAGCGCGCTCTGGTCGAGCGCGTGATCGGAGTGGGTGACCCGTTGACGGTCGGCCGTTTCCGGTTCCAGTCCGCCACCCGGCGATGGGAATGGTCCGACGAGGTCGCGCGGATGCACGGATACCCGCCCGGCACGGTACCGACCACCGAAATGTTGTTGTCGCACAAGCATCCTGAGGATCGCGACCGGGTCGCGGCGATGATCACCTCGGTCGAGGACAGCGGCGCGTTCTCCAGCCATCACCGCATCATCGACACCCGTGGACGAGTGCGCGACGTGCTGGTGGTGTCGGAACCGCTCACCGACGCGGACGGGACGGTGATCGGCACCGAGGGCTACTACATCGATCTGTCCGACACCGCCGCCGAGTACCGGCGCGAGGCGCTCGACAGCACCCTGCCCGGACTGCTGGAGGCGCGGGTAACGATCGAGCAGGCCAAGGGCGCGTTGATGCTCGCCTATGGTGTCAGCGCCGATCAGGCGTTCCGGGTGCTGCGGTGGCGGTCACAGGAGACCAACGTCAAATTGCGCGCGATCGCGGAGCGGGTCGTAGCCGCGTTGCCGACCGTCGCCGGTGACGAAGTGCGCTTGCGCACCCGACTCGACCACGTGTTGCTGACCGCGCACGAGGGCGTGCGGGCCGACCCCGTCGGCTAGCCGTTCAGCGGGTGGCGACGACCCGGATGGTGTCGAGCCGCGGATCGTCGGCGTCGGGGATGTTCATGCCCGCGGCGATGCCCGTGCGCAGATAGTCCACGACCGCCGCGTCGATCCGTTCGCCCGGCACGATCACCGGGATACCCGGCGGATACGGGGTGAGTTGTTCGGCCGCGATCCGGCCGACCGATTGCGCGGCGGGCACGGCTTCGGTACGGGCGAAGAACGCGTCGCGGGGCAGCAGCACCGTATCCAGTTGCAGGTCTTCGGGTTTCGGTAGGTCGATGTCGTGCGGCGCCGGGTCGCCCAGCCCGGCGCTCCACAGGGCCAGCCCGTCGACGAGGGCGTCCACGCTCGTGGAGTCGTCCGCGGGCGACAGGGTCGCCAGCACGCGGCGATGGTCACTGAGCCCCAGGTCGAGGCGACGGTGGGTGCGCAACCAATCCGCTGCCTGGTACCCGCTCGCACCGGTGGCCGAGACATCGACGAGGACTTGCAGCAAGTCCAGGTCGTGGGAGGCTTCGATGCCGAGCAGGTCGTCGTGCATCACCTCGAGTCCGCTGATCTGGTCGATATCGGCGCGGGCTCGCCGGGCCAGGGACAAGGCGCCGCCGAGCAAGTCGTGGCCGAATTCGACCATTTGACGTCGCCAGCCGTCCAATGCCGCGTAGATCAAGACATTGGGGCTGGTGGTCATCAGCAGATCGGCGCAGCGGCTCAGTCGCTTCGGGTCGACCAGATCGCCCTGCACGTGGAACACCGAGCCCTGCTCGAAACCCATGCCCATCTTGTGCACGCTCACCACGCACACGTCGGCGCCGACATCCATTGCCCAGGTGGGCAGGTCGGGATGGAAGGGCAGATGTGCGCCCCACGCCTCGTCGACGATCAGCGGCTTGCCCCGCGCATGGCATACCTCGGCGATTCCCCTGATGTCGGCGCAGGTGCCATAGGGACTGGGGCTGACGATCAAAGCGCCTGCGGCATGCGGGTTTTCGCGCCACGCCTGCTCGACCTGGGCGGGCGAGGGCGGGTGGGAGAAGTGCCGCTCGGCGTCCCAGCGCGGCGTGATCCAGTGCGGGCGGACACCGGAGAAGATCAACCCGGCCACGATCGATTTGTGTGAATCCCTCGCCACCAGCAGACCGCCGTCGTCACCGCCCGCGACCGCCATCATCGCCGCCTTGACCGACAGCGAACTGCCGCAGGTCGAGAAGAACGCCGACTCGGCACCGACCGCGTCGGCCATGAGCTCTTCGGCCTCGCCCAGCTGGCCGCCGCGCGCTAGCCGGTCGTCGAGGCCGGGCGAGGCGAGGATGTCGGCGGCGAACGCGTCGGTGCCGAGCGCGGTGAGGACCCGGGTGTCGGTACCGCGGCCCTGGCGATGTCCCGGTGGAGTGAAGCCGTAGCGGCCGAGTGCGTGGTATTCGGCGACCGCGGCGACGAGCGGGGCGGTGCTGTGGTCCATGGGTCGGCCTCCTCGATCGCCGCGTCGCGGTGGCAGCTAGGGCGCGAGTCCGGGAGCCGTCAGCACTCGGTGACCGCGAAGGATGGGCGGCGGCGGCACCGGATCCGGACCGGGAGGGGCGGGCGGCTCGCCGGGACCCGGCGGCGACGGCGGTGTGGGCACCGGATCGGGGCCGGGCGGGATCGGCGGCGGTGGCACCGGATCCGGACCGGGCGGCGAGGGTGGTGTGGGCACCGGATCGCCGGGACCCGGCGGAAACGGGTCCGGTGCGGGGCCCGGCGGCGCGGGCTCCGGCGGTACGGGCACCGGGCTCGGCTCGGTGAGTTCGATCGCGAACATCATCGCCTCCTCGTCGGCGGGGTTGCCGGCGCTGCGCGTCCGCAGCAACCGCGATGCGGGCCGGGCGCCCATCGCGACGACGTCGTTGGCGTCGCGATGGTGCGCTCGACCAGCTACTCCGGTGTCGACACCGTCTAGCGAAAAGCGTGGCCCGGCCGGGTTTTCGGCGCCGTTTCTGCTCCTCGGCCGATCGCCACACTGGTGGAATGCCCGGGCCGGTCGACTCGAAACCGGGTCAGTGCTCGGCTTCGATGCGGGCCCACGCACGATGCTCGCCCAAGCCGGTGAGCAGTCCGCTTGTCGCCGCCACGGCGTCGGCGACGGTGACGCCCGGGGCATCGGAGTCGATGCTGTTGCGCTGCAACGCCGCTGCGGCGGTGCCGATGGCGGCGATCGCCTTGCCGTGTCGCCACATCTCCTCGACGAGCAGGTCGACCCGCGGATCGGTCGGGCCAGCCAGCAGCAGCGCACCGTCGAACTCCACCGACCGCATCGTGGCGAAAGTCCGTGCCACCGGCACACCGCCGACGGAACCGCCGCGCGCCGCGACCATCATCGGCCTGACCTTCGCCGCTTCCAGGGCCGACGAAACCTCCCGCACCGCGTCGGCCGAGGTGGTGTCGTCCACCAGCACGGCCACCGTGCGCCCGTCCACCGGGAAACTGCCGTGTCGCTGTGACAACGCGGGACTCGGCGCGAGATCAACGGGTTCGCCGGTCGGAGCGGGCTTGTCGAGTCCGAGTTGGCCCGCGACGTAGTCGGCCAGCCCGTCGTCGACATTGACCAGCATCTGCAGACCGCGTTGCTGGACGGTCTCGGACTGGCACTTGCCCAGTTCGAACGCGAACGCGTCGGCCAGGTGCTGCTGCTCGCCGCTGGTCAGGCTGCGATAGAACATGCGCGGCTGCGAGTAGTGGTCGGCGAACGACACCGAGCCCGCACTGTCGGCGGACGTCCGCAGTTTCGCGGCCGGCGGCGGAATGGGTGTCGGCGATTCGACATAGGCGTCCGCGGCGAAACTCGCCGCGTAGGGACAACCACCGCCCAGCGAATTCGGTTTGTAGGCAGCGACGCCGGGGTGCACCGCGCCCTGGTGCATGCCGTCCCGGAAGAGGTCGTTGACATCGGCGTGCGGTGTATTGATCGGCAACTGCGTGAAGTTCGGGCCGCCGAGGCGGCTGATCTGGGTGTCGAGGTAAGAGAACAGCCTGCCCTGCAGCAGCGGATCGTCGGTGACCTCGATACCGGGGACCAGGTGCGTCGGACAGAACGCGACCTGCTCGGTTTCGGCGAAGAAGTTCTCCGGATTCGCGGTGAGCCGCAGCGTGCCGATCGTCTGCACCGGCGCGAGTTCCTCGGGAACGATCTTGGTCGGGTCGAGCAGGTCGATGCCCTCGAAGAGGTGTTCGGGTGTATCGGGGAATACCTGCACACCGAAATCCCATTCCGGTTGCATGCCCGCCGCGATCGTGTCGGCCAGATCCCGGCGATGGAAATCGGGATCGAACCCGGCCGTCAGCTGCGTTTCCTCCCACAGCATCGAATGCACGCCCAGCCGCGGCTTCCAGTGGAATTTCACCAGGCTCGTCGTGCCGTCTTCGGCGACCAGCCGGAAGGTGTGGATACCGAATCCCTCCATCATTCGCAAGGAACGCGGTAGCGCTCGATCCGACATATTCCAGAAGGTGTGCGCCGTCGCCTCGGTATGCAGCGTGACGAAATCCCAGAAGGTATCGTGCGCGGACTGTGCCTGCGGGATCTCGCGGTCCGGCTCCGGTTTACCGGCGTGGATCACATCGGGGAATTTGATCGCTTCCTGGATGAAGAACACCGGGATGTTGTTGCCGACCAGGTCATAGACGCCTTCGTCGGTGTAGAACTTCACCGCGAAACCACGGGTGTCGCGGACCGTGTCGGCCGATCCCCGTGACCCGAGCACGGTGGAGAACCGGACGAAAACCGGCGTACGGGCATCGGCGGCCAGGAACTTCGCCCTGGTCAGCGACGCAGCGGCGCCATTGGCGACGAATACGCCGTGCGCGGCGGTGCCGCGCGCGTGCACGACCCGCTCGGGGATGCGCTCGTGATCGAAGTGGGTGATCTTCTCGCGCAGGTGGAAGTCCTGCAGCAGCGTCGGGCCACGCGGACCCGCCTTGAGCGCGTGATCGGTGTCGGCAACGCCCGCGCCCTGCGGAGTGGTGAGCCGAGGGCCCTGCTGCGCGCGCTGGGTCGCGTCGCCGGGAATCGGTGCGCCGGTGGGACTGCGCAGCGCGGGCCCTTCCTGGTCGGGTGCGGGGCCTGCCTGTTCGCACGGCGTCGCCGGGTCTTCGTCGGGCGGAGTCGGCGGACGGGTGAACTCGGACGGAATATCGTGGGCGGTCATGGTATTTCGTCGTCCCTTCGTCGCACTCGGTTCGCAAGCAGCGTCCTCGGGGGACTACCGCGTTCTTCGGGCGGTAAACAATGGTTCAGGGTCGATTCGTGGGGTACGCGGCATCCATGGAGATACTTGCGATCGTGGCATTGGTCGCCCTCGTCGCCGTGGTTCTCGTGATGCGCAAGAACCGGGGCAGGCGGCCGGGGGAACCGGAATCGACGGGTAACGATCCGAAATGAGTCTGAGGCGTGACCGGATGGTTACGGGGTAACCTCCGGTCAACGGTGGTGGACGAGGGGAGGTGGCGTGCGAGCTCGAGATCGCGATATCGCTCCCCGCTCACGGACCGTCGGCTTCCAGGTGCCCGCCGAGCTCGACCAGCTCAGCATGGTGCACGCGCTCGCGGAAACCGTGCTGCTCGTCGGTGGGTTCGCGCTCGACGAGGTCACCGACCTGCTCCTGGCGCTCGACGAAGTCGCCACCGCGTTGATGCTGGTCGCGACGCCGGATACCCAGCTCGATTGCTCGTTCACCGGTGGCGACGGCGCGCTCGGCGCCCGGGTGAGCGCGCTCGCCCGTGAGCCCGCCGCCGTCGATGAGCAGTCCTTCGGCTGGCACGTCGTCGCGACCCTGACCGACGCGCTTCGCACCGACTACGCCGGCTTCGACCCGGTCAGGGACGGCTATCCGACCACCGTCGAGTTCGGCTGGATTCGGCGATTGCACGGACCGTCCGAGTCGTGACCATAGAGCGCTAGCCTCATAGGTAGGGCATAGCCCCGGGTCCCGGTGGGTACCCCATGAACACATCTGCAACCGCCTGGAAGTGAGGCAAGTAGCGATGACATGGGAATCAACGACAGCAGCCGAACATCCGACCGCCCGGCGATCCCACTCGCGCGGCGACAGCTACGACAACATCGAACCGTGGTTCGAGAAGCTGCGCGCACTGCAACCGGGCGACGAGCACCACGACGCGCTGCGCGGGCAGGTCATCGAACTGTGCCTGCCGCTCGCCGATCACATCGCGCGCAAGTTCAACGGCCGGGGCGAGCAATTCGACGACCTCGAGCAGACCGCCAGGGTCGGGCTGGTGCTGGCCGTCGATCGCTACGACGTCACCCGCGGCTCCTCCTTCCTGTCCTTCGCGATCCCGACCATCATGGGCGAGGTGCGCAGGCACTTCCGTGATCGCACGTGGGCGGTGCGGGTACCGCGACGGCTCAAGGAGATCCAGCTCAGGATCGGCCCCGCCACCGAGGAGCTGTCGCAGCGGCTCGGCAGGCTGCCCAACGCACGCGAACTCGCCGACGAGCTCGAGGTGGACCTGGTCGAGGTCACTCGCACGCTGGTGGCGGGCAACGGCTACCAGACCAACTCCATCGACGGTGTCACCCATGACGGCCGCGACAACTCCACCCAGGCGATCACCGACACGCTCGGCTCGGACGAACCGTGCTACCAGCTCACCGAGGACGCGATGGCGGTGCGCCCGCTGATCGCCGCGCTGCCCGCCGAGGAACGGCGGGTTTTGATCATGCGCTTCTACGAGTCCAAGACCCAGGGCGAGATCGCCGGCGAGCTCGGCGTCTCGCAGATGCAGGTCTCGCGGATCCTGTCGCGGACCCTGGCGTTGCTGCGTGAGCAGGCACTCGCCGAGCCGACGCCGACGCAGTGACAGCAGCGCCGCCACGTGCCAGAATTGTCCTAGGTTGAGACCTCCAGCCGACCCCGGTTCTCGTGCACCGCACATTGCCTGTCGGCCACTGGCCTTCGGTAGTGCGAACCGGAAAAGCCCTGTCGCACAGGAGGTCTGAATGTCTGTCGTCATGGATCGTCGGCACTCGAGCCGGCTGCGCTGGTATCGCGGGTCCTCCGCACACGCCGCAGCCGAGTTGGCGCTGCGCGACCCCGGACGACCCGGCTGCTGGGTACTGCACGCCGGAATCGAACTCGACGCGGCACGGATGCCCCGATTCCGCGCGCTGCTCGACCGCTCGGTGCATTCCGGGGCGCGGGTGGTCATCCTCGATCTGCGCGATACCGAGTTCCTGAGCATCCGGGTCGCGGCGATGCTCGGCACCGCCAAGGCTGACGCGTGGGCACGCAGGGTCGATATCCGCCTGCTCACCGGCCCCCGCGAAGTGGAGCGGGCCTTGGATCTGGTCGGCGTGCGGCCGCTGTTCCGGTACTACCTGTCCATCGACGAGGCCTCCGGATCGCAACCCTGCCACTGACCTGTTTCGCTCCCCCCGATCGTGGGTAAGCGCTCGATGAAGCCCACTCCAGCGCACGCCAGGGAGGAGGACATCGTGGATTCGAGCGACCGGATCATCACCGACTCCGAACACGCGACAGCGATCCACATCCAGATCGACGCCGACCTGGGACAGATCGTCATGCTCCGCGCTGTCGCCGAAACCGTCGCCCTGATCGCGGGTTTCACGGTCGACGAAGTGGCCGACACCCGAGTCGCGCTCGACGAAGCGGCAACCTGCCTGGTCCTCGGCGCGGTGCCCGATTCCCAGCTCCATTGCGACGTGAACGCCGACGGATTCCGGATCCGGATCAGCGTGCGCGGCGTCTGCGGCGACACCGAACCGATCGATACGACGGGGTTCGGCTGGAATGTGATGGGTTCGATCACCGATCACCTTGTCACCGACCACGATCCCTACGACCGCGGACAGGGCGGCTACCCGGTTGCCATCACCTTCACGCAGGTGCGGCGAGTGCACTGATCGGCTCGCGCAGTGAACCGCGGTTCTCGTTCCAGCACCGCAGGACGTGCTCGGCGAAACGATCTTCCAGCAGGTTCGTCGCCTGGATGCCGAACACGATCGACCGGGCTCGGTCAGATTCGCCAGCCAGCAGACCTGCGATGACATCGCGGCGCATCACCTGTTCGTGGACGGCGTCGGCTTCGACGTGCTCGGTGTAGAAGTGCGCGCACGCGGGGTGCGGGAGCAGTGTGCGCGCGAGTTCGGCCAGGCGGCGCGACGCCGGGGACGAGGTGATCTCGGCGGTGGCGAAATGCCCGACCAGCGCGCCGCGCAGGCCGCGGTGCAGGCCGAACAGCGACATCATGTCCACCAGCGCGAGCATCGGTACGGGCACTACGTCGAGGTAGTGCAGATATCGCGGATCGAGGTCGGCGCCGGAAAGCAGATCGGCGAACAGCTGTGCGTGCACGCGTTCGCCGCGGCCACCGCCGAACTCGTCGAATTCCACGGCGACCAGCGACGCCTTCGCCTGTCCGCGCAGGCGCGGGATCACCCAGGCATAGGGGTCGGCCTCGATGTGGTGGTAGATCGAACGGTGGACGAAGTACTCGCGCAGCTGGTCGGGGGTCCCCCGCTCGGCCAGGAAGCCGGCGACGCCGTCGGCGTCGCTGGTGGGTTCGAGCAAGCGGTCGAGTTCTTCGTCGACGTCGTCGCCGCCCGCGACGTCGGCGTGCAGGGCCGCGCGGAACTGGTTTTCCAGATCGCGGCGTAGGCGCAGCAAGTCCGGATCCCATTCCCAGTTCTCGTCGATACCCGCGAAACCCTGGTAGTGGAGTTCGTAGCAGGTGTGCAGAGCGAGCTGGAGATCCTCGCCATAAGGGTCGAGTTCGGGAGCAGCGGGCACCACCGAACCTGGTGAGCGCGTGAGCGATTCGATGACCGCGGCGGACAGTTCGCCACGCGGTTGCGGCAATGGTCGAAGCGGCATCAGTCGGCACTCCGCACACGATGTCGGCGCCGGTGGCTGGTGTCGCACAGTGGATAGGTGCTCGAACGGCGGCACAGACACAGCGCCACCACGAAGCGGTCGCAGTGCAGAACCGCACCGTCGGCGGTGACCAATTCGACAGGACCGTCGATGAGCGCGGGTCCATCCTCGGTCAGGACGACGCGACGCGGCTCAGGCCGCGTCGGCCCGGGTCGGGCCGGCTCAGGCAGGGTCGGCGACGACGGGAGACGATGTTCGGTCGACACGGATCACCACCAGTTCCTCATCGCACTGACCGGCCCTGATGAAGCCGTTCGCGGCGAGCCATCCGGCACGGGCCCGCATCACCGGCCCGAACGGCACCGTTCCGGTTGCCACCACCTGCGCATTCGCTCCGAGCCCGCGCAACTGGCTCAAGCTGCGCTGTGGATCGCTGACCGCCGAATGCACGATCAACCCGACGCCACGTTCGGTGAGGAGGTCCGGCAGCATCGCGCACAGCCGATCGAGCACGCTGCGACCATCCGGGCCCGCGTCCCACGCCAGCGCGGCACCGCGCCCGGCCACTTGCTCGGCGGGAACGTACGGCGGATTCGCGACCACCACATCGAAACGCGGCAACCGTAGCGCCGACGCGAAATCGCCGTGCAGCAATTCCACCGCGATCCCCCGCAGCCGACAGTTCATCCAGGTCGACATCAACGCCGACCAGGACAGATCGACCGCGGTCAGGCTGCCCGCGCCCGCCGTGGCCGCGGCCACGGTGAGCGCGCCGGAACCCGCGCAGACGTCGAGTACCCGGCCGCCACGCAGCGCCGGCACCTCGTGCAGCGCACGGGCCAGCAGCCAGGTATCGGACTGCGGCCGGTAGACGCGCGGTGCCCGGATGACCACCACGTCAGTGCCCCCGCGGGTCGCCGAGGGCCAGATCCTCCTGCGCCTTCACCCGCCGGTGCTCCGCGATCACGAGCCCGATGCCGACCACCAGGCACACGCCGCAGGCCACACCCGCGATCACGGCCCAGCCCGCGAAGCCGTAACCGGCTGCGGTGAGGGTGAGGCCGACCAGCACCAACCCGACCCCGACAAGGATCAATCCGGGCCAGTTCCGGGTGTCTCTGATCGACTCCCCCGCATGGGATCGAGTGGTCCGAGCGTCATCGGGAAACTGCTTCTCTGACTGATTCATCGCGCACGCTCCTTTCGACGGACGTCATCGCCCTGTCGTGGACATGCCCGCAAACCGGCGAGGCAATCAGTCGATGACCTCGCCCACCGGCCGGCGCGGGGTGGATTCCAGCGGCGCCGCGGCATGGGGCATGACCCCGAGCCTGATCATGACGTGGGGAAAAGCACACTCCTGCAGGACCGTGGTGCGGATCTGCTCGCGCAGGTCGAGCATTCCCAGCGGTTCGGATTGCAGGCTGGTCGCCAGGCCGAGGTAGGTGGCCTGCAGCAGCATCGCGCTCGTCGCCTGGCCCGCGCCGAGCTGGGAGAGCTCATTGTCGTTCGGGGTACACACGACGAGCCAGTGCGCCGAGTCGGGTTCGTCGGTGTATTCGGCCAGTTCCGCGTCGGCGAAGACCCGCACCGGCAGTTCGTCCGAGGACCGAGCGGCAGGCGCGTTGCGGGCGGGCACCCCGTTCGGTGCGCCGTGGCAGCCGCTCCACTGCTCCAGTTCCGCCAGATAGCGGGTATCGGTCGCATGCCTGGCGGCGGCGCGGCGCATGGGGGCAGCCAGGTGCGAGAGCATGCGGTCGGGGACGTGGCGCGCAGCGGCCCCGAACCGGGAGGCGCACCGTGACACCGCGCGCAGATCCCGCGCGGGTACCGGCACGCCGGGATAGCGGCGCCGATCGGATTGCCGCAGGTGGATGGCGGCCGCCAGCCGGATGTCGAGATCCGACGGCGGACGCGGCGTGAACCGCACCGTCGCGAGATGGTCGGGGCGTTGCGGATCGGGCAGCCGATCGATGTGGGCCTGCCAGCCCAGCATGGCGAACGCCACTTCGAGGTGATGCAGCGCGGCGCCGCAACTCACCAGCAGGGCGCGCGCCTTGGGGTCGGTCTCGGTGACCTGACGGCCGAAGTCGGCGAACAGGTCGACCCGGCCCGGCTGGATCCGCCATCGCCACGGTTGGGTGTTGTGGACCGAGGGGGCGCGCACTGCCAATTCCAGCGCGTCTCGGCATATTGCGATGCTCGGCATGTCCGACCGGTCTCCCTTCCCGTGCAGGTCGCCAACTCTGCGGATGTGATGCGACGCTTCCAGGGTATATGCGCGGCCGCTGTGAGCGGGAACACCCTGACCTGGGGCTTTGATCCCGACAGACAGCAGAACGGGCCCGGCGAAGTCGCCGGGCCCGGTCCGTGGGGGTCGTGATTACGCGGGCAGTCGAGCCTCGATCGCGGCGATGATCCGCGGACGCAGATCCGCGACGCTGACGATGGCGTCCACCGAACCGACCTCGACGGCGCGCTGGATGTTGTGGACACGGTCGAACTCCGCGGCCACGTCGCCCAGCTTCTCCGCACGCACCGACGAGCGCGTCTCGTCGAGTTCGGCGCTCAACGTGGCGCGGTCGGTGCCGACCGCGTTCGCCACCCGGCTCTCCAGTTCGCGCACGCGCGGATCGGCGGCGGTCCTCGACTTCACCTCACCGGCGAACACCACCGCGGCGGCAGGCGCGCCACCGAGCACCGAGGCGAACGAACCTTCCAGCGCGAGCACCGTCATGTTCGGGTTCAACGCCTTCGAGAACACCACGAACGCACCACCGTGGTAGCGCGAGATCACGCAGAACACAATGGGGCCGTCGAAATTCACGATGGCGCGGCCGATTTCGGCGCCGTACTCGAGCTGCAGCTTGCGCATCGACTCGGGCGAGCCGTCGAAGCCGGACAGGTTGGCCAACACCACCAGCGGCCGGTTGCCGCTGGCCGCGTTGATGGCCCGCGCGGCCTTCTTCGACGAACGCGGGAACAGCGTGCCCGCGGTGTAGGTGTCGGGTCCGTCGGTGGACGGGAAACCGCGCCGGGCCACATTGCGTGACTCGATGCCCAACAGGCACACCGGGATTCCGCCGAGGTGCGCGTCGTGCACGACCGCGGTCTCGGCATCGGCCATGCCCGCCCACCGTTCCAGGACGGCGTGGTCCTGGTCGGCGAGCGAGTGCATCACGGTGCGAATATCGAAGGGCTTCTTGCGATCCGGGTTGGCGGCCGCGGAGAAGATCTCACCGACGGTGGCAAAGGTGCTGTCCGCCAACACATGCGGGAAGCTGGAGATATCGCGGTCGACGGGGTCGGTGGTCTCCGCGCGACGCGGCGCCAGCTCACCGGGGGCGATGTAGGTGTGCTCGTAATGCGCCATGAGGACGTCGCGCGCGGCGGTCAGGTTCGGCGCCCAGTACTGCGCCTGACCGTTCGGGCCCATCACCCGGTCGTAGCCGCCGATGCCGAAGTTGTCCTCGGCCGAGACACCACCGGAGAAGTCCAGCGACTGCTTTCCGGTCAGCACCATGGCCGAATCCGGGGTCATCACCAGCACGCCCTTGGTGTGCATGAGCATCGTGGCCTCGGCATTCCAGTACGGCTGCGCGCCGACATTGATGCCCGCGACGACGATGTTGATCTCGCCACCACCCTGGGTGAATTCGACGATCCGCTTGAGCGCGGCCGCGACCCAGTCCATGTTCTCGGTACCCGACGCCATCGAGATCCGCGCGCCCGAGGACAGCGCGTACCACTCGAGCGGCACCCGCAGGCTCTCGGCCAGATCCAGCGCGGCGATCACGCGACGGCATTCCGGCTCCGAGAGCGCGCCGAGGGACTTGGTGGGATCACCGAGCAGCAGCACACGGGTGACACCCTGCGGATGCTGCACGGTCGGCGTGGTCACCACACCGGCGACGATCGCCGCCTTGTTGTGCCCCTTCGGCCGCTCGACCGGCACCAGCGCATGCTCGGCATCGAGGTCGTACTCGGCGAAATCACCGAGGAGAGCGGTCAATTCGTACGGGTACACGGTGTTGCGAGCCGCGGCGCGCAGCACTTTCTGCCGGTATTCGTCCAACGGCTCGACGGGTTCGTCGGTCCGTTCGCCGACCGTCACATCGGATCCACCGTCGGGGCGGAACGTGATGCGCACGCCGACCTTGGTCAGCTCGCCGGTCTCGGGATCACGCTGACGTGCGATGAGCAGAATCTCCTCGAGCCCCGCACCCGCGGCCGTCGGCAGCACGTGGCCCCCGATGGTCTCGAGCTCCGCGCGAGTGACGTCCATGTGCGGCCAGATGTACATCACGATGCGGTTGGTGTTGAGCCGCTTGGCCGAGGGGAACCGCGACTGGGCTCGACGGATCGAGTCGACGCAGGTGGCGATGGCGCTCTCGGCGGTGGGCAGCGCCACCAGGCGGCCGTCGTGGTCGCGCAGCGCCGCGAGGTCACGGACCTGGGCGAAGGCGATGAGACGCTCGTCGGACGGGTTCTCCTTGGCCACGCCGCGGAACAGGTAGACCTCTTCGTCCGAGGACGGCAAGCGGGTGAGGTCGAACTTGCGCAACCGTTCCAGCTGCATCCGCTGCGCGATGTAGGGGTGCAGACCGCGGATCAAGCGCTCCTCGGCCATCCCGGTCACCGACGGACGGAAGGTGAAGTGGTGGTGCATGACCGAGCCGCCGCTGCCGGCGACGGTGGCGGTGATCCGGTGCACCTGCTTCGGCACCGGATGCGCGCCGAGCACATCCTGCAGCGCCGCGGCCATCGCGTCGAAGTCCTCGGGCTGCGCTTCCCAGCTGAGGTAGATGTCGGCGTCGATGGAGACCGCGCCGGTGGCCAATTCGGCCAGACCGTCGAGTGCGGAATCGAGCTTGTCGAAACTCACGGCGGTCGACACCAGCGTCGAACCGTAGCGTTCGGCGACGACGAAGGTGGTGTCACCGACCTGTTCGGTGCGGACACCGGTGAGGCCCTTGTTGCCGTAGTAGCGCCGCGTCAGCACCTCGAGCATCGGGGTGTGGTCGGGCTTGTCACGCTCGAGCCGCTGGCCGAGCAGCCGCACCAGCGGTTCGGTGCTGCGCACCATCTCGGCGATCCGCGCGCCGCGATCGTCGGCCTGCGGGTTCGCGTCCAGGTAGCTCAGGTGCTTGCGGACGTTGGTGTACACGCGAGCGCGGTTGCGACGCAGCAGCGGCTGGCCGTACCAGGCGTAGACCAGGCCGCGGGCGAGGTCGGCGATCACCGGGAAACGCACCTGCGTCGCCGCGACGAGGCGCTCGAGCGCCAGACCGACGGGTTCGCGCAGCACCTGGTCGGGCATCGGCTCGGTCAGCCATTCGCGCAGCAGCGCGGCGACGACGGTGACGGTGTCGGTGGGACGCTGCTGCGCGAGGAAGATCCGGAAGACCGCCGCTTCGAGGTCGGGCGTCCGGTCCAGCTCGGTGATCCCGTAGTGGCGCAGCGCGGTACCGAGTTTGGCCTGGTACGACTCAGGCAGCCCGGCCCGTTCGACGTCGAGACTCTGCAGGTAGGTGTGGAAGTACTCGCGGGCGCTGTGGACGTGTCCTTGGCCGTGATCGTCGTCGGCCGACCGGTTGTGGCTCAGTTCGGCGAGGTCGGCGAACATCTGCACCAGTTCGAGCTCTTCGGCGAGCGGGCGCAGGCTGTCAGCTACGGCTTCCCGGCGGGCCGCGAGGTAGTCGTCGAGGACGCGACGTTCGTCGTGCGGGTCGACGTCGAAGCCGAGCAGCAGGCTACTCAGGTCCTGCAGGCCGCGGGTCACCCGCTCGTGTGCGCCCAAAGGTGTTGCCGCGTTGGGCAGATCGAGTTCGACGGTGCCGCTGGTCACGGTTTCGGCGGCTTCGTCGTCGTCGGCGAGCGGCTCGAGCCGCAGCAGCGGCGCGCCCGCCTCGACCTGGGTGCCGACGGAGACCGCGCATTCCTTCAGCCTGGCCCGGAAGGGTGCGCGCAGCACCGTTTCCATCTTCATGCTCTCGAGCACGAGTACCGGCGCACCGGCCTCGACCTCGGCGCCGACCTCGAGGGGCGTGCCGACGACCAGCGCGGGTGCGGGCGAGCGGACGACGCCGCCTTCGTCGCGGCTGATCCGGTGGGTCACCCCGTCCACGTCGACCACGTGGGTGGGTCCGTGCGTGCCGGTGATCAGGCGGTAGCGGGTGCCGTTGACGATGATCTGGCCGGTGTGGTCGTCGAAACGCTCGAGGTCGACATCGGCGGTACGCAGGTCGCCACCGGCCTCGATACCCACGCGGAACCGGTGCGCACCGATCCTGGCGACGCGCACGCGATACCCCGCGCCGCGCAGTTTCAGGTCGAGGGGCCGCCCCGATTCGTGCTGCACCTGCGGGCGTCCGCCGGACGCGGTCGACAGCAGTCGATGCCGTTCGACCCGCTCGTCTTCCTCGTAGGCGTCGATCGCGGCCACGGCGAGCGCGATGGTGGAGTGACGATGGGTCACCAGGCGGCCTTCGCCGCGCACCCGGTCGATCCAGCCGGTATCGGCGCTGGCGTCGATGACCTCGGGCTGGTCGAGGAGGTCGAGCACGAAGCTCTTGTTCGTCGCACCGCCCGCGATGACGACCCGGGTCTGGGCCATGGCCCGGCGCAGTCGCCCGAGCGCTTCGTCGCGGTCGTGGCCGTAGGCGATGATCTTGGCGATCATCGAGTCGAAGTCGGCGGGGATCGTGTCGCCCTCGCTGACGCCGGTGTCGACGCGGATGCCGGGGCCCGCGGGCAGGTCGAGGCGCACGATGCGGCCGGGGGCGGGCGCGAAGTCGCGATCGGGGTCTTCGGCGTTGAGGCGGGCTTCGATGGCGTGTCCGCGCTCGGCGGGCGGCTCACCTTCGAGCTTGTGACCCGACGCCACCCGCAGCTGCGCGTGCACCAGGTCGAAACCGGTGGTGAGCTCGGTGATCGGGTGCTCGACCTGCAGCCGGGTGTTGACCTCGAGGAACGCGAACAGCTGGTCACCGGGGTGGTAGAGGAACTCCACGGTCGCCGCGCCGCAGTACCCGACGGCGATCGCCAGGCGCTCGGCGGAACCCTTGAGTTCGGCGGTCTGCTCGGCACTCAGCACGGGAGAGGAGGATTCCTCGATCACCTTCTGATTGCGTCGCTGCACCGAGCAGTCGCGTACGCCCAGCGCCCACGCGGTGCCCTGACCGTCGGCGATGACCTGGACCTCGACGTGCCGGGCGCCCGTGACCAGACGCTCCAGGAACACGACGCCGCTGCCGAAGGCGCGGGCGGCTTCCTGCTTGGTGCGCTCGTAGGCGTCGACGAGTTCGGCTTCGTCGGTGATCACGCGGATGCCGCGACCGCCACCACCGGCGGTGGCCTTGAGCATCAGCGGGTAGCCGATCCGGGTGGCCGCTTCGATGGCGTCTTCGACGGTGTCGACCGCGCCCCGGCTCCACGGTGCGACCGGCACGCCGACTTCCTCGGCGATCAGCTTGGCGCCGATCTTGTCACCGAGCTTGCGCATGGCCTCGGCGCTCGGCCCGACGAACGTGACGCCGATGTGGTCGCACAGCTCCGCGAACGCGGGATCCTCGGCGACGAAGCCCCAGCCGACCCAGGCCGCGTCGGCCTTGGTGGTGACGAGGGCCTTCTCGAGCGCCTTGAGATCCAGGTACGGGCGTGCCGACGCCGGACCGAGGTCGTAGGCGATATCGGCTTCCCGGACGAAGGTGGCATTCCGGTCGACGTCGGTGTGCAAGGCGACCGTTTCGATCGGTAGCCCGGTCGCCGCCGCCAGATCACGGACGGCGTGGATGAGGCGCATGGCGGCCTCGCCCCGATTCACGATGGCGATACGGCTGAACACTCGCCGACTCCTTCCATTTACCCAGGACATCGTCCTGCGGGTGAGGTTTGCAACTCCCGGTCCGTGCGCAGTCTGCACCCCCGTGCCCCATATACAAGCACCGTGCGCGGGTTACCGGCACGTAGCCAAGTCACGAGCGGCCGCCGAGCACCATACAACCCGACGAACACGAGCGGTGGAAGACGCCGAGATGTCCAGCGGCCGGCGTCGCGATGCCTCGCGGTTGAACGATCACATTCCCCCAAGCGAGTGGACGGCCAAGGTCTGCGGTCCCGGACCATCCACTCACTTCGAGATCCTACCAATCATGTTGACCTACAACATATTCGAGGTCATCTCACGCTCTTCCCACCGACCGATCAGCAGCCGTCCGCAGCGTTGCTCGGCGCGATCGGATCGAAGGGGGCCGCCGGGGGTACGTCCGGATCACCGGGCAGGACTTGCGGCGGGTTGGCGTCCACTGTCATCGGTGCCATAACTTCGCGCCCGAAATCGTGAGTTCCGCCAGTGGGCGCGCCGAACGGGTCGCTTCGGCATGCGGGCTTCTACCGTCGGGGCCGTGTCAGAAGATTCCCCCGCCGCCTGCGACTACGACGTCCTCATCGTCGGGTCCGGGTTCGGTGGCAGTGTCACTGCCCTGCGCCTGGTCGAAAAGGGGTACACCGTCGGTGTCCTGGAGGCCGGTCGCCGGTTCGCGGACGCGGATTTCGCCGCGACCAACTGGGATCTGCGCCGGTACCTGTGGGCGCCGCGGCTGGGGTGCTACGGGATCCAGCGCATCCATCGTCTGCGCGACTGCTTCATCCTGGCAGGCGCCGGGGTCGGAGGCGGTTCGCTGAACTACGCCAACACCCTCTACAAACCGGGCGCGGCGTTCTTCGGCGATCGCCAGTGGGCGGGCATCACCGACTGGGACGCCGAGCTCAGCCCGCACTACGACCAGGCGCGGCGGATGCTCGGCGTCGTCCGCAATCCGCACATGACCCCGGCCGACACCATCATCGAGTCGGTGGCACGGGAGATGGGAGTCGGTGACACGTTCGTGCCGACCCCGGTCGGTGTCTACTTCGGCGAGCCGGGCCGGACTGTCGCCGACCCGTATTTCGGCGGCGCCGGACCGGAGCGCACCGGGTGCATCGAGTGCGGCGAGTGCATGACCGGCTGCCGTCACGGCGCCAAGAACACCCTCGTCAAGAACTATCTCGGATTGGCGGAGCAGGCGGGGGCGGTGGTCACACCGATGACCACTGTCACCGCGATCCGGCCGCGGTCCGACGGCAGCTGGCTGGTCGACACCGAACGCACCGGAAGCTGGGTCCGTAAACACCGCGCCACTGTGTCGGCACGGCATGTCGTCCTGGCCGCAGGCACCTGGGGAACCCAGCACCTGCTGTTCCGGATGCGTGACACCGCGGTACTTCCCGACATCTCGCCGCGGCTGGGGGTGCTCACGCGCACCAACTCCGAAGCCATCCTCGGCGCCGGGCGCACCGAGGTCGACCCTGCCGTCGACATCACCAAGGGCGTCGCGATCACGTCCTCGTTCCATCCCACACCGAACACCCATGTCGAACCAGTGCGCTACGGCAAGGGTTCCAATGCCATGGGATTGCTCAACACCTACCTCGTCGACGGTGATCAGCGACTGCCGCGATGGTCGCGGGTCCTGCTGATCGCCGGGCGCCACCCGGTACAGACCGTGCGACTGTTGCGCACCAGCCGCTGGAGCGAGCGCACGCTGGTCCTGCTGGTGATGCAGAGCCTCGACAATTCGATCACCACCTACACCCGGCGCGGACTGTTCGGCCGCCGGTTCACCAGCAAGCAGGGATTCGGCGAACCCAACCCGTCCTGGATTCCGCCCGGCCACGAGGCGACCCGTCACGTCGCCGCGAAACTCGGTGCGACACCGGGCAGTACGTGGCCGGACGTTTTCAACGTGCCGATGACCGCGCACTTCATCGGCGGCTGCGTCATCGGTCCTGACGCGAGTACGGGCGTCATCGACCCTTACCACCGGGTCCACAGCTACCCCGGTCTCAGCGTCGTCGACGGTTCGGCGATCTCGGCCAACCTCGGTGTCAATCCGTCACTGACGATCGCCGCCCAGGCCGAACGCGCCGCCGCGCTGTGGCCGAACAAGGGCGAACCGGATCCGCGCCCGGCGATGGGCGCTGCGTACGAGCGGATCGCCGCGGTGGCGCCGAACGATCCCGTCGTCCCCGCCACCGCGACCGCCGCCCTTCGCTTGCCGATCTGGCCGGTCACCGCGTCCACCGACGAGGACCGTTGAGCTCGGTGTAGAGAATGCGATGAGATAGCCGACCGAGACTTTGTGACCTCTCCCGCCTCCCCCGCTTATCGCGCTGCCACACGGTGATTCGACTACCGTCGCGCACAGCATTTGAGTTGGTTGGAAGGTGGCAGTAAGCGTGGTAACTACCAAGGCGAAGCTCGACGGGCTGGCCGATATTCTGGCGATCGCCGCGGAACCAGCAGGTGAGGCCGCCGTGGCCAAGCGGGCGAAGAAGGGCATTCCGAGCGTTCGCGAGCGGATGAACATGCTGCTCGATCCCGGAACATTCATCGAGATCGGCGCCTTGGTGCGTCAGCCGGACCAGCCCGACGCCCTCTACGGTGACGGATTGGTCACCGGTCGCGGGTTGATCGGTGGCCGGACGGTGGTGGTGATCGCGCACGATCAGACCGTGTACGGCGGCTCGGTCGGTGTCGCGGCGGCGCGAAAGTTCATGCGGGCCTTGAAACTCGCGTTCGACAACGCCTGTCCGGTGGTGACGATCAACGATTCCGGCGGCGCGCGCGTGCAGGACGCGGTCGGCTCGATCGCCTCGTTCGGCGATATGACCCGGGTGCTGGAGAAGCTGTCGGGGTACGTACCGCAGGTGTCGATCATTCTCGGCAAGTGCGCCGCGGGTTCGGTGTACGGGCCGATCAATACCGACGTGCTCATCGGCACCAAGGACTCCTACATGTTCGTCACCGGGCCGGACGTGATCAAGGCCGTCAACGGTGAGGATGTCAGTGCGGAGGCGCTCGGCGGCGCCGAGGTGCAGGCCAAGCGCGGCACGCTGCATCATGTCGCCGAGACCGAGCAGGACGCCTTCGACTGGGCCCGCAACTACCTCAGCTACATGCCGTCGAGTTGCCTGGAACAGCCGCCGGTCGTCAACCCCGGGATGGAACCCGACATCACCGCCTACGACCTGGAACTCGACACGATCATCCCGGATTCCGACCGCACGGGCTACGACATGCACGACATCTTGCTCCGGCTGTTCGACGACGGTGAATTCCATGAGATCCGAGCGACGTTCGCCCCGAACCTGATCACCGGGTTCGCCAGAGTCGACGGTTATCCGGTCGGCGTGATCGCCAACCAGCCGCTGGTGCTCGGCGGTTCCATCGACGCCGCCTGCTCCGATAAGTCGACCTATTTCATCCGGCTCTGCGACGCCTTCAACATCCCGCTGATCTTCGTCGTCGACACCCCCGGCGTGCTGCCCGGACTCGACCAGGAGGACGCGGGCGTGATCATCCGTGGTGGCCGGGTTCCGCGCGCGATCATCGAGGCGACGGTGCCGATCATCAACCTCGTGGTGCGCAAGTCCTACGGCGGCGCCTACGGCATGATGGGTTGCCGTCAGGTCGGCGCCGACGTGAGCTTCGCCTGGCCGACCGCCCGGATCGCGGTGATCGGCGCCGAGAGCGCGGTCGATCTCGCCGGCAAACGCCAATTGGCCGCTATCGCCGAGGAACACCGCGCCGCGGCGCGCGACTGGATGATCAACCAGTACAACGAGACCGTCGCGACACCGTGGATCGCCGCCGAACGTGGCTACATCGACGCCGTCATCGAACCCGCGCGTACCCGCCTGGAGATCCGGCACGCGCTGCGCCTGCTGCGCGACAAGCCGCCGGTCACCCCGGAATTCAACCCGCGCAAGCACTCGGTCTATCCCATGTGATCAGCCTGCGCGCGAACTGGTTTCGCTCTGGCTTCGATAGAGCTCTGTTGATCCGGACCCACGGTGGGCCCGGATCAACAGCGCGGCGCGCAGATGGCATAGACCGGACACATCATTGAGGTCGAACCCGGTCATCTGGCCGATCCGTTTCAATCGGTAATCGACGGTGTTCGTGTGGATGAACATGGTGCGGGCAGTCCTGGCACGCTGCATATTCGTGGACAGATACACCTCGAGCGTGCGCAACAGTTCCGGATGCGCTTCGAGGGAATCGACAATGGAACTCAGATAATCGCGCGCGGGACCCGGACGCGTCAGCTGATATTCGAAGGCCAATTCGTGCGGGCGATACACCTTGCTCGGACCGCCGAACCGATGTGCGATTTCGACCAGCTCATGGACTTGTTCGGCGGCACGTGGGATTTCGCTCGGTATCGCCGTTGTCGCCACCGCACGCACCGGGACCTGCGCGGCCGCGGACAGGTGCACGATCAACTCGTCCAGCTCGGCTTCGGAGAATTCCGGGACCGGGAGCAGCAATGTGCCGCCGTCCACGCTCAACAGCGAGAGCACTTTTCCGTCGCACCGGTCCGCCAGTTCGGCCTGAACCCGGCGCAGTTTGCGTCGAGCGACGACTTTCGCATCGAGGGACGGGTCGAATTCCTCCGGGTGCGGCGGAAGTTCCAGTGCCATCACGTGATAACGCTCGGCGACCTCGATTCCGCATTCGCGTGCCATCGTCGAGGTGTTCTGGCCGCCGAGTAGGGCCGAGGTCAGCGTGTGCACCGCGGTGTGGTGCTCGCTGTCCACCGAGCGCAATTCGCGAACGTAGGCCACCGAGACCGCCGAGGTGATCATGTTCTGGGCGTCCATCAGCCGGCGCGCCACCCCGACGACGGTGTCGTAGTCGTGGTTGGTCACATTGGTGATGACGAGATCGAAGCCGAGTTTGAAGCCCTCGTGTACGGCGTCGTGAATGGTGTCGATCGGGATTCCCTCGCGTGCCCAGTCGGCGGCGGCGGCCTGTACCCGCTCCACCCGCCCCGGGATATCGCGGCCGTCGAGCATGCTCCTGGTCAGTTCCAGACAGACGCGCGTCACCGTGGTGACGTCTCCGTCGAGCGCTTCGCCGGGCAGCGTGCCACACGGCACGACATTCTCGATGAAATGCACCACCATCTGGCGGGATATCGTCCGCACATCTTTCAAGGGGTTCGATACCGGCCGCCCCGAAACGGTCAGGAACGGCTCGATGGAAGTAGCGCCAGCCATGATGAATCCTTCCCACCCAGGTCACTGGGCAAGCCCCCAAACTACCGTGAACGACAATCCCCCGTCCAACCTTCGCTTGTGACAAGGAGCAAGAGAACGCTGGATCAATGATGCTTTCCGACAAAGAAGCCCGCGGGCCTGCGGGTCGAGGGCAGTGCGGCGGTGGCGCTCGGCGAACCGGAGCCGCGCACATCTTCACTCCGGGAACGATGATCGCCACCGCCGCAAAATAGCCGTGTTAGCCGGTTACAGACAGAAGCTGACCTCGAGCAGCGGAAGGGGAAGCGGCACACACACTTCCACCGAACCCGAGACGGGCGCCGGGGCCGCGGCGGAAGCGGGACCGGCGACGATCGCACCGGCGGACAGCGCGATGGCGGCAACGGCGAGCGGACGGGTAATTCTGGAGTTCATACGGTCATCCTTATTCGTACTCTGTGAAGCATCCCAGATTCGGGACATCTCGATCAGATCACGGTCGCCACGCCGATCGCTATCATCGCGCGCAGTTTTTGACCTTCCAATTCCCATTCCCTGGAATTGTCATGGATTTCCACAACAATTTCCGTCGCGAACTTCTCGCCTTTCGCCGCGCCGTCAGGTATCGCGTGGCCGTCTGCCGCGGGGGTGATTCGGGATCGGTTGCGGCACTTGGCGCATGAGCCATCTCCGCGGGCCACCACCGGGAAGGTCGATCACCCCGGTGGTCTCGAATCCGAGGCGTTCGTAGAAGGAGAGGTTGCTCGGGTTCGTGGTTTCCAAGTGCACGGGGACGCCGTCGGCGGCCGCTCGATACATGCCCGCCGCGACCAGGTCCCGCCCGTGTCCACGTCCGCGGGCCGCCGCGGCGACCCCCACTGCCAACAGGTGCCAGTGCTGTTCCTGCACGCCCGCCGCGTAGGTCGCGCGCGCACCCGTGCGCGCACGTGCGGCCTGCGAACCGTAGGTGTGAAGCGCTTTCAGCTGACGACCCATCGTCGCGCGCGGCAGGACATGAAAGGTGGCCAGCCACACCGCGACGCCGACGATCGATCCGGTGCCATCGAGCGCGAGATCTACGCCGTCGCTGCAATCGCGGGAATCATCGAGCGAGGTTCGAAACGCGCGGGTGAGCCGGGTTCTGCGGGTGGATTCTTTCGGGTGCAGCCACCGTGTCGCGGGGTCGTCGGCCATGGACGCTGCCAGCAGTCCGGCTGCTACACCGAAGTCCTTCCTGTTGCCAGGGCGAATCCGCCGAGCATCGTCGCCTGTAACCGCATCTCCCACGGGCGGAATGATAATGGCGAATCGCCCGTCGGGCCGCTCGAGCGGGACAGTCAGACCGGAACGGTTCGGTCGCGCAAGTAGGCGATGGCGTTGTCGGCTCCCGGCTGGTCCAGGTCCGCGACGGATAATCGGAACTGGGTCACCGCGTCGTCCAGGCGCGGTCCGGGGCCGTGCTCGGCGAGCAGCACCACGATCGCTTCCAGGGTGGCGGGCTGTGGATTCGGGTCCGCCAGTAGTTCGTCGAGATAGGCGTCCGGTTCGAGCAGGCGCAGTGCCCGGCGTGCGTAGGCGTGGACGCGCGCCGGCAAGTCGGCGCGAACGGTGTCGACGTCGGCTTGTAGCGCGGGGCGTGCGCGGTGGGCCGGGTCGACCCGCAGTGACCACCACTGGGTCAACTCCTCGCCCATGCCGTGCTCGTCGATGAGCCCCGGCCCGGTGGCCTGTTCCGGCGCGGCCGGTTCCAGACCTCGCACCCCGTTGCGCCAGTTGCAGAATTCCCACCACGCCGTCGGCGTCGCGCTGAGTTCCAGACCGAAGGAGAGCACTTGCTGACCGTCTGTCCAGGTTCGCTGGGTGCGGGTGCGGCGAATCGAGGCGACACCGCCTGCGGTGACCTGCGTCCAGGCGGCATCTGTCCCGTGAAAGCCGTATGGCCGCAACAACTTTCCCGCCTCGCGTGTCAAGCGGCGTAGCGCAGAGTCCGGTCCGTCCATGTGAGCAGACTAGAGGTGCGCACCGACAAGTTCGGTGCACCGACGAACAGCGCCCGCTGTGGCCGCATGTCGCCGGCTAGGAATCGGCCACCCGCGTGCCCGTCGTCGCGGCGAGCACCGCGGCGGTGAACTGATCGGGCGCCTCGACCATCACCAGATGACCCGCACCGTCGACAACTATCGACCGCGACGGCTTCAGCGTGCGGTTCAGCGCGGCTCCGGCATGGGCGCACAGCACTCGATTACGACTCCCCCACACCGTGGTGACGGGCGGAAAGCCGGCGGGCGGTGCGAAGCTGTCCAGCTCGCCGAGCAGCGGGATCTCCCGGGAGATCGCGGCCGTGACCATCAGGCGCCGGGGTTCGGTCCAGCTCTCGCGCAGATGCGCGACGATCTGCGCCGCATGCGGCGCCCGTTCGCAACCGAGCTGCTCCGCCACGATCAGCCCGGCCACGGGGCCGGGAACGCGGACACGTGCGAGCAGCGCGTCGATGCGCAGCCGCCGACCGAGCCATGCCGCCCATCCCGTTCTGGTCGGTCGCAAGGTAGCCGGGGTCAGCGGGCTGCTGAGTACCAGCGACCGCAGCCGCTCGGGATGACGCTGCGCGTAGAGCAGTGACAACGCGCTGCCGAAACAGTGGCCGACCAACGTCACATCGCGCAGATCGTGCTCCTCGAAGAACGCGCTGACCATGGCCAGATAGTTCTCGACCGTGTACCCGGCGTCGGGAGCGTCCGATTCGCCGTAGCCGATGAGGTCGATCGCGAAAACCCGGTGGTTGTGCCGCAACGCGTCGAATTGCGCCCGCCAGATGTGCCGATCGCCGCCGAGGTTGTGCAGGAAGACGATCGGTGGACCCGCACCCGCTTCGTCGTAGGCGATCGAGGTTCCGCGAAAGTCGAAATGCCGCATCCCCGGGCTTCCTTCCAGTGGCAGCCACGTGACCACGTCGTCGTGGTCGATCCACGGTAACCGCCGATACCGGCACCCCACGGAAGAACGCACCGTTCGCCGATCGACACCGAACGACTACCGGGTTCCTCCGGCTCCGGCCGGAGAAATGACGCTCAGTCCAGACAGAACTCGTTTCCCTCCGGGTCCGCCAGCACGATCCATCCGGCACTCATCGGAGGTTCGGGCTCGAAGCGCTCGACCCGCGTTGCCCCGAGCGCGACCAGCCGCTCACACTCTGCCTCGAGGGCGGCCATCCGCTCGTCGCCCTGGAGCCCGGGCGCCGCGCGAACATCGAGGTGCACCCGGTTCTTCGCGACCTTGTCCTCCGGCACTCGCTGAAAGAAGACCCGTGGACCGTGCCCCTCCGGATCCTCGATGGCCGACTTCGAGTTCCGTTCTTCGGCGGGCACACCGAGGCGCGCGAGAAACTGATCCCACACCGCCAGCGGATCGACACCGGCGGGCACCTCGACACCGGGCGGCCCCGGGTGCACATAGCCCAGCGCATCGCGCCAGAAGGTCGACAGCGCGGCCGGGTCGTGCGCGTCGAAGGTGATCTGGATATGGCGACTCATCTTTGCTCCGTCCATGGCAGGTCCTTTTCGTCACCGTAGGCCACGCCTCCGACAACTCGGCGCAACCACCGCGGTCGAGCCCGCGCCACTGCGTGCGTCACGAGGCCGGCGAGTGGGGCGAGACAGCCGGGCCCGACGACCGCGTGCGCTGATCGGCACCGACCTCGCGCAGCGCGGCGATCAGGAAGTCGTCCACCGCTTCGGTTCGTTCGAGGTGCACGAGATGCCCCGCACCCGGAACTTCCACTACCGCACGGAGATCGGTGACATTGGCCCGCAGCGTGGCCAGCGGGTCGCGACCACTGAAGCCCTCCATGTCGGGGTCGTTCTCGCCGTAGAGGAAATAGGTGGGGACCTGGATCCGGGCGTCGGCGAAGGGCTCGGCGAGTTCCCAGTTGCGATCCAGGTTGCGGTACCAGTTCAACCCGCCGGTGAAGCCCGTTCGTTCGAATTCTGTGGCAATGGTGTCGAATTCGTCGTCGGTGAGCCACGGCCACGGCAGCGCGGGCGCCGCGGGCAGCACATCCAGGTAGCCGAGGCCCGGCGGGTTCTTCCAGGTGTCGAGGTAGTGGTAGTCGCCGGAGAGGGAGAAGTAGACGCGGGACAGGAAATCCCGCGGCCGCGCGGCCAATTCGGCGTCGGCAACGCCCGGCTCCTGAAAGTAGGACAGGTGCAGGAAGTGGCGCTGGGCGGCCTTGGTCCAGAAGGCCGAGGGCGCGCGGGGCGGGCGTGGCGAGTACGGATTGTTCAGCACCACAATGGCTTCCACGCGCTCAGGAGCGCGCAGCGATAGTTCCCACACCAGTTGGGCACCGAAATCGAGACCGACGAACACCGCCTTCTCGGCGCCGATGTCGTCGAGCAGCGCCAGCAGATCACCGATCACCGCCACGTTGGTGTAGGCGTCGACGTCGGCGGGCGCGTCGGTGCGGCCGTAGCCGCGCAGGTCGGGTGCGATGGCCCGGAATCCCGCCTCGGCCACGGCCTTCACCTGCCGGTGCCAGATGAAGCCCGTATGCGGGAAGCCGTGACAGAACACGACCGGGTAGCCCTGCCCCTGCTCGGTGACATGCATCCTGACGCCGCCGGTATCGAGGAATCTCTGCTCCACTGCCGCCTCCATTTTCTAGAACGTGTTCTGATTTGACGGTAGTGTCCGGAGGTCATGAGCGGAACACCCAATATTCTGGCCGGGCGCGTCGCGGTGGTGACCGGGGCAAGTCGCGGCATCGGCAAAGGCATCGCCCTCGAATTGGGCGCGGCCGGTGCGACCGTGTACGTCACCGGACGCACCGCCGAGCCAGGGAAGCTGCCCGGCACCGTGCACGACACCGCCGCGATGATCACCGAACTCGGCGGACACGGCGTCGCGGCAGTCTGCGATCACCGCGACGACGACGCGGTCGAGACCCTCTTCACCCGGATCCGGGAGGAGCAGGGCCGCCTCGACGTGCTCGTCAACAACGTCTACAACTCCCCCGCCGCCGCCCGCTGGCTCGGCCGCAAGTTCTGGGACGTGCCCGCCAAAGCCTGGGACGAGACCTTCGACATCGGCGTTCGATCCCATTACGTGGCCAGCGTCTTCGCGGCTCCGCTCCTGATCGAATCGGCCGGGCTCATCGTCAACGTGTCCTCCCCCGGCGCCCGGCGCTACATGCACAATGCCGTCTACGGCGTCGGCAAGACCGCACTTGACCGCCTCACCGCCGACCTCGCCCACGACCTGAACGGCACCGGCGCGGCGGCGGTCTCGATCTGGCCCGGCATCGTGAATACCGAACTGCTGCAACTGGTTCCGGCCGACGAGCACGGCCGCCGTCAGGTCACGCTGCCCGGCGAGGGCACCTTCGACCTCGACGCCGCCGAGACTCCGCGTTTCGCCGGGCGCGCGGTGGTCGCCCTGGCGGCCGACCCCGGCCGGTCGACGCGCTCCGGACAGGCCTGGAAAGTCGCCGATCTCGCCGAGGATTACGGGTTCACCGACGTCGACGGACGCATCCCGCGCGCCGACTGAGCACCCCTAGAAATACCTGGAACAGTGCGTTACATTTACATTGAGGATCAGCCGCTCGATGGCTGTCCAGGTGACAACGGAGAGAAACAATGACGTTCTCGAAGACCGCGGCTGCCGAGTACGCCGAGACCCTGCACACCCTCTCGGCCGGGTCGGTCCATCGCCGGTTCGACCCCTACCTCGACATCGATTGGGACGCACCGGAACTCGCGATCGACCGCAACGACCCACGCTGGGTGCTCTCCCCCGAACTCGACCCACTCGGCGCGACGAGCTGGTACCAGAACCTGCCGCTGGAACGCCGGATCGAGATCGGGCGGTGGCGTCAGGCCAACGCGGCCAAGGTCGGGCTGGCCTTCGAATCCATCCTGATCCGCGGGATGATGCAGTACGCGATGACCCTGCCCAACGGCTCGCCGGAATTCCGGTACTGCCTCCACGAGATGACCGAGGAGTGCAACCACATCCAGATGTTCCAGGAACTGGTCAACCGCATCGGTGACGATGTGCCCGGCATGCGACCGATGTTCCGGGCGATGTCACCGTTCATCGGCGTCGCGGGCGGTTACTTCTGGGCCATTCTGTTCATCGGCATCCTCGGCGGCGAGGAACCGATCGACCACTATCAGAAGGCATTGATCCGCTCCGACCAGCAGACCCAGCCCGCGTTGCTGCGGATCATGCAGATCCACATCGCCGAAGAGGCGCGCCACATCTCGTTCGCCCACGAGTTCCTGCGCACCCACATCGCCCGGATGGGTCCGGTGCGCACCACGGTCTGCGCGGTGGCGTTCCCGATCGCGATGCGCTGGCTCGCCGACGAACTGGTGAAGCCGTCGAAATCCTTCGCCACCAAGTTCGACATCCCCGACGAGGTTTTCGCGGACGCGTTCTGGCGCAGCCCCGCCTCCCGCCAGATCCTGCGCGGATTCTTCGGCGACATCCGCACCCTCGTCGACGAACTCGGCATGATGAACCCGGTGACCCGGCAGCTGTGGAAGGTACTGAAAGTCGACGGCGGCTACACACGCTATCGCGGTGAACCCCAACGCCGCGCGAGCTGAACGCCACGGACTAAGATCGGCCACGGTAATTCTCGGCACCCGAACGAACAGGACTCCCATGGCGCGTAAAGTCGTTGTCACACTTGTCGATGATTTCGATGGCACGTCTGCTGCCGATGCGACTGTCACCTTCGGAATCGACGGGGCCGCCTACGAAATCGATCTGTCCGATGCCAACGCGGCAGAGTTGCGTGAGGTATTCGAACAGTGGGTTCCGTACGCGCGCCGCACCGGTCGGGCGAAGGCGGGCTCCGCACGGCGCCTCGGCGCGGCACCGGCAGCCGAATCCACCCGCCGCAACGATCTGACCGAGATCCGCGCGTGGGCTTCGCAGAACGGGCACACGGTCTCCAGCCGTGGCCGGATCTCGGCGGAAGTCATCTCGGCCTATGAGCAGGCCTCGGCGTAAAGCTTCGGTTCGTCAACAGCACGGCGCGCATTCCCTCCGCGCGCCGTGCTGTTCTCGTCTCAGTTGGGCAGTGGGATATCGGCTTTGAATCGGTCTCCCGGCGGCAGACCGCGCAGCACCGCGCTGGTCCAGGCGACCGCGGGCGGCCAGCCCGCGACGGCGTTGACGAGGTGTTCAGGGAGCGGCATCGTGTAGAACCGCAGATCCGCGCCGCGGTCCCAGTAATCGTTCACCGTTGGCAGTACCGCCGACGTCGGGATCAGTTCGTCCCAGATTCCGTGCCACCAGAAGATCGGGCTGTCCGGAATATGGTGCCCCAGACTCTGATCCGCGAGAACATCCATCACACCCAGCGCCGTTTCGAGTGACTTCCCCGGCTGGAAATAGGCACTGATCGGCCGGTACGCGCCTGCGGCCGCGATCGTGTAAACGCAGCGACCGCGCATATCCGCCACGATCGCCTGTCCTTCGGGGGTCAGCAATTCCTTCGCGTCGAACTGGTCGGGGAATTCCCGTGACAACGCGGCGAAGCCGAGCCACATGGTGAAATTACTGGCGCCGGTAAGGCCCGGCTGCTGGGCGATCGCGTAACGCGCCTGCGCGCGCAGGTCGGCCGGGAATCCACCCACCGCGGTACCGAGCAACCGCACATCGGGGGCGTAACTCGCGCGCAGTTCGGCCGCGCGGATCGAACCTGAGCCGCCACCGGAGTAACCGTAGAGCGCGATACCGGAGTCCGTCAGACCCAGCGCCGAGTTCTTCATGGCGCGCAGACTGTCGAGCACCATCTTGCCTTCGTCATAGGTGTTGAAGGTATTGAACTTGCCGTCGAAGTCGGCGACGTTGATCGCGAACCCCTGCGCGAGCCAATACACCGCCAGCGCGGCCTCCTTCATCGTGCCCGTCTGCAGGGTGTAGGACGGGTTACACGAGGAGTCGGTCGAATCGATGGCCTCCTGGAACGACACGACCGGCCGCGGACTGCCCGACCACGGAATGCCGGGGACGATCACCGAGGTGGCCGTGGCGATCGGGTTGTCGTGCACGTCGTTGCTGCGATACAGCAACTGTTCGGTGTGCACCGGAAACGGCAGGCCGAGCAGGCGTGTCTGCACCGTGCGGGAGCGGATGATCTGGCCCGGCGCATAGGAACTCAGGTCCGCGGGGTCGTCGTACCACCGATCTTCGGCGGGCACCGGGATCGGCAGCATGTCGTAGAGCTGGGGTTCGGCGGGCAGCTGCGGGAGCTGGTTCTGGTCCGGTGGAAAACTCGGATACGGATCGCCGGTGGCGTAGCCCGCGCTCGATATCGCGAGACAGATCGCGGCCAAAGGCGCTGCCACCCGCCCCACAAGCAGGCTGCGCGCGGCCAGGCGACGCGGGCGGACGGTAGCGGCCGTGCTGCACTGCATGGCATCTCCTTCAATGGGTGACGCCGATTACAGCACTTTGTCTTGTTTCTAACAAGAGTGCTTGTTCACAATGCCGTCACGGCCAACCCGTTGAACCTCACGCCATCGGCCCGGTTCGCGGATTGCCCCACCAGACCGGCCAGCGAGATGCCCGCACGCGGTCCGTGAATTGCGTTGTGCCAGTGGGCGAACAAGCTGGGTACGATCGCGTCGCGGTAGAGTGCGCCTGGATCTTTGCTGGGGTGCGAGCACAATCTTCGGGGGAATACGATGGATCAGATACTGGCCCTGATCGGCCTGGGTGGCCTGTTTCCGACGATTGTCGCGGCCGTGTCGGCCTGGTGGTCGACGACGTTCAGCCGCCGCGTCAACAAGCGGGCAATCGAAGTGACCATCGCCGGCGACCCGAACCCGACAGCGGCGGCGGGGCATCGGGCGGATGCGGCGATCGACAATGCCCCGGCGATCCGTCATCGAACGGAGGAATACCTGCGCCAGGTGCGCACTGCGATGGCGCAGAGCACGGCGTTCTTCTGGGCGTACATGATCAGTGGCTGTTGCGGGGTTGTCGTGGTGCTAGCCGCGGCGTCGATGGTGGCGTTCGGGAATCGGGACGCGGCGGCCGCGACGTCGATCATGGGAGCGGTGCCGGTCGGGATCACCGCGTTGTTCTACAAGCGGTCCACCGATCTCGACAAGATGGTGAGTGAGAACCTCACCCGCCTTGGCAAAGCGTACGAGATCGCTGAGGCCAACCGCGCGGCCCATGATGTGGTGTCACGGATGGGAGTTGGTGCCGATCAGGATCGACTGCTGGCCATGATCGGTGTGCGACAACTGTTTCCGGCCGCGACGCCATCGGAAGTCGCTGAACTCCTTCGTGCCGTACCCGTCGAATCCGGAACCGATCGGTAGCGATCCGGCGAGCGCCTGCTCGCCCACACCGACCAGCTGTCTTTTCCGGGGAAACTAATTGCCGAACTGAACGGTTTCGGGGCGCTCGATCAGGAGAACATGGGCGACCTCGTCCACGACCGGTCGGTGCCGAACTCCCTTGGGCACTACGAACAATTCACCCGGACGCAGGATCACCGGCTCCCGGTCTGCCAGTTCGAGGCGAATGGTGCCGTCCCAGCAGAGGAAGAGTTCGTCTTCGTCGTGGTGGTGCCAGGGGAACGCGCCCGCCAGCTGGGCGACGCGGACAACGGTGTCGTCGACCCTCGCCAACTCGCGTTGCTGGAACGGACCGGGCAGGGCGGCGATAGCTGCGGTGATCGACACGGAACCGGTGGCGCTCGAGGCTGTCATGGTGACCATCGTCGATCGGCTCGGCGCGCCGATCCAGCGCCAATCGAGCATAATTGGTTTGGCTATGGAACCAATCAATGTGACAGATCGACTCGGGCGCTGGTCGGCGGGGCGTGGGCCGCTGTACGCCCTGCTCGCGGCGGGGTTGCGCGGGCTGATCGACGACGGTGAACTGCCGCCCGGTGCGCTGCTGCCACCGGATCGGACGCTCGCCGTCGCGCTGTCGGTCGGGCGGAGCACCGTCGTCGCGGCCTACGACCTGCTCCACGACGAAGGACGGATCGTGCGGCGTCAGGGCAGCGGCACCCGGGTCGCGGGGACGCCGCGCGACGATCCGCCGGATACCACCGGTGAGCCGATGTTTCTCGACCTGCTCGAGCCACGGTCCGACGTGATCTCGCTGGCGTGCGCGGCACCGGACCGACCACCTGTCGAAGTGGCCGAGTCCTACGCGGCGATGCTGCCGGCCTTGGCCGCGACGACCGACGACATCGGCTATTACCCCTCGGGTCATCCGGTGCTGCGGGCGGCGGTCGCCGAGCATTACCGAGGGCGCGGGCTACCGACCGAGCCGGCCCAGATACTCGCCACAACCGGTGGGCAACAAGCACTTTCGTTACTTGCGCAGGCCTACCTCCGGCCCGGCGATCGAGTTCTCGTCGAAGCTCCGACCTACCCCGGTGCGCTGGAAGCGTTTCGCGCGCAAGCGGCGGTCGTGACCGGATTGCCGCCGGGGCTGGATGGTTTCGCGCGTGCGCTCCGCGATCACCGCCCGGCGCTCGCCTACGTGATTCCCACCTACCAGAACCCGACCGGTTCGGTACTGCCCACGCTCGTGCGGCGCACACTCGCGGAAGCTTCAGCAGCGGCGGGGATTGCGCTCATCGACGACGAGGTGCTTGCCCAGCTCGGCTTCACCGGTTGCGAAACTCCGCAGCCCCTGGCCGTTTTCGCCGACACGGTGATCACCATCGGCTCGCTGAGCAAGAGCGTCTGGGGCGGCCTGCGCGTCGGCTGGATACGCGCCGCACCACCCGTCATCAGCAAATTGGCCAGACTGCGCGCGGTGCACGACCTCGGCGGCAACCTGCCTGCCCAACTGGCCGCGGCCGAGCTACTCCCCCGCCTCGACGGCCTGCTCCGCGCACAAGCCACCGAACGCGCGCGACGCCACGCCCACCTGCGCGCCGAACTCGCTCGCCAGATCCCCGAATGGGACGTGCCCCCGGTCGAGGGCGGGCAGACGCTCTGGATCCGGTTGCCCTACGGCGACGGCGCCTGCTTCGCGCAAGCCGCACTGCGCCAGCGCGTTTCGATCCTGGCGGGCAGCGGGCTGGATCCGACCGGCGGCAGCGAACGTTATCTGCGGCTCCATTTCCTGCATCCCACGGAGACGCTCACCGCGGCGGTCGCCCGCCTCGCGCAGGCCTGGCGCGCGTATCGCCCGCCGGCCACACCGACCACCGCGGCACCCCCACTCGCCCTCTAGGGTTGACCTTGACGCTGCGTCAGGGTTGCAACCTTGTCGCATGACGAACGACACCCCTGCCCCGACACGACACGCACCGCCGGTCGGCGGATTCACCGAGATCGACGGCAACCAGCTTTTCGTCCACCGATCGGGCAGCGGCGGACCTGCCGTCGTGTTCCTGCCCGGCGCCAGCGCGGTCGGTCTCGACTATTTCGGTGTGCAGCAGCAGGTTTCGCGATTCACCACCGCCGTGGTGTACGACCGCGCCGGCACCGGCTACAGCGACCCACATCCGCTGCCGCGCACCGCCACCGCGGTCGCCACCGAAATGCACCAGCTACTCCGCGCCGAAAACATCACCGGCCCTTACATTCTCGCCGCACATTCGCTCGGCTGCCTCTACGCCCACCGGTACACCCAGCTGTATCCGCGGGAGGTGGCCGGGCTGGTCTGGCTGGACGGCCTGCACCGCGACTGGGACGTCTTCATGCCACCGGCGATGAGCCTTGCCGCGGCCGCGGCGCCTGCCCCTGATGTCGAGCAACTCGAAACGATCCGCACGGCTCTGCGCGCTGTGCACGCCGAGTTGCTGGCGCACTACCCGGAGCGCGTGC
This sequence comes from Nocardia sp. FBN12, assembly GCF_050320175.1. Lineage (GTDB taxonomy): Bacteria > Actinomycetota > Actinomycetes > Mycobacteriales > Mycobacteriaceae > Nocardia. The sequence goes on along the minus strand of NZ_CP190048.1, from coordinate 1,284,521 downwards.
GACACGCGCTGACTGAGGCCAAGGCGAGTGCGGAATGGATCCGTGCGGGCTTCGCCGAGCGCAACGGCTTGCCCGAACTGGCCATCGAACTACGCGCCGGACCGGATCTTCCCGAAGTTCCGCTGGTGGCGCTCAGCGTTCTCGGCGCCGACCCCAACCAGCCGGTCGAGGTCATGGCGGAGATTCACGACGGCCGACGGCGAATGGACAAAGCCCTGGTGAGCGGCGTTGCGCAGGCCGAACAGCGCATCCTCACCGACACCGCACACCACCGACTCTGCTTCGACCGTCCCGATGCCGTTGTCCAGGCGATCCGCGATGTCGTCGCTCGGGTTCGTCGCCACTAGAATCGGCGCGGTGCTCACCATCGGCCAGCTCGCGGCAACCGCGGGCGTAACCGTGCGCACGGTACGCCACTACCACCAGGTCGGCCTGCTGCCCGAACCCGAGCGCGACGACTCCGGCTACCGCCGCTACACCGCACAGGCGGCGGTGGCTCTCATCCGCATCAGAACCCTCGCCGACGCCGGCGTCCCACTGTCTCGGATCGACGCGCTCCTACACGCGCAACCACCCGAATTCGCCGCGGCCATCAGCGATATCGACGCCGAGCTCCAGCGCAAGATGGACCGACTCGCCGAGTATCGCCACCGGATAGCGCAACTGGCAACCGGCGAAAGCCTTTTCCTCCCAGCCGAAGTGGTCACCCTTCTTGACCGCATGCGCAACCTCGGCGTCAGCGAACAGCGGATCCAGCTCGAGCGCGACGCGTGGATCCTGCTGCAAGCCATGAACGCCGACGCCATACCGCAACGAATCCGCGAAAAGAACGCCGAATTCGACGACCCCGAAACCACCCGCCACTATCTGGCGGTAGACGCGTCGTTTCATTGGCACCCCCACGATCCACGCCTCGACCGCCTCATCGACGACCTGGATGCCTGGGAAATCGCCCATGAGCGCGACACCGGCCAGTCGGCGAAACTGGTCGCTTCCCGAATCGCCGAGTCATCTCCCGCCTGGCAGCGCATCGTCGGTGCCCTGCGATACCGCGCCGAACAACGCGCCGCCAACCCCGACAGCTGACCTCCCGCAGGCCCGGCGCTGTGCTGAGGTGTCGGATGCGTATTCGTCGAAGTCGGCGGGAAGCTCCGGCGGATGGCGCTCTTCGACACCGGTCATTTCGCGCTGGAGCAGAATCTTCCCGAAATCGCCCCGCTCATCAGTGATTTCGTCGATCGCCTCCATGCCTAGCCGATGAAGATCGCCGTCGTCAGCGCTGAACCAGGTCGCGAAGGGCCGCGGCGACGGCCAGGGGGTCCTCTTCGGCCATGAAGTGGCCCGCGTCGACGGTGCGGTGGTCGAGGTTCGGTGCCCAACTCGACCACAGTGCCGCCGCTTCGTAGCCGAGTGCGGCACCCCAGTCCTGCTGCATGACGGTGACGGGCATCGACAGCCGGGTGCCTGCCGCGCGGTCGGCGCGATCGTGGTCGATGTCGATGGTCGCCGAGGCGCGATAGTCGGCCACGATCGAGGGGACTGCGTCGCGGCAGGCATCCAGATACGCGGCGCGCACAGCCGCGGGAATCGCGGCGGGATCTTTGACCCACTGGTCGAGGAAGTAGGCGAAGAAGGCGTCGGCGCTGGCGGCGATCATCTGTTCGGGCAGCCCGGGCGGCTGCGCCATCAAGTACAGGTGGAATCCGACAGCGGCGGTGGCGCCGTGCAGCACCTCCCACATGTCGAGGGTGGGTAGTACGTCCAAGCACGCGAGGTGGGTGACCGCGTCGGGGTGGTCGAGACCGGCGCGCAAGGCCACCAGGGCGCCGCGGTCGTGGCCGGCCAACGCGAAGCGGTCGTGGCCGAAAGTCTGTGCCAGGGTGACGATGTCGGCGGCCATCGTGCGTTTGGAATAGACGTCGGGATGCACTGCCGCCGGTTTGTCACTGTCGCCGTAACCACGGAGATCGGGGACGATCACGGTGTGTTCGGCGGCCAGGTCGGCAGCGACGTGCCGCCACATCAGGTGGGTCTGCGGGAACCCGTGCAGCAGCACGATCGGGGTTCCCGAACCGGCGACGGCGGCGGTGAGCGCCACCTCGTCGGCGACAGGAACACGGTGGTAGTCGAAACCGGGAATGGTGCGGGTCATCGCGTTGGCTCTCTCGTTCGAAGGCTGTTCCGCGGGGACTGTGCGGATCGGTTCGAGCGTGCGGTGTCGCGATTAGCAGGCGATGAACGCGCACTACATTGGCCTGATGCGGTTTCAGGTGCTCGGATCGATCGCCGCCAACGACAACCTGGGCGGACCGGTCGTACTGCGCGGTCCGCGCTACCGCGAGGTGCTCGCACGGCTGATCCTCGCCCGCCGGCGGGTCGTTCCGGTCGGCCGGCTGGTCGAGGATCTGTGGGACGAGCCGCCCGCGAACGCGGTGGGCGCGATCCGTACCTTCGTCGCCGGGCTGCGGCGCGCGCTCGAGCCCGACCGCCCACCGCGCACCCCGCCGCGCCTGCTGGTCACCGAGGGACTCGGCTACGCGCTGCGGGCCGAACCCGATGCCGTCGACGCGTGGCGATTCGACGACGCTGTCCGTGCGGCCTCGACGCTGCCCGCGGGGCAGGCCTTCTCCTTGCTCACCGAGGCTTTGCGCTGGTGGCAGGGACCGGCGTACGCCGACTTCGCCGACGCGGGGTGGGCACAGGCCGAGCGCGCACGGCTCGCCGAGCAGCGTCTGCTGGCGGTCGAGCGTCGCGCCGAAGCCCAATTGACGCTGGGTGCCGCCGCCGCGGCGGTGCCCGACCTCGACGCGCACGTCACCGAGCACCCGTGGCGCGAGGACGCGTGGGGACTGCTGGCCACCGCGCTGTACCGCTCGGGTCGCCAAGCCGACGCGCTCGCCGTCCTCGCCCGTGCCCGGCGGATGCTGGCCGACGATCTCGGCATCGACCCCGGACCGGCACTGCGCCGCCTCGAACACGACCTGCTGCGCCAAGCCGAACACCTCGACCCGATCGCGACCGATCCCAGCGTGCGGGTCTGGGAACAGGCACGCGCCGCCTACGACAGCACGGTCCCACCGGGCACCGGCACGCGACTCGAATCGACCGCGGGCCTGATGCGTGACCTCGCGGTGACGGGCGGTGGCGGGTTGGCAGCAGCACGCGCACATCGGATTTCAGCTGTCGTCGCCGCCGACCAACTCGGTGACGCCGAACTGACCGCACGGGTGATCGGCATCTACGACGTTCCCGCGATCTGGACCCGCTCGGACGATCCGGCGCAGGCCGGCCGGCTCGTGGACATCGCCGAGAAGACACTGCTGCGGCTCCCCGTCCACGACGATGCCGATCGAGCCAGACTGCTCGCGACCATCGCCGTCGAATCGCGCGGTGGTCTCCCGCCGGACCAGCCGACCGAGGCCGGATTGCGGCCACTGCGCGCCGCCCGCCAGGCCGAAGAGATCGCGCGGCGGCTACACGACCCAGCACTGCTCGCATTCGCACTCAACGGGGTGTTCATGCAGAGTTTCCAGCGCGCAGGCATGGCACTGCGGCGCGACGCCGTCGGCAGCGAGATCGTCGCGGTAGCGGCCACGAGCAGCTCGGCCACCTACGAGGTGCTCGGTCATCTGATCCTCATCCAAACACGGTGCGCCCTGGCCGATTACCCCGGCGCCGACCAGCACGCCGACGCGGTGGACGCCCTCGCTCGGCGTTACCAACTGCCGCTGGTCGAGGTGTTCACCACCTGGTATCGCGCCCTCCGTACCAGTGCGACAACAGATCTCGACACCGCCGAAGCGGCGTACCAGGCAGCTGCCGTATCTCTGGTCGGCGCCGGGATGCCCGGACTCGAGCGCGGTCTCTTACCGCTGGCCGAGCTGAGCCTGTATCTGCGGCATCACGATACCGGCCGGATCGCCGCGATCGCTCCCGACACGGACTGGGGGCCGTACAAGCCCTGGATCGAACCCACCCTGCTCGTCGCGCGAGGTGACCTCGACGCCGCGCGAACCGCCTTGCGCAACATCGCCTCCCCGCCGCGCGACCTGCTGTTCGAGGCACTCTGGGCCATCGTGGCACACGCGGCCATCGCCGTCGGAGACGTCGAGACCATGCACCGTGCCCGGACTCAGCTCTCCCCCGCGGCAGCCGAAACCACCGCGCAGAGTGGGCTTCTCAGTGTAGGTCCGGTTCGCACCTACCTCGACGACATCGAATCGGCGATGCGACGCAGGGGAACACCCGGGTCGTAGGGAGCCCCGGTGACACTTCGCGCCTGCTAAGAGAAGACGTAGTCGGTCAGCGGGAAGTGTCCACTGCGCCAAGCGGATTCGAGGGTGGAGGTGGGGCGAAGGGGTACGTCGCCGTGCTTGTCGAAGTAATAGCTGTTGGCGACGGCGCAACTCTGGTCCCAGAACACCTGGCCGCCCCGGCGGGCGAGCATTTCGCGGAAGTAGCGGTCGTTGGCCTCTTCGGTGACCTCGATCCGGTCCGCGGCGTTGGTGCGGGCGTGGTGCAGGCAGCGCAGGATGTGGCGGGTCTGGTTCTCGATCAGGGTGAAGTAGGAGGCGCCGTTGTAGCCGTAGGGGCCGATGATGGAGAAGAAGTTCGGGAAGCCGGGGACGCTGACGCCCTCGTAGGCCTGCAGCCGGTTCTCGTCCCACCAGGTCTCCAGGTCGCGGCCACCGACCCCGTGCAGGTCGTAGGTCGGCATGTTGCCGGACTCCATGACTTTGAAGCCGGTGGCGAGGATCAGGACGTCGGCGGCATGCTCGGTGGTGCTGTGCACGCCGGTGGGGGTGATCTCGCTGATCGCGGCCGTTTCGAGGGTCACGTTCGCGCGGTTGAAGGTCGACAGATAGTCGTTGGAGAAGCTCGGTCGTTTGCACCCGAGGGCGTACTTCGGGGTCAGCGCGGCCCGGGTGACGGGGTCCTTCACCTGGCGCCGCAGGTGAGCCAAGCCAGCGCGTTCGCCGATCGCGGCGGTGGGCAGCGAGCGGTGGTAATGGGCGGCGAGTGGGAAGGTGAACTCGACGTAGGTCTGGCTCACCAGCCGGGTCACGGTGCGTCCGCCGGGGATCTTCAGGGCAAGGCGAGCAGGCAGGGGCAGCGGCAGATCAGGGCGGGGCAGGCACCAGATCGGCGTGCGCTGGAACACTGTCAGCTGTTCCACCTGCGCGGCGATCTCCGGGATCACCTGGACCGCGGAGGCGCCGGTACCGATGATCGCCACCCGCTTACCGCGCAGATCCTGGCGGTGATCCCAGCGCGAGGTGTGCATGGTCGCGCCCGCGAAACTCTCGATGCCGGGGATGTCGGGCAGTTTGGGTCGGGTGAGTACGCCGGTCGCGCTGATCACGAACCGCGCGGTGAGTTCACCGTCGGTGGTGTGCAGTACCCAGCGATCGGCGTTTTCGTCGAAGTCCGCGCCGACCACGGTGGTGCCGAAGCGAATTCGCGATCGCAGCTCGTATTTGTCCACGCACGATTCGGCGTAGGCCTTGAGTTCGCGGCCGGGCGCGTACACCCGCGACCAGTCGGTGCGCTGTTCGAAGGAGAACTGGTAGCTGAACGACGGGATATCCACGGCGACACCGGGATAGGTGTTCCAGTGCCAGGTCCCGCCCACGCCGTCGGCCTCGTCGATGATCAGGAAGTCGTCGAACCCGGCCTTGCGCAACTCGATCGCCACGCCGATCCCGGAGAATCCGGCACCCACGATCAGGATCTCGTGGTCGATTCCGTTGGTACTGCTCATGCGATCTCCTTCACGAGTGCCGCCGACGGATGCAGGCGGCCCGGCCGGGCGATGGAACGGACGACGTGGCCCGCGTCGTCGGCGTAGACGATGCTGTCCACCCGGTGCTCGATGCCGTCGACGGTGCGCACGCCCAACGGCACCAGCCGGGCGATCGGCCAGGTCACCAGGGTGCAGTGCGGTTGCCGCAGGGTGCGGTAGTAGCTGTCGTGTACCGCAACGCCCGCGGTGTCGTCCGGGGTCAGCCGGTGGCGCAGCCAGGAATCACGCACCTGGACACGCAGATTCGCGCGAGCGACGAATCGGACCAGTCGCTCCGGCGCTGCGCGCAGGGTCATCGCCGCGCGCGGGAGGACCCAGACCGCCTCGGTCTGGAACACCGTCACCCGGGCGGCCTCCGCGGCGATGCCGGGCAGCAGCCGCGCGGCTGCCGCCCCGCTGCCGATGATCGCGACACGCTGACCGGTGAATTCATGCCGTGGTGAGAACGCCGTGGCGTGCAGTTGGTGGCCCGCGAAGGTATCGGCGAAACGGGGCGTCGTCATTTCGCCACCGGTTCATAGGTGAGCTCGTCCGACCAGGACGGCCTGCGGCCGAGGACCCGGATCGGGAACCGATCGATACAGGCGTTGGACACGTCGGCCAGCAACTGGAACGGCTGACGGCGATGAATGGTGGCCTTCCCGTGCATCTTCACCACGTGATACAGCGGAACCCGGCGAATGGCCGCGCTGCGCTCCCCCACGTTCTCGTAGCGGCGCACCGCCTGCCACAGCTTCTCCTCGTCGAGACCGAGCGCGATGATGTCGGTCGACATCCGCGACAGCAGTGGCGCGTACAGCAGTGCGCCAAGCACGAACGACGGGCGCACCGCGAAACCCGCTGTCTCGATGACGATCCGGCGCAGCGGACCCGCACCGAGCTGCTCGAGCACCTGGAAACCGACTGCCAGATGGCGGGATTCGTCGCTGTTGATGTGGCGGAACACCTCGTGGCACACCGGGTCGTCGACCTCGTCGAGCAGGAACTTCACCAGTGCGCCGTCGAGCGCGGTCTCCAGCGACGGGATGACGGTCCCGAGCACGGGCAGGGTCAGCTGGTCGGCGTAGCGGTCGAGCCAGCTGATCACGAGACGAATGTTCTTGTTGGGCACCGGCATCGCGTCGCCCTCGGCGAGCATGCCCCACCGGCGCATCAGCGCGAGTTCGGCATTCGCGTGCTTCTGTTCCTCGGCGTGGAAGTACCGATAGATCTCCCGCAGCGGGCCGGGTGGCGCCTGGTGGGTCAGGGCGGCGAAGCCCCGCGCGCCTACGTGTTCGATCCACACCAGATCGGCCATGAAGGTGGCGAGGCGCGGGCGCTGCTCCTCGGTGATCGTATCGGAACCCGGTGCGTCCCAGTCGATATCGGCCAGCGCCCACTGCTTGGCGCGAATCGTGGCGAGCATGTCGGGGTAGGCGAACGTCATTGTTCGATCTCCTTCGGTGTGAATCAGCGCACGACCCGCTCCAACAGGCCTGCCGAACGGGTGTAGGTCGCGGGTAGCCAGCGCTTGGCTTGCCAGAGAACTTTGGCCTCGAGCTGCGGCACCACATACAGGTCGCCGCGGTCCACTGCGTCCAGCGTGGTGCCTGCGATCGCGGCCGGCGCGCGGCCGGTCCAGCGCAGCAGCAGCCCGCCGAGGCGCTCGGCGGTATCGTCCATCGGCGAATCCGCGGCCATGATATTGGTTTTCACGCCGGTCGGGCACAGCACCGTCACCCGGACACCGGTGCCCGCCAACTCGGCCGACATCGTCTCCGACAGCGCCAGCACGCCCGCCTTGCTCACGTTGTACGCGGCCATCCGTGGCGCCGCGCCGAACGCGGCCGCCGAGGCGACGTTCACCAGCGACCCGCGACCGGCCGCGCGCAGCATCGGCGCGAAGACGTGGCAGCCGTGGATGACGCCCCAGAGATTCACCCCGAGCGTGCGCTGCCAGTCGTCGAGGGCGAACTCACCGACCACCGGCCCGCCCGCGCCGATCCCCGCGTTGTTCACGACGACGGTCGGCGGGCCGCCGAACCAGTCCTGGGCGGTGGCGGCCAACTGTTCGACCTCGTCGATCACGGTGACGTCGCAGCGGGTGGCTATCGCCTTCCCGCCCGCCGCCTCGACCAGTTCGGCGGTATCGGCCGCACGGCCGGGGTCGATATCGGAGCATACGACGCGCCCGCCTCGACGACCGAGCTCGACGGCGAACGCACGCCCGATTCCGCTACCCGCGCCGGTCACCACGGCATCGGCCGCGGTGGTCCGGCGGTGTCCGCCGAAGGGGAACAATCGCATGGCAACTCCCGGGGTCGACCCGGTGCTGCTCTAACTGGTGGCATCTGCCACCATTGGCCGCACCTGACACCAATTAGGCGCGCGGAGGAGTACTTTGTCAACCATGGATGTGCGCGCACCGGCACGGACCTGGGGCGGGCGGACCGCCGAGGAGCGCAGGGCGCGACGGCGGGTCGGCCTGGTCGAGGCCGCCCTCGATATCTGGCTCGACAGCGGATGGGCCGCGGTGACCATGCGCGGTGTCTGCCAGCGGGCCGCGCTCAACGATCGCTACTTCTACGAGCATTTCGCCGACCGCGACGAGCTGCTCGCCGCGGTCTGGGACGAGGTGTGCACCGGGGTGTTCGCCGAACTGGCGAGCGTTGTCGCCGAAAACGCCGACCGGACGCCCCTCGAGATCACCCGCGCGGCGATCGCCCGTGCCGTCGGATTACAGACCGATCTCCGCGGGCGCGCCCGGATCCTGCTGGCCGATCACGCGGGCAGTGCCGTGCTCGAACAGCGCCGCAAGACAATGCTCACCGACGCGACCGACCTGCTCATCGCCGCCGCGTGGCCCTATCTGCGACCCGACGTCGATGAGACCGCCATGCGGATGAGCACCTTGGCCGGCATCGGCGGCTTCATCGAACTGCTGTCCGCGTGGCGTTCGGGCGTGCTCGACGTGGAGGCCGAGCGCATCGTCGACCACACCAGCGCGATCGCGGCGCAGCTCGGCGCGATGTTCCTGCCCGCGGAGATCATCGGATAACGCCGACAGCGTGGCGAGAGGTACTACGCGGATCCTCGCAGCGCGCGCAGGCCGGCCGCCATGAATTCCGGGGTGGCCTCGGCAGCCCGGTCGGCGGCGGAGCCGGTGTCGGAGCCCTGGTGGGCGCGGTGCGTGATGCCCTCGCCGATGATGCCGAGCTTGAAATTGGCCAGGGCCAGGTAGAAGCCCCAGTTGTCGAGCTCGCGCCCGGACGCGGTGGCGTAGGCCTGCGCGAGGGTGTCCGGGCTCGGCAAGCGGGGGCTGGTCCACGCGGCGCGGGTCCCGAGGATCACATCGAAGATCGGCGACCGGTAGACGCACATCAGGGCGACGTCGGTGAGCGGGTCACCCAGGGTGGACAGTTCCCAATCAACCACGGCACGGACGGTTTTCGGGTCAGCGCTGTCGAGGATCGTGTTGTCGATCCGGAAGTCGCCGTGCACGATCGAGGCCGCTGTCTCCGGCGGGATCGCGGCGGACAGCGCGGCGTGCAGGGTCGCCACGTCCGGGAGCTCGCGCGTCTTGACTCGCTCCCATTGCGAAGCCCAGAGGTTGACCTGCCGGGTGACGAAACCCGTTGGCCGCCCGAAGGTTTCGAGGCCTACCGCGACCGGGTCCACCGCATGCAGATCCGCGAGGACGCGGACCAGTTCGCGCACACTCGCATGTACCTGCGCATCGGTGAGCGCGGCCAGATCGTCCTGGTCCCGAAACACCGTCCCGTCCACGAACTCGACGACGGTCATCGGCGCGCCCAGCGCGGATCCGGTCGCATCGAACGCGATCGTTTTCGCCACCGGCACAGCGGATGACTGCAACGCGCTGGTGACGGTGTATTCGCGGGCCATATCGTGCGCGGACGGGGTGAGCCCGGCGACCGGTGGGCGGCGCACCACCCAGCGCGAGACGTCATCGGCCGCGGCGAAGGTCAGGTTCGACCGGCCCCCACTGATCAGTTCGACGCGCAGCTCGCCCCGCACCTCGACGCCGTTGGCGCGCAGGAACTGTTCGAGTGCGGCGATGTCCATGCCCGGCAGTGTCATTCGGAGTCTCGCTTCGCACGCTTGGCGGCGCTCACCGCGCGTTTGGCGATGGCCCAGCGATGAACTTCGGAGGGGCCGTCGTAGATCCGGAACGGGCGCACCTCGCGGGCGAGACGGGCCAGCGGCAGGTCGGCGGAGACGCCGAGGCCACCGCACATCTGCATACTCCGGTCGACGATGCGGAAAATCGCCTCGGCGGCATAGGTTTTCGCGATGGAGGTGGCGTTCGCGGCGGGTTCGCCACGGTCGAGTTCCCAGCAGGCGTGGGTCAACAGAGCGCGGGTGGCGGCGATGTCGATCTCGTTGTCGGCGATCATCTTCTGGATCATGCCGAGGTCGCCGAGGCGCGACCCGAAGCCCTCGCGTTGCGCCACCTGCGCGACCGCGACATCGTGGCCGCGGCGCGCCGCACCGAGCCAGCGCATCACATGGGTCATGCGGGCCGGGCCCAACCGCACCTGGGCGTATTCGAAGCCGCGGTCGACCTCGCCGAGCACCGCCGACTCCGGAACGAGCAGGTCGTCGAAGAAGACCTCGCAGTGGCCACCGATCATCGACTTGTCGAGCGTGTCGATGTGACGGCCGACGCGAATGCCGGGGCTGTCGGCCGGGGCCAGGAACATCGTGGCGCCGCCGCGCTGGCCCGGCTCACCCGAGGTACGGGCCATGATGATGAAGAAACCCGCGCCATCGGCACCCGTGATGAACCACTTGTGCCCGTTGATGCGCCAACCACCGTCAGCACGGACCGCGCGGGTGGTCAACGCGGACGGATCCGAACCCGCACCGGGGGCCGGTTCGGTCATCGCGAAGGCCGAACGCACCTCACCGCGCGCGAGCGGAGCGAGGAACTGCTGTTTCTGTTCCGGATCGGCGATGTGGGCGAGCATGTGCACGTTGCCCTCGTCGGGGGCGGCGATATTGAGGGCCGTCGGGCCGAACAATGAGTAGCCCGCCTCCTCGAACACCGGGGCGCGGTTGGACATATCGAGGCCGTGGCCGCCGTATTCGACCGGCGCGTGCGGGGCGAAGACACCGGCGTCGCGGGCAGCCTGCTGGAGTTCGACGCGCAGTTTCTCACCGCCCGCCGCGGCGATGTCGCCGTCGTGCGCGTCCTCGATCGGGAGCACGTGTTCGCGGACGAACGCGCGGGTGCGGTCGGCCAGGCTCTGCACCTCGGACGGATAGGACAGGTCGATCGGCACAGGCCCACTCCTCGGCTCGGTTTGCCGAACGGTCGCTCGGCACATTGACTGCCACGACAGTGGCATGCGCGGATTCACGCTGTCAACAGGCCTGGTCGAGGCAATAGGCATGTTCAGTTATTCTGAACAATATGGAGTCGACGGCAGCCCAACAGCATGCGGTGGGGGCGCGAGTGCGCCAGGCGAGGACTGCGGCAGGGTTGTCACTGCGGGCGACCGCGCAGCGGATCGGCGTCAGCGCGGCCACACTGAGCGCCATCGAGACCGGCAAAACCGGCGCCTCGGTTCCGCGCCTGCGATGCCTCGCCGCCGAGTTGGGCGCCACGGTGCCCTGGTTGATCGGCGACGAGCCCACCACCGGCGCCGACCACAGGCCTGCTCCCGAGCCGCGCGCGGTCGACCCCGTGGAGTCCACAGCGCGCGCATCTCACCCCACCGAGCACAGCACGAGCGACGAAACCGGCTCACACACCGCGCCGGATTCCTGGCGGGAGTTCCTACCCCTCGGCATCGATCCCGTGCTCGCCGCCGCGATCGATTCCTTCGTCGAAACCGGCTACCACGGAGCCACGATGCGCTCGATCGCCGCGCGTGCGGGCATGAGCGTGCCCGGCGTCTACCACCACTACCGCGACAAACAAGACCTGCTGGTCCGCGCACTCGATCTGACCATGGACGAATTGCACCAGCGGGTGCGCGCCGCACGCCTCGACGGCGCGAGCGGACGAGAACGGGTGATCCGCGTCGTCGAAGCACTTGCCCTCTTCCACACCCATCGCCGCGGGCTCGCCTTCATCGGCGCCAGCGAGATGCGCAGCCTCGATCCGGCCGATCGCGATCGAATCACCGCATCCCGCAACGAGATCCAGTACCTCCTCGACGCCGACATCGATGCCGCGCTCACCGAGGCACACCGGCCGACAACGCACGCGCGCGATGCGGGCCGCGCCATCGCGACGATGTGTACCGCACTCCCCCAGTGGTTCCGGCTCGACGGCCCGTCCTCTCCCGAACAGATCGCCGTCGCCTACGCGGATTTCGCCCTCGGTCTGCTCGGACTGGCGGTCGAACACCCAGACGCGTGACAACCGGGGCGCTAGCGCCGATAGAACAGCGGCTGGACCACCCACAGCCCGAGAAACAGCAGGGCCGCGACAACTCCCGCGACGACACCTGCGACAGTGCCCGCGACCATATCGAAAATCAGCACCGTCATGCCGGTCAGCGCGACACCGAGCAGCGCGATCCCGGCGAGGGCCAGCCGGTGTGAGCCGGTCACGAGGACATCGACTCGGTGGCGACGGAACAGCAGGCGATGGATGGCCACGGGGGCGACCAGCAGCGCAGTCGCGGCGACAGCGGCGGAAACGACGACGAGATAGACGACGCGGAGTTGGGTACTCAGGGTGTCGAATCTGGAGTGGAAGGGCAATGTCAGCAGGAAGCCGGTCAGGACCTGCACACCGGTTTGGAGCACGCGCAATTCCTGCAGTAGTGACGACCAATTCCGGTCGAGGCGCTGCGTGGTGTTCTCACCACGCACCCGTTCGTTCCATGCGGCGTCTTTACCGTCCATCGCCGCTCCTCGCCACCGCGAATAACTGCCGACTTCCTGCCATCTTACTGCGTGTATTCCGGATCTCGCCCGGCCGATCGGCGTGCGAGACCTCCGGCGCGCGGGAGACAGCCCGCGCGTCCGCCGCGGCGCCGAACCTCAGTTCACCGCGTACGGATACGCGTCGGCGCGGCCCTGGAACGACAGGATCCGCGGGTTCTGCACCCGACCGCCGCGAATTTCGATGGCCCGGCGAATCGTTTCGCTCCCATCCCACGCTTCGGGCCCGCCGAGCACGACCGGCAGGTACTCGAGCAGGGCTTCGGAGTTCTCCCACGTGGCCGAGTCCCAGAGGAACGAGGGGCTGTGATCGACGCCGTAGTAGTGCAGGTCGTCACCGACGGTGAACATCGGATCGGTGAACGAGGTCGGGCGCGCGAACTCGAAACCCATGCCTTCGTCGCAGGACACATCGACGAAAAGCGTTCCGCGCGTGAACAGTTCGAGGTCGTCGTTCATGACGAAGCTCAGCGGGTCCTCGGTGTCCTGGAACATGCAGTTCACGACCACGTCGTAGTTGGCCAGCATCTCCGCCAGCGGCCCCGGCTCCGGTGCCTTCAGTGCGAGGGTGCGGCCGGGCAATCCCGGATCACGCTGGAAATGCTGCATCCGCACCGACGCGAACGGCGAGGCCACCGCCGACACACTGCGCTGGGTCAGCACCGTCACATCGCTGATCCCCAGCGCCGACAACGCCCGGACCGCGCCACGCGCGGTGGCACCGAAGCTGATCACCGCCGCACGCATCCGGCGACCGTAATCACCACTGACACCACGCAATTGGAGGGCGTGCATGACCGAGCAGTACCCGGCCAGTTCGTTGTTCTTGTGGAACACGTGGACGCTGAACGCACCCGACTTCGTCCAGTGGTTCATCGCTTCCCAGGCGATCAGCGTCAGATCGCGATCCACCGCCAGCTGGGTTATCCGCGCGTCCTGCACGCAGTGCGGCCAGCCCCAGACGATCGTGCCGGGACGCATCTGCGCGAGGTCTTCGGCCAGCGGCTTGGCCAGCAAGAGCACATCGCACTCGGCGAAGAGTTCTTCGCGAGTGCGATGACCCGCGACCAGCGGGGCGAGAACGTCGTCGGGATAACCGAAGCGGTTCCCGTATCCGTGTTCGAGATAGATCTGACCGCGCAGTCCGGGATCGATGCGGTCGAGGTGAGCCGGGTGGATGGCCAGCCGGTGTTCGTTTTCCTTGCGAGAGGTCGCGACGACGCCGACGGTCAGGTTTTTCACAGTTGCTTCACCTGGTCAGCCTACCCGCAGGCTGGTCAGCTCTCCGCTTCGTTGGTGATGTCGTCGAGGGACTCGCCCATGGTCTCGGGCACCCGGCGATAGCAGAACGCCAGCGCGACCGCGGAGATCACCGCGAAGAGGAAGAACATCGTCGACGCGCCCCACAGCTCGCCCAGGGGCGGGAACACCAGCGAGACCACGAAATTGCCCATCCAGATGAGGAAGGTGCAGATGCTCATGGCGGTGGCGCGGATCGGCGCGGGGAAGATCTCCGAGATCAGCAGCCAGGTGGGCACACCGACGCCGAGCTGGAAGGCGCAGACGTACACGATCATCAGCGCCAGCAATACGTAGCCGGTGGCAGTGCTCTGCGTGAGCCGTTCGATCAGACCCATACCGACCAGTGCGACGATCATGATCGCCAAACCGAGGAACATCGGTGGCCGCCTGCCGATCTTGTCGACCAGGCTCATGCCGAGCATCACACCGATCACCGCGCCGATGCCGATGCCGATCGACGAGGTGACCGCCGCGTTATTACCCATGCCCGCCTGGGTGAGGGTGGACGGTGCGTAGTAGATGACGGTATTGACGCCGACGAATTGCTGAATCAATGCCAATCCGACACCGGTGTAGAACAGCGCGCGTACCTTCGGTTTGCGCAACTGGTCACTCAAACTGTCCTTGACCGCTTCGTCGGCCGCTTCGGACTGGGTGATCTCGGCAATCGTCGGCTCGACATTCTCGGGGTAATAGGACTGCTGCAGCACCTTCTTCGCATCGGCTTCGCGGCCCTGTTTCAGATACCACCGCGGCGAATCCGGCATGAAATACATACCGATCACGAGTGCCGCGGCGGGAATGGCCGCCATCGCGAGCATGAGCCGCCAGTTCCCGGTCGGTGCGAGCAGCGCGTTGACGATGTAGGCGAGCAACTGCCCGCTGGCGATCATCAGCGAGTTCATCGAGACGAGGCGCCCACGATAGGTCGGCGGCGAGATCTCGGAGACGTACATGGGAACCACCAGCGAGGCGGTGCCGACGGCGACGCCGAGGACCAGCCGGGTGATGATCATGACCGTGGCATCGGGCGCCAGCGCCTGGGCGATCGCACCGACGAAGAACAGCACGCCCGCGAACAGCAGCGTCATTCGCCTGCCCCACCGGTCGGCCATCCAGCCGCCGGTGATCGAGCCGATCGCGGCGCCGATGAGCAGCGAACTCGTGATGACACCGACCTGGGTCTGGCTCAGCGCGAAGTCGGGCGTGAGGTAGACCAGCACACCGGAGATGACGCCGGTGTCGTAGCCGAACAGCGCGCCGCCGAGCGCGGCGATGACCACGACGGTGAGCACGAACTTCTTGATCCTCGCCCGCATCGCGACCCGCTCTGGCGAGTCGGAGTGCGCCTGGATCGGCCGTTCGGTGACGGGGGACACCATCAACTTCCCGAGGTCACGGCGCTCTGATTTCCTATCGGTGGATCCACGAGAGGAATCGGGCATGTCCACACCTCCGCCGTTGCAGTAGGTCGATTCCTGCACCTCGATCGAACCCGGAAGCCGCGCGATAGGCCGCCGCCGTTCGGCCTATCGCCGATGCAGCGACCAGACGGTCACGGCACCCCACAGTGCCAGGCTCGTCGCCGCGGCCATATAGAGGAAGTAGGCCAGCACGACCAGGACGGGCC
The DNA here is from genome assembly GCF_050320175.1 of Nocardia sp. FBN12. Lineage (GTDB taxonomy): Bacteria > Actinomycetota > Actinomycetes > Mycobacteriales > Mycobacteriaceae > Nocardia. The sequence continues at coordinate 1,268,886 of NZ_CP190048.1, read as the reverse complement.
CGTAATCGCCGGACCAGTCGCCGAGGCGCAACAACCCGACCATGCCGAGGCCGAGCAGGAGCATGCCGAGGATCAGCCCCGGCATCGCCAGCGGAGCGATGGGCGATTCGGGGGCCGAGGTCGCGGTGACGCGGCGACCCAGCTCGGTAACTGATGGGTTGCTGTTCGATTCGAAGTAGATGCTGCTCATCACAATGCGGTCCCTTCCGGACAGCCGCCCCACCGCGGCCGATCAGCGATCCAAGCTGGATCTCTCTGGTACCGTCGCGCCGCGGCGGACATGCGGGGCGTTCATGACCGCGGATCCGCGTCGACCCGGTCGATGATCACGAACGGTTAACGTTCAGCAATTACGAGCTTGCCAGCTCGGTCAACCAGAGAACAGATGGTGTGATCTGCATCACATAGAACGGGTGTGCGACACAACTCGATAACGCACGTGACGTTTTCCCGGAACACCCACTGGAACTGGCAGAATTCCCACCCGACTGGACGTTTGCTCGAGAAACCGACATCTGTGTCATTTATCGAACCGTTACTGCTCTGACGTGGGAAAACGTGCCCGGAAGCACACTGCGATCCAGTTGGTATCTCCGCGGCTGTTCGACACGACACCGTGACGGAAGCAGCTCAGTGAGCCCTCCCCCTCGCACGAAACCTCCACCGCGAATGGGATCGACCGATCCAAGCCGAGCATCGCCCGGGTCTGCGACTACTCCTCGACGGCACGGACGACGACGGAAACTTTTCCGGCCGCGACATCCTGTGCGATCGATGTGGGGGATCGCGTCACGTTCGGCTACTGTCCTTCTAGTTTTCGATGCTGCTGGATCGTTCGTGTCGCTTCGCCGCAAGCACGTGCCGTGAGATCCACGCCTCGTGCTTCGGCGACCCTCTGAAACGAAGGACGCCGGTCACCATGCCCGCACCCGTTATCCTCCACGGCCGCATCGCACGGCTGGAACCTCTTGCACCCCATCACGTTCCCGGTTTGATCGCCGCGGCCGCCGCGCTCGACGGCTCCGGGTTCACCGTCGTCCCGCACGGCGAACAGGAGGCCCGCACCTACGTCTTCCAGGCCGAAGCGGCACAACTGGCAGGCACGGCGCTGGCCTTCGCGATCGTCACCGTCGCCGACGAGTGCGTGGTCGGGGCCACCCGATTCACCCGGCTCGACTACTGGCAGGGGCCGCTGACCTGGCCGTTGTCGGCCGAACCGGTCACCGCGCTGCCGGGCGGTGCGATCCCCGACGCGGTGGAGATCGGCAATACCTGGCTCACCCCCGCGGTGCGGGGCGGCCAGGTGAATCTCGACTCCAAGCTGATGCTGCTGTCTCACGCCTTCGACAGCTGGGGTGTGCGGCGGGTCACCTTGCGCGCCGACGCCCGCAACCTGCGCTCGAGGGCGGCGATCGAACGTCTCGGCGCGGTGAGTGACGGTGTGCGGCGGGCACATTCGCGAGGGCTCGACGGCGCGGTGCGCGACACCGCGTTCTATTCGATCCTGCACGACGAGTGGCCGGGGGTGTGCGGGCGGATCCACGAGCAGCTGGCGGCCAGGGCCGCGTTTCGGCGCGCACCGTTGATCCCGGCCACCGTGGAAGCGTGGCGACCGTTGGCTTCTTCGCCGATCGGGTGAGTCGTCAGCCCCGCAACGACTCGATGCGTTCAGCGACCAGCACGGCGAGTTCATCCGGGCGCTCCTCCGGGAGCCAGTGCGAGCCGTCGAGCACAGCAAGGCGGTAATCTCCGGTGACGAATTCGCCGGCCAGTTCGGCGCCACGGCGGGTCAGCGCCGTGTCGCCGGTGCTCCACACGTGCGTCACCGGCACGGTGACGCGCTCTGTCACCGCACGGGGTGTGATCAACGCCAAGGCGCGATACCAGTTCAGCGCGGTGGTGAGCGCGCCGGTGTCGATGATCTCGGTGTGGACGCGGGCGATCGCGTCCGCGGTCATGCCGGTCTTGGCCAGCATCCGGTCGAGCACGCCGGCCCGCGTGCGCATGACGCGCTCCGGCAGCACCGGCAGCTGGAACAGCGCCATATAGAACGAGCGAAGCACCTGATCGCTGCTGATCATCGAGCGGGCGAAGGCGCCGGGATGCGGCACCGACACGGTCACCAGCGTGCGGACGAGTTCGGGACGCGCCGCGGCCAGCGACCAGGCGACCATCGCACCCCAGTCGTGCCCGACCAGGTGCACCGGCCCACGGTCGATGTCGTCGATCAGCGCGACCACGTCGTCGACGAGTTCGGGCACCCGATAGGCAAAGCGGCCCGGCGGCCTGGCACCCGGTGAATAGCCGCGCTGGTTCGGGGCGATGGTGCGGTAGCCGCGGGCATTGAGCAATGCCGTCAGTGGTTGCAGCGAGGTGGCGGTTTGCGGAAAGCCGTGCAGCGCAACGATGACGGGACCGTCGGGCGGACCGGAGTCGACGACGTCGAACTCGAGTCCCGCCCTGGTGAACGAGGTCAACCGGGTGTTCATGAACCCTCCGTTTCGCCCAACTTACTTATCAGTAAGTTACTCCCGCACCCGGCGCGGGTCAATCATCGGCCGGTCCCACCGTGCACGATGGCTACCGTCGCACCGCCGAGGTCGAAGGCCCGATGCAGGATGCGTACGGCTTCGTCGAGGTCGGTATCGCGGACCAGCACCGAGATCCGGATCTCGGAGGTGGCGATCAGGTCGAGGTTGATGTTCGCCGCGGCCAGCGCCTCGCAGAAAGTAGCGGTGACGCCCGGATTGTCGCGCATACCCGCACCGATCAGCGAGACCTTGCCGACACGGTCGTCGTAGCGGACGTCGGCGAAGCCGATCTCGGCGCGGCGATCACGCAGCAGGGCGACCGCACGCGCGCCGTCCGCGGCCGGCAGGGTGAAGGTGATGTCGGTGCGGCCGGTGCCGGTGTTCTGCACGACCATGTCGATGCCGATCTCGGCGTCGGCGACCGCGCGGAACACCTTGGCCGCGTAGCCGGGTTCGTCGGGCAGGCCGACGACGGTCACCTTGGCCTCGTCGCAATCGTGTGCCACGCCGGTGAGTACGGCCTGGCCGGCCGGGATGTCGGTCATCGAGCCGAAGACGGTGGTCCCGATCGCGTCGGTATAGGACGAGCGCACGTGCACGGGCACCTGGTAGCGCCGCGCGTATTCGACACAGCGCAGCATGAGCACCTTCGAACCGCAGGCCGCCATTTCCAGCATTTCCTCGTAGGAGATCTGGTCGAGCTTCTGGGCGTCGGTCACGATGCGCGGGTCGGCGGTGAAGATGCCGTCGACGTCGGTGTAGATCTCGCAGACATCGGCATGCAGTGCCGCGGCGAGTGCGACGGCGGTGGTGTCGGAGCCGCCGCGACCGAGGGTGGTGACGTCGTTGTTGTCCTGGCTGACGCCCTGGAACCCGGCGACCAGCACCACTTCGCCGTCGTCGAGAGCGCGGCGCACCCGGCCCGGATCCACTTCGATGATCTTGGCGCGGCCGTGGGCGCCGGTGGTGATCACGCCCGCCTGCGATCCCGTCAACGATCGCGCTTCCGCACCGAGCGAATGAATTGCCATGGCTACCAAGGCATTCGAAATCCTCTCACCGGAAGTGAGCAGCATGTCCAGCTCACGCGGTTCCGGCGCCGAGGCGATCTGCCCCGCCAATTCGAGGAGCTCATCGGTGGTGTCGCCCATTGCCGAGCAGACCACCACCACATCGTGCCCCTGCTTCTTCGTCTCCACGATCCGCTCGGCGACCCGCCGGATCCGCTCCGCGGTGGCGACCGACGAGCCGCCGAATTTCTGCACAACAAGGGCCATCCCGAGTCCTCTCACCCGCTCCCCCGCACGCGATCCGCGGGTGACCCCTTCGAGTATCCAGGCAATCCGGGCACGGCCGTACCAATTCGGCCACGAAAACGACTGCGGCCGAACCGTTTCGGGCTGCCCCGGTCAGCGCCCCGCCGACCGGGGCAGTTGCTCGGTTACCCCTGTTCGGTGGGGACGACGACGAGTTCGGCGATGTTGACTCGGCGTGGTGCCGAGACGGCATAGGCGATCGCGTCGGCGATGTCTTCGGGGACCAGGATTTCCAGTCCGTCCCGCCATTCGCCGAGTTCGGCGCGGCGGGTGTCGTCGCGCATTCCGGCGCCGAGTTCAGTGCCGACGAATCCGGGTTCGACGTTCTTGACCCGAACGCCGCGCGGGCCGAACTCGGCGCGCAGGTTGCGGGTCAGGTGCGCTACCGCCGCCTTGGTAGCGCAATAGACGCCGTAGTTCGGGAACGCGACGTGGCCGCCGATGGAACCGACGAGCACCAGGTCAGCAGTGCGGCCCGCGGCCGCGGTGGCGAGCAGGTCGTCGATGAATGCTCTTCCGGTGTAGAGCAATCCGTTGAGATTGGTCCCGACCATCTGATCCCATTCGTCGATCTCGGCCTGTTCGAACGGTGCGCCGAGCATGGCACCCGCGTTCGCGACGACCAGATCCACGGAGCCGAACTCGGCACGCACCTGGGATGCGGCATCCAGGACCGACTGCCGCACGCTCACGTCGACGGTCACCGCGAGGGCGTTCGCGCCGATACTCTGCGCGAGTTCTTCGAGCCGATCCTTGCGCCGCCCGAGCAGCGCTACCCGCATGCCGTCCGCCGCCAGCCGACGCGCGGTGGCAGCGCCGATCCCGCTGGATGCTCCGGTGACGACGGCGATCCGGCCTTCGATGTTGGTGTTTGTCATGGCCACAACGTTCGTCGCGGTTCTCGACGCCTGCCAGGTCGGAAACTTCCTGGTAGTGGCAGGGCCACCCAGCCGCCGCGAGGTCGGCATACCCTCGAAGGCATGGATTCCGACAGCAGTCTCGGTGCGTTCCTGCGCGCTCGACGCCAGCAGGTGCGTCCCGAGGAGTTCGGGATGGCCGGTGGCGGTCAACGCCGGGTGGCCGGACTGCGGCGCGAGGAAGTGGCCATGCTGGCCGGGATGAGCGCCGATTACTACATCCGGCTCGAACAGGGCCGTGACAAGCATCCGTCCGATCAGATCGTAGCGGCGCTGGCCCGGGTGTTCTCGCTCGACGACGACGGCATCGCACACCTGCGGGAACTGGCGCGCCCGGCACCCCGACGCACCCGCGCACCGCGACGGCCGGAACGAGTCACACCGAGCCTGCTGCGCCTGATGCGCACCTGGTCGGACACGCCGGCGCTGGTGTACGGCCGGCACATGGATGTCCTGGCCGCGACACCGCTGGCCGTCGCGCTCAATTCCTGTTCGGCGCCGGGAGTCAATCAGGTCAGAATGGTGTTCCTGGATCCCGAAGCACGCAACGTTTTTCCGGATTGGCCGAGAATCGCAGCGGAGACCGTGGCCGGTCTGCGGGCCGGCGCGGGCACCGATCTCGATGACCCACGTCTGACCGAGCTGGTGGGCGAACTGTCGTTGAAGAGCGAAGATTTCCGCCGCCTCTGGGCCAAGCACGACGTCCGCGCGAAAACCGCCGGGGAGAAACGTTTCGTCCATCCCCTGGTCGGCGAGATCGGCTTGTCCTACGAGACATTCACGGTCAACGGCGCGCCGGGCCAGACACTTGTCGTCTACCACGCCGAGCCGGGCTCCGACGCCGAACAGTCACTGGCCCTGCTGGCGGGCCTCACCGTCGACGCCGCGCCCGCGCGCTCACCGGCAGCGGACCGGCCCGTCGGCAGCACCACCTCGACTACAGACTGAAGGCGACCGCCCGCAAGATCAGGACGGCGATGAACACGGCCGTGAAGGCCAGGTCAAGGGAGAAGTCGCCGATCCGGATCGGCTTCAGCACTGTGCGGACCGGGGCGATCACCGGTTCGGTCGCGGCATGGGTCACTTCCCGCGCCTTGCGCGCCCATTGCGGACCGTTGCCCAGCGCCTCGATCCAGTCCACCACCATCCGGGCGATCAGCAGCAGCAAGAAGATGGTCAACGCGTAGCCGACCAGGGTTCCGATAAGACTCATGACGCACTCCCTCGCGGAGGCCACAGCGGACCTCTTACCGCTTTCAACGTGCCCGACATTGCCAAGGTGTCCACCACCCGGTTGTTCTCAGTCGATTATCAGGCCTGCGGTCGTGATCGTCGTCGTGATCGCGCGCGCGGCGTGGTGGCACCTGGACGGCAATGTCGAGTCGCGGCAGGCGTCGACTACTCGCTGTGCCGGGCGTCAGTCGGCTCGTACCGGCGGGTGAAGTCGAGAATTCGGGCCGTCACCAGCTTCGGAATCTCATGGAAGATGCCGTGCCCGGCGCCGGGGAAGATCTCGACTTCGCAGGTACGCACGTTGTCGAGCAGCCGCTGCCGCGCCAGTTGGTTGTCGACAACCTGTGACTCCGACCCGAACAGCGCCGCGGTCGGCGTCGTGATCATCGCCAACCGCTCGTCGGTGAACATCTTCGGGTAACCGATCGCGGGGGCATAGCCCAGTGATGCCTTCACACCATCGAATTCCGCGTCGGTCAGCGTGACACCAGGATTGAGTTTCGCGTTCATCTTGCGCAGGTTCTTGTCGGTCGGGTGCGCGCCGATACGGATCATCGTCCACAGCAGGCTCCATTTGATCTTGGTCAGCGTGCCGCCGGGCTCGATCACGGTCAGGCTCGCCAACCGTCGCTGCTGCGTGGTGGCGATGACCAGCGCCTGCCAACCACCCTGCGAGTAGCCGACCAGATGGACTCGGTTCACGCCGAGACCGTCGAGGAGTTCGCCGAACCAGGTGCCGAAACCGGCTTCGTCGATCGGCGCGGTCTGCTCGCTGAGACCGGGAGCGCCGATCATTTCGGGCATGTAGACGACGTGATCGCGGGCGAAGTCCTCGATCACATGGTTCCAGGCCAGGCTGTTGGCGCCGAGTGAGTGCATCAGCACGATCGGCACACCGTCGCCCGCACCGGCTTCGCGGACGCGAGTGGATCCGAAGGAGGTGGGAATGTCGACCACGGTCGACGGAATCGGCCACTGCTTTTCCAGTTCCCGATAGGTCCGCAGGTACTCCTCGCGCGCCTTGTCGTTCTTGAATCGCCCGATCTTGGCCATAACCACCCCTGTTTCTCGTTGGTGATATCACCGTACCACAAAGATGGTATGGGCGTACCATGAAAACCTGCCGGGACAGAAGGAGGCGGAATGCCGCGTTTGGCCGATCACGAAGAACGGCGCAGATCGATCACCGGTGCTGCGCGGCAGGTCATCGCCCGAGGCGGGCTCGACGCAGCGACATTCCAGTCCGTCGCCGCGGAAGCCGGGGTCTCGGTGCGGTCGGTGCAGTACTACTTCGGCACCAAGCGGGAGTTCCTGCTCGCCACCCACCGTGCGGTCGTCGAGGATTCCGGCGCGCGGTTGGCGCAGGGGTTCACGACCCTGGGCCCCGGTGCCGGCCCTCGCGATATCGTTCGCACGATCCTGCTCGCGCTACTCCCTCTCGACGAACCGAGCAGGCAGAACGCGGTCATTCTCGGCATTTTCCACGCGGCGGCACTCACCGGCACCGACATCGACTCCGCGGACACCGCAGGGGCGCCCAACTACATCGTCGATGCGGTCGCGGGCCAACTGCGCCAGTTGCGCGGGCCCGAGGCCGACGAGCAAGCGCTCATCGCTGATGCCGAGGTGATCCTGCTCGCGCTCGGCGGGCTGGCACAGGGCATGCTCACCAACGACGACTACGCCTCGCGCGCAACAGAATTGGTCGACCACCTGCTGGACCGCGTGCTCGACGCCTGAAACACGTAGAGCCCCGGCGATATTCGCCGGGGCTCTACTCGTGCACGCGCGAATTACTTCTTGCGTTCCTTCTTCTCGCGCACACGCACCGAGATGCGCACCGGCGAACCGTCGAAGCCGAACTCCTCACGCAGGCGGCGCTCCAGGAAGCGGCGGTAGCCTGCCTCGAGGAAGCCGGTGGTGAACAGCACGAACGTCGGCGGGCGGGTGCTCGCCTGGGTGGCGAACATGACGCGGGGCTGACGGCCGCCACGCATCGGCGGCGGAGTGGCCGCGATGACTTCCTTGAGCCAGGTGTTGAGGCGGCCGGTGGAGATGCGCTTGTCCCAGGACTCGAGCGCGGTCTCCATCTGCGGCACCAGTTTCGCCACGGCACGACCGGTATGGGCGGAGATGTTGACCCGCTGGGCCCACGGCACCCGCACCAGATCGCGATCGATCTCACGCTCGAGCATGTAGCGGCGGTCCTCGTCGACCAGGTCCCACTTGTTGAACGCCAGCACCAGCGCGCGACCGGAGTCGGCGACCAGGCTGATCACGCGCAGGTCCTGTTCGGTGATCGGCACCGAGGCGTCGATCAGCATGATCGCGACCTCGGAGGCCTCCAGCGCCGACTTCGTCCGCAGCGAGGCGTAGAACTCGGTGCCGGTGGCATTGGAGACCTTGCGGCGCAGACCGCCGGTGTCGACGAACTTCCAGGTCTTGCCGCCCAGCTCGACCAGCGAGTCGACCGGGTCGACGGTGGTGCCCGCGACATCGTGGACCACCGAACGCTCATCGCCTGCCAGCTTGTTGAGCAGGCTGGACTTGCCGACGTTCGGCTTGCCGACCAGGGCCACGCGACGCGGTCCCGCGACAGCGGTGCCTTCGCGCGGGGTCTCGGGCAACGCGCTGAGCACGTCGTCGAGGAGGTCACCGGTGCCACGACCGTGCGCGGCCGAGACCATACGCGGCTCGCCCAGACCCAGCGACCACAGCGACGCAGCCTCGAGTTCGACCTTCTGGTCGTCGACCTTGTTGGCCACCAGGATCACCGGGATCTTGGAGCGGCGCAGCTTGCGCACCGCGGCCTCGTCGGTCGTGGTCGCGCCGACGGTGGCGTCGACGACGAGCAGGATCGCGTCGGCGGTCTCCATCGCCACCTCGGCCTGGCGTGCGACGTGCTGCTGCAGACCCTTGGCGTCGGGTTCCCAACCGCCGGTGTCCTGCACCATGAAACGGCGCCCGGCCCAGTTGGCCTCGTACGAAATACGGTCACGGGTCACACCCGGAACGTCTTCGACCACCGCTTCGCGGCGGCCGAGAATGCGGTTGACCAGGGTCGATTTGCCCACATTCGGGCGCCCGACCACGGCCAGCGTCGGCATCGCGACGTGCTGTTCACCTTCGCCGTCGGAGTCGATGTCGAGGACATCCCATTCGGACTCGTCGGTCCAGGTTCCGTCGCCTACGAGAATCTCTTCGATCATCGCGGACCTCCTGTCGTGGCCGAAAGCTGCTGAGCCACCACGCGATACAGCTCCTCGATGGTCTGTGCCATCGACAGGTCGCTGGTGTCGACGAGCACCGCGTCGGCGGCGGGGCGCAACGGCGACACTGTGCGGGTGGAGTCGAGGGTGTCGCGACGCTGCACGTCGGCCAGCACGGCCGCGTAATCGTCGCCGCGGCCCTCGCGGATGTTCTGTGCGTTACGCCGCTCGGCGCGTGCCTGCGCGGAGGCGGTGAGATAGATCTTGGCGTCGGCGCCGGTGAGCACGACGGTGCCGATATCGCGGCCTTCGACCACGATGCGCCCGGCCGTCGCCGCGATCTCCTGCTGCAGGGCCACGAGCTGCTCGCGCACCTGCGCCACCGCGGAGACGGCGGAGACCGCCTTGGTGACGGCGTCGCCGCGGATCTCGGCCGAGACGTCCTCGCCGTCGAGTTCGATGACCTCGTGGCTGGGGTCGGTGCCGATCGAAAGCGGCATTCCCGCAACGGTTTCGGTGATCGCGACCGCATCGGTCAGCTCGACGCCCGCACGCAGCACGCACAGGGTCGCGACCCGGTACATGGCGCCGGTGTCGAGGTAGCGGGCGCCGAGGCGCGCCGCGAGGCGACGCGACACACTGGACTTGCCGGTGCCGGAGGGCCCGTCCATCGCGACGACGAGCGTCGAATCATCGGTCATCCGGCCGCCGGCGAATTCCAGGGGAAAGTCCACACCGTTCACAGCTGCACCGCCTCGTAGAGTTTGCCGATCTCGTCGCGGCCGAGCACCCGCAGCGTGCCGGGACGCTGGTCACCCAGTGCCACCGGGCCGAGGTGGGTGCGCACCAGCCGGATCACCGGGTGGCCGACCTCGTCGAGCAGCCTACGCACGATGTGCTTGCGGCCCTCGTGCAACACGAGCTTCACCAGCGACCGGCCCTGGTAGGCCTCGAGCACCATGAACTTGTCGACCTTGGCGGGCCCGTCCTCGAGCTCGACGCCTTCGCGCAAGCGCTTACCGACCAGGCGGTAGTTCACCTCGCCGTCGACGGTGGCCAAGTAGGTCTTGGGAACTTCGAACGAGGGGTGCATCAGGCGATGCGCCATCTCGCCGTCATTGGTGACCAGCAGCAGGCCCTCGGTGTCGGCATCCAGACGGCCGACGTGGAACAGGCGCTGACCGGCGGCGATCCGCTCGGCGATGATATCGCCGACGCAGGGGCGCCCCAGATCGTCGGACATGGTGCACTGCCAGCCCTTGGGCTTGTTCATCACCAGGTGCACCAGTTCGTCGCGCACCACGACACGGGTGCCGTCGACGCGCACGACCGCGTTCTCGGCGTCGATGCGCAGACCCTGCTCACGCACGATCTTGCCGTCGACCTCGACGCGACCGGCGGCGATCATCTCCTCGGCGGCGCGGCGCGAAGCCACACCCGCCTTGGCGAGGACCTTCTGCAGACGTTCGCCTTCGCCCCACGGGAGCTTCTTGGGACCCTCGGTGACGTCGGAGTGCTGGTGACGCGCGGGCTTGGCGTTGTTCAGGATCGTCGGAGCGACAACCTTCTTCTGCGGCTTCGTGCTCTTCTTGCGAGCCGCGAAGGCCTGCGTTCCGGCCGACGCGCCGCTGCGCTGACCAGCCGTGCCACCACGCTGCACGTCACCACGCGGGTAGCCGCCACCGCTGGAAGCACCGGTGCCGCGACGGTCGTCACGCTGACCTGCGCCCGCGGAGCCGCCACGCTGGTAACCACCGGCGGCAGGGCCACGACGGTCGCCACCGGCGGGGGTGCCGCGACCGGCAGGGGCACTGCGTCGATCGTCACGCTGGTACCCACCGGGCGCACTGCCACGACGGTCACCACCGGTGGACGCACCACGACGGTCATCACGCTGGTACCCACCACCGGTGGACCCACGACGACCGCCGGATTCGGCGTCACGCTGGAAGCTGCCGGCGGACCGGGCTGCTGTCTGATTGCCGCGCTGGAAGCCACCCGCGCCGGTGCCGCGGCGGGCGGGAGCCGCCCCGCGGGAGCCACCCTGCCCGGTGCGCGCACTGTCGCCACGGTTACCCGCGGTTCGATTCGCGCCACTTCGGGGCTGGTCGCTGCGATTTCTTCGATCCGGTGTGCCATCTCGGCGAGCGGAATTATTCATCTGTCCTGTCAATCGTCGGTGCCGAGATCCATGTCGGACTCGGCGGGTTTCTTCAGCCTGGTGAACCGGGGATCGGTTTCCAGGCTCTCGCTGATCTCGTCGATCAGATCGACGCCGGGAAGCAGCGGCGCCAGCAGTGGCAGGTCGCCGAGAGAGGCGAGCCCGATCCGTTCGAGGAACAACTCGGTGGTGCGGTACAGCGTGCCGTTGGTTTCGGGGTCCTGACCCGCTTCCGCGATCAAGCCTCTGGCCAGCAGCGTGCGCATCACTCCGTCGACGTTCACCCCTCGGACCGCGCTGACCCGCATGCGGGTCACCGGCTGGCGGTAGGCGACCACCGCCAAGGTTTCCAAGGCGGCCCGAGTGAGTTTCGTCCGGGCCCCGTCGAGCAGTACCCGCTCGACATAGGGCGCGTACTCCTGTCGAGTATAGAAGCGCCATCCGTCACCGACGAAACGCAGGTCGATGCCGCTGCCCCGTTCGGTCAGTTCCGCCGCCATCGCGCGCAGCACGGGTTCGACGCGCTCGGTGGTGTCGTCCAGGGCCGCTGCCAGCTGTTCTGTAGGCGCCGGGGCGTCGACGACGAGCAGCATCGCCTCCAGTGCCGACCGCAGTTCGAGGTCGTCGAGTGGCTCGGAGGTGAATTCCGCCACTGCTTCGGTCATGTTGTCCCTTTCTGACGGGGCTCGTCCGGTCGAATGGCAAGGAAAACCAGTTCCGCCAGGGCCAGCGGGTACATCGGCCCCACCTTCTTACATTCTGATGCAGTATTGTGTGAGCATGGCGAAGGTGGTGAAGCGGGCATACAAGTTCCGCATCTACCCGTCCACCATTCAAGCGTCGGAGCTGTTGCGCACCTTCGGGTGCGTTCGTACAGTCTGGAACATGGCACTGGATGCCAGGCAGCGGCGCTATGCCATCGAGTCCAGGTCCACGACTTATGTGCAGGCTTCCGCAGAGCTGACAGAGTGGAAGAAGACCGCAGAGCTCACCTTCCTGAACGAGGTGTCGTCCGTGCCGTTGCAACAAACGTTGCGGCATCAGCAGACGGCGTTCGCCGCGTTCTTCGCCAAGCGCGCTCGATACCCCAGGTTCAAGTCCCGTAAGAAGTCCCGGGCATCGGCGGAGTACACCCGGTCCGGATTTCGGTGGCGAGACGGGCAGCTCACCCTGGCGAAGATGGCCGAACCCCTCGATATTCGATGGTCGCGCCCCTTGCCCGCCGGTGCCACACCGTCGACGGTGACAGTCTCTCGCGACAGTGCTGGACGGTGGTTTGCCTCCCTGCTCGTTGAGGAACGGATCGCCGAGCTGACGTCCACGGACAACAACGTAGGCGTGGACGTCGGCCTCACATCGCTGGCTACGCTGTCCACTGGGGAGAAGATCGCCAATCCGCGTCACGAGCGGGCCGACCGAGCCAAGCTGGCGAAGGCACAGCGCAACCTGTCCCGCAAAGTCAAGGGTTCGAACAACCGGAAGAAGGCTCGGCAGAAGGTCGGTCGTATTCACGCGCGGATCACCGACCGCCGCACCGATTTCCTTCACAAACTGTCTACGAGGCTGATCCGCGAGAACCAAACGGTCGCTATCGAAGACTTGACGGTGCGTAACATGGTCGCCAACCACGCGTTTGCCCGAGCAATCTCGGATGCAAGCTGGCGGCAACTGCGCTTCATGCTCGAGTACAAGGCGGACTGGTACGGCCGCGAAGTGCTGGTGGTGGATCGTTGGTATCCGTCTACCCGGGTGTGTTCGCACTGTGGCGCCTTGGGCGACAAGCTGCCGTTGAACGTTCGAAAGTGGAAGTGCCGCCCCTGTGGCACGGCCCATGATCGCGACGTTAACGCTGCCCGCAACATCCTCGCTGCCGGGCTGGCAGAGAGATGAAACGCCTGTGGAGTCGGTGTAAGTCCGCAAAGGAGTTCTCCTTTCCGGCATCTGACGGTGAAGCAGGAACTCCCCGTCCTCGCGGGCGGGGAGGAAGTCAACCGTAGTCCTCCTCGAAGGTCAATGCCGCTGCTTCCGCGTCAGGGTCGAGCTCGCCCAGCCAGCTGACAGCCAACGGCCCGAGTGGATCGGGTTGGTCGAAGGCGATGGTCTTACCGCGGTACAGCTCCAACAACGCCAGGAACCGCGCCACGATTTCCACCGGGACTGTGCAGTCGACCACCAATTCGGCGAAGGTCGTCCAGCCGCCCGGACCGCGTTCCTTCAACAGAGCGAGCACCAACTCGGCCTGCTCGGCGACCGAGATGGTGTGCATGTGCAGATGCCCGAGCCCTACCTCGGGGATCGGGCGTGGCCGGAAAGCCGCCGCCGCGATCTCGGCGAACGCGGCGATGTCCACCCCGAGGGTGACCTCGGGCAGCAGCCCTTCGAACTGCTCCTCGAGCGCCACCGAGCGCGGATACCGGCGCAGGGCCGCGGCTTCCAGCTCGGCGAGCAGTTCGGCCACCTGCTTGAACGCGCGGTATTGCAGCAGGCGCGCGAACAGCAGGTCGCGCGCGTCGAGGAGTTCGAGATCGTCGGCGTCGGTCATCTCACCCGAGGGCAGCAGCCGAGCCGCTTTGAGATCCAGCAAAGTGGCGGCGACGACGAGGAATTCGGTGGTCTGATCGAGAATCTTGTCCGCGCGCAGCTTGGTGTTCTCGGCCAGCTCGGCGGTCAATGCCTTGGTGTAGGCGATGAATTCGTCGGTGACCTGGTGCAGCGCGACTTCGGTGACATCGAGTTTGCGCGAGCTGATCAACGTCAGCAACAGATCGAACGGCCCCTCGAAATTGGTGAGCCGCAAGTGAAATACAGAGTCTTTGGCGGCTGGCGCCGCGGGTTCTCGGCCCTGAGGCCTCGATTCTTCCCTCCCGCCGGGCACTCCTTCGTCGCACCCTCTGGTCAGTCCAGAATCAAGGCGGCCGAGAACTGGGGATTCAGGGGCGGAGTCAGAGTCTTCGGGTACTGCTTGCACCGCAGGTGTAGCTCCGATCACCGGCCAGACCGGTGGATGACTTCACGTGCCATCGCTCGATAGGACTCGGCGCCGCCCGATTTCGGCGACCAGGTGGTGATCGGCTCACCGGCGACGCTGGCGTCGGGGAAGCGCACGGTGCGCGAGATGGCGGTGTCGTAGACCAGATCGCCGAACACCTCGACCACGCGCGACATCACCTGACGCGAATGCAGCAGCCGTGCATCGAACATGGTGACCACGATGCCGTAGAGGCTCAGCCGCGGGTTGAGGCGGTCGCGCACCTTCTCGACGGTGTCGTTGAGCAGGGCGAGCCCGCGCAGCGAGAAATACTCGCATTCCATCGGAATGATCACGCCGTCGGAACAGGCCAGCGCGTTCACCGTGAGCAGGCCGAGCGAGGGCTGGCAGTCGATGAGGATGTAGTCATAGCGATCGCGCACGCCGTGCAGGGCGCGACCCAGCGACTGTTCGCGGCCGACCTCGTTGACCAGCTGGATCTCGGCCGCCGATAGGTCGATGTTGCTGGGTAACAGGTCCATGCCGTCGACCTTGGTGGTCTGCAGCACGTCGTCGACCTTCGCCTTACCGCCGATCAGCAGGTCGTGCACGGTGAGATCGAGATCGTGGTGTGCCACACCGAGTCCGGCCGAGAGCGCACCCTGCGGGTCGAGGTCGACCAGCAGCACGCGACGACCGTATTCGGCCAGTGCCGCACCGAGATTGATGGTCGAGGTGGTTTTTCCGACCCCGCCCTTCTGATTGCACATGGCGACAACGAGCGCGTCGCCGTGCCGCTGGACCTGCGGTGGATCTGGGACCAGTCGCAGCGGCCGGCCGGTCGGGCCCATCTCGACGGGCTCGGTGACCTGTTCCGGTCCACCGTCCCACGGTGTTTCCGCTGTCGTCACGATCCGCTGCTCCTTATACGTTTTCCTTGCCGGTAACCCCTGTCGAGGGTAGCGAGGCCGATCCGCCGACCGGTTCGCTTTCGTACGGTCCAACTCTGGGTAGACGCTACCGCTCGGACCGGTGAGGTACAGCATGGCAACGCCGGGCGTGTTCGCACGATACCTGTTCAGCGCATATCGGGGGTGCCGGTTCACGTGGCGCGCGGATGGGCCGTGGCCCACACTTCGCGCAAGGTACTCACCGTTACAAGGGTGTAGATCTGGGTCGTGGTCACCGAGGCATGGCCGAGCAGTTCCTGCACCACCCGCACATCGGCGCCACCGTCGAGCAGGTGGGTGGCGAAGGAATGGCGCAGGGTGTGCGGCGACACCGTCGCCCCGATTCCGGCACGTTCGGCGGCGGTCTGCAATACCTGCCACGCGCTCTGCCGGGACAGTCTGCCGCCACGGGCGTTGAGGAAAAGCGCTCCGCCGGAACCTTTTCCGCTCGCGGCCAGGGTGGGTCGACCGCGCACCAGATACGCGTCGACGGCCGCGAGAGCCGGGCGGCCGATCGGGACGAGGCGCTGTTTTCCGCCCTTGCCGTGCAGCACCACACAGCGTTGCTCGGCGTCGATGTCGTCGACGTCGAGCCCGACCATCTCCGAAATGCGCGCGCCCGTGGAATAGAGCAGCTCCAGCAGTGCCCGGTCGCGCAGTCCACGCGGTCCACCGCCGGAATCCTCCGGTTCGCCGCCCGCCGATTCGAGCAGTCGCAGAACCTGGTCGTAGGGCAGCGCTTTGGGCAACCGGCGACCCGGCGCGGGCGGTTTCACCGCGTGCGCCACATCGGTGTCGGTGATGCCCTCGGCGGCGGCGAACCGGTGCAGCCCGCGTACCGCGATCAATGCCCTCGCCACCGAACCCGCGGCCAGCGCAGGATGATCGGCGCCGCCAGAACGCAACGCCATCGTGAATTCGGCGACATCACCTTGGACCACCGCGCTCAAGCTGTCGACCCCGCGACCGGTGAGGAAATTCCGGTAGCGGGCCAGGTCGCGGCGGTAGGCGCCGAGGGTGTTGCGCGCGGCTCCGCGTTCGACCGTCAAGTGGTCGAGGTAGGCGTCGATCTCCCGCTCGAGCACGCTCGCCCGCCTAGTCCCCGCCGACCGAGACGGCGGAATCGGGGGTCGAAACGTGGGCCGTGGTCACGCGTGGTTACCGCGAGACGGCGCCTCGGCGGCCTTACGCCGCAGGAACGTCGTCGGCTGACCGGGCCACGGCGCGTCGGGCGCGCGCAACGCCACCCCACTCGCCTCGGCCGCGGCGTAGGCGAGCACCCCGGCGACCGCGGTCGCGTTCACGATCTCCCCGGCCAGCGCGGCCCGCACCGCCTCGTCAAGTGGCATCCGCACCAGCTCGAGATCGGCTTCCTCATGCTCGGGGTCGGGCCGGTCGGTGACGCTGAGACCGGTCGCGAAGAACACCCGAAGCGCCTCGTCGGTGAAACCCGGCGACAACGCCACATCCACCAGCACCGACCATTGCGCGGCGGCGAGCCCCGTCTCCTCGGCCAGCTCACGCTTGGCCGCGGTGAGCGGGTCCTCACCGTCGATGTCGAGCAGCCCGGCGGGCAGTTCCAGCAGCCGGGTACCGATCGGATGCCGGTACTGACGGATCAACACGACATTGCCGTCGTCGTCGAGCGCGAGCACCGCGACAGCACCGTGGTGCTCGATCACCTCGCGCTCGGCGACCCGCCCGTCCGGCATCCTGACCTGATCCTGGCGCAGGGCCAGGATCGCGCCGCTGTAGAGCACCCGGCTCGACACCGTCTCGAAGTCGTGACTACCGGGCTCGCTCATGCGTTCCTATCGCCGAATTTCCTACGCTTGCGCGGGCTGCTCCGCGAGCTCTTCCTCCGGGAAGTCTACGGGAAGCCGTTCGGCCAGTTTGTATTTCAACGCGGCGTAGATCAGCGCCGCGAACAGCGGATGCGGCCGGGTCGGACGGCTCTTGAGCTCCGGATGCGCCTGGGTGGCGACGAAGAACGGATGCACCGAAGCCGGATACTCGACGAACTCCACCAGGTGCCCGTCGGGCGAGGTGCCGGAGAACACCAGCCCACTCTTGGCGATGGCGTCACGGTAGGAGTTGTTCACCTCGAACCGGTGCCGGTGCCGCTCGGACACGTTCTCGGTGCCGTACGCCTGCGCGACGACCGAGCCCTTCTTCAACGTGGCGGGGTAGGCGCCCAGTCGCATTGTGCCGCCCAGATCGGCTTCACCGGCGACAACGTCTTCCTGGTCGGCCATGGTCGAGATGACCGGGTTCTTGGTGTCGGGCTCGAACTCGGCCGAGTTCGCGTCGGCGATACCGACCGAACGCGCAGCCTCGATGACCACACACTGCAGACCCAGGCACAGCCCGAGCAGCGGGATACCGCGGTGGCGGGCGTAGCCGATCGCGCCGAGCTTGCCCTCGATACCGCGAATACCGAACCCACCGGGAATCAGCACGGCGTCGACATCACGCAGCGCCGCCTGCGCGCCGACCTCGGTCTCGCATTCGTCCGACGGCACCCAGCGGATGTTCACCTTGGCGCGATGCGCGAAACCGCCCGCCCGCAGCGCCTCGGTCACCGACAGGTAGGCATCCGGGAGATCGACGTACTTGCCGACCAGCGCCACCTCGACGGTCTCGCGCGGGGAATGCACGCGATCGAGCAGATCGCCCCACACCTTCCAGTCCACATCGCGGAACGGCAGCCCGAGCTTGCGCACCACGTAGGCATCGAGACCCTCGCTGTGCAGCACCTTCGGGATGTCGTAGATCGACGGCGCGTCCGGCGTGGAGATGCACGCCTCCACGTCGACGTCGCACATCAGCGCGATCTTGTTCTTGAGCCCCTGCGGCACCTCACGGTCGCAACGCAGGATCAGCGCGTCGGGCTGGATACCGATATTGCGCAGCGCGGCCACCGAATGCTGCGTCGGCTTGGTCTTGAGCTCACCCGAGGGCGCCAGATACGGCACCAGCGACACATGCAGGAAGAACACGTTGTCGCGACCCACATCGTGACGGATCTGGCGGGCCGCCTCGAGGAACGGCTGCGACTCGATGTCACCGACGGTGCCACCGATCTCGGTGATCACCACATCCGGCACATGCCCCTCGAGATCGGGACCCTGCATCGCGAGGATGCGACTCTTGATCTCGTCGGTGATATGCGGGATGACCTGCACCGTATCGCCCAGATACTCGCCGCGGCGTTCCTTGGCGATCACGGTCGAATAGATCTGACCGGTGGTCACGTTCGCGTCCATCGTGAGATCGCGATCGAGGAAACGCTCGTAATGGCCCACGTCCAGGTCGGTCTCGGCGCCGTCTTCGGTGACGAACACCTCGCCGTGCTGGAACGGGTTCATGGTGCCCGGATCGACATTGAGATACGGGTCGAGCTTCTGCATCGTCACCCGCATACCGCGCGCGGTCAGGAGCTGACCGAGGCTGGAAGCGGTGAGACCCTTACCCAATGAGGAGGCGACGCCACCGCTCACGAAGATGTGCTTGGTGGCACTTTTAGCCTGATTCCGTTGATGACCCACGGACCACCACTGTACCGCTAGTCCGCCTCTCCGCGTATTTTGCCGGTCGTTTGCGGGCGGCGTGTTGGGTTCGCGGACCGGCGGAGAGGCGCTGAGCGGCCTCTGGGCGTGCCCGGTGAGTTACCCATGTACTCGCGAGATCGGGAGTTACGTCGGTGCGCGAGTCGCGGGATCTTGCCTTGGGTTAGTGGTGGGGTTCTCAATCAGCGGGGCATTGCTACCAGGGTCAGTGACGTTGCTGATGTTCCTGTTCCGTAGCGGCCGGCGCCGCCGGTCAGTTGTTCTGTCAGGGCGAGTGTTGTTGTTACTCGGCCTATTTCGCGGTCGATGTTGTCGACTGTGGTGACTGTTGTCGCGAGGGGGGCTTGGGCTCGGACGTTGGCTATCGCGGCGTTGCCCTCGGCGGCGCCTTGGCGGCCTGCGAGGACTGTGCCTGCGGCTCTTGCTCTGAGGGCGGCGGTGAAGCGGGCGATAGTCGCGCCCTGGCCGGTGTCGGATTCGACACCGTTGCCGGTGATGACTACCGCGAGTTGCGCTGGTCTCGTCGGGGGGTCGGTGTAGGTGAGGAAGTTGCCGCCTCGGAGGGTTTCGAGGATCAGGGACAGTTCCTCGGGGGTGCTGCGGGGGTGGTTGGTCGCGGGGTCCTGGAGTAGAGCGAGGCCGAGGAGGTCGCCTGCGAGGCTGCCCTGGTCTACGGCGCCGGTGTTGAGCTGGGCGCCGGCGGGGACGATGTTGGTCAGGGTGGAGCGCATGCGATCGCCCTCCCCCGCGTCGACGAAGGACTCGGTCAGGGCGACGCGGCCGGTCACCGTGGCGCCTGCGGTGCGCAGGGAGTTGCTCACGCCGTCGATGTCGGCGGGGTCGGCGTCGGGGGTGGTGAGGACGACGACGGTGCGGTCGGCCAGGGTGCCGTTCAGGATGCGGGGCGCCGAGCCCGCGATGAACTGGTCGGCGGCGTCGAGGCGGGCGGTGAGCTGCGCGTTCTGGGCGGTCAGCTCGTCCACCTGAGTGTTCAGGTCGGTCTTGTCCGAGCGCAGGCCCGAGATCATGTCGCCGGCGAGGGTGTGCGAACCGAGCACCACACCGACCGCCAGCGCCAGGAAGATCGCCGCGATCGAGATGGCGTGTTGACGCAGCGAGATCACAGCAGACCACGCACCCACAGGACGAAGCTGTTCCAGTATTCGATCGACCGGTCCAGCATCTCGGAACCATTGTGCGAAGCCAGGATCACCACCACGATCGCTACCAGCGCGGCCAGCACCACGAGCGCGACCGCGGCACCGGTGGAACGGTGCCGGTACAGGGTCGACACCGCGTTGGCGTCGACCAGCTTCGCACCGACCTTCAATCGGGTCAGGAAGGTGGCCGGATTGCTGTCGCGCCGGCCGCGGTCGAAGAAGTCTTCGAGCGAGGCGTGGGCGCCTGCCAGCACGATCAGGGACGCACCGTGATGGTCGGCCAGCATCAACGCGAGATCGGTCGGCGAGCCCGAGGACGGGAACGTGGTGGCGCCGATACCGAGGTCCTGGATGCGTTCGAGGCCTTTGGCGTGGCCGTCGGTGTCGGCGGGCAGGATCATCTCGGCGCCGGATTTCAGTGTCTCCGTGCTGATCTCGTCGGGATCGCCGACGATCAGGTCAGGCGTGTACTTGAGCTTGCGCAAAGTATCGGCGCCGCTGCCGACACCGATCAGAATCGGCGCGTACTCCTTGATGAACGGCTTGAGCCGCTGCAATTCCGCGAGATGGCCCGAGCCGTCGGCGATCACGACCACGTGCCGGTCGCGCATGTCCAGCTCGATATCGGGCACGCCGACGCCGTCGATCAGCAGCGCGCTCTCGGTGCGCACGAATTCGGTGGTGTTGCCCGCGAACGCGTCGAGGTGATCGGCGAGGCCGTTGCGCGCCTCGATCATCCGGTCGGCGATGGTCGACTCGTCGAACTCGATGCCCTCGACCAGGACCTCGGGTTCCTTCTTGGTCAACCGGTCGGCGTAGACGATGCCGCCGTCGATGCGAACCTTGGAACCGTCCTTGATCTTGCCGAACGCGTCGGAGGACACCGTGTCCATCAGCACGATCCCGTTGGCCACCAACACTTCCGGGCCCAGATTAGGATAGCGACCGGAAATCGAGGGCGAGGTGTTGATCACCGCGAGCACACCCGCCTCGACCAGCCGGTCGGCCGTGTGGCGGTCCAGGTCGGTCTCGTCGAGGACGACCACGTCCCCGGGACCGACCCGCCGCAGCAATCGGCCGGTATCGCGATCCACCCGGGCGATCCCGGCGACACCGGGCAGCGTTTCCGTGTTCCGTGACAACAGCGCCGGCATCTTCATGAGGCCGATGATGAAGCCAAACCCTCAACCTTTGGTGGAGGCGCGCCGGTCGGAGCCCGGGTCGCGACTACCCGTATGCTCCGGGTCACAGACATTTCGGACAGGAGACACATCCATGCCACGTAGCACCGTCGAGACGGTTTTCGACGCACCTCGCGACATCGTCTACCGCCTCTTCACCGAGCGTGAAGCGGTCAGCCCGTACCTGCCGATCCAGGTCAAGCTCGTCAAGGCGGGCGACCCGGCCACCGGCGTCGGCGCCCAGCACATCCTCGGTTTCGGCAAGGTGGGCGTCACCGAGGAGATCACCGCGCTGGTTCCCGGCGAGCGGATGGAGTACAAGATCGTGAAGGGTGCGCCGGTCAAGCGGCACGTCGGCACGATCGACTTCGCCGATACCGCCGAGGGCGGCACCCGGGTGGTGTACACGATGGAGTCCGAGTCGTCGCTGCCCGTGCCCGCGCCGGTGCTGGAGTTCGGGTTGCGTCAGCTGACCAACCAGCTTCTCGGTGGCGTGCGTAAAGCTCTGCGCTGATCGAAGCCGACGTCGCCTGGCCGTTGTGGCAGGCGACGTCGTTGTTTTTCAGGCGGGCAAGCGCTCGGCTCGGGCGGTTTCGAGTAGTTCTTCGGCGTGGGCGCGGCCTGTCTCGGTGTCGTCGAGGCCGGCGAGCATGCGGGCCAGTTCGACTACCCGTTCGTCGTCGGTCAGGGTGCGAACGCCGCTGTCCACCTTGCCTTTTCCGTCGTCGGACTTGTTCACCACCAGGTGGGTGTCGGCGAAGGCCGCTACCTGGGGTAAGTGGGTGACGACGATGACCTGATGGGTGCGGGCCAGGCGGGCAAGGCGCTTGCCGATCTCGACCGCGGCCCGGCCGCCGACGCCGGCGTCGACTTCGTCGAACACCATGGTCGCGCCGTGATCGGATCCGGCCAGCACCACTTCCAGTGCCAGCATCACTCGCGAGAGTTCGCCGCCGGAAGCACTTTTGCTCAACGGCAGCGATTGCGCGCCGGAATGGGCGGAGAGCCGGAATTCGACTTCGTCGCAGCCGTTGGACCCGGCGTGCAGGAGCGCGCCGTCGACGTCGAGCGGCGCCGAATCCTGCTGGCTCGCCTGCAGCGGGCGGACCTGGACTTCGAGTCGCGCCTTGCCCATCGCGAGCCCACCGAGCTCGGTGCTCACCGCGCTCGCCAGCTTGCCCGCCGACTTGGCGCGGGCGGCGCTGAGTTTGCGGGCCGCCTCGCGCACCTTGCCCGCGGCCGTCTCGACCTCACCGGCCAGCTTGGCCAGCGCGTCCTCGGACACATCGAGCGAGTCGAGGCGCGAACGCGACTCGTCGGCCCACGCGATCACACCGTCGATATCGGGTGCGTATTTGCGGGTCAGCGATTTGAGTTCGGCTTGACGGTTGAGCATCGAGTCCAGCGCGCTGGGATCGGACGGCAATTCCGAGAGGTAGCTGCTGAGTTCGGTGGTCACGTCGACCACCACCGCGATCGCCTCGCCGAGTCGCGGGGCCAGGGCGGCCAGCGCCGGGTCGTCGGCAGAATCGAGGCGGGCGCGGGCCCCACCGAGCAGATCGAGCACGCCACCGCCGTCGGCCGGTGCGTCGGTCGGGCCCGACAGTGACTCGTGCGCGGCGACGCCCGCCTCGCGCAGCGAATCGAGGTCGCTGAGCCTGCGGATCTCGGCGACCAGGCGGGTGTCCTCACCGGGCTCGGGGGCGATGCCGTCGATTTCGGTGAGCGAATGCTTGAGCCGGTCGGCTTCGAGCGCCAATTCCCTACTGCGCGCGGTGCGTTCGAGCAGCTCGGTGCGCGCGTCCAGCCAGGACCGACGATGCACCTGGTACTTGCGCAGCAGTCCGGCGACGCTGTCGCCGGCGAACTGGTCCAGCGCCGACAGTTGCTGTTCGGGCCGCTGCAACCGCAATTGGTCGTTTTGCCCGTGCACGGTGAGCAGCCGAGAGGTGAACTCGCCCAACACCGCGGCGGGCACCCCACGTCCGCCGAGATGCGCGCGCGAGCGTCCGTCGCTGTTGACGGTGCGGACCGCGATCACGCTGCCGTCCTCATCTGCCTCGGCACCCGCCGATTCCAGCACTTCCCCGACCGCCGCGCGCGCCGCGTCGTTGACGTCGTCGACGACGAAACGGCCCTCCACCACGGCTTTCGCCGCACCGAGACGTACCCGCCCCGCGTCGGCGCGCGCACCGCTGAGCAGGTGCAGGCTGGTGACCACCATGGTCTTGCCCGCACCGGTCTCGCCGGTGAGCACGGTCAGGCCGGCATGGAACTGCGCGGTGGCCGTCGAGATGACACCGAGTCCGTCAATCCTGATCTCTGTCAGCATCAGTGCTCTTCCGTTCGCTGTCTGCCCCGCCAGCCGGTGACCGGCAGCTGGAACTTGCGCACCATCCGGTCGGCGAAGGGCGCCGAATCGAGCCGCACCCAGCGCACCGGGCGTTCGCCACGCACCACTTCGGCGCGGCCACCACGCGGCAACGCGAGGGTGCGTCTGCCGTCCAGGAAAACGATCGCATCGTGTCCGGTCGCCACGGTCTCCACCGCGATGAGCGACTCCGGGCTGGTCACCAGTGGCCGCGCGAACAACGCGTGCGCGTTGCTCGGGATCACCAGCATCGCCTCCAGTTCGGGCCACACCACCGGCCCGCCCGCGGAGAACGCGTAGGCGGTCGACCCGGTGGGGGTCGAGATGAGGATGCCGTCGCAGCCGAACGCCGAGACCGGCCGCCCGTCCACTTCGAGTACCACCTCCAGCACACCCATGCGCTGGGCGTTCTCGAGGCTGGCCTCGTTGAGCGCCCAGCCGCGTTCGACGACCGTATCGTCGACGCGCACGGTGACGTCGATGGTCATCCGGTTTTCCACCTGGTAATCGCGATCGACCACCTGCGAGAGCGCCTCATCGAGGTTCTCGGCCTCGGCTTCGGTCAGAAAACCGATGCGGCCCAAGTTGATTCCGAGCACGGGCACACCGGCGGGCCTGCCGAGTTCGGCCGCGCGCAGGAACGTGCCGTCGCCACCGAGGGCGAGCACCATCTCACAGCCCTGCGCCGCGGAGGGACTGTGCGGCACCACCCGCACCGGGTATCCGGCCTCGTCTTCGAACCGGGTGCTGTCGGCCTCGTCGGCCAGCACTCGAAGGCAGATGCCCGCCTCGGCGAAGATCTTCGCCACCCGGTGCGCGGTCTCGATGATCTCGGCGCGGCCGGGATGGGCGACGAGCAGGATCTCCCTGCCGCCCGCTTGCGTACTCACTGCGGCCCCTCCTCGACAGCCTGTGCGACCAGCGCGCGCACCTTGTCGGCGTCGTACTCGAACGGGCCGACCTTGCGCAGCCACAGGAAGTACTCGACGTTGCCCGACGGACCGGGCAGTGGGCTGGCGACCACACCCAGGGTGCGCAGTCCGAGCGCGGCGGCGGCGGTCGCGACATCACACACCACTTCGGTGCGCAGCGCGGGATCACGCACCACGCCGCCCGAACCGACCCGATCCTTGCCGACCTCGAACTGCGGCTTCACCATCGGCAGTAGATCGGCGCCGTCGGCGGCGCAGGCCGCCAGTGCCGGGAGAACGAGTCCGAGCGAAATGAACGACAAGTCCCCGACAACGACTTCGACTGTGCCGCTGATGGATTCGGGGGTGATGTTGCGCACGTTGGTGCGGTCGAACACCCGGACCCGATCGTCGTTCTGCAGCCGCCAGATCAACTGGCCGTAGCCGACGTCGACCGCGACCACCTCGGTCGCGCCCTTGTTCAGCAGCACATCGGTGAACCCGCCGGTCGACGCACCCGCGTCCAGGCACCGCTTACCCGTGAGGCTGAGCCCCTCGGGCTCGAACGCCTCGAGCGCGCCGAGCAGTTTATGCGCGCCACGTGAGGCCCACGACACCTCGTCGGGTTCTTCCCGCACGATCAGCGGGGTCCCCGTCTCCACAGCCGTCGCCGGTTTCACGGCGACGGTGCCGGCAATCAGGACGCGGCCCGCGCTGATCAGTTCGACCGCGTGTTCTCGCGATCGCGCCAATCCGCGGCGAACCAGTTCGGCGTCCACCCGCGCTCGCCTGGCCACCTCAGATCTTGTCCACTGTCGCCAGCGCGTCGACCAGTACGTCGTGCGCTTGCTCGAGGATGCGCGCACGGCGGGTGATGTCGGCGCCGGTCTCGGTGTTCTCCGCCGGACTCACGGCGGCACGTGGGCCGAGTTCGGTGAGCAGGGCGTCGACATCGGCCTTGATCCGGTTCGGATCGGCTGGCTCCTGATGTGCCGGAGCACCGGGCAGGTGAGCGCCCGGCACCGGAATCCCGGGGCGGGGTGGCTGTGACGCGCCGTTCGGCGGTGAACTCGCAGTACTCATCGTGGCGTCAACGCTATCGGATTTCCGAATCGGTTGCGCGCACCCGTACCGCCCGGCCGGGGTGCTGTCGCAACAGCTCCGCGATGTCCGCTGGTGCGGCGGCTTCTGCCAGCGCGGCGTCGTTGAGGGCATCGAGGGTGGCGGCGATATAGGTGGGAATCCGGGCAGCCGATGCGCCGATCACCTCGTCGATGGTGCTGACTCCGGTCAGCACCAGCAGCGAGTCGAGACCGAGACCGTTGGCACCCTCGATATCGGTGTCGAGGCGGTCACCGACGACCAAGGCGCGGCGGGTGCCCGCTCGCTCGATCGCGTCTTCCATCAGCGGCGCGTACGGCTTGCCCGCGACGAGGGGCGCACGATCGGATGCGGTGGCCAGGGCTGCGACCATCGAGCCGTTGCCAGGGGCGAGGCCGCGCTCGTTGGGCAAGGTGCGGTCGGTATTGGCGGCGATCCACAGCGCGCCCGCGCGCAAGGCGTAGGCGGCTTCGGCGAGGTCGGGCCACGCGGTCGTCGGCGAGTGTCCTTGCACGACCGCCGCGGGTGGGGTGTCGTCGAACCGGCGGACGGGATCGAGGCCGACGGCCTTCACCTCGGCGGCCAGATCGTCGGTGCCGACGACGAGCACCTTGTCGCCGGGGCTCAGCCGTTCGGACAGCATGCGGGCCGCGGCTTGCGCACTGGTCACCACATCGTCGGCGGTGGCCGGGTAGCCGAGCTCGTCGAGGTGGTGTGCCACGGCACCGGGCCCACGCGCGGCATTGTTGGTGACGTAGACAAGACGCTGTACCGAATCACCGTTCGGGACAAGCGCTTTGGGCGCACCCTCGATTACTTCGGGTCCGCGGTACAGCGTTCCGTCCAGGTCGAGCAGCAATGCCTCGTATCGATCACGTAGCCGGTCCATCCACCCTCACTCCGTCGTCTCCACCGGGTCGAACACATCTGCGACCCTAAGCCAGGCCACCGACAGCTTCGGTCCTCTCGGCTGCCGAACAGCACTCGCACCCTTCATGATCGAGCATGTGCCACGGGTTTGTGCGCGATGTCGCCTGTTGCGTATTTCTCACTGACACGCGAAAAAGGCCGCAGGCCGGGGACCTGTGTGGTCCCGGCCTGCGGCCTTTCTGGTTCTACTGTGCGTCGCCGGTGAGTTCGGTTGCCCGTTCCTCGGCGTCGGTTTCGTCGTCGAGGTCGGCGGCCGCGGCGTTGAGGAACCACTGCAGTCCGTCATCGGTGCGGCCTGCCGCCACCAGCGCGTCGGCGTAGGCGTAGAACAGGCGCGCGGCGGCCGAACCCGTGCGAGACGGGTCCAGATCGGAGGCCTGCAGCGTCACGACGGCCTGGTCGAATTGACCCAGATCCATCCGGGCGCCCGCGACGACCATCCGCAGCTCGGCGGCTTCGTCACCGGTGAGCGTCTGCGCTTCCTCGCTGCGACCGAGCTCGATGGCCCGTTCCGGCCTGCCGAGACCGCGCTCGCAGTCCGCCATCACCGCCAGCAGCCCGGCACCACCCGACATGCGTCGCGCGGTCCGCAGCTCCGACAGCGCCTCGGCCCACTCCTCGGCGTGGTACGCCACCACACCGGCGGTCTCACGCACCACCGCGATGCGCCCCGCACGCTGCCGGGCGGCCCTGGCGTGTGCCAGTGCCAGGCGCGGGTCGTCGTCGAGCAGCTCGACGGCCATCACCATGTGCCGGGCCACCGAATCGGCGTTGTTCTTGTCCAGGCTCAGCAGATCGCGGCGCACGGCCGGATCCAGATCGGAGGCCTGCACGTCCTCGGGCAGATCGGGCTCCTCGGGACGAGCCGCCCGCCGATCGTCCGGCCGCCCACCGGTCGTCCGAGCACCTTCGCCGCCACGGCGGCGATCGTCACCGTAGTCACCCGACCGGGCCGGACCACCGGAAGCCGAGCCACTGCGCGAACGGTCGTCACGGTCCGAACGAACACCACGATCGGCGAATCCGCGCCGCTCGCCACGATCGTCGCCGCTACGAGCCCGATCGTCACGATCCGAGCCGCCGGAACGGTCGGCCGCACGCGAGCGGTCGTCACGATCCGAGCCGCCGGAACGGTCGGCCGCACGCGAGCGGTCGTCACGATTCGAACCGCTGGAACGGTCGGCCGAGCGCGAGCGGTCGTCACGATCCGACTCACCTCGGGGAGAGGTGTCGCGATCGGCGCCGCGTGGGCTCTCGTCGAAGCCGGCGTTGTCGCGCAGGTCGCCACGGGCCGGGGCGGGCTCGTCACCTACGGCACGCGCCTGTTCGTCACGATCCGACCCACCACGCGAACGGTCGTCGAGATCTGCGGCACCAGCGCGGTCGTCGGCATCCGGATCGACGGACTCGTCACCTGCGCGAGCACGGCGATCCGTGCCGCGGGGGCGGTCATCGTCGGTCGCGGCGTCGGCTACTCGTGCCGCGCCCGGCTCAGGCCGCTCGGGTGCTGTGTCCTCAGACTGCCCAGTGGACGCCGCCGACTCGTCGGTCGCGGGCTTGTCGCTCGCTGCCGCGGAGACGCTGTCCGACGCACCGGCCGAAGCCGTGCTGTCGTCGTCGGTGATCGACTCGTCGACATCGGAGACAGCCGGCGAGACAACGCCGAGCACATCGCTGTCACGCTCACGGCGCTTCTCGCGGTAGGTGCCGTCGAGCGGCTTACCGTCTTCGCCGACGAACTTGCCCTGGCTGCCACCGGAGCGCGCGTCACGCTTGAAGCCGCCGCGACCGCGATCGTCATCGCGCTTGGGACCGCGATCATTGTCGTCGCGACGCGGGTATCCACCCTTGCCGCTGTCGTCGCGACGCGGGTATCCGCCCTTGTCGTCACGCTTCTGGTAGCCGCCACGATCGGAACCACCGCGCGACTGATCGTCACTGTCGTTGCGACGGAACCCGCCACCCGGACGGTCGCCACCGCCCTCGTTGCGACGGAACCCACCGCGATCAGAGCTGCCACCACGGTCACTGCCGCGATCGGAGCTGCCGCGCGAACGGTCGTCGCCTTCGTTGCGACGGAACCCGCCACCCGAACCACCGCGGGGACGGTCGTCATTGTTGCCGCGGTATCCGCCACGGTCGCCGCCGCGATCGAAACCGCCTGTGGGACGGTCACTTCCGCCCTCATTACGCTTGAACCCACCACGACCGGCGTCGTCACGGCGCTGGTAGCCGCCGCGGTCGCCACTGTCGCCGCGCTTGAACCCACCGCGATCGTTGTCATCGCGCTTTCCTTGGTAACCGCCGCGATCGTTGTCATCGCGTTTCTGGTAACCACCGCGGCCCGCATCGTCACGCTTGGGGTAGCCACTCTTGTTGTCGTCGCGACGCTGATAGCCACCGCGATCCGACGAGCCGCCGCGATCCGAACCACCACGGTATCCGCCACGGTCGCCACCGCGATCGAAACCGCCTGTGGGACGGTCACTTCCGCCCTCATTACGCTTGAACCCACCACGGTCACCGGAGCCGCCACGACCGGCGTCGTCACGGCGCTGGTAGCCACCGCGGTCGCCACTGTCGCCACGCTTCTGGTAGCCACCGCGATCGTTGTCGTCGCGCTTCTGGTAGCCACCGCGATCGTTGTCGTCGCGCCTTCCTTGGTAGCCACCGCGGCCCGCGTCGTCGCGCTTGGGGTAGCCGCCCTTAGCTGTGTCGTCGCGGCGCTGGTAGCCGCCACGGTCCGAACCACCACGGGGGCGGTCGTCGTTGTTGCCGCGGTATCCACCACGGTCACCGCCGCGATCGAAACCACCGCGGTCGCTGGAGCCACCTCGACCGGCGTCGTCACGGCGCTGGTAGCCGCCGCGGTCGCCACTGTCGCCGCGCTTGAAGCCGCCACGGTCAGAGCTGGCGCCGCGGTCGTCGCGGTTGTATCCGCCACGCTGGCCCTCGGGACGGCCGGAGCCGCGACTGTCCTCGTTGCGCTTGAATCCACCCCGATCGGAGCTGCCACGATCGGAGCTGCCACGATCGGAGCCGCCGCGACCGGCGCTGCTGCCTCGGCCGGCGTCGTCTCGGCGGAATCCGCCGCCTTCGCCACGGCCCGAACCGCGATTGTCACCGTGTCCGCCGCGGGGGCGATCGGTCGGTTCGCCGCGCCGGCCGAAACCGGGGGCGTCTCCGTCCCGGCGGAAAGGCTTCCGTCCGTCGTTGTGTTCCGACACGGCGATCCCTCTCTAGGTTCCCCGGCCTCCGGGGAGTGTTGTCAATGGCCCCGCCACTAAGAATTCAACCACGGACGAAGGACGGGGCATCGTCCGCCTGGCGTACCGGACTCGTATCGAGCCCACAAACGCCGATAGGGGACCCAAATAAGGGTCCCCTATCGCGAAGGATGTTCCGGCAGTGTCCTACTCTCCCACACCCTGTCGAGTGCAGTACCATCGGCGCAGGTGGCCTTAGCTTCCGGGTTCGGAATGGGACCGGGCGTTTCCCCACCGCTATAACTACCGTAACTCTATGAAACTAGACAGCGCTCCCCACACAACAACCCAAAAAAGGTCTGTGTGAGTGTGCTGCAGTGTCTGTTGTTTCAGAAACCGCACAGTGGACGCGTAACACCTTCGTAGTAAGCCCTCGGCCTATTAGTACCAGTCACCTACACCAGTTACCTGGCTTCCAATTCTGGCCTATCAACCCCATGGTCTGTAGGGGGCCTTAACCCATCAAGTGGGAGAGAAACCTCATCTTGGAACAGGCTTCCCGCTTAGATGCTTTCAGCGGTTATCCCTTCCGAACGTAGCCAACCAGCAGTGCTCCTGGCGGAACAACTGGCACACCAGAGGTTCGTCCGTCCCGGTCCTCTCGTACTAGGGACAGCCTTCCTCAAGTTTCTTACGCGCGCGGCGGATAGAGACCGAACTGTCTCACGACGTTCTAAACCCAGCTCGCGTGCCGCTTTAATGGGCGAACAGCCCAACCCTTGGGACCTACTCCAGCCCCAGGATGCGACGAGCCGACATCGAGGTGCCAAACCATCCCGTCGATATGGACTCTTGGGGAAGATCAGCCTGTTATCCCCGGGGTACCTTTTATCCGTTGAGCGACACCGCTTCCACTTGCCGGTGCCGGATCACTAGTCCCGACTTTCGTCCCTGCTCGACCTGTCAGTCTCACAGTCAAGCTCCCTTGTGCACTTGCACTCAACACCTGATTGCCAACCAGGCTGAGGGAACCTTTGGGCGCCTCCGTTACATTTTGGGAGGCAACCGCCCCAGTTAAACTACCCACCAGGCACTGTCCCTGAACCAGATCATGGTCCGAGGTTAGAAGTCCAATACGATCAGAGTGGTATTTCAACGACGACTCCCACAACACTAGCGTGCCGCTTTCACAGTCTCCCACCTATCCTACACAAACCGTACCGAACACCAATACCAAGCTATAGTGAAGGTCCCGGGGTCTTTTCGTCCTGCCGCGCGTAACGAGCATCTTTACTCGTAATGCAATTTCGCCGAGTCTGTGGTTGAGACAGCAGAGAAGTCGTTACGCCATTCGTGCAGGTCGGAACTTACCCGACAAGGAATTTCGCTACCTTAGGATGGTTATAGTTACCACCGCCGTTTACCGGGGCTTAAATTCTCAGCTTCGCGGACAAAGTCCGCTAACCGGTCCTCTTAACCTTCCGGCACCGGGCAGGCGTCAGTCCGTATACATCGTCTTACGACTTCGCACGGACCTGTGTTTTTAGTAAACAGTCGCTTCTCTCTGGTCTCTGCGACCCCACCCAGCTCCAAGAGTAAATCTCTTCACCGGGCGTGGTCCCCCTTCTCCCGAAGTTACGGGGGCATTTTGCCGAGTTCCTTAACCACAGTTCTCTCGATCGCCTTAGTATTCTCTACCTGACCACCTGTGTCGGTTTGGGGTACGGGCCGTGTACCAGCTCGCTAGAGGCTTTTCTCGGCAGCATAGGATCACTGAATTCCCCTCAACGGGTACGCATCACGTCTCAGGCTACATGTTGTGCGGATTTGCCTACACAACGCCCTACACGCTTACACCAGGTATTCCATCACCTGGCCCAGCTACCTTCCTGCGTCACCCCATCGCTTACCTACTACAACCGGGGTCCTGTGCAGCAATCATCCCTCTCACCCGAAGGCTCGATAAGACAACATTTGGACAGTTAGCACAACTGATTCAGCATTGGGCGCGGATACACGGGTACGGGAATATCAACCCGTTGTCCATCGACTACGCCTGTCGGCCTCGCCTTAGGTCCCGACTCACCCTGGGCGGATTAACCTGGCCCAGGAACCCTTGGTCATTCGGCGGACGAGTTTCTCACTCGTCTTTCGCTACTCATGCCTGCATTCTCACTCCCGTGGCCTCCACAGCTAGTTCACACTGCTGCTTCCACGGCCACAGGACGCTCCCCTACCCATCCACACACCTGGCCCTGCACGAATGCAGGACGGGTTATTGTGTGAATGCCGCGGCTTCGGCGGTGTACTTGAGCCCCGCTACATTGTCGGCGCAGGATCACTTGACCAGTGAGCTATTACGCACTCTTTCAAGGGTGGCTGCTTCTAAGCCAACCTCCTGGTTGTCTAAGCGACCCCACATCCTTTTCCACTTAGTACACGCTTAGGGGCCTTAGCCGGCGATCTGGGCTGTTTCCCTCTCGACTACGAAGCTTATCCCCCGCAGTCTCACTGCCACGCTCTCACACACCGGCATTCGGAGTTTGGCTGACTTCGGTAAGCTTGTAGGCCCCCTAGGCCATCCAGTAGCTCTACCTCCGATGTGAAACACGTGACGCTGCACCTAAATGCATTTCGGGGAGAACCAGCTATCACGGAGTTTGATTGGCCTTTCACCCCTACCCACAGCTCATCCCCTCAGTTTTCAACCTAAGTGGGTTCGGGCCTCCACGACGTCTTACCGTCGCTTCACCCTGGCCATGGGTAGATCACTCCGCTTCGGGTCCATAATGTGCGACTCGTTCGCCCTATTCAGACTCGCTTTCGCTACGGCTACCCCTCAACGGGTTAACCTCGCCACACACCGATGACTCGCAGGCTCATTCTTCAAAAGGCACGCCATCACCCCACACACTCGAAAGTGGAGGGCTTTGACGGATTGTAAGCGCACGGTTTCAGGTACTATTTCACTCCCCTCCCGGGGTACTTTTCACCTTTCCCTCACGGTACTAGTCCGCTATCGGTCACCAGGGAGTATTCAGGCTTACCGGGTGGTCCCGGCAGATTCACAGCAGATTTCACGGGCCCGCTGCTACTCGGGAGACATCCACAACAGCCAAGAAGTTTTCGTTTACCGGACTATCACCGTCTATGGCAGGCCGTTCCAGACCACTTCAACTAACCACTTGGTTTCTTACTGTTGCTCGACTCGGCAGAGTCGAGAAGAATGTTCCCACTACCCCAACCAGACAACGACTGCCGTCTATCACATCTGATTGGTTTAGCCTCATCCGCTTTCGCTCGCCACTACTCACGGAATCACTGTTGTTTTCTCTTCCTGTGGGTACTGAGATGTTTCACTTCCCCACGTTCCCTCCACACACCCTATATATTCAGATGCGGGTAACACGACATCACTCGTGCTGGGTTTCCCCATTCGGAAATCCTCGGATCTCAGCTCGGTTGACAGCTCCCCGAGGCTTATCGCAGCCTCCTACGTCCTTCATCGGCTCCTGGTGCCAAGGCATCCACCGTACGCTCTTAAACACTTACTAACAAAGATGCTCGCGTCCACTGTGCAGTTCTCAAACAACACACCCGCACCGGATTGATTTCCTGACCTACTCACCAACCCGAAGGTTGCCGGCGGTTTCGAAGGAGATCCGAGCGGATCGTTTGTTTTGCCTTGAAAAAACACTTTCGCGTGTTCTTTCAGGACCCAATAGTGTGTCGGTATACCCATCGCGACCCCGGACTGAGCCGGTGTCGTATGCGATGAAATTTGTCAGTGTTCCACCCATGAGCTCCAGCCGGACCACGAATGGGTCCGAAACTGTCTCTGCCAGCAGCGATCTCGACTCTTCGAGACGCTCACTGGAGAAGTGCTCCTTAGAAAGGAGGTGATCCAGCCGCACCTTCCGGTACGGCTACCTTGTTACGACTTCGTCCCAATCGCCGATCCCACCTTCGACGGCTCCCTCCACAAGGGTTAGGCCACCGGCTTCGGGTGTTACCGACTTTCATGACGTGACGGGCGGTGTGTACAAGGCCCGGGAACGTATTCACCGCAGCGTTGCTGATCTGCGATTACTAGCGACTCCAACTTCACGGGGTCGAGTTGCAGACCCCGATCCGAACTGAGACCGGCTTTAAGGGATTCGCTCCACCTCGCGGTATCGCAGCCCTCTGTACCGGCCATTGTAGCATGTGTGAAGCCCTGGACATAAGGGGCATGATGACTTGACGTCGTCCCCACCTTCCTCCGAGTTGACCCCGGCAGTCTCTCACGAGTCCCCGCCATTACGCGCTGGCAACATAAGATAAGGGTTGCGCTCGTTGCGGGACTTAACCCAACATCTCACGACACGAGCTGACGACAGCCATGCACCACCTGTACACCGACCACAAGGGGGCCTACATCTCTGCAGGTTTCCGGTGTATGTCAAACCCAGGTAAGGTTCTTCGCGTTGCATCGAATTAATCCACATGCTCCGCCGCTTGTGCGGGCCCCCGTCAATTCCTTTGAGTTTTAGCCTTGCGGCCGTACTCCCCAGGCGGGGTACTTAATGCGTTAGCTACGGCACGGATCCCGTGGAAGGAAACCCACACCTAGTACCCACCGTTTACGGCATGGACTACCAGGGTATCTAATCCTGTTTGCTACCCATGCTTTCGCTTCTCAGCGTCAGTTACTTCCCAGAGACCCGCCTTCGCCACCGGTGTTCCTCCTGATATCTGCGCATTTCACCGCTACACCAGGAATTCCAGTCTCCCCTGAAGTACTCTAGTCTGCCCGTATCCCCTGCAAGCTTAAGGTTGAGCCCCAAGTTTTCACAGAAGACGCGACAGACCGCCTACAAGCTCTTTACGCCCAGTAATTCCGGACAACGCTCGCACCCTACGTATTACCGCGGCTGCTGGCACGTAGTTGGCCGGTGCTTCTTCTACAGGTACCGTCACTTGCGCTTCGTCCCTGTCGAAAGGGGTTTACAACCCGAAGGCCGTCATCCCCCACGCGGCGTCGCTGCATCAGGCTTTCGCCCATTGTGCAATATTCCCCACTGCTGCCTCCCGTAGGAGTCTGGGCCGTGTCTCAGTCCCAGTGTGGCCGGTCACCCTCTCAGGTCGGCTACCCGTCGTCGCCTTGGTAGGCCGTTACCCCACCAACAAGCTGATAGGCCGCGGGCCCATCCTGTACCGATAAATCTTTCCACCACCGACCATGCGATCGGTGGTCATATCCGGTATTAGACCCAGTTTCCCAGGCTTATCCCGAAGTACAGGGCAGATCACCCACGTGTTACTCACCCGTTCGCCGCTCGTGTACCCCGAAGGGCCTTACCGCTCGACTTGCATGTGTTAAGCACGCCGCCAGCGTTCGTCCTGAGCCAGGATCAAACTCTCCGTTGAAGACTCTTAACTCATGTCCGAAGACACAAATCAGAAATATCTAACTAGAGTCCGAAAACCTAGCAAAGCCAAACACCAGCAAAAAAGATTCGCTGTTGTTTATGTCCAACCTCCCACGACCGGGGGGTACGCGAAGGTTGGAACCAATAATAAATATTGGCACTGACATTCATCGACACACTATTGAGTTCTCAAAGAACACACGCACCAGCAGATCACTGAATCTCTTCAGATCTTCCGCTGGGCAACTGTTCCAGCCTAACCTCACTCCCAGGCGATGTCAATCGTTACCCTGGTCACTTGATCTTGGCCTGTCAGGCGCTCCCCGGTTTGTGTCCGTGTCGCTCTGACTTCCAATAAGTTACGCGCCGGATAACGCCGCGTCAAATCGCCTGAACAACACCGCATTCCCGCAGGTCACGGCGGTGCGCTCAGCCGCTGCGCCGGCCTGAATCACACGCATGTGACTCAGGCCTCCGCAACGTTGTCAGGCTATCCGATGTACGCCCGCCATGTTCTTCTTTCCGCGTCGCAGCACCAGCCACTCACCGTGCAGGTAGTCGGCATCGGACGGAGTCCATTCGACGTCGCTGACCCGCTCGTTGTTCACCGACGCACCGCCTTCGTTGACTACTCGACGGGCCGCGCCCTTGCTCTCGCACAGGCCCGACGCGACGAGCAAGTCGACGATCGTGTTCGGTTCACCCGGCACCACCTCGGCGACCTTGCCGTCGACCGCGGCTTCGCGCAGCGCGGCGCCGAGCGTGGACAACGGAAGTTCGCCGAGCTCACCGCGACCGAACAGGGCATGGCTGGCCAGTTCCGCCGCGCGGGTCTCGGCCTCACCGTGCACCAGCGTGGTCATCTCCGCGGCCAGGCGCTTCTGTGCCTCGCGCGCGAACGGACGCTCCACCGTCGCCTGCTCGAGCTCGTCGAGTTCTTCGCGGCTCAGGAAGGTGAACCAGCGCAGGTAGCGCACGACATCGGCGTCGGCGGTGTTCACGAAGTACTGGTACCAGGCGTAGGGGCTGGTCAGTTCGGGGTCGAGCCACAGGCTGCCGCCGCCGGTGGACTTGCCGAACTTCTTGCCGTCGGCCGAGGTCACCAGCGGCACGGTGAGCGCGTGCACGTGCGCGCCGTCGACGCGCCGGTTCAGTTCGACGCCTGCGATGATGTTGCCCCACTGATCGGAGCCACCGACCTGCAGCGTGCAGCCGTGCGCGCGCCGCAGCTGCACGTAGTCGTTGGCCTGCAGCAGCATATAGCTGAATTCGGTGTAGGAGATGCCGTCGCCTTCGAGCCGCCGTTTGACGGTGTCGCGAGCGAGCATGACGTTCACCGAGAAGTGCTTGCCGACATCGCGCAGGAAGTCGACAGTCGACAGCGGGCCGGTCCAGTCCATGTTGTTGACGATGACCGCACCGGTCGGCGACTCGTCGAGATCGACGAACCGCTCGAGCTGGCCCCGGATGCGCTGTGCCCACTCGGCGACGGTGTCGGTCGAGTTCATGGTGCGTTCACCCACGTCACGTGGGTCGCCGATCATGCCGGTCGCGCCGCCGGCGAGCACGATCGGCCGATGCCCGGCCAGCTGGAAGCGCTTGAGCGCGAGCAGCGGGACGAGGTGGCCGGCGTGCAGGCTGGCGGCGGTCGGGTCGAAGCCGGCATAGAGCGTCAGGGGCGCGGCGGCCGCGGCGGCGCGCAGCTCGTCCAGGTCGGTGGACTGCGCGATCAGGCCGCGCCAGGTCAGTTCGTCGAAGATGTCGCCGGTCACGCTGACCCATCTTTCCGCATGCGGTCGGTCAGTCGTGTGCGCGGGTTATCCAGGCGAGCAGATCGGCTTCGACCTCGTCCCGATTGGTTTCGTTCAGCACTTCGTGGCGGGCGTC
The DNA here is from genome assembly GCF_050320175.1 of Nocardia sp. FBN12. GTDB lineage: Bacteria > Actinomycetota > Actinomycetes > Mycobacteriales > Mycobacteriaceae > Nocardia. The sequence goes on along the minus strand of NZ_CP190048.1, from coordinate 1,231,874 downwards.
CGCGTAGACCTGGTAGGTCAGGTCGTTCAGGCCCGCGTCGCGATAGCGCCGCACGAGCAGGTCGGACAGGCGGAGCTTGTCGTTGAGCGGGTCTTTGTCGCCGACCATCACGTAGATCGGCAGGTCGGCGCGCACGGTGCTCGGATCGGACAGCCGCGTCTGGGCGTTGGCGGCGAGCAGGCCCATGTTGGCGTCGTCGATGGCGAAACCGCACCAGGGGTCAGCGTTGTAGGCGTCGACCTGGGCTTCGTCGCGGCTGATCCAGTCGGCGTCGGTGCGGGTGGGCTGGAATTCGGCGTTGAAGAAGCCGATCAGGTCACCGCCCGCGGCCGCGATCTCGCCGAACAGGCCGTCGACAGCGGTGGTGCCACTCAGGACGACCTGGTCGACGAGGCCGGAGTGGTCGAGCAGGTACTGCTGCACGGCGAACGAGCCGAGGCTGTGGCCGATCAGGGTGACGGGCAAGCCGGGATGACGTTCGCGCAGGATCTCGGTCAGGGCGACTTCGTCGGCGACGAGCAGGTTCCAGCCGTCGGGGCCGAGGTCACCCGGCACGGGACCCATGCTGAGTCCGTGACCACGGTGGTCGTCGGCATAGACCGCGAACCCGAGGCCCGCGAGCCGTTCGGCGAGGTGACCGTAGCGGTTGGAATGTTCGCCCATGCCGTGCGCGATCTGCACGACGCCGCGCGGCTCGGTCTCGGTGGGGAGCCAGCTCCGCACGTGGATCGTGCTGCCGTCGCTGCTGGGGAAAGTGAACACGGGCGCTCCTGCTCATACGGGCTAGACGTGGTCTTCGATCGTCGCACCTCGGAGGGATTCGCCCTATTGGATTCGCAGACGAGATCGGCTGGATGATCTTGGCTCCGCAGCCGAACACCGCGCACCGATCGACCATCTCGGCACGCCGATGATCGCCGGAACCCTCGGGGCTCCGGCGATCGTCAGCGTGTCGAGTCGTGGCTCATCGCACCAGCGCGGCGATGGTGGCGCGGCGTTCGTAGGCGATCCAGGCGAAGATCGCGGCCAGCACCAGCGGGAAGATCGCCATCGCGGGCTTGTCGGCGATGAAGGCCTGCGTCGCGGCGGCGAGCACGGTGAGCACGGAAAGGCCGACGGCGGCCAGGCCGGACAGGCGCGGCACCATCAGGCCGATACCGCCCGCCACCTCCACGACTCCGATGAAGATGAGCAGCGCGAGGGGGATGGTCAGGTTCGCGGGGGCGTTGTCCATCAGGGTGTTCGGGATGACGAGTTTCGGTCCGCCCGAAGCGATGACGAAGAACAGGCCGAGCACGACCTGCAGGGTCCACAGGACGCGGTTGCGGATCTTGCCGGGGCGGTAGGTGGCGGTGCCGGAGAAGTGTGCGGTGTGGGTCGCGGTGGTCATGGTTTCGTCCTTCGGTCGGTCGCACTGGGTCGGTAGCGCGTTCAACAGATAGGACGGCGCCTCGCCCGCGAACTCATCGCTGTCGGCGAGGTCATTTCGCAAAAGCGGTGCTACGCCGTCGGCTCGGCCGCTCGGGGGCTGCGACGGTAGACCGAGACGGCGGGCGAGGCCGGTAGCCAGAAACGCCAGGGGATCTCGGCGGCGAGGCTGACGCCGACTCGCGGGCCCGCGGCGATCTCGGACGGTGCAACGGGCGGATTCAGTTCCAGGCGCAGCGCGGAGAAGGGGTCGAAGAGTTCGGTTCCGTAGTCGGACAGGCTGATACCGAGTGCGCTGCCGACATTGCCCGGTCCTCGCGCGAGGTCGACGTCCTTGCGGGCGGCGGGCCTGCGTTCGCGCGCGATGTCGATGCCATCGACTACTTCCGCCGCGCGAACGAGCACCGCACCGGCCTCACCGTCGTAACCACCGGTCACGTTGACACACAGGTGGATTCCGTAGGAGCGATAGACGTAGAGGCGTCCGGCCGGGCCGAACATCACCGCGTTGCGGGCCGTCGGGCCTGGCCACGAGTGCGCGGCCGGATCAGGCCATGGGCCGCCGGGGTCGCTGCCGTATGCCTCGACTTCCACGATGCGCAGCGCCACCGGGCCCGACCACAGGATCGCGCCGAGCAGTCTGCGCGCGGCGCTCGGCGGATCGACGGCCAATTCCTGGGCGGACACAGTCGCCATTGTCTCCTACTGGCGCGGGCGATTGCGGGACCGGCCTCGGCGCGCTCGCCGCCACCGAGTTCGAGCGCGGTCCGGTAGCCGATGGCCGCTCAGCCGAGCAGGCCAGTGCCCTGGTGGAGCCCCGCCAGTTTGGCCGGGTTCACCTGGAATCGCAGGTTCTGGATGTAGCCGTCGACCAGATCGAAAGTGAAGGCGGCGCCGGGGTTTCCGGCGAAGGACGCCAGTGCGCCGAGCTCGCCGTTGATGTCGGCGGCGCTGAGTTCGAAACCCGCCGACGACGGTTTGGCCAGGACGCCGAGGATCCAGCGGGCGACATGGTCGGGGCCGTGCAGGGGACGGCGCGCGGCGGTGACCACGCCGCCGCCGTCGGACCAGCACGTGACGTCAGGGGCGAGCAGGTCCATCAGGGCGTTGAGGTCTCCGCCCGCGCATGCGGCCATGAACTGGGCGGTGACCTGGGCACGAGCGGATTTGTCGGTGTCGAATCGTGGACGGCGGGACTGGACGTGGTTCTTCGCGCGACGCGCGATCTGACGCACACTCGCCTCGGGGCGGTCGAGGGCTTCGGCGATCTCGGCATGCGAGTAGCCGAACACTTCACGCAGCAGGAACACCGCGCGTTCGACGGGCGTGAGGGTTTCCAGCACGACGAGCATGGCGGTGGAGACGGTGTCGGCCAATTCGGTGTCCTCGGCGATGTCGGGCGAGGTCAGCACCGGCTCGGGCAGCCAAGGGCCGACATAGCTTTCGCGGGTCGCGCGGGCGGAGGTGAGACGGTTGAGCGAGAGATTGGTGACGGTGCGGACCAGGTAGGCCTTGGGATGGGTCACCGTGGCATGGTCGGTGTCGTTCCACCTCAGCCAGGTGTCCTGCAGGACGTCCTCGGCGTCGGTGACCGTACCGAGCATGCGGTAGGCGGTCGCGAACAGCAGGCGACGATGTTCGAGGAACGGATCCTGATCGGGCCGAGGACCTACCATGTCGCACGCTCCGTCACTGTGGCGAATCGGTGGGAGCCGAGGTGGACCGGCGCCCGCTCGGCGGCGAATCACTCACGCGACAGCGCGAGTGACCTTGCCACCCTTGGACAATTGCACGTTCATTGTCATCTTCTTGCTGGCCTTGAAGGTCGGAACCGGGCTGCTGCTGACCAGCTCCTTGTAGATGCGCGCGGCCCAGCCGGTGAGGTAGAGGCGGCGCGGGGTGTCGTCGGCGTCGGTGAACTGGATGACGCCGTCGCGGCGGCCGAGGCTGACGGGCTGGTGGAAGTACCCGAAGCGGAACGGCCGCACCTTCTTGCCGCGTAGTTCGGCGGCGATCGCGTCGGCGGTGTAGGCGGCGGTGGGTAGGCCACTCTGGCAGGTGCCGTGCACCTGACCCCACGCCTGGCGGACGGCGGCCGCGTCACCGATGGCGTGAATCATGGGGTGCGACACCGACTTCAGCGTCGGATCGACGACGATGAGGCCACGTGCGTCGGTCTCGATACCCGCCTCGGCGGCCAGCGGCGAGACCCGCACGCCGGTCGTCCACAGGGTCAGGTCGGCGCCGATCACCTTGCCGTCGGCAAGTTCGACCGCGCCGGGCCGCACGGTGGCGACGCGCACACCGAGCTCGCGAACGATGCCGAGCCGGTCCAGTGCCTTGTTCAGGTGCGCGCGGGCCTTGTCACCCATCATCGCGCCGGGCTCCCCCGAGCTGATCAAGGTGACGCGCAGACCGGGGTGGCTTTCCGCGATCTCGGTCGCGGCTTCGATGCCGGTGAGGCCACCACCGCAGATCGCAACGCAAGCACCCTGGGCGGCGAAAGTGGCCAATTCACTGGCGAATTCGTGGGCGAGGCGCGGGTCGTCGAGCGTGTGGGCATGTTCGGCTACGCCGGGAACCAGGGTGGTCTCGGCGGTACTGCCGAGGGCGTAGATCAGTTCGTCGTAGGCGAGTTCGCCGGCACCGGCTACGTGGACGCGCTGAGCGGCGGTGTCGATCGCGGTGACCCAGCCCTGCACGAATTCGACGCCGGTGCCGTCGAGGATTTGCGGGATGTCGTGGTGGGCGAGTTCCTGACCGGCGGCGATCTGGTGCATCCGCAGCCGCTCGGTGAAGCGGGCCGACGGGTTGACCAGGGTGATCGCCACATCCAGCTTCCTGGTGCGCCGGGCGAGGCGGATCGCGGCCAGCATGCCGGTGTAGCCGGCGCCGAGGACGACGATGCGGTGCGTGGTGGTGGTCATTGCGGCACTCCTTGTCGGTGGGATGTTCATGGGACAAAGCAGCCCGCCGAAACGTGACAACTCGAATGGTGATCCACATCACGCCTTGCCGACCTGGGGGAAACCCTGAAATCCACGACCAGGAATCAGGGGCGAACCGGGAACGCTCCCCGATGTGACGCGTCATTCGCGTCCCTACCGTCGAGGCATGGCTTCTCCCCTGCGTCGGCTGCGTCGCATTCTGCTCGGCGCGTGCGTCCTCGTCGTCACCCTTGTCATCGCGATCGCGGGCAGTGTGGCGTGGACATGGACCAGCGCCGATGTCTCCACGGTCGGCACCACGGAATTCACTCAGCCACTGCGCATTCCGCCCGTCGCCGATTCGACGGTCGATGCCACCGGCACCCGGGTGTTCTCGCTTGATATGCGGACCGGGACAACGGAGTTCGAGCCCGGGCGGGCCACCGAGACCTGGGGTTTCAACGGCAGCTATCTCGGGCCCACCGTGCGCGCGGCCCGTGGCGAACGCGTGCGGGTCCAGGTGCGCAACCAACTCCCCGAGGCGTCGACGGTGCACTGGCACGGCATGCACCTGCCCGCCGCCATGGACGGCGGACCACACCAGATGGTCGACCCCGGCGCGTCGTGGACGCCGGAATGGACTGTGGCCCAACCGGCTTCGACCCTCTGGTATCACCCCCATCCACACGGTGCGACCGAGGACCACGTGCGGCGCGGCCTGGCGGGCATGTTCCTGATCGACGACGCGCCGAGCGCGCGACTGCCGCTGCCGCACACCTACGGCGTGGACGACATTCCGGTGATCGTGCAGGACATGCGCTTGCGCGACAGCCGCCTCGACGGCACGCACGCGATCTTCCGCGATATCGGCTTCCTCGGCGACCGCACCATGGTCAACGGCACCCGGTCCCCCTACCAGGAGGTCGGTGACGAACTGATGCGGTTGCGCCTGCTCAACGCCTCGACCGCACGGATCTACACCTTCGCCTTCGACGACGCCCGTCCGTTCGCGATGATCGGTTCCGACGGCGGCCTGCTCGAACGCCCCACCACCCTCGATCGCGTCCGGCTCTCACCCGGCGAGCGCGCGGAGATCGTGGTGCGGATGAAGCCCGGTGAGCGCACCGTGCTGCGCAGCGAGAAGCTCGAGGCGGGGCTCGACTTCTGGTCCGGCCGGTTCTCGGGCGCTGACGACACGTTCGATGTGCTCGAACTGCGCGCCGCGCCGACGCTGCGCCCGTCCGCCGCACTGCCGCAAACCCTTGTGCCGCCGTCGATTCCCGACGGCACCGACTCGGTCGCCGAGCGCCGGTTCGACCTGACCCTGGCCGGTATCAACGGCAAGCGTATGGACATGAGCCGCATCGACACCACCGTCACCCGAGGCACCACCGAGACCTGGGTTGTGCGCAACGTCGACGGCATGCCGCACAACTTTCATGTCCACGATGTGCAGTTCCGGGTGCTCGACTACGACGGTGCCCCGCCCCCGCCCGAGCTCACCAGCGCCAAGGACACCATCTTCCTCCCACCGAATACGGCGGCGACGCTGGCCCTGCGCTTCGACGGGCCCGCCGATCCGACGACGCCGTACATGTATCACTGCCACCTGCTGTGGCACGAGGATGTCGGGATGATGGGCCAGTTCACCGTCGTCGAACCAGGTCAGCAGGCCGCGACACCCCCGGGACACGCCCACTGGCCTTGCCACATCGACGCTATCGCGCTAAATTCATCACGTAGTGAATTCAACACTCGATGAATTGAGGCGACCATGTCGCACACCGCACCGCCGCCGATCGCCGTCCAGGTCGCGGACCTGACCGTCAAGCGCGGCAAACGCACCGTCCTGCACGGCCTCACCCTGGACATCCCGCGCGGCTCGATCACCGGCCTGCTCGGCCCGTCGGGCTGCGGGAAGACCACCCTGCTGCGCAGCATCGTGGGCACCCAGCTGGTGGAATCGGGCACCGTCACCGTCCTAGGGCAGCCGGCGGGGAGCGCCGGGCTGCGCCGGCGGGTCGGCTACGTCACCCAGGCGCCGAGCATCTACGCCGATATCAGCGTCCGCGACAATGTGGCCTACTACGCCGCGCTCTACGGACGCGACCGTGACGACACCGAATCCGCGCTCGTCGCAGTCGGTTTGGCCGATCACGCGGATCAGCTCGGCGATCAGCTCTCGGGTGGGCAGAAGACCAGGGCATCGCTTGCCTGCGCGCTCGTCGGCAAGCCGGAACTCCTGGTGCTCGACGAACCGACGGTCGGCCTGGACCCGGTGTTGCGGGTGGAGTTGTGGAAGCAGTTCCGCGAATTGGCCGCGGCGGGAACGACTTTGCTGGTGTCGAGTCACGTGATGGACGAGGCCGAACACTGCGACAAGCTGCTGCTGATGCGCGAGGGCAACCTGCTCGCCCAGCTCAGCCCCGACGAACTGCGCGAGCGCACCGACGAACAGAACCTCGAGGCCGCTTTCCTGACCTTGATCACGATGGGAGAGCACGCATGACCACTCTGCGTCCCTATACCGCCACTACCGGCCGGATCCTTCGCCAACTGCGCAACGATCACCGCACCGTCGCGATGATCCTGGTGGTGCCCGCCCTGCTGATGACGTTGCTGTACTTCATCTATCAGGACGCACCGCGCCCGCCGCACGCCCCGCTGACAATGTTCGACCGGGTCGGCATCACGATGCTCGGGATCCTGCCGTTCATCGTGATGTTCCTGATCACCGCGATCGCGATGCAGCGCGAACGCACCTCGGGAACCCTCGAACGGCTGCTCACCACGCCGCTGAGCAAGCTCGATCTGCTCGCCGGGTACGGCAGTGCGTTCTCCCTCGCCGCCGCCGCGCAAGCCGCGGTCGCGTGCGTGGTCGCGTTTTGGCTGCTCGGGTTGAGCGCCGCGGGCAGTCCGGGCTGGGTCATGCTGATCGCGATGGTCGACGCGGTGTGCGGCGTCGGGCTCGGCCTGCTGGCCAGCGCGTTCGCGCGCACCGAGTTCCAGGCCGTGCAGTTCATGCCGGTGATCGTGGCACCGCAGATCTTCCTGTGCGGGCTGCTGGTTCCCCGCGACCGGCTGCCCGGCTGGCTCGAGGCGATCAGCAATGTGATGCCGTTGAGTTACGCGGTGGACGCGCTGCAGCAGGTGTCGATCCACGCGGAGCCGACGGGCACGATGTGGCGCGATATCGCCGTCGTCGCCGGATTCGCGGTAGTGGCGCTCGGCCTGGCGGCGGCTACTCTGCGTCGACGCACACCGTAGTACCAAGGAGAGGATCGAAGATGAGTGACGGCGAATCCGGTTCCGGCGCAGCGAAATCCGGGCGCACCGGGCGCAGGCCGGGCAATGCCGACACCAAGCTGGCGATCCTCGACGCCGCGCGGGTCCGCTTCGCCGGCGCCGGGTTCGACAAGACCTCGATCCGCGCGATCGCGGCCGATGCCGATGTCGACCCGGCGCTGGTGCACCACTATTTCGGCAACAAACAGCAGCTGTTCGCGGCCGCGGTGGACTTCCCGGTCGACCCGGACGCCACCCTGGGCGCCGTCGACGCCGCCCCGCTCGACCAGCTCGGGCAGACCATCGTGCGCGCGGTCGTCACGGTATGGGACTCCCCCGCCGGACCCGGCATCGTGGCCATGGTTCGCAGCATCTTCGCGGGCGGCGATCAGAATCTCGCGCGCTCGTTCCTGCTTCAGGTCGTACTGGAGCGGGTCCGCGTGCGCATCGCCACCGCGGAGGACGACGGTCGGGCCAGGGTCGCGCTGGCCGCGTCCCAGATGGTCGGGGTACTGACAGCCCGCAAGATCATCGCGCTGGAACCGCTGGCCTCGATGCCGATCGATGCCGTGGTCGATGCCGTGGGTCCGGCCGTCCAGCGCTATCTGACCGGTGACATCGATACCGGCAGTTGGTGATTCAGCGCGACGTCACCCGCGCGATGGCCGGTGGCACATCGCGCAGGAACGCCAGTGGACCACGTGGGCCGATCAGGATTCGGCGACGAAGAATTCGTGTTCGGCGTCGCTGACGTCGCGGGCCTCGTCGATCAACAGCACCGGGATGCCGTTGTCGATCGGGTAGGCGCGCCGCAGACGCGGGTTGTAGAGCACGCTCACATCGGCTTCGGTGCGCACCAGCTGCAGCGGGCCCTTGTCCTGGGGGCAGGCCAGCAGGCTGAGCAGGGTTGCGTCGATGGTGGATTCGTGCGCCATGTGCCTAACCTACCCGCGCCCGCCGGAACGAGATGTAGCGGTGTCCGAAGAAGCTGAGCACCGCGACCAGACCCATGACGATCACCGAGGTGGGCGTGGCGGGGAATCCGAGGACGGTGACCGCGAGTTCCACCAGGATCACGTTGAGCACCATGCCGCCCGCGTTGACCCCGCAGAACGCGAGGAAGTCGCGTAGGAGGTGGCCGTGGACCCGGAACACCAGCGTGCGATGCAGCACGAACGCGACCACCGTGCTCACCGCGTAGGCGGCGACAACAGCCAAGCCGGGCCTGCCGTCGCCGAGCACATGCAGCCAGAACACGACCAGCGCCATGCCGAGCAGCGTGTTGAAACCGCCGACGATCGCGAACGCCAGCTCCTGACGTTTCACGATCCGCAGCAGCGGACCTGGGGTCTCGAGCACACCGCCGACCGCCTCGGTCGTCATCGCACCGCGTCCGCGAGCGCGGCGTCGTCATCGGCGATCGACTCCGCCGCCGGCGCGTCGCGCTCCTCGTCATCGGGCTTGCGTCCGCGCACGTACAGCCACTGGAACACTGCGAGTCCGAGCAGTCCGAGGCCGATCGCGGCGCCACCGATCTTCCAGCCCGGCGGCCGCCAGGTCAGCTCGAGATCGCCGTTCTTCGTCCCCGCCGGAATGTCGACGGCGACGAAACTCTTCGCGACGACCTTGAACGGGATGTCCTTGCCGTCCAGACTTACCCGGTAACCCGGCCAGCCCAGCCGCGCGAACACCACGCTGCCACCGGCCTCGGAGCTCACGGTGACCCGGCTCGTCGTATCGCTCTCGGCGGTCGAGACCGCGGTCGCGTCCTTGACCGCCGAGATCCGGCCGTTGCGGGTGGAGATCAGCCCGTCCTCGCGTTCGAGGACCGAGATGTAGTTCTCGTGGCCGGGGTAGTCGACCCATTTCCACCCCGCGGGCGCGGGCTCGGTACGGGCGGCGGGGTAGAGCGCGCGTTGCAGGACCACCCGGTCGATGTTCATCAGGTCGACGACGGTTTTGCCCGTCGACGGCTCGACCGCGAACGCGCGGCGGTAGGCGTCCGGGCACACGCTGGTGTCCCAGCGCATGCAGAGCATGTCGCCGAACCAGAAATGGCCGTTCGGGGTGTAGCCGCTGACATAGGTGCGCTCGATGTCCTTGGCGTAGTTGCCGAACACCAGCGAGCCGTAGGCGCCGTCGAGGGTGCGCTCCCCCGGCTGGATGAGTGCGCGATCGCCGAGCTGCAGCGTGGTCCCCGCGAACTCCGGGAACGCCGCGCGCGCCGCGGCCCGGTCGCTGGGCAGATTCCAGCTCATCGGCGTCGGCTGCGCCCGCTCCACCTGCACATAGGCGATCGGGGACACCGCGATGATCGCCAGCGCGACCGCCGCCGAGATCCCCTTGTTCACCGCCAGCCACACCAGCGCGGCCCCGAGCGCCGCGATGGCCAGCGCGGCGATCACATGCGCGATCCAGTTGTGCGGGTCGGCCGAGAACGACCGCACCCACAGCAGTCCGATCAGCACCGCCGCCGCGATCCCCCGCGCACGCCAGTCCTTGAAGGTCGCGAACCGCCCGAGCAGCACACACACCAGCAGCAGCAGGCCGAGCGCCACCATCGGCAGCACCCGGGCGGGCCAGCGCAGCGGGCCGATCGTGCCGGGACCGGCCGTCCACATCAGCGCCGCGATCGCGAACAGGCCGATCCCGCTGAGCTCGCGCCAGGCCGCGCGCGCTTTGCCCCAGTCGATGAACGCCAGGGCCGGAATCAGGAACCAGGCGATGTAGACCACCGGCAGCGGCTGCACGTAACCCCACCACGAGGTGAAGGCGGGCAGGGTCGAGGGCAGGCTCGCGTTCAGCGATTCCGACCACGGCACGGTGAGGAACATGTCGTTGTTGATCTGGGCGGTGCCACGCCAGGTGACCTTCGCCGACAGCATGCTCGGCAGGTAGGTCGCCGCGCCTGCCAGCGCCGCCAAGCCGGCGACCATCAGCAGTTTCAGTGACGGGCGCCAGGTCCGCTGGTAGATCAGCTCACCGACCGCGACCGCACCGATCATCAGACCGGCCTCCACCGCCGGGAAAATGTACTGCACCGAAATCGCCAGGTAGAGATACACGAACACCGGGATCGGCCCGCCGCGACCACGCGAGTAACGAACGCCCGAAGCCCACGCGTGCACCATCCACGCGGTGCCGGTGAAGGCAGTCATCCAGCTGGCCTCGTCGAAGAACAGCAGCCAACCGGTGAACGGGATCGAGACACCGGCCAGCGCAGCCCACTGCACGCGCGAGCCGTAGGCCAGGCAGATCCGATACACGCCGAGGCCGAGGATGATCGCGAAGATCAGCTTCACCACGGTCGCGTACAACACCAGGTTGTCCACCGAGGGTGCGATCAGATCGATCAGCAGCTGCGGCGGATTCAGCAGGCCCGCTTCCTCGATCGCGTAGTTTCCGGCCATCCAGTGCTCGGGCACCATCACCGGCAGATCACCGTTGCGCAGCCGGTTACCGAGCATCACCCACAGTGGGACGTACTGGGATTCGGTGTCGTCGGTATAGAAATGCCGCACGTTGGCGAGGAGAACCGCACCATAGCCCGCGATCACTCCGAGGGAGGTGATCAAGCCCCAGATATAGACGGAACGACGGGACGGGGTTCTACTTTCCACCACGAGGAACAGACCCTACAGGCACAAGCCCCGACTGGCACCGTCGCACAGCGGGATCGCTACCACCGACGTGTCACGGCCCGGTGTTAAAGTGCGCACACTGTTGGATCAATACCTTCGATATACCGAAAGTGTCCGCCGATGCCGATACCGTCCGCACCTCTGTCCAGGCCCGGCACTGTCGTGCGTGCGGGCGCGCCCGAGCGCAACGGGTCGAGCCCGGTGCATTCGGTGTCGGTGGTCGTCCCGGTGTATCGGGGCGAGGAAACGATCACGGCGCTGGTCGCCGAGCTGGACCGGTTGACGGGCCCGAGCACGACGGTGGCGGGCGCCCGATTCGCGGTCGAGGAGATCATCCTCGTGCACGACAACGGTCCCGACCGCTCCGACGTTGTCCTGCAGGAGTTGGAAGGCTCCTTCCCGCAGGTGCGCGCAGTCTGGTTGAGCCGCAACTTCGGTCAGGACGCGGCCACTATCGCCGGGATGGCTGCGGCACAGGGCGACTGGATCGTCACGATGGACGAGGACGGTCAGCACGACCCCGCGTTCATCGCCGATTTCCTCGACGCGGCGCTGGCCTCGCGCGCGGACCTGGTCTATTCGAAACCGTCCAACACCCGACCGCACGGCTTCCTGCGCAATCTCACCTCACGCGGCGCCAAGATCGTGCTCGCGACGGTGTTCGCGTTCCCGGATTCGACCCGCTTCGAGAGCTTCCGGCTGATCCGCGGTGACATCGGCCGTCAGCTCGCCGAGGTCGCGGCCAACGGCGTGTACCTGGACGTGGCGCTCACCTGGGTGGTCGGCAACGCGGTGTCGGTGCCGGTGGTGCTGCGCGCGGAGGGGCGCGAGGAGTCCGGCTACAACTATCGCCGCCTGTTCTCGCTGTTCTGGAAGATGGTGCTGTGCAGCGGCACTCGCGGTCTGCGGCTGGTGAGCATGCTCGGGGTCACCCTCGCGCTGGCCGGGGTGATCATGGCCGCGGTCGTCATCGTGCAGGCTTTGACGCAGGACAATCATGATCCCGAGGGCTGGGCGTCGATCATCGTCGTCATGCTGCTGTGCTCGGGCGCGATGCTGTTCTCGCTCGGTCTGATCGCCGAGTATCTCGGTGTCGCACTGCATATCCTGGTCGGCAAGCCGCTCTACCTCACCGTGCAGACCCCCACACCGCGCCCGGATACGATGCATGCGCCGGCCGTGAACCATCGAGTCGACGCCGCGGTACCGGCAGCCGCGACGGAGAAGGGCCATCGCGCGTGAGCGACCGCATCATCTTCAGCAGGCCGTTCCGCGCTGCCGCTGAACGCCCCAATCTGATGACCGTGCTCGATTCCGATCACAGTCACGGCGACGGTCAGTTCACCAAGTCGGCGACAGCGAAGATCAAGGCCATCACCGGCGCCGATCACGCGCTGCTCACCACCTCCTGCACACACGCACTCGAATTGGGCGCGCTGCTACTGGAATTGGGGCCTGACGACGAGGTGATCGTCCCCAGCTTCGCGTTCACCTCCGCGGCCACCTCGATGGCCTTGCGTGGCTCGACCTGTGTGTTCGTCGACATCGACGAGTCCACCGGCAATATCGACCCCGCCGCCGCGGCCGCCGCGATCACCGACCGCACCAAGGCGATCGTGGTGATGCACTACGGCGGTGTGGCTGCCGACATGGAGCCGCTGCTGGAACTCGCGGCTCAGCACGGTGTGGCGATCATCGAGGACAACGCGCACGGCCTCGGTGGCACCTGGCGCGGCAGGCAGCTCGGCACGATCGGCACCCTCGGCACGCAGAGTTTCCACGACACCAAGAACGTGCACTGCGGTGAAGGTGGCGCGCTGCTGCTCTCGGACGAGATCCTGATGGGTCGCGCCGAGATCATGCGGGAGAAAGGCACCGACCGCGCTCGCTTCCTGCGCGGCCAGGTGGACAAGTACTCCTGGCAGGACATCGGTTCCAGCTACCTGCCCAGCGAACTCAACGCCGCCGTGCTCGACGCGCAGCTGGCCGAATTCGACACCATCCAGGCCAACCGCCACCGTGTGTGGGACACCTACGCGGCCGCGCTACCCGCTTGGGCCGCGCGCAACGACGTGCGTCCGATGACGGTGCCCGCCGACTCGGGCCACACCGCGCACCTGTTCTACCTGCGCATGCCCACCGAGGACAGCCGCGACGGCATCATCGCCCACCTCGCCGAACGCGGCATCGTCGCGCCGTTCCACTACATTCCGCTGGATTCGAGCCCAGCGGGCCTCAAGTACGGCCGCACCCCGGTGCCGTGCACGCGCTCGGCGAACTTCTCGGCGACGATCGTGCGCCTGCCACTGTGGCCGTTGCTCAGCGAGGCTCAGCTCGGCCGTGTCGTCGACGCGGTCACCGAATACCAGGTGTAACAGCGCTGCCACTACCTCGGCCGCCGACCATCGCTTCGCGGAGCCTCAGCCCTTCGAACGAAAGTCGCTGCGGTGCAGGCGCGGCGGAACCGGCGGTCTCGTGCGAAAAAGGCCGCCCGGTTTCGCCGGGCGGCCTTTTTCGCGCGATGAGCCGCGGCTGAGTCGGCCGCGGGTCAGCTCCCGCCGAACAACGTCGCCGCTGCCGCGTCCGAGAGCACCTCGTAGGTCTCGGTTTCCCGGTTGTAGATCCAGGTGCCCGGCCCCGCCTTGGGCAGACCCGCGGCCTGCACCGCCGACGCCGAGGGGCGGAAGCTGGAACTGCGCGGGATCTCGTCGACGACGTACACCAGGTCCGGGCGCTGGCCGCGCTCCAGCCCGCGCATCGCCTCGGTGACATCGCCTGGTTCGATCCGGAACCCGCGGCGCACGCTCAGCGCGGCCGCGGCGATGATGCCCGCGGGCGTCTTCAGCCCGAACGCGACCTCCATGTCGACCGGCGTGATGTCGTTGAGGACGTCCACGATCGGCTGGGTGAACACCGGCCCGCGTGCCGTGCGGATCACCGTGTCACGGCGGTCGACCAACCAGTAGTCACCGTCGCTGTCACGCCGGAACAGGTTCTCCGTCGGCCACCAGGCGTCGCCGGCCCGGAACACACCGCGCAACCCGCCGTCGGAGATGTCGCCACCGTCGACGGCCTTGCCGAGCAGCAGCCCGGGTTCGTTGTCGGCGCAGCGGCGGGCGAACCCGTCGTCGCCGACGAGGATCTGCTCGCTGACCGGGTCGTAGGCGACCAGTTCGACGCGCGCGGTGCCGGGCACCGGCCTGCCCTTCGACCCGATCTTGGCGCCGGTGACATTGGCCAGCACCACGTCACCGTCGATCGAGGCGTAGAACTCGAGCACCCTGGCCGGGTCGAACTGTTCGACGGTGCGCCGCCACAGACCGGCGGGCATCCCGGAACCGATGAACAGCCGGATCGGATGGTTGTGGCCCGCGGGGAAGACCTGTGAGTCGAGCAGGTCGCGCAGCATGGTCCAGGTGTAGGTGACGACGGTGACGCCGTAACGGTGCACCTCTTCGGCGAAGCGGCCCGGGTCCATGTCCCTCGGCCTGGCCAGTGCGATCCGGCTGCCGCCCGCGATCGCCCCGCCGAGGCTCACCAGTAGCCCGGACGAGTGATGCAGTGGCGCAAGGCAGTACACGGTGTCGCGACGATCGAGGTCGGCCGCGCTCGCGGTGCCGAACGCCGACAGCGCCCAGCGATGGTTGGTGATGTACTTCGCCTCCAGGCGCTCACCGGAGCCGAGGACGAGCACGAACGCGAGTTCACGCGCCAGACCCGGGTTCGGCCGGTACCACGCGGGCACCCGAACTGTCGCCGGGTCGATCTGCTCGAGGTCGATCACCCGATCACTGGCAGGCACGGCGAGCCGGCGCGCAACGCCGCCACCGAGTACGAGCACTCTGGCGGCGGTCGCGGCGGCCGCGCGCAGGTTCTCCGGGTCGGTGATCAGCGTCTGCACGCCGGTCAGGTCGATGGCCCGGTCGAGTTCGGCGCCCGGTGCGAGCAGCACCGCGACGGCACCGATCCGCGAGAGGGCGGCGACCGAAGCCAGGGCACTCGGACGCGTCTCCATCATGATCCCGACGCGCATGGCGGGCCGGATACCGACGGAGATCAGGCCGCGCACCACATTGTCGACGCGTTCCTCGACGGCGGCATTGGTGTGTACCCGGTCGTCGAACAGGACCAGATCCTTCTGCGGCGCGCGGCTCGCGTGCTCACTGAGCAGTTTGCCGAGCGAGATGCGGGTGTGCGGCTGGATCATCCCGAGCCGGGTCAGCCGGGGCAGCGCCCGCGCGGCCTCGCCTGCCATTTCGAGCGAACCGCGAATCGTGTTGCCCGCGATGCCTTCCAGTGCCTTGCCCACGCCCGCGCCCGCCTCGGCCAGCCCGGCCGCGGTGTGCACCATCCGGGTGGCGGCGGTGCGCGGCGCGTTGCTCGCGACGTGTTCCTGCATGGGCACGATCTGCTCGGGCAGCGTGCCGTTGCCGTCCATCCAGGCGATCCAGTCGCACACCATCGGCCAGGTGTGGTTGGTAGCCGTCGAACCGGCGACGAGCCCGAAATGGCCTGCCACCAAACTCGCTTCGTACACCTCGGCATTGGGCGCGGCTCGCACGATGCCACGCACCGCGGCGGG
Source organism: Nocardia sp. FBN12 (assembly GCF_050320175.1). Taxonomy (GTDB): domain Bacteria; phylum Actinomycetota; class Actinomycetes; order Mycobacteriales; family Mycobacteriaceae; genus Nocardia. The sequence goes on along the minus strand of NZ_CP190048.1, from coordinate 1,216,011 downwards.
CTGACCGATATCGTCGACCTCGCCGACGAACGCCAGGATTGGGCACTTCAGCTCGGCCAGCGACACCGGGTGGTCGCGAATCACGAAGCCGCCGAGCATCATCCGGTTGTGGGCGACGAACTGCTTGAGCAGATCGGCCACCGCGGGACCCGAATACCCCACCCAGCCTTCGCTGTTGAGGAAGCGGCGCTGACGTTCCTTGGGCAGCAACGCTTCCCGGTCGTGCAATTGCAGCAGGAAGTCGATGCGCGACTTGGCGGTCTTCACCGGGTCGAGCATCTGGAAGCCGATGCGCACCATCGACTCGGTGATCGGCAGCCGGTGCATCACATGGTCGGCCAGGAAGTCGGCGACCTCGGAGACCACGCCGTAGGGCAGCCCGAACGGCATACCGTTGACGATGTCGACGGGACTGCCGAAGGTGACGATGGAGGCCACGCCTTTGCCGTAGCGGTAAGCGGTGGTCTGGTAGGCGAACATGCCGCCCTGCGAGTACCCCATCAGGTGCAGCTGGGCGCCGGTGGTCTCACAGACGGTGTCGATGGCCGAGTTCACCGCCAACACGTGGTCGGCCAGATCGCGCTCCCAGCCGCCTTCTTCCGTCGCGGGGGAGCCGAAATCGATGACCCAGCAGTCGATTCCGCTGGCGTGCAGGATGCCGACCGCGCCGCCCGCCGCGTTCACGTCCCAGATGTCGGCGTTCACCATCAGCGGCGGTACCAGCAGCGCCACCGGACGACCTGGCGTCGTGTCGTCGGGGAAGTAGTGCCGTAGCCGATACATGCGCCGACGCTCGACGACCTCGAAGGGCGAGGACTCGACATCGTGTGACAACCCGCCGAAGCGGATCACCTCCAGCCCGTTCTGCGCGGTAGCCAGCAACCGCTGCACCGAACCGACCACACCTTTTGGACTGATATCCACCGTTCCCACCTGGCCCTACCTGCTCAAAGTGACACACCTCACACACCCCGATGTGCTCATATGAGCTTGCCACACCGGACCTCCATTATGTGTCGGCTGTGACAGGCCGCATGTTGCGGCGATTCACCTCACATCGGGCGATTGGTCGATGGTGGCGGCGTGCACCGCCGCGATGAGGCCGAGCAGCAGTCCGTCGACGATAACGGCCTCCGCCTGTTCGCGGTGTCGATCCACGGACCATCTCCGGACACCGCTGTGTCCGCAATCGCCTCCCGCACAACGGTTCTCCCGGTCATCGCCATGTTTTCCCGAATGTGTGGCGCGCGGCCACCGTGACCCCCTACCATCATGGGAGTCCGGAACGTACTGACGCACATCAAGTTTCGTGTAACACCGTTTCACACGCCCGGTTATTCGGCGCAGGACCATTCGCTTCGCACTGTTACCCACCCCCAAGCCTGTCGCGCACTGTCGCGCCACACAGGTCGATCGGCCGTGCCGATTTCCGTCCCGAGGTGAGGACATATGCCATGACCATCGAAATGCCATTGCCCACAGACAATTCCGTGCGCAAGAGCCTGAGCACCACGGCCGCGCAAAAGCTGACACACACCACCAAGTCCGAACCGCAGATGCAGGGCATCAGCTCGCGCTGGCTGTCCCGCGCCCTGCCATGGGTCCAGGTCGCGGGCGGTATCTACCGGGTCAACCGCAGGCTCACCCATACCGTCGGCAACGGCGAAGTCGAATTCGTCGTCGACGGATCGAGGGCCAGGGTGATTCCCCAGGAATTGCGCGAACTCCCGCCGCTGCGCGATATCGACGACGACCAGCTCCTGCGACCACTCGCGGACAATTTCGTGCAATACGACCTCGATCCGGGCACGGTCGTCGCCGAATTCGGCAATCCGATGGATCAGGTGATCCTGGTCGTCCACGGGAAACTCGCCCGGCTCGGCTCCGGTGAGTACGGCGAGTCCACCAAACTCGGCATGTTGTCCGGCGGTGACTACTACGGCGAGGAAATGCTCACCGACCCCTCGGCGATCTGGCCGGACACGGTGAAGACTGTCACCAGAACCACCATTCTCTGCCTGCCGAGACAACAATTCGAACAATTCCTCGAGCAGAATCCGGAGCTGGAACAGATCCGCGCCGAAGCGGCCCAGCTGTCGAGCCGGATCAAGAACTCCAAGGGCGAAGCCGATATCGAGATCTCCTCCGGGCACTCCGGCGAACCCCTGCTCGAGGGCACCTTCGTCGACTACGACGCCAGCCCGCGCGAGTACGAACTCAGCCTGGCCCAGAGCGTGCTGCGGATCCACACTCGCGTCGCGGACCTGTTCAACGATCCGATGAACCAGGTCGAACAGCAGTTGCGGCTCACCGTCGAAGCCCTCTACGAGCGGCGCGAATACGACCTGGTGAACAACCCCGAATTCGGTCTGCTGCACAACTGCGATCTCAAGCAGCGCATCACCACCGAGGCCGGAGCGCCGACCCCCGACGACATGGACGAACTGCTCAGCATGCGGCGCGGCACCAAGTTCCTCCTCGCACACCCGAAAGCGATCGCCGCGTTCGGCCGCGAATGTTCGCGCCGCGGACTGTATCCCGATCCCGTGGAGTACCAGGGCCATCGCGTGCCCGCCTGGCGGGGAGTGCCGCTGCTGCCGTGCGGCAAGATTCCGGTCAGCGACACCCAGACCACCTCGATCATGGCGATGCGCATCGGCGAGAAGGATCAGGGCGTCGTCGGCCTGCACCAGACGGGCATTCCCGACGAATACGAGCCGAGCCTCAATGTCCGGTTCAAGCAGATCGACGACCAGTCGATCATGTCGTACCTGGTGAGCTGCTACTACTCCGCGGCTGTCCTCGTTCCCGACGCACTCGGCGTGCTCGACGACGTGCTCGTCGCGCGCCGGGCCGACTGATCGGCGCGGATCGTGTCCATCCTCACCAGGGCGGGCGCCCCGATCGCGGCCGGCGATCTGGCCGTGGCGGTGGCGGCCCTGTTGCACGGCGCCACCGCCCCGGCTGACTTGTTCGCCGGCACCGTGACGCTCCCCCGCCGGACCTCGGCGCTCTTGTCGCCACCTCGACCCGCCGTACCGAAATCATCGCTCACGCAACGGACTTCACCCACCGCACCCGATTCGGGCACTCGCATTCCACACCGGGTCGGCAGCGTCTCGCCACGCCACTTACTCGGTCCGACGGGGATGGGCACTTCGGGCCTGCGACCGTTCCCGACGCGGCAGCCCGCCACCGCACAGCCCGCCGGATCGGCGAATTCCGGTGGACCACAGGTAATTCCCACCCTCTACTGTCCACCTCCCGAGCGTGACGACCCGGCTCTGGCCGAAGCGGTCAATGCGGGTCTGCTCGCCTGGGCCGCCGAAATCGGGCTCTACGAGGGCCGTCTCGACGAACTCGGCAAGGCCGACTTCGGCCGGCTGATCATGCTCGCCCATCCCGATTGCGACGACCCGGACCTGCTACTGGCCGCCGCGCGCTGCGCGGTAGCGGAATGGTCGGTCGACGACTACTACTGCGAGGAGGACGCCCCTGGTGACACCGCACCCGACGGAACTCCGTCCAGCGCGGCCGCCGAACTCGGGCCACGGCTCGAATTAGCCGCCGCGGCGATGGATCCGGCTCATCTGCCCGCGCAGTACGCGCCCAGGCTCGAACAGGCCATGCAGGCCGACCCGATTCTGCGCGCGTTCCGCACCTCGTTCGCGCACCTGGCGGGGTACGCGAGCCCAGCGCAACTGGCCCGGTTACGCACCGAGATCGCGGGATGGTTCATCGCACTCGGCGCCGAGGCCGGCTGGCGCGCCGCGGACCGGATGCCGCCGGTCTGGGAGTACCTGACCAATCGACAGCCACACAGTTTCCTGCCGTGCATGGCACCGATCGACGTGGTCGGCGGCTACGAACTCACCGCCGCCGACTACGCCGACCCGGCAGTCCGACGGGTGACCACCACCGCCGCGCTGGCCGCCCAGATGGTGAACGACCTGTATTCGATGGCGCGCGAGGATCTTTCGGGCGGCAGGGAGTTCAACCTGCCGACGGTCCTTGCCGCCGAGGAGGGCTGTAGCCGGACCGAGGCTGTGCAGCGAACCGCCCAGATCCACGACGAACTGATGCACCGCTTCGAACGGGAGGCGGCCCCACTCGCCGCCGCGGGCTCACCCCAACTGCGCCGCTTCCTGGCCGGGCTGTGGGCCTGGATGGGCGGCAACCGCGCCTGGCACGCGGGCAGCCGTCGCTACCACGACATCACCCCAGGAGAGGACGACAGATGACCATCGTCAACACCCCCGACCGCTCGGTCCTGCGCACCACCTACCAGCGTTCGGTCGCGGCGTACTGGAACAACAATCCCAACGACGACCGGGTCAACACCGAGCTCGGCAAGGTCGACGGCCTCTACCACCACCACTACGGCATCGGCGAACCCGACTGGTCGGTGCTCGAAGGCCCCGAACAGACCCGCCAGGATCGGATCGTGCGCGAACTGCACCGCCTCGAGACCGCCCAGGCCGACTATCTGCTCGACAATCTCGGCGGCATCACTCCCGACGACCGGCTCATCGACGGTGGCTCGGGCCGCGGCGGCACCAGCTTCATGGCCGCGGACCGCTTCGGCTGCCACGTCGACGGCGTCAGCATCTCCGAGTATCAGGTCGGCTTCGCCAACGAGCAGGCCAAGACCCGCGGCGTGACCGAACGGGTCGGGTTCCACTTCCGCAATATGCTCGACACCGGCTTCGCCGACGAGTCGGCGCGCGCCATCTGGACCAACGAAACCACCATGTACGTAGACCTTTTCGATCTGTACGACGAATTCGCCCGCGTGCTCGAGCCGGGCGGCCGCTATGTGTGCATCACCGGCTGCTCCAACGATGTCACCGGCGGCCGATCCGCCTCGGTCAGCTGGATCGACGCGCACTACGGCTGCATGATCCATCCGCGCAGCGAGTACTTCCGCGCCATGTCCGACAGCGGCCTTGTCCCCACCACGGTCGTCGACCTCACCCCCGACACCATCCCGTACTGGGAACTGCGCACCCATTCCGAGCTCGCCACCGGCGTCGAGCAGCCATTCCTCACCGCCTACCGCGAGGGGAGCTTCCAATACCTGCTGATCGTCGCCGATAAGGTGGCCAGGTGACCGAGAAGCTCGCCGACCCGTCGACCGACCGCGAAACCATGCTTGTCGAGCTGGTCGACGACGCAGGCGCAGCGATCGGAGCGTGCTCGGTGGCCGATGCCCATCGGCCCCCGGGCACGCTCCACCGCGCCTTCTCCGTGCTGCTGTTCGACCGGCGCGGTGACGTCCTGCTCCAGCAGCGCGCCGCGGTGAAAACTCGCTTCCCCCTGCAGTGGGCCAATACCTGCTGTGGACATCCGGCACCCGGTCAGGCGGTCACCGAGGCCGCCGCGATCCGGTTGCGCGAGGAATTCGGAATGGCGGCCGACCTCACCGAGGTGGACACGTTCACCTACCGTGCGGGCGACGACGCGACCGGCCGGGTCGAACACGAATACGACCACGTCTTGATCGGTGCGGTAGGTGACCTGCCGCCCAGGCCGGACCCCGCCGAAATCGGCTCCTGGGCGTGGACCTCCCCCCAGGCCCTGCGTGCCGATATGACGGCGAACCCCGGCAAGTACACGCCATGGCTGGCCGAGGTACTCGAGATCGCCACCCACGCGTACCGCCCCTGACCTCCGCGTCCTTGTGATCTTTCTCCGTTCGGTCCCCATTGAAAGGGCTCGCGATAGATGCGCATATCTATATTTGCCGATGTTTCTGAGTTCCTTGGGGAACTCACAGGCTCACCACAGTCCGCGACCAGGCCACCCGGCCAAGCTGGATATCGAACGGTTCGCACGACGGCGAGTGAGGGTGATAGCGATGGTCGAGGTCGAGATCAACGACGACACGGTGACGGTCAATGTGCTCGGTGGGCATCGCCTACTCGCTCTGCGCCAGCAGGTCGTGATCGACCGTGCCGCGATCACCGAGATCGCCACCGCGGAGGTGGACCTGCGCCCGCCGTGGGTCCGTGCCCCCGGCACCTTCATCCCCGGTGTGATCGCCGCCGGTGTCTACCGTGGCAAGGGACGGAAAGAGTTCTGGGACACCACGTTCGGTGGCAGCGCCGTCCGGATCGATCTGGACGGGCCCGACTTCACCCGGCTGGTCGTCGACGTCGACGATCTCCATGCCGTGCTGAACGCACTGAGCACCCAGGCCGCCGGCGTCTGACCGGCACTCACGAACCGAAGGATTCCAGCAGACCGAGATAGGTCTTCGGCGGCGGCGTCGCGAACTCTCCCCTCCCCGACTTGCGCAGACCCATCGTCAGCAGCGACTGCACGGTCAGCGTCGCCGCCGCGACACCGTCGATCACCGGCACCCCGATCTCGTCACGAATGTGCGCGCACAGCTCGGCCATGCCCGCACAACCCAGTACCACCGCGTCGGACCCGTCCTGCGCGACAGCCGCCCGGCACGCCTCGGTGACGATCTTGCGCGCGTCCGGATCGGTATCGAGCGCGAGCACCGGTATCTCACACGCGTGAATCCCCCGGCAGAACCGTTGCATCCCATAGTGTTCCGCCAGATCCGCAGCCCGCCCGATGGTGCGCCCGAGCGTAGTGACAACACTGAATCCGCGACCGAGATGGCTCGCGGTGCGCATTGCCGCCTCCGCGATCCCGATCACCGGGCCGACCGCGAGTTCGCGCGCCGCGTCCAATCCCGGATCACCGAAGCAGGCGACGACATACCCGTCCACACCGTCGGCTTCTCCCTGCCGGATCGCGGCGAGCAGCCCCGGCACGCTCATCGCCTCGTCGTAATGACTCTCGATCGAGGCGGGCCCGATCTCGGAGGTGACCGCGTCGAGCAGTGTGCCCGGGCCTGCGACGGCCAGCGCACACTGCTCGATCGTGTCGGTCATCGCCCGCGTGGTATTCGGGTTGACGACCCGGATGCGCATCAAGCACCGACCTCCTCGGCCGCTGCCGTGCGCCGGGCACCGGTCAGCAGGTAGTAGAGAACAAAACCCACGCCGCACCCGATGAACCAGCTGTACTTGGCGGCGGTGTGCATGCCGGGCAGGCTGTTGGCCAGCACCGGGAACACCGCGATCGCGGCGGCGACGGCGGTCGCGATGACCGCGGCCGGGTGATAGCCCTTCGTGTAGTAATAGGTTCCCTGCTCCGACATCGTGAACAGATCGTCGACGACCACCTTCTGCTTACGCACCAGGTAGTAATCGCAGATCAGCACCCCGAACAACGGTCCGATAAAGGCGCCGAGCACCTCGAGGGTGTAGTGGATCACGTCGGGATTGTTGTACAGATTCCATGGCGTGATCAGCACCGAACCGACCGCCGCGATCATGCCGCCCGCCCGCCAGCTGATCCGCTGCGGACTCACGTTCGAGAAATCGAAAGCCGGCGAGATGAAGTTGGCGACGATATTGATGCCGATGGTGGCGATGGTGAAGGTGAGTGCGCCGAGCACGATCGCGAACGTGGAATCGATCTTGGCGACGGTGGCGACCGGATCGGTGATGAGTTCGCCATACACCGGCAAGGTCAGCGAGGCCGTGACCACGACCAGCACCGAGAAGACCAGGAAGTTCACCGGAAGTCCGAGGAAGTTCCCTTTCTTCACCGCGGCGAAACTCTTGCCGTAGCGGGAGAAGTCACCGAAATTGAGCATCGGGCCCGAGAAATACGACACCACGAGCGCGATCGCGCCGAGCATGACCGGCACCGAAGCCCAGCCGGTGTATCGCACATCGCCCAGTTTCAGGTCGATGGCACTCCACCCGGCCTTCGCGATGAGATAGCCGCACAGCACGAACATGACCACATAAACAGCGGGACCGCAGAAGTCGATGAACTTGCGGATCGATTCCATGCCGCGCCAGAACACACACGCCTGCAGCACCCACAACAGCAAGAAGCTGCCCCAGCCGAGCGCCGAGAGTCCCAAGAACCCGTAATCGGCGGTGACGGCATAGGGCGCCAGTCCCGGAAACAGTTTCACCAGAACGACATCCAGTGCCGCCGAGGCGAGAAACGTCTGAATGCCGTACCAGGCCACCGCGATCAAACCGCGGATGATCGCCGGAATGTTCGCGCCGAGCACGCCGAACGCGCTGCGGCAGATCACCGGATAGGGCACCCCGGTGATCTGACTCGGTTTCGCCACCAGATTGCAGAAAAAATACACGATAGTGATGCCGATGAGTAGTGCGACGAGCACCTGCCAGCTGGCCAGTCCGAGCGCGAAAAGGCTTCCCGCCGTGACATATCCGCCGACGCTGTGCACGTCCGACATCCAGAAGGCGAAGATATTGTAAGTGCCCCAACTCTGCTTGCGCAGCGGTGCCAAGTCCTCATTCGTGAGCCGCGGATCATAGGTGGGTGGTTCACCGGCGGGAACCGCCGAGGACGTAAGGGTGTCGGTCATGATCGTTCCCGTCCGAAGGGGTACATCTGCTGAACTGACGGTAAGTATCAGCGGTTGCCCAGCGGTTTCCCGGGAATTTCACCCCTATTGCACCGAAGATATATCTTCCGGCGCGAGCAGTCCGGTATCGGTCGGCAGGGTGGCGACCACCGTTTCCAACCTGCGGTGGTGCTCTTCGGCGGTCACGAGCAGGCGGTCGACATCGCGGGCGAGAAACGCGTCGAGCATGGCGATGTGGTCGATGTGCAGGCGCTCGCGGTCGAGCCGGTCGATATGAACCATCGACTGCACCGGTTCGGTGACATTCCACGCGGATTCGAGCATGTGTAGCAGCCGGAACATCCTCGACGGCCTGGTCAGCGCCACATGGAAGCTGCGGGACTGGCGCTGGTAGGCCTCGGGGTCGTCGTCGAGGATGGCGCGTTCGAGTAAGTCGTTCACCGCGAGCAGGTGCGCGCGTTCGGCCTCGTCGGCGTGTGTCGCGGCCGCGGCGAGCGAGGCCGTCTCCAAAGTGTCACGCACGATGTACATTTCGCGCAGTTCACGGGCCGTGAGCTGGGCCACCTGGTAGCCGCGCTGCTGGCGGTGGGTGACCAGGCCCTCCCCGATCAGCGTTTTGAGCGCCTCGCGGACGGGGATGTGACTCACGCCGAACAGCTCGGCGACTTCCCGCAGCGGGATCACGGTGCACGGCGGTACGGCACCGTCGAGGATCACCCGGCGCAGTTCGCCCAGAATCACCTGCGGTCGGCCTGGCTCATCGACCACAAGCCCTGCGAGCAGCGCCGATCGTCGTCTCGGGGGCATACACACATGCTATGGACGGTTTATTGCGCGCGGACTGTTCGATGTGACAGTTAGGAAACGATCACCGTACCGACCGGTCCCCAGTGCGTGATGGCATGCTCGAACGATGGGAGTTTCGACAGCGCAGTCGGTGGATCGCCGTTTCGTCCGCTTGGTCACCGTGTTCGACCACCTGTTCCGCAAGCCCTCGCACGGCGGTGGCGCCCTGTGCGTGTACCTGCACGGCGAACCGGTGGTCGATGTGTGGGCCGGATACGCGAGTCCGGGTGTGCCGTGGACAGCCGATTCGGTGGCATTGGGCTTCTCCACCGGAAAAGGCGTGGCCTCCACGGTGATTCACCAGTTGGCCGATCGTGGGCAACTCGACTACGACAGCCCGGTCGCCGAGTACTGGCCGGAGTTCGCCGCGGCGGGCAAGGCCGGCATCACCGTGCGCGATGTGCTCACCCACCGCGCCGGCCTGCACCGGCTGCGCGGTCTGCTGCCCGGCCCGATCGAGAGTTTCCTCGACGACAAGGCCGTCACCGCCGCGCTGGCCGCGGCCACACCCGACCCCCGGCACCTGATCACCAGCGGCTATCACGGAATCAGCTACGGGCACTTGGCCGCCGAGATCGTGCAGCGGGTCACCGGCCGCGAGTTCGTCGATGTCGTGCGCACCGAACTCGCCGAACCCCTTGCTGCCGAGGAACTCTGGTTCCGGGTACCGCACGACCAGCGCCATCGCATCGCCGCCACCTTCCCGCGTCTGCGGGCCGCGGGCATGAACTGGGACACCGGCTCCGATCTGCTGACCCGCACCCGCTTCGCCGCCGCCGCGGAGACCACTCCGCGCGGTTTCGCCGAGCTGATCGTCGATGAGCGCGTGCACGATTCGGTGATGCCCGGCGTGAACGGCGTCTTCTCCGCCCGCGCTCTCGCCCGTGTCTATGCCGCCCTGGCCAATGGCGGCGAACTCGGCGGCACCCGCATCCTCTCCCCTGACTCGATCCCCCGCTTCGCCACCCGCCAGGTCTTCACCCCCGACTATGTCCTGGCATTTCGCATCCCCTGGGCCATGGGCTTCCATGGCGTCCCGATGAAGCCGTCCAAGGCCGACCCGATCTCCGCCTTCGGCCACTTCGGTCTCGGCGGCTCGGGCGCCTTCGCCGATCCCGAGACCGGCCTCTCCCTCGCCTTCGTCACCAATCGGCTCGGCGGCAAACTCACCCCGCTCGGCGACGCTCGCCTCACCCGTCTCGGCACCATCGCCCACAACATCGCGAAGGCGTCGCCACTGTCATGAGCTACTCGCTGGGCGGTTGATCACTGCACAATATGGACGCAACACCTGGATACCCGACTCGCGATGCCGAACCTGGCACTATGTGGCCGATGGAGACCGTGGGACTGGAGCGGATCGAGGCGGCTGCGCGACTGCTGGCGCCGGTGATTCGGCGGACGCCGATCGTGGGGTCGCGGGTGTTGTCGGAGCGGGCGGGCACACAGGTGCAGCTCAAATGCGAGAACTTGCAGCGAACCGGGTCGTTCAAGCCGCGCGGGGCCTATAACCGGATCGCGAATCTACCCGCGGCGGATCGGGCGCGGGGTGTGGTGGCGGCCAGCGCCGGTAATCACGCGCAGGGGGTGGCGTGGGCGGCAAGTGAGCTCGGGATCGCTTCGACGGTGTTCATGCCGGTCGGCGAGTCGCTGCCGAAACTGGTCGCTACGCGCGCCTACGGTGCCGACGTGCATCTGGTGGGTGACACGATCGACGAATCCTTGGTCGCCGCACAGGAATTCGCCGAACGGACCGGCGCGACGCTGATCCATCCGTTCGACCATCCCGATATCGTCGCCGGTCAGGCGACGGTCGCGCTGGAGATCCTCGAACAGGTTCCCGGGGTGGGCACGGTCGTCGTGCCGACCGGTGGCGGTGGGCTGCTCGCGGGTGTCGCGGTGGCATTGCACGCGTTGGCACCGCATGTCCGGGTGATCGGCGTGCAGGCGGCTGAGGCCGCGGCGTGGCCGGATTCGCTGGCGGCGGGCAGACCGGTGAGGGTGCCGCGGATGTCGACGATGGCCGACGGGATCGCGGTCGGGTTGCCCGGCGCGGTGCCATTCGCCCACGTCGCCGAGCTGGTGTCCGAGATCGTCACCGTCGACGAGGACGCCCTGTCGAAGGCCCTGTTGCTCTGCCTCGAACGGGCCAAACTCGTCGTCGAGCCCGCGGGTGCGGCGGGCGTCGCGGCCCTGCTCACCTCCGCTCTGCCGGAGCTGCCCGGCCCGGTGGTGACCATCTTGTCGGGCGGAAATATCGACCCGCTGCTACTCACCCGCGTGATCGGCCACGGGCTCAGCGCCGCGGGCCGCTACCTGGCCATGCACGTCACGATCGACGACCGTCCGGGCGCCCTGTCGGCGCTGCTGGCCGTGGTCGGGCGCGCGGGCGCGAGCGTGGTCGACGTCGTGCACTCACGGACGGGCCCGTGGCTGGCGGTCGACGAGGTCGAGGTGTCGCTCACCGTGGAAACCCGCGGCTCCGCGCACCGCGACGACGTCCTGGACGCACTGCGTGAGGCGGGTTTCCGCGTCCACGCCGAACTCTAGAAACCCGCGCACCCGAGGTTCACCACGTCAGTGCGCCATTTTGAGCCCGACCACACCGGCCACGATCATCACCAGGAACACGGCCTTCACGACCGAGAAGGCTTCCGCGCCGGTGACCATGGCGTAGACGACGGTCAGGACGGCGCCGATGCCCACCCAGACCGCGTACGCGGTGCCGACCGGGAGATCGCGCATCGCGAGCGCCAGTCCGGTCATGCTGGCCGCCAGGGCTACGCCGAACACCACGGTCGGGACGAGTCGGCTGAAGCCTTCGGTCCGACCGAGCGCGGTGGCCCACACTGCTTCCAGCACACCGGAGATGACGAGCAGAATCCATGACATGACGAGCCTCCTGTGGCCGTCTTGTCGCGTTCCGGGTACGGCTACCCTCGTCCGGGAGCCCCGTTCGGGCTCACTTCCAAATTGTCACAGTGGCAACTGGTTGGCAAGCAGGTGGTGGGTGAAGTCACCACGTGGCCGATCAGCTCAACCAGGCGCGGGCAGCGTCGGCGGTCTTGCGGACTTCGCCGAGTTGCTCGGCCACGCGCACACCGGCGGTGCCGCCGCGAGCGTTGCGCGAGGCGATCGATCCCTCGACGGTGAGGACTTCGCGCACACCGGCGGTGAGTGCCGGGTCGACGGCGGCGAATTCGGCGTCGGTCAGTTCGCCGAGGCCGACGCCACGCGCTTCCGCTGCCCGCACACACGCACCGGCCGCCTCGTGGGCAACGCGGAACGGAACACCTTGGCGCACCATCCATTCCGCGATGTCGGTGGCGAGAGTGAAACCGGCGGGGGCCAATTCGGCCATCCGGTCGGTGTGGAAGGTGAGGGTGCCGACCAGGCCCGCGATGGCGGGGAGCAACAGTTCGAGCTGGGCGACCGAGTCGAACAGGGGCTCCTTGTCTTCCTGGAGGTCCCGGTTGTACGCCAGCGGTTGGGCTTTCAGTGTGGCGAGCAGGCCGGTCAGGTTGCCGATCAGACGGCCTGCCTTGCCGCGGGTCAGCTCCGAGACGTCGGGGTTTTTCTTCTGCGGCATGATCGACGAGCCGGTCGACCAGGCGTCGGCCAGGGTGACGTAGCCGAATTCCGGTGTGCTCCAGACGATGACCTCTTCGGCCATCCGGCTGAGGTCGACGCCGATCATGGCCAGTACGAACGCGGCCTCGGCGGCGAAGTCACGCGAGGAGGTGGCGTCGATCGAATTGGCCGCGGACGCATCGAAATTCAGCTCGGCGGCGATCTGCTCGGGGTCAAGGCCCAGCGAGGAACCGGCCAGCGCGCCCGAACCGTACGGTGAGACGGCGGCGCGCTTGTCGAAGTCGCGCAGGCGTTCGAGGTCGCGCAGCAGCGGGTGCGCGTGGGCGAGCAGGTGGTGCGAGAGCAGCACCGGCTGGGCGGCTTGCAGGTGGGTCTTGCCCGGCATCACCGCGTCCGGGTGCGCGGCAGCCTGCGCGACAAGCGCGTCGACCACATCGAGCACACCGGCGGCGACCCGGCGCACACCGTCACGCAGCCACATCCGGAACAGTGTCGCCACCTGGTCGTTACGCGAACGACCGGCCCGCAGCCGCCCGCCGAGCTCGGTCCCGACCCGCTCGATCAGCCCCCGCTCGAGCGCACCGTGCACATCCTCGTCGGACTCGGCGGGACCGTAGGCACCCGACGCGACATCGGCGGCCAGCGCGTCCAGCCCGGCCAGCATGGCGGGCAGATCGTCGTCGGCGAGCAGCCCGGCCTTGTGCAGCACCCGAGCATGCGCCTTGGACGCGCGAATGTCATAGGGCGCCAGCACCCAGTCGAAATGCGTCGACTTACTCAACGCCGCCATCGCCTCGGCGGGCCCGGACGCGAATCGCCCACCCCAGAGCGCACCTTCGTTGGTTCCAACGTGGGTCATCAGTGCCCTCTCTCGGGTTGGCTTATCGAGCGTACGTTTGGTGCTGACTGATCTCGCAAGTACATGGGTAACTCACCGGGTACGGGCTGAAACGCCCCGCCTCTAGAGCTGGCCGCCTTTCCCGACTTTCCCCGCACCTGAGTCCGGCCAAAGTTCGCGGGGAGGCGGGCGAGCAACTCACCGGGCACGCCCAGGACATCCGTACATCCAAAGGAGTGCCCGGCAAGTCACGCAACCACCACCCCACGACCGGCAAAAGTCGCGGAGAGGCGGAACAGTTAGCTCAGGTCGCGGCGGGCGGCGACCTTGGAGGACAGGCCGTGGATCTGGACGAAGCCCTTGGCCAGGGACTGGTCGAAGGTGTCGCCCTCGTCGTAGGTGGCGAGGTTGAAGTCGTAGAGCGACTGGTCCGAGCGCCGGCCGTTGACCACCGCGGAACCGCCGTGCAGCACCATCCGGATCTCGCCGGTCACGGTCTGCTGGGTGTCGGAGATGAACGCGTCGAGCGCGCGCTTGAGCGGGGAGTACCACAGGCCGTCGTAGGCCAGCTCGCCCCAGCGCTGCTCGACCTGCCGCTTGTAGCGGGCCAGTTCACGCTCGACGGTGACGGCTTCGAGGGCCTGGTGCGCGGTGATCAGCGCGATGGCGCCCGGTGCCTCGTAGATCTCGCGGCTCTTGATGCCGACCAGACGGTCCTCGACCATGTCGAGGCGGCCGACACCCTGCCGACCGGCGCGGGTGTTCATCTCCTCGATGGCCTGCAGCACGGAGACGGGCCTGCCGTCGATGGCGACCGGCACACCCTTCTCGAAGGTGATGATGACTTCGTCGGGCGCCTCGAAGTTCACCGTCGGGTCGGCGGTGTAGTCGTAGACGTCCTTGGTCGGCGCGTTCCACAGGTCCTCGAGGAACCCGGTCTCGACCGCGCGGCCCCACACGTTCTGGTCGATGGAGAACGGCGACTTCTTGGTGACGTTGATCGGGAGCTTGTTCTCCTCGGCGAACGCGATGGCCTTCTCGCGGGTCCAGGCGTAGTCGCGGACCGGGGCGATGACCTCGAGGTCGGGCGCGAGCGCGCCGATGCCGACCTCGAAGCGGACCTGGTCGTTACCCTTGCCGGTGCAGCCGTGCGAGACGGTGGTGGCGTTGTGGAACTTCGCGGCCTCGACGAGGTGCTTGACGATCAGCGGGCGGCTGATGGCCGAGACGAGCGGGTACTGGCCCTGGTACATGGCGTTGGCCTGGATGGTGGGCAGGCAGTACTCGTCGGCGAACTCGTCGCGCGCGTCGACCACGATGGCCTCCACGGCGCCGCAGTCGAGGGCGCGCTGTCGGATCGCACTCATGTCCTCGCCGCCCTGGCCCAGGTCGATGGCCACGGCCACCACCTCGGAACCGGTCTCCTTCGCGATCCAGCTGATGGCGACGGAGGTGTCAAGCCCACCGGAGTAGGCGAGTACGACGCGATCGGACATGTTTGTTGTGCTCCTCGAAGTGGGGTCTTCCTTCGGCTCACGCCGTTGCTACAAATGATTATGCATGATGATGCAATCTCATTCATAACCGGGGGTGCGGGCTCGGACCGGCAACGACCGAAATGGTTGATTACCTGGGACGATACCGGTTTGCGCCTTGGCGAGTACCCTCAGCTGTGAGACGCTGGTCACAGTAGATAGCCATTGGGTCGGGACCGAAGGAGCCATCATGCAGTCGCTACGTGATTTCGCCGAGGCCAACTACGACCTGATCGGCACGGTCGTCATCGGACTCGGGAACCTGGGCCTGACGGTGGCCAAGGCAGTCATCGATCTCGGCACTCCCCTGCTCCAGGGATTCTTCGCCTGACTCATCTCGATCGAAGGAGCACACCATGGATGAAGCCTTGCAGCTACTCTCCGACAATTACGAGGCCATCGCCGGTCTCGGGCTCTATGTCTTGCAAACGGGATTCGAGATCACCGCCCCACTGACCTTGCTGATCCTGAACTTCCTCAACTCCTGATCCCTCGCGTGTGGCACGCTGGGAGAGCACTATTCGGCTCGCCGCACGGGAGGACGAACAAGATGCTCCACTACATCGCCCAGGAATTCTCGACGCTGGGCAACGGTGTTCTCGATGTCGGCAGGGCCGTCGTCGAACTGGTCCAGGACATCATCGACATCGCCACGCCGAACAACGGCGGCGGCGCAGGTGGCGGGCAGTACCCGTTCAACTGAGCCCGACTTCGGCGCGGGTTGCCGCCGATGACCGAGGGCCGCCACTAGTGTGCGGAACATGACCGACGATGTGCGGCTCGAGGCAGGCTCCGCGGCGCTCACGATCGCCCCTGACGACGGCGGCGCGATCCACAGTCTCACCGTCGACGGCACCGAACTGCTCCGGCAGGACCCCGGCACCGGCTGTTTCGTGATGGCGCCGTGGGCCGGTCGGCTCGGCAAAGGTGAACTGACCGTCGGTGACCGGACCTATCAGCTGCCGATCAACAATCCCCCGCACAGCATCCACGGCACCGCCCGTGACGGCGCGTGGGACGTGGTCGCGGCGTCGCCGTCCGAGGCGACGATCCGGCATCGCCTCGGTGACCCGTGGCCGTTCGCGGGCACCGTCACCCAGACGTTCACCCTCACCGACACCGGCCTCGTCCTCGCGATGCGCATCGCCACCGATCACTACGCCTTCCCCGCCCAAGGTGGTTGGCACCCGTGGTTCCTGCGCGAGATCCCGCCCGCGACGGGACCGGTTCGACTCGACTTCGACCCGGCGTGGCAGTGCGAACGCGGCGACGACTATCTGCCGACCGGCCGCCGGATCGCGCCGACCCCACCCCCGTGGGATGACTGCTTCGGCATGCCCAACGGCGTCCTCGCCCGCCTGACCTGGCCTGGTTTCCTCGAATTCACGATCACCAGCGCCGTCCACGATGTCGTCGTCTGGACGCTGCCCGAGGAATCACTGTCGGTGGAAGCGCAATCCGGCCCACCCAACGGACTGAACACCGAACCCCGAATGGTCACCCCGGACTCGCCACTCGACGTCCGCGTCGACTGGACGTGGCAGCGGTTGTCCCAGGACCGAACACAGTCGAAGCCTGAGTAGCCCCGCACCGCAGCCGATTACGGTGAAACGGTGCCGATCACGTTCGCCCATCCGATTGCGGTTCTGCCCTTCGCTCGATACCTCCCCCTTGCCGCCCTCGTCGCGGGATCCATCGCCCCCGATGTCGTCTACTACCTGCCTGGCCCCCTCTCCGGCACGACAACCCACTCGGTCGTCGGCGTCCTGTGCTGGGACCTGCTGATCGGCCTCGGGCTGCTTCTCGCCTTCCGGCTTTCGGTCGGCCCGGCCTCGACTCTTCTCCGCCTCGCGCCTGCCGCCACCGCCGATTCCGGATCGGCCCGGTTCCAGGTGGTTGCGACGGTCGCCGCCATCGTGCTCGGTGCGACAACACACGTGATCTGGGATTCCTTCACTCAGACATCAGGTTTCGCGGTCCAGCACTGGGATCTGTTGCGGACTTCGGCCATCGAGCCGCACAAGACCTACAACGTCCTCGGCTATGTCTCCTCTCTCGCCGGCACAGCGACCCTCGCCTACCTGCTGGTGCGCCGCACCCGCCGCCCCGTCTGCGCTCCCACCTGGTCGCACCGGGCCGTCGTCGCCGTCCTGCTCGCCGCGCCCGTCATCGGTGCGGCACTCGCCGTCGACGACCCGATCACCCGGGTCAGCACCTACGACCTGATCCGGCACACGATCGTCGGTGCGGCCCAGGCGACGGTCGCCGCCTGGACGACCTACGCCGTGCTCTGGCATGTCGGCGCCGGTCGAACACGTTCAGCTCGGGCAGCGAACGCTGCGAGAGGTAAGAGCGACGAGGAAGCACGGTAGCGCTCACGTCATCCACGGACGCGTCCGATCCCCGCTGCGAAATCATCGAGGGCCGTGAGAATTCCGTCGGCCTGCCAGACTCGGTTCCTGGCGCGCTGCGACACCTCACGCAGCACGCCGGACTGGACGAGCCGATCGATCGCCCGCTGCGCCGCGACCCCACTGGTGCCGAAAGTTCCGGCAACGTAAGCGCTGTTCACGACCGGCTGCGCGATGAGACTGTCGATCATCTTCCAGACAACGGAATCGGCGCGAGCGGTGGTCTGTTCGCGGTAGTTAAGTAACAGGTGGTCAGGCCAGGTCTTCGATTTTCGCGGCCAGTTCGGCGCCGGTGAGGGGTTCTCGGGCGATGACGGCGATGGTGTCGTCGCCGGCGATGGTGCCGACGATGAAGGGCAGGGCGGCGCGGTCGAGGGCGCTGGCCAGGAAGTGGGCGGCGCCGGGTGGGGTGCGCAGGACGGCGAGGTTGCCGCTGGCGTCGGTGGAGACGAGCAGGTCGCCGAGGAGTTTGGACAGGCGGGCGGTGCCGCCGGTGACGCCGCGGACGGGGTTGCCGTCCTCGGGGACGATGTAGACGCCCGCGCCGCCGTCGGCCGCGCGCAGTTTCACCGCGCCGAGTTCGTCGAGGTCACGTGACAGGGTGGCCTGGGTGGTCTCGATGCCCTCGGCCGAGAGCAGCGCGGCGAGTTCGGTCTGGCTGCGGACCGAATGCGAGGTCAACAGGTCGATGATGCGCGACTGGCGGCCGGCGCGGGTGCGGGCGATCGCGGGCGAACCCTTCTCCGGTGCGCTCATCGCCCGACCCCGGCGCCGGCCTCGGTTCGCGGTCTCACGCGGCGGCTTTCGCGAGCAGCCACACCAGCAGCGCCTTCTGCGCGTGCAGCCGGTTCTCGGCTTCGTCCCACACCACGCTGTGCCCACCGTCGAGGATCTCGTCGGTGATCTCCTCGCCGCGGTGGGCCGGAAGGCAATGCAGCACAATCGCGGCCGGATCGGCGTAGGCGAGCAGCTCGGAGTTGAGCTGGAACGGGCGGAAGGGGCCGACCCGGTCGAGACCGTCGTTCTCCTGGCCCATGGAGGTCCAGGTGTCGGTGACGAGCACGTCCGCGCCGGTCGCGCCGACCACCGGGTCACCGGTAACCGACACTGTCGCACCGGTTTCCGCGGCACGCTTGGCGGCGGCGTCCAAGATCCACGGCAGCGGTTCGAAGCCCGCGGGTGCGGCCACGGTCACGTTCATGCCGGCAGTCACGCCACCGAGCAGCAGCGAGTGCGCCATGTTGTTGGCACCGTCACCGAAGTACGTGAGGTTCAGTCCCGCGAGGGAACCCTTGCGCTCGCTGATCGTCTGCAGATCGGCGAGCACCTGGCACGGATGGAACTCGTTGGACAGCGCGTTCACCACGGGAACCGTTGCGGTGACAGCCATTTCGTCGAGACGGGACTGCTCGAAGGTCCGCCAGACGATGGCGTCGACATAGCGCGAGAGCACGCTGCCGGTGTCGCCGAGGGTCTCCTCACGACCCAGTTGGGTGTCGCGACCGTCGACGACCACCGCGTGCCCGCCGAGCTGCGCGATACCCAGCTCGAAGGAGAAACGGGTGCGGGTGGAGTTCTTCTCGAAGATCACCCCGACCCCGCGCGGGCCGTCGAGCGGCCGGTGCAGGAAGGGGTTCTTCTTCACTTCGGCGGCGATGGCCAGGATTTCGGCCTGTTCGGCCTGGGTCACATCGTCGTCACGCAAGAAATGACGCAGGGTCACTTGGTCGCTCCCTTAGCATCGGCGGCGGCCTTGTCGAGGATCTCGGGCAGGTCGGCGACGAAATTGTCGGCCTGGGTCTCGGTGAGTACCAGGGGTGGCGCCAACCGGATCACGTTGGGCTTGGCGGGGTTGAGCAGGTAGCCGGCCTCGCGCGCGCGTTCGTCGACATAGGCGGAGATGTCGTTCTTCAGCACGATGCCGATGAGCAGACCCGCACCACGCACGTGGTCGATCTCCGGATGCTCGAGCAACGCGATGCCGTCGCTGAGCTTCTTGCCCACCCACTCCACGTGGGTCAGCAGGTTATCGGAGTCGATCGTGCGCAGCACGGCCAAAGCCGCTGCCGCGCAGACGGGATTGCCGCCGAAGGTGGTGCCGTGCAGACCCGGCGTGAGCAGTTCGGCGGCGCGGCCCTGGGCCAGCACCGCGCCGATCGGCAGGCCACCACCGAGCCCCTTGGCCAGGGTGATCGCGTCGGGCACGATGCCCGCCGCCTGGTGCGCGAAAAATGTTCCGGTGCGCCCGATTCCGGTCTGGACCTCATCGAGGATCAGCAGCGCCCCAGCCCTCGATGTGATCTCCCGCGCCTTGGCGAGGTAGTCGAACGGCGGGACGACCACACCGCTCTCTCCCATCATCGGTTCGAGGAACACCGCGGCGGTGTCGGAGTCGACCACCGCTTCGAGCGCGGCGGCGTCACCGTAGGGCACGTGCACGACACCGGGCGGCATCGGCTCGAACGGCGTGCGCTTGGCAGCCTGGCCGGTCAGCGCGAGCGCGCCCATCGTCCGGCCGTGGAAAGCCTCCTCGGCGGCAACGATTTTCGACCGGCCGGTCAGCCGTGCGATCTTGAACGCCGCTTCGTTGGCCTCGGTGCCGGAGTTGCAGAAGAACGCCTTGCCCTCACCGTCGCCAAAATGAGCGAGCAGCTTCTCGGCCAGCTCGATCACGGGCTCGCTGGCGTACAGGTTCGACACGTGGCCGAGCGTGCCAAGCTGCTGGGTGACCGCTTCCAGGATGGCGGGGTGGGCGTGGCCGAGGCTGTTGACCGCGATACCGCCGAGGAAGTCGATATAGCGCTTGCCGTCGGCGTCGTAGAGCACCGCACCGGCGCCGCGCACCAGCGCGACCTTCGGGGTGCCGTAGTTGTCCATCATCGCGGCCGACCACCGCTGCTGCAGCTTCTCTACTTCGCTCATGATTGCGTTCCATCCGACGACCCGGCGGGGGTCACCATGGTTCCGATTCCTTCTCCGGTGAACAGCTCCAGTAGTACCGAATGCGGGACGCGCCCGTCGATCACGTGGGCACTGGGGACCCCGCCGAGCACGGCGCGCAGACACGCTTCCATCTTCGGCACCATGCCCGCATCCAGGCGCGGCAGCAACTTCGCCAACGCGTCGGCGTCGATCCGGCTGGTCAGCGAGGAGCGGTCGGGCCAGTCGGTGTAGAGGCCCTCGACGTCGGTGAGCACGACGAGTTTCTCCGCGCCGATGCCCTCGGCGAGTGCGGCGGCGGCGGTGTCGGCGTTGATGTTGTGCACCACGCCGTCGGCGTCGGGGGCGATGGTGGAGACCACCGGGATGCGGCCCGCGTCGATCAGGTCGAGCACGGCGCCGGGGTTGACCTCGGTGACGTCGCCGACCAGGCCGATATCGGTGGCGACACCCTCGACCGCCACGGTGCGCCGGGTGGCGGTGAAGAGATGCGCGTCCTCGCCGGAGATGCCGACCGCGTACGGGCCGTGCGCGTTGATCAGCCCGACGAGCTCACGGCCCACCTGACCGAACAGCACCATCCGCACCACATCCATCACCTCGGGGGTGGTGACGCGGAAGCCGCCGCGGAATTCGCCTGCCATACCGAGCCTTTTCAGCATGGCGTTGATCTGCGGGCCACCGCCGTGCACGACCACGGGGTGCACACCCACGGTGCGCAGGAACGCCATGTCGGCGGCGAAGGCCGACTTGAGTTCGTCGTCGATCATGGCGTTGCCGCCGTACTTCACGACGACGATCTTGTCGCGGAACTTCTGCAGCCACGGCAGCGCGTCGGCGAGCACGTGCGCTTTGTCCAGCGCCGACAGGCTGTGCACGACGCTCATGAGCTGTACGCCGAGTTCTCTTCGACGTAGGCGTGCGAGAGGTCGGTGGTGCGCACCATCGCGGTACCGTCACCGACGTTGAGCTCGATCAGCACCTCGATGTCCGCGCCGGACAGGTCGACATCGCGGGCGCCGGGCGCGCCGACACTGTCGACGCAGACCGGATTTCCGTTGAACGACACCGCGATCCGGTTCGGGTCGAGGGTCACCGGCGCGATGCCGACGGCGGCGAGCACGCGACCCCAGTTCGGATCGGAACCGAACAGCGCGGTCTTGACCAGACTGTCGCGGGCGACCGCGCGGGCGGCGGTCAGCGCCTCATCCTCGGAGACCGCGCCCGCGACGGTGACCTGGACCCGTTTGGTGACGCCCTCGGCATCAGCCATCAACTGCGCGGCCAGGTCGTCGCACACGGTGAACACCGCGGCGTCGAGATCCTCCTGCGAGGGTGCGACGCCGCTGGCACCGTTGGCCAGGAGCAGCACGGTGTCGTTGGTCGAGCACGAACCGTCGACATCGAGCCGGTCGAAGGTGTATTTCGTGGCCTTGCGCAGCGCGGAGTCGAGCTGATCGGGCGTGGCGACGACGTCGGTGGTGAGCACGACGAGCATGGTGGCCAGCGACGGCGCGAGCATGCCCGCGCCCTTGGCCATGCCGCCGACGTTCCACTTGTCCTCGCTGTGGAACGCCGACTCCTTCGGGACGGTGTCGGTGGTCATGATGGCGTGGGCGGCGTCGGAGCCACCCGACATGCCGCCGCCCATCTCGTGCACGATCTCGGTGATCCCCGGGATCAGCTTGTCCATCGGCAGGCGGTCACCGATGAGACCGGTGGAGCAGACCGCGATCTCGCCGGCGCCGGTCTCGGTGCCCCAATTGCTCAGTGCCGCGGCGAGTTCCTCGGCGGTCTTGTGGGTGTCCTGGAAGCCACCGTGGCCGGTGCAGGCGTTGGCGCCGCCGGAGTTCAGGATCACCGCGCGCAGATGACCGGTCTTCAGCACCTGCTGCGACCACAGCACCGGCGCGGCCTTGACCTGGTTGCTGGTGAAGACACCGGCCGCCGAGTATTCGGGGCCCTCGTTGAGCACCAGGGCGAGGTCGGGCTTGCCGCTGGCCTTGATGCCGGCCGCGATGCCCGCCGCGCGGAAACCCAGCGGCGCGGTGACGCCCTGGGTGTGGATCAGTTTGCCGTGGTCCGGGGTCTGCGGATCAGGGGTCGTCACGGTGCCACTCCTACGGTGGAAAGTCCTGCGGTCTCGTCGAATCCGACGGCCAGATTCATCGATTGCACCGCGGCGCCCGCGGTGCCCTTGGTCAAGTTGTCGATCGCGCCGATCACCACCAGCAGACCCGCGTCGGCATCGACAGCGACCTGCAGCGTGATGGCGTTGGAGCCGAGCACCGAACCAGTCTGCGGCAGTACACCTTCGGGCAATAGGTGCACGAACGGTTCATCGGCATACGCCTTTTCGTAGACCGCGCGTGCCTGCGCGGCGTCGACCTTCACCGGGGCGGTGCAGGTGGCGAGGATGCCACGCGGCATCGGGGCGAGCACCGGCGTGAACGACACCGAGACATCGACGCCGCCCGCGGCTTTCAGGTTCTGCGCGATCTCGGGGGTGTGCCGGTGCGCGCCCGCGATGCTGTAGGCCCGGACACTGCCCATCACCTCGGAACCGAGCAGACCGACATCGAGCTTGCGGCCCGCGCCCGAAGTACCGGTCACCGCAACGACATTCACCGTCGGCTCGATGATCCCGGCGGCGATCGCCGGGGCCAGCGCCACGCTCGACACGGTCGGGTAGCAGCCGGGCACGGCGATCCGCCGGGCACCGGTCAGCTTCGCCCGCGCACCGGGCAATTCGGGCAGGCCGTAGGGCCAGCTGCCCGCGTGGGAACTGCCGTAGTACTTCTCCCAGGCGGCGGCGTCGGTGAGCCGGTAGTCGGCGCCGCAATCGATGATGATCGTCTCGTCGGGCAGGGCGGCCGCGATCGCGCCGGACTGACCGTGCGGGAGGCCGAGGAACACGATGTCGTGACCAGCCAGGATGTCGGGGGTGGTCTCCTCGAGGATCCGGTCTGCCAGGGGCAGCAGATGCGGCTGCAACGCGCCGAGGGCGGTACCCGCGTTGGAACCGGCGGTCAGCGCCCCGATCTCGAGGCGCCCCGCTCGGTATTCGGGATGCCCGAGCAGTAGACGCAACACTTCGCCACCGGCGTATCCACTCGCACCGGCAACCGCCACCCGCAACACGGGTCCTCCCGACGTATCGACCATGTGATGATTATGCACGACTATGCAAGCTCATTCATGAGCGGGTGTGACCGACTTCGCCTCCGACGCCCCGATCAGACGCGCGACCAGCGGAAACACCAGGACGGTCGTCGCGCCCGCCGCCACCAGGATCGAGGCGACATCGGCGGTCAGCAGGCCGGTCTGGGTGGCCACCTGCGTCACCGCGACGATGATCGGCAGGCCCGTCGCGGCATAGAGCGCCAATTCGACGCGCTCGCGTTCGGTCGGCAGATTGTCCCCGCGCGGCACGAAACGCTCGCTCAACCAGACCGGCAATCCGCGCGCGACGGCGATGGTGACCACGAACCACAACCACAGCGCCGGATTGCGCCCGACCGCCGCCACGTCGATTCCCATCCCCGACACCACGAAGAACACCGGGATCAGCAACCCGTACCCGATGGCCTCGAGCGACGAGTCCACATCCGGGTGTCCCGCCGCGATGAGCCGCCGCAGGATCATGCCCGCGGCGAACGCGCCGAGCACCACATCCAGATCGAAGACCTCGGCGAGCACCATCAGCACCAGAAGCAGCAGCACCGCTCCGCGCACCGGCAATTGCGAGGTACCGCCACCCAGCCTCGCCAGCCCGGCGCCCAGATCAGGCATGCGATCGAACATCCGCACCGGCACGAACCCCACGACCACGGCCGCCACCACGAACATCAAGACGATCACCACCGCGCTGCCCGCGTCACGACTGGTGAGCAGCACCGACATCGCCACAATCGGCCCCAGCTCGCCCACCGCGCCGTGCGTCATCACCGCCCGGCCCAGTGGTGAGTCGACGATCCCCGCCTGCTTCAGGATCGGCAGCAGGGTGCCGAGCGCGGTGGAGGTCAACGCGATGGCGACCGCGACGCGTGTGCCGTTGGACGTCTCCGTCGCCACCATGACGATCACGAAAGCGAACAGCAGGCACACGATCCACACCACCCACGCCGTCCGCCCCGATCGGCCGCGCAGCAATCGCGGATCGAGCTCGTAGCCCGCCAGCAGGAACAGCATCCCCAGTCCCAGCTCGCTGACCAGGTCGACCCCTCCCGCGCTGCTCGCCCACCCGAGCACATGCGGCCCGACCACCGCCCCGGCCACCAGCAGGATCACCACATCCGGCAGATACCCGCGCACCAGCCGCGACAGCAGCGGCGCGACCACCGCGATGAGGGCGATCCAGAACAGCGAGACGATCGGCGACGCATCGCCGGCACCCTCGGAAGCGAGCAGATCCATGCAGGTCATCGTGGCACAGCGGCACACCTGATCCCCGAAACGCGCGGGCGAGCTGTCACGTCGGCGGCAGCGGCACGCGGTCGTCGACGGTGCCCGGTTCCGGCAGGAGATGGGCAAGGAGAAGTTTGATCAGCAGGACGGGTCCGAACCAGAGCAAGAACGTCGGAACCGCGAGCACGGCGGTGGTGATCGCGGTCCCGAAGACGGTGGCAGCGAAGGCGATCGGAGTGCGGAGGTGATTCGGCGCCGAGGTCACCACCACGGCAGCCGCGACGACGAGCCCATAGATCGCGGCCGCCGTCCACCCACCGAACCCGGGCACCACCAGTGCCAGCAGGAACGGCTGGACGTGGACCGCCACGAACGTGAGGTGATGGCGGGCATGGCGGCCGGGCCGATGGAACCAGCGTTTCGCCGATGCGGTCGCGTTCACGACCGCGCCACCGAACAGGTCGAAGCCGACCAGTGCGACCACGACGATCATCAATACGGACGAGCCCCTGGCGAGCAGACCGGCGGTCACCGCGCCGATGACCGCCGCCGAATAGCACAGGGCGGCTTCGCTTCTCGTCGCGTTCGGGGCGATCAGACGGTCGGTGATCGTCATCGCCGGATGCCTTCCACGCACACGGCCACGATGGGTTCGGCCAGGTCGGCGAGCCGGACCTGATCGTCGGCGAGCCACTGCACCAGGCAGCCTTCGATCGCCCCCACGATCACCGCCGCGTGCCCCGGTCCGATTCCCGCCCGTAGCTGCCCGTCGGTGCCCGCCTCACGCAGCAGGTCGGCGATCGCCGCGCGGTACTCCGCGTACACGGCGCCCATATCTATCGGAGTGCGGGCGGCCCACACATCGAGCAGCACGCGCGCGTGGTCGGGCTGCGCCGCCAGCATCGCGACCGTCGCCCGGATCAGCTCGGCCAGTCGATCCAGCGCCGAACCGGTCGCGGGAAGCGCGAGCTGTTCCCGCGCGCGAGCACGGTACTGGTCGAACGCCGCGGTCAGCAGCTCCTCCCTGCTGCTGACCGCAAGGTAAACACTGCCTTTCGCGACACCGGCCTCGGCCGCGACATCCTCGATACGGGATGCGGCGAAACCTTTCCGCGCGAAGACCCGAACGGCGGCATCCAGGATTTCGGTCCGCCGGGCACTGACATCTATTCTTTTCGGCACGGTCCGATTATGACTGACCGGACAGTCATTATCAAGGACACGGCGCCGCGGATGCGGCTGTCGAACAGCTCTATCGGAGGCCTTCCGGAGCGAGGCCGAGGGTTGGCGACCGAGAGAGAAATCCGTACCTGATGGCCTGGTCGACCAGGTGACTCACTCCTTGCGGACGACAGTTTCGCCGGCGCCGGGTTTCCAAACAGTGATGTCGAGGCGGTCGTCGTTCGTTTCGACGGTGGAGGCGCCGGTGAGATCGGCGACGTAGAAGTGGTCGAATTTCTGGCCGCGGATATCGAAACCGCTGTCGTCGAACAGCTTTTGGGCGAAGCGGGCATGGACGGCTTCGTCCTGCAGGTCGGTGACGGTGCCGAAGAGTTTGGCGTCGCCCTCGGAGACCATGGTGTCGACGGTGGCGGTGTGCAGGCAGAAGCGCGGGTCGCGGGCGAGGTCGTCGAATTTTCGGGTGTTCGGCATGCCGGCCAGGACGAGCATGCCGTCGAAGATCATCGGTTCGATCGGGCTGATGCGTGGTGATCCATCAGCGCGCAGGGTGCCGAGCATGCACAGGTTGCCGGTGGCCTGGTGCCTGCGCTGGAACAAGGCCGCGATGCTCGGTGCTTCTTCGGTGAACTGGCTCCACGTGGTCATATCTCGTACGGTACGACGCAACCTTGCCATCTTGTGTCAGGTTTTGCGGCTAGTCTCGAGGATATGCGAGCGAGCAGGCTGGTGCAGCTGCTGCTCCTGTTGCAAGCGGGCGGCGGCGCGACCGCGAGCCAGCTGGCGCGGGAGCTGGAGGTGTCGGTGCGCACGGTGTACCGCGACGTCGAAGCGCTGTCGGAGGCGGGCGTTCCGGTGTACAGCGAACCGGGGCGCGGCGGGGGCGTGCGGTTGATCGACGGCTATCGAACCCGCCTCACCGGCCTCACCTCCGACGAAGCCGACGCCGTGCTGCTCGCGGGCCTCCCCGGTGCCGCCGCCGACCTGGGGCTCGGCACGGTCCTGGCCACCGCCCAGCTGAAGATGCTCGCCGCCCTGCCGCCCGAATTACGCGGCCGCGCAACCCGAATCGCCGAACGCGTGCACATCGACATGCCCGGCTGGTTCCAGCGCCCCGACGAAACCCCCACCCTCGCAACGGTTGCCGACGCCCTCTGGCACGACCGCTGCCTCGCGATCACCTACCGCCGCCGCGATCGCGCGGTAGAACGCACCCTCGACCCACTGGGCCTGGTGATGAAAGCAGGCACCTGGTATCTGATCGCCCGCGACCACTCCGACATCCGCTCCTACCGAGCCGGCCGCATCACCACAGCCGAACCCACCGGCGAATCCTTCACCCGCCCTACTGATTTCGACCTCGCCGACCACTGGAAATCCGCAGCCGAGGGATTCGCACGATCCATGCTGCGAGTCAGCGCCCACTGCCGGATCTCCACCGCCCACCTGAGTCTGCTGCGCCTGATGAACGACCCGGCCGCGGTGCGCGAGGCCCTCTCATCCACGGGAACACCCGACGCCGACGGCTGGACCGACATCACCATCCCCGCCGAGTCCTACGAAGTCCTGGCGCACGCCCTCCTCCCCCTGGGCGAACACGTCGAAGTCCTCACCCCACCCGAACTCCGCGCGACCATGACCGCCACAGCCGCAGCCATGCTCGCGCGCTACCACCGATCGACGGACGACTAGCCGTCACCGCTGTCACATCGACGCGAAACCCCCGTGCTGTGCCTCATGGATGAGCCGGCCGACTGAACTCGACGCAGTCCGGGCACTCGTCGACGATCGGGTGGGTGCAGCGCAGCACGTGGGCGAGGAAGTCGATGGTTCGGGTGAGATCGTCGACGCGAGCTTGTAGCTCGGCTTGTTTGTCCGCGAAGGGTGCCACGGTATTCGGCACATCTGCGTCGACGTCTACGACCAGGCGGTGCTCGAGCTCCCCGGATCCTGAGGCTCGCCGTGACGCCACCCGAGGACGTCATCGACATCCGTGAGTCGTTGCAGCGCAGTGGGATCGACGCGAGCACGATCGACTTCGCGCTACCCACGCACCTGCACTGGGACCACATCGCCGGCCTCCTCGATCTCCCCGGCTTGCCTCTGCGGCTGCACCCGCCCGAGCACAGCTGGGCGATGGAAGGACGGGGGCACCGGTCGACGGCGTGCGACGCGCTGTTCGTGAACGACCGCTCGATTTCTACGACCTCGACGGTCCGCCCGTTCTCGCCTTCGACCGCAGCCATGACCTGTTCGGCGACGGCGCGGTGGTCCTCGTCGACCTGTCCGGTCACACCCCGGGCAGCGTCGGCTTGCTCTTACGGACCGACCGGGGCCCGGTCCTGCTCGCGGGCGACGCGATCTGGCACAACCTCCAGGTCGAGGAATTGCGGCAGAAGTCGGGCTACCCGGGCATGCTGGCCGACAACGACCGCACCGAGACCTGGCGAACCGTCCACCGCCTGCACGCGGTCCGCGGCGCTGTCCGCGTCATTCCCAGTCACGACCATCGGGCGGCGTGCGCGTGGAAGGAGGACCCGCACGCGCCCCGGTCGAGGGAGGTCAGACCCCGCTCGCAGCACCGCGACAGCTGATCGCCGGGCTTCGCGGCCGTGCAGGAACGCCGGACCTCGTCTCAACAGGTCCCGTCGAGGATCTCCGCCATGGAACGGAGCTGGATCGAGGTGGGGGTAAGGCGCAATGCCGTGTTGCGGAGAGCAACCAGCGGCCGGGCGGACAATTGGGCGACGGTGCCGATCCGGGCGGAACGTTCGGTGATCATCTGGGTGCGAGGGCGGCGCTCTCGGTCGTATCGGGCGAGTCCGCCGGGTTCGGCTGCCAGCCGGCCGAGGACTACGGCGTCTTCTAGTGCTTGGCAGCCACCCTGGCCGAGGTTCGGTGTCATCGCGTGGGCGGCGTCGCCGAGCAGGGCGATGCGGCCCGCGGTGAAGGTGGGCAGGGCGGGTAGGTCGTAGATATCGTTGTGCAGCACCGCGTTCGGGTCCGTGGCGGCGAGAAGGTCGGGGATCGGCTGATGCCAGTTCCCGAAGAGATCGCGGACTTCGGCGAATTCGCCGTCGGTGTTCTCCGGGGCGTCGTAGACGGCGAAGCAGTAGACGCGACCATCGACGAGCGGGGCGATGCCGAAACGGGCACCGCGACCCCAGGTTTCGCCGAAGTCGGTGAGCTGCTTTTCGCTGTCGACCACCATGCGCCAGGCGGTATAGCCGGCGTAGCGCGGTGCGACTTCGCCGCAGACCGCACGTCGGACGACACTGCGAATTCCGTCGGCTCCGACAATGAGATCGGCGGTGGAAGTACCCGCGTCGTGCACCACCGCCCCGTCGACGGTCACCTCGCGCACCGCCACACCGGTGCGGATAACACCCTCGGGAAGCGCCGCGCGCAGGATGTCCAACAGCCGCGCACGGTGGATCACGACCGGAGCGCCGAACCGCTCACGGAGCGTCGTCACGTCCGTGCGGGAGATCCAGCGCCCGCGGTCGTCCCGAATTCCGGCCGATATCTCGGCCATGCCCTGCCCACGGACCGCGTCGCCGACGCCGAGGGCATCCAGTGCGCGTAAGGCATTGGACCACAGGGAGATCCCCGAACCGACCTCGGTGACCTCCGGAACGCGCTCGAGCACCTGAACCGACCAGCCCCGTCCGACCAGCGCGAGCGCCGCGGCCATTCCGCCGATTCCGCCACCGACGACGATTGCTGTAGACATCGCACACTCCCTCGTTTCCGGTACCACCTGAGCCTACTACGACTGTAGTGTCTAGCACTACGGGCGTAGTATCGGAACGTGCCTACCAAACGCGAACAGGTCCTCGACGCCGCTATCGAGGTGCTGGGCACCGGCGGGTCGCGTGCGCTGACTCACCGCGCGGTCGACCGGTCCGCCGATCTGCCGCCGGGTTCGACGTCGAACTATTTCCGTACTCGCGAGGCGCTGCTCTGCGGTGTCGCCGAACGGCTCGAACACCGCGATCGCGCCGATTGGGAGACACTGAACCGCGCACTCGGCCCCGCTACCGTCGAGCACCTCATCGATGGCCTCGCCCTGTTCCTCACCCATGCGACAACGACCGACCGCATCCGCACGCAGGCACGCCTGGCCCTGTTCGGCGAGTCGCAGACGATGCCCGCGCTCTCCGAGTCACTGCGTCGCGGGCACCAGCGGCTGCGGGCGTGGGCAGCCGAGATGGCCGCTGCTGTCGGTATGGCCGCGACCGATACCGGCATCCTGGTCGACTATCTCGACGGCGCGGTCGTACACCGGCTGACCGGCGCGGAAGACGGCAAGGACCCCCGCGAAGCGCTCGCCCGGCTGACGCGCGCGCTCCTCGAGTGATCGACGCCGACCGGTCGATCTCGCCCGGCATTTCCCGACTTTCGTCTAGGCGGATGGTCGCCGTTCGTCGGATTCGATCCCGGCGCATCGTTTCTAACGTTTCGGCTATGCATCGTGTACTGATCACGGCCGTCCTGCTGCTCGGACTGGTCGTTGCATCGAGCGCCGCGGCCGCGCCCGCACCGCCCGAGTTCTCTCCTGCTGCGATCGACGCCTATCTGGCGGAGGCGATGGATTCGACCGGGCTGCCGGGAGTCTCCGTGGTGGTCACCCATGGCGACACCGTCGTGCACGCCACCGGCGCCGGTCGGGATTCGCGCGGGGAGCCGATCACCGCGGACTCGCCGATGCGGATCGCTTCGCTGAGCAAGTCGATCACCGCGACCGCGGTGATGATGCTGGTCGACGACGGGCGGCTCGCGCTGGACGCGCCGGTGGTCGAGCAGTTGCCCGAGTTCCGGATGGCCGACGCGCGGGCGGAGCGGATCACCGTGCGGCACCTGCTGAATCAGACCTCGGGACTGTCGGATCGGACGGTGGACATCGGCGCCGCCGACGCGGCGGGGTCACTGACCGATTACGTCGCGACCTTGCGCACCGGCGAACTGGGGGCCGAGCCGGGCAGCCGGTGGGCCTACTGCAATGTCAACTACGACATCGCGGCACGACTGGTGGAAGTGGCGAGCGGTCGCAGCTTCGGCGGCTTTCTGCGCGAGCGCGTCTTCGGCCCGCTCGGCATGACCGCCAGCGGCACCGACGCCGACCTCCCCGCACCGCCTGACGGATTCAATTCACTGTTCGGGCAGTGGATTTCACGGCCGGATCTCGTCGGATTCGAAGGTGGCGGAGCGGGCTCGGTCATCACGACGGCAGCGGATATGGGCCGCTGGCTGATCAGCAACACCGGCAACGGCCCGCGACTCGTCACCGCGCAGAGCCTGACCACGATGCACACGCCGGTTCTGCACCGGTACGGAATGGGTTGGGGCACAGAGGAAGAAGGCGATCTTCTCGTCCATTCCGGAAACCTCTTCACCTACAACGCCGCGCAGGCGATCGACCCGGACACCGGATACGGCTTCGCGGTGATGACCAACAGCGCCGGACTCGCCGAGGACACCTACCCGATCATGCTCGGCCTGGCCGCGATGAGCCGTGGCGAGACGCCCGCAGTGCCCGGGCACACCCGACTGTGGACCGAGTTCGCGCTCGCGGCGACCGCGGTGGCCGCGCTCGGGCTCGGTGTACTCGGCGCGGTCCGGGCGCGACGGTGGGCGCGCGCCAGGCTGGCGACATCGATCTGGTCGACCGGTGCACGGCTATTGCCCGCACTGGCTCCGGTCCTGCTGTTCGCCGGTTTCCCCGTGGTCATCTCGATCATCATGAGCGGGCGAACGGTCACCTGGGCGCAACTGAGCTACTACGCGCCGCTTCCGATCGCGGCAGGCGTCGCCGCGGTGGCCGGGCTGGTCACCGCGGTGGCTCGGCTGTATCAGCTGCGATCGGTAAGGTCGGGCGAATGAGGAACGGGGTCGCGTTGGTGCTGCTCGCGGCAGCAGCGCAGATCAACGGACTGTTCCTCGATGATCTTCCGATGTGGCGACAGGCGCTGTATCCGGCGCTCGGCGTGCTCGCGTATCTGCACGGACGACGGCTGCCGTTCCCGCGCGAATGGACGGTGCTCGCCGCGCTGGCGGTGCCGGCAGTCGTGTCGACGCTGGTCGATTTCTCGATCGGCAGTGGTGTGCTCGGGTCGTTCGTTCTCGCGTGTGAGCTGCCGTGGTCGGCGGGCCGGTTCCGGCGCCAGCAGGCCGAACTGCTGGCGGCGAGCGCCGAGCGCGTGACCCATCTCGAACACGAGCAGCGGCTGATCGCCGAGCGGGCCGAACTGCGCGAACGCACCCGGATCGCCGCGGACATCCATGACAGCCTCGGCCATGATCTGGCACTGATCGCACTGCGGGCCGGTGCGCTCGAACTGGCGGGCGATCTGTCCGAGCAGAACCGGCAAGCGGCCGCCGAGCTCCGTGCCGCCGCGGCGACGGCCACCGATCGGCTCCGGAGCACGATCGGGGTGCTGCGGCAGGCAGGCCCGATCGACCCGCACATCGAGCACGTGACCACTGTTGTCGACAGTGCCCGCAGCGCCGGAATGGTCGTCACCACACACGGTTTCGATGGACCGCCGATGCCTGCGCACATCGAGCGGACCATGTCCTACATCGTGCGCGAGTCGTTGACGAATGCCGCGCGCCATGCCCCCGGCGCCGCAGTCGCGATCCGCGTGGAGCGCACACCGACGCTGGTCGTCGTGACGATCGACAACCCACGGATCGACACGCCGAGCGCGGCAACAGACTCTGCGCTGGGAACCGGCAACGGCCTCACGGGCCTTCGTGACCGAGTTCGCCTGTTGGACGGCACCCTGCACGCGAACGCCGAGAACGGCCGTTTCGTCGTCCGCGCCCAGATCCCACTCGACCGAAACGAGAGAAGCCGATGACGATCCGGGTGCTGCTCGCCGATGACGAACCGTTGATCCGCGCCGGAGTCAAGGCCATCCTGGCGACCGACCCGGAGATCGACGTGATCGCCGAGGCAGGCGACGGGCGCGAGGCCGTCGAGCTGGCCCGCCACCACCGTCCCGATATCGCGCTGCTCGACATCCGGATGCCACGATCGGACGGACTGGGCGCCGCCGCAGAACTACGTACCACCCTGCCCGCGACGAAGGTGGTCCTGCTGACCACCTTCGACGAGGACGACTACGTCGACGCCGCCATGACGCACGGCGTCGACGGTTTCCTGCTCAAGGCCGCCGACCCTCGCGAACTTCTCCTCGGCATCCGGGCCGTGGCGGGCGGCGCGGCCTACCTGTCCCCGCGCATCGCGCAGAAGGTCATCGCCCGCTCCGGTCACGCCGCGCCCACCGTCGCCGCGGCGCGTCGTCGCGTCGAGACGCTGACCGACCGTGAACGAGACGTGCTCGCTCTGCTCGGGCGTGGGCTGTCGAACGCCGACATCGGCCGCGCGCTGTTCCTCGCCGAGGCGACGGTGAAATTCCACGTGAGCGCGATCCTGCGGCGGCTCCAGGTGGACAACCGGGTGCAGGCCGCGATCCTGGCATACGAAGCCGGACTGTCCCGTGGGGACAGCCCGGCGCGGTAAGACCGTCGTCAGACGATCGAGAACAGCAAGGCCGCGACCGCGAAACTCACCACCGACAGGATGGTTTCGAGCACCGTCCAGGTTTGCAGCGTCTGCTTCACCGTCATGTTGAAGTACTTCGCGATGATCCAGAAACCGCCGTCGTTGACGTGGCTGAGAATGATCGAGCCCGCCGCGATCGCCATGGCGATCAACGCGATCGACATCTGCGAGTAGCCCTGCTCGGCGACCAACGGGGCGACGATGCCGCCGGTGGTGACGATGGCGACCGTCGCCGAACCCTGCGCGATGCGCAGTCCGCAGCTGATCAGGTACGCCAGCACGATGATCGGCAGACCCGCCGCCGACATCGTGTCGGCCAGTGCCGAGCCGATGCCGGTGGCCGAGATGACCTTGCCGAAGAAGGCGCCCGCGCCGACCACCAGCAGCACCATGCCGACCGGCTTGAGCGATTCGGCGGTGATGGTGCTCAGTTCCTGCACGGTCGAACCGCGCCGGATCCCGAGCAGATAGAACGCGACGAGCACGGTGATGAGCAACGCGACCGCGGGGGTGCCGAAGAAGGTGAGCACCTGCAGCAGCGCCGAATCCTTGTCGAGGAGTTGGTAACCGAAGGTGGCGCCGAGGATCAGCACCAGCGGAATCGCGATGATCGCCCCGATCAAGGCCACCGAGGGCGGCGACTTGGTGAGCACGGCGGTCGCACCGGAGCCGTCGGGATCGCCGGAATCGTCGGAGGGTTCCGGTTCCAGCGGCACGAACTCCTCGGGCACCGAAACCATCACGCGCTTACCGATATAGCTGCCCCAGACGATGCCCGCGGCGATGAAACCCGGTATGCCGCAGACGAATCCCATCACGATCAACCAACCGAGGCTCACCCCGAGCAGGCCACCGAGCGCGACGGGACCGGGGTGCGGCGGCAGGAACGCGTGCGTCATCGACAGACCGGCCAGCATCGGCATCGCATAGAGCACCAGCGAACGCCCACCGCGCTTGGCGGCGACATAGATCAGCGGCGCGAGCACGAAGATGCCGATGTCGAAGAACACCGGGATGCCGAAGATGAGACCGAGCAGGCCCATCGCGACGGGAGCGCCCTTCTCGCCGAACATCTTCAGCAACTTGTCGGTGAGAACGTCGGCGCCACCGGATCTTTCGAGGATGGCGCCGAGTACGGTGCCCAAGCCGATGATCACCGCGATATGGCCGAGGATGCCACCGAATCCTGTTTCCAGTAGTGACTCACCGGCTTTCAGCGGTGTGCCCACGATCTGGGCGATCGGCAGCCCGGCGGCCAGCGCCAAGAGAAGCCCGGTCAGCAGCAGCGCGACGAACGGCTCCAGTTTGACCTTGATAATGGCGATGAGTAGTACAGCGATCGCGAGACCGCACAGCACCAGCAACCCGGGGGTGGTGGTGCGCAACCAGTCGATGGTGGCGCCCATGGAAAACCTCTCAATCAAGCGAATGGACGAAGTGCGCGGCTTTGGAGCCGATGTGGGACCAGCGCGCGGCCTCGACGTCGGTCGGGGCGACCACTTCGGTGCCCGCGGTGACGGCGATCGCGCCCGCTCGGAGAAAATCGCGGGCGTTGTGCGAATTCACGCCGCCGGAGGGGATCAGGAACATGTGCGGGAACGGCCCGAGCAGATCCTTGAAGTACTGCGGGCCGAGCGCGCGCGCCGGGAAGATCTTGACCGCCGCGGCCCCCATCTCCGCCGCGGCGAGGACTTCCGACGGGGTGAAGGCGCCCATGATCACCGGAACACTGTGTGCCGCAGCGACTTCGGCGACCTCTGGGCGCAGCGCGGGTGTCACCAGGAACCGGGCGCCGACCTCGATGGCGGCTTCGGCCTGCTCGCGGGTGGTGACGGTGCCGACGCCGATCACAGCATCGGTGGCAGCGGTCGCCTTGCTGATCGCGTCGAGCACACCGAGGGTGGTGAAGGTCAGTTCGACCGCCCGCAGACCGGCGCCCGCGAGCGCCGAGGCCAGCGCGGCCGGGTCGGGGATCGCGGGGGCGCGGACCACCGTGAGGGCGCGGTCCGCGCGAATCACGTCCATGGCCTCCGACGACGAGCTGAGCATCGGGTTCATCGGGTTTGCTCCTTCGTGGTGTCCAAGCGCAGGGCGCGACCGGCGCGCGCTCCGGTCGCGGTGCCGTCCTCCAGCGCGAATTCGCCGTTGACCAGCACGTGCTGGATGCCACGGGCCTGCTGTTGGGGGTGGTCGAATGTTGCCGTGTCGTGGATCGTCGTCGGATCGAAGACGACGAGGTCGGCGGCGTAGCCGGGCCGGATCAGGCCACGTTCGGCCAGTCGCAGCCGGGCGGCCGGACGGCCGGTGAGGTGGTGCACGCAGTCCTCCAGTTCGAGAACGCCCAGCTCCCGGACATAGCGCGCGAGGTAGCGCGGGAAGGTGCCCCAGGCACGCGGGTGCGGTCGGGCGCCCACGAGCAGACCGTCGCTGCCGCCCATGTGGCCGGGGTCGACCATGATGGCGCGCACGTTCTCCTCGTGGCCGA
The DNA here is from genome assembly GCF_050320175.1 of Nocardia sp. FBN12. Classification (GTDB taxonomy): domain Bacteria; phylum Actinomycetota; class Actinomycetes; order Mycobacteriales; family Mycobacteriaceae; genus Nocardia. The sequence goes on along the minus strand of NZ_CP190048.1, from coordinate 1,179,775 downwards.
CGTGCTGCAGGATCGTGGTGGCGAGCTGATCGCGGCGCAGCAGGTCGAAGAACACTTCCGCCGGGGCGATGCCGCGTTCGGCGGCGAGCTCGGCCACCGTGCGGCCCACCGTGTCCGACAGCGCGTCGTCGCCGACCCCGCTGATCTGGATGGTCTCCCATTCGACGGTGACGCCGTGGCAGCCGTCGGACCCGTTGACGTCGACATCTTCGGTGATCCTGGCGCGCTCGGCCGGATCGTCGAGGCGGGCCAGTGCGGCGTCGGGACCGCCCGACATCGCCCAACTGGGCAGCAGCGCGGACAGGGTGGTCGAGCCGGGTAGGTACGGGTAGGTGTCGAGGGTGATGTCGCAACCGTCGGTCCGGGCCTGGGCGATCATCGCGAGGAATTCGGGTGCGCGGCCGCGGTTCACGCCGAAGTTCATGGTGGCGTGGGTCAGGTGCAGTGCGCACCCGGTGGCCTTCGCCAGACCGATCATCTCCGCGTAGGCCTCGAGCGCGCCTGCACCATAGGAGCGGGTGTGCGGTGCGTAGAAGCCGCCATAGGACGCGACCACGGCGCACAGCGCGGCGAGTTCGCCGGTGTCGGCGTACATTCCGGGCGTGTAGGTGAGACCGCTCGACATGCCGACGGCGCCCTGTTCGAACCCCTCCGACAGCAGCGCGCACATCCGGTCGATCTCGGCGGCGGTGGCCACCCGCTGCTCGCTGCCGACGACGAGCATGCGCAGGGTGCCCTGCGGTACCAGGTAGGCGGCATTGGGCGTGATGCCCTGGTCGAGGCGGTCAAGGTATTGCGCGACGGTGCGCCAGCTGAAGTCGAAGTCGGCCGGGTTGCCGTTCCAGCCCGCGATCTGCTTGCGCACCACCGCGAGGGCGGCGTCGTCGATGGGTGCGTAGGACAGGCCGTCCTGGCCGATCACCTCGGTGGTGACACCCTGGGTGATCTTCGGGAAATGGTCGGGGTGGGTGAGCAGGTAGAGGTCGGAGTGCGCGTGCATGTCGATGAACCCGGGCGTGAGGACCGACCCCGGTTGCACCGCAACGACTCTCGCGTCGGACTCGACGGTGCCTGGAGGTGCGATCTCGGTGATGCGGCCGTCGCGGACCACGACGTCGCCGCGGGTTCGTGGGGCGCCGGTGCCGTCGATGATATCGATGTCACGAAAGAGCAAGTGCGTCATGGTCATCCGTCAGAAGTAGGTGCGGATCAGGTCGACCACGCGCGGGTCGGTCGCGTCGGCGCTGTCGATCACGGGGATGCGGCGCCACTTGTCGAACGCGGTGCAGGGATGGGAGAGACCGAGGCGCACGACCGAGCCGACCGGGAGATCGCCTGCATCGGCACCGGGCATCCGCAGGAAGGTGTGCTGGTCGTTCAGCGCGGTGACCACGGCGTTCGGCGGGAGCGCGCCACCGAGGGCGAGTTGGGGTACCGGCAGACCTTCGTCGAAGGGGAAGTCGCGTTTGCCGCCGTCGAGCAGGGCGAGTTCCGGCTCGGGCCGGGAGACCACCCGGGCCCAGCCGTGCATGGCCGAACGAAGGCCGGGATCCTTCGCGGGCGCGGCGAGCGGGGAAATGCCCGCGTAGAAGCCGTCGTCGTGGACGACGTAGGCGCCGCTGCGCAGCACCACGGTGGTCGCCACACTGCTGGAACCAGCAAGTCCGGCGAGTTCCTCGACGACGAGTTCGGGATAGGCGCTGCCACCCGCGGTGAGGACCGCCGGACCCGAATAGGCGCCCGCCGCACCGAGTTCGGTGTGCAACGCGGCCAATTCACCGAGGTAGCCGCGCACCGCCGCGACACCCTCGGTGCTGCGATCGTGAGCCAGTGCGCCCTCGTACCCCGCGACACCGGCCAGGCTCAGACGCTCACTCGCGCCGATCGCCGCGGCGACCGCATGCGCTTCGGTACGGGTGCGGGCGCCGGTCCGGCCGTGCGGTCCACCCAGCTCGACCAGCACTCGCACCCGCGGACCCGCGGCGGTCTCGCGCAGGATCTTGTCCATCAGTTCCACGGTGGCGACGCCGTCGGCCCAGCAGTAGAACTCGAAGTCGGCGCCGCGCGCCGATTCCGCCGCGGCCCACGCCAATCCGACCGGATCGACCAGGGTGTTGGCGAGCATGATCCGGCCGACCCCGAACGAGCGCGCGAGCTGCGCCTGCCACGCGGTGGCCAGGGTGATCCCCCACGACCCGGCTACGAGCTGCTCGCGCCACAGCTGCGGTGCCATTGTCGTCTTGCCGTGCGGGGCGAGCGCGACACCCGCCGCGGCGGTCCACTCGGCCATGAGGTCACGGTTCGCGTCGAGCCTGCCGCGATCGAGGGTGAGCAACGGCGTCTGCCACTGATCGAGTCGCGGTGCGCCGGCGAGATATTCGCGCACGGTGCTCCCCCACGCCGCGGGCGGCGCGCTCTTGTCACGGGGTCCGAGCAACTCGTCGGCGAGGGCGTCCACGACGTCGTTGTCGATGATCACAGCATCCCTTTCTTCTCGACCGAACCCGGATTGGCGGGCCGATCAGTTATATCGACTAAACATTGCACGATATGCAACGGCGGTTGCGCTGAATGTTTCTGCTCGTTATTGTGCATCCAGAAGGCAGTGACCGCAAGCACGAAAGGGCGAATAAGGTGACCCAGGCAACAACCACTCAGCCCAGGGCGGTCACCGTGGGCGAGGGATTGGCCGTGCTGATCGCGGGCGCGGGGCCGCTGGAACAGTCCGCGCAGTTCGATCGCGGGGCGGGCGGCGCGGAGGCCAATGTGGCCGTGGTGCTCGCCCAACTCGGCGTCTCGGCGGCCTGGCTGTCACGGGTCGGCGACGACGGATTCGGGCGGTACCTGGTCGCCGAACTCAGCGCGCAGGGGGTCGATGTCACAGCAGTCGCGGTCGATCCGGCGCGGCCCACCGGCCTCTACGTCAAGGAGCGTGGCGCGGGCTCCGGCGCGGCCAACGACCTGGGTGCCGAGACCAGCCGCATGCACTACTACCGCACGGGTTCGGCGGCCAGCGCGCTGTCCCCGGCCGACCTCGGGGCACAAGCCGCCTTGCTCGACGGCGCCGATCTCGTGCACTTCACCGGTATCACCCCGGCACTCTCGGGATCGGCGAGCGAACTCACCCGCGCGCTGCTCGCGCGGCCACGGCACGGGATGGTCAGCTTCGACCTGAATTACCGTCCGGCAGTGTGGGGTTCGCGCATCGACGAGGCCGCCGACCAGCTCGACGCACATATCCGGAGCGCGGATGTGGTGTTCCTCGGCGCCGACGAGGCCGAGGAGATCTTCGGCACCGGCGACCCGGCCGCCTTGCGCGCCTTGTTCCCCGAGCCCGCTCAGCTGATCGTCAAGAACGACAAGCACACGGTCACCGGCTTCGAGGGCGCGTCCTCGATCGACGTGCCCGCGCTGACCCTCGAGATCACCGAACGCATCGGCGCCGGTGACGCCTTCGCCGGCGGTTACCTCGCCGCCCTCCTGCACGGCGCCGACCTGCGCACCAGGCTCAGATACGGCCACTTGTGCGCCGCGGCGGCGCTGACCGCCACCGGCGATTCGGCGAAACTGCCGCCGCCCCAGGATATTCAACGCCTCGCGATGCTCGCGGACGCAACCTGGGCCACTCTGCGCTACCCGGCGGCGCTGGATGAAACGATCAGCGCATGAGTCAAAGCGTGTCGCGGGCCCTGTCCATTCTCATCGCCCTCGGCGAGAACTCGCAGTCGCTCGACGAGCTCGCCGTCCGGCTCGGCGTCCACAAGTCGACGGTGCTGCGCCTGCTGCAGACCATGCAGGCCGATCGGTTTGTCGTGCGCGACAACGCGCACCGCTATTCGCTGGGCACCCGGATGTTCGAATTGGCAAGTCGCGCACTGGAGAACCGTGATGTACGCACCGTCGCCCGCCCGCACCTGAGCGCGCTGGGCGCGGCCACCGGGCAGACCGTACACCTGGCCGCCTACGAATCCGGCGACGCCGTCTACATCGACAAGGTCGACGCCGAGCAGGCCGTGCGGATGTACTCGCGCATCGGCAGGCCGGCACCGCTGCACTGCACCGCGGTCGGCAAGGTGCTCGTCGCCGCCCTGCCACGCGGCGAATGGGCCGCGGTGGCAGCACGATTGGACTACCACCCCTTCACCACCCGCACCCTGCGCACCCCCGAGCAGTACCTGGCCGAGTTGAAACTCGTTGCCGCGCAGGGTTTCGCCGAAGACCACGAGGAACACGAGAGCTTCGTCAACTGCATCGGCGTCGGCGTGCGCGACGGAATCGGTTCCGTGGTCGCCGCCGTGTCGGTCTCGGTTCCCGATGTACTGCTCGACCATGATCAGGTGCTGGCACTGTTGCCGCAGGTCAGGGCGACGGCCGACGCTATCTCCACCGAACTCGGCTGGGACCCCCGCCGAGACGTCACCGCGAGGAAAGGCTGAACCACATGTCCGACAAGACCGCCGTGCGCACCTCCGACGCCCCGGCGCCCGCCCACACCTTCTCCCAGGGCGTGCGCAAGGGCCCGTTCGTCCAGGTTTCCGGCCAGGGCCCGGTGGATCCCGAGACCAGCGAGTACCTGCACCAGGGCGATGTCGCCGCCCAGACCACCCGCACCCTGATGAACGTCAAGGCGATCATCGACGCCTCCGGCGCCACCTTCGACGATGTGATGATGCTGCGCGTCTACCTCACCAAGCGCGAGGACTTCGCGATCATGAACGAGGCGTACGGCGAGTTCGTCACCAAGCACACCAGCAACGGCGTGCTGCCCGCACGCACCACCGTATTCACCGGCCTGCCGCGCGCGGAGATGCTGGTGGAGATCGACGCGATCGCCGTCGTCACCGCCTGAACCCGCACGATTCCCGCCATGTCGTAGACGTCGTCGGCCCGTGCGTGTTGAGATGGGGACACCCCCGCACGGGGGTGTTCGCCCCGTCCTACCCGAGGATCAGCCTATGTTCGCCACGTTCGCCCGCCCGCTCGCCGTCGCCGCCCTCGCCCTTTCCGTGACCGCGATCGGCGCCGGAACCGCATCGGCCGCCCCCGCGCAGCCGGTCGTCGGCTCGGTGTCGATCTGCACCGGCATCCCGATCGGGCCGTTCACCGTCAGCGTCTGCCTGTAGCCGGCGACTCGAGTTCGCCCGGCCGGCGGTGAGGATCCGCCACGTGTCGCGGCGCGACTCGAACCCGGCCGCACCGGTCGGCACATCGGGGATGCGGGTGTTGGCGTTGTACACGATCCGGCGGACCCGGCCGCGGCTGCGGCCGCGGCCACGTTCGCCGCGAACTCAGCGACCGCGGAGGTGTAGTCCAACGGAGCGGTGTACACGACGACATCGGCGCCTTGCTGCCCGACCGGTCGCCCGGTGCGTCCGGGGTACTCACGCTCGGTGACGCCACGGCGAACCCGGTGGGTCGAATGCTGTGCGCGGGTCTGGATTACGACCCCACCGCAGAACAACTCCTGTACCGGCTACTGCCCGATGTCCTGATCGTGCGAGCGCATCAGCTGGCAGGCCAGCAGTTGCTCCAGCACCTCCTCGCGGGAATTCTCGACGAATCCGACAGCCCGGGAGCCGGCGCAGAGACAGTGCGACTGCGCGCTTTCGAGCTGGCCTCCGTGCTCGGGCTGCGACTTGCGCTCGCCACCACCGACACCGGGCTCGGGCGGGCGATCCGCAATCCCAGACTGGCCCCGGCCCTGGTGGCGATCAACACTCACTTCGAGCAGTCATGGACCGTGCCGACACTCGCCGGCCTGAGCGGCATGTCCGAATCGACGTTTCACCCGCGAGTTCACCGCCACGGTAGGCACTAGCCCCGCGGCCTATCTGCGCGCCCGCAGACTGCTGGAACCAAGCGCCTCCTGGCGGAGACGACGCTGCCGCTCGAGCAGATATCGGAGGCTGTCGGCTACAGCAGTACCGTCGGCCTGCATCAGGCTTTCGTTCGCGAATGCCGGGTGACGCCGGGCGCGACTGCGGTCGGCGCGGTGACCGTGCGGGCGAGCTAGCCCGAGTTACGCAAGGCGGTGGCCAGGCCGTTCATGGTGAGCAGGATGCCCCGTTTCACCAGTTCGGCATCGTCACCGCCGCGCAGCCGGGCCAGCAGGTCGACCTGGAGCTGGTTCAGCGGCTCCAGGTAGGGGAAGCGGTTGTGGATCGACTCGGCCAGTGACGGGTTGTCGCTGAGGAGTTCGGTGTGGCCGGTGACTGCCAGGTACATGCGGATGGTGCGGGCGTGTTCGTCGGCGATCATGGCGAAGATGTTCGCGCGCAGGGTTTCGTCGGTGACGAGTTCGGCGTAGCGGGCGGCGATGTCGAGGTCGCTCTTGGCCATCACCTGAGCCAGGTTCGACAGCACGGTGTTGAAGAACGGCCAGCGCTGGTAGAGGTCGGTGAGACGGGCGAGGCGGGCCGGGTCGTCGCCGACCCAGTCTTCGAGTGCGGTGCCGGTGCCGTACCAACCGGGCAGCATGACTCTGGCCTGGCTCCAGGCCATCACCCAGGGGATGGCGCGCAGGTCAGAGACCGAATTGGTGGGTTTGCGGGAGGCGGGGCGGCTGCCGATATTGAGGTCGCCGACCTCGGCGACCGGGGTGGATTCGCGGAAGTACTCGACGAAGCCGGGGGTGTCGTGCACCAGGTTCGCGTAGGCGGCGCGAGCGCGGGCGGCGAGGTCGTCGAGAAGTTCATACGCCGGTTCGGCGTCGTCGCCGAGGCCCTCCACGTCGAGTAGCGTCGATTCCAGCGTGCCCGCGATCAGCGATTCCAGATTGCGATGTGCCGCACCGGATTCGGAGTACTTCGCGGCGATCACCTCGCCCTGCTCGGTCAGCCGCAGCGAACCTCGCACCGCGCCCGCGGGCTGGGCCAGGATGGCGTCGTAGCTGCGGCCGCCGCCGCGACCGACGGTGCCGCCGCGACCGTGGAACAGCCGCAACCGGATGCCCGCTTTCCCGGCCACCTCCACCAGATCGAGTTCCGCGCGGTAGAGCGCCCAGTTCGCGGCGAGATACCCGCCGTCCTTGTTGGAATCGGAGTAGCCGAGCATGACTTCCTGGCGCATGCCCGCCGCCTCGACCAGCTCGCGATACACCGGAACCTCCAGTACCGCGGCCAGAGTCGACGCACCGGCGCTCAGATCCTCGATGGTTTCGAACAGCGGGACGATGCCGACGGGACAGCTCGGCGCGGTGTCGGCGGTGCCGGGGTCGAGGATGCCTGCTTCCTTCAGCAGCAAGGCCGCTTCGAGCATGTCACTGACCGACGTGCACATGCTGATGATGTAGTTCGGGATGGCGGCCGCGCCGAAGGTATCGATGACCTCCTTGGCGGCACCGAGGACGCCGAGTTCCTTGGTCGCGAGCTCGCTCAGCTGGGCGTTGGGGCCGAGAAGTGGTCGGCGCGTGCGCAATTCAGCGGCGAGCAACTCGACACGTCCGGCTTCGGACAAGCTCGGGTAGTCGGCGTGCACACCCGACCACGCCAGCAGTTCGGTGACCACCTGTTCGTGTACCTCGGAGTTCTGGCGCATATCCAGGCCCTGGAGGTGGAAGCCGAAGGTTTCGATGGCGTGGCGCAGGGCGGCCAGGCGGTCGTCGGCGAGCAGTCCGTCGCCGCTGGCGCGCATGGATTCGTCGAGCGCGTCGAGGTCGTCCAGGACGGATTGGGGTGTCGGATACGGGGCGGCTTCGTCATCGAGGCCGTGCTCGGGCAGTTCGCCGAGTGCGAGCTCGGCGGTGGCGCTGAGGCGGGCCCGAATCGCGTGCAGCGCACGGCGGTACGGCTCATCGGCGAACAGGCCGGGGTCGGGATAACCGGCTGCCGCGAGCTCCGCGACCCGGGGCGTCACCTGCACCAGTCGAGCCGATTGCGACAGGGTCTTCTCGAGTTCGACCAGCTCTTCGAGGTACCGGCCGAAGGCGTACGCGGCGGCCTGTTCGGCGGCGGTGTGCACGACTTCCGCGGTGACGAACGGGTTTCCGTCGCGATCGCCGCCGATCCACGAGCCGGGGCGCAGAATCGGGCGCGGCAGGAGATCTTCGGCGGGCCAGCGGGCCCGCAGCGCCGCACGCACCTGCGCGTTGATCGCGGGGATCACGTCGTAGAGAGTGAGGTCGTAGTAGCGCAGGCCGACGGAGATCTCGTCCTGGATCCGCAAGCGCGCCAACCGGATCAGCGCCGTGCGCCACAGCGTGAGCACTTCGCGGCGGATCCGCAGTTCGGATTCGTCGAGGCCGGGCTCGCCGGGTTCGAGGCGGCGGCGCACCCGCATCAGCTCGGTGATCTTGGACTGCACGTCGAAGACGGTGCGTCTGCGGGTCTCGGTCGGGTGCGCGGTGATCACCGGGGACACGAGTGCGTCGGTGAGCAGATCGGCCACCGTCGAGCCGTCGAGACCGGCCGCGTCGAGCTTGTCGTAGGTGGCCTCCAAGGAGGAGTCCTGTGGTGGCTCGCCCGCCGCCACGTGCACCGCACGGCGTCGATCGCGCTGGATGTCCTCGGCCAGATTGGCCAGCAGCACGAAGTAGCTGAACGCCCGGATCAGCGGAATCGCGACCTCGGTGGGGGTGCCGTCGAGCATGTCGGCGACGGCGCTGCGCTCAACCTCCTCGCGGCGCACCCGGAACGCCTCGATGCGGACGCGCTCGATCAGATCGAACACCTCGGGACCCTCGTGGTCGCGGATGGTGTCGCCCAGGATGCCGCCGAGGAAGCGGATGTCCTCGCGCAGCGGCCTGGTTGCTTCGGGTTCCATCTCGATTCGCGATTCGCCCATGGTCAGACAGTATGGCCGCGGACCCGCGGGCGCGACCCGACACCGCGCCCCGCATGTCGCACGCGACCTAGAGTTGCCTGATCACCCGCGCCGGATTGCCCGCCGCGAAGACCCGATCCGGCAGATCACGGGTCACCACACTGCCCGCGCCGACCACCACGTCGTCCCCGATGGTCACGCCGGGGCACACGATCACGCCGCCGCCGAACCAGGCGTTGTTCCCGATCCGGATCGGTGCGGCGGATTCCCAACGCTGCCTGCGCTTTTCGTGATCGTCCATCGGATGCAGCGCGGTGAGCAGCTGACACCGGGGCCCGATCGAACAATCGTCCCCGATGGTGATCGACGCGCAGTCGAGCAGGATCGCGTCGTAGTTGAGAAAACTGTTGGCACCGATCTCGATCAGATACCCGTAATCGCACTGGAAGCGCGGCATGATCCACGACCCCTCCCCCAGTTTGCCGAGGAGATCACCGAGCACCTCGGTCCGCCGACCGGTCTCGTCGGGCCCGGTGCGATTGAACTCATCGCACAACCGTTGCGCCCGTTGCCGTTCGGCCACGAGCTCTGGATCGTTGTCCTTGTACAGCTCCCCCGCCAGCATCCGCTGCTTCTGTTCGCCCATCTCGCCGAGTGTAGGGCCGCCGACCGGAGTCGCGCGTTCGCTGCTGTCCGCCCGCCTCGCCGAGGATGGGGGCGGGCGAACAGGCAGCGGTCGGCCTACTTCGCCGGGTCGACCTGGAAGGTCTTGGCGATGTCGTCGAGGACCGAGTGGGCGCCGGTGAGGCCGACGGAGGTCAGCCAGACCAGGTCGTCGACCGGAGTTACCTTGCCGCGCAGCTGGTTCCACAGCGGGTTGGCCTCGGCGGCCGCCTTGCGCTGGGTGGCGGCGTCTTCACCGTTGCTGGTGAGGAAGACGTAGTCGGCGTCGGCGTCGAGGAGACGCTCGGGGCTCAGCGTGATCGAGAAGTCGTTCTTCGGGTCGGTGGACTTGTCCGGCTGGTTCAGGCCGGTGTCGGCGAAGATGTCGCCGACGAAGCTCACCCGCTGCATCAGCCGGTCTTCCTTGGGCAGGAAGCGCAGCAGCGACACGGTGGGCGCGGTGCCGCCGTTCTTCTCCTTGATCGCCGCGCCGATCTTGGCGGCGCGGTCCTGGTACGCGGCGAGCTTGGCCTTGGCGAGATTCTCCTTGTCGACCGCCTTGGCGAGCAGCAGGAGGTTTTCCTTCCAGGTGGCGCCGGTGGTCTGACTGAACACGACCGGGACCGTGCCTGAACCGAGCTTGATGCCCTTGAACTGCTCGTACTGCTTCTCGTGGCGCACCTTCGCCGACACGATCAGGTCCGGGCGAGCGCCGGCCAGCTTCTCGATATCGGGGGTCTGCAGGTTGCCGATGTTCACCGCGCGGCCCCCGCAGGTCTGGGCCGAGGCACCGAGGAACGCGGGCAGCTTCTCGCCCATGGACTGGTACGTCGTGTACGCGACCAGTTCGGTGTTCAGCACCAGGGCGGCGTCGACGAACGTCTGGTCCAGGGCCGCGACCCGGACCGGGCGGGTGGTGATGGTTGCCGGGTCGACCACGGTGCCGACATCGGTACCCGCCGCGTCCTTGACCGCGCCCTTCTCGATGGTGCGCGGGTAGGCACCGCCGTCGAGGTTGCTCGCGGTATCGCAATCGCTGCCCGCGGCGCCGGTGGTTGCCCGGTCCTGGCCACACGCGGACAGACTCAGTACGGCTGCGGCGACTACCGCGGCGGCGGCGAGCCGGCGGCTCAGAGGGGTATTCATCGACGTCTCCCGAGTGATTCAGATGTTCGTAGGGTTGCTAACCTAGCGAAGCCTTACCTAATTACCAACTACGAAGAGGGATAGTGACCGCACCGCCGCCCGGAGCCGTGTTCGCCAACACGCGGTCTCGCCGGTTGCTACTCATCGCCGGATTATCGGCCGCGATGCTCGCAGCCGTCCTGCTCAGCTTGGCCATCGGCTCCAAATTCATTGCCCCCCTAGATGTTTTGCAGGCGCTCGGCGGCACGACCGACACCGAGACCGGCGCGATCGTCAACGGTCTCCGTCTGCCGCGCACCCTGCTGGGGATCCTCGCCGGGCTCGCGCTCGGCGTCGCGGGGGCCGTGATCCAGGGTCACACCAGAAACCCGCTCGCGGACCCGGCACTGCTCGGCATCACCCAGGGCGCGGCACTCGGCATCGTCCTGGCGGTGATGGTCGGCGGCATCTCCAGCCTGTTCGGCTATGTGTGGTTCGGCTTCGCCGGTGCGCTGATCGCCACCATCACCGTGTTCGTCATCGGCACGACAGGGCGCGGCGGTCCCACCCCGGTGACCCTGGCCCTGGCCGGCGCCGCCGTCAGCTACCTGCTGCAGGGCCTGATCTCGGCGGTGGTGCTGTTCGACACCGATGTCACCGACATCTACCGCTTCTGGAAGGCCGGTTCGCTGGTCGGGTCCAATCTCGATCTGCTCGGCAAGGCGGCACCGTTCGTCGCGGTCGGGATCGCGCTCGCCCTGGCCAATACCTCCGCGCTCAACGCGCTCAGCCTCGGCGAGGACACTGCCCGCGCACTCGGTCATCGCGTGACCCTGGCTCGCACCGTCGGCATCGGCTCGATCGTGCTGCTCACCGGTGCGGTCGTGGCGATCGCCGGACCGCTTGGCTTCGTCGGCCTCGTCGTTCCGCACCTGGCGCGCGGCATCACCGGACCCGATTACCGCTGGCTCGTCCCCGTCGCCGGACTGCTCGGTGTGGTCATGGTGCTGGTCGCCGACATCGCGGGCCGGCTGGTGCTGGACAAGGGCGAACTGCCCGCGGGCATCATGCTCGCCTTCGTCGGCGTCCCGTTCTTCATCGTGTTGGTCCGCCGCCGGAAGCTGGTGAGCATATGAGTACCGTCCGGGCGGTCCGGCTGGGGCCGGTGTCCTGGCAGCTGCGCATGCGCACGACGGCGGTCCTGTTGCTCGGCGTCGCGATCCTCGGCGCCACGAGTTGTGTCGCGCTGGCGCTGGGCACCTACACGATGCCCGACGGCGGCGCGGTCACGCCGTTCGACGTGCTCGCGGTGCTCACCGGTGGTGGTGACGACGGTCTCGCCTACGTGGTGTGGGATCTGCGGCTGCCCCGGATTCTCACCGGCGCGCTGGTCGGCGCGGCCCTCGCGCTGTCCGGCGCGATCACCCAGGGCATCGCGCGAAACCCGCTGTCCAGTCCCGATATTCTCGGCGTCACCGCCGGGTCGAGCGTCGCCGCTGTCGCGGTGATCGCCCTGTCCGGCAGCCGCGGCCAGATCAGTGGCGCCGTGGCCGAGATCGGGGTGCCCGTCGCGTCCATGCTCGGCGGATTGCTCGCGGCGCTCGGCGTTTTCGTGCTGGCCTGGCGCGGCGGGATCGAAGGCTATCGACTCGTACTCGTCGGCCTCGGCGCCGGTTCACTGCTCTCCAGCGTGACCTTCTGGCTACTCAGCGTCGGCGAGGTCGATATCGCGACGCGGGCGGTGACCTGGCTGACCGGCAGCCTCAACGGCAGCGGCTGGATCCAGGTGACACCGGTGGCGATCGCCCTCGCCGTCCTGGTTCCGGTGGTCCTCGCGGGCACCCATCTACTCGGCGCCCTGCACTTCGGTGACGACACCGCCCGCTCGCTCGGCGTGCGCCTCAACGCCGCCCGCCTGACACTGCTGGTACTGGCCGTGCTGCTCGCCGGCGTCGCCACGGCCTCGGCGGGCGCCATCATCTTCATCGCGCTCGCGGTACCGCAGGTGGCGCTGCGGCTCACCGGTTCGGCGCAACCACCGCTGCTCACCTCGGCGATGCTCGGCGCGGCCTTCACCGTCACCGCCGATCTCGTCGCCCGCACGCTGCTCCCCGCGGGCGAACTCCCCGTCGGGGTGATCACCGCCGTGCTCGGCGCGCCCTATCTGATCTATCTGTTGATGCGGCGCAATCGTGCCGGGAAAGCGGGCGTGTGATGACCGTTCGGCTGCAAGCCAGCGACTTGACCCTCGGCTACGGACCGACCACTGTCGTGGACGGGCTCGACCTGGACGTCACCGGCGGCACCATCACCGCGGTGATCGGACCCAACGGGTGCGGAAAATCCACGCTGCTGCGCGCGATGGCCCGGCTGATGCGCCCCGCGGGCGGTCATGTCCACCTCGACGGCAAACGCATCGACCGGATGTCGACCAAGGAAGTGGCGCGCGTGCTCGGCATCCTGCCCCAATCACCGCTCGCCCCCGAAGGTCTCACCGTCAGCGATCTGGTCGCCCGCGGGAGGCACCCGCACCAGCGCTGGTACCGCCAGTGGTCACAGGACGACGAGTCCGCCATCACCGAGGCACTGACCTGGACCGACATGGTCGAGTTCGCCGACCGCTCGCTCGACGAACTGTCCGGCGGGCAACGCCAGCGCGCCTGGATCTCGATGGCGCTGGCCCAGAACACCGACTTGCTCCTGCTCGACGAACCCACCACCTTCCTCGATCTCGCGCACCAGATCGAGGTGCTCGACCTGGTCCGGCGCCTCCACGCCGAAGCGGACCGGACGGTGGTGATGGTGCTGCACGATCTGAACCTCGCCGCGCGCTACGCCCATCGACTGGTCGCGATGCGAGCGGGCCGCGTGGTTGCCGCCGGAACGCCCGCCGAAGTCCTCACCGAAGACGTGGTGGCGGAGGTGTTCGGGCTACGCGCGAAGGTGATCGAGGACCCGGTCACCGGCACCCCGCTGGTGGTCCCGATCGGACCCGTGGACGCCACGACCTCGTAGGGTCATGGGGTGACATCTGCACGGACCCGACACAACTACACCGGCACCTCGGTCGCCGAGCGACAGGTCGAGCGCCGGGCACTGTTCATCGACGCGGGGCTGACCGTTTTCGCGGAGAAATCCTATGCCAACAGTTCGCTGACCGACGTGTGCGCGGCGGCGGGGTTGTCGCGCAGGCAGTTCTACGAGCAGTTCGCCGGGCGCGAGGAATTGCTCGTCGCGGTGTACGACTTCGTGCAGGACAAAGCCGGGGCTGCGGTGGCCGCGGCGCTGGCGGCGGCGGAGTCCGACGAGCTGCGCACGCTCATCGATGCGGCAGTGCGGGCCTATGCGAAGGCGATCACCGACGACATCCGGTGTGCCAAAGTCGCGTTCGTCGACATCGTCGGCGTGAGTCCCGAGATCGAGGCGTACCGGGCGCAGGTCAGGGACCGGTGGGGCGAGGTGGTCACCGCGATCGCCGCCGGGCGCGACGGCGTGCGGATGCCGCCCGGCGGCTGGCGGGTACCGATGGCGGCGTTCATCGGCGCCGTGAACGGTGCGGTGCACCAGTGGAGCCTCGACGACCCGCGTCCGCCCGTCGACGAGCTGGTAGAGGTCTTCTCCACCATCCTGAACGCCCTGATTTCGGCGGGAACTCCCGCCGGGTGATTGCGATCCACACCACACCCGTGTCATAGTTGCCGCTATTGAGACGAAGGAGTCTCAATTCATGTGAGGACTGTGCGCGATGAGATCTCCCTTCGTTCGACGATGGCTCGCCCTTGCCACCGGTTTGCTCGCGGCCGCGACGGTTGTGACAGCCGGGCCCGCTCCGGCCGAGCCGGCGGCGCCCGCACCCGCACCGGTGATTCCGTTGCCACCGGAACTGGATCCGGGCTTCTACCTGCCACCCGCCGACGTGGTGGCGGCGACGGAGCCGGGTGCGATCATCGCGGTCCGGCAGGTTCGGGTCGCCGATTTCGGGCTGCTGCCGATCGATGTGGACGCGTGGCAGGTGTCGTATCGCTCCAACAACAGCCGCGACGAGGCGATCCCCGCGGTCGCCACCGTGATCAAGCCGCGCGGGCAGGCGCCGTCGCCGCGCAAACTGCTGTCGGTGCAGCTGGCCGAGGACTCGACCGCCGGGTACTGCGCGCCTTCTTATGCGCTACAGCACCTTTCGGTCGCCCCGTTGGCGGGCCAGATCGTGGTGCCCGCCGAATTCCTGTTCGCACAGGCCGCGTTGTCGCAGGGTTGGGCCGTGGTGGTCCCGGATCATCAGGGTCCGTATTCGGCCTACGCGGCCGGGCCGTTGGCGGGCCGGATCACCCTGGACGGCATTCGCGCGGCCACCGGGTTCGCACCGCTCGAGGTGGGCGCGAACGGGCCGGTCGGGCTCTACGGCTACTCCGGCGGTTCCATCGCGACCGGCCACGCCGCCGAACTGCACGCCTCCTACGCACCCGAACTGAACATCGTGGGTGCCGCCGAAGGTGGCGTCGGTGCGGATCTCGGTGCGGCACTGCAGATGTCGAACAATCAGCTCACCTCCGGTCTCGTGTTCGCCGCCGTCCTCGGACTCACCCGCGAGTACCCCGATTTCGCCGCCTACCTCGATCAGCGGCTCGACCCGCTCGGCAAGGCGCTGTTCGCGATCAAATCGCCGCTGTGCGTGCAGTATCAGTCGGCGCTGCTGCCCTTCCTCAACCTGACCGGCATGATCGGCTCCGACGGCAATCCCCTGGATGATCCGCCGGTCGCCACCATGATCGCCGACACCCGCATGGGCAAGTCGGTACCCGGCATGCCGTTGTTCGTCTGGCATTCCGCGTGGGACGAGATCCTGCCCCTCGCCGCCACCGACACCCTGGTCGACACCTACTGCCGCGATCCGAACACCTCACTCACCTACACCCGCGACCACGCCAGCGAGCACATCGTCGCGGAAGTGGTCGGCGGCCCGGCCGCCCTGCTCTGGCTGCGCGACCGCCTCGACGGCGTCCCGGCCCCCGCCGGCTGCACCATCTCCGACGCGGGCACCATGGCCGCCACCCCGGGCGCCCTCGGCTTCCTCGGCGACGCACTCTCCGCGAAGTTCGCGTCCCTCTTCGGAATGCCGCTCGGCAGCCGCTGACGATTGCCCAGCGGTAGAACGAGACCGCGGCCCGCGCGAACGCTGCGCGCGGGCACCGGGGACGGTCAGCTCACCTCCCGGTGACGGGGTTGGACGCGGTGCAGCAGGACCTGTTCGAGGAGGGCGACCAGGACGTCGCGGACGGAGTCGCGGTTGCGGGCGTCGCAGTCCAGGACCGGGATCCAGTCGTCGAGGCCGAGGGCTTCACGAACTTCACCGAGGTCGAAGTGGGTAGCGTCGGCGAAGCGGTTGACCACTACGACGAAGGGGGTGTGGTGTTCTTCGAAGTAGTCCAGGACGGGGTAGCAGTCCTCGACGCGGCCGGTGTCGACGACGATGACCGCGCCGAGGGCGCCGTCGACCAGGTCGTCCCAGAGGAACACGAAGCGGTCCTGGCCGGGGGTGCCGAAGAGGTAGAGGATCAGGGATTGGTCGAGGGTGATCCGGCCGAAGTCCAAAGCCACTGTGGTGGCGGTCTTTTCGGCGCGGCGGCCGGGGTCGTCGATGCCGATGGAGACTTCGGTCATCGAGGCCTCGGTGACCAGCGGTTCGATTTCGGAGATGGCGCCGATGAAGGTGGTCTTACCGACGCCGAAGCCGCCGCTGACCACGATCTTCACCGAGGACGGCATAGCTGGTGCCTCACAGTGCGCGGACAAGGTCGCGGATCCTCTCGATGGCGGCGGTCGACAGTTCCGGCGCGTCACGGACGGTGACATGCCCCGCCGCTGCCAGATCGCTGACGATCACCTTGGCGATACCGATCGGAACCCGCAGGGCGGCACCGATTTCGGCGATGGAGTGCGGTGTCAGGCACAGCTGGACAACGGTGCGCTCCTCGAACCGCAGCGGTGCCGACAGCGCGGAAGGCGGTGCCTGGACGAGGGTTTCCATGCGCAGGCCGTCCAGAACCGGAACGGTGCGGCCCGCGGTGACCACGAACGGACGAACGAAACGGTCGGCGGCATCGTCGTGGCCGGAAAGGGTCACCGGAATCGGCGGGACGGGACCACGCCATCCCGTCGGCTGGTTCATCGGGATCATGCGCGGGTCGGGCAACCGTGGGAGATCGGGATCTCTCATCTGCGCAACGACTCTCGCAGTTCGCTGATCAGCAACGGGTCGAGCAGCGACCCGGCACGTTCGGCGAGGATGGCCATCTCGTAGCCGACCAGACCGACATCGCAGCCACCGTCGGCGATCACACCGAGGCAGCTGCCGTCGCCCAGCGCCGAGACAAGCAGGAACCCGCGCTTCATCTCGATCATGATCAGCTCGAGACCGTCGAAATCGTAACTGCGCGAAGCACTCCGGGCGAGACTGGACAGCCCCGACACCATCGCGGCGAGCCGGTCGGCGCCGGCGCGGTCGAGCCCGTCCGACATCGCGATCAGGAGCCCATCGGAGGAGACGGCGACGGTGTCGCGCACGCCGTCGGTATTGCGGACGAAATTGCCGAGCAGCCAGTTGAAGGTGTGCGGATCGGCGGTCGGAAGGTGGGTGGTCACCGGGTCTCCTGGTGTCTTGTCCGATCGGTCAGCGGGTGGGATCAATAGGTGTGGAAGTGGATTCGGTCTCGCCGCGCTGGTGGCCGGTGCGGAACGAGGCGAGCATGCTTCGGGTCTGGTCGGGGGTCCGTTCGACGATCGCGGGCCGGTCCTGCCGCAGGGCCGGATCGCGACGTGGCCGCTCCGGCGCACCGGTGATCTTGGTGCGCTTGCTGCGTTTGACGAGGCCGTTGCGGGTGCGTTCGACGGCGGGGGTGCCGAGGGATTCCACGGCGGGTAGTTCACGTGATCGCGGTACCCGCGAGCCGTTGTGGCCTCGCGCCGCTCCACCGGAGCGTTCCGGGTTTGCCGCGCCGTGGTGTTCCTCGGCCGATGTACCGTCGCGGACCGCACCGTTGCGCGGCGGGTACACGGAATCGGTTGTGCTGCTGAGGAACTGCGCGTAGGCCGAGCCGTTCACCGACACCTGACCACTGCCGTCAGGGTGGGAATCGCCGTCAGTGCCCCTGCTCGAGCCGGATTCCGCACTTCGGGTGTGCCGGGATCGACCATCGGCATCGGCCGGCCGCGGTGTGCCGCCGCCGCGGATGGACGAGCCGACCGGCCGACTGCCTGCCCACTCCGAACCTGGCTCGACCCCGTCATGTCGCGGCATCTCCGGCCCGACCGTGGCGCCGTTGCGCGCAGGCACGAGCGAGTAGTCCACGACGGCGGCGCCGTCGTGCGCGAGGGAAGCCGAGGCCGGACTCACGTCGTCCCCGGAGCCGCGGACCCCAACGTTTCTCGAATCCGTTGCCTGCCTGGACTTTTCGTCAGCGAGGAGCGCCGGCGGAAGGAGCAGGCGGGCCACGATGCCACTGACCGGTGACGTGTTCAGTTCCACGTCGATGCCCAGACGGCCCGCCAACCGACCGACCACATAGTGGCCCAGGTAGCGGGTGGAGGCCACGATGAAGTCCTGTTCGCCGCGCAGCCGGGCGTTGGCTTCGGCGAGTTGCTCGGCGGGCATACCGACGCCGTGGTCGACGACAGCGAGCAGGTAGCCACCCGCGACCTTGCGGCCGTACACCTCGACCTCGAGATCGGGCGGGGAGAAAGCCAGCCCGTTCTCGATGAGTTCGGCCAGGATGTGCGCGATTTCGCTGACGACGGCGCCGGTCACCGCGATGTCGTCGATCCGGCGTAGCACCACCCGCCGATAGTCGTCGACCTCGGACAGCCCGGCCCGGATCACGTCGGTGAGCGCGATCGGCTCGGCCCACCGGCGCGGGCTCGCCTCGCCGACGAGCACCAGCAGACTTTCGGCGTTTCGCCGCATGCGGGTGGCGAGATGGTCGAGTTCGAACAGATTCGACAGCGCCTTCGGGTCGAGTTCCTCCCGCTCGAACTCGCTGATCAATCCCAGCTGACGGCGCACCAGGTTCTGATTGCGCCGCGCCAGGTTCGCCATCGATTCGGTGGTGTTGCGCCGCACCAGCGCCTGTTCGGAGGCGAGGTCGAACGCGGTGGTCTGCACGCGATCCAAAGCACCTGCGACAGCGGCGATCTCGACACTGGCGCCGGACGGGGTACGAACCGGGGCGGGCGGATCGGGTTGGGCGTCGGCGCCACTGTGCCAGGCCGCGATCACCTCGGGCAGGCGGGTGGAGGCGACGTCGTCGGCCTCGGTGGCCAGGCGCGCCAGCGGGCGGACGATGGCCCTGATGCTGGCGATGACCAGCGCGAATTCGGCGGCGATCGCGAGCAGCGCGGCCAGCGCGAATCCGGCAAGTAGCAGCGCGGCGTCGCGGCGGAGTTTCTCGGCGCGCGCGCCGACATCGTCGCCGATCACCTGCTGCACGACGCGCTGCTCGTCGATGACGGCGGTCATCTGCGCCCACCACACGGCCGGGTCGACCGGCGCGACCAGCGGTCCCAGCGTCGAGGCGATCGCGACGTTCTCCGATGCGGTCGCCCGCGTGGCATTCTCGCTCGCCAGCACCGCGTCGAGTCGAGCCTGCTGGGCGGGGGTCGCGTCGTGGCCGAACGCGGTGAGCGCGGCATTGCGGGCGGCGCGGATGTCGAGGAACTGCACGTACTCCCCCGGCGCGAACTCCCCGGCGGCGAAGACACCGTTGAGGAAGCCGCGCTCGCGGGCGGCGAATTCCTTCGCGTCGCCGAGGGCGTAGAGCGCTTGCAGGCCGTGCCGGACGGCCGGGTCGCGGGCCTGGTCGAGACCGAGTGAGAGACGGTTCAGCGCGTCGATGCCGTCGGTGTAGAACTGGAACGCCGCCTGCCGGGTGACATTGCGATTGTCGATCTGCGAGCGGATCGCGGGCATCCCCGCCAGATGACCCAGCGCCGACCGCACCTCGTCGGCACCGGGCGGACCACCTGCGACCGCGTTCACCAGCGCGCGCAGGGCGGCGTCGGCGTCCGCGCGCTGGTCGGTGACGGGCTGACGCAGACGTTGATCACCGCCGAGCAGTCCGTTGCTCAGGCCGCGCTCGCGCTGCACCTGCTGCACGAGGTCTTGCGCGGCCAGTGCGACCGCCACGGCGTCCACGGTCTCACCGCTGCGGTGGTAGGCGCCGACCTGTGTCGACATGGTCAGCCCCAGCAGCGCGAGCACCAGAACCAGCGACACCACCAAGATCCTGGCGAGCTGCCCGGAAATGGTGCGCGGCCGGATCAACCCGGCGCCGGCCACCCCGTGGTCGGTTCGGGTTCCGGTCGGGTTCGGCCGGGAACGTGCACGCACACCTGCTCCTTTGCAATGCCACCGCAACGTCATTCGCGGTGACCCACGGAAAGTCAGGTGCAAACTTGCACGCCGCGCGCGACGCGGTCAATTCGGAACGGTGTAAAGCAGCTATTCGTGCGCTGATCTAAACATGCCGGAAATGCAACAGGCTTTGTGTAGCCGAATGCTCACACCCGAACCGGCCGCGAGTTGGCCAGCCGGTTCACTGCCGGATACATACCGCCGCTCAGAGAGCGTGACCTGCAACACATTTGATGCGGGCGATCAGCAGCCGCTATTCGAATGCTCGACATCACTACCGGTCGAGTCCATGTCGCGCACATCGAGAAAGGAATTCGTGTCGATCAATTCGCATTACCGAACGAATTCGCGCAATTACTCGCCGCCGAGAATTCCCAGCACCTGATCCGAGTAGAAGAAGGGTTCGAGGCGTTCCCGGATCAGCCCGGCCAGCACACCGTTGCGCTTGGCCGACTCGATGACCGCGGGGCCGTAGCGCAGGATCTCGGTGCTGACGTCGTCGGCGTCGAGGCCGAGCTCGGGCAGCATCGCCGAGAGCGTGTGGTCGCTGTACTTCGCGTAGAACACCTCGACGCACTCGCGCACGAGCAGGCCGAAGTACTCCTTCTCCCTGGTCGTCACCGCGATCTCGTAGCAGATCTGGACCAGCTCGTTGAGGTCTTTCTGGGTGAGGTATTCGCGCAGGCCCGCGACGGGTTCGTCGGCGTGCAGGTCCCAGAATTCCATCGCCGCCGAGTGCACCGGCGCGTCGCGCAGCATGTCGCGGATGGCGTTGTTGGTGCGCTTGAGCGCGAACAACGCGCCCTTGCCCGCGAGATCACCGACGAAGGTACTGTCGGCCGCGACCTTCTTGGCCCGGTTGGCCGCGGACTGCCCCAGCGACATCAGCGAGGACACGCCCGGAATCTTCTCGGCGCGTTCACGATTGGCCTGCATGAAGTCGCCGATCAGCTTGTCGACGAAACGCGAGGCGACCGTCGCGACGAGCGGGCTCTCGGTGAGTCGATCCAGGATCCGCTCCTGGGCCTGGTGCATGCCGAAGATCTTCTCCAGCAACGCTTCCACCGGTTCCCGGTCGACGACGTCGCCGAGGGTGTACTCGGTGTTGGCCGCGATGTGGTCGTAGATGGCGTCGGAGAAGATGCCGACGGTATCGGCGATCACCGGCGCACCGCCGATACGATCGAACACCGTGGCCACCGTCTGTTCGCCCTGTTCCAGGGAGACCACGTCACCGAACCGGATCGTCTCACCGACGGCGAGTACAGCGGCCACGTCGCGCGCGATCACCTCGGCGAACCGTTCACCGGTCACCTCGGCGAGCAGGAATTCCACCTGCGCGTCGAGCAGTCGGTCGGCGATCTGGCGCGCCTGCGTCATCTTCTGTGTCCACCCATCACGGTCGTTGCCCGAAGGGAGGACGCGGGGCTAGGTGTCGCCGGGATCGTTGCCCTGCACCGATTTCCGGATCTGGTCCAGCCGCTCCCGCGCGGCTTTCTCCCGCGCCTCCCATTGTTCGTCGACGCTGCGACCCGCGGGAGTCTGCCGGTCGAGCTCGTCCATTCCCTGCGCGGTGCCGAAACGCTGCTCGACCTTATCCCGAACCGAGTCGAATGTCGGCACTCCGGAAGTGGAATAGCCGCCGGTGGCGGTGGGTGCGCCGGTTCCCGGCAGCCCTGACGGTACCGGCGGTACCGGGATCGAGCCTCCGACCTGCCCCGATGCGACGGGCACCACATCCGCGTCGATGACGTTCGTGTCCAGAGTCACAGGTGTGCCGGTTTCGGCATTACCGAAGTCGACCTGGGCCAGTGCGGCGGCGACCGCGCCGAGCCCGGGGCGTCCGGCGACCGCGGCGCGCAGCACCCCAACCAGCTCGTCGTCGGGCAGCGCAGCCAGGCGGCCGAGGAGTTCGCTCGTTTCGCTCATACCGCCAGGCTACGCAGAATCGGCGAGGGTCGAGGTGGCCGTTATCGGTCGGCCCAGTCAGCGATGATCTTCGCCCACTCGGCGCCGAGGGTGTCGATCACGTCGTTGTGGCCCGCGCCGGGGACCACGATGAGCTGTTTCGGATCGTGTGCTGCCGCGTACAGGCGTTCGGCATGGCGCAGCGGGAGGAGTTCGTCGCGGTCGCCGTGCATCATCAGGACGGGGACGCGCAGGTTCTTGATGTGGCGCAGGCTCGGATACGCGTTCGGGATCAGCGGGGCGGGCAGGAACGGGTAGACCGAGCGGGCGGCGGCGCGCATGCCGCTGAACGTCGACATCAGGATCATGCCCTGTGGCGGATGCTGCGCGGCCAGCTCCAGCAGTACCCCACCGCCGAGGGATTTGCCCAGGTAGTAGACCCGATCGGGGTCGACTTCGGGCTGCTCGAGCAGGGCCAGGCGGGCGGCTCTGGCGTCGAGGTAGGTGCCCTGTTCGCTCGGCGTGCCCGCGCTGTGGCCGAAGCCGCGGTAGTCGAAGGCGAGCACGTCGAAACCGGCTTCGACCAGCAGGGCGATGATCGCGACACGGTCGCCGATGGTGCCCGCGTTACCGTGCGCGTACAGGATGTGGCCGCGGGGGCGCTCGGCGCGCACGAACCAGCCGTGCACGTCCACGCCGTCGGCGGTGCGCATGGTCAGCTCGCGGTAGTCCAGACCCAGCGCCGCCGGGGTTCGGGCGAGGTGCTTGTCGGGGTGATAGACCAGCGCGTTCAGCACGCGCGTCGCGGGGTGCCGGATCACTTGCCGCGGCCCGACTGGAAGCCGAAGTCCCAGTTGTAGAGGCGGGCGATCTCCACCACGCCACCACCTGGCTGACCGGCGGGCGGACGGACGAAGGCGCCCTCGCGGCGCACCACGAACTCGCCGTTGACGTTCTCCAACGCGAACAGCACCGCGTCGCGGGAGTTGTCGGAGCAGCCGTCGAGGGTCATCTCGATGGGCGCGGAGTTCGCCGTTTGCAGGGTGACGGTGGCGTGGACATTGCGGAAATCGCTGGCACCGTCATAGATCGAGGCGAACACCAGGATCCGGCGGATGAACTGCGTGCAGTCGAGGTTGACCGACAAGTTCTCGCCGGTGATGCTCGCGCCCGTGCGGTCGTCCTGGTCGAGATGGATGAACGGCGGTTCGTACAGGGCGCCGAAGCGGCGGTCCAAGGCTCGCACGGAACCGATTGCGCCGTTGACCAATTCGAAGAAGCAGCACAGGTCGAGGTCGATGTTCTTGCCGCGGAGCTTGCCGAAGAGACGGCCGGTGGCGGCCATCGAGGTCCAGTTGAGGTTCACCCGCATGACGCCGCCGGTGGCGCCGTGTTTCGTCAGGGAGACGGACGGGGCCTCCTTGGTGAGCGACACCTTGGCGAGGTTGACCGGAGGTGATGCGGGCGGGGCAAATGGGGGGTTGCGCTGGGGCGCAGGAATGAACGGCTGAGCCGGCGGAATGTGGGACTGTGTCTGACTCGGCTGCCCCGGCGGCGGAGGCGGCGGCGGGGCTATGGGAGCAGCGGGGGCGTCGTCGACCGAGATGCCGAAATCGGTAGCGAGCCCGGCCAATCCGCTGTCGTACCCCTGGCCCACGGCGCGGAACTTCCACGCGCCCTGGCGGCGGTACAGCTCACCGAGCACGAACGCGGTTTCGGTGGTCGCCCCCGTGCTGTCGAACCGCGCGACCTCGACACCGTTCGCCACATCGATCACCCGAATGTAGAGCCCCCGGAACTGCCCGAACGTCCCTCCATCCGCTGAAGCGGCCAGCACGATCGTCTCGATCTGCGCCTCGACCTGCCCGAGATTCACCGACAGCGCATCGACAACGGTCTGCCCCTGCTGCTTGCCCTCGTACCGAACCGCCCCCGAGGGATGCACAGCCTGGTTGTAGAACACGAAGTCGTCGTCGGAGCGCACCTTCGCCCCCGCGAGCAACAGGGCGGAAGCATCAGCATCAGGCACCCCCGACCCCGCCTGCCAACCCAATTCGACCCGGACAACGGCAGCGGGCACCGCAACGTTGGCGCCTTTCATCATCGACACATCGTCCAACCTATCCCGCCGCCACACCCAGCGCCCCCACTCCCCGCTGAACACCGAAGGCCGCCCGGTGGAAACCGGACGGCCTTCGGGGGTCGAGCGAGGATCAGCCGCGCAGTTCGGCGCCGACCGCGGTGGTGGCCGAGGCGACGGCGGCGTCGCGGGCGGCGCTGGCCTCGTCTTCGGTGAGGGTGCGGTCGGGGGCACGGAAGCGCAGGGCGTAGGTGAGGGATTTGCGGCCCTCGCCTGCCTGGGCGCCTTCGTAGACGTCGAACAGGGTGATGCTCTCGAGGAGGTCGCCGCCGCCGGTGCGCAGTGCCGTTTCCACCTGGGCGGCGGGCACGGCCTTCTCGACGCTGATCGACACGTCCTGCAGGACGGCCGGGAACGCCGAAATCGTCGGCGCGGGCAGGGATACGTTCAGCGGCAGGGCGTCGAGGTCGACTTCCAGCGCGCAGGTGCGCGGGGGCAGGCCCGCGCGCTCCAGAACGGCGGGGTGCAGTTCGCCCGCGTGGCCGACGACCACACCGTCGACGAGCAGTTCCGCGCAGCGACCGGGGTGCCACGGGAGGTAGGCGGCGGACCGGCGTTCGATGGTGACGCCCGCCGCGTCGGCGAGGTCGTCGACCAGCGCGAAGGCGTCGGCGGCCTCGGCCGGACGGCCCGGCCCCCACGGCCCGCGTGGATCGTGCTTGCCGCTGAGTACCGCGGCCACGTGCACCGGCTGCGCGGGCAGCGACGCGTTCAGTTCGGCGATCTGCTCGTCGGTGGGACGCCGGTCCACCGGCAGTGCCTCGACCGCGTGGGTCTCGGAACCGGGCTGGACCACCTGGGCGATGCCATAGATGGTGAGGTCGCGCGCACCGCGAGAGATGTTGCGGGCGGCCACTTCCAGCAGACCCGGCAGCAACGTGGTCGGCAGTTCCGGTCGGTCGCTGTCGAGGGGATTCAGCACCCGGGTGGTGTTGCGGCGCGGGTCGTCGGCATCCAGACCCCACACCTCGAACACACCGCCGGGCAGGAACGCGGGCGGCGGCACCTCGACGGCACCGGCGAAGGCCAGCGCCCGGCTCACCGCACGGCGACGCTGCTGCAGCGCGGTCAGGCCACGGCCACCGGGCGCGGTCGGCAGGATGGACGGGATCTGCTCGAGACCTTCCAGCCGCAGGACCTCTTCGACCAGGTCAGCGGGCTGCGAAAGGTCGGGCCGCCAGCTCGGCGGGGTGACGAGCAGCTGGGTCTTGCCCGCGTCGTTGACCTCGATCTCGACGCCAGCGCCGATCTGGGCGAGCCTGCGCACCGAGGTACCGGCGGGGTAGGTGACACCGGCGACGCGATCGGGCAGGTCGATGTCCATCGCGATCGGCGCGACCGGTTCCGATGGCACCCGGATATCGGTGAGCGCGGATTCGATGGTGCCGCCGGTGATGTCGGCGAGCAGGGTCGCGGCGCGGTCGAGCGCGGCGATATTGATCTCGGGATCGACGACGCGTTCGTAGCGCTTGCCCGCTTCCGAGGAGAGCTTGTGCCGGCGCGCGGTCCGGTACACCCGCAGCGGGTTCCAGACGGCGGCTTCCAGGACCACATCGGTGGTCTCGGCGCCGACCTCGGTGCTCGCGCCACCCATGACACCGGCGAGGGAGATGACGCCGGAATCATCGGCGATCACCACGTCCTCGGCGTCGAGGGTGCGCTCGGTGTCGTCGAGGGTGCGCAGGGTCTCACCCTTGTGCGCCGAGCGAACCACCAAGCCGCCGTGCAACTTCGCGGCATCGAAGGCGTGTAGTGGCTGACCGAGTTCGAGCATCACGTAGTTGGTGACGTCGACCGCCGGGGAGATCGGGCGCATCCCCGACAGCATCAGCCTGCGCTGCAACCACAGCGGGCTCACCGCGTTCGGGTTCATCCCGGTGACACGGCGCACGCCGAAGCGGGTGCACTCGGAATCGTCTTCCAACCGCACCGGCCAGGCCTGCGCGTCGGCCTCGGGCAGCGTGCGCACGGCGGGGTCGGCGTATTCGAGGTCGAAGCCGCAGGCCAGCTCGCGAGCCAGACCGCGCACCGAGAAGCAGTAGCCACGATCGGGGGTGATGTTGAGTTCGATGATCGTGTCATCGGTGCCCAACAGCACATTCGCGTCGTCGCCGGGCTGCGCCGAACCGGGCTCGAGCACCAGGATGCCGTCATGATCCTTGCCGATGCCGAGTTCGGCGACCGAGCAGATCATGCCGTTGGAGGTGTGGCCGTAGGTCTTGCGCGAGGAGATCTTGAACCCGCCGGGCAGCTCACCACCGGGCAGCACGACCACCACGAGGTCGTCCACGGCGAAATTACGTGCGCCGCAGACGATTTCCTGCAATTCGGGGTTGCCGACGTCGACCTTGCAGAAGCGGATCGGCTTCTTGAACTCGGTCAGCTCGGTGATCTCGGCGACGCGGCCGACGACCAGCGGCTTGTCGATACTGCCGCCGATCGGCTCGAGCTTGTCGACCTCTTCGACTTCCAGACCCACCCGGACGAAGCCCGCGTCGAGTTCTTCCGCCGACACCGACCACTCGGGGGTGGTGCGCTGCAGGATCTCGGTCAGCCAGGACTGCGCTACTCGCACTTGACGTTTCGCTCTCTCTTAAGACCGGATACCGAAGGGCAGGGTGAACCGCACGTCACCCTCGACGATGTCGCGCATGTCGGGGATGGTGGTCTGGAACTGCAGGGTGCGCTCCATGCCCATGCCGAACGCGAACCCGGAATACACCTCGGGATCGATGCCGCTGGCGATCAGGACCTTCGGGTTGACCATGCCGCAGCCGCCCCACTCGATCCAGCCCGCGCCGCCCTTCTTGTTCGGGAACCACACGTCGACCTCGGCCGAGGGTTCGGTGAAGGGGAAGTAGTTGGGGCGCATACGAGTTCGGGTCTCGGGGCCGAACATGGCGCGCGCGAACGCGTCAAGGGTGCCGCGCAGGTGCGCCATGGTGAGACCCTTGTCGACCGCCAGGCCCTCCACTTGCGAGAACACCGGGGTGTGGGTGGCGTCGAGCTCGTCGGTGCGGAAGGTGCGGCCGGGGCACGCGATGTAGATCGGCACGTCGCGGGTGAGCATGGTCCGCACCTGGACCGGGGAGGTGTGCGTGCGCAGCACCTGGCGCGAACCCTCCGGGGCGATGTGGAAGGTGTCCTGCATGGTGCGCGCGGGGTGATCGGGCAGGAAGTTCAGCGCGTCGAAGTTGTAGTGCTCGGTCTCCACCTCGGGGCCCTCGGCGACCTCCCAGCCCATGCCGATGAAGAAGTCGGCGATCTGCTCGGAGATGACGGTGATCGGGTGCCGGGCGCCGACCGGCTGACGGCGCGCGGGCAGCGTGACGTCGATCTTCTCGGAGATGAGCACCGCCTGGTCACGCTCCGCCAGGAGCGCGGCACGGCGTGCCTCGAACGCGTCGGAGACCCGCTTGCGCGCGACGTTGACCCGCTTACCGGCCTCGGCCTTCTCTTCCTTGGGCACACTGCCCAGCCCACGCTGCGCGAGCGCGATCGGCGACTTACCGCCGATGTAGTCGGTCTTGGCAACCGCCAGCGCATCCAGGTCGCCCGCCGCCGCGAACGCCTTCTCGGCCTCGGCCGCCGCTGCCGCGAGTGCCTCCTCGGTCAGCGAGGCGCTCTGCTCGACTCCACTATTGTCGTCGGCCACGATTGTTCGACTCTCCCCTGGGGATCGGTTCGCGGGCGCGTCATTGCCATCCCGCATCGGTGCTGCGTAAATCCTATGGGATGGTGCTGACGCGATTCATCCGGATTACTAGCGACACGATCAGCGCAGGTCGACAGGGGTCGGGTGGTGGACCGATCAGCGCACATGCGCCGACCTCACACCCGGCGCCTATGAGGTCTGTGTCGGCGGCATCCACGCCGGCGCGCCGGTCACGACCGTCACCCGCATAACCCTCGTACGGGATCCCGCGATCGCGGACTGCCCGATCAGGTCGGGGGTCGCGGCGCGGCTACTCGTCGTATCGCGGCAGGCACGCAGTGTCGAGGGACAACCCCAGGGGTTCGGGAGGCTGACCTGGTCGAGCCAGTGATCAACCGGCTCATCGCGGTGACCTGGCAAGCACCGGCGGTTTCGGGCCGACTCCCGGGATCAGATCCACGACGAGCAGCTCTCGACCGAGTCGGCGGTGTAGCCGGAACCCCTGCACGGAGCTCCATGGCAGCAAGATCGAGTCGGGTGCGGTGTCGAGGCGCCGTACCGCGCGATACCGGATCTGTGCGCGGCATCGGTGTTGTGCCCGAAATCGGCTGTTTCTCAGGGGAATCGGAAACTTTCTGAATTCGAGGGAACCGAATGGGTTCGGGGTGCGTCCAACTGAGCAAATACACCGGCGTGTTCGACTCGAGAACAGGATGACTCGATGGCTGAACAGACTTGCGATCCGACCTCGCCGCAGGGGCGACGTGGTCGGGTTACCGCGGCGGGGAGCGGGCTTGCGTTGTGTGGCTTCGGGATTCGACCGGTGGGGCGGCGGCCGTTTCCGCGTGCAGCGGGGTTGTGCGCGAACCGGCCCGAACAGCAGGCGCAGGGGCAGCATCCGGACGGTGTCGGATGACGGGGCTCGGTGACCGTCGGGTCGTGTCGGCCGGTGCACTCTCGTTTGTTCGATTCCAGGCTGCCCAGCCCCATCGACACGGACGGTATCCGGGCGTGTTCGGCCTGGTGAACGGGTTGTGGGCGGCCGGGCAGTTGAGTGCTCGGGAGGTGCGGTTCCGCCGGACCGGCAATGATTGGTTCAGCGAGAATCTGACGAATCCGAGCGATGTGGATCCACGGGTGTACGACCGGGCACTGAATCCGGGTGCGGCCTCGTGGTTCAAGGCGGGTGCGGTGTCGATGATCGAGCGGGTCGAGGGGTATCTCGCGATTCTCGATGCGCACGGGGTCGCGTGGGCGCGGTTGGATTCCGAGGCGCCGGGAGACATCATCTACGACGACAACGAGCAGGTGGTTGTCGTGCCCTTCGGCGACAACCACCTGCTCCGGGAACCTGCGGCAGGCAGCTATTCCGCGGGGTGGTTGTGCCGGGGCAGGAACGCGGCCACTACCGCGGCACAGGCGACCAGCGCGGCGCCCACCCAGACCGCGGGCACCAGGCCGTCCACGTAGGCCTGCGGGTCGGTGTAGGAGCCGTAGGAGGCGAAGACCGAGGCCAGGACGGCGATGCCCATGGCGACGCCGACTTCGCGGACGGTGCTGCTGATTCCCGACGCCATGCCCTGGTCAGCGGGGGAAGCGCTGGCCATGACGATGGTGGAGGACGGGGCGAAGGTGAGGCCCATGCCGATACCGCCGAGCACGAAGGGGGCGACGAAGGCGAGGTAGGGGACGTCTGCGGTGGTGATCATCGCCATCCACGCCAGGGAGACCGCCAGGCACAGTTGACCGATCGCGATGAGAGTACGAGCGCCGACGCGGTCGACGATCAGGCCGGCCAGCGGGGCGACGACCATCGGGACCATCGTCCACGGCATCGTGCGGATGCCGGATTCCAGCGGCGAATAGCCCTGGACCACCTGGAAGAACTGAGCGAGCAGGAAGATCGAGCCGAAGACACCGGACGAGAAGCCGAAGGACACGATGAAGCTGAGGCTCAGGCCGCGGGAGGTGAACATGCGTAGCGGGAGCATCGGGTCGGCGACGTAGCTTTCCCAGGCGACGAACGCGACAAGCAGCGCGGCGCCACCGATCAGCGCGGTGAGAACCTGCGGTGCGGTCCAGCCGTCGTCGGCACCGTGGATGACACCCCACACCAGCGCGAGCACGCCACCGGCCGAGAGCAGCACGCCCAGGTAGTCGAGTTTCCTCGCGGTGCCCCGTGATTCAACGAGCATGCGCGCGGCGAAGGGCAGTGCCAGCAGGCCGATGGGGACATTGAGCCAGAAGATCCACTGCCAATTCAGTCCGTCGACCACCGCGCCGCCGACCACCGGGCCGACCGCGACACCCAGGCCGGCGATGCCACCCCAGATGCCGATCGCGGCGCTGCGCATCTTGGCGGGCACCGCGGCGGCGAGCAGCGTGAGCGACAACGGCATCACCGCCGCACCGCCGACGCCTTGCACCGCACGGGCAGCGATCAGCTGCCACGGTTCAGTGGCCAGCGCGCACGCCGCCGAGGCGACGACGAAGATGCCGATGCCCGCCAGGAACACCCGGCGACGGCCGATCCGGTCACCCAGGGCCGAGGCCGACAGCAAGAGCGCGGCGAAGGACAGCGTGTAGGCGTTGATGAACCACTGCAGATCCGAAAGCGAAGCTCCCAGTTCGGCTTTGATCACCGGAAGGGCGTTCGTCACGACCAGGTTGTCCAACGTCACCATGAACATCGGAATGCCGACGGCGGCGATGACCGCACCGAGCGGCTTGGGCTTCACCCCGGAATTCAGTGGCGTCACGGCGGCTCGCGCGTCGCCGGATTCGAGTGTTTGCGTCATGCCGAGCCCTTAGTTGTTATTGACTGATAACTTCTCCGTTCATGTTTATGCATCGACTGATAACATGTCAAGAGGCAATCGACGAGGAGGCAGCGCCGCCATGACCAGAACCCGGATGACCGCGTCGGAGCGCAGCGCCCAGGTGCTCGAAGCGGCGATCCGCGCGTTTGCCGAATCTGGTTACGCCGCAACGAAAACCGATGAGATCGCGCGGCTGGCGGGAGTTTCGCAGCCCTATGTGATCCGGCTGTTCGGGACCAAGCAGCAGTTGTTCATCGCCTGCCTGCTCGAGGTGTGCACCCGCATCGAGCAGGTGTTCCGCGACGCGGAGATCGCCCCCGGCGCCGATGCCGCGGCAGCATTGCGCGCCCTCGGCCAGGGCTACGACGTCTTCCTGGCCGAGCGTGAACTGCCCCTCGTCCTGCTGCACGGCGCCGCCGCCAGCGCGGATCCGGTGATCGGCGACCACATGCGGGAGCGGTTCGGACGGATGTATCGCCTGATCGGCGAACTCACCGGCGCCGACACCCTCGAATCACGCCGCTTTGTCGCGACCGGCATGCTGCTGACAATCATGACCGCGATGCAAGTCGCGGGCAGCGATGCCATCGAACTCCCCTGGGCCACTGAAATCCTCACCGACCTGCGCAGCGCCACCACGCCCGAGTGCTGAGACCGCTCAGCGGGCGAGCAGCGCGGGCCAGTTCTGCGCGCGGGCCCAGTCGGCGAACGAGTGCCAGGCGACGTCCGGATAGTCGCGGCGCAGGCCACTGACGTCGACATCGAGTCCGACGGTGGCGAAGTATTCGAACATGGCGGCCAGATCTTCGGAGTGGCGGCGGACAACGAAGAGCGGGACTTCGTGGTGGGCGATCGGGCGATCGATGGCGACGGCCAGTGCGGCAGCCAGTCGGGCCGGGGTGAGTTCGTCGGCGGCGAGATCGATGCGGCGGTCCGCGAATTCGGCCCGGCGATCGAGGGTGAGCGCGGCGAAGGCCCCGATGTCCTCGGCGCAGATGAGGGTGAGCGACCGGTCGGCGGGCATCGGCCAGGCGAAGGTGCCGTCGCGCAGAGCGTCGAGGGTCCAGCCGGTGGCGTAATTGTCCATGAACGCGGCGGGCGCGATGACGGTCCACGCGACGCCGCTCGCCCGCAAGTGCTCTTCGATCGCGAATTTGCTGTCGTAGTGCGGGATTCCGGTGGCGCGGTCGGCGTGCGCGGCGGAGGTGAAGACGATGTGGCCGACGCGCGCGGCGACGGCGGCGTCGACCACGGTGACCCCCTGGCGGGTTTCGACCACGGTGTCGGTGCCGAACGGCGTGGTCACGAGGAAGAGCGAATCGACAGCGACCAGGGCGACGTCGAGGGATTCACGGTCGTCGAAGTCGGCGTAATGGACCTCGGCGCCGAGCTCGCACAACGCCACGGCGGCGGGACTGTCGGGAAATCGGGTGAGCGCGCGGATGCGGTGACCCATGGCGAGCAGGGCGCGAGCGGTGGCGCCGCCCTGTGCGCCGGTGGCGCCGGTAACGGCGATGGTGAGCACGATGTACCTCCGGTATGATTTGCTGTGCGGCGCATTAACTGCGCCATGCAGTAATCTAACCGTCTTAACTGCGTCGCGCAGCTAATTAGGAGTGTGATCCGAATTACAGAGCAGAGTAGATCGGCCCGCTACGCGGAGTTGTCGCGCGTCTCGCGGCAGTACATGGCCTCGTATGTCCTGTTCAACCAGGCTGTCGCCGACCATCTGGGCTTGCACCCCACCGATCTGCAGTGCCTGAGCCTGCTCACCGCCGAGCCGAGGCCACTCACCGTCAAACAGATCGCCGACATGACCGGACTCACCACCGGCTCCGCCACCCGCTTGGTCGACCGGCTCGAGCGCGACGGCTATGTGGTGCGCGAACCCGACGCCGACGACCGCCGTCGGGTCCTGGTCTCCCCCGTGCCCGAGCGCGTCGCGCGCGTCACCGCCGTATGGGACGACCTCGGCGCAGGCTGGGAGGCGCTACTCGACACCCACACCGAGGACGAGCTCGCGGTGATCACCGAGCACATGCGCAGGGCCGAACAGCTCAGCCATACCCAGATCGACCATCTCCGTGGCCGGAGCGCACCGTCGTGAGGACTACGTCGCGTGCTGCACGCGGGCGCTCGCGTAGAGGCAGATAGCCGCTGCCGCAGCCAGATTCAGGCTCTCGGCGCGGCCGTGGATGGGGATGCGGATGCGGTGGTCGGCGCGCGCCGCGACGGCGGGATCCAACCCGTGCGCCTCGTTGCCGAAGAGCCAGGCAACCGGGCCGCTGAGGATCTCGTCGGCGGAATCGAGATCCACTTCGCCGGTGGCGGCGGTCGCGAGGATCGTCACGCCCGCGGCGGAGATCGCGTCGAGCGTGGCGGTGATGTCGCGGCTGCGGGCGATCGGGACGTGGAACAGCGAGCCCGCGCTGGCACGAACGCATTTGCCGTTGTGCGGGTCGACGGTGTCGCCCGCGAGGACCACGCCGTCGGCGCCGACCGCGTCGGCGACCCGGATCAGGGTGCCCGCGTTGCCGGGTTCGGCGATTTCGACGGGGACGGCGAGCATGCGTGGGCCGCCGTCGAGGATCTCGCCCAGCGGCACGTCGATCAGTTCGCACACGGCGACGAGGCCGGGCGCGGTGACGGTTTCGCCGAGATGTTCGGCGGCGCGATCGCTGACCAAGGTGGTGCGGACGCCGTCGGCGGTGGCACCGGCGATCAGCGCGTTGTCACGACCAGCGGCGGCAAGGGAGTAGAAGATCTCGCGGACGCGGCCGGTCTCCAGAGCAGCGGAGACGGCGTTGGCGCCCTCGGCGAGGAACAGGCCGGACTTGCGGCGCTGGGCCGCGCGCTGGAACTTGACAGCGGAAACGACCCGCGGATTGCGCTCGGAGAGCGCGTCCACGGGTCGTTCCGACAGATCGCTGTGTGTCGTCAAGCTCAGGCAGCGGTGGCCGGGGCGTTGACGTCGGCAGGCAGCGCGGCCTTGGCGACGGCCACCAGGCCGGCGAAGGCCTCGGCGTCCGAGACGGCGAGCTCGGCGAGGATCTTGCGGTCCACCTCGACACCAGCGGCCTTGAGGCCCTGGATGAAGCGGTTGTAGGTGATGTCGTTCAGACGCGCGGCGGCGTTGATACGAGCAATCCACAGCTTGCGGAAGTCACCCTTGCGCGCCTTGCGGTCGCGGTAGGCGTAGGTCAGCGAGTGGAGCTGCTGTTCCTTGGCCTTGCGGTACAGGCGCGAACGCTGGCCCCGGTAGCCCTTGGAGGCCTCGAGGATGGAACGGCGCTTCTTCTGAGCGTTGACGGCCCTTTTGACGCGTGCCACTTTGGTAGTCCTTGATCATCGGGGGGCGCGGCGGCGCCCGAATTCGGTAGTTGTCGGCGTCCGGTTATCCCGGCCGCGGAATCGTCGGGTTGCGACGGTCGAGCTGACCGGAAAGGTCAGGCGAGACCGAGCAGCCGCTTCACGCGGGGGACGTCGACGGAAGCGACGGACTCCGTGCCTTCCAGACGACGAGTCCGGCGAGAGGACTTGTGCTCCAGGAGGTGGCGACGGTTCGCCTGCTCGCGAAGCAGCTTGCCCCGGCCGGTCACCTTGAATCGCTTCTTGGCGCCGCTGTGGGTCTTGTTCTTCGGCATGGATTCCTCTATCTAGTCGTTGAAATCGTTTACTGCGGGTCGGCCGGCGCAGCCTGCTCGGCAGGCGCGGCCTGCTCGACCGGTGCGGCCGACTCGACGGGCGCGGCCGGTTCGGCACTCGCGGGACCGGTCGGCTGGCGAACTGCTGCCGGGGCCGAAGAGTCCTGCTGGGCCTTCACCCGCGTCTTCGCACCCTTGTGGGGCGCGAGGACCATGGTCATGTTGCGGCCGTCCTGCTTGGCCGAGGTCTCGACGAAACCGAGATCGGCCACGTCGGAGCCCAGACGCTGGAGCAACCGGAAGCCGAGTTCGGGACGCGACTGCTCACGACCGCGGAACATGATCGTGACCTTGACCTTCGACCCGGCTTCGAGGAAGCGAACGACGTTGCGCTTCTTGGTCTCGTAGTCGTGGTCGTCGATCTTCGGACGGAGCTTCTGCTCCTTGATCACGGTCTGGACCTGGTTCTTACGGGACTCGCGCGCCTTCTGCGCGGTCTCGTACTTGAACTTGCCGTAGTCCATGATCTTGCAGACCGGCGGACGGGCATCGGGTGCTACCTCGACGAGGTCGAGGTCGGCTTCGAGCGCGACGCGTAGTGCATCTTCAACACGCACGATCCCAACCTGTTCGCCGCCGGGTCCGATGAGTCGAACCTCGGGAACACGGATGCGATCGTTGATGCGGGTCTCAGTGCTGATGGGGCCTCCTAGGTCAAGCGGTGTCGTCTTAACGACCGCACGCAATAACTGCAACCCCTGTTTCAACACGAAAGCCCCGCTGCGGTATTTCTCCGCGACGGGGCCCGATGTCGACCGATCGCCCACAGCCGATGCCCTCACGAGCTCGGTTGTCGACCCCCGCATGCCGAGGCACACGGGAAACCCATCACAATGAACGGGTGACCGGGACCGTTGATCCGAACGATTGCTCGCCGGTAACGGTGGGAGTCGGGCTCCACTTATCTGCCCCACAGATGCATGACACATCCAGGGGCGGTCGTCAGCGGAAAGTCTAGCATGGCGTTGGGCTATCACCGAATCGGCCGGGCCCGATCATCGACGATCGGGCTCGCTATAGCCTGATCAGCATGACTGACGAGCTCGATCCTCCTGTGCGCGACCTGGCCGACATCCCCGCTGTCGAGGTGATCAGCCGGGCCGCCGTGATGCTGATGAGTTCGGCGGCGGAGAAGCTGGGCCTGGCCGGGGAGAACCCGAATTCGGGCGCGGGGGTCGATCTCGACGAGGCGCGCCGGGTGATCACCGCGCTGGCCGGGCTGGTCACGTCGTCGGTGGAGTACCTCGGCCCGCACGCGGGCCCGATCCGCGAGGGCTTGCAGGCGCTGCAGCGCGCGTTCCGCGAGGCGTCCTCGGTGCCGGACGCGCCGGGGATGGGCCCGGGCGAGAAGTACACAGGTCCGGTGCACTGACAGTTCCACCGATGAAAAGATCCGCCGGCGCTAGTGCGCCGGCGGATCTTTTTTCGTCTGCTGCGAACTGGAGCCGCGACTCAGACAGTGGGGGTCGGAGTGGGGCCGCCCGGGGTGACCGACACGGCCGAGCCAGTGGCGAGCATGTTGGCGAGGGCGGTGAACAGCGCCGCGCTTCCGGTATCCATGACAGGTGTTCCTTTCGATACTTCCAGGTCAGGCGGTCGGCTTGGTGGGCTCGTAAGCCAACGACGACCCGCCTGCGAGGAAACCGAGAATCTGGGCGATGAGCGCCGTGGTGGCTTCATCCATGAGGACGTTCCTTTCGAACTACACGACGATCGAGCCGCCGACAAACCGCTACTACCCGGTGGTCCGGGGACGGTGAGGCGAATGTTACCTACGGCTGTTTCACTTCGTGGAGGTTTCGGAAAGTCCCTGCCGCGATCTCGAAGGAAAGGTATCCGGACTCAGCGCAGCGCGGCCGCCTTTCGCGCCAACCGCTTGGCCGCCGGTGTTTCCGCCGGTGCCTTCTTCGCCGCGGGGGCGGCTTTCTTGGCTGCCCTCTTCGCGGCGGGCTTCTTCGGCGCGGGTGCCGCCAGCACCTCCTTGAGGAACTGTCCGGTGTAGCTGTCCGACACCCCGGCGATGTCTTCCGGGGTGCCGGTGGCGACCACGGTGCCGCCGCCGGAACCGCCCTCGGGGCCCATGTCGATGACCCAGTCGGCGGTCTTGATGACATCGAGGTTGTGCTCGATCACGATCACCGTGTTGCCCTTGTCGACCAGGCCGTTGATCACCTTGAGCAGCTTGCGGATGTCCTCGAAGTGCAGACCGGTGGTCGGCTCGTCGAGGATGTAGACCGTCCGGCCCATGGATCGCTTCTGCAGTTCGGCGGCCAGTTTCACGCGCTGGGCCTCACCACCGGACAATGTCGGGGCGCTCTGGCCGAGACGCACGTAACCCAGGCCGACCTCGACGAGCGTCTTGAGGTAGCGGTGGATCGAGGTGATCGCCTCGAAGAAATCCGCGGCCTCGTCGATCGGCATGTCGAGGACTTCGGCGATGGTCTTGCCCTTGTAGTGCACCTCGAGGGTTTCCCGGTTGTAGCGAGCGCCGTGGCAGACCTCGCAGGGGACGTACACATCGGGCAGGAAGTTCATCTCGATCTTGAGCGTGCCGTCGCCCGAGCAGGCTTCGCAGCGGCCGCCCTTGACGTTGAAGGAGAACCGCCCGGGTTGGTAGCCGCGCACTTTGGCCTCGGTGGTGGAGGCGAACAGGGTGCGGATCTTGTCGAAGACGCCGGTGTAGGTGGCCGGATTCGAGCGGGGGGTGCGGCCGATCGGCGACTGGTCGACCTGCACCAGTTTGTCGAGGTTGTCGAGACCGTTGATCCTGGTGTGCCTGCCCGGCACCTGGCGGGCGCCGTTGAGCTTGTTCGCGAGAACGGTGGCCAGGATGTCGTTGACCAGGGTGGACTTGCCCGAACCCGAGACACCGGTGATCGCGGTGAGCACACCCAGCGGGAACGCCACGTCGACGTTCTGCAGATTGTGTTCGGTGGCCCCGACGACGGTGAGCTTGCGCTTCTTGTCGATCGCCCGCCGCACCAGCGGCAGCTCGATCTGCTCCCGGCCGGAAAGGTAAGCGCCGGTGAGGGATTCGGGCTCGGTGAGCAGCTCCTCGTAGGGGCCGCTGTGTACCACGCGGCCGCCGTGCTCGCCGGCGAGGGGGCCGATGTCGACCACCCAGTCCGAGGCGCGGATGGTGTCCTCGTCGTGCTCGACGACGATCAACGTGTTGCCCAGTTTCTTCAACCGCAGCAGCGTCTCGATGAGCCTGCGGTTGTCGCGCTGGTGCAGACCGATCGACGGCTCGTCGAGAACATAGAGGACACCGACCAGACCCGAACCGATCTGCGTGGCCAATCGGATGCGCTGGGCCTCACCACCGGACAGGGTCGCGGCGGCGCGCGAGAGCGTCAGGTACTCCAGGCCCACGTCGAGCAGGAACCCGAGCCTGGCCTGAATCTCCTTGAGCACCTGGCCGGCGATCGCGGTCTCGCGCTCCCCCAGCGTGAGCGAGTTCAGGAAGTGCGCGCAGTCGCCGATGGACAGCTCGCTGACCTCGGCGATCGACTTGTCGGTGCCGTCGGAGGCAAGGGTGACGGCCAGGATCTCCGGGCGCAGCCGCGAGCCGTTGCAGACCGGGCAGGCCACATCGCGCATGTAGCCGTCGTAGTGCTCCTTCATCTGCTCGGACTCGGTGTTGTCCATGCGCCGCTGCAGGAACGGCATCACGCCTTCGAAATCGGCGTAGTAGGAGCGCTTGCGGCCGTAGCGGTTGGTATAGGACACATGGACCTGGTCGGAGCTGCCTTCCAGCACCGCCTTGCGCGCCTTCGCGGGCAAGTCGCGCCACGCGGTGTCCATCGAGAAGCCGACCGCCTCGGCCAGGCCCGAGAGCAGCCGGTTGAAGTATTCGGCGGTCTGCCCGCGCGACCACGGTGCGATCGCACCCTCGGCCAGGCTCAGGTCCGGATCGGGCACCACCAGTTCCGGGTCGACCTCCTTGCGGATGCCGAGGCCGGTGCAGTCAGGGCAGGCGCCGTAGGGCGAGTTGAAGGAGAACGAGCGGGGCTCGAGGTCTTCGATGTCGAGGGGGTGGCCGTTGGGGCAAGCCAGCCGCTCGGAGAAGCGGCGCTCACGATCGTGGGCGTGCTCGTCGCGGTCGACGAAATCGAGCACGACGATGCCGTCGGCCAGGCGCAGCGCGGTCTC
Source organism: Nocardia sp. FBN12 (assembly GCF_050320175.1). Classification (GTDB taxonomy): domain Bacteria; phylum Actinomycetota; class Actinomycetes; order Mycobacteriales; family Mycobacteriaceae; genus Nocardia. The sequence continues at coordinate 1,141,446 of NZ_CP190048.1, read as the reverse complement.
GATCGAGTCGGTGAGGCGCTGTTTGGAGGCGGCCTTGACCGACAGGCGGTCGACGACCACCTCGACGTCGTGCTTCTCCTGTTTCTTCAGCTTCGGCGGATCGGTGAGCGGATACACCACGCCGTCGACCCGCACACGCGAGTAACCCTGGGTCTTGAGCTGGTCGAACAGGTCGACGAACTCGCCCTTGCGGGTGCGCACCACCGGCGCGAGCACCTGGAACTTGAGACCGTCGTCCATGGCCAGCACCTGATCGACGATCTGCTGCGGACTCTGCTTTTCGATCAGCTCATGGCAGACCGGGCAGTGCGGCGTGCCCGCGCGGGCGTAGAGCAGGCGCAGGTAGTCGTAGACCTCGGTGATGGTGCCGACCGTGGACCGCGGGTTGCGGTTGGTCGACTTCTGGTCGATCGACACCGCGGGCGAGAGACCCTCGATGAAGTCGACATCCGGCTTGTCCATCTGCCCGAGGAACTGTCGCGCGTAGGCCGACAGCGATTCGACGTAGCGGCGCTGCCCCTCGGCGAAGATCGTGTCGAACGCCAGGCTCGACTTCCCGGAACCGGACAGACCGGTGAACACGATCAGGCTGTCGCGCGGCAAATCCAGGTCTACACCTTTCAGGTTGTGTTCCCGAGCTCCGCGCACAGTGAGGCGTTCCGCCACCTGGTGAATCCCTTCTCCATCGTCATCCGCCGACCGGACATATTCCCCCGTCGTCAATGCTAGGCGGGGGGTCCGACAAGTTTCGGTGCGCGGCCGCGATGCCCCCTCGACCGTGCGCGCTGCACAGGGGGCGTGACACTTCTGGTTCACCGACCCGCCCCACAACCGAGATGCGCGGATTATGTTGGACCACAAGGGTGGATCGTTCGACATGATGAAGGAGCCGACGTGCTCGAGGTGTTCCTGGTCGACGACCACGAGATCGTCCGGCGCGGGTTGATCGACCTCCTGGAAGGTGATCCAGAACTCACTGTGATCGGTCAGGCAGGCGGCGTCGCCGAGGCGATGGTGCGCATCCGCGAGGCCCGCCCCGATGTCGCGGTGCTCGATGTGCGGTTACCCGACGGCAACGGCATCGAACTGTGCCGAAACCTGCTCGCCGAGTTCGACGACCTGCACTGCCTGATCCTGACCTCGTTCTCCGACGAGCACGCCATGCTCGACGCCATCCTGGCCGGAGCCAGCGGGTATGTCGTCAAGAACATCGACGGGATGAAGCTGGCGGACGCGATCAAACAGGTCGGCGCGGGCCACTCGCTGCTCGACACCCGCGCCGCCGACGCCTTGCGCGCCCGGCTGCGCCGCAGCGCCGAACCGTCGGGACCACTGGCCGGGCTCACCGACCAGGAACGCCGGCTACTCGAACTGCTCGGTGAGGGCCTGACCAACCGGCAGATCGCCGCGCGCATGTTCCTCGCGGAGAAGACGGTCAAGAACTACGTGTCGCGGCTACTCGCGAAACTCGGTGTCGAACGTCGCACCCAGGCCGCCGTCCTGGCGACCAAACTTCGCGAGCCGTGACCGTTCAGGACGGGACGACGATGGTGAGATCCCCGTCATAGCGACGGTAGAGCAGGTTCCCGCGGCCGGTGTGGCTGTCGGTGAAGAACAGGTAGGGCAGCCCGGCGGCGCACAGCGCGTCGGAGGCTTCGTCCTCGGCGAAGACCGGAGCCGCGTCCTGCACCACCCGCACCGGCATCGCGCTCGCGGTGAGCGGCAGCTCGGCCGACGCACCCGCCGCGGCGGTGCGCCGCTGCCTGGCCAGCGCGACACCGTGCGGATCGGCCCAGGTGACGATGGCGTCCTCGCCGGTGTCGGCGTCGGTGAACAGGTAGGCGTCGTAGTCCATCGCGTCCAGCACCGTGCTGGCTTCCAGCGGGGTGCCGGTCATCAGGGCGCAGTCCTTGCGGCGGATGATCGGCCGCGTCTCGGTGATCTGGGCCAGCGGACGACGGGCCGGATCGGGCCACGCGCCGCGCGCTTCCTTACCCGCACGGCGGGCGAGCTGACGGTCGAGCCGCTCGGCGGCGAAGGTGACGGCGAAACCGCCGGGGCCGGTGACCTGGACTCGGGTGAAGGTGTCGTTGGTCCGGATGTTGGCCTGCACCAGCGTCGGCTCGTCGAAACCCTGCGGCGCGGTGACACGCACCCTGGCCGGACTGTCGAGGTGATGCCTGCGCATCACGCGCGTGATGGCCCGGACAGCGCGGGTGACGTCCTGGGCCGGCACTTCGCCACGCGTGGTCACGGCAAGCTCCGGGTCCGCGGCGGTCGTCCAGTGCTGGGTGCTCGACAACGAATTCATCATGTGCCCCACTTCTCGATCCCAATTCCCGGTGCCCAATGCCACCACTACCGCCGGTGCGAGTGAAGGGCCGAAAGTCCCCTCATTGCGGACTAGACTTTGTTGCGACTCACTCGAGGAGCTGCGAAGACGGGATACTGCGATGGCGAATGACGGTCGGGGCGGCCGCTATTCGGCTGACCAGACGGCATCGCGGCAGATGTTGCGCAGCCTGCTCGGCGAGGTCGCCGATCGGGTCGAGGTGATGATCGGCTCGCGTGATCGGATGGACGGTCTCGTCGAGGCCATGCTCACGGTCACCGCAGGTCTCGACCTTGACGAAACCCTGCGCACCATCGTGCGCACCGCGATGAATCTCGTCGACGCCCGCTACGGAGCGCTGGCGGTGCGCGGCCACGATCAGCAGGTCGCGCAGTTCATCGACGAGGGTATGCCGGATCAGATCCGCGACCGGATCGCGCGATTACCCGCGGGCCACGGCGTCCTCGGCGCGGTGTTCGCGCACAAGGCGCCGCTGCGGCTGGCCGATCTCACCCAGCACGAATCCTCGATCGGTTTTCCGGCGGGACATCCGCCGATGCACACGTTTCTCGGTGTGCCCGTCCGCATCCGGGACGAGGTGTTCGGCAGCCTCTACCTGACCGAGAAGTCCGACGGTCAGCCGTTCACCGAGGAAGACGAAGTCCTGGTCCTCGCGCTGGCGGCCGCGGCGGGGATCGCGGTCGACAACGCGCGACTCTACGAGCAGGCACGCACCAGGCAGGCCTGGATCGAGGCCACCCGCGATATCGCGACGGAATTCCTGGCCGGTACCGAATCCGACAGGGTGCTCGGCCATGTGGTCGATCACGCGCGCGGGCTGACCGGATCGCATCAGGCGTTCCTCGCCTCGGTGCCGGTGCCCGACGAATTGCCGGGCGAAATCAGCGAATTGGTGGTCACGCAGTGGACCGGCCCCGACGCGGGCCAGGACTGGCAGACCATTCCGATCGCGGGCACGGTGGTGGGTGACGCGTTCAGCAGACGGACACCACTGCGCTTCGACGATGTGTCGAAGGTGACCCTCGGCGTGGAGTTCCCCGTGGCCGAACTGCCCGGTGCCGGACCGGCTCTCGTGCTGCCGCTGTGCACACCCGATGCCACCCTCGGCGTCCTGGTGACCTTCCGGCCGCCGGGTTTCGCACCGTATTCCGACGAGATGCTCGAACTCACGGCGGCCTTCTGTGATCAGGCCGCGCTGGCGGTGCGACTGGCCGACGCGCAGCAGCGGATGCGCGAACTCGACCTCGTCGCCGACCGCGATCGGATCGCCCGTGATCTGCACGATCATGTGATCCAGCGGCTGTTCGCGATCGGCCTCACGGTGCAGGCGACCTTACCCAAAGCCGTGGTTCCCGAAGTGCGGCAACGCCTTTCGACAGTGATCATGGATCTGCAGGAGGTGGTGCAGGAGATTCGCACCTCCATCTTCGACCTGCACGCCAGCGGCTCGGGCCACAGCGAGGGCCTGCAGCAGCGCCTCGAGCTGGCGATCCGGCGCCAGACCGCCGACATCGCCCTGCGTGCGACGATCCAGGTGTCGGGCCCGCTGTCGGTGCTCGATCCGCAGCTGGCCGACCATGCCGAGGCGGTGGTGCGCGAGGCGGTGAGCAACGCGGTCCGCCATTCCGGCGCCGACACGGTCGCCATCGTGATCGAGGTGGCCGACGATCTGGTGATCACGGTGTCCGACAACGGCTGGGGCATTCCGAACCACGTGATCCGCAGCGGGCTGCGCAATCTCGAACAACGCGCGCAGGAGGCGGGCGGGCACTTCGAGATCGGCCCGGCCAAGCGCCCCGACGCCGACGGCAACCACCCCGAGATGCCGGGCACGCAGCTGCGCTGGGCGGTGCCGCTGCCCCAGGACGCGCCGACGACCGGCGGTTTCGCCCTGGCGGGCGGGCCAGAAACCGGCGAGGACTGACCTCAGACCTGGGCCAGGATCACCGCGGCGTTGTTGCCCCCCATACCCATTGACAATTTCAGGGTCGGCCCGTCGATCATCGGAGTCGGGCCGTTGAGCAGTCGCGGATGCGCGGGCGCGACGATCGGCGCCGAGGCGGCGATCCCGCGCTCATAGGACAGGGCGACCGCGGCGACTTCGATTGCGGCGGAAGCGCCTTGGCAGTGCCCGACGAGCGGTTTGAGTGCGGTGACGGCGGGGCGGTCGTCGAAGACGGTGGTCAGCACATCACGTTCGGCGGCGTCACACTGCCGGGTGCCGGTGCCGTGTGCGTTGAAATACGCCACCTCGGCGGCATCGATGCCTGCGTTCGTCAGCGCGCGCTCGGCGCAGGCGATGATCTGGGCGTGGGTGGGGTCCACCGAGACCACGTGGAACGCGTCGTTGGTCATCGCGCCGCCGAGGACGCGCGCGTACGGCGACGCGACGGCGTCGGTCAGCAGCAGCGCCACCGACGCCTCGGCCATGGTGAAACCGAGCGTGTTCTCCTGGAAGGGCCTGCACGCGGTGAACGGGTCCTCGTCGCCGACCGCGGCGCCCATGTTGACGAAATGTTCGAGCATGTCGGGCGTCGCCGAGACGTCGGTCGTGATGCACAGCACATCGTCGACCAAGCCCGCGGCACGCCACATCGCCGCGGTCAACAGGCCGACATTGCCCGAACTGCAGGCCGCCGAAACGTTCATCGCGGGTCCGTGGAAACCGAATTCCTGCATCACCACCGAGATGGGCGTCGACGGCAACAGCCGCAGGTAGTCGCGGGACCGGCGGTGGCCGCCGTCGCGCAGGTAGAAATCTCGCCAGTCGGCGACATCGCCCAGGGTGAACGCGTGGACGAGGCCGACGGTGCGACCCTCCCGGCGCCACCCGCGCGCCTGCGCGTCGGCGATCGCCTCGGTGGCCGCGACGTGCACGGCACGCCCGAACAGGCCGGTTCCGTCCGCCGGGTCACCACCGTCGGCAATCCGTCCGACCCAGGCGTGCTCATCGCGTCCAGGCCCGTAACCGGGGTACAAACGGGCGGCCGGTTTGCCCCCCATCAGGCCCTGCCACAAGAATTCGCGCCCCCACCCGTAACCGGAGACGACACCGATGCCGGCGATCGACATAGAATCGAGGGGGTGGGCCATGCCGCCCGTGAGCACGTCCGGTGTCACATCGCTCCTCGCGGATCTTCATGAAGGATCACCAGACTAGTCCGGGATGCCGTTCGCAGACCAGGCCGAGATCGGGGGTTTCGCAGTGGGAGAAGGAAGGACCGACGCGGCGAGCGCCGAGCAGCTCGCGCAGCGCTACCGATCGCTGGTCGAACACACCCCCGACGCCATCTGTGTGCACGAGGCCGGGACCATCGTCTACGTCAATCCGGCGATGGTGCGACTGCTCGGCGCCCGCTCGGCCGACGACCTGCTCGGCTTGTCGATCACCGTGTTCGTCCATCCCGATTCCGTCGGGCCGATGCTGGAGCGGATCAACCAGCTGACCGCCGAGGGTTCGGCCTCGCCGCCCACCGCGATGGATCTCGTCCGGGTGGACGGGCGCACGGTGCCGGTGCAGACCGTCTCGGTCCTCACGGCGTGGCAGGAGAAACTGGCGTTCCAGGTGGTCGTGCACGACCTCACCGCACAGCGCGCCGCCGAGGCGTCGGCCCGTCGGGCGGAAGCGTATTTCACGACCGTGGTGTCGCAATTGGAAGAAGGGGTGCTCGTCGTCGATCGGCGCGGTCGCCTGGAATCGATCAACCCCGCGGGCAAACGCATACTCGGCATCGACGAGGCGGAGCCGGTGCTCGGCGTCCACATCAACGATCTGCCCGCGAGGATGATCGACCGCGACGGTCAGCCGCTCGCGCCGACCAGGCATCCGATGGCACACACCCTCGCGACGGGCGAGTCGGTGACCCAGTTCGTCTTCGGTGTCGAGCGCGCCGACGGTCGGCAGGTGTGGTTGTCGTGCAATTGCCGGTTGCTCAATCCGGACAACCCGGATTCGGCGGGGGTGTCGTCCTTCGCCGACATCACCGAGTACCGGGCGAGCAGACGTGAGCTCGAGTACCAGGCCACCCACGACGCGCTGACCGGGCTGGCGAATCGTTCGCTGATCCTGTCGCAACTGTCGGCGGCGCTCGCCGACAAGGGCGGCACCCTGGTGACCACCGTGCTGTTCATCGACCTCGACGGATTCAAGGCGATCAACGACACACTCGGGCACGCCATCGGCGACACCGTGTTGCAGATCGTCGCCCAGCGACTGCAGCAGGCCTTGCGCAGCGAAGACCTGGTCGGACGACTCGGTGGCGACGAGTTCCTGGTGCTGCTGGCCGGTCATCCGCAGCGCGCCGACCTGCCCGCGCTGGTGGAGCGGCTGCGCGTCACGATGTCGGAACCGATCATCGCCAGCGGTCATCGTCTCGAGGTGAGCGCCTCGGTCGGCATCACCGAACTCGGCCCGCACGAACACCGCACCCCCGAGGCCGTGCTGCACGACGCCGACCTGGCGATGTACCGCGACAAGCCGTCGGCCCATCGTGACCTCGGTCTCGGTCAGAATCGACGCTCGAACAACACCCACGCCTCCTGACAGACTGGTCGACGTGATTGTCGAGCACGTGCTGCTGCCCGTTCGCCCCGGTGCCGCCGCCGCTTTCGAAGCCGCCTTCGCGCAGGCGTATCCGATCATCGCCGCGATGCCGGGGTTCGGCGGGTTGTCGCTGTCACGCTGCGTCGAGCGGCCCGACGCCTATCTGCTGCTGGTGCGCTGGGAGCGGCTGGCCGACCACACCGTGGGATTTCGTGAGTCACCGGAATATCAGCGCTGGCGTGCGCTGTTGCACCACTTCTATGAGCCGTTCCCGGTGGTCGAACACTTCACCCCGGTTCACGGCGACGAAGTCTTCCCGGTCGCGGCGGCCCTGCCCGCGGACACGTAGACTCGACAACCTTGTTCTCAACGCGGTGACAAAGGAGTCCTGTTTTGCCCGACCGCCTCGCCGACGCCTCCCCGGCCGCGCACAACCGCGAGATCGAACAGGAGCAGAAGTACCTCTCGGTGCTCTACGACCGGCTCGACGGCATGCGCGAGTACGCGCAGAACCGGCTCAAGACCGTGCTGCTCGAGGCCGATGGCACACCGCAGGCGCGCAGTGAGCGCGAGTCGTTCACCCAGCTCTACAGCGAGGACCTGTCCAAGTACGACGCCGCCGAGCACGGTCTGTGCTTCGGCCGGATCGACCTCGACGGCACCGAGGAACAGGCGCGCTACATCGGCCGGCTCGGCATCCTCGACGAGGACAACGATTACGAGCCGCTGCTGCTCGACTGGCGCGCCCCGCTGGCTCGCCCGTTCTACCTGGCCACCACCGCCAATCCCGAGGACGTCACCCGCCGCAGGCACATCCGCTCGCGCAACCGCGCGGTGACCGCGATCAACGACGAATACCTCGACCTCGACGCCGCCCGACGCGACGGTGTGGTCGGCACCGACGACGGTGTCGGTGGCGAGAGCGCGCTGCTGGCGGCGCTCAACGCCGCCCGTACCGGGCACATGAACGACATCGTCGAGACGATCCAGAGCGAGCAGGACGCGATCATCCGCTCCGAGCACAAGAGCGTGCTCGTGGTGCAGGGTGGGCCGGGCACCGGCAAGACCGCGGTCGCGCTGCACCGCGCGGCGTTCCTGCTCTACACCTACCGTCAGCAGCTGGCCAAGAGCGGCGTGCTGATCATCGGCCCGAACGCCACCTTCCTCGACTACATCGGCCAGGTGCTCCCCTCGCTCGGCGAGACCGGTGTGCTGCTCTCGACCATCGGCGACCTGTATCCGGGTGTGAAGGCGGTGCGCGAGGATTCGCTGCGCGCGGGCGAGATCAAAGGCTCGCTGGAGATGCTCGAGGTGCTCAAGCAGGCGGTGCGCGATCGCCAGGAGGTGCCGTCCGAGCCGGTCCGCCTCGCTTTCGACGGCTATCCGGTGACCCTGGATCGTAAGATCGCGACCCGGGCGCGCGGCCGGGCCCGGTCCTCGCGGCGCCCGCACAACCTGGCCCGGCCGATCTTCGCGTCGTCGGTGATCGACGCGCTCACCGATCAGCTCGCCGCGACGATGGGCGCCGACCTGTCCGGCGGCACGAGTCTGCTCAGCTCCGCCGACCTCAGCGAGATCGGCGACGAGATGCGCGCCGACCCGCAGGTACAGGCGGCGATCAGCGCGCTGTGGCCGGTGCTCTCGCCCCAGGACGTGCTCGCCGACCTCCTCGCCGACCCGGCCCGCCTCGACCGTGCCGCCAAGCACCTGAGCGCCGGCGATCGCGCCGAACTGGTTCGCTCCGACGACGGCAACTTCAGTGCCGCCGACGCCCCGCTGCTCGACGAGCTGGCCGAACTGCTCGGCGTCGACGACACCGAGGAACGCGAACGATCGCGACGTCGCTGGCGGGCCCAGATCGAGGAGGCGCAGGACGCCCTCGACATTCTCACCGGCTCCGCACCGCAGGACATCGAAGACGAACTCGACCCCGAGATCCTGATGGCCTACGACCTGATCGACGCCTCCCAGCTGGCCCAGCGACAGGAATTCGGCAACCGCCAGACCACCGCCGAACGCGCCGCGGGCGACCGTACCTGGACCTACGGTCACGTGATCGTCGATGAGGCACAAGAGCTTTCGGAAATGGCCTGGCGAATGGTGATGCGGCGCATCCCGAATCGCTGGATCACCGTCGTCGGCGATGTGGCCCAGACCGGCGACCCGGCGGGCGCGTCGTCCTGGCAGCGCGTGCTGGAACCGTATGTGGCACAACGCTGGAAGCTCACCGAGCTCACGGTGAACTACCGCACCCCCGCCGAGATCATGGCGGTCGCGGCCGAGGTTCTCGCGGCGATCGATCCGGGAACCAAGGTGCCGCGTTCGGTCCGTGAGACCGGCAATCCGCCACCCGCCCACCGGGTGGCGCCCGCCGACGTCGCGGGCGAGGTGGCACGATTGCTCGACGCCGAGAACGGCCCTGGCACCTCCGCGGTACTCGCGCCCGCGGCCCTTGTGCCCGAATTGTCTTCGCTGGCAGGTGAATCCGTTCAGGTACTCACCGTCCACGACGCGAAGGGCCTCGAGTTCGACCGCGTGTATCTCGTCGAGCCACAGGCGATCCTGGACGAGTCCCCGCGCGGCCTCAACGACCTCTACGTCGCGCTGACCCGTGCCACCCAGCGGCTGGCCGTGGTGCACACCGAGGAGCTTCCCGAGGTGCTGTCCTCGCTCGAACCGGCCTGAAACGCGACGAAGGCCCCTGACCACGGTCGGTCAGGGGCCTTCGTTGTGTCGAACTAGCGCACCGTGTGCACGATCAGGACGTCCGAGCGGGACTTGCGGGCAACGTCCGAGGGAACGGAGCCGAGCAGGCGGCCGGTGAGGGTGTTGAGGCCTCGGTTGCCGACGACGAGCAGGTCGGCGTCCACCTCGTTGACGAGGTCGAGCAGCGAATCGACGGGCTCGCCGACGATGGCGCGGTCGACGATGTTCTTCGCGCCGGCCGCGGTGGCCTTCTCCCGCGCGATGTGCAGGATCTCGTTGGTCGGGGCCGAGCCACGGACCTGGTAGGCCTCGTCCTTGAGCACATCGGCGGCGGCGGCGACGTCGCGGTCGTCGGTCGGGAAGTAGGCGCAGGCCAGCACGAGAGTTGCCTCCGCGTCCCCGGCGAGCGCCGCGGCCTTCTCCACCGCCACGTACGACGAATCCGAGCCATCAGTACCGACGACAATGGTCCGGTAGGCGGTCATCTCTCCTCCAACTTGGTCGGTGCCAGCACCGAATCACTCGGGAATCGAGCGTCAGCGCGGCAATTGGCTCGACCCTAACGCCAAATCAGGCCGATTTATCGACAATTCGCAATAGATCACACCGGGAGTGTTGGCGCGGGTATCCGCTTTCACGGTGGCCTTCGCGACAGTCGATAACATCCACCTGCGTCGATAAGATCGCAGGTCGAGGAATTTGTGGCCTATCACAACATCATCAACGGTGCTGGGCGACTGGGACTTTGCTCACATCGACACTTATCTCGGATCCACGCGCTCGAGCTTGGTCCAGCCTGCCCAACCCCGCTGCTTCAGTAACTCGATCAGCCGACGGGCAGGCGGCGCGGTATCGAAGGCCAGCGCGTCGAGCAGTTCGGCCAAAGACGGCTCGATATCGCCGCCGACGTAATCGGCTCCCCGCTCGTCAGCCAGCTTCGAGAGATAGACGGCCATCTTGTCGACCAGCTCGATCAGCATCGGGTCCTTGTCGGTCCGGTCGAGGGCGCGGCCGAGGGTGAGATAGAAGTCCACGAGCTGCGGATGGGCGATTTCCTCCCATTTGCGTGCCATCAGCTCCGAGACTCGCTCGGGTGAGTGCGCGGCCAGCGGGATCCAGCCGTCGCGTTCGACCCGGACGATTCGCTCGTCGACACCCAACGCCCGCAGGTGGTCGAGAAACTCGACCACCTGCGGTGGCAGGGCCAAACTGTCGCCCGCAGTGAGGCGGGCGATCTGCTCGCGGTGCCGCTGCCGCTGCCAGATCTCCGCCCGTAGCCGCTCGTTGATGTCCGCGACCGCCGTAGCGAACTCCTGTGCGTCTGCCTGGAGCAACTCCCGCACGCGCGCCAACGGGACCCCGGCTGCGGCGAGGGTCCGGATCTTTATCAGCTCGACCACGGCGCCCGGGTCGTACCTGCGATAGCCGGAGTGGTCGCGCTCCGGCTCGGGCAGCAGCCCTTTGGCGTGATAATGCCGCACTGCCCGCACCGTGACGCCGGCATACCGCGCGAGCTCGCCGATTGTCAGCATCGGACCAGTCTCCTCAGCATGGAGTGGTTCAGGAAGTCGCACGGTCGGCGGGAGTCTGCGCACGGCGGATGATCTGGGCGATTTCCGGGGCGTGGGTGACGACCAGTGCGTGAGTGGCGTCGAGCCAGGAGATCGAGAGGCCGGGCCGCTCGTGGATCAGCCGATCGATGCCGGCACGCCAGAGCCGATTGTGCCGCGGCGCCCGCCCTTCACCGCTGTCGCCGGCCATCGAGGTCGACATGATCATGTGGATCGGATGGTCGATCCCGCGGTACCGGTCGAGGATTCCGGCCCCGACAACATCGAGCTCGAGATCGATCCCGGATCGGAGCACATCGAGCTCGAGATTGAGGTCGAGGATTTGCCGGCCGGTGAGCCGCACCTGGCGCGCAATGTCATCGACGGTCTCCAGGTTCTCCCAGAGCGCCCGGAAATCCGGCAGGTCGGCCGCGGTGATGAACGGTGCGGGTATCGGATTCGCGCCGTCGATCACGACGAGTTCGCCGACGGAGTCGGGATACTCGCAGGCGTAATGCACGACCAGGTCCGCGCCGTACGAGTGGCCCGCGAGGATGGGCGCCGAGGGCAGGCCGCGGCGTCTCAGCTCCGCCATCACCGCGACGAAATCGCCGAGGAACGCCTCGAAGGAGTATCGGTCGGCGGCGGACGAAAGGCCATGGCCCCGTAGGTCGAAGGTCACGACATCGAAGTCGCGCCGCAACGCGTCGATGAGTTCGTGCAGCTCGGCCTGCGTCGAAGTCAGACCGGGGCACAGCACCAACGGTCGCCCGGTGCCGCCGCGAGACACCGGGATCGTGACGCCGTTGTGGCGGACGGTGAATTGATCGGCTGTCGTATTCATGCCGACCATGCTGCGGGGTTGCCCTTGCGTCAGGGTCAACCGTTGGCAGTGACGGGAGCCGCCTGTGCGCTGCGGGCGTATTCCGTCGGCGACATCCCGATCTCGGCGGTGAATTCGCGGCTGAAATGCGCCTGGTCGAAATAGCCGAGGTCGGCGGCCAGGACCGCGAGGTCGGGGCGGCCGTGTGCGAGCAGGTCGGCGGCGTCCTGCAGCCTGAACCGGCACAGCACCCATTTCGGGCCTGCGCCGACGTAGCGGCGGAACAGGCGTTGCAGGGTGCGGATCGGGATCGCGAAACGATCGGTGACCTGGTCGACCCTGGTCAGTTCCTGATCGTTCGCCATGGCCGTGACGATGCGGGTCACCAGCGCGTAGTGCGGATCGTCGGTGCGCCCGCGGCCCGCGAAGAATTCCTCGACGATGGTCCGTCTGCGTTCGTCGTCGGGTTCGGCCAACACCCGTTCAGCCAGCCCGAGAGCCGCAGGCAGCACCGACGTCAACGGCGCCGAATCATCGCGTAGCGCTCCGACATCCATGCCGGTGAAGGCACCGAAGCCGCCGGGGGCGAACCGGATGCCGAAGGTCTCGCCTTCCCCTTCGAGTTCGCGCACATACTTCGTCGTGCACACTCCGGTGACGAAACCGCCGGTGCGGGTGGTGCTGCGTTCGAAGGTGACATTCACACACGGAAACGACAGCACCTCGGCCGAATAGCTGGGCAGACCACGCAGATCCCATCGCACCACCCAGTACCGGTCCGCGAACTCGGCCAGCGCGGGCCCAACGCCGAGCCGGTTCAGCGACCGGTGCCTGGCCTGCTCCTCCGGGTGCAGGATGCCTTTCATATCACCGGGATCCGGTGCCGCTGTCATCACCGGCCGAACTGTCGCGTTCTTACAAGACGGTCCGTCATCGGCGGACGAGGATCGTAGTCATGACCAATCCCGTTGCGCCCATTCCGGAGGGCTACCACTCCATCACCTGCTTCCTGGCCGTGCCGGACGGTAACGCGGCCATCGACTTCTACACCGCGGTCTTCGAGGCGAAGCTGATCAGCCGAGCCGACCTGCCCGACGGACAGCCCGCGCACGCCGAACTGCTCATCGGTGATTCCACCCTGCAGCTCGGAATGCCCATCCCCGACAACAATGTTCGCGCCCCCGCGGACTGGGTGCACACCTCGGTGGTGCACTACTGCCCCGACGTGGACGCGGTGATCGCCCGCGCGCTCGAACACGGTGCCCGCAGCGCCGAGGAGCCGCAGACCTTCGTCACCGGCGACCGCTTCGGCGTGGTGATCGACCCCTTCGGCCACCGCTGGGCGGTGATCACCCGCGTCGAGGACGTCTCCAAGGAGGAGGCCGACCGCCGCGTCGCGGCCTGGATGGCCGAGCAAGGCTGACGGCGCGTGCCGCGGGGCTCGGTTCGACATCCGAATCAGCTGAGCCCCGCGGCGTCCATGCCGCGCAGCTCCTTCTTCAGGTCGGCGATCTCGTCGCGCAAGCGGCCCGCCAGCTCGAACTGCAGTTCGCGGGCCGCGTTCATCATCTGCGCGGTGAGTTCGGTGACCAGGGCGGCCAGTTCGGCACGTGGCATCGACTTCACATCGCGGTCGGTGTAGATACCCGCACTGGCCCGGCCCGGCTCGCCTTGCGCGCGCCTGCCGCGGCTGGCGTTGCGGCCCGATCCGCCGACGGCCACCTCGTCCTCGGCCTCGGTGTACACCTGGTCCAGGATGTCGGCGATCTTCTTGCGCAGCGGCTGCGGGTCGAGACCGTTCTCGGTGTTGTAGGCGATCTGCTTGGCCCGGCGGCGGTCGGTCTCCTCGATGGCGTGCCGCATCGAGTCGGTGATCTTGTCGGCGTACATGTGCACCTCGCCGGACACGTTGCGCGCCGCGCGGCCGATGGTCTGGATGAGGCTGGTGCTCGACCGCAGGAAGCCTTCCTTGTCGGCGTCGAGGATCGCGACCAGCGACACCTCGGGCAGGTCGAGGCCCTCGCGCAGCAGGTTGATGCCGACGAGTACGTCGTATTCGCCAAGGCGCAACTGCCGGAGCAGCTCGACACGGCGCAACGTGTCGATCTCGGAGTGCAGGTAGCGAACCTTCACCCCTAGGCCGAGCAGGTAGTCGGTGAGGTCTTCGGACATCTTCTTGGTGAGCGTGGTGACCAGGACGCGCTCGTTGCGCTCGGCGCGCTCTCGGATCTCGTGCACCAGGTCGTCGATCTGGCCCTTGGTGGGCTTGACCACGACCTTCGGGTCGACCAGGCCGGTCGGGCGAATGACCTGCTCGACCACCTCGCCGCCGACCTGACCCAGCTCGTAGTTGCCGGGGGTCGCCGACAGATACACCGCCTGACCGATCCGTCCGGCGAATTCCTCCCAGGTCAGCGGGCGGTTGTCGACCGCGGAGGGCAGCCGGAATCCGAAATCGACCAGGTTGCGCTTGCGCGACATGTCGCCTTCGAACATGCCACCGATCTGCGGCACCGTGACGTGCGATTCGTCGATCACCAGCAGGAAATCGTCGGGGAAGTAGTCGAGCAGCGTGGCAGGCGCCGAACCCGCCGGACGCCCGTCGATGTGGCGCGAATAGTTCTCGATGCCCGAGCAGAAGCCGACCTGACGGATCATCTCCAGGTCGTATTCGGTGCGCATGCGCAACCGCTGCGCCTCGAGCAACTTGCCCTGCCGCTCGAACTCCGCCAGCCGCGCGGCCAATTCGGTCTCGATGTCGGCGACCGCCCGCTCCATCCGCTCCGGTCCGGCCACGTAGTGGGTGGCCGGGAAGATGCGCGCCGAATCTACTTGGCGCACAACATCACCGGTGAGCGGGTGCAAATAGTAGAGCGCCTCGATCTCGTCACCGAAGAACTCGATGCGGATCGCCAGCTCCTCATAGGACGGGATGATCTCGACAGTGTCGCCGCGCACCCGGAACGAGCCGCGGGTGAATGCCATGTCGTTGCGGGTGTACTGCACGTCGACGAGCAAACGCAGCAACGCGTCGCGGTCGATCTCGCCGCCGACCTCGAGCTGCACCGACCGATCCAGATACGACTGCGGGGTGCCGAGACCGTAGATGCACGACACCGACGCGACCACGACGACATCGCGACGCGAGAGCAGACTCGAGGTCGCCGAGTGCCGCAACCGCTCGACATCGTCGTTGATCGAGCTGTCCTTCTCGATGTAGGTGTCGGTCTGGGCGATGTACGCCTCGGGTTGGTAATAGTCGTAGTACGAGACGAAGTACTCCACCGCGTTGTTCGGCAGCATCTCGCGCAATTCGTTGGCGAGCTGGGCGGCGAGGGTCTTGTTCGGCGCCATCACCAGGGTGGGGCGCTGCAGCTTCTCGATCAGCCAGGCGGTGGTCGCCGATTTACCCGTACCGGTGGCGCCGAGCAGCACGACATCTTTCTCCCCCGCGTTCACCCGGCGCTCCAGCTCGGCGATGGCCGCGGGCTGGTCGCCTGCGGGCGAGTACTCGCTGACCACCTCGAAGCGCGCGCCCGTGCGCTCGATCGTGCCGACGGGGCGGTGCTCGGAATGGGCGATCGGGTGACCCCGCTCTTCGTACCCTTCCGTCGGGATCTCGGTTGCGAATGCCATGGATCAAGCTTAAGCGCGACCACTGACACATTCGCTTCCACGAACCGTCAGCCCAGCGGCCATCGGACGCGTCCCTGGCGGTCAGCCGGTAGATTCTGCGCTCATGACGCAGGCATCCACCGTGCACGTGCATCCGCCCAAGGTCGAGTACTTCGACGTCGCGGCCAAGACGAACACCGATCCCAAGGGGTTCGTCCGGGCGGTGGAGGTCTACCGGGTGGAGCCGTGGGGCCTGTACATGGGCCGTCACTCCGATCACGCGCACTTCCACTACCTCGAATCGTGGGTGCTGCCCGAGCTGTCGTTGCGAGCGTCGAAGCTGCACTACAACCCCGGCGTCGAGCAGTGGCAGGACATCTATGTCGATGTCGGCTCGTTCACCTGGGAGTCTCCGACTCTGATCCGCGGGGTCGACCACTACCTCGATCTGCTCGTCCGCACTGGACGCGATGTCCGGCTCGTCGATGTCGACGAGCTGATGGCCGCCCACAGTGCCGCCCTGCTCGACTCCGCGCAATGCCAGGCCGCGATCGAGCACGCGACCGCCGCGGTCGACGGGATCGCCGCGCACGGGTATTCACTCGAGCGCTGGCTGAACACCCACGCCATGACGCTGACCTGGCGCCGAAACGACGCACCGCCCGGACCTCGGTAGCGGTCCGGGCGGTGCGAATTGGCGGAGTCAGCCGGCCGACAGGCTCGGGAACAGATCCGCGAGGCCGCCGCCACACGACGCGCTGCCGGTGCTCCCGGCCTGGCCGACGGTGACGGTGATCGAGTCGCTGATCAGCAGCTGACGCGCTTCGAGCTTGTGCTGGCCCGCCGTGGTCGGCTTCCAGGTGATGCTCACCGTGCCCGACAGCAGCGACGGCGAGACCGGACTGCCCGGGATGTCAACGCCGTTGTCGGTGAACTTCACCGAGGTCAGTCGATCGACCTCGACGCTCGCGGTCAACTTGTAGCTGCAACCGACCTTGTGGTCGGTTCCGGCCACGCCGAGGTTGCCGACCCAGGCCGAGGCCTGCGGAGCGGCCAGCACGATACTGGCGGCGACGGCACCGAGTGCGGTGATGCCGAAGCTCGCACGGCCGAACTGACGGTGATGTGTTGTCATACGCGCTACAACTTTCCCCTGTGATTCGAGTCACCCGGTAGTGACTTCGCACAATGTACCCAGCGCACGACACCGTTCGGCCGTTTTCCGAAACATTGATGTTTAACAGTTTTCCGCGTGGTTCACCCGCGGGCGCGAGCCCACTCGGTGACCACCGGATAGACCGCGTCGAACCACGGTTCCTTCACGCCGTAGTAGGCGTCGCCTGCCGCGTCGGCGGCCAGATCCGCCGCCGCGAGTTCGGCCCCACGCTTGATCGCCAGGTACTCCGCTCGCGCGCTCTCGTTCGCCCGCAACCAGTCGCGCAGATCGAGCGCGAACCGCTGACCGAGCGAATCCTGCACGCGCAGATGGACATTGGCGGGCCGACCGGGATCGGCGTTGCCGTGCAGGCGTTTTCCCCACCGGGCGAGGTCGGTGCCCGCCGGATCGCTCGCGCTCGGCTTCGGATTGTCGTGCGTCACGTGCGCGGCCAGGGGAAATCCGCCCGCCGTCAACGCGTCCGCCAGCGATTCGGCCGTGGCCATGTCGGCCACCGTGACCTGGATGTCGATGATGTCCTTGGCAGGCAGTCCGTGGACCGCGGTCGATCCGACGTGATCGATGCGCACCGCCGACGCACCACAGGCCAGGTGCAACCTGGCGATGATCCGGCGCGCCTGCACATCCCATTCCGGGTCGGTGACGAGGCGATACTCGGCACGCGCGCGGACGCCCTCGCGCTGGTTGCGTTCGAACGGCACCAAGCGCCGCTCCCACAGCTCACGAACCTGCGCTTGCACCATCTCCGGCGCGCCGTTGTTGTCGAGCCACACGTCGGCGACCGCGCGACGCTGATCGTCGGTGGCCTGCGCGGCGATCCTGGCCCGTGCGTCCGCTTCGGCCACACCGCGGTGTTCGACCAGCCTGCGCAGCCGCGTCTGTTCTTCTGCTCCGACGACAACGACGAGCTGCATCAGCGGTGCGAGCCCGTTCTCCACGAGCAACGGAATATCCTGCACCACAATGGCGTCCACGGGGGCGTCACCGATCAGTTCGGCTTGGCGAGCACCGACTAGCGGGTGGGTGATGGCGTTGAGCTTGCCGCGCGACACATCGTCAGCGAAGGCGACCGCGGCCAGCGCGGGCCGGTCCAGACTGCCGTCAGGGCTCAGGATCCCCGCACCGAATTCCTCGACCAGCGCCGTCAGACCCGGCGTGCCGGGGGCGACGACTTCACGGGCGATCGCGTCGGAGTCGACGAGTACCGCCCCGAGCTCGACCAGTGTCCGCGCCACTGTGGATTTACCCGCTCCCATGCCTCCGGTGAGGCCGATCCGCAACATGGGCCCAGTCTCGCATCCCAACCGCCGCGCCGGGGCAGCACCTGCGACACGCCCATGCCCGGAGCGGCGGAAGATCCCGGGCCGGGCGCGTCGCGTGGATTAATCTTCCGCGCGGGCGAGAAGGCCGCACGACTACCGACAGGATGATCATGAGTACCAGGAACCACCGGGCGGCTCGCCACCGCCTCGGTATGCCGGGCGGCGTGCACTGCATCGAATTCCCCGCTGTGGCAGCAACTCTCGCCGAATACCGGCGCTCCTGGTTCACCGCCCTGCTCTCCCCCGCCAGACACAGCTTCGCCGCGATACGCAAACGACCCAGCATGCCCGCCGGCTACTGGTCACCCGCCGCCGCGAGCTGAGGACCGCCCGCGAGGCGAACGCACCGCCGGTGATCCGCCGGCAGCCGGGTCCAGTGCCCTACTCCCGCAACCCGAGTGAACGGACCAGATCGAGCATCTCCGCTCGATAGAGCTTGTCCGGTTGTTGCGCCCGAGGCCCGAGATGACCGTAGATCTCCAATGCGAGCAACCCGTGCATGCGCCCCCACATCCGCAGCGCGAGAGCCAATCCCGCGGGTGGCAGATCGGGGAATTCACCGCGCACGTGATCGACGAGCGCGGGATCGAAATCCGGCCACGCCGGTGCGCCGATGGTCTGCGAGGCCGCCGCGTGCGGCCAGGCCGCCGCGGCCAGGCCGACCAATCCGCTGCACGCACGCAGCTCCGCCTCGCGAGCGGGCCCCTCCGACGGCGGCTGGTAACCCAGGACCGGATCGCCGTAGATCAACTTGAACCCAGCGGGATTGGCGACCGCCCACTCCCGGACAGTCTCGCCCCAGGCCACGATCCGCCCCGCCGGATCGGCCTCGGGCACCGCATCGCGCGCGGCCTCGGCCCGGTCGACGAGCGAGGTGTAGACATCGGCGATCAAGGTGGTGATCAGGTCGTCCCGAGCCGGGAAGTATCCGTACAGCGCCCCGGCGGTCATCCCCATCTCTCTGGCGATGGCGCGCAACGAAATCGCGTCGGGACCACCGTCGGCCAACAGCCGCAACGCGATCGCCTTGATCTCCGCTGTCGCTTCTTCGCGCAATCGCTCACGCCGATTCCTCACCTCGACCACGGTTGACACCTTACAGCGTTCGTCTACTATCAGCCGTGCTGTTACTGAACGGCGTGTAGTAAACGAACCCTGAAGAGAAACCGAGGTCATTGTGAACATCGGAGTATTCGGCGCGACCGGCGTCATCGGCTCCCGAGTGGTTGCCGAAGCACAGCATCGAGGTCACCGGGTGACGGCGTTCACCCGCGATGGCGCCCGTTTTCCCGCCGAGCAGGGCGACACCACGTGGCGAGCCGCCGATTGGCTCGACACCGACAGCATCGCCGCCGCGATCGAGGGGCTCGACGTGGTGATCAGCGCGGTCAACGCGGGGCACGGCATCGCCGACACCATCGCCAAGGCAGGCAACTTCGTCGTCGGCGCGCGGGCGATGGTCGGTGCGCTGCAACAACATCCGGACATCCGGTTGGTCGTCGTCGGTGGTGGCGGCAGCTTGGAGGTCGCCCCCGGCCTGCAGCTGGTCGACACACCGGACTTCACCCGGGTGCTCACCGAGGAACTGCGAGTACCGGCCGAGTATCGCGAAGCCGTACTCGCCGGCCGCGATGCGCTGAATGTCTATCGTCAGTCCAATCGGCACTGGACCTATCTGAGCCCGTCCTCGGGGCGGATCGAACCGGGGCCGCGCACCGGTCGCTATCGACTCGGCGGCGATCAGCTTCTCGACTCCGACACCGATATCTCGGCCGAGGACCTCGCCGTCGCGCTCCTCGACGAGGTCGACAACCCGCGTCACCTCCAGCGACGCTTCACCGTCGGCCGCTGAACACGATCACCCCGGAAAAGGCCGAAGGCCCCGGTCCATGTGGACCAGGGCCTTCGGTTGTGTAGCTGTCGATTCAGGCGTTTGCCGCTGAATCAGGCGTTGCCGCTGAGCTTCTCCCGCAGAGCCGCGAGCTGGGCATCGCTGGCCAGCGAGCCGCCCGTGGACTCGGCCGCACCGGAGGTGGACGCAGGCGCGCTGCCACCGGTCTCGGAGGAGTAGTTGCCCGCGACGGGACCACCAGCGGCGGCCTCGGCGGCAGCGTCGGCTGCCATCTTCTCCATCTGGGCAGTGTGCATCTTGTGGCGACGCTCGGCCTCGGCGTAACGGCCTTCCCACTCTTCACGCTGCTTGTCGAACCCGTCGAGCCATTCGTTGGTGTCGGGATCGAAGCCTTCGGGGAAGATGTAGTTGCCCGCATCGTCGTAGCTGTCGGCCATGCCGTACTTCGACGGGTCGAACTCGGCGTTGTAGTCCTCGTTCGCCTGCTTCAGCGACAGCGAGATACGACGACGCTCGAGGTCGATGTCGATGACCTTGACCATGGCGTCGTCGCCGACGGCCACAACCTGGTCCGGGACCTCGACGTGGCGCTCGGCCAGCTCGGAGATGTGGACCAGGCCCTCGATGCCCTCTTCGACGCGCACGAAGGCACCGAAGGGAACCAGCTTGGTGACCTTGCCGGGCACGATCTGGCCGATGGCGTGGGTCCGGGCGAACTGACGCCACGGGTCTTCCTGGGTCGCCTTGAGCGACAGGGAGACGCGCTCGCGGTCCAGGTCGACGTCGAGAACCTCGACGGTGACCTCGTTGCCGACCTCGACAACCTCGGACGGGTGGTCGATGTGCTTCCAGGACAGCTCGGAGACGTGCACCAGGCCGTCGACGCCACCCAGGTCCACGAAGGCACCGAAGTTGACGATGGAGGACACGACGCCCTTGCGGACCTGGCCCTTCTGGAGCTGGTGCAGGAACTCGCTGCGGACCTCGGACTGGGTCTGCTCGAGCCAGGCGCGACGCGACAGAACCACGTTGTTGCGGTTCTTGTCGAGCTCGATGATCTTGGCCTCGATCTCCTTGCCGACGTACGGCTGGAGGTCGCGGACACGACGCATCTCGACGAGTGAGGCGGGCAGGAAGCCACGGAGACCGATGTCGAGGATCAGGCCGCCCTTGACGACCTCGATGACGGTGCCCTTGACGGCCTCGTCCTTCTCCTTGAGCTCCTCGATCGTGCCCCACGCGCGCTCGTACTGCGCCCGCTTCTTGGACAGGATCAGGCGGCCTTCCTTGTCCTCCTTGGTGAGGACCAGGGCCTCGACCGCGTCGCCCACGGAAACGACCTCGTTCGGGTCGACGTCGTGCTTGATGGAGAGCTCGCGGGAGGGGATGACGCCTTCGGTCTTGTAACCGATGTCCAGCAGGACCTCGTCACGATCGACCTTGACGATGGTGCCTTCGACGATGTCACCATCGTTGAAGTACTTGATCGTTGCGTCGATGGCGGCCAGGAAATCCTCGGCGGAGCCAATGTCGTTAATGGCTACCTGCGGCGAGGTGACGGTGGTGGGCATATGTGGGTTTGCTCCGGACGGATTGTGGTCGGTTGCGGACATTGGATCTTTCGGTACGCTGCGAGATCACCGCGACGACGCGACGAAGGGATACCGGTAAAGTATCGCACGGACCGTCGCACTTGCCGCTGATCAAATTCAGCGTCCCTCTACAGCGTGCATCAGCCTACGCGACCGGCGCGGAGCCGGGCAAACCACCCCCCGCGCCGCGCCGATACCCTGTGCGGCGTGTCCGACGACGAACGCCACGCGCAGGCCAACGCGCTGCTGGGTACCTCAGCGACCACCCGAACCAAGATCGACTCGCGCGACAGCGAGCGCGCGAATCGCCGCTGGTGGGACGCCGACGCCGAGCAGTACCACCAGACCCACGCCGACTTCCTCGGCGTCGACTCCCCCGGCGGCGAGTTCGTGTGGTGCCCGGAGGGTCTGCACGAGGGTGACATGGGGTTCCTCGGTGACGTGACCGGCAAGACCATCTTGGAGATCGGCTGCGGGTCGGCGCCGTGCTCGCGGTGGCTGGCCGGGCACGGCGCGTTCCCGGTCGGGCTCGATATATCGATGGGGATGCTGGAGCGTGGCGTGGCCGCGATGGATCAGGGCGGACCGCGGGTACCCCTTGTCCAGGCGGGCGCCGAGGCGCTGCCCTTCGCCGACGCGACGTTCGACCTGGCCTGCTCGGCGTTCGGCGGAGTGCCGTTCGTCGCCGATTCGGCGCTGGTGATGCGCGAGGTGGCGCGGGTATTGCGGCCGGGTGGGCGCTGGGTGTTCTCGGTGAACCATCCGATGCGCTGGATCTTCCCCGACGACCCCGGCGAGGCGGGTCTCACGGCCACGATCCCCTATTTCGACCGCACTCCTTATGTAGAGGTCGACGGTGACGGCGTACCGACCTATGTCGAGCACCATCGCACGATCGGCGACCGGGTCCGCGAGATCGTCGGCGCCGGCCTGCACCTGGTCGACATCGTCGAACCGGATTGGCCGGAGTGGCTCGACCGCGAATGGGGTCAGTGGTCGCCCCTGCGTGGGCAGATCTTCCCCGGGACCGCCATCTTCATCGCCGAGAAGCCCTAGAACTCCGGCAGCACCGCGAAGGACGGGTCGACCCGCACGCTGGGCACCGTGTCGGCGATCCAGCGGCGCGCCCTGGTCAGCGCGTGATCGGGGAACTCGGCATCGAAACGAACGTCGTCGGACAACAGATACGGCAACCGTCCGCGCAGCCCGGGCGCGTACGGGTGCGGCGGGCACATCTCGGTGCGACGGACCTGCCGCCCGATCGCGGTCTCGCGCGCGCCGGGCACCCCGGTCTCGGGGCAGATGATCTGGAACACCGCCGAGCACCGGTCCTTGGGCACCACGATCGACGCGGCGAAAACGAGTTCACCGCGCGGACCCGGCAGTTGTGTCTTCTCCACCCGGAGCAAGGCGGGCAACTGGTCGACCCACACCACGAAGGCCTCGATCAGGCAGCCGGTGCGCGCGTGATGCTCGGCCAGCCGCCTGCGCAACCGTTTCAGGTCGTGCAGGCGGGCGGGCAGATCGGGCGTGCCGTTGACATAGTTGAGCGCGACGACGTCACGAGTGGCCGGATTCCCCCAGGTCGTGTCGTCCAACTGTTGCATTCCAGGAATGTCGAACGAGATGGGCACCGGATCAATTTACCGGCGGTTACGAGTTCGGTTGTCCCCCTGGGGCGCCCGGCGCGCCGATCAGGGGAGAAACGCGCTCGTCGACCAAGTCGACCAGCAAGGCTTCGTGACTGATCACCATCGCGCGGCTGCGCGGGGTGGCGAGCACGGTCGCCAAGGCGGTGCGAAAGGCTTCGGCGGCGGCGCGGTCGTCGAAATCCAGGTCGATGAGCACGCGTGCCTGCGCGCCGTCGAGCCGGCCGACGCGGTAGGCGCGTACGCCGTTGTCGGCACGGAAGCGCTCGTACTGGTCGAACGCGGCCTTCCAGTCGTCGTAGTCGCGCACGGTGTTGTCGATGTGCAGGGTGACGGTCATGATGGCCTCCGTTGTCGTGCCGAATGGGTATCTCCATGGTCGACCGGTCCGATGCATCGCCGACATCCCTGATCCTGGGGGTCTTCCGCCGTAGACTGGGAAAGTGCCGAGCACCTTGGCCGACCGGATCGGCCGTCTGTGCCGCACCGATCACTCCGCCAAACGACTCCGTGAACTCGTGCTGATCGAGATCCGCGCGACGATCCCGTTCGCCGGTCATGTCTTCGCCCTCACCGATCCCGTCACCGCGGTGGCGACGGCACCACTGGCCGATGTCCCCGGTCTCGATCTCGGGCTCCTGCCGGACTTGATCCGCGCCCGCTACCTCACCCCACTGAATCGCTGGGACACACTGCGCGGCACCGGTGCCCACTCGTTGCTCGGCGCCACCGACGGCGACCCCGACCGCTCCCTGCTGTGGCGCGCCGCGCAGCGCGATCTCGGCATCACCGACTCCGCCACCATCACCTTCGCCGACCGTTACGGCTGCTGGGGCTTCCTCGAACTTCTCCGCTGCACCGAATCCCCTTTCACCGCAGCAGAACTCGCCGCACTGAGTGCGCTGACAACCACAGTCACCGCCGGCCTGCGCCACACTGTCGGCGCCACCTTCGTCGAAACCGACGCCCGGCTCGCGCCACTCGGTCCCGCCGTCGTACTCCTCGACGACACCCTGCGCGTGCGCTCCCAAACGGCAGCCGCCGCGGATTCGCTGCTCCGCCTACTCCCCCCGGACGAACCGATTCCCCCCGTCCCCGCCTCGGTCTACAACGCGGCCGCCGCCCTCCTCGCCACCGAGGCGGGCACCCCCGTCGGCCCCGCGACCTCCCGCGTCCACCTGGGCGGCAACCGCTGGCTCACCGTGAAAGCCGACCGTATCGGCACCGACATCGCCGTGTCCCTCGAACCGAGCACCGCCACCGAACGCCTCGACCTGTTCGCCCGAGCCCACGCCCTCTCCGCCCGGGAATCCCAGGTCCTCACCCTCCTGGCCACCGGCCTGGATTCCCGCGAACTGGCAGCGGAACTGTTCCTCTCCGAACACACGATCAACGATCACGTGAAGGCCATCCTGGCCAAATCCGGAACCCGAACCCGCCAGCGCCTCCTCTCCCGCGTTCTCGGGGTCGGCTGACACGGCGGGATCGATCCGCTAGTCGCGCTTGGGTTTTCGGCCCGCTTGGTCGAGGGCGAGGCGCAGGGCGTATTCGATCTGGGAGTTGATGCTGCGCAGGTCGTCGGCCGCCCACTTGGCTATTGCCTCATGGACGGCCGGGTCGAGCCGCAGCAGGATCTTTTTGGGGTCCTTCTTCGGCTGGGTCACGGGGCGGCTCAGGCGTAGAGGGATCCGGTGTTGACTACCGGCTGGATGGCGCGGTCGCCGCAGAGTACGACGAGCAGGTTGGAGACCATGTTGGCCTTGCGTTCCTCGTCGAGTTCGACGGTGCCCTGTTCGGCGAGGCGGTCGAGCGCGAGGGCGACCATGCCGACGGCGCCTTCGACGATCTGGACCCGGGCGGCGACGACCTGGGCGGCCTGCTGGCGCACGAGCATCGCCTGGGCGATCTCGGGGGCGTAGGCGAGGTGGGTGATGCGGGCCTCGATCACCTCGATGCCCGCGGTGAGGGTGCGTTCACGCAGCTCGACGGTGAGTTCCTCGGCGACCTCGGCACCGTCGCGCAGGCTGGTGCGGGCGTCGTCGTGGGCATCGTAGGGGTGGGTGGTGGCGAGGTGGCGCACCGCCGCCTCGGACTGGGTTTCGACGTACTCCTCGTAGTCGTCGACGGCGAAGGCCGCCTTGAAGCTGTCGACCACCTTGTAGACCACGACCGCCGCGATCTCGACCGGATTGCCGTCGGCGTCGTTGACCTTGAGCTTCTGGGTCTCGAAGTTACGTACCCGCAGCGAGATGGTTTTGCGGTCGGTGAGCGGGACCACCGAGAAGAACCCGGGG
The DNA here is from genome assembly GCF_050320175.1 of Nocardia sp. FBN12. Taxonomy (GTDB): domain Bacteria; phylum Actinomycetota; class Actinomycetes; order Mycobacteriales; family Mycobacteriaceae; genus Nocardia. Next base: position 1,115,970 of record NZ_CP190048.1, on the reverse strand, counting down.
TCACTGACCGAGCCGATGTAGCGGCCGAAGAAGGTGACGACCTTGGCCTCGTTGGGATTCACGATGATCAGCCCGGTGGCGAGCAACGAGACGACCAGCATCGCGACGATGGCGGCTACCGCGCCGGTCCAAGCCAGTGCGCCACCGTCGTTCTTGGTGGCGGAAATGAACGCGAGAACGGTGGCGGCGCCGAGCAACAAGGTGAACACCAGCCACCCCAGCAAGACAGCGAACCCGTTGACGCGGAATGCGGACCGAAGCTTCATGACATCCTCCCGATATCTGAGTGATATCACTAAGATAGTAGATATCGGGAGGCTGAGCAAGCCGCGCTAGGAGCCGGGAGCGATATTCCGGTTGGCGCGGAACATGTTCCGCGGGTCGTACTTCGCCTTGGCCGCAGCCAGCCAGCGGTAGGTGTCCGGGGAGTATCCGGCCGCGGTCTGCGCATCGTCGGCCGCACCGCCCGCGCCGTAGAGGAACGCGAGACTGTGCCCGATCATCCACGGCGCCAACACCTCTCGGACCGCCGCGAGGCCTTCGGGCGCGGAGTCGCCCTCGCCGGGCGCGGTGATCACCCGCACGATGTAGTCGGCGTTGCGATGATCGATCGACGCCGCGCCACCGTGCCGGAGAGCCGCACCGAGATGACGGATGTCGATGACCGCGTCGACCGACCCGCCCGGCGCGGTCAACGTGCGCAGCGCGGACAGCCCCTCTGGAGTCAGCTCCGAGAGCAAGGCGTTGGTCGCGGCGTAAGCATGCGGGAAAGGCGGATCACTGTGGATAGTGTGCGATTCGGCGTAGGGCATGGTGCGCAGGTCATCACTCAGCCGAGGTCCGAGCTGCCGCAACGGCGCGACCCACCGCTGCCCCTCCTCGTCCGGCCCGTCGAAGGCGATCCGGATCGAGGCAACGTGGCGGCCGCGCAACGATTCCGGCACGGGCGGGATATCGGGATAGGTCACCACGGCGATCGTGGAAGTCAGTTCGCTCGGCACGGTCGCGGTCCAAATGCGCCAGGCCTCCAGCGCCGCATCGACCAGCGGCGTATCGAAAACCAGCTGCCCGCCGTAGATTTCGGTGACGGGCACGAGATCGAGTTCGAGCCCGGTCACCACACCGAAGTTCCCGCCCGAACCCAGTACCGCCCCGAACAATTCGTCTTCGGGCGTGAGTGTGCGCATCCTGCCATCGGCAGTCACCAGGTCCAACGAGCGCACATGATCTGCCGCATAACCGAATTCCCGAGCCAACAGCCCGAGCCCACCCCCGAGCACATACCCGACCATCCCCACCGACGGCGAGGACCCGTTCAACGGCGCCAGCCCGTACCGAGCGGCCGCCTCGACCAGTGCCCCCGCCCGCACTCCCGCACCGATGCGCGCGGTGCGGGCCCTGGGATCGACGGTGACGGCGTCCATCCGGCCGGTCGTGATGAGCACGCCGCCATCGGCAGCCACGGACAGTCCGTGCCCGGTGGCCTGCACCGCGACCGGAAGGTCGTGCCGCGCGGCGAATTCCACCGCCGCCCGCACATCCTCGGCGTGCAGGGCGCCGACCACGAAGGCGGGACGGTGGGTATAGGCGGTTTGGAAGCCGGCGATCTCCTCGGCGTACCCGGTGTCGCCGGGAGTGAAGACAGGGCCTGCGAAGGTCGATTGCGTCGCGATATCGGTCATGTCTTCGACTGTGCGCGGGATCGATAAGTAAGTAAAAGAGATAGTTCTTCTGATACGTATAATCGATAGTTATGGAATTGCGGCAGCTGCGCTACTTCGTAACGGTCGTCGACGAAGGCGGCTTCACCCGGGCCGCCGAACGCCTGCACCTGGCCCAACCGGGTCTCAGCACCCAGATCCGTCAGCTCGAACGCGAGCTCGGGCAGCCGCTACTCGACCGAGGCGCCCGCACCGTGACGCTCACGGAAATCGGCGCCGCCGTCCTCGAACACGCGCGGGCCGCATTGGCCGCGGCCGACCGGATCGGCGAGACCGTGCAGGAGTTCACGGGGCTGCTGCGGGGTCAGGTCCGGTTGGGAATGATCTCCGGTGCGGCGTTCGAGATGTTCGATGTCGCAGGAGTACTCGCCGATTTCCATCACGATCATCCACAGGTCGGGATCAGCCTCACCGAGGACACCACCGAAAGGATGCTCGCCGCCATCGAAAACGACGAGCTCGATATCGCGTTGACCGGATTGACCGGCGCCCCAATCGGTTCCGGGGTCGGCGTGGAGGTCATCCTGGAGACCACCCTCGCCGCCGCGGTCGCTCGCGACGCACCCGTCGATCCCGCCGAGTCGGCTGGCACCATCGCCGTGGCCGACCTCGCCGACCGGCGCCTCATCTGTCTCACCCGCGGCACCGGCCTGCGTGGTGTCTTCGAACGGTCGTGCACGGCAGCGGGTTTCACCCCCGACATCGCCTTCGAGGCGGCCGCTCCACCGTTCCTGCTCGAACTCGCCGCGCGCGGTCTCGGCACCGCGATCGTCCCCGCGCTCACCCTCGCCGAGGCAGCAAACTTCGCGGTGCGGACACTCGACATCGTCGCCCCGCGAATCCACGGCAGGCTGGCACTCGTGTGGCGCACCGACCGCCCACTCAACCCGGCCGCGAAGGTGCTGCTCGGCCAGTTGCGCATCGCGTTCGGCGGCCACACCGCGGACACCGGCGACGATCCGGCATGATTCGTCAGGTACCGCCGCCGACGTGCCGCTGACGGCGGCGCGCCCCTCGGCGCTACGCTCTAGCGAACCGATGAAGGAGAGCTCGACCAGGACGAGGAAGGGCGTGCGTGGTGGAGTCGACTACTGCTGCGAAACTGCAAGAGCTTCGGAACAATCTGACGGCCGCGCGGGAACCCGCGGGGGACGCGGGGATCGCCAAGCGGGCGGCGAAGGGAATTCCCAGCCCACGCGAACGCATCGAAATACTGCTCGACCAGGGCAGTTTCACCGAGATCGGCGCATTGGTGAAGCAGCCGGGTGCGGCCGACGGTCTCTATGGTGACGGTGTGGTCACCGGGCACGGCCGGATCGACGGGCGCCCGGTCGTGGTAATCGCGCACGACCAGACCGTGTTCGGTGGTTCGGTGGGTGAGATGTTCGGGCGCAAAGTCGCGATGGCGATGGATCTGGCGGCCGATATCGCGTGCCCGTTCGTGGCGATCAACGACTCCGGTGGCGCCAGGGTGCAGGACGCGGTCACCTCGCTGGCCTGGTACGCGGAGATGAGCAGGCGCCAGACCCGGCTGTCGGGGGTGGTGCCGCAGGTGTCGGTGATGTTGGGCAAATGCGCTGCGGGCGCGGTGTATTCGCCGATCAACACCGATGTGCTGATCGCGACCGAGTCCGCGTACATGTTCGTGACGGGTCCCGAGATCATCCGCGAGACCACCGGCGAGGAAGTGACTCTCGACGAGCTCGGCGGCGCGTTCAACCAGGCGCACAACGGCAACATCCACCATGTGGCGGTGGACGAGAAGGCCGCATTCGAGTGGGCGCGAACCTATTTGAGCTTCATGCCGTCGAACTGCTACGAGCGGGCACCGCTGGTCAATCCCGGTCTCGAGCCCGAGATCACCGACTCCGATCGCGAACTGGATTCGCTCATACCGGATTCCGACCGCATGGGTTACGACATGTACGAGGTGCTGCTGCGGATCTTCGACGACGGCGAGTTCCACGAGGTCGGCGACGGCGCCGCGCGCAATCTGATCACCGGATTCGCACGGGTCGACGGACGCAGTGTCGGTGTCGTCGCCAATCAGCCACTGGTGGCGAGCGGCGCGATCGACGCGCGCGGGTCGGACAAGGCCGCGCACTTCATCCGGCTCTGCGACGCGTTCGAGATTCCGCTGGTGTTCGTGGTCGACACACCGGGCGTACTGCCGGGTGTCGAGGAGGAGAAGATCGGCGTCATCAAACGCGGCGGCCGGTTCTTCTACGCGGTCGTCGAGGCCACCGTCCCGATCATCACCGTCGTGGTTCGCAAGGCCTACGGCGGCGGCTACGCGGTGATGGGCTGCAAGCAGCTCGGCGGCGATATCAACCTCGCCTGGCCGACCGCGCGCATCGCGGTGATGGGCGCCGAAGCCGCGGTCGGCCTGACGCAGCGCAAACAGCTCGCCGCCGTCCCCGAGGCCGAGCGGCCCGCCGTGCGTCAGCAGATGGTCGACTTCTACAACGCCGCCGTCGCCACCCCGTGGATCGCCGCCGAACGCGGCTATATCGACGCGGTCATCGAGCCCTCGACCACCCGCCTGGAAATCCGCAAGGCACTGCGCCTGCTCGGCGACAAACACATCGAGCAGGCCCCGCGCAAACATCGCCTGATGCCGTTGTAGCGGCTGGTCACCGCGAGGTGGCCAGTACGCACGCTGCCACATAGCCCCGCACGAGTGGGCGGTTGTCGTCGCGACGCCAGGCCAGGGCGAGTTCGCACGGGCTCAGGCCGGTGACCGGCCTGGTCACCACGCCGTCGTGGGCGACCAGCGCGGCGTTGCCGGTGGCGAGCAGGACGATGCCGTCGAGGTTGACCAGTGCCTCGTAGGTCTTCCTCGGTGCTCGACACTTCGGCATGCTACGCGCTGACCGAACTCGTCTGCGGCACCGGTGAAGTACCACGCTGGGTGACCTCACGCACCAGCAGGTAGATCGGGAAGGCGATGGGCGACAACAGGATCGTGCCGACCAGCAGCGGGCCCATCAGCAGTGGGTGGACGTTGCGCTCGCGGCTGTCGAGGTAGATCCAGCGCCCGAGGAACAGGTCCCAGGCGATGATCTGCGCCCACAGCGCGGTCAGCACAGCGGGGTCGGCGACGGCGTCGGTGATGGCGGCCAAGGACGGCGAGGTCACCAGCGACCACAGCGCACCCAGCACCGGGACTGCGACAATCGCCCACACCACCAAGGGCACCAGCACAATCCACGGTGACGAGATGATCGCGCGGGTCAAGCGCCAGGTCGGGGCGAAGATCATCAAGGCCCAGAACGGCACCGTGACGAAGAACGACAGATCGAACAGGGTGCTCATGCGGTGGCTACCTTTCGAAGGTCGGTCGCGCTCGCGACCGAGATCAATACTCCGACAACGACTCCGGTGAGAATCGCGGCCGCGGCGGTGAGGGTGGCCTGATCAGGGTGGATCAGGGGCTGACCACGCAGTGCCTGCCAGGTGACCAGGGCGAGGACCGCCGCGTAACCCGCCGACGCGGTGATGATCAAGCCGAGTCGCACGCGCACCGACCGCAACAAGGGGATCCGCGGCGCCGAGAACACCAGTAGTGCGGCGAGCAGGGGCAATGCCTGCAGGGCGTGCATGCCGAAGAAGTGCGGGATGCGCAGGTCACCGTCGGTGGTGCTCCACCCGGTCAGCGGCATGCCGGGTGTGCCGTCGGGGGCTCCGACCGTGTGCGCGCCCGCGATACCCTCGACGCCGGATTCCTGTTGCGGCATCAGATTTCCCAGTGCCAACCCGACCAACGTGATCGCGATGCCGAGACGAATCGACCAGGTGACCGAGGCGTCGCCGAGACGTGCGCGCATCAGCCCGATGCCGATCACCAGGGTTGCCAGGAACAGGATGACGATGCTGGATCCCATGATCACCCAGAGGGCGCCGTCGAAGGCGGTGGTCATGTTGTAGTGGCTGCGCGTGCCGCGGATCACCTGCCCGAAGATGATCACCTGTTCGATCACGCCGGTCACCACGATCACCGTGGCCATCCACGAGGTGAGCCGAGAAGGCTTGGGCCGCAACGACATCAACCAGGCCAGCGCCACGCTGTAGAACACGAACGAGATCGCGAACTTGGTCGGCTTGAACCAGGCGGTCGACCCGGCGATCACGCGGTCGTCGACCAGCATCCCGATCAGTCCGACCACTACGAGCGCAGCGTTGACGGCGGCGAAATACATCAGCGGTCGATGCAGCGGGGCGTTGGGGCGGGGCAGCGAAGGGACGGTCAGGACAGACATGCGAATCTCCCAGAGATAGATAGCTATACTATCCGTTATGGATAGCTAGACTATCCGCTATGGGTGACGTAGGCAAGGGGTAGGAACGAAATCGGAGGTAAGAGTGCGAATCTCGGAGTTGAGTGAACGCAGCGGCATCGCGCTGGCGACCATCAAGTACTACCTGCGCGAAGGATTGCTGCCCCCGGGCGAACGCACCAGCCCCAACCAGGCCAGCTACGGCGAAACCCACCTGCGCCGGCTGCGCTTGATCCGCGCGTTGATCGAGGTGGGCGGCATCCCGGTTGCCACCGTCTCCGACGTTCTCGCCGCGATCGACTCCCCCGAGATGCCGCTGTTCCATGTGCTCGGAGTGGCACAGGACAGCCTGTCCACCCCGGTGCCCGCCGCCCATGACGCCGACTGGGACCGTGCGTACGAGGCCGTGCGCACGGAGATGGACCGGCGCGGCTGGGACATGAAGCCGAGCCCGCAGGCCATCGACACGCTCACCGGAGTGATCGTTCGCCTCACGCAACTCGGCTACCGCGACTGGGCAACCACCACCCTGCCCACCTATTTCGACAGCACCCGCGCAGTCGCGGAAACCGACGTGGCCTCCGCCCTGTCCGCGGGCGGGCGCGACGACATCATCGACGCGGTCGTCGTACTGACCGTCCTCGGCGACACCGCACTGGCCGCCATCCGCCGCATCGCCCAGGCGCAGGTCTCGCTGGAACGGCTGAAGAACCCGGACACCCCCTGAACGCGAAACGGCCCCGCGTGAACCCAAGAATCCGCGGGGCCGTTTCGGCGTATCTCAGAGCAGACGTGACAAGAACGCCTGGGTCCGCTCGTGCTGTGGGTTGGCCAGCAGTTCACGCGGCGGTCCCGACTCCACCACCACACCGGCGTCCATGAACACCAGTTCGTCGGCGACCTCACGGGCAAAGCCCATCTCGTGGGTCACCACCAGCATGGTCATGCCCGAATCGGCCAGCTCCCGCATCACCGCGAGCACCTCACCGACCAGCTCGGGGTCCAGTGCCGAGGTCGGCTCGTCGAACAGCATCAGCTTGGGGTCCATCGCCAGCGCTCGCGCGATGGCGACCCGCTGCTGCTGACCGCCGGACAGTTGCGCGGGGTAGGCGTTGCGCTTGGCCGAGAGCCCGACCCGCTCGAGCAGCTCCTCGGCCCTGGCGATCGCCTCGGACTTGCGGATCCCGCGCACCTGGATCGGTGCCTCGATCACGTTCTCCAGCGCCGTGCGGTGCGGGAACAGGTTGAAATGCTGGAACACCATGCCGATGTCGCGACGCTGGACCGCGGCATCGCGCTCGTGCATCTCGTAGAGCTTGCCGTTCTTCTCCCGGTAGCCGACGAGATCGCCGTCGACGTAGAGCCTGCCCGCGTTCACCTGCTCGAGGTGATTGATGCACCGCAGGAACGTCGACTTGCCCGAGCCCGACGGCCCGACCAGGGTGAGCACCTTGCCGCGCTGCACCTCGAGCGAGATGCCCTTGAGCACCTGCAGCGCGCCGAAGCTCTTACACACCCGGTCGGCCAGGACCATCGGCGGAACTGCCACTTCTGGTTCGGTCATTTCGCCTTCACCGCCGCCTGCGCCGTGGCCAGTTCCTGCAGCTGCTTGGCTGTCAGCTGCCGGGTGGCACCGCGCGAGTAATAGCGTTCCAAGTAGTACTGGCCGACCATGAGGATGCTGGTGATCGCGAGGTACCAGGTGGCACAGACGAGCAGCAGCGGGATCGGCTGGAAGTTCACGCCGTAGATGTCACGGGCGCGGCCGAACAGGTCGGTGCTCAACGGGATCGCGGTGACCAGCGAGGTCGTCTTGAGCATGCCGATCAGCTCGTTGCCGGTGGGCGGGATGATCACCCGCATGGCCTGGGGCAGCACCGTGCGGCGCATGGTCTGCGTCCACGACATGCCGAGCGCCACCGACGCTTCGCGCTGACCCTCGCCGACGGAGTTGATACCCGCGCGCACGATCTCGGCCATGTAGGCGGCCTCGTTGAGACCGAGGCCGATCACCGCGAACATGAACGCTGCCTGCAGGTTCTGCACGTCGAAGTGGAAGAACTGCGGACCGAACGGCACGCCGAGGTCGATCTGCTTGTAGAGCGACGGGACCAGGCCCCAGAACACCAACTGCACGAACACCGGGGTGCCGCGGAAGATCCACAGGTAGATCCACGCGGCGGTACGCAGCACCGGGTTCGGTGACAGGCGCATCACCGCCAGCACCGTGCCGAGACCCACCGCGATCGCCATCGCGAGCACGGTGAGCTCCAGGGTGACGATCGCGCCCTGGGTGATGCGACTGTCGAACAGATACTTGCCGTAGGTGTCCCACCGGTAGGCGGGATTGGTAGCAGCACCGTAGACGAACAATCCGACCAGGATCAGGATGATTGCCGCCGCGATCCAGCGGCCCGGCCTGCGCAGCGGGACCGCTTTGATCGGTTCGGGTTCGGTGCCCGGTCCGGGCACCTCCACCGTGTCTTTCTTGTCGGTCACGTCAGCTCACTGCACCGTTGATCACCGAGGTCTTGATCTGACCGTCCTGCACACCCCAGTTGGTGGTGATCTCGCCGTACTTGCCGTTGTCGATCAGATGTTGCAGCGCCTTCTGCAACGACACCGCCAGCGGCGAGGTCTTCTGCACGGCCCAGCCGTAGGGCGCGGAGTCGAACAGCGGGCCCGCCGACTCGATCTTGCCTTCGCTCTGCTTGATCGCGTACGCGGTCACCGGGGAGTCCGCCGACATCGCGTCGACCTGACCGAGCACCAGCGCATTGGTCGCGGCGCTCTGCTCATCGAAAGCCTTCATATCGATGGCGGGCTTGCCCTCGGCGACGCACTTGGCGCTCTTGGCGGGAATTTCGTCGGTGTGCTCGACCGTAGTGGCCTGTACGGCGACTTTCAGGCCGCACGCATTGTTCGGATCGATCGCTTTACCGGTTTGCTGGGCCCACTGGATACCCGCGGAGAAATAGGTCGTGAAATCGACCTGCTGTTCGCGTTCGCGCGAATCGGTGATCGACGACATACCCACGTCGTAAGTGCCCGCCTGAATGGCCGGAATGATCTTCTCGAACGAGGACTCGACGTAGTCGACCTTCAGTCCGAGGGTGCTCGCGACAGCGTCGAGCAGGTCGACATCGAAGCCGACGATCTTGCCGCTGGCGTCCTTGTACTCGTTCGGCTGATACGGCACGTTCACGCCGACGACGATCTTGCCTGCCTGCTTGACCTTGTCCGGAAGGGTCGCCGCGATCGCGTCGACCTTCTCCACAGACACCTTGTTCACCGAGGCGCCGTCGCCCTCGGTGTTGTCGGCGCAGCCGGTGAGGACCAGCGCACCGCCGGCGACGGTACACAGCAGTCGCACGGCGCCACGGCCGAGGACAGTTCGAACAGACAAAGGAGCCTCCACATTTCACGTCGACGCCGGCCACGTGTCAGCGCCTGTTTGGCAATGTATGCGAACCGGACACAGCGTGGTGCGACAGTAACCGAAGATTAATCAGCGAATGTGAAAGGGGTACCTTCACCTCCGGTGCACGCGGGCCCGTACCTGCTCGGTGAATTCGCTGGTGGAAGCCAGACCGCCGAGATCCGCGGTCGCGATTCCGGCGGCCAGCGTGGCCGCCACAGCGTGGCTGATGCGGTCGGCGGCATCGTGTAGCAAACGGTTCTCGGCGCGAACCGCCAACCAGCGCAACAACATTGCCGCCGACAATTGCAGCGCGGCGGGATTGGCCCGATTGTGCCCGGCCAGACCGGGCGCCGCGCCGTGCACGGCCTGCGCCATCGCGCGCGTGTCGGAGCAGTTGAGTGAGGCGGCCATGCCGAGTGAGCCGCTGAGCTCACCGGCCAGATCGGAGAGGATGTCGCCGAACAGGTTCTCGGTGACGATCACGTCGAACTCGGCGGGTGCGCGGACCAGGTGCGCGGCCATCGCGTCGACGTGTGCGTCGTCGACGGTCACCTCCGGATACTGCTCGGCCACTTCGTAGCAGACATCACGGAACAGGCCGGTCGTCATCGGCAGCACATTGGCCTTGTGCACCACGGTGACCCGCTTGCGCCTACCCATGGCCAGGCGCAACGCCTGATGCGCGATCCGCTCGCACGCCTTGCGGGTGATCACCGCCACCGCCATCGCCACGTCCTCGGTGGGGCGGAACTCCCCCGACCCGGCGAACATATTGCGGTCGGCGTAGAAGCCTTCGCTGTTCTCCCGGACGATCACCAGATCGATGTCGGGCGCCATCGCGCGCACCCCGGCGAACGCGGCGGCGGGGCGGATGTTGGCGTAGAGCTCGAGGCGTTTGCGGATCACGCCGCCCGGCGCCACTCGCATGTCCGACGGATAGGAGGCGTTGTCGTGGGGGCCGAGGATCCAGGCGTCGAGATCCTCCAGCGCCGACAGCGTCTGTTCCGGCAGCGGGTCGCCGCAGGCGGCGATTGCGTCGTGCCCGATCTGCAGCGGCACCCACTCCACCGGGGCGAGCCCGGCCGCGCCGATCGCTTCGTCGACGACCGCTCTGGTCGCGGACACCACCTCGGGGCCGATTCCGTCGCCGTCGATCACTCCGAGTCGCAGGTTCGCCTTCGTCGCATTCACCCCGCTATCTTCGCGCGCGCCCGTCGGGCGCCGGGCACGTGGTGCGCCCTGACACGCGGCCGGTACCGAATTTCTGGCCGTTGTAGTGGGGATTCACGGCCCGCGCGGACGGTGGGCCCGGGAGCGTCGAACGACCGGGGGAAGATATAGGAACGCCGCGGCGTTACAGCCGGGGACACCGACAAGGAGAGGACGTCATGGCCACCCAGACGCTGACCCAGCAGAACTTCGACGAAGTCATCACCGGAAACGACGTGGTCCTCGTCGATTTCTGGGCTTCCTGGTGCGGTCCGTGCCGCAGTTTCGCGCCGACCTACGAGACCTCGTCGGAGAAGCACACCGACGTCGTCTACGGCAAGGTCGACACCGAGGCCGAGCAGGGGCTCGCCGCTGCCGCCAATATCCAGTCGATTCCGACCATCATGGCCTTCCGTGAGGGCGTGCTCGTGTTCGCCCAGCCGGGCGCGCTGCCGCCCGCCGCGCTCGAGGACCTGGTGACCCAGATCAAGGATCTGGACATGGACGAGGTGCGCAAGCAGATCGCCGAGCAGCAGGAGTCCTCTCCCGCCGAGTAGGCTGCTGCGACCCAACGCCGAACATACAAGGGCCCGTTCACCTCGAAAGGTGAACGGGCCCTTGCGTGTTCGGGTGGTGTCAGCCCGCGAGCAGGTTGACGCCGGCGATCATGGCGCGCACGGTCGATTCCGCGCTGCCCGCGGCGGTGGCCACCGCCCAGCCGCGCCTGCCGTTGAACTCGCACTGCATGAAAGTGGCGGTGCCGTCGGTGGTCGGGCGCTGATGGAAGTGCAGGATCTCGAGGGGGTAGCCCTCGTCGTAGAGCGCCGACGTCATCGCCGCGACCGGGCTGCCGGTGGCGATGACGGTGCGAAGGTGGTCGGCGAATTCCAGGGTGGCGGTGAAATCCGTTCCGGAACAGGACCATTCGCGAAGCGCGATGGACCCGTCGGCGCGGGTGTACCGGTCGAGGAATGCGGCGGGGTCGAGGTCGGTGAGCTCGGCGCGCAGGCCCTTGGGGGCAGCGGCGAACAGGGCATGGTCCAGTGTCAGCGTCATTGCAGGTGAGGTCTTCCCGAAGATGTCTTCGTTGGCAGGTGGGACCAGCAGAACGATGAGATACAGCCCGCAGCGTAGGGGCTGGTCCGAATCAGACCCCGCTACGGCGGATTACTACGAGAAGAATTCGCCGTGAAGCTTCCTGCGCGGTCTGCGCAGCAGCGACCGCGAGGTCGCGGTCAGCGACTAGCAGCGCGGCACAGCGGGCGGGATTCGGCACGCAGTCGAGGATAGGGCGATCGTCGCGAGATCGCAACCTGGTTTACCGCACGGAGTGTCTACCGGTGAGTACCATCACCGCAGCTCAGGATCGGTAACAGTCGGCGCGGGCGCGGCGATGGGTATCGTGGCGGGCATGGGGCTGCTCATGGCGATGACGATTCCGGGTCTCGCGTGTCTGCTGATCCTGTTGGCGTTCATCGAGGTGGCGATCAATCGCGCGACCGGGACACGATTTCTGCCGTGGACGCGCAAGCGTGGGGGCACGGTGGCCGCGGCGACCGGCTTCGAACATCTCACCGCGATGTTCCAGGGGTCCAAGCATCACGAGTTCGAGCAGCGGCAGAGCACGCTGATGCATCGCGAGGACCCGTCCGAGGGCGCGCCGCCGCGGGACCAGGTGGATCTGACAGGTGGGTCGGCGCGACTCGTCGCCCGCGAGCGCTGACGCCGTTCGCAGCTCGGATTCGTCGAAAGTCCCAGTGCGCCTGAGCTTTCGACTACATCGCCAGTGCTGTTCGGATCAGTTCTTCGGCAGCGGAACTACCGAGGCGAGGGCGCGGGCCGAACCGTCGACGTCGAGCTGCACGCGCAGGCTGTCGAGTCGCGAGCTCGTCCGCAACACCACTTTGTCGCGCATCATCACCGGTCCGACGTGTTCGACGATCGCCCGGTACGGAAGTTGATGACGGTCCGGGTGCGCGGCGAGCGCTTCCTCCACGGCCTCCCAGTAGACGGCGTTGTTGACGTGGCCCAGCCGGTCGACGTCGGTGACACGCAGCGGGAACGGCACTGCCTCCACGTGCGGATCGTCGAGTTCGGCGAGGGCCGCTTTCCAGCGCAGGCGGTGTTCGGTGGTGCTGGCGAGCATCGGCGCCATGAACGCGTCGCTCATCCGCGCGGGGCGGCCCGCGACCGGGTCGATGTGGATCAGGAACGCCGCGGCCTCGATGTGCCCGCCCTGCTCTCCACGAAGCTGAATTCGCATGTCGCACCATCGGTTCGAGAGCGCGTCGGCCCAGCGGCGTAACTGGACGCGATCGCCGAACATGATCGGCTCGTACACGTCGATCACCGTGCGCCGCACGATCCACGCCTGATGGAGATCCCCGTCCTCGACCGCGTCGAGGTGATCGAACCCGATGTCCTGCAGATACCGCGCGACCGCGTCGAGCCGCAGCCGATCGTCGCCGTCGGTATCGCCCAGCCGCACCGGCCACGACATCGCGAAGGCCTGCTCGATGTCGGGGCAGTCGGGCAGCGGGGTCGCGATGACGTCAGCAGTCATACGGCCGATGCTGCCACAGTTCGCCGCGCCAGGGCCGATCCGACCGGCCGTGGACCGGTCGGGCGCCGACAGCACCACCCGGCCGGCGCGCCGCCGAGCGAACACACGCAACCGAGGAAGTCGTGCGGCATCCCTCCGGCGTGTCGAGTATCTCACCGAAACGTCAACCGAAGACGTTGAACCGCAGCTCTTTTCGTCCGTATGGTCAGCTCGACGCCTCAGACAGGATGGACGCGATGCTGATCGATTTCCTACCGGACAAAGCGCTCTACCCCTTCGAATCCCAGTGGTTCGACTCCTCCGCAGGCCGAGTGCACTACATCGACGAGGGCTCCGGGATCCCCATCCTGTTCTGTCACGGCAGCCCCACGTGGAGCTTTCTCTATCGCAAGATCATCGACGAGCTGCGCGATCGGTTCCGCTGCGTAGCAGTCGATTACCTGGGGTTCGGACTGTCGGAACGGCCGGCGGGCTACGGCTACACCATCGCCGAACACGCCGCCGTGGTCGGGGAACTCGTCGACCACCTCGGGCTGGATCAGTTCGTGATCATGGGGCAGGACTGGGGCGGGCCGATCGGCACCGCGGTCGGCACCGAGCGGGCCGACCGGGTTCGGGGACTGGTTCTCGGCAACACCCTGTTGTGGCCGACGGACACCTGGCCGCAGAAGGCATTCAGCCGGGTCATGGCCAGTGCGCCGATGCAGCGGCGGATCTTGCGCGACAACCTGCTGGTCGAGCGATTTCTGCTCGGTGAGCTGCGGAACACGATCAGCGACGCCGAGGCCGATCACTACCGGAAGGTGCAGCCATCGCCGGCGGCCAGGCGCGGCATCGCCGCCATGCCCGGACAGATCCTGGCGGCCCGGCCCTTGCTCGAGCAGCTGGCCACGAACGTTCCGGCTCGGCTCGGCGCCACACCGACCCTGCTGGTCTGGGGCATGAAGGACATGGCGTTTCGCGCTCCGGCGTTCCTGCCGCGAATGCGCGAGACGTTCACCGATCACCAGGTCCTCGAACTTCCCGAGGCCAAGCACTTCATCCCCGAACACGAGCCGGCCACGATCGCCGAAGCCATCCGCCTGCGTTTCCGCTAGCTGACGGTGCGCTGGTCGCCATGATCGGGCACGAGCAAATCGTTGGCTAACATATTGTGACCAGATCGTGAATCTCCCGCGAGTCGCCGCCGAGAACGACCGATCGCACGGTAGCGTCGCGGCCGCTAGGCCAATTGTTACTGCGTGAAAGGACATGTTCTACATGGCATTCGAAGTCACTGGGGCTATCGGCGATCACTACAACGAAGCCGGTGGTGCGTCCAGCCCGCTGGGTGAACCGACCTCGGCAGAGCAGGACGCCCCCAACGGTGGCAAGTTCCAGGAATTCACCGGCGGCGTCATCTACTTCAAGCTCCCGACCGGAGCCAAGACCGTCTACGGCGCCATCCGTCAGGCATGGGAAGCCGAAGGCGGCGCGGGCGGCCGGTTCGGCTACCCCACCTCCGACGAGCAGGACATCGAAGGCGGCAAGATCAGCCACTTCGAGAACGGTTCGATCAGCTACAACATCGCTGACGACGCCGTGACGGTCAACGCGTAACTCGCGTCCCCGCACGCCACGATGGGCACCGACCCCGGGTCGGTGCCCATCGTGCTGTGTGGAGCAGGTCAGTGCGCGGCCGCGTCCCAGCTGCGGCCGGTGCCCACGGAGACGGTGAGCGGGACCGAGAGTTCGATCGCGGCCGACATCTGTTCGCGCGCAAGGGCTTCGAGCGCCGCACGTTCGCCGTCGGCGACCTCGAAGACCAGTTCGTCGTGAATCTGCAGCAGCATCCGCGATTCCAGGCCCGCTTCGCGAATCGCGTTCTGCACGTTGATCATCGCGACCTTGATGATGTCGGCGGCAGTGCCCTGGATGGGGGCGTTCAAGGCCATCCGCTCAGCGGATTCGCGGCGCTGACGGTTACTGGAATCCAGGTCGGGCAGGTAGCGGCGGCGGCCGAACAGGGTCTGGGTGTAGCCGACCTTGCGGGCCTGGTCGACGACATCGGACAGGTAGTCGCGAATGCCGCCGAAGCGGTCGAAGTAGACGTCCATCTGCTCTTTGGCCTCGGCGGTGCTGATCTTCAGCTGGGCGCTCAGACCGTAGGAGCTGAGACCGTAGGCGAGACCGTAGGACATGGCCTTGATCCGGCGGCGCAACTCGGGGCTCACCTCCGCGATCGGGATGTCGAAGGCCTTCGACGCGACGAAGGTGTGCAGGTCCTCGCCGGAGTTGAAGGCCTCGATCAAGCCGGCGTCACCGGACAGGTGCGCCATGATGCGCATCTCGATCTGGCTGTAATCGGCGGTCATGAGTTCGGCGAAGCCGGGGCCGACGACGAAGGTGTCGCGGATCTGGCGGCCGGTGTCGGTGCGGATCGGGATGTTCTGCAGGTTCGGCTCGGTCGAGGACAGGCGACCGGTGGCGGCGATGGTCTGGTTGAAGGTGGTGTGGACGCGGCCGTCGTCGGAGACCGACTTGAGCAGGCCGTCGACGGTCACCTTGAGCCGGGTCGCGTCGCGGTGGGCCAGCAGGTGTTCCAGGAACGCGTGGCCGGTCTTCTCGAACAGTGATTCCAGCGCGTCGGCGTCGGTGGTGTAGCCGGTCTTGGTGCGCTTGGTCTTGGGCATGTCGAGCTCGTCGAACAGCACCACCTGCAGCTGCTTGGGCGAGCCGAGGTTGATCTGCTTGCCGATCACCTCGTAGGCGGAGTTCGCGGCCTCGCTGACGCGGTCGGCGAACTGCTGCTGCAGGTTCTCGAGCTGGGTGACGTCGACCGCGATGCCCGCTTCCTCGAGCTGGCCGAGCACGCCGAGCAGCGGCAACTCCATCTCCGTGAGCAGCGGGGTCGATTCGATCGCCTCGAGTTCGGTATCGAGGGCGACTGCCAGGTCGGCGACCGCGCGGGCGCGCAGCATTTCCTCGCGGGCGATGTCGGCGGCGACGGTGTCCTCGTCGTCGAGCAGGGAGAGCTGGCCGGTGTCGCCGGTCTCGACCCGCAGTTCGCGCTTGAGGTAGCGCAGGGACAGATCGTCGAGGTTGAAGCTGCGCTGGCCGGGGCGGACCAGATAGGCGGACAGGGCGGTATCGGTGGTGAGACCGCCCAGCGCGAAGCCGCGCCCACGCAGTGCGTGCCCGGCGGACTTGGCCTCGTGCAGCGCCTTGGGCACCTCGGGATCGGCCAGCCAGGTGGCCAGGGCCGTCTCGTCTTCGGGGGTGAGGACGGTCAGGTCGATGTAGCCGCCCTCACCGTCGGCGGCGGCGATTGCCAGGGCCCGCGCGTCGCCGTGGATCGGCGTTCCGGTCCCGACAATCGAGAGACCGTGGCGCACACCTGCTTTCGCGTGCTCTGCCAGCCAGTCGGCGACCGCTCCCTGATCGAGCGCACCACCGCTGATCTCGAAACCCGACTCAGCTTCCGGCTCGGGGGAACCGAGCGTGTCGAACAGCCGGTCGCGCAGCACCCGGAACTCGAGGTCGTCGAAGAGCTGGTGGATCTTGTCGCGGTCCCACGGCGCCTTGATCAGCTGATCGGGGCTGTAGGGCAGCGGCACCTCGCGCACCATCTCGGTGAGCTGCCGGTTGAGCACGACGCTGGACAGATTCGCGCGCAGCGAGTCGCCGACCTTGCCCTTCACCTGGTCGACGCGGTCGACCAGAGTGGCGAGATCGCCGTATTCGCGGATCCACTTGGCGGCGGTCTTCTCCCCCACGCCGGGAATGCCGGGCAGATTGTCGCTCGGGTCGCCGCGCAGCGCCGCGTAGTCGGGGTACTGCGCGGGAGTGAGGCCGTATTTGGTCTCCACCTCGGCCGGGGTGAACCGGGTCAGATCCGAGACGCCCTTCTTCGGGTAGAGGACCGTGACGTCGTCGTTGACCAGCTGGATCGCGTCGCGGTCGCCAGTGACGATGAGGACCCGGTAGCCCTGGGCCATCGCCTGGGTGGTGAGGGTGGCGATCACATCGTCGGCTTCGTAGCCGTCGATGGCCATCACCGGGATGCCCATCGCGCCGAGCACGTCCTTGGTGAGTTCGACCTGCCCACGGAATTCGTCGGGGGTGGCGCTGCGATTGGCCTTGTACTCCGGGTACGCCTCGGTGCGGAAAGTCTTGCGCGACACGTCGAACGCCGCGGCCACATGGCTGGGCTTCTCGTCGCGCAGCAGATTGATCAGCATCGAGGTGAACCCGTACACCGCGTTGGTGGTCTGACCGGTGACGGTCTTGAAGTTCTCCGCCGGTAGCGCGAAGAACGCGCGATAGGCGATCGAATGCCCGTCCAGGAGCAGCAGCGTAGGCCGCTCACCCTCGGGGGCAGTGGTCGTTGTCGATGCCTGCGCAGTCGTCGGTGAACTCACCCGACAGAGTCTAGGGACACCCTCTGACAGACACGAACACCGCCATCACCACATCCCAAACCAGACTGCCCCGTCTTCAACAACCCTCCAAAAACCCAGTCACCCCCCCGCGACCCCAAGGGAACGGCGGCCACGAAGTGGCCCGTCGCGGCCGGGTCACCGCTCAGCCCCCGGGCCGTAGGCGACGAAGCCCTACCCCCGATCCGCCATGACCGCACTCCCAGCCCCCACCCGCGACCCTTAGGGAGCGGCGGCCACGAAGTGGCCGGTCGCGGCCGGGTCGCCGGTTAGGCGCCGGGGCGTAGGCGACGAAGGAGCAAGCCCCGGTGCCTAACCGGCGGCCCCTCGGGGCCGCGACTCGAGCGCGCCAGCGCTCCAATAAACACAGCGTCAAACCTGCCTGGGACTACCGAACGCAGGTCACCCTCGCACCCGCGACTGCCAGCCGCATCGTCGAGGGGCCCGCGCCGTCGGCAATTCAGTCGACACCCAGGTAGGCCGACATCACCGCAGGATCAGTCAGCAAAGCCGCCCCGGGACCGGACTTGGTGACCTCGCCGGTTTCCAGGATGTAGGCACGATCGCTACGCGTCAGCGCCTGCTGGGCGTTCTGCTCCACCAGCAGCACCGTGGTGCCCTGACGGTTGATCTCACTGATGATCCGGAAGATCTGCTGGATCACCATGGGCGCCAGGCCCATCGACGGTTCGTCGAGCAGCAGCAGCTTCGGGCGGGCCATGAGGGCGCGGCCGATGGCGAGCATCTGCTGTTCGCCGCCCGACATCGTGCCGCCGATCTGTTTGCGGCGTTCGGCCAGGCGGGGGAACAGTTCGAAGACCCAGTCCAAGGTCTGCTGGTACTCGGACTTGTTCTCGAAAGGCCTGCCGTAGCAACCCATGTCGAGATTCTCCGCGACCGTCATGCCGGGGAACACGCCGCGACCCTCGGGCGCCTGGATGAGACCCTCGACCACCCGGTCGTGCGCCTTCATCGTGGTGATGTCTTTGCCCTGGAACAGAATTCGTCCCGAGGTGAGCGGCAGCAGCCCCGACATCGCCCGCATGGTGGTGGTCTTGCCCGCGCCGTTGGCACCGAGCAGGGTCACCAGTTCGCCCTCGGCGACCGAGAGCGAGATGCCGTGCAGCGCTTCGATCCGGCCGTAGTTCACGACCATGTCCTGCACCTCGAGCAGTGGGGTCGCGGTCTCGACCACGGCCTCCGGCTCATCGCGCGACTGCACCACCACGGCGTCGGCCACCGGCGTCGGGGTCGCCCCTTCTTCCGCGGCGGCCACCGATTCCTCGCGAACCTCCTCGATCGTGTCCGCGTCGGGCACGCCGAGGTAGGCGGCGATCACCGCCGGATCCTCGCGGACCGCGGCGGGCAGGCCGTCGGCGATCTTGCGCCCGAATTCGAGCACGACGATCCGGTCGGTCACGCCCATCACCAGGCGCATGTCGTGCTCGATGAGCAGCACGGTGTAGCCGTCGTCGCGGATCTTGCGGATCAGGTCCATCAGCGCCGACTTCTCGCTGGGGTTGAACCCGGCAGCCGGTTCGTCCAGACACAGCAACTTGGGCTCGGTGGCCAGCGCACGCGCGATCTCGAGCCTGCGCTGATCGCCATAAGACAGGTTGCGCGCCTTCTCGACCGCGCGCGGTGCGATACCGACGAACTCGAGCAGCGCCATGCCACGTTCGATGGCATCACGCTCCTCGCGCTTGAACTTCGGCGTGCGGAAGACCGCGCCGGGGACCGAGGTGGTGTGGCGGGCGTCGGTGCCGACGACCACGTTCTCCAGCGCGGTCATCTCGCCGAACAGCCGCACGTTCTGGAACGTGCGCGCGATACCCATCCGGGTGATCTCGTTGCGCTTGGTCTTGGCCAGCGGCTGACCATCGAAGTGCACACTGCCCGACGCGGGCTTGTAGACGCCGGTGATCGCGTTGAAGCAGGTGGTCTTGCCCGCGCCGTTGGGGCCGATCAGGCCGAGGATCTCGCCGCGGCGGATCTCGAAACTGACGCCGTCGAGCGCGGTCAGACCACCGAACTTGACGGTCAGACCATCGGTGCGCAGCAGTGGCTCACCGACCGCGGTCTCGATCGCGCGATGCGGCGCGACCACCTCGGCGACGGTCTCGGCATCGGCGAGTTCGGGCATCACCGCGGTGACGTCGACGTCGCCCGTCGGCTCGACTTCGGGCGGCGGCTGGTAGCCGGCCTTCATGTCTTCGTTGTCGAACAGCGCGTCTCCCGCGCCTGGCCCCGTCATCGCCCTGCTCCGATCGATTCGGCCGCCGGCTTGCGCACGACCGCCTGGTACACCTGTCTGCCGTAGGCGAGCAGCTTCTGCCGCACCGGGAACAGACCCTGTGGCCGCAGAATCATCATCACCACGAGCGCGATGCCGAAGTAGAGGTACTTCAGGTCACCGAGGTTCTGCGCGCCGCCGGGACGGAACAGCAACACACTGCCGAACAGCAGCAATCCGAGGATCACGGCGACGATCGCCGTTCCGATCACCGCCCGCCGGACCCACGTGCCCAGCGCGTCCTTCTTCCACCGCCACAGCAGCCAGAGGCCGATCAGCAGTGCGATATCGAGGCCCAGCAGCAGGTAGCCGGTCGACTCGCTCGACACCAGCTGCACCGACTGCAACCGCATCGGCAGGTAGGCGATGAGGAACGCGCCGACGATCACGCCGAGCTTGTTGCCCGAACCACCGAGCACGACCGCGCACAGGAACAGCATCGACAGGATGATGTCGAACTGTTTGGGGTTCACGTAGGTGACCTGACCGGCGTACATCGCGCCCGAAAGGCCGCCGACCGAGGCGCCGATCACGAACGCCCACAGCTTGAACTTGAAGGTCGGCACGCCCATGATCTCGGCGGCGTCCTCGTCTTCGCGGATGGCGACCCAGGAGCGGCCGACCCGGCTGCGCTCGAGGTTGCCGATGATCAGCAGCACCACGATCACGAAGACCATGCCGAGCCAGAACCACCAGGTGCCGTTGTTCGCTCGGGTGAAGGGGTTCCAGCTGCTGGTGTCGCCGAGGTTGCCCGGGGAGAAGAAGCCACCGGGGTGCGCTTCGGATTCCCCAACCTCGGGGTAGGCGATCTTCGACAGCCCGAGGCTGCCGTTGGTCACCTCGCCCAGGTTGTCGGCCATCAGCCGAACGATCTCACCGAAGCCGAGCGTCACGATCGCGAGGTAGTCACCGCGCAACCGCAGGGTGGGCGCGCCGAGGATCAGGCCGGCCAGCGCGGTGAGCGCGACCGCGAGCGGCAGGCAGGCCACCCACGCCCAACCCGAACTGAGCCACCCGCCGTCGGTCTGGTTCCACGGACTGTTCGGGCTGGTGAGCAGGCCGACCGTATAGGCGCCGACGGCGTAGAAACCGACGTAACCGAGGTCGAGCAGACCCGCCTGGCCGACCACCACGTTCAGGCCGATGGCGATCAGGGCGTACATGGCGAACTGCGCCATCACGCCACCGAAACTCACGCCGGGAGTGTTGAGCAGCGGGGGCGGGAACAGCGGCAGGATCGCGAGCGCGGCGATGATCGGCACGCCGACGGCCCACTGGCCCGGCCGCGACAGCCCGTCCCACCAGGTCCGGATAGCATCGCCGAGGCCGCGCCGATCCTGCTGCGCGACAGGCGTTTTCGGAGTCTTCGTCAGGTCTGTCATGCGCGTGCCCTCCCCAGGCTCTCGCCGAGGATGCCGGTCGGCCGGAACATCAGCACGGTCACCAGCAGCACGAAGGCGACCACGTCACGCCATTCGTTGCCGAACAGGATCGACCCGTACTGCTCGGCGATGCCGAGGATCAACCCGCCGAGCAGCGCGCCGCGCAGGTTACCGATACCACCGAGCACCGCGGCGCTGAACGCCTTGATACCGAGGATGAATCCGCCGGAGAAGATGATGCCGGTGGGAATGTAGAGGGTGTACAGCATCGCCGCGGCGCCTGCCAGCAGACCACCGATGAGGAAGGTCAGCACGATGACCCGCTCGCGCGAGACACCCATCAGCGTGGCGGTGTCGGGATCCTGTGCCACCGCGCGGATGGCGCGGCCGAATTTGGTTCTGTTGATGACGATTTCGGTGGTCACCGCGAGCACGACGGCCGCGGCGAAGATCACCAGCGCCACATTGGTGACCGACGCGCCGAGGAAGGTGAACTGTACCTTCGGCTCCACGAGCCGGATGCCGGTCTGGGCGTTGGAGCCGCCGAGGCCCGGCTTGATCTTGGGCAGGATGTAGTGGACGAACTCCTGGATCACGAACGACATACCGATCGCGGTGATCAGGAAGGCCAGCGGCTTCGCGCCACGCCTGCGCAGCGGGCGATAGGCGACCCGTTCGAGCCCCACCGCGGCGATGCCGGAGACCAGCATGCCGAACAGCATCGCGACACCCAGATAGAGCACCGTCAGCAGGACACCCTGGGAGTACACATTGCCGCTGGGCGCGAAGCCGAGCAGTTCCAGACCCACATAGGTGCCGAACATGCCGAGCATGAAGATTTCGGAGTGCGCGAAGTTGATCAGTCGCAGCACGCCGTAGACGAGCGTGTAGCCGACCGCGACCAGGGCGTAGATCGAGCCGTAGGTGAGACCGTCCACGGTCAATCGCCAGAACTGGTCGATCACCCCGGAAACGTTGAAATCGATGGACCCCTCGGCCAACAGGGTCACACCGAGCGAAGCCGCTGATGTCATGGTTACTCTCGCGTCAGGCGCGCGGTGCGCGTGGGATCACCACGCGCACCGCGCACACGTCATCGGAACTACTTGACCTGGTACATCCAGATCTGGATGTTGGCCAGTTCGCCGGTCTCGCCCCACTTGTACTGGCGGGCGACACCAGTTCCGCTGTAGTTACGGACGTAGTCGACGAGCTCGGCGCGGGTGACCTTTCCGGAGTCGATGCCCTTGAGCAGGATCGTCGTGAGGTCGTATCCCTCGACGGAGTAGACGCCGGGCGCCTGACCGTTGAGCGCCTTGTAGTCGGCGGAGAACTTCTCCGGCGCCGGGCTGCACGGGCAGGACAGCAATGCGTCCTTGGACGAGGAGCCTGCCTGGCGGACGAACTCGGGATCGTTGCTGCCGTCGGCGGAGACGAAGGTGGCGGTCACGCCACCGGAACGCAGCTGCTGCACGAACGGCGCGGCCTCGGCGTAGTAGCCGGCGTAGAAGATGGCGTCGGGCTTGGCCGCGTTCAGCGACGACACGGCGGCCGAGAAGTCCTTATCACCTTCCTTGACATTCACCGCGCAGGACGGGTCAGCCGCGGGGCCGGCCGCGGTGATGAACGCCTTCGCCAGACCGGCGCCGTAGTCGGTGTTGTCCTGCACGACGCAGAGCTTCTTGAAGCCCTTCTCGCCGGTGAGGTAGTTGGCGATGGCCGGACCCTGCGAATCGTCGTTGCCGAGCCCGCGGAAGAAGGTCTTCCAGCCGTTGGCCGTCAACGTGGGGTTCGTGGCCGATGCGGTCAGCGTGGGCATGCCTGCCTCGCTGAGGATCTGGCCGGTCGCCTTGGTCTCACCCGAGAAGGTCGGGCCGACCAGTGCCACGATGTTCGGGTCGGCGACGATCGTCGGAACCACCTGGCTGGCGATCTGCGGCTTGCCCTCGGTGTCGAACTGCTTCACCGAGACCTGGCAGTCCGGGTTGGCCTTGTTGTGCTTGTCGAGCGCGAGCTTCACGCCCATGATGATGTTGATGCCGAGGGCGGCGTTGCCACCGGTCAGCGGGCCCGCCATGCCGAGCGTCAGCGGCGCGCACTTGGCCTTACCGTCGCCTGCGGGGTCCGCGGCCGCACCGGCATCGGTTGTCGCGACGGCCTTGCCCTGGGTATCGAGCTGAACCACCGGCTGGATGGAGAGATCGGTGTTGCCGCCACCGCCGCCATCTGACGACTTGTCACTGCATCCGGACAACACCAACGACGCGGCAGCTCCGATAACCAGAACTCCTCGCGTCGACCGACTGCGCCATGTCGAACTGAGCACGTCTCACCTCTATGTCCTGTGCTCCCCGGGTTCACCGAGGGGGCCGACCACGTTCAGCCCGCAGAGAACATATCGCCGCTTTGTTAGATCCGCATCACATTCGCATCATGTCGGATGCCTCTTGTCCAAGCAATAGTTCACATTATTGTTTCGCTTCCGTAAACATTTCCGGCTTTGGGCCCGCGCGACAGTAAGAGCGAAACCGAGTTACTGCGGAGTGAGGTTCTCCAGCACGACTTCGGCGACCGCCTTCATCGTCGTGCGCCGATCCATCGCGGTGCGCTGAATCCATTTGAACGCCTGCGGTTCCGAGAGGCCTTGGGTCTGCATGAGCACACCCTTGGCCCGCTCGACCAGTTTGCGCGTCTCCAAACGATCCGACAGATTCGCGACTTCGGTTTCCAGCGCGGTGATTTCGTGAAAACGACTGGCCGCGAGTTCGATCGCGGGGACCAGATCGGACTTGGTGAACGGCTTCACGAGATAGGCCATCGCGCCCGCGTCGCGTGCGCGCTCGACCAGGTCGCGCTGACTGAACGCGGTCAGAATCACCACGGGCGCAACGCGTTTCGACGCGATCTCGGCGGCGGCGTCGATGCCGTCACGGCGCGGCATCTTCACGTCCATGATCACCAGATCCGGGCGAAGTTCCTCAGCGAGCTCGACGGCCTGCTGCCCGTCGCCCGCTTCGCCGACGACGTCGTAGCCCTCTTCCTTGAGCATCTCGACCAGGTCCATCCGGATCAAGGCCTCATCCTCGGCGACGACGACCCGCTTGGCCGCGGCCTCACGCGTGGCGCCGGCTGCATTCGTGCTCATAGGTTCGACCCCTCTGGATTCCGGTGCCCGTCGATCACACCACGACCGGCGTTGTAAAGAGTACCTTTCACCTCCGCGCGGAGAATGCGCCTGCGATGAGATCGCGCACACCCTGCGCCGGATACTCCCCCGCGGAGCGCGGCATGTGCCGCGCTGCCGCCGTGGTGCCGAGTGTGGGACTCGAACCCACACGTCCTTTCGGACAACGGTTTTTGAGACCGTCGCGTCTGCCAGTTCCGCCAACCCGGCGCACCGCGGTCACTATAGCGTCTCGGCGCGCCGGGAAGCGAACTGCCGGTCGAACCGGAGGCCCAGCTGCCCCGTAGTACCCCCAGAGGGCACCACGGAAGGGGCTGCGATCATGCGCGTAAAGAGGACCACGGTCGACCTCGACGCCTACCCCGACCTGGTGATGATCCTGCTCGGCATGCGGGTGCGCACGCCGCGAGGGCTGCTGCGACTGCTCGGCGTCGGCCCGAAGTTGTATCGCTCACATGCCGACCGGCCCGACGGGTTGCTGCACCACGATGACGTCGTGTGGTCGATGCTGCCGCCGCATTGGGGCGCCCGGCAATACTGGCGCGATCTGGATTCGCTCGAACGCTGGACACGCTCGGAACCACACCGGCAGTGGTGGCGCGAATTCCTGCGCGATTCCGGCGGCACCGGTTTCTGGCACGAGGCCTATTTCCGCCGCGGTGGCATCGACGCGGTCTATGACGACATGTCCGCGGCGACGGGGCTGGCGGCGTTCGCGCCGGTCGTGCCCGCGCGTGGCCCGATGTTCTCCACCAGGGGCCGGGTGCACGGCACCCCACCGGGCGTGCCACCGGTTATTACCGAATCGAATTATTATGATCCGAACGAGTGACGATCGACACATATCATCGCGAGGTTTCCACGCCATATCTCGTGGGTATCACGGTCACACACAACGGATTTGCGCATCGTGAATGATGTACGGCGTTCAACCGAAAGGTGAATAAGTAGTACCGCGCTTGTGATGGTTACAATTCCGGCCTACTCCGTGACAATCGACCCGATTACGGTGTCGGTATGCACGTGCTCTTCGTCTGCAACTCCAATGTCTGCCGTTCGGTGATCGCCGAACGGCTCACCCTGGCATTCGCGGCGGAGCACGGTCTACCCGGCCTCACCGCGGAGAGCGCGGGCACCAGGGCACTGGTCGGCTTTCCGCCCGAGCCGCTGGCCGTGGAGACGATCCAGGGCCTGGGCGGCGACACCAGTGGTTTCAAGGCCCGAAAACTCAAGCCCGAGATGGTCGATCGCGCCGACCTGGTGCTGACGATGACCGATTCCTTACGCGACCAGGTCGGTGAACTGGCCTTCGGTATCGCCCCGCGCACCTTCACCCTCGCCGAGGCGCATCGGATCGCCAAGGTCACCGGCGCGAAATCCATTGCCGCACTGCATCACGCACGCAACAACCTGGCCTATGTCGGGCGGGAGAACATCGCCGACCCGATCGGCCTTTCGGCCGAGGCGTTCCTCCAGGTCGGCGACCGCATCGCCGAATTGCTGTTCCCCGTGCTGGGAGCGCTGGCACCGCACGAGCAGACGAAACTCTCCGGCGACGGCGATCGTCCCGGCCTGGTGATCGCTCCCGGCGGGCCCCGCCCCCTTTCGGCGTTCCTCGCCGCCCAGCGCGGACGCTGAGCCGGGCCGAGTCCACCCGTAGGACTGTTCGCCACGGCGCGCAGGGATTACACTTCGGCGCGGACGTGGGTGTTACCCCTTGCAGGTTCGACACACGACGGGACCACAGACTTGCCGAAACGCATTTCGGATGTTTCGCTCCATGTGTACGTGACACCGGAGACCCTCGACCGCATCGTCGCCAGTGTCCGGACGGTCCTCGACGACCACGTACACGACCGCAACGTCTATGCCTGGCGGTTCACCCTGCCGGTCGACACGAGCGATCCGGTCCATCACCACCTCGAATCCCAGTGGCGCAGTAGCTGTCCCGGCGTCGACCCGAGCGCGGAGAGCACCTACGAGATCGCGCTGAGCCTGGTCGGCGAGTCGGCCGAACTCACCGACGCCGACATCGCCGATCTCGAACACGGTCTCGCGCTGGCCGTGTACGGCGCGACGCAGGCGCAGCCCACGTGCGGTGTGCCGTTCACGTTGCGCGCGCATCAGCGCACCGATGTCGTCGCACCCGAACTCGACCGCGAACTGCGCTGAGGAACCTCAGCGGGCCGGGAAGTGCCGGATGACACCTTCCTGCACGGTGGTGGCGATCAATTCGCCTGTGCGCGAATAGAACCGGCCGGTCGCCAGACCACGCGAACCGGCCGCGACCGGTGACTCGGTGGAGTAGAGCACCCAGTCGTCGAACCGGAACGGACGGTGGAACCACATCGAGTGGTTCACCGTCGCCGCGAGAATCCGGTCCAGCCCCCACGACAAGCCGTGCGTGGTGATGATCGAATCGAGCACGGTGGTGTCGGAGGAATAGCCGAGCGCGGCCACGTGCAGCAGTTGATCATCGGGCAACCGGCCGTCGGTACGCATCCAGACCCGGTTGTGGTTGAGCTTCTCCCCGGTGCCCTTGAGGATCCACGACGGATCGTTGGTGTAGCGCATATCGATCGGGTGCGGCGCCTTGATGAACATCTCCAGCTTGTCCTCGAAGCCGGCGAAGCTCTCCTCCACCCGGGGCAGGGTTTCGGGGTCGGGCACGTCCGGACCCTCGTGCGCGTGCTCGAGGCCCTTGCCCCAGTCCTGGAACGCGGCCAGCATCACGAACAGCTCCTGGCCGTCCTGACTGGCGGTCACCGTCCGGTTGGCGAGCGCGCGGCCGTCGCGATGGCGCTGCACGTGGTACTCGATCGGCTTCTTCACATCGCCGCCACGCACGAAATGCGCGTTGAGCGCGTGCAGCGGCCGGTCGCCCGCCGTGCGGCCTGCCGCCATGATCGCCTGCGACACCAGCTGGCCGCCGAAGGTGCGGCTCCACACCTTCTCGGGGTGGTTCCCGAGAAAGGTGTCCTCGCCGATCGACTCGAGGTCGAGCAGGTCGAGCAACACCCGCAGATCAGGTGTCGGCTCGCCCTGGGTGGTCTCGATGTCGATCGAACTGCTCACTACTAGTGGTCCTCTTCGCCGATGCGGTGCACGTGGATCAGGTTGGTGGAACCGACGGTACCCGGAGGGGAGCCGGCGACGATGACCACCAGGTCACCCTTGCGATAACGCTCCAGCGACAATAGCGCCTGATCCACCTGGTGGATCATCGCGTCGGTGGTGTCCACCATGGGCACGATGAACGTCTCGGTACCCCAGGTCAGCGTGAGCTGGCTGCGCACCTCCGGCAGCGGGGTGAACGCCAGCAGCGGCAGCGGGGTGTGCAGGCGGGCCAGGCGGCGCACGGTGTCACCCGACTGGGTGAACGCGACGAGCGCCTTGGCGTTGAGCCGCTCGCCGATGTCGCGGGCGGCGTAGGAGATCACGCCACGCTTGGTGCGCGGCACGTGGGTCAGGGGTGGCACCCGCGACGTCTCGGACTCGACGGCGGTCACGATGCGGGCCATGGTGCGCACCGCGTCGATCGGCCAGGCGCCCACCGAGGTCTCCCCCGACAGCATCACCGCGTCGGCGCCGTCGAGCACCGCGTTGGCGACGTCGGAGGCTTCGGCGCGGGTCGGCCGGGAGTTCTCGATCATCGATTCGAGCATCTGGGTGGCGACGATGACCGGCTTGGCGTTCTCGCGCGCCATCTGGATCGCGCGCTTCTGCACCAGCGGCACCTGCTCGAGGGGCAGCTCGACGCCGAGGTCACCGCGGGCGACCATCACCGCGTCGAAGGCGAGCACGATCGCCTCGAGGTTGTCGATCGCCTCTGGCTTCTCCAGCTTGGCGATCACCGGCACACGGCGGCCGACGCGATCCATGATGTCGTGCACGAGTTCGATGTCGGACGGCGAGCGCACGAAGGACAGTGCGATGAAGTCGACGCCGAGCTCCAGGGCGAATTCGAGATCGGCGATGTCTTTTTCGGACAGAGCGGGCACCGACACGTTCATGCCGGGCAGCGACAGCCCCTTGTTGTTGCTCACCGGGCCGCCCTCGGTCACCCGGCAGACGACGTCGTTGTCCTCGACGGATTCCACCGTGAGGCCGACCTTGCCGTCGTCGACGAGCAGCCGGTCCCCGGCCTTGGCGTCCTGGGCGAGCTCTTTGTAGGTGGTCGAGACACGGTCGTGGGTGCCGTCGACCTCGTCGACCGTGATCCGCACCTGCTCGCCGTTGGCCCACACGGTCTTGCCGTCGGCGAAGCGGCCGAGGCGGATCTTGGGTCCCTGGAGGTCGGCGAGGATGCCGACCGCGCGGCCGGTCTCGTCGGAGGCCGCGCGGACCATCTTGTAGTTGTCGGCGTGGTCGGCGTGGTCGCCGTGGCTGAAGTTCAGCCGGGCCACATCCATGCCGCTTTCGACGAGCTCACGAATACGATCCTGGGTAGCAGTGGCCGGGCCCAAGGTGCACACAATCTTCGTCCGTCGCATCACGGCCCCCAGCCTAGTACTCGGGCAGCGCCGAGTCTTTTCGCCTGTCGGGTTGCACGTTTAGTTCGACTTGTGTTCACGAAAACTGTTGCTAGCGAACAGCCACATGCCGGGAAAGTCTTGTTTCGAGACGGCTCTGACCGAACCCGAGGATCAGGCAGATCACCCAGTAGTAGAGCGCCGCGACGCCGTAGAGGGCGAAGAAGTCGAAGGTGGGGGCGGCGGCCAGCTGGGCGGTGCGCAGCAGTTCGGTGACCAGGATGGTCGAGGCCAGCGAAGTGTCCTTGACCAGGGAGATCAACGTGTTCGACAGCGGCGGCACCGCGATCCGGGCGGCCTGCGGGAAGACGATGTCCCAGAGCGTCTGCACGTAGGTCATGCCCAGCGATTGCGCGGCCTCCCACTGCCCGTGCGCCACGCTCATGATCGACGAGCGCACCACCTCCGCGGCGTAGCCGCCGACATTGAGGCTGAACGCGATCACCGCCGCCGGGAACGGATCGATGACGATCCCGAACTGCGGCAGCGCGTAGAACACGATGAACAGCTGCACCAGCAGCGGGGTGCCGCGGATGATCGAGATGTAGAAGCGGGCGGGCGCCGACAGCACCCGCCGCGTCGACATCCTGGCCAGCGCGACACCGACCGCGATGGCCAGGCCGATGACGAAGCTGATGGCGGTGAGCGGCAACGTCATCGTCACCGTGGCCTTCAGCATCGGCACCAGGTTGTGCCGGATCAGCTCCCAGGTAGCCGGATCCATCCGCTATTTGCTGACGTCGGTGCCGAAGTACTTCTCCGACAGACGGGCCAGCGTGCCGTCGGCGCGCAGCTCTTCGAGGGCCTTGTCGACGTCGGTGATGAGCCCGGTGTCATCCTTGCGCGCGGCGAAGGCCTGCTTGCTGGTCTCGCCGGTCTCGGCCGCGATCTTGATACCGGTGTCACCGGTCTTCTTGGTGTACTCGCCCACGGCCAGGGTGTCGTTGACGGTGGCGTCGACCCGACCGGCCTTCAGCAGCTGCACCGCCTGCACGAACCCTTCCACCGCTTCGACTTTCGCGCCGGCGCCCGCGGCGACCTTGCTCCAGTTGCTGGTGGCCGACTGCGCGGTGGTCTTGCCCGACAGGCTCGCCAGCGAGGTGATGGTGGTGTTGTCGGCCTTGGTGACGATCACGCCCTCCGACGTCGTGTACGGCTGCGACAGCGCGTACTTGGCCGTGCGCTCGGGATTCACGGTGACCTGGTTGGCGACCAGATCGAAACGCTTGGACTCGAGCCCGGCGAAGATCGAGTCCCACGGGGTCTGCACGAATTCCACCCGCTTGCCGAGCTTTTCGCCGACCGCCTTGGCGACCTCGACGTCGTAACCGGTGAGCGTGCCGCCCTCCTGGTAGCTGAACGGCGCGTAGGTGCCCTCGGTACCGACCTTCAGCACGTTCGGGTCGGACGCGGACGAGCAGGCCGACAGGCCCGTCGCGGCGACGACAGCGAGTACGGCGGCGGCAATGAATTTGCGCACGGACATCCCTTTCTCCGCTGCGCGTAGGGGGCACGCGCAGGCCAAGCGACGCTACGGCGCCACCACAGACCGACACAGAGTATCGCTCACCGTGATCGCAAATACCGGGGGGAAACGCGAAACGGGCGCCCTGCGTGAGCAGAGCACCCGTTCATCCCCGTGTGATGACGTGTCAGTCGCGCAGCGGGCGACCCTGCGCGTCGGGCACCTTGCCGGTGAGCATCATGATGCCGTCGATCAGCGGCCAGATGGCGCCGAGACCACAGGTCAGCCAGGTGACCGCGATCTGGGCGATGCCGAGACCGGTGTAGCCGAGGTAGAAGCGGCCGACGCCGAAGCTGCCGAGGAAGATCTGCAGCAGACCGGCCATCAGCTTCTGCTTGTCCGAGAACGGCACGCCGTACATGTCCCGGCCGTAGGGCGCCTCCGGGTCGTTCGGGTTGAAGCCCTGCGGCATCGCCCCGTACGGCGCGGCACCGTAACCCGGCTGCTGGGCGTACGGGTCTGCGGGCTGACCGTACTGCGGCTGCGGCGCACCGTACTGCGGCTGACCGTAGCCGGGCTGCTGGGCGTACGGATCGGACGGCTGACCGTAGGCCGGCTGACCGTACTGCGGCTGCGAACCGGAGTTCTGCGGCTTGTTCAGGTCAGGGCCGTACTGTGGATTGGGGTTATAGGGGTCGGTCACTCATGTCCTCCATCATTCGTGCGGGTACCCGTCGTGGCCCCCGGCCAGTGGTGATCGGCCGAACGGCGGTGCGCGCGCGACGATCACGGGCCATTGTTGCCGGTACTGCCCGCCGTTGTCTTGTCGGGTACCACCCGATCCGGCCTCGCCACACATTCGAAATATCGCGACGGGCGCCCGCGATGTTGCCGGGCGCCCGTCGATTCCCTGAAAACCGTCGTGGATCAGGACTTCTTCGCCGCTGATTTCGTCGGCTGCGCGGCGGCATCGGCTTGCTTCTCGGCGGTATCGTCCGCCACCGCGGCCGCTTCGCCGGAGTCCGTCGAATCACCTTCGGCCGCAGCCGAATCCGGCTTCTTCGTCACGTCGACGGCCGTGGCCTCGGCAGCCGGGGCCGCGGCGGCGTTGTCGGCCGCACCGGCGGCGCGCAGCGCGGCGAACTGCCACGGCCATGGGCGCGGTTCACCGTCGGGCTGCAGCTGCGCGGGCGTCTCGCGGCCCTTGGTCGCCAAGGCGAAGTAGGCCATGGCGCCGAGGAAGACCAGAGCGGAGGTGAACGAGTTGATCCGGATGCCGAGAATGTGGGTGGCTTCGTCGCTGCGCAGCAACTCGACGAAGAACCGGCCGAAGCTGTAGCCCGCGACGTAGAGCGCGAACAGGCGCCCGTGACCGATCTTGTAGCGCTTGTCGAGCAGCACCAGCGCGATGACGACCAGCACGTTCCAGACGAGCTCGTAGAGGAACGTCGGCTGCACGACCTCGAGCACCCGCCCGGTCGACACCCCGTTCATCATGTCGCGCGCGCCGGTCTCGGCGTCGAACCGCTCGTAGATCTCCAGACCCCACGGCAGGTCGGTGGCGCGCCCGTAGAGCTCCTGGTTGAAGTAGTTGCCGAGCCGGCCGATGGCCTGGGCAAGCAGCACGGCGGGCGCGACCGCGTCACCGAGCGCGGGCAGCGGGATCTTGTACATCCGGCAGCCGATCCAGGCGCCGATGGCGCCGAAGAACACCGCACCCCAGATGCCGAGGCCGCCCTGCCAGATATACAGCGCCTCGACGGGATGCTTACCCGCGCCGAAGTACTTCTGCCAGTCGGTGGCGACGTGATAGATCCGGCCGCCGACCAGGCCGAACGGCACCGCGAACATCGCGACATCGAGCACGGCGCCCGGCTGACCACCGCGCTCGCGCCACCGCCGTTCACCCCACCAGATGGCGACGACGATGCCGAGGATGATGAACAGCGCGTATGCCCGCAGCGGGAAGGGTCCGAGTTGCCAGACCCCCTGGGGCGGACTCGGAATATAGGCCAGGACTGAGTTCACGCGCCCCACGTTAGTGGAGAGGCTTACGGCCGTGTTGCCGCGACCCGGACGGCGGACGACGGGCCGGTGACGAGCGATGGGCCCGGCCACTGATCAGCGGCCGGGCCCATCGCGGGAACCGCTAGGACCGAACGGTTGCCGAGCGCACGCCTTCGGCCAGTTCGGCAGTCAACGCGCGGACCGCGTCGAGGCCTTCCGGTACGGCCGAGACCAGTGCCGAGCCGACGATCACGCCGTCGGCGTACGCGGCGATCTCGGCGGCTTGGGCACCCGAGCGCACGCCGAGGCCGACGCCGATCGGGATGTCGGAATGGGCGCGGATGCGCGAGCACAGCGCGGGGGCGGCCGAGGAGACCGCGTCGCGGGCGCCGGTGACGCCCATGGTCGAGGCCGCGTAGATGAAGCCGCGCGAGGCTTCCAGGGTCTTGACCAGTCGCTCTTCGGTCGAGGAGGGTGCGACCAGGAAGATGCGGTCCAGGTTGTGGGTGGAGGAGGCGACGAACCAGTCGTCGGCCTCGTCGGGGATCAGGTTGGGCGTGATGATGCCGGCGCCACCGGCCGAGGCCAGGTCGCGGGCGAAGTTGTCGACACCGTACTTGAGCACCGGGTTCCAGTAGCTCATCACCACGGCCTGACCACCGGCATCGGTGATCGCCTCGACGACGGAGAACACGTCGCGCACCCGCACACCGCTGCGCAGGGCCTGCTCGGCGGCGGCCTGGATGACCGGGCCGTCCATCACGGGATCGGAGTAGGCGACGCCGACTTCGACGATGTCGCAACCGGATTCGACGAGGGCGCGGACCGCGGCGATGGAACCGGCGAGGTCGGGATAACCGGCGGGCAAGTAGCCGATCAGCGCGGCCCGTCCTTCGCTACGCGCGGCGGCGAAGGTATTCGCGAGGCGGGACTGCTGGCTCACTGCTTGTGCTCCTCAGCATCCTCGTCGAACAAACCGAACCAGCGGCCCGCGGTGTCCATGTCCTTGTCACCACGACCGGACAGGTTGACCAGGATGACCGCGCCCTCACCGAGCTCCACACCCAGTTTCAGCGCACCCGCCACCGCGTGCGCGGACTCGATCGCCGGGATGATGCCCTCGGAGCGCGAGAGCAGCAGCAGCGCGTCCATCGCCTCGGTGTCGGTGATCGGCCGGTACTCGGCGCGGCCGATGTCCTTGAGGTGGGCGTGCTCGGGGCCGACGCCCGGGTAGTCGAGACCGGCCGAGATCGAATGCGATTCGATGGTCTGGCCGTCGTCGTCCTGCAACAGGTACGAGTAGGCGCCCTGGAACGCACCGGGCGTGCCACCGGTGAAAGTGGCTGCGTGCCTGCCGGTTTCGACGCCGTCACCGGCCGCCTCGAAGCCGACCAGGCGCACACCCGCGTCGGGGATGAAGGCATGGAAGATGCCGATGGCGTTGGAGCCACCGCCGACGCAGGCCACGACCGCGTCGGGCAGTCTGCCCGCTTGCGCCGGAAGCTGGATCTGCTCGCGCGCCTCCAGGCCGATCACGCGCTGGAAATCACGGACCAGCAGCGGGAACGGGTGCGGGCCCGCGGCGGTGCCGAAGCAGTAGAACGTGTCGTCGGCGTGGGTGACCCAGTCGCGCAGTGCCTCGTTGATGGCGTCCTTGAGCGTCTGCGAACCCGAGGTCACCGGGATCACCTCGGCGCCGAGCAGCCGCATGCGGGCCACGTTGAGCGCCTGGCGGGCGGTGTCGACCGCGCCCATGTAGATCACGCAATCGAGGCCGAGCAGCGCGCACGCGGTGGCCGTGGCGACGCCGTGCTGGCCCGCACCGGTCTCGGCGATGACGCGGGTCTTGCCCATCCGCTTGGCGAGCAGTGCCTGGCCGAGCACATTGTTGATCTTGTGCGAGCCGGTGTGGTTGAGGTCCTCACGCTTGAGGAAGATCCGCGCGCCACCCGCGTGCGCGGCCAGCCGGGTGCATTCGAACACCGGCGACGGACGACCGGTGTAGTCGCGCTGCAACCGGTCGAGCTCGTCGAGGAAGCCGCGGTCGGTGCGGATCTTGTCGTATTCGGCGGTGACCTCTTCGATCACGGCCATCAGCGCCTCGGGGACGTGCCGTCCGCCGTAGACGCCGAAGTGGCCGCCCGCGTCGGGTTCGTAGTCGGAGTGCTGCGCGACGCCGGCGCTCGCCGGGGGAAGCACTGTCACCGAATGCTCCGGCGAGCCGGCTTCGGGCAGGACGGGTGCGTGCCCGCGGTCACCAGTTCCGACACCGCCGAACGCGGGTTACCGCTGGTCACCAGGCCTTCGCCGACGAGCACGGCGTCGGCGCCCGCACCGGCGTAGGCCAGCAGGTCGGCGGTACCGCGGATGCCGGACTCGGCGACCCGGATGACCTCCGAGGGCAGACCGGGCGCGATCCGCGCGAACACATCGCGGTCGACCTCGAGGGTCTTGAGGTTGCGCGCGTTGATGCCGATCACCGTCGCACCGGCTTCGAGGGCGCGATCGGCCTCTTCCTCGGTGTGCACCTCCACCAGGGCGGTCATGCCGAGGGATTCGGTGCGGTCGATCAGCGAGGCGAGCACGTCCTGTTCGAGGGCGGCCACGATCAGCAGGATCACGTCGGCGCCGTGGGCACGGGCCTCGTGGATCTGGTACGGGCCGACGACGAAGTCCTTGCGCAGGACCGGGATGTTCACGGCGGCGCGCACGGCGTCGAGATCGTCGAGCGAGCCACCGAAGCGGCGACCCTCGGTGAGCACGCTGATGATCCGCGCGCCACCGTCTTCGTAGGCCTTGGCCAGTACGGCGGGATCGGGAATGTCGGCGAGCGCGCCCTTGGAGGGGCTGGCTCGCTTCACTTCCGCGATGACACCGATTCCGTCCTCGTGCAGCGCGGCGTGTGCGTCCAGCGGCCCCTTGACCGCGGCGGCAGCAGCTTTGATCGCTTGAAAATCGAGGAGGGCTTCGCGAGCGGCAACATCCGCTCGGACCCCGTCGAGAATCGAGTCGAGTACCGTCATCTGGCTCGAATCCTTTCTGGGGAGACGCACTTCTCGCCCGAGAGTCCCCTCGGGCGCTGTCTCACCGATGCTGGTAAAGAATAAATGCCCGCCGCGCGTGTCACTGCGGCGGGGGTGCTGCTGGTCACTTGTTCTCTCCGGCCGGACCGTGGTAGGCGCCGGGGGTATCGGAGGTGTCGGTCGGGTCGGTCCCCGCGTCGAGCGCGTCCCACAGCACTCGGTCCGACAGTGGCGCCGCCGATCCGGTCTCCGTGTGCTGCTTGCTCACCGCCGCGCTGGCGTCGGCCCGGCGGAACACCGGGTTGTCGTATTTGTCGGAGGCCTCGGCGCGTTCGCCGGTGCGGCGGGTGAGCAGGATGCCCGCGGCCAGTGCCAGGCACGCCGCGAAGATCGACAGGATCGCGGGACCGAGGTGGGTGTCGGCGCCGCTGACCACCGCGCGCACCGGCAGTTCGGCCAGCGTGCCCGCCCGCTCGGCGGTCTTGCCCGCGCCGACCGCCAGCGCGAAGCCCGGTACCGCGGCCGCGGCGGCGACCACCGAGATCACCACCCCGAGCAGCTGCCGCAGCACTCCCTTGACCGCGAACACCGCCGCGATCGAGGCGACCAGCACCAGGGCAAGTGGGGTGAGCGCGCCGAACCACACGCCACCGTTGAGGTCGTCGGTGCGCGGTTCGGTGAGCCCGTCGGCCGAGTGCACCGTCACCCACGTCATCCGCGAGGAGGCCCACAGCCCGGCTGCCGCCAGCGCGAGCAATACGACCGCGACGACGGGCTTCGCGGCCGGAGCGGGCGCCACACCCGTGGCCGCGGTGGAGTCGGTGCGGTCGGCAGGCTGTGACGTATCGCCGGACGTGTTCGGACCATCAGGGTGGACTTCCGGCGCAGCCGACTCCTCGGCGCCGACGGGCCGACCGGTGCGTTCTTCTCCTGATTCGGCCGTCACAGGTGCCCGCCTTCGTAGGTGCGCAGGGTCTGCGCCGCCGCGATCGCCTTGAGTACCGCCATGGCCTTGTTGCGGGCCTCGGTGTCCTCGTAGACCGGATCGGAGTCGGCGACCACGCCCGCGCCCGCCTGGACGTAGGCGGTGCCGTTCTTGAGCAGGGCGGTGCGGATGGCGATGGCGGTGTCGGCGTCGCCCGCGAAGTCGAGGTAGCCGACCACACCGCCGTAGACGCCGCGCCGGGTCGGTTCCAGCTCCTCGATCAGTTCCATCGCGCGCACCTTCGGCGCACCCGACAGCGTGCCGGCTGGGAAACAGGCACGCACCGCGTCGAGCGCGATCTTGCCCTCGGCGAGCAGCCCGGACACCGTCGAGACCAGGTGCATCACGTGGCTGTAGCGCTCGACGTGACGGTACTGGGTGACCTTCACCGTGCCGGGACGGCAGACCCGGCCCAGATCGTTGCGACCGAGGTCGACGAGCATCAGGTGCTCGGCGTTCTCCTTCTCGTCGGCGAGCAGGTCCTTCTCGAGCAGGATGTCGTCCTCGGCGCTCTCGCCGCGCCAGCGGGTGCCCGCGATCGGATGTGTCGTCGCCACCCCGTCTTTCACGGTGACCAGCGATTCGGGACTCGAGCCGACGATGGAGAACGCGGTGCCACCCTCGCCGTCGGGAATGTGCATCAGATACATGTACGGGCTCGGGTTCGAGGCTCGCAGCATCCGGTAGACCGCGAGCGGCGACCCGGTGTAATCCATTTCGAAGCGCTGCGAGAGCACCACCTGGAAGGCCTCGCCCGCCTCGATCTCCTTGATCAGGCGGTGCACGCCCGCACCGAATTCCTCGGTGGTGCGCCTGCGCAGGAATCGCGGTTCGGGCTGGTCGAAGACCGACACCGTGGAGGGCGCGGGGGTGGCCAGCGCGGCGGTCATCCGGTCGAGCCGGGCGACGGCGTCGTCGTAGGCGGCGTCGACCCTGGAGTCGGTGCCGTCCCAGTTCACCGCGTTGGCGATGAGGGTGATCGCGCCTTCGTGGTGGTCGAACGCGGCGAGGTCGGTGGCCAGCATCAGCACCAGTTCGGGAAGTTGCAGATCGTCGGCGGCGAGTTCGGGCAGCCGTTCGATCCGGCGTACCGCGTCGTAGCCGAGATAGCCGACCATGCCGCCGGTGAGCGGCGGCAGGCCGGGCAGCCGCTCGGTGCGCAGCAATTCGAGGGTCTCGTGCAGCACGCGCAGCGGGTCACCGCCGGTGGGCGCGTCGACGGGCACCGTGCCGAGCCAGGCGGCTTCGCCGTCGACCACGGTGAGCGCCGACGGACTGCCCGCGCCGATGAACGACCAGCGCGACCACGAGCGCCCGTTCTCGGCGGATTCGAACAGGAAGGTCCCCGGCCGGTCGCCCGCCAGTTTGGAATAGGCCGAGAGCGGAGTTTCGGAGTCCGCCAGCACCTTTCGGGTCACCGGGACGACCCGGTGCTCGGCGGCGAGCAGCCGGAACTGTTCGCGGGTCGTGGTGGTTGGTGTCGACGCGCCCTGCATGGCCCCATCATCCCAGGCGTGCCGCCGCCGACGCGCGCGGACCCGACCCCCGCGCCGAATCGGGCGGTGACCGGCATCACTACACTCGCGCGCGTTCCATGTCGCATGCGGTTATCCCCTTTCCGAGAGGAGCAATGTTGTACCCCTCGCACCAGGGCGCACAGGAGGGCCGGCTGGCCATCCCGTCGCAGCAGCACTACGGCCCCGGCCAGCAGTCGGCCACGAGCGCGCTCAATTCGTTCGTCACCTACGCCAAAGCCATCCAGGATCTCGACAAGAAGAACTTCCCCGACGAGTACGCCGGGCACAGCGACCGCATCCGCGAGCTAGAACCGCTGCTGCGCGCGCACGGCATCCTCGACGTGATGCAGATCCGCAATCCCGACGTCGCGGCACTGCTCGGGCAGTAGGCCCGCAGGTCCCCGTTCGCGCCCGCGAGCGGGGATCTTCCCTACTCGGCCGCCGGTCGTTACTGTCTGGGCATGCAGCCAGGCCAGCGCGCTCCGCAGTTCGAGCTCCCCGATCAGTCCGCCCAGCTCCGCTCGCTCGACGGCTTGCTCGCCGACGGCCCGCTGGTGCTGTTCTTCTACCCCGCCGCCAATACCCCCGTGTGCACCGCCGAGGCCTGCCACTTCCGCGACCTGAGTGGTGAATTCGCCGCGCTGGGCGCCACCTGTGTCGGCATCAGCACCGACAGCACCGAGGTGCAGGCCGGCTTCGCCAGCAAGCAGCGCCTCGACTACCCGGTGCTGTCCGATCACGACGGCGCGGTGGCCGCCGAATTCGGCGTCAAACGTGGCCTGCTCGGCAAACTCGCCCCGGTCAAGCGACACACCTTCATCATCGACACCGACCGCACGATCCTGAAGATCGTCACCGGCGAACTGCGTGCCAACGTCCATGCCGACGAGGCACTGGCCTTCCTGCGCGAACGCAGCACCACGCCCGAGTAACACCTGTCCATGGTCCGCCCCGCGGCCTCCCCGGACAGGGCAGGATGGCGGCCGAACGGGCGAAGCGGATGCAGTACCGTCGTGCGTATGACCAGGTCGACCCGCCCCACCGGACGCCAACGTCCCAGTGGCGCTTTCGGG
This sequence comes from Nocardia sp. FBN12, assembly GCF_050320175.1. Taxonomy (GTDB): domain Bacteria; phylum Actinomycetota; class Actinomycetes; order Mycobacteriales; family Mycobacteriaceae; genus Nocardia. Next base: position 1,076,900 of record NZ_CP190048.1, on the reverse strand, counting down.
CCGGTCCGTGACGAGACCCGGAATGCTCGCATCATCGAAGCGGTCTTGGACCTGATCGTCGAGAGCGGGTACGCCGACCTCACCATGGGTGCGGTCGCCGCGCGCGCAGGGGTGGCCAAGGCCACCGTCTATCGTCGATGGGCCTCGCGCGAGGACCTCGTCGCCGACGCCCTGGAGAGCATCATGATCCCGGCTGTCCCGGCCGGGGTGCCGACCGCCGGGACACTGCGCGAGGACCTCATCGCCACGCTGACCAACAGTTCCGCGTGCCTGCGGCCCCGGGAGCGTCGCTTCTCGGCGGTGCTGGCCGCGGCGACCGCGTCTCACCCACAGATCGCCGACACCTTGCGCGAGCGGTACATCGCCGTGCAGCGCGAGGGGATCGTCTCCTGTCTGCACCGAGCTCGAGAGCGCGGCGAAATCACCGCGGACCGGGTTGAGCGTCTGCTGGCGCCGCACAGGCTGGAGATCGCCGCGGCCGTCGGCGTGCTGGTCCTGCAGGAGGACTTGCTCGGTGCCGTTCTCGACGTCGAGGGGATAGCGCGCCTGGTGGACCAGGTCATGCTGCCCCTCGTCGGCACCACCTCCACCGGCTGAGGCCCTACCCGCCGGTTCATCGATTCCACGTCATATCTGTTCGGCCGATTGTCGCTCGGCCTGCGCTCAGGCATGCCCATCAACTAGGTACACCGAAGACTCGATACTGTAGAGTCTCTAGTTGATGGCCGTTCGCGCCCGCGTGCCGATGAATCGTGACCAACAGAAAGCAGGACCTGGTATGCCGACCAACGACAAGGCGAAAGTGCTGATCACCGGGGCAACCGGAATGCAGGGCGGCGCCGCTGCCCAGGCGCTGCTGCGCGCCGGTCATCCCGTGACCGCGTTCGTGCGCGACCCCTCTTCGGCCCCCGCCCAGGCGCTCGCCGCGCAGGGCGTTGCCCTCGCGACCGGAGACCTGGAAGACCCCGCGTCGCTCGAGGCCGCCGCAGCCGGACACGATGCGGTCTTCTCCGTGCAACTGCCGGGCGTCGACCCGGCCGACCCCGGCGCCGAGCAGCGCCAGGCTCGCAATATCGCCACCGCCGCCAAGCGGGCCGGCGTGACTCAGATCATCCACACCTCCGTCTCGGCGACCGGGTGGCGCACTCAATACCCCGACATCGACATCACCGACTCCGGGATGGAGGCGTACTGGGACGAGAAGGAAGCCGCCGAAGAGGCGATCCGGCAGGCAGGCCTGGAGCGCTGGACCATCCTCAAGCCCGCCTTCTTCATGGACAACTACCTCCTTCCCTCCAAAATCGCTTTCATATTCCCCGAGCTGCCGCAGGGCGAGCTGGTCACCTCGGCGAGCCCAGAGGCGGTGTTGGTGATGACCAACACCGACGACTTCGGCGCGGCGGTCGCTGCTGCCGTGGCCGATCCCGACACGTTCCACGAAGCTGAGATCGAACTCGGCGGCGACGCGCTGACGCAGAACGAAATCGCCGACATTCTCGCCAAGGCCACCGGCCGCGAGATCACTGCCGTGTTCATCTCCTCGCAGGAGCAGGAAAAACGCGCCGGTACGCCCACGGCGTGGAGTGATACGTGGACCGACCGCGTCGGCTACCCCGCACGCCCCCACCACGCCGCCCGCTACGGCCTGACCACGACGTCCCTCGAACAGTGGGCAGCACAGCAGGACTGGCACTCCCCGGCTTCCTGAACTGGGCGCGGCGATTTATCGCTCCTCGGCCACACGGCTGCGACTTCGACTAGTGACCACACCGGTCGGCGAATCGCCGGGCGACGGACCGACGCCCGGCGTTCCGGCGCACTTACGCTGGGCAGATGACAACCGGCGAGGTGCAGTCGAGCGGTCAGAAGTCCACCGCTGTCGTGTGGCGTAACCGGGCCATCTTGGCCCTCGCCACGGTGGCGGTCCTGGTGATCGCCTATTTCATCCTGTCCTCGTTCATCCCCCGATGGTGGGCCCAGCGGCTGGCCAACACCGTGCAGGGCAGTTTCAGCGCGGGCATCTGGTGGGGTCTGGTGTACGGGATCGTGTTCACCCTGCTACCGCTGCTGCTGGTGATATTCGCGGTGCGGGTCTGGAAACGCAAGGGCGGCAAGTTCATGGCGGGCGCGGCGGTGATCATCGCCTTGGCCTGCGCACTGCCGAACCTGATGACTCTGACGATCGTGCTCGGTGGCAACAACGCCGCACACGCCGGTCAGCGAATTCTGGATGTCGACGCGCCCGCCTTCCGCGGCGCCTGCCTGGTCGGCGCCATCATCGCCGCGGTGCTGTTCGTCGTGGTGGTCGCGCTGATGGGCAAGCGGGGACTCAGCCGTCACAAGGCCGCCAAGGCCGCGACACCGCCGCCGGAGCCCACCGTGCCGCCGATGACCGGCGACCGGTAACCCGCACCGGCACTCCCGCGGTGATGTGAGTGACCTCACGACCACCGCCAACTCGCGGACGTCACAGCGACGTCGTGGCAAACTCTGTGCTGTGCGCGCCTCACTCCACCATGTCCGCCGTCCGGCCGCGAGGCAGCTCCGGCGATGACTCAGTGGCTCGACCCCGTCGAACAGCGCGCATGGCAGGCGATCGTCGCGCTCATGACCCGGATTCCCGGCGCGTTGGACACCCGGCTGCAACGCGAGTCGGGGCTCACCCATTTCGAATTCCGGGTACTCAGCCTGCTGTCGGAAGAGGCGGGCCATCGCCTGCAACTGAGTGATCTCGCCCACAAAGCAAATGCGTCGCTATCGCGGTTGTCGCACGTGGTGTCGAAGCTGGAACGCCTCGGCTGGGCGCGACGCGACACCACCGCGGGCAGGCGGGGTGTGTACGCGGTCCTCACCGACGCGGGTTTCGAGAAGGTGATCGAGGCCGCCCCCGGCTATGTGGACGCCGTACGCAGCCTCGTTCTCGACGGTCTCACCGATAAGCAGACCGCGCAACTCGCGGTGCTCGGCGAAGCGCTGTCGGACCGGCTGAATCGGGCCCTGGTCGACGACGCCGACTAATCGGCGGCCAGCAGCACGTCGGTGTCGAAGCAGGTGTGGGTGCCGGTGTGGCACGCCGCGCCTTCCTGATCGACGATCAGCAGCAGCGTGTCGCCGTCGCAGTCCAGGCGCACTTCGTGCACGTACTGGGTGTGGCCCGAGGTCTCGCCCTTGACCCAGTACTGCTGACGCGATCGTGAATAGTAGGTCGCCTTGCGGGTTTCCAGCGTGCGGGCCAGCGCCTCGTCGTCCATCCACGCCATCATCAGCACGTCGCCGGTCGCCTTCTCCTGCGCGACCGCGGCGATCAGTCCGTCCTCGGTGCGCTTGAGGCGGGCGGCGATGGCAGGGTCGAGGCTCATGCCTCGTTTATAACAGCAGCCAGTTCGATCGCCACCAGCAGTTCGACGAGGTCGTTCACGCTGCGCACGTTGCGACCGGTGAGCTCGGCGATCCGGCCGAGCCGGTACTTGGCGGTATTGAGGTGAATGTGCAGAGTGTCGGCGGCCTCGCGCAGATTCATGTCGGCGGCGGCGAACGCGCGGATCGTCTCCGCCAGCGTGCCGCCGCGAACCCGGTCCTCGGCCAGCGCGCTGCCGATGCGCGGGTCGACCAGCTGTCGGGTGGTGTCATCGGCGCGCAGGAGCAAGTATTTGAAGGGGGTGAGCTGCGGTAACGCGAGTACCCCTCCCCCTTCGGGCAGGAGTTCGAGCGCGGCTTGGGCCTGCCGGTAGGCGCGCGGGATCTGAGCGACCTCGGTGACCGCGGTGCTCACACCGACGGCCAAGGTGATGCCCTCCGCGCCCAGTTCGTCCTGTATCGCGCGCAGCCGCTCACACAAGCCGTCGGCCGCCGCGCCCGGACGCAGCGCCGGCACGGCGACGATCTCCGAGCCGCGCACCACCGACAGCGTCCGCAACCCGTTGACCGTGCACCGCGCCAGCGCCGCGGACACCAATTGCCTTGCTTCACTGAGCTTTTCGGTCGAATCCTCGGTGCGCTCCGCTCGGTCGAGTACCACCGCGGTCACCACGACCACGGGCGTGGTGCGCTCGGCCCCGATGCCGTGCGCGGTGGCCACCGACAGATGCGGACCGCTCGCGGGCAGCGCGCCGTCGAGCAGCGCGTCCATCAACGCCTGGGAGTCGCGACCGGATTCGGCGGCCACGTACTGCTGGAATTCCAGATACGCGTCGGTCGCCTGGGTGCTGATCAGATCGGTATAGCGCGCCAGCGGCCCCGCCAGCGACAACACCGCCGCCTGCCCGGTCTCGGAATCGCCCGCGTGCGCGAGCAACGTCTTCCACATAGCCCGCTGGCCGAGGCGGAAGGCGGCGATGTAGTCGACCAGCGGCAGCCCGGTGCGGGCCCGTCGCGCCGCGGCCTGCCTGGCGTAGGCGACATCGGCCGGGCAGACGCGTCGACGCTCGAGCAGCGCGCCGAGCCCGGTGCGGCTGAGCCGCGCCAGCTGATCGTGCACATCGTCGAGCACACCGGGACCAGCGGAGGCGTACCCGGGCAGCTGGACGAGGATCTTGGCCATCACATCGTCGGCGATCTCGTCGGCGTGTGCGTAGGCGCAGCCCGCAATCCGCCGACGCTCGGCCTGCACCTGCTCAGACTCGGCCGAAACGGATAAACGTGACACAGCTGACATGTTTCGGGAGTGTGCATGCGCGCGCCCACAGTGTCAACCACGTCACACTGTCCGCAGCGGACGAGCGGCGGCTGCGTTCTTGGTCCGCAACGTCCAATGTGGGCTCCGACCTGCGGTCTTAGTGTTTGCCGCATGCTCGAGATAACCAACCTGACGGTGCGCTTCGGCGGCATCACCGCCCTGCAGGACGTCGGGTTCACGGTCGCTCCCGGCGAAATGGTCGGCCTGATCGGACCCAACGGCGCCGGCAAGACCACCCTGTTCAACTGCCTGACCCGGCGCAACCGGCTGACGTCGGGCACCATGCGCTACCGCGATACCGATCTGTCGACGGCGCGCCCGGACGCGCTCGCCGGACTCGGCATCGCCCGCACCTTCCAGAACCTCGGCTTGTTCCCCCGCCTCTCGGTGCGCGAGAACATCCTCGTCGGCGCGCATCACCGGGCCTGCGCGGGCTTCGTGTCGGCGGGGCTGCGGTTGCCGAAGGTCCGCAAGGAGGAGAAGGCGCTGCGCGTCGAGGCCGACGAACTGCTCGAACGCCTCGACCTGACCGCGGTCGCCGAGCATCCAGCCGCGGGCCTGCCCTTCGGCACCCTCAAACGCATCGAACTCGCCAGAGCGCTGGCGGTGCGACCACAACTGCTGCTGCTCGACGAGCCGGTGAACGGCCTGAGCCACGGCGAAGTGGACGAATTCGCCCAGCGGCTGCGCGCCCTGCAGGCCGACCTCGCGCTGACCGTGATCGTCGTCGAACACCACATGGGTTTCGTGATGGGCACCTGTGATCGGGTGATCTGTCTCGAGTTCGGCCAGGTGATCGCCGAGGGCACACCGGAAGCGGTACAGCAGGATCCGGCCGTCATCCGCGCCTACCTGGGAGCTTCGGCATGAGCGAGCACTGGCCGACCGCAGACGACGCGTACCTGGTGGTCACCGACCTGCACGCCGGGTACGGTGCCGCGAAAGTCCTGCACGGCGTGAGCTTTTCGGTCGCACAAGGCGCGGTATGCGCGATCCTCGGCCCGAACGGCGCGGGCAAGACCACCCTGCTGCGCGCCCTGTGCGGGATGATCAAGGTGCGCGGCAGCCTGCTCCTGGACGGTGACGAAGTGTCCGGTCGCGCACCGGAGACGATGGCGCGCCTCGGTGTCGCCCATGTGCCGGAGGGGCGCGGCACCTTCGCCCCGCTCACCGTCGAAGAGAACCTGCGCCTCGGCGCCTACCCCCGCCGTGACCGCGCCGCCGTCGACACCGACCTGCGCCGCGTCTACGACTACTTCCCGATCCTGCGCGACAAACAGCGCGACGCCGCGGGCGGCCTGTCCGGCGGCCAGCAGCAGATGCTCGCCATCGGCCGGGCCCTGATGCTGCGGCCCCGCCTGCTGCTGCTCGACGAGCCCTCACTCGGCCTCTCGCCGCTGGTCACCCAGGAGTTGTTCGGGATCGTCGCCACCATCAACGAAGAGGAACGCACCACGGTGATCGTCGTCGAACAAAACGCCCACCTCGCGCTCAATGTCGCCCAGCAGGCGCACGTCCTGGAAACCGGGCGCATCGTCTTGTCGGGCACCGCCGAGCAGATCCGGGCCGATGAGCAGGTCACCCGCTCCTACCTGGGAATCCAGGTGAAGCCGTGATCGAATTCCTGCAGCAACTCGTCGAGGGACTCTCGGCGGGCGCCATCTACGCGGGCCTCGCGCTGGCCCTGGTACTCATCTACCGATTCACCGGAATCGTCAATTTCGCCCAGGGCGAGCTGGCCATGTTCTCGGCGTTCCTGGCCTGGCAGCTGAGCCAGATCATGCCGTTCTGGACGGCGCTGCCGCTCACCTTGGCCATCTCGTTCGCCGGCGGCATGCTGATCGAACGAGTGGTGATCCGTCCGGTCGAGGGCGCACCCGAGATCACCCTGGTGATCGTCACCGTCGGACTGTTCTTCACGATCCACGCCGCCGCGGGCTGGATCTGGTCGTATCAGACCAAGTCGTTCCCGAACCCCTTCCCGGAGGGCGCTTTACGTGGTGGCGGCCTGAGTGTGGGCTACGGCAGCCTCGGCATTCTGCTCGTCGTCGCCGTGGTCATGGCACTGCTGTATCTGCTGTTCCGCTACACCAGGATCGGGCTCGCGATGCGGGCGGTGGCGTGTAACCCGCAGTCGGCCAAGCTCGTCGGCATCCGGGTCGGCACCGTGCTCGCGCTCGGCTGGGGTCTGGCCGCGCTGGTCGGAGCGGTGTCGGGCGTGCTGTCGGCACCGCTGCTGTTCCTCGAACCCAACATGATGGGCGGGGTCCTGATCTACGCCTTCGCGGCGGCGACGCTGGGCGGGTTCGACTCCCCCGGCGGCGCGGTGGCAGGCGGTCTGATCGTCGGCGTCGCCGAAACCCTCACCGGCGCTTACGTCGACGCGATCGGCACCGAACTCAAGATCGGTGTGCCGCTGGTGATCATCCTGGGCGTGCTGTTGCTGCGCCCTCAAGGCCTGTTCGGACACGCGGCGGTGGAACGAGTATGAGCGAAGTGAACATTGCGGCAAGGCCTTCGGCTACCCCGGTCGCGAAACCGATACTGCACCGGCTGAATACGGTGCGCTGGCCACTCGTCGCGATCGGCGTGCTGCTCCTTCTCGCCTGCCTCGCCCCCTTCCAGTTGGTGCCCTTCCATACCTTCCAGCTGGCCATGGCGATGATCTACGCGGTCACCCTGCTCGGGCTGAACCTGCTGGTCGGCCACACCGGCCAGATCTCGCTCGGTCACGGCGCCTTCTTCGCCATCGGTGCCTATACGGCCGCGATCGCGATGGAACACTGGGACACACCGTATTTGGCGACCATTCCGATCGCCGCGGCCGTCACCTTCGCCCTCGGCTTCGCCCTCGGGGTCCCGGCGCTGCGGCTGCGCGGGCTGTACCTGGCACTGGTCACCCTGGCCATCGCGATCTTCCTGGTGCCGCTGCTCAAGCGGTTCGACGGACTCACCGGCGGTTCCATGGGACTCACCGTCACCAAGCCCGTCCCGCCCGCGTGGACCGGGCTGGCCGAGGACCAATGGCTGTACTTCCTGGCACTGGCCACCACCGTGGTGAGCTTCGTGCTGGTCGCCGGGATGCTGCGCTCCAGGGTCGGGCGCGCGCTGCACGCGGTGCGCGACAACGAGATCGCCGCCGAGGTACTCGGAGTGAATCTGGCGCACTACAAAACGCTCGCCTTCGCCTGGAGCGCGCTGCTGGCGGGCATCGCGGGCTGTGTCTACACCTGGGTGATCGCGTTCGTCTCGCCCGACTCCTTCGCGCTCACACTGTCGATCACGCTGCTGGCCGGACTGGTCGTCGGCGGACTCGGCACCACCTGGGGCCCGCTGCTGGGCGGACTGTTCGTGATGTTCGTGCCCAGCTTCGCCCAGGACGTCAATCAAGCCGCCCCCGGCGTCATCTTCGGACTGCTGATCATCGCGGTCATGTACCTCGCACCGAAGGGTTTGGCCGGCCTGGCCACCCAGTGGTCGCAATGGCTCGGACATCGTGTCCGGAAAGGGAAAACTCATGCGCACTAGGGCAATCCGCTCCATCGGCGTGACGGCCGCGCTCCTCGCGACCCTCACCGCGTGTGGCGGTCGCGGCGAGGAGACCGGCTCTGTCGGTCAAGGCGACTGCAAGGGTCAGCAGACCACCGGTATCACCGACAGCACCATCAAGCTGGGCGGGGCGTACCCGCTGTCGGGCCCGGCCTCGGCTTACAGCGAGGTGCCCAAGGGCGCCAAGGCCTACTTCGACTACATCAACGCCGAGCAGGGCGGCATCGACGGCCGCAAAGTCGAGTACATCGTGCGCGACGACGGTTACCAACCGCCCAAGACGGTCGAGGAGACCCGTCGCCTGGTCGAACAGGACCAGGTGTTCGCGGTCTTCCAAACACTGGGCACGGCAACTTCTTCGGCGGTCACCGACTACCTCAACCAGCGCAAGGTGCCGCAGGTGTTCGTCGCCACCGGGGCCAACAAGTTCGGTTCCGCCACCGAGAACCCGTGGACCATGGGCTGGCAGCCCAGCTATCGCACCGAGGGTCTGGCTTACGCGCAGTACGTGAAGCAGCAGCGACCGAACGCGACCGTAGCGGTGCTCTACCAGAACGACGACTTCGGCAAGGACCTCCTGGCGGCGTTCACCGAGGGCGTCGCGGGCAGCGGGGTGAAGGTGATCGCCGAGCAGAGCTTCGAGGTCACCGACCCCACCGTCGACGCTCAGGTCCGCAACCTGGCGAACTCGAAAGCCGATGTGCTGCTGAATTTCTCGACACCGAAGTTCGCCGCGCAGGCACTGGCCGCCGATGTGCGCAACGCCGACTGGAATCCGTTGCACGTGCTGGCCGTGGTGTCCAACACCATGGCCACCCTGCGTCCGGTCGGGCTGCCCAACGTCCAGGGCACGGTGACCGCGGCGTTCCTCAAGGACGCCGCCGACCCGCGCTGGTCCACCGACACCGGCATGCAGACCTACCGAGCCAAGCTGACGCAGTACGCCCCCGGCGCCGATCCGGAGAACCAGCACGCCATGGCCGGATGGACGATGGCCGAGAGCTTCCGCAAGACCATGGAAGCGGCGAAGTGCCCCACCCGCGAGGGCCTGCGTGACGCGATGCGCTCGCTCGACAACGTCTCCGCCGACCTGATGCTGCCCGGCATCTCGATGAAAACCGGTCCCCAGGACGGCTATCCGCTCGAAGCCGTCGGCATCCAGACCTTCGTCGGCGAGCACTGGTCGCTCAAAGAGGGCGGCCTGATCGACACCAGCGGCAAATAGTCGCTGCCCCAACCGTTGCGCAGCGCATCCCAGCGTGCGCGGCCTGTCCGAAAACACCGATCGATGAGGTTCGAAGATGAGAATGTCCACCACCTTGGCCACGGCGGCCATGACCGCGCTGGCCCTGTGTGCCAGTACCGGAACCAGCCACGCCGATCCGGCTCCCCAGACCGAGGTTCGCTACGAGGTCAGCAGGCAGGGTGACACCGCGGTGCTGTCCACCGACGGCAAACTGCAGGTTGTCGACGGCCAGTTGGTACTCACCACCGGCGCCGACACCCCGGTCGCCGCACTGCCACTGACCTACCGCATGGACGACAAGGTGTACCCGATCGCGGCCACCATCGACGGCGGCAAGGCGACCCTGACCCCGTCTCGCGAGGGCGGCACCCCGGTGGCCCCGGCGACGAACCTGATCACCCAGGACGTGGCCGCGCAGCAGATCGCCGAGTCGTTCACCCCGCGTGATCAGGCCGCCCTCGGCGTGCTCAGCCAGCGCCTCGGCGTCGGTGGCGCCGTGGCGGCCATCGTCGGCGCGGTGGTCGGCGGCGGCATCGGTTGCCTGGTCGGCGGTGCCGCGGGCGCGACCATCGCCAGCCCGGTGATCATGCTGCTGGTGCCGTGGGTCGGCGCCACGGTGGCCGGTTGCGTGCTCGGCGCGGCCACGCTCGGCGCGGTCGGCACGATGATCGGGCTGGTCACCGTCGGTGGTCCGCTGGCGCTGTTCTCGGCATACCAGTACTTCTCGACGATTCTCGCGCCGTGCCCGGCCGACCTCGGCGCCTACTGCAAGGATCCCGCGGTCCCCACCCCGCCGAAGTAGTCCCAACGCACCGCCGTCTCGCCGGCCCGCCCGATCAACTCGTCGGGCGGGTCGGCTCGTGGCCTTTCCGGCCGGTAAGGAATCCTTCATGCGCAGAACAGTTTTCGATGCCGAGCACCGCGCCTTCCGGGCGGCGATGCGCGCGTTCATCGAGGCCGAAGTCGTGCCGAGTTTCGGCAAGTGGTACGACAACGGACTGGTGCCGCGCGAATTCTATTACCGGCTGGGCGAACTCGGGATTCTCGGCATGGAGGTGCCCGTCGAATACGGCGGCTCCGGCCTGGACTCGTTGCGGTACCGGGCGGTGCTCACCGAGGAGATCGCCCGCGCCGCGGTATCCTTCGGTGGCGCACGCGCCCATGTGTCGCGCTGTCTGCCGCTGATCACCGACTTGGCGACCGCCGAACAGCGGCAACGGTGGTTGCCCGGATTCGTCACCGGCGAAACGATGTTCGCGCTCGCGGTCGCCGAACCGGGCACCGGGACCGAACCGTCGGATATGCGGACCACCGCGCCGTTGTCGCTGGACGGCACCGAATATCTGCTCAATGGTTCGAAGACCTTCGTCGTCGGTGGTGTGCACGCCGACCGCGTCATCGTGGTCGCGCGCACCGCGGCCCCGAACAGCGAAGACCCCACCTACGGCCTGTCGCTGCTGGTCGTCGACGCCGCCGCGCCCGGCTATCGGGTCGGCCGCGCGCTGGACACCCTCGGCCGAAAGGTCTCGGGCACAGCCGAACTCACCTTCACCGATGTCCGGGTACCGGTCACCGATCGCCTCGGCGACGCGCACCGCGGCGATGCCCACCTCGCCGCGCAGCTGCCACGGGAACGGCTGACCATCGCGGTCGGCGCCCACGCACAGGCGGGCGCGGCGGTCCGGTTCGCGCACCGCTTCACCGCCGAGCGCACCGCGTTCACCCACTCGGTGGCGGGCTTCCAGAACACCAAGTTCGAACTGGCCGCCTGCCGTGCCGAGGTCGACGCGCTGGAGGCGGTCGTCGACCGCGCCCTGGCCGCCCACGACCGCGGCGACCTGACCCCCGCCGATGCGGCCTCGGCCAAGATGTTCTGCACCGAGTCGGCGGGCCGGGTGATCGACCGCTGCCTCCAATTGCACGGCGGCGTCGGCTATCTCGCGGACTCCCCCATCGCCCGCCTCTACGCCGACCACCGCATCGACCGCATCCTGGGCGGCACCAGCGAAGTCCTGCGCACCACCATCGCCGCGGACATGGGACTGTGAGGGTGGTTCAGCGAGCGCGGTTCAGCTCACCGAGCAGCCGCCAGGTGCGCTGCTGGTCCTCGGGCGTGGTCAGGTCGGTCTGCGAGAACACCACATCGGTGGCGCCCGCGGCGAAGTAGTCGGCCACCCGCGCGGCGACTGTCTCCTCGTCACCGATCACCACCAGCTCGGCGGCCCGCTGCGCGCCCGACAGCGCGACTACCCGCTGATAGGACGGAACCGTGTCGTAGAAGGCAGTTTTCGCCTCGGCGACACGCTGTGCCTCGGCGACGTCGGCGGTCACGACGCCGGGGACCATCGCGACGACGCCGGGACGCGGCCTACCCGCCGTCGCCGCGGCGGTGGTCAACGGCGCGACAATGTGCTCGGCCAGTGCCTCGGGACCGACCAGGAAGGGCAACGTGCCGTCGGCCAGTTCCCCGGTGGCCTGCAACGCTTGCGGCCCCATCGCCGCGACCAGCACCGGCACCGTCGGGTCCGCCCCCGCGACCGCCGTGGGCATCGGACTGGCGGCGGTCACTGTCTCACCACGGAAGTCGACCTCCCCGGTATCGAGAATCGACCGCAGCGCCGTGAGGAACTCGCGCAATCGGAGGGCAGGCCGATCGAACGGCCCGCCGAACGCCTGCTCGGACAACGACCGAGCGCCCAGCCCCAACCCGAGCACGAACCGCCCACCGGCCGCCGCCTGCGCGGTCTGCGCCTGACTCGCCACCAGCAACGGATGCCTGCCCGGCACCGGCACCACCGAAGTCCCCACCTCGATCCCCGGCACCGCCCGACCGATCAACGCCGACAACACAATCGAGTCAGTGCTGAACGTCTGCCCCAACCACACAGAACTCAACCCGACCTCGGCGGCCGCGCGGCCGAGGTCCACGGCCGTGTCCACAGCATTGGCGGACTGATCGAAGGCAAAAGGGGACAACGCGATTCCGAAACTCATCCCCGAACCAACATCGGCGCCACCAGAATCCATCGCAGTCGCCGCACGATGATTCCAAATGACGGCGGGCTCCGATGACAGCATCGCGGATTCGACAGCCAGGATGGGGGCTGCCTACGGCACAATGGGATTCGTGCTGCCGCGCGAGATCGTCTCCGACGCCGCGCTGTCGCGTCTGCGCGCGGGCTCACGGGTCAGCGGACGGTGATGCCGTCCGCTCGCATCGCATCCTTGACCTGACCGATCGTCAGATCGCCGAAGTGGAAGACGCTCGCGGCGAGCACCGCGTCGGCTCCGGCGTGGACGGCAGGAGGGAAGTGTTCGATCGAGCCCGCGCCACCGCTGGCGATCACCGGTACGCGGACCGCGGCGCGGACCGCGGTGATCATCGGCAGGTCGAAGCCTGCCTTGGTGCCGTCGGCGTCCATCGAGTTCAGCAGGATCTCGCCCACGCCCAGTTCGGCGCCGCGGATGGCCCATTCGACGGCGTCGATGCCGGTGCCGCGCTTGCCGCCGTGAGTGGTGACCTCCCAGCCGGAGGGGGTGTCGGGCTGGCCGTCGGGGACGGTGCGCGCGTCGACCGAGAGCACGATGCACTGGGCGCCGAAACGCTGCGACATCTCGAACAGCACTTCGGGGCGCGCGATGGCGGCGGTGTTCACCGACACCTTGTCCGCGCCCGCGCGTAGCAGCCGGTCGACGTCTTCGACCGTGCGCACGCCGCCGCCGACGGTGAGCGGGATGAAGATCTGCTCGGCGGTGCGGGTCACCACGTCGAGCATGGTGGCGCGGTCGCCGGTCGAGGCGGTGACGTCGAGGAAGGTCAGCTCGTCGGCGCCCTGGGCGTCGTAGGTCGCGGCCAGTTCCACCGGGTCGCCCGCGTCGCGCAGGTTCTGGAAGTTCACGCCCTTGACCACGCGGCCCGCGTCGACGTCGAGGCACGGGATCACCCGGACCGCCAGCGTGCTCGCCGCGGTGGTTTCGGTGCGCGGTGTCATGGGGTTCACCCTCGTTCTTCTTCGCTGACGGTACAGATCATTTCCAGCAGTTCCTGGTGCACGCCCGGTGCGGCGGCCAGCACCGAACCGGAGGTGATCGTCCACGGCGCGCCCGCCAGGTCGGTGACCACGCCGCCCGCCGCGCGCACCAGCGCGACCCCCGCCGCGTTGTCCCACGGGTGGTGCCCGAAAACCACCGCGCCGCCGAGCGCTCCGGAGGCGGTGAACGCCAGGTCGATGCCGGTCGCGCCGTGCATGCGCACACGCGAGGACAGCCGGCTCAACGCACCGAGCAGATCGAAGCGGAACTGGCCGGGGATGCGACCGGCCGAGTCGAGGTTGAAGGCGCCGAACCCGATCATCGAGTCCGACAGTTTGGCCGGTTCCAGCGGCGGCAGCGCCACGCCGTCGAGATACACCGGCCCGCCGGATACCGCGGCATAGCGGCGGCCGAGCATGGGCAGCCAGGTCAGGCCGATCACCGGCTCGCCTTCGTGCACCAGCGCCAGCAGCGTGCCCGACATGGGGTGACCGGAGGAGTAGTTGAAGGTGCCGTCGATCGGATCGAGCACCCAGGCCGTGCCGGAGGTGAGCGCGGGCCCACCGAATTCCTCGCCGTGCACCGCGATCCCGGTGCGCTGCTGGAGTTCGGCGGAGATGGTGCGCTCCAGCTCGAGATCGAGTTCGGTGGCGAAGTCGTTGCGGCCCTTGGTCACCGCGCTCGGCGCGCCGAGCCCTTCGACGAAACGCGGCACCACCCCGTCCAGAACCTGGGTGGCGACGGTCAGCAGGTCGGTCAGTTCGGCGGTGCTCAGCGCGGCGGTCATCGGCGGTGTCAGCGCACCGCGGCCAGAGCTTCGGGCAGCGTGAACCGGCCCGCGTACAACGCCTTGCCGATGATCGCGCCCTCGACCCCTTCGTCGGCCAGGCCCGCGATCGCGACGAGATCGTCGAGCACCGAGATCCCGCCGGAGGCGACCACCGGCGCCTCGGCCGCGTTGGCGACCTCGCTCAGCAGCTCGAGGTTGGGGCCGGTCAGCGTGCCGTCCTTGGAGACATCGGTGAGGACATAGCGCGCGCACCCGTCGCGCTCGAGTCGTTCGAGCACCTCCCACAGGTCGCCGCCGTCGGTCACCCAGCCGCGGCCACGCAGCCGCCACTGCCCGTCGATCTGCTTGACGTCGAGCCCGACCGCGATCCGGTCGCCGTACTCACCGAGCACCCGCGCACACCACTGCGGATCCTCGATCGCCGCGGTACCGATGTTCACTCGCGCGCACCCGGTGGCCAGCGCCGCCTTCAGTGAATCGTCGTCACGGATGCCACCGGACAGCTCGACCTTGACATCGAGTTCACCGACGACCTGCGCGATCAGCTCCCGATTGCTCCCCTTGCCAAACGCCGCGTCCAGATCGACCAGATGCACCCACTCGGCCCCCGCCTGCTGCCACGCGAACGCCGCGTCACGAGGCGACCCGTAGCTCGTTTCGCTACCGGCCTCCCCTTGCACAAGGCGCACGGCCTCACCATTGGCGACATCGACAGCGGGCAACAGCACAAGACTCACGCGACCAGACTAGTAGGTCTGCCCACCGGACCACGCAACGGTCCACCGCGGCGCCGTGTCGATGCGCGCGTGCGCCCGCCCGGCCGTGACGCGGCCGGACGGGCGGGTCCCGCCTCAGTGTCCGGTCGACACCAGATGCTGGTCGTCGGCGGCGGCAGCGGTGTTCGCGCGACGGGTCAGCAGCAACAGCAGTGCGGTGAGCAGACCGACCGCGGCGAAGATCGCGGTGGCCGCGAAGCCCGCCTGGAAGCCGTCGGTGCGCGCCTGGAAGCCCGGGTCGGGGGTGCAGGCGAAGGCCACCGACGAGGCGACGGCGATGCCGAGCGCGGCACCGATCTGGAACGCGGCGTTGTTGATGCCGGAGACCAGACCCGATTCCTCCGGGCGCGCACCGGTCAGCGAAGCGATGGAGGCCGACCCTCGACGACTGCGGCCGCACCGCCGCGGGGTAGTCACCTGTTCGGGACAGGCCGGATCCGATGAGCCCGGCCTGTGACGACTCCCCGACTCGATCAGCCGGCCACGGCTTCGAACATGCCGGGCTCATAGGAACCGCCCTGCTGACGCAGGATCACCCCGAGCCGATTGGCCGCGTTGATCTGGGCCACCACGGCAACCAAGGCGGCGAGCTGCTCGTCGTCGTAGTGCTGACGCGCCTGGGCCCAGGTCTCGTCGGACACACCCCGCGCGGCGTCGGCGACACGGGTACCTTCCTCGGCCAGCGCCAGCGCCGCCCGTTCCGCGTCGGTGAACACGGTCGATTCGCGCCATGCGGCAACAAGATTGATCCGCGTCGCGGACTGGCCGGCGTGAGCGAGGTCCTTGCTGTGCGCGTCGGTGCAGTAGCCGCAGCCGTTGATCTGACTGACGCGCAACATCACCAGGTCCTGGGTGGCTTTCGGCAGCGTCGACTGCATCAGCGCCAGGCTGGCGTTGCCGAATCGCTTGCTGAACTTGGCGCCGACCTCGGTGTCGAAAAGGTTGAATCGGGCTTCCATGACGGGTTCCTCACTGGTAGTGCTGGATCGGACGACCATGAGACGAACGCGACCGGAGCTCCGTAACACCCGGTCGGCGTGACGCACGCCACTGCGGATCGGTGTTACGCCACGGCGGCGGCCGGCGTCTGGTGTGCGACACATCCGAGCGGAGACAGGAGCTACCCATGGCGCCGCGGACCACGCCCGACGACACCGCGACCGCGGTGTTCGTCGCCCATCGCAATCTGCTGTTCACGGTCGCCTACGAGATGCTCGGCTCGGCCGCCGACGCCGAGGACGTGTTGCAGGAGACGTGGCTGCGGTGGGTGGGCGTCGACCTCGATACGGTGCGGGACCAGCGCGCGTATCTGGTCAGGATCACGACCCGCCAGTCACTCGATCGGCTGCGAACGCTCGGCCGGCGCCGGGAGTCCTATGTCGGTCCCTGGCTACCCGAACCGCTGCTGACCACGCCTGACGTGGCCGAGGACGTCGAGCTGGCGGAGAGCGTCTCGATGGCCATGCTGCTCGTCCTCGAGACGCTGGCGCCGATCGAACGAGCGGTGTTCGTGCTGCGCGAAGTGTTCGATCTGCGCTACGACGAGATCGCCGACGCCGTCGACAAGAGCCCTGCCGCCGTCCGCCAGCTGGCCTACCGGGCGCGCGCCCACGTCGCGGCCCGCCGACCGCGCGGGATCGTGTCCGCGAGCGAATCCCGCGATGCGCTCGCGGCGTTCCAGCGGGCGATCGAAACCGGCGATCTGCGGAATCTGCTCGACCTACTCGCGCCGGATGTCGTCTTCCTCGGTGACGGCGGCGGAATCAAGCAGGCGGCGCTGTCGCCGATCGTGGGCGCCGACCTGGTCGCCGCCTTGCTCACCGCCAGTGTGCCGAGGATCGGCGCCGAGATGACCGTCGAACCGGCCCAGCTCAACGGCCACCCCGCCCTGATCCTGCGCCGCGACGGCGCGATCGACACGGTCTTCGCGGTCCGCGTCGACGACGGCCTCATCACCGGGCTCTACTCCGTGCGTAATCCCGACAAGCTCTCGCGGACGCAGACGGCGACCGCTCTTCGGCGCTGAGCGAGAGTTATTGCCCCGGTGAACTTTTCGCGGATTCCGAGAAGGGTCGAATCGTTCAGCCGAGGCGGCGGCGGAGTTCGGGCAGGCCGTCGCCGGTGAGGTCGTCGAGGGCGACGGTGCGGCCGACCACGGCGAGCGCGATGGCCTCGCCCGGGCCCCGGACTTCCGGGCCGTTGCCCGAGGACCAGGTGACATCGGTGGCGACGAAGCGCAGGCCCTTGGTGTATCTGCCGGGGAAGGCGAAGGGGTCCGGGTAGGAAAGGACAGCGGTGAGACGATCGGCGGGAATGGTGCGGGGGCGGCCGAGCGGGCGGCGGATATCCTGGTGGTGGACCACCAGGTCGGACAGCATCAGCCGGGGTGAGAGCTTCGACAGTCGACCCGCCTCGTTGTCGAGCTTGTCCACCATCTGCGCGGTCGGCAGCGCCGAGAACGACTGCGCGATCGTGTTATTGGTGCGATTCACCGACCCGAGACTCTTCACCACCACTCCCGCGTAATTCAGCGGACTCAGCGTGTCCTGCAGCATATGCCCGACGACATCGCGCACTCTCCACCCCGCACACAGCGACGGCGTCTCCCACTCCTGCTCGCTCAAACTCCGCAGCAGTGCGATCAGTTCGGCCCGTTCCTCGGTCAACATCCCCCGGTAGCTCATATCGCCACCTTATGTCCGCCCGCTGCGCACCGAATCCACCCACAGTCGGATTTTGTCGGGCCGGACACGACTACGACGCCGAGAGCATCACCCCGCCTCCCCCGCTAGGACGATGCGCGACAATGGACGGCCGCGAACTTTCGCGCCGCTGCCCATCCCCGTCACGAACAGGACCCTGCCTCTTGGCCAAGCAGAATCGTCGACGTCGCACGGGCCGTAAACCGGCAGCCGCTCCCGGACTTCCGGTCGACGCCGCGCTCTCGGGTGACGTGGCGCAGGTCGCCGACGCGATCGCGACGGTGGCCTTCCTCGCCGCCCAGGGCGACAAGAACGCGATCGCGCGGTTCGTCGAACAGGTGGCCGGCGCGGAGTTGACCGCCGGAATGCAGCTCGCCGGGCAGCGAATCATCGCCCGCGCCTTCGAGTTCGGCTGGTTACCCGCCGACATCCACGAGGCCGCGCGCAGGCGGGTGGACGAGTTCGCGACCGGCTATCTGGCGGACCTGATGGCCGAGCATCTCGCCGAGTTCCCCGCCGAATCCGTCGACGAGATCTGGCAGTCGCAACTGGGCGAGCTGGCGGCCACGGTGTGGTGGACGGCCGACCGCCCGCACCTCGACCAGTGGGCCGATCGCCGATTGCTCACCGGAGCGGAGGCCCTCACCGCAGCCCTGAGCGCCCTGAGCCTGCTCATCCAGCTCCCGAAACTCGAGCAGATCCTCCCGCTCCCCGGCACCCGCGGACAAACCACCACCCACCACCACGTCGACGAAAAGACCCTCGGCCGAGTGCGCGGCCTCCTCGCCAAAGCCGAGTCGACCTCCTTCGCCGAAGAAGCGGAAACCCTCTCCGCCAAAGCGCAGGAACTCATGACCAAATACGCCATCGACCGCGCCCTACTCGACGCCGAGCGAGCCGACCCCGACCTCCCGGCCGCCCGCAGAATCTGGCTCGAAACCCCCTACACCGACGCCAAAGCCCTGCTCATCGACATGGTCACCCGAGCCAATCGCGCCCGCGCGATCTTCGTCGCCGACTGGGGTTTCGTCACGATAGTCGGCGACGACCTCGACCTCGACGCCGTGGAGATCCTGTCCACCTCCCTGCTCGTCCAAGCCACCCGCACCATGATCGACAACGCCACCACCGAGGAATCCCGCTCCCGCCACTACCGCAAGGCGTACCTCACCGCCTATGCCACGAGAATCGGCGAACGCCTCGCCAAGGCCGCCGAGGTAACCATCGCCGACGCGCCCACCCACCTGCTCCCAGCCCTGGCCTCCCACCGACAACGAGTGGACAAAGCCTTCGACACCTACTTCCCCACCGCCCGCACCCGAGGCATCACCATCCGCAGCGCCGAAGGCTGGACCGCGGGCACCGAAGCCGCCGACCAAGCGCACTTCGACAATCGCTGACCATTCGCGCCCAGCTGACCGCTGCCGATGGTGGCTACGACTGGATCGACTGAACGATCAGTGGCCCGCTATCGGCCCGTCCGATCGCTGAACAGCTGGTCCAGATCTATGACGGCCCGCACTTGCGGACCGCTCAGTTCGAAGTACTCGGCCGCGGACACGTGATGCAGCGAAGCGACCAGCATGGCGGGCGCGGATTCGACCTTGGTGTTCAGGGCACGGACATTCGCGTTGTACAGGCGCCTGGAAGCCGCGATCCGGTCCTCGATGTCGGCCAGCTCGCGCTGCAGTGCCGCGTAGTTGCGCACAGCTCCCAGCTCGGGATACTCCTCGGAGAGGGCCTGCACGCGCCTGAGCTCCGTGGTCAGAGCGTTCTCGGCGGAGGCGACCGCGAACACGGCGGTGCCAGTAGGCTTCGCGGCGCCGGTGAGTGCCCGCGCACGGTTACGCGCCTCGATCACCGCTTCCAAGGTGCCGCGCTCGAAGGCCGCGGCCCGCTCAACGGTGGCGACCACATTCGGTACCAGGTCGTGGCGGCGCTGCAGCTCGACGTCGATCTGTTTCCATGATTCGGCGACCAGGTTCCGGAGCCGGACGAAGTCGTTGTAGGCAGCGAAGTACCACAGAACCACGATCAGCCCCACGACGACAGCGGTGACCAGGACAGCGGTACTCATGCGAAATTCCGTTCTCTGAGAGCGTCGGGGCCGTACTGCTCCGACCGATCGGACTGAGTCGCGTAGTCGGTCCAGACGAACCTGGGGATGCCCTCGGCGACGATTCGCATCACCTCGAACACCGTGCCGATCTCGCGGGGTCGATTGCCGAGGATGGTGACCCCCACCAGTTGGTTGCCCACGATCTCGAACTTGGTCACGCTCGCCGCCTGCCTTCGCGGCCCGAGGTTCACCAGCAGCTCGATCGTGCGCGGTGTGAAAACCGCGTGTGCGAACGCCGGATTCGACGAATGCACCGAGTAGTGCTTGTTGAAGTCCGCGGATTCGAACTCCACCCGATCACCGGTGGACAGGTCCAACGTCGGCCCCATCGTCAACCGGGGAAGCGCCGCGGGAAGGTCGATGATGAAGACATTTCGGTAGTGAGTGCTGATGTTGATCTTGTTGTTGTGGAGCCAGGTCAGATGGAAGAAGCTGGCCGGGTAACTGCCGATCCTGCCCTGCATCGCGTCGCGGACCCGAAAGCGCCGTGCCCGGCCGATAGTGAACGGCGGGAAGTCCCACTCGGGCACCGGCCATCCTGCCGCGCGGTGATAGACGAAACCGTGCTCATCGGCCCATCGCGCGGTCCACCGCTTGCGAACAGCCTTCACGATGATCCCCGAGGGCACGAACGCCAACAGCGGTGTCGCGAGCACCAAGACCCACGAAAACGGGCGACCATGGTCGCGCCACCACCCGTACTGCAGGATCACCAGGACGACAAAGGTCATCGCCGTCACCGCGTCGAGGAACCGCGGGCCCGTCCAGAAAGGATCGTTACCGCTGCCCGAGTGCTGGCCATCGACCGTCTCGCCCACAATGTCTCCTACCGTCAACGCACCTCCGAGAAGAGGACGCGTGAACGATCGCAGTGGCCACTTGCAGACTCCTTACGCCGACCTTTATCCAGGGTCCGAACGAGGTTGCCTGGCTCGCAACCGAGCTCGTACGCTCGAAATGTGCGGCCGATCATGTCCGAACGGGAGCTGGATGTCGGTTGGGACCTGGCGAGGTCGACAGCGACAGCGATGGCGGGCGTTTCGATGGACGGGTTTCGCGACCGTGGGTCCGTGGGGTGCGATATGCGGATTTTCGCTCGGCCGGAGGTCACCGTGGTGATCCAGTTCGGGGACAGTCGTTTGACCGTGGACGGTCCTGATCAGCAGCCCACCTTCGATGGGCTGGTCGCCGGTCTCGTTCCCGGTATTCGTCATGTCCGCGCGGAGCGCCTCGAATGCGTGGAGTTGCGGATGTCGCCGATCGTCGCCTACCGCCTGCTCGGTGTCGCTCCGGCCGACTTGGCCGGCGCCTTGGCGGGACCGGGCGAAATCTGGGGATCGGCGGCACCGCTGCTGTGCGAGCAGCTGTCCGAAATGACAACGTGGGCGCAGAGATTCGCGGTGACAACGAAATTTCTGGCCGCCCGGGAAACAACCAGGATGGCCGATCCCGAGGTCGCCGCCTGCTGGGAGCGAATCATCGCGGACAGGGGCGCGGTCCAGGTGCGGGAGCTGGCCGAACTGACCGGGTGGAGTCGCCAGCGCGTGTGGTCGAGATTCACCGCACAGGTCGGCGTGACACCCAAACGAGCGGCGATGGTGGTCCGATTCCGCCGCGCGTTCGACCTGCTGACGGTGGGCCGCTCCGCCGCCGAAGTCGCTGTGGCATGCGGCTATTCGGACCAATCCCACCTCCACCGCGACATGGCGGCCTTCGCCGGAATCACCCCCGGCGCACTCGCGGCGACCTGATGCCGAACATTCGTCCAAGACGCGACCACGCTCGAGGCCGACAGTGGTCACATGAGCAATTCCCAGGGCCTCGAGCGGCGGATCCGCGCGGCGGAACAACGTGTTGCCGCCACCTACGGACTGACGACCACCGAACACGTAGTCATGCTGGGCGACCCCACGGTTCGCGTCCTGACAGTCGGCGAGGGTGAGCCGCTCGTCCACATCAACGGCATCTCCGCGCCCGCGATGGGCATGGCACCCCTGGTCGCCGGCCTGCCCGGCTTCCGGCACATCCTGATCGACCTCCCCGGCCACAGCCTCGCCCCGCCCTGCACCTGGCAGGGTCGAACAGTCCGCGAACTAGCGATCGGCGTAGTCACCGGAACTCTCGACGCGCTCGACATAGAACGAGCCGCATTCGTCGGCAGCTCCCTGGGCGGCCTGTTCACCCTCTGGACGATGCTCGACGCACCCGAGCGAGTATCGCGAGCAGCGCTGGTCGCCACCCCCGCCACCGCCTTGCCCGGATCCCGCGTCATCGCCGAGTTCGCAGCCCTGACCTCCCCGATCCGGGGACGTTTCGACCAGAGCCTGATGCGACTACCGTCCCCTCGGTTCATCGCACGGATCGCTCTCACCGAGGCGATCGGCGCGAACGCGGCACGCGCGATGTCGGACGACATGCTCGACCTACACCGCCTGCCACTGCGCCTACCAGGACAAGCCGCGTCCTACCGCGCCCTCCTGCGCCGCCTGATCCAAGATCGGACCGCACGCCCCGAGAACGTCCTCACCGACGCCGAACTCGCCCGAATCGACACTCCGACCCTGTTCGTCTGGGGCGAAGACGACGTCTTCTGCTCACCCGAACAGGCACGGTCATCCGTGGCGAAGATCCCCGGCGCACACCTCGCCGTCGTTCCCGGCGGCCACGCCCCATGGTTCGACGACGCCCACCGTTGCGTCACGCTGGTCCGTGCGTTCCTGGCCGGCGATCGCCATGCGTAGCCACGAGTGGAAATATTGTTCACCCCTGGCGAGACCGTGGCGTCGACGGCCCACGAACCGCCGGAACTACAGCGACCCGATCCAGTTGCGCAGCAACTGCGCACCCGCATCGCCGGACTTCTCCGGGTGGAACTGGGTAGCCGACAGTGGCCCGTTCTCGACGGCTGCCAGGAACGGAACCCCGTGTTCGGCCCAGGTGAGCTTCGCGGGGGCGATGTGCTCGTTGTCGGGGAGTTCCCACTGCTGGGCCGCGTAGGAGTGGACGAAGTAGAAGCGGGTGTCGGCGTCCATGCCGGCAAACAGGGTGCTGTCGGCGGGTGCTTTGACCGTGTTCCAGCCCATGTGCGGGAGGACGGGGGCGTCCAGACCGGCGACCGTGCCCGGCCACTCACCGCAGCCCTCGGTCTCGACACCGAACTCGACGCCGCGGTCGAACATGACCTGCATGCCGACGCAGATGCCGAGTACGGGACGTCCGCCCGCGAGGCGCTGACCGATGATCCGGTCACCGCGCACCGACAGCAGCCCGGCCATGCAGGCCGCGAACGCGCCGACACCGGGGACGACGAGGCCGTCGGCGGCCAGCGCGGCTTCCGGATCGGCCGTGACCTCCACCTGCGCACCCGCACGCACCAGCGCGCGTTCGGCGGAGTGCAGGTTGCCGGAGCCGTAGTCCAGCAGCACAACGGATTTCACAGCACACCCTTCGTGGACGGCACACCACTGACCCGGGGGTCGATTTCGACGGCGGTGCGCAAAGCCCGTGCGACAGCCTTGAATTCGGCCTCGGTGATGTGGTGCTGGTCGCGGCCGTAGAGCACCCGCACGTGCAGGGCGATACGGGCGTTCTGCGCGATCGACTCGAAGACGTGCTTGTTGAGCACCGTCGAATACGAGGCACCGGGACCCGCGCTGGGAATGATGGTGTGCACCAGGTGTTCCGGCTCACCGGTGAACACGCAGTACGGTCGCCCGGACACGTCGACGGCGGCGTGCGCGAGGGTTTCGTCCATCGGGATGAACGCGTCGCCGAAGCGGCGGATCCCCTTCTTGTCGCCCAGCGCCTGGCCGAGTGCCTGGCCGAGCACGATCGCGGTGTCCTCGACCGTGTGGTGCGCTTCGATCTCGATGTCGCCCTCGGCTCGCACGACCAGGTCGAACCCGGCGTGCGCGCCGAGCGCGGTCAGCATGTGGTCGTAGAACGGCACGCCGGTGGAGATCTCGGTCTGCCCGGTACCGTCGAGGTTCAGCTCCACCAGAATCGAGGACTCTTTGGTGACGCGTTCCACCCGCGCTGTTCTGCTCATGATGTGCTCCTCCACAGGTGGATTCAGTGAGTAAGGTCGGTGCCCGCGATATCGCGGCTCACGCGCAGGAATTCGTCGTTCTCGGCGGCGAGGCCGATGGTGGCGCGCAGGTAGCCGGGGATGCCGACGTCGCGGATCAGCACGCCCGCGTCGAGGTAGTGCTGCCATGCGGCGCCCGCGTCGGTGAACCGGCCGAACAGCACGAAGTTGGCGTCACTGGGGATCACGTCGAAGCCGAGCGGCACCAGCGCGGCGGCGACCCGATCACGCTGGGCCGCCAGTTCCGCGACACTGCCGAGGGTTTCGTCAGCGTGCCGCAAGGCCGCGCGGGCGGCGGCCTGGGTGACCACCGACAGGTGATACGGCAAGCGCACCAGCAGAATCGCGTCGATCACCGCGGGCGAGGCGGCCAGGTAGCCCAGGCGCCCGCCCGCGAAGGCGAACGCCTTGCTCATGGTGCGGGTGATCACGAGCTTGGTCGGGAACCGGTCGATCAGGGTGATCGCGCTGGGCGCCGCCGAGAACTCGCCGTAGGCCTCGTCCACGACGACGATGCCGGGCGCGGCATCGAGAATCCGCTCGAGCTCGTCGATCGGAATGCTGTGCCCGGTCGGGTTGTTGGGGCTCGTCACGAACACCACGTCAGGCCTGCGTTCGACGATCTGCGCCACCGCGTAGTCGATATCGAGCGAGAAGTCACCGCTGCGCTTGGCCTCGACCCACTCGGTGTCGATCCCCTCCGAGATGATCGGATGCATCGAGTACGAGGGCACGAAACCCAGTGCGCTGCGGCCCGGTCCGCCGAATGCCTGCAACAGCTGTTGCAGAATCTCGTTGGAGCCGTTGGCCGCCCACACATTCGCGGTGTCGACCGCGACGCCGGTCTGCCGGGTCAGATACTCGGCCAGGTCGTGGCGCAAGGCGACGGCATCTCGATCCGGGTACCGGTGCAGATCGGCCGCGGCGGCACGCACCGACTCGGCGACGTCGTCGATCAGCGCCTTGCTCGGCGGGTGCGGGTTCTCGTTGGTATTGAGCTGCACCGGCACCGTCAATTGCGGTGCGCCATAAGGAGACTTGCCCCGCAGGTTGTCGCGCAGTGGTAGCTGGTCCAGGGTCGCCGAGGCGCCGGGCACGGTGGGAGTGCTCACGACAGCGCCTCGAAACGCGCCTGCACGGCCTGACCGTGCGCGGGCAGATCCTCCGCATCGGCAAGGGCGACAACGTGTCCGGCGACATCCTTCAACGCCGCCTCGGTGTACTCCACGATGTGGATGCCACGCAGGAACGTCTGCACGCTCAGCCCCGAGGAGTGCCGCGCGCAGCCTGCGGTCGGCAGCACGTGATTCGAGCCGGCGCAGTAGTCACCCAGGCTGACCGGCGCCCACGGGCCGACGAA
Organism: Nocardia sp. FBN12; assembly: GCF_050320175.1. Classification (GTDB taxonomy): domain Bacteria; phylum Actinomycetota; class Actinomycetes; order Mycobacteriales; family Mycobacteriaceae; genus Nocardia. The sequence continues at coordinate 1,051,564 of NZ_CP190048.1, read as the reverse complement.
GATCGCGCCCGCACTGCGCACCCGTGCGGCGACCGCGGCAGCGTCGACGGTCTGGATCTCGAGGTGCTCGGCGGCATAGGCATCGACGACCCGCAAACCCTGCGCGATGTCGTCGACGAGCACGATCCCGGACTGCTTGCCCGACAACGCTTCCCGTACCCGATCATTGTGCTTGACCACCGTGAGCTGAGCATTCAGCGCGGCATCGACCGCGTCGGCCAGCGCGGGAGAATCGGTGACCAGCACACTGGCGGCCAGCACGTCGTGCTCGGCCTGACTGATCAGATCAGCGGCCACGTGCACCGGATCGGCGGTGGCATCGGCCAGCACCGCGATCTCGGTCGGGCCCGCTTCGGCATCGATGCCCACCAGCCCGCGGCACAACCGCTTGGCCGCGGTGACGTAGATATTGCCCGGCCCGGTGATGAGATCGACGGGCTCGAGCGCCCCACCATCGGTATCGACACCGCCGTACGACAGCAATGCCACCGCCTGCGCACCGCCGACCGCCCACACCTCGTCGACGCCGAGCAGCGCGGCCGCCGCCATGATCGTGGGGTGCGGCAGCCCACCGAACTGGGACTGCGGCGGCGAGGCCACCACCAGCGACTCGACACCCGCGGCCTGCGCCGGGACCACATTCATCACCACAGACGACGGATACACGGCGTTGCCGCCGGGCACATACAGCCCGACACGCTCCACCGGCAGCCACTTCTCGGTGACGGTGCCACCGGGCACGACCTCGGTCACCGTGTCGGTACGCCGCTGATCGGCGTGCACCTTCCTGGTCCGCTCGATCGCGACCTCGAGCGCCGCCCGAACAGCCGGGTCCAGCTCGGCGAGGGCTTTGCTCAGCTCGCCGACCGGCACCCGCACCACCGCGGGCCGCACACCGTCGAACTTCTCGCTGTAGTCCAGCGCGGCCGCGGCACCTCGATCACGAATGTCCTCGACGACCGGCCGCACATGATGCAGCACCGAGTCGACGTCGACCCCGCCACGCGGCAGCGCGGTGCGCAGCTCGGCAGTGGAAGGAGTACGACCGCGCAGATCGACGCGGGCGAGCTCGATGCGGGTAGTCATATCGGGGTACGGTCCTGTTCTGTGCTGGGGCTCAGGTCAGCTACCAGCCTAATGGTCGCCCGCCATCGCTTTTCCAGCACATCCTCCCCAGCCGCGCCGCCTCGACCGGCCGCGGCGAACAGGCAGCGGGCCCGGTCACGATCACCGAGCCCGCCGCGCGTGCCTGCTACTTCGCCGCGGGCACGTCCGGGATCCCGTTCGCGGTCGGTTTGTCCTGGTCCGCGCCGGAGTTGTCCTGGGTGATCGGGGTGTCACCGCCACCGGTCACCAGGACCGGCGTGACCGAGGTAAGCGCGCCGTTCTTGATCTCGGCGACGCGCACACCCGACATCCCCAGGTGGTTGTCCTTCGAGAACCGCAACGGTGCCAGCCCCGGCCCGTCGAATTCGGCACCGACCTTCTCGATCGCCGCCACAATGCCCTCGCGGGTCGGTTCGGGTCCGGCCGCCTGCAAGGCCTGCACGAAGGTGTAGGCCTGTGCCATGCCGTAGACGTGGTAGCCGGTGAGCTCGCCCTGCTGGCCACTCTCCTGCCACACCGTGCGCCACAGATCCGTCCACGGATCGCCCACGCTCTCGGGATCGGCCACGTAGGAGGTGGTCATCACACCGTCGAGCATGCCGCCACCGTTGCCGACCGCGCCTTCGGAGAACCGGGCGAGCAGCGAACCGACCAGCGCCGGGTCGGAGCCCACATTGCTGTAGAACCAGGACGGTTTGTAGTTGAGCTTGAGCGAGCCGAGCTGGCTCAACGCCGTGTACGAGGGGACGTTGAAGCCCACCACCAGGTCCGCTCCGGCGGCCTGCAACGCGGCGATCTGGGGGCCGATGTCGGTGTTGCCGGGGGTGTAGCGAACGGCCTGGACGACTTGGTTCTTGATGTACTGGTTGATGCCCTTCTCGCCATCGGCGCCGAGATCATCGGCCTGCAGGAACAAGCCGACCTTCGCGTTCGGCTTGTTCTTCTTGATCCAGTCGCCGATGATCTTGCCTTCGACCTCGTAATCGGGCTGCCAACCGAAGGTGAACGGCTTCTTCTGCACCGCGTCACCCCAGGCCAGCGACCCGGAGGAGACGAAGAGATCGGGCACCTTCTCGCTGTTGAGGAAGTCGACCACCGCGCTGTGCGTCGGGGTGCCGAGCCCGCCGACAATCGCGAAGACCTGGTCCTTGAGCACCAGTTCGTTGACGACACGGCTGGTGTTGGTGGGGTTGTAGGCGTCGTCACGCGCGAGGAACTCGATCGTTCGCCCGTTCACGCCGCCCTTCTTGTTGAGGTAGTCGTAGTAGGCCTGATGGCCGACGGGGATCTCGCTGTAGCCGGGCGCCGCGACGCCGGTGAGCGGGAAATGACCGCCGATCTTGACGCTGGTGTCGGTGACGCCGACGCTGGACTCACCACCACCGCCCCCGGTTCGCTCCGCGCCCGCACCGCACGCCACCAGCGACGCTGCCGCCACGCAGGCGCAGGTGGCCGAGGCCACCCGTTTCATCCATGTCTTCATCACTGCCGAATCTCCTTCGAACCGGGTTGATCGTTACGGATCTGGGCTTGGTCATCGCGAGGCCGCGAGCGCCGCCGCAGCAGTGCGCCGGCAATGCCGACGAGACCCGACGGAGCCGCCAGGATGACCGCGATGGTGGTGAGCCCGTAGATGAGCGGGGTGAGCTCAGCTGCTTGGATGTCGCTCAGCCCGATGCCCGAGCCCAGATCGGTGACGGCGGGCGGCAGATAGGTGAGCAGTGCCGCACCGACCAGCGCACCGACGAGGCTGCCGAGCCCGCCCAGCACGATCGCGCTGAGCAGCACCAGCGAGAGCGTGAGCGGAAACCCGCTCGGCGCGGTGATCCGCACCGAGAGCGCCATGATCGCGCCGGCCAGCCCCGCGCACGCGGTGCTGACGACGAAACTCTGAATCCTGGTTCGGCCCAGATTGATTCCGGCCAGCGAGGCGGCGATCTCATCGTCGCGCACCGCCCGCCAACGCCGTCCGACCCGGCCCGCCGACAGGTTCGCCAACAGCACGAACACCACGATGAGACAGCACCAGCCGAGGTAGGCCACGTACTTGCTCACCGACATCTCGTTCCCGGTCAGAAAGAACGCCAGGTCGCCGAGCCAGTCCGGCACAGCGGGGGCGCGCACGTTGAGTCCCTGTTCGCCGCCGAGGAATTCGTCGAAGTAGATGGCCAGCCCCGGTACACCGATGGCCAAAGCCAAGGTGGCCCCCGCGACGTAGGGGCCGTGCAGGCGCGCCGCCGCCACCCCGACCACCGCGCCGATCATCGTCGTCACCACGGTCGCGACCAGCAGGACGACGAGAATCGGTGCGTCCGAGAACTTCTGGAGAACGACCGCGGTGGTGTAGGCGCCGATCGCCAGGAACGCGCCGTGCCCCAGCGACAACTGCCCGTTGAGGCCGGTGAGCATCGTCAGCCCGCCCGCGGCGATGGCCAGGTAGGCCATGGACGCCAGCTGCACGGATCGGTAGTCGCTCACCGACTCCACCACGACGACGATCGCGACAAGGCCGAGCAGCGCCAGCGTCAGGTGCCGCAGCAGCACCGATGTCTTCAAGGTGCGCAACATGATTCAGACCTTCCGAGTCGCGGTCCGGGAGAACAGACCGCCGGGGCGCGCCAGCAGCACCGCCAGCAAGATGACCAGCGAGGCCAGCGGGACCAGTTCCGAACCCACGTAGCCGCTGACGAAGCTCAGTCCCAACCCCAGCAGCAAGCCGCCGACCACCGCGCCGACCGGGCTCTCCAGCCCGCCGATCACCGCGGCGACGAAACCGAACACCACTACCGAGTCCATGAACGCCGGATGCACCAGATTCCCGCCCGCGATGAGAAGTCCGGACAGAGTCCCAGTCAGTGCCGCCAGCGCCCAGCCCAAGGTGAGCATCCGGTTGACCTTCACTCCGAGCAGCCGGGCGACCTCCGGGCTGAACGCCGAGGCGCGCATCTTCAGTCCGACATCGGTGAACCGGAACAACGCCGCCAGCAGCACCATCACGATCAGCACCGACACGATCGTGAACACACCGAAACCGGTGAGCGCCAGATTGAATTCGCCGATCTGGAAACCGCGCAAGCCGAACGGCGCGGGAAAGGATCGGTACCGGGTGCCGAAGACGATGGCCGCGATCGCCTGGATCACGATGAACAGGCCGAGCGTGACGATGACCGCGTTGATATCCGGTTTCCCCTCCACCGGCCGGATGACCACGCGTTCGGTCACCGCACCGAGCAGGAAGCCACACGCCAGCGCCGCGAAAAACCCCAGCCAGTAGGAGTATCCGGCGTCGACGATCACGAGCGCGACATAGACGGTCACCATCGCCATCGGCGCCTGCGCGAAATTCACGATCCGGGTGGATCGCCAGATGAGTACCAGAGCCAGTGCGAACGCCGCGTAGATCGCGCCCGAACTGATGCCGGTGAGCAGTGTGTTCACCAATTGCTGCACGAGAGGTCCTAACCGGAAGTGCTTCTCAGAAGCCGAGATACGCGTGGCGGAGTTGGTCGTCACCGGCGAGGGTCGCGGCGGCGTCGCAGACGACGACCTTCCCCAGATTGAGCACGACGCCCTGGTCGGCGATGGACAAGGCACTGCGGGCGTTCTGCTCCACCAGCAGGATCGTGAGCCCTTCGGTTTCCACCAGACCGCGCAGGAGATCGAAGATCTCGGCGACGACGCGCGGTGCCAGGCCCAGCGACGGTTCGTCGAGCAGCAGCATGGTGGGGTCGGCCATCAGCGCACGGCCGATCACCAGCATCTGCCGCTGCCCACCCGAGATGGCGCCTGCGAGCTGGTCGCGGCGCTGCGCGAGCATCGGGAACAAGGTGAACACCCGGTCGATGTCGACCGGCCGGGACTTGTCACGCCGGCCGAGCGCACCGAGCCGAAGGTTCTCCGCCACAGTCAATTCCGTGATCACCCCGCGCCCTTCCGGCACGTGGGACAGGCCGAGCGCGGACATGTTCTCGGCCGGGGTGCGGGTCAGGTCGTGGCCGTCGAGCAGCACGGTCCCGTGCTCGGCGCGGACCAGGCCCGAGATCGTCCGCAGGAGTGTGGACTTGCCCGCCCCGTTGGCGCCGAGCACCGCCGTGACCTGGCCGCGCGGCACCGTGACCGTCACGTCGCGCAGTGCGCGCACCGGACCGTAAGCGACACTGAGATGCTGGATTTCGAGCATCGGATTCACCGTTCCCCGGTAACGGCCGAGTGGTGAACTTCCTCACCGAGATAGGCGGTGATCACCGCCGGGTCCTCACGCACCTGGGCGGGTGTGCCACAGGCGATGAGCTTGCCGAAATCCAGGACCGCGATGCGGTCGCAGACGCTCATCACCAGGTCCATGTGATGTTCGACGAGCATGATCGACATCCGTTGCGCGAGTTGACCGATGAGTTCGCCGAGTTCGTCCATCTCCGCGTTGGACAGCCCGCTCGCCGGTTCGTCGAGCAGCAGCAGCCGTGGCTGCGCGACCAGCGCCCGCGCCAGCGCGACGCGTTTGCGGACCGGATAGGGCAGGCTGCTCGGAACTCGCCCCGCCACCTCGGCGATACCGAGCTCGGCCAGCACATCCATGGCACGCGCGCGCAGCGCCCGTTCGTCTCGCGAACCGAGCGCGAACAGTCCCGCGAGGAATCCGGCACCGGCGTGCCGGTCGGCGCCGATCATCACATTGTCGAGCACGCTCATGTGGTCGAACAGCCCGAGCCCCTGCAAGGTTCGGGCGATGCCGAGCCCCGCCAGCTGATGTGGCCGCAGCCCGGTCAGTTCGGCGCCCTGCCACCACAGCGACCCGTGGTCAGGGCGGACGAATCCGCACGCGACATTGAACAGGGTCGTCTTCCCCGCGCCGTTGGGGCCGATCACGCCGAGCACCTGCCGCGGCGCGATGTCCAGCGAAACATCCGACAGCGCCACCAGCCCGCCGAACGATATCGAGATCCCGTTCATGGCCAGTACTGCTGACGGCGGGTCAGGAATCCCCGGTTCCGCAAGACTCATAGCAATTCTCTCTTACCACTGTGCACCAGACCGCCTCGGTATCAACCGTTTCGGTCCCTCGACCAGGCTACTAAGCGCTCAGTCAGATGTGACTTAATGCATAGTTGCTAGCTAAGGTGGGAAAGTCAAGGGCTGCACTCGGACAGCGGTGCGGATTCCCGCGCGCGGTCCGCGTCGCGGCCACCCGGCGGGCGAGCGCAGATCGGAGCGGCTATGGCCACGCGGCAACCGGACGAATCCCACGGCTGGCAGTTTGACGATCCACGGCTACAAGACTTTTCACCCGAACTGTGGCCGGACACCTACAGCGAGGTCGCCCGGAATCTGCTCACCTCCGCGACCCGATGCTTCGCCGCGAAAGGCTTCCAGGGCACTACCACTCGCGACATCAGCGCGGGGGCGGGCTTGAGCCCCGCCGCGATGTATGTGCACTTCCCGGCCAAGGAGCACATGCTGTTCGAGATCACCCGCGTCGCCCATGTCAAAGCCCATGAGGCCCTGCTGGTTCCCGATCCCGGCGACCCCGTCGAGCACCTACGCAGCGTGGTGACCGAACACGTCATCAGCAACGCCCGCTGCCACGTGGCCGCACGAGTAGCCCAATACGAGATGGCGAACCTCACCGCCGACCATCTCGCCGAGATTCGCGTGATTCGCCGCCGCACCACCACCCTGTACCGAAACCTGGTATCGCACGGCATCGACAGCGGCGCCTTCACCCCCATCGATGTCACCAGGGTGGTGCGCGGCATCATCGCCCTCGCGATCGACCCGGTGCGCTGGTATCGGCTCAGCGGCCCCGACACCCCGGAGGAACTGGGCGCGTTCAACGCCGGGCTGGCGGTGGCCCTGGTCACCGGCAATTCGCCGGATCAGGGGTCCGGTCGGCGAAACAGCGTATCCACCAGCTGAATTCGGCGCCCCGCCGATTCCGCCCGCTGTCGCGACGGTCAGAGTGCGAGCACCAGTTTTCCGGTGTTGCCGCCGGTGAACAGCAGGTTCAAGGTTTCGCCGAACTGTGCCACGCCGCCGTCGACGACGTGTTCGCGGCTCTTCAGCGTCCCCTCGGCCAGCCACTGACCGATCTGCGCGACCGCCTCGCCGTAGCGATCGGCGTAGTCGAAGACCACGAATCCGGTCATGGTGGCGCGGAATACGAGCAGCGACATATAGCGCGACGGCCCCAGCTGCAGCTTCTCGTCGTTGTACGCCGAGATCGCCCCGCACAGCACCACCCGGGCCCCGCGGCGGAGGTTGGCGAGCGCGGCATCGAGAATCTCGCCACCCACATTGTCGAAGTAGATGTCGATGCCCTTCGGCGCCAGCTCACGGATCCGGCGCAGAACGTCGTCACCGCGGTAGTCGATGGCGGCGTCGAAGCCGAGCTCCTCGGTGAGCAATCGGCACTTTTCCGGCCCGCCCGCGATCCCGATGACGTTCGCGCCCTTGGCCTTGGCGATCTGGCCGACCACGCCGCCGACGGCGCCGGCCGCGGCCGACACCACCACGGTCTCACCGGGCGCCAGCTTCCCGACCTCGAGCAGACCGAAATACGCTGTCATGCCGGGCATTCCGAGCGCGCCGAGCCAGGTGGGTCCGGGCGCGACGCTCAGGTCGACCCGCCCGACGCCCTTGCCGTCGCTGATCGCGTACTCGGTGACGCCGAAGGTCCCGCTCACCGTGTCGCCGACCGCGAAGTCCGGGTGCGCCGATTCGACCACCGTCGCGATATCCAGCGCGCGCATCACGTCGCCGAGCCCGACCGGCGGCACGTAGGAGCGCACGTCATTGAGCCAGCCACGCATCGCCGGGTCCAGCGAAATGAAGTCGACTCTCACCAGAATCTGTCCGGCGGACAGCGCGGGAAGCTCCTCGGTCGTCACCGTCCAGGTGTCGGCGTCGGGAAGTCCGGACGGACGCTGCGCGAGCCGCACCTGCTGGGTTTTCGTCATGGTGACCATCTCATTCCTCGGCCGGAGCCGCGCGGCGATCAATATTGAAGTTGATACCGGATTCAGATAGGGTCGCGATAACGAAGTGACTCACATCACATGTGCCGAGCCGCGGTGGTCGGGCGAACCACTCGAGTTCGCCCGACTTCCGACTAGCGCGTATCCCCGTCGATGCGCAGATTGCCGCCCGAGTTCACCACACGCATGACCATCGCCTTGGTCGAGCCGTTGATGGTGATGCTGGCCAGGCGCATGTTCGTGGATCCGTCGGCATTGTTGCCGCTCACGGCGGTGATGCTGGCGAAGTTCTGGATGGAGCGGTCGTTCCAGTACTCACGGAAGGCGGACTCGCCGCCGTAGACCTGCTGGGCGGCGGGTGTGAGCAGTGACCACGAACCGGCCGGGTCGCTGAAGAACGCCTCAACCAGCTGACCGGCCGAGCCGATGTCGACCGTGCCGACATTGCTCGCCTGCCCGAGCGGCGGAACGGTCGCGCTGGGCTTGGGCGCGGCCGAGGCCTGCGCGGAGGTCTGCGGACCGGCCTGCGTCTGCGGCGACTCCGAGTCCGAGCTGTTCAACGCGCTGAACGCGACGGCGACCGCCGCCACCACGGCACCCACCGCGGAACCGATCAGCACCGCACGCCCCTTGCCCGCCTGCTTGCGCGGCGCGGGCATCGGCTGAGCCTGGGTACGCGGATGCGCGGCGGTGTCCTGACGGGGCTGCGGACGCGGGTTCGAGCGGATCTGTCGCGTCGTCGAGGTGGACGCGCCTGCATGCGAGGCCCGGCGCCCGGACTGCCGGATCACCTGGGTGGTCGCCGCGGAGTTGCGTCGATTGAAAGCCTCACTGGCAGGCACGAATCCGGCCGGCACCGCGTTCTCGTCCTCGGCGAACGAGGCCAGCGCGTCGCGCGCCTCGGTCATCGTCGGGCGGTCGAGGGGGTCCGGGCTGAGCAGGTCGAGCAGGAAATCGGTGGCAGGGCCCGCGTTGTGGGGCTCGCGCACCTGTCCGTTGGCGGCGGCGTAGAGCACCGCGAGGGGGTTGGCGTTGGCGCCGTAGGGCGGTTCGCCTTCCAGCGCGTGGAAAAGCGTTGCGCCGAGGGCGAATACGTCGGCCGCGGGGGTCGGATCGGAGCCGCGGGCGACCTCGGGTGCCAGATAGGCGGCGGTACCGCAGATCAGCCCGGTCTCGGTGAGCGTCACGTCACCTGCCGCGCGGGAGATGCCGAAGTCGGTGATTTTCACCTCACCGTGGTCACCGAGCAGGATATTGCCCGGTTTCACGTCGCGGTGTACCAAGCCGGCCTGATGGGCGGCGATCAGCGAGGAGGCGACCTTCTCACCGATCCGGGCGACCTCGAGCAGCGGCAGCGGGCCCTTCTGGCCCAGCTCACCGGCGAGGCTGACCGACTTGAGGTACTCCATCACCAGGCACGGATCACCGTTGTGCTCGGTGATGTCGAAGACCACGATGGCATTGGGATGCTGGAAGCGTGCCGCGTTGCGGGCTTCCCGAATCGCGCGCTGGCGCAACACATCCCGCTCGCCCTCGGGCAAGCTGGGTTTGATGTGGATCTGCTTCACTGCCACGGAGCGTTGGAGGCGTTCGTCGACAGCACGCCATACAACGCCTGTGCCGCCGCTACCAATACGCTCGACCAGGCGGTAATGCTCCGCGATCTTCTGACCGGTATCGATGGCGCCTACTCCGAACCTTCTCGAAATTGTGACATCCCGCGTATTGACCATGGATATGGTCCGCCGACGAGTGTAGCTGGCTGGGTGATGACCGCGTGCGGCAGCGGGGGGATTGCTCGCCTGCGGGGGGAAAGACGACTCATGGTGTCACACGTAGCATCCGTCCCGCTGCCTCGACCGCCGGACCGGAGCTGCCCGCGTCCGCGACGAACACCGCGAACGCCACATCACCGTCGATGCCGACGAACCAGCCGTGGGCATGGGTGTCGTCGAGATACTCCGCGGTACCGGTCTTGCCGAGCAGACCGGGGATGTCGCGCAGCGCGGTGGCGGTACCGGCGCTCACGGTCTCCGCCATCATGGTCTCTATCTGCGACGTCACCGCTTCGGGCACCGCGGGCGACGTCCGATCCGGGGCGCCGGGACGTCCACGGATGATGCTCGGCGGCGGCGCGGAACCGTGCGCGAGGGAGGCCGCCACGAGCGCCATGCCGAACGGCGACGCGGTCACCGTGCCCTGTCCGATGCTCGATTCGACCCGTTGCGCCGGGTTTTCGGCGGAGGGAACTTTCCCGGTGACAGTCGTCAAGCCGGGTGTCACATAGTCCACACCCAGACCCAGTTGTTGGGCGGCCGCGGTCAGTCCGTCGGCGGGCAACTTCACTCCCAACTCGGCCATCGTGGTGTTGCACGAGCGTGCGAACGCGGTGTGCAGAGGCACCATACCCAGGTCGAAGCCGTTGTCGTTGGGAATCGTGCGGCCCTCGATGGTGGCGCGGCCCGGGCAGGGCAGCACGGTGTCGGGGGTCAGGCCGCCCGCTTGCAGTGCCGCCGAGACCGTCACGGTCTTGAAGGTGGAGCCCGGCGGGTAGAGCCCGGTCAGCGCGATCGGGCCCTGCGCGTCGCCGGGCTCGTTCTGTGCCACGGCCAGCACCTCCCCCGTCGAGGGGCGCAGCGCGACGATGGCAGCCGGGGTGGCGATCGGGGTGAGTGCGTCCTCGGCGGCGTGCTGCAGGTCGATGTCGAGCGTGCTGGCGATGTCTGTGGTGGGCTCAGCGTCGGGCCCGGCGATGCGCCGGGTGCCTTCGGCGGTCTGCGCGCGGATCGCCCAGCCTGCCGCGGCGTCGGCCTGTTCCTGCCAGATCTCGGCCAGGCCGCCGATGGTGGGTCCGGCGAGTGCCTTGTCGACGGTGAGCAGCCGGGTCTGTGGCGCGAGCGTCACCCCGCGCACCCCGGTCAGCGACTGCTGCACCGGCGCGATGTCGGCGTCGCGCAGGGCGACGGCGGTGATCGGCTTGCCCTGCGCCGCAGCGAGATCCGCCTGCAAGCCGGCCTCGGTGACGCCCTGCGGCGCGAGCAGCGCCGCGGTGGCGGCCAGGTCGGCATCGGGCGCGACGTTCACCAGCGTCACCACCTGCTGGGTCATCAGGTCACCGCCGGTGGCGTCGAGTACACGGGCAGGCTTCGCCTCGACCGGGCTGTAGCTGAGCGGGCCGAGGTCGAGGCCGGGCGCGACCGTGGTCGGCTGCCAGGCGATCTTCCACTCGTCCTCGCCGGTGGTGGTTCCGGCGCTCGAGTAGGTCCACGCGTTGCGGCCCTCGGGGCCGAATTTCCAGGTGGATTCCAGCGTGAAGGACTTGCCGTCGGTCGATGTCACCCGGACCGTGTCGTTCTTGCCGAGGTTGTCGAACAGCGCGGTCAGGGCCGGTCGGGCCTGCTCGGGCGCATCGGTCAATGCCGCGGCGGCGGAGGCGTCGCCGCTGGTCAGCGCGGCGGCGAAGGACTCTGCGACGGTCTGCGGCTGGTCGGGTCCGGACGAGCAGGCAACAGGAAACGCAGCGAGCGCGACGAACAGGACCGAGACCTTCCGTGGGGTGCGCACGGTCCGAGAGTAGCCGGATCTGTGGTGCCGGTGTGGTTGTTGTGGCTGCGGTGAGCAGTCTCCCGCGCTACCACCAGCCGGTGATCGCCCCGATCTGACGGCCGAGTTCGGGGGCGAGCGAGCGGGCGTAGCTGGCGGTCAGGTGGTGTTCGTCGCGATAGATGAGCACATTGCCCTCGACCACGCGGCAGCGCTGCGGCCGGCAGACCGCGTCGGACAGGTCGAGCGGGTGGATGTTCGGGTAGCCTGCCGCCGGTTCCGCGGCGGGGTCGTGCGGGTCGAGGACCTCGGCGCGGTCGAGCCCGCAGCTGTCGGGGTCGCCACGGTGGGCCAGGCAATCGGTGGCCCGGTAGAGGACACCGTCGCGGCGTAACCGTGGCGTGTCGCGCAGCGCGAGCACATTGAACCCGCGATCCTGCATGGCCGTCCACACCTCGAGGTATTCGGCGGGCACCTCGTCGCCGAGGCCGTTCATGCGGTAGCGCGTGGACAGCGTCAGCACCCAGTTCGGCGGTTCGGCGGACAGCCGGTCGAGTACCTCGACGGACCACTCGTGGCATTCGGGGAACGGCCACTCGGCGTAGGACGGCTCATCGGCGAGGACGACCGGGCACCCCTCCTTGAGGTAGGAGATCACCCGGAACCCGTGTTCGACGCCGAGCACCTCCAGCGCGGGCAACCAGTGCTCGGAGTGTGAGCCACCGACCAGCGCGATCGAACGGTCGGCGGTGGGGTCGCCGTAGGTACAGACGCGGACCTCGCGGTCGGGGGTGATGCAGCCGTCGGTGGTCGGCGACGGGGTGTCGGCTTGTCCTTCGAAGACGGTGGGACGCATGGGTTCCGGCGAGTATTCGGCGCCGGAGAGCAGTGCCTGGGCACCCGGGTAGCGCTGGGCGTCCAGTGCCCGCGGTGGCACGGCCGGGTTCGCCACGAGCACGACCTGCCAGCCCACCGAGGCGATCAACACCGCGACCGACAGCGCGGTGACAAGGGCGCCGGTCCCCCGGCGGCGTTCGGTCGGCTCGCCGCGAGGCGGCATCCGCAACGGCGTCTCGATCAGGCGGGTTGTCGCGTAGGCCAGGATCAGCGAGGCGCCGATCACCACCAGCCCGTCGACGACCCCGGCATCGGCCCGACCGGTCTCGCCGAGATAGAAGATGAGAATCGGCCAGTGCCACAGATACAGCGGATAAGCGAACGCGCCGAGTTCGGTACAGACCCGGCCTGCCAGCAGCCGATTCGGCCACGCCCGCGCGGTGCCACCGAATCCCGACGCGATCACCAGGCAGGCGGCCGCCACCGGCCACAGCGCCGCGACGCCGGGGAACTGATTCGCCCCGTCGAACAGCGGCCCGCACGACAGCACCATCGCCAGCCCGAGCGCGGCCGCGAGTGCACGCAGCCGGTTCGGCATCCGCAACCAGGGTGCCGCCACGGCCAGCAACGCACCGGCCAGCAACTCCCAGCCGCGCGCGACACTGTCGTAGTAGGTCCACGCCTGGTGCTGTGCGGTGCCCGATGCCGCGTACCAGAACGACAGCAGCCCGAGCCCGGCCAGCACGAGCACCAGGGCGAGGCGCCCGGCCGACCCGCGTCGCCGCAACCACGCCCACCCGGCCAGGAGCGCGAGGATCGCCAGGTAGAACTGCCCCTGCACCGACATCGACCACAGGTGCTGCAACGGGCTCACCGACGGATCGGGCGAGAGATAGTCGAGTTCGGCGGTCGCCAGATACCAGTTCTGGCCGTAGAACATCGAGGCCAATGTCTGCGCGGAGGCTTCCCCCAGCTGGGTATAGGGCCGCAGCACGACCGTCGCGAGCAGAACCGTCCCCAACACCACCACCAGCGACGGCATCAACCTGCGCGCGGTCCGGCGCGCGGTCTCCCCCACGGAAACGCCACCGCGCCGCTCCACCCCGCGCACCACGGCACCGGTGAAGAAGAACCCCGACAGCACCAGAAAGATGTCGACACCGCCGGATACGCGGCCCGCCCACACGTGGAAGGCCACCACGAGCGCGATGGCTATCCCGCGCAGCCCGTCCAGATCCTGCCGTCGTTCGACGGTGCCACGAACCGCCGCACCGGCTTCGACCGGCAACGCGAGACGAACGTTCGGCACCATCGACCCCACAGAATCGGCCCCCACAACGGAATTGTTTCCCGGCAAGTAACCATCAATTTGCCGTAGCGCCATCCAGGAAGCAAACCGCCGTGCCGTGTGGGGACAGCGCTATCCGGTTCGCCAGGGAGTGGCCGCGATGCTGGTGGCGTCGGTTTCGGTGAGGTCGATATCGAATATTTCGGCCAATACCTTGGTCAGCTCGGTGGGGTCCAGATCACGTGAAGTCGAGGTGCCGTCCGGGTATTCCGCGATCAACGTCAGGTCGTCGAGCACGTGGTGGACATCGGGCAGGAACCGCTGGAGGAAGGGCCGGGTGGTGAACGGCGACCGTGGTGAGGTCGACACGAAGTGGTTGCCGACCGTGTAGTCGATGCGGAACTGCGGGTTCTCGGTGAAGGTGTAGCGGTCGAGCCAGCCGTCGCGGCCGAACTGGAACAGCACCCACTGGTCAGCCCGGTGTTCGAGCCGGTAGCGCCAGTCACCGAGCGTGAATTCGCCTGCGCTGTCGACCAATTCGAACGGCTCGAGCGGACCGAAGCCGAAACCGACATCGCAGATCCAGACGCGGTCGTCGTCGGGGGTGTGCACGCGCAGCAAGGCGTGGGTGGCGGGCCGCAGGACACCGGTATCGGCCACTCCGTAGGTGACCCGGCCACTGAGTCCGGAGACGCCGAACCCGAGCCGTTCGAGCGCGGCGGCGAAGATCGCGGCGTTCTCGTAGCAGTAGCCACCGCGACGGTGCCTGACCAGCTTGTCCTGCAGGGAATTCAGGTCGAGCGGGATGCCACGTCCGAGGATGATCTCGAGATTCTCGAAGGGGATCGTGGTGGTGTGCGCCCTGACCAGTGCGCGCAGGGTGTCGACCGAGGCGGTGCGCGGTCCGTCGTAGCCGATCCTGGCCAGATAGGCGTCCAGGTCGAGCTCGTCACCCTGCCAGCCGTGATCGTCGGTCATCGCGTCCTCGTTTCGGTCGGTGTCTTCTCGCACAACCGCACTTCGACGAACGTTGTTCCCGGGCGGCTCAGGCCGCGCACTTCGCGCCTACGGGCGCCGCGGGGGCGGTGACCAGCCCGTTCTCGACATCGACAATATAGTCGCTGACCTGCGGCGCGAGCGGCTCGGTCCCCGCGAGCAGCCGCAGCACCACACACCCACCCTCGAACAGCGCGGGCCCGACGGAGTGGTCACCGGGAACGATCGCGCCGGTGAGGTCGCGCCCGCTGACCACGGTGTAGAAGGAGAACGGTTTGCCCGCCGCGGTGAGCGCCGCCCGCAGTTCCACGCTGGTCGCGAAGGGCACGATGGCGTCGGCGGTGCCGTGGATCAGGAAGGCCCTGCGCATGCTCAGCCGGTCGGCGAGCAGCGCGGGCGAACGGTCGACATAGGCGAGCGGGCAGATCACCGGCGTGCAGCCGCCCGCGTCACGTTCGATCTGGCGCGGGAGTGCGGGATTCACCGATCCACTGGCCGCCCACATGGTGAAATCATCGGCGGGACCATAGTTGTCGACCCAGTAGTCGAACAGGCCGGGCGGCCCGTGTGCCACCGCGAGCCCGCTGGTGATGCCGCCCTGACTCCAGCCCCACAGCACGGTGGACGCGATATCGGGATGCTCGCCGCGATACCACTGGGTCGCCGCCACCAGGTCGTGCCAGCCCGCCCACAGATTCCAGTCGCCGGTGCGCCACGGCCCGTCGGCGCTGCGCAGATCCATCAGCAGGATCGGCGACCCACCCGTGCGCGCGAGCGCGGTCATGTACGGGGCGAAATCGGCCGACGAACCACCGTGCCCGTGCACCGCCACCACCAGTTTCGTCGCCGGGATATCGCCTGGCACACAGCGATACGGCTCGTACACGCGGCCGGTCGCCCGCTCGCCGTCGACCGT
Source organism: Nocardia sp. FBN12 (assembly GCF_050320175.1). Classification (GTDB taxonomy): domain Bacteria; phylum Actinomycetota; class Actinomycetes; order Mycobacteriales; family Mycobacteriaceae; genus Nocardia. The sequence continues at coordinate 1,035,906 of NZ_CP190048.1, read as the reverse complement.
GATCGCCACCGGCCGCAGGTCGACGCCCGGCGTGCACGTCGGTTGTGCCCGCACGACCGGTCCGACCACGGACAACATCGTGAGCAACGCGGACACCGCGACGAGGACCCCGACCCGCTTCATGGCGCGATTGTCCGCCACCCCGCGGCCGGGGTCCAGCATCTCGGCGCGCGTCCCCATCGCGCACCGCGACTGCCCACGGCCGAGCTGTCCCGGTCGTCAGCGCAGTGCGGCCTCCGACCCGCGATGCAACTGCACCGGCGCCGTCTTGCTCGCGGTATCGGCGTTGATCCCCTTGGCGGCCGGATTCGCCTGTTCCAGTTGAGGTTTGCGATCCAGCAGCGTCTTGGTGAGCACGCAGGCCAGGTTCGCGTCGAGGTCCTCGCGCACGACGAGCAGGTTGGGCACCACGATGGTCGGCGCGTCAGCGGGCAGACCGTAGGTGGCGGCCGGGATCGTGCCCGTCTCGTAGACTGGGTTGATCTCCTTCAGCTTCGGCAGCACCCCGGTGATGTCGAGAAAGCGGACCTTGTCCTTGGCGGTGGTGAACAGGTCCGTGATGCCGGGCGTCGGCAGGCCACCGGACCAGAACATGGCGTCGATGGAGCCATCCTTGAGCCCGTCGACGGTCTTGGTCAGGTCGAGGCGCTGGGCGGCGACATCGGTGTCGGGGTTGAGGCCCGCGGCCTGCAGCACGCGCTGGGCGATCACCTCGGTGCCCGATTTGGGCGAGCCGGTGGAGACCCTTTTGCCGCGCAGGTCGGCCAGTGAGTTGATGCCCGCGTCGGTGCGCACGATGACCTGGGTGTAGTTGTCGTAGAGCCGGGCCAGCGCGCGGATCGGCTGCGCGGTGGTGAAGCTGCCCTTGCCCGCGACCGCGTCGGCCGCGGAGTCGGCGAGCGAGAAGCCGACCTGATAGGTGCCGCCGACCACCTGCTGGATGTTCTGCACCGAGGCGCCGGTTTCGGCCGCCGTGGCTTTCACGGTGCCACCGGTGGCGGTCGAGATCTGCTCGGCGTAGGCGTTGCCCAGCGCGAAGTACACGCCGGTCGCGTTGCCGGTGGCGATGCCGATCCTGGTGTCCTGCTTCACTTCACAGGTGACCTCGCCGCCCCCGTCGGCCGTCGGGGTGTCCTGGCGGCCACCACAACCGGTGAGCAGTGTGACAGCGGCGGTGACCGCGACCACGGCGACAATACTTTTGACCATCAGGTCCCCTCTCGTCGACGGCGACGCCGCCTGCCGATTTCTGTCGATCACGGTGTGCCCGTGGACGTTTTCCGTACCCGGTCGACGAGCCCCGCCACCACGGCGACGACCAGCAACCCGAGCCCGATTCCGGTGGCGAGCGGATTCGGGTACAGCAATGTCAGGCCTGCCGCGGCGGCCAGTCCGCGCGGAATCGGACCGATGGCACCGATCCCGAACAGCCAACCGCCGGTCGCCGCCGCCAGCGCCGCGACTCCGACGCAGGCGGCCGCGGTGACCCACAGCACGTCGAGCGCCGCACCGCGTCCGAGCAGGTGCTGCCCGGAGTCGGTGAGCACGAACATCAGTGGCACCAGGAAGGCAGGCAGCGCGTATCGCAGGGCGTGCCACATGGTCGGCATCGCTTTCGCGCCGGTCACCGCCGCCGCCCCGACGGCGGCGAGGGCGGTCGGCGGTGTCACTTCCGAGAGCACCGAGAAGTAGAAGACGAACATCGCGGCGGCGGGCGCGGCGACGTGCAGGTCGAGCAGTGCGGGCCCGATGATCACCCAGCCGATGACGAACGACGCCGTGACCGGCACCGCGAGGCCGAGCAGCGACAACGCGATCGCCGCCAGCACAGCGGTGGTCGCCAGGACGACGGCGGGATCATCCGACAGCGCCGAGCCGGCCTTGACCAGCAGCGCGGCCAGTTGGGCACCGAGCCCCGTCTTGGTGGTCATCGCGGTGATCACGCCTGCCGCCGCACACACCGCCACCACGGGCAGAGCCGAGCGCATACCGACCGAGAGGGCACGCAATGCCTCGAAGGCGAACTGCGTCACGGTCTTTCGCGTCCAGCGATACCTGCCCGGCGCGTCCGCCTCGGCGGCGGGGGTCGCTGTGCCCACGGGCGCGGCAGTCGTCGGCGCGGTGTCTGCCGCGGCGGACCTGCGCAGCATCCGATCCGGGATGGCCAGGAGCAGCGCCAGGACGGTGGCGTAGACGACGGCGCGCGTCGCACTCACGCCGACCAGCAGCAGCACGACGATCACGATCAACGACGAGAAGTGATATCCGAAGCGTCCCAGCAGCTTCCACCACGGCGTCGGCAGCGGCCCGTCCGCCAGATCCGCCGGCGCGCGCCCGTCCGCGTGGATGCGGCGCGCGTCGATCTCGACCGAGAGCAGGATGCCGAGGTAGTACAGCAGCGTCGGGATCAGCGCCCACCCGAGCACCGTCACATACGACACATCGAGATACTCCGCGACGATGAACGCCGCCACACCCAGCGTCGGCGGCGACAGAATCGCACCGACGCCCGCCGCCGCGAGCATCCCACCGGCCTGTTCGGGCCGGTAACCGGCTTTGCGCAGAATCGGCCAGGTCACCGCGCCGGTGCTCACCGCGGTCGCGGTCCCCGACCCCGAGACGGTCCCGAGCAAGAAACCCGAAGCCACCGCTGTACGTCCCGCCGCGCTGTGCGAGCGACGGAACAACGACACCGACAGATCGACGAAGAACCGTGCGGCACCGGAGAATTCGAGCACCGCCCCGTACAGCGTGAACAGCACGATGTAGCTGGCGGCCACGTCCAACGGTGTGCCGTAGAAGCCGCTGCCGGAGTTGTAGAGCGCGTCGACGATCTGATCGATGTCGAGCCCCGCGTGCGCGATCGACCAATCCTGGGGCAGCAGCCCGCCGTAATACCCGTACCCGAGGAACACCAGACACACCACCGGCAAGATCACCCCGGTGGTGCGCCTGCACGCCTCGAGCACGAGCACGAGCAGCAGCCCGCCCATCACCACATCGAGTGGCGCCAGCATCCCCTGGCGATCGAGGAACGCGTCGTATCCCCCACCCGCGTCCCCGATCCGGATCGGCAGCACCGGATACAGACACACCACCACAGTGATTCCGGCCAACACCCAGTCCAGCACCGACGGCCCATCAGCTCGATCGAGCCGCCCCCACCACGACCGATAACTCAAATAGACCAGCGGTAGCGCGACGGCCAGAAAGATGACCAGGTAGTACTGACTCCCCTGCGCCAACGGCCGAAACACCTGCCACACCGACAACAGCGCGAGCCCGAGCGCGACGACACCGACCAGCCGATGGGGGAATCCGGAGAGCACCCGCGCGGGCCGCTCCTCATCGTCCACCCCCAGCTCAGCCGCAGTAACAACCGGTGGCGCTGCGTTCATGAGCGGACGATAGCAACGAGATTCACGCCGGGGAGCGAAACCGAGAACCACGCAGTCTGCACAAAATGGACACTACGCACGGTGGCATTCGGCAGCCTTCTCGACCTCATCCGCCCCTGGCACCCTGATACCCGCCGTCCAGCACAAAGGCTTCGCCCGGGCCGTCGGTGCGCGCGGTTGTCGGTGCCCCCGCATACCATCCGGTCATGCTTTCGATCGATACCGCGCAGCGTCGCGCCCGGCTGGCGACTCGGCATCGGCTCGCGCCGTCGGCCCGTTCGACCGACCCTGTGGACATCGCGCGTTCGATGGTGGTTCTGCACGCTACCGATCCCGCGACGGTGTTCCTGTCCGTCGGGGCTCGTGGCATCGACCTCACCCCGGCCGAGGTGGAGAAGGCGCTCTACGACGACCGTGCGCTGATTCGGATGCTCGCTATGCGTCGCACGATGTTCGTCGCGCCGACCGAACTGCTGCCTATTCTGCAGGCGTCCACCTGTGATGCGCTGGCCCACAAGCAGCGTCGTACCTACGGTCGCTATATCGAACTGGCGGGTGCGGTCGACGGTGACATTTCGGCGTGGCTGGCCGAGGTCGAAGCCGAGACCCACGCGGCGTTGCTCACCCGGGGAGCGGCCACCGGCGTCCAGCTGAGCAAAGACGTGCCGCGCCTGCGCACGCAGATCGACACCGCTCCTGGGAAGTCCTATTCGAAACCGACGAGCATCACCACGTGGGTGCTCGTGGTGCTCGGCGCCGAGGGACGGATCGTGCGCGGCCGCCCGAACGGCAGCTGGACCAGCAGCCAATACACCTGGGCGCCGGTGGAAACCTGGCTGCCCCAAGGGTTTTCACCGATGCCCGCCACGGAAGCCCGCGTCGAGCTGGTGCGTCAGTGGCTGCACACCTTCGGCCCGGCTCCGATCACCGACCTGAAATGGTGGACCGGCTGGACGCTGGGCGACGTCCGAAAGGCCTTGGCGGAACTCGACACCGTCGACGTGGACCTCGACGGAACCCCCGGGATACTCCTCGCCGACGACCTCGACCCGGTCGCCACCCCCGAACCCTGGGCAGCCCTGCTCCCCGCCCTCGACCCCACCCCCATGGGCTGGCAATCCCGGGAGTGGTTCCTCGGCCCCCACGCCCCCGCCCTCTTCGACACCAACGGCAACATCGGCCCCTCCATCTGGGCCGACGGCCGCATCGTCGGCGGCTGGGCCCAACGCCCCGACGGTGAAGTAGTGATCCGCCTCCTCGAAGACGTCGGCACCGATACCGAAAAGCTCATCGACGCCGAAATCGACCGCACCACAACCTGGTTCGGTGACGTCCGGGCCATCCCCCGCTTCCGCACCCCGTTGCAACGCGAACTCACCGGCTGATCCTCAGACGCGGATCACCGTCGGCCCGAGCGCCTCGTATCGCCGCGCTTGCGCGATCCCCAACTCGGCGCCGGTGATCAACGATTCGAAGTCGCAGACCTCGGCGAACCGGCAGAAGCTCGTCACCCCGAACTTGCTGTCAGCCGCCACCAGGATCCGCCGGGCCGAACGCCGAACCGCCTCCCCTTTCACGGCGGCCACCGCGGGATCGGGGGTGGTCAGGCCGTTCTCCACCGAGATCCCGTTGGTGCCGAGATAGGCGAGGTCGATGCTGAGCTCGCCCAGCATGCGCAGCGCCCAGTGGTCGACGGTCGCCAGGGTGCGCCCGCGCATCCGCCCACCGAGCAGCAGCACCGTGATCCCGGGACTGTCGGCCAGCACTTCAGCGGCCAGCAGCGAGGCGGTGACCACGGTCAGTTCCCGGTCCGCCAGCTTCTCCGCGATCAACCGCGGCGTGAATCCCTCGTCGAGATATACGGTTTCGGCACCGTGCAACTGCTCGGCGGCGGCCCCGGCGATCCGATGCTTCTGCGCCAGATCGACCCGGCTGCGGTATTCCAGACTCGATTCGAAGACCGCGCTCTCCATCGGGATGGCGCCACCGTGCACCCGGCGCAGCAGCCGACGTTCGGCGAGGGTGCGCAGGTCGCGGCGGATGGTCTCCGCCGCGACCCCGAGTTCGTCGGCCAGGCCGAGGACATCCACCCGCCCTCGTGCGCGGGCGTACTCCACGATCTGCGACTGCCTCGATTCCGAATCCACCACGCTATTCTGCGATATCGGCGTGCGCTTGCACGTCACCGAGTGCGGCCGCGATCTCCTCGCGTGTCGCCGCCGACCGCAGCCGCCGCACCTGCTCGGCGTCGGCGAAGACCGTGGCGATCCGCGACAGCACCGCCAGATGGTCGTCCCCGGCACCCGCGATGCCGACGACGAAATCCACCCGATTCCCGTTCCAGTCGATCGCTTCCTGGTACCGCACCACCGCGATCGCGCTATGCCGGATGGCGTTCTTGGCCGCGTTGGTCCCGTGCGGTATGGCCAGCCCGTTGCCCATGAAGGTGGACACCGTGCGCTCTCGCTCGTGCATCGCCGCCACATAGTCCTGCTCGACCGCGCCGGCGGCCACCAGCAGCGCACCTACCTCATCGATGGCCTCGGCACGGCCTCGAGCCAGGCCCGCGAGCACGATCGAATCGGACGCGAGCAGGTCGGGAGCTGTCTCGGAACCTTCTGCACGGGACAGCATTCCGACGATCTCGCCATAGGTGGGACTGTTCATGAAGTCGGTCACGGACACGTGCAGCGCCGAGGGCGTGCGAGTCCGCGCCCGTTCGGCCAGGTCAGCGTGCGTGACCACCAGGTCGTAATCGTCACCGAGGCTCGCGATCGCGCGATTGACCACGCTCACGTCGGCGAATCCCGCCTCCCGAATCCGCTTGCGCAGCACCGAGGCACCCATCGCCGAGGAGCCCATGCCGGCATCGCAGGCGAAGACGATGGTCGAGATCCGTGCCGGGGCGGGATCATTCGCCCCCAGCAGCGTCGAGGCGATCGAGCGCTTGCCCTTCATCGCTTCCATGGTGGCGGTCGCGTCCGCCAGGTCGGGCTCGGCGCCGGTCCGGTCGGTCCGCAGCAGCACGGCCGCGATCAGAAACGTCACGATCGTCGCGCCGAGCACCGACAGCGTGACACCCAGATAGCTGTCGCCTGCGGTCTGGGCGTACACCGCCAGGATCGAACCCGGTGCGGCAGGCGCGCGCAGACCGGAACCGAACACGACATTGATCAGCACCCCCGCCATGCCGCCCGTGATGACCGCCACGATCAGCCGCGGCTTGGTGAGCACATACGGAAAGTAGATCTCGTGGATGCCGCCGAGGAAGTGGATCACCGCGGCGCCCGACGCCGACGCTTTCGCCGCGCCCCGCCCGAACACCGCGAAGGCCATCAGCAATCCGAGGCCAGGGCCGGGATTCGCCTCGAGCAGGAACAGCACCGACTTGCCGGTCTCGCTCGCCTGATTGGTGCCGAGCGGGGTCAGGATGCCGTGGTTGATCGCGTTGTTCAGGAACAGCACCTTGGCCGGCTCGATGAACACCGAGGTGAACGGCAACAGGTTGTTCTCGACGAGCAGGTCGACGATATTGCTTGCCGCCCTGCTGAATCCGGTGACCAGCGGCCCGATCCCGAAGAAGCCCGACACCGCCAGCACCGCACCGGCGATCCCGGCCGAGAAGTTGTTCACCAGCATCTCGAAGCCGGGACGGATCTTGTTCTCCCACACCGCGTCCAGCCGCTTGATCACCCAGCCACCGAGTGGGCCGACGATCATCGCGCCGAGGAACATCGGCACTTGCGCACCGGCGATCACGCCCATGGTGGCGATCGCGCCGACCACCGCGCCGCGCGCGCCGTAGATGAGCCGCCCGCCCTGCGCACCGATCAGGACCGGCAGCAGGTAGGTGATCATGGCGCTGACGATGCCCCCACCGTCGTAATCACCCCATCCGCCGATGCGGGCCACCCAGCTGTCCTCGCCCCAGGCGCCGGTGAGCGAAGTGATCCAGCCCTTTTCGATGAACAGGGCCGTGAGCAGGCCCCAGGCTATGAAGGCGCCGATATTCGGCATGACCATGCTGGACAGGAACGTCCCGACCCGCTGCACGTGGACGCGCAGTGCGGTGCGTGATTCCGGTGGTGAGACAGACATCGTATTTTCCTCGAACGGCTCGAACAGATGTGACCCTGGCCACATTGACCCACTCAGTAGAGCGCACATTCGGTCATCTTGACAAGCATTCGGGCATAACTGGGCAGCCATTGCAGTGGATTTATGCCCGAATGGTCGCTACCGTAGGCGCGGAGACACAGCCCACACCCGGCCGGAGACGGCGAAAGGAAGACGGCTCACATGAAGGCCCTGCGCTATTACGCACCCGAGGACATCCGCCTCGAGGACATCGACGAACCCCAGTGCGGCCCGGACGAGGTCAAGCTCAGGGTGCGCAACTGCTCCACCTGCGGCACCGATGTCAAGATCCGGTACAACGGCCACCAAAACCTCACGCCCCCACGCACTCTCGGCCACGAGATCGCGGGGGAGGTCGTGGAAGTGGGTGCGCGGGTGGCCGAGCTGTACGGCGCGTCATGGCAGGTCGGTGACCGCGCGCAGGTCATCGCGGCGGTGCCCTGCGGTGACTGCCACGAGTGCCGCAAGGGCTGGATGGCGGTGTGCCGCAACCAGACTTCGGTCGGCTACCAGTACGACGGCGGTTTCGCCGAGTACGTGATCGTGCCGCGAGAGGTATTGCGCGTCGACGGCCTGAACCGGATTCCCGAGAATGTCGGCTTCGCGGAGGCATCGGCGGCCGAGCCGCTGGCCTGCGCGATCAACGCCCAGGAACTGCTCGGCATCGAATCCGGCGACACAGTAGTCGTTTTCGGCGCGGGCCCGATCGGCTGCCTGCACATCCGGATCGCGCGCGGCGTGCACCAGTGCGGGCCGGTCTATCTCGTCGATGTCAATGCCGTGCGGCTGGCGTTGTCGGCGAAGGCGGTTGCGCCCGACGAGGTCATCGACGCGTCGCAGACCGACGTCGTCGATCGCGTCATGGAGCTGACCGGCGGCCGCGGCGCGGATGTGGTGATCACCGCGACCGCCGCGAACATCACCCAGGAGCAGGCCATCGCGATGGCCGCACGCAACGGCCGCATCTCCTTCTTCGGCGGTCTACCGAAAACCGACCCCACCATCACCTGCGACTCCAACGTCATCCACTACCGCCAACTCCACATACACGGCGCCAACGGCTCTGCCCCCGAACACAATCGGCGGGCCTTGGACTACATCGCCACCGGCCGAGTCCCGGTCCACGACCTGATCACGCACCGCATCCCCCTCGCCGACGCACTCGAGGCGTTCACCGTCGTCGAAAAGGGCGAGGCCATCAAGGTCACCGTCGAACCGTGACGGACCACGCCTGAGCGGCTCGCTCACATATCGAGCCCGAGGTCGAGCACGCGGACCGAGTGGGTGAGAGCGCCGATGGCGAGGTAGTCGACGCCGGTGCCCGCGTATTCGGCGGCTTGTTCGAGCGAAAGTCCGCCGGAGGACTCAAGTTTGGTGTCCGGCGCCGTCGCGTCGCGGCGCTGGACGGCGGCCTGGGTCTGCCAGAGGGGGAAGTTGTCGAGCAGGACCAGTTCGACGTTTTCGGCCAGGACGGCGTCGAGTTGTTCGAGGCTGTCGACCTCGACCTCGCAGGCGATCTCCGGTGCCAGTTCGCGGACCGCGCGCAAGGCGTTGACGACCGAGCCCGCCGCCACCACGTGATTGTCCTTGATCAGCGCGGCATCGCCCAGACCCATGCGGTGGTTGACGCCGCCGCCGACGCGGACCGCGTACTTCTGCAGGGCACGCAGGCCGGGCAGTGTTTTGCGGCTGTCACGGATCTCGCATCCGGTGCCGTCGACCTCGTCGACCCAGGCGGCGGTGGCGGTGGCGATGCCGGACAGGTGGCAGACCAGGTTGAGCATGGTCCGTTCGGCGGTGAGCAGGCCGCGGGTGGGGGCGACGATGCTCAGCACCGAAGTGCCCGGCTCCACGCGGGTGCCGTCGGCCACCCGGGCGGTGATCTCGTAAGTACCCGCGCCGAGGACCTCGTCGAGCACGAGCAGTCCGACGTCCAGGCCCGCGACAGTGCCGTGCTGGCGCGAGACCACCGAGGCCTTGCTCACCGCGTCCGCGGGCACGGTGGCGACCGTGGTGACGTCGGGGCCGTAGCGCAGGTCCTCGTCGAGGGCGGTACGGATCAGCGTCAGCAGCTCATCACGGTCGAGGGTGGCATCCAGTGCCATCACTGCACTCCTGTTCTCGGGCGACTGGTTGCCGCGTCGATCGGGCGGGAGACTCTCGCTCCGCCGGTATTACCTGAACAAACAGCATGGTGACGCGACGACTCTCACCGCGTCCCCACCGGCTCGGAATCCACTGCCATGGTGGACAGCTCGAGACCACTGTGCGTCTCACGAATCGCGGTACTGTGCCGTTGCCGATCGACCGACTCCGGATACTCTGAACGCGTATGGCACCCGCGACTCTCGGTCCGGCGGGCCGCCGCGTGCAGCAGCGCCCGCGCGGTCAAGGTGAGCGCCGCGTCTTCGATGCGCCGCAGATACTGCGCCGATTCCGCACCGAGGTCGAGCAGCGGCACCGCCGACATCGCGGCCTCGATGCGTCCCAGCGCCTCGGCGAGTCCGGCACCGTCGCGCACGACCGAGGCATGCTCGGTCATCGCCTGTTGGACCACCGAACGATCGGCGAATTCCAGTGTCCACGACGCGATCTCGTCGACCCGCGCGCGAACACCGACCCGCTCCACCGCCGCCGCGCCTGCCCGCTCACCGACCACCAGCCCTTCGAGCAAGCTGTTGGAGGCCAACCGATTGGCGCCGTGCAGCCCCGTTCTGGCGACCTCACCCGCCGCGAACAGCCCCGGCACACCGGTCCGTCCGTGGGTATCGGTGAGAACTCCACCGCACTGATAGTGCGCGGCGGGTGCGACCGGAATCAATTGCGCCGCAGGGTCGATCCCCGCCGCCAGACACGAGGCGGTGATGGTCGGGAACCGCTGCGCGAACCCCTCGACAGCGCGTGCGTCGAGGAAGACGTGGTCGGTCCCGAGTGCCCGCATCCGCTCAGCGATCGCCCGCGACACCACATCCCGAGGTGCCAAGTCACCTCGTGGGTGCCCAGCAGTCACCGAGTTCCCTTGGGAGTCAACGAGTATCGCTCCTTCGCCGCGGACCGCCTCGCTGATCAACGGCCGCCTGCCCACCCCGCCCGGCGTGTAGAGCACCGTCGGATGGAACTGCACGAATTCGAGATCGGCCACCGCCGCCCCGGCCCACAAGGCCAGCGCCACACCGTCCGCGGTCGCCCCGGGCGGATTGGTGCTCAGCGCGTAGAGCTGCCCGAGCCCACCGGTGGCCAGCAGCACCGAGGGCGAATGGACGACGCCGAAACCGTTGTCCGACACCGCGATAACGCCCTGCACCCCGTCGGGCCCGGTCACCACACGCAGCGCGGCGGCACCGAACAGCACCGGCAGCCCCGCCGCGTTCAGCGCACGTTGCACCTCGGCGCCGGTAGCGTCCCCACCGGCGTGAATGATGCGTCGCGTGCTGTGCCCACCCTCGCGGGTGCGCGAGATCTGCCCGTCGCGTCCGAGGTCGAACACCGCACCGAGGTCGGTCAGCGCGGCGACCGCGGCCTGCCCGCCCTCGACGATCGAGCGCACCGCGTCGACCTCGCACAAGCCCGCCCCGGCCTCGACCGTGTCATGCACATGCGAATCGACCGAATCGCCCAGTGGCGCAACGACAGCGATGCCACCCTGCGCGTACTGCGTCGACGTATCGGTCGGGCCACCTTTGCTGAGGATGAGCACCCGCAGGCCACGCAACGAGGCCGTGCGCGCCGCGGTGAGACCCGCGACGCCACCGCCGATGACCACCAGGTCGACCTCGGCCTCCCAGGAAACCACCATGGTCGCCTACCGTCTCGGCCGAACGGTGCCGGTCACTCTCCACCACCGGAGTTGCCGATCGCGATCATCCGCTGCACGGAAGCGCGCCCAGCCTCGGCCATCGCCAGGTCGACGTGCACCTCGTCGGCGCCCTCGACCAAGCAGCGCAGCAGCGCGGCCGGGGTGATCATCTTCATGTACTTGCAGGACGCGCGATCGTTGACGGCCTGGAAGTCGATCCCGGGCGCCGCCTTGCGCAGCTGGTGCAGCATGCCGATCTCGGTCGCCACCAGCACCTGGTTGGAGTGCGATGCCTTCGCCGCGTCGATCATCCCGCCGGTCGACAGGATGTGCACCCGCTCGGCCGGGAACGCGCCCTCGCCGGCCAGGTACAGCGCCGAGGTGGCGCAACCGCACTCCGGGTGCACGAACAGCTCGGCATCGGGGTGCGTGCGGGCCTGCTCGGTGAGCTCGTCGCCGTTGATGCCGGCGTGCACGTGGCACTCGCCCGCCCAGATGTGCATGTTCTCGCGCCCGGTCTCCCGCTTGACGTGCGCGCCGAGGAACTGATCGGGCAGGAACAGCACTTCGCGGTCGGGGTCGATCGAGTCGACCACGTCGACGGCGTTGGAGGAGGTGCAGCAGATGTCGGTGAGTGCCTTCACCTCGGCGGTGGTGTTCACATACGACACCACCATCGCGCCGGGGTGCTCGGCCTTCCAGGCGCGCAGTTCCTCGGCGGAGATCGAGTCGGCCAGCGAGCAGCCCGCGCGCTGGTCCGGGATGAGTACGGTCTTGGCCGGGCTGAGGATCTTGGCGGTCTCGGCCATGAAGTGCACGCCGCAGAACACGATGGTGCCCTCTTCGGCCTCGGCCGCGATGCGCGACAGGGCCAGCGAGTCGCCGACGTGGTCGGCCACGTCCTGGATCTCGGGCAGCTGGTAGTTGTGCGCGAGGATGGTCGCATTGCGTTCGCGCGCCAGCCGGCGCACCTCCTGCGCCCATTCCGGCGTCGCCTCGACACCCGCGTAGCCCGTGGGTCCGTCGAAGACCGAATCCATCAGCGTCCGCTGTGCAGTCGTCGTCGCCATGGTGGCTCCCTTCATCGTGCGAGCGGCTCCATCGCCGCGATTCGCACCAAACCAGGTTTTCGACTTACAATCGAAAACGTGCCCCATAGTAACACCATCCACGAATCGCTCACCGCGGTGTTCCAGGTTCGCCGCTTCCCCTCGAGCATTTCCGCAGGTAGAGGCGCCAAGTACCCGGAGTTGGCGGTCCTGCTGTGGGAACGCGCGCTCGATCCGCAGAAGGGCACGTGGTCGCTACCCGGCGGCCGCCTGCGCGACGACGAGGACCTCGACACCTCCGCGCGGCGCCAGCTCGCCGAGAAGGTCGACGTGCGCGACCTGCACCACCTCGAGCAGTTGTCGGTGTTCAGCAATCCCGAGCGCGTCCCGGCCCCGCGCCGCATCGCCTCGGCCTACCTCGGCCTGGTCCCCCTCACCACCGAACCCAAACTCCCCTCCGACACCACCTGGCACCCGGTCTCGAACCTGCCCGACATGTCCTTCGACCACCGCACCGTCGTCGACCACGCCCGCACCCGCCTTGCCGCCAAACTCTCCTACACCAACATCGCCTACGCGCTCGCTCCCGACACCTTCACCATGTCGACCCTGCGCGAAATCTATTGCGCCGCACTCGGCTACGACGTGGATACCACCAACCTCCAACGAGTCCTCACCCGCCGCAAGGTCATAACCCCCACCGGTGCCACCGCGCCCTCCGGCCGAGCAGGCGGCCGGCCCGCGGCCCTCTATCGCTTCACCGACTCCGGCCTCCGCGTCACCGACGAGTTCGCGGCCCTACGCCCCCCGACCTGACCGGACCCAGCGGGATGCCTCTCGGCTACCGCATCACCGTGCGGACCGCGGCGGAGGACCGAAAGTTGTCGGTGGGCGGTGTCACACTGCAGGCATGGACAACAACCGAGCGGACGCGAAAGAAACCACCTCCTACGACGACCCTGACGCGCCATGGAACAAGGAGTTCTCCGAGGAGGAGATGGCAGGCTGGAACGACGGGGTCATCACGGAGTTCCGCGAGAACGAGGGAAGAGTCGGGGGCGACTATGCGGGCGCCACGTTGCTGCTGCTGACGACGACCGGCGCCAAAAGCGGTAAGCCGCACGTAGTTCCGCTGGGTGCGTTGTATCGCGGCGACGTGATGTACGTGAGCTCGTTCATGGAGGACAAGTACCCGGCCTGGTATCACAACGCCAAGGCTGATCCCCGGGTGACGATCGAGTTGGGTGGGGAAGAGTTCGCGGCGAAAGCCGACGTACTGACGGGCGAGCGATACGACGAGTTCGCGGCGTGGGCACTGGCGGAGAATTCGTTGCTGGCCGAATATCAGGCCAAGGTCGACAAGCCGTTGCCGCTGGTGGTGCTGACCCGGACGGAACCGGAATAGTCCGGCCCGTTCAGGATTCGTGGCGGCGGTCGCGGTGCTTGGGCGAGCGCCGGTAGGCGCGCCCACTCGGCACCGCGGTGGCGGCGGACGAGCTGCGCAGGGCGTGGCGGCGGCGCCAGGCGACCAGATCGGGTCGCTCGGCGGGCTGTTCAGCGGCCTGCTCGGCTGCGGTCTTCATGGTCAGGTCCTCCCCCGAAACTTCGATGTCGCCAGGATAAGGAGCTGGTACGACCACATTCCACTGGTTTTCCGGTGAACCGATCCACGCCGAGGTCTATTCCTTGTCCACCGCGGTCGCGGCAGCCTTGCCCGACTTCTGCTGCGGCGCAGTCTTTTTGTCGATCGGCGCGCCGATCAAGACATCCGCCCATCGCGTCGTCGGATCGATGTCGAGCAGCAGCGCCTTCACCAGCAAGGTCAGCGGAATCGCCAGCAGCGCCCCCAGCGCACCGATCACCCACGCCCAGAACACCAGCGACAAGAACGTGATGGTCACCCCGAGTCCCACGGCATCACCGACGAATTTGGGCTGGATGATCGACTGGATCACGAAGTTGATCACCGAATAGATCACGATCACCCAGATCATCAGCACCGGACCGCTGTCGAGTAGCGCGAGCAGCGCGGGCGGGATGACGCCGATGACGAACCCGATGTTGGGGATGTAGTTGGTGATGAACGACAGCAGCCCCCACAGAATCGGCAACGGCACACCCATCAACCACAGCGCGCCGCCGTCGATCACCGCGACGATCGCGCCGAAGACCGTCGACACGATCAGGTACTTGCGGGTCCCGGTGGCGAAGGAGGTCAGCGCGTTCGCGATGGCGGGCCGCTCCCGCGCCACGAACTCCATCCGCTTGGCCATCGTCATGCCGTCGACGGCCATGAACAGCAGCAGCGCCAGCACGAAGAACAGATTCGAGAACACCCCGAGAACCCCACCGAGCAGCATCTCGATGGCGCCCACCGCCTTACCGACGTCCACGCCATCGAGGACACTGTGGATCTGCTCGGTGCTGACGCCCAGGTCCGACAGCCACCCCCGCGCGTTGTCGAGCAGCGAGTTCAGCTTGTCCGCGTATTCCGGCAGCAGTGAGGCCAACTGCACCGCCGACAGCGCGAGCGCACCACCGATGCCGACGATGATCGCCACCACCGCGGCGAGCGCCACCGCCATCCCCGCCCACGCGGGCCATCCGCGCCGCTGTGCCCAGCTCTGCAACGGCTCCACCGCGACGGTGAGCATGAGCGCGAGGAAGACCGGCCCGACGATCCCGGAGAACGCTTTCAACCCGGCGATGGTGACGACGGCGGCGGCCAGCGACAGCAACACGATCAGGCCGCGGGGAATCGACCACTCGGCGGGCGGTGCTGCGGCGTCGGTGCTCGGCTCGGACATGCGCCGAACGCTAGCCACGCGAAAACGCCGCCACCTCCCCCGTTCCGGGTGAGATCCGCGCTCAGGCGGTCTTCATCTGCGGCTTCGGTGGTGGCGCCGCGGTGCGGCGGGCGATCCGTCCGGTCGCCCAGAAACCCAGTTCGACCACCCAGAAGACCAGCAGCGCGGCAGTCACCACCACAACAGGCACCGCGAGGAAGACCACCGAGGGCACCGCGATCAGCAACCAGCCGAGCACATCGACCGCGCGAGCCCCACGCAACCTGCTGCCGAGGCGCACCGCCGCCCACATCATCCAGCGCCGCGGCACCGATACCCCGGCCTCGTGCAGGCTGCGCCGGAATATCCCGTCCGCGTCGGCGGGCCCGACTTCGCCTGTGCGGCACAGATAGTCGTGCAGGATCGCGGCCCGGGTGTAGGCGCCGTAGCGGGGAATCAGCCACACCAGCGCGCGCGGCACCGACGCGAAGTCGGTGCGGAATCCGCTGGGGACGGTGAAGGTTTCGACCGCGCCCTGATAGGTCAGCGGTTCGGTGAGCCGCCAGAATCTCGCGTCGAGTTCCTCGACGACCGGACCACCACCGATGAATCCCACGACCGTTCCTCTCGCATCGCAAGCAAGTACCTACCTGCTGTTATGCGAAAATGGTATCGCGCTATGGGCACTCAGCCGCGGGGTTGCGAACTCGGATCGAAATCGCCGCTCGGCCGATACTGTTCGGCGCCGTACGGCAGCCGGTATTCGTCGGCGTCGTCGGCGAAGTCGGCTGGGCGCAAGTCACCGAGCAGCCCGGCGGCGCCGGTATTGAGATCGGCGGCCGGGTGCAACGCGGCGAGGAACAACAGCACCAGGGCAGCGAGAAACGGTTGCACCAGCAGGGCGAGATCGGTGCCGACTTCCGCGGGCAGCGCGACGATCTGACCGATCGCCGGGTCGTCGGGGCGCGGATGACGCACGCCCGCAACCCCTTCGCCGATCCACATCATCAGCACCGCGCCGAGCCCGGAGGCGAGCAGCACGCCGAGCACCAGCGCGGGTCCCCGCGCGACCCGCACCCGCCAGGCACCGACCGCGCTCAACACCGCGACCACCGCGCCGATGCACAGGAACATCCCGACCGCGTCGAACAGGTGCATGCTCTCGCCGGTGAGTACCGCGGCGCGACCGGGCTGGGTCACCCGCAACCGCTCGGTCGGCGCCAGCAGACCCCAGACCACGCCGGCCGCCGCACTCGCCACCAGCACCACGGCCATGACGACGCCGACGCCGACGACCTCGCGCCGCAATACCTCCGGACGCTCCCCGCGGCCGAGCACTACCGGCGTTCCAACCGCGCCGATTCGATGACACCGTGCCGCGAGCACTTGGCCCACCAGCCGTCGGGGCTGATCTGCACGATCATCCGGCGCCCGCAGTGTTCGCAGAATCGCGGCGGTTCGAGACCGAGCGTGGCCGACGCGGGCATCGCGTCGTCGATTCCGGGCACGATCCGCTTACCCGTGAACGGGTTGTAGCGCTCATCCAATGCGGTTACCGCCTCCGTGAAGTGCGACTCGGCGGTCGTGTCATCCCTGCCGACCTGGGTCGATACTCGATCGTACACAGCGATTTACAGTGTTTCGTTGAACGCCTTGATCGGCATGCTCAGCTCGCCGAGCAGATCCAGATCGGACTCGGCGGGACGGCCGAGGGTGGTGAGGTAGTTGCCGACGATGACGGCGTTGATCCCGCCGAGCATGCCCTGCTTGGCGCCCAGGTCGCCGAGGGTGATCTCGCGACCACCGGCGAAGCGCAGGATGGTGCGCGGCATCGCGAGCCGGAAGGTGGCGATCGCGCGCAGCGCGTCGGCGGCGGGCAGTACCTCGAGGTCACCGAACGGGGTGCCCGGACGCGGGTTGAGGAAGTTCAGCGGAACCTCGTCGGGGCTCAGCGCGGCCAGCTGCGTGGCGAACTCCGCGCGCTGCTCGATGCTCTCGCCCATGCCGAGGATGCCGCCGCAGCACACCTCCATGCCGGCTTCACGCACCATCCGCAGCGTCTCGAAGCGCTCCTCGTAGGAGTGGGTGGTGACGACCTTGGGGAAGTGCGACTTGGCGGTCTCGAGATTGTGGTTGTAGCGGTGCACGCCCATGGCGGCGAGCTGGTCGACCTGCTCCTGGTTGAGCATGCCGAGCGAGCAGGCGACCTGGATGTCGACCTCGTTGCGAATGGCCTCGACACCCGCGGCGACCTGCGCCATCAGGCGCTCGTCGGGCCCGCGCACGGCGGCGACGATGCAGAACTCCGTGGCGCCGGTCTTGGCGGTCTGCTTGGCCGCCTCGACCAGGCTGGGGATGTCGAGCCAGGCCGCGCGCACCGGCGACTGGAACAGGCCCGACTGCGAGCAGAAGTGGCAGTCCTCGGGGCAACCGCCGGTCTTGAGGCTGATGATGCCCTCGACCTCGACCTCCGGGCCGCACCACTTCATCCGCACGTCGTGGGCGAGCTCGAGCAGCGCTTCCAGGCGGTCGTCGCCGAGGCGCAGCACCTCGACGGCCTGCTGCTCGGTGAGGCCCTCGCCGCGCTCGAGCACCTGCTCACGGGCGATGGCCAGAATATCGGTCTGGACGGGTGCCTGTGTCACGACGTGATGTCCCTTCGACGGGGGTATGCGCACGAGCCGTGGGCGTGATCCACCCGGCGTGGCCGTGCAACTTGAACGGTGTTCAGGATAGGGTAGCGGCTACGAGTGAGTCACGACACTCGGGTCGGAAATTCACCACGAAAGGACGCGCGTGCAACTGCGGAAGACGGATGTGGTCGATGCCGCCGTCGCGATTCTCGACCAGTACGGGCTCGCCGACCTGACGATGCGCCGCCTCGCGGGCTCGCTGCAGGTACAGCCGGGGGCGCTGTACTGGCACGTCAAGGACAAGCAGACCCTGCTGGGCGCGGTGGCCGACCGGATTCTCGCCCCGATGGACGAGCCGATCACCGCCACCGAGTGGCCCTCCCAGCTCACCGAGTTGGCGCATCGGCTGCGCGACTGCCTGCTCGCCTTCCGCGACGGCGCCGAACTGGTGTCGGCTACCTATGCCTCGCGGCTGACCACGAGCAAGGCGCGGGAACGCCTGGCCGGCATCGTCATTCGCGCCGGAATGACCAGGGAGGAAGCCGATCTCACGGCCTACACCCTGCTCTACTACGTGCTCGGCCAGACCGTCGACGAGCAGTCGCGCATGCAGATGGACTCCGTCGGCGCGCTCGGCGAGGACAACACGCCCTTGCTCGAAACCCCCGATCCCACCGCCCGATTCGACTTCGGCTTGCAGCTGTTCATCGCGGGCGTGCGCACCATTCTCGGTACCCGCGTGCGTTGATCAGGGCGGATCGTGGCGATTGGCTTCCTGGAAGCGGCGCACGAACGGCAGCACCTGCGATTCGATGACCTCGTTGTATTCGCCGGGTCGCTGAATCGGATTCGCGTGTTCGATCTGACCCGGCCGCACTACCGACAGTGTGCCGTCGACGCCACCGGCGTGTTCGATCAGCACGTCGTGGGAATAGGCCACGTCCACCACGCCGTCGCGGGCGGCGTCGCGGGGGCGGATGAACACGATGGCCGGGTTTCGCTTGTCCGGATTCGGCCGGCCGAGCGCCCGGAGATCCGCGGTGCCGCCGCCCGCGACGATCGCCAGGAACTGCGACTCGATCAACCCGTTACTGGCCGCATCTCGCGAGAAGATCTTGTCGCGCAACACCTCCGACGCCGCCGCGCCCATCGCGCGATAGTCGATGTCGTAGAACAGCCCGTCGCGCTGCGCGAAACGTTCACGCCGCACCGACATCTCGACCGCGAAGCGCAGCAGCCTGCTCTCTCTGGCACCCGGCAACCAGCCCAGCCATCGCACCAGATCGGCACCACGACTACGACTTTCGGGTCGCACCGCATCCAGGTCCATCGGTGTGCAATCCAGCACAACGGCCACCAAGCGCCGATCGCTACCGAGGTGGATGTGCCGCGCCACTTCGAGCGCGATGATCCCGCCCATGCTGTGCCCGACCAGCACGATATTGCGCACATTGCCGTACTTGGCGGCCCGCACGATCATCTCGGCGATGACCTTGGTGTCGATACCCGCGTTGTCGTAGCGCACGGCCCACACCACCCCCAGCCGACTCAGCGCGGGCAATGCCTTGGCGGTCGGCACCGCGTTGACTCCCCCGAGCCCGACCATATCGACGACCGCCGTATCCCAATCCCGGGAATCCGCAGGCAGATTCGCAGGCAGCAACTCCGGCGTGGTCTGCGCCAGCCGCTCGCGCTCGGGAACCACATCATGCACCCAGTACTGCCCGAACACGATCATCGCGACCAGCAGCACCCCGCCGATGCGCAGCGCCGCCAACCTCGTCCGGCGCCAGCGGCACCACGCGTGACCCAGCCGGGTTTCGCGCAACCGTTCCCGCCGACGCGCATCGTCGAAGTCCGCGACGGTGGACGGATGCCGATCGAATGACGACATAACTCCACTGTAGGGGCGGCTGTCAGCCCGTGCCGGTCACCATCCGGCCATCTGAAACGGCAGCCTCCGCCCGCGCGAGCCGTTACCCCTGCTCGTAGCGCTGCGCGTACCGGGTCGGCGGTTCCCCGAAAATCGTGCGGAAGTCGCGACTCAGATGGGCCTGGTCGGCATAGCCCAACGCGGCGGCAAGCGCGGCCCAGTCGATCTCCACTCCGTCGGCGAGACGCTCGGTGACCTCGTGCAGCCGGTAGCGCCGCACCACCCACTTCGGCCCGGGGCGTCACCCGAATGGGCGGCCCGATGGAGCTGCCCGCGTCCTTGGTCGGCGGCATGGTTGTCGGAGAGCTGACCGTGCACGGCTGGGATCTCGCCCGCGCCCTCGACACCACCCTGTACTGGGACGATGACCTGCTGCGCTACGTCCACAACGAAGTGATGGCCACCGCCGACCAAGGCCGTGCGATGGGTATCTACGGACCCGAGATCCCGGTCGCGCCCGGTGCGCCCCTCCTCGACCGAATCCTGAGTCTCACCGGCCGCGATCCCGCGTGGCGATAGGCCACTACATCACCGCAGGCCCAGGTCGTGCGCCGAAACGCTCTGGGCCAGAGTCTCATTCATCGCTGACCATTCGTGGCTGCACTCGCCCGGGGAACCAGCGGTAGATCGCGACGGTGCCGAGGCCGACGCCGACAGCGAGCAGGGCCCCGGCGGCGGCCAAGCCCGCGACGGCGCCCACCAGGCCGACAGCGACCGGACCTGCGAACATTCCCACGTCGTGGGTCAGGCGCCAGGCGCCGAGGAATTCCGCGCGGCGGTCCTCCGGTGCGGCGAAAGCGCCGACGGTCATGATGAGGCCGTTGCTCAGCCCGTTGGCCAGGCCGAGCAGCATGGTCGCCGCGCCCATGGTGAGCGCGGAGTGGGTGAAGGGCAGGGCCGCGTAACCGGCGGCGAAGCAGATGCCGCAGGCGATGCCGGTCACCCGGCTGCCCGCGCGGTCCAACCACACCCCGGCCGGGTACGACATGAGGACGTCGACCGCGCCGGCCAGGCCGAACAGCAGACTGGTGGTCGCGGCGTCGATACCGAGATGGGCCGCCCACAGCGGCAACAGTGCCGTGCGCGATGCCCGCGCCGCGCCGACCGCTACCGCGGCGAGCCCGAGCGTGCTCAGCGCCCTGCGGTTTTCGGACAGCACCGTGTGCAGTGGCCGCAGCGTCGACGGATCGTCGAGGTCACCGGAACGGATCGCCACCATCGCCGCCGACGCCGCCACCGTGGTGACCAACTGCAACCACAGCGCACCGACCGGCCCGAGCCCGTGCACCAGTGCCGCACCGAAAAACGGCCCGCAGAAGAAGCCGAGCCGGTGCGCACCGGCCAGCGTCGACATCGCCCGCCCACGCTGTTCCGGCGCCACCACCGACACCAGATACGTCTGCCGTGCCAACCCCCACACCGCGCCCGCCGCCCCGTTGAGCAGCAGGCCAAGCGCGAGTACTCCGAGATTCGGCGCGAAGATCGCCGCGAGCACCCCGACCGTGCCGAGCACACTGCCGACCCCGATCGCCGCCCGCTCGCCGATCCGGGCGACGATCCGGCCCGCGGGAAGATCGGCGAGCACCATCCCGAGCCCACCGAGCGCCACGATCAGCCCGGCCGTGCCCGCCGACGCCCCGAGATCCAGTGCGCGCAAGGCGTACATGGGTGCGGCGGCACCGGTTCCGGTGCCGTACAACGCCATCGGCGCGAACACCGGCCAGACGAGCGAACGCAGGCGCAGCGGCTCGGCGTCCAGCGCGGCCGCGCTCATCGCGCCCTGCCGCGGCTACCTCGACCAGGGCAACAACTTCCGTCGGAATCAGGGCTCATCCGACAGCGGCGGGCGTCTGCGCGAACTGACTGCGCGGTCGAGCGAGTCCGAAGTGGTCGCGCAGCGTGGTCCCGGTGTATTCGGTGCGGAACAGCCCGCGCTCCTGCAGGATCGGCACCACCGTTTCGGCGAAGACCTCGAGTCCACCGGGGTAGTACGGCGGCATCACGTTGAAGCCATCCGCCGCACCCTGTGTGAACCACTCCTCGATGGTGTCAGCCACCTGCTCGGGCGTTCCCGCGAACACCCGGTGCCCGCGCGCACCCGCCAGCCGGTGCAGTAGCCCTCGCAGCGTTGGCCGTTCCCGCTCGACGATCCCCGCGACGACCTGCAATCTGCTCTGCGCGTTGTCGGTGACATCGCCCGCCCCCGCGAACACTTCCACGGGTACCGGCTCGTCGAGCACGAGACCACGCAGCGAGGTTCCGGTGATCGATTCGAGCTGCTTGATTCCGTATGCCGGCACTGTCAGTTCGTTGAACTCGCGTTCCAGACGCAGTGCGGCGGCCTCGGTGCCGGCGATGAACGGGCTGATCCCCGGCAGGATCTTCACCTCGTCGGCGCTGCGTCCGAACTCGGCTGCCTTGGACTTGATATCGGCATAGAACGACTGCGCGTCCGAAAGTCGTTGGTGGGCGGTGAATATGGCCTCCGCGTACTTGCCGGCGAAGGCGCGCCCCTCGTTCGATGCGCCCGCCTGCACCAGCACGGGACGGCCCTGTGGTGTTCGGGCCGAGTTGAACGGTCCACGCACACTGAGATGTTCGCCGACGAAGTCGATCGGGTGGATCTTGTCCGGGTCGGCGTAGATACCGGCGGCACGATCGAGCACGATCGCGTCGTCCTCCCAGCTGTCCCACAGCCCGACCACAGCGTCGACGAATTCCCGTGCGCGGGCATAGCGTTCGGCGTGATCAGGGTGGCGTTCGAGTCCGAAATTCGCCGCGGCCAGATCGGTTCCGGTGGTGACGATGTTCCAGCCCGCACGTCCACCGGAGATGTGGTCGAGCGAGGAGAACAGCCGCGCCAGATTGTAAGGCTCGTAATAGGTGGTCGAGGCGGTCGCGATCAGGCCCAGATGTGTTGTCGCCGCGGCGATCGCGGTGAGCAGAGTGATCGGCTCGAGGCCGGGCGCGGCATTGTGCCGCACGTCGGTGCGCAGGGCGGGTCCGTCGGCGAAGAACACCGCGTCGAGCTTCGCCGCCTCCGCGGTCCGCCCGATCTCCTGGTAGTAGGCGACGTCGTAGATGCGGTCGGGCCTGCTGTCGGGATGCCGCCAGGCGGCCTCGTGGTGCCCGGACGGGTAGATGAACGCGTTGAGACTCAGTTGACGCGGTGCACTCATGACGCCTGCTTCACCTTCTCGAATTCTGTGGTGTCGACACCGAGTCCGGCCAGCAGCGTCTCGCGCAACCGCACGAACTCCGGGTGCGCGTGCCTGCGCGGGCGTGGGGTTTCGATCCGCTGATCGATCGTGATCCGGCCCTCGTCGAGAACCAGCACCCGATCGGCAAGCAACACAGCCTCGTCCACATCGTGGGTCACCAGCAGCACGGCGGGTCGATACCGCTCGCACAGCGCCTGCAACAGGGCATGCATCCGGATCCTGGTCAGCGCGTCGAGCGCGCCGAACGGCTCGTCGGCCAGCAGTAGTTCCGGTGCGCGCACCAGCGACCTGGCCAACGCCACCCGCTGCTGTTCACCTCCGGAAAGCTCACGCGGCCAAGCCTTCTCGCGCCCCGCCAGTCCCACTTCGGCCAGCGCCGACCGCCCCCGTTGCCCGGCATCACGCCCGGTCAACCCGAGCACCACATTGTCGAGCACCCGCGCCCACGGCAGCAGCCGCGAGTCCTGGAACACCACCGCGCGCTGCGCAGGCACCGTCAGCTCGCCCGAACCGGGTACCTCGGAATCGAGTTCGGCGAGCGCTCGCAGCAGCGTGCTCTTCCCGGAGCCGCTGCGCCCGAGCAACGCTACGAACTCACCGCGCCGGATCTCGATATCGATGCCGTTCAACACGATTCGCCTGCCGAAGCCGCGCGTCAGCGCGCGGGTACCTACGACGACCCGCTCGTCGGAGCTCAGTCGCCCAGTGTCTGTCGCCATGCCAGCACCTTTCGTTCCGTTGCCCGCACGGCGAGGTCGCCGAACAGTCCGAGTAGCCCGTAGATCACCAGGCCGACGACGATCACATCGATCTGCCCGTAGGTGCGCGCCTGCGTCATCAGGTAGCCGATGCCGCTGGTCGCGTTGACCTGTTCGACCACCACCAGCGCCAACCAGGAGATGGTCACCGCCAGCCGTAACCCCAGGAAGAAGCCGGGCAGCGACCCCGGCAGCGCGATCCGCCGCAGAAACCCCCACCGCGAAAGGCCCACCGTCTCAGCGAGTTCCACATAGCGCGCGTCCACGCTGCGCAGGTAGGCGTGGGTGTTGATGTAGATCGGGATGAGCACGCTGGTGGTGATCACGATCAGCTTCATCTGCTCGCCGATCCCGAACCAGACGATGAACAGCGGGATCAGCGCCAGCGTCGGGATCGCCCGCTTGATCTGCACCGGACCGTCGACTACCGCTTCGCCGATCCGGCTCAGCCCAGCGATCAGCGCGAGCACCACGCCGATCGCCACACCGAGGACCAGGCCGATCACGGCTCGCTGCAACGAGGTCAGCAGGTTGGACTGCAACCGGCCGTCGGCGATCAGGTCTGCGGCGGTCTGCGCGACCGTCCACGGTGCGGGCAGCGTCTCCGGGTCGATGGCGCCGATCGCGGAGCCGATCACCCAGGTGCCGATGAGCAGCGCCGGACCGAGGGCGAAACCGAACGGGATCGGTTTGCCTGGTCCCAGCCTGCGTCTGCCCCGCCCACGCGGCGCGAGCGCCTCGACCGGCACGGCGCTCGTCCTGATCCGGCGCAGGACGCCGACGTCGAGGGTGGCCATCAGCTCGCCGCCGGCGCGAACGCCGCCCCGCTGGCCGTGACGGCCTCGGTGACCGCGGCGTCGAAGCGCAGGTCGAACCCGTCGGCGGCCTTGATCTTCTTCGGCAGCTCACCCACGGCGTCGATCGCGTCGATGGTGGCCTGCTGCCGGGCGATCAGCTGCTGGTCCAGGTGCGGGAAGGTGTAGGTGCCCAGCGATTCGACGATCCGCTCGGCGTCGTCGGCACTGACCTTCTGGCTCTCGATGTAGTACCGGCTCGCCCATTCCTCGCGATGAGTGTTGGTCCACTGCCAGGCCCGCACGAACGCACCGACCAGGGCGCGAGTCGCGGCGGCCTTCGCCGGATCCTGGACCACCGCCCGGCGCGCGTACACGTACGCGAGGCCGCTGTAGATGCCCGTGGTCTCCGAATCCGGGATCAGCGAGGCGCCCTGGGTGCGCAGGAACCGGGTCACGTTGGGTTCGATCAGCGGCGCCACATCGACCTGACCGGTGCGCACCGCGTCGGGGAACTCGGCCAGCTGCAGCCGGACCAGTTCCACCTCGGTGGGCTTCAGACCCGCCTTGGTGAGCGCCTTCAGCACCGACGCCTGCTGGGCGGTGCCCTCGGCGTACGCGATCTTCCTGCCCTTCAGATCCGCGAGCTTCGCGATCGAACGTCCGGGTGCGACAGCGAGTTTCATCGCCTGCGGGTTGGTTTGATAGGAGCCGATGATCGGTACGTCCTGGCCCGCGGCCAGCGCGTGGATCGGCGGAACATCACCCACCTGACCCACATCGGCCGCGCCCGCCCGGAACGCCTCGAGGATGGCCGGGCCACCGACGAAGTTCGCGAACTCGATCTTGAACGGCAGCTTGTCCAGCTCACCGGACAGCCGCAGCGCCGATTGCAGGCGTTCCTGCTGATCGGCGACGACGAGCGTGGTCCCCGGCGGCACCTCGGTCGGTAGCGGTTCGTCGGGGGTACCGACCGGCGCGTCATTGCCCTGCGCGCAGCCGGTGAGGCCGAGCGTCGCAACGGTTGCCACCGCGAGGAGTGCGGCGGTGGCGCGGCCACGCAGGCCGGTTCGAGAGGTATTCGGTCGGTACATACACCGAATTCAAGCAACCGCGCCCGCCGCCGAACACCTTTAGCTTTCCGGTGATTCGAAGGGCCGGATTCGTTCACCCGTACCCACCCAGCCACGTGGCACCGCGTGCCGCGTACAGTCGCGTTGTCCTCCCCGGCGGGTGCGGGAATCCGGTGTAATTCCGGGACGGTCGCGCCACTGTGATCGCCTCACGGCGAAAGTCAGACCTCCCTCGCCGGGACACCCTCTGAAAGGGCCGCGCCTTGCCTGTGGAGAATTCGCGATGATCCGTGCTCGGATCTCGCTCGCGTTACCCCTGCTCGGGGCCCTGTTACTGGTGGCCATGATCGGCGCGACCGGCTTCGGTGCGGAGATCGTGCCCGTCGCCGCGGTCCTCGACACCCTCACCGCCCGGCTCAGCGGCACGACACCCACCGACCTCGGCATCGACACCATCGTCTGGCAGCTCCGAGTGCCACGCACCCTGCTGGCAGCGGTCGTCGGTGCCGGGCTGGCGCTGGCCGGCGCGGCGATGCAGACATTGGTGCGCAACCCGCTGGCGGATCCGTTCCTGCTCGGTGTCTCCTCCGGTGCGGGAGTCGGCGCGGCCGCCGTCATCACCTCCGGCCTGTTCGCCGGTGCGGGCATCTGGGCACTGTCGGGCGGTGCGCTGCTCGGCGCGCTCGGCGCCGCGACCCTGGTATTCCTGATCGCGTTCGCCCAGGGCGGTCTCACACCGTTGCGGCTAATTCTCACCGGCACTGTGCTCGGTTCGGCGTTCGCCGGGTTCAGCAGCTTCCTGGTGTTTCGCAGCACCGATCCCGCGGCGGCCGAGTCGGTGCTGTTCTGGCTGCTCGGCAGTCTCGCCGGTGCTGATTGGACGACTCTGGCCCTGCCGTTCACGGTCGTGGTGGCGTGCGGCGCGATCCTGATGGCGATGGCGGGCTGGCTGGACGCGCTCACCCTCGGCGCGGATACCGCGTCGTCGGTCGGAGTTCCGGTGCGGCACCTACGCATCGGCCTGTTCGTGCTGCTCGCGGTGCTCGTCGGGGTGCTCGTCGCGGTGTCGGGCGGCATCGGTTTCGTCGGGCTGGTCGTCCCGCACGCCGCGCGGATGATCGTCGGCCCACGCCACCGCGACCTGCTGCCCACCTGCGCGCTCGGCGGTGCGTTGTTCCTGGTCGTCGCCGATGCCGCCACCCGAGTACTGGTGCGCCCCACCGAGATACCCGTCGGCGTCCTCACCGGCCTCATCGGCGCACCCATCTTCCTCTTGCTGATGGGCCGACGCCGCTACCAATTCGGCACGTCATGAGCCGCTATCAGCGGGTCTTCAGCCGACGAGCAACGAGCCCCGACAACGCACCACACGCTCTCGCACAGCACGAAACCACCTACGACCTCGGCAGGCCTTCGCCTGGCGGCGTTGCGGCCGGCAGCGATTCGCGAGCCGAGGAGGCGGGCTCGCTCGATTCGCGCGGCCGGGCCGAAGGGTCGCGCACGGCGGAGGGAGCAGGCGAAATGCGAGCCGCCGCGCTCACCTGCGCGATCGGGCGGCGGAATATCGTTGTCGGCGCTGATTTTTCGATCAAGTCCGGCGAGACCGTCGGCATCGTCGGGCCCAACGGCAGCGGCAAGTCGACGTTGTTGCGGGTGCTGGCCGGTGTCAACAGACCGGCACACGGCCAGGTGCTCGTGGACGGCCAGGACCTGCACGCTCTCCGGCCCCGGCACCGTGCCGCGACGGTGGCGTTGGTGTCGCAGGACGAGAGTCCGCCCGCCGACATGCTCGTCGGCGAAGTGGTCGCCCTCGGGTTGACGCCCTACCTGCCGCCGTGGGGTCTGGGCGCCCCGCGCGAACAGCGACGGGTGGCACAGGCTCTGGGATCGGTCGATATGCCCGGTTTCGCGGGCCGACAGGTGCAGCACCTGTCGGGCGGCGAGCGGCAACGGGTACTACTCGCCCGGGCCCTGCTCCAAGACACCCCCGTCCTGCTCCTCGACGAACCGACGAACCACCTCGACGTCACCCATCAGCTGGAGCTGCTCGCCCTGATGCGAAACCTGAACCGCACCGTCGTCGCGGCCCTGCACGATCTGTCACTGGCCGATCGCTACTGCGATCGGATCATCGTGCTGCACAACGGTTCCACCCGACCACCCGCACCACCGGGCGAGGCGCTGACCCCCGATGTCGTCGCCCAGGTCTTCGGTGTCGATGCCGCGCGCGTCCAGCATCCGACGACCGGCGAACACCACCTGCTGATCACCCCGCGAGAGGCGCGATGATGAACAACCACGGCCGAATCCTGGCCACCACTGCCATGGCCGCCATTCTGACGGCCTGCACCGGCACCGCCACGCAGTCCGCCACGACGGTCCCGATCAGCAACTGCGGCAAGCAATCCCAGTTTCCCGCCCCCGCGCAGCGCCTGTTCGTCAATGACGGGAATCTCGTCTCGATGGTGCTCGCCCTCGGTGCGCAGGACCAGGTCGCCGCGGTCTCGAGCATTCAGCGCGACGCCGATACGCTGCGCGCGCACTACGGCGCCGACATCGTCGACGGCCTGAAATCTGTTGCACCCGAATACCCCTCACGCGAGACCGTGCTCGCCCAACGCCCGGACGTCATGGTCGCCGGCTGGAGCTACGGCTACGACGAGGCGAGCAACCTGACCCCAGCGGCGCTGCAGAAAGACGGCATCGCCGCCTATGTCCTCACCGAGAGCTGTCGTCAACTCGACGGCGCGGCCGCACGCGGCACCGTCGAGCCGTGGACCGCGTTGCGCACCGACCTCACCGACCTCGGCACGATCACCGGACACCCCGACCGCGCCGCCGAGGTCACCGCCGACCTCGACCGCAGGCTCGCCGCCCTGACCGCCGCACCGAAGCCGGCGAAACCCCCGACCGTGTTCCTGTTCGACAGCGGCACCGACACCATCTTCTCCAGCGGAAGATTCGGTGCGCCGCAGGCGATCCTCGAAGCCGCGGGTGCCCGCAACATCCTCGATGATGTCGACGACACCTGGACCAAGGTCTCCTGGGAGCGTCTCGCGGCCGCGGACCCGGACGCGATCATGTTCGTCGACTACCCCGGCCAGAGTTACGCGCAGAAGGTCGACCTGCTGCGTGCCAAGCCGGGCATCAACGGTCTACGCGCGGTCCGCGACAGCCGGTTCTTCAACCTGCCCTACGCGCTGTGGACCAGCGGACCGCTCAATATCGATGCGGCAGAACAGATCCGCAAGCAGCTCGAAACGTGGAATCTGGTCCCCGGCTCGCAGATCACGCCCCGCGCCGACGACGCCGTACGTTGAAACCCTCGGTGCGGGCAGTGCGCTGACCAGCGCGATCAGCGCACCGGCGGCACTCAGCCGATGGTCCCCCGCTCGGCGAGCGCCACCAGTTTCGTGAGCGCCAGCTGCCAGCCGATCTCGTTCTCGACGGGACCGAGCCCGGCCGGTACCCCTTCATGCAGTACCTCGAGGTGCGTGCCGCCGTCAGCGTCGGTCAGAGTGAAGGTGACGGTCTGGGCCCCGGTCATGTCCGGCTTCTCCGTGACGAATTCCAGCACCTCGACCACCTGCTCATCCGCGATCAACGAGCGAAATGTCCCGAAATAGGCATCGTGCTGCTGCCGGACAGTCCCCGCGTCGTGCTGCCCCGTGTCGGTGGGATCGTCGTAGGTGAGGGTGATCGAGAACGATCCGCCCTCCACCGGCTCGAAGCGATGTACCTCGACAGCTATCCCGTCGGGCATCATCCAGGCAGCCACCGCGTCGCCGTCCACCAGTAGCTGGTAGACGGCCGAACGAGGAGCGTTGATCTGCGTACCGATCCTGGTCGTCGCCATGACTTTCACGATAGCCGCCCGGCCGATGCCGACCGGTCAACCACCGGAGCTACGCGCCAATGTCTGCAGAGGGTCGGTCAGCACATCGGCGAACGCCAGCTCAGCGGCCCCGATCAGCGGCGCGTCGTCAGCCAGCGCCGAGGTCCGTAGCCGGACCCGTTCGCGCACCGCGAGCAGTCCGTTCACGGCCAGCCTGCTCCGGACCTGGGCGGCGGAGCCCAGATAGATCTCGCGCAGCACGCCACCGAACACGACCATTGTCGGGTTGAAGATGTTGACCAGGTTGGCCACCCCGTAGCCGAGCCAGTCACCGACCTGGTGCAGCGCGTCGCGGGCGGTCGCGTCACCGCGGCTCGCCGCGTCCACGATCGCCTCGACCGCGGCCCGACCGGTGAGGTCAGCACGTCCCGCCGCGGCGATCAACGCCAGCTCGCCCGCCTCGGCTTCGAGGCAACCGCGCGAACCGCATCGGCACGCCCGCCCACCCGGGTTGACGATCATGTGCCCGACCTCACCGCCGTAGCCGCCCTCACCGCCGAGCAACTCGCCACCCATGATGACGCCACCACCGATGCCGACTTCACCGTGCAGGTAGATCAGATCCGACACCCCCACCCCGACACCGCGCTCGCGCTCGGCGACCGCACCCAGGTTGGCGTTGTTGCCGACGACGACCCGAACCCCCAGCCGCTGCGACAGTTTCGCGCCGACCGGCACATCCACCCAGCCGATGTTCGGCCCGTACCGCACGACACCGTCGCCCTCGCGCACCATCCCGCAGAACGCGAGACCGACACCCACGCAGACACTGTCGTGCGCCGCCGTGCCGATCATCGTCTCCGCCATCACGGCGAGCGATTCGATCACTTCATCGGGATCGAATGCCGTACTGTCGCGCGGAGTTTCGCGCTGGTCGAGAATCACACCGCCCAGACCGACCCGCGCCACCGCGAGCCGGTCCGCACCGACATCCAACGCGAGCACATACACCCGCTCCGACTCCGGCCGCACCACCAGCGACGGCCGTCCGGCCTTGCCGGTCTGGCGTGGCAGTTCCTCACTCACCAGCCCGGCAGCGGCGAGGTCGGCGGTCAGCGCCAGAATGGTGCTGCGGTTCAGGCCCATTCGCTCGGCCAGCTCCGCCCGCGAGACCGGGCCACTCAGATGGACGTGGCGCAGCAGCACGGCGAGATTGCGTGTTCGGATCTCGTCCGGGGCGGGTGCAGCCCTCATTCGGCCCAGCCTTCCCGGTCGATGGTCAACTTCCTGGCAGCGAACGCTTGCGGGACAGCGCGTCCACCCCCGCCGCGAGCAGCAGAACGAATCCTGTCACAACGAATTTCGTGCCCGCGCTGTAGCCCATCAGCCCCATCCCGTTGTTGATCACCGCGACCACCGCCGCACCGAGCACCGCGTCCAGCATCCGGCCGCGACCACCGAACAGGCTGGTGCCACCGATCACCGCCGCACCGACCGCGGTGAGCAGCACGTCGGAACCACCGGTGTTCGGATCGACCGAGTTGGCCCGCGAGGCCGCGATCAACCCGCCGACGGCGGCCATGGTCGAGCACAGCACGAAGGCACTGATCTTGATCCGATCGACCGGAATGCCCGCGCGCCGAGCCGCTTCCACGCTCCCACCGACCGCGTAGACATGCCTACCGAACGAGGTGCGATCGAGCACGAACGTCCACAGCAACAACAGCGCGATGATGATCGGCACCACGATCGGCATGCCCTGCAGCGAGTTGACCTCCGGGTTGCGACTGCGCTCGTCATTGAGCACCAGCACCGCGATCCCCGCGACGAGCGCGACAGTCGCTATCCGCAACGCGACCACCGGTGCCGTCTCGCCGGTCAGCCCGAGGGTGGTGCGCGCCCGCAACTTTCGGTACTGCACGAACGAGAACCCGGCGAGCAGCACCAGATACATCACCCAGCCGAGCAGTGGCGGCACGTTCTTGTTCGCGATCGCCAGGATCGTCTCGTCGTGGATGGAGATATTGCGGCCGTTGTCCATGATCTTCAGCGCCACACCCTGCAGCGCCAGGAACGCGGCCAATGTCACCACGAACGACGGGACCCCGACCTTCACCACGATCGCCCCGATAGTCAGCCCGATCACCACGCCGGCGAGCAGTGACACGAGAACCGCTGCGTACCAGGGCCATCCCTTGTCGGTGAGCAACACCGCGAGTACCGCGGCACACACACCACTGGTGAAGCCGGCCGACAGGTCGATCTCACCGAGCAGCAGCACGAAGATCAAACCCATCGCGATCACCGCGATGGCGGCGCCCTGGGTGAGCAGGTTCGCGATATTGCCCTGCGTCATGAACACCGGTCGTGCGATCCAGAACACGACCGACAGCACGACCAGCGCGATGACCGAGGGCAATGCACCCATATTGCCGCTGCGAACCCGCGCGACGTAACCGGTGACCAATTCAGTCACCGGCGCGGCGGGCTCGGCGGCCTTGTCCGTGACAACCGTGCTCATGCCTGCACTCCGATTCCGAGGCTCCCGCTACGGCCGGAGGTGATCAGTTCGACGACTTGCGAATGGGTCACATCCGCGGTCCGTACCTGGGCCGCCATCCGGCCCAGGTACAGCGCCGCGATGCGATCCGAGACCGCGAAGACATCGTTCATGTTGTGCGAGATCAGCACCACCGCAAGACCTTTGTCGGCCAGGCGGCGCACCAGTTCGAGCACCTGCTGAGTCTGGGCGACACCGAGCGCCGCGGTCGGCTCGTCCAGAATCACCACCTTGCTGTTCCACAGCACGGCCTTGGCGATGGCGACGGTCTGGCGTTGTCCACCCGACAGGCTCGCCACCTTCTGCCGCACGGACTTCACCGTCCGCACCGACAGCCCGGCCAGGGTCGCGCCCGCCAGTTCCTCCATGCCGTATTCGTCGAGCACGATGCCGTGCTTCTTCTCGCGGCCGAGGAACATGTTCTGCACGATGTCGAGGTTGTCGCAGAGCGCGAGATCCTGATACACGATCTCGACCCCCAGCTCCGCCGCGTCCCTCGGGTTGCCGATCTGCACCGGCTTTCCGTCGAACAGCACCTCGCCCGCATCGATCGCATGCGTGCCGCCGATGCATTTGACCAGGGTGGACTTGCCCGCGCCGTTGTCGCCGACCAGCGCCGTCACCTCACCGCTGAAGGCGGAGAAGTCGATATCGTGCAGGACGTGAACCGGGCCGAAGCTCTTCTCCACTCCGCGTAGTTCGATGAGCGGGGTGTCGGCCATCAGCGGACGCCGTTATCCGCGCAGAGCTTGGCGAATTCACCGGTGCACAGCTCGGCCTTGTCGACGAATCCGTCCGCGACGACGTCGTTCACAGTGTTCTTGAAGATCGCCTTCGGCTCGAGCAGCACCGCGGGCACCTTGGTCTTCGCCTCGGGGTCGTCGACGGTGCTCGGCGCCTCGCCCTGCTCACCGTTGGCCAGCGCGATCGCGAGCTTCGCACCGGCGGCGGCCTCGAGCTTGATCGCCTTGTACACGGTCATGCACTGATCGCCGGCGAGCACGTTCTGCAGGCCCTGCACCGTCGCGTCCTGACCCGTCACCGGGATCTGCCCGTTCAGCTTCTGCTTCTTCAGCACCGCGATGGCGGCGTTGGCCAGACCGTCGTTGGCCGCGACGGTACCGCCGAGGTTCGGCGTCCCGGTGAGCATCTGCTCGAAGATGGTGCCCGCCTTGGTGTTATCCCATTCCGGGACGGCCTGATCCGGGCCCTTCACGTACTCACCCGCGTCGAACTTCGGCTTCAGCGCGCCGTCGTAGCCGCTCTTGAACAGCGCCGCGTTGTTGTCGGTCGGGCCGCCGTTGAGGTAGGCGACGACCGGTTTCGCCGCCCGCTTGTCGGCCAGGCACTTCGCGAGGCCGTCGCCCATCAGCTGTCCGACCTTCACATTGTCGAACGACACGTAGTACGGCGCGCCGCCGCCGAGGGTCAGCCGGTCGTAGTCGATCACCGTCACACCCTGGGCCTTGGCCTTCTGGATGACCGCCTTGCCGGTGCCGCTGTCGAGGTTGGTGATCATCAGCACCGAGGCGCCATTGGTGATCATCTGATCGGCGATCGTCTGGAAGGCGTTCTTGTCGCCCTGGGCATTCTGGATGTCGGCCTTGATCCCCGCGGCGTCGAACGCCTGCTGGAGATACTTGCGATCGGCCGTCTCCCACCTCGCCGAGGTCTTGCTGTCGGGCAGGATGACGCCGATCTTGGCGCCGGCTCCCGAAGAGGTCGTAGTGTCGTCGCCGCAGGCGGTGACCGAGGTGAGAAGTGCGATCGAGACGGCCGCGATGCCGAAGATCCCCTGACGCATGAGCGTGGGCCTTTCGTGGAACCACCGCCTGGTGGGCGGTCGAGCTGGAGCGAATGTTGTTCTCGACAACATACTCCAGAGTGACGCGGCCCACTACGGAAACGCAAAAAGGCCCTCCAACCGAAGTTGGAGGGCCTTTCGCAATGATGTTCCGGCAGTGTCCTACTCTCCCACACCCTGTCGAGTGCAGTACCATCGGCGCAGGTGGCCTTAGCTTCCGGGTTCGGAATGGGACCGGGCGTTTCCCCACCGCTATAACTACCGTAACTCTATGAAACTAGACAGCGCTCCCCACACAACAACCCCAAAAAAGGTCTGTGTGAGTGTGCTGCAGTGTCTGTTGTTTCAGAAACCGCACAGTGGACGCGTAACACCTTTGTAGTAAGCCCTCGGCCTATTAGTACCAGTCACCTACACCAGTTACCTGGCTTCCAATTCTGGCCTATCAACCCCATGGTCTGTAGGGGGCCTTAACCCATCAAGTGGGAGAGAAACCTCATCTTGGAACAGGCTTCCCGCTTAGATGCTTTCAGCGGTTATCCCTTCCGAACGTAGCCAACCAGCAGTGCTCCTGGCGGAACAACTGGCACACCAGAGGTTCGTCCGTCCCGGTCCTCTCGTACTAGGGACAGCCTTCCTCAAGTTTCTTACGCGCGCGGCGGATAGAGACCGAACTGTCTCACGACGTTCTAAACCCAGCTCGCGTGCCGCTTTAATGGGCGAACAGCCCAACCCTTGGGACCTACTCCAGCCCCAGGATGCGACGAGCCGACATCGAGGTGCCAAACCATCCCGTCGATATGGACTCTTGGGGAAGATCAGCCTGTTATCCCCGGGGTACCTTTTATCCGTTGAGCGACACCGCTTCCACTTGCCGGTGCCGGATCACTAGTCCCGACTTTCGTCCCTGCTCGACCTGTCAGTCTCACAGTCAAGCTCCCTTGTGCACTTGCACTCAACACCTGATTGCCAACCAGGCTGAGGGAACCTTTGGGCGCCTCCGTTACATTTTGGGAGGCAACCGCCCCAGTTAAACTACCCACCAGGCACTGTCCCTGAACCAGATCATGGTCCGAGGTTAGAAGTCCAATACGATCAGAGTGGTATTTCAACGACGACTCCCACAACACTAGCGTGCCGCTTTCACAGTCTCCCACCTATCCTACACAAACCGTACCGAACACCAATACCAAGCTATAGTGAAGGTCCCGGGGTCTTTTCGTCCTGCCGCGCGTAACGAGCATCTTTACTCGTAATGCAATTTCGCCGAGTCTGTGGTTGAGACAGCAGAGAAGTCGTTACGCCATTCGTGCAGGTCGGAACTTACCCGACAAGGAATTTCGCTACCTTAGGATGGTTATAGTTACCACCGCCGTTTACCGGGGCTTAAATTCTCAGCTTCGCGGACAAAGTCCGCTAACCGGTCCTCTTAACCTTCCGGCACCGGGCAGGCGTCAGTCCGTATACATCGTCTTACGACTTCGCACGGACCTGTGTTTTTAGTAAACAGTCGCTTCTCTCTGGTCTCTGCGACCTTCCCCAGCTCTGAGTGCAAGACTCGTCACCAGGGCAGGTCCCCCTTCTCCCGAAGTTACGGGGGCATTTTGCCGAGTTCCTTAACCACAGTTCTCTCGATCGCCTTAGTATTCTCTACCTGACCACCTGTGTCGGTTTGGGGTACGGGCCGTGTACCAGCTCGCTAGAGGCTTTTCTCGGCAGCATAGGATCACTGAATTCCCCTCAACGGGTACGCATCACGTCTCAGGATATGTGTGTGACGGATTTGCCTATCACACTCCCTACACGCTTACACCAGGTATTCCATCACCTGGCCCAGCTACCTTCCTGCGTCACCCCATCGCTTACCTACTACAACCGGGGTCCTGTGCAGCAATCATCCCTCTCACCCGAAGGCTCGATAAGACAACATTTGGACAGTTAGCACAACTGATTCAGCATTGGGCGCGGATACACGGGTACGGGAATATCAACCCGTTGTCCATCGACTACGCCTGTCGGCCTCGCCTTAGGTCCCGACTCACCCTGGGCGGATTAACCTGGCCCAGGAACCCTTGGTCATTCGGCGGACGAGTTTCTCACTCGTCTTTCGCTACTCATGCCTGCATTCTCACTCCCGTGGCCTCCACAGCTAGTTCACACTGCTGCTTCCACGGCCACAGGACGCTCCCCTACCCATCCACACACCTGGCCCTGCACGAATGCAGGACGGGTTATTGTGTGAATGCCGCGGCTTCGGCGGTGTACTTGAGCCCCGCTACATT
This sequence comes from Nocardia sp. FBN12, assembly GCF_050320175.1. Taxonomy (GTDB): domain Bacteria; phylum Actinomycetota; class Actinomycetes; order Mycobacteriales; family Mycobacteriaceae; genus Nocardia. The sequence goes on along the minus strand of NZ_CP190048.1, from coordinate 999,847 downwards.
GTCGGCGCAGGATCACTTGACCAGTGAGCTATTACGCACTCTTTCAAGGGTGGCTGCTTCTAAGCCAACCTCCTGGTTGTCTAAGCGACCCCACATCCTTTTCCACTTAGTACACGCTTAGGGGCCTTAGCCGGCGATCTGGGCTGTTTCCCTCTCGACTACGAAGCTTATCCCCCGCAGTCTCACTGCCACGCTCTCACACACCGGCATTCGGAGTTTGGCTGACTTCGGTAAGCTTGTAGGCCCCCTAGGCCATCCAGTAGCTCTACCTCCGATGTGAAACACGTGACGCTGCACCTAAATGCATTTCGGGGAGAACCAGCTATCACGGAGTTTGATTGGCCTTTCACCCCTACCCACAGCTCATCCCCTCAGTTTTCAACCTAAGTGGGTTCGGGCCTCCACGACGTCTTACCGTCGCTTCACCCTGGCCATGGGTAGATCACTCCGCTTCGGGTCCATAATGTGCGACTGAATTTCGCCCTATTCAGACTCGCTTTCGCTACGGCTACCCCTCAACGGGTTAACCTCGCCACACACCGATGACTCGCAGGCTCATTCTTCAAAAGGCACGCCATCACCCCACACACTCGAAAGTGGAGGGCTTTGACGGATTGTAAGCGCACGGTTTCAGGTACTATTTCACTCCCCTCCCGGGGTACTTTTCACCTTTCCCTCACGGTACTAGTCCGCTATCGGTCACCAGGGAGTATTCAGGCTTACCGGGTGGTCCCGGCAGATTCACAGCAGATTTCACGGGCCCGCTGCTACTCGGGAGACATCCACAACAGCCAAGAAGTTTTCGTTTACCGGACTATCACCGTCTATGGCAGGCCGTTCCAGACCACTTCAACTAACAACTTGGTTTCTTACTGTTGCTCGACTCGGCAGAGTCGAGAAGAATGTTCCCACTACCCCAACCAGACAACGACTGCCGTCTATCACATCTGATTGGTTTAGCCTCATCCGCTTTCGCTCGCCACTACTCACGGAATCACTGTTGTTTTCTCTTCCTGTGGGTACTGAGATGTTTCACTTCCCCACGTTCCCTCCACACACCCTATATATTCAGATGCGGGTAACACGACATCACTCGTGCTGGGTTTCCCCATTCGGAAATCCTCGGATCTCAGCTCGGTTGACAGCTCCCCGAGGCTTATCGCAGCCTCCTACGTCCTTCATCGGCTCCTGGTGCCAAGGCATCCACCGTACGCTCTTAAACACTTACTAACAAAGATGCTCGCGTCCACTGTGCAGTTCTCAAACAACACACCCACTCGCAACCATGTTCCGGGACTGACTCGACCCGAAGGCCGGCAGTATCTCGAAGATCCGAGCGGATCGTTTGTTTTGCCTTGAAAGACACTCGCGTGTTCTTTCAGGACCCAATAGTGTGTCGGTATATCACCACGGCCGAAGACATTGCTTCCACCTAGTGCGATGAGTTTGTCAGTGTTCCACCCATGAGCGTCCGCAGACCTACGAATGAGATCTAAACGGTCTCTGACACAACCTCATCCACCTGTGTGGAGAGTTTGTGTAGATGTGCTCCTTAGAAAGGAGGTGATCCAGCCGCACCTTCCGGTACGGCTACCTTGTTACGACTTCGTCCCAATCGCCGATCCCACCTTCGACGGCTCCCTCCACAAGGGTTAGGCCACCGGCTTCGGGTGTTACCGACTTTCATGACGTGACGGGCGGTGTGTACAAGGCCCGGGAACGTATTCACCGCAGCGTTGCTGATCTGCGATTACTAGCGACTCCAACTTCACGGGGTCGAGTTGCAGACCCCGATCCGAACTGAGACCGGCTTTAAGGGATTCGCTCCACCTCGCGGTATCGCAGCCCTCTGTACCGGCCATTGTAGCATGTGTGAAGCCCTGGACATAAGGGGCATGATGACTTGACGTCGTCCCCACCTTCCTCCGAGTTGACCCCGGCAGTCTCTCACGAGTCCCCGCCATTACGCGCTGGCAACATAAGATAAGGGTTGCGCTCGTTGCGGGACTTAACCCAACATCTCACGACACGAGCTGACGACAGCCATGCACCACCTGTACACCGACCACAAGGGGGCCTACATCTCTGCAGGTTTCCGGTGTATGTCAAACCCAGGTAAGGTTCTTCGCGTTGCATCGAATTAATCCACATGCTCCGCCGCTTGTGCGGGCCCCCGTCAATTCCTTTGAGTTTTAGCCTTGCGGCCGTACTCCCCAGGCGGGGTACTTAATGCGTTAGCTACGGCACGGATCCCGTGGAAGGAAACCCACACCTAGTACCCACCGTTTACGGCATGGACTACCAGGGTATCTAATCCTGTTTGCTACCCATGCTTTCGCTTCTCAGCGTCAGTTACTTCCCAGAGACCCGCCTTCGCCACCGGTGTTCCTCCTGATATCTGCGCATTTCACCGCTACACCAGGAATTCCAGTCTCCCCTGAAGTACTCTAGTCTGCCCGTATCCCCTGCAAGCTTAAGGTTGAGCCCCAAGTTTTCACAGAAGACGCGACAGACCGCCTACAAGCTCTTTACGCCCAGTAATTCCGGACAACGCTCGCACCCTACGTATTACCGCGGCTGCTGGCACGTAGTTGGCCGGTGCTTCTTCTACAGGTACCGTCACTTACGCTTCGTCCCTGTCGAAAGGGGTTTACAACCCGAAGGCCGTCATCCCCCACGCGGCGTCGCTGCATCAGGCTTTCGCCCATTGTGCAATATTCCCCACTGCTGCCTCCCGTAGGAGTCTGGGCCGTGTCTCAGTCCCAGTGTGGCCGGTCACCCTCTCAGGTCGGCTACCCGTCGTCGCCTTGGTAGGCCGTTACCCCACCAACAAGCTGATAGGCCGCGGGCCCATCCTGTACCGATAAATCTTTCCACCACCGACCATGCGATCGGTGGTCATATCCGGTATTAGACCCAGTTTCCCAGGCTTATCCCGAAGTACAGGGCAGATCACCCACGTGTTACTCACCCGTTCGCCGCTCGTGTACCCCGAAGGGCCTTACCGCTCGACTTGCATGTGTTAAGCACGCCGCCAGCGTTCGTCCTGAGCCAGGATCAAACTCTCCGTTGAAGACTCTTAACTCATGTCCGAAGACACAAATCAGAAATATCTAACTAGAGTCCGAAAACCTAGCAAAGCCAAACACCAGCAAAAAAGATTCGCTGTTGTTTTCAATGTCCAACTCTCATGACCGGGGGGTACATGAGAAGTTGGCACCAATAATAATTATTGGCACTGACATTCATCGACACACTATTGAGTTCTCAAAGAACACACGCACACACTTCTACCCACGACTTCTCGGAGGGGTTTCGGTGAGGCAAGGGTTCGTACTTTAGCTCAGAAGGCTCATCGGAAGCAAGTCCCGAAGAGGTAACCCTGAACACATGATCAGTCAGGCGCTCAACGTCCTACCTCGTGTCCGAGCCAGTGGCTCAGTCGGCGTCCGTGTCGCTCTGACTCGAATAAAGTTACGCACCGACCAACACGAAGTCAAATCGGGTGGTCAAGGGCGGTTTCCAGACAGCAGGCCGGTGGTGAACCAGCTCGCCGCGGCCGCTGTGAAGCGATGGCGGTCCCACTGTCCCGCACCTTCGGGGATCATGCCGACCAGCGGAGTCTCGGTGACTCGCGGAAGGTCATCGCGATTGCATCGCGAGGCGAGGTCGGGGTCGGCCGGCCAAGAGCCGATCACCAAACCCGCGCACGCAACGCCGGCCGCGGCGAGCGTGCGGGTGGTGAGTTCACTGTGGTTGAGGGTGCCGAGGCCGGCGGCGGCGACAACAACCACCGGGGCTCCGAGCTTCTGGGCGAGGTCGAGCAGGGTGAACTCCCCCATCCGCACCAGCAGCCCGCCCGCACCCTCGACCAGCACCAGGTCTGCGCCGGCGAGCGAATCGACGGCGGCGACGGTGTCGCTCAGAGTCAGTAGCGGCATGGCCGCGCGGCGGGCGGCGGTGTCGGGAGCGAGCGGTTCCGGGTAGCGGGCGAGCTCGAGGGTGCGGGTCACCCCGGTCAGGCGGGTGATTTCGGCGAGGTCGCCCGGTTCGCCGGGGGCGATGCCGGTCTGGGCTGGTTTGCAGACCGCGACGGTGCGGCCCGCGGCCTGCGCGGCGGCGGCGAGTGCCGCGGTGACGACGGTTTTGCCGACGTCGGTCGAGGTGCCGCTGATCAGCAGGACAGTCATGCCGTCACCGCTTCCTTGCCGCGGGCGGACGCGAGGACGTCACCGAGGACCTCAGCGATCGTCTCGAGTTCAGCGGAGGTGAGGTCGGCGCGGGCGGTGAGGCGCAGCCGTGAGGTGCCTTCGGGGACCGAGGGCGGGCGGAAGCAGCCGACATCGAGGCCGCGGGCGCGGCATGCCTGCGCGGCATCGAACGCGACTTGGGCTTCGCCGAGGACGACGGAGACAACCGCGGAATCAGGATCGGCGACGCCGGCGATCCGGGCGATGTCGGCGGCGCGGTCGAGAACGCGGGTGGCCATCGACGGGTCGCGGCGCAAAAGCGCGAGGGCGGCGCGGGCCGCACCGACCGCGGCGGGCGCAAGGCCGGTGTCGAAGATGAAGGTGCGCGCGGCATCGATGAGGTGGGCGCGGATTCTGGCGTCCGCCAGGACCGCTCCGCCCTGGGCCGCGAATGCCTTCGACAGGGTCGCGGTGATCACCAGGTCCGGCTCGCCGGCCAAGCCCGACTCGTGGACGAGTCCGCGCCCGCCCTCGCCACGCACACCGAGACCATGGGCTTCGTCGACGATCAGGATGGCGCCGTTCGCCCTGGTGACGCGATGCAGGTCGGCCAGCGGTGCGAGGTCGCCGTCGGCGCTGAAGACCGAATCGGTGAGGACCAGCGCGCGTTCCTCGGCGCGCTCGGCGAGCAGTCGTTCGATCGCGGCGACATCGCGGTGCGGTGCGATCGCGACTCTCGCGCGGGAGAGCCTGCACGCGTCGACCAGCGAGGCGTGCGAGCCCGCATCGGAGACGACCAGGGTGCCGCGTCCGGCCAGCGCGGTGACCACGCCCAGGTTGGCGGCGTACCCGGTGGCGAAGACCAATCCTGTTTCGGCGCCGACGAATTCGGCCAGTTCGAGTTCGAGTAGCGCGTGCTCGGTGGTCGTTCCGGTGACCAAGCGCGAGCCCGTGGAGCCTGCTCCCCAGCGACGCACCGCCGCGATCGCGCCTTCGACGACCTCGGGGTGCCGGTGTAGGCCCAAGTAGTCATTGGAGGCGAGGTCGATAGCGGACGACTCGGCGACGCGCTCGCGCAAATGCCGACGTAGCCCGGCGTCGACCCGTTCGGCCGCACGCTCGTCCAACCAGCTCAACGGATCCGTACTCACAGTTGAACAGCATACTTGAACACCGTTCAGGACGGTCGGGCTCATGCGACCGAGGCCTTCACCGCCGCGCGCACGGCCTCGGTGACAGTGGCGATGTCGGCGGTGGTGCTGATGAACGGGGGCATCGTGTAGACGAGATTGCGGAACGGGCGGAGCCAGGCGCCCGCGTCGACCGCCGCATCGGTTGCCGCGCGCATATCGACAGGTTCATCGAGTTCCACGACACCGATCGCGCCGAGGACGCGGACCTCGGCGACGCCGGGGAGCTCGGCGAGCGGCGCGAGGCCTGCCCGTAGTTCGGACTCGATCCGGGCTACTTCGCCGCGCCAGTCCCGTGAGCGCAGCAACTCGATCGAGGCGACCGCCACGGCACAGGCCAGGGGGTTGCCCATGAAGGTCGGTCCGTGCATCAGCCCGCCGTGCGCCGCGCTGATCGCCTCGGCGATCCGTGTGGTGCACAGCGCCGCGGCCAGGGTGAGATAGCCGCCGGTCAGCGCCTTGCCGACGCACATCACGTCCGGCGCGACGCCAGCGTGATCGGCGGCGAACAGCTCGCCGGTGCGGCCGAATCCGGTGGCGATCTCGTCGAAGACGAGCAGGACGTCGTTGTCGTCGCAGATCCGGCGCAGTTCGGTGAGGTAGCGCGGGTCGTGCCAGCGCATGCCGCCCGCGCCCTGCACGACCGGTTCGACGATCACCGCGGCCAGTTCGTCGCGATGGGTGGCGACCGCGCGTTCGAGTTCGGCGACGTAGCCGGGCTCGAAGTCGCGCGGCGGCGCGGGGACGAAGACCTGCTCGGTGAGAACGTCGGTCCACAGCGAGTGCATGCCGCCGTCCGGGTCGCAAACGCTCATGGGTGTGAAGGTGTCGCCGTGGTATCCCCCACGCCAGGTGAGCAGCCGGTTCTTCGCCGGGCGACCGAGGCTGCGCCAGTACTGCAGGCACATCTTCGTCGCGACCTCGACCGAGACCGAGCCGGAGTCACAGAGGAAGACCTTGTCGAGGCCGGCGGGCGTGAGCTCGACCAGCAATTGGGTCAGGCGGGTGGCCGGCTCGTGGGTGAGGCCGCCGAACATCACGTGACTCATGCGCTGCGATTGCGCGAACAGGGCAGCGTCGAGAACGGGGTGGCAGTAGCCGTGGACCGCGGCCCACCACGAGCTCATCCCGTCGACGAGTTCGCGACCGTCGGCGAGGGTGAGGCGCGTTCCGGCCGCACTCGCCACGACCAGCGGCTCGGTGGTCGCGGGGAATCCGCCGTAGGGATGCCACACGTGTTCGGCATCGAGGGCGGTGATCTGCTCGGGGCTCAGGTTCACAGGTTTCCTCGTCGTCGCCCGGTGCTGCCGAGACGACAGCCTTGAACGCTGTTCAAGTTATCACTTGCCGTCGTCGGGAGATCAGGTGTCCGCGTGATTCGCGATCGCGGCGGGCATCCGAGCGAGTGCGTCCCTGACCACGGCGAGCGAGTGCGCGCCGAGTTCGGCGGCGATCGCCTGCTCGATCCGCTGGATGTGCTGCCCGGCCAGCGCCACCGCCCCGTGCCCCGCCGCCGTGAGGACGATCAGCCGCGCGCGCCGGTCGGCGGGGTCGGGTGCGCGCTCCACGTATCCGTTCTTTTCCAGGTGCGTGACCAACTCCCCCATCGACTGCTGGGTCATCCCGGCGGCCTCGGCCAGCGCGGTCACCCGGGATCCGCCCGGCGCCAGGTACCGGAATACCGCGTAGTGCGCGGGGCGCAGGTCGGCTCCGAGCCCCGCGCGCAGCTCGGGGTTCAGCGCACGCTCGTAGGCGTCGGCCGCCTGGACCAGCAGTTTCAGCAATGAGGAGCGTTCAGCCATTGACATAATAGGAAGGTTACCTTTATATCTGGGTGATGGCTGACATCGGTTCCGTCCTCACCTTCCGCAACGGGCACAGGGTCACGCTCGTCGAACGCGGCGCCGACGCACAGGGCGCCTACCTGCGCCTCGAACACGTGCTGCCGCACATCGGCCGGGAGGCGGGCCCGCACTGGCATCCCGAGATCAGCGAGACCTGGACCATCCGCACCGGTCAGGTGCGGTTTCGGATCGGCGGAGCGGAGATCGTCGCACAGCCGGGCGATACGGTGACCGCTCCTGCGCGCGTCGTGCACGAGTTCTGGAACGAAGCCGAGGACACCGTGCTGGACCATGTGATCCGTCCGCCGCTGCAACACTGGGAGATGTTCGCGTTCTGGAGCGGCCTCGACAACGCGAACAAGACGACCACGAGCAAGCTCCCCCGCAATCCGCTCGCCCTCGGTCTGCTGTGGGAGTACCAGGACGGCTATCTCGCCGGTCCGCCCGCTTTCCTGCAGCGGCTGATCTTCGGCGGATTGGCCGGGCTCGCGCGGCGCACGGGCTACGCCCGGCGGTTGCTCGCGACCACATCGGCCTGAGTGGCGGTCAGCGAGCGGACGGTCACATCGTGCGCGGTGGGGCCCGCAGGTCCATTACTGTCGTAGCATGTCGAGCCCGAACGACCGACCCGAGGTGTGGCCGGGCACCGCGTATCCACTGGGCGCGACCTACGACGGCGGCGGCACGAATTTCTCGGTGTTCTCCGAAGTCGCCACGAAGGTGGAGCTCTGCCTGATCGCCAAGGACGGCTCTGAGACCCGCGTCGACCTCGATGAAGTCGACGGTTATGTCCGGCACGCCTATCTCCCGTCCGTCACGCCGGGTCAGCGCTACGGCTTTCGTATCCACGGCCCGTACGATCCGGAGCTCGGATTGCGGTGCGACCCCAGCAAACTGCTGCTCGACCCGTACGGGAAGGCGTTCGACGGGGAGTTCGTCAACGATCCCTCGCTCTACACCTACGGGCTGGACTCGCTGGGCCACACGATGACCGGGGTGGTGATCAACCCGTTCTTCGACTGGGGTCCCGACCGGCCGCCGAACCGGCCCTATCACGAGACGGTGATCTACGAGGCGCACGTCAAGGGCCTGACGATGACGCACCCGGACATCCCGGAAGATCTGCGTGGCACCTATGCGGGCCTGGCGCATCCGGCCGTCATCGGGCATCTGAAGTCGCTGGGCGTCACCGCGATCGAGCTCATGCCGGTGCACCAGTTCTTCCACGACCACGTGCTCACCGATCAGGGACTGCGAAACTACTGGGGCTACAACAGCATCGGCTATCTCGCGCCGCACAACCAGTATTCGGCGCGGCCACGGGGTGACGGCGCGGTCGCGGAGTTCAAGGCGATGGTGCGCGCGATGCACGCCGAGGGCATCGAGGTGATTCTCGATGTCGTCTACAACCACACCGGCGAGGGCAACCACAACGGACCGACACTGAGCTTGCGCGGCATCGACAACGCCGCCTACTACCGGCTCGAAGAGGACGACCCCGAGCACTACAAGGACTACACCGGCACCGGCAACAGCCTCAATGTCCGCCATCCGCACACCCTGCAGCTGATCATGGACTCGCTGCGGTACTGGATTCTGGACATGCACGTCGACGGGTTCCGCTTCGACCTCGCCGCCACGCTGGCACGCGAATTGCATGATGTGGACCGGCTTTCCGCGTTCTTCGACCTCGTCCACCAGGATCCGGTGGTGAGTCAGGTCAAGCTCATCGCCGAACCGTGGGACGTCGGCGAGGGCGGCTACCAGGTCGGCAACTTCCCCAGCCTGTGGACCGAGTGGAACGGCAAATACCGCGACACCGTGCGTGACTACTGGCGTGGGGAGCCTGCGACGCTGGGCGAGTTCGCCTCCCGGCTCACCGGATCGTCGGATCTGTACGAGTCGACGGGCCGGCGGCCGGGCGCCAGCATCAACTTCGTCACCGCGCACGACGGGTTCACGCTGCGAGATCTGGTGTCCTACAACGAGAAACACAACGATGCCAACGGTGAGGGCAATCGGGACGGCGAGAGCCACAACCGGTCGTGGAACTGTGGTGTCGAAGGCGAGACCGACGATCCGCGGGTTCTCGCGCTGCGTGCGCGTCAGCAGCGCAATCTGCTGGCCACGCTGATCCTGAGTCAGGGCACGCCGATGCTCGCCCACGGTGACGAGATCGGGCGCACTCAGCTCGGCAACAACAATGTGTACTGCCAGGATTCGCCGCTGGCGTGGATGGACTGGTCGCTGGCCGAGTCGAACGCCGACCTGCTCGAATTCACCCGGACGGTGATCGCCTTGCGCACCGAACATCCGATCTTCCGGCGCCGCCGTTTCCTGGCCGCCGGTCCGAGCGACGACAACGGCCATCGGCGCGAGATCGCCTGGTTCGCGCCCGCGGGCACCGAGATGACCAACGACGACTGGGACAGCGGCTTCGGCAAGTCACTGGCCGTGCTGCTCGACGGCGACGGGATCGCCGAACCTGGTCCGCGAGGTGAGCGCATCAGCGACGACTCGTTCCTGCTGTGCTTCAATGCGCACGACGAAGCGATCGATTTCGTGCTGCCGGGCCCGGAGTTCGGTGCGCGATGGTCGCTCGCCCTGGATTGTTCGACCCCCACCGGCGCGGCCGACGCGGTACACACGGCCGCGGCGACGCTGCCGGTGGCCAGCCGCTGCCTGCTCGTATTGCGCCGAACCGCCTAGCCGCCGAGCGAGACCATGACCGAGACCTATGTGACCGATCCCCAGACCATGCTCCATCGTGCGCCCGTGCGGGCAGGCACGGTGCGTAGCACCTACCGGTTGCAGTTGCGCCCCGACGCGCTCACCTTCGCCGATGCCCGCGCCATCGCCGAATACCTGCAGCAGCTCGGCATCTCGCACCTGTATCTGTCGCCGATCCTGACCGCGGCGCACGGGTCGACGCACGGGTACGACATCACCGATCCGACCTCGGTCTCCGCCGCCCTCGGCGGGCCGACGGGGCTCAAGGCACTGTCGGACGAAGTGCGCAGTCGCGGAATGGGATTGATCGTCGACATGGTGCCCAACCATGTGGGGGTCGCCGATCCGCGGCAGAATTCGTGGTGGTGGGATGTGCTGCGCAACGGCCAGAAGTCGCAGTACGCCAAGTACTTCGACATCGACTGGAGCTCGGGCAACGGCGCGGGCGGGCGGCTGGCGCTACCGGTCCTGCAGAACGAGAACGACCCGGCGGCGCTGACCGTCGACCGGTCCGGGCCGGAACCGATGCTGGCACTGCACGATCTGCGCTTCCCGATCGCGGCGGGCACCGACGGCGACAACGCGCTGCGCATCCACGACCGCCAGCACTACCGGCTCGTCAGCTGGAAGGCGGGGGTGTGCACGTATCGGCGGTTCTTCGCGGTGAGCAGTCTGGCCGCCCTCCGGCAGGAAGACCCTGAGGTGTTCGAGGCGACGCACCGGGAGCTGGCGGCCTGGTGCGAACACGATCTGATCGATGGTGTCCGGGTGGACCATCCGGACGGATTGTCTTATCCGAGTGCCTATCTCACCCGGCTACGCAGGCTGATCGGTCCGCAGCGGCTGTTGCTGATCGAGAAGATCCTCGCCAATCGCGAGCCGTTGGACGCGACGCTGCCGGTCGACGGAACCACCGGCTATGACGCGCTCGCCGATCTCGGTGGGGTGCTGATCGATCCCGCGGGCGAGACGACGCTGACCGAACTGTCCCAGCACGTCGCCGGACACGGGAGCGACCGGTCGTGGTTCGGCGAGACCGAGCATCGGATCAAACGGGCCGTCGCGGAAACCATTCTGGCGCCGGAGATCCGGCGATTGGTCGCCGCGATCAAACGCGACGGCAACGCGGGCAGTTTCGACACCCTCGCGGTGAGCAACGCGACCATCGAGGTGCTGGCTTTCATGCCGGTGTACCGGGTGGATTACGCGCCGCTGGCCGGGATGACGGCCGCCGTCGTGGCGGAGGTGGAGAAACGCAACGCCGAACTGACGGCGCCGCTGTCGGTGCTGGTGACCGCGCTGTCGGTGGGAGGTGAAGCGGCGACGAGGTTCTCGCAGGTGTGCGGGGCGATCACCGCCAAGTCGGTCGAGGACACGATGTTCTATCAGGGTGCGCGGTTGGTGTCGCTCCAGGAGGTGGGCGGCAATCCGGCGCGATTCGGGCACACCGTCAACGACTTCCACCTGTCCAACAGCGAACGCGCGCAGCGCTGGCCCGCGACCATGACCACGATCTCGACCCACGACACCAAGCGCGGTGAGGATGTGCGCGCCCGGATCGGGGTGCTGTCGCAGATGGCCGACGTCTGGTCGCAGCGGGTTCGTGGCTGGCTGGAAACCACCCCCGCGCCCGACGGGGCGACGGCATTGTTCTTGTTGCAGAACATGTTCGGGGTGTGGCCCGCCGACGGGCGACCTGCCTCGTCGGTGCCGGGCCTGCGGGATCGCCTGCACATGTTCGCGGAGAAGTCGATTCGCGAGGCCGGCACCAAGACATCGTGGGAAGAGCCCGACGCGGAGTTCGAATCGGCCGTGCACGGTTGGCTCGACGCGGTGATCGACGGTCCGGTCGGCACCGGCATCGGCGATCTGGCACATGAGCTCGCGCCGCACGCATGGTCGGACGCGGTGGCGCAGAAGCTCTTACAGCTGTGCGCGCCCGGGATTCCCGATATCTATCAGGGCACCGAGTTGTGGGAGGACTCCCTCGTCGACCCCGACAATCGGCGGCCGGTCAACTTCGCCACCCGGGTCGGGATGCTCCAATCGCTCACCGACACACCGACCCTGGATACCACCGGCGCGGCGAAGATGTGGGTGGTCGCGTACGCGTTGTGGTTGCGGCGGGAGCGGCCGGAGTGCTTCGTCGGCGGGATGTACCGACCGCTGTACGCCGTCGGCGAGCACGCGCATCGGTTCGTCGCCTACGGGCGAGGGCCCGCCGGTGAGGCGCCGGAGGTGATCGTGGCGGTGACCCGGCATTCGGTCGGGCTCGCGGCGACGGGCTGGCTCGACACCACGTTGCCACTGCCCCAGGGCAATTGGACTGATCGATTGACCGGCAACACCTTCTCGGGCAGCGCCAAGCTGGACAAACTCTTCGCCCGGCTGCCTGTCGCGCTGCTGGTGCGCTGACTGCTCGAAGCACGCGCCGGGCTGAGCGAGCACAAGCGAGGGACCGACGCAGGGTGCGTCGGTCCCTCGTGTCCAGCTCAGTGGCTGCGACGTAGGCCCAGATACTGCAGGGCCGCGAAACCGCCGACAGTCACCGACTGCATGACTGCCCACACCGCGCCCACTGTGGTGAGACCGAGCGCGCCGGTCGACAGCGCGACGAGACTGGCCACGACCCAGGCGGCGTTGCCGATCGCCACCGCCGATGCCGCGGCCCGGTTGACCGGCGCCGAGCGGCCGACGACCGCGACGGCGAGGCCGTAGGCGGTGAGGAAAGCGCCGATCACGATGCTGACGCCGGCATCGAGTCCCAGTAGCCGTTCCAGCGGATGCGCCAGTGCCAGATAGGCCAGGCCGTTGGCGGTGGTGACAACGGCGTCGAGACGAAGCGCCAGCAGCAGGCTCTCGCCGGAGGTGAACAACGCGGACAGGCGGGACGGGGCGGTGGCGGTCATGGCGGATTTCCTTGGCTGCGAAGGGGTCAGTTGGTGGCGGGGACCTGGTCGAGGAACCCGTAGACGCTGTCGATTCGGCCGTCGGTGAGGACGGCGACATCGAAGCCGATCACGACGGCGGGAGCGTCGGCCGGGCCGAGGCCCCAGGTGAAGCGGACCTGGTCGTGGTGGGCGTCGACGGGACCGGCCAGGGTGAAAGTCCAGTCGGGGAACTGGGCCTGGACGCCGGCGATGGCGGCCTCGAGTTCGGCGTGGCCGGTGACCGCGACCAGCGGGTCGACGTAGCGGGCGTCCGGGGTGAACAGGCGGGCGACGGCGGAGCGGCGGGCGGCGGGCTCGCGGGTGTTCCACGCTTCCAGGTACTGTGCGACGACGGTGTTCATCTCGACCTCCGAAATAGGCTTTGAGCTGGTGTTTCGCTGGTTGTTCCTGCGATGGGTACAACGTTATGGCGCGCGGGGGGTCGGTCGAATCAGTCGCCTATAGGTACTTTTCCCGTCGCGACTACGGGCGGTACCGGTACGGCGATACGGTGGAGCCCATGCTGCACGGACGCGATGCCGAACAGGCCAGGATCGACGACCTGATCAGCGCGGCGCGCGCAGGACGTAGCGGGGCCCTGGTGGTGCGCGGTGAGGCCGGGATCGGGAAGACCGCGCTACTGGATTACGCAGCAGCGCAAGGTGTTCCGACAGCGCGTAGCGCGGGGATCGAGTCCGAGGCCGAATTGCCCTTCGCGGCACTGCATCTGCTGGTCAGGCCGGGTATGGAGCTGGTGCGCCAACTGCCGTCGCGGCAGCGTGACGCGCTCGAGGCGGCGTTCGGGCTCGGCGAGGGCGCACCCGCCGATCGGATGCTGATCGGGCTGGCGGTGCTGACCCTGCTTGCCGAGGAGGCAGCGCAGGGACCGCTGCTGTGTGTGATCGACGACGCGCAGTGGCTCGACCAGGCCAGCGCGGAGGCACTGCTGTTCGCGGCGCGCAGGCTCGAGGCCGAGGGGGTGGTGATGCTGTTCGCGACGCGCTCGGGGCCGCAGGATTTTCCCGCTCCCGGGCTGCCCGAACTCGCACTGCCGGGCTTGCGGCCCGAGGCGTCGGCGGCACTACTCGATGCCGGTCCCATCCCGCTGAGTCCGGCCGTGCGGTATCGACTGCTCGCCGAGGCGGGCGGCAATCCGCTTGCCCTGCTGGAACTTCCGTCCGTGGTCGGCGACGGCAGTGTCGATGACGCGAATCCCCTGCCGTTGACGCAGCGGTTGCAGCTGGCCTTCCACGGCCGCGTCGCCCGCTTGCCCGCGGCCACCCGGACCGTACTGCTGGTCGCGGCGGTGGCCGGTGCCGCGGACCTGGCACCGATCCTGCGTGCCTCGGCCGGTCTCGGTGCGTCACTGCGGGATCTGCAACCCGCCCAGGACGCGGGCATGATCGGCACCGACGGTCAGGTGCTGACCTGGCACCACCCACTGATGCGGTCGGCGGTGTACCAAGGTGCCGCGCTCACCGACCGCCTCGCCGCCCATCGCGCCCTCGCCGACGCACTGAGCGGCGACGACGCCGCGGACTTGCGCGCATGGCATCTCGCCAGTGCCGCAACAGGTCCCGACGAGGACACCGCGACCGCACTCGAGCACACAGCCGACCGTGCCCGGCGCCGCCACGGCCTCCATGCCGCCGTGACCGCCTACGATCGCGCGGCCGCGCTGAGCATCGACACGAGCGCCCGCGTACGCAGACTCGTCCTCGCCGCCGAGTCCGCGACGGAGGCAGGCCTCACCGACCGCGCGGAGCGACTCGCCGAGCGAGCCGCGTCGCTGTCGAGCGAGGTCCGGGAGCCGGCACGCGAGACCCCCGACGGCCGAGCAACCGGCGGCGCGACCGGGCAGGCAGCGCGGCCTGGCGAACGAGAGCCTTTGAGTTCCGCGGGGGCAGTCGGCGGGCGTGGCGAGCAGGTCATCGCGGCCGAGGTAAGTGATGCCGAGTTCGAACTGCGGCTGGACCTGGTACGGGCGCAGGCCGAATTCGCGGGCGGCAAACCGGGTTCCGCGCATCGGCGGTTGATGTCGGCGGCCGTCGCGGTGCGCGAGTCGGATCCCCGTGGTGCGGCCCGGATTCTGACCAAGGCCGTACACACCGCGTGGTACCTCGGACCCGACGAGCTCGACGAGGTCGCCGATGTCCTGGCGACACTGCGGCTGGTGGACGAAGATCCCGCGACGCCGATCGCGCGGTATCTGACCGGGTCGGTGACGGGTCAGCGGGTCGCCGACCTGCGGGACGCGGCGGCCGCGGCCCGGGCGGGCGGAGCGGACAGTCCCGCCGACCTCGTGCAGTTGTGTGGCAGCGGCTTGGTCGTCGGGCAGGACGAGCAGGTCGAGGAGCTGGCCGGCGACTTGATCAGGGAATGCAGGGAGCAGGGGCGGATCGCCTTGCTGGCGCCGCTGTTGTTCTTCCGATCCGAGGGGTTGTTGTTCGGTGGGCGACCGAGGGAGAGCCGGATCGCGGCCGAGGAGGGGTTGCGGATCGCACAGGACATCGGACAGGTGCAATGGGTCAGTCAGATCCACGCGTATCTGGCGTATCTCGCCGCGCTACAAGGTGATTCGACACGGTGCCGCGACCACGCCGACCGTGCCGTAGCCGAGGAATTCGGTGGGGCGGGCGCGGTCGGTGCGTCGTGGGCGCATGCGGCCATGGCGCTGCTGGCGCTCGGGGAAGGCAGGCTGGAGCAGGCGCGGACCGAGCTCGCGCATATGACGGTCGAACCAGCTCGCCATCACGTCATAGGGCTGCGCACGCTGCCGGATCAGATCGAGGTGGCGGTCCGGCTCGGCGCGACCGAACACGCGACCGAGGCACTGGACCGGCTGACCACCTGGTCGCAGCGGGCCGGGCAGGAGTGGATCGCGGCGCTGGCGGCCCGCGGACGTGCGCTGCTGGCCGATGGATCGGACGCCGAGCAGCACTTCCAGTCCGCACTCACCGCGAACCGGCCGTTCGACGAAGCCCGCACCCGGCTGCTCTACGGCGAATGGCTGCGCCGCGACAAACGCAAGGTCGACGCGCGCACTCAGCTCGAGCAAGCGATGGCGCTGTTCGATCGGCTCGACGCGGCGCTGTGGAGCGAACGCGCCCGCACCGAGCTGGGCGCGCTCGGTGTCGGAACCGGTGCGCGCGCGAGCGGCGGCCCGCTGAACGTGCTCACTCCGCAGGAGTCACAAATCGTCCGGCTGGCGGCACAGGGCCTGTCGAACAGGGAGATCGCGGCCCGGCTGTTCCTGAGCCACCGCACAGTCGGCCATCACCTGTACAAGGCCTATCCGAAGCTGGGCGTGCTGTCGCGCGGTGAGCTGAGCGCGCTCGATCTGGACGAGTGATCCGCGGCGGGCAGACGATGAGCTCGGAAGCGCCGAATCAGCTGCGCGACGCGGTGCGGGTGGCGCCGATGGTCCAGCGGACGGCGGCGACCGCGGCCGCGGCCAGCACCGCGACCTGCGGCGACCCGACGATCAGGAGCAACAGCGCACCGACCACGAGCGCGCCGACGAGCGCCTCGAGCTTGTAGACCGGCCAAGCGCTACCCGCGATGTCGACGGTCGCGGATGCTGCCGGTGAGGTGAGCACTGCCATGCAGACCAGGATAGACGCACATCGAAGTTCGGGCCACCGAACTTATTCGAATCACCCCATCGGGAACATCACATACCGATGAATCGTTGTGCAGGTCATGCCACTCACAGGAGAGTACGCACCGAGCACTTCGGACTGGGCACGCGAACAGGCCGAGACCTACGAGAACTCCGGCGGCGCCGAGGGCACCTCGCTGCAAGGCAAGCCCGTCATCCTGCTCACCACCAAGGGCGCCAAGACCGGCAAGCTGCGCAAGACGCCGCTGATGCGCGTCGAGCACGAGGGTGAGTACGCCGTCGTGGCGTCGCTGGGCGGGGCGCCGAAGAACCCCGTCTGGTACTACAACATCAAGGCCGATCCGCATGTCGAACTGCGTGATGGCACCACCACCAAGGACTACACCGCGCGCGAGGTAGTCGGCGAGGAGCGGGCGCGGTGGTGGGAGCGCGCGGTCGCCGCGTGGCCCGACTACGACGAGTACACGAAGAAGACCGATCGCGTGATCCCGGTCTTCGTCCTCACCCCACGCTGAATCCGCAGGTCCGAGCCCACCCGCCGTGATCACCACGGCGGGTGGTTCCCATCGTCACGCGCGCGGGGCGCCTCGGTAGCATTGTGCGGGTGTCCCCCATCGCTGACGTCGCCGAAGTGTCCGTAACCCGTCCGCCGCTGTCCGCGGACGAGATCGACGCCGCCGCCAAGCGAATTTCCGACATCATCGAGCCGACACCGCTGCAGTACAGTGCGCGGCTGTCGGCGAGCACTGGGGCGCAGGTCTACCTCAAGCGCGAGGACCTCACCGCGGTCCGCTCCTACAAGCTGCGCGGCGCCTACAACCTGATGGTGCAGCTCACCGCCGCCGAGCGCGCGGCCGGTGTGGTGACTGCCAGCGCGGGCAACCACGCGCAGGGCGTGGCCTTCGCCTGTCAGGCGATGGGTGTGCGCGGGCGCATCTACGTGCCGACCACCACCCCCAAGCAGAAGCGTGACCGCATCCGCGTGCACGGCGGTGAGTTCGTCGAGCTGATCGCGGTCGGCGAGACCTATGACGCGGCCGCCGCGGCCGCCGCCGACGATGTCGCCCGCACCGGCGCCACCATGGTGCCGCCGTTCGATGACGCCCGCACCGCCGCGGGTCAGGGCACCATCGCCGCGGAATTCCTCGAGCAGCTCGGCACCGCACCCGACCTGGTGATCGTCCCGGTCGGTGGCGGCGGCTGCCTCGCCGGCATCGGCACCTACCTGCGCGAACGAGCACCGCAGAGCGGCCTGCTGGCGGTCGAGCCCGCGGGCGCTGCCTCGCTCACCGCCGCGCTGGTCGCCGGTGCGCCGGTGACGCTGCCCGAGATCGACCCGTTCGTCGACGGTGCGGCCGTGCGCCGCATCGGCGAACTGCCCTACCGGGCGGCGGCATCGTTCGGCGGCCGGATGGTCTCGCACGCTTCGCTGCCACTGCTCACCACGCCCGAATCCTCCTCCGGCACAGCGCCTTTCCGGGTGATGCTGGTCGACGAGGGCGCCATCTGCACCGCGATGCTCGACCTCTATCAGAGCGAAGGCATCATCGCCGAGCCCGCGGGCGCACTGGCCACCGCGGCGTTGGCCGAGATCGACATCGAACCGGGCAGCACGGTCGTGGTGCTGGTCTCGGGCGGTAACAACGACGTCTCGCGCTACGGCGAGATCATCGAACGCTCGCTCGTGCACCGCGGTCTCAAGCACTACTTCCTGGTCGATTTCCCCCAGGAACCCGGTGCGCTGCGCCGCTTCCTCGACGACGTCCTCGGCCCGGACGACGACATCACCATGTTCGAGTACGTCAAGCGCAACAACCGGGATACCGGGGCCGCGCTGGTCGGCATCGAACTCGGCGCCACCGACGACCTGGCCTCGCTCATGCACCGCATCGAGGAGTCCCCGATCCAGGCCGAACGCCTGGAACCGGGTTCCCCCGCCTACCGTTATCTGACGTAGGAGCGCCGCGCGGCGGTCACGCCGCCGCGCGGTCCTCGCGATGTCCGGACGCGCGACTCGCGCGCACGCTCGACACGACCAGCGGCAGCAGCCAGCCCATGGCGAGCTGGTCGTAGGGCAGCAGTATCTGGTCGAGACGGTTGTGGACGTAGGCCACCGAGAGTCCCGACTGCGGGTCGACCCAGCCGAACGAACCGCCGAGTCCGATGTGGCCGAAACCGTGCCGTGCGCCGGGGACGGGCAACGAGTGGTAGCCCAGGTGCCACATCATCGGAAGATAGAACAGCGCGTGGTCGAGCCGATACGTCTGGACCCGGCGGATCGCGGTGTGCGTGCTCGGCCGCAGATACGGCGTACCGTCGACGCTGACGCCGTCGGCCAGCGCGGCATACATCCTCGCCAGCCCGGCGGCGGTCGCGACACCGTTGCCCGCGGGCATCTCGGTGTTCAGGATCGTGGGGTCGTCACCGTCGAGAATGCCGTCGAGGCCGGGCACGAACAGGCACCGAGCCGCCGCACCGAGCGGTCCGGGCAGCCGGAACCCGACCTTGGCGAGGAAGCCCGCGGCGAGCGGGTGCGCGGCGAAGCTCATGTGCGCGCCGACCAGCCGGGCGTACTCGGTCGACGAGTCCGCGGCGGGACGCCCGAGGTGGATGCCATCGATACCGAGCGGATCGGTGACCTCGCTGCGGATCAGCTCGCTCATACTCCGGCCGGTCACGCCCCTGGCCAGGCCCGCGAGTAGCCAGCCGTAGGTCAGTGCGTGGTAGGTGGGGGTGCCGAGCATCCGGTCGGGAGTGGCCAGCGCGAGGCGATCCTCCATCAGTTCGTGATCGAGGGCTTCCGCGGCGGTGCCGGCGACCATGGACAGCGACGAGAGTCCGGCGCGGTGGGTGAGCACGTCGGCGACGGTGATCGAACCCTTCCCGTGCGCGGCGAAGCGCGGCCAGTACTCGGCGATCGGCGCCTGGTAGTCGATCAGCCCGCGATCGGCGAGCCGGTGGATGACGGTGGCGGTGACGCCCTTGGTCGCGGAGAACACGATCGCCCCGGTGTCCGCGGTCCACGGCCGATCACCCGCGCTACCGGCCCAGAAATGGGCGAGAGGTTCACCGTGGCGATAAACCGCGAGTGCCCCGCCCGCGTCGCGGCGATGGCCGATCAAGGTGGCGAAAGCGCGCACCAGCGGGCCGAATCCAGCCGGGGCGTAACCCCCGACACCGGCCGGGAGGGCAGTGCTTTCCTGCCCGTAAGCGTCGTTGCTCATCATCCGACTATACGGTGTTATGTCTATTCGGCAATGGCGCGTTTCGGACCTGTGGCCGACCCGTAGCCGGGCGAAATCACTCGGTGACCACCGTGCCCGCGCCGTCACCTTCCTCTAGCACGGCGAAACTGTGACCCGAAACAAGTGTTCCCGCACCACTTTCGGTGGCGGGCGACCAGGCGAGCAGCACGCGACCGTGCACCGGGATCACCACTTCGTCCTCGGCGAGGTTGCACACCACTGATATTCGGCCACGACGCAGGATGAACCAACGTTGTGCTTCGTCATAGTCGGCCCACACGCGTTCCAGCCATGGATCGGTGAACTCGGGCCGGGATTTACGCAAGGCCAGCAGGCCGCGATAGCAGGCGAGCAACCGGGCGTGCGGTTCGCGACCGACCTCGGTCCAGTCGAGCTTGGACCGGGCGAAGGTGGCCGGGTCCTGCGGGTCGGGCACCTCCTCGGTGGACCAGCCGTGCTCGGCGAATTCGGCGCGGCGCCCGCTGGCGGTAGCCGCGGCGACGACCGGGTCGGTGTGGGAGGTGAAGAATTGGAACGGGGTCCGCGCACCCCACTCCTCGCCCATGAACAGCATCGGGGTGCTCGCCGAGAGCAGCACCAGCGCCGCCTTCACCGCGAGCTGGCCGGGTGTGAGGTAGGCGCTGGGGCGATCACCGATCGCGCGATTGCCGATCTGATCGTGGTTACAGGTGTAACCGAGCAGCGCGCTGCCGGGGACGAGGTCGCGCCGCAGCGGAGCACCGTGGCTGCGGCCACGGAAGCTGGAATAGGTCGCGGCGTGGAAGAACCCGTGGGTGAGTGTCTGCGTGAGGCAGGCCAGTGAACCGAAATCGGCGTAGTAGCCCTGCCTTTCGCCGGAGACAGCCGTGTGGACGGCGTGGTGCAGGTCGTCGTTCCACTGGCCGGTGAGCCCGTAGCCGCCTGCCGCGCGTGGGGTGATCAGGCGAGGGTCGTTGAGGTCGCTCTCGGCGATCAAGCTGAGCGGTCGGCCCAGATGTGCTGCCAGTGCGGTGGTTTCGACGGTGAGCTCGTCGAGCAGGTGGGTGGCGGTGCGGTCGACCAGCGCGTGCACGGCGTCGATGCGCAGTGCGTCGACGTGGAATTCGCGGAGCCAGCGCAGGGCGTTGTCGATGATGTAGGCGCGGACCGCGTCCGAGCCGGGACCGTCGAGGTTGAGAGTCTGTCCCCAGGTGTTGCGGCCGGTGGTGAGATAGGGGCCGAAGCGTGGCAGATAGTTGCCGCAGGGGCCGAGATGGTTGTAGACCACGTCGAGGCAGACCGCGAGGCCGCGGGCGTGGCAGGCGTCGACGAAGCGTTGCAGGCCGTCGGGGCCGCCGTAGCTTTCCTGCACCGCGTACCATCCGACGCCGTCGTAGCCCCAGTTGTGGGCGCCGTCGAAGGCGTTGACCGGCATGAGTTCGACGGTGGTGACGCCGAGGGTGACGAGGTGGTCGAGGTGCTCGATCGCCGCGTCGAAGGTGCCGTCGGGGGTGAAAGTGCCGATGTGAAGCTCGTAGAAGACCGAGCCGGCAAGTGGTCTGCCTGTCCAGTTCTGGTCGGTCCAGGCTGTTTGGTCGAGGTCGTGAACGGCGGAGCTCGCGTGCACGCCGTCGGGTTGGCGGGCCGAGCGCGGGTCGGGCAGGACCGTCGGGTCGTCGTCGATGAGAAACCCGTATCGCGCCCCCTGACCTGCGTCGACACGCACCGACCAGTTGCCGCCGCCGTTTCTTCGCATCGGGTACTCGACCCCGTCCAGTCGCAGCCGCACCGCTCCCGCCGCCGGAGCCCACACCCGAAACTGCCTCATCGGCCCAGCATCGCATGCCCCGCGCCGGCATGCTCGATCAACGATTCACCGCGCGTGTGCGGCGACCCCGACCGGTCCGGCGCCGATGCACAGCGACTGCCGCTCGTCGAGGGACCTGATCCGCAAGGTGTCGCCACCACCGAGGAGCCGGACGTACACGGTGTTCAAGCCCGCGCGCACGTCGGCGATCGTCTCGGTCTCGCCCTCGAAGGACAGGGCGATCCGGCCGTCCCGTTCGGCGTTGTAGTTCACCTGGGCGGTCCAGTCGCGAATCTGCATCGGGCCGTCGAGTGGGAGCTTGGTGCCGGTGGTGCCGGGCACGCGGTACCCGCAGCGGGGTTCGGGGCCCTCGACGATGGCGCGGTTCCACCAGACCTGCGCGTCGACGATGGCGCCTTCGTCGGTGATCATCCGCAAGCGTGGGGTCGAGAGGGCGAAGGTGGTGGGGGTCGCGATCGGGGCGAAGACGCGGTCGGTCATGTTCTCGGGGAAAGCCAACGGGTTCAAGACATTCCACGGAACTTCTTGCGGCAGCAGCGGCGCGTCGGCGGCGCCGGGAAGAGCGGCACGCACGCCGGTGACGTAGGTACGGGCCGGGCTCGGCTCCCATGACCTGGTGAAGGTGATCGTCGAGTACACACTGCTCGCGAGGAACACGATGATCGCCGCGATACCCACTGTCCGCCGAGCCCGACCGTCGCGTCTCACCTCGACCGCGGCCGATCCACTGACGGTGCTCGAACTCGACCGGTGGCGGCGGGGCGCCAGCGCGATCAACGCGAGCGCGGCGGTGGCGATGACGGCGAAATCGGCGAAATAGCGCACCGACTGCAGGAGCAGACCCGCGGTACTCGGCCCGTCACGGAGGAGGACGACGGGGGCGATTGTCAGGACCGCGTATCCGGCGGCGCACACCCAGATCGCGGCGACTCGGCAGCGGGTGCGAATCGTCCACGCCGCGAACAGAATCAGTGACAGCCAGCTCAGCGCGACCAGCAAGCTCGGCGAATCCGCCCACGGGGTGGCGGGTTGCCAGCGTTCCCAGTGCCATGGGCCGCCGAACAGCGCGGGCACCAATCCGTCGGACAGCGCGCGGCTCCACAGGGCGCCGGGATGTTCGGGTGCCGAGAGTCCCCTCGGACGTTGGATGACAAGCAGAAAACACGCCGACCACGCCAGCAGCACCGCACCGGCCGCCGTCCACAGCGCGCCCCCACGCCGAGCGGCCGACCGCACAGATCCCCCCGTCACGTGGGCGGCCAGCACCGCCACCGCGAAAGCCACCGGCAGCACGACCACCGATTTCTCGAAGAACAGCAACGCCACCGCGAACACCGCCGCGCCCGACACCGCGTACCTGCGCTGCCCGGTGCGCACCAACCGCACCGCGTCCGCGCTCACCCACGCCAGCGCGATCTGCAACGGCAGCGCGTTCACCGCCGCCGACCACCAGGCGAACGCGGGCACCGTCAACGGGACGAACAGGTAGAACGCCAGGGGTCCGAGCATGCGGGCGCGAAGCCCGAGCAGCACGATCAACAGTCGCAGCACCGCCAGCGAAACGAGCAGTTGCAATCCGGTCAGCACCACGACGGCGACTGCCCAATTCAACGGCGCCACCTCGGTGACCAGCCAGGTCAGCACGAACGCCAACGGCATCACGTGCCCGTCGTGACTGGTGAACAGCAATTCCGTCGACAACACCGGCTGACTGCTCACCCGGCCGATCAGCAGGAAATCGTCCCAGTAGAAGAATCCCGAGGCGGCCACCCAGCCGCGCAGGACCAGCTGCGCCAGGATCATCATCGCCGCGACGAGCAACACCGCGCGGCCGGACATCCGCCACGGCACCGGCCGCGATCGGTCCCGGGAGTGGGGCGGCGAGTCGAGCAGCGGCACTGACGTCACGCCTCTCGACGCTAGCTCCTGGTTCGCGGGGCGGCCATCACGACCCACCACAGGGGTGGCACCGATGGTCTGTGTTCGCCCACATGTTCATTTTGTACTGATCTGTTCAAAACGTGCTACGGTCGTCGAATGGCCCGACCCAAGGAATTCGACGAGCATCGCGCGGTGGACGCCGCCATGCGGGCGTTCTGGTCCGCCGGTTACGAGGCGACCTCCACCCAGGACCTCTGCGCCGCGACAGGTTTGGGCCGCAGCAGCATCTACAACACCTTCACCAGCAAACGCGACCTGTTCGATCGCGCACTGCGCCACTACATCACCACGAAGAACGCACCCCTGTTCGACATCCTCGACAGCGACGCACCGGCCAGGGAGCGGATCGGCACCATTCTGCGCCGGACCGCGCAGGCGCCCGACAGCGAACCCGCGGGCTGTCTCGTGGTCAACTCGATCGTCGAACTCGCCCCCCACGATGCCGCCGCACGGGCCACCCTGCGCGCCGACGAGGAGCGCCGCCTCGACGCACTCACCGCGACGATCGAAAGTGGCCAGCGCGCAGGCGAATTCGCGACCGACCGCGACGCGCGCGCCATCGCCCAGTTCCTGACCGCCACCATCAGCGGCATGCGCGTCGCGGCGCGCGGCGGGGCGGATCATGCCACCCTCACCGCGATCGCCGAAACCGCGATGCACTGCCTCTGAGATCCAGCGGCCCGACCCGACTTTCACCATGCCCCAGTTTTGAACCAATTGATCCAAAATAGAACGAAAGGTTGTCATGCCGACCGCTGTGTACATCCTGGGCCTGTCCATCTTCGCCCAGGGCACCTCCGAGCTGATGCTGGCCGGCCTCCTCCCGGAAATGGCCGCCGACCTTGGTGTCTCCATTCCCAGTGCGGGACTGCTCATCTCGGCCTTCGCGCTGGGCATGCTGGTCGGCGCGCCGCTGCTGGCCGTGGTGACCCTGCGCTGGCCGCGCCGTGACGCCCTGCTGGCCTTCCTCGCGATCTTCGTCGCCGCCCACGTCGTCGGCGCGCTGAGCGGCGACTACTGGGTGATCTTCGGGACCCGAGTGGTGAGCGCCTTCGTCTACGCGGGGTTCTGGGCGCTGGCGGCGGCGACCGCGGTGAGCCTGGTGGCGCCCCAGTTGCGCGGGCGGGCGATGAGCATCGTCGCGGGTGGGCTCACCATCGCCACGATCTTCGGGGTGCCCGCGGGCACGGTCATCGGCCAGAATCTGGGCTGGCGCGCGGCCTTCTGGGCGGTCGCCGTGCTGTCCGCGCTGACGATGATCGGTGTGTTCGCGAAGATTCCCGGCGGTCGACCCGCCACGGTCCCGGTGCTGCGCAGCGAACTGCGGGTGATGGCGAACCCGCGACTGTGGGTGTCCTATGGCGCCACCGCGCTGTCGACGGGTTCGGCGTTCGTCACCTTCGCCTACCTCGGCGCGATGCTGGCCGACACCACCGGCATCTCGGTGGCGTGGGTTCCCGCGGTGCTCGGCCTGTACGGCGTCGGCGGGTTGATCGGCATCACGATCGGCGGTCGATTCGCCGACGCGCACCCGTTCCGCACACTGTACGTGGGGGCCGTGGGAATGACGGTGGTCGCGGCCGCGATCGCCGTGACCGCGTACTCCCCCGCCCCGATGATCGTTCTCGTCCTACTGCTCGGCGCTTTCGGTTTCGCGACCAATCCGGCGTTGAACACTCGCGTCTTCACGCTGGCGGACGGGGCCCCGACGCTGGCCGCGGCGACCAACTACTCGGCGTTCAACGTCGGGATCACCGTCGGTCCGTGGCTGGGTGGACTGGCCATCGGCGCCGGGCTCGGCTTCACCTCGGTCGGCTGGATCGGCGCCGGACTCGGGCTGGCCATGCTCGTCACCGTCGCCCTGTCCCACCGGCTGGAACGTCGGCCCCGAACGGCCGCTGCTACCTCCGAGCCGCGTGTACCCGCGTTGATCCACCCGTAGTTCGTTTCCGGCTTCCTCAGCCCAGGCAGCCGGGGCCGAGCAGCGCTTTCAGGTCACCCATCAGCGCCGAGGACGGGGAGACCCGCCAGGCGTCGTCGAGTTTGAGCATGGTGGTCTTCTCGCGAGCGCCGACGTGGCGGATGAAGACATCCGAGGTGCCCTGGTGACGGGTGAGGACCTTCTTGAGTTCACCGAGCTTGTCGGGCGTACACATCCGGGTCGTCATCACCACCGCCACCGGCTTGGCGACACCGATGGCCGAAAGATCGGGGACGACAAGGTCGTTGGCGATCAGCGAGATGCGGTCGTCGCGCACGGAGACCCTGGCCTTCACCAGCACCACGGCGTCTTCGACCACGTCCATGCCGTAGACCGAGTACGACTGCGGGAAGAACAGCACCTCCACACCACCGGTGAGATCTTCCAATTGCGCCGAGGCCCAGGCCAATCCGTTCTTGTTGATGCGGCGGTTCACCGAGGCGAGGATGCCGCCGATGGTCACCTGCGCGCCGTCCTTGACGTCGCCTTCCAGGATCGCCGGGATGGGGGTGTCGACCTGGGCGGCCAGTACGTGTTCGACACCGTTGAGCGGGTGCCCGGATACGTAGAGGCCCAGCATCTCACGTTCGAGAGCGAGCTTGTGCTTGGTCTCCCATTCGTCTTCCGGCACTTTGACGTTGAATACCGACGCCATCGAGTCGTCGCCGTCGCCGAGGCCACCGAACAGGTCGAACTGGCCGATCGCCTCGGCCTTCTTGGTCGACATCACCGCGTCGATCGCATCGGAGTGAATCAGCAGCAGGCCCTTGCGTGGGTGCCCGAGCGAGTCGAATCCGCCTGCCTTGATGAGGGATTCGGTGACCTTCTTGGAACAGGCGATCGCGTCGATCTTGTTCAGATAGTCGGAGAAGTCGGTGAACTTCGACTTCTCCCTGCGAGCGTTGATGATCGAGCCGACCACGTTGGTGCCGACGTTGCGGACCGCGCCGAGGCCGAACCGGATGTCGGTGCCGACGGAGGCGAAGTTCAGCTCCGATTCGTTGACATCGGGCGGCAGCACCGTGATGCCCATCTTGCGGCAATCCGACAGGTAGATCGCGGCTTTGTCCTTGTCGTCACCGACGGAGGTGAGCAGACCCGCCATGTACTCGGCCGGATAGTTGGCCTTGAGGTAGGCGGTCCAGAAGGAGACGAGGCCGTAGCCGGCGGCGTGCGATTTGTTGAACGCGTACCCGGCGAACGGGAGAATCGTGTCCCACAGTGCCTTGATGGCGGGCTCGGAGAAATCATTGGCGAGCATGCCGTCGCGGAAGCCGGCGTAGGCCTCTTCCAGGACGGAGAGCTTCTTCTTACCCATGGCGCGGCGCAGGATGTCGGCTTGGCCGAGCGAGTACCCGGCCACCTTCTGCGCGATCTGCATGATCTGTTCCTGATAGACGATCAGGCCGAAGGTGTCGGCCAGGATGTCCTTCAGTGGCTCTTCGAGTTCGGGGTGGATCGGTTTGACTTCTTGCCGGTTGTTCTTGCGGTCGGCGTAGTCGTTGTGGGCGTTCATGCCCATCGGGCCGGGTCGGTACAGCGCGAGGACGGCGACGATATCGCCGAAGCCGGTGGGCTGCATGCGGCGCAGCAGGTCGCGCATGGCACTGCCGTCGAGCTGGAAAACACCGAGAGTGTCGCCGCGGGCGAGCAATTCGTAGGTGGCCGGGTCGTCGAGCGGCAGGTTGTCCATGTCGAGATCGATGCCGCGGTTGGCCTTGATGTTCTCCAGGGCGTCACCGATGACGGTGAGGTTGCGCAGACCGAGGAAGTCCATCTTCAGCAGGCCGATGGCCTCGCACGACGGGTAGTCCCAACCGGTGATGATCGCGCCGTCCTGCGCGCGCTTCCACACCGGGATCGCGTCGGTGAGCGGCTCTGAGGACATGATGACCGCGCAGGCGTGCACACCCGCGTTGCGGATCAGGCCTTCCAGGCCTTTCGCGGTCTCGTAGATCTTGGCGATATCGGGGTTGGAGCCGATGAGCTCACGCACCTCGGCGGCTTCCTTGTACCGCTCGTGATCGGGATCGGTGATGCCCGAGACCGAGATGTCCTTGGCCATGATCGGCGGCGGCAGCGCCTTGGAGATCTGGTCGGCGATGGCGAAACCGGGCTGGCCGAACAGGACTCGCGCGGAGTCCTTGATCGCGGCCTTGGTCTTGATGGTGCCGAAGGTGATCACCTGGGCGACCCGGTCGCTGCCCCACTTCTCGGTGGCGTAGCGGACCATCTCACCGCGGCGGCGATCATCGAAGTCGATATCGATATCGGGCATCGACACGCGCTCGGGGTTGAGGAATCGCTCGAACAGCAGACCGTGCGGGATGGGGTCGATATTGGTGATGCCCATCGCGTAGGCGACCAGCGAACCGGCCGCCGAACCACGGCCGGGACCGACGCGGATGCCGACTTCCAGCGCGTGCTTGATCAGGTCGCCGACGACGAGGAAGTAGGCCGGGAAACCCATCTCGCAGATGACTTTGAGTTCGAAGTCGGCGCGGTCGAGGTATTCGCGCGAGGGACCGTCCGGGAAGCGACGATCGAGACCATCGAGGACTTCCTTGCGCAACCAGCTGGCCTGGTCGTGGCCCTCGGGCACCGGGAAGACCGGCATCCGGTCGCGATGGGCCCACACGTCGTCGTAGGACTGGACCCGCTCACCGATGAGCTCGGTGTTGTCACACGCGCCGGGGACCTCGGCATCCCAGATCGCGCGCATCTCCGCGGCGGACTTGAGGTAGTAGCCGTCACCGTCGAACTTGAAACGGGTCGGGTCCGAGAGCGTCTTGCCGGTCTGAATGCACAGCAGCGCTTCGTGGTTGACCGACTGGTCCTTGGTGACGTAATGGCAGTCGTTGGTGGCGATCGGCGGGATGCCGAGCTGCTTGCTGATGTCGATCAGGCCCTCGCGGACCCGGCGCTCGATGGACAGACCGTGGTCCATCACCTCGAGGAAGAAGTTGTCGGCGCCGAAGATCTCCTGCCACTTCGCGGCGGCTTCGAGCGCTTCGCGATCGTGGCCGAGGCGCAGGCGCGTCTGCACCTCACCCGACGGGCAGCCAGTGGTCGCGATGATGCCCTCGGCGTGCTGGGCGATGATCTCCTCGTCCATCCGCGCCCACTTGCCCAGCTGACCCTCGATCGAGGCCAGGCTCGACAGCTTGAACAGGTTGCGCAGACCGGTCGCGTTCTCGGCCACCATCGTCATGTGGGTGTAGGCACCCGAGCCGGAGACGTCGTCGCCCTTCTGGCCGGGGTCGCCCCACTTCACGCGCTTGGTGTCGAAGCGCGAGCCGGGCGCGATGTAGGCCTCGATGCCGATGATCGGCTTGATGCCCGCCTTCTTGGCCGAGTTGTAGAACTCCGAGGCGCCGTACATGTTGCCGTGGTCGGTCATGCCGACCGCGGTCATGCCCAACCGATCCGCCTCCGCGAACAGCGGCGAGATCTTCGCCGCGCCATCGAGCATCGAGTACTCGGTGTGGTTGTGCAGGTGAACGAACGATCCGGACGGAGCCAAGACGGTCCTTCCTCCCATAGAGTCGGCGGGGGTTGGCCTTGGCATTCTATGCACGGGGGTCCGACACATTTCGCACTCGGCGCGCGCGCCACGAACCGCACCTCGTGTGGGGCGGCGTATCGTGGTGAACGTCACGACGGGCGCTCGAGCTCGCGAAGAAGTCGACCTGGTCCGATTCCGGTGCCCACACCGACATAATCGATCCGTGCACTCCAATCGGCCGACTCGATGACCCCTTTCATCGTCGCCGCCGCGGTCGTCGCCCTGCTGGTCGTGGCCTTGCTGGTGTGGCGACGTACGCAGCGGGTTGTCACCACCCCCGCACAGCGCGCCGTCCACCAAGCGCTGCACACCGCGTCGCTGGCCGCCGTGCCGTTGCGGCGCGGGCTGACCGAGGAGTCCGCGAACGAGGCGGCGCCGCACCTGCGCGCGCTCGCGGGCGCCGAAGCGCTCGGGATAGCTGATGCGGAGGGGACACTGCTGGCCTGGGATGGTCCGCATGCGGGGATGCTCGCGCTGTTCGCTGACGCGGGCCGCCGGGCTGTCGCGGACGAGCGGCCGGTGCTGGTGGCCGGTGACGAGCACACGTTGATCGCGCAGCCGTTGTCGATCGACGGGGGCGCGGCGGTCGGCGCGCTCGGAATGGTGACGACCGGCACACCGGGGCCGGGGATGCTCGGGGCGGCGGCGGAGGTGGCGCGGTACGCCTGTGGGCAGTTGGAGCTCGCCGAGCTGGATGCCTCGCGCGCTCGCGTCGACCGGGCCGAATTGCGTGCGCTGCGGGCTCAGATCAGCCCGCACTTCATCTACAACGCGCTCAACACGATCGCCTCGTTCGTCCGCACCGACCCGGATCGGGCCCGCGAACTGATTCTCGAATTCGCCGACTTCACCCGCTACTCCTTCCGCGCCGCGGGCGAATTCACCGTGCTCGCCGACGAACTCCGCAATATCGAGCGATACCTGGCGCTGGAACAGGCCCGCTTCGGCGATGCGCTCGACGTGCGCCTGCGCATCGCACCGGAAGTCCTCGGCGTCGTCCTGCCCTTCCTCGCCTTGCAACCGCTCGTCGAGAACGCGGTCCGGCACGGCCTCGCCGGGGGCGGGCGGGGCGGCCAGCTCAGCATCGTCGCCAGCGACGCGGGCACCGACTGCCTGATCAGCGTCGAAGACGACGGCATCGGCATGGACCCCGACCTCCTGCGCTCAGGCGCGCTCGACGCCGTCGACACCGGCTCCGGCCCGGCCCGCACCGGCGAGGCGGCCCACGTCGGCCTCGCCAACGTCGACGACCGCCTGCGCGCCGCCTTCGGCAACGACTACGGCCTTGTCGTGGAAACCGCACCCGGCGCCGGCACGAAGGTCAGCATGCGCGTGCCGAAGTTCCGCGCCGGTATCCGCGCCTGATGCGCCTCGAACGGCAGCGTTCGACACCACCGTCACGGGTGCCGGTTACCATGGATGGGTTGTGACTTGGAACACCGAAGAACCCTCGACCGCCCTGCGGGTGCTCGCCGTCGACGATGAGAAACCGGCGCTGGATGAGCTCGTGTATCTGCTGAGCACGCAGGCCGGGGTCGGGGAGATTCATCGGGCGGGTGAGGCAACGGGTGCGCTGCGGTTGCTGCGGGCGCATCCGATCGACGCGGTGTTCCTCGATATCGATATGCCAGGGCTCACGGGAATGGAATTGGCCGGGATTCTGTCGGAATTCGCGGAGCCACCCGCGGTGGTTTTCGTCACCGCGCACGATGACCACGCGGTGGCCGCATTCGATTTGGGGGCAGTCGACTATCTGCTGAAACCGTTGCGGGGCGCTCGGTTGGGTGAGGCGGTGCGGCGGATTCTGGCGGGGCGGGTTTCGGTGCCCGCGGCGGTGGTGGCCGAGTCCGCGCATCCCAGTGAGGTGATTCCGGTGGAGCTCGGCGGGGTGACCACCTTGGTGAATCGGGCCGATGTGGCGTGGGTCGAGGCGGATGGTGACTACGCGCGGTTGCATACCGGGAGTGGATCGCATTTGGTGCGGATTCCGTTGTCGGCGTTGGAATCACGATGGGAGGACGCGGGTTTTCTGCGGGTGCATCGGTCGTATCTGGTGGCATTGCGATTGGTCACCGGGTTGCGCAGTTCCGGTAACGGGACGGTGGTGTGTCTGCGGGCAGAGGGGGCGGCCGGGGCGGTGGAGTTACCGGTGAGCAGGCGGCAGGTGCGTGAACTCAAGCAGCGGCTGGTGCACGGGCCCCGGCAGAATTGGTCGCAGCGGTGACGGGTCCGCAGCGACCGCCGCGCGAACGCGTGGTGCTGGCGCAGCGGCGGGGTGCGCGTCAGGTGCGCACTCGCACAGAGGTGGTCGAGCAGACCGATCTGGGCGCGGCGTTGATCGGTGGGCTGATCCGGGCGCAGCTGGGTCTGGCATTGCGCCTGGGGCTGGTGGTGGCGGTCGGGTTCGGCGCGCTGCCGGTGCTGTTCGGCATCGACACGATCGCCGAGGCCGCGGTGCTCGGGATCCGCCTGCCGTGGCTGATCCTCGGCGTGGTCGCGTTCCCGGTGCTCTACGCGGTGGGGTGGTCCTATGTTCGCCTCGCCCAACGCAACGAGGACGACTTCCTGGAACTGGCCGGGGACTGACACATGCCCTGCGACCAGACGCCGACCCCATGAGCCCCGACAATCCCGCGCTCACGGTCGCCGCCCTGCTGCTGGCGGCGCTTGCCACTGTCGGCATCGGATTCTATGGAGTGCGCCTGTCCCGCACGACTTCCGACTTCCTGGTCGCCTCACGCACAGTGGGTTCGCGGTGGAACGCGGCCGCGATCTCCGGTGAATACCTCTCCGCCGCTTCTTTTCTCGGCGTCGCCGGATTGATCGCCAAGTACGGCGCGGACGCCCTGTGGTATCCGGTGGGTTTCACCGCGGGCTATCTGGGTCTGCTGATGTTCGTGGCGGCGCCGCTGCGCCGATCCGGCGCGTACACCGTGCCGGACTTCGCCGAATTCCGATTGGGATCTATTCGGTTGCGGCGCATGGCGGCTGGTCTCGTTGTACTGGTGTGCGCGGTCTATCTGATCCCCCAGTTCCAGGGCGCCGGACTGACCCTGCACATTCTGCTCGGGGTGCCTGCGTGGGTGGGTGCGGTCGCCGTCGGCGCGATCGTCTTGGTGAATGTGATCGGCGGCGGTATGCGGTCGGTGACGCTGGTGCAGGCATTCCAATACTGGCTGAAATTGACCGCGGTGGCGGTGCCCGCGCTGGTGCTCGGGATGCATTTCCTGGCCGATGAACGACCGGTCGCCACGCCCGTGCCACCGACCGTCGACGAACGAACCGCCGTCGATATCTCCACCGATGTGGTGGTGCACCTGGATGTTTCACAGCGGGTCACGATCACCGGGACGCTCGACGGGCACGCGGTCGAGGGGCCGGTCGTGCTGACACCGGGCGATCACACCCTCGCCTCGGGCACCGAATTGATCCTCGCGCCGGGTTCGGCCGTCCCGGTGGTGGCCGGCGCACCGGCCGACGGCGCGAGCTGGGTGGCTCCCGGCGGCGGCTTCGGCGGGGAACATCCCCAGTACCAGGTGTTCTCGCTGATCGTGGCGACCTTCCTCGGCACCATGGGACTGCCACACGTGCTCGTGCGCTTCTACACCAACCGCGACGGACCGTCGGCGCGCCGGACCGCGCTGACCGTGATCGGGCTGGTCGGCGTCTTCTACCTGTTCCCGATCCTGCTCGGCGTCTTCGCCCGGCTCTACGTGCCGCAACTGCTGATCACCGGCGCCTCCGACGCGGCGGTCGTACTGCTGCCCGGCGCGGTTCTCGGCGGCCTCGGCGGACAACTGCTGGCCGCGTTGGCGGCGGCCGGGGCGATCGCGGCGTTCCTGTCCACCTCGTCGGGGCTGCTGGTCAGTCTGGCGGGCGTGCTCAGTACCGACGTGCTGCGCGGGCGGATCCGGGACTTCCGGCTCGCCGCCCTGGTCGCGGGCCTGGTCCCGCTGACGCTCGCGGTGACCGTCGCGTCCCTCGATCTGTCGCGCACCGTCGCCCTCGCCTTCTCGGTGGCCGCGTCGACGCTGTGTCCGCTGCTCGTGCTCGGCATCTGGTGGCGCGGACTCACCGCGACCGGCGCGGCCGCTGGCATGCTCACCGGCGGCATCACCGCGGGCGGCGCGACCGTGCTGGCAGTGCTCGGTGGCGTCTCCCCCGACCTGGCGAACGGCTGGCCCGCCGCGATCGTCGACTATCCGGGCGCGGTCAGCGTGCCACTGGCCTTCGCCGTCACCATCCTGGTCAGCCTCGCCACCACCGGCCAGGATCCGCGGACGGTCGCCGGGGTCTTCCTGCGCATGCACGCGCCCGAACGACTCGGGATGAGCGCCGATCGCGACCCCGAAAACGCCACTCACCGGTGATCTCGGGCCGACCGTTCGTCGCACCACATCGACCGCTCACCGCACGGGCGGCCACCTTCACCGAGTGACCCACGCCACACCATCATGCACCCGCCTCCGGGGACCTACCGTCATCTCCACGCACGACCCCCCTTCACGCTAGGACGACCGGCATGACCCAAACCGACACCGAGGCGCCAGATCCGCGCACGCCGAGTGCCGACGAATGGCTCGCGGTACAGGCGAGTCCGCAGTTCCAAGAGCTGCGAAACCGTCTGCGCCGCTTCATCTTCCCGATGACCGCGCTGTTTCTGGTGTGGTACCTGAGCTACGTGTTGCTCGGCGCCTACGCGCACGACTTCATGGCACAGAAGGTCTTCGGCAACATCAATGTGGGCCTGCTGCTCGGACTCGGGCAGTTCGTCTCCACATTCCTCATCACCGGGCTCTACGTCCGTTTCGCCAACCGTGAACTGGACCCGCGTGCCGCGGCCATCCGCGAAGAACTCGAAGGGGGCCAGGCATGAGCGTCACCCTTGCCGCGTCTTCGACGGTGGGCAATCCCATCGCCAATATCGCCATCTTCCTGCTGTTCGTCGCGGTCACCATGGTCGTGGTGATCCGGGCCAGCCGCAACAACGCCAGTGCCGCGGACTATTTCACCGGCGGGCGCGGCTTCTCCGGTCCGCAGAACGGCGTCGCCATCGCCGGTGACTACCTGTCGGCCGCGAGCTTCCTCGGCATCGCGGGCGCGATCGCCGTCTACGGCTACGACGGGTTCCTGTATTCGATCGGGTTCCTCGTCGCCTGGCTCGTCGCGCTGCTGCTGGTGGCCGAGATGCTGCGCAACACCGGCAAATTCACCATGGCCGATGTGCTCAGCTTCCGGCTCAAGGAAGGCCCGGTGCGCACCGCGGCCGCGCTGACCACCCTCACCGTGTCGCTGTTCTATCTGCTCGCGCAGATGGCGGGCGCCGGCGGCCTGGTCGCGCTGCTGCTCGATATCTCCAGTCGCGCGGGACAATCCGTCGTGATCGCCGCCGTTGGCGTGCTGATGATCGTGTACGTGCTGGTCGGCGGCATGAAGGGCACCACATGGGTGCAGATCATCAAGGCGGTGCTGCTGATCGCGGGCGCCGCGCTGATGACGGTGATGGTGCTGGCCAAGTTCGGCTTCAACTTCTCCGACATCCTCGGTGCCGCACAGGAATCGGTGAGCGAGTCCACCAGCAAGGCGGTCGCCGCCCGCGATGTGCTCGCGCCCGGCGCGCAGTACGGCGGCAGTGAGATGTCCAAGCTGAACTTCCTGTCGCTCGGCCTGGCACTGGTACTCGGCACCGCGGGTCTGCCGCACGTGCTGATGCGCTTCTACACGGTGCCGACCGCGAAAGAGGCTCGGCGCTCGGTGGTGTGGGCGATCGGCCTGATCGGTGCCTTCTACCTGTTCACCCTGGTGCTCGGTTACGGCGCGGCGGCCATCGTCGGCCCGGACAAGATCCTCGCCGCGGCGGGTGGCCAGAACTCGGCGGCGCCGCTGCTGGCGTTCGAACTGGGTGGCGTGATCCTGCTCGGGGTGATCTCGGCGGTCGCGTTCGCGACGATCCTCGCGGTCGTAGCCGGACTCACCATCACCGCCTCGGCCTCGTTCGCGCACGACATCTACGCCAGCGTGCTCAAGAAGGGCAACGTCGACGAGGTCAAGCAGGTGCGGGTCTCGCGGATCACCGCGGTGGTGATCGGCGTGCTCGCGATCGGTCTCGGCATCCTCGCCAACGGCCAGAACATCGCGTTCCTGGTGGCGCTCGCCTTCGCGGTGGCGGCGGCGGCGAACCTGCCGACGATCCTGTACTCGCTGTTCTGGAAGCGCTTCAACACCACCGGCGCGCTGTGGTCGATGTACGGCGGCCTGATCTCGACCATCGTGCTCATCGTGTTCTCGCCCGCGGTGTCGGGCAACAAGACCGCGATGATCAAGGGTGCCGATTTCGACTACTTCCCCCTGGCCAACCCGGGCATTGTGTCCATTCCGCTGGCGTTCGCACTCGGCGTGCTCGGCACCTACCTGGGTGGCCGTGGCGAGCAGGTCGATCAGGCCAAGGCCGCGGAGATGGAAGTCCGGTCCCTGACCGGCGTCGGTGCGGAGAAGGCGATCTCGCACTAGCGCCACCCCTGCCCGTGCCGGTGGTTCGCCCCACCGGCACGGGTTGTTCCCCCACGTTTTCGAAGGAGAGTTTCTTGTGACCAGTTACCCGCCCGCCCAGGGTTTCGTCGAGCAGGCCAATGCCGATGCCGCGCTGTACGAGCAGGCGCGCACCGATCGCGACGGTTTCTGGGCCGAGCAGGCCAACCGGTTGCACTGGCACAAGCCCTTCACCGAGGTGCTCGACTGGTCCGACGCGCCGGTCGCGCGCTGGTTCGGCGACGGCGAACTCAACGTCGCCTACAACTGCCTCGACCGCCACGTGCTCGACGGGCACGGCGACCAGGTGGCCATCCACTGGGAGGGCGAGCCTGGCGATTCCCGGGCCATCACCTACTCGGAACTGCTCGATGAAGTGTGCAGGGCGGCAAATACTTTCACTACGCTCGGCCTCGTCGCCGGTGATCGGGTCGCGATCTACATGCCGATGGTGCCCGAAGCCATTGTGACGATGCTGGCGTGCGCGCGGCTCGGGCTCACCCACTCGGTGGTGTTCGCCGGGTTCTCCCCCACCGCCTTGCGTCAGCGGGTCGACGACGCCGAAGCCCGGCTGATCGTGACCACCGACGGGCAGTGGCGGCGCGGGAAGCCCGCCGCGCTGAAGTACGCCGTCGACGAGGCGCTGGGTTCGGATCCGTCCAGCGTCGAGCACGTGCTGGTGGTGCGCCGGGTCGGCCTCGACGTCCCGTGGACCGAGGTGCGCGATCTGTGGTGGGACGAAACCGTCGCTGTCGCTTCGCCTTCGCACGAGGCACAGGCCTTCCCCGCCGAGCACCCGCTGTTCATCCTCTACACCTCCGGCACCACCGGAAAGCCCAAGGGGATTCTGCACACGACCGGTGGATACCTCACCCAGACCGCCTACACCCATCACAACGTCTTCGATCACAAAGCGGGACAGGACGTGTACTGGTGCACCGCCGATATCGGCTGGGTGACCGGGCACAGCTACATCGTCTACGGGCCGCTCGCCAACCGCGCGACTCAGGTGGTGTACGAGGGCACTCCGAACTTCCCCGACGAGAATCGTCATTTCGAGATCATCGAGAAGTACGGCGTCACTATCTATTACACCGCGCCCACGCTGATTCGGACCTTCATGAAATGGGGCCGCGAGATCCCCGACGCCCACGACCTGAGCACCCTGCGGCTGCTCGGCTCCGTCGGCGAACCGATCAACCCCGAAGCCTGGCGCTGGTACCGAGAAGTGTTCGGCGCAAACGCGACTCCGATCGTCGACACCTGGTGGCAGACCGAGACCGGCGCCATCATGATCGCGCCGCTGCCGGGCGTCACCGCCACCAAGCCCGGCGCCGCGATGGGCCCCCTGCCGGGGATCTCCGCCAAGGTCGTCGATGACGAGGGCACGCCGCTGGCTTCCGACGAATCCGGGCTGCTCGTCCTCGATCAACCGTGGCCGTCGATGCTGCGCGGCATCTGGAACGACATGGACCGCTACCGCGAAACCTATTGGCAGCGTTTCGCTTCCGAAGGCTGGTACTTCGCCGGCGACGGGGCCAAGCTCGATGCCGACGGCGATCTGTGGATCCTGGGGCGCGTCGACGACGTGATGAATGTGTCCGGGCACCGCATCTCCACCGCCGAGGTGGAATCCGCGCTCGTCGGGCATCCCGCTGTCGCGGAGGCCGCCGTGGTCGGCGCGTCGGACGAGACCACCGGTCAGGGGATCGTCGCGTTCGTCATCCTCACGGGCTCGGCCGCCGCGGCCGAGGAGCTCGTCGCCGAGCTGAAGGCGGCGGTCTCGCTGGAGATCAGCCCGATCGCGCGGCCGCGCGAGATCCACATCGTGCCCGAGCTGCCCAAGACACGCAGCGGCAAGATCATGCGCCGACTGCTGCGCGATGTCGCCGAGGGCCGCGAACTCGGCGACACCTCGACACTGGTCGACCCGACGGTGTTCGAGTCGATCGCCACTGCGTGACGGATCGGTGCCGCGACGTAGCGGCCCGCGTCACGACGGACGTCCGATGGCGCGGGACCGGCCGTCCCGCGGCGCGGGCGCGCGGACCCGAATCCGCCGAAAGGACACAGCGTGAGCGCGCCGGATGGACGTAGCCCGCGCGGTACCGGGCATGCTGGGACGGTGGAGATACCAATGTTCCCGCTGGGTGCGGTGCTGCTACCCGGCGAATCGCTGTCATTACAGATCTTCGAGCCGCGGTACGTGGCGCTGGTCGAGGACTGCATGGACGGTCGGCGAGAGCCGGAATTCGGTGTCGTGCTGATCGCGCGTGGGCACGAGGTGGGTGGTGGTGAGGTGCGCACGGAGGTGGGCACCGTCGCCCGGATCACTGAGGTGATCGAGCTGCCCGGGTCTCGGTACCGGCTGCGCTGCAAGGGAACCGAGCGTCTCCGTATCGAGCAGTGGCTCGATGACGCGCCCTATCCCCAGGCTCTGGCGCAGGTCTGGCCCGACGGGCCCACCGACGGCGACGGCGAGTTGCTGTCTGGTCTCCGCGAGCGCGCGGCCCGCCTGCACGCGCTGACCGCACAGTTCGCCCGCCGCAACGGCATCCGTCGCCCGCCGCCGTCGGCCTCGCTCGACGAGCTGTCCGACGATCCGACCACTCGCTCCTACGAGCTCGCCGCTCGCCTGCCGATCGGCCCGACCGACCGCCAGGCGGCGCTGTCCGCCCCGGACCCCCACAGTCGGCTCGTGGCGCTGTCCACCGCGGTCGACGACGCGATCGCGATGATGGAGTTCCGCCTGCTGTGATGTAGTCCGACGCGAAGCCGCACCGGAAATGCACCACGCGAGTCCAGGGCCGAGGACTGATAAGCGAAGGGCCGCAGCAGATTCGGCGATGATCGCAGATCGGCGACTCTCCGGTCAGTCCGGTGCGGCGATGGTGATCACGATCTTGGCCCGAGCATGTTCGGTCTCCATGTACTCGATAGCGGCAGGCGTTTCGGCGAGCGGATAGGTCCGGTCGACGGCCGGGCGGAGCTTGCCCGATTCGATCAGTCCGCGGAGCTCGGTCAGGGACTCCGGAGTCTGCTCCGCGAGGGGAGCACGGATGGCCGGTTTCACGAACGGACGGGCCAGCTGCCCGCGCGCGAGCAAGCCGACCGGGCCGAACCAGCTGCCACCGTCGAAGTTGCCGCCGCCGGACATGACCAGCGTCCCGGTGGGTTCGACGAGGCGAAGCAGTGCGCGCAGGGTCCGGGTTCCGGCGAGGTCGAGGACGGTGTCGTAGCGGCCGGTCACGGTATCGCGGGTGTAGTCGAAGACGTGCTCCGCGCCGAGCGACCTGGCCGCCTCGACGTTGCGGGTACTGCACACCGCGCTGACTTGCGCGCCCTCGGCCCAAGCGATCTGGACCGCGAAGGTGCCGACCCCGCCGGAGGCACCGATGATCAGCACCCGCTCACCGACATCACGCAGACAGGTGAGGGCGGTATTGGCGGCCAACGGCACCGCCGCCGCTTCCTCGAAACTCAGATTCGCCGGCTTCCGGTCGAGCAATGCCCGCGGCACCGCGAGGTACTCCGCGAACGCGCCGCTGACCGCCTCCCCGAAAACCTCGTCACCGGCAGCCAGATCGTTGACGCCGTCCCCCACCTCCTCGACCGTCCCCGCGAAATCACCGCCCGGCACCGGGTTCGCCGGTCCCCGCCGGCCGAAGACCGACCGATCCATCCACCGCGCGATCTTCGGATCGCCCCGCATCACATGCCAATCCCGCGCATTCACCGACGCGGCGTGCACCCGAACCAGCACCTCCCCCGCTCCCGCCCGCGGCCGCTCGACCTCCGCCACCGACAACATCGCCGATGACCCGTAAACCTGCTGCACAATCGCCCTCACACCGACAACGCTAGGCGCCCCGACCACCCGCCCACATCAGGGAATCCCCCGATGCTCGGCGGAGATTCAGCCCGTCGCGGTTCGTTTCGATCAGCCGGCGGAGAAGTAATGGCCGTTGTCCAGATCGGCGAGCAGGCCGGGCTGAGTGGGTTCCCAGCCGAGGGTTCGGCGAGTGATGAGGTTGGACGCCGGGTAGCTCTGCGTGACGATGTTCGCGAGGAAACCGAAGTATCCCGGCACCATCAGTTCGTCCGCGGGAATGCTCACTGCGGGCAGGCCGAGACGGCTGCCGATGGCCTCGGCGATCTCGCGGAGTGGGATGGCCCCGTCCCCCACCGCGTGCCAATATTTGCCGGCCTGCCCCTTCTCCAGGGCCAAGCGGAACACGGAGGCGACATCGCGGACGTGCACGGCGTTCCACAGGTTCGCGCCGTCTCCGGGGTAGCCGACGAAGCCCTTCTCCTTCGCGAGCGCGATCAGCTGCACGAGGAAGCCTGCAGGATCGGTCGTGCTGTGTGCGATGTTGGCGAACCGCACGACCGAAGACCGCACTCCCCGCTCGGCGAGGCCGACTACGGCGGTTTCCACGACATTGCGAACCCGCAGGGTGCCCTTGTACTCATCGCCGCCGGGAAGGGCCGGGTCCTCCTCGGTGGCCGGCCGGCCCAGGCTCCCGGCTGAGCCGATGCTCCCCGCTGCGACCAGCGGCTTTCCGGTCCCCGCGAGTGCCTCGCCGTACGCGAGGACGATCGGGAGTTCCGCGGCGGCCACGGCGTCGATCCCGCCGACCGGAAGCAGGTCTTGCCTGTGCGCGACGTGGATGACGCCGTCGGAGTCTGCGGCTGCCTTCGCGAGCCCGTCGAGATCCTCGAGGTCGCCGCGACGCACCTTCGCGCCGAGCGCGGACAAGGCCGCCGCGGCCATGTCCGACCGGGCCAGGCCGGTGACCTCGTGCCCGGCGGTGATGAGCTCGGGGATGATGTACGAACCGGAGTGGCCGGTCCCGCCGGTGACGAAAACGCGCATGCTGCTGTCCTTCTGAGGATGGTGGCGGGCGGCATTTCTCGTGCCGTAGATCGACTGACGTGATGGCACGCGAGAAGTGGTGGTGCGGGTGCGCTCAGCCGCGAAGGTTGACGCCGAGAGAGAAGTTGAAGTCCCCCACGCCATTACGGGCCAGGCTGATCATCAGCACACCCACCCCTTCCAGCCAGCGCGCCATCTCCAGGCCGCCGACATCCAGCGGGCGCAAGCCGAGGCTCTCGATGAACGCCGACACGCTCGCCTTCGCCCGCGCGTCGTCGCCGGCGAAGAGCACGTCCAGCGGGCCGCCCTGGGCCAGGATGTGGCCGAAGACGGTGTTGAACGCCTTCACGACATTCGCGCTCGCCGGGACCGCATCGGCGATCTCCTGCGCGCCGGAAGTGCCGTCAGGGGTGACCAGCCCCGTGGCGTCGGCGGTGGAGGTGTTGGAGATGTCGATGACGACCTTGCCGGCCAGCGCGTCCCCGTACCGGTCGACGACCGGCACGGCGCTGGCGTACGGCACGGCGAGGATGACGAGGTCGCCCGCCGGGGTGGTGCCGAATGTCCCGGCCGTGGCGCCGCCGCCGAGCGCGGCGGCCACTTCCGCGGCTCTGGCCGGGTCGCGGCCGATGATCTCGACGGCGTTGCCGCCGGCGAGCGCCCGGGCGGCCAGCGTGCCTGCCATGTTTCCCAAGCCGATGATGCTGACGCTGCTCATGGGTATGCCTGCTTTCTGGATCTGGATAGGACGCATTCAGATTCGGGGCCCTGAAATCAAGTCCCGATGTCGAATTCCGATGCCGAATTCGCTTTGGCCCCAATGGGTATCGATCAGGTAGGCACCTATTGAGGATGCCATTCGACCTGCGTGGCCGTCCAAGACCTCTTTCGGCCGTGGTGATACCTTGAAGGCATCACCGGACCGGGAGGTTTCCATGGATCTGGACCCGCGCAAACTGCGCTACTTCCTCGCCGTCGCCGACACGCTGCACTTCGGCCGCGCCGCGGAAGAGCTGCATATCGCGCAGCCCGTACTCAGCCGGCAGATCCGCGCGCTGGAACACGATCTCGGCGCCTCGCTGTTCACCAGGGATCGCCACGGCGTGGCGCTGACCGACGCCGGCCGACAACTGCTGGCCGACGCCGGTCCGCTGCTCGCCGCCGCGGACGCGGTCCGCCGCCGGGTGACCGTGGCCGCCCACGGCAGCCGGCGGCTGACGGTCGGCTTCCGGACCGGCATCCCGGTCATCCCGGCGGCGAAGGCGTTCGGGGCTCGACATCCGGACGTGGTCGTGGATGTGCAGCGGATCGAATGGGATGACCAGGCCCCGATGCTGCTCGACGGCCGCATCGACGTCGGCTATGTGCGGCTGCCCATCGACGAGACCGGCCTGCGCGTGACCCCGCTGTACACCGAGCCGCTCATGGTGGTGCTGCCCGCAGGCCACCGGCTGGCAGGCAAGGAGGAGGTCACCGAAGCCGACCTGGCCGGTGAGCCGCTGGTCTGGCATGCCGACCCGAGCACGCATCCCACCACGCGCCCGCACCCCGACTCCGGGCTGCGGGTGCGCGACGTGGAGGAGAAGCTCGAGCACGTCGCGGCCGGCCGGGGCATCTCGTTCGTCGGGCGATCGGAGACACTGTTCTACTCACGTCCCGACATCAGCTACGTACCCATCCCGGAACTCGCACCCGGCCAGGTGTGCCTCGCGATGGCGGCATCGCGCACCTCGCCGCTGGCCGACGACTTCCTCACCGCGGCGCGAGCGACGGCCGAGATCACGGCAGAATGTGGGGACCATGAGGCTCATTCAGG
Organism: Nocardia sp. FBN12; assembly: GCF_050320175.1. Lineage (GTDB taxonomy): Bacteria > Actinomycetota > Actinomycetes > Mycobacteriales > Mycobacteriaceae > Nocardia. Next base: position 957,582 of record NZ_CP190048.1, on the reverse strand, counting down.
CGGCACCGAACGCTTCGAAAACTTCGGGGATTTCGAGGCCTTCGGTGCGAGAGGAGGCGACGGCCTCGGCACGCAGCAGTAGTCGTGACAGCACCTCGGGATCGGACAATATCGAATTCGGTCGAACCGGGAGCGGCTGTAGGTCGTTGACAGGGAAGGAGCCGGTCGGCGTGACGGCCATACTTTGATCGGAGAACGACCGATGACCATCATTGATTGCTCGCTGAACCGTCGTACCGCCGTCGTGGGTGCGGGCGCACTGGCCGTTGCGGCGACGCTGACCGCTTGCGGTAGCTCGGCGACGAGCGAATCGGCGCCCGCCGCGCCGGCCGAACCCGGGGCACCGGCAGGCGCGCTGGCCAAGGTGGCGGATGTTCCGGTGGGTGGTGGGGTGATCGTCGGCGACACGGTGGTCACGCAGCCGACCGCGGGCAATTTCGTCGGGCTGTCGTCGACCTGCACGCACGCCGGATGCAAGGTCGCGACCGTGGCCAAAGGGACCATCAATTGCCCTTGCCACGGCAGCCGGTTCGGGCTCGACGGTGCCGTGCGCGGCGGTCCTGCCAACGAGCCGCTGGCCGCCAAACCTGTTCGCGTCGAGGGGGAATCGATCGTTCCCGCGTAATCCGAACGCGCGCCACACCCGCACCGCGACATTGCCGGCAGTGCGGGCGTGACGATTCGATCAGCCTGCGTCCATCATTTCCGACATGCGCCGTTCCATTTCTTCCGCAGACACATCTTCGATGTGGGTGGCCACGGTCCAGCGGTGACCCCACGGATCCTCGAAGGCGCCGCTGCGGTCGCCGTAGAACTGGTCGGTCATCGGAGTGGTCGCGGTAGCGCCCGCGTCGAGCGCCGCGGCGAAGGCGGCGTCCGCGTCGGCGACGTACACCATCAGGTTCACCGGGGAGCCGCCGACGGTTTTCGGGTCGATGAAGCCGATCTCGGGGACGGGGTCGCCGACCATCAGCACCGAGTCGCCGACGAGCAGTTCACTGTGCACGATGGTGCCGCCCGGGCCGTCCATCTTCATGCGCACGGTAGCGCCGAAAATGGCGGTATAGAAGTCGATCGCTGCGGCCGCTCCCGCGCACGCCAGGCCGGGACAGATCCGCGGATAGCCTTCGGGGAACGGTGAAACATCAGACATCGGATACCTCCGTGTCGAGAGTGATGTTCGGACGACCCCAGCGTATTCCCCTCGCGTGCTCGGGGAAAGGTCGTCGCTTCTTCGGCCATCCGTTGAGATCAGGACTAGTAGAACTCGTTTTACTCCTGTAGAACTTGTTTCAGGTTTAGAACCTGTTTCAGTTTTGCTGTCGAAGTCGGAGGGCCGGGACGTGCGCTACGGGGTTGTCTTGTTCACCAGTGACCGGGGCATCGCGCCCGCCGATGCGGCGAAGGCCGCCGAAGACGCGGGATTCGACGCGTTCTACGTCCCGGAGCACACCCATATTCCGGTGGTGCGGGCCGCGGCCCATCCGCAGACCGGCGACTCATCGCTGCCCGACGACCGGTATCTGCGCACGCTCGACCCGTGGGTCGCGCTGGCCACCGCCGCCGCGGTCACCGAGCGGATCACCCTGTCGACAGCGGTGGCGCTGCCCGCCGAGCACCACCCGATCACCCTCGCCAAGACCATCGCCTCGCTCGATCACCTGTCCGGTGGACGGGTGGAGCTCGGCGTCGGATTCGGCTGGAACACCGATGAACTCGCCCATCACGGCGTCCCCGCGAACAAGCGGCGCACGGTGTTGCGCGAGAACCTCGACGCGATGCGGGCGCTGTGGTCCCAGGAGGAAGCCGAATTCGCCGGCGACTTCGTGAAATTCGGCCCGAGCTGGTCCTGGCCGAAGCCGGTGCGCGCCGGGGTTCCGGTGTTGCTCGGAGCGGGCGGCACCGAGAAATCGTTCGGGTGGCTGGCCGCCAACGCCGACGGGTGGATCACCACCCCGACCGAAGGTGACCTCGGCGCCAAAGTGGAGCTCCTGCACCGGGTCTGGAAGGAAGCAGGCCGCGACGGCACCCCGCGGGTGATCGCGCTGGCCGGACGTCACAATGCCGAGCAGCTCGCGAGCTGGGCCGACCAAGGCGTCACCGAGGTGGTCTTCGGGCTTCCCGACAAGAGTGCCGACGAGGTCCGCGGCTACCTCGGCCATCTCGGCGGGAAGCTCGCCGTATCGGCGTGAACCCGAGCCGGTCTCAGCCGCGGAGCTTGCGCACTTGCGCCGCGGTGAGATCGGCGAGCACGCCGGGATCGACGACTTCCGGCGCCGTGACGACAACCTGAACCAGCGTGTTCCCCACTTGCACAAGCGATGTCGCCGACGTGAGGGTGAGTCCCTCGCTCGAGGCGGTCAGGGTGAACGCCGCGCCCGCATCACCCGCGGGTGGCTGTGCGAGCGCGCTGGTTCGATACTCGATCCGCACGCCCTCGTCTTCACCCGAATAGCTGGTACAGCGCCGGGGTTGCGCCTGCAGGGCTTCGAACGCGGGAGCCAAGGCGGTATCCGGATAGCTCGCCGCGTCGATATCGATCGTGGCGAAACTCGGCCCCGCGAACTGCACCGACGCGGCGGCAGCCGACCCCGGCCACTGCTGCGAGATAGGCGAGAGCAGGCGGGCGCAGTCGGGCGGATCGGTCAGCGCCTTCGCGGGGACCGCGGGCGCCTCGGACTCGGCGCGCGGCGGCACCGCGGCGAAATCACCGGGGAGATCCGTGGCGGCGAGCAGGCCCGCCGACAGCTGTGCCGGATCCCGCACGACGGTGCCGCTGCCGGGCGCGGCGGTTACCGGCCCTGTCCACGGCACGCACGATCCCGCCGAGCCGCACTCGTCCTCATCGGACCCACAGCCCGCGATCCCGACCAGCCCCACGCACGCCGAAGCGACTGCGCCGACGCGCAGCACACTCACCCGCATCATTCCGTCCAGGAAACGCGCGTCGACTGCGTCTGGACCAGCGTGCTCACGCTTCGCTCGTCACGATAGGTCTGCTGACCACCGATCTCGATCGAACCCGAAACCGGCAGCGGCATCCCGAGATCGATAGTGATCGAGCCGACACCTTCCATCACGTAATTGTCGATGTCGAGCTCGCCCGCGTCGTTGGGCAACTCCCACACCATGTCGGTGGGCGTCTGATTCACCTGCAGGTCGATGGTGAGCCGGTCACCCTCGCGGCTGGTGAGCGTGGCCGTGGTGATCTGGTCCAGGGTGACCGCGCCGGTGATCTTCTGATGCACCGTCCACACCGCACCGATGCCGACGGGCTGGTCCGGGAACGCGATCGACTGGTACACCGCCTGGTAGAAGGCCTGTTCGAGCGCGGCCCGCGCGTTGTTCGGGGTGTCCGGCGACGGAGCCATGCGCAGCTCGGTGATCGCGCCGAGATCGCTCATCCCCAAACCGGCGTGTGACCCGTCGGCCGAGGTGAAGGCCTTGTTGAGCGCCGGGTCGGGGGTGGTGACCGCGCCGACGGTGAGGTCGACGCCATCGGCGCCCGCGCGCGCGATCATCGGGATGGTCAGCGCGGCGGGCGAGAAGTCGCGGGCCGGCTGATCGTTGACCTGCTGCTGGATTCGGTAGTCGGTGCGCAGCGTCACCTCCTGGGTGGTGCCCGCGACATAGCGCGGCCGCAGCAGATCGCGCGGCTCCTCGCCGGGCGAGATCATCGTGGTGACCGCCGCCGAGATCGGCACGGTGACTTCCTTGCCGATGCCGAGCGGTTCGGTGCCGTCGACCTCCGCGGCCGGGGCCGAGCGGTCGGCGCACCCGGCGCCGAAGGTCGCGAACCCCAGCACGAGCGCCACCAGTAACACCCCGGGGCGCGCGACGCGGGGTAAGCGAGATCTAGACAACACCGTCACAGCCATCAGCGTACGACCGCTTCCTGAGTAACACCTGGGACTCCTCGGCACCGCGGCGCAGGCCAGATCACCACTAGGGAATGATGGACGCGTGAGTGAAGACCGGCCAACCGACAACGCTGCCGTTCCCGAGACCGGCGACGACTCCGTCCCCCCGTCGGCCGCTGCCGTGCCCGAGGCCATCGAGAAGGCGAAACCCGCTGGTCGCCGTCGTTTACCGATGTTGCTGATCATCGCCGTCGTGCTGTTCGGGCTCGACCTGCTGACCAAATGCCTCGCGGTCGCCTTCATCGACCCGGGCGAATCGGTGCCGATCATCGGCGATTTCGCGCGGTTCACCCTGGTGCGCAATCCGGGCGCGGCGTTCTCGATGGCGACCGGCATGACCTGGCTGCTCACCCTGATCGCCGCCGCGGTGGTGATCGGGGTGATCCGGATCGGGCGCACCCTGCGTTCGCTGTGGTGGGCCATCGGTCTCGGCATGGTGCTCGGCGGGGCGCTGGGCAACCTGGTCGACCGGCTCTTCCGATACCCAGGCCCGCTGCAGGGCCATGTGGTCGACTTCGTCGCCGTCGGCTGGTGGCCGGTCTTCAATGTCGCCGACTCGGCCATCGTGTGCGGGGCGATCCTGCTGGTCGCGCTCACCGTGTTCGGTTTCGAACCGGACGGCACCCGCAGCGGTCGCAAACACACCGAGGAGACCGTATGACCGAGTCAGGGCCCGGAGGCGGCAGCTTGCGTAACCACGGAGGGCCCCTCGGGCATACGCAGGAGGACGCTGCATGAGAGAAACCAGAACGATGCCCGTTCCCGATGGCCTGGACGGGATGCGGGTGGACGCGGGACTCGCCCGGCTGCTCGGCCTCTCGCGGACCGCGGTGGTGGCGCTGACCGAGGACGGCTCGGTGCAGATCGACGGGGTCGCCGCGGGCAAGTCCGACCGGCTCACCGCGGGCGCGTGGCTGGAAGTGATCTTCCCCGAACCCAAGCGCGAGCTGACGGTCGAGGCCGCCCCGGTCGAGGGGATGAACATTCTCTACGCCGACGACGACATCGTCGCGGTGGACAAGCCGATCGGCGTCGCCGCGCACTCCGGTGTCGGCTGGACCGGCCCGACCGTGGTCGGCGGCCTGGCGGCGATGGGCTATCGCATCTCCACCTCGGGCGCGCACGAACGGCAGGGCATCGTGCACCGGCTCGACGTGGGCACCTCCGGGGTGATGGTGGTGGCACAATCCGAACACGCTTACACGATGCTCAAGCGCGCCTTCAAGGAACGCACGGTCGACAAGCAATACCATGCACTCGTGCAGGGACACCCGGATCCGAGCAGCGGCACCATCGATGCGCCGATCGGGCGCGCGCGGGGCAATGCCTGGAAGTTCGCGGTGACCGGCGACGGCAGGCCCAGCGTCACCCACTACGACACCATCGAGGCGTTCCAGGCGGCCAGCCTGCTCGACGTGCACCTCGAGACCGGCCGCACGCACCAGATCCGGGTGCACTTCTCGGCGGTGCGCCACCCCTGCGCGGGTGACCTCACCTACGGCGCCGACCCGACGCTGGCCAAACGCCTCGGCCTGGAACGGCAGTGGCTGCACGCGCGTCAGCTCGGCTTCCACCACCCCGCCGACGGTCGCTGGCTCGAGATCACCAGTGAGTACCCCGACGATCTGGCGGGCGCCTTGGACGTATTACGCAATGCCTGACGACCCGCGGTCGTCCGAACCAGCGCCGGACACGGCGTCGGACGAGCGCGGGGATTCACCGGCAGCACACGCGGGCACCCCGGCCGACGGCCACGGGGATCCGGCCGCCGCGGTCGGCAGCGGTTCGCCCGAGGATGCCTCCGCTGCGGCCCTCGGCAACATGCCGGCGGAAACACCTGCCGCGGAGGAAGACTCGCGAGAACGACGGGTTTCGCTCCGCAACTCGGTGATATTCGGGATCACGGCGATCGGTGCGGTGATCCTGCTGGTGATCGCGTTCCGCGAACCGCCGCCCGCGTCGGCGGTGACCACCGATCGGCTGGGGCCCGCACCCGGCGAGCAGGTCGAGCAGTACCTGGTCGACGCGAGGAAATCCCTCGGCGGTGGCGATGCCGACCAGCATTGGGCACTCGTGTCGTTCACCGAATACGTGGCGCCCCAACAGCTTCCGGCAGTGGCCGACGGGTTGCGGATCTCCGGGGTGATCCAGCACGTGCCGATCGATCGGGTCCAGACGCCGGTGATCACCGTCGCGACTCCGGGCGGTGACGAGCCCGCGGTGAAGTCCGGCGAGGCCGCGGCGGGTCTGGTCGCGACCCAGCGGTTCCGCGATCAGCGCAGCGCCGACATCGCCCGCGTCACCGCGAGCCGCTTGCGGGCAGGCTGCGCGTGCACGGCCGGGATCGTGGTGCGCGGCACCCTGCCCCAATTGCGTGATCTCGCAACACAACCCGGTATCAGGGCCGTACAGGCACTACCGCCCGACGCTGTCGCGGGCCGGTTCGCGGTGAGTCCGCTCCTGCCCGGCAGCAGCGACACCGTCACACCCGTTCCCGATGACGGCCCGGTCCCGACCGAGTAGATCTCACCCGGCGCCGTCAGGTGGCGCGGCGGATGTCGGCGATATCCCACAGCGCGCGGGCCCGATCGACGTCTCCGGCCTGGTCATAAGCAGCTGCCATCAAATCCAGCGCATCGATGTCGAGTCGATCGATCTGCCCGATGAGATCGGCGAACAGATCGTCCAGGTCGTCGGGGGTCACCGGGTGGTCCCTGGACGATGCGACAGCTTTACCTCCATAACCGGCAAAGGTACTCCAACACCCAATGTACGTACGGCACAAGGGTTCTCGAGGAACCACCGGCCCCGGTCAGCGCTCGGTCACGCCCCTTGCGCCCCCACCGGGGGAAACAGCTTGCCCGCGCCGCCGGAGCGCCGCGCCTGTACCCACCAGGCCAGCTCGACCAGCACGATGCCGATCGCACCGCACACCACCGCCGCCAGCGTCAGCCGCGGGTTGGAGGGGTCGAGCTTGAAGAACTCGCGGGTGAACGGGATCGTGAACAGCGCGACATAGGCCAGCACCGAGACCGCGATCAGCACCACCTTCCACCACACATACGGGCGCGCCACCAGCACGAGCACCCACACCGCGATCATGATCAGCGTGATCAGCGCGGTGGTACCCGCCTGCACCTTCTGCGTTTCCGAGGCCTCCGGTCCGGCGTAGGCGATGAGGTAGGCCACGAAAGTCGCGATGCCGATCACCACACCCGAGGGCACGGCCAGCCGCATCACCCGGCCGACGAAGCCGGTGCGCGCGCGCTCGTTGTTGGGCGCGAGCGAGAGCACGAAGGCGGGGATGCCGATGGTGAACCACGCCGCGATGGTGACGTGGCGCGGCAGGAACGGATACCCGATGGGGTCGTAGCCGAAGATCTGCGAACCGACGCCCGCGATACCGACCAGGAACGCCAGCAGTACCGAGTACACGGTCTTGGTGAGGAACAGGTTCGAGACGCGTTCGATATTGCCGATCACCCGGCGACCCTCCCCCACCACATACGGCAGGGTCGCGAACTTGTTGTCCAGCAACACGATCTGCGCCACCGCGCGGGTGGCCGGGCTGCCCGCTCCCATCGCGACACCGATATCGGCGTCCTTGAGGGCTAGCACGTCGTTCACGCCGTCACCGGTCATGGCGACGGTGTGCCCGCGCGACTGCAGGGCACCGACCATCGCGCGCTTCTGATCGGGACGCACACGGCCGAAGGTGGTCTCGTGATCGAGGACGTCGGCGAGCGCGGTCTGATCGTCGGGCAGGGTGCGCGCGTCGACGGCGTGGTCACCGCCGGGCAGGTCGAGCGAGGAGGCGACAGCGCCGACGGACACGGCGTTGTCGCCGGAGATCACCTTGATCGAAACCTGCTGGCTCGCAAAGTACTCGAGGGTCTCTTTGGCGTCGGGGCGCACCTTCTGTTCGAGCACGACCAGCGCGGCGGGTTCGACCGTGCCGGGCGCGTCGTCGGCGTCGACCGGGCGGTCGCTGCGCGCCAGCAGCAGCACGCGCAGACCCGACGAGCCGAGCTGCTCGGCGTGGGCGGCATCGCCGGAGGCGGGGTCGAGCAGCACGTCGGCGGCACCGAGCAACCAATCACCGTGGGCGCCATAGGAAATGCCGCTCCACTTCTTGGCCGAGGAGAACGGCGCGATGGCGGTCTGTGACCAGCCGGGCGAGTCGGGCAGCGCTTCGGCGATGGCCTGGACGCTGGCGTTGGGGCGCGGGTCGTCGCCGGCGAGTGCGGCCAGCACGGCCTTCACCTGCGCCTCGTCGAACGCGCCGAGTGGTTCGACCTGCGCCAGGCGCATGCCGTTCTCGGTGAGGGTGCCGGTCTTGTCGGCGCACACCACGTCGACGCGGGCCAGACCCTCGATCGCGGGCAGTTCCTGCACCAGGCACTGACGTTGCCCCAGGCGCACCACACCGACCGCGAACGCGATCGACGTCATCAGCACCAGACCTTCGGGCACCATCGGCACCAGCGCGGCGACCATGCCGGTGACGGCCGGGCGCCACGATTCCCCGCTGGAGACCAGCTGGTTGTAGATGCTGAGCAGGCCGGCGGGGATGAGCAGGTAGGTGATGAATTTCAGGATCTTGTCGATGCCCGACCGCAATTCGGAGTGCACCAGCGTGAACTTGCTGGCTTCCTCTGCCAGTTTCGCGGCGTAGGCGTCTTTACCGACCTTGGTGGCGCGGTAGGCGCCCGAACCCGACACCACGAAGCTGCCCGACATCACCGGCGCGCCGACGCCCTTGTCGATCGGGTCGGCCTCACCGGTCAGCAGCGACTCGTCGATCTCGAGCGCGGCGGCCTCCTCGACCTCACCGTCGACCACGATCTGGTCGCCGGGGCCGAGCTCGATCAGATCGTCGAGCACCACCTCGCCGGGCGCGACCTGCTCGGCGACGCCGTCGCGGCGCACCGTCGGCTTGGCCTGGCTGACGATCGCCAGCTCGTCCAGGGTCCGTTTCGCCCTGACTTCCTGGATGATGCCGACCGCGCTGTTGGCGACGATGAGCAGCCCGAACATGCCGTCGATGATCGAGCCGGTCGACAGGACCAGCAGGAACAGCACACCGAGGATGGCATTGATGCGGGTGAACACGTTCGCGCGGACGATCTCGCCGACCGACCGGCTCGCCCTGGCCGGGACGTCGTTGGTGCGCCCGTCGCGGCGGCGCTCGTCGACCTGTGCGGCGGTGAGCCCGGCAGCTGCCGGTTCCTGCACGGAAATGGACATGCTCGTCAGATTAGCCGGTCGTATCATGGGATGAATGCAGCGCAGCTCATCCCCGCCCGGTGTCGTTTTCGGCGCGGGGGCCTACCTCATCTGGGGTTCGTTCGCCGCCTTCTTCGGGCTGCTGGCATTCGCCGCACCTGCCGAAGTGGTGGCGCAGCGGATCGTCTGGACGCTGGTCGTGGTGCTGGCCGCGCTCACGCTGACCGGGCGGCTGGGTAGCCTGCGCGGGATCGATGCCAGGACCTGGCGGATGGCCGCCGCGGCCTCGGCGGCGTTGTCGCTGAACTGGGGTGTGTACGTCTTCGGCGTCACCACGGGCCACATCGTGGAATGCGCGCTCGGCTACTTCATCAATCCGCTGGTCACCGTCGCCTTCGGGGTGCTGCTGTTCCGGGAGAAGCTCACCAGGGCGCAGTGGGTGGCGTTGGGGCTCGGTGCGCTGGCGGTGGTGGTGCTGACCGTCGATTACGGCAGGCCGCCGGTGATCGCGTTGATCCTGGCCTGCTCGTTCGCCACCTACGGCCTGGTAAAGAAGGTGATCCGGCTCGACGCGCTGCCCGGCATCGCGGCCGAGGGCATCGTGGCCGTGCCGTTCGCGCTGGCGTTCCTGATCGTCCTGATGGCCACCGGCCGCAGCGAAATGGCCTCCAGCCCCGCCCATTTCGGCCTCATGCTCGCCACCGGGCCCGTCACGCTGCTCCCGCTGCTGCTCTTCGCCGTCGCGGCCAAGCGAGTCCCGCTCTCGACCATGGGCATCCTCCAATACCTCACCCCGGCCCTCCAGATGGCCTGGGGCGTGGCGGTCATGCACGAACCCATGCCGCCCTCCCGGTGGGCCGGTTTCGCCCTGATCTGGACGGCGCTGGCGGTGTTCACCACCGACGCTCTGCTGCGAGCGCGCCGCAACCGGCAGCCCTCGGTCGCCGAGGCCACGGACGTAACCGCGCGATAGCCCCCTTCGGTGTCACATCGGCAGCTCGATTCGGTGTCACACCGGTGTGAATCGCCGGTGGATCACAAGCCGACCGGTAGGCTCGCTAATCGGACAATCGGATAGTGGGCACCCGAGAGGGGTGGGTTCTGTGCACGATGCGGGGTACTCGGATCGGGTCGCCGGAGTGCTGGTCGGCACCGCCGCCGGTGATGCGCTGGGGGCGGGCTACGAGTTCACGCAGCCGGGGCCGGACACGGTGGTCGACATGGTCGGCGGCGGGGTATTCGACTGGGCGCCGGGTGAGTGGACCGACGACACGTCGATGGCCGTCGCCGTGGCCGTGGCCGCTGCCAGTGGGCCGGGAATCGATCTCGACGCGGTCGCGGCGGGGTTCGTCTCCTGGTACGACTCGAAGCCACCCGACATCGGGAACCAGACTCGAAACGTCTTGTCCGCCAGGCCGTCCTCCGCGCTGGACATGCAGGCCGTGGCGATGTCGCTGACCGGGCGCACCGGCGGTAACGGCTCACTGATGCGGACCGCGCCGGTCGCGTTGGCCTATCTCGACGACGCCGCCGAATGCGTCGCGGCCGCGGGCCGGGTCGGGTTGCTCACGCACCACGACGAGAACGCTGTCGAGGCGTGCAAGATGTGGACCTACGCGATCCGGCATGCCGTCCTGAACGCCGATTTCGACGGGGTTCGCGAATACGTCAGCGGCTCACCGCAATCCGCGTACTGGACCGACCGGCTCGACGAAGCGGAGAAGGGCACACCCGCCGACTTCCCGAACAACGGCTGGGTGGTGCACGCGCTGCAGACCGCGTGGTGGGCGATCACGACCACCGATCAATCGACGCCCGAGCACCTTCCGCTCGCGCTCGAGGCGTGTGTCCGTGCGGGCAACGACACCGACACCACCGCGGCCATCGCGGGCGGTCTGCTCGGCGCCCGCTGGGGAGCCTCCGCGGTCCCCGCCCGCTGGCGCGCCATCCTGCACGGCTACCCCGGCCTCACCGGCGCCGACCTCCCGGACCTCGCCCTGCGCATAGCCACCAACTCCCGTTAGCCAGGCCGGCAGCCGGACCGGCGCGCTGTGCCGCCACCTCACGGCCGCCACGGTCGATCACCGCAGTGGAGCGAAACGCCGGGGGCTATACGCGACCGGCCGACGCTCAGGCGGCGATTCGGCTCGACGCTCGACCGGTGACTACCAGGCGGTGATGACGGGGCCCGGAGTCCATGTGCCCCAGCGGTTGCCGGAGTTGATATCCACCTGCGCGGGAGTGGCGGTGGTGTCGAGGGGCAGGTACTGCTCGAGGGAGCCCCAGTCCCGGTCCCAGTCGTTGTTCAGGTACGTCGGGAGGGTGCGGGCGGTGAACAGGAGCTGAGTCCAGCCGAGGGGGCCGCCGCCGTCGTGGCCCTGCCAGAGGTTGGTGATGGTGGCGCCGTTGCGGTCGGGCAGGATGCGGTATTCGGGGAGCTCGGCGACACCGTTGTAGGTGGGCATCTGGTTCTGGCACGGGAAGTGCAGTCCCACCGCCCAATCCAGGAGCACCGGTGCGTCGCGGCCGACCAGCGCGCTGAGCGTGGTGGTCTGCGGCATGCGCGGCGGAGTGACCGCGAGCCACTGATCGGGGCCGAGATCCTTGTCTGCGGCGACCAGGCGGACAACGCTCGTCTCCGACGGCAACTGGTCCATCGGGATCCGCAGATTGCGCCACATCGGCGCCGGGCCGATGTCGGTCGGCGCGATCCGGCCGGTCACGGTGACGCTGCCGTCAGCCGCGGCGGTGCCGTACTCGACAGCCAGTTCCTGGCCGGGGTGGACGATGCCGTCGGCGTCCACGGTGCGGATTCGCCCGGCCACCGACATCGCCAGCAACGGGCCGCGTGGGCCGTCCGGGAGGCGGAACCAACCGGTGGTCAGCGCCGCGGGCTCCTGCGTGCCGGGGCGGTAGCTGCCGAGCACCGGCGTGGTCGCGGGGTCGAGACCGAACGGGAGCTGCAACGAGCCCTGTCGCGATTCCGAGCCGGCCGAGGTGGAGGCGTCGCGCAGTTTGTCGGGGTCGTCGGACACCGAATTCGCTTGCCCGGTGGTCGATTCCACCTCGTCCGAGGTGAGGACCGGTGCGACGCCGTCGGCCCGGAAGCCGGTGGATTCGGTGCCGTTCATCGTCGCGGGCATGTCACCGGACAGCGGCGCGAGCATCGAGGCGTTCGGGTCGGTTTCGACGAGCACCTCATCAGCCATGCCGCACCCTCCGGCGAAGGCCGCCGAGAAGTTGGATTCGGCGAGGGAGTACGCGGGGTACTGGGCGACGGTGGCCTTGGCGAAGGAGGCCACTTCGAACAGCACCATCATCGCGGCGGCGATGGCGAGGACCGGCATCCCGGCGAACCGCCCCACCTCGGCCTTCGGATTCAGGTTCGGGTGGACGTGGAACCATGCCGCCACGGCGAGCGCCACCAGGGTAAGGCCGACGAACAAGGTCGAGACGCCGTAACCGGCGACCGTCGGCGGCTTGTCCCACCAGGGGATTCCCCACGAGGAGACGTACCAGTACCCGTTGGCACCGACCCAGGTCATCGACAGTGCGAAGAAGACACCAGCGGCGAACAGCGCACGGTTGCGCATCGGCCGCAGGACTCCTGCGCTCACCGCGACCGCGGTCACCGCGGCGACACAGGTCGCCAAGCCCGCGAAGACACCGAACTGGTGGGTCCACTTGGTGGGCGAGAACATCATCAGCACCATGGCGGCGAGGGTGATGCCGAGCATGCGCCGGACCGGGCCGACCGCGGTTCCGGGGATGTGGCCGCCGCGGCGCAGCATGACGGCGGTGCAGACGATGAGGCCGATCAGCATCGCGAAGACACCGAATCGCCTGGTCAGCCAGCCATCAGCGTTGAGCTGCAGCAGGTATTGGTAACGCAGGAATTCGAAGAACCAGGACTCCCCCGGCCCGATCACGTTGTGCACGGCGAACATCTCCCGCACACCGGCGAAGGTCCGGTCGGCGAAGACGACGGTGAGCACCACTGTGCCCGCTGCCAGGATCGGCAGCAGTTGCGCGAGGTAGCCCACCGACTTCGACCGCGCCACGATCATCGCGGTGACGACACGCGCACCGGCCACCAGCGCGCCGAGGCAGATCAGGCCCGACGGTGCGCCGGTGAGGGTGAACGCGGCCACGATCACGGCGACGGCGAACGGCACGAGTCGTCGGGTCGCGATTGCTCGTTCGACCGAGACCCAGGTGACCAGAACACCCAGCGCGACCACGAATTCCGCGCGCAGACCGTTGTTGTAGGGCAGCCAGAAAGCCAGGAAGACGAAGGCCGCGGTCCAGGTGGCGACACGTTCGCGGCGCACCGCCACACCGAGGCGCGGCAGCACTTCGCGGCTGATCAGCCACCAGGTCAGCACGCCCGCGCCGAGGGCAGGCAGCCGGACCAGCGGGCTCACCGCGGAGATGTGGGTGAGCCAGCCGATGATGTCGACGTACGGGGTGTAGAACGGCCCCTCGTCCACGCTGAACCACCGGTAGTAGTTCGACATGTTGCCCGAACTGCGCGCCCCCCTCGCCATCCCGAGGATGTAGCCGTCGTCGGAGGTGTTGGCGCCGATGAAATGCCAGACGAGCAGCACCGAGAACACCAGCCAGTCGACCGGGCGCAGCCGCCACCAGCGTTGCGGCAGGAATCGACGCGCGGAGCGGCCGTCGAGGGCGTCGAGGCGGTGCAGGGCGAACAGCGCCACGGCGGTGGCGAGCAGGCACAGCACGATCGCGGCCAGTTTGAGCCAGGTCGGCGAGGACGTGTAGCGGGCGTCGACGTCGACGCGCACCGCGAGGTCCGCGGGGGCGGCGCCGGTCAACTCGCTGAATACGCCGACGACCTGGGGACGCAGATCGGCGGCCACGGTGGCGCCTTCACCGAGACCGGTTGTGGTGACAGTGGATTCCTGCGGGGTGATCGCGATCGTCAGCGCGCAGGAGCGGTCGAGCACCTCCGCCAGTGGCGCCGTCCACACCAGTGTCGAGCGCGAGACGACGTCCACGCGGCCGGGGCGTTCCGCGGTATCGGCGACCACTTTGACGACGAAGCCGTACTTCTCCATGTCGGCCGACTGGCGTGGCACGGTCGAGACCGCGACACCGCCGGTGGCCGCCAGCGAACTCAACGAGGCGCACGGCACCGTGGCCGACAAGGCGGCGGGCGCGTAGGCGATGAGCGGCGATTCCACCGCGGCGGGCGAACCCTGCTGGGGCCACGACACCGTCGCGGCGTCGACCCGGACGGGCAGGAACGGGATCACCGCGGCACTGAGAATGCCGATCAGTCCCGCGACGATCGCGACGATGCGCGCCCACCCCGGGCGATCACGTCGCGCCGGCTCCGACACATCCTTGGGCGGATGCCCCTGCCGCACGATCGTCTCTACCACGGGGCCCGATAGTAGCCGCGCCACCGGCAGCAGGCGAAACACCGTCTCGACTCGCACGCAAAAGCCCCGTCCGGAAACCTCCGAACGGGGCTCGAGCGGGGCAGATCAGGGGCAGGCGACCGAGGTCTGACCCAGGTTGGTCATCATGCCGCAGGCCCACGACTTCTGGACCTTCCACTTGCCCTCTTCGGCCACGAACGGCACGTCGACGACATTGGTCTGACCGTTGACCGTGAAGTTGGCCTTCGCGTTGACGCTGTCACCGAAGGAGGTCACCTCGGTGACCTGCACCTGGACATTGGCGTCCGAGGCGGCCTGGGCCAACCGGTTCGGCAGCTCGGGGTCGGCCTCGCCGCCCTGCACGAAGTCCAGCTTCTGGTCGTTGGGGACCGACGGGTCGAGCGCGGTGGTGAGCTGCTGGTTGAGCTCCTCCACGGTCGGCACGGGGGGCAGGTCCGCGGCGGCCGAGGCCGAAGCCTTCGCGCTGGTGGTGGTTTTGGCGGCGGGCTTGTCACCCTTGTCGTCGCTGCACGCGCTCAGGCCGAGGGCGGCGACCACGGCCAGTCCGGCGATCGCTACACGTCCGGTCGTACGAAGCTTCAACTGCTCGTCCTTTGCGTTCGAGGGGGGCGGGATTCCATCGCGGTAGCCGAGGCTACTCTTCACGCGAGACTGGCGAGCGGATCGGCCCGTGTCAGCCCCGTGTCGTCGGCTGGAAAGGTACGCGCCGCACCGGGACCTGTCGAGCTGGTCTCGAAACGCACGGTCACCACGCCGTAGCCCGCGCCCTGTACCCACCCGTGCCCGAATTCCGGGTGATTCACATCCATTCCCGGAAACCACAGTCCCGCAGGCAGATTCGGCTGCTCTTCCGGTGGCGGCGCCGTGTCGGTGACGGTGCCGAGGTCCTCGGGCACGGCCTGATCGAGTTCGGGGAACAGCGATTCCTGTCGTACCAGCGACAATCCGCCGTAGCCGACCCCGACCAGACGGATCGGGCCGAGCTCGGCGGGGTCGATCGCGGAGCGTTGCGCGGCGGCGGCCAGAGTGGTCAGGTCGGCGGTGGCGTAGGGCAGGGTGAACGACCTGGTCACGATGCCCATATCGGACTTCTTGAGTTTGAGCACCACGGTGCGGGCTGCGCGGCCGTCGCGTTCGAGCCTGCGATGCGCCGAGGCGGCCATCGCGGTGACGGCGGCGCGCAGCTGCGCCATGGTGACGATGTCGCGCTCGTAGGTGTTCTCGGCGCTGATCTGTTTGGCCTCGGCGCGTTCGGCGACCGGGCGGTCGTCGATCCCGCGCGCGAGCCGGTGCAGGGCGGCGCCCATGCTGCCGCCGAGGATCGAGGCGGCCTCCGATTCCGGCAGTGCGGCGAACGCGCCGACCGTCTCGATACCGAGGCTGCGCAGCCTGCTCTCGGCGACCGGCCCGATCCCCCACAGTTTGCGCACCGGGAGCGAGGCGAGCAGTTCACCCTGCTCGGAGGGGGAAATCACCCGCATCCCATCGGGTTTCGCGAGGCCGGAGCCGATCTTGGCGAGTTGTTTCCCGGTCGCCGCGCCGATCGAGGCGGTGAGGCCGGTCTGCGCCAGGACGAGCGCGCGCAGCATCGCGCAGTAGTCCTGCACCTGCGCCACACTCGCGCCCGCCAACTCGGCGGGCTCGGCGAAGGCCTCGTCGAACGACAGCGTCTCCAGTACCGGAACACAGCTGCGCAACGCGTCGAACACCTGCCCGCTCAGCACCGAGTACAGCGCACCGCGCGGCGGCACGACCACGGCCGACACGCCGATCAGGCGCCGGGCCTGATGCATCGGCATGGCCGAACGCGCGCCGTAGACCCGAGCCTCGTAACTGGCCCCCGCGACCACTCCGCGCTGGGTCGCCCCACCGACGAGGACCGGGCGCCCCCGCAGCGTGGGTCTCGTCAATTGCTCTATCGAGGCGAAGAAGGCGTCCATATCGATGTGCAGCACCCAGCGCCGGGCAGTGACGGCCGCATCGGGCCTGGCCGGAGCCCCGGCGACAGGGGTGTGGGTGCGCACGAGTCGCAATCTACGCCCGGCCACCGACAATTCCCTCGAGCCGTTCACAACCGTGGCACACCGATCACCCAGGCGGATATGTGATGATCGAGGGATGAAGATCCGCAAGGCTGTCATTCCGGCGGCGGGAATCGGCTCCCGGCTGCTTCCGCTGACCAAGGCGACGCCGAAGGAGATGCTGCCGGTCGGTGACAAACCGGTCATCGAACACACGGTGCGTGAGCTGGTGTCCTCCGGGATCACCGACATCACCATCGTCGTGAGCAGCGGCAAGTCGCTGATCCAGGATCACTTCCGGCCGAATCCGGCGCTGGTCGCGCAACTACGCGCCGACGGCAAGTCCGCCTACGCCGACGCGGTCGAGGAAGTCGGTGAGCTCTCCCGCGAGGGCCACATCACCTACCTCGACCAGCACGGCCCGTACGGCAACGGCACGCCGGTGCTCAACGCCGCACGGCATCTGGGCGACGAACCGATGCTGGTGCTGTGGCCCGACGACGTGTTCGTCGCCGAGGTACCACGCGCCCAGCAGCTGATCACCGCCTACGAATCCACCGGATGCCCGGTGCTCGCGCTGCTGCCGATGTCGCCGGGCGAATCGCAGCGCTACGGCGTGCCGGTGGTGCGCGAGGACCTCGACGACGGACTCCTGCGCATCTCCGGCCTGATGGAGAAGCCAAAGCCCGAAGACGCACCGTCGGCCTTCGCGGCGATCGGCGGATACGTGGTGACGCCGGGCATCATCGACGAGCTGCGCATCCAGACCGAGAACTGGTACACCCACCAGACCGGCGAGGTGTACCTGACCGACGCGATCAACAACTACGCCGCCGAGCACGCGGTGTACGGCCAGGTCATCCAGGGTCGCTGGTACGACACCGGCAACCCGGCCGATTACCTGGTAGCCCAGTTCGCCTCGGCCCTTGCCCATCCCGAATACGGCCCGCTGCTACGGCAACTGGTGGACTGAGGTCGTTGTCGTGGCCCGCCCGATTCTGGACTGAGTGGAGGGTGCGACGAAGGAGTGCCCGGAGGGAGAGAAGAATCGGGGCCCGAAGGGCCGCGACCCGCGGCGCCAGCCGCCAACAATTCAGAACCTTCGGATCGCGAAGATGTCGAACTCGCGCAGCGGGTGTAGTCCGACCGGGATGCCCCAGTCGTGGGCGTCGAGGAGTTGGCCGCCGCCTGCGTAGATGCCGACGTGCGAGCCGTCGCCGTTGAGGATGACGACATCGCCGGGTGCCAGGCCGCCGAAGGTCACCGGGAGGCCGACTTTCGCCTGCTCCCAGGTGGTGCGCGGCAGGGTGACGCCGACCTGGCGGAATGCCCACTGGACCAGCGCCGAGCAGTCCCAGGAGTGCGGGCCGACGGCGCCCCACTCGTAGGGTTTGCCGATCTGGGTCAGGGCGGCGGTGAGTGCGCCGACGCCGGTCGCGCTGGGAAACGGAATCATGCCGGAGCCGCTGGAGCTACCCGACGACGAGCCGGATTCGCCCGAGCCCGACGAGCTGCCGGGCTGCGACCATGCCGGACCTGCCAGCACGAGGGTGGTGGTGATGGTGGTGACGAAGCCGAAGGCCAACCGTCTCACGAGTTTTCGCTTCATGTGCGCGCCCTTCCTCACGGCCGGGTGCTGAGCCTCCGGCTGGTCGGCTATCGGGCGGCATCGCCTGCGCCACCCGCTGATCCGGTGTCGCGCCGCGATGTTGCCATCGTCGACGCGGCACCGTTTCCACAGGACAATCGTCACGAGCAGTCACTGTCGCCTCAGCGGTTCCATGCGCATCAGCAGTAACATCACGATTCTGCCCGACTGATTCGCCGATGTCACAAAATTCAGCAACTTTCCAGCATCTTTTTTCGCACGCTCAGGCGATGAGGGTCAGCGCCGCCTTGATGCCCGCGCGCACCGTGTCGCTGTCGCCCACGCCGCCGCTGATCGTGACGCCATCGCGGGTGAGAAGTAGGGCGCGGGCCGCGTCGTCGGGGGCGGAATGGCCACCCACACGGAGGCGTTCGGCCATGAGTTCGCGAAACCAAGCACGGTAGTCGTCGACGACGCGGCGGACCGGATGTTCCGGATCGGGAAACTCGACGGCGGCGTTGAGGAACGGGCAGCCACGGAAGCCGGGGCCGCAGCTGATGTCGCGGAGGGTGTCGAAGATGGTGGTAATGGTGGCGAAGCCTTCGCCTTCGACCGATTCCAGCGCCTCGCGCTGGCGCGCGTATTCGCGCTGCAAATAGGCCACGACCAGGTCATCTTTGCTTTTGAAGTGCCGGTAGAAGGTGGCCTTGGCGACGCCGGCCTCGGCGATGATCCGGTCGATGCCGACCGTGTGCACGCCCTCGGCATAGAACAGCCGAGTAGCAGTTTCTAGTAGACGATCACGGGCTTCGCTCACCCCTTGACAATAGCAGACAGACCTGTCTACTCTCGGTCGCAAGTGAACAGACAAGTCTGTCTAGGAGGACACATCATGGCTCCCATCTACACCGCGATCGCCACCTCGGTCGGCCGCGACGGCCGTTCGTACACCGATGACGGCGTGCTCGATCTGAAGCTCGCCCGTCCCGAGGCGATGGGTGGCGACGGCGCGGGGACCAACCCCGAGCAGCTCTTCGCGGCGGGCTATTCGGCCTGTTTCGCGAGCGCGCTGCAGCTGGTCGCCAAGCGGATGAAGCTCGACGCCGACGACGCGTCGGTGACGGCCGAGGTCGGTTTGAATCCCCTCGAGGGCGGCCGGTTCGGCCTCTCGGTCGTGCTGCGCGTGGAGCTGCCGGAGCACCTGCACAACGAGCAGGGCGAACAACTGATCGAGACCACCCACCAGGTGTGCCCGTACTCCAACGCCACCCGGGGCAACATCCCGGTGGAACTGGTTGTCGAGTAACCGTCCACCGAACAAGAAAGGTCCGGGCGCTGAATGCCCGGACCTTTCTCAGCTGTACAGAACTCAGACCTTGGCGACCGAGACCTTCACGCCGCCCGTGATCTCGGCGGCATCGGCACCGGCATCACCGAAAGTCAGTGCGGTGGCGAGGATTTCCCCGGCGATCAGGTCGCGGTGGGTCGCGGCCCACTCCGCCCGCTCGGCGGGAACGTCGAGGACCACGCTGATCCGGTCGGACACGTCGAGCCCCTGCGACTTGCGGGTTTCCTGCAGGTCGCGGATGAGGTCGCGGGCCCAGCCCTCGGCCTCCAATTCCTCGGTGACCACCGAGTTCAGCACCACCAGGCCGGCATTACCGGGCAGGGCGGCGGTGGACTCGGGTTCGGCGGCCACCAGGCGCTGGGTGTACTCCTCGGGCAGCAGCGTGATTCCGGCAGCGGTCACGACACCGTCGGCGGATTCGCTCCACTCCCCTGCCTTGACGGCCTTGATCACCGTCTGGACCTGCTTGCCGATGCGCGGACCGGCGGCGCGCGCGTTGACGACCAGCTCGAACCGGCCGTGCGCGGAGACGTCGGTGGTCAGGTCGACCTTCTTGACGTTGACCTCGTCGGCGATCAGCTCGGTGAACGGTGCGAGCCGCTCGGCATCCGCCGCCGCGATGGTGACCTCGGCCAAGGGCAGCCGCACCCGCAGGTTCTGCGCCTTGCGCAGGCTCAGCACTGTCGAGCACACGACCCGCACCTCGTCCATGGCGGCGACGAGTTCGGGATCGTGCGGCAGCTCGGTCTCGGTCGGCCAGTCGGTCAGGTGCACCGAACGCTCGCCGGTGAGCCCACGCCAGATCACCTCGGTGATCAGCGGCAGCAGCGGTGCGGCGAGCCGGGTGACCACCTCGAGGACCGTGTGCAGGGTGTCGACCGCGTCGCGGTCCTCGGACCAGAAACGCGAACGCGACCGGCGCACATACCAATTGGTGAGCGCGTCGGCGAACCCACGCAGTTCGTCGGCGGCACCGGCGATGTCGTAGGTCTCGAGCGCCTCGGTGACCACGTCGCGGGTGACCGCGAGTTTGGCGAGGATGTAGCGATCGAGCACGTTCGGCGAATCCGTACGCCACACACCGGGCTTCGAGGCGTAGAGCTGCAGGAAGGTCCACGCGTTCCACAGCGGCCGCATCGCATGGCTCACGCCCTCGCGGATGCCACGCTCGGTGACGATGAGATTGCCACCGCGCAGGATGGGCGAACTCATCAGGAACCAGCGCATGGCGTCGGAGCCGTCGCGGTCGAAGACCTCGTTGACGTCGGGGTAGTTGCCCTTCGACTTCGACATCTTCAGGCCGTCGTCACCGAGCACGATGCCGTGCGCGGCAACGGTTTTGAACGACGGGGAGTCGAACAGCGCGGTCGAGAGCACGTGCAGCGTGTAGAACCAGCCGCGGGTCTGCCCGTTGTACTCGACGATGAAGTCGCCGGGGAAGTGGCTGTCGAACCATTCCTTGTTCTCGAACGGGTAGTGCACCTGGGCATACGGCATCGAGCCCGACTCGAACCAGCAGTCGAGCACCTCGGGTACCCGGCGCATGGTCGAGTTCCCGGTCGGGTCGTCGGGATTGGGCCGGGTGAGGTCGTCGATGTAGGGGCGGTGCAGGTCGGTGGGGCGCACGCCGAAGTCGGCTTCGAGCTGGTCCAGCGATCCGTAGACGTCCACGCGCGGGTAGGCCGGGTCGTCGGAGACCCACACCGGGATCGGGCTGCCCCAGTAGCGGTTTCGGCTGATGTTCCAGTCGCGCGCGCCTTCGAGCCACTTGCCGAACTGGCCGTCGCGGATGTGCTCGGGCACCCAGCTGATCTGCTGGTTGAGCTCGACCATCCGGTCGCGGAACTTGGTGACCGCGACGAACCACGACGGCACGGCCATGTAGATCAGCGGCTGGCCGGAGCGCCAGCTGTGCGGGTAGGAGTGTTCGATCGTCTCGTGCCGCAACAGCTTTCCGGCGGCCTTGAGGTCCTTGATGATCACCGGGTTGGCGTCGAACACCATCAGGCCCTCGTACGGCGGCACCATCGAGGTGAACTTGCCCGCCGGGTCGAGCGGCTGCACGATCTCGATCCCGTTCGCCGAGGCGACGTCCATGTCCTCCTCACCGAAAGCCGGCGCGAGGTGGACGACGCCGGTACCGGAATCGGTGGTGACGTAATCGGCCTCGAGCACGCGGTGCGCGTTCGGGTGGCCGAGGAAGAAGTCGAACGGCGGCCGGTACGACAGGCCTGCCAGCGCCGCGCCGTCGTACTCGCCGAGCACCTCCGGCTCGTCACCGAGCTCGCGGGCGTAGTGCGAGACCCGTTCGGCGGCAAGCACATAGCGCTTGTCATCGGCGCCGCGCACATGCACGTAGCGCACGTCGGGGTGCACCGCGATCGCGAGGTTGGACGGCAGGGTCCACGGCGTGGTGGTCCAGATCAGCGCATTCGCGCCGTCGAGGGCCGCGAAGGGATGCTCGGCCGGGACGACCAGCTGCATATCGACGGTGACCGCGGGGTCCTGCCGCATCTTGTACGCGTCGTCGAGGCGGGTCTCCTGGTTCGACAGCGGAGTCTGCTCGTACCAGCTGTAGGGCAGCACGCGGAAGCCCTGGTAGATCAGACCCTTCTCGTGCAGCGACTTGAACGCCCACATGACCGACTCCATGAAGTCGAGGTCGAGGGTCTTGTAGTCGTTGTCGAAGTCGACCCAGCGGGCCTGCCGGGTGACGTAGTCGCGCCACTCGCCGGTGTAGCGCAGCACCGACGACTTACAGGCGGCGTTGAACTCGGCCAGCCCCATTTCGTCGATCTGAGCCTTGTCGGTGATGCCGAGCTGCTTCTCCGCCTCGATCTCGGCGGGCAGGCCGTGGGTGTCCCAGCCGAAGCGGCGGTCGACCTTCTTACCGCGCATGGTCTGGAAGCGCGGGATCAGGTCCTTCACGTAGCCGGTCAGCAGGTGGCCGTAGTGCGGCAGGCCGTTGGCGAACGGAGGCCCGTCGTAGAAGACGAACTCGCCTTCTTCATCCCGGTTGTCGATGCTGGCGCGGAAGGTGTCGTCGCGGGCCCAGTAGTCGAGCACCTGGGTTTCGAGCTCCGGGAACGTCGCGCCCGCAGCCGCGCCGAAGTCGACCCGGGGGTATGCGCTACCGGTAGTTGTCTCGTCCGCCATCGCGGATTGCTCCTCGTGCCGCCGCGCCGTGAGCGCGAGATGTGGGCACGGGGACGATGTCGGCGCCGGTGCGCCGTACCGCGGTACCACCCCGTTTGCCTGGTCCACTCCCTACGGAACGGGCCAGGCCTCTCGTTGTGTGAGCTGTGACGGGCTCACCCGTTCGGTTCTACTGAGCGCGAACGCTGTTCTTCCGAAGGCTCCCCGGTGATAGCCGGATCAGTGCCATGTGTACTTGGATTCTAACCGGACGCGTCCAGCCGATATTTCGCGCCGGTTCAGTTCCGCCGGGAGTGCCGCCCGGCCGGGGTCGGTTCGCTCTCCGGTTTCCGGGTGGCCAGTGCGCTCACGAGCAAACTCGCGGCACCGACAACACAGATCACAATGCATCCCCAGGCCCATACCACCGAGCCGGTGGCGAGCGCCGCGACGAGCAGTCCGAAGCCGATCGCAGCAAGAACAAGCGTCAAGACGAGCATGCTGACTCCCAAGCAAACCGAGCAGCCCGAGGGTAACTGGGCGTTCCCGAATCACGCGACGCGCTGCGTCGCGCGACTCGGGAACCAGTTTACTTGCCGCCCTTGGCGAAGGAAGCCGGAGCGAGACTGTTGGCCGAACCGTTGGTTTCGCCCGCGAACTCGCCACCGTCGACCGGCACGGCCGACCCACGGTTCTCGAGCTCTTCCAGCTGCGATTCCAGGTAGGACTTCAGGCGCACGCGGTACTCGCGCTCGAAGGTCTTCAGCTGCTCGATGCGGCTTTCCAGCACCGTGCGCTGTTGCGTGATCGTGGCCATGATCTCGGCGTGCTGACGCTCGGCGTCGGCGGTGAGCGCCTCGGCCTTGTCCTTGGCCTGCCGGATCTGGGTGTCGGAGCGGTTCTGCGCGTCGGACAGCATCGCGTCGGACTTCTGCCGCGCGTCGGCGATCATCGCTTCCGAACGGGTGCGGGCGTCGCCGACCAGTCGCTCGGAGTTTGCCCGCGCGTTCGAGAGCAGTCCCTCGGCCTCGGTCTTGGCGTCGGTGGTCAGGCGATCAGCCATCTCCTGCGCCAGGGTGAGCACCTTCGCGGCCTGCATGTTCGCGTCCGGGCCGTTGTTCTGCACCGGCGCCGCGACGGGCATCGGCGCGGGCGGCGCGACCGGAACCGGCTGCGGGACAGGTTCTGGCGCTGGGGGAGGCGCCTGCTGTACGGGGGCTTTCGCGGCGTTGACCGGGGCGGGCCCGCGGTTCTTCTTGGCGTCGGCCAGCTCGGTGTCGAGTTCGGCGACCCGCTGACGCAGGTCGGCGTTCTCCTCGATCAGGCGCGAAAGCTCCTGTTCGACGAGATCCAGGAAGGCATCGACCTCGTCCTCGTTGTAGCCGCGCTTACCGATCGGCGGTTTGCTGAACGCGACGTTGTGCACATCGGCAGGAGTCAGCGGCATCGAAGGATCCCTTCACGCGTCTTTTGGAGAACTAGCAAGCGGTCTTCTCGATTCATTGTGTCACACGGAGGTCACGGGCTGCCCGAGCCTACCCACGATCGACATCAGGATGAAGACGAGGAAGAGCAGGACCATTATCGAAAGATCGAGACGAATCCCCCCAAGATTCACAGGAGGTATCAAACGCCTCAGCAGTTTCACCGGAGGGTCGGTAACAGTGAAGATCGCCTCGAGGACGATCACCACTACACCGGTCGGGCGCCAGTCGCGCGCGAAACTGCGAATGAACTCCACGATCACCCGACTGATGAGCAACAGCCAGAAGATGAAAAGCACGAGGTACAGAACCGCGAACAGGGCCACGGCTTCACTCTGCCGCAAAAAACGCGGCGTGCAAAATGGCCGCGCCGCGCAGTGCGCGGGCGGCCATCTCGGTAACGGGTGTGCGGACTCTATTTCTGGTTGTAGAAGCCGTTTTCGGCGATCCGGCGGCGTTCTTCCGCTGATACGTCGACATCGGCCGGTGAGAGCAGGAACACCTTTGTCGCCACCTTGTCGAACGAACCACGCAGCGCGAACGCCAGCCCGGCCGCGAAATCGACCAGCCTTTTCGCATCGGCATTGCTCAGGTCGACCAGATCCATGATGACCGGATTCCCTTCGCGGAACCGTTCACCGATGATCCTGGCCTCGCTGTAGTCGCGCGGACGCAGCGTGGTGATCTTGGACAAGGGACCTCCGTCCTCGAAGATCCCAGGACGCCGCGCGGGCGCGGGCTCGGGGCGCATGCGCTCCTCCAGCCTGCGCTCCTCGGCGTCGGGATCGACCGCGAGCGCACCACGAGTGGAGCCACGCATACCGGGTGCGACACCGCCTGCCCGGAAGGACCGGCCCGACGACGGCGCCGTTTCGATCCTGGTGGGGCGTCGCGGCGTCTCGTAGCGATCGTCGGCGTAGGTGTCGGCGACGTAATCGTCGCGACGCGCCTGGTAGGCCGACTTGTACGCCGGCTGCGGGAAGTCGTCGGCCTCGTCCTCGAAACGGTCGGCGCCGTAACGGTCTTCGGCATAGCGGTCGTAGCTGCGCGGGCGGGCGCGGCCCGCGCGCTCCTCGGCGCCACGAGGGGCATGATCGTCGACGTAGTCGTCTTCGTACTCATCGAGCGGAACCATGCCGAAGTACGCCTTGAACTTATGCAGGGTACTCATCTGGTCGACCTTCCTTCGGCCCCGGTGGCGGCCGGGTGTTGAAGTTCTTGCTCAGCGCCTCTTCGGCCCAATCGTATGTGTCGAATGTGACTGATGAGGTTTCTTTGCTACGCCGAGGTTATCGGTCGGGCGCCCATCAAGGCAGTTCCGACACGCACACACGTCGAACCGTGTTCGACCGCAATCTCCAAATCACCCGACATACCTGCAGAAAGTTCGGTGGCTTCGGCGTGTTGCGCGAGCAGCGAAGTGTGCAATGTCGCAAGATTCGCAAACGACACATCAGTCGGGGCGTCAAGGGGCGGAATCGCCATCAGACCGGCCAGATGCAGGCCGGGAGCCTTCGCTACCAGGTCGGCCAGGGTGAGCAGATCGGCGGGTGCGACACCCCCGCGTCCGGGGTCGGCGTCGAGGCTCACCTGCAGCAGCACCCGCAGCGGCGCGATACGCTCGCCGGCTGCGAGTGCGTCCTGCGCGGCTCTGTCCAGGGCGTTTGCCAGACGTTCGCTGTCTACCGACGCCACCGTGTGCGCCCAGCGGGCGGCCGAGCGAGCCTTGTTGCGTTGTAAACGGCCGATCATGTGCCATTCGACATCGTCGTAGGCGAGTTCGTCGACCTTCGCGGCGGCTTCCTGCTCACGGGACTCACCGAATTCGCGTCGGCCGAGAGCGTGCAGGATGGCGACATCGGCGGCCGGGAAGAACTTGGTCACCGGGAGCAGCTTGACCGAACCCGCCGGACGACCCGCGGATTCGACGGCGGCGTCGATGCGGGCGAGCAGACCGTCCAGGCGCGCGGACAGTTCCGCGGTGCGTGCTGTCGTCGCTGCGGTGTCCGAGGTCATACGCGTGCTCCGGTGGTCGTGCGGGTGCGGCCCGCGGTGGTTTCCGAGCCGGCGACCCGGCTCATCCGGGCGATGTTCACGCGGCGGCGTCCATCCAGATCACGCCGGCGATGCGGCCCGTCGGGGCACCGCGGCGGTGGCTGAACAGGGTTTTGTCCTCGATGGTGCAGCGGGGGTCGACGGCGATCCCGGCGACACCCGCCTCGGTGAGCTGTCGGCGGATGCCCGCGCGCAGGTCGAGGCCGGGGGTCTTGCGGACGGTGGTGGTGGCACTGCCCGGCAGGTGCGCTTCGACGTCGGCGCGCATGGCGGCGGGGACTTCGTACTGGCGACCCGAGGCGGCGGGGCCGAGGAAGGCGCCGATGCGGTCGATGCGGGCGCCGGCGGAGACCATCGCGTCGAGAACCCGGGGGACGATGCCGATTCTGGCACCGATGCGGCCCGCGTGGACGGCGGCGATGACGCCGACCTCGTCGTCGGAGAGCAGGATCGGCACGCAGTCGGCGGTGAGCACCACCAGCGCCAGGCCGGGCACGTTCGTGACCAGCGCGTCGGTCACCGGGACCGGTTCGGCGCGCGGCCCGTCGACGATCTCGACGGTGCGCCCGTGCACCTGCTCCATCCACACCAGCCGGTCAGGGGTGAGGCCGATGCCCTCGGCCAGCCGAATTCTGTTGCGGCGCACCGCTTCCGGATCGTCACCGACGTGGTCACCCAGGTTGAACGAGTCGTAGGGCGCGGCGGAGAAGCCACCGGCGCGGGTGGTGGTCACCCGGCGAACGGTCACGGTAGGAGGTGCGGAAGTCATGGTTCGAGGGTAGTGCGATCACGGGGTGGGACGGTCACCGCGCACAGTGACTTCGGTCAAGCTGACCCGAGCGGGGTTCGTTCGACCCGCACCGAACCTGATTCGACGACGGGGTGGCGGTGGTCGACTCCAAGACCGAGCCCGTCGCCTGCTCGGCCGAGAATGCCGTTACCAGGTCGTCCAGGTGCATGACAAGGAGGTCGAGTGCCACGAGGACTACACCTCCTACGAGGAGACGTTCGGCAGCGGCGGCACCGTCGCCTTCCTCTGTCTCGCCCCCAATTTCAAGGAGGGCAGCTGCTACAACGAGGGCATGATGACCGGGTACAAGTTCGTGCCGTGCACCGCGTCCGATGCCAGCTTCAAGGTCGTCAGCCGCGTCGACGGCCAGGTCGACGAGCAGCTGTGCGGCAAGGACGCCGACCAGGTGCTCGTGGTCAATGATCCGAAGATCACGTACTGCCTCGGCAGCGCCAAGGGCTGATCCCTCGCACCAACGTGAAAGCGCCCGAACTCGACAGGAGTTCGGGCGCTTTCACGTACAGCCTTATCGACGCATGAAGATGGGGACTTCGATGTCGTCGTCATCGTCGCCGTCGTCACGCGGCACCGAATTGTTGACCTCGTTCATCGCCCGCTCGGTGACCCGCTGACGCTCCGACTCCCGGTACCGCTCGGTATCGCGGTAGTTCGGCGCAGCGGCCCGACCACCGGACACCCCGGCCGTGGCGGGCTCGGTGGGCCGTGTCGGCGCCTCGGGGGCGCGCCCCTGGCCGATCTCGCCCGCGCGACCGGAACCGATCGGGTTGGCCCCGGTCCGGCTCGTCGGGGCCGTCGTGCTCTCGAGACTGCGCCGCGACGGGCCGCCACCGTCGAATCCCGCGGCGATGACGGTGACACGCACCTCGTCGCCGAGCGAATCGTCGATGACCGTACCGAAGATGATGTTGGCCTCGATGTGGGCCGCCTCCTGCACCAGCGAGGCCGCCTCGTTGATCTCGAACAGGCCGAGATCGGACCCGCCCGCGATCGACAGCAGCACGCCGTGCGCGCCGTCCATGGAGGCTTCCAGCAGCGGCGAGTTGATCGCCGTCTCGGCCGCCTTCACCGAACGACCCTCACCGCGCGCCGAGCCGATGCCCATGAGTGCCGATCCGGCACCCGACATCACGCTCTTGACGTCGGCGAAGTCGACGTTGATCAGGCCGGGGGTGGTGATCAGGTCGGTAATACCCTGAACACCGTTGAGCAGCACCTCATCCGCGGAGCGGAAGGCGTCCATCAGACTCACGGCCGCGTCGCCCAGCTGCAGCAGCCGGTCGTTCGGAATGACGATGAGGGTGTCGCACGACTCGCGAAGCAGGTTGATCCCTACTTCGGCCTGGTTCCCGCGCCGTTTTCCTTCGAAGGAGAACGGCCGGGTGACGACCCCTATAGTCAGGGCGCCCAACTTGCGGGCGATGCTGGCGACGACGGGGGCGCCACCGGTACCGGTGCCACCACCCTCGCCTGCGGTGACGAAGACCATGTCGGCGCCCTTGAGCACCTCTTCGATCTCGTCCTTGTGGTCCTCGGCGGCCTTACGGCCGACTTCCGGATCGGCGCCGGCTCCGAGACCGCGGGTGAGTTCGCGACCGACATCGAGTTTGACGTCGGCATCACTCATCAGCAGGGCTTGCGCGTCGGTATTGACCGCGATGAACTCGACTCCCTTGAGTCCCTGTTCGATCATTCGGTTGACGGCGTTCACGCCGCCGCCGCCGATACCGACGACCTTGATCACTGCAAGGTAGTTGTGCGGGGGCGTCATGGGCTCTCGCCTTCCTTCGATCTTAAACCCTCAACCTCAACCATAGGGTTGGCGTTATGTCAAGTATCCGACTGCTGCGGAACGCTATTCGCAGCCACTGCGATCCCGGCGCAGGCGCGCCGAGACGAGAGCCAGAATCTTGTGCCACAAAGAATGTCGCTCACTTTACCGTGACCAGATTCGGACTCGAAACGTCGAACACGGTCCCCTCACGGGTCAGGAGCGGCAACACGACGGCAGCTTTGCGCTCGCCGTCGCCCGTACCGCCCCACACTACCTTTCGACCGTCGCGCAGGCTCAGCGAGACGTCCGAAATAGACCGTGCGACAACCTCGCCCACCTGAACCGACAGCGCGGGCGGCAGGGTCACCAGCACAGCTACCGCTGCTCGGGCGGCCGCGGGGCCGGTGAACGAGCCCTCGGTGAGCAATTTCGGTACCCCGATCGGCGGTTCGGGTTCGATCGCGAATTCGACGCTCTCGGCGTCGATCAGGTGGGCGCCGTCCGGTGCGTCGAAATACACCACCGGTGTTCGCTCCACGACGGTCACCAGCACTGTCGAGGGGAATTTACGTTGTACCCGGACCGAACGCACCTTCGGGATCGCGGCGACGCGCTGCGCGATCGCGGTGGTATCGATGCGCAACATCGAACGGCCGTCCGGAATTTCGAGGCGCCCGCGCACATCGGCCTCCGGCACCACCGACAGGCCGTCGACGCGCACAGTACGCACCGACAGCGCCGGAGTGAACCAGGCCAGTGCCACCACCAGGGTCACCACGACCACCCCGACCACCGTCCAGAGACGGTAGCCGTGCCACCCGCGCGCGGCGGGCATCGGCAATCTCACCGGCCGCCCTGCTGCGGCCTGGCCCGCAGGCCGTCGAGGATCTGGGTGCCGAGCATGGTGACATCGCCGGCGCCCATGGTGATCACCACGTCGCCGTCGCCCGCGAGGCCGGCGACCTGCTTGCCGACCTTGGACATATCCGGCTGGTAGTGCACGGGTTTGGTCACCGACTGGGCGACCAGCGCGCCGTTGACGCCGGGCAGCGGGTCTTCGCGGGCGCCGTAGACGTCGAGCACGACCACCTCGTCGGCCAGGCTCAACGCGGTGCCGAACTCCGTGGCGAAAGTGGCGGTGCGGCTGTACAGATGCGGCTGGAACACCACGATCACCCGACCCCGCTGCAGGCGCGCACCGTCACGCGCTTCCTGGGCGACGAGCTGCGCGGCGGCCTCGAGCACCGCCCTGACCTCGGTGGGATGGTGGGCGTAATCGTCGAAGACGCGCACCCCGTTTTCCCGGCCGGTGAACTGGAACCGGCGATGCACGCCACCGAATCCCTCCAGGCCCTGCACGATCTCGTCGACATCGGCGCCGGTGGCGCGGGCGGCCAGCAGCGCGGCCAGCGCGTTGAGCGCCATGTGCCTGCCGGGTACCGACAGTCGCAGCGCGCGCGGGGTGGGTTCGCCGTCGAGCTGGAATTCGACGATGCCGCCGACGTCACGCGGTTGCCAGTCGAGCAGCCGCGCTCCGACGGTCACGGGCGCGTCGGTGAGATCGCCCGATCCGTAACCGAGAACCGTGATCCCGCGTTCGGCCATGCGCGGCGCGACCCGCTGGGCGAACGCGCGCGAACCGGGATCGTCGAGGCACACCACCAGCAGGCCGCCGGAAGCGAGCCGGTCGGCGAAATCGTCGAAGACCTGGATGTAGGCCTCATCGGTGCCGAAGTAGTCGAGGTGGTCGGATTCGATATTGGTGACCACGGCGACGTCCGGGTCGTATTGCAGCAGGGAACCGTCGGACTCGTCGGCCTCGGCGACGAATATGTCACCGCTGCCGTGGTGGGCGTTGGTGCCCGCCTCGTTGAGCTCGCCGCCGACCGCGAACGACGGATCGGCGCCGCAGTGCTGCAGCGTGACGATCAGCATCGAGGTGGTCGAGGTCTTGCCGTGGGTGCCCGACACCAGCAAGGTGTTGTGCCCGCGCATCAACGAGGCCAGCACCGTGGGACGCATCAGGACGGGGATATTGCGCCGATTCGCTTCGACCAGTTCGGGATTGGTCTTCGGGATGGCGGCGTATGTGGTGACGACGGCCGTCGGGCCGCCGGGCAGCAGGTCGAGCGCGTCGGCGGCGTGGCCGATACGCACCTCGGCACCGCGGGCCCGCAGCGACAGCACGCCGCGGCTTTCGCGGGCATCGGAGCCGGAGACCTGGCCACCACGCGAGAGCAGGATGCGCGCGATGCCGGACATGCCTGCACCACCGATGCCGACCATGTGCACGCGCGCGAGTTCGGGTGGCAGGGCGGCCTCGCCTGCGATCGAACCACCGCGCTCGGCTTCGGGCTCGCTCATCGGGCGACCTCGGTGACGATCCTGGCCACCGTGTCGGCAGCGTCGCGATGGCCTGCGCCTGCGGCGGCGCGGCTCATCTGCGCGAGTCGAGCGGGGTCGAGCAGCAGCGGAATCACCTCATCGATCACGTATTTCGGGGTCAGCTCGGCGTCGGCCACTATTGTGCCACCACCTTGGGCCACCACCGGTCGGGCGTTGAATTCCTGTTCGCCGTTGCCGTGTGGCAGCGGCACATAGAAGGCCGGCAGGCCGACCGCCGACACCTCGGCCACCGTCATCGCGCCGGATCGGCAGACCACCGCGTCGGCGGCGGCGTAGGCCAGGTCCATTCGCGACAGGTAGGGCACCGCAATGTATTCGGCGGCTGGCGCCGCGGGTAATTCCAAGGTGTTCTTGGGGCCGTGCGCGTGCAGCACCGAGACACCGGCGGCCGCGAGTTGCGGTGCGGCACCGGACACGGCCTCGTTGAGGCTGCGCGCGCCCTGCGAACCGCCGAACACCAGCAGTACCGGGCCCTCGGCGGGCAGTCCGAAGTGCGCGCGAGCCTGCGCCCGCAGTGCCGGACGATCGAGCTCGGTGATGGAGGCGCGCACCGGAATTCCGACGACCTCGGCACCCGCCAGCCCCGAATCGGGGACGGCGGCGAGCACTTTCGCGGCAAGACGAGCGCCGACCTTGTTGGCGATCCCGGCTTTCGCGTTGGCCTCGTGCACGATCACCGGCACCTTGCGCTTGCGGCCGAACAGCCCGCCGCGCGCGGCGAGATACGCGGGCAGTGCGACATAGCCGCCGAACCCGATGATCACGTCGGCCTGCACGTCGTCGATCACCGCCCTGGTGGCCTTGACCGAGGCGCGCACCCGGCCGGGCAGCCGCAGCAGGTCGGCAGAGGGTTTGCGCGGCAACGGCACCGGCGGGATGAGTTCCAGCGGGTACCCGCGTTCGGGCACCAGTTTCGTCTCGAGTCCACGTTCGGTTCCCAAGGCCGTCACCCGGATCGAATCGTCGAGTCTGCGCAGCGCGTCGGCGACTGCCAACGCGGGTTCGATGTGGCCTGCGGTTCCCCCGCCTGCGACGATCACCGACAACCCGGATCGCGGGTTACTCACCTGGATCTACCTCGTTCTCTCTGTCGTATCGAAACTCGCGAAGCACTGGTCACGTTCCGCTACCTCCGCCGGTCCGCCGTTTCACCGGGCGGTGTGGCATCGGGTAGGTCGGCTCCCACGCTCTTGTCGACCGTAGCGAACTCGTGCCGCGGCTCTCCGGCGCGCGTCGCCTGCGGTCGGCGGGCGGCTGGCGGCGGGGTGGCTGACGTGGGCGTTCGGTTCTGGCGCGCGGGGCGGCCTTTCGCGGCGCGCTCGGCGGGGTGTACACCTCGGGCACCGGCAGCCGGAGCAGCCTGCTGAATCTGCCGTCCTGACCGGCCTGCAACGCCGACACGGCCTCCGGTTCGTGCCGGGCGGCGCTGGCGATGATGCCGAACATGAACAGCGTGATCGCCAGCGACGAACCACCGGCCGAGACCAGCGGCAGCTGCAGACCGGTCACCGGCAGCAGCCCGACGACGTAGCCGATATTGATCAGCGCTTGCGCGGTGATCCAGGTGGTCGCGGTGGCGGTGAGCAGACGCAGGAACGGGTCGACCGAGCGCAACGCGATGCGGATACCGGTGTAGACGAAC
The DNA here is from genome assembly GCF_050320175.1 of Nocardia sp. FBN12. Lineage (GTDB taxonomy): Bacteria > Actinomycetota > Actinomycetes > Mycobacteriales > Mycobacteriaceae > Nocardia. The sequence continues at coordinate 924,749 of NZ_CP190048.1, read as the reverse complement.
AGGGCCAGCAGCGCCAGCACCAGCATGCAGCCGAGGAAGCCGAGTTCCTCGCCGATGATGGCGAAGATGAAGTCGTTGTGCGAGTTGGGCAGGTAGCTCCACTTCGCGCGGCTCTGACCGAGGCCGCGGCCCCAGATACCGCCGTCGGCGAGGGAGTACTTGGCCTGGCGCGCCTGGTAGTTGACGCCCTGCGGATCGTCACCGGGATTGAAGAACGCGCGCACCCGGTCGGAGCGATAACCGGCCGACAGCGCCAGCACGGACGCGGCGACCACGCCGGTCACCATGATCCCGACGAACAACCGCACCGGCAGCCCGCCGAACCACAGCAACGCCATCAACACGATGCCGAGCGCGATCGTGGTCGACAGGTTCGGCTCGAGCACCACCAGCAGACACACCAGCAGACCGGCGGGCACCAGCGGTACCAGGATGTCCTTGAGCTGGGCGCCCCGGCGCGAGGCGAGCAGGTGCGCGCCCCACACGATCAGGGTCAGCTTGACGACTTCGGAGGGCTGGATCGACAGCGGGCCGATGTCGAACCAGCGCCGCGCGCCGCCGTGGATCGAGCCGATGCCGGGAATGAGCACCAGCACCAGCGCGAGCACCGACAAGCTGAAGATCGGGAACGACCACTGGCGCAGGAACCGCAGCGGCAGGCGCAGCGCCACATAGAACGCGACAGCGCCGAGCGCGGCGAACATCGCCTGCTGGACGAACAGCGCGTAGGCCGAACCGCCACCGGCATAGGCCTCGACGCTCGACGCCGACAGCACCATCACCAGACCGAGCACGGTGAGCAGGGTCGCGATGGTGACGATCAGGTGGAACGACGCGAGCGGCCGCGCCAACCACGCCCCGAACCGCTCCCCCGCCCAGTTCGGCTGCCCCGAACTCTTGCGGCGAGTACTGCCGCGGCCCTTGTCGTCCACGCTGCCCCGGCTTTTACCCACGTTGTCCCCTCTTGGGCGATGGCGGGTCCACCGGGCGCGCGTGCGTCATAGCGCCCGCCCGATGTCACCATCTTCCAGTGCCGTCACCGCATCCACGAAACAGCGTCCGCGGTGGGTGTAGTCGTCGTACATGTCCAGGGAAGCCGCCGCGGGCGCGAGCAGTACGGTATCTCCGGCGCGAGCCAGACCCGCCGCGGCACGCACCGCGCGGCCCATGACCGCCTCGGCTCGCTGGGATCTCGACGACTCCATGTCTGCATCGTCTCCCGCATCCAGCTCGATGACCGGGACTTCGGGTGCGTGTCGCGTCATCGCGGCGGCGATCACCGGCGCGTCGGCCCCGAACAGCACCGCGCCGACCAGCCGATCACCGATCTCCTCGATCAGATCGTCGACACTGGCGCCCTTGAGCAGACCGCCCGCCACCCACACCACCTGCGGGTGCGCCATGATCGCGGCGCGCGCGGCGTGCGGGTTGGTGGCCTTGGAGTCGTCGATGAACTCGACACCGCCGAGTTCGCGGACGAACGCGGTGCGGTGCGGGCCCACCTTGTGCTCGGCGAGGCCTTCCTTGACGAACTGCGGTGCCACGTCGATGGCCCTGGTCAGCGCGGACGCGGCCAGCGCGTCGGCGATGCCCGCGGGTCCCGGCGGGCTGATGTCGCTGGTCTCGGCGAGGATCGCGGCCTTGGTGAAGGCGCGGTCGAGCAGTTTGCCGTCGACCACGCCCAGCTCGCCGTCGGCGGGGACACCGATCCGGAAGCCGACCGTGCGGCGAGCTTTGGCCTTACGGGCCAGTGCGCCCGCGACCGGGTCGTCGAGGCCGACGACGCCGACGCGACCGGTGAGCGCGCGCGCCTTCGCGGCGGCGTAGGCATCGAGGCCGCCGTGCCAGTCCAGGTGATCCTCGGCGACGTTGAGCACGACACCGGCTTCGGGTCGCACCGACGGCGCCCAGTGCAGCTGGAACGAGGACAGCTCGACGGCGAGAACCTGCGGGCCGGGGTTGCGGCGCAGCGCGTCCAGGATCGGCAGGCCGATATTGCCGCAGGCCACGCTGGAGATGCCGGCGGCGCGCAGGATCGAGTGCGTCATGTTGGTGGTGGTGGTCTTGCCGTTGGTGCCGGTGATCACCAGCCATTTGCGGACCGGGCCGTAGATGCGGGCCTGATCGACCCACCAGGCGAATTCGACGTCACCCCAGACGGGCACGCCCTCGGTGACCGCCGAGACCAGCACCGGTGAGTCCGGTCGCCAGCCCGGGCTGGTGATCACGAGCGCGAACCGGCTCAGGTCGGCGCTTTCGAGTTCGACGCTGGTGGCGATCTCGAGACCGAGTTCGGCGGCTTCGGCGAGTGCCTTGGCGCCGTTGTCGGTGACCACCGGGTGGGCGCCGATATCGCGCAGCGGTTCGATCAGCGAGCGTCCGGAGACGCCCCAACCGGCGACGAGAACGTCACGGCCACGCAGGAATTCGAGCATCGGGCCCGGGGAACGCAGGGCGCGGGGCGAGTGTTCGACCATGTCTCTACTCACCCGACCTGTGACAGATATTCGCTGTAGAACAGGCCGAGGCCCACTGCGGCGGAGATGCCCGCCAAAATCCAGAACCGGATGATCACCGTGGTTTCGGCCCACTTACTCAACTCGAAGTGATGGTGGAACGGCGCCATCTTGAACAACCGATTGCGCGTGGTGCGGTACACCGCCACCTGCAGCATCACCGAGGCCGCCTCGGCGACGAACAGCGCGCCGATCACGGCCATCAGTAGCTCGGTGCGGGTGGTGATCGACAGACCGGCGATCAGGCCGCCCAGTGCCAGCGAACCGGTGTCGCCCATGAAGATTCGCGCGGGCGCGGCGTTCCACCACAGGAATCCGATACAGGCGGCGGCGGCCGCGGCACAGACGAGGGCCAGATCCAGCGGATCGCGCACGTTGTAGCACCCGGCTTCGGGGCTGGTGGAGCACGAATTGCGGTACTGCCAGAAGGTGATGATCACATACGCGCCGAGCAGCAGGCTCATCGAACCGGCCGCGAGGCCGTCGAGGCCGTCGGTCAGGTTGACCGCGTTGGACCAGGCGATCACCAGGAACAGCACCCAGATCACGAAGATCAGCGCGCCCATCGACAGGGTGTTCCAGTCGCGCACGTAGGACAGGTGCTTGCTGGCGGGGGTGAGCCCGTCGGGGCTACGGAACTGCAGGGCCAGCACCGCGAAGATGACCGCGGCGGCGGTCTGGCCGATGTACTTGCCCGCGGCGGTCAGGCCGAGATTGCGCTGTTTGCGCAGCTTGATGAAGTCGTCGAGGAAGCCGACGATGCCGAGCGCGGTGGTGAGACCGAGCACGAGCAGACCCGACGCCGTCGGCCCTTCCGCGTCGTAGCCGATACCGATCAGGTGCGAGCCGAGGTAGCCCGCCCACATGCCGATCAGAATCGCGACGCCACCCATGGTGGGGGTGCCGCGCTTGGCCTGGTGACTGGCCGGGCCGTCGACCCGGATCTCCTGACCGAAGCCCTGTCTGGCGAATACCCGAACCAACAACGGCGTCAACAGGATCGACACCGCCAGTGCGATTCCCGCCGCGAACAGAATTTGCCTCATCGAGCTGTATTACCTTCCGCTGCCCCGGTCAGGTGCTCGGCGACGGCCCACAGGCCCACCGCCTTCGACGCCTTGACCAGTACCACATCGCCTGCGGCGATCTCGTCGTCGAGCAGCGCGATCGCCGCGTCGATATCGGGAACGAGGATCGATTCCTCGCCCCATGAGCCTTCCATCACCGCTCCCTGGTGCATGCCGTGGGAGGGTCGTCCGGTGCCGACCACGATCAGCCGATCGACGTCGAGGCGCACGGCCAGTCGTCCGATCGCGTCGTGTTCGATCACCGAGGTGTCGCCGAGTTCGCCCATCTCACCGAGCACGGCCCAGCTGCGCCGGGGTTCCGGGCTCGACTTCGCGAGGGTGACCAGCGCTTTGAGCGCGGCCCGCACGGAGTCGGGGTTGGCGTTGTAGGAGTCGTTGATGACGGTGACGCCCGCAGGGGTGGTCGTCACGTCCATCCGGCGGACCGAGGCCGCGGTGGCACCGGACAGGGCTTGGGCGACGGTTGCCAGGTCAGCACCGCATTCGAGGGCGACGGCGGCGGCGGACAGCGCGTTGCCGACCTGGTGTTCGCCGTGGACCGCGAGCCGCACCGGGATCGATTCGGCGCCGACGTGCAGGATGAAGTGGGCGCGGGCCTGGTCGTCGGTGGTCACGTCGGTGGCGCGGATGTCGGCGTCGCCGGACAGGCCCACCTTCACCACGCGTGCCTTCGTTCGCGAAGCCATGGCCGAGACATTCGGGTCGTCGGCGTTGAGGACGGCCAGTCCCTCGGCGGGCAGTGCTTCGACCAGCTCGCCCTTGGCTTGCGCGATCGCTTCGCGGCTGCCGAATTCACCGAGGTGGGCGGTGCCGACATTGAGTACGACGCCGATCCGGGGCGGGGCGATGCGGGCCAGCTCCGCGATGTGTCCGCGACCGCGCGCGGAGAGTTCAAGGGCGAGGAACTTGGTGTCGGTGCCCGCGCGCAGTGCGGTCCACGGGTGGCCGAGTTCGTTGTTGAACGAGCCGGGCGGCGCGACCACCGCACCGAGCGGCGCGAGTACCGCGGCGAGGAGATCCTTGGTCGAGGTCTTGCCGGAGGAACCGGTGACGCCGACGACGGTGAGTCCGGTGCGCTCGGCGAGCCGCTCGGTGCTCACGCGCGCCAGCTCGGCCAGCGCGGCGAGTACCGCGGCACCGGAACCGTCCGCGTCGGAGCTCAGCGCGACCGAGGTCGCGGGCACCGAACCGAGGTCGGGTGCGACGACGATCGCGGGCACGCCGACCGGGCGAGCCGCGAGCACCGCGACCGCTCCGGCGGCCACCGCCTTGGCGGCGTAGTCGTGTCCATCGGAGTTGACGCCGGGTAGGGCGAGGAACAGATCGCCGGAACCGATTCGGCGCGAATCGAATTCGACCGAACCGGTCACCAGTGCCTGGGGGTCGGGTACGTCGTGGAGCTCGCCGCCGACAACGTCCGCGATCTCCCGCAGTGTCATCTCGATCATGAAACCGTCAAGTCCTCCGAGTCCGTGTGCGGACGATGTGGTGTCCGCAGGGCATCCAGCGCCACCGCGACTACCTCGCGGTCGTCGAAGGGATGCTTGACGCCCTTGATTTCCTGCCCCGCCTCGTGGCCCTTGCCCGCGACGAGTACCACGTCACCGGACCTGGCCCAGGCGAGTGCGGTGGCGATGGCCGCCGCGCGGTCACCGATCTCGCGGATCTCGCCGCGGTCGGTGGCCGGGAGTTCGCCGGCACCGGCGATCACGGCGGACCTGATGGCCGCCGGGTCCTCGGTGCGTGGGTTGTCGTCGGTGACGATCAGCAGGTCGGCGCGGGCCGCCGCGGCGCCCATGAGCGGGCGTTTGGCCGCGTCACGGTCGCCACCGGCGCCGAGCACGACCGCCAGCCTGCCCACACCCGCTTCGGTGAGGTGGCCGCGCAGGGTGGTCACGACGGATTCGATGGCGGCGGGCTTGTGCGCGTAGTCGACGACGGCGAGGAAGTCCTGGCCGCGCTCGACGCGCTGCATCCGGCCCGGCACGTCGACGACGGCAAGCGCGGGCGCGGCGACTGCCGGATCGACGCCGGCCGCTGCGCAGGTGGCGACGGCCAAGAGGGCGTTGGCGACGTTGTAGCGGCCGGGCAGACGCAAGCGCACCGTCAGTTCGCCATCGGGTCCGGCGGCGGTGAATTCCTGTTCGCCACCGGCGGTCTTGATGTCGCCGCTGACCTGCCAGGTCCCCGCGCCGGTGGTCGACACGGTGACCGGCTCGGCCAGGTCACCGGCCAGGCGGGTGCCCCATTCGTCGTCGACGCAGATCACCGCGGTGCGCGCGGCGATCGGCGAATCCGCGTCGAACAGCCGACGTTTCGCGGCGAAGTAGTCCTCGAAATCCTTGTGGAAGTCGAGATGGTCCTGGGACAGGTTCGTGAACGCGCCGACCGCGAACCGCACACCGTCGACCCGGCCCAGCGCGAGCGCGTGGCTCGACACCTCCATCACGACCGCGTCGACGCCCTGCTCGACCATCGCGGCGAACATCGCGTGCAGTTGCGGCGCCTCGGGGGTGGTGAGCGCGCTCGGCACCCGCTGCCCGCCGATCCGCGTCTCGATGGTGCCGATCAGCCCGGTGGACAGTCCGGCCGCGACCAGCCCGGCTTCCACCAGGTACGAGGTGGTGGTCTTGCCTGAGGTGCCGGTGATGCCGATGATGCGCAGTCGATCGCTGGGGTGTCCGTAGATCGCGGCCGAGAGTTCGCCGAGGACCGCGCGTGGCTGCTCGCGCACCAGCACGGGCACCGCCACGTCACCGATCAGCTCGGCGCCCGCGGCATCGGTGAACACGGCGACCGCGCCGTTCGCGATCGCGTCGGCGGCGAATCGGGCGCCGTGCGAGTTCGCGCCGGGCAGCCCGGCGAACAGGTCACCGGGGCGCACCGCGTTGGAGCGCTGCTCGATGCCGGTGACCGTCACCCCGATGGATGCCGTCGTGGCGCCGACGAGGTCCGCTACGGCCTGCAGCGACGTCGACAACGGAGTGGTTGGCCGGAGCGCGTGCGGGCTGGACTGCGCGGGCACAAGGCTCCTCTCTGAGAGTGATCGAGCGCGTAGGCGAGACGAGCAGTCAGGTTACCGACGCGCGGTGTCGGACGGACAACGTGGGTTGAGTTATTCGGTGGTTCGCGGCCCGCCCGCCGCTGGACTGAGTGGAGGGTGCGACGAAGGAGTAGCCGGAGGGAGGGAACAGGGCCGAGAACCAGCGGCGCCAGCCGCTTATGATGTTGCCTCGAGCACCAACCGCTTGGCCTCCGGTGACGGTGGCACTCGGTCACGCTGCAGCGCCCAGGAGGCGATGCTGTGGAACAGCGGGGCGGCGGACCCGCCGCCGGTGCCGTCGGAGCTGCGGACGGGGGCGTCGAGCATCATGCCGATCACGTAGCGGGGGTTGTCGGCGGGTGCCATCCCGGCGAAGGTGCTGTAGAACGACGAGGTCGAATAGCACCGGCACGCGGGGTCAACCTTCTGCGCGGTGCCGGTCTTGCCCGCCACCTGGTATCCCTCGATCGAGGCGGGCGCGCCGGTGCCCATCTGGACACCCATCGGGTCCTTCTGGACGGTCGCCTGGAACAGCTCGCGCAGGGTGTGCGCGGTCTGCGGGCTGACCACGCGCACGCCGTCGGGCTGCAGTTCCTCGGTGCGGTTGCCGTCGGGGGCGATCTTGGCCTTGACGATGCGCGGCGGGATCCGCAGGCCGTCGTTGGCGATGGCCTGGTACATGGCGGTCATCTGCAGCGTGGTCATCGAAAGGCCCTGGCCGATAGGCAGATTCGCGAAGGAACCACCCGACCACTGATCGCGGGCGGGTACCTGGCCGCCACTCTCGCCGGGCAGGCCGACGCCGGTGCGCTGACCGAGCCCGAACCGATCGAGCATGTCGGCGAACCGGTCCTCGCCCACCCGCTGGGCGAGCATGAGAGTGCCGACGTTGGAGGACTTTCCGAAGATGCCGGTGGTGGTGTAGGGCGCGACGTCGTGCTGCCAGGCGTCGTTGACGGTGACGCCCGACATCCGGATCGAGCCGGGCACCTGCAGCACCTCGTCGGGGGTGGTCACGCCGTATTCGATGGCGGCCGCCGCGGTGACGATCTTGTTGACCGAACCGGGCTCGAAGGGGTCGGCCACCGAGGGGTTGTTCATCTTGCCCGAGGCCCAATGATTCGGGCCGAGCGCGGGATTGAACGTGCCGTCGTTGGCCATCGCCAGCACCTGGCCGGTCTTGGCGTCGAGCACCACCGCCGAGGCCGAGGAGGCGCCGGACACCTGCTTGGCCTGTTGCACCTGCTGCTGCACGTAGTACTGCAGGTCCGCGTCGAGCGTCAGCTCGACGCCGTAGCCGTTCACCGCGGGCTGCAGGTCGCGGTAGCTGCCGGGGATCACCGCGCCGTCGGAACCCTGGTCGTAGGTGCGCGAACCGTCGGTACCCGACAGCACCGAATCCAGTGCCGATTCCAGACCCATCTGGCCGTGCCGGTCGCCACCGATCGCGCCGATGACATTCGCCGCGAGCGAGCCACCGGGGTACTCGCGCAGGTCCTGCCGTTCGACACCGACCTCCGGGAACTTCTCCTTGATCTCGGCGGCCACCCGCGGATCGACGTTCTTGGCCAGATAGTGGAACTTCTTGTCGCTCTTCAGCTTGTCGAGGAGTTCCTGCTCGGTGGGCGCGCCGAGCTTGTCGTGGATGAACTTCGCGATGTCGGTGAGCCGCTGCTCCGGATCCGGTGCGCTCGGCTTGAGCTTCTTGGCTTCGACCAGTTTCTCGCGCTCCGTCACCGGCTGGAAGGTCAGGGCTTTCACGGTGAGCGTGAAAGCGAGCTGATTGCCGTGCCGGTCGGTGATGGGGCCGCGCACGGCCGCCTCGGTCGCCTTGATGGTGCGCTGCGAGGCCGCCTGCGCCGACAGCGCGGGTGCGGCGAAACTCTGAATGTAGAGCAGCTGCAACGCGACAACGGCCAACGTCGCCAGCAGGGTGACCCGGCCGACACCGAGGCGAAGGCGGATCGGCCGGTCCGGCGAGAGCGAGCCGGCGCGGGCCCTCGACGAGACCGGCCCGCGTCGCTGTTGCGACGCGGGCCCACTCCGCTTCATCGGGGAGCGTCCGGCGATTCGACGACCTGTGGCTGTTCGCTCGGCGGTCCGGCCGCGGGGGCTCGTAGGCCGGTGGTCGGGGCCGCGCCCGCGGGTAACGGCGCACCGGCCGGGTCGGCCACGACACCCGGTGCGGGCGGCGGCGTGTCGGCCGAGGCGAGAGGTTCACCCTGACCTGCGACGTCGACTCGATCGGGCACCGTCGCCGGGGCGAGCGGAGCACCGCCGTCCGTCGGCGCGAGGACCTCGCCGTTGCCCGCCGCGGGCGCCTGGACCGGAGCCTGGCCGTTCGCGGGGTCGGGGACAGTGGCTTCGACCGGGGCGAGCGGAGCCGGCGCCGGCGCGGCCGCGGGCTGCGGCGACACCGCCGGAGCCTGCGGTGTATTCGCGGCCGGGGCGGCCGGTGACGCGAGCACGTTCGCCGGAACACTGGTGGGCGCGGCAGGACTGGCCGTGGCCGCGCCCGGCTGGACCGGCACCACCCGCTCCCCCTGCGCCTGGGCGTGCCCGGGCGCAGGGCTGTTCGGCGTGGTGGTCGGCGGGCCGTTCAGCGGCGGCACCGGCGCACCCTGGGCGGGCGTCGGGTTACCGATCACGCTCACCTCGCCGTCGGCGCCGATCACCAGCCGGGCCGGATCCTTCGCGGGGATCATGCCGAGTTCGCGTGCGCGGGCGGCCAATTCGGGGGCCGAGTCAGCGGCGGCGACCTCGCGCTGCAGCGCGGCCCGCTCGTCGTCGAGCTTGCGGTTGACCGCCCTGGCGTCACCGAGCTGGTAGCTGTCCTCGGCGGCGCGGGTGGTGAGCAACAGGGTGAGGGCGAGGCCGCAGCCGAGCAAACCGATGATCGCGGTGACGAACGGGATCCGCCCCGCCATCGTCGATGCCTGTTCGGGCAGCTCGATGCCGTCGAGCAACTGCTCCCTGGTGCGCTTGCGGGCGTAGGCCCGCTGTGCCGCACCGGACTTCACTCGTTCGGCCGCCTCCACGCGCCGAGCGGTCTTGCTCGGCACCGCGATTGTGCTCGTCCGCACGCTCATCGTTTCCCCTCCTGTGTCCTCCCTGACCTCTCCGCGATTCGTTCGGCCGCGCGCATCCGCACCGGCGCGGATCGCGGATTGACCTCGATCTCGGCTTCGGTCGCTTTTTCCGCGCCACGGGTGAGCATCGTGAATTCCGGTCCCATGCCGGGCAGTTCGACCGGCAGGTCCATCGGGGACCGGGACACGATCCGTGGCGCGAGTTCGTGTTTGACCAGCCGATCTTCGAGCGACTGATACGACATGACGCAGATCCGTCCGCCCACCCGCAGTGCATCCAGTGCCGCGGGCAGTGCCGCCCGCAGCGAGTCGAGCTCACCGTTGACCTCCACCCGCAGCGCCTGGAACGAGCGCTTGGCCGGATGTCCGCCGGTGCGGCGCGCCGCGGCCGGAATGCTCGCGTAGAGCACCTCGACGAGTTCGGCGCTGGTGCTGAACGGCTTGACCGCCCGCCTGCGCAGCACCTCCGAGGCGATCTTGCCCGCGAACCGTTCGTCGCCATAGGTTTTCAGCACCCGGGCCAGGTCGCCGTGGCTGTAGGTGTTGAGCACGTCGGCGGCGGTGATGCCGGTGGTCGGGTCCATCCGCATGTCCAGCGGTGCGTCGACGGAGTAGGCGAAGCCGCGTTCGGCCTCGTCGAGCTGCATCGACGACACCCCGAGGTCCATCAGGACGGCCGAGACGGAACCGGTTTCGTCGAGTCCCGCTTCGGCCAGTGCCGCGGGGATGCCGTCATAACGGGTGTGGACCAGCGTGATCCGGTCCGCGTAGGGCGCCAGACGCTCGCCTGCCATGCGCAACGCGGTGGTGTCGCGGTCGAGACCGACCAGGCGCGCTTGCGGGTAGGTGCGCAGGAAATGCTCTGCGTGACCGCCCAATCCGAGGGTCGCGTCGAGGTAGACGGCGCCCGGTTCGCTCAGCGCCGGGCCGAGCAGATCGTCGGCGCGCTCGAGCAGGACCGGCACATGACGGGGGTTCTCGGCGTCATGGTTCACCTCGACCTCCCGGGATACTGCCTCGCGTCGCAGACGGGTCGCCTTGCCACACAGTGCTTTTCGAATGAGTGCTTGTCGAACGAGTTGGTGCTGCGAATGCTTCGAGGTCTCTGACCGGGGCAAGGCACCTGGCGTCGGGGAAGTACGTCAGGGTCCACGCCCGGGCAGAGGCCTCGCAGCACTCGCGTGCTCCGGGTCAGAAGATTCCGCCCAGCGACTCGTCTCCGGCTTGCGCGTAGTCCTCCTCGTGTTCTTCGAGGTAGGTCTCCCACGCCTGCTTATCCCATATTTCGAGGAAGTCGACCGAACCGATCACCACGCAATCCCGCGAGAGGTTCGCATAGCGCCGATGGTCCGGCGACAGCGTGATCCGGCCCTGTGCGTCCGGACGTTGCTCGTCGGTGCCCGCCGCCAGCGCTCGAACGAAAGCCCTTGCCTGCGGATTACTTCGGGACGCCGACGCCGCTCGCCGCGCGAGCGCGGTGAACTCGTCTTTGGGATACACGGCAAGGCTGTGGTCTTGGCCCTTCGTGACCATCAACCCTCCCGCCAGATCGTCTCGAAACTTCGCAGGCAACGTCAGCCGCCCTTTGTCGTCCAATCGGGGGGTGTAGGTACCGAGGAACATCCCGGCCACCTCCCTACTGGATTCACCTCGCCGTACGGCCTCTCCTGTAGTGCGCGACCCACATTACCCCACTTTCCCCCACTTTCAATCGAAACCCTGAGTGATCCTGCTCCCCGCCAACACAATTCCGCAGGTCATTCCAGCTATCACTGAGATTCGCGGTTATCCCGTGTTCGGGCGACCCGCGCGGGTCGGCAACCCCTCGTTCCGACAACGTTCAGCAAACATCGCAGGTGCGACCCAGCCCGCGCGAGCTGGTGGGGGAAGCGTGGGGCGCGGTGGGGAAGGTGGGGGAACCGCCCTGCCCGTTGGCCATCAGGGCGGCGGGCGCACAGACGCACGAAGGCGGCGCCACACCCGGTGGTGGGTGTGGCGCCGCCTTCGTACCAGCTAGGTCTGAGCTATTCCTGCTCGAACCTTCGCCGGAATCGGTCTTCCATTCGCTCGGAGAAGCCGCCGGACTTGCGCTGGCGACCGCCGCGGGCCGTGGGTCCGCTCGACGGGCCGCTGCCCGCAGCGGGAGGCTCGGTCGCGTCCGGTCGGGCGGCGTGACGCGAGTTGCCGATCATCAGCAGGACACCAGCGCCGAACATGGCGATGAATCCGACGAGACTGATGATCGGGAAACCGCCCGGCTTGAACGGGGCGGCGATGCCGGCGACGAGCAGAAAAAGGCCGACGGCGAACAACGCCGCAGCTTGGAGTCTGCGTCGACTCGACGTGGAGCGAAGACGTCCGCCGCGGACGGACGAGGCGAACTTCGGATCCTCAGCATAGAGAGCGCTCTCGATCTGTTCGAGCATGCGCTGCTCGTGCTCGGAGAGTGGCACGGTACCTCCCCCGGCACTAGGCGTGGCTGGTCGCCTCCGGGTAGGCGACGGGTAGCCGACCTTGGCGGCTATCTGCTCCCCATGATACGAGTTCGATCGGTGGCGTACCACCTACTCGGTCATAACTAAGCGGTCATGTCGCGGCCACGACTCGGCTGCGGGCGGCTCTTAGCCGCGGCTACCAGCGCATCGTCGACGTCGTAGAGGAATGCGCCCACCCGTGAGCAGAACTCGTCGGCTTGTGTGTCGGTGATCGCACGGTCCAATCCGGCCTCCAGCGCGGCCCGTAATTGCGAGTGCGCCTCGAAGTAATCGGCCCACATCACGAACTCCGGGCTGGCGCGTCTCAGTAACACCCAGGCGCTGCGCGATCGCGCACGCGGCGCCTGGTCGGCACCGGTGAGTGCGATCATCGAACCCGCGCCACGCAGCGCGGCCAGGTACGCGGTACGGAACCGCTCCCCCGGTTCGTGCTCCCAGGCGGAATCAGTGAGTAGGGCATCGGCTTGACGTAGTAGTCCGCCGGCGCGCCCGTCGTGGCCCGCGTGCGCGCGACCATCGTTGTGACCAGCCATCTGCTGCCCCTTTCGCCCCTCGCACTGATCGAACTAACATTCGAACGTTTGAATTGAGATTGAATATAGGGACACCCACCGACAACTTTCCGCGTCCGCGCACCATCGACGAGAGCCATGACAGCCGTCAAGCCGAAACACACCCCCGCACCCGTCATCGTCGACCTCAGCGTCGCCGCCCTGCGCGCACGTCTGCACGACGCCCTGTCGGTGTACGTCGCCGCGATGGACTACCCCCGCGGCACCGAGCACCATCGCGCCCCGATGTGGACCGAGCACACCACCAGGACCGGCTGGCGGGCCGTCGCCGCGGTGCTGCCCGATGACACGGGTGGCGTCGACCTGCGCACCGCGCCGATCCTGGCGATCGCCTATGGCTACAGCGGCGCGCCTCGGCAGTGGTGGCATCAGCAGGTGCAGACCGGGATGCGCCGGTGCGGGTGGCCCGATGCCGCCGCCCGTGACCTGCTCGCCGACTATTTCGAACTCACCGAGCTGCACGTCCACCCGGCCGCGCAGGGGCGTGGGATCGGGGCGCGGTTGCTCGAGCGGCTGCTGGCCGACCGCGTCGAGGCGGCCGTGCTGCTCTCGACGCCGGAGGTGCCCGAAGAGGCGAACCGGGCCTGGAAGTTGTACCGGCGGGCCGGATTCACCGATGTGATCCGCAATTTCGTGTTCGCGGGCGATACCCGGCCGTTCGCCATCCTCGGGCGCAGGTTGCCGATGCCCCCCTCGAATCTATGACGACGGTGGTGGTCGGTTCCGGCCACAACGCGCTGGTCGCGGCCTGCTATCTGGCACGGGCCGGGCAGCGGGTACAGGTGCTCGAGCGCGACGAGGTCCCTGGCGGCGCGGTGTCGACGGTGGAGCGGTTCCCCGGCCATCTCGTCGATCGTGGATCTTCGGCGCACATCATGATCCGGCACACCGGGATCATCGAGGAGCTCGAGCTCGAGCGGTTCGGGTTGCGCTATCTCGACTGTGATCCGTGGGGGTTCACGCCCGCCGACGGTGAGCGCCCGCCGATCGTTTTCCGTCGTGATCTCGACGAGACGTGCGCATCGATCGCGGCGGCGTGTGGTGTCAAGGACGCTGACGCCTATCGCCGGTTCGTCGGGGTGTGGGGCGAGCGCAGCGCGCGGGTGATGCGGTCGTTCGGCGGGCCGGCGACGCCGGGCAGGCTCGTCCGTTCGTTCTGGGGGCTGGACGCGCGGGCCGGTGGCTCGGCGTTGTCGCGGGAGTTCTTGCAGTCCGGTGACGCGCTGCTGGACTTCTGGTTCGACGATGAGCGGCTCAAGGCGTCGCTGGCGTGGTTCGGCGCGCAGTCGGGTCCGCCGATGTCGGAACCGGGGACCGCGCCGATGGCGGGGTTCGCCGCGCTCATGCACGCGCTGCCGCCCGGACGTGCGGTGGGTGGAAGTGGGGCGCTCAGTGCCGCGTTGATCGCGCGTCTGCGCGCCGACGGTGGCGAGTTGCACACCGGCGACGCCGTCACCTCGCTGCGCCGAGTCGGCAGCGGGTGGCAGGTGTCGACCGAATCGGGCCGGACCCTGCACGCCGACACCGTGATCGCGGGCTCCCACATCCTGTCGACGCTCGATCTGCTGCGCGCGGGCGATTTCGACCCCGCGGTCCTCGACGACTGGCAGCGGCGCATCCGGGTCGGCCCCGGCATCGGCATGGTGGTGCGCCTGGCCACCGACCGGCTACCCGAATACCCCGGTTCCTCACCCGCCGAATCCGCCCGCGGTCTGCAGTTTCTCGTCTCGGACCGCCGCCAGCTTCGGCTGGCCCACGGCGCCGCCATGGCCGGTTCACTGCCGCCACGTCCGGTGGTGCTGGCGATGAGTTTCAGCGCGCTCGACCCGTCCATCGCACCCGCTGGCGAACATCAGCTATCGCTGTGGGCGCAGTGGCATCCGTACGAACTGGCCGACGGCAGCGACTGGGCGGCACACGCCGAGCGCGAGGCGGATCGGATCGTCGCCGAAGTCGACCGGTACGCACCAGGTTTCGCCTCGACGGTGCGTCAGCGGTTCGTACAGACACCGGTCGATCTCGAGCGGGAGATGGGTCTGCGCGGCGGCAATGTCATGCACGTGGAGATGTCGCTCGATCAGATGATGCTGTGGCGTCCACTGCCCGAGTTGTCGGGCCAGCGAGTCCCCGGCGCTCCCGGCCTCTACCTGACCGGCGCATCCACCCACCCCGGCGGCGGTGTGTCCGGAGCCAGCGGCCGCAGCGCGGCCAGGTTGGTCCTCGGCGACGGCCGCAAGCGCCGGTTCACGCTGCCACGACAGCGATGAAGGCCGTTCACTCGCCGCGCAGCGCCCGGTCGATCGCTCGGCGGCGTCCGTGACCGGCCCGGACCTGGCCGGCGCGGTGCGCCGCAGTGTCGCCGCGACCCGCGGCTGGTTCGGCGTCGATCCACGCCGTGCGATTCCCGCCGTCACCGCGATGGCGCTGGTGCTCGTACAGATCACCTATCCGTTGAGTACAGGTGTGGCGCGCGACCGGATCACCGTCGCCGTGGTGGCCCTGTCGGCCGCGACTGCTGTGCTGCACGCTGCGACCACTCGCGGATTGCGGTGGGCCACCGGATTCTTCGTCATCGTGTCCGGTCTTGGGCTCCTCGCCGAAATCGTCGGCACCACGACCGGATTCCCGTTCGGCAGCTACGTCTACGCCGTCGATCGGCTCGGGCCCGCGTTCGCCGATGTTCCACTGGCGGTGCCCCTCGCCTGGACCGGTGGGCTGTACCCGATCTGGATCGTCGCGGGGATGCTCGCGTCCGGCAGACACCTGGCCCCCTCGACCGGGGTCTCGGCGGCGCCTGGTCCGAGCCGGGCCGAAGCCCCGAACACAGGCTCCACGGCGGTGCGCCACTCGCCGAAGCGCTCGCTCAGCGGTTCGAACACGCGGCGCGTGGGACTGTTCGTCGTCGGTGCGGTGGGCTGGGATCTGTTCCTCGATCCGCAGATGGTCGCCGATGGTCAGTGGACCTGGGCGGTCCGCGACGCCGGGCTGCCCGGCCTGCCCGAGATCCCGTATACGAACTATCTGGGTTGGGCACTCGTCGCCGTGATCATGGCGGTGATGCTCACCCTGCTCGATCGGCTCCTCCCGCCTGCGCGTGATCCGTCGGTGGCGGTCCCGGTCGCGGTGTTCGGGTGGACCTGGCTCGGGTCGGCTCTCGCGCACGCGGTGTTTCTCGGCCTCCCGGCGTCGGCCGTCTGGGGTTTCTGCGGTGTGGGCTTGCTCGGAATCCCCTTGTTTGTCCGTGCGCGGGCGCGGCAACGCGCGTTGTGAGGGGCCGAGCCCGCCGCGACACACCTCGAATCAGCGGGAAAAGGCCTGATCGGCGCGGCTGGGCGACGTCCGGTGGGCCCGTCGTGTGGGCTCTCGGGCTCGAGCCTGGCACGATGTCAACCGTGCAGCCGAGTACCGTCGCCGACATGCCCGCTTCCTCGCCGCGTCGTTCCGTGCCCGCGCGGCGCGTAGCGGCCGTCGCCGTCCTGTTGGCACTGCTCGTGCCCGCGCTGGCGGGGTGCCTGCGGGTACAGGTGTCGATGGGGGTGTCGTCGAACGACCGGGTGTCCGGCCGGATCGTCGCCGCGGTGGTGCCGACCGGGCCCGAAGACCGAGGTCCGCAGCTGAAGGCGCCGGAGCCGCTGGCGGCGAAGGTGCGGGTGGAGAACTACAACCAGGACGGGTACGTCGGCACGCAGGTGTTCTTCGACGATCTGTCGTTCGGCGAGGTCGGCCAGCTCGGTGGGCTGTCGGATCAGACGCAGGGCATGTTCACCCTCGACTTCCAGCGCAGTGGTGATCTGGTGAGTCTCACCGGCCGGGTCGATCTGGAATCGGTGCCGCCGCAGGGCTCGGACGTGCAGTTCTCCATCGCGTTCCCGGCTCGCGTGGCCAAGACCAATGGCACCCGCGAAACCTCCAACAGCGAGAACACCGTGTCGTGGAAGCTGCCCGCCGGCGAGGTGTCGACCCTGCGCGCCGAGGTGAAATACGCCGACCCCAACACCCGCTCGTTCGCGGGCTGGGCCGGCATCGTCGGCGGCATCACCCTCGCGGTGGCCGCGCTGATCGCCGGGCTGGCGTTCCGCGATCGCAACCCCGCCCCGCCGCACGCCCCCCGCGGCGGTTTCTCCCCCTCGGAGATGTGGCGCGAGATCTCCAGTCGCAGACTGGGCCGCTGACATGGGCGCGGCGGCCCGCTACCTGACCTGGGCGGGCACCGGCCTGGCCGCGCTCGGCGCGACCACCGCCGCCTATAACCTGCTCACCTTGCGCACCCTGCCACGTGGCGTCGCGGGCGTGATCGAGCCGGTCACGGTCTGTGTGCCCGCTCGCGACGAAGCCGAGCGCCTCCCCGCGCTGATCGCCGACCTTCGTGCCCAGACCGGCGTCCCCCGCCTGCACGTGTTGATCCTCGACGACGCCTCCACCGACGGCACCTACGACGCCGCACTGGCCGCGATCGCAGGCGACGAGCGCTTCACCGTGCTCCGCTCCGCCGCCCACCCCGCACCCGGCTGGACCGGTAAGGCCGCCGCGTGCGCCCGCCTGGCCGCCCGCACCGACGCGGCCGCCCTGGTCTTCGTCGACGCGGATGTGCGCCTGGCTCCCCAGGCGATCGCCGCGGCCGTGACCGAATTGCGCAGGCGCGAAGCGGGTTTGGTTTCCGCCTGGCCGGTGCAGGAAGCCGGTTCGGCCGCCGAACACCTGGTCCAGCCACTGCTCGCCTGGTCATGGGCCTCGACCCTGCCGGTCGGCCCCGCCAACCACAGCCTGCGCCCGTCCACCGCCGTCGCGTGCGGCCAGTTCCTGGCCGTCGACGCCGAGGCCTACCGTGCCGCCGGCGGCCACGCGGCCGTAGCCGCCAGTGCCACCGAGGATCTCGACCTGGCGCGCGCCGTCCGCCGAGCAGGCCACCGTACTGCCCTGATCACCGCGGGCCCGGCCGCGAGCACCAGAATGTACACCGGCACAACCGAACTCACCGACGGCTACACCCGCTGGCTCTGGTCCGCCTACGGCGGCCGCCGAGACACCGGCGCCGCCATCGCGATCCTCGCCACCCTCGCCTATTGGATCCCCCCACTGGCCGCCCTCTTCGGCCGCGGCCGCACCCGCCGCGCGGGCCTGCTCGGCTACCTCGCGGCCGTCACCAGCCGCCTCACCGCCCGCACCATCGAAACCCGCCGCCCCCCGGCACCGTCCGACCTCACCTCAGCTCTGGCCCACCCCCTGGCAGTAGCCCACTACCTGACCCTGTGGACCCGCTCCCACCACCGCCACCGCACCGGCCGCCTCCGCTGGAAACAACGCCCCCTGGTAACCCCCGAAGAATCGATCGCCCGCCACGCCTGAACGCCTCGCCGCCCACTCAGTCCACTTCGGTGATGCCGATCGTCGGAAAGAAGAAGCAGGAGCGGCCGCGTTGTCGGTGGTGCCGAAGACGGCGGCCAGCACGGTGCCGCGGCCGGTGTCCACGGGGACCGCGCGGACGCCACCGACGGGAATCGCGGCGAAGAGGAAGTCGCGGATCGCGGTTTCGGCGAGTGGACGCAGTTCGACAGGAACCCCGGGCGGAACCATCGCGCGCACGATGTCCGCGATCGGCCCCATCGACGCCATACCGCCCCGCCCGGTACTGATATTGAGCCAGGCCACCTGCATACCCGAGGTTTTCGTCGCGGCGGTGTCGGGAGCCAGACCGTAGGGCAGGAAGGTGAACAGGGTCTGGCCCGATTTCACGGCGGACAGGTCAAGACCGGGGATCGGGAGCGTGTTCGCCGGCCACGGGCCCGGCACCGCGCCCGCGACCGCTGGGACCAGGCCCGCACCGTCGCCGGTGCAGTTCGCGGCCACCGTGGGGTAGAGGAACGGCTGGATACCCATCGCTTTCAGCGTCTCGACGACAGTTTGATAGGCGCCGAGTAGATCACCGGCACCCGCGGCGGGCGTGGAGTTCGGTGCGTCCCGGGTGACGGCGGGCGTCACCGGGGCGGCCGGTTCCGCGACGGCCGGGGACACGGCCAGCACCAGCGCGGCGGCGCAGGCCGTCAGCGAGGTCAGTGTGGTGGAACGGCGCGGCATGATCACGACGTACTCCTCATCGACGCAGAGAAGGCCGACGCTACCGCGCGCAGCGGGTGAATCCGGGCAGGTGAAGTAACCGGCCGTTCGGCGCGTCGCAATTCTGCGGCTAACCCCACCGCAGCTCAGTGACCTCGCCGAACCGGGGCAATTGTGCCCACATCCATACCCGGTTCCAAGCTCTGCGCTCACGCTGATTTCTACCGTTGCCGCCACGGCATCTGTGCCACATGCTGATTCAGCTCGGGACGCAACGCCGGAGCACAACCATCCAGAGCGACCGAGAGACCTGGCTCTACGACGTCGCAGCAACCCGCCCTGTTCGAGGGTGTGGGTGCTTCTGCCGGGTTCGATGGAGGAGATTGCCGTGCTGACCGTGGGATACCGCCGCCGCCATATCGACCAGTGCCGAGTGACCGCGATTGCCTGTCCGGCCTGAGTGCCGCCAGCTCGCGAACCCGTAACTGGCCGGGTGGAGGTCACTGTGCCTCGTTCCACTGTTCCCGAAGGACTCCTATGACCGCGTCCGCCGTCTCCGGCGCCGAGACCGCACCGCCGGGCGACGCGCCGCCCGCCGCACCGGAATCCGCCGACGATCTTCCGCGGATCGCCGGCTCGTGGCACCCGTGGCGGTGGGTCGTCGCCGCGATCGCGCTGCTGCTGGTGGCCCAGTTCGCGCACGGTCTGATCACCAATCCGGGCTGGGACTGGGGCACATTCGCCCAGTACTTCACCGCGAAGTCCGTGCTGGCCGCCCTCCGGGTGACCATCGAGCTGACCCTGTGGGGCACCGTCCTCGGTTTCGCCATCGGCACCCTGCTGGCGATCGGGCGGGTGTCGAACAATCCGGTGCTGCGGGTGATCGCCTGGACCTACGTCTGGGCGTTCCGTTCGATCCCGCTGATCGTGCAGCTGCTGTTCTGGTTCAACATCGCGTACCTGTATCCCCGGCTGTCCGTGGGCATTCCGTTCGGGCCCGGGTTCTTCGATTTCGAGGTGAACGGCGTCATCAGCGGCTTCACCGCGGCGGTGATCGGCCTGGCCCTGCATCAGGCGGCGTACTCGGCCGAACTGATCCGGGCCGGTCTGCTCGCCGTCGACGCGGGCCAGCTGGAAGCGGCTGCCGCGCTGGGGATTCCGCGCTGGCGGCAGTTCCGCACGATCGTGTTGCCGCAGGCGATGCGCACGATCGCGCCCAACGCGGCCAACGAGGTGATCAGCCTGTTCAAGGGCACCTCGATCGTGTCGGTGATGGCGATCGCCGAGCTGTTCTACCAGGTGCAGGTGATCTTCGGCCGCAACGGCCGGGTGGTGCCGCTGCTGATGGTGGCCACGGCCTGGTACATCGTGCTCACCACCGCGTTGACGATCGTCCAGTTCTACATCGAACGGCACTACGCCAAGGGCGCCCAGCGTGAGCTACCGCCGACGCCGTGGCAGCGGGTACGCGCCAAGGTCACCGAGATCGCCGCCGCACCCCGAGGAGCCACCCGATGACCGCCGCGGTGCAGGCACGAGGAATTCGCAAGTCCTACAACGGCACCGAGGTGTTGCGTGGGATCGACTTGGCGGTGCGCACCGGCGAGGTCGTCGCGCTGATCGGCCCGTCCGGGTCGGGCAAGTCCACGCTGCTGCGGGTGCTCAACCACCTCGAGGCGCAGGACGCGGGCACCGTGCACGTCGACGGTGAGCTGATCGGCTACCGGCAGCGCGGCAATACGCTGCGCCCGCTGCCCGATCACGCGGTGCGCGCCCAGCGCGGCCGGATCGGTTTCGTATTCCAGCAGTTCAATCTGTTCCCGCACCTCACGGGGCTGGAGAACGTCGTGCTCGCCCCGGTCTCCTCGCAGCGCCGCCCGCGCGGCGAGGTGGTCGCGGAGGCCGAACAGCTGCTCGACCGGGTCGGCCTCGCCGATTTCGCCGACGCCTACCCCCGCAGGCTCTCCGGCGGCCAGCAACAGCGCGTCGCGATCGCCCGGGCCCTTGCCATGAAGCCGCGGCTGATCCTGTTCGACGAGCCCACCTCCGCGCTCGACCCGGAATTGGTCGGCGAGGTCCTCTCGGTGATCCGCGATCTCGCCCGCACCGGCACGGCTCTGGTGATCGTCACCCACGAGATCGGGTTCGCCCGTGAGGTCGCCGACACGGTGGTCTTCCTCGACGAAGGACAGATCGTCGAACAGGGCGACGCCGCCACCGTCCTCGACCGCCCCGAACATCCACGCACGCAGGCATTCCTGTCCCGCGTGCGCTGAGTATCCCTTCCGAAGAACAGGTTTCGACACCGATGAAGCTCTCCACACTGATCGGCATCATCTCGGCGGCCACGCTGCTGACCACCGGCTGCACCGCCGATCCGGAATCCGCCGAGACCGTCCAGGCGGGTTCGGTCACCTTCGACCTCTCGCCCGCGCAGGACGGCAGGGTGCGGGTCGCGAAGGTCGACGCGATTGCCGCCGAAGTGCCGCAGGCGATTCGCGATCGCGGCACGCTGCTGGTGACCGGGTCGGGCGGTGCCGCCCCGCCGCTGCGGTTCTATGCCACCGATGACAAGACCGTGGTGGGTTCCGAAGTCGATTTCGCCTCGCTGGTCGCCGACATCCTTGGACTGAAATTGGTTCCACAGGTGGCGGATTGGTCGCAGAGCTTCGTGCGGATCGACTCCGGCGAGGCCGATGCGTTCATCTCCAACGTCACCGTCACCGAGGAGCGCAAGGAGAAGTACGACTTCGCGACCTACCGCAAGGACAACGTCGCACTCGAGGTGCCCAAGGACAGCTCGCTGGTCTTCACCGACCGCAAGAGCCTGGTGGGCAAGCGCATCGGAGTGGGCGCGGGGACGAATCAGGAACAGCTGCTGGTGAAGTGGAGCGAGAAGAACGTCGCCGAGGGGCTGGCGCCGATCGATATCGCCTACTACCAGCAGATCACCGACTATTACCTGGCGCTCGCCTCCCAACGGCTCGACGGCTACATCGGCCCCAATCCGACCGGCATCTACCACTCGACCACCACCGGCGAAACCAAGATCATCGCCACCTTCTCGGGCGCCGGTGAAGCGTTGCAGGGCGAGATCGCGGTGCTGTCCAAGAAGAACAGCGGCCTCAATGCCGCCGTGCACAAGGCGCTCGTCCACGCCATCGCCGACGGCAGCTATCAGAAGGTCCTCGATCGCTGGGGCCTGGATTCGGAGAAGGTCACCGAGTCGCGGATCAACCCGCCCGGCCTGCCGAAAAAGCCTGCCGCATGAGGTCGTTCGAGAAGCTAGGAGCCCGCGCATGAAATTCCTGCTGATGACGCTGATCACCCGGGTGCCCGATCCGGTGACCGGGGTGGTGCCGACAACGCGTGATCGCCTGCACGACGTGATCGAACAGGCCGAGCGCGCTGAGGAATTCGGCTACGACGGGTTCGCGGTCGGTGAGCGCCACGAGGATCCGTTCCTGTCCGCCGCTCCCCCGGTGGTGCTGAGCCACATCGCGGCCCTCACCTCGCGGATCAGCTTGTTCACCGCGGTCACCACGTTGAGCCTGCTCGACCCGGTGCGGGCGTTCGAGGACTATTCCACGCTCGACAATCTGTCCGACGGCAGGCTCGAACTGATCATCGGCAAGGGCAACGGCGCGGCGCAGGCACAGCTGTATCACGTCACCACCGAGGATCAGTGGGACCGCAATCGTGAAGGCTACGAGGTGTTCCGGGCGCTGTGGGACAGCGACGAGGTGACGTGGTCGGGACAGTTCCGGCCCGCGCTCACCGCGGCCAAGGCGTTGCCGCGACCGTTGCAGCCGCGAGTGCGGATCTGGCACGGAAGCGCGACGAGCCGGGAGTCGGTGGAACTGGCCGCGCGCCACGGTGATCCGGTGTTCTCGGCGAACGTCACCAACCCCATCGAGCCGTACGCCAAGCTGATCCGCCACTACCGCGAGCGGTGGGCGCACTACGGTCACGATCCGGCCGACGCCCTGGTCGGCGCGGGCACGGCGGGCTTCCACGTCGCACGGACCTCGCAGGAGGCCGTCGAGGTGTTCCGGCCGCTCTTCGAGGCGCGGACCGCACTGCAGCGCAAGGTCGGCAATCCGGTGGTGTTCGAGACCGTCGAGGACTTCCTCGCCCGTTCGTCGGCGCTGGTCGGCAGCCCGGAACAGGTGATCGACAAGGTGGGCCGCTATCACGAGCAGTTCGGGCACGAGGTGATCCACCTGTCCGCCGAACGTGACGGCCGCACCGAACCCGACTACCTGGGCAGTCTCGAGCTGTTCCAGGCCGAGGTGGCGCCCGAGTTGCGCCGCCGCATTCCGAGCCGTCCCCTGGCCGCTGGCCGTGAATTCTCTGGAGTTACCTCGTGATTCGACATCGACTCGCCGCTCTCGCGGGCGTCCTCGCCGCCGCTACCACGGTGGTCGCGTGCGGCGGCGACACCGGAGGCTCCGGTGGTCAGGCCGGTCCACCGCAGCCCGGCGGCACGTTGCGCTACGGGCTGTCCGGAGCGCCGACCTGCTCGGACCCGGCGCAGTCGGGCACCAACCAGACCATCTACGTGGCCCGTCAGATCGTCGACTCGCTGACCGATCAGGACCCGAAGACCGGCGCGATCACCCCGTGGCTGGCCAAGAGCTGGGAGGTCAGTCCCGACGCCAAGGTGTTCACCTTCACGCTGGCCGACGGCGTCACCTTCAGTGACGGCACCGCGCTCACCGCCGACTCGGTGCGCGATACCTTCGACGCGATCGTCCGGCTCGGTGCCGCGAAGGCGCAGCTGGGCGCGAGCTACCTCACCAGCTACGTCGGTACGACGGCGGTGGACAAGCTCACCGCGCGCGTCGAGTTCAGCCAGCCGAACGCCCAGTTCCTGCAGGCGTCCTCGACCCCGCAGCTCGGCATCCAGGCCACCTCCACCAATGCCAAACCGGCCGAGGCCAGATGCGCCGGCGACAACATCGGCAGCGGGCCGTTCACCTACGCCGCCTACCAGCAGGACACCTCGGTGACCCTGGCCAAGCGCGCCGGATACCACTGGGGCTCGCCCGTTTTCGGCCACCAGGGCGAGGCGTACCTGGATCGGATCGAGTTCACGGTCGTTCCCGAATCGGGTGTGCGCACCGGCAGCCTGGCCTCCGGCCAGCTGGACGCCGTGAGCGACGCCCTACCCCAGGACGCTCCGCAGATCGAGGCCGTCGGCGGGCGGATTCTGTCGACCTCCAACCCCGGCACCCCATTCGGCCTGCAGCTCAACGTGACTCGGGGCCCATTGCGTGATCCGGCGGTCCGGCAGGCGCTGCTGCCCGCGATCGATCGCAAGCAACTCGTCGAGACCGTTCTCGGTCCACAGTTCAAGCCGGCGACATCCAGCCTGGCCTCGGCCACCCCGGCCTACCTGGATCAGTCCACGCGACTCGCCTACGATCCGGCGAAGGCGAAGGCGATCCTCGATCAGGCGGGCTGGGTGCCCGGCGCCGACGGTGTGCGGGCCAAGAACGGTGAGCGACTGAGTTTCGCGGTGACGTTCAGCCAGGTGTTCGCGGGCAACCAGGCGATTCTCGAGCTGGTGCAGCAGCAACTGCGCCAGGTCGGGGTGGACCTGAAGCTCGATCTCGTCTCCACCCCGGAGGCGATCGCCAGGCAGAACGCCAGGGAAGTCGACGCGGGTTACGGCAATTCCACCCGTGCCGACGGCGACATTCTGCGCACGTCGTTCGGCCTCGCCGGTCGCAACATCACCGCACGCGGCCCGATCCCCGAGCTCGACGCGGCCCTCGACCGGCAGCTGGCCACCAACGATCCGGCCGCCCGCGCGGAACTGCTCGCGACCGCGCAGCGGCAGGTGCTCGACAACGGGCTCTACGTCCCCACGATCGAGCTGTCGCAGGCGATCGGTGCGGCCGCGCACACACAGGATCTGAAGTTCGAGGCCTCGGCGCGCTTGCAGTTCTTCGATACCTGGTTGAGCGGGCACTGATGAGCGGCTCGGACGGGGCGCGGGACGTGCGCGCGGCGAGTGGCGGTTTTCTGAGCCGGCGCGTCGGCCCTCGCCGCACTCCGGGCCGCGCGAACCCGGCGGGCGGCGGGGCGGCTCGCTACCTGGGTTCGCGGGTACTGCAGGCGATCTGGGTGCTGTGGGCGGCGTTCACGATCTCGTTCGTGGTGCTGTATCTGCTGCCCGCGGATCCGGTGTCGATGGCGGCCGACACCGCGGGCACCGGCGCGCCGGTCGACCAGGCGGCGATCGCCGAGTTGCAGGCTCGCTACGGCTTGGACAAGCCGCTGTGGGAACAGTATGTGACCGCACTCGGCAATGCCGTCACCGGCGATCTGGGGCGATCCATCAACACCGGTCAGCCGGTGACCCAAGCCCTCGGTGACGTCATACCGGCCACCCTCGGACTGGCCGCTCTCGCCCTGTTCTTCGCGATCATCGGCGGGACGGCCCTCGCGTTCGCCGCTACCTACACGCGGCGGCCGTGGCTTCGCAACACCTTGAGCGCCCTACCGCCACTGGGTGTTTCGGTACCGACGTTCTGGACCGGGCTACTCCTGTTGCAGCTGTTCTCCTTTCGGCTGCACTGGTTCCCGGCATTCGGTGGGACGGGGCTGCGCGGGACGCTACTGCCCGCGCTGACCCTGGCCTTGCCGATCGGGGCGGTGCTCGCCCAGGTTTTCGCCGCCGGTCTGGAACAGACGTGGCGGCAGCCGTTCACCGATGTGGCGCTGGCCAAAGGCGCGTCACGCTGGTGGGTGCAGCGTCGCCACATCGCCCGGCTGGCGAGCGTGCCCGCTTTCACCATCGCCGGTGTGCTGGTCGGCTCGATGCTGGCCGGGTCGGTGGTGGTGGAGTCGGTGTTCGCCCGTGCGGGAGTCGGCAGGCTCACCCAGACCTCGGTACTCAACCAGGACATCCCCGTTGTCCAGGGCGTGGTGCTGCTCTCGGCGCTGATTTTCGTCGGTGTGAACCTGGCGGTCGACCTGCTCTATCCGCTGCTCGATCCGCGCATCACCGGTACGCGTCGCAGTCGTCCGGTCGTGGCGCCTGCCGAAAGCGCTCCGTCGGCAGATGTCGCGAAGGCGGTGCGCGATGCCTGATGTCAGCGCGAATCGGCGCGGCGATCCACCCCGCCCCGGCAATAGCGGAGCGGGCACAGACCGGACTCGCACCACCGATACCGAAGGGAGCGAACATGGTTGACGTTCTTGTACGACGCGACAAGGTCGCTGATCGGCCCGCGGCGCCCAGCATCGTCGCGCGCCGCTCTCGCGGTGCCACGGTGCTCCGCTGGACGCGCGGACATCTCGGACTCGTGCTCTCCGGTGTCGTACTCGTGATCGCCGTCGGGTGGGCGGTGGCGCCGTCGGTGTTCGCCTCCGGCGACCCGCTGATCGGCGTGCCCGCGCAGAAGTTCCAGGGGCCGAGTGCCGCACACTGGTTCGGCACCGACAATCTCGGGCGCGACCTCTACACCCGCATGGTGCACGGCGCCGGGCTCTCGCTCACCGCCACACTCACCGCGGTCGGGATCGCGCTGGTGGTGGGGTCTTTGCTCGGGCTGCTGTCGGGGGCGGCGGGTGGCATCGTCGACACCGCGATCATGCGCGTGGTCGATGTGCTGCTGTCGATTCCCTCGCTCCTTCTCTCGCTCGCACTCGTGACCGCCCTCGGCTTCGGCACCCGCAATGTGGCACTCGCCGTGGGGATCTCACTGATCGCGAACTTCGCGCGGGTGATGCGCTCGGAGGTGCTGCGGGTGCGGCACGCACCCTATGTCGAAGCCGCGCACGCGTCGGGCGTGCGCTGGTACGCGGTCCTCGTTCGGCACGTACTTCCCAATTCGTTCCAGCCCGTCCTGGCCTTGGCCGCAGTGGAATTCGGCATGGCCGTGCTCGCGGTGTCGTCGCTCAGTTTCCTCGGGTACGGCACCAAACCGCCCACCCCCGAATGGGGTTCGCTGATCTCGGAGGGCCGCAACTTCCTCGCCTCGGCCTGGTGGCTGACCACATTGCCCGGCCTCGTCATCGTCGCCGTCGTGTTGTCGGCCCAGCATCTGGGCCGCTTCGCGGGAAAGGCCAACCGATGAGCGCAGACCGATCCGTCCCCGCCCCCCTACTGCGAGTGGACGATTTGCGCATCGCCTATCGGACCGGCGATCGGTCGGTCGACGCACTCCGTGGCGTCACCGTGGAGGTGGCGCGCGGGGAAGTCGTCGCGCTGGTGGGCGAGTCGGGGTCGGGCAAGTCGACCCTCGCGCATGCCGTGATCGGGCTTCTCGGCGCTTCGGCGCGGACGGTGTCCGGCACCGTCGAATTCGGCGGTGAGCGGATCGATCCGCGCGACGAGAAGGCGTTGCGGCGATTGCGCGGCGCACGAGTGGGGTTCGTACCGCAGGATCCGGGACTTTCGCTCAATCCGGTACTGCGAGTGGGCGATCAGGTGGCGGAGGCGCTGCTGGTGCACCGGCTCGCCGACCGGCGTGGGGCAGCACTGCAAGCCCTCGATCTGCTCGAGGAAGCCGGTTTGGATCGGCCGCGGGTGCGGGCCCGGCAATATCCGCACGAGTTGTCCGGTGGGCAGCGGCAGCGGGTGCTGATCGCGATCGCGCTGGCGTGCGGGCCGGAGTTGATCATCGCCGACGAGCCGACGAGCGCGCTCGACGCGACAGTGGCGCGGCAGGTGCTCGATCGACTGGCCGAGCGGATCGCGGCCCGCGGAACCGCGGTGCTGCTGATCACCCATGACCTGGCCGTGGCCGCCGAGCGAGCCGATCGGCTGGTCGTGCTCGAGCACGGCAGGGTTGTCGAATCAGGGTCGACCGCACAGGTGCTGGCCCGGCCCGCACAGCCCTATACCCAGCGTTTGCTGGCCGCGTCCCCGGCGCTCTCACCCACCGATTTCCGGCCACCGCGTCCCAGGGCGGCAGCTCCGTTGCTGTCGGTTCATGCTCTGCACAAGCGATTCCACGCGGGAGCCGGCTCGATCACCGCCGTCGACGATGTGGCGTTCAGCCTCGATCGCGGCGAAACACTCGCGCTGGTGGGCGAATCCGGTTCGGGTAAGTCGACGACGGCACGGATCGCCGTGCGACTCACCGAGGTGGACAGCGGCACGGTCACCTTCGACGGTCACAACCTCACCAGCGTCCGCCGCAAGCGGTTGCGCGAACTGCGTCAACGGTTCCAGGTGGTGTACCAGAACCCGTACTCCTCGCTGGACCCGCGCTGGACAGTCGCCGACATCATCGCCGAACCCTTGCGCGCCTATGGTCTCGGCGACCGCGCGAAACGGGTCGCCGAACTACTCGAACAAGTCGCGCTCCCAGCGGATTTCACCACCCGAAAGCCCGCGGAACTGTCCGGCGGGCAACGTCAACGGGTGGCGATCGCGCGTGCGCTGGCCTTGCGCCCGGACCTGCTCGTGCTCGACGAACCGGTCTCCGCACTCGACGCCTCGGTGCAGGCGCAGATCCTCGACCTGCTCGACACCCTGCAGAACGAACTCGCCCTCGGCTACCTGTTCATCTCCCACGACCTGGCCGTGGTGCGCCGGATCAGCGACCGCGTCGCCGTGATGCGCCACGGTCGCATCGTCGAAACCGGCCCCACCGCAACCCTGTTCACCGATCCACAACACCCGTACACCAGGGAGCTGCTCGCGGCGATCCCCGCGCCGGGGACCCGGATCGATCCCCTCCACGGAAAGGACCTCACCCGATGAGCAAGACCGGACTGTTTCTCGGCATCGAAATAGCGGGCACCGGAACGCATCCCGCGTCCTGGCGGCGCGCCGATTCCGCTGCCGAAGACCTGTTCACCGCCGGCTACTGGACCAGTGTCGTCAGCTCGGCCGAGGATCTCGGGTTCGACGCTGTCTTCCTGCCCGACTCGTTCGGCATCCAATCCGGTGGCGCCGCCGCGACCCGCGGCAGGCTCGACGCCGTCGCGATCGCCGCCCGCACCGCCCCGCTGAGCACGCGGATCGGCCTGATCCCCCAGGTGCCGGTGACCCACACCGAGCCGTTCCACGTGTCCAAGGCGGTGACCGCACTCGACTTCGCGAGCCTGGGCCGAGCCGGCTGGGAGGTGACCGTGTCCACCGCCGAGGCCAAGGCGTTCGGCCGCAAGGACATTCAAGATCCGGTGTCACTGTGGCACGAGGCCGACGAAGCAGTCGAGGTGGTGACCCGGCTGTGGGACAGCTGGGAGGACGACGCCGAGATCCGCGACGTCGCCACCGGCCGTTTCATCGATCGCGACCGCCTGCACTACATCGACTTCACCGGCGACAACTTCTCGGTCAAAGGCCCGTCGATCACCCCACGCTCGCCCCAGGGCCAACCGATTGTGACGGTTCGCGCCGACACTCCTGAGTCGACGGAAGTGGCAGTCCGCCGCGCCGATCTCATCCGCGTCACCGCCCCCGATCTCCCCACCGCGGCCGCACGTCGCACCGCCTTGCGCGCCGCGATCGCCGCCGAGGGCCGCGACCCCAGCACCGTGCGGATACTGCTCGATCTCCCTGTCCACCTGGCAGATTCGGCCGACGATGCGCGGGCGGCGGTGCGCGAACTCGACCGATGGGCCGAACACACCGAGATCTCCGCCGCGCATCGACCCAGCACGGCATCCACCAGCGCGGCCGAAACCACCCAGCTCCGCCATGTGGGGACTGTCGGCGAACTCGACGAACTGCTCGCCGAGATCGCGCGGTCCGGGATCGCCGACGGAGTGGTTGTGCGGCCACTGGCCCTCCAGGCAACCCTGCGCGCACTGATCACGCACCGGCGAACGGCCGTCGCACCGACGACCGACTCCGCGAGCGATCACCCGCAGCCGAACGGCCCCGCGACCCTGCGCGATCGCCTCGACCTGCCTCGCCCCGCCAGCCGATACGCCACGACAGGAACAGTGCTGTGACCTCGAAACCACGCAAGCAAGTCCATCTCGCCGCGCATTTCCCCGGCGTCAACAACACCACCGTCTGGGCCGATCCCGCGTCGAAATCGCAGGTCGACTTCGGGTCGTTCGAGCATCTGGCGCGCACCGCCGAACGCGGCCTGTTCGACTTCTTCTTCCTCGCCGAGGGCCTGCGGCTACGCGAGCATCGCGGACGGATCCACGACCTGGACGTGGTCGGCAGGCCGGATACGTTCACCGTGCTCAACGCGGTAGCCGCGGTGACCGAGCGACTCGGGCTGGCAGGCACCATCAACAGCACCTACAACGAACCGTTCGAGGTGGCCAAGCAGTTCGCCGCGCTCGATCACCTCTCCGGCGGCCGGGCCGCGTGGAACGTGGTCACCTCCTCGGATGCGTTCACGGGCGAGAACTTTCGGCGCGGCGGCTACCTCGAGCACAGCGAGCGGTATCGGCGGGCGGAAGAGGTCGTCGCGGCGACAAGGGCGCTGTGGGACAGCTGGCCTACCGACTCGCTGGTGATCGATCGGGAGCGGGGCGTTTTCGCTCGCGAGATTCCCGAAACCGCGTTCCGCAGTTCTCAGTTCGACTTCGCCGCACCGTTCGTCGTCCCGCCGAGCCCGCAGGGACATCCGGTGTTGTTGCAGGCGGGCGACTCCGACGAAGGCCGCGAGTTCGGTGCGAAGACCGCGGATGCGATCTTCACCGGGCACGGCACCCTCGAAGCGGGCCAGCGGTTCTACGCCGACGTCAAGGGCCGGTTGGCGAAATATGGTCGTGCGCAGGGCGATCTGCTGGTGCTGCCCGCGGCCACCTTCGTACTCGGCGACACCACCGACGAGGCACACGAGCGCGCCCGCGACATCCGCTACCAGCAGGTGAGCCCGCAGACGGCGCTCGCGTTCCTCGAACAGGTGTGGGGCCGTGACCTTTCCGGCTACGACCCAGACGGCCCACTGCCCGACATCGAGCCCGACGCCGCCGCCGAGATCACCCGTGGCCGGGTCAGGCACACGAAAGATCCACTGGCCGTGGCGAAAGCATGGCGCGCGCAGGCCGAGGCGGACAACCTCAGCATTCGCGAACTCATCATCGAGGTCACCGCCCGCCAGCAGTTCATCGGCACTCCCGCCGAGGTCGCCGAGCAGATCGACCACTACGTGCAGTCCGATGCCGCCGACGGTTTCATCCTCGTGCCCCATCTGACACCCGCCGGACTCGACGAGTTCGTCGACCGGGTGGTCCCCGAACTGCAGGAACGCGGCAGTTTCCGCACCGAGTACACCGGCACCACCCTGCGCGACCACCTCGGTCTGCGTCACCCCCACCACACCGTCGCCGAAGGAGCACGCGCGTCATGACCATCACTGTCGAGAACCCCAGCGCCACCACGACATTCGCCGACGACTGGTCGCGCTGGCATCATGCCCGCGAGGACGGCCTGCGCGATCCGCTCGGCTGGCTCAGCCTGGCGGGGCTGCACTGGCTCACCGACAGCCCGCAGCGCCTGGACGGCGTCCCCGGGACCTGGTGGGTCACCGACGAGAAGGTGTTCATCACCGCGCAGCCCGCCGACCGGCTCGATGTCGACGGCGAGCGGATCGGCGGCGTGCAGATCGTGACGCCCGTGGAGGGCGCGCCGGGGATCAGTGTGCTCAACGAGGAGAAGGTCCTCGAAGTGATCCGGCGCTCCGGACAATTCGCGGTGCGCGTGCACGATCCGGCCGCACCTACACTGACCGCGTTCACCGGCGTCGCCGCCTATCCGGCCGATCCGCGCTGGGTCGTGACCGGGCGTTTCACCGCGTTCGGGCAAGCACGCACCGTCACCACGGGCGCCGTCGTCGACGGGCTGGAGCACCACCACAGCGCCGCCGGAATCATCGAGTTCCGGATCGGCGACAGCCACGAGGCGCTGCTCGCGTTCGGCACCACCGACGACCTGAAGGTGCTGTTCACCGACGCCACCAGCGGCGTCACCACCTACCCGGCCGCCCGCTCGCTCGCCATCGGCGCGGTCGAGGCCGACGGCACCGTCACCCTCGACTTCAACCGCGCCGTGAACCTGCCGTGCGCGTTCACCGACTTCGCGACCTGCCCCGTCGCGCCGCGGGAGAACCGGCTGCGCGTGGCTGTCGAAGCGGGAGAACAGGATCCGAAGCGATGAGCGTTCCGCTGTCGATTCTCGATCTGTCTCCGATCAGCGAAGGTTCCAGTGCCGCAAAGGCATTGCGCAATACCGTCGACCTCGCCCGGCACGCCGAACAGTGGGGATATCACCGATACTGGCTGGCCGAACACCATTTCGTGTCGGTGGCGAGTTCGTCGTCGCTGACGCTGCTCGGATTGGTCGCCGCGGCGACCTCACGCATCCGGGTCGGGACCGGCGCCGTGCAGGTGGGGCACCACACATCGGCCTCGATCGTGGAGGCGTTCGGCACCGTCGACGCGTTGCATCCGGGCCGTCTCGATCTGGGTCTGGGCCGGTCAGGGCATCGACGCAGCCAGTTCGGTGCCGCCGCGACGACCACCAAAGGCGGGCACCCCGTACTGGACACGGTCACCGGACGGACCGAAGTGCGCGACGGTGTGGTGGTGCCGCCGCCCTTCGATCCACGCCGGGTCACCGACCGCACGAAGTTCCTCGCCTCGGCCGAGGCGCTGCAACAGCCCGGCGCGGAGTCACTGGACTTCGCGGACCAGGTGGCCGAGGTCCAGGCGCTGCTCGACGGCCGCTACTTCACTGCCGGTGGTGTCGAGCTGCACGCCGTTCCCGGCGAGGGAATCGACACCGAGTTGTGGCTGTTCGGCAGTTCGGCGGGCGAAAGCGCGGAGCTGGCAGGCAGGTCGGGGCTGCCGTTCGCGGCGGCCTACCATGTCGCGCCGGGATCCGCGCTGGACGCGGTCGAGGCATATCGGGCGGCGTTCCGGCCGTCGGAGCTGCTGGCCGAACCGCACGTCATCGTCTCGGCGGACGTAGTAGCCGCGGCCGACGACGACACCGCCCACCGTCACGCGAGCACCTACGGACACTGGGTGCACAGCATCCGCAGTGGCGGCGCGGCCGAATACCTCGACCCCGCAACAGCTTCCCCCCTCACCCCGGACCAGCTACGTCTCGTCGACGACCGCCTGTCCTCCCAGATCGTCGGCTCCCCCGCCACCGTGGTCGAGCGCCTCGACGCGCTTCAAAAGGTCACCGGCGCAGACGAACTCCTCATCACCACCATCACCCACCACCACGCCGACCGCCTCGAATCCCACCGCCTCCTGGCCGACGCGTGGGGATTGCGAGCCGCCCGCGCCGCCTGACCGCCCACTACCGAAAACCCTGGGGCGCCCCGCAGTTCGGCTACGGGGCGCCCTGCGGCTGTCCGCGGTCCATCGCCGTCCGCAATCGCCCGAGCAAACTCTCGAACTGCGCGAGCTGGGCGGGCTCGTACTCGGCCAGGATCGCATCCTGCTCGGCATTGATCGGGCGGAAGAACTCGTCGGCCAGCTGCCGGGCGTCCTCGCTGCACCGCAACGTCACGACCCGCCGATCGGTGTGCTCGCGGCTGCGAGTGATGTATCCCGCCCGCTCCAGCCGGTTGAGCAGGGTCGTCATCGCCCCCGATGTCAGGGTGATCCGCTTGCTCAGCAGCGCGGGCGACAGCGGGTCGGCGGCCTGTTCGGCGGCGGCGATCTCCATCAGCGCGAACGCGTCGGTGGAATGCACGCCGAGCGTATCCGCGAATCGCCGACCCAGTTCAGTGAAGCTCGCGCCGTAGTCGATGAGCCCCGCGGCGAGCCGCTGCCGCCGCATCGCGACATCGCCGGATGTCTGCTCCACCATCTCGTCCTCTCGTCGACCGCTCGATTGACAACCTACCGCCCCACCATTTACCTTCATCGTAAAGTCACTTTATGATGGAGGTATAGTGCGGACAGAAATCGAGACTCCACCGCTGCGCCGGTGGCTGGGCCTGATCGCCGTGTCACTTGGCGTCGCGTTGATCGTGGTCGACCTGACGATCGTGAACGTGATCCTCGCGCCGATCGTCGACGATCTGGGGATCACGTCGATTCAGGCGCAGTGGATCCAGGAGTCGTACGCGATCGTTTTCGCGGCACTGCTGCTGGTCGCCGGTCGGCTCAGTGACCTCTACGGCGCGCGCAAACTGTTCCTGATCGGATTGGTCGTCTTCGGCCTCACCAGCCTGCTGGCCGCCCTCGCGCCGACCGGCGGCTTGCTCATCGCGGCCCGCTTCCTGCAGGGCGTCGGCGGTGCGATGATCCTGCCGACCTCACTGGCGCTGGTGAACGCGTCCTTCACCGGCAAGGCGCGCGGACAAGCCTTCGCGATCTGGGGATCGACGATCGGCGCGGCGGCGGCAGTGGGCCCCCTGCTCGGTGGGTGGCTCGCCGACTTCTCGTGGCGCTGGGCCTTCGGCATCAACATCCCCGCGGTCGCGCTGATCATGGTGGCCGTGCTGATCTACCTGCCCGCCGCACCGAAGAACACCGGGCGCGTCGACCTGCTCGGCGCCGCCCAGTCCGCACTCGGCCTCGGCCTGCTCGCGTTCGCCATGATCGAAGGGCGCCGTTACGGGTGGCTGATGGTGACCGAGCCGCTGAGTATCGGTGAATTCTCTTGGCGCAGTGGACCTTCACCGGTTCTCATCGCGTTCATCGGCGCTGCCCTCGCGCTCGGACTGTGCTGGCGCAGGCAAGCGATGCTCGGCAGCACCGGCGGCGAACCGCTGATCGATGTGGGACTGTTCTCGATCGATTCGTTCCGCAAGGGCAATGTGGTGACGCTGATCGTCGGCCTCGGCGAGTTCGGCATCATCGCGGTGCTGCCGCTGTGGATGCAGTTCGCGCTCGACTACACCGCACTGCAGGCCGGGCTCGCCCTGGTGCCGCTGGCGATCGGCAGTTTCGTCGCCAGTGGCGCGAGTTTCTCACTGACAGCGTCGGTTTCGGCTCTGGGGCAGGTCAGGATCGGCCTGCTCCTCGAAGCGCTGGGATTGGCGATGCTCGGCTTGTTCGCCGCGGCGGACAGCAGCTGGTGGTCGATCGCGCTCGCCCTGTTCGTCTACGGCATCGGCGTCGGCTTCGCCACCGCGCAGGTCACCAATGTGGTGCTCGCCGACGTGCCCGGCGAGAGCGCGGGACAGGGCTCGGGAATCCAAAGCGCCGCACGCGAACTCGGCTCAGCACTCGGCATCGCCGTTCTCACCACCCTGTATTTCAGCACCCTCGGCGCCGACCTGAGCGACCGTCTGACCCGTGCGGGCCTGCCCGAGTCCGAGGTGGACCAGCTGTCGTCGACGGTTACCGACAGCGCGGGCTCGGCGATCCCGACCCTCGCCGCGAATCCGCACACGTTCCCCGTCGCGGAAGCGGCTCGCGCGGCCATGGCGGCCGGTATCGAAGTAGCGAGCTACCTGTGCGCCGGCCTACTCGCCCTCGCGCTGGTGACGACCACCTTCGTCAAACCTGCGAAACAAGCAGCAACACAGTAGTTCTCGCAGCACGTGGCGGCCATGGAATCACCCCGTGGCCGCCACGCCGTCTTCGTCACATGCCCCCTATCTATACGTAGGCGTATATCAGCGGTATCGTCGGTTTATACGCCGCCGTACAGATGGAGGTTCCAGTCATGCGACTACCCGAATCGGCCCACACCGATCAGCCATGGCGCATCCATGACATCGCCCCCGACTTCGCTGTCGAGGACATCTGGCAGTTCCGAACCCCAGGTGGGGGCCCCGACGACTTCCGCGCCCTGCTCACCGCCCTCCAAGCCGAACGCGCCTCCGAATCCACCGGCCTCAGCGGCCTGCTGTTCAAAGCCCGCTGGAAGCTGGGCGAATGGTTCGGCTGGGACCGCGAGGACGCTGGCACCGGCACCCGAGTCACCTCCCTGCGCGACCGCCTCCCCGCCGACCTCCGCGACACCGACACCCCCGTCGAGGACAGTCCGCTCACCAGCCTCTACGTCCTCGACGACGAATACGCCGCCGAAATCGCCAACGGCACGATGCACGGCATCATGCACCTGGGCTGGGTCCCCGACGACACCGGCTACCACCTGCAGATGGCGGTCCTGGTGAAACCCAACGGCTGGTTCGGCCGCTTCTACATGGCCCTGATCAAGCCCTTCCGCTACGGCATCGTCTACCCCGCGATGACCCGCAGCTGGGAACGAACCTGGAACGACCTCGCCGTCGCGCAGTAGTCAGCGCGATACCAGCCGGGTTCCAGAACATGCTGGGCTCAGTGGCTTCTGGTCGGCAAAACCAATGGTCGGGGTCGAAAGTTCCGAGCAAGATGTGGCGCGTGGATGCATCGTGTTCTGCTGTGCTGCGTTGGCAGTTCGATCTGATCTGGTCTTTGTTCGAGTTCCATCTCGACCGGCTGGAGGACGAAGACTTCCTCTGGGAGCCCGCGGATTTGTGCTGGACTTTGCACCTCGACGAACGCGGCGCCTGGGAGCCGGACTGGGCCGACTCCGAGCCCGATCCGATCCCGGTCCCGACCCTCGGTTGGGTCAGCTGGCATATCGGGTGGTGGTGGAGCGTCGCCATCGATCACCTGCGAGAACGCACTCCACGAGACCGTACCGAGATCGGGTGGCCGGGGCCAGGGCCAGCGACCGTGGACTGGCTGCGCGGCCTACGCGAGGAATGGCTGCCCATTCTGGATCAGGCCACCGAGGCCGATCTTGCTGCCCCAGCGTCCTTTCCGTGGCAGGACGACCCCGACAAGTCCGTCGCCCACACCTTCGCGTGGGTGAACAGCGAGCTGATGAAAAACGTCACCGAGATCGGCCAGTTGCGGCTACTGCGCGCAGCCCGGACCGACGGCTGACCGCGTCGCGACGCACCAGCGCCCGGCCGGTCGGTTCTAGGCGCTGAGCGGGGCGGCGGTTACTCCGTAGCCGAGGTTGGTGAGGACTTCGCTGGTGGCTTTGGCGAAGTTCAAGGTGATGAAGTGGAGGCAGGGGGCGCCTTCTTCGGTGAGGCGCTCGGCCATTTCGGTGGCTATCTGGATGCCCTCGGCGCGCACGGCGGCGCGGTCTTCTTCCGGGCCGGTGCCTGCGGCGCGGGTGAGGCGGGCGACGACCTCGGGGGGAACGGGGCGGCCGCTGAGTTCCTCGGCGCGGGCGACGGTGCGCAGGGAGGTGATGGGCATCAGTTCGGGGATGATCGGTTTGGCGCCCTCGATGGGGTCCATGGCGATCACGCGGTCGCGCAGGCGCAGGTAGTGCTCGACGTCGAAGAACATCTGGGTGATCGAATACTCGGCTCCCGCACGGAGTTTCGCGGCCAGGTGGTGGGTGTCGTGGTCGAGGTCGGGTGAGCGGTGGTGACCCTGGGGGAACGAGGCGACGCCGACGTGGAAGTCGCCGAGATCGCGGACGATGCGGACCAGTTCCTCGGCGTATTCGACGCCGCCGGGGTGCTTGGCCCATTCGCCGAGCGGGTCGCCGGGCGGGTCGCCGCGCAGGACCAGGACATTGCAGATGCCGGAGTCGGCGTAGGAGCCGATCAGGGAGCGCAGTTCGGCGATGCTGTGGCCGACGGCGGTGAGGTGAGCGACCGGGAGCAGGGTGGTTTCCTGCGCGAGGGCACCGGTGATGCGCACGGTGCGGTCGCGGGTGGACCCACCCGCGCCGTAGGTCATCGACACGAAGGCGGGGTGCATGCGTTCGAACTCGCGGACCGCGCGCCACAATCGGGCCTCGCCCGCCTCGTCACGTGGAGGGTTGAACTCCACGGAGAACGGCACGCCGTTGCCCGAATGGGTGCGCAGACTCTGCACCACCGAGGGGGTGTTCGAGACGATCGACGGCCGCTGGGCGGGTCGATCTGGGGTCGAACTTCCCCGTCCATTGTCGAAATCCACCGGCTCAGTCTAGTGGGAGGCGATGGCTGCCCGGCACCGACTGGGAATCCGGCCATCGAACACCGGACAACGTGTCAAGCCGTATGGACGTGACCACGGCGGCTGAAGCCCGCCGAAACGCCGGGTGTGGGCTGCGTCGCAGCGGCCGTGTGCGCCGCGAGTGCGCCCAGCTCACCCGCGTATCGTTCGAGACGACGCAGGTGAGGCGCACCACCGAGTGCCCAACCAGTCCCGCTGTTCACCCACCTCGCCACTGGAGGCCGCCCTGTCCGCCGGAATCGGTACCCCACTCTCCCGGTCCGCCGCCGACGCGCTGAGCTCGGTCGATCTCGTCGCGCTGACACCGGGCACACCGGCCTTCGTCGCCGCTGTCGAACAGGTTCTGACCAGTTTCTTCGCCACCCGGCGTGAGATCGTCGAGCCGCTGGGGCCCGTGTTCGTCGATGCCGTCGAGGCGCTCGAGCAGTTCGTCGTTCGTGGTGGCAAGCGGACCCGGCCCGGCTTCGCGTGGACCGGGTGGCTCGGTGCGGGCGGCGACCCGGCCGGGCACGACGCGGCCGCGGTACTCACCGCCTGTTCGGCGCTGGAATTGGTGCAGGCGTGCGCGCTCGTGCACGACGACATCATCGACTCCTCGCGGACTCGGCGCGGGTACCCGACCGTGCACATCGACTTCGAGGACCGCCACGGGACGGCGGGCTGGCCCGGCGACGGCGCCGCCTACGGCTCGGCCGTCGCGATCCTGATCGGCGATCTCGCGCTGGCCTGGGCCGATGATCTGGTCCACGAAGCCGGGTTGAGCCCGCGGGCGCTGGCCAGGTTCGCGCCGGTGTGGGCGCGGATGCGGACCGAGGTACTCGGCGGACAGCTCCTCGACATCAACGGCGAGGCCGGTGGGGACGAATCGGTCGAGGCCGCCCTGCGGATCAACCGGTACAAAACGGCCGCGTACACGATCGAACGGCCGTTGCATCTCGGTGCGGCGCTGGCCGATGCCGACGAGGCGCTGGTGGACGCGTTGCGGATCTACGGGACCGATGTGGGGATCGCGTTCCAGTTGCGCGACGACCTGCTCGGGGTGTTCGGCGACCCGGCGGTGACGGGGAAGCCTTCGGGCGATGACCTGCGCGAAGGCAAGCGGACCGTGTTGATCGCGGAGGCGCTGCGCCGGGCCGATGCGGCCACCGCCGCGCTGATCCGGACGGGTCTTGGCACCGATCTCGACGATGCGGCTGTCGACCGGTTGCGCACGGTGCTCACCGACCTCGGCGCGGTCGACGACGTCGAACGGCGGATCACCGAGCTCACCGATACCGGGCTCGCCGCCATCGCGACCAGTTCGGCGACGCCGACGGCCAAGCAGTTGTTGCACGCCATGGCCCTGGCCGCCACTCGTCGCGCAGCCTGATAGGAAAAGTGTTGTGGGACAAGTGAATCACGTCGTCGTAGTCGGTGCCGGGCTGGCGGGGCTCGCGGCCGCGCTGCATCTGCGGGGCGCCGGACTCGAGGTGACGGTGCTGGAACGGGCCGATCATCCGGGCGGGCGGGTCGGGCGCTACCGGTTCGACGACTACGAGATCGACAGCGGCGCAACGGTACTCACCTTGCCGGAGGTGATCGACGACGCGCTGGCCGCGGTCGGGCACACGCGGGAGAGCGTCGACCTGCGCATCCACCGCCTCACCCCCGCCTATCACGCGCGCTTCGCCGACGGCAGCGACATCCGCGTCTTCGACGACGCCGACCAGATGGCCGCCGAGGTCGAAAACGCGTGCGGGCCTGCCGAAGCGCGCGCCTACCGGCGCCTGCGCGAGTGGCTCGGTCGCGTCTACGACGCCGAATTCGACGAGTTCATGAACGCGGACTTCGATTCGCCGCTCGATATGGTGCGCACGCCGCGTGCCAGGGCCGCGCTGGCCGCACTCGCCAAGCTCGGCGCGTTCGGCAAGTTGGGGCCGCGCGTGCGGTCCTATCTGCGCGATGAACGGCTGACCAGGCTTTTCACGTTCCAGGCGTTGTACGCGGGCATGTCACCGGACGACGCGCTGGCGATCTACGGCGCGATCCCGAACATGGACACCTGCCTCGGCGTCTACTTCCCCGAAGGGGGGATGCGCGCGATCACCACCGCACTCGCCGCCGCCTTCACCGATGCCGGTGGCCACCTCGTGCTGAAC
This sequence comes from Nocardia sp. FBN12, assembly GCF_050320175.1. Classification (GTDB taxonomy): domain Bacteria; phylum Actinomycetota; class Actinomycetes; order Mycobacteriales; family Mycobacteriaceae; genus Nocardia. The sequence continues at coordinate 884,899 of NZ_CP190048.1, read as the reverse complement.
GCCGATGTGGCCGGTATCGACTACGCGACAAGCGCCCGTCCCGACGGGCTGCGGAACACCCGAGCGAGCGCGGCAACGACTGGTGGCGCCTGGGCCCGCGGCATCGGTGCGTCGACCCGTGGACGGCGCGCCGAAGCGGTCCGCACCACCGACGGCCGCACCCGCCCCTGCGATGCGGTCGTCCTGACGGCGGACATCGGCTCGCTGCCCCGCTTCGGCCTGCGCCACCGTCGCGGCCTGCGCGCTTCACCGTCGGCAGTAGTCGCGCACGGCACCATCCCCGCCGAGATCGCCGCGCAGTGGCCGGTGCAGGCGCATCACACCATCGATTTCGGCGCGGCCTGGGCGCGGACGTTCGACGAGATCGCCGCCCGCAAGGGTCGCGGGCAACTCATGAGCGATCCGTCGCTGCTGCTCACGAGGCCCGCGCTGACCGATCCCGGGCAGTTCGTCGACCGGGCGAGCGGGCGCTTCGAACCGCTGTCGGTGCTCGCACCCTGCCCCAACCTGACCGCGGCCCCGATCGACTGGGAACGGCTCGGCCCGGCCTACTTGCGCGAGCTGCTCGCGGTGCTGGAACAGCGCGGCTACACCGGCATCACCGAGCACTTGCGCGTCGACCACCTCGACACTCCCGCAACCTGGGCCGCCCAGGGCATGATCGCGGGCACCCCGTTCTCCATCGCACACGTATTCCGGCAGACCGGGCCCTTCCGGCCACGCAATCTGCCAAGGGGTGTGGACAACGTCGTTCTCGCAGGTTGCGGCACCACTCCGGGGGTGGGTGTACCCACCACACTGCTGTCGGGCAAGCTGGCCGCGGCACGAATCACCGGCAGCCGGGCGCGCACCGGTAGCGACCACCGGGTTAGTGTTCCAACTTGAAGCCGTAAACTGACGGCCGACTTATCAGCTCGCGGTTGCGACCGCCGACCATCCGGGGGGACCGACCGAACATGCCGCCCCCCGAGACAACCGTAGGCACCATGGACAACACGCGCACACTCGAGCGCCAGCGTCACCTACCCAGCGGGAGCGATCCCGGCGTCCGGACCTGGCTGCGTACCGCAGGTGAGTTCGCTCGCAGCCCCGAAGGCCACGCGGCGCTCATGGGATTCCTCGGCGCGGCCATGATCACCTTCGGTGGGTTCGGCGCAGGCGCTGTTCGCAAACGCGACCCACTGCTCGAAGCGCTGCACCTGTCCTGGCTTCGGTTCGGCCACGGGTACGCGCTGTCGACGATCGTGATCTGGATCGGCGTGCTGATGATGATCACCGCGTGGGTTCGGTTGGGCCGCACCACGATCGGTAAGGGTGAATCGACGGTCACGCTCAACGAGTTGCGCGCGATCGTCGGGATCTGGATCACGCCACTGCTGTTCGCGGCGCCGATGTTCAGCCGCGACTCCTACTCCTACCTCGCCCAGGGCGCCCTGTTGCGCGACGGTTTCGACCCCTATCAGGTGGGTCCCGTCGCCAATCCCGGCGTGCTGCTGGACAACGTGAGCCCGGTCTGGACCACCACCACCGCGCCGTACGGCCCCGTGTTCTTGTTGATGGGCCGCGCGATCACCTCGATCACCGGCGACAATGTGATCGCCGGAACCATCGCCCTTCGCTTCGCCATGCTGCCGGGGCTGGCGCTGATGATGTGGGCCGTGCCGTATCTGACCAAGCATCTCGGCGGCAAGCCGACGGTGGCGCTGTGGCTGGCGGTGCTCAACCCGCTGGTGCTGGTGCACCTGATCGGTGGCGTGCACAACGAGATGTTGATGGTCGGCCTGATGTGCGCGGGCATCGCGCTCGTGCTCGAACGCCATCATGTGGCGGGCATCGTGGTCGTCGCCATCGGTGTCGCGATCAAGGCGACCGCGGGTATCGCGCTGCCGTTCCTGGTGTGGATCTGGATTCTGCACGAGAAGGAACGACGAGCAGCCGAGCGTCGAGCCGCGGTGGATTCCGATGCCGCGCTCGCCGAGGAAAACAAACACCCCGACGCCGCAAGACCGTCCGCGGATATGCCGCACCCACTGTTCGTCTTCGCCAAGATCGCCGGAATCGGCGTCGGCGTGTTCGCGCTGGTATTCGGCGCGGCATCGGTGATCGCGGGAGTCGGCTTCGGCTGGGTCACCGCGTTGCAGGGGTCGAACAAGATCATCAACTGGCTGTCGCTGCCGACGATTCTCGCGCACATGGTCACCTGGGTGACCCCGCTGAATTTCGATTCGGTGCTGGATGTGACCCGCCTGCTGTGCCAGATCGCCATGGTCGCGTTGCTGGTCGCGACGTGGTGGCGGTTCCGGCACAGCGAACGTGAGGCTGTGATGGGCATCATCATCGCCTTCGTCGCGATCGTGCTGCTCTCCCCCGCCGCGCTGCCCTGGTACTACTCGTGGCCGCTGGCGCTGGCCGCCGGGTTCGCGCTGTCGACCAGGACGTTGATGTGGCTGGTCGGGATCTGCACGTGGCTGATGCTGGTGTTCCAGCCGGACGGGTCGATCGGGCTCTACAACTTCTGGCATGTCGCGCTGGCGACGTTCGCGGCCGTGGTCGCGGCGGTGTCGCTGCGCACCGTTGATCCGCTGCATCTGCGTTCGGCCAGCTCGAAGCCTGTTGCGACGGAATCGGCGCCGCCTGTTCGGGCATGAGCCCTCGCGCGGGCTTCGGCGAGACACCGTGAGCATGCGTACGGATATCCGTCCGCCGACCTCTGAGCTGGATGCGGCCTACGCGACCTGCCGGCGGATCGCCGCCGAGCACGGGCGCACCTACTACCTCGCGACCACGCTGCTCTCACCGGAGCGTCGACGGGCCGTACACGCGCTGTACGCCTTCGCGCGGATGGTCGATGACATCGTCGACCACGCCGACGATCCCGCCCGCGTTCTCGACCCGCGTGACGCCGCCCGGCGCACCCCGGACCAGCCCCACCTCGTCGCCGCCCGGCGCACCCCGGACCAGCCCCACCTCGTCGCCGCCCGGCGCACCTCGGACCCGGCCCACCTCGTCGCGGTCCCCGGCACCCAGCTCGACACCGGCCCCGCGCAGCTCACCGAATCATCCTCCGGCAGGCGGCACGGCCCTAGTGACTCCGCGCAGGCCGTCTCCCCCGCTCAACACCTCGACCTCGTCGAGAAACAGCTGCGCCTAGCCCTCGAACACGGCGACATCGATACCGGCGACCTCCGCCGCCGCCAGATCGTCACCGCGGCCGCCGACACCGTCACCCGCTACGACATCGCGCACACCCACATCTGGACGTTCCTCGACGCGATGCGCATGGACGTCCCCGGTACGGCCACCCACCGCACCCGCTACGCCACGATGAGCGAGCTCCGCGAGTACATGCGTGGGTCCGCCGCCGCGATCGGCCTGCAGCTCCTACCGGTCCTCGGCACCGTCGTCCCCGTCGCCGATGCCGAGCCGGCCGCGGCTGCCCTCGGCGAAGCCTTCCAGCTCACCAACTTCCTGCGCGATGTCGCCGAAGACCTCGACCGCGACCGCATCTACCTCCCCGCCGACGAGCTGAAAGCTTTCGGTGTCGACGAAGCCCACCTACGCACCTGCCACGTTCACGGCCACACCGACGCTCCCGTGCGCCGCGCCCTGGCCCACCTGATCGCCGTCAACCGCGACATCTACCGGCAGGCTGTCCCCGGCATCGCACTGCTCGCCCCTCGGGTGCGTCCCGCGATCGCCACCGCCGCCACCCTCTACGCCGAAATCCTCGACCGCATCGAAGCCGCCGACTACCAGGTCTTCACCACCCGGGCCACGGTTCCCCGCCGTCGCCGAATCGTGGTCGCCGCCAAGGGTTTAACCACCCCGACCGGCCACCGCTAGTCCTCGGCCGAGGCGAACTCGCGCTACGGACTCCGGTGCCGCCCTGGTGAACCCGTTCGAACCGGTGTGACGCTCAGAAGGGTTCGGCGTGGGCGCGGCGGACTACCTCGCGGGCCAGGTGGCCGTGCAGGGCGTCGACGGGGCGACCGGGAAGCGAGGGGTCATCGGTGTAGAGCCACTCGAGGATGTCCTCGTTGCTGTACTTGCCGTCACGCATGACGGTGATCACGCCGGGGAGCATGCGGACGATCTCGTCTTCGGAGTCGAAGAAGCGGGACGGAATGCCGGGGACCCCGTTGCGGCGGACCGCGAGGATCTGGTAGTCACGCAGCAGTTGGTGCACCGAGGTGACCGGGATGCCGAGTATGTCGGCCGCCTCGGGGAGCGAGACGATGGTTTCGGTGTCGGGCAGCACGTCGTCGCCGCAGGGGAAGGAACTCACCCCACAACGGTAGTACGTGTCGGGCGGCACGCATCGTCTGGCATGCCGAGGACACCCGGTTACGATCGTGGTGGCCGCACCCGGCGGCCGGTTGAATGCCGGAGGACATCACTTGATCGGCCAGATGCTGGAAGGGCGCTATCGCATCGATGCGCCGATCGCTCGCGGCGGGATGTCGATGGTGTTCCGCGGGACCGACACCCGGCTCGATCGCCCCGTGGCGATCAAGGTGATGGACCCGAAGTTCGCCGGCGACCCGCAGTTCCTCAGCCGTTTCGAGTTCGAGGCGCGGGCGGTGGCCAAGCTCAAGCATCCGTCGCTGGTCGCGGTGTACGACCAGGGCATCGACGGCGAATACCCGTTCCTGATCATGGAATTGGTCGAGGGCGGCACGCTGCGTGAGCTGCTGCGCGAACGCGGGCCGATGCCGCCACACGCCGTGCGCGCCGTGGCCGAGCCGGTGCTGCGCGCGATCGGCACCGCCCACGACGCCGGCCTGGTGCACCGCGATGTGAAGCCCGAGAACGTGCTGATCTCCGACGTGGGCGAGGTGAAGATCGCCGACTTCGGCCTGGTCCGTGCCGTGGCCGCGGCCAACACCACCTCCGCGAGCGTGATTCTCGGCACAGCCGCCTACCTCTCCCCCGAGCAGGTCACCACCGGCACCGCCGACGCCCGCAGTGACGTGTACTCCTTCGGCGTCCTGATCTTCGAACTGCTCACCGGGCGGGTGCCGTTCACCGGCGACAACTCGCTGTCGGTGGCCTATCAGCGGGTCGAGAACGATGTGCCCGCGCCGAGCAATTTCATCGGTGGCGTACCGCCCGAGTTCGACGAGCTGGTCGCCAGAGCCACCTCCCGCGACCCCGCGCAGCGTTTCGCCGACGCCAACGAGATGGCCGCGACACTGCAGTCGATCGCGATGGAACTGAACCTGCCGCCGTATCGGGTGCCCGCGCCACGTGATTCGGCCGAACATCTCAGCGAGAGCTACCAGACCGGCGCCGCGCATCATCCCGGCGAGCGCCCGCACACGCCGAATCCCGTTGCCGCACATCATTCCCCCGCACCGGAACCGCATCACACCAGGGTGGTGACCGCGCCGCGCCCGCGGCAGGAGGAATACTCCCCGATACCCGCGGCCACCGCGTTCGGCGACAGCCATGCCCGCCGAACAGGTTTGGTGTGGGTGGGCATCGTCACCGCGCTGACCCTGCTGGTCGGCATCGGCGGCTGGTGGCTCGGTGTCGGCCGCTACAGCGCGGTGCCGCCGATCGCGGGCATGGACTCCGAGCGGGCCGTCGCGGTCCTGCAGGAGGCCGGTTTCGAGACACAGATGCGCCAGAAGGCTTCCGACACCATTCCCGTGGGCGGGGTGGTGGGCACCGACCCGTCGGCCGGGTCACGGGTGACCAAGAGCACTACGATCGCGGTGCTGATCTCCAACGGCAAACCGCGGGTGCCCGATATCAAGGCCGGCGATCAGATCAGTGCCGTCAACCAGGCGATCCGCGACGGCGGACTGCAGCCGATCGACGCGGGCGAGGCCGCCAGCACGGCGCCGAAGGGTTCACTGGCGAAGGTGGAGCCCGCACCGGGCACGATCCTGCCGATGGGCGGGCAGGTGAAGGTGTACCGCAGCAAGGGCTCTCAGCCGGTGAACGTGCCCGATGTGCGGGGCAAGACGGCCGAAGAGGCGGCCGCCGCGCTGACCACCGCGGGCCTGATCGTTCGCGAGACGCGCGTGCAGTACGACAAGAACGTCGAGGGCGACAAGGCGATCGCGACCGAGCCCGCTGTCGGCACCACGCTGCAATCGGGCGACACCATCACCCTGATCGTGTCGAACGCGGTGAAGGTCCCCAATGTGATGGGTCAGAGCGTCGGCAATGCCCGCTCGAAGCTGCAACAGCTCGGCCTGCGGGTGGAGGTCAAGTCCCTCACCGATTCCGACAGTTCCCTGGTCATCGGCCAGGTGCCGGGCTTCAGCTCGAATGTGGAGGCGGGCAGCGTCGTGACGCTCACCGCCCTGCCTTGAAGGGGCAAGGATCCCGAGAAGGACAAGGAAAAGCCCGGGCGCGGTCCTCGCTGACCGCACCCAGCCCCACACGACCCGACCTCGAGGAGGGTCCGCCGACGCAGTCGGCGGTTCGCGCCCGTCCCGTCGATCAGGTGCCGTTGCGTAGGCGACGAAGGAGCAAGCAACGGTGCCTGATCGACGGGACACAAGGGGGCGCGAACTCGAGCGCGCCAGCGCTCCAGAGTTACCGCAGCATCTCTGCGACCAGGAACGACAGTTCCAGGGACTGCTGGGTGTTCAGTCTGGGGTCGCAGGCGGTTTCGTAGCGGCCGCCGAGGTCGAGGTCGGAGATGTCCTGGGCGCCGCCGAGGCACTCGGTGACGTTCTCGCCGGTCAGCTCGATGTGCAGGCCGCCGGGGTGGGTACCGAGGGCATGGTGCACCTCGAAGAAGCCCTGGACTTCGTCGACGATGCGGTCGAAGTGACGGGTCTTGAAACCGGTGGACGACTCGTGGGTGTTGCCGTGCATGGGGTCGCACTGCCAGATGACCTGGTGGCCGGTGGCCTGCACCTTCTCGATGATCGGCGGCAGCACGTCGCGCACCTTGCCGTTGCCCATGCGGGCGACCAGGGTGAGCCGGCCCGGCTCGTTGTTCGGGTCGAGCCGCTCGACGTACTCCACGGCCAGTTCCGGCGTGGTGGTCGGCCCGATCTTGAGGCCGATCGGGTTCGCGAGGAGTTCGGCCAGCGCGATGTGGGCACCGTCGAGCTGACGGGTGCGCTCACCGATCCACAGGAAGTGCGCGGACAGGTCGTAGAGCAGCGGTTCGCCGGTCTCGGACTCGCTCAGCCGCAGCATCGCGCGCTCGTAGTCCAGCACCAGCGCCTCGTGCGAGGCGTAGATACGCGCGGTCTTCAAGCTCGGGTCGTTGACCTGACAGGCGGCCATGAAGCGCAGGCCGCGGTCGATCTCCTCGGCCAGCGTCTCGTAGCGCGCGCCCGCGGGCGACTGGGCGACGAAATCGCGGTTCCAGTCGTGCAGGCGGTGCAGGTCGGCGGTGCCCGCGCTGGTCAGCGCGCGTACCAGGTTCATCGCGGCGCTGGCGTTGGCGTAGGCGCGCACCAGGCGCGAGGGGTCGTGACGGCGCAGCGCCTCGTCGGCGACGAGGGAGTTCACCATGTCGCCACGGTAGGAGGTCAGGCCGAGTGCGTCGGTGTCGGACGAGCGCGGCTTGGCGTACTGGCCCGCGATCCGCGCCACCTTCACCACCGGCATGCTCGCGCCGTAGGTGAGCACGACCGCCATCTGCAGCAGCGTGCGGATATTGCCGCGGATGTGGGGTTCGGTGTTGTCGGCGAAGGTCTCCGCGCAGTCACCACCCTGCATGAGGAAGGCTTCACCGCGGGCCACGGCGGCCAGCTGCCCCTTGAGGTCCTCGACCTCGGCAGGCAGGCAGATCGGCGGCACGCTCTCCAGCACGGTGCGCATGGTGGCGGCCTCGTCGGCGTCCCACGACGGTTGCTGCAGGGCGGGCCGGGCCAGCGCGGCATCGAGGCGGCCACGCAGTTCGGCGGGCAGCGGCGGCAGTTCCGGCAGGCGATCAATGGGTACGTCGACGGTCCAGGTCACCAGATAAGAATACGGCCCGCGCACCCGGGCGAATATCCGGCGTACCCACCGACCCGTGCGCAGTGCGCGCGAAGTACCGACATAGGGTTTCGACGACACCTCGTGGGTCCATCGCCCGTCGCGCCGGAGCCCCACGAGCAACCCACCGGCACGAAGAGGCGATCTCCCTGCGATATTTCTACGATTCGGAATTCATCGAGGACGGCTCGACGATCGACCTGATCTCGATCGGCGTCGTCTGTGAGGACGGCCGCGAGTATTACGCGGTATCCACCGAATTCGATGAGCGGCGGGCCGGGCCGTGGGTGCGCAAGCACGTCCTCCCGAAACTGCCGCCCGCCGGGTCGCCGCTGTATCGCACCAGGGAACAGATCCGCGACGACCTGTTCAAGTTCTTCCTGCCACGGCCGAGCGTGCTGCCGGAGCTGTGGGCGTGGGTCGGCGCGTACGACCACGTGGCGCTGTGCCAGCTGTGGGGCGATATGACCGCGCTGCCCAAGAACATGCCGCGCTACACCAACGAACTGCGCCAGCACTGGGCCGTCAACGGCAGCCCTCCCCTGCCGCCGATCCCCGACGACGCCCACGACGCGCTCGCCGACGCCCGGCACAACCTGGCCAAGTTCGAGGCCATCGAGGCCTTCCGCCGCACACCGCGTCTGTAGAAAGCGAAGGCCCCGAGTCGAATTCGACTCGGGGCCTTTGTGCTGTCGGTCAGTGACCGGACGGCTCGCTGTTGTTGGCGATCGCCTGCTGTTCGGCGAGGACGGTGAGCATCCGGTGCTCCTCGGCCTCCTCGATCTCGACCCAAGCCTCGCCCTCGGCCTTGGGATCGGCCTTCAGGAAGCTACCGGTACCCGGCTTGCCCGCCGAACCCAGCTTGTTCATCTTCTTGGGCACCGGGGCGCCCTGGTATTCCAGCGGGATGGCGTGGCCGTGTGCGTCGACCCCACCCAGCGGCTGGTGCACCTCGATGTACTCACCGTGCGGCAGACGCTTGATCACACCGGTTTCGATGCCGTGCTCGAGCACCGCCCGGTCACTGCGCTGCAGACCGATGCAGAACCGGTAGGTCACGAAGTACGCGATCGGCGGCAGCAGCAGCACGCCGATACGACCGATCCAGGTGGTCGCGTTCAGCGAGATGTCGAACTTCAGCGCGATGATGTCGTTGACACACGACAGCGTGAGCACCACGTAGAACGCGATGGCCATCGCGCCGATCGCGGTACGCACCGGCACGTCACGCGGACGCTGGAGCAGGTTGTGATGCGCCGAGGTGTCGTTGGTGAGGCGCTTCTCGATCCACGGGTAGGCGATCAGCAGGGTGAACACCAGGCCCATCACCAGCGCGACCCAGAACGCCGCCGGGATCGTGTAGTTGCCGATGTAGATCTCCCAGGCAGGCATCAGACGCGCCATACCGTCGGTCCACATCATGTAGAAGTCGGGCTGTGAACCCGCCGACACCTGAGAGGGGTTGTACGGACCGAGGTTCCAGATCGGGTTGATCTGCAGCACACCGCCCATGATGCCGACGATGCCGAGGGTGAACGCGAAGAACGCGCCCTGATCGGCGGCGAACACCGGGATGATGCGCGCGCCGACCACGTTGTGCTCGGTGCGGGCCGGTCCGGGGAACTGGGTGTGCTTCTGGTACCAGACCAGCGCGACGTGCGCGCCGATCAGCGCCAGGATGATGCCGGGCAGCAGCAACACGTGCGCGATGTAGAGACGCGGGATGATGATGTCGCCGGGGAAATCGCCGCCGAACATCAGCCAGTGCATCCAGGTACCGATGACCGGCATACCGATGGTGATACCGGAGAACGCGGCGCGCAGACCGGTACCGGAGAGCAGGTCGTCGGGCAGCGAGTAGCCGAAGAAGCCCTCGAACATCGCCAGGATCAGCAGCAGCGAGCCGATCACCCAGTTCGCCTCACGCGGCTTGCGGAACGCGCCGGTGAAGAAGATGCGGAACAGGTGGATGATGATCGACGCCGCGAACAGCAGGGCCGCCCAGTGGTGGATCTGCCGGACGAACAGACCGCCGCGCACCTCGAAGGAGATGTTCAGCGCGGTCTCGTACGCCCGCGACATGCCGACACCGCGCAGCGGCTGGTAGGCACCGTCGTAGACCACGTGGGTCATCGACGGGTCGAAGAACAGCGTCAGATACACACCCGACAGCAGCAGGATGATGAACGCGTAGAGCGCGATCTCACCCAGCAGGAACGACCAGTGGGTCGGGAAGACCTTGTTGATCGACCGTTTCACGAACGCGGCGGCGCGATACCGCTCGTCCATCTCGTTGGCCTGGTTGGCGGCCATATCTCCCAAGCTCATGAACGACGCTCCCAGAAGGCCGGGCCGAGCGGCTCGATGAAGTCGCCCGCGGCGACCAGGAAGCCCTCGGAGTTGACGGTGATCGGCAGCTGAGGCAGTGCGCGGGCGGCAGGACCGAAGACCGGCTTACCCCACTCGGTCGCGGAGAACTGCGACTGGTGGCAGGGGCACAGGATCCGGTTGGTCTGCTGCTCGAACAACGAGGTGGGGCAGCCGAGGTGGGTGCAGATCTTCGAGTAGGCGAAGTAGTCGCCGAAGTTGAAGCTCTCCTGGCCCTTACGCTTGATCGCCTTCTCCGCATCTTCGGTGCGCAGACGGATCATCATGACCGCGTTGCGGATACCGCGCAGCGACTGCAGGGTCTCGTGCGCATCCCCGCGCCACTTCTCTTTCCACGGGAAGACGGTTTCCATCGAGCCCGCGTCGAGATCCTCGGGACGGACCAGCACGATGTCGTTGGGGCGGCCGGTGTCGCGACGGATGTAGATGGTCTCGCCCGGGTAGTCCGGGGTCCAGCCCGACACCCACAGCGGCGACTTCTCCCGCTTCGCCCACGGGTTCTTCACCATGCCGCCGACGAACACCAGCAGCGCGCCGATACCGAGCACGCCGACACCGGCGCCCGCGGTACCGAGCATCATCTTGCGGCGCCCCAGGGTGGAGGTGTCGAGCGCGTCCTGCAGCTCGGCTGCCAGGGTGCGGCGCTCGACCTCGTCGGACGGGCCGTCGTGGCGCTGCTGGATGGAGATCTCCGCGGGGATGAACCGCTTGCGGATCAGCACCACCGCGATACCGATGACCAGCACCGAGATGCCGAAGGTCAGGCCGACGAGCGGGGTGTACAGCGAATAGGCGGCGTGGCCCTCGTCGCCGTAGCCCTTCCACTCCCACGGCCAGAACAGGAAGACACCGATGAGCGCGGCAGCGGCAAGGCCGGAGATGGCGAACCAGAACGTGACCGCACGTTCGGCGCGCTTCTCGGCCTTGGTGCCCGGCACCGGCCACCGCTCGTTGCGGTAGACAACATCGACGTCGTCGCGTTTGGCGCCGAGCTCAGCCAGCTCGGCGGTCGACATCGCGTCGAGTTCGTCTTCGGTGGGTTCGCGACCCATGTCGCTGTGCTCCTGTCCACTCATGGCTGCATCCAATTCGTCATGCTCGGGCGCGCCGCGTGGTTACGCTGCGCTGCCGCCTTCGCGCGCTGACCGATCATGACCGCGAACCGATCCACATCGCGGCGCCGACAACGGCGGTGATGCCGATGACCCAGATGGCGAGGCCTTCGGTGGCCGGACCGAAACCGCCGAGATCCCAGCCGCCGGGCGACCTCTCCTCGGCGGAGTTCTTGACATAGGCGACGATGTCGCGCTTCTCCTCCGACGTCAGCTGCCGGTCGGAGAACTTGGGCATGTTCTGCGGGCCGGTGACCATCGCCTGGTAGATCTGCTGCTCGCTGGCCTCGGCCAGCGGCGGCGCGAACTTGCCACTGGACAGCGCGCCACCACGGCCGGTGAAGTTATGGCAGGAGGCGCAGTTCATGCGGAACAGCTCCGAACCACGGGCGATGTCGTCACCGCGCAGCGATTCCTGGGCGATCTCGCCGTTGGCGTCGCGGATCACCGAGGGGCCACCGCCGTTGGCGGCGACGTAGGCGCCGAGCGCGTCGGTCTGGTGCGCGTCGAACTTCACCGGCTTACGCTCGGCCTGAGCGCTGTTCAATGCCATCGGCATACGGCCGGAGGAGACCTGGAAGTAGACCGCGGCCTCGCCGACGCCGATCAGGCTCGGGCCGCGATCGGCGACACCCTGCAGGTTCGCGCCGTGGCACGTGACGCAGGAGGTGTCGTAGAGCTGCTTGCCCTCGCGAATGAGCGCGGACTGGTCTTCGTTCGCGGTTGCGACCTGCGGCTCTGGGGTGAGCGCGGTAGCCAGGAAGCCGGCTCCGACCAGGCCGATCATCAGCGCGAGAGCACCCGCGATACGACGGCGGGCGCGGCGCTGTTTACGCGCCTGCTTAGCGGCCTTGGCGGCCTGCCCGTTGCCGGGGCCGGCGGGCTCTGGGGCCGACGGGGGAGATGAACTCATCTGTGTCCCTTTGGAGTAGACGGAACCGACTTGTGCAAATGCTGAGTGTGCGCCGCGCGCTAACGGACGAAGTAGATCGTGGCGAACAGCCCGATCCAGACGATGTCGACGAAGTGCCAGTAGTAGGACACCACGATCGCGGCGGTGGCCTGGGCCGGCGTGAACTTGCTCAGTGTGGTGCGGACGAGCAGGAACACGAACGCGATCAGACCGCCGATCACGTGCAGACCGTGGAAACCGGTGGTGATGTAGAAAACCGAGCCGTACGAGCTGCCGGCGATCGAAGTTCCCTCCTCCACCAGGTGGTAGTACTCGTAGCCCTGCCCGGCGACGAAGAACGTGCCCATCAGCAGGGTGATCGTGTACCAGCGGCGAAGGCCGAACACGTCGCCCTTCTCCGCGGCGAACACACCCATCTGGCAGGTGAACGAGGACGCGATCAGCACGGCCGTCACCGGAATCGCGAGCTTCATGTTCAGCTCGGTCGGCTCCGGGGGCCAGTGCCCGTGCGCCTGCGCGCGAGCAACGAAGTACATGGCGAACAGCCCGGCGAAGAACATCAGCTCGCTAGACAGCCAGATGATGGTTCCGACGCTGACCATGTTGGGCCGGTTCAGCGAATGCACACGCTGAGTAATGGCCGATCCTGGGGTGCCTACTGCGGTCGTCACGGGGTAAGTATGACTCTTCGTAGTACGACACATGTACCCGGGTACGAAAGTTTGTGGCGCGAGTCGGAAAACCCACGCACAGAGGGGGTCTACGACTTCCGTCGGCGTGTTGGCGACGATCGCGCGACAACTCATTGTGACAGCGTTGGATGTGGATAGGCTGAGACTCGAGGAGGCGGCGATGGTCGTGGTGCGGATGTGGCGGCGGCTGTTCGGCGGGTCGGCGCGGGAGTTGGATGCCTCACGTGACGATCTTGTCGTGGTCGCGTCGAGTTTCGACGACGTCGAAGCGTGTTCGACGGCGCTGGATCGAGCGAGTGCGCTGGATCGGGAGGCCGACGCGGTGTTGCGTCATCATCTCCGGCTGCCCGCCGAGCGGATCGAGGCCGCGTGCGAGATCGCCGGATACGACGGTTACGAACGTGGTGCGTCCACGGTCGGGTCCGACGACCTGGTTCCGGTCATCTTGCAGCGGGTGCAACGGCTCGATCCGCTGACCTGTTCGCAGGAACGTTCGCGGATGGCCGGACTCGCCCAGCGCCACGACGGCGTCGCCGACGGCTGGGACGCCCTACAGCCGCCGCGTGGCGCCCCTTAAACTGCCCGAGCGGCGCAAAAGACCTTGCGCCACTTCCGCGCGCCCGAACTACAGTGGCGCAACGGTGTCGTCGAAGGAGAAGCAGAGCAGATGAGCGTGCGCAGCTGGCCCCAGGTGCTCGGAACCCTCGCCGACGGTGGCGACCTGGCCGCGGACGACACCACCTGGGTGATAGACGAGATCTTCACCGACAACGCCACCGCGGCCCAGATCGCCGCCTTCGGCGTCGCGATGAAGATCAAGGGCCCGACGCCGACCGAACTGGCGGGCATGGTGGCCGGGATGCTCGGGCACGCGCGGCTGGTCCACGTCGACGGCGACGCGGTCGATGTCGTCGGCACCGGCGGCGACCGTTCGGGGTCGGTGAACATCTCGACCATGTCCTCGGTGGTCGTGGCCGCGGCCGGGGTGCCCGTGGTCAAGCACGGGAACCGGGCGGCATCGTCGAAGTCCGGTGGAGCCGACGTGCTCGAAGCGCTCGGCGTGAAGCTCGCGCTCGGCCCCGAGTCGGTGGCGCGGTCGGTGCGCGAGGCGGGGATCGGTTTCTGTTTCGCGCCGCTGTTCCACTCCGGGCTGCGTTTCGCCGGGGCGGCGCGCAAGGAGATCGGCATTCCGACCGTGTTCAACGTGTTGGGGCCGCTCACCAATCCGGCGCAGCCGCGCGCCGGGCTGATCGGGTGCGCGTTCGCCGATCTCGCGCCCGTGATCGCGGGGGTGTTCGCGGCGCGTGACTCGAGCGCGCTGGTGGTGCGCGGGCGTGACGGGCTCGACGAGATCACCACCTCGGATGTGACCGATGTGTGGCTGGTCAGTGGTGGACGCATCCGGCAGACGGTGATCGATCCGACGCGGCTCGGCATCGTCCGCGTTGACCTGGACGACCTGCGCGGTGGGGATGCCGTGGTCAACGCCCAGGTCGCGCGCGATGTGTTCGCGGGAACGGCCGGGCCGGTGCGTGACGCGGTGCTGTTGAACTCGGCCGCGGCGATCGTGGCCTACGACCTGTCCCGAGGGGTCGGCGATGTCGATCTCGACCTGGACGCCGCGCTGGCCGGTGGGCTCGAGCGCGCCGCCGCCGCTGTGGACAGCGGCGCGGCGGCGAAACTGCTGCAGAGCTGGGCCGACCTCACCCAGACGCTCGACGAGAGCTGAACCCGAAGGCTCACTCCCCCAGCGAGAATCCGGCTTCCACATCCGCGCTGGAATAGGACTTGAAGGCGATGTGGGTGGTGGTGCGGACCACGCCGTCCACCTTGTCGATACCCGCGGTGACCACTTCGGCGATGCGCGCGTGGTCGCGGACGCGCACGATCGCGATCAGGTCCACGTCGCCGGCGCAGGAGTACACCTCGGCGACTCCGTCGGTGTCGGCGAGGGCCTGCGCGGTCTCGGGGATGCGAGAGTTCTGCGCCTGGATCATCACGATCGCGGTAATCATGGGATCACTCTAGAACTTCGGGCCGCTCGGTGGCCGCTTTGAACCGTCGCATCAGGTCACGACTCTTCACGCCGGGTGCCGATTCCACCGAACTCGACACGTCGACACCGTAGGGGTGGTGTTTGGCGATGACCTCGGCGACGTTGTCCGGGTCGAGGCCACCGGCCAGGACCACCTTGCCCGGTTGCGCGCGCACCCAGTCGGGGAATTCCTCGAAGACACCGGAGCCCGCGCTGGCGTCGTAGAAGAAGTATCGGCTGGCCTGCTCGGGTGCGGGCGGGTTCGACGAGCAGAAGGCCAGATTCGGCAGGTCGGCCCACTGGTAGAGCTGCACGATGTCGAACGCGTCGGCCACCTCGGCGACCTCGCTCGCCTCCAGGGCGACAGCGAAGGTGGTGATGCGGCCGCGCGCGTACTCGGCGAGCGCGCGTGCCTGTTCGGGGGTGCGATACCGCTTGCTCTTCGTCGTCACCATGACGCCGATCGCGGAGTACCCGAGCTCGACCGCCCAATCGATCTGCTCCTCGGTGGTCAACCCGCACACCTTCACGAACATCCGCCGCCACTCCTTGTCCTCAGGCCCCGCCACGCTGCGCGCAGTCGACGTCCATGATCCAGGACCCACGCGTCCCGGATCGACCAGGCCGCTGTGGCAGGCCGTCAGCGCTCGGCGAGGTACTGCTCCCGCTCGGATCTGGTGGTCGCGGCCGTGCGCGCGAGCTGCGCCCAACCGGCCCAGCGCGCGGCACCGTGCAGCGGCTCGCGATAGCCATCGCTGGTCCGCACGATCCTGGCGCCGGGTTTGGCGAGCCAGCGGGCGATGACGCCGACTTCCTCGGGGGGCGCGCCGCGTAAGGGCGGGATGTTGTCGTCGGGCTCGATAGTGACGCCGACGACAACGCTCGCGACGGGTGGAATTCCGTCGGCACGGGCATCGCTCGCGGGTGCGGTGGCGAGGTCTCCGGGCACGGTAGCCAGGTCGGCGGAGTCAACTGCGGCAGGGCGGCGCGCGGCGCCACTCGAGGCCGCGTCGCCCAGCTCGGGGATCACTGTTTCGGCGGCGGCGACTATCTGGTCGACCACAGCCATCGGCGGGGTACCGCGTGCGGCGGTGCCCGCGGCGGCGAGGCGGCCGTAGCGGATGACGGAGAATTCCCAGCCGCCCGCGTCGTCGGGCAGCGCGATGATCAGCTCCGCGAGGCGGGCCAGCGCAGCCAGGCGCTGGGTGCGGTGGAGTGTGCTGACAACGGTGGCGGCGCGGTCGCGCAGCCGGGCGGCGGCTTCGAAATGTTCTGCGGCCGAATGGGTTTCGATACGTTCGATCATCGCGCGGAGCACGGTGTCGGCGCGGCCGGTGAGCAGGTCGCGGACCGCGGCGACGGCCGGGGCGTAGCCGGGCACGTCGAGGTCACCGTCGTGCCGTGCGGCGGGGCAGCCGCCGACGACAGCGGGCGGACAGACGTGTTTCGCCGTGCGGGGCAGGCGGGTGGCGCAGGTTCGCAGGCCGGCGAATTCGGCGATCGTCAACGCCACATCGACGGCGTCGGTCCGAGAATTGAACGGCCCCAACGCTGTTCGGGTCGGGGTGCGCACGGTCACCAGCCGGGGGAAGGCCTCGTCACTCAGCGTGAGCCACCACCCACGCCGGGGGAACTTCGAGCGGCGGTTGTAGGGCGGTGCGTGCGCGGCGAGCAACCGCAACTCGCGCACCCCGGCCTCGAGACCGTGCGCACACACCACGTGGTCGACCCGAACGGCAAGTGCCACCATCTCTTTCATCCGGCCACGGGTTTCCGAACCGGTGAAGTAATTGCGCACGCGGCGACGCAGATTCACCGCCGTCCCTATATAGAGGACTTCGTCCGACGGTCCACGGAAGAGATAGACGCCGGGCGCGGCGGGCAGATCGGTCGCGAAAGTGCGCTTGGCGCGCTGGGTTCCGGTGACACCGGGCAGATAGTCGAGCAGCTCGGTCAGGCTGTGCACCCCCTGATTGCCGACCCGCCCGATCAACGCGTGCAGCACGTCGACGGTGGCGCGGGCGTCATCGAGCGCGCGGTGCGTCGGCGTCGTCGACGCACCGAGGATCTGCGCCAGTACCCCCAGCCGCGCCGACGGCGCCTCGTCGCGCGTGAGCACCCGCCGCGCCAGCTTCACCGTGCACAGCACCTGCGGGTTCGGCCACACGATGTCCTGACGTGCCGCGGCCGCCTTGAGAAACGCCGTGTCGAATCGGGCGTTGTGCGCCACCAGCACCGCCCCCGCCGCGAACTCGAGAAACCCCGGCAGCACCCCCTCGATCCGCGGCGCCTCGTACACCATCGCCGTCGTGATCCCCGTGATCTGCACGATCGCGGGCGGAATCGCGTACCCCGGATTCACCAGCGTCGCGAACTCCCCCAGCACCTCACCCCCACGCACCTTCACCGCCCCGATCTCGGTGATCGCATCCCGATCAGCGCTGGTCCCGGTCGTTTCGAGGTCGACGACAACGAAAGTCGTGGCATACAGCGGAGTATCGAGCTCATCGAAGGCCAACTGCCGTGCGGCAGCGGGGAGCGGAGCGGGATCGGGCACGGCGAGCAGCGTAGGACGGGGGTCCGACAAGCTCGGCAGGCCTTCGGAGCCGATAATTCGGTGCGAGACTTTCGTTCCGGTGCGAACAAAATGCCCAAGATCAAACTGATTTGTGACCGGGCTCACATTCTTATCGAATTCACATCAGTTCATCAGAATTCAACGGGTAATCGGCCTTACCGGTCTGCGCGCACCGCGATCGACGGCGCGCCGCCCGCGAGGTGGACCACCCGGCGAACGTGCGACGATTCCCCCAGGCGCCCACCACCTGCGGGTTCGCCGATTCGCGGAGCGAAAGCCGCCGCCCGCGGCCTATTGGCGACGCGCCGGTAGCACTCGGAAATCTCGGTCGACGTGACCTGGCGTTATCGTTTCGTGATCGGGTGTGACCCAGCTCGCACGCATTCCTCGGTGATATCACCCAAAAACCCCTTTGGACCGATGTCCGACTTTACAAACCCCCGTGATGTCTTCGTAACCTTTTCGAGACCTCACGGAGTCCCGCCGACCGGAAACGGCCGACGAGACGAAGCCCGCCGCGTCATACGGACACGTCGTCGTGGGGCAGATTGGAAGTACCGCATCATGGCGAACAACACCGTCAAGCGTCAGGCGCTGCGTGCCGTTGCCGTCGGAGCCGTCGGCGCTGCCACCATCGGCGCGTTCCTCCTGCCGGCCGCCCCGGCATCGGCGACGCCGGTGACCGTGCCCGGCATCGGCACCTTCGAGGTGCCGAACGAGATTCCGCTGCCCCAGGGTGTCCCCGGTATCGAGATCCCGTCCGCGCCGCCGGTTTTCACCGCGCCGCGCGCCACCACCGCCGACATCGCCCTCGATGCCGCGATGAGCAAGATCGGCTCGCCCTACGTCTACGGCGCCGCGGGCCCGAACGCCTTCGACTGCTCGGGTCTGGTCCAGTGGTCCTACGCCCAGGCCGGCATGGACCTGCCGCGCACCAGTGGCGCCCAGCTGGGCGCGGGCACCCCGGTCTCGATCGACGACCTGCAGCCCGGCGACATGGTGTCGTTTTACGGCGGCGGCCACTCCGGCCTGTACGCCGGCGACGGCAATGTCGTGCACGCCGCCACCTCGGGCACGCCGGTGCAGCTCGCGCCGGTCTCCTCGATGCCCTTCGCGGGCGCTCGCCGCTTCTGATTCCAGGCCGGTCGATGCGCGATTCACGGGGAAGTGCGCACCGTCACGGCACTGATCGTCGGGGGTACGTGCGCCGTCCACTGGGTTGGACGGCGCACGTATCTTTACTGGACACGCACGCGTGCGGTTCCGTAACCTGATCGAGACCTTCTCGGCTGACGAGGAGATCGCGCTCAGGTATTGCGCTGTATCGGCGGACAACGAGAGAACGGGGCACGGGCCACTGTGACTGGACACCACCGGAATTCGCGCGCGACGCGTGGTTTCGCCGGAACCCTGTCCGCCGCGATCCTGGTGTGCGCGATCTACACCGCCGGTCCCTCCGGCGCCGATCCGGTAGCCCTGCCGACCACCGCGTCCGACGCGATCTCCCGGATGGTCGACCTCTCGCGCCAGGCCGAACAGCTCAACCAGCAAGCCCTGACCGCCCAGATCGACCTCGACGCCAAACTCGCGCTGCAACGCGAGGCCGACGACAAGGTCGCCGCCACCTCCGCCGTCGTCGAGGCCGCCCGCGCCGAAGTGCGCAAGTTCCAGCCGATGATCGACCGCACCGCCGTGGCCGCCTATACCGGCGTGCGCACCAACAGCATGTTCGCCGTGCTGTCGAGCGGTTCGCCGCAGCAGTTGCTGGACAAGGTGTCGACCCTGGACGTGCTCGCCCAGCAGACCACCGACACGGTCCGCCAGTTCAAACAGGCCGCCGACGCCGCCACCGCGGCCGACACCGTCGCCCGCACCGCCGCCGAAGCCGCGCATACCGCGACGGCCGCCGCCGATACCGTGCGCGCCGACGTCGAACGCAAGCGCCAGGATCTCGCCACGTCGACAACCTCCGTGGTCGAGGCATGGAGCCAGCTCTCGGCCCGCGACAAGTCGACGCTGGCCGGTTCACCCTTCCCGCCCGGCTTCGACCGTGATTCGCTGCTGGCCGGGCTGGTCCCCGGCAGTGGCACCAGCGCGCTGGCCGCCGCCCTCACCCGCGTCGGCGATCCGTATGTGTGGGGCGCCACCGGACCCGATCAATTCGACTGCTCCGGGCTGGTGCAGTGGGCGTTCAAGCAGGTCGGTAAGAACGTGCCGCGCACCAGTTCCCAGCAGGCGGGCTACGGCACGCCGGTGTCCAAGGACGAACTGCTGCCCGGCGATGTGATCCTGTTCTATCCCGACATCACCCACGTCGGCATCTACGCGGGCAACGGAATGATGGTGCACGCCTCCACCTTCGGTGTGCCGGTCGCTGTCGCGCCGATCAACACCACCCCGTACCACTCGGCCCGGCGATACTGAGCCAGACCGGTGACCGATCCGTCGTCTTCCCGCTCGGGCCTGCGTTCGTGGTTCTCGTCGAACGGCCGCCTGGAATTCTGTATCACGCTCGCCTCGATCACGCTGCTGACCGGGGCGTGCGTCGCACTGATCCTGGTGCCGCGCAACGTAGGTGGGTTGCAGCTGGCCACCGATGAGGCCGAGGTGCTCGACACCTCCGAAGGCATCGACAACCCGCGGCTGAGCCCGGTGCGCCGCGACCTGCAGCCCTACGGCCCGATCGTGGTGCGTGAAGTCGCCGCGTCCGAGGCGCTGCTGGTGGCCCATCCCAGTCATCGCGGCGACCTCGAGGTTCTCGAACAGCAACTGGGACAGGCCATTTCGGATGTCAGCGCGGTGTGGGGCACCGACTGGAATCGCGCGCCCGTCGTGATCGTGGCGAGTACGCCTGCCGAATTCACCGCACTGACCAGGTCCGCCGGTGCCACCGGCGCCGACGTGGCCGCCGTGTCGCTCACCGGGTCCTACGCGCCCGGCACCCAGCCCACCGACCAGCGCATCGTGTTCAACCCCGACGCGCGCCGCCGAGTCGGCGACGAAGGCTTGGCCACGCTGCTGCGCCACGAACTGACCCATGTCGCCACCAGGGCCGACACGACCGACGGCGCACCGCTGTGGCTGCTGGAGGGCTTCGCCGAGTACGTCGCCCAGCGCGATCAGGCCACCACCTTCTCCCAGATCGCGCCCACGCTGACCACGCGGTTACGCGCGGGCACCCTGCCCACCGAGCTGGTCGCCGACGCCGATTTCACCGGGGTCGACGCGGCCTACGCCTACGAGAGCGCGTGGAGCACCTGCGCGTTCATCGCCGATCGCTACGGCACCACCGCCCTCATCACGCTGTACAAGCGGCTGGCGACCGGCCCGCAGTCCCCCGCGGCGCAGGATGCCGCGTTCAGCGCCGCGCTCGGAGCCTCGCGCGCCGAGCTGCTCGACGGCTGGCGGGCCTGGCTGCGCGGTCGCGCTGTCTGACCACGTCCGCCCACCTGTCAGCCGACCGATTAGGTTGTTCTCTTATGGCCCGAACTCTGCTGGTTACCAACGATTTCCCGCCTCGGCCGGGCGGAATCCAGTCGTATCTGCAAGCACTGTCGAATCAGCTGCCGCCCGAGAACCTGGTGGTCTACGCGCCGCGCTGGCGTGGTGACAGCCACGAGAAGTTCGACGCCGCGCAGAAGTTCCAGGTGGTGCGGCATCCGACGACGCTGATGCTGCCGACCCCCGCGGTGATCAAGCGGGCGGGCGCGCTGCTGCGCGAACACGACTGCGACACCGTGTGGTTCGGCGCGGCCGCGCCCCTGGCGGCGATGGCGCCGATGCTGCGGCGCGCGGGCGCCGAGCGCATCCTGGCCAGCACCCACGGCCACGAGGTCGGCTGGTCGATGCTGCCCGGATCGCGCCAGATCCTGCGGTCGATCGGCGAGCACACCGACGTGGTGACCTATGTCAGCAAGTACACCCGTAGCCGTTTCGCCTCGGCCTTCGGTCCGCACGCGGCACTGGAGCACCTGCCGCCGGGGGTCGACCCGGGCGAGTTCCGGCCCGACCCGGCCGCGCGGGAAGAGCTGCGCGCCCGTTATGGGCTCGGCGAGCGCCCGACCGTGCTGTGCCTGTCGCGATTGGTCCCGCGCAAGGGCCAGGACATGCTGATCGTGGCGATGAACGAGATCCGCGAGCGCGTCGACGGCGCGGTGCTGGTGATCGCGGGCGGTGGCCCCTACGAGCCGCGGCTACGCGGGCTGGCCGAGGCGCTCGGCGTGCAGGACAGTGTCGTGTTCACCGGACGGGTGCCCTCGGGCGAGCTGGCCGCCCATCACACGATCGCCGACGTGTTCGCGATGCCGTGCCGCACGCGCGGGGCGGGCCTCGATGTCGAGGGCCTCGGAATCGTCTTCCTCGAGGCATCGGCGACCGGGGTCCCGGTCGTGGCCGGTGATTCCGGCGGTGCCCCCGAGACCGTGCGCGAGGGCGAGACCGGGATCGTGGTGCACGGCCGGTCGGTCTCGCAGATCAGCGACGCCATCGTCGAGCTGCTCACCGACCGGGACAAGGCGGCCGAGATGGGCGCCGCGGGCCGGGCGTGGGTGGAGCGGAACTGGCATTGGGACCGTCAGGGTGCCCGCTTGCGGGAACTGCTGCGGTGACACCTTGGCCGCGCCCGGTGTCGCGTGAACTACGCTCAGCCAGGTGAGCAGTATCCAGGTCGCAGATCAGACCTTTCTCGCCGCACCGGGCGCCGCGATCGCCGAGGTGCTGAGCGCCGCGAACAACTGGCGCCGCTGGTGGCCCGATTTGCGCCTCGACGTGCGCGAGGATCGCGGCGACAAGGGCATCCGCTGGACGGTGGCGGGCGCGCTGACCGGCACCATGGAGGTGTGGCTCGAGGCCGTCCCCGACGGGGCGATCCTGCACTACTTCCTGCACGCCGAACCCGCGGCTGAGCCGAAGTCGGCGCGCGCGCTGGCCGCGGCCAACCGGGCCCGCCGGGTCGCGGGCCGGAACATGGCCTTCGAACTCAAGGCACGCCTGGAAGCCGGTCGCCCCGCAGGCGTCGCACCCACGGTCTTCATCTCGACCTGAGGCACGTTCTCGGCGCGCCTCCGCCTCTGGACTGACCGGAGGGTGCGACGAAGGAGTGCCCGGAGGGAGGGAAGAGGTGGAGTTCAGCGCCGAGAACCCGCGGCACCAGCCGCCAAAGATACAGAAAGAGGGCTTGGCTGCCATGGCCGACCGGACTCAGAGATCGATTCTCATCGACGCACCGTCGCAGCAGGTGATGGCCGTTATCGCGGATCTGGAGTCCTACCCGGAGTGGGTGGCCGCCGCGAAGTCGGTCGAAGTCATCGATCGTGATGCCCAAGGGCGCGCGGCCACCGCCCGGTTCGTGCTCGACGCGGGCGTCGTCAAGGACACTTACGTGCTGTCCTACACCTGGCGCGCCGACGGCAAAGCGGTGAGCTGGCGGCTGCTCGAGGGTGACCTGCAGAAGGCACAGGACGGCAGCTACGAACTCCTCG
Source organism: Nocardia sp. FBN12 (assembly GCF_050320175.1). Taxonomy (GTDB): domain Bacteria; phylum Actinomycetota; class Actinomycetes; order Mycobacteriales; family Mycobacteriaceae; genus Nocardia. The sequence continues at coordinate 861,748 of NZ_CP190048.1, read as the reverse complement.
ACCGGCCGGGCGGCGGCACCGAGGTGGTCTACGAACTCACCGTCGACCTGAACATCCCGATGATCGGCATGTTCAAACGCAAAGCCGAGAAGGTCATCACCGATACCGCGCTCAACGAGCTGAAGAAGCGGGTCGAAGGCTGAGCGCCCCGGGCGGTACCCGCGTCGAACTGTTCGTCGGCAAGGGTGGTGTCGGGAAGACGACGCTGGCCTGCGCGACGAGCATGACCTATGCCCGCTCCGGTCAGCGTGTGCTGATCGCCTCGCTGGATCAGGCCCATTCACTCGGTGACGCGCTCGGTTTTCGTTTCCCGCACGACCCGGGCACCGTCGCCGGGGTGGCCAGGGTGGCACCCGGCATCGAGGTGATCGAGATCGATTCCCTCGCCCTGCTCGAGGACCGCTTCCGCGATGTGGTGGCGATGCTGGCCAAGGGCGGTGGCCACGATCACGGCTTCGACCTGACCGCACTGGATCCGGCCGAGCTCACCGGGCTGCCCGGGGTGCAGGAACTGCTGATGCTGGTCGAGATCGGCCAGTACGCCGAGGAGAACGACTGGGACGTCATCGTCGTCGATTGCCCGCCCTCGGCCGACATGCTGCGCATCGTCACCGCCCCCGACACGATGCTCAATTATCTCGAGCGGCTGTGGCCCAAGCACGAACGCACGATGAGCGCGATCGGCCTCGATCTGCGCAAGGCGGTGCTCGCCGCCGCGGTCGAACGGATCGTGGTCGCGGTGACGCAGGTTCGCGATCTGCTCGCCGACCGCACCCGCACGAGCGCCCGCCTGATCACCGGCCCCGAACAGGTCGCCGTCGCCGAGGCTCGTCGAGTGCGTTCGGCGGCCGCGCTGCTCGGCCTGCGGATGGATGCCGTCGTGGTCAACAAGGTCCTGGCCGCGGTGCCCCCGCCCGGCGACAACGCCCACCCGGCCGTGCACTGGTACCTCAACCGCCGCGCCGAGCAACTCGAAGTGGTGGCGCGGCTGCACGAACAACTCACCGACGTCCCGATCCTGATCGCCCAGCACGCCGGTGCCGAACCGGTGGGGGTGCATTCGCTGTCGGCGTTCTCCTATTCGGTCGACACGCTGCCCGCCCCGCACGCTCAGGGAGCGGATTCGGGCGAACCGATGGTTCGATGGGAGTCCGGCTCCGGTGTCGACTCCGTGTACGCGATGCGGATGCGGCTACCGGTGGTCGATCCCAGCACCTTGCGGCTGGGCCGAGTGGAGGACGATCTGATCGTGGGAGCCGACGGGGTACGCACACGCGTACGGCTCGCGCCGGTGCTGCGACGCTGCACGGTGGCGGGCGCCGAACTCGACACCGGTCACCTCGTGGTCCGCTTCCGGCCCGATCCGCGGGTGTGGCCCGCCGATCCGAACTACACGAAGGCCACCGCAGATGAGCACTGACTCCCAGTCCGAGCGCCACGGCCACGACGGCTTCGCCGAGTTCACCGAGGAGCTGCGCCTACTCGCCGAAGTCCTACTCGCCCGCGTCGAACCGGTCCTGCGCCGCACCGCGGCCGACGGCCAGGCCGACCTGGGTGGTTGCGCCTGGTGCCCCGTGTGCGCGGCCGCCGCGCTGGTCCGCGGCGACCACCACGACGTCGTCGCCGCCCTCGCCGACCACGGCACCTCCATGGTGACCGTCCTGCGCGAAGCCCTCGCCGGCATCCCGGTCGAACCGGTGATGCCCCCGGAATGGGCCGATCACGCTGCGGGACACCCGGATTCGGGCACCCGTCCCGGCACCGACGCCAGCGGGCGTTCGAGGTACCCCGCCGAGCCCGACGCCACGTCCGGTCAATCGCCACAGGCCGCTCCCACCGGCGGCCATGACCCCGGCTCCACCACCTCCGACCGGCCGCAGCAGCGCACAGTTGCCGCACAAGCCGACGTCGGCGCAGGCCCGCGTCGGGGCACATCCCGCCAGAACGCCTCCGCCGCCCGGCGGCCCCGCAGAGTGGACGAGTACTCCGCTCCCCGCACCGCTCGCACGCCGCAGGCCCCCCACATCGCTGCCGAGCCGGCCGACGCAGCCGCGGCCGACTCGGGCACAGGCGCTTTCGCCACCACCGCGCCATCAGCAGCCGACAACACGTCCCAGCGCCGTCGCCCCACCGAGGATCGGTCGGCCACCGCCCGCGCGCCGCGCTCGCAATACGTCGACATTCCGGTGACGATCCGGGGATGACCAGCCGGATCGACCCTCAACACCTGCTCACCGTCGGGATCGACGTGGGTGGCACGAACATTCGCGCCTCGGTGGTCGATGCCGGGGGCGAGGTGCTCGACACCGTGCAGGCGCCGACCCCGCATTCGGCGCGGGCGCTCGAGGACGCGATCGACCGCTCGGTGCGCGAGCTGGCCCGGCGACATCCGATCGCGGCGGTCGGGCTGGCCGTCGCCGGTTTCATCTCGACGGATCAGTCGACGGTCCTGTTCGCCCCGCACCTGCCATGGCAGAACGCCCCGGTCGCCCAACGGCTCACCGCGCGCCTGCGCCTACCGGTGATCCTCGAACACGACGCGAACGCCGCGGGCTGGGCCGAATATCGCTTCGGCGCGGCGGCGGGCGGGCAGACGGTGGTGCTCGTCGCGATCGGCACCGGCATCGGCGCGGCCCTGCTCATCGACGGTCGGCTCTATCGCGGCAGTCACGGCATCGCCCCTGAACTCGGCCACCTGCAGGTCGTCCCCGAGGGTCGCGCCTGCCCCTGCGGCAAACACGGCTGCTGGGAGCGCTACTGCAGTGGCACGGCACTGGCCGACACCGCCATCGAGATGCTCGCCACCGACCCCGTGCGTTCGGTGCTCGCCCGTGACGTGCTCCGCGATCCGGGTTCGCTCACCGGCCGCCGGGTCGCGGGCGCGGCCCAGGACGGCGATCCCCTGGCCGTCCGGGTGATGGCCGACTTCGCCCGCTGGCTCGGCCTCGGCCTCGCCTTCGTCAGCGACCTGTTCGATCCCGACCTCGTGGTGATCGCCGGCGGGGTGAGTAGTTCGGCGCCGCTGTTCCTCGACGAGGCCCGCGAGCACTACGCCGATGCGGTCACCGGCGCCGGGCATCGGCCGCTGGCGCGGCTGCGCACCACCCAGCTCGGCGAGGCCGCCGGCATGATCGGGGCCGCGGAATTGGCCAGGGCGGCGGTCGATGTGCCGGTGGCCGGTCGCGTGGCGAGATAAGGGTCACAGGCATGTGGTCCAGCTACCATCCTGGGTTGGTTGTGACCTGCGACCAGCGGTAAAGTCGTTGTCCGACGAGGCTCTACACGACCATCACGGTCCCGGGGAAAGGACGCCATGTTCTACTGGCTGCTCAAGTTCGTTCTCGTGGGGCCGTTCATGCACGTGTACAACCGGCCCGAGGTCGAAGGGGTCGAGAACATTCCGACCGACGGACCGGCCATCATGGCGGGCAATCACCTCTCCTTCTCCGACTGGCTCTTCGCTCCCCTGCTGAGCCCGCGCCGGATCAACTACCTGGCCAAGGCGGAGTACTTCACCACCCCCGGCTTCAAGGGTCGGCTGCAGAAGTTCTTCTTCAGCGGCACCGGCCAGTACCCGATCGACCGCAGCGGCGCCTCGGCCGCCGAGGACGCCCTGACCGCCGCCACCAAGCTCCTCGACGAAGGTCGCCTCGTCGGCCTGTACCCCGAGGGCACCCGTTCCCCCGACGGCCGTCTCTACAAGGGCAAGACCGGCATGGCGCGCCTCGCGCTGGAGACCGGCGTCCCGGTGATCCCGGTCGCGGTGATCGGCACCGACAAGGTCTCGCCGCCCGGGCCGTTCAAGTGGCGTCGCCAGAAGGTCACCCTGAAGTTCGGTGCGCCCCTTGATTTCTCGCGGTACGAGGGGATGAGCGGTAACCGCTTCGTCGAGCGCGCCGTCACCGACGAGGTGATGTACGAACTGATGCGCCTCACCGGCCAGGAATACGTCGACGTGTACGCCCACAGCCTCAAGAAGGGCGTCGCGCCCACCGACAACCAGATCGACGCCACCCGGATCCCCGAAACCAAGGCGAGCTGAGCCGAACCTGTTGCGCCGCATGATGAGCTGACTCGCCGACCGCTCCGCTCCCACGCGCGATTGTCACGTGCCGGGCAACACCGAACCGTTCATGCGCCGAGCCTCCGTCGCCAATGCGCAATCGTCTGTCGTTGCCCGGACACCCGCGCGCCCGATTGGTAGCCTTTGCCAGGCACTGGCCGACGGGCAGGTGGGTCACCAGACGTGGCGACGTCGGCGGACAGCGAGGTAAACATGGCCGGAGGCGAATCCGACGAGGGTCGCGTCGTGCCGTTCACCCGGCGCAGACTCCCACGCGACGGCAATCCGCCCACCGGCCGGGTAGTACGCAGCGCGCGCTTGGCCGCGGTCCCGGTCGCCTACGCGGGCAGGCGCATCGCGGGCTTCGGCAAACGCGCGGCGGGCCGCGATCCCGCCGACGTGGACCGGGACATCCGCGTGCGCACCGCCGAGCACCTCTTCCAGGTACTCGGCGAACTCAAGGGTTGCGTCGCGAAACTGGGCCAACTCCTCGGCCTGCTCGAACTCGGCCTCGCCCCCGACCTGGCCGAACCCTACCGCCAAGCCCTTGCGCGCCTGCACGATTCGGCGCCGGCCATGCTGCCCAGCGCGGTCCACGCCGAACTCGCCGAACACCTCGGCCCGCAGTGGCGTTCACTGTTCCTCGAATTCGACGACCGCGCCTCCGCCGCGGCCTCGGTGGGCCAGGTCCATCGCGCGCGCTGGCACGACGGCACCCAGGTCGCGGTCAAGGTCATGTACCCCGGTTCCCGCCGCGCGGTACTGGCCGACCTGCAAGCCCTGCGCCGCGCGACCCCGCTGTTCACCGCGCTGCTGCCCGGCGCCGACACCCGCCCGGTGGTCGAGGCGCTGTGCGACGAGATCCGGGACGAACTCGATTACGCCCGCGAGGCCGTCAACCAGCGCGCCTTCGCCGCGGCCTTCGCCGACGACGCCGACGTGCTGGTGAGCCGGGTGATCGCCCAGCGCGGCGACGTCCTGGTCACCGAGTGGCTCGACGGTGTTCCCCTGTCCCGCTTGATCATTCGCGGCCATGCCGACGAACTCGACCGCCTCGGCGTGTTGATCATGCGCTTCCTGTTCTCCGCCCCCGCCCGCGCCGCCCTCGTCTACGGCGACCCGCACCCCGGCAACTTCCTTCGCATGCCCGACGGCCGCCTCGGCGTCGTCGACTTCGGCGCCTGCACCCCCTGGCCCGCCGCCTTCCTCGACGTCGCGAGCGACGTGGGCGCCGCGGTCATCGCCGACTCCCCCACCGACCTCGAGGCGGCCATGCGCCGCCACGGCTTCGTAGCCCCCGACCGCGACCTCGACATCGCCACCGTCGCCGCCCGCCTTCAACCGGTCCGCGAGGCCCTGCTGGCCCCCAGTTACCCGCTCTCGGCCGCCTGGCTCCGCGAACAGGTCCGCCTCGCCACCGACCTCCGCCTCTCGAACGTCCTGCGCCAACTGACGATGCCCCCCGGCCACACCCCCATCCTGCGCTCCTTCCTCGGCGGTCTGGCAGTCCTGTGCCAACTCCACACTGCCGTCCCCCTGCGCGCCGAATGCACCCGCTGGTACCCCGAAACCGCCGCGGCGGCGGGGCTGTAGGCGGAGCCCATCACCCAGCTCAGCGCTCGCGGAGCCGGGTGATGGTGTGGGCGATGTCGTCCACCATGCGGTCGAACATTTCATCGGGGTCGGTGCGGGGAACGTCCATGGCTTCGCGCAGGTGCGGCACGTCGAGGTCGGGAAAGCGATCGAGCCAGCGCCTCGGCATCGGAGAGTCGTCGACACCCGGCTGACCGAGGTCATGGCGGTAGTCGACGAGTAGGGCGAAGGCGTACAGCCGCAGGGTCAGGTCGCGGTGCACGAACAGCGCGTCGGGCATGCTCAGGCCGAGGCCGGTCAGGAAGCCGAGGAAGGCGTCGGGCGCGGTGAGGCGCCTCGGGTGCAGGCGCACATCGCCGACTTGCTCATCGAGCGAGAAGAGCAGCGCACGCGGATGCGCACGGTTCGTTTCGCGTCGCAGGCGGCAGTACTCGGCAAAGCTCGCCCGCCAATCGCCCGGATCGAGTTCGGGCTCAGGCCATTTCGCCAGCCAGAGTTCGACCGCCCGGTCGACGGCATCCTGCCGGTCCCGGACATGGCGATACAGCGCACGCACGGTCACCCCGAGATGTTCGGCGAGGACCTGCATCGTCACCGCACGGAACCCGTCGCGCCCGGCCAACTCGAGCATGGCCGCGGCGATCAGGTCGGCGTTGAGCGTCGGCCGCCCGCCGCGGGCGACCGGACTTCGGCGCTGACGCCCTGGTGATAGCTGGTCCGGCACTCCTGCACGATAACCCAGGCGCTTGATGTTCACACCTCATTGACATTAATGCGATGCCGTCGCAGACTGGGGCCGGTCGCCCCGAACGACAGCGGAACTGCCGCGCGCCGGAATACCGCCGCCGCCGTGCCGCGCAAAGATCTCCAGCAAGAAAGGTTGTCCCCGTGACACACAGCGAACTGCGAAACCCGCACCTCGATCGGCTGATCGCCGAGCTGCAGCAGCGAAGCACCGACCAGATCGTCGATATCGGTGACCATTTCACCGCCCGCGCCGAACGTGGCGAAGCGCTCGATCCAGGCACGATCGACAACGACGCCACCCGCTTCCTCGCCGACAAATTCGTCGCTCTCGACCACGACAAGGCACTGTTCTGCCACCGCCTCTGCCTCGCCCTCCGCGCGAAATGCGCGGTAGAAGTGGGCACTTCGTACGGCGTCTCCACCCTCTATCTCGCCCAGGCGATCCACCTGGTCGCCACCGAAGACGGACGACCCGGCGTGGTCATCGGCACCGAACACGAACCCGCCAAGGCCGCCGGTGCGCGCGAGCACCTCGCCTCCGCCGACCTCGACCGATACGTCGATCTCCGCGAGGGCGACCTCCGCGAAACCCTTCAGCACATCGATCAACCCATCGATTTCGCCCTGATCGATATCTGGCCGGTCATGGCCCGTCCCGCGATCGAATTGATCGCACCCCACCTTCGCCGCGGCGCCGTCGTCATCGTCGACAACACCGAGAACCGCCCACCGAGCTACCGCGACCTGTTCGACTTCATCGATGATCCAGTCAATGGGTTCACCACCCAAACGCTGCCGTTCGAAGGAGGTTTGGAGATGGCGGTCAAGCTCTGACGCGCCAACCGTGTTCGGCCTGCCGTACGGCATCGTTCATGTTCCGTTGCCTTGCTAACGACCGCGCGTTACGACCGGTGCCGCACCGTAAGGCTTATGGCTGTCTCGGATTTCGCGATGTCTCGGCGCACGCTGTTGCGCGCAACCGCACTCGGTGTGGTGACTGCTCCTGCCCTGGTGGCCTGTGGTGATGACGGGCCGGGGCTGGTGCGGGCCCGGCCGACGCTCACGCACGGGATCGCCGTCGGTGATCCGCGCAGCGATGGTGCGCTGATCTGGGCACGGTCGGACACGCCCGCCACGCTGGTGGTGGAAACCTCGGCGAGCGAGACGTTCAGTGACGTCAAGCGGTTCACCGGGCCGCTGCTCACCCCGGCGACCGACGGCACCGGGCGGGTACGGGTGAACGGTCTGCCCGCCGGACAGCTCGTGCACTACCGGGTGCGTCTCGAGGGAGAAGACGGTGCGAGCTCGGAATCTCTGTCCGGCGTCTTTCGCACGGCGCCGACCGCGCCAGCGGATATCTCGCTGCTGTGGTCCGGTGACGTCGCGGGCCAGGGATTCGGCATCAACCCCGACCTCGGCGGCATGAAGGTGTTCTCCGCCATGGCCGCTCGCGACCCGCACCTGTTCCTGCATTCCGGCGACTGCATCTACGCCGACAACGCGCTCAAAGAATCGGTGACGCTGCCCGACGGCCGGATCTGGCGCAACGTCACCGCCGAAGCCAAGAACGCCCCCGCGGAAACCCTCGACCAGTTCCGCGGCAACTACGCCTACAACCTGACCGACGACAACTACCGCCGGTTCAACGCCGCCGTCGCCCAGATCGTCCAGTGGGACGACCACGAGACCACCAACAACTGGTCCCCCGGCGGTACGGTCGCCGCCGACAAGGGCTACACCGAGCGCAGCATGGACACCCTCGCGACGCGTTCCTGGCAGGCCTTCCACGAGTGGATGCCGTTGGAGCCCAAGGAAGCCGTCGACGGTCGCCTCTACCGCAAGATCTCCTACGGCCCACTCCTGGATGTCTTCGTCCTGGACATGCGCGCCTACAAGGACGCCAACACCGCCAATACCGCGCCCACGGGCCAGACGCTCGGCGCCGCCCAGGTCAAGTGGCTCACCGACAGCCTGAAGGACTCCAAGGCCACCTGGAAGATCGTCGCCGCCGACCTTCCCCTCGGCGTGGTCGTCCCCGACGGCAAGACCGCCTTCGAAGGCCCCGCCAACGCCGCCCCCGGCGCACCCTCGGGCCGCGAAACCGAGATCGCCCAGGTGCTCTCGTCGATCAAGGCGAACAAGGTCAGCGACGTCGTGTGGCTCACCGCCGACGTCCACTACACGGCGGCGCACCACTACTCCCCGGCCCGCGCCGCCTTCACCGATTTCGACGAGTTCTGGGAGTTCGTCTCGGGCCCGCTCAACGCAGGCGCGTTCGGCCCGAACCCGCTCGATCCCACCTTCGGGCCCGACGCGGTCTACGTCCACGCGCCGCCCACCCCCAACACCTCCCCGATGGACCCGGAGTACCAGCACTTCGGCGAGGTGAAGATCGACGGCCGCACCGGAGAAATGACCGTCAACTTGTGCGACGCGACCGGAAAAGTCCTGTTCACCAAGCAACTCGCGCCTACGCGGAAATAGGTGCGAAGTACCCTGCGCAAGAACCGCGCACCTGTGGTTAGCTATGCGGTCATGGGCACGCCGCAGACCGTCATCTCCGAAGAATATCTCCCCACCGATACGGCGGATGTCGTTCGCACTGTGCGTGATTCGCGCGGGCGGTCGGAACGGTTGACGGTGCGCGGCGGCGAACAGACCGAAGAGTCCTATGGCCTGACCGATCAGCGCGGCGCGCTGTCGCTGCGCAAGATGAACTCGGTGCTCGACATCAACCTGGGCAGGCGCACCGTGCGCGTGCAGGCGGGCGCGAAGCTGTCCGAGATCGACCGCCGCCTCGGCGCGCACGGTCTCGGCCTGCCGGTGGTCGGCGATCATCGCGACATCACCGCGGGCGGCTTCGCCTCCGTCGGCGGGGTGAGCACCGCCTCGCACCGCTACGGCATGTTCATCGACCAGATCGTCGACCTCGAGTACGTCGATCCCGACGGCCGGATCGGCACCTGCGGGCGCGGCCACCACACCGAGCGTTTCCACCGCATCCTCGGCGCGGGCGGTCGCGCGGGCATCATCACCGCCCTCACCCTCGACGTGGTGGAGGTCGACAAAGACCACACCATGCTCACCACCGACGCCGACCGGTTCCTCGACTTCGACTCGTTCGTCGAGCACGCGACCAACGAGATCACCAACCCCGGCAGCGCGGCACTGCAGGTCGGCCGCTGGGTCGACACCGCCCCGCTGAAGGTGGCGCGCCCCGTCGGCACCGGCCAGGTGACCCTCGGCGCCGTCCGCTTCGGGCAGTGGTCGAGCCTGTACCCCACCGCCCCCACCCGCGGCCTGCGGGCCCGGCGCGAGGTGGGCACGCGCACCCGGAAGTCGTTGGGCGCCATCGCTTCCGCCGCGGGCGGCCGCGCGGGCATGCCGGTCCGCAACGCGGCGGCGGGCGCGCTGATGTTCGCGCCGAAGGTACTCACCATGCGCGACGCCGAGTACCTGGCCGATACCGTGATCAACTCCTCCGAGCGCGGCCCCGCCTACCGTGTCGGCGTGTTCGCCCCACTGGCCAATTACGGTTCGGTCTTCTACGGCCTGCACGACCTGTTCTCGGCCCACCGCGAACGCTCGGGCTGCTTCACCGTCATCTCCGCGATGACCTACGGCGTGCGCTCGGAGTACCTGCGCGCCGAAGCCGCCGCACGCGGCCTCACCCCCGCCGACTACGGCCTGATCACCTTCACCTGCCGCCTGCGCCCCTCGGCCCTGCCCTCGGAGCAGCTGCGCGAGATCGTCTCCGGCATCGACGACATCTGCCGCTCCGAGCAGGCGCTGCGCTACAGCGTCTGAGGCACAACGCCTCGGCAGAGGACGCACGACGGGCGATGATCACCCGTCGTGCGTTTCCCGCTGCCGCCATGGTGTCGGCCGCGGGCCGTACCCATCCCGGTCACCGACAGTGCACACGTTCGGGCACAAGCGGTTCGGCGATTCACCCGGCTGCGCGTGTTCGCAGGATGTGATACACCGCGAATCCGCTGGTCATGCCGGATTCACCATCGACAATCTGACTATCAGGCATATCCATCTCCCAGTGGATGGGATAGCGGGCTCTACGGATCACCCGGAGAAAGTGTGATGTCGGTTACGCATTCCGATCGTTCGTCGGATGCGGGCCCCATCCTCGAAAGGACCTCCGATGGTCGCTTCCACTCCGACACCCACCGCGGACCGCTGGACTCCACGCCTGATCTTCTCGCTCGCCTCGATCGTGCTCCTCCTGGAGATGCTCGCGGTGAGCTACATGATGATCTCGACGGCCCTACCGTCGATCGCCGCGCATTACCAGACCACCCAGGGCGCCTGGCTGCTGACATCGTTCCTGCTGGTCGGCGCCGTCACCGCGCCGCTGATCGGCAAGCTGGCGGACATGTACGGCAAGCGCAAAGCCCTACTCGGTTGCGTGGCCGTGGCGGCGGCGGGATCGTTGCTGTCCGCGGTCGCGGGCAGCTACGCGGTCCTGATCGCCGGTCGCGCGCTCACCGGCCTGCTCATCCCCTGCCTGTTCTTGAGCTATTCGCTGATCCGGGACGTGTTCCCGGCGAAGACGATCGCGCTGGCGGTGAGCATCGCGACCAGCGGCATGGGACTGATCGCGATTCCCGCGCCGTTCCTCACCGGATGGCTGATCGACAACTTCGGATTCCGCAGCATCTTCTGGTTCTTCGTCATCGGTCTCGCCGTGCTCGGCGCCCTGATCTTCTTCACCACGGCCGAATCGGCGGTGCGGCTGCCCTCACGAATCGATCCGCTCGGAGCGGTTCTGCTCGGCGGCGGTATCGCGGGCATTCTCATCGCGGTCAGCTTCGGGCCCACCTGGGGCTGGCGTGACAGCTCGACCATCGCTTACCTCGCCGGTGGCGTGGTGTTGCTGGCGGCGTGGCTGGTGAGTGCGCGAGTGCTCCGGGAACCGCTGATCGACCTGGATGTGCTCGGCCGGCGTTCGGTGCTGCTCACCACCATCGGCGCCGGACTCTGTTACGGCGCCAGCGGTCTGTTCACCATCCTGTTGCCGATGCTGGCCATGACACCTGCCGTGCTCGGGCTCGACTACGGATTCGGTGTCACCGCCGAGGGTTTCGCGATCTTCCAGGCCCCGGTAGGGCTGATGGTGGTAGTCGGCGGTGTCGTCGTCGGGTTGCTTGTCGGCCGCCGCGACGTCCGCCCCCGCGTTCTGATGACCATCGGCATGCTGTTGATGGCCCTCGGATTCGCGTTGACCGCGGCCGTGCACGACAGCAAGCCGCTGCTGATCGTCTTCGCGGGCATCTTCGGCACCGGCATGGGCATGGCCTACGCCGCTATCCCGAATCTGCTGATCGAGGCCGTGCCGCCGCAGTTGCAGGCAGGTACCGCCAGCATCGTCGGGGTCTCGCAGAGTGTGTTCCCGGCCGTCCTGCCGGTGATCGCGTTCACGATCATGAACAACTCCTACATCGCACCCATCCCGCCGGAGATGACGCAGGGCGCGGTGTTCTATCTGGACCGCGGCTTCACGATCGCCTTCCTGATCGGCGCCGTGACCGCGCTCATCGGCGCGGTTGTCGCCGCGGCATTGCCCCGCCGGATCGTGCAGCTGTCCGCTCCGCGCAAGGTGGCGGGACCCGAGGAAGAAGGGCTCGTGTTCGCGCACTGAGGCATTCGATGCACTGAGCCGGTCGTGCGGTCGCACGGCCGGCTCGGTCGTTCTCGGGCCACCCAAACGAAAACGGTCGCCGCGACTCCCTCGGTTCGAGGGTGTCGCGGCGACCGTGTCGTGTTGTCTCAGTGCTTCTCGGCACCCAGGTAGTACTCGAAGACCAGGCCCGCGGCGGCGGCGAGCACGAGCACCACGCCGAGACCGATCAGCCAGAACTGGAAGAACGCCAGGCCGAGTGCGGTGACCGAACCAGCGGCCGCCAGCAGGATGGGCCAGAAGCTACCGGGCGAGAAGAAGCCCAGGTCACCGGCACCGTCGACGATCTCGGCCTCTTCGTAGTCCTCGGGACGCAGGTCGATGCGACGCGCGACGAACCGGAAGTAGGTGCCGATGATCAGCGACAGGCCCGCGGTCAGCACGATCGCGGTGGTGCCTGCCCACTCGATACCGGTGCGCGACTGGGCGGTGAAGAACCCGTAGACGATGCCCACCAGGATGAAGAACGCCGTGAGCAGTTCGAAGATCCGCGCTTCGATCCTCATATCAGAATCCTCACTTGCTCTCGTTCACCGAAGCGCTCTTGGCATCGCGCTTGGTGTTGAAGGGGTACGTGGAGGTGGCCACCGGCGACTCGCCGATCGACGCGAGCGCCTCACCGTTGGTCAGCCCGGACTCACGCGCCTTGATGTACTGAGCGAACTTCTCCGGCGAGACCGCACGGACCTCGAAGTTCATCATCGAGTGGTAGGTGCCGCACATCTCGGCGCAACGGCCGACGAAGGCACCTTCCTTCTCGATCTCCGAGATCTGGAAGACGTTGTCGGACTGGTTTTCCTTCGGGTTCGGCATCACGTCGCGCTTGAACATGAACTCCGGCACCCAGAAGGCGTGGATCACGTCGGCGGCGGCGAGCTGGAACTCGATGCGCTTACCGGTCGGCAGCACCAGCACCGGGATCTCTTCGCTGGAGCCGAAGGTCTCGATCTTGTCGTAGTGCAGGTACGAGAGGATGTCGTTGGCCGGCTTGCCGTGCAGCGGACCCGGCTGCGGGTGACCCTTGTCGTTCTTGAGCTCACGGTATTCGGCGAGCTGCTCTTCGTTCAGCAGCTCCTTCTCCGTGTCGATGCCGTTGTAGGTGAGACCGGCGACGTTGTTCACGTTGCGGTAGCCGAACTTCCAGTTCCACTGGAAGGCGGTCACGTCGACGGTGACATCCGGATTGTCGGTCTTCTCGTGCACGTAGTTCTGCACGACCACGGTGAAGTAGAACAGCACCGCGATGATCACGAACGGGATCGCCGTGTAGGTCAGTTCCAGCGACACGTTGTAACCGGTCTGGCGCGGGAACTCCGGGGAGTTCTTGCGCTTGCGGTGGAAGATGACCGTCCAGAAGGTCAGGCCCCAGACCAGCACGCCCATGGCGAGCGCGGCCAGCACCGACCAGGTCCACAGCTCACGCATCCGGGTGGCCTGCGGGGTGATACCCGAGGGCCAGCCGAACCGGAGCCAAACATTGTCGATCGAGCAGCCCGAGACGAGCAACGCGGTCATCCCCAGGGACACCGCCAGCCCGGCCCGCCGAAGGACCCGGCCCTGCCGGCCCTTCTCGGGTCGTGCCCCGATCTCTTCGCTCGCCTTGTGCGCCACGCTCACGCCTTCCTGGTCGCCACACATTCCGACACATTGCGTCGTCCGGGCGGCGATTCGCCCGTTCCGACACCTCTTCAAAGCAGTTTCAGGCCTCTCGAAGTATTGCCGCTGTGACGCACGCACACCTGAGAAGGACCTGAGTACTACGCAGCGTAGACCAAAGCGGGCACTGTCTTGTCGCGGGGTCACTTTCGACACTCCGCAGCGACCGCACCGGAAGCAACGACCTGTGGTTTTCCGTCCGAAACCGTCGACGTCGCGCGAGCGGGCGTCTGGGCGGAGCGCATGCGCCTCCTCAGTACCATCGATGGAACCCATCTCGGTACAGTGCATGAAACCAATCGCCCATGAATGGCACTGCACGCGGGGCCAACCCAGCTGCCTCCCAGGCTCCCTGGGCCACGCGTGCAATCCGAACGAGAGAAGGTTGCCGACACCGTGTGCGGACTGCTCGGATTCCTGACAGCTGATACGGCGACGACCGAGGTGGTCGATCAGGTGTACGACGCGCTGCACTGCCAGCGACATCGTGGCCCGGACGAGAAGGGCACCTGGCACGACGATCACATGATCTTCGGCTTCAACCGCCTGTCCATCATCGATATCGAGCACTCGCACCAGCCGCTGCGCTGGGGCCCCGCGGACAACCCGCAGCGCTACGCGATGACCTTCAACGGCGAGATCTACAACTACCTCGAACTGCGCGAGCAGCTGGCCGCCGAGCACGGCGCCGAATTCCCCGATGCCAAGATCTTCGCCACCGACGGTGACGGCGAGGCCATCGTGGCCGCCTTCCATTTCTGGGGCCCCGAGGCCGTGCGCAAGCTGCGCGGCATGTTCGCCTTCGCGATCTGGGACACCGAGACCTCGGAACTGTTCCTCGCGCGCGATCCGTTCGGCATCAAGCCGCTGTTCATCGCGACCGGCCCCGGCGGCACGGCCTTCGCCAGCGAGAAGAAGAGCCTCCTGGAGCTGCTGAGCCCGCTGGAACTGTCCGACGAGCTCGACCCGCGCGCACTCGAGCACTACACCGTGCTGCAGTACGTGCCGGAGCCCGAGTCGCTGCACAAGAACATCCGTCGCCTCGAATCCGGCAACTACGCCACGGTGAAGGTCGGCCAGGAGCCGGTCGTGACCCGCTACTTCCGTCCCGACTTCCGGGTTCGCCCGTTCGTCGCGGGTTCGGAGAAGGCCCGCTACGCCGAGATCGCCGCGGCGCTCGAGGACTCGGTCGCCAAGCACATGCGCGCCGATGTCACCGTCGGTTCGTTCCTGTCGGGCGGCATCGACTCCACCGCGATCGCCGCGCTGGCCATGCGCCACAACCCGAAGCTGATCACCTTCACCACCGGCTTCGAGCGCGAGGGCTACTCCGAGGTCGACGTGGCCGCCGAGAGCGCCGAGCTGATCGGCGCCCGCCACATCGTCAAGGTGGTCTCCCCCGCCGAGTTCGCCGCCGCGATCCCCGAGATCGTCTGGTACCTCGACGATCCGGTCGCCGACCCGGCGCTGGTCCCGCTGTACTTCGTGGCCAAGGAAGCCCGCAAGCACGTCAAGGTCGTGCTTTCCGGCGAGGGCGCCGACGAGCTGTTCGGCGGCTACACGATCTACCGGGAACCGTTGTCGCTCAAGCCTTTCGAGTACCTGCCCGCCGGTGCGCGCAAGCTGCTCGGCAAGCTCGGTGACAAGATCCCCGACGGCAAGCGCGGCAAGTCGCTGCTGCAGCGCGGCTCGCTGCGCCTCGAAGACCGCTACTACGGCAATGCCCGCAGCTTCAACGACGCCCAGCTGCGCGCGGTCCTGCGCGACTTCCGCCCCGAGTGGACCCACCAGGACGTCACCGCGCCGATCTACGCCCAGTCCGCGGGCTGGGACCCGGTCGCGCGCATGCAGCACCTGGACCTGTTCACCTGGCTGCGCGGCGACATCCTGGTCAAGGCCGACAAGATGACCATGGCCAACTCCCTCGAACTGCGCGTGCCGTTCCTGGACAACGAGGTCATGCGCGTCGCCGAGGGCATCCCCTTCGACCAGAAGATCACCAAGGAGACCTCGAAGTACGCGCTGCGCCAGGCCCTGGACGGCATCGTCCCCGACCACGTCCTCAACCGCGCCAAGCTCGGCTTCCCGGTCCCGTTGCGCCACTGGCTGCGCGGCACCGAACTCTACGACTGGGCCGAAACCCAGATCGCCGAGTCCCAGACCGACCACCTGCTGCACAAGCCGGCCATCCTCCAGATGCTCCGCGACCACAAAGCAGGCGTCTCGGACCACAGCCGCCGCCTCTGGACCGTCCTGGTCTTCATGGTCTGGCACGGCATTTTCGTCGAAGACCGCATCAAGCCGGAGATCCAGGAACCGACTTACCCGGTCTCGCTGTAAAACCCACAGAAACGCCCCCTGGATCGAAAGAAGATCCAGGGGGCGTCCGTGTTCCGTACGTCAGAGCAGGACGGCCAGTTCGTCGGCGGCGTCGGTGCCGTAGGCCTTGGTCAGGCGCTCGAGGGCGTCTTCGGTGTTGAGGGTCCATTCCTGGGTGCCGGTGGTTTCCAGGATGAGTACGGCGATCAGGGAGCCGAGCTGGGCGGCGCGTTCCAGGCTCAGGCCCGCGCGGTGGGCGGTGAGGAAGCCGGCGCGGAAACCGTCGCCGACGCCGGTCGGGTCGACCTTCGATACCTCTGGCACCACGCCGACGCGGACCTCGGTGCCGTCGGCATCGACGACGAGCACACCTTCGGAGCCAAGTGTGGTGACCCGGATGCCGACCTTGGCGGTGATGTCGGCTTCGCTCAGGCCGGTCTTCTGCTGCAGCAGCGCCCACTCGTACTTGTTGGTGAACAGGTAGGCGGCCCCGTCGACCAGCTCGGCCGCCTGCTCACCGTCGAGGCGGGCCAGCTGCTGGGACGGGTCGGCGGCGTAGGCGATGCCCTGTGCCTTGGCCTGACGGGTGTGCGCGACCATTGCCTCGGGATCGTTCGCGCCGACCAGCACCAGGTCGATATCGTGCGCGGCGGCGATCGCGGCGATGTCGATATCGCGCGCCTCGCTCATCGCACCGGGATAGAACGACGCGATCTGCGCCATCGTCTCATCGGTGGTGCACACGAACCGGGCGGTATGCGACGTCGCGGAGACATGCACCGCGGAGCAATCGACGCCGCTGGCCTCCAGCCACTGGCGGTACTCGGCGAAATCGGCCCCGACGGCACCGACGAGCACCGGACGCTGCTTCAGCAGACCCATCGCATAGGCGATATTGCCCGCCACTCCGCCACGGCGGATCTGCAGATCGTCGACGAGGAAGCTCAAGGACACATGATCGAGTTGATCGGCGAGCAGCGCATCGGCGAACCGGCCGGGGAAGCGCATGAGGTGGTCGGTGGCGATGGATGCGGACACGGCAACAGACACGAGGCAGGGCCCCTTCGACGCTAGAGGTAGGAAAACAGAAAGTCCGGGATCACCCGATCCCGGACTTCAACGTTAGCAAGCGCTACCGCCTGTGGTTCACCTGTTCGCTACCTCGCCACGCAACCACAATGTTCCCGGGCGTGCCCAGGAAGGCGAGGTTACGGCGCCGCTAACCCGCGGCGCCGAACATCAGTTGAACGAATCGCCGCAGGCGCAAGAACCGGTGGCGTTCGGGTTGTCGATGGTGAAGCCCTGCTTCTCGATGGTGTCGACGAAGTCGATCGAGGCGCCGTCGATGTACGGGGCGCTCATGCGGTCGACGGCCAGCTTCACACCGGAGAAGTCGACGACGATGTCGCCGTCGAGGATGCGATCGTCGAAGAACAGCTGGTAGCGCAGACCAGCACAGCCACCGGGCTGCACGGCGATCCGCAGGGCCAGATCGTCACGACCCTCCTGGTCGAGCAGCGCCTTCGCCTTGATGGCGGCAGCGTCGGTCAGCGTCGCACCGTGGGTCTCGGTGGCGGTCTCGTTCTGCACAGTCATGGACACTCCTAGTTCGACTCAGCCCGTCAACGGACCTCAGGTGCACAGCGCACGACTGATTCCAACGCTGTCGCAGCAACTGCTATTCCTATTTTGCCACCCTCGGCGCAGCCAGTAGACGCCACCTGGGTGCTTGCGCCCACACTACGCCCTGTTACGGCGTGATCTGCGTCGCAGACCAGCCGGTATGAGACCGGCCCCACCGCTGAGCGGACCGCATTTCCCGATGGTCGGCATCATCGAATAGCCTGGTGAACGTGAAATTGTTCCGTCGCGACGAGTCCAGCACCATCGACGAGTCCGTCGACCCGTCGGTGTCCGGCTCCGAACAGGCCGCCGCCACCGCTTCGACCACCCCCGGCAAAGGCAAGCCGACGCCGAAAAGGCGTGAGGCAGAAGGCAAACGGCGCGGCCCGGTCGCGCCCGCCCCGCTGACCGCCAAGGAAGCCCGCGCCCGCCGCAAGGCCGTCAAGGGCACCAAACAGGATCGCAAGGCCGCCGCTGCCGACCGCCGCGCCGCCGTGCAGGACCGCCGCGCCCGCATGCTGGCCGGCGAGGACAAGTACCTGCTGCCCCGCGATCAGGGCCCGCTCCGCGCCTACGTGCGCGACCTGGTGGACGCGCGCCGCAACCTGGTCGGCCTGTTCATGCCGATGGCACTGGTGCTGATCCTGTCGATGTTCGTGGCCCCCGGCCTGCAGACGATCGTCACGCTGGCCATGCTGGTGATGATGGTCTTCATGATCATCGAGGGCTTCGTCCTCGGCAAGATCGTGAACAACCGGGTGATCGAGCGGTTCCCCGACACCACCGATACCGGCTTCAAGCTCGGCTGGTACGCCTTCGTCCGCGCCTCCCAGATCCGCAAGATGCGCGCCCCGAAGCCGCGAGTCGGCCCCGGCGACGCGGTGTAATTTTGCGGCTGGCGCCGCGAGTTTTCGGCCTCGTAACCCCGGATCCGAGGGGCGATACTCCGGCTTCGCCGTTACGTCTCGCCCCTCGGATCCGGGGCGGCCGAAAACGTGGTGGTCGGATCGGGAGTCCGTAGGTGGTTGCGGAAGGCTCGGCGATTCGCTCGTGAGGGTGGTCGCTCTCACCATTCACGTTCAGTGGTGACTAGGGCGGATGTAACCGGCGTAGCCGGCGATGGCTTTGAGTTCGGTGTCCATGCGCTGGGCGTCGCGGTCGATGATTCCGGTGGAGCCGGCGGTGCCGCGGCCGATCAGTACGGCGAGTCCGATGATGACGGTGATGACGATCAGAAAAGTAAGCATGGCAGTAATTTTGCGCTCGATGATTTTCAGCCAAAAGTGGCAGCCCTGTCATTGTGCGTAAAGATTCAGCCAGCTACGATGAGTCATGCTCTCGACGGTTGCCGTAGTACTCAACGACCGGCTCGCCATGTTCGAATTCGGTGTGGTCTGTGAGGTTTTCGGCCTCGACCGCACCGCCGACGGCCTGCCCGGCTTCGACTTCCGGGTCTGCGGCGCCGAGCCAGGCAAGCCATTGCGCTCCACCACCCCCGGCATCTCCGTCACCCCCGACTTCGGCCTCGACCAGCTCGCCGACGCCGACCTGGTCGCCATCCCGGCCTCCCCGATCGGCCGATACGACGATCGAGTGCTCGAGGCGGTGCGCGACGCCGCCGACGCGGGCGCGACGGTGCTCACCGTCTGCTCGGGTGCCTTCCTGGCCGGCGCGGCGGGCCTGCTCGACAACCGCAAGTGCACCACCCACTGGCGCTATGTCGACCAACTCGCCGCGATGTTCCCCGAGGCCACCGTCGACCCCGACGTCCTGTTCGTCGACGAGGGCAACCTGATCACGAGCGCGGGCACCGCCGCGGGCATCGACGCCTGCCTGCACCTGGTCCGCCGCGAGATCGGCACCGCCGCCGCCAACGGCATCGCCCGCCGGATGGTCGTCCCCCCGCAACGCGACGGCGGCCAGCGCCAGTTCATCGAGCAGCCGGTCCCGGAGTGCAGCTCCGCCGGCCTGTCCACCACCCTGGCCTGGCTCACCGAGAACCTCGCCCACCCGCACACCGTCGACGAACTCGCGGCCCGCTCGAGCATGTCCACCCGCACATTCGCCCGCCGCTTCGCCGCCGAAACCGGCACCACGCCCGTCAAATGGCTCACCACCCAGCGCGTCCTGTTCGCCAAGCACCTGCTCGAAACCACCGACATCGCCTTGGAACGGATCGCCGACGAGTCCGGCTTCGGCTCCGGTGCGCTACTACGTCACCACTTCCAGCGCCAGGTCGGCATCGCCCCCACCGAATACCGCCGCCGCTTCGGCGGCGCCTGAGTCAGCTGCTCGCGCGCAAGCCGAGGCCGATCGCGCCAGCGATGAGGTGGATGCGGTTGCGCATGGCTACCTCTCGAGATTGCACTCTTCTTTTCACATCGCGAAAACCATTGGTGAACAGCACAGTTCCCCACGTGCCGGGTTGTAGAGTGTCCGCGTCAGCTTGACTGGGCCATCCGCTGCTGGTCAGCTGACTGCGTGTTCTACACGCGGGGACGTTCTGGCTGGTTGAAAAAAGCTCTCACGGTGGTCGCTACGGCGACCGTCCTGTCGATCGGGGTGAGTCCGGCCGACGCGGCACCGGTATCACGCACGCCCGCAGGCGGTTTCGAGGAACTGATCGTGCCGTCCAGCATGGGCCCGATCAAGGTCCAGGTGCAGTGGGCAGCGCGAGGCGGCAGCGCCGCGCTGTACCTGCTCGACGGCCTGCGCGCCCCCGCGGACCACAGCCAGTGGACCACCGACACCGACGCGCTGCGTCAATTCGCCGGTGACAACGTCACTTTGGTGTTCCCGGTCGGCGGGCACTCCAGTTTCTACACCGACTGGTACCGGCCGAGCAGCACCAACGGTCAGAAGTCGACCTACAAATGGGAAACGTTCCTCACTCGCGAACTCCCCGATTTCCTTGCAGGGTACGGGGTTTCGCGCACGAACAACGCCATCATCGGCGCGTCCATGGGCGGTAACGCCGCACTGACCCTCGCGGCCCACCACCGCGACCAGTTCCGCTTCGCCGGCTCGTTCTCCGGTTTCGTCAACCCGACCTACCCGATGTGGAACGAAGCCATGCGCGTCGCCATGCGCGACGAGGGCAATTTCAACGTCGACGACATGTGGGGCCCGGCGAGCGACCCCGCGTGGGCCCGCAACGACGCCACCAACCAGCTCGAACGGCTGCGCGGCCTGCCCCTCTACGTCACCACCGGCAACGGCATCCCCGGCGCCGCCGACGTCCCCTTCGGCATCGGCAACACCCTCAACGCGATGAGCCTCGAGGCGATGACCGTGGTCGCGGCCGGTATTTTCCGCGACCGCGCCACCGCCCTCGGCGTCTCTGCGCGCGTCGACGTCGTCAACGGCACCCACACCTGGCCGTACTGGCAGCAGGCCCTGACGAACGCGCGCCCGATGGTGCTGGACGCGCTCGGCGTGCGCTGAGCGGACACTCCTCCATGGCCGATTCGACCACGAAACCATGTGCCCAGCGTGGTGATCTCCGCGCGGTGATTGCTACCGTGCGGGCATGCCAGCGCCGACCCGCACCCTAGTTCTCGGCGGCGCGCGCTCGGGCAAGTCGGCCTTCGCCGAGAACCTGCTGACCGACGCGCCGACCGTTCGCTACCTGGCGACCGCCGTCCACGATCCCGCCGATCACGACTTCGCCGACCGGATCGCCCTCCACCGCGACCGACGCCCCGCGCACTGGACGACCGTCGAGAACACCGAGCCCGCAACGGTTCTCGCCACCGCGTCGGCTGCGACGCTGCTCGACGACATCGGTACCTGGCTCACCGCGCGCCTCGACACGCGCAACGCGTGGGACGCACCGCGCGGCACCGTCGCCCCCGATTGCGCCGCGCTCGTCGAGGCCGTCGACGCCTACCGGGAGCGGTTGGTGATCGTGTCGCCCGAGGTGGGGATGGGGATCATCCCGGCAACCCGGTCGGGACGGCTGTTCCGTGACGAGATCGGCACGCTGAATCAGCAACTCGCGCGGGTGTGCGACGAGGCGTATCTCATCGTGGCCGGGCTGCCACTTCGATTGAAATGAGGCGGGTCGGTCGGCGCCGCGCGCGGTGATCCGGGCAAGATGAGTGCCGAACACCCGACTTTCGAAAGGCTCGCCAGTGACTCACGGATTCGACCCGGTCGTGGCCCCGGACGCACAGGTGCGCGTGGCGGCCGAGCAGCGTCAGACGCAGCTCACGAAGCCGGCCGGATCGCTGGGGCGGCTCGAGGAACTCGGCAACTGGGTCGCGGCCTGCCAGGGCACGTGCCCACCCGAACAGTTCGAACGGGCCCGCGTGGTGGTGTTCGCGGGCGATCACGGTGTGGCCAAGCACGGCGTCTCGGCGTACCCGAGTGAGGTCACCGCCCAGATGGTCGCCAATTTCCTGGCCGGCGGCGCTGCCGTGAACGCACTCGCCGCGGTGGCGGGCGCGACCGTGCGAGTCGTCGATATCTCCGTCGACGGAGATACCGATCCGTCGGTTTCCCAGCACAAGGTGCGCCGCTCGAGCGGTTCGATCGACCGCGAGGACGCCCTCTCCGACGCCGAGGTCACCGCCGCACTCGCCGCGGGCCGGGCGATCGCCGACGAGGAGATCGACTCCGGCGCCGACCTGCTGATCGCGGGTGACATGGGCATCGGCAACACCACCCCCGCCACCGTTCTCATCGCCATCCTCACCGGCACCGAACCTGTTTCCGCCGTTGGCCGCGGCACCGGCGTCGACGACCAGGGCTGGATCCGCAAGGTCGCCGCCATCCGCGACGGCATGCGCCGCGCCCGGCCCGTCGCCACCGACCCCGTCGACCTGCTGCGGGTCGCCGCGGGCGCCGACTTCGCCGCCATGACCGGTTTCCTCGCCCAGGCCGCCGTCCGCCGCACCCCCGTCCTGCTCGACGGCGTCGTGGTCACCGCCGCCGCCCTGGTCGCCGAAGACCTCGCCGCGGGCGCGAAAGCCTGGTGGCTCCCCGCCCACCGCTCCACCGAACCGGCCCACGACCTGGCCTTGAAGCACCTGCGCCTGACCCCGCTGATCGACCTCGAGATGCGCCTCGGCGAAGGCTCCGGCGCGCTGATCGCCCTGCCGATCCTGCGCGCCGCCGTCGCCACCCTCGCCGAGATGTCGACCTTCGCCGACGCGGGCGTGAGCACCGCCGCCGCGGAATCGGACACCGTCGACCTGGCCAAGTGAACACGTCGCGTTCCGTCGCCGAGTCGCCCGCTCGGATTCACCACCCGGACGCCGCGGCGACCTCGTCATGAACGCCATGAGACTGGCCGTCTCCTGGCTCACGGTCATCCCCGTGCCGGGACCAGCGAAGGTAGACCGTGGCATCGCAGGCCACGCGATCACTCTCGCCCCCCTCATCGGCCTCGCTCTCGGGGCGGTAGTCGCGGGCGCTTCCTGGCTGCTGATCAGCGCCGGATCGACCCCCCTCCTCGCCGGCCTGCTCACCGTCGGGCTCCTCGCGCTACTCACCCGCGGGATGCACCTCGACGGCCTGGCCGACACCGTCGACGGGCTCGGTAGCTACGGCCCGCCGCAGCGCGCCCGCGAGATCATGAAGTCCGGCGGGGCGGGCCCATTCGGGGTCGCTGCCCTCATTTTCGCCATCGCCATCCAATCGGTGGCCTTCGCGGCGCTGGCCGAACAGCACCGCTGGCTCGCGATCGTCCTCGCCGTCGCCATGGGCCGAGTCGCCGTCGTCCTGGCTTGCCGCACCGGCATCCGCGCCGCCCCCGACGCCGGTTTCGGCGCGTTGGTCGCAGGCACCCAGCCGCGTGCTGTCGCGCTGATCTGGCCGGCGCTCGCGGTCGTCACCGCCGCCGCGGCCATCCCAGACAACCTCTGGCTCGGCCCGGTTGTCGTGCTCGCCGCCCTCGCGCTGACCGTCGCGATCACCCGCCATTGCGTCCGCCGTTTCGAGGGTCTTTCCGGCGATATTCTCGGAACAGTCGTCGAAATCACGGTTTCGTTTGGCGCAGTGGGGTTCTCGCTGGCGTTATAGCCGAACGACCGGTCACAGCAAACTCGGACTGGTCACAAGTCCAAGATATCGGGAATTGTGCGCTCCCACAGACCGTCCGGTCATCGGTACTCGGGTGCGCCCCCAGCACACCGGTGGCAATAAGGTGGAGCACATGTCATCCGAGCGCCTCTACTTCCGCCAGCTGCTGTCCGGCCGGGATTACGCCGTCGGCGATCCGATCGCGACACAGATGCGCAATTTCGCGTACCTGATCGGCGATCGGGAGACCGGCGAGACCCTGCTGGTCGACCCCGCCTATCAGGCGGCCGACCTGGTCGACGTCGCGGCAGCCGACGGCATGCGCGTATCCGGCGTGCTGGCCACCCATCACCATCCCGACCACGTCGGCGGCACCATGCTCGGTTTCACCCTCGGCGGCGTGGCCGAACTGCTCGAGAAGACCAGCGTCCCCGTACACGTCAACAAGCTCGAACTCGACTGGGTAGCCCAGACCACCGGCATCGCCCCCAGCGAACTGACCGGCCACGACCACGGCGACAAGGTCACCGTCGGCGCCTTCGACATCGAGTTACTCCACACCCCCGGCCACACCCCGGGCAGCCAGTGCTTCCTGTTCGACGGCCGCCTGATCTCCGGCGACACCCTCTTCATCGACGGCTGCGGCCGCACCGACTTCCCCGGCGGCGACTCCGACGAAATGTTCCGCAGCCTCCGCCAACTAGCCGCCCTCGACGGCAACCCCGTCGTCTACCCCGGCCACTGGTACTCCGAAGCCCCAAGCAGCGCACTGGCTTCCCTCCGCAACACCAACTACGTCCTACGCCCGAAGTCCCTCGCCGAATGGCAAGCCCTGATGCCGGGATAACACCCCCGAAAAACCCCAGATCCGCCATGACCGCACTCCCAGCCCCCCACCCGCGACCCATAGGGAGCGGCGGCCACGAAGTGGCCGGTCGCGGCCGGGTCGCCGGTTAGGCGCCGGGGCGTAGGCGACGAAGGAGCAAGCCCCGGTGCCTAACCGGCGGCCCCTCGGGGCCGCGACTCGAGCGCGCCAGCGCTCCAACAAACACAGCCAGCGCCTCTAGGACTACTCAAACCCCAGAGCACTGCCAAACCCGTCCCCGCCTACAGAGCCCGCATCCACCCGTGCGTATCAGCAAAAGTACCCCGCTGAATCCCGGTCAACGTATCCCGCAGCGCCATCGTCACCTCACCGGGTTCCCCACCGCCGATAGCGAATTCACCCTCAGCGGACTTCACCCAGCCGACCGGCGTGATCACCGCAGCCGTCCCACACGCGAAAACCTCACTGATCTCCCCGGTTTCGGCACCCTTGCGCCATTCCTCCACCGAGATCTTGCGTTCCTCCACCGGGTAGCCGGAGTCGGCAGCCAGCGTGAGCAACGAGTCGCGAGTGATACCGGGCAGCAGCGAACCCGACAGTTCCGGCGTCACCAGTCGCGCCGCCGAGCCGGTACCGAACACGAAGAACAGGTTGTTGGTGCCCATCTCCTCGACATAGCGACGCTCACAGGCATCCAGCCAGACAACCTGGTCACAGCCTTCGTCGGTAGCCTGCGCCTGCGCGAGCAGCGACGACGCGTAGTTGCCCGCCACCTTCGCCTCGCCGGTGCCACCGGGCGCCGCGCGGACGTATTCGTTCGACAACCACACCCGCACCGGCTTCACCCCACGCGGGAAGTATGCCCCGGCGGGCGACCCGAGCAGCAGGTACTTGTACGCCGAAGCAGGCTTCACGCCGAGCCCAGCCTCGGTGGAGAACATGAACGGCCGCAGGTACAGCGAATCCTCGCCACCGGCCGCGGGCACCCAGTCCGCGTCGACATCGAGCAGCTGGCGCACGGATTCGACGAACAGCTCCTCGGGCAGCTCCGCCATCGCCATGCGCGCGGCCGAGCGACGGAACCGCGCGGCGTTGGCATCGATGCGGAAGGTCGCGATCTCGCCGTTCGGCTGACGGTAGGCCTTGAGCCCTTCGAAGATCGCCTGACCGTAGTGGAACACCATGGTCGCCGGGTCCATCGAGAGCGGGCCGTATGGTTCGACGCGTGCGTTACCCCACTGGCCGTCGGCGTAGTCGATCGACACCATGTGATCGGTGAAGAACCGCCCGAAACCCGGGGCCGCCAGTACCTGGTCCCGCTGCTGCGCCGGAGTGGGCGCGGGGTGCGGAATACGGGTGAACTGTGCGGCGACTGTCATGATGCGATCCTATCCGGGCCGGTTTCTGGTACTGAAACTACTTGGTTTTGGTGTCGACGAACGGCGGCTTGACGACCTTCGCGCGCAGCTTGCGCCCGCGCACGTCGACCTCCACCTCGTCGCCGGGTTCCAGCTTCGCGTCGGTGTCGAGCAGCGCCAGCGCGATGCCGACCTTGAGCGACGGTGAGAACGTCCCCGAGGTGGTCTCGCCGACCGGCGCGCCGTCCCGCAGCACGGTCTGGCCCTGCCGCAGCACGCCACGATCCAGCGCCTCCAGCCCCATCAGCGTACGGCGCGGGCCGTCGGCCTTCTCCTGCGCGAGCGCGGCCTTACCCCAGAATTCCGGCTTCTGCCAGCCCACCGCCCAGCCGGTGCGGGCCTGGTTCGGGGTGATGTCGAGGGACAGTTCGTGCCCGTGCAGGGGATAGCCCATCTCGGTGCGCAGGGTGTCGCGCGCGCCGAGTCCGGCCGCCTGGCCGCCCGCCGCCTCGACCTGCGCGATCAGCGCACGGAACACCGGCTTCGCGTCCGCCCATTTCGGCAGCAGCTCGTAGCCGTGCTCGCCGGTGTAGCCGGTCCGGCACACGCGCACCGGGCGACCCTCCCACTCGGCGTCGGCGTAGGCCATGTACTCCATCTCGGTGGGCAGGCCGAGCGCCGTCAGCACCTCGGTGGCCTTGGGACCCTGCACCGCGAACACCGCGTAGTCACGATGCTGGTCGGTCACGGTGATGCCCGTGGGCGCCACCTTCCGCAGCTCCGCGACCACCGCCGCGGTGTTCGCCGCGTTCGGCACCAGGAACAGCTCGTCGTCGCTGACGTAGTAGGCGATCAGGTCGTCGATCACGCCGCCGTCTTCGGCGCAGCACAGCGTGTACTGGGCCTTACCCGGCCGGATCCGGCCGAGGTCGTTGGTGAGCGCCGAGTTCACGAACGCCGCGGCGCCCGGCCCGGCGACCGTCGCTTTGCCGAGGTGGCTCACGTCGAACAGCCCGACGGTGGTGCGCACCGCGGTGTGCTCGCCGACCGTGCCGCCGTACTGCACGGGCATCTCCCACCCGCCGAACGGAGCGAAGGTGGCTCCGAGCTCGACATGAACAGCGTGGATGGGGCCCTCGAGCAGCGCGTCGTCGGTCATGGGCAGAGCTTATCGGGCCGTCGCCGCGCCGCGCGAAGCCCCCGATCACCGCCCGGAGCCCCAGCAATTGGGGGCCGCGCTCGATGCCCGGCGAGTGCAAGGATCTGCCGGTATGAACACACGAAAGCTCGGCGCCGCCATTGTGCTCGCCACCGCGGCAATGCTGCTCGGCAGTCCCACGGCCCTCGCCGATACCGGCAGCGCCGACCCCTTGGCATTCCTCGGCCCCTCCGGTTCGGGCGGCGGAATCAACCTCGGCTGCATTCTCGAGTCGCTCTCGGGCGGACCGGCCACCGCCGACTGCAATCCGGTCCAGATCCCGACGCCATAGTCCGCGACCCGGCATCGTGCGGCCTGCGTTCCAGCGGGCGGCCGATCGGGCACAGCGCCACCCCTGCCGACGAGGGGTGTACGGGTGGCGCGGTCCGCATCGAAAGAGACTGACGGACAACGACGGTAGGGTTCTCTGTGTGAGTGAGCTACCCCGCGCCCGATTCGGTCACGTCGCCACGATGGACGACACGATGAGCCGAGCGGTGTCCCGGATCCCGGAATCGGCGGTCGATCGCGGGATGCTGCATCTGACCCGGTCGGCCAATACCGGCGGTCTGTGGCTGGCCGTCGCGGCGGCGCTCGCGCTGCAGCCGGGCCCGCCACGGCGGGCCGCGCTGCGCGGTGTGATCGCGCTCGGCGGCAGCAGTTTCCTGGTGAACCTCGTGCTCAAGACGCTGATCCCGCGCCGCAGGCCACCGGCCGAACTGATGCCGCTCGGCCGCAGGCTGGTCGCCGCACCGGTGTCGTCGTCCTTCCCGTCCGGCCACAGCGCCAATGCCGCCGCCTTCGCCACGGCCATCGCCCTGGAGAGCCCGCGCACCGCACTCGCGGTGGCGCCGGTGGCCGCCGCCGTCGCCTATTCGCGCATCCACACCGGCGCGCACTGGCCGTCCGATGTCCTGGTCGGCGCCGGCGTCGGCACCGCTGTCGCCCTCACTACCCGACGCTGGTGGCCGATCCGCGAATCCGACGAGGCCGACGCGCACGTGGTGCACGGCGCCCCGATCCTCGCCGACGGCAAAGGCCTTGTGCTGCTGGTGAATCCGCGCTCGGGCGATTCTTCCTACGACCCCACTGCCGACATCGCCGAAGCTCTGCCCGCGGCCACCCTGGTACGCACCGAACCCGGCCGTGACGCCGCCGAGCTGCTGCAAGAAGCCGTTGACGCCGGGGCCAACCCGACCGAGGAGCTCGGTGTCGCGGACCGCGCGACAGGCAGCGCCGGCGCGGCCCGTTCGGCGAATGCCCGCACCTCGGTCCTCGCCGTCGGCGCGGCAGGCGGCGACGGCACGATCGCCGCGGCCGCGGCCGTCGCGATCCGCAGCAAGTTGCCCCTGGTCGTCATCCCGGCCGGCACCCTGAACCACTTCGCTCGCGACCTCGGTGTCTACGACCTGCGCGAAGTGGCCGATGCCACCGGCGCGGGCGAGGCTGTCGAAGTCGACATCGCCGCAGTCGAATTCGAGACCTCCGACGGCCCGCACACCCACCACCTGATCAACACCGCCAGCATCGGCGCCTATCCCGAGCTGGTGCGCCTGCGCGAGCAGTGGGAGGACCGCTGGGGTAAGTGGCCCGCGTTCGCCGCGGCCCTCGTCGTGACGCTGCGCCGCGCCGAACCGATCCACATCCGCATCGACGACCGCTGGCACGACATGTGGTTCCTGTTCATCGGCAACGGCCCCTACCACCCGCACGGCGCTGTGCCCGCCTTCCGCTCCCGCCTCGACGAGGGCCTGCTCGACGTGCGCTGGCTGCGTGCCGACGTCCGTTTCTCCCGCACTCGCGCCGTCATCGCGCTGATGCTCGCCGCTATCGGCCACAGCCGCGTCTACGGGGAACGCCAGATGCACGAACTCACCGTCACGTCGAAAACCCCCGTCGCCGTGGCCGCCGACGGCGAGGTAGTAGGCATCGCCACCACTTTCCGCTTCGGCGTAGCGGGCCGGGTCCCGGTCTATCGCCGCGACGAAGACAACCCCCGCTGGGAAAACCGCCCCCGCCCGCACCACCGCCGCCCGCTGGCCTGGCTCACCGACCGCCGTCGCTGACCGCGACCGGCAGTAGCATCACCTCGCGTGTCACCCAGCGTCAGACCCAAGTTCGCCGCGCAACGCAATGCTCGGTGGTCCACTTTTCGCCACGAACGGGCGGTGCTGGCAGTCGTGCACAACGTCACCGCCGCGACGCGACTGTTCGACACGCTGCCGATCCTCGCCGAGGACCCCCGGCTGCGTATCGCCTTCACCTGCACCGGATCATCGGCCTTCGATCGCGGCACGGTGGAATTCCTCGAACAGCGTGGCGTGTTCTGCATCAGCTGGCGGGACGCTCGGCGGTTCTCTTTCGATTTGGCACTTTCCGCGAGTTATGGCGGAAAGCTCCACGAAATAGAAGCTCCGCTCTTTGTCGTCCCCCATGGAATGGGATACAATAAATATCTGAACAAAGAAACAAAGAAACAAAGAAACAAAGAAACAAAGAAACAATTCGGTATTCGGTTTGTCGGCGGAGTGGCTCACGCGTGACGGCGCACTCGTCCCCACCGCGATCGTCCTGTCGCACATCGAGCAGCGCAACCGCCTGATCAGCGCCCTCCCCGCCGCGGCGTCGAACATCATCGTCGCCGGCGACATCTGCTTCGACCAACTCTCGGCGAGCCTGCCGTTGCGCGCGAGTTATCGACGCGCGTACGGTCTGCCCAGCCATCGCAAACTGGTAGTGATCTCGTCCACTTGGGGCGAGAGTTCACTCCTGGAAAAGCACCCCGACTTGCCGCGAAGAATCGCCGAGTCCCTCCCGGTCGACGAATTTCGCATCGTGCTCGCCCCGCACCCGAATATCGTCGCCGAGCATTCCTCCTGGCAATTCGGTAGATACCAGGCCGCGGCGACACGGGCCGGTGTCCACGTGCTCGACGACGTCGACGAATGGAAGGCCGCCGTGCTCGCCGCCGATCTTGTCGTCGGTGATCACGGCTCGGTGCCGTTCTACGCCACCGCGATCGGCATCGCGCCCCTCCTCGCGACGGTAGCCGACCACACCGTCGACCCCGGCTCGCCGATCGCCGGATTCCTCGCCGCCGCACCGGCATTGGAGCATGACGGCGACCTCGCACAGCAAATTCGCACAGCGATAGCCGCGCACACGGCGGACCGCTACACCGCGATCACCGACCTGACCACCTCCCGACCCGATGCGAGCGCGTCGATCCTGCGCACCGTGATGTACGAGGCGATGGGGCTATCCGAGCCGACGATCCCCGCCGAATTGTGCGCGGTCTCGCTGCCGACGGCGCCCTTATCCGACACCGAATCACATCTGGTACAGGTGAATTCGCCCCGGCGTGGTGCCGCCGACGTCGTGCGCTACCCCGCCGAGCGCCTGCGCACCGGGACGGATCTCCCCCGCGGCGCGCATCTCGCGGTGAGTGTCGTCGAGCCCAGCCACCGCTGGCTTCGCCTGGCCGACATCATGATCGGGCTGCCCGGAGCGAACACCGCGGGCTGGATCGCCGACACACTGCTCGGGCTTCCCGGCTGCCGTCTCGCGACGGCGCCGGACGAATCCGGTGGGTGGCTGCTCGGCGACGGAAGCACGCTCCTCTCGGTCACCGGCTCCGACGAAGTCTGCCGGGTGTTCGCGTCCGTCGCTCAGCGCCGGATCAGCGGCGGCGACGCACTGGCGGATCTGAGCGGCGAGTGGAAGATCAACTGCGGCGGCGTCGAGCACACGGTGCACGTATCAGAGGTTCCGCGGCCGGATAGCTCGTCGGGTGCATGATCCGCGGGGCCAGCACTGCGGCGACTACTGACCGGACGCCTCATCGAGCAGTACCCGGGCCCGCTGCGCCGACGAGGTGAGCCCGAGCCGGTCGTAGGCGGCCACTGCCCGCTCGAGGTGCGCACGAGCCGGGACCGATTCCCCGCGACGCAGGGCGATTCCGGCCAGCGCGACCGCGATCTCGGCCTGATCGAACCCCCGCCCGCGGGCCACCATCATCGACAGCGCCAGTTCCAATTCTGTTGCCGCGGCGTCGAGTTCGCCGAGCTCGGCCAGCTTTCGCCCGCGCCAGTACTTCACCTTGGCCTCGTTGTCGGCCTCGTCCGCGGGCTCCGCGGCGAAGCCAGGCCCGGCGATGTCGAGCAGCGCCAGCGCGGCCTGCGGTGACTCGGCTTTCGCCAGATGGAAGGTGGCCAGCAGGATCCGGCGCCGATCCGCGATCTGCTCCGCGAGCTCGGCATTGCGACGCAACAGATCTCGAGCCTCGGTAACTCGTCCCTGCTCGAGCCGGACCAGTCCGAGTCCTTCCACCGCACTGGCTTCCAGATCCGGCCTCGGCACTTCCTGGGCCCCCGCGGCGAATTCGGCGGCGGCGAGCTCGAGATCGCCCGCCCACACGTGGCCGAAACCGAGCTGGGTGTGCAGCAGACTCACCACATCCGGTCTCCCTGCCCGCGCCGCCGCGGCCAAGCCCCACCGGTGCAGAACGCGCAGGTCGTCGAGGATTTTCTCCTTCTCGTAGAACGCCCACAGCAGCACCGCCCACCGCTGCGGAAAGTGCTGATCGCCGTGGTCCTCGAGAAATTCCGCCGCGGCGAGAATCGCGTTGCGTTCGCGCCACAACCACGCCCGCGCTCGGTCGGCACTGTCGAATTGCGCACTGGCCGCGCCACTTTCCCCCAGTAGCAGGCCGCGCCACGGCCGGGCGGGCGCGATGAGGGTGTCGGCGGCGAGGATCTGGCGGTCGTAGAACTCGACGAGCCGATATTCGTCGGCAAGGCGGTCGGGCGCCGCGCGATCGTCGACCTCGGCCGCGTGCCGGCGCACCAGTTCGCGAACCCGGTATCGCCGATCGGATTGCGGCTCGACCAAGTACATGTCGGTGAGCTCGATCAACAGTTCGGCCACCACGGGTTCCGGCAGGTCGAGCACCGCTGCCAAGGAGACGGCACTGACACTGCCACCGTGCGCGCGCAGACCGAGCGCGCGGTAGCACCGGCGGGTCGGCTCCGGCAGTGATCGATAGGCAGCGCCGTACACCCGCTCCAACGACAGGGCGGTGCGTCTGCGCGTCTCGTCACGCAGCCGGTCGACGGTGTCTGCCAGCGGTCGATCGATCCGATGACTCGCGGCGCGGCACACCATCGTGGCGACGATCCGAAGTGCCTGCGGCAGCCGGTCACACAGCGCGATCAGTGCGGTCACCGCGTCGGGTTCGGCGGCGCACCGTGCCGAATCAGCGATCGATTCGAGCAATTGCCGCGCGGCGATCTCGTCCATTCGCTCGACCACGAACAGTTCCATTCCCGTCGCGTCGACCGGCGCAGCGGGACGTGCTTCGGTCACCACCACCAGCGACGATCCCTCGCCCGGCAGCAAGGCCCTGACCTGCTGCTCGGTGACCACCCCGTCCAGGAACACCACCATCGACCGATTCCGGGTCAGCGCACGGTAGCGCGCCTCGCGCGCACCACGCCGGGTGGGAATGTCGTCTGCCGACTCACCGAGTCCGCGCAACGCGAGGCCGAGTACGTCGTCGGGGTGGTCGGGCTGTTCGGTCCCGCCGAAAGCCAGGTAGAGCTCGCCGTCCGCGTAGTACTGGCGCATCCGGTGGGCCAGTTCGATACCGAACGCGGTCTTCCCGATGCCGGGTTCGCCCGCCAGTACCACCGTCCGATTCCCCGGACCGCCCGCGAGCACCGACTCGGTCACCGTCGCCATCAGTCGTTCATGGTTGACGAAGGGGCGAACACGTTCCGGCAGTACGAAATTCGACATTCTCTCCCACCCCCAGCGACGTGTCTGGATAGTACAGTGCGAATCGATGAGAATACGCGCCGTCCTCCTGGCCATCGGTGTCATCGCCGGTGCGGCCGTACTCCTGTACCTGATCTACCGGTTACCGAACCTGCTTGCCGAGGACAGGTTCCGCGAACTGGGACCCAAGGACCGCCTCGACGCCACCGCCGCGCTGCGCACCCAGTTCGCCGCGTTGATCGGGACCCCGATCGCCCTGGTAGCGCTGCTCTATACGGCCCGAAAGTTCCTGCTGGACAGAGACAAACAGGACATCGATCGATTCAGTACCGCCGTCGCCCATCTCGCGGCCGACGACCCGGTCACCCGATCCGGCGGCATCTTCGCGCTCCAGCGGCTCATGGAGGACGCCCCACGCGAACGAGAACGCGGCCGTCGACTACTGGCCCGCTATCTCCAGCAGCGGACCGCGAACGGTGAATTCACCAGCGCTCCAGGCGATCTGGTCGATGCCGTGGCTGTGCTGCGCAGTCAGCTCACCAGCCGTCACCGCACGCTCGGCCTCGACCTGACGGCCGTTCGACTCCCCGCCGCCGACTTCGGTGACGCTCGGCTCCCCGGAGCACTGCTGTCCCGGGCCGACCTGACCGGAGCGCGACTCCGCGGCGGCGACCTACGCGAGGCCGACCTGTCCGCGGCCAATCTCACCGGCGCGGACCTGCGCGACTGCGACCTCACCGGGGCGTCACTGCGCGGCGCCCGCCTCAACGACGCCCAGCTGTCCGGCGCACGGCTCGCGGGCGCCGACGTGACCGGCGCGGTCTTCACCGGCGCCGATCTACCCGCGGCCGCACGCCGCGGTCTAGCTGCCGGCGAGGCGATCGGGCTCGGGTCCTCCCCCGCGGACACGCAGACCCCGGCCGCCGCGCTACCCGACGCGTGACCTGAGCAACACCCGGCGGCTGCTTCTTCACAAACGCGTCTCACCTCGATCACCATCGCCCACAACAGCCTTGCGCCGCGAGCGATGGGTACCGAGGATGGACAGATGAGCTCGCCGGACGGGGGACGTCCGATCACCGCAACCGAAGCTGCCCGCCGCTGGGACCCGTGGACCCCGAGTGTGGTGGCCGCCCGTCTCGCGACCTGTCGCGCACCGTGGGCTGTCGCGGGCGGTTGGGCCCTCGATCTGTTCGCTGGCGCGATCTCGCGGGCGCACGATGACATCGAAATCACCGTCCCCCGAACAGATTTCCCCCAGATCGCCGATGCCTTCCCCGAATACGAATGGGACGTCGTCGGCGACGGCAAGCTCTGGCCGTACTCCCGAGCTGCGAATCACCCAGAACTCCACCAGACCTGGCTGCGTGATCCCTTCACCGGCGCCTTCCATCTCGACGTCTTCCGCGAGCCGCACGACGGCGATACCTGGATCTGTCGCCGCGACCCCACGATCACCCTCCCCTACACCGAACTCATCCGCACCACGGCCAACGGCATCCCCTATCTGATTCCCGAGGTCGTCCTGCTGTTCAAGGCAAAAGCCAACCGTCCCAAGGACGAGGCCGACTTCCGCCGCATCGTCGCGCTGCTTCCGGCGCACCGACTTGCCCGCCTGAACTCGTGGCTGACCCAGCTCCATCCGGGCCACCCGTGGTCGACCGAGATCTGCGTGCCCGCGATCGGCTCACCACCGACGGAATAGCTCGCCTCCACCGATGAGCCGAACTCACCCAGCCATCCGACACCAATCCCCGCGATAGTCGGCCCAATCCTGCGGTGTCGCAGCGAAATCCACATACAACGCCACGCCGAAGTTCGCCCGGCCCACCGCGGTTTCGGTCAGCCCGAGCCGAATCCCCCGCACCGCGGCGGCCACCGTCTCGGCGGCACCGTGATGACCCGGATCGTCGGCCCAGAACGCGGGCGCCCCCATCAGCAGGTCGACGTCGTCCGGCGTCACCTCGGCGGCCAGTTCGGTCTGCTGCGCCACATACCCGCTGTACAGCGCCCGTGTCGGCATCGCGGTGTCATAGGACATCACCGCCACCTGATCGACTCGACGAGCCACCTCGGCGAAATAGGCCTGACTCCACCACTTTCCGTGATCGGCGATCGCCAACCCCACCGAATGCAAACCCGGCAGCGGATCGATCACCGGTGCCGACACCGACAACGGGACGCGCGCCGCCGAGGTCACCGCACGGGTGGCGTCGAGCAGCGCGAGAAATCCCGGCGACCCCGATCGAATCGGTTCGAGGTCGTAGTGCACCCCGTCGAACCCATAGGCCAGCACCCGCCGCGCCGACGCCACCACTCGCTCGCGCGAGGCCGCCGATTCCACATCCAGCCCGTCGAATTCGGGCTGCACGATGTCACCCAGCCACGACTGCACCCGGATCCCCGGCAATCGCGCGTGCACCGCGTCGACGAACCATTGCGCGCGCGGCGCCAGCTCGTCGCGCAGACTCCCGTCGTGCTCCAGCGGCCCCGTGTGCACATACAGATCCCGCACCCCGGTACCCGCCAGCAACCGCGCCAACCCGTCGATATCGGCATCGGTCTTACGCCCGTCCACCCAGGCATGCCCGAGCCACACCGCGTCCTTACCCCTGGTCCGCGCCTGTTCAGACTGCTCGCCGACGTTGTACACCAGCAACGCCGTGACCACTCCGGCCACCGGCAGCGACACCACGACAACCAGCGCGAGCGCGATCACCGCACCCCGCCTCCACCACGACCACGCCCGCCATTTCCCCCGCATGAATCCCCCTTGTTCGAAGAATCCCGATCCTACCGGCAGGTACCGACAAGCTGATTTCCGGCAAATCGCCCACCCATGAAACACTGTGCGCCGCTAGATGATTGATCGGAGAACAATGAAATACGTCCTCACCCTCGGTTCCGCTGCCGTCGCGGTCTTCGCGATGGCGATCGCGACCCCCGCCGTAGCAGGAGCGCAGTCATCGGACTGCCACGACTCCTACTCCCCCTGCCTACCCATCGTCAGTGACGTCGACTGCGAGGGCGGCAGCGGCAACGGGCCGGTCTACACCGGCCGGGTACGGGTGATCGGACCCGACGACTACGGCCTCGACCGCGACGGGGACGGCATCGGCTGCGAGTGAACAGCGCGAAGGGCGTGCGATGAACGACATCGCACGCCCTTCGTGGTCAACGCTCAGCGATTACCTTCGGGCCCCCAGCCCTGATCGCCGGGCTTGCCCAGATCGGGACCGTCGGGGTTGCCCGGGCCGCCCTGACCGGGGGAACCCGGCCCGCCGTAGCCCTGTCCACCTTCGGGACCGCCATAGCCGGGCCCACCGTAACCGGGCCCACCGTAACCGGGTCCGCCGTAGCCCTGTCCGCCTTCCGGGCCGCCGTAACCCGGCTGGCCGTATCCCGGCTGACCGTATCCCGGCTGACCGCCGTAGCCCGGCTGACCACCGAATCCCTCTGCGGGCCCGCCGTATTGCTGCGGGTACCCCGGATCAGCGACGGGTGCGGCCCCGACCACCGGTCCACCGACGATCACCCGGTAGGCGTAGGTGGAGGCGATGACCGACACCGGGATCGTCACCAGCAGTCCGAGCCCGCACAGCAGCGCACCGACGATATTGATGCCGAACAGCGCCAGTGCCAGCAACAGCAACGGCCCGGCATTACTCGAAATCGCCGAGAAACTCGACTTGATCGCGGTGATCGCGTCCTGATCGCGGTCGAGCACGAAGTTCATCGTGAACCAGGTGAAGAAGGCGATGATGATGCCCGGCAGAATGCACAACACGAAGCCGATGCCGGTGGCGATACCCACCAGGAAGCACGCCAGAATGACCGCTCCCACATTGGTGAACTTGAAGAAGTCACCGAATCCTGGTTTGCGACCGTCGGCTTCGTGAAGGGAGCCGCGCACGAGTGCCGCCGAGATCAGATACCCGATCACGGTGCTCACCACACTGCCGATGAATCCCCAGAGGCTGAACCCGAAGCTCAGCGCACCGTCGGCGTCGGTGTCGACGGAGCCCGACGATCCGAATACGAAACTGATCGCCACCTGGATGATCGCGGCGATCAGGATGATGCCGACCCACACCACCGCGTTGTTCTTGAATTTTTCCCAGCCGTAGCCGAGGGCGTCACCGACGCCGAGTTGCGGTCCCGGAGCGGGATATCCGGGTTGCTGCTGTCCATACGTCATTCGAATCGCGTCCCCTCATCGTCTGCGGCGACCGGGGCCGCCGTCGTGAGTTATTTCGATCCGACGTCACTGCGCACACGCCGACACTGCCGATCATGGCATATCGACAGTGCGGCGGACGGAGTACGAAACAGTTACCCGCCGATGGTGTCGCGCTTCGGGAGTTTCCACCCCGGGCGTGGAAAATGGCAGGTGTAGCCATCGGGGTAGCGAATCAGATAATCCTGGTGCTCGGGCTCGGCATCCCAGAACGTGCTCGCCGGGGTCACCTCGGTGACGACCTTGCCCGGCCACAGCCCGGAGGCGTCCACATCGGCGATGGTGTCGAGCGCGATGCGGCGCTGATCGTCGTCGAGATAGAAGATCGCCGAACGATAACTGTCACCGAGATCGTTGCCCTGGCGATCCTTGGTGGTCGGATCGTGGATCTGGAACAGGAACTCGAGCAGCGCGCGGTAGTCGGTCTGCGCCGGGTCGTATTCGATCTCGACGGCCTCGGCGTGGCCCGGATGATTCCGGTAGGTCGGGTTGTCGTTGGTCCCGCCGGTGTACCCGACCCTGGTGGCCAGCACGCCCGGCTGACGACGGATCAGATCCTGCATACCCCAGAAGCATCCACCGGCCAGAATCGCCTTACGAGTGTCGCTCACACGTCCTCCTTCATGAGGGCTCAACGGTCGCACAAATCGGCCACAACCGCCTCTATGGAACACCGGATTCAGCGCCGGAATTCCCGTCAGTATTGTTGCCGCCCGAGCGTTACCTCAGCAATGTCCACATGCACTTTCATGTCCGGCTAGCAGCAGGAGGAACACGGCGCGATGCCACGGTTTGTCATTACCCAGTGTTTGGCGATCGGATTGGCGGCAACAGCTCTGGTCGGGTCGGCGGTGGGCGGCGCGTGGGCGCACCCCGGCGCCGACGACACGATCGCGCAGGACGCGGCGCCCTGCGAAGAAGTACGACAGGCACGACAGAACGACCGGGGCATCCGCGCGGCCACCCCGGCGGCTGCGGGTCAGATCGACGCGGTGCTGATCACCGCGACGAACCGCACCCCGATCGCGGGCGGGAAAGTCGTCCTCACCGGCATCGACGCGTGCGGCGACAACATCCACCGGCACATGTCCACCGGCGCGAACGGCCAGGTGAGTTTTCGCGGACTGCAACCCGGCCGCTACCAGCTCACCGCCTACCGCAACGACTCGGCGACGAAGTCGGTGACCAAGGCCGATGTCGATCTGTCGACACCGTCGCTCAAAACGATCCAGTTCACCGTGGATTCGGCCGACTGATCCGCCTCGGGCCGGGCGTCACCGCCCGGCCCGAAACCTGTTGACCCCCAGCGCGGCCGCGTGTCGCGTGATAGAACTCACCCCAGAGTGAAGAGGGGTGGTTTCCGTATGGAACCGACAGCCGAACAGCGAGCCGCGCTGGGCATGATCTGCGATACGTTTCTCCCTGGCGACGGGCTCGACCTGCCCGCCGCGACCGAGATCGGCGCGGTCGATACGATCTTCCGGATCCTGGGCCGCAATCCACGCGAGGCCGAACAGAAACAGCTGGCGATGCTGTTGGGGCTGTGGGATTCTCGCGCGTTCGGCCTGCTCACCGGCAGCGGCCTGCGCCGGTTCTCCACGCTCTCGCAGGAGCAGCGCGAAGCCGCCCTGCTCCGCCTCGGCGATTCGGGCCTCACCCCCGTGCGGGCGATCTTCCAGGCACTCAAGCAGGCGTCACTACTCGCCTACAACGTGAGCCCCGGTCCCACCGGAACGAATCCGCTGTGGACGACGATCGGCTACCCGGCGCCGGCCGGCCGTCTCGAGACCGCCCCGAAGCCGCCGCTGTCGCCGCTGCGGTTCACCGAATCCACGGCGCTCGACTGCGATGTCGTGGTGGTCGGCTCCGGCGCCGGTGGTGGCGCGGCGGCGGCGGTGCTGGCCGAAGCAGGCCTCGACGTGATCGTGCTCGAACGCGGGAACTATTACGACGACCAGGATTTCGGCGGCGGCGAACTCGACGCGCTGACCAGCCTGTACGCACCCGGCCCCGCGGCATCGGCGGAGGGCCAGATCACCCTCGTCGCCGGTACCTGCCTCGGCGGCGGCACGGTGGTGAACTGGAGCACCTCGCTGCCGACCCCCGACCCGGTTCGCGCCGAATGGGCCGAGACCGGCGTGCCGCAGTTCGCCGAGGACGAGTTCAGCGACGCGCTGGCCGCGGTCGGGAAACGGATCGGCGTCACCGACGGAAAATCGCCGCTGTCGGCGCGCGACGGCATTCTCGAACGCGGCGCGCGGGCGCTGGGCTGGGATGTGGACACCCTGCCGCGCAATGTCAGCGACGCCTGCGATGCCGGGGTGGAGTGCGGGCGATGCGGTTACGGCTGCCGTCTCGGCGCCAAGCAGTCGGCGACCAAGACCTGGCTCGCCGACGCGGCCGAGCACGGCGCCCGCCTGGTGGTCGACGCCGACGTTCGCGCGATCACCGTGAAATCCGGTCGCGCCGAATCGGTTTCGGCCGTCACGGCCGACGGAGTGGAGATCACGGTGCGCG
This sequence comes from Nocardia sp. FBN12, assembly GCF_050320175.1. Classification (GTDB taxonomy): domain Bacteria; phylum Actinomycetota; class Actinomycetes; order Mycobacteriales; family Mycobacteriaceae; genus Nocardia. The sequence goes on along the minus strand of NZ_CP190048.1, from coordinate 822,120 downwards.
CCAAAGCGGTCGTGGTCGCCGCGGGCGCGATCCAGACGCCGGCGCTGTTGCGCCGATCCGGCCTGCGGAACAAGAACATCGGACAGCATCTGCGCCTGCATCCCGCCGCGGCGGTCTTCGGTGTGTTCGAAGACGAGATCCGGCCATGGGAAGGCGCGTTGCAGGGGCGCATCAGCAGGCACCACGCCGATCTCGACGGTAACGGCTACGGCGTGATCTACGAGACCGGCCCGATCCACCCCGGCCTGGCCACCGGCTTCATGAGCTGGCGCGGCGCGGCGCAACATCGCGCCACCATGCTCGATTTCGCCCGCACGAACTCGATCGGCATCATCACCCGCGACCGCGACCCCGGCAGCGTCTCGATCGACAAGTCCGGCGAACCGGTGGTGAAATACCAGCTGTCGGCCTACGACGCCGCGCACCTGCACACCGGCATCGTCGGCGCCGCCTCCATCCTGGAAGCCGCGGGCGCGCAACGGATCTACTCCGGGCACCAGGCGGGCATCTCCTTCGAACCCGGCACCCGCGGCTCGCTCGCCGAATTCGACGCGGCAGCCAAGAAGGCGGGCTACGGCCCCGGCCACTGCTCGCTGGGCGCCCTGCACATCATGGGCTCGGCCCGCATGGGCGGCTCGGCGGACGTCTCGGCCACCGATCCCGACGGCGCCACCTGGGACGTCCCCAACATCGTGGTCGCCGACGGCTCCACGTTCCCCACCGCGCCGGGTGTCAACCCGATGGTCACCATCGAGGCCATCGGCTATATGAACGCGAAACGACTCGCGGCCCGGCTGAGTTGAGACCGATGTCGTCGGCGCACCCGGATGGCCGCAACGGGTGCGCCGCTACGCTGGGCGACTGGGTGATGCGGTCCCCGATATGTAGCGGACACGTAATATGGTTGCTACACATGCGGTAGGTCCGCCAACGGCCGGACCAGCGCGAATTCGCGGAAAGGGCTGAGATGGACAAGGCGACGCAGTTGGTCGAATTCGAGACCATGCTCCTCGGCCGCCACAGCCTGCGATCGCGCCGTGGCGCCGACGCCATGGACCGCAGTGCCTACATCTTGCTCAGCCGGCTGCGGATGGGTGGCCTGATGTCGATCGGGGAGCTCAGTGCCGCACTGGGTTTGGATGCCTCGACCCTCAATCGGCAGACCGCGGCCATGATGCGGGCCGGCGTGGTCGAGCGCATTCCGGATCCCGAGGGCGGGATGGCGCGGAAGTTTCGGGTCACCGTCAAAGGTGAGCGCCGGTTGAATGCCGAACGGGCGCTGATCGTCAACGCACTGGATTCGATCCTCGCGGACTGGCCTGCCGAGGATGTCGCCGCATTCGTCGGCTACCTGCGACGATTCAACACCGATATCGAACGCCGGTCCGGCGAGTACTGGCCACGGCCGCTGGCGACGATGCCCGCGGATCACTAGCGGCACTGCGACCTACATCACGATTGCGCGCTGAACTCTGCGCGCGCAGCGATGTGTACTGTACACATGAAATGCAGCATGCATATCTTGTGCTCTGTACATAACTTTCTGATTGTCGAGAGGAGCGGTACGTGGGGATCTCAGCTGAGAGGGGCCGACCCGGAGTGGTCGTGGGCGTCCTCGCCTTCGGCGGCACTGTCGCCGCGATCACGCAGACGGCGGTCGTGCCGATCATCGGGGAACTTCCGGGACTGCTCGACACCAGCGCCGCCAATGCCTCCTGGGTGATCACGGTGACGCTGCTCGTGGGAGCGGTGTTCACCCCGGTCGCGGGCAAGCTCGGTGACCTGTACGGCAAACACCGCATGCTGCTGGTCTCCGGCGGATTCCTGATCGTGGGCGCCGCGGTGGCCGCCATGTCCAGCTCGCTGGTACCCATGCTGATCGGCCGCGGAATCCAGGGCATGGGTGTCGGCTTGATTCCGCTGGGAATCAGCCTGATGCGCGATGTGCTGCCCGCGGAGCGGCTGGGTTCCTCGATCGCGCTCATGAGCGCCTCGCTCGGCGTCGGTGGCGCGTTGGGTCTACCGGTGTCGGCCGCGGTCGCGCAATACGCGAGCTGGCGGGTGCTGTTCTGGGCCGCGGCGGCGCTCAGCGCGCTGGTGATGGTGCTCATCGTGACTCTGGTCCCGGCCGAGGCGAAGCGCGGTGACGCGGGCGGACGATTCGATTTCGTCGGCGCGGTGGGACTCGGCGCGGGGCTGGTATTCCTGCTTCTGCCGGTGTCGAAGGGCGCCGGGTGGGGCTGGACCAGCGCCACCACGCTCGGCCTGTTCGCCGCGTCGGCGATAACGCTGGTCGCATGGGGATGGTGGGAACTGCGCACCGCCGACCCGCTCGTCGATCTGCGCACCACGGCGCGACCGCAGGTACTGCTGACCAATGCCGCATCCGTCCTGGTCGGCTTCGCCATGTACGGCCAGGCGCTGATCGTGCCGCAGCTGATGCAGCTGCCGACCGCCACCGGCCACGGCATGGGACAAACCATGTTGAGCATGGGCCTGTGGATGGCGCCGGGCGGCCTGATGATGATGGCGTTGTCGCCTGCGGGCGCGAAACTCTCAGCCGCGCGCGGACCCAAGGTCACCCTCGCGGTCGGGGCGCTCGTCATCGCCATCGGCTACGGCTCTTCGGCCGTGCTGATGGGTTCGACCTGGGGCCTGATGACGATGGTCTGCATCACCAATGTCGGCGTCGGCCTGGCCTACGGCGCCATGCCCGCCCTGATCATGGGAGCGGTGCCGCTGTCGGAAACCGCCTCCGCCAACAGCATCAACACGCTGATGCGCTCGCTCGGTACCTCGGTGTCGGCCGCCGTCGTCGGAGTGGTGCTGGCCAATATGACGACCGACTTCGCCGGGCATGCCGTGCCCTCGGAGACCGGTTTCCATGTCGGGCTGCTGATCGGTGCCGCGGTGGCGCTCGTGGCGGCCGGGATCGCGTTGGCCATTCCGCGCCGATCGGCCGAGCCCATCGATCTCGATGCCGAACTCGCGACCCTGCCGACGCAGTCGGTGGCGAAGGCCTAGGACCGTTTGATCCCGGCGAGCACCGCCCGCAGGACATTCACGTCCGGGGCGGTGCTCAGCTGGTTTCGGGGTGCCCTGGCGAGGAGTGCGCCCTCGTCGATGAGGTCGCCGACGAGAACCTTCGTCGAGGTCAGTGGTAGGTGGAGATGGGCGGAGACCTCCGCGACCGACAGCGGGGAACGGCACAGGTCGACGATCGCGTCGTATTCGGGCCCGAGCAGGCGGGATCGGACACCGGAGCGCGCGGCGACGAGCAAGGTGGTGAGCTCGAGGTCGTGGCGCTGCGGTGTGGCGCGCCCGCCGGTGACGGCGTAGAGGCGGACCAGCGGGCCCGCCTCGTCCTCGTACCAGTGTTCGCGTTCGTCGCTCATGGCCGCGGCGCGACGGCCGGGAACTGGCCGGAGATCGCCGACTCGGGGTCGGCCGCCTCGGCCAGCGCGGTCGGGATCAGCACCACGACCCGGACACCGCCGTAGACCGATTCCGAGAGCCGCACCACGATGCCGTGCCTGCCCGCCAGCGTGGCGACGACGAACAGGCCGAGCCGTGAGGTACCCGACAGCGCGCCGACGCTGAACGCAGGCGGGTCGGCCAGCATCGCGTTGCGCTCGGCCGTATCGGTCTCCGACATACCCAGACCCTGGTCGGTGATCTCCACCGCGACCCCACGCCCGACCACGATCCCGGACACCACGACCTGGGTTTCGGGTGGGGAGAAGGCGGTGGCGTTGTCCATCAGCTCGGCGAGCAGGTGGATCACGTCGGCGACCGCGTGCCCAGCGATCCGCACCTGCGGCATCTGCTTGGCCACGATCCTGGTGTAGTCCAGGCTTTCCGCGATCGCGCCGCGCACCAGTTCGAGCAGCGGGACCGGCTTGCGCCACCGTCGACCCGGCTGTTCGCCGCCGAGGATGATGAGGTTCTCGGCATTGCGCCGGGCCCGGGTGGCCAGATGGTCGAGCTGGAAGAGCAGCTCGAGCTGATCGGCATTGCTCTCGTCGCGCTCGGCGCGGTCGAGCAGCGCGAGCTGGCGGTGTACCACCACCTGGCTGCGGTGCGCGATATCGACGAAGACGGTGTTGATCCCGGCCTTGGTCTCGGCCTCTGCGACGGCGGCCGACATCGCGGCGACGTGGGCGCGGTTGAACGCCGCGGCCACCTGGCCGAGCTCGTCGGTGCCGAAGTCGAGGCGCGAGGCCTCGGTCGTGGTATCGACGACCGCACCGGCCGCGACCCGGCGCATCACGTCGGGCAGACGCTCGTCGGCCAGTTCGAGGGTGTCGTGGCGCAGGCGGTGCATCCGCGCGATGAACCGATTCGCCATCACCAACGCGACGAGGAACGCGGCCACCGCGGCGAACGCGATCAGCGCGCCGCCGAGCAGCGCGCTTTCGGTGTCGCGTTCGCCCTGTTGCCTGGCGATCAGATGAGCGTCACCGCTCTGGTCTTCCCACAGTTTCTGCAACGCAAGGCCGACAGATCTCGACGCGTCCTGCCAGGCCGCCAGACTGATCGGAAGTTCTGTCTCCCCGTCCTTTTCCGATACCGGTCCGCGCAGGAGCATCGCGTCCTGCATCGCGATCACCTGCTGCCACTGCGGACTCGCGGTGATCTCCGAAAGCTGTGCCAGGCGGTGACCTTTCAGCACCGTCGCGGAATAGGCGGCCTCACCCCGGAACTCGCCGACCCGACGGCCGAAATCGACCACCTCGGCACTGGTCATCCGACCCGTGGTCAACGCGACCGAACCGAGGGTATCGGCCTGCGACAGCGCCTCGGCCGCCCGCAATTGGTCGACGGCATAACCCAATTCGATACCGACCTTCGCCTCCGGCGCGACCCGGGCCGCCAGCATCGACGCGGCGATGATCGTGCCGATCACCCCGGTGTAGAACTCGAAAACCTCACCGGCGGGAATCTGGGTGGCTTCGACGCCATTGCGGACGACCGGCACCATGGCGAAGAGTTTGTTGTACCCCTCGATATCCTCCCGGGAACCGTCGGGATTCAGCGCGCGAGCCGCGTCGCCTTTCGCGATCACCGCGGCGAGCGCCTCATCGGAGCGCTGCTTGGCAGTGACCAACGCGGGTGCTGACGACACGTCACCGGCCAATCGCAGCAGCGACAACCTGCGCTCTTCCTGGAATGCCGAAACCATGAGAATCGCGGGCGCGGTGGTGCTGCTCGCCAAGTCGGCCCATTCGGTGGAATCCCTGGCCGAATTCACCAGGTAAACAGCGCCGCCACCACCGACCACCACAAGCATGACGCTGGAGATGAGCACCATCGACAGCAATCGGATACGGACACTGACCCGGCCACGAACACCGGTACGCCTGATCTTCAATTCTGAATCTTTCCACTCCCCGGAACGCCCCGGCGCCCCGCTGCGCGCAGGTGCCGGTAATGGGCCACCCACCACGCGTGTCTCGCCGTGAGACTAACCGACTGCTTGACCGGGCGCGTGCTGTAGCCGAATGTCGAAACAGACGGTGTATCAGGCAAACTCGCAGCGTTCGGTGAGCCGCGCTAGGAGTGCGGTGCCGCTGCCCGCACGCGATGGTTCGACAGATGACTCAGCACCGCCTGATTCGCCTCCCACCCGTCGGGGAACTTCACCGGAACCCCGAGATGGACCGGGTCGGCGGAGGGGTGGGCGTCGAGGAGTTCGGGGATGCCCGCGCGGCCGACCAGGATGCAGGCGTGGCGGTGCCGGGAGGCCAGCACGCACAGCCGGCCTGCCTCCAGATGGAAGGCGCTGGCGTCGCGACGGCCCGAGAGCGGGTGCAGCACCAGGGTGACGTCGTATTCGCGGCCCTGGAGCCGGTTGGCGGTGTCGACGGTGACCGGTTCGGCGCAGGTGCCGCGCAGCGCGGTGCGGATGGCGTCGGCCTGGTCGCGGTGCGCGGTGCCGATCGCGACCCGGTCGGTGGTCACGGGGTGACTGCCGGATTCGGAATGCGCGGTGGCGCCGCGTTCGATCAGCCGCGCGGCGATCGCGGCGATCGCGGCCACGGCTTCACGGTCGGTGCGCAGGGTGTGCCGGGCGGGCAATTCGTACCAGCCCCAACCGGATTCGGCCGCCTCCTCCAGCACCTCGTCGATCGGGCCGCCCATGCCACGGGTCGTGAAATCCATTCGCCGGTCACCGAATCCGGTGCCGGACTGGAATTCGGTGAAGGGGTAGAACGCTGCCGAGACCACCGGTGCCGCGGTGGCGGGCAGTCGCCAGGACACGGGCAGGCGGTGGGTGGGGATGTTGTCGTTGTTGGCCAGCATCACGCTGACGGCGCTCATCGTCGGGTCCCAGGTGAGTCCGGCCCAGCGCGCGGTTTCGACGGTCGCGAACGGGTCGAGTTGCCCCGGGTCGCCCACGAACAGCCCCCGATCGAACCGATTCGCGATGCGCAACAACATGTCCGAGCGCATCTGGTACGCCTCGTCGATAATCGCGTGCGTCCAGGTGCCCTCGGTGATGGTGGCCCATTTGGCGGCGGTGCCGATCACGATGGCGCGATCCTCGAGGTCACCCGGCTGCTTGGCGACGCGCACAGTGCTGTGCCGGTCCACCCGGTCGCTCACCACGTAGGCCGCGCTGGAGAGCCGTCCGATCCGCAGCGCGGGGTCGGCGACGGCAAGGCGGTCGATGAGGTCGTCGACCTGCTCGTTGGTCTGGGCGACGATCATCCGCTGGTCGCCGTCCTCGGCGAGCTGGCGGGCCGCACGGACGACGAGGGTGGACTTGCCCGCGCCTGGTGGTGAGTCGACGACGATCGCGCGATGGCTTTCGTCACGTAGGTCGGTGAGGATTCCGGCGACTGCCGCGTCCGGGGTGGTCACTGGAGTTCTTCCCCCTCGTCGTCGGTGGGCGGCGTCCATTCCGGCGGCGGACCACCGTGGGTCCACGGAGTTTCCTCGCGCGCGGGCAGATTCAGCATTCCGTTGAACGGTGTCGGTTTGAAGCGGGCGAAACCGAGGTCCTCGCCTTCCTCGGGAACACTGCCCGGCTCGGCGACGAGTTTGCGCCCCATACCGCCGGACAGTTCGAGAACCACGCTGTCACCGTCGATGTCGACTACCAGCCCGGTCTGCTTCGGCCGTTCGACGCAGGTCAGTTCTTCACCGACCACCGCGACAAACGGATCGGTTGTTCGAATGTGGATGTGCGGGCGCAGTTTCGGCCGCGAACCCGACCGGTCGAGACGCTCCGGCTCGGCGTGTACGACGGTGCCACGGAAGGCCGCACCGCTGACGCGGTGTTCGAGCATGCGCAGCGGATCATCGAAAGCACACTGCGCCTGCAATGCCTCCAGAGCGCGTTCGCGCTCGAGCAGCCTGCGCACCGCCGGAACGGCGGAATCGCGGCGGGCCTGCGGAATCCCCTCCGCGACATCGGCGGCGAAGCGGGAGAACGCACCGCGATCGTCGGTCCATCGATTCTCGACGCTGGCACCTTCCGGCAGTGCGCGCAGCAGCTCGATCGAGCGCCACATCAGCTGCCAGGTGGGTTCGAGCTGACCGCGCAGCGAACGCTCCAGCCGTTCGGCCGCGACAGATCTGGCCGAGTCGTCGGGTGCGGCGTTGTAGGCGGCGATCAGCGGCGCCAGTTCTTCGTTGTCGAATCCGGGATCGGTGGCCGGGCCTGCGGGCGGTGACAGCAGCGGATCTTCCGCCAGGGCAGCGGCTTCCGCGCCGGTCAGCCCGGGTGGCGGATCGATCCAACCGAGCAGCGCGGTGAGATTGCCGTCTTCGAGGGTGGACTGACCCGATGCCCAATGCGACGACAGCACCGACGTCATCGCGGGCAGCACCGCCGACCCGGGGTGTTCGGCCCGATCACCGAACCAGGTGAGCCACCGCCCGAGCAGCGGAATCGACTCGGGCACCGGGTTGTCGCCGTCCACACGATGAAATCGCACCGAACGTCCCAGCAGTTTCAGGAAATTCACGCCGCCGGGATTGGGTGTCCACATCTGCGGCGCGTCGAGGCACCGGGTGTAGGTCTCGCCCGCTTTGCTGGTGAGCTCCTCGGTCTCGACGAGAAACATCGAAAGATAGGGCAGCACAACATCAGCCAGCTGTTCGATGAACCGCAACCGCAGCACTCGGTCGCGCGGCTGGGGCACCGTCAACACGTTCTGGTCGCCGACCGAGGTGCCGATCATGATCGCCACCGGCGCCGCCGCCTCCCCCGCCAGCCGCAACGGCACGGCGACCAGCGGCCGCTCGGCGAGGTGGAGGTGGCGCACCGCCGCGGTCGCCTGCGCACGCCCGGCCCGCACGGCCTCGGCCTTGGCCAGGGCCGCCAGCACGCTCATCCGGCGATCTCCCATCGCAGCCGGTGGGCGGTCCGCAGCATGGCGGTGATGTCGGCGTGTTCGGGGCCGGGTTCCAGTGTCCCGTCGGCCAGGCCGAGGACGGTGTGGATGTTGTCGATGCCGCCGACCACATCGCACACCCCGCGCCCGAGCGCGTCCACCGAACCACAGGTGCGGGCCTCGTCGCGGCAGGCGAACGCGAGCTCACAACTCGACATGCACTCGGGCGCGTAGCGAGCCGGGATGGCGGCGATCGTCTTCTCGAGGTTCTCCCCCGGCGCGAAGGTCGCCTCGGGTGGCAGCAGATCGAGCAGATCGGGAATCGCGGTGAGCCTGGTCAATTGACGCGAGACCGTGGCGAGTTGTTTGCGCAGATCCACCAGTTCGGCGGTCGGCCGGTTCGAGAAGTCCTTCGCGCAGACCAGAATCGCGTTGTGCGACACGATCTCCGGCGACTCGCCGATCTCGGCCATCAACTCGCGCAACGCGATCACATACACCGCGGACTGGCGCGCGGCGGCCGCCACCTGCGCCGGATCGGCCTGCCCGTCGATCACCGGGAACGCCTTGACCTCCACCACATGGAACTTGCCGTCCACTTGCACGGCCACCACATCGGGTTCGAGATAGGCGGTGGCACCGGCGATATCGAGCCGCAGCATGGGGTGATCGAACAGCGTGCCGTCGCCCGCCGTGATCGTGCTCTTCAGCAATTGCCTGGTGCGTTGATAGCGCACCGCGTTGCCGGTGTTCTCCCCCACCGAATTGAGGTCGTGGTAGGCGACTTCGGGAATGGTGAGGCCCAGCTTTTCGCGCAACAGGGCGAGCAATTCCGCGCAACCATTCGCCTTGACCATCGCCTCGAAAGCGTTGCCGCGGGTGATGGCGAATTGGGACTGACCGAATTGCGGTGGAAATCCGAGCGATTGGGCGATCACGGTTTTGTCCACCGCGGCCGCGTCGAGCAGGGCGCGGCGGGCACATCCGGGATTGGCCGTCAGCGCGGCGATGGTGCGGGCATTGTGTCTGGTGGCGGGGACTTCGCCCCGCAATTCGTCCAACTGTGTTGCGAGAGTGCTCATTTCACCTCGATTCGTCGCCGATCGGCTACGCCGAGCCGAACACCGAATAGTTGTGCGGCCGGATCCGCCAGCTGATCCGCGGCCCGGCGCGCGGCCGACGCACGCTGGGACGCGTCCTCGTCTTCGTGCACCGCCAGCTCCCGCCGGGCGGCCTCGATCACCTGCGCCGGGTCGAGCGAATCCGGGGCGGTGGAGATCCCGGGAATCGACACGGCGAGCCGCCACAGTACGCGCACACCGGACGTTTCCCGGGCAGGCTGCGCCGAAAGATGTTCCGCCAAGCGAATAGCCGACACCAGCAGCCCCACCCGCGGGCTCAACGGGCCGACCATCCGCCTTTCCAGTGGCCACGAACTCACGGCCATCAACCCGCGCGCGGGTGCGAGCAGATCCGTGGTGAGCGCCGCGCACAGGTAGTACGGGCGCGCGTACGGCGCCGCCCGGAAGGAGCGTTCCTCGTCGCGCCGCAGACTGGTCAGCCGGGCGGGCAGCAGCTCCCCGGAGAAGAACGCGTCATGTGTCGCGAGCACCAATTTCGGCGACGACGGCACCGACAACAACGTCAACGCGCGATGCACATGCTCACGCACCGGCACCCCTGGCGCCTCCGCGGCCTCATCCGGAATCGACCCGAGAACCGCCGCGTCCCACGCCGATTCGGCCTGACGCAACTGCGCCCGCAATTGCCGGGCCCCCGCCCGATCCCCACCGGCGGCCGCCCGTCGCACCTCGGCCCGCAAACCGGAGATGCGCACCTCCAGCTCCTCGGCCGAGTCCGTCACGAGTCGGAGCGTATCCACAGCTACCAGTATTGTCCAGTAAATCCCAGTATTTCCGGCAGCGCCGAACGGTAACCCCGCACACCCGTACACCCGGACTCATGATGCGAGCACCGATAGCGACCGAATAACCTGGGGCAATGACCGCAGTCGCAGATCGTTCCCTCGGACCAGAATTGGCGCGTACCGAAACCATCGCCCCCGACACCGACGTGCTGGTGATCGGGTTGACGTCGTCGGAGAACGGCCCCGCCATCGTCCCCGCCGACCTGTTCGGCGACGTGCTCACCGCCGAGGTTCGCGCGGAACTGCTGGACGCTCTCGGCTCGGTCGGCGCCAAGGGCAAGGCCGAGGAACTCACCAGGGTGCCCGCGCCGTCCGCCCTGGCCGACGTCACCAGCGTGCTCGCCGTCGGACTCGGCGCGGCCGAGAAGGTCGACGCCGAACAGGTGCGCCGCAGCGCCGGCGTCGCCGGGCGCGCGCTCAGTGGCACCGAACTCGTCGCCACCACCCTGTCCGGCATCGACCTCGGTGCCGCGGCCGAAGGCTTCTACCTCGGCGCGTACACCTTCTCCACCTTCAAGTCCAAGAGCGCGCCCAAGCCGGACGAGCGTCCCGTGGTCCGCCTCGAATTGCTGGTGCCCGAACCGGAGTTCGGCACCCTGGAACTACTGCGCGCACAGCTGGTGGCCGAAGCCATCGCCACCGCCCGCGATTTCGTCAACACCCCGCCCAGCGCGCTCTACCCCGCCGAGTTCGCCGACCGGGCCCGGGTACTCGCCGAGGGCGCGGGCCTCGAGGTCGAGGTGCTCGACGAGAACGCCCTCGCCGCGGCCGGGTACGGCGGCATCATCGGCGTCGGCCAGGGTTCCTCGCGGCCGCCGCGGCTGATCCGGATCAGCTACGCGGGCGGCCCGAAGAAGATCGCGCTCGTCGGCAAGGGCATCACCTTCGACACCGGCGGTATCTCGATCAAGCCCGCGGCCAACATGGAGAACATGACCTCGGACATGGCGGGCGCCGCGGCGGTCATCGCGACCGTGCTGCTGGCCGGGCGCCTCGGCCTGCCGGTCACCGTCACCGCGACCGTCCCGATGGCCGAGAACATGCCGTCGGCTACCGCCCAGCGGCCCGGCGACGTGCTCACCCAGTACGGCGGCACCACCGTCGAGGTCATCAACACCGACGCCGAGGGTCGCCTCATCCTGGCCGACGCCATCGTGCGCGCGGTCGAGGACGAGCCCGACTACCTGATCGACGTCGCGACCCTCACCGGCGCGCAGATGGTCGCGCTCGGCACCCGCACCCCTGGCGTGATGGGCACCGACGAATTCCGCGACCGTGTCGCCGCGATCTCGCGGTCGGTCGGCGAGAACGGCTGGGCCATGCCACTACCCGCCGAGCTGCGCGCCGATCTCAATTCCAAGGTCGCCGACCTGGCCAATGTGGCGCCGCACCGCTGGGGCGGCATGCTCTCGGCCGCGCTCTTCCTCAAAGACTTCGTGCCGGAGGGTGTGCAGTGGGCACACCTCGACGTCGCAGGTCCGGCCTACAACACCGGTGGACCGTTCGGCTACATCGGCAAGGGTGGCACGGGCGTTCCGGTGCGCACGCTGATCACCGTGATCGAGGAGATCGGCGCGGAGTAGTCACTCCTCCAGTTCGGCTTCGCGGGCCCGCCGCTGCTCGATGCGGCGGCGGGCATCGAAGTCGCGCATGCGTTGCGGATAGCCGGTGCGGTTGACGTCGTAGACCGGAATCTTCAGCGCACCCGCCAACCGGCGCGCACCCTTCTCACCGACGATGCGGCGGGTCCATTCGCCGTCCACGGCCACCAGCACTGCTGTGACATCGGTCACAGTTGTTTTGGGTTCGATGAACGCTTCGACGCCGCGCCGCGTCCGCGCCCAGTCCGCCAGGGCGCTCACCTCCGACGCGCTCTCGCGAGCGACTGACCTGCTCGCACCGCGCCCACCACGGAAACGATCCAGCAAACCCATCAGGCTCGACCTCCTACATTCCGGCGGAATTCTGCTCACCGCCGTACATTCCATGGTGCCAGCTTCGCCCGGATCGCCGCCCTGCGCCACACCCGCGACGGACGAGTGCAAGGATGGTTGCCGGAACAAGAACCAACGTTTCCCGGGTGCTTCGCCGAGACCGGCGGAGTGGACGAAAGCCGCGACCCGCGACGAATGTCCGCCGGGTACACACTGCAGAGGAGTCAGAGGACATGGCCTTCTCCGTCCAGATGCCAGCCCTTGGTGAGAGCGTCACCGAGGGCACGGTGACCAGGTGGCTGAAGCAGGAAGGGGACACGGTCGAGGTCGACGAACCGCTGCTCGAAGTCTCCACCGACAAAGTCGATACCGAGATCCCGTCGCCGACCGCGGGCGTGCTTTCCAAGATCGTCGCCCAGCAAGACGACATCGTCGAGGTCGGCGGTGAACTCGGCGTGATCAGCGACGCCGGCGAGGCCCCCGCCACCGCACCTGAACCGGCTGCCGCACCGGCCGCCGCCGAGCCGGCCCCCGCGCCCGAGCCCGAACCCGCCGCCCAGGCCCCCGCCGCCGAGGCACCTGCCCCGGCCGCCGCGCCTGCCGCGTCCGCCGCTTCCGGCACGCCCGTGAAGATGCCCGAACTGGGCGAGTCGGTCACCGAGGGCACCGTTACCCGCTGGCTCAAGGCCGTGGGTGACACCGTCGCCGTCGACGAGCCGCTGCTCGAGGTGTCCACCGACAAGGTCGACACCGAGATCCCCTCGCCGGTCGCGGGCACGCTGCTCGAGATCACGGCGCAGGAAGACGACGTCATCGATGTGGGTGGCCAGCTGGGTGTGATCGGTAGCGGTCAGCCCGCGGCTGCCGCGCCTGAGCCCGAGCCCGAGCCCGCCCCGGCACCGGCTCCCGCACCGGCCGCCGCTGCTCCCGCACCGGCACCCGCGCCGAAGCCCGCGCCGGCGCCGGCACCCAAGCCCGCTCCCGCGCCTGCCGCGTCCGCTCCTGCCCCGGCTTCGACTTCGGCCAACGGCAGCACCCCGTACGTGACTCCGCTGGTCCGCAAGCTGGCCGACGAGAACAACGTCGACCTGTCGTCCCTCACCGGTTCCGGTGTCGGCGGCCGCATCCGCAAGCAGGACGTGCTCGCCGCCGCCGAAGCCAAGAAGGCGCCCGCCGCCGCACCGGCTCCGGCCGCTGCCGCACCTGCGCCCGCGGCCAAGCAGTCCGCCGCCCCGAAGCTGGCCGCGCTCGTCGGCACCACGCAGAAGGCCAGCCGGATTCGCCAGATCACCGCGACCAAGACGCGCGAATCGCTGCAGAGCACCGCGCAGCTGACCCAGGTCCACGAGGCCGACGTCACCAAGATCGCGCATCTGCGTCAGCTCGCGAAGGCCTCGTTCAAGTCGCGCGAGGGCGTCAACCTGACGTACCTGCCGTTCTTCGCGAAGGCCGTCGTCGAGGCACTCGGTGTGCACCCGAACGTGAACGCGTCCTACAACGAGGACACCAAGGAGATCACCTACCACGCGTCGGTGCACCTCGGTATCGCGGTCGACACCGAACAGGGTCTGCTCTCGCCGGTCATCCACAACGCCAGCGACCTGTCGCTGGCCGGCCTGGCCCGCGCGATCGCCGACATCGCCAACCGCGCGCGCAACGGTGGACTCAAGCCCGACGAGCTGTCCGGTGGCACCTTCACCATCACCAATATCGGTAGCGAGGGCGCGCTCTTCGACACCCCGATCCTGCTCCCGCCGCAAGCGGGCATGCTCGGCACCGGCGCGATCATCAAGCGCCCGGTGGTGGTGACCGACGAGAACGGTGGCGAGTCCATCGGCGTGCGCTCGATGGTGTACCTGCCGCTCACCTACGATCACCGTCTCATCGACGGTGCCGACGCGGGCCGGTTCGTCTCCACCATCAAGCACCGGCTCGAGGATTCGGCGTTCGAGGCCGATCTCGGCCTGTAGCCGAGGAATTCGATGAAGGTGGTCATCGCCGGTTCGTCCGGCTTGATCGGGACGGCGCTCGTCGCGGCACTGCGCCGCGACGGGCACCAGGTCTCCCGTCTCGTGCGGCGCCCGGCCGCGGCACCGGACGAGTTCACGTGGGAACCCGCGCGCGCCCAGCTCGACGAGCGGGCGTTGCGCGGGACCGACGCGGTCGTGAACCTCTGTGGTGCCGGCATCGGCGATCATCGCTGGAACGGCAGCTACAAGCAGTTGCTGCGCGACAGCCGCATCACCCCCACCGACGTCCTGGCCACCGCGGTCGCCGCCGCGGGTGTGCCGACGCTGGTCAACGCCAGCGGCGCGCACTATTACGGCGTCGGCACCGGTGACGCCGTCGTCGACGAAACAGCACCTGCCGGAACAGGTTTCCTCGCCACGCTGTGCCGCGACTGGGAAGCCGCCACCGAACCGGCCACCGAAGCGGGCGTGCGCACCGTGCTGATCCGCAGCGCCGTGGTGCTGGCTCGCAACGGCGGCATGCTCAGCAAGCTGCACCCGCTGTACTGGCTCGGCCTCGGCGGGCGCCTCGGTAGCGGCCGCCAGTACTTCCCGTGGATCTCCCTCGACGACGAGGTCGGCGCCATCGTCTTCGCGCTCACCCACCCCGAGATCTCCGGCCCGCTCAACGCGGTCGGCCCCGCCCCCGTCACCAACGCGGAGTTCAACCGCGCCCTCGGCCGAGCCCTGCACCGGCCGACCCCCTTTATCGTCCCCGGTTTCGCCCTGCAAGCCCTGGTCGGCGAGCTGGCCGACTCGATCCTGCACGGACCACGCGCCATTCCCGCCGTACTCGAGGAATCCGGGTACACCTACCAGCACCCGACGATCGGCGCCGCGCTGGCCGCCGCCGTCGGCCGAGGCTGAGCCGATGCTGATCCGCGACGCCGACAAGGCCGACCTCCCCGCCGTCCTGGCCATCCACAACACCAACATCGCCGAGTCGACCGCGATCTGGGACACCGACGAAGTCGACCTCGACGACCGCCTCACCTGGTTCGCCACCCGCACCGACGCCGGGATGCCGATCCTGATCGCCGAGATCGACGGCGAGGTCGCCGGCTACGCCTCCTACGGCCAGTGGCGGCCCAAATCCGGCTACCGCTTCACCGTCGAGAACTCCGTCTACGTCGACAGCCGTTTCCAGCGCCGCGGCGTGGCCACCACCCTGCTCACCGCATTGATCACTCGCGCAACAGATTCCGGCCGCGTTCACGCGATGATCGCCGCCATCGAAGCCGGCAACAGCGCCTCGATCGTCCTGCACGAGCGCTTCGGCTTCCACACCGTCGGCGAGCTCCCCGAGGTCGGCCACAAATTCGGCCGCTGGATGGACCTGACCCTCATGCAGCGAAACTTCCCCATCGAACCGTGAATCGGCCCGGTCGCTGGGAATTCGCGGTGCGCGCCGATCGGCCTGTGCTCGCACCGAACCAGACGCTGTGGCCGGGCTGACCGACCGGCACCCCGGGGCGTAACGTCAGAGCTGTGAACGACACGCGCCCCACCGCGTCCGCTCGATTCGATACGACCCCGATCGTGGTCGAGAATCTCGGACTCATCGAATACAACGCCGCCTGGGAGCTACAACGGCAGATCGCCGATGAGCGCGCCGCGGGCGAAGGCACCGATCGGCTGCTCCTGCTCGAGCACCCGTCGGTCTACACCGCGGGTCGCCGCACCGAGTCCGAGGACCTGCCGATCGATGGCAGCCCGGTGGTGCAGGTCGACCGTGGCGGCAAGATCACCTGGCACGGTCCCGGCCAGCTGGTCGGCTATCCGATCATCCGCCTCGCCGAGCCCGTCGACGTCGTCCACTACGTCCGGCGCCTGGAGGAAGCTCTCATCCACGTCGTGTCCGGCCTGGGGATCGAGTGCGGTCGCATCGAAGGCCGCTCCGGTGTGTGGCTGCCCGCCACCGAACTGCTCGCCGAGCGCAAGGTCGCCGCGATCGGCGTGCGTGTGCAGCGCGGCGTCGCCTTGCACGGCATCTCCCTGAACTGCAATTCCGCCCTCGACGGCTTCCAGGCGATAGTGCCCTGCGGCATCAAGGACGCCGGTGTCACCACCCTGACCCGCGAACTCGGCCGCGAAGTCACCGTCGCCGAACTCGAGCCCCTCGTCGCCGCCGCGATTGTTGCCGCGCTCGACGGCGAAATTCCCGTTTCGCCCCATGACATTGATCGCACCACCGCGGCTGCGAACGCGCAGGCCCCGAGCGTAGAGTCGGTCCGGTGACTTCCGTCGACGCC
Source organism: Nocardia sp. FBN12 (assembly GCF_050320175.1). GTDB lineage: Bacteria > Actinomycetota > Actinomycetes > Mycobacteriales > Mycobacteriaceae > Nocardia. The sequence goes on along the minus strand of NZ_CP190048.1, from coordinate 805,656 downwards.
TCTGCCCCCGCCGGACGCAAACTGCTGCGCATCGAAGCGCGCAACGCGGAGACACCGATCGAGCGCAAACCCAAGTGGATTCGCACGCGCGCCACGATGGGCCCCGAATACACCGAGCTCAAGAGCCTGGTGAAATCCGAAGGCCTGCACACCGTCTGTGAAGAAGCGGGTTGCCCCAACATCTTCGAGTGCTGGGAAGACCGCGAAGCCACATTTCTCATCGGCGGCGAGCAGTGCACCCGCCGCTGCGATTTCTGCCAGATCGACACCGGCAAGCCCGCCGCCCTCGACCGCGACGAGCCGCGCCGCGTCGCCGAGAGCGTCCAGTCGATGGGCCTGCGCTACTCGACGATCACCGGCGTCGCCCGCGACGACCTCGACGACGGCGGCGCCTGGCTCTACGCCGAAACCGTGCGCGCCATCAAGGCGATCAACCCCGCCACCGGCGTCGAACTGCTCATCCCCGACTTCAACGCCGACCCCGCCCAGCTCGCCGAGGTCTTCTCGTCGCGCCCCGAGGTCCTCGCACACAACCTGGAAACGGTGCCGCGCATCTTCAAGCGCATCCGCCCCGCCTTCCGCTACGAGCGTTCCCTCGCCGTGATCACCGCCGCCCGCGAGGCGGGTCTGGTCACCAAGTCCAACCTCATCCTCGGCATGGGCGAAACCCCCGAAGAGGTCACCGAGGCGATGCGCGACCTCCACGAGGCAGGCTGCGACATCCTCACCATCACCCAGTACCTGCGCCCCAGCCCGCGCCACCACCCGGTCGACCGCTGGGTGAAGCCGGAGGAATTCGTCGAGCATTCCCGGGTCGCCGAAGAGCTCGGCTTCGCCGGCGTCATGGCAGGCCCACTGGTTCGCTCCTCGTACCGGGCAGGCCGCCTCTACGCCCAGGCGATGGCCCACCACGGCCGTGAGATCCCCGAAGCCATGGCCCACCTGGCCAAGGAAGGCACCGCCTCCCAGGAAGCCAGCTCGGTCCTGGCCCGCTTCGGCAGCTGACCTAGACTAAGGGTCCCCTCATCCCCTCGGAAGGACCCATGTCGAAGTTCGAGAACGTCTCCGTCAGCAAGAAGGCCAACGTCTACTTCGACGGCAAGTGCGTCAGCTACAGCCTCGAGATGCCCGATGGCGCCGCGGTGTCGGTCGGCGTGATCCAGCCGTCGTCGCTGCGCTTCACCACCAGCGCGCCGGAGATCATGGAGCTGGTCGCGGGTGAGGCCAACGTGACGTTGGCCGGGATGACCGAGGCCATCACCTACCGTGCGGGCGAGTCGTTCAAGGTCCCCGGCGACAGCGCCTTCGACATCGAGGTCGTCGACACCATGCACTACGTCTGCTACTACGGCTGACGAACCGGAGCCGGGGCGACCAGCGCGGTCGCCCCGGTTCGCCGGATCTACTTCACCAGGAACTCGTCCTTGTACAGCCGGTTGGGCCGCGGGGCCGTGGCCTCGCTCAATTCCACCTGAAAGTCGCTCTCGCGCTTGTTCCTCGGCCGGTAGCTGCCACCGAAGGTGACCATCACCGAACCGCCGACACTGTTGGTGCCCCGCGCCGAGACCGTCTCCCGGCCCGCGTTGAACACCGTCGCCACATCGCGCCCGTCGTTGCCGACCGCGATCTGGCCGTCATGGAAGAACTGCACGAACGTCCCGTTATCCGCACCAACGGTCGCGGCGATCGTGTGACCCTTCTCCGGGTCGAGTTCGAATTCCGCATCGCACTGCTGACGCCGATCCACGGGCCCGGCCGTCCCGAGCGTGCGCCCGATCCCGAGCAACACAGTCTCGCCGAGGGCATTGTGCCGCTCGCAACCTTCTTCGGTCCACAGGTGGGTGGTCGACCAAACCTTCACGCGCCCGTCATCGAAAAGCGACACCCGGTCGTCGGTGCCGTTGCTGATCAGATATTTCGCACTGTTGGGGGCCATAACTCCATCTTCCTCGCTTTCGCGCGCCGAGATCACCCGTTCGGGTGAGCCGATCGCCCACCGCGCGCTGCACGCCAGGTCAAAAGCTTTTGTGCGGTACACCGACGGTCAGACCACCGTCCACCACGAACTCCGCGCCGGTCGAATACGAGGACTCGTCGGACGCCAGATACGCCACCAACGCCGACACCTCATCCGGCTCGGCCGCCCGCGCGAGCGGAATCTGCAAGAAGTCCGCCGGAATCCCCTCGGTCATCGGCGTGGAAATCAGCCCCGGGTGTACCGAATTCACCCGAATCCCCTGCGGCGCGAGCTCCAACGCCGCCGACTTGGTGAGCCCACGCACCGCGAATTTCGTCGCCGTGTACCCGTGCAAACCGGGACTCCCCCGCATCCCCTCGACCGAGGAGATGTTCACGATCGACCCGCCGCTCTTCATCGCGGGCACGGCGGCCTGCATCCCGAGAAACGTCCCGGTCAAATTGATATCGATGATCCGCTGCCACTCGTCCAACGCGAAGTCCACCAACAGATTCCCGTTGACGATCCCCGCATTGTTCACCAGCACATGCAGCCCACCGAACTCCTCGACCGCCGCCTCCACGATCTCCGCCCACTGCGCCGGCTCCCGGACATCGAGATGCCGATACACCACCGCATCCCCGAGTTCGGTTGCCACCGTGGCACCTTCGTCATCGAGCACATCCCCGATCACCACCGACGCACCCTCGGCGACAAACCGCCGAGCATGCGCCGCTCCCATCCCGCGCGCACCACCACTGATCACCGCGACCTTGCCGGCCAACCGTCCCATGTCCGCATACTCCTTCGTAGAAACCGAACCCCCTCACACCGTACGAGCACGAGCCATCCCGGCGGGCCACTTTCTAGAACAGGTTCCACTTGTGGTGAGAACGGGCGTGGACGCTTGGGCGCCCTTCGAGATGCGATAGCCGTCGAATCCGATCACTCAGGACAAGACCCGGACACCCGGTTCGTCCGCGACGCCCTCGCTGGGTTTCACGTCCCGACCGGGCAATGCGAGCGCCACCACCGCCCCGAGGAACGACAGCACCGCCCCCGCCGCGACCGCGGGCACGAACCCGTCCACGAACTCCGAGATCGACCCGTACCCACCGAACCCAGCGAAGATCGCGACCACGACGGCGATCCCGAACACCCCGCCGAGTTCGCGCATCATGCTGTTGGCTCCCGCCGCCTTACCGATCGCCCCGTGCTCGACCGCACCCACTACCGCACTCTGCGCGGTCGGAATCGCCATCGACACACCCACTCCCGCCACCACCAGCGGCACAATCATCGCGGGATAGGACATTCCAGGTTCCACGATGAGCGCGATCCAGCCCAAACCCACCGCCTGCAGCGTCAGCCCCACGGTCATCAACGGCCGCTCCCCCACCCGATCCGCCAGCGCTCCGGCCAGCGGCGCGCAGAAGAACAGCGTCAGCGTCCACGGCAGCAGCCGCAGCCCCGCGCCCAGCGGCCCGTAGTGGAATACCAGCTGCATGAACTGCGCGAAGAAGAACACCGCGCCGAACAACGCCGCGAAGGTCAGGAAGATCGCGACATTCCCCGCCGCGAACCCCCGCGAGGTGAACATGCGAACCGGGAACATCGGTGTGCGCGTGCGGGATTCCCACACCGCGAACAGAATCAGCGCCAGGATCCCGCCGCCGAGCGTCACCACGATCTCCGGATCCGGCCACCCCGCGATATTGCCGCGCACCAGCCCCCACACCACACCCAGCGCACCACCGGTCACCAACGCCAGCCCGATCCCGTCGAACGCCGTGTCCGAGCCGAAGCTCTCCGGAATCCGAGCCAGCACCAGCGGAATCGCCACCAGCCCGATCGGCACGTTCACCCAGAAGATCCAGTGCCACGACAGCCCCTCCGCGATCGCCCCGCCCACCAGCGGCCCACACGCGACCGCCAACCCGGTCACACCCTCGAGCACCCCGATCGCCACCCCGCGCCGCGCCGCCGGATAGGCGGCCGAAACCAGCGCCAACGCCAAACTCATGATCAACGCCGCGCCCACACCCTGCACGACCCTGGCCGCGATCAGCGCCTCGACCGAGCCCGCCATCGCGCATGCGGCCGAGCCCGCGACGAAGATCGCGAGCCCGAGCGCGAACATCCGCTGCCGACCGAACCGGTCACCGAGCACCGCCGCCGGGATCAGCAGCACCGCGAAGCTCAAGTTGTAGCCGTTCACCGTCCATTCCAGCATTTCCAGCGACGCCCCGAGATCGTCGCGAATCGTGCCGAGGGCGGTCGAGACAACCAGGGTGTCCAGCGCCGCCATCATCGAGGCGACCGCGGCCAGGGCGAGCACCCAGCGCCGCGTACCTTTCGAAACTGTCGGTGTATCCACGAGGCTTCCTTCCGATAGATCGAGCCTGCACACATACAGACCGACCACCCGGGAAAACTCATCGCGCGCGCACCGATGACTTCACACCACCTGCCCGGTCTGTATTAGCGGGCCGCCATACGCCCAGGCAGAAAGGGATTTCGGATGATCGACACCGACGAATTCGCGTTACGCACGCAGCCGTATCGACGCGAACTGCTCGCCCACTGCTACCGCATGCTCGGTTCCCTCGACGACGCCGAGGACCTCGTCCAGGAGACCATGCTGCGTGCCTGGCGCGGATACGCCGACTTCGAAGGTCGCGCCTCGATGCGCACCTGGCTGTACCGCATCGCCACCAACGCCTGCCTCAACGCCCTGGAGCACAGCAGTCGCCGCGTCCTCCCCTCCGGCCTCGACGGACCGGCCGAACACCCCGAAAACCTGCGCAGCGCCGCCGACTCGATCCCCTGGCTGCAGCCCATTCCGAACATCGTGATCGACCCCGAAACCACCGACCCCGCCGCGATCTTCGCCACCCGCCACGGCACCCGCCTTGCCCTGATCGCCGTCTGGCAGACCCTCCCGCCCCGCCAGCGAGCCGTCCTGATCCTGCGAGATGTGTTGCGCTGGAAGGCAACCGAGGTCGCGGACCTACTCGAAACCACCCCCACCGCGATCAACAGCGCCCTGCAACGCGCCCACGCCACCCTCGCCGATCACACCGCCGACGCCGACCACATCACCGAACCCGACGATCCCGCGGTCAGATCGGTCGTCGATCGCTGGGCGGCCGCGTTCGAATCCGCCGATATGACAGCACTCGCCACCCTGCTCATAACCGACGCCACCTGGGAAATGCCGCCTGTGCCCGACTGGTTCGCCGGCCGCGACCAGATCATTCGCCTGATCACCACGCAGTGCCCCGCCCGATCAGGCACGGCGCGCATGATCCCCGTTGCGGCCAACGGCCAACCCGCCTTCGCCCTGTACATCAACGGCGAGGCCCACTCCCTCCAGATCCTCACCGCGACCCCGACGGGCGTCACCCGAGTCGTGGCCTTCCACGGACCCGAGCGTTTCGCCCCCTTCGGCCTCCCCGAACGGCTTCAGCAGGCGATATTCGTCGCGCCCGACGACTCGAACGAAATGTGCACGTGGTCATAGTGATTCTGCGTCGGGCTGCCGCGATCCTCCATGTAGGACCAGCCGTTGCCGTCGTTGTAGCGCTGCTGCCAGATCACATAGGTGACGCCGAAGCGCGCCTTGTTGGCCAGCACGAAATCGGCGATCGTATTGCCCAGCGCGGCATTCGATGTCATCACGTCGAGTGCCTGCCCCGCGCCGTGGTCGCCGTCGTAGCGACCGTGCGCACCACCGATGTCGGCGACTCCGAACATCTTCTGCAGCAGGTTACCGACCTGCGCCACATGCGGCAGAGTCCCGTTGAACTCCGTCCCGCACAACACCTTCACCTTCAGCGCCGACAGCGCCGCCATCTCGTCATCGGCCCGGACGATCGGGCCCGGCTGCGGCTGATCGTTCGTCGGCGCGGCGGCGATCGGATCGGGTTCGATCGCCGAAGTCGACAGCGGTTCGACCGAAGCCACTGCCTCGACGTCCGCACCCGGCCGCATCACCATCATCAACATGCCGGGAACGGTCGCCGCGAGACTGCATACGGCCAGCGGCAGGCGACTCTTGGGAGCCGACGGTTTGCGATGCGAAGCAGTCACGTTGTCTATCACCAGTCATTGTCGAGAACAGGTCACTGTCAGATTACGAAATGGTCGCGGAAAAGTCACGCCCAGACACATACCAACAGTTGGACCAGCATCTATCACCGACAACGATCGCGCAATCCTTCCCCCGCGTGTCGCGGGCGTGGGCGGCACGGCCCTGTCGACCGCACGTGAATTCGAATTCCTCCCGCACCTGGCGTCATCGTCGCCGGGATGGCGATTATCGGCACCACCGCGCGCCCCATCCGTCGGCACCCGCGTAGCGCCGACCGACCTCCATGACTCCAATTCTGGCTTATGGCAATTGAATTCGAGCATGAACCGCTCGGCATCATCCACCGATTCGTCGGCACCATCCACCGATCCACCCCCACGATCCACACCCCGACGATCACATCAAGAACCCGGTACCGGCAGTATCGTTAACAACCACCAGCGGTACAGACTGCTGGACACCACGTCAAAGGAGACGGTTGTGCCGGATGCCCTGGATCAACTCACCGCAACACTCGGCGTCTCACCACCACCCGACTTCGCCACCCTCACCCCCGACGAGCTGACCCGCCTCGACGACTACGTCCGCACCGCCCTCGATCACCGCAAGGCCGCCCTCGACGGCGCCCTCGACTCCGGCATGCGCCTGATCCCCCGCCTGGCCCGCCCCGCCGTCAAGAAGGTACTCGGACTATGACCGCCACCCACCACACCGCCGCCGAGCTCGCCAAACTGGCCCGCGTCCTCGACCGCGACCCCGCCGACCTGGACTTCCTCGCCACCCTCCCACCCGAGGCCCTGCGCGAATTCCGCGACCAGATCACCGATCTCATCGCCGGCCGCGAAGCCCGCCGCATGCAGCGCATCGGCGCCGCCGCCAAACTCGTCCCCGCCCCCATCGCCGCCAAGATCACCGAAGCCGCCTTTGGCCCCGTCCTCGCGGCCGCGGTCGCCGGCTCAGTCGACCCTTCTCGCGCGGTATCGATCGCCGGTGCCCTCTCTCCCCAGTTCCTCGCCGACGCCACCCGCACCCTCGACCCACGCCGAGCCGCGGAAGTGATCGCCGAGGTCCCCGCCCCGATGGCCGCGGCCGTCGCCAGCGAATTGATCCGCCGCGGCGACTATCTGACGATGGGCCGCCTCGCAGGCTCGGTCCCCGACTCGGTCCTGCGCGCAGCCCTCCCACACGCCTCCGACCTCGACATCCTCCACGTCGGCTACTACCTCGAGGAAACCTCAGCCGCCGACCGCCTCCTCACCCTGGTCGCCGACCGCGTCCCCGGCACCATCCGCGCAGCCCACAACGCAGGCGAATGGCCCAAGGCCATCACCCTGTTCGACCTCCTCGGCCCCACCGAACGCTCCAAACTCGCCGACGTCGCCGCCGCCCAAGAAGACGAAGTCATCGACGGCCTCCTCACCGCGGTAGCAGACCTCGACGCCTGGGACACCTTCCTCCCCGTAGCCGCAGGCATGAGCCCGAACCCCCTCCAACGCCTAGCCCAACGCCCCACCATGCAAAACCCCACCCTCCTGACCGAAATCACCGACCTGGCCATCACCCAAAACCTCTGGCTCTCCTTACTCCCCCTGACCACCCACCTCTCCCCGACTCAACTCCACACCGTCGCCGACCGGGTAGCCACCGAACCCGACGCCTCCCTGACCACTCTCATAGAACAAGTCCACACCGAAAACCACTGGCCCACCCTGCTCCACATCGCACTCCATCAAGCCGCCCCCGCTCGAGCCCGCACCCTCACCCTCCTCAACGAGTCCCCCGACCTGGATTCCCTCGTCGCCACCATCACCACCCAGGACCCCACAACCTGGCAAGCCATCTACGAAGCCCGCGACGAAACCCCCGAACCCCTCCGCACCCTCCTGGCTACGCAGGCGACTCGATGCGGTCAACCGAACCCAGCCTCGACCTAACCGCCGACCGCCCCAATTACTCTCCGCCCATGCACGCAATCGGCACCCGCCGGCGAAACCAACCCGCCCCACCCCACGCGATCTTCGCCGCCCTCACCAACCCCGATCGCGACCCCACCCGCCCCTGGCTGAAATTACTCAAAGACGAACAACGCCCCACCGTCCTCGACAGCGAACACCCCACCCTCGTCATCTGGTCCACCCTCTGGCCCAAACACCCCTCCGCCCGCCTACATTTCGACCTCCCGCCCGACAACCACGGCGGCACCAACCTCCGCTGGACCCTTTACGTCGCCTCCCCCGACCTCGACACCTCCACCCTCGGCCACCTTCGCCACCGCATCAACACCCTGATCAACGCCAACCTCCGCCGCTCATTCGGCCAATAATCCGAACCGATCCGCACTGCATGCCGGTATCGGAGGGTCTCGCGCGTGGCCGAATCGGCATGCGCATTCAAGGACGACACCCGCCAGCGCCCACAACCGCCGCAACTCACCCGCATCGGTCGGTACCGGACGGTCGTGAATCACCGCCAATGCTCGAATCACCATCGCCTGCAAGCGAGTTCCATCATCCAGCGCATGCGGATCATCTACCGTTTCATCCGCGAAAACCGGCAACGGCTGCCCCTGCGCCGGAATCGCCCCCAGAACCCGCAGCGCCGACTCCAACAATGTCCGCGTTCGTGGAATGGACTGCTCGACCAGCCCCGCCCGCTCCATCGCCGCCACCCACCCCGCGCGCACCGGCTGCGCGGCAACCACCGAATGGGCGCCGAGCCACTCCCACAACTCCCGCCGGTCCAACGACCGTGCTGCCATCAAGCAGCCCTGTCCTCGATCGGACCGACCATCCGCTCCACCACGTCCCGACCGGTCAGCCCCGTCAGCTCGACCAACACAGCGTCGAGCCGCGCGCAGTTGACGGTATATTCGGCACCGGGCAACGCGGCCATCCCGAACAGATCGGCCAACGCCGTCCGCTGCTCGGTACCCGACATCGCGACCTTCACCGAAGCCACCGCCCGCCCACTGCCGAGCCGGTGGTGCAACGCGTGCCACAACGGCATCAAGTCCGCTGACAACGCTGCGATGGGAACCTTCGGCATATCGAGATGCTACTGCTACTCGAAAGTGCGCAATGTCAACTGTCACTTCACTTCTCGAATGTACGTCACTCCGAATGCCCTGACTTGGCGGAACTCCTGGCGGGTACTTCCGAATTCGAGCCAGCCGCCGTCTTGCTTCTGAAAGATGTCGAGGCCACGGCCGAGGTTGATACGCCATCCGTTGTCTGTACGGATCCAGCGATCGTGCCCGCCGGGATCTTTGGCCACCTCCATCTCGATGCCCTGTTTGGCAGATCCCTCCATGATCTGATTGAGCATCTGCAACTGCTTCTTCTGGTACTCCGGGGCGGCTTCGAGCACAGTGAACAGTTTGAATTTCACCTCATCGGCCGGGTCTTTGGCCGAGGCTATCAAGGCAAGCAACTCGACGAGGTTGCGGCCCTGGTGGCTCATTCGGATGTACGGGTCGTGCAGCTCGATCTCGGACGCGCCACGCAGGTACGGCATGAGCAGAGACTCATAGGAGAGGCCGCGTTGATTCTCGACGAAGTCGCGCTGACCCTGGAATAACTCCGCTGTGATCGCGCCGGGCAGGGCCACTGCCTCCGCGCCAACCGCGCCTGGTGCGCGGCCAATCGGATCGGTGAGATCCCCACCATCGTCCACCGCGTCGGGGCCGCCTCGGTGATAGTGCCGGGGGTACTCGTCCTCCTCCAGGGTGGTGACCGCCGTCCATTCTCCCGCGAGCGGCTTGTACCCGAACTTCACCGCAGCCATGGTGTCGTCTATCCGCAGGATCTGATCCTTGACGCGCTTGCGGCCCTCGACCGCGAAGTGCAGAATCTCCTCGATCTCCTCGGCGGTGGCCTGCTCATGCGGGTAGAGCAGCTTCATCAGACCGGAGAAGGTCTTGTGGATGCCGTCACGGTCACGGGTGGAGATGTCCGAGCCGAGGGTGAAGTACCGCTGGTAGCGGTCGGAGTAGTCGAGGTCGCGCATCGACTTGAGAACTTCGGCGATGTAGTCGACGACAAAGCCGTAACCGCCGCAGAACATCTCGCTGCGGATCGTGTCGATCTCCCAGCCGGGAATGTAGAAGTGCAGCCGGTCGAGGTAGGCCGAGTCGTGATAGCTCTCGGGGAGCTCGTCGAAGAGGTCTGAGTGCTTGAGCATGTATGGCACTGTGTGCGAGGTGTTGCCGACGAATACCATCGACGCCTCCGCGCCCAGAGTCTCGACACCACGGGAGAACGACTTGTTCGCCATGTAGTTCTTCATGATGTCAACCAGCGCTTTGTCGGCGCGCTTCTTCTTGCCCGCGAACTCGTCGAACGCGACGACGTCCCAATAGCCGAGCAGGCCGATCTTGCCGTTGGCATTGTTCACGAACAGTTTCGGCACGGTGATCTCGCCGCCGGAGATCAGCATGCCGTGGGGCGAGAACTCGGAGTAGATGTGCGATTTACCAGTACCCTTCGGGCCCAGTTCGACGAGGTTGTAGTTACGTTCAACAAACGGGATCAGCCGGATCAACTGCAGCATCTTCGCACGTCGCCCGAACATCTCGGGGTTGAAGCCGATCGACTGGATCAGCAGCTCGATCCACTCATCCGTGGTGAACTCGGCGCGAGCGGCGAGGTAACCGGCATAGTCGAAACTCGACATCTGGATCGGCTGCAATCGACCCAGAATCCAGGGCACCAGGCGGGCGTCGTCGCTGTGGAAGTATTCGATGTCGCACAGGCACCACACTCCTCCCACCAGCAGTTTCTGGTTCGCGTTCACCGTGCTCGGGTCCACGACCACCCCGCTGATGCCGAGGTTCGCGAACGACGCCTGATAGACGTCGTCCTTCTCGTTGAGCGTCACACTGACCCGGTCGATGATCCGGAAGCGGCCCTTCTCACGGATCTTCGACTTCACCAGCTCCGACTCGTTGCGGTGCACGTAGTGCTCAGCGAGGATCCGGCGCACCTTCTCGATGCCCTCCTGGATCGTCGCCTCGTCGTCGGTCGCGGCGAACTGCCCGAGCAAATACTCCAGCACGTAGGACGGGACGATCGCATTGCCTTTGACGGCCTTGACGAGGTCCTTGCGTACGACCGCTCCGGGGAAGTGCGCGTTGATCTTGCGATCCAGCGCCGTCGGCTCGGTGACAGCGTCCGCGGGATCGTCGTCGAGCGCCTGCTCGTCGAGGGCCGCTTCGGTCAGGTCGATGTGGTCGCTCATCAGAAATCCCATCCGTCGTCACCGGCGAAGGCCCGTTTGATCGTGTACGGCGCGCTCTTGTATTTCTTCCACTGGTCCGTGCCTTCGATCGGCTCGGAGAGCCGGAATTCGACGCTGTGGTTATTGGCCTCGTCCGCATCTTTACTGAGCAGCAGTGTCACGCTCTGGAACCGGTCGCGTCCAGCATCGCTACTCGAGTCGAAGGTCATCTCCTTCTCGTCCGAGATGAGCGTGTCGCCGAAGTAGAGGCCGACGCGCAATCGCCGCGCAGGCTTGTGCGGCTCCACCTTGGTCGATTGATACAGCTTGACGACGACCTGCCCGGTCGTGATCCGATCCGACTCGGGATGGACGTCGACGTTCACCGGTGTCACGGTATCGCTGCGACGTTTGTTGATCTGGATCACCGGCACCACGATCTCCTGCAACGAAGCACCCCCGTGGACGAACTGGAATCCGGCTCCAGGCTGCACGATTCGCTGGATCGAGTTCGGAATCTGCATTTCCAGCTCACTCGACAGTCCAACCTGGTCCGGCTGGAAGGTCGTGAACGCGGAGTCCTTCTTGAACCCTCGCCCGAGCACGTAGCGCCTTGTCGACTTCACGATCTGCTCACCCTGCGGTTTCACCGTCAGGTTGAACTGCGCAGCCAGCTTGGAACGCTGATAGAGGAACCCGTGATCGGCGGTGACGATGATGTTCGTAGCGTTCGCACTCGCGAGCTTCTTGACGATGTCGATCAACTCGCGAACCGCGTCCGCTGCCGCCGTGAATGCTCGGTGCTCGGAGACCGCCTTGTCACCTGTCGCATCGATCGTGTCGTGGTAGACGTACACCACCTGATTCGACGAATACAAGTCACGACGATCGGCCGGCTTCATCTCGACGAAGTCCTTGGCCTGGATCGCCGCACCGCCGACAGAATTGAGAATCTTGTCGCGGTTCGTGGTGCCGTCGGACCGCTGTCCGTCGACCAGTACCGGATCACCACCCTCGGAATGCGCCAGCGTTGTGTGCGGAAGCAATGCTGCCATCCCGAGTTGGGTGTAGGACGGCAGCACCCCGAGCATGGCGTCAATGGCGGCGGAGAATTTATTCTCGCCGCGAATCTTGCTGCTCAGTTCGTCGGCGACCTCGTACCGGAGCGCATCGGAGACGATCACAACGGCCTTCTTACGACCCTTGAGAATCGGCGCGACGTAGTGGTCGTAGAACGAAGATTGGGAGGTCATGCCGAGGGTGCGCCACTGGGTGACAGCATCGACCTGCTGCTGCCACGCCACCCCTAGCGGGGCGAGGAAATCGGTGACATACGCCTTCTCAACCAAATCTGCCAAAACCTCGATCGGCTGCTTGAACTCGGCGGTCAGATACGCCTGAGTGAACTGTCGATAGCGCTGGTCGATGCGGAACCACTCGTCGCGATACCGTGTCAGTCCCTCGCCGAAGCTGGAGATCTGGTAACTGGCGTTTCGGATCGCCGGAAGCAATTCGGCTGCGGCGCTGAGCCCCTCATACAGGGTTGCGTAGTCGTCGAACCAGAAGCTGTCGCGCCGCCGGGCGCTGATCGCATCGTCGATTTCGCGGTACGGCATAGTCTGCGTGCTGATCCCCTCGACCAGCCGCCGGATCACTTCACGCTCGCTGGCATCGAACACGTCAGTGACCTTCAGCGTCTCCCACGCGATCTCACTGACGTGGTCGGCGTAGTCGAGGTTGCCCTCAACGGTACGGGCCAGCGACTTCATCGCTGCACTGCTGCGCTTGGAGTCGCGGAAGCCGCGGAAGTCGAGGGCGAGGTTGCGCGCCTTGTTCGACTCGGTGACCCCGAATTTGTCAACGGCGCGCTGGAACATCCACAGCACGAAACCCGCCACCGTCGGCGCCGGTGACACGTACCCGTAGATGCCAGCGGCTCCTGCCCAGTAGAAGTCCGCGAGCCCGTGGGTGGCGAGCGCGTCGAACCCAGCGGAATCGTCGTCGGCGTGGCGCATGAGCAGTGTGCGGGTCAGTTCGGAGAAGCTGTGCTCTTTCTGGGTCAGCAGTACCGCACACATCTGCGCCCGCACCACCGTCAAGTCATCGCCGAGCAATGGCAGCGCGGTGAGCTTCGCCACCAGCTTCGCGTCGTTGAAGAACAGCGGATGCTGGGCGATCAACTCGTCGGAACCGGGTGCTGTCAGCCCGAGGTCAACGCGCATCAACGCGACCCGGTCGGCGGTGAACACCGGACCGTAGGCCAGCTCGACGTCGAGCAGCCAGTTCCCGACGCCTTCGGGCACACGCCCGCAGCGATAGATCAAGAATTTGGCTGTCGGTTCCGCGCGCAGCACACGATGCTTGATAGCGAACTCGTCGTCGGCGACACGCAGCACCGTCACCCCGTTCGGTGCGTGTGCGTCGAGGTCTGCCGCGTAATCGCCATCGACGTCGTGCCACACCACGATGCGCCGTGATTCGAAACGGGCCACTAGATGGTCGGCGATCGCGGGACTCCTACTCATGCTGCGACCCTTCAGTTTTCGCTTCCAGCTCGCGCAGTGCCGCGAGGTCGGCCATGTCGGCCTCCAATGCCGCCTGGTGTTGTCGAGCCGCATCGAAATCTGCGTAGCGGTTTTCAGCGAGTGCGCGAGCCACCTCCGCTCGCACAGTGCCTGCGTGGGTGAGTAGTTCGCGATCGTTGAAGGCGAGGAAGGCGTCGAGCTTGTTCGCCCAATCAGCCATCGTCATGGCGGTGCGCCGCTCGGCCTGGTCTTCGGCATAGTCGAGATACATGGTCACGATGCGGTCGAGTTCGCTGATCTCCGCGCTGGCGAGATAGTTCTTCGCGGTGACGACGTCGCCCTTGCGTACTACGGTGCCTGCCCAGGTGGTGAGGCCCATGTCGGGCGTCGTGGCCCGGATGGAGCGGATGCGCTCCAACCACTCGTCGAAGTAGTCCCACCCGTCAGCGGCCTTCAGCTTGGCGTCGTCCATAGCGAAGCCCTTGACGAGATACTCGCGCAGCACGCTGGTTGCCCACTGACGGAACTGCACGGCGCGCGGTGACGTGGAGCGGTAACCGACGGCGAGCACCATGTCGAGGTTGTACACCTTCACCTCGCGGCGTACCGGCCGGGTCCCCTCGGTGCGAACAATCAACTCAGAGTTGATTGTTGCCTCGCTCACCTCGCCATCAGCCAATACGCGCGCGATGATCTGCTGCACGTTCTGGAGTGAGGAGTCGTACAGCTCGGCGATCTGCGCCTGGGTGAGCCACACGGTGCCACCGGATGCGCGCAGCTGCACCCGCGCGCCATCACCGGACTGATAGAGGATGATCTCGCCATCACTCATCGCTCGCCTCCAAGCCGACGATCTTGCGCACTGCCGGGTAGAACTTCGGGTAGTTCACCTTGACGCCGTCGTCGAGATCGATCTCGACCCGCTGTGTGGCAAGGGGATAGAGCACGTCGTGTTCGTAGTCGCGCAGCTCGGCGAGCACCTTGCGCAGCCGATCGGCTTCCTTCTGATCCTTCGCCGATGCCCCACCGGCAGCCGCCGCTTCGGCACGCTCGAGTGCCTTGCGCAGCTTGTTCTCGTACTCGCGCAGATACTCATTGAGGACGGTCGAAACCGTTGACGGGGTGTACCTGTGCAGGTAGATCAGCGCGTTGAACGAGCCATTGGGGCTGGAGAACATCCAGTAGATGGGGCGCTTCTTGTAGCGCTTCACATGATCGTCGTAGAACTTCGACTTGCCTGCCTTGGTGATGAAGTAATCGCGCAACGTCTTCACGCCCAACGATTCCTCCACGAACCGCAGGCTCTCCTCGAAGTGCTCCGCACCGAACGCAACCTTCAGGAACTGCCGGAATTGTTCGACAACGTCATCTTCGAACCAACCGTCATCTACGAAGGGAATGACGTTGTCGGCATCCGGCATATACCTGACTTCACTGGCTGAGCCTGCCGCAACCTTCGCGAGATAGTCTTGGCGCGTTGCGCCCTGATCGGCGAGGATCAGGCCCGGCTCATCAAGACTGTAGCGGCCGAACATGCAGCCTAGCGCGTAGGAAATCAACTCTGCGGCGAGATCCGCTCGCTCCAGAGCCTCATACTCGGCAGCTGTTTTGCCAGGTCCGTATCTGAACTCGACGTTACGCGTTAACGAGACCCGATGCAGCGGCACATCGGTCGGCACCTCACCGATCAAGCCGTATGCTTCCGCGACGACGCGATTATTCTCAACCTCGCACTCCTGCTGGCGTTTGGCAAGAACCATCGACTCGGCCGAGTAGGCGTCAACTGCATCCACAAGGTTCGCCGATCTTAGGGGCACAAGCGGATTGCTGGTGAAATCCCACGATGTCTCGAAACTATCCCAATCACCTTTTGATGCGACCAAAGCATCGCTCACGGCTTGCACATTCAAGGAGGACCGCAATTTTGGGGTTGGCATATTTCCTACAGCCGCAAGCCGAAAGTCCAAAGTGGGACTGGTTGCCGCTAGGACCACTCGGAGGGCAGAGCTATTCATAAGTGACAGCAACTGAATCATGTCAGATTCCGGAGCGAACAGCGATGGTGCGGTTGAGTCAAATAATTGCCCCTCCGGATACCAACGAATTGAAAACTCACCGGAGGTTACTCGCCCCCATGAAAGTGAAGACTTAAAGTACCGGTCTTCACTGCGGATTGACTTCGTGTATGAACCGCCATACTGCTCAATTACCTCGGACTTTATCTCAGCACCATCTTGAGCCCAGTTGATTACGAACTGCTGGTTTCCGTACCACCGCCTGAACTCTCCGCCTTTCTTGTGCGGAAACCAGCGCCCGCCCCGTTCGCGTGCCTCACTACGGCTAGCGCATGTAAATTCAGAACGAGACATAGAAACTTCCCACCAGGACCTAAGATGCCGTGCATTATCGCCGGTCGTCAGGCCTTCTCTAAGCTCGACCTGACTTTTCAGCGGAAGACCACGCGTAAAGGCGGCACGCACGGCGTCCGAGAGCCAGTATGCGATCGGCGCCCCAGGCACCTTTGCGAAGTCCTCAGATGAGGCCATAAACCGCCACTCGCACTCGGTTCGCTGTGCGGCGTCTAGCAAAGCGGTGCGTTTCGCAGCTTCGTTCTCTCCATCAACGACACGGACAAATCCTGCGGGGCGAGAGGTATCTCGCCCCGGTTCGAGCACAAAGGCGGTCGTTGACACGACAGAGCCGCCGATCGAATCGAAGGCTCGTTCACCGAGATGGGCCATCGATACCGGCGGGCTGAGACGAACGATCTTCTTACGTAGCACTTCGTAGGAGGAGATGAACATCCACGACTGCATCGTGATCATGGCAGTGGCACCGTGGGAAACTGTCAGCGCCAGGCATCGCTGGATGAACATCGCGAAGAGGTCCGACTTCGCATCCTTGAACTCGGACTTGGCGAATTCGGCAAGCCGCGCATCCATGTTCTTGCTGCCCATGTACGGCGGGTTGGCAGTGACCACCGAGTACTCGCGGCTCAACATCTGCGCCTGAGAAACGGCCTTGCGCGCGCGGACCAAGGTGTCGTAATAGAACGTCGCTTCCTGGTCTTTCAGGCGTGCCAAGGCCGCAGCCGCCTGCGCGGTCACATCTGCGTCCGGTCGGATCAGCGAACCCAATATGTCCGCGTCGCGGAACTGATTCCAGAACGCCGCTTCGGCATCCCGGTCCCCATCCTTCGTGATGAGCAGATCCAGCTCATCGGGCGTGAAGGAAATCGGCTCGATCACGCAGACCTGTGGCGGAACTCCCGAACGAGTGAGGAATCGGCGGTCTTTCGCCCGCGCCTTCATCGTGAGCGCGAACGCGGCGAGCGCTCCGGCGCGAGGGTCGATCTCGGTGCCGTGGAGGTTATGGGTGAGGATCAGGCTCGGGATCTCGGACGGCGCGTAGCCCTCCTCGTCATAGATCTCATACAGCAGATCGAAGGCATAGGTGAGCATGTGGCCCGACCCGCACGCAGGGTCGATCACCGTCAACTCCTCCGGCCCCGAAATCTTCAGGAAGTCGCTCTCTTCGTCCACCGGCGCGATGTAGTAGTCCATCCGCTCGATCAGACGGGATTTCGGGCGGTTGAGCATCCACAAACGCCCCAGCGAGTTCTCGAGAAGGTAGCTCACGATCCAGTGCGGAGTGAAAAGTTGGGTAGCGGCGGGGATCTCGTCGGCACCGGCCTTCTTGTTCTTGCTGAACCCGGCGAAGACCTCGTCTTTGCGTTCCGAGATGTAGAACTGGTAAAGCCAGCCGATCACTTCGACGTCGTCACAGACCTTTTCGGTAAGCACCTCTCGGGCCCGCGACAACAAAGCCCCATCCGCGAGCAGTCCTGCGGGCACCAGCAGTTCGGTGTAGGCGCCCTCGGCCTCGAACATGAACGGCATCGTCTTGTGCCAATAGCGGCAGTACGCGGTCAGCAGCAGCGCATAAGCCTCACCCTCGGCATCGGTGCTACGGCGGCTGCCGTCGAGCAGACCGGTGATCGCGTCGTGGACGCGAGGATTGGCGACAACCTCGGTGTCGAGGTCGCCGCGCTTCGCGTCGGCCAGGATCTCCGACTGGCCGTGTGCCTGGCCGTGGGCCGGCGAGACGACCCCGGCGTTGGTGTAGCCGTGGGCGTCCATGAAGCGCAGCGCGATGAGCCGGTTGAACCAGGTGTAGGCGACCTTGTCGATCACGTGCTTGCGACCGTGGTCGGCGATCGCCGACTCGAGCAGGCGCACCGTCTCGGTGCTCTCGCTACGCGCGAGGGATCCTGAGCCGAGCACCGCCGACAGGCGCGCCTCGACGGCGACGATCAGTTCGCGCCGGGCGGACTTCGCGAAGCTCTCCAACGGTTTGGTGTCCATGCTGCGTCCTTGAACTCGTGCCCGCGAGGGCGTGGGCACTAGAGCGTGATGCGCTTGTTGTCCTTGATCGTCGCGAGCAGCGTCGCGCGCAGCTCAGCGAGGTAGGCGTCGACCTGCTCCGCTGTCTCCAAAACCCCACCGGCTCCTGGCATTTGAATCTTCTTGATCGAGATGCTCTGCTTCGCTGGCGGCGGCACCGGCACAACCGTCGATTCGCCATCGACGGGTTTTTTCGGTGTCGGAGCCTTCGCGGCTTCGAGCTCGTCGAGAATCGCCGGGTAGATCGTGTCCGTGAACTGTTCGGTGAGGTGCCGGATCGTCGGGATCTGGATCTCTTGTCGTATCCGGGTCCGCAGCTGCTCGGTCTGGCGGGTCACCGAGCTACGAGCTGCCTCCGTCGCCGCAGCGAACGCCGCGCTGCCCGGCACCAGATTCCAGTACTCGTCGATTTCCGTTGTGGCCGCGCCGCGTTCCTTGGTGAGTACACCGTCGAGCTGTTCGCGCAATGCCGTGACCGCGCTGCCGAGTTGTGTGGTCTTACTGCCACGGAAGATCTGGGCGTCCTCGAGCGCTGTCTCGATCCCATCGGCGACTCCGGCAGGCAGGTAGCTGATGTTGGTGCTGTTGGCCTGCATGAATTCACGGGCGCGGTCGTAGATGTCGCGCTGGTTGCCGTTGAGGAACGCCTTGATCGGATCGATCGCGTTGTCCTTGGCGTCGAGCAGATCGTCGGCACCGGCGAAATGCTCGACGAACCACGCCGGCGGATTGGCGCACAGCTCGGTCAGGAGTCTGATCGGCTCGTCGAGCTGGTCGATGAAAGGGTAGGTAGCAGCGGCGCCGGAACGCAGTGCTTTCAACTCTGCGAGTCGCGCTTCGAGATGGTCCTTGCCGACCCGGCCGAGTTCGGCGGCATCCTTGGTGATCGCGCCGTCGTCGGTGAACTCTATGACGAACTTGCGGAACAGGTTCACGACCTTCTGGTCGTAGACCCGCTGCGGCGCGACAATCAGATTCGGATAGCGCTGGGTATTACGCAGCACGCCGACGATCTCCGTCCGCGCCAGCGTCTTACCGTCGATCTGCATCTCGATCTTGGTCTGGCCAGCGAGATAGGCGACCACGGCGGCGACGGACCACTGGTCCCAGCCGTAGGGCTTGGCCGTGTACCGCGCGAGGAGTTGCTTCATCGTGACCATCTCGTGCCGCTTGCCGCGCATCACCAGATGTCCGAGCAGATCGCCGGCCGGGACATCGAGGACGCCACCGGTCTCGGCGACCAGGCCGTCGGCCGGGCTCACCAGTCCGCCCAGGCTCTGCTCGCTGAAGGTCTTACCGCCGAGCATGCCGAGGTTGGTATAGGTGGCGGCGATCACCTTGCCGAAGCCGTCGTTGATGCGATTCTGCGCATCCGTGGCGGTCACCTCGAGGATTCCGGCGTTGTGGATCAGTGTCGACGCCCCGGCCGCTGTCCGGAGACGTTCGACGATCTCCTTCTCCCGCTCGGCGTTCTGGGAACCCTTCTCACCGAGAATCCGGGTTTCGACCGGGGTGCGGCTCGACCCCTGCGCACGCTTGACGTACTTCTCCGTCTTCAGCAGCAGACGCAGGTCGGCGAGGATCCGGTTCGCCTCCACGGGGAGCGCGACGCGAAGTTCGTCGAGCCCCGAGCTTTGCGACTGGATCTGCTCCAGACTGAAATCGGTCTCCGGGCTGATGAAGTGCAGCGACAACTCGTACTGCTTGCCGTACGGCACACCGTCGAGCTTGTAACCGAACGCGAAGTTCTGGCCGTTCTTGGTACTGACTTTCGTGGCCTTCACCACCGACTCGGCGAGCAGCTTGTTGAGTTTCGCGGAGACCTCGGAACTGTCGATGTCGACGTCCTTGATCTCCTGCTCGATCTTCTGCTCCTCGTTGGTCAGGTAGTCGTAGAGGTCGCCGTTGCGCTGAATGTAGGTCTGCGCCTCCAGCGTGTTCAACGCCTCGACCACATCTTTGCCGAGCTGGGTCAGATCGACGCCGAAGCGGTCGTAGACCAACACCGTGAGATTGCGGGGTGTGGCCCTGAAGCTTTCGACGTACTTCACCAGGAACAGTGCTTTGAGCAGCCGCACGGCGAGTGAGCTGAGCTTGCCGCTGGCGCAGGCGTTCTCAGCGTTGATGACCGCACGCTGGTTGGCCGACTTCAGCGATCTCCGGATGCCCTCGAACATTTGGTCGAAGGACGCGAGAGTGCCGAGCGGGCGGTCAGCGAGGCGGGTAGCGACTTCTTGGACAACGCCGAGCATGGAACGCTCACCGACCGAGCTGTTGCGGCCCTCGAAGATGTTGTGGTCACTGATCGACTCTATCGCGGCCTGGAACAGCGGGAATTGGTAACCGACGAACGGGTACGTTCCGACGAAGTGCTGCTCGTCGCGGTAGTTCGAATAGTGGCGGCCCTCGACGAAGTCGAACAGGGTCTTGAAATTCGCATGCTCCGCGTCGTAGATCGCCTTGATGTCGGTGCTCGCATCGTCAGTTTTGGCCAGGAGGCGCTTGCGAATGACTTCTTCGACGTCCTGGCTGGTGAGTTTGAGACGATTCTTAAAGCGCGCCTGGATCTTTGAGAAGTCGCTCGCCTGCTGTTTGGTGCGGTCGCCGCCGACCTTCTCCATATCCTCCTGGGAAGTCACGAAGACCCACGCCCGCCCTTGGCATTTGGTGGCCAGCGATTCCGCGATGGTTTGTAGGTTCAGCATGAGCTGGGTATTGGTGCCGATGAACTGGCCGACCTCATCGACGAAGAAATTCAACCGGTAGCCAGCGGGCTGCCGGTTGAGCCACGTCGCGACCTCGTCGGCGAAGTCTTCGATCGAGACCGAATGGTTGTTGCTGTACTGGCGGATGATGCCGGGGCTCTCGGAGCCGTTGACCTCCGCGAAAGCCTTGTCGATGTTGCCCGCTTCGAGAGCGGACTGTTCTCGGCCCTGGGTCCACGGGATTCCCGCGATCCGCCCGAAGGATTCCTTGAAGGCGGCGTACTGGTCCCGGGAGTCGAGGTCGCGCTCGAACCGGGCGATATGGCCTTGGTTGCCGTAGTAGCCGCGGGACTCATCGAAGATCTTCACGAACACCTTGAGCAGGGCGTCCTTCTGGTCCTTCGAGATCAGGGTGGCCTTCTGGTCGATGTTGAACAGCAGGCTCTTGGCTTCGATCCGCTCGGCCTTGTCGATCAACGCCGGGAGGAACTCGCCGTCGGCTTTCGCCCGAAACTGTGCGCAGACGGTGGCACGGGGGAGGTCGTGGCCGTCGATGTCCCCGAGCAGATGGGCGAGCATCTTCAACAAGTGCGACTTACCGGAGCCGAAGAAGCCCGACAGCCACACACCGTTGGCGTTGGTGTAGTTCGTGTACGCCTCCAGTGCCTGCTCGACGCCTTTGGCGGCCTCGTTGGTGAGGACGTATTCCTCTACCTCGGTCACTAGGTGTGACGTTTCGTCGGCCTTGATGACACCCTCGATCGAACGGTCGATCGGCTTGGCGAAGATCTCATTGATCGTGGTCATGCTCATGGCTCTTGCTCCAGAATGTCCTTGGCCCGGTAGTAGCTGTCGCTCGCGCCGAGATTCAGCGCACGGAGCTGGTGTCCGGCCGATGGGGTGAACTCATAGGTCCCCGGAAACCAAGCCAGCAACGGGTGGGCCACCACCACGCTCTGTAGGTTCTCGAGCACCGTGTGCGTACGGATGAACGGAAACACCTCACCGATACCGGTGAGGAAGACCACGGTTCGGTTGGGCGCGGTGGTGTTGGTGTTACTTCCTGGTACAGCATCGAGCCGAGCGCGGATCGCCGGGGCGAGGTGATCGTACGGATCGAGCATGCCTTGGAGCATCTCGCGGAACTCGGTCTTGTCCATCGTCGGCTCCGCCTGGAGCACGCGGTCCCAGACACCACGTTCGGTGAGGAGTTCGACGGCGAGGTCGTAGAGGTTGATGTCGACCACGCCGATACCGTCGTCACTGTGCAGCTTCGTGGTCACCCGGTCACGCACATCATCGACATCTTCGGTCCAGGTCGGCGGAAAGGGGTAGATAAAAAAGGGGACGTCCTTGGAGAGGCCCTCCATCTTCAAGAACCGGTCGCTACGCAGCACGTCGTAGACGTGCTTCTCCTCCTGAGCGAGGTTTCGCTGGGCTGTTCTCATCGCTGCACCTGATTGCCTGAGGAGGTGAATGGTGTGGTTGTCGGGAAGAACCGAAGGTCGCTGGGCGTGCGACGGGCCAACATCTCGGCGACGCGATCGGAGATTACGGCGGGAACGATGTCGCCTGTATCAGTAAGCAGACCTGCCTCCCCGAGCATCCGGAACAAGGTCTGCCGAAGCTTCTGTCGCGTGGATGACTTCAAACCGTCGAGTTCGGGATGCCACAAGCTCTTGCCGGTGATGAACCGGTCGAAGTCGTCGGCGCCTAGGCTCGGCCTCATCAGCAGGAAGCGCTCACGCAGCACATCCTCAGCGAAATCACCGATCAATGCGTAGCGGCGACAGGCTGCGGCCCACATCAGGTGGCGCTGCTCCGTCGGGCTACCGTCGACGAGTAATTCGATCTCATCGTCATCGAGCGCCGAAAGTCGCTGAACGGTCTCGCGGGCGAGCCGGATGAGGGATGAGATTGTGCGAGCCTGCAGTAAGTTGCGGTCGACAACCCGGGCACGGGTGGCCTGCCAGTCGCGAGAGTCGAGGTACATCGCCGCGACAGCCTCCCCTTCACGCGCCAGGAGACCGCCACTGGTGAACGACAATGCGAAGCGCGATTGCGTTTCGTCAGTCACGTGGCGCAAGGCCTCCCTTTCCTGGTCTCCGGCTTTCTGGGGGCGCAATAAGACTATCGGGAGCGTACGACAGTTCTGGTCGCCGGTAGACGTCATGCCATGTCGTTGATCCTCCCTCTCTCTCATGATGGGGTGCGTCGCCCCGTTCCAGCATCCCAGATCGTCAATCCCCCTCCACTGCAGCCGCGGGATCGCGACCTGATGCTGCTGGCAGTCTCCGTTATCAGCGCAATCACTACCCACGCTTCGCCCGGACATCACGCATACTCGCGAGGTCGCAGGGGAAACACAACGCGGGATACCTTGCCTGCAACCAGACTGGCTACACGCCAACGTTGTTCACGCCGACGGCCAGCACGCCGGATGGGTTGGCTGGCTGACGTATCCCCAATCCCCAGGACACCGCCAAAGCCTGGACCCACGCCCGCTCATTCGCGGGCACCCACCTACGTCGACCGCGGACAGTGTCTATTGATGTGGCATCGCATCCTTGACGGGCTTGTCGCGCACGAAGCTCGACGAGCACATCAGGTCGACCATCGAAACACGGTCGTCATTTTTCGACGGTTCGTCGCTGTAGATGGCTTTGACGACGGCGAGCTGGGAAGCCTTGTCCAACTCCGTGTATTGACCGCACGTCACCTTCAGCGGATCGCCGATGGGTGCGGGGGCACGGGTCGTGGTGGGTTGGGCGGTGGTTGTCGGCGCGGGTGCGGCGGTGGAGTCGCCCTCGCCCGAAGAGCAGCCCCCGGCCACGATCCCGACCACGCACCATGCCGAGACGGTGACAGCCAAGCGTGCAGTTCTCATCGGGTCATCATGGTGCCCAAGCTCTTTCGCCGTCAACAGGGGCGACAGTCGAGCCCGGGCGACCGACATGCGGATGCCCACCGCGCATCGAAATACGGGTGGGCATCCGGACAGAATTCAGTCGATCACGCCGCGCCGAGCGCCGCGTTGATCTTGTGCATCATCGCCGCCATCGCCGGCGCCGGCTGAACCGGGACCCAGCCCGCCTCCAGCGCCACCTGGACCGTCTGACGGAAATTGTCGGCCTCGGCCGAGCTCTGCGCGTTCAGCATCGCCATGGCTTCGGTCAGAGCAGGCAGGACCTGATCGGCCAGCGCGGCGGTGGTCTTGCCGTTCAGCACAATGTCTTTCGACTTGGCCGACAGCACGTGCCCGACCAGACCGGTGGCCGAGTTGAGGGCGAGCGAACCGGCCGTGGCGACCCTGTGCGGCTTCGCCGACACGGTGGCGAGCAGCGAGACAGCGCCGTAAGCCGCGGTGCGGATGATTGCTTTGTCCTGGTCGGCGAGGGTGATGGTGTTCGACATCGGAAACTCCTTGAAGTGGTTGGTGTTTGTGATGTCACTACTTTCGCCAACCCCGCTGACAGCGACCTGACACCAACCTGACACCCTCGGCTCGACCGAATCAGTCCTGGGTCGAGGGCCTGTCGCTCACGCAGAACACCAGTTCACGGACGCTGCGCAGCGGCGAGCTCGTGTTCGGCCGCCGCGGCGCGGGCAGAGAACGGGCACTGCCAATCGGCAGGTTTGGGGCGCCCGGAGTAACGGCGTGCTTCGGACAACGTCTCGTACTCCATCAGGTTCGGGTTGATATCGCCCTGCAAGATGATGTCCTGCTTGCGGATCTTGTCCGCCAGGCGGTCCCACATGCCGTCCGCTTTGACCCGCGCGAATTGTTCGTGGGAGTTGAACGCCAACATCGGGAACGGAGGACGTCGGCCGAACCGGCGGTGAGTCTCGTGCAGGCCGATCACGAAGAAGGATGGCCCGCCACGCTGTACTTGAACTCACCGGATTGCGGATCGGATGAACAACCGGCCGCCCAGCCGAAGCGATCGGCGTCCGCTTCGTGCAATAGTTGCAGATGCTGCCACAGCAGTTCTTCGAACTGAAGCTCGTCGACACCGCGGGGCCGTTCGAAGGTGGCGATAAAGCTAGTGAACTTGCGCGAACTCCAGTCCGCGTTACCGACGAACTCGGCGAGATCCGCGGCCATCAGCCGAGCTGACTCCTCGCCGCCCATCACGTCGTAGTGGCAATGGGTGATACCGCCCTGACGCCAGGCGGAGCGACCCGCCAGACAGGCGAACCGGTCGCCGAGCAGGAAAGTCTCCAGTTCAGCTCGCGCCTCTGTCGTCAACGCCGGTGTTCCTTCCAAGCACGCGTCCCCGGCCGAACGGGTGAGCTTCGATCCGCTCGGCGAAAGCAGCCATCTCCACTGTGCTGCGCGGGTGATCCTCTCAGCCGACCAGGAGGATGCGCGAATCGAGCGAACCGTCGCTAACAAAGGTTTGCCCGCACGAAGGCCGAAAGCGACAAGCGTCCGTGTCGCAGATCACGCGTTCCGAAACGGCTCAGCGACCGGGTTCGTCCGGTCGCGACGAACCAGAGTCATCGCCCGGCGCACCCTCGGCAGACCCGATCCTGCGCGGCCTCGCCATCCGCCGAGACCGGCCATCCCCACCGACACGTTTGCGCCGCGAGGCGTCGAAGTCGAGAAGGCTCGCATCATGCTCGGCACCGCCGGCAGCATCGACCCCGGACCGCACCGCCGGGTTGACGGGAAACGATCCTGATTCGCGCTGCAATTCCGCGCGCGTCACCGGACGGGTAGCCGCCGGATCGTAGCCACCATCCGGAACCCAGGGCGCGCGCCGATCCGTACTGGTCTCCGCCTGACGTCGGCGCGGCCGCCTCGGCAGCCGCACCACATTCGAGGGCCCGTCCTCGGCTGGCGGACCGCCCGCTTCCGCAGCCCTGGACTCAGCCAACTTCCGACGCAGCCGCTCCACCACGTCGAATCGATGCTCACCGGGTCCCCCCATGGACCCTGGTCCTGTTTCCTGGTCCGACATCGAACTAACCGCAGGCAGGCACCGCAACACCCGTCAACAACACAGCACCCACCACCTCGAACTTCGTCCTACTTCTAACGCTCACCTTGACATTCTGCCTCACGACCCCATCCCCCGTCTCGACCCCGTGGCACTCCGAGGATGCACGATCCGGCGACAGCGCGGTCAACGATGCCCGGGCTGCAGCTCGGACGCTCGGCGCGCCCTCCACTGACGCGTGTTCGGGAGGAGGTCACATCTCGATAGCGAATGCCCCGTGAAGTCCGCAGGTGCTGTCGGTGGTGCGGCGTAGTGTCACGCGTGTCGGCGTTGTGACCAATCGGAGGTTCGCGATGGACGTGCTGCTCGGGATCGGAACACGTAAAGGGCTGTTTCTCGCTCGTAGCCAGGACGGGCGGGCAAGTTGGACTGTGTCGGCGCCGCAGTTTCCGGTGGCTGATGTGAAGGCGTTGGCGATTGATACCCGGGGAGCGACGCCGCGGGTGCTCGCGGGGGTGTTGAACAGCCATTTCGGGCCCACGTTGGTGGTCAGTGATGATCTCGGGGAGACGTGGAGTGAGCCCGATGACGCGCCGCTGGCCTTCCCGGAGGACACCGGGGCGGCGTTGCAGGGTGTTTGGCAGATCGCGCCGGCTACCGATGCTGAGCCGGATGTGGTGTACGCGGGGGTCGAGCCGTCGGCGTTGTTCCGGTCGGCTGATCGTGGTCGGACGTTCGAGCTGGTGAGGGGGCTTTGGGAGCATCCGCATCGGCCGCAGTGGGAGCCGGGCGGTGGCGGATTGGCTTTGCACACTGTGCTGCCGCATCCGGTCGATACGCAGCGGATGGCGGTGGCCATGTCCACCGGCGGGGTTTATCAGACTACCGATGGCGGGGAGTCGTGGGCGCCGACGAACAAGGGGGTCACCGCGGATTTCATGCCTGGTGAGTTGCCGGAATGGGGGCAGTGTGTGCACAAGGTTGCCCTTGATGCCGAGTCGCCCAGCACGATGTATCTGCAGAACCATGGTGGTGTGTTCCGCAGTACCGATGCGGGGGTGAGCTGGCAATCGATCGACGGTGGGTTGCCGCCGTCCAATTTCGGCTTCCCGATCGTGGCGCATCCGCGTAGGCCAGGGGTGATCTATACCTTCCCGCTGGTGGCGGATATGGATCGATTCCGCTTCCCGCCCGATGCCACCTGCGCGGTGTATCGCAGCGAGGATGGCGGCGAGACGTGGTCGCAGCTGGCCGACGGACTGCCGAAGGTGCCGTTCTGGGCGGCGGTCATGCGCGATGCCATGTGCGCCGACAATGCCGACCCGACCGGCATCTATTTCGGCACTCGCAACGGCGAAGTGTATTGCAGCGCGGACGAAGGCGATCATTGGCAGCTCGTGGCCGACAAGCTGCCGGACGTGCTGTGCGTGCGCGCCGCGGTTATCGGGTGACGCGATGGCTCGCGTGTGCTTGCCCTCCATGCTCCGCACTTACGTCGACGGCGCCAAGGAACTCGATGTCGACGGTGCGACCTTGCAGCAGGTCCTCGATGCGCTGCGCGAACGATCGCCAGGTTTGGAGCGTCGGCTCCGCGACGAACGCGGGGCATTGCGCCGGTACGTGAATTTCTATATCGACGGGGACGAATGCCGTCTGCTCGACGGTCAGGACACCGCTGTCGACGCGCGCACCGAGGTGATGATCATTCCATCGGTCGCCGGCGGATGACAACGTATTCCGTTGGGGTCCAGCACCTACCGGTAATAGGGAGTGGCCTGCACCCAGTGGAACCCGCGCGAGACAGCCGGGTACTGCGAGAGGTCGACCTGGTCCAGCTGCATTCGCACCGGCCGACCGCCGAGCGTGCCCTCCAGGATCAGCCGATCCGATTGCGGCTGAACGTAACTGAACGTCGCGAGCTTCCATTGGTGTGCTGTGTCTTT
This sequence comes from Nocardia sp. FBN12, assembly GCF_050320175.1. Lineage (GTDB taxonomy): Bacteria > Actinomycetota > Actinomycetes > Mycobacteriales > Mycobacteriaceae > Nocardia. Next base: position 777,873 of record NZ_CP190048.1, on the reverse strand, counting down.
CGACAGCGTGATGGTGTGTTGGTCGGTGTCGATTCGAGCGGGGAAGGAGAGAAGTGAATCGTCCAGCCGCTGCACGGTCATCCCCTGGGGGATATCGAAGATGATGCGACGGAATCGTTCGGTGAGGTTTGGTATTGCGCTGGTCGTCGGCGATTCGCGAAAGTCGACCAGTGCGGGTTTCTGCTCGCCCGCGACCGAGTACTCGGTGACGTTCCAGATGCCGTAGAGCGGTGACTTGGGCCGTGCGTTGCCGTAGGTGTGCCAACCGTCGTATGCCTCGACGGTCATGGCGCAGAGCAGCCAGATACCCATCAACACCTGGGCCGCCAACAGGATTCGGTTGCCACGCGGTGTAGTCAGCAGTGGTGTCGACTTCCGCGACTCGACGGCGCGGCCGAGTAGCGCCCGAACGAGCCGGACGATGTCAGGTGCGGCCAAAACTGTTGCGTACAAGAACAATTGCAGAGCGAACAGCTTCACCGGCACATCGAAGCTGAGATTCATCAGGAGCACCTGCAGCGCGACAACAACGGCGAGCACAGACCCTATCCCCGCGGTCAGCGGCAGCACAAGCAGCAGCGCCGCAACAACTTCCGCTGCACCGAGAGCCATCTCGTACGGCTCAGACAGCGACGACTGCGCCCACAGCACTGCCATCGGACTCATGTTCCCGAACGGTTCGACCAACCGCTCGAGGTTGAACGACATCTGCGTCGGCAACACCTTGATCAGCCCGTACAGAAACAGCGCGCTGGCCAGGGACATACGCAGCAGCAATCGGAACCACTCATACAGGCGCGCGTAGTTCGGGCGACGGCGATCGAGCACCGACCACGCGACAGTGACCGGTATGCCGACCAGGACCAGGGTGAGAACAGCCGCCCATTTCGCCGCCGTATCTCCACTGCCGGTGACCGCGTAATCGATGGGCACGTCGAAGACCTGGGCGCCGACCCAGTCGGTGAGCGGATGCAGCGCCGTCCACTTGGCGACCTCGGTCACCGTCGCCTGCGGCAGTCCGAAGGTACGCAGCAACGCGTGCAGCAGCCACACCCCCGCCATCCCGACACCGACGACAACGAACCCGAACCGGAACAGCACCCGAACCGCGGGATGCCACCGCTCCACTGCCTCCCGCTCGATGTCCATGACCTCGGGCTCCCGCTGAGCCAACTCCCCTGTAACCATCCACACTCCTACGGTCGAAAGCCGTCCGGGTGAAACGCTATGGGAGCGCGGACAACCGGGAAATCCGGCAAAACCGTTGCCCCGAGCATTCGGGCCACACCTTCTCCGGGGTCGGCCGCCCGATCTGCCCGCGACCGGAGTCGGAGTCAACTATGTTGGGAGACAACGGGTTAGCTTCGGCAACGAATGCGCCAACCAGGGTTCGAGGGGGAAACCATGGCCAACATCCGACGTGAACGCCGCCTACGAGCGGCCGAACAGGCACTCGCCGAACAGGGCAACCTGAGCTCGCCGGAACGTCGCGTTCTCACCGGCATTCTCGCCACCGAGGGCTGGCATCTGCTGACCCGCCGGGGACCTCGACGGCCCGGCCACCCCACCGCCTTTGCGATCGGCCCCACCGGTGTATTCGCGATCGTGTTCGCCGCCACCACGCCCGACGCCTCCGAACTCGGCGATCTGCGCAAGCACGCCGAAGAACCCCTCGTGCGCCTGACCGCCGCCGACTTCCGATTCGTCCCGCATATGGTCGAGATCGTCGTCGTACTCCCCGGCCGAATTCGTACCGAATCCGATGGTCGCGTCCACGTCGTCGACGAACCAGGCCTGCTCGACACTCTGATCCGCCGCGAACGACGGTTCAAGCAGGCCCGCGCCGCCCAGCTCGCGGCCTCCAGCGTCGAAAGATTCACCCGCCTGCACCTCGACCTGCCCACCACCGACGAGCCCACCGAACTCGCGGGCCTTTTCACCGAAACCGACCTCAATGAGGCCGAACGCGCCGCCGCCCTCGCCCGCCCGTTCAGCGACTGGATGACCTTCCTCGACCCTGCCCAGCTCACCCTGGTGCAGACCAACTTCACCGGTCCCGCTCGCATCAGCGGGCCGGCAGGCACCGGCAAGTCCGTAGTTGCCTTGCACCGCATGGCCCACTGGGCCAAACGCCACCAGGGCCGCCTGCTGTTCACCACCTTCGTCAAGACTCTTCCCACGTTCCATGAACGCGGCTTCGCCCATTTGGCACCGAGGGCGGTGGATCGCGCGGTCTTCACGGGTTTGCATGCCTGGACCGTCAAATTTCTCGGCGAGCGGGGCGTGCCGTTCAACCTCGACGACAAAGCTGTCGACGCCGCGCTCGCCGATGCCTGGCGCGACGTTCGCGGAACCTTGGACAAGGTCAAGGACACCGATTTCGGCTATTGGCACGACGAGATCGACCGCGTCATCAAAGGCCGGGGCCTGCCGAGCGTCGAAGCGTACAAGCAGGTGCGGCGCCGAGGCAGGGAGGGAATCAGCCTGCACGGCAAACGCCGCGAATTCGTCTGGAAACACTGGTATCAGCCTTACCAGCGGGGCCTCGAAGCCCGCGGCGCCCACGACTTCAACGACCTGATCTCGCTCGCCATCGAAGAACTCCGTGCGCGCCCCCTCACCGAGCGCGAGAGTTTCGACCTGGTGGTCGTCGACGAAGTCCAGGACTTCACGCTCTGCCAACTACAACTCGTCTACGAAATTGCCGGCGCCCGACCGGATTCTCTGCTCCTACTGGTCGGTGACGGCCAGCAGCAGGTATACGCAGGCGGCTGCACACTCTCCGAGGCGGGCATTCCACTGGTCGGTGGCCGCGGCCGCGTGCTGCGCACCAACTATCGCAACAGAGCCGCGATCCTCGACTACGCCCGGCGCATCGAAGCCTCCGACACCGTCGACGACCTGGACGGCGGCACCGGCGTCGTGCTGCGCGACAGCGACGCCACGCTCCCCGACGGCAAAGTCGTCGAGGAGTTCAGCACCCGCCGCCAAGCGGAGTCAGCAGTGCCCGCGGCGATCCAGGCAGCGAACCTGACCGGCGCCGACATCGCAGTGATCGTCCCTTACCGCAGCTACATCAGCCGCTACCTGACCATCCTCCGCCGAGCAGGCTTCCCCGCCATTCCCCTGGAACACTACGACGGCACCCAAACCGCCGACATCAAAGTCGGCACCATCCACCGCGCCAAAGGCATGGACTTCACCGCTGTCTTCCTCCTCACCAAACAACCCCCGCCCAACCTCACCGACCTCACCCCCGGCGCCCGCGACCAGGCCGAACTACAAGCCCGCCAGCACCTGGTAGCCGCCAGCCGAGCCCGCGACTACCTCTGGGTCGGCCTGCTCACCGATTGACGCACCCGAACACGGACAGCGGCCCACTGAGAACCATTCGGCCTCAGCGTCCGGGAACCCTGCGATCGAGCCGTCTCATTGACCGCCGGGAACAGCGGGACTACTCGCCGCGACCAGCGGCCCGATCAGAGCCATGGCATCCACACCCGGCGGCAGGTCGCTGACCTGCCCATCGCCGACTTCGATCACCCGCCAGCTGCCATCCGCACGGCGCGCGATGTCGGTGGTCACGAACCGGCAGCCGAGGGCCGACACCGCAGGCGCCACTACCGACAGGTCGGGTTCGGGGCACACCGCCGGATCATCGGGATGTGGTCCGACCAGGACGGGTTCACCGTCGAGCCACCACACCCTGGCCTCCGCCGCCCGACCGCCCCCTTCGTCGGTGAAGTCCTCGAACTCGCGCAGCACGACCCCACCTGCCAGGTACTCCCCTTGCAACTCGAGGAACCGCTCGACGACGCGCCGCAGCGCGGCGACATCAGCCAGATCGGGCACGAAACAGGCTGTGTCCCACTCATCCTTACGAGATTTCACGTAGTCCTTGACGATTCCCGCGCCCGGACCGAGCGACCCGGCCAGTCCCGCCAGCACCGACTCACCAGGCACTTCCCCCGGTTTCGCCTCCGTCCACCGGGACCGCGGTGTCAACTCGGCGAAGAACTCATACCACCCCGGCAGTTCGTGGGCCTTGGCGTAGCACTCGGGCGAGACCGCCAGCGCACAGCCGCGCCCCGAAAGCGCCTGGGCCAGTTCACGATAGCGATCCACCGGAATCATCCACCCGCGATACCACATCGTCCCTGCGGACCGCGGCACCCGCCGCACGGCCGCTGCCGCATCCCCGGCGATGAGCGCATCGTGGTCCAGCAAGGCGACCGTCCCATCAGCGGTCCGCACGGCCTCGGCCTGCGCGGCGAAGTGGTCGTCGACCCCCCGCGGATTCAGGGGGTCAGAACAGAACAGCAATGTTGCGGGCACCGCCGAATTCTATTGCTTTGAGCAGGCGACAACGGCCTCACAGACGTTCACCCAGCGCTCATGCCCCGATCAAGCGTGCTGCGTCCCCGCCAATTCCCGTTCCGCCGCGGGGCGAGCACTGAACGGACACTGCCATTCCACCGGCTTGGGTCGCCCGGAGTACCGCCGCGCTTCCGACAACGTCTCGTACTCCAGCAGATTCGGATTGATATCCCCCTGCAGCGAGATGTCCTGCTTACGGATCTTGTCCGCCAATCGATCCCACATCCCGTCGGCCTTGATCCGCGCGAACTGCTCATGCGAGTTGAACGCCAGCATCGGAAACGGTGGCCGCCGCCCGAACCGCCGATGCGTCTCGTGCAGTCCGATCACGAAGAACGGATGCCCCGCCACGCTGTACTTGAACTCACTGGACCGCGGATCCGACGAACACCCGTCCGCCCACGCGAACCGATCCGCGTCCGCCTCGTGCAGCAACTGCAGGTGCTCCCACAACAACTCCTCGAACCGCAGCTCATCCACCCCACGCGGCTGCTCGAACGTCGCGATGAAACTGGTGAACCTCCGAGAGCCCCAGTCGGCCCCACCCACGAACTCCGCGAGATCCGCCGCCATCAACCGAGCCGACTCTTCGCCACCCATCACGTCATAGTGACGATGGCTGATCCCGCCCTGGCGCCAGGCGGAGCGACCCGCCAGACAGGCGAACCGATCTCCGAGAAGGAACCGCTCCACCTCAACCCGCGCATCCGTCGTCAACCCCGGCGATCCTTTCCAGCCACATCTCAACACCGAACGAGTGCGCACCGATCGAATCGGCGAATTCAGCCACCTCGCTCGCACTGCGCGCTGATCCTGTCAGCCGACCGGCCAGTATGCGAATCGATCGACATGGCGTCGATTTCCTTTTCCCCGCTCGAGGGCCTGGTAGGACATACTCACGTGCTGCGAATCACGTCCGCTGCGGCGCACTGCGGGGGCCACACGACCCTCGGCAACGAAACCGCTGCTGGTGGCCACAGTGGTCCGACATCCAGCAATCGGTCGCGGCGATCAGCGCGACGGTTGATCTGTTCAACCATCGCATGCTCCGAGTTCATTGCGGCCAGACGACGCTGAACTGTCACTACGCGCAGTCGATGCGGCAGCACGGGTGCTGAACTACTTTGGTAGGCAGCGGGTTCCACAATGTCGGCTGATGGGGAGGATCAGAACGTGGTCGATGGTGAGCGGACGCAACATGCTTGGCTTGTTCGGGCGGGGAGTCATGGGCAGCGGGAGGCGCAGGCTCTAGCGGAGGGGTTGGCGATTGTCGGGTGGGATGAGGTGGGGGATCTCGGGTTGTATCGGACCTGGGAGGAGCTGAAGGCGGGGGTCCGGGGGTCTTATCCCGACGCGTCGGCGACCGTGGTGGGGAATTGGGCGGGGCAGCTGTGGAAGTTCGGTACTGAGATCGTGGAGGGCGATCTGGTGGTGATGCCGTTGAAGGGGAAAGCAGGGGTGGTGGCGATCGGGCGAGTGGTCGGGGAGTACGAGTATCGGCCAGAGCCTGAGTCATTTCGGCAGGTGCGCAGGGTGGAGTGGGTGCGTGCCGATGTGCCGTGGGAGGCTGTTCGGTCTGATCTGCGGGCCAGTCTCGGATCGCTGCTCACGGTGTGTGGGCTGCGACGGCACAATGCAGCGGTGCGGATCGCGCATCTCGCTGAGCACGGGAGCGATCCCGGATATGTGGGCGATGTTGCGGCGACCGGGTCCGATGAGCTGCTCGCCGAGGCCGGTGCGCGGGATGCGGGGAATCCGCGGGAGTTGACTGTGCGGAGTCTGCTCGAGCACTGGGGGTTCGAGCGGCGGACTGCTGCCGCGGTCGCGATGATCAAGGCTGATCTCGCGGAGAACGGGCTCACCACGCGGCCGCCGTTCACCGAGGGGCCGCTCAGTGAGGTGATCGCGATCGTGCCGCTCGAGAGTGAGCCGGCGGTCGGCACGCGAAGTGCGGAACGGGCATCGGTCGAGAATGTCGTCGAGCCCGAGCCGATGACACGACGGTTGGGAAGCCTGCCTGCGGTGCTGGTGTGGGTGTCGTCGAGTGTGGAACTCACGACCGCCAAGACGACGATGGTGCGGCATCAGTATTCACAGCTGGCCGTGATCGATGAGCATGACGGGACGTATCACGGGGCGGTGACCTGGGAATCGATCGGGCGGGCGCATATCGCGACGGATCATCCGACGCTGGCCGATGCCACGGTGCCCGCGGTCGTGGTGGATCATGATGCGCCGCTACTGGATCAGATCGAGGCGATCTACGACAACGGGTTCATCTTCGTGCGGGATCCGGATCGGGTACGCGTGACCGGGATTCTCACCGCTGCCGACCTGACACGCCAATTCGGCACACTGGCACGGCCGTTCGTCCTCATCGAGGAGGCCGAGAACCGGCTGCGCAGGGCGGCGCGGGATCACCTCGACACCGAGGACTACAAAGCGGCGGCGCCGAAGAATCGGCGGGCGTATGTGACCGAGCCCGAGCATCTGACGTTCGGCGGGTACGTGCATCTCCTGCAGAGTCCGACCAGTTGGCGCAAGCTCGGGTGGCGGCTTGATCAGAATCAGGTGATCGAGCTGGTCGAGCAGGTGCGGCTGGTACGAAATGAATTGATGCACTTTGCCACAGACCCGCTGTCTGCCGGGCAAGAAGCAGCTGTGCACGGGCTGCTCCAGGTGCTGCGGACTGCGGAACCCAACCCGTGACGCAGCTCGGCCTCAAGGGCACGCAAAAAGGCCCCCAACCAATGGTTGAGGGCCTTTCGCAATGATGTTCCGGCAGTGTCCTACTCTCCCACACCCTGTCGAGTGCAGTACCATCGGCGCAGGTGGCCTTAGCTTCCGGGTTCGGAATGGGACCGGGCGTTTCCCCACCGCTATAACTACCGTAACTCTATGAAACTATCGACAGCGCTCCCCACCCAAAAAGCGATCCCGTGAAGAATCACCCCTTTGGCGGGTGTGCTGCAGTGTCTGTTGTTTCAGAAACCGCACAGTGGACGCGTAACACCTTCGTAGTAAGCCCTCGGCCTATTAGTACCAGTCACCTACACCAGTTACCTGGCTTCCAATTCTGGCCTATCAACCCCATGGTCTGTAGGGGGCCTTAACCCATCAAGTGGGAGAGAAACCTCATCTTGGAACAGGCTTCCCGCTTAGATGCTTTCAGCGGTTATCCCTTCCGAACGTAGCCAACCAGCAGTGCTCCTGGCGGAACAACTGGCACACCAGAGGTTCGTCCGTCCCGGTCCTCTCGTACTAGGGACAGCCTTCCTCAAGTTTCTTACGCGCGCGGCGGATAGAGACCGAACTGTCTCACGACGTTCTAAACCCAGCTCGCGTGCCGCTTTAATGGGCGAACAGCCCAACCCTTGGGACCTACTCCAGCCCCAGGATGCGACGAGCCGACATCGAGGTGCCAAACCATCCCGTCGATATGGACTCTTGGGGAAGATCAGCCTGTTATCCCCGGGGTACCTTTTATCCGTTGAGCGACACCGCTTCCACTTGCCGGTGCCGGATCACTAGTCCCGACTTTCGTCCCTGCTCGACCTGTCAGTCTCACAGTCAAGCTCCCTTGTGCACTTGCACTCAACACCTGATTGCCAACCAGGCTGAGGGAACCTTTGGGCGCCTCCGTTACATTTTGGGAGGCAACCGCCCCAGTTAAACTACCCACCAGGCACTGTCCCTGAACCAGATCATGGTCCGAGGTTAGAAGTCCAATACGATCAGAGTGGTATTTCAACGACGACTCCCACAACACTAGCGTGCCGCTTTCACAGTCTCCCACCTATCCTACACAAACCGTACCGAACACCAATACCAAGCTATAGTGAAGGTCCCGGGGTCTTTTCGTCCTGCCGCGCGTAACGAGCATCTTTACTCGTAATGCAATTTCGCCGAGTCTGTGGTTGAGACAGCAGAGAAGTCGTTACGCCATTCGTGCAGGTCGGAACTTACCCGACAAGGAATTTCGCTACCTTAGGATGGTTATAGTTACCACCGCCGTTTACCGGGGCTTAAATTCTCAGCTTCGCGGACAAAGTCCGCTAACCGGTCCTCTTAACCTTCCGGCACCGGGCAGGCGTCAGTCCGTATACATCGTCTTACGACTTCGCACGGACCTGTGTTTTTAGTAAACAGTCGCTTCTCTCTGGTCTCTGCGACCCCACCCAGCTCCAAGAGTAAATCTCTTCACCGGGCGTGGTCCCCCTTCTCCCGAAGTTACGGGGGCATTTTGCCGAGTTCCTTAACCACAGTTCTCTCGATCGCCTTAGTATTCTCTACCTGACCACCTGTGTCGGTTTGGGGTACGGGCCGTGTACCAGCTCGCTAGAGGCTTTTCTCGGCAGCATAGGATCACTGAATTCCCCTCAACGGGTACGCATCACGTCTCAGGCTACATGTTGTGCGGATTTGCCTACACAACGCCCTACACGCTTACACCAGGTATTCCATCACCTGGCCCAGCTACCTTCCTGCGTCACCCCATCGCTTACCTACTACAACCGGGGTCCTGTGCAGCAATCATCCCTCTCACCCGAAGGCTCGATAAGACAACATTTGGACAGTTAGCACAACTGATTCAGCATTGGGCGCGGATACACGGGTACGGGAATATCAACCCGTTGTCCATCGACTACGCCTGTCGGCCTCGCCTTAGGTCCCGACTCACCCTGGGCGGATTAACCTGGCCCAGGAACCCTTGGTCATTCGGCGGACGAGTTTCTCACTCGTCTTTCGCTACTCATGCCTGCATTCTCACTCCCGTGGCCTCCACAGCTAGTTCACACTGCTGCTTCCACGGCCACAGGACGCTCCCCTACCCATCCACACACCTGGCCCTGCACGAATGCAGGACGGGTTATTGTGTGAATGCCGCGGCTTCGGCGGTGTACTTGAGCCCCGCTACATTGTCGGCGCAGGATCACTTGACCAGTGAGCTATTACGCACTCTTTCAAGGGTGGCTGCTTCTAAGCCAACCTCCTGGTTGTCTAAGCGACCCCACATCCTTTTCCACTTAGTACACGCTTAGGGGCCTTAGCCGGCGATCTGGGCTGTTTCCCTCTCGACTACGAAGCTTATCCCCCGCAGTCTCACTGCCACGCTCTCACACACCGGCATTCGGAGTTTGGCTGACTTCGGTAAGCTTGTAGGCCCCCTAGGCCATCCAGTAGCTCTACCTCCGATGTGAAACACGTGACGCTGCACCTAAATGCATTTCGGGGAGAACCAGCTATCACGGAGTTTGATTGGCCTTTCACCCCTACCCACAGCTCATCCCCTCAGTTTTCAACCTAAGTGGGTTCGGGCCTCCACGACGTCTTACCGTCGCTTCACCCTGGCCATGGGTAGATCACTCCGCTTCGGGTCCATAATGTGCGACTGAATTTCGCCCTATTCAGACTCGCTTTCGCTACGGCTACCCCTCAACGGGTTAACCTCGCCACACACCGATGACTCGCAGGCTCATTCTTCAAAAGGCACGCCATCACCCCACGTACAAGTACGAGGGCTTTGACGGATTGTAAGCGCACGGTTTCAGGTACTATTTCACTCCCCTCCCGGGGTACTTTTCACCTTTCCCTCACGGTACTAGTCCGCTATCGGTCACCAGGGAGTATTCAGGCTTACCGGGTGGTCCCGGCAGATTCACAGCAGATTTCACGGGCCCGCTGCTACTCGGGAGACATCCACAACAGCCAAGAAGTTTTCGTTTACCGGACTATCACCGTCTATGGCAGGCCGTTCCAGACCACTTCAACTAACCACTTGGTTTCTTACTGTTGCTCGACTCGGCAGAGTCGAGAAGAATGTTCCCACTACCCCAACCAGACAACGACTGCCGTCTATCACATCTGATTGGTTTAGCCTCATCCGCTTTCGCTCGCCACTACTCACGGAATCACTGTTGTTTTCTCTTCCTGTGGGTACTGAGATGTTTCACTTCCCCACGTTCCCTCCACACACCCTATATATTCAGATGCGGGTAACACGACATCACTCGTGCTGGGTTTCCCCATTCGGAAATCCTCGGATCTCAGCTCGGTTGACAGCTCCCCGAGGCTTATCGCAGCCTCCTACGTCCTTCATCGGCTCCTGGTGCCAAGGCATCCACCGTACGCTCTTAAACACTTACTAACAAAGATGCTCGCGTCCACTGTGCAGTTCTCAAACAACACACCCGCACCGGATTGATTTCCTGACCTACTCACCAACCCGAAGGTTGCCGGCGGTTTCGAAGGAGATCCGAGCGGATCGTTTGTTTTGCCTTGAAAAAACACTGTCGCGTGTTCTTTCAGGACCCAATAGTGTGTCGGTATACCCATCGCGACCCCGGACTGAGCCGGTGTCGTATGCGATGAAATTTGTCAGTGTTCCACCCATGAGCGTCCGCAGTTCCACGAAAGGGAACTAAACGGTCTCTGACACAACCTCATCCACCTGTGTGGAGAGATCATGTAGATGTGCTCCTTAGAAAGGAGGTGATCCAGCCGCACCTTCCGGTACGGCTACCTTGTTACGACTTCGTCCCAATCGCCGATCCCACCTTCGACGGCTCCCTCCACAAGGGTTAGGCCACCGGCTTCGGGTGTTACCGACTTTCATGACGTGACGGGCGGTGTGTACAAGGCCCGGGAACGTATTCACCGCAGCGTTGCTGATCTGCGATTACTAGCGACTCCAACTTCACGGGGTCGAGTTGCAGACCCCGATCCGAACTGAGACCGGCTTTAAGGGATTCGCTCCACCTCGCGGTATCGCAGCCCTCTGTACCGGCCATTGTAGCATGTGTGAAGCCCTGGACATAAGGGGCATGATGACTTGACGTCGTCCCCACCTTCCTCCGAGTTGACCCCGGCAGTCTCTCACGAGTCCCCGCCATTACGCGCTGGCAACATAAGATAAGGGTTGCGCTCGTTGCGGGACTTAACCCAACATCTCACGACACGAGCTGACGACAGCCATGCACCACCTGTACACCGACCACAAGGGGGCCTACATCTCTGCAGGTTTCCGGTGTATGTCAAACCCAGGTAAGGTTCTTCGCGTTGCATCGAATTAATCCACATGCTCCGCCGCTTGTGCGGGCCCCCGTCAATTCCTTTGAGTTTTAGCCTTGCGGCCGTACTCCCCAGGCGGGGTACTTAATGCGTTAGCTACGGCACGGATCCCGTGGAAGGAAACCCACACCTAGTACCCACCGTTTACGGCATGGACTACCAGGGTATCTAATCCTGTTTGCTACCCATGCTTTCGCTTCTCAGCGTCAGTTACTTCCCAGAGACCCGCCTTCGCCACCGGTGTTCCTCCTGATATCTGCGCATTTCACCGCTACACCAGGAATTCCAGTCTCCCCTGAAGTACTCTAGTCTGCCCGTATCCCCTGCAAGCTTAAGGTTGAGCCCCAAGTTTTCACAGAAGACGCGACAGACCGCCTACAAGCTCTTTACGCCCAGTAATTCCGGACAACGCTCGCACCCTACGTATTACCGCGGCTGCTGGCACGTAGTTGGCCGGTGCTTCTTCTACAGGTACCGTCACTTGCGCTTCGTCCCTGTCGAAAGGGGTTTACAACCCGAAGGCCGTCATCCCCCACGCGGCGTCGCTGCATCAGGCTTTCGCCCATTGTGCAATATTCCCCACTGCTGCCTCCCGTAGGAGTCTGGGCCGTGTCTCAGTCCCAGTGTGGCCGGTCACCCTCTCAGGTCGGCTACCCGTCGTCGCCTTGGTAGGCCGTTACCCCACCAACAAGCTGATAGGCCGCGGGCCCATCCTGTACCGATAAATCTTTCCACCACCGACCATGCGATCGGTGGTCATATCCGGTATTAGACCCAGTTTCCCAGGCTTATCCCGAAGTACAGGGCAGATCACCCACGTGTTACTCACCCGTTCGCCGCTCGTGTACCCCGAAGGGCCTTACCGCTCGACTTGCATGTGTTAAGCACGCCGCCAGCGTTCGTCCTGAGCCAGGATCAAACTCTCCGTTGAAGACTCTCGAAAACACCCCGAAGGGCGCAATCAAAATTATCTAACTAGAGTCCGAAAACCTAGCAAAGCCAAACACCAGCAAAAAATTTCGCTGTTGTTTATGTCCAACCTCCCACGACCGGGGGGTACGCGAAGGTTGGAACCAATAATAAATATTGGCACTGACATTCATCGACACACTATTGAGTTCTCAAAGAACACACGCACACACTTCTACCCACAACTTCTCGGAGGGGTTTCGGCGAGGCAAGGGTTCGTACTTTAGCTCAGGCAACCGGTCGGAAGCAAATCCGTACCGAGTCGTTCTGAACACATGATCAGCCAGGCGCTCATCGTCCTACCTCGTGTCTCGGCCGCTGGGCGGCTGAGTCGGTGTCCGTGTCGCTCTGACTCGAATAAAGTTACGTGTCGACATTTGCAATGTCAAATCGCCTAGTCAGGGGATATTTTCGCAGCGTTCATGTATGAAAGTGCGCATGGCGGACGAACATAGCGGGAAGCGTCGGCGGTTGCGCCGCATCGCGCGGGCTGGAGTTGTGTTGGCGGGCGGCCTCGCGTTGGTGACGGCCGGGGCGAACATTGCCATGTGGACTTTGTCGTCCGGCCATAGAAGTGATGTGGCTTCCGCGCCCAGCGCAGCTGTCGTCATCATCCCGGGCGCCAGAGTCGCGCCGGACGGAACTCCAATGGCCTATCTACGGGGACGCCTCGATGTGGCGATCGAGTTGGTCGAGGCAGGCAAGGCCAGGGAGATTCTGCTGTCGGGCGATGCCGGCGGGTCGTCGGGCGATGAGATCGCCTCGATGACGCGCTATCTACTCGACCATGGCATCGACCCGGCCATTGTTCGATCCGACGGTGCGGGGCTGTCCACACGGGAGACCTGCGAGCGGGCGAGGTCGCTGTTCGGGGTCAACCGCGCGATCATCGTCAGCCAGTATCAGCATCTGCCTCGGGCGGTGGCATTGTGCCGGGCCGCGGATATCGAGGCCGACGGCGTGGTCGCCTATTGCGAGTGCAGGCGCGTCACCGAGGTACGCAACAACGTTCGTGAATGGCTGGCAGCACCGAAGGCCGTCGCGGAGATGATTCTGCGCTGAGGGCGCGCCTGGACCGCAGTGCGGCGACGAACCGACGCCACCGCGCGGGGCGCGCCGGCGGTCGCGCGGGTGGCGTTGTGACCATCTGCGGTATCACCGGCGCGTAAGGCGGGCCCGCCAGCAGGATTCGGCATCCTTGCCGAATCTCTTCGCGGATCTTCGGCGGGTCGGCGAACTCCAAATACGCCGACAGCGACTCGAACTCGCGGGCCAGGTCTTCCAGATCCGGTGCGGGCGAATCCGGGTATCCGGCCAGTTCCAGGAGTTGCGCCGTGATCGCGCCCAGGTGATGGGTCGAGGCGCCCTCATCTGACAGCAGAGCTGTCGCGTGGTGTCGCGCCCGGCCGACTCGGACAGCGACCTCCCAGGCCGTCCAGTCGTTCACCACATCCAGTTCGGCCAGCGCGGTGCGGAACAGCTCGGGGGCGCCGCCGCAGTCCGTTCGGTGCAGACAGGCGAGTTCGAGCAGCGCGGGACTGTCGAGTCCGCGGGCCAGCGCCTCGGCAGCGGCCATCGACAGGTCCTCGTCGTCGAGCTCACGGAGCACGAACAGTTCTGCCGCGTGGGCCAAGTCGTCCATGATCCCAGCGTGCGCGGCGGGAGGTGAACGGGTCAAAGGGTTTTCCGGTGCGGCTAAGGGCGGTGGGGACTTGCCGCGGCGGTAGGACCAGCGCCGATGGTTCTCGCCACGGCGGGCGGAAGCATCGGGGTAACGTGCCGGCGTAATCCGGATCGCGTACCGTGATCGGGGTTGTCTGCAATGATCGCCGACCGGATTGGGGTGCATCGTGAGCGGTTCCGAGCACGCCGCGCGGCTCGTGCGTTTCTGGCAGACCGTGGAGTTGTTCGGTCCGCAGTTCGTGCCCGACGTCGAGAACAACGGGCTGGTGGTCGACCTCGCGGCGGATGAGCTCGCGCCGTGGGAAAATCTTGCCGCGCTACCGGTGTTGAAGACCGGGCGGGTGTGGCAGTTCGTCGTGTACGGCGGCTTGTTCGAAGTGGGGCGTGCGCGGGAAGCGCTGGTGCGGACATTCGGTGAGGACCAGCTCGAGGCCGACGCTCGACGGGCCGGGACCACAGCGGCTTTCGCGGTGACGCTGACCGACGGCGGAGTGGTCGTCGGGGGCTCGGCGACGTTGTCGGGGTTGGCGTGGGCCGTGAATCGGTTGCGCGCGCCGGGTCCGAACGATGCGGGCTGGGCCGACGGGTTCGAGCATGATTCGGCGGCATTCACCGCCGCGCTCGACACACTCACCCGCGATACGCAGCCGGACATCGAACAGATGGGTCCGGCACCGCGGTGGCGTGCACTGGATGTGGCGGGACGCGGGGTGGCGGCCTCGGTACTCGCCGCGGGTGCGGACGGGGTCATCTCGCCTGGGCTCGCCGGGATGTCGGCCTCGGCTTTCGCCGAACGGTTTGCCGTCGAGTTCGATGAGGACGTTGTCGATGCGCCCCGGTTGACCGGTCGAGACATGCAGACTCTCACCGGCGAACTGTGTGCCGCGCTCGGCATTCGATCGGAGTTGCGGGCGGGCGGTGTGCGGGTGGCGTGCGTCCAGGTCGCGGCGCGTGACGCGGACAGCGACGCGGCCGAGGATCGGCTGAACAGCGGGCTCGGCGCGGACCTGGCCGAGCTGGCGAAGGCGGTGGAGCGCGGCGATATCGGTCCGGCGCTGCGTGATTACCTCGCGGCGCCGGAAGCGCTGCCTGTCGATGACCGGATCGATGTGCGCCGACGACAGGATGCGGTGGTCGAAGGGCTGCTCCCCCACCTTATTCCGGACGGCCGGTGGCCCGGCGACGCGCTGGTGTCAGGACAGCAGTTCGCGGTCGACCGCGCGCTGTCCGAATTACGCGATGGTGCGGGGATTTTCGCGGTACACGGTGCGCCGGGGACCGGAACGACGACGATGCTCAGGGACCTGTTGGCGGGAATCCTGGTCGACCGTGCCGCGCAGCTGGCGGCCTTCGATGATCCGATGGCGGTGTTCGCGGGGGTCACCGAGCAGGTCCAGGTAGCGAAGAACTACACGGTGGGCGCGCACCGGTTGGCGAACAGCGTGACCGGGTTCGAAGTGGCGCTGGCGACGGGCAGCGACGCCGCCGCCGCCGAGGTGGTAGCCGAGATCCAGCATCGTGGCGCGATCAACGGCGAACTCAATCATTTCACCGACCTGGCCGAACTCGTCGGCGGTGAACCGGCGTGGGGGTTGGTCGCCGCGGCACTGGGCGGGACGCGGCGCGCGTTCGCCGAGCAGTTCTGGTTCGGGGATCGGTTCGCCGCCGAGCGGAAGACCGGGACACCGAACGGTGGAATGCTCGACATCCTCAAACAGGCTGAGGCCGACCAGGATTCGATTCCGGATTGGCCGACCGCGGTTCGCGACTTCAGCACTCGTCGCGCCGAGGTGCGCAGGCTCGCCCAAGAGCGGCAGAACGTCGCCGACGCGGTCGCTGAGCTGCCCGCCATGAACGCGGGGTTGCAGTCGATGTCGGCGGAGATCGCCAATGCTGATGACGCACACGCACATTGGCGCGAACGTCATCAGCTGGCAACCGAGCACCTGCGAGCGGCGCAGTCCGCGCACCACCGGGCAGGCAAGTTCCTGACCGAGCACGGTGGGCTCAAGCCGGGATTCATGGCATCGCTGTCGACGGGCTTTCGGGCCGGTCGACGGTGGAGTGCGCGCAGCAATGAGTTGCTGCGCGAACGGCACATCGCCGAGGCGGAGATGCGGCGACGCCAGACCGAGGTCGAGTACACGCGCGACCAGTGGGCGGCGGCGGCCGAGCACGGGCGCACGCTGATTCGCGAGCACGTCGAGCTGACGGAGCGACGGCTGGCGGCGCTGGACGTTATCGAGCGTGGACGCGAGAATTGGTCGCGGACAATACCTTTCGGTGATGTCGCGGGTGACGACGAGCAGTTCCAGCTGTGCAATCCATGGGCTGACGAGCAGTACGCCAGCGCGCGGCGTGAGCTGTTCCTGTCGGCGTTGAAATTGCATCGCGCGTTCTTGCTGAATGCGGCGCCGCGGGTACGCGACAACCTGATCGTCGCCATCGCGTTGATCCGTGGCGAGCTCGCTGTCGCACCGAAGCCGGAAACCGTCGCGGCGGCGTGGCAGACGCTGTTCCTCGCGGTCCCGATGATCGCGACTACCTTCACCGCGCTGCCCCGGTTGTTCGCCGGGCTGGGGTCCGAGGCGCTCGGGTGGTTGTTCGTCGACGATGCCGGGCAGGCGGCGCCGCAGTCGGTGGCAGGCGGATTGTGGCGAACTCGGCGAGCGGTGATCGTGGGCGATCACCGTCAGCTGGGACCGGTTGGGGCGCTGCCGACTTCGGCGCAGGAAGCGCTGGTACAGCAGTACGGGCTCGATGCGGAATGGATGCCGGATCAGGCGTCGGCGCGCCAGGCGGCTGATCGCGGGGTGCGCTACGGAACGTGGCTGATGCCGTCGGATTCGGTCGCGCCGGTGTGGGTCGGCACGCCGTTGCGGGTCCATCGGCGCAGCGACAGGCCGATTTTCGAACTCACACATCACATCGCCTACGACGATGATCTGCTGGTGTTCGGCACGCCGGACCGGCCGGAGTTCCCCGGACATGATCGGTGGATCGATGTCAGATCGGCACGGGCCGAAGGCAATTGGATTCCCGGCGAAGGTGAAGCGCTCGCCGCCCTGCTCGCGCAATTGACCGAGGACGGGGTGGCCGCGGCCGACATCCGGGTGGTCAGCCCGTTCCGCGATGTCGCCGACGGTGCTCAGGAAATCGCGCGCGAAGTGCTGGGCGCGGACTTCGCGGAGCGGCAGGTGGGAACTGTCCATGCGATGCACGGCAACTCGGCCGAGGTAGTCGTATTGATCTTGGGCACCTCGCCCGCCGCGGGCGGATCGCGCCGGTGGGCAGCGACAAACCCGAACGTGCTCAACACCGCGGTGTCACGCGCCCGGCGACGGGTCTACGTGATCGGCAACTACCGGCTGTGGAGCAGCCAACGGTATTTCGCCGACCTCGCCCAGCGCTGGACAGTCGAGACCGAGCAACTGGTCGATCAAACCGTGAGCCAATAGAAGCCGAATGCCTCGATCCACAGGACGTTAACGGCCGTTCGCGGCGGATAACGGTGACCGTCCACCGCCCAACGATTCGGTCTCCGACCTGGTGGTTGCGGCGAGGTAGCGAGACAATGAGCGATGCGTCTCAATGATCGGAACAGCCATGAGGCCAGTCTCATTGCTCGGATCAGCTGCGTGCGCCGTCATAGCCATTGTGCTACCAACGGAAGCCACCGCTGATCCGATCACCGACCTACTGTGCAACAGCGGATCGAGCCAGTTCTGTCCCCCGCCGCCACCGCCACCGGGTGGTGACTGCCACTCGTCTTACGACCCGTGCGTCCCGATCACCAGCGATGTGGACTGCAGGGGTGGCGACGGGAACGGGCCGACGTACACCGGGCCCGTTCGCGTGATCGGACCCGATGAGTACGGGCTCGACAGCAACAATGACGGATTCGGGTGCGAAACCAGCTGATTCGCCCGATGTTTCGCGCCTACGGCGAGTCGAACAGCAGGGCGCCGGGTTCCACGGTGGTGCCGATGGTGGCGGGGTGGACGGAGTCCTTTGGTGAGTCCATGACGACTATGGGGCAGATGACCGAGTAGCCGGTGGCGGCTGTTTCGGTGGGGTCGAAGGCGACGATGGGGGCGCCGGCTTCGACTGTGTCGCCTTCGGTGGCCAGGAGTTCGAAGCCTTCCCCTTTGAGTTTCACCGTGTCGATGCCCAGATGGACCAGGACGCCGACGCCGTTGCCGAGGATGACGAAGGCATGGGGGTGGAGTTTGAGGATCTTGCCGGCGATGGGGGCCGTCACCGTCAGGGTGCCGCGGGTGCGGTCGGGGTCGAGGGCTACGCCGGAGCCGACGATCTGTTCGGCGAAAACTTGATCGGGGACCTCGGACAGGGCCACGACCTTGCCGGGGAAGGGGGCGATGACCGGGATGCTCACAGAATGTCCTCGATGTCGTCGGCCAGGGTGTCGGCTTCGGGCCCGACGACGACCTGTACGACCGAGCCCGACTTGAGGACACCGTGGGCGCCCGCGGCCTTGAGTGCGGCCTCGTCGACCTTGCCACTGTCCTTCACCTCGGTGCGCAACCGGGTGATGCAGGCCTCGATCTCGACGATATTGTCCGCGCCGCCCAAGCCCTGGACGATCGCTTCCGCTTTGGACATATCTTCTCCCTTTCGGCGGTGGTTGCCAGTACCAGTATGGGAGTCTCGAATGTGCGCCACATCATATTCAGCGGTTGACATCCGACCTTCACCTGGTCAAACTGGCAACTGGTTATGACCGGACAGTACCCGTTGGGAACACCGGTTCACAACAGTTAACCCGGATCGGCGGGCAAGCCGGTCCTCCCTCGCCGAGACCGCCGGGAACCCGGCACGAAGAAGGTCGACATGACTGCCGTAACCGACACCCCCAAACAAGAATCGAAGGTGTTCGCGGGTTTGCAGCGCCTCGGTCGCAGCTTGATGCTGCCGATCGCGGTGCTCCCCGCGGCGGGCATTCTGCTGCGGATCGGCCAGGACGATCTCCTCGGCCGCTTCTCCGCGCTGGAAAGCACCGCCTCGGTGATCTCGGCGGCCGGGCAGGCCGTCTTCACCTGGCTGCCGCTGATCTTCGCGGTCGGCATCGCGATCGGCTGGGCCAAGAAGGCCGACGGGTCGACGGCGCTGGCCGCAGTAGTCGGGTACATGGTGATCAACGGCGTGTTCGAGGCGATGTCGCCGATCGTGCTGGAAGGCAAAACCGATCCAAAGGGCGCACAGGCGCTGATCAACTACGGCGTGCTCGCCGGCATCGTGATGGGTCTGCTGTCGGCGATTCTGTGGCAGCGGTTCTATCGCACGAAGCTGCCCGATTACCTCGGCTTCTTCAACGGCAGGCGGCTGGTGCCGATCCTGACCGCGTTCACCGGCCTGGTCATCGGCGTCGGCATGTCGTTCCTGTACCCGGCCTTCAACTCCGCGCTCACCTGGGTGGGTGAGACCGTCGCGGACAACTCGGTTCTCGGTGGCGGCATCTACGGCGCGGCCAACCGGCTGCTGATCCCGACCGGTCTGCACCACATCCTGAACTCGACGGTCTGGTTCCTGGTCGGCGATTACACCGATGCTTCCGGCCAGCTCGTTCGCGGTGACCTCAACCGCTTCTTCGCCGGTGACTCGAGCGCGGGCACGTTCATGACGGGCTTCTTCCCGATCATGATGTTCGCCCTGCCCGCCGCCGCGCTCGCGATCTGGCGCAACGCCCGGCCGTCGCAGAAGAAGCTGGTCGGCGGCATCATGCTGTCCACCGGTCTCACCGCGTTCGTCACCGGCATCACCGAGCCGCTGGAGTTCTCGTTCATGTTCGTGGCGTGGCCGCTGTATGTGGTGCACGCGCTCTTGACGGGCACGTCGTTGGCGCTGGTGAACGCGCTCGGCATCCATGACGGCTTCACGTTCTCCGCGGGCGCCATCGACTATCTGCTGAACTTCGGCAAGGCGACCGACGCGTGGCTGCTGATTCCGATCGGGCTCGGCTACGCGGTGATCTACTACGTGCTCTTCAGCTTCGTGATCAAGAAGTGGAACCTGCGGACGCCGGGTCGCGAGGTGGAGACCGATGTGGAGGCCGGGGTGCCCGACGCGGCCGCGGTCGAAGCGGAAGCTGCCGTGACCGCCACGGGCGATACTCGAACCGACGCGCCTTCGGTCGCGGAAGTCGAAACGAAGCTGGACAAGAAGCTGGAAGGTGAGTGAGGCAATGAGCACCCGCACCGTCATCGTCGGATCCGAGGTGGGGCTGCACGCGCGGCCCGCCGCGAAACTCACCAAGGCCGTGCAGGCGGCGGGGGTGCCGGTGCGGATTTCGCTGGGAGGTGGCGAACCGGTCGACGCGGCCAGCGTGCTGGCAGTGATGACGCTGGGCGCGGGGCACGGCGCCGAGGTGACCCTGCACGCCGAGGGCGCCGATGCGGTACTCGACCAGCTGGCGACGCTGATCGCCACGGATCTGGATGCCGCCTGATGCCGGAACAGGTGATCAAGGGTCTCGGGGTGAGTCCGGGAGTGGTGTGCGCGCCGTGGTTGCGGTTCGGATCGCAGCTCGAGACCTCGGCGCAGGACCCCGTCGGCGGGTCGGTGGCCGAGGAGCTGGCGCGGGTCAAGGATGCGCTCGGTGGCGTGTCCGACGAGATGCAAGCCAGGGCACAGCGCGTGACCGGTGTTGCGGCGGAGATTCTTTCGATGTCGGCGACGATGGCCCGCGATCCGGGCATCGTCGCCGCCACCGAGAAGGAACTCGCTGCCGGGATGCCGACGGCGCACGCGGTGCACCTGGCGTTCGAGGGATTCTGCGCGAAGCTGGAAGCGCTCGGCGGGTACATGGCCGAGCGGGCGACCGATCTGCGCGATATCGGCGGGCGGACCGTCGCGGTGCTGCTCGGCTTGCCGATGCCGGGCATCCCGGAGCCGGGGTATCCGTTCGTCCTGGTCGCGCAGGATCTCGCGCCCGCCGATACGGCGATGCTGGGTGACAGCGAGGTGGTCGGGCTGCTCACCACCGAGGGCGGGCCGACCAGCCACACCGCGATTCTCGCGAAGTCCCTTGCCTTGCCCGCGGTGGTGAACTGTCCCGATACCGATCAGCTCGTCGATGGCGCGCCGGTGCTGCTCGACGGCGCGACCGGCGAGGTCGTGATCGATCCGAGTCCGCAGCATCAGCAGGCCGCGCTCGAGCAGGCAGCGGCGGACAAGGCGCGTATCGCGGCGGCCAGCGGGCCGGGGCATACCGCCGATGGGACGCCGGTGCAGCTGCTGGTGAATATCGGCACCGTCGATGACGCGGTGAAGGCGGGTCCGGTCGACAGCGAGGGTGTGGGGCTGTTCCGCACCGAGTTCATGTATCTCGGGAAGGCTTCGGAACCGTCGCTGGATGAGCAAACTGCCTCGTACACAGCGGTTCTCGAACAATTCGCCGGGCGACGTGTCGTGGTGCGAACCCTCGATGCCGGGTCGGACAAGCCGCTGCCGTTTCTCGATCTCGGCACCGAGGAGAATCCGGCACTGGGAGTGCGTGGGTTACGGATCGGCACGGTGTTTCCGGACACTCTCGCCACGCAGCTCACCGCGCTCGGCCGTGCGGGCGAGGCGACCGGAGCCGAGCTGTGGGTGATGGCGCCGATGGTGGCCACCGCGGACGAGGCCGCCGGATTCGCCGCGCTGGCACGGGAATCCGGGTTGACGAAGGTCGGGGCGATGATCGAGATCCCGGCGGCCGCGCTGCGCGCCGCCGATCTGCTCGCACATCTCGACTTCGTCAGCATCGGGACCAACGATCTGAGCCAGTACACGTGTGCGGTGGATCGGATGGCGGGTGGGCTCGCGCAGTTGCTCGATCCGTGGCAGCCGGCGGTGCTGGATCTGATCGCGATGGTCGGTGCTGCTGGCGCGGCGGCGGGTAAGTCGGTCGGCGTATGCGGTGAGGCGGCGTCGGATCCGGCATTGGCGCCGGTGCTGGTGGGGCTCGGTGTGACGAGTTTGTCGATGTCGGTGCCCGCGTTGCCCGCGGTGCGGGCGGCGTTGGCCGCGGTGGATATGCAGCGGTGCCAGGACGCGGCCGACGCGGCGTGCGCGGCCCGGAATCCGCAGGCGGGGCGTGCGGCGGTCGCGGCGATCATCGGGCGGGCGTGAAAAAAGTTGTTGTGCCCGCGATCCGGCCGACGGCCGGATCGCGGTGCGGTGTCCGGCGGCGGTCGTCGATCGTCGCGTTGGGCGCCACATCGGGTGTCGCGGCCGGCAACGGCCCAGGTGATGCGGAAGGTTTGTCGTGACGGGAGTCGTGCGCGGTCGTCTCGTCGGCACTGCCGAAGGTGAAATCGCCGATGGCGTCGTCGAATTCGATGCCGGACTGATCACCTGGGTCGGTGACATCGCGGATCATCCTGCTCCCGAACGTCTTCCGGCAGCCAACGACGACCTGGTGCTGCCAGGATTGATCGATCTGCACTGTCACGGAGGGGCAGGGTTCGGTTTCCCCAATGCTGATGCGCAGGGTGCTCGGGCGGCGGCGGCGCATCATCGGAGCCACGGCACCACCGGGTTGATGGGCAGTTTGGTGTCGGATCAGCCGGAGGTGCTGGTCGCCCAGGCGGCGATGCTGGCAGATCTGGTCGAGGACGGTGCCTTGCTCGGGGTGCATCTCGAGGGTCCGTTCATCAATGCGAGCCGGTGTGGCGCGCAGGATCCCGCGGCGATCATTCCCGGTGACCCCGCGTTGTTCGAGCGGATCTGCGCGGCCGCTCGCGGCACGGTGCGGTCGATGACATTGGCGCCCGAGACCGCGCGTTTCGATGAACTGCTGGCCGCGATGCGTCGTCACGCTGTGCTGCCGAGCCTCGGGCACACCGATGCCGACGCCGCCACCACCGCGGCGCGCATCGCCGCCGCCGGTCCTGGCCCGATCACCGCTACGCACCTGTTCAACGGGATGCCCGCACTGCATCACCGCTCCCCCGGGCCGGTCGGCGCCTGTCTGGCCGCTGCCGGGCGGGGCGAGATGGTGGTCGAATTGATCGCCGACGGTGTGCATTTGGCGCCGGCGACGGTGGCGATGGTGTTCGACACCGTTGGGCCGGATCAGATCGCGTTGGTGTCCGATGCGATGGCGGCGGCGGGCATGAGCGACGGTGACTACCGGCTGGGTGCGCTCGACGTTCAGGTCCACGACGGCGTCGCCCGGCTCGCGACCCACGACGGGTCGCCCGGCGCGATCGCGGGCGGCACAGCTCGACTCGTCGATGTGCTGCGCTGGACCGTGCTGGAAGCGGGTGTACCCCTGTCCGACGCGGTTGCCGCCGCAACACGTACTCCTGCTCGCGTACTCGGCCTCCAGGGCGAACGAGGCAGTCTCACCGTCGGTGCGCGTGCCGACATTCTTGTCACTGACCAGTCATTGCGGCCGCGGCGGGTGCTCGTCGCCGGAACGGAAGGAATCTGATGGAAATCGTGATCCGGGCTGACGAAAACGAGGTGGCGAGCACGGTCGCCGATATCGTCGGCGGCTATGTGAAGGGTGGCAAAGCGATTCTCGGCTTGGCCACGGGATCCTCGCCGCTGGGCAGTTATCAGGAGCTGGCGCGCCGGTACCGCGAGGGTGAGCTGGACTTCTCCACCGCGAGCGCCTTTCTGCTCGACGAGTACGTCGGTTTGCCGAAAGACCATCCACAGTCGTACTTTTCGGTGATCCGGTCCGAGTTCGTCGACCATGTGAACCTGGATCCGGCACGGGTGCTGAGCCCCAACGGCGAAGCCGGTGACGTCGCCGGTGAGGGTCGGCGATATGACGCGGCCATCGCCGCGGCGGGTGGGGTGGACGTGCAATTGCTGGGGATCGGCACCGACGGGCATATCGGGTTCAACGAGCCGGGGTCGGCGCTGACCTCGCGCACGCGGGTGAAGACGCTCACCGAGCAGACGCGCAAGGACAACGCGCGCTTTTTCGACGGGCCGGAGGATGTGCCGCATCACGTGCTCACCCAGGGTCTCGGCACGATCAACGAGGCCGGGCACCTGGTGATGATCGCGCTCGGCGCGGGTAAGGCCGATGCGATCGCCGCCGCCGCCGAAGGGCCGTTGTCGGCGTTCTGCCCGGCTTCGGTCATGCAGTGGCATCGCCATGTCACGGTGGTGATCGATGAGGCCGCGGCGGGCAAGTTGAAGTTGGCGGACTACTACAAGTACGCGCTGGCGAACAAGCCCGCCTGGCAGTCGTTCTGACGTGACCGCGCTCGAGTTCGCGGTACAGGACGTGGCGGGTGCGCTCGGAGCTCGCCGTATCGGGGCGGATCGGGTGGAATTGTGTGCGGCACTGGGCAGCACGGGTGGGCTGACGCCGAGTATCGGGACGATCGAGGCTGTGGTCGGGGCGGGGATTCCCGTCCACGTGCTGATCCGGTGCCGGGCCGGCGGTTTCGTGTATGCCGATGCGGACGAGCTCGCGGTGATGAATGCTGATGCGCGCGCGGCGGTTTCGGCGGGCGCGTCCGGTCTGGTGGTAGGTGCGCTCACCCCGGACCACCGGGTCGACGTCGAGGGACTACGCCGTGTTCTCGACGGTGTTGATGGTGCCGACATAGAGCTGACCTTTCATCGTGGGATAGATCAGGTCCGCGACCGCGAGTCCGCTCTGGACACGCTGATCGCCGGTGGAGTGACGCGAGTGCTCACCTCTGGTGGGGCAGCCACCTGCGCCGAGGGACTCGATGAGCTCGCCGCGATGGTCGAGCACGCGGCAGGGCGGATCCAGATCATGGCGGGCGGCGGGATCGCCGTCGACGACATTCCCGCCCTATGTCGGACGGGCGTGAACGCAATCCACCTGTCAGCCCGACGCGTCATCGCTGACGACGGCGGGCCCGGCGGTGGTGGCAAGTCCGGCCATGAGCAGCTGGACGACGAACTCGCGGCCGCGGCCGCAGCTCAGCTGCTCGCCGCAGACCGGCAGACGACCCCCGAACGCCCCTCGGCCTGAATCGAACTGGCCGAACACCCAGTGCGGGGAGATTCACGGGCACGCTCGGCACGGATCAGCACGGCTACGGTGACACCGGACGGCTGCCCGGCAATGGTGTGTTCAGGCGCGCTCGGCCAGGATCGACTCTGCTTCGCCGGGGTTGCACGCGAAGGCCGCTTGTACTGCGGCAATGGCCTTTTCGTGTTCGCCTGCCGCGACCAGCCGGTCGATATCGGCCCACTGATCGGTGGGCGGCGCTACCGAGAGGTCGAGGCGGCGATCGAGGCGTTCCCACATTCTGGCCACGGTGGGGTCGTCGGCGAGTAGTCCGCCGAGGTGGGCTTTGAAGGTGGGGTGCTCGGTGCGGTACATGCCCATCCAGCTGCTGTCGAGCGGGCTGGCCTCGGCATTGGCGGTGCGATCGGCGAGCTTGAGGATCACGGCTCTGGGGTGAGCGGTGATCTTGGTGTAGGCGTTGTGGTTTCGCGCCTTGCGATCGGGGCCGATGCCGGTGACCGCCCACACCAGATCGAGAACCGCACGGCCGAAACGGGATTCGACCTCCGCCGCGGTGACCGGGGTGTCTTCGACGACATCGTGCAACCACGCGGCGAGGGCGAGCTCACCGCTGTAGCCGAAATCGTCGAGCACACAACGAACCGCCGCGAGATGGGTGGCATAAGGATGGTCGCCATAGCGTTGGTCGCCGTGCGCCGCGAGGGCGAACTCGCGCGCCTCGATCTCACGCCGCTCGAACGCCTGCTGATCGAACTCCATGCCGCACCCCCGTGCTCGATTGGTGATCGTGTGAGATCGACCCTAGCCGAGGGCACCGACAGGTTCCGGGGATCAGTGGCGGGCGACCGGTTTCACCGCGGTCAGGATGCCGGTCTGGTCGCGACTCTGGGTGTAGGTGACCCCGGTGAAGCCGACCGCCTCGACCCGATCGGTGTAGTGCCGGATATCGGCGTCGGCGAACGGGTCACCACCGCGACCGAGGAACACCGAGAGCACCGCCCGCATCCGGCGCGACGGTGACGCGTCGGCGAGCAGCAGGCGTCCACCCGGCCGCAGCACGCGCCACATTTCGGCGATCGCGGCGTCGCGCTGTGATTCAGGGATGTGGTGCATGACGAAAGTGCAGGTGACAATGTCGAATTCGGCATCGGGCAATGGCAACGACTGCGCCGGGCCGACCACGTAGCGATGATGGGCGCTGCGATCCCGCCCGCTGTTGTCCGCGACCGCTGTGGCCGATGGATCGACACCGACCGCGGTACCGGTCGGTCCGGTCGCCGCACCGAGCGCGCGAACGAGTTTGCCTGGACCACAACCGATATCGAGTGCGTGATCGCCCGATCGCGCACCGGACCGAGTGACGAATTCGGCGAGCAGACGACCATGCCTGCCAAGGAAGAACGCCGTGGTGAACAGGTTGTAGCGACGCAGGCCTGCGATGACAAGGCCGGTGTCGGCGTCGGCGACGAACATGGGGGTGAGAAGCTGGTTTCGGGACATGAGTTCATGGTCGGGCGTGGCCACGTACGTCGCCAGGAGCAGAATCGCCGATGGTGTCCGTTATCGAACAGATCCGGGGAAACCGTGCAGGAGGAAGCGATGGCCGAGCACCCTGATCGCCGGGTTCGACGCACCAGGGACGCGTTGCACAAGGCGCTGATCGAGCTGATGATCGAGCGCGGCTACGACAAGGTGACCGTCAGCGACATCATCGGCCGCGCCGACGTGGGGCGGTCCACCTTCTACGCGCACTACCGCGACAAGGACGACCTGCTGCTGGTGAGCTGCACCGAATTCCTGCGCCGCGAGGTCATCCGCACCACCACGCCCGGCTCCCCACTCGCGCCGCTGCGCGTGATGTTCCATCTGGCCGCGCAGTATCCCGAGGTGTATCGCCCCTTGATCGGGCCGAAGGCGACCGCAACCGTGGTGCGCGCCTACCGCCAGTGTGTCGCCGAATTGGTCGGCGAACTCCTGGGCGACCAGCCCGCTGGCACGATCGAATTCCTGTCGTGGGGCCTGCTCGGTGTGCTGGGTCCGGTGATCGAACCGACCGCGCCGACACCGCCCGCGCGGGCGTGGCAGCGGTTCGAGACGCTCGCGCTGTACGGGATCAGCGGGAGCGGCGCAGGTCCGGCCATGGTGGGCGACGCAGAATCGCCAGTGCCGCAATGACTCCGGTGAGCAGGCCGATCCACTCGCCCAGCTGAGCGATGCGATTGGCATCGACCGTGGGTGTCCAGTGGGCCTGCCCCGCGTGAACGACGAACAACCCGATCGGACGTGGGTGCCGCAGCAGACCACCGCCGCGCGAGACGGTGATGACGATCGCGCCGTCGGCCGTGTCGATCGGCGTGCCGAACACCGTCGGCGGCTCGGCCACCAGCTGTTCGAGGCGATCTCTGATCGTCATCGCAACCCCATC
This sequence comes from Nocardia sp. FBN12, assembly GCF_050320175.1. Classification (GTDB taxonomy): domain Bacteria; phylum Actinomycetota; class Actinomycetes; order Mycobacteriales; family Mycobacteriaceae; genus Nocardia. The sequence continues at coordinate 750,379 of NZ_CP190048.1, read as the reverse complement.
TCGTCGCTCGGCGATGTGGTCGAAGATACGCGCACCGAGCGCCCGCCGTCGGCTGTCATGATGGGAGTGTCCCAGTCATGGCGAAAGGTGCACTGATGCCGGAGCAGTCCTTGTCGACACCGTGGTCGCGATCGATGGGACTGCGGGTGCCGGTGGTGAACGCGCCGATGGGTGGCGCGGCGGGCGGGCGGCTCGCGGCGGCGGTGAGCGCGGCAGGCGGGCTCGGGATGATCGGGATGGGTAGCGCGGGGTCGGTGGCGGCGTTGCGGCGTGAGCTGGCCGTCGCGGGTGCGCCGGACGGGATCGGGCTCGTCGACTGGGTTCGTACCCGGGAAACCGGGCTGCTGGAGGCCGCGATCGCCGCCGGTCCACGGATCATCTCGGTCAGTTTCAGCACTGACTTCTCCTGGGTGCCGCAGGTACGGGCCGCAGGCATCCTCGCCGTCACCCAGGTGTACGACGCGCCCGGCGCCCACCGTGCCCAGGATGCGGGGATCGACGTTCTCGTGGCGCGCGGCAGCGAAGGCGGTGGTCACGGCGCCGACCGGCTGGCCTTGATGCCGTTGCTCGATGCCGTCCTCGAGATCGCGACCGTGCCGGTCCTGGCCGCCGGGGGTATCGGCTCCGGTCGCACACTCGCGGCTGTGCTCGCGGCGGGAGCAGCCGGGGCGTGGCTCGGGACCTGTCTGGCCGCCGCCGAGGAATCACTGCTGCCCGAATCCGCCCGTCTGGCGATGCTCGCCGCCGACTCCAGCAGCACCACGGTCACCACCGCTTTCGACGAAGCACTCGATCTGCCCTGGCCACCGATCTATCCGGCGCGCGTATTGCGCAACGAGTTCACCGACCCGTGGTCACGGCTCGAAGGCGACGACGTACCCGACACCGAGCGTCTTCGCGCGGCGATCGCGGTCGACGATCCCAAACTCGCGCCCGTGGATGCGGGACAGGGCGTCGGTCTGGTGACCCACATCGAGCCTGCGGCCGCTGTGATCGACCGACTGTGCGGGGATGCGGCCGAGCTTCTGACATCACGCCGCGCGTAGTCGAATCCACGGCCCTCATCGGGAAGTTCCCCGCCGCAACGCTCTTGACGGAGCGGCCGTGGACGTCGGCCAGCGGGGAAACGGCGACCAACCGGCGGTGCGACCGATGAGCGGTTGCAAAAATATGCAGATCGGTCTAGTTTTAGGCGGTGGGCAAAAAGGGAGCCGAAACACGGTGCAAGTTGATCAAGGCGACGCGGTCGCTGATCGAATCGCACGGATATTTCGGCGCCGGGCTCAACCAGATCGTGCAGGAGAGCGGGGCACCGCGCGGTTCGCTGTACTTCCACTTCCCCGGCGGCAAGGACGAATTGGTGGCCGCGGCGCTGGCCGAGAGCGGTACCGATATCGCGACGATCATCCGCACGATCGAGGCGACCGACGCCAGGGATTTCGCGCGAAAGATGGTGAACCTGCTGGGCGATCAGCTGGAAGCGTCGGACTGGACCATCGGCTGCCCGGTGGCGACCGTCGCCTTGGACACCGCTTCCACCAATGAGGCTGTGCAGCAGGCTTGTTCAGCGACATACCGGCTCTGGGAGGAGGCCATCCGGGAACGATTGACCGGATTCGGCCATCCCGAACCCGAACGGATCACCACAGTCGCGCTCGCCCTGATCGAAGGCGGGCTGGTACTGGCCCGCACCCATCGATCCCGGCAACCGCTTCGGCATCTCGCGGACACCATCGACGTTCTGATCTGAGCGCCTACCCCAAGTCCTGGATGCATCGCTTGAAAATATGTAAATCGGTCTACTGAAAGTAGGGCACAATGGCACACACCGATTCAGTCGTTTTCGGCGCCGCCGGGTTCATCGGCCGCTCGCTGGTCGCCGAACTGCTGCGGACCGGACACACCGTCACCGCCGCACTGCGTGCGGGTAGTCAGGATCGGCTTCGGACGTGGCTCGACGCACAGGATGTCGACACTGCGGGCTTGACGATCACCACCACCGATATCGGCGAACCAGATCTCGCGCTGGGCGAGACCATCGACGGAGTGCGCGATGTGTACAACACGGCCGCGTTGATGAAGTTCGGACTGGACGCGGATGTGGCGCGGCGGGTGAATCTCGACGGGGCCGTGCATGTGCTGGAATGGGCTGCGCGACAACCAGACCTGCGACGTGTCGTCCATATCTGCGGCTACCGCGCGGTCGAGGCCGGGGGTGATCAGGACTACGGCAACGGCGCGTACGAGGCGTCGAAAGTCGAGGCCGATATTCTGCTGCGGCGTCTCGCAGCCGAGCGGAATATCCCGCTGACCATGGCGAACCCGGCCGGGGTGCTCGGACCCGGTCAGTATTTCGGACTGTCAGACCTGATCGACAATCTCTGGCGAGGGCGATTGCCCGCACTGCCCGGCTCCGCCGACACCTTCGTTCCGGTCGTCGATCTCGACTATGTGGCCCGGTTCATGGCCGGACTGCCCACCCAACCCGACACGGTCGGCAAGTCGTATCCACTGCTCGATGCCGCGACTCCCGCACTGCCCGAACTGATTCGGCTCGTCGCCGACCATCTGCATGTTGCGGCGCCGCGCTTCGCGCTGCCGACCGCGCTGGTCCGGCGACTGCCACGGGCAGTGACCCACACCGATCCCGAAGCGCTGTCGTTCCTCAGCACCGATCGGTACGACACCAGCGAAAGCGACGTCGTTGCGCGACGTCTCGGCATCAGCCATCCGCCGGTCGGGGACCTGCTGCGCACCTACGCCGACGGTATCGTCGCCGGCCGCAGCGGCACCGTCGTGCCCACACCGAAATCCGGCTTCCGCAACGGAACTTGGTTGAGCGGCGAGCACGCTGACCCGGAATATGTGCTGTTGCACGGGATTCCGCTCAACAGTGACTCATGGATCCACGTGGCCCGGGAGCTGGATGCCCCGGTGCTGGCAGCGGACCTCCCCGGACTCGGACGCTCGGCGGCGTCTTCGCAGTCGAGCGGTGACTGGATGGCGGAACTGATGGCACCGGTGCGGACGCGACCGGTCGTCGTCGGCCATTCGCTGGGCGCCTCGGCCGCGATCGAATTCGCGCTGCGTCATCCTGATCGAGTGTCACGGCTCGTGCTCATCGCACCCGCTTTCCTCCAGCAGCGGGCGTCCCGAATGACGGGCTCGCACCTCGCCGCTGAGGTCGTCAAGCGGATGCCCACGGCGACACTAGCCGCGCGACTGGGCATTCCGGAAGGACCTGCCATCGCCTCCGCGGTCGCTGATCTGCGACGGCCCGGCGTCGCCCAGCGCACGTGGGCGGCCTTGCGGGCCGCCGGGGCCTCGCGAGACGAGCTCGCCGCCAAGCTGGCCCGGGTATCAGTTCCGGTCGACATCATCGTCGGTTCGGATGATCCGCTGATCGAGACGACCGATCGGCCTGTCGTCACCATCCCCGATACCGGTCACTATCCCCAGCTCACCCATCCCGACCTGGTCGCGCGCATCGTCCGGGGCGAGAAGTTCGCCGTCGCGACTGCCGACAGCTGATCAGCGCTGTCAGGCAGTCCGATGCCGCCCGAGCCGGCGGTCCGCTCAGGCGGGTATTTCGATGCGCAGCGCGGGGTCGTTCACCATGTCCGGCTGTAGTGCGATGGTTTCCTCTGTTCGCCACCGTGCATGCCAGATCGGTACGCCGCCAGGGAGATTCAGCTCTCGCGGGGTGGTGAGCAGGGGCAGGTCGAGGCGGGCTGACGTGACGGTGACGGTCGCGTTCGTCGGGGTGTGCGACCAGACGTCGTCGACCGCGTTGGTGATTCGGACGCCGAGCCGGTGACCCGTGGCCAGGCGGGCGTCCTGCCAGATCATCCGGATCCCGGATTCGGGGCGGACCGGCGCGATGCCGCGGGTGATGACGGTGGCGCGGCCGTCCGGGGCGATGTCGTAAAGCTCCAGTGCGACAGTCGATTCGGGCGGGCCGGACAGGGTCAGGGCGGCAGTAGCGCGGCCCGCGAGGTGGACCGGCTCGGTCACCGGCGCGGAGATCGACCAGATCTCACGGTCGGCGCCGGGCAGCAGGGTGCGATCGTGGAAGGTACCGGTGCGCAGGGCAATCGATGCGCGACGGGAATCCGCGGGCGGCCAGACGGTTTCGCCGCGCCAGCCACCGTCGAACTGGCCGACGGTCACCGGCGGGCCGGGAACCGCTACGTCGACCCCGGCCACATGGCGGTCGAGGAAGGCGTACAGCTCGGCGCCGAAATGGGGTGTGCCGCACTTTTCGCGACAGTCCGAGTGGCCCCATTGGCCGAACCAGGCGCGGTGCTCGCCGGGGCCTCTGGCTTCCCACGCATCGATGATGCGGTCGGCTCGGGTGTTGGAGTCGAGAAAGCTCTGGCCAAGGAACATCGGGGTGGTGTTGCCGCGGACGGCCTCGACCATGTCGCGCTCGCGCCAGTCCGGGTTGGCGCCGTTGTGGTCGGTGGTGAGGGCGAGGTAGCGAGCGGCGCAATCCTGGGTCATCTGGACCGCATTTGCCTTGTACTCGTCGCCGTCATCCGGGTGACCGGGGGTCGAGGCGATGGCCAGGTGTTCGGCGCCCGCGGTGTCGGCGGGGCGAATCCCGTCCTCGGTCAACGGTTTTCCGCCGAACTTCCACGCCGTGCCCTGCATGTAGAGGTACGAGAAGGCATCGACGACCGGTTCGAACGCCGCGACCGCTGCCAGCCCCTTGGGCTTCGCGGCCAGAGCCATCATCCCGGTCCACCCCTCATAGGACGTCCCGACCATCCCGACCCGGCCAGTCGACCACGGCCTGCTCGCCGCCCATTCGACCGCCGCCGCCACATCCGACTGCTCCCCCGGACCACCGAAATCGGGACACCCGTTGGACCCACCGAAGCCGCGCAGATCGACGATCACGTACGTGTATCCGGCGCCCAGCGCCCACTCGACCGGCAGGTTCTCGATCGACGGTCCGCCACCGGGCCGGGGCTGGGACAGGTACGCCAGATGCGCGCGGTACGGACTGGCGGTCATCAGCACCGGAGTCCGCGCGTCAGCCGGCAGACCCGGCGGCCGGAGAATATCCGCGTGCAGCCGCGTCCCGTCAGGCGCGGTCAGATACTCCTGGGTCCAGGTGAATGCCACATTCACCGGCTCGGCCGTCGCCGGCGCCACCATCCCGAGCACCAACGCCACACCGGCCACTACCCGCGCCGCCACCACACCCAATCGCACCCCCGGACTATTGCCGCTCCCCGCCCCCACGTCCAGCCCCGATTATCCGGGGCGTGTCGGGCCACCGCGTGCCGAGCAACATCCCGTGCTGCCGGAACCGGCCCGATGCCGGCAGCCGGAGTACCGTCGGGATGCGGACGTAAGGGGTGGATATGCCGTTGGTATGGATGGTTGTTGGCATCGTGGTGTTCGCTGTCGCCCTCGACCGGCTGTTCGTGCTGGCTGAGGTGCGTGGCTGGATCGCTCCTCGGGGCAAGTTCGGTTCCGGTGGTGCCGCGGGGCTTTTCGGGGAGTTGCAGGCGCTGTTCGCTCCGTCGAGCCAGCACACCCAGCAGGAGATTCGAAGCCGCGAGGTGCGGGGCGAGCAGCTCGAGAGCGGCGCCAGCCCACTGGGAGTTGACCTTTCGCTCGGCATCGCGCGCCTGCCCAATCCGAAAGGCGAGCCGAACCCGCCGGAAAACTGATCAGGGCCGATCCACGCGGCAGCCGATCGCCCGAACTCGGTCCACGGTCGCGATCCAAAATCTAGCAGCGCTAGACATGCTAGCGAGCTGATGCTACCGTTGATCCAGTTTCTAGCGTCGCTAGTTTTCAGGAAAGAGAAGCCGCAAATGCTCATTGTCACCGGCCAGATCATCGCCACCATCGCCGTTCTCGCGAATGCCGTCGTCTATGGCACAGATGTCTGCGCGGCCGTGATCACGCGGTCGGTGTACCGCAAGCTCGATGACGCGACCGTCACCCTCAGCGCGGGGTGGGGTCACTACTACGGCGACAAGCGCATGCCGATTGTCGGTTCGGGTGGCATTGTCACCGCGGTGCTCACGCTGCTGATCGCGCTGGTGGCCGGGCAGACCGGCGCCGCTGTCGCGGCCGGGATCACGGTGGCGGCGCTGCTCACCTGGCTCGCCCTCTACGTCCGCATCGCCAAGCCGATCAATTCCCAGCAGACCGCCGCCGCGCTGAGCGGCATCATTCCGGCCGATGCCCGTGCGCTGCAGGACAAGTGGGACAGCATGCTGAAGTACCGGGTCACCCTGCAGTTCATCGCCATCGCCGGCCTGTGCGCCGCGCTGATCCTGTTCTGATATCGAATTCACCAGGAGTATCGACGTGCCCTTCACCAGCAATGAACAGCAGTTCCTCGCGGAGGCCGGGATCGGCCGACTCGCCACGGTCTCGCCCGACGGCATTGTGCAGAACAATCCGACCAGCTATCGGGTGAACGCCGACGGCACGATCGACATCGGGGGCATGCGGATGCGTGCCAGTCGCAAGTACCGCAATGTCGAAGCGGGTAGCCGGGTGTCGTTCGTGATCGACCAGCAGGTTTCCTTGGAGCCCTATGTGATTCGCGGCATCGAGGTACGCGGCACGGCCGAAACGCTCGACGACGAGGAGCCGCCGTTCCCGCCCCAGGAACGCGCGGTCATCCGCATCCACCCCGAACGGATCATCTCCTGGGGTATCGACGGCGGATCCTTCGACTTCACCAGTCGCGGCGCCGAGTAGTCAGAAAGCAAGAATCCCCCCTGGCTAGGCCAGGGGGGATTCTTTGCACTGATCACTGCGTACCGGATGGGCTAATCAGGCCCATTCCCGCAGGTCAGGATCACACGTCGTAGTAGAGCTCGAACTCGTACGGGTGCGGGCGCAGGTTGACCGGCGCGATTTCGTTGTCGCGCTTGAGCTGGATCCAGGTCTCGATGAGGTCAGGCGTGAAGACGTTGCCCTCGGTGAGGTAGTCGTGGTCCTGCTCGAGGCGATCGATGACCGCGGACAGGCTGGTGGGGGCCTGCGGGATGTTCTTGGCCTCCTCCGGCGGGAGCTCGTAGAGGTCCTTGTCGACGGGCGCCATCGGCTCGATCTTGTTCTTGATGCCGTCCAGGCCTGCCATCATCATGGCGGCGAAGGCCAGGTACGGGTTACCCGAGGAGTCAGGCGCGCGGAACTCGATGCGCTTGGCCTTCGGGTTGTTGCCGGTCACCGGGATACGCACGGCGGCCGAGCGGTTGCGCTGCGAGTACACCAGGTTGATGGGGGCCTCGTAGCCCGGCACCAGACGGTGGTACGAGTTGACGGTCGGGTTGGTGAACGCCAGCAGCGACGGGGCGTGGTGCAGGATGCCGCCGATGTAGTGACGCGCCAGATCCGACAGGCCGCCGTAGCCGGCCTCGTCGTGGAACAGCGGCTTGCCGTCCTTCCACAGCGACTGGTGCACGTGCATACCCGAGCCGTTGTCACCGAAGAGGGGCTTCGGCATGAAGGTGACCGACTTGCCGGCCTTCCACGCGGTGTTCTTCACGATGTACTTGAACAGCTGCAGGTCGTCCGCCGCCGAGAGCAGCGTGCCGAACTTGTAGTTGATCTCGGCCTGACCGGCGGTGCCGACCTCGTGGTGGCCGCGCTCGAGCTCGAAGCCCGCGTTCTGCAGGTTGGTCGAGATCTCGTCACGCAGGTCGACGTAGTGGTCGTACGGGGCGACGGGGAAGTAGCCACCCTTGTTGCGGACCTTGTAGCCGAGGTTGCGGCTGCCGTCCGGGTTGAACTCCTTGCCGGTGTTCCACGAACCCGACACGGACTCGATCTCGTAGAACGAGCCGTTCATCTCCGAGCCGTAGCGAATGCCGTCGAAGATGTAGAACTCGGCCTCGGCACCGAAGAACGCGGTGTCGGCGATACCGGTCGAACGCAGGTACTCCTCCGCCTTGCGCGCGATGTTGCGCGGGTCGCGGGAGTACGCCTCACGGGTGAACGGGTCGTGCACGAAGAAGTTCAGGTTGAGCGTCTTCGCATTGCGGAACGGGTCGATCCGGGCGGTGCTGAAGTCGGGGAGCAGGAGCATGTCCGACTCGTCGATCGACTGGAAGCCACGCACCGAGGAGCCGTCGAACGCCAGACCCTCTTCCGCCAGGTCGGCGGTGAACGCCTTGGCCGGGATCGAGAAGTGCTGCTGGACGCCGGGCAGGTCGGAGAAGCGGATATCGACGTATTCGATGTCCTCTTCCTTGATGTACTGGATGACCTCTTCGGCCGTGCTGAACGTCACTTGCTCTCCTTACGAATCGGTTCCCAGCCAGTCGCGATGCTGGCCCTTTCGAACGACCTGCGAGCAGTCGCTACGAAGGGGTTCGTCGCGACCTGACGCTAAGGACGCGGTGTTTCCCAACAGTCAAGGCTGTGTTTCGCCAGTGTTACGCGAACCGGATGCCTGGTGATGTCCGCCATCCGGGCGCGACCTTCACGCTAATCCTGCCATCCGCGCGATCGCGCGCTGACGTGACCTCCATTAATGCGGTCGTGGGCGACGGATCGCGCGCCTCTATCCTGGGTGTCATGGCGCGTATTACCGGCACATGGCTCTCCGGATCCCCGGGCGAACCCGGCGACTCGGATATCTCCGGCTACCCGGGTGAGCTGTACGGGCTGCCGCGCGAGGGCGCGGGATCGCTCGCTCCGACGTGGCGCCGCGTCGTCGCGCTGTTCATCGACTGGTTCATCGCGGTCGGGATCGCGGCGGTGATCACCCGCAGCTTCGCGTCGTCGTCGGTGCCGCTGCTGGTGTGGTTCGTGGTCGGCGTGGCCGCGGTGACGCTGTTCGGGTTCACCCCCGGCCAGTACTTCATGCGGCTGCGGGTGCTGCGGATCGACGCACCGGTGGCGGTGGGGTTCGTGCGCGCGCTGGCCAGGCAGGTGCTGCTGGTGTTCGTGGTGCCTGCGCTGTTCACCGACGCCGACGGCCGCGGCATGCACGACCGGGCCACCGGGACGGCGCTGGTCAACGCCCGCTGAGCGGTCAGCCCGGCTGAGCGCCTGCGTCCGTTGGGCCTGCTCATGGTCGCGCGCGGCCCTACGATCAGGCCGTGTCACTGAATCCGGCCATGCTGGCCGTGCGTTTCCTGCTCGAATTGATCGCCGTGATCTCGTTCGGAGTGTTCGGCTGGCGTGCCTTCGATTCCCCCTGGCGATATCTGCTCGTCGTCGTGCTGCCGGTCGCGGCGGCGCTGCTGTGGGGAACGTTCGCGGTGCCCGATGATCCGAGCCGCGGCGGCGACGCGACGGTGCCGGTCCCGGGCCCGGTGCGACTCGGCGTCGAGTTCGCGGTGCTGTTCGGCGGGGCCGCGGCGCTCTGGGCCGCCTCGCTGCCGCGACTCGCGCTGATCTCGGCGGCCGTGCTCGTCGGCTACCACCTGCTGGCCTACGACCGGATCCTGTGGCTGCTGACCGGGCGCGAACCCAACGCCTGAAACGCCACGAGCCCGTCACCTGCGATCAGGTGACGGGCTCGAGACGGTAGTGCGGTTCAGCGGCGACGGATCGCGCGCTGCATGCCCTTCATCTTCGCGCCGGGGGGCATCGGGCCCTTCGGCATCGCGGGACCACTGCGTGAGCTCAGGGCCGAGAGCCTGCCCTCGATCTGGTCGATCCGCTTGACATCGATGTTGCGCGGCAGCTTGGTGAGGTATTTCTGCAGCTCCTTGAGGGGAGTCTGGCCTTCCTCGTTGCCGACGATCACTTCGTAGATGGGGGTGTCACCGACCAGGCGGGCGGTGCGCTTCTTCTCCTGCTGAATGAGCGACTTGACCCGCTGCGGCGAACCCTCGGCGACGAAGATCACCCCGGGCAGGCCGATGACGCGGTGCACGGCGTCGAGCTGGGTGGTCGCGGCGACGCCGTTGGCGACCCGCCACTTGCCCTGCAGGTTCTCCAGCACCCACGCCGCGGCGCCCGCCTGACCCTCGGCCTTGCGGTACACGTTCTTCTGCACGCGGCGCCCGAACAGGATGAATGCCAGCAGCACACCCAGCAGCAGACCCAGCGGCAGCAGGAACCACTGCATGTCGAAGATCAGCCCGATGAGGAAGAAGACCACCGTGGTGCCGACCAGTGCGCCGATCATCAGCGGCAGCAGCGCCTTGTCTTCCTTGCGCTGCATGTTGAACGCCTGCCACAACTGCTGACGACGCTCGCGTGATGCCTGCTTACGGGCCGCTTTAGCCGCGGCCCTGGCTTCCTTCGACGGCTTGCCGCCCTTGCCTCCTGCCATGGTGCCAGCTTAGATGGCGCGTCGCCGGAGCGTCGGACCGCATCACACCGGACCGCGATCCCGGCGTTTCGGGCACCTTTGGCGGGCAAACCGCGCCGACAGAGACCACAATGGCGCAGGTGCGCCCGATCACCGAGAACGCTGCCCTCTCCCCCGTCACCGAGGGTGTCGACGACGAGGTCGCCCGGCGGCTGGCGGTCGCGTTGCAGTGCGTGACGGTGTCGACGGAGGATCCCGCGCACACCGCCGACACGGAGTTCGCGCGCCTGGCCACCCACCTCGAGACCTCGTTCCCGCGCGTGCACGCCGAGCTGACATCGACGACCTTCGGCCACAGCAGGCTCTACCGCTGGGACGGTGTCGAGCCGGGCACGGTGTCGGCGATCCTGCTCGCCCACCAGGACGTGGTGCCGGCCGACGACGCAGACGGCTGGACCCATCCCCCGTTCGCCGGTGTCGTCGACGACGAATTCATCTGGGGCCGTGGCGCGATCGACGACAAGAGTCGTGTGCTGGCCGTGCTGGAAGCGGTCGAATCGGCACTGGAAGCCGGAATTCGCCCGCGCCACACCATGTTCCTCGCGTTCGGGCACGACGAAGAGGTCTTCGGCGACGGCGGCGCGGTGCGGATGGCCGAGTACCTACGCGACCAGGACGTGCGCGCGGAACTGTTGCTCGACGAGGGCGGGGTGATCACCGAGGGCGTCGCCGACGGCGTGGACCGCCCGGTGGCCAGCATCATGCTCGGCGAGAAAGGTTATGCGACGGTGCGGCTTTCGGTCACCGAGACCGGCGGCCACTCGTCGATGCCGGGCAAGCAGACCGCGGTGGGACGGCTGGCTCGCGCGGTCGCGCGGGTGCAGGATCATCCGATGCCGCTGCGGCTGACGCCGGTGATCAGCGACATGCTCGCCCGCATGCGCGAAGCACTTCCCGAGCCGCGACGCCGGCTGCTCGCACTCACCGACTCGCGCGCGATGGCGACACTGGCCGCACCGCTCCTCACCAGAATCATGGCGGCGGGCCCGACCACCGAGGCCCTCGTCCGCACCACCACCGCACCCACGGTCATCAGCGGCGGCGTGAAGGCCAACGTGCTCCCTCAGAGCGCCGAGGCACTGGTGAATTTCCGTATCCTGCCCGGTGATTCGGTGGCGGCGGTGCTCGCGCACTGCGCTCGGGTGATCCGCGATATCGGCGTGGCGATCGACCTCGTCGGACCCGCGTCGGAGCCCTCGCGGTTCACCCCGCCCGGCCCGGCGTTCGACCTGGTCGCCGAGCTGGCCGCGAGCGTGGTGCCCGGAATCGTGACCACCACCGGGATCGTTCCCGGCGCCACCGATGCACGCCACTACGACGGCTTGGCCACGACCCGCTGCAACTTCGCGCCGATCGTGTTGACCCCCGCCGACCTGGCGCGGATCCACGGAACCGACGAGCGGATCTCACGACTCAACTACGCTCGGCTGATCGAGTTCAACCGGCGTCTGATCGAGCGGCTCGCCGCGGCGCCCGAAGCCACAGGAGCGCCACGATGACGACGGACACGGGCGAGTTCGCGGGCCACGGCGGCAAGATCGCCTGGCGCGCATGGCAACCCGAGACGGCCCCGCGCGCGGTGGTGGTGCTGGTGCACGGCGTCGCCGAACACTCGGGCCGCTACGAGCACGTCGGCGCCACCCTGGCCGACGCGGGGTTCGCGGTGTACGCGCTCGACCACATCGGGCACGGACTGTCCGAGGGGCCCGCGGCCAATATCGGTTCGATGCAGGGCGCCGCCGACAATGTCGCGACGCTGCTCGAGTTCGCGGGTGCCGCCCATCCGGGTGTCCCGCGGTTCCTGCTCGGCCATTCGATGGGCAGCCTGGCGGTACTGCACCTGGCGACCCGCGGACCGGTCGACGTGGCGGGCGTCGTGGTGTCCGCACCACCCCTCGACATCCCGCTCGGCAACCCGATCCAGCGCCTCGCCGCTCCCCTGCTCACCCGGTTCGCGCCTAATCTCGGTGTGCTGACACTGGATTCGTCCACGATCAGCCGCGACCCCGAGGTGGTGCGCGCCTATGACGACGACCCGCTGGTCTTCCGCGGCAAACTGCCCGCGCGCACCGCCGTGGAGATCCTGGAACACACCGCGCTGGTGAAGCGACGGCTCGGTGCGCTTACCGCGCCGCTGCTGGTGCTACACGGCACCGCTGATGTCATCGCGGCACCGTCGAGCGCCGATCTGCTCGAAAGCGACGCGGGCTCGGTCGACGTGACAGTCCTGCGCTACCCGGGGCTCTACCACGAGGTGTTCAACGAACCCGAGGGTCCACAGGTACTCAGCGATGTCACCGACTGGCTGACAGCCCATGTTACCGATCAGTAAGTTCGCGCTCGGGTGACCTAGTAGACTCACCACTCATGACCACGTCTACCGGCGCCGTTGCCTTCATCCGCGCGAGCTGGCACAGCTCCATCGTCAACAAGGCACACGAGGGCTTCCTCGCCGAATACACCGGATTCGGGTTCGACCCCGCGGTCGTCGAGGTGTTCGACGTCCCCGGCGCGTTCGAGATCCCGCTGCACGCCCAGCGCCTGGCTCGCACCGGCCGCTACGAGGCGATCGTCGCCGCGGCCCTGGTCGTCGACGGCGGCATCTACCGCCACGACTTCGTCGCCACCGCGGTGATCGACGGCCTGATGCGCGTGCAGCTCGACACCGATGTGCCGGTGTTCTCGGTGGTGCTCACTCCGCACCACTTCCACGAGCACAGCGAGCACGTGGACTACTACACCAACCACTTCGTGACGAAGGGAGCCGAGGCTGCCCGCGCGGTGGCGAACACCCTCAGCTCCCTGCGGTCGCTGCCTACGTCTCGCTGACTACTTGAACTGGGTCAGACAGGCCTGTTCACCGCTGAGGACACCGGTGCGGAAAGCCTCCAGGCGCTGATATCCGCTCGGCACCACCTTGCCGTTGACGTCGGCGGCCGCGAGGCCGTCGGCGAGCAGGCCCGAGACCGCCTCGTCGAGGTCACCGGCCGACAGGCGCGGATCACTGCCCGGCTCACTGAGTTTCGTGGTGAGCACACCCGTCAGGCACGCGGTGCGCAGACCGGCGGACTCTGCACCCGACAGTGACAGCTTGCGATCCTGCTGCACCGCGAGGGCATAACGCGACACGAACACCGCCGCCGCGTTGTAGTCGCCGGTGACGACCGCCGACAGCGGCTCCTCCTTGGTACTGGCCCCCTCGCCCGCGCGCTTGGCCATCGCGGGAATGTCGGTGCCGATGGTGTTCGAGCCAGGGCAGTAGGAGACCGGCTCGGTGGTGGTCGTCGAGGAGCAGTTGCGGGTGACACCCGCGTAGTCGAACTTCGGCGCGTTCTTCACCGGCATCGACTTGCCCAGCTGGGCGGCCAGGGTGGTCAGCGTGTCCTTGTTCACCGGGAGCTGCTCGTCGCGCTCCCCTTCTTCGAAGGTGACAGGCAGGCCTGCGCGACGCTTCTCGATCTCGTCCTCGTTGATGTCCTTGCACGACTTGGCGCCCTGGGTGTATCCCATCTGCACCGCCGTGACCCGCTCGAACGCCGAACCGTGCACGGCGTCGGGATCATTGGGGTCGCGGTCGCGCACGGCGACGGTCGCACCGAGCACGCCGTTGAGGCCGTCGGTGGTGTTGAGCGTGAAGTGCTTCGAATTGCCTTCTGCCACATGGCGAAGGAACACACCGGCCAGGCAGTCGGCCTGCTGCTCCTTCACCAGGGCGTCGGTGAGGAGCCCGCGCAGCAGGTCGGCCTGGGACTGGATGGCGTGCCCGTACTCGTGGGCGAGCACCATCACCACCGACATCTCCTTGTACTTGTCGACCAGCAGCGGCAGCAGGACGGTGCGGTCCCAGCCGATGGTGTGGTCGAGCGGGCAGTACGCCGCGTTGACCAGCTTGTAGGTGCTGCTCTTACAGAACTGCACCGACTCCGCTTCCGGCGCCTTCGCCGACCACGAGATGTACTTCGAGGCGGGCTTGAAATTGCCGCGGAAGGTCTTGGAATACTCGGTCTGCCAGTACTCTTCGATGTCGGCGATGGCGTTGAGAGCGAGCTTGTCGATCTTGCCGTTGTCGCCGTTCTCGGCCTTCTTGTCGGTGTCGGGCACACCGGGGCGCGATCCGCTGGGTCCGGTGGACGACGCCGCGCCCGCCACCTCCCACGGGTTGTCCATCACCGGCTGCGCCTGGTCGCTGGCGACTGTTGTCGCGCTGCAACCGGATACGAGCATGCCGATACTCACCAAAGCTGCCATGGCCGCGCCGAACCGATGTCTTCTCATGCGCTGTCCTCCCCGGGAAATGACGCGGACCGTCGTGCGGTCCGCTATCGAGCGATCACATCGTAAACGACTGCTGTCACAGGTCCATTCGGATCGTGGCCAGCACCGCGCGGTGGTCGGAGCCGGGGATGGTGAGCGTGCGGATCTGTTCGGCCACGCCGCCTGCGACGAGGATGTGATCGATCCCGATCACCGGTCCCCATCGGCGATCCGCCGGGTAGGTGAGCAGGACACCGTCGCCGGTCTGGTCGGCGGCCGAGGCGAAGGCGCCGTCGAGCAGGGCTCGATAGGCCGAATGGTCATGTGTCGCATTGAAATCCGCGCCGACGACCGCGGGCACACTTGTCGCCGCGAGGATTTCGTCGATCTTGCGCATCTCCGCCGACCAGGCCGCGAAGTCGAGATTAGGCGGGATCGGGTGAAAGGCGAACACCGACATCGGGCCGCGCTGTGGATGTTCCATGGTCGCGGAGATATTGCTCATGGTGAACCCGTCGTATTTCTTGATGTCGCGCAACGGGTATCGGCTGTAGATGCCGGTGCCACCCCCGCCGGACTGAGCGGGCTCCAAGTAGAAGTAGGGCAGCCTTTGTTCCAGACCCGCGTCGCGCAAGCGCACGATCGAGTCGTTGGTCAACTCCTCGACGGTGAGCACGTCGACGTTGTTGTCACGCACCGTCGAGACGACCGCGACAGGATCGGCGAGCCCGAACAGAATGTTGGACTGCAGCACCACGAGTTCCGGCCCCGTGGCGGCCCTGGCCTCCGGAATGTAGGACGGCACCACCAACCACGCGGCACCGGCAAGCACCAGCGCCGCCGCTCCCGAGCTGCGCCACCCCCGCGCGAGCAGCAACAACGCCAGCCCGACGACCGCGCCGAGCATCAACCACATCGCCCCCGACGCGAGCAGCACCATCGACTTCTGCGGCCAGTCCACCACATGCAACACGATCCCGGCCACCGCCGCGACCACCGCGCCCCACCCCAGCACCAGCAACGTTCGCTGCACCCATTTACGCATCATGCGGCCACCCTAAGCGGCGCGACTTTCGAGTCCCTTATGACCGTCATGAGGACTTCCTGAGGGCCTACAATGGCCGCCGACCAGGAGGCGTGAGGTGTACATCGAGGAATTCACCGCGGCGGGGCCGCTGACCGAGCACGCGGTCGAGGAGCTGATGACCGTCGCGAACAAGTACACCTCGGCGATCACCATCACCATCGGCGAGCGCACCGTCCAACTCCCGGTTCTCCCGGTCTGCTGGGACGAACTGTCCGTCAGCGCGGGCACCACGATCACGGTGGAGGCCGACCGCGGCTATCGACCGGCCGATATCGAGGACCGCACCGCGCTGACCGATTTCGTCACGACCTTTCAGCGCGCGACCGGTCAGCGCTAGAGCGGCAGGCCTGCCTCGATCCAGTTGTAGGCCTGGATCTTTCGGGACTGGGGGTCGTTGACGACCTGGTTGATGAGGTCGTTGATCTGGTCGGTGGACAGGGGGTAGCCGTAGTGCTCGGCGGCGCCCGCCGACGCCCACAGGGACGCGAAGAGACCGGGGCCGCCGAGGATGTGCGACAGGGCGGTGGCTACCTCGTCGACGGTCTCGATGACCCCGTGGACCAGCGCGATCGCGATGTCCTCGTCTCCGGGGGGCATGCCGGGTGCCAGCGCACCGGACTCCACGGCGCGCTGGGCCAGCCAGGCGCGTGGGACCAGCGGGCTCGGGCCGATCGCGTCGCCGAGGAAGTAGCGCCATTCGCCGGGGTTGCCCTGGTCGAAGGCGTGGATGTAGAAGGTGCGGGTGAGCGCCCACAGCGCGATGTAGCGCAGGGCGAGCTGTTCGGGACCGAGGTGAGCGTCGGGGCCCTCGACCCGGTCCTTCTCGAGCTGATTCCAGGCGAAGCGGAACCAGACCTGTTCGGAGTTGCCGACCCAGGTGGCGGGCAGGCGGTCGGCCAGCACGGCCAGGTCGGCGGCCGGGCCGTCGAAGCCGGTGTCGCCGGAGGCCTCCACGCGCAGGTTGTCGACGTAACCGCGCAGGGCGTCGACGGAGGTGAACACCGCGTAGCCCAGTTGGGCGAAGCGGGTGAGGTCGGCGTTGGACGGTTCGAGCACGAGCACCACCGGCATGCCGACGCCGGGCTGTAGGCCCTCGGGCCAAAAGGCTTCGGCGACAGCGAGTTCGCGGCCGGTGACCGGGTCGGAGACCTCGCTGTCGAGCAGCGGGAAGCCGAAGCCGTCGGCGATGAGGTCGTCGACCAGCGCGTTGACCTGGTCCACCGCCGGATCGCCGATGGTCACCCCGGCCACACCCACCGTCAGCAGGGTCGGGCGGTGCAGCTTGCCGGTGCGCAGCTTCTCCAGGAAGGCGTCGGCCGAGGTGGAGAGCAGTTTGCGGCGCGCCCGCAGGAACTCTCGGTAGTTCTCCACCCGCCACAGCGCCGGGTCCGTCGGAATCCACTGCGAGGCGAGCACACCCGGGTTGCGTCGCTCCATCTCGGCGAAGTAGTCGGCGGGCTCGCGCTCACCGAGCTCGGCCTCCGAACCGGGGCTGAGGAAGCAGAAGTTGGCGATCGCGTTGATCTCGTTGCGTTCGTAACCGGCGTCGCGCAGCAGGGTTTTCGGGAACAGGTAGTGGACCTGCACCGGTGTGCGCTCACCGAACTGCTCGATGCCGAGCTCCGAGCCGGTGCCCAGATCGCGCGAACCGTCGACGCGGGTCAGCATGTACAGCAGCGGATAGAACCGGGAACCGCGGGTGGCACCGGCGAAATCGTCGGCGCACAGGTCGAGCGAGCCGCCGCGCAGCCGTTCCAGCGAGCCGATCAGCGCGTTGATCCCGCCGCGTTCGAGGGTGTCGTAATCCTGTTGCAGGAACGTCTCGGTGGAGCCACTGAATCGGCCCCACAGCGCGGAGTGCACGTACCAGTACAGCACTCGATCGCGGTGCAGATCGTCGTCGAAGCCGCCGCCGTTGAGGAACAGCAGCCGGGTGATCACGGGAATCGCGTAGCGCCCCATGAGGACTCGGTCGTGATCGAGACCGAGCCTGCCGCCCACGGTATCGAGGAAGGTATCGACCTGCTTGGTGGTGTCCACCAGTGCCTGCTCGAATTCCGCGGGCGCCAGATCGCCCAGCGCGTCGAAGTGCGCGCGCCCGTTGCCGACCGCGATCACGTTGCGCAGCAACCAGTCCAGGGTGAAGGTGTAGCCGTCCTTGTCCCAGCGGATCAGGTGGTCGCGCAGGTTGCCGCGAGCCTGGGGCCACTGCGCGCACAGGGTGGCCAGGGCGAGGTCGCCCTTGGACAGTTTGGTGCCGCCGGAGTTGACCCGGTTGAAGATGTCGACCACCTCGTCGACCGTGCGGTCCGAGCCGGTGATGGTCTCGACATTGAACTCGCGGTTGGTGACCTCGCGAACCTTGTTCAGCCGATCGAGATAGCGGGCAAGGGTTTCCGGTGACTCGTCAGGGAACCTGGCCAGGTAGTGCATCGGGCCCTGAGCGAACAATTCGGTGATATCGATCCAGGCCGGCGCGGTATCGCGACCGGGCACCTGAAATTCGAACAACTCACGCTCGACATCGAAATGCAATCCGGTGAAGGCGATCTCGTCGCCTTCGAAGAACGACGGCGCCGTCCCGCGCACGATCCCGTAGAGCGTGGTGATGCGCTGCTGCCCGTCGAGCAGCAACTGCCGCAGCCCAGAGCCGGTCGTCGACCCGCGCACCGCGATCTCCTCGGACCCGGTCTCCCACACCAGCAATCCACCGACCGGATACCCGAGATACAGCGACCGCATGAGTCCACGGACCTGGTCGCGGTTCCACACGTACCCACGCTGGAATTCGGGCAACAGCACAGCACCGGAGTCGATCTGGTCGAGCAGGGTGGACAGACGTGTCACGGCAGCCTTTCGATCGAGATCCGGTGGCGGACAAGCGCCCCATCGTTGCACGGATCGTACCGACACATCCCGACATGCCAGCGGCCGAACGGAACTGGCGCTTCTACTCCATCCCGGACACGGCGGTCCGGAAAGCCTGCGAGGCATAGAACGGAGCCAGCCTGCGCCGCAACACGGTGTCGAGATACCCGCGCTCGTCGAGTGTTTCGAGGACCGGCGGACCGAAACGCAGCGCCTCCTCGATCATCTCCGCGCGCCCCACCCCCAGCTCAGCCAGCAATTCGGCAAGGGGGGTGTCGCCGTATTTGTCGAAAACGTGGTCGATGCCCTCGTCGAGCAGGGCGTGGAAGTAGTCGGTATCGCGGAAGGAGCGCCAGAATTCGAAGATGAGCACGACGATGTCTTCGACATCGTCGGCCGAGACCAGTTCGCGGAACGAGCCGACCGCGTCGCCGGTGTGCTTGCGCCAGGTCTCGCGGGCACTGTCCAGCAGCACGTCGTCGGCATCACCGCTGTTGCCGCGCAGCACGAATCGCGCGCCGGTGCGGGTGAGCCTGCCGACGCCGTTCTCGATCGCGGGCATCGCGGGTTCGGCCAGTCTCGACAGGGCGCTGCGCAGCGAACGGGTCAGGCCGCCACCGTCGGGGTGTAAGCCGTCGTCGACCGCGGTGACCACCGCACGCTGGACCGCCTCGACGCACGCGTCGACGGTGACCGGGCTGTCGAGCACCAACCGGACCAGCCGGTGGGTGAGATCCAGATCGGCGACAGCGTCGATCAGCTCGTCGAACCGGCGGTTGTCGACTAGTTCGCCGACCTCGATCTCGTCATTGGCGCGATGGTTGTACAGCCGCGTCGCGATCTCACCGACGAGTTCGGGAATCGCGCCCTCCACCGGAACCTGCACGGCGAACTTGTGCGCGACCGCTTTGATCTGCTCGCGCGTGACCGCCTCGGCGAGGGTCAGCACCGCGGCTTGGTCGAGCGCGCCGTCGACCTCCTCGGTGACGAACTCGAGGAAGCCCTCTGGTTCGCGCAATTGCTGCTTGGTGAACGCCACGTGCGCGTCGAGCACTCGCATTGCCAGGTCGACGTGACCACTGTTCATCTCACCCATGGTGCCCAGATTGACACAGTCCGCGACCTGATGGGAAAAGCGCGCACACATCGGTTGCCTGCGGCCGCGACACACCGGTCTGCCACGGCAAACTCCGCCCACATTCCGGTGTGGCGACCCGAAAGGCGCGGTTTGCTGGCGAGTATGGCATACTGGGTTGCTGAGACTGGGCTGATCGCAAGTGATCGCCATGGCTCACCTACGGAAAAGACTTTTAAAACATGACTCAAGGCACCGTCAAGTGGTTCAACGGCGAAAAGGGCTTCGGCTTCATCGCCCAAGACGGAGGCGGCCCCGACGTCTTCGTTCACTACTCGGCTATCGGCGGCTCGGGCTTCAAGTCCCTCGAAGAGGGACAGCGGGTGGAGTTCGAGGTCGGCCAGGGCCAGAAGGGCCCCCAGGCCCAGGACGTCCGCGCCATCTGATTTCGGCGTGAACTGAAAAAGCCCCGCACCAGTGGTGCGGGGCTTTTTCATGTCCTCATTCGCCCCCGAATACGCGCTCGACGACCGCTTTCGCGCGGCGGGTGATGCGCATGTAGGTGTCGAGGAACTCGCTGCCGTCGTCGTTGGGCCAGCCTGCTACCCGGGCGACCGCCGACAGCAGCTGGCCGGGGCCGGGGAGCTGGTCGGTGGGTTTGCCCTTGACCAGGACCAGGGCGTTGCGGGCGGCGGTGGCAGTGATCCACGATTCGCGCAGGAGCGCGACGTCTTCGGGTTCGAGGATGCCTTCGGCCCCGATGACGTCGAGGGCCTGCAGGGTCGAGGTGTTGTGCAGGGCGGGAACCTCGTGCGCGTGGCGCAGCTGCAGGAGCTGGACGGTCCATTCGATGTCGGCGAGACCGCCGCGGCCCAGCTTGGTGTGGGTGGACGGGTTGGCGCCGCGGGGGAGGCGTTCGGAGTCGACGCGGGCCTTGATGCGGCGGATCTCGCGGGCCGATTCCTCCGAAACACCGCCGGCCGGATAACGGATCGGGTCGATGACGTGCAGGAAACGCACGCCCAGATCCTGATCGCCTGCCACCTGGTGGGCGCGCAACAGCGCCTGCACCTCCCACGGCTGGGCCCATTGGGCGTAGTAGGCCTGATAGGCGGCCAGCGTGCGAACCAGCGGCCCGTTGCGGCCCTCGGGGCGCAGGCCCGCGTCCACCTGCAAGGGCGGATCGACGCTCGGTGCGCCGAGCAGCCGCTGGACCTGTTCCGCGATCCCGTTGGCCCATTTCACCGCGGTGGCCTCGTCCTCGCCGGGGCGCGGATCGCAGACGAACAGCACGTCGGCGTCGGAGCCGTAGCCCAGTTCCATACCGCCGAGCCTGCCCATGCCGATCACCGCGAAGTCGGCGGGTGCCGGCGCGCCGCGTTCGGCCTCGGAAGCGCGAATGACGGCGCTCAGTGCCGCCTCGAGTACCGCGACCCAGACCGACGACAGTGCGGCGCACACCTGCGGGACGTCGAGCATGCCGAGCACGTCGGCCGAGGCCACGCGGGCCAGCTCGTGGCGGCGCAGTGAACGTGCCGCCGCGACAGCGCGTTTCGGGTCGTCGTAGCGGGCCGCCGCGGTCTGCATGCCGCGGGCGACATCTTCGGGTTTGGTGGTGAGCAGCTGCGGACCGCCGGGGCCGTCGGCGTACATCCGGATCGTGTCCGGGGCGTTGATCAGCAGGTCGGGCAGATATTCCGAGGAGCCGAGCACGATCATCAGACGTTGGGCGACGGCGCCTTCGTCGCGGAGTTCGCGCAGGAACCAGATCTGGTCGTCCAGCCCCTCGGACACGCGCCGGTACGCGAGCAGGCCCGCGTCGGGATTCGGTGTGTCACCGAGCCATTCGAGCAGCGTCGGCAGCAGCAGCGCCTGAATGCGGCCCTTGCGCGAGACGCCACCGGTGAGTGCTTTGAGATGACCGAGCGCGTTGGCCGGTGCGCCGTAGCCCAGGGCGGCGAGCTGGCGGACGGCGGCGTCGGGGCTCAGGCGCAGGGCGTCGGAGTCCATCCGGGCGACCGCGTCGAGCAGCGGACGGTAGAAGAGTTTCGCGTGCAGGCGCCGCACCCGCACGGCGTTGCGACGGATGTCGGTGTCGAGCACGCCGACCGCGTCCTGGCGGCCGTCGGGGCGGATGTGGGCGGCGCGGGCGAGCCAGCGCATGCCGTCGGCGTCGTCGGCGGCGGGCAGCGTGTGGGTGCGCTTGAGCCGCTGCAGCTGCAGGCGGTGTTCGAGCAGGCGCAGGAATTCGTAGGACGCGGCGAGGTTGGCGGCGTCGTCGCGGCCGACGTAGCCGCCCGCGGCCAAGGCCGTCAGCGCCTCGACGGTGTTGGTCACGTGCAGCGCGTCGTCGACCCGGCCGTGCACCAATTGCAGGAGCTGTACAGCGAATTCGACATCGCGCAGGCTGCCCGCGCCGAGCTTGAGTTCGCGCTCGCGCATGTCGGCGGGGACCAGGTCCTCCACTCGGCGGCGCATGGCCTGGACGTCGGCGACGAAGTCGGGGCGTTCCGACGCGGTCCAGACCATCGGCATCAGCGCGTCGCGGTACTGCTTGCCGAGTTCCAGATCGCCGGTCATCGGCCGGTTCTTCAACAGCGCCTGGAACTCCCAGGTGCGCGCCCACCGCTTGTAGTAGGCGAGGTGGGAGTCGAGGGTGCGCACCAGGGCGCCCGCTTTGCCCTCGGGGCGCAGCGCGGCGTCGACCTCGAAGAAGGCCGAACTCGCGACGCTCATCATCTCCGCGGCCAACCGGGTCGCGGTCGCGTCGGCCGGTTCGGCGACGAACACCACGTCGACATCGCTGACGTAATTCAGTTCGCGCGCACCGCATTTACCCATCGCGATCACCGCGAGGCGCACCGGCACCGGGCCGTCCTTGCACACCCGGGCCACCGCGACCGACAGGGCGGCGGTGAGCGCGGCATCGGCCAGATCCGACAGGTGCTTGCCGACCACCAGGTACGGCGGAACCGGTTCGTTCTCGACCGTGGAGGCGAGGTCGACCGCTGCCAGCAGCATCAGCTGATCGCGATATCTGCTGCGCAGCAACGCCACTGCTTCCGGACCCGCGATACCGGCGCGGAACAGCATCGGTCCCGCGTTGGGTCCGGTCTCCGGTGTCGCGTCCACGGCGTCGAGCAGATCGGCGATCAGCTCGTCGCGGGAGGGAAGTTCGTTCTGACGCAGCACTTTCCACGCGTCCGGGACGGCGACGAGGTGGTCGCCGAACGCCGTCGACGACCCGAGCAACCCGAACAGCCTGCCGCGCAGGGTGGTATCGGACCGGATCGCCGAATCCAGTTCAGGCCAGGCGTCTTCGAGCGATTCGCGTATCCGCACGAGCGTCGACAGGGCGAGATCGGCATCGGGCGAACGCGACAGTGCCCAGAGCACGGGTACACCGTCGACGTTGTCCCAGCCGAGCTGGTGCAGTGAGTCCGCCGCTGCCGGTTCGAGCAAACCGAGCCGGCCGACGCCGGGTACAGCGGAGCGGGCAGTCGGTGGCCGGACCATGGGGTTAAAACTACTACGCCACCGACTGCGTCACGTCACAAGCTCAGGTACTCCTTGAGCTCCCAGGGGGTGACCTGGCTGCGGTAGTCGGCCCACTCGCGGCGCTTGTTACGCAGGAAGAAGTCGAAGACGTGTTCGCCGAGGGTTTCGGCGACCAGCTCCGAGCGCTCCATCGCCTGCAGGGCCTCGTCGAGGGTGCCGGGCAGGGTGCGGAAGCCCATGGCGCGACGCTCGGCATCGGTCAGCGACCAGACGTCGTCCTCGGCCTCGGGGGGCAGGTCGTAGCCCTTCTCGATGCCGCGCAGACCGGCGGCCAACAGCACCGCGAAGGTCAGGTACGGGTTGCAGGCCGAGTCTGGGCTGCGGATCTCGACGCGACGCGAGGACGACTTGTTCGGCGTGTACATCGGCACCCGCACCAGCGCCGACCGGTTGGACCGGCCCCAGGAGGCCGCGGTCGGGGCTTCGCCGCCGTGGATCAGGCGCTTGTAGGAGTTGACCCACTGGTTGGTGATCGCGCTGATCTCGGGGGCGTGCTCGAGGATGCCCGCGATGAACGAACGCGCGGTGCCCGAGAGGTTGTTCGGGTCGTCGGGATCGGCGAAGGCGTTGTTCTCGCCCTCGAACAGGCTCATATGCGTGTGCATGGCCGAGCCGGGGTACTGCGAGAACGGCTTCGGCATGAACGTCGCGCGCACGCCTTCGTCGATCGCGACCTCTTTGATCAGGTAGCGGAAGGTCATCACGTTGTCGGCCATCGACAGCGCGTCGGCGTAGCGCAGGTCGATCTCCTGCTGGCCGGGAGCGCCCTCGTGGTGGCTGAACTCGACCGAGATGCCCATCGACTCGAGCGAGTCGATGGCGTGGCGGCGAAAGTTCGGCGCGGCGTCGTGCACGGCCTGGTCGAAGAAGCCGCCGTTGTCGGCCGGGGTCGGCTCGTAGCCGTCCTTGAGCTGGCTCTTCAGCAGGAAGAACTCGATCTCGGGGTGCACGTAGCAGCTGAAGCCCGCGTCGGCGGCCTTGTTCAGCTGGCGGCGCAGCACGTGGCGCGGATCGGCCCAGGACGGCGAACCGTCGGGCATGGCGATGTCGCAGAACATCCGCGCCGAGTGCTGGTGACCCTTGGAACTGGCCCAGGGCAGCACCTGGAAAGTCGACGGATCGGGCCGCGCCACCATGTCCGCCTCGGACACGCGCGCGAAGCCTTCGATGGCCGAGCCGTCGAAGCCGATGCCCTCCTCGAAGGCGCCTTCGAGCTCGGCGGGGGCGATCGCGACGGACTTGAGGTAGCCCAGCACATCGGTGAACCAGAGACGGACGAAGCGGATATCCCGTTCTTCGAGCGTCCGCAGCACGAATTCCTTCTGGCGATCCATACCGGCGAGCGTAAGCACCCGGCGTTAAATCCGTGTTACATACGCGGACGGGTTTGCGATCTCGTCACATCGTTCGCACATCTCACCGGCCACGACGGGGCGCGGTGAGAAAAAGTCACTCTCAGCATGTGAGACCGGATGCGGGCGTGGCGAGATCGACGAGGTAGTCGATCACCGCGCGGTCGAGGCACTGATCCCCCGCCACGAGCGCGGCGGTATGCCGGTTGCCGCGGAAGGTGATCAGGTCGGCGCCGAGCTGGGCGGCCAGGTCGACACCGGCCTGATAGGGCGTGGCCGGGTCGTCGGTCGTCGAGACCACCACCGTCTTGGGCAGCCCGGGCGCCGAGATGCGGTGCGGAGAGCTGGTGTTGGCCACCGGCCAGGCGGCGCACAGTTCCAGCGGGGCCGCGCCGGTGCCCTTGCCGTCGTCGAGGAACGGGGCGGCCTTGCGGTATTCGGTGTCCTGGCGACCGGTCACCGCGGGATCGGTGACGCGGGGATCGTCGATGCAGCGGATCGCGTTGAAGGCGTCCTGCGTATTGGAATAGGTGCCGTCCGCGCGGCGGCCGTCGTACATGTCGGCCAGTTGCAGCAGGGTGTCGCCGTTGCCCGCGCGCAATTCGGTGAGGCCCTGGGTGAGGATCTGCCACAGATCGTCGCTGTAGAGGGCCTGCTGGACGCCGGTGATGGCGTCGTTGTAGCTGAGGCCGCGCGGGTCGGTGGTCGGCGCCGGGGTTTGCTCGAGCGGGCCGACCAGCTCGCGGAAGCGGGCGACCGCCTTGGCCGGATCGGTGCCGAGGGGGCAATCGGCGTTCTTGGAACAGTCGTCGGCGTAGGCGTTGAACACGCCCTGGAAGCCCGCCGCTTGGCGCAGCGATTCCTGGACTGGGTCCTGGGAGGAGTCGACGGCACCGTCGAGCACGAGCGCGCGGACGTTCTGGGGGTACTTCTCGGCGTAGGCAGAGCCGAGGCGGGTGCCGTAGGAGTAGCCGAGGTAGCTCAGTTTCGCGTCACCGAGGACCGCCCGCATGACATCCATGTCCTGGATCACCTCGCGCGTGCCGACGTGTCCGAGCAGGTCGACTCCCGAGCGCTGGGCGCAGCGGTCGGCGTACTCGCGGTTGTCGGCCTCGGCGTCGGCGATGCCGGCCGGGGTGTTGTCGGTGGGCGGCTCGGCGCGTTCGGCGTCGGCCTGCTGTGGGGTCAGGCAGACGATTGTGGGCACCGACGAGCCGACACCGCGCGGATCGAAGCCGACCCGATCGAACTTCTCGGCCAGTTCGGTGCGGTTGCCGACGCCGACCATCGACAGGCCGGAGACGCCGGGCCCGCCCGGGTTCATCAGCAGCGAGCCGACCTTCTTGCCGGTGGCCGGGATCCGCGAGAGCGCGATCTGGGCAGTCGGGCCGTCCGGGCGCGCGTAATCGATCGGCACGGTGATGCGCGCGCACTCGGTATTGGGCGGCAACCGGTCCTCCGGGCTGCCGTACTCCGCACACGAGCCCCAGCTGATCTGCTGGTCGTAGAAGGCGTTCAGGCCGGGTGGGGACGGGGGCAGTTCAGCGCGGGGTGCGCTGCCCTCGCCGGTGCTGCATCCGGTGACGATCAACGCAGAGACAGCGCCGAGGAGCACGACGAGCCGGCCTCGCTGCACAGTGGGCCCACCTTTCCGCGCCCTGCGGCGCACACAATGCGCCCGGATGGGCTCGTATCACGGTAGCCGAATCGACGATGTGACCGATCACACCGCCACCGGGCCTTAAATCCGCGCGTACGCAGGTGGCACACTGGGATTGTCAGAAAAGCCCGGGGACCCGGTATGGGCCTCGAGGAACCAGACGAAAGGGACGATGATGTCCGTATCCGATGAGCAGAGTCCTGCCTACGGTGCCACTCCCGCCGAGACCAAACCACGCCGCAAGACCCGCGTCCAGCATCTACAGCAGATGAAGGTCGACGGTGAGCGCTGGTCGATGTTGACGGCCTACGACTACTCGTCCGCCCGGCTGTTCGAGGAAGCCGGTATCCCCGTTCTCCTGGTCGGCGATTCCGCCGCCAATGTCGTGTACGGCTACGACACCACCGTGCCGATCACCATCGACGAGCTCATCCCGCTCGTGCGCGGTGTCGTCCGCGGCGCACCGCACGCGCTGGTCGTCGCCGACCTGCCGTTCGGAACCTACGAGTCCTCGCCGCAGCAGGCGCTGGCGACCGCCATCCGTTTCATGAAGGAGGGCGGCGCGCACGCGGTGAAGCTCGAGGGCGGCGAACGGGTCGCCGAGCAGATCGCGCTGATCACCTCCGCCGGCATTCCGGTGATGGCCCACATCGGGTTCACCCCACAGAGCGTGAACACCCTGGGCGGCTTCCGCGTGCAGGGCCGCGGCGACGGCGCCGAGCAACTGGTCGCCGACGCGATCGCCGTGCAGGAAGCCGGTGCGTTCTCGGTGGTGATGGAAATGGTCCCCGCCGAGATCGCGGGCCAGGTCACCCGCAAGCTCACCATCCCCACCGTCGGCATCGGCGCCGGCGCCGACTGCGACGCCCAGGTACTGGTCTGGCAGGACATGGCCGGCTACACCAGCGGCAAGACCGCCAAGTTCGTCAAGCGCTTCGGCAACGTCGGCGACGAACTCCGCACCGCCGCGGCCACATACGCCGCCGAAGTCCGCCAAGGCACCTTCCCAGGCCCCGAACACAGCTTCTGACCGCAGAACAACAAACCGTCCCCGTCTTCCACACCCCACAAAACCCAACCACCGCCCTCCCGACCCTTAGGGAGGGACGGCCACGAAGTGGCCGGTCGCGGCCGGGTCGCCGGTTAGGCGCCGTTGCGTAGGCGACGAAGGAGCAAGCAACGGCGCCTAACCGGCGGCCCCTAGGGGCCGCGACTCGAGCGCGCCAGCGCTCCAATAAACACAGCCAGCGCCTTCAGGACTACCCAAACCCCAATTCCCCGCTCTCACACCCAACGCACCAATGGCAGACTCGATAACGACACTGTTCGACTACCAGAGGTACCGATGCCGCGACGCCGTTGGATTTCCCGTTCTGTGCTGTTGATGGCGGGCTCGCTCGCTGTCGCTTCCCTGACCGCGTGTGGGGGTGTACAACCGGCGCCCTCCGGCAGCGCGGGCACCACCACCTCGTCCGCGGCGACAACGACGCCCGCCGGGACTCTGACCATCAGCCCCTCATCCGCCACACAGCTGTGCGACATGATCAAGCCCGAGCTGTCCAACTTCCGCGTACAGGGCCCGACCCTCGGCAGAATCTCGCTCAACGCCATGGTGCACGACTGGGGCTTGCGCAACGGCGGCATCAACGGCCACGTGCTCGCCGACAAGGCGATGATCGACCGGGTGACCACCGAGAGCTGCCCCGAGGTGCGGACCGAGGCGCTCACCGCCCTCGAATTGCCCTCCCTCGCCGCGGGATTGGCGTTCTGATGCGTACCCTCTACCCCGAGATCGAACCGCTCGAGCAGGGGCTTCTCGACGTGGGTGACGGCCAGTCGGTGTACTGGGAGGTCAGCGGCAACGCCGACGGCAAGCCGGTGGTGTTCGTCCACGGCGGCCCCGGCGGTGGCACCGGCCCGCTGCAGCGGCGTTTCTTCGATCCGGCCGTGTACAAGATCGTGCTGTTCGATCAGCGCGGCTGCGGAAAGTCCATGCCGCACATCGCCGATGGCGCGAGCCTCGACGGCAACACCACGCCGAACCTGATCGCCGACATGGAACTGCTGCGCGAGCGACTCGGGATCGACCGCTGGCAGGTGTTCGGCGGTTCGTGGGGGTCGACCCTCGGCTTGGCTTACGCCCAGGCCCACCCGGAGCGGGTGACGGAGCTGGTGCTGCGCGGCATCTTCTTGTTGCGGCGCAAGGAAATCGACTGGTACTACAACGGCGCCGCAGGCAATGTGTACCCCGCCGAGTGGGCGAAGTTCCTGGCGCCGGTGCCGGTCGAGGAACGCGCGGACGACCTCGTCGAGGTGTACCACCGGCTGCTGCACTCCCCCGATCCGCAGGTCGCGCTCGATGCCGCCGTCGCCTGGTCGACGTGGGAAGGTGCGACGAGTTCGCTGATCCCGCAACCGGATCGGGTCGCCGAAACCGCCGAGGCACGCTTCGCCCTCGCGTTCGCCCGGATCGAAAACCACTATTTTCGCCACGGCGGGTTCCTCGACGAGGGACAGTTGCTGCGAGACATAGATCGGATCGCCGACATCCCCGGTGTGATCGTGCAGGGCCGCCACGACATCG
Source organism: Nocardia sp. FBN12 (assembly GCF_050320175.1). Taxonomy (GTDB): domain Bacteria; phylum Actinomycetota; class Actinomycetes; order Mycobacteriales; family Mycobacteriaceae; genus Nocardia. Next base: position 721,635 of record NZ_CP190048.1, on the reverse strand, counting down.
TGTGCCCCGCGGCGAGCGCATGGGATCTGCACACTGCGTGGCCGTCCTCGACCCTGCACATCGTCGAGGACGCCGGGCATACCGCGCACGAGCCCGGCATCACCCATCACCTGGTGGAGGCGACCGATACGTTCGGGAAGCGAGGCTGACATCATGGCGCACAAGGCGGGAAAAGCTGTCGTCGCGGCACTACGCGAGGACATCGACCGGCTTTTCGCCGCCGAACCGGACGTCCGCGCCGACGCCTACGATTCGGTCCATCAGATGCGTGTGGCCACGCGCAGGCTCCGCAGTGTCCTGCGTTCCTATCGCAAGCTCTTCGACGCCGACGAGGCCGCCGCCACCGGAGCGGAGCTGAAGTGGCTGGCCGATCTGCTCGGCGTGGCCAGAGACGCCGAGGTCCGCGGCGAGCGCTTCACCGACCTGCTCGCCACCTACGACGCAGTCCCGGCCGAGGTCACCGAAGCGCTGGTCGGCGCCTCCCGCCAGGCCTACACCGATGCCCACGCAGTGGTGCTGACGGCGCTGGACGGCAAGCGCTACCGCAGTCTGCGCAAAGTCCTGAAAACCTGGCGCACCGATCCCCCGCTGGCTCCCGAACTCGCCCGCGACGACGCCACCGTTGTCTTCGACAAAGTCTTGCGTCGCGATCGAAAGCGCCTGCGCAAGTTGGTGTTCGCCGAACCCACCGCCACCCCGGCCGACCGGGTGGAACTCCTGCACGACATCCGCAAGGGCGCCAAGCGGTTACGTTATTCCTGCGAAGCCGCGGGCACGGTCCTCGGCCCCGACGCCGCCGATCTCGGCGCCCGGGCCAAACGCCTGCAATCGGTGCTCGGCGACCACCGGGACGCCGTCGAATCCCGCGAAGCGATCCTGGTGGTGGCCGCGGGCACGCACGCCCCCGCATCGACCATCTACGAACTCCTGGCCGACACCGAGGAAGCAGCCGCGGGCCGGGCCATCGCCCACTACCCCGCTGCCGCCGCCTTCATCTCCGCAGCGGGCTGACGGAGCCCGACTGTCAACGCGCCCCGTCGTATTCGAACCCGATCGTGCGAGTCGCCGGATCAGCGATCGCCAGTCGCACAGCGACGGTCTCGCCTTCCGGCGGCTCGCCTTCGCACCGGGCCAGAATCGGCGGCGCGCTGACGAAGACCTCCGCAGGCCGGGACCCGTTGGCGGCACGCAGAACCACGGCGGGGAAATCCGTGCCGACGCGCGGCGCGAGCACCGTGGCCTCGGTCAGATCGACGCACGCGCGATCGACTTTGCCGGCGACAGCGTCGGTCCGCCGCATCGTCTCCGCGGCTGCCTTCACCCCGTCCGTTACCCACTGCGGCACTTCGACACCGGCGCAGTGAGCCAGGCAGATCTCGGTCGTGAACCTATCGGCCAACCGCCGCAGCGGCGCCGTCACATGCGCGTACGGCGCCCCGATCGCACTGTGCGTCAACTGCTCCGGCGACGGTTCATCGAGCTCGGCCAACGAGGTGTAGCTGGCCCCACGCAACAACCCGGTGGCCTCCGACATCAATACCAGCGCCGCGGGCGAATTCGCGTCGAGCCCGGCGAGCATCCGCCCCACCGGCATCTCGGCAGGCCAGCGCACCCCGAGCGCCGCGGCCGTGCGCCGCATCGATTCGATCGCACTCGGCGGTGGTGGCGGCATCGTGCGCAGCAGGCCGATACCGTTGTGCTCCACCATGATTCGCGCCGCACACATGCCGGTGAGCAGCGAAACCTGTTCGTTCCAGTCATCGGCGTCGGTCCGAGGCTCGAGCTCGAGCCGCCAGCCCTCGCCGTCGGGAACTACTTCCTGCGCGGGCAACCGCAGCGAGATCGCTCCCTGAGCCAAGCCCGCTTCGATGCGCAGCCGCCCGAATTCGGGCAATGCCACCAGCGACGGATGCAAGGTTCCGGCATCGGCGGCGGCTTGCACCTGCGCGTAATCGAATCGCTCCCGGGAACGAACCAACGCCCGCGTCACCGAGAAAGTCAGCGGCACAGCATCATCGGAGAGCTCGATGGTCCACAACGCGGCAGGCCGGTCGACACCGGGCAGCAGACTCGCGGTGCCTTCGGACAGCACCGTCGGATGCAGCGGAACATTGCCGTCGGGCAGATAGAAGGTCTGCCCGCGTATTTCGGCCTCGGCCGCGAGCGCGCTGCCGGGCACGATCACCGCACCCAGATCCGCGATCGCGTAGTGCAGGGTGAAGCCGGTGGGCGTGCGTTCGATATGCAGCGCCTGGTCCAGATCCAGCGCGCTGGGCGGGTCGATGGTCACGAACTCGATGTCGGTCCGGTCGACCCGGGTGCCCGCGAACGCGTCTACCGCGTCGCGGGCGTCGGAGACGGCCTCGGCCGGATAATCCGAGGCCAGTCCGAATTCGGAACGGATGGCGCCGAAGTCTACCGGCGCCGAGACGATCCTCTGATGGAGTTGAAGGCCGGCCGTCCGACCCCGATCCGGTGAAGTGCTCGTCGTGTGTTCTGAGTCCACACTCGCAGACTAGCGAGTATTACTGCAGAGCGAGCATGGTGCCGTTGAGCTGATCGATCGGGCCGTACACGGTGAAAGTGACCCGGCCGTTGGGGACGGCGGAGGACACGGTCGCGGCCGCGTCGAGCGCCTGACCGAACGAGGCCGCCGACGGGTGCGGCAGACCTGCCAGGGTCAGGCCGAACCGGTTCTGGTGCACCCAGGTGGTGTCAGCGTGGCTGAGGTCGACCTGAATCCCGCCGGAGAGCGGGGTCACCGCGACCGCGCTCGCCGAACCGGCACCCAGCGAGGCGAAAACCGCAGCGGCTCCGGCGATCAATGCACCGGCGACAATGGAACGAACTACCCGCATGTAAATGTGACCTGCTTCCGCGATCGAATGTGTTGGGCCCGAGGAAGTGGCGAGCCCTGCCGACGGCGATCACTCTATGACCTCGCTCACGTTCCCGGCGAGTTCCAGCGCATTTTCACCGTCTCGACACACGAGCACGGCGACATACCGGGCAATTGTTACTGTGGCGGCGGCGCACTCGGCAACTGCCGCCTCGCGCAGCACTCACGTCGACAAATGGGAGTTTGCGAACGCATGTCGTGGATTATTTTCGATTACCTGTCGCCGATCCTCGGACCGGACGCGGCCAGCTACTGGGCGCATATGCTGGCGATCAACCCGCTGTAGCTCACCGCTTCGACCCTGAACATGTCGCTTCCCGTTAACCACACGGGAAGCGGCGTGTTTCCTGGGCGGCTAGCATCCCGCTCCGTGAGTAGAACTACCGCCGCCATCGCGGCCAGCGCCACCGTCTTCGCCCTGCTTCTGGCCGGCTGCAGCGACGACTCTTCCGCCGCGGGCTCCCCCGCCGCCAGCACGACCGCCGCACCCGCCTTCCAGATCGAAGCCAGCAAGGCGGGCATGTTCGTGGTGAGCTACCGCAGCGCCTTCCCGAAGTTGTCGGAGGGTCGTGACGACGCCACCATCGCCGCGGTGCTGAACCATTCCTGCTCCGACATCAAGGCGGGCAAGTCCGAGGCCGACACTGTCGCCACGATCATCAAGGCGGCCAAGAACGGCGACACCACCCCGACCACCGAAGAGGCCACGGCCGTCTACCAGATGTCCAAGCTGATGTGCTGATTGTCAGCGAAGCGAGGCGGCGGCTCCCCGCGGGGAGCCGCCGCCTTCGCGTTTCGTGGGCGGGCGAGCCGGCCTGTAAGCCGGATCCTGTCCCCGATTCGCATCGGGGGGCGACCATCCATCTGGACACACCGTTGCCGGGTGCCTCGAGCGGTCCACCCGCAGGCTCGGGCGAGCAGCCCTCGAACACCTGCGCAGCCGCACCGTTGCCGATGCGACCTTCGACCTTGCTCCGGGCGGGGTTTACCTAGCCGCCCCGGTCACCCGGGGCGCTGGTGCGCTCTTACCGCACCGTTTCACCCTTACCGCACGTGCGTGCGGCGGTTTGTTTTCTGTGGCACTGTCCCGCGGGTCACCCCGGGTTGCCGTTAACAACCGCCCTGCTCTGTGGAGTCCGGACTTTCCTCGGCACCGAGCAGCGACACTGAATGTGCCCGTTCCCGTTACCGCGGTCGCCCGGCCGACTCGCCCGCCGGTACAGAGTACTCGCTACGGTATTGACTCATGGAACGTGTCGACGTCAGTTTCCCTTCGGGTGACCAGCAGTGCGCCGCGTGGCTCTACCTGCCCGACGGCGCGCCTCGTCCGCGTCCGTTGGTGATCATGGGACACGGGCTCGGGGCGACCCGCGAGATGGGGTTGGATCGGTATGCGCGGCGGTTCGTCGCCGCGGGAATGGGGGTGCTGGCCTTCGACTACCGAAATTTCGGTGCCAGTGAGGGTTCCCCTCGCCAGGTACTGAACATCGCTCGTCAGCGGCAGGACTGGAAGGCCGCAATCGCCTACGCGCGCAGCATCCGGGGCTTCGACGCCACGCGGATCGCCTTGTGGGGCACCTCGTTCGGCGGTGGGCATGTGCTCGCGGTGGCGCCCGACGACGACTACCTCGCCGCCGTGGTGGCCCAGGTGCCGTTCACCAGCGGGTGGGCGTCGGGGATGGCGAAGGGCCCGATCAGCCTGACCAAGGTCGCCACCATCGCCGCCACCGACCTGCTCTTCGGCCCGATCCGGCGCAAACCCATCCGCATCCGCCTGGCCGGGCGCAAACGCTCCGCGGCCTTGATGAGCGCTACCGATGTGCCCGAGGGCTACGGCCGACTAGCCGAGGAGAGCGATACCTACGACCCCAAAGTCGGTGCCCGCGTCGCCTTCTCGACCCTGTTCGACTCTCCCGGCCGCCGCGCGAAGTCCTTGAAGGTCCCCGTCTTCTACGCGATCGCCGAAAACGATTCGATCGCCCCCGCGGGCCCCACCCGCAAGGCCGCCGAACGCACCAAACACGCTGTGGTCAAGCAATATCCGGTCGGCCACTTCGACGTGTACTTCGACGATGTCTTCGAACAGGTAGTGCGCGACCAGACCGATTTCCTGGTGTCGGTCCTGCGCCCCTGAACTGCCCGGATTCGCCGCGGCCGTGCGGATCTGGACGCTGCTCGTCGGTGGGGCGGGCACCGCTCACTGGTCCGCCCGCCGTAGAGCGACGTACTCGAGGGCCGCGAAGGTCGCGACCAAGGCGGCGCCGGTGAGGAGGAAGACGATGCCGGCGGTGGCGGCCATCGCAATGCCGAAAAGGCCTGTGCTCCAGCCGTCCACGCGTAACACCATGGGCAGCAGGCCGGGTCGCGGGCCGGCGATCGAGGTCATCGTCTTCTCCTGACTCTGGGATGACCCCACTGTGCGGCGGGCGGGTCAGCGTGGCAATGACCTCGGAGGTCATGGCTGTGTCTGCGCGCGGGCCGATACGCTGGCCCGGTGACGACGACGAGCGACCGGGTCGGCCCGTTGATGCGCGAGTGGCGGCAGCGACGCAAGCTCAGTCAGCTCGATCTGGCGCTGACCGCGGATACTTCGGCGCGGCATCTCTCCTATGTGGAGACCGGGCGATCCAAGCCGAGCCGGGCCATGGTGCTTCGCCTGTGTGAGGCACTCGAAGTGCCACTGCGAGAACGCAATACCTTGCTGCTCGCGGCCGGATTCGCGCCCGCCTATCAGGAGTCGCGGCTCGACGCCGCCGAACTCTCGGCGGCTCGGGCGGCAATCGAGACGATGTTGCGCGCGCACGAACCGTATCCGGCGGTCGTGGTGGACCGGTGGTGGGACGTGGTCGCGGGCAATGCCGCCATGCCGGTGCTGATGACCGGCGTTCCCGAGCAGCTGCTGCTCCCCCGTCCGAATGTCTACCGGCTGGTCCTGCACCCGGACGGTCTCGCACAGCGGCTGGAGAACCTGCACCAGGTCAGGGAACTCTTCCTCGAACGGTTGCGCCGCCAGGTGGGAGCCACCGGCGACGATCGCCTGCGCGCCCTCTACGACGAGGTGAACTCCTATCCCGCGCCACCGGATTCGCGGACGTCGTCCGAATCCACCGGACCGTTCCAGGTGCCGATCCGCATCACCACACCCACCGGCACACTGTCCATGTTCTCGACGATGGCCACTTTCGGCGCACCAGCCGACGTGACACTGTCCGAACTGGCCATCGAGTTCTTCTATCCTCTCGACGACACCACCGCCGCGGCCCTGCGGAAGCTACACGCCTGACCGATACGACAAGGGGCGCGGCACCTGTATGGTGCTGCGCCCCTTGTGGTTTCGCGGGTGGATCAGATGGGCTGGAAGCCCGCGCCTACGCCGCCTGCGCGGTTGAGCACGTCCAGGATGACCTGGATCGGCTGGAAGTAGGCGGGCGAGTGAATCGGATTGGCGCCGCCGGTGCAGGGGACGTCGAAGTCGACGGGGCCAAGGCCGGTGAGGCGGCCCTGGTTCATGCCGATCAGGCGGTCGCCGACGACGACGGGGCCGCCGGAATCGCCTGGCTGCGAGCAGTACTGGTTGATCGAGGTGCCCTCGAGTTCACCCCACACCACGCCGCAGCTGCGACCGCTGGTGCGCCCGTCCGAGCACACCGTGGCGCCGGGGCCGGGCGAGGCGCCGATCCCCGCGACGGTGGTCTGACCGATGGTGCGCACCGGCAGCACCTTCGACGCATCCAGTTGCAGCACGGCGAAATCCAGGTAGTCGCCATCGTCGGAGTACGCGACGGTGCCGATCACGCCCGCGTTGAGCGCCTGTTCGGCGCCCACGCGCGAACCGGTCGGCGCGCAGTGTCCCGCGGTGAGACCGACGAGGCGGCCCGCGCTGTCGTGGCCGATGGCCGTGAGTGAACAACCGGAGTTGTTGTCGAAGACGATGCCCGAAGCGGCGCCGAGCACCACGCTCGGGTCGGCCGTCACGCTACCCGCACCCGCGGACGCGGTGAGCACCCCCGCGATGGCCGCCGCAAACGCCGCCATCCGTAGAAACCTCATCAAGTACCTTTCCTGTGTGGCCGCGGCAGTCCGCACGCCCGAGAAACCTTTCGGGCGGTACGCGGTCGTCGTTACGCCGACCGTCAGCCTGGGCGACCGTACCGTGCCCGGGTGACGAGCGGCTAGCTCACAGGTATGAGGTGTCGTTGACCAGGCGCACCGAAGCGCCACCGTCGGGATAGAACTCGGCGATGCACAGCGACGCGAGGTCGAGGTGCAGGCGGTACAGCAGCGACGGGCCGACACCGAGCGCCAGCTGCAGCAGGGTTTTGATGGGGGTGACGTGGCTGACCACCACCACGTTCTGACCCGGGTACAGCGCGACCAGATCGCGGCGCACGCCTTCGACGCGCTCGCGCACCTGATCGAAACTCTCGCCACCGGGCGGCAGGATCGACGTGTCGCCCAGCCAGTCGCTGTGCAGCAGCGGATCGCGCTCGGCGGCCTCGGCGAAGGTGAGACCCTCCCAGTCACCGAAGTCGGTCTCGGTGAGGCCGTCGAGGATGCGCAGTGGCACGTCGAGGGCGGTCGCGGCGGCTTCGGCGGTGGACCTGGCCCGCTGCAGCGGAGAACTCACGACCGCGGAGATATCACCTTTGGCGGCAAGCATTTTCGCGGCGCGGTCGGCTTGCTCGCGACCGAGCTCGGTCAGCGGCGGGTTGCCGCGGCCGGAGTAGCGGCGCTCCACCGACAGCGCGGTTTGGCCGTGGCGCAGCAGCAACAGGCGGGTCGGCTTGCCGACGGCGCCGGTCCAGCCGGGCGAAACCTTGGTCGCGTCAGCCGATTTCGGCACCGCGACCGCGTCACCGGCGACATGTCCGGCCGCGACGGCCTCGCGCACGGTCGCGGTGAGGTCGCCGTCGTCCATCGCCTCGTTCGCGAGCCGGTCGGCGTGCGAGTTCTCGGCGCGCGGAATCCAGGTGAAGCTCACCCGGTCGAATCCGGCGACCAGTGCCCGCGCCTGCTCGGCGAGCGGAATCATCGAGGCGTGCTTGATCTTCCAGCGTCCCGACATCTGCTCGACGACCAGTTTGGAATCCATCCGCACCGTGACGACCCGCGCGCCCAACTCGGCCGACGCCGCCAAACCCGCGATGAGACCGCGGTATTCGGCCACATTGTTGGTGGTGACGCCGATGAACTCCTTGCGTTCGGCGAGCACCCGCACGTGATCGGCGGCGAAGACCACCGCACCGTAACCGGCCGGGCCGGGATTGCCACGCGAGCCACCGTCGGCTTCGACGATCACTTCGTTCATCGGCGTACCGCTCCGATCACAGACCGGATTCCTTGGTGCGCACCATGATCGCGCTGCATTCCGGGCAGCGCAGGACCGCGTCGGGCGCGGCCTGGGCGATGCGCTGCATCTCGCCACGGTCGATCTCGATCCGGCAGGCGCCACACCGACGGGCCTGCAGCAGCGCCGCGCCGACACCGTGTGCCGAGCGCTGCTTGTCGTAGACGGCGATCAGCTCGGCCGGGAACAGACCGATCAGCTCGGAGCGGTCCTTCTCGCAACGCTGCTGTGCCACTTCGAGATCGGCCATCGCCTCGTCGCGCAGACGTTCGGCGTCTTCGAGATCCTGGTCGGCCTTGCTCAGCCGCGCACCCGCGTGGTCGTGGTCGGCGAGCATCGCCTCGCGCTGCTCCATCACGGTCAGCAGTTCGTCCTCGAGTACCGAGCGGCGGCGCTCCAGGCTGCCCAGTTCGTGCTGGATCTCGGAGAGCTGCTTGGCGGCGACGGTGCCCGCGGTGAGCATGCCGCGGTCGCGGTCCTCACGCTTGCGGACGGCCTCGACCTCGCCCTCGAGCTTGCGGATGTCGCGGTCCAGATCATCGATGCCGATCTCCACCGCCACGGCCGCGTCCTTGTAGCCGTTGCGCTCGGTCGCCAGCCGCGTCACTTCCAGCTGCTCGGGCAGCGCGGAACGGCGGTGGGCGATGCGCGTCAACTCGGCATCGACTCCTGCGAGCTGCAACAGCTTGGTCTGGACCGACGGTTCGACATTCAACGCGCACGAACTCCTGAACACAGTGGATGGATGGATCGATCAACCGTACCGCGCCGCGCGGTGTGATCTAGCCAAGACCCGAAGACGGGCACGGCCGGGTCAGCCGCTGACCGTCCACGGGTCGGTGCGCAGGGCGCTGACGCGGGTTTCCACGGCGGGCAGGGCGGTGTTGACGAACTGTTCGGCCTGACCGCACCAGGGGAACTCGGTGGCCCAGTGGGCGGCGTCGATGAGCGCGGGGCCGCCACGGCGCAGGTGCTCGTCGACGGGGTGGTGGCGCAGGTCGGAGGTGAGGTAGGCGTCGACGCCGGCGCGGATGGCCTTGTCGAGGTAGGAGTCGCCCGCGCCACCGCAGACCGCGACTCGTTCGATCATCCGGTCGGGGTCGCCGGCGGCGCGCACGCCCCACACCGTGCGCGGGAGACCGACACCGACCCGGGCGGTGAATTCGCGCAGGGTTTCGGGCTGTGCGAGTTCGCCGATGCGGCCGATGCCCAGCGAAGACGGCAGGGGTGCGCGTTCGGTGACGTGGTAGGCGGGTTCCTCATAGGGGTGTGCGGCGCGCAGAGCGGCGAGGACGGCGAGGCGGGAGGTCGGGGGCGCGACCACCTCGACGGCATCTTCGGTGACGGTTTCGATGGTGCCGATCGCACCGATGGCCGGGTTGGCGCCCGACACGGGCAGGAATTGGCCGGTGCCCGCGGTGTACCAGGCGGCTTCGCGGTAGTCGCCGATCGAGCCCGCGCCCGCGGTGAACAACGCCGACATCAACGAAGCGGTGTGGGTCTGCGGTACCTGGATGACCCACTTGTCCACGGAGGAAAGGGGTTTGGGATCGAGCGGACCGGTGACGGTGAGGCCGACCGCGGCCGCGAGCGCGTCGGATACGCCGGGGTCGGCGGAGTCCGCGTTGGTGTGCGCGGAGAAAAGGGCGCAGCCGGATCGGATCAACCGGTGCAGCAGAGCGCCTTTCGGCGTGTGTGCGGCAACGGTGTCAACCCCGCGCAGCAGCAGCGGATGGTGCACGACCAAAGCCTGTGCGCCCCAGCCGATTGCCTCGTCGACAACAGCGGTGGTCGCATCGACGGCGAACATCACTTTGGTGACTTCCTGCGCGGGGTCACCGCAGACGAGCCCCACCGAATCCCACGATTCGGCCAGCCTCGGCGGGTACGCCGCGTCGAGTACCCCGATCAGTTCGGCCAAATCGGTCACCGCCGCCTCCTTCGTTCCATGGGAACCTTCGTCATTCGATCACCTCGCAACGCATGAATTCCGGGTGAATCACCACAGTGCCGCACGCATGGCCTCGATCAATCGGTCGACTTCGGCGATGCCACGGACCGCCACGCGAAGGTGGTCCGGCCCAAGGCCGGGGAAAGTGTCGGCACGGCGAACCGCGATCGCACGGTCGGCGAGCCGCTTGCGCAGGAGTGCGCCGTCGGGGACGTGCAGCAGGAGGAACGGGCCGGTGGCCGGGGTGTGGACGTCGAGGCCGAGTCCGGTGAGTCGGTCGATCATGGCGGTGCGGTCGGTGGCAATACGGTCGGCGTAGCGCCGGGACTCCGCGACGGCCGAGGGTTCAGCGGTCGCGATGATCGCCTCGAGTTGGAGGGTGCCGAGCGGCCAGTGCGGTCGGCCGTGCGTCAGACGAGCCAGGATCTCCGGGGCGCCGAGGGCGTAGCCGCAGCGCAGGCCCGCCAGTGCCCAGGTCTTGGTGAGGCTGCGCAAGACGATGACATCGGGAGCCGGAAGACCTGCCAGCGACTCCGGTTCACCGGCGACCGGGCCCGCGGAACGCGCATCGACCAGGTCCTCGCCGGAACCGGCGAGCCCGTTGATCGTCGATGGCGTTTCGGAGGCGGCGGATCCGGTGGCGATGCCGACGACAGCGTCCGCGAACGCCTCGTCGACGACGATGATCCGGCCGGGGCGGCGCAGTGCCTGGATGGTTTCGGCGGGGTGCAGGATCGAGGTGGGGTTGGTGGGGTTACCGAGGACTACGAGGTCTGCTTCGTCGGGGACCAGCGTGGGGTCGAGGGTGTACGGGCGTTCGAGGATCACCCGGGTGACCGGGACGCCCGCCTCGCGCAATGCCAGTTCCGGCTCGGTGAAGGACGGGTGGATGACGGCCGCGAGGCGGGAAGCCAGGCGGGGCAGCATCGCGAAGCCTTCGGCGGCGCCCGCCAGCAGCAGGACCTCGTCGGGCGAGCGGCCGTGGCGGGCGGCGACGGCCGTGCGGGCCGCGTGTTCGTCGTCGGCGCTCGGGTAGCGACCGAGGTCGGCCAGGCGGGCGGCGAGGCGTTCGCGCAGCCAGGTGGGCGGGGCGAGGCCCTGGACGTTCACCGCGAAATCGAGCATGCCCGGGCGCGCCTCCACGTCGCCGTGGTGGCGCAACATCGCGGGGTCGACAGAGTCCTCGAGCACAACTGCACACCCTACGTGGCGGCGAATCGGCGCCACGGGCGACAATGGCTCCCGTGGGTCCACTACATGTCTCGTTCATTTGCACAGGCAATATCTGCCGGTCACCGATGGCCGCGAAGATGTTCGAGGCGCACCTCTATCGAGCAGGTCTGGCGAATCGCGTGCGGGTGAGCAGCGCGGGCACCGGTTCGTGGCATGTCGGCGACGCGGCCGACCCGCGCACCGAGGCCACCCTGCGCCGCGCCGGCTACCCCACCGAGCACACCGCGGCGACCTTCGGTCCCGAGCACAGTGACGCCGACCTGATCATCGTCTTGGACTCCGGGCACGACCGCGAGCTCGCGCACCGCGGCGTCCCCACCGACCAGCGCAGACTGCTGCGCAGCTTCGACCCCGCCGCCGACGGCCGCGACGTACCCGACCCCTACTACGGCGACCAGTCCGACTTCGACCTGGTCCGCGACCAGATCGAGGCCGCCATCCCCGGCCTGCTCGACTGGGTCCACGCCGAACTCGACGCCCGCGACCGCGCCGACGTGCAACTCTGATGCGCAAACTCACCTTCCTGCTGCGCCCGAGCTGGCTGATCCTCGCCGTGATCGTCGCCGCCTTCGCCTACCTGTGCTTCACCGTCCTGGCACCCTGGCAGCTGGGCAAGAACGACAGCACCGAACACCGCAACCAGTTGATCGCCGACTCGGTCCGCGCCGACCCCGTGGCAGTCACCGACGTGCTCGACAACGCCGGCTCCCACACCGAATGGCGCAAGGTCACCGCGACCGGCGCCTTCGTCCCCGAGTCGACGGTCCTGGTTCGTCTACGCCACCTGGACGGCGCCCCCGGCTACGCGGTCCTGGCCGCTTTCCGTCTCGACGACGGCCGCACCCTGCTGGTCGACCGAGGACTGGTCGCCGCCGTGGACGGCACCCGCCCACCCGCGATAGCCGACCCACCCGCGGGCCCACACCGCATCGAAGCCCGCGTCCGGGCCTCCGAGGGCGTCGTCCCCGACAAACTCCCCAGCACCCAGGACGGCTACCGCCAGGTGTACACGGTCGACACCACCCAGGAATCGACCGTCCTCGACACCCCCCTCACCCCCATCCCCACCGGCACCGACAAGGGCGGCTACCTCCAACTGGCCGAAGGCCAACCCGGCGCCTTCACCCCGACCCCCCTCCCCCAACTGGACGCGGGCCCCTACCTCTCCTACGGCCTGCAATGGCTGGCCTTCGGCCTCATGGCCCCGCTCGGCCTCGGCTATTTCGTGGTCGCCGAACTGCGAGCCCGCCGCCGCGACCGCGCCGGATCGTCGAGCTCTGCGGAGTCCGGCCCCACCTCGACCACCGGCCCGGAACTCCCCCCGAAGACCACCACCGAAGCTCGCCTGGCCGACCGCTACGGCCGCTAGGCAGGCGCTGCCTGGCCCCTGCGCCGCAGCGTCGTGACCACGACGGCGACCGCAAGCGCACCGACCTGCACACCCGCCGACATGCGCACCGCGCGTCGCAAGTCCACTGGCGTCGGCGTCGGACCGTCACCGAGAGTGGGGCGAAGTTCAGTGCCGTGTCGATACTGAGTGCGCCCACCCAACCGGATCCCGAGCGCACCGGCCATGGACGCCTCGACCACTCCCGCATTGGGACTCGGGTGCTTGGCGGCATCACGTCGCCACGCCCCCAGCGCACCCGACGCATTCCCACCGACCAGCGGCGCGAGCCCAGCGGTGAGCAGGCCGGTGAGCCGAGCCGGAACCAGATTGGCGACATCGTCGACCCGGGCCGCGGCCCACCCGAACCGCTCGTACCGCTCGTTCCGGTACCCGATCATCGCGTCGAGTGTGTTGACCGCCCGATAACCCAGCACCCCCGGTACGCCCGCGACCGCACCCCACAGCAGCGGAGCGACAGTCGCATCCGAGGTGTTCTCGGCGATGGATTCGAGAGCGGCCCGCGCCAGCCCCTCGGCGTCGAGGACCGACGGATCCCGCCCACACAGCGACGGCAGCAGTTCACGAGCGCCGGCGAGATCCCCGGCTTCGAGCCGGTCCGCCATGGCGTGCCCGGCGCGCACGAGGCTACGACCACCCAGCGCGGTCCACGTCGCCAACGCGGTCACCAGTACACCGCCGGACCCCCGACCGCGAGTGACGAGCGCGCCGATACCGACCACCGACCCGACCGCGACAACCTCGTGCACCACCCCGGCCCGGCGATTGTCGGCATAGGTCGTCTTCTCCAATGCCGCTGCCGCCGTGCCGAATCCGGCCACGGGATGCCAACGCCGTGGATCGGCGAAAACCCGATCGAGCACGAACCCCAGCACCAGCCCGACCGCCGTCGATGTCGCTTTCCGCACCGGCCGAGGGTAGCGGGCGGCGCGAATGTCACACCCACGACCGCTGGTTCGTCATCACTGTGACGGCACTTCTAGACTCGCCGGGACCGAGCAAGATCAACCGAACGGGCGCACACCATGACCTCACCGCAGCCTCTCGACCAGGCCGAGCTGGCCCGGCGCTTCGAGGAACACCGCCCCTACCTGCGGCGACTCGCCTACAGCACGCTCGGCAGCATCAGCGACGCCGAGGACGTGGTGCAGGACGCGTGGCTGCGCCTGCAACGCCAGTTCGACGCGGGCAAGGCGGACGAGATCGACAACCTGCGCGCCTGGCTCACCACCGTCATCGGCCGCCTCGCCCTTGATCAGCTCGGCTCCGCCCGCGCCCGCCGCGAACAGTACGTCGGCGAGTGGCTGCCGGAACCGGAGGTCACTTCCTGGGACGATCCGGCCGACCGCATCTCCCAGGACGAACGCGTCACCACGGCGCTACTGGTGGTGCTCGAGTCCCTCTCGCCCGCCGAACGCACCGCGTTCGTGCTGCAGGACGTGTTCGGGATGACCGGCCCCGAGGTCGCCGAGGTGGTCGGGCGCACGCCCGCCGCGGTCCGCCAGCTCGCCTCGCGCGCCCGCAAGCACGTCGAGAACGGCACCCCACGTTTTCCCGCTTCGCCCGTCGAACAGGAGAAGGTCGTCTCGGCGTTCGCGCTGGCCTGGCGCTCCGGTGATCTGAGTTCGCTGCTCGGCGTGCTCGACGAGAACGTGGTCCTCACGGCCGACGGCGGCGGCAAGGTGCCCGCCATCCGCCAGCCGGTGCGCGGCGCGGAGCTCATCGCCAAGATGCTGCTCGGCTGGTACACCGCCGCGGACGGCTGGGGCCGCGCGGTGCTGGTCAACGGCATGCCCGGCTTGATCGTCTTCGACGGCAAGAACGCCGGCGTCTTCTCGTTCGTCATCGACGCCGGTCGCGTGGTGGCGATCAATGTCGTGCGCAACCCCGACAAGCTCCGCGATCTGCCCATCGAGGGCGACCCGGACTGGTACCTGGGTGGCGGCAAGTAGTCAGGCGCCGAGCGAATACCCGTGCGCGGCGGCGACTTCGGCGGACAGCAGGTTGCCGTCGACCGCCGTGAGCCCCGCGGCCAGGCCGGGGTCGGCGGCGCACGCGCCGCGCCAACCCTTGTCGGCGATCGCCAGCGCGAACGGCAGCGTCGCGTTGGTGAGTGCCACCGTCGAGGTGTGCGGCACCGCGCCGGGCATGTTCGCCACGCAATAGAACAGCGAATCCGTCACGGGGAAGGTCGGATTCGCGTGCGTGGTCGGCCGGGTGGAAGCGAAACAACCGCCCTGGTCGACGGCGATATCGACCAGCACCGACCCGGGCCGCATGCGTGAGACCAGCTCGTCGGACACCAGCTTCGGCGCTCGCGCACCTGGTACCAGTACCGACCCGATCACCAGATCGGCGGCGACCACGGCCTTGTCGATCTCGAGTGCGTGCGAGGCGAGCGTGCCGACCCGGCCGCCGAAGCGTGCGTCGAGCTCACGCAACCGCGCCGGATTCGTATCGAGCACGCTCACCCTGGCGCCCATCCCGACCGCGACACTCGCCGCGTTCGTGCCCGCGACGCCGCCGCCCAGCACCACCACGTCGGCCGGCCGGACTCCGGGCACTCCCCCGAGCAGTACGCCGCCGCCACCCATCGGTGCCATGAGGTGATAGGCCCCGACCTGGGCGCTCAGCTTCCCTGCCACCTCGCTCATCGGCGCGAGCAGCGGCAGCGACCCGTCAGGCCCGCGGACCGTCTCATAGGCGATGGCGACGATCCCCGACGACAGGATCGCGTCGGTGCACTCTTTCGACGCCGCCAGATGCAAGAAGGTGAACAGCACCTGATCGCGGCGCATCAGCGAATATTCCTGCGCGATCGGCTCCTTCACCTTCACCACCAGGTGGGCCTCGGCCCAGACCTGATCGGCGTCCGCCGCGATCCGCGCGCCCGCGGCCCGGTACTGGTCGTCGGCGAAACCCGACCCGGCACCGGCACCCGCCTGCACGAGCACCTCGTGCCCGTGGGCGACGAGTTCGGCGGCGCCCGCCGGAATGAGCGCCACCCGGAATTCCTGCGGCTTGACCTCCGTCGGCACCCCGACGATTACGCCCGTTCGCGTCATCCGCCAAGCCTAGGACCTGCACCGGAGCACGGCCGCGGCCTCGATCGCGTGTCGCGACCGAGTCAGGCGACACGCACACCTACTCCGGAAACGACCCCGCCCCCTGCGCGCGCACGGCGACGATCACTGCATTGCCCACGGTTCGTCCATCACTTCCACCGCACGCTGGGGACCTTCCCGGCGGCCCACCGCGCACAGGTTCGCGGGGCAGCGCGATAATCGGTTCATGATCATCAAGGTGAGCGGCTTCACGCCCGAGATCGACGACACGGCCTGGATCGCGCCGAACGCGACTGTGATCGGCCGGGTGAGCCTGGGCGCCGAGGTCGGCATCTGGTACTCGGCGGTGCTGCGGGGTGACCTCGAACAGATCAGCATTGGCGCGCGCACCAATATCCAGGACGGCTGCGTGCTGCACGCCGACCCCGGTTTCGCGCTGACCGTCGGCACCGGAGTCTCGGTGGGCCACAACGCGATTCTGCACGGCTGCACCATCGGTGACGACGTACTGGTCGGCATGGGCGCCACGGTGCTCAACGGCGCCGTGATCGGCGCGGGCAGCCTGATCGCGGCAAATGCCCTGATTCCCGAGGGTGCGCAGATTCCGCCCGGCTCGCTCGTGGCCGGCGTGCCAGGCAAGGTGCGCCGCGAACTCACCCCCGCCCAGCAGGACGGGATCAAGCTCAACGCCGCGGTGTACCTGCACAATCTGACCAACCACCGCGATGCCGAAGTATTGTGACCCATCACACTGAGCAAGTGACCAGTAGGGAACCCTGATAGCATTTGTCCTGCGTACTGCGTGACGATCACGAGAGTGACGATCGGCACCGGATACGCGAGGCAGGAGGTATCACGGTGGCATACGTGCATTCCGGTGTGCGCCGAGCGGCAGGACGGCTCAGCGTGGCCGATATCGCGGCGCAGCCCGGCGGGATCGAGGCACTCCAATCCCGCGTTCACGAACTCCGTTCTCGCGGAGTACATTTCGCGGCCAATGCGATCGAGCAGGAGATGGCCGCGTTGGATCTGCCCCCACAGGGATAATGGGGTAATGCCTACCGTCTCGTCGATCCTCGCGCGAATACTCGAAAAGCCCGTCACCGACGGGGAGAAACTGCTCGACAGCGCGCTGTCGGCGTTTCTGGACTTCGGGATCAAACGCACGAGTATGGGCGAGATCGCGCGGCGGGCCGGCATCAGCCCGGCCACCCTCTACCGGCGCTACGAATCCAAGAACGACCTGGTCGAAGCCGTCGGCGTGCGCGAAGCGCAGCGCTATGTGACCGATATCGACGAGCGCGTGCGCGCGGTCACCGAACCCGGCGAGCAGCTGGTCGAGATCTTCGTCGCCTTCGTCACCACCATCGCGGGCAACGAACTGCTACGCCGGTTGCTGAGCACCGAGCCGGAGATCATCCTGCCCCGGCTCACCACCGACGCCGGGCCGATCCTCGCGGTCGGGCGCGCGTATCTGGCCGAGAAGCTGCGCGAGCTGCAGGCCAGCGCGCCGGTGCCGGAATTCGATCCCGATCTGGTCGCCGAGATCATGGCGCGGCTCGCCCTGTCGCTGGCTTTGACCCCGGACGGGCTCATCCCGCTCGACGACGCCGAAGCCGGGCGGGAGTTCGCGCGGCGCACGCTGCTACCGATGGTCGGCATCCGCGACGTCCACTGAGACGCCGAACGCCGCCTCGACCACCTCGTCGATGCCCGAATCCGCCACTGACACACCCTCTTCGAGCAGGGCGCGAACCCGGCGCACGATCTCGCCCGCTGCCGGACCGGCCGGATCGGGCAGCGGCAATCGCGCGACATACTGGGTGATCCACCGGCGCCGACCCGAGTACAGCCGATTGCCGCACACCGCGTCGTAGAACCGCAGCCCCAGCGCCGAGTTCGCCACCCCCATCAGGAGATATGCCAGATCGGTGGCGGATCTGCCCGCCCCCAGATCCGTGAGCGAGATCCAGTAGCAGTCGCCGTTGACGACCGCCCCCGACCGGTCGAGCGCGAAACGCGGGCGTTCACTGATGTCGGGGAACACCAACTTCGGTGCGCCCCAGAGGTGTGGGCGCTGCGGAACCCAGATCTCGAACCATTTGCGGCCACCATCGAGTACGTATCGCCGACCAGCCAGTATCTGCTCATGGGACTGGAGATATGCTGCCGCGCACGGGTATTCGGCCAGGTCGATCGGGGTTCGCCGGGGTTGGAGCAGATCGTAGGGATAGAGCACCCGCGTGCCGCGCGCCATCGCGACTCGCCACGGCTGCAGATCGTGATGTGTGATCAACTCCCGCAACAGTTCCCGCTCGGGCATCGGATCCATCTGATCCCACCGATCCGAGATGAACACTCGATCCGCGGTGGTCTTGATCCCCACCCGAATGCGCGCGGCCTCGCCGAACGAGCGCCAAGTGCGATCGGCGATCCGGCCCAGCCAGTGATCGACCGAGGGGCGGGACATGCGCCAGGCGGTGTCACCGTGACGACTACCATTGACTGTTCGCGAGTCGGCTTGTCGCGCTGCCGGTTCCGCGCTGACCGGCGTCGGCGGGTTCATCACTGGAGGGTCCGGTAGCCGTCCGCCTTTCGGGAGCGTCGCGGGTTCGCCCGTCATCGCCGCACCCGTCGCCAACACGCCGACCTCCACTGCGAACACTCGGCCACCGGCACCGACCAGGCAAGCATCGTCGCCCGCCAGCGCGTCGAAAAGCGCAGTAGTGCAGTCGGGTTCGACTCCCAGTTCCTCGTACACCGAGACGTAGCGACAGCCGGGTGGACCGGTGGCGCGCAGGGCGACGGTGATCGCGGGCAACACCGCGGCTGCGAAGAGTTTGGTGTCACCGAGGTCGTACAGCTCCACCGGCGACAGTTCGCTGGTGAGGATGCGACGCAGGTTGGCCCCCGCCCGAGTGGTGAGAAACCGGTTGGCACACAGCAATCCGAGCACGCCTCCGTCGGCCAACAGCCGTGGTGCGATGGCTACGAACGGGTGGGTGAGGTCGATCCGCCCGCGGAGACCGAACTGCTTGCTCAGCAGTTGGGCAGTCGCGCCGCCCAGCTGCTGGGTCCGTACGTAGGGCGGATTGCTGATGATCACGTCGAACGATCCGTCGGCCAGATCGGCGGAGGCAGCCAGGAAATCGCCCGCACGACAGTCTATTTCGATGTCGAGGTCGGCGAACCGCCCGGCGGTTTCGTCGACAGCCTTTCGGTCGAGGTCGAAGCCCGTGAGGCGCACCGCGACATCCGGTGCGCCGGCCGTGATTTCCCGATGGACCGCCAGCAACAGTTCACCGTCGCCGCACGCCGGGTCGAGCACGCGCAGCGCCCCGGTGCGAGGGGCGTAGCGCAGCGCCCGGCGCGCCAGGAACCGCGCGAGCTCCGGTGGCGTGTAGTGCCTGCCGTGCCGTTTGCGCTCCTGCGCGTCGCGGGCCTGCAAAGCCATGCGTTCGATTGTGCCCCGCAACTGCACCGATTCGCCGCAGGCGCGAGCCGACCCGGAACATAACGCCCCCACCTGCGCACACATGGTCGCGGCTTTCAAACGGTGGGCTGCACCACTGCATCAGGGGTAGAGCGGCCACCGCGCGGTGGGTAACGTCTGTCCGGTTTCACTCCGCGATACCGAAGCCCAGGACGATGCCGAGAATCAGTACGCTGACCGCCGCCCTCACCGCCGTAGTCCTCACCGTGCTGCCCGCGTCACTCCCCGTCCTGGCGCAGGCCGACCCCGGACAATACGCGCCGACCATGCTGATCCTCGATGCCTCGGGCTCGATGGAGCGCCCCGATCAGGGCGGCACCATGATGGACTCCGCCAAGCGGGCGGTGCGTAGCTTCGTCGCCTCGGCCCCCGCCGAATCATCGGTCGGGCTCACCACTTACGGCACCGGCACCAGTAATTCCGAGGCCGACAAGGCCGCAGGTTGCCGCGACGTCCAGGTGCTGGCGCAGCCGACGACCATCGACAAGCCCGCCCTCACGGCCGCGGTCGACGGCATCCACGCGCGCGGCTGGACCCCGATGGGCACCGCGCTGCGCCAGGCCGCCGACGCACTGCCCGATGCCGGTCCGCGTTCGATCGTGCTCGTGTCCGACGGTGACGACACCTGTTCCCCGCCCGACCCGTGCGAGGTCGCCAAGGAGTTGAAGCAGCAGGGTGTCGATCTGATCGTGCACTCGATCGGGTTCGCGGTCGACGACAAGGCGCGCGCTCAGCTCACCTGCATGGCGCAGGCCACCGGCGGTACCTACAGCGATGCCGCCGACGGCGCCGCCCTGGAACGTATTCTGCCGCGGGTGAGTTCGGCCGCGCTGCGCGACTACCAGGCCACCGGCACGCCCATCACCGGCACCGACACCATCGGCACCGCTCCGGTCGCAGGCCCCGGCCAGTACCTCGATACCCTCGGCCAGCGGCAGAAGCGGTACTACGCGGTCGATGTGCCCGAGGGCGCCACGGTCTACTTCACCGGGATCGTCTCGTTCCCCCGCGGGCGTAGCACCTCGACGACCAACGACATGAACGCGCTCGACCTTCGCCTCTTCGGGCGCGAGAGCATGGAGTGCGGCAACCGCGAACGGGAACTCGAGACCAGGTCCAGCGACGGCACCACCCTCACCATCGCCAAGGCCTTCGACGGCGCGGCCGAACCGCTGTTCGAGTCCGACAAGTGCACCGGCGCCGGTCGCTACACCTTCGAGCTGACCTGGGATCTGGTGTCGGAGGGCTCGTCCGATCGGTTGCCGGTGGAAATTCTGGTCGGTATCGAACCCGGCGTCACCGATCCCGGCCCGGGCGCTTCGACCACCAAGACCGCGTTCACCGAACCGACGTCGCCCACCCAGACGGTCAGCGGCAGTGGCTCGTTCACCACCGCCGCGACGCTGCCGGGCGGCGGCAGCTACACCGACACCGTGCAGTCGGGCGAGTACGTCTTCTATCGCGTTCGGCTCGACTGGGGGCAG
This sequence comes from Nocardia sp. FBN12, assembly GCF_050320175.1. GTDB lineage: Bacteria > Actinomycetota > Actinomycetes > Mycobacteriales > Mycobacteriaceae > Nocardia. The sequence goes on along the minus strand of NZ_CP190048.1, from coordinate 700,755 downwards.
GGGTTGGCCTACCGGGTGGGTTTCGCCGAGACCGGCGGCGCCAACCGCATCGCGGCCTCGAACGTGACGACCACGCTGTACTCCCCGCTCGGCACCGAAATCGACTCCGACACCAGCGCCTATACCGGCCGATCGAGTGCCGAGCTTCGCCTGGCATCGGTGCCGATCCGGTACGCCAACCGTGGCGAATACGACGTTCGCGAGCAGTCGGTGGCCGGTTGGTACTACCTCGCGGTGAAGATCGGCGTCCCGACCGGCGCCGATGCGATGCCGCCGACGCCGGTGCAGCTCGACATCACTGTGGCGGGGGCGGCCGAGCCCGGCCCGACCTATCTCGGCGCCAGTGCGCAGCCGGCCGCGGAACAGCCTGTCGCCGTGAGCAGTCCGGCGACGGTCGCGCGGCCGTGGGCCTGGTACGTCCTGATCGGGGCAGGTGTGGCGCTGGTCGTCGGCATCGGTGTCGCGATCCTGGTCGTCGGCCGTCGACGCGGCTGATCATCGCCCGCCGGCACCCGGACTCGTGGTGCCGGCGGGTTCCGCGGTAGCGGCGGAACTGCTAGATTCAGTCTCGAAATGAGACCAGTTCTCCGCAACAGAGGGAGCCGCGCGATGGCGCAGACCGACCACCACAGCAGCGATTTCGCCACCCTCCAGCGGCTGGCCGACGCACGCTGGACCTGCCGCCAGTTCACGCCGGAACAGGTCGACCGCACGACCATCGAACAGCTGCTCACCCTCGCGCAGCGCACCCCATCGTGGTGCAACACCCAACCGTGGCAGGTCGTGGTCACCGAGGGTGAAGGCACCGACCGGTTCCGCAAGGAGCTGCTCGATCACATCCAAACGGTAGGCACCACACCCGATTTCGAGTTCCCCGCCGCGTACGAGGGAATCTATCGCGACCGTCGCCGCGCTTGCGGATTCCAGCTCTACGACAGCGTCGGCATCGTCAAGGGCGATCACGAGAAGACCATGCGCCAGATGGTGCGCAACTTCGAATTCTTCGACGCCCCGCACGTCGCCATCGTCACCTCCGAGGCCGACCTCGGCATCTACGGCGCCATCGACTGCGGCCTCTGGCTCGAGAACTTCCTCCTCGGCGCCCAGGCGCTCGGCCTCGGCGCCGCCCCCCAAGCCGCCCTCGCCTCCTACGCCCCCTTCATCCGCGACTACTTCGACATCTCCGACACCCGCAAGGTCGTCTTCGGCATCTCCTTCGGCCACCCCGACCTCGCCCACCCGATCAACGCCTTCCGCACCGCCCGAGCACCCCTCGAGGACCAGATCACCTGGCACACCTCCTGACGGATCAAGATCATCAGGCCCTGGTGGCGAACCCCCTCGGGCGGCGCGACCTCGGCCTGGTGATCAATTGTCCGGAGCGCGCGAGGTGAGGCCGGGACCCGCTTCGGGTTCGATGTCGCGGGCAGTGATCTCCGCGGCGCACTCGTCGCAGGTCAGGTGCGCGCGCGCCTCGCCAGTGCAGCCACGATGCCGGTACTCCACCGGCGGTCCGTCCGGCGCCATGTAGGTGTCGCCCCACTCGCGGATCGCCATCAGGATCGGGTAGATCGCGTGGCCTTTCTCGGTGAGCCGATACTCCTCGTACGCGCCGTCATCGACGGGGCGCTTCACCAGGATCTCGTGTTCGACCAGCCGATCGAGACGGTCACGCAGACGGCTTCGCGAAATGCCGAGCGCACCCTGGAAGGCGTTGAAACGACGCACCCCGGCAAAGCTGTACTTCAGAATCAGCAAGGTCCAGCGATCACCGAAGATCACCAGCGGCCGCGTGATCGAGCACGGGGCGTCTGCGAGTTCCTCATAGCGCACCCTGGCATTATCCCCCGAACAAGCACGACAGTGGCGCGGTGGACAAGGTTCGCCCCCGACCGACTGCCTGACCCGGAACGACTTCGGGCCCCGGGATCGATCTCCCGGGGCCCGAAGTCGTTGTGTCAGTTCAGATCACAGCGGGATGTTCTTGTGGTGGCTCTTGCGGGCCGGGGCCGCGGCGAGGGCCGCGGCGATGATGCTGCGGGTCTTGGCGGGGTCGATGACCTCGTCGACGACGCCGATGGCGACGGCGCGGTCGACGCCGCCCGCGAGCTGCTCGTGTTCGGCGGTGAGGCGTTCGTGGAGGGCTTCGCGTTCGGACTCGGGCGCGGCGGCGAGGGCCTTCTTGTGGAGGATGCCGACGGCGGCCTTGGCGCCCATGACGGCTACTTCGGAGCCGGGCCAGGCGTAGACGGCGGTGGCGCCGAGGGCGCGGGCGTTCATCGCGATGTAGGCGCCGCCGTAGATCTTGCGGGTCACCAGGGTGACGCGGGGAACGCGGGCTTCGGCGAAGGCGTGCAGCAGTTTCGCGCCGCGGCGAACCACACCCTCGAGTTCCTGGCCGACGCCGGGCAGGTAGCCGGGGACGTCGGTGACCACGATCAGCGGGATGCCGAACGCGTCGCACAGGCGCACGAAACGGGAAGCCTTCTCGGCACTTTCGGAGTTGAGGCAGCCGCCCAGGCGCAGCGGGTTGTTGGCGAGGACGCCGACGGTGCGACCGCCCAGACGGCCGAGGCCGGTGACCATGCTGCGGGCGTAACCACCCTGGAGTTCCTCGAACGAGGACTCACCGTCGACATTATCGAGCAGCTCGTGCACGATCGGCTTCACGTCGTAGGCGCGCTTGGCCGACTCCGGCAGCATCGCCTTGAGGTCGACATCGCCGTGCTCGGCCGCGACCAGGTCGAATTCGCCCTGTTCGGCGAACATCGAGACCAGGCGGCGCGCGCGGTGCATGGCGTCGGCCTCGTCATCGGCGGCGATGTGACAGACGCCGGACTTCTTGAAGTGTGTGGTGGGACCACCGAGGGTCGCCATGTCGACGTTCTCGCCGGTCACCGAGCGCACGACGTCGGGTCCGGTGACGAACACGCGGCCCTCGGGCGCCATGATGACCACGTCGGTCAGCGCGGGACCATAGGCGGCGCCACCGGCGGCGAAGCCGAGCACCACCGAGATCTGGGGCACCAGGCCGGACGCGCGAACCATGGCCTCGAAGACCAGGCCGACCGCGTGCAGCGCCTCGACACCCTCGGCCAGGCGCGCGCCACCGGAGTGCCACAGCCCGACAACGGGGATGGAGGATTCGATCGCGGTGTCGATCGCGTCGACGATGTGCTTGCAGCCCTCCACGCCCATCGCGCCACCCATGACGGTGGCGTCGGAGCAGTAGGCCACGGTGCGGACCCCGTCGACCTCGCCGATCGCGGCGAGCACGCCGGAGCGGTCACGCGGATGCAGCGGCAGGACGGTGCCGGGGTCGAAGAAACGTTGGAGCCGACCCAGTGGGTCGCGCGGATCGGTGGTGGTGTCTTGAAACGCGGGAGCAATGATGGTCATCGCGCTCACTCCTTCGAGAAAATTGCCGCGACGGCGGCTGCTGTGGCGAACCGCCGGTGGGAGTCGAACCATTCAGTTGGCACGACCCCCACCGGGGATCGGATGTGCAGTCTGCGGCTTTACGCCCGACCGAAGGCGAGCGCGACGTTGTGCCCACCGAAACCGAAGGAATTGTTGATCGCGTACTCGATTTCCTGGCGACGGGCTTCCCCGTGCACCACATCGAGATCGATCTCCGGATCCTGGTTGTCCAGGTTCAGTGTCGGCGGAACAATGCCGTCCCGGATCGCGAGCACCGTGAGAATCGACTCGAGGGCGCCGACGGCACCGATCGAGTGACCAAGTGCCGACTTCGGCGCGTACACCGAGGCATGCTGCACCCCGGCGTAATGGATCGCGTTCTTCTCGGCGAGGTCGCCGATCGGAGTCGCAGTCGCGTGAGCGTTCACGTGCGCGATGTCACGCGGGGACAATCCGGCGGTCTGCATCGCGCGCTGCATCGCGCGTCCTGCACCGGTCCCCGTCGGATCAGGTGCCACCAGGTGGTACCCGTCGGAGGTGATGCCCGCACCCAGCAGGCGTGCGTGGATGGTGGCCCCGCGCGCCTTGGCATGCTCCTCGGTCTCGATGACCATCAGTGCGCCTGCTTCGCCGAAGACAAAACCATCTCGGTCCTTGTCGAACGGCCGAGACGCGCCCTTCGGATCATCGTTGCGGGTGCTCGTGGCGCGCATCATCGAGAACGCCGCGATCGGCACATCGGAGATGAAGCCCTCGACACCACCGGTGACGACGATGTCGGCGTCACCCATCACGATCATCCGCCACGCGTTGGCGATGGCCTCCGAACCCGACGAGCACGCCGAGACCGGAGTGACCACTCCCGCCCTGGCCTTCAGCTCGAGACCGACGACCGCCGACGGACCGTTCGGCATGACCATCTGAACAGCCAGCGGCGAGATCTTGCGATAGCCACCGTTCTTCAGCTTGTCGACCGAGTCGATCAGGGCGTCGCCGCCGCCGAGTCCGGTGCCGATCGCGACGCCGAGACGGTCGTTGTCGACCTCCGGGCTGCCCGCGTTCTTCCACACCTCACGACCGAGGACGGTCGCCAGGCGCTCGACATACGCCATGCGGCGGATCTCGACCCGGCTCAACAGAGTGTCGGGGCTGACCTTCAGGTGACCGCCGATTCGCACCGGCAGGTCGTATTCCTCGATGAAAGGATCCTCGAGAACGTCGATTCCGCTCTCACCGTTGAGGAGTCCCTTCCACGTCGCATCGACATCACCAGCGATCGACGTGGTCGCCGCCATGGAGGTGACGACAACGTTGGGGAAGTTCCCGTTCAAAGTGGAAGGAGTGGTCACAGTGTCAGCCCTACTCGCCGGCGCTGTCGAACTTGGCCTTGAGCTCTGCGGCGACGTCGGCGTTCTCGGCCTCGAGCTTCTGGACGTAAGCGACGGAGTCACCGACAGTCTTCAGGCTGGCCAGATCCTCATCGGGGATCTTGACGCCGTACTTGTCTTCCATCTGCACAGCGATCTCGACCATGGACAGCGAGTCGATGTCCAGGTCGTCGACGAAGGACTTCTCGAGGGTCACCTCGGAGGGTTCGATACCCGTAACCTCTTCGATGATCTTGCCGAGTTCTTCGACGATCTGTTCCTGGGTCAGAGCGGCCACTTTGGTGGCTCCCTTCTTGTTTCTATTTGTAGGGTCGTGAACGGCCTGCACTTCGCTGTGCATGACCGCCGGGGGGAAAGCTAGCCCGAGGTGGTCAGTTCGGCCAACGCGGGGAGGTCTTCGGGGGTCTTGAGGGCCAGATTGGGCGTGCCCTTCAGCTCCCGCTTGGCGATGCCGACCAGGGTGCCTGCCGGCGGCAGCTCGACCACGGCCGAGACGGCCGCGGTGCGAATGGTCTCGTTGCACAGGTCCCAGCGCACGGGGCGAGTGACCTGAGCGGCAAGCTTGTCGATCGCGTCGGCGCCCGAGGTGACGGGCTGCCCGTCGAAGTTCGACAGCAGCGTCCGGATCGGGTCGCTCGGCGAGATCTGGGCGATGGCATCGGCGACAGCTTCCTGTGCCGGTGCCATGAAGGCGGTGTGGAACGCACCGGCGACGGGCAACGCGCGGACCCGTGCCTTCTCCGGCGGGTTCGCGGCGAGCTCCGCCAGAGCTTCCAGGCTGCCCGCCGCGACGATCTGGCCGACCGCGTTGCGGTTGGCCGGGACGAGATCGAGCTCGGCGAGCCGTGCGAGCACGGTGGCTTCGTCGCCACCGAGCACCGCGGACATGCCGGTCGGCTCCAACGCGCAGGCCTTTGCCATCTCCCGGCCGCGGATGGCGGCGAGGGCGACGGCCTCGTCGGCGGTGATGACACCGGCGACAGCGGCTGCGGCGAATTCGCCGACCGAGTGTCCGGCGACGATCGTATCGGCCGGAATCGACCCGGGGGCGATTTCGGCAAACGCGAGCAGGGCGGCGGCGACCACGAGCGGCTGCGTCACCGCGGTGTCGACGATCTCCTCGGCCGTCGCGGTGGTACCGAGACGGACCAGGTCGAGGCCCGCGGCCTTCGACCAGAGCTCGAGGCGATCAGTCGCACCGGGAAGTGCGAGCCACGGCGTGAGCATGCCGGGTGTCTGGGACCCCTGTCCAGGGGTGAGCAACGCGATCACTCCCTAAGACAACACTGTGACCCCCGCCGCAAGAGATGTCGGCGCGAATGAAGCTTTCCGATCGCTTTTGTAGGGGTCCCACAAAATCCGAGGTGGGGTGTCGGGATCGACCGATTCACCAATCCCGTTACAGGGGGTCGTGAGCCACTGGGATGGGCGGGGTTTCTGTGACGGGAGGTGATGATTCGTTATGCGTTCGTGTCAAACGGCCCACTGTTGCTGCGATCCGGAGCACATAAGCGTCTCGGGGATTCATGGGATCGCGGCCGGTGACTTCACCGATTCGTTTGAGTCGGTACCGAACGGTATTTGGATGTACGTACAGCTGCCGAGCACAAGTTTCTACTGCTCCGCCACAATCCAGGTACGCGTCGAGTGTGTCGGATAACGAAGATCCGGCAGCGGCCAACGGCACCACAAGATACTCGTTCAGCGCCTCTATCGCAGCTCTATCGCCCAGCAACGCGCGTTCCGGTAGCAATTCCGTGGCGTGAACGGGCCTTGGCGCCCCGCGCCAGCCGACCACGGCCTCCATCCCCGCCAACGCCTCGATCGCCGACGCGTGCGCGGCGCCGAGTGTGCGCATCGTCGGGCCGATCACCACCGGACCGTCGGAGAAGACCTCGGCCAGCAGATCCGTGAGGAACGGCGAACCCATGCCCGACTCCCCCAGGTGCCCGCTGACCACCATCACCAGTCGCGCGCCCTGCACCACCGCCAGCGCGGCCCTGCCGTGTTTGGTCGCGATGGTGTGCACCGCGCCGACGGTCGACACACCCTGGTCCAGCGGCGGTGTGCCGACCAGCACGGTGGCGGGCGCCGTGGCGTCCCAGTTCAACGTGGCGGCCCGGGAAAGCATGTCGGGACCCGTGTCGCCCCGGACCACCGCGTCGACCACAAGGGCCTCCAGGCGGGTATCCCACGCGCCACGGGACTCGGCGGCGCTGGCGTACACCGAGGCGGCCGCGAAGCCGAGCTCACGCCCGTATCGCAGCACCGCCTCGGTGAGCGCGACCAGCTGACGATCGTTGCGGGCCAGCGCGGGCAGCCACTGTTCGAAGAAGTCCATGGCCACTCGCACCATGTCCACGGTCTGGCGCAGCGTGAGCCGCCGCGCCAGATCCTGCGGAATCACCTGGAACGCGTCCAGGCTGAAGCGGATATCGGAGTCGGGATCCTGCAACCACTCCAGGAAGTTCACGACCGCCGTCTGCACCAGCATCTGCACGCCCGCTCGCTGCGCGGCGTCCAGGTCGGCGAAGAACGGCAGCCGATCCTGCATCGACCCCACCGCCTCGGTGGACAGCCGGCCCGAGAACTGTTTGACCCGCTTGAGCAGCGTGTCGGGCAGCGGATCACGGTTCTGCCGGTTCGGGGACAGCGCCCCCGTCGGCAGATAGACCTCGTGTTCGCTGGTGCCCTCGGTGATCCGACGGGGCCGCGGCGGTTTGCGCTCCACAGTCCAATAGTCCGCTACGCGAGTTCCTCTGCCGCGTCCGCACTCGGCTTCGGCGCGGCGGCCACGCTGTCGATGCCGTATTTCGCGGCCGCTTCCACCGCCTTCGCCTTGTCGAAGGTGCCGTCGCGCACCAGCCCTTCGAGCACCGCGACCACGATCGATTGCGCGTCGACGTTGAACACCCGGCGCGCGGCCGTGCGGGTGTCGGAGAAGCCGAACCCGTCGGTGCCGAGGGTGATGTAGTCGCCGGGCACCCACTGCCGGATCTGATCCGGCACCGCGCGCATCCAGTCCGTCGCGGCGACCACCGGGCCGCGCGCGGCCGAGAGCGCCTGGGTGACGTAGGCCGAACCCGGATCCGAATCGGGGTGTTTGAACGCCGTGATCTCCTTGTCGAGCGCCTCGCGGCGGAGTTCGCCGAACGAGGTCACCGACCAGACATCCGCGGCCACACCCCACTCCTGCGCCAGCAGCTCCTGCGCGCGCAGACCGTCGGGCACGGTCACGCCCGACACGAGGATCTGGGCACGAACCTCGCCCTCACCACCGGGCTGGTACAGGTACAGGCCCTTGAGCAGACCCGCCACGTCGAGGTCGTCGGGCTCGGCAGGCTGCTGGTAGGGCTCGTTGTACAGGGTGATGTAGTAGAAAATATTCTCCCCGCCGAACGTGCCGACCGCGGACACGTCGGTGCCGGGCAGCAGACCGGCCGGGGCCTCGCCGCCGCCGTACATCCGGCGCAGACCGTCGCGCATGATGTGCGCGATCTCGAACGAGAACGCCGGATCGTAGGTCACCACCGCGGGATTGGTGGACGCCAGCAGCAGCGACTGACCGTCGTTGTGCTGCAGACCTTCACCGGTGAGGGTGGTGCGGCCCGCGGTGGCGCCGAGCACGAATCCGCGCGCGAGCTGGTCGGCCGCGGCCCAGAAGCTGTCGCCCGTGCGCTGGAACCCGAACATCGAATAGAAGATGTAGAGCGGGATCATCGGCTCGCCGTGGGTGGCATAGGAGGTGGCGACCGCGGTGAACGACGCGGTGGAACCGGCCTCGTTGATGCCCTCGTGCAGGATCTGACCGACGGTGCTCTCCTTGTAGGCGAGCATCAGTTCCGCGTCGACCGAGGTGTAGAGCTGGCCGTTGCGGTTGTAGATCTTCAGCGTCGGGAACCACGAGTCCATGCCGAAGGTGCGGGCCTCGTCGGGAATGATCGGCACGATCCGCTCGCCGATCTCCTTGTCGCGCAACAGTTCCTTGACCAGGCGAACCAGCGCCATCGTGGTGGCGACCTTCTGCTTGCCCGAACCCTTGCGCACCGAGCGGTAGGCCTCGTCGCCGGGCAGCGTCAGTGGCTTGGCGGCCGAACGACGTTCCGGCACGAAACCGCCGAGCGACTTGCGCCGGGCCAGCATGTACTCGATCGCCGGATCGTCCATGCCGGGGTGGTAGTACGGCGGCAGGTACGGGTCCTTCTCCAGCTCGGCATCGCTGACCGGGATGCGCTGCAGATCGCGGAAGTCCTTGAGGTCCTGCAGCGCCAGCTTCTTCATCTGATGGGTGGCGTTGCGGCCCTCGAAGTGCTTGCCGAGGGTGTAGCCCTTGATCGTCTTGGCCAGGATCACCGTCGGCTGACCCTTGTGCGCCATCGCCGCCGAATAGGCCGCGTAGACCTTGCGGTAGTCGTGGCCGCCGCGCTTGAGATTCCAGATCTCGCTGTCGGACATGTTCTGCACCAGCGCTTTGGTGCGCGGGTCGCGGCCGAAGAAGTGGTCGCGCACATAGGCGCCGTCGTTGGCCTTGTAGGTCTGGTAGTCGCCGTCGGGGGTGGAGTTCATCAGGTTCACCAGCGCGCCGTCGCGGTCGGCGCCGAGCAGCGCGTCCCATTCGCGACCCCAGACCACCTTGATCACGTTCCAGCCGGCGCCGCGGAAGAACGACTCCAGTTCCTGGATGATCTTGCCGTTGCCGCGCACCGGGCCGTCGAGCCGCTGCAGGTTGCAGTTGATCACGAAGGTGAGGTTGTCCAGGGCTTCGTTGGCGGCCACCTGGATCAGGCCGCGCGATTCGGGTTCGTCCATCTCGCCGTCGCCGAGGAACGCCCAGACGTGCTGGTCGGAGGTGTCCTTGATGCCGCGATCGGTGAGGTAGTGGTTGAACCTGGCCTGGTAGATCGCGTTCATCGGGCCCAAGCCCATCGACACCGTCGGGAATTCCCAGAAGTCCGGCATCAGCCGCGGATGCGGGTAGGACGGCAGGCCCTTGCCGAGGCCGCCGTGGCTGTATTCCTGACGGAAGCCGTCAAGGCGGTCGGTGCTGAGGCGGCCCTCGAGGAAACCGCGCGCGTAGATGCCGGGCGAGGCGTGGCCCTGGATGTAGACGTGGTCGCCGCCGCCGGGATGGTCCTTGCCGCGGAAGAAGTGGTTGAAGCCCACCTCGTAGAGCGCCGCCGAGGACGCGTAGGTCGAAATATGGCCGCCGACACCGATTTCGGGGCGCTGCGCGCGATGCACCATGATCGCGGCGTTCCACCGGATCCAGGCGCGGAAGCGGCGCTCGACTTCCTCGTCACCGGGGAACCACGGTTCGTTCTCGGTGGGAATGGTGTTGACGTAATCGGTGGAGGTGAGCGCCGGAATCGACACACGGCGTTCGCCCGCTCGCTCGAGCAGTCGCAACATCAGGTAGCGGGCGCGACCCGGGCCTTCCCGGTCGAGCATGTCGTCGAAGGATTCCAGCCATTCGCTGGTCTCTTCGGGGTCGATATCCGGTAGGTACGACGCCACTCCTTCGCGGATGACCCGTACCCGTTCACCGGTGGGTTTGGTGGTGGATTCACCGGCCGTGGTGGGGGACGCTGCTGGATCGTCGGAAGCTGCAGAGTGGATCAGGTCGGTCAAATCTGCTCCTCGTACTGGGGGCTGAACTGCTGGTCGGCGTCGCTGTCCCCGGGCCTGCCCGCTTGGTGTGCGGACCACCCGTGACGAAAGGTTCGGGTGCACCCCCCATCCTTACCGAAACGGCTGCCCAGGTCATCATCTCGACGGGAAAACCATTGGGTAGGTTCTGCAGGAGAAAGACGAGTCGCACACGTGAGTGAGAGGGAACGTCGAACGATGAGGGTGCTGCACGCGCGTCGGCTGGGGCTGATCTGTGCCGTGGCCGCCGTAACCGCGGGTTCGGTGGTGGCGGGGTGCGCCGAGCAGATCCCCGGCACGCCGACGACCGACGCGGCCGAGGTGGCCGCCTACAAGACCGAGGCCGCCGCGTCGTCCTCGGCCGCCGCGTCTTCGCGCGCCGCGGCCGCGCAGGAACGGGCGATCGCCGACAACTGCGGCCAGTTCCCCACCACCACCGGCGCCGGAGTCACCGCCTACAACGATTTCGTGTCCGCACACGACAGCAACGCGCCCGACTACGCGGCCAAGCGTGAGTCCGCGGCCACCACCCTGGACAACGCGGCGGCCAAAGTCGAGGGGGGTGTCATCGCCGCGGCGGGCGCCTTGCCGCCCGAGCTGGCCGAAAAGTTCGGCGCCTATGTGCTCGCCGCGCGCGAACTGTCCGCGCAAACCAGAAAGATGACCTACAACTCACCAGTCGGCAAGCTCAACGAGGCCAGCCGGGCCATCAACCAGGCACGGACCGCGGTCCACGACGCCTGCTGAGACCGTCGATTTCGCCTTCCCGACACGCGGCATACGGTACCGATTCATCCGATCAGCTTGCGCTGCGACGGATAACCATGTTCGCTTGCACCTATCTTACTGTCGGAAGTTTAGGGAGGACACCACCGTGGTCGCCGCGGCGGACGCGCAGAACTACGCTCAGAAGCTTGGCATTTCTCACGGCTTGGTTGTTCAGGAATTGGGCTGGGACGAGGACACCGACGACGCATTGCGCGCCGAGATCGAGGAGGTCAGCGGCGGCGAAATGGTCGACGAAGACTCCGATGAGGTCGTCGACGCCGTCCTGCTCTGGTGGCGAGAAGGTGACGGCGATCTGGCCGACGAGCTGATGGATGCCATCAGCCCGCTGGCCGATGAAGGCTTCATCTGGGTCCTCACCCCCAAAACCGGGCAATCAGGCCATGTCGATCCGAGCGAGATCGCCGAAGCCGCACCCACGGCCGGCCTGACCCAGACATCCACCATCAGCCTCGGCAGTTGGACGGGCTCACGCCTCGTTCAGCCGAAGGCACCGTCCAAACAGCGCTGAATCCGCCGTTCGCTAGGGTCTCAGTTGGGCTCGACGCCCGGCTGAGACCCGACACGACGGAGGATTCGTACCTATGCCGCTAGAGGTTGGCACTCTCGCGCCGGATTTCACGCTCAAGGACCAGAACAACCAGCCCGTCACCCTGTCGGACTATCGCGGCAAGAAGAACGTGCTGCTGGTGTTCTATCCACTCGCCTTCACCGGCATCTGCCAGGGCGAGCTGTGCAAGGTCCGCGACGAGCTGCCCAAGTTCCAGAACGACGACGCCGAGATCATCGCGATCTCCGTCGGCCCCCCACCCACCCACAAGATCTGGGCCGCGGAACAGGGCTACCTGTTCCCCCTGCTGTCAGATTTCTGGCCGCACGGCGCCGTCACCCAGTCCTACGACGTCTTCAACGAGAAATCCGGCTACCCCAACCGCGGAACCTTCGTCGTCGACAAGTCCGGCTACATCACCTTCGCGGAGATGAACAGCCCCGGACAAGCCCGTGACCAGGCGGCTTGGGAGAAAGCCCTCGCCGCGCTAGATTCATAACCCGACACCGCCGGTACTCCCCGGCGGTGCCAGGGCGTATAGCTCAGCGGTAGAGCACTGGTTTTACACACCAGCGGTCGGGGGTTCGATCCCCTCTGCGCCCACATACTTCGCAATAGAAGGCTCGCAAGGCGGCCTTCGAGCTAGCCCTCACGGCCCGCCGCTCGGCGCAACCTCGTCGCGAGGCGATCGAACGCCACCGCGAGCTCGTCTCCGTCGATCACCTCGATGTCGACGTCGAGCTGCGTCATCCGCAGCGCGAGCCGGTCCGGGTCGTCGGAACCCAGCTCGACACGGCACGTGGACTCGTCGACCACCTCGATATCGACCGGGATGGGGATCTTCGCGGCGACCTCGGCGGCGGGAGCGTGCACGAGGATCCGGGCGCGGTACTGCCAGGTTGCCTTGCTGACGCGTCTGACGACGTAGTCGACGGCATCGTCTGCCGGGATCTCGCGAGGCTGGAACCGCGCACCCGTCGGTGTGCGCGAGACCATGCGGTCGACCCGAAAGATCCGCCAGTCGGCACGGTCGAGATCCCATGCGAGCAGGTACCAGAGCGGCCCCCAGCTCACCAGTCGTTGCGGTTCGGTGTGGCGGGCCTCCTCGCTGTCGCCGGGCTTCGTGTATCCGAACCGGAGCCGTTCGTGGCCGCGGATCGCGGCGGCGACCGCGCCGAGTACCGAGAGATCGAGCGTCGGCTGAGGCGCTGGAACGACGCTTGTCGCCTCGCGTACCGCCTCGACCCGCCGACGCAGGCGCGCGGGCAGCACTTGCTCGAGCTTCGCGAGCGCGGTGAGCGAGGTCTCTTCGACGCCGATCCGCTGGGTCGCGACCGCACCCAATCCGACCGCGACGGCGACGGCCTCGTCGTCGTCGAGCAGGAGTGGGGGCATCGCCGTGCCGGCGGCCAGCCGGTACCCGCCCGCCACGCCGGGGCGCGCGTCCACCGGATACCCGAGCGAGCGCAGCTTGCCGATGTCGGCGCGCACAGTCCTCGTGCTCACATCGAGCCGACTCGAGAGCTCGGAGCTCGTCCAGTCGCGCTTGAGCTGGAGCAACGACAGCAGTTCGAGCAGGCGGGCCGAGGTCTCCAACATGTTTTCGATCATTTCAGCAATTGCGGAAGCTAGCCTGCCGCAATACCCGCGACCGTGGATGTCATGAACGAGAACAACGCACTCACCCCGTTTCGCATCGACATCCCGCAAGCCGACGTCGACGACCTGCGCGCCCGGCTGGCACACACGCGCTGGCCGATCCCCGTGCCGGGCCGAGACGATCGCACCGACTTCAGCCGGGGCATCCCGCTGGTGTACCTGAAGGAGCTCGCCGAGTACTGGCGCGACGGGTTCGACTGGCGTGCGCAGGAGGCGAAGCTCAACGAGTTCGAACAGTTCACGACGGTCGTCGACGGCCAGAGGTTCCACGTCGTCCACACGCGATCGGCGAACCCGGAAGCGACCCCGCTGATCCTGAACCACGGCTGGCCGGGTTCGTTCGTCGAGTACCAGCGGCTCATCCCACTACTGACCGACGAGTTCCACGTGGTCATCCCGTCGCCGCCCGGCTTCGGCTTCGCCACCCCGCTGTCAGAGACCGGCTGGGAGCTGGCGCGGACGACCGGCGCCTATGCCGAGATCATGACGCGTCTGGGCTACGAGAGGTTCGCGGCCCACGGCACCGACATCGGTTCGGGCACAAGCCTGCGGCTCGCGGCGCTCCACCCGCAGCGCGTCATCGGCACGCACATCGGCTGCGATCCCCGGCTGCTCGGGTTGGTCGGCGACAAGTTCCCCTTCCCCGAAGGTCTGTCCGAGGACGAGATCGCCCAGTTCGAGGCAGTGCGCACCGCGGATGCGGCCGATCACGGGTATCTCCTGATGCAGAACCACCGTCCCGACACGATCGGTGCGGCGCTTACCGACTCGCCGGTCGGTCAGCTCGCGTGGATCGCCGAGAAGTTCAAGACCAGGGCCGTCGGCGACTACCGGACGCCGGACGAGTCGGTCGACCGCGACCAGCTCCTCACGAACATCAGCCTGTACTGGTTCACCCGCAGCGGCGAGTCGAGCGCGCAGTTCTACTACGAGGCCGAGCACTCGGGGATCGACTTGGTCATGGCCGCCGGCGTGCCGTCCGGATGGGCTGTGTTCGACACCCACCCGCTGATCCGCCGCACGATGGACCCGTGGAAGGCGATCAGCCACTGGAGCGAATTCACCGAGGGCGGTCACTTCCCCGCGATGGAGGAGCCGGAGCTGCTCGCGAACGACATCCGCACCTTCTTCCGCGGCATTTCCTGACTCAGCGAAAAGGTCATTTCAATCACTCTGCTTGGGTTTAGGGCCGGGGCGGCGGCCGCGTGCGGCGCGGGTGCGGATTTCTTCGGCGGCTGCCCGGTAGGCCGGGGCCGCATGAGCGAAGTAGTCGAAGAGAACCTCGCGCTGCTCGGCCGTGTAGCGGTCCAAGACCTCGGCGATCAGTCGGCGGGCGGGACCGACCACGTCCTCGATGTCGGGGAAGGTCTCGGCCGAGGCTTCGACGATGACCCGTCGGCGGTCGGCCGGATCCGAGGTGCGTCGTAGGTAGCCCGCCTTCTCGAGGCGGTCGATGAGCCGGGTCGTCGCGCCGGTGGTCAGACCTACTCGGGCGGCCAGGTCGCCGGAGCTCATCTGGCCGGCCAAGGTGACCAGGCTCACCGCGTACCACTCGGTGGGCTGAAGTCCGGCGGCTTCCGCCCCGGCCATGCCGTGCAGGCCCACCGCGTCGAGATACTCGCGAAAGATCACGTGCTGGTCCCGAGGTGCCGTGTTTGCCATTGGTAGGGATGCCCCTTAAGCTGATAGTTGCAATGATGCAGATATTGTTAGAACACAGGTTCTGCTTCATCTTAACGACAAGGAGAACGGCATGACCACCATGGACGACAAGGCGGCCATCACCGCGGTGATGGCCGAGCTGAACACCGCATGGGCCCGCAACGATGCCGACGCGTACGGGGCGCTGTTCACCCAGGACGCGACGTACGTCACGTTCGTCGGGACGTACTACAGCGGCAGAGCCGACATCGTGGAGTGCCACCGCACTTTGTTCGCGAAGTTCTTGAAGAACACCAAACTCGCCGCGGAGATCACCGACATCCGCTTCTACGGCCCGGACGCCGCGATCGTCACCGCCCGCGGCGACACCTACAAGGGAGCGACCACGCCCAGGTCCTCGAAGCTGTCGAAGGTTCAGACATGCACGTTCGTGCGCGAGTCGGACGGGCGGTGGCGGGTGGCCGCGTTCCACAACACCCAGCGAAAGCCACTGATGGAAGCCATCTCCTTCAAAACCGCCCCCGGCACCATCCCAGCTGCCCAGAGGTGACCCATCCATACCTGCACCGCGCGCTCTCTCCACACACGCCGCGAGCGCATCTCGTACCTCTTCTCTCCCGACACCAGGCCGGAGGCCGAGAAGTGACTGTGGCAGCCCGGCGCACGGGCCTGCGGAGAGTCAGTAGTCGAGGGCGTGTTCTGGCTGGCAGACGTACATGGGCGACGGCAGATAGCGGACGATGGCGTCCAGGAAGGGGGCGATGTCGTCGCTCGCGCGGGGTGTGGCGCACAGGATGGGGACGACGTCACCATTGCGGGTGCGGCGGCGGATGCGGCGGTGCAGGTCTCGGAGGGTCAGGGAGTTCGAGTCCGCGGGGTCTTGATCGGTCAGGATCTCGAGGAGTTCGCGGCACCACCGCTGGGCGGCTTTCCCATGGTTTCGGGAGGATTCGCGCACCGTGGGGTCGAGTGCCGTCATCGGGACCAGGTCGACGACATCGCCGAAGCCGGCGCCGATGCCGAGGGGTATCTGCAGTACCAACGGCGCCGCTCCGCGCGTGTCGGCGATCGTACGGACACAGCGATCGAAGTCGGCGGTGGGTTGATCGAGCCCGTCGACCAGGCACAAGCGGGCGACCTGATGGTCGTCGGCGACGCGCAACATGGTTTCGAGCCGCGGGGTACCTCGTACGGCGGCGTTCACGACCGCGATGACGCCGTCGGCTACGCGGATGGAGCGTTCCAGGTCGGCGATGCGTGCGTCGCTCGACAGCGCGGCGACCCGAATCGTGTATTCGGCACCGTCCGTCGACCAGTGGACCGTATTCTCCGTGACGCCGAAACATCGGCGCAGCCGGTGCACCGCTCGCGTCGCCTCGTCGGGATCGCCGATGATCGTGACGTTGCGAATCGACTGCGGGTCAATAGCTTTGGTGTCCATCGCGCGGTACTCCAGATCGATGTCATCGCGTCCTCGATCCGCTCACCGTACCCGCGCCCGAGCAGCGCCGGAACGGAATTCCGCCCCAAAATAGAACGTGTTCCTATACCGTCGGCCACGTGCAGAAAGAACAACGCCCCGCCGTGGCTGACTGGTTCACTGCGGATGACGGCCAGGTACGCCTCAAAGGAACTCGCTGCAACGACTGCGGCACGCCGTACTTCCCGAAGAACACACTCGCCTGCCGCAACCCCCAGTGCACAGGTACCCACGACGGCTCCGAGCTCGTCGAGTACCTGTTCTCCACGCGTGGCCGGATCTGGTCGTACGCCGACGCCCGATACAAGCCGCCCGCGCCCTACGTCTCGGCCGATCCCTTCGTGCCCTATGTCGTGGCGGCGGTGGAGCTCGAGGTCGAGCAGATGGTGATCCTCGGGCAGGTCGTCCGCGGTCTCACGGTGGACGACCTCGCCGTCGGCATGCCGGTCGAATTGACCGTCGGCACGCTGTACGAGGACGAGGACGCAGAGCACACGGTGTGGATGTGGAGGCCGGTCAATGACTGATACGAATGATCGCGATATCGCCGTCCTCGGCGCGGGCATGCACCCGTGGGGCAAGTGGGGGCGCAATTTCGTCGAATACGGTCTGGTGGCGGCGCGTGCGGCACTGGCCGACGCCGGGTTGAACCACCGCGACGTCGGCTACATCGCCGGCGCGGACACCATCCGCAACGGCTATCCCGGATTCGTCTCCGGCGCGACGTTCGCACAGGCACTGGGTTGGTCGGGCGCGCAGATCTCGAGTAGCTACGCCGCCTGCGCCTCCGGTGCGCAGGCCATCGCCAACGCGCGCGCCCAGATCCTGGCCGGGCTGTGCGAGGTGGCGCTGGTGGTCGGCGCCGACACCACCCCGAAGGGCTTCTTCCAACCGGTCGGCGGCGAACGCCGCGACGACCCGGACTGGTTGCGCTTCCATCTGCTCGGCGCCACCAACCCCATCTATTTCGCGCTCTACGCCCGCCGCCGGATGGCGCTGCACGGCGCCACCCTCGACGACTTCGCCGCGGTCAAGGTGAAGAACTCCCGGCACGGCCTGAACAACCCGAATGCCCGCTACCGCAAGGAAGTCTCGGCCGAGGAGGTCAGCGCGTCGGCGGTCGTGTCGGACCCGTTGCGACTGCTCGACATCTGCGCGACCAGCGACGGCGGGGCAGCCTTGGTGCTGACGTCGATGGACTACGCACGTCGCCACGGCATCGCGGATCCGGTGCGCATCTCCGCGCTGTCGACGGTCACACCGACGTTCCCGAAAACCGTGCTCGACCTGCCGGACTTCTCGACGGATTCGGCCGTGGCCGTCGAGCCCCCGTCCCGCACCTTCCGATCGGCCATCGCGCACGCCGCCTACGAAGAGGCAGGCATCGGTCCCGCCGACCTGTCCTTCGCGGAAGTCTATGACCTCTCCACCGCCCTGGAATTGGACTGGTACGAGGACATCGGCCTCTGCGAGACGGGCGAAGCGGAGGCTCTGTTGCGCAGCGGCGCAACGACATTGGGCGGACGGGTACCGGTGAACCCCAGCGGCGGCCTTGCCTGCTTCGGCGAAGCCATCCCCGCACAGGCCATCTCCCAGATCTGCGAACTGACCTGGCAGTTGCGCGGCCAGGCCCAAGGCCGCCAGGTGGACAACGCCCGCGCGGGCATCGCCGTGAATCAAGGCCTCTTCGGCCATGGTTCGGCGATCATCGCCACTCGCTGACTCTGAGTCATCCAGGTCGGTTACCGAAACCCCGGGCTCTGTCCGGGGTTTCGGAGTCACCGCGGTCGCCTTCAGCCGGCGACGCCGACAGCTTCGCGCTCGGAAGTCAGGTCGGCCACCCGGTTTCGGGCACGTTCGAGCGACCGCAGCAGTCGCTCACCACCGAATTCGTCGTTGCCCGTGTAGACGAACTCGATCTCGTCGATGCCGATGAAACCCAGGGCCGTGCGCAAATACGGCTCTACGTGATTCATGCTCGCCAGCGGACCGCCCGCCTCGTAGCCGGCGTCGCCGGTACCGACGATGACGAAGGCCCGCTTGCCCGAGGTGAGTGGGGTGTACGGCGACGCGGCATCGGGATCGAAGGAGAAGGTGCGGCCGACCCTGACGATCTGGTCGATGTAGGCCTTCAGCATCGCCGGTACGCCGAAGTTGTACATGGGAACCCCCAGCACCAGCACGTCGGCGGCGAACACCTCGTCCACCAGCTGGTCGCTGAGGGCCAGTGCCTCGCGCATCGACGGCGTTCGCTGCGCGGGCGTAGTGAAGGCGGCCGCGATCCAGTCCTCGGTGAGGTGCGGCGGCGGTTCGTGGCCGAGGTCGCGGCGGATCACCGTGTCATCGGGCCTGCCCTCGCTCCAGCGCGCGACGAACTCCCCGACCAGCGTGCGGGTGTGGGAGCGCGACCGGCGCGGGCTGGCATCGAGCTGAAGTAGCTGGGCCATCTCGGAAACTCCTGTCGGGGCTGGGTCTGCTTGCGGGTTCGAGCCTGCCCGACGGGGAATATCCGCGTAAGAGCGCACATTTCTGTTACCCAGTACCCTTTTTCATACCTTTGCCGGTGAGACGAGGATGTGCATGGCCAAACGTAAGCAGGATCTCGATTTCGACTGCCCGGTCGAGGTCACCCTCGATGTGATCGGCGGCAAATGGAAGGGGATGATCGTCTTCCATCTGAGTGAGGGAACGGCTCGGTTCAACGAGATGCGCCGCGCCATGCCGCACGTGACCCAGCGAATGCTCACCGCGCAGCTGCGCGAACTCGAGCGCGACGGCGTCCTCACCCGCACCGTGTATCCGGAGGTTCCGCCCCGGGTCGACTACGAGCTGACAGACTTCGGCCGCGGCCTCGTCCCGATCATCCTGCTGATGGAGACCTGGGGCGAGCAGTACCGCGAGCAGCTGCGTCCGGCCGGGTAGACACCACCTCGCGCGGCTGAGCGCTCGACCGCGACCCGCGCGCGGGGTATCGGCGCGGCGCGGAATTCGGGATACTGTTCGTTACCCCACAGACCGGGCGCTTCGACACATCGGAGGACTGCCATGGCCACAGCGATGACCGATCCGGCGACGATTCTGGTCGCGCAGGGCGCCGAAGGCGGTGGTGCCGCCCTCGATCAGGTCGCGCTGATGACCGGCGCGGCCGCGGTGGTGGGCGCGGTGCTGCTGTGGGTGGCGTACCTGCATCGGACGCGACGCATTACCTGGCTGCGCCGGCTGGCCGACTTCAGCGGTCGCCTCATGAACCGTCCGGGCTGGGTGGCGTTGCCGATCGCGATGTTCCTCGCGACCATCCTGACCGCGTTTCTCGGCTTCATCTGGGATGTGAGCCTGCATGTGGGCAAGGGCCGCGACGCCGGACCACTGGCCAACCCGGCGCACTACTTCATCCTGGTCGGCCTTTTCTTCCTCTTCATGGCGGGCATGCTGGCTGTCATCCTGCCGCTCGACGAGAAGCCGGGCAGGGCCGCGGTGAAGATCACCCGCGACTGGTACGCCCCCGTCGGCGGCATCCTGATCGCCGGTGCCGGTCTGTACGCGCTGATCGGTTTCCCGCTCGACGACATCTGGCATCGGCTGTTCGGACAGGACGTCACGCTCTGGGGACCCACGCACCTCATGCTCATCGGCGGTGCGGGTCTGTCGCTGATCGGCGTGCTGCTACTCGAGCTCGAAGGCCGATACAACCGGCCTGATCCCGAGCGGGCAGACGGACGGTTCCTCTGGGCGATCCAGGCCTTCGCTTTCGGCGGCCTGGTGATCGGGCTGTCGGTGTTCGGAGTCGAGTTCGACTTCGGCGTCGAGCAGTTCCGGCTGGTGCTGCAACCGATGTTGATCGTCTTCGCCGCCACCATCGCCCTGATCTCGGCGCGATTGACGCTCGGCGCCCTCAGCACGCTGGTCCTCGTGGCCTTCGCCTTCGCGGTGCGGTACATCGTCGCGGTCCTGGTCGGCACCGGATTCGAAGCGCCACGCAATGTGTTTCCGCTCTACCTCGGTGCCGCGATCGTGGTGGAACTGCTCGCCGTCGTGCCGCTGATCCGCCGCCGACCGCTCTGGTGGGGCGCGCTCACCGGGCTCGGTGTGGCGACAGTGGGCATCTGGCTGGAATCGCTGTGGGTCGAGCGGGTGTTCGTCAATCCCTGGGTCGGCGGGATGTGGCCGGAGCTGCTCGCGATGGCGGTGCCGGTCGGTGTGGCGGGTGGTGTGATCGGTGCGATGCTCGGCACCGTCTTGCGCGGCGAGGCACTACCCAGGCCCGCGGTGCGGCGTGGACTCGTGGTCGCCGCCGTGGTGATCGCGGGCGCGGCGACCGCGAACGGGGTGATCATCCGGGTGCCGGAGAACGCGTCGGCGACCGTCGCGCTCACCGACGCCGCTCCCGAACAGGGCGGGCGGATGGTCACCGCCGACATCCGGCTCGCCCCGGCGGATCTGATCGGTTCCGATCCGGAATGGGTGGAGATCCTTGCCTGGCAGGGCGGTACCGGCGATGACAGCCCCGGCCACGGCCTCGTCGTGGACAAGCTGCGTCGCGTCGCCGACGACCACTTCGTTTCCACCCGGCCGGTGCCCGTGCACGGCACCTGGAAGACGGTGCTGCGCCTGCAGGACGGACGCATGCAATCCGCGCTCCCGATCTTCATGCCGCTCGATCGCGGTATCGACGCCGCGGAGGTGCCCGCGCCGGAGAGCTTCACGCGGCCGTTCGTCGAGGAGATCTCGGTACTGCAGCGCGAGCGATCCTTCGACCATCCGTCCTGGCTCATCGGCCTCGCGAGCCTGGTGGTGCTGGCGTGCAGCCTGGCCTTGATCGCGGCGATGGGGTGGGGCGCGGCTCGCGTCAACGACCGTTACCTGGCGGCGGGTTGCACACCGAACCACAAGCCCACGGTCGAACCATGATTCGCCAGGAGAACGTCGACATTCTCGCCGACCACTCCCTCCTGCTGGCGATCCCCGCCTTCCTGCCCGCCGTCGCACTGGTCGGGCTTGTGCTGTTCATCGCGCTGCGCGACCGGCGCGCGGAGAAACGCGAAAACGTCGACGCGCGAGCACAATCCGATCACACCGAGGAGCATCCGTGACACATCGCCGGGTCCGGTACGGGCTTGTCACGGTCGCCGCGCTGCTGCTGGGTTGCTCGTCGGGGGCCGGGTCCGATTCGACCGACGACCCCGCGAACGCGGCCCGCGTCATCGACATCCGGATCGCGAACGGCGCGGTGTCCCCGGCCAATACGCGCACCGAAGCCGAGGTCGGACAACGCATCGTGTTGCGGGTCGACAGTGACACCACCGACGAACTACATGTCCACTCCGCCCCCGCGCACACCTTTCCCGTCGCCGCGGCTTCCGGCCAGCAGTTCGACTTCACCGTGACGGTGCCGGGCCAGGTGGAGATCGAACTGCACCACCTCGGACGGACGGTGACGACGCTGCTGGTCCGGCGGTGAGTCCCCTCGCCCACGGCCTCAACGGTGCCGCTGACCTGCCGATTCCGCTCACCTACGCGTTGATCGGCGCGGCGTGGGCGCTGACCTTCTCGTTCGCGCTGCTGTTGTTCACCTGGCGTCGGCCACGACTCGACCCCGACTCGCCGGGATTCCCGCTGCCGACGCCGGTACGCCGGATGATCGACGCACGCGCGACGCGGACGGTCATCGCCCTCGCGAGCGTGACGGTCACCGCCTGCGTGATCGTCACCGCGGTGTTCGGTTCCTCGGATCCGGCCTCGAATCCCGTTCCAGGAGTGCTGTATATCGGCGTCTGGGTCGGGGTGATGGTCGCGTCCCTGCTGATCGGACCGGTGTGGAAGGTCGTCTCCCCGGTCAGGGCGATCCATCGATTCGGCTGCCTCCTGCTGCGACGCGCGCCGGAACACGGACTTCTCCGCTATCGCGAGGAATGGGGTTACCGCCCAGCCGCGCTCGGCCTGTTCTCCTTCGTCTGGCTGGAATTGGCTTGGCGCACCCCCGGATCGGTGAGCGCGGTGCTGATCTGGCTACTCGGCTACCTGGTCGTGACCACGATCGGACTCGTGCTGTTCGGCACCGTCTGGGCCGAGCGGGCCGATCCGCTCGAGGTGTACAGCACGTTGCTGTCGCACCTGAGCGCCTACGGCCGCGACCGCGCGGGGCTGCCGGTGTTGCGGATGCCGCTCAACAATCTCGCGGGGACTCCCGGACGCGCGGGATCTGTCGCAGTCGCGGCGACGCTGCTGGGATCCACCGCCTTCGACAGCTTCTCGACTTTCCCGCGATGGCGCGAACTAGTCGATGGCCTGGCTCCGGTCATCGACGCGACGCTGGTGCGTACGGCGGGATTGCTGGTCTTCATCGGCGTGGTCGGTGGGCTGTTTTCCGTCGCCGCGCGGGCCACCGGCGGTGTCTCCCGCGCCGATCGAGCGCTGCTGCCGCGGCGGCTGGCACTGAGCCTCACCCCGATCGTGGCGGGCTATCTGATCGCCCACTACCTCACGTTTCTCCTCGAGAAAGGGCAGGCGACGGTACTGCTGTTCGCGGACCCGCTCGACCGCGGATGGAACATCGCGGGCCTGGCCGATCGAGACGTGGCCTACGTGCTGTCGAGTCATCCGAGTGTGCTCGCCACCTGCAAGGTGCTCGCGGTCCTGATCGGCCATGTCCTCGGCGTCGCCGCCGCCCACGACCGCTGCCTGCTCCTTCTCCCGCCGCGTCACCGGCTGACCGGCCAGCTGGCGTTGATGCTGACCATGGTCGGCTTCACGTTCACCGGGCTGTATCTGCTGTTCGGGGGTTAGCTGTGTCAGGCACAGTGAGCGGTTCAGGATGGCCATCATGTCCGGCTGCCGGTTGGGCGGTTCGGTCCAGACGATCGTGGCGGCCCGCACACTGTGGTGGCGCCGGAGAAAGTGGCGTAGCCGGTGATTCCGCCGGCATGTCCGATATAGCTTGTGCCGCAGGATAATTCGGCGGACATCACGCCGAATCCGTATTCGGGCCGTCGGCACGGCCCCCGGCTGGTCCGCCTTCTCGCTGGCGGCAGTCGGCGCATTCTTCACCGCGGTCGAAACAACCCCGGCGGGCGCGGACTCGCTCGCCGGACTCTACGAGCGACTTCCGACCTTGTTCATCGGACTGTGGAAGATCACGTTCGCGATCCGAGTTCGCAGCGCCCACCGCACATCGCCGAGTCGAAACCTGGTGCACGCCAACTGATCTCGCCCCCGAGCGACCGGTAGATCAACCGGTCGCTCGACGGCGTCAGAGCGTCAGGACGTAGCCTGATGGCGGTCGTGTCCGCTGACGGTGAGCGTGCACTGCCCGTCTTCACACGTCCGCTGCAGCTTGCCTCGCGACAAGGTCTGCATCAGTCCGATCGCCCAGCAGGTCGGGCACCCGCGCAGCGCGACCAACCCGACAGGTAGCAGCAACAGAGCGACCGGCCCGACAACCGGGATCAGCGCGATCGACCCGATCAGCGCGCCGAACCCCACCCCGCCGCGTACCAGGTGCTCGAACAGGGATCTACTCGCGAAGTCAGCACTCATCATGTCCTCCAGCAGCCTCGCCGGGCGTGGCCTGCAGCGATTGCTGAACCGCCGTCCTAGCCCGGTGCAGGCGCGACTTCATCGCCGCCGTACCGATCCCGAGCGCGTCGGCGACCATCCGCCCGCTGTAGCCCTGGATGTCGCGCATGATCAGCACGCTGCGCTGATCCGCGGGCAACGCGGCCACCGCGGCCGCCACCCTGCCCGCTTCCAGCCGTTGCAGCACCTCGTCCTCAGCCGAGGCCGCTGAGATGGTGTCCTGCACGGTGATTCGGGCCGACAGGCTCGTCCGCGCGCGACGCAGACACTCGTTGCGGACGATCCGGAACATCCACGACGCCAACGCACCGGAGGCGCGCAGCATCCCGATCTTGCGATACAGGATGATCAACGCCTCCTGCGCCGCATCCTCGGCGTCTTCCGGTGTGGCACACAGGGAATGGGCGAACCGCTGAATATGCGGATGCGAGCCCGATACCAACGCGGCGATCGAATCCACGTCACCGCCCTGCGCGGCGACGATCAACTGCTGGTCGGGCCAGCGCGATTCACCCACGCCCAGCTCGTTTGCGCCGCACGACATACATGCACGTGCACAGCAGCGTCAGACCGACGACAACTCCGATACCGATGACCACAACACACCTCCGTGTCCTGTCCCGACGTGCTGTCGCGACACACATAAGAGGCACCGACGACGCGAAAGGATTCACCCGCGTCCGAAAAATCCGCCCGCACCCGATCGCCCGACCCCAGCGTGGCACAACCGCGACGTGCCCGAAATCTCGTTGGCAACCGACGCGCTCCTCGGTATCGTTCCCATCATGCACACCGCGATGATGAAGCCCTGGTCGCTCCGCTGACGGCGGCGACCCGCATTCCATCCCCTTTCTGACGCCGCTGTCCCGGGTATTCACGCCGGGCGGTCAATTCGTGCTGTCCCGGCTCCTTCCTCGAGCTGCGGAGAATCTGTGTCTATCTCGCATACCGGCCGATCCGGCCTGTCCACCGACCTTCCGGCGGGCGCGAACGCCCACATCAGGGCGACGTCGATCCACGTCACCCTCGGATCGCGCGCGGTGCTCACCGACGTCTCACTCACGGTGTCGGCCCGTTCCCGGCTCGCCATCGTCGGCGAGAACGGGCGTGGCAAGACCACGTTGTTGCATGTGCTGGCCGGCTTGCTCGTCCCGGACGGCGGGTCGGTCAGCCGGGTCGGCACCGTGGGTGTCGCCCAGCAGGCCATCGCTTTTCGCGCGAACGAGACCGTCGGCGATCTGGTGGCCGAGACGATCGAACCGGCGTTGGGAGCACTGCGTGACCTCGATGCCGCCACCCTCGCGCTCACTGACGAACAACCGGGGGCCGACGACGCCTACGCGGCGGCCCTGGACGCCGCCACCAGGCTCGATGCCTGGGATGCCGAACGCCGCGTCGACATCGCGCTGTCGGCCCTGCACGCCTGCACCGATCGGGAGCGCCCGTTGGCGACGCTGTCCGTCGGGCAACGCTATCGAGTCCGGCTGGCGTGCCTGCTCGGCTCGACGCAGGACATCCTGCTGCTGGACGAACCGACCAATCACCTCGATCGCGACGGCCTCGACTTCCTGACCGGCCGCCTGCGCGCCCATTCCGGCGGGCTGGTGGTCGTCAGCCACGACCGTGCGCTGCTGCGTGATGTCGCCGGGGAGTTCCTCGACCTCGATCCCAGCCAGGACGGTCGCCCTCAGGTGTTCGCCGGCGGTTACCCGGGGTGGCAGCAGGGCCGCACACGCGCACGCGACCGCTGGGAAAACGAATACGACGAACAACAGGCCGAACGTGCGCGCCTGCGCGAAGCGGTGGCCGGTGCCAGGGACCGCCTCAGCACCGGCTGGCGACCCGACAAAGGAACCGGCAAGCATCAACGCCAGTCGCGGTCGCCCGGTCTGGTGCAGGCGCTCAAGCGACGCCAGTCCGACCTCGAAGACCACGTCGTCACCGTGCCCGAACCGCCGCTGCGGCTGCGCTTTCCCGAGCTGCGCGCTCGTCCCGGCACACCCGTGATCAGCGCGGACGACATCACGGTGACCGGTCGCCTCGATTCCCCCGTCACGCTGTCGCTGGAAGCAGGCGAACGCCTCCTGATCACCGGCCACAACGGTGCGGGCAAGTCCACCCTCCTAGCCACACTCGCGGGCACACTAGAGCCGTCCACCGGCACTGTCCGCCACCACGGCCCTGCCCGCATCGCACTCATCGGCCAAGAGGTCCCCGACTGGGACCCCGACCTAACCGCCCAGGATCTCTACGACCAGCACACCCGAAATATCCACCTGCACAACAACATCGACCCGATCCCGCTCACCGCCACCGGCCTACTCGAACAGCGATCCCGCCACACCCCCGTCGCCCGCCTGTCCCAGGGCCAACAACGCCGACTCCACCTGGCTATCCAACTAGCCGCCCGCCCCCACCTCCTGCTCTGCGACGAACCAACCAACCACCTGTCGATCTCCCTGGTCGACGACCTCACCACCGCCCTCTCGACCACCCCCGCCGCCATCGTCATCGCCACCCACGACCGCCAGATGCTCACCGACCTGTCCCACTGGCCACACCTGCCCCTGGCGTGAAGCCGCCACCCACGGCGACAATGACCTGGATCCGGCGGCAGCACCTTCGGGAGGACGAGAGTTGCGCAAGATCTACGTGGTCACACATCCCGAGGCGACGCACCACGTCGAGCGACTCGTCGGCGGATGGTACGACTCCGAGCTCACCCAGCGGACTTCGCGCACCGTGTCTACGCAGCGATGGACTCGATCCTGGCCAGCACCTGCCGACACCAGGTCATCGTCACGCACGGTGGCAGCCTCACCTTTGTGGTGGCCGCATGGATCGGAATGCCGATCGAGGCGGCGGGATACACGGCCTTCCATGCCACCCCCGGCGGGATCACCGAGCTCAGGGAAGACGACTTCTTCCACAACCATCAGGTGTTCCTCCTCGACGACACTCGACATCTGCGCGACCCCGGGTGAAGTGTCCGGAGGTGTCGCGTGGAGCCCGTCAAGGACGACGTGCGCTGATGAGCCAAGACCGTGAGTCGAAATACACACCGGTTTCGGTCTCATGGTCGGCCAGAACCTCGCGCAACCGCGCACGGGCTCGGTCGGCTTTCGCGGGCTCGAGCGCAGCGAGGTAGGCCGTGAATCCTGTCAGACGGAGCAGGTTGTCGTAGGCGGCGGCGCTGTCGGGACCGTAGTAGACGGGCTCGTCGATCTCCGCGAAATTGATATCGGTGAAACCTGCTGCTGTCAAAAGGGGTTCGGTGGCGTCCGGATCGGCGAGCGAGAACGGGCCGCGGCCGGGCGTGGCGATCGACGCGGCGAGGACGTCGCTGAACACGGTCGCCCATTCGTTGCGGTCGTGGCCTTGCCAGACAAGCCACGCGAGACGGCCCCCCGAACGCAGTGCGCGGGCGATATTGGTGAACGCGGCGGCCGGATCGGCGAAGAACATCACACCGAACCTGCTGATGCAGAGGTCGAAAGCTGTGGGCGGAAACGGTTTCACCTGCGCATCCGCCAGCTCGAAACCGACGTTCGACGGCCCCTCGTCCTCGCTGATCCGACGGGCCTTTTCGAGCATCACCGGTGAGATATCGACCCCCACCGCGCTCCCGTCGACCGCCGCGCGAGCCGCCTCGCGCGTGGTCTGCCCTGTGCCACAGCCGATGTCGAGCACGCGATCACCGGCACCGACCCGTGCGGCAGCGAAGAAATGCGCAGTGTGCAGACGCAGTTCGGCGTCGTAGTCGAACAGATCCATCGTCGTCCTCCGGTGACCGTGCCACGGTGCGCGCGTCGGCCGACAGCGCGCACTCGACCCATCACACCACCCTGCACGGCAATCGCCGCGCCCATCGACGTGACACCGACGCGGCGACCCGCCAGGATGGGGCGATGTCGACACGAGAACTCGTCGTCCTCGGCACAGCAGGCGCTGTGCCGACCCGCCGCCGCAACCACAACGGCTACCTGCTGCGCTGGGACGGGCAGGGCGTGCTGTTCGATCCGGGCGAGGGTACGCAGCGCCAGATGGCGCACGCGGGCGCTTCCGCGACCGAACTGCATTGGCTGTGTGTCACCCATTTCCACGGCGACCACTCGCTGGGTGTCCCAGGCATCGTGCAACGGCTCGGTCGCGACGGAGTACCCCACGACGTGCACGCCGTCTACCCCGCCGAGGGTGCCGAGTACTGGGAACGACTGAGGTACGCGACGAGCTACTACGGTTCACCCACCCTCGTCGAGCACCCGGTGCGTGGCGCAGGCGAAACGTTGCAGGGCAACGGTTTCACTCTCACCGCACTCCCGCTTGCCCACAGCATCCCCACCTACGGATACCGCCTCGCCGAACCGGACAGCCGAACGTTTCTGCCCGAGAAGCTACGCGAGCACGGCATCTCCGGCGCCGCGATCCGTGAGCTGTCGGGGCCGCTGCTCGCGGAATGCTCGGCGCCGAGGCCGGGCCAGAAGGTCGCGTTCGTCATGGATACGCGCCTGTGCGACAACGTCTTCGAACTCGCGGACGGTGTCGACATGCTGATCATCGAGTCGACCTTCCTCGACTCCGAGACGGATCAGGCACACGAACGCGGCCATCTCACCGCGCGTCAGGCGGGCGAGGTAGCGCGCGCTTGCGGCGTGAAAACCCTTGTCCTGACGCATTTTTCCGAGCGATACACGGCAAGCGAGGACCACCTGTTCATCGAACAGGCGGCCTTCCCCGACGCAGTCCTCGCCCACGATCTCGACCGCATCGCCCTACCCGCCCGACGCACGGCCTGAAGACAGCCAGCCGTACGGCCACGGCGTGGACCGCGCGCAGTGCTGGCGGTGCCCGGGCAATCGGGGCTTCAGTGCTCACCTCGGCGCGTTTCGAGCGCATCCAGGATCAGATCCAGACCGAACCCGAATTCGCTCGCGTAGTCGTATCCCGGTCGCAGCGCGTGGTCGACGATCATCTCGGTGAGATACGGCAATTCGTCCGCCGGAAGGTTCGCCAGAATGCCACCCGCGACTTCCTCGACATCCGCCGGCTCGGACACCGGCAGGTTCGCCTCCTGGAGGACGAACCCACCGACATAACTGTCGATCAGCGAGACAGCGTGCGCGGCCATCGGCAGCGAAAACCCGCCTTCCCGAAGAACTCCGAGGACAGCGTCGTGATGCCGGAGTGTCGCAGGCCCCGGGTTCCGGCGGGAATCCATCAGCCCGAGCGCCCAGCTGTGTTGCGCCAGCACCGCGCGCGCCGAGCACGCCCTCCCGCGAATCGCGTCTCGCCAATCGGCACTCCCCGCTTCGGGTAGCGCGATCGCCGCGAACACCGCGTCGACGACCCCGTCGAGTATCGCGTCCTTGTTCGGCACATGGTTGTAGAGCGACATCGCCTCCACCCCCAACTCCTGCGCCACCCGCCGCATCGTGATGGCCTCCGCTCCCCCTCGGTCGGCGACCCGAATCGCGGCAGCCAGCACCCGCTCGCGGCTGAGCGGTTGCCGTACGGGCATCGGACCTCCTAGGAGCTGAAGTGTTGACAAGCTTACAGTCGTAAGTCAGCCTTACAAGTGTAAGCCACACCGGCCCGAACAAGGGAGCACCCCATGCCTATGCCGATTTGGTGGGGCCACATCAACAAGCGCGTCTTCAACCCTCGCGCCGTCGCGGGCGGAAAATGGCCGGTCCTCACCCACACCGGCCGCACCTCGGGAACGACGTACCACACCCCGCTCGACGCCCACCCCGTCGAAGGCGGCTACCTCTTCGTCCTGGTCTACGGATCGGCAGCGGACTGGGTGCAGAACATCCTCGCCGCCGGCACCGCGCGACTCCGCAAGGACGGCCAGGAGTTCGCGCTCACCGCACCACGCGTCGTCGACAGAGACGAAGCCTTCCAGGCCCTACCCCCAGAGATCGCCCGCCCACCGAAACTCCTGCGCATCACGGAGTTCCTCCGCATGGACCTCGCCGACTGACGCTCGCCGGCGATCGGTGTGGCCGTCGGGATCAGACCCCGCTCGGCCGACCGGATGCCGTCAGCCCACATCCCGTCGTAACCAGGTGACTTCGGCACCGACGCTGTCGGTGCCCTGCCGGAATGCCTCGAGGTCCTCGTCCCAGGGTGAGCCAAGTGCGCGGTCGAGTTCGGTGGAGAGGTCGAAGGTTCCGTGGGAGTCGAGTTCGGTGGCGGCTTGGAGTAGGGCGCGTAATCGCATTTCGCCGAGCATCACGTCGCCGTTGGCGCCGGTGGATCCGTGCCAGAGGCCGAGGGTGGGGACGAAGCTGTAGCGTTCGCCGTCGACGCCTTCGCTGGGGTCCTCGGTGACTTCGAAACGGAGCACGGGCCAGGTGCGCAATGATTGGGCTATCCGGGCCGCGGTACCGACGGGGCCGACCCAATCGCTGCTCGCGCGGAGTTGTCCGTCGGCAGGCTGAGTGTTCCAGCGCAATTTCGCGGGCGACGAGAGCGCGGTGGACAACGCCCATTCCACGTGCGGGCACAACGCGGCGGGCGATGAGTGGATGTACACCACACCCGCCGTCGCGTCAGCGAACTGACTCGATGCGCGCACTAACAACACCTCCAGCCTCGACAAGGAACGTCTTCCCCAACGGCCCGTCGCGGTCTGGCGTGGCACGAGTGTACTGAAGTGTGCGGTGTTGCGCGTGTTACTTTACTGCGTGTTATGTGTCTCTGCGATAACGGAATCGCTGAATTTCGGCCACGCCGTTCTGGCCCAGTCACCGAAATTCTCGTCGCTCAACGCGATTGTCGCCACCCCTATTTCCGGGTCGACCCAGAGGAACGTGCCGGACTGGCCGAAGTGCCCGTAGGTGCGGGCGGAATTGCCAGATCCCGTCCAGTGCGGGGTTTTCCCGTCGCGGATTTCGAATCCCAATCCCCAGTCGTTGGGGCGCTGGGAGCCGTATCCGGGCAGTACTCCGTTGCGGTCCGGGAATTGCACCGACGTCGCGTCATCCAGTGTTTGCCGAGATATCAATTGGGGTACCAGCAACTCGCCCGCGAATAGCGTGAGGTCGGCGAGGGAAGCGCTGGCCGCGTGGCCGGCTGATCCGTCGAGGACCGCGGTGGTCATGCCGAGCGGCTCGAAAACGGCCTCGCGCAGATACTGCGGAAATTCGATGCCGGTCTGCTCGGTCAGGAAGCCGGCGAGCAGTTCGAAGCCCGCGCTCGAGTAGATGCGGCGGGCGCCGGGTTCGGCGAGCACCTCGGGCGTATCGAACGCGACGCCCGAGGTGTGGGCGAGCAGATGCCGCACGGTCGAACCGGGCGGACCCGCGGGTTGATCGAGTTCGACCGCGCCTTCCTCGACCGCGACGAGCGCGGCATAGGCGACGAGCGGTTTGGTCACCGAGGCGAGCCGGAACACCCGTTCGGTATCGCCGATGCTCGACGCACCGCCGGTGGTGACCACGGCGGCGGCGGCGTTCTTGACCGGCCAGTGCTGAACCTGCTGCAACGATCGCATATCGGCAGCGTACGAGACGCGGCTACGATCGAGGACACCATGAGTCCCGCACCATCGATCCACGGCGACGTGGCGGCCGGTTTCGGCCCCGTCGCCGACGCTTTCCGCCGCAACTTCATCGACCACGGCGAGATCGGCGCCGCCGTCGCCGTGTACGCCGGTGACCAGCCACTGGTCGACCTGTGGGCAGGCCATCGCGATCGCAAGCGCGAGGTGGCGTGGGAGCGCGACACGATCGTGCCAGTGTTCTCCTCGTCGAAGGGGATGTCGGCGTTCACCCTCGCGACGGCGGTCTCGCGCGGGCTGCTCGACTACGAGGCGCCGGTGGCGAAGTACTGGCCGGAGTTCGGCGCGCACGGCAAGGAACGGATCACCGTGCGTCAGCTGATCGACCATCAGGCCGGGCTGTCGGGGCTGGACCGGATCGTGAAACTGCGTGAGCTCACCGACCGCGATGCCCTCGGCGAGCTGCTCGCCGCGCAGAAACCGGCGTGGGTGCCGGGTACCCGGCACGGCTACCACGCGCTGACGCTTGGCCTGTATCAGAGCGAACTACTGCGACGAGTCGATCCGGCCGGCCGTAGTCTCGGGCGCTTCTTCGCCGAAGAGGTCGCGGGCCCGGTCGGCGCCGACCTGTTCATCGGGCTGCCCGCCGACGAGCCGATGGAGCGGATTGCCCAGCTCTCGGCGACCAAGGGACTCGACATCATGCGCTACGAGCGCCGCGATCTGCCGCTGCGACTCGGCGGCGAACTCTATGCCAAGCGCGGGTATTCCTATGCGGCACTGACGAATCCGCGTCCCGGCGCCCCCGCTCGTGCCGCCCGGCGGGAGTTCCTCGAAATCGAATGGCCCGGCATGAACGGTGTCGGCAATGCCCGCGCGCTGGCGAAGGTCTACGGGGCCGCGGCGGGCCGCACCGGTGCGCTGTCGATCAGCGACGATGTTCTCGACCTGCTCGCGGCGGCCGACACCGCCGACGATGTGCCCGCCGACGACCTGGTGCTGCACACCAAGAGCCGCTATCACCTCGGTTTCCGCAAGTCGCGCGGCTCTTTCCGCTTCGGCTCCGACAAGCGCGCCTATGGCACAACCGGTTTGGGCGGCTCGTTCGGATTCGCCGATCCGACAACGGGATTGGGTTTCGGCTACAGCATGAACCGCCTCGGCATGGCGATTCTCGATGATGTCCGCAGTCGCAATCTGCGCGAGGTCGTCGTGCGGTGCGCCGACCGATAGCACATCGACCGGCCCGATCTCCCGATCGGGCCGGTCCCGGTCGACACCGCGATGGCATCCAGCTCACCGAGCCGGACACGCACAGCCTCAGTGCGCGGTGACGCCGGTGATCTCGTTCGGCGATGCGGCGAGCGTGGCCGTGGCGGTGACCTTTCCGTCGGCGAGGTCGACGCGGTGCACCTGCTTGGTCGCCGGGTCGCTCACGTAGGCGATACCGTCGCGCACGAACAGCGCAGGGCGGGCTTGCTGCCAGTCCAGGGGCTCGGACCAGGTGCCGATCACCGGGATGGTGCGAACTTCCTTGCCCGCGACGGGGTCGATCACGTGGATCTTGCCGTCGGTGCCGAGCACCAGGGCCTCACCCTGCGGGCCGCGGCCCAGCGAGCGGAAGGTGTAGCTGGTGCCGATGTCGACGAGGCGCAGTGTGCCGTCGGCGGTATTCACCAGCGAGATCTGCTGTGGGCGTTCGAGTTCGGCGTCCTTGTCCTGCTTGTAGTCGCCGAGCACGATCGGGGAGACCTCGCTGCCGGACATGTTGCCGATCCGGCCGTAGGCGGTCGGGCTGGTCACCTTGGTGATCTTGCCGTCGCGGTAGATGACGGCACCGGTCTGGCAGCCGACCACCACAGCTTCGCCCTGCGCGGCGGCTTCGCCGTGCACCCCGGGGCAGTCCTCGTTGCGGGTGATCTCCTTGCGGTCCTTGTCGAGGGCCATGAGGCCGACCCGCGAGTCCTCGGTACCGAGGGTGACCAGCAGGTTCCCGTTGCTCAGTTCGAGCGCGACGCCGTGGTGCGCGGCGGCGGCCTTGTAGACCTCCGAGGACTTTCCGCTGTCGATCTTGTCGGTGTCGATGACGGTGACCTCGCCGGTGCCGTCGGCGAAGAGCACGGTCTTGCCCGCGTGCCGCACCACGTGGCCGGGTTTGGCTGCGGCGTAATCGGTTCCAGTGAACTCGGCGGCGTAGGCATCGAAGACACGGAATCCGTCCTTGGTCGACACCATCAGATGGTCGTCGTCGCCGGCCGGGTTGAGCCGGTTGTACCCTTCGAGCTTCACCTCACCTTCCTGGGCGAGCGAGGCACCGTCGAGGACGTAGATGCCGCCGTCGTAGGTGAGGGCGATCGGTTCGGCGCCAGGGGTGTGCTCATGATCGTGGGCGGAATCGTCTGTGCCACAACCGCTCAGCGCCAGAACCGAGGCGACGGCCCCGGACATGGCCACCATCGTGGTGGTCCGTGTGGTGTTCATGTAGTGCTCCATCTCTTGTGCGTGAATTACGTGGTGGGCCCGGATAAGCCACGGGCGATGGCCTCGGTGTTGGCGCGCGCCATCTCCAGATAGGTCGCCGCGCCCCCACCCGGTTCGGTCAGTGATTCGGTATGCAGGGCGATCACCTGCACCTGCAAGCCGGTGTGTTCGGCGAGCACGCGCGAAAGCCGGTCGGGTTGCGCGGAATCGGCGAAGATCGCGCGCGCACCGGCGGTCCTGATCGCGGTGGCGAGGTCGTCGAGGTCGGACGCGCTCGGCGAGGCGAGGGTGGTGCCGCTCGGTATCACCGCGCCGATCACCTGGAACCCGAATCGCTGTGCGAGATAACCGAACACGTGATGATCGGTGACCAGCTGCCTGCGCTCGACCGGGATGGTGGCGAATCGATCGGTCATCCAGCGGTCCAATTCGTCGAGTTCGCCGAGATAGCGCTGCGTATTCGCCCGCACCGCACCGGCATCGACGCCGTCGACCTGGTCGAGCACTTCGGCGCTGATCGCCTCGACAGCCATGCGCACCCGTCGCGGATCGGTCCAGAAGTGTGGATCGGGCTGTCCCGCGGACTCGTCGGAGGTGTACTGGATCGGATCGGCCCGCTCAGCGACGGCCAGCGTCGGCACGCCCGCCGCGACCGCCGCCTGCACATGCCGGGCTACGCCCTCCTCGAGCCCGAGTCCGTTGTGCACCACCAGCGCCGACCGTTCGATATCGGCGGCCTGACGGGCGGAGATCGCGAACGAATGCGGATCGGCACCCGCCTGCATCAACACCGTCACCGGCACCGTGTCACCGACCACGGCCCGGGTCAGATCGCCGAGAATATTCGTGGTCACCACGATCCCGGACCGTTCGGCGCCACTGGTGCACGCGGTCACCAAGGGCACGAGCAATGCGGCTGCGGCGATCAACCCGACCACCAGGCGCGTCGACGCCAGGCGCCGCCGTCCCGAGTGACCCGCATCGAACGTTGGGCACTGATTCTCTGGAAACGCGTGGTTCACAGGCCTGTCTCCACCATCAGCGACGGCGCGATATCCAGCGAGAACGTGCGCGCGACGCGGAGGTTGTCGTTGTAAGCGATCTCGTGGATCCTGCGCCCACGAATGTCGTTGACATAGGCGCGATCCGGGTCGACACGGATCACCGGCTGCCCTTCGACGGGCCCATCCGAAACAGCGAGATGTGCTGTCTCCGCGCCGGTTACGGGGTCGATACTGCGCAGGACGCCGTCCCGGGTGAGCACCAGCAGCGGCGATCCTTCACCTGCGGTGTTCACCGCGACCGCCTCGGAGATCACGGTCCGCGTCCAGGTCTTCTTCCTGATGTCGAGCGTCCACACGCCATCGCGACCGGCGAGCGCGGTCAGCGTGGTGCTGCCGGGGCGGTGGGTGAACGTGCTCGCCCGGTCCGTGGTCGGCGCCGGGTAGGGAATCTTCTCGGCGACGAACTCGCCGTCCCGCTGTGCTACCACGAGTGCGCCGTCAGCACAACCGAAGACGACTCCGCGTCGGGTGACGGCCTGCCCTCGCGGCTGTGGGCAGGTGACGGCCTGCGCTTGACCCGCCGCGCCGTCTCGCCCGCGCACCTCGACGCGTCCCGAGCTGTCGGCGACCACGATCCGCTCGGCATACGGCACCGCGATGCCCTCGACCCGGCGTTGGGTCCGGGCGACACCGCCGTCCAGCGCCGGACGGTCGAACAAGATCGTCGCGCCCGAGTCGAGGACAACCGACGCAACGGCGGCGTCGCTGTACGCGCCGACAACCCCGGAACCTCCCGCGCCGCTGCCGGCGCCCGGCTCGGCGGCCGCGCCACTGTCGCCCGCCACGACCGCGCCGACTTCCCGGATCGGAGCCTGGTAGTAGTGCCGGTGGTCGCCGTGGTCGACCGTCCATGCCCCGCTGTCCACGACCCGCACCGACGCGCCCGCGCTCAGATACGCGAAGCGCCCGTCACCCACCGCCGCGACGGTCGGCACCCGCTGGTCCCCACCGCTCGGCGACTGACCGGCACTGCCAGGCGTTGCCGATGGCACAGCGTCTATCGACGTGACCTTCTCGGTCAGCAGATCGATCACCCGCACCGCCCCGCCCGCATCGGCGAGAACCAGGCGCGTCTGCGCCTCGCTCATCTCCTGCGCACCGGCCACGAATCCGTGCGGCGTCTCTTCGGCCACCGCGGGTTCCTCCGCCGTCGCGCACCCGACCAACGGCAGTGCGGCCAGCGCGGCCACCGACGCGGCCCCGACCTTCCCGACGCGCTCCCGCACCGCCGAGAGAATCGCCGATACGAAGAACGACCCCACCGCCACGGCCGCGATGGTCGCCCCCGCAGCCGTCCCCGCGTGCCACGAAATGACCAGTCCCGCAACGGTAGAGAACCCGCCGACCAGCGCGGCGATCAGCATCACCACCGGAATCCGATCCGACCAGTACACCGCGGCCGCGGGCGGAGCGATGAGCAACCCGAACACCAACAGCGTCCCGACGACGTGGAACGAGGCCACGATCGCCAGGGTCAGCAGCCCGACCAACGCCACCTGTGCCGCTTTCGGGTGTAGCCCGAGCGTGTGCGCTTTGCGCGGATCAAAGGTCAGCGCGAGGAACGCACGATGGCCGAACACGGCGATCATCAGCGAAAGCGCCAGCGCCGCAACGAGATACCACAGGTCGACGGTGCGCACGGCGAGCACATCACCGAACAGGAACCCGGTCAGATCCACCGCGAACGATTGCGACCGCGACACCAGGATCACCCCGGCCGCGAGCATCCCGACGAACAGCAACCCGATCGCGGTATCGGCCGCGAACCGCTTACTGCGCGAGAGCAGCGACACCCCGGCAGCCATGGCGGTGCAACTGACCGCGGCACCGACCATCAGGTTCCCGCCGAGCAACGCCGCCACCGCGACACCGGGCAGCATCCCGTGCGCCATCGCGTCGCCGAGAAATGCCATGCCGCGCACCACCACCCAGGTCCCGGCGAGCGCGCAGACGCACGAAACGAGCAGCCCACCCCACAGCGCGCGTTGTACGAAAGCCACCTCGAACGGGGCGAACAGCCATTCCATAGCGCGAGACGATATACTGAAAATGATTATCGTTTCAATTGAGGTGAGATGCAGCACACAGATGCAATCCGGATCGAGCGCCTGACCGCGGGTTATGCCCGACGGCCGGTGCTCCGCGAAGTGACGGCCACGATCCCCCGCGGCCGGATCACCGCGATCGTCGGCCCGAACGGCTCAGGAAAATCGACCCTGCTCGGCGTCCTCGCCGGAACCGTGGCGGCGCAAACAGGGAGGGTGGACCGGAGCACCACCCGGCGGCCCGCTTTCGTGGTGCAGCACACGGCGATTCCGCCGACTCTGCCGATCACCGTGCGAGACGCGGTCGCGATGGGACGCTGGGCACACCGCGGACCCTGGCGCCGCCTGCGGGCTGAGGATCGCGAGATCACGCGGACCTGCATGGAGAGAATGGAGCTCACCGATCTGGCAACTCGGCGGCTCGACACCCTGTCGGGCGGTCAACGACAACGCACGCTGCTCGCGCAGGCCTTGGCGCAGGAGTCCGATCTTCTGCTGCTCGACGAACCGGCGGCGGGCTTGGACGAGGCGTCGCAGGCCGAGATCTCCCGCGCGCTGCGGCAGGTGAGCGCGACCGGCGTGACGGTGGTACAGGCAACCCACGACCTGGCCGAGGCGGCCGGCGCCGACCACTGCCTACTCCTGCGAGACGGTCGACTGAAAGCCGCGGGTCACCCCGATGAAGTCCTGGTCAGGACCTAGATCGACAGTCCGCTCGGCGAAGCGATTCGCCCACGACCTGATCGCCCAGGTCGCGGTCCGCCTCGCCGAGCGGGCCGAAAAAGAGCTGACTACCAGTCGGCTTCGGTGAAGCGGATGATGCCGCGGATGTTCTTGCCGTCCAGCATGTCCTGGTAGCCCTGGTTGATCTCCTCCAGCGAGTAGCTGCGGGTGACCATGTCGTCGAGGTTGAGCTGACCCGACTTGTAGAGCTGGAGCAGGCGCGGTGCGTCCTGACGGGCATTGCCGCCGCCGAAGATGCAGCCCTTCACCGTCTTCTGCAGCATGGACAGCAGGAAGCTGTTCATCTTCACGTCGCTCTCGTCCATGCGGCCCATGGAGGTGACGACCAGGGTGCCCGCCTTGGCCGTGAGGATCAGACCCTCTTCGACGTACTCGCCGTGCATCTCACCCATGGTGAGGATGACCTTCTCGGCCATCCGCCCCTCGGTGGCCTCGATCATCGGCATGATCGCGGCGGCCATGCTCTCGTAAGTGTGGGTGGCGCCGAACTTCTGCGCCTGCTCGAGCTTCCACGGATTCGGGTCGATGGCGATGACCTTCGACGCACCGGAGAGCACCGCGCCCTGCAGCGCGCTCATGCCGACGCCACCGATGCCCGCGATCACCACGGTCTCGCCCGGCTGCACCTGCGCCACGTGAGTCGAGGAACCGAACCCGGTCGGCACACCACAGCCCACGAGGCACGCCACCTCGAACGGGATGGTGGGGTCGATCTTCACCACCGAGGTGTGGTGCACCGTCATGTACGGGGAGAACGTGCCGAGCAGACACATCGGGATGACGTTCTCGCCGCGCGCCTGGATGCGGTAGGTGCCATCCGAAATCGCCTGTCCCATCAGCAGTCCGGCACCCAGATCGCACAGCGCCATATTGCCGGCGACGCACGAGGGGCAGCGGCCACACGCGGGGATGAACGACAGGATGACGTGGTCGCCCACCGCCAGGTCGGCCGGACAGTTCGGGCCGAGCTTGGTGATGACACCCGCCCCCTCGTGTCCGCCCATCACGGGATAGCCCGGCATCGGCGTCGCGCCGGTGACGATGTGATGGTCGGAGTGGCACATGCCCGCCGTTTCCATCCGGATCTGTACTTCACCGGCGACGGGGTCGCCGACCTCGATCTCCTCGACCGACCATTCCTGATCGGTGCCCCACAGGATCGCGCCCTTCGTCTTCATGCCGGTAGACCTCTCGCCAAGCTCGTGCCTCGTTGTGACTGCACTCACCCTAACGACAAATCACCGATTTCTGAAACACGTTCTAGAAATTTCTCGAGAAATTTCTATCCGCGCACGTCGTGGACGTGGTGCACGAGGTCGTGCAGGAAGTACCGACCCAGCGAGGTGACGGTGAACAGCGAGCCGTCGCTGCGCGCACCCCGCAGGTCGAGCCGATCCGAGGGCACCGAGGCGAACGCGGCGGCCACCCGATCAGCGGCGACGGTCAGTTCCGAAGCGACGACAGCGAGATCCTGTTCGCCGTAGCGGTCGGCAACCGCGGTCGCGTCCTGGTCCCAGTTCTCGAACCTCGGCGCCTCGACGCCGTCACCGGCCAGCATCAGGGCGAGCCTGGTGTCGAAGATCCGGCACACATCGCGCACGTGCGCGCCGTACTCGAGCACCGACCAGGTCAGCTCGTCCGGACGCACTCGCGCGTCGTCGCGTTCGAGCGCCGAGCCGATCCGGGTGGCGCTGTCGAGGACGCGCTCGGGGACGGCCGAGTACGCGGTGGTCTCAGCGTCGAATCCACACTCGGAACAGGGACGTTCGAGGACCCAGGTCCAGTTCTTGGTGTCGGGGACGATCATGGGAATCAGCCTAGGTTGTCCGCTTATTGCGCTCCATCAATATCACGCCAAATTTCGGCGAGATCCGGGCATCATTCGGCGAGCTGGTTCGCTTGCTCGAACAGTTCCAGCGTCACCGCGTGCAGGAAGTCGCCAACCGGTTTCGGTGCCTTGCCCGCGAACGCCCGCGCGTAGGTGCCCTCGAGCACGATGCCCAGCTTGAAGCAGGCGAGCACGGTGTACCAGGTGACCGCGCTGAGGTCGCGGTCGGAGAACTTGCCGTAGTGCTCGATCATCTCCGCCTCGGTCGGCAGACCGCCGACGGTGCCGAGCGTGCCCATCAGGCCCGCGCCGACGGTGCCGGGTTCGGGTCGGGTCGCCAGCTGCCAGCCCAGGTCGAGCAGCGGATCGCCGATCGTCGACATCTCCCAGTCGACCATCGCCGCCACCTCGGGACCGTCGTAGTCGAACATCATGTTCGCCAGGTGACAGTCGCCGTGCATGATGCCGGGCATCCAGTCCGCAGGCCGGTGCCGTTCGAGCCAGTCACCGATCCGCTCGACGCCGGGGATCTGCGGGCCGGGGTAGCCCTCGTTGCCGTTGTAGGAGTCGAGCTCGCGCAGCCAGCGCGGCACCTGCCGTTCGAGGAAACCCGCCGGACGGCCGTAGTCGTCGAGGCCGAGCGCCTGGTAGTCGAGGGAACCGAGCCGGGCGATGGCCTCGACCGCGGACAGACCCATCTGGCGCCGGATCTCGGGATCACCGGCGTGCAGTTCGGGCAGTTCGGTCTGCGGGTTGAAGCCGCGGATGGGCTCCATCAGATAGAACACCGCGCCGATCACCGACTCGTCGTCGCAGGCGGCGATCACCCGGGGCGAGCGCACCTCGGTGTCGGCGATCGCGCCGAGCAGTCGCGATTCCCGGCCGATCACCTCGTTGCTCTTGGCGCGCAGATGCTTGGGGCCGCGCCGCAGCACATACTCGCGCCCGCCCCGGGTGAAGCGCAGCATCACGTTCTGCGTGCCACCACCGAGCGCGGTGACCGCGTCGAATTCCGCCCCGGGCAAGCCCTGTTCGTCCATCCACCGCCCGATTGCCGCGAAATCGGCGATCGCCGGGTCAACATCGACAGGTTGAGAAACAGCCATGCCGCACATTGTGCCCGGAGATCGACGGGGACTGCGCGGGAATGCGCGCGCGGGCGCCCGGCGTAATGTCTCTGCCACGATGCGCACGCTCTTGATCGACAACTACGACTCGTTCACCTACAACCTCTATCAGCTGATCAGCGAGGTCAACGGGAGCGAGCCGACCGTCGTGCGCAACGACGAGGGGCCGGTGGATCTCGCGCACTTCGACAATGTGGTGATCTCGCCCGGCCCCGGCCGCCCGGACCGCGCCCGCGACATGGGAATCTCGACGGCCCTGATCGCGCAGGCCGACCTGCCGCTGCTCGGCGTGTGCCTCGGCCATCAGGGGATCGTGCTCGGCGCGGGCGGGACCGTGGAGCGCGCACCGCAGGCCAGGCACGGTTTTCTCGATCAGGTGACCCATGACGATCGGGATCTGTTCACGGGTCTGCCGCAGGGTTTCACCGTCGTGCGGTATCACTCGCTCGCGGCGCGCGAGCCGCTGCCCGCGTCGCTCGAGGTGACCGCGTCGACGAGCGACGGGGTGGTGATGGGGGTGCGGCATCGCGAACGGCCGCAATGGGGTGTGCAGTTCCATCCCGAGTCGGTGTCGAGTGAATTCGGTGCGGCGCTGCTGCGTAACTTCGCCGATCTCACCAAGGCGCGCGTGCGGGTTTCCGCACCG
Source organism: Nocardia sp. FBN12 (assembly GCF_050320175.1). Lineage (GTDB taxonomy): Bacteria > Actinomycetota > Actinomycetes > Mycobacteriales > Mycobacteriaceae > Nocardia. The sequence goes on along the minus strand of NZ_CP190048.1, from coordinate 659,153 downwards.
GTGCTCGTCCGCGGACCAGCGGTCGTCGCGCCTGCGTCGCATGAACGCTCATTTCGCTTGCGAGACAAGGTGATCGAACGGGCGATCGACACCGAAGCCATCTTCTTGCGCCTCTACGCCTCGGCGCCGACCGCGTTCTGGCTCGACAGCGAACACGTCGAACCCGGTCTCGATCGCTTCTCCTTCCTCGGCGACGCGAGCGGGCCACATGCCGAAATCGTCGGCTACCGGGTGGGCGACGGCTCTGTCACCGTGACGGACGCCGAGGGCACCCGCGCGGTCGCGGGTACCGTCCTGGACTACCTCGACCGCGAACTCCGGGCCAGGCACTGCGAAATCCCGCCGCTGCCTTTCGATTTCGCGGGAGGTTATGTCGGCTATCTCGGCTACGAGGTGAAGGCCGACTGTGGTGCGCGCGATGCCCACCGCTCCCCCACACCCGATGCCCAGTGGATTTTCGCCGACCGGCTGATCGTGGTCGACCATGAAGCAGGGCGCACCTACCTGCTCGCCCTCACCGAGGGCGAACTCGACGCCGAGCAGTGGCTGCGCGAGACCGCGGACGCCCTCGACGATCTGCCGACCTGGGTCAATCCCGCCGACCTGCCCGTGCCCGCCGATCCCGACGCCGTGCAGGCACACCTGGTGCGTGGGCGCGACCGCTATCTGGCCGATATCGCGGTATGTCAGGACCGGCTGCACGCGGGCGAGTCCTACGAGATCTGTCTGACCGATGCGGTCGCCGTCGCTGCCGCGCCCGACGACGGGCTCGCCTTCTACCGTCGGCTGCGCCGCTGCAACCCGGCACCGTATGCCGCCTACCTGCGCTTCGACGGCCTCGATGTGGCTTGTTCCTCGCCGGAGCGGTTTCTCAAGGTCGATCGGGACCGGGTGGTCGAGAGCAAGCCGATCAAAGGCACCGCCCCGCGCGGAGCGACCGCAGACGAGGACGAGATCCTGCGTCGCGCACTTGCCGACGACCCGAAGACCCGCGCCGAGAACTTGATGATCGTCGACCTGCTGCGCAACGACCTCGGCCGCGTCTGCGAGGTCGGCTCGGTCCACGTGCCGAAGCTGATGGACACCGAAACCTATTCCACCCTGCACCAGTTGGTGTCCACCGTGCGCGGGACCCTACTGCGCGACGCCGGCGTGATCGACTGTCTGCGCGCCTGCTTCCCCGGCGGTTCGATGACCGGGGCGCCGAAGCTGCGGACCATGGAGATCCTCGACGAACTGGAAACCCAAGCGCGCGGCATCTACTCGGGCACCATCGGCTTTCTCGGCCTGAGTGGCACCGCCGACCTCAATATCGTGATCCGCACGGCGGTCCGCTACGACGACGAGTGGCGGATCGGCGCGGGCGGCGCGATCGTCCTCGATTCCGATCCCGAGGACGAGTACGCGGAGATGGTGCTCAAGGCCGCGGCGACGTTCCGGGCGTTGACTCCCGATCCGTGAGTTCGACACGCATCAATACCGGTACGGCCACACACCGGTTCGGCACGGCGTTCGCGCACTCAGCGTCGGCGGCGGCCGCGCTTGTCCGGTTCCGGCTCCGGCGCGGGTTCTTCGCCCCCACGCCCGGCGATCCGCCCGAGCAACCCGACGCCGGGTAGTTTCGCCACCGCGCCCAACACGTCCTCACCCAGGGAAATCAGGGCCTCGAGCCGCGGCAGCAACCGATCGTAGGTTGCGAACACCGGATCAGCCAGCGCCAACGTCCGATCCAGCCGATCGATAGTGCTGTTGAGCCGATCGACCGCGATCGACAAGTTCTCCACCAGATCCGGCAACTGCGCGGCCAACTGCGCCGAAGCAGGCGGCAACCGCACTGCCGTATCGAAGGCGTACCCCGCAGTCTGCTGAGCAGCATCGATAGCCTGCCCCGCCGCAGCCTGCGCAGCCCCCACCGCCGCCTGAGCGGCCGACAACAAGTCAGCCCCCGGCACCTTCCGCGCCTGCGCCGCCGGAGCAGACTCCTCCGCGCGCCCCCGCTTCCTCGGGTTCGTCATAACCCCACTGTGCCGCAAGGACGCCGCCGCCGCAGGGACCACACCCCCAGCCCAGCTCCGTGTCCCACTGAAGCCCCACCACCCGCCCAAAAACAGCACCACCCACACGTCCCGTCCCCGTCCTCCACAACCCACCCAACCAACCACCACACTCCCGCACACCGCGCACACAGCCAGTCCCCGCCTTCCACGCCCCACCCAACCCAAACACACCGTGCACCCCAGCCCGTCCCCGCCTTCCACAACCCACCCAACCCAAACCACGCCGTGCACCCCAGCCCGTCCCCGCCTTCCACAACCCACCCAACCCAGCCACCGCACTCCCGACCCTTAGGGAGGGACGGCCACACAGTGGCCGGTCGCGGCCGGGTCGCCGGTTAGGCGCCGGGGCGTAGGCGACGAAGGAGCAAGCCCCGGTGCCTAACCGGCGGCCCCTCAGGGCCGCGACTCGAGCGCGCCAGCGCTCCAATAAACACAGCGTCAAACCATCTGGGACTACTCAAACCCCGGTCATCCCTGGCCACCAACGCCCACCAACCCCACACACCCCCACCCAGCACTCAAACCCTGTCAGACCCCCATGACATCATGCGAACACCATGGAACTACGCAAGGGTGCACACGCGCCGGTCCCGACATCGCTTCTCGCCGTGGTCGTTTCATGGCGATCCGCGCATACGGTAGACGCGCATGCCCTGCTGGTCACCGAATCAGGCCTAGTCCGCGGCGACCGCGATTTCGTTTTCTTCAACGCCCCGCGCCACGCCTCCCAGGCGGTCACCCTCGACCAGGAACCCGCCCCCGGCACCGCGCGACTGAGCATTTCGCTGCCCCGCACCGAACCCGACGTGGCCCGCATCGTCGTCAGCGCGTCCCTCGACGACGCCACCTTCGACCAACTCCCCGACCTCACCCTGACCGTCCACGCCGCCGACGGCCCGATCGCCCAGTTCACCATCGACGGCATCGAGGACGTCAAGGCGATGATGTTCGGCGAGTTCTACCGCCGCGACGGCCAGTGGCGTTTCCGCGCGATCGGCCAGGGCTGGTCCGGCGGGTTGGCCGGTCTGGCCGGTGAATTCGGAGTCACGGTGGACGAGCCCGCCGGGCACCCCGGCGCCGGCCACAGGTCGACAGTGCCCGCGCGAGCGTTCCAGGCCGACGACGCACATCCCGGCGATCGATACGCGAGCGTGCCCTCCCGACACGACGCGGCGACCACCACCGACCCGACGGGCAGCGATCCAGCCGATGCCCACCGCGACCGACGGAGCTGGACCGCGACCCCTGAGCCGCCGGCGCGACACCACACCGGACCGACCTCGACGCGCCCACCGGCCCTGTCCCGCCGCGTCATCGACGTCCCACCGCCACCACCGCAGGACCCGGAGCTCGCCGACTGGCACCCCGACCCGGAGAACCCCGATCAGCTGCGCTGGTGGGACGGCGACGAGTGGACCGCCAGCGTCCACCCCCACCTCCACGATCACCGAACCCGCTGCACTCGCTGCGGTAACCCCTTGCGGCGCAAGCTGTTCGGTGGACACGGCCCGTGCAAGAACTGTGCCGACGAAGTCGAGGAATTCCTCACCCACTGGCGCAACAGAGCCAGGCGCGCCCTCGCGGGCCCTGGCACGATGTCGCGGGAATGGATCGAGGTGTGGGCCGCGCTGCGCTTCCAGCGCATCGAGGAGGAACGCGGCCGGACACTGCTGCGCGAGGCCGGCCTGACCCAGGTCGAGCGAATGGTCGCCTTCGCCTTCGCCGACGGTGAGGTGTTCGCCGAGGAGCTGGAAGCCTTCGAACATGTCGTCAGCGAACTGGCGCTGTCCGGTGGCGTCGTCGACGATCTGCGCCGCCGAATGCACCGCGGCCGCACCCTGTCCCGCTTGCGCGCCGGCGAGCTGCCCACCATCAACACCCCGGGCCTGCACCTCGACCCCGACGAGCGCGTCCACCTCGACCTGCCCGCCGTCCACATCCGGATGCTCGCCCGCGGCCCACGCAACACCGAGGGCCGCCTGATCGGCAGCTCCAAGAAACTGCGCTTCGTCGGCGACGGCACCGGCATCGAACTGCCGTGGAACCGGGTGGTGTCGGTTCATCCCGAGCACGGCACCGTCGTGCTCGCCGCGACCTCCGCACGCGGCGGCGCGACCTTCGGCGTCGCCGACCCCGACTATGTGGCGGCGGCGCTGGAAGGTGCGCTGCGCGTGTCGAAACGCCTGGTCCTGACACCGGGACAGCTCGACAGCCGAAGCATCCCCCAGGACGTGAAAGCCCAGGTGTGGCAACGCGACGGTGGCGCGTGCGTCGAATGCGGCGACGGCCACTACCTGGAATTCGACCACATCATCCCGCTCAGCCGCGGTGGTGCGACGAGCGCGACGAACCTGCAGATCCTGTGCCGGGCCTGCAATCGCGCCAAGGGCGCGCGGATCTAACCGAGAATCGCGTTCATGATGGTGCCGCCACTGGTGGCGACCACCCCGCCGATCATCGCACCCGCGATCATCTTCGGCGACTCCATCGCGCTGCCGTTCCACTTCTCCCAGGCGAACTTTCCACCGGCGACCGTGATCGCGAGCACACCCGACAGGATCATGAACCAGGTCAAGTACTGGACCATTTTCATGATCTTGTCCGACAGCGGAGGCGCTTCCGGCGTAGGGTTGCCGATCTGCGCATACGTGGTGATGGTGTCGGCCATCGACGTCAGAATGATGCTCATAGCCTGCTCCCCTATCGCGTGACGCGAACTGCGTTCCAGCCCTGCCGTATTCGATCGTGGTCCAGGATACGGGCGCGAACCCCCTGCACACCAACAAAACCGATCGGTTCGGTCCAGATGGCCACCGACATGGTGGCAGATGACCGGATACCATCAGTGCAGAGTTGATCGTCGTTCCGTTCCTCCGAGCTACCGAGTGAGACCCCATGTTTCTGGCCGCCGTCACCGATACCTTGGCGCAGATCGGCAATCCGACCCCCGAAGCACCACCGCTCGCGGACAAGATCATGCAGATGGTCAGCTACCTGACCTGGTTCATCCTGTTGTCCGGCATCGTCGCCATCACTGTCGCGGGCGGAAAGTTCGCCTGGGAGAAATGGACCGGCGGCGCCATGCAATCGCCGAAGATGGTCGCCGGCGCGATGATCGGCGGCGTCGTCGCCACCAGCGCGGGCACGATCATGAACGCGATGCTCTGAGGTTTCCTGCTCCACTCGGGACGGTCCGGGATCATCAACCCGGGCAGACTCGACCAGCCAGGAAAGCATCGACCCGAGTTCTGTTGAGGTTCAACAGAACTCGGGCCTAATGGGTTGGTGAGTGTCGGCGCACAGCATCTACCTCCTCATCGATCAGCGGGGCGGGCCGGCTAGGTGTAGAGCCGGTCCACGAAGGCGTTCAGGTTTTCCACCACCCGCTGCGCCTTCTCCTCCGGTGTCAGATCCTCGCGATACCGGCTGCCCATCGACGGCCGCTTCTTGTTGCGCGCATACAGCGAACAGGCCAGATCGGTGCACATGTAACTGCCGACCGTGTTGCCCTTGCGCCCCGACTCGCCCGTCTTGCTCGCGGTCATCAGCGAAACGCCGCCACCGGAATGCGTGGTGAGACAGATCGTGCACATCTGCGTCTTACCCGACCCGCCGGTCTCGTGCCGCAACGCGACACTGACCAGCCCGTCCGCCCGCGGCACCGAGATGTAGCAGCGCCCCGCGTACGACGGGTCGGTCCAGCCGAGGAAGTCGAGATCCTCCCAGGGCCGCTCCCCCAGGTCACGCGGCACATTCAACCGCTTCGCGTCACCTTTCGAACAGTTGACGAACGACGACCTGATGTCGCGTTCGGTAATGGGTTCCATGAGCTCGTCCTTTCAGTTTGCCGAACAGCAAACGGTAGACACGCTAACGATCCCCCTGGTCAGTGACAACCCGATTTCGGACCGCCCGGTCCATGGCTCAGGAGTTGACGATCCCCGCGGCGCGGGCGGCGCGCAACCAGTCCGGGAATTCGCCGAGCAGGCGGCGATAGAGTTCGGCGTCGTCGACCTGGTCGATGTCGTCGAGGGCGAAGAAGCCCGCGTTGTCGATGACGCGGTCGTCGAGCTCGTCGAGGGTGCGCAGGACGCCGAAGTTCGCTGTGCCGAGGCCGATGAACTGCCAGAAGGCGGGGAGGTGGGCGGCCTCGCGCATCAGGGTGGCGATCTCGCGCTTTTTCGCGAAGCCGCCGTCGGTGAAGAACAGCACCAGGGTGGGTTCGGTCAGGGTGTCGATGATCGCGCGCATGATCGGCAGTTCGTCGTTGCGGCCGCCGATGGCGTTGTAATCGATGCCCTGGTGGGTGCCCTTGAGGTGGAGGTAGGTCCGCGCCCACTGTTCTCCGCCCGCGACCGTGATGTCGGGCAGTTTCGCGTAGGTGAGTGCGTAGAGGTAGGCCTCGAGCGTCCCGTCGTCATCGAGCTGGGTGGCGACCGGGATCATCCGTTCGACCACCCGGTGCACGGTGCCTGCGCGATACATCTTCTCCATGCTGCCGGTCTTGTCGATCACCAGCACCACCCGCGCTCTGGCACCGAAGGCATTCTTGTCGATCAGCACCTTCGCGACTTCGCGTTTGCGCATGTCCAGTTGCTGCCGCTTCTCGAACGACAGCGCCGCCTCGCCCGGAACCGTCCGAACTTCGGCGACCACTTCCGGCTCGTCGTCGACGCTCACCCCGTGGTCGGTGACCAAGTCGGCGAACCCGCCCGCGTATCCCTGCCCGACCGCACGGACCTTCCACGCTTCGCCCCGGCGATAGAGCTCGAGCGCGATCACGACCGACTCGCTGTCGAGCCCGTCGATCGCGTACTCGTGCAACACATTTCCCGCGCGGTCGGCGACCGAAGCCAGCGGAGCCGCGGCGGTGCCGAACGTCTGCCCCTGCGCCGCAACGGTGATCACCGCGCGAATCTGCGCGATCTCGCCCGGCACGGCGCCCAGCGAAACCTCGAGGCCCGCACCGGTCAACCGAACACCCGGCGCCTGCGGCTGATTGAAGAAGACGAAGTCCGCGTCCGAGCGAACCTTGCCCGTTTCGGTCACCAACAGCGCCGAGAGATCGGCCGCGACCCCGCCCCGTACCGACAGCACCACCTCGTCCGAAACCAAGCCCGCGTTCTGCCCTTTGACCAGCGCAGCAGCCATCGATATCCCTCTCATCGCACCGTAATGCCCCACACCCTAGGCGAAATCGGGCTAGATCCACCCCTTCTCACGGGCTTTGAGTGCGGCTTCGTAGCGGTTGGACACGCCGAGCTTGGTCATCGCCGAGGACAGGTAGTTGCGGGTGGTGCCCGGGGAGAGGTGGGCGCGTTTGGCGATGTCCTCCACGGAGGCGCCGTCGGCGGCGAATTCGAGGACGTCGGCCTCCCGGGCGGTGAGCACGGTGTCCCCCGCGCTGATGGCTTCGGCCGCGAGTTCGGGATCGACGTAGCGACCACCGTTGTGCACCGACCGGATCACCTCGGCCAGCGTCGCCGCCGAGGTCGTCTTGGGCAGGAAACCGCGCACACCCGCGGCGAGAGCGCGCTTGAGATAGCCGGGTCTGCCATGGCTGGTGACGATCAAAGTGCCTGCGCCGGGCGTGATTCGGAGCAGCTCGACAGCGGTGTCGATGCCGTCGATGCCCGGCATCTGCAGATCGATGACGGCGACCGCGGCCGGCTCACCGTCCGCGGCCCGACGGCGCCACGCGGCGACGAGTTCCGCACCGGAGCCGACGTGGGCGACGACCTCGAGATCGGGCTCCAGGCCGAGCATCGTCGCCATGGCGGCGCGGATGAGGGTTTCGTCATCGGCGAGGAATACCGGAATCACTGATTCTCCCAATGGATTTCGAGGGTGAACTCGTCGCCGGAGGTGACGATGTCGAGGGTCGCGCCGACGGCGGCGAGTCGTTCACCGAGGCCGCGCAGCCCCGATCGTTCACCGATCGCGCCCTGCGGACGGTCGTTGCGCAGCGACATACCCGACCCGCCGAGTGCGAGGGTCGCCGTCGTCGCTGCCGAGTGTTCGACGATATTGGTCGTACCTTCCCGGACCACCCAGGCCGCGACTTCATGGAATGGCGCTGGCACCTTGGCCGCGTCTCCCTCGACCACCAGTACGCATCCCGCCGCCGACAGCAGCGACCGCGCCCCGGCCACTTCCCCGCGCAGGTCGATATTGCGGTAACCGCGCACCAGGGTCCGCATCTGTCCCATCGATTCGACCGCGAGCGTTCTGACCGCCTCCATCTCCGCCACCGCGCGATCGGCATCGCCCGCGCGCGACAGTGCCACCGCCAGTTCACTTTTCACCGCGATAGCCGAGAACCCGCGTCCGACGACGTCGTGGAGGTCGCGCGAGAAACGCAGTCGTTCCTCGGCGACCTGCAGTTGCGCCTCGACACCTTTGGTTCGCTCCAGCTCATCGATGATTCCCAGCCCCCACACCGTGAGCCGCGTCAACACGATCGCGAATATCCCGATGAGAAGAAGTACCGCCGCCCCCTGCAGACCCATGCCGAGCGGCCTGCCGAAGACCACCAGCGGGGTGGCCACGCTCAGGCCGATCAGAATCCACCACTTGTGGCGAGTGAACGGGATGACGGAGAAGATCGCCATGACCACCGTGGACACACCCACCGTGCGCGCGCTGAGGACAGTCGGTTCGCCGCTCGCCAACCGGGCGACGACCCCACTGATCGCCCACAGCGCGACCAGCACCGCGAGGGCGGCCGGCAACATCCGTGGCCGCGTCACCACACCGGGGACGGTGGCGAAATCGGGTTGCGCCTCCAGTGCGACCGCGGCCGCGATACCACCGGCAACGATCCCGAGCACCGAGACCACCGACTCGGCGCTGATCGCCAGCACGACGACCAGCACGGCGATCACCGCCTGGAACGAGAGCCGGGTGTAGAGCCGGAACTTGGCGGCCCCCGACAACTCGTGCCACCAGGCGGTCGCGCGCATCACCCGCGGTCGTCCCAGCGGAAGCTCTTGCGGGTCAGCACGAGCGCCAGCACGGTCCATAGCGCCAGTGTCGCAAACGGTCGGCCTGCTTGGGTGACGGTGTCGGCGAAGCTGAGCGCGGCGTCGGATTCGGCGGTCGCCGACAGCTTGCCCATCGTGCCGAGCGAGATGAGGTCGGAGACCGCGGCGAAGGGGGTCCACTCCGCGACCTGCGCCAGTCGATCGGGCAGGAAGCCGCGGATGGAGGCCATGCCGAGCATCGCGATGACCATCACCGGCAGCGAGGTGATCTGCGCGGCCTCGGCGTTCTTGGTGTAGGCGCTGGTCGCCAGGGCGAGCAGGGTGAACAGGACTGTCCCGCCGACCAGGGCGAGCACGATCGCCAGTGGGTTGACCGGCGCGGGTGCGCCGCTGCCGTAGACCACCACGGCCACGACGGCGGTGCACGCGACGGTCATGACGGCGCCGGGTATGGCCGGAGCGAGCTGGATCTGCCAGTCGGCGGCCTCACCGATGCGCAGCCGTTTCAGCACGCCCTCGCTGCGGCGCGTCGTCACCATCGACAGCACCGAGTAGTACTGCACGAACAGCAGGGCGAGGACCGCGAGCAATTCGAAGGTCACCGCCGCCATCGCGGTTGTCGGCTCGGTGTCCTTGCCGGCAATGAAGAAGGTGGCCAACGGAAGCCCGATCGGGAACACCGTTGCCATGTAGACGAGAGTCTTGTTGCGCCGGAACTGCAACCATTCCGCCTTGGCGAGCGCGGTGAGCGGTCGACGGCGAGATCCGCCGGCGGGCAGGGTGGTGGTCATCGTGCTCCGATCAAGGTGGGAGTGGTCGCTTCGGCGATGTCGAGGAAGACCGATTCCAGCGAGGCGGCGCGCGCCTCGAGCCCGGTCAGCTGCACCCCAGCTTCGCGGGCCCAGCCGAGCAGTTCGAACAGGTGGCCCGGTAAGTCGTTGGTGCTGACGGTGACTCGCGCGTGTGCCTCGACCCTGGCACCACGCAACTGCGGCACGGGCAGGCCGGGATGGTCGAAGGCGATGCGGGCCGGATGATCGTCGACGATGTCGCGCAGGGTGCCTCTGCGGGCGATCGCGCCCTTGTGCATGATCGCGATCTGGTCGGCGAGCGCTTCGGCCTCGTCCAGGTAGTGCGTGGTGAGGACCATCGTCACCCCGGATGCTTTGAGGTCGGCGAGCAATTGCCATGTCCCGCGCCGGCTTTCCGGGTCGAGGCCGGTGGTCGGCTCGTCCAGGAACAGCAATCGGGGCTGTCCGAGCAGGGCACACGCCATGTCGACGCGGCGCTTTTCGCCACCCGAGAGCGAACCGACCCGGACGCCCGCGCGATCGGTCAGGCCGACCTGCGCCAAGACGGCGGCCGCGGTGGTCGGATCGGTGCAGGTTCCGCGCCACATCTCCAGCGTCTCGGCGACGGTCAGCTCGGCGGGCAGCCCGCCGGACTGCAACATGATGCCGACCCGCGGGCGGACCTGGTCGCGGTCCCGCAGCGGGTCGAGACCGAAGACTTCGATCTCGCCTGCCGACGGGGCGACCAGCCCTTCCAGCATGTCGAGCGTCGAGGTCTTGCCCGCACCGTTGGTTCCGAGCAGGGCGAACACCTCGCCCTCGTGCACCTCGAGGTCCACGCCTTTGACGGCTTCGAACGCGTCCTCGCCGCGACCGTATGTTCGCCGCAGCCCGCGTGCGGTGATCACGTCTGTGTTTCTCATGCCTTCTACGGTGGTCGACGCGGGGCGTCACCAGTAGTAAGCGCAGTCACCGATCGCCGATGGGATTCGCACGGTTGCGCCATGACAAAAGTCATCGGCCACTGTTGACGAATCACCACCCCACCGGCGGACAACACGTCTACTATGGTGCGTAGTAGATCGAGACTCTGGAGGGGCAGTGCACGATCAGAACCAAAACCGCAGTACCACAACGCCGTTGACAGCACGGTTGGTGGAATCGCTATCCCGATTCGCGAGCAAGCGCGGAATCTACCTCGGCCGCCGATCAACGAAGGTCCATGTAGCCCTGTACCGCCGCACCAACGGCCGACTCGGCGGCCGTTTCCCCGCTTTCCCCGATGCCCGAGTCCTGCTCCTGAACCACGTCGGCGCCAGAACCGGCACCCACCGAACCTCACCCGTCATGTACCACCACGACGGCGACGCCATCGCCATAGCTGGATCCAAAGCCGGCCAACCAACCCACCCAGCCTGGTTCCACAACCTGAAAGCCAACCCGGACACCACGATCCAAATCGGCGCCGACCTACTCCCCGTCCGAGCCCGGATAGCCGCCGACACCGAACGAAACCGCCTGTGGCCGAGGTTCGTCGAGTCCTTCCCCAGCTACGACTTCTACCAACGCAACGCAGGCAACCGCACGATCCCAATCGTCATCCTCGAGCCACGCGACTGATCCCACCGTCGATCGGTGCTCTGGTTATGCCGCCGGTGCGAACGCCCTCATCATCGACGACGTAGGGCTGGGTTGAGCAGAGATGGTGGCGTGTCATGCTTTTCGTGGGGAGCGAGGTCGGTGCCGGGGGCGACTATCGCATCGATGGCGTCGAGGACGTCGGGCGGCAGGACGGTGTCGGCGGCGGCTAGCTGGGAGCGCAGGTGGTCCATGGTGCGTGGTCCGATGATGGCGCTCGTGATGGCGGGGTGCGTGGTGACGAACGCCAGGGCGAGTTGGATCAGGGTCAGGCCCGCCTGGTCGGCCAGCTTCGCGAGTTGCTCGACGGCGGCCATTTTGGCGTGGTTGGCGGGGATCGTGGTGTCGTAGCGGTCGGGCATGAAGGTTGAACGGCTGGTGGATATTTCGCGGTCGGCGCGGATCGCGCCCGAGAGCCAGCCCGACGCCAGCGGACTCCACGCGAGGACGCCGAGGCCGTATTCCTCGGTGACCGGCAGGACGTGGGTTTCGATGCCGCGCTGCAGGATCGAATAGCTGGGTTGTTCGGTCACATATCGGCTCAGGTGGCGCTCCGCGGCTGCCCATTGCGCCTGGACGATGCGGTAGGCGGGGAATGTCGAGGAGCCGAAGTAGCGGATCTTGCCCGCGCGCTGCAGGTCGGTCAGCGCCGAGAGGGTTTCCTCGTCGCTGGTTTCGGGGTCCCAACGGTGGATTTGATAGAGGTCGACGTGGTCGACGTCGAGGCGGCGCAGGCTGTTGTCGAGCGCGGTGGTCAGCCAGCGGCGCGAACCGCCGCGATGGTTGCGCTCCTCGCCCATCGGCATGCTCGCCTTCGTAGCCAGCACGATGTCGTCGCGACGGCCAGCGATAGCCTTGCCCACCAGTTCTTCCGATTCACCGTGGCCGTACATGTCGGCGGTGTCGATGAGGTTGATGCCGCCCTCGATCGCGACATCGATCATGGCGGTGACCTCGTCCTGCGTGGACTTTCCCAGCTTGCCGAAGTTCATCGCGCCGAGCACGAGCGCGCTGACCTGAACGCCGGTACGACCCAGAGTGCGGTACTGCATGGCGGTTCCTCCCAGATGAGCTTGGTTCGGCTCGCCGGTTCTGGCATCCTCAACCAAGCGGAACAATGTTCCGCTAATCAACATACGGAACAGTGTTCCGCTTAGCAAGAGGGAGGTCTCGTGGTCGACAACCCGACCGAGCCGCCGCGCCGACGAGCCGACGCCCGGCGCAACCAGCAGGCGCTACTCGACGCTGCCGCAGCCGCCTTCATCGCCTCCGGCGTCGACGTCCCCGTCCGCGAGATCGCCACCCGCGCCGGCGTCGGGGTCGGCACCATCTATCGCCACTTCCCCACCCGGGCCGACCTCATCGTCGCCGTCTACCGCCACCAGGTCGAAGCCTGCGCCGAAGCTGGCCCCACCCTCCTCGCCACCAACACCTCACCCCACGCCGCACTCGGCGAATGGATCAACCTCTTCGCCGATTTCCTGACCACCAAACACGGTCTCGCGGAAGCACTTCAATCCGACGCCACCACCTTCGAAACCCTCCACACCTACTTCCTCGACCGCCTGGTCCCCACCTGCGAGGCCCTCCTCACCGCCGCCACCGCCGCAGGCGAAATCCGCCCCGGTACCGACCCCTACGAAATCCTCCGTGCTGTCGGCAACCTCTGCGTCGGCGGAAGTACTCCTCGCTACAACCCGCGCCGCATGGTCGGCCTCCTCATCGCGGGGCTCAGGGCGAAGTAGGGGTACCGAAAGCTCTCAGAAAGGTTGTCACCGCCGCGTCGGAGACAACGCGTAGTTCGGGGATCGCGAGGGGGCAGGTGCCGAGTTTGGATCGGGTGTCGATGCTGCCGGTGAGCAGGGCGGTGAAGTGGGTGGCCGCCAATTCCGGGTCATCGAGCCGGAGCGTGCCCGCGAGGGCGAGGCGGACTCGAGTCTGGTAGCCGAGAACCGGCGGGTGATCGAACGAATTCGAGCGACGTATCAGTCGGTGGACACCTTCGACCCCGAAGCGGCCGACCGCCTATCCGCCCTCACCGAGACCCTGCTGCACCGCGCCCGGACCGTCGACGCGCAGAGTTGATTGCGAATATCAGCAGGTCAGAGGGGGAAGTGGGGCGGGTGGGGCTCGAACCCACGACCAGCGGATTATGAGTCCGCGGCTCTAACCGACTGAGCTACCGCCCCTCGCCGCGGGGGTCTCCGCGGGCGAGTCGCATGGTACCCGGCGGAGTGCGGGGTTGACCACTTGACGCGGCGGTCGTGTCGGAGGTGGGACAGGAACGGCGATCGGGGGCCGCGGCTTCCTAGGAAGGCGCGGCGACCGATCGCCGTTGTCGTGCGGCACCCGGGGGATGGGTTACGAGCGTTCAGCTCGCTGGCCACCCCGCACTCGCGCGTCGCGGTCGCGACGTTCGATGTTGCCCCCTGGGTTGCTGGCCAACTTGATGACTCCTATTACCAACAACAGAACCGCAGCTATCACTGCGATGATTATCAGTCCCTGCACAGAACATAACTTAACGTGTATTCCGTTGCGGTGCTTGATAAGTTACAATGACGCGCCGAGCGTCAACAAGGTACGACCGAGGGCGGATCGACTCTCGATGGCGGCGTGCGCCTGTCGCACCTGGTCGATCGGGAAGGTTTGCCCGATCACCACTTCCAGCGCACCCTCGGCTACCGCCTGCTGCGCGCGGGCCGTGATACCGACCCAGTCGACATCGTCCTCGACGACATCGAACAGCCCGAGCACTCGCACACCGCGTGCGACCGCCGCTTCGGTGTCGCCCTGCGCGAAATCACCCGCGGCAGAGCCGTATCCGAGGAACAGGCCGCCATCGGCAGCGGCCGTCAACGCCGCGCCGCCGATCTCACCGCCGGCACCGTCGAAGACTACGGCCACACCCCCTCCGGTGATCTCACGGACTCGCTCTTCCCACCCGTCGGCGGAGTAGTCGACCACTGCCGTGGCGCCCAATCGTGTTGCGAGCGCGAGCTTTTCCTGGCCACGGGCAGCCGCTACCACGTGCGCGCCGGCGGCGACCGACAGCTGGGTGAGCAGTGTGCCGAGGCCACCCGCGGCGGCGGTGATCAGCACCCACGAACCCGGTTGCACCGCGGCGGTGTCGAAGACGGACAGAGCCGTGCGTCCGTCGTGGGCGAGACCGACGGCCTGCTCAGTGGTGAGTCCGTCGGGGATCTCGGTCAGGGTGGCCGCCTTGGCGAGGGATTTCTCGGCGTAGCCGCCGGTGGGCAGGCCGCCACCGATGCCGCTGGCGGCGGTCTGGGTGACCACGCGCTTGCCCAGCCAGCGGGGATCTACCTGCGCGCCGACCGCGCTGACCACACCACCGACAGCGCCGCCGGGGACATAGGGCAGGCTCAACGCGAAGTAATCCTGCCCCCACCCGCTGCGCAACCGGGTGTCGAGGAACATCACGTCGGCCACCTCGACGTCGACCACCACTTCGGCCGAATCCGGTTGTGGCGCAGGGAATTCCAATACCTCCAAGACTTCGGGACCACCGAATTCCTTGACCTGCACTGCACGCATCGCGACTCCTTCGTGGTGTTGACCGAACGAGTCAAGCATGAAACCTGAAGTGAAGTTCAGGTCAAGGGCGCTGAGGCCTGGATCACAGAATGTCCACCGGCCGGACTGCCCGGATCCCACGGCTGCTCCGCGGCCAGTGGCCTTACAGTGAATTGTGGCGTTCTCTTTCCCGCGAGCGGGCAGACGGCAAGTCGACCTCCCCACCGTCGACCGCACCGTCGATGCGCTGCGCTTGCCCGACGCGATCTTCAAGACCTCACCGTGGCAGCCCCGCGAGCTCGTGGAAACCGGTCTGCGCCAATGGTTGCGGTGCTGCGGCGCCGCCATTCGCGACGACCAGGTGATCGGCATGCCCTCGCACGCGGTCGACGAGGCCTGGCACGGCTTCATCCTCTGCACCCAGCTCTACGCGGACTTCTGTGCGCAGGCTTATGGCCGTTTCCTGCATCATTTCCCCGAGGGCGTCGGCGAGAGCACCCAGAATCACGGCACCATGGTCGAACAACTGGGCCGCACCGTGGTGGCCTGGTCGCTGGTCGCGCGGCCGGACGAGGAGTGCGTGCTCTGGGACCTGGACCGAAAGGTGGGCGTCGACAACCCCTGGGGCGTGGACGCCCGGCACGTCGCCGCCGTGCAGGAGCAACTGCGCCGGGCGTAGCCGAGTCAGACCAGCTTCATCCGGCGCGCGGCGAAGCGCACCGCACCGGGGGCGATCCGGTTGAGCCGGTACTGCACCCACGATTCCGGCGTCACCGGCACGATGTCACGTCCGGTCCGCACGGCCTTCACGATCTGGGCCGCCACACGGTCGGGAGTGTAGCCGCGTCGCTCGTACAGCTTGTCGAACTTCTGCTGCTTGGCCGTCTCCTCCTCGGCGGAGACACCCGAGATGCGGGTGGTGGCGACGATATTGGTGTGCACGATGCCGGGGCACACCGTCGACACCGAGACGCCGCGGTCGGCCAGTTCGGCACGCAGGCAGTCGGAGAACATGAACACCGCCGACTTGCTGGTGGCATAGGCCGCCATGTCGCGCTGCGGGCTGTAGGCGGCCATGCTCGACAGGTTCACGATGTGCCCGCCGAGCCCGCGATCGGCCATCGCCGCACCGAACGCCCGGCAGCCGTTGACCACGCCGCCGAGGTTGATCCGCAGGACGCGGTCGAACTCCTCCGACGGCGTGTCGAGGAACCCGCCCGCCTGGCCGACGCCGGCATTGTTGACCAGCACATCGGGCACGCCGTGCGCGGCGATCACCGTGTCCGCATGCGCGCGCACCGCGTCCTCGTTCGACACATCGAGCGGATAGGAATGCGCCACACCACCTTCCGCGGCGACGAGTTCCGCGGTGGCCTTGGCGGCGAGCTCGTTGACATCGGAGACCACCACTTCGGCGCCGAGCCGGGCGAAGGCCAGCGCGGTCTCGCGGCCGATGCCGCTACCCGCACCGGTGACCACCACCAGCTTGTGCTCGAATTCCCTTCGCGCAGGGCCTACTTCAGCCCTGGCCAGCCCGCGTGAGACCGCGGCACCGTCGAGTGCGTCGATCAGCTCGGTGGTCGCGGTGGCGAGCAGTTCCGGATGCGAGAACGGCATCCAGTGCCCGGCGGGCACATCACGACGCCACAGCCGGTCGGTCCACTTGCCCGAATCGTCGTAGCCCGCGGGTCGCACGGCGACATCGCGTCCGGCCACGATCAGCTGCACCGGCACCTCGGTGCGGCGCTCACGCGGGGAGAGCATGCGCTGCACGATGTTCGCGCGATAGATGAGCAGTCCGTCGACCATGTCACGGCGGAAGGTGGGGCCGAGCTTCACATTCGCGACGGGCGTGTCGTTCATCAGGGAAACCGCACGCTGCCACAGCTTTTCGGTGCCGATGGCGTTGAATGTCGCGCGCGGCAGCCCGGGCGTCATGAAGAAGAAGGTGTAGGCCGAGGAGGCGAGCTGGGTCATCGGCTGCCAGACATTGCGCAGGGTCGGGCGGGAGAGCCGGTCGCGCACCCAGCTGGACAGGTGGTCGAGATTGGGGCCCGAGACCGAGGTGAACGAGGCGACGCGCTCGCCGGCCTGCGGTTCGCATACCGCCTCCCACACCTGCACCGAGCCCCAGTCGTGGGCGAGCACGTGCACGGGGCGGTCGGGGCTCACCGCGTCGAGCACAGCGTAGAAATCGCGTGACAGTTCGTCGAGGCGGAAGTCGTCGGTGCGCTGGGTGCGGGTGGATTCGCCGTGCCCGCGGGTGTCGTAGGCGACCACATGGAAGCGGTCGGTGAGCAGCGGAATCACCCGGTCCCACAGGTGGTGGGTGTCGGGCCAGCCGTGCACGAGCACGATGGTGTCGGCGGCCGGGTCGCCGTATTCGAACACGGCGATGTCGAAATCACCGCTGCGGACGGTGCGCTGGTTGACGGGCTGCGGGCTGTCGTTCGTCATGATCGTTCGGACTCCTTGTCCAGCAGAGAAATCACAGGTCGAGCACCAATCGCTCACCGCGGGAACGGGATACGCAGGCCAGCATGGCACCCTCGGCACGGTCGGCATCGGACAGCGTGGTGTCGCGATGGTCCGGCTCGCCCGAGCGAACCCGCACCACGCAGGTGCCACAGAAGCCCTGCCTGCACGAGTAGGGCTGGTCGGGGCGGGAATCGAGGATCGTGTCGAGCACCGACCGGTCGGCGTCGACCGTGACAACCGCACCGCTGGAGGCGAATTCGATCTCGAATGCCGTGCCGTCGATGATCGGTGGCGGCGAGAATCGCTCGAAATGCAGTTCCACATCGGGCATCTCGCGCACGGCGGCGACGATCGCCGAGGTCATCGGTGTCGGGCCGCACGCGTAGACCGCGGTGCCGGGACCTACGCCCGGCAGCAGATCCGGCGCGGTGGGCAGGCCGTGCTCGTCATCGGTGCGCACGACGACATTCGCGCCGAAGCTCTCGATCTCGGCCAGGAACGGGATGGTGTCGCGACTGCGACCGCTGTAGACCAGCGTCCACGGCACACCGAGCCGGTGGGCGAGCCGTGCCATCGGCAGGATCGGGGTGATGCCGATGCCCCCTGCGACGAAATGCAGCCGCTGCGAAGGTGATCCGTGACCGGGCACCGCGAACGGGAAGGCGTTGCGCGGGCCGCGCACCACCAGCCGGGAGCCGGCGGGCAGTTCGTCGTGCACCTCGATCGAGCCACCGCCGCCACCGGGAATACGGCGCACGGCGATGCGGTACGCGCGCTCGTCGGCGGGATCGCCACACAGCGAGTACTGGCGCAGCCGACCCGACGGCAGTTCCAGATCCAGGTGCGCACCGGGCCGCCAGCGCGGCAGCACGCGACCGTCGGGGGCTTCGAGGCGAAGACTCACCACGTCCTGGTCGTGCGCTTCGATCCGGCGTTCGGTCACCACCACCGGCAGGCGGCGGTCGTCGACGCGCGGTCGCAGATCAGCTCGGTTGACCAGCGCGCTCCAGCGCAGCCGGGTAGCCGCGATGGCGTCGATGACCTTCATCGCCGGATCGTGGCGGTACTTGCCGTAGAGATCGGCGGGAATGTCGCGCGTGGTCACGACGCTGCCGAGCGGGCACCGGGCGAGGCGGCCAGATACGCGATCGCCTGCGCCGTCGAGCCGACGGATTGCGGGTTGTAGCCGGGCTGGAAGGTCGACAGCGCACTTACCAGCAACGACGGGACGCCGGGCAGCGCACCGCGCCACATCGCCCCGAACACCCCGGTGAGCAGCCGCGGGTAGCCCCGATCGGGCAACCGCGGGTCCTGCTGGACGAGGAACCGCGCACCGCGCACCAGCACGATGAGGAAGATCGGGAACACCAGCGTCATGGACGCGCAGCGACGGACGTAGCCGACGCCGAAATACTCCGCGACATCATGGGCGACGCTGCGGTGTTCGACCTCTTCGGCACCGTGCCAGCGGAACAGGTCGGCCATCCGCGGGTCGGCGCCGAACTGCTCCAGATCGGCGTTGAGAATCCAGTCGCCGAGCCAGGCGAAGAAGTGTTCGAGGCAGGCGATGAAAGCGAGGCGTTCCACCAGCATCTGGCGGCCTGCGCGATCGTCGCCACCGCGCGGGCCGAGCGAGACACGAAACAGGAATTCCATCTGCCGCAGATAGGGACTCGCGTCGATGCCATGGGCGGTGAAGACGTCGTCGAGCACCTTCGCGTGGGTTTGCGCGTGCATGGCTTCCTGCCCGATGAAACCGAGCATGTCCTCGCGCAGCTTCTCGTCCTTGACGTAGGGCAATGCTTCGCGATAGGTCTCGATGAACATGCGCTCGCCCTCGGGCAGCAACATGTTGAGCGCGCTGATCAGGTGGCCGGCGATCGGTTCCGCCGACATCCACTGGAGGTCGATGCCAGACCAGTCGAAGCTGACATTGCGCGCGTGCAATGCCACCACGCCCGGATCGATGTCCGGATGCTCTCGTCCCCAAGGAAATATCTTCATCGGTACTCCTCGATCAACCGCGCACGGCCTGCCATGCACCAGGTCGCGACGTTGCGCCCTGCTCGGTAGTTCCGATGATACAACTATCCATAACTGTACGTAACACCTAAATGTGTCAGCCGGCTTCGCCGAAGATCGCCAGCGCGACCGGAGCCGCCACCAGCAACCCGCACAGCACGGCATTGAGCACCTTGTGCTCGGCCAGAATCCCGGCGTATTCGCGCAGGATGGCGCTGGGCAGGTAGTAGCGGGCCGTCGGCGCGCCGACGGCCTTGGCGTCGATCCCGACCGAGCGCGCGAGCAACGCGGTCCGCAGCACATGGAAATTGCTGGTGACCAGCAGAATGCGGCTCTCGATCCCCTGTCTGGCCAGCAATTCGCGGCTGAACAGCAGGTTCTCGCGGGTGGTAGTCGAACGGTCCTCCCGCAGGATCTCGTCGTCGCGCACGCCGTGTTCGACGAGGTAGGCGGCCATCGCGGTGCTCTCGGCGACCTTCTCGTCGGACCCCTTGCCACCGCTGGTGACCAGCAGTGGCGTCCGGCCGTGCGCGCGGGCGGTGCGCCAGATACCGAGCGCACGGTCGAGCCTGCTCGCCAGCAGCGGCGGAACCCGGTCACCGAGCAAGCCGGAGCCGTGCACGACGATCGCGACCACGTCGTCGGTACGTGTCACCCAGCCGTAGACGAGCGAATAGAACAGGAACGCGACGAGCACGAAGCCGAGGTAGGCGGCGACGAGCACGACCGCGAGCAGCAATACCCCGAGCACCTCCCACTCGGCGATCACCGCCAGCACCAGCAACACGTACGGAACCAACAGTGCGACGCCGAGTCCGAGGGAGAGCAGGTTCGCCACGCGCACGCCCTCGCGGCGCAGCATCACCACCCCGTTGAGCATCAGCAGCCCCGACAGCGCGAGCACGAGCAATGGCGACAACGCCAGCGCGAAGAAGACCAGCATCTCGGGGCCCGCCCCTTCGGCACCCGAACCGATCAATGCGCCACCGGCACACAGAATTCCGAGCAGCAGCAACACGCCATTACTGAATCGGCGCCGCTCCTGACGGAAGCGCAGCGCGAACACACCGAGCAGAACCACACCTATCGCCAGCAAGATCACCGGTCCCACCCTAGTGAGCACAGGACGCTCGGCGGTCGCCCGTCCCGCACCCACGGCCGGTCGGCTAACTATTAGCAATCAGCGCTCGGTCGAGGATTTCCGCAGGACTACCGCGGGATCCCACGCGCGCCCGCGGCCTCGAGTCAGCGGGTAGCAAGCGAAACCGATGGCGGCCGCGCTCGCATGTCCGATGTCGGTGAACGCGCGGTTCAGGAAGATCGGCGGGAGCACGACCGCGAGGACCGCGACCACGTATAACCAGCGCCACGGCGTCACCACCCGGTACGCGAGCACCGCGGCCACACCGGCCAGCGCGTAACTGACGCCCACATCGAGGAAATACATCGCGCGTTCGGGCGCGTCGTCGCTGCGAATCGCCCACAGCAGCACGCCCTGACTGAGGTAGGTGGCGCCCACATGCGCGAGCACGACGACCACCAGCCAGCGCAGGGTGCCGAGCCAGCGTTCGACATTGGCGTGAAAGACGGTGAACAGCACCACATAGGCGAACCATCCGCCGCCGTCGGTCCAGAAAGCACTGGCGATCAGCACCCGCAGCGGATCTTCACCGAGGTGATGCAGGTTGGTCGAGCGGTGACCGAGCCACTGTTCGGCTTCATCGGGCGGGAGACGATCGATGATCACCGTCGTGACGGCGAGGGCGGTGAGCCAGAGGTAGGTGCCGGGCGCGCTGCGGATCCACCGCCATGCACGAATCGCGATTCCGCCTGGTGCGCCCACCAGGTAAGTGTGGCAGGTCGATGCGACCACATGCAGGTAGCTATGTTATTGCTAACACAGTTTCGGGTACTCACGATATGTCGGGTATCGGAACCACAACCAGCTATGACACCACGGCTCGAACACTTCGTCCCGCGGTGAGCGGCAATAGCTGGATGGACATTCGGGGAAGGAGGTGAGCCGTTATGGTCATCGACTTCTTTCAGTGGCTAGCTACCGTGATCTTCAACTTCTTCATCTGATCCGCCAGGCTCGGACCGTGATGGCGCCCACCGACCGTGGACGCCATCATCGCGTGACCGGCCGCTGTTTCCGTCCTCGGCTACCGGGTAGGCGACACCCAAGATGCCCACCGATCGAGGAGGAGGTCTACGCCATGCCGCAGCAAGCGTGGAGCGACAAGCGCGAACGCCAGTACAAAGACATCAAGAAGTCCGAGCGCGACCGTGGCCGTAGCGAAGAACGGGCCGAGGAGATCGCCGCGCGGACGGTCAACAAGACTCGCGCCCAGCACGGCGAAACAAAGGGATCCAGCAAGAAATCCGGCAGTTCCTCGCAACGACGTGGCGGTCAACGAACCCAGGGCAGCGGCAAGACCCGCGATCAGCTCTACGACGAGGCCCGGCGCCGCAATATCGACGGCCGCTCCAAGATGAACAAGCAGGAATTGGCCAACGCCCTCGGCCGCGGCTGACCCACTGCGAAAGGTTCGCCATGCAGCTCGGATTTAAATTGGCGGCCGAGGCATTCGGCCCGAAGGAACTTGTCCGACAGGCGGTTCGGGCCGAATCGGTCGGCTTCGATTTCGTCGAGATGAGCGATCACTTCCATCCGTGGCTCGACAATCAGGGCCACTCCCCCTTCGCCTGGACGGTCCTCGGCACGATCGCGGCACGCACCGAGGAAATCGGGCTCGCCACCGGCGTGACCTGCCCGATCATCCGCTATCACCCCGCGATCATCGCCCAGGCGGCCGCCACCACCGCCCTGGTATCGGACGGGCGGTTCACCCTGGGAATCGGTTCGGGCGAGCGGCTCAACGAGCACATCGTCGGGCACGAGTTCCCGCCGGTGCTGATCCGTCAGCGGATGTTGCGCGAGGCGCTCGAGATCATTCGGTTGTTGTGGCGCGGCGGCTACCGCAACTACTACGGCGAGTTTCTGGAGCTGTCGGACGCGCGGGTGTTCGATCTACCGGAGACGCTGCCGGTGATCGCGGTGGCGGCGGGCGGCCCCAGCGCGGCCAAGATCGCCGCCGAACTCGGCGACGGGCTGTTCGCGACCGCGCCGGATCCCGCACTGGTGCAGGCCTTTCAGCAGGATGGCGGCACAGGTCCGCGCTATGTCGAAGTGGGCGTCGCCTTCGCCGAGAGCGATCGCGAAGGCGCCGAGGCCGCGCTGTCGACGAACCGGTGGTCGACCGGCGGCTGGAAGGTGATGAGCGAGCTGCCCAATCCGGCGAACTTCGAAGCCGCGTCGAGCACCGTGCGAGTCGACGACATGCTCGAGTCCTTTGTCTGCGGCAACGATCCGAAACGCTACGTCGAGGCGGTGCGCAAGGCAGTCGACGCGGGTTTCGATCACGTGGTGCTGATGAACGCGGGACCGGACATGGACGCGTTCCTCGACTTCTACAGCAGCGAACTCCAGCCGCTGCTGCGCTCGGAGATCTGAGGCACCGACATGACCATGTACGTCGGCACTTCCGGTTGGCAGTACCGCGATTGGCGCGGCGTGCTGTATCCACCGAAGGTGCCGGCGAGGCTGTGGCTCGAGCAGTACGCGGAGGCGTTTTCGACCGTCGAGTCGAACAACGCGTTCTATCGATTGCCGAGCCGGGAGAACTTCGCGACCTGGCGGGAACGCACGCCCGCCGGCTTCGTCGTGGCGGTGAAGGCGAGCCGCTATCTCACCCATATCAAGCGGCTGCGCGACCCGGCCGAACCGGTGCAGCGGCTACTCGACCACGCCGCGGGCCTCGGCGAGCGACTCGGCCCGATCCTGCTCCAGCTGCCGCCGACCCTGCGCGCGGACTCCGATCTCCTCGACACCTGCCTGCGCTGCTTCCCGGATTCGGTGCGGGTAGCGGTGGAACCGCGCCACGATTCCTGGTGGACCGACGAGATCCGCACGGTCCTGAAATCCCGTGGCGCGGCACTGTCCTGGGCAGATCGCGACTCCCGCCCGGTCACGCCGCTGTGGCGAACCACCGACTGGGCCTACCTGCGCCTGCACGCGGGCCGCGCCACTCCCCTACCGTCCTACGGCAAGCAGGCGCTGAGCGGCTGGGCACATCGGCTGCTCGACACCTGGTCGCCCGACGACGACAGCTACGTCTACTTCAACAACGACCACGGTGGCGCGGCGGTGCGCGACGCGGTCACCTTCGCCCACCTCGCGGCGGGTGCGGGCGCCGACGTGACCCGGGTGCCCGACTTGGCGACCCACGAACGGTCGCGGTCGTGACCACCGCGACCGATCGCACCGAGGCATATGCCGAATTCGTCGACGATCTGACGAGGCTGTTCGAACCGGGGTGAACCGGGCTCACCAGCCGGGATCGACGTCCAAGGGAACGTTGATCCAGCTCGGCCGGGACGGATCCAGCTCGAGATGCTGGGTGCGCAGCCCGCTCTCGTTCAGCAACGGCCGCAACGGGATTCCGCTGGGGAAGTTGCCCGCGAACACATCCACCCGAAGCCGATGGCCCGGCAACAGCACACCGTCGGTGGCGCGGATGCCGATGTCGATGGTGGTCGGCTCGCCGGGCACGATCGGTTGGCGGGTGTCGAGGGTGAGGATCGGGTAGGGGTCGGTGTAGTCGCCGTTGGGTGAGCGGGTCGACTTGGCTTCGTCGACCGCGCGGAGCGAGGCCATCAGCTGGCCCTGGGTCCACACTGTCGAAGTGCCGTCGGGCGCGACGTCGTTCACCGTGACGGTCCAGTAGCCGTCGGTGGTGTCGAGCACGGTGTTGAGGTGCGCGGCGATCTCACCGGAGATCCTGGTCGGCTGGGTCACCGGGGCAGTGGTGAAGGTGAGCGCGGCGCCCTCACTGATCCTGGCGTCCTTCGCGCAGATATCGGGCAGCGGAATCATGCCCGCCGTGCCCTGCGCCGCGTCCCGCGAACAGATCGTCGTCAGGCTCGGATCGACCGAAACACGCTGGGCCGCACCGGGCGCGGCTACCAAACTGCCGTCGTACCGCGCGCCCGGCGCGGTCCCCGACGAGGCGCCGTCGAGATACATCCGCCGGTACTGCATGCCAGGGCGCGGAAACTCCACATCGGTGGTCCACTGCCCACTTCCCTGCTGCCACAGGGTGACCGGGTCGTAGCGATCGATGCCGTTGTCGATTCCCTTGAGCCACTTGTCGAACCACGCGCGCTGCAGCGATTCCAGCGGCGCGGGCGCATTCGGCTGACCGAGGCCCGAGCTCACCGTCACGTGGTAGACGTCGCCCATGATGAGCTTCTTCTGCTCGGCTGGCACGTCGACGGCGTTGTAGATGCGCGGAGTCGAGTAGGTGAAGATGTCGTGCCAGCCGCCGTAGAGGAAGGTCGGCACCTGCACCTTGTCGGGCTCGCCGACCCAGGCGGTCCGCAGCGGGCTCTCGTCGTCGAGAATCGCGGCCATCTCCGGTGGGATCTGTTCGACGGTCGGCGTGGCCAGTGCGGCGATGAGCACGTTGAAGAAGGTGAACGGGTCACGGATCCGGTCGGCCATCCAGGTCCAGTCGAACTTGCCGGTGAGGATCGCGACCACATCCGGCAGCAGTTTCGCGCCGTCGACGGCGAGCAGCCAGAGCGGGATGAAGCCGATGCCGAGCGCGCCACCGGGGGCGGCGACATCGCGGATCAGGTCGTTACCGGGGACGATCGGGAAGATCGCCTTCAGCGCCTCGGGATGGCGCTGCGCGGTCTGCAGCTGGTTGATCCCCGAATAGGAGATGCCGCTCATCCCGATCTTGCCGTCGGACCAGCCCTGTTTCGCCGCCCAGTCGACGACTTCCACGCCGTCGAGCTGTTCGCGTTCGCCGAACACCTGCCAGGTGCCCTGCGAGAAACCGGTGCCGCGCACGTCGACGACCACCTGGGTGTAGCCGCCGCGGATCAGGTTCCGGTCGACGCCGAAGGTGCGGGCGGCGCCGCCGGGCAGCGCCTTCATCATGTCGCTGAGGCTGCTGAAACCGAACGGCGAGAAGTCCAGGTTCTGCAGCACCGGCATCAGCACGTCCGACAGGCCGGGCACCGCGAGCGCCGAGTCGGCGATGTTGGTGACCAGCTTGGTGTAGGGCGTCATGTTGACGATGGTGGGTGTCGGCTCCGCGATCGGCTGACCGTCGGCGCCGGCCGGGTGATAGACGTTGGCTTTCAATACGGTGCCGTCACTCATCGTGATCGGCACATCCCACTCGATGAAGACATTGGGGAATTGCTGGGGCCCGTTGTGGGTGGCGACGAACTGCGCGTCGAGACCCTCAGCGTTCGGCGATGCTTGTCCGACCGGTGCGGATGCCACGGCGCCTGCCAACACGACGACGGATGCGACCAGCGCAGCCAGCCGCCCACGATGTTTGATCATGCTTCGGTTCAGCCCTCCACCATCGGGAACCACAACGTTCCCGTACCGGGAAGTAACGTAGCGCGCGTCACGTTCGATCGCAAGAACATGTTCTGGGCAAGCCATGATCAGCGCCCGCGCGAATCCCGCACCGGTCACCTGACAGAATCGACACTGTGACAGCGCCCGAACTCGACGACGGCCGCCGATACCGTGGCGCCGCACCCGGGCAACGTCAGCAGGAACGCCGCACCCGGCTGATCGAAGCGGCCACCGAAGCCTTCGGTGTCGACGGCTACCGCAACACCACGGTCACCACGATCTGCGCGGCGGCAGGTGTCGGCAAGCGCTACTTCTACGAATCCTTCGCCGACAGTGAGGATTTGCTGCTCGAGGTGTATCGCGAGACAGCCGCCAGGATGATCGAGGCGATCCATACCGGCCTGCGCGATCCCGACGCCGACGTCGAGACCCAGGTGCGCGTCGCGCTCACCGCGTACTTCCAGCTCATCCTCGACGACCCACGGGTTCCCCGGATCGCGTTCTTCGAGATCCTCGGCGTGAGCGCTGCGGTGGACCGGGCCTACTACGGCGTTCTCGACGCCCTGGTCGACATCTGCCTGGCCCTGATCACCCCGCACGTCGACCTCGAAACCCACCCCACCGTCAGCGTGCGCACAGTGCTGTTCGGCCTGGTCGGCGCCATCGTGATCATCGCCCAGAAGTGGGTGCTCGACGACTACCGCCAACCGATGACCGATGTGGTGGACAGCGCGTGCCTGGTGGTCAACGCGGTGCTGACGAAGATCGGCCCGGACGGCAGGTCGATTCTCGGTTGACGACGCGGGCGGTGCTCGCGCGTATTCTCGGGCGGTGACGCCAGAACTCCGGCACCTGCGTTATCTGGCCGCCGTCGCCGAGCACGGGAATTTCACCCGGGCAGCCGAGGAGCTGCACGTGTCGCAGCCGACGCTGTCGCATCAGATCAAGCAGCTCGAGCGGGCCGTGGGGGCGGTATTGCTCGATCGGGCGGGGCGCAGTGTGCGGCTCACCGACGCCGGGGCGGCCTATCTCGCGCATGCCCGCCGGGCCGTCGAGGAGGTCGCGGCGGCGCAGCGGGCCGTGCACGATGTCACCGATCTGAGTCGCGGGCTGCTCCGCTTCGCCGCGACGCCCACTTTCACGCCCTACCTGGTGGGGCCGCTCATCGCGGGGTTTCGGGCGCGCTATCCGGGGATCACCGTCGAGTTCGGCGAGTCCTCCCAGGACACCATCGAGTCCGAACTGCTCGACGACCGCATCGACCTCGGCATCGCCTTCGCGCCGCCGCGTCTGCCCGGCATCGCGGCCGAAGCGTTGTTCGAGGAGAACCTGGCCGCGGTACTCGGCGTCGCCGCCCACCCCTCGCTACCGGAAACCATGGCACCCGGCGATCTGGTCGGCCACGATCTCGCCCTGCTCAATCCGTCGTTCGCGACGCGCCATCACATCGACAGCTACCTGCGCGCGCAGGATATTTCGCCCCGAATCGCCTTGGAGGTCGACTCGATTCAGGCGCTGCTGGAGGCGGTGTCCGCTTCGAGTCTGGTGACGATCCTGCCCGAGGCGGTCACCGGCACCCACCCACAGCTGACACGAATTCCGTTGTGGCCCAGCTTACCTCGCAGAACAGTCACTCTGCTGCGCGCGGCCGAGGGTCATCGTAGTGCCGCCGCAACGGCGTTCGCAGAATTGGTGCGCGAACACGTGCGGTGAGCTTCGACCGCTGTCGTGTCCACTCAGCGCAGCAGCGCGACGATCGCGTCTTGGTCGAGACGCTCGGCGTTCTGCAGCGCGGTGCGGCCTTCGGCGTCGCGGATCTGCGGGTCGGCGCCCGCGGCGAGCAGTGCGGTGACGGTTTCCTGGTAGCGCGGAGAGCCGTCGCCATAGACGACCGCCTCCTGCAGTGCCGTCCACTGCGGCTTGTTCACATGGTTGACGTCGACGCCCGCGGCGATCAGCATTCGCACGGTAGTCACATGCGCGTGCTCACTCGCCGGGATGAGTGCCGTGCCGCCGTAACGGTTCACGCTGCGCAGGTCGGCGCCGTGGCGCAGGGTCGCTTCGAGGATCTGGTCGAGGCCCTCGGCGCCGGCGTACAGGTAGGCGGAGTCCTGGAGGTCGTCCTTGGCGTTCACGTCGGCGCCCGCCTCGATCAGCGCCACCGCTGCCTCGGCGGCCTTGTTCTTGGTGGCGGCGACCAGTGGGGTGCGGCCGTGGTCGCCGCGCGTCTCCATGTCGGCGCCGCGGGCGATCAGGTCACGGACCTGCGCGGTGTCGTTGCCCGCTGCCGCGGCGTAGAGATCGTCGTCCAGCGTGTGATCGAGCTGCCGAGCCTGCGGAGCGGCGGCGGACCCTGCTGAGGTCGCGGCCGGCGCCGCCGAGGTCGACGCGCCGGTTCCCGCCGTCCCGGGGTCGGCGGAGCAGGCACCGACGCCCACCGCGAGAATCGCGAGCGCGAGCACGGCCGCGCGGGGGCCACGAACTGTCGGGCGAGCCGGATTCATATCTCTCCTCTGGTCAGGTCCCTTCCACCGTGCCCACCCGATCGCCCCGCGTCCAGGACGCGGCGCCGATCGCGACCATCGACACCGTCTATGCGTCGCGGCCCAGCAGGGATGCGCCCGCCGGCCGCCCGCCGCATCCGGGTCAACCGCGGTGACCGCAGGGTGAACAGCGCGGAACCATCACCGGTGTGTATTGCCCTGTGCGACACCATGTGCCCAGACTGAATGCCTGTTCGACAGCGTGGTCGAGATCCCTGCCGCCCCACGCGGTTCCCCGTGCGTTCCGGGTCGGCGACCATCGACGAGCCGAAGGATGCGCGATGCCGTTTCTGTTGATCTCCGGAGTCTTCGTCGCCAAAGGCGCACAGCCCGATGGCGATTCGGTCCGCTTCCGACCTGACGACCCCGCCCTGTGGGATCGCGTCGGCGGTCCGCATCGCGTCAAACGCAACGCCTCGGGTGCCGCGCAGTTGCGCCTCGACGGCATCGACTCACTCGAAACGCACTACACGCCCAGGCACGGCACCCGCATGCACCAGCCGCTCGAACTGGCCCACGCCGCCGCCGGGGAGCTGCTGGCGTGGCTGGGGTTCACCGGCGTCGTGCGTAACGCGAGCGAGACGGTGACCAGCACCGATCAGGCCGACGTACCCGGTTTCATCCTGACCCGCGGCGCCGACCTGCACGGACGATGCGTCGCGTTCGCCGGGCGTGGACCCGCACCCGGCGACTCGGGCAGCGAGACCTTCGTCGATGTCGCGCTGCTGCGGCTCACCCTCAACCACCATCAGCTGGCGACCGGCCTGGCCTACCCCACGTTTTACCGCAGCCTGTTCCCCGCCTTGCGCGACGAGTTCATCGCGGTCTCGACCGCGGCCGCCGGCCTCGGCGTCTGGCCCGCCGACGCGACGACGACCGGTGCCACCATCACCTCCCCGACCTCCCTCACCGACGACATCGTCTTGCTCCCCAAGCTGTTCCGCCGCCTCGCGGATTACCTCGAACTCGGTGACGGCGACCTGTCGCTCGACGGCTTCCCCGCCTTCCTCGCCCAGGCGGCCGACCGCTTCTTCATCCTGTCGACCGGCCACTCCACCACCGGACTCGACGCGATCACGGTGATCGACGGTGCGACCGTCCGCCTCACCCACCCGCCTACCGATCTGGTTTTCGACGAAAAGTAGGCACCGCCCCCGTTGATCGTCGCGGTCTGCGGGTAACCCAGGCATATGACCACTAACGAGAACCGACAGCTCGATGAGGTCATCGAGCGGTTGATCATCAGGTACCCCACCATCGAACCCGCTGAGCTCGCCGACATCGTGCACAACGTGTACGACGCGTTCGGAAAAGTGCACATCCGCGACTATGTCCCGCTGCTCGTCGAGCATCACGTGAAGGAAGAACTCGGCACTCCGACCGGACAGATCCCACCCATCCCGGACTGATCGGGCGCGCGACCCCGCTAGCGTTGGCGTAGCTCACGTCAACAATGAGGAGGTTCGCATGCCCGACACCGTCCGCGGGGTCATCGCTCGCGCGCAGGATGCGCCGGTCGAAACCGTCGATGTCGTGATTCCCGATCCGGGGCCGCACGATGTGGTCGTCCGCGTCCAGTCCTGCGGGGTGTGCCACACCGATCTGCACTATCGCCAGGGTGGGATCAACGACGAGTTCCCGTTCCTGCTCGGTCACGAGGCTGCCGGTGTGGTCGAGTCCGTCGGCGCCGCCGTGACCCATGTGGCCGAGGGCGACTTCGTCGTCCTCAACTGGCGC
Organism: Nocardia sp. FBN12; assembly: GCF_050320175.1. Taxonomy (GTDB): domain Bacteria; phylum Actinomycetota; class Actinomycetes; order Mycobacteriales; family Mycobacteriaceae; genus Nocardia. Next base: position 628,922 of record NZ_CP190048.1, on the reverse strand, counting down.
GCGGTCTGCGGTGAGTGCCGAGCGTGTCGTCGCGGGCGCCCCTGGTACTGCTTCGACACCCACAACGCCAGCGTCCCGATGACGCTCACCGACGGCACCCCACTCACCCCGGCCCTCGGAGTCGGCGCGTTCGCCGACAAGACCCTTGTGCACGAAAAGCAGTGCACCAAGGTCGATTCCGAGACCGACCCAGCTGTCGCGGGCCTGCTCGGCTGTGGCGTGATGGCCGGCATCGGCGCCGCCATGAACACCGGAAACGTCTCGCGCGGTGACAGTGTCGCGGTGATCGGCTGCGGCGGTGTGGGTGACGCCGCCATCGCCGGTGCGCGCCTCGCCGGGGCGGGCACGATCATCGCGATCGACCGCGATCAGCGAAAGCTGGACTGGGCCAAGGACTTCGGTGCCACCCACACCATCGACGCGACCAGCGAAGACGTCGTGGAACGGATCAAGGAACTCACCGACAGCTTCGGTGCCGACGTGGTGATCGACGCGGTCGGCCGCCCGGAGACCTGGCAGCAGGCGTTCTACGGCCGCGATCTGGCAGGCACGGTGGTGCTCGTCGGTGTTCCCACTCCGGAGATGAAGCTGGAGATGCCGCTCATCGATCTGTTCTCGCACGGTGGGTCACTGAAGTCGTCCTGGTACGGCGACTGCCTGCCCGAACGCGACTTCCCGATGCTCATCGACCTCTACCGGCAGGGCAGGTTGCCGCTGGACCGGTTCGTCACCGAGAAGATCGGCATCGACGAGGTGGAGCAGGCGTTCGCCGCGATGGCCGAGGGCAAGGTGCTGCGTTCGGTGGTGGTCTGGTGACCCGCATCGAAAGAGTCGTCACCTCGGGCACTTTCGCGCTCGACGGTGGCACCTGGGATGTCGACAACAATGTGTGGCTGATCGGTGACGACAACGAGGTGCTCGTCATCGACGCCGCCCACGACGCCGATGCCATCGCCGCCGCGGTCGGCGACCGCCAGGTCACCGCGATCCTGTGCACCCACGGCCACAACGACCACGTGACCGTCGCCCCGGAACTCGCGAAGCGCCTCGACGCACCCGTCCTGCTCCACCCCGGCGACGAGCCACTCTGGCGCATGACCCACCCCGACGCCGACTACCGCTCCCTGGCCGATACTCCACGAATCACCGTGGCGGGCACCGACATCGACATCCTGCATACTCCCGGCCACTCCCCCGGCTCGGTCTCCCTGCACGTCCCCGATCTCGCGGCCCTGTTCACCGGCGACACCCTGTTCGCCGGCGGCCCCGGCGCCACGGGCCGCTCGTTCTCGGACTTCGACACGATCATCGACTCCATCCGGGACCGGCTCTTCGCCCTCCCCGACGCCACGACGGTCCACACCGGCCACGGCGACAACACGGCCATCGGCACCGAACGGCCCGCACTCGCCGACTGGATCGCCCGAGGACACTGAACTCGCCCCCGTGACGCGTGCCCGCTAACGATGGGCGCGGGCGCGCGCACGGGCGCCGAGTGCGATGGCCGATACGCCGAGGACGATCGCGATCGCCGCGCCGACGATGCCGTTTCCGGTGCCGGGACCGCCGTCCGCGGTCGCGACGCCGATCGCGCCGACGATCGCCGCGACCGCGCCCCCACCGATCGCGATGATCGATCGGATCGGATTTCCGTCGCGGACCAGGGCCCAACCGCCCACGATCGCGGCGGCCAGGCCGAGGAAGGCGGCCGAAGTCGCGAAGAAGCGGTCGGTCGTCATCCCAGAGGAGTCGGCGAGAGTGCTGGTATCCGCCGAGGCAGGGGCGGCGGCGATGAGAACGATGGCCACGGTGACAGTGGCTGTGGTGAGCGGGCGGATGGACATGGGTGCTCCTTCGTCTCTGGTCACTCGCTGGGTTCTCGGTACCGGCAGCTGGCGGTGGCCGCTCCGTCGGTGACTGCTTCCATCGTCGACGTGTACAAGGGCTCGGTCATCGTGCGGCCGTGGACAATTCGCGCTGCGACGAGGGCGGCAGTGGGATACCGCGACGGCAGGCGGTAGCGCCGGGACTACCACGATCGCGGTAGCCGCAGGATCATCCCGATGCTGGACGCGGTCCCGATCGAGCCGGGCTAGGGTGCACAGATGAGCAGGGCACGAGTCATCGATTGCGCGATCGCGGTCGCAGTGGCCGCGGTCCCGCTGGTCACCGGGCTGACCACGGAGCCCGCCGGATCCCGCCTCGACGTCCTCGGCTACGGGTTGCTCGTCATCAGCGGGCTCGCCCTCGTCGAACGCAGGCGCGCGCCGGTGGCCGTGCTGATCGTGACCGGGTTGTGCGCGTTCGGCTATCAGGCGCTCGATATCGACCTGCCCGCTGTCGCGTTCCTGTTCGCGGTGTATTCCACCGTCCGGGCCGGTCACCACGTTGTGGCGGTACTGGCCTCGGTGGCGCTGATCGCGGCGCTACCCCTCGCGGCCATGCTGTCGCTGCACGACATCGCCGCATCGCTCGCTCGGGGCCGCGACGCGCTGGAGATCGCCTGGCTGATCGCGGCGGGCGCGGCGGGTGAGGCATTGCGCCAGGCCGAACGCCGGGCCGACGAAGCAGAACGGACCACAGAGGAAACCGCGCGCCGCCGGGCCGACGAGGAGCGCTTGCACATCGCACGCGAGCTGCACGATTCGCTCACCCATCAGATCTCGGTGATCAAGGTGCAGTCCGAGGCCGCTGTTCATGTGGCACGCAAGCGTGGCGACGAGGTCCCGGCAGCGCTGCTCGCCATCCGCGAAGCCGGTCGCGAGGCGGCTCGCGAGCTGCGCGCGACCCTGGAAGCGCTGCGTGACGACGACACCTCCCCGCGCCCCGGCCTCGCCCACGTCCCCGAGTTGGTGGAGCGTGTCCGGTCCGCGGGCCTCGACACGACCCTCACGATCGAAGGTGCGCACCCGAACGTGCCCGTCGCGGTCGACCGGACCGTCTACCGGATCGTGCAGGAGTCCCTCACCAACGTCACCCGCCATGCCGCCGCCGCGACGGCCACGGTCCGAATCGATTACGGCGCAGACAGTCTCGTCGTCGATGTCGAGGACGACGGAACCGCGAATCCCGCCGCTGTTCCGGTCCCCGGAGTCGGATTGCTCGGGATGCGCGAACGCGTCACCGCACTCGGCGGCCACCTGCACGCCGCGCCACGAGCCCGCGGCGGCTTCGCCGTGCACGTCGAATTACCCGTGGAAAGAACATGATTCGGGTCCTGCTCGTCGACGACCAGCCGCTCATCCGCAGCGGCTTTCGCGCACTCCTCGACATCGAGGACGACATCGAGGTGGTCGCCGAAGCCGCCGACGGACGCGAAGGCGTCGAACTTGCCCGCGAACACCTGCCCGACATCGCGCTCATCGACATCCAGATGCCGGTGGTCGACGGCATCGAAGCCACCCGCCGTATCGCCGCGGACCCGGCCCTGTCCGGCGTCCACGTCGTCATCCTGACCAATTACGGCCTCGACGAATACGTTTTCGACGCCCTGCGCGCGGGTGCCGCGGGCTTCCTCGTCAAGGACATCGAGCCAGAGGACTTCCTCCACGCCATCCGGGTGGCCGCCCGCGGCGATGCCCTCCTCGCCCCCTCGATCACCCGCCGCCTGATCCACCGCTACCTCACCCAGCCGCGCACCCCCACCCCCGGCGCCGCCATGAACGAACTGACCACCCGTGAACGCGAAGCCGTCACTCTCGTGGCGCAAGGCCTGTCCAACGACGACATCGCCCGCCACATGGTGATCAGCCCCCACACCGCCAAAACCCACATCAACCGGGCCATGACCAAACTCCACGCCCGCGACCGAGCCCAACTCGTCGTCCTCGCCTACGAATCCGGCCTGGTCACCCCTGGAACCCCGTGACCCTCAGCCGCGAAGTAGCTCAGTTCAGTCGCTTGTGCATTTTGACCGAGGTCGCCTCATAACCGAGCGTCTCGTAGAGGCCTCGTGCCCTCGTGTTGAACCCGAAGACTTGCAGGCCGAGGGTGTGCGCGCCCTGCTCACGGGCATATTCCTCGCCGAGGAGCATGACCGCGCGGCCAAAGCCCCGACCGCGCTTGTCGGCGTCGATCAGGATGTCCCAGATCCACCAGGCGCCGGGGTCGGGGCTCGTGTCCGGGCCGATCCAGAGGTAGCCGAGAATGTCGCCGGCATCATCGACCACATCGAAGACCGCGTGACCCGGAGCCGGTGCACCGGAGGGAAATGAGCCGGCCACGCTGTCGTCCGCCTGCCGCAGGGCGGCCTCGGGCGTCTGACCCACGGCGACAAGATCTTTGGCGTATTCGTCTCGACTGCGCTCGAGCCAGGCAGGGAATTGTCGCGCGGCCATGCGACGGAGGGCTACAGACATCGGAACAGCCTTCCACATCGCGAGATGTTCCCACCGAGGTGGACTAATTGTCGCGTCTGGCCGACATCACGAGCGCGATGATGAGCGCGAAGGCGACGAATGCTGTTCCGGTGCGCAGGAAATGGAATATGTCCCAGCGGGTGAGGATCGCGGCGTAGTCCGCCGGTGCGCCGTCGAGTGCCCACCGGTTGATCCGGTGGTTGATCGGCACATTGCCCAGTCTGGTGATGGCGAACGAGGCGAGCACCAGTGTCGTGGCGAGCGCGGCGACGATCCGGTCCCGACCGGTCGCGAGTACGGCCGCACCCAGACAACTCAGCGCGGCGGCGGCCATCGTGGCCTGCATGCTGTTGCTGTTGTTCTGCATCAGTTCGGTGTGGAATTCCAGGCGCACCTGCAGCGGGACGCGATGGAAGGTCGGGACGAGATTGGCTGCGCCGTAACCGAATGCGCCGACCAGGAGGTCGATGGTGAGCAGGGCGAGCGAGCGGATACTTCGGACGAGCACGGAGATCTCCGCACTTCGCTTCTCGCGGCGACCTGATCAACGCCGTCGTCGAACGCACGACCGGACAGGCCGTGGCGGCGATGCGCGCCGCCGACCTCGACAGCGGGCCCGCGACCGACGCGCTGCTGCGCATGCTGGATGTCGGCTGGCGATTCTTCCGGGTGTCACCGCTGGCCCACCATGTCGGTTCCTTCGCCCGGCAGCGCGACGAGGACCGCCAGCTCCCGGTCAACGACCGCCTGCTTCGACTCGTCACCCGGGGCCAGCAGGCGGGCGAGTTCGATGACGCCATGGCGGCACAGTGGCTCGTCACCGCGATCGTCGCGGTCAGCCATGCCGCGGGCGACGAGGTCAGGTCAGGCCGGATGACGCAGGCGGAGGCGGAGGTGGTGCTGCGCGACAGCGTTGTACGACTGGTCGGCGCCGGCGGGAGTTGAGCCGAAGACTTCCGCGACTCACCGGCCGAGGAAAGGTGTCAGCGGTGCCGCACCCGTTGTGATCGCGCTGCGCGCAACCCGTGAATCCCGCATCCCCCTGCGCGATCGTGGACCCATGACTTCCACCGCCGCGCCATCGACCACCGATTCCGAGCTGGACGCCGTCTTCGCCCCGATCTTCGACCGGATCGCCGCAGGCGCGGTCGAGCGGGAAGCCGACCGGCGGCTGCCGTTCGACGAGGTGGGCTGGCTGAAAGAGGCCAGGTTCGGCGCCCTGCGGGTGCCGGTCGAGTTCGGTGGGTACGGCGTGCGTGTGCGGCAGTTGTTCCGGCTGCTCATCGACTTGGCGGCGGCCGAGTCGAACCTGCCGCAGGCACTGCGGGTGCACTGGTCGTTCGTCGAGGATCAGCTCCTGGCCGAGGACGGTCCGGAGCGGGAGCGGTGGTTGCGGGCGGTCGCGGCGGGCACCCTGGTCGGCAATGCGATCACCGAACCGGGGGTGGGTGCGGTCGATCGGTACCGCACCCGGCTGACGCGCGACGTTGACCGACTGTTGCTCAACGGCGTGAAGTACTACAGCACCGGATCGCTGTTCGCCGATCACATCCTCGTCGCGGCCGACCGCGACGGTGAGCGGCTCGGCGTGCTGGTCGACGCGAATGCCGATGGGGTTGTGCAGCACGATGACTGGGACGGTTTCGGGCAGCGTCTCACCGCGAGCGGCACCACCGAGTTCACCGACGTCATCGTCGCCGAGGACCGCGTCCTCGGCCCCGGTTACGGTGTCGCGGGCCCCACCTACGGCACCGCCTATCTGCAGCTGGTGCAGCTCGCGGTGCTCGCGGGGATCGCCGCACGCGCCGAACGCGATGCCAGAGAGTGGGTGAGTGCGCGCACCCGCACCTACACCCACGCCGCCGCTGATCTGCCGCGCGAAGATCCGCTTGTCCAGCAGGTGATCGGCAAGCTGTCGGCGGCGGCGTTCACCGCGCGAGCGGCGGTGCTCGCGGTGGCGGATGTGCTCGACCGGGTCCTCGACGCAGGGGCGAAGGACGAGCAGGATCTCGTGGCCGCCGAATTGGCCGCCGCGCAAGCACAACTCGGGGTGATCGACATCGTGCTCGACGCCACCACGCGATTGTTCGAACTCGGCGGAGCCTCGATCGTGTCCGAACGACTACGCCTGGACCGACACTGGCGCAACGCACGCACCGTCTCCGTGCACAATCCCACCCTCTTCAAAGCGCGTGCGGTCGGCGACTACCTACTCAACGGTACCGACCTGCCCTTCGGGTGGAGTGCGGGCGAACGTACCGCGGGCGCGGCGGCGCAACACGATGGCAGGTCGGCGGAATCCGAGCTCGACGCCTCGGCGAAGGACCTTCGCTCGGAGGCGAGCGCCGCGCTTTCCGCGGAGGCGACGCGATGAGCAGGCCGATCCGGTTCAACGCCTTCGACATGAACTGTGTCGCCCACCAGTCGCCGGGGCTGTGGCGGCACCCGGAAGATCAATCGCACCGCTACACCGACATCGGCTATTGGACCGAGCTGGCGAAACTGCTGGAACGCGGCCGGTTCGACGGGATCTTCATCGCCGACGTGCTCGGCACCTACGACGTGTACGGCGGCAACGACATCGCCGCACTGCGCCAGGGCGCGCAGACACCGGTCGCCGACCCGCTGCTGCTGGTGTCGGCGATGGCGGCGGTGACCGAGCACCTCGGTTTCGGGATCACCACCGGCACCGGCTTCGAACACCCGTTTCCGTTCGCTCGCCGCCTGTCCACCCTCGACCACCTCACGAACGGGAGGCTCGGCTGGAACGTGGTGACCGGGTATCTGCCCTCCGCCGCACGAAATTTCGGCGCCGACGACCAACTCGACCACGACGAGCGGTACAACCAGGCCGACGAATACCTCGAGGTGCTCTACAAGCTCTGGGAGGGTTCGTGGGAGGACGACGCGGTCGTGCGCGATGCCGAACGCGGCGTCTACACCGATCCGTCGAAGGTGCACCACATCGGCCATTACGGCAAGCACTACACCGTGCCGGGCATCCACGTCTGCGAACCGTCGCCACAGCGCACGCCGGTGATCTACCAGGCGGGCGCCTCACCGCGCGGTGTGCGGTTCGCGGCCGAGAACGCCGAGGCGATCTTCATCGCCGGCCCGTCGAAACGAGTGCTGGCGCAGACCGTTTCGCGTGTTCGTGACGCACTGGAGGCCGCGGGCCGTGACCGGTACGCCGCCCGGATCTACGCGCTGGCGACCATCATCACCGACGAGACGGACGAGGCTGCGCGGGCCAAACGCGCGGAGTACCTGTCCTACGCGAGCATCGAAGGCGGGCTGGTGTTCATGTCCGGCTGGATGGGAATCGACCTGTCGCGCTACGACCTCGACGATCCGATCGGCGACGTGCAGAGCAACGCCATCCAGTCGGCGGTCGCGGCGTTTCAGGAATTCGACGACGACGGTCGCGAATGGACGGTGCGCGATATCGGACGCTGGGCGGGCATCGGCGGCATGGGCCCGGTATTCACGGGCTCCGGCGAAACCGTCGCCGACCTGTTGCAGGAGTGGGTCACCGACACCGACCTCGACGGGTTCAACCTCGCCTACGCGATCACGCCGGGCACGTTCGAAGATATTGTGCGCCACGTTGTTCCGGTATTGACCGAGCGCGGGGTCTACCGCACTGGATACGAGCCGGGCACATTGCGCAATGTTCTGTTCGGCGCCGGTGACCGGCTTCCACCGGAGCACCGCGGCGCCGGGTATCGCGTCGGCGGTCCGCGTTCCACCGCTCTGCCACCCGAGCAGTCGCGTCCCGAACCGGTGGAGGTACCCACAGTTCCGGCCTGACGGCCACCGGCCCCAGCCGCGCTCCAGCCGTCTCCGTCGATGTTCGCGCCAGGCCGACCCCGGCCCGGCGAGATCGGCGTGCGTGCATTGACATACGTTGTGGTACAAGGTATTTAGATCGATTCCCGCTGATCGCAACACTCATCATCGGACCGAGGCAAGCGCACCATTCCGGTATGACATCGCAGACTCCCGTTTCCCGTTCCTCTCGTTCGGCCGCGGTAATCGGCGCCGGCCAAACCGGCGTCACTGCGGCGCTAGGTCTTCTCGACGCCGGTTTCACCGTGACCCTCTACAGCGACCGAGATCAGCGCGCACTCCGCGACGACGTTCCCGCCACCGGCACCGCCCTGGAGTTCGGCGAGACCCAGCAGGCCGAGGCCGCGCTCGGACTCGACAGCTATACCGGCCGCGCGCCCCGCCACACGGGGCTCAGTGTGCGCATCGCCGGGCCGGAGAACGCCGAATTGATCGCCTTCGACGGCACTTTCGAGGGTTACGTCGGCGTCGCCGTCGACACCCGGCTCAAGGCCGACGAACGTCTCACGACCTTCATCGAACGCGGCGGCGATTTCGTCGTCGAACCGGTCACCCCTGAATCCCTCGACGCCATCGCCGCCGGCAACGACCTCACCCTGGTCGCCACCGGCCGCGGCGGGCTGGCCGACCTGTTCCCGATCGACGAGGAGCGCACCGTCTACGACAAGCCGCAGCGCTCGCTGCTCACGGTCACCGTGACCGGCCTCGACTTCGACCCCGGAGTGTTCGCGCACCGCAGCCCCGCCGGTGGCGCGCACAGCTTGTTCTCCATTCTCGCCGAACAGGGCGAGGCGTGGTGGGGTCCGTACCTGCACAAGGACGCGGGCCCGAGCTGGGCGTTCCTCGGCTGGGCCCGCCCCGGCAGCGACTGGGAAACCCGTTTCGCCGCAGCCGATTCCGCCGAATCGGCGTTGCGGATCGTGCAGGATCTCTACCGCGACTACATCGACTGGGATCTACCGGAAGTGCAGGCCACCCAGGTGATCGCCGAAGACCCGCACTCCTGGCTCAAGGGCGCGGTCCGACCGGTCGTGCGGGCCGGGGTGGGGCGCACCGCGGGCGGTCATCCGGTCGCCGCCCTCGGTGACACCGCGGTCGCCTACGACCCGGTCGCGGGTCAGGGCGCGCAGAGCGGGCTGATCCAAGCGCAGCGCCTGGTCGCGGCTGCCGCCGTGCACGACGGACCGTTCGACGAGCAGTGGATCAGCGACCAGTACGCCGCCTTCCTCGCTGCCCGCAGCGACGCCGCCGCCAAGGTGACCCGCCTGTTCCTCAGCGACCCGGAATTCGCCGACATCAGCGGCCAGTTCTTCGCCACCGCCGCGGTGAACCCGAAGTTCGCCTCGGCATTGGTCGGCTTGCTGCACCGCCCACAGCCGTTCCTGCCCATCGACTCCCCCGCCGACGCCGCCGCCTACGTCGCCGAGGTCACCGGGGCCGACGCGGGCGAGTTGCTGGCGAAGTTCGCCCCGGCCGGGCGCTTCGAACGCTCGACATTCGCCCCGGCAGCCGTCGGGTAACGCGCACACCGGGTCCGGCCGACCACTACGCACACCCGCGGTCGGCCGGACCGATAGTTGCTCGGCGATCACCGAGCCATGTGACCTGCCCGGCGAGACCCGGGACAGGCGCTACGCGCGAACCCCGGGGCGGGTGACCTCCCAGGCCGCCTCGATCATCTGGAAGATCTCGTCGACCGCAGCCGCTGGATCGGCGGCCTCCCGGCCCAGCGAATAGGCGTCGATCACGAACCTGGCGATGGCCGCGCTCTCCGTCGCGGTCCGCGCCAGTGCGGGATCGGCGGCGATGGCCGCTGCCAGCGCCTGCGCATGACGTAGCCGCATCGACTCCCCGTACCTGCGCAGCGCGGGCGATCCGTCGATCATGCGCCAGATCGGGGCGGCGCCGTCCGCCGAGCAATGTCGCACCATGGAATGGATTTCGCGACGCAGCGCGGGGATGAGCGGTTCGTCGGCCGCCCGGTCGGTGACCGCGCGCACCAGTCCTTGCTCGAAGACTTCATCGCGCTCGAACACCAGGGCCTCTTTGGCGGCGAAGTGGGCGAAGAGCGTGGTGACAGCCACGTCGGCCGCAGCGGCCACTTCGCGGATGCCCACCTCGTCGTACCCGCGTTCCAGGAAGAGCCGCAGGGCGGTATCGGCGATCTTCTGGCGGGTCGCGGCCTTTTTGCGCTCACGACGTCCGGTCGGCACGGTCATGCCAGGAGGCTACCAGTTACGAACCTGAATCAGTTATGAAGTCCTACCCGTTTCAAAATACTAACTGTTAGTGTTACCTTCGGGACATGAAGAAAGTGATCTTCGCCGAGTTCGGCGGTCCGGACGTCCTGCAACTCATCGATGCCGAGGAACCCCACGCGGGCCCCGGCCAGATACGCGTCGCGGTGCGCGCGGCGGGCGTCAACCCGGTCGACTGGCGGCTGCGCGAAGGCCAGATCCTCGGGGCCCATCCGATCGAGTTGCCCGCCGGAGTCGGGCTGGATGCGGCCGGGGTGGTGGACGAAGTCGGCGAGGGCGTCGACGACGTCGAGGTCGGCGACCACGTGTTCGGCGAAGGCTCGAGCACCTATGCCGAGTTCGCCGTGCTGTCGGCCTGGGCCGCCATGCCCGAGGGCCTGACCTTCGAAGAAGCCGCCGGATACCCCTCCGTGGTAGAGACCGCGTTGCGCGTCATCGGTGAGGTCGGGGTCCAGGCCGGACAGACGCTGCTGGTCAGCGGTGCGTCCGGGGGTGTCGGATCGGCGGTGCTGCAGATCGCGCGCGAGGGTGGCATCACGGTGATCGGCACCGCGGGGGCCGCGAACCAGGACTATCTGCGGAGCCTTGGCGCTCGCACCACGACATACGGCGAGGGCTGGGTCGAGCGGGTGCGGCGGCTCGGCGCTGTTGACGCGGCCCTCGATCTGGCGGGCTCGGGGGTGATCCGCGAACTCGTCGAGTTGACCGGGGATCCACAGTCGGTCGTCTCCATCGCGGATCTCGACGCGCCGAAGCTCGGGGTGCGGTTCTCCGGCGTGGCCGGGAGCGTGCCGGACGCACTCGCCACGGCCGCCGCGCTGATCGCGCGGGGAAAGCTCCGTATCCCGGTCGAGCAGTCGTACACGCTGTCCGAGGCCGCCGCGGCCCACATCGATAGCCGGACCGGTCACTCGCGAGGGCGTCGGGTCATCGTCGTCTGAGCCGTTCTCGCACCAACAGCGGACGCGGATTCGGGCGGTTCGGCCGCCACACCCAAGGGTGCGGCGAGACCACCCCCGGGTTAGCTGGGTGATACCTGCGGGCACTATCCGGACCGACACAGAGAGCGGATAGTCATAGTCGACCCCTATGACTTTCTCCCCTGTGAAGGAACGCCACATGCAGCTCAGTTACGTGCACCACGTCAGGCAGCAGGTTCGCGTCTACGGCGAGACGCGCTCCTACACCTACCTGCGTGAGGCAGGGCGCGAGCTGACCGAGGAGGTCCTCACCTACCGCGAACTCGATAGCGATGTCAGAGCCCTGGCCGCGTGGCTGGCCGAGCGCCCGGAATCGACGGAACCCGTCGTCCTGCTCTACCACGACGGGATGGCTTTCCTGCGGGCCTTCCTCGGCTGCCTCTACGCCGGCGTCATCGCGGTGCCCGCGCCGCTGCCGCACGACGAGCGCAGCACCCGGCGCGTAGCGGGCATCATCGCCGACTCCGGCGCCCGCTTGGTGCTCACCACCGCCAACTTCCAGCCGATGGTCGCCGCGGCCACGACCGCGGCCGTGGTGGCCACCGACGAACAGCTCGGTGACCCCGACGCGTGGCGCCTGCCCGCCATCGACACCGGAACCATCGCGTTCCTGCAGTACACCTCCGGCTCGACCGGCACCCCGAAGGGTGTCGTCGTGACCCACGGCAACCTCCTGCACAACGAAGCCGCGATCTCCACCTCGATCGGCATCGACGACGCCTCGACCGGGGTCACCTGGATCCCGCAATTTCACGACATGGGCCTGATTGGATCGCTGCTCGCCTCGATCTACGCCGGCGCGAACCTGGTGTTCATGTCGCCCACCACCTTTCTCAAGCGCCCCGTTCGCTGGCTGCAGGCGATCGACAAGTACCGCGCGACCTGCACCGCAGCACCGAACTTCGCCTATGAGCTGATCGCCAAGCGCGTCACCGACGAACAGTTGGCCACCCTCGACCTGTCCACCCTCGAGGTGGCGTTGTGCGGCGCCGAGCCGGTCCGCGAACGAACCATCGCCGCGATGCGCGAACGGTTCGCGCCCGCGGGGTGGCGTCCGACCGCACTGCTACCCGCCTACGGCCTGGCCGAGGCGACGCTGCTCGTCACCGCGGGGCCGATCGACGCACAGCCTGTCGTCACCGCCGGAACCGACAGCCTGCTGGTCGGTTGCGGACAACCGGCGCGCGGTCTCACCGTCCGCATCGTCGACCCGCACACCGGGCAGCAGGCCATCGACGACACCGTCGGCGAGATCTGGGTTCGCGGCGACAGCGTCGCGGCCGGCTATTGGAACCGGCCGCAGGAGACCCGCCACACCTTCGACGCGTATCTCGGCGACGAAGGGCCGTTCCTGCGCACCGGCGACCTCGGGATGTTGCGCGACGGCGAACTGTTCGTCACCGGGCGGCTCAAGGACCTACTGATCATCAATGGCCGAAACCTCTACCCGCAGGATGTCGAGGAACTGGTTGAGCAGTCGCACCCCGCGCTCACGACCGGCGTGGCCGTCTCCGTCGAAGCCGGTGGCCGGGAACGACTCGTCGTCATGCAGGGCATCAAGACCGCGCTGCTGCGCGGTACCACCCTCGCCGAGCTGACCTCGACGATCAAGATCGCGGTCGCCCGCGGTTTCGATGTCCCCGCACCGAGTGTCGTTCTCGTCGAAAGCCGCTCCGTACACCGCACCACCAGCGGCAAGGTCCAACGGGCCTCGATGCGCGAAGCCTTCCTCGACAACAGCCTGTCGACCGTCCTGCACGAAGATCTCGAACCGGCCCTGAGCCGATCATCGACCGCGACCCGCTGAGGAGCCGAAACATGTTCGCCACCATCACCACCCACGCCGCGACGACCGAGGACTGGCTCATCGAGCGGGTCGCCGACTACACCGAACGCGCACCGCACCAGGTGGATCCGACGATCCCGCTCGCCGAACTCGGCATGGACTCGGTGTCGGCGGTGGCCCTGTGCGGCGAGATCGAAGACCGGTGGATGCTCGACATCGACCCGACCCTGGTCTTCGAATACCCCACCATCGCGGCCATCGCCACCTACCTCACCGCCGAAATCTCCGTCGCGGCATGACCGATATCGCTGTCGTCGGCCTCGACTGCCGCTTCCCCCACGCCGCCGACCCGGCGCGGTTGTGGCAGTTGCTGATCGACGGCCGCGACGCGATCTCGGAAGTCCCGTCGAGCCGCTGGAATGCCGACGACTTCCACGACCCGGCCGGCGCGCCCGGCACCATCAATACCCGCAGCGGCGGCTTCATCGACGATGCCGACGCGTTCGACGCGGAGTTCTTCGGCATCACCGCGCACGAGGCCGAGTCGATGGACCCGCAACAACGGCTGCTGCTGCAGGCCACCTGGCGCGCGTTCGAGGACGCCACGCTCGATCCGCGTGCGCAATCCGGTTCGCGGACCGGAGTTTACGTCGGCGTGATGGCCAACGAATGGGCCAACCTGCAGATGAGCGACTACGCCGCGATCACCCCACAGCACGGATCCGGCAACGGATACTTCATGACCGCGAACCGGCTGTCCTATCAGTTCGACCTCGCGGGGCCGAGTATCGCGGTCGACACGGCATGCTCGTCGTCGCTGGTCGCGGTCCATCTCGCGTGCAATGCCCTGTCGGCGGGCGATTGCGACCAAGCCGTCGCGGGCGGGGTCAACCTCGTGCTGACCCCGGCCGTCGGTGTGTTCTACACCCAGGCAGGACTGTCGGCGCCGGACGCACGGTGTAAACCGTTCAGCGGCAACGCCGATGGAATCGTGCGCGGTGAAGGCGTCGCGGTGCTCGTGCTGCGCCGCCTGGCCGACGCGCAGGCCGAGGGGCTGCCGATCTATGCGGTGATCAAAGGCAGTGCGGTCAATTCCGACGGGCGCAGCAACGGCATCACCGCGCCGAACCGGTGGGCGCAGGAGAAGGTGATCGGCGAGGCCTATCGACGGGCGGGCGTACCGGCCACCGACATCGACTTCATCGAGGCGCACGGCACCGGAACGGTTCTCGGCGACATGATCGAGGTCAAGGCGCTCGGCAAGCTGCACGGGGGCAATCGGGCGCGACCCTGCGGGATCGGATCGATCAAGGGCAACCTCGGCCACACCGAGGGGGCGGCGGGCGTGGCCGGACTCATCAAAGCCGTCCTCAGCCTGCACCACGGTCTCGTCCCGCCGTCGCGATTCGCCGACCAGGAGAACCCCCGCCTGCAGATGGCACGGCACGGCCTGCGCCTGCTCGATGACCCGATGCCACTCGACCGGCCCGCGCACTGTGGGGTGAGCAGCTTCGGGCTCGGCGGTACGAACGTACACATGGTGCTGGCCAGCGCCAGCGCCACCACGGCGCCCGCAGCGTCCGGGGCCTCCGCAACGACCGGGACCTCAGGGGCGTCCGGGGCGAGGGTGATCACCCTGTCGTCGGACAGCGTGGAAGGATTGCGGCGCAACGCGATTCGCATGGCCGAGGCATTGAGATCGGTGCCGGATGACCATTTCGCCCAGTTCTGCTGGACGAGCAATCAGGTCAAGTCGTCGGGTCGGCACCGGCTCGCTGTCGTCGCCCACAACCGGGACGAGGCGATAGCGCAACTGCGCACCGGCGCGTCATCCGATGGTCGCACCCGCAACGAGCCGACCGCGCCGTCGCGCACCGGCGACCGCACGCGCGAGGACGAGAGCCTGCGGGCAGAACAGCAGGGTGTCGCGCGGCCGGTACGCGTCGGCTGGATGTTCACCGGCCAGGGATCGCAATTCCCCGGAATGGGGCGCACGCTGCACGAGGCGAGCCACGGGTTCCGGCAGGCGCTCGACCTGGTGGATACCACCATGGGCGCCCACCTCGGCCGCTCGGTCCGCGACCTGCTGCTCGACGAGCACGCCGACGTCGACCCCACCGCCCTCGCGCAACCGGCGATCTTCGCCATGGAATACGCCATCGCCAAGACGCTGGCCGACCTCGGCATCCGGCCGGCCTGGCTGATCGGGCACAGCATCGGCGAATTCGCCGCCGCGGCGGTGGCGGGAGTCTTCGATCTCGATGACGCCTGCAAGCTGGTGACCACACGGGGGCGGCTGATGCAACGGCTGCCGACGGGTGGCTCGATGCTGGCCGTCCGCTCCACCACCGAGCAGCTCGCCGACCTGCTCGCCGACGAACCCGCTATCGTGATCGCCGCCGTCAACGGCCCGCGAGATCTCGTCCTCTCCGGCGACGCCCGAGCGCTGCACCGCATCGCCTCGGCGCTGCGCCCACTGGCGGTGAGCGCGAAGCCACTCACCGTGTCGCACGCGTTCCACAGTCCGCTGATGGCACCGATGCTGGCCGAGTTCGAGGCGGTCGCCAGTACCTGTGCCTACCGCGCCGCCACCCTGCCCATCTACTCGACGGTGCACGGCCGACCGCTCGAGCCCGAGGAGGTGATGGATGCCGAATACTGGACCGAACACGTCCGCGCCACAGTCCGTTTCGGCGACGCCGTACAAGCCGCGCTCGCCACGGACCCGACACACCTCATCGAAGTCGGACCCCGCCGCGTACTCGCCGCGGCGGTACGCGGAATCGACCCCGGCCTCGGCACCCGCTGCCTGTCCCCGAGCCCCGGCCCGAGCGCGACCGGCGACGAACTCGCCACCACCGTCGCCGCGCTGTACCGCGACGGTCTCGACCCCGCGTGGAACGAGCTCTACGAACCCGCGCAGCGCGTCCGCCGACGCCTGCCCGTGTACGAATTCTCCGTCGCGCACCGATTCTGGGTGGAGCCACCCGCTGTCAGCGAAATCGGCGCCTCGGCACTCGATCCGAAATCCCCACCACCGCAAGCACATACCGAGGCAACGATGATCGAACCACTGATCGCGCTCTTCCGTGAACAGAACGCGGTGCTGGCAGGCTTGCTCACGGCACCCGCCGATGCGCCCGGCCCGCACCTCGACACCGCGCGCCGCGATCGGGCCCCGGACGCGGTCGCCGACATCGTCCGCGCGGAACTCGCCAGGGTGAGCGGGTTCCCCGCCGACCGGCTGCACGACGCGCGAACACTCGGTGACGGCCTCGGATTCGATTCGCTCATGCTGACCGACCTGTTCGCCGGCCTGGCACGCAAACTCCCCGGCACGACCATCGACCCGACGCTCATCACGGGGACAACGACGCTCGGCGACGTCATCGCCCACTTCACCGATTCACCGTCCGGGCGAAACGTGTCGGCCGAGATGCCGGGCACCACCGAAATCACCTCTCCTGCAGCCGAAGTCAGGCCGTCCGCCGTCGAACCCGAGTATCGGATCTCCGACTTCGCCGAAGTGCGGGCCATCGCCGATCGGCTCGCCGGCGGGCATGCGCTCGGCCTGGCCAATCCCTACTTCCTGATCAACGACGGCGTCACCCGGGACACCTCGTTCATCGACGGCACGCAGGTGGTCAACTTCTCCAGCTACAACTACCTGGGGATGTCCGGCCACCCCGCCGTCGTCGCCGCCGTTCAGGACGCCGTGGCCCGCTACGGCAGCTCGGTCTCGGCCAGCCGCCTGCTTTCCGGCGAAAAGCCGATCCATCGCGAACTCGAGGCCGAACTCGCCGCCCTGCTCGGCACCGAGGACGCGATCGCGCTGGTCGGCGGCCACTCGACGAACGTCACCGTCATCGGCCATCTGGTCGGCCCCGAAGACCTGGTGATCCACGACAGCCTGGCGCACGACAGCATCCTGCAGGGCTGCCAGCTGTCCGGCGCGACCCGCAGACCGTTCCCGCACAACGACCACGCCGCCCTCGACGCGTTGCTGACCGAAATCCGTCACCAGTACCGCAGGGTGCTCATTCTCATCGAAGGCGTCTACAGCCAGGACGGCGATATCCCGGATCTGCCCGCGATCATCGAGATCAAGAAGAAGCACCAGGCCCTGCTGATGATCGACGAGGCGCACAGCGTCGGCGTGCTCGGCGAGAACGGCGGTGGCATCGGCGAATACTTCGATGTCGACCGCCGTGATGTCGAACTGTGGTCCGGCACGATGTCGAAGGCGCTCGCGGGCTGCGGTGGCTATGTGGCAGGCAGCGCGGACCTGGTCCAGTTCCTGAAGTACACCACCCCGGGTTTCGTCTACAGCGTCGGCATGACGCCGATGAACGCCGCCGCGTCCTTGGCCGCGATGCGACTGTTGCGGGCCGACCGCGAGCCGCTCGACCGTCTCCGGCGCAACTCGGAACTGTTCCTGCGCCTCGCCGGCGAGGCGGGTATCAACACCGGCGACAGCCACGACACCCCGATCATCCCGTGCATTGTCGGCGATTCGATGAAGACGCTGAAACTGTCCACCGCGCTGCTGCACCGCGCGATCAACGTCAACCCGATCATCTACCCGGCCGTCCCGGAGGATCTGGCCCGGCTCCGCTTCTTCGTCACGGCCTGCCACTCCGAAGACCAGATCCGCGACACCGTCACCGCTCTCGCCGAAGAACTCGCGCGGATGTCGGCCGACGACCTCGTCGACCACTAACCGCGGCCGCTGCGACGGCGCAGGTCAGCTGGTCCAGTCGACTCGGTCGGCCATCGCGAGAAGTCTGGCGCGGCGATGCGGACCGGTTTCGCCGATCCAGGAGATCAGCCCGTAGACGTGGGCGCGGAAGTCGTTGTGTCCGTGGCGGTTCTGAGCCGCGGCACCCGTGCGCAGACAGTTGTGGAGCAGGGCGCGGACGGCGTCGTAGCGGTCGCGGGGTGCGGCCGGGGCGTCGTTGACGACGAGCCCGGCCAGCACCTGTCGCTGGTGGGCGCGGCGGATCAGGGTCTTGCCGGTGTGCACGGTGAAGCCCTCGTCGCGGGCGATTCGGGTCACCGTCCAGATCAGCCGGGCGGTATCGAGGTCGTTGCCGGAGAAGGCGAGGTCGTCGGCGTAGCGGGTGTAGGTCAGGCCGTGGCGGCGCGCATAGCCGGTCAGGCGGCGATCGAGGCCGCGTGCGACGAGGTTGGCCAGGCGCGGCGAGGTCGGGGCACCCTGGGGCAGGTGCCGGGCGGCGAGCATGGTGCGCTGGAAGTAGTCGAGTCCGCGCAGTTCGGCCACCGGGGACGCGGTGGTGCACAGTTCGGCCAGAACGCGGGCCACCGGCGGGGAGTAACCACAGGCCACGAACACCGCACGCACCCGCGCCACGCCGATCGTGGGAAAGAAGTCACGCAGGTCCTGCCGGACCACCACCGCGGTTCCGGCATGCGGCGCGGCGAAAGATGCCGCACTGCAACCCTTCTCGAAGCCGTGACACGCGGGGTCGGCGGGGATGCCGGCGAGCACCCGGTGCAGGATCCGGCGCTGGATCTCACGCAACCGCACCTTCGGCGCCTCGACGAGCCGCATCCCTTTCGCCTTCGGTAGTCGCCGATATCGATAGTGCGACAACGGTTGTGACGCGCGCCGCAGCCAGCCACCCCGATCGGCGAACCACTCGAGCTCGGTCGGCGTCACGTTCAGCAACAGGGCCAGCGCGGCGAGATCCGGGATCTCGACCGCGCCGAATCGCATCGGCGCCACAACGGGATCGAGGGTGACAACAGTCGTCGGCAGCTTCGGCAGGTCGACCAGCACCCGGCGCAACGTGTTCACCGGATCCACCGGCTCGACCGGCATGAGGTCGATCACCCGCCCCGCGAGCTCCTGCGCCGGCCCCGGTTCGAGCACTTCGGCGAACGCCTCGGCCAGTGTCGAGGACCCCCACCCGTCGTCGAGGAGCTCGAACGAACGTGCCAGCCGCGCAGCCAGATCGGGCTCGATCGCCGGGCTCATCGGCGTGCGACAGTGACGGGGCGACCAGAATCCTTCGTCTGCGGTGCTGCGCGGCACGCGAAGCGTGCGCCTTTGCTCCGGACGCTGAGCCCAACTGACAAGACGTTCCCAGGGGTTACCCCTGAGGTGGGTCGAACCGACCCGCTCTCCCCCCGCCACCGTCGCACCCGGCCACTGTAGACACACCCGCGGCGAACCCCGGACGAGCCGCGCCGAGGCGCGAATCCGAGGGAGTCACCCTTTTCGGGTGAGCCGGGCACGCGGGTCGATGTGTGACCATCGCAAGGTCCGCGTTGGTCGTGCCGACAGGAGCTGAGTCGATGGCTGGTTCACGATGATCCGCGCTGGTCGACGCGCCGTGGTCACCGACCACCCGCCCGGCGACGCCAGGGGGCTCGACCTCATCGATGCGGACCGCGCCGAGTGCACGCCCGGATAACCCGCCGCCCGCGCCGCCTGCGAGCCGGTCTGGCCCAGCTCGCCTTCATGCTCGCGGGACTCGGCGCGGGGCTGGTCGTCCCGAGGATCGGCTGGGGACCACGCGTATCGAGCGGCCCGGTGACCGACGCGCTGCTCTCGATCGGGATCGGTTTGCTCGGCGCGGTGGCCCTCATATTCTCGCTGCTGTTCCTGGTGGTGCAGTGGGTGACCACCACGTTCACCCCCCGTTTGATGCTGTTCCGCGACGATCCCCTCGTCTGGCGAACCTTCGGTTTCGCTCTCGGCTTGGTCGTGTTCTGCATTACCGCCGCACTCGCCATCGGCAGGAAGATCGAGGTAACGGCTTTCGTGCCGGTGCTCGCGATGGTGCTGCTGCTCGTGCTGATCGCGCAATTGCGGACCCTGCAGTTGCGGGCGTTCGCCGCTATTCAGCTGGCGCCCGCGCTCGGCTCGATCGCCGACCGCGGACGCACGGTGCTCGACACCATGTACGCCGAACACAGCTCCGCCGCGCCAGAGCTGCCACCGGCACTGACAACGGTGGTCTGGCGGCATCCACCGGCGGTGCTGCAACGGGTCGAGACGGCCGCGCTGATCGACGCCGCCACGGCTGCGAATGTGACCATCGTCGTGCACGAGAGTCCGGGCGCCACACTGCATCACGGCGATCGCGTGGCAACGGTGCACGGCGGGGAGTTGTCCGCGGAGACGGTGCTGCGCGGGCTCGCCGTCGGCGATGAACGGACCTTCGATCAGGATCCGCTGCTGGCGGTTCGGCTGCTGGCCGATATCGGGCTGCGTGCGTTGTCCGCGGCGGTGAACGATCCGGCGACCACCGTCCAGGCCCTCGACCAGTTGGAGGATCTGCTCGGCTGGGCGGCCGCGGCACGGCTGGAATCACTGCACCACGCCGATGGCGACGGTGTCGAAAGGCTCGTCGTACATCTGCCGGGATGGGAGGAATTCCTCCGGACAGGTGTCGATGACATCGCCTTCGCCGCCCGCTCGCCGATGGTCGTCGCAGGTCTTCGAGGCGCCCTGCTCCGGATCCGCGACCGCGCCACCCCCGAGCGCGCCGCCGGGCTCGACAGACGATTGGCCCGACTCGACGGAAAGGTCGCCGAGCTATGCCTCGATCCCGGCGACGCAGAACCCGTTCGCGGCCTGGTCGAGGGTGAACTCGATTGATGTTTTCGCACCGTCCGCGCCGGTCACCGGCGCGCTGACGGTTACGGCCGACCCGGTCGAACCGCGCACCGTGAGCG
This sequence comes from Nocardia sp. FBN12, assembly GCF_050320175.1. Taxonomy (GTDB): domain Bacteria; phylum Actinomycetota; class Actinomycetes; order Mycobacteriales; family Mycobacteriaceae; genus Nocardia. Next base: position 607,987 of record NZ_CP190048.1, on the reverse strand, counting down.
CTTTGTCCTCGAAGCGCCGCACCCCGGACAGCGCGGTGCCGGGCTGGGCGCCGGTGCACAGGAGCGGGTAGTCGGGTTCCACGTCGGCCGGGTTCACCGGATCACCGACCACCCGGCTCAGATACCGTTCGACGGTGTAGCGCGCCTGCTCGTCGGTGAGCTGGGTCGCGGACCGATCACTGACGATCGGGCAGCCGTAGACAGACCGCAACTCGCTGGGCCGCAAGCTCACCTGGAGCGTGTCGTTCTGCCAGTAGGGTCCGAATTGGCCGAGCACGCCGGGCCGGCGCACCGCGTCGGTGATCTGGGCGACGTCGCCGTACATCCCAGGTATTTCGGCGGGCGACTGGGTCCAGCATTTGCGGACCAGTGCGCTCATGTCACCGGCGAGGACATCGTCGAGCCACGGGCGCAGGACAGTCGCCGCGTTCGGACTGCCCGGGACCGCACCGATCTGCGCGGCAGGCTTGGTCACCGGCGCGTCCGACCCACCCCGATCCTTGGCGGTCAGTACGGCGAACGCGGTCACCCCCGCCACCGCCGCCGCGGCGCCGACTCCGACCAGGACCCGGCGTGTCCGTGAGCGTCCGCTCGGTGGTGTGGGCGGCGTATCTCGCCGCAGCACAGCGGTATCCGTCAGAGCGGGGATGCCGGTGAGCGCGGCGACCGCGGCGTCGGCGAGCTCACCGCAGCTGGCGTACCGGTCGTCCGGGTTCTTCGCCATCGCCCGCGCGATCACCGCGTCCAAGGCGAACGGCAACGCCGGATTTCCGGCCGACGGGCGCGGCGGCGGTTCGATCAGATGCGCGCTGATCAACGCGGCGGGACTCTCCCGCTGGAACGGAACGAACCCGGTGAGCAGCTCGTAGAGCGTGCCGCCGAGGGCGTACACATCGGTGCGCACGTCGAGCGGCTGACCCTCCAGCTGCTCGGGGGCCGCGTAGGCGAGGGTGCCGAGCACCGAACCCGCGGACGTGAGACTTGTTGTCTCCCCCATACTTCGAGCGATCCCGAAATCGGTGACCAGCACCTCGTCGGTGCCGTCATCGGCCCGCGCGATCAACAGGTTCGCCGGTTTGATATCCCGGTGCAACAGACCCTGCCGGTGCGCGTAGTCCAGTCCTTCGGCCGCCTCGGCGACAATGCGCACCGCCCGCTCCGGCGTGAGCACCGACAGCCCCTGGCGCAGCAACTGCGCCGCATCGAGGCCGTCCACGAACTGCATCGCGATCCACAGCCGATCGCCGTCGACCCCACGGTCGAAGATCTGCACCACATTCGGATGCCGCAGCCGGGCGGCCAGGTCAGCCTCGCGCTCGAACCGCGCCCGAAACGTCGGCTCCACCGCCAACCGCGCATCGAGGACCTTCAGCGCATCCCGGCGCGGCAGTCGTGGATGCTGGGCCAGATAGACCGCGCCCATTCCCCCGCCACCGAGCCTGCGTTCGATGCGGTATCCCGCGAGGATCGCCCCTGGCCCGAACTCCATCACCACTCCTTCGCAGCACGACCACCCACGTGACTGCGCCCCAGGCTATCCGCCCCGGCACACCCACGCTGGTGGTCGATTCGACTCAGGTGGTGGCGTCTGGATCTCCTACGGCGGCCAGGAAGGTCGGAAACTGGTTGCCTGCGACCGGCTCGGCGGGCGCCGTGCTCGCGTCGCTGTGATCCTGGGCGCTGAACAACGGCACCGGTGCGGCGCCGACGGTGTTCGGATCAGTCATGGGTGTTCCCCCGTGTATCGGTTTACCTGAGCGGTAGTGGCGCCGAGCCTAGCGGCATCCGCATGCGGTCATCGGCGTGGGTCGCAGAGGATCCTGCGATCTGCCTGACCAGAGGATACCTGTGCCGGATCAGCAGACGCGTTCGAAGACGGCTGCCAAACCCTGTCCGCCGCCGATGCACATCGTCTCGAGCCCGTAGCGACCCTCACGGCGAGACAGCTCGTGCAGCAGGGTGGCCAGGATTCTGGCGCCGGTGGCGCCGACCGGGTGGCCGAGGGAGATCCCCGAGCCGTTGGGATTGACGCGCGGATCGTCGGGTTCGACCTTCCAGGTTCGCAGCACGGCCAGGGTCTGCGCGGCGAAGGCCTCGTTGAGTTCGATCAAGTCCATGTCGGCAAGGGTGAGATCCAGTCGAGCGAGCGCCTTTTCGGTCGCGGGGACCGGCCCGATGCCCATGGTGGCCGGCGGTACCCCCGCGACCGCCCACGACGCGAGCCGCGCCATCGGACGCAGGCCGAGCGCCTGCGCGCGCTCCGCAGTGGTGACGATGCAGACAGCCGCGCCGTCGTTCTGGCCACTGGAATTGCCTGCGGTCACGGTGGATTCGGGATCGGCACCGAGCCGGATCGGACGCAGCCGCCCCAACGTGTCGAGGTCGGTATCGGCACGCGGGTGCTCATCGGTCCGCACCAGCAACGGGTCCTGTTTCCGTTGCGGCACAGCGACAGTCACCATCTCCGCGTCGAAACGTCCATTCCGCTGCGCGTCGACGGCCCGCTGATGCGACTGCACCGCGAGCGCGTCCTGATCCGCGCGGCTGATGCCGAACTGCGCGCGCAGATTCTCCGCGGTCTCGATCATGCCGCCGTCGACGCGAAAGTTCTTGCCACCGGCGGTGACTCGCGCGCGAGCGAGACGGTCGTGCAGCACCGGCCCGTCGCCGCGGATGCCCCAGCGGATGTCGGCGGCGTAGAACTCGGTGCGGCTCATGGATTCCACCCCACCCGCCAGCACGAGATCACTGCCGCCCGACTGCACCTGCATGCACGCCTGCAGCACTGCTTGCAGGCCCGACCCACAGCGCCGGTCGACCTGAACGCCCGGCACGCCGACACCGAGGCCGGCGTCCAGCGCGGCGATCCGGCCGATCGCGGGGGCGTCGCCGTTGGGCGATGCCTGACCGAGGACGACGTCGTCGACGGTCGCAGGATCGAGCCCGGTGCGGGCGATCAGTTCCGTGATCACGGTCGCGGCGAGTTCTTGCGGGGCAAGGTCTTTGAAGACACCGCCGAATCGGCCGACGGGCGTGCGCAGCGGTTCGCAGATAACAGCTTCGGGCATGGATCTTCCTCGTTGACGTCAGGTGTTGGAACGGATCTGGGTCAGGTCGTGCTCGATCGCGGTGCTGGTCGCGAGCAGGGCGGGGATCAGGGAATCGCGGACCTCGCGCAGCGTGTAGCGGGCGGCGTGGGTGGAGATGTTCACCGCGGCGACCACAGTGCCGTGCCGATCGCGCAGGGGCGCCGCCATGGAGCGCAGTCCGTGCTCGAGCTCCTGGTCGACGATGCAGAAGCCGTCGGAGCGGACCTGTGCCAGCTCAGCGCGCAGTTGGCGCTTCGTGGTGACCGTCGCGTCGGTGAGCGGCGTCAGGTCGGCCTGTGCGAGGTATTCGCCGAGCGCGTCGTCGTCGAGATCTGCGAGCAGTACTCGGCCCATCGAGGTGGCGAACGCGGGGAAACGGGTGCCGATATTGATCGAGACGGTCATGATCCGGCTCACCGGAACACGGGCGACATAGACGATGTCGGTGCCGTCCAGGATCGATACCGAGGTCGACTCGCGGACCTTCTCGGCCAGTGCTTCGAGATGCGGGCCTGCCAGGTCGGGCAGGCTCAGGCTGGACAGGAAGCTGTAGCCGAGTTCGAGAACCCTTGGCGTGAGCCAGAACTGGGTGCCATCGGAGCGCATGTAGCCCAGTTCGACCAGGGTGAGCAGGAAACGTCGCGCGGTGGCCCGGGTCAGCTCGGTGGACTGGGCGACCTCACTGAGGGTGCGCCGGGGATGTTCGGCGTCGAACGACCGGATGACGGCGAGGCCGCGCCCGAGGGACTGCACGTAATCCGGCGACGGTTCGGTCATGACTGCCGTGACTCCTTCTCCCGTGGGAACCGGTGGCGCTCGCCCCGCGGCGAACGTCGATGCACCGGGCCCGCGGCTACGTCGCGGCAGCCCTCACCGAAGTTCGGCATGCACGAGGGCCTCATGTTCACCATACGAACAATAGTCCGCATAGCGAACCAAGTTAAGGCCACACCCCAATAGATGGTCAAGGGCATGCGCGGCGCGATGGGCCTGGTCCACGGCGCGAAACGGGTCATCGTGATGGCCCGACGGCCTGACCCTCGCCGAAACCGCGCCGGGCGTCAGCGAATCCGACGTCCGCGAGGCCACCGGCGCGCACCTCGGAGTCGCTCTGACAACCGTCGTCCGAGAGTTCGATAACGGCTCGATGGCTAGCGCGAGGCGAACAGTGAAAGTGTCTGTGCTGTAAACGAATTCAGCCAGATCTAGCCGAGGGCGCCACTCAGCAGGTACAGCCCTCTTGCATCGAGTCGGATTCCTCGTCAGCCAGGGACTTCCATACAAGCGAACCGACGTACCCGGCCGCCTGGATTCAGCTCAGCGGCGCAGCTGATTGTGGGGAATCAGCACCGTGGTCCGCTCGTCGATCGGCTCCATCGGCTCCAGCTTCTGCTGCGTGCTCAACTTGTCCGACAGCCTCTGCCGACCCACCGACACCAGCTTCTTCGTCACCGGGGACCCCGTGACAGCCCGCGTCGCCGCACTGATCTGCTCGTAGCGCGCGCGCCCGGCCTTCGTACCGAGCACATACCCGGCCGCTACGCCGATGATCAACCGCAGCATCTCCTGGAGCTCCTCCCACGTCTGTGTGCGCGCTCCATCCTGCCCCAGCCGCCCCATCCATGTCGATCCGGCCACCATCCGACGACACATCGTTATACGCCGCATGTCCGCAGGTAGCGCCCCGATTTGGGTTCCCGCGACACGATGCGCTAAAGTTTCATCTCGGTCAGCCCGCCAAGGCAGACCGCCTGAGTCTAGCCACCCAGGGCAATCCCCTATAGCTCAATTGGCAGAGCAGCCGACTGTTAATCGGCAGGTTTCTGGTTCGAGTCCAGATGGGGGAGCATAAGAAATCCCCTGACCAGGCAAAATGGTCAGGGGATTTCTTCGTTTATCCTGCATTTTCGGGCCATCACCAAGAAAACACCAAGAATTCGCCACCAAGAACGTCGTTGTCAGCCCGACGTACCGAACCCCAGCTCCAGCGCGGCCGATGAGTCCGGCGCCTGCTCCGGTGACGCGATGTAGTGCCGTTCGGTGATCGCCTCGCGGGAGTGCCCCAACTGCTTGGCGGCGGTCTTCGAATCCGACGTCTCGGCGATCAGCGTCGCTACCGCCTTCCGGAACGTGTACTGCGTGACATCCTGATACAACGTGCCCCGGGCATTCCGCCATGTCCGATTGAAGTTGTTCGGATCGCGCAGCACTGCGCCCCGACCGGGAAAGACGAGCGGGACCTTGTCTTCGATCTGCACCACGTTGGTACCCACCTCGCGCAGCGCCTTCACCGCGCACATCCGTCCACAGGTCGGGCTGTCGCGTAGCCGCTTCAGCATCTCGATCGTGAACCCGGGCAGCGCCACCGTCCGATGCCCGGCATCGGACTTCGCCCACTCCTGCCGGAACAACCCCTTCCCGTTGAGCCTGACAATGGTCGCCGACACGGTGAACGTCGCCGGTTTCGCCTCGAGATCGAACTGATCCCACGACGCTGCCAGCGCTTCGCCTGGCCGCACCCCTGAGCCCAGGATCAAATCGGCCACATCGAGTATCGTCCGGTCCCTTTTCGGGCCGTGCGTGTAAGCGGGCGCTCCCGGAATCTCGTTACCCGCCAACCACTCCCGAAGTTGAGCACGCAGACCTGCCAGGCGGTCCCGCTCGATCGTCTGAGGTTTGATCTTGCGGCTGCGCAGACGCGATGTGTCTCGCACCGGGTTCTCCGGCAGGGCTCCGTATCGCACGGCGACCCCCATGATGCCGGTCAGAATCACCTTGTGCAGCCGCGCCTTCGACCTCATTCCGGCAGCGACAATCGACTGGATGTGTTCGTCGAGTCGACCTGTATCTGCCTCCCAGACACGAAGATTGCCGATCGCGGGACGCAGCTTGACCGTCGCCTTGTCGGCGCGCTTGTCATCGCTCGCGTCGATCTCGCCCTTGTACAGGTCATACGACTGCTGGCCTACGCCTTCATCTCGTGACACCTCGTCGAGCCAGATGTCCATCAGGACGGTGAGGCGTGTATCGCGGGTGACTTTGCCGCGCGTGCGGCCCTTGTACTGCTTCTGCCGAGCTGTGAGCTTCTTCCGCAACTCCGCCGTGGCCTTGCTCTTGGTTTTTCCGAGTGCATCCACGACGCGGCCCGTGCCGTCGTAGTCACGAAACGTGACCCAGGCTCTCCACTTCCCGTCCTTCTGCTCCTTGGTGCCGATATCGCCGTAGCTGCCGAGCTCGGTGGCTGGTCGTGGCATTGATCCTCTCGATTCTTTCGATTCTTTCGATGGCTGTCAGGCGGCTTCGGGTTGGTCATCGGTGTGCACCATGCACGCTTTGAGGTAGGCGTCCAGGTCACCGAGGCGATACATGCACGAGTTGCCGGAGGGCTTCGAGTAGCGGGGGCCGCGTCCCATCGCGGCCCAGTTCGCCAGCGTTCGAGGGTGCACGCCCAAGTAGTCGGCAGCCTCACTGCGGTTAAGCCAGCGCCTGTGTCCCGTCCGGTGTGGACCGCCGGGCCTGTGCAGCGGCGTGACCACCTCGCCGCCAGGAGTTCTCGGATTCATCAATTCCTCGCTTTCTTCGTGCACCACGCCGCGTGTCCGGTGCCAAGTAAGGGTCGGCGGCGACGGGGTGATGGGTTGCGTGAAGGGACCGGATCATTCCGACACCGGGTCCATGAACGCTCCGTAGTTGGTGAGCAGTCAAATAGCTTCTCGTCCAACGTTTCTGCTGTCGCGTCGCCCGATTTGGGGTTTCCCGTTCGCCGACCGCCCCGTTCGGGCACAGCGGCGGATTCCGGGCGGATTGGGTAGCGCGTGGATGCGCGGACGGGCCGCGCTAGATCGCTCTCGCCGGGCATGCGGGGTCCGTGATGGTGAAGAAGATTTGGGCGTCCTACGACCGGAGCAGGACGAGCTCATGCCCCATAACTTCCGACCACCACCTCGGCTCGGTCGCTGGCAGACGCGACCATGTTCGGGTGGCCGGTCTCCTGCTTGTTAGGAGTGCCGGTCAACGAGTCCGCCAACGTATCGCCGATCTCGACGTCGGTGTTGGGTTCGTCATCCCTAGCGGCTAGTTCGACCGGAGCGGTCGTGATGATGGAGTTCTCGGTGGCCGACGCCAGCGATCCGAACACAGCCCGATCTCCGCCGACCGTGAGGAGACCGCTCCCCCGTGCGGCCGAGAGCAGGAATTGTTGTTCTCCGTCGGAGAGGTGGAACGCGGTGGCGACTTCGTCGATGGCTTGGGGTGCTTGGCGTAGCAGGATCTGGGTCGCAGCGTTGGACACGATCGCGCGTCCGAGCTCGGTTGAGCACACGTCGGCGCAGTCCTGGGTTGCCACGGTCAGCCCGGCCCAGTGCTTGCGGAAACTCTTGGCCGCCTTGAACAAGAACCGTGCTCCGGCGGGCTGGCTCAGCAGCAGCCACCCTTCGTCCACGGTGATCATGCGAGGTCGTCGCAAGCCCGGGTGCGACACCCGGCGCCAGGTCAAATCCAGCACCAGCAAGGTGCCGATCGTTTTCAGCTCCTCGGGCAGTTCTCGCAGCGAGAACACGATGAGCCCACCGTCCGGGTCGGTGGTGGTCGGGCCATCCAGCAGAGCGCCGTAGGCTCCGCCGCCGACGAACGGATGCAGCCCAGCCTCCAACTCTGCGGCGGCGGGGGCTGCCATCCGGGCGAGTTGCTCGCGCAATCCGCCCAGGGTGGGTGCCGGTTGGGTCCAGGTGGCCGGGTCTTCGGTGATCCCGACAGCGGCGTAGGTCGCCGTCAACGCCGAGTCCAATGCTGTTCTCTGCGCGGCGGTCTGGTCACCGAGCAACACCTGCATCAACGTGTGCAGAAACAGCTTGCGCCGCGTGAGCGCATCGGGCGGGGCACTGCGGCGGCCGTCGTCTCGGGTGTGGATTTCCAGGTCGAAGGGGTTGAGTCGCACGCCGGGGGCTCCGAGGCGGATGGTGGTTCCGCCGACAGTTTCGGCGAGGCGGCGGTATTCGTCTTCGGGGTCGATCACGATCTGTTCGATCCCGCGATAGAGCGACCGCAGGATCTCGGTTTTGACCAGGTAGGACTTACCCGCACCACTACGCCCGAGGACGACCAGGTTGTGGTTGTGTGCTTCGGGGGCGAACCGGTCCACGAACAGCAGCCCGGAGGCGGCGTCGCGGCCGTAGAGCACCCCGTGCGGGCGGGCGGCCTGCGCCGGATCGACGGCGGGAAGTTGTGGGGAGTCGAAAGGGAACGCCGCGGCGAGGGCGGTGGTGTCGAAGGTGCGCTGGACTCCGATCAAGTCCTGGCCCAGCGGCAGAGTGGTGGCCCAGGCTTGAGCGGCTCGGTAGGACAGGGTGCAGGTATCCACGAGCAGGCTGGCCGCCAAGGCCCGCACGGCGGCAACCTCGTCAGCCAGTTCGGCCTCGGATTCGGCGTGCACGCTCAGATATATCCCGACGCGGAACAACCTCGCCTCCGCGCGCGCGACCCGGGCGGACAGGTCGGCGGCGTCCTCCACCGCAACATCGACCTGTGGGTCGGTGAGGCGGCCTCGGCCCGTGTCGTGCATCCGGGAGGACTCGAGTCGGGCTTGCTGGCGGCGTAGACGGGTGGCGGCAGTGACCGGGTCGACGGGGTCGATGTGTATGGCGACCTCGACACGTCCGGGGTGTGAGAGCAGTGGTGCGAGCCAGCCGGCCGTTACCTCTCTCGGGTATCCGGTGACCGCGAGGGTCTGAGTCCAGTCCGAGCCGATCTCGAGATGCCGGGTGCCGATGGTGAGTGATTCCGGCGCGAACCCGGTCTCGGTGGCGAATGGGTCGACCACTGCGGAGGCGGGGTCAGACGTGATGATCGCGGAGGGTTCGGCGATGTCGGCTGCGACCGAGACGAGGCCCTCGGGGTTGGTGCAGCTGGTCAGCACCGACCGCGCCTGCGTCTCTTCGAGAGAGGTGACCGAGATTCCCAGCGGTGCAAGGACATCGGCTGCCTCGGCCATCCGGCGTAGGAGCCGCGATTGCGCAGCCCGGCGCGCGCCGGTGGACAGCGCGCGCCGGGCCCGGTTTCGTCCGGGCCACCGGGCACGCAGCCCGGTGGCGGCGAGGCTCTGCGTGGGTTCGCGCCACACCAGCAGCACTTGGCGGTGGGTCGGGTTCTCTCGCGCGGCCAGCTCGGCGAGATGATCGGCATGATCGAGCGCGGACACAGCGAGGTCGGTTGACATCTGCTCGGCGGCGGAGTGCAGGCCGGTGATCTGTTCTGTGAGGTCCAACCGTGCCGAGCGCACCAGGATCTGCACGGGTTGGCGCAGCGTGTGTAGCCATCCCGCGAGTTGGCCGACGAGACTGTCCTGTTCGGCCGGGGTACGCAGGCTCAGGTTCAGGGTTCCGGCGACCGCGATGACGGCGAGCCCGTCGGCACCGAGGTCGATCACCCCGATACCGCTACCGGTTTGCGTCACCGACTCCGGCAGCGGTGACATCTGCGCGGTGAACGCGACCGGTGTGGGTGGGCGGGGCCGGGTTCGGGTGGTGCGGTTGGTGATCCATTGCGGCGGGGGCGGTGCCTGCCCGCGTGTTCTCACCAGGTGACGTGGGCGCAGGCGGTGGCGGATCGCAGCGACGGCGAGCAGGTCGGTCGACAGACCGTCGCGTCGGGTCACGACGGCGACGGTGACAATGACTCCGATTGGAGTCATTGTGGCGAGAAAGATCGGCGGCTCGATCACCGTTTTGACGGTGATCCAGGCGACGTAAATCAGTGCGGCGGTGGTGGCGAGGACGGCGAGTTGGCGGGCGGTGAACGGACCCAGCAGTCGGTCGGAGCGGTCGACGTCGGCGGGGATGCGCACGATGGTGCTCATTGCGGGGTGTCTCCTCTCGGAGCGCGTGGTGCGCGGCGGCGCACGGGCAGGTCGGGCATGGGTAGATGCAGCTGCCGCCCCGCAGGACGCGCAGGCGCGGATGCGGGTGGATGTGGCGGGTTCGGTGGCGGCGGAACAGGTTTGACCCGGGTCACCGGGAACGGCAGCGGGTACTGGCCGCTGCGGTTCGGCCGGAGACGGGCGTAGGGGTCGGCCGGGGCGGGCTCGGTGAAATCGAAGGCGAGCTGTTGAGGTGTTGCCCGGCGGCCGGGTCGCTCGGGTGGTGGTGTGGCCGGTGGTGTCGTGCGGACCCGGCGGACCGGGATCGGGAGCGGGTACTGACCGCCAGCCCCGGCGCGGATGCCCCGGTATGGGTCCGGTGGGGCGAAGTCGAACGCGAGCTGGCGTCCACGTTGAGCCCGCGTCGGTCTCGGCGGTGGGGTGGGGCTGGTCGAGTGGGCGGGTGTCGGGCTCGGCTGGCGGGCGACGCGGCGCACCCCTGCCAGAGGCAGCATCAGCTGCCCGTCTCGCGTCGAGCGGACCCGCGCAAACGGATCCACAGGTCCGGAGCTGGTAGCGGTACGAGGTGCTCGTGGGGGCCGGGCCGCACGCTGGCCGGATGTCGCTGAGGCGGCGCTGCGTGCGCTACTCGCGGTAGAACCTTTGAGCAGGCCGAGCGTCTTGTAGGCGATGAAGCCACGCACAATCGAGCCGACGAAGCTGCGGCCTTGCCCGATCTTGAGTACCGATAGCAGCCAGAACGGGGTCTTGATCAACACGAACATCAGCGCCAAAGCGACGATCATGTTCACGATCTCGTTCGCGTCCGGGCCGAACAGATACCACCCGCCCGGGGCCAGCAGCACCCGCAGAACCGTCACCAAGATCAGCGACTGCACGACCTGGATCCCCAGGCACGCGGCGAACGAGCGCCACCACCACCGCGCTACCCCGTCGATACCCGGCAGGGCATGACACATCAACGCTAGCGGTGCACCCACGATCAGCAGGATCGTGATGGTGACTCGCACGACGTAGCTGATGAGCAGCACGAGCAGCATCACCACCAGCGCGAGATAGAGCAGCAGCGCGAAGCCTTGGCTCTGTGGACCGGTCGTTGCGAGCTCGGTCAGCGCATCGGCGGCTGAGCCGGAGTCGACGCCATCTCCGGCCACGGCGGCGGCGAGTGCGTTGGCGAAGCTGATCGCTGCCGTGGCGATCGCCATGCTCAGTCCCCCGGCGGCGAACCCGACCACCAGGCGGGGGGCGAGTTCTCGGAGCGACCATTGGGTCTGCAGGTTCTCGCGCATCATCAGCAGCACCCCGGCCGCCATCACGACGAGCACGTAGAGGGCGGTGACGATCTGCCAGGACTGGTTCCACAGCACACCGATCTGTGGGATCTCACTGGGTTCGGGTGTGGTGAGCAGGGTTTCCGATAGCAACTCGAGCAGCGGGTTGAGCGCGGACTCGACGATGCGCCGGAAGAATCCGTCGATCGCGTTCTCCACGCACCCGTTGATGTTGGTGACCCCGCACTCGGCCGAGGTCGATGAACCCGGCGAAGCCGGAGAGGGTGTGGGCGTGGCCGGGGTCGGGGTGGTGGTCGAGGGCGGCGTCACCCACCGCGACGGCGGGGTCGTAGTCGGCGGAGCGGTCGTCGGTGAGGCAGGTGTCGGGGTCACCGGCACAGGGGGCGTCGGCGTGGCGGGCTGGGCGGCGGCATTACCCGCGCCGGTGAGCCCGAGTAGGACCGCCACCAACACCGCCACCACTGCCGCCGTTATGGCGGTGCGTACGAGTGCGCAGACCCGGGTGGGACTGGGCTGGTGTGAGGCGTTCACCGTCAGCCGCCGACGATGGACTTGAGAACGGCCACGATGACCGGTGCCAGCACCGCCAACCCGTAGCCGATGCACGCGGCACGGAAGGCGGTCTTGGCTTTCTCGGTCTCGGCGGGGTCTCCCGCGCCGAGCAGATACCGCGCACCGGCAACGGTCAGGCACAGCGTCGCCAACCCTGCCAGGATCCCCATCACCCAGTTGCGGGCGTTGTCGATCACCTCATCCAGCGACGACGCGACCGCCAGCACCGCTGTCTGCGGGGCGGCCGACGCTGACCCGGCCATCAGCACCAGCAACGCCATGATCGTGGCTAGGGCCGCGAGGATCGTCGCCCGCCGCCGCCGCAGCACCGCCTGCCGAGTCGAGGACAGTGCCACCACGCTGAGGTGTTCTCGGTTCCCGTTCATGCCGCCACCTGCCCGTGCTCGGTGATCCGCTGCGCCGGTGCCGAGGAGTCGCGCTTGGGCCGGCGACCTCGCCGCGGTAACCGTGAGGGCGGCGCGAGTGCGGTGACCGTCGCGGCCTCGACGGAGCTGGTGCGATCGGAGTCCAGGTCTCGGGCGCGTTCGGTCAGCCACGCCAGCAGGGCGCGTTCGGCGCGGCGGCGTTGCTTGCGCAGCTTGCCCAACGACACGCCACGCTCAGCCGCCAGCGAAGTCAGCGAGCGGGCCTCCCACCGCGAAGCGGCGATGAGTTCGGCCGCGTCGGCGGAGATCACTCCGGCCGTCACAGCTCGGGCCAGAACCGTCTCGGGATGGCCGGGTTCGGCGATCGCCGACCGCGCCCGCGTTGCGAGCGGACCGAGGTCGCAGTCGATGTCACCCGCTGACATCGCTGGTGATTGCTGCTGATTCGCCCCGGTGATCATCGCGCGGTAGGCCGCCCACCGCAGGCGATGCCACACCCCGGGCCGGTCCAACGGGACGCGAGCGAGGTGGGTGAGGAATCCGGTCAGTACCTCGGACTCGACGTCGTGGCGGCTGCTGCTGCCCGGGGTGGCGTATTCCCCGGCAACTCTGCTTAGCATCGGCACGGCCAGGCCCGCGCACACCAGCATCGCGTCCTGGTCGTGGTTGTGTGTGCGTTCGATCAGCCATACCCAGATCGCGTCGATCTCGGCGATCGGCACCGCCGGGTCCCACAGCCGCTCGCGCAACTGCTCCCACGTCCGTACCGAGCTGGCCGTGGCGGCGTCCGGCGTCGGCACCGCACGCGGGTAGGCGGGCAACAACTCGGTGGCGATGCGGTCGAAACCCGCCCGCACTACTGCCAGCGGAGAACCCGGTTTACCGCCCGATCCCGCATATGTCCCGACGTGTGAATTCGTCACCACAAAGACTCCTTGTTTGATCGAGAACTTCCGACCTCACAAGGACACCTGCGGCCTCTATCTGAAACATATCCAAACCATATCCAAAACCTATCTGAAACATATCCAAGTCATATCTTTGGCGACCTGGCGAATATTTCGCTATCGCTTAGCTCGGGCCTCGATATCCCACTCATACCCGGACTGATATGCCCATCTACCTGCAACCGTGAAGGCGCGGATAGGTTCAGGATATGAACCGGATATGTTTCAAATAGATTGCCGATATCCCATCCGAGCCGGTTCGCAACCACCCGAAAAATTCTCAAAAAAGTTCGACCCGCCACCCACAGAACGGCATCCTGTCGCCATTTCTGTCTCAGAAAATTCTCAGAAAAAAGTTCTAATAATTGTGTCCCGAAAACGGCTTTTCGGCGGAAGTAAGCGAGTACACACCGCTCTCTCTCGTCAGGAGTCGTTATGCCCGCCAATTCCCGCCACCGCTCCACGTCTGCCCCGGTGCGCGTCCCCTCGACCCTGTGGGCGCTGGGCCCCGAACCACTCGATCCCGAGGACCGCTGGCCCGCCCCGGTCCTGGCGCAGGCGATCGCTGAGTTCTCCGAACCGGCCTCGCGGGTGATGCTGCTGGGCTGGCCCGCCCCCGCCGCCCGGGGCGCACTGCGGATCATCGAGCCCGACACCGCCACTGCTCTGGCCTCGATCGGTGAGCTGGACCGCCATGGCCTCGATGCCCCCACCGACCGGAGCTGGTCCGGGGAGCAGGTAGATCTGGTTATCGCGAGCCTGCTGGCCGAGCACGTCGACCCGAACGCCGCCGCCGACCATGTCACCTCGCTCGCGACCGAGGTGCTGCCGATGGGCGGTTTGCTGGTCGTTCTCTCCCGATGCCGACACAGCGACTCCGGGATCCTGCTGGATCCGGCCGGGTCGGTCGTGGCCGCCGCCCAGGCAGCCGATCTGCTCTACCTCCAGCACATCATCGCCGCACCCGTCAGCGGCACCACCATCACCGTCGCGCCCACCGAACCGGGCTCGTCTGCCATCGCTCGCCACGCCGTCGCGCACACCGATGCCGTCGTGTTCCTCCAGCCCTCCCATGGCTGACCCGCACCCCTCGCCCCGCCCGAACCCCTCACACGAAGGATACCCATGACTCTCGACGCCAATACCAACATCGACTCCGCGACCCCCGCACAGACCGGCCCGGCCGCACTGCCGGTGTCAGTGTGGGCGACCGCTCAGAACGCCCCTGCCGCGCAACGGCGGGGCCGGTATCACCCCGACAGCACCGCGCACCCGGCGAAGATGTTCCCCGCGATCGTCCAACACGCGGTCGAGACCTACACCCGCCCCGGGGACCTCGTGCTGGACCCGATGTGCGGGATCGGCACCACCCTCGTCGAGTCCCTGCACCTGGGCCGCCGCGCGGTCGGCGTCGAGTACGAGAGCCGGTGGGCCGAGCTGGCGCGCACCAACATCGAGCTCGCTCGCGAAGCCGGGATCGATCTCGACGCCAACGTCTACCACGGCGACGCCCGCAAGCTTGCGGATCTGATCCCGGCCGAGTTGCGCGGCCAGGCGAGCCTGGTCATCACCTCCCCGCCCTACGGCGACTCCCTGCATGGGCACGTGCGCGCCAACGGTGCTGACCCAATACGCAAGACCAACCACCGCTACGGCCAGATCCTCGACCGAGGCAACCTCGCCAACGTCGGCCTCGGCCGACTACTCACCGGGTTCACCAAGATCCTCGCCGGGGCCGCCGAATACCTCGCCCCCGGCGGACATGTCGTGATCACCGCACGGCCATGGCGTCAGCACGCCGAACTGGTGCCCCTGCCCGGCCACCTCTACACCTGCGGCGAGCTGGCCGGGCTCGTGCCGGTGGAGCGATGCGTGGCACTGCTGGGCCGCCTGACCGAGGGCGAACTCGTCGCCAGGTCGAGCTTTTTCCAACGCGACTTCGTCGTCAAACAGCGTGCTGCCGGGCTGCCGATGCACCTCATAGCGCACGAGGATGTGGTTGTTTTGGCCAAGGTCGAGACCACCAGCGCGACCGAGCGTCGCCGCACGGACGGACGTTTCCCTTTCGGCACCGCTGCGACGCTGCCGACTCTCGATGCGACCGGCCCGGGACCGGTTGCCGCGTGAATCCCGAACAGGGGTGGCTGGGCCGGGCGCTTCTCGCGCCCGGCCCCGCCCTGCGCGATCTCACCGAGTCGATCGAACAGGCCCTCGGGTTCGTCTCCGGGCTGGGCGTGGTGGCGGTTGTGCTCGCGGTGCTCGCTGCGGTACGGATTGTGGCCGAGTGGCGTCGGCGCCGGCTGAGTGCACGTGCTCGCCAGATCACCGTGCTCACCCCGCCCGAGGTCGATGCCAAAGGCGCACTCGCCTTCTGGGCGCACTTGATCGGGCAGTTGCGCCCGGCCTGGGCGCGGGTGCTGTTGGGGCAGCCGCATCTGGGGTTCGAGTACACCGTCACCCCCGAGGAGGGGGCCGCGATCCGGCTCTGGGTCCCCGGCGCGATCCCACCCGGTCTCATCGAACGCGCCATCGCTTCGGCGTGGCCCGGCGCGCACACCGACACCCTCGCCCCCGCCCGGCCGCCGCTACCGGTCGCGGCGAAGGGCCAGCGGCGGATCGTCGCCGGGGGCGAGCTGCGGCTCGGACGGCGTGAAGGACTCCCCTTGAGTACTGATCACTCGGGTGATCTCGTGCGCGACCTGATCACCGCCGCCGACGACCTGGGCCCCGGCCAAGCCGCGTGCGTGCAGGTCCTCGCCCGGCCGGTCACCGGCCGCCGAGTCGCCCGAGCTACCCGCGCCGCGGCGAGCACCGGCGCCTCGGCCGGTGTCGTGGTGGGGTTGCTGCGCGAGGCGCTGAATCTGCTCACCCCCGCCACGACCACCGCCCGAACCACTCGCGCCGGGGGTGGCAGCGACGGCCGGGGCAGCGACCGGCAAGCCGTGCTGGAGTACAGCGCCGCCGCCCGCGCGGCGGCAGCGAAAGCGCGTGGCGCGCACTGGGAGACCGTAGTCCGCTACGCCGCCTCGATCCCGGTCTCCGATGATCCCGACGACGCCAACCTTAGGTCGCAGGCGCGAGCGGTGGCACGCGGGCGGGCCGACGCCCTCGCCACCGTGTTCGGGGCGTGCACCGACCACAACTTCTACCGGCGGCGTCGTCGCCTGCGCCTTGCGTGGTTGATCCGGCAGCGGCGTCTCGGCCGGGGGGACGTGCTGTCGGTGCCCGAACTCGCCATGATCGCGCACCTGCCCACCGACACCGGGCTACCCGGCCTGCAACGGGCCGGAGCCCGCGCCCTGTCTCCCGCCCCGGAGATACCGGTCGGTGGCGAGTTCACCAAGCCCCTCGGGATGGCCGACACCGGAACTCGCCGCCCGGTCGCGGTCAAAATCTCCGACGCCCGACACCACCTGCACATCCTCGGCCCGACCGGTGTCGGCAAGTCAACGTTGTTGGCACGCACCATCCTCGACGACGCCGACGCCGAGCGCGGGGTGATCGTCATCGACCCCAAAGGCGACCTCGTCACCGACGTCTTATCCCGCCTGCCTTCCCGCATGGCCGATCGCGTGGTGCTCTTCGACGCCGACTCCTCCACCCCGCCGCCGTGCGTCAACCCCCTCGACATCGACCGGATCGGACGCGCGGGAATGGATCTCGCCGTCGACAACCTCGTCACCGTCTTCCACCGGATCTTCCACCAATGGTGGGGACCACGCACCGACGACATCATGCGCGCCAGCCTGCTCACACTCTGCGCACAACCCGGCACCGCCACCCTGGCCGACCTACCCCGACTGCTCACCGAACCCGCCTTCCGCGCCCGGGTCACCCGCACCACCAAAGACCCCGTCCTGCGCGGGTTTTGGGACAGCTACGAGACCCTCTCCGACACCGGCCGCGCTCAGCTCACCGGCCCCTTGCTGAACAAACTGCGAGCGTTCCTGCTGAGACCATTCGTGCGCTCGGCCATCGCCGGAGGACCCTCGACCGTCGAGTTCGCCGACATCCTCGACAACGGCGGCATCTGCCTCGCCCGACTACCCAAAGGCTCACTCGGCGAAGAGACCTCACGGCTGGTCGGGTCGCTGCTCGTGGCACGCACATGGCAGGCAGTGACCGCGCGGGCCCGGGTGCCCGCCGCTGACCGGCCCGACGCCGCGCTAGTGCTGGATGAGGCGCAGAACTTCCTCAACCTATCGACGCCGATCGAGGACATGCTCGCCGAAGCCCGCGGACTGCGCCTGTCGCTGTTGCTGGCCCATCAGAACTTGGGCCAGCTCTCCCGGGAGTTGCGTGACGGGATCTCGGCGAATGCCCGCAACAAGATCGTCTTCGCCGTCAGTCCCGATGACGCACGCGACCTGGCCCGCCACACCGAGCCCTGGCTGTCCGAGCACGACCTGTCTCACCTGGACGCCTTCCACGCCGCCGCCCGCCTGCTGGTCGACGGCCGCAACGCCCGCCCGTTCACCCTCACCACCCGGCCCCTGGACCCGCCGATCCCGGGCCGTGCCCGTGAGATCGCCGCCGCCGCCCGAGCCCGCCTCACCGCACCCGCACCCCCGCACAGCGGCACACCGCACCGCGATCACGACGAGCGGCCCGATCGCCCACAGCGCGACCCTCGCCACTCCTGACCGCACCGCGCCCGTACTGAGAAAGGTTGCGTCACCGATGATCTCGCGTCCCGACCAACAAACCGACACCCGCCGACCCCGCCCCGAGGCCCGGCCCGCCCGGACCCGGCCGCTCGACATCACCGCACTCGTCGCGCGGCTGACCGAGCGCGACCGCTGGGTCCTGCGGATGTTGCACGAACACCGCGTCCTGACCACCAACCAGCTCGCCGCACTCGCCTTCCCTACCCCTGCCATCGCGTTGCGCCGTCTCACCTTGCTGCACCGCTATGGCGTCCTGGAACGGTTCCGGCCCTTACGCACCCGGGGCAGCGCGCCCGTGCACTGGGTCCTCGCGCCCGGTGGAGCCGCCGTCCTCGCCGCCGAGGCCGGGATCAGCGTGCGCGAGCTCGGCTACAACCACCAGCGCGCCCTCGCCATCGCCCACAGCCTGCACCTGACCCACACCCTCGGCGTCGCCGA
The DNA here is from genome assembly GCF_050320175.1 of Nocardia sp. FBN12. Taxonomy (GTDB): domain Bacteria; phylum Actinomycetota; class Actinomycetes; order Mycobacteriales; family Mycobacteriaceae; genus Nocardia. The sequence continues at coordinate 589,742 of NZ_CP190048.1, read as the reverse complement.
ATGGTTCACCACCCTGATCGCCCACGCCCCCCGAGACCAGCGCGGCAACCAAGCTCAGGTGCAGGCGTGGTGGTCGCAGACCCGCTGCCAGCGTCTGTGGGGAGACCTCGCCCGCCCCGACGCCTTCGGCCGCTACACCTACGCCGAAACCACGCTGGACTTCTTCCTCGAATACGACCTCGCCACCACCACCGCCCCTGCCCGGGTCGCGGCCAAGTTGCACGGATTCGCCGAGCTGGCCCGCACCACCGGCGTCATCACCCCCGTGCTGCTGTGGGTACCGACCACGATGCGCGAAGCGAACACTCGCGCGGCACTGCGCCGGACCTGGAAACGGCTCCCCGACCCCGACGCCGTACCTGTCGCCACCGCCGCTGCCGAACTCCTCACCCCGAGACCCGAAGCCAGCCCCGCCGAACACGTGTGGCTGCCACTGGACACCGACACCGACACCGACCGCAAGCGCCTGCACGAGCTCCCCGCTCTCTGGCCACGGCGAATCCCACCTGCCACCAGCGTCGACTCCGAGGAACCCGCGCCCTCGCTGAACGGGCTCGTCGTCCTCGCACCACCGCCCCCGCAGCCACCGGCCTCCGAGCACTGGTGAGGTAGCGATGCTGGTCAAGGCACTCGCAGCGGGATTCGCGGGGTTCGTGTTCCTCACGATCGTCATCGCGACAGTGGTCACCACGGTCGTCGTGTTCGACCACGCGCTCACCGCGCCCGCCCCGGGAGCTTCGACCGGCACCGGGTCGTCCCCGAGTACCGAAGCCCAACAAGACATCCCGGCCGAGATGCTCGTGCTGTATCAGGCCGCTGCCGGGGACTGTCCTGGGCTGGACTGGTCGGTGCTCGCCGCGATCGGCAAGATCGAAACCGACCACGGTCGCTCCACGCTGCCGGGAGTGTCCTCGGGCGAGAACGCTTCGGGGGCGGGCGGGCCGATGCAGTTCCTCGCCGCCACCTTCGACTCAGTCGTCGCACGGCATCCCCTGCCCGCTGGTGGTTCGAGCCCGCCCTCGCGCTACAACCCCTCCGACGCCATCCACGCCGCCGCGTTCTACCTCTGCGACTCCGGCGCACCCGACGACATGTACAACGCGATCTTCGCCTACAACCACGCCGACTGGTACGTCCGTGACGTCCTCGCCCAGGCCGCCCGCCACCGCGCCACCGACACCACCTCCGGCGGCGACTGCCACACCACCTCACCATCGAACCCGAACGCCGCGCAGGTGATCTCCTTCGCCTGCGCCCAACTCGGCCTCCCCTATGTGTGGGGCGGCAACGGACCCGACGTGAACGGCGGCTGGGACTGCTCCGGACTCACCCAAGCCGCCTACCGCGCCGCCGGAATCTCGATCCCACGCACCACCTACGACCAGATCCACACCGGCACAACGGTTTCCGAGGACCAACTCGCCCCCGGCGACCTGCTCTTCTACAGCACCGCAGGCGACGTCCATCACGTCGGCATCTACCTCGGCGGCGGCCAGATGGTGCACGCCCCCACCTTCAACGAGCCGGTCCAGGTCTCGCCCTACCGCTGGCCCGGCGACGACTACTACGCCGCCACCCGACCAACACCCGCCCACGACGACTCCCGCGCCACCTCCTGATCACCCCTTGCACGGACGGAGAACCCTCATGCACCACAACCACACTCAAACCACCCGCCGCGCCGCATGTATGGCACTGTGCGCGGCCGTCGCCGCGACCACCGTGACCGCCGGTGTCGCTGCCGCAGAACCCACACCGGGCCGCAACGGGGCGCAGTGCCCGCGCTGGACCACACTGCTGGTGCCGGGCACCTACGAGACAACCCCCACCGCCACCGGGCAGGCCATGCCCGGGATCCTCACCCAGCTCGGGCAATCACTGACCACCCGCTACGGCAGCGACATCGAGGTCCGCACGCTCGCCACGACGACGACCGGTGCCGGTTCGGTGAGCGGAGCAGAACTCACCGCGGCGGTCTCGGGGCTGTGCTCGGACACGCGAGTCGTTTTGGCCGGCTATGGCCAAGGCGCCGAGGTCACCGGCGACCTCGCCACCAGCATCGGCAACAGTAAGGGCCCGATCCCGGCCTCCCGAGTCGTGGCAGTCGCGCTCGTCTCCGACCCGCGCCGCGACCCCACCACCACCCAGCTCGGCAACTCGGTCGCCGGGCAAGGTGTCACCGGCTCGCGATCGCAGAGCTTCGGCGAGCTGGCCGAGCGTGTCCGCACGCTCTGCATCGAAGGCGACAGCTACTGCTCGACCACCGCCGAGTCCTCGCCGGTCCTCGCCGCGATGAACCGTGCACTCGCCGCCACCTCGGCCACATCCACTCCGGCCCCGACCACCACCGCCTCCCCCACGACCACAACCTCAGCGAAGGTCCCCACCATCACGACGAGTGCGCCGACTATGACGACCTCGACCGGGCAGCTCAGCGCGTCACAGATTCTCGCCCAAGTGGTCACCGTCCTCAACGGGCTCGCGAGCTTCACCGCGAACGTGCCCGCCATCGTCAACGACCTCGCCCAACTGCCGGGCCTGCTCACCGCAGCGGATGTGCCTGGCCTGCACCGAGTCTCCGGCGACCTCAACAACCAGTTCAGCCCGCTCGTGCAGATGGCCGCCGGACTCGACCTGCGCCTGGTCGCCCGCGCACTGAAGCTGGCCGCCCCCTTGGACACCACCGGCGCGGCAACGATCGCCGCCGAGATCGTCGGTGTCCTGGCCGGACTCGACATCTCCCGCATCGCCACCGGCATCGGCCAAGCACAAGAGATCGCCTGGACCGCCGCCGAAACCCTCGCCAAAGGCGACCCCGTCACCGCCTTCCTGGCACTGACCGGGCTGGCACCGATTGCGGCCGATCTCCTCTCGGCCACCGCCAGCGCGTTCACCGGCACCACGTTCCCCGCGCTCACCCAGACCTACAACACCGCCACCACCGGGGCCGACATCACTACCGGTACCGGCACCGCCCCCCAGGACGGCGACACGGCCGTGTTCGACGCCACCGGCTACGACACCGCCGCGCCCGTGCTGATCGACTGGATCGCCGGGTCCATCGACCGCACGAAATAGCCACCGCCACACAGTGACCCACAATGCACAGCGAGACGGCCGATGGTGCCGAGCGAATTGCTCGGCACCATCGGCCGTCTCAGTCGGTAGCCGGGGTCAGGAGATCAGGGGCGGCACGGCGCGCGGTGTGAACGCGCCCGGGGAGCCCGTAGTGCGGAACCGCCACAACGGCAACACATTCCGCATCACGTCCGACACCGGGGCCGGGGTCGCCTCGACAACCGCCCGTGCGGCGCTGTCGGCATTGGCGTAGGTGTTGCTGACCAGCGGCCCCGACAGGATCCGCACGGAACCGGTGTACGGGAAGAAGTCGCCCTCGGTCCGGTAGAGCCGGTAGCGCAGCACCACCGGCACCCACGGCACCAGAGCGGGTTGCACCGGCATGCTGAGCTCATGCACGGCCTCGGCCGCGATGTCGCGCCACAGTGCGAGGCTGTCGGGGGCCTGTCTGGAGTTGGCGAACACCCGGTACAGGGATGGGGCCAGGATGGCGGGGGTGGGAGTGACGTACATGGTTGAGCACCTTTCTCAGCAGATACATTGAGAGGCGCGGTGTCGGACTCCCCGGAGGTTCGAGCTCCGGGGATTCCGGCATCGCCCCATTTGTCAGGACGCGAGGGTGAATTTCTTGGGGACCGTGCTGGTCTGGCGAGCGGTCTCGTCTTTGGTCAGCTTGACCAGGGCGTTGTGGACCGCGCCGCTGGACCGTTCGAGGGCCTTGCCGATCTGGTGTGGAGTGAACTCCTCTCCTGGGTTGTCGCGCAGGTAGTCCTCGACCTGTCCCCGCAGCGCACCGGCGGGCAACCGCTCCAGCGTCGACTCCGCGTCGGCCGCTGCCGGTTCGGCGGGCGGTGTTGGTGCCACCGGGGCCGGTTCGGCGGGATCGTCGCCCGTGGGGGCAGCTGCCGCCGGTTCCGGTGCGCTGTCCGGCACGGGGTCGGCCGGTGCCACCTCCTCGTCGGGGTCGGCCGGGTCGAGCGAAACAGGTTCCGGCGCGGCGGGTTCCGGCGCAGCGGGTTCCGGCGGGGCAGGCTCCGCCGAGTCAGGTTCCGGGGCCACCGGTTCCGGCGCGGCGGGTACTGCCGGGCCGGGTTGCGGGTCGACCGGTTCGGCGGCGGCGGGTTCGGGCGCGGCCGGTTCCGGGGTGGCCGGTTCCGGTTCGGCGGCTACGGGTCCGGCCGGTTCGGCGACGGGTTCGGGCGCGGCCGATCCGGCGATGAACCAGGTTTTTGCGGCCCGGGGCGTTTCCGGGTCGGTGTAGGACCGCACCGCACGGGCCGATTCCCACCCCGTCAGCAGACGGCGGACCGTCGACACCGCGATCCCCGCCGTGTCGGCCAGCGCGGCGGTGGTGCTGCCGGGGTTGGTGCCCAGCGCCGCCCACAATGCCCGGGTGGCCGGTTTGCGCAGCACGGGCACCACCGTCGAACCGTATTCCGGGGCCGGTGCGGCGGTTTCGGGGACGGGTGCGGCCGGTGCCGTGGGAGCGTTCGCGGTGTTCTTCCTTTTGGACATGGGGGGATTCCTTCCAACAGTGGGTTTCGGTGAATTCGTGGTGTCCCGGCCGGGACGGAATGCCATTCCGGTCGGGGCGAATTCCCCGGAGGCGGTGGCGTTCCGGGTTCCATGGACGCTCGATACGGTGTCCGATGTCAAGCGGAACGTGAAAACAAATTCCGGTCCCGAATTCCTCTCTTCCATTTCTGGAATGCCAACGGCACGAGAGGAATTCGACTTGCGCGCAATTGTTGTGGCAGCGCGAGAGCCACTCGCGCCGACCTCGCCGCGGGCGAGTAGGCGGACCGAGCACGAGGCCGGTCGAGGGTCGTGCCCACTATGAGTCGGCCTCGGCGGACCGGGTGGCTTCGGTGGGCTGTACGTCGAGGGCCTCGCGTAACCGTCGCCCGCCGCCGGTCAGGTCGTAGTGCACGAGGTGGTCGAGTTCCCAGCTCTCAGCGCACTCGATACAGAGGGTGTAGCCGTGGTTGCAGCGGGAGGGGTTGCCCACCAGCAGGATCCGGCCGTAGGGGTCCTCGCTATCGCGCAGCCTCACCAACACGTAGGCGTTGCCGCTGAGTTTGGCTCCGGGTTTGATCACGCCGTACTCGTCGTGGCTCTGGGTGTTCTTCATCTCGCGCATGGATGTCTCCTGTTCGCGGTTCGGTATCGGGTTCGGTTGTGTCGCTGGCGTGTTCATCGAGTCAGGTGCTCGTGCAGGGGGCCGGTGGTGCGGTCGAGCCACACGCTCACCGTGTGCCCGGCGTGGCTGGCGCGCAGCCGGTTCACCGCACCGGTGGCGTAGGCGGCGATGTCGTCAGGGTGCACGAGGTGAACGCGCGGGATGGCGAGCCGGTCCGTGCTGCCGGTCACGTGCGCGACGGTGTACATGCCGCGTTCGTCGTGTGAGCCGGGGGCGTAGATGACGAACTGGTCGCCGGTGACGGGGTTGGCGGCGGCGTAGAGGGTGTCGAGTGCGGCCGTGGTGGGGATCGGGTGGGCCTTGCTCGTCATGTCGTGTCCTGTCGTCGGTGCCCGTGCGGGCGGGGTGGTGTTGGGGCGAACAGTGGGGGCGGGTGGTGGTCGCGGTCCCCGGTCCTGGTGCCCCGGGCGCGGTTTCGCGCCCGGGGCAACACGGGGCTAGGTGCCGCGCACAGCGGCAGTAGCGGCGCGGCCGATAGCGGCGGCCGTGGTGGCCGGGTCGGTGATCAGGTGCACGTTCACCCCGTTGAGCGGGTTGGGGCCGCTGTCGGCCGGTGCCAGCCACAGCACCGCGCACCCGGCGGCGCGCAGCTTGTCGAGGTGTTGCTGGGCGCGGCGTCGTTCGCTGCCGGTGTAGTGGCCATCGGAGATGACCACCAACAGCCGGGTCGCGCCCGGGTAGGCCAGATCGAGGCCACCGTTGAGGGCTTCTACCGCGATGTCGAGGGCGTGGTAGCCATCCGGGCAACTGAATTCGGTCACTCGCGCGGGTGCGGTGCCCGGGTAGGTGATCGGTTTGACCGAGGCCCCGAACGTCACGGTCGCGGTCGTAGCGGGCATGGTGGCCAGCTCCGCCGCGCGGGCGATGATCCACGCGGCCGAGGCCACGGGGGTGGCGTAGTCGCCCATCGACGAGGACACGTCGCAGGCGATGCCGACTCGCAACGGCGGTAGGGGAACGGTTTTGCGGGTGGTGCGGGTGAACGGTTCGGCGGTCGGCATCGCCCCGGCCGCGCGTTGGGCCTCCCGGGCGAGCGCGCCTCGCATCCGCAACCGGCCCGGCGGCAGCGCGGAGGTCGTTTTCACCGTGGCCCGTTCGCGGGTGGCGGCGGTGTTGAGGGCGCGAGCCAGTACCCGGGCGGCGGTGTGCTCCTCGGGGCGGGCGTCACGGGTCCGTCGTCTGCTCGCGGTCCAGGCCCGGCGCGCCCCGGAACCGAACACCTTGCCTGCTTGCGCGGCAGCGTCTTTCGCCTGTTGTTCGGCGGCCTGGCGCGCGGCCTCGGCGACCTCGGCAGGGTCTGGCTCTACCGGGGCGGCGGCGACCGCTTTGCCGACGTTGGTCACCGTGTCACCGATCGCGACCCCCAATGGCGAGGACGGTTCGGGGTCGGCGTGGGGGTCGGGGCCGACCAGGTCGAGCCAGCGCGCCCCGAGTTCGAGCATGGCGGCGGCGTCGGTGTCGGCCACGGTGTGGGCCTCGCGCCAGATCGCCCGCAATTTCTCGAGGGTGTCGGTGCCCAGGATGGCCTCGATCGCGGTGGCGGCGGGCGCGCACTCGCCATCGTCGAGGATCCCGCCGTCCAGGCGGGCCAGGATGAGGGCGGCGTTGCGAGCCGCGTGGTAGGGCACCGGGGGAATCTGGGCGGCGGCGATCGCGCCGCCGTTGTCGCCGATCACGATCTCGGTGGTGCAGGCACGCAACCAATGCCGGTCGTCGGGGCGGCGGCGTATCTGGGCGGCCTCGATCCGGGATTCCTCGAGCAGCGTCGCGGCCTCGAGGACCCCGGGGTGCGCTACCGGCGGCGCGGTCCACACCGAGTGTTGGGCGTGGGCGCACTCGTGGACCAACGCGCCCCACACCGCCGGGTACCGGTTGCGGTCGCTGGTACGTTCCGGGCGGGCAGTAGCCGGGTCGATTTTGAGGCGGGTGCCATCGATCTCGATGGCACCCCAGCTCGGCACGAACGCCGCCGGGTGCCCGAAAGCGGCACCCGGGGCGATGGTGACGGTTAGGTCGTCGCGGTCAGCGATCGGCGGGGCCTCGGCGGTCATAGCCGCCGAGAGCGTGGCCCACCCGCCGGTGACAGGCACCGACGCCGAGGCGGGTGTGGGTGCCGGGGCAGCGGCAACGGCGGCGGGTGTCGAGGTGGCGGGTGCGGTTGCCGGGGCGGAGGGTGCCGTGGTGGCAGGGGCCGGGGCGGTTGTCGGGGCGGGGGCGGGTGCTGTGATCACGTGGCCGGTCATGGCGGGCAGTGCCTTTCGTGGGCGGGCGGGTAGTCAGCGGCGAGGGCGCAGGGGCATTGGTTCGAACGTGTCCGGGTCCGCGTGTAGGGCAAGGAATCGCGCCTCGTCACCGATCGCGCGCCGGGCGATCGGCGCGAGGGCGGTGACCTTGCTGATCGCCATCGAGACCCGTTCACCGCGAGGTGGGTCCTGCAGCTGTAGTCCGGCGGCGAGGTTGAGTCGCGCGTGTTCTGTCTGTCGGGCCAGCACGGCCAGCTCGTCGCGCAGGTCGCGCACGGCGACGATGTAGTCGTGAATCGCGAGGGCCTCGGTGAGGGTGCGTTCGGTCATGTCGGGGGTCCTTTCCCGGGATCAGTGGTGGTGGTGGTGGATTGAGGCGCGTTGGCAGGTCAGAAACGGGGGCCCAGAGACAGGGGCTCGTGGCTACGGCCGCACACGGTTTTCACCACGGCGGCCACGACATCGCGGTCCTCTTCCGGCGCGGCCCCTACGAGGTTGGCCAGGGCGGTGGCCTGATCGGTGGCGGCGGCGATCTTGCGGAACGCGAGCAGCTCGCGCAGCTGCGGTGCCCACCCGACCTCGCCTTTGGCCTGCCGGGCAGCCAGCTCGCGGGCTACTTTCACCGCGCGCCGTTCCACACCGAGCTGGGCGGCGAGGTCGTAGTCGCTGCCCACCTGCACCTGGAACGCGAACCGCGAGGCGAGCGCGTCCGACAGGATGGCCCCGTGCACGCCGGGGTTATGGCCTGCCACCACGAAGAAGCCGGGCTCGGCTTTGATGACCTCGCCGCCGTTGGCTTTGATCACGATCTCTTTGCGCCCGTCCATCGCGGGGTACACCGCTGAGAGCACGGTCGGCGGGATGAGGGTCGCGTCGTCGATGAACAGCACCCGACCCTCACGCATGGCCCGGACCATGGGCCCGTGCACGAAAACGAAAGTGCCATCTGACTTTTGGGTGTACTCGCCCACGAGATCGGCGACCGTGGTGTCCCCGTCGCCCTGCACTGTCAGCAGGTCCCCGTAGGCGGCCTCGATGAGCGAGGTCTTGCCCGTTCCGGGCGGCCCGTACAGCAGCACCGGAACCTCGGCCGCCCGCATCGTCACCAACACATCGACATCGGCGCGCCCGGCCAGCTGGCGCACGTGGTAGTCCTGCCCGTTCGGCCGGGCCACCGTGTTACCCGTGCGCGCCGGTGCAGCCGGGGCGGCGGCAGTGACCGGGGCCGGTTTGGCGGTTTTCGGTGCCCGGGGGCGGCGGGTGGCCGGTTTCGCCGCCGTACCCGCCGCCGGGGTTGCCGGGGCCGGTGCGGTGGCAGCGGTGGCGGTGGCGGTATTGGCGCGGTAGCGGCGCGGGGTGGCCGAAGTACGGTCGGCGTGCCCGGCTGCGGCCAGTGACTCGAGGGCGTTGCCAACCGCCCCGGAGGATCGGTTGAGACCCTTGGCGATTTCGCGGGGGGACTGTTCGCGGCCCGGGTCGGCGGCCAGTGCAGCGGCAACCATGCGCCGCAATTCCCCGTTGGGCAGACGACCGGCGGCCGGTGCAGTGGTGGCGGTGGCGGGTGTGGTGGGCATTGCAACTCCTGGAAAATCAGTTCCGAATTCGTGCGCCGTTTCGGCATAGGTGCGGCACGGCGGCCATTCGGATTTCTGCGAATTTCCCGGCGAATTCCGGGGACGGTTCGACGCTAGCTCGACCTCGAACGGGCTCGCAACCCCAAAAGTGCGCGAATTTCCCGGAATTATTCCGGACAACGGCGAGCCCGGCAGTGCAATACGGACATGAAATGCGCACAGTAATGCTTAGGCGCGACAACCAGCTGCCGACCAAATGAATGGAAAGGAATCAAAAGATAAAAGACGAATGATAAAACGGGGAAGGAATCGGAATGGATCAGCAGGAGCAGGACACGAACCGGATGCCGAAGACAGGCATGGACGGACCGGCAACGCATGTCTATACAGCTTTGTGTATAGACAATCCCGGCTGCTATCCGCCCGGATAAACCGCTTCCCACCTGCCGGTCTGCCGGGCACGGGTGGGTCGTTTTGATCCGCCCACCGAGTAGGGCACGGAACCTCACCATCGAACGATGCACGGATTGATTTTCATCGAGCCACCCAGGCCGCAGAATATCCAACCCCTGAAAATTGGCAGAATTCTCCGCAGCGGAAACCTGGCCATTTCAACAACTTCGACAGAGTTTCATGATTGCCACAACCCGCCATTTTCGCCATTTCCGGAATGGCGGTAAATGCGATCACCACGTTAATCGATCGACGGCGAAACGGGAACACCCGGCCTATGTCTATCTATTTCGGGGCGTGGCGGAGACGTTCGAGGAGCTGGCGGGTTTCGAGACTCGGAGTCTGGCCGATCTCGGCGAGTGTGTGGGTCAGGAGTGTGTAGGTGCGGGTAAGTGCGGCCTTTTCGCCGAGGCGGGCATGGAGCCGGAGAATGTCTTGCCAGACCGATTCGTTGTAGGGGTCGTTCTCGACGGTTGTCTCGAGTATTCCCAAGGTGGCGTGGGGGTCGTTTTCGGTGTTGCGGGTGGCCAACCAGCTCAAGGCGTTCAGGGAGGTGCGCCGCGCTGATTCGCGCAGTGCTTCGACCCAGGTGTCGGTGAGGTCGCTGGCTAGTTCGCTGGTGGCCAGGTCCGCGATGCGGCGGGCGGCGTCGGCCTGCTCGGCGTCGTTGCTCGCGCGGCGGCGCGCGGCGACCGCGCTGGTGAAGTCCCAGTAGTCGACTCCCAGTAGCAGGTCCGACAGCTGGAGCCTGTCGTCGGCGAGGACGCTGGTGATCTGGCCACCGGTGGCGGCAGTGATCGCGGCGCGCAGGCGGCTCAACGTGTTGGCAAGCGCACTACCGCCCCGCTGGCTAGGGCGCTGGCTCCACAACCGTTCGATCAACTGTTCGCGCGGGAGTCCCTCGGGATGCAGGGCGAGCACGGTCAGCAGCTCGCGGATACGCGGCTGTAACTGCGAAGTGATCTCCACGCTCTCACCAGTTTCGGGCTTGCGCCAGAAGATCCGGGTGGGCCCGAACACCCGCAACCGCAGCGCAGGCTCGGCCGGTGTCGGCATCGGCAGCGGTGCGGAGTCCGCGATCTCGGTCTCGAGGTTAAGGCTGGACTTCGCCGCGGCGAGGTCGTCCTCACCGGTGTGGCCGGCATCCTCGGCCGCCTCGACGAGCACAGGCTCAGAAGCCGGTGGCGGAGTGCTGGGCTCGGCCGGTTCCACCAGCACTGGCTCCGGCGGCCGAGGTCGCGAGGCGGGCATAGGTCCGCCGTCGATGCTGTAAATCCTCGGCCCACCGTCGTCACGACGGCTCGGGCGGTTCTGGCGGGGCGTGTGCGGCTGGGCGAGGCGGTCGCGGCCATTGGCGCGAAGCTGGATTTCCACGTCGCTGATGATGAGGCGAGCGGGTGAGATCAGGTGCCGCCGTGTGCGGCGGCCCTTCAGGAGCGCCTGGGAAGCGGCGCGCGAGGCGGGCAAGGTACCCAGGACCGGAAACCCGATCGCGGCGGCGTAGGCGCGGTTGGCACCGATGAGCACGATCCCTCGGGGCCGTCTGCGGCGGGTGAGATCGAGGATGCGTTGCGCGGCAGGCTCGGGGTCGATGTGCTCGGCGCGCACCACGAACAGGCAGGCATCGGCAGCGGCGATGACCGGATGCGCGGGCGAATCCGGCTCGGGCACACCACAATCGGCGAACACGGTCGCCACGAGTGCCCGCCAGCTGCCATGCGGATCAGTGAGCAATTCGGCGGCTGGAAGGGCTCGCGTGGGGTCGTGGTGTGGTGGCGCGGCAAGCAGCGCTTCGCCGCCGGGCAGTCGCTGCACATGCCGCGCCAGGATGTCCGGGGTGATGGGTTCGCCGGGGTTGGTCCTGCGGGCCATGCTCCCCAGCCCGAGATACGGGTCAGCGCCGACCATCTCGGCGAGCTGCCCACCCAACGGGTCGGCTTCCACGATCAGGGCGGTCTCCGGGCCGGGCCAGGAGTGGGCGAGTGCGACGGTGGTCGTGGTGGTTCCGGCGCGGGGGCTCAGTCCAGCGACGGCGATCAGTAGTGGCGCCTGTGAGCCTGTTCTCATGCCCTATCCCCGTTTCTGGAAGTTGGAGATCAACAGCGCGGTGCCGGTCTCGGCGGGTCGGGTGTTGATCAGCTGGAGGTAGTCGATGCGTTTGCGATCCGGGTGCAGCTCGGCGATGTGAACGTTCGCGGTACTCGGGGTGATCGGGGTGATCGCCACACAGTGCCGGGTACCTGGCGGGATGCTCGCGATCCCCGCGGCGAGAGCCTCAGCGGTGATGCCAGTCTCGGGCCCGAGCAGTCCCGTCGCCTTCCCGGCATCGCGATCGATGTAGTAAGCCGCTTCGAACGAGGCAATCAGCCCTTCCACAGTGCTCGGGTCACCGGCGCGGTCGGTGACCACCGTGCCCGAGAGCCCGGCGCAGGGACCCTGTGCCGTCGTGGTTGGGCTCGGCGGTGCGGCGGTGGCCTGCACCTGCTGGCCGGTATCTCCGGTGTCGCCGGTCCCGACCGTCAGGACACCGGCCAGCAGGGCGACGGTGGCCGCTAGGGCGGCCCAGGCTACGACCGGCATCCGGTATCGAATGCCGGTCCACCATCCAGACATCGTGTCGATGGCGGCCGTGCCGGGAGGGTCACCGAGTGCGACGAGCCAGTCGTCCTCGGGCGAGGGTGACTGGTCGGGTTCGTCGACGTCGGGGCCGGTGTCCTGGCCAGCAATGTTGTGGAGGTCGGGTTGGGAGTGGGGTAGCTCGACCCATGCTTCGGCGTCGCCGTCATCGGGTGGATTTTGGGGGTACCTCGCCATTCAGCTCGCCTCGGATCGGGAAAGGCTCCGGGGGCCTGCCCGCACCCCGGAGGGGTGGGGCGCGGGCAGGTTCCCCGGAGGGGTCATGGGCGGCTCGTGTGCTCGCTTCCGGTCTCTGCCGGGGTGAGCGAGGTCGCCGGCCGACTCGTGAGGTCCTCGCCGAGCCGGGCCAGGACATCGCTGACCGCGAGGTGGGCGGTGGAGCGGTGATCGGCCTCGTACTCACGCCAAGACACGATCGCGCCGCGCTGCCGGTAGGCGATGAGCGTGCGCCGACCAGCGCGCACGGGCACGACGAGGTCGAGCTCACCGTGATAGAGGTGCAGCGGCATGGGCGGTTTGGTGTGGGCGAGCGTTTCGAGCGCCAGCACTCGCCGCCACCAGTGATCGTTCCAAGGGTCCGCACCTTTGGTCCAATGCGCCAATGGTTGCGGGAACCTCTCTCGCAGTTCGACACCGGTGAGCTGTTGTGCCTCGGCGACCGCTTTCAGCCCGGCCTCGCTGAGCACGTGACGCAGCGGGAGCTGGTCATAGGCACGGGCGAGCCCGATGAACCCAGCCAGTCCCAGTCCCGCGACCGCACCCTCACTGATCGCCGAGGCCACGGCCACCAGATCGGAGACGACAGCTCCGGCGGCGATGCCGCGCAGGTCCACTTCGGGTGCGTACCACGGTTGCAGTTCCCCGGCAGCGGCGGCGACCCGTCCTCCGTCGGCGTATCCCCAGGCCACGACGGGGGCGACGGGCAGATCGAGGTTCGCACCCCGATACACAGCTCGAGCTAGGTCGAGCACGGCCCTGGCCCCGTCACGTGCCGCGAGGAAAGTGTGTGGCCCGGTTGCTACGCCGAGTCCTTGCCCGTCTGGGATGGCGACCACCCACCCTCGCTCGAGGGCCGCTTCGATCGCGTAGGTGTCGGGTTCGGTGCCGGTGGAGAGGAGTTGCGAGGGCGCGCACACTCCCGCGAGCCCGCGAAAAGGTGGGCAGTACATCAGGATCGCGGTCTTGCCGGGCTCGGCGGTGGCTTCGGGGATCAGCACGATCGCCGAGGCGGGCAGCAGTTGCCCGCGTGAGCCGGTGGTGACGTAGATGACCTGCCAGGCCCCGGCTGCCCCGGCGAGTTGGGAGGCGAAGACGGGCCTGGTGCGGACGAGGTCGCCGGGCCGGGCACCGTCGCGCAGGATCGGTGTTTGGTAGAAGTCGCTGAATTTCACTGGTATCTCCCGGCGAGGTCGTAGGCGAGGGCGGTCATCCACGCGACCGAGCTGGCGAGTTGCCCGGTCGCGTGATAGCTGGTGTGGCGTGCGGTGGTATCGGCGTAGCGAAGCAACACCGTCGGATCGAGCAGATCGGCGTTGTCGGCGACCAGCTGGCCCCACGCGGCCGACAAACGTGCGGCGAGGTTTGGCAACTGGGTGAGCGGGTTTGCGGCTACCACGGCGGTGATCTGCGCCCACTTCGCTGACGCTGCGGCATTGTCCGCAGGGCCCGGAGCGGGCGTGCGGGAGTCGGCGGCGTCGGTGAGGCGCTGGGCCAGACTCGCTGCGGGCACGTAGTCGACGAACCCTGGACTGATCGGGAAGTCGTTGAGCACCACGGTCGTCCAGGCGTCACCGAGGGTGGAGGACAGCAGCGACTGGATCGAGCCGAGCGCAGCGATCGGGTCTCGCAAGTCGGCCTGGGCAGCGAGCTGGGCCGACATCCGCAATAGTGCGGCGCGATCGGGTGCCGAGCAACTGAGGTCACCTTCGACGCAGATGTCGGCGACTCGGCCGGTCAGCGCGCCGTAGTCGATGCCCGAAGTGGTGGCGATTCCGCCACCAGAGGCGGGCGCGGTGGTGATCGCTACTTGCGATACCGCTGCCCCGCTTGTGCCGGGGGCCGGGTCCGGTGTCGTTTGTCCGGGGCGGCCGGGGATCACCGGTGAGCCCGGCGCGCGTTGCGGATCGGAGAACAGCGCGATCCCCGCGACCCGTCCAGGATCGACGGGGCCTTCCCCGGCCCCGACCGCCTGAGCGAAAGACGAAACCACCTGCGCGCCTTGGGAGTACCCGACAGCAGCCAGGGCAGTGCCGGGGCAGTCGGCATCGATCCGCCCAGCAGTATCGGTGAGCCCGGCCAGGCCCGCGCCCGCCGACACCGCGTAGGGGTCGGTCCCGCCACCGGTGCCGACCGCACCGCCGAACGAGGCTGGATAGCCGATGTAGCTGCGCGCCACCAGATGTGGTGCGGCAGCCACCACCGGGCCGAGCAGCTGCCCGAGCATCCCGCTGTCAACCGTCTCAGAGGCGCCCGGCGAGGACTCGCTGGTGCCCTGCACCCCGAGCACCCACAGCGCCGGGCAGCTCGGCCCCGCCGGAGACGGTTGCGCGACAACGGTGCCCGGCGCGCAGAGGCTACCGGCGAAGGTGGCCAGAACGGCTGCGGTGAGGACACGGCTGGCGGTCATGGCTGGCCCACCCCTGCGCCCGCACCGAAGCCAGCACCGACCGTGCCGCCGACCAACGCGCCCACGGCCGCAGCTGGCACACCGGCCACCAGCGCGCCCGCGACCGCCCCGGCCGCCGCACCGATTGCCGTACCGGCCACGCCGGAGGTAATCGTCCCGATCACCGGGATCGCCACCACCGTTCCGATTGCGGCCCCGGCGATTCCACCGACCGTGCCGCCCGCCAGCGCACCCACCGCCGCACCGGCCACTGCGGCCGGGGCACCGGTTATCGTGCCGCCGATCGCGCCACCGGCCCCGGCACCGGCGACCGTGGCCCCGGCCACCCGATCCGAACGCCCGGCCGGGAGCCCGACCGAGTCCAGGAACGTCGCGGCCTGGGCTTCCAGGTCGGCGGCGACGGTGTTGATCGTGTCGCCGACCTCGGGCGGCAGCCATTCCGGGTCGGGGAATTGTGCCGTCCCGATCCGGATCGTGTCCGGCGGTGGCTCGATCGGCGCGACCGGTTCCACCGGCACCGGAGTGTGTAGCTCGAGCACGTACACCGGCGGCGCGGGCTCGGGTGAGGGAGCCGGGCGCGGGGACGGGCCGTTGCGGACCTCGGGTGGCTGCTCGACATACACCGGTGGCTCAGGCTCCGGGGCCGGAGGCGGTGCGGGAGCCTGGGTTCCGGGTTGTGCAGGAGCTGTGACGCCGGGCTGGTCCGCGATCGGGGCCAGCGGTGCCATCGCGCTCGCGGGCTGGGTGGCTAGCATCATCAGCACCGGCACGGCACCAGCGGCCACTAGGCGGCCACTCCACAGCATCCGCCCTCCGTAGGGCAGACGAGGGCTGCGGGCCGGGTGGCAGCCTTGCACCGGGAGCGCGACAGCGACCGACGATGTATTCCCATTTTTGGGCATGACAAATAACCCTTCAATGAAGGTGGAAAAAGAACAGGGAAAAGACCAGGGAGAAGACTAGGAATTGCGCGAATTTGCGACAAATTCCCGTGTCTCCCGGCTGTGGATCGCAGCCGGGAGAGTCGGGCTCTCGATTCTTCTAGCCTGCGAGAACCTGTTGGCCGATCAGAAGAACGGCAGCACCTGTACCGCGATCGCCAGCGCATTCGAGACTAGCGACGCACCAGCGCTGAGTACCGACAAAACTGTGTAGAGGTCCATGATTTCCCTTTCGGAGGAGGTTGGGGTACCTCACCATCACAGCCCCGAAAACCAGTGCAGCGCTACCCTTTCGACTGGTAAAAATTGTGGTACCACTCCGGTTACCACCCCGCCGACAGCGGGTGGCCTGCGCCGATCGGCGAAACTGGTAAGAAAAGTGTCAGATAAGAAAATTTCCGGGGCCTGTCCCCCCGCCAAAAGGACACTCCGAATACCCGACACGCCCGACGCGGCGGTGGTAGCTAATTGTCAGCCAGGTCACAGCGAATTATTGGTGGCCGGACCGCTCCCTTTCTGGTACGAATTAATCAACTCGGGGGAGTCAACCCTTCAACCTAACTCCTGGTGGAGGGCAACGGAAGACCGTAGTAGGAGGGGCTTGATATGAACCGGAGGACCAACCCGACCAACGATCCGCGGCGAGGCCAGGGGCGCGCCGCATCCGAGCTACCTGACCTGGGCCGATGGGTGCGCAGGGTCCGCGAGCATCGCGACCTCTCCCGGCCCGAGGCCGCCGGCCTGCTCAAAATCAGCTACGAGCTGCTCAAGAAGATCGAGTACGGCACCGCCCCGTGCACCCTGCCGGTGCTCGAGCAGATGATCACCACCTACGGCCTGGATATGGCCCAAGCCCGCCACACCCGCGACCTCGCCCGGACCCCTGTGTCGCTGGACCCGGTCGAGGAACTGCGAACCCGACCCAGCGCTAGCGACCACCTCTCGACACTGAGCAGCCTCGACGAGCGCGGCCTCGTCGGCGCCTACATCGACCCCTTGTGGTCGTTGGTCCACGCCAACAAACGATTTCGCTCCGAGCTGCCCGGTATCGACTACTACGACGACAACGTCAGCTTGTGGTTCTTCCATCCCGACACGACCGCACACACCGCCGAATCCCTTGTCGTGGACTGGGATATCGCCGCCGCCTACCTGGTCGCGTCCCTGCGCGCCGCGTTCGGCATCTACCGTCAGAGCCCACAGGCACAGGCCCTGTTCGAGAAGTTGTGTGGTTCAGTCATTTTCACCGAGTTGTGGAACACCAGGCTCGGGGTCGCCTACGGCTACCAGACCGAGGAACCCCTCCGACTCTGCGAACCCGGCACCGGAGAGTTGTACTGCGTCCGGATCCACCTCGGTGCCAAGGGTCGTACACACCTCGGCACCAGAGACACCCCGGATCTCCGATTCTGCATGGGCTACCGCGACCCCTGCGACCCACCGACCCACCTCTGACCCGCCCCGCTCAACAACGACTCGTCTTAGCGAACACGCAGCGAGACAACCGAACACCGACACAGGAGCAGACAATGACCGCTGTCTTCACCCGCACCAGCCATCACGACGCCAAACCGGGACCTCGTGCCCAGCGCGAGGTGGACATCGTACTCATCCCACCGCACATGCGAGGCCAATGACATGTTCAACCCGCCTCTGCTACCCGGGATGCCCGACTTCCACGACTCGGTGGAATACCTGCGCCACAACCGCAAGCTATCCCGCGAATCCACAGCCCAAAAGGCTGGAATCAGCAGCACTCACCTCAACGAGATCATCTGGCAACGCAAGATTCCCGGCTCCACCGTGTTCGATAAACTCGTCTGGTTCTTCGGCTTGACACCCGCACAGCGGTGGCACCTGGAAGAGCTGATGCAGCCCTCCGGGCGTCTGCTGTCCACTGACGAACTGCGCCGCCGCCTCACCGATCAGGGAGTCCAAGCCCACCTCGACTACCTCGACCAGCACGAGGTCCTCGGCGGCTACGTGGACCCGCTCCAGACCGTCGTGCACGGCAACGAGGTACTCCACCGGATGATGCCCGGCCTTGGCAAGGTCGACCACAACGTCATTCGTTGGATGCTCACCCCCGCCGCCCGCGACCGCGTCTACGGCTGGCACGGCGAATTGCTTTACCTGGTCCGTAACCTGCGCACTGTGCTCGCCCGCTATCGCGACGATCCCCAGGCCCAAGAACTGTTCCACACACTGCGGAAAGACATCGCCTTCCGCAGCGCTTGGGACGGCACCCCGATGCAAGTCGCCTACAACTGGCCCCGCACAACACCGATGCGTCTGCGCGTACCCGGCATCAGACAACCGCTCGCACTCAATCTCGAGATCAACGAATACGGGGCATGCTCCACCGTCCTCATCGTCCACGGCCTCTACAGCACAGCCGCAATCGCTTGCTGAGAACACCTCTGCCGCATGGTAGTCACCTGCAACGTCGGTCCGGCCGCAGTCGAGATCGGGTTCGTCGACCGGATGCTGGTACAGATCGGGTCTTCAAGCAGCAGCGATCTGGACCGGCAGTAGTGGGGTACCGTTGGATCTATCGTTTGCATTTCCCAGGTCAGAGGCAGGAAAGTAGGGGCGGCGATGATACGAGGGCGGGGATGGACCGGCTTCGAAGCGGTTGCGCTGCAGGAAGCGATGCGAAAGTCGAACCGGGAGTTCGCGGCCCTGCTGGGTGTCGAGAAGACAACGATCAGTAATTGGCGTTCGGGACTGAGCGTGGTCACACTCCGACCCAGAACGCAAGAAATCTTGGACACAACCTACGCACAACATGCAACGACAGCAGACAGGGCTCGGTTCGATCAGATCGTGGCCGAAGGTGAAGCCGCGTGGAGATACCGACACCCCGCGTTCTCGCACGAGGCCACAGCACCAACGAAGGCCGAGCTCTCCGCCTCTCCTCTCAACGACTCTTTGCCGGTGAAGAACAATCCAGGGGTCGTCGCGGCATTCGATTTCAACACGACTTCGCCACTGAGACGATCGCGAGCGGCTTCGGAGAGGTCCCTGAGCAGCTTCGCCGCCGTCACTCGTCTATTGGCGGGCCAGCGTCAAAGCATTGCACCCGACGCGCTGATCGGCCCGATAGAAGCTCATCGAGACGCCGTCGCCGCCCTGTTTCGCGCTGCGACCGATGACCGCGTCAAGCAGCAAGCTGGGGCGCTGCTGGGCGAGGCATCCGTTGTGGCGAGCCGGGTGTGGAGCGCCATCGGTGACCGCGACATGGCGCTCACCCACTGTGCATTCGCCCGGAAGCTCGCGGACGAACTCCAAGACAAGACGATGAGCGGGATTGCGCGCATATTCGAGAGCAACCTTCGATCCGACGCTGCAACGTTGATCAGCTCGGACGGCGATGTCGTCATCGGGCTCCGAGTACTCAGGGAGGCCGCGAACTTCTCCGACTATCTGCCGCCCGCCGCGCGAGCACGGATCGGAGCCGAACAAGCGCAAGCCTACGCAGTGCTGGAACTCCGGGACGAATGCGAGCAAGCGCTGACCCGAGCACAACGTGCGGCCGACGACATCGATGACCATGACCGCGCCGGACTGTTCAGCGATTGGAACACCACCCGCATCCAGGTCTATGTCGGGACGTGCCGACTTCTCCTCGGCCAACCGAAACGAGCGATCGCCGCGCTCAACGAAGCCTTGGCGACGCCCGAGATGGACAGCCCCAACGTCGCTCTCGCCGCCCACGTTGACCTAGCCAGCGCGTACGCCCTGTCCGGCGAGCTCGAAGAAGGTTGCAGAGTCCTCGGCGAAACCTACGACGAGCTGGCGACGATGGGCAATCATCGCGGCATCGAGCGTGCACAACGAGCCATCGAAAGGATGGCTCCCTGGCAACATGAGAGGCCGGTCCTCGCGTTGCGCGAGCAGTTAGACAGCATTCCGGCTATCGATCGATCCCAACGGTCGACTGGATCGCTTGCGCCGAGCGGATCGCTTGCAACACCGCCTCCGGGTCCAACTCGCTGACGATCGCATCCGGCGAGTGCTCCGACAACTCTTCTCGCGTCAGTCGGTGCGCTACGGCAACAACTCCGAATCCAGCGTGTCGAGCGGTGGCGACATCGTTCGGCGCGTCGCCGATGATGACGGTTCGCCCGGGATCTATCGGGTGCCCGTACTTTGCTCGGAACCGGTCGGCGACGAACGCGGGCAGATCGAACCGGTCCCGCGCATCGGAGCCGAACGCGCCGATGTCCAGGTCCAGATGTGAGTCAAGGCCCGCAACCGAAAGCTTGAACTCAGCCGAAATCCGCAGGTTGCCCGTGAGGGCGGTCTGAACATATCCATGTTCGGCCAACGCGGTGATCGTATGGGCAGCACCGGGATACGCGGCCTGGTCGCGGGCTAGTTCCGCCGCACCGTCGGACATGACCTCCATCAGTACATCGGCGTACCGGTTGAAGCCATCTTCAGCCGCTTCACTGGTGACACCGGACGCGATTGCCGTGTCGACAACAATGGACTGGTCTGTGTAGCCGTGCACCCGTGACGGGGGAAAAACGACGGCGGACTCCTCGACGTCGTACGTGCGAGCCACGGCCCGTCGGAGCCAACGCAAGTCTGCCGGGATCAGCGTGCCGTCAACGTCCCAGACGATGAGTCCCGCCTGTGTCTCAACCATATTCACCGATCTTTCAGTTGGCGGTGCTCGGATACCGAAGGTGCATCAGCGGTTGGCATCGCTAGTCCCTCGCTGCGCCTTCTGGCCATACGATGTCGACCGGAACGCCGCGCTGTCGCGCCAGCGCGACCACGGTGCCGGTGCCTGCGCGCTGACCGTCATGGCCGTCCCAGACCGCGACCATCCGATCGACCCCCTGGACGAGCGCCTCGTTCGCGGCCTCGTAAGCTTCGCGGCCCGCACTGTCGAAGTCCATGACCCGCACCGTAGCGGCGCGGGCGACCAACGCATCAAACTGCGCAAGGTGGTCCGGCTTCACCTTTGCCTCGCGGTAGTCGATCGATGGCAACACCACCTCCAGCCGACCTCCGATGTCGAGGACGGCTTCGGCGAACACGCTGTCGGCACCCCTGGCGATGCAGGAGATGCCCACGAGATCGGGAATTCCGGCGAGCAGATCAGTGATCGCTTTCCGCACCAGGTCGGCTGTCGCGGCGGTGATGTTCATGTGTCCGGTGACGCTGATCCTCATGCTGCCCATCATGCCGGGGAGTGCACCAGTAGGCGCAGCATGTCCCGCAGCTCGGCCACTGGTCGGCTGGTTCCGCATTCGCCTGCGCGCTGGTACAGCTCCAGGGCTTTCGCCTGGACACGATGGGAACTGGTCCTGCTGACGTCCTCGATGGCGGCTTCGCCGAGGCGGAGAGCTTCGGCGTATTCGCCCTGGATGAGTCGGGCCTCGGCTATTCCGAGCCGATCCAGTGCGCTGGAACGCCATCGTTCGGGGCGCCGCAACGCGATGGCCAAGGTGATCGCTTGGGCGGCTTCGTCGGCGAACTCGGGCTCGGTTCGGGCGAGTTCGAGCAGGCGGCCACCGAGTGTGCCGGACAGTTCTGCTGCGTCGAAGTAGTGCATCCAGTAGGGGTCGTCAGCCGGGCAGGTATCGGCGAAGGCGGAGTGGGCCTTGTCGGCGGCGCGTTGGAATGCAGCTGGGCGCCCGAGTTTGGCGTATGCCCACGCTTCGCGGGTGTGGAGCAGTGCGCGGGTGGTCGGGGTGATCGACCGTCCGACGACGTCTTGGGCGAGGCGCACGAGTTCGAGGGCATCGTTCGCGCGGTCGCGGGAGTAGACGATTCGATCGACGCCGTTGCCCTCGGATTGCAGGGTCAGCATCTGGCGCGCGAGGCCGGCGAGTGCGTTGGCGAACAAGCTCGGGTCGTCGGCCTCACGCGCGGAACGGGCCGAGAGCATGTAGTAGCCCTGCGCGGTGTGCTGCTCGGCGGAGTCCCAGGACATGGTGGCCGCCGTTTCGGCGAGCAGAGCACGGATGTGGCCCAGGCGCTGACGTCGACCGGGGTTGGTTTCAGCAGCCACCATGTCGTTCACCTCGGACAACTGGACCGACGACGGCTTTGCGTCGCAATCCACCGCCGAACTTGTCGTC
Organism: Nocardia sp. FBN12; assembly: GCF_050320175.1. GTDB lineage: Bacteria > Actinomycetota > Actinomycetes > Mycobacteriales > Mycobacteriaceae > Nocardia. The sequence goes on along the minus strand of NZ_CP190048.1, from coordinate 567,892 downwards.
CCACTCACGAAACAGCCGGGCGGCATGCTCGAGTTCGTCGAGTTCCTGGGCGCCGGTGCCGGTGACGACCGGGACCGGGCGGGTGGTGCCGCGCTGTTGACGCAGCCAGCGTTCGAGAGGTTCGAGGAGATACGCGCCGACGACGACCCCGATGAGCGTTGTCCCGGCTTCGCGGCGATCCACGAGAAGGTCCTTCCGTGCGAGGTCGTCGGCGACGTCCTCGCACGACGCCTTCCAGATCGCCGGATCAGCGTCGATCTCGAGGGTGCCGGGCGCGAGTGCCCGCCGGGTTTGCAGTTGGTTGAGCTTTGCTCGCTGGCCTGGGGTGGCCGCGGTGAGGACGGCCTCTAGTCGGTCGGCGTGCTCGGGGCGGAGCGTGATCGTTTCCTGGCGCTTGCACCACTTCTTGATCGTGTTGATGTGGATGCTCGCGCGAACAGCGAAGCGTTCGTGCGACAGGTCCAGTGCTTCGCGCAAATCCGCCGCGTCCGCTCCTGTCCACTTCTTCATAGTCGACTCCTGGCCCCTCGCGAAAGGGATTGTGTACCAGCGTGTACCGGGCATGTACCGGCGCGTGTACCGCGTGTACCTACGTGGACTTCCGGGATTAATTGTCAACCAGCAAGGTTGTTTGTGCGCCCGGTACCGGTTTCACTCCGGCACTGGGCGGAATCAAATTTCCAGCGATTCAACCGTAGGCGGGTGGTCCAATGCTGGCCAGTCTCAGTTCATTTCAGGCGACGACACGTGTCCCTCACGTTATGGCTCCCCGTAGTTTCCAGGAGCTGGCCGGGAAATGCGACCAGTACGCCACCGGTAGGCCACCACTGTGCGGTTCCCGCCGATGCTGTGGGCGGGCCACGATTGGAACCAGAACCCGTTTCAGGGAATCCGTAGCGAAAACGTCTAACGGGTGCCCCTCGTTATTTGGAAGCGTCACCAGGGAGGCCCGCGCATGAGACACTCCGACGAGCTGAACCCGCAGCTTGCGGCGAGGCGTGCCCGGTCATCGGGCGGTAGCGTCAGCTCTTCCGTCGACTCGCTGCCCGTCGCTGAGGCTACTCACAACCAGTCGCGTGCCGAGCTTGTCAGAGCGCTCGAGGCGATGGCGTTAGCCGGGTTTCTCACGACTGCGCCCGCTGTAACCACGACCGAAGCCGCCGACACGGCGGACGTGACCGCGTCAGCTGGGGAGTGGCGGTGACCCAGACCAGCGCACCCAGGGCATGGACCGAATCGCCCCGCTCACGCTGCCAGTTCTATCGGAGCGTGTGCTCGCTGCCTACCGTGATCGACCCGGCCTCGGGGCGGATCATGATGCGGGCCGGTTTTGTCGGGGCGGTGATGATGCCGACCGAGCTGGCTCAGCGGGTCAAAACCAGTCTCGACCTTCGCGGTGTCGCGCCGTTGTCAATCATCGGTCACCCCCGCGCAGAAATGTGGACATACCTTGTCCGGGCCGACATTCAGCCGATCGGTGACCCCGCCGAGGTAGCTCGCTTGTGGAAGGCGCGAGTCGTGGTAATCCGCGATGGTGACATAGCGTTGCCGTCCCCGGTGCCGGACCCGCTGATGATTCGCACGTGGGTGTCCCCGGCCACCAGCGCTTTCCGTCCCTCGGGGACTGTGGTGATCGAATGCGCGCTATCGATCTTGAGGCAGACCGGGCAATGAACAACGGCGGCCGGTCACCTCGCCCTGACGAACCCGACGTTCGCCTTTCGGTCGAATTGGCCGGTGTGCGCGTGTATTTCGCCGCGTGCCTGACGGCCGCACTGGTGTTCGTCTGTGATGTGGCCGCCCGCCGTCCCGGCGCAGTCGCTGTCTATCCCGGCCACTGCGCCGGATTGCCCCGGCTTCCGAACGAGAAATTGTTCCTACAGCCCTGACCCGCGCCCAGCGCACCTTCCGACCGCCCGAATGACCTTGGCACGACGGCCCGGTGAGACCACACGACACCTCACCCGGGCTTGCCCCGCGCCAAGGCGGCCCCGGGAGTCGTTCCCAGCGACTGCCGGGGCCACCCCCAACCCCGCCACCCACACCGAAGGACCGATAAAACCATGTACGCGAAGTTCGACACCACCACTGCCTCCACCCCACGGTCACACCGCCACCGATGGATAGCGGCGGGAGTGCTGGTAGGGCTCGCCGCACTGGCAGTCGTCGCGGTGGTGACGGCCCCGGACGGGAGTGCGCAGCCGACCGGTTTCGCTTGCGAGGAAACCTCCGGACCCGACGTGGTCACCGGTTCCGGGCCCGGTGACACCACCAACGGCCCGGCCGCGATCCTGGGGTTCAATCACGCCTACTACGTGGACCGATCCGCCGAGCAGGGGCGCGCCGATTCCTGACAGCCGACTCCGCGATCGCCACTGGTGACCGGTTTGCAGACCGGGATCGACGCTGCGCCTACCGATACCCGCCACTGCGTGAGCATCTCACCGTTGACCACCGGCGGCGAGTCGGCGCAGTGGGCGGTGACCGTGGCCGAGTTCCGGCCCAGCACCGAGCCCTGGATCGCCCGACAGACGGTGACCACCCGCACTGTCGACGGGGTGACCCTGATCAGCGAGATCACCCTGGCCTGACACGGGGCCGTTCACACAGACCACCTGAATACCTCGGACCGAATCCGGCGCCCCTCCGAGCCGGTCGGGTCCGAGGGTGGGGAACGTCCCCGGACGCCGACCAACCTCCCGGCCTCCGGGACGCCTACCCGACCCACACGAACCACACCCGGTGGAACCCTCCACCGAATCCCAACCAACGAAACGACTTGGAGAGGTTAGAACCATGGTCAACACGAGCCGGTACGACACCACCGATGGCGGGCCGGAAACGTTGCAGCGCTTCCTGATCGCCAGCGAGTCCGACACCATCCATCAGCGCTCCTACAGCACCAAACTCCTCCCGGGACTGTTGCAGACCCACGACTACGCCCGTGCGTTCTTCGACAGATGCTCGGCCGTGATGGGTATGGCCGACGACAGCGAGGAGCTTGCGCTCGCGCGCCTGCAACGCCAGACCGTTCTCGACACGCCCGGGTACGAGTTCCACATGCTCATCGACGAGGCCGCGCTGCGAGTCACCGTCGGCAGCTGCGAGGTGATGACCACCCAGATCCGCCACCTGATGAACATCTTGACCGCTCGCGCACACGTCCGCATCGGCATCATCGCCCTCAACGCCGAATTCCTCGCCCCAGCAGACAGTTTCGACTTCAGCACCGCCACCGACTCCGACAACGAGCGAATCATCGATCCGTTCGAGAACACCGACACCGTCGAGCTGGTCGAGCGAACCTTCGACCTGCTCGCCACCACGGCCGTCTACGGCGAGGAAGCCCACGCCATCCTGGCCCGGGCGCTGGCCAGCCACACCGAGTCCGGCATCTGATCCATCCGACCGCCCGCGAGCCCCCGCAACAACCCGACGCCGTCATCCCTTGTCACGGCGACCAGGAGGTTTGTTCGGTGATTCGCGGCACCCTCCGGCGAGGACAGGACATGACAACCCCCAACGAGACAGTGCTGGACACCAGCCGCCCCAACACCGCCCGTGTGTGCAATGCGTTGCTGGGCGGCAAAGACCACTACGAGCTCGATCATGTGATCGCCAAGCCCCTTGTGGACAGCCAGCTCGCGACCGCCATGACCGAAGCGCGCCTCTTCGCGCGGCGCGCGGTCGAATACCTCAGCCACACGCATCAGGTGACCCAGATGGTCGAACTCGGCTGCGGACTCCCGCTACACCCCGACATCGGTGAGATCGCCAACCACGCAAGTGACACCGCCCGCGTCCTCTACATCGACAACGACCTCCTCGCCGCCACCCACTCCCGTGCCCTGCTGACCGAACCGAACAACGCCGTCGCCAATATCGACCTCACCGACACCGCCGCCGTCCTCGCCGAGATCACCGCGGTCATGGACTCCACCGCGCCTTTGGCGGTCTGTCTGTCCGGGACCGCTGAACTCCTCGCCGACGCCCCCGCCGTCCTCGACGCCCTGACTCGCCAGCTCCGGCCCGGAACCTGGATCGTGTTCAGCCACATCACCGACGACAACGCCGGAGACGACATCAGCAGCGCTGTCGCAGCTCTGGGCGACGCGGGCATCGCTTTTCACTCGCGCGACCGCGACACGATCACCACAATGCTGGCCCCCTACCGGCTCGTCGAACCCGGGTTGATCGCGCCGCACCGGTGGCGGCCCACCGATACCGAGCATGACACTCTGCGGCCCCTGCACCCCGGCACCTGGGACCTGGCCGCCTACGCCGCCATCGGCCAACTGCCGTAGCGCGAAAGGACACGAAACGATGGGTTGGGACCACGACAGCGACGACGAGTACGAGGGCGGCACAGAGCAGAGGCGTACTACGGACAGCTCGGGTTCATGCGCCGCGCCGGGATGACCGCGTACGTCGACAAGCTTGTCGCTGGTGGGCCACCTCCGCCCATGGCCGCGACGGCCCGATCGGGTGGCTGGTTTGGCATTAGCACCACCTGCCCACGCCTGAAGAACTCGCCCAGCTCGTGGACCGGCTGCTCGGTGCGGGGTTGATCACCGCCAGCCAGCTCAGCGCCCACACCTTGGCTCCCCACGACGCGACCCGCATCGCGACCTTGCGGGCACTGATTGCCGCCCGCACCGCCGACGACCATCCATCCGGATAGGGGGCATTCGACTTCGATCTTCGTCCCGGCTACGTCTCGACACCCAGGAGGTACCCAATGCCGCTGACATGCGCGGTCCACGAAACAGCAGCGGATCTGGCCTCGGCAGCAGCCGATCTGATTGCCACACATATCTATTCGGCAATCGACGCATCGGGAGAATGTCTCATTGCGGTGGCCGGTGGAACGACACCGGTCTTGACCTATCGAGAGCTGCGCAGACTCGATATCGATTGGGCCAAAGTCGTTTTTGTTCAGACCGACGAGCGGGTGACACCGCAGCCAACCGATCGATCCGCTGGGTCGATCGAGACTGCCCTGGGTCTGAGCGAACCGGGTCATCGCGCAACCTGGTGCCCGATTCTGGTGAGCGGGGACAGCCGGGAGACCGCTGCGGCATATGACGAACAACTTTCGCGAATGCGCGCCGAGGGCGTACCCGACATCGCGGTCCTCGGGTTGGGAACCGACGGCCACACGGCCTCGATCTTCGACCACAATCTCTACGAAGCACCCCTTCAGCGGGTGGTTGCCACGACCTATCAACGCGAGACGCGAGTCAGCCTCGGGTTGAACTATCTGCGGGCGGTGCCGACTCGAATCCTGCTGGCCACTGGATCCGGTAAGAGTGCGGCACTGGCGAAAGTCCTCACGCCCGCCATAGGCGCTGCTCCGGTGCCAGCCGCTGTCGTGCTCGGTGAGGACGGTTATGTCTTGGCCGACGCCGCCGCCCACCCAGGCCAGGCGTGAGAATGAGGAACGTAGCTGGCGATGGCCGTCCGGTGATCGTGTTCGATCTGGGCGGGACGTGGTGGCGTTGCGCAATTTTGTCCCCATCCGGTGTGCTCACCGATCACGACCGGCACCCGGCAGTGACCAAGGCCGGTACCGGGAGCAATACCGCCACACTGCGCGAGCTGATGGTGCAATTTCTTCTCGCCCAGACCCGTCGACTTCTCGAAATCCATCCCGGTGTCGCGGATGTGGGGATCTCGATCGGTGCCGCCACCAACGGTCACACCGGACAGATCCTGGCCAGTGCGCCGCTGTGGGGTGACAGCGCCGACCCCTTCGATCTGCGAGTAGTGCTGCGGGAGAACGAATCACGAGCCCGGTGGTGGGTGGTCAACGACGTGACAAGTCTCGCGATAGCGATCGCCAACAGGCGCGAGGTCCGGGAGTTGGGCGTGAAAACTGTTGCGGCGGTGACGGTCAGCAGCGGGATCGCCGCGCGCACCATCGACGTGGATTCCGGCGAGGTGGTCTTGGACCCGGTGCACGGGATTCAGGGCGAAATCGGTCATCTGCCAGCAGTTGTCACAGCAACACTGTCGACCGATCCGCCGGTGTGCGATTGCGGAGCTGTCGGCCACGTCTCTGCCATCGCGGCGGGCAAGGCGATCGACCGACAGCTCGCGCAGCTGGCGAGCATCTTGGGTGCGGACGCGACCACCGAACCATCACCACTGGCTCGCCTGTTTGCCGCGCTGGAGAACAACAATCCGCACGCCACAACGTTTCTCGACTCGGTGACCGCCCCGCTGGCGCGAGCACTGCTGTACCTGCTGACCATCGACGCCCGCATCGAGCACGTGTTCTTGTCCGGCGGGGTGGTCGACACACTCGCCGATCACTACATGAACAGCATGTACCGCTGTCTGGAAGCCGACGGTCTCTACCTCGTCTCCACTCACCAGCCCACCGTCTTTCGCGACCGGATCTCGCGGCTGGAATCCGATGGGCTCGATCCACTGCGCGGAGCGGGGCTTTTCGCTCGCGCGCAATCGCTACCGGCAACCGCCCGGCCTGGGGGAAGGAACTACTGACATGGACCGCATCTGGGGTATCGCTGCGACACAAACGATGTGCTACCGAATCCGACGGACACGAGACTGCCTAGACCCCGACAACAGCGACCTGGCCGACGCCGTGGGCATCGGCAACCGTCGCACGCTGGTCTTCGTCGACTCGACGGTCATGAGCTTTTTCGGCGACAAGATCCTCGCCTACTTCGACACCTACAGCTCACTGTGCACCGTCGTGCCGATCGAAACGACCGAGCGCACCAAGAACTCCGAGACGGTGAGCCGGATCGTCCGCGAGTACGACAAGTTCGGACTCAGCCGGCGTCGCGATGCCGTCGTCGCCGTCGGCGGTGGAGTACTGACCGACGTGGTCGGCTTCGCCGCGAGCATCTACCGCCGCGGCGTGCCTTATGTCCGAGTGCCGACCACCTTGTTAGGGATGGTCGACGCTGCCGTGGGCGTCAAAACCGGGATCAACTTCAACGGCCGCAAGAACCGGCTCGGCACCTACTACGCCTCGAGCGAGACCCTCGTCGACCCGAGCTTCCTGTCAACATTGCCCGACCGTCAGATATCCAACGGGATGGCCGAGATCCTCAAGATCGCACTGGTCAAAGACAGCGGGCTGTTCGACCGCATCGAGCGAGAATGGACCACCGCTCCCGGTTTCGCGGCCAACACCAGTGTCAGCGGCCCCATCATCGACGCCGCGATCACAGCGATCGTCGAGGAGCTGGAACCGAACCTGTGGGAGGACAACCTCGCCCGACTGCCCGACTTCGGCCACACCTTCAGCCCCTCGTTCGAGCTGGCAGCGAAACCGAAGCTATACCACGGTGAAGCGGTCGCCATCGACATCGCTCTGTCGTGTGTGCTCGCCCAACAGCGTGAACTGATCGACGACGAATGCCTGGGCCGAATCCTGACACTGATGGCCCGCGTCGGACTGCCGCTGAGCCACACCTGCATCACCGACGAAATGCTGCGAGCGGGCTTGTCGGACTCGATACGCCACCGCGACGGCAACCAGAACATCCCGCTGCTCACCAAAATCGGCACCGCGATCTTCGCCCAAGACATCACCTCGACCGAGCTGACCACAGCAGCCGAGACGGTGCGCCCGTTCCATACCGAACTGTGCACCGCATGAGCACCATAGACACCGCCGCCGTCAATCGAACCCTCGTCCGCAGCGGCGATGGGCTGCATCTTCAGCGCACGCCGGTGCCGGACGCGTCCGAACCGCCCACGGTCCGCCGCGTCCTGCGAGTAGGCGTGTGTGGCACAGACCTGCAGATCCAACGCGGCGCGCGGTCCGACCGCGCCACGATCCTGGGCCATGAAGGTCTCGCCGTCACCCCGGACAAACGAGGTTGCGAGATCTTCAATCCCGTCGACCCGGGCGACCAGGACGTGATCCTGGGCCACAGCTACGACGGCATCCTGCGCGACTACGTGCCCACCGCGCTCCCCTGCGGGGTTGTGCCCGCGCACGAGGGCCTCCCAGTCGATCTCGGTGCGCTGGTCGAACCCACCGCCACCGCTCTTTACGGGTGGGAGCTGATGGCCCCACATCTGCGCCCGGCCGCCACGGTCGCGGTGTTCGGCAGCGGTTCAGCGGCCCTGCTGGTGGCGATGCTGGGCGAGGACCTCGGGTACCGGATGCAGCTCGTTCACCCGCGCCGAGAGCGACTGCGCTACATCGACCAGCTCGGCGTGCTCCCCGCGAGCACCCTTACCGATCGGACACAACGGGCCAGCATCCAAGGCGCAGTCATCTGTCTGCCGCGTGAGGCGACATACACGGCCATCGGCGCGGCTACCGCCAGCCTCTGCGACAAGGGCGCGCTCGACCTGTTCGGCGGCATCCCCGCCGGACTTCGCCACCCAGCACTGCCTGGCATCGACTTGTCGGCAGTTCGACGCTCCAACATCTGCGGGCAATCCCCCAACACCCCCTACGTTCAAGTGTTCACCCCAGCTGGCAAGCGGGTGCGAGTAACCGGGCATCGCGGGACATCGCCAGCCCACCTCGACCGAGTCCAACAGCATCTCCTCGCGTCTCCCAGCCGATTCTGCAAAGTCATCAGCCACGTGATCTCGCTCGAGGAAGCCGCCCTGTATATCCCGTCGATGGCCCGGGGTGAACGCCCTCTCGGCGAACACGTCAAGGTCGTCGTCGACCTGACGATGTCGGGGCCCGCGCGCGAGGCCGACCTGTCGACCACCGTGGCCGATCACCTCGAGGTGATCCGATGACCACACCCCTCACGACGACATACCGGCGTATCGAGCACCGCGACCAAGCCGCCTTCCTCACCACCGCCACGGTGGCCGGTGCGCCCAGCGGACTTGCGACCGACCATGTGGTGCTGGCCCCCCGAGCGGTCGGTGTCTGCCGCTCGGACCTGCGCGAGATCAGTGGGGTCCGGTTCGGGCGCTGCGACTTCGGCCACGAGATCGTCGGCAGCGTCCTCGACAGCACCCCGGCCCTGGCAGACCTGCAAGGGCGCACAGTGGTATTCGATCCGCACCCCACGCTGGCTCACCGGACATCGGGATTCGGCGAACTGGTCGAACTCAGCGGTGACTCCCACCAGTTGCGTACCGCGCTGGTCCCGGTCCCGGAAGGGATTCCCGACAAGGTGGCCGTGTTCGCCGAACCGCTGGCGTGCGCGGTGCACTGCGCTACCCGGCTGCACGCCGTCACCGCCGACCTCGGCCTGGCACCAGAGACTGTGGTCGCGGTGTTCGGTGCGGGGATGGCCGGGACCTTGATCAGTGCCGTGCTCACCGCCACCGGCTACCAGTGTGTCCTGCTCAACCCCAGCTCACCGCGTCTCGGGTTCCTACGCCGCCGCCGTGCTCTGCCCTCGCGGGTCTTCGACTCCAACCGACACCGCCCACCGTTTCAGCGCATCGTCGTGGCCACCGCCGCCGCCACACCGCACGTGCTGGAGACCTGCTCGGACATGCTCGCCGACGACGGACTGCTGCTCGTCTTCGCAGGCACACAACCTGGTGACCAGCTCGCTGGCATCGACGTCGACCGACTGCGCCGGACCGAAGATGTCGGCGGATTCGCGTGGTCGAGCGGGCGGCGCTACCTCGCGGGCACCCACGAGGCCACCTCCGCCGACTTCCAGACCGCCCTGAACCTGTTGCGGCGCAGCGCCGATGCCGGGTGGTCACCCTCGTTGTGCGTCAAGCGACTCACCACACGCATCCTCGGATTCGACGCCGCTGCCGACTATCTCACCGCCAACGCGGCCCGCGGCGACCTCGGCAAAACGATCGTGCAGATCCGCCCCTTCCTTCCCTCGGAGTCGCGATGAAAATCCCCCGCTACAACCACCGCTCCCAGTTCACAGACCTGACCGCCACCACCGAGAAGATCAGGCACACGCTGGCCACCGGCGACTACATCCTCGGAGATACCGTCGCCCACTTCGAACGCCGATTCGCCGACTACCTCGGCGCTACCCACGCGATCGGTGTCAACACCGGCACCGACGCACTGACTTTCGCCTTGACCGCGCTCGGTATCGGAGCGGGCGACGAGGTCGTCACCGTCGCCAACACCTTCCACGCCACAGCCCTGGCGATCACCACTGTCGGGGCGAGGGTGGTGCTCGTCGACTGCGAACCCGATACCTATCTGATGGATCTCGACGCGCTCGACGCAGCGTGTGGGCCGCGCACCAAGGCCATCCTCGTAGTCCACCTGTTCGGTCGCAGCCTGGACATGGGCCGAGTCACCGCCATCGCCGCCCGCCACCAGATCCCCCTTGTCGAGGACTGCGCCCAAGCCGTCGGAGCCACCTGGAACAACCAGCGGGTCGGCACCTTCGGTGCTGCCGCCGCCTTCAGCTTCCATCCGAGCAAGAATCTCGCCGCGGCGGGCGACGCCGGAGCCCTCGTGACCAACAGCCCCGTAATCGCGCACACAGTCAGGACGTTGCGCGGCCTCGGACAGGACGGCCAGGACAACCACGTCACGCTCGGGGCGAACTCCAAACTCGACGCCATCCAGGCCATCGTCCTCGACGCCAAACTCGACCAGCTCGACACCTGGAACGCCGACCGCCGCACCATCGCGGCCCGCTACACCCACGCCCTCACACATCCCGACATAACAACGCCACCTCCATCGGAAGATCCCGGCGACCACGTTTACCACCTGTATCAGGTCGCGGTGCCTCATCGCGATGCCGTTCTCGCACAGCTGCGCTCGGACGGCATCGACGCCGTCGTCCGCTACCCCGTCCCCATCCACCACCAACCCGCCTTCGCGCGCCACGGGTTCGACGGGAAGTACCCACACGCCGAGAACCAGGCAACCAGAACCTTGTGCTTGCCGATCCGACCGGACTTGTCACCAGCAGAGGTCGACTTCGTCTGTGACCGCCTGACCACCGCAATCACCGACTCCGAGGAGGCCCTCGCATGAACGTGTCCATCGCCCCGGCACTGATCGGCGCCGACACACTCGCGCTGCGCGAGGCCATCGACGGTGTCACGGCCAGCACCGCCAAGTACCTGCACCTCGACATCATGGACGGTCACTACACCCCCGCGATCAGCTTCGGCCTGCGCACTGTCGCCGCCATCCGCCAGCACACAACCTTTCTCCTCGATGTCCACGTGCAGACTCTCGAACCCGAGCGCTACATCGACGACCTCATCACCATCGGAGCGGACCGGATCAGCTTCCACATCGACGCCGCCACCGACATCGGCACCACCCTCGACACACTCCACGAGGCCGGCATCCGCAAAGGGCTGGTCCTCAATCCCGACCTCGGCCTCGAACTCCTCGACCCCTACCTGGCACACCTGGACTTCGTCGTCCTCATGACCAGCCGTCCCGGCACCAGCACCTTCGATCCCACCGTTCCGAACAAGATCCGCACCCTGCGCACCACATTGCACAACCTGAAACTCGACACCGTCGAACTCGTCGCCGACGGTGGCATCACCACCATCACCGCACCACAGATCATCGACGCCGGAGCCGACACACTCGTCGCGGGCAGCGCGATCTTCAACTCCGCCGACACCGACCTGCCCACAGCGGTTCACCGACTCGCTCACCCAGTCCAGACCGCCGCCACCGTGCGGGAGCACTGACCGAATCAGGAGACAGTTGTGCAAACAAGCCGGGCGAATGAGCTCGTGTCCGCTACAGGTCCACCGCACACCACACGGGATACGCTGGTGCCGCTGCCACCGCCGCCACGTGCGGCCGATCCCGGTGGATAGGTCGAAAACTGTTCCAGCCCTTAACTTTTCGGCTGCTCAACACGTCGAATCCGTGACGCAACACAGGAGGAGCCCATGGTGTCGCAGACACCCGAGGCGGTTGTGATCGACATCGTGGACCAGGTAGACGACGAGACCCTGGCCTCGCTGACAGGACTTCTACCTCAACTATCCACCACCGCCGCGCCTTTGACCCGTGACCTCCTTGAGGCGGTCATCGATTCCCCGTCGACGCGGCTGCTCACCGCACGGGTCGACGGAGTGATCGTCGGTGCGCTGACACTGGTCATGTACACGATCCCCACCGGGCTGCGAGCACGTATCGAAGATGTCGTCGTCGACCGAGCCGCGCGCGGGCTCGGTGCCGGACGAGCCCTGACCACCGCTGCGCTCGCCATCGCGAAAGAACACGGAGCGCGCACAGTCGACCTCACGTCGACCCCGACGAAAACCGCAGCCAACCAGCTCTACCAGCGGCTCGGATTCGCCCCACGCCAGTCCACGACCTACCGCAGGACCCCCTGACCAAAGTCGAACAGCCACCGCGACAACGCCGACCAGACCGAAGGACCCCGAATGGACAACGCTCAACCGACAGCTGAGGCCCAGATCCGGCACCACGCCATCGCCCTGGCCGCCCTCGCACACAACGGCCTCGTCTTCGCCACCGACGTCTTCGACCGGCAACGCTACGAACAGGCCGAACAGATCGCCGCGGACCTGCTCGCCCTCATCAGCAGCAGCACCGTCGAGGACCTGCAGAAGAACGTGTTCCTCGAAAAGGGATACATGACACCCAAAGTCGACGTTCGAGGCGGCGTCTTCGATGACGAGGGCCGCATTCTGCTGATCCGCGACCGCAGCGACGAGAGGTGGACTTTGCCCGGCGGCTGGTGTGACGTCCTGGAACCACCCTCGCTCGCAGTCGAACGCGAAGTCGAGGAAGAATCCGGAATCACGGTGCGCGCCAGCAAGCTGGTGGCGCTGCACGATCGTGACGTGCAGGGCCACCAGCCCGCCTTCCCTTACCACGTGTACAAGCTGTTCTTCCTGTGCGAGACCATCTCCCACGGCCAACCCAGCCCCGTCGAGACCATGGAAATCGGCTGGTTCGACATCGACAACCTCCCCGAGCTGTCGACCACCCGTGTACTCGACACCCAAATCCGACTTCTCCACGAGCATTGGAACAAACCAGATCTGCCAACCATGTTCGACTGACTGCTCGTCACCATCACGAGGTCCGAGGGCACCGCTAGCCAAGTCTCGGGCTCGGGTTACTGACGACGGGGAGTTGGCAGCCGTTCCCAGCCGGTTGGGCGCTCGACGCTGCCGCCCGGCAGATACACGCACCCGCGCCCCTCACGTGTGGGTTGTCAGAGGTTCTGTCTGGCCATCCAGTCCCTGCGATTGCCTCGCCATATAGCGAGCAACAGTGCGCCGTCCTCGGGAGCTCGTTTGGCAGGGCAAACGTCGAAGTGGGTGATCCTGCATTCATCCGTGGGGTTGGCACCGCCCAAGTTGACCGCTGTGCCGTCCCCAGCGACGCGCCAGCGTTTGCCCGGTGGGATCTTCGAAGTCGGATAGCCGCCGGGCTCGAGAAGAAGCCAGCGCCCGCGAAGCGTTCGATGCCATGAGCATTCGGTCTCGCAGTATTTGCAGGTGCTTGGCGTGCCTTCTCGCATGTCGGCTGCTGGTGCGACACGGAGCTGGTCGGCTGTTAGCTCGATGTCGATCTGCTCTGGTTCGCGGTCGGGGAAATTGACCGCCTCGTCCCAACACTTATCGCAGGCAACGGTCCGGAGAGGAACAGATCGTTCCTGCGCTCCCTCGCCCGCTCCACAGACCATGCACGCCAATATGCTCACGACGGAGATACTCTCACAATTACATTGTGCGCCAACGATTTTCCGCTGTGCCGACCGGTCTACAGCCGAGCAGAAGGCCGCCTATCACGGCAGGGAGTGCCGCCCGCAAACATGTTCACGGGCGTCTCGGTCGCCTACCGGCGCGGCATCTTCGCCAGATTGAGCACAAATGCGCCCGCCGACAGACTGGCGACGATGTTTGTCGGTGCCAATGGCGATGGCGACGGCGGTAGTGCTCGCATATGTCACGGCGTCGCCGTTGTAGAACGACAGGACGATCTCGGCCTTGCGCTGGGCAAAACCCCCTGGACAGCAGGGCGGATAATCGGAAGATGCTGCGCGTCTATCTCGACCAGGCCAAGTGGGTCGATTTGTCCAAGTATCGAGCGGGCCGCCTCGACGGCGCCTGGTTTCGAGATGTGGACACCGTCGCCTCCGAAGCCGTACGGAGCGGACACGTCTCGTTCGTGCTGTCCTTCGCGCACTACTACGAAACGCACCGTCGGCGCGATACACAAAGCCGTCTCGCGCTCGTGTCGGTGCCGACTGAATACTGATCGGATTCTGCCGTGGCGGCATCACCCGATCAGCTTTGGCTCGGCATTGACAACGGCCGCACCTTGCCGAGACTGTGCAGGTCGCGCCTCGCGGACCGCGAACGGCACTTGCCAATGCAAGACAGTGTCCTGCACTATCGAAATCACCTCGGCAGCATGGGTTTGAGCGACAGAACTTGTCGGTGGGCCGTGCGACATTCATGCGTATGAGCTACCAATACTCGAGCCTGGCTGCCGCGGTCTCCGACAAGAACTGCCAGCTGCGCCGCTACTTCGACCAACGCTTCCCAACCCGAAGCCGATCCAGACCGGCTACCGAGCCAACGCCGGCACTCTGCTCATCGACGGAAGCGGCATGAGCCCGGAACCGTCGGAGCAGCATCGACATCGGCACCACCGACGGGCGCGCCATGTTCGGCATGTTCTCCGGGCTCGCGTCGCAGACCCGCGAGGGACTCGCCGCCGCCTTGCCTGCCATGTCACACTCGTTTGCCGTCGACCCAGCGTGGGTCTGCCCCGGCCAGCGGAGAATGACCGCTTTCGGTGAGGTCGTGGGTGAAGGCGGTCAACACATCCTTCATACCCGGTAGGGTTCCGGCCCTGACGAAACCGGCCATTTCGGTATCGAGTCCGGACTGCAATGACTGGTCGGCGGCAAAATAGGTGAGCTGTTTGATCGCGCGCACCGCGGTGGGCGAGCGGCGGCCGAGCCTGGCCGCGATGTGGCGCGTGTGATTCAGCAGGTCCTTCTCGGGCACGATGGCATTGACCAGTCCCAGGTCGAGTGCTTGCTGCGCGGTGATCGGCGTCCCCTCGAGCATGTGTTCGAGCGCGCGGGCGGTGCCGAGCATGCGCGGCAGACGCTGGGTGCCGCCCCCACCGGGGATGAGACCAGCGAGAATTTCGATCTGGCCGAGCCGCAGGTCGGGGGAATCAGAGACGAATCGCAGGTCGCAGGCCAATGCGATTTCGTGGCCACCGCCGGTGGTCGTCCCGTTGATCGCGGCGAGGTACACGGTGCTGGAGTTGTTCATCCGAAGGATCGTCTGCCGCCAGCGATACCCCCAGGCCAAGGCTTGAAATACCGGACTGCTGGCAGATTCGGTCAGCCGTAACACCCCCGGTAATCGCATGATCGTCCGGGTCGCGCGCCAGCCCGACCGCAAGAGTTGCGGCGGTACGGGTGGCAGTGGGGCGGTCATTGCGCCGCCGAGTTCGCCCGGGTCGGCATGAGTGAGGAAGAAGCCTTGTTCGGATCCTGTCAGCACGACCGCGCGGACCGAATCATCCGCGTCGACGGCCTGCGTGAGTTCGTCCAAGTCCTTGACGAACGCCATCGTCACGAAGTGGTGAGGTGGGCTGGAGTGGCGGGCGATGAGAACCGCACCATCCCGCTCCAGGGTGAGTGTGTCGAGTTCCAGTTCGGCCACGGCTACGGCGGTCATTGTTGCCTCCCTGCGATGACTGCGCTGCGACGGGAGAACCAGACGCATGCGAGGAAGATAAGGCCGATCACCGGCGCGGTGACGTCACCGAGCCAGTGCATGTGATGTTCGGGCTTCAGCGCCATCACGCACATCGACGCCACGTGCACAGCCTCGACGACGATGAAGATGTCGATGGCCAGCCATCGGCGGCCGGGATCACCGGCTGCCCACGCGAGGTAGAGACCGAGGGCGATGTTGATCACCGCCAACATGACGAGGTACTCCTCGCCGCCGTGCCCCCACATGACGCGGCGTCCCAGCCAGCTGTCGTGGGTGACCACGCCGGTGGTGACCAGCGGCGTGGTGAGGAAGAAGAGCGCGACCAAGACACCCCCGGAACGGAGCGTGAGGCGCAGGAACGGCGAGTCCGCCGGTGATTTTGTCGTGGTCATGCGGATTTCTTCTCGGAGGTAGTGCCCTTCGCACTGTCCGGATCGTGGCGCACCGGGGTGGGGCGGTATTGGGCGGTACGCCGTTCTAGTCCGCGGGTGACGACGTAGTCGAGAAGTCCCTGACCGTGCTTGGAAGCAGCGCGCCGTACGAGCGGGACGCGGGTGATCTGATTGAATCCCCGGAGTCCCAAGGCGGCGAGAGATAGGAGGAACTCGGCCAACGGGGCGGGGTTCACGCCTAGGCCATCAGCGAAGTCCACATCACCCATGGTTCTCGCCATCTCCGCGGTTCCGATGCGGCGCAGCACTGCTTGGTGGCCTCGCCGGGGCAGCGGGAAGGCTCGCATGGTGTTCAATCCGTCGAGCAGCGAATGTGTCAATGCCACGGAGTCGGCGTCGGGCCGGTAGAGGAATTGGTGGATGCGTCGGGAAACGGCGAATTGCTCGTCGGGCGTGGTACCGAGAAGTTCGGTGTTGGCTCCCTCGATTCGGCTGATCCACCGCCACATGAGGGCGAAGCTGTCTTCCTCCTCGCGTGTCGCGATCCCACCGAAAGAGCGAATGATCTCCACCCGGTACGGGCCGAACAGGTGTGTCGCGGCGGCGGTGGCGAGCTGGCTGATCGGCGTGCTCTCCGACAGGTCCCAGCGACCGCTGCGCAGGATGCCCAGGCGGATCATCGTGTGCAGCAGCCGGATGCGTACCCACTGTTCCCAGCGTGGGCCGCCTGGTCTCATTCCGTCCACATCGAGGGCGCCGGCGAAGCCGCTGGCGGTTTCCCAGAATCGGCGGTGGAAGTCGACACCGCCCTTCTCCAGCCTGCCGGTGCTGGCCATCACCCGTGCGGTCGCCGGGTCGGTGTAGGTGGCAGGCAGCGCCCCGTGCATGCCCATCATCATGCCGATGGGGTTGCGGCGTCCCATGTCGGCACCGGGGCGCATCGCGTCGAAGTCGACCCAGGCCGGAATATGTTCGACGTCGGCGAAGAATGCCTCGGCGGTCGGCTCGCCCTCGGCCTGCAGGCGGCGTGCGGTCGCGTAGAAGTCCCCGCTCATCAGCTTGTGGTCGCGCATGAATTCGACGAGCGCTTCGGCGAGGGGGTCACCGACGTGGTTCCACGCCTCGATGTCGACATCCGCGGGCGCGATCGGCTCCTCGAAGCCGGGGGTTGCGGCTTTGGCGCGGACGATCGCTACCCGTGTCGCCAGTTCGCCGGTGGTGGGGTTGATCGTGGAAGTCATGTCGTCACCTCTTCGGTGTTGTTGGAGCTGAGTTCGCGCTGTACTGCCAGCGGATCGACGCCGGGTTTCCAGTTGCGGATCTTCGCCCGGTCGGCCAGCACGACTCCGGAGCGGATCTCGGCGATCAGATCGCGGCCGGTGATGGCTGAGGCAGCCTGTACTCCGCTCATCATCGAGCCTTCGGTGCCGGGCCCCCATCGGGTGCTGGTGCCGACGGTGAACAAACCGTTGACCGGTGTCCGCACGCCAGGGCGTAGCGGCCCGAACTGCAGCGGGTTGGGTTCCAGACCGAAGGATGCACCGCCGGTGGTCGCGGTGAACCGTGTCTGGGTCGCGGGCGTGCCCAGCTCAGTGAGCTTGACCCGGCTCGACGCGCCGGGGTACACCTGGTCGAGACGATCGAGCATGCCCTCGATGACGAGTTCCTTCATCGCCAGGTATTCGGGGTCTTTCCGGTACTCGGTGGTCCGGGCGTCGAGGCCGTCGTATCCCCACAACTTCGGGGAACTGGGGACGATCGTCTGCACTTCGATCGCGGCGTGGCCTGCGGGGGCGCTGCGGGTGTTGCTGGGGTCACGGCGTGTGGAGCACTGCACGAACATGGGCTGGCGGGTGGCGAAGTTCTTCGCCCACTTCTGCCGGTCGCCGGCATCACGCGAACCGGAGAACAGGTTGTGCGTCATGCGGGTCAGGCTCAACAGCGAGTTTGCATCGTCCCAGGTCGGTATTGCGTAGAAGTTCGAGTTCGGCGTGGCGTGAATGTCGATCTCAACTCCGAAGCAACCATTGATCAGCGGCCGCGACATGCGCCAGTTGTCCACCCGCAGCCGCGTTGCGCGGGGCAGGTGTTCGTAACCGACGAGGTCACGATAGGTGCGGATGATGTCGGCATCGGAAACCACGGTGTCGGCTCGCACTTCTTCGCCGTCGGTGAGCCGGACTCCGCACACCCGTGACCCTTCGACCAGAATCCGATCGACCTCGGCGTTGACACGGATCTGTCCACCGTGGCTGACGACGACCTCGGCGAACGCCGCCGACAGCATCTGCCCACCACCGCGCGGGTACCACGCGCCGTGGCCCACAAACGACTGAAGGAACCCGACCATGGTTCCGACCGTGGTGCTCGTCGGCGTCGAGGCGAGGGCACCACACTGCACAGACAACGCCAGGATGGTGCGCGGCTTCAGGCCACACGCAGCCAACAACGACGCGAACGGCGCCATGGCCCAGACCCCGGCGAAGCCGGAACGCAGGAACGCGCGGCTCATTTCACTGGTCGAGGACAGGCTCACAGCGCGATCGTCGAACGCTTTGCCGAGTGCCCGCATGACACCGACATAGCGCCTCAGCCCTCGCTGGTCGTCGGGGAAGGCCGCGCACAGATTCTCCAGATAGGCATCCCAGCCATGCGGTGTGCGAAGTTCGAAGTCCGGGGCCACGATCGTGTCGAAACCTGCCGAATCCAACGGCAGCCACTCGATATGGTCGTCGAGTCCGAGACCGCGCAGAAAGCTGGGCACGGCGCCGCCGGGGCCGCAATCCCCGATGTAGTGCACCCCGCAGTCGAACTCCCATCGACCCTGCCTGCGGAACACGTGCGAGCTGCCGCCGATCACGTTATAGCGCTCCAACACCAACACCCGCTTGCCCGCGGCTGCCAGGTAGGCCGCAGCGCTGACACCTCCCAGCCCCGATCCGACGACCACCGCGTCATAGTCACGTCCACTCACCGCAATCACTCCAATCCAAAGTTACTGTTACTTGCCGTACCATAAAAATAGTAGAACAATTGGTCTAATGCAAGGGTTTGTGCCGATCGGATAACCCAGGGAGGAAGGGCACATGGCGGAGTCGGTGCGGGAACGTTTGATCGGCAGCGCCGTCGAGTTGCTGCAGCGTCGCGGCGTGGCGGGTACATCTATCGCCGACCTGCTCGAGCGCAGCGGAGTGGCACGCCGATCGATCTACATCCATTTCCCTGACGGGAAGAACGAATTGATCACCGTGTCCGTCGCGCAGGCCGGTGACCGGATCAGCACGTTCATCGAGGAGCTGGTCGCGACCCAGACGCCACCAGAGGCCTTGAGCGCCTTCGTCGGCTTCTGGAAGCACCTGCTCGCGAGCTCGGATTTCGAGGCCGGCTGCCCCATCGCCGCCGCGGCCTACGGGGGTCTGGAAGCCCCCACCGCACGCCAACGCGCGGAGCAGGTTTTCGGGCGGTGGCAGGAACTGCTGATCTTCAGTCTCGTCGCGCACGGCGTCGACGAGACCGAGGCCGCCGGCATCGCGACCACGACGATCGCCGCCATCGAAGGTGCGGTGGTGCTGTGCATCGCCGCCCGCTCCACCGCGCCACTGGACCGCGTCCATTCCCAGCTGAACAGACTGTTGTAGTCAAATACCGGCTAACCGAGCCGGTCACAGTCCGGCCGTCAGACCTGCTCCGACCCATGCCCACCCTCTAGAGGCGCGGGACGAAAGGATCGGGTATCGACGAGCCGGTCTCGATCCACACTGTCTTGGTCTTGGTGAATTCCCGGACCGCGTCGATGCCGTTCTCGCGGCCGTGTCCGCTGCGGCCGGAGCCGCCGAACGGCGCCAGGGGTGACGCGGCCCGGTAGGTGTTGACGACCTCGAACCGCGCACCGAGCGCGATGTCAGTTCGGTGCGTGGATCAGGCAGGTGGTGGTGCCGTGCGCGATGAGCCGTCCCTGTTCGTCGAGCACGCGGCCTTCGGCAGTGGCGGTGCTGCGTCCGGTGTGGATGACCGTTCCAGTGCCGGTAAGTCGGACACCATCGGTTCCGACCGAGCGGATGTAGTTCACCTTGAGTTCGAGTGTGCTGTATCCGAACCCTGGGCCCAGAATGGAGTGCACCGCACAGCCCATCACCGAATCGAGCAAGGTCGCGCAGATCCCTCCGTGCACGGTCCCCAACGGGTTCGCGAAATCCGGCCGCGAGACGAGAGTGAACGACACCTTTCCGTTCTCGATCTCGACGCCGTCCATCCCGAGCAACGACCAGATCCCTGGCAGGTCGTTGCCGGATGCGGCGAGGGAACTCAGCAACTCTGCGCCGCTGGGCAGTTCGGACGTGGTCATTGTCGATTCCTATCGTTGATGTCGATCTCCAGGTGCCGAGTCGCGGCGAGCCGCATGCGGTGCGCTCCCCGGGAACGGTCGGGCAGCATCCAATTCATGGCTTGTCTTTCCAGGCGAGGAGCACGGTTTCATCCGCGGGTTTCCACGGCAGGAAGATGGCGACCGCAACCGCGACGAACAATGACGCCGAAACCGTCACATAGGACGCGAGCTGGAACCCTTCCAAGGACGCCGACTTCATCGCGTAGATCAGATCGGCCTTCTGTTGCGCGAAGGCGGGATTGGTCGGCCGTTTGACCATTTCGAGTACGGCAATGACGCTCTCGCGAGCGAAGCTCTTCTCGTTCGCTGTCATCAGGAAGTCCGGGATGGCATCGATGCGCGGGCCGACCTTGGTCGTGTACACCGACGCCACAACCGATCCCAGCACCGCGACGCCGAGGGTGCCGCCCGCCTCACGGGTCGTGTCGTTGACCGCCGAACCGGCTCCCGCCTCATCGAGCGCCACCGACGACATGATCGATTCCGTCGCTGGGCCCTGCACGATCGCCAGTCCCAGCCCCATCAGCACCATCGAGACCAGCACCGGACCCACATACGGTGTTTCCACTTTCACCTGACCGGCGATATACATCCCGATACTCATCACGACCAGACCGAAGACGATGACCGCGGTGGTCCCGATCTTCTGGGCGATCAGTGTCGCCAGTGGGGCGCCGACCGCGATTGCCACGGCGAATGGCAATGAATGTAGACCGAACTGCAGCGGCGACAGCTCCATCACACCCTGGAAGTATTGGGTGATCATGAACAGGAACCCGAACATGGAGAAGTAGGCGACCATGATCGCCACCGCGGGCAAGGAGAACCGGCGGATTCGAAACAGGCTCATGTTCAGCACCGGCGAGGTGGTGCGCATCTCCCACCGGATGAATACCACGAAGCAGACCACCGCGAAGGCGAAGCCGACCAGGCTGACCGGGGAAAGCCAGCCGTGGTTCGGCGCTTCGATAATGGTCCACACCAGGGCGGTGATACTCAGCAGCGACAGGGCGATGCCGAAGAAGTCGAGCCTGCCCGTGTGTGCGGCCTTCGACTCCGGAACAAATATCCGGGCAAGAACCAAGATGGCCACGGCGATCGGGATATTCATCCAGAAAACCGAGTGCCAGGAGAAATGCTCGAGCAGCCAGCCGCCGGCGGTGGGTCCGATCGCGATGGCGAAGCCGGCCATCGCGGTCCAGGCGGCGATGGCGATGGCCCGTTCCTTGACGTCAGTGAAGATGTTGATGATTATCGCCAGGGTCGCGGGGAAGACAGCGGCGGCGAACACTCCCATCGCGGCGCGGGCGGCGATCACCTGGCCGAGGTCGGTCGCCAGTGCGCCGCCCACGGACATGACGGCGACGCCTGCCAGTCCGATCATCATCACCTTACGTCGGCCGTAGCGGTCGCCGAGGTGACCGAATGCCAGCAGCAGGCCCGCGAAGGTGAGCGTGTAGGCATCGACTACCCACTGCAACCCGCCGAAGCTGGCTTGCAACTGCAGACCCAGAGATGGCAATGCGACGTTGACGACGGTGTTGTCGAGGACCACGAGCAATTCCGCGGCGCAGATGACGACCAGGGCCAGCCATCTCCCCTGCCTACTCAAGACGGGGTTCTCTGGTGCTCGCGCGGCTGATTCCGCGATAGATGTTTGGGGCATGGTGGATCGGCTCCTAATCGGTGGGCTGGGGCAAGCTCGGGTGGGAATGGTTGTCGACCCGGCCGAGAACAGGGTTCAGCCGGGCCGACAACCACAGAGGTGCTGGCGGCGGCGGCTCAATTCCGCGACAGCACCGGCTTTTGCGCCGAACGCCGGTTCATGCAGCTGGGCGACGATGAGGCTCGGATCGGTAGCGCGTAGTGGGCGGCGTCGATGCCGAGTAGTTTCATGTGATCGATGGGTTTCTCGCCAGCGCGCATGCCCCATGAAGAACAGGTTCGGAAACAACGCTCCGGCGGGCGAGACCACGTATCCGAGCAGCGTTTTCAACACGGTTCATCCCGGCCACATCGATACCGATGCGGTTGACCATCTCCTGGAACATCAGGTTGTGGTTGCACTCCTCGATGATTTCGTGAGTGCAGTACCGGAACTCCGGCGAGCCTTTGTTCAGCCGGTATGTGTGCTGTATCATGCCGCTGATTAACAGCAGCTCGAACTGCAAGCCGACCTTCGCGATGTTGGCCTGTCGATACTTGCCGATCGCGATCTGAGGGTCTCGCGGCAATGCCCGATACAGGGGTGCGATCCCAGCATCTCGCCGGGCTCGGTGAGGATCCGGCGCTCAGGCGCGGCGTCGACGTCGAAATCCGGATGTTCCCAGTCGATATCGAGGAACGGGCCGAAGTGCCTGTGCACCGAGGCTTCCGACAGCAACATCAACGTGTCCGCATACGGCTGGGCTTTGTCGACGACATCGTCACCTGCCCGGATTTGGTTCAGTTCGATCGCCATTGATCTCTCCTCGAAAGTTTCTGTAACCGTGCGTAACGCTATTGCGAGGCTAGTAGAACAGCTGGTCTATTGCAAGAGCGGCGCTCCCGAGAATCCAGAGCTTTCCAGGACGGCGGCTCCGGTTAGAGGACCGATTGGTCCACTCTCTGGCTCGCCGCTAGGCTGGTGGCCTGCACCGAGGCGGGAGAGACTCATGGCTACCGACGCACGGCGACGCTTGGTCGAGAGCACGATCGAGCTGGTCCGGCGCAGAGGCGTGGCCGGCACAGGAGTGGCCGATCTACTCGAGCACAGCGGCACCGCCCGACAGTCGATCTACAAGCACTTTCCCGGCGGAAAGACGGAGTTGATCGAGGAGTCCGTCCGGACCGCGGGGGCCTGGATCGAGCAGATGATCGAGCAGATGGCCGAGACACTCTCCGCGCCGGAGATGCTGCACGCCTTCGTCGAGTATTGGAAACAGGTGCTGGTGAGCAGCGACTACCAGTCCGGATGCCCGATAGCTGCCGCGGCATACGGTGGCAGCGAAGCACCCGGCGCGCGAGAACTGGCCAGGAAGGCATTTCGCGGCTGGGAACAACGCCTTGCGGAGAAGGTCATCGCACAGGGCGTGCCTGCACGGACGGCCGAGAGCCTCGCGACCACGACAATCGCGGCAATCGAGGGCGCGGTGATGATGTCGATCGCAGATCGCAACATCGCGCCGCTCAACCGCACCTACGCCCAACTCCGCGAGCTGCTGCAGATCCATCTCGCGGCAGCCTGATCACCGGCCATCACGAGTTGGGAACCAAGCCCTCGCCCTATTGACGATCCATCCGTCGCCGCCCGAGCGCTGCGGTTCCCGATACATTTGGCGCCGAGTCCGGTCGGCTACGCCGTCAGACCAGCGCGAAATCCGCTTCGACCACCAGCTGGCCAGCGCGAAATACCCAGGTCACCCGCGTTCCCATCTTGGATGTGCCCCGCCGGGGGCACCAACCTGCGACTGCATTTCCGCAGTTCAGGGCGATTTCTGCAGAGCAAAACCAACTAGACATCACAAGAAACCCCAGGTCACGCGTCGCAGGTTCGTGCCCTAGGTGCGCACGACACACCGATCAAACTGCGATGACACGCCGATCAACCGGATCGCCTGTCTTGGCCAACACCGCCCGGATTCAGCTCACACCGTCCCCATGATCGCGGAGCCAGACCAACAGCGCGGCAATTGCCTTGGCCTGCACCGCGGCGAGGCGCTCTCCTTCCGCACCGTCGACATGGCGAATCTCGAACGACGCCGAGATGCCACCACGCGCACCAGGTAACTCGCCCAGATGACCACGACTGACATCCTGGCCTCCCGCACGTGCAGTATCTGGCAACTCCTGACTCGGCGATACCTCCAGCCCCGATACCGTCGAGTCGGCGGTATCGACCTGTTCCTCGCCAGCCATACCGACGATTGTCGGCCATCCACGCACCGAGTGTCGATGTGTGGTCTCAGGAGATGCTTGACGGTTCGTCATCAGGAGATGCTTGACTCCTCGTCGGGCTTGACGCCGGCCGCCTCGGGCGAGTCGACAGTTCGGTTCTGATTTGCCCAGCGCGCATGCTGGCGCCGTTGGATTCGACCATGAACTGAACTGGCGATCGCGACTCCGACTGCCCGGCGAATAATGCTCATAGGTGTCCCCGGCCTGTTGTTCTCTTCTGCGTGTCCGCTGATCCACGAGCAAATATGCGGTTATCCTTTCTTGTAAGCCATAGCAAGGAGAGATCTATGCGTGGATCGACGTTCGTCGGTGTCCGTATCGCGTGTGTGGCAGCGGGACTGGCTGTCCTCAGCATCCTCGCATTTCCCGCGGCGGCATTCGCGCAAACAGCTCCCCAGGTGGTCCCGGTCGAGCTCAACACGACGGTCTCGGGGGCCGAGATCGACTACGCCGTGCTCAACGTCCCCAACCGGCGCGACGTCTTTCCTGTCATCCGTGGTGAATGCACGACGGCTGCGGTCGATACCATCGCAGCCGCCCCAATTTTGGGTGCCGCCGGTTTGGATTCCCTGAGCGGGCGCCGACCGGATGCGCCTGATCTGTTGCAACGCCTGATCGCGGCTGGCGCGGTCGCCGCGGGCCCCCGTATTCAACTTGCTTCGTATGACGGGCGGATCACCGGCGAGTTCACCGACATGGCCCGTGGCGTCTACGTGGTGGTCACGCTGTGCAACATCAGCCCAATCGGGTTCGAATTCGACCCGAACCTCTTCGATTTCTCCCCCGCTGTCGTCACAGATCTCCGGTCCGGGTCTTAGGAGCCAACCAAGCATGAGCGACACCGATCATTTCGGACCTATCGACTACATCGTCGTGGAGTTTCCCGACGGGCGTATCGATCCCAACGGATTCGCCGTTCTGCTCGACCTCGTCGACCGTGGCGCCTTCCGAATACTGGACCTGGAATTCGTCGACGCCACCGGCGCCCTGCTCCCGATCGAGAATCTCGGCCCTGACCTCGTCCCGTTCGTCGGAGCGACCTCGGGGCTACTCGATCGCAGCGACTTCGCCGAGATCGCTGCCGAACTCAGCCCAGCCAGTGTCGCCGCTGTCCTTGTCTATGAGGAACTCACCATGCTGCCTGTGCTCACGGCGTGGGAGAACAGCGGCGCGAAACTCCTCACCGAAGGCCAGTTGACTCTCGACGAACTCGATACCGCGCTGACCGAGACCGAAGGACTCTGATGAGCCTGCTCAAAACTGCCGCTCGCGCAGCGGTCGCTTCCTCGGTTCACGGTCGCGTCCAACGCCGCCAGCAAGCCCGTTGGGCGACATCCCATCCGGCGCCACAACCCGTCGAACCCGCACCAGCTCCCGTCCCTGCGTCGACACCGTCGCAACCTGCCGCGCCGACCGACTTCGACGCCACACTCGCGCAATTGGAGCGTCTCGGTCAACTACGCACCGACGGAGTACTCACCGGCGCCGAGTTCGAGGTTCAGAAAGCCCGAATCCTGCGTGGCTGACCACACCGAACCCAGCGCCGATTTCGCCGATACATCCGCAGCAGCGGCCACCACATGATTCAGCTGTCTTGCTTTCTGATGTGCGCGTAGGGGTCAGGCAGGATCAGGCACGAGATTCCGCCGGTCTCGTTGGTGACACATTCGACCGGCAAACCCGGACCGGACAGACCTGGTTGCCACACCGTGCCTATGCGTTGAGTTGTGACTTGCTGCGGGTCCTTCGTCGGCACTGTCACTGTTGTTCCCTTGTCCCAGGGATGCCACGCCAGCAGGCCGCCGCCGATCCCGGCTACCAGAATCGCGGCCGCCAACAAGCTGTTGCCGGCCCGGCGCTGTGTGGTCTTCTGCGGCTGAGACGGCTGCGAAGGTCGGACACCAATCTGCGACATGTTCGACAGTCAACACCAACACCACAGTGGGCCGAAAGGTGTTCGCGCGGAATGACGTACCGTAACGGCGGCTGGAAGTTGGCCCAGGGCACTGCCAGCCCAGATCCTGGGGTGTGCGATTTCGAAACCTCACCGACTCCGACGACCACGCGATTCGCCACACCCCGGTAAGCGCTCGCGCTGAGGCAATCAGGAATTCATGATCCGGTGGTGTCTTCGGGCGATGCCGGTGACACCTTCTCGATTTTGAATCCGGTGAATCCGTACGCGACGCTCAACAGAGGGCTGGCGATGTTGAAGAAGGCGAACGGCAGGTAGAGCAGCGTCGAGACCCCGAGCGCGGCACCCATGAAGGCACCACAGGAGTTCCAGGGCACCAGTGGCGAGGTCACGGTGCCGCTGTCGGCAGCCAGGCGCGACAGGTTGGTCGGGGCCAGCCCTCGTTTGGCGAACTCGGCCCGGAAGATGCGGGAGGGCAGGACGAGTGCGATGTATTGGTCCCCAGCGACGATGTTGAGCCCGAGTCCACAACCGAAGACCGTGGCATAGAGCCGCCCAGTGGACTTGGCGCGGAACAGCAGTGGCGTGATCAGACGTGTGATGAGCCCGAATCGTTCGAGGAGGGTGCCGAAGGTAACCGCCGCGATGATCAGCCAGAGCGTGGCGAGCATGCTGTCCATGCCGCCGCGGCTGAGCAGGCTATCGATTTCGCCGATTCCGGAGTTCATCGTGAATCCGTTGGCCACGGCCAGCCAGGTCCCGCGTATGGTCGCCATGATCGGGTTGTCGTCGCCGGTGAAGTCCTTGACCACTTGTGGCTGGGTGAACACCGACAGCAGGCCGGCAAAGAGCGCGGAGGTGATCAGCGCCAGCGACGCCGGTATCTTGCGGATCGACAGGATGACCAGTAACAGTAGCGGCAGAAGGTTGAGCGGGGTGATCCAATAGATGTCGCTTAACGCGGTAAGTTCGCTGGCCGTAGCCACCATATCGTCGGCGTCGGGTCCGATCAGGCCGAGGAGGAGAAACCCGACACTGGCGATCAGGAACGCCGGGACCGACGTCCACGCTTGCCGTTTGATGTGTTCGTAGACATCGACCTCGACCATCTGGGCTGTCAAAATGGTCGTTTCCGAGAGCGGGGACAGTTTGTCGCCCAGGTAGGCACCGGAGATCACCGCCCCGGCGGTGATCGACGCCGAAACCCCGAGCATGGTGGCGATGCCGACGAGGCCGACGCCGATGGTGCCCACGGTGGTCCAGGAACTACCGATGCTCATGGCGACGATGCCGCAGATCAGCGCTGCTGCGAGGTAGTACCACCCCGGCGAAAGGACCTGCAGGCCGTAGTAGACCAAGGTCGGGATCGTGCCGGACATGTTCCAGGTGCCGATCAACGCGCCGACTGCGAGCAGGATGAACATCGCCGAGGTGATCGACGACATGGCGGCCTGACCTGCCTCCTGCACGGCTACCCAGGTGTGCCCGTTCTTCAGCGCGATCAGCGCCGCGACCATCGCGCACAACACCATCGCAGCTTGCAGGGGTCCGTCGAGTGCATCGAGGCCGAACAGCAGCAGCGAACCGCCGATCAGGACGGTCAGCGCGAGCAGCGGAACGATAGCGTCCTGCAGTGAAGGATCACGGATCTCGCGGTTGCCGGTAAGCATCATCCCTACCTCGGACAATTTCAGAGCCCCGCCGACTCCGATGTGTTTCGCACTGTAGACGAAATCGCGCACGCCAGACCCGAATTGGGACCGCTACACGCCGGATGAGGATCGGATCGCCCATCGAGCATGGAAACTAAATCGCCCGGCCAAGCATGGTAACTAAACGACCCGATACCGCTGCATTGGCCCGAGAACACCCTTCGCCGTGCCACTGAAATCACCGGGGCTGTCACGATCCGGTGACGGATACTTACTATTCCTACCTACTTCTCGCGGCTCCCCGATCTCCGCGTTAACATTCGGCTTGCTCCATCCCGTCACGTCCACCAGGTTGGCCCGGGAGTTGCGGATGACGAAAACCGAAGTAGATTCGACCAAAACGATGCCGCTGCTGACCCTGTCGGCAATGGTTGTCGGCTCGATGGTAGGAGCGGGAGTCTTCTCGCTCCCCCGGAATTTCGGGCAGGCAACCGGCGGTTTCGGTGCTCTGATCGCGTGGACGATCGCGGGAACCGGCATGCTGATGCTGGCCTTCGTATTTCAGACACTGGCCGTTCGCAAACCTGAACTGGACGCTGGCGTCTACGCCTACGCCAAGGCCGGATTCGGCGAATACCTAGGCTTCTTCTCAGCGTTCGGCTATTGGGCCAGCGCGTGTGTCGGCAACGTCTCCTACTGGGTGCTCATCAAATCGACTCTCGGACAAGTTCTTCCGATCTTCGGCGAGGGGAACACCGTTCCCGCGGTCCTGCTGTCCACGGTATTCATCTGGGCATTCCACTTCATGGTGCTGCGTGGGGTTCAGGAGGCGGCGGCGATCAACAAGGCCGTCACGATCGCCAAAGTCGTGCCGATCCTGGTCTTCATCATCGTGTTGCTGTTCTATTTCGACGCAGGTATTTTCGTCGACAACTTCTGGGGCGGGGACGCCTATTCGGAGTCACTGTTCGATCAAGTCCGCTCGACGATGCTGGTGACCGTCTTCGTCTTCCTCGGTATCGAGGGCGCGAGTGTCTACTCCCGGTACGCGCGACGACGCGCCGACGTCGGTCGCGCCACCGTACTCGGGTTCCTCAGTGTCCTGGCGATCTTCGCGACGGTGACCATGGTGTCGTTCGGCATCATGCCGCGCGAACAACTGGCCACCATCCAGCAGCCCTCCATGTCACCGGTGTTCGAGTCCGCCGTCGGCAGTTGGGGTGCCTGGTTCATCAGCATCGGCCTGATCATCTCGGTCCTTGGCGCATACCTGGCATGGACGCTGATGGCCGCTGAGGTCCTCTACGTCGCCGCTGCCGATGACGACATGCCCTCGTTCCTGGGTCGGGTGAACAACCATAAGGTTCCCGTCGTCGCGATGATCTTCACCTCGGTCCTGATCCAGCTGGTCTTGCTCACCACTCTGTTCTCCGACGACGCGTTTACGTTCACGCTCAAGCTGTGCAGCTCCTTGGCGCTGGTGCCCTACCTACTGGCCGCTGCGTATGCCTTGAAGCTGGCCATCACCCGCGAGACCTACACCGATCTACGCCCGCAGGACCGGCGCAGAGAACTCGTCATCGCGGCGGTTGCCACGTTCTACACAACGTTCATGATCTTGGCCGCCGGTCTGGAATTCCTGCTGCTGTCGTTCATCATCTACGCCCCCGGGACGATTTTGTTCGTGCTGGCACGCCGCGAGCGCGGCAAGAAGTACTTCCAGGGCTGGGAGGTGGTCCTGCTGGTGGTGTCGATCGTCGCCGCCATCGCCGGGATCATCGGGCTGGCCACCGGTTCGATCTCGATCTAGTCAGCTCGATCACCACCCTCAGGAGGGACCAACGATGACCGGAACCCAGCCCCCGCCCGTCTACGGTGTGCATTCCGAGGTCGGAACCCTGCGCAAGGTCCTCGTGTGCGCGCCCGGGCTGGCCCATGAACGCCTCACCCCCACCAACTGCGACGATCTACTCTTCGACGACGTGCTGTGGGTGCAAAACGCCAAACGCGATCACTTCGACTTCATCACCAAGCTTCGCGACCGCGAGGTCGAGGTCGTCGAGCTGCACAACCTGCTCGCCGAAACCCTCGCCATCCCCGGGGCCACGGCCTGGATCCTGGACCGCACCGTGATTTCCAACCAGGTCGGCCTCGGGCTCATCGATCACACCCGCGGCTACCTCGAATCGCTCGACGAACGAACGCTGGCTACCTATCTCATCGGAGGGCTCGCCGTGGCCGACGTACCCGACTGCGGCCGTGACTATCGCGCACTGACACGTGAACAGGGTGGAGTGCGCGAGTACCTCCTGCCGCCACTACCCAACACCCTCTATACCCGCGACACCACCTGCTGGATCTACGGCGGAGTGACCCTCAACCCACTGTTCTGGCCGGCGCGTCACGATGAAACCCTGCTGATGAAAGCGATCTACACCTTCCACCCTTCTTTCACCGGATCGCAGATCTGGTGGGGTGACCCCGAACTGGACTGGGGCCTGGCCACATTCGAGGGCGGCGACGTGATGCCGGTCGGAAACGGCGTCGTCCTCATCGGAATGAGCGAACGCACATCCCGACAGGCCATCAGCCAGGTCGCTGAGGCCTTGTTCGATCGCGGCGTGGCCGAACACGTCATCGTCGCCGGTATGCCGAAACTCCGCGCCGCGATGCACCTCGACACCGTGTTCACCTTCGCTGACCGAGACCTGGTGACCGTATTTCCCGACATCGTCTACGGCATCCACGCGTTCTCGCTCCGACCCGGCGACAAGGAACCGGTCGAGGTGGTCGACGAATCCGATCCATTCCTGACCGTCGTCGCCAAAGCACTCGGCCTCGACGCCCTGCGTGTCGTGGAGACCGGCGGCGGCTACTACGCCAACGAACGCCAGCAATGGGACAGTGGAAACAACCTCGTGGCAGTAGAACCCGGTGTCGTGTTCGCCTACGACCGCAACATCCACACCAACACCGAACTCCGCAAACAAGGCGTCGAGGTCATCACGATCGTCGGCTCCGAGCTCGGCCGCGGGCGCGGCGGCGGACACTGCATGACCTGTCCGATCCTGCGCGATCCAGTCGAGTTCTGACACTCTGACGCGATACCACCGATGCGATACTTCTTACCCAGATCGGTGAAAGTCTTTGCCGTGTACTGCTGACATTGCGAAGTGGGTTGCAGCACAACACTCCTGACAGCGGCGATCCAGCACAAGAACGCAACTCCCCAGCTCCTCGGGCGACGCAGTTGCCTACGAGCCATGAGTACGGTGTGATCTTCTCACTATCGTGTATCGGAGAGGATCGAACGTTGGGGGCATTGGGTCCGGGGTCGGTGTTCGCCGGCTACACCATCGAACGCTTACTCGGGGTCGGTGGCATGGGCGAGGTCTACACCGCCCGACATCCACGACTACCCCGCTTCGACGCGGTGAAGGTGCTTGCCGCGCAGTTCACCCGCGACGACTCGTACCGGCGCCGCTTCGAACGCGAGGCCGACCTCGCCGCGTCCCTCTCACATCCCGGCATCGTCAGCGTCCACGACCGTGGGGAAGCTGACGGGCGGTTGTGGATCGCGTTGGAGCTGATCGACGGCGTCGATCTATCAGCGTTTCGCACCAGCTCGCCGGGCGGGTTACCCGGTACCGAGGTGGCACGCGCGATCGCGGAAATCGCCGATGCGCTCGACTACGCCGGGGCTCGCGGGTTGGTCCATCGCGACGTGAAACCTGCCAACATCCTGCTTGCCAGGACCGGCCACTACCTGCTGACCGACTTCGGAATCGCACGGTCGGTCCCGGAGAACTCCGACCTCACCGGGACCGGCCTGACCATCGGCACCATCGCCTATGCCTCGCCCGAGCAGATGCAGGGACTGGCGGTCGAGCCGCGATCGGACCAGTATGCACTGGCCGCCACCGCCTTCGATCTCCTGACCGGTATGCAGCCGTTCACCGGCACCAACCCCGTAGCGGTGATCATGGCGCACGCCCAGCAGCCGGTCCCGAGTGTGCGAGTGCGTCGGCCCGATCTCGCGCCACAAGTCGATGCGGTGCTCGCACGAGCGATGGCGAAGAGCCCGACGGATCGTTTTCCCACCAGCAGAGACTTCGCGACCGCGCTCGGTCAAGCGCTCGCCCTGCCCGCGCAGCGACGGCGATCATCAGGTGCGACGGCCGACCGCTACGCAGCCACCGTCGCCAACCCGGTGCCTGGCGGCCACGGACCACATCGTCCGGCCCCGCCGATGCGGCCGGGGCGTGCGGGGTCACCAACGACTAGGCGCCGTCGGATACCGCTGCTCATCGGAGCACCGGCAGCCGCAATATTGGCGATCGTCGCCGTGATCGGTGTCCGCGCGTTGATGCCCGACGCCGGTGCCGAGGAAGCCGCGCGACTGCCCCGTCAGCCCGTGACGCCGATGCTGCCCTCGCTCGACAAGCGGCCCGACACCCCGGTCTGGACACTGCCGGAAATTCCTGGCCCTCCCGGCTCCAAGCCGGATGGTGTATCAGCACTCGGCGGCGATTCCGACATCGTTCTCTTCAGCCGCAAAGTCCGCCTGGCCGACGCCAACACCATCGAGTTCCTCGACATCATCGATGCGAACACCGGTCAGCTGCGAGCAGACACCGAGCCCATCGCGATGGACACGAAACCACGAACCCTCGGACGCTGTGTCGTCAGCGCGAATCATGGGGCAGCTGCCTGCCATCTCGACGGGGCCTCCGACGCGGTGGTGGTCATCGACCTCGCGGCAAGCCGGGTCATCGAAACCTTTGCCGCTGTAGACGAGATCGACAGCCTGACCGCCGCGGGTGGGCGTTTCGTCTTCGTGGACAGGCCGGGTCATCGCCTGGCACCGTCGCTTCGATCGATCGGCGAGGACGGCCGGGAACTTCCAGCGATCAGCTGGCCAGATGCCGATCCGGATCCATCGTCGCAGGATCCGCCGTATTCGATCGAGGTCTTCGGCTTGGTCCGCCTGGCCATGGTCACCTCCGCTCCGGATCCATCGCAACCGTTGTCGAAGGGGGTATTCCGGGTGATCCGGCTCGAAGACGGTAAGGAGGTGTTCCGCCGCGACACCGTCGAGATGATCCGTAGCACCGACTGGAACGTCTTCATCGACGGATTCGTCGTCTCCGACGGCGAATCACCGACCGGGATCTACAACCGTGACGGTGCTAGGACCGCGGACCTACCGAAAGGCTGGCGGCCGAGCCTGCACTCGACAAACGTATCCAAGCCGGGGCCGGTGGAGACTTCGGTGCCGACCGCCATCCAGACCGACGGCAACAAAACAACATACGCGGGGATCAGCCCGCGCAACGGGACCGTCCTGTGGGAGCGGCAGTCATTCGGTGCCGATGACCAACCCGAGCTACTCCTGTTACGCGGTATCGGAACCCTGATCATGACCTCCGACTCGGGCCGTGTGGTAGATGCCTACACAGGCGAGTACGTGATCCCCGGCGTCGTCGCGAAAGGCACCGAGCTCGGCACCGATGGCAGTCGGATCGCCGTCGCCAACGACGTGTCCACTTCGAACAAGCAACTCGAAGTGTGGAGCAGCGACGGCGAAGTCTGGGAGATCAAGAGCAACTACTTGGCTGTGTCGGTCGGCGGCAAGGTCTTCCTCGGAAACGTGCGGCTCATCTGATCACATGTGGGTGTACCCCAACGCAACACTCGACTGCGGTCCCCGCCAGGGTTTCACGGTTGCGCGTTGCCGAAACCGCAAGCACCATAACCCAACATTTCAAGCCTCTACATTTTGCAGATCATTGCGGCTACCCAGCGGAAGGGCATTCACTACGCAGGAGGCCTACAATCTGAAAAGATAATCGATTCAGCATGCGCAAGATGTTATTCATGAATCACACCGCACAGCCACCGTAATCAGCAGTGGCACGGGTGACACCGAGATTTCCTCGGCGATGGCGACCGCGATCGGGACGACGATCAGGGCTGTCGCTGTGTTGCTGATGAGCTGGCCCAATATGACATCGAACTGACCGCCACCGGCGGCGAAGTCGGCAACGGGTTCGCCGCACCGGTCAACGGGCTCTACGGGACCCAGGACCTTGCAACAGGATTCGTCGACCCCCGACAACGTCGGTCGGCTCTTCGGCTCGATTCGACCACCGGTCAACCGCTGAACATCGACGGCAATCATGGATGCCATATAGTTGCCGAACGCTGAACCAGTCGAACGATAGCCATTCAGACGGGCTCAACCACCTTGAATCCAGACGGTATCACTCACATGGTGAACCCTCTGGCTCATTCACACGACAACGCCCGCCTAACACGCCTCTGTGCAGGCAGTCGTGTCGGTTACCATCACTGAGCAGGGCACGCCGCGTGTACCTGATCCGACCCGGAGCGACCACCGGCTCCGCTAGAATCTCGATCGAGAGTCGCTCGAATCGCACGTTGATACTGATTGCCATCGGATCGCTGTGAAGGTCGACTGAAGGGTTGATGGTGCGTGAAGCCGCGAACAGTTTTGATCACGGGAGCCGGTTCTGGATTCGGGCGTGGTGCGGCGTTGATCCTGGCAGCGCGCGGCCACGATGTGATCGCGTCAGTGCGCAACGACGCTCAGCGGCAAGACCTCGAGACCCAAGCACAAGCCGAAGGTCTGTCGCTACGCGTTCCGGTCCTGGAATTGACTTCGGAGTCTGATCGCGATGCCGCGCTCGGCTGGAATATCGACGTTTTGGTCAACAATGCCGCGATAGGCGCGGGCGGCCCGATCTCCGAGATTCCATTACAGCGGGTCCGGGAGGTGTTCGAGGTCAATGTGTTTGCCACGCTGGCGCTGACCCAGCCGATCGCCGCTCAAATGGTGGAGCGCGGCCGCGGTCGAATTGTGTTCGTGTCCTCGATCGCCGGCCTCACCGCGGGCGCGTACCTCGGCGCGTACGCCTCGTCCAAACACGCGCTCGAAGCGATCGCGGAGTCGATGGCCGATGAGCTCGCCCCGCACGGAATTCAGGTCGCTACCCTCAATCCCGGCCCGTTCGCGACCGGGTTCAACGACGCGATGATTGCGAGTATCGACGAGTGGTTCTCCACTGAGCAGAACTTCACCCGCCCCGAAGACCTGGCCTCGCTGAAGGAACGATTCGCGAACCAGTTTCCTCCCGACTCGTTGATCGAAGAGATGGTCGGGTTGGTCGAAGCCGACTCCGGCCCTTACCGCACGATCGACCCCGCGCAATCGGCGGAGCTGGTGCGCTCACGTCAGGAACGGGCATGGACGCGACAACAATCACCCGCGGTGTTCGGTGAGGGGCCCGCCTGACTTCACCGATTCGATGTCCACAACCTTCTAGCTCTTCGATCGATCGAGAGGACACATCATGGCTGACCAATCGACGTCCGAGCAGGCAACCGAAGCACCCCGGCCGGGTCGGCGCCAAGGTGCCACCGGCGAACTGACAACCTTCTGGCACGTCAAGCCCGGCCACGAGAAGCAGATCCGCTCAGCCCTGGAAACCCTCGACACATGGCCGATCGAGGAGAAGACCTTTGCTGGTGAACTGATCGGCACACTGCACGACCGCCGTTGGGTGCTCTTCGACGACGACACCCGAATGATGTTCTCCACCAACTACGACGGCGAGTGGGTGCCCTATATCGAGGCGTTCGCCGAGCACAACGCCGCAGCGTTCGAGATGATCTTCAACCATATCGAGGGGTGGCCAGAGCTCGGTCTCCAAGACCCGGGCGTGTTCGAGTTCATCCTCGCCCATCAGGCCACCGCGATCGAGTACATGCGTTTCTACGACGGCACGGTCCAGGAAATCCGCAAGGCACTGTCCGTGCACCACGCCTTCGACCGGTTGATCGATTCGCCGGCCTTCCAGGCCGCGATACGCGATCCGAAGTACGCGGACATGATCACGACCTCCGAGTTCCAAGCCCTGCTCGACCACGCGGCCGACTGAGCTCGAAACCGGAGATTCCATGTCTGATCATCTGTCTTCTCCGCGTGCAGTAGCCGACCCGGCCTCCGACATCTGCGACCTCTACGCGTTCCCGAGCCCTCGCCAGGCCGGTCGCCTGGTCCTGGTGATGACGGTCTTTCCTCGAGCCAGTGCGACGGCGGCGTTTTCCGACGCGATGATCTGCCGATTCCGGTTGCGCCCAGTGCAGATCGCCGCGACGGGGATCGATGCTCGATTCGATGTCGGCCCCGCCGATACCGAGGTCGTCTTCGACTGCACGTTCGACAGCACTGACGACACCGGCACCCAACACAGCACGTGCACAACACCGGACGGAATCGGCCTGCACGTGACTGTCGACGACCGAGCCGGCGTCACCGACGCCGGAGTCAGCTACTTCGCTGGACCGGCCTCGGACCCGTTCATCTTCCAGATCGAATCCATCATGGAAACCATCACCACTGGCCAGATGGCTTTCGGCAAATACACCACCAACACGATGCAGGACGCCGACGTGCTCGCGGTGGTCGTCGAGATCGACTGCCAACGGTGGCTACCGGGACACCAACTGTGGGCGCTGGTGGGTGAAACGCTCGCCGCCGGGCCGCGGCCGGTTCGCCTCGAACGTGTCGGCCGACCCGAGATCAAGAACATCGGCTTGCAGTGGAACGGCAACGACCCGGTCAACCGCGACATCGATGTGCGCGACGTCTACAACGACGAAGACGCCTTCGCACTCCGCGAGACCTACCGCAACGCATTTCGCGAACGGCTCAGCGCGAATCTCCGATTCTACGATCGGCTCGACCACGACATCGCCTGGCCCGCAGACGAACACGGCGTCCACCCGCTGACCGATCTGCTGTTGGACGACTATCTCGTCGTCGATGTCAGCAAACCGTTCGCCGAGGACAGTTGGTCGGAGATCGAACAATCCATGCTGGCGGGGCGGCCCTACACCAGTTGCGGTGGGCGGGCACTCAACGACGACTTCCTCGACACCTACTACACATGGTTCATCAACGGCGGCAACGGACCTCGTATCAGCGACGGGGTCGACCAGGCGACCGTCCCTGCCGGCACCGAATTCCCTTACCTCGCCCCACCGAACAGCCGGCGAACCGCGTAGGACACACACCGAGCACACCACGGCACCGAAGGATCTCGCATGAGCGGTCTGGAACTGCACGACATCCAGGGCGGCGTTCTCCACCCGCTGCCCATCCCCTACGCCGGAACTGTCGACCTGTTCAGAATCGACGACCCGCAGGCAGGCCGGGCGTGGCTGCGACGATTGATCCCGTTGTTACGTAACGCGCTCGACCCCACCGACGCCGACGCCGACGTCTGGCTCAGTGTGTCGTTCACCGTGGGAGGGTTACGCGCGCTCGGAGTGCCGAGCACGTCGATCGACAGCTTCGCACCCGAGTTCCGGGAAGGGATGCGCGCGCGGTCGGCGATCTTGCACGATACCGGCGAAAGCGCTCCGGAGAACTGGGAGGAGCCGCTGGGCAGCAGCGATATTCACGTGGCGCTCAGCGCGATGGCACCCGATACTCGTCGACGCGACGAATTGGTTGCCCGCGAGGAGCGGATCACCGCAGACACCCCGGGCGTCACGCTGGTCTACCGGCAGGACTCACGTTCCTCCAACGGCCGTGAAGCATTCGGGTACGCCGACAACATCAGTCAGCCGCCCGTCGAGGGCAGTGGACTCCCGAACACCAATCCGGCCGAGAAGCCGCTCGCAGCAGGTGAATTCATCCTCGGCTACCCCACCGAGTCCGGTCGGCTCGAGCCGGTGCCCCAGCCGGAGGAACTCGGCCGCAACGGCACCTATCTGGTCCTGCGGAAGCTCCAGCAACGCGTACCTCAGTTCCGTCGATACCTGCACGACAATACCACCGATGCCGCTGACGAAGAACTTCTCGCCGCCAAGATCATGGGCCGCTGGCGCAGCGGCGCTCCCCTCGAGCTGGCGCCAGACCTCGATGATCCCGTCCTCGGAGCCGACCCGACCCGCAACAACGCCTTCGGCTATCGCGCCGAAGACGCTCGGGGTTTCGACTGTCCCCTCGGCTCGCACATCCGGCGGATGAACCCGCGTGACGGACAGATTTTCGGAGATCCGCGCAGCCACCGGATCATTCGCCGCGAAGCCAGCTACGGACCGCCCCTGCCCGAGGGGCTCGTCGACGACGGTGCCGACCGCGGCATGATGTTCGGCTGTATCGGGTCCTCGTTGCGGCGCCAGTTCGAGTTCGTGCAAGAAGAATGGATCAACAGCGGAATCTTCATCGGCCACAACGGTGAACGGGATCCGCTGTTGGGCGCCAACGCCGGGCACGGCACGTTCACCATCCCCGAACGACCTATTCGACGCCGACTCTCCGATATCCCGACTTTCGTCGTCACCCGAGGTGGCGACTACTTCTTCATGCCCAGCCTCACCGCGCTGCGCTGGATCACCGAGTTGGCGATTTGATGTCACCGGCCGCACCCCTCGTCACTACCGCCGGACACCTTGCGGTGCGCAACCTTTCCGCCCAGATCCAGGGGCGACGACGAGCCCGACCCGCCACCGATGTCGACCGAGCCGCATTGATCGAGTTCCTCGTGCTGCGGGGGCACACGCTGGGACTGATCGCCGACACCCAATCCGCAGCCGCCGAGGCTGACTCATTCGTCATCGACCAGCCGAATTCCGCCCACGCCCATGTGGCTCGGGCACACACGCTGGCGACGTTTCACCGATTCAGCGACGCAAACGAGCATTTCGAGCGGGCGCTGAGCCTCGGCGCCGACACCGACAGCGTCCATTCCGAGCAAGCAGCGTTGCTCGAGGCGATCGGCGACTACGACCGCGCGGAGCCGCTGCGCCGCGCCGCGTTCACCAAGAACAACGGCTTCGCCGCCACCGCCGGACTTGCCGCCCACCATGCCGCTCGAGGCGATCTCGAGACTGCGGAATCGCACTACGACCGTGCCCGAGAACTCTTCCGAGGCCTGTCCCCTTTTCCGTTGGCCACCTTGGATTTCCATCGTGGCCACCTTTGGCTCTCCGCCGGTGAACACGAACGAGCAGCAGAATGGTTCACCCGATCGGTGCGCCGACTGCCCGAATACCTACCCGCACAAGGCCATCTGGCAGCCGCTGAAGTCTGCCTCGGCAACACCGATTCCGCGATCACGCGCCTTCGCCACGCCGTCACCGTCAGCGACGACCCGGAATACGCCGGCCAACTCGCCCAGTTGCTGATCCACTCCGACAGCGAGGAAGCAAGAATGCTGCGCGAGGGGGCCGACGCCCGCTACGAACAGCTACTGCGTAGCCATCCAGAAGCCTTCGCCGACCATGCCGCCGCCCTGTGGTTGTCGGACAATTCCGACCCAGAACGTGTCCTCCAGTTGGCCAGGCTCAACTACCGGATTCGCCCCACCCAACGAGCGGCCGACCTGTTGAGGCAAGCAATCGACGCGGTCTGTCCACGGGCTGCATCCGAGCGTGTCGAGCGGCACGCATATTGACAACAAGAAACTAAACGGTTGGGGCATACAGCGTGCGCGGCGCATGGAAGTAGCCACGAACCCGGTCGTCCAAATGACGAATCTCACCGACGTCACCGTCCGCCTACAGCCGAAAATCGGCTTCAATCACCAATTGCCCGTCCGATAACCGCAGGTCGTCTGCGTTCCCATGTTCGATGTGCCCCGCCGAGGAAACGAACCTGCGACAGTCAGTTCGGCAGGATCGCCGGATGCACATCCGTTGGCCCCGACCGGCCCTACCAACGCACGCGGTGTCTTCACGCGAAGAAGCCAGACCGCTACGGCAGCAACCGATTTGACCCATTCCAAAGTTACACCAAAAATTCACAGCGATTGTCGATGATCGTCCGAGACCGAACGTGCATCACACCTTGGAATCGCCGCAGGTATCTGCATCGGGTGCACTCCTACTACCGCGGCGAGGTCGCGAAGTTGAAGGTCGGCGACCTCGCCGTAGGAGTCGTACTGGGCCTGCAGCATCACCAGCTGCACCTCGACCGGAATCTGTTCACCGACCTGCGAACCGTAAGGCGGGGGCTCCTGCCCTTTCCACGGTGACCACCGCGAGTGGATGTCGTACTCGGTCATCTCCGAAAGTCGTTGCAGTAGATCGCGGCAGGCGACGGGCGAGGCGGACACGGTGTCGAAACACCGGTGGTAATCAGGGGGTTCCATCTGGATGTGGTCGCTCATGGCTCACCGCTTCCGGGACTCCGCCCGAGAGCGAAGGGAACGAGCCTACTCTCGCAGCCGACTGAGGCAGTCTGCTTCGGCATCCCCAGTTTTCGGGGGATCCGGACCGACAAGACACCCGACGAGGTCGGTCTGCCCGGTGCGAGCGAAGTTCGGTAGACAGTCGTTTCCCGAACGCCACGAACGTAGCCCTACGTGGTCAGCGAGTAGGCTCCCACACCTGCCCGGTGAAGCTCCCGGCGCTGAACCTGTCCGAGGAGACAGTCAACGAGCCGATCGTGATCTGGCCAACTCGAGTCTTGTTGGAATTCTTCGGATCCTTCACGCGCAAGCACAACTCGCTGCCCGCCTTCAGCTCCGTCCACTTGATCTGAGTTCGGGAATACGACTGGCTCCTACAGGTCTGATAGGTCGCGCTCACACCGTCTGCGAGCAACACCATCTGGATACCGCCGAGGTGATCGTTGTTCACCGACAGGTAATTGATGTCAAACGGCCACGACTCACCGACCCAGGGGTTCTTATCGAGATTCAACATCCTGCTAATCGTTTGAGAATCACTGAAGGTTCCCGTGGAGAAGGGAAGAGGTGAGTCCGGCTCAGACTGCACACTCTCCACTGTGGTTGACGGCGATACCGAGGTGTCGCTCTGACCCGTTGACGTCGGCAATGGAGCGGTACTGGTGGGCTCCGAAGAAGACGCTGCGTTGCCGCTGGCTTCCTTGTTGTCAGATCCGAATGGCCCGAAGAGCGCAACTACCGCGACAAGAACACCGACGAGAGTGCCAACACTACCGATAATTGTTGCCCGCTCTACGAACGTTGCGCCGCTCCAGCCTCCAGACCCTCCACTGCTACCAGCACCGGTTCCAGATCCGCTTGGATTTCCGCCCCCGAGCGGTCCGCCTGCTGACGACATCGTGTGCCCCCCTGCCTGTTTCATGCGACTCGAGCGCTCGTATGGCGCCGACGACCAATCTAGCTCGAAGTTCCCGACCGCAGGCAACTCTCCGGAGGGCTACGTCTTCGCAGTGGGCACGACATGACTTCGCCTGGAAACAGCGAGGTCCTCAGCTTGCCTCCACCCGAGACCGTCTAAGGGCGACGGCCGTCGGAGGTTCAGATCCTCGACGAGAGCGGCAGCGGCCTTACACGCTTCCATCAAGCGCCTACTACTACGCGCCTGCGACGCAAAGGAACTCTGCGACCGCAGACGACTGCAGGTAGCCAAGCAACTCGTGCCGGATAACCCGAACAACGCTCGCGCCAAGGCCCGAGTGAAAGTTCGCAATGTCTACGAACTGATCAACGACGCGACACTGCCAGAGTCGGCCACCGATGACACGGACGCCGAGTATCCGAGCGCCGCCGACAAGCAAGAGCCGTGCCGAAACCCCGCACACTACGACGACGTAGACCGGGATCTTCACGCTCCAAGCAGGACTGAGAAGACATAGCTCGCCGCCGAGTAGCCAATGAGGCGTTGCGGCCACCACAGGTCAGGAGGCGGCGCGGCGTGACCCCGTGGAGCCTGCCGGGGCCACCAGCGGCACGATCAGCTGTCCCTGCCGAGTCCCTTCTGCAAAACCGCCGACGAGTCAGGAGCCAGTTCCGCCGACGCGATGTAATGCCGCTCCGCAATCGCCTCCCGGGACTGCCCAGTTGCTTGGCCGCAGTCTTCGCATCCGCCCCCTCGGCGATCAGGGTGGCGACCGTTCTCCGGAACGTGTACTGAGTGACGTCCTTGTACGGAGTGCCGCGAGCGTCGCGCCAGGTGCGGTTGAACCAGGTGCGGTTGAAGTTGTGTGGATCGCGTAGCACACGGACGGGGTTCTCGGGCAGAGCGCCGTACCGAACTGCAAGCCCCATGATTCCGGTGAGGATCGTCTTGTGGCGGCGGGCCTTCGGTATCAGCCCTGCTGCTGCGACGGCCTGGATGTGTTCGTCGAGTCGGCCTGCGTCTGCCTCCCATACCCGGAGATTTCCCAGGGCGGGGCGAAGCTGCGCTAATGGACCCGCACGACCAGTACTCGCGGCGAACGACAGAGGGTTCCGCTGACCCTATGACGCCCCTGGGGGTGGGGCGTGGCCGCAGCACGATCGAATCACCATGGCGGGCAACATGATCGCGATCAGATCGCTGTACATCGGGCTCCTCTGGGGAGGTATCCGCCGCGGGTGGGCGTGGGCCCGCACGGCGCTGCTGCTATCCGGACTAACACCGGTCCAAGGTCGGGCAAAAGAACCGATCTGGGGACACCTTCTTCAACGACCCGACCGAAGTGAGTGGTGTGAGTCCGCGGGCACCTCACACCATCACGTACCTCTATCCGTTCCGCTGTGGGTTAGGGGCGCCCCGGCTTGTTGCATGACAACCAGTAGTTGTTTGTTGCGTTAGTTGTGTACCAACGAGTCGTCGTGTCAGTGTTCGGGTGGTAGTCGCTATGACTGTAGGTGGCAAAGATGCTCGGCATTGCGAATGGATTGTTGATGTCCTCTATAGAGCGCCAGCTGTAGTTGCGCGCCTCACAGTCAGAGTTTGAGGGAGGACCTTCCGCGTGTGCGGCTCCCGCAGTTCCGAGCAGCGCCGCGCACGCAAACAGCAGGCCCAAACCCATCCTGGTGGGGGTTCGACCGATACGACCGATCATTGTTGACACTGAGTTCTCCTTCGTTCGTGCCATTTCCAGATTTCGCAACGAACCGGGAGTCTTAAGACCCGGATTCGGAGTGTTCATGCTGTTCCGTCGCAATTTCTCAGTACTGACCACCGCGCGGCCTACAGACGAACTGGCCAGGAACACAGCGCGGATCGCAGCCGGGGTGACAGACCGGACTACAATTCGGCCCGCAACTCCCGTCCCGGTGGCTGTGGTTCTCCATGGTCGCGTTCCCGATGGCGGTCCTGGCGGTAGCCAGTTGTGGGCTGTCGATGACCTGTCGCAAGCTGGACTTCAGCACATCACCCACCTGGAGGGACCTGGTAAAGACGCACGGGCGCACCGCGCCATCCGGATACACAGCAAGGACATCGCCGGCGCATTGGCCGCAGAGTTCTTCGAGAGGCGTGTCCGCCTCCGTATTTGCCCGACCAGCCCGTCGGACGTGATCGACATCGATGTACTGGACTCCCAGATCGGTCAGGAGTTGACGGGCTTCGTCGATCCGCTGGTCCTCGAGTACCGACACCATGCCGACCCGAACGGGAATGCCGAGCGCAATTGCCTTGCTGATGTTGTCGGTGGTTCGTTTGTGCGCCAAGGCATTTCCGGTGATCAGCGTATGCTGCTCCGGTTGATCGGTGTAGTAACTGGTCGCCAGACGGACCCTGTACTCGACTAGGGTGTCCCAGATGTCGGCGCGTATGCGAACCAGATTCGAGTAGACTTCTGTAGCGATCCCACGAGAGGACGCGTGACGGATGAGTTCCGGGAGCGCTGGATAAAGGGTCGGTTCGCCGCCGATGAACTGA
Organism: Nocardia sp. FBN12; assembly: GCF_050320175.1. GTDB lineage: Bacteria > Actinomycetota > Actinomycetes > Mycobacteriales > Mycobacteriaceae > Nocardia. Next base: position 524,275 of record NZ_CP190048.1, on the reverse strand, counting down.
ATGTCGCGGACACCCATGTCGGCTGCGTCATCGATGACCGACAGCCAGTCACTCGTCGTCATCGTACCGTGCGATTTGGTGGGTCCGCTGTCGGCGTAGCAGTGCGTGCAATTGAGCTGGCAGCGCCCCGTCAGCTCCAGCCAGAGAAATGTGATGCCACGCTTCGGCGCGGGTTTCTCTGCTGGCAATGGATGAATATCGAATCCAGTGCGAATTGTCATCGCTTCTCCGTAAGAGTTTGATTGACTTCTTGGATCGGTTCTAGGGCAGTGAGAATCGAGTGAGTGGACCATACGTTTGACTCGATGTCGACATCGAAAGCTCCCGCATGTGGATCTACGTCGTGGATCATTTGCTACGCAAATGATTCCGATACGTCGGTGCCGCTATGACCGAGAGGCTGTTGTCGCTGCAGGCCGCCGTCACCTCCGTGCGGCGCTTTCGTACCGCCAGCCGTGTGTGGCTCGGATGTTCGCGAGCGACCGGGGGGCAGCCAGCTCACCTGACACACCGCCGGTGGGGACCTCTCGGTACGCAGACTCGGGCGAGATCACTGGTCATTGTCCATTCAGCGACTAGGACGGTCATGGGTGCCTCCGGTGTAGCTTCAGCAGCCTCGGTCGAAGCGGCGCCACTTCAGGACAGCTGAGCAACTGGGCCCCTGGCAACGCGTCCGCGCTATAGCGAGTTCGATCCCGTTTCGGCATCGCTGTTCGGTTCGATCGCGGGTATCGTCTCGATATGGCGGGTCGAGAATGGTGGGACACCGACCACTACCAGTGGGCGATACGGCACAGCCCGGGCCGGGCGGTCGCGGCGCTTCGCGATGCCGCGAAAGTTTCTCAGCACCAGCTCGCTGCGAGAATGAGCCGGGCGCAGTCGTGGATTGCGAAAGGCGAGAACGGCGATTCCGGGGCGTTCTTCGACATCCGCAAGTTGATCGCGGTGACAGACACTCTCGGCGTGCCCCCAGCGGCGCTGTTTCCGCTGCTACTGAACCTATCTACACACAACGAGGCAACGTCGGGCAAGAGGTCGGAGGGCCACGTCTCAGGAGGTGAAAGCGTGGACCGCAGAGATTTCGGGAAACTCGCTGTTTTCGGGGTGGCGGCGTCAATAATGTCGGTACCCGTATCCGGGGCCGTAGTCGGCATCGACGGTGTCGCGTTCTTCCGCAACGCGGTCGACGCGTTGAACACCGCCGACCAGCAGCACGGCTCAGGTCATGTCGGTGACTCAGCGATTGCGCAGTACCGCAGCGCCCGCGCACTTCTCGACAATGGCAGCTTCACCAATTCCACGGGGCTGCAGCTGGCCAGGGTGACCGGGGAGCTGGCAGAATGCGCGGGCTGGCTGGCGTATGACAACGGTGATCATGAGTTCGCACGCCGTTGCTACACCGAAGCGCTCACCCTCGCCGCGGAATCGGGTGACGACACCCTGATGATCCGGGTACTGCAATCAATGACGCGTCAATCGTGTCACTTGGGGCGTGCCCAGGAAGCGGTGCGGTTCAGTGGCCGCGCCGCCGATCTCACGCGCCGCGCGGAATCACCCCGGCTACACGCACTCGTCGCGGCTCGCGTTGCGATCTCGCACGCCGCAGCCCAGGACGCGCACGGGTTCGACCGTGCGATCGGGCAAGCATGGCGAGAAGTCGACCACGGCCTGGATAATAGTGACGACGTGTGGCTGCAGTTCGTCACCGTATCGGAAGTCCGCGCACACGAGGCGAAGGGCCGACGCTACCTGGGCCACCATGCATCTGCCGCGGACCTGTACCGAGCGATCGCCGACGGCAGCGACTCCTCACCGCGCGACCGGGTTACCTACCGCGCCTGCCTGGCCGCCTCCCTGGCTGGCCTGGGTGACAGATCCGCCGCCCTCGAAGAAGGCCTGACGACAGTAGACGTCCTGGAACAGCAAGTGCAGTCACGCCGCATCGTGCGCGAAATGCAACCCCTGCGAGCTCTCTGCGACATCGCGAAAGACGACGCGAGCATAGAGTTCCGCGAACGGTACGACACGCTCATCGCGAGTTGATTCACTACAATGCGGAGTTCTCCTCGCGCAACTTCTACGACGGGCGCTGGTACTTGCGCGATCCGGCCAGCGCAACCAAGTGGGAACCCCTGCCCGCCAGCTGTCTTCGACAAGCCCATACAGGACAACTCGATGCGTCTCGCCGCGGATTTCTGCGTGACGAACGGTTCGTCCCCAGCTCGTCCTCCGGCGCCGCAGTACCCCCTGCGCTCACGTTATTTGTCGAGACCGTCGTGGTTCGGGACCTGACAATTCAGCCAACGGAGGGAAACGGAATATGAGCTCAGCCGGGGATCGAACGAGTGGCGCTGTGCGGCAGATTTGACCCATCCCAAAAATATCCCAAGATTTCGGAATGACTGCGCGTGATCGACAGTGGACGCCAATGTATTATGTTTCGCTATATCCGCAGGTAGGTCGCGCGTGGTGACTGCCAGTGACCAGCTGTGACCACAGGAACAACCCGAACGAACAACGGCAGGTTTCTGGTTCGAGTCCAGATGGGGGAGCATCTACCAGGGCAAACGTCATCGTTTGACCCTGGTTTTCTGCTTTTCGGGGTCATCATGACACGGAAACGTCACACTTTCATCGTTTCAGCCGCTCCAAAGTCTCCGTGAAATCGGGAGCCTGAGTCGGTTGATCGATGTAGTGGCGGCGGGTCACCGCGTCGCCTGAGTGGCCGAGTTGGCGGGCTGCGTCCTCGGGGCTGTGCGCGGTCGCGATCATTGTGGCAACGGTCTTGCGGAAGGTCTTGGCCGTGATCCAGGCGAACTTCTCGCCCCGGGCCTGCTTCCACAAGCGGTTGAAGTTGTGCGGGTCCCAGATGCCTCCGTCGCGGTTGGGGAACACCAAGTCGAGATCGTTGGGAACCGCTTCGGATCGAACACGGCGCAGGGTCTCGACGACGAATGGCGGGATCAGTACTGTCCGATAGCCCGAATCGGTCTTGGTTCGTGGTTGGCGAATCAGACCCTTGCCTTTGAGACGAACGATTGTGCCCGCGAAGGTGATTCGCGGGGGCTGTGATTCGAGGTCGACTTCGGACCAGCGGAGTGCCAGGGTTTCGACCGGGCGTGGACCGGTACCGAGTTCGACGTCGACGACATCGAGGACTCGCTTGTTGCGCTTGGGACCGTACGTATAGCCCGCCGATCCGTCGAGTGGAGCGCCATTGACCCAATCGGTGAGCTGAGCCCGCAATTGGGCAAGGGTCGCCATGTCGGCGGAACGGGGCTTGGTGTGTTTGCGCGGGAGGTCGGCGACCTCACGGACGGGGTTGCGGTCGATCGCGTCATGCCGGACGGCCATCCCCATCATCTCTGACAGGATGACTCGCTGACGGCGCGCCTTCTCGCGGTGGCCGTTGAGCGCGATGCGCTTGATATGGGCATCCAGCCGCGAGGTCGAGGGGGAGTTGACCACATGAAACCGCCTGACAACTATGAGACCGCCATTTCATTTCGGGAAAGGTACACGTACGACTTCCAGTCGGATCTACGCGCCTGTACGTGTTTACCGACTTGAATCCGCGGATGTCCGAAGCGACCGCTCGGCGCTACCTCTATGCTCGGTATGGTGGTGTGCCGATTCTAAACGGAGCTGAGCTTCGCCACCTGTAACTATTCGGCGCCGGTTGCCGGGCTCCGCTCACCGAACATTCGCATCCAGTGCAGGACTTTGGAGGTTTCACGACTAGCGAGCAGGAAGGCATGACAGTCATCATGATCAGCTACGTCTATCATCAGCAGCTCATCGTTCGGATAGTCGGCAAGGAAATCTACCAACTCTTCTGTTGACTCCAAGAGAACAGGGTTTCCGCGTGCATGCTTCAACCTTCTCTTATAGATACGAAAAAGAATTGACCTCGACACAGGCAGCATACTTATTTCGTTTGCGTTGCGCACTTTGCTGAACAGGCTCGGCGCTACGGTACCTCGGGAAATCGCCTCCGCGACTAGACCTTCCAAGGCCTTCTTATCCATTGGGACGGCCCCTTGAGACCTTGAGACTGTCAGGTTTCCTCTACCCAAACGGCGGCATCTTCCATGCACAGGGGATCTACCCGTTCGGCGCCGGAGACATATAACGCCCACAGCAGTTCCTCATGCGGAATGTGTGCCTCACCAAGAGTGTCAACCCATACAGCCACGCCATCGGCTCGCACTGTAACGTCCCACCAAGTCCACGCACGCAGGTCCGGGTCGAAAGTGTAGATCCACTCTTCCGGATCCCAGATATCACCCAGGCCTGTATCGACGTAGTTCCGAGCGCCCTCGCTGCTCGCTACGTCCGCTGTCGTTCGAAACCATTCAGGCAACGAGTCGAGAGCAATGTCCGAATCCTCGTCAAAATTCACACTCTGAGCGATGCCGACGGCGGCAGAAATCAGTGTTCGCAATCGTTCAATATACAACTCAGGACTCACAGCTGGATGTACCAAGAACACCGCCAAGATCGCAGTAGGCTTGGTCAACGGATGCGAAGAAATCCTAGCAAGCTCATCCGAATTGCCACGTTCACCCATTGTCGACTCCTGTCACAGAATTCTGCCACTACCAGGTATTATCGCGTCCATTAGACCTGAAATGTAGCCGCCAGGCAACCCGTACAGACCGGGGGCATCGGAACGATCCGGCGCCGACTTCCTCGCTAGATTCCATTCCCGTCGCGTGCCTGGCCAATCGGATGGCATTCGCTGCGGCAGTGAGTCGGCGGCGATTCCATCTACGTAGGATCGCGGAACATCAAAAGCTACGATTTGATTGCCTTTAAAACCGAGACTATGCGAAGGATCTCCAGTCATGTTCAAATAGAGTTGACCGGAGCCCGAATGCGTTACCCCGCCAGCGGCATCCACGTCGAGCCGAAGAGTTTGAGGCACATTCGTATCTTGCGTCCGATATACCGTGACCTTTTCGCACTCATCCGGCATTAGCCCGAGCGGGTCAGCCCACCGGGTTGGGTTGGAGACGTAATTGCTCGGGTTGTCGGCTGCCGACAACCCGAGCGGATCAGAAGTCAGATATCTTCCGGTGGTCGGATCGTACATTCGGAATACGTTGTAGTGCAGTCCCGTTTCGTCATCGAATATCTGACCTGGATAGCGCAGTGGAGTCGCCCCCTGCCCGCGCCACTCCGTTTCGCCCCACAGTTCAGTGTGGGCACTCGCTTGTATACGGCCAGTGTGAACGTCGACGAGCTCGGTCGGTAAGCCGACACGATCGCTGAGGATCGCCAAGACTGCAGAGTCTGCAGTCTGGACAATTGGCGTAGTCGAACTCGGCAAGTACTGCCATCGAAGCGTTGCCTTCTCATTCGATTCCTCAATAAGCGAGGCATCATCCCAGATGTGATCGATTCGCTTGATTGCAGATTCGTCAACAATCAGCTGCTTGCTAGTGCGGCGCCCAAATGCGTCATACGTGTATTTCCACCATTCGCAGTTCGGCGTATAAACGTCACAGAGTTGATCGAAGGCGTTGTAACGGTAATGCCAAACAGCCGGTTTGCGGGAAATTCTCGTGGTGACTTTACGGATGAGACGACCCGCAGGGTCGTAGTAGTAGTGGTTCCGGCCGTCTTTGACTAGGAGGTTGCTAAGATATTCGCGGCCTTCCCGTCGGACGGCTGTGGTCGGAGGTTTCGTGGACCCATCCGACGTAGGGAGGCTGGTAGTGATGTTGGAGAGAGAGTCGTATTCATATGCTTCAGTGAGCATGTCGTTCCGCGTGATGGTGTTGACGCGGCCGATGGGGTCGAGGGTGTATATGGAATGAGAGACATCGGTCTCGGGGCGAATCGTGGTGTGGTGGGTGAGAAAGCCGTCGGGTCGGTAGGCATACTCGTCGCGGCGGATAGCGAACGGGTCGGGGCGGGCAGTTGGGGTATCGCCGAAGTCAAGGGAGAAGGTAGCGGCGGGGAAGCCGGTGACGTCTTGGGTCGCGAGATAGCCGTTGGGGGCGAAGGCTCGGTCAATTTGCACTTCGCCGACCCGCCAGCCAGTGAGCCGACCAGCGCGGTTGTGGCTGAACGAGATCCCGATGTCGTCGACGTCCATCGCCGTGACTTGACCGAGTGCATTGTGGCGCCAGGTAGTGACCGAACTGGTCGGGCTAGTGCGCCGGATTCGCCGCCCGCGGTGGTCGTAGTCGTTGACCATTGGCGGTTGTTCGTCGAGTTTCTGTGTCGCGACGTGACCGGTTGGTGTGTAGGTGAATTCGAGGGTGTGGGTGGGGGTCTCGTCGGTGCCATTGGTGGCTGTGAGGACTCGGCCCGCGAGGTCGTGAGTGTAGGCGAGGTACTCACCGGAGTCTGCCGTGATGGACGTGAGATTGCCGAGGATGTCGTGGCGGTGATGGCGGGTGATTCCGGTCGCTGGTGTGACGGTCGCGACGCGACCGGTGACCGTGTGGGTATATGTGGTTGTGGCGCCGGTGTAATCAGTCTCTGACACCAAGCGCCCGGCGAGGTTGTAATCGTAGGTCCAGCGTTGGCCCAGTGGGTTGATGACGGAAGTCAGCTGGCGTTCCGTGTTGTACAGGTATCGAGTGGTCGAACCGTCAGGGTCGGTTCGGGCGGTGACCGTGTCGAAGCCACCGTATGTGTAGGTGGTGACGCCGCCGTTGCGATTGGTGTGAGTGAGGAGGTTGTTTTCGCCGTCGTAAGTCCAGGACTCTGCGAATCCGTCGGGATCGACACGACGAGCGGTTCGTCCTTCAGGCGTCCACTCGTAACGGGTGGCATGTCCGAGGGGATCGGTCACCTCCGCAGTGCGGCCGAAAGGGTCTCGACGGATTGCCGTAGTTGCACCGTATGGGTCTGTCACCGCGATGGGGAGACCTGCGCCATCGACCTCGATACGGGTGATCGCCCCATCCGGGTCACGGATCTCGGTGATCGCGCCACACGCGCTATGGATGTACTCGGTTCGGGCGCCCGCGGGGTCAGTGACAGCAACGAGATTGCCTGCTTTGTTCCATTCCCGAATTGCGGTTGTGCCATCTGGGTTGGTGACGGTGGCGGGGCGGTTTGTGTAGGCGTAGTCGATGCGGATTTCAGTGCCGTCAGGGCGGGTGATCGTCGCCACGTTGCCGTTGTCGGTGTAGGCGTAGCGGGTGACCGCGCCGTCGGGTTCGGTCACAGCCAGTGGTTTGCGGGCAGCGTTGTAGTCGATGTGGCGGCGGCCGCCGTCGGCATCGCGCAAGTCGCGCAGGCGGAGGTCATTGTCGAACCCGAATCCCGTGACCCCACCGCGGGAATCGGTGAGACGGGTGAGGCGGCCGGTTTCGTTACCTAGTTCGAGGTATTCGAAGTCCGCGTTCATAACACCGTCGAGGCCGCGTTGCGCGATGACGCGGGAGGATTCGTCGTAGGTGTTAGCGACCCAGCTGCCGTTGGAATCGGTCCACGACAGCATTCGATTCTCAGCGTCGTAGGCGAAGCGGGTGGTACCCCCGACGCCATTGACCACGGTGGTCAGCTCGCCGTGTTCGTAGCCGAATTCGCGGACACGGGTGAGAGTCTCGCAACCGTTCACCTCACCAGCGACCGAGATTGCTGTCACGCGTCCGTCCGCGGTGCCGAGCACGACGCGGTAGCCACCGGAGTGGGTGACTTCGGTCGGGTCACCGTTGGTGTTGTAGTGGAACCTGATTCGGTTGTGGTGTCGGTCGGTGATCGCGGAGATCGCGAAATTGCCGAGGAGAGTATCCAGTCCGTCGAGGGCTGGTTCGGGAGCGAAGTGCCAGACCAGCTCTCGGTCGGGATCCCAGAGTCGGTAGCCGCCGACGTCGGTGCGGGTCAGTTTCCAGCGCTGGCCGCCGGTAATCGGTTCGACTCCCACGCCGACTTCCGCGTGCGGGTATGGCAGCAACATTCCATCTTCGAAAACAACAGTGACACAGTTCTGTTCGACGACCACGCGCATGTCGAGCGTGGCCGACCAGGATGGTCCGAACCAGCGCCCGAACCGGTAGTTGGAATGGTGGGCCCGCTTCAGTGCCAGGTGGAGGATGCCCGGCAGGTCGAGATCTGTGAACGGGAGCAGGAATTCACCGGTGGCGGCGTTGACTGGGTCACGGCATTCGGTGGTCTGATCTCGGGTGGAGTCGGTCTCGGGTGGATTCTTCTGGGCCGTATCGCCGACGCCTTCTTGCCCGTTTCCGCCAGCATCGGTCTGGGCGCGGGTTCGGGTCCGTTGCCGTTCTGATCGGGAGTGCTGGCATCCCCGTTGTGGCTGCCCGGGTTGGTCCCGTCGTCGCCGTCGCCGTCGAGATTTCCGCTGTTGTCGGGCGCGGGTTTGCCGGACTCGGTGTCGGAGGGTCCGTTGTCACCGTCTTGGTGGGTCGGGGAGTCGTCGTTCTGATTCGGGTTCGGGGAGGAATCGTTTCCGTCGGGCGAGCGTGTGGCAGGGGTTTCCGGGCTCGGCTCGGTCTTATCGGTATCGGCAGTCGGCTTGTCCGATGATGGTTCATCGGTGCCGTTCGGTGGCGGTGTGTTCTCGGGAGACTCGGGCGCGTTGTTGTTCGGGACCACAGAATCGTTGTCCGGATTTCGCGGGGTCTCAGGGGCCGATTCAGGGTTCGGATTAGGAGATTCCGACGGAGTACCGGCTGTATTGGTCGGCGCGGCCTCTCCCCCTTGCCCGCTCGGGTTCGCCGTCGGCGCATCGGGTGTGGTGGAAGGTGGATTCGGCGCGGGCGAATCACCGGCGTTCCCTGCGGGATTCGTGGCCGGCGACGAGGGACTGTCCGGCACGCTCGCCGGCTGGGTCGGGGCGCTGGGCGGCTCAGGCGCATTTCTGCCTGCGGAACCGGCAGCGTTGTCGAGAACGTTGCGCCCAGTATTGGCTGCTCCGATGACATCGTCAGCCCGATTCGCCACCGTAGCAGCAGCTTTCGCCGCGCCACCAGCACCACCGGTCGCCAGCGTGGTCAACGCGTCACCGGTCAGCGCACCCAACGCCTCAGACGGATTGGTTTTGAACCCCGCGAGCATCGCCGACGCAGTCGCTTTCGGATCCGCCGCCGCGAGCACCATCCCAGTGCTCATATCCGACATCTTCGACAAATAGTCGGCCGGATGGGTCATGTTGTAGATATCGAACGGGTTGATCGCCCGCACGAACTGCACCATCCCGGTCAACGAAGTCAACAACCCGGACGAGAAATTCAACCTCGCGTGATCCAACGCGGCACTCAAGTCTTCGAAATTGCTTCCCCACCGCGACAGGAACGGTGGCTCGGTCGGTGCGGTCTCGGTCGCGGCGGTGATCGCGGCGACCGCGGTGTTGGCCGCGTTATCGCGTTGGGTACGAGCACCATTGAGAATCGCACGAGCCTCGTTGCGGATGTCAGTCCAGGTGTCGGTGAGGTTCTTACCCTTACGCTGCTCGTCGGTTTGAGCATTCCACGCGTTCTTACGGTCCCGCTCCTCGCGATCGGCGGCTTCCCATTTCGCGATCGCGTCTGCGGCCTTGGCTTGGGCTGCGGTGACCTCGTGGAACCAGGCATCCAGCGCGCGCTTGGCGTTGCCCATCGCGTCGGCGCCGTCCCACCACAGCTTCGGCTGTTTGGCGAACTCCTCGTGAAACGCCGAGGACGCATCACCGGACCAATCGGCGACATCGATCTTGCGGAGCGCGTCACCGGTTTGGTCGATCGCGGTCCCGATCTTGCCCAGGTGCTCGCTGACCTCAGAGATCTTGGCCGGCTCGCCCCGGATCAGTTCCTTGGGATCAGTGGTTTCGCCGAGTTGCTTCTCCGGCACCGCGCCACCGGTCGCGTCGACGACCTTGTCGCCGAGATCATCGAGCCAGCTCGACAACCCGTCAGCGCCAACAGCTTTCGCGACCTTGGACTCGGCATCGAGGACGGTGTTGTAAGCCTGACCGACCTTCTCGGTCGCGGTTTCCAGCCCGTCTTCGATCTTGTCGCCGACACTGTTGATGAAGTCCCCGAGACCCACGAACTATTTCCCCCCACGAGCCGCGAGTTGTGCTTGTTGAATCTCGGCTGCCTTCGCCGCTGCCCCGGTATCGGCCAGGAACATGTCCCCGAGGCCAGATTGTTCGGGCACGTCATCAGAGGCCAGATACTGCCCGACCTGGCCCAACATCGACACGTTGTCACCCATATGCGAGAACGCCTTACCGAATGATTCCGCGCTGTACTCGGGTTGTCTGGCGGTATTGAAGTTGCTGTTGTCCCAAACCTGGCCCCAGTCCATCGCCTCGATGTCGGCCTTTCCCAGGTGAGGGTTGCCCGCCAGGTGGGTGAACATCTGCTTGAAGGTGTTTGAGATCTGCTCATCCATCTCGTTGTAGCGGCCCGCCGACAAATCAAGCACTTTGGCGATCTCGTTACCCGACTGCACCAGAGCGCGCACGCCCCACGACCAGCGTTCAGTGAAGGTTTCGAAGCACGTTTGGACGTTGCCGGTCCCTGCCTCCATCGCCGACATCGTCAACTGCGCGAACCCGCGCCCGACCGCGCCGGTCTCGCCGACACCCAGCTCCGAAAGCTCGCTGATGATGGCGTTGATGCCGGTCGCGGCTTGCGTCAGCAGGGCCGGGTCGACATTGAGATCGGCCATCAGCCGTGTTCGCCATCCGTCGATGGTTCGTCCGCGATCTCCGGTGGGAACGCCATCGGCGCCGCACCGAGCATGTCGACAGCGACACCGGTCGGCTCCGGTAGATCCGCGGCGAACTCCCGCAACCGCCGCCCCAGAAAGGTATGAAACCGGTAGGTCTGATCGGCACCGACACCCCGCGCGGTCATGAACCGTGCGTATTCCTGCACTCCGGTGAACGCGCACAACCACGCCAGCCCCCCGGACTCGATCGTGAACACCCGGTCCTCGGGCCCGATCAACGGCACCAACAGCGCTGACGACTCGAACGCCGCCGACAGCTCACTCGGCACCCCGAACCCGGCATAGAACGCGGCGATCTCCGACTTCAACCGCGCAGAATCGACATCGACAACCGACATGTCCGCTGACACCCTCCCCTCGGACACCATTCCGTAAGCCACAATAACGAACGTGCCGAAGGTGGTCCAAGACCGAGAATCCAACGTCACATCCCCGCGGAGGCTAGCCAGCGAGGCACCAACGGACCCATACGCGCACGTCGAGGGGATAATCAAGAGCCGACCTACGACGGGAGCCGAACCCAGATGAGCGAGCTTGACGAATGGGTAGGACACCGCTCCACCACGCTGCCAGGGACGGCGACCAAAGCCGCCAATAGACGCAGCGTAAAGGCCGGATACGTCTACTTGCTCTGCGGTCGACGGCTACTCCCGACTCGCCTACACCGCAGCCCTCAGTGATGAAAAAGCCTCGACGGCAGCAGGGTTCATAGATCGCGTACGAGCGTTCTTCCATGTACACGGGACCGTCTACCTGAAGCGGATCGTCACCGACAACCACGCTTGCTATCGAGCTGCCGAATTCGCCACGGTCTTATTGGGCGCACGCCACCAGCGGATCAGGCCCTACTCCAGCGCGGAACCGCGATCACTTCGGCAGGACCGAATCAACGTACGCACCCGCGTACGCACCCGCGGCGCCGCCGGCCGCCGCGCCCAATGCGACGCCCGCCGCTGCCGCGGGGAGCAGGAACAATGCCCCGCCAGCCGCCATGCCGACGCCAAGACCGATCGCACCGCCGACCAAGCAGCCCGGGCCGGGGGCGACGGTGCAGCCGATCGCGCCGCCGATGAGACCGCCGGCGATCGAGGTCGCCATGAATGGAACGCCACCGATCACGGCACCCGCGCCCCCACCGAGCCCACCACCGAGCAAGGCACCCTCGACCGCTCCGAAAGTCACGGCATCGCTGGTCGGACGGCCGTCTACGAACGGGTCAGGGATCCCAGGAACAGGCGGCAGAACTAGGGCGGGCTGGCCGACCGCAGCGGCCGAGGCCTGCACCGGCGCCGATTCCAAGGGTGCTGCCGAGGCGATCCCCACAGCGGCCGTCCCGACGGCAATCGGAAGCGCGAGCACCATTGCCCGCCGGCCCCAGGTCGAAATGATCACAAGAATTCCTTCCAGCGGCCACCCGCGCGCTCGGCGAGCAGGCCTGTCAATGAGTCGACTCCCTTCGCCCCGTGGACACTCCAGCACATTGGCAGCAATCCACACAATTTTCCCTACCAGCACCTATCTATGCAGGTAAGGACTGTATATGGTGCCGGCCCGGCGGCGAGCGGGCGATCTGCAACCCACTCACGGCGAATACCACGTCATCGATGTGTCCAGCGTCACCGCATCAGTAGACCGGCGACGACGAGCTCCCCGACCTCTAGACAGACAACCCCTCATCGGAAGGAATCGGATGACTCAACCCGCGTACCGATGCCACAATCATCGTCATGCGCGACCACATCCACTACGGCGCCCCGAGCACCGCGGTGGCATCGACCAAGACCTGCGCGGCCAGATCTTCGCGGGCAGGCACGTTCGATTAGTGCCGCGCCTGCGGAGAGACGATGCTGTCCAGGCCCAGCGAAGACTCTTTCCCCACGGAGCCTCTGCTCGAACTCGCCTGCGCCGGAGTCATCAGCACCCTCGGCGGTCTCCCTCGCGACCTCGTCGATATCGCCGCCGTCCGCAGCACGTGCCACTTAATTCGTATTGCCGTCACGGAGTCGAGTACGAATGAACGACAGCGGACACGCTGACCCGATTTCCGTGACCGCACGCCAGGCACCGATGCCGACCGTTGCATTGTCGGCCGCCCCCACAGTCACCGATCAGCTGATCCCGTTCCGGCAAAGTCCGATATCACGATAGATCCGATCCGTCACGGCATCGAGAGTCCAGTTCGCGTCGATACGAACCTCTTCGACGAACGGCAGCGGCTGCCAACCGTGGTACCACGCAGCCATCTGTTCGGGCGCAACGATCGCCGACAGCGGGCGCCCCGAATGACGAGCCAGGGTCTGGTCGAAGGTGAGATCGAAACCGTAGAACAGGGATCTATCCACCGAATCCGCGAGCCTGCCGAGCATCGCCCCATACCGCTGGGCGTCGAGGATCCCCTCGACGATCACCACCATCCCCCGATCCAAACACCACCGAGCGATCTGCTCGATCAACTCGATGTTGAATCCGTCCGGCTCGTCTGGCTCCCGGATCATGTTCCGCCGCACCACATCCTGCGACACCACCGCGCACCGTCCGCGTTCGAATCGGCCCTGAACGGCTGCGGCGGTCGTGGACTTTCCCGAAGCGGAATTGCCGCGGATCACCACCAGAGGACTCATCGCATGATCCTCGACTGCAGGACCGTATCGAGTTTGCGAATGAACCGACCAAGGTGGGGGTCCGACTCCGGTAGACCATGCGGGTCGAGATCCCACCAACGGCCACCGACGAACTCGTCCGGATCAAGGTCATACTGGTCGGCACGATCGCCACGTGCGACGAACCACAGCGAAACATCAACGTGCCCAGCAGTTTTGCCGACCGTGGGCGTGACAGCCAGAAACAGCGGCCCGTCACCGACGACATCGAATCCGAGGTCGACGCCGAGTTCCTCGCGGCCTTCCCGTTGCGCCGCGGCGAGCGGCTGCTCGAACGGCTCCACATGCCCGCCCATCGGAAGGTGAAGACCGGACTTGCGGTGCAGCCCGAGATAGATTCCACGCTCATCGGGGTCGACCAGCACCACGTAGGACACCAAATGTGGTGACGGCGTCGCAGGCGGAATACGCCGGTAGATGTCCGCCGTTCCAGCGAGCCAGTGCAGGGCCTGCTCGATGTGTCGCTGCTCCAGGTCATCGAACGATTCCATCGCGGTGATCAGTCCGGCGTTGTGTGCGGAAGAAGGATCCATGGCGCGCGAGAGTAGCCGGGCCCTCCGACACCAGCGTGGCTCCAACATCCGAAGGGCATGGCGGAGATGAACAATCTGTCGGCGGTCACCGTCGGCGAACTCCGTGACGGTATCGCGGCGATGCTGATAAGGCGACGCCACGACGAGTACACGGACTGGTTGGAGAATCACATCCTGCCGGCATCCGCCCGTCGCGTTCTGGCCTACGACATCGAAGCCACCGCGCACTACGCCACCTGATGTCGGCCGCTCACGCCGCCGGGCCGACAATCGGCACCGCCGACAGCATGATCACCGCTACCGCGGCCGCGGCGCGGTTTGCCGTAACTACTCGCGATATCTCGCCGGTCGAAGCCGCCACGGTATACACCATCGGCCCGTGGCAATGTAGGGCTGACATCCCGACCTGAGGCGACCCGGGACTGAGCTCCCAGAGCCGTAACAGCCTCGCCGCCACAACGCGAGACTCGAACCACAACACGGAATCAACGGGGTGTATCGGGATGTGCTGGGCAGCAATGGGAACGCCTTGAACAACAAATACCCAGGTGATAGGCCGTGTTGAGAATCAATGAAAAATGTTGGGACACAACGTATTTCGAGCTGCAGGTTTTGGTTCGAGTCCAGATGGGGGAGCAATAAATAGCCTCTGAACAGCGGGTACTCTCCGTCGGTCAGGGGCTTTTTGTGTCGGGCCACCAGGCCGCCACCGCCGTCATCGGCCACGCGCCACCGCCGCCTGGTTCTGCTCCCGAATCTCGGCACCGCTCGATTGGTGATCGCGAATTGGACAGCACCCCACGTCATGCCGACTATTGTGCGGCCGGTCGCGTTATCGTGCCATGAAGCTGTCGAGCTGACGCGCGTGCTCACGAACAGTGGCGCTCCATTCGTACTCGCCGCCGCGGCCGGATGATGGACTTGAACGAACCTGAACGCCATCTGTCCCACCCGTTCCACAGCCGACCAGAGCAGCCCAAGACATCGTGATGCCCGCCCGCTCAGCGATGACCAACAATGTGGCGAGAAACCCGTCGGACAGCGCCTGTACAACAGCGTGACCAGTACGGCCACGCCAGGCTAGAACCGTCGCCAAAAACCCTTCCAGCACAACAGGAGTGACCTCACACGCGTCCGATTCCATCGGACCGATCCCTGAGGGAACACCGAGTTCCTCCTCGAAGAATCCCAACTGGTTCAAGAACAGCCGTGAAGCGCCGTTCGAGGGATTCCACAGCGTGGTCCCGTCCAGCTCGTAGTACTGACTCATCCGACCGCCTGCCTGCCGCTGAACAACTCATGGTCTATCCAATGCGAAGCCGCTCGCGACAACAACTGCAGATCCGTCACGAACGCCGCAGTTCGTGACGGTCTTTGCCGTGACCCCAAGACTTTTGGGGCGACCCCGCGTCCATGTACTGCGGTATCTTCCATGCGATCGCCGCACTGGTCGGCGCGCAGAGGAAGCACACACCACATGTTCAGCAAGTCCTTTGCGGCTGCCGCGCTCTCGGTGAGCGCCGCTGCCGTCCTCGCGGCACCGCCCGCCGCCGCCGACCCGGTCAACTGGGGCGCCGCTTCCCTCAGCGTGTGGGGCAATGTCTACGCGTTTTCGGTCAACCACCCGACGGAAGCCGACGCCATTCAAGCCGCCGACCGAGCGTGCAAGGGTCAAGGCATCATCGACTGCCGGATGACGGTGACGTTCGCGAACGGCTGCGGCGCAGTCGTGACGAGTCCGCTCGCGATCGTCGCAGGGTTCCCGATCCTGGCCTTCGGTAAAGGGGCGAACCCCGATCAGGCATACGCAGACGCCACCCGCAACCTCCCCACCGGCACCGGAAGCGCCGGCTCGTTCAATCGCGACTACGCCTGCACCCGGCCTTGATCTAGTTCCCGCACGGTCCTCGGTAACACGTCGGGCTCACACCCCTCCTTAGCTCAGTGGTAGAGCACTCGCCCTGTAGCGAAGGTCGAACCGCCCTGTCGTACGCCACGGCGGGACAGTGTCACGACTCGTGGTTGTCGGGATAGGCCGTGACCGCGAGAAACTTGATCGGCAACCGAACGAGATCGTTCGGGCCATGGATGCCCTCGCCGTCGAGCAGGAGCGAATCACCGGGCCGCAACGTGTATTCGGCGTCCCCGTGGCCGTAGACCATCACGCCTTCGAGCATGTACAGCAGTTCGGTGCCCGCGTGCTGGAAGCGGGGGAAGACCTCGCTGGCATTGGTGAGCGTGACGAGAACCGGCTCGAGTCGCTTGTGCTGACCGCGCAGCGCACCGAGCAGTTCGTAGTGGTGACCGACCCTGGTGCCGCGGCCGACGATCACCGCCCCGTGACCGGATTCGACATACACAGCTTCCCGTTCGGTATCCGCGCCGCGGAACAGCGAGGTGACCGGAACGTCGAGGCCGGCGGCCAAGCGCGCGAGCGTCGATAGGCTGCACGAGGTTTGGGCGTTCTCGATCTTCGACAGCATCGCCTTGGAGATG
Source organism: Nocardia sp. FBN12 (assembly GCF_050320175.1). Lineage (GTDB taxonomy): Bacteria > Actinomycetota > Actinomycetes > Mycobacteriales > Mycobacteriaceae > Nocardia. The sequence goes on along the minus strand of NZ_CP190048.1, from coordinate 507,885 downwards.
CCGACCTTGTCGGCCATGTCGCCCACTGACAGTCCGGCGGCCTTACGCAGCGATCGCACCTGTCGAGCAATCGCCTCCTCGAGGTCGTTTCCGGTCGGTGCGGTCCCGATGACCTCACGCTGAACGGGAGCGGGGTCACCGGTGTCGCGCACGGTCGGTCGGTCTGCCATAGGTCGATCATAACGGGCCGAAGTTTCCTCTGAGGAAACCATACGTACAGCGAATACCCCCTGCCGCGGTCGGCCGACAGGGGGCACGTGGGCGTGTCAGCGGCCTGCGACCGGAGCTTCTGCCGCCGCGTCGGTGATGATCTCCTCGGCGGCTCCGACTGCGTCGGATTCCTCGGCCGGGACGGATGCGAGGGTGATCGTCTCCATCGTGTAGGCCGATTCGCCGTGGACCGAGACGTCGAGCCCTTCGGCCTCCTTCTCGTGCGGCACGCGCAGGCCCATCGTCTTGTCGAGCGCCTTGGCGATCAACCAGGTGACGATGAAGCTGTACGCGACAACCGCGGCAACCGCGACGGTCTGACGCCAGAGCAGATCCAGTCCGCCGCCGTAGAGCAGGCCGGTGACCCCGTTGGGCGCCTTCGGATCGGCGATGAAACCGATGAGCAGTGTGCCGAGAATGCCACCGACCATGTGGATTCCGACCACGTCGAGGGAGTCGTCGTAGCCGAGGCGGAACTTGATCGAGACAGCGAGGCAGCACAGCGCCCCCGCTGCCGCGCCGATGACCAATGCGCCCATCGGTGACACGGCGCCGCAGGCGGGGGTGATGCCGACCAATGCCGCGATCAGGCCGGAACTGGCGCCCAATGAGGTGGCGTGCCCCTCACGCACCTTCTCGACCAGTAGCCACGCGCAAATGCCCGCGCAGGCAGCGGCCAGCGTGTTCAGCACGACGACCGAGGCACTGTTGCCCGCTGAAAGCGCGGACCCGCCGTTGAAGCCGAACCAGCCGAACAGCAGGATGCCCGCGCCGAGCATGGTCAGCGGAAGGCTGTGCGGGCGAGGCGGAGCCGGGAACGTCCTACGCTTGCCGAGGACAAGCACCAGTGCCAACGCCGCGACACCGGCGTTGATATGGACCGCGGTGCCGCCGGCGAAGTCGATCGCACCGAGCGTGTTGGCGATCCAGCCGCCGATGATCGTGCCGTCCGCGGAGTCGAACGCGAAAACCCAGTGTGCGACAGGGAAATAGACCAGCGTGGCCCAGATGCCCGCGAAGACCATCCAGGCGCCGAACTTCATCCGGTCGGCGACGGCACCGGAGATCAGCGCGACGGTGATGGCAGCGAACAGGAGCTGGAACCCGGCAACCAGCGCGGGCGGGAGCGCGGGTACGGCGGGTGCCGTCAGCATCGACGCGAGGCCGAGTGCTTCCAGTGGATCGCCGAGCAGGCCAAACCCGCCGAGCGAATTGCCCAGCACGGCCGAATAGCCGAACAGCACCCACAGGATGCCGACGACGGCGAACGCGCCGAACGTCATCATCGCCATGTTCAGGGTGTTCTTCACGCTCACCATGCCGCCGTAGAACATGGCGAGACCGGGCACCATCAAACTCACCGCGGCGAAGGCGGCGAGCAGCCAAGCGGTATTCGCCGCGGCTATTGCTTCTTGCATTGTGTCTACCTCAGAGGGTCATTCGGCAGTGGTCTGCCATAGAGAATCATCGTCCACCAGCAGTGGACCACGGCGAGATTTCAGCAGTTCGCCTTGCGGTGACGTTCTCGTTAAGCGCCACGATGAAACATAGACCATCTACAGGAAACCGACAGCCGTACCGACTCAAGGGCGAATCCCAAGCCCTCCGCCCTAGACACACGTGATTGACCGGCGCGTAACACAACGGTAATGCAACAACTGTTTCCTAGTAGACAACACTGATTCCTATTATGAAACCCAGCGGGGCAACGTGAAGCAAACAGCCAAGTACGTCATCGTTGGCGGCGGCCTGGAAGGCCTCGCTATCGCCTGGTCGCTCGCCCACCGCGGCGAGACCGATGTTCTCGTGCTCGAGCGCGACACCCTCTGCTCCGGCATGACCGGCAAGTCCAGCGGCGTCGTCCGCTGTCACTACGGAAACCCGTCGCTGGCGGCGATGGCGTGGTACGGCGTCGACATCTTCACCCGTGCCACGGAGCTCTTCGGCGACGACATGGCTTTTCGGCAGTGCGGCTACGTCGTCGGGGTCGCCGAGAACAATCTCGCGCCACTGCGGGCCAACGTCGCGATGATGCGCGGCCTCGGCATCGACGTCGACTTCATCGGCCATGACACGATGGCGGAGTTGTGGCCGGGCATGCGCCTGGACGACTTCGCCGCCTTCGCCTACGAACCGCTCGGTGGCCGCGGCGAGGCCTACATGACAGGCATGGCCTTCGCCGCATCGGCGCGCTCACTCGGCGTCAGGATCCGTCAATCCATCACGGTCACCGGCCTTCTCACCCACAACGCCGGCGAGGTCTACGGCGTTCAGCTCGCTGACGGCACCCAGGTCCACGCCGAGACGGTGATTCTGGCCGCGGGCCCGTGGGCACCCGCACTGGCCGCCGGTGCCGGGATCGATCTCGACGTCAAAGCTCAACGCGCCCAACTCGTTCTGGTCGACCAAGGCGAACCGACACCCGAGGTACCGGTGCTGTCGGACCTGGCTGGTTTGCAATACATCTGCCGCGAACCCAACGGCGAACTCCTGGTGGGCAATTCGGACCACCAGGCACCGCAATACATCGACCCCGACAACTTCGTCAACCGCGCGGACGAAGACACCATCGAGAAGACCATCCTGAAACTCGACAAGCGTCTGCCCGACATGCCCGACCCACGTATCACCAGTTCCTACGTGGGCGCCTACGACGTCACGCCCGACTACAACCCGGTCATCGGCGCTGCGCCGGTCGCCGGGCTGTTCCTCGCGACCGGATTCTCCGGCCACGGATTCAAGATCTCCCCAGCGGTCGGCGAACTGGTCGCCGACCTGCTCACCACCGGAACCACGACGCTGCCCAATGTCGATCCCCTCGATTTCCGGTACAGCCGATTCGCCGAGAACGATCTGCTGCTCAGCCCGCACCCCTACGAGGGCGCAGGCGAAATGCGCTGAATCGGCCCATCACCTTTCGACCATTCCGAGTAGGAGCCTGACATGGCCATCGACACCGCCGAGGCACTCGCCGCCACACCCCCGAACCTGGATCCGCGACCGACCCTGACCGAGTTGGTTCACAACACCGGAACCACTTTCATCCTCGCGCTGTTCGTCACTCTGAGTGGCAAACCGTGCGCCAAACTCGTTCCCGCGCAGGCTATCGGGCAACTCGAGAACGACGGTGTCGGCTTCGCCGGCTATGCCGCGGGCGGTATGGGCCAACAGCCAGGGGATCCCGATCTCGTCGCGATGCCCGACGCGTCGTCGTTCATCCCGATACCGTTCGTTCGCCCCGGCCTGGCGTTGGTCCACTGCGACCCACACGTGGCGGGTAAGCCCTGGGCGTACTCGCCGCGGGTCATCCTCCGGGAGACACTGCGACGGGCCGCCGCTCTCGGGTTCACGGTCAACGTCGGTGCCGAGATCGAGTACTTCCTGGTCAATCGCGGTTCCGCGGGTGAACTCGTCACAGCCGACGCGTCCGATCTGAGCAGCAGGCCCTGCTACGACGCCCGTGACGTGACCCGAATGTATGACCACCTCACCGAGATCTCCACCGCGATGAACACGCTGGGCTGGGGCAACTACGCCAACGATCACGAGGACGCGAACGGGCAGTTCGAGCAGAACTTCGACTACGCCGACGCCATGATCACCGCCGACCGCGTCATCACCGCGCGGTATCTGCTGTCGGTGATCGCCGAGAAGCGCGGCATGCAAGCCACATTCATGCCCAAGCCGTTCACCGACCGGACCGGGTCGGGCATGCACATGCACCTGTCACTCTGGAGCGAGAACGGCGCGGTCTTTCCCGATCCCACCGATGACAAGGGTCTCGGATTGTCGCCGACCGCATACGGTTTCATCGCCGGTCTACTCGAGCACGCCTGTGCCCTGCAAGCCGTGATCGCCCCGACCGTCAACTCCTACAAGCGCATGGGGGCCACAACCACCAGCAGCGGTGCCACATGGTCGCCGCGTTTCGCGACCTACGGCGGCAACGACCGCACGCACTATCTGCGCGTCCCCGACTCGCACCGGGTCGAACTGCGTGGCGGCGACGGCTCGGCCAACCCGTATCTCGCGGCTGCCGCGGCCGTCGCCGCAGGACTCGATGGCGTCGAACGGGCCCTCGATCCCGGCGCGCCGGGCAGCGGCGACCGCAAGAGCGACATGTTGCCGATGACCCTGCTGCACGCCATGGACGCGCTCGAACAGGATTCCGTACTCACCGGCGCCCTCGATATCGCCGGCCCCGGGGTGGCCGAATATTTCGCGCGTCTCAAGCGCGAGGAATTCTTCGCCTGGCACAACACGGTGTCGCGCTGGGAGATCGACCAGTACCTCACCGCCTTCTGACCGTCACGAAAGAGGAGCACAACATGTGTGGAATCGTGGGTTTGCACCTACGTGACCGGGCGCTGTATCCCCAATTGGGGACCTTGCTCACCGGCATGCTCGACCAGATGTGTGACCGCGGACCCGATTCGGCGGGCATGTCCATCTACGGCGACCCGACTTGGTCACCGGCCGGCCACGCCACCGTCTCATTGCTCGAAAACCCAGTCACAGCAGAAGATTTCGCGGCGGAACTCGCCGGTCGCCTCGGCGTCGATGTGACCGCGTTCGACCTCGACCCCACCACGGTGGTGTACGGGCCGGTCACCTCAGAACAGCTGCTCGACGCGGTCCGTGCCCTCGCACCGACCGCCCGGATCATCGGCTTCGGCACCGAGGTGGCCGTCCTCAAAGGAATGGGCAACCCCACCGAGCTGGCTCACCGCTTCGGGCTTTCGAACGCGTCCGGGTGGCAAGGCGTCGCGCACACCAGAATGGCCACCGAGTCTGCCGTCACCGCCGAGGGCTCACACCCTTTCTCGGTCGGCCCCGACCAGTGCCTCGTACATAACGGGTCCTTCTCGAACCACATGAGCATCAAGCACAACCTCGAACGCGAAGGCATCGTGTTCGACAGCGAGAACGACACCGAGGTCGGTGCGCGTTTCGTCGCAAAGCAACTGGCCGACGGCGTCGATCTCGAGAAGGCGTTGCTGATGCTGAACGAGACATTCGACGGCTTCTACACACTGCTGGTCTCCAACAAGGACTCCTTCGCCGTGGTCCGCGACGCCATCTCGTGCAAGCCTGCCGTCATCGCCGAGACGGACCGCTGGGTGGCGATGGCGTCCGAATACCGCGCCCTGGCAGATCTGCCGGGCGTCGACTCCGCCCGAATCTTCGAGCCCGAACCAGAAAAGGTGTACGTATGGCACCGTCAGTGACCGACACCGCCACGACCTTCGATCTGCGCACGACCACCGTGCGCAGTACCAATCAGGCGTTGCAGTCCGCCGACGCGCCCGCCCGCTCGGTGATCACCGCACCGCGCGGCGCGCATGCCTTGGCGTGCGGACTCGACAACGACATCGACGTCACCATCGACGGTCATGTCGGCTACTACTGCGCAGGCATGAACCAGCAGGCATCGGTCACCATCGCGGGCAACGCGGGTGTCGGGGTGGCCGAGAACATGATGTCGGGCACGGTGCGCGTGCAGGGCGACGCCTCGCAATCCGCCGGTGCCACCGCGCACGCGGGCCTGCTCGTGATCGAGGGCAATGCCGCTGCGCGCTGCGGCATTTCGATGAAGGGCGTCGATATTGTCGTCGGCGGCGATATCGGCCATATGAGTGCCTTCATGGGGCAGGCCGGTCGCCTCGTCGTCTGCGGCGATGCTGGCGAGGCACTGGGTGACTCGATCTACGAAGCCCGGATCTACGTGCGGGGCACCGTGGCGTCGCTCGGTGCGGACTGCATCAAGAAGGAGATGGCCGCCGAGCACCTCGCCGAGCTCGCCCAACTGCTCACCGCTGCCGGAATCGACGCCGACCCAGCAGATTTCACCCGCTACGGCTCGGCCAGGCAGCTCTACAACTTCCACGTCGACAACGCCTCGGCGTACTGACGTCGCCGCGAACGAGGAGACGACTTCCATGACCTTCAACCCGACGCTGCGCGAATCGGCGACCTTCGACCGCGCCGTGATCGCCGAGATCCAGCGGGCCGCCGAGACCGGCATCTACGACATCCGCGGCTGGGGCGCCAAACGCCGGCTCCCGCACTTCGACGACCTGCTGTTCCTCGGTGCGTCGATGTCGCGATATCCCCTGGAGGGCTATCGCGAACGCTGCGATACCGACGTGGTGCTCGGTGATCGCAACGCCAAATTTCCCCTGCACCTCGACATTCCGATCACCATCGCCGGAATGAGCTTCGGAGCGTTGTCCGGGCAGGCCAAGGAAGCGCTCGGCCGTGGCGCCAGCGAAGTCGGCACCTCGACAACCACGGGCGACGGCGGCATGACCCCCGAAGAACGTGGCCAGTCGAAGAATCTGGTGTACCAGTATCTTCCGTCGCGATACGGAATGAATCCCGACGATCTGCGCAAGGCCGATGCCATCGAGATCGTGCTCGGCCAAGGCGCCAAACCCGGCGGCGGTGGCATGCTGCTCGGCCAGAAGATCACCGAACGAGTCGCAGGCATGCGCACCCTGCCCCAGGGCGTCGACCAGCGCAGTGCCTGCCGTCATCCCGACTGGACCGGTCCCGACGACCTCGCTATCAAGATCATCGAACTGCGCGAGATCACCAATTGGGAAAAGCCGATCTATGTCAAGGTCGGCGCGACCCGCACCTATTACGACGTCAAGCTGGCGGTGAAGGCCGGTGCCGACGTGGTGGTCGTCGACGGCATGCAAGGCGGCACAGCCGCGACCCAGGACGTGTTCATCGAACATGTGGGTATCCCCACCCTCGCCGCTATCCCCCAGGCTGTCCAAGCCTTGCAGGAAATGGGACAGCACCGCACAGTGCAGCTGATCGTCTCCGGTGGCATCCGCAGCGGCGCCGATGTCGCCAAAGCGATGGCACTGGGCGCCGACGCGGTCGCGATCGGCACCGCGGCACTGATCGCGTTGGGCGACAACAGCCCTCGCTTCGCCGACCAGTACCGCGAGCTCGGCTCCGAAGCCGGGTTCTACGACGACTTCCAGGCCGGTCGCGATCCCGCCGGGATCACCACCCAGGACCCCGAACTCGCCGCGAACCTCGACCCGGTCGAAGGCGGCCGCCGACTCGCGAACTATCTGCGCGTGCTCACCATGGAGGCGCAGACCCTCGCCCGCGCCTGCGGCAAGTCGCACCTGCGCAACCTCGAACCGGAGGATCTGGTGGCGCTGACCGTCGAATCGTCGGCGATGGCCCGCGTGCCGCTCGCCGGAACCACCTGGATCCCCGGCCGGCCATGAAAGGCGCCATCATGAAAGACACTGTGCCGCACTCCTTCGACACCATGTGGGCGTCGATCCTCGAGGTCGGTCGGGCACCGTCGACCGGCGGCTATCGACGCTTCGCGTGGAACGACGCGGATATGACCCTGCGCGAATGGTTCACCGGCGAAGCGGATCGACGCGGCATGACCGTCGAAGAAGACCGCAACGGCAACCTCTGGGCCTGGTGGATGCCGATCGGCTGGACCGGCGAACCCCGCGATGCCTTCGTCACCGGGTCACACCTGGACTCCGTGCCCGACGGCGGCGCCTTCGACGGACCGCTGGGCGTGGTCTCGGCGTTCGCCGCCGTCGATGTCCTGCGCGAACGCGGCATCGTGCCGACCAGACCGGTGGCGGTCACCGCGTTCACCGACGAGGAAGGCGCCCGCTTCGGAGTCGCCTGCATCGGTTCACAATTGACCTCCGGCGCACTGAAACCCGAACGCGCGCTGCGGCTTCGCGACGCCGACGGCATCACCCTGGCCGAAGCGCTCACCGGCGCAGGCCGCAACCCCGCGCACCTCGGCGCCGATCCGACCCTGACCGAACGCGTCGGCGTCTACGTCGAACTCCACGTCGAGCAGGGACGCGCACTCGACCTCGTCGATCAACCCATCGCGGTCGCGTCGTCGATCTGGCCGCACGGCCGCTGGCTGTTCACCTTCACCGGCGAGGCCAATCACGCGGGCGCCACCCGACTCGTCGACCGCCGTGATCCCATGCTCACCTTCGCCTCATCGGTCCACACCGCCCGCGCCGCGGCCGCACTGCACGACGCGGTCGCCACCTTCGGCAAGGTGCGCGTCCTCCCCAACGGCGCCAACGCCATTCCGTCCGAAATCAAAGCGTGGCTCGACGCACGCGCCGCCGACGAAGCAACACTGACCGAACTCGTCGACCACATCACTCGCGAAATCCACGGGCACGCGGCCGCCGACGGCATCGGCTTGCATACCGAGGCCGAATCGATCACGCCGATCGTCGAATTCCCCGCGGATACCCGCAACCGTCTGCAGTCGGCACTGGGCCACCTGGGCGAAATCCCGGTGCTACCCACCGCAGCGGGACACGATGCCGGCATCCTCTCGGCCAAGGTCCCCACCGCGATGCTCTTCGTCCGCAACCCCACCGGGGTCTCGCACTCCCCCATCGAACACGCCGAAATCGACGACTGTCACGCCGGGGTGCAGGCGCTCGCAGATGTCATGGCGGACTGGGCGTCAGCCTGACTCTCTGCCCTGCAGTGATCACACCCGGCAATTAGCGGCGTGCAATATTGCTGGGCACAGCCTGACCGGGCCATATCTGCGCAGGCAACGATCGACGTTCGCAGCGGACGGCCAAGCGCCGGAATTGATGCAGCAAGGCCAGGGTTTGCTCGACGATCCAGCAGCCGGCGGTCACTTGTCGCGGCAGCTCAGCCTGGCTTCGTATCGGCCGTCGTTCGAGTTGACGGATTTGGGTGGATCGCGGAGCAAGGACTCAATGGCCCGAGAGACTGCCCTGGCATTTGGGGAATTCCTCTGGCATCTGTGGCAATGCGAGATCGCTGCTGAAGGGCCGAGCTCGGGTGGCGCTGGTGTGGCGACTGGTGAAGCTCACCTGGGTGTCATCGGCATCGAGGGCGATGTTGAGGGTGGCGTCGAGAGCTGCAGCGAGTTTCGCTAGCAAGGGCAGGGTGGGGTCGGTGTCGGAGCCCTCGATCCGTGAGATTTTGGCTTGGGTCAGACCTGCCCGTTCGCCGAGTTCGGCTTGGGTGAGGCCGAGTTCGGTGCGGCGGTCGTAGACGGCTTGGGCAAGTGCCATGGAAAGTCGGATCTCGCGGCGAGCCTCGGTGACCTCGGCGGGTTCGGTGAGTTGGCGTTCTCGGAGGGCCTTCCAGCGGGTGTGGCTCATCGGTCCAGTTCTCCTCTCTCGATCGCCCGCAAGAATTCTTGATGGGCGGGTTCGTGTTCGGCTCGGCAGGTTCGTTGCGCCAATTTCGCGCGTTTGACTTCGCTGTCTTCGCGCATCTTGGTCTTGCGGAACACCGTCAGCAAGACTGCGCGGCGTCCGGGTGCGAGCCAGTAGGTGATGCGGATCGCGGCGCCGTCCAGCGTGGGGCGTAGCTCGCGTACCCCGTCACCGAGGTGTCGGGCGAATGGTCACCACGCGCGGCGCATCTGCAGGTGTGGGCGGTGTCGGGAACATTAAAAAGTGTTGGGACACAGCGTATTTCGATCGGGGGGTTTCTGGTTCGAGTCCAGGTGGGGGAGCACGTCAAAAAGAGATTCTGACCGGCGAATATTCGCATGTGTTGGGATCTCTTTTGTGTTCCACTGAGGACGCAACGCTCTCACCTGGCCTTTTGCGCGACTCGACCCGAAGGGCAGCACGGAATCAACACGTTTTGGATTGCGCGTTGCCGCTCTCGGCATCGACAAGAAGCGCCCGTGACGTTCCTGCACCTGTTCTTGGGCATTTTGGCTGACCATGAACGCACTCGACCGTAACCCGGTTGCCGTGTATTGATCCGGATCGTCGAGCACGGATTCGCCGGGCGTCCCGCTTGTCCCTAGTCCTGTTCCGGCGTCTTTCGCTGCCAGGCCACAATCTGCGTGGGTCGGACCTCGACTCGGTCGGCATGGTCGAACGCTGCCACGATGGCGGCTAGGTGTGTCTCGAACACGGCAAGCAGATCGTTGTTGCTGATGTTGCCCATAGCTACGACCAGAAGTCGACGGGGCTGGCCGTGTAGTTGGTGTGAGATCCGGAAGTCGGCGTCCTTGGAGACCACTACACGGCCCTCCGTGTCGGCGACCTTGGCTACCTGGTCGTCGGCGGTGCGGTTTCCTGCGGGCAACTGCGCTGTGTGCCTCGCATCGTGCCCAGCATCGAGCAGGAACCGTGCGAGCCGTGCCGGGAGTTGCGCGTCGACCAGGAACTTCACGCTGCGCTGACAGAGACGACGGTGTGTCCGCCTGCCGCGAGAGCACCGAACTCCAGCGCAGCGAGCAGGTCGTCGGATTCCAGGTCTGGGTAGTCATCGAGGATTTCCTCGGTGCTCATGCCCGAAGCCATCATCTCCAGGATGTTCTGCACAGGGATCCGAAGGCCGCGCACTACCGGCTGACCATGGCAGATCTGCGGATCAGAGGTGATGCGATCGAGGCGGGACATAGGGACCATCGTAGCCTTGGCGATGAGATCTCTGCCAGCAATCATCGCTGATAGGGGCCGCGGCCCGGTCTGGACCCCGACTGGTCCGCGGTCTGTGGTTTCGTGCTGAAAGTTGGGATCGGTAGGGGGCGAGTCTGGCATCCACTTAGCTCAGTGGTAGAGCACTCGTCCTGTAGCGAAGGTCGTCAGCTCAATCCTGACAGGGGGCTCAATGCGAAAGAAAGGTTCTGCCCCTGGTCAGAGCCTTTTACGCGCTGGCCACCGCCCGCGAAACCCACAAATCGATCGCCACCTCAGCCTCGCTGAATCCGGATTCTCGAGGCAGTCAACTGATCGAGTTCATCAGGGAAGGCTGGGCGCCAGAGCGTTTGCGACGTCCAGCGCACGGGTGCACGGATCGGGTGGGTTCCGAGCTGCGGGGTTGTCGGAGGCTTGGATATATACCGTGCCTGTTCCGACAGCGAGGACGATCTCGCACTGTCGGTCGGCTGGGCGGTCCTGGATTCCGGCGCGCCCGCCGACTGCGGTCTCGATGGCTGCGGGTTTGGTTCGTCTGATGGCCTCGAGTGGGAAACTCGTGGAGAGAATGCCTAAGTGGTATGCCCAGACAGCCTTCGAGTCGTGCCAGGTGCAGTACTTCGAGTTGGGTTGCGCAGTCGCCGTGGAGGTCTTGGTGTCTGGATCGACGCCCATCTGTCGAACGAGATCGGGCGCGACCTCTGTACAGGGGTCCCACAGCGCCGCGGTGGCGGGTGCGGTGACTTCCGGTCGCTCCTCCGGCTGGTCGGGTGTGGATGCGCACGCGCCGGCGGAAAGGGCCAGCGCTGCAATGAGTATCGGGGCCGATCTTGTTCGCACGTACTCTCCTGTCTGCAGGTGCGGGCACGCAGGGACCGAGCCGGTCGGTGCGCGAGTCGATAGACCCGACTGGCCCTACTCGGACAGTCTCGCGAGCGCCTTCCTTGCTTGGTTACGTGTGTAGGGGTCGGGGTCGTCGAGATAGGACTCGATAACGGCTCGGACGCCGGTTGCCTTCATCTGTCCGAGGGCGTCGATCGCGAAGTTGCGGGTGTGTGGGTGCTCGAGGTGTGCGAGCGCGATGTCCTTGGCTCGTAATGTTTTTTGGCGGCCGATGAAGCGAAGAAGGGCGGCGATGACGGGGTGGCCGAGCGGTTGTTCGGAGATCAGGGTGACGACCAAGTCGAAGTCGCCTCGTTCTGCGATTGTGGCCAGGGCCGAACCTGCCCGGAAACGTACTTCGTCGGTCAGTGCGGGTTGCCGACGCAACTGTCCGACGAGTAGGTCGATGGCTTTGCGATTGCCTTTGGCGGCGGGGTCGTTGAGGTTGCGAATAAGATCACTGCGGATGCATGCCTTGTGATGCTCGGCGCTGTTGAAGCGGCCCCATTCCTCAGGTCCGGGGATCTTGTCGTCGAGGTGTTCGAGCCAATCGAGAAAGACCGGGATGGCGGGCGGGATCGTACGGAGTTTCGCGAGCTCACTGAGCCCGTAGCTACGCACGCCGACAGCGGCGAGATCGCGTACCAGCCGAATGTCGTAGCCATTGCGGCCATCGTGGAACCAGGCAGGCGGGTTGTCGAGCCAGTCGTCGCCGTGTGGCATTCCTGGATAGTTGAAGGCCGCTCGCGTGACGGGAAGGGAGTCGGCTGCTTCCGGTAGATCGCTGGGTTCGTTGCGCGCCGCGGCGGTTCCCGTGCTGGTCTTCGTGATGGCGAGGTGATGAATGTGTATTGCCGCGAGGCGCTTTCGGTACTGCCGGAGGCTGGCGAGTACTTGATCTCCGCGGCGGCTCCAGGCTTCGAGGTCGGCGGCAGCGCTGTGAGCGGGCGGCCCAATCGAGTCCAAGGGCTCCGCTCTCGCTTCGGCGATGCTGGTCTGCAGGGTATCGATGAACCGATCGAGTTCGTCGATGAGACGGGCAAGGTCCTGCTCGCTCGGTGAATCAGAGGTCGGCATTGTCATCGAGCTCCTTTCGGATCAGCGTGATCTTGCCCTCGTCGACCAGCTTCTGCACGTCCGGTGTGAGTGTGGTGCGGTGGTCGGTGACCAGGATCGGTGAGTAGCCCTGACTGTTGGCGTAGTCGACCATGTCCGTGATCTGCTCGGTGTCGCCCTTGTCGAGTTTGTTCTTGTTCTTGACCTCGGTGACCTGGCCCAACTGATCATCGATGTGGTCGGGGATCCTGACCCGGCCATTGACGACGACCTCCTCTTTCGGGCCGCGCGGGACGCCGGCACGATCTTCGCCTTGCTGTCCGGTTTCGCCGCTCTCACGGGTGTCGCCGTTGTGGATCGGGTCGGTGTTGCGGGGTGTTCGTTCCATGATCCCTGTCAACAGCCGCGCAGAAGCGGTGGCGTTGGTGTAGATCGCGGTGTTCGAGTTGATAGCAGTCGCGACGAAGCCATCCAGTTCGACCATGAGTGTGTCGAAATCGGCCGCCGCCTGACGGATGAGGGCGTCTTTCGCCGCGTCGTATCCGGCGTCACCCGCCTTACCTGCCGGGGCCGCCCCGGCCACATCCAAGGAGACCAGCGCGGTGACCAGGCTGTTCAGAATCGCCTGCACCTGCTGGCGTTCGGTATCGGACTTCTCGCTGACTTCCGTACAGGCGGGTCGGAGAGCCTTGGCAAAGGTGCCAGCGTCTCGGTATGCCGTCGCGAGCAAAACCATTTCTTCGAGAATTCCGTCGACGTCGGTTTCGGTCTGGTCGTAGAGATGGGTTTTCACCTCATTGAACATCTTGGTCGCATCGTCTTCGGCGTGCTGGCCGAATTCCTGGAACTTCTCGCCAGCGTTCTTGATTCGCGTGAAGTCGCAGTCCGGCCATTTCTTGGTGACCTTGTCGGCGATCTTGTCCCAATGCGCGGGGCTGTCGCCGGTCCCTCCTGCCGAGATCTGCTTCGGATGCAGGGAGTCTGCGATCTGGGCAGCGCTCGGGGCCGCCGGCGGGTTGGCACCCGACTGATTGGGGTCGGTCGCCGATTCATTGGTTTCGTGGTTTACGCCGAGTTGATGGACCTGACGTGCGAGTTCGCCAGCGGCGATGGCGCTGAGCGAAGCGAGCTCGAAGACGTCCGAAGCGGACTGGTCATAGCTGGTCGACCAGCGAACCCCAGCCTCGTGGACCCCCGCCGATCGTGCGACGTCAAGATTGCCGTCCAGGGTCCGTAAGGTCGCCTCGATGTCGCGGCTGGACTGGGCAATTCTAGCTGCCGCCGCGTAGTACGCGGCGGGATCGATATCGGCCACGACTATCCTGCAGACCGACCGAGGATCTGCGCATTGACTTGCCGCACTTGCGCGTAATTGTGGTGGGCATTGTCGATCTCGAGCCGGTGGTCGGCCAGCTGCCCGACCAGTCGCGCGCCTTTGGACTGCCAGGTTGCGTGAGCTTGCTCGAATGCGGCGGCGGCGTCACCGCTGAATCCTGCGGCGCGAAGCTCGGCGACAATTGCCGTCGCCCCGGACATCTCGTCAGTTACCGCACGCAGGAAGGCATCCAACGCTTTGGAAAACGTGGCCAGATCATCGAGATTGTAGCCGAACGGGGTCATCACGCACCCTGCTCATTGCCTGGGATCTGGACCTGGGTAATCGCGTTGCTGTTGGCGCTGTCGGTCTGCTCGATCTGATCAGCCACAGTTGTCAGCTTCTCCGCCAAGTCGGTCAGCTCATCGATGAACATCCTGAGCTCGCCGAAGTCGCGCTGCCAGATCTGCTTCATCGACTCCGCGGCGCTTCCGGTCCAGCTGCCATACAGACTCGAGTTCTTGGTGTCGATGTCGCGGGCCGCTGCCGCCAGCGTTCCGTGCAGACTCGCCAGACGTGCCGCCGTGGCACGAACCTGGTCAGGCGAGATCGCTAACTCGTCCCCCATCTCGACCTTCCCCGTCCCCGATATCAGCGTTTAGCCGATACCGTGCGTATCGTTGACGCACACAGTAGTCGAGGTAGGAATGACCGGGAAGGGCGCTGATGCAGTGGCGGGACAATGCCTCACAACTGGCACAGGACGACGTCGACGACCTGTTCGCAGACAGCCTGGACTTCGCGCAGACCGAGCTGCGACAGCACAGATCGTTCGCCCCGTTCGCATTCGTCATCGATCACGACGGCCAGCGCACCGCGCGGATGACCGATAGCGCAACCCCGTCGAAGGACGCCGTCCACGATGCTCTCACCTTCGATCGCGACGATATGCATCTGCGCGCGTTCGCGGTCACCATGGATGTAGGCATCCCCGCTAACGGCGAGGATGCCGTCGAGGTTCACATCGAACACCGCGACGGAATCGCCATCGACCTGCTCGTTCCCTACACATTGTCCCCAGACGGCAGTATCGCACTGGACACAAGCCGGATCAGGGCAGCGCAAGGCCAGCGGCGTATCTGGGGCCTACGTCTCTAGACGAACAGCCGCACATCTAGATTGGGCTCCGCCAGCGCCACCGCATTCAGGTAATGGACTTCAAAGCGCGGCCTAACTGCCTGACACAGGGGTCCGCAGCTGGAGCGACAGGCCCTTCGATGGCCGCCGCGCAGACGGAAAGAATGTATTTAGACCGGCCATCGGCCCGTGCCAGCGGCCGAAGCTCGCTGTTTCGCGTCGGATGCGCGCCGCGAAAGACAGCGTCGCGCGACTCGGCCAGGAATCCAAGTGTCAGTTCCCTTGTCTTGTCTTGTCTTGATCTAGTCCTGGACCACAGGTCGGTGACTCGAGGACGGGCTGCTTCACGAGTAGGTGTCAGGTTGGCTGCCCTGGCTCGAGGCTCGCAGGTGCGCCACTCGACATGGCTGTTCGACACAGGCTGACTCGACCCACAACACGGAAACAACACGGATTCAACGGGTAGTAGCGGGAACGGTTGGGATACAGCGGGAACACCTTCAACGACGAATCCGCAAATGATCGGGTCTATTGGGGATCGATGAGAAATATTGGGGCACAACGGAATTCAAACGTCAGGTTTCTGGTTCGAGTCCAGATCGGGAGCCTAAGGGAGGCCTCTGACCAGGTAAAATGGTCAGAGGCCTTCTTCGTGCTAACCCGTACTTTCGTCCCGCGTCAACGACCTCGAACTCGACGGCGAGGAGGCTCTCAAAGGGCAAGCAGCCCTCAAGCCATGAGAATGCGCTCTCTACTGACTGACCGAGCACAGTCCGATGCGCTATCAGACGAGTTCGGAAGGCACCATAAGTTCGGCAGGTGCATAGAGTTCGGCGATTGCAGCAAGATTGTCGCCTGTGGACGTGACGGCGATCGAGTCGAGAAGTAAGCAGGATAGCGGTCGCGTCGGCGTCGAGTCTGGGTGCTTATCCAGACGACGCCCGAACCCGATCAGACCAGAACACCGGTCGCGAAATAGATCGAGGTCAACAGGCGGCCCGGATAAAGACCAGATCGGATGCGCCCTCGCTCGAATGTGCAACCCATCGAGTCTGAGAAACACCCCCTTCATCGACGTGTTCAGCACGCTGCGATCCGAGCGCAGGAAAATTCTCTGTGTTACGCCAGTAATATTTCCAAGATTCCGGCACACCGGGATTGAATCGGTCGATATTTGAGCCTATTTTGAACTCATTAAATTCACTCGCAGGAACTTCAACGACCGCAACCATGACCTCGTCCCCAAAGGCCGTCTGGTTTTCATACTCCGCGAGTTCGGTGCCCGCCGGAAACCGCAAGGAGCCACACGATTCAAGAGCACGGAGATCTGAATCTTGGCTCGCGCAGCCCCCCGTCACGCATGCATACAGTACGACCACAGTAGCAACAACTACCCCATCAGTCTTTCGCTTCACAGCATCTGGACCCATGTCTGGACGGTCTCGGACTGTCCGCGTGCCACATAACTTCGCGCCCATCCGAATTCCTCGAGCTCACGCATATGTGATCCGATATCGTTCGCAATATTCTCCTTGACGTTGCCGAACGGCATCCAGGTCTCCGCTTCGAAGTTGTAGTAGTCCCAAATGTATACCTTATAGCTCACTTCGGCGCGCAGGCCATCGTCCGCGGAACGTACAACTGTGTCGCTTCCGACTGAAACATCGAAATGCCCGATCCCGAACTTGACATCCGAATCCTCTGTCGGACCGGCACCTTCCCAGCCAGAGGTGAGCTCACGAACGATCCCCACCTGCGGGTCCAGCCTTGCCTGGTCAATTATATTGTCGAGACACCGCGAAACGAAGTACTTGACATTCTCGGTATTTACCGCCTTCTGAAAGTGCTCCGATTTGATCGTGAAGTCCGAATTCGGACCAGGGTTGGACAGGTAGAACTTCAGGAGGTCCGCCGAAAAGGAGTATCCAGCCTTCTCGAAATACTGCATAGCGATAAAGGCGTCAACAACCTTGTAGGTTCTGGCCTCAATCTTGTCCGTAATGCCCGTACGTGAGCCATAGGCGGCCTGGTTCTTCTTCGGCGGATCAGGCGGCGGATGCAAGGCTGTTCTCCCACCATACGTTGTTGCTGTAACCGTATCGACGAACTCTCATATCCGCGACGGCGCGGGCCGGGGCGATGAAATCGCTGGATGAAAATACAGGAGCTGCGCGACCTGGCGTATATTCCAACGCCTGGGATACCTGCCCGATCGCTGTCCGGATTTGGTCCTGGCGAGACTTAGCGGCCGCGAGGAGGGCATCGAGTTCGGATGAGATCTTCGAACGCAGCGACTCCTCGATCGGTTCAGCCAGCGCTCGAGCCCAAGTCCCCAAGGGAAACGTAAAATCGAGCAGCGTGATCGATGCAGCCAGACCGCCGCTGAGTCCCGCGGCCTGGTTGAATACGAGACGCTCCAGCAGGGCTGCAGCTGCCTCGAGAATCTGACCGACGGCCTCCATATCGTCGCTGCGCTCGGTCAACGACTTCGAGGAGGTGCCCGCACCCGACTCGAACGCCAGCGCAGCATCGCCGGACCAGTCAGTCCGGAGCCACCTCGTACCGCCGGATAGGTTCTCGGATGCGACAAAGTCGTTGATCCCGAGGAGCCGTACTTGCTTGCCGACAGCCTTCAAAGACTCCCAGTCGGCTTCGAGCGGAGACAGGTAGTCCGCTGCCGGCTTGACACCGACCGCAGCCATGATCGCGTCGTCATAACACGAGATCGAATCAATAGCCGCAGTTACTGTTTGACGGACCGAGTACTGAACTGGTTCGGTGTTGGTGAGTACCGGCAGCTGCAGGGAGGTATATCGAACGGGTTCGATGTCGGCCGACTGACCAGCGGGGCGGGTTTGCCCGCCGATGTCAGCTAGATCGTTTGCGTATTCCTGGTCTGTCGTTTGGAATCCAGATGCCGCCGTCGACAGCCCATCAGCGAGACCTTGAATCGCAGTGAGGTCTGCACGCTGCCCAGCCTCGACCGAGGAATGAAATCTTGCCAGTGGCGGCGTTAGCTCAGCGAGAAGTCCCGATGATCCTTCTGGCAATCTGATCTCGGGCATCAGACGCGAGGCATTGGAGGAAAGGTTCGCTCCGACGTCCAGTAGATCCAACCTGAACCCGTAGAGCCGAGCCGCCTCGACCGAGAGTTCGGTCACGATCGGTCCCGCGAAGTGATTGTTTGGAAGGTTGTACGCTGCCCCCGAAGTCGCAATATTCCCATTCGAAGTCGATCCCCCTGGTAGGGCAACTGCCCGCTGGATGGTACGTCAGCCCGGCAGCGAGCGTGATGAGCTGTCGCCGTGCGGCTCGCGGTCGTAGAGGATGTGGATCGCTCGTCCGATCGCCGAGATTACGATCGGACAGTACCGGATCGGCCGAGGATCCACCATGTCCCGAGCGGAGCTTCCGGCTAACTCCACTGCCGGAAGTGGCAGCGCACCAACATGTTTCGGCGCGCTACAGGTCCGCAGCCCTGCTCACCGTCTCTGGTTGTCTGGCCCCTCTACAGTCCGTCACATACCTAGGCCGTACAGGAGCCGCGGCGATCGACAGGCTCAGCCGTCACAAGCGGATCCGGTCAGATCACCCGCGTTCCCAAGGAGGGCGCGAACCTGCGACGACCCGTCGGGACAGGCATTCACCCGCATCTCGACGAAATTGTCGACCACCCGTCGCTGGCATAGTGATTTCACATGGGACGGACATTCGAGGATCTGATTGACGAGGCGACCACGGCTTCTGTGGAGGGGTGGGATTTCTCTTGGCTCGATGGGCGAGCCGGTGAAGCGCGGCCTTCGTGGGGGTATCAGCGGCTGATGAGTGGTCGGCTGAAGAACGCTTCCGCCGCGCTGGATATTCAGACCGGTGGGGGCGAAGTTCTGGCCGGGGCAGAGTTGTTTCCGCGGACCATGGTTGCCACCGAGTCATGGGCTCCCAACGTTGCCAAGGCGACCAGATTGCTGCACCCGCGCGGCGTGGTCGTCGTCGCCGCGCCCGACGAGCCGCCGTTGCCGTTTGCCGATGAGGCGTTCGATCTGGTCACCAGTCGGCATCCGGCCACGATCTGGTGGGCCGAGATCGCCCGCGTACTCCAGTCGGGTGGAACGTATTTCGCGCAGCACGTCGGGCCGGCCAGTGTGTTCGAGCTGGTCGAGTATTTCCACGGTCCGCAACCGGAAGCGCGGCGCGCGCGCCATCCCGACGATGAAGCCGCTGCCGCGCGAGCTGCGGGGCTGGAGATCACCGACCAGCGGACCGAGCGCCTGCGGATCGAGTTCGACGACATCGGCGCGGTGGTGTATTTCCTGCGCAAGGTGATCTGGATGGTGCCCGGGTTCACCGTCGATGCCTACCGCGATCAATTGCGACGGCTGCACGATCGAATCGAGCAGGAGGGGCCGTTCGTCGCGTACTCCAGCCGCACTCTCACCGAAGCCACCAAAGTGTGACCCGTTGTCAGGCCCCGGCTGCGTAACCCTCGCTGCCCATCGCCTGGGCCGCGAGGCTCTTGCGGTACTGCTCCAGCGCCACCAGGTCGCCGAACAGCGTCATGTAGGTGTCGGGTTCCTCGCTGGCGGACAGTCGCTGCAGCTTCGATTTGAGCTCGGCGATCTGGCGGCCGACCCAGGCCTCCTGGGTGCGGGCGAGGATGGCGGTGACGAAGCGGGGGGTGTCGTTCTGTGAGCGGACCGGGAGCTGCTCGTTGGCCAGTTCGGAGACCAGGGCGCGGATCATCAGGTCGTCGGTGTGGTCGGCGACGGCGGCGACCCATTCGGCGCCGCTGAGACCCGCTGCCGTGCCGCCCGCCTGGGCGATCATGATGCGTACGGCCACGTAGGCGGGGTGGGTGAAGGCGGCGGCGTCGATGGCGTCGAAGGACACGCCCGCGATGCCGGGATATTGCAGTGCGGCGCTGAGGGATTGGCGTTGGGCGTAGAGGACCGGATCGTTGGGGGCAGGTCGCACCGAGGAGCTCTCCTCGACGCGTGGCGCGGGAATCGCCGCAGCGCCCTGCTTCAACGCCGGGGTGGCGTTGCCGCCCATCCGGTTCTTCTTCGCCTCTTCACCGACCCGGCGCACGACCAGCTGGATGTCGTCCCAGCCGACCCAACCGGCCAGCTTGGTGGCGTACCCCTTGCGGGTGGCGTTGTCCTTGATCTGCGCCACCACGGGCACCGTACGGCGCAACGCCTCGACCCGGCCCTCGACATCGTCGAGATTGTGTTCGGCGAGCAATCCGCGAATCACGAACTCGTACAGGGGAGTTCGCCGCGCCACCAGATCACGGACGGCACTGTCACCGGAGTGCTGACGCAGCTCACACGGATCCTGGCCGTCGGGCGCGACAGCGATATAGGTCTGCCCGGCCAGCCGCTGGTCGCCGCTGAACGCCTTCAACGCCGCGGCCTGCCCGGCCGCGTCACCGTCGAAGGTGTAGATGATCTCGCCGCGCCAGAAGTTGTCGTCCATCAGCAGCCTGCGCAGTACCTGCAGGTGCTCTTCGCCGAATGCGGTGCCGCAGGACGCGACTGCCGTTTTCACGCCGGCCAGGTGCATGGCCATGACGTCGGTGTAGCCCTCGACGACCACGGCCTGATGCCCCTTGGAGATGTCGCGCTTGGCGTGGTCGAGACCGAACAGCACCTGAGACTTCTTGTACAGCAACGTCTCCGGGGTGTTCACGTACTTGCCGGGCATGGTGTCGTCGTCGAACAGCTTGCGCGCGCCGAACCCGATCACCTCGCCACCGAGGTTGCGGATCGGCCACAGCAGGCGCCGATGGAACCGGTCGATCGGACCGCGCTTGCCCTGCTTGGACAGCCCGGCCGCTTCCAGCTCCTTGAATTCGAAACCCAAGCGCTGCAAGTGTTTTGTCAGGCCGTCCCAGCCCGCGGGCGCGTAACCGCAGCCGAACTGCTGCCACGCTGCCTTGTCGAAGTTGCGGTCGGTCAGATACTTGCGCGCGGCCTCGGCCTCGGGTTCGTGCAGCAATCCCACGTAGTACTCGTGCGCGGCGGCATTGGCCGCGACCAGCCGCGAACGGGTGCCGCGATCGCGCTGCACCGAGGTGCCGCCACCCTCGTAGTTGATCTGGTAGCCGATGCGGTCGGCCATCTGCTCGACGGCCTCGACGAAACCGATGTGTTCCATCTGCTGCAGGAACTTGTAGACGTCGCCGCCCTCGCCGCAACCGAAGCAGTGGAACAACCCGTGGTTGGGCCGCACATGGAACGAGGGTGATTTCTCGTCGTGGAACGGGCACAGACCTTTGATCGAGTCGGCGCCCGCGCGCTTGAGCGCCACGTACTCACCGACTACATCTTCGATCCGGACACGTTCACGGATCGCCGCGATATCGCGATCTGGGATTCGTCCGGCCACGGTGAACGAGTCTAGTCGGGTCCGCTCAGCGGCAGTCCAGCGAGGCGGCGACGCGTTCGAAGCGGCTCTCGGTGTAGGAGGCGATCTGGTCGATCACCACCCGCACCCGGGCGACCTCGGTGGTGGCGGCGTTGAACCAGGGCAGCAGCTGATCGTCGAGGTGGGCGGGCGCGGTGGTGAGCAGGCGGTCGGCGACGGCCTGCACGCGGTCGCGCTGGGTCTGCTGGCGGGCGAGGTGGCCGGGGTCGGAGCGCACGTAGCGCAGCGCCACGGTCTTGAGGACGGCGACCTCGGCGGCCACGATCGGCGGCACGATCAGGTCGGCCTCGTAGCGGCTGAGCGGGCCTTCGCCGTAGCGCGCGTGGGTGGCCGAGATCGCGGCGGTGGCGAAGCGGCCGACCAGCTCGCTGGTGAGTCGTTTCAGGGCCACCGAGCTGGTGAAGCTGCCGTCATAGGTGGCGGCGTCGGCCACGATGTCGAGTTCGGAGAGCCGTTGCGCGGCGGCGGCGAGTGCCTCGATCGACTGGTCGGGGTGCTGGCCGTGGCCCTGTTCGGCGAGCGCGGCCTGTTCGGCCGGGTCGGCGAGGGCGCGCAGGTCGATGCGGCCGACGATCACGCCGTCCTCCACGTCGTGCACCGAGTAGGCGACGTCGTCGGACCAGTCCATGATCTGGCATTCCAGGCTCTGTTTGCGGTCGGGCGCGTCTTTGCGCACCCAGGCCAGGCGCTCTAGATCGTCGTCGTAGGCGCCGAACTTGGTGCCGGAACCGCTTCTGCCCCACGGGTACTTGAGGGTCGCGTCCAGCGCCGCGCGAGTCAGGTTGAGCCCGAAGCTTTCGCCGTCTGCGTCGAGGACCTTGGGCTCGAGGCGGGTGAGGATGCGCAGGTTCTGGGCATTACCTTCGAAACCGCCGTAGGCGTCGGCGAATTCGTCGAGCGCGCGCTCGCCGTTGTGACCGTAGGGCGGGTGGCCGATGTCGTGGGCGAGGCCTGCCAGGTCGACGAGGTCGGGGTCGGCGCCGACGCCGTCGGCGATGCTGCGCCCGATCTGGGCCACTTCGAGGGAGTGAGTGAGGCGGGTGCGCGGGGTATCGCCTTCGCGCGGGCCCATGACCTGGGTCTTGTCGGCGAGACGACGCAACGCGGCGGAATGCAGCACGCGGGCGCGATCGCGGGAGAACTCACTGCGATGACCCTTGTCCGCGGCGCCGGGCCATGCGGTCTTACCCGGCTCGTGGACCATGCGTTCCTGGTCGTGCGGGGTATAGGTCTCTGTCATCTCACTGTCCCGCCTCATAAGAGAAGTCTGCCGAGAAATGAGTGAGCTGGTACCAGAGCAGCGCGCCGGTTTCGCGGGCGATGCCGTGGAACTGCGACTCCCTCGTGTAGACGGCCGGACCGGTGCGGGTGGGTGCGGTCCACGCTTCCAGACCGGCGTCGCGAGCCATCGTCCTGGTTCGCAGTGAATGCCACGGATCGCTCACGAGTACGGCCGATGACATGTCGCGCTCCCCCATCGCCGCCGCCACCGCCTCGATGCTGCGCAGCGTGTCGGACCCGGTCTCCACCGCGAGGATGTTCTCGCTCGGGACGCCCTTGTCCTCCAAATACTGTTTGCCCGAGGCGGCTTCGGTGTAGAGGTCGCCCTCCTGCTTGCCGCCGACGGTGATCACCGTGGGTGCCACCCCGGCTTCGTAGAGCCGCCACGCCTGATACAACCGCGCCTCGAAAACCGACGACGGCGTCCCCGAATACTGCGCCGCGCCGAGCACCACGATCGCGTTCGCCGGGGTGTAGTCGTCGATCCGCGCGACTTGCCACACCCGGAACGCGGTCCCGGCGACCAGCACCACCCCCATCAGGACCGCCCCGACGATCAACCGGACGAACCACACCGAGACCGTCGACACCAGCCCGCGCGGATGCCTGACATCCGGGGCGGGCGCGGCCGTTCGCGAGAAACCCGATTTCACCTTCGTCAGTCTGCCAGGTCGGTCCGACGCGCCGCGGGGTCAGCGGTCACCACCGGATTCCGTTCCGGTGAACTACCGGCCGGTGCCAACGAGATCGTCGCGGCGATATCGATGAACGAGCGGATCAGCGGGCTGTCGTTGTTCCAGGCCAGCACGAGACTGCTCGGCGGTTTGTCGACGAGCGGAACCACCACGAGCCCGTCCGGTACCGGATGGCCGACCGGCGTCAGCCCGACGGTGCCATTCCACAGGACCGCCTGCTGACATTCGTGGACGGTGCGCACCACCGGGCCGGTATCCGGATCGGTCTTGGACGCTGCCGCTCGCGCGATGGTCAGCTGGAACCCTGCGCTGATTCACCAGCCCCGCGCACACCATTCGGGCAGGTTCGCGCGGTCGGCGCCGAGGATGGTGTCGTCGCCGTGGCCCGGGTAGACGACGGTGTAGCGGTCGAGGAGTTTGCCACCTCTTGACACTTTGTGACCGATCGGTTGCAATGTTATCTGTGAGCTATGACACGATCATCAGAGGCGGCCGCTGGTTCGACGGCGCCGGTTCCCCGTCCGCCATTCGCCACCTCGGCCTGCGGGAAGATCGTGTCGTCACGGTCTCGGCGGACCCGCTGGACGAAACGGGTTGCCCGAATGTCGTTGCCGCCGAAGGTAAATGGGTGCTGCCCGGCATGCTGGACATCCACACGCACTACGACGTCGAGGTGCTGAAAGAGCCGGCGCTGGCCGAATCCGTGCGGCACGGCATGACCACCATCGTGCTCGGGTCCTGCTCACTGTCGACGGTGCACGTCGAGCCCACCGACGCTGGTGATCTGTTCGGCCGCGTCGAGGCGATTCCGCGACCGCACGTCATCGGCACCGTCGAGGAGGTCAAGTCCTGGAGCTCGGCGCGCGAATACGCCGAAGCCCTCGAGGGCCTGCCGCTGGGGCCGAATCTGGCTGCCATGATCGGACATTCGGATATCCGGGCCGCCGCCATGGGCCTGGACCGCGCGACCCGCAAGGACGTGCGGCCGACGCGCGCCGAACAGGCGCGGATGGAGGCCTGGCTGACCGAGGCGCTGGACGCCGGGTTCGTCGGCATGTCGGCGCAGCAGCTGCTGTTCGACAAGCTCGACGGCGAGGTCGCGCGCTCTCGGACGCTGCCCTCGACCTATGCCGGTTGGCGGGAACGGCGGCGGCTCAACGCGATTCTGCGCCGGCGCGGCCGACTGCTGCAGGGCGGGCCCGACATCAAGAATCCGCCGCGGCTGGCCGCGATGATCTTCGCCAGCGCTGGCCTGTTCCGCAAACGGCTCAAGACCACGCTGATCTCGGCCGCCGACCTCAAGGCCAGCCCGCTCATCGTCTACCTGATGAGCGGCCTCGCCCGCGCGGTGAACGCGCTCAACGGTGATTTCCGCTGGCAGCATCTGCCGGTGCCCTTCGAGGTCTACGCCGACGGCATAGACCTGGTCATCTTCGAGGAGTTCGGGTCCGGGGCGGCCGCACTGCACCTGGCCGACCAGGTCGAGCGCAACGCGCTGATGCGCGACGAGGCCTATCGCCGCCGCTTCCGCAAGGACTACGACGCCAAGTTCGGCATCCGGGTCTGGCACCGGGATTTCTTCGACGCCGAGATCGTGGCCTGCCCGGACGAAAGTGTCGTCGGCAAGACCTTCGGCGAGGTCGGCGTGGACCGGGGCGGCGTGCATCCGGTCGACGGCTTCCTTGACCTGGTGGTCGAGCACGGCACCAAGATGCGCTGGCGCACCACGATCTCCAATCACCGGCCCGAGATCCTGAACCGGCTCAGCGTCGATCCCGGTGTGCAGCTGGGCTTCTCGGACGCAGGCGCGCACCTGCGGAACATGGCCTTCTACAACTTCGGGCTGCGTTTCCTGCGCCGCGTCCACCGCGCCGAGCAGGCCGGGAGTCCGTTCATGACCCTGGAACAGGCGGTGCATCGGCTCACCGGCGAACTCGCGGATTGGTACGGCGTGGCAGCCGGGCATCTGCGCCCGGGCGACCGCGCCGACCTGGTCGTGGTCGATCCGGCGGGCCTGGACGACTCGCTCGACGCGTACGCCGAGTCCCCCGTCGCGATGTACGGCAACCTGGCTCGTATGGTCAACAGGAACGACAGAGCCGTTTCGGCCGTGTTCGTCGGTGGTCAGTATGTGTTCGGCGAGGGGCAACCCGCCGAGGCGCTCGGCGTCCGGCGCACCGGTCGTTTCCTGCGAGCCGGAGGGTAAGTGACCAACGCGCGACGAACACAGGCCGAGCGCAGCGCCGCCACCATCGCCAAACTGGTCGAGGCCACCATCGAGGCGATCGAGCAGGTGGGCTATCACAGCACCTCGCTCGGTGAGATCAGCAGTCGTGCGGGGGTTTCCAAGGCGGCCGTCTTCCGGCACTTCGACTCGCGCATGGACCTGGTGGTGGCGGCGGCGGGCGAGGTCAGCCGTCGGCACCTGGCCGTCGTCGCCGAGCTGCGCATCCCGGAGAGCATCACGCACCCGGTCGACCTCGCTGCGCTGATGCACTTGATGCGCAAGCAGATTCGCAGCGACATCAACACCGTCTGGCTGGAACTGCTGGTCGCCGCCCGCACCGAGCCCGAGCTCCGGCTCCGGATCGCGCCGGTGCTGCGGGAGCTCTACGATGAATTGGAGGAGCTCGCGGTCAGCGTGCTGACCCCCGACGTCGCGCCCGAGGCGGCCCGGCTGCTGGCCACCTCGCTGATCCACATGTTGGACGGCGAGGCGATTCTGCGCACCACCTATCCGCGCCCGGAACTCGAGGACGCGCGCATCGACCACGTCGCCGCCGCGTTCCGGGCGCTGACGGGTCCTACAGGCCCCAGTTCAGCTCACCACCGCGGCGATTCGAAACTCGACCACGTCACCAGCCTCGGTCACGCCAGACCGTGAGGTGGGGACGTTCAGCACCTAGAGTCGTGTCATCACCGTGGCCGGGGTAGACGACGGTGTCATCAGGCCAACGATCGAAGATCTTGCTGGTCACGTCGCTGAACAGGGTAGCGAAGTCGGTGGGATTTGTGGTCCGCCCAAGACCCCCCGGAAACAGGGAATCGCCGGTGAAGAGGTGGGTGTGGCCTGCGTCGTCGGTGAGGGCCAGGGCAATCGAGCCGGGGGTGTGACCGCGCAGGTGGATGATGCGCAGGGCGAGGTCGCCGATTTCGAGGGTGCCGCCGTCTTCCAGGAGGCGGTCGGGGCGGACCGGGATGTGGTCGGCGTCGAGGGCGTGGGCGGCGGTGGGGGCGTCGAGGGATTTGGCTACCTCGGTCAGTGCCTGCCAGTGATCGGGGTGGCGGTGGGTCGTAACGATCTGTTCGACCTGGCCGGGGGTCTCGAGCGTGGTGAGTTCGATGATGCGCTCGGCATCGTTGGCGGCGTCGATCAGCACGGCGGCGCCGGTGGTGGTGCTCTGGATCAGGTAGGTGTTGTTGTCCATCGGGCCGACGGACATCTTCACGATCCGGGCGCCGGGGACATCGCGCTGCTGGGCGTGCGCGCCCGCGGAGACGTGGCCGGTGTACTGACGATCGACTGAGACCATGCACCGATCGTAGAAGCCACGCGTCGCGCTGTCGTGTCCGTGTCGGTCTCGAGCGTTAGATTCGACACATGCCGCTGTCGAGGAAGAGTTCGGCCATGATCGGGGCGATGATCGCCGCGCTCGTCGTCCTGTGCGCGCCGGGAGCCGTCGCGGAGCCGCCGTCGCGGATGGGTCCGCAGCTGGTCGACTCCGCCGGCGTGCTGAGCGCGGCCGACGAGAGCCAGGTGCTCGACGCGGTCGACACGTTGTACCGCGATCACCAGGTGAAGCTGTGGGTCATCTACGTGCGCGACTTCGCGTCGATGGCCCCGCAGGACTGGGCCGACCGCACCGCCACCCTCTCCGGCTTCAGCGATCGGGACCTGCTGTTCGCGGTGGCCGTCGACGACCGCGGCTACTGGCTCCACGGCACCCTCCCCGAGGGCGTGAGCGACTCCGAGCTGGACGCACTTCTGGCGGGTTCGGTGGAACCCGCTCTGCGCGACCAGAAGTGGGCGCAGGCAGCGGTCGACACCGCCGAGAGGATCGGATCGGCGATGCGTGGTGGTGGGGTGCCGTGGGGTGTGCTGATCCTCCTTGTGCTGGCCGTGGTCGTGGTGGCCGGTGGTCTGATGTTGTTCTCGCGCAAGCGTCGTCGCGACCGCGACCGGGCCGAGCTAGCCACCGCGCGCGAGGTGGACCCGACCGACTCGGCCGCGCTGGCGAAACTGTCGCTGCCGACCTTGCATACCCTCTCCCGCGAGCGACTGGTCGAGATCGACGATGCCGTGCGAACGAGCGCCGAGGAATTGACCTTGGCCACCAGCGAATTCGGCGATACCGCGGTGACCCCGTTCCGCTCAGCGCTCGACGCCGCCCATGCGGCCACCGTGAAGGCCTTCACCCTGCGCCAGCAACTCGACGACGCCATCCCGGAGACCCCCGATCAGCAGCGCGCCATGCTCATCGAACTCCTCGCCACCGCGGGCAAGGCCGATCGCGAACTCGACGCGCAGGTAACCGATTTCGACGCCATGCGCGACCTGCTCATCGACGCGCCCGCCCGGCTGGACGGCCTCACCCGCGACATCGTGGACCTCACCGCACGCGTGCCGGGCTCCGAAACCGAACTCGTCCGGCTCGATTCGACCTACCCGCCCTCGGTCATCGCGCCGATCCACGACAACGTGCGTATGGCGCTCGAACGAATCACCTTCGCCCAGACCAACATCGACAACGCCCGCGCCGCACTCACGCGGCCCGTCGGGCAGCAGGGCGGTGCGGTCGCGGCGATCCGCGCGGCCGAAGGTGCGATCGGGCAGGCCAGGACCCTGCTCGACGCCGTCGACCAGGCCGCGACGAATATTCAGCAGGCACGAGATGGTCTGCCCGCCGCTCTCGACGAGCTACGCGCGGACCTGAGCTCCGCCGAGAGTCTCACCGAGTTCGGCGGCGCCGACCTGGCTGCCGCGGTCACCTCCGCAACCGCGGCCCTCCACGCTCCGAACGCCGACACCGACCCCCTCGGCGCTTTCCACAACGCGGTCACCGCCGACGCCGAACTGGACCGGGCGATCGCCGCGGCCTCGGACCGCAAACTGGCCGTGGAGGATCTACGACGCCGACTCGATCGCACCCTCACCGACGCGGCCGCGCGCATCGATGCGGCATCGTCGTTCATCACCACCCGGCGTGGCGGCGTCGACGCGGAGGCGCGCACCCGGCTCTCCGAAGCCCAACGCCACCTCGCCGAAGCCCGCGCGCTCGCGGGTAGCGACCCCGAACGCGCACTCGTGAGCGCGCAGACCGCGGCCGACCTCGGCGGCCGGGCCATGCAGCAGGCACAGGCCAGCGTGCAGGCATGGGAGACGCGTCAGCCGATGTCGGGCGGCGGCTCGCAGACCGGCGCGGTTCTAGGCGGAATCCTCCTGAACGAGCTTCTCCGCGGTGCGATGAGCGGCGGTTCCCGGCGCGGAGGCTATGGCGGCGGTGGGTATCGGCCAGGATCCTACGGCGGCTCGTCGGGATCGCGACGAGTGAGCCGAGGCGGCAGATTCTGAGCACTTGACTCTCTCACTGTGTGAGGACGTACACCGAAAGGCGTCATGTTCAGCATCGGAGATTTCGCCAGACACGGTCAGGTGTCGGTACGCATGCTGCGCCACTACGACGCAGTGGGTTTGTTACCGCCCGCCAGGGTCGACGCGGCCACCGGCTACCGGTTCTATACCGCGGCGCAACTGGCTCGGCTCAACCGGCTCGTCGCGCTCAAAGAGCTCGGGTTCACTCTCGAACAGGTAGGCCGGATGCTCGAGCCGGGGCCCGACGCGGCAGAACTGCGCGGCATGCTCACCTTGCGCCGAGCCGAGTTGGAACAGCGGATCGCGGCGGACCGCTCGCGATTGACCGAAATCGAATCGAGACTCCGAATCATCGAGAAGGAGGGCGTCATGCCCGATCAGGATGTAGTGATCAAGTCGGTGCCCGCGGTGCGAGTGGCCGAATCATCCAGCTGCGCATCGGGATTCGGACCCGAGGCGATCGGCCCGGTGATCGGGCCGCTCTTCGACGAACTGGCGGGCAGGCTGGCGGAAGCCGGGATCGCGATCGCGGGGCCCGCGATCGCCTATTACGATCCGCGAGACGACGGCACGGTCGGCGTGCACGCGTGCATGCCGGTGACTGTGGAACCCGATGCGGCGCCGGACTTCACGATCGTCGACCTGCCCGCGCTCGAACAGGTGGCGAGCACGATCCATCGCGGGAATGTGAGCGGAATCGGCGCGGCGTGGCAGGCCTTCGGCCGCTGGGTCGAGGACAACGGGTACCGCACCTCCGCACCCTGTCGCGAGGTCACCCTGGAATGGACACCTGACCCCGATAGCTGGGTCACCGAGCTGCAGGAGCCGCTCGCTCCGCGATGATGCCGCGCCGGCCCTCGGCGAGCGAGAGCCGCGTCACCGGCGGCTGCGGACGCAGATCGAATCAGGTCCGCCGAACTCAGGCGGTCGCGGCTTCCTGACTGGCGGGTGGCCAGGACAGCTCCGATGCCATGGCATCCAGAAGTTCGGCGGCGAGCGCGCCGCCGCCCAACCGCCCGATGGTCAGTCGACCGAGGTAGGTGTAGACGAGGAATGTGACGGCCGCGGACGCCCCCGTCGACGGGCGGGGGTGTGCGGAGAGGTAGACGATCTCGTAGTCGTCGAGGATCAGCCCGGCGGGGGCGTGGAAGGTGGGCACCGTTCCGGTATTGGTGAGGGCGATATGGCCTGCGGTGGAACGGATTCGGCCGGGGCCGAAGAAGTCCGGAAAGTGCAGCACCGACTGTTCGATCACACCAGCGCCGAGATCGTCGTGCAGACTCGTGCCGATGCGCCGAGCCAGTCCGACGAGGTCGTCGGTATCCGCCGACCCGGTGGCAAAGCCAGCCAGCCCCGACAGGTTGGTTCCCCCGGCCGCGGCGACCGGCGGGTCGAGCCGCCTGCGCAGATCGACCGGGTACACACATCCCACCCACGCCACCCCGTACACCGCGGCGAACGCACGCACCGCCGCCGCCGTGACCAGCCCGTTGACACTCACCGCCTGAGCCCGCGCCAGCTCGAGCACCCGCGCGGTCTCGGCCGGATCGAGGTGCACGCGGGCGGGTCTGGCCAGCGCCGGACTCGACGGCGGGGACGGTTCGACGACACCCACCGCATCGGCCACCACCAGCGGACGCGTCACCAGCTCGAGTCCCGATCGTGGGCCGCGCTCGATGCCCCGGTGCGCCAGCAGCGATTCCAGCGACACCGGGTATTCGTGGGCGTCGACGGTGATCGCGCCGGTCTCGACATAGCCGGTGTAGTAGCTCCACAACCGCGCGAACAGTTCGACGCAATGCGCCGCATCGGCGACACCGTGATGGACGAACAACGTGACCCGGGCCCGATCCTCTTCTGCCAGAACCACATCCAGATACGCCAGCTGAGCACCGGGATCCATCGGCTCGGTCGGGATCCTGACCTCGTCGGGCTCGCCGAAACTCACCCACGCACCGACAGCCTCGATGTGCCCGGGCCGCAACAGGATTCCGTTCTCGTCGGCGTCCTCGACGATCCGGCACACCAGGATCGGATACGCCTGCTGCAAGGCAGCGAACGCCGCCCCGAGCGCGGCCGCCTCGAGTTCGCCGAGCACGGTGACCGACCGCCCCGTGTAGGTCGCATGCCGCACGAATCGCTGCTCCGACGGATCGAGCACCCGCACCACGTCTTCCGGTTCCCACAGCACACCGGAAATCGTGAGGCACACGACTCCCCAACGCAAACCGTCAGCTACACAGTGTGATCAACGCAGCTCGCTCGAGATCATCACGATCAACCGTCCAGGGCGCGGACGCGTAAGGACCCGCACCGAACATCCGGTGCGGGTCCTTACGGCTGGCGAATCAGGCGCCGATGAGGCGGGCTGCGAGGTAGGCCTCGACCTTGTCCAGGGCGATGCGCTCCTGGGCCATCGAGTCGCGCTCGCGGATCGTCACTGCCTGGTCGTCGATGGTGTCGAAGTCGACCGTGATGCAGAACGGCGTGCCGATCTCGTCCTGACGACGGTAGCGGCGGCCGATGGCACCCGCGTCGTCGAAGTCGACGTTCCAGTTGCGGCGCAGCTGGGCGGCGAGGTCCTTGGCCTTGGGGGTCAGGTCGGCGTTGCGCGAGAGCGGCAGCACCGCGGCCTTGACCGGCGCGAGGCGCGGATCGAGACGCAGGCTGATGCGCTCCTCGGTGGTGCCCTTCGCGGTCGGCACCTGGTCGACGGTGTAGGCGTCGACCAGGAACGCCATCAGCGAACGGGTCAGACCGGCGGCCGGCTCGATGACGTACGGCGTGTAGCGGTCACCGGTGGCCTGGTCGCGGTAGCTCAGGTCGACATTCGAGTGTTCCGAGTGCGTCTTGAGGTCGTAGTCGGTCCGGTTGGCGATGCCCTCGAGCTCGCCCCATTCGCCGCCCTGGAAGCGGAAGCGGTACTCGATGTCGGTGGTGCCCGCCGAGTAGTGCGACAGCTTTTCCTTCGGGTGCTCGAACAGGCGCAGGTTATCCGGGTCGATACCGAGATCGGTGTACCACGCCAGCCGGGTGTCGATCCAGTACTTGTGCCACTCGACGTCTTCGCCGGGCTTGACGAAGAACTCCATCTCCATCTGCTCGAACTCGCGCGTGCGGAAGATGAAGTTGCCCGGCGTGATCTCGTTGCGGAAGCTCTTGCCGATCTGGGCGATGCCGAACGGCGGCTTCTTGCGCGCGGTCTCCTGCACGTTCTTGAAGTTGACGAAGATGCCCTGCGCGGTCTCGGGTCGCAGGTAGTGCATGCCCTCTTCGTCGTCCACCGGGCCGAGGTAGGTCTTGAGCAGGCCGGAGAAGTTGCGCGGCTCGGTCCACTTGCCGGGCTGGCCGGTGTCGGGATCGTTGATGTCGGCCAGGCCGTTGGCGGGCGGGTGGCCGTGCTTGGCCTCGTAGGCCTCGATGAGATGGTCGGCGCGGTAACGCTTGTGCGTGTGCAGCGACTCGACCAGCGGATCGGAGAAGGTGGCCACGTGGCCCGAGGCCTCCCAGACCTGACGCGGCAGAATCACCGAGGAATCGAGGCCGACGACGTCGTCGCGGCTGGTGACCATGGTCCGCCACCACTGCCGCTTGATGTTGTCCTTCAGTTCCACGCCGAGTGGACCGTAGTCCCACGCCGACTTGGTGCCTCCGTAGATCTCACCGCACGGGTAGACCAGACCCCGGCGCTTGGCGAGGTTGGCAACGGTGTCCACCTTCGACTTGGGTGCCACGCGAGATTTCTCCATCCACTGCGAGTCGGAATTGTTCGGCATGCCGTACCGGTGTTCGATCCGGCCTACCGTACGTAAGTGGGTCCAGCGTATCGGGACGCGTCCAGTGGGTTTGCAGCAGCCGAGGTGTCCGCGCGGCGCGTCATTTGACATGCGCAATTATGCATATCAAAATGGAATCTGTTTCCATTAAGGAGTTGGTTCATGACCACCGAGGCCGCGCCCGCGCACCCGCACAACCCGTACCACTCCCCCGCCCCCGCCGCCGTGCCGTCGCGCACGGTACTCGAGGACGCGGGCGAGCTGCTGCGGGCACTGGCCGCGCCGGTCCGCATCGCCATCGTGCTGCAACTGCGTGAGTCGCCGCGCTGCGTGCACGAGCTGGTCGACGCCCTCGGTGTCACCCAGCCGCTGGTCAGCCAGCATCTGCGCATTCTCAAATCGGCGGGCGTCGTGCACGGCGAACGCTCGGGCCGCGAGGTGCTCTACGAACTCGTCGACGACCATCTGGCCCATATCGTGGTCGATGCCGTCGCCCATGCCGAAGAAGGGTAAACCGTTGGCAGACAACATCTCCGCGAAGCAGGTCGGTGTTCG
This sequence comes from Nocardia sp. FBN12, assembly GCF_050320175.1. GTDB lineage: Bacteria > Actinomycetota > Actinomycetes > Mycobacteriales > Mycobacteriaceae > Nocardia. The sequence goes on along the minus strand of NZ_CP190048.1, from coordinate 474,505 downwards.
CAGCACCCGTCAGCGCAGCGCCATCTCGGCCCTGCTCAGCGATATCGACGAGTTCCGTTCGGCCCAGGAACTGCACGACGAGCTCCGCAAACGCGGCGAGAACATCGGCCTGACCACCGTCTACCGCACCCTGCAGTCGCTCGCCGACGCGAGCATGGTCGACGTGCTGCGCACCGACACCGGCGAATCCGTCTATCGCCAGTGCTCGAGCGGCCACCATCACCACCTGGTCTGCCGCCGATGCGGGCGCACCGTCGAGGTCGAGGGCCCGACGGTCGAAGCATGGGCGGAAGCGATCGCGAGCGATCACGGCTTCACCGAGGTGAGCCACACTCTCGAGATCTTCGGTACCTGCCGCGAATGCGTGCACATCCGGGCCGCCGCCGAGACCGCTTCGGTGTGACTCACATCACATAATGGAACCTTCACTACGCGTGCTCCGTCCAACCTTCACGAAGGGACCGGTCCACCCGGACGCGTAGTCCTTCGGTGACGAAGGAGGGGACATCGTGAGTGGAACCCTGGGCGTCGAGCCCGATCAGTTGAAGACCATGGCGACGGCCTGGCGCCGGGAGGCAGCCGAGGTCGACGCGCTGAACTGGGCGACTTCGGGCGAGGCGACCGGTGACGGCAGCGATGTGCTCGCCGCCGTGCGCGGACTGCCCGACCCGGCATCGCAGGCGATGGACTCGATCGCGACCCGCTACACGACGCTGGCCGACCTCGTCGACAAGTTCTCGGCCGACATCCAGGCTCGCGACGCCGAGACCGCGGGCGAGATCGGGAAACTCGGTACCCGCTGATGCGCCCCACGATCCCCCAACTCGACACCTGGAATCTCGAGGGCCTGCACCGCGCCGCCGAAGCCGCCCGCGCCAACGCCGACGTGCTCTCGACCTCGGTCGACGACTGCTCGCGTGCGATCTCCGCGGCGGGCAGCTGGCACGGACAGACCAAGGACGCGGCCTCGCGGCGGATCGATGAGGAAGTCGATCACGGGTACGAGGTGCGCACCGTACTGCTGCGGGTGGCTGACGATGCCGATGACGCCTACCAGGGCTTGAAGCACTCCACAACCTATGTGCTGGAACAGAAGAACCTCGCGACGGCGCAGGGTTTCGCGGTGGCTTCCGACGGACGGGTGACTCATCCCGATCCCGAAAAGGAAGGCGACGCAGGGGTTTTCCAGCTCAATCTGTTGAGCGGGCTGGATGAGATCGAACGCCTCGACAATCTGTTCGGTGCGCGGCTGCGCGAGTCGGTGGGCGACCTCGGCGCGATACGCGACGGTCAACCCGACGTCACCCTCGCGGACGGTTCGGTCCAGGATCCGGACGCCGTGGCCATTCAGTTGGCCTCGATGTCGCCGGATGATCGGGCGACGTTCCTGGCCGGGTTGAGTCCCGAAGCGCAACGTCAGCTGGTGATCGCGGCTCCGGAGAAACTGGGCAACCTGAACGGGGTGCCGTTCGTGATGCGGATCGAGGCCAACGAGATCAACGTCCGGAATGCGCTGACCCAGGAGAAGGCCAAGCCGAATCGGGACGAATCCCGGGTCAAGCAACTGGAAGCGATGCTGGCGCCCATCCCGAATCCGGAAGTCGCGGACGCTCACACGGATACGGCCACCGCGACCGGCAAAGACGCGACACCGCAGCTGGGCATGGTCGACCGCAAATTCGTGATGTTCAGCACCGAGGGCAACGGTCGGATGATCGAGATGATCGGCGATATGAAGTCGGGTGCGCCTGGTGTCGGTGTCTACGTGCCCGGCACCAGCACGAACCTGAACGGTTCCGGTTCCAATCATGTAGCCGCCTGGAACCTCGCAGACAAATCCGGGAGCCCGGTATTCCTCTATATGGAAGGTGACTTCCCACAGAGTCTGACAAGTCTGTCCGACGGTGCGCCGAGTCCGCGATTCGCGGCGGATATGGCACCCCGACTGGTCGACTTCGGTCGCGAAATCGACAGAGAGGTCGCAACGTCCGCACCGGGAACACCGGTTTCCTATGTGGGCCACTCCTATGGCGGCTCGATCGTCGGATCGGCCGAACAGTTGGGCCTACGCGCCGACCGCGTGCTCCATGCGTCATCGGCGGGAACCGGTGTGTTCGAAGGTGGTTGGAACAATCCGAACCCGAATGTTCAGCGCTACTCGATGACCGCGCCCGGCGATCTGATCGGTGTCGTGCAGTCCTATCCGGATGGTGGGCTGACCACTCCCGGCGGGATTCATCTTCCCGGCAATCCGCACGCTTCGGACGTTCTCGGTGGCGATCCTGATGAAGTACCCGGCGTGACCCGCCTGGATACCGGCTATTACAGCGACGAGTCCAAGGACCACCGCAACGACCTCGTCTTCGGAAGCGACGGGCACGGCGATTACTGGGACGATCGGAACTCGACAGCGTTCGAGAACATCGTCGGCGTCATCAACGGCTCGAACGCGACAGCCTATGTCGAACGTGGGATCGAAACACGGTATGTCGACATCGGTTTGGGCGACAACGGTGATGGCGGCAAGGAAGGCTTCGACGCCGCGAAGGCCGCCGCTGCCGCGGCACTCGCGGATGCGTTCGGCAACCCGAACCTCGACCCATACGCGAACCCGCACGTCACCGACCACCCGCAACTCGGCGAAAAGATCGACATCAAATGAGGATGATGACCGCATTCGCGGTACTTGCCACCACGACTCTGACCGGGTGCGGCGGCTTCATCGACAGAGGTCCGACCAACCAGGAGATCAAAGACACAACGGGGCTGACCGTCGACGAGGCGAGTCCGATTGTCGAGCGCAATCTCGAACTCGTCTGGCCGGAACAGGTGACGATCAAACGCGGCCCGCTGCCATATTCCGGCGTCGGCTGCCGGACCAACGACTCGATGATGTCGGAAGGGCCGCCGTGGTACCTGCGCATCACAAAGGAGGAGGTGAACCCGTCCCAGGAGTTCATCGACCGTGCGCTGGCCAACCTCGAATCGATGACCGCACGGGGATTCATTCTCGAACCGAGCAAGCGACCGGACGCCGTCCCCGCGGATCGGTACTACCGTGATCCACGCGGCTACACCGTCTCATCGTCCCTCGACACCGACGTTGGGCCGAAGAAGGAAGTGCGGTTCTCGATGACCGCGACCTCACCTTGCGCGGCGGAGTAGGGCGTGACCTTTCGCGATGCGCATCGGCGTGACTACGATCTCGGAAGCGGGGAGACCATGAACGAGCACCGGTTCTGTGGGAGGGACGAAGGCATGGCAGTTCGAGGTAGCGCGATTCGGGTGATCGGTGTGCTCGTGGCGGTGGGGTTGGCTGTCGCGGGGTGCGGGAGCGATGAGCAGGGGACGGCTGGTCCTCAGTCGAGTGCTGTGAGTGTGGCGGCGAGTCCCACTTCGGTAGATCCCGAGGCGAAGGTGTGGGATCCGTGTTCAATACCGGACTCGGCAGTCAGCGGGGTTGGACTGAACGCGGGCACCCGGAAGAACGAGGTTGCTGGGGTCGACTTCACTGGGTGGAAGACGTGCAGCTGGCAGGACTCGGCCAAGCAGTACACGTTTTCGATCATGTCGTCGGAACACACGCTGGCCGAATCCCGGACACGGACAGATTTCACCGACTTCACCGAGACCACTGTGGGCTCGCACACAGCGCTCCAGCTACGTCCGACCGGAGCCACCTACGACCTGAGTTGCACTCTCGTCGTAGAGGTCCCGAACGGGTCGGTTATGTTCAGCCTGCTGAACCGCGTCAGCGCGTCCTCGCCACCAGCGCCATGCCAGGAGGCGCGCAAACTCACCGACAGCTTCGCCCAACACCTTCCCGCGATCTGAGGGGCGAGTAATGCTGTTGAGCATCGACCCTGGCGAGTGGAGTCAGCTGTTGGTCCAAGCTGAAGCCGGTCAACTTTCGCTCGATCCCGAAATCGGCAAGGATCTCGACAGAGTTTGCGATGACCACTTGGAGCGACTGGAAGAGGTCTTTGCCCAGGTTCTTCAGGTCCGCAATATCGCCGGCTTCGGCTCGTTCAACTCGAGCCAGACGCTGGAACGGAAATTCTCGCTGACAGCATCAGGCGGCGATCGCCCACTGGACGAGGTCCTCAAGAAGCACATCGAGTCCGTCCAGACGGCGAAAGAGGTTGTTGCCAAGGCGATTGCGAACTTCGTCGCCCAGGATCAAGCGACCGGCGCCAAGATCTCCGCGACAGGAGAACATGTGTGACCTACGAGGATTACAAGAGCAAGGTGATCGCCGCGCAGGAGCAGTGGAATACCGAGCGGGCCAAGATCTACGACCGGCAGCGATCGGGCAACTACTCCACGATTTTCGACGGCGATACCCAACCTCCGCACATCACCACCCCCGACAACTACGACAGCATGTCGCTCGAGCAGATGCAGGCGGCGGTGGCGGCGATGAAACCGCAGATGGTCGATGATGCGGTCACGGCATGGGCGAATATCGGCGGCGCGCTGATGGGCACGTTCACCGGATTCAACCAGCAGTTCGCACGCACAGTCACCGGGGCCGGCGGCCACAGTGGGTGGACAGGCGCGGCCGCTTCCGCAGCGGTTGCCGCCGTGAACAACTATGCGCAGCAATCGATTCCACTCTCCCAGGCCGCAACCGCGATCAGCCTGAAGCTGAACGAGATGCGCACCGGACTCGAACAGACCCAAGCCTTGATGCCTGGTCTCACCGAACGCGCCAACGTCACCGGCAAGTCCTTGCCCGCCGACGGCGTGATGAAGGTCGACGACCACAACCGCGAAGAGGCCACCCAGGAGGCGCGCCGGATCCTGCGGTCGGTCTACAGCCAGGTCGCGGGCCAAACCGACGTCGGCGTCCCCTTCCTGCCCACCGCACCGACGATCGCCAGTGGCGACAGCGGCGGCCCTGGTACCAACGGCGATACGAATACCGGTGGCTCCCAAGTTGGTTCGAACGGCGGCACGACGACCGGGAACCCGTCGACCGGCACCCCAGGAGACGACACAACCACTGAGGAACCGAACTCCGAACCGGGCTCCACCACCCCGCAATCCACCGAGGCTGCCTCGACCACCCCGCAAAGCTCCACTGCCGCACCACAATCCAGCACACCGACCACCTCGACTCCCACCACAGGTACTCCGGCGACATCCACGCCCGGCGTTGGCACCCCGAGCACGGGTCGACCCGGCGGCGGGTCCGCGGCCGGCCGAGGCGGCTCCACCGGCGGTGGGGCCGGCGCCACCGGCGGGCGCGGCGGCTCCGCGGGCGGCCCTGTCACCCCGGGAAAGACCACGCCGGGCAGTCCCGCCGCAGCCGCGGCCGCCGCGGCGGGCACTCGCGCGGGCACGCCCGCGGCCGGTGGTCGCGGTGCCGCGGGAATGGGCGGCATGGGCGCGCCCGGCGCGCGCGGCAGCTCGGACGACGAACGCACCAAAGGCATCCCCGACTACCTGATCACCCAGGAGAACGGCGAGCTCCTGCTCGGCACGAACGAGATCCGGACCGTACCCCCAGTGATCGGCGGAGACAACGACAGTGCACCGAGCTGAATTCACCGGCACCGAATTCGACATCCTCTGGTCCGGCTACGGCCGCGACCGTCTCCCCTACCCCCTCCAATACCGCACCGACATCGTCGAATTCGACGAACTGAAGCGGCATCGCGAGGCAGCCGTGGAGAGCCTGCTCGGCAAGTACGATCCCGCGATCGAACGCGCCATCACCGTCCTGCTCGACCCCGAAGCCAGAGTCGAGTCCAAAGGCTATGTCGGACAGGATGATTCGGCCATCATCCGTTTCCACGGTGCGATCCGCGGCGAAGTCGGCGCCACCCTGCAACAAGCGCCGGGCACCGCCGAGGACACGGGCGCCAATGTCACCCTGACCTACTGCACCCCCATCCAGGTAGCAGCCCTGACGGTCGCCGCCCTCCCCCGCACCAAACCCGGCAAGAAGCCCCCGGTCGAGGTAAGCCGCGAACAGCTGGCCGCCGAAGAAGACCACTTCGAATACCGCGCGAGCCGCCTCAGCTCCGCCGAACAACTCAACCGCATCTTCCACCGCCCCCGCCAAGCCTTCGGCGAAATCTCCGCCCTCTCCGGCCCAGCCCTCGACGCCCGCCCCACCCCCACCCGCACCTTCTGGTGGATGGACTACCCCGACGGCCGCTACTACGTGAAAACCGGCGACCCCATCATCGCCGAACCCCTCCCCACCGACCGCATGATCGCCGGCATCCACCGAATGCTCACCCGAGCCCAGCGCTACCACCAGGAATTCCCCGCCTGAAGTTCGATGCCATCCAGCCGACCAGACGGGCACGATACTTATATGGCCAAAAGTAAGATCACAGTGACCGTTGATCAAGAGGTGGTCGAGCAGGCGCGCAAACTCGGCGACGCGCATGTGTCCGCGGTGGTCAACGCCGCATTGACCGAGCACGTCGAACGGATTACACACAACGCCGCCCTGGGCGATCTCCTCGACGGGTGGGATGACGAGTCCGGTCCTGTTTCCGACGCGGATATGCGAGACGCCGCAGCGGCATTCGATGAGCTCGACGCAGCGAGCGAACGGCGCGAGACCTCGTGACCAGTCGTTCTCGATTCGGATGGGCTGTCAGCACTGTGAGGTGCTTGTGCCCGCCGTCATCTGCGCGGAAGTATGCCGGGGTGTTGCCCGAACTCGCCGGGTCGAGACGCTGGTTTCCCGCAAACCCCATGACCACCCATGGCAACGACCCGTGGCCATCGTGCCCACCGACTTCGACATGGCCCGACTCGTCGGCGCGATATTGCACGGCGCACAGGTCGGCAGCCGGTACCTCGCCGACGCCCACGTCGTCGCACTGTGCGCTCGTTACGGCGGCGGACTGGTGATCACCTCGGATCCCGACGACATCCGCCAACTCGCCGCAGCCGTTCCATCAGCTCGAATCATCTCCCGAAGCCCTGACTGAACCGGATTCTGACCGACATTCGGATTATTCGCTTCAGATTCTGCAGCGAATAGACGCTACTTTCACTGCATGACGAGCCGTAGGTATATCTGGGAGTCCGCCGACTGGCCGCACTACACCTACGATGCCGCCCTGCTCGCCAAGCCCACCGAGGCCGTCGCGCTCGCACAGGGCCGCCTGCACGGCCGCCTCATGGACGCCGACGATGCCACGCAAGACAAGGTCGAGTTGGACGCGCTCACCACCGACGTCGTGCAATCGAGCGCCGTCGAGGGCGAGTTGCTCGATGTGGCATCGGTCAGATCGTCCATCGCCCGCCGACTCGGCGTCGACATCGGCGCAACAACCCCCTCTGATCGCAGAGTCGACGGTGTCGTCGACATGATCCTGGATGCCACACGCCATCACGACCAACCAGTAACAGCGGAGCGCCTTTTCGGCTGGCACGCCGGTCTATCACAGAATTTGAACATAGAATATTGGTAACAGCAGCTTCAGAAGTTCTCACTGGCTATCCGCCAGAACCTGATGCCGATCACCGGCAGTCTCCTCCACTGCGAATACGATGACCGTCCCGACAGTTTATAACCGTCTTGACCTGGAAATCCGATCGAGAGACAGGACCTAACCCGTATTACCTCGGTTCCTGAAAGGTGGATACCATTCTTTTGGGTGAGTCTCTATTGTTTCAATTTCGCCGTATTCGTCATTGATAATTCTAAAGCATGTGTATGTATGCGGGTAGTTCTCTGCGTCCATTGCGTCGTTGTTGGTAGTCACCCGAAGTTCCCCGTTTGCACTGCCAACCATACGAAGCTCGGCAGAAAAACTGCCGTCACTACTGCGAAAAACGTCCACGTCGCCAAGCGGGTGTGCCGCCTTAAAGGTGAGCTGCCAAACAGTCTCCCAGCAACCATCGCCCATGTCCCTGACGCTTCCCCAGGTTGTCTTTTTGATGTTGGAGGCGGAGTACTCGTAGCTCTTGGAAGACATTATGGCGTCACCTTTGCAATCCATTCCAACGTCGCGTTCAGTGTTTCAAACGATCGCGGATGGAATATCGTCTCATCAGGAACCCCTTCACCTACTGCTCGCACCTCGACGTGCCCTCTTTCGAGCAGTTGCTGGTAGACGTTTTCAGGAATCCTTCCCACGATTACGGTAGAGGGGGAATTGGGGTCCACGCGAAGGCCCCATTCGTATGCTGACTGAAATCCGGGAGAGTCTCCACCTGCGACTTCATGTGTAAAGAATGATCCTGGTCGGCTCATTAATCCTCCATGTGTAGCTGCTTGCCCGGCATTGGCATCGAGCCCGTTGTTTACGATATTGTTCGCGTTGTCCAGGGACGTTCCGTGTGCAAATTCACGATATTCTGGAGTAAGCCCCAGCGGGTCCGACCACTTTGTTGGGTTGTGTGGGTAGGAGTGAGGATTTGGAGCTGGAGCGAGTCCAAGTGGGTCGGCAGTGAGAAATCTGCCTGTTTCCGGGTCGTACGTTCGAAAACTGTTATGATGTAAACTCGATTCGGCATCCTCGTATTGTCCATGATACCGAAGAGGTGTACTTGTTGCACCAGTCCAGAGGTTGCGCCCCCAGAGGGTTCGCTTGGACATTCCTTGACGTTCAGCAGTGTGCGGGTTAATTAGTTCATCTGGGCATCCGGTGAGGTCGGTAACGACAATGGAAGATACAGCCACCGACATCTGCTTCACAGACTGGGCCGCAGGGGTCAGCGTCCCAGGAATATAGTGCCAGCAGGTCACCGAGTCCTTTTGAGACTCCTCAATTAGACAAGTCGCCTCATACACATAGGACGTCTGCTGAATTACTTCCTGCGTGGTGGTGTCCAGTCGCGCTTTGCCCACCCTGCGCGCATGAGCATCGTAGTTGTAGCACCACCATTCACCTTCGGGCGTGTACACATCGGTCAGCTGATCGAACGCGTTGTACCGATAGTGCCAGACTGCTGGTTTACGGGAGATTCGTGTCGTGACTTTTCGGATGAGCCAGCCAGCAGGGTCGTAGTAGTAGTGGTTGCGGCCATCTCGAACGAGGAGATTGTTGTGGTACTCGCGGCCTTCCATGGACACCCGCTGGGATTGCGCGGGCGGTGGGTTCCTGGTCGGAGAGGGGAGGCTGGCGGTGATGTTGGAGAGGGGGTCGTATTCATAGGCTTCGGCGACCTCAGCATCACGGGTGATGGTGTTGGCACGACCGATGGGGTCGAGGGCGTACGTGGCGCGGGATTGGCCAGTGTCGGGGCGGGTTGTGATGTGGTCGGTTAGATAGCCGTCGGGGCGGTATGTGTAGTCGTCGCGGCGGATCGTGAACGGATCAGGCCGCGCGATCGGAGTGTCGCCGAAGTCGAGAGAGAAGGTCGCGGTAGGGAATCCAGTGACTTCCTGCGTGGCGATGTTGCCGTTGCTGGTGAAGGCTCGGTCGATTTGGACTTCGCCGATGCGCCAACCAATGAGGCGACCTGCGCGGTCGTGGTTGAACGAGATGTCGGCGCCATCGGCGTCCAACGCCGTAACTTGGCCGAGTACGTTGTGGCGCCAGGTAGTGACCGCACCTGAAGGGGTGGTTCGGCGCACTCGTCGACCGCGGTGATCGTAGTCGTTGACCATCGGAGGTTGGTCGTCGAGCGTTTGGGTGGCGACTTGCCCGGTGGGGGTGTAGGTGAATTTGAGAGTGTGGGTGAGGGTTTCATCAGTGCCGTTGATCGCGGTGAGGATGCGTCCGGCGGGTCGTGGGTATAGGCGAGGTATTCGCCGGAGTCGGCGGTGATGGAGGTGAGGTTGCCGAGGATGTCGTGGCGGTGGTGGCGGGTGATCCCGGTTGCGGGGGTGACGGTGGCGATGCGTCCCGTGACAGCGTGGGTATATGTGGTTGTGGCGCCGGTGTAATCAGTTTCCGAGACCAAACGACCGGCGAGGTCATAGTCGTAGGTCCAGCGCTGGCCGAGCGGGTTGATGACCGCTGTCAGTTGGCGTTCGGTGTTGTACAGGTAGCGGGTAGTCGAGCCGTCGGGTTCGGTCCGAGTAGCGACCTTGTCGAAAATGCCGTAGGTGTAGGTGGTGACGCCACCGATGCGGTTGGTGTGGGTGAGGAGGTTGTTTTCGCCGTCGTAGGTCCAGGATTCAGCGAAGCCGTCGGGGTCGACTCGACGAGCTGGTCGTCCTTCGGGGTTCCACTCGTAGCGGGTGGTGTGCCCGAGCGCGTCGGTGACCTCAGCAGGACGGCCGAACTGGTCTCGGCGGATGGTCGTAGTCGCACCGTAGGGGTCGGTCACCGTGACGGGGAGACCGGCGGGATCGACGCCGACGTGGGTGACGGCACCGTCAGGATCACGGACTTCGATGACTGCGCCGCACGCGTCGTGGGTGTATTCGGTTCGCGCGCCTCCGGGGTCGGTGACAGCGACGAGGTCGCCCGCCTTGTCCCATTCCCGAATCGCGGTTGTGCCATCAGGATTGGTGATCGTGGTGGGCCGGTTGCTGTACGCGTATTCAATGCGGATGTCGCTGCCGTCGGGACGGGTGATCGTCGCGACATCACCGTCTTCGGTGTACGTGTACCGGGTGACCGCGCCATCAGGTTCGGTCACGGCGAGTGGTTTGCGTGCTGCGTTGTAGTCAATGTGGCGGTGGCCGCCGTCGGCGTTGCGGAAGTCGCGCAGGCGAAGGTCGTTGTCGAAGCCGTAGCCGGTGACGCCGCCGCGGGAATTGGTGAGTCGGGTGAGGCGGCCGGTGCCGTTGCCTAGTTCGAGGTATTCGAAGTCGGCGTTCATTACCCCGTCGAGGCCGCGTTGGGCGATGACGCGCCCGGATTCGTCGTAGGTGTTGGCGACCCAGGTGCCGTTGGAATCGGTCCACGACAGCATGCGGTGGTGTTCGTCGTAGGCGAACCGAGTGGTGCCGCCGACGCCGTTGACCACGGTGGTCAGCTCGCCGTGCTCGTAGCCGAATTCACGGACGCGGGTGAGGGTTTCGAAGCCATTTGCTTCGCCCGCGACCGAGATCGCGGTCACGCGGCCGTTGGCCGAGTCGAGCACAACACGGTAGCCACCGGAGTGGGTGACCTCGGTCGGGTCGCCGTTGGTGTTGTAGTGGAACCTGATCCGGTTGTGGTGGCGGTCGGCAATCGCAGAGATCGCGAAATTGCCCAGCAGCGCGTCCAGGCCGTCGAGGACTGGTTCGGGGGCGAAGTGCCACACCAGTTCTCGGTCGGGATCCCAGAGCCGGTAGCCACCGACTTCAGTCCGCGTCAGCTTCCACCGTTGACCTCCGGCGATTGGCTCGACCCCTACGCCGACTTCGGCGTGCGGGTAGGCCAACAGCATGCCGTCTTCGAAAACGACTGTCACGCAGTCAGCTTCGACGACAACGCGCATGTCGAGGGTGGCTGACCAAGAGGGCCCGAACCAACGGCCGAACCGATAGTTGGAGTGGTGGGCCCGCTTCAGAGCCAGGCGGAGGATGCCTGGCAGGTCGAGATCGGTTAGCGGTAGTAGGAATTCGCCGGTGGCGAGGTTGACCGGATCGCCGCCCTCCTCGGTTTGGTCCCGGGTGGAATCGGTCTTCGGTGGATCCTGCTGGGCGGTGTCGCCGACACTGTCCTGGCCGTTTGCCCCGCTGTCGGTTTGAGCGCGGGGTTCGGGAGCAGCGTTCTGATCGGGTGTAGCGGGGTCGCTATCGTGGGCGCCTGGGCTGGTTCCGTCCCCTTCAGGGTTGCCGCTGTTGTCCGGGTCGGGTGTCGGTTTCCCGGATTCTGGGTCGGCTGGTCCGTTGTCACCGTCGTGGTGGGTCGGCGTGCCGTCATGCTGGTCAGGGGTGGAGTTGTCGCCGTCCGGTGACGGAGAGTCCGGGCTCGGACTCGGGCTGCCACCATCGGTATCGGGGGCAGGCTTGCCCGATGAATCATCGGTGCCGTTCGGCGACGGCGTGTTCTCCGGCGACTCTGGTGAACCGTTGCTCGGGGCCGCGGAATCGGTGTCCGGATTTCGCGGGGTCTCGGGCGCCGATTCGGGATTCGGGTTAGGCGTGTCCGACGGGGTAGCGGCCGGGTTGGTCGGCGATGCCTCTCCCCCGTTCCCGCCCGGGTTCGCCGGCACATCGGGTGTGGCGGCCGGCGGATTCGGCGCGGGCGAATCACCAGTGTTCCCTGCGGGATTCGTGCCCGGCGACGACGGACTGTCCGGCACGCTCGCAGGCTGGGTAGGCGAGGTCGGGGCGCTGGGCGACTCAGGCGCATTTCTGCCCGCGGCACCCGCGGCATTGTCGAGAACGGTGCGCCCGGTATTGCCTGCTCCGATGACATCGTCGGCCCGATTCGCCACAGTAGCGGCAGCTTTCGCCGCGCCACCAGCCCCGCCGGTGGCCAGCGTGGTCAGCGCATCACCGGTCAGCGCGCCCAACGCTTCGGATGGGTTGGTTTTGAACCCCGCGAGCATCGCCGATGCGGTCGCTTTCGGGTCCGCCGCGGCGAGCACCATCCCGGTGCTCAGGTCCGACATCTTCGACAGGTACTCGGCCGGATGGGTGATGTTGTAAGCATCGACCGGGCTGATCGACCGCACGAACTGCACCATGCCCGTCAGCGAGGTCAGCAACCCGGACACGAAGTTGGTTTGCGCATGCTCCAGCGCGGCGTTCAAGTCGTCGAAGTTACTGCCCCACCGCGACAGGAACGGTGGTTCCGTCGGCGCGGTTTCGGTCGCCGCGGTGATTGCCGACACTGCGGTGTTGGCGGCGTTATCGCGTTGGGTGCGAGCACCATTGAGGATCGCGCGTGCCTCGTTGCGGATATCGGTCCACGTATCCGTGAGGTTCTTACCTTTGCGCTGGTCGTCGGTTTGAGCGTTCCAGCCGTTCTTGCGGTCGCGCTCCTCGCGGTCAGCGGCCTCCCATTTCGCGATCGCGTCCGAGGCTTTGGCTTGGGCTGCGGTGACCTCGTGGAACCAGGCGTCCAACGCGGTTTTGGCTTTGCCCATCGCGTCGGCGCCGTCCCACCACAGCTTCGGCTGTTTCGCGAACTCCTCATGGAATGCCGACGACGCGTCACCGGACCAATCCGCGACGTCGATCTTGCGCAACGCGTCACCGGTTTGGTCGATTCCGGTTCCGATCTTGCCCAGATGCCCGGCGACCTCGGTGATCTTGGCGGGGTCGCCTCGGATCAGCTCTTTCGGATCGGTGGTTTCGCCGAGTTCCTTCTCCGGCACCGCGCCACCGGTCGCGTCGACGACCTTGTCGCCGAGATCGTCGAGCCAGTTCGATAGCCCGTCAGCGCCAACAGCTTTCGCGACCTTGGACTCGGCGTCGAGAACAGTGTTGTAGGCCTGGCCGACCTTCTCGGTGGCCGTCTCGAGCCCGTCTTCGATCTTGTCGCCGAGGCTGTTGACGAAGTCCCCGATACCCACGAACTATTTCCCCCCCACGAGCTGCTTGTTGTGCTTGTTGGATCTCGGCAGCCTTCGCTGCCGCGCCCGTATCGGCCAGGAACATGTCACCGAGGCTGTCTTGTTCCGGGACGTCATCGGAGGCCAAGTACTGTCCGACCTGGCCCAACATCGACACGTTGTCGCGCATATGAGAGAAAGCGTCACCGAATGATTCCGCGCTGTACTGCGGGTTCGTGACCGTGTTGAAGTTGCTGTTGTCCCAGACCTGGCCCCAGTCCATCGCCTCGATATCGGCCTTGCTCAGGTGCGGGTTGCCCGCCAGATGGGTGAACATCTGCTTGAACGTGTTCGAGAACTGCTCGTCCATCTCGTGGTAGCGGCCCGCCGACAGGTCCAGGACCTGGGCGATCTCGTTGCCCGACTGAACCAGCGCCCGCACACCCCACGACCAGCGTTCGGTGAAGGTCTCGAAGCAGGTTTGAACGTTGACCTTCCCCGCCTCCATCGCCGACATCGTCAGCTGGGCGAATCCGCGCCCGACCGCACCGGTCTCACCGACACCGAGCTCAGACAGCTCGCTGATGATGCCGTTGATACCGGTCGCCGCCTGAGTCAACAGGGCAGGATCGATATTCAAATCCGCCATCAGCCACGCCCACCGTCAGCCGACGGCTCCTCGGACAATTCCGGCGGGAACGACATCGGCGCCGCACTCAGCATGTCGACGGCAACACCGGTCGGGTCAGGTTGTGCTGCGGCGAACTCACGCAGACGACGTCCCAGGAAGGTATGAAAGCGGTAGGACTGGTCGGCGAGGACACCGCGGGCGGTCATGAATCGCGCGTACTCCTCGACCCCGGTGAACACGCACAACCACGCCATACCGGCGGACTCCACCGTGAACACCCGGTCCTCCGGGCCGACCAACGGCACCAACAACGCCGACGACTCGAACGCCGCCGTCAACTCGCTGGGCACTCCGAACCCCGCGTAGAACGCCGCGATCTCCGACTTCAACCGCGCAGAATCGACAACGACAACAGACATGTCCGCTGACACCCTCCCCTCGGACACCATTCCGTAGCCACCGTAACGAACCAGCGATGACGTTCCAAGGTTGAGAATGAGATTTCACATAACTCTCACGACCCTGCCCGCGATAGTTGACCTAGCCGGATCAGACAAATTCAGATAATCTGAATTAATGACCACGATGTCTGCCGCCGAGGCATCCAGAAACTTCTCGGCCGTTCTGAGCCGCGCCGAACACGGTGAGACGATCCGTATCGTCCGCCATGGGCGGACGGTTGCGACCGTCTCTCCGCCGATCAAGAAGACCGGTCTGACCCTTCGGCGCGCGCTGGAGGAGTCCGACACACCGCCCTTCGACGACGATTTCGCTACCGACATCAACGAGGCGCTCGCCATGGTTACCGATGAGCTGGAGGACCCATGGGGCGACGACTGATCCTCGACACCGGAGTGTTGATCGCTTATGAACGTGGGACCATCGATCGCGCAGCTTATGACAACGACGAATTGGCGATAGCGGCAGTGACAGTCGCTGAGTTCCGCGTCGGCATCGAACTCGCCGATACGGCGGAGCGTGCGGCACAGCGTTCGCGGCGCCTTGCCGTTCTCCTCGACGACATCGACATTCTCGAGTACACCGACCAGACTGCCACTCGCCACGCACAGCTACTCGCGCATGTCCGCCGATCCGGGAAGCCGCGCGGCGCCCACGATCTGATCATCGCGGCGCACGCGGCGGAATCGGGTCGCACGGTCGTATCCCTGGATACGAAAGCCAAGTTCGCCGACCTGCCTGGCGTCACCGCGATCACCCCGTAGGGTCCGACCGGGCCGACAAAGATGCTCCGCACGACAGGCGGTCGTGCGGAGCATCTTTGCGTCGAGAGTCAGGCGGGAACGCCCACTGGTTCATTAGCTGCGATAGGTGTGGCCACCTGGCGGGAGCGCACCGCACCGAGGCCGAGGAGGGCGAGACCACCTGCACCCCAAGCGATCAGGACCGTCAGCGGGGCGATGGCACCTGCACCGTCGAAGTAGGCGACCGAGCGGAGTAGGGATGCGGCGGCGCCGGGTGGGAGGAGTTGGCCGAGGGTTCCCCAGGGCTGGGGCAGGAGTTCGGGGGCTGAGGTGGCGGCGGAGAAGGGGTTGCCGATCAGGAGCATGGTGAGGGCGCCGAGGCCGATGCCGGGGCGGCCGATGGCGGCGGCGAGGCCGACGACGGTGGCGGAGACGGCGAAGGAGGCGAGGCCGGCGATGGCGGCTAGTTCAAGGTAGGAGCCGGGGAGGATCGAGAGCCAGGTGTGGAAGACCAGGGTGCTCAGGAGGCCGCCTGCGATGGCGAAGGTGGTCAGGCCCGCGAGGCGGGCGCCGAAGACTGGGATCAGGAGGGTGAGCAGGACGCCTGCGGCGATGCCGGACATGACCAGCGGGAGGACCATCGAACCGAAGCCTGCGCCGCGGGGGTCGTCGGGGTCGGTGGCGATCACGTCTTGGACCGCGGCGGCGGGGAGGCCGCTGAGCTGTTGGGCGACGGCGGTGAGTTGCTGGGCGACGGCGGGTGCCGCGGCAGAGGCGACCATGACCTGTGGTGCGCCGTTGCCGGTGACGATGGCGCCGTAGATTTCCCTGTCGGCCAGCGCATTTCGCGCCGCGGTCGCATCGGCGACGGTGGTGATCTCGAAGGCGCCGGGATCGCGCTGCTGCAGTTGCTGGGCGACCTGGGCAGAGGCGGGTCCCGCGACGGCGATCGGCAGGTCGCGCGGGGCGATATTGACGGTAGGCCAGGCGAAGGCGATCAGCATCAGCGCCTGGATCGCGGTGGCCGCGAGCCCCAGAGCTACTGCTCGGCGGGTGATCGTCATGGCGGTTTCTCCCCTTAAAGCGAATGTTCGTTCTTTTTGACGTTTCTACCGTGACACCACCCACCGCCGCTTGTCAAGAACGGACATTCGTTTTACTTTTGACCCATGCCCCGAGTCAGCGAAGAACACCTGGAACGCCGCAGGCAGCAGATCCTCGACGCCGCGCAGCTGTGCTTCGCCCGGAAGGGCTTTCACGAGACCTCGATGCAGGACGTGTTCGCCGAATCGCAGATGTCGGCGGGCGCGGTCTACCGATACTTCACCAGCAAGAACGAGATCATCGGCGCGCTCGTGCACCGCACGATGGGACCGTTGCGCGTGCGGCTCGCCGAGATCGTCCGCAGCGAAACACCCCCTCCCCCAGCGGAAGTCATCCGGCTGCTGACCACCGAGATCGTCAGGCGCAGTGGGCCCGACGGACCGCTGCGGCTCGCCCCGCAGGCATGGGCACTGGCATTGGTCTCGGACGAGACCGCGGTCCCGGTCCGCCACGCCATAGCGTCGATGCGTGAGCTGTGGTTCGAGTACGCGGACCGGTTGTGCGAATCCGGCTGGCTGCCGCCGGGTACTGATTCCGATGCGATCGCCAAGACGCTCATCGGCTTGCTGCCCGGGTTCATCCTGCAGCATCTGCTGCTCGGGGACGTCGAGCCGGACGATTTCGCCCGCGGTCTCGCGATCATGCTGCCGGGACCGCCACACCACCACCCAGGGTGAGCAATGACACTGTTGCCACCGGCGTCCAACGGGTAGGTTCGGGTGCGGCACCGGAGGGGGTCCCGAGCGCCGGACATCGTTGAATATCGATCCGACCAGGGAGTTACCTGTGACAATTCACCGTCGAAACCTTCGATCGCGCGGTCTGGCCGCCTTGGCGACCGTCACCGTGGCGGCCGCGCTGCCCGCCGCCATGGCAGGCTCCGCGCAGGCCAGGATGATCGGTGGATTCGAGGTGGGCGGCGCGATCGAGATCGAGTACGACCAGGCGGGCGGCCCGGCGCTGGGCGACCCCACGTCCCCGGAAGCCGATGCGGCGGCGGGCGGCAAGTACCAGACCTTCGCCAACAACGCGGCCATCTACTGGCACCCCGACACCAACGCCAACACCGTCGCCGGCCAGATCCGCGACAAATTCGCCCAGGTCGGCAACGAGTCAGGCCAGCTCGGCTACCCGGTCACCCGCGAAGAGTCCGCGGTGGGCGGTCGCTTCAACCACTTCCAGAAGGGCTCGATCTACTGGTCCATCGGCACCGGCGCGCACCAGATCAGCGGCCCGATTCGCGACAAGTGGGCAGCGCTTGGCTGGGAGTCGAGCCCACTCGGGTTCCCGCTCACCGATGTCTCCGCGGCGGGCAAGGGCGACGGCCAGTTCACGATGTTCCCGACCGGCGCCATCTACTGGACGTCGAAGACCGGCGCGCACGCGGTGTGGGGCAGCATCCAGGCCGACTGGATCCGCGCGGGCGCCGAGGGCGGCCGCTACGGCTACCCGACCAGCGACGAATACGACTACCAGGGCGGCAAGGCCCAGGATTTCCAGGGCGGCAAGATCACCTGGAAGCCCAGCAACTGACGCGCTACGGCGCGAGCAAGCCCTGACGGGCTCGGCTCGCGCCGGACAGGGCCAGCAGCAGCATGGTGGTGAGGGCGCCGTCGTCCAGGCCTTCGGCGGGGAAGGTGTAGCGCAGGATCACGTCGCCCAGCTGGCCACGGGCGATCAGGGTGACCGAACCGAACTGGATCTCGTTGTTGCGCTCGGCGACGCGCTTGTGCAGGGCAGCCTTGAGCGGACGATCCCAGGCCAGCACGCTGGTCAGCGACAGCACGGTGAGGCCGGGGGCGAGGGTGACGGCGCGGATCGAGCACAGGGCGCCGTCGTATTCGAAACCCAGCGACCGGTCGGCGTCGACGCGGACTTCGATGTCCTGCATCTGCAGGCAGGCGCCGGCGCGGGCCTGCAGGTCGAGTTCGGGGGTGAGTAGCGCATCCATGTCGGCTCCGTCGTGACTGTCGCTCATTTGGCGCCACCGAAGCGACGGTCGCGCTTGGCGTATTCCAGGCACGCGTCCCACAGGTTACGCCGGTCGAAGTCGGGGAAAAGCGTGTCCTGGTAGACGAATTCGGCGTAGGCGGCCTGCCAGATCAGGAAGTTCGAGCTGCGGAACTCGCCGGAGGGGCGAAGGAACAGGTCGACATCGGGCATATCGGGTTCGTCGAGGTATTTCGCGACGGTGGCTTCGTCGACCTTCTCCGGGTCGATCTCGCCCGCGGCCACCCGGCGCGCGATTTCCCTTGCGGCGTCAGCGATTTCGGCCCGGCCGCCGTAGTTGACGCACATGGTCAGCGTCATCACGTCGTTGTCCTTGGTGAGCTCTTCGGCCACCTCGAGTTCCTTGATCACGCTGCGCCACAGGCGAGGCCGGCGGCCTGCCCAGCGCACGCGCACACCCATCTCGTGCATCTCGTCGCGGCGGCGGCGGATCACGTCGCGGTTGAAGCCCATCAGGAAGCGCACCTCGTCGGGGCTGCGGCGCCAGTTCTCGGTGGAGAAGGCGTAGGCCGACAGCCACTTGACGCCGATCTCGATGCAGCCTTCCACGGAGTCCATGAGCACGGCCTCGCCGCGTTCGTGCCCGGCGGTGCGCGGCAGGCCACGCTCCTGGGCCCAGCGACCGTTGCCGTCCATCACCAGCGCGACATGGTTGGGCACGAGCTCCGGCGGGATCGCGGGCGGGCGCGCGCCGGAGGGATGCTGGGACGGCGGGCGCACGGTGCGGGTGCCGTCCTTGCTCGCGGGAGAAGAGTCACGACGCAGGATCACGGCATCCATCCTGCCTGATCGCCGGGTGCGGGTTGCACGGGCTCCGGGTTGACCGGCGGACCGGTCGCCGGTCGAGCTACTCGTGGGCATCGAGTGGGCCGCGCGCGCTGCGACCGGCTCGCGGAGGTGAGCGCTGGGTGGGGCCTTCGGCCTGGTCAGCCGACCCGGCCGACGACAGCGTCGTCGGACCGATCCGCTGCGATGCGGGACCGCTCGATCAACGGCAGCGTGCGCAGCTGACGTTCCAGATGCCACTGCAGATGGGCGGCGACGAGACCGCTGGCCTGGCGGCGGACATTGTCGGGGACGCTGTCGATGTAGGCCCACTCCCCCTTCAACAGGGCGACGAGCAGATCGAGCACCCCGGTGACCGGCGTGCTCGCACCCGGCGGGCGACAGTGCACACAGACCGCGCCGCCCGCTGCCACGTGGAAGGCGCGGTGCGGGCCCGGGGTGGCGCAGCGGGCGCATTCGTCGAGCGCGGGTGCCCAACCGGCGAAACCCATGGCGCGCAACAGGTATGCGTCAAGGATCAGTTCGTGGGGGCGCTGCTTGGCGGCGATCGCGCGCAGGGCACCCGCGGTGAGGACGTGCAGTTTCGGGGCGGGCGCGCGTTCTTCGCCCGCGAGGCGTTCGGCGGTTTCGAGGATCGCGCACGCGGTGGTGTAGCGGCCGTAGTCGTCGATGATGTCGGCGGCGAAGGCCTCCACGGTGATCACCTGGGTGACGATGTCGAGTGTGCGGCCCGGGTGCAATTGCACGTCGATGTAGGAGAACGGCTCGAGCCGCGCCCCGAACTTCGACTTGGTGCGCCGCACCCCCTTCGCCACCGCCCGGACGAGTCCATGCTGCCTGGTCAGGAGCGTGACAATGCGATCGGCCTCGCCCAGCTTGTGCTGGCGAACCACCACTGCCTCATCCCGATACAACCGCACGCGCCCAGTCTTCCATGCGGGCCCGACACCACGGTCACGGACACGGATCAGGACTGGAGCAGACCGGCGATGAGCAGCAGCAGCGACTGCTGGGTTTCGACGCGGGCGCGGTCGGGGTCGTCGGCGTGGGCGACGATGAGCGAGGCTTCGGTGATGGCGCTGAGCAGTAGTTGCGCGAGTACCGGGACCGGAGTGACCGGGATCAGGCCCGCGTCGGTGGCGCGTTGTAGTTCGGCGGTGATGAGGCCGAGTCCGTGGCGCGCCTCGAATTCGCGGAAGGCGGGCCAGCCAAGGACGGTGGGGGCGTCCATCAGCACGATGCGCAGCATTTCCGGGCGGGCGCAGATATCGAGGAACCGCGCCAGACCAGCGGTCATGCCACCGATGACGTCGGCGCGGTCGACAGCGGCGACGGCGGTCTCGATCTCCGCGGTGGCCTCGGTCTCGATCTGTTCGAGCACAGCGAGGAACAGTCCGCGCTTGTCGCCGTAGTGATGGTGCAGGGCGCCGCGGGTGACACCGGCGGCGGCCACCAGCTGTTCGGCCGAGGTACCGGCGAAGCCGCGCTCGGCGAACAGGCTACGGCCTGCCCGCTCGAGCGCGGCTCGGGTGGTGCGGGAGCGATCCTCCTGGCTACGGCGCTGCATGGAGCCGAGTGAACTCCACGATCAGTTCGGTGAGCAACTCCGGCCGGTCCTCGGGGATGAAGGTGTAGGAATTGTCGATGGTGCGCAGGGTCGCCCGGGGTAGGTCGGTGACCAGGCGTTCGGCCAGCGTCATCGGGAACAGTTTGTCCTCGGTCGACCAGACGACGAGCACCGGCAGGTCGACCTCGGCGAAGCGTGCGGCGGCGGCCGAGGTGAATCGCTTGTCGACGCCGGCCGCGAACCTGCGCAGATCGTCGCGGATGGCGGCGCTGCGCCGGGCGGGTCGCAGATAGGACTGCGCGATGTCTTGCGGCAGATCGTGTTTGGTGACCAACCCGAATCCGAGTGGCAGGCGCTGGATGAACCTGAACCGCATCGGCGCCAGCAGCGGGCGGATCACGCCGGGAACCTTCGCCACCTTCAGCAGATCCGCGAAGGGCCGCGGCGGGAACGTTTCGTAGCAGTCGACGGCGGCCAGGACGACGCGGCCGATCCGTTCGGGTCTGCGCGTCATCAGGATCTGGGTGAGCGCGCCGCCGGTGTCGTTGGCGACGATCGTGACGTCGGTGAGGTCGAGCGCGTCGAGGAACTCGGCGATGAGATCCGCGAGGCCGGTGGGCGAGAGGTCGGCGGCGGGCACCGGGATCGAATGCGAACCGAGCGGCCAGTCGGGCGTGAGACAGCGGTGTCCGGCGGCGGCGAGGCCGGGCACCACGCCGCGCCACAGATCGGCGTTGACGAGCAGTCCGTGGACGAACACCACCGGCGATCCGGTGCCGGTGTCGTGATAGCGGATGCGGCCGGATGACAGGGCGATCTCGTGCGCCGGGCCGAGTGCTGAGCTGATTCCCATGGGGTCCTCCCCTGGTCGAATGCTGGGCCAGTCCACTGTTACATACATTCGGTATGTATGTCTATACCCACCCTAGGGGATGTGGACGAGTGACCAGGTTCGCGTTACGGTCGAGCCAACTACCTGGAGAGACGGAGCTCACATGTCCGCGCCCGACCACGTCGCGCCGAATTCCCCGGCCGATCTCGGCCTCACCGAACTGTCAACGGCCATCGCCGAGGGCGCCGTGTCCTCGGTCGCGGCCGTCACCGACGCGCTCGATCGGATCGAGGCGTCCCAGCCGACGCTCAACGCGTTTCGGGTCGTGCGTCGCGCGGCCGCGCTGCGGGAAGCGGCCGAGGCCGATGCGCGGGTGGCCGCGGGGGTGCGGCTGCCGCTGTTGGGCGTGCCGATCGCGGTGAAGGACGACACCGACATCAGTGGTGAGATCACCGCATTCGGCTGCGGTGGGGAGTTCACGCCGAAGACCGCCGACGCCGAATCGGTGCGCCGGTTGCGCGCGGCGGGTGCGGTGATCGTCGGCAAGGCCAATACCTGCGAGCTGGGACAGTTGCCGTTCACCAGCGGTGACGCGTTCGGGCACACCCGCAACCCTTGGGATCGCGCACGCACGCCGGGTGGGTCGTCGGGTGGGTCCGCGGCGGCGGTCGCGGCCGGATTGGTCCCTGCCGCACTGGGTTCCGACGGCGCGGGATCTGTGCGTATTCCGGCGTCGTGGACGAACCTGGTCGGGATCAAGCCACAGCGTGGGCGCATCTCCACCTGGCCGCTGGCGGAGGCGTTCAACGGGCTCACCGTCAACGGGCCGCTCGCGCGCACCGTGCGCGACGCGGCACTACTGCTCGACATCGCCGCCGGGCCGCACGACGGCGACCGGCACAAACCCGCGCCGATCGAGGCGAGCGCGGCGGTCGGGCGCGATCCCGGCAAGCTCAGAATCGCGCTCTCCCTGAACATTCCGTACACCGCGACCAAGACCACGCTCGATCCGCAGATCGCGGCGAGTGCGCACGCGCTGGCCGCCACGCTGCGCACGCTCGGCCATACCGTCACGGTGACAGGCCTGCACTACGGGTTGATGATCGGCGCCTCGTTCCTGCCGAGGTCGCTCGCGGGAGTCAGCCGGGTGCACCGGGATATGCCGGGTGCCGTCGTCGACCCACGGACCACGGCCAATTCGCGCATCGGCCGCGTTCTCAGCGGACCCGCTCTCACCGCGGCGCGGCTCGCGGAACCGTTGCTGCACAAACGAATCGGTTCGTTCTTCGACGACTACGACCTCGTGCTGGCGCCGACCACGGCAACCCCTCCCCCTCGGGTGGAGGAAATCGATGGCATCGGTGTCGGCGCGACCAACAACCTGATCACCGGCGCGTGCCCCTACACCTGGCCGTGGAACGTTCTCGGGTGGCCGAGCGTGAACGTGCCGGCGGGGTTCACCGATTCCGGGCTGCCGATCGGCGCGCAACTGATGGGCCCCGCCGACAGCGAACCCCTGCTGATTTCCGTTGCGGCCCAGCTGGAATCAGTGCTGCGCTGGGACAGCCACCGGCCCGCGCGCTGGTGGTGAGTCACAGCGGCGTTTTCAGCCACCAGCCGTCGTAGAGTTCCGCGCCGCTGGTGCCGCCGAGGACGAAGATCAGGCAGAAGTTCCTGGCCGGATCGTCGAATTGGATGTTGAGCCCGCCCATCACGGTGCCGGGCGTGCGGCCGACCAGATCGTGGACGATGATCCGGCCGCGCCCCGAGGGCCGTTCCCAGTTCTCTTCCCTGGTCGAGATCGCGTCCACGAACGGCTCGACAGTGCTCGGCGAGCGACTACCGTTGCACGACACCGTGACTCGCCGCACCGGATTGCTGTCACCATTGCAGCTGAGCCTGCCGACGTTGTCGTGTCGGTCGAGCGGAACTGGTTGATATTCGGTATCGACAGCCGCACAGCGCGCGCCTTGGAATCCGCTGGCGAACGGGGTACGCGGGAGCAGGTCGGGAAACGCTCGGACGATGTATTCGTAGGATTTCCAGGCTGATTCGGCAGTGGTCGTGGTCGGCGTCGAGGACGCGATGGGCGCCTCGGGGGTGGACCCACCGCGGGTCAGCACGGCGACGCCCGCGACCGCTGCGACCAAGAGCGCGACCACCGACCCGACAACCAGATACCGCCGACGGCGCGGACGAGGTGACGCGCCCCGGCCGTTGACAGGTTCGATCGGCGCCGCGACAGCACCGATCAGCCTGCCGGGCCGCGCATCCGGTGGCGGCGGCGTCGCCCGCACACCGGCGAGCCCGGGCCGCGCATCCGGAATCGACGGAGCCGCCCGCACGCCGGTGAGCCCGGCCTGACCGACCCGCATCGTGGGCGGGGCAGGCATCCCGAACGCTGCCGCCGCGGCGGCGGCGAGCGCACCGCAGCTCGAGTATCGATCGTCGGGGTTCTTGGCCAGCGCCCTGGCGATCACCGCGTCGATCGCCGGTGGCAGGCGTGGGTTCAGGTCCGTCGGCCGTGGTGGCGGTTCGGTGAGATGGGCGTTGAGCACCGCGGCCGCGGTCTCGCGGGGAAAGGGTTTGCGGCCGGTGAGCAGCTCGAACAGCGTGCATCCCAGCGAGTACAGATCGGCGCGATGATCGACGGCGTCGAGCCGGATGAGCTCGGGCGCCGCGTAGGCGAGCGTGGCCAGGAAGGCGCCGGCTTCGGTGAGCGCGGTGCCGTCGGTGCCGGATTTGGCGATGCCGAAATCGGCGACCAGGACCCGATCCGGTTCCCCCGGCCGCGTTTCCAGCATCAGGTTGGCGGGCTTCACGTCGCGGTGCAGCAGTCCGGCGCGGTGGGCCGCGTCGAGGCCCGCGGCGGCACCGGTGACGATGTGGAGCGTGTGGCGCGGATCCGGCACGCCCGCGCGCAACACCGCGGCCGCGTCGGTGCCCGCGATGTACTGCATCGCGATCCACAACGCACCGTCGGCCATGCCACGATCGTGGACCGCCACCACGTTCGGGTGGTCGATGCGGGCCGCGAGTTCGGCTTCGCGAATGAACCTGGCACGGAATTCCGGTGAGCCACTGTGGATCTCGCCCAAGACCTTGAGCGCGTCCAGACGTGGCAGGCGCGGATGGCGCGCAGCGTAGACGGTGCCCATGCCGCCACTGCCGAGCACCCGGTCGATCACGTATCCGGCGAACACGGAGCCCGGCCGCAGCCCGGCGGTCATTCGGCACGCACCAGCAGGCTGTATTGGGCGGCGGCCTTCTGCCTGATCTGCTGTTCCTCTGCGGAGAAGACCGTGGCGACGTAGCGCCCGTACGGCACGCGGCAGACATACCGCACCGCTGGGTTGTCACCCTGCTCGCCACAGCGGACGTCGGTGAGACCCGCCGGACCGGACACGGCTCGCATCGCGTCGTACATCGGGTCGGTGCGCTGGAGCGCTCGGCGCGCCTCGGTCGCGTCGGGGAATCGCTGCAACCCGTCGAAGCCGATCATCGCCAACACGTCGGTCGAACCCCGCTGACGCGAACCGAAGAGAAATCCCGCGTGTGGCCCGTACACCACCCCGCTGACGTGCACCATCGCCTTGGCGCCCGCGATCATGTCGGGGTCGATCAGGACGACGGCGGGCATCGACCATCGCCCCGGCTTCTCCGGCACCATCCGGCTCAGCATGTTCTCGGGATCGATCGGCAGGCTCGCGAACTGCTCCGGCGGGGTGAGCACAGCGTGGTCGAGTCCGGGGAGCTGCGCCTCGAATGCCTTGCTGATCAGCGTGGTCAGCGCCACTGGGTCGGGGGTGGTGTGTTCGGCCAGCACGCTCAGCACGAAGGTACCGCGGGCGATGGTGGCCGCCATGCTCGCCACGGTGGGCCGCCAATGCGCGTGGGCGGCAGGATAATTCGGAATACCGATGGCGACATTCTCGGTGCTCACCGCGGCGTCGGTGGCATCGATCGCCGCGGCGGCGGCGGTGGCGGCCGCCTGGTCCGGCATGCGCAAGGCCACCAGCATCAGCTTCCTCGCCGCGGCCGAATCAGCGCCGGAGACAACAACTCCCGACAGCATGCCGTGCTCGGTGAGCACCGCGCGGGCCTGCTCCGACAACACGCCCGAGACCTTGGCGGGGGTCGGCAACGGCGCGATCGGCTTCTCCTTGGTCGGCAGCGCGAGCGCGGGATCGGCGCGAGCCGGATTGACCATGATCTCGGCGAGCCGCATCGACTCGATGATGCGACCCGTGTACTCGGTGCCGGGTGGCACGGACAACGGAATATGCTGGTATTCGCCGTAATCCAGTTGTGCGAGGTCGACCTGAACCGGTTCGGCGGTGCCGGGCACCGTACAACCGGCGACGACAACAGCCAGGGTCGCGATGATCACGCCACCCACCTTGCGGGCATCACAGCGGCGCATGGGTCCACCACTTCTCACGCAGGTCCGCACCGTCGGTGCCACCGGTGACATCGATCCGGCAGAACGATCGGGCGGGACCGTCGAAATAGACGTACAGGAATCCGGTGACCACCTTGTCCTGCCCGATATTGTTGCCCCAGTGCAGGTTTCCGGTCCCCGAGGCGCGCTGCCACTGCTCGCTGCCCTCGACCTGGTCGGAGCTCGGCGGGATCAGCATCAGCGAGCGATCGGTATTGCAGATGATGTTCAGCGACAGGACGGGGTCACGATTTCCGACGCAGTGCATGCGCGCCCGCGGGCCGGCGATCTTGTCGGTGGGAATGTGTTCGATTCGCTCGTCGACCATGTAGCAGGCGGTCATCTCCTGATAGCCGATGCCGTACGGGTTGCGGGGCAACAGGTCGGCGAACGCGTCGGCGATGAAGTTGTACGCGCCCCACGCGGTGGCGGGCGGCAGTGGTGGCGGTGAGGTGGTCACCTGCGCGCCCGAAGCGGTGTCGCCGGATCTGGTGGCGCCGAGCGCGGCCGCCGTCACGATGGCGACGACCAGCACCGCCGCGGCTGCCAGCCGCACGCCTCGGCGGCGGATCAACTTCGCGAACGGGGTGCGGCGCGGCAACAACACAGCGGCGAACGGATCGGCGTCCAGCAGTTGCTGGACAGGATAGTTCGGACGGCCGGCGTCGCCCGCGGGCCGGGGCTCCGGGGCGCCCGCCGAGGACAACGAACCGGCCGCGCCGGGCTGGTTTGGGTCGACCGGCGTGCCGTCTTGCCCGGCCAGCGCATCGCGCGACGCCGCTGCCAGTTCACCGCACGAGGCGAAACGCTGCGCGGGGTCCTTCGCCAAGGCCTTGGCGATGACGGCATCGAAGGCCACCGGCAGGCCCGGTCGCAGCGTCGACGGCTGGGGTGGCACCTCGTGCAGGTGGGCATACATCACCGCCGCCGCCGTCTGACGCGGGAACGGGACTGTGCCGGTGAGCAATTGGAACAACGTGCAGCCCAGGGAGTACACATCGGCGCGGCGATCCACCCGGTCACCGCCGAGTTGTTCGGGAGCCACATAGGACAGGGTGGCGGTGAGCCCACCACCCGAGGCCAGCGTCGCGGTGTCCTCGGCCTGACGGGCAATGCCGAAGTCGGTGACCAACACACGATCCTGATGCCCCGGCTGCTCGGCGACAAGAATGTTCGCCGGTTTCACATCACGATGCAGCAGCCCCGCGCGGTGCACCTCATCGAGCCCGCGAGCGGCTTCGACGACGATGTGCACAGCACGTGCCAGGTCGAGCCCCGCGGGTTGGCGACGGATGAGTTCGGCGGCATCGGAACCGGCGACGTACTGCGTGGCGATCCAGAGTCGGCCGTCGGTTTCTCCGCGGTCACGCACGGCGACGAGGTTCGGATGTGCCAGCGCGGCGGCGAGTTCGGCTTCGCGCAGGAACCTGGCGCGGAACTCGGCGTCGGCGGCGTGGTCGTCGGCGAGGACCTTGAGCGCGTCGTGCCGGGGCAGCCGTGGATGGCGGGCCAGGTACACCGTGCCCATGCCACCGGCGCCGAGGCGTCGCTCGATCAGATAACCGGCGAACTCCGCACCGTCGGAAATACTCACCCGCCCGGACTCCCACGTTTCACAAGTCTGCCGGGACCCTTCCGGCAGGTAACCGGGCCGGCGACCCGAACTGCGGTCCCCGCCCGGAAAGCCGACCGGAAACCACCGGGTCCGATCGACGCCCGAGCGGACTATAACAGGATGAATCAGGCCGCGCGGTAGCTGAATTGCGATGCCCGAGCGCTACCGACCTGGTTCAACCCATCCTTCGAGGTCGCTCTTCGTGCCGGGCGGACAGCCGTCCCGGCCGGTTTGCCGGGGGAACATCAGCAGGCAACGTTGGGGGCCCGCGGCGCCGACCGCGGTGGTGACCAGGACCGCGATGGACGAACTATCGGCGACGCGACTGGTCGAGAAGCCGAGAGTCCCGGTGACGCCGCGATAGTCGGACTCGCGCAGCTGGACTGCGATGGCGGTGCGGTTCGGGTCGGCCAGGACGCCGCGACTGTTGCGCACCGCTTGGAGGAACAGCCCGCTCACGTCGAAGGCCAGACCGGTACGGTCGCCTGCCCAGGTGGGCCGGTAGTCGGTGAGGTCGGGGTAGCCGCGCAGGTCCTCGATCAGGTCTGCCAGCTCCGAGCACAGCTGTTCGTGTTCGAACGGGACCGGCTGGTCGCCGAGTTTGCCGATGCCACTGACGCAATCGGCGCCGCCGAGCATCACCGGCGAGGCCTTGGACACGTAGCGCACGGTGAGGTTGGCCGGGAGCGCGGCGGTGGCCTTCGGATCGGTGATCAGCCGGGTCACCGCGTCGTTGCCGAGGATCGCCGGACCGGCGCCACTCACGCAGCCGCGGCTCACCGCCTTGGCGAAGGTCGGGAAGTCATCGTTGCGACCCGCGAAGAACAGCAGCGTGCGGCGGTCGAACCCGGCGGTCTCGCACGGCGCGGGAAAACGGTAGAGCTGCTGCTGTTCGCGCCAGCTCATACTCTCCTGCGCCACACCGCGTGTGGTGAGTTCCTTCCGCACATCCTCGACGAGCGTGGTCACGTACAGATCACTGTCACCCTCGGGGTGATAGATCGCCACCTTGTCGTAGCGGGGAGCACCATCGAGATCGCGGGCGCCCTGCGCGTACTCGGCGACGAGGCGAGCCTGCACGGTATTGCTCGGTGCCGCTTGGAAATACAGCGGCGATGCCTGTTCGAGGCCATCGGCGGACAGCGTCGTCGCCACCGCTGGCACGCCGAGCTCGCCGAGACGAGTGATGGCCCTGCGGGTTTCGTCGTTGCTGCGATCGATTCCGACGACGCCGAGCACGCTGGGGTCACGTGCCACGAGTTCACGCAGCGGATTGTCGACCACCCAGCCGGCATGGCGCATATCGGAACCACCATTGGCGATGATGATGCGCAACAGCGGTTCCGATTCGTCGGAGGCCAGCAAGGCGCGACGCTGCTGCACCGCCAGCCCGGCCAGTTCCTCGACCTGGGCGTGCGGGTAGCGCACATTGGTGTCGACGTAGCTCAGGCCCGCGAAGTACACCAGGGAGACCAACGGCCGGTTCTGGTTGTTCTCGCGCGCGTCGGCCGCATCGGCGTTGAGCCGGAACACTTCTCGCTGCATCGCCGACAACTCGGGGTCGTCGGCGAAGGTCTGGCGGGGGTTGTCGCTGTAGCCGACGCATTCACCGTCGCGCAGGCTCACCGAGACCCCACCGGTCCACGGCCAGTGCGAACACTCGGCACCACGCAGCGGCGGAAAGTACACCAGCGTCGCGGCCACGGCGAGCACGATCGGGATCAGCACGCACAGCCCGACGAACCAGCTGCGCGCCGCCATCGGCGGCGCGGGCGGCAAGGCCAGTCCGCGGAATCGGGCATCGCTGACTCGGGGCATGGTGTCGGGCGGCAGGATCGCGCGCAACGGCAGGAACCAGGCGTCGGCCTGACGATGGGTGCGCCGGTTGTCGATCTCACGCACCCACTCCTGCAGCGGATCCGGCGGTTGCGGGGTCGGCGCGTCGGCGAGACTCTCCAGGGTGCGCAGTGGGCGCAGATCACTGATGTGCGAGAGCTCGCCGACCTCGCGGCTCGGTCCTTCATCGCGCAGTGCGACGACCACCAGTGGATCGAAAAGGCCGGTCTCGTTGCGGATTTCGTTGATCCAGGTGAGAATGCGCGCGCCGTCGCTGCCCTCGGTGAGACCACCGAACAAAGCCACCGGGTACGCGGTGCGCCGCCAGCTCGACGGGCGCCAGATCCGGCGCTTGTAAGCATCACGCAGGTCCTCGAGAAACGCGTGCACAAGGAGCTTGGCGACCTGCTCCTCGTTCTCGTCGATTCGGTGCGGCAAGGCGAGACGGGACGCGAAACCCAGGAAACTGCCGGACAATTCGGGCGCCAGATAGCGCTGGTGCAGGAACCACCGCGTCACCTTCGACATGCCGGGAATGCGCCCGGACACCCACAGCCACAACCGCAGCACCGGCCACAGTGCCAGCACAGCGAAGACCAGGCTCGAAATCATGCCGCCCGCAACACCTTCGGTGGCATCGGAGCGGTCGGTCGACGAACCGCTGCGTAGCAGTTTGGGCAGCCTGCGGCGCAGTTCGTCGGGCGCCTCGGATTCGTCGGACGTCACCCGCTGCCGGGTGAGCCAATCGGCGGTGCGGTAGCGCGGGAACTTGATCGCGCCCATCGCGGTATCGTCGACGGCGAAACCCGCCACGAGGTGCTGCACGATCGGGAGGCAGTGGCCGGGGATCTCCTGATCTCTGGCGTGCGGGCCCGCATCGATGGCGTTGAGGTCAGGGGTGAGCAGCATGGGCGGCAGGTCGGGCGTGTGCAGGTCGAGCTTGACGCGCGGCGTCGCCCGCCTGCCGCCGGATTCACTGAGCCAGCTGTAGATTTCGCCGACCAGCGCGGTGTGTCCGGCCACGCCGACCACCTCGACGATCGGGCGAGGCAACGCGCGCCGCCCGTGCACCAGTGTGCGCAGCACGCGCGGGCGGGCGTCGGGGATCTCGAGCGCCCGCAGCAACTCAAGCAGCTTGCCGACATCATTGGCATCGGGCACTTCTTCGGCCTCCCCGGACGATCAGCGAAGCACACCGAACGAACCGGCGTGTTCGCCGAACGATACCCCGAACCGCCGACACTCAAACGGTCAAAAGCCCAGCTTCCCCAGCTGTTTCGGGTCGCGCTGCCAATCCTTGGCTACCTTCACGTGCAGGTTCAGGTAGATGCGGGTGCCGAGAATGTGCTCGATCTGTTTGCGGGCATTCGTGCCCACGTCCTTGAGGCGGGCGCCGTTCTTGCCGATGATGATCGCCTTCTGGCTGGGCCGCTCCACGTAGAGCAGGGCATGCACTTCGAGCATGTCCTCGTTCGCCTCGTAGGGCTCGATGTCTTCGATGACCACGGCCAGCGAGTGCGGAAGTTCGTCGCGCACGCCTTCGAGGGCCGCCTCGCGGATCAGCTCGGCCATGAGGGTTTCCTCCGGCTCGTCGGTGATCTCGCCGTCGGGATAGAACGCCGGGCCCTCGGGCAACTGCGACGCGATCAGGTCGACGAGCACCTCGACCTGTTCGCCCTTCACGGCCGACACCGGAATGACCTCGGACTCGGGCCCGAGCAGCTTCGACAGTGCCATCAACTGGTGGGCGATCTCGTCGCGGCCCACCTTGTCGATCTTGGTGACCACGCCGAGGATCTTGGTCTTGGGCGCCATCATCCTGATCTGCTCGACGATCCAGCGGTCACCGGGGCCGATCTTCTCGTCGGCCGGGATGCACAGCGCGATGAGGTCGACCTCGGAGTAGGTGTCGCGGACCAGGTCGTTGAGGCGCTGGCCGAGCAGGGTGCGCGGGCGGTGCAGACCGGGGGTGTCGACCAGGATCAGCTGGGCGTCCTCGCGGTGCACGATGCCGCGGATGGTGTGGCGGGTGGTCTGCGGGCGCGAGGAGGTGATCGCGATCTTGGTGCCGACCAGCGCGTTGGTGAGCGTCGACTTGCCGGTGTTGGGGCGGCCGACGAAACAGACGAAGCCGGAACGGAATTCCTTGCCGGAGTCAGCCACCGTGCACCTCGCTCAGCACGGCGCCGCCGCGGTCGGTACGGATGACCGAGGCCGCGGGCGATACCTCGCGCAGCGCGTCGACGCCCGCGTCCTCGGCAGCACCGCCGACGACGACCGCGGCTTCGAAACCCTCGGCGCCGCTCGAGATCGCGGCGGCCACAGCGGCCTGCAACGCGGTCAGGCGCAACGCGGTCAGCGCGACCTCGCCCGCGGCGTAGGTGCGGCCGTCGGTGTCGCGCACCGCGGCGCCGCTCGCGCCACCGGTGCGGCCCAGCGCGCCACGCGCCAGTACCAGCAGTTTGTTGTCCTCGGCGTTCAGTTCACTCATGGTGTTCTCCGTTGTCGTCGGGCACGCGCACCTGGTCGGTGTCGGCGGTTGCCTCGTCAGTCGTGCCCTTACGGGGCTTGTCGGTCTTCTTCTCCGCTTTGTCTTTGTCCTTGTCGGCGGCCCGGCGTACCAGCACGGTGTTGACCCGCATGCGCCCACGCGCGTCGGCGCCACCCTCGCCACGCAGCACCAGCCCGAAGACGGTCACCTTGGAGCCGGGCAGCGGGACGCGGCCCAGCTCGTGCGCGAGCAGCCCGCCCACCGTGTCGACGTCGTCGTCCTCGATGTCGAGGCCGTAGAGCTCCCCCAGGTCTTCCACCGACAGCCGCGACGAGACGCGATAGCGGCCGTCACCGAGGTCTTCCACGGGCGGGGTTTCGTCGGTGTCGTACTCGTCGTTGATCTCGCCGACGATCTCCTCGAGCACGTCCTCGATGGTCACCAGTCCCGCGATGCCGCCGTATTCGTCGACCAGCAGCGCCATGTGATTGCGGCGGCGCTGCATTTCGTCGAGGAGTGCGTCGAGCGGCTTGGAATCGGGAATGAAGATCGCGGGCCGCATCACCTCGCGCACCGACACCTTGCGGGCGCGATCGGCATAGGGCACAAGGTCTTTCAGATAGACCACGCCGAGCACGTCGTCGACGTTCTCGCCGATCACCGGGATCCTCGAATGACCGGAGCGCACCGCAAGTGACATCGCCTGGGCGGCGGTCTTGTCGTCTTCGATCCACACCATCTCGGTGCGCGGCACCATCACCGCGCGCGCCGCGGTATCGCCGAGTTCGAACACCGACTGGATCATCCGGCGTTCGTCGTCGGCCACCACGCCGCGCTCGCGGGCCATGTCGACCACCTCGCGCAGCTCGATCTCGGAAGCGAAGGGTCCGTTGCGAAATCCCTTACCGGGGGTGATCGCGTTGCCGAGCAGAATCAGCAGGCGGCTGACCGGGCTGAGCACCGCGCCGATGATCTGCAGCGGTACGGCGGCGGCGAGCGCGATCGAGTAGGCGTGCTGGCGGCCGAGTGTGCGCGGGCCGACGCCGATCACGACGTAGGAGACAACGACCATCAGCGCCGCGGTGACCAGCAGCGCCGTGCTCTCGTTCCACAGGTCGAGGGTGGCGGCCGCCAGCAGCACCGTCGCGGTGATCTCGCACAGAATGCGCAGCAGGACAACGAGATTCACATAGCGCGGGCGGTCGTCGACGATCTTGCGCAGTCGGGCGGCGCCCGAGCGCTCCTCGCGGACCATGTCGTCGAGCCTGGCCCGCGACACCGTGTTCAGTGCGGAGTCCACGCCCGCGAACACCCCGCCGATACCGATCAACACGATCGCCAGCGGGATCAGGGTCAGAGCTGTCACGCGGGGCCTTCACCGGGTGCGGTGAAACCTGCCTTGCCGAGTAGTCGGTCGTCGCGCTCGGCCAGCTCGGCACGGCGCTGTTCCTCGCTCAGGCTCACGTACCACTCCTCGAGCAGCTGGCCCTGCAGCGCGAACATCTCCTTCTCCTCCTCCGGCTCGGCATGGTCGTAGCCGAGCAGGTGGAGCACGCCGTGGACGGTGAGCAGGGCTAGCTCGTGGTCGAGCGAGTGTTCGGCCTTCTGCGCCTGACCCATCGCGAACTCCGGGCACAGGACGATGTCACCGAGCATGGACGGGCCTGGCTCCGGGCTGTCGGGACGACCGCCGGGCTCGAGCTCGTCCATCGGGAACGACATCACGTCGGTGGGACCGGGCAGATCCATCCAGCGCACGTGCAGGTCGGCCATGGTGTCGAGATCGACGAGCACCATCGACAGTTCGGCCGCCGGATGGACGTCCATCCGGGCGATCACGAAACGTGCGACGCTGACCAGGTCTTCTTCGGGAATGTCCATACCCGATTCGTTGGCGATCTCGATGCTCACCTGTTCAGGGTACGGTGCTGGCCCGACGCCGCCGGGAGCGGCATCGGGCCAGCTTGATCGTGTCCCGCCCCGATCACCGGCCCCGCCCGCCAAGGGCACAGTGACGGTTACCGACGGTCGGTACGACCGGCTGCTCGGCGCTGGGCGCGATTGCCCGGGTAGTGCGGGCCGGGGAGCGCACGGGTCTCGGATTCGAAGCGGTCGTAGGCGTCGACGATGTCGGAGACCAGCCGGTGGCGGACCACGTCGGCGCTGGTGAGCTCCGAGAAGTGGATATCGTCGATATCGGTGAGGATCTCCGCGGCTGCCCGCAGACCCGAGCGCTGCCCGTTGGGCAGGTCGACCTGCGAGATGTCACCGGTGACCACCATCCGCGAGCCGAAGCCGAGGCGGGTGAGGAACATCTTCATCTGCTCGGCCGTGGTGTTCTGCGCCTCGTCGAGAATGATGAACGAATCGTTGAGGCTGCGACCACGCATGTACGCCAGCGGCGCGACCTCGATCACACCCGAGGCCATCAGCTTGGGGATGGCCTCGGGGTCCATCATGTCGTGCAGGGCGTCGTAGAGCGGGCGCAGGTACGGGTCGATCTTGTCGTTGAGCGTGCCGGGCAGGAAACCGAGGCGCTCGCCTGCCTCGACCGCGGGCCTGGTCAGGATGATGCGGGTGACCTGCTTGGACTGCAGCGCCTGCACCGCCTTGGCCATGGCCAGGTAGGTCTTTCCGGTGCCTGCGGGTCCGATACCGAACACGATGGTGTTGGCGTCGATCGCGTCGACATAGCGCTTCTGGTTCAGCGTCTTGGGGCGGATGGTCTTGCCACGGCGCGACAGGATGTCCAGGCTCAGCACCTCGGCGGGCGATTCGGACACGCCCTCGTCGGTGAGCATGGAGATGGTGTGGCGCACCGTCTCCGGGGTGAGCACCCGGTTGCGGCCGGTCATCGCGACGAGTTGCTCGATCACCCGCTCGGCCAGCGCCACATCGCCCGCTTTACCGGTGATGGTGACGGTGTTGCCGCGAACGTGGATGTCGGCCGGGAGCAGTTTCTCCAGCTGACGCAGGTTCTGGTCGGCCGAGCCGAGGAAGCCGAACACCGACTCGGGGGCGAGCTCGATGCTGGAACGCACGGTTCGCGCCGCGGGACCAGCACTGTTACCGCCTGCGCCGATGTTGGATACGGGGTTGGTGGGGTTGCCGATCTCGCCTGAGTTCTTCAAAAGTGGCTACAGCCTGCTTCCGGTTTCGACCTGGTGTTCGATGAGATCAGTTTACCGCCGAGCACTGACACCGCACAGTGGTTAAAAATGCGCCCGTGGTATGCGCTGCGCGACCTCATCGGGATACCCGTTCCCGGCCGGTCCACTCCTGCTCACCAGCGTGCGGTCAACGCCCCCAGCGCGCCGAGCGCGACGGCGGCCGCGGTGGAGGTCCGCAGGACGGTCGGGCCGAGGAGCACGACGTCGGCTCCGGCCGCCGCCAGCGCGGCCAGCTCGGCGTCGTCGAGGCCACCTTCGGGGCCGACGATCAGAACCACTTCGCTCGCCTCGGCCAGCGGCAGTTCGGTGAATCTGCCCGCGCCGGATTCATGCAGGGCAGCGACGATCGCGCCGTCCGCCTTGGCTTTTCGCACCAGCTCCACCAGGTCGCGGGTGCGGTGCAGGCCGGCGATTTCGGGGATGTAGGCGCGCCGGGATTGGCGGGCCGCGGATTTGGCCGCCGCACGCCACTTCTCGATCCCCTTGGCGGCCTTGGCTTCCCAGTTCGCGACGCAGCGCGATGCCTGCCACGGGACGATCAGGTCGGCGCCCGCCTCGGTCATCAGTTCGACGGCCAGCTCGGAGCGATCCGACTTCGGCAAGGCCTGCACCACGGTCACCTGCGGGGTGGGCGGTGTGGCCGTGCGCCGGTCGCGGACCGCCAGCTCCAGGCGATCCTTCTGGGCCGAGACGACTTCTGAGTCGGCGAGCACACCGTGTCCGTCGGACAGGGTGATCGGCTCGCCGACCTTGATCCGGCGCACGGTCGCGGCATGGCGACCCTCCGGACCGTCGAGCACCGCGACGGCACCCGGCTCGGGCACCTCGTCGAGGTAGAAGACCGTCGCGGCCACGTTTGTCAGCGTCCGCTGAACGACGCGCGCAGCCGGGCGAACAGGCCGCTGTTGTGCTCGGACTGCGTCGACATCACCTCGGCGCGATCCTTGTCACGCATGCCCTTGAACTTGCGCAGCAGATCGGTCTGCCTGCCGTCGAGCTTGCTCGGGACGACGATGTCGAGGTGGGCGAGCAGATCACCGCGCGCACCCGAACGCAGCCGCGGCATGCCGTGCGCACGCAGCTGGATGACCTCGCCGGGCTGGGTGCCCGCCGCGATGGTGAGTTCGGTGGGGCCGTCGAGGATGGTGTCGACCACCACGGTGGTCCCGAGGATCGCGTCGACCATCGGCACCCGCACGGTGCAGTGCAGGTCGTCACCGTCGCGCACGAAGGTGTCGTGGGGCTGCTCGACGACCTCGACGTAGAGGTCACCGGCGTGGCCGCCACCGGGGCCGACCTCGCCTTGAGCGGCCAGCCGAACCCGCATGCCGCTGGCGACACCAGCCGGGATGGGCGCGGCGATCTCGCGACGAGCGCGGACCCGGCCGTCGCCGCCGCACTTGTTGCAGGGGTCGGGGATGGTCTCGCCCGCGCCACGGCAGGTGGGGCAGGGACGCGAGGTGAGCACCTGGCCGAGGAACGAGCGCTGCACCGACTGCACCTCGCCCGCGCCGTCGCAGGTCTCACAGCGGACCGGCTTGGAGTTGCCGTTGGTGCCCGAGCCCACGCAGACATCGCACAGGATCGCGGTGTCGACCGTCAGGTGCTTGGTGACACCGACCGCGCATTCGGCCAGGCTCAGCCGGGTGCGGATCAGCGAGTCGGCGCCGGGCTGCACGCGACCGCGCGGTTTGCGCTGGCCACCGCCCTGGCCGCTCATCCCGCCGAAGAAGGCCTCGAAGACGTCGCCGAGGCCGCCGAAGCCCGCGCCGTTGAATCCTGCTCCGCCGCCGCCGTTTTCGAGCGGGTCACCGCCGAGGTCGACGATCCGGCGCTTCTCGGGGTCGGTCAGCACCTCGTAGGCGGTGGAGACTTCCTTGAAGCGGGCCTGTGCGCCCTCGTCCGGGTTCACATCGGGGTGCAGTTCGCGGGCCAGTTTGCGGTAAGCGCGCTTGAGCTCCTGGTCGGTGGCGTTCTTGCCGACGCCGAGCAGTCCGTAGTAATCCCGTGCCACGTGAGTTCTCTAGTCCTTGGTCGGTGTGGGCCGGCCGAGCGCCGGGCGCATCCTTTAGTCGAATCCACTCAACTTTACCGGCCGAAGTATCGACCTTAACAGTCCGGCTGTCTCGGTTCCCGAGCTGGCTTCACCTTTCGGCGAGCACCTCGCCGATATAGCGGGCGACAGTCGCGACCGACGCCATGGTGCCGGGGTAGTCCATCCGGGTGGGGCCGAGCACGCCCATGCCGCCGAGGACGGCACCCGCCGCACCGTAGCCGGTGGAGACCACCGAGGCGCCGCGTATCTGCTCGACCTGGGTCTCCTCGCCGATCTGCACCATCACCTGACCCGGCTGCTGCGCGGCGGCGAGCAGTTTGAGCACGATGACCTGTTCTTCCAGGGCTTCCAGCACGCTGCGCAGGGAACCGGGGAATCCGAAATCGGCGACGTTGCGGGTGAGGTTGGCGGTGCCGCCGAGGACCAGGCGTTCTTCGGGATGTTCGACCAGCGTCTCCACCAGGACGGTGGAGACGCGAACCAGCACGTCGCGGATCTTGGCCGGTGCGCGTTCGGGCACGCCGGCCACCGAGGCGCTGGCCACCGAGAGCAGCTTGCCGTCCATCGCGCCGCCGAGCAGGCCGCGCACGGCGGCGAGGTCGTCATCGGAGATCACCGCGCCGAGGTCGACGATGCGCTGATCGACGCGACCGGTGTCGGTGATCACCACGAGCAGCAGGCGGGCCGGGTTGAGCGCGACCACCTCGATGTGACGCACGATCGAGGCCGAGACGGTGGGGTACTGCACCACGGCGACCTGGCGGGTGAGCTGGGCCAGCAGGCGCACGCCGCGGCGCAGGACGTCGTCGAGGTCGACACCGGATTCGAGGAATTCCATGATGGCCCGGCGCTCGGCGCCCGAGAGGGGTTTCACCTCGGCGATCCGGTCCACGAACTCGCGATAGCCCTTGTCGGTGGGGATGCGTCCCGAACTCGTGTGCGGCTGGGTGATGTAGCCCTCGGCCTCCAGCACCGCCATGTCATTGCGGATGGTGGCGCTGGAGACGCCGAGATTGTGCCGCTCCACGAGCGACTTCGAGCCGATCGGTTCCTTGGTGGCGACGTAATCCGCGACGATCGCTCGCAGGACCTCGAAACGTCGATCTTCGGTGCTCGACGCCATCGACCCCACCTTCCTCGCTCGTGCCCGGTACGTCGTGCGGGCCCGTTCGCACAGGGTCGCACGCAGACGCTCGGAGCGTCTGGTGTCCAGTCTAATTGTCTTGTTCCCGCTCGCCGGATCGCACGGTCGTCCGGCATCGAACTGTCATGCGCGGGATATCCGGCATCGGGGGCGGTGTTCGGGCTGTCGGCACCGGGCGGCCAGGCGAAAAGTTATCCACAGGCCCGAGTTATCCACAGGTGGGATTTCGGGGGTTGTCCGGGTGGGTCCGCCGAAGTAGGTTCGGAACCGAATCAGGGGGTTTACCAGCATTTTTCAGCCATCGAGGGGGAACTGTGGCGCAACCGAGCGCGGGCGGCGAAACATGGAATCTCGGGTCAGGCGCACTCACGATGCGACCGGCGGAGTTCGCGGGGATCGATGCCGCGTGTGACGAACTTCTGCGGGCCATCACGCGGATTCGCGCGC
Organism: Nocardia sp. FBN12; assembly: GCF_050320175.1. Classification (GTDB taxonomy): domain Bacteria; phylum Actinomycetota; class Actinomycetes; order Mycobacteriales; family Mycobacteriaceae; genus Nocardia. The sequence goes on along the minus strand of NZ_CP190048.1, from coordinate 435,814 downwards.
TTGCCGTCGAGGTCGGCGAGCGCGGGCAGTGGGGACTGGGCGAAGACAATGCCCGGCTGATATCCGCATCCACCTTGGTGGCGAGATTGCGTTCGCTGGCGGGGGCGAAAGAAAACAGCATCGCGGCCACCTTGGATGCGCATTCGCGGATTATCGAGGATATTCGGCAGTTGTTCCGCGGCGCGCGCGATCGGATCGTTCATGCCGACCAGGAGTGGACCGGTCAATTCAATTCCATGGAATCGACTGCAGGACAATCTATTCCATCATCTCAGGGGTCGGTGTGGTCGGCCGCGAGAAACCAGGTCTTGCCGTGAGTGCCACGCAATGGCGTGTTCCCGGCGGCGGGGAGAACACGCATTCGTGGCGACACCGCGAGATCGTCGCGGCTTTCGAATCGCTCCAGGTGACCGAGGCCATGGCACAGGCCGAGATGTTCGAACAGATCGCGCGGTGGTGGGACGACAGCCTGTGCGTCTTCCGGCACGCGATGGGCGAGCTACTCGCACAGGCTTGGTCGAGTACGGGCGGCGCGGCGGCTGGTTCCATGGTCGACACTTACGTGACGCAAGCACGCGATCTCAGCGTGGCACTCGAGAAGGTGCCGGAACTCGTTCGGACGGCGGCCGAGGCGATCGTGGCGACCAAATACGCGATTCCGCCACTGATTGCCGCCGAGGCGGGTGCGTCGGCGCAGGCAAACAGGGCGGTCGGCGCGGATTCGGCGTGGTCGGTGAGCGACAGCGTGGACGACGCGGATTCGGCTGCTGCGCACGGTGCGGCGTCCGCGGCGGAGGAGAACGCGCGGGCGGAGATGCGGCAGCGGTACGTCGTGCCGTTCGGCGAGCTGATAGAGCGTATTCCGTTGCTGCCCATGCCAACTCGGCGTATTGGCGCAGTGGGCGAGCCGGGCGATCGGCGGCTGCTGGTCGAGGGCTGCGGGGCGGTTGAACCTGTCGGCGCGACAGCGGAATCCGGCGGCCGCGCTACCCGCCTCGCCGTCGACGCGACGGCGGAGTCGACGGGCCTCGAAGGCGGCGAGGCCGACGGGGCAGGTCTGCGTGGTGGCGGCACTTCGCCTGCGTCGGCGGCGCCGGACCATGTCATGGCCGACGGTATGGGGCAACCTGTCAGCGCCGTGTCGGCGCCCGCGGCTTCGGGCACAACCGGAGGTGTGGCATCGCCGGGTCGTGCAGGTGTTTCGTCGCCGGCCGGCGCAGGTATTTCGGTGCCCGGTGGCGCGGGTATTTCGGTGCCGGGTGGTGCAGGTTCACTCACAGCACCTTGGCGGAATTCCCCTGTGTTCAGCGGCGATCCAGCGACCGCCTCGGCGGGGCGCAGTTCGCCGACAAGTCCGTACGCCGGACTCTCATGGACTGCCGGGGATACAGGTGATCGATCATCGAGTGGGCCGCGATATCAGCCGACCGGTCAGCATGACGCGCAGCGGCCAGGGATAGTCGGGCACAGTGTTCCCGGCTCGGCGGGTTCAGCTATCGGCGCGAATTCACCAGCGGGGCACACGGCAACCCGGTCGGTCGATCGCTACTTCCACTGTGCCGGGGCGCCGCAGACCTTGCCTGCGCCGGCGGAGGATGCGGCGCGCGGGCTACCGGCGTACTTGATCACCTCGGCGAATACCGCGGAACTGCTCGGTGAGCCACGACCGGCGATTGCCGGTGGGGTCATCGGTGCGGATGAACTCGTGCGCGACGAGCAGCGCTCACGATCGGCGACGCGGTGCTGACGGCGATGTCAGCGAATCGCGAGAGCGCCGGCAGTGGCCACCCACATCGGGGTGGCCGGTGCCGGATCAGACGCGGGCAGCCGCGCCGCAGCGGGCGGCGGAGTCGGGGGCGCCGACTTCCTTGCCCGCGAGGGCGTCGAGACCGAGCATCGCCAGCAGCGACGTGCAGTCCTCGGCGTCGTTCGAGTGCGAGGCGACCGTCCGCGCGGCGACCGCGCACTGACGAGCGTTCTCCGCCTTCTCAGCGGAGCGCGCTTCGGCGAATTCGCTCTGCTCGTGGACGAGGGTGATGTGCCGTTCGGTGGACATATAACTCCCTAGGATCGAGCCAAAGCCTACGCCCCTAATCGTTATCTTCCACCCCGAACCCACCGAACATACCCTTAGAGCACCCCAATGCTCTGGGCCTCTCACCAGGTGTGCATTGGCGGAATACACCAGGATGACCGGGCAATCTCTGGTTCGGATCCCAAGCCGAAGAAATCTCGAAATTCAGATCACGATGACATCACCGCCCGCGTGTTTCCCACTCGGTCCGAGTGAGGCAGCGGCGTCAATTCAGTCGAGGAGGTAGCGCACGATGCCGTCGGCGAGCAGGCGCCCGCGGTCCGTGAGGACCAGACGGTCGTCAGCGATCCGGGCGAGGCCGTCGGCCAGGACGCGGTCGAGGGCCACGGTTGCCGAGGGGGCTAGATCAGCGAGGGGCAGGCCGGTGCGGAGGCGGACGGTGAGCATGAGGTGTTCGGTGTAGCGCTCTTCGTCGGTGAGGGCCTCCCAGCCCGCGGCCGGGAGACCGCCGTGGGCGACGCGATCGGCGTAGCGGGCGGGATGTTTGACGTTCCACCAGCGGACACCGCCGACGTGGCTGTGGGCGCCGGGGCCCGCGCCGAGCCAGTCACCACCGTCCCAGTAGCCGAGGTTGTGCCGGCAGCGGGCGGAATCGTTTGCGGCCCAATTGGATACCTCGTACCAGGACAGACCGGCAGCGGCGAGACGGGCGTCGATGCGCTCGTAGCGGGCGGCGAGGACGTCGTCGTCGGGAGCGGGCAGTTCACCACGACGGACCTTGCGCGCCAAGGCAGTTCCATCTTCGACGATCAGAGAGTAGGCGGAGACATGATCGACACCGGCGGCCAGCACCGCGTCCAGACTCAGATCGAGATCGGCATCGGTCTCGCCGGGGGTGCCGTAGATCAGATCGAGGTTCACGTGATCGAACCCGGCCGCGCGCGCTTCCTTCGCCGCGGCGACCGCGCGACCCGGAGTATGCGTGCGGTCGAGCACCTTCAGCACATGCTGTGCGGCGGACTGCATGCCGAGCGAGATCCGGGTGTAGCCGGCCGCGCGCAACCGCTCGAAGAACTCGGGCGAGGTCGATTCCGGGTTCGATTCGGTGGTCACCTCAGCATCGGCGGCCAGGGTGAAATTCGCGCGAACGGCATCGAGCACCGACGCGAGGCCGTCCCCGCCGAGCAGCGAGGGAGTCCCGCCGCCGACGAAGATCGTCGACACCTCGGGGGTCGCGCTCGGCAGTGCGCCGAACTCGGTCGCGGCGGTCGCGAGTTCCCCGCGCAATGCCTCGAGCCACGACTGTGGCGACGCCGAGGTACCCAACTCCCCCGCCGTGTAGGTGTTGAAGTCGCAGTACCCACAGCGCGTGGCGCAGAACGGCACGTGCACGTACACCCCGAACGCGCCGCCCCCGAAATCGCGCAGCACCGGCCGATCGGCATCGACCGTTGTCACGCCGGGAGCCCCGGAAGCAGCGCTGGTAGTCACGCCTCCAGTCTCCCCGGGTCGAGGGAAACCATCGCGCCCGGCCCCTTCGCCGACTCATGCGTGGCCGATTCGCCGCCGCGCCGCAGCCCAGGTCGCCGGATCGGCGAACGGTGGGCTTCGGTGCGCGCCGATCAGCGCCCTGGCGCGTCAGTCCGTCACGACTGGTGTGTTCTGGTTGGCGGTGAGCACCCAGGTGCCCGCTTCCTTGGTCATCACGTACATCGGTGTGCCCTGACCCGACAGCTCGCCGTCGAGGGTGAAGTAGCTCTGGCGAATCTTCACGGCGGCGACATCGGGTCGCAGGAACAGCACGTGCTCGACCTCGTAGGTCGCGGTGCCGTGCGTGGTGGCGCCGGGCAGCACCTGCGCCGTGAACTCGGCGATGGCCGGGCGGCCGAACAGTCGCTTGCCGTGTCCGGTGGTCCAGATCGCGTCTTCCCGGAAGACACCGACGAATTCCTCGGCCAGTTCGTTGGCCTGTGCGTGCGCGATGGTGTCGACGATCGCGCGGATGGCGGCGAGTTCGGTGTCGAGATCGGCGGGCGTCTGACCGGTAACAGTGGCGTCGTTGCTCATGTCACTACTGTGCAACCTCGAGCGCGCTCCAGGTCAACCGAGCTGTGCGGCAGGGCACACGCGCCGCCGCGGGTGCATCACAGGTCGCTTTCCGGCAGCGAACTATGACCCCCGTCACAGAACAGGACGGCCGTCCAGGGAATTTCCCCCAAAAGTGCGGGAAATATCTCCTTGCGGTCGGAACGACCAGGCTGACGTGGCACAATAGGCACATGCACGCAACTGGAGTACGACTCGTGGCCCGTCGCCACGTCGACTTCCAGCGTGTCTGCAGCGCCTGTTGTCGGCCCGGTTTCCACCGGTAGCGCAGCGGCGTCCACGCCCGGGTATCCCCCGGTGCCTTCGACTTTCATCGGCCCGCTGACCGCCTGACGCGAGCCAGCCCCTCGCGCCTTCAGCACGGATGTCCAATCACCCCGCAGGAGCGACCCACCATGACGTCGAGCACCGACGCCGGTTCGACCGAACAGTCGACGGCGCAGGCCCGCACTGAGCGTTCAGCTGCCCAGCGCCCGGCCCGCCCGAGCACCGATGCCCCGGTCGCACCGCGCGCCCGCACCGGCAAGCCGGTCCGCCGCCGGTCCGAAGGCCAGTGGGCCCTCGGCTACCGCGAGCCGCTGAACCCGAACGAGCAGTCCAAGAAGGACGACAACCCGCTCAACGTGCGTTCGCGCATCGAGAACATCTACGCCAAGGGCGGCTTCGACTCGATCGACAAAGCCGACCTGCGTGGCCGTTTCCGCTGGTGGGGTCTCTACACCCAGCGTGAAGAGGGCTACGACGGCACCTTCACCGACGACGACAACATCGACCTGCTCGAAGCGAAGTACTTCATGATGCGGGTGCGTTGCGACGGCGGTGCGCTCTCCGCCGCCCAGCTGCGCACGGTCGGGCAGATCTCCACCGAGTTCGGCCGCGACACCGCAGACCTGTCCGACCGCGAGAATGTCCAGTACCACTGGATCGAGGTCGAGAACGTCCCGGAGATCTGGCGCCGGCTCGAGTCGGTCGGTCTGCACACCACCGAGGCGTGCGGCGACTGCCCCCGCGTGGTGCTCGGTTCGCCGCTCGCGGGCGAGTCGCTCGACGAGATCATCGACCCCACCTGGGCGATCGACGAGATCGTCAAGCGCTACATCGGGAAGAAGGAGTACTCGAACCTTCCCCGCAAGTTCAAGACCGCGATCTCGGGCCAGCAGGACGTGGTGCACGAGATCAACGACGTCGCCTTCGTCGGCGTGAACCACCCCGAGCACGGTCCCGGCCTCGATCTGTGGGTCGGCGGCGGACTGTCCACCAACCCGATGCTGGCTCAGCGCGTCGGCGCTTTCGTGCCGCTCGAAGAGGTCCCCGATGTGTGGGAAGCGGTCGTCTCGCTCTACCGCGACTACGGCTACCGCCGCCTGCGCACCAAGGCCCGCCTGAAGTTCCTGATCAAGGACTGGGGCATCGAGAAGTTCCGTCAGGTGCTCGAGGACGAATACCTGAAGCGCAAGCTCATCGACGGGCCCGCGCCCGAGCAGCCCGCCAAGCCCATCGACCATGTCGGTGTGCAGAAGCTGCGCAACGGCCTGAACTCCGTCGGCTTCTCCCCCATCGCCGGTCGCGTCTCGGGCACCATCCTGAGCAAGGTCGCCGACGCCGCCGAGAAGTACGGCTCGGATCGTATCCGCTTCACGCCGTACCAGAAGCTGATCGTCCTCGACATCCCCGACGACCAGGTCGACGCGCTGATCGACGAGCTCGAACCGCTCGGTCTGCAGGCCCGCCCCTCGGTCTGGCGCCGAAACCTGCTGGCGTGCAGTGGCATCGAGTTCTGCAAGCTCTCCTTCGTCGAGACCCGTAAGCGCTCGCAGGTGCTGGCGCCCGAGCTCGAGCAGCGCCTGGCCGACATCAACGCCGAACTCGACGTGCCGATCACCATCAACATCAACGGCTGCCCGAACTCGTGCGGCCGGTCCCAGATCGCCGACATCGGCTTCAAGGGCCAGCTCGTCGACGACGGCACCGGGAATCAGGTGGAGGGTTTCCAGGTTCATCTCGGAGGCAGCCTCGGCCTGGACAGCGCGTTCGGCCGGAAGTTGCGCCAGCACAAGGTGACCAGTGTCGAGCTCGGTGACTACATCGATCGCGTCGTCCGCAACTTCGTCAAGAACCGGGAATCCGGGGAACGCTTCGCGGTGTGGGCGGTTCGCGCCGACGAAGCCGACCTCCGATAGTCGATGAGGAGATCCCCACTGTGACAACGAATCTCGCGGCCAAGCTGTCCGAAGACGAACTGCGCGCGCTCGCCGAGCAGGGCGCGGCCGAGCTGGGCCCCGATGCCTCGCCCGCCGACCTGATCGCGTGGACCGACCGCAATTTCGGCAACGGCTACATCGTCGCCTCGAACATGCAGGACGGCGTGCTGGTCCACCTGGCCGCGCAGACCCGTCCCGGTGTGGACGTGCTGTTCCTCGACACCGGCTACCACTTCGCCGAGACCATCGGCACCCGCGACGCGGTCGAGGCCGTGTACGGGGTGAACGTGGTGAACGTGGCGCCCGAGGCCAGTGTCGCCGAGCAGGACGCACTGCTGGGCAAGGATCTGTTCGCCCGTGACGCCGCCGAATGCTGCCGACTGCGCAAGGTCGTCCCGCTGAAGCGCTCATTGAGCGGCTACAACGCGTGGATCACCGGCATCCGCCGCGTCGAGGCGCCCACCCGCGCCAACGCGCCGCTGATCTCGTTCGACGAAGCCTTCGGCCTGGTGAAGATCAATCCGATCGCACCGTGGTCCGACGACGAGATGCAGGCCTACATCGAGGCTAACGGCATCCTCGTCAATCCCCTGGTGGAGGAGGGCTACCCGTCCATCGGCTGCGCACCGTGCACGCGCAAGCCCGAGCCGGGGTCCGATCCGCGCAGCGGCCGCTGGGCCGGTATCGCCAAGACCGAGTGCGGATTGCACCAATCATGACTATCACCGGGAGTGAGCCTGTGAGTACCAACACCACCGAACGCGATCTCGGCCTGACCGAGTTCGACACCCTCGCGGCGCTGGAATCCGAGGCGATCCACATCTTCCGTGAGGTCGCGGGCGAATTCGAGCGCCCCGTGATCCTGTTCTCCGGCGGCAAGGACTCCACCGTCCTGCTGCACCTGGCACTCAAGGCCTTCTGGCCCGCGCCGCTGCCGTTCACGCTGCTGCACGTGGACACCGGGCACAACCTCGACGAGGTGCTTGAGTTCCGCGACAAGGTGGTCGAGCGCTACGGCCTTCGCCTGCACGTCGCCTCGGTCGAGGAGTACCTGGCCGACGGCCGTCTGACCGAGCGCCCCGACGGCATCCGCAACCCGCTGCAGACCGTGCCGCTGCTCGACGCCATCACCGAGCACCGCTTCGACGCGGTCTTCGGCGGCGGCCGTCGCGACGAGGAGCGTTCGCGTGCGAAGGAGCGCATCTTCTCGCTGCGCAACGCCTTCGGCCAGTGGGACCCGAAGCGTCAGCGCCCGGAGCTGTGGAACCTCTACAACGGCAAGCACGCTCCCGGTGAGCACGTGCGGGTGTTCCCGCTGAGCAACTGGACCGAGCTCGATATCTGGCGCTACATCGCCCGCGAGGACATCGACCTGGCGTCGATCTACTACGCGCACGAGCGTCCGGTGTACTCCCGCGACGGCATGTGGATGACGCCCGGTGTGTGGGGCGGCCCGAACGAGAACGAGGTCCTGGAGACCCGTTCGGTGCGCTACCGCACCGTCGGCGACGGTTCCACCACCGGCGCCATCATCTCCGACGCCGCCGACAACCAGGCCATCCTGGCCGAGGTCGCGGCATCACGACTTACTGAGCGTGGCGCCACTCGCGGCGACGATCGTGTCTCGGAAGCCGCCATGGAAGACCGCAAGCGAGAGGGTTATTTCTGATGTCCGACCTATTGAGGCTGGCCACCGCCGGTTCTGTCGACGACGGCAAGTCAACCCTGGTCGGGCGGCTGCTCTACGACACGAAGTCCGTGCTGGCCGATCAGATCGACGCCGTCACCCGCGCCTCGGTCGACCGTGGACTGTCCACCCCGGACCTGTCGCTGCTCGTCGACGGCCTGCGCGCCGAGCGTGAGCAGGGCATCACCATCGACGTGGCGTACCGCTACTTCGCTACGCCCAAGCGGTCTTTCGTGCTCGCCGATACGCCGGGGCACGTGCAGTACACCCGCAACACGGTGTCCGGCGCGTCCACCGCGCAGCTGGTGATCCTGCTGACCGACGCGCGTAAGGGCGTCATCGAGCAGACCCGTCGCCATGCGGCCGTGCTCGCGCTGCTCGGTGTGCCGCGGCTGGTACTCGCGGTGAACAAGATCGACCTCGTCGACAACCCGGCCGAGGTGTTCGCCGAGATCTCCGCCGAGTTCAACGACCTCACCTCGAAGCTGGGCTGGGCCACCGAGGACGTCATCGAGATCCCGGTCTCGGCGCTGCACGGCGACAATATCGCCAGCCGCTCCGAGAACACCCCGTACTACACCGGCCCCTCGCTGATCGAGCACCTGGAATCCGTTCCGGTGGACGCTGATTCGACCGGCACGCACGCGCTGGGTCTGCGTTTCCCCGTGCAGTACGTGATCCGCCCGCGCACCGCCGAATACCCCGACTACCGCGGTTACGCGGGTCAGATCGCGGCCGGTTCCGTGTCGCCCGGCGACGAGATCGTGGTACTGCCCTCGGGTAAGAAGACCACCGTCGAGCGCATCGACACGCCGGACGGTGAACTGGCCGTCGCACAGGCCGGGCGCAGCGTGACGCTCATCCTGGCCGATGAGGTCGACATCTCGCGCGGCGACATCATCGCCTCGGCGCACGACGCGCCGGAGTCGATCGACACCTTCGACGCGACGGTGTGCTGGCTCGGCGACAAGGGCCTTCGCCCCGGTGCCCGGCTGCTGCTCAAGCACGGCGCCAAGACCACGCAGGCCATCGTCGGCGCGCTCGTGGAGCGGTTCGACGAGCAGACGCTGACCGCGCAGCCGAGCCCGGAGTCGTTGGAGCTCAACGACATCGGTCGCGTCTCGCTGCGGCTGGCCGAGCCGATCCCGGCCGACGACTACCGCACCAACCGGCACACCGGGTCGTTCCTGCTGATCGACCCCGCCGGTGGCAACACCCTCGCGGCCGGCCTGGTCGGCGACGTGCTGACCTCGGTCGAGGTCGGTACCGCGGTCTGATGTATCGCCTGCCCGCCCCGCCGCGTGGTGCCGTCCCGGTGCCGCGCGGCAGAGGCGGGCCGGTATCGGTCGCCCCGCCGACGGCCGCCGTCGCAGTGCCGCGCGGCAGTGGCGGGCCGGTGCCGATCGCCCCGGTTACGGGTGCCGTCGCAGTGCCGCGCGGCGATGGCGGGCCCACATCGATCGGCCCGGCTACGAGTGCGATCGTGGTGCCTCGTGGCAGTGGCGACAGGCTGTCGGTTACCCCGCTCGGTGGCGGTGGACCCGCATTGATCGCGGTCGCCCACGGCAGCCGTGATCCGCGTTCGGCGGCGACCATGGCGGCAGCGGTCGCCGAAGTAGCCGCCGCTCGACCCGACATCCCGGTCCGGCTCGCCTTCCTGGATCTGAGCGCGCCCTCGGTCGACGAGGTGGTCGACGACCTCGCTACCCGGGGCCACGCCGACGTGATCGTCGTTCCGCTGTTGCTGGGCAACGCCTTCCACGCCCGCGTCGACCTCCCCGCCCTGCTGGCCGACGCCACCCGCCGCCATCCCCACCTCCGCCTCACCCAGGCAGCCGTCCTCGGCCCCGATCCGCTGCTCATCGCGGCACTCGCCGACCGGGTCGCGACGGCGTACCGACTCCCCGTACCGCCCGGCTCGTCGCCCGCCGTGCCGACCCCTCCCGATCCAGCGGCACCGACGCCGCACGGCACATCCGTGTTCCCGGAGTCGGCCACTGACTGCGTGGCGTCGTCCGATCAACCCCATCCGTCGCGCGGCATCCTCACCGGGTCTCGATTCCGGATGCCCGCGGATCGACGCGCGGCGGCGACCGTTCTCCCGGCGCCGACGGCGGCGAGTTCCGGTCTCGCGTCGGTGAGCGTGGTGACACCCGCGACGGGACCACTGGGCGACCCCGCGCTGGGAATCGCTGTCGCCGCTGTCGGTTCGCGCGATGCCGCGGCCAATCGCCGGACCTCGGTGGTGGCGCGGCGGCTGGCGGCCATGACCGGTTGCCTGACCGAAATCTGCTTCGCCACAGTCGAACCCGGTATCGAGCGGGCTGTGGATCACCTGCGAGCCCGCGGGGCCGAGCACATCGTGGTCGCGCCGTGGTTCCTGGCGCCGGGACTACTGACCGATCGACTGGTCACCGCCGCACCCGCCCTCGTGCACGCCGACGTCATCGGAGCGCACTCGGCGCTGGTCGAGGTGATCTGGGCTCGGTACGACAGCTCCGTCGCCACTGATCTCGAACTTTCCGCCTGATTCGGACTCTATCGCGACGAGGCTTTCCTCGGACGCCGAGAGCTGCCGCGCCGACCCACCCTGAGGCAGTGCCTACTCAGGACTAGCTGCGCGGCGTCCGTAGGTTCTCACCACGCTGTACACAAGGCCTTTCCAGTGGCATAGGTCACAGGCCTCACCCTCTTTACTAGATACCCCCCAGGGGTATATGTTCGTATCAACGCACAGCGAACCGAGAGAGGCGAAACGATGACCACCAACGCCCACGCCCACCACACCGCCGGCCCGGTCGAGCACGCAGGCACCGACACGCACGCGGGCCACGTCGGCCACATCCAACATGGCGGCACACACGCAGATCACGCCGAACACGGTGGCGCGCACGCAGGACATGAAGGTCACGCTGCACACGGTGGCGCGCACGCCGGACACGGTGCGGGTTTGCCCGGAGGCCTGCAGATCACGCAGGACGGGTACACCCTCGACCTCGACACCACGATTGCCGACCCGGGCCGGATCGACTTCCGGTTCCGGATCCTCGGACCGGACGGGACTGCGGTGACCGAGTTCGACGCGATTCACGATCGGGAACTGCACCTGATCGTGGCGCGGCGCGAGTTGACCGGGTTCTGGCATGTACACCCGCGACGGGAAGCGGACGGCACCTGGGTGATTCAGCTGGATCTGCCCGAGGCCGGGGCCTACCGGGTGTTCACCGATATCGCGCCTCGCGCGCTCGGCCGCACCATCACCCTCGGCGCCGATCTGGCGATCGCGGGACACTATGCACCGCAACCGGTTCCAGCAGTGAACCGCGCCACCGAGGTCGACGGCTACGAGGTGGCCGTGGACGGCGAGTTGCGCGCCGAGGGCGATCTACTGACGCTCACCGTGCGCAGGGACGGCGAGCCGGTGACGGATCTACAGCCCTACCTGGCAGCCTTCGGCCACCTCGTGATCCTGCGCGCGGGCGACCTCGCCTACGTCCACGTCCATCCCAACGGCGAGCCGGGTGACGGCATCACCCCAGCGGGACCCGAAATCACTTTCCACACAGCGGTTCCCGGCCCGGGTACGTATCGCCTGTTCCTCGACTTCAAACACCACGACGTCGTCCGGACCGCCGCGTTCACTCTCACCACCCAGCACGCACCCGAACATCACCACTGATCCGCCAGGAGAAACCAGCCCGACGCGTCCCGCTCTCGGCGCCGCTACCCAGATCCGGTAGCGGCGCCGTTCTTGCGTCCGGCTCCCGTCGTTCCGACGCGCCACGTCGACCAGGACCAGGCGCGCGGAGTCAGGATGATCCTCGACCGGGCGCGACTTCCCGACTAGGCCCCACTCGGCACGTCGGACAACAAGCGGTTCGCGATGGTGCGTGCGGCCTCGACGCGGGCCGAATCCCCCGTCTGACAGGCGATATTGGCGGCGCTCACGATCGCATCCAGTTCGAAGACCAGGAGGTCGGGGTCGACGTCGGCGAGTTCGCCCATGGCTCGAGCCTTACGGACCTCGGCGGCCAGGAACGACAGCCAATCGTCGTGGTCGGCGACGACGGCGTCGCGCACGGGGCCGGGCTTGCTACTGAATTCGGTGAGGGTGGCCACCCGGAAGCAGCCGCCGGGGAACGGAGGGTCTTCGATGTGGGCGAACCAGCGGTCGATCAGCGCGCGGATCCGGGCTCCGCCGCGTGGAGCGCGCAGGCCAGGGGCGATGACTGCTTCGATGAAGATGTCGCGGCCTGCCTGGACGGCGGCGAGTTGCAGGGCTTCTTTGGTGCCGAAGAGGGTGGCGATGCCACTTTTGCTGATGCCGAGGTCGGTGGCGAGCCTACCGATGCTGAGACCGTCGAGACCCTCGACGGAGGCGAGTTCGGCCGCGCGACGGGCGATGGAGGCACGCGCCCGGGCGCCCTTGGCCAATCGCTGGTCACTCGGTTCGGTCAGCTGGGTCATGTGAGTCATTGTTCCACCACGGGGTTGCGAAGGCGAACGATCGGTCGTACTTTTATTTACGAACGATCGTACGTTCTTATTTCTCTCATCGAAGGAACCTCGCATGACCGACGTGTCCGCTCGGCCCGAAGATCCGCTCAGCACAGCCACTCCCGGCACCGGCGCCGCGGGCCGCACCCTCGCCATCGCCGCGGGTGCGGCATTCATCGCCTTCCTCGACCTCTCCGTCGTCAATATCGCGTTCCCGACGATCGCCCTGAGCTATCCCGGCACCTCCACCGGCACGCTGACCTGGATCGTCAGCGGCTACGCGATCGCGTTCGCGGCACTGCTCACCCCGGCCGGGCGCCTCGCCGACGCGCTGGGCCGGCGCCGCCTGTTCGCACTGGCGCTGGCCGGATTCGCCGTCACCTCCCTGCTGTGCGGGCTCGCGCCCGGCGCGGACTGGCTCATCGCGGGACGGGTTCTGCAGGGCATCGCGGCGGCGTTCATGGTCCCCGCGGCCCTCGGGCTGGTCCTGGAAGCCACACCGAGGGAAAGGATCGGCGCCGCGATCGGCGCCTGGTCGGCGGCCGGTGGGTTCGCGGCGGTGGTCGGTCCGGCACTCGGTGGTGCGTTGGTCGAGGTGTTCGGCTGGCGTGCGGTGTTCCTGATCAATGTGCCGATCGCCTTGATATTGATCGTGCCGGGACTTCGGCTGCCGGGCGGCGGCAAGATCGCGCGCGATTCGACATTGCCCGATCCGCTCGGCACTCTCGCCGTCGCGATCGGGCTCGGTGCGATCGTCGCGGCTGTCACCGAAGGTCAGTCGTGGGGTTGGACCGCACCCGGCACGCTCCTCGCGTTGCTCGGCGGCCTCGCGCTCACGGTGTTCGCGCTGGTTCGCTCGGGTCGGCAGGCCAACCCCGCTGTCGCCGTATCACTGTGGCGGGAACGGCAGTTCGCGTTGGCGAACGCGGGCTCGTTGCTGTTCGGCGCCTCGATGTTCGCGTGGCTGCTGGCCGGTCCGCTGTTCCTCGACGCCATCTGGGGCTATTCCGTACTCGAGTCCGCGGCGGCGCTGACCGTCGGCGCGGTGGCCTCGATGGTGACCGCCGTGGTCACCGGGCGAATTACGGCACCCGCGGGCCAGCGGTGGGTCGGCGTGCTCGGCGGGCTGATGTCGACGGCCGCGCTGGCCTGGATGAGCACCGACGCCTTCGGGCCCGAACCCGCGCTGTGGACGGCGTGGGTCCCCGCCGGGCTGCTCGGCGGCGGTGGGATCGGCATCGTCGTCACGGTTCTCGGCACGGCAGCGGCGAGTTCGGTTCCGCCGCAACAGTTCGCGGCGGGCATCGGCATGAACCTGACCGCTCGCCAGGTCGGTGGCGCGCTCGGCATCGCGGTGCTGGCGGCGATCTTCTCGGCGACATCGGACCCACTTCGCGGCTTTCACATCCTGTTCGCCGTGGGCGCGGCGATCAACCTCGCCGTCGCCCTGCTGCTCGCCTTCCCTTCACCTACCCGTTCGACCACCTGAACCGAGGAGATCGACATGTCTTCCAGCACACCACTGTCCGTGCAATTCCTCGCCGAGGCCGAGGACCCACTGGTCCTCGCACCGGAGCAGGTCACCGCGCTGCTGGCCGGCGCACCGTGGCAACGGTTCGCGGTGCTCGGTGATTCCATCGCCGCGGGGACCGGCGATCCGAGTCCCGGATACGCCCCTACCGGCTGGTCCGATCGGGTCGCGGCCGGTCTGGCTTCGGCGAATCCCACCCTGGCCTACCGCAATACCGGCCGGATCGGCGCGACCAGCGGTCAGGTGATCGACCTCCAGTTGTCCGAAATAATCGAATTCGCACCGGATCTCGTCCATCTCAGCTGCGGCGGCAATGATCTGTTCACCGCGGGCGGCGATGTCGATCGGCTGCGCGAGAATCTGTCGACGATCCTCACCGCGCTGGCCGACACCGGGGCGCGGCTGTCGATATTCACGATGGCCGACGTGTGGTCCGTCGAGCGGATGGCGCCGATGCGGGCCATGCGGCCGCAGATGATCGTGCTCAACGAGATGTTGCGGGCCGCGGCCACCGAGTTCGATGTGGTGCTCACCGAATTCTGGAACCATCCTTTGCAGTCGCGACCCGAGCTGATGAGCGCGGATCTCATCCACTTCACCACGAGTGGGCAAGCGGTCGTCGCCAGCGAGGTGGTCAGATCGCTGGCCGGGCTCATCGACCGGGCGTAGTGGCTGCGGGGCCGTCGACGCTGTTGTCGCGCACCAATTCAGTGCCGAGCGCTACTAGTTCGGATCTGACCTCGGCGGGCCCGACGACCTCCACGTCGGCGCCCCAGCCCGCCAGTTGCCGGGCAACCATTTTCGCGGTGTCGGCGGTGATCTGTGCTCGCACCCGGCCGTCCGGATCAGGGCCGAGCAGGGTGCAGTTGCGGCCCTGCTGGTCGGCCAGGATGGGCGCGAGTTGCGCGGAGACGAGGACCGTCGCGGCGACGGCGGCGCGACGGCCCTCCATCTGCTCGACGATCTGAGACCACTGCGCGTACAGATCGAAATCCGCGGGCCGATCGGCTGTCTCATCGAGGGTGACGACGTCGACGATGCGGTCGAGACGAAAGGTTCGCTGCCCGCGGTCGGTGCCCGCGATGAGGTACCAGACCGTTTCCTTCTCGACCAGGCCCCACGGGTCGATCGTGCGGACCGTGCGTTCACCCTTGCGCAGATAGTCGATGCGTACGCGCCTGCGATCCACCACCGCGCGCTGCACCGTGTCGAGTACCGCCGGTGTCTGCGGATCCGGGCGCCCCCAGCGCGCGGGATCGACGACAACGGCATCGGCGGCCGCGGCCGCATCGGCTCGGAAGGTGTGCGGCAGCGCCCGAACCAGCTTGCGCAGTGCGGATTTCAGTTCGGGCACGGCCTGGGCGGCGGGGCCGGCCAGGAGGAACAGCGCCCTGGTCTCCCCCGCCGTGAGTCCGGAGAGGTCGGTGCGCGCGCCACCGATCAGCGACCAACCGCCGCCGCGACCCGATTGTGGGTAGACCGGGATGCCCGCGGCCGACAATGCCTCCAGGTCACGCCGGGCGGTCGCCACCGAGACCTCGAGCTCGGCGGCAACCTGAGCGGCGGTCACTCGTCCCCGCGCCTGCATCAACAACAGGGTGGCTACCAATCTGTCTGCTCGCATACTCGGTAATTCTGCCAAATAAAGTGCTCATTTGATGAGCACTTTCGCTGGCAAAGTCGTGTTCACACCGAAGCGACAACCGAATGGAGCAGACATGCTGCGCGGAATGGCCACCACCACCTACTACGCCGACGACCTCACCGCCGCCAAGGACTGGTACACCGAATTCCTCGGCATCGCACCGTATTACGAGGTTCCGGGCGGGTACTACGAGTTTCGGCTCGGGCCGTTGCAGGCCGAGCTCGGCATCATCAATCGCGCGTACGCCCCGGCTGGCGCGCGCAACGCGCCGGGCGGGGGTGGCGTGGTGTTCTGGCAGGTCGACGATCTCGCGGCCACCTTCGCCCGATTGCTCGAGTTGGGCGCCACCGAGTACGAGCCGATCACCGAACGCGGCGACGGTGCGGGTTTCGCGACCGCGGCGGTGCTGGATCCGTTCGGCAATGTCCTCGGGATCATGGCGAACCCGCACTACGTCGCGATGACCGCAGCGGCGTCCAGCTGATCGAGCCAGCCGGCGCAGATTCGGGCGACGACGGATGGGGGCGACGCTCAGCCTCCGCCGAGGTCTGCACCGGTAGCCGCCACGATCGCTGTCTGAGGCTCAGGCGAACCAGCGTTCGAGGACGGTGGCGACACCGTCCTCGTCGACGTGGCCGGTCACTTCGTCGGCCAGCGCGAGCACCTCGGCGGGCGACCCGGCCATCGCGACCGAATGCGCTGCCCAGCGCAACATTTCGCGGTCGTTGAAGCCGTCGCCGATGGCCAGGGTCTCATGGGCCTCGACGCCGAGGAGGTGCCGAAGTTGTTCCAGCGCCCAGCCTTTGGACACACCACGGCGGGAGACGGTGAGCCAGGGCCCGTACTCGCCGTGTACCCAGGACGCATCCGGAACGTCGAACGTTTGGAGCAGGCGCAGCATTTCATCGGGAGTGCCGTCGGGCCACCAGCCGTTGAGGCGCGGCGTCGGCACACTGCTCAGCTTGCGATGGTCGACGAGCTGGAAGTCGCCGATCGAGAACTCCCCCGGTCCGTGTCCGGTTGCCCAGGTGCCGACGCCCACTCGTTCCGCGGCGAAGACCATCGCCGGGAACAGCGCGCGCAACGCGAGCACGGCCGGGCCCGGGTCGAACGATTGGACCGCGACCGGCTCGCCGCGCGCCACGTCGATGTGCACAGCGCCGTTGGAACACAACGCATGTCCCTCCGACAGCCCGAGCTCGCCCAGAACCGGGCGCGTGGCGAGCAGGGTTCGCCCGGTGGTCACCACCACGTGCGCTCCCGCCGACACCGCCGCCCGTACCGCCGCGCCCACCCGCGCGCTGATCTCGAACCCCGTCGCCAGCAGGGTCCCATCCACATCGAGCGCGATCAGCTTCGGCGCTCCCCCAACTTCAGCCACCGCCCTATTGTGCCCGCCCCCACCGACACTCACGCCCGATTCACCACCGGCGCCATCCGCGGACACCCGGGCTCGACGTGGCACATCGGCCCGGCGATCGCGCCCGGTGATGACATCGACGCACTGCTCGCCACCAGCACGCTGGTTGCGAACGTTCGGCGATGTCATCCGAAATCTAGATCGCCACCGACCCGCGGTTCCAGCTTCCACGGGCTGTACCACGGCGCGACCATGCCACGGGAGCTCGCTTCGCGCTCGAGCTGGGCCTGTTCCTCGGCGTAGGCCTCCGCGGCCCCCGGGTGGGTCCGCCGTGCCGAAATTCCGCGGTGAGCGCCGGAATTCCACGATGTCGGGGCGCCGACACCATCGGTCAGCGGCGAGAACCTCCTCCGCCGCCGCCACCACCTCCGCCGCCACCCGACCCACCCGAGGATGCTCCACCCGAGCCGCCTGACGAAGCACCACCGGACGAGGCGCCGCCGGAGGATGCGCCGCCGGAGGATGCGCCACTGTCCGATCCACCGGATGACGTGCCACCGCCTGAGGAAGCACCACCGGAAGTGCTGCCGCCGGAGGATGTGCCGCCCGACGCACCACCGGAGGAAGCTCCGCCGCCCGATGTTCCACCACCGGTTGCGCCGCCACCCGAAGCGCCGCCGCCTGTCGAGCCACCCGAAGCACCACCGGAGGCGCCGCTGTCGGAACCGCCACCGGACGCACCGCCGTCGCCGCCGCCGGACGCACCACCCGAGGTACCACCGCTGGACGCGCCACCGCCGCTGCCGCCGGTCGAAGCACCACCACCCGATGTGCCGCCCGTCGCACCACCGGAAGTGTCTGTGCCGCCGGAGGTTCCACCACCGGTCGATCCGCCGCCGGTGGTTCCACCGGTCGTGGTTCCGCCTGAGCCGCCGGAAGTACCCGTATCGGAAGGTGTTGTACCAGTGCCGGTTCCACCGGTGGGGGCAGATCCCCCGATATCGATGGAGACGCCGCCCGTGCTCGGGGCCGAGGTCCCGCCGGTGGGAGTGGTGGTGCCACCGGCCGGTGCGGATGTGCCATCCGTGGGTGCCGTGCCCGGCGCGGGCGCGGTGCCTGCGGCGGGAAGCGTGGCGGGGTCAGTGGCGCCGGGGGTGCCCGGCGCATCAGGGCCGGGGGCCGAGATCGGGCCGCCATGGGGGAGTTCGGGGGCGCCAGGATTGGTCGGCGTGTTCTGGGGCTGGGCGGCCGGCTGGCCGAAGGGTAGGGGGTTGATGAAGCGGGCCGGGTCGCCGTACGTGGTGCGGGCGAGGACAGGCGACTTGCAGTCGTTGCGGACGTCCTGGTGGCCGGGACCGCCACGGTCGGCACCCGCACCGGCGTACCCACCGGGGCGGGACTTGCCGCCGGGCGCCGTCGCGGGGGCGATGAAATTCTCGTACGCGCTGCGAGCCGCGGCCACACCGGCGACCCGGATGCTCCCGCTGACCGGGTCGACCTCGCTGATCAGACCGGCCGTTCGGGCGGCGAGAAGGTCGGCGCTCATGTCGTAGAGCAGTGCGTCGGCAGGCACGGCGAGGACGGGGAAACGGTCGAGGACCGGCATCAAGCCGGGATCGAAGGGGCTGCCGAACACCGTCATCGCCGACATGGCGAGCGCGGAAACGACTGCCGCGCTGGAGAACACCGCGACGTGCGGCACCGGCCCGCTGCTCTGCTCCTCGGGCGCGAAGGTACGCGCCGCCAAACCCGCTGCGCCCGCGGCGATCACCTGTCCGGGGTCGGCGACGGTGACGAGCGGAACGCCGAGTTCGGCGAGGGTGCGAGCGACTTCGGGTGGGCGCGAGGCACCGCCGACCACGAGGATGCGCGACAGGTCGGCCAGCCGCAGGCCCGCCGCCGCCACGCTCTTGCTGACCAGCGGGAAGGTGTCGCGGATGTGTTCGGCGCGCAGCGCGTCGATGTTCACCATGGAGGTGAGCGTCTGCGTCGCGCGCCCCTGCCCCGGTTCGCCGGCGTACCTGGCGACCATCTCACCGAGCGGCTTGCCACCGAAATCGCTGGACCGCGTGGGGGTTCCGACCATCGGGTGGTGCGGCCAGTCGGGGCCGACGCGCAGCACGGTGAGGTCGAGGCTGGTGGCGCCGAGGTCGTAGACGAGCACGAAACCCGGCTCCAGCGGGCCGCGATCGATCTCCAGCCATTCCGCGGCGGCGACCGGTTCGGGTACGAGCAGCACCTCACCGGCGCCTGCGAGGTGCAGGGCCTGGCCAAGTAATGAGACCTGTTTATCGGTATAGACCGCGGGATAGGTCAACACGATCCCGGCCGGTGTTTCGGCCAGCTCGATCAGACCGGTGACCACCGCGGCGATCAGGTTGGTCGCCGAATAGAATCGGCCACCCATCACCATCGGCTCCGGTTCGCGGGTGAGATCCGCGAAATCCGTGATCGCCGAGGCGAACTCGTTGATGGCGCCGATGCGGGGCCTACCCGCCTCGTCGAATGTCAGTGCGGTGCGTCGTGTGCGCACCGCCGGTTTGGCCGGATCGTCGGCGACTACCGCCGAAATCGCATTGGCCACACCGATACTCAAGCCCAGACCTCTGGTCATGTTTTTTGCTATCCCGTCAACGCACCGTGACCACGTCCAGCACGCGAGCGCACCATGTGGCCGCGGTCGTCTTCCAAACAGCTCGCCTAGATTAACTGGCACGTCGGCGAATTGCTGCCCGATTGATACGAAACCCGCAACCATGGGTCACCACAACGCTATTCGCGCAGGTGAGGTGGTTGAAGACGGAATATCCACCCCCCTGAACGTCACCACGGCGATTCACAGACTCCGAGAAGCAGCTACCTGCGAGTAATCGGACACAGCCCCCATTGAATACATTCTTGGAGTTTGTTATCTCGGCCATTCGACGCACTTACCGACCGGTAACCAATTCATTTACTACCAACACGATTTCACTGACGCCGAATTACATTCCTCCATATCGAAGTTGGCCCACTTTTGATGACGCATCAACGCGGCGGCCGATTCCCGCCAGCACGGGCCTACCCCCGCCGGTTGACTGAAAGAGCGGAGAGACACCGACTCCGAGCTCCGAAACCCCAAGGGAAAGAAGGCACTACACATGTCCACTCGATTCGCCGACCAGGTCGTTCTCATCACCGGCGCAGGGTCCGGTATCGGCAGGGCGGTCGCGCTCCGGGTCGCGTCCGAGGGTGCCGCGGTCGTCCTCGGGTCCCGCGGCAAGGATCAGGGTGAGCAGGTCGCCGAGCAGATCAGAGCGGCAGGCGGGCGAGCGCTGTTCGTCGCGACCGATGTCACGATCGACGCCGATGTCGAACGACTGACCCAGGCCGCGCTCACCGAATACGGTCGCCTGGACGCGGCTTTCAACAACGCGGGCGCGATCAACGCTTTCGGACCGATCGCCGAGATCGACGACGACGCCTGGCGCGCCGACATGGAACTCAACCTCAACGGCGTCTTCTACGGTCTGCGCCACCAGGTGCCCGCGATCATGGCCTCGGGGGGCGGCGCGATCCTGAACAACGCCTCCAACCTCGGCGTGGTCGGCATGGCACAGGTTGCCCCCTACGCGGCGGCCAAGCACGCCGTCGTCGGACTGACCAAGTCGGTGGCGCTGGAGACGGCGACCACGGGTGTGCGAGTCAACGCGCTGATCTCCGGCGCGGTCGACACACCGGCCTTCCGCGCGTCGATGGGCGCGACGCCCGAGGGCGAGGCGGCCATCGCCGCGCTGCACCCGATGGGGCGGATCGCACAGCCCGACGAGGTCGCCGCGGTGTGCGCGTTCCTGCTCAGCCGTGAGGCGTCCTTCGTCACCGGTGCTTCCATCACCACAGACGGCGGCTTCACCGCACAGTAGAAATAGCGAATGCCCGCAACGTCTCCCAGTGACGTTGCGGGCCTTCGATTTTCGATCAGCCGCGAGCGAACAGCCGCTTCACGGAGCGTTCCCGTGGCACCGCGGCACCGCCGGCCACAGCTTGCGGGCGACGGGCTCGCACGAGTCGGTCGAACTCGGACGCGTCGCGCGCGGGCGCACGCAGCTTGCCACCGTTGAAATCGTCGGCGAGCTGCTGCACGGTCTCCTGCGCACACGACTTGTTGGTCCCGATGAAGCCGGTCGGACCGCGCTTGATCCAGCCGGTGACATACGTACCGGGGAAGACCTCGCCGCCGGGCGCGGTGAGCACCCGGCCCGCGTCGTTCGGGATCACCGCACGAGCGTCGTCGAACGGCAGATCCGCGGTAGGCACGCCGCGGTAACCGACCGAGGTGAGCACGACACCGGCCTCGAGCAGCGCGGTGTCGCCGGTCGGCGTCGCGGCCACCCGGCCTTCGGCGTCGGTGACGAGCTCGTTGCGCTCGACCCGCACCCCGGTCACCGTGTCGGTACCGACGATTTCCACCGGCGAGGACAGGTATCGGAACACGATGCGCTTGCGCGCACCGAACGGGCGGTTCGCGACGCTGTGCAGCAGGCGCAGCTTCTGCTCGACCTTGTACGGCAGATCGGGCGTGACCGCGGGCAGTTCGCCCTCGATCGCGATGTCGATATCGGCGGCGAGCAGGCCGACGAACTCGGGCACCGTGAACGCCGACTCCGCCGGGCCACGACGGCCGAGGATCACGACCTCCTCGATCTTGCTCTCGCGCAATGCCTTCAGCGCGTACGGCGCGATGTCGGTGTCGGCGAGCAGGGCCGGATCGACGGTCAGGATGCGGGCGACGTCGAGGGCGACGTTGCCGTTGCCGACGATGACGACGCGCTTCTGGTTCAGGTCGAAGGTGTCGTCGGCGTGGTCGGGATGGCCGTTGTACCAGGCGACGAAGTCGGTGGCCGACACATTGCCCGCCAGACCTTCGCCCGGAATGTTCAGCTTGCGATCCGAGGACGCGCCCACGGCGTAGATCACACCGTGGAAGTGCTCGAGCAGCTCGGCGTGGCTGATGTGCTTGCCGATCTCGACATCGAGGTAGGTACCGAAGTCGTCCTGCTTCGACATGATGTCGAACAGGTCGGCGACCTTACGCGTGTGCTTGTGATCGGGTGCCACGCCGAGGCGCGCCAGACCGTAGGCCTGCGGCAGCCGGTCGAACATCGTGACCGCGACGCCGGGCTGGGTGAGCAGCTCGTCGGCGGCGTACATCGCCGACGGGCCCGACCCCACGATCGCGACCCGCAGCGGGGAGCGCTGGGTGTCGATCGCGGGCGGCATCACCGGTGCGGCCAACGTCGGCCGGTCGCGCTGCACGCGGTAGAAGTCGGCGTTGATCTCGATGAACGGCTTCTGCTCGTCGGTCAGCTTCTTCGACGAGGTGATGGCATCGACGGGGCACGCGGTGGCACAGGCGCCACAGTCCACGCACGCCGCCGGATCGACGTAGAGCATCTCCGCGGTACGGAAATCCGGCTCATCCGGGGTGGGATGAATGCAGTTGACCGGGCATGCGTAGACGCACGAGGCGTCACTACAGCATGACTGGGTGACAACATATGGCATATTGCTATCGTCTCAGGCGGCGTGCTTGGCGGAGCGCTTGGGCTCCGAGCGGTAGCGGCTCGACGGTCCGTCGATGCCGAACATCTTCCACACCAGCCGCGAGACCGGGTTCATCACACCGATCTCCTCGGCGAGCGCGCGCACGTCGATGAAGTAGTCGGCGAAGACCTGCTTGGCCTCCTTGGAGCCGTAGAACAGCTCCTTGCGCACGTCGGCGGGCATGTCGAACTGCTTGAAGAACGTCTTCGGCGGGGTCGCGATGGCCCGGCCGAGAATGAACATGATGGTCGGCATGGCGATCGACAGCACGAACTTGTTGAACGAGCGCTGCGCGGGCACGTTCTTCTTGAGGAACTCGTGAGCGAAGGAGATGTGGCGAGCTTCCTCTGCCACGTGGATCGCCATCACGCCGCGCATGATCGGGTGGATGTCGTCGCCCGAGCGCAGGATGTCCTTCTGGATGTGGTCGATCGGCTCCTCGCCGGCGAGCACGGCCATGAAGAACAGGTTCGGCATCAGGGCGCCGACCGGGGAGACCAGGTGGCGCAACTGACGCACCAGCGGGTTCATGCCCGGCACGTCGGCGACGCGGTTCACCATCTCCTGGAACATCAGGGTGTGGTTGTGCTCTTCGATCATCTCGTGCGAGCAGTACCGGAATTCCGGGTCGTTGTTCTTCAGGTTGAAGATGTGCTGCATCATGCCGACGATCAGGATGGCCTCGAACTGCAGACCGACCTTGGCGACATTGGCCTGACGGACCTTGCCGATCTCGATCTTCTTCTCCAACGGCAGCGCCTGGTACCAGGGGTGGCGGCCGATGGGGTCGGCCGAGGTCACCAGGACCCAGCGCTCGGGCTTGCAGTTCGGATCGAAGTCGGGGGCGTCCCAGTCGATGTCCTCGAACGGGTCGAAGTGGCGATCGACCGATGCCTCGGACAGCATCAGCAACTTCTCGGCGTACGCCTGAGCCTCTGCGACTACAGGATCGACGTCAGGGGTGGTGGGCGCAGACATCGTCGTCACTGCCTCTCCTCTAGGGACGTTTACTGTTTCCAATAGTTACACCTACAGAGAGTCACGTCAACTCTGCGGACCACGCGCTTTCGCGTGTTCGGCGCGTCGAAATACCTCGCCGAAAAGCTACTCACCAGTAAAAACGCCTCTACCTGTGACGCTGCGTCATACACAGTCGAGGTCGAGGTGCGGTGAGGCCGGCGAATCTTCTCGCCACAGAAACAGCAAAAGCCCCGCGACGATGAGTCACGGGGCCTTCACCTGCGTCGATCAGGTCAGTGGCAGGTCCGGGATCCGGGTCGCGCGGGCGTAGACCGTCTCGCCCTCGGCCAGGCGCAGGGCCGCCGCGTCGCCGCGGGTGACCTGGGCGGCGAACTGGTCGCCGGTCGCGGCATTGCGCAATTCCAGGCGCACCTCGAAACCGAGGCGCACGATTCGCTCGACCGTGGCCCTGGTGACCCCCGCCGATTCGGCGGTGCCCTCGTGTTCGGCCATCGCCATGCTCGGATCGCGCCCGACGCGGATGTCATGCGGGCGGACCAGGTGACCGTTGAGCCGGGCGACCGCGCCGAGGAACGACATCACGAACTCGTTGGCGGGCCGGTCGTAGACCTCCTCGGGCGAACCGACCTGCTCGATGCGGCCCTTGTTCATCACCGCGATCCGGTCGGCCACGTCCAGGGCCTCCTCCTGGTCGTGGGTGACCAGCACGGTGGTCACGTGGACCTCGTCGTGCAGCCGGCGCAGCCACTGGCGCAGATCGGTGCGCACCTTGGCGTCGAGCGCGCCGAACGGCTCGTCCAGCAGCAGTACCTGCGGGTCGACGGCGAGCGCGCGGGCCAGTGCCATGCGCTGACGCTGACCGCCCGAGAGCTGCGCCGGGTAGCGGTGCTGGAAACCGTCGAGGCCGACGATGCCGAGCAGTTCGTCGACGCGCTTCTCGATTTCCTTCTTCGGCCGCTTGCGGATGGTCAGGCCGAAGGCGACGTTGTCGCGCACGGTCATGTGCTTGAACGCGGCGTAGTGCTGGAACACGAAGCCGATGTCGCGCTTCTGGGGCGCCACGTGGGTCACGTCGTTGCCCGCGATCATCACCACGCCCGAGTCGAGCGATTCCAGCCCGGCGATCGAGCGCAGCAGCGTCGACTTGCCCGAACCGGACGGGCCGAGCAGCGCGGTGAGCTCGCCGGAGGGGATGTCGATGCTGACATCGTCGAGGGCGGCGAAGGAACCGTAGTTCTTGCGCGCGTTGGTCACGGTGATCATTCGGTGCCCCGCTTGCGTTCGAGGAGAGTCATCAGGAGGAGGACGATCAGCGCCATACCCATCAGCAGGGTGGCCGCGCTGTAGGCGCCGAAGGTGTTGTGGTCGTTGATATAACGGCCGTGCACCAGCAGGGTCAGCGTCTGGGATTTTCCGGGTAGGGCGGTGGAGACCATGATCACCGCGCCGAATTCGCCCAGCGCGCGGGCCACGGTGAGCACGACGCCGTAGGTCAGGCCCCAGCGGATGGCGGGCAGGGTGATTCGCCAGAAGGTCTGCCAACGCGAGGCGCCGAGGGTGGCCGCGGCCTGCTCCTGATCGTCGCCGATCTCGTGCAGCACCGGCTCCACCTCGCGCACCACGAACGGCAGCGTGACGAAGATGGTCGCGATCACCATGCCGGGCAGGCTGAAGATCACCTTGAATCCGAGTGATTCCAGCCCGCCGAACCAGCCGCCCGCGCCCCACAGCAGGATCAGCGACACACCGACGACGACCGGCGACACCGCGAACGGCAGGTCGACGATGCCCTGCATCAGACTGCGGCCGGGGAACTTGCTCCGGACCAGGGCCAGCGCCGTGACCACGCCGAACACTACGTTCAACGGCACCACGATGACCACGATGAGCATCGACAGCTGGAACGCCGAGATGGCCGCGGGCGTGCTGATCGAGTCGATGAACGCGCCGATCCCCCGCTCGAACGTGCGCAGCAGGATGATCACCAGCGGCAGCACCAGCAGGATCAGCAGGTAGCCGAGTGCGACCGTGCGCAGCGAGATCCTGGTGAACGCGGACAGTTTCATCGGGCCGCCTCTTCCTTACGCGATGAACGTTCGGCGAGGATCCGCAGCACGAGCAGGCTGACGAACGAGATCACCAGCAGCGCCACCGACACCGCGGCGGCGTTGATCGGCCGGTCGACCTCGATCTGCTGCTGGATGTACTGCGAGGTCATCTGCGTCTCGCGCGGGATGTTGCCACCGATCAGCACCACCGAGCCGTATTCGCCGATCGCCCTGGCGAAGGCGAGGCCGCCGCCGGAGATGATCGCGGGCGCCAGGGTGGGGAGCACGATGCGGCGGAAGGTGATCCAGTTGCTCGCACCGAGCGAGAGCGAGGCCTGCTCGACTTCCTTGTCGACCTCGATCAGCACCGGCTGCACCGAGCGCACCACGAACGGCAGCGTGACGAACGCGAGCGCCACCACCAGACCGGGCTGCGTGGCGTTGAGGTGGATGTCGAACGGGCTGTTCGGGCCGTAGAGCGAGAGCAGCACGATCGAGGCGACGATCGTCGGCAGCGCGAACGGGAGGTCGATCAACGCGTTGACGATGCCCTTGCCGGGGAACTCGTCGCGCACCAGCACCCAGGCGATCAGGGTGCCCATCCCGACATTGATCACGGCGACGATCACCGAGACGCCGATCGTCACCTTCAGCGAGTCGAGCGCCGAGGGCGCGGTGACCGCGTCCCAGAAACCGGACCAGCCGTCCTCGAAGGAGCTGACGGTGAGTGCGGCCAGCGGCAGCAGCACGATGATGCTGAGCCACATCACGGCGACGCCGATGCCGAAGGGACCGACCGAGCCGGTGACACGCAGCCACGACCAGCGTCGGCCCGCGGGCTTGCGTTTTTCAGGTTTGCCAGGGCCGCCGGGATCGGGGGTGTCCCCGGCCCCGGCGGGCCCACTGCTGTCAGTCACAGTTGTCCAGTATCGCGTGTGAGCCGGGTCACCGACTACTTGGTTGCCTGGTCGTAGATGACGGCGACCTTGCCGGTGCCCTGCGCGAACAGATCCTTGTCGACGGCCTTCCAGCCACCGAGGTCGTCGATGGTCCACAGCTTGGCCGGGGTCGGGAAGTCGGCGGCGAACTCGGCGGCGACCTCGGGGTCGACCGGACGGAAACCGGCCTGCGCCCACGCCTTCTGGCCCTCTGCGGTGAAGAGGAAGTCGCGGAACGCGGTGGCCTTGGCCAGGTTCTTGGAGTTCTTCAGCACCGCGACCGGGTTCTCGATCTTGAAGGTGGTCGGCGGGTTGATGTGCTCGATCGGGTCGCCGTTGCGCTCGGAGAAGATGGCCTCGTTCTCGTAGCTCAGCAGCACGTCACCGGTGCCCTGCAGGAAGGTCTCGGTGGCTTCGCGGCCCGACTTCGGCTGCACCTTCACGTGCTCGGGCGAGATCAGCTGCGCCAGGTAGTCCAGACCGGCCTGCTGGTTCTTGCCGCCGTCGCTCTTGGCGGCGTAGGGGGCGAGCAGGTTCCACTTGGCCGAGCCCGAGCTGAACGGGTTCGGGGTGACGACCTCGACACCCGGCTTCAGCAGGTCGTCCCAGTCCTTGATGCCCTTGGGGTTGCCCTTGCGGACCACGAGGGTGACGACCGAGCCGAAGGGGATGCCCTTGGTGGCGTCGGCGTTCCAGCTGTCCTCGACCAGGCCCGCGTCGACGAGGCGGGTGATGTCGGGTTCGACCGAGAAGTTCACGACGTCGGCCTCTGCGCCGTCCTTGACCTTGCGCGATTGGTCGCCCGAGGCGCCGTAGGAGGCTTGGACCTGCACGCCGGTGCCCGCTTCGGTCTTGTTGAACTCGGGCACGATCTTGTCGAAGCCCGGCTTCGGCACGGCGTAGGCGTAGAGGTTGAGGGTGCCCCCGCTGCCGTCGGCGGTCGCTTCTCCGTCGGTCGAGTCGCTGGCGCCACCGCCGCAAGCGGTCAGCGCGAGCGCGGCGACGGCGGTGAGGGCGATGGCGGCGGCGCGGCGGCGCGAGCCGATCCAGGTATTGCGAGACATCGGGGTGAACCTTTCGGGAAAGGACCTGCGGCGCAACGGCTTTCGTGCGGGCAGGGAACGCTCGTGTCGATCGGTAGACCTGCCGTGGCGGATGCACGACAGTTGGCGCGACTCGGGCCCGATGGCCCCCGGGGTGACGGACTACGACTGCGAAAGGAAAGCGCGCGCCAGTCTACTGGGCAGAGGAGCGCAGACGAGTCCGGTGGCCGATCACCGACAGAGAATGTCTGCGACCGCGAGGTTGCCGACAGCGATCAACGCCAACTCATGGCGGATCTGCGGAGCGACACTCGACGACACAGGCAGACTGTAGCAGATTGGGACATGATGATCGCAATCGACGAGAGTTCTCTAACCAGGGGGGATTTCATCCTATGACCATGGCTCCAGACCGGGTTCGCACGCGTTTTCCGGAGATCAGCACGCGCGCTTGGGAACACCCGGCCGACCGCACCGCACTCGTGGCACTGCGCTCGCTGAGCGGCTTCGACACGGTGCTGCGCGCGCTGTCGGGCTTGCTCCGGGAGCGTCAGCACCGGTTGATGTACCTGGCGACCGCCGTACGGGTCGACGACCGCCAGTTCCGCACGCTGCACGAGTTGCGCGCGGACTGCGTCGGCGTGCTCGACGCCCAGTCGACGCCGGAGATGTTCGTGCTGCAGGACCCGTCGGTGAACGCGTTCACGATCGGGATGGACAAGCCGTTCATCGTGGTCACCACCGGCCTGCTCGAACTGATGGACACCGAGGAGTTGCGGTTCGTCGTCGGCCACGAACTCGGTCACGCCCTGTCCGGGCACGCGGTCTATCGCACGATGCTCATGCACCTGATGCGCCTGTCGGCGTCGGTCGGCTGGATGCCGGTCGGCGGCTGGGCCCTGCGCGCGATCGTCGCGGCCCTGATGGAGTGGAGCCGCAAGTCGGAACTGTCCGGCGACCGCGCGGGCCTGCTCTGCTGCCAGGACGTCGAGGCCTCGGTGCGCGTGCACATGAAAACCGCCGGCGGTGCTTGGCTGCACGAGATGAACCACGGCGCCTTCCTCGATCAGGCCGACGACTACATGCGCTCGGGCGACCTGCGCGACGGCGTCCTCAAGCTCCTCAACCTGGAACTGCAATCGCACCCGTTCTCGGTGCTGCGCGCGGCCGAACTCCGCCGCTGGATCCAATCGGGAGACTACGAACGCGTCCTCGGCGGTAGCTACCCCCGCCGCGAACACGACAAGAACGCGCGAATCAGCGACGAGGTCAAAGACGCCGCACGCCACTACCGCGAGTCGTTCGACCAATCCGAAGACCTGCTGGTCCGCACCGTCCGTGACCTCGGCCGCGACGTCGGCTCCGCGGTGAGCACCGTCGGGCAAGAAGTCGGCCGCACAGTATCCGACCTGGGCAAACGCTTCGACGACTGGCGCAAGAACTAGCTGCTGTGCCGGCGCGGGTCAGTGCTCGCGCCGGTCACCGCGTGAAAAACCAGGCGATCACAACCAGAACGAGCAAGCCCACCAGCGCCAGCTGAACGCGAGACCGTGGCATCAGCGGACACCGCTTCCCACGCTCGGACGTTCGGCGACGACCGGCATCGGTTCAGCACGCTCGTCCCGGCGCAGCACCCGGAAGACCACCCGCAAGCCTCGATCGAGCAGGAAGGCGATCGCGAAGCTGATCGGAACCATCCCGACCAGCACCACGAGGAACTGCGGAATAAAGGGCAGCCCAGCTACCCAGAGTTCGAACCCGTCCCACCAACCTGCGATCCGTTGCACGCCGCCCAGCCTAGTCGCTGCCCTCGCGGCCCCTCTTCGCCCGCACCGGCACAGGCGAATTCCCCGCCCACGACCAGCGGATCCGCCGGGATCGCGCCCGCAGCGGTGGACGCGCGCCCGCAGCGCCGTGATCATTGGGTATGGAGTCTTCCAGCGACAGCCTGCCGATTCTGAGTCCGGTCTCCTCCAGCGGCCGTCGCGGCGCCTTTCCGCCGATCGACGACTACGCCTTCCTGTCCGACTGTGAATCCAGCTGCCTGATCGCCAGTAGCGGTTCGGTCGAGTGGATGTGTGTGCCACGCCCCGACTCCCCCAGTATCTTCGGCGCGGTCCTCGACCGCAGCGCAGGCCATTTCCGGATCGGCCCCTACGGCAAGAATGTGCCGGCGGCGCGGCGGTATCTGCCGGGCGGGATGATCCTGGAAACCACCTGGCAGACCGAAACCGGCTGGCTGATCGTGCGCGACGCGCTCGTACTCGGCCCGTGGCACAACAACATCGCCCGGTCCAAGACCCACCGCCGCACCCCGATGGACTGGGATGCCGAACACGTGCTGCTGCGCACGGTCAAGTGCGTGAGCGGCACGGTCGAACTGGAGATGAGCTGCCAGCCCTCGTTCGACTACCACCAGGGCGGCGCGACATGGGAGTACACCGGCAAGGTCTACGAGCAGGCGACCGCACGGGCGTCGAGCGATCCGGATGTCGCGCCGTCGCTGGTTCTCACCACCGACCTGCGACTCGGCTTGGAAGGCAGAGAGGCGCGAGCCCGCACCAGAATGGCCGAGGGCGACCAGGTGTTCGTCGCGCTCACCTGGTCGGAACTGCCCGCGCCAGCTACCTTCGACGAGGCGGCCCAGAAGATGTGGGCGACCGCCGAATGCTGGCGACGCTGGATCACCCAGGGCGACTTCCCGGATCATCCATGGCGCAGCTACCTGCAACGCAGTGCGCTCACCCTCAAGGGTCTCACTTACGCGCCGACGGGCGCACTGCTCGCCGCCTCCACCACCTCGCTGCCGGAAACCCCTGGCGGAGAACGTAACTGGGACTACCGCTACACCTGGGTGCGCGACGCGAGTTTCGCGCTGTGGGGCCTGTACACCCTCGGCTTGGACCGTGAGGCCAACGACTTCTTCGCCTTCCTCGACGACGTCACCACCGGTGAGAACGGCGACGCGCTCCCCCTGCAGGTGCTCTACGGGATCGGCGGCGAACGCCACATCACCGAATACGAGCTGCCGAATCTGTCCGGCTACGACGGCGCGCGCCCGGTCCGCATCGGCAACGCCGCCTACGACCAGGATCAGCACGACATCTGGGGCACCATGCTCGACGCGGTGTACCTGCACGTGAAGTCGCGCGGGCAGGTGCCGGAGTCGTTGTGGCCCTTGCTCGAACGCACCGTGCACGCCGCGATCGCGAACTGGCGCAAGCCCGATCGCGGGATCTGGGAGGTGCGCGGCGAACCGCAGAACTTCACCTCGTCGAAGGTGATGTGCTGGGTGGCGCTGGATCGCGGTGCGCGGTTGGCGCAACTGCACGGCCAGCACGAGCGCGCGGCCGAGTGGTTCGAGATCGCGGAGGAGATCCGCGACGACGTCCTCGAATTCGGTGTCAGCGCCGACGGCGTCTTCACCCAGACCTACGGTGGCGACACTCTCGACGCCTCACTGCTGCTGGTGGTGCTGACCCGTTTCCTGCCGCCCGACGACCCGCGCATCCGCGCGACGGTGCTGGCCATCGCCGACCACCTCACCGTCAACGGGCTGGTGCTGCGCTACCGCACCGAGACCACCGACGACGGCCTCGAGGGCGAGGAGGGGACGTTCACGATCTGTTCGTTCTGGCTGGTCTCCGCGCTGGTGGAAATCGGCGAACTCGAACGGGCAACCAATCTGTGCGAGCGGCTGCTCGGACTGGCCAGTCCGCTACGCCTCTACGCCGAGGAGATCGACTCGCGCACCGGGCGCCACCTGGGCAACTTCCCTCAGGCATTCACCCACCTGGCCCTGATCAACGCGGTGACCCACGTGATCAGGGCGGAGGACCAGCGCAACGCGGGTCAGTTCCAGCCCGCGCACACACCGTCACACCGGCCGTGAACGGAGCCGTTCGCCACCGAACTCCGTGCGGGACAACATGTTCGACCACCCGGGCCGAACGCCTCAATAGGAGAGTCGTTCGGCGCGGGCGCGCAGCCCGGCCACCGTGCGCAGACCCGCGTCGATCTCGGTGATGCGCAGTTCACGATGATCGCCGTAGCGCAGACCGGTTTCCTCGGCGGCGCGCAGTGCCTCGTCGGCGGTACGGCCCACTTCGGCGGCGATCTCGGTGTAGTGGTCGCGCAGCACCCGTTGCAGGGAGCGCAGTCGGTTGCGTGATTCCTTGCCCACCTGGAAGATCACGTCGTCGGCCAGCCGGGCCACCGCCACCTTCGCCTCGGCCTGCCTGCGCTGTTTGCGGTTCTTGCGGTCGTCCCACAGCGCGTTCACGCCCAGCAGCACGCCCGCGCCCGCGGAGTACCAGTTGACCAGTGACATGCCGAGCAGGCTGGTGGCAAGACCGACCATCAGGATGCCGCCGTAGGAACCACGCAGCGCCGTGAGCAGCTGTTGTCCCACTCCGGCTTTGGCGCTTTCGAGGGGTTCCAGCGGTTGCACCGGCTCGAGGACCTCGCCGGGGTTGGTGAGTCGCAGTTCGGGCAGCGGCGGAGTCCGGTTGTCGGGCGGGAACTTCGAGGCCACCTGCTCGGTGAGCTCGACGGCGCGGTAGTGCGCCATCACGAAGTTCTCCTCCACCGCCTCGCAGATCCGCGCGTCGAGTTCGGACGCGAAATCCGACCACTTGCGGGCGGGATCGGTGCGGGTGATCTCGGACTCGGCCTCCCGGACCAGACTGCGCAGCCGATGCCGCAGATCGTGCTCGATATCGGCGCTGAGCTCGGAACTACCGTCGACGAGGGTGACCTGCCAGGTGGCAGTGCGCTGACGCAGCTGATCGGCGGTGGTGCGCGCGGCGGCAAGGCGCTGGGTGATCTCGGCACGCCTGCGCGGATCGCGCAGCGTGTCGGACTCGGCCCGCAGGGTGACGGTGAGCTGGTCGGTGATCAGCGCGATATCGCGCACCGCGGCCGCCACCGCCACCGAATCAGCCTGGGCCACAACATATTCGCGCAGATGATCGATGAGCTGGGGCACGCCCGACTCGGCATCGCGCTGCTGGTCTCCGCGCTCGGTGGCCTCGCGGTGCAGCAGACCCGACACGGGCGCCACCGCGAAGTTCAGCCCGGCATCGTCGAGCAGCGCGCGATTGCGCCGCTGGGTGAGCGACCAGTGCGGATTGCGGTCGATCTTGGTGAGCACGCAGACCACCGACGGGCACACTCGCTCGACCCGGCGCAGGTAGTCCAGCTGGGCCTCGGTGAGTTCGGCGGCGGCGTCGGCGGCGTACAGGACGACGTCGGCGGCGGCGATCATCGACCACGCGGCAGCCTCGTGGGCGGCTGAACCCGGCGCGTCCATCACGACGAGTCCGTCGGCCAGCAGCCGACTCGGCTCGGCGAACTCGGCGCGCAGTACGCCGAGTGTGGTCAGCGCGGGCAGCGGGTTCAGCGGGTCGACGGGCACTCGTTCGACCCGGCCACCCGGCGCCGACTTCACCAGGGTCGCCTTCGGCGCCTGGCCGTATTCGACGATCACCGGCACGCTCGGGCTGCCTTCGGTGGCGCTGACCGGGGACCCGACCATGCTGTTGACCAGCGTGCTCATCCCCGCCTGCGGCTCACCGACGACGACGATCCGGACCCGCGGATCGCTGAGTCTGGCCCGCACCATGCCGAGCCGGGCATCGAGATCGTTGCGGCCGCCCGAACGGACCAGCTCCCGCAGTTCGTCGACGAGCGCGATCACGGGAGCCATCACATCCGGATGCTTCACCGTCGCGGTCTGCAGTCCGGCTGCGGCAGACAACTGTTCCTCACTCTCGTTGCATCAACACGGCCGAGATCGTCGTGTTCAGACCACGAAGTCATACCCGTGGTGCTCGACGGGAAACGCGCCGGCGAGCGGATCGCCGCCGCCGAGACCCGTATCGAACAAACCGGCCGAAACGCCATGGTAGCCGCCGTCGTGCCGGTCGAACTCCGCGGCGATCGGCTTGGTCTCGATGACCGGGGGTTTTACCGGTGCGACGGTCGTCTGCGGAGTGACCACCTTCGGCGGATCGATGTCGACGGTCGGCTGCTTGGTCGGCGCCGTCGGCTGCTGGGTGGGCACCGGCACGGTCGTGTGCGGGGTGGTCTGGCTCGGGACATCGACGGTCGGCGTGGTGCCACCGCCGGTCGACGGAGTCGTGCCACCGCCGGTCGACGGAGTCGTGCCACCGCCCGTCGACGGCGTGGTGCCGCCCGTCGACGGTGTCGTCACGTCGCCCGTCGAGGGTGTCGTCACGCCGCCGGTGCCGGGCTTGGTGGTGAAGTCGTCGTCGGGGGTGGTCGGCTTGGCCGGACCGGTCGGCGACACGGTGATCGGTGTCTTCGTGATGTCGGGCACGGTCGGGACCGTGACCGAGGGCACCTTGACCGTCGTCGGGGTCTCGATGTCGACCGTCGGCACCTTGGACGGGACGGTCACCGGCGCCGTCGTCGGCGTTTGGCCACCGCCGGTGACCTCGGGCAGCACAACGGGTTTCGTCGGTGTGGCCGGGGTGAACAGGGCGGGTACCGAGGCGGCGGGCGCGGTCAGCGGCGAAACAGCGTGCTGGCCGAACACATTCGCGATCGGGGTGGAGGCGACGTCGGGCTGGATGGTGGTCTGCAACGGCGTGCTGACCACGGGGTTGACCGCGACCGGCGCGGGGGCGACGGGTGCGAGCGGCGCGGGCGCGGGGGCGATCGGCGCCGGGGCGGGTGCGGGAGCCGGCGCGAACGGCGTCGCCGCGACGGGCGCGGGGGCAGGCGGGGCGATGGCGGGGGCGGGCGCTACGACGGCCGGGGCAGGCGCTGTCGCGCCCGGCAGGCCGACGCCCGACGGCGACGATCCGGGCAGGCCGGGAGCACCCGACGACGAATTTCCGAGTCCGGTACCCGACGACGAGTTGCCGAGGCCGGATCCGGTCGGCGCGGTGCCCGCGGTGTCGCCGGGGACCTTCAGCCCGTCACCGAGCCATTGGCCGTAATCGTCGAGCTGATCGCCGACCTGGCCGACCTGCACGTCGACCTTCATCTGCGAGGTGGCCCACACCCCGTCGAGCCCGACGTGGACGTCGACCTGCCAGTCGGTGGTCACCATCGCGCCGACCCCGTCGAACATCCCACCGACACCGTCGACCGTGCGGCCGATACCGTCGAAGACGTCGCCGATTCCGT
The DNA here is from genome assembly GCF_050320175.1 of Nocardia sp. FBN12. Lineage (GTDB taxonomy): Bacteria > Actinomycetota > Actinomycetes > Mycobacteriales > Mycobacteriaceae > Nocardia. The sequence continues at coordinate 401,004 of NZ_CP190048.1, read as the reverse complement.
TGAACATGCCGCCGGGGGCATGCGAGTCGGCCGGATCGCCGCTCGGCATACCGACGCTCTCGTAACCCGGGGTGCCGAAACCCTGTCCGGGCAAGCCGTCGTAGCCCGGAATGCCGATGCCACCGCCCGGCAGACCGTCGAAACCGGGCAGGGTGCCGCCGGTACCCGGCAGGTCGAAACCGGGCAGGTTGCCGCCCGTCCCCGGGATATCGAAGCCGGGGAGATCGCCGTGGCCGGGCAGACCCTCGAAACCGGGGAGGTCGAAGCCGGGGTCCGGAGTGTTGCCCGGCAGCGGGTGGGGGCCTGGTCCGGCCGGGGTGTTCCCGTAGCCCGGAATGCCGATGCCGCTGGACTGCTCGTCACTGCCGGGAATCCGGAATTCACGATCGCCGTCGGAGCCGGGAATCTCTGGGCGCCGGTCGGACTCGTCGGGCTTGGCGACCATGGTGGCATCGGGCCGGGGGACGACGACCGGGGTATGCGGCACCACCGGCGCGGGCTCGGGTTCGACAGCCAGGTCGGGGAAGGTCACGATCGGGCTCGGGGCGTCCGGGCTCGGATCGGCGGAGGCGGTCTGCTGCGACCAGCCGGCGTATCGGCTGTCGGCATTGCTGGTGCCCGGCTCGCGCGCGGTCCCGTTCGCCGCGACCAGCGCGCCACCGGTGACGTAGGCGCCTGCCCTGGCCACCCGGGCTACGCCGTTGGCGATCCGGTAGGCCGTGTCGGACCCCTCCGGCTCGTCTGCGCGCGCGGCACCGTCATCGAAAGGCAGATCACGCGTCATCAAAGCTCCAACACTCGCATCGCTGTGGTCCCCCACCACATGCAGCGGCGAAGTCCAGGCTCATCCAACACTAATTTTCGACCGTCGGCCTGTCATTTCGTGCAGGCCGGTTGGTACTCACCTTATGGCGAACAACATCTTTCGGCGAGCCCGGGGAACCAGGGGCGCCGCACTCCAAGAGAACTCTAACGATTGCTCAACAGAGCGTGAAGATCGGCGCCATAACGTCGGGCTCACCGGCCGAGCAGGCCGGAAATCGCACAGTCAGGAGCCCGCCCATGATCGCCACCCGCAACCTCGTCAAGGCCGCCGCACTACTCGGCGGCGCCGCCGTGATCACCGCCACGGTGACCGGCGTCGCCGCCGCCGACCCGGGCAGCCGACCCGGCGACGGCCGAGCGACCACGATCATCTGCACCGCGCCCGGGGGCACCGACGTGCCAGGACCGCCCCCGCTGACCATCGAGCCGGATACCCACTTCGAGCACGTCGTTCCCGGCCGGCCGGGCGAGCAGCCCCGTCAGCTGCGCATCGAACGCGCGGTGCCGGGCAACCCCGCACCCCACATGGACGGAACGGTGGAATGCCGGCAGATCGACCCCGACGGTGACCGCGTCGTCGTCCCTGCGCCCGGCGGTTTCGGCGATGTCGTCCCGGGCAGCGGCTCGGCCGACAGCCGGCCCGCACAGCCCTTCTGACCAGCGATAACAACGGACATCACTAGGGTGAGTGCATGACGGGACAGCAGATCTTGGTCGTCGACGACGAGGTCCGCGTGCTCGCGTCGCTGCGGCGCGGCCTCGAACTCTCGGGCTTCGAGGTGATCACCGCGCCCGACGGCGCCCGCGCACTCACCCTGGTGGGTTCCGCCGTTCCCGCCGCGATGGTGCTCGATGTGAACATGCCCGAGCTGGACGGTGTCGGCGTGGTCACCGCCCTGCGCGCGATGGGTAACGACATCCCCATCTGCGTGCTCAGCGCGCGCAGTGCCGTCACCGACCGGATCGCCGCGCTCGAGCGTGGCGCCGACGACTATCTGACCAAACCGTTCGATCTGGGCGAGCTGGTCGCGCGGCTGCACGCGCTGTTGCGGCGCAGGCCGGTCACCGTGGCGTCCTCGGCCGACACGATCCGAGTCGGCGCGGTGGTGATCGATCTGACCGGGCACCGGGTGCACGCGGGTTCGTCACCGGTAGACCTCACCAAGCGGGAATTCGAGCTGCTGGCGATGCTGGCGCGCAATGCGGGGATCGTGCTCGGGCGCGAGCAGATCCTGTCGACGGTGTGGGGCTACGACTTCACGACCGACACCAATGTGGTGGATGTGTTCGTGTCGTATCTGCGGCGCAAGCTGGAGGCCGACGGTGTCGCGCGGGTGCTGCACACCGTGCGCGGGGTCGGGTTCGTGCTGCGAGATCAGCCGTGAAGGCCTCGTGGTCGTTGCGGGTTCGGGTCGCGCTGGTATCTGCCGTGGTCGCCGCGATCGTGGCGGTCACCCTCGGTCTCACCTATGGCGCGCTGCTGAAGGTGGCGGGTACCAGCCAGCTCGATCAGACCGTATCCAGCATGCGGGTGCAGGTCGCGCAGCGCTTCGACGGTGATCTCGCGAATCCACCGTCCGATCCGGGGGCGCCGGCCGTGCCGGGGCCGCCGGTCCTCGCACCCCTGCAGCGCGAGCACACGATCGTGGTACCCGGCACCCCGCCGGACGAGTCGCTGGCGCAGGTGCAGGGCGCGCCCGGGCTGGTGGTGCGGCTCGATCCCGATCGCGAACTCGTCGACGCCGCCATCACCCGCAGCCAGCTGGTCGGCCTCGGCATCGGCGTGGCCGGAGTGCTCGTCGCGGCCGTATTGGGTTGGGTGCTGGCCGGATTCGCCGCGCGCCCGCTGCGCAGGCTCGCCACCGCCACCCATGAGATCGACACCCTCGACGAGTTGCCGCCGCTGTCCGGACGCGGCGCCAAGGAAGCCGAGGAACTCTCCGACGCGATCAACCGGATGCTGGCGCGCCTCGAGACCGCGCACGGTGAGACCCGCCAGGCGCTGGCCGGCGCCCGCGACTTCGCGGCCGTGTGCGCCCACGAACTGCGCACCCCGCTCACCGCCATGCGCACCGACCTCCAGGTGCTGGCAGGCACCGAATTGCCCGCCGACCAGCGCGGCGCCGTCCTGGCCGACGTGCTGGCCGCCGAGGGCCACATCGCGCGCACCCTCACCGATCTCGAACGCCTTGCCGTCGGCGAGCTCACCGATCAGGGCGCGTTCGAACCGTTCGAGCTGTGCGAAACCCTCGACCGCGCGGTGCAGAACGCGCGCCGCGCGAATCCCGGCGTCGACGTCACCCTCACCGCCTGCGACCCGGTTCCGGTGCACGGCTTGCCCGGCGGGATCATGCTGATCGTCACCAATGCCGTGGCCAACGCGGTGCTGCACGGGCACGCCACCGAGGTCGCCGTCGCGGCGCGAGCCACCGCCGAAGGCGCCGAGATCACCATCGACGACAACGGCGCGGGCATTCCGGAACACCTGTCGCCCACCGCTTTCGACCGTTTCGCCAAACGACCGGGCTCCCCCGGCTCCGGCCTCGGCCTCGCGCTGGTCCGCCAGCAGGCCGCATTGCATTCCGGCACAGCCGAACTCGACCACAGCCCGCTCGGCGGGGTCCGGCTGCGGGTGGAAATAGCTCAGGCGCCGATGAGCACCGGCGCCTGAGTTCGTGGTGGTGCCTACTTCTTCGGCTTGTCCGAGTCCGACGACAGCGCCGCCACGAAAGCTTCCTGAGGGACCTCGACGCGACCGATGGTCTTCATGCGCTTCTTGCCCTCCTTCTGCTTCTCGAGGAGCTTGCGCTTACGGCTGATATCGCCGCCGTAGCACTTGGCGAGCACGTCTTTACGGATCGCCCGAATGTTCTCGCGGGCAATGATCTTCGCGCCGATCGCGGCCTGGATCGGCACCTCGAACTGCTGACGCGGGATCAGTTCGCGCAGCTTGGTGGTCATCTTGTGACCGTAGGCCTGCGCGGCGTCGCGGTGCACGATCGCGCTGAACGCGTCAACCGCCTCGCCCTGCAGCAGGATGTCGACCTTCACCAGATCGGCTTCCTGCTCGCCCGCCTCTTCGTAATCGAGGCTGGCGTAGCCACGGGTACGCGACTTCAGCAGATCGAAGAAGTCGAAGATGATCTCGGCCATCGGCATCGTGTAGCGCAGCTCGACGCGGGTCTCGGACAGGTAGTCCATGCCGCCCAGCTCGCCACGACGCTGCTGACACAGCTCCATGATCGAGCCGATGAACTCGCTCGGCGAGATGACGGTGCACTTCACGATGGGTTCGTACACGTGCCGCGACTTACCCTCCGGCCAGTACGACGGGTTGGTGACGACGTGTTCGGTGCCGTCCTCCATCTCCACCCGGTACACCACGTTGGGCGCGGTGGAGATGAGCTCGAGACCGAACTCGCGCTGCAACCGCTCGCGGGTGATCTCCATGTGCAGCAGACCGAGGAACCCACAGCGGAAACCGAAGCCGAGCGCCACCGAGGTTTCCGGCTCGTAGGTGAGCGCGGCATCGTTGAGCTGCAGCTTGTCGAGCGCGTCGCGCAGATCCGGATAGTCGGAGCCGTCGACCGGGTACAGGCCGGAGTACACCATCGGGCGCGGCTCGCGGTAGCCGGTGAGGGCTTCGGTGGCGCCGTTGCGGGCGCTGGTGACGGTATCGCCGACCTTCGACTGACGCACATCCTTCACGCCGGTGATCAGGTAGCCGACCTCGCCGACGCCGAGTCCCTGGGTGGGCTTGGGTTCGGGCGAGACGATGCCGACCTCGAGCAGCTCGTGGGTCGCGCCGGTCGACATCATCTTGATCTTCTCGCGCGGCGAGATCTTGCCGTCGACCACGCGGATGTAGGTGACCACGCCGCGGTAGGTGTCGTAGACCGAGTCGAAGATCATCGCGCGGGCCGGTGCGTCGGCGTCGCCGACGGGCGCGGGGACTGCCTCGATCACCTTGTCCAGCAGTTCGGTCACACCGACGCCGGTCTTGCCCGAGACGCGCAGCACGTCTTCGGGCTCGCACCCGACGATGTGGGCCAGCTCGGCCGCGTAGCGATCGGGATCCGCGGCGGGCAGGTCGATCTTGTTCAGCACGGGAATGATCGTGAGATCCTTCTCCAGTGCCAGATACAGGTTGGCCAGGGTCTGCGCCTCGATGCCCTGTGCGGCGTCGACCAGCAGGATCGCGCCCTCACAGGCCTCGAGCGCGCGCGAGACCTCGTAGGTGAAGTCGACGTGGCCCGGGGTATCGATCAGGTGCAACACGTGGTCGGTGCCGTCGACCTGCCACGGCAGACGCACGTTCTGCGCCTTGATCGTGATGCCGCGCTCGCGCTCGATGTCCATCCTGTCCAGGTACTGGGCGCGCATAGCCCGATCCTCGACCACTCCGGTCAGCTGCAACATCCGATCGGCCAGGGTCGACTTGCCATGGTCGATGTGGGCGATGATGCAGAAGTTCCGGATCCGGGCAGGATCGGTGAACGTCGTATCGGCAAAACTGGAAGCCACTCCACTCCTCGCGGGGTATAGGCGAACTGGGCCCATCGTCCCATGCACGGACCCACGCCCTTGCCACCGGTGCGCCCGAGCGCGCGTCGACGTCACATTTCGCCGAACCGGTGCCCTGTCACGGGTGCACTCCCGGGGTGAGTCGGCGTTATATTTCACTTCATGGCCAGCAGTTGGAACAGTCTCGGCAAGCAGCTAGGCGTCATCGCCAAGGAGCAGGGGCCCAAAATCGTGCGCAAGCAGGGGCCGCGACTGCTCGAGAAGCTGGTGGACGCACTGTCGACCAAGCCCGGACCCGCCGTGGCGGTGCGCCCGACGGCCTCGACCCCCGTGCCGACCGCCCACCGCGCCCGCCAGATCGTCTACTGCCCGCAGCTCGACGGGCGCGCGGACCCCGGCGAGATCGTATGGACCTGGGTGCCGTTCGAGGAGGATCCGACCAATGGCAAGGACCGGCCGGTGCTGGTGGTCGGGCGCGACCGCAAGACCCTGCTCGGGCTGATGCTGTCGTCCAAGGCCGACCGCGCCCACGACCGCAACTGGGTGGGGATCGGCAGCGGACCGTGGGATCACGACGGCAGGCCGAGCTGGGTGCGCCTCGACCGGGTGCTCGACGTGCCGGAGGACGGCATCCGGCGCGAGGGCGCGATCGTCGAACGCAAGACCTTCGACCTGGTCGCGCACCGGTTGGTCGCCGAATACAGCTGGAGCTGAACAACATCGAACCCCGATCCGAACACCTCGGATCGGGGTTCGATTGTTCGGTCCTAGGTGTGCACGTCCTTGGACCGGCCGAAGATCAGCCCGTAGAGCAGTGCCCCCAGCGCGCCGCCGATCAGCGGGAACACGATGAACGCCCACACCTGCCCCATCGCCCCGTCCTGATAGGGCGCGACGCCGAGGCTGCGCGCCGGATTCACCGAGGTGTTGTCGATCGGCAGCGAGACCAGGTAGATCACCGTGAGCGTGACCCCGATCGAGAGTCCGGCCAGCGGCACATCGGAGATCTGATCGGTCGAAGCCAGCACCACGAACACCAGCAGCGCGGTGAGCATCACCTCGATGATGATGGTGGCGGCCAAGCCGTAGCCGTTCTGCAGGACGACCTCACCGAGCGGCCCCCTCACCGCCGACGGACTGTGCGCGCCCCAGCCGTTGGCGCCGAGGCCGTCGACGGGACGGTCGTAGGCGGGCAGATTGTTGGCCAACGCGAACAGCACGAGCCCGGCGAGGAACGCGCCGACGAGCTGCGCGATGACGTAACCGACCGCCCCGATCGCGCTGATCCGCCCGAGCAGCATGTGCCCGAGCGTGACAGCCGGGTTGACATGGCAGCCCGAGATCGGCCCGATCGCGTAGACCAGAAACATCAGCGACAGTCCGAAGGCGAAGGCGACACCGAGCGGACCTACCCGATCACCCGCCAACACCATGGTGCCGACGCCACAGATCACGAGGATGAACGTGCCGAGCCCCTCGGCCGCCCACTTCTTCGGCTCGGGGACGACGTCGATTTCGGCGATTTCCTGTGCAGTGGGAGACATCGGCTGCCACCTCTCCGGGAGGAATCATCCCCGCGGGGAGCGGGGTCCGCACGAGCCTCTCGGACATTACGCGAGGCGGGTGACCTCCACAACGACCTCGAGGTCCGTCGAGCCGCCGCCGGAGAACACGCCTTTCAGCGGCGGCACGTCGGCGTAGTCACGACCGACGCCCACCGACACGTGCTGTTCGTTGACGGCGAGGTTGTTGGTCGGGTCGTATCCCCACCACTGCCCGGTCCACGCCTCGATCCACGCGTGCGACTGGCCCGCCACCGTCTCGCCGATCTGCGCACCCGGCTTGGGGTGCAGATATCCCGACACGTAGCGACTGGGAATTCCCATGCTGCGCAACAACACCAGCGTCAGGTGCGCGTAGTCCTGGCACACGCCGCGCCGCTCGGCGAAGGCCTGCAGGGCCGAGGTGTGCACCGAGGTCGTGCCCGCGATGTAGTCCATCTCCTTGTGCACCCACTCGGCCGCGCGCACCACCGCCTTGGCGGGCTCCTCCCCACGCGAGAGCTGACGCGCCACGGTCGACAGTTTGCGATCGCGCGGGACATACGCGGTGGGACTGAGCATTTCGTCGAACCGGTCGATCACCCGCCCGCCCGAGAGCTCGTCCCAGCTCAGTTCCTCGGTGGGTTCGGCGAACGGCTCGGTCTCGACCACCGACGAGCCGGTCACCTCGAGTTCGGTGTGCGGTGCGTGCAGGTCGAAGGCGGTGACCGCGGTGCCCCAGTAATCGGTGTAGCGGTAAGCCCTTGTGGCGGGCACGGTTTCGACGCGATTGAGGATCACGTTCTGTCTGCTGTCGGCGCGCGGGGTGAGCCTGGCCTCGTTGAACGACCGCGTCACGGGCGCGTCGTAGACATAACCGGTGGTGTGCACCACCCTGATCCGCCAACTCATAGCTCTCCCTCTACCTGCACGCGGCTGTCCTGCTTGCTGCGCACATCGGTCCACGCCACCCACGGGGCGGCGTGGAAGTACTGGCGTGACACGGCTTCACTGAGCTCACGGCACGATTTCTGCAGTGCGAGCAGCCGGGCTTGCAGATCTTCCAACAACACTCCCGGCGGCAGGAATTCGAGTTCACTGCGGGCGCGTCCGAGCACCCGCTGCGCCTCGTGCCTGGCGCCGACGCGGCTGCCGGGTCGCTGATCGAGCTCGGTCAGGCAGGCCTCGGCTACGCGCAGCGTGTGGAATACCGAACGCGGGAACAGGCGGTCGATCAGGATGAACTCGGCGACCCTGGCAGCGTCGAGGGCACCGCGATGGGTGCGCAGGTAGGTGTCGTGCGCGCCCGCCGAACGCAACACCGTCACCCAGGCGGGTGAGGAGGTCTTGTCGCCGGCACGCGAGAGCAGCAGGCGCACCATCATGTCCACGCGTTCGATGGACCGGCCGAGTAGCAGGAAGCGGTAGCCGTCGTCGCGGCTCAGGGTCGAGTCGGTCAGTCCGGTGAACATCGCCGCCCGGCCCTTGATGTAGGAGAAGAACTCGTGCGGGCCCAGCCCACGCGCGGCACGCTCGGCCGCGGCCATGCCGTTGTAGGTGGCATTGAGGCACTCCCACATCTCACTCGAGGTGACTTCGCGTGCGCCGCGGGCATTCTCGCGGGCTTTGGTGATGGAGTCACTGATCGAGACGCCGTGGTCGTGGCTGTAGGCGACGAGATCGGTGACCGACCACACGTCCAAGCTCAGGCCCTCCGGTGGTTCGATCCCGAGCACCTTGAGCAGCACGCGCGACGTGCGGTCCGCGTCGACGGTGGCATCTTCGAGCAGTTGATGCACCGCCACATCCAGAATGCGCGCTGTGTCGTCGGCGCGCTCGACGTATCGGCCGATCCAGTAGTAGGGATTCGGCGTTTCGAGCAAGCATGTCTCTAGTCCCCGATCAACCGCTGTGTCTGCTGCTGTTGCTGCTGTTGCTGATTGGCCTGCGGTGTGCTGAGTTCGCGGCCGAGTTCGAACGAATCCGCTTGCGGCGGTTCGCTGACCAGTTCGGGTCCGGCCAGTTCCCGATCGACCGAACCCGCGCGCCCGGCCAGCACCCAGGTGTCCTTGCTGCCGCCACCCTGACTGGAGTTCACCACCAGCGAGCCCTCCGGCAGCGCGACCCGGGTGAGACCGCCTGGTAGCACCCAGATGTCGTCACCATCATTGACCGCGAACGGGCGCAGGTCCACGTGGCGGGGGGCGAGATCGTCACCGATCTTGGTCGGCACCGTCGAGAGCTGCACCACCGGCTGGGCGATCCAGCCGCGCGGGTCGGCCTTGATCTTGCGCTTGATCGCGTCCAGCTCGCGCGGCGACGCGTCGGGCCCGATCACGATGCCGTAGCCGCCGGACCCTTCGACCGGTTTGACCACCAGTTCGCCGACCCGGTCGAGCACTTCCTCGCGTTCGTCGTCGAGCCAGCAGCGGAAGGTGTCGACATTGGGCAGGATCGGCTTCTCACCGAGGTAGTACTCGATGATCTTGGGCACGTAGGTGTAGATGAGTTTGTCGTCGCCGACGCCGTTGCCGACCGCGCTCGAGATCACCACGTTGCCCGCCCGGGCGGCGTTGAGCACGCCGGCGACGCCGAGCACGGAGTCGGGGCGGAAGTGCATCGGGTCGAGGAAGGTGTCGTCGATGCGCCGGTAGATCACGTCGACCTGACGCTCGCCCGCGGTCGTGCGCATGTAGACGACGTTGTCGCGGCAGAACAGGTCGCGACCCTCGACCAGCTCCACACCCATCTGCCTGGCCAGCAGCGAATGCTCGAAGTAGGCGGAGTTGTGCACACCCGGCGTGAGCACCACCACTGTGGGGTCGACCTCGTTGGGCGCGGCCGAGGCTCGCAGCGCGCGTAGCAGGTGGCCGGGATAGTCGCCCACCGCGCGGACCCGGTGCGAGGAGAACAGGTCGGGGAAGACCCTGGCCATCGTGCGCCGGTTCTCCATCACATAGGAGACGCCCGACGGCGAGCGCAGGTTGTCCTCGAGTACCCGGAAGTCGCCCTTCTCGTCGCGGACCAGGTCGATGCCGGAGACGTGGATGCGCACGCCGTTGGGTGGCACCAGCCCGGCGGCCTCGCGATGGAAGTGTTCACACGAGGTCACGAGGCGCTTGGGGATGACCTGATCGCGCAGGATGTTCTGTTCGCCGTAGACGTCGGCCAGGAACAGCTCCATCGCGGTGACCCGCTGTTTGATGCCGCGCTCGAGCTTGGCCCACTCCGCGGCGGCGATCACCCGGGGCACCAGGTCCAGCGGGAACGGCCGCTCCTGACCCGACAGGGAGAAGGTGATGCCCTGGTCGATGAACGCGCGGTCCAGGGCATCGGAGCGTTTGGCCAGGTCGTCGACGTCGTTGGCCGCCATCGCGGCGTGGATGCCCTTGTACGGCGCGCGCACCTTTCCCGACCCGTCGAACATCTCGTCGAACGCGTCGGCGAAGCGGCCCGGCCCGTATCCCTCGAACAAACCGGTGTGCGTGGAAGCCGGTAACCCGTTCGTTCTCACCAAGGCCGGTGATGCAGATCGAGCCGAACCCGGCGCAGTGGTGGAGGTCATGACAAAAACTGTGCATCACCCGGCAGCAGGGTCGTGTGTGACACAGGTAAATTCTTCGCATCACCTGAAACGGGTGAAATCGGCGTCGCCTCCCCGGTCGGCCGGATGAGGGCCGATTTCGCCGGGGCGGTGCCGAGCTGGTAACCTCGATCTTCGGCGCGGTGTTACCTGTAGTTCAGCACCAACTGCTGCATCGTGGGCGCGCGCCCGACGAGCTTTCAAGGAATACCACCCAGCGACAGGAAACCAGAGGATACAGGCGTGGCCAACATCAAGTCTCAGATGAAGCGGATCCGTACCAACGAGGAAGCGCGTCAGCGTAACCAGTCGGTCAAGTCCGCGCTGCGCACCGCGATCCGCAACTTCCGTGAAGCTGCCTCCAGCGGTGACAAGGAAAAGGCTGCTCAGCAGCTGCAGTTCGCGAGCCGCAAGCTCGACAAGGCCGCGTCCAAGGGCGTCATCCACGCCAACCAGGCGGCCAACAAGAAGTCCGCGCTCGCGCTGGCTCTGAACAAGATCTGATTCCCGGCGAGCCTGGTGCTCGCTGGCAATACTTCGCAAGACGCAGCCGCCGTGGCCTCGATGACCACGGCGGCTTTTGTCGTTCCCTTCGAGGGGCTACCATTCGCGCCATGTTGACGGTGTACGCGAATCAGACGGTGGTACGAGGCGATGACCTGGCCGAGGTGATCCGCGCGGCGGAGATCCTGGGTATCGGTCTCAAGGTCGAAAATGTGATGGTGCCCGACGAGGACGGTGGCTACGGCGCCGCCTGGATCGTCACCCGTGAGGACGAGGTTCCCCTGTACGACGAGTGGGAAGGCCGCTACGACGATCTGGACGACGACGAGGACGCGGATGTCTCGCTCGTCATCGCGGGCGAGTAGCTAGTTCACGCAGGGCACCTGCCCCGAGGTGATGTCGCTGCGGACCGGCTTGCCCGCGTCGGGAGTCTCCGGCTCCGATGCGGTCGTGCTGGTCTGCCAGGCGCCCGCTGTCGACTCCGCCGACCAGGCGGCCGGGGGCTCGGTGCGTTGTCCGGTGCGCTTGGTGGTGGAGGCCGGAACCGGCATGCCGAAGGCCGCGGCGATCTCGCGGCGGATCGCCGCCCGGTCCACGATGTTCACATCCTGGCCATTGATCACGTCGTAGCGCAGCACCGGCAGGGTGCGGAATTCGACCTGTGGATCGTCGGCGTTGCCGAGGGTGCGGACGAACTCGGTCATGTTCCAGCCATCCGACAGCACGATATTGCGATGTGCCACGTCCATCAGTGCCGAGAGTTTGCCCGCGTCGGTGAGGGTGCCCGCACTGCGGAGCTGCCGGGCCACCGAGGTCAAGAACGCCTGCTGACGGTGGGTTCGGTCCAGGTCACCGTTCTCCAGTCCGTGCCGTTGCCGGACGAAGGCCAGTGCCTGGGCGGGATTCAGGTGCTGGCGGCCCGCGGGGAAATCGGCGCCGGAGTACGCCTCGTCGCGGACCGGGGAGTTCAAGCAGACTTCCACCCCGCCCAGCGCGGCGGCCAGGTCGTAGAACCCTGCGAGGGTGACCTCGGCGAACCTGTCGATCGGCACTCCGGTCAGATCGCGGACCGCCGCCACGGTCGAGGCCCGCCCCGCCTCCCTGCCCGCCTGTTCCAGCTTCCGCTGATCGGTGACTCCCCGCGCGATCAGCTGGTCCTGCACGGCCGCCTTCCTCAGCCCGTACGCCTCCTTGATCTTGGCGTGGGTGTAGCCGGGGATGCCGCGCACCGGCACATAGTCGTCGCGAGGGATGGATACCGCGACGATCTTGTTCATCGCGGCCGGAATATGCACCAGGATCAGGGTATTGGCGTTGTACCCGCCCTCGTCGCCGTCACCCGCGTGCAGTTGATCGAGGACCTCGGCCGGCAGTTCGTTGCCGTTCTGATCGCGCCGGGTATCCAACCCGATCAACAGGATATTGAGATCACCCCCGAGCGAATGCGGAGCGTCGTCCCCGATCGCCCCCGACCGCAGGAACCCCGCATCGAAGCTCCCCGCCGTCGACCACCCATACGCCGTCACCACCACTACCGCGGCCGACAAGAGGGCCGCGACCACCTTCACTACTTGCCTCGCGACGCGCCCCGCCGAACCCCGACCGCGTCGACCGCGCCCGCCTTGTCCGTTCCGGTGACCCGTCGGCTCAACCATCGCATGATCAACTGTGCCAGCCGTGACAGCGAACAGACATCGCGATTCGATCCCGATTGGATGGAGGTGCGGCGCGCCTCATCAGTGGGGACGGGTGCCGAGGTCCTGCGAAATCCGCAGCGGAGCTGTCCGGTCCTGCACCGCGAACTGGCGCACGCCGACCGCAACGGTACAGACCCGCGCCTGGTTCAGCCGGTGGCGCGGAGATCGAGGATGCGGGCGAGGGCGTGCTCCACGGCGTAGGTGGCGTCGGCGGCGCCACCTTTGACGTCGGCGTTGAGGGTGGCTACTACCTGGAGGGCGGTGCCGATGGTGGTGGGATTCCAGCCGCGGGCTTGGGCTTGGGCCTTTTTGATCTTCCAAGGGGGCATGCCGAGTTTTTGGGCGAGGGCGAACGGGTCGCCGCGGCCTGCTGAACCGACCTTGGCGATGGTGTGCACGGAGTCGGCGAGGGCATCGGCCAGGAGAACGTGCGGGACACCGCGGTCGGTGGCCCAGCGCAAAGCCTCCATCGCGCCGGGTCGATCGCCTGCCACGGCGAGGTCGGCAACGTCGAAGCCGGTGACCTCCGCTCGGCCGGAGTAGTAGCGGCGAACCGCGTTCGCATCGACCTTGCCACCGGTGTCGGACACCAATTGCGAACAGGCGGCGGCCAATTCGCGCAGTTCCGAACCGACGGATTCGAGCAGCACCTGAACCACCTCGGTCGGCACCTTGACGCCGAGGGACCGGAACTCGCCACGCACGAACTCCACCCGCTCGGCACCCTTGTTGAGCTTGGCGCACTCGTGGACGGTCGCGCCCTTCTTCTGCAACGCGGGCGCCAGTGCCTTGGCCCGCCCGCCGCCCGAATGCAGGACCATCAGCACCACACCGTCGGGCGGATCGGCCGCCGCCTCGGTGATCACCGCGACCGCGTCCTTGCCTGCCTCCGCCGCCGACTCCAGCACGATTACCCGGTCTTCGGCGAACAGCGACGGGCTGAGCAACTCCGCCAGCTCCGCGGTGCTGGCATCGCCGGCACGCAATCTGTCGACCGGCACCGAATCCGGGTCGGGCGCACAGGCCCGCACCTGCGCGGTCACCTTCGCAACCGCACGTTCGACCAGCAGTTCCTCGTCTCCGAGGACCAGATGCACCGAGGCAGGGCGTTCGCTCACCTCCGCGATCCTACGTACGCCCACCGACAACCGGACACGCGCGGCCTTCCCGCGCCGGACCCGTCGACGGACCCGTCGACGGGTCGTCACAGTTCGCAGGTCGGCGGCGGTCCCCACGATCACGACATCACCGTCGAGGTCGGTCCGAGCCACCGTGGTGCCGAGCGTGGCAAGGGTGGTGGTCACTGTGGGGTGCGGATGACCGAAGGTGTTACCTGCCCCGGCGCTGACCAAGGCCAGACGTGGACCGACGGCACGCAGGAATTCCGGTGTGGTGGTGCGTGATCCGTGATGCGGCACCTTGAGGATGTCGGCCCGGACATCGCCACCGCGCACCATTCGCCCCTGCGCCTCGGCCTCGATGTCACCGGTGAACAGGATCGTTCCGGCCGGCGTCCGGGCCCGCATCACCAGTGACCGATCGTTGGCCTCGTCCGCGGCCAGCGAACCAGGCACCGCGCGGCTCGGCGCCAGCACCCGCAAACCGACTGTGCCGAACGTCATTTCGTGCCCGGCGAAGAGCTCCATCAGCGGGATCCCGGCCGCACCGGCGAGCTCCGCCACCCGTTCGACCCCACCGGTGTCATCGCTGTGACCGTGCGACTCCCGCTGTGCAACGCCATGTTCCGGTGGCGTCACCTCAGGCATCGGAGCCCGCTCCCCCGGTGTTCCACTCGGACACACCGAGTTATCTCCCGTCGGCCGAGGCTCTGCACCCACGCTCGATTGCCACGCCCTAGAGGATGATCCAGCGACCCCGGCGCGGTGCGACGACTCCACTCCGTTCTCGTGGTCCGGCGACGAGCCGATCTCCTGGGTGAGGCGCGTCGGACTCGTGGCGGAGTTCGCGGACGTTCGGTTCGCCGCCGCGCATGTGCTGGCGATCGCTGAGCGGAGTTCGCCTGGCGCGGTGGCTATCGCGTCGACGGTACGGCCGCGGAGGGCGCCGGCGAGCCCGTTGATGTGATCGGCATGGGGATGGGTGAGCACGAGGAGCGGGATGTGGGTGATTTCCAGGCGGTCCAGACAGGTCCGAATCGGGCGTGGGTCGGGGCCGACGTCGATGACGACCGCGGCAGCCGGGGCGACTGACAAGACCAATCCATCCCCCTGGCCGACGTCGCACATCGCGAGCACCCAGCCCGACGGCGGCCAACCCGGCTGCAAGAAGCGGACCGGAACCAGCACGATGGACACGCCCAGTGCTGCCACCGCCAGGAGCCTGCGGGTGTGCGACCAGCGCAGTGCCGCCACGACCCCGACGACTACCACCGTCGCGGCCCCACCGCCGACCGCGCCGCCCGGCACCGTCATCGTGGCGCCTGGCACGGCGGCCGCACGATCCGCGACGCCGAGCAACCACCACATCGGTGGCCGAGCGCACCACAGCACCCACACCGCGGCATCGCCCCACGCACAGGCCACGACCGCGCCCACCGCCCCGATCACCGTGATCAGCCCGACGACCGGTGCGACAAGCGCATTCGCCACGATCGCGACCAGGCTCACCCGTCCCGACAACGCGACCATCAGCGGCACGGTGACGACGAAGGCGGCCGCCGACACCGCGACGATCTCCGCTGGTGCGCGCCACCAACCGCGCGCCCGCAACCAGTCCGCCCAGCTCGGCGCGAGCAGGATGAGGCCGGCCGTGGCAAGCACCGACAGTGCGAATCCGGCGCTCACGGCCAATTGCGGTGCGACAGCGAGCAATCCGATCACCGCCGCGCACAGTGCGGGTAGCGCCTGTTTTCGCCTGCCGGTGAGCAGGGCAAGCACCGTCACCGAACCCATCGCCGCCGCGCGCAGCACACTCGGGTCGGGACGCGCGATCACCACGAACAACCCGACCACCACCGCGGCCGCCGCGGCACTGGTCCGTGGACCGGCGGTGAGCAGTCGGGCGAGCGCGAGCAGCGCAGTCAGGATTATGGTGAAATTCGCGCCGCTGACTACGCACAGATGTTGCAGGCCAGCGATTTCGAACGCATCGCGCACATCGTCGGGCAATGCGGCGGTATCGCCGACGACGAGTGCGGGCAGCAGCCCCGCGGCGTCCGGCGGGAGTGCCCGAGCTGAGGCGTCGGCCAGATCCGATCGCACACTTGCGGCCATCCGCTGCCACCACGGCGGCGCACCGATCCGCTTCGGTGCATCAGTGGTGTTCAAGGTAGCCACCGTCAGGTCGGCACGGTTCGGTTCACGCACCTGCGCCCGGAACCGCACCATCTGTCCAGGCGACAGCTCGGCCCATTCACTGCCCTGCGCGAGCACCACAATCGATCCGCCGGCCCGCGTCCACGCCTGGCCCTGTCCGAATTCGCGCAGATCCGCACGGACAATCCACCGACGTTCGCCACCGAATCCACCGGCGCGCATGGGTTTCGCATCGTCGGTGACCACCGCGCGCACGTGTACCGACCGCCCGAACGACTCTCGCAGTGGGTGCGACCGCACATGATGCTCCTGCCAAGCACCCGCTGCCGCGAAGCCTGCCCCGAGCAGCATCGTCGCCAACCCGGCCACCGCGACAACCCGCCACCGCTCCCGCCGATGCGCCATCGCCCACAGCAACACCACCCACAGCCCGATCGCCACCACCACGGCACCAACCGCCACCACCAGTCCCGCGACCCACCCCACGGTCACCGCGACGATCGTCGCCGCCCAACACCCGAGCGCTGCAGGTACCAGCCGCATGTCCAGTACCTGCGGCTTCGACTCCTCCGCTTCCGGCTCCTCCCGTACTGCTCCCTCGCCCGGCGCTGCTCTCATCCGCCGGCCAGGTCGTCACGTCTGTGCGTGCCGCTGTCCGTATTCCCCGTGGCCACGTCCGCAGGGCACTGCATTTCGCCGAGTCCGTTCGCACATGCCGGGCGGGTGTCCCCCGATGCCGACGCGCAGTCGTCCACCGCTCCCTCGGATCGGTCTGTGGTGCGCCGACTTTCCTTCCTCGCGCATGGCCACACCGGGCAGTTCATGCGGTCACCTCCGCGAACGCGACCGTCCGGTTGCCATTGATTGCGGTGCACCGGACTTCGTACTGGGTGTTACGCCACGGCGGAGGGATCATGTCGTCACCAGGTCGCGCAGTTTGGCCAAGCGAGCCGGGCCGATGCCGTCTACCTCGCCGAGTTGGGCGACATCGGTGAAGCGGCCGTTGGTGGTGCGCCACGCGAGGATCGCTGTCGCGGTGACCGGGCCTACGCCGGGCAGGGCGTCCAATTCGGCTTCGGTCGCGGTGTTCAGATCGACGCGGGAATTGCCGGGCGCGGCACCGGCGCTGGTGCTCGAACCCACCGTGCTCGAACCCGCGGGCTTCGAAGGCGAGGTGTTCGAGCCTGCGGTACTCGACGGAGTCGCCGGTGGACGGCCCGCGCCGATCATGATGCTGCCGACGCGTGGTTGGCCGGACTGTGGGTCGGTCGCTCCGACGACGACTTGGTCGCCGTCCGCGAGTCGTTGAGCCAGATTCAGGCCTGCCAGGTCGGCACCTTCCCGGATACCGCCTGCCTTCTCCAAGGCGTCGGCAATCCGCGAGCCGTCCGGCAATCTGTGCAGCCCGGCGCTTTCGACCAAGCCGACCACACTGACAACGACATCGGCGCTCGGGGACGGGCCCTGCCCGGATATCGCCGCGACCACGGCAGTCGGTCCTGGCTGTACCGCAGCACTCTCCGCCCGCAGCACCGGCACCGGCACCGGCGGCACCGCACGCGCCACCGGCTGATCGCGCAGCACCATCACACCGGTCAGCACCACAGCGATAACCCCGACCAGGCCGAGCACCAGCGCACCGCGTCGGCCCGGATCCAGCCGCGCTTCCCGAAAGCGCTCGGGCACCAGCCGGTTTCGCCGTCCCGTTCCACCACCTTCGAGCCACCCTGGTGTCCCCACCGCACCAGGTGGTCCCGACGACGGTGCGAGTTCGTCGTCGTCCCAATGCCCTTCGCCATCATCAGAGTCCGAAGCGCTGTTCCCGTCCGCCATCCCGGACTCGCGCAGCGGTCGGCTGCTCGGTCGTGCTCGCTCGCGGACCGCCAGACCACCCAGCCGCTGCCGTACTCGCTCGTGCTCTTCGTGTCGTGACATGGCAGCGACGCTATGCCTGCGCCGACCGAGCGAACACGCGCCGACCTGGCCTCCGAAGAAACCTGTGGATAACTCCGACCCTGTGGATAACTCACCCTTCAGGCGCCATCGAGCCCGGAATCGGCCTGCCCGAATAGATACCGTGCGCTCATGACCGGATCGAAGTACTCATGGACGTATGGGACTCGCACAACGATTCCGCGACTTCGCACTTCGCGAAGCACGCGACAATTCCCCGCTGTATCACCAGCGCGCACTGGACATCAGCACGGACCAGGACGTACTGGCGCTGATCGCCCAGTTGCCCACGGACAAGCAGCAACCCAACCTGGTCCTGGCTGCCGCGCGAGTGAACGGCGCGATCGCGGTTCCCTACAGCGAGTTCCGCGATCAGCTGCGCGAGAACTGGTCGGCGATCTCGGCGACCGCGCTGCGTCGGCGGACGCAGACGAACGAGGCGGGCCGGGCAGCCACCTTGCTGCCGGCACTGGCACTTCTACCTGGACCACTGTCACTCATCGAGGTCGGAGCCTCGGCCGGACTGTGCCTGTATCCGGATCGTTTCAGCTATCGCTACGGCAGTGCCGCGCTCGATCCTTCCGACGGCCGGTCACCGGTCGTGCTGACCTGCAAGACAACCGGGGCGGTACCGATCCCGGACCGGCTCCCCCGAATCGTCCATCGCGCGGGCGTCGATCTGAACCCGCTCGATCCCGGCGACAGCGACGACCGGCAATGGCTGTCCGCGCTCGTCTGGCCGGGTCAGGGCGAGCGGCTGTCGCGGCTGAACGCGGCCTGCGAGATCGCCGCGGCGGATCCACCGACCATCGTCACCGGCGATCTGAACGAGAAGATCACCGAACTGGTACACGCGGCACCGCGCGACAGCACCGTGGTGGTGTTCCACAGTGCTGTGCTCAGCTACCTCTCGCCCGAGGCGCGGGCGGACTTCCGCGCGACAGTGCGGGGCCTGCCCTGCCACTGGATTTCGCAGGAGGGCACCGGGGTACTCAGCTCGCTGGCCGACCGGCTGCCGCGACGCGAGAGCGTGGCGGCCCGGTTGGTGCTCGCTCTCGACGACGAGCCGTTGGCGTTCGCCGGGCCGCACGGCCAGTCGCTGGACTGGTTCGGCCCGGCGTAGCGACCTCAGATTCGGCGCATCACCGACACCACGCGACCCAGGATGACTGCCTCGTCGCCGTCGATCACGGAGTAGGCGGGGTTTCGCGGTTCGAGGTGGACGTGGCCGTTGCGGCGGCGATACACCTTGACCGTGGCTTCCTCGCCGATCATCGCGGCGACGATATCGCCGGAGTCGGCTTCGCGCTGACTGCGGATCACGACGAGATCGCCGTCGCAGATCGCCGCGTCGATCATCGAGTCACCGCGCACCCGGAGGCCGAAAACCTCGCCGCGGCCGACCAGTTCACGCGGGAGGGTCATGACGTCGTCGGGGTTGTGCTCGGCCAGGATCGGGGCACCCGCGGCGATGTCACCGACAACGGGCACCGATACCGAGGCGTCGGAATCGGCGGCGGGCGCGCCACGCAGGAACAGGCGCACGTCGATGGGACGGCCCATGGAGGCGGAGCGACGCAGGAAACCGTCCTCCTCCAAGGCCTTCAGGTGTTGAGAGACCGTGGATGTGGAGCGCAGGCCCACCGCGTCGGCGATCTCCCGCGTGCTCGGCGCGTAGCCGTTGGCCTGCACCGAATCCCTGATCACGGCGAGAATGTGTTGCCTGCGGGGAGGCAGGTTCGCGGCGTCGAGATAGTCGAAGTCGTCGTATCCGGTCATCGGGAAATCGTAGATCCCCCAGCGATCACGACTTCAGTGCAGGTTCCTCGCGCGCACCCGCATCACCAGCGTGCGGTTTGCCCTCAGCGAGATTCTGAGCCGCCGCGATCAGACACAGCCGCCCGGCAGTACCGCGACGCCGAGGGCGCCGACGCCCAGGTGCACACCGAGTGCGGGGCCGAACTCGGCGATGTACAGTTCTCGAACTTCCGGCAGCTGCTCACGCAGTTGTGCGGCGATGTTTGCGGCGGCCTCGGGGGCACCGAGATGCTGGATGCCCAGCGCCGCACCGTCGGACGCGGCCGCGTCCACCGCGGCGGCCACCAGCTTGGTGTAGGCGCGCGATCGGGTTCGCACCTTTTCGCGCATTTCGAGCTTGCCCTCCACCAATTGCAGCAGTGGCTTCGTCACCAGTTCGCTGCCGAAGAACGCGGCGGCACTGCTCAGCCTGCCGCCCTTGCGGAGTTGCTCGGTGCGGTTGACCAGGATGAACGTGCGCGACCGGGTCGCGGCCGACACCGCGCACTCGTAGACGTCGTCCAGCGCAGCACCGGCCATCGCCCTGCGGGCGGCCGCCAGCACCGGCAAGCCGGTGGCCAGGCCCGCGCCGAGCGAATCCACCACGCGCACACGGTCTTCGGCGCCCATGTCGCGCACCGCCTGGCGGCCCGATTCCCAGGTTGCCGACAGCAGGCGCGACAGGTGGACGGCCACGACACCGTCGCCGTCGCTGCGGGTCAACGCGTATTCGTAGGCTTCGCGCAGTTCACCGGGCGAGGCGGCCGAGGTGGTGACCGAGTCGGCGGTGTAGTCGATCTCGATCGGGTCGACGCCCTCGCGGATCTCCCGCTCACCGACGAGCACGTGCAACGGCACCACGTCGATACCGAGCTCGGCGACGAGGTCAGCGGACAACCCCGCCGCCGAATCGGTGACCACCACAACGGCCACGGACTACCGGACCTCCTGCAGCGCCTTGGTCATCGCCGTCGCGACCGCCGCGTGCCCGGCCCAGCCCCAGTGGATGCCGTCCGGGTTCGCGGACCCCGACTCGATGTCGTCGCGCACGGCCTCACCGAGGTCGACGAGCGGTACCGAGGTGCGACCGGACCACGCCTGCAAGGCCTTGACCGCCCGCGCCCTGCCCCGGTGCACTCGCCCGTAGGCGTCGCACTTGTGCACCGACGGCAGTACCGCGACAACCGGCAGCTCCGGACGCAGATGGTTCAACGCGGTACGCGACTGTTCCAGGTAGTCCACGCTCACCCGCGGCGGAAGGGCAACCGGGCGGCCGAGTTTCGACAGCTTGGGCTGCAACCAGTTGTAAGAAGCCCGCACGCCACGACGCAACCGCGGCGGACGGATGTAGCGGATCATTTCCCGCAGCGCGGTGGGCAGCGGGGACGGCAGGGTGTCCATACCGCCGACGGCGAACACGACCGCCCCGGCGCGGGGCACCGCGGCCCAGACCCGCGGATCTCCGATCAGCGCCCAGTAGGCATCGCGACAGGTCCAGCCGATCCGCGCGATCAGCTCGACATCCCAATCCAGTTCCGCGGCAACCATGTTCGGCCAGATCCGCGGATCGTCGGCGGGCAACCCACCCTTTGGCCCGTAGTAGGCGAGGGAATCGGCGATCACCAGCAGCACGGGTCGCGGTGCTGCGGACTCCACCGGCCTCGGCGAAACGGCTTCCTCGACGAGCACCGAACCGGCAGCGGCCTCAGCGACCGATTCACCTTGCGGTGCCTCGGGGTTCGCGGACACGTCGGCTACAAGATCGGTGTGCGCCGCAGACGAAGGCGCGAGCAAGGCGTCAGCGGAGCCCGCGTCCAGACCTACCGCGGAGGGCTCGACCTGAGCTCCTGCGTCGTTTGCGGAGTCGGCGGCAGCCGCCTCGCCGGCCGACAGAGTTTCGGAATCGTCGACAGAAGGAGCGACCTCGGCATCCGCGACAACCGGATCAGTCGTTCCCTGTCGGAGAACTTGTGGCGCAGCCGGATCGATCGATTCTGTGGCAACCGCGAACGACTCGGCGACCACCGCCGGATCGTCGACGGAGCTGCCGCTTTCGGAGACGACTTCGGCGGTATCCGCCGCAGGCTCTACGGTATCCACCTGCTTCTCGTCGGCCTCGCTCGCGACATCGTCACCGACCGAAGTCACCGCGCTGTCGGTGGCGTCGCCGTCGGCCACGGAATCGCCGTCGGCCGACGACGCGGAATCCGCTGTCGCCGAGCCGGACTCGACGGCATCCGCCGTCGAGCTGACCAGCTCGGGTTCCGGGGCGGCCGGCGGTGGAACCGGGCCGAACAGGGCATCGGGCAGCGATCGGGTGCTGCGCGCGGTGACCTGCTGGAAGAGTTCGTCCGGTACCGATCGGATCGGCTCCTCGCGCTCCGCGCGAGCGGGCCGAGCGGGTGGCGGACCGAAAAGCGCGTCCGGCAATTGCCGTCCGGCTTTGGCCGTCACCTGCTGGAACATCTCATCAGGTACCGATCGGACAGGCTCTTCATTGGACATCGGGAGCTACCTTCGCCGCTGCGTTCCAAACATCGAGGCGCCATCCGGGTCGGTCGATATCCGGGCCGTGACTGGAAAGCTGCACCCAGCTCGTATTGGCCAGCCCGCCGAGGGCAGGCCAGTTCTCCGGTGGCAGTTCCAGCAACGCGGCCGTCAGAGCAGCGATCAACCCGCCGTGCGCAACCAGGATGATAGTCCGACCGGGCCAATCCTGTCGCTCGTTGTAGAGTTCGCGCACCACAGGCAGCGACCGCGCACCGACCTCGAGCTTGCTCTCGCCGCCGGGCGGTGTGTAGGTGGCGTCGAGACGCCACTGCACACGCGCGCCGGGGTAGTCGGCGTCGACCTCGAGGTGGGTCAGGCCTTCCCAGTCACCGAGGTTGGTCTCGCGCAGCCGCGGATCGGTGATGACAGGCAGATCGGTGATGTCACCGAGCGCCTGCGCGGTTTCCTTGGCGCGCCGCAGATCGGAGGCGTGGATCGCGATGGAATTGCGTGAACCCAGTTCGCGCGCAGCCTCTTTGGCCTGCTGGCGACCGAGTTCGGTGAGATCGGTGTCGATCTGGCCCTGCATCCGGTCGGCGGCGTTCCATTCGGTCTGCCCGTGCCGCAACAGGATCAGGTTGCGCACATGGGCGTACTTGCTCACTCGCTGTCTGCCTCTACCTGCGCGTCGTCGTCGGCGGCCGGAGTCGGCAGTGCCGCGATGCCCTCGACGGGAACCGCCGGGCAGTCACGCCACAGGCGCTCGAGCGCGTAGAAGTTGCGCTCGTCGTTGTGCTGAACGTGCACGACGATGTCGACGTAGTCGAGCAGCGCCCAGCGTCCCTCGCGGGTGCCTTCGCGGCGGACCGGCTTGTGGCCTGCCTCGCGCAGCTTGTCCTCGATGTTGTCGACGATCGCGTTGACCTGGCGCTCGTTGGGCGCCGACGCGATCACGAAGCAGTCGGTGATCACCAGCTGTTCCGAGACGTCGAGAACGACGACATCGGTAGCGAGCTTGTCGTCGGCCGCGAGTGCCGCGACCGTGGCCATCTCGATGGCTTCGGTAGAGGCACTCATGCGGTCTCCTCCTGCTTGGTCAGAACCATGTGGCTCAACGTCAGCTACCTTCCGTTCCTGCGGGCACGTAGAGGTGCCGCTTCGATATGTACTGCACCACGCCATCAGGGACGAGGTACCAGACCGGTCGGCCGTCGGCGGCGCGGCGGCGGCATTCGCTCGACGAGATGGCCAGCGCGGGGATCTCGACCATCGTCACGGCGTCGGCGGGAAGGTCCCGCAGATGCTCCTCGAGATGATCGGTGTTGAGTTCGTAACCCGGTCGGCTCACCCCGACGAACTTCGCCAGTTCGAACAGTTCGGTCCAATCCTGCCATGTCAGGATGTTGGCCAGCGCGTCCGCACCGGTGATGAAGTACAGCTCCGCGTCGGGGTGGGTGTTCTGCATCTCCCGCAGGGTGTCGACGGTGTAGGTGACCTTGTTGCGTTCGATGTCGGCCCGGCTGACCGAGAACCTCGGGTTGGACGCGGTGGCGATGACCGTCATCAGATAGCGGTCCTCGGCGGGGCTGACCTGCTTGTTGACCTTCTGCCACGGCTGCCCGGTCGGCACGAAGATCACTTCGTCGAGCTCGAACCGGTTCGCGACCTCGCTCGCCGCGACCAGGTGGCCGTGGTGGATCGGGTCGAAGGTGCCGCCCATGACACCGAGCTTGCGGCGCGGCCGAGCTGTTTCGTGCATGAGGTCTGAGCTTAATCCGGGCGCCTGGATCGGGGCGGACCGGACTACTGCGCGACATCACGGTGCTCGTGCGGCGCCGACGTCTGCGCACACATCTGCGCGAATTGCGCGCGGGTGGTCTTCAGCTCTTCGACCAGGTGTGCTGCCGGGTCAGCGGCGACCCGGCGATCGAGTTCGGTCAGCAACACCTTGATCGTCACCCACCATGGCCCGCGCACCCGTCCCCGCGGTCCGCGCAGCTGTAGCCAGGCAGCGGCGCGCAGGCAGCGGGCCCGCGGCACGATCTTGTCCTGTTCGCCCCACAGCCCCGCGGCGCGCAGGTAGCCGCCGAGCGCCTCGGATTCCTGTCCGCAGCACTCGCGGGCGACCGCGGCCGACCACACCAGGTCGGCGTGGTGGCGGCGCTGTGCGGGCGAGCCGGCGATCAGCCGCGCCGCCTCGGCGAACTGCCAGGCGGCCTGGCGGTAGCGGCCGAGGTGGTTCAGCGATTCGGCGAACTGGGCGCGAACCAGCGCGAGTTCGGCGGGTGGGTAGCCGACGGGTCCGGTCAGCAGTGGGCGGTCGAATGCCGCGACCGCCCGCGCGTGCTTGCCTGCCCGATGCCACGCGCGACCCGCGACCAGCCACAGGTGGACCGCGTCGGCCGGGGAGATCGGCTGCCAGCACGCGGCGGCCGAGGCGGCGGCTCGGGCGACATCACGGTCTCGACCCGGCTGGGCGGCGACGGCGGTGACCAACTGGGTGCGCATCGCGGCGAGCTCTCGTCCACCCAGCTCACCGGCACCGACGACGAGCGCCCTGCGCAGCTGTTCCTCCGCCGCGGCGGGCGCGTCCACCAGTCGCGCCGCGGCGACCCCGGCCAGACGCCGCGCCGTGCGCGCCCCCGAACCGGGCGCGAGCTGCGGAGATTCGGCACCTGGTGAGCTGTCGACGACCGCCATGGATGACCGGGCAGCGGAGTCATTCCCGGAACCGGGCGAAGCGCGTCGCGAGGCGCCTTCCGGGGAGGCCGCCTCCCACCAGTCGACAGGTCGACCTTCCACCGAGTCGGCCGGGGTGCCGCCTACGGCGATGGGCTCGCCGTAGGAGCGATCGTTCTCGAGCGGATCGGTCACCGGGTGGACCGCGCCCAGCCGGCGAGCGCACGGCCCGACCGCACCATCTCGACATCCGATATCCGTCGATCGGATCGCTCGTCGTCGCGCGACGCCCCTGCCAGCATGGGCGTGATCTTGGTAGCCGCGCCATGTGAGGCGCTTAACGTCGGCTGAAGTGGTCAGGCGGTGGGGCGTTTCGACTTCGGGAGTTTGGCGACGACCGCGTCGTAGGAGGCGTCGATCAGTTCGCGGAGCTCGTCGTCGGGCACCGCGCCGCCGACGCGGATGCTGTTCCAGCCGTAGCGGCCGATGTAGGCCGACACGGTGACATCGTCGGGGTACACAGTGACCAGTTCGTCGGCTTCGGTGCGGTCGCGGCCGCATTTGAGGCCGATCGATGTGCCCGCGCCGAGGAAGGCGAAGATCTTGTCACCGACCTTGGCGACGGTGTCGCCCTCCCACGGCTCGTCTTCCCAGGCACCGGGTTTGGCCAGGCAGTAGGCCAGCACGTCCACACTCATCCTCGAAGCTCCTTCAGACGGGCAACAGTCGGGAGACCACCTCGGTCAGCTGCCGAGCAGATCGGCATTCGTGCATCTCGATCACCGAACCGTACTCGTGAGCCGCCGAATCGCCTGTCCCCCATAGATTTTTGGGCTCGGGGTTGAGCCAGTGCGCGTGCCGGGCGGTGCCGACCAGTTCACGCAGAGTGTCGAGTCGCGGATTGCGGTAGTTGGTGCGGCCGTCGCCGAGGACGAGCAGCGAGCTACGGCTGGTGACGGCTTCGCCGAAGTTCTCGGCGAAGCTGGTCAGCGCGTAGCCGTAGTCGGAGTGGCCGTCGGCGTCGATGATGCGCGACTCGGTGAAGATCCGGGTCATCACGTCGTCGAGGCCCGCGTACGGCTCGAAGAAGCTGGTGACTTCGTCGGTGCGGTCGACGAACGCGAAGATCCGCACCCGCGAGAACTGCTCGCGCAGCGCGCTCATCAGCAGCAGGGTGAAATTGCTGAACCCGGCCACCGAGCCCGAGATATCGCACAGCAGCACCAGTTCCGGGCGACCGGGGCGAGGTTTGCGGTTCACCAGGTCGATCGGCACGCCACCGGTGGACATCGAGGCACGCAAGGTCTTGCGCAGATCGATCTCGCCGCGCCGGGCTCGTTTGCGCCGCACCGCCAGCCGGGAGGCCAGGATTCGAGCCAAACGCTGGGTGCCGCGCCGCAATTCGGTGAGCTCGCGTTCGGAAGCGCGTAAGAAGTCGGCGTCCTCGGCCTGGCGGGCGACGCCGTAGGTCGCGACGCGTTCGCGTCCGATCTGTTCGGCCACGCGCCGGTTGGTCTCGGCTTCCACGCTCGCCCGGAACCCCGCGATGCGTTCCCTGGCGACGCGGCGCGCCACCTCGGTGTCGCGCTCGCTCGCGTCCGCCGGCAGGGCAAGGCCCGCCAGCACCTTGGCCAGCAAGGTCTGTGGCGCAAGATCTTTGAGTGCCTGGTACGCGGAGAAGGATGGTCCGCGCGCGGACTGGTACTGCCCGAGCTGCTCGACGACCTGTCCGGCCAACATCTGCAACTGCTCGCCACCATCCTCGGCGGCGAGCATCTCGGCGAGTTGCGCACGGAGGGCGGCCAGGTCGATCTGACCGTCGGGGGTGCGTGGCAGGTCCGGCGCCGCGGCGGTGCGATCGCCCACGGCGACGGGGAACCATAGGTCGAACAGACCGTCGAAGGTGGCGCGATGGGTGGGCCTGCGCAGCAGCGCACAAGCCAGCCCCTCACGCACCGCCTCGCGATCGAGCAGATCCAGCACAGTCAAGACCCGGCCCGCGTCGACGGTTTCCGAGGGCCCGACCGGCACCCCACGGGCCCGGAGCGCACCGACGAAACCGGCGACGTGGCCACCGATTCCATGTGGTGCCGGCGCAGTCACGGTCAGGCCAGCTTCAGCTCGGCCAGCGCGCGCTGGTGATCGCTGCGGTGCTTGAGCACCACGCCGAGCGTGGCGCGCACGGTCGCGTCGTCCAGGTCCGCGGCGCCGAGCGCGAGCAAGGTGTTGCCCCAGTCGATGGTCTCGGCGACCGAGGGCAGCTTCTTGAGCTGCATACCGCGCAGCACGTGCACGACCCGCACCAGTTGCTCGCCCACAGTGCTGGGGAGTTCCGGTACACGGCTGGCCAGGATGCGGCGCTCGAGGTCTTCGTCGGGGAAATCGAGGTGCAGGTACAGGCAGCGGCGTTTGAGCGCCTCCGACAGTTCCCTGGTGGCGTTCGAGGTGAGCACCACGAACGGCTTGCGGGTGGCGGTGATGGTGCCCAGTTCGGGCACGGTCACCGCGAAATCGCTGAGTACCTCGAGCAGCAAGCCCTCGATCTCGACGTCGGCCTTGTCGGTCTCATCGATCAGCAGCACCGTCGGCTCGGTGCGGCGGATGGCGGTGAGCAACGGGCGCGAGAGCAGGAATTCCTCGGTGAAGACGTCGGCTTTGGTTTCGGCCCAATCGTTTTCACTCGACGCCTGGATGCGCAGGATCTGCTTGGCGTGGTTCCACTCGTAGAGCGCGCGTGCCTCGTCGACGCCCTCGTAGCACTGCAGGCGCACCAGTTCGGCGTCGGCGACCTGGGCCACCGCGCGCGACAGCTCGGTCTTGCCGACACCGGCCGGGCCTTCGATGAGCAGCGGTTTGCCAAGCCGATCGGCGAGGAAGACCGACGTGGCCGTTGCCTTGTCGGCCAGGTAGCCGGTGGTGGCGAGCCGGTCGATGACATCGTCGACCGAGGAGAAGATCGGTTCCTGTACGAGAGCCATGATCACACCGGCCGAGTCTGGCCGTCGCCCCACACGATCCACTTCGTGGAGGTGAGTTCGGGCAGTGCCATCGGGCCGCGGGCATGCAGCTTCTGGGTGGAGATGCCGATCTCGGCGCCGAAGCCGAACTGCTCACCGTCGGTGAACGCGGTGGACGCGTTCACCATCACCGCGGCGGCGTCGACGCGGGCGGTGAACTCGCGGGCAGCGGCAAGGTCGGCGGTGACGATGGCCTCGGTGTGGCCGGTCCCCCAGGTGTTGATGTGGTCGACCGCGGCGTCGAGGTCGTCGACGACCTTCAGCGCGATATCCATGGTGAGGTACTCCTCACCCCAGTCGGCGTCGGTGGCCGGGACCTGACCGGGCAGATCGCCGTGGATGGTGACGCCCGCGTCTTCGAGCGCCTTGCTGAGGCGGGGCAGCGCGGTCGCGGCGACGGCGGCATCGATGAGCACCGTCTCGGCGGCGTTGCAGACGCTGGGGCGGCGGGTCTTGGCGTTGAGCACGATGGCCTCGGCCATGTCCAGGTCGGCTGCCGAGTGCACGTAGACGTGGCAATTGCCGGTGCCGGTCTCGATGGTGGGCACCTGTGCGTCGCGGACGACGGCGTTGATCAGGCCCGCGCCACCGCGCGGGATCACCACGTCGACGAGGCCGCGGGCCTGGATCAGGTGGGTGACGCTCGAGCGGTCATGACTGGGCAGCAGCTGTACAGCGTCGGCCGGAACACCTTGGACGACAAGGGCTTCGCGCAGTACTTCGACCAGGGCGGCATTGGAGTTCGCGGCCGACGACGACCCACGGAGCAGCGCCGCGTTACCCGACTTGAGGGCGAGGCCGAAGGCGTCGACGGTGACATTGGGCCGCGCCTCGTAGACCATGCCGACCACGCCGAGCGGGACACGGGTCTGGCGGATCTCGAGACCGTTGGGCAACGTGGAACCGCGCACGATGACGCCGACCGGGTCGGGCAGGGTGGCCACCTGGCGCAGACCCGAGGCGATGCCGTCGATCCGAGCCTTGGTGAGGCGCAGCCGGTCGAGCAGATTCTCCTCGGTTCCGGCCGCCTGCGCGGTCGCGATGTCGGCGGCATTGGCCGCGAGCACGCGATCGGCGGCGGCGAGCAGGGCGTCGGCCGCCGCGTGCAGTGCGTCGTTCTTCTGCGCCGTGGTCAGCTGTGCCAGCACACGGGACGCGACGCGAGCCCTGCGGGCGGCGTCGTGCACCGCTGCGCGGATGTCGAGCTCGGGGGTCACTTCTACCGTCATGGGTATCAGCGTACGCAGTGCGCCTTGCGCGCTCGACCCCACCCAGGACCCGGAATACCCCTCCGACCGGCACCGGGACCGAGTTGTCCACAGGTTCGGCGCCGCCGTCAACGGAGTTATCCACAAGGCGTGACCACTGGGTTTCCGTGCGTGCACGCCGACCGGCCGAATGCGACGAACCGCCCGAACCCGATAGGAGCGGCGGCGTCACCGTTAGATTTACCGCCATGGATCGCCCCGATTCCCCGACCGTCGTCGTACTCGGCAGCGTCAACATGGATCTGGTCACGACAACCGCACGCAGGCCCGCACCGGGCGAGACCGTGCTCGGGACCGAGTTCGCGACCGTGCCGGGGGGTAAGGGCGCGAACCAGGCGATCGCGGCGGCGCGATCCGGTGCGCAGGTGCGGTTTCTCGGGGCGATCGGCGACGACGCGTTCGGCACGGAGCTGGCGGCCACGCTCTCGGCGGCCGGCGTCGATATCACCTTGCTACGCAGGGTCGACGGTGCCAGCGGGGTCGCCTCGATCATCGTCGACGGCACCGGCGAGAACAGCATCATCGTGGTGGCGGGAGCGAACGGGCGAATGACCGAGCTGACCGCCGCCGAACTCGCGGCGATCGCGGATGCCGACATGCTGTTGTGCCAGTTGGAGATTCCGATCGAGACAGTGCGCGCCGCAGCACAGCACGCCCGCGCGTCGGGCACGGTCGTCGCGCTGAATCCTTCGCCGGTGCAGCCGCTGCCCGAGGAGTTGTGGGCCGCCGTCGACCTCGCGATCGTGAATTCACTGGAGTCCGAGCAGTATTCGGCCGAGCTGACGCAGGTAGCGCATCTGGTGCGCACGCTCGGTGGGGACGGGGCGGTCTATCGCGGCGATGGAACCGAGCTGTCCGCCGCGGGCCTCGACGTAGCGGTTCTCGACACGACCGGCGCGGGCGACGCGTTCACCGGCGCACTGGTCGCGACCTGGGATCAGGGCGCGTCTACCGCGCTGAACTGGGCGAATACCGCCGGAGCATTGGCGACCACCAGTCTCGGCGCAAGCTCGTCGATCCCTGGGAGCGCGCAGATCGCGGCTGCACTCACCCCCAGTTGACCTTCAGGCGCCGTGAAAATCAGGTGCGACACATCCGCCCCACCCATACCGTTGGTCCTTCATCCAGGAAAGGACCGACCATGTTTCCCGTCGAGCTGCGCGGTACGCGAGCGCAGACGCTCATGTGGGCCGACGAGCACGAGATCGAGCAGTCAGCGCTGCGCCAGCTTCGCAATATCGCGAATTTGGAATGGGTGCACGGACTGCGCGTGATGCCCGATGTGCACCTGGGAAAAGGGGCGACAGTGGGCTCGGTGATCGCCATGCGTCATGCGGTCGCGCCCGCTGCGGTCGGGGTCGATATCGGCTGCGGGATGGAGAGTGTGAAGACCGATCTCACCGCGGCCGATCTGCCGGACGATCTGCGGTCGCTGCGGAGCCGGATCGAGCAGGCGGTGCCCGTCGGCTTCCAGGCGCACAAGGACGCGGTGAACGTGACGAAGCTCGGTGCCGAGCTCGCGGGTTCGCACGGGCAGGCGGCGCTGCGCGCCAACGGCTGGGCGCGGTTCTGGCGTTCGTTCGGCGAGCTGCATCCCGGGGTATCCCAGCTGGAATCCAAGGCGCACAAGCAGATCGGCTCACTCGGGTCCGGCAATCACTTCATCGAAGTCTGCCTCGACTCCGAGGACGCCGTCTGGATTCTGTTGCACTCCGGTTCGCGCAATATCGGCAAGGAACTGGCCGAGCGGCACATGGCGGTGGCGCGCGCGTTGCCGCACAACCAGTCGCTGCCGGATCGGGATCTGGCCGTGTTCGTCTCCGGGACCGCGGAAATGGACGCTTACCGGCGCGATCTCACCTGGGCGCAGGAGTACGCCGCGCGCAATCGGGCGGTGATGCTGTCGCTGGTGTGCCGTGCGGTGCGCGACGAATTCGCCGGGCGCGAGGTGCGTTTCGACGACCCCGTTTCGTGCCACCACAACTATGTGGCCGAGGAGATCATCGACGGTGAGCCGATGCTGGTGACCCGGAAGGGTGCCGTGCGGGCGGGTGCCGGTGAACTCGCCTTGATTCCGGGATCGATGGGGACGCGCTCGTATGTGGTGCGGGGCAAGGGGAATCCTGCTTCGTTCCAGTCGGCTTCGCACGGTGCGGGGCGGCGGTTGAGCCGGTCGGCGGCCAAGAAGCAGTTCACGGTCGCGGATCTGGTGGCGCAGACCGAAGGTGTGGAATCGCGCAAGGACGCGGGCGTGGTCGATGAGATCCCGGCCGCGTACAAGGACATCGACCAGGTGATCGCGGCACAGGCCGACCTGGTCGACGTGGTGGCGACGCTGCGTCAGGTGCTGTGTGTGAAGGGCTGATTCATCGTCGGCGCAGGGTGCCCGCCACACCTGCGCCGACGAGCAGCAACCCGACGACGAAGGTGTAGCCGTTGGTGATCCACGCGTTGATCGCGAGGTGCATCTCGTCGTTCATCAGCGGCAGATCACCGACCATCCGCCAGGTGCTCTCCGGCGACACGAAGTAGACCAGACTCGGCAGCACGCCCCACACCAGCCCGGCCAGGACCGTCGCGATCGGGGTGAACCCGGCCAGGGCGCTGACCAGCAGGAGCAACAGCGCGCCCACGATGATCTGCAGGGTCGAGCCGAGCCGGTCGGCCGCATCACCGAGGATGACCCACCGGCTGGTGTCCAGCGCGCCGTGCGCGGCCAGCCCCATTCCGACCGGTGTCACGATCAGCGCGAGAAACGCGCCGATCAGTGTCCGGGAGGTGTTCGAGTTCGTCTGGAATTGCGAACCGGGCGGCGACCACCCCGCAGGCGAGTCGAATCTGTTCGACATGAGTCCCCTCCCACAGCCCGGTGATCAGCCCTATTCTCCTCCCCCACGGGCCGATTCACCGGGTGATCGAGCACGACCGGCCACCATCGCGCGGAGGTGGTTCTGTACCGCCGATCAAACTTGTCGGTGGGACAAGGCAGCATGGGCCGCATGACCTCACCCGCAGGCAACGATGTGCTCGACCTGACGGCTCCTGACCTGCGCGAACGAGCCGAGGAGCTGCTCCGTGAGCTCGCCGGGCCCGACGCGCGGTTGCGGGAGGACCAGTGGATCGCGATCGAAGCGCTGGTGGTGCAGCGCAGGCGGGCGCTGGTGGTGCAGCGGACCGGCTGGGGTAAGTCGGCGGTGTACTTCATCGCGGCCAAGTTGCTGCGCGGTGCGGGGCGGGGGCCGACGGTGATCGTGTCGCCGCTGCTGGCGTTGATGCGCAACCAGGTGGCGGCCGCCGAGCGCGCCGGGGTGGTGGCGGCCACGATCAACTCGGGCAATGTCACCGAGTGGGACGAGATCCATCAGCGGGTGGCCGACGGCGAGGTCGACGTGCTGCTGGTGAGTCCGGAACGATTGAACAACCCCGACTTTCGCGATCAGGTACTGCCCCGGCTGGCCGCCGATGCCGGGCTCGTCGTGATCGACGAGGCGCACTGTGTATCGGACTGGGGACACGACTTCCGGCCCGATTACCGTCGTATTCGCACGCTGATCGCCGACCTGGGATCCGAGGTGCCGGTGCTGGCGACCACCGCGACCGCCAACGACCGGGTGGTCACCGATGTGGCCGGGCAGATCGGCACCGACACGCTGGTGTTGCGTGGCACGCTGGATCGCGAGTCGCTGCATCTGTCGGTGGTCCGGTTCGACGACGCGGTCCAGCGCACGGCGTGGCTGGGTGAGCAGCTGCATCGGATGCCGGGTTCGGGGATCATCTACTGCCTCACCGTCGCGGCGGCCAACGATCTGGCCGACCTGCTCAACTCGCACGGCCACACCGTCGCCGCCTACACCGGCCAAACCGACCCGGCCGAACGTGAGGTGCTCGAAGCAGCCCTGCTGAACAACGAGGTCAAAGCACTGATCGCGACGTCGGCGCTCGGGATGGGCT
This sequence comes from Nocardia sp. FBN12, assembly GCF_050320175.1. GTDB lineage: Bacteria > Actinomycetota > Actinomycetes > Mycobacteriales > Mycobacteriaceae > Nocardia. The sequence continues at coordinate 367,900 of NZ_CP190048.1, read as the reverse complement.
TCGACAAACCGGATCTCGGATTCGTCGTGCACGTCGGGGCGCCGTCCTCGCCGATCGCCTACTACCAGCAGGTCGGCCGTGCGGGCCGAGGCACCGAGCGCGCCGAGGTCGTACTGCTGCCGGGGCCCGAGGACGCGCGGATCTGGAGCTACTTCGCCTCCGTCGCCTTCCCTCGGGAGCACATCGTGCGCTCGGTGCTCGCCGCGCTGGACAGCGACCGGGCGATGTCGACGGTGGCGATCGAGCCGCTGGTCGAGCTGAATCGATCACGCCTCGAGATGGTGCTGAAGGTGCTCGATGTCGACGGTGCCGTGCGCCGGGTCCGCGGCGGCTGGCTCTCGACCGGCCAGGACTGGACCTACGACACCGAACGCTACGAGGGCTTGGCCGCGGCACGCGACGCCGAACAGCAGGCGATGATCGACTATCAGGCGACTGCCACCTGCCGGATGACCTTCCTGCGCCGCCAACTCGACGATCCAGGCCTGGACGGGCTCGCCACCTCGGACCTCGATTGCGGCCGCTGCGACAACTGCACCGGCACCCGCCCCGACACCACCGTCGACGACGCCGCGATCGCCGCCACCCGAGCCCGCCTCGACCGCCCCGGCCTCGACCTCGCTCCCCGCAAACAGTGGCCGAGCGGTATGGCCAAACTGGGAATCCCGTTGTCGGGCAAGATCTCCGGCGGCGCCGAAACCGGCCGCGTCCTCGGCAGGCTCACCGACCTCGGCTGGGGCATGCGCCTGCGCGCCCTGCTCGACGCCCCCGACGCACCGGTGCCCGACGCGGTCTTCGACGCCTGCATCGCGGTCCTGCGCGACTGGACCTGGGCCACCCGCCCCACCTCGGTCCTTGCCCTCGAATCCCCTCGTTATCCCCAGCTCACCACGAGTCTCGCCGAGCGCCTGGCGCACATCGGCAGACTCGACAACCTCGGCACTCTCCACACGAGACCGGACCGCCCCCCGGTCTCCGCGGCGAACTCCGCCCACCGCGTGGCCGGCCTGTTCGACTCCTGGGAGCTCCCCGACCTCGCCGACGTCAATGGCCCCATCCTCCTCGTGGACACCCTCACCGATACCGGCTGGACCATGACCGTCGCCGCCCATGCCCTGCGCACCAGCGGCGCCGACGCGGTCCTGCCTTTCGCCCTGGCCACTCCCACCTGACCCGCCCACACGCCAAAACCCCCAACACGCCGCCCAGATTGTGTGCACCCACCGTCACCAGTGCTTGAATGCGCCTATGACCAGGACCACATTTGCTCGAACCCTGATGGCCGTTGCCGCGGGCTGTGCGGCCGGATTCACCCTCTTGACCGTTCCCGCCCAGGCGTCGAACGAGAACCCACTCGACTGCGCGGGCGTGCCAGGCGCCCAGGCCGCCGCCGACCGCGAGAGCGCCATCCGCGGCATCGCCATCACGCCGCTGTGCTTCAGCGGCGGCCTCTACAGCGGTATCCACGCCGGCATCCCGCTGGCGGTGTTCAACCCCCTGACCATGCCCGGCACCGCGAGTGTGTGCGTCGCGGAACGTGAAACCGTCGAGGCGGCAGCGAAGTTCGAATGGACCGAGCAGGTCCATGTGATGCCGATGTGCATCCAGAACCGGGCGTTCGGCGTCTACGAGCTGTAGTTTCGCCCGCGACGGAGCGGTCCGCACGGAAGTAGTTCCGTGCGGACTTTTTTTGCCTCTTGCTCTATACGTATACATCTACTTATAGTGAGTCGAACGGAACGTACGACCACCACAACTGCACACAGACCCACGACGACGGCCCGGAACGAGGGGTACGCCGCTCGTACACCCATGCCCATATGCGCACTGCCTTATCGAATCGGAGCGAACGATGACCGACGCCACGCACGACACGGACACCGCCGCGGTGGACACCACCAAGCCGACTATCACCGACAACGACGACTTCGCCCCCGTCACCGTGAAGGTAGGCCCCGGCGGCGGCCGCACCCAGCGCTTCACCGGCCGCAAGGTCGGCGAATCACGCCAGGTCACCCGCAAAGCCATCGAAACCGTCCGCGTGTACGTGACCCGCAAGGGCAACTTCCTGGTGCACAAGCAGACCGCCGCGTGGTCGGACTACAACGAGCTCGGCGACTGGACCGAGGACTGGAAGAACTGGCGCTCGATCCTCGGCAAGGGCGAACAGAGCTGGGGCGACTACACCACCCAGGTGGTCGACTCGCTCGACGCACTGCGCCCGCTGGTCCCACCGAAGGTCCATCTGATGATCGTCGACCGCGTCGAGCACCCGCTGAACCACGACCTCGACGTCTGAGAATCCAGGCCGGAAAGGACCTACCACCATGTTCGCCAGACTGGGACGCGTCGTCGTCCATCATCCCTGGAAAGTGATCGGGCTCTGGGTGCTCGCGATCGTCGCCGTGTTGTCCACGGCGCCGACGCTCACCGCGACGACCGACCAATCCGAGTTCCTGCCTTCACATTACGAGTCGATCCAGGCGATGAAGCTGCAGGAGCGGGCATTTCCGCAGCATGCCGCACCCGCCGCCCTCATCGTGGTGGTCCGCGCGGACGGCGCGGCGCTGACCGAGGACGACTCGACCGCGGTCACCTCCGCCGCCGCCGCACTCACCGCACGGAATATCGAGGGCGTCACCGGCATTCAGGTGACACCGCCATCGGAGAACCGGCTGGTCCAGGTCATCGCGGTGCAGATGACCAAGCTCACCGACGCCGCCGACAAGACCCAGGGCGAGGCGGTGAAGAGTCTGCGCGAGCAGCTGAAAGAACAGGTGCGTGACACCGGGTTGAAGGCAGGCATCACCGGCACCGCGGCGCAGACCCTCGATCAGACCGAAGAGGGTGAGAAGGGCATGGCGATCATCGGCATCGCCACGATCGTGCTGATCCTGGTGCTGCTGCTGATCATCTTCCGCAGTCCGGTCATCGCGTTGCTGCCGGTGCTCACCATCGGCGCGATCTCGAGCATGGTCAGCGGTCTGATCGCCATGGCGGCCAAGGCTTTCGACCTCGATATCGACACGTCGATCAGCGCGATTCTGCTGGTGGTGCTGTTCGGCGTCGGCACCGATTACATCTTGTTCCTGATGTTCCGCTACCGCGAACGGCTGCGGGCGGGCGACGATCCGAAGACCGCGATGGTCAATGCCGTGACCCGCGTCGGTGAGGCCATCACCTCGGCGGCGGCCGCCGTGATCATCGCGTTCATGGCGCTGACGCTGTCGAGCCTCGGCATGTTCCGGGCGATGGGTCCGGCGCTGGCGATCGCTGTCGCGGTGGCGCTACTGGCCGGCCTCACACTGGTACCCGCGATCGTCTCGCTGCTCGGCACCAAGGTGTTCTGGCCATCGAAAGCGTGGCAGGTCGAGCCGAGGGGCGCCCGGTTCGGCGCGATCGGTGCGGCGATGGGCAGGCGACCCGGCGTGTTCGCCGTCGCCTCCGGCGGTGTGCTGGTGGCGCTCGGGGTGTTCGCGGTCGGCTTCAATCCGACCTTCGACCTGAGCTCGGGCTCCACCTCCGACGCCTCCGAGTCGGTCGTCTTCACCACCGAGCTGCTCGAGGGCATGCCCGCCGGTGCCACCCAGCCCTCGGACGTGCTGCTGCACTCACCCGGCGGGCCGCTGGGCGACGACCAGCTCGCGACATATCGGACGGCACTGACCCAGGTCGACGGCGTCGGCCAGGTCGGGCAAGCGCAGCTGTCGCCGGACCGGACGATCGCGAACTTCCAGGTGACGCTCGCCAACGCACCGGAATCCGATGCCGCGCTAGACACGGTGGCCGGTCCACTCCGTGAGGTCGCGCATCAGGCAGCGCCCGCGGGTGCCACCGCGGCGGTCGGCGGCATGACCGCGGTGTACGTCGACTTCAAGGACGCGATGAATCACGACTACGCGATCGTGTTCCCGGTGGCCGCGATCCTGATCATGCTCGTGCTGGCGCTGCTGCTGCGCAGTCTCGTCGCGCCGTGGTACCTGATGGCCTCGGTGTTCCTCGGCTTCGCCGCGACCCTTGGTGCGACGGTGCTGGTGTTCCAGCAGATCCAGGGTGAGAACGGGCTGATCTTCACGCTGCCGGTGATCATGTACCTGTTCGTCGTCGCGCTTGGCACCGACTACAACATCCTGATGGTCGCCCGCCTGCGGGAGGAAGCCCGCGAGGGGCACACCCCACGCGAGGCGGCGGCGCTGGCCGTGCGGCACACCGGGCCGACGGTGGCCGCGGCCGGGTTGATCCTGGCAGGCACGTTCGCCTCGATGATGTTGGCGGGCAACAGCACGCTGTCGCAGATGGGCTTCGCGATCTCGGTGGGCATCGCGATCGCCGCGTTCGTGATGGCGCTGTTCTTCACCCCAGCGGTGACCGCGCTGCTCGGGCGACGCGCGTGGTGGCCCGGCCACGGCGGTGACAGCGACGAGGACGCGAAGTCCCGTTGGGCTGAGCACTCCTACGCCGAGAGCTACTACACACCGCCGACGGAGAACAGCCGCTGGTAGACACAGCAGCACCACGCGACGCAGGTCCGCTCCCCGCCGGGGGCGGGCCTGCTCGTCTATCGTTGGGCGGGTGGCCAAGTCTGCGGCGCCTGCGGTCGAACTACCGGTGGGTGAGCACACGGTGCGGGTCAGCAATCCCGACCGGGTGTATTTTCCCGAGCTCGGGGTGACCAAGCTCGACCTCGTGCGGTACTACCTGAGCGTCGGGGACGGGATCGTCAACGCGCTGCGGGATCGGCCCTGCATGCTGCACCGATTCCCCAAAGGGCTGCCCGGCGGGAAGGTCCATCAGAAGCGGGTGCCCGCGGGTGCGCCGGACTGGATTCCGACGGTGCGCGTGTACTTTCCGCGCTACGGCAGGCACGCCGACGAGCTGTGCGTGCAGGAGCTCGCGGACGTGATCTGGGCGGTGCAGATGTCCACGGTCGAGTTCCATCCCTGGAATTCCCGGGCCGCCGATACCGAGTCGCCCGACGAATGGCGCATCGATCTCGATCCGATGCCGGACTGCCCGTGGTCGCGGGTGCAGCGGGTAGCCGGGGTGGTGCACGAGGTGCTCGACGAACTCGGGGCGGTCGGCTGGCCGAAGACCTCCGGTGGTTCGGGGCTGCATGTGTATGTGCGGATCGCACCGGAGTACGGCTTCCAGCAGGTCCGGCGGGCCGCGCTCGCGTTCGCGCAGGAAGTGGAGCGACGCGCGCCCGAGGATGTCACGACGGCCTGGTGGCGCAAGGATCGCGATCCGGCACAGTTGTTCGTCGACTACAACCAGAACGCGCGCGACCACACCATCGCGGCCGCCTACTCGGTGCGCGGCGTCCCGGAAGCGACCGTGTCGACCCCGGTGCGCTGGACCGAGATCGACGACATCACACCGCGTGATTTCACCGTCCAGACCGTGCCCGCCCGCTACGCCGAACTCGGTGACCTGCAGGCCGACATGGACAAGGCCGTTTTCGACATCGCACCCCTGCTGGAACTGGCCGACCGGCACGGCACCGAAGAGCCCGTCGACCTCGACGAATCGTGAGCCGCCCGGCCCGGACACCGCCGCGCACGGGACGGGACGGGGAGGGTGCGGCGGCGCCGTCGACAGCGACGAGGAAGAATCAGAGTCCGGGACCGCACGCGGTGCCGATGACAGCGCTCGAGCCGCAGTGCGGCGCAGACTCACCGATCGACCCAGGAGGTCTCTGTGCAGGAATCCGCGACCACGATCGCGCTCGCCCCGGATCAGCCGGCGCCGCGTTTGCTCGAGAAGGCGGTCGTCGGAGCGGGCGCTCTGGTCGGTGAGCTGGCGGAGGCCGACGCACTGATCTGGACCGGCACACCCGGCGACTTTCCGGTGAGCCTGCCGTCGTCGGTGCGCTGGGTGCAGTTGCCCGCCGCGGGGATCGAGGACTTCTTCGACGCCGGTGTGTTCACCGCGCACCCGGACGTGCGGTTCACCTCCGCGGCCGGCGCGTTCTCGCACAGCGTCGCCGAGCACGCGCTGATGCTGTTGCTGGCCGGTGTGCGGTATCTGCCCGAGCAGTTGCGGGCGACGTCGTGGCAGCAGCGCGAGTTCTTCCCGCACGTCGGGTCGTTGCGCGGGAAGACCGTGACGATCGTCGGCGCGGGCGGGATCGGGCGCGCGCTGATCCCGATGCTGGCGCCGCTGGGCGCGCACGTGATCGCGGTGAACCGGTCCGGCCGCCCGGTGCGTGGTGACGGCATCCCCGCCGACGTGGAGACGGTGCCGAGCGATCAGCTCGCGCGGGTCTGGTCGCACACCGACCACGTGGTGGTCGCGGCTCCGGCGACGGCGCAGACCCGCCACCTCATCGGCGCGGACGAGCTGGCCCGGCTCAAGCCGTCGTCGTGGGTGATCAATGTGGCCCGTGGCAGCCTGATCGACACCGACGCGCTGGTCGACGCGCTGACCGGCGGGTTGATCGGGGGCGCCGGGCTCGACGTCACCGACCCGGAACCACTGCCCGACGGCCACCCCCTGTGGACGTTGCCGAACGCGATCATCACCCCGCACGATTCGAACCCACCCCAGCTGCGGCTGGCGGCGTTCGCCGATCATGTCGGCGCGAATGTGGCGCGGTTCGTCGCGGGCGAGCCGCTGGACGCGATCATCGACACCTCGCGCGGCTACTGAGAGGTCCGGCCGCTCACCCAGGCGGCGATCTGGCTGCGTTTGGCGAAGCCGAGCTTGGTGAGGATGTGCTGAACGTGGTTCTGGGCAGTACGGTCGGAAAGTACCAGGGCACTGGCGATCTCGTGATTGGTGAGGCCGCGGGTCACCAGATCGGCGACCTCGCGTTCGCGTGGTGTCAGCGCGATGCAGCTGATTTCGCGTGCGGCGACAACGTGCAGGCGCTCCACCCACGGACACATGCCGAACGAGACTGCCTGCGGCACAGCCCTTTTCGCGATAGTGACGGCCTCGACCGGGTCGCCGTCACGAAGTAGCAGCTCGGCGAGTTCGCAATCGGCTTCGACGGCGAAACCCGGAGCCCCGATCGCGCGAGCGGTCTGCGCGGCGTGGCCCAGTTCGGTGCGAGCCGTGTCCGGATCGTCCAGTGCCCCAGCGAATTTTCCCAGCCACAGCGTGACCGGGCCGAGGTAGTGCGCGTTTCCGCCACCACCGGTGACGTGCATGCCCCGGAAGGGGTCGAGTCGCTCACGGAAGTAGTCGACGTCATCGGCGAGCCCGAGCGCGGCGGCGATCGACCCGCCGACCGCGAGCACATTGAGCCGGAAATACGGTGGTATCGACCACTTCCGGGGTGGACCGAGGCTGCGATAGAACGGCTCGGCTTCCGTGATGAGCCCGCTGTCCACCATCGGAAACGCGGTGCCGAGGGCGGCGAACAGCAGATTGCGCACTTCCCCGCGCGCCGGCGCGCCGGGACCCGTCAGCGCTTCATGTCGATGGCCGCGGTGATGGCCGACGACGGCCAGCAGCGCCCGGTGCGCACCCTCCCCCGCCGGATGCCCCAGCTTCGCGGCGAGCGCGTGCGCCTGCCCGCCGAGCTCGAGCGCATCCTCGAATTCGGCGTGCGCCTGAGCCAGCGCGGCCTGCGCGATGAGCAGGTGCCACCGCGACATCGGCCCACCGGTGCGGTCCGAACACCAACCCAGACAGGACAATTCGCCGGTGATCTCGCTCAGATCCCCCTGCTCCCACAACGCATCGATGCGCCACAATCGGCCCCACATCTCCACGGCGGGATCCCGCGCGCGTTCGCCCGCTTCGATCATCCGGGCGGCGAGGACACGGTGTTCGTCGCGGTGTTCGGGTCCACTGCGGGCGAGTTGACGGGCCCGCAGCGCGGCGGCGAGCACACCGGGATCGTCACTGCGATCCGCTGATTCCAGCGCGGCCCTGCTTGATTCATCGACACCGCCGAGATTGCCGAGGTAGACCGCCGCCTCGGTGGCGCGGGCCAGCAACCGTGCCCGCAGCGATTCGGGCAGCACGCCGACGGTCGGCGCCTCGGTGGCCGGTGTGCCGGGCATCGAATCAGCGTCCGCTACGGCGGGCATGCCATCGACGGTCGGCGTGCCGATCGGAGCATCGGCAGTCATGCTGTCGGGCCAGGTGTCGGCGGCCAGCGCTTCGGCACAAGCGTCGGCGATATCGCGATCCCAACTCCGGTCGCCGATCGGCTCGAGGACCAGCGCGGCTTCGGCCAGTAGCACAGCGGCCTTGTGCCGGTCCTGTGCGGAATCGCCAGCCCCACAAGTGTTTTGTCGACCCCGGGCCGCGCGCGCTACTGCCTGCGCGGCAGCGCAATCCGATTTCGCGGAAGTCAGGTCGCCGGCGCGGGTGGATGCGGCCGCCCGTTGGAGCAGCAGGCCGCCCCGGTCGATCGGATCGACGTCGGCGGCGTGCGCCAGGGCCAATCCGTAGAGCCGCACGGCTTCCTCGAACGCCAACTCCCGCAGTGCGACATCGGCCGCCCGGCGCGCCCAGCGTACGGCTGGTTCGTACGCCCCACCCACGGCGGCGTTGGCCCAGTGCCAGGCCAGGGCGGCCGAATTCGACTCCACCGCATCGGGATACAGCTCTTCGATGGCCAGCGCCGCCCGCTGATGCAGCACCACGCGCTGCTGGAGCGACAGTCCGTCGAGCAGGGCGGCGCGCACCAGCGCGTGGGTGAAACGCACCGCGCCCGGTTCTTCGCCCGGCACCAGCAAACCGGCCTCGATCGCCTCGTCGACCGCGGCCAGGCACTCCGGGATCGACCGCTCGACGAGCCGTGCGACCACCGCGATCGTGAACCTTTCACCCAGGATCGACGCGGCCCGTAGCAACTCTCGCGCCGACGTCGAGCGGGGTGTCATGCGGCCGCGCACCACCTCGCGCAGGCTGGTGGGCAGACGGAGCGCGTCATCGGTGGAGCCGCGCAGGGAACGACCGAGTTCACGCAGGTAGAAGGGGTTTCCGGCGGTCATATCGAAGGCCTCGCCCGCCAGCTGGTCGGGAAGATCGCGGCCCGCTTCGATCCGCAGGCAGTGCGCGGAGTCGGCGGGCGAGAGTCCGCGCAGGGGCAGCGACCCCGCTACCGGTTCACGCAGCAGGTCGGGTTTGATGGTGGTCCAGCCGGGGCCCGCGGTACCGGAGCATTCGGTGGCGCACACCATGATCCGACGCTCGCGTGAGGCACGCACCACGTAGAGCAGGGCTTGCAGCGATGGCTCGTCGGCCCAGTGGATGTCGTCGACGACCAGCAGAACTCCGGATGTCGCACCGTCGAGACCCGCGGCGAACCCGTCGAACAGGGCAACTCGGTCGGCGCCGGGAGCAGGCGTGCTGGTGCCGAGAGCCTGATGCCACAGCCAGAACGGCGGGGTATCGGGCAGTTCCAGGGCACGGGCCCACAGGGTGCGCACGCCGTCGCGTCGCGCGCGCCCGGCCAGTTCCGCGACGAGGCTGGTCTTGCCGACGCCCGCCTCGCCGGAACAGATCACCAGTTGCGGCGCACCGCGCACCGCGTCGTCGAGCCGACCCAGCAGATCGGCCAGTTCGCCGTCACGTCCGATCAACTCGGTCGTCACACCTCACCTCCGAGTATCAGAGCATACTCGCAGGTGAGGGGCTATAACAGGGCTATGAGGCGGTGCGCTCGGTCAGGCCGCCAACCGAAACTACGTACTCCTTCGCTTGATCGTCGAACTCGATCGAATAGGTGGTCGGGTAGCGGGTCGAGTGCTGGTAGGCCGCTGGTTGGGTGATGTCGCCGGTGAACGATGGCTTGGTGAGCAGCCAGGCCCTGGTGAACATCGGCTCGGTGAAGATGTACTGGCCGTCCCACGCGCCACTGATCAACGTCTGGGTGAAGTCGAACTCGCCGGGAACCACCGGTTTCGTGCCGTCGACCCAGTGCACGCCCATCGCGGGCACCGCCTGTATCTCGATCGGTTCGGGCAGGGTGGTGTAGCCGGTCGGCATGTACTTCGCGTCGGGCTTCACGGCCGCCTTGGCGAGGAACTGCGGATCCTGCGGGCTGATCGCCTGCACCGCGGCATCGTCGATGAAGTAGAAGTGCGTGTCGAAATGCGGTTCGTCGAAGACGCCGACCGGTGGGTGGCCGTGCGGGACCCAGTCGAAGGTGAGGTGGTTGACCACCGTGCCCTCGGCTTCCTTCGGGAACGCCATGCCGGGGCTGGCCGGTGGCGGCCCCTCGGGCAACGTGGCGGGCATCGGCAGGCCGTCGAGCGCCGACTCCTGGATGCGCAAGCCGAGCTCGGTGGGATGGCCGTCCTTGTCGGTGGTCACGTAGGTGCGGATCTGGCCGTTGCCCATGGATCGTTCGTCGCCGTAATAGGTTTTCGGGCCGGAATCGTCAGTACACGCGGCCGCGGCGGCCAGGACGAGCGCGGCCGCCAGCGCCGTGGTGAGTGTTCGCGCGCGCCGCTTGATATCGGACATGACCGCTCCCTTCGACGGGTCTGCCCTGACGGTAGAAGCCACGCAGGACCTGAGCGTCCGCCGAAATACTCATCTGAGGTACTCATAGCGGGCAAAAGATTCCATTCGACAGTGACGGGGTCTGATCAGTAGGCCGGAATCGGACACAGCGGGTTAGGCTGTCCCCGTCCTGGTTCGGTAAGGATGGGATCGGCAATGGGATGGACCTTCACCGCTGACGAATTCGCGCACGTCTGGCGGGAATCGGGTCGCGATCGCATGCCCTTTCCGCTGCGCGTGCTCGAGTCACCGCGCACCGAGCACGACGCGGCCCGGCTACGCGCGGGCCTGGACGACCGACTACCCGGGGGCGACCCCGACGTCGCCGCCTGTCTGCGGATCATCGCCGAACCGCACGCCAGGGTGGTGCTCGTCGGCGGCGCCCATACTCCCGGCAGCGAAATCCGGTTGCTCGCCTGCGCGGTCTACGACCGTGCGGTGCTGGTGGTGCAGGAACCGAGTACCCGGCCCGACTACGGCGGCAACGTCCGTGTTTCGATCGGGCACACCGCGGGGATCGGCGCTCGCGTGACGGCCTGTCTGCCCGATACCCCGCCCGGACGCGAACCCGCGCGTGAGGCCGCGACCGACGCGGTGCGCGATGAGGAAACCGTGCTCGCCACCCATCCCGCGGTGCCGCGCATTCAGCGATTACTGCGCAGGCCGCACACCGCCGAGGGCCACATCCGGATCGAAACCGGGCTCGACCGCGCGGTGCCGAATCCGCCGGTGCACTACAGCTGGATCGACGTGGCCAATGACGGTCGCTACCTGCTGCGGGCGGGCGAAACCGTGCACGTGGTGCCGGCGTCGAGCGGTCAACTAGCCGCACAGTTACAGCGAAGATTGGTGCCGGCGCACAGTTCGCACAGCAGAAGGTCCGGCTAACCTGGACTCCACCGCATCATCTGGAGGGGAGACGCGATGACGATCGAGAGCAGCAGAGCCGAGATCTCCCGGTTCCGCAGCGCCGCCACGGCGGGGACACTCACATTCGACCCCGATGCCGCGCGCAAGTGCGCCGACCTCTACGAGCAGCAGGCCGAGCACCTCGCCCAGCTGCGTCAGGGGCTCGAGAACGCTGCCGAGGCCGAGGGATTCGGCGGATTCGTCTCCGCCCAGCAGTTGCAGGCGGGCTTCGCGCACAAGGCCCGCGACGCCGCCGAGCTGCTCGACCGCTACATCGAGGCGGCCTACCGGATGAAGGAGGCGTTCCTGCTCAGCGCGGGCCTCTACGAGGAAGCCGACGCCGCCGCGGCCGCCGCCTTGCGCGCCGTCGACACGAGGGTGCGCGGATGAGCACCGACCCCACCTATATCAGCGCGATGGAACATTTCGAATCCATGCCGCACGAACAGATCTACGCGCGCACCCAGCAGATCGACGCCGGGGCCATTCTCGGCGCGTCGATGACCTGGCTGGAAACCGCCGCCACCCTCACCACCTCGATGCCGCTGACCAAATCCAGTGCCGACCGGGTGATCAACGAAACCGGCTGGTCCGGAACCGCCGCCGATGCCGCCGCCGCGAGCACCCGCAGCTTCGCCGCCTCGATCGACGAACTCGCCGTGGTGATGGCCGAAGTCGGCGCCCGCCTCGGTGGTGTCGCCGCGGCCGCCGAAGCCGTGAAGCTGGCCGTTGTCGCGCCCGGCGGGTCGGGCCCGATCGGGGCGATCGCCCGGCTGCTGGAGAGCGCGCAGGTGATCGACGCGCAGATGGCGGCCGAGGCGTTGCGCCAGGAGGCGGTGCTGGCGATGAACATGATCTACAAGCCGTCGTATTCGCTTGCCGGAACCGGCGTCCCAGCGTTGCCCACGGCGCCCGGGGAAACGGAATCGCCGTCGAGCCACGGAGGTTCACCCGCACAGAACAACGGTTCGACGCCCAGCCCTGGCACGAACCCCTCTGCACCACAAGGCAATTCGCCGGAATCATCACAGAACCCGGAATCCGGCACGACACCCGGTGACACTCCGGCGCCCGGCGAAGACCCCGCACCCCGAACCCCCGCACCGGCAGAAACTCCCGCACCCCAAGGCCAGGGCTCAACTCCGCAGTCTCCGACATCGGAGACACCCACTCCCACCACCGAAGCGCCCGCGCCCCCCACCGAAGCGCCCGCGCCCCCCACCGAGCCACCCGCGCCGTCGACCGCGCCCGCACCAACTGCCGAAGCGCCCGCACCAACTGCCGAAGCGCCTGCGCCCCCTGCTGAAGTGCCTGCGCCGTCTACCGAACCGCCCGCCCCGAGCAGCCAAGCGCCCATCACTCCGCCGACGAGCGCACCCAGCGAAGCCCCCTCCCCCTCGCAGCCGAACCAGCTACCGACACAGCAGGATTCGAACCCGCCGGCCCCGAAACCACCGGCAGCAGAGGCTCCCCAGCCGACAGAACCCCCCGCGCCGACTTCGGAACAGCCTGCGCCACCACCGATCTCGACAACACCACAACCGCCCGCCACCGAGCCGGCGCCACCGCCGCAAGCCCCGGCGCCGGAACCGCCCGCCCAGCCGAACGTTCCCGCGCCGACCTCGGAGCTACCAGCCTCACCAGCCCCACCCGGTCGCCAAGCACCACAACCACTTCCGCTACCAGGCATGCCCGACATGTCCGACCCAGGCGGTCAACCCGGCGTCACCGGCCCGGTTCCCGGCGCCGACGTGTCACCATCGCAGCCCGCCACCCCCAAGGCGCCACCCCCCGAGACCGACCAACCGGGCGTCGTTCCGCAGCAGCGGTAGACCGCCACAGCGCGCCCAGCCCCCGAGCCCGACCCAACCTGGCGGCGCAACGGTGCACACGACCGAGCCCGAGACGGGCGCTGTCGGCCGCCCGAAAAGGAGTCGAGCCGGGCTACGACAGTGCGGTTGGATAACTACCTGCGGCGGGCCGCCGCGCGCCAGCGAACATGGATGACAGAGGAGTGGACGATGCCGATCGCCAAGCTGCGAGGCGTGACTCTGGACTGCGCCGATCCCCGGGCTCTGGCCCGGTTCTACCGAGAGCTGACAGGCATGCAGCTCTGCTATGACAGTGACGAGTTCGTCGCCCTGACCGATGGTTCGGGTTGCGACCTGGGCTTCCAACGGGCGGACGGATACCGGGCCCCGCGGTGGCCCGGTCAGGATGTACCGCAGCAGTTGCACCTGGACCTCAGGGTCGAGGACCTCGACGCGGCGGAGGAGTCGGCGCTGGGGTTCGGCGCGGTCAGGCCGGACCACCAGCCCGGCGGCGACCAGTGGCGGGTGCTGGTGGATCCAGCCGGTCACCCGTTCTGCCTCGTCCTCGGCTGACCGGTCGACGAACGCCCGAACAGAAGTCAGACCTTGACCAGATCATCCGCGTGGATCACCGGACGTTGCATCGTGTCAGGAAGATCAGCCGTAGAGCGCCCGAGCATAGGGCTGAGCTCGGCACTGTCGTATTCGATAACACCCCGAGCAACGATCTCATCATCGGGACTGACCAGGTCGACAACGTCACCACCGAAGAAGCGGCCGCGAATGCCGGTGATGCCCGCAGCCAGCAGCGAATGCCGCTGAGCTACCGCGTCGACAGCGCCCGCATCGAGCAGCACCGCACCACGCGGGTCAGCAGCATGCCGAACCCAGAACTTGCGACCGGACAGCCGAATCGGGCGAGCGGCGAACGCGGTACCGACCGCACCATCGGTGAGCGCGGACGACGCGTCGGCGGCCGAGGCAAGCAGGACCGGAATGCCGGCGTCGGCGGCGAGCCGGGCAGCGGAGAGCTTGGACGCCATACCCCCGGTCCCGAGCGCACCACCACTACCCGCGATGACCCCATCGAGGTCAGCACTACTACGCACCTCGGGAATGAAGTTGGCGGCCCCCTTGCGCGGATCACCGTCGTAAAGCCCCGCCACATCCGACAGCAGAATCAGCGCGTCAGCACCCACCAGATGCGCAACAAGAGCGGCGAGACGATCGTTGTCGCCGAAGCGGATCTCCTCCGTGGCAACCGTGTCGTTCTCGTTCACCACCGCAATCGCACCGAGCGATCGCAACCGGTCGAGCGTGCGCTGCGCATTGCGATGATGCTCGCGCCGAGCGAAATCATCTGCGGAGAGCAGGATTTGGCCGACCGTGCGCTCATAGCGAGCGAAGGAGGTTCCCCAAGCATGAGCGAGAGCCAGCTGGCCGACACTGGCCGCGGCCTGCTTGGTGGCCAGGTCCTTGGGCCGCTTCGACAGCCCGAGCGGTGCGAGCCCCGCACCGATCGCGCCCGAGGACACGACCACCACATCCGACCCCGCCCGCATCCGCGCTTCGACCGCGTCGGCCAGCAGGTCGAGGCGCGCGGTGTCGAGACCACCTTCGAGGCTGGTCAATGCCGACGAGCCGATCTTCACCACGACGGTGCGCGCCGACACGATCGCCGCGCGTCCCTGACTCAGCTCCGAACCCACCTGCATCGTTCAACTCCCTGCACCACGATCACCGAGCTACATCGGACCCATCGCAGTATGCCGATCCCACAGTCGCGCCCGACAGTGATTTTCGCCGGACGCGACCCGCCTCACTCTTTGCGTTCGCCGTTTTCGTCGAGCAGACCACGCCGCGCCTGCGAGGCGAGCTTGCGCTCGGCCGCACCGATCCGGTCGTTGGTCTCCAACCGGAGGTCGGTACCGCGGCCGGTCGGCTGCATATCGACACCCGCCGAGATCATCGGCTCCCATTCGAAGGTCACACCGGCGATGGTGACCGGACAGCCCGGCTGCGCACCCTGCTTGACCAGCTCGGCTTCGACACCCAGGCGAGCCAGCCGGTCGGCCAGGTAGCCGACGGCTTCGTCGTTGTTGAAGTCGGTCTGGCGAATCCAGCGCTCGGGGCGCGTACCGCGCACGATGAAGCCACCCGGCTCCTCGGGATCGGCGATGACACTGAAACCGGTCTCGTCGGTCGCGATCGGGCGGATGATCGGGCGCTTGGCCACGGCCTTGGGGTGGGCTTCGCGGTATTCGCGCACCATATCGGCCAGCGCGAAGGTCAACGGACGCAGGCCCGCCCGGCTCACCGCGGAGATCTCGAACACCGGCCAGCCACGTTCAGCGAACTCGGCCGACACCATCTCGGCCAGTTCGGCCGCATCCGGCACGTCGGTCTTGTTGAGGATCACCACGCGCGGCCGGTCGGCCAGGTCGCCCAGGCTGGCGTCACCGGACAGCGCCGGCTTGTAGGCGGCGAGCTCTGCTTCGAGCGCGTCGACATCGGAGACCGGGTCGCGACCGGGCTCGAGGGTCGCGCAGTCGACGACGTGGGCGAGCACCGCGCAGCGTTCGATGTGGCGCAGGAAATCCAGGCCGAGGCCGCGGCCTTCGCTGGCGCCGGGGATCAGGCCGGGCACGTCGGCGATGGTGAAGGTGGTGTCACCGGACAGCACGACGCCCAGGTTGGGGACCAGCGTGGTGAACGGGTAATCGGCGATCTTCGGCTTGGCCGCGGACAGCACCGAGACCAGCGACGACTTGCCCGCGGACGGGAACCCGACCAGTCCGACGTCGGCGACCGACTTCAGCTCGAGTACGACGTCGACCTCGTCGCCCTCTTCACCGAGCAGCGCGAAACCAGGCGCCTTGCGGGCCTTGGACGCCAGCGAGGCATTGCCGAGGCCACCGCGGCCGCCACGGGCGATGATGAACCGGTTGCCCGCGCCGACGAGGTCGCAGACCACCTTGCCGTCGTCATCGACGACGACCGTGCCGTCGGGGACCTGCAGCACCAGATCGGCGCCGTTCTTGCCCTCCCGGTTACTGCCCTCGCCCGGCTTGCCGTTGCCCGCCTTGGCGTTGGGGTGGAAATGGAAATCGAGCAGGGTGTGGACGTTGGCGTCGACCTCGAGGATCACGTCGCCACCGCTGCCGCCGTTGCCACCATCGGGGCCACCGAGCGGCTTGAACTTCTCACGATGCACCGAGGCGCAACCGTGTCCACCTCTACCGGCACGAACATGCAGCACGACGCGGTCGATGAATTTGGACATGGGTTGATCCTCCTCCTTCTGACTTGTCGTTTTCGGTAAGGGTGGGCGAACACGACAGAGCGGGTCAGGGAAACCCTGACCCGCTCTGGTGTCCGTGGGGAGCGAAAGCTCCAGGCGGTCAGGCCTGGACCGGCTCCGGTACAACGATGTTCACGGTCTTGCGGCCACGCTTGGTGCCGAACTCGACCGCGCCCGCCTCGAGGGCGAACAGCGTGTCGTCGCCACCACGGCCGACGTTCACGCCCGGGTGGAAGTGGGTTCCACGCTGACGGACCAGGATCTCGCCCGCGCTGACCTTCTGGCCGCCGAAACGCTTCACGCCGAGGCGCTGGGCGTTCGAATCGCGGCCGTTCCGGGAGCTGGATGCGCCCTTCTTATGTGCCATTGCTTCGTCTCCTCGGGAAAATTCTTACTTGATGCCGGTGACCTTGATGACCGTCAGCGGCTGACGGTGACCCTGGCGCTTGTGGTAGCCGGTCTTGTTCTTGAACTTGTGGATCCGGATCTTCGGGCCCTTGGTCTGGTCGATGACCTCAGCGGCCACGGAGATCTTGGCCAGCTTGTCGGCGTCGGTGGTCAGATCGGCGCCGTCGACGACGAGAACCGGGGTCAGCGCCACGGCGGTGCCGACGGGACCCTCGATCTTCTCGACCTTCACCAGGTCACCGACCGCGACCTTGTACTGCTTTCCGCCGGTCTTGACGATTGCGTACGCTGCCATCGGTCGGCTTCCTCCACTCACATTGGTGCTGCACATGTCCACGCCGCAGCTGCGACGCGTATTCCTGGGCTCATCCCCGCAGAGCGGGGGAAGAACGTTTGCTGCCTGCGGTACGCACCCGGCCTGTTCGGCCAGATGCTCAATCACTGGGCAGCGACCGACCTAGGTTACCAGAGCGGTATCCACTCCCCCAATTCGGCCGGTCAGGGGCCGAATCGAGGGCTTGCGTGCGCGAACGGATCCGCGCACGCAAGCATCGAGCTACTGCGAATCCGCCGGTGCGCCCGCGGGACGGCCCACCGCGCGCCGGCGCGGTTTGCGTTCCGGGACGACGACAGGCTCCGCCGCGAAATCCACGACGGCCGCCGCGGGCGGCTGTTCGTTCGCCGACAGGACGAACACGGCTCCCGTGCTGTCCGGGGCGGGTGCCGCGGTCGACCGGGCCACACGACGCCTACGAGGTGCCCGCGGTGCGGGTTCGGCGGCAGCCGGAGCCGGTTCGGCGACCGGGGTGGACTCGGACTCGGCGGCCGGAGCCGGTTCGGGCTGCGTGACCGCGGCGGGCTCGGATGCCGATTCCGGGACAACAGGAGCGACCGCCAGCGCAGCGATCCCCGCGTCCTCGGTCACCGCTTCCTCAGTCACCGCTTCCTCGGTCACCGCTTCCTCGGGTTCGGCGTCTCCGGAAATAACCCCGGTGAGCGGACCCTCGGTGCTCGGCTCAGGATTCGCCGCGGCGGAACCACGTCCCGACCGGCGCGAACGCGACCGGGAACGCGACCTGGTCGGCTCGGCGGGCGTCTCCTCGACGGCTTCGGCAACCTCGGTGGCCTCGTCGTCGTGGTGACCTGCCATCGCGAGCACGACCGGGTGGGCACGCTTGACCGCGATGTCCTCCTCGGCGTGTTCGGCGGCCGGTGCGGTGCCGTTGGCCGCCGGTGCGGCAGTGGTGGCGGGCTTGTCGCGATCCTTACCGCGACGACGGCGCGAACCGCCCTCCTTCGACCGCGGCTCCTCGACGCCCGACCCGGAATCCACCGGGTAGGAGTGCACGAGGATGCCGCGACCGTGGCAGTGCTCACAGGTGGTGGAGAACGCCTCGACCAGTCCGGTGCCCAGCTTCTTGCGGGTCATCTGGACCAGGCCCAGCGAGGTGACTTCCGAGACCTGGTGGCGGGTGCGGTCACGGCCGAGCGCCTCGGTGAGACGACGCAGCACCAGGTCACGGTTGGATTCGAGGACCATGTCGATGAAGTCGACGACGATCATGCCGCCGATATCGCGCAGCCGCATCTGGCGCACGATCTCCTCGGCCGCTTCCAGGTTGTTCTTGGTGACGGTCTCTTCGAGGTTCGACGAGCCCGAGCCGGTGAACTTGCCGGTGTTGACGTCGACGACGGTCATCGCCTCGGTGCGGTCGATCACCAGGGTGCCGCCCGAGGGCAGCCACACCTTGCGATCGAGCGCCTTGGCCAGCTGCTCGTCGATCCGGAAGGCGTCGAAGACGTCGACGCCGTTGTTCTCGTGCCGGTTGACCCGACCCAGCAGGTCGGGCGCGACGGTGCGGACGTAGGTCTCGACGGTGCTCCACGCGCGGTCACCTTCGATGACCAGCTTGGCGAAGTCCTCGTTGAACAGGTCGCGGATGACCTTGACCAGCATGTCGGGCTCTTCGTAGAGCGCCTTCGGTGCGTTGGTCTCCTTGGCGGCGGCCTCTTCGATGGTGCGCCAGGCGGCCTGCAGCCGTTCGACATCGCGTGCCAGTTCGGGCTCGCTGACACCCTCGGACGCGGTCCGGATGATCACGCCCGCGTCGGACGGGACGATCTCGCGCAGGATCTCCTTGAGCCGCTTGCGCTCGGTGTCGGGCAGCTTGCGGCTGATCCCGGTCGACGTGCCACCGGGCACGTACACCAGGAAGCGACCGGCCAGGGAGATCTGGGTGGTCAGGCGGGCGCCCTTGTGACCCACCGGGTCCTTGGACACCTGCACCAGCACCTGATCGCCGGGCATGAGTGCCTGCTCGATCTTGCGCTCGCGACCACCGAGACCGGCGGCCTCCCAGTTCACCTCACCGGCGTAGAGCACGCCGTTGCGGCCGCGGCCGATGTCGATGAACGCCGCTTCCATACTGGGCAGCACGTTCTGCACCTTGCCGAGGTAGACATTGCCCACCATCGACGCCTGACCGGAACTGGTCACGAAGTGCTCGACGAGGATGTTGTCCTCGAGGACCGCCACCTGGGTGGTGGTCTGGTGGCCGGGCGCGTGTTCGGCCGGGTCGAACGCCTTCTCGCGCACGACCATCACCCGGTCGACCGCCTCGCGGCGGGCCAGGAACTCCGACTCGGTCAGGATCGGCGGACGGCGACGCCCGGCTTCCCTGCCGTCACGGCGGCGCTGACGCTTGGCTTCCAGGCGCGTGGAGCCGGAGATGCCCTGCACTTCGTCGGGGTTGTTGTTCGCGCTGGAACGTTCGCGCCGCTTGTTGCGTGGCTCGCGCTCGTGCACGACGGTGTTGGGCGGGTCGTCCTCGGTCGCTGCCTCGGCATCGGCGGACTCACCGCCCACCTTGCGGCGGCGACGGCGACGGCGACGGCGGCTCGCGCCATCGGAGGTGCCGTCTTCGTCGTCGGTGTCGCTGTCCTCGGCCGGTTCGGCCTCGGCGGTGACCTGCTCGGCCGGCTGCTCGGCCTCGTCGGTGTCGTCCTCGTCGGACTCGTTGTCCTCGCCGTCGGCGGACTGCTCGCCACGACCGCGGCCACGGCCACGGCGGCCACGGCGGCGGCGGCGGGGCTGACCGTCGGCGTCGTTGTCGTTGTCATCGGCGGCGTCGGCGGATTCCTCGGTCGCCTCGACCTCGGCCTCGATCTCCTCGACCGGCGGCGCGACGGGCTCTTCGCGCTTGGGGGTCCGCTCGGCGCGACGGCGCTTGCGGGTCTCCTCGGCGGCGGTGGCATCCGGCGGGAGGAACAGCGGCATGCCGACGGAGGCGGGTGCGTCGAAGGTCACCGGCTCGGTCTGCGCGGGAGCATCCGAGGACCGGTGGGTGAACAGATCGGTGTGCGCGTCTTCGCGCATCGCGGCGAACACCTCGTCGGTGCGCGCGACGTGCGGTGCGGAGAACAGCGACGCGGGCGCCGCTGTGGTGTCGGCCGGCTGCTCGGCGACGGGGGTGGACGCGGCGCGCTTCTTCGCGCGCGTAGTGGGTGCGGCCACCTCGGGTTCGCCGGGTTCGGCGTCAGCGGCGGCGATCGCGTCGCGCACCGTTTCGGCGACCGAGCGGTCGACATTGGATTGAACGCTGCGCGCCTCGGCGCCCAGCTCGGCCAGTTTGGCCAGGATGCGTTTGCTGGTCACTCCCAACCGTTTGGCCAGTGCATGAACTCGAATTCGCTCCGGCAATTGATCGGCATCCTGTTGTGTTGTGTCCAGCGGCTCTTTTTCGGCCACGAAGTCTCCTCGGGCCCCCGGGCGCGTCCTTCCCCGGTACGGGAGGAACGCGGCCGACGCGGGGGCATCGTCCGTGCACCTCGTACCCGATGGTACGAGGGTCATCTGGTCTCGCCCCGCGTGTCCGGTCGCACCTTGATCGATCATCTGGCGGGCCAACCGGTCACACGGCGCCTGGCTGTACGGCGTGCCACCGCGCTTTCGAGCGCTCATCCAGCGTGCCTGCGCGGGCAACCCCAGCAACAGGGCCGTCCGTGGCAGCGATGATCGGCATCAACCGCGGTGTCATCCGGTCATGTCCGCCGCCGCGTCACGTACCTGCGCGACAGGTCGGCGTCGAACACATCCGTAGTCAGTATCCCATACCGCTCGCGCGGGGATCGCCATCGGCGCAACTCACGCGAACTCCGCCCCGCTCGCGGCCGCCGTATTCCTCGGTGCACAGCCACGTGCGAGGCCAACCCGGTCGAGCGGAGTTCGATACCGCCTGACCGGGTGTCCAACTGTCTCTACTGCGCTACCGACCAGAGCGGTCAGGCGGGAAATTCGGGGAACCAGAGGGCGATCTCGCGCTTGGCGGACTCGGGCGAGTCGGATCCGTGGACCAGGTTGAACTGGGTCTCCAGGCCGAAGTCGCCGCGGATGGTGCCGGGAACGGCCTTCTCGACCGGGTCGGTGCCACCGGCGAGCTGACGGAACGCCGCGATCGCGCGCGGACCCTCGAGCACGGCCGCGACGACCGGGCCGGAGGTGATGAATTCGATGAGCGAGCCGAAGAAGGGCCGCTCGGCGTGTTCGGCGTAGTGCTCGGCCGCGAGTTCCGCGGACACGTTCTTCAGCTCCAGCGCCTGGAAAGTGAGGCCCTTGCGCTCGATGCGCGCCAGGATCTCGCCGGTGAGGCCTCGGGAGACACCGTCCGGCTTGATGAGTACCAACGTCTGCTCAGTCACGGGGTAACCCTAGCGTCGGCCGCGTCAGCACGCCGATCGGGCCCTCGAGCTGTCAGGACTCGGTGCCCATTCGCTGACTGGGGAGGAGTCCCGCATCCATGCGGCGCTGGACGTCCGAGCGCAGGACGAGGATGAAGGCCCAGACCGCGATGAACACCACCGCGATCACGCCGATGGACAGGTGGATGAACGCACCGGCGAGCAGCAACACCTGCAGCCCCAGGTTGAACGGGATCGCCCACGGCTTCCGCTGCACACCGGCGCCCAGGATCATCAGCACCGACAGCACCACGAGGTAGGTCCCGGAGAACCACGTGACACCGCCGCCGACGTCGGCGACCACCGGCAGCGCAAGCAGCACCACGATCGCCTCGAGGACCAATGTCCCCGCCATGACCCCGCGCAGACCCTTCCAAGGATCAGTGGCGGGAGGAGGCACTTCACTCATGCCGGTCCCTTTCCGAACAGGGCACGCGCCGCGCCCGCGGTGACGACCGACCCGGTGACGATCACGCCGGCACCCGAGATCACGTCGCCGTCGTCACCGGCCTGCTCGGCCAGCGCGATCGCCGACTCCAGTGCGTCGGGCAGCGTCTCAGCGGTGATCACGCGTTCATCGCCGAACCGCTGCACGGCCAGGTCGGCCAGTGCGTCCACATCCATGGCCCGGGGTGAGCCGTTGCTGGTGACGACGATTTCGTCGAAGACCGGTTCGAGCGCGTCGAGAATGCCGGCCGCGTCCTTGTCGGCGAGCACCGCGACCACCCCGACCAGCTTGCGGAAGTCGAACTCGCCGGTGAGCGTCGCGGCCAGTGCCTGCGCACCCGCCGGGTTGTGGGCGGCGTCGACGAAGATGGTCGGCGCGTTGCGCATCCGTTCCATCCGGCCAGGGCTGGCCACAGTCGCGAAACCGGTGCGCACCGCCTCGATATCGAGCTGACGATCCGCGCCCGCACCGAAGAACGCCTCGACCGCGGCCAGCGCCAACGACGCGTTGCGGGCCTGGTGCTCACCGTGCAACGGCAGGAAGATCTCGTCGTAGACGCCGCCGAGTCCCTGCAGCGTCAGTAGCTGTCCGCCGACGGCGACGGCCCGTTCCAGCAGCCGGAACTCCGCGCCCGCGCGGGCCACTGCGGCATCCTCGGCGACGGCCCGGCGCAACAGCACGTCCATCACCTCGGGCTCCTGCTCGGCGATCACCGCGACGGTGTCGGTCGGGATCAGCGCCTCGGGGGCGCGCTTGATGATCCCGGCCTTCTCCTTGGCGATCGATTCGAGGTCGGGGCCGAGGTACTCGGTGTGGTCGAGGCCGATCGGGGTGATCACCGTGACCTGCGCCCCGATCACGTTGGTGGCGTCCCAGGTGCCGCCCATGCCGGTTTCGACGACGGCCACGTCGACCGGTGCCTCGGCGAACGCGGCGTAGGCCATGCCGGTGAGCACCTCGAACTTACTCATCGCGGGGCCGTCGGTTTCGGCGGAACGCTGGTCGATCATCTCGATATAGGGGGCGAGTTCGTGATAGGTCGCCACGTAGTCGGCCGGCGAGATCGGCGCGTTGTCGATGCTGATCCGCTCGGTCGCCAGCTGCAGGTGCGGGCTGGTGATCCGGCCCGTGCGCCGGTGCAGCGCGGTGAGCAGGGCGTCGATCATCCGCGTGACCGAGGTCTTGCCGTTGGTGCCCGCGACGTGGATCGCCGGATAGTTGTTCTGCGGATTGCCGAGCAGGTCCATCAGGGTGGAGATCCTGGTGAGCGAGGGCTCGATCTTGGTTTCGGGCCAGCGCTTGTCGAGTTCGGCTTCTACCAGTGCCATTTCGGCGAGGTCGACCGGTGAGGGCCCGGTGTCGAGCCGAGCCTCCTGATAGCCGGTACCACCGAAGTCACCGCTGTCGTCGGGTTCGATGTCCTCCGGGTCGATATCGCCGGGGCCGAGGTCGCTCATTTGGCGCTCAACTCCGCCAGGCGAGCGCCGATCCGAACCACTTCGGCCGTGGCCACATCACGACGCGCGGTAATCTTGTCGACGACCGGCTGTGGCGCCTTGGCCAGGAAGGCCTCGTTGCCGAGCTTGGCCGTGGTGGTGTCGAGATCCTTCTGCGCGGCCGCGAGATCCTTCTCCAGCCTGCGCCGTTCGGCGTCGAGGTCGATCGCGCCGGAGGTGTCGAGCTGCACGGTGACGGTGCCGCCGGACAGTCGCACCTCCACCTCCGCGGTGGTGGCGAAGTCCTCGCCCGGTTCGGTGAGGCGGGCCAGGTTGGCCACCGAGTCGGCGAAACCACCGAGCCCGGCGTCCTCGATGCCGACGAGGGTGGCCTTCACCTTCTGCTTGTCGGCCAGGCCCTGATCGCCGCGGAACCGGCGGATCTCGGTGATCAACCGCTGCGTATCGGCCACTCGCTGCGCGGCGAGCTCGTCGGTCGCGACGCCACTGGCCTGCGGCCACGCGGCGATCACCACCGATTCGCCGCCGGTGAGCGCCTTCCACAGCGTCTCGGTGACGAACGGGATCACCGGGTGCAGCAGGCGAAGCACCGCGTCGAGCACGCTGCCGAGCACCACCGCGGTGCTCTCGGCACGCGCGTCGGATTCGGCGAACTGCACCTTGGACAGCTCCAGATACCAGTCACACAGTTCGTCCCACGCGAAGTGGTAGAGCGCCTCGCAGGCCTTGCCGAATTCGTAGGCGTCGAAGGCCGTGTCGACCTCGGCGCGGACCTCGTCGAGCCGGTCGACGATCCAGCGGTCGGCGTCGGTGAGGGTCTCGCGCGGGGGCAGCTCGCCGGTGCGCGCGCCGTTCATCAGCGCGAACTTGGTGGCGTTGAACAGCTTGGTGACGAAGCTGCGCGAGGCCAGCGCGTGCGCGTCGCCGACGGAGAGGTCGCCGCCGGGCTGGGCGCCGCGGGCCAGGGTGAAGCGCAGCGCGTCGGCGCCGTAGGAGTTGATCCAGTCGAGCGGGTCGATACCGTTGCCGCGCGACTTCGACATCTTCTTGCCGTGCTGGTCGCGGATCAGGCCGTGCAGGAACACGTCTTCGAACGGGACCTGCTTCTGTCCGCCCTTACCGGCGGTGAGCACCGGGTCGTCGCTGACGTACATGCCGAACATCATCATCCGGGCCACCCAGAAGAACAGGATGTCGTAACCGGTGACGAGCACGCTGGTCGGATAGAACTTCGACAGCTCGGGGGTCGAGTCGGGCCAGCCCATCGTGGAGAACGGCCACAGCCCGGAGGAGAACCAGGTGTCGAGCACATCGGGGTCCTGCACCCAGCCCTCGGGCGCTTCCTCGCCCGGGCCGAGGCACACGATCTCGCCGTCGGGCCCGTACCAGATCGGAATGCGGTGACCCCACCACAGCTGACGCGAGATGCACCAGTCGTGCATGTTGTCGACCCAGTCGAACCAGCGCGGTTCCTGGCTGGCGGGGTGGATCTTCACGTCGCCTTCGCGCACGGCGTCGCCCGCGGCCTTGGCCAGGGTGTCGACCTTGACCCACCACTGCATCGACAGGCGCGGCTCGATCGGCTCGCCGGAGCGCTCCGAGTGACCGACCTGGTGCTTGTAGGGGAACTTGCGTCCGGCGATGCGACCTTCGGCCTCGAGCCGCTCGCGGATCTTGACGCGGGCCTCGAAGCGGTCCATGCCGTCGAATTCGGTGCCGCTGTCGGCGATCCGGCCCGTCTTGTCCATGATCGTCGGCATCGGCAGCCCATGGCGCAGGCCGAGTTCGAAGTCGTTGGGGTCGTGCGCCGGGGTGATCTTCACTGCGCCGGAACCGAATTCGGGGTCGACATAGTCGTCGGCGACGATCGGGATCTGGCGGCCGGTGATCGGGTGGTACAGCGTGCTGCCGATCAGCGCCTTGTATCGCTCGTCGTCCGGGTGCACCGCGACGGCGGTGTCGCCGAGCATCGTCTCCACGCGGGTGGTGGCCACGATCACGTGCGGCTCGTCGTCGTTCAGCGAACCGAACCGCATGCTCACGAGTTCGCCGTCGACCTCCTTGTGGTCCACCTCGAGGTCGGAGATACCGGTCTGCAGCACCGGCGACCAGTTCACCAGTCGCTCGGCGCGGTAGATCAGCCCGGAGTCGTAGAGCCGCTTGAAGATCGTCTGCACCGCGCGCGAGAGACCGTCGTCCATGGTGAAGCGGTCGCGGGCCCAGTCGACGCCGTCACCGAGGCGACGCATCTGCCCCTGGATCTGCCCGCCGGACTCGCGCTTCCAGTCCCACACCTTGTCGATGAACAGCTCACGGCCGAACTCTTCTTTGGTCTTGCCGTCGGCGGCGAGCTGCTTCTCCACCACCGTCTGGGTGGCGATACCGGCGTGGTCCATGCCCGGCAGCCACAGCACCTCGTAGCCCTGCATCCGCTTGCGGCGGGTGAGCAGGTCCATGATCGTGTGGTCGAGCGCGTGGCCCATGTGCAGGGTGCCGGTGACGTTCGGCGGCGGCAGCACGATCGAGTACGGCGGCTTGCCCGAGGCGGCGTCGGCGGCGAAGTACCCGGCGTTTACCCAGCCCTCGTACAGGTCGGCCTCTACCTCGCTGGGGTTCCAGCTCTTGGGCAGGGCATCGGCACGATTACGCGAGTTGTCAGGGGCTGTGCTGGTCACGTCCCAATCCTAAGGGGAAGCGGCAACCACCCTTTCCCCGCCTACCCCGGCACAAAAAAGACGGACTCTTCGGTGGATGAGGGACACCGAAGACTCCGTCTACAGCACTGATACTACCGGCGATTAACTCCGCCGACGAGAATCCATATGGAATTCTCAGCTTCGGCCTTGTGCTGGTCAGCAAGGCCTGTGACGCGCCACGACGACACGCGGAAACCGTTGTCGCCCAACACTCGAGCGGAATATCCGGGTAACCCCGGATTGCCGTTTTGTCCGATTTACCGGACCCTGGAGAGGGTGACGCCCCCGCTCGAATCCTCCTCCCCCGTTCCGCCGTCGGCACCGCGGACCATCACCCCGGTCGCCCTGGTGGACCTACGCGCGAGCGAGGTCGAAGAACTGCGCTACCCGCGCACCACCGTTCTGGTCTTCGCCGGCGTCCCCGGCGCGGGAAAGTCCACCGCGCTACACCGTTTCTTCGGTGCGGGACCCGACGCCGAACACCCGGTGCGCACCGCTTCCGGCGCTCTGGTCCTCGATTCGAACCACACCCGCAACCGCCTTCGCCATCGTCTGGGCTGGGCGCCGTACTCGCTGTGGCGCCCGCTGGTGCACCTGGCGCACTACCGCGCGATCCGCGACGCGCTGCGCGAGACCGACGGGCCGGTCGCCATCCACGACTGCGCGACCTTCCGCTGGAGTCGGCGCCTGATCACCCGCTGGGCCGAGCAGGGTCACCGCGAACTGCACATGGTGCTGATCGATGTGCCCGCCGACGAGGCGCGGCGCGGCCAGATCAGCCGTGGCCGCAGCGTCAACGGCCTGGCCTTCGTCGCCCACTGCCGCCGCTGGGACACGATGATGGACGAACTCGGCGCCCGCGACACCACCCACACCGCGGACCCGCGACCGCTGTCCTCCACGTCGGTGGTGATCATCGACCGGCCGACCCTGCATGCCGTGTCGCGCATAGCTTTCGACGCCGCCTGATCGACGTGACCGTCCTCGTCGTCGACTCGGCTACGCCCGGGTCGACGACGGCGCCCGCCGTCACGTTCCAGCCGCTTACGGCACCAGAACAGTCAGCGCCCCCGGCATCGCCTGCACCGTCACCGGCAACATCCCCGCGGGCTCACCGTCGGCCGTCGCGTACCCGCCTTCGGCACTGACCGTGATCCGCCGGGCCCGGTACCGCTTCGTCGCCGGGTGGTCGATCCGCTTGCCCGCCGACAACGCGGGCAACAGCCGCGCCATCTCCAGCCGCGACACCGCGCCCACCACCGTGATGTCGAGATACCCGTCGTCGGCGCGGGCCTCCGGACACACCAGCATCCCGCCCCCGTAGGTGCGGGTGTTGCCGATCGGCGCCATCACCGCATCGGTGAGGATCACCACATGCGAGTCCGGCGGGTTGTCGAGAACACCGGGCGCCAGACCTGACAACTCGATCCGGAACGGCAGCGTGTAGCCGCGCATCAGCTCGACCACCGCGGCCGCGGTGTAGCGCAGCGGCCCGCGCGGATACCGCATCTTGTTGGCGCGCAAGGTAACTCGTGCGTCGAACCCGGTACCCACCACGGTCGCGAACCAGGTGGGTGCGGCGGTGGGCGATTCGATCCGCCCCAGATCGATGGTGCGGGTCCGGCCGCCGAGCACGATGTCGACGGCGGCCTTCGGATCGCCGGTCGGTATCCCGAATTCCCGGGCCAGGTCGTTGCCCGTGCCCGCGGGCACCAGTCCGAGCGGAACTCCGCTGTGCGCGACGGCGGCCAGCAGCACATTCATCAGTCCGTCACCGCCGACACAGATCACCGCATCCGGCCGGTCCTCGCCCGCGACCAGCGTCCGCACCTGCGTCACCGACTCGTCCGCACTCGGCGCCCGCACCTCGACCACCTCGACACCGCGCGCCGCGAGCCGAGTCAGCACCGTCTCGGCGACACCGTCACCACGGCCCGACCCCGAATGCGGGTTGGTGACCACGACGACGCGCCGCACCGGATGTTCGCTCACGACCGCACCCCGCAGGCGCTCGGCTCCGTCGGCATCTGATTCGCTGGCCAAAGCTGCTTCACGGCACCAGCTTTCCAGGGTTGAGCACCCCGGTGGGGTCGAGTTCGCGCTTCACCGCACGCAAAACCCGAACACCCAGGTCACCGATCTCGGCACGCATCCACGGACGGTGGTCGGCGCCGACCGCGTGATGGTGGGTGATGGTCCCACCCGCGGCCACCATCGCGTCGCTCGCGGCGGATTTGGCGATGCGCCACTGCGCGATCGGATCGTCGAGCTGCTTGGCGACAACGGTGAAATACAGCGACGCGCCGGTCGGATAGGTGTGCGAGATGTGGCACATGACCAGCGCGGGCGTGCCCTGCGCACCGAGCGCGTCCATCAGCGCGCCGGTGACCTTCACCTTCAGATTCGCCAGATTGGCCCAGCTGGTGGCGGTTTCGAGCGTCTCGCACAGCACGCCGACATCGAGCAGCGCGTCGCGCATGTAGGGCGCGGCGAACCGGCCGTGCTCCCACTGCTGCGCGGGCGCCGCACCGAGCGCGGTGCCACCCGCGGCGGCCAGCAGCTCACTCGCCTCGGCCGATCGCGCCGCGACATGGGCCCGGCTGCCCTCGAAGGTGGTGATGGCCAGACAGCCCGACACCGGGTTGCCGCCGACATCGGCGGAGCGGGCCAGGTTCAGTCCCGTTTCGGCCTCGTCGGACAACCGCATCACCGTCGGCGCGGCACCGGCCTGCACCACACCGCGCAGCGCGGCGGCACCGGTGGCGAAGTCGGGGAACGACCAGGCCTGGTAGCCAACGGTTTCCGGCACCGGATGCACCCGGAGGGTGACCGAGGTGATGATGCCGAGCGCGCCCTCCGACCCGACGAACAACTCGCGTAGATCCGGCCCGGCGGCCGACGCGGGAGCGCGGCCGAGGTCGAGGGTGCCCTGTGGGGTGGCGATCACCAGGCGTTCGACCATGTCGTCGAACCGGCCGTAGCCCGCCGACGCCTGACCCGACGACCTGGTCGCGGCGAACCCGCCGATGCTGGCGAATTCGAAACTCTGCGGGAAGTGTCCGAGCGAGAGCCCGTGCGCACCCAGCAATTCCTCGGCCTGCGGGCCGGTGA
The DNA here is from genome assembly GCF_050320175.1 of Nocardia sp. FBN12. Taxonomy (GTDB): domain Bacteria; phylum Actinomycetota; class Actinomycetes; order Mycobacteriales; family Mycobacteriaceae; genus Nocardia. The sequence continues at coordinate 338,555 of NZ_CP190048.1, read as the reverse complement.
GACCGGCACCGAGAGTGGCGGTGCCGCTGGCCGGATCGACCGCGGTGAGTGTGTCCAGCCTGCGCAGATCGAGGGCGATCACGGTGGCGAAGCGCCCGCGCACCGGATCGACGCCACCGACGACGCTGGTTCCGCCACCGAACGGGACCACGGCGATCCCGCGATCGGCGCAGTACGTCAGCAGCGCGAGGACCTGCGGGTGGTCGGCGGGGAAGACGACGGCGTCGGGGGCGTTCTGCGGCTCGCTCGCGCGGCGGCGCAGCAGGTCCGGGGTGCTCTTGCCGCCCGCGTGCCGGAGCCGGTCGAGATCGGCGGTTGTGAGATGTTCGTCACCGACGATCTCGGCCAGACCGGTCCGGTCGGCGGCCGTGAGGGCGGTGGGTATCAGCGGCACATCGTTCTCGTCGCGGCGCGCTACCGGTTCACCCGAGATCCCGAACACCTGCCCGAGCAGGCCACGGATCTGCGCCGACAGCGGCTGATGACCGGCGGCGACACCCCAGGCATCCCACACCATGCTCGGCGCCTCGGTGGCAGACCCGGATTGTTCGTGTTGCGTCTCGACCATGCGTTACATAATGACATATAGTGTCAAGCAGTAACCAACGACATGTCCCAGAGTCGGCATCCGTACCGCTGTCGGATGTCACTACCGAACATTCGCGACGTCAACCCTGCTGGTCCGCTCGATACCCTTGGGCGGTTCCAGCCCGACCACGGCGCCCTCTCCGGGCGCCGCCGAACACACCGGCGGTGAAGCACGATGATCGACCTCGCGACCCACGCTGACCAGCTTTCGCCCACCGACGTGGCGATTCTCGATGCCACACGGGCTTGCGTCGTCGATTTCGGCGTTCGCCGAACCACACTCACCGAGGTGGCGCGGCGGGCGGGCGTGAGCAGGCCGACGGTGTATCGCCGCTGGCCCGACACCGGGTCGCTGATCGCCGAGCTGCTGGTCCGCGAACTGCGCACGATCGTCGCCGAGACCGTGCCCGACACCGGCCTCGGCCGGGATCGGCTGGTGCGCGGCATCGTGGCGGGTGCGGGGGCGATCAGGTCGAATGCGGTTTTCGCCAAGATCTTCCGCACCGACACCGACCTGATGCTCACCTATGTGTTCGGTCGGCTCGGCCGCAATCAGCGCACGCTGATCGGGCTGTTCGCGACGGTGATCAGGATCGGGCACGAAGACGGGTCGATTCGGGCGGGCGATGCCGAGCACATGGCCACCATGCTGCTGCTCATCACCCAGTCGGCGGTGCAGTCCGCGGGCACCGTGGAGTCGCTGCTGGCCGGTGCGGAGTTCGATGCCGAATTGTCCAGGGCTGTCGAGGGTTACCTGCTCCCGCTACCCGACAAGGACTGTGATGACTCCTGACTCCAAGGCCACGCTGAACGCCGCGCGCCGCACCTTCGACCTGCGCGCCCTCGGTGACCATCCCGACGTGGATGTGGTGGTGATCGGCGGCGGCGTGACCGGAACCGGCGTCGCCCTCGACGCCGCCGCGCGCGGTCTGCGCACACTCCTGGTGGAGCGCAACGACTTCGCGTTCGGCACCAGTCGCTGGAGTTCGAAACTGGTGCACGGTGGGTTGCGCTACCTCGCGAGCGGGCGGGTCGGGATCGCGCACGAGAGCGCGGTCGAACGCGGCATCCTGTTGCGCACCACCGCACCGCATCTGGTGCGCCCGCTACCCCAGCTGGTACCACTGCTGCCCGGCCTGAAATCGGCCCAGAGTTCGCTCATCCGTGCGGGTTTCGCCGCCGGCGACGCACTGCGGATCGCGGCCCATACGTCCGTCGACACATTGCCGCGCTCGCGCCGGGTGGCCGCCGCCGAGGCCCTGCGACTGGCGCCGACCGTGCGCCGCGACGGGCTGCGTGGCGGGTTGCAGGCGTGGGACGGGCAGCTCGTTGATGATGCCCGCCTGGTCGTCGCACTGGCCCGCACGGCGGCCGCCGAAGGCGCGACAGTTCTGACCCGCGTGGAAGCCGTTGCGGCGAGCGGTGATTCGGTTCAGCTGCGCGACACTCTCACCGGCGAAACCTTGGACGTGCGCGCCCGCGCTGTCATCAACGCGACCGGCGTGTGGGCGGGCGAGGTCGACCACAGCATCGAACTGCGGCCGAGCCGCGGTACCCACCTCGTCTTCGACGCCGCGGCCTTCGGCGGGCTCAGCGCCGCACTGACCGTGCCGGTGCCCGGCAGCATCAGCCGGTTCGTCTTCGCGCTGCCAGCCGCCCACGGCCGCGTCTACCTCGGCCTCACCGACGAGGACGCCCCCGGCCCGATCCCCGACGAACCCCAGCCCACCGAGTCCGAGATCGACTTCCTGCTCGACACCATCAACACCGCGTTGCGGGAACCGCTGACCCGCTCCGACATCCGTGGCAAATTCGCCGGCTTGCGCCCCCTGCTCAAAACCGCCGACGACAGCACCGCCGACATCTCCCGCGAACACGCCGTCCTCACCGCCCCCGACGGCCTGATCACCGTCGTCGGCGGCAAGCTCACCACCTACCGCCAGATGGCCGAAGACGCCGTCGACGCGGCAGTAGCCCAGGCAGCACTCCCCGTCACCCCCTGCCGAACCACCCGCCTCCCCCTCATCGGCGCGGTCGCCGGCGCCGCCCGCGACCGCATCGACGCCCCACCGGTCCTCATCGAGCGCTACGGCACCGAAGCGAGCCAGATCGTCTCCGCCTGGCTCGCCGACCCCACCCTCGCCGAACCGGTCGCCCCCGGAATCGACGTCACCGCAGCCGAATTCGACTTCGCCCTCACCCACGAAGCCGCCCTGACAGTCGACGACCTCCTCGACCGCCGCACCCGCATCGGCCTGATCCCCACCGACCGCGAAGCCGCCACCCCCGCCGCCGAAGCCGCCCTCACCAGAAACGCCACCCTCACCACCTGACCCATCCGATCAAAAACACCCTCCCGCACTCCCAACCACACCGGCCACCCCGAACACCCCCGTGGCCTTGCCATACAACCACCCAGGGCTACCACTCACCCACTCACCCATTCCTCCAGGTAGCCACCTCTGCACGCATACAAGCACGAGGCCACTCATCAAGCCCATGAGCAACCTCATCAACCCGAATCGCACGCAACCCCGCAGACTCGTCCGCAGGCGAAATATAAGTGAACCCGAGCCGCTCGTAATACGGCCCGTTCCACGGAACCTGGGTGAACGTAGTCAACGTGATCTCGCGCAACCCCTTGCTTTTCGACCACCCCACCGCATGGTCGATCAGCCGCTTACCGATCCGCGCCCCCGCATGAGCCGGATCGACAGAAACCTGCTCGATATGCGGCTGATCGTCGACAAGCCCGAGAATCAGATACGCGATCGGCTGATCGTCCCCATCAGGCCAGACCCACGCGCGTCCATCGGTCACGAAGCCCCGCAACACTTCCCGGGAGGGCGGCTCGTCGTCGGCGATCGCACCCATGCCCACCTCGGCGAACGGCGCGCCCGCCCGCCGCTCGATCTCCTGCAGCGCCGCGATCTCGTCCTGGCGCGCGAGCCGGACCGGCCCACCGACCGCCGGGGTGGCGATGATCCCATTGAGCAGCGCGCGAATCGCCCAGCGCCCACGCGCGTCGCTCTCGGCACGCTCGACAGCTTCGGCGGCGATATGGCGGTAGATCAGATCGCCGGCCCAACCGGCGGTCACGGCGTCTGCGCCCCCCTCACGCAGCAGACCGAGCAGCTGTTCGCGTAGGCCGACGGCGTGTTCGGTGATCGGAAACCGCCCGAACGCGACGAGCGCGAGCCCGTCATGGCGGCCCAGCGCCTCGATGGCGGACTCGACCAACCGGGTCACCCGCGCACGCCAGTCCCCCTCGGCGGGCACGGTGACCTGGGACAGCACGTGATCGAGCATCCCGGTCAGCAGGTCGTCACGATGAGCGACGTAGACGTACAGCGACGCGGCGCCGGTGTCGAGCTCCTTGGCCACCCGGCGCATGGTGAGCGCGCCCGAGCCATCGGTGTCGAGGATGCGCAGGCCGGTCTCGATGACAAGGTCCCGGCTCAGCGGGACTTTCGCCGGTCTGGCCCGGCGACTGACGGGTGCGGCGTTCATGCGCCGATCCTACGCTCCGGACGAACGCCGTTTGACACGAACGACGTTCGAAATTCACCTGCGGACCTTATCCCCGAGCGTCCGGCCATCTATGCTGGCGGCGGGACCTCGGTCGCGGTCTGCCGCAGGGCGTGACCGGCCGGGGCGGCGGTGAAGGCCAGTCCGATTAGGAGGCGTTGATGCACGCGCATTCGTCCACCGTGGCCATCGTGCCGGGGACCGGGATCGTCGCTAGATTCGGCGACGTCGTGGTCTATCTGGCCGGGGAGACACCGTCGACCGATCGCTTACTCGGCGCGGTGGAAACCGTCGCCAACAGCACCGCGGCGAGCGCGCCCGGCGCGGCTCTGGCGCAGCGGCTGGCGGGCGTGGTCTTCGGCGGCGCCTCTGCGCCACCGCCTTTCGGTGTACTCGCCCCGACCGCCGACGGCATGCTGATCCTGTTGCGCGGCGCGGTGATCGCCGAGATCTCCGGCGCGGAGGGCAACCGCCGCCTCGCCGGCGACCGCGCCTTCACCTGGGTCGACGAGATCATCCGCGAACCCGTCCGCCGGATCGCGGTCGGCGCCGAGATGGCCGACCCGACCAGCGCCAATCCGCGCACCGATCTGCGCGCGGGCATCGTCACCGGCAACGGCTTCGTCCTCAACCTGGGCCGCCGCCGCAATCCCCCGCCGCGCCGGGTCGAGGCCATCGACGAACCGGCCCCCACCGAGGCCACCGGCTTCCAGGCAGTTCGCCGACCGTCCACGAGACCGACCGACACCAGCGGCGCGCTGCCCGCCACCGCGGGATTCCCGGCTCCGGATCAACCCGCGACCTCGGGTTTCCAGCCCGACGGCGAAACAGTGAGTGCCCGGCCGAACACCGGCGAAAGCGTCAGTACAGGTCCGGCCAACTCCGACGGCGTCACGGTGAGCACCGGCCCACGCAACACCCCCGCCGCCAACGCGCCACGCGCCTGGTCCCAAGCACTCGATGCCGCCAAACGCGCCGAACCGGTCGCGTTGAGCAAAGGCACTGCGCCCCACAGTGGTTCGCGCGGCGCCCTCGTCACCGAAGACGGCTTGAGTTACCCACTGGACCGGTCGTATGTTCTCGGCCGCAACCCCTCGGGCGAGGAGTCGGTGCGCGCTTCCGCGGCGACGCCGATACTGATCGAACGGGATCGGCTCGTCTCGCGGGTCCATGCCTTCGTCGCCCCCGACCGTGGCAAGGTGTTCGTCCGCGAGGCCCCCGCGACCTCCGGAACCTTCTTCGCCGCCCCCGACAGCGAACGCTGGTCACGCGTCGGCACCCTCCCGATCGAACTGCAACCGGGCTGGCGCCTGCGGATCAACGACTTCCTGCTGACCTACTGCGTGTAAATACCTGCAGACCATCCCGACGCCCGTGCATCCAGCTCCACGGGCGTCGGATCGCGAATCGGCTCAGGCCTCGAGGGCGTCGAGCAGTGCCGCGCGCTGACGAGCACCGAGCCCACCGATACGACGATCCTCGGGAATCTCGGCCTGATCCATCAGCTTGGCGGCCTTGACCGGACCAACGCCCGGCAGTGCCTTGATCACGGCAGCGACCTTGGTCTTCTTCACCAGGTCATCGCTGTCGGCTTTCTTGAGCAGATCGGCGACGGTGACCTTGCCCTCCTTCACCTTGCCGATCAGTTCCGAGCGCGCCTTGCGCACGGCAGCCGCTTTGGCCAACGCCTCGGTGCGCTGTTCGGCGGTCATCGTAGGCAGTGCCATGTCTCCTCCGCTTCCACTCGTCACTCGAACATCTGATTGACGGACCGAGTAAACAGCACGAAATCGGCAGCACCAGTCCGACACACCGCGAGGATACGCCGATGAGTTTTGCGTGCCGAACCCGTCGTATTCATTGAAGGCCTTGCAAGACGGACCAAACGGACGAAAAGACAGGCGGTTCTCGCCGACGTAACACCGCGGTGACCAGCAGCGAAACATCATCAGAAGCACTTTTACGGGATCAAGGTTCAACGGCGAACCATGGAGGATCAACGAAGCTCCTCGGCCCGGGCGCGACCCGTTCTCGAACGGTCGTCACCGTCTCCCGCATCGCTGCACCGACAGCTACACAGTTGTGCGCCAGACATTTTCAGCGCCTGCGGGCCGAGCAATTCGGGCCCGCGGGTGTCGTCTCCCCGCTCGATGCGCAACAATGACGCGACCCGGCGAACCCTTTTGCTACCTGGAGTTGCGATGCGCGAGGAACACCCGCTCGATCACGAGGTCACCGCTCTGCCCGTGCGGGTGGAACGGGCCAGGCGTCGCATCGCCTATCAGTCCGACCCCGCACTGACCGACGCGCTGTCCGAAGACGAGTTGCGCGCCGAGCGCGAACTCGCCGAGAAGATCCGCACCTACGAGCGCGACCAGCGCTGGAAGCACATCAAGGCCGCCTCCTCGCACGCCGACCGTCTGCGTGACACCACCGCCGAACTCGAGCGGGCCGAGATGTCGGACCTGATGCTGGCCCGCAAGGCCATCGCCGCGCAACGCCGCGAATCCAACCCGCGCGCCCGGCTGGCCTCGCTGTATCAGCACCGCACCTGGTCGCTGCGCGCGCTGGCAGGCGTGGTGATCACGGGCATGCTGTGGTCGGCGGTGAACGTCCAGCACAACATCGCCCCCGGCGGACCGAGCGATCCGCTCTACTGGGCCAGCTTCGGCTTGGAGGCGATGATCAGCGTGTGCCTGATCATCATCATGATCGGCACCACGCGGGTGGCCGAGTGGGGCGTGATGGGCAACCGCAACCAGGTGCTGATCGCGGAGCTGTTCCTGCTCACGCTGACCATCGCCCTCAACACCTATCCCCATCTGAGCGCAGGGCACTGGTACGACGCCGCTGTGCACGCGGTGGCCCCGGTGATGATCGGTGTCGCACTGCTCATCCACAATGCCGCCAGCGCCCGCTACAGCACCGCGATCGTGCGTGCCAGTGCGGAGATCCCGGCAGACGACGGCGACGATCTCCTGGCCGCGCCGAGCCTGGGAAACCCGGCCACCATCTAATCGCTGCCAGCGCACAGCGAAGGGCCCCTCCGGATCAGATCCGAAGGGGCCCTTTGTCGTTGGCTTGTTACGCCGACTTCTCGCGACGCTCGGGACGCTGCGCCTTGCGCGGCACGATCGTCGGGAGGACGTTGTCGACGACGGTGTCGGCGTTCACGACCACCTTGGCGACATCGTCACGACCCGGGATGTCGTACATCACGGGCAGCAGGACTTCCTCCATGATGGCGCGCAGACCGCGAGCACCGGTACCACGCAGGATGGCCTGATCGGCGATCGCCTCGAGGGCGTCGGTGGTGAACTCGAGGTCGACGCCGTCCATCTCGAACAGGCGAACGTACTGCTTGACCAGTGCGTTCTTCGGCTCGGAGAGGATGGTGACCAGCGATTCCTTGTCCAGGTTCGTCACCGAGGCGACGATGGGCAGACGGCCGATGAACTCGGGGATCAGACCGAACTTGATCAGATCCTCGGGCATCACGTCGGCGAAGTGGTCGTCGGTGTCGACCTCGGCCTTGGAGCGCACCTCGGCGCCGAAGCCGATGCCGCGGTGACCGGTGCGGTCGGAGATGATCTTCTCCAGGCCCGCGAAGGCGCCCGCAACGATGAACAGCACGTTGGTGGTGTCGATCTGGATGAACTCCTGGTGCGGGTGCTTGCGACCGCCCTGCGGCGGCACACTCGCCTGGGTGCCCTCCAGGATCTTCAGCAGCGCCTGCTGCACGCCCTCGCCCGACACATCGCGGGTGATCGACGGGTTCTCGCTCTTGCGGGCGATCTTGTCGACCTCGTCGATGTAGATGATGCCGGTCTCGGCGCGCTTGACGTCGTAGTCGGCGGCCTGGATCAGCTTCAGCAGGATGTTCTCGACATCCTCGCCGACATAGCCCGCCTCGGTGAGCGCGGTGGCATCGGCGATGGCGAACGGCACGTTCAGCATCTTGGCCAGCGTCTGCGCGAGGTAGGTCTTACCGCAACCCGTGGGGCCGAGCATCAGGATGTTCGACTTCATCAGCTCGACGGCCTCACCGCGGCTGTCGCGGCCCTTGTCGCCCGCCTGGATGCGCTTGTAGTGGTTGTAGACCGCGACGGCGAGGGTCCGCTTGGCGGTGTCCTGGCCGATCACGTAGTTCTCCAGGAAATCCCGGATCTCCGAAGGCTTGGGCAGCTCGTCGAGCTTCACTTCGCTCGACTCGGCCAGCTCTTCTTCGATGATCTCGTTGCACAGGTCGATGCACTCGTCGCAGATATATACCCCGGGGCCCGCGATGAGCTTCTTGACCTGCTTCTGGCTCTTTCCGCAGAACGAGCACTTCAGCAGATCGCCGCCGTCTCCGATGCGCGCCATCTCGTAGGTCCCTACTTCCTTGTCCGAGTGCGACCGTCGTCCCCCGATTGGGCCGGAAATACGTCTCGGTGCCGTCAATCAGAGCAATGGTCCCTGAGTCGACCGTACCTGTTGTGCGCGAATGAGGTCGACAACTCGCGCATGTTTGTCTGCAGTGCTGTGCGGGTCCTCACCATTGTGAGCCACCGCGGGTGAAAAAGCCGGGCCCGCCGCCCAGATGAGGACAGCGGGCCCGGGCGTGTCACTTCTGTCCGCTGAGCTTGCGGTAGTCGAAGACCTGATCGATGATGCCGTAATCCTTGGCTTCTTCGGCGGTCAGGATCTTGTCGCGGTCGGTGTCCTTGCGGACCTGCTCCTCGGGCTTGCCGGTGTGGCGCGAGATGGTGACTTCCATCAGGCGACGCATCCGCTCGATCTCGGCCGCGGCGATCTCGAGGTCGGATACCTGGCCCTGCACACCGCCCGAGGACGGCTGGTGGATCAGGATGCGCGCGTTGGGCAGCGCGGCACGCTTACCGGGGGCACCGGCGGCCAGCAGCACCGCGGCGGCCGAGGCGGCCTGACCCAGGCAGACCGTGACCACGTCGGGGCGCACGTACTGCATGGTGTCGTAGATCGCCATCAGCGCGGTGAACGAGCCACCGGGCGAGTTGATGTACATGGTGATGTCGCGGTCGGGGTCCTGGGACTCCAGCACCAGCAGCTGCGCCATGATGTCGTTCGCCGAGACGTCGTCGACCTGGTTGCCCAGGAAGATGATGCGCTCCTCGAACAGCTTGTTGTACGGGTCGGAGGTCTTGACGCCGAACGAAGTCTGCTCGGTGAACTGCGGCAGGATGTAGCGCGACTGCGGGAGGCCCGCACGGGAGCCGCCGTGGCCGGCGCGCGGGTCGAAGAGGTTGGCCATCGTTATCTCCAAGCTTGTCTCGAGTGAGGGGGGACGGCGGCGGTTACTTCGCCTGGTTCGCGTGCGCGACCACGTGGTCGATGAAGCCGTATTCCAGGGCTTCCTTCGCCGTGAACCAGCGGTCGCGGTCCGCGTCCTCGGTCACCTGCTCCACCGACTTGCCGGTGTGCAGCGACTGCAGTTCGTTGAGCTCACGCTTGGTGTGGGCGAACTGCTCGGCCATGATCGCGATATCGGCCGCCGAACCACCGATGCCCGCCGACGGCTGGTGCATCATGATCCGGGTGTGCGGCAGCGCGAAACGCTTGCCCTTGGTGCCCGCGGTCAGCAGGAACTGTCCCATCGACGCCGCCAAGCCCATCGCGACGGTCTTGATGTCGCACTCGGCGAACTGCATCGTGTCGTAGATGGCCATGCCCGCGGTGACCGAGCCACCGGGCGAGTTGATGTAGAGCGCGATGTCCTTCGTCGCGTCCTCGGCCGAGAGCAGCAGGATCTGCGCGCAGATCTTGTTCGCGATCTCATCGTCGACCTGGGTGCCCAGGAAGATGATGCGCTCGCGAAGCAGCCGTTCGTATACGGAATCACTGAGGTTGAGTCCAGCGGTAGCGGCTGTCATGACCCCTGCCTGGTTGATCGTCACGGATACCTGCCTTCTCTTCTCACCGATTGCTACGGCCATACGAATACGGTTCGTCGTCACAAACACTAACGAAGCAGGGCGGCACCGAACTCCCGGCACCGCCCTTCTTCGCTCAGAGCGCAATCTCGCCGCGCTCGATTCCACTCTTCGCGAGACGCGCTGCGACATTGGTTCGCTCGCGGCGCTTCCTCACGTGCGCAATCAAATCACGCGTCCGAAAGCTACTCGGCAGCGGCGTCTACCGGCTCGGCGTCAGCGGATTCCGCAGGGTCACCGAACATTTCGGTGGTGTCGACCACGTTGCCGTCGGAGTCGGTGACCTTCACCTGACCGACAACTCCGGCAAGGGCCTTGCCGCGTCGCACGTCGGCGAAGACCGCGCCGAGCTGGCCGGCCTGCTGCACCTGCTGGATGAACTGCTCCGGCGACATGCCGTAACGCTGGGCCTGGAACAGGATCCGCTCGGTCAGCTCCTGCTGGCCGACCTGGGTGTTCTCGGCCTCGGCGATGGCGTCGAGCAGCAGCTGGGTCTTCACCGACTTCTCGGCAGCTTCCTGGGTGTCCTTGTCGAACTCCTCGCGGGAGGAGCCCTGCGCCTCGAGCGCCTCGGCCAGCTTGGCCTCGTCGTGGTCGAAACCGTGCACGGCGTCGTGGACCACGGCGTCGACCTCGGCCTTGACGACGGCCTCGGGCAGCGGAACCTCGACGGTCTCGAGCAGGGTGTCGAGCACCTTGTCGCGGATCGAACCGGCCTGCTCGACCTTCTTGACGCGCTCGACGCGGCCCTTCAGGTCTTCCTTGAGCTCGTCGATGGTGTCGAACTCACTGGCCAGCTGGGCGAACTCGTCGTCGGCCTCGGGCAGCTCGCGCTCCTTCACCGACTGCACGGCGACGGTGATCAGTGCTTCCTTGCCCGCGTGGTCGCCCGCGACCAGGGTGGAGGTGAACTCGGCGGACTCGCCGGCCTTGAGGCCGATGACGGCCTCGTCGAGGCCCTCGATCAGCTGACCCGAACCGACCTCGTGCGACAGGCCGGTGGTGGCCGCCTCGGGGACGTCCGCACCGTCGACGGTGGCCGACAGATCGATCGACACGAAGTCGCCGTCGGCGACCGCGCGCTCGACACCGGTGAGGGTGCCGAAGCGCTGACGCAGCGAGGTGAGCTGCTCTTCGATGTCGTCGTCGCCGATGGTGAAGGAATCGACACTCACCTCGATGCCCGAGTAATCGGGCAGGGTGATCTCGGGGCGCACGTCGACCTCGGCGGTGAACGCCAGCTCGTCGCCGTCTTCGATCTTGGTGATCTCGATCTCGGGCTGGCCGATGACCTTGACCGCAGCGGTCTCGACGGCCTCGGCGTACTTGTTCGGCAGTGCGTCGTTGACGACCTGCTCGAGCACGGCGCCACGGCCGACACGGGTCTCGATCAGCTTGGCCGGAGCCTTGCCGGGACGGAAGCCGGGGATCTTGATCTGCTGTGCCAGCGCCTTGTATGCCTTGTCGAAGTCGGGCTTCAGCTCCTCGAAGGGCACCTCGACGTTGATCCGGACCCGGGTCGGGCTCAGCTGCTCGACGGTGCTCTTCACGGACATACTCCTTGGTTCGTAGTTCATGGTGGTGTCCCCGCGTGGGGCGACGCGCCATAGTCAGGCACGGCTAAGCCAGGTGCGGCGCGTAACGCGCATCCCGACCAGGGTAGTTGACCGCCTACGTGCTCGCGCAATCGGCGGTTGGTTGTGGGTGCGCTAGCGGCCGACCTGCACGGCATCGGTCACGAAGACCAGCGTCTCGTTCGGCGCCACGCCGTTGCCACCTTCGCCGTAGCCGAGGTTCGGCGGCACGATCAGCAGCCTGCGCGTGCCCTGCTGCACGCCGATCAGGCCCTCGTCCCAACCCTGGATGACCTGGCCGGTACCGAGGGTGAGCCCGAACGGCTTGCCGCGCTGGAAGGAGCTGTCGAGCACCTGCTTGTCCGACCAGGTGACCAGCTCGTAGTTCATGGTCAGCGGCTGTCCGGCCACCGCGCCGGGCCCGGTGCCGACCACCAGATCCTTGGTGATCAGGGTCTTGGGCGCATCGCAGGTGTCGGGGATGGTGATCTTGGGCGTCTCGCCGAAACCACCGCTGACCTTCACGTCGTCGGCGGTGCACTCGAGACCCGTGCTGGCGGAGTTGCCCGCCGCGCTGGTGCTCGGGGAGCTGGTCGAATCCGTGTCCGAGCCGCAGGCCGCTGTGGTGATCGCGGCGGCCGCGACGAGTCCGATTCCGATGATCCTGCCGAGAGAATGCATGGCCCGCACAGTAATCGACCGTCGTTTCGGCATCGGGTACCGGCACGACGGTAGGCTCGTCGGTGCGTTTCTCCACCGGTGTCGCCGGTCCTCGATCGGCGCCCGTGCAGGCCCCGCGGCGCGGACGGCGCCGCAAACTCCGGCGAGTACGAGGAGAGCCCGCGATGACCACGTTCGGCGATACCGCGGCGGACAACGTCGGCGACGACCAGGGCGAGACGATCGCCCCCGAGCCCTACGTTCTCACCGACGCGCCCGGCCCGCTCGCCCGCGCCGAGCTCGTCGCCGTCGACGCGTGGTGGCGGGCGTCGAACTATCTCGCGGTCGGCCAGATCTATCTGATGAGCAATCCACTGCTGCGCACCCCGCTGGTCCCCGACGACATCAAGCCGCGTCTGCTCGGCCACTTCGGCACCGTGCCCGGGTTGAATCTGGTCTGGGCCCATGCCAATCGGGTGATCCGGGAGCGCGGGCTGAACGCGGTGTACGTCGCAGGCCCCGGCCACGGCGGCCCTGGTCCCAACGCCTGCGCCTGGCTCGAGAACGCCTACGCCGAACTCGAGCCCGACATCGCCCGCGACGTGGACGGCATGCGCGAATTCTTCCACCGGTTCTCCTTCCCCGGCGGCGTGCCGAGTCACTGCGCGCCCGAGACACCCGGTTCCTTCCACGAGGGCGGCGAGCTCGGCTACTGCCTGCTGCACGCCTACGGCGCGGCCCTGGACAACCCCGATCTCGTCGTGTTCTGCGTGGTCGGTGACGGCGAGGCCGAGACGGGTCCGCTGGCGGGCAGCTGGCACGCGAACAAATTCCTCAACGCGGGTCGCGACGGCGCGGTGGTGCCGATTCTCGCGCTCAACGAGTACAAGATCGCCAACCCGACGATCTTCGCCCGCATCCCCGAGTCGGAACTGGTCGAACTGCTGCGCGGCTACGGCTACGAACCGCTGATCGTCTCCGGCAACGACCCTGCACCGGTGCACCAGGCGATGGCCGCCGCGATGAACACCTGCATGGACCGGATCGCCCAGTACCAGCGAGCCGCCCGCGAGGACGGCGACACGACCCGACCGCGCTGGCCGATGATCGTGATGCACACCCCGAAGGGGTGGACCTGTCCCCCGGTGGTCGACGGCCAGCGGGTCGAGGGCACGTTCCGCGCGCATCAGGTGCCGCTGCCCAACGCGCGCACCGACCCGGAACACCGCCGGGTGCTCGAGCTGTGGTTGCGGTCGTATCGACCGGAGGAATTGTTCGACGACGACGGCTCGCCGGTGCCCGCCCTCGTGGAGCAGATCCCAACGCGGCCGATGAGCCTCAATCCGATTGCCAACGGCGGCTTGCTGATTCGCGATCTCGACCTGCCCGACTGGCGTGACTACTGCGTAGACGTCGTGGCGCCCGGCGCGGGGCAGCACGAGGCGACCAGGGTGCTCGGCAGCTGGCTGCGCGATGTCACCGCGCGCAATCCGCACAACTTCCTCACCTTCGCCCCCGACGAACTGGCCAGCAACCGGTTGCAGGACATTCTCGAGGTGACCGGACGCGACTGGCAGGGCGAAGTCGGGCGCTGGGACGTCGATCTGTCGCCGGTCGGACGCGCGGTCGAGGTGCTGTCCGAGCACATGTGCGAAGGGCTGCTCGAGGGCTATCTGCTGACCGGCCGGCACGGCGTGTTCACCTGCTACGAGGCGTTCATCCACATCGTCGACGCGATGTTCAACCAGCACGCCAAGTGGCTCGATGCCAGCCTGCAGGTGCCGTGGCGGCGCAAGATCCCCAGCCTGAACTACCTGCTCACCTCGCATGTGTGGCGCCAGGACCACAACGGTTTCACCCATCAGGACCCCGGTTTCCTCGATGTGGTGGCAAACAAGAGCCCCGACATCGTGCGCGTGTATCTGCCGCCCGACGCCAATACCCTGCTCTCGACCTACGACCACTGTCTGCGGTCGCTGCACTACGCGAATGTGGTGGTCGCGGGCAAACAGCCAGGGCCCGACTGGCTTTCGGCCGAGCAGGCGGGGCCGCACTGCACGCGCGGACTCGGGATCTGGGATTGGGCGTGTCACAACGACGATCTCGGCACGACGCCCGATGTGGTGCTCGGCTGCGCGGGTGATGTGCCGACGCTGGAAACTCTGGCCGCGGTGGCGATTCTGCGAGATCGGCTGCCGGACCTACGGATTCGATTCGTCAATGTCGTCGACCTGATGCGCATGCTGCCTGCCGACGAACACCCGCACGGGCTGCCCGATGCCGAGTTCGACGCCCTGTTCACCACCGACCGCCCGGTGATCTTCGCCTTCCACGGCTACCCGTGGCTGGTGCACCGGCTCACCTACCGCCGCACCAATCACGCCAACCTGCATGTGCGCGGGTACAAGGAGAAGGGCACCACGACCACGCCCTTCGACATGGTGATGCTCAACGATCTCGACCGCTTCCACCTGGTTCTCGACGTGATCGACCGGGTTCCCGGACTGCGTGAACAAGCGGCTGGGCTGCGCCAGGAGATCGTCGACGCCCGGTTGATCGCCCGCCGGTGGACCCGTGAACAGGGCGCCGACATCCCGGTCGTCGCGAATTGGGCCTGGCCGGACTCGGCGATCCCCACCGCGGAGTAACGCAGTTGCGGCGCGGGCCCGCCCTGCACGACGATGAAGAGGATATGACCGAACCCCGCCGCACCGACCTGCTCCCCCGCGACCGCCGCGACCTGACCGGACCGTTCGACGTGATCGGCGACGTCCACGGCTGCCGCAGCGAACTGGAGACCCTGCTCGGCGAGCTCGGCTTCGCGATCGACCGCGACGACCGCGGCCGCGCGATCGGCGCTACCCACCCCGAGGACCGCACCGCGGTTTTCGTCGGCGATCTCGTCGACCGCGGCCCTGACACTCCCGGCGTGCTGCGCCTGGTGATGGGGATGGTGGCAGCGAAGACCGCGCTGTCGGTCACCGGCAATCACGACCACAAACTGATGCGCGCCCTCGACGGCCGCAATGTCCGCATCGCGCACGGCCTCGAACAGTCGCTGGCCCAACTGGCCGACGAAGACCTCGAATTCCGGACCGCCGCACACGCTTTCCTGCGCGATCTGCCCGCCCACTATCTCCTGGACGGCGGCAAGCTCGTCGTAGCCCACGCCGGTCTGCCCGCGAGCCTGCACGGCAGCACCTCCGGCCGAGCCCGCTCCTTCGCCCTCTACGGCGCCCCCACCGGCGAACTGGACGAGCACGGCTACCCCGTCCGCTACGACTGGGCCCAGGACTACCGGGGCACCGCCACCGTCCTCTACGGCCACACCCCGGTGCACAATCTGACCTGGGTCAACAACACCCTCTGCCTCGACACCGGCGCGGTCTTCGGCGGCACGCTGTCGGCGGTGCGGTATCCGGAGCTGACCACGATCTCGGTTCCCGCCGAACAGGTCTGGAGCGAGCGCGCGGGCATCACCCCGGGCGCGGCCGTACCGGACTAGACCTCGCCGCGGTCCTTCTTTATCTTGCGCCAGCCGCCCGCCCGGTTGTCGGCGATGATCTGTTTCAGCATCTTCGCCAGTGCTCGTTCGTTGAGGGTCTCGCCCTCGTGGACCGCGACCGTTCGGGCGGTCTTGTTGTCGTGGCCACCGGTGATGATGTTGTCGGGGTCGGGAACGATCGCGCCGTCGTAGAGGAAGATGTTGACGTGCGTCTTAGCGGCGAGCAGGGCGCAGATATTGCCGTCGAGGACGAAGTAGGGCCGGACTCTTCGCTTGACTGTTTCCGTCACATCGGGGTCGACCCCGTGGACGAGGACGCGCACCTGGTGACAGATCGCCTGCTGCCAGGCGGGGAGCGCGTCGATGTAGGCGTCGACGCGTGGATCGGCGACATAGGTCATCGGTCGATCCTGGATCGATCGTCATCGAATCGTCAACGCGAAACCCGGGTGTGACGTCGGTTTCTCGTGAGGGCAGGCCTACGATCAGCGCTGGACGACCCACTCACTGTTGAGGAGAGGTTCATGCGCCGAACACTGCTCGCACTGTCCGTACTCTGCCCGCTCGCGGTTGCTGGTATCGCGAGCGCCGATCCGGCACCGCCGGGGACCGGGACGTTGACGGTGCGGGCGTTCACCGGGTCCGAACCGATCCCGGTGAACCGGGCCACGATCGAGGTGACACCGTGCGATGCGAAGCAGGTCGTCGCCACCCTGGTGAGCGGGGCCGACGGGCACGTCACGGCGGACCTGCCCGTCGGCTGTTACGAGGCGCGGGTGGCGACGGTGCCCGGCGGCTGCGGGCTCACCGATACCGAGCCGGTCCGGGTTACCGTGGCGGCGGGCACCGACGCCCGCGCGGGTTTCCGCTTCGGCTGCGCCTAATCCTGCGGTCCGCCCGCCACGTAGAGCACCTGACCGGACACGAAACCGGCACCCTCGCTCGCGAAGAAAGATGCCGTGTTGGCGATATCGGCGGGAGTGCCGACCCGGTTGACCGGGATCGCCGCGGCGGCAGCGGCTTTGAACGCCTCGAAGTCGGCGCCGACGCGGGCGGCGGTGGCCGCGGTCATGTCGGTTTCGATGAAGCCGGGGGCGATCGCGTTGGCGGTGACGCCGAACTTGCCGAGTTCGAAGGCGAGAGTCTTGGTGAAGCCCTGCATGCCCGCCTTGGCGGCGGAGTAGTTGGCCTGGCCGCGGTTGCCGAGCGCCGAGGTGCTCGACAGGTTCACGATGCGGCCGAACTTCGCCTCCACCATGTGCTTCTGCACCGCGCGGGTCATCAGGAAGGCGCCGCGCAGGTGCACGTTCATGACGGTGTCCCAATCGTCGACCGACATCTTGAACAGCAGGTTGTCGCGCAGCACGCCCGCGTTGTTGACCAGGATCGTCGGCGCGCCGAGTTCGGTGGCGATCCGCTCCACCGCGGCCGCGACCGCCGCTTCGTCGGAAACATCGGCACCGACGGCCAGCGCGGTTCCGCCCGCGGCCTCGATGGCGGCGACGGTGCCGGCACAGGCGGCTTCGTCGAGGTCGAGCACGGCGACAGCATTGCCGTCGGCAGCGAGTTTGGCGGCGACGGCAGCACCGATTCCGCGTGCGGCACCGGTGACGATCGCGACCCTGGAGTCAGAAGGCATGAGCGCCACTCTATCGCGCCCCGAAATCGAAAAAAGCCCCTGGTCCGGGGCTGGATTCGAGTGATGGTCGGGGTGACAGGATTTGAACCTGCGACCCTCCGCTCCCAAAGCGGATGCGCTACCAAGCTGCGCTACACCCCGATACTTCACCGGCGGAGTACACCGACGAGGCAATACATGTTTGAGCGGGTGACGGGAATCGAACCCGCACCATCAGCTTGGAAGGCTGAGGTTCTACCATTGAACTACACCCGCAGGCATACGACATCGATGGGATCGCCACGATGTCGTGTGCGCCACGACTGTACCGAACCCCGCGCGAAAAACGCCAATCCGGCCCCGGCTTGCCCGTCGAGGCGCGCGCATCGGGCGCCGGTGTACCCACTCCCCCACGCGACCAACCGTCGCCATGCCCGATTAGGGCCTAATGACCCTATCCCCGAAACACCCTCCCGGCGACGATGGTTGGTGCGCTCACGGGGACCGGCGCCTGCTCCACCGGGGGATTAAACAGGAGAATTTTCCTTAAAAACCTGGCACGTGGGCGGCGAGTAGGCCACCATGAGAGTGCGCGTGACGGTTATTGCCACATCGTCACGACTCGCACCCGTGCCAGGAGGGACCCATGGCGACGCAACGGCCACCGCCCAGCAGAGGGCATCACGCTGCACGTTTCGGACTCTCGAAATTCTTTTCGGGAAATATGTAACGCCGGAGACTCTGCAGCGATGTCATAGCCGATCGCCATTCGCGAGAGATGCGAGAACACGTTCTAGAACGTGACTTTTCGGTCTCGGGTGGCTTGCTAGGATCCTTTTTGCCGGACGGGGGTATCTGGAAAGGGGGCGGTGAGCGTGTGCCGAACTCGGTGGACCCAACCGCGTAGCAGTGCGAATGATCGAGGTGGCAAGTTCGTCGCCACCCACCGCCGGTGATCTCGATGACCCACATCGAGCCACCGGTAGCCGCGATGGCCCGCGCCTGGGCCCGCGCGGTCTGCGCCGAACCGGGCTCTTCCACGGCGCCGCACCAGTTGGAGCCGGTGCTCGTCGACATCGTCGAGCGGCTGCTGCACCTGGCCCGGACCGAACCGTTCCCGGTTCCACAGGCGCGCAAGCTCGGCGCGCGGTTGGCCGAGGCACCGTTCGAACGCACCAGAATGCTGGCCCATGCCAGTCGCTGGCTGCTCGGTTTCCCCTCGGGGGTTCCGGGTTCGCTGGTGGCGACCCGCTGGCCGCTGGTGGCCAGCCAGGCCATCGACAGCTACGCACAGGCACTGCAGGAACGCGCTCTGGCGCAACAGGAACAGAACATCTCGGCGAAAGTGTCACTGCGCGTACAGGAGATCGCCGCGCTGCAGCACCGCTTGCGCCACGAGGCGACCCACGACGCACTCACCGATCTGGCGAACCGCACGCTGCTGCAGGAACGGGTACGCGCGTTCGCCGCCGACCCGAGCCGCGGTGTCGGTGTGCTGGTGGTGGACCTGGACCGCTTCAAACAGATCAACGACGGCTACGGACACGCGATCGGCGACGAGGTACTGGTCGAACTGGCCAATCGTTTGCGTGAGGTGTGCCCGCCCGACACGGTGATCTGCCGTTACGGCGGCGACGAGTTCGTGGTGGCGGCCAACCCGCGCCGCGACACCCTCGGCGAGCTGGCTCACCGGGTGGTCGCGGCACTGCGCGACCCGGTGTGGTCGAGCGCGGGACCCGTACCGGTTTCGGCCAGCGTGGGCACCGCTTTCTGCCCACCGGGAAAGACGTGCGATTTCACCGATCTGTTGCGTCGCGCCGACCGCGCGATGTACTCGGCGAAATCGGCGGGCGGGCGGCGTTTCGCGCTCGCTGAATCGGGCGACCCCGAACTGGGAACGGCGGTCGCCGGCTGAGTCGGATCGCGAAGCCTGCACTTCGCGGTCCGGCTCAGCCGATTTCTACCCGGGCTGACAGGTGGGGCACCAGAAGAGGTTTCGGCCTTCCATGACCTTGTGCGCGATGGGAGTCGCGCAGACCCGGCAGGGTTCGCCCTGGCGCCGGTAGACATAGGTGCGGGGGCGGTCCTTGTTGTAGGACGGTGCGCCGGTGTCGTGTTCGGGGCGGACCACGTGCATGCGGCCGGTGCTGACGCCGATCGGCATGAGGTCGACCAGGTCGGCCCAGAGCGCGTCCCAGTCGGCCGGGGTGATCGACGTGCCAGGACGAAAGGGTGAGATGCCGTGGCGGAACAGGACTTCCGCGCGGTAGACGTTGCCGACACCGGCGATCAAGGCCTGGTCCATCAGCAGTGCGCCGATCGCCCTGCGGGAGCGGCGGATTCGCGCGCCCGCTCGTTCATGGTCGGCGTCGGCGCGTAACGGATCGGCGCCGAGTCGCGCGGTGAGTACGTCCACCTCGGGCGGCATCAGCACTTCACACGCGGTTGGTCCGCGCAGATCGGTGCCGAAATCCGTTGCGGCACCGAGCATTCGCATCCGTACCTGCCCGACCGGCGCCGTCATCGGCAACTCGACCTCGCTGAAGGTGCCATACAACCCGAGATGCACGTGCACCGTCAGCCCGGACACATAGTGATGCAGCAGATGCTTGCCATAGGCCTCAGCCCGCTCCAGCACCTGTCCGTCCACGAGCGCGGCACCCTCGGTGAACCGCCCCTGCGGACTCGAAACCCGTACCACCCCACCGGAAAACCGCTGCTGATGCAGCTGCGCTATCCGGTGGAGGGTGTGTCCTTCAGGCACTCAGTACGCGGGGATCTCGGGGGCTTCGCCGGACTTCTCGTAGTCGGCCAGGATGTCGATGCGGCGCTGGTGGCGCGGCTCTTCCGACCAGGCCTGCGCGAGGAACGCGTCGACGATCGCGAGGGCTTCGGAGGTGGAGTGCATGCGGCCGCCGATGCCGATCAGCTGGGCGTTGTTGTGTTCGCGAGCCAGCTTGGCGGTTTCGACGCTCCAGGCCAGGGCGCAGCGGGCGCCGGGGACCTTGTTGGCGGCGATCTGCTCGCCGTTGCCGCTGCCGCCGAAGACCAGGCCGAGCGAGCCCGGATCGGCGACGGTGCGACGCGCGGCTTCGATGCAGAAGCCGGGGTAGTCGTCGAGAGCGTCGTATTCGAGGGCGCCACAATCGACGACCTCGTGTCCGGCCTCCTGCAGATGGGCCTTGACGTGATTCTTCAGTTCGAAACCGGCATGGTCGGCACCCAGGTAAACGCGCATGGCTGCGATTGTCGCAGGCCCGCTTAGAGTCGTTTCATGCACCCGCACGAACCGCATTCCCCGCATTCGGCAGGTTCCCCGCCGGAGCACACCGACCCCCAGCCCGAGCACACGCCGTCGCTGAACAAAGACGCCGCGCCGCCGTCACCGTGGGCACAACCCGATCCACGGACCGGCGGTTTCCCCGCGCATGGCAGTGCACCGCAGCCGCCTTTCCCTGGCCCGACCGGCCAGTATCCGCCCGTCGCACCGGGTCAGTACGCTCCCGGCCACTACCCGCCCGGCGGTCCGCCCGCACCCCCGCTGCACCGCCCGCGCGGCCTGATGCCGTGGGACCGCCCCGCCCGGCATCCCTGGGAGATCCCGCTGCTGATCGTGGTCATCATGATCACCGCCGTCGCGTACCTGCTGGCGCTGCTGCTGATGACGGTCGAGTTGTTCGCCGATCCTGTCGTCGACGAGAACGGTGTGGAGCAAGCCGGTTCGATTGCCACCAGCCCGTATGTCCTGCTGCTGTTGTTCGCGCCGGTGCTGCTGTGGGCCGGTCGTGGCATGAACCTCGCGACCCAGCGCGTGAACGGGGTGAAGATGTCGCCCACCCAGTTCCCCGAGGGGTACCAGCTGGTGCAAGAGGCGGCGGCGCGATTCGGGATGCACAAGGCGCCGGACGCGTACGTGATCCTGGGCAACGGCCAGATCAACGCGTTCGCCGCCGGGCACGGGTTCCGCCGGTTCGTGGTGGTCTACAGCGACCTGTTCGAAATCGGCGGCGCCGCACGCGAACCCGACGGCCTCGCGTTCATCATCGGCCATGAGGTAGGCCATATCGCCGCGGGCCACGTGTCGTATTGGCGACAGCTCGGGATGTTCGTCGCGCCGTGGTTGCCGCTGCTCGGGTCGTCGCTGATCCGCGCCCAGGAGTACACCGCCGACAATCACGGCTTCTGTTTCCGTCCGCACGGCGCACCCACCGCGATGGCCACGCTGGCCGCGGGCAAGTACCTCAACACCGATGTCGGTGTCGACGAGATGGCCGATCGGGCCGCCTCCGACAGGGGCGGTTTCATCTGGCTGGTCAACGCGATGGCCAGCCACCCGGTGCTCACCTGGCGGATGTGGGCACTGCGCGATCGCAGCAAGCCGGGCCCGATGTTCTGGCGTCCGAGCGCCCCGCAACCCGGCATGATCGGGCCGCCGGGTGGTTATCCGCTGAATTCGGCGCCGCCGGCGTTGCCGCCGAAACCCGTCTGATCGGTGCGGGGGGGTGCCGACGCCGGCACCCCCCGCACTGCACGATCAGTCGAAGACCGGGTCCTCGGTGCGCGTGCGCTTGAGCTCGAAGAAGTGCGGGTACGAGGCCAGCGCGACCACGCCGTCCCACACCCGGCCCGCGTCCTCACCGCGCGGAATGCGCGAGAGCACCGGCCCGAAGAACGCGGAGCCGTTCACGTGGATGGTCGGCGTACCCACATCGGGGCCGACCTTGTCCATGCCCGCGTGATGGCTGGCCCGCAGCGCCTCGTCGTAGTCGGTGCTGGTGGCGGCCTTCGCGAGTTCGGCGGGCAGGTCCAGCTCCGCGAGCGAATCGGCGATCACCGCGTCGAAGGTTTCCTGTAGCGTCTCGCGCTCGTACTCGGACTTGCGGTCGTGGATCCGGGTGCCCATCGCGGTGTAGAGCGGGAGCAGGATCTCGTCGCCGTACTTCTGACCAGCGGCGATGACGACCCGCACCGGGCCCCAGGCGGCGGCCATCATGTCGACATAGACCTGCGGCAGGTCGTCTTTGCCCTCGTTGAGCACCGCCAGGCTCATCACGTGGAAGCGCGCCTCGATATCGCGCACCTTCTCGACTTCCAGGATCCACCGCGAGGTGATCCAGCACCACGGGCACAGCGGGTCGAACCAGAAATCGGCGACATCCTTGGTGGCCTGCTCGCTCACGATGGGTTCCTCTCGGGTCAGCTGCGGCGGGTGGGACCGCCGGTGTCGACTGGTGCAACCGCGGCGGCGCCGTAATCGTTCCCGTCGCCGAGAACGCGCACTAAGCTCGGGGTGCGAGGAGTCCGGGTCGTCCGCGAGAAGGGGTCCGTTCATGAGCTCGAATCAGCATTTCGTCGTCATCGGTGGGGGTCTGGGCGGGGCGAAGATCGCCGAAGCCCTGCGCGCCAACGACTTCGACGGCCACGTCACTGTGCTGGCCGCCGAAGAAGAGCTGCCCTACGAGCGCCCGCCACTGTCGAAACAGCATCTGGCGGGCACCCAGCAACTGCCCGATTTCACCGTGGACACGGCCTCCTGGTACCGCGATCACCACGTCGACCTGCGGCTCGGCACCACAGCGACCGCGTTCGATCCGATCGCCAAGACCGTGACGCTGCCCGACGGTTCCACGCTCGACTACGACAAGCTCGCCCTTGCCACCGGTTCGCGAGCCCGCACGCTCGACATTCCCGGCGCCGATGCGCCGAACGTCTACACCCTGCGCACCATCGGCGATTCGAACGCGCTGCTCGAGATACTGCGCACGGACCGGCAGCTGGTCATCATCGGGGCCGGGTGGATCGGCCTCGAAGTCGCCGCGCAGGCCCGCGCCAAGGGCGTCGAGGTTACGGTGATCGAGTCGGCCGACCTGCCACTGCTCGGCGCGCTCGGCCCCGAGATGGGCGAGTTCTACGCCGGTCTGCATCGCACGCACGGCGTCGACCTGCGCACCAACACCTCCGTCGACGCGATACTCACCGACGAGGGTGAGGCGACCGGCGTGCAGCTCGGCGACGGCACCGTAGTGCCCGCACAGGCGGTGCTGGTTGCGGTGGGCGCACAGCCCAATATCGAGACCGCGACCGCGGCTGGGCTGGCGGTCGACGGCGGCGTACTGGTGGACGCGGCGCTGTGCACCAGCAACCCCGATGTCGTCGCGGTGGGCGACATCGCCGAGCAGGACCATCCGCTGCTGCACCGGCCGATCCGCATCGAGCACTGGGCGACCGCGCTGAACCAGCCCGCCGTCGCCGCGCAGACGATGCTGGGCAAAACCGCTGTCTACGACCGGCTTCCGTACTTCTTCAGCGATCAGTACGACGTGGGGATGGAGTACTCCGGCTATGTCGGGCGCGGCGACGACGTGCGGGTGGTGGTGCGTGGCGAGCTCGACGAGCGCGAGTTCGTCGCGTTCTGGCTCGACGAGCAGAACAAGGTACGTGCGGGGATGAACGTCAACGTGTGGGATGTGACCGACCGGATCAAGGAGCTGATCGGCTCGGCGGAACCCGTAGATCCCGATCGGCTCACCGACACGAGCATCCCACTGTGACTCAGTTCACAGCGATGGTTGTGTCGAAGACCGCTCGCCGGCTCCGACCAACTGTCGAACGCGCCACAAGGGCGCATCGAGCAGGATGCCGAACCATGAAATTCATGCTGGTCAAGACCTATTCCGAGGCCGCGTACTGCGATATCGCGCTGCCGGAGTGGGCACCCGAGGACATCGCCGCCCACATCGACTTCCAGCGGGCACTGGGCGAACAGCTCGCCGCCGCGGGTGAACTCGTCGACGCCCAGGGCCTGGCCGCACCCGATCAGGCGATCATCGTCTGCTCCGATGGCCGGTCGGCACCGGTCGTGACAGACGGGCCTTTCCCGGAGACCAAGGAGTTCCTGGCCGGCTTCTGGGTGGTCGATGTCGATTCGGTCGAGCGCGCGGTCGAGATCGCCGCGCAAGCCTCCGCGGCGCCCGGCCCCGGCGGCAAGCCGATCGGTGAATACATCGAGGTGCGTCAGATCATGAGCGCACCCGACGTCGCGTGATCGAGGCACGCCCCCGCGTCGAGCACCTGCTGCGTGAACTTTCGCCGCAGGTCCTCGGCGTATTGGTCCGCCGCTTCGGCGATTTCGACCTCGCCGAGGATTCGGTGCAGGACGCGCTGCTCGCGGCCTCGACCCAGTGGAATCAGGAAGGGCTGCCGGACAATCCACGCGGCTGGCTGATCCAGGTGGCGCAGCGCCGGATGGCGGACGCGGTGCGCGCCGAGGTGGCGCGGCGACGCAGGGAGACCACGGTTTTCGTGCGGGACGTGCCCGTCGACGTGGTCGACCGCGATGACACCCTCGACCTGTACTTCCTGTGCTGCCATCCCGACTTGCCGCCTGCCGGGGCCGTCGCCCTGACGCTGCGGGCGGTCGGCGGCCTGAGTACCGCAGAGATCGCGGCCGCTTTCCTTGTCCCGGAATCGACGATGGGGCAACGTATTTCGCGGGCAAAGAAGCGACTGGCGGAATCGGAGCGGCCGTTCGCCGACGGCGCGCACGACAGCACCCGGGTGAGTGCGGTGCTGCAGGTGCTGTACGTGATCTTCACCGAGGGGCACACCAGCAGTTCGGGTGCGGGATTGCGGCGTGGGGATCTGTCGGCCGAGGCGATCCGGCTCACCCGCGCCCTGCGCGCGCTGGTCCCCGAGAACACCGAGGTCACCGGCCTGCTCGCGCTGATGCTGCTCACCGACGCACGCCGCGCCGCCCGCTGCGGACCACACGGCGAACTGATCCCCCTCACCGAACAGGACCGCTCGCGCTGGGACCGCCCGCAGATCACCGAGGGGCTGCGCCTGCTCACCGCGACCCTGCCCGCCGGGCTGACCGGGCTGTACCAGTTGCAGGCCGCCATCGCGGGCCTGCACGCCGAGGCCCGCCGCCCCGAGTACACCGACTGGTCGCGAATCCTGGTGCTCTACACCATGATCGAACGCCTTGCCCCGAACCCGATGGTCACCCTCAACCGTGCGGTGGCCACCGCGATGGTGCACGGTCCGGCCGCCGGGCTGGCGGTCGCGGACAGCGTCGCCGAACCGCTCTCGCGCTCACACCGGCTCGCGGCGGTCCGCGGGCACCTGCACGAAATGGCCGGTGAGCGGGCCGCCGCCGTGCGCGAGTACCAGCGCGCCGCGAGGCAGACCGCGAGCGTGCCGGAACGCGATTACCTCCTGCTGCGCGCCGCCGGACTGCGGGCGGGCGACGCGATCTGACGCGGCGCTACCGACCTCGACCGACGCCGTCTCCACTGGCAGACTCACTGCGATGACGGACGTATTCAGCGCGGGCGTGCTGGTGTATCGCCGGAGCGAGGCCGGGATCGAGGTGCTGCTCGGGCACATGGGCGGGCCGCTGTGGGCGAAGAAGGACGCGTCGGCCTGGTCGATTCCCAAGGGCGAGTACGAGCCCGAGGAGACCGCACGCGACGCGGCCGCGCGGGAGTTCACCGAGGAGCTCGGGCTGCCGGTGCCCGCGGGCGAGTGGCTCGACCTCGGCGAGGTGAGTTATCGCAGCGGGAGCAAGCGCAAGTTCCTCACCGTGTGGGCGGTCGAGGGCGATCTCGACCTTGCCGAGATAGTGCCGGGCACCTTCGAGATGGAGTGGCCGCCGCGGTCGGGGCGACTCGCGGAATTCCCCGAGATCGACCGCGCTGCCTGGTTCGATCCCGGCACCGCGGCGGACAAGCTCGGCAAAGGACAGCGCCCCTTCCTCACCCGGCTCACCGAACAGCTGCCATGAAATCGGAGTAGATTTCAACCATGCCCAGCGACTTGCAGCTGAAGATCATGAACACCGTCCACCGCACGCTGCTCACGGTGACCGGCGGGCGCATCGGCAACTCGATCTTCGGGATGCCGTCGCTGCAACTCACCACGATCGGCCGCAAAACCGGTGACCCACGCAAGGTCATGCTCACCACACCCGTCATCGACGGCGACACGATCGTCGTCGTCGCCTCCCGCGGTGGCGACCCCACCCATCCCGCTTGGTTTTTGAACCTGCGCGACAACCCGAACGTCGAGGTGTCGCTGCGCGAGGGTCCCGAGCGCCCGATGACGGCCCACGTCGCCACCGCCGAGGAACGCGCGACACTGTGGCCAAGGGTCACCGCGGCCTACAAGGGGTACGCGGACTACCAGACGAAAACCACCCGCGAGATCCCCTTGGTCCTCCTCACGCCGAGAAGCTGACTGCGCGCGCTCATCGCTTGGCGCGACTCCGTCGCAGCGAAGGTGTGCGCTACACCAGCGCTGCCCGGAACTCCGTGGGACTCGTCCCGCGGAGCCGCTTGAACGCCGCGCTGAAGCCGAAGGCATCGGAGTAGCCGACGGTTGTCGCCACCTGCGCGACGCTGCGGGCGGGGTCGGCGAGCAGTTCCTCGGCTTCGGCCATTCGCCACTCGGTGAGGTAGGCCAGTGGCGGTTCGCCCATCACCTCACTGAAGCGCCGGGCGAACAGGGCGCGCGAGACCGCCGCCTCGGTGGCCAGGCTCGCCACGGTCCAGCGGTGGAACGGCCGGTCGTGGATGGCGGTGAGCGCGGGGCCGACGATCGGGTCGGCCATCCCGCGGTACCAGGCGGGCGCGCAGTGTTGCTGTTCGGCGAGCCAGGAGCGCAGCGTGCAGACCAGCGCCCAGTCCAGCAGCCGGTCCATCAGCGCCTGCGAGCCCGCGCTGAAGCGCACCGCGTCGGCGGCGGATCGTTCCAGCCACAAACACATCTCAGGGTCTTCGTGGACCACCATCACCTGCGGCAGCGCCCGCAACAGCCGCTCGTGGCGTCGCCCCGAGGCGCGATAGGCGCCTACCAGCAGCGAAGTCTCCTCCGGTGCGCCCTCTTTCGCGGGCGCGTCGATCAATTCGGGTACCGCACAGTCGAAATCGGCGGGACCGAAGCCGTCCGGCACGAAACAGGACAGCTCGTAGCGCGCGTGCGGACTGTCCAGCGCGGCGGGAGTATCGACCAGATGGAACGGTTCACCTGCCTGCACGAGCGCGGTGTCACCGGCGATCAGACTCGTGCGTGAGCCATCCGCGAGCACCAGCGTGCCGCCACCACGCAGCACCGTCACCATGATCAGCGGAGCACGGTCGGCGAAGCGAATCGTCCACGGTGGGCGCAGCACAGCATGGGCGACGACCGATCCTTCGGCACGAATGCCGCTCAGCAACGAACTCAACGGGTCCACAGCACCAGCGTAGACGAATTCCTATCGACCCGAGATGATCAGCCATAGATCGTCCACGCATTTCGCGGTTGACTCGATACACCGGGCCGAACAGCCCGCACCACGATCGAACAGGAGCTCACCGTGACCCAGTCCGCCGCCACCACGACTGCCACCGCCGAACTGACCACCACCGGATCGAGCACCGCCGACTCCGCACCGACCGCGCTCGTCGTGCTCGGCCACCATCGCGCCGACTCGCTGTCGGCCCATATCGCGGGCCGGGCCGTCGACCGGCTCACCGCCGCCGGCTACGCCATCGATTTCCTCGATCTGCACGCCGAGAATTTCGACCCGAGGATGACCGTGGCCGACCAGCCCGAGTGGGGCAACCGCGACAAGGTCTACTCCCCCACCGCCGAGGCGCACATGCGGCGCGTGCTGGCCGCCGACGTCATCGTCGTGGTGTTCCCGGTCTATTGGCAGAGCGTGCCCGCGATGCTCAAGGGCTGGATCGATGCTGTCTGGAACTACGGTTTCGCCTACGGCCGCAGCAAGCCACGCCTGGCGGGCAAGCGCATCCTGTGGCTCGGATTGGCCGGTGCCACAGCCGGTGACGCGATTGTCCCCGGCATGCAGCAGCTGCTGGAGGCCCAGCTCAACGTGGGTCTGGCCGAATACGCCGGTATCGCGATTTCCCGGGTCGGGCTGCTCCCCGACGCCGAGGAGCAGCCCCAAAGTATCGATGCCGAGGGCAATCTCGTGATCGGCGAGGCGATCAGCGGCGACGCGCGGACCACCCACTACGCCGCCTTCGAGGCAAAAGCCGAAGCCTTCGTCGACGACTTGCTCGCCCTCGACCTGGTCAATGCTTGATATACGAGATCCCTACTCCGACAACGCCATCGACGCGTACACGCGCTGACCACCCGGCGTGATCGGCGCGCACCGGACGATCGGCCCGACTGCGCAGTGACCCTCCCTGGTCACTGCGGGGTCGGGCCTGCGGCCTGATCGCCTCGTTCGGTTCCAGGATGACCCGGGACGTAGCCCGGTTGAATACGGTCACAGACCGGCGAGACCGTCGCGCAGGACTCCGTAGAGCTCGGTGGGGTTGCCGGATTCTGCGGCGGACTTGTCGATCAGGTCGATGGCGGCGGCGGTGAACTCGTCGCTCTGCGGCTGCACGTAGTCCGCCGGATTGTCGATGCCCGCCGCAAACCCTTCCAGCAAGGTCGCCATCGTCTGCAGGAACGGCCCCATCAACTCGGCCAGGCGCGCGGCCGAGCCACCCGTGGAGCGGACCATCGCGCCGCCCTGACGGAACGCGGCGAACATGGCGTACATGCCGCCGAGGATCGAGACGTCGTACATGGCGGCGGCACCGAGATCCTCGCCGACGAATTCGGCGCGACCGAACAATTCCAGCACCGCGCGGAATCGCTCGAATCCGGCGACGGCACCGCTGTAGAGCACGAAAGCCGCAGGTCCACCGATCATTTCGGGCACCGCCATGATGCCGCCGTCGATCAGCTCGACCGCCTCGGCCTCGGCCCAGCGACCCAGCGAGCGCGCCTGCTCCGGCGAGGTGGTGGTCAGATTGACCACCACCTTCCCGCGCACCTGCGCCGCGGCGGGCTCGAGGTGTTCGCGCACCGCGGCGTCGTCGAGCACGCACAGGATCACCAGGTCCCCCGCCGCCATCGCCTCGGCGGCATTCGCCGCGACCTTCGCGCCGTGAGCCACCAATGCCTCGGCCCGCGCCGGGGTGCGGTTCCATACCGTCACCTCATGGCCGCCCGCCAGCAGAGCCTTCGCCAGCGCGGCACCCATCGCGCCGAGTCCGATCACCGAAACATGCTGTGCTGCAGTCTGGTTGGCCATTGTTCTCCTTGTTCCGAAGTTCTTCGCTGCCGCTCGGCAACGCACTCCTAGAATCTAGGGTTACACTACAATCGACAAGTACCGACTATGAAGTGCAATACCCACCAAAAGGTAAGTAAGGCGACCATGAAGCTGCGAGAACGTCCCTATTCCTGCGGTATCGATGCCGCGCTCGACGTTGTCGGCGGGAAGTGGAAGGCGCTGATCCTGTGGGCCCTTTCCACCGGCACCCAACGCTTCGGCGACCTGAAACGGCTGATCCCCGGCGTGACCGAGAAGATGTTGATCCAGCAGCTACGCGAGCTCGAACACGACGGCATCATCGGCCGCGAGGTCTACGCGCAGGTGCCCCCGAAGGTCGAGTACTCGCTCACCGAACGGGGGGTGTCACTCAACGCGGCGCTGGTCACCCTCGGCGCCTGGGGCAACGAGAACTTGGAACATATCTGCGCGGTCAAGGGTGTGGACGCACCCGTGCACTGACGCGATACTCCAACGGCCCATCGACCGGCGCCGCCGCGGATCAAGCCTGATTCCACCGCCGGCCGGTGATGCGTTCGTAGGCCTCTTCGTACTTGCGACGCGTCCCCTCGACGACGTCGGCGGGGATCTCGGGGCCCGGATATTCCTTGTTCCAGCCGGTCGAGGTCGACCAGTCGCGCACGAACTGCTTGTCGAAGGAGCGCTGGGCCCGGCCCGGCTCCCACTCGTCGGCCGGCCAGAAGCGGGAGGAATCCGAGGTCAGCACCTCGTCACCGAGGGTGAGAACATCACCGTCCCAACCGAATTCGACCTTGGTGTCGGCCACGATCACGCCCGCCTTCGCCGCGTGCTCGGCTCCGCGCGAGTAGATCTCGAGGGTGAGATCACGCAGCTTCTCGGCCACCTCGCGACCCTCTTGATTCACCACATCGGCGAAGCTGATCGCCTCGTCATGGCCTTCGGAAGCCTTGGTCGACGGGGTGAAGATCGGCTCGGGCAATTTGTCGCCGTCACGCAGCCCGGCAGGCAACGCGATCCCCGACACGGTCCCCGACCGCTGGTACTCCTTCAGCCCCGACCCGGTCAGATATCCCCGCGCGATGCACTCGACCGACAGCATCTTCAACGGCTTCACCCGAATCCCACGCCCGGCGAACTCGGCGGGCACGTCGGTCGCCGAGACCACGTGATTCGGAATCCCGGTGAAGTACTCGAACCACCAGTTCGACAGCTGCGTCAACAACGCGCCCTTGTCCGGAATCGGCGTCGGCAGCACCACGTCATAGACCGAAACCCGGTCCGACGCGACGAGCAGCAGGGTATCGCCGTCCTCGTAGAGGTCACGAACTTTCCCGGCGTGCACATGCTTCAACGTCGAGCCTCCGAATCCTGGGTCCACATACTGAGTATGTACGAACTCTACAGACGGCCCCGAGCACCGAATCACGCCTGGTCACCGCGACGCGGAGCCGGTCACTTCCCTCGTGATGCTCGCCACGGCCGCAGTGTGGTCGCACCACCGTCGTAGCGGCCTGGGCGAGAAACTCGTGAGCGGGGGCCGACGGCAAGTGGCATTGTGGACGCCGAACTACCGTGCCGTGTTCGTCGACGACGAAGGAGATCAATGTCCGCCCCGAATCTCACCCGCGACCAGGCGGTCGAACGCGCGGCCGTGGTGGCCGTGCAGAACTACCGGATCGAACTCGACCTCACCGATCAGCCGCGCGGTGCCGGGTCCGAGGTGTCGGACACGTTCGGGTCGAAGACCACTGTCACCTTCACCGCCACTCCCGGCGCGAGCACGTTCATCGACCTGGTGGCGCCGCGGGTGCGCTCGGCGGTGCTCAACGGGGTCGCGCTCGAGGTGACCTCGTATGACGAGTCCGCCGGGATCGCCTTGCCGGAGCTGGCCGAGAACAACGAGCTGGTAGTCGAGGCCGAGTGCGAGTACTCGCACACCGGTGAGGGTCTGCACCGGTTCGTCGATCCGACCGACGACAAGGTGTACCTGTACTCGCAGTTCGAGACCGCCGATGCCAAGCGGATGTTCGCCTGCTTCGATCAGCCCGACCTCAAGGCCACCTTCGACATCGTCGCCACCGCGCCCGCGGACTGGGTGGTCATCTCCAACGGTGCCGATATCGAGCAGCACACAATCGGCGCGGTCGTGCGCCACACCTTCGCCACCACCCCGCGGATGAGCACCTACCTGGTCGCCATGATCGCGGGCCCGTACGCGAAGTGGTCCGACACCTTCACCGACGCGAGCGGCGAAATTCCACTTGGTCTGTACTGCCGGTCCTCGCTGGCCGAGTACATGGACGCCGAACGGCTGTTCACCGAGACCAAGCAGGGTTTCGAGTTCTACCACAACAACTTCGGCGTGCCCTATGCCTTCGGCAAGTACGACCAGCTGTTCGTGCCGGAGTTCAACGCGGGCGCGATGGAGAACGCCGGCGCTGTCACCTTCCTCGAGGACTACGTGTTCCGGTCCAAGGTGACCCGCGCGTCGTACGAGCGTCGCGCCGAGACCGTGCTGCACGAGATGGCGCACATGTGGTTCGGCGACCTGGTCACCATGAAGTGGTGGGACGACCTGTGGTTGAACGAGTCGTTCGCGACCTTCGCCTCGGTGCTGTGCCAGGCCGAGGCCACCGAATACACCAGCGCCTGGACCACTTTCGCGAATGTGGAGAAGTCCTGGGCCTACCGCCAGGACCAGCTGCCCTCGACCCACCCGATCGCCGCCGACATCCCCGACCTGCACGCGGTGGAGGTCAATTTCGACGGCATCACCTACGCCAAGGGCGCTTCGGTCCTCAAGCAGCTCGTGGCCTACGTGGGGCTACAGCCGTTCCTGGCCGGTCTGCGTGCCTACTTCGCCGAACATGCCTACGGCAACGCCACTTTCGACGATCTGCTCGCCGCGCTGGAGCAGGCGTCGGGGCGTGACCTGTCGGACTGGGGCGCGCAGTGGCTCAAGACCACCGGCCTCAATATCCTGCGCCCCGATTTCGCCGTCGCGGCCGACGGCACGTTCTCGAGCTTCGCGGTCGTGCAGGAAGGCGCCGCGCCGGGCGCGGGCGAGTACCGGGTGCACCGGATCGCGGTCGGTGTCTACGACGATGTCGACGGAAAGCTGGTGCGCACCAACCGCGTCGAACTCGACCTCGACGCCGCCGGGCGCACCGAGGTGCCCGAGCTGGTCGGCGTGCCGCGCGGTGCGCTGGTGCTGGTCAACGACGACGACCTCACCTACTGCTCGCTGCGTCTGGACCCCGATTCCCTCGACGTGGTCGTGCAGCGCGTCGGTGACATCGCCGACTCGCTGCCGCGCACGCTGGCCTGGTCGGCGGCCTGGGAGATGACCCGCCAGTCCGAGATGAAGGCGCGCGATTTCGTCGCTCTCGTGCAGCGCGGGATCGGCGCCGAATCCGAGATCGGAGTGGTGCAGCGGCTACTCATGCAGGCCAGCACCGCCATCGGGAGCTACGCCGATCCGGAGTGGGCCGACCAGGTCGGCTGGCCGGAATTCGCCGACCGGCTACTCGAACTGGCTCGCGGTGCCGAGGCGGGTTCGGACTACCAGCTGGCCTTCGTCAACGCGCTGACCGGGGCAAAGCTGGAATCACGCCACCTCGACGCACTGGCGCGGCTGCTCGACGACGATCCGAGCGCGGCAGGTCTGGCCGGACTCACCATCGACACCGATCTGCGCTGGCGCGTCGTCACCGCACTGGCGGCGGCAGGCCGGATCGACGCCGGCGGTGTCGATTCCCCGACCATCGACGCCGAACTCCAGAACGACCCGACCGCGGCAGGCAAGCGCCAGGCAGCCACGGCAGCCACCGCGCGCCCGATCGCCGAGGTCAAGGCGCAGGCTTGGCACACCGTGATGGCCGACGACTCCGTCCCCAACATCACCGCCCGCGCCATCGTCGGCGGCTTCGCCCCCGCCGGCCAGGGCGCGTTGCTCGCCCCATACGTGGACAAGTACTTCGCCGACATCTCCGCCGTATGGGAACGCCGCTCGAGCGAAGTCGCCCAAACCGTCGTGATCGGCCTGTACCCCCACTGGGCGATCACCGAGGAAGCCGTCGCCAAGGCCGACGAATTCCTGTCCGGCAACCACCCGCCCGCCCTGTACCGCCTGGTCTCCGAAGGCCGTGCCGGCATCGAACGCTCCCTGCGCGCAAGGGAATTCGACGCCAAGTAGAAACGCACCAGGGAGGGCGGCGGACACAATGCCGCCGCCCTCCCCGCGTACCAGCCACACCACCCCCAACACCAACTCACCCCGGTCCGCAGCCCACCGACTCCCAGCTACACCGGCCGCCCCAAAGACCGCACCCCTACCGCACTTCCAACCACACCGGCCACCCCAAAGACCGCACCCCTACCGCACTTCCAACCACACCGGCCACCCCAAAGACCGCAGCCCTACCGCACTTCCAACCACACCGGCCACCCCAAACCCGCAGGCCTACCGCACTTTCAGCCGCAGCGGTTACCCCAAACCCGCAGGCCTACCGCATTCCAGACCACACCGTGCACATGGCCTGTCCCCGTCTTCCACACCCCACAAAACCCACCCACCGCACTCCCGACCCCTAGGGAGGGACGGCCACGAAGTGGCCGGTCGCGGCCGGGTCGCCGGTTAGGCGCCGGTGCGTAGGCGACGAAGGAGCAAGCACCGGTGCCTAACCGGCGGCCCCTAGGGGCCGCGACTCGAGCGCGCCAGCGCTCCAATAAACACAGCCAGCGCCTCTAGGACTACTCAAACCCCGGAGCTCTGCCATACCAACACGTCCTGGGTCTACTCAAACCCGCGCCCCTGCCACACACACACACGTCCCGGGCCTATCCAACCCGCCGGAGCCCAGCCAGACAGCCCCCTGCGACCACCCGAACCCCAGCCCCCGCAGAACACGCTGCTGAGAGCAGATCCGCCCACAGCAGCATTACCAGCGAACCACCATGCAAACGAGGCACCGTGGACCCATGGCACACGACGAGAAAACCCCGATGTTCAGCTGGCGGGCCCGCGAGCAACTGTTCGGCCGCCGCATCCTCGTCCTCGACGGCCCCCTCGACGACGACAACGGCACCCTGCTGATCACCCAACTACTCACCCTCGGCGCCCAGAGCCCCGAGGCCGGGATCTCACTGTGGATCCACTCCCCCGGCGGTTCCGTCCCGTCGATGCTGGCGATCCGCGACGTGATGCGGCTCGTGCCGTGCGAGGTGTCCACCCTGGCGCTCGGATTAGCTTGCAGCGCAGGGCAATTCCTGCTCTCCTCCGGCGCACCGGGTAAGCGGTACGCCCTGCCGCACGCCCGCGTCCTCATGCACCAGGGGTCGGCGGGAATCGGTGGCAGCGCAGTGGAGGTGGAAGTGCAGGCCGACGACCTGCGCTACACCGTCGACACCGTGCTCGGCCTCATCGCGGAGGACACCGGCCAGCCGTTCGACCGTGTGTACGAGGACTCGCTGCACGACCGCTGGTTCACCGCACCCCAGGCACTCGAGTACGGGTTCATCGACCACATCGTCGAATCGTTCGACCAGGTCGTCCCGAACCGTCACCGCATCGGGATCACCGCATGATCTGCTTCCCGCGCCGACAGCGGCCACTGATCGCGCACGCACATGGGTAGCTCACCGGGTGCGAGCGCACACGACCAACAGCACGACCGCCTGCCGCCGACACGATCCACGAGGCAGACGAATCAGGCAGAAATACTCGGAGAGGGCCGGATCTCATGACGTACACGATTCCGAACGTGGTGTCCCAGCATCGCGGCGGTGGTGAGCGAATCACCGACATCTACTCGCACCTGCTCAGCGAACGCATCGTCTACCTGGGCACTCCCATCGACTCCGGCGTCGCCAACGCCCTCATCGCCCAGCTCCTGCACCTGGAATCCGACAGCCCCGGCCAGGCGATCAGCCTCTACATCAACTGCGAAGGCGGCGACTTGTCCGCCATGCTCGCCGTCTACGACACCATGCGATTCATCAAGGCGCCGGTGCACACCACCTGTGTCGGACAGGCGATCGCGGTCGGTGCCGTTCTCCTCGCGGGTGGCGCGGCCGGTCATCGGGCGATGCTCCCGCATACCCGAATCGTGTTGCACCAGCCCGCGACTCGCGGCCAGGGCACGATTCCCGACCTGATCCTGCAGGCCGACGAGATTGTCCGCATGCGTGCGGCGATCGAGGCGATCCTGTCCAAGCACACTGGTCAGACCCCGGAAACCCTGCGCCGCGATACCGACCGCGACCGGGTGTTCACCGCCGACACCGCACTCGAGTACGGACTGGTCGACCAGGTACTGCACGAGCGGGACTGATCGGGAGCCGAGACTACGCTGGGAGTTCACAACACCGCTCGAGCGGTGGACATTCGACCGAGATCCGGATTGTATACGCCCAGCGTGGGATCCCGGCTCGAGCCCCTGTACCCGAGCCGGGTTGACCTGATACCTACTGCTTTTCGATGCGGTCCAGGTAGACGCGGCGGACCTTGTCGTCGACCCCGTTGATCGCGGCATCGTCGTTGGCAGCTTTGCGGATGGCCCGCAACACCGGCTCCGGCACCAGGCCCGACGCGTTCGCCATCAGCCCGACATACCCGGGCACCGCCGTCTCGGCTGCCCGAGTCCTGACCGAGCGGACAACCGCGGCGGCGATGTCCTCGGGATCGACGGCGGGCAGGATGCCGTAGTCGATGCCGGAGCTGAGTTCGGTGCGCACCGCCGACGGCAGCACCGCACTCACGCTGACACCGGTGCCATCCATTTCCAGCCGGGTGGCGGCGGTCAGGCCGACCACCGCGTACTTGCTGGCGTTGTACACGGCGAGGCCCTTGAGCGGGAACTTGCCCGCCAGCGAGGCGACGTTCACGACATGGCCGTAGCCGCGCGCGACCATGCCGGGCAGTGCCAGCCGCATG
This sequence comes from Nocardia sp. FBN12, assembly GCF_050320175.1. GTDB lineage: Bacteria > Actinomycetota > Actinomycetes > Mycobacteriales > Mycobacteriaceae > Nocardia. The sequence continues at coordinate 302,097 of NZ_CP190048.1, read as the reverse complement.
CCGTGGATGACGCCGTAGACGTTGACGTCCATCGTGAGCTGGTCGATGCGGTCGGACTGCGCCAGGAACGGGCCGTTCGGCATCACGCCGGCATTGTTCACCAGCACGTCGAGCGGGCCGTGCCATTGGGCGACCGCATCGAGAAACTGTGCGTAGGAAGCCTTGTCGGTGACGTCGAGCGCGTGGCCCATCGCGTGGTCACCGATCTCGGTGGCGGCCTGTACCGCCAGCGCTTCATCGAGGTCACCGAGCGCGACATAGGCGCCCGCCTCGACGAACGCATTGGCGGTGGCCAGCCCGATGCCGCGGGCGGCACCGGTGATCGCGATCGTCGCGCCTGCGAGATCGATCCGTGGGTAGCTCATCGTGTGGCCTCTCGTCTGGTGGTCGGTCTGCGGGTCGCGCACCCGATGGTGATCGACGTGCGCGCGGTGGAAGCGCTCACGCGGGCACTGTCACGTCGGTGATGGTGAAGTCGGCGGGGTCGAACGCGCTGACGCGGGTGGTGAGTTCGCCGGTGGACCAGGGCCAGCTGAAACTGTTGCGGCCGTTGGCGTCCATGTAGTAGCTCTGGCAACCGCCCGCGTTGTAAACGGTGCCCGCGAGCGCGGCCTGCACCTGGTCGACGTAGCGCGCCTGCACCTCGGGCCGCACGTCCAGCCCCGCCCAGCCTTCGCGCCGGGCGCTCTCGATTGCCGAGACGAGGAAGGCGACCTGGGCTTCCAGGATGGCGAACGCCGAGGAGTGGCCGGTGCCGAGGCTGGGGCCGAGCACGGTGAACGCGTTGGGGAAACCGGTGGTGACGGTGCCGAGATAGGCCTCGGGCGAGCCCTTCCAGTGCTCGGCCAGGGTGCGGCCGTCGGCGCCGCGGACGATGTCGGCCAGCGGGGTGTCGAGGATGTGGAAGCCGGTACCGAGGATGACGGCGTCGACCTCGACGGTGGTGCCGTCGGCACCGACCACGGTGTTGCCTCGGAATTCGGCGACGCCGGTGGCGTGCACGTCGACGTTGTCGCGGGTCAGCGACTGGAGGTAGCTGTTGGAGAACAGGATTCGCTTACAGCCGAGCAGATAGTCCGGCGTCAGCTTCGCCCGCAGTGCCGGATCACGCACCACGGCACGCAGATACGCCGACCCCACGGCCTGCACGGTCTGCATCAGCGGCCGTGGATGCCGGAACGCGACCCCGAGAGCCTCCATCAACGCGTACTCGGTCGATCGCAAGGCCTTGTGCGCGAACGGGAATCGCCGCATCACCTTCTTCTCGAAGCCGGGTACGCGGTGATCGAGCTTGGGCAGCACCCATTGCGCGGTGCGCTGGAACAGGTGCAGTTCGGCGACCTCGGGCACGATCGCGGGCACGAATTGCACCGCGGACGCACCAGACCCCACCACCGCGACCCGCTTGCCACGCAGGTCGTAGTCGTGTTTCCAGCGCGCGGAATGGAAGACCTCGCCGGGGAATTCGGCCAGCCCCGGGATCTCGGGCAGGTTCGGTTCGTTCCACGGACCCGCGGCCGACACGACGAAGCGGGCGCTCAGCGGGCCCTCGCTGGTCTCCAGCCGCCACAGTTGCGCGGCCTCGTCGAACCGCGAACCGACCACCTCCACCCCGAAGCGGGTGTGCTCGACCAGCCCGTGCTCGCGCGCCACCCGATCGACGTAGGCGAGGATCTCGGGCTGGGTCGCGAACAGCCGCGACCACTCAATGTTGGGCGCGAAGGAGAACGAGTACAGGCCGGAGGGCACATCGCACGCGCAGCCGGGATAGGTGTTGGCTCGCCAAGTGCCACCGAAGGTTTCGGCCTTCTCGACGATCACCACATCCTCGACACCGGCCTCGATCAACTTGATCGCCGCGCAGATGCCGGAGACACCCGCTCCGATCACAACGACCTCGTGCTGGCGGCTCATGCGACTTCTCCTTCGAACGAAACAAATGGTGCGCCGATCCCGGCGCCGGTGCTGACGGAATCCGCGACCCAGCCGGTCGGGCGGATCATGCGGGTCGGCCCGCGAGGGTGGAAGCGCGCAGCGCATCGGCGACCCGGGCCGGGACACCGCGACGGGCCGCGGCGAGGGTGGCGGGACGGCGGGCCGAATCCATGAAGTTCGCGCCCATGGCGGCGTGCTCCTCGGGGCCGGGTTCGACCCGGATCACGCGGGTGCCCGCGGCGCGCAGCAGGGCCACTTCGCGGTCGAGGCCGCGGGTCATCTGCGCGCGGAGCAGGCGTTCGACGCGGTTCAGGCCGGTGGCCGGTGCGCCGCCCTCGGACGTCATCGGGGCGATGACCACCACCTCGTCGAGTTCCAGTGGCAGCAGCAGATCGGCCGACACCGACGACACCGTACCGCCGTCCACATAGTCCTTCCCGCCGATCCGCGCAGGCGGGAACCAACCGGGGATGGCCCAGGACGCGGCGATCGCGTCACCCAGGTCGACCGGCGCCGAACCAGTCGGATCTCCGGCCGTCGCGATGCCGCTGCCCCTTCGGTTCGCGCCGAAGGCGACTCGCGTGCCTGTTGCCGTGTCGGCGCCCACCACCCAGGTCGCGGGATGGCTCACCCAGCCGCTCGGGTCGGCGAGCGCCTGGCCGAACGATCGCAACCAGTCGGCGTCACCGCGGCCACACGGAAGGAGTCCGGCCAGCGCGGAGTAGGGCGAACGAGCGCGCAGACCGGCACCGACCAGGCCGAGGCCGGGGAATCCGAGCCTCGGAAGCGGGGGGAATTTGCCGGGGTCGACGGCAATGTGGGCGGCCAGGATCGGGTCGGCGCCGGGGGCTTTGCCGAGGGCGGCGAGCAGGTCAGCGGGGGTGCGGCCGGAGCCGAGGGCCGCGACGAGTTCCGCGCCCGCGGAGGTGCCGATCAGGACATCGGCGGTGCGGGTGTCCCAGTTCATCGCGCGTTCGACGGCGTCGAGGGCTACCGCGGTCCAGGCGAAGCCGAGCAGGCCACCGCAGCCGATCGCTAAGCCACGTCGTGTTGTCATATTTCGAATACTAACGGTATTTGAATTCCAGCGGTAGCCCATCTTGCTAAACTCCTGCACATGGCCAGGATGACGCGCAAGGAGTCGCACGCTCTCACGCGTGAACGACTGGTCGAGACTGCCAAGCGGCTGTTCATGGCCGACGGCTACAACGTGACCCCGCTGGAGAAGGTGGCCACCGAGGCCGGGTTCTCCAAGGGCGCGGTGTACTCCAACTTCGCGACCAAGCACGAATTGGGCCTCGCCGTGCTCGATGTCGTGCACGTGGAGCGCGCGCAGTCGCTCGTGGACGCGATGCTGCCGCACGACACGATGGCGGCGCGGATCGAAGGTTTCGCGCGATGGGCCGACGAGAACATCGGTGATGTCGGCTGGACCGCGCTGGAGGTCGAGTTCGCGACGAGCACCCGGCACATGCCCAAGATCCGCACCGAGCTCGCCGATCGCCGACGCACCCTGACGACGATGCTCGCCACGGTGATCCAGACACAGGCCGATCAGCTCGGCCTCGAACTCCCGATTGCCGCCGAAGATGCCGCGCTGCAACTACTCTCGCTCGGCATCGGCCTCGGGGTGCAACGCGCGATCGACCCCGAACTCCCCGTCAGCGCGATCGTCGATCTACTCCGCAGCCAGATCGCCGCCGCGCGAACAAGCGCGTCAGTGGACGGTTGATCGCCAGGACATCTCGCAAGCGTCGTCCGAGCGGAAAAGCACATGACCGGTTGATCTCGATGGACAGCGACAGGCGATGCCGCTGCGAACAGGTGCAAATCAGGCGGCGAGCAGGACGGCGTTCGGAGCCAGCGACATCGGGCCCGCGTGGGAGGGGGCGATCTGGCGTTGCCCGCCCAGAACCACCGCACGCGCCGGCACAAGTGCGTACCTACGCATCGATTCGGCCACCTGGGCGACCAGTTCGCCCAGCGACGTACCGAGGGCACCGGCCAGCGCGGCGATCATCTCGCTGGACGGCTCTTTGCGCCCGCGCTCGACTTCCGAGAGGTATTGCGGCGAGATACCCGCGCGACCAGCGGTGTCGACGAGTGTGGAGCACTGCTCCAAACGCAGGGCCCGCAGGCGTTCGCCCAGTGCCTCACGCCAGAGTGGTTCCGGCCGCGACCGCTGTTCGCCGCGTCCGCCTGGAATCACCCGCAACCCGTTGTGCTCGCCCATACTCCGAGCGTAGGGATACCGGCACCGAAACACCCGGCTCTTCTGCTCTCGGCGTAACCGAGGTACAAACCTCACCGATTGATGCCGAAGCAGGTGTCGGCCCAGCCGAGGGCGTCGGCGAAGGAGGCGGAGACGATTTCGCTGTGGTCGACGTCGTCGTATTTGCGGTAGTCGACCGACTCGCCGCGTGCCTGCTGTTCGGCGACCATCGCATCGGTCGCGTTCAGCGGGACGGTGAGGTCGGAACGGCCCTGGAGAACAAGGACCGGAACGGTGAATCGGAGGCCGCTCGGGTCGTTGTCGTCGAGGACTCGCAGCAGCCCCGAGACGTCGCCGTCGGAGGTGAAGACGTCCTTCGCCGACAGACCGCCCCACTTGCTCTTGTCGCGCAGTCCGCCGGTGCATTCGGAGTCGGCGACCGGCAGCAGGGACTGCGCACGGCCGGTGAGGAATCGGGCGGGGTCCACATCGGTCACTGTCTGGGCGCCGCGAACCAACAGCGGTAGGTACACCGACACATCGCCGGTACCGAGTTTGCCCAGCGGATTCGACGCCGCCCACTTCGCCATGCGCACCTGTTCGCCCAGGTGCGAGGCGGGTGCCAGCGCGATGGCCCCGAGCAACGGCGAATTCGGCGTCCAGCCCTTGGCGTCGACGGCGGCGAACAGGGCCGCGTGACCACCTTGGGAATGCCCCATCGCCACCCAGCGTGATCCGACCGACTTGTCGATTTCCCTTGCCGCCGTGGCGATATCGGCCATCGCCCGCTGTTCGGTCTCACCGATCATGTACCCGTGACCGCCCGGCGTCCCCAAGCCCTGGTAGTCGGTTCTGGCGACCGCGTACCCCTTGGCCACCCAGCGAGCCTGTTCGTCTCGGCTCGGCGAGGAACCTTCGGAGCGCGAGGCCGCGCAGACATCGGCGACCCCGGTGCTACCCGGCCCCCAGGAAATGAGCGGCCAACCACCCGCGGGCGCAACACCTTCGGGCACCGCGAGCGTTCCTGACACCGCGACGGGCTTCTCCTGCGCATCCAGCGACCGGTACAGCGTCAGGTAGTTGCGGGCGCCGGGCACGACCTGCGCCCCGGTGAGTGGCTGCGAGCGGATCACCGAACCACGCTGCCCCGGAATCGATTCCGCGCTGGGGTTGTAGAACGCGGAAAGAGGTGCGGCGGCGGCGAATTCGACCGGCTGACTGTCCTGCGCGCAGGACGACGCCGTCAGCGCCAGGCACGCCGCCGCGAGCACCCGAGTGATACGTGCGTGCAAGTTTCCCCCCGATATGCCGACGGCCGACGATGTGGCCGATAGACCGCCGACCAGGTTACTCGATGCCATCCGGACGGCCGGGCACCCCCGATGCCCAGCCGTCCACCGAGCTCAGCGCACGACCCGGCCGAGGAAGTCGTGGATCAGCGCGGCGATCTCGGGTCCGTGCGTCTCCAGCGCGAAGTGGCCCGCGTCGAGCAGATGCAGTTCGGCGTCGGGCAAGTCACGCAGGTAGGCGCGGGCACCGTCGGCGCCGAAGATCTCGTCGTGCTCGCCCCAGGCGATGAGTGTCGGCGGCCGGTGCTCGGCGAAGTACTTCTGGAAGCCGGGGTAACCGTCGAGGTTGTTCTTGTAGTCGAAGAACAGTTGCAGCTGGATCTCCTTGTTGCCGGGACGGTCCAGGTAGGACTGGTCGAGGGTCCACGTATCCGGGCTCACCAACGCGAGCCGGTCGGCCGGAACACCGTGCGTGTACTGCCATTTCGTGGCGTCGAGCTCGAGCAGCTTGCGCACTTCGGGCTCATGGGTGACACGGTCGGTCGCGTGCGCGAACAGCACCTCCCAGAACGGGGTGAAGCCCGCCATATAAGCGTTGCCGCTCTGGGTGATGATGGCGCTGACCCGCTCGGGGTTGCGCGCGGCGATCCGCAGACCGATGGGGGCGCCGTAGTCCTGGATGTAGAGCGCGAAGCGTTCGATGCCGAGGGTGTCGAGCAGTTCGCGGGTGAGCTCGGTGAGCTTGTCGAAGGTGTAGTCGAATTCGTCGACCGATGGCATCGACGACTGGCCGAAGCCCAGGTGATCGGGGGCGATCACGTGATAGTCGTCGGCGAGCGCAGGGATGAGGTTGCGAAACATCGCCGAGGTGGACGGGAAGCCGTGCAGTAGAAGCAGAGTCGGCTTGTCCGGGTCGCCCGCCTCGCGATAGAAGAGGGACTGCCCCTGGATCTCGACGGTGTGGTGGCTGATCTGGTTCATCATGGCATTTCCTAACTCGCTAAATTGATTTCAGCGGTTAGAACCTGACAGGCGGTGTCCGTATTCCTTCGTCACGAAAGTCCGCAAACACCAACGGCGCGTTCACCATGAGGTGAACGCGCCGTCCGGAAGAGAACGAGCTAGCGGCCGATCGCGGCGGCCATCACGCGGGAGGCCGAGATCAGGCCGTCGATCAGGTTGCCCTGACGGAACGAGGCCAGGGCGGCGGTGACGCCGAGCTGGCAGATGCGGTCGTTGGCGCGCTCGGCCACGTTCGCACCGGAGCGGACCTCGATCGCGCCCTGGTTCGGGGACACGGCGATGAGCACCGAATCGGCCGACTCCGGGGTGTTCGGCAGGATCGCGTCGGCACCGGCCGCCGGATCGGCGCCGAGGTCGCCGAGGTAGATGTTGAAGCGGACCTTGGTGGCGCGGGTCGCCTCGGTGAGCGCGTTGTCGAGGGAGATGCGCTCATGGTCGGTAAACGGCACCTCGTCGAACACGGTGCCCGGCTCGTGCACGCCGGACACGCGGCCGCTGCTGGTCAGCGCGAATCCGTGCGGCAGGTCGGCCTCGACCACCGCGGGCCAATTAGAACTTGCCACTTGCCCGGCCTCCGATCAGCTCCGCATGCGCGGTTTCGAGAGCCGCATGACTGCCATGCGGCTCGGCGGTGTGGTGACCCGCCGCAGCGGTCACCTCATCGGTCGCACTCCACAGCACCGGCCGGTGGGTCCACTTCTGCCCGAGTGCGAAGTGGGCCGGCTTCTCACCGGGGAATGGCTTACCGAGATAGGACAAGCCCGCGATCGCGAAGTAGATCGCGGCCGGGATGCCGACGAAGATCAGCACTGTCTCGAGAATGCTCACGCTCCAAAGGTAGACGATGCTGTGTAGTAGTTCATCCCCCGGCTGTCCCTAACGCGCGTGTCACACCAACCAGGCCGCCGCGTTCGGCGGCAACCGGTCGTCGGCGACGGGCGCGCTGGACAGCAGCACGTCCCCCGGTGGCAGCTGGATCGAGCCGTCGGAGGCGTTGAGCACACAGGTCAGCCCGCCTGGACGACGGAAGGCCAGGCAGCCGTCGGGACTGCCGTACCACTCGATCCGCTGACCCGCGAACTCCGGGCGGGTGGCACGCAGGTCGATCGCCAGTCGGTACAGCGACAGCGTCGAGTGCAGGGTTTCCAGTTGCGCTTCGACGGTGCGTTCGGCCCAGTCGGCCGGGATCGGCAACCACGGCGTGCCCTGGGTGAATCCGAACGGTGTGGTCGCGCCTTCCCACGGAATCGGCACCCGGCAACCGTCGCGGCCGCGTTCGGTGTGGCCGGTGCGCTCCCACACGGGGTCTTGCAGGACCTCGTCGGGCAGGTCGTCGACATTGGGCAGGCCGAGTTCGGCGCCGTTGTAGATGAACACCGCGCCGGGCAGGGCGAGTTCGACCATCATCATCGCCCGCGCCCGTGCGACGCCGGCCTTGCCGCCGCCGTAGCGGGTCACCTCGCGTTCGATGTCGTGGTTGGACAGCGTCCAGGTGGGCGGGGCGCCCGCGTCGGCGACCGCGTCGAGCGAGTGCGTGATCGCGTCGTGGACGCCCTGTGCGGTGAAGGGAGTCTCGGCGAGCCGGAAGTTGAACGCCAGGTGCAGTTCGTCGGGGCGGACGTACTCGCCGAAGCGGACGTTGTCGTCGACCCATACCTCGCCGATCGAGACCGCTGCCGGATAGTCGTTCAGCACCGTGCGGATACGGCGGTGTATGGCGTGCACGCCCGGGTTGTTGAAGCGGGGATCGTCGTCGTCGTGGACGAGCATCTTGGTCTCGACCTTGTCCATGTCGGGCAGGCCTTCGGGCTTGGCCATGCCGTGCGCGACATCGAGGCGGAAACCGTCGACGCCGCGGTCGAGCCAGAAGCGCAGGGTCTTCTCGAAGTCGTCGGCGATCTCGGGGTTGTCCCAGTTCAGGTCGGGTTGTTCGGGCGCGAAGATGTGCAGATACCACTGCCCCGGCTTGCCGTCGGGCTCGGTGATCCTGGTCCAGGCGGGGCCGCCGAAGATACTCGGCCAGTTGTTGGGCGGCTCTTCGCCGTTCTCTCCGCGACCGTCGCGGAAGATGTAGCGGGCGCGTTCGGGACTGCCCGGCGCGGCCTCCAATGCCTCGGCGAACCACACGTGTTCGGTGCTGGTGTGGTTGGGCACCAGATCCATCGTCACTTTGATCTCGCGGTCGTGCGCCTCGGCGATCAACTCGTCCAGCGCCGCCAGCCCGCCGAACAGCGGGTCGATATCGCGCGGATCGGACACGTCGTAGCCGCCGTCGGCCTGCGGTGACCGCATCACCGGACAGATCCACAGCGCGTCTACGCCCAATAGCTCCAGGTACCCCATCTTCTCGCGCACACCGCCCAGATCGCCGACACCGTCACCATCGGAGTCTGCGAACGAACGCGGGTAGACCTGATAGAACACGGCGGTTTTCCACCACGGAGCGGTGCTTGCTTCCCCCGGCACCGGCGAGGCAGGTGTCTGTGTCACACGTGCAATATTGCCAAAGTTCGCCCGGGATAATCATGTGAGGTGAGACTTTCTGCGAATCCCGCAAATAACCAGCGTTCGCCACGGTGCTGCGAAACATCGTGGTAAAAGGCGGCGTCGACCCGAAACCGGGGCGCTATCTGCTGGTCATCAGCGAACAGCAGGCACCCGTACCATCGGGGGAGGCGCCTACGGGGCGTTTTGGAGGGACGCTGCGGGAATACGGTGTACGCCTACTGGGGTCAGGCTGGAGCGTTCTGAAGGGACGCTGCGGGAATACGGTGTACGCCTGCTGGGGTCAGGCTGGGGAATTCTGGAGGGATGCTGCGGCCATTTGGAAGTAGTCGAGCAGGGCCTTGCGGTGTTCGTCGTCCAGGATCGACGGTTCGATCTCGCCGACCGCGATCCGCATGCATCGCATCCAGGCGTCGCGCTCGAGCGGTCCGATGACGAACGGGTTGTGGCGCATGCGCAGGCGTGGGTGTCCCCGCTCGTCGGAGTAGGTGCGCGGACCACCCCAGTACTGTTCGAGGAACATCCGGAACCGTCGCTCGGCCGGCCCGAGGTCTTCCTCGGGGTACAACGGACGCAGGATCTCGTCTGCGGCGACCTCTCGATAGAAGACCGACACCAGACGGCGAAACGTCTCCGCGCCGCCCACGGCTTCGTAGAAGGAGGTCGTTGTCTGCTCACCGGTACTCACGCGCTCCATTGTGCCCCGTTCACCACGGTCACGAACGCGCTGCCCTTCAACCACAGTTCATCCGGAAGTTTGAAAAATAGCCGTGCAATACCGGCAGAACCATGGTCAACTGGGGTCAGTATCGGCCCCAGATACCACATGATCCTGCCAATCATGAAATTGAGGTCAAGAAGATGAAGCAGCGACCGAGCGCCCGTTCACACGAGGCGCGCACGCACCGACAACTCCAGCCCGCCGACGTCCACAACCGTGGCTCGGGGGCTGTTCCGCTGCGTATCTTGTCCGATTCTCATCCGGGCGCACACGGTCATCACGACCTGCCGCATATCCCCGCGCCTCTGCACCTCGCCGGAGACCACGACGCCGCCGCATGGCGCAAACGCCGGGTTCTCCTCCTCAACGCCACTTACGAGCCGCTCACCGCGCTGTCCGCGCGTCGCGCCGTCGTCCTGCTGATCTGCGCCAAAGCCGACGCCGTCCACGACGATCCGGAAGGCCCGGTCCTGCACTCCGCGGGCTCGCAAGTCGCGATTCCCTCCGTCATCCGCCTGCGCACCTATGTGCGGGTGCCCTATCGCGCCCGCGTGCCGATGACCCGCGCCGCGCTCATGCATCGCGACCACTACCGCTGTGGATACTGCGGCGGCAAAGCCGAGACCATCGACCACGTGATCCCCCGCAGTCGCGGTGGCGAACACTCGTGGGAGAACTGCGTCGCCAGCTGCGCCCCCTGCAATCACCGCAAGGCCGACAAGATGCTGGCCGACCTCGGCTGGCACCTGCGCCATCCCCTGGTCTCCCCCAAGGGCCCGCACTGGCGACTGCTGTCCACCACCGCCGATCTGGATCCGATCTGGTTGCAGTACCTCGGCGAAGGAGCCGCCTGACACACTGCGGTCGATCGACTCAGGCGCTCTCGATGACCATCGTCGCCCAGGTTCCCGGTTCGAGGGCTTCGAAGATGTGCGGGAGATCGCCCAGGTAGCGGATGTAGTCGCCGGGGCGCATCTCCACGGGCTCGTCAGCCGGGCCCGCCATGGCGTGGCCCGCTGCCAACACGACATGTTCGACGACGCCGGGGCTGTGCGGATCCGAGCGGCGGGTGTGGCCGGGTTCGGCCGCGATGCGGTACACATCACAGCGGGTGTGTGACTGGCCCGCTGCGAGCAATGTCACCCGGTAGTCGGCATCGGCCGATGGGACGGGCGCGCCCTCGTCGGCGCGGATGACCTGCACATTGGCGCGCGGTGGGTCGAGCAGCCGGGAGAACGGCATCTCGAGCGCCACGCACAGCGCCCACAGGGTCTCCAGACTCGGATTGCCCGTGCCCGATTCCAGTTGCGACAGTGTGGATTTCGCGACGCCCGCGCGACTGGCGACCTCCGTCAGCGATAAGCCGGCGCGGCCGCGTTCACGACGCAGCGCCGCCGCGATCACCGCCTGGGGCGGTCCGACGACAGGGTCCTGCCGGTCCATCTACGCCTCCTGAGGGCTGGCGATACCGCGTTGACTTTACCCACCCCATGCGTTCAATATAAACAACATGCGTTCGATCTGGCGAACACTCGACCGGGGAACCGTGGCTGCCGTAGCCGCGGCGTGCTTTGCCGTCGGCCTGTTCGGTGTGTCCTACGGCGCGTCGACGATCGCGGCCGGGTTCCCGATGTGGATGCCGATCGTGATGGCGGTGACGGTGCTCGCGGGCGGCTCGGAGCTGCTGTTCTTCGGGATCGTCGCGGCCGGTGGTAGTCCGCTGGCGGCGGTGGTGGCCGGGCTGCTGCTCAATGCGCGGCATCTGCCGTACGGGCTGTCGGCGCCGGAGGTCTTCGGGAGCGGCTGGAAGCGGGTGCTCGGTATCCACGTCCTCAACGACGAGTCGGTGGCCTTCGCCACGGCCCCCGGCGATCAGGAGCGCAAACGTGCCGCGTATTGGGCATGCGGGATCGGCGTCGCGCTGTGCTGGCCGCTGGGCGCGACCCTCGGCGCGGCACTGGGTTCGCTGGTCCCCGATACGTCGGCGCTCGGACTGGACGCGGTGTTCCCGGTGATCCTGCTCGCGTTGATCCTGCCCGCACTGCGCGATCGTGCGACGTTGCGTCCGGTGCTGGTCGGCGCCGGGTTGGCGGTAGCCGTGACGCCGTTCGTGCCGGCGGGACTGCCGGTATTGATCGCACTGGCCGGACTGGTCTTCGCGCTCCGACCGCCCGCGACCGCTGCGGATCCGGTGACGGCATGAACGCGCCATATCTGCTGCCCGCGATGTTGGCACTGGCCGTCGGCACCTACGCCCTCCGCTGGACCGGGCCGGCGATGCGACACCGACTACGGTTGTCCCCCAGGGCAATTCACCTTCTCGACACCGGCGCTCTGATCCTGCTCGCCGCACTTGTCGCGACGGCGACTCTGCCGACCGGTTCCGGTCATCTCGGCGTCGCCCTTCCCGCAGGCGTCGCCATCGGCGGGGTGCTCGCCTGGCGCCGCGCTCCTTTGCTCGTCACAGTGCTGGCCGCGGCGGCCACCACCGCACTGCTACGACTCATCGGCGTGCACTGACCGCCCCTGGCGCCGCGGGCGCGATGCGATTCAGCTGGGCGACAACGGAATCCCACCGCCCAGCCGCCGAGCCACCGAGCCATAGCGCGCATCCAACCGCAACCAGGTCCGGGTCGCCCGAACCCGTACCAACTCCGAGGGCTGAATCCGCCGCGACTCCGTCTTCTCCCCCGCATGCGGTATGAAATCCATTGCGGTGAGCGCGAAGACCACGCGCATCGGCACCTGCACCTCGAGGTCGCCGGGACCGGTGACGGTGAGCACCGACTGATCGAGCAGCGACGCGGGCGGGCCCTTGGGCCCCCCGTGTTCGCGTGCCACGTCGGCGCCACGTTCGGCCAATTCGACGAGCGCTCGCGCGGGGATGTCGTCGACGTGGGTGAATCCATCTGTCGGCGGTAGCGCACCACGCCAGGCCGAGTCCAACGAGTAGCCGAGGTCGATCGGGTGGCCCGTGCCGAGCCCGGCGAGGACCATGTCCGCGCCGACGGTGACATCATCGACACCGAGTTCAGCGGTGATCGTGCGCACCGCGAGCGTCTCGAACCCCGTTGCGACCCAAGCTGATACAAGGCTGGACCCCCGCCGCCGCAACCGGACGACAGCGGCCGGATCCAGCCGGATGGCGCGGCTGAGAAAGGTGGCCAGGTTTTCGCGTTCGGCCGGGTCGGGCGTGTGCAGCACCCGCTGTTCGGAGCTCACGAAATCAGGCCCGCCACAACGCCAGGTAGTCACGTTCGGACTCGGCGAGCCTGCGCAGCCGCTGCGTGTCGATGTCGAACGCGGCGAGCTGCGTAGTCGCGATGACCGCGGGCGGCGAATCGGGGGCCGCGCCATCGGCCCGCACTTCGTAACCGATGGTGAAGTCGACCGCGCGCAGCTGCTTGACCCACATGGCGATGTCGAGCGGGGTGTCCTCGTGCCGCAACTGCCCGCGATACTTCACGTGCAGGTCGACCAGCACACACCCTTGCCGTCCCATCGACGCCGTCGGCTTGTCGTCGTCGAACAGCCACGGAATCCGCGCCTCTTCCAGCAGGGTCACCATCCGAGCGTGGTTGACGTGCTGGAACACGTCCATATCCGACCAGCGGATCTCGACTTTCGCGTGAAAACGCTGCGGCAACACCAACTCCGGTGCGGACGTGGCGGTGTTGCCGTTCGGCGAACTCGTCACCGTGGTACCTCCGATTGGGCGCCCACCCCGCTCACCATGCTCCGCACCTGTCGCGCGGCAACCGACAGTGTGGCGAGGTCGTGGGTCCCGGACTCGAACAATTCCGACAGAGCCGCGCGCGCACGACCCAGCCGGGACTGGTTCTTCGACTCCCAGTATGCAATTTTTTCGTCGGCCGTTTCCTCCGGGTCGCCCCCGGAGAGCACATCGAGGGTCAGCGAACGCAGCGAACCGTACATGTCATCGCGCAGCGCGAGCCGGGCAAGCGCGTGCCAGCGGTCGCCCCGTTCGAGGTGGCTCACCGCCTCGAGCAGCCAGTCGATCTTGAGATGGTCGTTGAGCGCGTAGTACAGACCGCCCACTTCGGCACCGTCGCGATCGGTGATATCGGCGATGTCGACGATGTCGAGCAGCGGGAACAGCCCGAGCAGCCCGAACACCTCGGTGGCCAGGTCGGTCGGCGCACCGCGCGCGATCAGCTCGCCCGCGCCCTGGGTGAGCGAGGTGACGTGGTGCCCGCGCAACCAGCCCGGTACCTGCGGCGCCAGCTCCTGCACCCGGCGGTGATACCGGTTGATCTCGGCGCCGACCGCGATCGGCTGCGGCCGGTTGGTCAGCAGCCAGCGCGAGGCCCGGTCCAGTGTCCGCTTGGATTCCAGTTCCAGCAGGTCACACACCCCGGCGGGCGCATCGGAGCTTCGGATGCGCGACCACACGTCGTGGAGCTGGAAGATCTCGCTGGCCGCGGCGAACGCGCGCACCGTGTCGGAGGTGGTAGCGCCGACCTCTTCGTTGAGCCGATGGGCGTAGGTGATGCCGCCGTAGTCGACGGCCTCGTTGACGATCATCGTGGTGACGATCTCGCGGCGCAGCCGATGCTTCTTGATCGCCGCACCGAACTGTTCGCGCAGCGGCGTCGGGAAATACAGCGGCAGCTTGGTCGCGAAATAGGTGCTGTCGGGCAGATCGGTGTCGAGCAGATCGGCCTTGAGTCCCAGCTTCACATGCGCGAGCAGGTTGGCCAGTTCGGGCGAGGCCAGACCGGCGCCCGCCTCAGCGCGACGGGCCAGTTCGGCTGGCGAGGGCAGCGCTTCGAGCTCACGATCCAAGCCTCGGCGCTGTTCGAGGTCGGTGATGACACGGCCGTGCACCGTGAGCATCTGGGGCGCGTCGGTGCGCGCGATACCGATCAACACGTTCTGATCGACGTTGTCCTGCAACACCATTCGAGCCACTTCATCGGTCATCGAGGCCAGCAGCGGATTGCGGTCGGCGGGGGCGAGTCCGCCCGCGCTGACCACACCGTCCAGCAGCACCTTGATGTTGACCTCGTGGTCGGAGCAGTCGACGCCGGCGGAGTTGTCCAGGGCATCGGTGTTCATCTTGCCGCCGTTGCGGCAGAACTCGATCCGGCCGAGCGCGGTGGCGCCCAGGTTGCCGCCCTCGCCGATCACCTTGACCCGCAACTGATTTCCGTCGACCCGCACCGCGTCGTTGGACTTGTCGCCCACCTCGGCATTGGATTCGGTGCTCGCCTTCACATAGGTGCCGATGCCACCGTTCCACAGCAACTGCACCGGCGCGAGCAGGATCGCGCGCACCAGCTCCGGCGGCGAAAGCGTCTGCACGGAGTCGGGCAGGCCGAGGGCGGTCCGTGCCTGCGGCGAGATCGGCACCGACTTCACGGTCCGCTCGAACACGCCGCCGCCCGCACTGATCAGGCTCCGGTCGTAGTCGGCCCACGACGATCGCGGCAGCGCGAACAACCGTTCACGTTCGGCGAAGGAACTCGCGGCCTCGGGGTTCGGGTCGAGGAAGATGTGCCGGTGGTCGAACGCGGCGACCAGCCGGATGTGCGGCGAGAGCAGCATGCCGTTGCCGAACACATCGCCGCTCATGTCGCCGACACCGACAACGGTGAATTCCTGGCTCTGGGTGTCGATGTCCATCTCCCGGAAGTGGCGTTTGACCGCTTCCCACGCACCCTTGGCGGTAATGCCCATCGCCTTGTGGTCGTAGCCCGCCGAGCCACCGGAGGCAAAGGCATCACCGAGCCAGAATCCGTAGCGCAGGGCCACATCGTTGGCGATATCGGAGAAGCTGGCGGTGCCCTTGTCGGCGGCGACCACCAGGTAGGTGTCGTCACCGTCGCGGCGCACCACCCGATCGGGCGGCAGCACCGCACCGGTGGCCAGATCGACATTGTCGGTGACATCGAGCAGCCCGGAGATGAAGGTGCGGTAGCAGGCGACACCCTCGGCGATGCTCGCCTGGCGGTCGACAGCCGCGTCGCCGATCGGCGCGGGCGGGCGCTTCACCACGAAACCGCCCTTGGCGCCGACCGGCACGATCACCGCGTTCTTCACCGCCTGCGCCTTGACCAGCCCCAGGATCTCGGTGCGGAAATCTTCCAGCCGATCCGACCAGCGCAGGCCGCCGCGTGCCACCGAACCGAACCGCAGATGCACGCCCTCGACCCGCGGCGAGTACACGAAGATCTCGAATTGCGGTCGCGGCTTCGGCAATTCGGCGATCTCGCGCGGCTCCACCTTCAGCGCCAGGTAGTCGCGCGGACGGCCGTCGGCGTCGAGAACGTAGTTGTTGGTTCGCAGCGTGGCCTTGATCAGACCGAGCATGGCGCGCAGGATGCGGTCGGCATCCATGCTGACCACCTCCTCGATCCCGGCCCGCACCCGCGCCTCGAGCTCGGCAGCGGCCTCGGCGGAGACAGTGGCCGGATCGAATCGGGCGGCGAACAGGTCGACGAAATCGCGCGCGACCTCCGGGTGAGCCAGCAGTACGCGGGCGATATTGACCTGGGAGTACGGGAAACCGGCCTGCTGCAGGTACTTCGCGTACGCACGCAGGATCGCGACCGACCGCCACGGCAAGCCGGCGCGCAACACGAGTTCATTGAGTCCGTCGGCTTCGGCCCGGTCGTACCAGACCGCTTCGAAGGCGTCGGTGAATCGGGTGCGCAGTGCGTCGATCTGGTCGGGGGCCTCGAGCAACAGGGCGGCGTCGAGGTCGCCGCCGAGCGCGTTGCGCAGCAATTCGGGGCGGGCAGCCAGCCCGAAATCATAGATCCAGCGCTCGGTGCCGCCGTCACGTTCGAGCTGGTAGGGACGTTCGTCGACCACCTCGACGCCGAGGCTCTGCAGCACCGGGAGCACCTGGCTCAGCGAGACACCGGAACCGGCGATGTAGAGGCTGAACCGCCACGAACCGGGCGCCGCCTCGGGCCTGCGGTACAGGTACTGACCGATGCCACCCTCGGTGAGCTGCTCGAGCCGCACGATGTCGGCCAGCGCGCGGGCAGGGGTGAAGTCCTCCTTGTAGCTTTCGGGCAGTGCGTCCGAATACCGTTTGACCACAGCGGGATCGAGCACGGTGGAGGAGGCGACCGCATCGCCGATCCGGTCGTCCCAGGTGTGGCTGGCCGCGTTGAGCAAGGACTGCAGTCGCAGCCGGTTGTCCTCGGAGGTGTCGGTGGCGGCCCCGCCGGTGGCGTCGGCGGGCAACATCACCGTGAAATACACACTGGCGAGCTCGCTTTCGCTCACCCGCGCCGAATAGTCGATGTCGACACCGCCGAGTTCGGCGACCAGGATCTCCTGCATCTCCAGGCGGACCGCGGTGGTGTAGCGATCACGCGGCAGATACACCATGCAGGCCACGAAGCGGCCGTAGCCGTCACAGCGCAGGAAAAGCCGGACCTGCCTGCGCAAACCGACGCCGAGCACCGCGACGGCGGTGCGCCGCATGGCCTCGGTGTCGGCGGAGAACAGTTCGGTGCGCGGGAACGACTCGATCACCTCGAGCATCGCCTGCCCGGAGAACGAGTCCTTGTCGAACCCGGCGCCTTCGATCGCGGTGCGAACCCGGCGGTTGATCACCGGGATGTCGAGCACGTTCTCGTGCACCGCGCTGACGGTGAACACGCCGATGAACAGGTGCACGCCCAGCACCGCGCCCGCCTCGTCGACGTCGGCGACACCGACGAAGTACGGGTACACCGAGCGGTGCACGGTCGCGCGCACCAGCCCCTGGGTGAGCAGCAGCAGCGGGCGGTCCTCACCGTTGATGGGCACCTGGAAGTCGGTGCCGATGTCGGGGCGAAGGACGCCGAGGCTCGCGCCGGGCACCGCGCTCGACACGGTGTGTCCGTTCTCGACACCACGGCGGTAGCGCGCGTATCCGAGCAGGGTGAAGTTGCCGTCGGCCAGCCAGCGCAGCAGCTGGGCGCAGTCGGACACCTCGACGGCGGGGAACGGCGTGGCACCGGCCGCAGCGGCCCGGTCGAGCTCGTCGGCGAGCGAACTCTGCACCGCGGCCATGGCCTCGGTGTCGTCGATCACCTGGCGGACGTCGTCGATCACCTCGGGCATGGTGCGTTCGATGTGATCGAGCTGGGCTCTGCCGGTCGACGGGTGCAGCTGCAGGTGCATCCACGATTCGGTGAGTCCGGTCGCGCCGTGGCCGTCCACCTCGTGCGCCGCGGCGCCGGTGAGGTGGCCGTCCTCGTCGCGGGTGACCTCGAAGATCGGGTGGATCACCTCGGAGACGCTCACCTGCATCCGGCCAAGCGCCGCGGTGACCGATTCCACCAGCAGCGGCATGTCGTCGGTGACGACCTGGACCGCCGCGCCCATTCCGGTCCCGTCGTCGGGGTGGTGTACCCGCACCTTGGCGTTGCCCGGCCGGCGAACGGCGGCCAATTCCATGTGGTGCCGGAAGATCTGGGTGATTCCGGGGATCGGGAAGTCCACGTCGCCGGCATCGACGTGTCGGAAATACGCCTCCTCGAGAGTCGCGAGATCGCCGCGCAAACTCTGCGGCATTCCCGCGGCCCACGCCGCACTGGAGATTTCCGACGAGACCGTCATCGTTTAGCCCACTCCCATGGATTGTGGTTCGCTTCGATTTCGCAACGCAGGTGACGCATTTTCGAGACTAGCTCCGGGTACTCGAACACGCTGAGGGAATTCGGGCTTGCCGCGCCGGTAACTTGGGGAATGCTGGATGAACGCGCAGGGTGCGCCGATCGGCACAACGCCGACGGCCCGGCGGAGCGACCGTTCACAGATCGTTCCACCGGGCCGTCATGCGGGCCGCGCGTATCAGTCGCGCGTCAGCTTGCGGTGCGTAACACGGTGCGGGCGAGCGGCTTCGGCGCCCATACGCTCGATCTTGTTCGCCTCGTACGCCTCGAAGTTGCCCTCGAACCAGTACCACTTTGCTTCGTTGTCGTTGTCGCCTTCCCACGCCAGGATGTGGGTGCAGGTGCGATCGAGGAACCACCGATCGTGGGAGATCACGACGGCGCAGCCGGGGAACTGGTCGAGCGCGTTCTCGAGCGAACCGAGGGTTTCGACGTCGAGGTCGTTGGTCGGTTCGTCGAGCAGGATCAGGTTGCCGCCCTCCTTGAGGGTCAACGCCAGGTTCAGGCGGTTGCGCTCACCACCGGAGAGCACACCGGCCGGCTTCTGCTGATCCGGCCCCTTGAAGCCGAACGCGCTGACGTAGGCGCGCGAGGGCATCTCCTGGTTGCCGACCTGGATGAAATCCAGCCCTTCGGAGACGACCTGCCAGACGTTCTTCTTCGGGTCGATGCCTCCGCGGTTCTGGTCGACATAGCTCAGCTTGACCGTCTCGCCGACCTTCACCTCACCGCTGTCGGGCGATTCGAGACCGACGATGGTCTTGAACAGCGTGGTCTTACCGACACCGTTGGGTCCGATGACGCCGACGATACCGTTGCGCGGCAGCGTGAACGACAGATCCTTGATGAGCTGACGATCGCCGTAGCCTTTGTCCAGGTTCGACACGTTGACCACGATGTCACCCAGTCGCGGACCCGCGGGGATCTGAATTTCCTCGAAGTCCAACTTGCGGTGCTGCTCGGCCTCGGCCGCCATTTCCTCGTAGCGACCCAGTCGAGCCTTGTTCTTGGCCTGACGGGCCTTGGCGCCGGACCGCACCCATGCCAGTTCGTCCTTGAGGCGCTTCTGCAGCTTCTGGTCCTTCTTGCCCTGGACCTCGAGCCGCTGCGCCTTCTTCTCCAGGTAGGTGGAGTAGTTGCCCTCGTAGCCGATGGCGCGGCCACGGTCGAGCTCGAGGATCCACTCGGCGACGTTGTCGAGGAAGTACCGGTCGTGGGTGACGGCCAGTACGGCGCCCGGATAGTCGGCGAGGTGCTTCTCGAGCCAGAGCACACTCTCGGCGTCGAGGTGGTTGGTCGGTTCGTCGAGCAGCAGCAGATCGGGCTTGCTCAGCAGCAACTTGCACAGTGCGACGCGGCGACGCTCACCACCGGAGAGGTTGGTGACCGGCTCGTCCGGCGGCGGGCAGCGCAGCGCGTCCATGGCCTGCTCGAGCTGGGAGTCGACATCCCAGGCATCGGCGTGGTCGAGGAACTCCTGCAGCTTGCCCATTTCGTCCATGAGCTCATCGGAGTAGTCGGTGGCCATCAGTTCAGCGATCTCGTTGAACCGATCCAGTTTGACCTTGACCTCGCCGAGGCCCTCCTCCACGTTGCCGCGGACGGTCTTCTCCTCGTTCAGGTCGGGTTCCTGCATGAGGATGCCGACCGTGGCGCCCGCGCCGAGGAACGCCTCACCGTTGTTCGGCCGGTCCAGGCCCGCCATGATCTTCAGCACGCTGGATTTACCCGCGCCGTTGGGACCCACCACACCGATCTTGGCGCCGGGAAGGAAGTTCAAGTACACGTCGTCGAGGATGACTTTGTCGCCGTGCGCTTTGCGAACCTTGATCATCTGATAAATGAACTCAGCCATACGCGGAAGCCTATCGGTGGGGGAAACAGGGACGGGATGCGGAAAGGTCGGGTGCCGCGGAAACAGCCCTCATGCGTCGACTTGCTCGGCACGGTTGGTGCTCGACACCACGTCCGGCGATCGCGCGGGGAGGGGATCCGCCACGGTCGTAGAGGCTACGGCACCGGGCGCGGTCGGCGCATACTCGGTGGCAGCGTCGTCGATCCTTGATATGGCAGCGCCGCGGGGGTCGGAAATATTCCGCACCGCCGCGTGTGGCAGCGATCGCATGCCCTCGGACCGGCGAACCACACTCGCATGGCAACGCGCCAGATCGGGACCGACCGCGACCGCGCGCATCTCCAGATCCCGCCGCTCGGTGCCGTCCTTACCGCGGTACTCGTGCGAGCGCAGTTGCCCGTAGGCGATCACCGGATCGCCACGGTGCAACGAACGGTCGACCCCCGCGACCAGCCTGCGCCAGCAACTGATCGTCAGATACAACGTCCCGTTGTCGGTCCACTCCCCCGTTTTGGCGTCGAATCGCCGCGAATTGCTCGCCATCCGGAAGGTCAGCATCTGCTCGCCGTTGCTGAGATCGCGCCGTATCGGATGAGTGATGACGGTGCCGATCACCGTCGTGTGTGCCTCGTACATCGAAGTCGCCCCCCGCTCGAATCCACCGCTTGTCGCTCTGACCACCCAAGGATGACCTGGCGAGCGGGCGGGTGGGACGCGCCGAGTGAATCTGTGGATGAATCGGGCAGTTGTGGATATCGACCGTGTCAGAGCACGGGAAGCTCGGTGTTCGCCCCGCACAGGACCACAATCGGCCGCACGCCGGGCGCCGGCGTGTACACACCGCTCTGCACGGCGGCCAGCGCGGCGGCACCCTCGAGTTCGACCACCACCCGGAACTCACGCCAGAGGTATTCGCGGGCGGCGGTGACCGCGTCGTCGGCAACCGCGAGCGCGGGCATCTGGTGCCGCTGGGCGATGTCGAAGGCGATATCGCCGACCCTGGTCGCGCACAGCAGTTCGGTGGCACGCGAGGGCACGTCGATATCGACCGGCGCGCCGGCCGCGAGCGCGGCCGAGAGCACCGGGATGTGCTCGGATTCGATGCCGACGATCTCCCTGCGCCTGCCCAGCGCCGCGCCGAGGCCCGCGATCAGCCCACCGCCGCCGACGGCGGCCAGCACCGGCGGCCTGCCACGCACCTGCTCTTCCAGCTCGAGCCCGATCACACCGGCGCCCGCCACCACGGCGGGCATGTCGTAGGCGTGCAGATGGTCGGCGCCGCGCTCGGCGGCCAGCGTGACGGCCCGTCGTTGCGCCTCGGCGTAAGTCGTTCCGTGCCACAGCACTTCGGCACCGTGCGCCCACATCGCGGCCACCTTGGTGTGCGGCGCGGACTCCGGCACGATGATCGTGCATTCCATGCCGAGCTGCGCGGCAGCCAACGCGACGGCGATGCCCGTATTACCCGCCGAGGCGACCACCACATGGTCGGTCTCGCTGTCGGTGGTCAGCAGAGCGTTGAGCGCGCCGCGCACCGTGAAGGTGCCGCCGTGCTGGAGGAATTCCATTTTCAGTGAGACCGGCACCGACCCGGTCGGGCCGTCCACGCTCGTGTGGAACACCGGTGTCTTGCGCACCCGCCCGGCCAGCCGCCGCCGCGCCGCCCGCACATCGGTGCGCAGCACCCGTTCCGGCTCGGCCCGCTCAGTCGATTCGCTCGACGGCACACCGAATCCGCTCACCGGCGGACCTCGCCGTCACGACGCGCCAGCTCCGCGTACATCGCGTTGACGGCGGTCAGGTCGGCGTCGTTGTCCCGGTCAGCGGCCCGATCGGTGCGCTTGGCCAGCTTGGTGTCGCTGCGTGACCACTGGATCAGCAGGGCGAGCATCACCACGACCAGCGGCACCTCGCCGCTGGCCCAGGCGAAACTGCCGCCGTTGCGCTGATCGGCGAGCAGGTCGATGTTCCAGCCGAGGTCGAGGGTGCGATAGAACCAGTCGCCGAGCACGGTCGTCATGCTCATCAACGCGATGCCGAAGAAGGCGTGGAAGGGCAGCGTGCCGAACACCATGGCGAGTTTGGTCAGCGGCGCCACCTCGCGGGGCTTGGGATCGATGCCGATCACCACCCAGTAGAACAGGTAGCCGCTGAGCAGGAAATGCGCGTTCATCATCAGGTGGGCGGCGTGCGAGTCGACATAGGTGTCGAATATGCCGCCCAGGTACAACGCGTAGAACCCGGCGACGAAGATCAGTGACGCCACCACGGGCTGGGTGAGAAACCGCGAGACCGGGTTGTGCACGGCCGCCAGGATCCACTCGCGCGGGCCGGGCACACCCCCGCGTCCAGCGGGTGGGAGCGCGCGCAAGGCCAGGGTCACCGCACCACCGAGCGCGAGCAGGATCGGCGCCAGCATCGACAACGCCATGTGCGCGCCCATGTGCACGCTGAACATGGCCGGTGAATAGCGCCCGACCCCCGACGACGTGGCGATCAACAGCACCAGGCAGCCGCTGCACCAGGCGATGGCGCGCCCTATCGGCCAGGCATCGCCGCGCTTGCGCAGCCGGTAGACGCCGAGCAGGTAGACGGCGGCCAACACGATCGCCAGGGTTCCGAAGATCAGATCGAAGCGCCAGTCGAACAGCAGCCTGCTCACCGTAGGCGGTCCCGCGAGGGTGTAGCCGAGCTCCACCTCGACCGGTGTCGGCACCGTGGTCGGCGGCGGTGGCGGGGTACGCCCGAGGCCGACTGCCAGGCCGATGGTCGCCGCGAAGATCAGCATCTCCACGCCGGCGAAACGGATGAGTGTGCCGCGGTCGCGCGGGTCTGCGGCCAGCGCGGGCAGCGAGGCCCTTCGCTGCAGATAGCCGACGGCGCCGAGGACAAGCAGCGCGGCCGCTTTCGCGAGGACCAGCCTGCCGTAGGTGGTGGTGAACAGGTCCGACGCGGGCAGCCGCACCCAGGCGTTGATCACGCCGCTGACGCCGATCACCACGATCGAGATGGTCGCGGCCACCGAGAACCGCCGGGCCGCGATATCGGTATTCGCGCCGCCACGCATCGCGTGCGCCAACACCGCCACCAGTCCGCCCACCCACACCGCGGCCGACACCATGTGCAGGATCAGCGAATTCGTCGCGACATCATGGGAGCCACCGGAGGACGAATGCCCGGTCAGCGCCAGCGGCATCATCGTCACCACCGCGCCCGCCAGCAGGACCGGCGTCCAGCCCCAGCGCAGCGCGCACCGGCACCCGATCGCCACGATCAGCGCGAGCAACACCGTCGTGCGCCAGGCGCCCGCCACCTCGACCTGCGTGATCACCGGCCACAACACTTCGGGTCGCCAGATCGCGCTCACCGGCTGACCGGTCGTATCCGACACCGTCAACGGCACCAGGAGCGCGGCACTCGCGGCCCACACCAGCGCGGCGTCCGAGGCCCGCCGCACCGCCCGATACCCGCCCGCTTCGAGCAGGCCACCGTCACGCGGTGGCAGCAGGAATGCCGCGAACAACAGCGAGCCGACGGTCATCGCGGCGGCCAGATCGGCCACCGCGCGCAACGCGGGCAATCCATATGTTGTCAACGGCCCCGGATCGGGTATACCGAGCAAACTGAGCGCGTGCGCCGCCGACAATCCGACGACCATGGCCGCGACCACCGCGGCGATACACCCGGCCACGACGCTGAGCACACCGAACGTCGCCGCCGGACCCGAGTCCGCCGACGGTCCGCCGTCGACGGCGGGTCCAGCGGAAGGGTCCTGCGATAACGACATGACAACGAGGGTAGTTCGACGTGCCCCGGCCCGCCCCGAGGGGGCGCCACACCCGAGCCCCAACCCGACGATCCGGTCGGTCGCTATACTTTTCGAGCTGGACAGCACGGCCGACTTCGGCCAAGGTAAAAGCGACTGCCTCCGTAGCTCAGTTGGATAGAGCAAGAGCCTTCTAATCTCTAGGTCGCAGGTTCGATTCCTGCCGGGGGCGCAAATGGCCTCTGACCTGCATGAATTGCCGGTCGGGGGCCATTCTCGACTTCAGCACAACGATCCAACAGCTAGAGTTTCGTCAGCCCGGCGATGGCGATGTTGTCATGACGCTTGGTGGACCGGCGGCGGGGTCCAGGTTCCGTCGAGGGCTTCGGCGGCGGGCGCGTAGAGGCGCAAGGTGATGCCCATCGGACCGGTCGGCGCGGGCAGCCAGTTCGGTTCGCGGTCGGGGCCCGGGTTCTTGTGCGAGATGTAGATGTCGAGCGATCCGTCGGAGTTGTAGGTCAGCGGATCGCGGTCGCCGAGGGCGTAGCGGTCGAGTTCGTTGGCGATCTGGAAGCCCTCCAGGTCATACATCGTGACCGACCAGAACGCCGCGACCGGCGGCAGTTTCCCGGCGTCGAAGTGGAGCACATAGTCGTTGTCGCCGACGAGCGGGTTGCCCGCGGCGTCACGAACCAGCAGCGGGTAGATCGCATCCTCGGCAGGGTTGGCACCGAGCCCGATCAGCGTGACCGCGGACCTGCGAAAGTAGTCGTTGCCGTAGACACCGATGGTGTAGAGGATGCTCATCCAGCCGTCGATGGGCGGGATCATCGTGGTCCGCGCGGCGAGGAGATCGGCACGCGCCGCGCTGACGCCCGCGTCGATCTCGGCGAGGTCGGCGGCGGAGAACCGCGTCGGGTCGAAGTCCTGGCCGACGACGATACCGAGCAACGAGATGCGGGCGAGGATGGAAAAGTCGGTCGGGTGAGCGGGGATCGTCTGCAATACGGAGGCAGCGTGGCCGAAGAACTCCGTCGCGGTCATCTCGTTGACCGTGCGGAGCGGTTCGATCTCGCTGACCAGGGCCGGATCGGGGACGAACGGCGGCCGGTCGCCGAGCTCGGTGATCTGTAGTCCGGCCTGGAACTCGTTGACCGAGGCGTAGTCATCGGGGCCGTTCGCCTGAGTTCGCCCGATCACCCACACGATCGGGGTCGGCGCCTCGATCACCGGGATGCCGGCGGGCAACTGGCCGCGATAGCTCGGCCCGACGACGACATAGTCCTTGGCCTCGGTGCCGGTTGTTCGCTTACCCGGTGCGGCGAACGCGTCCGTCCAGGCGTCGAGCATCGGCATCATGTAATACCGGCCGTGACTGTCGGGAATATGAATCTGGACCGGACCGCCGGTGAGGTCAAGCCACGCCGACGAGTACAGCGTGTCGAAGTTCGGGCGTACGACCGCGCGAAAATCGACATCAGGCAACTCGCGCATGTGATGGAACTGGTTCGGCGGTCCGAAACCCGGGGTCGAACCAGCCGGGGAGTTCGTCTGCTGCCGCCGGGTGACATCCATCGTCACCAACGAGTACAGGTAGACGTACGCCTCGTAGCTCAAGGTTTTCAGATCACTGGACAACACGCTCATTACGCCTCCGCTGCAGATCATGATCCCGGTGAGGTCGGCCGCATCCATCGTCGATGCCGGCACCGCGAGAAACCTCACCCCCAGGGGATGAATTGAGCGAAGGCGTCCGCGCCACCGCAGTGGCGAAGGTCCTGATCCGGGTACGCCACCCGCCGAACCGACGCGGCCGCCGACGGAACTGCCATTTCGCCTGGTCAGCGCGTGGGACGACGCTCACAGCGATGCGATGCCAGAACTGCGTCCGCAGGCAGGTAATCTTTCGCCTCATGTGGATCATCCTTGCCATCTCCGTGGTCAGCTCGGTCGCGATTGCGATCTTGTTCGCGACAGGCTTCCCCAAGGACTGAGCGTCCGCGGATCGACCAAGCACCAGCGATCGGTGCCGTTTTCGTCCTGATTCGTGGCGATCGGCCTAGAGTTGAGTGATTGTGCGGGGCGATGTGGTGGGGGATGGTGGGCTTGCCGTCGCGGTGCGGCGTCGTCGCAAGCCAGGTGCTTTCCGGGTGTATTGGACGTTGGCGCGGGCGGGGTTCAAGCGGCAGGCGCAATACAAACTGGCGATGTTCGCCGGGCTTTTCACCAACTGTGTGTTCGGGTTCGTTCGCGCGGCGGTGATGGTCGCGGCGGTGCGGGCCGCCGGTGATTTCGGCGGCTACGACGAGGGCACCATCGGGGCGTATGTGTGGTTGTCGCAGGCACTGCTCGGCGCCACCCAGTTCATGGGACCGCAGATCGACCTGGTCGACCGGATCAAAACCGGTGATGTCGCCATCGACTTCCTGCGCCCGATCGACGTGCAACTCGGCTACCTGGCCACCGATATGGGCCGCGCCGCCTGCACGATCCTGCCGCGCGGGGTGCCGAGCATCCTCATCGGCGCGGCCACCTTCGGTCTGTCGATGCCCGACACACCGCTGGCCTATCTGCTCGGTCTGATCAGTGTGCTGCTCGCGGTGGCGTTGTCGT
Organism: Nocardia sp. FBN12; assembly: GCF_050320175.1. GTDB lineage: Bacteria > Actinomycetota > Actinomycetes > Mycobacteriales > Mycobacteriaceae > Nocardia. Next base: position 275,539 of record NZ_CP190048.1, on the reverse strand, counting down.
TTCTGTGTCTGTTCGCGGTGGCGCTGATCGGGTTCTGGGTGGTCGAGATTCGTGGCTTCCGGGTGCTGTACCAGATCGTCGGAACGTTCCTGGCCGGGCTTTTCGTCCCGGTGCACATGTTCCCCGACTGGTTGCGTGTCGTCGCGATGTCTACCCCGTTTCCGTCCATCCTGCAGGCCCCGATCGATACGCTGTCAGGGCGGGCCGCCGGCCCGGAAGCCTTGGTCATCGTTGCGATACAAGGCTTCTGGGTGCTGGTGATCGGACTGCTCGGCAGGGTGTTGCTGCGAGCGGGACAACGCAGGCTGGAGGTACAGGGTGGCTGAACCGGATTCCGCGCGCGTTGTTGCCGGGACCTGGTTCACTCCCTATCTCGCAGTATTGCGTTCGCGTGTGAAAGCACAGCAGGTGTACCGCCTTTCGTTCGCCACCGAGGTGTTCAGCGCCTTCCTGATCGGGCTGGTGGAGTTCGCCGAGGTGTGGGTCATCTTCCACAATGTCAAAACCCTCGGCGGCCTCGATGTGGATGCGGCGCTGCTGCTGTTCGGGCTGTCCAACACCTCGTTCGCGCTGGCACAGGTCGCGGTCGGGCATCTGGACTCCCTGCCCTCGATGATCCGGATGGGCACCCTCGACGCGTATCACCTTCGCCCACAACCGTTGCTGTTACAGCTGGTGACCAGTGACATCTCGTTACGCAGGCTCGCCCGCGCCGCCGTGGCGGTGATCGTGCTCGGGATCGGGCTGTGGCGCAACGATATCGATTGGGGCATCGCCCCGGTTACCTTGATCGTGATCACCCTGATCAGTGGAATCGCGCTGTTCTGTGGCCTTTTCGTATGCGCAGCCGGACTACAGTTCTTCCTGATCGACGGTGCCGAGCTCACCAACAGCTTCACCTACGGCGGCTCGTTCGCCGCGATGCAGCCGGCCTCGGTGTTCCCGACACCGCTGAAACTGTTGTTCGGGTTCGCGATTCCCGTCGCGTTCACGGCGTACGTGCCGACCGTCGCCCTGCTCGGGCTGCCGGGTCCGCCGCTGCTGCCCGCGTGGTCGGCGTGGCTGACGCCACTCGCCGCGGCGTGGGTGTGGTTGCTCGCATCAGCGGCATGGCGGATCGGTACGAGGCACTATCAGGGAGGAGGGGGATAACGATGGACGAGCACGAGAACTCCGAACCGATCATCGACATCGATGACCTCACCCGGCAGTTCACCGTCTACCGCAAGAACGGCAGCCGTTGGCGCCGACATCGCGACACCATCACCGCCGTCGACCGGATGAGCTTTCGCATCGAGCGTGGCTCGGCGGTCGGCTATATCGGCGCCAATGGCGCGGGCAAGTCGACGACGATCAAGATGCTCACCGGCATCCTCGTCCCGACCACCGGAACCGTGCGCACCTGCGGCCTCGAACCGGTGCGCCAGCGCAAGGAACTCGCCTCGCGCATCGGCGTCGTGTTCGGGCAGCGTTCGCAACTGTGGTGGGATCTGCCGCTGCACGAATCGTTTTCGATCCTGGCGGCGATCCACCGCCTCGACCCCGATATCGCCGACAAGCGGACCCACGAGCTGGTGGAACAGCTGGAAATGGGCGACACCCTCGACACCCCGGTCCGCCAGCTCTCGCTCGGTCAGCGGATGCGCGCGGAAGTGGCTGCCGCGCTGTTGCATTCGCCGGAGCTGGTGATCCTCGACGAGCCGACGATCGGCCTCGATGTGTTGTCCAAGCAGCGATTACGCGAGTTCTTGCGCGCCGAACGGATCGAACGCGGCACCACACTGCTGCTCACCACCCACGACATGGGCGATATCGAACGGCTCTGCGATCGGGTGCTCGTGGTCGATTACGGCAGGCTGGTGTACGACGGTTCACTGGCTGGGCTCGGCGCCACCGTCGGCGCGCGGCGCGTCTTGGTCGTCGACTTGGCCGCGCCCACTCCGGATCTCGACGATCTGCCGTGCGGGGCGCAGTTGCTGTCCAGCGAGGCGGGCGGCATGCGCCAGCGGCTGGCCTTCGACGCCGAGAAGACCACCGCGGCGGCTTTACTGGCCGCGGTGTCGGACCGGGCGCAGGTGCGCGATCTGTCGATCGAGGAACCCGATATCGAGGACGTGGTCCGCCGGATCTACGAGTCGACCCGCTGAATTCAGCTCGGCCCGTCCGGGTTTCCCGCGTACATGCTCACCTCGCCACCCTCCCCGAGGAAGGCGTTGACCAGCATGATCCGCTGCGCGCGCAACTCCTCCTCGTCGGGAGCGCCGGTGGTGATCGAAATCTGCGGGATGGCAGCCCAGTTCACGACATAGCGCTCGGGTGGGCCGACGTCGCCGGACAGCCGCGCGAGCCGGAACACCGATACCGCACGACGTTCCATGAGGCCACGCACGACATCGGCGATTCGCTCTGGGTCTTCCAGCGCGAACAGGAACCCGAAGGTCAGCTCTGGCGAGGACACGTAGGCCGGCACAATTATCGAGGTTAGTACATAGGGCGGAAAATGGTTGCCGGAAATGTGCCACCTCGGTTACCCAGCGGTGCTCACCGGGAGACCCCGCCGTAATGGTGGATAACAATTTCCGCCGACCGCCGGGTTTGTACACCATACTATTGCGCGTCACGACCGAATCGCGCTTTCCTGAAGGGGTCCCGATTTTCCCCGGGCCGTCTTCTCTACCCGCAGCGTCGCGGCCATTCGTCGACGTCCGGGCGGGGCTACGCCGGTGCCGGGGAGTGCACCCCCACCACATCCTCCTCGGTGCCGGCGCATCCATGCACGAACGCGTCATCAGGGGCCAGCCATGCCGATCGATTACGGCCACCGTCTGGATGCCGCACAGCTGCCGACTCCCTCGGCACTGTTGCGCGCATTTCTCGAAACCGACCACCCCGACCCGGCGCGACACCGGGTACTCGACGCCGCGAGCGGGCTCGCGCACTGCCACGATCGCCGGCGCAGAGTCCTGGAGCAGGCCCGCGATCCCGCCGCGTCGAGCAGCGGCGTCGCGGCGTGCGGGCGCCTGGTCGACGACATCGACAACGACCGCATCGCGCTGATCGCCCGCATCGACAACTGGGTCGCCACCCATGTCGAACACCGCGACGGCGCCTCGTTGCACACCGAGACGCTCGGCGCGGTGATCGACCGGATGGCCGCGAAATGGGTTGCCGCGCACCAGGCTCTGGCCGCGCAAACGACAACGACACCACGGCAGCGGGAGGCTCGCACCCATCTGCAGTGGTGTCGTCTTGCCGAATTGACCGACGGCTACCGCGATCTGATCACCGATGTCACCGAACACCGCAGGCGGTTGCCGGTGTGGTGAACGTCAGGCCTTGTCGCCCGGCTCGGCGAACACCGGCGCCGCCCCGAGATCGCTCTCGACCGGTGCGTCGAGGTCGACAGTCTCGGTCTCGACGAACTCCGCCGCCGCGCGATCCTGCGCCGCGTCGCGACGAGCAGCAGCCGCGGCTTCTCTCATCTCGATCGCATCGGTGACGAATTCACCGATCTCGCGGGCAACCTCGGCGACGGTTCCGGTGATGAGGGTCGCGATCTTGCCGACCCGCTGGGCACCGGATGCCGTCAGTTCCTGGACCAGGTCCTTATTGCTTTCGAATTTGCCGACCATTTACACGCCCACTTCGGTTGCCTTCCGATTACGCATAACGATAACACCGGGCTTGGGCGCCCTCTTCACGAAACGATCGGGCACCGCGAGCAGGAAGATCTTGGCCCAGACCGAACCGATCTGCTTGGAGAAACGACCGGTGTTGTAGGGCAGGCCGTACTTCTCGGCCAGCGCCTTCACCTCGGGCGCGATCTCCGGGTACCGGTTCGCCGGGATATCGGGGAACAGGTGGTGTTCGATCTGGTGCGACAGGTTGCCCGACATGATGTGGAACAGCCGCGAGCCGGTGATGTTGGCCGAGCCGAGCATCTGGCGCACGTACCACTCACCGCGGGTCTCGACCTCGGTCTCCTCCTTGGAGAACGTCTGCACGCCCGACGGGAAGTGACCACAGAAGATGATCGAGTAGGTCCACACGTTGCGCACCAGGTTGGCCGCCACGTTGCCCGCCAAGGTGTGCAGGAACAGCGGGCCGGTCAGCGCCGGGAACATCACGTAGTCCTTGAGGACCTGCTTGCCTGCCTTCTTACCCTGTCCCTTGAGCAGGGGCTTGATGTCGGACCACTTGCGCTTGCCCTTGATGATGTTGTCGGCCTCGAGGTCGTGCAGCATCACGCCCCACTCGAAGAACGTCATCAGCAGGAAGGCGTAGAGCGGGTTGCCCAGGTAATAGGGGTTCCACTTCTGCGCCTCGTCGATCCGCAGGATGCCGTAACCGATGTCGCGGTCCATGTCGACGATGTTGGTGTAGGTGTGGTGCATATAGTTGTGCGAGTGCTTCCACTGGTCGGCCGGGCAGACCGTATCCCAGTCGAATTCGCGGGAGTTGATACCGCGCTCACGCATCCAGTCGTACTGGCCGTGCATGACGTTGTGGCCGATCTCCATGTTGTCGAGGATCTTCGACACACCGAGCGCGGCGACACCGGCCAGCCAGAACGGCGGCAGGAAGCCCAGGTACATCAGACCGCGGCCGGCGATCTCGAAGCCACGCTGGGTCTTGATGATGTTGTAGATGTAGTCGCGGTCGCGTTCGCCGAGGTCGTCGACGACGCGGGCGCGGATCGCGTCGAGCGCGGCGCCGAGTTCTTCGACCTGCTCCGGGCTCAGGATGACCGGACCGTCTTTGCCTTCGGTGAGGATCGTCATGGCTATATCTCCCCTTGTTGTCTCGGTGTCGATCTACAGCGCGATGTCGACGTCGCCGACAGCGGTGTTGATGCAGACCTGGATCTGCTTGTCGGGCTCGGCGTCGAGTTCGCCGGTACGGATGTTGCGGGTGCAGCCGGAGACCTTGGTTGCCGTGCAGGAGAAGCAGATCCCCATGCGGCAGCCGTATTCCGGGGTCAGGCCGGATGCCTCGGCCTGCTCGAGCAGCGTTGCTCCGGTGTTGTCGGCGGCGACGTCGCTGTCGGAGAAGGTGACAGTGCCGGTGGCCTCGGACGGGTCGGTCGGGACCGTGGTGAGCGTGAATTCCTCACTGAGCACTCGATCTTGGAGACCCTCGGCCTCGAAGATCGTGTGCACCGCGCGCATCAGCGGCGGCGGCCCGCACACGAACGTCTGCGCGTCGGCGAACCAGGGTGCGACCCGCTCGAGCTCGTCGTAGTCGAAGAACCCACTGCCGGTGGAGGTTTCACCGTCGATCACCGTGCCCGGCTCGACCGGGTAGCGGTATTCGATGCGAAAGTTGGCGCGGCGCTGCGCGATCGAGGACAACTCGGCCCGGTGCGGCACCATCTCGGGCTGACGAGCGTAGTGCAGGAACGTGACCTGCCCGGTGTAACCCTCCGCGTCGAGGGTCCGCAACATCGACAGTACCGGCGTGATGCCACTACCGCCGCTGACCAACAGGATCTTGTCGGGTCGCTGCTGCGGTAGGTGGAACACACCGGAGGCAGGCGCCAGGTCGACGACCATGCCCGGCTTCGCGTTGGCGTGCAGGTAGTTCGACACCAGCCCGCCCGGGTGCGCCTTGACGGTGAGCTGCAGGTAGCGCTCGCCGGTGCTCTCCGGGTCGATCGGCGAGTAGCAGCGGGTGTGGCGAACGCCGTTGATCGAGACGCCGATCTGCACGTACTGACCGGCGGCGTGGCCGCGCCACTGCCGCGAGGCGCGCAGGGTGAGCGTCACCGAGCCGGGCACCGCGTGTGAGACATGGGTGACCTCGGCGCGCAGCTCCCGAGCGGTGAGCCCGGGGCGGACGAGCTCCAGGTACCGGTCCAGCGGGTGCGGCGTCGTCAACGTCTGCACCAGATCGATCAGTCCCACCATGTCGTGTTGCCCCTTTTGCGAAGTACGGAGAAGTTCCTCGACGTGCGGTTAAATTTTCAGTGCACGTCTGTACACTCACCAGTGTGCCCGATGACCCCGGGCCACTGTCAACCGGCAATAATGTGAGGCGGACAACATCATGACGAAGGCCGCTATGGTGAACGGATGTATGCTCACCGATGTGACTGAGCAGGCAGGAACCCGCAACGAGCGCAAAGCGCATACCCGGGCAGCCCTGCTCGAGGGCACCCTGGCCTTGGCCTCGGAGCGCGGATTCGCTGCATTGAGCCTGCGTGAGATCGCCCGTTCGGCCGGCATCGTGCCGACCGCCTTCTACCGCCACTTCGCCTCGCTCGACGACCTCGGCGCGACCATCGTCGACGAGGGCGTCACCGCGCTGCGGCTGGCATTGCGCGAGGTCAGGCGCAAGCCGGACGCCCACCTGGCCGATACGGTCCGCTTCGTCTTCGAGCAGGTACGCGCCAAACGCGCCCTGTTCGGTTTCCTCATTCGCGAACGGCACGGTGGGCCCGCGCCACTGCGTCAGGCGATCGCGATGGAGATGCAGCTGATCGTGCGCGAGATCGTCGCCGATCTGTCGCGCCTGCGCGCACTGGATTCGTGGAGCACGACCGAGCTGGAGATCGCCGCGGACCTGCTGGTCACCACCGTGACCGACGGTATCGCCGCGTTCGTCGCATCGAGCCCTCGCGAGGAATCGGCCATCCAGGAGCGCACCGTCATGCAGATGCGGCTCATCGCCCTCGGCATCGCGGGCTGGACGCCGAGCGGGCTCCCCGAGTCTTAGGCTCATCGACGCCTCCGCGGCTACCGGACGTGGGCACGCCAGGTGAACGCATCGGGCGGAACGATCGGCCTACACAGGGCGTACCCGGTGAGTTACCCCTGCCCCTTCGAGGTTAGTTGGCCACCGCTGTTCGGAGTACAGGTGTTCACACTCAATGCGCGCGACGATTTCAGTGATACCCCACAACACGATTCACTCGGCGCGCGCAGGCGCACGCACCGGGAGCAACACCAGCAGACCCAGCGCCAGCACGACGAGCAGTCCGGCGATGCCGGCGCGGTCGCTGTGGAAAACCGCCACGAACACGCCGAACAGGGCAGGCGCCAGGAACGACACGGCCCGTCCGGTGGTCGTGTACAGCCCGAACAGCTGACCTTCCCGTCCCGGCGGAGCCAGCCGGGCCAGGAACGAACGCGCCGAAGCCTGTGCCGGACCGACGAACACGGTGAGCGCGAGGCCGAAGATCCAGAACATCGCCGAGCCCGACACCAGCAGCAGCGCCACTCCGCACACCAGCATCCCGGCCAGCGACCCCACGATCACCCGTTTGGGCCCGATCCGGTCGTCGAACCGGCCCGCCACGATCGCAGCCGCCCCCGCGACGACATTCGCGGCGATCCCGAACAGCAGCACATCGGCGTCAGCGAACCCGTACACCGATACCGCGAGCACCCCGCCGAAAGTGAACACACCGGCCAGGCCGTCCCGGAACACCGCGCTGGCGAGCAGGAAGTACACCGTGTGCCGGTCCTGCCCCCACAGCTCCCGCACGTCACGCCACAGGACGCGGTAGGAACCGGCGAAGCCGACCTTCGCCGCACCCGGGTCGGCGCCGGTGCGCGGCATCTCGGGCACCGCGAACAGCACCGGCAGCGCGAAGACCGTGAACCACACCGCCGCGAGCACGATGACGAGCCGGACATTGAGGCCCTGATCGGTGGGCATCGCGAGCAACCCGCGGGTGTCACCGTCGCCGGCGAGGAATCCCACGTAGCAGATCAGCAGCAGCGCGATGCCGCCGAAATAGCCCATCGCCCAACCGAATCCGGACACCCGGCCCACCGTGGCCGGGGTCGACACCTGCCGCATCATCGCGTTGTAGGGCACGCCCGCGAGCTCGAAGGTGGCCGAGGCGAATGCGAGCAACGCCAAGCCAAGCCAGAGGTCGTCATAGTTGTCGCGGACGAAGAACATCAGTGACATCGCGCCGACCGTCAGCGCCGTCAAGGTCGCCAAGGCTCGTTTACGTGAGCCGACCGCGTCGAAGTACTGCCCGCAGACCGGCGCCGTCAGCGCGACGACCAAGCCTGCCCCCGCCAGCGCCCACCCCAGCCAGGCACTCGCCGGTGTCGTCCCCGGCAGATCTTTGCCCACCTTGTCGGTGAGATACACGGAGAACACGAAGGTCAGCGTGACGGCCTGGAACGCCGACGACCCCCAGTCCCACAGCCCCCACGCCAGCACCTGCCCGCGTCCGGCCGCCTCCCCGACGGTCTCGGCCGCGTCCACCTCGGTCATACGCCGAAGCGTAACGACGATCCGACAACCGCGCCGTCTATTGGATCGGCACCGGCAGTTCATATGAACCTGGTTGCATAGTACCCAGCGTTCCGGATACTCTCGTCCCATGGCACTGGAGCACGCGCTACTGGTCTCGCTCACCGAGCGGGCCGGATCGGGCTATGAGCTCGCACGCCGATTCGACAAGTCGATCGGCTACTTCTGGAGTGCCACCCACCAGCAGATCTACCGGGTGCTCAAGCGGATGGAGTCCTCCGGCTGGGTCACCGTCGAATCGGTGACCCAGCAGGGCAAGCCCGACAAGAAGGTGTACTCGGTAGCCCCGGCCGGCCAGGCCGAGATCGCCCGCTGGCTCGCCGAGCCCACCGACGCCACCCCGGCCCGCGACGAACTGGGCGTGAAGATCCGCGCCGCCGCGTACGGCGACATCAATGCCATCTGCGCCGAGGTCGAGCGCCATCGCGGCCAGCACGCCCAGCGCCTCGATGAGTACCGCCTCAGCGAAAAGAAATTCTTCCCGGTGCCGGACCAGCTCTCCGGCACCGCTCTGCACCAGTATCTGGTGCTGCGCGCGGGCATCCGCGCGGAGTCCGGCTACCTCGAATGGTGCGACGAAGTACTGCAGGCCCTGCGACCGCGAAAAGGTGACGACCGCCCATGACTGCCTATCCCCATCTGTTCGAGCCACTCGACCTCGGCCACACCACGCTGCGCAATCGCGTAGTCATGGGCTCCATGCATACCGGTCTGGAGGACCGCGCCTGGGACACCAACAAACTGGCCGCCTACTTCGCCGAGCGCGCCCGCGGCGGTGTCGGCCTGATCATCACCGGCGGCTACGCGCCCAACCGCACCGGCTGGTTGCTGCCGCTCGGCGGCAAGCTGACCAACAAGACCGAGGCCTACCGGCATCGCACGATCACCAAGGCGGTGCACGCCGAGGGTGGCAAGATCGCCATCCAGATCCTGCACGCGGGGCGTTATTCCTATATGCCGACCAGTGTTTCGGCATCGGCGATCAAGTCCGCGATCAACCCGTTCAAGCCGCGGGCGCTGTCGTCGAAGGGTGTGGAGAGCACCATCGACGATTACGCGCGCTGCGCGGGCCTGGCCAAGTTCGCCGGCTACGACGGCTGCGAGATAATGGGCGGTGAGGGCTATTTCCTCAACCAGTTCCTCGCGCCGCGGGTGAACAAGCGCACCGACAAGTGGGGCGGCACACCGGAGAACCGACGTCGGCTGCCCGTCGAGATCGCCCGCCGCATCCGTGCCGAAGTGGGCCCCGATTTCATCATCGTGTTCCGGTTGTCGATGGCCGAACTCGTGGAGAAGGGGCAGACCTTCGACGAGATCGTCGCTCTGGCACAGGAATTGGAAGCCGTCGGCGTCGACATCCTCAATACCGACATCGGCTGGCACGAGGCGCGCGTGCCCACCATCGTCACCTCGGTGCCGCGTGCGGCGTTCGTGGAGTTCACCGCGAAGATCGCGCGCAAGGTGAACATCCCGGTCTGTGCCTCCAACCGGATCAATATGCCCGAGGTCGCCGAGGAGATCCTGACCCGCGGCGACGCGGCGCTGATCTCCATGGCCCGCCCGCTGCTGGCCGACGCCGAATGGGCCAACAAGGCCGAGCAGAATCGGGCCGACGAGATCAACACCTGCATCGCCTGCAACCAGGCCTGCCTCGACCACGCCTTCGGCAACAAGAAGGTGTCGTGCCTGGTCAACCCGCGTGCGGGCAGCGAGACCACGTTGAACTTGCTGCCGACTCGGCGCGCCAAGCGGGTCGCGGTCGTCGGTGCGGGCCCGGCTGGGCTGTCGGCCGCGGTGAGTCTGGCCGAGCGTGGCCATCACGTCGACCTGTTCGAGTCCGATGACAAGATCGGCGGCCAGTTCGACATCGCCCGCCGCATACCCGGCAAGGAGGAGTTCGACGAGTCGATCCGCTACTTCCGCCGCAAGATCGACGTCACCGGTGTCACCCTGCATCTCGAAAAGCGGGTCACCGCCGAGGAATTGATCGCGGGCAAGTACGACTCGGTGATCCTGGCGACCGGTGTGCGCCCGCGCATCCCCAACATTCCCGGTATCGACCACCCGATGGTGCTCTCCTACGCCGAACTGGTGAAGGAGGAGAAGCCGGTCGGTAAGAAGGTCGCGGTGATCGGCGCGGGCGGCATCGGCTACGACGTGAGCGAATACCTCACCGTCGAAGGGCATCCCACGCTCAAGCTCGACGAGTGGAAAGAGGAGTGGGGCGTCGATTCCGAGAACGAGCAGGCTCCCGGCCAGCTCAAGAAGCCCAATCCCTCCCCCGCTGCCCGCGATGTCGTACTGCTGCAACGTAAGTCGACCCCGTTCGGCAAGGATCTGGGCAAGACCTCCGGCTGGGTGCACCGCGCGGCCCTCAAGGCCAAGGGTGTCGAGCAGGTCGGCGGCGTGAACTACGACCGCATCGACGACGCGGGCCTGCACATCAGCTTCGGCGAGAAGCACGAGAACCCGCGCGTGATCGAGGTCGACAACGTGATCGTCTGCGCCGGACAGGAATCCGTGCGCGAACTCGAAGAACCGCTGCGCGCCGCGGGCGTCGACCTGCACCTCATCGGCGGCGCCGACCTGGCCGCCGAACTCGACGCCAAGCGCGCGATCAACCAGGGCACCCGATTGGCCGCTGTGTTATAGGAGCGCTGGCGCGCTCGAGCGCGGCCCCTGGGGGGCCGCGAGTTAGCCGCCGTTGCTGGCGGCTGCGCCGCGGACGCAACGGCGGCTAACTCGCGGCCGGGCCGCTACGCCGCTTCGCGGCGGACCCTCCTCGAGGTCGGGTCGTGGTGGGTGGGAGTGCGGTCATGGCGGAACTGGGGTTTGACGGTGTAGCTGGGAAAGCGGTGCGGGTGGGCGGACTCGGTGGTGCCGGGTGGGCGGTCAGTGTAGGGAGAGGTCGCGAACAGCATCGCGTAGTTCGCGGCCCTCCGCTGATTCGTACCAGCGAAGATGTCCGAGAAGCCAGTCGTGGTAGGCGACTTCGGCGTTGCGTGGGTCGTGGGCGATCGTGAGGAAGTAGTCGATCTCCGAGAGCTCGTAGCCGATGTGGACCAGCGGGAGCAGGCTCGGAAGCAGGTTCTGTTCGGCCGCCGACAGTGTTCGCTCGGATCGGTATCCCTGGATCAGCGCGGTGATCTGGTCCGCGCGCACATGGGCGGGACCGCCGTCACGCAGGGAAACCCAGTCGACGGCGGTGCGTTCGATGGCGGTGGCCAGGTCGAAGACGGCGGTGGTCCGGTCTGCCAGTCCGAAATCGATCACCGAGGTCACCTCGTGGTCGGTCCAGAGCAGGTTGGTCGCGTGCCAGTCTCCATGTGTCCACAGTGGCGCGACACCGGAGAAGTCGACCCGGAACTCGGGAACCTCAGCACGCCAGTCCCTTTCGCCCAGGAATCCGGCGACCGACGGCCGCCGTGCGATGTGCCGTTCGAACGCGCTCACCACGTCACCGTGCATACTCGCCAGCAATGGCCTGGGCGGTCGAGCAGGCGCATCGAAACCTGCTGCGGCCGAATGTAATCGACCGAGCATCACCCCGGCGCGCACCGCATCGTCGCTGTCGCGATAAGGCGACCAGGAGAAGTCCGCGCGATACCTGTCCTCCCCCACCCCAACCCTGTGCACTTCGTAGACGAACTCACCCACCGTCGCACGCACTTCGGGCACCGGAATGCCCCGATCCCGCAGATGCGCCATGAAGCGATGCTCCTCACCCAACGCCACCTCATCACGCAAGCGCACTGGCATCCGCTTCACCACAAGCCGCTCCCCGTCGTCCAACCGCACCCCCACCGTCGACGACAACGGCCGCGCACCACGCCATTCGATCGCCGCGGGCGAGCCACCCCACGTCGCGGCGACCGCCCGCGCGATCTCGTCCTCGGTGAGCGCGGGCCACGTCGGCTCGGCCAGTGGGTCATCGCCCATCCCGAACACCTGCTCGTCAGCCATCAGTCCAGTATCGATGGTGTCGCGTCGAACTACCGGAGCGCGCTGCCACCCGTCGACGCGGGCACGGCACACCTGGAGCCGATCCCCTAAGCTCCCCTCGTGAGCTTGCCCTCCCCCACTGCAGACAATCGTGCCGTCGTCACCGGCGCGTCCTCCGGCATCGGCACCGCGTTGGCCGCCGAACTGGCCGGGCGCGGCTATTCGCTGATCCTGGTCGCGCGCCGCGGTGAGATCCTCACCGAGCTCGCCCAGCGGCTGACCCTGGTCCACGGCATCACCGCCGAGGTCCGCGCGGTCGACCTGGCCGATCGCACCCAGCGGGCCAGCCTCGTCGACGAGCTCGCGGTCCGCGATATCGCCGTCCTCTGCAACAACGCGGGCATCGCGACCTTCGGCCCGGTCGCCGAACTCGACTTCGCCTACGAGCGCATGCAGATGGAACTCAACGCCACCGCCGTGCACGACCTGACCCTGGCGGTGCTGCCCGGCATGATCGAGCGCAAGGCGGGTGGGATCCTGATCAGCGGTTCGGCGGCGGGCAACATGCCGATCCCGAACAACGCCACCTACGCGGCGTCGAAGGCGTTCGCGAACACCTTCTCGGAGTCGTTGCGCGGCGAGCTCAAGGGCACCGGCGTGCACGTCACCCTGCTGGCCCCCGGTCCCGTTCGCACCGAAACCCCCGCCCCCGAGGACCAGTCGATCGTCGACAAGATGGTTCCCGACTTCCTCTGGGTGTCGTCGGAGTACACCGCCAAGGTCTCCATCGACGCGCTGGCTCGCAACAAGATGCGCATCGTCCCCGGCCTGATCAGCAAGGGCATGAGCGTCGCGGGCAACTACGGACCGCGCGCGCTGACCGCCCCTGTCGCGGGCGCGTTCTACAAGAAGCTCGGCAGCTGAGCACGGCCTGACGGGTCGGCATGTCAGCAAACCGTCAGGAAGGACTCACCGGTGGTCAAGGACCCGTAAACACCGAGTTCAGCGGCGCGCGCACGGCGTAGTTCTGACAGTAGGCCCCGCCGTTCCGAACGCGGGGGCGTCCTCAGGAGACCACCGTGACGTTGCTCGACATCTTCCCGTCGTTGCGTGCTACCACCGTGCCGCGGCTCGATTCCGCGGTTTGGCCTGCCGATACCCACTACGACCACGACGGCCGGATCACCCTCGGCTCGGTGGCGCTCGCCGATATCGCCGATCAGTTCGGCACTCCTGTCCAGGTGGTCGACGAAGCCGAGGTACGAGAGCGCTGCCGCGCCTACCGCAAGCACTTCCCCGAGGCCGAGATCGTCTACGCGGGTACCGCGCTGATGGTCGGCGCGGTGGCCCGCTGGGTCGCCGACGAGGGTCTGTCGGTGCAGGTGGGTTCGAGCGGTGAGCTGTCGGTCGCGCTCGCGGCGGGCATCGATCCGCGCCGAATCGTGTTGCACGGCAACGGCAAGACCCTCGACGAACTGAAGACCGCCGTGCGCTGCGGGGTCGGCCGCATCGTGGTCGGCTCGCTCACCGAGATCACTCTGCTCACTGCCTTGGCGACCCAACCGCAGCAGGTGCTGCTCCGCGTCGCCACCGGTATCGACGTTCCCGGCGCCGACCAGTTCGGCTTCCCGCTCGGCAGCCGGTCGTTCGAGACCGCCGTGGCCCGGATCGCGGGCCGGTGCAACCTGCAGCTCGTCGGCCTGCACTGCCACCTCGGCCCGCACATCCACAACCCCGACCACTACGGCGAGGCGATCCGCCGGATGATCGGCGAGATGTCCTGGGTCGACCACGAATACGGTCTGCTGCTCTCCCATCTCGACATCGGCGGCGGGCACGCGGTAGCGCTGCGCAGTGGCGACGCGGAACTGAACCTGCGCGAGCTCGCCGACATCCTCGACGACGCACTGGACGCCGGCTGCGCGCGCCATCGCTTTCCCCGCCCCGTGCTGGCGATGGAACCCGGGCGCGCGATCGTAGCCAGGGCGGGCGTCACCCTGTATCGAGTGCTCGCCGTCAACGAGACCGCCGACGGTGGCACCCGGGTGATCGTCGACGGCGGCGGCTGTGGCGGCCAGGGACGCGGACACGGCGGCGCGCTGGTGGTCAACCGGCACCCGACCGGCTCGCAGATGACCGCGTCCATCGCGGGCAGGCACAGCGAATCCGGCGCGCTCATCGCCACCGACGTGCGCTTACCCGCCGATCTGCACCCCGGTGAGGTACTCGCCCTCCCGTGCACCGGCGCCTACCACCACGGGCTCGCGTCGACCTACAGCACGGTGGGCAGGCCGCCGATCGTCGCTGTCGCCGACGGCAGCACCCGGCAGTTGATGCGCCGCGAGACAACCGCCGATCTGCTGATGCGCGAAATTCTGGAATAGGCCGGAATACTGCCGTCATCGGTCTGGTGGCGGCACCCATCGCGCGCCTAATATCAGACAGGTCGGGGATAATCACACAACTCGACCGACGGTGCGTTGGTCCGGTGACGAGCGCACCGGAAGAGGTAGCGATGAATACCAACAGAACACGCGAGGTCGGCCTGCGCCGACTGCTCATGAGCATGGCGGTGGCCGGTATGGCGGTCACATTTCCGATGACAGTGGCGGCGCCCGCGACCGCATTGCCCGCAGCGGCCCCCGACCAGGTACAGACCAATCGCCCACGATGCGACGACTGGAACCACCGGAACTACGACTACTGCGACCGCGACCGCGGGCACCGATGTGACAACGACTGGTACGGCCGCAACCACTGGAACGATCGCGACTGGGATCGCTGCGACCGCGGCCGTGGCGGGCACAACTGGTTCCCGTGGGGCTGGTTCGGCAGCAGCTGAGCCAACCGTCTCGTCCGTCAGCGCCGCCGGGTGCCGAAGATACTGCGACTGATCTCGCGACCGGCGGCGCTGGCCGCTGATCGCAGAAAGCTCTTCACGGCGGGGTTCTTCATGATCCGTTCGGCCGCCGTGTCCTCGTCCTGCTGTGCCTGCGATCGGCCCGGTGCCTGCGCGGCCTCGGGCGCGGGTGCGGCGGCGGCCACGCTGGCCAGCAGCATCTCGTAGGCGGATTCCCGGTCGACGCTCTGCCCGTATCTGCCCTGCAACGCGCTCGCCAGCGCCTTGGACTTGATCGCGTCATCGCCGATGGTGTCCATCAGCGAGCGCGGCGGCGCGATCTTGGTCCAGGCGACGGGCGTCGGCGCACCGGTCTCGGAGAGCACAGTGACGATCGCCTCACCGGTGCCGAGCGAGGTCAGCGCCTCTTCGAGGTCGTACACCGACGACTTCGGGTAGGTGCGCACCGTCTTGGACAGCGCCTTCTGATCGTCGGGGGTGAAGGCGCGCAAGGCGTGCTGGACGCGGGCGCCGAGCTGGGAGAGCACCGGGTTGGGGATGTCGGTGGGCAACTGGGTGCAGAAGAACACACCGACGCCCTTGGACCGGATCAGCTTCACCGTCTGCTCGACCTGCTGCAGAAACGCCTTGGACGCCTCGGCGAACAGCAGATGCGCCTCGTCGAAGATGAACACGAGCTTCGGCTTGTCTACGTCACCCACCTCGGGCAACGTCTGGAACAGGTCGGCCAGCACCCACATCAGGAACGTCGAGAACAGCGCGGGTCGCGCCGCCTGCTGGCCGAGCTCGAACAGCGTGATCACGCCGAGCCTGCCCGCGGTGCGCAGCAGATCGGCCGGGTCGAGCTCGGGTTCGCCGAAGAAGGTGTCGCCGCCTTCGGCTTCCAGGTTCACCAGTGACCGCAGGATCACCCCCGCTGTCTGCGAGGACACGCCACCGATGCCCTTGAGGTCTTCCTTGCCTTCGGGGCTGGTCAGGTGGGTGATGACCGCGCGCAAGTCCTTCAGATCCAGCAGGGCGAGGCCACGCTGATCAGCCCAGTGGAAGATCAGGCCGAGCGTCGATTCCTGGGTGTCGTTGAGGCCGAGCACCTTGCTGAGCAGGATCGGACCGAACGAGGTGATCGTCGCCCGGATCGGCACCCCGATGCCGCCGGTGCCGAGCGAGACGAACTCGGTGGGGAAGGTGCTCGGTGCCCAGTCGGTCGCG
This sequence comes from Nocardia sp. FBN12, assembly GCF_050320175.1. Lineage (GTDB taxonomy): Bacteria > Actinomycetota > Actinomycetes > Mycobacteriales > Mycobacteriaceae > Nocardia. Next base: position 259,257 of record NZ_CP190048.1, on the reverse strand, counting down.
CCGGTTTCCGCCGCGCGCGCCCGGATCTTCTCGTTGTCGGCGCCCGGCTCGCTCAGACCTGACAGGTCGCCCTTGACGTCGGCCATCACCACGGGAACGCCTGCGCGGGAAAGCTGTTCGGCGATACCCTGCAGGGTCTTGGTCTTGCCGGTGCCGGTGGCGCCGGCGACGAGGCCGTGCCGGTTCATCATCCGCAGCGGAATACGCACGCGCGCACCAGGATCGGCCACCCCGTCGACCATCACCGTGCCCAGTTCCAAGGCAGGCCCCGCGAAGGCGTAGCCCTCGGCGATCTCCCCGGCCACGCCGGATGCCGGTGACTTCGAATCGGATTCCGTACTCGCGGAGGCGGATTCGTTGCCAGGTGCCGCATGTTCGTCGTCGGTGGCCGCTGCCGCGGCCTCTTGCTCGGCGGCCTCCGCGGCCGCCATCGCCTCGGCCGCGACCCGGGCCGCGTCCTCGGCCGCCTTACGTGCCGCTGCCGCCTTCTCCTGTGGGGTGGTCATTCGCGCGTCCTCCGTCTGCTCACTGGCACGTACGCAAGAAATGCTCGGAACGTCTGCGGACAATTCCAGGCAAACTGTATCCGTGCCGGTCACCTGGGCGGCGAACATCCGCCGATGTCGTCGGCAAACCTGGCCCGCCTCGCCCGCACGACACACCTGCCGACGAGGTTCACGCCTACCCCGTTAGGGTGGCTCGGTGTCCGACAAACTTTTGGTCTGGATGGATTGCGAAATGACGGGGCTCCGTCTCGACAGCGACAAGCTGATCGAGATCGCCGCGCTCGTAACCGACAGCGACCTCAACATTCTCGGTGACGGTGTCGACATCGTCATCCACGCCGACGACGCCGCCCTGGCCTGCATGCCACCGGTCGTCGCCACCATGCACGCTAAATCCGGTCTGACCGACGAGGTTCGGCGTTCGACCGTCACCCTCGAGCAGGCCCAGCAGCAGGTACTCGACTATATCCGCGAGTACGCGCCTACCGCGCGCACGGTGCCGCTGTGCGGTAATTCCATCGGCACCGATCGCGGTTTCATCGCCCGCGACATGCCCGAACTCGACGCGCACCTGCACTACCGGATGGTCGACGTGAGCTCGATCAAGGAACTGTGCAGGCGCTGGTACCCGCGCATCTACTTCGGCCAGCCGGAGAAGGGCCTTGCGCACCGCGCGCTGGCCGACATCAAGGAATCCATCCGCGAACTCGAGTACTACCGCCGCACCGCCTTCGTGCCGCTGCCCGGGCCATCGACCACCGAGATCGCGGCCGCCGCGCAGGCGGCCACCGAGGCCGTGGATGTCACCGGTTCGAGCCCTCTACCAGCGGATTAGGGCCTGGCACCAAACTCACGCTAGTATCGACGGCGCCGGTGATTCACCGGTGATGGTGACCGTAGTTCAGTTGGTAGAGCACCAGGTTGTGATCCTGGATGTCGCGGGTTCGAGTCCCGTCGGTCACCCCGAAGAGAAGGCCCGGTCCCCAGGACCGGGCCTTCTTTGTTCGCCGCGTGCATGTCACACTCGCCGGTCCGGCATCGTCTACTGATCATGAGCATCAACGAACTGCGCGCCGATCTCCGCGGAAACGTTCTCCTGCCGGGCGATACCGCATTCGACCTCGCGGCCCGCCCGTGGAACACCGCGATCGCCCAGACGGTCGCCGCCGTCGTCGAGGTCGCCGACGCCGACGACCTCGCGAACCTCGTGCGCTACGCGAACCGCGCGGGCCGCACGGTGGTCACCCAGCCGACCGGCCACGGCGCGACCGGCGACATCGACGACACGATCCTCGTGCGCACCGGCCACCTCGACACCATCGACATCGACCCGGTCGCGCGGGTGGCCCGCATCGGCTCCGGCACCCAGTGGGGCGCCGTCCAGACCGCGGCCGCCGCACACGGCCTGAGCGGGCTCGCGGGCAGCAATCCCGTGGTCGGTGTGACCGGGTACACCCTGGGCGGCGGCTTCGGCTGGCTGGCCCGCAAGCACGGGTGGGCGGCCGACGCGGTCCGCGCGTTCGAGATCGTCGACGCCGACGGCAACCGCGCACGAGTGAGCGCCGACGCCGATCCGGAGCTGTTCTGGGCACTGCGCGGCGGCGGTGGCGACTTCGCGATCGTCACCGCGCTCGAGATCGACCTGTTCGAACTACCGCGGCTCTACGGCGGGCGGGTGAGCTGGTCGGCCGAGCGCACCCACGACGTGTTCGACGTCTTCACCGCACTCACCACCGACGCACCGCCGGAACTGTCGGTGTGGTTGCAGCGCTACCAGATTCCCGGCGCCGCACCGACCGTCGCGATCGACTTCGCCTACCTCGGTGACGAGGCGCGGGGCCGCGAGCTGACCAGCCGCCTCGACACCATCACCGGCGCGCTCGCCGACACCCGCGCCACCATGACCCCCGACCGGATCGGCACCATCACCGCCGAACCCACCGACCCGAGCCCGTCGCTCTCGCGCGGCGAACTGCTCACCGACCTGGGCGACGCGGTCGTCAAGACGCTCATCGACGCACCGGTCGCACCCCTGCTCAACATCCAGATCCGTGCCCTCGGTGGGGCCCTCGCCGACACCACTCGCGAACACGGCGCCCGCGGCCCGGTCGCCGAGCCCTACGCCCTCTACTTGCTCGGGCTCGGACTCCCCCACCTGATCGACGACGTCCAGACCGCCTTCACCAGCATCGTCGACGACCTCGGCGCCCACGTCACCGGCAAGAAGCCGTACACCTTCCTCGCGCCAGGTGAATCGGCCGAGGCCGCCTTCGACACAGCCACCTTGGAACGCCTCCGCGCGATCAAGCAGGCCCGCGATCCGCGAAACATCTTGAGCGCCAATTTCCCGGTTCAGCCCTGATCACGAGCTCGCGCCGCCACGGGTCGGCGGCGCGGGTCCGCGGTCGTATTACTCGCGGCGAACACCATCGGCCTTTCGCGCACACGCCGTCATCGCGCCGATCCTTCGCCGCACTACAGGCAGGCGTGGTCACATCAGGGTGTGCCCCGCACCGGCAGGCTGTCACCAACTGCGCGACCGGCCCGGTGCCTTCGGACGGCCGACCGGTTCGCACAGGCCGGACTACAGAAGCGTTGTCGGCCGTTGCGCGAAATGTCGGCGTACACCTGGGAACACCCCTGCGCCTCGCAGGCGCCCAAGCGGTCCATGCCGAGCCCGGTCAGGTGCAATGCCGTCCCCACGGTGATCATCGCCGCGATCTGGCGGTCCGTCGGCACCTCGGGGGGCCGGAAATGCAGATGCCAGCCGTCGCCCACGTGGTCGGTCAGGCGGGGCGGGGACGCGTACTCGGCCAGCAACACATTGAGCAGCGCCGCCCGCTCGGCCCGGTCCGCGCACTCCACCACGGCACGCCAGCGCCCCAGAAAAGCCGTCACCGACGTGAGATCGGCGGCTGACACGGGCGCACTCAGCACCAAACCCGCGTCGGCACAGCGCCGCGCCAACTCCCCGGCACTCGAACACGGATCATTGAGCAGATCGACGCCGAGCAGCACCGGCTCACGCCCGTAATGGTTGTAATGCACAATGCCATTACATCAGACTCGAAGCATGGAAAACCACCCCGCGCACACCTGGCAACTCGAGTCACGCCACCGGACCAGCGAGGGCCTCGTCGCCTATCAGCGCTGCCACTGCGGCGCACGCCGAGTGGTCGTCGACCACCTGAGCGTCGCGTCCGAGATCCACCGCGACGAACCGGACTTGGCCGAAGCCGGATAACCCGCTCCACCATGACGAACGTCACGTTTGACCGCTACACTTTGGACCGCTGCCCAGATGTGGGGCAGATCTCGCCACAGCGTCAGCGCTCGACCGGAAAGACCCCTTGATGAAGCGTTCCACCGTCGTCGCCATCCTCGCGGCCGCCACCGTGCTCGGCCCTGTCGCGGGGACCGCGGCCGCCTCGCCCGGCCTACCCCTCACCGATTTCACGGCGGAGACCCCCACCGGCGACTTCGGCCTGCCGAGCGATCAGCCCGAATCCGGTTCGGCGCAGAGCGGCTCCACCACCGGCGTCGAAACCACCGGCTCCTCCGGCACCGGCTCGGCCGGCCTGCCCAACCTCGACCGCCTGCTGTTCGGCGGACGCATCCTGTGCGGCGCGTTCGGCAGCGCCCTCGCCGTCGCGGGCGAGGCGATGATGGACTGCAGCGAGCTTCCCACGCCGCACTGACCACAGACACAGCGAAGGGGCACCGGAAACATCCGGTGCCCCTTCGCTTTTCGTGCGCCTACGGAGCGTCGGCGTTGCCCGCCTTCCATTCCGGCCACGCGATGTTCCAGTCACCGAGCCCGTCGACACCGGACAGGGTGCCGCCGACCGTGTTCTTGATGATGGTGATGTCGCCACGCTTGGCGTTCTCGTACACCCAGCGCGCGTTCGCCGGACTCAGATTCAGGCAGCCGTGACTCGCGTTGGAGTAACCCTGCTGCCCGACCGACCACGGCGCCGAGTGGAAGAAGATGCCGCTGTAGGAGATTCGCGTCGCGTAGTCGACCGGCGTGCGATACCCGTCGGCCGAGTTCACCGCCACACCGTAGGTCGAGGAATCCATCACGATCTTCTCGTGCCGGTCGCTGACGATGTAGATGCCGTTGTCGGTGGGCGTGCTGTCCTTACCCATCGAGGTGGGCATGGTCATGATCACCTGACCGTTCTTCTCCACCGTCACCTGGTGGGTGTTGTCGTCGGCGGTGAAGATCACCGCGTCGCCGATGGTGAAGAACGAATGGATGTTGTCCTGGCCGTACAGACCCTTGCCCAGGTCCTTGCCGTAGACGTTCACATCGACGGTCACCTTGGTGCCCGGTGCCCAGTAATGCTCTGGGCGCCACCGCACTTCGCGATTGTTCACCCAGTAGAAGGCCCCCTCGACGGCGGGCTCGGTGGTGATCTTGATGGCCTCCTGCGCGGCCCGGCGATCGGGGATGTTCTCGTCGAACTGGATCGCCACCGGCTGACCGATGCCGACCACGTCACCCTCACCGGGCAGCAGGTACGGCTTGGTCTGGCTCTTCGGCGAGCTGGTGGTGAAGCTCAGCGTCGAGGAGTTGGCGCCACCGAGCCCGATGGCCGAAGCCGTGAGCTTGTAGGTCTTGCCGTAGCCGAGCACCTCGGCGGTCGCCCAGGAGCGGCCGTCCGCGGCCAGCTGGCCCGCCACCACACCGCCCTGCTGATTGGTCAGCGTGACGTCGGTGAACTTGCCGTCCTCGACCTGGAAGGCCATCGGCATCCCGGGCGAGACACCCACCTGCCCGTCCTTGATGGTCGAGACCAGTTTCGGCTTGATCAGCTCGGCGAGAGGGTTGCGATCGATCGCCACCTCCACGCCGGCACCCTCCGCGGCCGAACACGCCGATGCCCCCAGGGCGAATACCGCCAGCAGCACCACCGGAACGATCGTCCGCAGCGACCGAGGTCGCCCCCGCTTCTTACCCATGTCAACCCCGTTTCCGTACCGACGCGATAACAGTGCGCCGCAGATCCCACATACCGAATCGCTACTGCCATCCGTGTAGGCGGGGGGCGTTACGAACTCGACGTCTCGCCCATTCTGCCAGCTAGTCCGGCCGGTTCCAACGGGAAAGCCCCCGCGACACGACCAAGTCACAATCGTTAGATACGTACGAGGGCCGTCGGCGTTAACAACGCCCGATACACGGCATTGGCGCTGGTCAGCGCCCGATTTCACTTTCCGGCCCACGGCCTGCTAATGTTTGTTCCGCACCGGAGACGGGGCAAAGAACAAAACATGCGCCATTAGCTCAATTGGCAGAGCAGCTGACTCTTAATCAGCGGGTTCGGGGTTCAAGTCCCTGATGGCGCACTCAGAAGCACCAGGTCTACCTGGTGTTATAGCGATGTGGAACGCTCAACCTCTGGTTGAGCTACCCACAAAACTACCCACCCCCTCTGCGGAGGGACGGCCGGAGCGCCTGATTTCCGCCTCCAGAGCCCTGACCAGCGACTTCTCTGAGGAGAATTTTGCTGTGATTTGGGTCACTCAAACCCCTCTCTCCAACCTGCATAGGAACGTTCAGGGGTTAGACATCCTGTGAACCCGGTCACAGAATCCCACCTGAGATCGAGACTCGAATCAGAGCGGCAAACCGGTTGCCGCACAGTCGGACTCCGACCCGCCGCCGTCTGCCCAAGCGGTGACACCCCGGGAAACAGGCGAATAAACCTGACGTACGATCCTGCATATCGAGGATCTCGCCTCGCCTGACCCGAAGGGTTTCGCCGTGCTGCATCACCCACCAGAACCGGCCGCGGCGCAGTTCGTGGCCATGGGGCTGGAGACGGTCACCATCCGTGGCGGGGCGGTCGAGGACAACGCGTACATAACGATCGAGATCGACACCGGCGAGGGCGTGCCGGTGGTCGCAGAGTTCCGGGCCGCCACGTTTCGCGCACTGCTCGATCGCGGCCACGATGTTGTTGATGCCGCCGAGTTGGAGGCCGCCGACCATGACCACTACGGCGAGGACGAACTCCCCGCAGCCTGAGTGGCCGTAGACGCAGCGAAGGCCCACCCGATTCGTTCGGGTGGGCCTTCGCGCCGTTGGGGGGTCAGTCCTTGCCAGCGCCGACGCGACCTCGAATGCGCTTGAGTGCGAGTTCGTTGATCAACGCTTCGACCTGGAGCAAGTCCTCTTCGGTCAGCGTGGCGACTGCTCGCGGAGGAGTCCAGTGGGGCTGGACTGCGACGCGTTCCTTGAGATCGACCCATTCGGCGAGCGTGTCGATGTCGATGCCGAGGGCCTTGGCCAGCTTGCCCTGGGTTCGGCGCTCGGGGATCGCCTCGCGCCGGATGATTCGCTGAACCGTGGTCGGCCCCAGGCCGGCCGCAGCGGCGAGCGCCTGGATGCTGGGGTTGTTGCTGCGCGGCTCGACGTACCCGCGGGCAATCATCGGCGTCGCCCACGGCTCGCCGACCGGCTTACCTCGGGCCATGACCGCCTCCTCTTTTCTATGTCAAGGTTCGCGGCCATAGTACGTCGATAACCCGCGTAAATCACTTTCTATAGCAGATTTACGGGGTCTTTTCCTGGTCAGCTATCGGCTCGCAGCTCGACATAAACCGCGTTAATGCGTTACGGTGTCTACGTACGAGACCCAATGGTCTTCTCCCCTACCAGCATAAACAGCCGACATAGAGCCTCATCTACGCCCGGATAAACCTCGTAAAACCGTCCGCGCGTGGGGGCTTGGCGACCCCAAGCGAATCGACAGTGATCTCCACAACACACCTAAACCCCGGGCCCGCCGTCGCTATCGGCGAGTTCCCCAGCGGCTCCCCCCAGTGGCACGCCGCACGCGCGAGCGGTCTCGGCGGCAGCGAGATCTCCGCGGTCCTCGGGCTGAGCCCGTGGGAGTCGCGCTTCACATTGTGGTGGCGCAAACAGGACAAGCTCCCGCCGGTCCGCGAGAACCTCTACATGCTCATGGGCAGCTTGTTCGAGCCCGTGATCTTCGACCACTACCGCGACAACCTGCTTCCGCCCGGTCACACGATGACCTCCGGAATCACCTACCGCCACGCCGAGCACCCGTGGATGATCGCCAACCCCGACGGGCTGATCTGGGACGCCAACGGCAACTTGGTCGACGGCCTGGAGATCAAGTGCGCCGCTCGCGACGACAAGTGGGGCACCGAGGGCACCGACGAGATCCCGATCTACTACCGCACCCAGGTCACGTGGTACTGCGCGGTCATGGGCCTGCCCGGTATGTGGGTGCGGGTGGTCTTCGGTGTCGGCGACTGGCGCACCTACCGCGTCGAGCCAACCGCCGAGGAGATCGAACTGCTCATCGCCACCGGCGCGCAGTTCATGCAAGACCTGGCCAACGACGTCGAGCCGGATATCGACGACCACTCCGCGACCTACGCCGTGCTGCGCGAGCTGCATCCCGAGATCGACGGCACCACGCTCCAGATCAGCGCCGACCTGGCCGATCGCTGGTGGGCCGCCCTCGGGGAAGCCGAAACCGCCGAATCCCAGCTGATGGGCGTGCGTAGCGAACTGGCCAAGGTCATGGGCGAGGCGTGGCGCGCGATGTGCGGCGAGCAGAAAGTCGCCTACCGGCAGCGCCCGCCCAAGGGAAACGGCACTCCCTTCGTCAAATCTGCTGCCCGACCGAAGTTTTCAACCATCACTGATGCCGTGAAAGGACCCTGACGTGGAGTTGCTCAACACCCTCCCCCCGCGCGTGGCGCGTGCCTCCGGCCGACCCGCCTCCTACCTGGAGGAAGCGGCCGAGCTGGAGGCGAACAAGGGCCAGTGGGGTCGGGTGATGACCTGCGCGACACCCAAGCGCGCACTAGCGCAAGCCAGTGCGATCAGGAAGGGCAACCTCGTTGCTTTTCAACCCGCCGGAACCTACGAGGCCGACACCCGCGACACCGCGGTCTGGGCCCGCTATATCCCCGAAACCGAACGGAACGCACTGTGACCGAATCCATCATCGACGCCGCTTCTGCCGCCAAATCCACTCCGGCGAGCTTGATCACACGGCACCGCGCCGACTTCGCCAGCGTTCTGCCGCCGACGATGACCGTGGACCGCTGGGTGCGCCTGGCGATCTCGGCGGTCAACGCCGATGACAAGTTGGCCGAGATCTTCCGCCGTGACCGCGGAGCGTCGCTGATGCGGGCGCTGATGCGGTGCGCCACCTTGGGTCACGAACCCGGTGGCGGTCTCTTCCACCTCGTGCCCAAGGGCTCCAGCATCGAGGGCTGGGAGGACTACAAGGGCATCATTCAGCGGATTCAGCGCAGTGCCCTGTACTCCAAGGTCATCGTCGAGGCCGTCTACGAGCACGACGAATACGAGTTCGACCAGAACGTCGACGAGCGGCCCCGCCACAGCAAGGCCAAGGGCGACCGCGGCAAGCCGGTGTCCGCCTACGCCTACGCGGTTCAGTTCCAGGGCGGTGCCATCTCGAAGGTGGCCGAGGCCACCAAGGAGATGATCGCCGCGTCCAAGGCCAAGTCCCGCGGCTCGGACAACGCTGCCTCACCGTGGAATTCGCCGGCCGCGCCGATGCACCGCAAGGTCGCAGTCCGTGAACTGGAAAAGTTCGTGTCGACCTCAGCACTAAACCTTCGGGTCACCGGAGGCATGCTCGTCGACCTGACCAGCCCGGCCGCCGTTGACGACAGCTACGACGACTTCGCCGACGTCGCATGAGCGAGAAGATCTCCTACAACGTGCAACAGGCCGCCGACGCCATCGGGGTCCACCCCCGCACCATCTACGACGCGATGCGTGATTGCCAGTTGGCCTATCTGGAGATCGGCCGCCGCAAGCTGATCTTTCCCGAAGCGCTCAAGGAATGGCTGATCACGTACGGCCAGCCCAAGCGCTAGTCCCTTTCCTCTCCAGCCCTGCGCGGGCGCCTGTCCGCGCAGGGTCTATTTCCCATGCCCTAACGAAGGAGCCCTCGTGGCAGCCGTGGCTTTGGTCCCCGCCGACACCGTCCATGAGCACCTGCTCTACCTCCTGCAAAGCTCATCCCGCAAACGGATCGCCCGCGAGGCGGGTGTGTCGCGGCAGTCGATCATCCAGATTCTGGCGGGCCAGCGGACTATCACCGTGACGACCCATGAACGGCTGATGGCGGTGGAGGCGGTGCGTGCACCGATCCCGGACGGCCACGTCGATGCGCTCGGTTCGGTCCGGCGCGTTCAAGCGCTGATCGCCAGCGGGCACACGGTGCCGTGGCTGGCGGCGCGGGCCTGCCTGTCGATGCGGTCGGTGCTCGAGCTGGCAAACGGGTCGGTGTCGTCTGTGCCGGCCGAGGTGGCCGACCGGCTGGACGCGGTGTTTCGGGTCTGGCAGCTGTATCCCGGTCGCAGCCCTCGGTCGCGAGAGTTGGGCCGGTTGCAACGCTGGGCATTGCCGTTCGAGTGGGACGAGGACAGCATCGACGACCCGGCGCACAAGCCGTGCCGGTGGAGCAAGCCGCGCCGCCGCGAGATCAAGATGTCGCAGGCCAAGCCGGGTGCCACGCCGATGGTGTGGAAGGTGCTGGCGGCGTGAAGGTTTCGATTCCCGACGACTTTCCGCATGGTCCGGCCTATCTGCCGCTTTCTCCCGCCCAGCTGGTGATGCTGGTCAAGGGATGGATGTATCTGTCGCGGCACAACGTTGCGGCCCTGCCTGTTCAGATCTGGGAAAGTCTCGGCAGCGAGAACGACCGGCAGATGCTGCTTGAGCGTTCGGTGGTGCATCGGGTGCCGGGCGACGAGCAGCTGCAGCTGCCCGGTGCAGGCCGGGTCGCTCGTTCGCGTGCCGTCGCGGTCACCTCGGACCCTCGGTTCGATTCGTGGTGGCAGGTGTGGCCGCGCAAGCAGGCTCGTCGTGACGCCGAGCGGGCTTTCACCACTGCGTTGGCCAAGGTCGGTTTCGCCGAGCTGATGCGCGCCACGGTCGCGTTCTCCGAGGACCCCAATCGCGAGGACCGATTCACCCCTTACGGAGCGACGTGGCTCAACGGTGAACGGTGGCACGACGCGCCTTTGCCGGATCGAAACCCGAACCGGCGCACCGCAGAACGTGGCTTCGCTGATGCGCTCGATATCGGCCGCCAGCTCATGGCCGAGATGAGTCCCGAGGCAGCGCCGATGCCCGCGATTGCCTACCAGGTCGAGACGCTGTGACCACCCACATCGAGGCCGCTACGGCCGCTTATGCGATGGCAGCAGCGATCGACGCTCAGATGCCAGAGCCCACGAAGCTGCGGATACAGGCCTGGGCGACGTTGTTCGACGGCCAGGGCATCGGACCCGAGGACGCGGTGGCCGCGGTGAAGAACTACTACCGCAAGCCGGGCCGGTTTCCGATCAAGCCGGGCGATGTGATCGCAGGAGTGGCGGCCCTGCCGGTAACCAGTTCGCCGGCGCGGATCGAAGCGTTCCTCGATCGCTGGTCCCAGCACCCGTACTCCCAAGCCATCCAGCAAATGACCGGGCTGGATTGGTCCCCGCCGTGGCCGCCGCCGACGACGGTGTCCGCCGAGGACCCGGATGCGCTGACGGCGTTCCACCGCAAGGAATTCCGGCGCTGGATCGACCGCAACCGTGCCCGCCTCGTCGCCAAGGCCCTCGCCAACGGAGAGCAACTAGAACTGCAATGATCGCTTATCAACGCGTCGTCGACGCCTTCCGTGCTGCTGGGCTGATCGTGCTCGAGCGCAGCAGCGGTGTCGCGCAGGCCCAGGCCCCGGGACATTCTGCGGCGGACCGAAGTGTGTCGATTCGCGCGATCGAGGGCCAGGTCCTCATCCACTGTCACAGCGATGACACCGACACGGTGCTGGAATCGGTCGGGCTGGGATTGGTCGACCTGTTCGATCAGCCGCGCGGCGCGGAGTACCGATACGACGACGGCCGAATTGTGCGCCGGTCCCCGAGCAAGGAGTTCAAGCAGGCGGGGAACACGAAGGGCTCGTCACTGTTTCGGGCATCTCGGGTCGCTGAGGCTGACCCGGACCGGGTGATCTGGTTCGTCGAAGGGGAGAAAGATGTCTTGGCCCTCGAGGCGCTCGGTGAGATCGCGACCTGTACTGCGATGGGTGCGGGGAAAGCCCACCTGGCTGATCTGAGCCCGCTCTACGGACGGCGCGTGGTGATCGTGCGCGATATGGACGATGTCGGCCTGGCGCACGCCAACCAGGTCGCCGGCCTGCTGGCCGGGCGTGCCGAGCCCTGCATCGTCTCGCCCGCCGAGGGCAAGGACGCTGCTGATCACATCGCGGCAGGGCGACGGCTCGACGAGTTCGTGTGGACCCAGGCGCCGTTGCCCGAAGGGGTTCGGCGGTTGTCGGACGCGGTCGAAGACTGGTGGCTCTGGCTGCACGCCCCCGCGGAGAAAGTGCGGATCTTCCCCAGCCCGTGGCCGCATCTCGATGACGTCATCGGTGGTGGGCTGCACCCGGGTCGGACGTATGTGATCGCTGGTCGTCCCGGTGGCGGTAAGACCGTCGGGCTGCTCAACATCGGCCAGCACTTGGCCGAGGCGGGCTCACCGGTGCTGATGTGCAGTCTGGAAATGCCTGAGCTGGAGATGGTCTCGCGGATCATGGCCTCCGGTGCCGAAGCCGACTACGGGCGCATTACCCGGCGCGAGGTGGTGGAACGCGACCGCTACAAGCTTGAGCTGTACCGCAGTTCCCGAGTCGCCGAGACGGAGCTATGGCTGATGGACAACCCGTCGATGACGGTGGAACACATCAGCGAGACAGCCCGGCAGATGTCGGCGCGCGGCGGCCTGGACGCGATCTGCGTGGACTATCTGGGCCTGGTGAGCGCCTCACGCGGCAAGCGTGATCGGCGAGAAAGCCTGGGCCACATCATGAAAGAGCTGGTCAAGCTGTCCAAAGAGCTGTCCGTGGCCGTGGTGCTGGCGTGCCAGCTCAACCGCGGTCCTGACCAGTCCAGTCGCCCGCCGGTGCTGAGCGATCTACGCGAAACCGGCGATATCGAGCAGGACTGCGACGTAGCGATCCTGCTGCACCACCCCACCATGGAGGGCTTGCCGACCGGGGAGATCGAACTGATCGTCGCCAAGAACCGGACCGGAACCCGCGACACCATCGTCACCCTGCCGTGGCGACCTCATTTCGCCAAGATCGGAGCTTGACCGTGCCTGACCAGAAGCGTCACTGGAGTGACCTGTCGCCACAGGAGGCGGCCGAGGTCGTGCTACCTCAGCCGGGGATCCTCGACTGCCTCGACGACATGGGCGACCCGTGCCCCTGGCCGTGGTGGCCCACCCACCGTCAAGACATCCCGGGCGGGATGGCGCACTGCCCCCACTGCGGGTCGATGGTCGTGCGGGGCCTGCCACACCCGGACTTCACCTTCATGTACCGGCCCGAGGACGCACCCCCCATGCCTGATGCGTCAACCGAATCCGACCCTCTGGCCGACATCGAATGGATCAACGGAGGTGGCCATGCCCGGCCTGCCTGAGATCGACATCATCGGCAACGAACACGCGCTCATCGTCACCGACCCGAACACCGTCGCCGTGTACAGCTTCGACCGGATCGTCTTCCAGACCGACCCCACCGACGACACGCGTGGGCATCTGGTCTTCACCGTTACCCGCGCCAGCCATCACGACCGAAAGGCCTTCACCGAATGATCGACGTCCTCATCATGGGCGGCACCTGGAACCCCAACGGCGACCCGGTGACCGAGACCTTCGCCAACGCGCTCGACCGTCGCCGGTTCCGGTACCAGTACGTGCCCTACCCCGCCGCGTACGGCACGCCGATGTCGTACCGCAGCAGTGTCGGCTTCGGCAAAAGCGCCCTCGTGCAGGCGATCCGGGACTCGCCGAATCCGGTGATCGTTGCCGGGTACTCCCAGGGCGCTGCGGTGGCGGCCGAGGTCGCCGCTGAGATCGAGCTGTATCCGGACCTGGACGTGCGGGCCGCGGCGCTGATCGCTTGTCCGTCGCGGCCCCGCGGACTGTGTGTGGGCACCGACCCGGGCGGCTATGGCGTGGTCGGCGAGCTGGCGATCACCACGATGCCGGCGCTACACGCAGCCGCGTTCCGCGATCCGATCTGTGCCCTGCCGGAGGGGTCGATGCTGCGGTACTTGGCCGACATGAGTGCCTACATGTCGATCTCCTCGCCGCAGGAGTTCGCGCAGTGGGGTGCCTCGATCGTCGACCTGGCTGTGCGGCGGCGATTCCAGCGTTGGTGGGAGCCTCAGAATTGGCGCGACACCGCCGATGTGATCGCCCAGGCCAACGCGTATCTCACCGAAGGCCGACATACCACGGCCTATATCAACGAGGGCTTGTGCATTGAATTGGCGGATGCCGTCAACAGCCTGTAGCCGACGTCCGAAAATGCCGGTCCAGCAATTTTGCGGACCGGCTTTTTCGGCATGTCAACACCGAGCAATAAAGACTGTCACCGTTTCGGGAAGCAGATAAACCTCATCCAATTCGCTGGCTGTTTTCCCAGCTAGATAGCCTAATCCAACCGATTACACCCCCCGTTCCCGGGCACCTCCACGCTGTTAGCCTCGAAATCAGCAGAAAGAGAGGAGCCCCGCCGAATGGCAGGCGAAACAGTAATTACGGTCATCGGAAATCTAACCGCTGACCCAGAACTTCGATTCACTCCAGCCGGTCAGGCGGTGGCCAATTTCACCGTTGCTTCCACTCCCCGAGTTTATGACAAGAACTCGAGCGAATGGAAAGACGGTGATGCACTGTTCCTGCGCTGCAACATTTGGCGCGAGGCTGCCGAGAATGTCGCTGAGAGTCTCCAGCGAGGCGCGCGTGTGATCGTCTCTGGTCGGCTCAAGCAGCGCTCCTACGAAACCCGCGAGGGTGAGAAGCGCACCGTGGTCGAACTCGAGGTCGACGAGGTCGGGCCCTCACTCAAGCACGCCACGGCGAAAGTGACCAAGGCGGCCAAGGGCGGCGGTGGTTCCCGCAGCGGATCCGGTGACCCATGGGGTTCGGATGCCAGCGCGAGCGACGACGCCCCGCCCTTCTAGACCGCCCTTCCCCTGATCCGTCAGCCGTCAACATCACCGCCACCGGGAACCCCTACGCCCCGACCCGCGGAATTGAAAGCGCGCCCACGACCCGGTCTGCAACCTTCCCGGGAGGCGCAGCTGCGGCTGACGGATCACCCACACCACCGAGATGGAGTGAATCACTCGTGCCCAGCGACAGCCGGGACTGGATGGTCCGGGCGAAGTGCCGCACGTCGAGCACAGCCGCGGAGTTCGCGCTCTACGTTTCCGACAATCGCGGCGGCCGACAGGCCGAAAACCTCGCACGAGCTTGCGGCGGGTGCACCACCACACGCGAATGTGCCGCCTACGCGCTGCTCGACCGCGACAACATCGGCGGCATGGTCTGGGCTGGTATCCCGGTCCCTCAGACGCCGAGCACACGATTCCACCGCAGCGCCATCGCGCACCTGGAACGCATCGCCGACGGGTTGAGCCTGTGAAGACTCCAGCGCGGCTGCGCGAGGCTGCCGAAGCGATGATGTCCCCGGCCTACGTCATCACCATCCCTGGCGAGCCGGTCGCCAAGCGCCGCCCCCGCCTGGGCAACGGCCGCCGATACACCCACCCCGCCGACGTCGAGGCCGAAGCATCGACCGCCGCGATCCTGCGCGCGACACTGTGCGAGCCGCTGACCGGCAACTTGGCCGTCGGGTGCGAGTTCTACCGCTCCACCCGCCGCCGCGTCGACGTCGACAACTTGCTCAAGCACGTTTTCGACGCCGGCAACAAGGTCGCGTGGGTCGATGACTCGCAATGCACGGCAGCGTTCGGCGTGATCGAACTCGACCGAGCCAACCCCCGAACCGTCATCTTCATCAGCTCGCACTCGAGCAGTCTGGTCCGCGAATGAACGTCCACTACCAACGCACCACCGTGCGGTTCCTCGGCGTGCCCGTGATCACCATGACCCGCGAATCGTTCGGCACCGACGCCAACGCGCCGACCACACCTGCTGCCGCGATGGTGCCCTCACCCCAGCTGAGCGAACACGGCGTGGCTTATCAGTGCCCATCGTGCGGCGAGCTGTTGCTGCAAGGGCTGCGCGAACGCCTGGTTTCCACCGACGAACAGACGCTGATGGCCCACCACATCTGCAAGGAGAGCACCCCGTGAGCCGCGCCGCCGAGCTGGCCGAGGTCGACGCCGCCATCCAGCGCTGGATGGACGCCCTTCACCCCGGCGTGCTGGCCACCGAATGGGTCCTGATCTCGGCCGGAGTGTCAAGCGAGCGTCCGGGCACCGGATACGAAGTCGCCGCGTCCTCAGCCCTGCCCTACCACAACGCCACCGGGCTGGCCGCGCTGCTGACCACGGAAATCGAAGCCATCTACGACGAGGAAGACCCCCTGTGACCGACTATTCCGTCGTCGAACTCGACGCACTGATCACCGCTGCCGACCGCGCACTGTCGCACACCCCGTTCAACACCGACTCCGGCGAATTCCGCTCCGATGCCGCGGCACTGCTGCCGCACATCTACCTCGCGATCGAACACCTACGTTCGACGGTCCGGCGCTACAGCGGAGAACACCTGCACGAGCGTGTGCTGGAGTTGCTGCGGCTAGGCCACACCCAAGCCGAACTGGCCAAGGCCGCGCACGTGGGGGTGTCGACGATCTCGCGGATCGTCAACCGCCGCGACACCCAAGGGTTCGCCGCCGACGTTGCCGGGCGGATCATGGACCTACCGGTGGAACCACCAGCCGCACCGGTGATCGACATCGAGCTGATCGGGAAGCTCATCGCCGGGCAACGGGTGAAGGTGCCCCACGGGCAGCGCCAGGCCTACGCCGCGGCGATGACCCATCCATCGTGGGGCCTCAATGTCAGTTCGCTGGCGCGGATCCTGCGGATCTCGCATTCCCAGGCCACCCGCGCTTTCCAGCGGGGCGCGGCATGAGCGTCACCATCCGGCCCGCGTCCGGGCTCACTCGTGAGTTCTTCGGCTGCCTCATCGCCTACGACGACCCCGCCCGGCGCAAACGCCGCCGCGGCCTGCTGTTCGAGGTCGAGCACCTCCAAAGCTATGTGCGGCTGCGGATCAAAGGCCCCCACGGCAACGAGATCGTCGCGCTGCCTGCCGACACCGACATCACCATCGAGTACTAGGAGGTCACGTGTACGACCTGTTGATGACCTTCATCGGCGCGCTGATCGGCGCGATCATCTGCCTGTGGAGCATCGTCACCGACGACACCACGTGTGAACGGTCGGCGCTGCTGGCGTGGCGTGTGGTCTGCGCCTACACCGTCGCCTCGATCTTGATCGGCGCTGCCTACGCCACCGAGTTCATCCGGTGAGCGCGCAGGAGGTGCGGATCACCAGCGCGACTGGCGGCCAGAAGGGCCGCAAGATCCACCGCTACGGGCTGATTCCTGCTGTGCCGCTGCATGATCTGGCCGAGCTGTGCGGCAAGGGCGCCGAAAAGTACTCGGCGGACAATTGGCGTCGCGGGTTCGACTGGTCGCTGAGCTTCGATGCGATGATGCGCCACGCATGGGCGTTCTGGCGGGGCGAGGACTACGATCCCGAAACCGGTGTCCCGCACGTGATCTCCGCGGCGTGGCACTGTCTGGTCCTGGCCGAGTTCATGCGTATGCACCGCGGATTCGATGACCGCCCGATCGGTCCCGCCGAGGCCGTGTGATGCAGCACCCGACCTGGACCGATCGCCCGTGGATCAGGCTGCCGCTGGGTGGATTCGACACCGAAACCACCGGGCTGGACCCGACACGGGAACGGATCGTGACCGCATGTGTGATGGTCGTCGACGACAGCACGGTGTCGGTGCGGACCTGGCTGCTCAACCCGGGCATCGAGATCCCCGAGGAAGCCGCCCGGGTGCACGGCATCACCACCGATCGCGCCGCCGCCGAGGGAATGGACTATGGGCAAGGCCTCGGCGAAATCCGTGACGCGCTCAACGCCGCGTGGCGCGAGGGGCGGGCGATGGCGGCATACAACGCCGCCTACGACGTCACGATCATCTCCTCGGAGCTGGCGCGTTTGGGGATGGAGCCACTGGCCGGCGGGCTGTTGGTCGATCCGCTGGTGATCGACCGCGCCTGCGATCCCGACCGGGTCGGGCGGCGACGTCTTACCGATGCGGTCCGCCACTACGGACTCACCATGGGCACCGCTCACACTGCCGACGCCGACACCTTGGCCGCGATCCGGTTGGCGTGGGTACTGGGTCGCAAGTTCCCAGAGGTCGGACGGCTCAACGGTGCCACGCTGGGACAGATGCAGATCGGGTGGTATCGCGACCAAGCCGAGGCGTTGCGGCAGCGGTTCGCGAACCTGGCCGCCGACAAACGACGTCGCGCCGAACAGATATTGGTCTCGGCCGCCGAGCTGGAGAGCAAGGCCGCTGGAGTGAAGTCGGCGTGGCCGTTGCAACGGGCGTGAGAACGTCGTGACAGGCCTATGACCGGCCGATACGCTCGAGATCGAGCCGGAATTGACAGGCTCTGGCTCCCAGACGTGGGAGCAAACCTCGCCCTATCGGGCGGGCACAACTGAATAGTGAACAACTGAATAGCGGCCGGTGGCGATCTGAAGCTCCGGCAGAGGCACACATTGTGGGCCGGACCCGAGGGGGCGAGCCGATCTGGCTCGCCCCCTCGATGTATCTAGAGGCCGAGACCGAGGTAGCCGATCTCGGCGCGCGCGCCCAGTGCGCCGTGGCGCAGGTTCATCAGCCTGCTGGCCTCGAAACCGTCCCCGGCGGCCATGGCTGTCTCAGCCTCGTTCGCTAGCTCCTCGGCCTGCTCGGCCAAGTTCTGGCGCGCCTGCTGCGCAGCCTCCCAGTCCAGCAGGTCCTTCTTTCGCTGCTGCCACTTGCTTCGAGGCACTCGGTAGTTCACGATCGCTCCTCACTGTGATCCCGACGTCGCGACACATGCGGACATGGCAGGCCAATGCACACCGGCGAGTTCGGCATCGCTGTTCGCGTCCGTCCCACCGCCCTCCGTGCACCACGGTCTGGTAAGGCGTGTTACCACCTGGTACCAACATCGTGATGACCGATAGGTGCCCCATAGTCGATACACGTTCCGTATGGACATGCGACACGGCGCTCACGTGTCCCCCTTCGATCTCATCAGAATTACAGTTCGATCAAGCTTCGAACTGAACACAGCATCACCTCCCTTCACTGGGTACGTCAAATAGTTGGGGCTAACAAATCCGTCACGCGGGGTGGACCGAGAAAGGCTCGCCTAACAATGACGCAAATGAGAAATCCCGGCCTCGGGCCATACCTGAAAGAATTGCGCGATTCAATGGGCTTGAGCCGCAAGGAAGTCGCACGCATATCCGGGATCAAGCCCGACACTCTCGGCAAGATCGAGCAGGGAGCGTTGCCGCTGTCGTTCGCCAACTTCGGCGCGATCGCCGATGCCCTGCGGATCCCCGCCCGGCACCGGATCGAGCTGACTCGCCGCGCCTGGCCACAGCTGTTCGCCGATGCCGGTCAGGACACTCTGCCAGCTGAGATTTTGCCCGCTGACCAGGCGCAACTGGAGTTGATGGAGATGCCGGCGGCGGTGTTCGACGGCAGCAGCTGGGACGTGATCGCCCTCAACGGTCATGCACGCCGCCTGGCTCCGGGCCTCGATGCGGGGATGAACGGGGTTGTGTGGCTGTTCAACGATCCGGTCGCGCGCAGAGTGATGGTGAACTGGCACCGTAACACCCATATGGCGGTGTCCTATTTGCTCGACAACGCCCCGGAGTGGGAAAACGCCGATACATTCGCCGCGATCGCCGCGGCCTGCGAGCACGATCCGCAGTGGTCGGCAATGCTGACCAATCCGGTCGCACCACCACGTTCAGCAGCCGAGACCATCTCGATGCGCGACCCCAGCACCGGTGTCGTGACCGATTATCACCAGCGCTATTACCGCCCCGAAGCCGCCACCCGCCTGCATTGGCGCCTTGGCATCCTGACCCCCGCCGTGACAGACGAAACGCCCCCCACCAGCGGTGAGGGGCGTTCCTGAGTGCCAATCAGCTCCCGGTGGAGACACGGACCAGCTCGGCGACACCTTCATCGAAGTCGGTGCCGAGGAAGATGTCTTCGCGGCCGTCTGCGTAGTTACAGGCGGTGAACATCCAGGCCGTGGCACCCAACTGCTGGAAGCTGCCGACGGGTCTGCCGTCGACGAGCACCAGCGATCGGCGTCCGTCACTGATGACCCGATAGTTCTGCTGCATGTGCACCTCTTTTGCCTCTCTCAGTCAATGTACGACAGCGAGTGTTCGATGTCCGAGCGGCGCTGTTGAAGTTCGTCCAGGCGGGCCTTGGCAGCGTTGTACTCGCGCGCGGCGACGACGAGGTCGGTGTCGACCTCGCGCCGAGCCTTGAGCAGCATGACGATGAGTGACCGACGGTCGCCGCGGGTCATCCGGCGATAGTCGGGAATTATCGTAGCCATTCGTTCTCCTCAATCCATGGCGCGATGTCGAGCACAGGATACGCACACCAACCCCGCCGGAAACAACCCGTTGTGAGATCTACCCTTTCGTACATCAATACCTACTTAGGCACGCCTTAGTAGGTATTGATCAATTACGATTTCTTCATTACGAAGAGATATTCATATCTCCCATATGGGCCATATGGGAGACCATCTAAGGCGCGCCTAAGTTATGCCAGCCTTATCCCTCCCTCCACTATGGAATGACCATTCCTGATATGTGCGATGCAAATCACAATAGAAATGCAAAATGTGCGCAACAGGTGCGAAACAGCACGTCAGGTGCACTTTTTGGAAGTGAAACATGAAATTCCACATTGAAACTATGGTCTAGGTTAGGTTTGCCTGTCCATCAAAAAGGGAATGGACCCCGGAAATAAGGCAAGCCTAAGTTGAAGCATGAAATGGGGCGGTATCTGCGAGGTCGCCGCGACCTCCTCGGCCTCTCCCTGAAAGTGGTTGCCAGCAAGGCTGGCATGTCCTCCGACTACCTCGGCAGAGTCGAACGCGGAACCCAGCAGATCGGCCTCGACACCCTGTCCAACCTGTTCGACGCGCTGGACGTCGACGAACGATCGCGAGAGTTCCTGGTCAAGCTCGCGCACCCAACGCTGCTGGACTCGGCACAGAAGCGAGAGCCACGCGCCTACGGGACAGCACACACCCACGACCTCATCGACCTCCAGGCCAGCCCGTATCCACATGCGCTGATGCGGTGGCCGCTGTTCGACGTCATAGCCTGCAATGCCGCCTTCGAGGCCGCGTTCCCTGGACTGACCGCTGGCGGAAACGTCGTCGAATGGGTCATGCTCAACCCACAAGCACCGCTGGTCCTACCGGACTGGGCCGCGTTCGCCCACGGTATGGTGCACAGCCTGCGCTTCGCGCCGAAGCCGAACGGCGAAGTCGCCCAACGGTTCGCCACGATCGTCGACCGTTGTGCCGGGCTCCCCCGATGGGACCAGTTCTGGAACACCTATCCGCCCGACCCAGGCGGGGACAGTGACGTGATCCTGCTGCGCACGCTGTCCAGCGACGAACAGAGCCGACACATCGTCCGCATCGACAAGCCGGAGTTCCCTGCCAACATCTGGCACCGCTACCGCCTCATTCCCTACCCGGAAGACGCAGCGGTAGCAGCCTGACCGGGCCCGCGGTGTTCGGGGACACCGCGCCCAGGCTCATTGGCGCGACCACGCCGGAGCAATGCTCGGCGGCTAGCTACACACGCCAACCGGGCAACGTTGCGGCGAGTACGGCTCGCTCAGTGACGCACACAGCTGATTCTGGTATCTCCAGTCCTGCCACCGAGCAACGCAGAGGCCCGTCACCGACTGTGCTCCAGCAGCTTTCAAGGCCAACGATGCCGACTGAACGTTCGCGCCCGTCGTCCACGTATCGTCGACGACAAGCACACTCGCGCCCTTGACGACTGGCTCGAAAACAGGAGGGACGAGAAACCGATCCACGGTGACCTTGTGCTTGTCGCCCATGTTGTGAGGCGCCAGGAACACCCACTTGGGATCCCAGCCGGAGATTGCGAGCTTCATCGAGTTCGCCAGCCTCGACACCGGGTGATCAATGCTCGGATACCGAACCGACGGAATGAACGTCACTGCGTCCCAGAGCTTTTCACTGCCCCGCGAAGCGCGGAAGCAGTCAGCGTGAAGTGCACCCGCTGCGCTGAACATCGCACCGAGTTTCCCCAGCAGATCTTCCGACGGCGGAACACCGTCCTTGCCTTTGTAGTACGTCAGGTCATGCACAGACTGGTGGTAGCCGTCCTTGTGATAGGCCTCCACGTAGGTCAGAAGGATCGTCTGATCGGCCAGGCGGTCACCGTACTCATCAACGTGTGCCTGGCACACCTCGCATCGCTCGGTTCCATACACTTGCCCGCGGCACACCTCGCACACACCCGTCAGATAGGTGTTGTGGTAGGTCGCACTGATCGCATCCCGAATGAAGCCGAGCAGATCCCAGATATCGTGTGGACTACTGGATGGCATCGGCCAGCCAGCTTGAAGCGACGGCCTGGCGGTGAGCTATCTGAGCTGCCTGTTCGACCGCTTCCGCCGGCGTCGTCACCACCGCCACACCTGGCTTATCTGCCAAGTCTCGGCCCCAACTAGTCGTGCGGACCACCGACGTGGTGAGAATCAGCGGTCGACCATGCTGATTGGCCTCCCGCGCCTGGTGTCGTGTCCCGGACTTCTCTCCTGCCTCAACGATCACCGTCGCCAGGCCGAAGGCACTCATCGTGATGTTGCGCGCCGGGAAGCTCCACTTGTTCGCCGTGAAGTCGGGAAGGAAATGCGATAGCAGCATGCCGCGACGGGCGATTTCGGACTGCAACGCGGCATTGGGCCTCGGATATACACGTCCGAGTCCATTGCCCAGGACCGCTACGGTCCTGCCTCCAGCCTCCAGAGCTGTGACGTGCGCGGCAGTGTCCACTCCGAGCGCCAGACCAGAGATTACCGACAGGTTCGCTTCTACTGCTCCGCGTGCGACCTCACGAGCGAACCTCAGACCCAAATCGGAGACCGCACGAGAGCCTACGATGCAGACGCCGCGCTCGTCGGAGACTGTTTGTCCCTGTGTGAACACGACCGGCGGCGGGTTCCGTACTGACCTCAGCAGTCGTGGATAGGTCCGGTCGCGGAAGGTGTGGAGTCGGTAGCCTCGTGCCTCCCAGTGCTGCAGGTCGACGACTGCCTGATCGAACACATCCTGGTAATCGCCGGGGCCGAGCAGGTTCGGCTGGTTCAGTTCCTCCCAGACCGCGAGCGCGCTGCCTCCGGCTTCGAAGACCTGCTCGGTGATCGCCGACCACTCGACGAGCTTGGGCCGCATCCGAATGAGCGCGACGAAAGCGGCGCGTTCCTGATCTGCCCTGGTCGGCGACATAGCGACTCCTCTCACCCATGCACTATTGCACGGCGCGGCGACACCTTCTGCCCGTACCACTATCACCCTTCCACAACCTCGGTGACCAGCACCGAACATAGCGATCCTTCCTGTCGACGTGCCCGCCGGCCGAACTCGTTGCACAAGACGGCCGACGGGCAGGTTCTCAGCTCTCGGCTAGGCAATGGCCTGGAGCGACGCGGCGGGTTCGGCGAAGAACAGCCCCAGCAACTCGGCCAGTTCGATCGCGCGCTCCGACGGCGCGAACAGCGTCAGCTGCACCTCGCCACGGCAGTACTGTTCCATCCGAACCTGCCGGGAGAAGACCTCCGGCGCGCTCCGACGCGATTCGTCCGCCCACACCCGCGCGCCGACGGCGGGACCGAGGGCGACGGCAACACCGTTCAACAGGCGTACCCACGCTGCCGCCTTCTCGTCACGGGCCGCCTTGTTCGCTACCGCGTCGGCGTGCACCTCGAGGAAGGCCACCAGCAAGCGGCGCTGGAGTTCGCGGGCGATCACCGCGGGCCGCTTGGACTTGGCGATGTTGATCTGGCTGGGCCAACGGGTGTACTTGACCTGGTCGTATAGCCCATCGTGGAGTCCGACGAACGACCACCGGCCGGGGTCCGCCCATCCGCGTTCGGTGTCGCCGTCGAGGACGACGACGCGCGCACCGTCGGTGTTGACCAGGGACATGTGCGGGCTCATCGCGTACTCGGTGGGCCTAGCCATCCATTCCCCGGACAGCCGCTCGGCGAGCTGCTCGACGAACGTACGCTCCTCGTTGCTGATCATGATGTTGTCTCTCCTCAATGCGAAACGACCAGCCGCACAGGGCTGGTCGTCGATGGTCGGTGTGTAGATGGATCGGCTGCTTCGTCTGTCCTAGTCCTCGCTGAGGAAGGCGTCGGCATCGTTTTCCAGGGGCTCGAATCCGGCTGCGGAGAGCTGTGTGCGCAGCTCCCGGATCGCGCGCTCGTTGGTTTCCGCGCCGATCAGCGCGACAACGGCGACGCGGACGTTGAAGATCGGCATCGCTCAGGCCCCTTGCGTGCTGGCGGCGAGCGCCAGTGCCAAGACATCGGCAACGTGGGCGGCCCGGCGCGCGGGGACCTTCACCGTGAAGGTGGCATCCGAGCCGCGGATCTTGACGTCGCCGCTGTCGAAGTGCACCTCGGGGTAGTCCGGGTCGTTCGAGGTCACTCGTCCGCCGAATGTCTGCGCGACCACATTGGTCACGCTCAGACGGTTGGCGCGGGCAGCGTCCCTCACGGCCCGCGCCTGGTTGCCGACCGCCATCGCTTGCTCGTAGGCGGGGAGCAGTTTGCGGACCTCTCGCACAGCAACGCTGGGCCCGCGGTCGACAGCGAGGGTGAACCGTCGCGGTCGAAGGTCGTTGGGGATGTACTCGTCGATGGGACTGTGCAGGCTGATGGTCACGCGGCCCTTCATCGCCTTGAGGTGGCTCATGTCGCCGTTGTAGATCGAGAGTCGCTGCGCGTCGGGGCCGCTGATTCGGCAGTTGTAGTCGGACACTTCACCGGGGGTCCAGCCCAGCTCAGCCGCGACCGCACGGACGTATTCTGCGAAGATTCTGTGTCCCAAGGCGTTCTCCTTGTGGCGGGGCAAGTAGGTCGTTTCGGTCCACCTCACGCGGCGTGGACCACTGCTTCGGCGTAGTACTTCTCCAGCTGGGCTACGCAGGCCGCGCTGATCGGCGGGGTTGCCTTGTCGATGAATTCGAGGTCGCAGCCAGCGTCGACGGCGTACAGCTCGGCTGGCACAGGCTTGCCGTTGACGAACAGAGCGGCTTCGAAGTGGGTGCCTTCGTCGACGATTGCGATCTCAACCTGTGTGTCGGGCTCCTCGATGCTGGTCAGGTCTGGGATGCCGGTCTTCCAGGGTTGTGCGTCGAGAAACTCGCGGAGTGCCTTGGCGAACGCAGGCCCCTCGTCGACGTCGACGACCAGGCCAACCTTGAGGTGGAAGGCACCGACATTTAGCGGCACGGTGGCAAGATCGACGCCGTGCTTGGTCGTGCGGTCTACGACTGTCACGGTGCTCGGCAACACCCGCTCGGCGGATGGCCGGGCATGCATAGCCTCGACGCGCCAGCCCTGCAGTTGCTCTTGCGTCGTTTTGGCCGCTTCGTACGCCTGGGCCGCAAGGCCCTGGATTCGCGTTTCCACCTTCCTGCGGTCGTCGAGGTACTCGAGCAGCGGGGCGATCGCTCGGCGACGGATGTCGGCAATGATCACCTTGTGGGACTTCGTCTTCGACACGCGGATCCCCGAACCACCTGGTTTGACGTCCCACCCGTCATGGGCGACCTTTTCGCACGGGATGACGATGAGCCGTCCCCGGTCTGCCGCGTTCCTCCAGCGGTCGTCGCCGTCGCAGAAGCGCAGGCCGTGGCCCTCCTCGTGGAGAGCCACGTAGCCGCTCGCCTTGCAGGTGAGGTTGTAGCCGGGCATCTGGTCGACCAAGTCGCGGACGAGCCGGTCGAAGGAGGCTTCCTTTTCGGTGACCATGAGGTTCCTTTCATGATGAATGTCAGATCGGTAGGTGACGTGTGACGGATGGCGGTCAGTACCCGGCCTCGAATCGGTATCCGGCGAGGCCGGGCAGTTCGACGGGTGCACAGACGACGTCGACCTCGTACACGGCGTAGTCGTCGACGCGGCCGGTTCCGGTCAGGGTGAACAGGACATCGTCGATCCATTCGAGGAAGTCCTCCCGCGGGCAGGGCGAGTTCAGATGGATCACGCGGGTGTCGTCGGTGCAGTAGCCGTCGCCGTAGGTGTTCTGGATCCGCATGCGGGCTGCGGTGAGCATGGTCGGCGCCAACGGGCGTCACTTCCCCGAGGGCGTAGCGCTCGCGCCATCGCCTGTGCCGCAGTAGATGTCGTTGTGCTGGTGAATCCAGACATGCGGGCGGATCGGCTCCCCGCATACCTGGCAGGTCGCCCGCTGTTTGAGCGCGGCAACGAGAGCTTCGACTGGTCCGTGCATGTTCTCGAACTCGTCGAATCGTTTCTCGTCGTAGCTGCGGTAGTCGGGGCTGCTCTCGTCGAGTTGCTCGCTGAGCTTCTGGAGGGTGACGAGGATCGTTTCCACGTCGGCAACGAGTTCAGCGAGGTCGGGGTAGGTGGAGGTGTTCATCAGGTGTCGATTCCTGTCAGGTCGTGGTGAGGGCCAGCACGCGCTGTTCGTCGACGCCGAGCGCGTGAGCGACATCGGCACTCGCCGCGACAGCGCTGTCGATGGCGGCTTCTGTGACGTGGCCGGACGCGGCGGCGTTGCGTACCGCGATGACGGCTTCGAGTGCGCTGATCGCGGGGTGTCCGACTGCGGCGAGGTAGTCCGCAGCGGTGTCGACGGCCGCCTCGTCGACCGCCTTCGGTAGCGATTTCTGCAAGGTCGCGATGGTGCGGCGGATGACGGCAGGCCGGACGTGGCCGTTCATGGCCTGGGCAACGGTGTCCAGAATCTGGTTGAGCGGCAACGTGTTTCCCTCGGTTGGCTAGCTAGCGGGTGTTGGCGGCGATGGTCTCGATGGACAGGACCGTCCGTTCGCTGCCGTCGGAGTAGTCGGGGTCGGTCTCGTCGTAGAGCAGCGCGTCGATCTCGTCGTTGCTGTTGAGTTCCTCGACGGTGATGGTGTCGCGTTCGTGGTCATCGCCGAGCGCCTCGACGAGCGCTTGCCGCGGGAGTTTCACCACGTACCGGATTGTTTCGGTGAAGACGAGCCGGACCATCAGCTCGTCCTCACCGTCCTCGGCTGGTTGGGTAACGTTGAAGGCCTTGGCGGGCAGGTATGCATATTGATCGAGTTCGACTGGGTGCTCTTGGCCGATCTCGAGCCACAGACCAGAGAGTCGTTGCAGTGCCGTCGCGTCGTCGCGCAGCGGGATCAGCACCGCACCGTCGGGCAGTCGGTCAGCTTCCCAGATATGCGTGATGATCATCGTGGTGCTCACAGGTAGGCCGACGTGTCGACGTCATCGTCGTCGTCGGCTCGGCCGGATTCCTCGGCGTCAGACCACGCCTGCGCGACGTCGGGCATCTCAGCCTTCTCGAAAAGGTTGAGTAGCGGCCAGATCTCGGACTGAGTGCATAGCCCGCCGATTTGCTCTGCGAGGGAGGTATTGCCCCAGGCGGCGAGGAACTGCATCAGTGCGGCATCGAGGGTTGGCGACGTCGGCACCCGCAGCTCCCGCCCGTTCAGCCGGATCGTCATAGCTAGTGCGTCGGCCGGTGCGATATCGAACGTGACGCCGGTGTCGGCTTCGGTGATCGCGACGGTGCTTGTACGTCCGTCACGGTGGCGAATCATCACTGTGACGGGATTGATCGTGTCGACGACGACGTTGACCATGTGCTCTCTCTTTCGGGCATGACGGATAACCCCGCGGGCCGAGACCGGCCCGCGGGGTTGAGTGGATGTGAGCTGGTGCGCTACTTCATGTAGGCGGTGAGTAGCGGTTCGAGGTGGCTCAGCTTGGCTTTCAGGTCCGTGTTCTCAGCTTCGAACTCGGCCAGGCGGTCCAGGTCGGCCTGCGACACCGTCATCGTTCGCGACTCCCGCGCCGAGATCTCGAGTTTTTCGATCTGTGCATCACGGTCAGCGATCTGCCCCTTGAGCGCGCCGACCTGCTCCTTGAGCCGGGTGACCTTCCCCTCAAGGGTGGAGATCTCCCTGCGCAGCGGCCGGGCTACGGACTCCCCGAACGCGCTCAAGTCGACCTTTGGGGGCTCGGGGGCCTCCACGACCGTCAACTTCGGCTTGGCGGGCGCGGCGTCGGCCGCCTTCTTCTCCGCGAGGTACCAGGCGTAGATCGTGGTCTTCGCCGGGCCTTTCGGTGCGAGGAGGTCGGCGACCTCCTCGATCGCAACGGTCACCTTCGCGCCTGCCTGGACGCGGTTTTTCAGCTCGTCGAGGGCAAGCTCTTTGATCTCGGCGTCGAAGGCCACGGGGAATCCGGAAACGGAGGCGGTCATTGGTTTCTCTCTTTCGTTGCAGGAGTGATTGATTGGTGCCGGTCGAGCAGTGGTCGGCGGCATTGCGGTTTGGGAGGTGGTCAGGCCTGGGTGGTAACGCCGCAGTCGCGCAGGATCTCGCGGGCAGCTTCGGCGGATTTGCTGCCCTCGGCCGATTCCTTGAGGACCTGGCGGGCGAAGGCAACCAGTCCCTTGACATCGGGAGTGAGGTCGATGTGGTCACCCATCAGTTGCCGTCCTCGTTACTCGAGTCGGCGACGTCCGAGTCGTCGTCCTCGTTGTCGTCCTCGTCGTACTCGGCATAGTCGAGATCGTCCAGGCCTCCGAGGAGTTCCTCGACGGCGTCGAACAACGGACCCACGAATTCGTCGGGGATGTCGGGGAACTCGAAGATGGGAGTCGTTCGGTAAGCGCCATCTCGGGCGCAGTTGGCGCGACCGTCGTCTGCCTCGTCCTCGGTGTCGAAGGCGTGGACGTAGAACTCGTTGGACGCGCCACCCTCTTGGATGTACACAAAAGTCACTGGCAATCCCCTATGTGGTCGGCCTCAACCGGCTGCGTCTGTTCCCGGCGCTCGCCGATGTCGGTGCGTTCATTTGCTGTGCGCTGTAGCTGTTTTGGGCTGGCCGCAGGTTGCGCAGTGCGGGCCGGAGTAGATGCCTTGGGGGTGACAGGCGTTGTCGCAGTACAGGGATGGCTCGTATCGGTGGACCATGCCGGTGCCGTTCGGCGCCTCGCCCGCGACCGCCGAGTGGGGGTCGGGAATGGAGCTGGTCACCGGTCTGCCCACCAGTTCTCGATCCAGTCGTCGAGGTCACGCAGCCACCACCGCGCCCGTCGGCGGGCCCGGATCGGTACCCGCTGGATCTCGCCCAGCCAGTAGGTCGGGTCGAGCTGCCGGACCCATGCCGGGAGAACCCGGACATCGCATTTGCTGCACTGGCCCAACGCATTCCACGCCGGATACCGACTGACCTCAGCGCTCGGAAGGTGCTCGAGTGCCGCGCGAGACATCCCCCAGGTGATGTAGCCGCTGGGGCAGTACGCCACCTTGGCGTATCGCATGCCGCCGCCGTTCCATCCGGGGCAGCGCCACGACTTGTCGTAGCAAGGGCGGCTGATCTTCCACCAGCCGCGAGGCGTGAACTCCTCACCCATCAGACTGACCTCCCGCAGATGACCGATCGAGCTGCATCATTTGCTGGCTCGATCGCAGTGAATGTTGTTGCAGCAGCGACTGATTTGCCTTGCTGGCGAGCCAGTGCACGGCGAGCGGCCTCTGCCAGGGGTGTCTGGTCGGTCTCGGCGATCGTGAAGGACACCGATAGGCCGGCTGCGGAGGCGATCCATCGTTCAGCCATCGGCGTGACCTCCAGCCGCGAGCGACATCAGGCCGCCGGTGATCGCGTAGTCGGTGGAGATCACCTCGGACTGGGACTCGCCGCGGGTGTTGACCAGGTCGGTCAGCGCGAATACGCCGTCGTTGAGCAGATCGCGGAATGTGTTGGCCAGCACTGCGTCCGGGAACCGTTGGTAAGGCGCGGGTTGCCCGTGTGCGGTGAGCAGGTACACGACCTCTTCGCGGGTGTATCTGGAGTGGTAGTTGACCGTCTCGGTCAACGTCACCTCGATCATGGTCATCACCTCCTGTCGTTGAGCTACTTCGAGACGAGCGCGGCGAAGGCCGCGACCACCTGGCCGACGATTTCGGGCAGGTCGCCGGGGCGAATCTCGGGGGTCTCGCTGCCGGTCAGGGCTTTGCTGATCTCGTCGAGGACGCGTTCGATGGCGTCGAGCACGTTGTCGTGGTGCGCGGCCTTTTGCGCGAGGGCGGCGAAGAGGATCAGCTGGGCGCGGCTGACCTGCACGGTCGCTTCGCCGTCGGTATCGGTGAGAAGTCCGTCGAGCCAGGCGATGACCTCGTTGGGGTCGAGCTGGCTGGGGTCGAGCCGCAGCGCTTCGGCGTGCTGCTCGGGTGTTGACGGGCCCTGGTGTGTGTTGGCCGGTTCGAGCAGGCTCAGGATCTCGGCGATCGTGGCCTTCTTGGAGGCGTAGTTCATCGGGTTTCCCTGTCTGGTGCGATGTTTGGCTGTCGGACGGGCTGACGGTTGCCTCATGGCGGTGTCAGAACGGGGGCTCGTTGTCGTCCCGTGCGGTGATGGCCCTCAGCGGTCGGACGCGCTCGACGAGGATTTGGGCGTCGATGCCGGGCCGATGGGCCATGTCCCGGATGTCTTCGGCCAGTTCGCAAGTCGCGGACTTGGGGACTGAGATCTTGATGCCGCCGGACTTCCCGATGACGAACGTTTCGACCGTGTCGTCGACGTCGACGATCTCGAGTCCGGCGCGACTGAGCGCCATCCGGACACGGCCGCCGACCACCGCATATCTGCCCGATGTCTGCACCGTGTCCAGGGCCTCGCCGATCACGTGATCAACCTCGGCGACGGCTTCGACGCCGTCTCGAATCGCATGCAGCGGCAACACGTCCAGGCCCAAGGCCTCGTGCAGCTTGATCGACCTGTCGATGTCGTAGAGGAGTTCGTAGTCGGTTTTGAAGCTGTCAGACATGGGCGATTCCTTCGGTGCGTGCGGCCGCCGGCGCGGTGGTGGAGGTGTCGATCAGCAGGTACTCGCAGAAGCCGACGCGCCGGACTCGGCGGACCAGGACATCGGCGGGGTTGTTCCAGCGTTCGCGGAAGAACTCGGCGCGCGGTTCGGCGGCCTGGGCGGTGGGGAACACGAGGAATGCGCTGTATCGGCTGCCGATCACGGTCAGGTGCTCGCCCTGGTGTGTCGTGCCGACTGCCCAGCCCTCGTCTATGACCTGGTCGTGGCGAAGCTCGTCGCTCACAGGTCCACCACCTGGCCCAGGTGCTGAGCGAGCCGCTTGCCCTGCCAGATCACCACACCCGTGGGGCTCTTAGCGCTGATGATCAGCAGGATCCGGTGCAGGTTGGCCGGACCTGCTTTGATCCGCATGATCGCCTTGTCGAGGGCGGGCAGGTCGGCACCGTGTGCGGTGTGCCATTTGCCGTTGATGTCGTACTGGACACGGAAGCGCACCTGGTTGTCGCTACTCATCGGAAGTCCTTTCTCGGAGGGGTTTTCAGGAGGCTCCGTGGCGCCGGGCGAATCCTGCCCGGCGCCACTAAACGAGGAACCGAGGGTGTAAACCCACAGGTCAAACGGTTGCCAGATAGGCCGAACCGTCAGCGATCAACTGATCGAGATATGCGCGAGCCGTGTCGTTGCTGTACTCGAAGAACAGGTCGAAGGCTTCCCCCCAGTTCAAACCGAGCCGCTCCTGTGCGAAGTCGCTGATATCGACCGCGCCGTCAACGGTGGTTGCGCAGCAGTTGCAGTCGTCGAACCGCGTACCTGGCGTGAGTGCCACGACAACACCCGCAATGCAGTGCGCCACACCGTCTTTGGTCGCGGTCCGGAAGCTGGTCTGGTCGTGGAGATGGGGGTTCTGTTTGATCCAGCAGGAAACGCCGTGAGCGAGGTCCAACTGTTCACGCGTCGTGATGGGCATGACCGGGCTCCTTTCGGGTGGGAGGAGTCAGGAGTTGGACAGGACCAGATCGAGCAGGCGCAGGGTCTTCTCGTCGGACTTGGCCTGATCGCCGTCGATGGCCCGGGTGGTGTTGCGCTCGCCGCGGGTGAGGCCGGATCGGTTGCTGGCCTCGTGGTGGTCGTAGGTGTTGGTGGCCTGGAGAACGCCCCACGCGGTGCCCGCCCACGGCGCGACGCGGTTGTCGTTGCGGTAGAGGCTGGTCAGCTTCTCGCGACGGTTCTCCGCGAGGGTCTTGGCTCGGCCGTCTTCCTCGGGGAAGGGTGCGATCTCGCCGAGGAATGCCTGCCACTGGCGCTCAGTGACGGGCATCTCGCACAGTCGCTTGATCTCCTCGGCGAACGAATCCGAGGACTCGATGATGAGGTTGAGGGCCTGGCGGGCGTCCTTGAGCTTGGTGCTCATCGACTTCGCGGAACGGCGAACCTTGTACTGCTGGCCGGTCCGCGACATGTCCTTGCGGGCCAGGCTCAGGGTGTTGTCGCAGACTACGACCGTGTTTCCGCGACCGTAGGTGGTCGCCATGCTGCTGTCGTGGGAGGAGTAGGCGGTGATGTGGGAGCGATAGGCCACTCCCTCGGGCGTCTTGAACGTCTCGTGCGGTTCGAGCTGAACCCAGGCCTGCGCCCCGCCTCGCAGCACTCCTGCCGAACCGATGCCCAATGAGTCGGTGGTGACGGCCAAGCCGTCGGCGGTGACGAGGTGGGCGAGGTTGTCCAACAGCCATTCCGAGTACTGGTGGATGCTGTCGGTCTTGTAGACGCCGAAGATCTGGCCGGTGACCGGGTGATAGGTCACGTTGCGGGTCTGGTCGACGATCTCGCGCATCAGCGTGCCGTCGTCACCGATGGTGGTGAAGTTGTCGTTGTCGGCGGGGACTTGGATGCGCAGCTTGGTGTTCTGGGCATCCCAGTCGAACAGGCGTCGCACGACGTCGGCGACCGGGACGAATCCGGTGTAGTGATTGGTCTCCTGGCCCTGTTCCTCGGCTCGGTAGTGCCAGGCCTTGCCGCGCTCGGCGGTCATGCCGATCAGGGTGTTGGTGTTGAGCCACTGCGAGGTTTCCATCGACATTCGGGTGCTCCTTGCATGGTTGAGAGACCCTCCAGTCGATGCTGGAGGGCCTGCTGAAAGGTGTTGGGACAGAGTCGGGTTCGGACCCCTACTCGGGGATGAGGTGCGCCAGGCGTTGAGCCGCCTTCGCGCGGGCGTCCACGGCGCGGATCTCGCGTCGTTTGCAGCAAGCGACGGCCTTGCTGATCGCCTCGAGGGTGGCCTCGAGAACTGCGGTGTCGTCGACTCCTCGGTTACGGGCCTGCGTGACCTCGTGGGTGAGGCTGACGATGTCGGTGCGGAAGTCCTCGCACCGGTCGGCCTGGTTGGCGGTCAGGATCTCTCCGACAAGGTTCGACTCGATCCTGGTGCGGATCTCGGGATCGGTGAGCATCAGACCGGCGGCAGTGATGTAGTCGAGCAGCGTTGCGCTGCGGGCGATCTCGGCGTTGTGCTGGCGTTGGGTGTTGGCCAGCTGCTGTTCGAGGGTGCTGACCTGTCTGACGTACCAGCTGTGGTCGCGATAGGTCACTCACGCACGTCCGTGTAGACCCAGGCCATGAGGTACAGGCACGCGAGGTCGGCGTCGACCTCCTCGTTGAAGTGGCGCTCGACGTTGTCGAGTACCTCCCCCAGGTCAACGCGGCGCTGAGTGAGGTACTTGAGGGTGCAGGTCAGGAAGTCTGCGAGTTCGCTGTCGTCCCAGGCCAACTCGCCCTCGATCTCGATCTCGCCGGGCCGTCCGTGTTCGGCTGCGTATGCCTTCATGGCAGCTATCACGGCGGTCTGGCAGTTGGAGTCGACAGCCTCGAGGGTTGCGGGGTTGCTCACTTTTTCTGCTCCTTTTGTTGGGCGGTTTCGGCTATACGAAAAGCGCTTCGCAAATCCCGAACATGTTTTGGTAGTCGGTGACGAAGGAGGGGAATTCTTCATCCCCACTCCAGCCTTTCCAGCCGACGAAGAAATTGCCTGTTACCTGCACAAATCGCAGGTAGTCGGCATAGAGTTCATCCACTGAATCCCCTAGAGCTGGTGACTGTCTCGAATCGTTCGGTGAAGTTACCCGGCATCTCCAACAGGGGGACGCAGGGTGTAAATCGAACACTGTCGAGATATAACGAAGGGAAATTGGTTCGGCGAATCAGAACAGTGCGAACTGTGCGGCAGGCTCACGCGTGACCAGCTGCGGCGGCACGATCGCCGCCGTTTCGTTGGCCGCGGTCGGTGGCCAGGCGATCTCGCGGCGACGACGGGTGTCGACGACACGAGCGCCCTTGTTCGGCAGGCCCACAGTGTCGGGATCGAGAACCCAGACGGTGTCCTCCAGCGGTCCCGGATACCAGGTTTGGCAGCGAAGCCGCCCGCCTGAAATAGACGGGTCGGTGTGGTTGATGGCGTCGAACTCGACCACTTGGTTCCTCACACAGCCACCACCTGATCGCGCTTGGTCGCTACCCGCAGCCACGCCCGCAGTGCTGCGAGTGTCGCCGGGTCAGCGGCGAAATCCATCCCGGTCAGGTCGATGCGGGTGGGGTCGAACGATTCGCCCAGAGCCATCGCCAACAGCGCGGCATCGCCGTCGCTCCACAGCGCCTGTGCCAGCGCACGGGCAACACCGTCACCGACGAGCACGCCGGTCTCTGCGTGCAGCGCGACCTCGCGCTGCACCTGGTCGGGACGAGAAACACGCTCGATGTACATCGGAAAGCACCTCCAGAACGGGCCCCGCAGGGCATGAAAAATGCCCCACCGTGACGATCACGGCAGGGCGTAGGCAGGGGTGGTTGACTTGAATTAGCCAGCAGGGCAGCAGGATTCAGAACTTGTTGACTCGTCGCGGCAAGCGCGCTGCTGGTCATACAAATGCGTTGTCAAGATCGCGACGGCCTCGCCCAACTCCTCGACGATGCCGAGGGGCTTGTCTTCGAGATACGCCGCGGGGCAGGTGATTCGCCACATCGTCGTGCGGGCCTGCCGGAAGATGATGTGTCCGTCGGCGAGGATGTGGCGGTTGTGGCCTTCGCGTCGACGATCCCAGTGCCCAGGCCATTTGACCGGGATGCGATCAGGTGGGACGACAGCGACCTCGAGAGCTGCGCGGCCGGCGTCGGTAGTGGTCCACCACGTCCGCTTCCGCCGCTTCGTGACGTGCTGATGCTTCTGCACCCATCCGCGCCGGGCCAGGCCGTTGAGGACGCGCCGGTCTGTCTCGTCGAGCACACCGTCGCCGTCAACCCTGGTGAGGGCGTTGAGCTGGGGCCTGGTCATCGTTGTTAGTTGACGTTTCATTGTCCTAGGCCGCCGCGAACACTTGCTCGCCCTGCACAGCGATCTGCATCGGCACCGTCTCGTGGGTCGAGGTGATCGCCGAGTCGACGGTGTCCAGGTCGATCGAGACCCGCAGTGTTCCTTGTTGATCGACATAGGCGAGAACCAGCACGCCGCCGACCTCCAGCGCCGCCGGATACCCATCCCCGGCGGGGTGTAGCTTCGCGGCCTCGTTCATGCGCCGGTACGCAGCTGCAGGGTCTGGCGTCCACCTGTCAGCTGCGATTCGCGCCTCGTAGAGCATGTAGTCCCGCTCCGCGTCGGTCATGTAGAAGCCCCAGACCGACTCAACCTCGACCTCGTCGGGGTCTTCAACGATCCACCCGCCGCATTCCCCGTCACGCCAGGCGTTGAAGATCGCCATATCGTTCGAGAGGTCCTCGGCGTCGCCTCGGGTGAAGAACAGCACCGACCCGCCGTCCCCGTCGACACGCAGGCCGTACACGACTTCCAGCCAGCGCACCACAATTCGGTAGTCCGTGCGGTGCAGGGCCTCTCGTACCTTCGTGGCGGTCACCGGGATCTCGTCGTCCTTGGACTCGTAGAGGTCATAGCGACCATGCCCGTGGTGGATGACCGCCGACATGTACATGTAGTCGCCGTTGTCGTACGGGGAATCGCAGCTGTCGTCGTGCTCGATATAGATCCGGGTGCCGTTCTCCCTGGTTTCGATCAGCTCTCGCATGGTTTCTGCTCCCGGATAACGTGGTCGGTCATAGATCTGTGCTCCTACTGCTGCTCGGCGCGCAGCTCGAATCGGACACCGTGCAGCACGGTGCTGTCGGGTCGAAGAATGTGGACCTGAGTACCTGCCGTGGAGGCCAACCCGTCAGGGCGGGCTGCCAGGGCTTGTAACCAGGTCAGGCAGTGTTGGGCGCTGCCGCGGATTCCGGTGCGCATCTCGCGCCCCGGTCTGGCCAACACGACACGGTGCTGCACGGGTACCTCCTGGAAATGGGCATAGAAAAGGCCCCCAGGTGCGTTCCTGGGGGCCTTGCCGTCCTGCGGCCGGTCATATTGTTGTTTGTTGCGGCGGTGCACCGTCGGGTGGGAATGCTTCGCGCAGTTCGTCTTCGACGAGCACCGTGCGGGTTGCGGCGATGCCGACCGACCAGCGCAGTACCGAGACGGCCTCGGCCACTGTGCGTTCGGCTGCAGCTGAGGCGACGGACCCGGTCGGTGCGTCGACGACGACCGGCACAACAGCGACGCTGGTGTTGGCGTTGTAGGTGATGGCGGTGTGGCCGAGCAGATCCGCCAACGCGATCAGCCCGTATTCGATTGCGTCCTCGCCGCCGGGCAGCGTCAGCTCCACCAGCTGCACGTCGACCAGCCACGCATTGTCGCTCATCTGCCCATGATGGCACGAAAGCCCATGTAGGAGTCTCATGGTGTCAGGCCTCGAACTCGAAACGCAGGACCTTGCCCGATTCCTTCTGCGGTCGGAGGTCAAGGCGAATCCCGGAGCTGTCGCGGGTCACTGCCAGCGAGACGAACGGCTGGGTGAAGGCGGTGAAGATGAGCAGGTCGATCAGGCCTTCCGGCGACATCAGCATCGGCATGTCGTCGAACCGAACCGACGCTGACTGCAATTGCGGGACGGGCGGGAACTCGTAGAAGGCCAGTCCGTCTGCCATCGGCGTCACCACGATCCAGCCGTTTACGGTCAGCCAGGCCCTTGCTTTGCTGGCGTCGGAATTGCCCTGCGGATAGGTGTTCTCGAGGTCCTCGACCAGATCCCGCAACGCCTGGCCGATGTCGAGTGGATCGGGATCGGCCAGGCCGTGCGTGCCGGTGTACTTCACGTTCACCGTGTTGTTCATGATCACTTCCGTTCACGAAAAGGCCCGGCCATCGGAGGTGACCGGGCGATGTCTATCTGATGGTCAAGCCGATGCCTGTTTGGCTTCGCGGGCCTCGGCGGCGCGCAGCATCGACTTGGCATGGTCGAGCTTGGGTTTGAGCGCGGTGTAGCGCTGGAGTCGGCTGTCCTCGCGGGCTTGGACTCGAGCTGTACGACGTGGGCCCAGCGCCACCCCGCCCGCTGCGGCACGGTCGGTGATGATCGGCTCGGCGAGTGCTTCCATCTGCTTGCTCAGCGCCTCACACCGTTCACGCCAGTACGACGCCGGGCGGTAGTAGCGCGGCTTGGGCTTGGGCCGCGGTGTGGTCTCAGGCAACTCCACGAGTTCCTCATCGCCGTCACGAATGAACCACGTGAGCAGTGGCTCGACCCAGGGCTTCGGCTTCACCCCCTCGCGAGGAGGATTCGCGGCCTGCCATTCAGCCGAACGTGCCGCGAGCAACTCCATGTACTCGTCCAGGCTCATCTTGCTCACGAGCGCTCACCCCGCAGGTCGATTCCCGCCGCACGCAGCGCCGCGAGGAATTCCGCCAACGCCTTCACACCCTCCGGTGTTTCGCCCAGCACCAGATACATTCCCTGCCGGTGCAAGACCCACCGGCCGTCCTTGCGTTGCAACACGGCGAACCCTTGTCGGGCCGCCGCGATGATCACATGATCCATCCAATCGGACATGGCATATTCCTCCAGAGACTTAGAGAGACAACAGAACTCGACAGTTCGGTACGGCCGCCAGGAGTACTCGCTCCTGGCAGCCGAGCCCAACGCTTAGATCCGTGCCAACCCGGCCGGGAGCAGCCAACTCGCCGCATGGGTCAGATTCACCGGCTCCTGATATGCCATGAGCCGAGATCCTTTGAAGACCAGCCCCTTCGGGCGCGGCACGCCCTGCACGGCCAGCCCGCCCCCGGCGTCGACCTGAACGATCGGCGTGCTGCGGAAGTAGCCAGAAACTGCACCGCCGAGCTGCCCGACGGCGGTGAACGTCACGCACATCGGGTCACCGTTGAACTGGTAGTCGGCCGGATTGAATCGGACGCCGAGCTGGTCACACGCACGGCGAAGCGTTGCGGCCTGGCGTGATGTCAATTTGCGGAACTCCACGAAACCCTCCTCATGGGCATGAAAAAGGGACCTGCCGAAAGACAGGTCCCACGAATGAGATTCAGTCGCAGACGCGACAGAGTCGGTGTCAGGTCATGGCTCCACGATCAGCCGGCGACGAAGATCGACGACCTCGCTGCGGCCATACCGAGACAACGTGACCACCACGCCGAGGCGGTCGGCGATCCAGTCGGCCACCTCGACGTCACCGAAGTTCGCCGCCGACGGATCACGTGGAAACTCGGGGTAGCCGTCGCGATGCCCGTAGTTCACCCACCCACCCCAGACAAGCTGGGTGAGGACGTTCTCCGCGTGGTCGGTGACCTCCCACACGCCGAGTCGATCACGCAATGCCCGCTTGGCATCGTCCAGCCCGTAGTCATCCCAGTGCTCACGCAAGGTCTGGTCTTCGGCCTGGCACCAGGCATCGCTGTCGAGGATGACCGAATCCTGTAGCGCCCGAACCACGTCGAGTAGATCCGCCGGTGCGACGTGATCCAGTTCGACCGCAATCTGGTCGAGCCAACCGTAGGACCGCGCCAATTCGCCCCACTGGTCCACCAGGTGCGCGTGGTTGCCACGGTCGATCGGGTCGACGAATCCATCTGCGTCGCGGTCGCCGGTATGGCTGAAAGCCAGGAACTCGCGTTCGTGCATCAGCCAATGCACCGCCCCGTCGTCGTCGACGACCTTGCGGTTCGGTGCCCACATCACCACCTCGCAGACATGCGGCAACGCACGCTGCCAGTCCATTCCGAATTCTTCGACCAGCACATCACGCACGGTCGGCTCGGCCTCAGTGGCCGCGACGACAGGTGCGTGGTCAACCAGCATCGTCATCTCGATCTCCTTGCACAAAAAGGGCGCCCAGGAATCCCTGGGCGCCATATGAACCCGCCAACCTGGCGGGTGAGTCTGTGTGAAATGAGGAAGGGGCACCGCCACTGTTCGGCGGTGCCCCTTCGGGGTTGTGTGTCTGACTACCGTCCGAGGTAGTCCGGCGGCACGCGGACCGTGCCGCCGTCGCGGGTGGTGACCGTCACCGACGGCACCTCACCCTCCTGCACCTGCACGGCCGCGATGACACGGCCCTCAGCGTCAGGAACTGCCTCGTGGGTGTCCTGGCTCGAGGTGACCTGTACTCCGATAGCATCGGCGGCGGTTACCGCTGAGATAACCCACCAATGCTGTTGGCCGGGAAGCGTGGCGCGCTTCCTGGTCAGCAGTTGTATCGGACTGTGCTCGGCGGTGCGGTCGGGTCGCACGATCGGGCGGCGGAAGGTGCCGACTGTTCCCACCGGTGCGCCGAAACCTGCGGCGTCCGTCGGAACGAGCACGATGATCTCGTGCTCGGCCGAGCCGAGCTGCACCACGACGGCCGATCCGCGATCGACGAGGCGTTCGGCGTGCATCGCCAGTTCAGACAGGGCTGCCTCGGCGGCGATGGCGGCAGGGTGCTCGATTGTGGTCACTGGGTGACTCCCTTCTCCTGCCATTGGTGTAGCAGACGGGACCGACATTCGTCAGCAGGCGAGCAGTACGTGGTCAGAGAACACCTGATCAGAGTCGGTGTTTCCATGCTCGGCCATGTGGTTGACCTCCGTCCAGAACTCATACAGGGTCTCGCCCGAGCACTCGGAGAAGAAGGTCTCCTCCATGACCGCGGTGGTCTCGTAGGTACGCCCGAACGCCTGGATCTCGTTGCGGCCGGTGCCGAGGTTCTTGCGGTGCAGCACATACTCGATATGCCGCGAGGTCGGCGCGGTGTTGCAGTTCACCTTGTACCCGAACGAGATCGGCGCGCGGGCAGACGGGCCGCTCTTGCCTGGACCGATTGCCATCGTGAAGCACACCACGTGGTGATCCTGCGTGAACTGCGGCTGTGCATCAGCGTGGCTCACGCCGGTCACAGTGAACAACGAACCGAACGCGATCACGCTCGCCACCTTGATCAGCTTGTTGGTCGACATAGAACAACCTCCTGGGTTGTGGATGGGAAATACTCCCGGCCGATTGACGCGGAAATAAGCGCAAGGAGTCGAAGGAGCACAGGGACTCGGGGCCGTGTGCTCGTGCCGATTGCTCGTGCTCGCAGAGCAGGTCAGAAGATGACGCCGACGACTTCGTTCGTGCCGCGACGTAGCCACACGTCGATACGGCTGCCCGGCTGGGCCACTGACATCACGGCATTGACCGCCGAGCCTTCGGGTGCCTCGTAGGCCACCATGTTCGGGCCGGTCGCCATAGTGATGCGACCGTCTCGGGTCGTCTCGCCAGATCCGCAGACCCACAAGCGCTTTCGGTCGGTGTCGACCAGCCAGCCGGTGCCGACGTAGTTCGGATCATCGGCGATTCCGACGATCTTCCCGTCTTGATTCAGCGCCAGCACAGTGGGTTTGCCCACCAGGTACATGGCGTGCAGCGCCATCGCAAGCCGCGAACGGTCGAATGCGTACGCTGTGCCGAACTGGTCCCACAGTCGAATTCCTCCGGCCGTCATCTGGACGTTGTTCACATCGACCGTGACGAACGATGCTGTACCCGCGACAGTTTCCAAAACCTTCATTGCAACTACTCCATTTCACGTCGAATGGACCGAATAAGTCCGATTGGCGGTCCGGCGCTCACACCACCGGCCGCCCTCGCACTCATCCGACAAGCGGATTACTCGGATACCTTCGCGACGCCGCTACCCGCTACGGCCGTACGTCGCGCTCACGCCCGGATTCCCTACGTGCCGGACAAGTCGACGGCACGCGAAACAGGGAAAGAATCCGGGCGGATAATTTCGCCCACACACTATTGAGTTCTCAAACAACATGCGCCTACAAGCCCGGCAGAATCGCCACCTCACAATCCGAACGGCGTGAACCGAAAGTGCGAGTGTGGGTTTTGATTCGGGATTTTCCGACCTCTCATCCGTCGGTAACCGATCACGTTCGGCCTGCCGCCCCCACGAATTGCGGAGGTTTGTCTTACTGGGTTGAGATTGGGTTTGCCCGATTGGGCGGAATGG
This sequence comes from Nocardia sp. FBN12, assembly GCF_050320175.1. Lineage (GTDB taxonomy): Bacteria > Actinomycetota > Actinomycetes > Mycobacteriales > Mycobacteriaceae > Nocardia. The sequence goes on along the minus strand of NZ_CP190048.1, from coordinate 218,336 downwards.
CAGGTCACCCCATCACAGGGCCCGTACCGTGGGCGCGATTCGGTCGCACCGTTCGGAACCGACTTCACCTATTGAGCCGTAGCTCTGGCTAATGCCGGGCGGAATTAACGGGTAACTCCGGTGACGCACACTCACACGATGCGAGTGTGCGGCCCGCAATCGACCCCGTTAGGTCACTTGCGCTTAGGCTTGCCAGCGGCCCGCGCCGTATCCACGTCCGCTTGAGTCGCCGCGTGATCGACGACCGCGATTCGTTCGGCCTGCGAACGCTGGGCAATCACGGTGTCGAGCTGCTTACCCGCCTCCACACGGTTGGTCTCATGAATCGACACGATTTGCCATGCAAGGTTGTGCTTGCGATCGGCAATGTCGGTGTTGTCCTGCGCAACGAACCCCGACTTTGCGACGGCCAGTTTTTCGCGCTTATCCTTTGCAGACGCCGCCGCCCTTTCCGCCGCCGTGACCGCCCGCTTATAGCCGTTCTCGGCGACGGTCAACTCACGAGAGAACTTGTAAAAGCGGCGAGTGTGAACAGTGACCAGCGACAACGCGCGTTCCTTCGCGTTCTTGCCCTTGCCCTTTGCGATCATGCTGGCCGCCGCCGCTGCCATCTGCGCAGCAATCAACGCGTCGACAGCGAGCAAATCAGTTTCGTAGTCGGTCGCCATGCCCTCGACAGGAACAGCTAGCCACCGGTCGTTGAACTCGACAATCTGGCCCAGCAACTCACCGGCGCGGTTGACCTTGCGGAACGTCTCGGCGTACTCGACAAAGCATCCGCCGATCGTTTCGCCAAGTGGCGGCGTGTCCACCGCTTCGGTGGTTTCCGCAATGTCGACGGTTTCCACCTCGACAGTTTCGATGACGTCGGACTCGGCAACGGTCATGGTCTCGGACACTTCGGCCTACCTTCCGCCGGTCCCGTGACCGACTGGTGAGAGTTGCGGCGGGGGGAATGTCGCCCCCTGCCTGTCCGGCCTCGCTGGCCGAACAACGACAAAGCTACGCGACGTTTTGCTAACCTGTCAAATGCCCTGGTCGGATAGGGTTTTTGGGCCGAAACTACCCGACTAAACCCACCCTTAGTAAGGTCACCCTCAAAACATCCTGACCTGCATAAATGCCGAATATGTGATCAGCGCCACACTCGAGGCGCTGTCGCAGGCCGGTCGACCTGGGGAATTGGGGAAAAAATGGGCCCTGACCTGCACAAATACCCGACAATCGGACCGAAATCCCCCTGACCAGCAAGGATGCGGAAAACCCGCAGGTCAGAGCCCTGCGCCGAGGCTGTATCAATTATGCGCACACACGGGGGCACGGGCCACGCGGCGCGGCAGGCGCGACCGACCGACCGGCGCGACCGGCGCGGCAGGCGCGGCAGGCGCGACCGACCGACCGGCGCGGCAGGCGCGACCGGCGCGACCGACCGACCGGCGCGGCAGGCGCGACCGGCGCGACCGACCGACCGGCGCGGCAGGCGCGACCGGCGCGGCAGGGGGGCCGGGGGGCCTCCCCCGCAGGTCAACTAGGGCAGCGCAGTGCTCTGCTGTTCGCGGTGCATACGGGTTCCAAGGGGTCTATCGCATCCATTTCGGCCGGCGCGGGGGTTTTCGCGACGAGCCTCCCTATAAGTTCTGCATGAGCAATGAATTCGATAGCCAGCCCATCGTCGACATCCCGGAGTGGCTGCGCGAGGAGCTGGACGCGATGACCGGCGAGATCTACGAACGCACGCTCGTCGCGATGATCCGAGCACTGAGGGAGGGCGACCAGCAGAAGATCGAGCGAGTTCGACGCGCCCTTCGGCGCATAGAATCTCTCGCCCGTTCAAACCGTCACAGTGACAGCGGGTGCCCCGGCGGGCCGATCACCTGCCGGGGGCGCTTCCGCCGCCTAGAAGACCCAGTCTTCGTCCTCAGTCTCGACGGCCTTGCCGATGACGTAGCTGGAGCCCGACCCCGAGAAGAAGTCGTGGTTCTCGTCGGCATTCGGCGACAGGGCTGCCAGGATCGCAGGGTTGACGTCGCAGTCGTCCTTGGGGAACAGGGCGTCGTATCCGAGGTTCATCAGCGCCTTGTTGGCGTTGTAGCGCAGGAACTTCGCGACGTCATCGACCAGGCCGACCTCACCGTACAGCTCGCCGGCGTACTCCAGCTCGTTGTCGTAAAGCTCCAGGAGCAGCTCAATTACCCAGTCGCGCAAGATGTCTCGATCGGCCTGCGGCCAATTCTCTTGGCCGCGTTGGAATTTGTATCCGATGTAGTAGCCGTGGACAGCCTCGTCGCGGATGATAAGCCTGATCATGTCGGCGGTGTTGGTGAGTCGGCCGCGGGATGACCAGTGCATCGGCAGGTAGAAGCCGGAGTAGAACAAGAACGATTCAAGGATCGTTGAGGCCGCCTTGCGCTTCGCCGCGACGAACGTTCGGTCGTCCTGGAGCCACTCGTCACCGCGGCCGTAGTCAGTGCCGGCGCCGTAGTAGGACAGCACGATCTCTGCCTTGCGCTGGAGGTATCGGTTCTCCTCTGACCAGCGGAAAGCTTCGTCGATCTCCTTGGTGGAGCACAGGGTCGAGAAGATGGAGCTGTAGCTCTTGGCGTGTACGGACTCCATGAACGCGATGTTGGTGTACACCGCCTCCTCATGTGGGGTGGCCGCGTCCTGGATCAGGGAGACTGCGCCGACAGTGCCTTGGATGGTGTCAAGCAGCGTCAGGCCGGTGAAAACCCGCATGGTGAGCTGGCGTTCAGCGTCAGTGAGGGCGGTCCAGGATTGGATGTCGTTGGACACCGGGACCTTCTCGGGCAGCCAGAAGTTGCCGGTCAGCCGATCCCATACCTCGGCGTCCTTCTCGTCGAAGACGCGGTTCCAGTTGATGGCGCGAGCGATCGTGGTCATAGCTCCCACTCCCGCGGATCCGCGTCGGCACCTGTTAGCACCGAGGTCACCTTGGCCTGTTTGCCGTGGCGGTGGTCATCGAGTTGCCGGTCGGTGAGGTGTAGTCGGGGCGGGATGTCGCCGTAGCTGACGAGATGAATGTCTGTGATGTCGTCGGTGCTGTACCCGCAGCAGCCGCAGCCGCCGTCGGGGATCTCCACTTCGAGATCGCCGGAGGTCTCGCGGACCTTGTCGAGGTGGACGATCAGTTCGGTGATGTTCACGCGGCAATCTCCCGGCCGGAGCCTGTTGATCCGAATCCGTCTGCGCCGCGGATGGTCTCGTCGAGCTGGTCAACCTCGACGAGTTCAGGTAGTTCCACGGTCTGGACGAGCAGCTGCGCGATGCGGTTGCCGCGCTTAATCATGACCGTTTCCTCGCCGTGGTTGATCAGGCAGACCTTGATCTCGCCGCGGTAGCCCGAGTCGACGGTGCCCGGCGTATTGAGCACGGTGACGCCAGACTGTGCAGCCAGACCTGAACGTGGATGGATCAGGCCAACGGTGCCGAGTGGCAGTGCGATCGCGATGCCGGTGCCGATCAGCGCGCGGCCTCCTGGCGCCAGCAGGACATCGTCAACGCCGTGCAGGTCGATGCCCGCGTCGCCGGTGTGGGCGCGACGCGGGCGGGGCAGCTCGGGATCGAGCTGGATGTAGGGGATGCGGAGCGGGATGATCACCAAGCGAGGCTAAGTCACTGTTCGCGCCGGGGAACGGCAAGTGTAAACGGCACGGCCACTGCTCATCACGATGGTCGCGGCCGGATAGTTCCCAGATCCATCGCCGTGCGACGATCCAGCTGCGCCGCCGGCCTCACACCCCAGATGTACAGTGGCAGCGTGCATTACCTGCGACTGGCGGCGAGAATCATCTCCTCGTCTACAGCGTTCCAGATCGCCTACCTGGCTGTCACCTCATCCATGGCCGCACTCCTGCTCTTTCTGGGCTCGTTCCAGGCGGGCGTGGCTTTTCTGCTCATGGCTGGGCTGTGGTGGTGGTCGATGGTCATCCATGTCGAGCGCCGAAAGCTAGTCCTGCTGCTGGAGCGGCGCAACGAAAGTTGGGCCGCAGATGGGTTGAAGGAGGACATCCCGCTCGAGGAATTGGATCGGTCGCAGACATGGGCCCGGGTGTACCGCGATATCCTTTCGGTAAGTCTGCCGTTGCTGATACTTTTCGTGGCGTGCCTGGTTGGGGTCGTTCTTGGCCCGATTATCGGACTTTCGGCGATGTTCTTCGTGATCGGCGCCGCTGCATCCGTCGAGACGATGACGACCAAAGCACGTCGGAACTTCGTCGTCGCCCGCCTCACGCGCGGGTGCGTGCCTCGGTAAACAAGGTGGTCCAGGCCCGCGCTCAGTTCGGGCATTCGAGAGATGGGGATGGCAATGGCTGTGGCCAGCGTTGAGCGACACAAACTGATCGGTGATGTGCATTTGCTGCTCACTGACGAGCAGGGGCGGATCTTGTTCGGTCGGCGTGCCAACACCGGTTTCGCCGATGGCGCCTACCATCCGCCGTCCGGGCACCTGGAAGCCGATGAATCTGTGGTCGACGCGCTGGTGCGTGAAGCGGCCGAGGAGATCGGTGTCCAGATCGCGCCGGGTGATGTCGAATTCGTCCACGTCATGCACAACGCCTCATCCGGCGGGAGGGTGGCGTTCTTCTTCCGGGCGACTCAGTGGCAGGGCGTGCCGGAGAATCGTGAGCCGGACAAGTGTGACGCGTTGGAGTGGTTCGCGATGGACTCGTTGCCGATCGAGATGATCCCCTACTGCCGAGACGCGCTGGACCGTATCGCTTCCGGGGAAACCATCTCGATGTACGGCTGGTAGGGGGTGCCGACGGCGCCCCCTCTTACGGCCGCCTCGACGCCCCCGCTGGCCAGCTTCCGGTCGAGCCACTCAACTTCTTAGAATCACATACCGGCCGGGGATCTCCTGGAACTCGACGGCAGCCGCGATATCGCCATCACTGGGAATTTCACTTTCAGCTGGAATGACAATGAGCTTGTCATCGTCATCTCCGCTGCGGTGGATCACTGCCACACAGACCCCCGACGCGGCAGCAAGCGGTTCAGGTTCGCCGAGGAAGTAGCCGTCGAGTTCATCACCATCAGGCGCAGTCGTTCCAGGCACGAAGCCGTAGTTTGCTTCGTAGCGGAAGCCGTGGACCGGGTGCCGGCTACCGAGTGGCCGGTCGATCGTCAGTTCCACCGACCGCCCCAGGTAGCCTCGCGCCATTTTCAACGACACAGAGTCGTCGTCGCTGGTAGGCGGTGGTGCAGTGCTGCTCATTGCCCGATCTTAGCTGCGTCGATGGGTAGTGGTTTGCCGATCCACGTGCACAGGTAGTCCATGTGGACAAGCCTCTGGTCGGTGGGCAGGGTCGGGTTCTGTGGGAATACCTCGGTGGGGGCGATGTCGCGGGGGCAGTATGGATCGCGAGCGAACAGGGACCGTTGTCCGGTGGTGTGTGCGTTGTGCAGGTAGGAACGGCCGGCGCAGCCTCCCCGGCACGAGTGCAGTAGCGAGCAGCCTTCGCAGCCTGGAATGACTTCGGGGTGGGCGTTGCGGCGGCGGAAGGTTTTGAACTGGTCGGAGGCGATGATATCGGCGAGGTCGTCGACAACGAGGTCACCGACCTTGTAGTCATGCAGGTACACGCACGGTGAGACCGGTATCCGTCCGTCCGGGGTAATTGAATGGATGCGGAACGAGGTCCGTCCGCACGGGCACCCTTTCGCACCGGCGAATCCGGTCACCGCTGCGATCGGCGGCTCGCCGAGGTCGATGGGTGAGCATCGGGCGAGCAGGCGGGAGAATCCTGCGTAGTACTGGTCGGCGGGTAGCGCTGATTCCATGTGCGCCTTCTCTACCGGTTTGATCGGGTTGATTCGGATGTGGGCTTGGTGGGCTCGCGCGATCTCGACGAGGGCGTCGATGCGGTCGGGGGTGAAGTTCCAGCCCATCGCGCACATGATCACGCTGTGCGGAATCCCCTGTTCCACACAGAGATCCAATGCCGTGATGGCCTGCTTGTAGAGTTTGGCGCCGCGGTTTTTGTTGTGTTCGTCGGGGTAGGGCGAGTCCAGGCTGACGTCGACGTCGTTGAGCTTTTCGAACGCTGATCGGTGATCACGGGCGAGATGGATTAACGTGATTCCCGAGGTCGTGAGCCCGACGGGGATGCCCGCGTCGGTCAGACCGTGGATGATGCGGGGCAGTAGCGTGTCCTTCGGGTTGGGGCCGTTGGTGAACAGCGGCTCGTTCCCGCCCAAATTCACGGTCTCTACCCCGTTGATCGCCAGCTGCTCCACGATCCGGTCGATGATTTCCGGGGTGAAGTCCATGCCCTTGTCACGGGCGGTCATCGAGTAGCAGTGAGTGCACCGGTAGGGGCAGTCGTTTCCGAGTGTCCAGCCGATGTTGCGGATCGTGGTCGGGCATTCGTCGAGTTCGGGGTGTTCAATCGGCCCGACGTCGGTGCGTCGGAAGTGTTCGGTGGCGTCGATCACTGGCAACGCCGTTTGAGTGGGCCGCTCCCACGGGAACGTTTGCGGCACAGGGATTCCGAGGTCTGTCATGGTGTCCTCCTGGGGAGCTCAGCACAGGAACGGGTTGTCCTGGCCGTCGTAGATCAGGCCAGCTGCGCGGTAGGCAGTGGCGGTGCGTTGGGCGAGGCGCTGGTACCAGCCGCGGGTTTCCTCGACCCGGGCGGTGGTGAACTCGGCGGCGTCGGCTTCGCTGGCGCCGCCGGCCGCGAGGTCGAGCGCGGCGCGGAAGAATTCGAGATCTGTGCGGCGCAGCGCGATCGACAGCTCGCCGAAGATCTGCCGATGAATCGGGGCTATGGCCTTGGGTGCCGAGAGGGGGTCGATGGTTTCGTCGTAGACGCGCGAATGACTCTTCTGCCATTGCTTGAGCGCGACTCGCACGATGCGGGCCGCCGGATCTGCGACCTGGTAGGCGTGGTTTCCCAGCCCTGCGGTTCCCGGTGTCGCTGTGTCAGATGCGCCGAGCAAGCCTTGGCGGTCGAGGCGGCGGGTCAGGTTGGTGCCGGTCGCGGCGTACATTTCGGTGAACACGCCTTTGGAGATGGTCCAGTCGTGGGCGCGCATCCCGGCCCAGTTCTGCTCGAGTTCGTCGAGGGTGGTGGCGTGGTCGAACAGAATGTGTCCGGCCTGGACGTATATACCGAGCTGCCGGAATTCGGCGAGGGCGGCGAGGTTGGCGTCGAGGTCTGCGCGTTTTGCCATGCGCGCCAATGCGGTTGGCGCGAAGTTCTCGATCCCGCAGGAGAACGACCAGAACCCCGCGCGCGCGAGTCCGGCGAGCACAGCCGGGGTAGCGCGGTCGGCGCGGATCGACCCGCGCAGCCACATCGCTACTCCGCGGCGCTCGAGTTCGTCGGCGAGCTCCGCGCACCACGATGCGTCTCGTGGGGGTTCGATGAGGCTGTCGTCGATGACTTTCACGTGCCGGACACCGCGGCTGTGGAGTTGTTCGAGTTCGCTGGCGAACCCGGTGATGGAACGTTGCCGCCAGGTTGGCCCCCGTCCGGCGAGTCGCTCGAAAGCGACGATCGAACAGAAAGTGCACGACGCTTGGCATCCGCGTGAGGACTGTACGTGAACCAGGCTTCGCCGGGCAGTGGTCAGGTCGAGGGTGTCGCGCGAGGGGAACGGCAGGCTGTCGAGGTCGGCGATGGTGGGGCGGGCTCGATTATGTTGGGGGCCTTGGCTGGTCGTGAAGCTGATCCCGGCGATGTCTTTCAGATGCTGCTGCCCGTGGACGTAGTGGTCGGCGAGTTCGATGATTGTGTGTTCGCCTTCACCGCGGACGACGACGTCGAATCCTGCGGTCAGGAAATCTTCGGGGTGGAATGACGGCCCGAACCCTCCCGCGATGATCGGCACCTCGCCCAACTGATTGCGGACTTGGGTGGCGGTTTTCAAGGCCGACTCCATATTCGACCGGTAGCAAGCGAATCCCAGTATCGTCGGTCGTGCCTCGATGATCTGTTGAGCCAATTCCTCTGTGTCGAGCCCGGCTAGCCAGCCGTCAATGACCTCGACTCGGTAGCCGGCCTGTCGTAGTGCTGCGGCCAGGTAGCCCAGGCCGAGGTTCTCTTCGGCGGTCCGATGCGTCACTGGTGCCGGGGTCGCCAACACGACCGTCGTACACGCGTTTATGCGGTTAGCCGGGAGTTGGAAGGTGTGCGGCTTCATGGTCCCCCTGTCAGGTTCTATCGCAATTTCGGGCTGATTTCACGGTGCAAGTGGGTGGCAGATCTGAGCTGACCTGCCACCCACTTGCTTAGGCATTAGCCATTCAGCCCGAGGGGTGGCTGATTGGCGGGAGCCTATTCGCCGGAGTGGTTTGTCAATGCTCAGTTGAGAAGTATGAAAACGTGGCCGATGGTTCGTTGATTGGCTGATCTGGCGGAACATATGCCGCCATACCCTCCGCAATTCGACGAATGAACTCGATACTGAACTCAGGGCCCGCAGTTCCCGTTCGTTTTGGAACCTTCGTCGCGTTCGGAATACGTTTGGGTAGCACAGTTTTCTCCTGCTGTTCGGACTAATACTCGCCCATGTCAGAGGATTGATCGGCGACGCAGTGAACGTCGGTTTTTGGACTCGAGCAATTCGATAGCGGCGTTTTTCCTCGGGCACAGCCATGGTGGGCACATGGCGTGTAATTGCGATTCTCGGTGTGCCCGCTCAAGCGTCATCGGTTCCTCCGGTGCCGTGTGGTCGAGCAGGTCGAGCAGTTCGTAGTAATAGAACGGCTGGTGTCGTCGACGGGTCACGATCTTGGGCTCGAGGTCGCCGTAATCCGAAGGGGTGAGGCAAACGATCAACACGCCGATGGCAACGACAGATCCGAAAGCGGTGAGGAGTCCCAAGACCATGGTCATCCTCCTTCGATCAAATGCGGCGTGTCCGTGACGAGTCCCCAGTCGATGAGGTCTTGGATGCAGGTCTGCACCTCGTGGCAGAGTGCGAGGGCACGGTCCTCGTCGGTGCCGGTCTCGTCGGTCACGCTGGTCGCTTCCATCGCGGATGGTTGGTTCGTCAGGGGTTCAGGTGGGTTCACGTCGAGCTAGCTTCCGACGGCCACGTTCGCTTCGAGGTGATCGAGGTTCACGGTTCCCGGAATCGGTAGAACGCTCGGCGATTGTTCGAGCAGCCACCGCAGTGCGATCCGCGGGATGAGGGACTGATGGCCGGCGCCGAGCGGGGCGTAGGGCACGAATGCGATCTGGTTCTGTTCGCAGTAGGCCAGCACGTCGCGATCACCGCCGACAGCGAGGTTGAATCGGTTCTGCACTGCGGCGATCGGGGTGATCTTCTCAGCCGCTTGGATCTGGGGAACGGTCACCTTCGAGAGGCCGATGTGGCGGATCTTGCCCTGCTCACGCATCAGTTCAAGGGCCCCGATCTGGTCGTCGAATGGCACTTCCGGGTCGACGCGGTGCAGGTAGTACAGGTCCACGGCGTCGACGCCGAGTCGGCGCAAGCTCATCTCGAGGCACTGCCTCAGATACGGTGGCCGACCAACAGGTGACCATCGGTTCGGTCCCTGCCGGGTCAGCCCGCCCTTAGTCGCGATGACGAGTTCTCCGCGGTACGGATGGATCGCTTTGCGGATGATGGTCTCGACGGTTGCAGGCCCATAGGCGTCGGCGGTATCGAAGTGGTTGACACCGAGTTCGACTGCGCGCCGCAGTACCCGGATTGCGTTGTCGATGTCGGCTGGCTCTCCCCAGTGACCGGGGCCGGTGAGTTGCATAGTGCCGAAGCCGATCCGGTGGACCGGCAGGTCTCCGCCGATGCAGAACGTGCCGCTCGTCGCGGCGGGTAGGGTGCTGATAGTCATCTGGAACCTTCCGCGTCGTGTTCGACACCGTCGAGACGGCCCTTTATGAAGGCCAGGGTTTCGACAATCGCTCGGCTGTGCCCGTCGGCCGGCAAGGTGTCGTGCTCAATGCCGAGCCGTTCGTGTACCTTCGCGACGTGCCGGTCAGCGAGCGCACGGAACGCCAAGTCGGTGCCGCGGGGTTTGGTGAGATCGAGCGGGATCGTCGGGTCGAGGATTGTCCGCAGCACCAGGTCGTAATGGCGCGAGTGGTGGAGGACCATCTGTTCGAGTTGGTGCATGTTCGTCGGATCGGGCTGCTCACCGCGGAATTCGAGGGCCGCTTCGTAGTAGCCGAGGGCATCGGACACGGGCCGGTCGATCAGAACGACGTCGGCTTCGGCCCAGGCCTGGGCTTCCAGGGACATGCCGCGGGAGATGAACCACAGCGTGGATGCCGCGGTGTGCTTGTCGAGAATCGGCAACCCGAGCTCGACCGCTTCGGCACCGAGGTCCTGGACGAACGCGACTTCGATGCGGTCACGATGCAGCTGCTCAGCCAGCCGCTGCAAGGTCGTGCTCTTGCCGGTGGAGTGCGTGCCCGTCACTGCGACAGTGACGGGACGCCCGAAGTTTCCGGTCACCACAGCCGCCCTTCGGGCTCTCTCGGCGGAACGTATTCGGCGGGCGCCGCGGCCTCGACCAGCTCATCCCAACTGAACTTGCTTTCCTCGACCAGGCGCACGAGCAGCTGCCAGGCCGCCCAGGTATCCCATCCGGCGCGATGGTGCCCATGGTCGGCGATCGCGGTGTCGTCGAGTTCTGCGTGGGCAACCAGCTTTTCCAGCGAGTAGCCGCCGACCAGACCCGGCCAGACTGCCTTCGCCAGTCGCAGCGTGTCGAGCACCATCGGCGGTGTCCATTCAGGCAAGTGCTCAGCCAACACTCGACGCTCTACATTCGCGTTGTGGGCGACCAGAATCCGATCGTTCAAGGCCGTGCTGATCACGTCGGAGACGTCCTGCCATGTCGGGCAGTCTTTGACGTCGGCGTTGGTGATGCCGTGGACCTTGCGGGTGACGATGGGTGTGATCGGGCGGGCTGGTCGGATCAGCCACGAGCGCATTTCATCGACGACGACGGTCTCCCCTGACGCGGGAAGGATCGCGATTTCGATGATCTCTGGCGGTGTCTGGCCGTTCCCTTCGACATCGACCGCGGCGAAGTCTTTGCCACGCAGGGTGTTCGGGATGATCATCGCATTGCCTCCTGGGTGTCCGTCCAGCCGATGTCGGCGCGACCGTGCCGGCCGATGTGGTGTGGACGTCGGATGTCGTTGACCTGGTAGTGGAGATTGTGTTGCAGGAAGTTTCGTCTGCCCTCGGGCAAGCCCTTCACCAGGACTGCGCGATCGGTGACCGTCACCATCTCGCCGCCGAGGCGACCGACCCAGGCTGCGATCGTCGACTCGTCCGGGCGCTGCCAATCGTCGGCACACCGTTGGATCTGAGCGACAGGGCAGATGTCGCAGAGTTCGCGCACGCCGTAGTGGCCGTTGTAGTCGGCGACCCCGTGTGCGTATGTCACGCCGCATGAGGTCTTGCGAAATAGCGGGGAGCCGAAACCGGCGCGATTGGCCAGGATGCGCTGCTCGAGCAGTTCAGGGAAGATCTTGCGGCTTGGCCCGTCCTCGTAAAGTTCGGGCAAGCCATTCGCCTGGTAGTACTCACGGATTTCGTCTTTGAAGAACAGACCGGTGAATACCGTGGCATGGGCATGGTGGCTGAGTTCGCGAGCTCGCTCAAGGTGTTCGTCGGAGTCGTTGAGGCCTGGAACGATGGGCCGCCAGTACAGAATGGTCCGGTATTTTTCGGCGTGCTCGTAGGCGGTGCGCAGCGAAGCGGCAGCGATGCTGGATTTGACCGGCTCGATCCGGTTGTCGTCAATGCCAGAGTGGGTGACCAGGATCGTCAGTCGAATGTTGTTGAAGCTGTTGAATATCTCGCAGTCTTCGGGGTCGATCCTCCACCGCGTGATCACCAAGACGTGATTGTTGATTCCCTGCTCGTCGAGCAAGCGGAGCATGTTGAGCGTATGCGGCTTGACGATGGGCAACATCGGGTCGGTTGCCCTGTTGAGCAGCTGAATCGGGGTGACGAACGGACGAAAGTGCTTGTTCCTCAGCAGCATTCGCACGGCAGTTTCCTCGTCCATCAGCCGCTTGGGTACCTTCATCTCATAATTTCCGAAGGTATGGCGCACGCAATACGTGCAGTCGAGGGGGCATCCGACGATCCAGTTGAGCGACAATCCGCTCTTTCGGTAGTCGATGACTCGCTGCAACTTCGGATCGAGCTGCGCTTGTTCCTCTGGGGTCATGATTCGCAATGGCCCCCGGGGCTGCGCGACTTCCAGTGGGAGGACGAGCGAACTTCGGGAATTACTCACTGAGGCACCCTTCTTGCACGGTAGAGATCTCATAGCAGTGGTCCGGTTCGACGGTGAAAACAGACACCTTGGCCCGCAACCGAGGCAGCGCGCCTTGGGGAAGGTGCTCGATGCGAGGCAGGTAGACCCTGCTGGCCTTGTGCAGCGCACAGGCAGACAGGATCAAGTGGACTGGGTCTTCGACTGAGTTCGTCCAATCGACCACGGCCGGTACCGTCCAGCCATCCAGTTCAGCCCGCGTCGTCATCAGGAGCCGTTCCCACACCTGCCAGCTCGACACCCGATCGGTATTGAGCGCGCAGATCGCGCGCAGTGCTCGCTGTGTCATTTGGCAACGCCCCTCTCGATGCTGATCCCTTGATGTTGCGGACCACCGCTACGGTGGTTTGCGCTCGGGACCTGCTATCCGAGAACCAGAGGCTTTGTCCCGGGCGCATTTTCAGTCTGTGCTGGATGTACATGCCGGGGTAGCGTTCTGGGGGGTGGCAGAGGGTGGCATTTTCCATGAGGCAGGAGTGGCATGACTAGTGGCATCTCTCCCGCAGGAGCGACATCGGGGCAGGGTGAGGGTATGAAGACAGGCGAGCTCGTGCGCGAACTGCGGTTAGCCCGCGGATGGTCGCAAAACCGTTTGGCTTTCGAGCTGACCAAGGAATCTGGCACCAAGATCCGCCGTGAATACATCTCGCGCCGTTGGGAATCCGGCGAGGTGGAGCCGTCTCCTTTCTGGCTGCGCCACCTGAGTGCCGTTTTCGGTGTGCCACTAGCAGTGGGAGACCCGGACGTGAATCGTCGACAGCTGCTTGCCAGCCTGGCAGCGACAGCTATCACGTCTACTACGGCGAGCGACACGCTGTTAGGCGCGGCACCGGGGCCGGACGCACCGCTGACGAACGTCGACGAATTCTCTGCCAGCGTTCCTGACATCGAAACCGCGCTGTGGACGGCAGGCAACGTCGACGACGGCAGTCCCGTCCGCGAGGTCGCGGAGTTGGTCGTCCTCGCAAAACGCATCACCAAACTCCAAATGGACTGTGAGTACACAACACTCGGCCCGTTGTTGGCCCCGCTGATCACCGATTTGTATCGACAGGCGCTCAATGGGAGGCCGGCTGATCGAGGTGTTGCGTGGGACGCCCTGACGCAGGTCGCATCTGAAACCTCGGTTGCGATGCGTGGTCGTGGCCATCTCGCGGTTGCATGGTCGGCGGCTCAGGCCGCCGAGTCGGCCGCGAAGAAAATCGACAGCCGACAAGGGTTGGCTGCGGGAGCGTATGTGCGCAGCCAGGTGTTGTTGGCGCGCCCCGGTTCGTTGAAGGCGGCCCTGGATTCCGCGGTTCGCACCGCCATGCTTGTCGGGCCCGATGCCAGCACTGCGCCCGAGATCCAAACGGTCGGGATGCTTCATCTGCAAGCCTCGTTGGTGACTGCGACTATGGGAGGCAGCCCGCACGACCACCTGGGTCAAGCTGCCGAGTATGCGGCCCGTCTCGATCGAACGAGCGCTGAGGATCCGGGCACGCTCGTCGGGAACGTCTCGTTCGGTTCGGCGAACGTCGCGTTGTGGAATATGACTGTGGCAATGGAGGAGGCCGACCCGGAGAGGGTGCTCGACCTTGCGCGCGAACTCGATCCCAGGTCATTGCCCACCGTCGGCCGCGCCGCACAGTATTTCGTCGAGGTAGGACGCGCCGCCTCGGCCCGCGATGACCACACCACCTCGGTCGATGCGCTGTTGCGCGCCGAGGAGATTGCCCCCCACCTGGTGCGCAAAATGCCAACCGTGCAAGAGCTGGTGGGGCACATGATGGAGAAGGCACGGCGCGAGCTGACCACTGGCGATCTGGGAGACCTCGCCTCACGGGTCGGGGTTGTGGCTCCGTAGGCAAAGACGCGCCTGAGATTGCCTGCCATGATGGGCGTATGGAAGAGCGCACTAAGGTTCTGTACGCGATGGTGACGGGTGCCGGTGGCGCGGAGGACATCGGGAAGCTGGTGGCGTTGGCGCAGGCGGATGGTTGGATCGTGTGCGTGCTCGCGTCTCCCAATGGCACACGGTTCATCGACGCCGAGGCACTAGCGGCGCAGACCGGGTACCCCGTTCGCTCGACCTTCAAGGTACCGGGTGCCGTCGACCTGCTTCCGAAGCCTGATGCGGTGATTGTTGCGCCGCTGACAACCAACAGTTTGGCGAAATGGGCTGCGGGAATCGGCGATACGTTGCCGCTCTCGCTGCTAGTCGAAACAGTCGGCGCCGGACTGCCTGTGGTGGCGGTGCCCCACGCTCGGGAGACCCAATTCAAGTTTCCCGCAGTCGCTGCCGCGCTCACCAGCCTCAGCGAGTGGGGTGTGCGCTTCATTCGGATCGCCGAGGGTGATCCCGTCCCGTGGGCCGCTGCGCTGAAGGCGCTCGACTGATTGCGGGAGCAAGCTCTGCGATCGGGTCGCGCAGCCGGCGATATTGTCGAATCGCCCTCCGCCGCGCGCCGAACCGGCGTCGTCCATACGACGTCGGCGACCTGTCAACCCTTAGATGCGGTGGCGATTACCACGAGTGGCATGACCAGTGGCATCTCCTCCGCAGCTGCGACAACCGGGGCATGATGGGGGTATGAAGACAGGCGAGCTCATCCGCGAACTGCGGAATGCCCGTGGCTGGTCACAGGCCCGCTTGGCGGATGAGCTGACCAAGGTGTCTGGGGCGAACATCACCCGCGAATACATCTCGCGACGATGGGAATCCGGCAAGTGCAAGCCATCCGCTTTCTGGCTTCGCCACCTGGTCACCGTCCTGGATGTGCCGCTAGCAGTGTGGGAGTCAGAGGTGAACCGTCGACAGTTGCTTGCCAGTGTGGCCGCGACAACCATCGCGCCCGTTGTTGCAAACGATTTACTCGCCGAAGGCTTCGCAGCGCGCCTTGCCGGCCGGGGCCCGAGTGTCGACTCGTGGGAGAACCGGCTGGTCGGCTATGGCGCCGACTACATGTCAATGGGAGCTGCGGAAATCCAACGCCGATTGGCCGTTGACCTGGCGGTTATCCAACAGCAGTGCGACCAGCCGAGAATGTGGGCCGCCGCCGCCAAGCTGATGACCCTCTACGCCAAGACTTTCCCTGGCAGCGACGGCACAAAGGCAGTGACCTGGTACCAGATGGCTACCGACGCCGCTGACGCGTCCGGTGACGTCACGACCAGAGTGTGGGTTCGGGGCCGGGCTGCTATCGCGTTGGGCTATGAAGGTGCGGCGCTGCCAGTGGCGGACCGCTTCGCCGACGAGGCGCTGGCGATCAGCGAACGCCCCAGCCTGGGCCGATTGAACGCGATTTACGGCAAGGCCCACACCGCAGCACTGCGTGGAGACGTCAGCACAGCCCGCGCCCTTGACCTGGAAGGTCGGCGCATGTTCGACCAGGCAGGCTCTGACGAGCAGACCTCCGACTACGCAGTGCCGTGGTGGCGACTCGGGGTATTCAGGTCGCTGCTAGCAGCGCGTCTAGGCGATGAGGCGAGTGCTGTTGACGCCCAAGACTCTTCGCGACGTGAACTCCCCGCCACGTTGCCACGGTTTGCCACTCACCTCGAGATGCACCGCGGCTTGATGCTTGTCCGCGCCGGGGACCGCGATGGCGGCATCGCCTATGCCCAGGCCGCGCTCGACGCTCTCCCGCCGGAAAAGCATTCGTTGACTTTGCGGATGCTGATGCAGGAGATCACCGCATAGAGGGCCCGCCCCTAATCAATATCCGGCTCTTGGCTGTCGTCCCATTCGCCGAAGTCGTACTGGCTCGTGGCGGGGTAGACAACCGCGGCGACTTCGCCGGTGGTCAGTCCGAGCTTGCGCGCGATCCGCTTCACCGGTGAGGGGTCGCTGTCGTCGATGGCGTTCCACTCTGCCCAGATGATCTCTTCGACCGGGGTCATGCCGGTGCCGTCGTTAGGGTGACGTCGAGGCCGAACTTACGAGCGAACTCGATGAGCTTGTCGAGGCGGAAGTAATCGGTGTGCTGGTTCCGCAGCCTCGACACCGTCGGGATGATCACGCCGGTCGCTTCGACGAGGTCGTTCTGGGTGCCGTCAAACGCCGCAATCTTGCTCGCGATCGCGGCGATGAGTTCCTCGCGCATCGGGAAGACGATGGAGCCATCGGGTGTCGACTTACGGCCCTGGGCTTTGGGATTGGTGCGCGTGGCCGGCACGCCAGCGACTGCCATCGACACGTTGATCCCGATCTTGGCGCACACCTCGATGAGGTTGTCCACGGTCCAGGACTTGACGTTGCCGCTGGCGATCGCCCACAGGCTGTTCTGGGGGACGCCGATCTGCTCGGCGATGAACGGCACGCCCTCGCCGGATCGCTCGATCGCATCGGCGATGGCCGCGGCCAGCTGCTGGCGGTCGTCGATCGTTTCGCGGGGCATGAGGCCGAGGTTAGCAGAACGCCGAGCGATCGCCCCATAGGCGGGGTCAAAGTCGCGCCGAGGCCGCCGTCGCGTGCTACCTTCACTCATACACCGCGTAAAACCCGGTCTATCGCGGTCTATGACCGTCCTCTTCGCCCGTAGGTTCCACGGGTGGGCCGCCTCACCGAGCGGTGCCGTCGCGGGTCAGAGCCGCATCTGCAACCGTACCCATACGCCGCCCTGCGGCTACTGGTACGGATCCGAGAGGTCTGCGTCCACCCCGATTAATTGAAGGAACGCCCGGCGGGGGACAGCGTGGTTGTTGTAGCGGCGCGACCTCGTATCCCGGCCGTTGGGCAAGCGAGTAATACCCGCAGCCCGTTCTTACCTGAGCAACCATACGCATGACCGTCTGACCGGCGGAAGCGCTTGCGCTCGGGGCGATCTCGTACTTTCGCGGTACGGGGTACTCCCAGCCGCTGCCCGCCGCACCCCGCCGTTCCCAGCGGGATCAGGGATTGAGAGCCAAATCAATTCCGTATTCAACGCTGCGAATTGAATGTCATATCAGCGCCTTTCACTGATAGGTCGAGCCAATCAACCAGCTACCGGTGCGCGACATCCAGTTACCCCCGACGGAGATAGATGATCTGGAATACACCGATTGAGCTGGGATAATTCGGATAATGGCATGGGGAACGGGTGGCACGCGGCAAGTCAGCGCCGAATTCCGCCGCAATAGACCGATCGCCTTGGCCCGTGATGAATTCCGGTGCCAGCTGCGGTGGCGCGGCTGCACCACCACCGCGGTCGAGGTCGATCACCGGCGCAACTTCTCGCGTGGGGGCACTGATGACCTGGGCAACCTCCAGGCTGTGTGCAGCTCCTGCCACAAACGCAAGACCGCGTCGGAATCAGCTGCGGCGCGCGCTAAATTGCGCCGCGATGCACGCCATCCCGACTCGCTGAGAAAACACCCTGGATATGTGTGAGGTCAAAATGAATGCGGATGACATCGTGACAATTGGCGAAGCAGTCGCCACCATCGCTGGCGCTGTGCTCAAGATCCTCCCGATCCTGGTGGCACTCCTGGGATGATCTTGCACATCCACGTGGCCTGGATACCGTGGATGTGCATCGGCCCGCCGCTTTCGGGCGCGCGGGCTTCCATGGGGTGTAGCTCAATCCGGTAGAGCAACGGTCTCCAAAGCCGTGCGTCGCAGGTTCAAATCCTGTCGCCCCAGCTCCATTTATGCCCGGCAGGGGCGCGTCTGCCAGCCCGAGTGTGAAAACGGGTCAAATCAACGCGTAGTCACTTTCGATCATGAATTCAATTGCCCGACATGGGCACACGAATTTCCGATCGAGAAATACACCCGACATGGGAGACAACTGAATATGGCTGGACGCAGAAGCGGCCCGCCTCCGAAAAATCCCGAAGACAGGGCGCGGCGCAATGCCGACCCGTTGACCGGTGCGGATGGCTGGACCGAAATCGACCCGACGCCGCACGACGGCGAAATCCCTGAGATCCCCGACTGGATCACCGTGGGCGCGATCGGGCGCGCCGTCTACGCCGAGCTGGCCGCGCTCCCCCAGGCCCGCCTCTACGGCATGGGCACGTGGGTGCAGCTGTGGATGACGTTGCCGCTGGTCGAGCGCTATTTGTCGCGCCCCGGCAGCGAGAACTACAAGGCGATTACGTCCACGCTCGGTGCGGCGCTGCGCCTGACCGAAGACGACCTCCAGCGTGCCCGCGTGCGCATCAAGCCGGTCATCGACGAGCTGGACGACGAAGTCGAAACCACCAGCTCGCCGGTGGTCGACTTCGCCGAGGAACGCCGCGCCCGCCTGCTCAAGCCCGCGTAACCGCCTGTGCCACACGACATCATCACCCATCCCGACCACGATCGGGAACGGTCGTTGGGCTGGCTGGCGACCGCGTGGCTCGAATACATGGCCGTGCACGGTCCCGGCGATCTCGGTGGCGAGCCGATCGGGCAGATCATCGACGAGTACGTCGGGTTCCTGGTCGATACCTACGCCCTCGAGGAGAGCGGTCGGCGCATCTATGATCACGTCTTCTTGAGCCGCCCGAAGGGCTGCGCGAAGTCTGAGATCGCTGCGTTCATCGGCCTTTTCGAGGCACTCGGCCCGTGCCGGTTCGCTGGATATGCCCGCGGTGGCGAGGTCTTCACCGACGAGTGGGGCATCGGCTTCCGCTACGTCTACCGGCCCGGCGAACCCATGGGCCAGAGACTCAAGACGCCCTACATCCGTTGCGTGGCAACCGAAGAGGGCCAGGCAGGGCTGATCTACGACACGATTCACCTCAACGTCAGCGAGGGTCCGCTGCGGCATGCACTGCCGCGCCGCGACGACGCCGGCCTGACCCGGATCCTGATTCCTGGTGGCGGCGAGATCATTCCGTCGACGTCGAGCGCCGCATCCAAGGACGGCGGCAAGGACACCTTGGTCCTGTTCGACGAGACACATCTGTACAACAAAGCCGAACTGCGCGCGACGTACCGGACTCTCACCCGCAACCTGCGTAAACGTCGCCGCACCGCGCAGACCTTCGCAGTCGAGACAACCACGATGTACGCGCCCGGCGAGGACAGCATCGCCGAACAGACCTACAAGCTGATCCAGGACGTGCTCCAGGGCAAGCTCAAGACCCACCCGAGGCAGCTTTTCGACCACAGATTCGGCGCCATCACGCCGGAGGAACTCGACGACGAGGACAAGGTCCGCGCCGCGTTGGTCGATGCCTACGGCGACTGCACCTGGAATGACATCGACGGCTACGTCGAAGCCATCGCGGACCCTCGCAACGATGTGACCAGCTCGTTCAGGTACTGGTTCAATTCCCCGACCAGCGCCGAAAATGCCTGGCTGGCAGCGTATGAGTGGGATGGCATCGGTCCGGAGTACCACGACTCCGAGCCGCTGTCGCCCGGCGATTCGATCGTGCTCGGCTTCGACGGCAGCCGACGACGACGACGCGGTGTCACCGACGCGACCGCGCTGATCGCCTGCCGCCTCACGGATGGACTGATCTCTCCGATCAAGATCTGGGAACAACCACCTGGCGTGCACGCCGACGGTTGGGAAGTGCCCGAGCACGACGTCAATGCCACGATCGCCGGAGCGTTCAAGACCTATCGGGTGCTCGGGATGTTCGCCGACCCCGCCAGGTGGGAGGCGAACGTCGCGGCCTGGGAAGCCAGGTACGGGGCCCGATTGAAGCTGAAATCTACTGCGGCGCACCCGATTGAGTGGTGGATGACCGGCGATCGCGGATACAAGACCGTGCAGGCCCTGCGCGAGTTCGTCGACGCCGTTCTCGACCGCAAGCTGCGCCACGACGGTGACCTGACGCTGCGCGCCCACGTGCTCAATGCCAGGCGGTTCGAGACGACCAAGGGCGTGCAGATCCGCAAGGAAAATCCGGACTCTCCGAACAAGATCGACGCCGCGGTGGCCTCGGTACTGGCGTGGCAGGCCTACCTGGATGCGGTGTCGAAGGGCTTGGCGGTCAAGCCGCGCAAGCGGATCGTGCGCCGACTGCGATAGATGACGAGGACAACTGAATATGGCTGAACAGCAACCGACTCAGCAGCCGCCGGAGTGGTGGTTCGAGTTCCTGATGAAGCGCTTCGACGAGGACCTCGAACGGGAACCTCGGTCACAAACCGCGAACTCCCCGGCTACCCGACGTGAACGGCTCGACCTGTTGTGGAGCTACTACCTGGGCGACCCGCCACTGCCGAGCATCAATGAGCGGTATCGGGAGACGTTCCGGGAGATGCTGCGCAAGGCCCGCCCGAACTACGCAATTATGTCGATTGACTCGATGTGTGATCGTTCGGTGCTGCGCGGGATCTACACCGCGGCCGATGCCGATCTCGACGGCGACGATCTGGCCCGTCAGGTGCAGGAGATCTCCGGGTTCGCCGCGCTACAGCGCGACATGCAGACCTGGCTGTACACCCTCGGCGAGGCCTACGCGATGGTCGTTCCGCCGGTGCAGGGCGCGCCGGAGGGTTCGGTGCCGATGCTGCTCGCTGAGGATCCGCGGTTCTGTGTCGGCGAGCCTGACCCGCTGAACCCTCGCCGGTTGATCGCGTTCATCAAGGTCTTCGCTGATCGGATCGCGAACTGCCAGAAGGCGATTCTATTTCTGCCCGGCACACGGATCGAATGGGTCCGCGAGGAAGGGCAGTTCGATCCGGAGTTCAACCTCAAGCAGTGGACGGCGGGCCCGTCGACGGCGATGCCGGGGTTGGAGATGTTGGGCGGGATCCCGGTGGTGCGGTTCACCAACAAGATGGGACTCGGTGAGTTCGAGCCGCATATCGACCTGCTCGACCGGATCACCGACGGCATCTTGCATCGGATGGTCATCACCGCCTACCAGTCGTTTAGGCAGAGGGCTATCAAGGGCGATGTCGACGGTGGCGCGGACTTCTCTGATGGCGACACCGAGTCGCTCATCCGGCCGCTGGATGACGCCACGATCGCCGACGTTTTCGCCAATGACCCGGGCGTTCTCTGGGCGGTGCCGGAGGGGGTCGATTTCTGGGAGAGCCAGTCGACGGACCTCACGCCCCTGCTCGTCGCCACCCGCGACGACGTCAAGGAATTTGGGGTCTGCACGAGAATCCCGATGCACATGCTCACCCCCGACGGCGTCAATCAATCCGCGGAGGGTGCGACGACGATGCGCGAGGGGCTGATCGACAAGATCAGCGACCGGCAGGCCCGCCAGGAACCGCAATGGATCCTGTTGTGGCAGATGGCTTTCACCCTCGCGGGGAAGGCGAACTCCGTCACCGGGATCCGGTTGCAGTGGGGCAAGCCCGAGCGCACCAGCCTGAACTCCCGGGCGGATGCGGCGCAGAAGACGCGCGGGATCCTCTCGCGCAAGCGCCAGATCGTCGAGCTGCTCGAGATGGATCCGGTGATTGCGAAGCTCTCGGAGTCCGAGCTGCTCGAGGAGGCGATGGCCACCGAACAGAACAGCGGCGGCCTAGGCGGAATCACCGGTGCCGCGGCGGCCGTAGCTCCTGCGGCCGAGTCGAGTTCGGCGGCGGCCGGTGACGAGCTGCTGGCGGCCTGATGGTGATCGACATGCTGGCCAAGATCCTGTTGGCAAGGGCAGCTCGGCGTCAGTTGTTGCTGCTCAACGCCCAGGATCGAGTCCACGCGATGTTCCGTATGACCGACCCCGCTGACGGGCGCTCGGTCAACGAGTTCGCGGGCGCGGCTGCTGAGGTGTCGGCGGCGGCGCAGCGGCGCGCGGTGTCGCTGACGTTGGCCGCCCAGCGCCGCTATCTCGACGAGATGGGCACCGACATCAAGGATTTCGTCACCGAGGTCCCTGACGAGGTCAGGATGTTCGCCCGGGATCGCGAGTACCGGTATGCCACGGCCCGCAAGGTCAAAGCCGCCGGGGTAGTCACTGACCGGTTGCCAGTCGAGGAAGTCTTCAACCGGCCGGCGCGGATGTATCGGCGGCTTCTCGCTGAGGGCCGTGACCCTGGTGATGCTCTGGACGTGGCCGCTAATCGTGTGAAAATGGAGCTGGCCACCAATATTTCGCTGGCTGAGCGCGAAGCAGAATCGCAGGTCCTGGCACATGCTGGGATCGTCGATCTGGACGTGATCGGCTGGCGGCGGGTGGTTCGCCCGGAGCTGTCTGTGGGCGGAACGTGCGGGCTGTGTCTGGCTGCGTCGGACCGGAAGTATCACACCGGTGATCTGAAACCGATCCATGCGGGCTGCAAGTGCGAGGTCATGCCCATCAAGGCCGACGCCGACCCTGGCCGTCGTCTCAATGACGAGGACCTGGGCAAGCTCTACGACGACGCCGGCGGCACCGCCGGTCGACTGCTCAAGCGCACCCGCTACCGGGTCGACGAGCACGGCGAACTCCAGGCCGTGTTGGTGCCCGATCGCCGCGGCGAAGCCGTACCGCGCTACCGGGATCCATCGTCGACACCGCTGGTAGACCTGGACCAGAGCACCGAGGCGTTCGCTGCACGTCAGCTGCCGCTGATGCGGCAGATGCTCACCAAGTCCCGCTCCGAAGGACTCGGCGAGGACCACCCGAAGGTGGTGTGGCAGACCGCGCAGGTCGCGCGGTACGAGCGCCTGCTGTCCGTGAACTGATTCTTGCCCGACATGGGCTCCACCAAAATCCACTACCCGACAAGGGATCACAACTAAATATGCCTGCTGAGACGACTGCTGCCGCCACCGAGACCAACCCGGAAGGCGGCGATCCGGCCGTCATCGCCGAGACCTCCGAGACGACCGACAACGAACGCGTCGTCAACGACAACGGTTTCCCCGATGCCACTCCACTGGCCGAGATGAGCGTTGCCGAGCAGGCCGCTTACTGGAAGCACAAGGCCCGCCAGCACGAAGGCCGCGCGAAAGCCAAGAACACCGGCGGCCTCAGCGCTGAGGAGGCGCAGGCACTGCGCGATGAGATCGAGCAGTTGCGCACCGCCGCGATGAGCGACACCGAGCGCGCCCAGTCCGAAGCGATCACCTCGGCGACCGAGCAGGCGCGGGTCGAAGCCCGCAACGAGCTTCTGCCGCTTCTGCACGAGGCACAGGTCAGGGGCTATGCGAGCACGGTGATTTCGGGCGAGCGACTCGACGGCTGGGTCGATTCGGTCTCAGTCGACAAGTTCCTCGATGCCGAGGGCGGCGTCGACGGCGCGAAGGTCGTCGCACATCTGACCGCCCTATTCGGCGAGCCCGAGAAGTCTCCGGCCGCGCCGACCTCCACCTACCCCAATGTCGGGCAGGCCTCCTCGGGTGCGGGCTTCACCAAGGCGCCCGCGTTTCAGGCCGGTCTGGCCGAGGCCGCGCGCCGCTTCGGCGCCAAGGCCGAGAAGTAACCCAGGAAAGAGCACCTGATGAGCAATATCGCGATCCGTAAGACCGGCGTTTTCTACGGCGACAGCCGCACATTCGCGCTCGGCGACATCTCCGGCCAGCCCGGCCGTCTCTCGATCACCCTCGACATGACCAAGTTCGTCGCCGCGACCCATGCGCCGAAGGGCTATCTCCCGTCCGGCCTGATCCTGGGCAAGGTCACCGCCAGCGGCCTGTTCGGCATCCACGATTCGACCGCCAACGACGGCCGCGAGGTCGCTGCTGGGTTCCTCTGGGACGCCTTCGCACCGACCGACTGGGCAGGCAAGGAAGCCGCGCCGCTGTGGGTGGGTCCGGGTCTGGTCAAGGAGAACAAGCTGCCCCCGGCTTCCGGTGTGGGCACCAAGGCGAAGACAGACCTCGGCGCGTGGTTCAAGTTCGTCTGACGAACTGAATTTTCCAGCGCCACAACAACATACATAACTGAATAGCGGAGAGGCCTGTCATGGCTCTTGTTTTCGATGCGGCGGTCCACCCCGATGCCGCGACGGCGTTCGCGCGGGAGATCCCGAACCCGTCCGACCACATTCTGAATGCGTATCTGCCTGACCAGCTGGTGCAGGAACAGACGATCCGACTGCTGAACTCGACGCGAGTCAACCGCACCGCGCAGTTCCGAAGCTTCGATGGTTCGATCCCGCAGCTTGAGCGAGACTACGTGGAGACGCGCGAGGTCGACCTGCTGCCGATCTCCATCGCGGGCATGAAGGGCGAGCTTGAGCGGCTCCAGCTCGAGCGTGCGCGCCAGAACGGTGGCTCGCTGTCGGCGATCACCCAGGCGATCTACAACGACATCGAGATCGCGGTCAGGAGCATCCGAAATCGCATCGAGCTGGCACGCGGTGAGCTTTTGTCCACCGGCAAGATCCAGCTGACCGGCGAAAACGGTCTGACACTGACCGCGGACTTCGAGGTGCCCGTCGATCACTTCGTCACCGCGGGCACCGTGTGGTCCCAGACCGCTACGGCCACCGTGGTCGGCGATCTGTCGACCTGGACTGAAAAGTACATCGCCGACAACGGCTTCGCGCCGGCGGGCATGATCATCAGTCGCAAGACCGCATCGTTCCTCCAGCGCAACGCCGAGTTCCGGGCCTACACCTCGGCACTGGCGGGTGGCCCGGCGATCGTGTCGAAGTCGGTGGTCAACAACGTCTTGGACGACTTCAATCTTCCGCCGATCAGCGCGGTCTACGACACCAGCGTGAATGTCGGTGGTGTCGACACTCGTGTGATTCCGGAGAACAAGATCATCTTTGTCCCTCCGGCTGGTCGCCTGGGTGCGGTGAAGTGGGGCGTGACCGCTACTGCCCTGGAGCTGGTCGGTGCCGCGCAGTCCGACATGACTTTCCAGGATGCGCCGGGCTTGACCGGTGTGGTGGTCAAGTCGGGTCCTCCGTTCAAGGAGACCACGGTGGTCGACGGCCTGGTGCTGCCGGTCCTCGAGGATCCCAAGTCGCTGATGGTCGCGACCGTATTCTGATCGGGAGTTCCTGTGGCACAACTGAATACGTTCGTCGCTGTCCGTAACCCGGACAGCGGAATTGATCATTGGTTCGGTCCCGGCGTGGATCTGCCGGAGTGGGCGATCGCCAAGATCACCAACCCTGCGGCCTACGCCGTGGGCGGACCGGTGGATGTGGAACCGACCCGGGAACCGGCCGTCGAGCCGATCACCGAGGCGGAACCTGCGGAACCGGCCGAGAAGCCGGTGCGGCGCACCCGCAAGGCGGCGGGGGCCTGATCGGTGGGTGTGTTCGCTGGTCGTGATGACCTGATCGCTCGATTCGAGGGTGAGCTGACCGATCGTCAGCTCACCTTCGGCGAGGCGAAGATCGTCGACGCCGAAGCGCTGCTGATGAGTCTCGTGCCATCCCTGGCCGCCGGACCGTCTGGCGTGTCGGAGTTGGTGCGCGCCAATGCTGTTCGCGCTGTGTGCGCGGCGGTGCTGCGGGTAATCCGCAATCCTGCCGGTGTCAGCTATGAGGTCATCGGGTCCTACACCACTCGCTACGGCGACGGTGCGGCCCGCGGTGACCTGCATTTCACCGACGACGAGCTGGCCGCAGTGCGCACTCGTCCGCGCCGGGTCGGTGTGATCGGCCTGTCTGGTCCGAGGTGGGTGTCGTGAGCTACGCCTACGGGGCAACCATCACCATCCTGCGTCGACCGTCACGTGACAGGTTCGGTGACACCTCCTACGTCGCCCATCACGACATCGAAGGGGTCGCCATCGACGACACCGGCAGCGGCGAACCCAACCCGAACGGCGCACCGACACTGGACCGACCGATGGCACGATACGACTCAATCGTGTTCTGCCCCACCGGATCTGACGTGTTGGCCTCCGACATCGCCGAGCTTCCCGACGGGCTGCAATATCACGTTGTCGGTCGACCGGAACGCCCCCGCCATCCCCGCACCGGTACCACCCCCGGTGTGATCGTGCGACTTCGCCGGATCGAGGGCTGATGGCCAAGAAAGATCCGACGCCGCAGATCGAATGGTACGAGACGCGCAAGACCCCGACCGGATGGCCGGTTAATCCCGCCATCGACGGCGTCTTGCACTCGCCGAAGTACGGCAAGATCCTGCGCTCGATCGCCCAGGAAGCCAAGGCGCTGTTCGAGCAGCGTGCACGTCGGCGCACCGGACGCTACGCCGGGTCCGGCAAAGTCCACCGAGATCTGTTGCGTACCAGCAATTCCGATCCTGGTCGCTGGGCCGGGGTGCTCACCATCCGCGCGCCCTACTCCGCGGCGGTCGAGTTCGGGCAGGTCAACCTCGCTCGCGACAACGAACGCAACCGCGGCCGGCGCAGAGTTCTGCCCGGCTCGATGCCAGACCGTTGGGCTGGTGATCACACCCTCGGCGGCGACAACCGCCGGATCCGGTCAGTGGTCGCCGACATCGAACGCCGGCACGGGCGGACACGATGAGCGAGGCCGAATTCCCCGACGCCGAGCTGGTCGCGATGGACCTGCTCGACGATCTCGGTTGGTGCTGCACCGCACTGCCCGACCCCGAACAGTGGCCGAGCCTGGCGCCGATCATCGCGGTCAATCGCACCGGCGGCGGCGTCGATGCCTCCGGGATCACCGACCGGGCACTGGTCGCGGTCGTGGTTGTCGATTCGACCAGGCCACGAGCCTGGACGACCGCCCGCGCGGTACGCAAACGGATCCTCAACGCCGGATGCACCGAGGTCAACGGGGTTCTCATCGACACCACCGACGAGGAGACCGGCACCGCGCAAGACCCAAACCTGGCCAGCGACAACCGATTCGTCGAGCTGACCTTCTGGATGAGCTTCCGCGCCCAGTGATCTGCAAACGCTGCGGCCGAGACCGCACCCCCGACCAGTTCCACCGCAACACCACTCGCGCCCGCGGCCTGGATACCCAATGCCGCGACTGCGCCGCAGAGCGAAAACTGCTGCGCCGCTATGGCATCGGGCACCGCGACTACCAGCGGATGCTCACCGATCAGGGTGGGCGGTGCGCGATCTGCGAGCACGTGCCCGAACCGGGCGAGGTGCTGGCAGTGGATCACTCCCACCGCGACGGCCGGGTAAGGGCCCTGCTGTGTCGCAGCTGCAACGTCGGCATCGGCCAGCTGCGAGATGACCCCGAACTCCTACTCCGAGCAGCGGCCTACCTGCACTCCCACGCCGCGGCCTGAACAACACCACAACTGAATAGAGGAGCCGAAGATGGCTGATTTCTCCGCGCTGCGCGATCTCAAGCAGTCGCTGATCCGCAAGCCGCTCGCCGGTGCGGTCCTGCTGGCACCGCTGTCGACCGATGTGCCGGAAAAGTTCACCGACACCGCCGGTGCGCTGATCGACCTCAAGACCGCCGGGTTCGAGTCGCTGGGCCACATCTCCAAGGAAGGCGCGCCGACTTTTACGCCGGAGACCGAGACCAGCGAGGTCGAGGCGTGGGGTCTTCTGGAGTCGGCCCGCACTGACATCGTGAGCCGCAATACCACGATCAAGTGGAAGGGCCAGGAAACTCACAAGAAGAATTTGGAGTTGTACCACGGCCGCGATCTGTCGGCGGTCAAGTTCGATTCCGCCAGCGGTGAGACGGAGTTCACCGACCCGACCGACCCGTCGATCACTTACCACCGCGCGGTGTTCCTGTCTGTGGACGGTGCGGGTGCCAACGCGATCTACATCATCAAGTTCGCGCCCAAGCTGGTGGTGACCGAGGTCGATGAGCAGGGCTGGTCGCAGGAGAACGCCGTCGAGTACGGCATCACCGCCCGCGCCAAGATCGACGAAGCCGAGGGCTATGCCCTCAAGACGATCTTCGCCGGTCCGGGCTGGAAGGCCCTGGCCCTCAAGGCAGGTTTCGTCGCTTCGACCCCGTAGTCGCTGGACGGGATCTGACCGGGCCGCCGCTGGTGTGACGCTCCACCACCGGCGGCGGCCCTTCGCATTTTCATTCTCGGAGCGCCCGACTTACCAGGAGTCCCCATGCCTTTCACCCCTGTCACGATGGTGTCCCCCGCCGGCGTCGAGGTCCGTGTGGCCACCGCTGTTGAGGCCAATAATCTTGCATGCTCGGGATACCGGACGAAGATTGAACCCAAGCCCGCCGCCTCCATCGAGGCCGCTGCGGCAGTTCAACCGGCCGCTGAGTCCGTAGAGGACCGCAAGCCCGCCAAGCCCGTGCGCGTACCCGCAGTCAAGTAGTCGCGCGCGAAACAGCTTCACCCACAACTGAATATCGAATCGGGAGTTCCCATACCCATGGCCGCCACCAAGCGTGCACGCAAGTCCCCCGCCACCGAATCGCGCTGGTCCCAGCTGGTTCGCGAGGCCAAGAAGGACCTTCCCGTCCACGAGCCCTACGTCTTCGACGCGGTCGACCCGCCGCTGCTGATCGACGCTCCCGACGGTCTGGAGCGCTCGCTGGCGCTGGCCCGACTGCTCGAGGCCAGCGAGGATTCGGCCATCGAGAACCTGATTCCGATGCTCGAGGCCCTCGTCGGTGAGGGTGCGTTCGCTCTCGTGTGGAGCGCGCTGCGCAACGAACCGATCGAGGTCGCCCTGGCGCTGATCGACGACATCGGCGAGCACTTCAACGGCAAGGCCGATGAAGGCGCGGAGGAATTCCCGGGGGGCGAGCAGGCCTCGTAGCGCTACTGGAGCGCCACTACGAGGCCGTCGAGTGGGACCTGCACGCCTATTGGGCGGTGGACTTGCTCGATTTCTTCCGGGGGGAGTTGCCCTGGGCCAAGTTGGCCCGATTTCTGCGGCAGCTCCCTCCGGGCTCGCGGTATCAGGCCGCGATCGACGCCGACTTCGACATCGCCGAATACACCTACGCCCGCCAGCAACTCGACGCTGACGGCGACGGCCGCGATGAAGGCGAATCAGGGCCGCAGGTCAGTACCTCTGCTGGCTATGACCTTTCGGTTCAGACGCTGATGACGATCGCCGACCTGATCCAGCAGCTCCAAGCAACCCTCGTCGCGGTCAATCTGCCCGAGGGCAAAGCCCCACCCAAACCGCGGTTCCTGCCCCGACCGGTGACCGCGCTCGACGTCGTGCGTGCCCGTCATGCCGTCGACGAAGAGGTCGACCAGGTCGGAGACGCGCTGAGCGCATTCGGATTCTGATCCCCAACCCCGCCGCGAGGACCCCATGAGCAACGTCGCTGGCCACATCAAGATCACGGTGTCGCCCGACCTTCGCCGCTTCCGCAAGGAAGTCCAGGAGGAGGCCTCGCGTCTTGGTGCCGACAAACGAACCCTGGTCGAGCTGTACCCCGAGGTCGACAAAGCTCGTGCCGAGCGCGCCGGACAGGAGATGGGGTCCGCGGTCGAAAAGGGCCGTGCCCGTGCAGCTGCGGCGGCCCGCAAGAAGGCTCTGTCGGAGGGCAAGGCGACCTCGGTCCGCCACGCGCAGGGCACCGCCAACGAGGTCGCCCGTGTAGAGAAGGTCGCCGCGGCCAAGCTCAAGGCTCAGCGCGACCGGGCCGATCAGGCGATGGCGGCGCGTCGGCGTTCGCGCCAGGACTCCACCGAGGCACGGGAGAAGACCCACCAGGAAACTCTGCGCCGGATCACCGAGAAGAGTCGGGCGCGGATCGACCAAATCGAGACCGAGGGCGTGGCGAGGGCGCTGGCTCGGCTCGATCGACTCGAAGTCGACGCCCAGGACCGCGCACGGCGTGAGACCGAGCGCAACGACGCTCGCCTGCGCGAGGCCGCGCGGCGCACTGCGGCCGAACTCAGGCTCGACCGTGCCACCGCTACCGAGCGGGCGCGCCTCGACGAGGCCGAGTCCCGGCGCACCAGGAAGACGCCCCAGCCGTGGCGGCACACCGACCGCGCGCAGGATGTGCTGCGCCGCACCGACGTCAACAACGGTGTGGCCCGCAAGCTCGGCGATGACTGGGCGCGGATCTCGAACAACGTCGACAAGGCCGGGCAGTCGCTGCGGCGGCTGTATCAGGACCTCGGCGACGCCAACCGACGCCACGACCAGAACCTCGACGCCCTTGCCGCCGCGATCGCCGACCCCAACGGCAACGGCCGCACCCGCAACCGGCTCGGCAACCGTGCACAGGGCTCGTCTGATCAGCTCGACGCGTTGCACACCGCGATCGCGCGGGCCAAGGGTGTGATCGACAGCCGCCACGCCGAGATGAAGCGTGCGCGTGAACTGTTCGCGATCGCCAACTCCAACTTCGACTCCACCTACATGTCCGAGCTGCGTGAGCGTGCCAACAACATGGCCCGCTCACGCGCCGGCCAGACACAGTACGCCGAGTTCCCGGCCGTCGAGCGTTCGCAGGCCATGATCGCCAAGCTGGCCGAACGGTCCGGCGTGGCGCGCCGTGTGCTGCCCGGCGACCAAGAGGCCATGGCGAAGCTGACCAAGGCCGCGGTGGAACAGGATCGCGCCGAAGCTGCCTACCAGCAGGTTCTTTCGCGCCGCGACGGCATCTACACCAAGCTCACCGAGAGCGCGATCGAGCTGGAGCATGCGCGTCTGAGGGAGGCTGACACCTCCGAGATCGACGCGCTCAATGACTCCTACACCCGCCTGTACCAAACTCACCAGTCCCTTGAGCGGCAGGAACGGGTCGCTGCGAT
Organism: Nocardia sp. FBN12; assembly: GCF_050320175.1. GTDB lineage: Bacteria > Actinomycetota > Actinomycetes > Mycobacteriales > Mycobacteriaceae > Nocardia. Next base: position 187,622 of record NZ_CP190048.1, on the reverse strand, counting down.
CCGAATGAGTTCGGCCCGAGAGCGTTTCGTGGGTGCCGAGCGAAACATCGGCAACCGCACCGGAGTGAGCCGGGTCGTGCGTGCGTTCGAACGGGTGGACCTGCACGTCGGCGACAACATCCGCGAGGTGATGTCGCGGGTGATCCTGCTGGGGCGCGCGCTGGCCTCGATCACCCAGATCGCCACCACGGTCACCATGGCCATGGCCGCACTCGGCGCCGTGCGCCTGGTGCCGTTGATCTCCTCGGCATCGCAGGCGCTGACCGTCTTCGCTGCCCTGCCAGCGGTATTGGCTGGTGCCGCAACCGGTATCGCGTCGCTGGTGACCGGCATGGGCGGGATCGGTGCGGCGATCAAGGCAGCCAGTCAGGCTGGGGACCAGTCCGATGAGGACCGGACTGCCTCACGTCGCCGGGCCCGCGACGCCGAGCAGTCCTACGAGCGTGCCCGCGAATCCGCCGACCGCACCTACGCCTCGGGTCAGCGCCAGATCGCCTCGGCCGAGAAGTCGGTGCAGTCGGCCCTCAAGTCCAGCCAGACCGCCCAGGAAAACCTGACCAAGGCACGCCAGTCGGCGATCGAGAAGATCCGCGGCCTCGGCGACGCCCTACGTGGCAGCGCGCTGGATGAACGCTCGGCGGTACTGGCACAAAAGCGGGCACGGCAGAACATGTCGGACCTGCTCAAGACCGGTAACGGCGTCACCGCGCTCGATATCGAAGAAGCCCAGCTGGCCATCGACCAGGCGGACTACAACCTTGACACCACCCGCAAGCAGAACCGTGACAATCACGACGACGCTGCAGCGACCCGGGCAAAGGGGGTCGAAGGTTCCGACGAGGTCGTCGCGGCCAAGGAGGCGTTGGCTGAGGCCCAGTCGCGGGTCGAGGAAGCTCGATCGAACGTCACCGACACGATCGCCTCGGTCGCCCAAGCCAACTCCGACGCACAGCGTTCGATCGCCGACTCCTGGGAGCGGATGACCGACGCCTGGACCGACCTCCAGTCCAGCACCAAGGACGACAAGCTCGCCAAGGCGATGGCCAAGCTCTCGCCGAACGCGCAGAAGCTGGTCAACGACATCCTGTCGATCAAGCCCGCGTGGCAGGAAGTGAAGTGGGCCGCCCAGGACGCGCTGACCAACGGTGCCGGCGCGGCGGTCCGCAACTTCACCACCGCGCAACTGCCGAACATGAAGGCCGGGTTCTCCGCGATCAACGCCGAGATCGGGCGCGGATTCCGTGACTCGTTGTCGGTGCTGTCGAGCGGCAAGTCCCAGGCCGACTACAACAAGTTCCTCACCAACACGCGCAACGGCTTTCGTGGACTGGCCGATGCCGCTGCACCGCTGACCCGCACGTTCGTCGACCTGGCGACCGCGGGTTCCTCCGTGCTACCCCAGCTCGGTGACGCGCTGGCCGCTGCCTCGGCCCGTTGGTCGGAAAAGATCTCGCTCAAGCGCGAGACCGGCGAGCTGAACCAGTCGATCAACAACGGCATCGAGAAGATGGGTCAGCTCGGCCAGATCATCTCCAACACTTTCGGCGGGATCTCCGGGGTCTTCAAAGCCATGCGCGGCGAAGGCGATTCGATGATCGAGCGGATGACGGTGGCCACCGCCAAGTTCGAAGCGTGGGCCAAGTCCGCAGCGGGTGCGAGCAAGATCCAGGCCGTCTTCGCCAAGATCAACTCCGTTGCCACCCAGCTGAGCAACATCATCTCCTCGCTGGGTTCGGCGGTCGTCGACGTGCTGGGCCCGGTGTCGGAGAACTTCGGCATCACCCTGAGCGTGGTCGAGACTCTCGCCGAGAGCCTGGCCAGCATCGTCGGCGCGCTGATGTCGTTCGGGCCGACCGCTGCCCTGATCGAAGGCGTGGCCACCGCATTCGTGGCCATGTATGCGCTGCGGTCGCTGTCGGGCATGTTCGACAACATCCGCAACGCGGCATCCACCGCCTACCGCGGCATGGCCACCGAAGCGACCCGGGCACAGTCCAGGCTCGCCGGTCCGATGAACGCGCTGTCGCGCAACATGCCGTTCGTCCTGACCAACCCGGTCGTGGCCGCGCGTGAGCAGTTCACCAACCTCCGTGACACTGCCACCGCCCGCCTGACCGAGATCCGCCAGGCCGCCGTCGACCGTTTCCCGGGCGTGGCCTCGGCCGCATCCTCGGCGATGGACCGGGTCCAGTCGGTCGCCAACACAACCCGCGATCGGGTCTCGACGGTGTTCTCGCGGATCAGAGACGCCGCCTCTGGCCGTCTGCCTGGGACGCGCCTGGCAGCTGAAACCGCGTTCAACGGAATACAGCGCGCGGCCAGCACCACCTACAGCTCCATCTCCCGCGGAGCCAACGTCATGGCCAATGCCATGGGCGGCTGGTTCAACGTCGCCATGATCGCAGCGGTGCTGGCGATCACCGCCATCACCAAGAAGGCCGACGAATTCAAGGCCGCGTGGCAGTCGCACCAGAAGGCGATCACCGACTGGAAGACCACCGGCTTCGAGTTCTCCTTCGACCTGACCAAGGCGCTGAACAACAGCAACGGTTTCGTCGACGACAACGTCCGCGGCCTCATGCGTCAGCGTGCCCAGGACGTGATGGACGAGTGGAAAAAGGCGATCGAGGACCAGAAGAACTCTTCGCAGTTCGGTGAGGCCGTCGAGACGTTCCGCTTCTACAACCCTGCCACGTGGTTCGACTGGACCCAGAAGCTGGACGCGCCGAAGAACTTCCAGATCGACCAGACCGGTGATGCCGCGACCGCGGCGATGGACAAGCTCAAGGCGCTCAAGATCTCCACCGGGGAACTGACGTCGGCGCTCACCGGCGGCGCGGCGGAATGGGACAAGTTCAAGGCCAAGCTGCTCGACGGCACCGAGGGCGGGCGGATCGCTGCCGAGCAGTACCAGAAGCTGCGCGACAACTTCACCCAGACCCAGAACTCGGCGTCCAAGCTCGTCGATGCCCTCGCTGATGTGCGCGCGGGTTATCTCGATGCGGCCGATGCTGCCGACAAGCTGACCTCGGCGATGAACCGGCAGACCCAGAACCGGCTCACCGTCGCCGAAGCCAAGGCCCAGGCCACCCAGACCCTGACCAGCTTCAACGGCTTCACCACCGGTGAGTCCACCGGGTCGGTCAACGTCGACGGCAAGGTCGACGTCAACAGCCAGGCCGGCGCGGCTTTCCACGAGCAGCTCTACAGCCTGGCCCAGGCCTACAACAGCGTCGCCGGCGCGGTCTATGCCACGACATACGAGCAGACCAAGAGCGACGAAGCCGCGCGCGCGGCGGTGGTGCAGGCCACTGCGAATATCACCGATGCCGCGCGGGCGAAGGCGGGCCAGTACTTCTCGGGCGCGGACTTGGACAACGTGCTCGGCGAGTACGGCATCGCGCCCGACAGCTTCACCCGCGCTCAGGCACCCCGCACCCAGTCACCGGGCCAGGTGGTACCTGGACCGACCGCGCCGGTCACCGCGGCACCAGCGACCGTCCCCGCCGACAGCAGCGCACCCACCAAAGCGATCCCCGGTGTCCTCGGCATGATGCTTCCCGGAGCGCCGAGTGTCGCTGCACCCGCAGCCGCCGCACCAGCACCCGCCGCTGCGGCAACCTCCTCGGCCGCGGTGACGGTGCCGGACTACACCGGTGCGATCAAGGCCTACGACGACTACGCCAAGGCTGTCGAGGCCGGGTACAGGGATCGGATTGTGCCGTCCTTCGACGGCGCGCTGGACAAGGCGACCAAGCTCAGCACCGCGCTGGTCGACGGGATCGGTGCAGCCAAGCCGAAACTCGATGAGTTCGTCGCCGCGATCACCAACCTGCATGCGGTGTTCAAGGCCGACATCACCGAAGGCGCATTGGTCGAGTGGGCCAAGCTGCGCCCAGCCATGGACGCGGACCTTGTGGTGCTGGTCGACTACGGTCTTCCCAACTTGGTGCGTGGTCTCGACGAGCTGAACGCCAAGTTCAAGTCCGTTGCGACGGATTCGACCGCCTCGTTCGCCGGGATCAAGAAGGCCGTCGCGGAGCCGATCAACTGGCTGATCACCAACGTCTTCAACACCGCGCTCAAGAACGCCTGGAACGAGGTCCGCAAGACGCTGCCGTCGTTGCCGGAGTGGACCGCGGTGATCCCCACCATCTCCGGGTATCACCGTGGTGGCATCATCCCGGGCTACCAGCCGGGCGTGGACGACCGGATCGTCGCCGTCGGGCGCGGCGAAGCCATCATGCGCCCAGAGTTTGTGCGCGCCTTCGGATCTGACTGGGTTCACCAGATGAACGCCGCCGCGCGCAGCGGCGGCGTGTCGGCGGTGCAGCGGATTCAGGGTGCGTACGCAGGCGGCGGCATCGTCGACTCGATGGAATCGGCGGTCAAGGAACGCTGGCCGAGCATGCAGCTCACCAGCGGGCTGCGGTTCACCGACAACGGCTACCACAGCACCGGCCAAGCCGCGGACTTCTCCGACGGCAGCGACTCGACACCGACCATGCGCCAGCTGGCCGCCTGGTTTGCGTCGAACTTCCAGTCGAGCACCCTCGAGCTGATCCACTCCCCGTTCAACCACAATTTGAAGAACGGGCGGGACGTCGGCGACGGCATGGGCTTCTACGGGCCCGCCACCATGGCCGAGCACCGCAACCACGTTCATGTGGCTTTGGCGAAGGCCTTGGGCGACATGTCGAATGTGGTCATGCCCGCCCTGGGCGGGAACATGTTCGGCGCGGCGGGCGCTCGGGTGCAGGAGCTGTTGACCGGGCCGATGGCCGCGCTGGCCAAGCAGGTCCCTACTGGCGCGAGCAATCTGGAGAAGCTGCCGAGGGCGATCTTCGACGCGGTCACCGGTGCTGCCACCGCGGCGGCCGGTTCGTCGGTGGATGCCGGGAATGTGGCCTTCGACATCAGTGCGGGCGCGGCCCAGTGGCGCGACAACGTCATCGCTGCGCTGCTGCGCGAGGGGTTTGAGGCGAACGAGCGCAACATCAACCTGACCCTGGCCCAGATCCAGTCCGAGTCCGGCGGCGATCCGAACATCGTCCAGCAAGTCCAGGATGTGAACAGCGGCGGCAACGAGGGTGTCGGGCTGTTGCAGGTGATCCCTGGTACTTTCGCTCGCTGGCGCAACCCCGCCCTGCCCAACGACCGCACCGACCCTGACGCCAACATCAGTGCGGCGCTGCGCTATTACCGGGCGAAGTGGGGCGAAGACCTCGGCGCGATGTGGGGCCAGGCCCACGGCTACGACCAGGGTGGCTGGCTTGAGCACGGGTCGATTGGCTACAACCTCAGCGGGAAGCCGGAGCCTGTCTTCACCAACGACCAGTGGGTGACGATGAGCGGTCTGCTCAAGTCGCTGTCGAAGCTGGCGCCGGGGATGACCGCGCTCACCGCGCCGTCCGGGCCTGCGCAGTTCGTCGAGCAGTTCACCAAGGTTGTCGAGGCGGTGGTGAGCCGGATCAAGTCGCTGACCGCCAAGGAATCCGGCAGCGGTGAGAGCGATTCGACTACCGCCGGGGCCGACAGCTCAACTTCGGGAACCGATACGACAGATTCCGGGGACACTGCCGCCACCGACGGCAGTGGCACCGGCACCGATACCTCGTCGTTGACCGACGGCAGTACCGAGACCGGCGATCTTAGCGCGGTCGAGGGCGGCGACACCCAGCCCAAGGACACCACCGAGACCGACCCGTATCTGACTGCGGCGATGGAGATCCGCAAGCCGGAGTACTACGCCAACAAGTGGAAAGACATCCCGTCAAACTTCGCTGAGACGACGTGGAATCAGTTCACCTCCGACCTCGGGATCACCGGTGAGGGCACCTTGTCGCAGCTGGTGAAGCTGCACAAGAACGAGGACAAGAACATCGGCGTCGAGTACATCCAGAAAAAGGCGACCGAGGCGTTCACCGGGGCGCAGAAAACAGTCGAACAGCACGTGCACTACCACGTGACAAACATCGACGAAGCGCTGCGCAAAAACGCTATCCGTCAGCGGCAGGATGCCTCCGGCTTCATGCGCTGACCTGCGAAAACAACTGAACAACAACTGAATAGAGGACCTGTGGCGAGCAATCGCACACTCGTGCAGCTCGAGGGCGTGAACGGAGATTGGTTCACGCTCTCGGGCCCGGGAATGGGCGCTGAGGGAGTGATCCTTGGCACCGACGTCGAGGGCATCTTCGACGCGCCGGTGAAAACGATCTGGACCGAGCACGCGCACCAGATCGGCGCCAGCTACGCCGGCATGCGGCATCTGCGCCGCGACATCGTCTTCGGCGTCTGGATCGGAAAAGAAGCCGCAGATTCCTGGCAGGCCAACGACTCTCGTTGGCGCAAGGCATGGGCCTACGACCGCGACTGCAAGTTATGGGTCGAGACCGAGGAATCGGGCCGCCGATACCTCAAGGTCCGCCTGGGCGAGCAGCCGCAATTCAAGCCGGAGAAGGACCCCAACATCCTCCAGTCCGGCCGGGTGCTGATGACGGCGATCGCGGGTGACCCGTGGTGGTACGAGGAGGCCGACCAGACCGACACCTGGATTCTCGAATCCGGCACGGCGGGAACTGGTTTCGTCACCGTCTCCAATCCGACCGACCAGGAGATGTGGCTGCGCTGGATCCTCCAGGGCGGCGCGCGCTGGACCCTGCCCGACTACAGCCACGGCGACAACCGGTTTCGGCGCGCCGAGGTCGATGCGGCGCGACGGGTCCAGATGCCGTTGCAGAACCCCGGTCAGACGTTCCTGGTCAACACCGACCCTCACGAAGACCAGCTGCGCGACGCGAACGGATCGCAGGTCTGGTCGCTGATGAACGGGGTCACCTACAACTACCCGATCCCGGCCTACACCTCCGCGATGCAGCTGCCGGTGTCGGTGACCAACGCGACCGCCGGTGTCGGGGCGCAGGTGTTGTGCAAGCGGACTTGGTCGCGGCCGTGGGGGCTGGAATGAGCGTTCCCACACTCGATTTCGCGGCGGCCCTTGCTGAGTTCGAGCGTGACATCGCCGAGGAGAGGTTCTGGCGCCTACAACCGCCGCTGGTGCGGTTGTGGGACGGCGCGTGGAACTTGCGCGGCAAGGTCACCCAGATCATTTCCGCCGAGATCACGGAATTGAACAACGAAACCGGCATGGCGCACCTGGAATTGCCGCTGGACTATTGGATCTCGGAATGGGTCGTCGATATCGACAGCCGTCTCGACAATATCCACCTCACTGTCGACAAGGACGGTGTGCGCTGGTCAGGGCGCATGTCGATGTTCGAGGTACGCAAACAGGAGGACGGTACTGGCGTTCTCGCGATGAGTTTCAGGCACGATTACGAAGAACTGAAACATATCATTTGCTATCCAAATCCAGCGCTACCTCCCGAGATACAATTTCCGCGCCATTTTTTCCTTTTCGGCAGCGCGTCTTGGGGGCTCAAACTCTGCGCTTTTCTGAATATCGCCAGACTGGAAAGTTCGGCCTGGACTCTGCCCGACGATCCGCTCGATGCGTCGAGTTGGTTCAACCTTGATCAGAGCCGTTGGTGGATTGTCGTAGCACCGGGTTCTCTGGCGTCGGATACCTCGATGCCCGCGTTGGTGCATTCACGGATGAAGTCGCTGCACGAGGTCGGCAAGAAGATTGTCGCCGACGCTCAGCTGACGTGGACTTTCCGGCGGTGGCTCCAGGGTGATCCGCCGCCGTGGCCGGGCGCTGTGGTGCGTCACGGATGCCTGGTTATCGACCTGGTGAATAAGGGCGCGTCCGGAATGGTGACGAGCTATTTCGGCAATCTGTTCACCGGTTTGGTCAAGGCCGTTATCGGGATGGATGAGAACGGTCTCGAAGAGGGCATCGACATCGCCGATGATCCCAACATCGACCCGCCGCCCCAGTACGGCGACCCGGACTACTTGGGCACCGTACCTACCGCGCCGTGGGTGATCTACCGCGACGGTCCGGGCACAGGCATCCAAACCAGCGCGTTCAGCGTCCATCCAGCTACCGACGTCGGTGTGGTAGCCGGGGGTAAGTCCGCACCCTACGTGAACGAGCTGATCTCAGCCGCGGTGCAGACCGCCGGCGATCTGATTGCCGCCGCTATTGTCGTGCCGCCAATAGGCGGAGCGCTCGACGCTTTGCTAAAACCCCTGTACACGGACACCATTCTGGCGTTCGGTAAGTGGAAGAACATCGCTCGTGCGCAGCGGCTAGGCCCCAGCAGATACCATGAGTCGTTCAGCGAGGGAGCCGACCGGGCCTACACCCTGGGCTGGCTGCTGGCCATGCGCGCGGGCATGTGGGCAACCCGTGAGCAAATCTCTCATGAGATCGTCGTGGCCGATGGCGCGCCGTACCGGATCGGCGCGCAGGGGCACGGTCACTTCTACCTCGGCGACCGGATCGGCAGCACGGTTCGCGGGATGAAGCCGGGCCGGATCTTCATCGACCAGGTCTCGGAAGTCTCGCTTTCCTGGGACCGTGAGCGCGCTCCAGGGTGGAAGATCACCATCGGCAAGCGAGAACATAAGGACCCCGTCGTAAAGGCGTGGGAAGCTCTACAGGATGTGCTCGGTCTCATTCAGGACCTGGGCGTTCTCTAAAGGACAACTGAATAATGGCACTAAAAACTCTCCAGACGTCGAATCTCGATAATCCGGCAGAGCATTTCTCCTGGGCGCTACGCAATGTTCCCGGCGTCGGAACCGGCCCCTCGGGCACCTCCCTACCCGCTGCGTGGGCTGACGCGATCTCGACTCACCTGACCGAAATCGGATTCGTGTGGGCCCCGCATCTGGCAGCGAAAGCTAACGCCGACGGGTACATCCATGTCAGCGATCTGCCGCAGCAGACCAAGAAGTTCATGCGGCCCCAGCGCGGCGACCAGTCCCATTTCAACCCGGGGTGCCAGTGGGTGCCGATGGACACTCCCGAACCGGCAGTGATCAGCCTTCCCGACCCCGACTATCTCACCCCACAAGAGCGGGACGCGATGGTCGCGATGTGGCGCGCCAAGGGATATATCGCCGATCCTGAGCCGCCGCCGAATTACGCGCAGGTCGTCTGAATTCAGATGATCTTCCACCGGCCCCCGCGGCGTCAGATAATGAGGACGCCCCGGGATTGTTCGGCCATAGCCCAGCCCCCGGGAGGAATTTCGTTCGCCCCCGGGATCAACGCGTCATCGCGGCCGGTGTGGGCGGTTTGTGACGCCGTGACCATCCCCGTGCTGTGGGCCATGTCCGGCAGGGATGGAGAAACCCATGGCGTGGAGCGGTGACCCGATCTGGCTGGCCGACGTGCTGCGTGAGGCCGGACTGAACGTGATCGAACACGAGGGCTGGCGCGAGCGCGGCCACGGCGACTTCGCCGACATCCGCGGCGTGCTCTGCCATCACACCGCCGGCGGCGGCACCAACGATTGGCGCATCGTCCAGTACGGCCGCAGCGATCTGCCCGGCCCACTGGCGCAGCTAGTCCTCGAACGCGACGGGACCTACCGGGTCATCGCCGCCGGGGTGTGCTGGCACGCCGGGCGCGGGTCGTGGCCGGGCTGGCCGACCAACAACGCCAACTACCACGTCATCGGCATCGAGGCTGTCTCGCGCGGCTACGGCGACGACTGGACCGACGTGCAGCTCGACGCCTACAAGCGCGGCGTCGCCGCGATCTTGGCCCGCATCGGGCGCAGCGCGGACCAGGGCTGTGTGGCCCACCGCGAGTACAGCTCCGAAGGCAAGGTCGACCCCGCGGGGATCGACATGGATGCCTTCCGAGCCGATGTGCAGCACTTCATCGACAACGGAGAGGACGACGCTGAATTGAGCGCCGCAGAAGTCAACCAGATCACCTCGTTCATCGCCGCGTTCTGCGGCCCGATCGGTTCCGACGTCAAAGACATCCGCCAGGAGCTGACCGGCGGTCGCGACGCGGGCGAAAACCCAGGCCTGGCATCGGTGTATGACCTGCGCTCCGGCAAGCCCGAAGACCAGATCTTCCATGCGTCGCTGGCCCGCTACGTCCTCGAAATCGACGCCAAGCTCGAAACGCTACTCAAGGCGCTCGGCGAGGTCGACACCCAGCGCACCGGCCGTCGGTGCGCGGATTGCCCACTCCCCCAGGAGGAAACCCATGCTGCCTGATGTCTTCACCACCGCCGGTCTTCTCGACGCCGGTAAGCGCTCGCTCAAGACCTTCGCCCTGCACCTCGCGGGCTCGCTCGCGGTCTTCACCGGCCTGCTCGATGTCGACTGGCGCGCCAGCCTGTCGGCGGCCGGTCTGATCGCGCTGGTCGAGCTGCTGTCCACCGTCGGCGGCATCACGAAGGCCACCAAGGAGTAGCCATGCCGGACAACCACCCGTGGGTGGTGTGGGCGACGGTGATCGCTGCGGTGATCACCGTCGCCGCGGCGACCGTGCCTCGCGTCCGTGAGCTGATCTCACCGATCTTCGGGTTCGTCAGCACCCGCGAGGTCCGCAAGATCGAGCGGCAAGCACGCATCGAAGCCGCCGCCGCCACCCTGCACGACGAACGTAACCGCCTGCTGTCGATCCAACTCTCCGGCGTATCAGCGCAACTGGATGCTGTACTTCGCCAGTCGCGCGAAGACGCCGACCGCTACCAAGACCAGCTCGACGAGCTGCTGCGTCAGCGCCGCGAGGACTCCGAGCGCCACCAAGCCCAGCTCGACGATCTCCGCGATCGACTGTCGAGCACCTCTGACGAGTTGGCCGCCACCACCGCGCAGCTGTCGGCCGCGATGGTCGAAATCGCCGCTCTGCGTGCCGAATTGGCCGAGTACCGCAAGGCCCCGCGGTGACCTATCCCGTCGGTAACCCCCCTGATGGCGCGTACCGGTTCGGCTCGAGATACGGCTACGACCTCAACGAGGACTCCGCGCTCACCGCCATGACCGGCGGCATCCGGCTCGCCTACGGCGCAGCGCGGCAGAAGTTCGTCGACCAGGTCGAGTCGCCACTGGACTCCAAGCCCGGCCTGACACAGATCCCGATCGGTTCGCCGATGTGGCAGTCGATCATCGCCTCGGAGGAGAGCACGTTTCCGCGCTCGCAGCTGACCTACGGGGCGGCGGGCACGACATCGAGCGGCGGCAACGGCGACAATTCACATTCGCACCGAATGGGAGTGACGCCACAATACAAGCCTGCCGGAAATGGTGGAAGAAGCATCGAAATCGGGTATATCACCTGCACTCGCGACCGCACTTACACCGAGGCCGGATTCATTACCGGGGACGCGGTGACGTTCCTGGGAATCGAGAAGTTCCACCTGGGCGTTTACTCCGTTGATGTGGCCAATGGAGATCTCCATCTATTGAACCCGATCTCGGCAGCGATGGATTTCAAGGGCTCCATGGGTGCGACGAACACAGAATACCGATTCAATCTGGGTACGGTCATCACAGCAAAACAGGGCGATATCTTCGCTGTTGCAACCTTGCAGGTCACAGGCGCTTTCCAGACGACCTCATCATTGATGGCGACCACCCTGACGGATTTGAATCCACCCGGAGTCATCTTCCCCCGAAAAAATTATGGGTGGTGCGGGCCAACCGATGTCATGCACGCTGCCATTCATGACCAACACATCTCCTACGCCAACTCCGACAAACTGCCGTTCTATGTTCTGAGGTGACATGCCCGACCAGCTGAAACACATCAAGGAATTCCTTGTTGCGCGCGCCTACGACGGATTCGGCGCGCGCAAATACATCGGGCATACACACCTCGATAGTGCACGCACATACATTCACGAATGGGCTGTTCCTCAGCTGTATATCGCGGTCAAGGCTGATGACCCGCATTACGACCCCGTCGGCCCGGCAACCTCGGCGCGCTCCGCGACCGCCGTGATCGCCTACATGCGAGAGATGCAGCGCGATATGCAGGCACTCCAACGCATCGACCCCTACGGCGACCTCTACCTGATGATGTGCAAATCCGGCCAGGAAGGTGCCTACATGGACGAGCTGGCCGAAGCTCTGGACCTGGACGACCCGGATTGGCGATCCAAGTGAGCTTTGACATCGGCCAGGCCCCACCCAAGGGCATCATGCACATCCGCAACCACTCCGGACTGGAGTGGCAGTTCCGCTGGGGCGACGGCACCGTTCCGTTCCCCGCAGGCAGCCAGCTCTACCTCCTCGTCGGTCCCGAGAACGCGCCCGACCGCTGGGACTTCGAGATCCTCGGCGCGCGGGCCACTTTGATCGTCACCGTCGCCGAGCTGACCAGCATCGCCGACCGGGCACCGTTCTATCTGATGTGGAAGCAGGCCGCCGCCGCGGAGCCGGTCGCGCTCGGCATGGGCCGCGTGCGCCGCTGGAAGGCAAGCTGATGAGCGACTTCATCATCGGACTACCACCCACCGCGAACCCGGACATCGGCGGCAACGTCGCCACCCCCATCGGGGTACTCGTGCCGGTCGCCGGCCGTGACGGCTCCGGGCTCCAGCTGGCTGGCGTCTTGTCGACCTACGCCGAGCTGCCCACCAATCTGGACCCCGCCGACTCCGGCGTCGGCTACCTGGTGCTCGCCGACAACCGCGCGTACCTGTGGAACGGCTACCAATGGCCAGCCGAGGGCGCGGGTGCACCACTCAAGGGTGATAAGGGCGATCCTGGCCGCGGCGTGGTGTCGATCTCGACGACCGCCGACGGCCTGCGATTCACAATGACCGAGGCCCCGACGCCGGTTGACGTTTCCGTTCCTGCGCTGGCTGCCGCGACGGCCGCCGCGTCGCAGGCCACGACCGCGGCCAACGATGCGGTCGCAGCCGCCGATATCGCCACTGCGGCAGCAGGTTCGGCAACCACGTCTGCCGCGTCGGCAACCGACGCCACCGAGGACGCCACCGCCGCGCGCGACATCGCACAAGCCGCCGCGTCGACAGCGACCAGCAAGGCGGCCTCGGCAACGAACTCGGCCACCGCTGCGGCGAGCGACGCGACGAGCGCGGGCACCCACCGCACGCAGGCGGCAGCCTCGGCATCAGCCGCAGCGGCCTCGGCTGCCGACGCCAGCGCCGCGCGTGATGCCACCACCACCGCCCGCGACACCGCCGTTTCGGCAGCCAGCGACGCCAACACCGCCAAGATCGCCGCCGCGGCCTCGGCCGACGACGCTCAGCATTGGGCCGAATCCGCTGCCGAGACCGTCGGAAGTGGCATCCCCAATGCCGATGTCGGCATCAAGGGCGGCATCATGCTGCCCGGCGGCACCCCCGGCGAGCTGGGCGGCACCTTCGAGCACCCCGTAGTCGCGGGATGGTCGAGTAAGGCCGACGTCTCAGCGGTGAATGCCAAATACACCAGGCCTACCGACGGAATCCCGCGCACCGACCTGGAATCGGCGGTGCAGGCATCCCTGGGCAAGGCCGACCTGTCCTACACCAGGCCTGGCGTCGGGATCCCGAAGGCCGATCTGGAATCGGCGGTACAGACCTCCCTCGGCAAGGCCGACAGTGCTGTGCAGGTCGACGGATCCGGCAAGCTTCCCGCCGCGATCATCCCTGCGGTCGCGTTGGCCGAGTTTCTCGGCGCAGTCGGTTCTCAGTCCGCGATGCTCGCGCTGACCGGCCAGCGCGGTGACTGGTGCACACGCACCGACACCGGCACCGATTGGCAAGTCATCGCCGAACCGTCGACGGCGCTGGCGAATTGGCGTGAGCGTACCTACCCGGCCTCCCCGGTATCGACTGTGAATGGGCGCACGGGTGCGGTCACCACCGCAGCGGTCGACATCACCGACTCCACCACCATCGGGCGATCGGTCCTGACGGCAGCTTCTGCCTCGGCTGCGCGCTCCTCGCTGGGAGCGGGCACATCGAGCCTGGCCCTTGGCACCGCTGCGGGAACCGCCGCCGCCGGTGATGATGCACGGCTGTCCGATCCGCGCACCCCGCTCGACGGGTCGGTCACCAACGCCAAGATCGCGGCAGGCGCTGCGATCGCGTTGTCGAAGCTGGCCACCGGCTACGTCTCTGGCGCCGACAACTCCGGACCGCGCACGTTCACCATCTGGGTGGGCACCGAGGCTCAGTTCATGGCGATCGCTACCAAGGACACCAACACGATCTATCTCAGGTCGGCGTAGATGGCCGGATCTGCTGGCACCACACCAATCGTCAAAGCCTCGATCGGCACCACGCCGCTTCTTCGGATCAGCCTCGGCACCACGCTGCTCTGGGACGGACAGCCGTTCACCCCAGCCAGCGCCAAGCTCACCACCGCCCATCAGACCACCACGTCGTGGGCGCAGGTGCTGGGCTTCACTGCCGATGCCGCCTATCCCGGCTCGGCAGTCTCCTCTAACAGTCTGGTGATCCCGAACGCCGGAGAGAACGTCACGCTGTCGGCGTCGATACCGTTCAGCTCGGGCACCAGCTACGCGTTCAATCTGACGCTCCAGCTCTACCTCAACGGAGTCTCGGTCCAGACCGGCGTCCAGGCCAGCGCCCCGGCGTTCGGCAGCGGCACGGCCACCGTCAGCATCTCCGGGATGAGTGTGCCGGCCGGAAGCGTGCTGATGCTCCATGCCCGCGGCGGTTCCCAGTTCAGCAGCGGGCCCAACATCGCGGCCAACGCGAACGCCTACCTGCGCGCGCACATCCCCTGACGCGAGCCGAGGCGGCTGAATGCGCCTCTACCTGTGCGTTTACACCTTCCGTTCCGAGGTTTTACGCGGTTTATAGGCTTCGGTCATGGTTGTGTTCGCCCCACTGAGCGTCGAGCTGATCGCGGAAACCGACTTCGTCGTCCCCGCCAGCGTCGACTACACCCTCAACGCCGATGCCGCAGACAACGGCGAGGAACTGGCCGTGTTCGCCGGGCGCGTGTGCTACCAGAGCTTCGGACGCCCCAACACCCGAACTGCCACCGCCGCAGGCTATCTGGCCAACATCCTCGACCACCGACACCTGTCGGTCCTCGAACACGCGACGGCCACCTTCTACATCCAAGGCGTGACCCGCGCGCTCACCCACGAACTGGTACGCCACCGCCACCTTTCGCCCTCCCAGGTGTCGCAGCGCTTCGTCGACGACCGCAACCTCGCCTTCGTCGTCCCACCGCTCTATGACGCTGACCAGGAGGCGCTCGCGGACCTGAACCGGCACGCAGAGGATGCGATCAGCCGGTACCGCAACCACGTACAGCGCTACCTCGATCGTGGCGTCGACCGCAAGCAGGCCCGAGAGGCCGCCCGAGCGTTCTTGCCGGAATTCACCGAAACCAGAATCACGATCTCCGGCAACTATCGCTCCTGGATCGAATACCTGCTCAAGCGAGACTCCCCCCACGCCGATGCTGAACATCGACGTCTCGCCGCCGAGATCGGTCACCAGCTGGCAGCCAAGGCTCCCAACGTTTTCGGGCCCGCTGCGCGCGCCAACTGGGTGCCTGCGCTCTCGGCCTCCGAACAGGTCACCAAGGTCCGTGAGTCGCTAGCTGGCTATCTGAGCACCTTCTCCTCGATCACGATGTCCAGCGAATCCGGCACAGGCGGGGCATGGATCGAATCGCCACGCGGTGCTGAGGTCTTAGACCTGCATGAATTGGCGCATCTCATCGTCGCCGACCTGCGAGCCGCGTGATGCTGCCCTCTCAGCGTTATCCCCAACGGTGGGACGTCGACGTCGACATCAGCATCGGCCAGTTCGAGGCCGCCCGGACCAAGGGATCTGCGATCGGCCGCGATGCCTGCGCGACCGTGCCCGACGAAGTGCTCGTCGAGGAGCTGGCCCACATGACCGGATTCGGCATGCCCACCGATCGGATCTCCTCACGCCTGGGCATGTCGGTTGACGCGCTGGAGCGTCGCCTCCTGCGCGATCACTCCCTGGCTCCCGGTGCGTGATGGGCCTTCTGCTCTGGCTTGTCGTGCTCTCCGTGGCCTTGATCTACCTCAATTCCCAACCTCCCCATCCCCCGTTTTGAGAAAGCAGTCATGCCTTTCCTTTTCGTCACCAGCGTGATCCTCGCGCTGATCGCGTTCGCCGCCCTGGTCTTCTACAAGCTGGCCGGCCACCGCGACCGCCCCACCGCAGCGGTCGTGTTCGTCGCCACGGGCCTGCTGGCAGTTCTCGGTCTCGGCGCGGCCTCGACCACGATCGTCGGCACCCGCAACATCGGCGTGGTCACCTCCTTCGGCAAACCGGTCTCAACGCTGAGCAACGGCCTGCACTTCATCGCCCCATGGCAGCGAGTTCCCGAGCTGTCGGGAACTATCCACACCGATTCACAGGTTGGCGGCTGGCGCGAAGGACGCTGCGACGGCGGCACCTCGGTCCGCCTGGCAAACGGCTCGACCGCCTGTGTGGACAACACCATCAGGTGGCGACTGGTTCCGACCGCCGCCGACGAACTGTTCAGGGACTACCAGAGCGACGAGCGGATCCGCGAATCGCTGGTCACCCGCGAACTCAACGCGGCACTCAGCGAAGTCTTCGCCGGATACAACCCCCTCGACGCCAACGCCCCCAAACTGCCTGATCTCTCGGCCGCGGTAACCAGCAAGATCCAGGCCAAGATCAAGGCCCAGGTCGACGTTCAGAACGTCATCATCGCCCTGCTTCATTTCGACAACCAGACCCAGGACCGCATCAACGCAGTTCAAGCCCAGCTGGCGAGCACCCGCATCGCCGAGGAGTCCCAGCGCACCGCCGCCGCCCAGGCGCAGGCCAACCGCGTGATGGCCGACTCGGTGAGCCGTGACCCGAATGTGCTCGTCGCCCGCTGCCTGGAGCTAGTCGCCTCCGGTCACCAGCTGCCCATCGGCTTCCAGTGCTGGCCCGGAACCAACATGCCCGTGACCATCCCCGCGCGATGAACCCGCACCACCCGTCGATCCCGCTGAGCAAGGCCGCCGATATCCCTGATGTCGTGCTGCTGACCATCATCCAGCTCATCAACGGGCGCAACGGCAGCTGGGCCACGCTCGGCGAGGTCGTCTCCGATCTCACCCATTACGGCTTCGACGCTGTCGCCCGACCGGATGAGCAGCGCCCCTACCCGGTGCCGCACAAGCTCGCGTTGGCCAAGCTGCGCCGACTCCACACCAAGGGGTGGATCGACGGGTGCACCTGCGGCTGCTACGGAGGTTTCTACCTCACCAAATACGGTGTCGCACGCATGCACCCGCAGCCTGCAGTCACACGCACACCGCAGCGGCGCAACAGCAAGCCACCAGCCGGGTACCTGCTCGGCTTCCATGACGCACTCGGCCGCCAGTTCATGGAGCAGCTCCCCGCCCCCTTCCTGACGCGCACCGAAATCGGACTCGAAGCCCAGATCGCCCGCGAAACCATGCCCGAAATCAACTGGGACGGCTACGCCCTCTACCCCGTCAAGGACCTGTGATGGCTGAACAAACCCTGCCCGACATCGTCGTCATCGACCACACCGCGCGCACCTTGCACGTCGACGGTGAGGAATTCCCCTGGCACATCACCGATTCGGGGCCCAACTTCGAGATCGACGACGCATCCGGCATCGCACTGATCACCGTGACCTTCATGGCCGACAGCGTCACCGAAGTCGGAACACCTGCGCCCACCGAGTCCTAGCGGTGGCGCAGTCATGGGTGCACGCCCAAGCCAGCGCCCGCCACTTCGGCGGCGCACCGGAGGACTACATCGCCATCCACGAATGGATCGACGCCTTCAAATCCATCGTTGGCGACGTCACCCACCGCCAGTACCGGCACAACAGCCACGGGCCCTGGATGGCGCAAGAAGTGTTCGGCCGCACGATCACCAACTCCGCGAACAAGCCCATCCTCGTCCGCGACATCGCCGAGAACCACATCCTCGAAGACCTCGGCTGGCTCCCCTCACCGGCCGATTGGTCAGCGTGCCTGACCTGCAAAACCTGGATGGGCGGCAAACGCAACAAGTTCATCGGCCGTGAGGAGCTGCTCGCTTCCTCTCTGCCACATCCCAATCGAGCACACGGAACGGAATCATGACCGCTACACCAACCGAGCTGGCCGGCCGCCCGATCACCGGCGACGTCACCCACTACGCCGATGCTCCCGTCGAGCAGCATCCGATCGCCGCACTGATCGAACTGCTCGACTCGCTGCTTGCCCTGCCCGGCACCGAGGCTGTGAGATGGGAGCAGTTCACGCCCTACTTCAACGACGGTGATGCCTGCACATTCTCTGTCGCCGAACCGTCGCTTCGCGTGAGTCCGCCTACATCTGACGACGCGGACCCCAAGACCAGCACCGCGCCCGACAACTCTGACGAGGACGAGGACGAGGGAGACTTCATCGACCTGTGGTCCCTGCAGTACTACAACGACCCCAACCGCCACGACGAGGAAGGTTGGACTCCCCGCTACCCCGAGGCCACCGCTGAAATCGTCGACGCGCTCGAGAAATTCAGCAACGCCCTCCAGTCGGGCGCCTACGACACCGACCTTCACACCCACTTCGGCGACCCGGCCCAGGTGACCGCCACCGTCGAGGGCTTCAACGTCGAGCACTACGACCACGACTGAACATGACGACTGAGATCCCCTCGCGGACCGTGGGTGGCTTCACGGTCCGCGGGGACGATTGCCCCCGTTGGACTCTCGGCCCGCTCGTTCAGCTGCCGATCGAGGAACTGTTCATCTTCCTGCGCGCCGTCCTGGAATGCGAGCAGATCGAATCCGTGCATTGGCGCGCCTTCACGCTGGAAACCCCCGAGCCCGACGGCAGCTACCGCTATCACATCGAGGACCCCGACTTCCGACTTGTCGGCTACGACGATCCCCTCACCTTCGGTGAGCTGCAACAGATGTGGGGCGACGAACCCAACAACACCACCTGGCAGCTGGTGAAGCTGTTCGCCAACGAACTCGTCGACGGCGAATACGCCGTGGCCATGCTCTCGGACCTCGGCGTCAACGTCGAAGTCAGCGCCACACCCGACGCACTGCTCGTCGAGCCAACCGAACCCGACTACTGAAAAGGACTGCACCACAATGTTTCCCGTTGCACTGGCCGGAGCCAAAGCCCCCACCCTGATGTGGGCCCACGAGCACGAGATCGAGCCCCAGGCCGCCGCCCAGCTGCGCAACATCGCCGCGCTTCCCTGGGTCCACGGTGTGCGGGTCATGCCCGATGTCCACCTGGGCAAAGGTGCCACCGTCGGCTCGGTCATCGCCATGCCCGACGCAGTCTCCCCTGCCGCTGTTGGCGTCGACATCGGCTGCGGCATGGAAGCAGTTCGCACCGACCTGACCGCTGCCGACCTGCCCGACGACCTGCGCTCGCTGCGCAGCCGGATCGAGGCCGCGGTGCCGGTCGGATTCCATAGCCACGAAGATGCCGTCGATGTGAAGCGCCTGCCTCTCGGTGCCCGGCGTCTCGCCTCGCCGGTCCTCTGGCAGCGTTTCTGGTCCAAGTTCTCCGACCTGCATCCCGGTGTGCAGCAGCTCGAATCCCGAGCACGCAAGCAGATCGGTTCCCTCGGCTCGGGGAATCACTTCATCGAAGTTTGCCTCGACCAGGACGATGCCGTGTGGGTGCTGCTGCACTCCGGGTCACGCAACATCGGCAAGGAGCTGGCCGAACGGCACACCAAGATTGCCCGGGACCTGCCGCACAACCAGGACCTGCCCGACCGCGACCTGGCTGTATTCCTCGCTGGCACACCGGAGATGGTGGCCTACCGCCACGATCTGACATGGGCCCAGGAGTACGCCGCCCGTAACCGCGCGGTCATGCTCGCCCTGGTCTGCGAGTCCATCCGCGCCGAATTCGGTGACCGCCCTGTCGGTTTCGATGCTCCGGTGTCCTGTCATCACAATTACGTCTCCGAAGAGGAGATCGACGGTGTGCCGATGCTGGTGACCCGCAAGGGCGCCGTGCGCGCAGGTGCTGGAGACCTGGCGTTGATCCCCGGGTCTATGGGCACCCGCTCCTACGTCGTGCGCGGCAAGGGCAATCCTGCCTCGTTCCAGTCCGCCTCCCACGGTGCCGGCCGCCGAATGTCCCGCTCGGCCGCCAAGCGCCAGTTCACCGTGGAAGACCTGATCGCCCAGACCGAAGGTGTCGAGTCCCGCAAGGACGCTGGCGTCGTCGACGAGATCCCCGCTGCCTACAAGGACATCGACCAGGTCATTGCCGCCCAGACCGACCTGATCGAGGTGCAGCACACGCTGCGCCAGGTCCTGTGCGTGAAGGGCTGACCGCGGTGAAACTTCTTCTGGAAGGTGTCGTCGGGTCGCAGGCCTTCGGGCTTGCCGGGCCTGACTCAGATACCGACTATGCCGGAATCTACGTCGCGCCGACCGTCCTGTTCCACGGCCTGTATCCACCTACTCGCGCCGAGCTGACGGTGAAAGGCCGCAACGGGGACGATGCGACCTACCACGAGGTCGGCAAAGCAATGGGCCTGCTGTTGTCCTGCAATCCGTCCGCGATGGATCTGTTGTGGCTCGACAACCACCTCGTACGGACCCCGTTCGGTGACGAGTTGATCGGACTACGGACGAATTTTCTTGGGGCCGAACGGATCCGGAATGCCTACCTCGGATACGCGACCAGCCAATGGGGCAAGCTCGTTCGCCGCGGCCAGGCACCCGAGAGCACATCCGACCGCCGCCGCGAGAAGCATGCCCGCCACATCGCCAGACTGCTCGAGCAGGGCTACGAGCTGTACCGGGACGGTCGCCTCACCGTCCAGGTCCGCGACTCGGACAGGCTGATGGAGTTCGGCACATCGGTGCGCAACGACCCCGAGGCGATGTCGCTCAAATACCTACTGGGCATGTTCGTTGACCTGTTCGACACCACCACCCCGGCCGTGCCGACCGAGGCCGACCCAGCACCGATCGTGGATCTACTACACCGGATTCGCCGCGCCAACCTCGACGGAGTCGCCGCGTGAAGACCTTCTACACCTCCGACCTTCACATCGGGCACGCCTGGGCCGCCGAGACCCGCGGCTACCCCAGCACCGAAAGCCAGGACGCTGACCTGGCTCGTCGCTGGGATCGCGCTGTCGGACCGAAAGATCAGGTGTGGGTCCTCGGTGATATCAGCATCGGCGGAAAGAAGAATGAACTGGCCGCGCTGAACTGGCTTTCGGCGCGTAACGGGACCAAGCACCTGATCACCGGCAACCACGACGGCTGCCACCCGATGCGAAGCAGGGCAGCTAAGTGGCAGGCCGAATACCTTCTACATGCCTTCGACTCGGTACAGCAGACCGCGGTCCACAAGATCGCAGGCAGCCGGGTTTGGCTGTCCCACTTCCCATTCCGGCACGACCCGGAGGGCGACCACACCGAGGAGAACCGGTTCGAAGAATGGCGAGTGCCCGACATCGGCCAATGGCTGCTACACGGCCACACCCACTCGGACGCCCGAGTCCGAGGCCGACAGTTACATGTTGGGGTCGACGCCCACCACTTCACACCGGTGCCGCAGACATGGGTGGCGCAGATGGTTTCGGCAGCATATGACGCGCCGTGACGCGACACTCCGAGGTCGGAACACTTCTACGGTGAAGTCGCGACGAGACAATCCCTGAACGGCTAGGGTCGCCGTGTGTCCACCTCAGACATTGCCGCTGTGGTTGGAGTACTCGTCGCGGTAATTGGGGTCACCGTCGCGGTTGCCGCTCTTCTGTATTCCCGCCGTCAGGCCTTTGCTGCTGAGCAGGCGCTGAACACGAGGCGAATCGACAATCCGGTTTGGAAGATCTACCGGACAAGGTCCGCAGAAGGCCAGACCTCATACACCCTGGTCAACATCGCTCGGGGCATCAGGCATAACGTCAAGGTCCGCGGAGAACGGACCAATCAGCTGCTCGGCACTTTGAAAGCTGAACAGCAACACCAAGTGTCGGTCGACAATGGGACCGACCCCGCGTACGTGTGGATGCAGTGGCGTGAAATGAATGTGGATGTCGGTACTACACGCTGGTATCCCGTCCACGTGACGTGGGATGAACCGCTGCCGCCAGCACCCGGACCACCGCCGATCAACCATTATCGGGTGAGTGAATGGCGAAGTGGCCAGGAAGCGGAGCGGGAATGGTGGGAACAGCGGTAGCGCTGTAGTCTCGCTATGCACTCGCACTGGGCGAGGATGTGCTGCGCCTCCGGCCGTATACCCAAGCGCATGCTGGTTCGGCCCATCCCCTTCGGGCCGGACCAGCGCCCGGGTCGGCCGCGCAACGCTACCGGCGATTGGCGACGATGTGCGCCAGCCCTCCGAAGGCCGTCATGATCACCCCGATCAGCGCAACCAGCAGGAGCCGGTCAGCTGGCCGGTCGACCGGGGCGGCCACGAGGACAACGGCTGCGACCGTCAGTCCAGCTACGGCGGGGAGAGCTGTAGCGACCAGTCGAATCCGCGCGGTGATATCCCGGTCGCTCATAACGGCAGTGTAGGCCGAATCGGCGGTACCGGCCGGATCGAGTCAGCTACTCCGGCAGGAACTCTCGCGGGAAACGATCAGCCAGCTCGGGCGATCGGCTCAGCAGCAGGGCGATCGAGAACCGGGTGAGGTGTTCTGCACACAACGCCGTCGGGCCGTCCGCGGTCGTATCGCCGGGCTGGATGAGCGCAACGTCGCCAGGTTCATCGCACACGTCGCAGGTCATAGTGGTCATGCTGTACATCCTTCACTGCCGATTTATGGCACGTCGAGGTGCCCGTCGACGCTGTTGCGTCGCGGGGGTAGATTCGCACATGTGTTCGAGAAATGGCCGGTCGACTCCTCACCCGCACCGTGGCGTGTCGTAGACCCGCCGCAGCGGGTACGGGTCGCCGCCAGCGTTGCGATTCCGACGCGGCCCAGGCACATCGGAGTCGAAAAGGTGCCGATGAGGGTTCGTCTGGGAGGCCTACGCCTGGCGAACGACGTTCCGGGGTGGCTCTACGCCTGGGTCCAGCTCAACGACGGCCGGTGGATAGCCCTGGTGGTGTTCACGCTCGTGACAGGCAACGGTCACGGGCAACTCCAGATGCAGCAATGGTGCCCAGCGCACGCCCTTACACCAGCCGACGAGAGCCGCTGATTATCCTCTAGTGGTTTTCCGGTCGGATTCTTCCGATGTGATTCCTTGTGCGATTAGTTCGACGTCTGCGCAGGCACGGGGCCATTTCGGGCCCTACTTGCTTGCCGCCTGATCGGCGAGATGCTCGAGAAGCGAGGGCGGGATAGGCACAGTTCGTCGGCTGGCCTCGGCGACTTTTCGCTCAAGGTCGCCATAGGTCATGTCGCGGCGGATGCCAGCGATCGCCAGGTCCACCACTCGCTCAGCGTGTGGAGCGCTTGAGCGCTTCGCCGCGGCGCGGAGTTGCTGCGTCTGATCTGGCGACATCGCCGTGTGCTCGTCTGCGTGGTTCATCGACACCTGCCTTGTGCAGTCGGATGCGGTACACCACGAATGGTGCACGGCGTGAACAGTATTGCGCGTCAAGGCTCCGGCGGAGGCACTCCCGACGACTCCCCGGCTTCATTGTTTCGAGTTCGGACAATCGGGTCAGTGCGCGGGGGCGACACTGACCGGAGATGGGTGCGTGGCCGGTCGGAACGAATGGGAACGTAACCGGCCGGTCCACCCATGGGCACGCCGAGGCCCGCCGGTACGCGACGCACAGGCACTCGAGGTGTCTGCGGTTGCGCGACCTGCGTTCGCGGGGTGGTGCTGGGTTGACCGGCCGGGCGCAGTCAAGCGGTCGCGAGGACTGCCTCGATCACCTCCGGTGCAACGTTGTCGGCCGCCACGATTGGTAGGTCACGCTTCACGAGCGATGGGCGAACCGTGCTCTGTTCAACTTCGGGCACGACGGTCGTTGCCGCTGCGGCGGCCTCGAACGTGAGCAGCTCGGTGTGCAACGCCGCGTGGGCGGTCCGCTTGGAGTCGTTGACGAGCAGGACGGTCAGATGGGTGGACAGCAGCAGCCACAGCGGTGGGATCGCAGCGATGACCATGGCTACGACGGAGTCGAGGTTGGTCACGCTGCCAGCGCCGAGGTAGGCGTGTACGACGTTGCCGGTGGCCGAGGTGAGCATCGACAGGATCATCAGCACCCAGGCGTAGGCCGCGCTTTTGCCCGAGAGGCTAACGGTACCTGCGGTGGCTGCGAGGACAAGGCCTTCGAGGACGATGGGCAGGAGCCATGCCTGGTAGTCGGGTACGCCGTGCGATCCGGCGAGGTCTGTCAATGCGACCACCGACATCGCGAATGCGCCCAGGTTGACGACGACAGTGGAGGCTGTTGAGACGTGCACCCATCGCGTTTTGGACAGGGTGCTGTGGATAGAATTGAACATGCCGGGGAGTACCTTTCCCTGGTGTGAGAGCCCCCGCAGAAGCTTTGACGGTGTCTGCGGGGGTTTCTATTTCGGTTACGCGCTCAGCTTGAGCACGGTCGGGCCGGGTAGCCCGAGGTTCATCATTTCGTCGAGCTTGTTGAGTGCGGCTGAGGCGATCTCGTGGTCGACGTGGGTGTAAATGTCGGTGGTGCCGAGGGTGGCGTGGCCACAGATTTTCTGGATGGTTTGCGGGTGGACGCCTGCTTCGGTGAGCAGGGTGACGGTGGTGTGGCGGGTTTCGTGGACGACGAGGTCGCGCGGCAGGCCGGCGGCGATGACGGCGTCCTTGAACATCTGCCATCCATAGCGGGGTGGAATCGGACGGGCTTCTTCGTATCGAGGATCGAAGAACACGAGGTTGTGGCGGTTGCCTGGGACGCCGCGAGTCTTGCGGGCTTGAACAGTGAGGAACGCGGCGAGCTGAGGAGTCAGGGGCAGCTTGCGGATCGAAGCCGAGGACTTGGGGCGTGAGAGGAACAGGGAGTCGACGAGGTGATGGACTTTGTAGTCGGGCCGGAAATCGAAGTATCCGTCCGGGCACCGGAAGCCGCGGATCTTGCGGCAGGGCCAGCCGTTGTCGGGGTGTTCATCGCCGCAGCCGTGCAGCTTGTGGAAGCTCTGGAGCTGCCAGGTGACGTCGACTGTGCCGTTGGTGCCTTCGGCGTTGGTGGGGAGGTCGACGCGGTCCCAGGTCAGTCCGAGGCTTTCACCCATGCGTACGCCCGTAAACAGCAGCACTGCCAGGACGACGGTGAAGTCGCTCTGGCTGTCGTAGGCGGTCCGTAGCAGGTTCATCGCCTGGGTCGCTGTCATGGCGCGTCGGTTGGACGGCAGCGCCTTCGGCGGTGTCGCAATCTCGGCGACGGAACGGTCGACACGTTCACGCTTGAGGGCATCGCGCAGGCTCGCGTGCATGATGCGGTGTGCCAGCCGCGAGGTGGAGATGCCGTCGTAGCGACCCGAGCTGCCTTCACGGACGCGGATCACGATCGCGTCATACATGTTGTCGAGGTCGTCGACGGTGAGGCGGCGCAGCTGGATGTCGCCGATCAGCTCGATGATGTGGTGGTTGATGACGGACTTGTAGGACGAGACGGTCTTGGGTGCAGACCTGCGGGCGACGATGTCGGTGAGCCAGGTGCGCATCCACTCCTCGACCGATCCGCGTTCGCCGGTCGGCGAGAGGCCCGACAGTGCGCGGTTGTACATCACGCGCAGCTTGTCGAGGGCCTGGCTGTAGTCGGTGGATGTGGCTTCGAGCCGGGGTCCGCCGGTCGGGTTCTTCTGTCGTGCCCGGTACACCTTCTTGGTCTTGTCGAAGGTGCAACTCGGTGCACCGTTGGGGACGCGGCGGATCAGCTTGGTCACTGGTTCTCTCTGGGGATGAATGGGTTTTCCGGATTAATTACCCGGATGAATTACTGGGCAGTTATTGGCAACTACCCATTTCCTACTACCCATAAATACTACCCACATCTATTCGCACGCAACTGCGATCTACACCCTGCAACTACACCCATGACCTGGCGTTTTGCTGCGGCGAATTTCTCTGAAATGCCTGGATAGCGCTATTCCGCATGACTCTTAATCAGCGGGTTCGGGGTTCAAGTCCCTGATGGCGCACAACAGGAAGCCCTTGACCAGGTCCAACGGTCAGGGGCTTCCTTCGTTTCCCTGTCGAACCGGGCCGCCGCCAAGAAATAGCCACCGGGATCGAGATCCACTGCAGCCGTATCGTTGTGGCGCGGTCCAGCACGCATCCAGCTATATTGCCTCTGTGCACGCCGGATCGATTCACGAGTCGCTGCCATTCGCCGTGAATCCCGCACTGACAGCGACAATCACGGCCGGCCGCTGGTGACCACGCCGGAGGACGACGAACCACGCCGTGACGGCGAGCTGGCGATGCTGGCCGAATTCTGCCGCGGCGACCAGCCATACCTGTGGGTTCAGGGCGCACCGTGGGCGGGCAAGACTGCGTTGCTGTCGACGTTCGTGCTGAACCCGCCACCGGATCTCACCGTGATCGGGTTCTTCGTCACCAATCGGCTCTCAGCCCAGCGTGACCACACCGCCTTCACCACCGCGGTCCTCGACCAGCTCGCCATCTTGCTACCCGACCGCCGGGATCAGATTCTCACCGCGGCGGTCCACCGCGACGGCCTGCGCGCCGAACTGCTCACCGTCGCCGCCGACCGCGAAGCCGCCGCCGGACGACAGCTGGTGCTGGTGGTCGATGGCCTCGACGAGGACCGCGGACACCCGCCGATCATCAGCCTGCTGCCCACACAGGTCTGCGGCAACCTCCGCGTCATCATCTCGAGTCGGCGCGGAGCACGCCTGCCCATCACCCACGACCACCCACTGGCCGCCGCTTCGCGCTACCAGCTCCCCGACTCCGCGTTCGCCGCCGACATCCGCGAACTGGCCGTCACCGAACTCGAAAGCCTGCTGAACGGGCCCGCCCGCCACCGCGCGCTGCTCGCACTGATCACCGCGGCCAACGGTCTCACCATCGGCGAACTCGAAGAACTCACCGACCTGGCACCGTCCGAGATCCACCCGCTGCTCGACGACATGACCGGGTGGGGTTTCCGGGCCGTCACCGCCACGGACGGCGACAACCCTGCCGATCCGGTGTACACACTCGCCCACGAGACCCTGGTCGAGATCGCCCAACGACGCCTCGGTACCCAGCTGATGGCCGCGAGCCGCGACCGACTGCACGAGTGGGCGCAGAGCTACCGCGACGAACACTGGCCACCATCCACACCGGAATTTCTGCTGCGTCGCTATTTCACCATGCTGCAAACGACCGACGATGTGGCCCGAATGGTCATGTGCGGTACCGATCTCGCACGCCGACAGCGCCTGCTCGAGCTGTCCGGCGGTGACGCCGCAGCGTTCACCGAGATCCTCACGAGCCAGGATTCCGTCGCTGCTCAGCAGGACCCCGAGCTGATCGCGATGGTGCGTCTGGCCATCCACCGCACTCATCTCCGCGACCAGAACAGCACGACTGCGCCCGGATTTCCCGTCGTATGGGCACTTTTGGGGCAGGTCGACCGGGCCGAGGCCATCGCCCGTTCCCAAACCGACCAGCAGACGAAGAATCAAGACCCCCGGTCGCTGGCGTCGGTAGCCGAAGCGACCGCCGAATACGGTGACCTCGACCGCGCCGAAACCATCGCCGACTCCATCACCGACCCCGAGTATCGGGCGTCGGCGCTGGCAGTGGTGGCCGGGGTCATAGCAGCCGCCGGCGGCATCGATCGCGCGTCCACCCTGATCGCGCGCGCCGAGACCATCGCCGACTCCATTACCCAGCCAAGGGAGCAGGCGTACGCGCTGACGTCGGTAGCTGAGGCCGCGGTCAAGGCCGGTGACCTCGACCGAGCGGCCGCCTCGATTGTGCGCGCCGAAACCATCGCCCGTTCCATCACTGACCGCTATGCACACGCGTCGACTCTGGTGTCGGTGGCCGTCGCCACCGCGAAAGCCGGTGATCCCGAGCAGGCTGAGGCCGTCGCCAACGCCATCACCGACCCCGAGCGCCGGGCACGGGCGCTGGTGTTGCTGGTCGAAGCCGCGGTTGAGGCAGGTGACGCTGACCGCGCCCAAACCATCGCCGACTCCATCGACTACGACTATTGGCAAGCGAAGGGACTGGCGTCGGCGGCCGGAGCAGTAGCCAGGGCAGGTGACCTCCGCCGGGCGGCGACATTGATCACACGCGCCGAGACCATCGCCGATTCCCTGACCAAGCTCGAACTGCGGGCGTGGGTGCTGGTGTCGGTAGCGGAAACCGCAGCGAAAGCCGGCGATTTCGATCGCGCGGCCGCCCTGATCACGCGCGCCCACATGATCGCCCACTCGATCCCCGCCGACTCCTGGCTGATGCTCGGCCAGCAGGCGCGGGTGCTGGTGTCGGTGGCTGACGGTGCTGCCAGGGTCGGCGACTTCGCCCGCGCCGAGTCGATCGCCAACTCCATCGGCGTGGTCAGACACAAGGTATGGGCATTGGCGTCGGTGGCTGAAACCGCCACGAGGGCCGGCGATTTCGATCGCGCAGCCGCACTGATCACGCGCGCCGAAGCCATCGCCCGCTCGATCCCCGACCCGTCCCGGCAGGAACGCACCGTACATACCTTGACTTCGGTGGCCGCCGCCGCGATCGATGCTGGTGATCGCGATGGAGCACGCGCGCTGATCGCCCGCGCCGATGCCATGAGCCGCACGATCACCAGCCATGACGAAAAGAAACAGGCCTTGTCTTGGGTGGCCATCGCCATCGCGAAGACCGGCGAATTCGACCGAGCTACGGCCGTCGCCGAGTCCATCGCCGATCTCTACACGCAGGCGACGGCACTGAAGTCGGTGGGTGAAATCGTTGGAAGGCCGGTGAATTCGACCGAGCGGAAGCGTTGATCGCGCGCGCTGCGGACATCGCCCGCACCCTTACGCTGTCCGCACAGCAAAACCGCTACCAACGGGCGAGGAGTCTGGAGTCATCTGTCCGGGTAGCAGCTAGGACCCTCGACTTCGACCGCGCCCGAACCGCCGCCGAGACCGGCGACCTCGACGGCGCCGGAACTCTCGCCGACTCCCTGTCCGACACCGAGCAGCAGGCGCGCGTTCTGGTGTCGATGGCTGACGCGGTAGCTACGGCCGGCGATGTCGATCGAGCAGACGCGTTGATCGCACGTGCCGAAACGATCGCCCACGCCGTTCACACCAGCAGCGCCATTCGCAACAACCTCGAGCAAGCGAGAGCTGTGCGCGTCCTGGGGTTGGTGGCTGATGCCGTAGCCAGCATCGGTGATGTCGACCGCGCACGCGACTTCATCGGACGGGCCGAGGTTGTCGCCAACGCCATTACCGACGCCCACCAGCAAGCGAGCGCGCTGGTGTCGGTGGCGGAGTCCCTCGCCATGACCGGTGATGCCGATCGAGTCAGCGCGTTGATCGGGCGAGCCGAGGCCCTCGCCCACTCCATCAGCAACCGCTACACACAGGCGCGGATTCTGGTGTCGGTGGCGGAAGCCGCAGCCAAGATCGGCGACGTCGACCGAGCAGAATCCATCGCCGAATCCATCGATATCCTCGCCACCCCTGACGAGCATGCCCAAGCTCTCCTCGCGGCAACGGCGACTCAGGATTCGCGTCGCCGCACGCATGCGGTGGCACGGGCCTTGCGGATCACCGACTGGCACGTTCCGATCAGGCACCTGATCGAGATAGCACCCGAGGCCACCGCGGCTGTCGTCGCCGAGCTCGACGCCGTAACAAGACTTGATGCCTCGTAGATCAGGCCCTCCGCACCACTTGCCGTCGGCGGCTTCTTGCCGAATCAGCCTTCAGGCCAAGATATTTCGTCGCGCGGCGGCGAGATTGGCAATCAGTTCCGCACGCGTCTGGGACTCGTGCGCGACCCACGCGGGCTGGCCAGGACCGCTACGCCAGGATTCGCCGAGCGGGCTGTTGTCGACGGTGTCGAAGCCGAATTGGTCGTACAGCCGTGTCACGAGATCCACCGCCTCGGGAAAGTCACTCGACGCCGACAACGCCAGCCGCCCCGGAGTCCCCGCAGGTCGACCCGCTGTGGTGATGCGCGGCGCCTGGATATGCGTGAAAGCCTTGACCACCTTGGACGTCGGCAGGTGATCCTGGCGCAGCTCGTGCACCGTCTTCGCGCCTGATTCGACCGCCGGGAACCGGCCGTCGCGCCACGCCATGTAGTTGTTCGTGTCGAGGACGATCTTTCCCGCGAGCTGGTCGACGGGCATGTTGTTGACCAGCTCGAGCGGGACAGCCACCACGACGAAGTCACCGGCCGCCGCGGCCTCGGCCGCACCCGCGGCGCGCGCCGACGGACCGAGTTCGGCGATCAGGTCACGGAGGGTCTCGGGTCCGCGGGAGTTGGCGATGACGATGTCGTAGCCGTTCGCGATGGCCGCACGGGCGATCTGGCTCCCGACCTCGCCTGCGCCGATGATGCCGATAGTTGTCACGGTGCCTTCCCCGGAAATGGTGTCAGCGCGCGAAGGCGCGGTCGATCATCTGCAGCACCGCGCTCTTCGCACGCTGTAGCTCGTCGTCACCGATGCCTGACTTGTGCAGGAATTCGATTCCCTGCATGACAGCGATCAGTGCGCGGGCAGTCTGCTCCGCATCGATGTCGGCATCGATTTCACCCGCCTCCTCAGCCAGACCGAGCTGCCGAACGAACAGTTCGAGCGTGCCGTTATAGGCCTGGCAGGCCATCGCCCTGACCTGCTCGTCTTGTGAGCTCAGCGCCGCGGCGCTGTTGGCCATCAGGCAGCCTTGCGGTGGTAGCTCCAGGCGGCCGCCGTCCTCGAAGGTGACCGCCGAGGCGACTGCGTGCCATGGGCTCGGGTCGGCAGCAAGAGCGCCCTCGAGTCCAGCGGACTGACGGGCGCAGTAGTCCTCCAGAATCCGGACGAACAAGTCGTGCTTGTTGCCGAACGCCCCGTACAGGCTCTGCGTCCCGACCCCGGTCGCGTCCGTCAGGTCCTGGACCGACGTGGCGGCGTAGCCATCGCGCCAGAACCTCGATCGCGCGGCAGTGAGCACAGTCTGCTCGTCGAACTTCCTCGGCCTGGCCATCTCTCGACCGTAGCAGTTATGGAGGGAGCATTCAATAATTGACAAAGTCCAGACGCGTCTGCAATTTTTGAGGGAACACTCCATAACTCGAAAATCAAGGATGACGCACATGGCGACAGGACCACTCGAAGGCAAGACCGCGCTGGTGACAGGCGGATCCAGGGGCGTCGGCGCGGGCATCGTCGCCCGATTGGCCGCCGACGGGGCACGGGTGGCATTCACCTACGCGAACGCCAAGGAGAGCGCGCACGACGTAGTCACCGCCGTGGCCGCGACAGGGGGCGTCGCCCACGCGATCCGCGCGGACAGCCTGGCCGAAGAGGATGTCGTGTCCGCGGTCGCGCACACGGTCGACCGGTTCGGCGGGCTCGACATCCTGGTCAACAACGCCGGCGTCGGAAGCTTCACCGAGATCACCGAGCTGACGATGACTCAGATCGACGCGATGCTGGCAGTCAACGTGCGGTCGGCGATCGTCGCGATCCGGGAATCGCTGGCACACTTGGGCGAAGGCGGGCGGATCATCAACATCGGCAGCATCAACGCCGACCGCATGCCGTTCCCCGGCGGGTCGATCTACGCCATGACCAAGGGCGCACTGTCGAGCCTGACCCGCGGACTCGCCCGCGAGCTCGCCCCGCGCGGAATCACCATCAACAACGTGCAGCCGGGCCCGGTCGACACCGACGCCAACCCGGCCGATGGGCCTGCCGCGTCGGCCATGCTCGGCGTGATGGCGGTCGACCGATTCGGGACCACGGCGGAGGTCGGCGCTTTCGTTTCCTTCCTCGCCGGGCCCGAGGCGGCCTACATCACGGGCGCCAGCTTGAACATCGACGGCGGATTCGGCGGCTGACGGTGCGGTGTTAAGATCATGCGTCCGAGTTCGACGTGGTGCGAGAGATTGGGAGGTGAGTTGATGTTCGCGGTGAAGACCGCTGCCCTGTGCAGCGCCCGGACCATCCTCACGTCCCGGGCCCCGGTCTGACGGACTTCCCTCGCCGATAGCGGCGCGAGCCAATCGGCTCGCAGCCGGTTCGGCGTTCAAGCCGGGGCCCCTTTCCCAAGGGTCTCACTATGTATTCATCTTCTCCGTCCTCATCCGATCTATCCGCTCTCGGTTGGGACGACTCGTTCGCCGCGCTGTTCGTAGCGCACGCGATTGCTGGTCTCGTTCCGGCTCGCGTGGTGCGGGTCGACCGCGGCCGCTGTGACACATTGACCGCGTCGGGTCCCGTCCGCGCGGCCAGCGCGGCCGTGGTCTCCCTCGACCCCGCCCATACTGTGTGCACAGGCGACTGGGCAGCGCTGCGGCTGGAGCCGGAGCCGGAACTGGTGGCGCTGCTGCCACGGCGCAGCGCGATCACCCGGGCCTCGTCGGATCGAACCTCCCACCAGCAGGTCTTGGCTGCCAACGTCGACACCGTCGCCATCGCTGCCTCGCTCGCGGCACCGCTGAACGCGGGCCGGGTCGAGCGGCTACTCGCGCTGGCCTGGGACAGCGGTGCGAAACCGGTCGTCGTACTCACCAAGGCCGACGTCGTCGACGATCTCGACGCGGCCGTGGCCGCGCTCACCTCGCTGGCACCCGGCGTGGACATCGTCACCACCAGCGCCACGACAGGTACAGGTCTAGACCTTCTGTCGACGGTGGTGACCGGGACCACGGTCTTGCTCGGCCCGTCGGGTGCGGGAAAGTCCACGCTCGCCAACGCCCTGCTCGGTCGAGAGCATATGGATACCAACGAAGTTCGGGCCGGCGACGGCAAAGGCCGGCACACCACCGTGCATCGCGAGTTGCTGCCGCTGCCCGGCGGCGGGTGCTCATCGACCCGAAACGGAGAAAACTGTTTTGAGCACTCAGAACAACTGGACCACCCGCGCCGAGACCGACGGCGACATCGCGCGATCCGCAAGATCAACCTCGCCGCGTTCGACACCGCCGAGGAGGCCGACCTCGTCGACGCTCTGCGCGCCGATCCGGCGTGGATAGGCAGCTTGTCGATCCTCAGTGCCGGACTCGACGGCGAGCCCGTCGGTTACGCATTGCTGACCCGCTGTCACGTCGACGACACCCCGGCGCTCTGCCTGGGACCGTGCGCCGTGCTGCCCGAATACCACAGGACCGGGGCGGGCTCCGCTGCCATCCGTGCCGCGCTCGAGGCCGCTGAGCAGGCGGGCGAGCACTTCGTGATCGTTCTCGGACATCCGACCTACTACCCGCGGTTCGGGTTCACCCGCGCCTCGGAGTACGGCATCCGGCTCAGTATCGATGTCCCCGACGAGGCATTGATGGCACTGAGCCTCGGCTCCGAACAGCTGCCCAGCGGCACCGTCCGCTACGCAGCCCCCTTCGGCATCTAACCGAGCAGCTCCCCTCCGCCCTATCCCGAACAGACCGCATCCCGGCAGTTACCACAACCGCCGGGATGCGGTCGTTGCGCTGCGGGCCGCCCGCCGGACAACAGTCACGATCTCGTTATCGGATTGCCACGGACAAGCCAGCGCTCGAACGCTCAGCACCCGATTCAGACTCCCCCGAGCTGCGCAAACCCTCGTAAAACCCGATTCGGGCAAACTTTTTTTGTGACGGCGACCACGCAGTTCGGAGTTCTAAACCTCCTGCGTACATAACGATTCTGCAACCGCCCGGCAAGAAAACAAGATCGGCAGCGTTTGCCGTTCAAGTTCCGTTTACCTTGCGTTAACCAGTCGTGACCATTCTGTCATCAGGTCACAAACGGACCTGCGGTTTGGTTAGCCCGGAAGTATCCAACCTCCGATAGCACCGAACAGCGCGTGGTCTCCCCGCAGCCAGCTGTGGAGCACCGTGCGACGCCAGCGATGAACAGCCATCGAGCGTTCGTCCCCCGACAGTGTCGCACCTTCCCCATACAGACAGAAACAACGCATCGCCTGACCGGCGTGTACTCCCGTGCGCGCTGCGCGATCCATCGCGCCCTTTGCAGGGCCTGCGTCGCCAGACAGAGATGAAGGAACAGAAAAGACATGCTCAACAAAGACAAGCTCAGCACCGTTATCGGCCGTCGCTCGCGCCGTGAGGCGTTCACCGTGGCGGTCGCCGCGGTCGGCCTGGTCGCCGTAGCCGCGTCCTCCGCCGTCTCGTTCGCCGACGACAGCGTCCCCGAGCGTGCCGCCATGGTCGTCGAGCAGGCGGAGAACATCCCCGCTGCCGCCGCACCCGCCATCCAGGCCATCCCGGCACCGGCCCCCGCGCCGGAAGCCGTCCCCGCGCCTGCTCCCGAGGCCGTTCCCGCCCCGATGCCGGAACCCGCCCCCGCGCCGAAGGTCTACGAGAACAACCTCGACGGCTGGATCCGTGAGGCGCTCGACATCATGGCCGCCAAGGGCATCCCCGGCAGCTACGAGGGCATCCACCGCAACATCATGCGCGAGTCGACCGGCAACCCCCAGGCGATCAACCTCTGGGACTCCAACGCCGCGATGGGCATCCCCTCCAAGGGCCTGCTCCAGGTGATCGACCCCACCTTCGCGTCCTTCCACGTCGAGGGCACCCCCTTCGACGTCTGGAACCCGGTGTCCAACATCGTCGCGGCCTGCAACTACGCGGCCAACCGCTACGGCTCGATGGACAACGTCAACTCCGCCTACTGAGCGGACAAGGCGCGAAAGCGCCTCATAAGACCACCTGACGGGCGAACGCCCGCGCCCCGGTTATCGTGTCGACCGGAAGCGCGGGCGTTCGTCGTAGAATCGCCCTCGTGCCAGACAGCGCCGATCAGGCACCCGATCACGCGCATTCCGACGCGGCTACCGCCAGCCGCGTCGCCAAGGCCCG
Organism: Nocardia sp. FBN12; assembly: GCF_050320175.1. Classification (GTDB taxonomy): domain Bacteria; phylum Actinomycetota; class Actinomycetes; order Mycobacteriales; family Mycobacteriaceae; genus Nocardia. The sequence goes on along the minus strand of NZ_CP190048.1, from coordinate 152,825 downwards.
CCGCATGGCCGCCTACGCGTGGTCACGTGACATTCGCAGCGCCGAACTCCTGGCCCTGCCCGCCGCGACCCTGCGCAAGCTGGCCCGCGCCGCCGACACCAACCCACCGAGCACTGGCGAGACCTGGCAGGTGGTCGCCGACCTCCTCGACCAGAAGGACGCCTGGGCGGCCCGCAACCCCGAGCACTCCGGCGCGGTGCGCACGCACGCCGACGAGAAGCTGCTGTGGGTGAAACCGCCGGTCAAGCCATGGGCAGCGGAGTCCTAGCGGCTCAGGCGAGCAACAGCCCGACGGCCAGGACGAGCATGATCACCGCGATCAGCGAATCCAGGACCCGCCAGGCGATCGGGCGCGCGAAAAGCGGACCGAGCCGGCGCGCACCGTAGCCGAGGGCGACGAACCAGAGCACGCTGGCGAGCATGGCACCCGCGGCCAGGAACCAGCGGTCAGGCGACGCGTAGGTGCTGGCGAAGGACCCGAGCAGGACCAGCGTGTCGAGATACACGTGCGGATTGAGCCAGGTCAGCGCGAGACAGGTGAGAACGGACGCGCCGACGGCCACCGAGGCACCCGCCGCTTCGGCGATCAAAGCCGACGAACCGAGTGCGCGGCGAGCCGCCAGCAGCGCGTAGCCGATCAGAAACGCCGCCCCCGCGTACCGGGCAATGGTCAGCACCGCCGGAAACGACTCGACAACCCTCCCGAACCCGGCCACTCCCGCGCCGATCAGCACGATGTCGGACACCGCGCACACCGCGATCACCGGCAACACATGCTGCCCGCGCACGCCCTGGCGCAGCACGAAGGCGTTCTGGGCGCCGATGGCCACGATGAGCGAGAGGCCGAAGCCCAATCCGGAGAGGGCGGCCAGCGCCGCCGATGATGCCGTCACAGTATCGACGCTAAGAGATCGTCAATTTTCAGTCCAGCTAATGATTCTTCACAACCATTAGAGTTGCTTAGGTGGACCTCCAACTGGACCAACTGCGTGCTCTCAATGCTGTCCTCACCGAGGGCACCTTCGACGCGGCCGCACGCCGCCTCAACCTCACCCCGTCGGCGGTCAGCCAGCGAATCAAGGCGCTGGAGGAATCAGCCGGACGCGTGTTGGTGCAACGCTCGAAACCGGTGCGCCCCACCGAATCCGGGCTCGCCGTGCTGCGCCTGGCCCGGCAGGTGGAGTTGCTCGCGGGCGACACCGCGCGCGAACTCGGCGATGCCGACCGGCCCGCCGACCGGCCGATCCGCATCCCGATCGCCGTCAACGCCGACTCGCTCGAATCCTGGGTGATGCCCGCGCTCGCGAGCGTGCCCGTGGGCATCACCTTCGACCTGCATCGCGAGGACGAGGAACACACCACCCGGTTGCTGCGCGACGGCACGGTGACGGCCGCGATCACCGCGACCGCGACACCGGTCCAGGGCTGCACCGTGACCCCGCTCGGCGCGATGCGCTACCGCCCCACTGCGACACCACAATTCGTCCGCACCTGGTTTCCGGACGGCCCGACCCCGGCCGCCTACACCCACGCCCCCATCGTGCACTTCGATCGCAAGGACGATCTCCAATTCCGTCAGCTACGCCGCCGCGCTCGTCGCCAGGTCGACCCACCCGGTCACTACGTGCCGTCGTCGAGCGCGTTCGTCGACGCGGTACGACTCGGCCTCGGCTGGGGCATGCTGCCCGACCTGCATATCGAGAAAGACCGCACCGCAGGCACTTTGGTGAACATCGACGGGGACGCTCACATCGACGTCCCGCTGTACTGGCAGCAGTGGAAGCTGCACTCCCCCGCCCTCACCGCCGTCGCCACCGCGATCGCCGCGGCCGCGGCGTCAACTCTGATTACCCGCTGACGGTTATTCGGGGTCCGGGACCACGGACAGACCCCACATGTTGGCGCAGCTGGTACACACCCACGTCCCGTTCATCTCCTTGTAGATGTGCTTGTCATCGCAAGCGGGACAGTTCAGCCAGTCACCCATGAGCAGATCCTTGTGAATTAGCGAGCAGCGGAAAGGAATTCGATCAGTACGCGATTGACCTCATCGGGTCGCTCTAGATACCCGTAGTGCCCACACCGTTCGATCTCGGCATAGGTGGCCGTCGGGATCGCCTCGGCGACCTCCTGACAGAACCGCGGCGGCACCATCTGATCATCGGCGAACCCGACCACCAAACTGGGCACCGAGATCGCCCGGTAGGCCGCGCGCCGATCCTGCGACCGATCCATCCCCGCCTGCGCCCGCGTCCCGGGAGTTCCCTTCCCCGCGGTGAATTCGAAGATATCGAGCCACTCCTGCGCCTTGGCCGGATCGGCCAGGGTGTGCGGCGACAGATTCTGCATCGCCTTCACCGCGGCCGCGTACTCCGGCGGCAACTGAATCCCCTTGTCGTACAACGCCTGCTCGCCCTTGCTGAGGGTGCTCGTCACGGGATTCGGCCGCGCGGTGGCGGCGAACATCACGGCCTTGCGCAGCAGTTCCGGCCGAGCGAGCGCGAGTTCGGCGACGATCCGCGACCCCATCGAGGTACCGACCACATGCGCCGGCGCCCCGAGGTGCTCGATCAGCGCGGCGGTGTCCCCGACCAGCTGCGCCATGGTGATCCCGGCCGCCGACTCCGACGACGGCGCGATCCCCCGATTGTCGACGGTGGCAACGGCGAACCCCGCCTTGACCAGGGCGGGCACCTGATAGGTGCGCCAGACCCGACCAGGACTCCCGCTACCCATCACGAGCAGGACAAGTGGTCCCGAACCGGTGACGTCGTAGTTGAGCTGGATGCCGTTGAGAGCAGCGAGAGGCATAGCTCAACTTACCGCGACGGCAACCACGCACCGACCGCGACCATCGTCAACTCGGCGCAGCGCTACGGCTCTCGCTCGCCACGATCACCTTCTCCGCGAGCGAACGCAGCGCCGCGCTCTCCGCGTCTGTCATCCGGTCGACGAACAGCTCCCGCACCAATTCGACATGCTCGGGCGCGGCCTCGCGCAGCACCTGGCGGCCGGCGTCGGTCAGCGAGACGACGATTCCGCGGGCATCATCCTCGGCGGGCACTCGATCGACGAGTCCACGCGCCGCCATCCGGGCCAGTTGTTTGGACAATCTGGACTTGTCCCAGCAGACCTCGGCGGCCAGCTCCTTGGCCCGCAGACATCCGCCGGGCGCCGCCGACAGCGGGACCAACAGCTCGTAGTCGGGCATCGACAGTCCGTGTTCGCCCAGCCCGGCGGCCAGCACGGCGTCGAGTCGCTGACGCATGAGAATGTAGGACTGCCAGGTCTGCTGCTCTTCTTCGGACAACCATCGGGGCACGGGAATGATTCTAGGCCGTAGTTGGTTGACATGGAAACCAAACGAACAGCTTCCAGGAGGCACCCCATGCCAGCTATCACCGTCGACGACATCATGGTGCTGCCCCGGCTGCCGCGCCCCGATGTCACCGAGACCCAGCGCCCGGTGCGCCAGATCGTCATCGCCGCGCGCCAGCAGGAGGGCGCCGGATTCGAGGTGACCCGGCCGTTCCCCAGCGTCGACCTGCGCTCGGCCGACCCGTTCATCCTGCTCGACCAGATGGGCCCGGTGGCCTACGAGCCGTACGAGGCCAAGGGCGCACCGTGGCATCCTCACCGCGGTTTCGAGACCGTGACGTACATGCTCGACGGCACCATGGTCCACCACGATTCCCAAGGTGGTGGCGGCACCATCGGCGAGGGCGATACACAGTGGATGACCGCGGGCTCGGGCATGCTGCACGACGAACTGCCCGAGGAGAAGCTGGTGATCTCCGGCGGCACGTTCCACGGAATCCAGCTGTGGGTCAACCTGCCGCGCTCGAACAAGTTCGCCACCCCGCGCTACCAGGATCTGCGTGCGAGCGAACTGACGCTGGTCAGCTCACACGATGGTGGTGCGCTCGTGCGCCTCATCGCCGGTGAGTTCGCCGGCTTCGCCGGCCCCGGTTCCACCTACACCCCGATCGCCTACGCCCACGCCTCGCTCGTACCCGGCGCCCAGCTGGCGACACCGTGGCCCAAGGACTTCACCGCGATGGCCTATGTGCTGTCGGGCAGCGGCACGGTCGGCGTCGATCGCAGGCCGATCAGCGCCGGGCAGCTGGTGGTCTTCGGCAAAGGCGATGCCATCACGCTGACCGCCGATCGCACCCAGCACAGCTCCACCGGCGACCTCGAGGTCCTCTTGCTCGGCGGAACTCCGTTGCGCGAACCGGTGATTCAATACGGGCCGTTCGTGATGAACACTCGCGAGGAAATCATCGAGGCGATGGAGGATTTCAACGCGGGCCGAATGGGCACCATCCCGGCCGAACACCTGACCGGACGCAGGCTGGGTGAATAACCGACCGCGACTCGCGTCGAATCCTCGGGTCGCGTGCGGTTGACAATCGGTCGCCCCGTCACAAAGGTGGACGGGGCTACCGGCCACATCGTGGCCGTGACCACACCCGAACCGCAGCAGACATAGAGGAATTCATGAACGTTCGTCGGCTCACCGTCAGCCTTGCCGCCGTAGGGCTCGCCCTGATCGCCGCTCCCGTCGCCAGCGCCAACCCGTTCGCGGGCTCGGCGGGCACCGGATCGTCGAGCTTCGACTCCATTCTCGGCGCGACCGGCTCGGCCAACCTGGTCCAGTCCGGTTCCGCCGGTGGCGCGTTCCGCAGCTGCGACGACGCGATGGCCGCCGGCCGCGCGCCGCTGTTCCGCGGTGAGGCGGGCTACTCGCCGCACCTGGACCCCGACGGCGACGGCCTGGCCTGCCCCACGCAGTAACGACACAAAAAACACCCGATGTGACTCGTTGGCACATCGGGTGTTTTTATTGTCCAGCCAGCTGATTCAGCGGCGGAAGATCTTGATCAGGACCAGGCCGGCCACGAGGGCGCCCGCTCCGATCAGCGTGTATTTGACCTTCGGCTCGTTGAACTTGGCGACCACCATCGTCTTGGTGTCGTCCGCGATCCGTTGCGGATCCGCGCGCACCGCCAGTTCGTCGAGCGTGGTCGCCAACCGGGTACGCGCGATCTCGATCTCGCGTTCGATCCGGTCGGTGTCGTCCTTGGCCACCGTCACCTCCAGGTAAATGTCTGCTGCTCGTCACCGAGTCTATCCATGCGCCGTGTCGGACCGGTCGGTTACCGTGCGGTGGTGACCGACAACCAGCGCCTCTCCCCCGGAGACACCGCCCCCGAATTCACGCTGCCCGACGCCGACGGCAACGACGTGTCGCTCTCGGACTACCGCGGCCGCAAGGTGATCGTCTATTTCTACCCCGCCGCCAGCACGCCCGGCTGCACCAAGCAGGCCTGCGATTTCCGCGACAATCTGGCCGAGCTGGGCGGCGCCGGCCTCGACGTCGTCGGCATCTCGCCCGACAAGCCCGCCAAGCTGGCCAAGTTCCGCGACAACGAGGGCCTGACCTTCCCGCTGCTCTCGGACCCCGAGCGCGAGGTGCTCAAAGAATGGGGCGCCTTCGGCGAGAAGATGATGTACGGCAAGACCGTGACCGGTGTGATCCGCTCGACGTTCGTGGTCGACGAAAAGGGCAAGATCGAGGTCGCCCAGTACAACGTCCGGGCCACCGGGCACGTCGCCAAGCTGCGCCGCGATCTGTCGGTCTAGTCGCCGAACGTGGCGATGAAGACCTCGTAACCGTCCAGCAATCGAGCCAGGCCGAATTCGAAATCGGCTATCTCCCAGTCGATATCGTCATCGTCGAACGCGGCGCTGGAGAGGGCGGCCGACACCGAGGGAAAGCGCTGCGGGTCGAGCACCCTGGCCATCACCGAGGCGAAGTCGCCGCCCTCTTCCTCCTGGAGGTCCCGGAGGAAGCGCCGCTTACCGACCACGAACATCGACACGTTCAGCACCAGCTGCAGCTTGACCGGATCCGGCGCGCTCGCCTGCGCGAGCACCTGCAGCGCGGTTTCGAGCCAGGCCATATTGTTCGGCCCCATCGGCGGCCTGCTCAGCGGGATGTCCAACCACCACGAATGACGGCCCAGACGCTCGAACTCGGCGCGCGCCCACTGCTCGAGGCCCGTCCGCCACGGTGTCCCGGCGACGATCTCGGGGGGCGGGCCGACCACGCGATCCATCAGCAGGTCGACCAGCGTGTTCTTGCTGTCGACGTACCGGTACAGCGACATGGCCGTGAAGCCGAGCTGCTTGGCGACCCGGTTCATCGACAGCGCCGCGAAACCCTCCGCATCGGCCACTTCGGTCGCGGCGTCGAGGATCTGATCCAGGGTGAGCGCCCGTTTCGGCCCCCGGCCGCCGGGCTGTTCGCGGCCCCACATCAGCTCGACCGCTTTCGGTAGTGCCCTGTCGCCGGACGTCATCTGCCTCCTCTGCTCACGTCGACTGTAACCCGCGGGCTCTTGCGCTCAAGAACTGTTTAGCCTATAAACTGTGTTTATTACATAAACAGTTTCTCGATCGGAGCGAACTCATGACACCCGACCAACCGCCCGCCCTCTCGATCCGTCGATTGCACAAAGCCTTCGGTGCGCACGTCGTCCTGGACGACCTCGACTTGGACGTTCGCGCGGGGACCGTCTTCGCCCTGCTCGGGCCCAATGGCGCGGGCAAGACCACCCTGGTCCGCATCCTGGCCACCCTCTCCAAGCCCGATCGCGGCGACGTAGAACTCTTCGAACACGACCTGGCGAAAGCCCCCGATACGATCCGGCGGCTGATCGGCGTCACCGGCCAGAACTCCTCCGTCGACGGCGTCCTCACCGGCACCGAGAACCTGCGCCTCACCGGCAGGCTGCTGCACCTCGGCAAGGATGAGACCCGGCGACGCGGCGACGAACTCCTCGCCCGTTTCGACCTCGTCGACGCCGCTGACAAGCCGGTCGCCTCCTACTCGGGCGGCATGCGGCGCAGGCTCGACCTCGCGATGAGCCTGATGGGCAAGCCGCGCATGGTCTTCCTCGACGAGCCGACCACCGGCCTGGACCCACGGAGCAGGCGCGATCTGTGGTCCGCCATCAGGGAATTGGCGGCCGAGGGGACCACGATCCTGCTCACCACGCAGTACCTGGAGGAGGCCGATCAGCTCGCCGACCGGATCGCCGTGCTCGACGGCGGCCGGATCGTCGCCGACGGCACCCCGGCCGAACTCAAACGCCTGGTGCCGGGCGGACACATCCAGTTCCGCTTCACCGACCGTGGACTGCTGACCGCCGCGACACGTGCGCTCGACACGGCCGCGGGCGCCCATCCCGACCCCGACCAACTGACCTTGCAGGTGCCGTCCGACGGCAGCGCCATCGAGATCAAGCGGCTACTCGACCGTTTCGCCGAGCTCGATATCGCGATCGAGCAGTTGACCGTCCATACTCCTGACCTCGACGACGTGTTCTTCGCGTTGACCGGTCAGCCTGGCCGAACCGAGGTCGCGGCATGAACGCCACTCGTACCCTGCAGGATTCGGCCACGATGCTGGACCGCAATATCCGCCACACCCTGCGCAGTCCCGACAGCATGATCATGACGGTGGTGCTGCCGGTAATGATCCTGCTGATGTTCGTGTTCGTCTTCGGCGGCGCCATGGACGTGGGTCCCGGCGCCTACATCGACTACGTGGTACCCGGAATCATCCTGCTGTGTGCGAGTTTCGGCTCGTCCACGACAGCGATCGCGCTGTCCATCGACGTGGCCGAGGGCATCATCGACCGGTTCCGCACCATGGCCATCGCCCGGTCCGCGGTGCTCACCGGGCATGTCGCCGAGAGCGTGCTCCGCAACCTGATCACCTCGGCGATCGTGATCGGGGTGGCGGTAGTGCTCGGTTTCCGGCCGACCACCGATCCGCTGCGCTGGCTCGGCGTATTCGGCGTGCTCGCGATGTTCGTGTTCGCGCTGTCCTGGTTGGCCGCCGCGCTTGGCTTGGTCGCACGGAGTCCGGAGGCGGCCAACGGTTTCACGTTCGTGTTCATGTTCCTGCCGTATGTGAGTTCGGCGTTCGTGCCGACTTCGTCGATGCCGACGTGGCTGCACTGGTACGCCGAGAATCAGCCGGTGACCCCGGTGATCGAAACGTTGCGTGGGTTGCTGATGGGCACGCCGATCGGGAACAGCTGGATACTCGCGGTGCTGTGGTGTGCGGGCATCGGGCTCGTCGGCTACATCGCGGCGGGGACGCTGTTCCGGCGGCAGTCCAGCGTCTGAGAACGACGAAGGGGCAGCGCGTACGCTGCCCCTTCGTTGTTCAGCCGATCAGTCGGCGGACGCCGTGTGCGGGCCGTCCGGCACGGGCGCCTGCGCGGGCTGCATCCCGAGCGGAATACCGGTGCCGGGCAGGGTCGGCGCGGCGGCCGGAATCTGCGGAACCGCGGGCACAGCGGGTTCGAGCGGGAGCGGATCCTCCTGTGGTGCGTCGCCGTACAGCTGGGTCGGGTAGTCGAGGGGGAACTCACCCGGGTTCACCAGTTGCGGATTCGGCGACATCGTCTCGTACGGCGCGAGGGTCGACTCCTCGGCCGGGCTCACCTGCAACCCGCTGCCCGAGCCGACACCGCCACTCGAGCCGGTCTCGACCGAGGCGGCTTCATGTGTCTGGGGGGCTTGCGGAATCATCGGCGCCGACGCGACACCGGGCTCCGACGACACGGCGGTGTTGTCGACCGCGGGCGGGCCACTGTTCATCACCGCATACGAACCACCCGCGACGAGCCCGCCGGCGAGGACACTCGCCGCCGCGGCGACCATCGCGGTCCCCCGCTTGGACCGGGTGCCGACCGAGATCGGCACCACGACCGTGTCGCCGAGCGCGACCAGCGCGGCACCGGCGGCGGGCGCGAACGGCGCCAACCGGCAGGGCAGCACGGGCACCCCGAATCCGGCGACCGCGTCGCGCACGGCGGGCGCGTCCGCCGACGAACCGATCAGCACCACCGCACCGGGCTTCACCGACGCCGCCTCGAACTGGTCCCACGCCGCCGACACCCCCGCGCGCAAGGCATCAGGTGTCGGCGCGCCGGTTTGCGAGTAGGCGGCGAGAACGCGGTGGCGACCCGGGTCGATCAGCGTCATCGCCTGGTGGCCGGGCACTGCCTCGTAGACCAGCAGATTGTCGAATTCGTCGAGCCAGGTCATCGCACCGGCCACGAACAGGTGTGCCGACTTCGCCGAAACCAGCGAGGCGGTACCCCATTCGGTCTCCGCCAGGCGGGTGACGATCGCGCGTCGCTCATTCGCGTCGCGGTAACTCACTGCCACCCCGGCGATCTCGTGCTCGTCGTCGAGTTCGGCGGCTATCGCGTCCAGCGCGGAGTGCACCGCGGCCGCCATTTCGGCCTTTCCGTCGCCACCGGCACGGACGGTGCGCCGCAGCAGCATCCGATCCGTGAGGGTGACGCCCGAGTCCGCGAACGCCACCGCGTGCACGGCTCCCCGCTCGGTGCTGACGCCGAGGGTTACCACAGATCCTGCTGCCACAAGTCTTGCCCTTCCCCTGTGCGAAACGGTGCGGGACGGGACCGCACAGGGTCCGTCTCTTCGCGGTAGGTCTGGTGCGGCGTGAGCTGTCCAGCCGCGAATAAGCATGCAGATAGACGCACACTTATCTGATGATTCGTCACCGGTCAGGGCGTGGATGGGTCGGGATATGAGCCAGTTGTTGACACGCTGTCGACAGAGTCGTATCGCGGATGTGTGTATACCGCTAGCCTGGATGGGTGGAAGTACACGCGCAGGCCCGGTCACCGCAGAGCCGTCCGGACCCTGCGCTGGAGTTGCAGGACGACCCGCAGGAGTTGATGCCGCGCAAGCGGCCGACCCAGGAGCGCAGCAAGCGCAAATTCGACGCGCTGCTGGCCTCCTCGCGTGAACTGCTGACCGAGGTGGGATTCGAATCGTTCACCTGTGAAGAGGTCGCGCAACGCGCCGAGGTGCCGATCGGCACGCTGTACCAGTTCTTCGCCAACAAGTACGTGATCGTCTGCGAGCTCAATCGGCAAGACCTTGTTGCGGTTTCCCGTGAGCTGGCCGACTTCCACGGTGAAGTGCCCTCGCTGGACTGGTTGCGGCATATGAACCAGTTCGTCGACCACATGGCGAACCTGTGGACCACCGACCCGTCGCGGCGCGAGGTGTGGTTGGCGATGCAGTCGACCCCCTCCACCCGGGCGACGGGCGCGCTGCACGAGAAGGAATTCGCCGCGGTGGTCTCGCAGATGCTGCGGCCGCTGACACCGCGCACGCCGCGTGCCCGGCGCACGATGATGGCCGAGGTGCTGGTGCACGTCGTGTACTCGATGCTGAACTTCTCGGTGCAGGAAGATCAATCGAACACCGACGCCGTCGCCGAACTCAAGCGGCTGATGGTGGCGTACTTGCTTGTCGCGGAAAAAGAATCGCGAACCGCCGAAGAGCAGTAGCGGTTCGCGATTCCTCAGTTCCGGCCGTCGATCAGATCGGCCAGTTCACCCGGGTCTTCCAGCACCACCATCGCCGCGGCGGTGTCACCGTCGTGGGTCAGCGACAGGTGTACTCGCGCCCGGGGCAGGAATTCCGCGGCGAGGCCGTGCAATTTGATGCTTGGCCTGCCCCAGGCGTCATTGACCACTTCGATCAGTGGATACGGGTTGTCGCCGATCTGGGGACTGCGGGCGAAGCGAGACGATGCCCAGGCTTTGAGCACCGCCTCCTTCGCGGCCCAGCGTGCGGCGAAGCTGCGGGCCGGGTCGGTTTGCTTGCTCTGGCAGTAGCGACGTTCACCAGCGGTGAATGTCTCCCTGAGCATGGTCGACCCGGGCCGTTGCAGCTGTTCGGAGAACTCGGAGATGGTCACCAAGTCCAAGCCGATACCGAGAATCGTCACAAAGCGGCAGCCTACGACGCTTCGGTCGGCTGCGGGGCGATTTGCCCGGTGCCGCAACCCCATCCGCTCGCGCTGTAGACACCGTCGCTGTCGAGACGAGCCTGCGGCGAGAGCAGCATGTCGGCCTCGAGCTGACGGATCTGCTTGGCCGGCGTGCCATCGGCGCCCAGTCGACGATCGGCCGGCTTCTCGTACAGTGCCGACCCGCCGCACATGGCCTCGGCGAACCGCTGCCTGCCCGCGAGCTGACGCGTCTGCGCCCGCTCCTGGTACTCCGCCCGCGCGGCCGGTTCGATCGCGGCGAGGAACGCCTGCGGGTGAACCACCGCGAGCAGCCCGGATACGTGACCGAAGCCGAGCGAGGTCACCAGACCCGCCTTCAGGGCGAACTTCTCGCCGAAGCGCAGCGGCTCACGCGCCCACACCAAGTGCGGGTAGCCCGCCATCTTCTCGTCGACACAATCCAGGCTCCGGTTCGGCGGCACCACACCGTTTTCCAGCACCTGGCACAGGCCGATCAGCTGGAACGCCGCCGCGCCACCCTTGGCGTGGCCGGTGAGGCTCTTCTGCGATACCACGAACAGCGGTGCGCCCTCGGTGCGACCCAGCGCGCCCGCCAGCCGCTCGTGCAGCTCCGACTCGTTGGGATCGTTGGCCGCGGTGGAGGTGTCGTGCTTGGAGATCACCGCGATGTCGTCGGGGGTCACGCCGAGCTTGCGCAGCTCGGCCGCCAGTCGTGACTCACTGCCGCCTCGCCCCGCACCCAGCGCACCGAGACCCGGCGCCGGGATGGAGGTGTGCACGCCGTCGGCGAAGGACTGGGCGAAGGCGACGACGCCGAGCACCGGCAGCCCCATCTCCACGGCCACGTCACCGCGGGCCAGCAGCACGGTGCCGCCACCCTGCGATTCGACGAACCCGCCGCGGCGACGATCGTTGGCGCGGGAGAAGTAGCGGTCGCTGATTCCCTTGGCGCGCATGCTCGCCGAGTCAGCGGTGGCCGACATGTCACCGAAGCCGACGATGCCCTCGATACCCAGGTCGTCGAAGCCACCGGCGACCACGACCTCGGCCTTGCCGAGCCGGATCTTGTCGACGCCCTCCTCGACGGATACCGCCGCCGTGGCGCAGGCCGCGACCGGGTGCACCATGGCGCCGTAGCTGCCGACGTAGGACTGCACCACGTGCGCCAGGGCGACGTTGGGCAGTGCTTCCTGCAGGATGTCGTTCGGGCGCGGTTCGCCGAGCAGGTTGTCGACGTAGAGCGAGCGCATCGAGGACATGCCGCCCATGCCGGTGCCCTGGGTGTTGGCCACCAGACTCGGGTGCACCCAGCTCATCAGCTCGTCGGGGCTGAAGCCCGCGCCGACGAACGCGTCGACGGTGCAGACGATGTTCCACAGCGCGACCCGGTCGATCGAGGCGGCCATGTCGGCCGAGACGCCCCAGATGGTGGGATCCCAGCCGGTCGGGATCTGGCCGCCGACCACCCGGGAAAGCTTCGCCTTGCGCGGCACCCGGATCTCGGTGCCCGCCTTGCGAGTCACGGTCCAGTCGCCGGAGCCCTCGACCGGGGTGATCACCGTGTGCTCGGGATCGGCGGTGGCGAAGGCGCGTGCCTCGGCCTCGTTGGCGACGGTGAACGACAGATCCTGATCGAGGAACACCGAGGTGAGCAGCGGAGCCGCGTTGTCGAGCATGGCGCCGTCGTCTTCGTAGCGACGCACACCGCAGCGTTCGACGACGGTGTCGTGGTAGCGCTCCGCGACATCGGCTTCCGGCACGAAGTCGCCGGATTCGGTGTCGTACCAGCCGGGCTTGGGTTCGTTCTCCCAGCGGATCAGGCCGGTGGTCCAGGCCAGTTCGAGCACGCCGGCGGCCGACAGTTTGTCTTCGACCTCCATCTCGAAGCGGGTGCGCGAGGAGCCGTACGGGCCGAGCTCACCCGCACCGACGATGACGACCATGTCGCTCAGTTCCGCGGTCACCGGAGCCCAATCCGGCACGGGCAGTGCCGAACTCAGTGTGGGCGGGGCGGGCAGCGCGGCGATCGTCGCGGCGGTGGCGGCTTCTTCGATCTTCTCGGCAGCGGCCTCCTGCGCCTGCTTGGCGAGCGCGGGCAGGTCGAGCTTGGCGCGCGCCAGACCGCCGGTGAGGTCGATCTGCTGCGGGCCGGTGATCGTCACCTGACGGGCACGCGAGGTGCACCACTTGAGCAGTTCGTCGGCCATCTCGGCGGTCGACCAGGTGTGCACGCCCGCCTTCTCGACGGCCTCGACCATGGGGTCGTTGTGGCCCATCAGCCCGGTGCCGCGCACCCAGCCGATCAGCGCGTGCACCAGGGTGACGCGTTCGGCCCAGGACTTCTCGGCCTTCCACTTCAACACCACCGCGTCGAGGGCGGCCTTGGATTCGCCGTAGGCGCCGTCGCCGCCGAAGAGGCCGCGGTTGGGCGAACCGGGCAGCACCACATGCAGTTTCGCGTCCACGTCGTGGTCGGCGCCGAGGGCGGACAGGCCGCCGATCAGCCGTTCCACCGACCACAGCAGCACGCGCATTTCCATTTCGGCGCGGGCGCCCGCGTCGGCGAGGTCACCGGCGACGCGCGGAGCCGCGAAGGGCAGCAGCATCGTCGGGGTCATCGCGTCCTTGACCTTGATCTTGGCGCCGCCCGCGTTGTCGACCTGTTCGGTGCCGACCCACTCGATCAGCGCGTCGAGGTCCTGGTAGGAGGCCATATTGGCCGGGACCACCCACAGCGCCGCCCCGTGGCGGGCGTTGTCGCGGTAGAGCGAGCGGTAGAACCTCAGCCGCTCGTCGTTGAGGCCCGAGGTGGTGACCACCACGGTCGCGCCGCCGGAGAGGAGCTTGCCGGTGACCGCTGCCGCGATGGAGCCCTTACTGGCACCGGTGATCACGGCGAGGTCATCGGACCACAGGCCCGGCTCGGTGGTGTCGAGCGCGGTCTTCGCGATCTGCGCGTACACCCCGGCCAGCACCGAACGGGCCTCGTGCATGGCCCGCTGCCGCCACCAGTTCGCCTGGGCGGCAACAGCTTCACCGGCACCGGCGAAACCGTCGATCGACTGCTGCGCGGTGGTGGCGTCGTCGCCGAGCCACATCTTCGCGAGGTCTTCACGGGCGGTGGCCCACCGGTCGTCGATGAGTACGGCCTTGCGAGCATCGAACGCGGGTGCCACCAAACGTGGCCAGTCCGAACCCAATTCGGCCGAGACGAGGTCCGCGAGAGTGTCCGGAGTCGCCTCGGGTGCGCTGATCTTGTCGCTGAGGCCGAGCTGTTCGAGCACGACCCGGGCCGCGGTGGCGAGCACACCGTCGCGTCCGGTGATCTGCTCGGTGAACTCGCCGAGGGCCGCCGCGTCGACGGTGCCGCCTGCCGCGCCACCCGCCGAGGGCATCGAGACCGCGACGCCGCGCCGCGCCGCCACGGCCTGCACGGCCGCGTCGATGGCGGCGTCGACCGAGGCCGCGTCGCTGAGCGCACCGCCGACGAGACCACCGAGGTCGCCGCCGCGCACACTGGCACCTTCGCGGGTGCCGAGCGAGACCTCCGCGGTGACGTGGCTGGCCCAGCCGTCGCCGAGTTCCCAGACCTTCTTGACCCGGTCGCCGATGGCGGCGGGGCGCTTGCCCGAGGGGCCGAAGACCTTGCGCAGGTGGTCGCCGATGGCATCGGTGAGCACGGTGCCGAAGGGCTTGTACGTGCGAGCCAGACGTTCGACGGTGGCGGCGAGTGCGCCCATGTCGGCGTCGGCCGCACCGTCGATGGCACCGAGGGAGAGTTCGGCGCCGAGGTCGACGAGCAGTTGGTTGCGTCGCGAGGAGACGCCGTCGCAGAGGCCCTCGATGGTGTCGACCGGGCCGATCTGGTCCATGCGCAGCTTGGTCCACAGCGCGATGAGCACGCGGGTGGCGTCGGCGGCGCTGAAGGCGATGTCGTCGGGGCGCGGGCCGCCGGTCGCAACCGGAGCGGCGGCGGCGACGGGGGCTGCCGTCGGGGCGGCCTGGGTCTCGACCGGGGTCTCGTCGATGTCGTCGTCGACGGGGGCCGGATCGGTGTCGGTGGAGTAGACGACCGCCGCGTCACGTTCGACGTTGACGACCTCTACGGTCGCCCCGCCGAACGCGGGCAGCTTCAGCGTCTGCGAGGCCAGGTTCGCCACGGTCGGGGTGGCACCGAGGCCGATCTCGACGAACCGCTCGACGCCGAGGCCGCCGTGCGCGGTGTCGGTGAACAGCAGGTCCTGGGTCTCGATCCAGCGCACCGGGCTGGCGAACTGCCAGGCCAGCAGCTCGATCAGCACCACGCGGCACAGTTCGGCATCGCGCTGCGCCCAGCTGTCGAAGTCGGCCAGTACGGCCACCAGGGGCTCCGACGGCACGAGTTCGGCGATCTCGGTGAGGAATTCGCGATCCAGCGAGAAGGGACGCGGCACCAGATTCGGGATGTAGCGTCCGACCAGGACTTCCGGGTGCACCTCGGCGGGCAGCAGCTGCTCGAGCTTGTGCCGGAACTCCGGCACACCGTCGCGCAGCACCGAGGAGTGGAACGGTACGTCGATGCCGGGCACCAGGATGAAGGCACGCTTGCCACCGAATTCGGCACGGCGGCGGTCGATTTCGGTCTCGAGTGCCTCGAGCCCGGCGACCGTGCCCGCGATGGCGTACTGGGAGCCGCGCAGGTTCAGGTTCACCACCTCGAGGAATTCGCCGGTGGCCGCACCGATGCCGTTGACGAAGTCGATCACCTCGGCGTCGGGCAGCCCGATCTGCGACGGGCGGATGGCGGCCATCCGGTAGTCGCTGCGGCCCTGCGCATCACGCGGCACCAGCTCGTGCATGGCCGAGCCACGCTGGAACACCACCTCGAGCACGGCCTCCAGGGGCAGCACACCGGCGACGGCGGCGAGCGCGTTGTACTCACCGACCGAGTGACCGGCCAGCATCGCGCCTTCGACGAACGCGCCCGCTTCCCGCAGCTCGGCGACCTGGGCGACACCGAGGGTGGCCATGGCGACCTGGGTGAACTGGGTCAGGTGCAGCACACCGTCCGGGTGCCGGTGTTCGACACCGCGCGCCTTGAGGTAGGTCGGGTTGTCGCGCACCACCGCCAGGATCGAGAAACCGAGGGCTTCGCGGGTGTGCGCGTCGGCACGCTCCCACACCCGCTTGGCCGCCTTCGAGCGGGTCAGCGCGTCCAGACCCATCCCCTTGCGCTGGATGCCCTGGCCCGGGAAGGCGTACACGGTCTTCGGGGCGGCGGTGCGCCCGGTCGCGGTCATGACCAGGTCACCGTCGACGCGGCAGGAGACCTCGACGATCTCGGCGCCCGCGTCCACCGCGATCCGCTCCACCCGCACGTCCACGGTCGCGCCGGGGCGCACCATGCCGAGGAACCGGGTGGTCCATGCCGTGAGAGTGCGTGCGGGAACGGAACTTTCGGGATCCACCGCGACCACCGCGTGCTGAGCGGCGGCGGAGAGCCACATGCCGTGCACGATCGGGCTGCCGAGGCCGGCCAGCTTGGCGGCGGCGTCGGAGGTGTGGATCGGGTTGTGGTCGCCGGAGACCGCGGCGAAGGCGTGCATGGCGCGCGGGGCGGCCATCCGCACGTCACGACGACGGCGGCGCGGGGTGTCGGTGGCGGTGTCGGACACCGCACCGGCCGCGCGCGGCGGATCGGTGAGCTCGCCCGCGCCGTTGCGGCCGCGGATGGCGAAGCGTTCGACGAGGCGGGCGAGCGGGGTCGCGTCGAGGCCCTGATCGAGGATCAGGCCGACGTGCACGACCACCTCGACCACCCGGCCCATGTCGGTGTCGACTACGGCACCACCCTCGGCACGGACAACGAGAATGCTTGTCTCGGAGGGCAGTTCGCTCAGCAGGTCGATCTGGTGATCGAGGTGGACCAGGTCGAGCATGCCCTCGATGACGGAACCGCCGACCGGGGTGCGGGCCGCGCCGAGTACCGCGAACACCGCGGGCCAGCAGGCGCCGACGAGCACGTCGGGTGCGGTGCGACCGAGGGTGCTGAGGGTGTCGGGCAGGCCCGAGCCGGTAACGCCGGCATGGTCGGCGATCAGATCCGGCATCCACGCCAGATTGAGGTGTGCCACACCGGCTTTCACCTCGGGCAGCGACTTCCCGGCGGCCACGCCGAGCAGCGCCGACATGGCGGTTTCGGCGTCGGCCTCGGTGATCACCGGCGCGCCACCGGAGTACACACTCGCGGGCACGGTGATGCGGATCCGCACGGAGTCGCGGGCCAGCGGCACCGTCAGCTCCACGTAGCTGAATTCGCTTTCGGGACCAGTGGTTTCGGTCAGGGTGGCGCCGGTGCCGTGATGCACCGCACTCCCCTGCTCGAAGGTCCACTCCGAGATGTCACCGAGGCGGTGCACGGGGTTGACGGTGGTGCGACCGGCCCACTGCACGTCGGGGGCGGCGAGCACGGTGTCGATCGGTCCCGCCACCACGCCTGCCACGCGACGCGAGTCGACTGCCTCGGGGACGACACCGGCCCGGACCAGGCTGTACGCGGTGTCCTGTTCGAAGCGGTCGAGCAGTTCGCCGACCGGCTCGTCCACGCGGGTGATGCCGGCGACGGCGACGGTGCCGGGAATGACGCACACCTGATCGGCCGAGTAGCGCGGGTCATGGGCCTGCCACAGCGAATCCGAACGCCACCAGCGCCGCACGTCGGCGTCGACGACGGGAACGAAGTTCACCGGCTTGCCCGGTGTCTTGCACAGGGAGACGAAGAACGGCACGTCGGCCGGGTGCAGCACGGTGTCGGCGACACTCGGGTACTGCTTCTTCAGCGCGCAGAGTGCCTGCACCGGGTGTTCGAAGGCGTCGTCGTCGGCGAAGAGGGTTTCGATCTCGCCGCTGTCGGCCGGGTTGAGCCGGGATTCGGTGCGGCGCATCATCTCCGCGAAGCGGTCACGCCAGGTGATGTCGAGCCAGTCCGAGCGGGTGGCGTCGCGGATCGCGTCACCGATGTCGCTGCCGCAATCGAACGAGATCGGGACATCGCTCGAAACGGCCAGGGACACATAGCGTTCCAGCCACTGCTGGTAGGTCATCGTGGCGACATCGCCGAAGTAGGGTTTGGCGGTGGCGTCGAGCGCCGCGATGATCTCGGCGCGACGGCTCGCCACGGCGTCGGCATCGCCGGCGACCTCGTCGAGCAGGCGGCCGGTGCGCGAGGCGGCATTGTCGATCTCGTGGATGTCTGCGCCCAATTGGCTGCGCCCGGAGGCCATTCCACCGCTCGCGGTGCCCGCACCGACCCAGTCGGGGGTGCCGGGTGTGTCGACGAGCAGCTGCTTCACTTCGGGGGCGGTGGTGGCCTCCAGGGTCGCCATGGCCGCGGTGCCGACGAGCACGCCGTCCAGCGGCATCAGCGGGTAGCCGTGGACCGTGGACCAGGTGCCGGTGAGGTAGTCGGTGGCGCGCTCGGGGGTGCCGATGCCGCCACCGACGCAGATCACCACGTTGGCGTGGCCGCGCAGCTGGGCGTAGGTGGCCAGCAGCAGGTCGTCGAGGTCTTCCCAGGAGTGGTGCCCGCCTGCCTTGCCGCCTTCGATGTGCATGATCACCGGGTAGTCCGGGACGGCGTCGGCGATGCGCAGGACGGCCTTGATCTGGGCGACAGTGCCCGGCTTGAACGCGACGTGGCTGATGCCCGCCTCGGACAGCTCATCGATCAGCGCCGCGGCGTCATCGAGTTCGGGGATGCCCGCGGTGACGATCACGCCGTCGATCGGCGCACCCGCCGCCCGCGCCTTCTGCACCAGGCGCTTGCCGCCGAGCTGCAGCTTCCACAGGTAGGGATCGAGGAACAGCGAGTTGAACTGCACCGCGCGACCCGGCTGCAGCAGCTGACGCAGCTCGGTCATCCGGTCGGCGAAGATCTGCTCGGTGACCTGTCCGCCACCGGCCAGCTCGGCCCAGTGGCCCGCATTGGCCGCGGCCGCGACGATCTTCGCGTCGACAGTGGTCGGGGTCATGCCCGCGAGGAGGATCGGCGAGCGGCCGGTGAGCTTGGTGAACGCGGTCTCGACGACGATGCGGCCGTTGGGCAGACGCACCGGCTTCGGCGCGAACGCCGACCACGGCGTCGACGGCTCGGGTGCGGCGCCGGGGGTGACCAGGCTGCGCTGACCGGCGCGGGTGGCGGCGGCGATCACGCCGACACCGGTGCCCTTGAGCGAGCCGCCGGTCACCCGCGAGAGCAGGTCGCCGGGGCCGAGATCGAGGATCCACTGCGCGCCCGCGTCGACCACGGCGTCGACGGTGGCGACCCAGTCGATCGGGTCGACGAGCACCTGCTGAGTCAGGGCGGCGGCGAGGTCGGCGTCGAGCTCGCACTGGCGGGCCCAGCCCGCGACCAGGTCGACGGTCTCGGCCAGCGCCGGGTGGTGGAAGGCGACGTCGACGGTGATGTCCTCGAACACGGGCGCGAACACCGCGCCACCGCGGGCCTTGCTCTCACGCTCACGGGTCTGCTCGTCGTGCAGCTGCGCGCAACGCGTGCGCACTCGATCGATCTGCGCGGGCGCACCCGAGAGGACGACGCGCCTGCGTCCGTTGCGAATCGACACCACCGCGGCGATCGCGGGATCGACTCCCTCGGCGACCTCGGTGACGATCGCCCGCAACTGCTCCGGATCCACGTTCGACACCGCGACCATCGGCGAGCGCTCGCCCACCGGCATCAGTCCACGCCTGCGCGCCACGAGCCCCGCAGCGGCGCCGACGAGCTGGGCGATGGCAAGCAGCTCCGCGTCACGCGTGCCGCCCGCTTCGACCGCCGCCGCGGCGAACAGACCCTGCGAATGTCCGATGATCGCGACGGGCGCGTGCTCGGCCGGGTCGAGACCCTGCAGCCGCAGCGCCCTCGTCGCGGCGAGCTGCGCCAACAGCACGCCGGGCATGGAGACTGCCACCGAGCGCAGCACCGAGTCCGCGGGCGCCGACGACGGCTCCTCCGGCTCGTCGAGCTCGCTCTCGAGCACCCAGCCCATCGGGTCGAAGCCACCGGGGCGCACCACCAGCAGCTGGGTCGCGACCGGCTCGATCAGCACGGCCGCCTCATTGACCAGCGCGGTCAGCTCGGGCTCGAGCGCGCTGTCGCGCCCGATCTCCTCGAGCTCACGCAGCCACTGCGCACCCTGTCCGCCGAACGCCAACGCGTATCCCGCCCCGGTTCGCAGCTGCTCCAGCAGCGCCGCCCGGGCACCCCTCGCCGAGCCACGACCGTTGGTCTTCGTGGTCGCTTCCGTGCCGATTGCGGTGCTCTCGTTGATCGTCAAGACGCTCGACTTCCTTCTCCTGGCGTGTCGCCCACCGACGGCACGCACACGTTTCCGGCAGCCCCTCGGGCCTGTTGAGAGCCACAATCGCACAAAATCATGAGGAAAGCCTCACGTTTCCAGCCCAGCCGAGCCCTACTCCCGAGTATTTCCGTACGTACGTACCAAAACCTTCTGAAACATGACCCGCCCTCATGTTTGAACCCGCAGGTCCAACCCGTTACCCCAAGTCTCAAACATGAGTGCCCCTCATATTGAGGTTTATCGAATCGTTATAATCCCAGGTAGTGTTACCCACGAGTACGCCACGCCGCCCCAACGCTTCGCACAGCCCGATTCGCCCGGTAGAGTTTGGACGGTCGTACACATCCAAGCGCGAGTGGCGAAATTGGCAGACGCGCCAGATTTAGGTTCTGGTGTCCACGGACGTGGGGGTTCAAGTCCCCCCTCGCGCACAGATTCCTGGCTTTCGGGCCAGATCGGGGCTCCGGCGCCGGCGTGGTGATCGTCGGCGATCGAGCCACTCGTCCCGCCCCAGACCTCAGTCGCATGCGCGCGTATGCCGTGTTTGCTTCCCTGCTCACGTGCCTGCGTCGTGGTCGCGGCCGCCACGGAGCCAGCGAACCAACTCCGTAGAACGAGAGTGAATCCCTCAACGGACCTGGCTGGAGGGGCGCCGGTCAAGGACACCCCGCGAGAGCTCCTATGGGACTGCAACGGCGGAGACCAGCGTCGATGCCCACTGAATCACTTGTCTCAAAGTGACATGATGAAAGCAACCATGTCACTGAATTGCCTATAGAGTGACATGGTGGACCTCAGTATGTTCCTAAGCAGCGAATCTGGATCACTCGTCGACATCTGGGGCACAGATCCGGTCTTCGGCGATTGGAAGCACAAAGCGTTCGTCGCGGCACCACTCCCCGATGTCATGCCTGAGCTGAGCGTTCCCACCATTCTCGCAACGACCGCAGCGCGAGCGGCTCTGGCGGCACTCGACAGCACAGCCGCCCAGCTACCGAACCCGCAACTTCTCCGGCTTCCGACACTGCGTCGCGAAGCGCAGAGTACCTCTGCGCTGGAGGGAACCTACGCGCCGCTGGCCGAGGTGCTGACCGCCGACGAAGAGGCTCCGGCGACTGCCGAACTAACGGAAATCCTCAACTACGTACGCATGGCCAACTACGCGTTCTCCTGGATCTCCGACGACCGCCCAGTGACCACATCCCTGCTCAGCAGCCTGCAAGGCATCCTGATGCGAGCAACTTCGCTGGAGTCGGAGTCCGGCCGGCTCCGCGACCGGCAGGTCGTGATCGGTCGCAGAGCCGACGCGACCCCCGGGATGGCACCAGTGCACGCCGCTCGGTTCATTCCACCACCGCCCGATGACACCTTGAGTATCGGTGTCCAGGACCTCGTCGACTGGATCCGCAGAGACCACTCCGCCACGATCGATCCGGTCGTCGCGGCAGCGATGTCGCACTACCAGTTCGAGGCACTCCATCCCTTTCGCGACGGCAACGGCCGACTCGGTCGGCTATTGATCGTCATGCACCTCCAGCTCACCCAGGTACTGACCGAGCCGACGCTCACTGTCTCACCATGGTTCGAGGCGAGGCGCGACGATTACTACAACCGACTCCTCGCGGTCAGCACTCGAGGCGACTGGGACAGCTACATCCGATTCTTCGCTCAAGGTCTGCGAGAGGCCGCGGAATCGACTCGGCGCCAGATGATCGCCCTCGTCAAGGTCCAGGGCGAGTTGAAAGAAGTCGTGCGAAGATCGGCATTGCGCGCCGATAGCGCGCACACGTTGATCGATCTCGCCATCGCGAACCCGTCATTCACCGTGCGCCAAGTCGAGACCGAGCTCAAAATCTCGTACGGCCGAGCGAACAAGCTCGTCGGCCAGCTCATCGACCTGGGGATACTCCGAGTCGCGAACCCGAACACCTACAAGCGCCGCATCTATGCACCCCGCGTCCTCCAGGTGCTTACGCAGACGATTCCTTGAGGTCGGCCCATTGGCTTTTGGTCGTGGAGTTTGGTGTCGGTTGGTCGCGAATCTCGGCATCACTTGGGCGGCCTGCAGCCAGATTCTGGTCGCGAAATTGAACACCGCTCCGCCAGCGAGTCGGCCGAGCGGTGTTGTTGGTGTCGCGGCGCCATGAGCGGTGTTGTCGGTGGCCCGCCGTGCCGTTCAAGCGTGAGCTAGTTCACCTAGCCTCCACGCCAAGAATCACGATGTAGACCGACATCCGCAGGAACCCTTGATGACTTAGTCTCCGTTCAGGATGTGCCACCGCGTCGGGACAGCATGTCAGGTGTCTTGCTTAGCTAACTGATCGAAATGCGTCGATGGGGACGAACGAGTTGCCGCCCAGATTCGGCTCGCATCGTAGTAGTGATCCAGTCCTACCAGGTCGATCTCACGTTCAGACAAGCCTACATTTACACAATTCCGTCGAGCTTCTTCGAACCCGATACTGGATCTGGGTAATTCAAACGGATACGTTCGATTCGCGACTTCTCCGACATTCCGCATAGTCACTGGGTCTAGCTCGCACGCATGGTACAGATCATCGACAGGCTCGATGATAGTTGCGAGATCACAGAGAATACCGGCGAGATCATCCATAGAAATGACAGATATCTGACTCCCGCCGTCGTCGATCCATGCACCCAGACGGGTCAATATCGATGCCACACCGGGCAGAAACCATCGGTCACCCTTGCCGTACACAAAGCCGGGACGTACGACAATCCCACCGGCCCTGCGGATAATATGTTCGGCGGCCAGGCGGCTCTTGCTAACATGAGTTACGGGATTCGGAACAACTTCATTCTCTACAACTCCTCGATGCGGTCCGATTCCGTATACGCCGACTGTGCTGACATAGATGATTCTCGATATACCATATTGTGCAGCTACAGCCGCAACGTTCTCGGCGCCAATTCGATTGACAGCATCGGACTCTGCTGGAGCCCGTCCAGTATAAGAGGCTGCGTGAATGATCACATCCGCTTCGGATAGCGCACCGCGCAGACTGTCCTGATCACATATGTCTGCTGTTTCATAAAACGTCATATTCTTCGATATCGGCCTATTGCGAGCGACACCATAGTGCCGCAAACCGCGCAAGGACAATGCGCGCATTGTCGCGGAACCCACCATTCCGGTTGCACCAAGAACGGCTATTACGGGCACTCTACCGACTGCGCCGCCCCGTGGACCGACCGGCACTGATACTGTCATATCGATTTCACCGCTGTTTTCTCACGAGCACGAAGGGAGGTCGCATGGTTCAGCAAGACCGCGCTCTCGCAACGCGCCAGCAGATCGTCCGTGGCGCGGCCTCGACCTTTGACACCGAAGGCTTCGCCGGTGCCAGTATGGGCATGATCGTTGAGCAATCCGGAACGACCAGAGGTGCACTGCACTTTCATTTCCGCACAAAAGAGGAACTTGCTAGAGCAGTTATAGAAGAGCAGCATTGTCGGTCTATCGCAGCCGTCGAAAACATCGATCGATGCAACTCTCCCGCGGTCGAGCAGATCGTGATGCTGTGCCACGAGATGGCACGCCAGATCGTCACTGACCCGATCGTCCGGGCCGGCATTCGCCTCACCCTCGAGTTGACATCCGCAAGAGGCCCGGTTGACCCCTACCGGAGCTGGATCGAGGCATGCGAGATGCTCGTCGAACGTGCCCGCAACCAGGGCGACATTCTCGACAGCGTCTCGTCGCAATCTCTCTCGCGCTTCGTGATCTCGGCATTCACCGGCGTTCAACTGGTTTCGCTGGTGCTGACCGGCCGCGAGGATCTCGAACTGCGTGTTGACGACATGTGGTCGCTGCTTTTGCCAGGCATCATGCCCGCGTCTCGGTGCACGAAGATCGACCGTATTCGCGCAGCCCGTTGGTACCCCCATCCGTGAACCACGCAGAGTCGTGGTCACGTCCGAGACTCAGCGAATGAGACGTAGCCGACTGCGACCTCAGCGCTCTCCTGCCGGAAGACGACACGCGCAGTTGACACCTTGCCACTACTGTCAGTGCAGGCTGCGACGGTCACTGGCCGGTCCAGCTCTGCGTACTTCCGGAATGTGGCTCCGAGACCGACGACGGTAGCCCGATTCTGCGTCAGAACCCGGCCTGCCTGGCATATCGCCTCCAGCAGCAGCGCACCAGGCACATGATCTGATGGATGATCGAACAACACCGGATGGGCATCGTCGACCCGCAGTTCCCATTCCGACGGCCCGATCCTGGGGCCGAGTACGACGTTACTCGGGAGCAATTCAGCAGTCGCCGGTACTGCACAAGGTTGTCCGCAGATCGGAGCGCCCACATCGTCGGGTCGCCGGTGTCGCCACCGGAGGCGCTTGTATACTTCGGGCGGCAGAATCTGCGCCGCACCATTGCCGAACCCGATTCTCGAGCCGCCGATGCGGAACTCTAGTTCGATCCGGAATCGTGCTAGTTGCCCATCGCGGTAATGCAGTCCAGACATTCTGACGTCTACAGAGACCTCGGCTGCGTGGTCGTCGACACGGACACCGAACGGTAACCCTTGGACATCGATCTCGCTCATTACGAAACAGTGATCGAGCGGTACATCGTAGCATCGGTGTGCCAGATAGATCGCGGCCTGCCTGAGCGTCTCCGCATAGAAAAGGATATTGTACGAACCGTCGGTCGGCCTATAGAGTTCGTGCGCTCGTGGCCATTGCGCACCGACAGCGAATTCATGCTCAGACAATCGCAGATGGTCTGTCAGGAATACCTCCGCTACCGACTGCCGATGCACGTATACTCGCGATACGGTCGAGTCGAACTTCAGCACTTTACGCTGAGCAGCTAAACCTGTTGTCATTTGAAGTTGCCCCCTGCAAAGACATTTGCAACATTTGTTCCGCCTTCAACGATAACAGATCGGAAACAGTACCGCATTCGCTAGGGAGATAGCAGGAAATTTGAGTTGTTCATCTTATCGCAATATATCCCGGGGCACAAGAAGGATGACCCTCCTGATTTGTACCGTCGCGCTGGTTCCGCACCCGCATTACCCTGCGCGAGCCGCGTTCGGGATCCGCTACCTCCGGCTTGCGAGATTCAGATTGTCAAGAATTTCACAGGTCGCCGTGGCTTGGTTGAGGGTGCAGAAGTGCAACGCTGGCACGCCCTCTCGAATGAGCCGTTCGCACAGCAGCGAGGCTATCTCGACGCCAACTGCACGCACGGCGTCGACGTCCTCGCTCGGTCCAGTGCCCGCAGCTCGTTGCAGGTCAGCGAGCATCGCGGCCGGGATAACAGCCCCAGACAACTCGGCCATCCGTGCAACACTTCGAACCGAGATGATTGGCATGATCCCCGGAATGATCGGTTTGGCGCCCTGCTCAGGATCGGCTGCTGAGACACGGTCCCGAAGCCGTAGGTAATCGTCGGCGATGAAGAACATCTGGGTGATCGAGTAGTCGGCGCCTGCGCGTAGTTTCCGTACGAGGTTTTCGGTGTCCTCGGCTAGCCCGCCTGCGCGGTGATGACCTTCAGGGAACGCTGCGACACCAACATGGAAGTCGCCGCACTCATCGACCAGGTGGACTAATTCTTCCGCGTACTCGAGGCCATCCGGGTGTTTATGCCAGTCCCCCAAAGGGTCTCCAGGCGGGTCACCACGCAGCGCAAGGATGTTGCGAACACCACCCTCGGCATGTGCGCCGATAACTGCCCTCAGGTCTGCGACACTATGGCCAACCGCAGTCAGGTGAGCGACAGGCAACAGTGTTGTCCCCTGCGCAATCTCGCCTGCGATTCGCGCCGTGTGCTCCCGTGTTGACCCGCCTGCTCCGTACGTGACGGACACAAACGCAGGGTCCAGGCGCTCGAAGGTGCGCACCGTCCGCCACAGGCGAGCCTCGGCCGCAGAGTCCCGCGGCGGCAGAAACTCGACCGAAAACGGCGTCTTACCAGTACTGCTCAGCCGAAGCCGCTGCGCCACAGTAGCTTCGGCATTGTCTATGGGCGGAATGAATGCGGTCATCTCGCGGCTCCGTGTCCGGTTCGATCAGCGGGCTGACATTCTGGGTCGCTCAACAGGTGTGCCTGATGGAGCGTCGGGTCCGTAATTGGTCGCTGCCGAAGCGATCGTGGCCGGGTGCGGTACACAGCCAAATGCTTCAACTGAACAGGTCAGCGATGGTCTCGACCGAGACCATCGCTTGCCTACGCTGCTTTCCGAGCCCCTGAAATCGGGCTCGGCTGACAACGGCGGGATCTCAGTAGCGGTAGTGGTCGGGCTTGTACGGGCCTTCCACGTCCACGTTGATGTACTCGGCCTGATCCTTGGTGAGCTTGGTCAGCGTGCCACCGAGGGCCTCGACGTGGATCTTGGCGACCTTCTCGTCGAGGTGCTTGGGCAGGCGGTAGACCTCGTTGTCGTACTCCTGCGGCTTGGTCCACAGCTCGACCTGCGCGATCACCTGGTTGGAGAAACTGTTCGACATCACGAACGACGGGTGGCCGGTCGCGTTGCCGAGGTTGAGCAGACGACCCTCCGACAGCAGGATGATCGCCTTGCCCGAATCGAAGGTCCACTCGTCGACCTGCGGCTTGATGTTGATCCGGGTCGCGCCCGAACGCTCCAGCGCCGCGATATCGATCTCGTTGTCGAAGTGGCCGATATTGCCCAGGATCGAGTGATCCTTCATCGCCTTCATGTGCTCGAGGGTGATGATGTCCTTGTTGCCGGTCGAGGTGATGACGATGTCGGCATCGCCGATCGCCTGCTCGACGGTGACCACGTCGTAGCCGTCCATCAGCGCCTGCAGCGCGTTGATCGGGTCGATCTCGGTGACCTGCACGCGCGCGCCCTGGCCCGCGAGCGACTCCGCGCAACCCTTACCGACGTCACCGTAACCGCAGATCAGCACCTTCTTGCCACCGATGAGCACATCGGTGCCACGGTTGATGCCGTCGATGAGCGAGTGGCGGGTGCCGTACTTGTTGTCGAACTTGGACTTGGTGACCGAGTCGTTGACGTTGATCGCCGGGAACACCAGCTCACCCGCGGCGGCGAACTGGTACAGGCGCAGCACGCCGGTGGT
Source organism: Nocardia sp. FBN12 (assembly GCF_050320175.1). GTDB lineage: Bacteria > Actinomycetota > Actinomycetes > Mycobacteriales > Mycobacteriaceae > Nocardia. The sequence goes on along the minus strand of NZ_CP190048.1, from coordinate 125,525 downwards.
GGTCTCCTCGGTGACACCCTTGACCGACTCGGCGATGGTGCTCCACTTGGTCTTGTCGGCCTCGATGCTCTCGCGCAGCAGGTCGAGGAACACCGTGTACTCGGCGGAGTGGTCGGCGTCGGCGGGCGGAACCACACCGGCCTTCTCGAACTGCGCACCGCGCAGCACGAGCATGGTCGCGTCGCCGCCGTCGTCGAGGATCATGTTGGCCGGGGCGCCGGGCCAGGTCAGCATCTGCTCGGCGGCCCACCAGTACTCTTCGAGCGTCTCGCCCTTCCAGGCGAAGACCGGGATGCCTTTGGGCTCGTCGACGGTGCCGTTCGGGCCGACCACGATGGCGGCGGCGGCGTGGTCCTGGGTGGAGAAGATGTTGCAGGAGGCCCAGCGCACGTCGGCGCCCAGCGCTACGAGGGTTTCGATCAGGACGGCGGTCTGGACCGTCATGTGCAGCGATCCGGAGATTCGCGCGCCCTTCAGCGGCTGAACGTCGTGGTATTCACGACGCAGTGCCATCAGGCCCGGCATCTCGTGCTCGGCGAGGCGGATCTCCTTACGGCCGAATTCGGCCAGCGAGAGGTCTGCCACCTTGAAGTCGATGCCGTTGCGGACGTCAGGAGTGAGTGATGTGTCCAGTGCGATCGTCATTTGGTGTCTCCTCTGATCAGTGGTCAGGCGTTGAAATAATTGGCTTCGGGATGTAGCAGCACGAACGCGTCCGTGGACTGCTCCGGGTGCAGCTGCAGTTCCTCCGACAACGTCACCCCGACCCGGCCCGCGTCGAGCAGGTCGACCAACTTGGCGCGATCTTCCAGGTCCGGGCAGGCCCCGTAACCGAAGGAGTACCGCGCACCCCGGTAACCGAGCTTGAAGTAATCCTGCACATCAGCGGGATCCTCGGCGGCGACGGACTTGCCGTCGACGGTCAGTTCTTCACGCACCCGGCGATGCCAGTACTCGGCCAGCGCCTCGGTGAGCTGCACACCGATACCGTGCACCTCGAGGTAATCGCGATAGTTGTCGGCGGCGAACAACGCGTTCGCGAAGTCGGCGATCGGCTGTCCCATCGTCACCAACTGGAACGGCAACACATCGACCTGCCCGGTCTCGCGAGCCCGCTCACGCGAACGAATGAAGTCCGAGATGCACAGGAACCGATCACGCTGCTGACGCGGGAACGTGAACCGATACCGCTGCGGTGCATCAGGATTCGGCTCGGTCAACACGATGACCTCGTCACCTTCCGACACGGCGGGGAAGTACCCGTAGACCAGCGCCGCGTGCTGGAGCACACCCTCGGTGGCCAGGCGATCGAGCCAGGCCCGCAACCGCGGCCTGCCCTCGGTCTCCACCAGATCCTCATAGGTCGGGCCTTCACCCTTGCGCTGCCCGCGCAGACCCCACTGGCCGAGGAACAGCGCCCGCTCGTCGAGCAGCCCCGAGTACTCCGCCAAAGGCAGACCCTTGATCACCCGCGTGCCCCAGAACGGCGGCGTCGGCACCGGCAGATCCGCGGCGACATCGGAGCGCTCGGGCACCACGATCGGCGCCTCGGTGGCCTTGCGCTCGGCCGCGATCCGCTTGGACCGCTCATGGCGCGCCTTACGCTCGGCGGCCTTCTCCTTCGCCGCGATCGCCTCCGGGCTGTCCGGGTCGAGGCCACCGCCACGCTTGACGGTCATGATCTCGTCCATCAACCGCAGGCCCTCGAACGCGTCGCGGGCGTAATAGACCTCGCCGTCGTAGACCTCGGTCAGGTCGTTCTCCACGTAGGAACGAGTCAGCGCGGCGCCACCGAGCAGCACCGGGAACTGCTCGGCCACACCCTTGGTGTTGAGTTCGCCGAGGTTCTCCTTCATCACCACCGTCGACTTCACCAACAGCCCGGACATGCCGATCACGTCGGCCTTCTTGTCCTGCGCGGCGTCGAGGATGGTCGCGATCGGCTGCTTGATGCCGAGGTTGACCACCTCGTAGCCGTTGTTGGACAAGATGATGTCGACCAGGTTCTTGCCGATGTCGTGTACATCGCCCTTCACCGTGGCCAGCACGATCCGCCCCTTGCCCGCGTCGTCGGTGGCCTCCATGTGCGGTTCCAGGTGCGCGACAGCGGTTTTCATCACCTCGGCCGACTGCAACACGAACGGCAGCTGCATCTGCCCCGAACCGAACAGCTCACCGACGGTCTTCATGCCCGAGAGCAGGGTCTCGTTGATGATCTGCAGCGGCGGCACCGTCTGCATCGCCTCGTCGAGATCGTCGCCGAGACCGTTGCGCTCACCGTCGACGATGCGCCGTTCCAGGCGTTCGAACAACGGCAGCAGCGCCATTTCCTCCGCGCGTGAGGCCTTCGACGACGCCGTCGAGACACCCTCGAACAACGCCATCAGCTTCTGCAGCGGGTCGTAGTCCTCGGTGCGGCGGTCATAGATCAGATCGAGGGCGACCTGCTGGTGTTCGTCGGGGATCCGGCTCATCGGCAGGATCTTCGACGCGTGCACGATCGCCGAATCCAACCCCGCCTGGACACATTCGTGCATGAACACCGAGTTCAGCACCTGCCGGGCGGCCGGATTCAGACCGAAAGAGATATTCGACAACCCAAGAGTGGTCTGCACCTGCGGGCGGCGGCGCTTGAGCTCGCGGATGGCCTTGATCGTCTCCTCGCCGTCCTTGCGCGACTCCTCCTGCCCGGTGCCCAGGGTGAAGGTCAGGGTGTCGATGATGATGTCGGACTCCGCCAGGCCCCAGTTGCCGGTGATGTCGTCGATCAGGCGCTCGGCGATCGCGACCTTGTGATCGGCCGTGCGCGCCTGGCCTTCCTCGTCGATGGTCAACGCGACGACCGCGGCACCGTGCTCGGAGACCAGCCGCATGATCTGCTGGAACCGCGAATCCGGGCCCGCGCCGTCCTCGTAGTTCACCGAGTTCACCGCGCACCGGCCACCCAGATGCTGCAGACCTGCCTGCAACACCGGCACCTCGGTGGAGTCGAGCATGATCGGCAACGTCGAGGCGGTCGCCAGCCGCGAGGCCAGCTCGTTCATGTCCTCGGCACCGTCGCGGCCCACGTAGTCGACACACAGGTCGAGCATGTGCGCGCCGTCGCGGGTCTGGTCCTTGGCGATCTCGAGGCAGCGCTGCCAGTCCGCGGCCAGCATCGCGTCACGGAAAGCCTTGGAGCCGTTGGCATTCGTGCGCTCACCGATCATCATGATCGACGCGTCCTGCTCGAACGGGACAGCGGTGTACATGCTCGACACAGCAGGTTCGTGCTCGGGATGACGACGATCGGCGATCGCGGGCAGGGTCTTCTCGACCTCGCGCACCGCCTCGGCGACCTGCCGAATGTGCTCCGGGGTGGTGCCACAGCAGCCACCGACCAGCGAGAGCCCGAACTCGGAGACGAACCCGCTCATCGCGACAGCGAGCTCTTCGGGGGTGAGCGGGTACTCCGCGCCGTTGGCACCGAGCACCGGCAGACCCGCGTTCGGCATCACCGACACCGGGATGTTCGCGTGCCGCGACAGGTGCCGCAGGTGCTCGCTCATCTCCGCCGGACCGGTCGCGCAGTTCAGCCCGATCATGTCGATGCCGAGCGGTTCCAGCGCGGTCAGCGCCGCACCGATCTCACTGCCGACCAGCATCGTGCCGGTGGTCTCCACGGTCACGTGGGTGATGATCGGGATCCGGCGACCGGCGGCGATCATCGCCCGGCGGCTACCGGTGATCGCGGCCTTGACCTGCAGCAGGTCCTGGCAGGTCTCGATGAGAATGGCATCGGCACCACCGTCGAGCATGCCGAGCGCGGCTTCGGTGTAGGCATCACGCAGCGAGACGAACGGGGCGTGGCCCAGGGTCGGCAGCTTGGTTCCGGGGCCCATCGAGCCCAGCACATAGCGCGGGGTGCCGTCGGCCGAGGGGCCCATCTCGTCGGCGACATCGCGGGCGATGCGGGTGCCGCGCTCGGACAGATCGCGGATGCGGTCCTGGATGTCGTAGTCGGCGAGGTTGGGCAGGTTGCAGCCGAAGGTGTTGGTCTCCACCGCATCCGCGCCCGCGGCGAAGTAGGCGCGGTGGATCTCGGCCAGCACATCAGGGCGGGTGTCGTTGAGGATCTCGTTGCAACCCTCGAGGCCGCGGAAGTCGTCGAGCGACAGATCCGCGGCCTGCAACATCGTGCCCATCGCGCCGTCGCCGATGACGACACGCCGCCGGAGCGTGTCGAGGAGCGTGGTATCGAAAAGGCGACCGATCACCGAGGCCATAGTGTCGCAATCTCGTCTCCCGCTGACTGCCCGTATGCGTTTGTCAGGCGCTTCAACGCAACCTCGGTGTCCCACGTCCACTCCTGTGGACCGACGGATTCGAGCACGAGCACAGCCACGATAGAGCCCAGTTGGGCCGATCGCTCCAGTGTGAGACCGCCTGCTCGGCCGAAAAGGAACCCGGCCCGGAACCCATCCCCGACGCCGGTCGGATCCACCTTCGTGGTCTCCGGCACTGCAGCAACACGGAATGTGTCACCACCCGAATGAGCAATCTCGACGCCGTCCGCACCCAACGTCGTAACTCGAATGCCGATGCGCGCCAGCACTTCTGACTCGGTGAGCTTTGCCTTTCGCCGCAGAAGGCCCCATTCGTACTCGTTGGTCAGCAGGTATTCGGCGCCGCCGATGAGATCGCGAATCTCCCGGCCGCCCAGAAAAGCCAGTTGTTGCGATGGATCAGCGGCAAACGGGAGGCCGAGCTCCCGACACTGCTCGGTATGCGCGAGCATCGCCGCTGGGTCGTTGGCGCCGATCAGCACCAGATTGGGCCGGCCGAGACGGGCAACAACAGTTGGGAGCGAGACTTCCACAGCCTCGGACATGGCACCCGGATAGAAGCTTGCCAACTGCGCCATGTCACGATCCGTTGTGCACACGAACCGGGCGGTGTGCGCGCGCCGGGACACGCGCACACTGCTGACATCTACTCCGTGTGCGGTCAGCCAGGTCTCGTAGTCGCCGAAATCCGCTCCGACTGCACCGATCAGCACCGGCGCATCTCCCAGCGCACCAAGGCCGTAGCTGATGTTTCCCCCTACGCCACCTCGTCGGATCTCCAGGTCGTCGACAAGGAAACTCAGCGACACATGCTCGAGTTGGTCAGGCAGAAATTGCTCCGCGAACCTTCCTGGGAACGTCATCAGATGGTCGGTCGCGATGGACCCGGACACGAAGATCATCCGATCGCAGCCTTCAACTCGTCGACGCGGTCACATCGTTCCCACGGAAGATCCAGGTCGGTGCGACCGAAGTGCCCGTACGCGGCGGTCGGTCCGTATATAGGACGCAGAAGATCTAGATCGCGAATGATCGCGCCCGGGCGCAGATCGAAAACCTTCGAGATAGCCTCTTGGATCGCAGCTGGATCACACTGCTCCGAGCCGAAGGTCTCGACGAACAAACCAACAGGGGCGGCCTTGCCAATGGCGTACGCAACCTGCACTTCGATCCGTTCGGCGAGGCCCGCGGCGACCGCGTTCTTGGCCACCCACCGCATTGCGTACGCGGCACTACGGTCGACCTTGGACGGGTCCTTCCCGGAAAACGCGCCCCCACCGTGGCGCGCCATGCCACCGTAGGTGTCAACAATGATCTTGCGACCGGTAAGCCCCGCATCACCCATCGGGCCGCCGATGACGAAATTTCCGGTCGGGTTGATGAAAACCCGAGGCTTCTCTGCGTCGACTGTGCTCGGTAGCCCAGCGAACACAGGATCGATCACATGAGTGACCAAGTCCTCGGCCAACATCACCTCCAGGTCGATCCCCGGCGCATGTTGGCTCGAGATGACCACAGTGTCCACACGGATCGGAACGTCACCGTCGTACTCGACGGTGACCTGTGTCTTGCCATCCGGCCGGAGATAGGGCACTGACCCGTTCTTCCGCACTGCGGATAGGCGGCGAGAAAGCCTGTGCGCCAATGCAACCGGCAGCGGCATGAACTCCGGCGTTTCGGACGTTGCGTAGCCGAACATCAGGCCCTGGTCTCCCGCGCCCTGCTGCGCAACTGCATCTTCGGCACCGTCCACTCGCGCCTCATATGCACGATCTACGCCCTGAGCGATATCGGGTGATTGCGCCCCGATGGCCACATTGACGCCACAGGTCCGTCCATCGAAACCCTTTTGGGAGCTGTCGTACCCGATCTGCACGATCGTCTCGCGAACGATCGACGGGACATCCACATATGCCGTCGTTGTCACCTCGCCTACGACGTGCACCTGCCCGGTGGTCACCAAAGTTTCTACCGCGACACGGGCGCTAGGATCGGCGGCCAGCAATGCATCCAGCACAGCATCACTTATCGCGTCACATATCTTGTCGGGATGCCCCTCGGTGACCGATTCGCTGGTGAACAATCGATGCCCCGACAGATTGGATTCGGTAGTCATGCGTTTTCCTTGATCCCCGAGTCGACATTTCGGCCTCGCAGCTCGGAGGCGATCTCCTCACTTGCAGCACGGTCGAAAACTAGAATTGCAAACACAATTGCAGGCACAACCATCAATAGAGCGTTGGAAATCCACCAACTGACATTGAAGTCTCCATAGTATGCCCAGAAAGATATAGCCATGAACCCAGCACAGAAGGTCAGCGTCAATCCGATAGTCAGGATCAGCCAGCCGATTCGATGACGGATCCGAACCAAGTAGACACCAGCGAACCCAAAAATCGACGCAGCCAGATCGAGTGGGAAGAACGACCAATTCCAAGCCTGCATAATTGGATTGGTATAGTCCCGGAAGGCCGACTCCTTAGGAATCATGTTTATCGCTACGGCAACCCAATAGAGCATGAGCAGGGCATCGGTCACCAGCAGTAGGATCTTCCCGATCTTCAAGCTCACGAAGCACTCCGTTCCGACGAGAATTCGTCTGAGATGAAATTGATCAGTTCAGCAGATTCGAGCAGGTGAGCATCCGTATGCAGACGCGAGAGGAAGAACCGAACTCGCGTGGCAGACTTCGGGACAGCAGGATAAGAGATGGGGAAGACTCTTACCCCTGCCTGCTGACAGCGCAGAGCGAAGTCGTTTACCCAGTCGTGGCGGACGAGAAACGGAATAATCGGCGTCTGCTGCCCGGCCCCACCGTGAAGCTTAGTGCTGAACAGACGTGATTTGTGCTGAATATCAGTGACATAGTTGGGGTTCTCGGACAAAAGTTGCAGAGCCTTCAGCGCCGCGCCTGCGGCAGGGGCGGGAAGGCCGGTACTGAACATGAATCCGGGGCCCGAGACACGCAGGTAGTCCACCAGCTCCCGCGAGCCGGTGATGAACCCGCCGCAGCTACCCATACTCTTGCTCAGCGTCCCCATCAAGACATCGATCTCGCCGACGTCGATCCCGAAGTGCTCGGTCACTCCCCGCCCGGTGCGTCCTATAGTTCCGATCGAATGCGCTTCGTCGACGTACAGCACAAAATCGAATCTGCGCTTCAGTTCGATAATTTCGGGCAATGGTGGTAGATCTCCATCCATACTGTAGAGCCCTTCGATGCACACGACGACTCTTCGCCTCTGCCCCGCCTCTATCAAGATCTGCTCCAGATCCGCGACATCGTTGTGCCGAAATCGTCGAATCTCGCCGCCGGCGAGGTTGCAACCGACTTCGATGCTGTTATGCGCATACTGGTCGTGGATCAGCAAATCATGCGGTCCGAACAGATAGCCGATCGTCATCACGTTCGTAGCGTGCCCGCTGACGAAGGTCACCGCGTCTTCGGTACCGAGAAAGGCAGATAGCCGATCCTCGAGCTGACGGTGCAGGTCTAGCTCACCAGAAACCATCCGGCTCGCGCTGGTCGAAATTCCGTATCTGTTGATGCAGGATTTAGCGAATTCACGTACCTGATCGTTCTCACCGAGCCCCAAGTAGTCATAGGTCGAAAAATTGACCACATGGCCATCATGAGACAAATACCGGTGCACGTTCCCGTGCGGAAGGCTCTTCAGATAGGCCAACGAGCCGTCGGCTTCACGCAGCCCACTCTTGAACTCGAGAAAGGCATGGTACTCCTTCTCCATCCATTGAACAGTCACTGTATTACTCCTAGTTGGTCAGCGCCCCACCGGGCATACCGCGTGTCAGCGTGTGAAAGGGCGTTCGAAAATTCTGTAGAACACGTAGGAAACGATCAATGCCACAGGAATGGCTACCGCAAGCAACAATGGGAACATGACGGGCTTTGACAGTTCGTTCCCCCCCAGACACAGCCATGCTATCGCAACAATAGGGGCATGGATCAGGTACAAGCTGTAGGAGAACTTGCCCAGGTCCTCCAAGCGGCCGGACACCCATTCAGATAGTGCGTCAGGTGTCGTATTCGATGCGGATCGAACATCCGATGGAAGAAATCCAAGAATCAGCAAGCAGATGCCGATCGCGACTGCGAGATCGAAGACAGGCAGTATCAGCTCTACCACCTCGAATCCGAGCGCAACAGATAAAACGATTACAAACGCTAGAATCCCGCCTGAAGCTACGAGCAGTTGTCTCCTTCGGAATGCTTCGGTCCTGTAGGAGACTCCCGCTGCGACGTTTGCCGCCACCATTCCAAGGAAGAAATATAGGATCAAGCCGAAGAAATAGGCGGGAGCATCTGAAGTCAACATCACGCAGGCGATCAATCCAACCACCACCAATGTGACGATTCCGGTACCCCGCCGGTCGCCGACACGGCCGACAAGCCAAATGAAGAACGGGAACATCAAATACAGATGGAATTCGGCGGCGATCGACCAGTGTGCGTAGTTGATCTTTGTATAATCGAATAGATCCTGCAGGAGAAGCGCATGGGTCACTAACGAATTCCAGGTTACTGGAATACTGATGTCCCATTGACTCCCTGTAGCGGTTCGCGCCACCGTTAAGCCAACAAACGCTGAGAGAGCCATGGCGGCGTAGTAGGGAGGTAGAATTCTCCTACAACGGCGTTTGAGAAATCCAGCAGTTGTATATCGATCCCCGCGACCGATTCGCGCGATTTGCAGCGAGTAACCACTGACGACGATGAAGGCGATCACTGCGTAGTGTCCGTGATATAGCCATCCAGTCAGCCAATACAAGACACCATCGGGATGTATGCCATAGCCGAGGGGAGGTTCGGCAGCAGGCCACACTTGGAACCAAATGTGGCTGATAAGAACGTAGAAGGCGCAGATGCCGCGGAGCCCGGTTAGCTTGACCCACACAGATTTCGGCATATCGCGCTGATGCGAAGACGTTGCGGTCGTGGTCATGGTGGAACCTTGTTTTCTGTAATGCAAACGCCGAGCCCGAAACTCAACGGCGTGCAGTGACCACTGAATATCGGTGCACGATTGGTACATTCCGTGGCCCGGCGGTTTCTATACGCTCACGGAGCCCCTGGATCACCTGGTCGAAAAGATCAGGCTCTATGGCATCGAGATATCCCGCCGACACACCCGATTTAGTGACATACTCAACAATGCTGTCCACATTTGTGACGACACGAGAGGATTCCCCATCGAATCCCGTTTCAACACGGCTACCATCCGGTGCAATTCTGCGGGCGATGTACCGGTGATCGGTCGGAAGGTCGAGCTTAACGGCGCGGCGCAACAATTTGGCATCGGCCATGAGCACATCCAGAAGGACCGCCTCGAGCTCCTTCAAGGTGCCCTTGCGGTTTTCCATAATGCCGATGAATGCCCCCGATTTGAGCACGCGTCCGAGTTCTCGCCTCAGCTTCGCGTGCGACATATAGCAGACACCCCATGCGCAGATGAGAGCGTCAATCGAGTCAGTCGGCTGCGCGGCAAGATACTCCAGTGCATCACCGACGACAAATTCAACTTGTTGACCTTCAGCGCGTACTTTGGCTTGGTTTTCGGCCAGCATCCCCTCAGAGATATCTACCGCGGTTAGTACGCTATCCACGGAGACAGCATCAGCCAGACGCCGAGTTATGGCACCAGTTCCAGCAGCTAACTCTACAACACGAAGTGACGGCCGCTCCAACTCCTCCCAGGGCAGGAGGGTGGTGAATCGCTCGGCGGCAGCGGCGAGGTTGTGCGAGTAGTATTCGTCGTAGGTTGACGCAACCTTGTCGTAGTCATTGCGCACATCGGCATATCGTCCCTGCACCGACAGCGCGATATGCTTCGCGGCCGTCTGCGCTTTTCGCATTACCTTCATAGTGTCCCCCCTAATGGGAATTCGCACTTCCGAGATTTATCAGGACAACACCGCCGATTGTCAAAGCCATGCCGGCGATTGTCACAACGCTGAGGTGCTGTTTGTAAATGACAGCTGCGAGTAGAGTCAGGATTACGGTGCCGATGGCGGACCAAAGTGCGTAGGCAACTCCGACCGATACCTCACGCAAGGTAAGGCTCAACGCGAAGAAGGCCGCTCCGTACCCGATCACAACGACAGCAATCGGAGCCATGTTCTTGAACCCATCAGTGGCCTTGAGGGCCAACGTGGCGGCAACCTCGCATCCGATTGCGATCAGCAGATATATCAATGCCAGCCGAGACATGGTCCCCTTCTAACCCACTCATCGGAATGACGGCATTTTCGGATCGGTACAACCCGGTTGACCGCTCACCCCCTCAACGTTCACGACGCTATCACAAAACGGGTTGACCGTCCTGTTATCATTTGGCAAACAGGTTGATCATCCTGTTAACCGCGCTGTCGCTTGCTGGACACGGTCGGACGCGGTAGGCAGGGCGATCGCCGTGCCGTTCACAGACAGCGCCCGCTCACGCCGACAACGGCAGTCTCTCTACGTTCGGGGCACCTGTCCCACACCGATATCCAAGGACGACTACCTGCGGCCATCGGTATGTGGCAATGTTTGCCCAACGACCAGGGCGGTCGGGCGCTAGATACCGGGCAATACCGGTCACGGGGCGTGAACTCTCGCTGCTACGGGCTGTGACCAAAGTACGCCAAGATTCTGGGCCAGCTTCCTGTCGCTTGTCACGGACTCGCGACTCCTAGCAACACCTCACCGAAGGCACTGCGAGCAGCTCGCGCCCGCCATCACCCTGTGCGACCTCGCCGCGCCTGCCGAGTACGCACTGTTGCCCGGCGACTTCAGACGAATGTCCGTCCAGTTCTTCTCGACGCGCGCGGCGCCGCTGTCTTCACCGAAGACGATCTTCCAGCCGGCGGGAACCTCCGCAAAGGTCGGCCAACGAGTGCTGGTCCTCGCCGTTCACCAACACTTACGGTGCGCCGCAAGCCGGCCGAGATCGATCGATGGGCTCGCGCGCCACTGATGGCCTATGCCGGCCGCGGCCGCCACGCACCGGAGACCACCGGAGGCCGTAAGTCGGACCGGTGAATTCTGACGCCAGGTCCGATCGCGGATCCCGATATCAGCGAATCCTGACATCGCCCCGGCCGGAGCGGTGAGGCCGATCCGGGGCCGTACCGTCTCGGCATGTGAGCAAGACAGCCGAGGACCCGGCGACATCGGCTGCCGCGACGCGACGCGATGCGCTGCTACTGGTCTTCGCCACCGGCGCGGTGATCGGTGTGCTGGGTGGCCTGATCGGCCTCGGTGGCGCGGAGTTCCGGCTGCCCCTGCTGATCGGGCTGTTCGGGTTCGCGGCCCTGCACGCGGTGATCGTGAACAAAGCGATGAGTCTGATCGTGGTCCTCACCGCCCTGCCAGCCCGGCTGATCGCCCTGCCATATGCCGAGGTCACCCAGCACTGGACGATCGCGGCCAATCTCCTCACCGGCAGTCTCGCCGGTGCCTGGTTGGGCGATTCCGCCGGAAACCTTCGGTGTCCTGGCCATGACCGCGACCGCACTGGTCTGGGCGAATGTCGCCGCAGGCCGCGAGCCCGACATCACGGCGACTGTCGGCATCATGAGAACGGTCCTGTCCGCGCACCAGTGAGCCCGCCAGAAAGCGCGATCCCACCGAACGTGGATCGACGCCCGGATGCGGTCGCTGTCAGCGCTCAGCTTTCCTGATCGACGGGATCTCGTCTGTGCCGCTGAAGACATCCGGTCTGGGGCTGACCGGCGCATAGGCGGCCTGTTGAACGGATTGGCCCCGATCGCGATGTGTCCGTTTCAGAGACCCTGAATACCTTTGTTGAGCTGCATGACGGCGATGAGGACAAGCAAGCCGACATTGAGGAGCTTCGTGTTGGTAGCGATCCACTGCCGCAATGCCCGCAACGGCGCTGCTGCCCGATTCGGCATCATCACCAACAATCCGACCGGGCCCGCGACCGAGCTCGCGGAGATCACGACGAACACCACGGCGACACCGAGCTGGACAGACAAGGGCGTACCGCTCAACCGCAATGTCAGCGCCGCGACGATCGCACAGGAGACATCGATCGGGTTGAGCACGAATACAGCGAAGCCGAGCAGAAACGAGCGGGCCGCGGTGAAGTGTTCGACGGATTGCAGCATCTTCGGCAATTGTGGTGCGGCATCGACTATTTCGCCCGGTTCGCGGGCCAGTGCCATCGCGCGCAGACGCTTTCGTTCCCTGGTGTAGACGTACCACGCACCGATCAGCAGCTCCGCGGCGAGCGCCAGATGCAGGATCGACAACCACAGCGGCGGGTCTATCCGTTCCTGTACGTGCAGCGCGGCCAGAACCGCGTAGGCGGTGCCGGTGGCGAGCACGATTCCGGTGACCCACCCGGCCAGATAGGCCAGGCTGTTGGCGCGGGCGCGCTGTGAGAACAGCACGGCCACTACGGCGATCACGGCGAGCGGGCTCATGATGATGCCGAGCGCGACAGGTATCAGCGAAAGCACCAGCGAGGTCATGCCGCGCCTCTTTCGAGTAGTTCCGAGCGAACCCGATCGGAGGTCAGGTCGTCACCGCGCGATATCGCCGAGTTTCCAGCTGCGATCGAAGTACGGCTCCAACGGCCCGTAGAACCGGAAGTAGGAGAACCAGTGCTTGCCGGGGATCGTTTGGATCCAGTTGGTCGTTCCGCTCGTCGGCGGTGTCGGGCCGAAGAACACATCGACGGATCCGTCGTCGTTCACCACGAGGTCGGGGTCGCGCGAGCCTCGATCTCCGCGCTGCTGCTCGTTGTCGATGAGGCAGCGAGTCCAGGTGTCGTACACGGTGACCGACCAGAACAGTTTCGCCGGCGGGTCCGCGGGAATGTGCAGCGTGTAGGACTTGGCGCCATCGAGCCAGTCCCCCTCGGCATCGGTGTACGCGCCGAGATAGGCCTGACCTACCCCCGGTGTCTGGCTCTTCATCGCTTCGGAGAAACTGACCGCCTCGTAGAACCACGCGGCGCGTTCGAGCAACTGGTCGTAGTACGGCCCACGCTGGTCGGAATGATCGAGCTGCACAACCAGATCCCACTGCCGGTCGGGCCAGTACTTCGCGCCGGGGAAACGCTTGGCGAACGTATTCGCCTGCGCCATCAGCTCTCCGGCAGCGGTGGCGTCGGCCAGAATCGCGGCCATCCGCTCATCGGGTTCGAACGGCTTGTCCTTCTCGATCCCCAATTGCTTCAGCATGGCCAGGTAGAAGCGGTCGCGTTCGTCGACGATCTCGCGTTGATAGATGTCGTGCAGGCGAACCCAATAGTCGAGGCCACGCGGCTGGTCCCCGGTCCACGGTTGCCCCTGCGGCGAGATCAGTCGGGTCTGCGTGGCGGCGCCATGGAGCGGTTGGATACGCACTTGCTCGACCAAACCGCGCGCCTTGTCCGGGTCCGGATCCAAGGTCCGGAAGCCGAACATGATGTTCAGCCCTGTCGCGTGATGAACGAAGTAGTCGCCGTCGAGGTCGGGATCTTCGTGACCGGGAGGAAGAATCAAATGTTTGCCGCCACGGCCTTGATCGGGCCCCATCTCACCGAGAATGCCGAACTCACGCTGCCAGAAGTCCGAGAATCCTCCGGCGGTATGACCCGGCGGCACGTCGATCACCAACGGACCGGTGGTTCCGAGATCGATGAAATTCAGGATGTACGGGGTGGTTCCGTTCGCGGTGATCAACCCGAGGCGGTCGCGATAGGACACGTAATGCACCAGGTCGAAGTCCCCGGCGCCGAACACATCTCGATGCTGTGTCTGCCACTGCGCATAAGACACCAACGGCAAGGCCCACAGGTAGACCTGGCAGGCCAGTTGATAGTCCAGTTCATCGAAGATCAGCGGAAGATCGGCACGTCGCGGTAGTTCACCGTCCATACCTACCCGTGCCAAGCGACCCTGCAGCGAAGAATGCGCCATGCTCGCCTCCTGTTGTCACGGAATATCAGGTGTTCGCAATCTCTGGAACCCACCGCCAGCGGAGGCAGATCACTGAGGACCTAGCCCATACGGCTCACGCTAGGTCGGGCATCAGTACCGCGCGTCACACGTTATGGGTGATATCCGCTCGACCGGGCGACCGACATTCGAAATGTCACGCCCACAGCACTTTCGCCGAAGGACTCTTGCCGATAGACCGGAGCGACCGGGACAGGTTGGCGGCAACAGGTTATTCAATCTGGCAGGAGGCGCAGTTCGAGGAGGCGTAGTTCAGCCGGCATTCCATTGCTCTTGCCGGATACCGCTGCGGCCGAGCTGCGCGAATCCTACTTCGGCCCACGCAGGCGAGCACGCGCGCCTGCGATGATCGTGATGATCATGACCGTCATGACCTGCAGCGCGGTGAGTGCAGGTGCAGGTGGTGACTGAACAGGTGCGGCGTACTCGACCGGGGGCGGCTGGGTCGGCGGCGGTGGGACCGCCGCGAGGGTCGGTGGGATCACCTCGGGGAGTCGCACCGGGATAGGCGCGACGGCCGGTTCCGGCGCCGGCAATGGAATGATCAGGGGACTACCGGGCTCCGGTGGATCTGAGACCGGTAGCAACAGCATGCAGGTCAGCAGGGCGCTGCCGGTGGCGGCGCTGCCTACCGCCACACTGCCCGCACCGGCCGAGCCCGAGCCGACGCTTGCGCTGGAACCGAGGCCGACCAGGCTCGAGCCAAGGCCGCTACCGCTGAGAATGCCCGACCCAAGCGCGGCGCTGCCGACTGCCGCGCTGCCGACACAGGCGGGGAGCACAGCGTCGGGGTCGGGAAGCAGCAGGCCACCCAGCGTGTCCGGGGCGGCGATCTCGGTCGCCGGTGCCGTTCCAGGCGCGGGATCCACACGCGCGGTATCGATGCCGCTGGGAGTACTCGGGCCGAGGCCGAGAGCTTGCCCGCCTGCCGGATTCGGGACCACCCCGGCCGAGCTGCCGGTCGGCGCCGCTGACCGGCCCGGTCCGCTCGCGAGGCCGCTGCCGAGCCCCAGCTCCTGCCCACCGGATTGCGCGTCGCTCGGGGCCACGGTGCCCGGAGCCGCACTGCCGCTGAAGATCTGGTCGATCGTCGGCATTCCGGCGTCAGCCGCGACGTACGGTGAGTGGACAGCGAGCACCGCCGCGGTCGCCGAAACCGTCGTGAATCTTCTTACCACTCTTCGTTTTCCGCCCACGATGCCTCCGAAAGCCAAGTGCTGATCGCTGTTCGACCCGGTCAACGAGGAATGTCGCCGCTGGACGACGTCTCCGCGGCGAGATGATGGAAGCGCTCGAGCGCGAGTTCGTAGGCGTCCTTGGCGACGTGGTTACCGCCCGCGAACGGCTGATCCAGTTGATAGACAGCCAGAATGACCGCACCGATCACCAGGCCGAACAACCCGGTCATGAGGACGCTGCGATTGGTGACCACGACACCGGAGAAGACGGTGCCGAACAACAGCATGGCAGTGGCGAACCACAAGGCGATATAGAGAAAACCGGGCAACCGATAACCGGCGTCGAGGCCACGGTCGAAGCGGGCCTCGGTGATCGCCGCGACGGCAGTGGCGGCCTCGTCCTGGTCCGCCTTCGCGTCCGCGGTGGCGGCAGGCACGGAATCCACCGCCTCCCGCAGGTCATCGAGCGTCGCCTGCGTGGACGGGCTCAGCCGGCGCTGTTTGTCCATGACCTGCCACTCCTCGCCGATCACCTGCCGGGTGTAGGCGGTCGCCAGGGTGCGGATCTTCGCACGATCCGGCTCGGGCATGCTGTTCGCGGACTCGTACACGCTCACCAGGGCCTTGCCCTCCGACACGGTGTGCGCGTGCGAGGTGTCGTACTGCTGCCAGAGGATCACCACCACGAACGCCACGATGGCGGCGAAGAACATGTTGACCATGTCCAGCATCATCGAACCAGCGCCGGAATCGTCGTCGTGCCGCCATGATTCGGGCCGCACCCGATCCCCCAGCACGAAGATCCCCACCGCGACGCCCGCGAAAAGAGCCAATACCGCCAGCTGCAACAGAATTCCCAGCATTCGCGACTCCGTTCCTGGCGGGGTTGACGCTGTCGCAGGGTATTCGCGGTGGCCACGCGGATGGATTGCGATCCGAATCCTCTTCCACCCCACCGATTTACAACCGAGCGGTCGCTTTTCGGGGTGCTGCGTCAACGGGCAATGAATGCCCGCGGATCCGCTTCGCGCTAACCCGTACGGTGCAGTACGAGTTATGCTGTTGATGTGAGCCCTGCCACGCCTCATCGCAAACGCGCAGATGCCCGCCGCAGCATCGACCGCATCGTCGCCGCGGCCCGCGCTGAGCTGAGCAAAGATCCACAGGCGAGCATCGACGACATCGCCGAGCACGCGGGGGTGGGGCGGATGACGCTGTACGGGCATTTCCCCAACCGCGCCGCGCTGGTCGAAGCAGCCCTCACCGCCGCGCTGGCAGCGGGCGACGAGACATTGTCGTCGGTCGATCTCAGCGGGAACGCCGAACGCGCCATGACCCACTTACTCGGCGCCAGTTGGGATTTGATCGCCGAATCCGCCGCGTTGCTGACCGCCGCGATCGAGACCTTGCCCGCGGGGCGCATCCAACAGCTACACGACAGCCACGCCGAGCGCATGGACAAACTGCTTCACCGTGGCCGGGAACAGGGCGAGTTCCGCACCGATCTACCTGTCCCCTGGCTGCGCAACGTCATCCATTACGTCTTGAAGGGTGCCGCCGAGGAAGTCAGCGCGGGCCGGGTGCACGCCACGGACGCTCCTGGTCTCGTCACCGCCACTGTGCTCCCCCTTCTCATCGCGAACCGGGACCCGAGCTAGAGGAATTCAGATGACCACAGAGACTCCGGAACGCAGGCACTGGCTGGGGAAGCTGACCGAACGCTGGCCGACGGTACTTGGCGTGGCGACGGTCGCGGCACTGGGTGCGGGAATGGCCGGGGATGCCGACGATGAGCTCGGCGACATTCTGATCCTCCTGCCGCTGATCTACCTGATCGTGGCGAAGTGGCGCCGACCCGCCCTGACCTGGCCGGTCGTCATCAGCCTGCTTGTCCTGTCGACCGTGGTGAGCACATTCGACATCGTCCGGACCGGGTATGTGTTCGCGGCGATTGCGCTGATACTGCTGGTTTGGGCCGCCATCGACGGCCAACTGGGCCGCCGCGAGGATTTCACCGTTCAGGCGCTGGGCATGGTCGGTTTCGGCGCTCTGGCAGTGGTCGCGATCGCTGCCAGTCCGGAGATCGGGCGCTACGTGCTGGCTGCCTGCTGGCTGCTGCATGGCGTGTGGGACTTCGTGCATCTTCGGCTCAACCGGACCGTGGCGCGTTCGTTCGCCGAATGGTGCGCCGTCGTCGATGTCCTGGTTGCGATCGTGCTGGTTGTCGGGGTGTGACGGTTGCGCTGGGATGTGAGACCTCCGCGCCCCGCAACAGTTAGGTCATCGGCCGGTTGCGATGCCTGCCATGGTCAACTGGAGATACGCGTCGTCGATGTCGCCCTCGCCGAAGAACTCCGCGAGGACGTTGCGCCCGAGTTCCCGGCGATCGGCGGCGCCGACCAAGCCGAGCGCTGACTCGCGGGTCTGGGCATTCGGTTCGTCAGCCACCAGCGCTGCCACGATGGCGGCGGCACTCTCCCTGCTCCACACCCCGGGGACAGCCGCGGAGATGTCGCTCGTGGACGGGGTGGCGGCGCGATACCACCGGCCACCATCCCACCAATAGCAGAAGGACAGCAGGCCCACGCCCGCGCGCGGGTTCAGCGTCGCGTTCGCCACCCATGCGGGTGCGCCGGCGTAGAGGTCCGGCATCGGCGCCGCGCTGTTGTAGACGGCGTCGAGAACGGGGTCGTTCCACACACCGCCGGACAGAACGGCACGGTCGCCGGGCAGGATCCAGAGCGAAGAGCCACTGCGCTCGGCGCCCTCGAACAGGCCGAGCGCGGGCAGTACCCTTGGGCCCCAGGGTGATCCGACCGCAACGAAGGCCGCCGACAGCACTGCCC
Source organism: Nocardia sp. FBN12 (assembly GCF_050320175.1). Lineage (GTDB taxonomy): Bacteria > Actinomycetota > Actinomycetes > Mycobacteriales > Mycobacteriaceae > Nocardia. Next base: position 107,204 of record NZ_CP190048.1, on the reverse strand, counting down.
ACCGTGCCAGCAGCGACGGCAACGCGGGCAGCTCGTCCGCGACGACCGCCGCACCGGGCGCGGCCCGCGCCGCCACCTCGGCGGGTCGTGACTGCCTGTCGGCGTGCCCGATGTGGGCGGCGAGCCACACCGGCAACCGGGGTCGCGGGAAGGCCTCGAGATCAGCTCGATAGACCTCGGCGGGGAAAAGGTGTTCGTCGGGAAATGGTTGTTCGCCGAAGTCGTAGTCCGTGCGCACGTCTCCCGATTCCGACACCACCAGCAGGTAGCGCCACCAGGGGCCGTCGGGCCGGACGGCCGAGGCCTCCCGGTGCACACGGACCAGGCCCATGATCTCCGCGGGCGGCACGATCTGGACCGGCTGGCCCTGCTCGTCGGTGGCGACGACCGAGGCCAGTTCAGCGGTGGCCGTCAGCACGAATATCGCGCGGATCTCCCGGGCTTGCGGCCCGAGTTCGGTCAGCAGTGCGGCGATGCGACGGCTCGCCGCATCCGGCGGTGTCGATCCGGCCTCGGTCGGGTCCTCGGTTCTGGTCACGATAGGGCACCTCCTCGGTCGGGGCGCAGGCTACCACCCATCGGCAAACGAACGGTGTTGCCGGAAGCGAGATTTCGTTATCCATAGACCGATACATGCTGTACGAGAACAGAATTCGTCTTCCAGTCGCTACGGGTTCAACTTCCTGCGATGTACTCCGACGACATCGACCGCTGAGGAGACAGCCGTGCCGCGCGAACCAGGAGTGCTCCGGAGCACCGCGGAGCAGTCATGACCCTCCAGCTGCCCGAGGGTTTGCACTGGCTGGCGTGGATCGCGGGCACGACCTGGCCCGCGGGCGACGAGGACGCGTGCTGGGCTGTCTCGGAGGCATGGAAAACAGCGAGCGCGGAGATCGAGGCACTACTCGCCGGCATCGACGAGGCCAAGGCGACCACCGTGGCGGCCTATCCGCAGGGCGAAGGCGGCGCCGCGATGGGCAGCCGCTACGACGTGCTGCGCGCGGGGGATCAATCAGTGGAGGCGCTGGCTCAGCTGATGCACACGGTCGCCGACAGCGCGTTCGACATGGGTACCGAGATCCAGGCGTCCAAGATCACCGTCATCGTGACCCTGGTCTGGCTCGCGCTGGAAATCCTGTGGGCTTGGGTGTTCCCGCCGACCGCGCCCGCGGTGGAGGCGGCCGCGATCACCACGACCCGGTCGTTTCTCAAGGTGTTCGAGGATTTCGTCCAGAAGATCATCACCTCGATCGCCGCCAGGCTCGGCGCCCCGACGGTCAAGCGGCACTTCTGGTCCCAGGCGGCGCGGCTGCGGCCGGTGATGCCCACCGCCAAGGGGTATGGCGTTTACGGTGTGCGGGCGATCGAGGCGGCGGTCATCACGGGGACGATCAACGGATCAGTGCAGGTCGGCCAGCTCGCGGCCGGTAAGCGTCGGCATTTCAACGGCCGCGAATTCGGGCTGTCGGTCCTCGCCGGTGTCGCCGGGGTGATCCCGGGCCGCGAGGTCGGCCGGTATCTCGGAAAAGGCATCGACAGTGTCGCAGGCAAGAACCTCGGCAGTGCGGCCGGGCGAGTGGGGCGAGGCGCCGTGATCGGCGCTACGTCCGGTGTCGTCGGCACCGCTGTCGGGAACCTGGCGGTGGGCGCGGCAACCGGCGACTGGTCGTCGTTCTCCTCCGGCGCGGGCTGGGTCGGCGGTGCCGCGCGCGGCGGCATCGTCGGCGGGGCGCGGGGCGGATTCGCCCTGGGAACGCCGATTCCCCTGGGGCGCGGGGACATTCGGTCCTACGTGTGGATGCCGAAACCCGCTACCGGCAGTCCGCCGGTTACCGATGGCTCGTCCTCCGGCTCGTCGGCCGGCTCGTCGGCCGGCTCGTCGGCCGGCTCGTCGGCCGGCTCGTCGGCCGGCTCGTCCGCCGGCTCGTCGTCCCGCGCCGGGATCGCCGGGTCACGTACCGACTCAGAGTTCAGCGGCGGCACCGTAGCGGGAACGAACTCCGGCCGCGGCGACGGTGGTTCGTCCTCCGGTAGCTCAACCCATTCCGGGCAGTCCGTGTACCACGACGTCTATCGCCCCGGCAGTCCCGAAAGCGGCCAGTCGGTGTATCACGATGTCTATCGCCCCGGCACACCGGAAAGCGGCCAGTCGGTGTATCACGATGCGGTCGGCACAATTTCGGGATCGTCGTCGTCCGGATCGACCCCCAGCTTTGTGACGGCTTCCGACGGCGGCGGGTCGGGCACCTTCACCGGCAGGCCGCCCACCTCGTTCGAGTCGTCGGTGGACGGCTGGGGACCGAGCGGACAGCCGCCGCCCGGCAACAACGGACTTGTCGGAGGTGGGGCACTGCCCCCGCCGACCGGCGGCGAACCGCCTGGCCCGGACGGTGCGGGTGCGCGCCAGGCCGGGACCGACCAACCGTTCCTCGGCGAGGGCAAAGATGTCCGCGGCAAGCCCCGCCCGAAACAGGTGCCGTCGGTGGAGCCACTGCCAGGGCCCTACACACCGCCACCCGACGGCGCCTCGCGGCCGAGTGACTGGGTGAGCACGGACCCTGCCGCGGGCACCACAGACGTCGATGTTCCTTTCACCCTCTAGACCGCCGATATCGAAGGGAGTGCGCGATGGCCGAAAATGTCGAGGTCGACCCCCAGAAACTGCGCAAGGCAGCGGAATTGACCGCGGAGTTGTCGACGAAAGTCACGGCTGCCGCCGACAAACTCCGCAATACCCTCGCCGGAACGGAATCCGACGCCACCACCGCCCCGTGGGGAGACGACAAGCGGGGCAAGAAGTTCGCCGACGGCGACAAGGGGTACCAGGCCGCCCGCGACAACTTGCTCGCCGGGGCCGACGGGGCCGCGAAGACCCTGCTCGATATGTCGACGGGCCAGCGCGAGGCGGCGGACATGCTCACCGGCACCGACCAGTCCTCGCATTTCGGCGCGGGGACGGTGTGAGCGCACCGTGCTGAACGACCGACTACGCGCGGACATGGCGACGATGCTCGACGGCCTCGGCGAGCAGTTCCGCGGCATCGCCGAACTCCAGAAGGAGCGCGCGCTCCTCACCGCCACCGCGACCGCGTGCGACAAGCGCATCGAGGTGACGGTGAACGCCGACGGCCTGCTGATCGCCACGAAATTCGCTGACGACGTTCTCGAGCTGAGCCTCGAGGAGATCGCCACGAATCTGACGGCGGCCGTCCAGTCCGCGGCCGCCGACGTGGCCGCTCGCGGCAAGGACCTGATGACACCGCTGCTCGAGCGACGCGACGCGCTGCCGAAACTCTCCGAGATCATCGAGGGCGCACCCGATCTGGGCGCGATGTTACCCACCGCGCCTGCCCCACCGACGGTCCCACCCGAACCGGCATGGTGGCCGACCGACGGTTCCGGCACCCGTGGTCCGCGGTCCGCGGTCGCTGACAACGACGACTGACCCACCCGCACGCGGACACCAGACGAAGCGGGATCCGATTCCCGGCGAAGAAAGGCGACGATGGCCCTCGAACCGAACACGTGGTCCGGCTTGGCGAATCAGGCGAAAGCGGGATATCTCGCGTTCGACCCGGCGAAAGCTTTGGCCGCGGCGAAAGCCTGCGCCGACCTGGTCGACGATCTACTCGGGATGAGCGCCGCGGTGACCGACCTGCGCCTGAACAATTTCTCGCCGATCGGCAATCTGACCTCCGGGACCCAGCTGTCGATGGCATTGAGCAACAAGGGTTCTCGCCTGCACACCATTCTCGACGACCACGCGAAGATCGTCACCGACATGGGCGACACCTACATCGCCGCGGGCAAGATGTATACGGGCACCGATCACAATTCCGGGGACAACATCAAGGCGCTCGGTGAACTGAGAATGCCGACCGCGGCGACCCCGTACGCACCGGGCAGTCCTGCTCCTGGTGCCCCCTCGGCCACTTTCGACAAGCCGAGCGGCGGTTTCACCTGGCAGAACGGCAACGAGACGCACACGGTGAATGCGGACGCCGAGAGTTTCCCTTCGTCGTTGAAGGACTATCAGGGCGCGAAGGACACCAGCGTCACGGCCAGCGTCGAGAACAAGGACAGTCTCACTTTCACCGATATGCACGAGCTCGGGCGCGATCTCGAACCGCGACCGGTGCTCGCCGCCGCGGGCACCTGGCACTCGTTGTCCACCGATCTGCTGAGCAGGATGAACAACTTCGTCACCGTGATCTCGGCGGGAACCGACGGCTGGGAGGGCGAGGGCGCTGCTGCCGCGGCGGCCGCGGTCACGAACTACACCGACGGCGTGCAACCGCTGATCAACTCGATGCTCGCGATGAGCCAGAACCTCGACTACACCGCGCAGTGGTTGCATCTCACGAAACTGAGCATGCCCGCGACCTCCGATGCCGGTGATTGCTGTCCTGGCCAGGTAACCAGGCGCTATCGCGAGGAGTGGCAGAAGCACTACGGCGAGGGCATGAAGAACACGGTGTCGATGATGCCGGTAGTCAACGGGCCGATCGCCACCCCTCAGCCCGCCGCGGGTGCGGGGCCGAATACGCCGGGCGGCAACGAGAACGGTGGCGGACAACAGGGCGGTTCCGGCTCGGGTACCTCGGGCAACGGTTACGGCAACCAGGGAAACGGCTACGGCAACCAGGGCAATGGTTACGGCGGCCAGGACGGTAACTACGGCGATCAGGGCGACGGCAACCGGACACCCGGCGATGGCTATCGCAGCGACCGGCCGGAGCTGGAATCCAGCAGTGGCGCCGGGTCGGGGGCAGGGCTGCCCGGAGCCGGTACCCCGACCGCAGGCGCCGCACCCGATATCGGTGCTCTGCCGTCGGGCTACGAAGCCGCGGGCGCGGACGCGCCGGGCGGCAGCGCGGGTGGGGGCGGCGCTCCCGCGGGGGTGCTCGGCGGGACCGCGGCGTCCCAGGGCGCCACGACGCCGACGCGTTCGACCAGCGGATCGGGTAGTTCGGCCTTCCCCCGCAGCAGCTTGCCAGCCGCCGGACAGCCGGAATCCGTCACCAGTGGCGGTATGCCGGAGGTCTCCTCCCTCGGTTCGGTCCCGCTACCGCGCGGGTCCTCCGGTGCGGGTGGGGCTTCGAGCACGAAGCCGTCGAGTTCGGGCGGCGCCGGTTCCGGTGCGGGCGCGGGCTCACTGGGCGACGCTCTCGGCGCGGCGGTGGGCGCGGACCCCGCGCAGGTGAAGTCGGTGCTCGACAACCTGCCCGGCCTGCTCGACGAGGACACCTTGTCGGACCTCACCGGATTGCCACCGGAACAGGTGCGGTCGATTCTGGACAACATTCCGGACGTGGTCGACGAGAACGCGCTCGCGGAGCTCAGCGGTGTTGATCCGGCCGGAGTGCGCTCAGTGCTGGAGAACCTGCCCGCCGCGTTGGACGAGGAGGCGCTCGCGACGGCGACCGGCGGCACGAACGGCCTGTCGTCCGCCGGGGCCGGGATCGCTTCGCCGGACGCGGCCTCGGGTGCCGGGAGCTCGCAGAGTTCACTGGCTTCCGCGGGCAGCGACTTCCTCGGGCAACTGGGGACGGCACTGACCCAGGGGCTGGATTCGCTCACCCAGCTCGGGAGCGCGCTCCCTGGCACACAGGAGATACAAGACATGCTGCGGCAGTTCGATCCGGACGCGTTGACAGCCGCGGCGGGACTCACCCCCGTCGAAACCGCGGGCGCGGGCGGTTCGGGCGCGGGTGGTGCGGGCGCAGGCGGTGCGGGGGCAGGCGGCGGAATCGGTTCACCGGAAACTCTTGCCCAGCAATCCAGCACTGCCCTGTACCCACGTGCGGGACTGCCCGGTGCCGAATCGCCGGTCTATCCCGCCGTGGCGGCCGCTGCCCGCACCGACTCCACGCCCGGCGGTATGCCCATGATGCCGCCCGCCGCCGCCGGTGGCGCGGGACAGAACGCCAACGGTGGGCACCAGCCCGCCAGATTTCTCCGTTCGAGAGCACACCTGGACGAGGCCATCGGCCCGACGCCCGACCGAGTGCGTCCGGTGGCCGACTCATGAGCCAGACCTGGGAATTCACCGACCTGGAGTTCAATCTGCTCTGCGAGGACGTCCGGCGGGGCGAACTGCCCGCACCGTTCATCTTCACCAGCCGTACCCGTCTCGAAGATGACTACGAGCGCGAGAAAGCGCAGGTTCGCCAGCAGTTACGACACCGGCTCGACAACGATCTCGATGCCCTGGCAGGCGCGATCGCCAAACCGGACGTCTTCGTCGTCGCGCACGCGTGGAACGACCAGGATTTCGAGAATCCCGAGGCGCGCATCCGGGTGCACGCCATCCGGCATCGGGCCCGCGGCTATGTGATCACCCAGCGCCCGGGCGAAACCCTCGCGCACAGCGGCGGTTTCGATGCCGTCGAATGCGATCCGTATGTTCTGGCCGACACCGTTCTCGGACTTCTCCCGCGCTGCGGCGCCGGGAAGCTCGACAACATCCGCCTGTCGCTCCCCCACACCGCACCGGAGGCCGAGCACGATCGCGCGGTATCCAGCGTCGCCGACAACGACGACGACTACGACCCCTTCCGCAGCGCCGCGTTCTTCGCCACCCCCGCCGTCAGCACCGGGATCATCAAAGTGCTGCAGGGCCGCTCGAAATACGGACCCCGCGGCCGGATCGAAGCCGGGCTGTTGTGGCGTGACCTGCCCGACGACGGGCGCTACGTGATACCGCTGGACGACCCAGCCCCGGTCGCCACCGCGATGAGCAGCGACCGGTTGGGCCCCTGGGTGCGCGACCGGATCGAGGAGATCCTCACCCGGCTGGAATCGCACAGGGAAACCGAGGAATGAGCGGACCCCGCTCGACGGACAACTCGCGGTTACACCAGCTCTGGCACGCGTAGGTGGGCGAAGCCGAGCCTGAACTCCGCGACCTCGAGAACTTCGGCGCCCATGGTGCTGGTCGCCGCGGCCCGGATTCGATCCACCTGGGCGCGGCTGTTGTCCAGTTCCTCTCTGCTTGCCCAGACCGTCGATCCCACCCCTCGGCCGGTCGCTCGGTCGACGAACAGGCTGGCGCTGCGGAATCCCTCGATCTTTTCGAGCTGGGGCAGCAGACCGGACTTGAATGTCTCGATCGCGGAATCGACTCCGGCCGGGTCGACCTGGACCCAGGTGCACCGAGTGCAGGCACTCGCGCCGGCCAGGTGATCGCGGTGCATGACCGCGACTTCCCATTCCTCGATTGTGTCGACCTGGCCGTTCAGCGCTTCGGCCAGACCATCACGCAATGATCGGACGCGCATTCTGCTGTCGTGCATCGCGGTTTCCGATTCCCACGCGGTTGTGGCGATACATCGGCCTGTCGCCCTGTCCACCATCAGCGACATGCCGACCCACCCGTCGAGCTCGGTCATATTCGGCATCACCGCATTGTTGAGGTATGCGATACCGCGGTCGATCGACGACCGCTGGGCCGTAAATGTGCTGGAACGTGCGTACACGGGCCACCTCCTACTTGCAGGAAGGGCGGTGCCCCGGTGGGCACCACCGACACATCCACTGTCCTCCGCGACGACCATCGACACAATGCGATGGGCGGCCTTCATGACGCCGATTATTTCGGCCGTATTCAGTGGCCCGAAGGTATTGACATCGAGCAAATCAGGAGAAGACTGGATGGATACCGGAACACCGGAAATGAGCCACACTGCCGACGGAGACGTTTGCCGACCGTGGTGACTTCGTTTTCAGGATCTGGCTAAGCCCCCGGCAAGCCAATCGAATAACCGGAGTTGTCAGCGACGACTGAGCTCAGGAATTCGATGAAGACTACCGGGGACTGTTCTGTGTGGGGGTAGAAATTCAGCCTGCTGTGTCAGGGCGGTCCGCGAGGCCAAGACGTAGGTGTTCGCTGTGGTACACGGCCTCATCCAGCAATTGAGCGACGTGATTGTCGTAGAGGCTGTACACGATGCTGCGTCCGGCCCTTGTGCCGTGGACCAAGCCGAGATTGCGCAGCAAGCGCAGTTGATGCGAGACCGCGGACTGCTCCATGCCGACCGCCTCGGCGAGCTCGGTGACCGGGCGCGGGCCTTGGCGTAGTTCGGTGAGGATGAGCAGGCGACTCGGGGTGGCCAGGGCCTGCAAGGTGGTTGCCACATGAGCGGCGGACGCGGCGTCGAGTCGGGAACTCGGCCGGTCGCGGCCTTCGACACCGTGTCCCATGGCGTGAAGTTTAGCTCACCAGCACTCATGAAAACCTCTTCATATGTACTGCTATTCTCGGGTGGTTCTGTCCCGACTTCCGGAGGTGACCTGTGGCTACGCCCACCGCCACGCCCACCCGCCGAGCCACCCCGCGCGCGGCCGTTCCCGTGCGCCGCACCCGACTGCTCGAACTGAGCGAAATACGTTGGGCAGCAACAGCATCCGTACTATTTGTGCTCGGCCTGGTCACCCAGTTCTCGGGTGGGCCGTCGTGGCTGTGGTGGGCGCTGTATCTGGCCTGCTACGCCACCGGCGGCTGGGAGCCCGCGCTGGCCGGGATGCGTGCGCTGCGCGAGAAAACCCTCGATGTCGACCTGCTGATGGTGGTCGCGGCAATCGGGGCGGCCTCGATCGGACAGGTGCTCGACGGCGCGCTGCTGATCGTGATCTTCGCGACGTCGGGCGCGGTCGAAGCCTTCGCCACGGCCAGGACCGAGGACTCGGTGCGCGGACTGCTCGGCCTCGCCCCGGAGACCGCGACACTGCTTTCCGACGGCCACGAACAGACTGTCAGGGCAGCCGATCTGGAAATCGGCGCGGTGATCTTGGTGCGGCCGGGTGACCGGATCGCCGCCGACGGGTCGGTAGTCGGCGGGGCCGGTGAGGTCGACCAGGCCACCGTCACGGGCGAGTCGATACCGGTGGACAAAACGGTCGGCGACGAGGTGTTCGCGGGCACCCTCAACGGCACCGGTTCGCTGCGGGTGCGGGTGGATCGCCGTGCCGAGGACTCGGTCGTGGCCCGCATCGCGACGCTGGTCGAGGAGGCAGGCCGGACCAAGGCCACGACGCAGTTGTTCATCGAGAAGATCGAGCAGCGGTATTCGGTGGGCATGGTCGCGGTGACGCTCGCGGTGTTCGTCGTGCCGCTGCTGTTCGGCGCGGCGTTGCAACCGACGTTGTTGCGCGCCATGACGTTCATGATCGTCGCCTCGCCCTGCGCGGTGGTGCTGGCCACGATGCCGCCGCTGCTGGCCGCGATCGCGAACGCGGGTCGTCACGGGGTGCTGGTGAAATCGGCCGTCGTGATGGAACAACTCGGCACCACCACCCGGGTCGCGCTCGACAAAACCGGCACCCTGACCCTGGGCACCCCCGAACTCGCTGATATCCGGGTATTGCCCGGCGGCCCGCTCAGCGAAGAACAGGTCCTGCGGCTGGCCGCGGCCGCCGAGCATCCCAGCGAGCATCCGCTGGCCGCCGCGATCGTGCGGGCCGCCCACCGCCGTAGCCTCGATCTCCCGATCGCCGACGACTTCACCGCCGAGCCCGGCCGCGGCGTCTCGGCCTTGGTCGAGCAACGCCTCATCCAGGCCGGATCCCCGGCCGCGCTTCTGCACCACGACAGCACAGCCGGCCGACATGCGAGCGTGGTGGTCACCGAACTCCAGCGCAACGGGCGAACCGCGGTGGTCGTGCTGTGTGACCACGAGCCCATCGCCGTCCTCGGCATCACCGATCAGGTGCGTCCCGAGGCCGCGGCCGCTGTCGCCGCGATCACCGAATCGACCGGCGCCGCACCGACTTTGCTCACCGGCGACAACCACGCCACCGCCGCCCAGATCGCGAAACAGGTCGGCATCACCGATGTGCGCGCCGGATTGCTGCCGCACGAGAAGGTCGCCGCCCTCCGAGATCTGGAGTCGCGGGGATGGCGGGTGACCATGATCGGCGACGGCATCAACGACGCTCCCGCACTGGCCGCCGCGCACACCGGGATCGCGATGGGCGGCGCGGGATCGGACCTGACCCTGCAGACCGCCGATGCGGTGATCGTCGGCGACGACCTGACCACCATTCCCGCCGTCATCGAACTGTCGCGCCGGGCGCGCCGCGTCGTGATCGCGAACCTGGCGATCGCGGCCACCTTCATCGTCGTCCTGTCGCTCTGGGACCTCATCGGACACCTCCCGCTCCCGTTGGGCGTGGCCGGACACGAGGGTTCCACCGTCATCGTCGGCCTGAACGGCCTGCGTCTGCTCGGTTCAGCGGCTTGGCGCTCCGAACAGGTCGGTGCGGCAGGTTCGCGGTGACCTCGCGTTCCACGGCAAGGAAGGGTCTCGGCGAACCGGGCCCGAAGGCCGGGGTCGGCCCGGGATGTCGGCGAGCAGACCAGACGAGCCGGACTACGGCAGCCGCGCTCCGACGATCCGCAGGGCCATCTCCGCGTACCGGTCAGCCACCTCGTTCACCGACCAATCCCCGCTTTCGCGATACCACCGCGCGATGTCGATTCCGAGCGAAAGCACCGCTACGACAGCCATTTTGAGGTCGGGGATGTCGAAATCGCCGGAGCGGACCCCGTCGGCGACGAGCGAGCGCACCGCGTGCTCGGTTTCTCGCCGGATGCCCCGGATCTCGGCCAGGTGCTCGGCACTGAGCGCGGCCAGTTCGTAGTTCAGGATGCGCGCGACGGTGCGGCGGCCGGCGTGCTCGGCGACGAAGGCGTGGACGAGTGCGTGCAGCCGCTGAGTTGGCGTTCCCGCTGCGGCGACGGCCTCGGTGACCAGGTCGAGTATCCGTTCGTGGCCACCGCGCGAAATCAGGTACAGCAGTTCTTCTTTGGACTTGTGATGCATGTAGACCGCGGCCGGGCTCATCCCGGCCGCGGCGGCGATATCGCGTGTCGTCGTGCCGTAGTAGCCCTTCGCCGCGAAGGCCTCGACGGCGGACTCGAGCAGGCGGGTACGCGTAGCTTCCGCCCGTGAGGTTTCCGCCTGGGGCACATCGGTCATGGATCGATTCTGTCAGCGCGTCGACCGGCCCGAGCGTGGAGGTGCTTGACGACCGGCGGCACCAGGAGCCAAGATAGAAATTAAGCAAGCGCTTATTTCCGCATCTCAGAACGGACGAACGTGACCGACGACGTACTCTGCCAGCGCGATCTCGAGTTCCTGCTCTACGAGTGGCTCGATATCACCCAGCTGACCAACCGTGCTCGGTTCGCAGAGCATTCGCGGGAGACCTTCGACGCGGTGCTTGACCTCAGCGCCGACATCGCGATCAAGGAATTCGCGCCACACAACAAGAAGGCCGACCAGCACCAGCCGATCATGCGGCCCGACGGCACCGTGGAGATGATCGGCGAGGTCGCGCACGCGCTCGAGATCTTCGCCAAGGCCGGGCTCATGTCCGGCCAGTTCGACGAAGAACTCGGCGGCATGCAACTGCCCGCGACGATCGCGCGCGCCGCGATGGCCTGGCTGCAAGCCGCGAACGCGGGCACCTCGTCCTACGCGCTGCTCACCACCGCCAATGCCAACCTCCTCGCCGAGTACGGCACCGCGAGCCAGATCGACGAGTACGTGCGGCCGATGCTCGAGGGGCGCTACTTCGGGACGATGTGCCTGTCGGAACCGCAGGCAGGCTCCTCGCTGGCCGACATCACCACCCGCGCCACCCGCCAGGACGACGGAACCTATCGGGTGACCGGGACCAAGATGTGGATCTCGGGTGGCGATCACGAACTCACCGGCAACATCGTGCATCTCGTGCTGGCCAAGACCCCCGACGGTCCTCCCGGGATCAAAGGCATCTCCCTGTTCATCGTCCCGAAGTACCTGGTCGATGGCGGGGAACGCAACGATGTCACCCTGATCGGCCTCAACCACAAGATGGGCAACCGCGGTACGACCAATACCCACCTCGCCTTCGGCGACGGCACCCACTCCCCCCGCGGCAAGGCAGGCGCGGTCGGGTTCCTCGTCGGCGAGGAGGGCCGCGGACTGTCCTACATGTTCCACATGATGAACGAGGCCAGGGTCGGCGTCGGGATGCTGGCCACCGCCCTCGGCTACACCGGTTACCTCAAATCCCTCGCCTACGCGAAGGTTCGCACGCAGGGCCGGGCTGTCGGGGCCAAAGATCCACTGTCGCCGCCTGTTCCGATCATCGAGCACCCCGATGTGCGCCGGATGCTGCTGGCCCAGAAGTCCTACGTCGAGGGCGCGATGGCGTTGAACCTGTACTGCGCGCGCCTGGTCGACGACGCGGCCACCGCGCCGGAGTCCGACGCCCGCGAGGCCGCCGCCTTGCTGCTCGACGTGCTGACCCCGGTCGCCAAGAGCTGGCCCTCGCAGTGGTGCCTGGAGGCCAACAGCCTCGCGATCCAGGTGCACGGCGGCTACGGCTACACCACCGACTACGACGTCGAGCAGCTCTACCGCGACAACCGCCTCAACCCCATCCACGAGGGCACCCACGGCGTGCAGGGACTCGACCTGCTCGGTCGCAAGGTAGTGATGCGGGGCGGCGCCGGACTGGCACTGCTCGGCGCGGAAATCGAGAAGACCATCGCGCGGGCGAGCGAACTGGGCGCGGAGCACGCCGCGCAGCTCGGTGCCGCGTGGCACAAGCTCGTCGAGACCACGATGCGGTTGTGGTCCACCGGCGACCCCGCCGTCGCGCTCGCCAACTCCTCGCTCTACCTCGAATCCTTCGGCCACGTCGTGATCGCGTGGATCTGGCTCGAACAGCTCGTCGCCACCGGGGACAAGGAAGGTTCGTTCTACGACGGCAAGCGCGCCGCGGCCCGCTTCTTCTACACCTTCGAACTACCCAAGGTCACACCACAACTCGACATCCTCGCGACCTTGGACACCACGCTGCTCGACACCGACCCGAACTGCCTCTGACCCGGCGTCGCAGTCCTCACTTCGGGGGATCCGAACCCATCGATGACCGCGTCCGGAATCCCCCGCTTCGTCACGCCGACCGTCCACCCGGGAACGCCCCTACCGGGCGCGTGCGCGAACCGGCGATGTCACCCCTGGGGCGGGAGTAGTTCGGCGACGAGGGCTTCGATGCGGGTTTTGATCTCGTCGCGGATCGGGCGAACCGACTCCACGCCTTTGCCCGCCGGATCGTCCAGTGTCCAGTTGCGGTAGCTGACGCCGGGGAAGACCGGGCAGGTGTCGCCGCAGCCCATGGTGATGACGACGTCGGAGGTTTCCACGGCGTCGTAGGTGAGGATCTTCGGGGTCTGATCGGCGATGTCGATGCCGAGTTCGGCCATCGCCGCGACGGCGGACGGGTTGATCGTCTCGGCGGGCGCGCTGCCCGCCGAGCGGACCTCGATCGCGTCGCCCGCGAGGTGGTTGAGGAATCCGGCGGCCATCTGGGAGCGACCTGCGTTATGGACGCAGACGAACAACACGCTGGGCTTGGTGGTCATGTGGGGCAATGCCTTTCAGCTGGCCGGGAGGTCTAGTTCGGCGAGGAGATGCCGGACACGGGTTTCGATGTCGTCGCGGACCAGGCGCATGCGTCCGATGCCGTCGATGCCGCGTTCGGAGGGTTCGTCGGTGCCCCAGTTGATGATTCGGATGCGCTCATCGCGGCGTCACCCCCGCAGCGACAGCGGTGGCGGCGGTCGGCTTGAACCGTTTGCGCAGGGCAAGGGAGACATAGACCAGTGCGACGAGGACGGGGACCTCGATGAGCGGGCCGACGACGCCGGCGAGGGCTTGACCGGAAGTGACGCCGTAGGTGGCGATCGCTACGGCGATGGCCAGTTCGAAGTTGTTGCCCGCCGCGGTGAACGCGAGGGTGGTGGTGCGTTCGTAACCGAGGCCGAGGGCCGCGCCCATCGCGTAGCCGCCGCCCCACATGATCGCGAAGTAGGCCAGCAGCGGGATCGCGATGCGGACCACGTCGAGCGGGTGGGCGGCGATCTGGTCGCCTTGCAGGGCGAACAGGATCACAATCGTGAACAGCAGCCCGTACAGCGCCCACGGGCCGATCCTCGGCAGGAACTTCGCCTCGTACCAGTCGCGGCCCTTGGCGCGTTCACCCAAGCGGCGGCTCAGAAACCCGGCCAGCAGCGGGATACCGAGGAAGATCAGCACCGACTTCGCGATCTGCCACGGCGAGACGTCGATGGTGGTCTGTTCGAGGCCGAGCCAGCCGGGCAGGACCGAGAGGTAGAACCAGCCGAGCACGGCGAACATGACCACCTGGAACACCGAGTTCAGGGCAACCAGCACCGCGGCGGCTTCGCGGTCGCCGCACGCCAGGTCGTTCCAGATGATCACCATGGCGATGCAGCGAGCCAGGCCGACGATGATCAGACCGGTGCGGTATTCAGGCAGGTCGGGCAGGAACAACCAGGCCAGGGCGAACATCAGCGCGGGGCCGAGTACCCAGTTCAGCACCAGCGAACTGATCAGCAGTTTGCGGTCGCCGGTGACGGAGTCGAGGCGGTCGTAGCGGACCTTGGCCAGCACCGGATACATCATGATCAGCAGCCCGATCGCGATGGGCAGCGAGATGCCGTCGATCTCCACGGCGCTCAGCGTGTCGCCGAGGCCGGGAATCATGCGTCCGAACAGCAGTCCGGCGGCCATCGCGACGCCGATCCAGACCGGCAGGAACCGGTCGAGCGTCGACAGTTTGCCGACGACGGCGGGGTGGTCGGTGGTCGTGGTACTCATGCGGTCACCGCTCCCGCTTCGGTCGCGAGCACATCCGACAGTCGCGCGAGCGCCTGCGGGACGACCCGGTAATACACCCAGGAAGCCCGGCGCTCGCTGGCCAGCAGTCCGGCTTCGCGCAGCACCTTCAGGTGGTGGGAGATGGTCGGCTGGGTGACGTCGATCCCCGTCGACAGGTCGCACACGCAGGCTTCACCGTCGGCGCGGGACGCGATCGCCGACAGCAACCGCAACCGGACCGGGTCGGCGAGGGCCTTGAACAGCACGGCCAACTCGGCGGCCGTCTGGCCGGTCATCGGTGGGCGGGTACTGGGCGCGGCCTCGCACGACTGCGAGACCACGCTCAGCGGCAGATCCTGATTCGACATATATCGATATTGACGGATGTCTAATCAAGAAAGCAAACGAACACCGGATGAACGAGCCCGGCGGATCAGCGGCAGCAGCTCGCGCCGGAAGCCACGGCCTCGGTCTTGGCCGCACTGCCACAGCAGGCGCCCTCGCTCTCAGCTTCGGCGGCGGTGCCACAGCAGACGTCGACCGCCTCGGCGTCGGCAAGGTCGAGTTCCGGTGCGGTGCCGAAGGTTTCACTGTCGGCCAGCACCGTGTAGACCTCCCACCGCTCGGCGCCCGGCCCGGTGACCCACACCTTGTCCTGAGTGGCGAAGCAACATGTGGTCGCGATCTGCTCCTCGGTGAACAGACCCGCTTCGGAGAGTCGGGCGATCTCGCCGTGCACCTGTTCGGAGGATTCGACCTCGACGCCGAGGTGATTCAAGCTGCCACCTTGACCGGCGTTCTCGATCAGCACGAGCTTGAGCGGCGGCTCGGCGATCGCGAAGTTCGCGTAGCCGGGCTTGCGCTTGGCCGGTTCGGCGTCGAACAGGGTCGAGTAGAACTGGACGGCGGTGTCGAGGTCGTCGACATTGAGGGCCAGCTGGATACGAGACATGATCGAACCTCCACTTGTGTGACATATATCGAATAACTTGTGCCGCCGAGTCTGCTCACCTTTTCGACATATGTCAATACCGCGGGTAGAGTCGATCTCATGCCCAAGGCGCTGCCCGTGATCGATATGTCCGCCCCCGTCTGCTGCGCCCCCGTCGCGGCGGGGCCCGTAGACGACGCCGCAGCCCTGGAGGTGGCGTTGCGACTCAAGGCGATCGCCGACCCGGCCAGAGTCAGACTGCTGTCACTGCTGCTCACCAGCCCACTCGGCGAGGAGAACGGTGGCGAGCTCGCCGCCACCGTCGGCCTGAGCGAATCCACCGTCTCCCACCACCTCGGCCAGCTACGCAAGGCAGGCCTGGTCGAATCCGAACGACGCGGAATGAACACCATCCACCGCGCCCGCCGTGACGCCCTGTCCGCGCTCTGCACGGTCCTGGATCCCAACTGCTGCAGCTGATCTCGCGGCGCTGACACCGCGCACCGTGGCCGAGTAGAATCGGGACCAGATCGCCGACGACGGTCGCACGGCCCGACGTTGTCACAGGAGCGGCGGATGAGCGCACGTGAGGACTCCGTTTCGGAACAGGTGCCCCGGCGTCTACGGCTGCTGCTGGTAGCTGGTGCGGTATTCATCCTGTTGCTGCTGGTCGTGCCGGGCCTGATCGGCACCTATGTCAACTGGTTGTGGTTCGGCGAGGTCGGCTATCGCGGTGTCTGGTTGACCGTGCTGCTCACCAAGCTGTCGCTGTTCGTGGTGATCGGCGGGTGCCTCGGTGGGGCGCTCTATCTGGCCATGTGGTCGGCGTACCGCTCACGTCCCGTCTTCATGCCCGCCGCACGTGCCGACGATCCGCTCACCGAGGTCCGTCGCGTGGTCGGCCGGTGGCCAGGGCGCATCGGGACGGGGATCGCGGTCGGATTCGGGTTGATCTGTGGTCTCATCGGCCAGTCGAGGTGGGAGACGGTGCAGTTGTTTCTGCACGGCGGGGCGTTCGGCGCGCGCGATCCCGAATTCGGAATCGATATCGGCTTCTTCGTCTTCGATCTGCCGTTCTATCGCCTCGTGCTGAGCTGGTTGTTCGTCGCGGTGTTCTTCGCGTTCATTGCCGGTCTGGCAACGCATTTTCTGTTCGGCGGGCTCCGGCCCGCCGGCAAGTCGGTCGGCCTCAGCCATGGTGCCCGCGTTCAGCTCGCGGTGCTCCTCGGGCTGTTCTTCGTCTTGAAGGCCGGCGCGTATTGGCTCGACCGGTATGCGCTGTTGTCGAGTCACCGGCGGGAACCGACGTTCGCCGGCGCCGGGTACACCGACATCAACGCCGTGCTACCGGCGCGGTTCGTGCTCTTGGCGATCGCGCTGATCGGTGCCGCGGCGGTCTTCTCCGCGGTCGTGATCCGCGATCTCCGGCTCCCCGCGATGGCCGCCACCCTGCTGCTGCTGTCCTCGATCGTGGTCGGCGGGGTTTGGCCGCTCGCGGTGGAACAGTTCTCGGTGCGCCCCAACGCGGCCGACCTGGAGAGCCCCTACATCGAACGCAATATCGCGGCAACGAGGCAGGCGTACGGGATCGGCAGCGACCGGGTCGACTACCAGTCGTATCCGGGGGTCGGCACGAAGCAGCCTCCCGAGGTCGCCGCCGACGCGACCACGATCGCCAATCTCCGGCTGCTCGACCCGCATATCCTCTCCCGCACCTTCACCCAGCAGCAGCAGCTCAAGAACTTCTACAGCTTCCCGGAAAATCTGGACCTCGACCGCTACCGCATCGACGGCAGGCTGCGTGACTACGTCGTCGCGGCCAGGGAGCTGACCCCGACCGCGCTCAGCGGCAATCAATCGCATTGGGTCAACCGGCATACCGTCTACACCCACGGCGACGGGTTCGTCGCGGCACCGGCGAATCGGGTCAACGCGGCGGTGCGGGAAGCATCGGGCGACAGTTCGGCCAGCAACAGCGGGTACCCGATCTACGCGGTGAGCGATATCGCCTCCCAGCACGCCGGGCAGCAGGTGATCCCGGTCGAACAGCCACGCATCTATTTCGGTGAGGTGATCGCGCGGGCCGATCCTGACTACGCCATCGTCGGTGGCGGCACCGAGCCCCGCGAGTACGACACCGACACCACCAAGTACACCTACGCGGGTGCGGGTGGGGTTCCGATCGGGAACTGGCTCAACCGGCTGGCCTTCGCGTCGACCTATACCGAACGAAATATCCTGTTCTCCAAGGCGATCGGCCCCGACTCGAAGATCATCTTCCATCGCGATCCGAGTGAGCGCGTCGAGTTGGTGGCACCGTGGCTCACCGTCGACAACAACCCCTACCCGGCGGTTGTCGACGGCCGGATCGTCTGGATCATCGACGCCTACACCAGCATCGACGGCTACCCCTACGCCGCTCGGAGTTCGCTGGATGCTCTCGCCCGCGACGGCGACGTGGCTCACCGCGAGATCTCCTACGCGCGGAATTCGGTCAAGGCGACCGTCGACGCCTACGACGGCACCGTGACGCTGTACCAGGTCGACGACCGAGACCCGGTGCTGGCCGCCTGGATGCGGGCGTTCCCCGGCACCGTCGAACCAGCGGCGTCGATCAGTGACGACCTGCGCGCCCATTTCCGCTACCCGGAGGATCTGTTCGCCATCCAGCGCGACATGCTCGCGCGGTACCACGTGGACGAGCCACGAGAGTTCTTCACCAACAACGCCTTCTGGTCGGTGCCGAGCGATCCGACCGTCGAGGCCAATCCGCAGCAGCCGCCCTTCTATGTGCTGCTCGGCGACCCCGCTGATGCGGCGCCCTCGTTTCGGCTGGCCAGTGCGATGGTCGGGTTCAAGCGGGAGTTCCTGTCCGCCTATATCTCTGTGCGCTCCGACCCCGAGAACTACGGCAAGTTCAGCGTTCTGCAGTTGCCCACCGACACGCTCACGCAAGGGCCCCAACAGATTCAGAACTCGATGATCTCCGATACCCGAGTGGCGTCCGAGCGCACGCTGCTCGAGCGCTCCAACCGCATCCAGTACGGCAACCTGCTCACCTTGCCGATCGCGGACGGTGGCGTCCTCTACGTCGAACCGCTGTTCACCGAACGGATCTCGACTGCCGCGAACGGATCCACTTTCCCGCAGTTGGCACGGGTATTGGTCAGCTACCGGGAGCCCGGCACCGGCGGAGTCAGAGTCGGCTACGCACCGACCCTCGCCGAAGCACTCGACCAGGTCTTCGGTCCCGCGACCGGCAATCTCGCGACCGCGCCCGGCGGCAGCCCCGCCGCGCCACCACCGCCGGGCAGACCGACAGCACCACCGGGCGAACCACCACCCGCTTCGCAGATCGATGAGTCCGCGATCACCCGACTCGAAGCCGAACTCGAAGCGGCCAGGGCGGCGCTCAACCGGCTCGAGCAACAACTCGACGACATCCTGCGCCCAGACGAATAGAACCCGGTCACCGCGAGCGATTCATGTTCATCTTGCGCCGACGTTCACGGACGAGGACGCAAACGCACGAAGGGCAGTCGACGTCCGACCTCGCGGTAGTCCTGCGGTGTGCCATCGACAGCGAAGCCCATGAACCGCACCAGTTTTCGCGCTGCGCGCGGGTGCCGGGGCGCGTACCGAGCCATGAACTCGCCGCCTTCGTCCACATCGAGCGGCTGTGCGGTGACCGGGATGGTGCGCAGGCCGACTCGAATACTCGTGTCGGGTGTCGCGAGGATGTTCTGATACCACGCGGCTTTGGGGCCGAAACCGGAACAGACGACGTAGCTGTCATCGGTGCTGTCGTGTTCGACGACCTCGATGACCGCCTGGCGCGGCTTCCCCGACACCCGGCCCGTGTGGTCGAGCAGGAGCAGCCTGCCCCCGAACAGCCAGCCAAGCCGGAGTCGGTAGAGGTAGATGGGGGCCCGGAACAGCAGGCGGCGAATACCGGTGGGCGGCGGCGGGCGCTTGACTATTTCCATCGTCCGTCCTTTCAGGGGTCTCTGGCATCGGTCAGCCATCGGGGCTGGAGTGGTCAAACCGCCCGCGACCGAGCAGGCGCGCGTTCAGTTTGCGGTCGGAGTGATCTTTACGGCATCTTTACGGGTAGGTGCGCCGGGAAGTCTGGTCGGCAACCCGGCTCGAGCTCCGTCGGGTGGGGTTCGATCGGTGACGGGTACCCACTCTTGCTGCTTGCGCGCAACTCAGGCTTCACTGTCCGCCTCCCCCAGTCGGTGGTTGGATGACGCCGCCGACCCGACGCACAGTTCTCACCCGAGGTAGCTGGCCGGAAGCACGGCGAATCGCCTCGGTGCTGCGGCGCGAAACCGTGGGCGGCGTGCTGCTGATCGTCGCGGCGATCATCGCGCTGATCTGGGCGAACACACCATGGGCCGGCGCGTACACAGCGATACGCGACTTCCACATCGGGCCGTCCGCGCTGCACCTGAACCTCTCGCTGAGCGAGTGGGCGGCCGACGGGTTGCTGGCGATCTTCTTCTTCGTCGTCGGCCTCGAGCTCAAACGTGAATTCGTGGCGGGCGATCTGCGCGATCCACGCCGCGCGGCGCTGCCCGTTGTCGCGGCGGTGGGCGGCATGGCCGTCCCGGCGCTGATCTATGTGCTGGTCAACCGCAGCGGGCCGCCCGGCACCCTCGATGGCTGGGCCATTCCCACCGCGACCGACATCGCGTTCGCGCTCGCCGTGCTGGCGGTGATCAACACCCACCTGCCCGCCGCGCTGCGCACCTTCCTGCTCACCCTCGCCGTCGTGGACGACCTGCTGGCGGTCACCGTGATCGCGATCTTCTACACCAGCGAACTGAACCTGCCCTACCTGGCCGCCGCGGTCGTTCCCCTCGCCCTGTTCGCGCTCGCCGTGCAACGGCGGATCAGTTCACCCTGGCTGCTGGTCCCACTGGCACTGGTCGCATGGTGGTTGGTCCACCTTTCGGGCGTGCACGCCACGGTGGCGGGAGTGCTGCTCGGATTCACCGTCCCGGTCGTCCTCGCGCGCGGCGAATCCGCCGAACACGGACTCGCGGAACGCTTCGAACACCGGATCCGGCCGCTCTCGACCGGATTCGCGGTGCCGGTGTTCGCGTTCTTCGCCGCAGGCGTCACCGTGGGCGGGCTCAGCGGTCTGACCGATTCCCTCGGTGACCGGGTGACTCTCGGCATCATCGTGGGACTGGTGGCAGGCAAGCTGATCGGCATCACCGCCACGACCTACCTCACCGCGAAACTCACTCGCGCCGAACTCGATTCGGAACTGGCCTGGATCGATGTCGCCGGGGTGGCACTGCTCGGCGGCATCGGGTTCACCGTGTCGTTGCTCGTCGGCGAACTCGCCTTCGCCGGCGACCACACCCGGGCCGATCACGTCCGCATCGGCGTGCTGTTCGGCACCGTGACCGCGGCGATCCTGGCCACCATCGTGCTGCGCGCGCGCAACCGGGTCTACCGCGCACTGGACGAGGCCGAATCGCGCGACGACGACGGCGACGGCATCCCCGATGTGTATCAGCACCCGCAGACTCCGCACTGAGGTAGCGCGGCACGCGCACAACCCATCGATCGCTCGACGAGGAGCACCTATGACCGGACCAGTACCCCGCCACGGCGGTCTTGCCCATGTCACGATGGGGTTGGGTTGGGATCCCGTGCGCCCCAACATGTTCGGGCGGCGCGGTAAAGATGTCGATCTCAACGCCGCCGCCCTGTTGTTCGCCGGCACCCGCTTCATCGATGTCGCCTACCACGAGCAACTCACCTCACGCGATCGCGCGGTCCGCCACCTCGGCGACAGCGTCACCGGCGACGGTGACGGCGACAACGAGGTCATCGTGGTCGACCTGACTCGGCTCGCCCCGGATGTCACCACTATCGTGTTCATCGTGACCTGCTACACGGGGCAGCGATTCGACCAGGTCCAGAATGGTTTCTGCCGCGTCACCGACAATGTCACCGGGACCGAACTGATCCGCCTGCGGCTGGACAGCGGCGGCTCCCACACCGGTCTGGTGCTCGGCAAACTCCGCCGCCCCCACCAGGATTGGGACTTCGCCCCCATCGGCGAACCGATCTGGGCGCAACACATCGTCCACGCCGTGCCCCAACTCGCCGGCTACCTCAGCTGAGCCCAAACGGAGATTGACCCATGAACGCACAGTTGATGATCGTCGAGGACGACACCCGGGTACGGGAGTCGCTGCGGCTGGCCATGGAAGACGAGGGTTACACCGTCGCCGAGGCCGATTCCGCCGAGAAGGCACTCGACCAGGTCCACGATCTCGGCGCGCCCGATGTGATGCTCGTCGACCTCATGCTCGGCGGAATGGACGGCTACACCTATATCCGTGAGGTGCGTCGCGAGCACGACGTGCCGATCATCGTGGTCAGCGCGCGCGACGACACCCATGATGTGGTCGCCGCACTCGAGGCGGGGGCCGACGATTTCGTCACCAAACCGTTCGAGGTCAAGGAACTCTCCGCGCGGATCAGGGCGCTGCGCAGGCGGACAAGGAACACCTCGGATCGCGATGTCACCGAGATCGTCCTCGACGCGGCCGCGCACCGCAGGTTGATCCTGTGTCCGGAGCGCGGCTCGCTGCGGTTGGCAGGCGAGGACGTACATCTCACGCTCACCGAATTCCGGTTGCTGTGCGAATTGGCCCAGAACGACAGCTTGGTGCTGAGCAGGCAGGTGCTGCTCGACAAGATCTGGGATCGCGGGTTCTTCGGCGACGAGCGCATCGTCGACGTGCACGTACGCAGGCTGCGCACCAAGATCGAACGCGATCCCGCCGACCCGAGGTTGATCGTCACCGTCCGTGGGCTCGGCTACCGGCTCGATGTCCAATCCTGAACGCGGGCACCGGGTTCCGTCGCGGTTGCGCGGACTGCGTGGACGCGTCACGGCGGCGTTCGTGCTCGGCGCGAGCCTGGTCGCCGTTGTGCTGTCCGGATCGGTGTACGCCATCAGCACCAATTACATGGAGTCGCAGCGCTCGCGCACCGTCGAGCGGGCGGTGGGCGTGCACGCCGAGCTGTTGCGCCTGCGGTTCGGCAGCACGAACCTCAGCGGCGATCAAGCCCTCGAGGCGCTGCATCTGCCGAGTGGCACCATCGCGATGTTGCACCGGGACAATCGCTGGTCGACGGTCGGGGCAGACCTCGAGTTCCCACTCGCACCGCCGCCCGTTCCGGACGCGGCCGAGGCGGTAGGCGAGGAGCCCACTCGGGTCCGGATCGGAAACCAGCCCTACCTCCGGGCAGGCACCGTCGTCGACAACGCCACCGTCCTCTACGAATTCGCGCCGCTGCTCGAACTCGAGTCCACCCTCCGGATGCTGCGGACAATCCTGCTCGCCTGCTCGGTACTGGCCGTGACGATCGCGGCCGCGATCGGCGCCTGGGCGGCTCATCGCGCACTGAGCCCACTGCGTCAGGTGGCCGCCACGGCATCCAGAATCGCGTTCGGCGAGCACGAACTGCGACTACCGCGCACCGATGACGACGAACTGTCCGCCACGGTCGACGCGTTCAACGCGATGGTCGACTCACTACAGCAGCGGATCGAGCGCGAACGGCGCCTCGTCTCCGATCTCAGCCACGAACTGCGCACCCCGCTGACCACTCTCACCACCACCGCGACGGTCCTAACCGGCCACCGCGACGAACTGTCCGAGCGCCCACGCGCCGCGCTCGGACTGCTCGTCGAGGAAACCGCGTACCTGCGGGGCCTGCTCGACGACATGCTGGCCCTCGCCCGCGTGGAAGCGGGCATCCACCGCTCCGACCAGACCCCGCTCGACCTGGCGGAACTGCTCACCCACCTGCTCGTCGGCCGTGGCGTGTCGCCGGACGTGCTCGACATCGGCGATGTGGGAACGATCCGCGGGCGCCGCACGGAACTCGAACGCGCACTGGTCAATCTGCTCATCAACGCCGAACGGCACGGCGGCGGCGTCACCGGTGTCCGCGTCGACCGCGACGGGCCCGACATCGTGGTCACGGTCGACGACGCGGGCCCCGGCGTCGCGCCCGAGAACCGCGAGCGCATCTTCGAGCGCTTCGTCACCGCCTCCCGCGCGACCGCGGGCACCGGCATCGGGCTCGCACTGGTCAGCGAAACGGTGCTCGGCCATCACGGCACCCTGCGCTGCACGGAAAGTCCCGCCGGCGGCGCCCGATTCGTGCTGACCATCCCCGCCCTTCACGAGATCGCAAAGAAGCGACCGGAACTCTTGCAATGATCGGCTGCGATTCTCTGTGCGTGCCGCAGCCGAGCGCCGCGTGGCGCTCTCGGCCCTACCGGAGGCGTCTGCCACGCGGACAACGATGAGGGTCACGTTCACGTGCCAGGAACGACGATCCATCGGGCCAGGTCGCGCACAAAGGTCACCGGAATCGGCGCTGTCACGGCTGTGACGCCGGTGCGGAGGAGGACAGCCGTCGGGGGTATTCGGCCCTGACGGTCGACGATCGGTTGTCAGCGGCCGACGCCCGATTCCGGTGACCGGATACCCGCCGAACGCAGTGCGGCCCGGCGCATCGCGCCGGGCCGCACAGGGTACTGACCAGATCAGCCGATGCTGAACGGCTGACCCCACAGCGTGACGACCGAGGTCACATTGTCGGTCTCGACCTTCACCTTCACGAAGGCACGCGCCTGGGCGTAGCCACCGCAGCCGGACAGGCCGATCGTGGTGTCGGCCCAGGTCACCGAGCCGCTCTTACCCTTGAACTTGTTGTCCTTGCTGTGCGACTCGTCGCCGTAGTCGTCGGCCTTCTCGAGATCCAGGATGTAGAACGACTCGGCCTGGCCCGGCCCGAGGCTCAGTTCGGCGCCGGTATCGGCACCGACACCGGGCTTCTTGCCCGCCCAGTCGCTCTCGCCCTCGACGCCACCTTCCACGCCGCCGCCGTCGATGTTGACCTGGCAGCCGACGACGTAGCCGGGACGGATCTTGCCGCCCTTGGCATTACCCGACACCTCGACCTGCGCGCTACCGGACACCCACGCGTTGCGGTGGACCGGGGTCGAACCCATGGACGGGTTGATGTTGGCCGACTCGCCGACCAGCCGGACCGTGACGGTGGTGCCGTCGGACAGCGTCTTGACGATCTCGCCGCCGGGCAGCGGAATGAAGGTGTCGGCGTTGGCCGCACCGGTCGACAGCATCCCGACGGTGACGGCGGCCGCGCCGGCGACACCGGCCAGCCGCGCCGCGTTCTTACGGTGGAACATATTTTTCGTCCTCTGATCTATGTCTGGTTCGGGCAGGTCAGCCGATGCTGAACGGCGCACCGTAGAGGGTGGTCTTGGAGTAGTGGTCGCCGATGATCTCGACCACGGTGTAGGCGCGGGCCTGCGCGTAACCGGCACAGCCCTGCACCTCGATCTCGACGTCCTGGTACTCGATCGAGTAGACGCCCGCCTTCTCGATGTCCTTCTTCTCGAGCTGGACGAACTTCACCTCGCCCGGGCCCAGCTCGATGCCGGCCGAACCGCCGACGCTGAAGCCGGACAGGTCGATGCCGCCGGAGAGGCCCGCGGCGATCGCGTCGTCGCCGATCGAGACCTGGCAGCCGATGATGTAGCCGGTGTTGAGCTGGGAGGCACCGTGCGTGGAGGAGTTGTTGGTGCCGTCGGCGCCGGAAGGACCGTTGTTCGGGCCCGCCTCGCCCTCGGGGGTGATCGTCACGTCGGCGGTCACGTTGGCCGAGACCCACGCGACCCGGCCCGCGCCATTGGCGGCCATCGACGGGGAAACCACGGCGTGCTCACCGGTGCGCTTCACCGTGACACCGTGGCCGACCCGCTCACCGTCGGGCAGTGGGACGAAGGCGTCGGCACCGGCGGTACCGGCCACCAGCGCACCCAGTGCGAGCACAGCCAGGCCGGTGCCGAGTGCACTCGCGCCACCACGGATTCGGTTGATATTCATACTTCCCCTCATCAGGTTCGAGCAGTCATCCCCCGACGCCGCGCAAGGGCGCGCCGAGGGCTCGACCGAGCTTGTCCTCGAACCGTGGCGCGATGAGGACCACGCGAAAGCTCACCGATGAAAGTCGCACTACGGGAACATTTCCGGCTCTTTGCAGTGGTGTAACAGTCGTCGTAAACAGTTCGTAATACTGGACCACGACACCTGTCGCGTCCGCGGTGGTCACAACGGCGATCGGTTCTCGATCACCGATGCGGCCGCAGCACCAGCATGGCGGCGAGCAGACGATCCCAGGTGGTGGCCGGGAGTTCGTGGCCGATGCCGTCCAGCGGGAGCAACTGGGCGCCGGGGATCTCCCGGGCCATGGCCTGCCCGTTGCCGTAGGGAAAGAACGGGTCGTCGGTGCCGTGGACGACGAGGGCCGGGATGGTGAGATCGCGTAGCCGCTCGCGCCAGCGTTCGCCCGCCTCGACGAAAGCCAGATTGCGCACGCTGGAGGCCATATCGGTGGTGCGGTCGACCATCCGGACCGCCTGCTGCCGCGCCCGCTGTTCGTCGAATCCGTGTGCGCCGGCGCGGACCCGGGCCTGTTCGACGCCGTAGTCGATCACCGCGGACCGGTCGGACCAGTCCGGCGGGGATGTCTCGGTGAAGAACTTCATGACCCTGTCCGAATGCTCGGGTAGGTCCGGGTCCGCCGGGCCGGGTGCGGTGGGGCGTGTGTTGATCAGGGTCAGAGCCGACACGCGGTCGGGGTGGTCGAGGGCGGCGAGCTGGCAGATCCAGCCCGCCACCGAGAAGCCGACCAGGTGGGCGCGCGGAAGTTCGAAGACGTCCAGCAGTCCGACGAGGTCCGAGACCAGGTCGCGCAGGGTGTAACCGGGCGAGCCGACCGGGTAGGCGGTCGACCGGCCGGTATCGCGGATGTCGTAGCGAAGGACGAACCGGCCCGCGCCGGCGAGCCGTTCGCAGAACCGGTCTTCCCAGCACAGCCGCGACGTGCACGGCAACAGCACCGGCGACCGTCGCTGGTCGCCGAACGTGGTCACGCACAGGT
The DNA here is from genome assembly GCF_050320175.1 of Nocardia sp. FBN12. Taxonomy (GTDB): domain Bacteria; phylum Actinomycetota; class Actinomycetes; order Mycobacteriales; family Mycobacteriaceae; genus Nocardia. Next base: position 80,585 of record NZ_CP190048.1, on the reverse strand, counting down.
CGACATCACCGACGGTGACCAAGCGCTCGGGCGATCGATGTGACGGCATGGCGACTCCTCTGCGGTTGCGTCATAGGACGAGACGACTTCCGCGGCCGGAATTCATTGGTCTGGAAGCCTATCGCTGGGCCACGACCTGCGGATAGAGCAAGGCCAGCGTGCGCGCCCTGCGGTATTACGAAGAGCAGGAGCCCCTCGTCCCCGAGCGCACCCCGTCCGGCCAGCGCGTCTACACCGAGGAAGCGATCGAGCGGGTCCGCTTCTTCCAGCAGTTCTACGCGGCGGGGCTGGGCAGCCGCACCATCACCAGCCTGCTGCCCTGCCTGGACGCCGGCCACACCACCGTGACCCAACGCGACGAACTGCTGGCCGAGCGCGACCGCCTCGCCACCCACATCGCCGCCATGAGGAAAGCCTTGGGCCGGCTCGACGAGCTCATCACCGCAGCCGATCACCACAGCGAACCGACCGCCTGAGCGCGCTACCCCTCGAGGTCTCGGCGCACGGTGGCGGCGACGCGGGTGAGCGCATTGCCGAGATGGCGTTGCTGAGCGGCGGTGAGCGGGTCGAACACGAGGCGCTTCACCTGCGCGACGTGCGCGGGTGCGCTCTCGGTGAGCTGGCGCCTGCCGGTATCGGTCAGCGTGGCGAGGGTGTAGCGACCATCGGTGGGGTCGGCGCGGCGGGCGACCCAATCGCGAGTTTCGAAGCGGTCCATCACCTTCGACAGCCGCGGCAGGGTGGCGTCGCATTCCCTGGCCAGATCACTGAGCCGAAGTGTCACCTCGTCGGCCATGGACAGCCGGGCCAGCACTCCGTACTCGAAGTTGGAGATGCCCGCGTCGCGCTGCAGCTGACGATCGAGTGCCGCGGGCAGGGCGGTGACGACCGTGAGCAGCGCTTGCCACAGGTCCTGCTGATCGGCGTCTAACCAGGGTGACTGGGTGTCCATCAGCTGATCATACTTGCCAAGACAACCCATCCAACTTGCCTGAGCAACTGAATTCACTTGCCTAGGCAACTCACCTCAAGCTAGTCTTCACTTGCCCAGGAAAGTTAAATTACTTTCCCAGGCAAGCAATGGAGAGGATTGGCGATGAACCCGACACCAGCCGCGGCCTACGACGACCTGCTCGCAAGGGCCATGCCCCAGGCGCGCGAACAACGCCGGTGGAGCCCGTCCAACGGCGCCCTACCCAGCCTCTTCGTCAGTCACGGCGCCCCGTTCACCCTCGACGATCCGCAGTGGGTCGGCGATCTCTTCGACTGGAGCCAGTCGATGCCCAAACCTCGTGCCATCGTCGTCGTCTCGGCGCATTGGGAAGCCGCGCCGGTCACCATCACCGGAGCCGTGGCAGGCACCCCGCTGTACTACGACTTCAGCGGCTTCCACCCCCGCTACAAGACCCTTCCCTACGCGACCCCGGACGCCACCGACCTGGCCCGGCGACTCACCGGCCTGTTCGGCCGGACGCCGGTGCACGAGTTCACCGGCCGCGGTCTCGACCACGGCGCCTTCATCCCACTCATGGCCATGTACCCAGCGGCGGACGTCCCGGTCGTGCAGCTGTCGATGCCCGGCCTCGATCCCGGCGCCCTCCTAGAGCTCGGCGCACGCCTGCGGCCGCTGCGCGACGAAGGCATCCTCGTGCTCGGCTCCGGCTTCATGACGCACAGCTTCGCCGTCTTCGGCCGTCCCGAACTCGCCGCGCAGACAACGGCATTCGACGAATGGGCCGACGATGCGCTCACCCGCGGCGATGCCGACGCACTCGCCGACTACCGGAACAAGGCACCCGGCGCCGCGGTCGCCCATCCGACGGCCGAGCACTTCGTGCCGCTGTTGCTCACCGTCGGCGCCGCCGACGATCCGACCAGTGCGGTGAGCGCCATCGACCGCATGGTCATGGGCAACTCCATCCGCTCCGTACAGATTTCCTGAACAACCCACAGAAGAGGCAGTGTCATGAAAGCAGTGCGTTTCCACGAGTTCGGTAGTAGCGAAGTTCTGCGCCTCGAGGACGTGGACCGTCCGGTCCCCGGCTCCGGGCAGGTGCTGGTGCGGGTGGCGGCCACGTCGTTCAACCCGGTCGACGACCACATCCGCGCCGGCTTCCTGGCCGAGATGATCCCGATCGAGCTGCCGTACGTACCGGGCATCGACCTCGCGGGCACGGTCGCCGAACTCGGCGCGGAGGTGACCGGCGTCGAGGTCGGTGACCTGGTCGTCGCGATGTTGCCGCTGGAATCCGCGGGTGGCGCCGCCGAATACGTCCTGGTCCCGGCCGAGTCCCTGACCCCGGCGCCGCGAACGATCGACCTGGTCGACGCCGCCGCGCTGCCACTGACCGGCCTGGCCGCGTGGCAGACGGTGTTCGAACTCGCCGAACTGAAACCGGGTCAGACCGTGCTGGTCAACGGGGCAGGAGGCGCGGTGGGCAGCCTCGTCGTGCAGCTAGCCGTCGACGCGGGCGCGCGGGTGACCGCGGTGGACGCGCCCGCGAACGCCGACCGGCTTCGCGGCTACGGCGCCCACCAGGCCCTCGCCCCCCTCGATCTCGCGGCCGGACCAGCCGTCATCGGCGGCCCGTTCGACGTCGTGGTGAACCATGTGCGAGTCTCCCCCGCCGAGCTCGCGCAGCTGACGAACTACATCGCCGACGGCGGGGTGGCGGCCAGCACCGCCGGTCCGATTCCCGAAGATCCCACCCGAGGCGTACGCAGCGCGAGCCTGTGGGTCCGCAGCGACGCGACTCAGCTGGCCGAACTCGTCACCAAGGTGGATGCGGGCACGCTCAGACTGCACGTCGCCGCGCGCCGTCCGGTCGCCGAACTGGCCGAGGTACATGCCGACTCCGGCGCCGGACGGCTGACCGGCAAGACGGTCGTGCTCGTTCCCTGACCATCAGCGGTGAGCCCGCATCGCGCGTGTCGCGATGCGGGCGCTTCGCACCACCGGCAAGGCCGGTTCGCGCGGCCCACCCATCCTCGGTGGTGCGCCACTCAACCTCGCCCCACCCGCCGGGGCGCAGTGCGTTCGCAGCGTCAGTGCGAGTAGTCCCGGAACGTCATGACACCGCCGACCAAGACGACCATCGCCGTGAGGATGTAGACGGTGACGCGAACCCATGTCGGCCCGTAGTAACTGACCGCCATGGATGCGCCCAACGCTGCGAGAATCAGCACCACCCCGTAAAAGGGCGTGCGTTGCTCCCTGTCCACCATCCCTCCAGTGTCCGCCGACTGCGGCGCGCACGCCAGAACTTGTTTATACGTATACATCTACGTATAGTCACAAGCGTCGCCGGATCCACCCGGCCGAATCCGCACGCTTGATCGGAACGAACATGACGACTCCGCAGGTCACCCACCCGGGAATGCTCCCCACCAGCGTCTTCGCCGATCCCGCACTGCGCATCGACCTCGCCCTGGTGCTGCGCTACCTGCGCGGCGACCACACCTTCGCCCAGCTGATCCGATTCGCCCTGGTCGGCGGCGCCAGCAATGTCGCGTACGTGCTGCTGTTCATGACCATGCACGGCAGCGGCCCCCTGGTCGCCAATGTCGCCGGGTCGCTGGTGAGCACGGTGATCGCGAACGAATTGCACCGGCAACTCACCTTCCGGGCGGGCAGCAGGGTCGGCGGATTCACCGCGCAGTGGGAGGGCGGTGGGCTGGCCCTACTCGGGCTCGCGATCAGCACGGCGGCGCTGGCCGGACTCGACGCGCTGGCACCGGAGCTCGGCGAAGCCGCGCAGGCGGGCGCCGTGATCGCGATCATGGCCGTGGTCGGCGGGCTACGTTTCCTGGCGCTGCGCAATTTCGTCTTCGCGAAGGACTAGCACCTGCCTGTGGGCCAGGGTCATTCCGGGATTCGGATACCGGTGAGGTCTTCGGAGATCTGCCAGATGCGCTGGGCATCTTCGTGACTGCGCAGCCGACCGTAGAGTTTCTGCTCCGCCGGTGGTCCGCCGAGATGCCCCGGTCCGCTGGGTCCGTAGAAGCGTTCGGTCTCGGCGTCGGGCGAGGTGGCGGCGTAGAGGGCGGGGAGTTTCGCGGACTCGACGGTGCCGAGCAGGATGCCGCGGGCCGAAAGCCACCGGATGAGTTTCACCGAGGTGGTGTCGGTGGTGCGCCCGACCTCGGGCCGGGCGGCGAGGAGATTCGTCGGTGCGACGCCGGGGTGGGCGAGATTGCTGGTGATACCCCAACCGTTCGCCCGGCTGCGCCTGCCGAGTTCGAGCCCGAAAAGACCGAGGGCGATCTTGGACTGACTATAGGCAGCTCTGCCGTCATAGGAGCGCTCCCAGTTCAGGTCGTCCCAATTGATCTTGTTCTGGTTGGCCGCGACGCTGACCTGCGAGGTGACTCGCGCGCCCCCGGCACGGAGCAGGGGCATGAGGTGTCCGACGAGCGCGAAGTGCCCGAGATGGTTGGTGCCGAACTGCAATTCGGCACCGTCGACGGTGACCTGCCGATCCGGTGGGGTCATCACACCCGCGTTGTTGATCAGCAGATGGATCGGGCGATCCTCGGCTCGCAGGGTCTTGCCGAGCGCGGCGACCGAGGCCAGCGAGGACAGATCGAGTTCGCGAAGCGACACGTCCGCGTCGGGGGTCACCGCCCGGACGGTGGTGAGCGCCGCCTCGCCTTTGCGCTGATTGCGAACCGGGAGAACGACTTCCGCCCCGGCGGCCGCCAGGCGCGCCGCGATCCCGACCCCCATGCCATCGCTGGCTCCGGTGACCACGGCGCGCTGACCGGTGAGGTCGGGAACAGTGATGTCGGCTTGTCGGCGTGGCATATCGCTCCTCGGGGTGTTGGGCTGGTGACTGCTGTCCACGATCGTCGGGTCGCACGGCGACATCCAGGGACTGTCGATCAGTGGATACCCGCAGGCCGCGACGGTAGAACCGAACTCGACGCTGGAAGGAGATGCTGGTGATCGATCGAGCCGAGCTGGCGGAGTTCCTCAGACGACGCCGGGAGTCGTTGCAACCCGAGGACGTCGGACTCCCACGCGGGCACAGACGCCGGACGAGCGGGCTGCGACGGGAGGAGGTCGCCGTCCTGTGCCACATGTCGACCGACTACTACGCGCGACTGGAGCAGGAGCGCGGTCCGCACCCGTCGGAACAGATGACGGCGTCCATCGCCCAGGGCCTGCACCTGTCCCTCGACGAACGCGACCACCTGTTCCGGCTCGCGGGCCACACGCCGCCCGCCCGTGGCACGATCAGCGAACACATCAGCCCCGGTCTGCTGCGGATCCTCGACCGCCTCCAGGACACGCCCGCCGAGATCGTCACCGAGCTCGGCGAGACACTGCGCCAGACACCGCTCGGTACGGCGCTGACCGGCGACACCACCCACTACACCGGACCCGCCCGCAGCATCGGCTACCGCTGGTTCACCGACCGCACCGAACGCGACCGCTACGCACCAGAGGACCGCCCGTTCCTGTCCCGGATGTTCGTCTCCGGACTCCGCGAGGTCGCCACCCGGCGCGGCCCCGATTCCCGCGCCGCCCACTACGCGACCCGCCTGCTCGCCGAATCCGCGGAGTTCACCACCCTGTGGCACATCCACGAGATCGGCGTGCGCCCCCGGGAGGTGAAGCGGTTCCGGCACCCCGAGGTCGGCACCATGGACCTGCACTGCCAAACCCTTCTCGACCCCGAGCAGTCCCACCTGTTGCTGGTCTACACCGCGACGCCCGGCACCGAGAGCTACGAGAAACTGCGGTTGCTCTCGGTGGTCAGCACCGAGATGCTCCGCTGAGTGTCAGCTTCCGGGCTGGGCGCGGCGGTAGTCCTCGAGGCACATCGTCGCGCTCCTTTCGGTGTCAGAGCCGGACCAGGACTTTGAGGGCTTCGCGGTTGTCCATCGCGCGGTAGCCCTCGGGAACGTCGTCGAGCCCGATCTCGCGGTCGAAGACCTTGCCCGGATCGACGGTGCCGTCGAGGACACCCGGCAGCAGCGTGTCGATGTAGGCACGGGCCGGAGCGGGGCCGCCGGTGAGAGTGATGTTCGGACCGAACAGGGTGCCGAAACCCACTGGGGCGTCGGCATATTGGGGCACCCCGACGCGGCTGATCACGCCGCCCGGCCGGACCACACCGATGGCCTGCTGATAGGCGGGCATGTGGCCGACGGCTTCGATGACGACGTGCGTGCCGTCGCCACCGGTGAGTTCGCGCACCGCCGCGATGCCCTCGTCGCCGCGTGCGGCCACGACCTCGCTCGCACCGAACTCACGCCCCAGATCGGTGCGCTGCTTGTGCCGGCCCATCAGGATGATCTGCTCGGCCCCGAGCTGACGGGCCGACAACACCGCCATGAGCCCGACCGCACCGTCACCGACCACCGTGACGGTGGTTTCCGGCGTGACGCGCGCCTTGACAGCCGCGTGATACCCCGTGCCGTACACATCGGACAGCGTCAGCAACGACGGGATCAGCGGCGAGTCCTCCGCCACCGGCACCGCCACGAGCGTGCCGTCGGCGAGCGGCACCCGCACCGCTTCGGCCTGCAACCCACCCACCTTCCCGCCACCCCAGAAACCACCGTGCCTGCACGACGTCTGCAGTCCCTCACGACAGAACTCGCAGGTCCCGTCCGACCACGCGAACGGCGTGATCACCAGATCGCCCTTCTTCACCGTGGTCACCTCACGCCCGACGTCCTCGACGACGCCGACACATTCGTGCCCCATCGGGCTGCCCTGCGCCGACGGCGCCATCGAGTGGTACGGATGCAGGTCCGAACCACAGATGCAGCTGCTGACGATGCGGACCACCGCGTCGGTCGGGTCGACGATGACCGGGTCGGCCACCTCGATGATCCGGACATCGCCGGGGCCGTACATATAGGTCGCTCGCATGAGCATCTCCTGTCTGATTCGGTTCTCGACTGGCGGCTATTTCTCAGTACACGCCGTTCTCGGCGGTCGCGACAGTGACAGCTCTTCCAGGTAAGCGCAGTACCCCCATCGACCGCCGGAACACGTTCACCGTGGAGAAATGGACGACAACCGCGCGCAGGTCCGAGAATTCCTGACCTCTCGCATGTAGTCGATATGCCGCTGAGCGCGCGGCCACGAACGTCCGCATCTGCCGATGAGCGATCAGTCCGGACCAATGGCAATCGGACGCCGATCGGTCGGACCGATCTTGGGCGACAGGAGTGCGGTGCACCGTGGATAGGGTGGTGCCGGAACAGAAAGTGGTCGAACCCGGATACGTGAGCGGCGAAAGGTGGACGCCCTCTGCTGCATCGCCTGCCGGGGTGTTAGCGCGCTCCCTCGTGTACTCGGCGAGCAACTGCGCAACGTGGTCGGTGACCCTGCCGACCGTGCACGGCAATGGTCAGCACGTGGACGCAGACCGAGGGCACAGATCAGGTGAGCAAGTGGGCGAGCAGACGGGCAGGAGCATCTTCTTGTAGCAGGTGTCCACCATCCTCGATCCAATACAACGGTGCCTGCGGGGCGCTGGTGCAGCCAGTGGCCGTACTGCGGAGGCAGAATCCTGTCTTGCCTGCCCCACAGCAGTCGGACCGGGATGTCGATTTTTGAGAGCAGCGCCTCGAACGGTTCGGTGTCGGCCTGGGCCAGCTGGCGGTATTGGCGGTAGTAGGCGGCCTGCCCCGACGGACCGAGCCAGGGTTGCAGGAAGGTCTCCAGGACCCCGGGTCGGAACCCGGCGTGGGTCGCGTTGCGCAGATGCGCGGAAACCAGGGAACCACGAAACGGGTGTCGAACGATGACCTGGCCGAGCATGATTGGAACGTGTCAGGAGATCATCTTCGCATCGTCGACTACGACCCCGCCTGGCCTCGGATGGCAGCGGACGCGATTTCAGAGCTGCGCACACTGTGGCCGAATCTGTTGGCGGAGGTCGAGCACATCGGTTCAACGGCAGCCTCTGGCCTAGCAGCGAAGCCTGTTATAGATCTGATGGCGGCCGCGGTTGAGCTGGCCGAAGTTGAACGACGGGAAGGGCAACTATCGTTACTGGGCTATCGGCGTCACCTCAACGGGATAAGTGACCGGCTCATCTATGTCCGGATACGTGACAACATCAGGACCCATATCCTGCATGTTGTCGACCTGGCGAGCTGGCCTCATAGAAATCAGCGTCTGTTGCGCGATTACCTGCGTGCCCATCCTCACGAGGCCGAGCGGTACGCCCAGTTGAAGCGGCAGATCGTGGATGCAGGCACGCCAGCGAGGGACTACGCCCGCGCGAAAACAGAACTGATTCAAGAACTGACCGATCGAGCCCGCGCCAGACTCGGCCTGGCGCCGGTCCCCGTGTGGGAGAAGTGACGGCGGACGTGTCTGCCGAGTTCCGTGCGCTGGCAGGCTGTCAACGATCCCACTGCCTGCCAGGATGGATCGGTCGAATTTCAGTGTTGCGCTGGATGTGTGGCCAGAGCACTTGAGCGTAGGGGCGGTACGGTTCGCGCGACCCACGGCACGGTTTGACGAGGTGGTCGCGTTCTATCGAGATGATCTCGGATTGGCGGTGCTGGCGCAGTGGCGTGATCACGATGGATACGACGGGGCCGTTTTCGGGCTGCCTGGGGCTGGAGTGCAGCTGGAGATCACGCAGCACGGTTCGCCACCGGCGATACCTCCACCTCATCCGGAAAATCAGCTTGTGCTGTATTTGCGAGGGGAACAGGCTCTTCGGGGCATGGCGGATCGGCTCACCGGGCGTGGTCACCGGCCGGTCGCGCCCGCTAACCCGTATTGGGCGCGGAGCGGCGCAGTGTTGTTCGCGGATCCCGACGGCTGGCTTGTAGTGCTGATGCCGTGGGTCTTCGGCGAACCGCTGCCGGCTGAGTAAGACGCGTCTCTTCATGGTCGGCCGGCTCGGGGACATGCGGGCACCTGGACAACGCGAACGCTCTCATGCCAAATCCGCTGGCCCCGACGATGTGCCGTTCGTCTTCGACGTACGACTGGACACTCTCGGTCCGACTGACCGCGTACCGCCGCCCAAGCGTCCGGCCTAGCGGGAATCACCGCCTGACCATGCCGCGACCCGCGCGTTTCGAACCGGTCGGCGCCGCAGAGGGCCTCCACCGTTGCGGGATGAGCGAGCGCTGGATACATTGACGCCGTGATTCTTTCAACTGGGAAGGGCGTCGTGCGCCTCAGTCGGTGATCCCCCGCAGGGCCCAGACCCCCGACGCCCGCCGTCGTGCGGGTGTTGGGTCGATCACCCGAGATCGGAAGCGCTTGCAGCGCAAGCGTTTGACAGCCATCAGCGAGATCGGGTTCGACTATCGGCCGGGACCGCCCGGACGTACCGACGTCCACCGGATCATGCCCCGCATCGATACCATTCCTCTGACCGATCTCATCGACACCGTCGAAATCTGCGCTGGCATGGAGCCTGCAGGTGACGCGTACGGTGGTCTCGTTCCCCTGTTCTTCCGGTTCGAGTCGGCGATGGACCATTTCTACGGGTCCTCTTCCCTCATGAGACGGAAGACTCCCGTACTTGCCTGCAGTTGCAGGGAATTGGGCTGCTGGCCGCTGCTGACACGCATAAGCATGACCGGCGACCTTGTCGTGTGGGACTGCTTCGAACAGCCCTACCGCACCACACGTGACTACACCGCATTCGGCCCCTTCCTGTTCGACCGCAATCAGTACGACAAAGCTGTCCAGGGCCTCCACGTCACAATCGCCGCCACGAATGACGTGCCCAGTCGCACTTGACCGGTGAGCAGGTCCACCCCGGTGTCGCGTGTGATGTCATCGAAGTCAGGGGCAGCCGCCTCGGATTTCACAGATGACTCCTCACCACAGATTCAAGGAGCTGCAGACATCGTCGTACCCGTCCAGGGCCCGACCGTCGACATCCGAAGGATCAGCTTCGGCACGCGCCGCTAACACCTTCGCTAGCCCGAAGGCTTCGTCGCTGAGGCGTCCGAAACGACGAGCGGTGTGTCCCAAGCACAAACCGGCGAGGCGGGGCGAGCCTGGCCGCAACTGCCCGCGTCACCGACTCACGGTGAGCTCGTCCGGTATCGCCGCCGGCGACGGTGATCCTCGCTCGACCAACCCCAGCGCGACCCCGGCGACGATCACGACGCCACCGACAGCCTGGGCAGGCCGGAACGGTTCGCCGTTGATGATCACGGCTGCGAGTACGCCGAAGACCGGGACCAGGTTGAGGATGTTCACGGCGGCGCTCGGCGCCATCCTTCGCAAGCCGTAGTTGTAGAGCAGGAACCCGCCGACCGAGCACGCCACCGCGAGGTAGACGAGCAACGACGAGGTGGTCATGTCCGGCATCTGCCAGCTGTCGGCTTCCAGGAGGGCGATCAGCAGGAATCCGCCCGCGCCCGCCATGGTCTGGTAATACGTGACGGTCAGGGCACTGTGTCCCGCACTCGCCCGCTTGCCGAGCACGTTGTATCCGGCCCAGGCCAACCCGCCGAGCAGCAGGATGATGTCTCCGATCCACCGCGCGTCGCCGCCGACCCTGGCACCGTCGTGGACGACGAGAAAGGCGCCGACGGTGGCCGCCAGCACGCCTGTCACCCGCAGCGGCGGCAATCGGACGCGCAGGATCGCCAGCTCGAGCAGCATCGTCATCAGCGGGTACGTGGCCACGATCAGGGAGGCGTCGGACGCCGTCGACAGATCGACGCCGACGTTCTCGAGGACGAAATAGACAGTGATACCGAGCAATCCACACAGGTAGAGCTGTCGCCGCTGCCGAGCGTCCGGCCGATCACCGCGGGTGCGGTCCAGCCGCACCATGACACCGAGCAGCACGGCCGCGAGGGTGAATCTGACCGCACCGATACTGAGCGGACCGATGCCGGCCAGCAGCACTTTGGTCACCGCGTAGGAACTGCTCCACAACAGCGCGGCCGCCACCACCGCGCCCATCGCCCATCCGCTCGGCCCTCGTTCACGCACCGGATGGCACCTTTCCGTCGAGTCATCGCAGCCGAACGAAAATCAGCTGACTGGCGCGACGCTAGCAACAAAATCAATCGTCACGCGTAGACTCCGAACTAGATTCGGAAGTCAGCAGAGCGAGGCGAGCATGGACGAACTAGATTCGGCGTTGGTGCGGATGCTCCAGCAGGATGGTCGGCGCACCAATCGGGACATGGCCATGGCGCTCGACATCGCCCCGTCCACCTGCCTGGAGCGGATCCGATCGCTGCGCGAACGCGGCATCCTGACCGGGTTTCACGCGGAGGCGGACCTCGCGGCGATCGGCCGCGGACTGCAGGCCGTGATCGCCGTGCGCGTCCACCCGCCCACCCGCGCGGTGATCGAGGGCTTCCAGGCTTTTCTGGAACAGATGCCCGAGGTGATCTCGCTGTTCGTCCTCACCGGCAACGACGACTTCCTCGTGCACGTGGCTGTCCGCGACACCGACCACCTCCACGGCGTGGTCCTGGACAAGCTGACAACGCGCCCCGAACTCGCGAATGTCCGCACCTCGGTGGTCTATGGGCACATGCGCAAGAAGGTCATCGGCCCGGCATGAGTGGTGCCGCGGCAATCCCCCGTCGAACACCGGCGTCCCGACGCCGGCGGCGGTGAAGAAGGCCGGAATCCCGGTCCCGCCCGCACGCAGCTTCTCGGCGAGGGTGCCGGCTCGGCTTCCAGTTCACCGGACAGATACTGGCGCGCGAACTCCGCGTTCTCACCGACGTAGGACGCGGTGACCCCACGGATCCGCTTCTGCGCCAGCAGAATTCCCAGTCCGACGCCGTCGGTCGCGCAGTTGTTGCAGAAGATCTCGAGGCGAACACTGTCGTCATCGAGCCAGCTCCCCGGTCATCTCCAGGAGCTCGTCCAGCAGTTCCTGAGCGCGCGGCCACGGACCATAGCCCGCCGCCGGATTCAGGTGGCCGACAGCGCCGAGGTCGACCAGCCTGCTCCCCCACACCTCGGCCATGCCCGCGACGCGACGAGTCGTGGCCAAGGGATCGGTACTGCTCGCGGCCACGATGCTGGGGAACGGCAACTGCCGCCGTGGGATCGGCGTCCAGCCGTTGGCCGTGAGTTCCTCGGCGTTCGGATAGCCCTGTGGCAGTGGGGTTTCGAAGTCCGGTGGGGTCGCGAGCAAGGCGCCGCGCACCGGCCGGTCGGACTGCTGCGCCCAGTGGACGGTGATCATCACGCCCGCGCTGTGCGCGACCAGGACGACAGGGCCGTCGATATCGGCGAGCACCGCGTCGAGTGCGGCGACCCGCGCGGCCAGGCGCAGCCCGTCCCGCTCGAGGGGCGGCACGATGGCCACCTTGTCGAGGGTGTCGGCGAGCAGCGTCTGCCAGTGATCGGCGACGTGGTCGCGCAGACCGGGAACGATAACGACAGTGGGTTCGGGAAGAGAATTCATCTGTGCGGTAGTCCTTTTCGAAGTGATCAGTGCGGAGCTGCCGCGTGGACGGTGGCGAGCTTGCGCAGGCCGATCGGGTACACGCGGCGACCGAGAAGCAGGGCCGCGATGGCGAGCACCGACACCACCGGCGTGACGCGCAGTGCGCTCTGCAGCCCGAGGTGATCGGCGAGAACGCCGACGACGAACGGACCGAGCGCCAGCCCGAGCAAGCTGTTGGCGAGGGTGAGGGTGCCGAATGCCGACGCACGGACCGAGGGGTGGGTGAGATTGGCGACCATGGCGACGGTCGGGCCGGCCGAGCCGCCGGAGAAGAACGCGCCGATGCCGAGCAGAACCAGTTGCGGCGCACCGGTACTCATGCTGAAGCCGATACCGAGGGTGACGAGCGAGATCAGACAGAACACGATCGCGGTGGTCCACTTCCGCGCCATCTCGACGCGACCGACCCGGTCGGTGATCACCCCGCACACCACCATGCCGGTGCCGACGAGGGTCACGATCACGGCCGCTAGCCCCGCGGCCCGGTCCGGCGCCAGCCCGTAATAGCGGTTGAAGAAGCTGGGCATCCACGACAGCAGCACCGCGGCGGTGAACATCTGCAACCCGCTGCCCACATAGGCGCACAGCACCGCCGGATTGGTGAACAGGGTCGAAATCGGGGCGCGGAAGGCGACTTCGGGAACCGGCTCGGCCGCGTGTTCGGCGTTGCGGTGCTCCTTGACCACCGCCCAGAACACCACGGCCAGCACCAGTCCGAACACCGCCATCGTCGCGAACGACCACCGCCAACCCAGATGCACGGCGATCACACCACCGGCGGCGACACCGAGGACCGATCCGAACGAACCACCGGCCATGAACGCGCCACTCAATGCGGCGTGCCTGTGCGCGGCGAAGACACTGAGCACCAGCGCGATGCCGACACTGCCGTACGCGGCCTCACCGACGCCGACGAAGAAGCGCGCGGCCAGCATCTGCGGGTAGTTGTCGGCCAGTGCGCATACCAGTGTCGCGACACTCCACACCACCGCCATCAGCACCAGGCTCTTGACCCGACCCCACCGGTCGGCCAGCACCGACAGCGGTAGCGTGAGCAACCCGACCATCAGCGCGACCACACTGCTCAGTGACGCCAACTGCGAATCCGACAGCGTCCATTCGGTTTTCAGGAACGGAAAGACCGCGCTCAGCACTTGTCGGGACATGTAGTCGGCCAGTAGTAGGCCGAAGGCGAGTGCGAACACCAGCCAGGGATAGTTGTGGCGGATGAACGAGGAACGGCTCGGCGCCGGCGCGGTGTTCGCGGCGGCGATGGTGAGGTCCATGGGTGCTCCTGCGAACCGGTGGACGTCGTCGCTGACGTCCACCGGGTTGTCGAGAAGGGGACGGTGATCCCCAGGAGGATCAGGCGTGGTGGGTGAACCCGACCTGGCCCGGCTGACGGTTCGGGGCGAACCCGAGCTTGGCGAGCGTCTCGTCGGCGTCGGCGTAGTGCTCGTCGAGCTTGTAGATCTCGCGCGCTTCCTTGCCGGTGGCGACCTCACGACCGAGCTCGCCCGCGATCCGGACCAGTTGCTGAACCTGCTGGACCGAGGTCATCTTCTCGCCCTTGCGGCCCCAGAGGGTGTCCTCGTTGCCGCAGCGCGCGTGCAGACCCATCGCGATGGCCATCGTGTTCACCGGCAGCACGCTGCGCATCAGCGTCTCCAGGGTGAGCACGGCGCCGTCGGGGGTGCGGCGGATGAACTCCATCATGTTGTAGGGGTTGGGACCGTCGAAGCCGCCGCCGATGCCGACCCAGGTGAGCATGAGCGGGCCGGTGTAGACGCCGCGCCGGATCAGTCGCTCGACGGTCTCGAGCTGCGGGATGCTCGACAGCTGGAAGTGCGGCTGAATACCGTTGGCCTGCAGACGCTTCAGGTGTTCGGCAACCCAGGTCGGGCCCGCCGGAACGTACATCTCGCGGTACGCCTCGTACACCTCGGGCCGCTCGAAGGAGGTGCCCGCGATGTCGTCCTCGGTCATCAGTTCGACGATGTTCATCTGACTGGTATTGATCGCGATGGTGACCTGATCCGGCTTGGGATCGAGCTCGGCCAGCATGTGCCGGGCGTCGTCGGCGAGCCATTTCGCGTCGGCGCCTTCACCTTCGGGCGAGAACGAGATGGAGCCGCCGACCTGCAGGATCATGTCCGGCACGGCCTCGCGCAGGCGGCCGAGCAGCTCGTTGAACTTCGACAGGCGCTTGGAGCCCTTGCCGTCGAGTTCACGCACGTGGATATGCAGCACGGTGGCGCCGGCTTCGTAGCAATCGACAGCTGCTTGGACGTGCTCGTCCATGGTCAGCGGCAGGTCGTCGCGGAAGTCGTCGAGTTCCCATTCCGGGCCGTACGGTGCGACGGTGATGACCAGCTTTTCCTGGTTTTCGGGGAATAGTGCGTCGTCGTGAAAATGCATGGGGGTACTCCGATCGGAATTGCGGGGTTATCGAAAAAGGGAATGTCAGAAGGGACGGTCGCCGATGATCCCGGCGCGCTCCATCTTTCGGACGGCAGGCCAGTAGTCCTGGACCGCGTAGTGCTGGGTGCACCGGTTGTCCCAGATCGCGAAGCTGTTCTCGGTCCAGCGCCAGCGCACCTGGTATTCGGGGATACTCGCCTGGCGCATCAGGTAATTGAGCAGTTCGCTCGCTCCCGGCGCGTAATCGGCGCCGAATCGGATGTTCTCCGGCGTGTGGTAGTTGACCAGATGCGTCGTGAAGGAATTGACGAACAGAATGTCCTCGCCGGTATCCGGGTGAATACGCACCACTGGATGTTCGGCGTCGGGG
This sequence comes from Nocardia sp. FBN12, assembly GCF_050320175.1. GTDB lineage: Bacteria > Actinomycetota > Actinomycetes > Mycobacteriales > Mycobacteriaceae > Nocardia. Next base: position 65,366 of record NZ_CP190048.1, on the reverse strand, counting down.
AAACGTTCGTGCAGGTCGAGTCGCTTCTCCTCGGTGAGCGCGGCGCCGAAACTCGCCTCGATACTGTGCCGGGCCCGCAGATGCGCGATCTGCGATTTCACCGACTGCGGCAGCCGCTTGTATGCCTCGACCATGTTCACCCAGATGGTGTCGCCGCCGACGGGCGGTGTCTCCACGCAGCGCAGCACAGCGCCCATCGGCGGATTGACTCGCCAGGTGGCATCGCAGTGGTAGGCGTTCTCGTAGTGCTCGGGCGCGCTGTCGAGATCCTTGTAGATGCGCACCAGACCGGGGTGATCTGGATCGCTGCCGAGGGCCGGATGATCTTCGAGCGGGCCGAAACGTTCAGCGAGAGCGACATGTTCGGCACGGGTGATGTCCTGATCGCGGACGAAGAGCACCTTGTGGCGCAGCAGCAGGGTGCGCAGTTCGGCGAAGAGTGCGTCGTCGACGGCGGCCTCGGCGAGGTTCACGCCGTGCAGTTCCGCGCCGATGGTCGCGGTCAGCGGCACCGCTTGGATCGCGGTTCGAACAGTCATTGTCTTGTTCCTTTCCACGCGTCAGATCGTGAAGACCGACGCACCGACGCTGCGGCCCGCTTCGAGGTCGCGGTGCGCCCGCACGGCGTTCGGGAGTTCGTAGCGCTGGTTGATCTCGACCCGCAGGCGACCGGCGATGAGATGGTCGTGCAGTTCGCCTGCCAGTTCGGCGCGTTCGGCCGGATCGGCGATGTAGTCCGCGAGCGCGGACCGGGTAACGAACAGCGAACCCTTCATTGCCAGTTGCATCGGCTCGATCGGCGGCACCGGACCCGAGGCGGTGCCGAAGCACACGAGCAGGCCGCGCCGGGCGAGGGAGTCGATCGAGGACTGGTAGGTGGTCTTGCCGATGCTGTCGTAGACCACGGGAACGCCTGCGCCATCGGTGATTTCGCGCACCCGGGTGGCGACGTCCTCGCGGGTGTAGATCACCACGTGATCGCAGCCGTTGGCGCGGGCGACCGCTGCCTTCTCCTCGCTGGAGACGGTGCCGATCACACTGACGCCGAGCAGTTTCGCCCACTGGGTGAACAGCTGGCCGACCCCGCCCGCCGCGGCGTGCAGCAGGACGGTATCGCCCGCGCGCAGCGTAGTGATGCGGCGCAGCAGGTAGGCGGTGGTGAGTCCGCGCATGGTGGTCGCCGCGGCGGTATCGAACGCGATAGCATCGGGCAGGGCGATCAGGTGCTCGGCGGGCATGATCCGTTCGGTGCTGTACGCGCCGAGCGGGCTGCCGGTGTAGGTGACGCGGTCACCGGCCGCGAAGTCGACACCGGGGCCGACGGCTTCGATGACGCCTGCCCCCTCCACGCCGAGGCCCGCCGGCAACGCTGACGGATACAGGCCGGTGCGGAAATAGGTGTCGGCGAAGTTGAGCCCTACCGCCTCGTGCCGGATCCGGACCTCGCCCGGGCCCGGCTCGCCGACCTCGGTCGACTCCCACCGCATAACGTCGGGACCACCGGTTTCAGCGAATCGAATTGCGTGTGCCACTGCCATCTCCTCCTGTGTGATGCAGCTAACTGTAGGCTGGGTCACACGACTGTTCTTGTCCTCACGGGACAAGAAACTATTCATCTCGGGACATTGGAGGAGGGGCTGGATGAAACCGTTGTCCAGGTACGCGTCGCTGAACGACTACGTCGAACTGGCCAGATCACTGGGCCTCGAGCCGGCCCGGCTGATCCGTGACTGCGGACTCGATCCGGCCGGTTTCGGCACCCAGGACCGCTGGATTCCGGCCGAAGCCGTCGCCGAACTACTGGAACGCTCCGCGGCCGAATCCGGCAAGGAGGACTTCGGTGTGCGATTGGCGCAGCTGCGGCGGTTCTCCAACCTCGGCCCGTTGAGCCTGGTCATCCGCGAGGAATCGGACGTGCGCAGCGCGCTGCGGCTGCTGTCGCGCCACGAGCACATGTACAACGAGGCGCTGCACACCGAGGTCATCGAGGCCAACGGCATGGCGACCATTCGGGTCAGCGTGGCCGTCGGCCGCGTGGTCCCCGTCCGGCAGGCCGTCGAACTCACCACCGGGGTGCTGCACGGCTTGCTCCGCGGATTCGTCGGACCCACCTGGCGGCCGATGCAGGTGTGCTTCTCCCACCCCGCGCCGCACGACCGCACCACCTACCTCAAGATGTTCGGCCCGCACGTCGAGTTCGGTCAGGATTTCGACGGAATCCTCACCTACAGCAGCGATCTCGACGCGAAGAACGCGATGGCCGACCCGCTCCTGCACGCCTACGCGCAGCAACTGCTCGGCGCGCTGGCGCCATCGCAGGAGACCACGGTCGCCGACCGGGTCCGCGAACTCGTCGAACTGCTGTTGCCGACGGGCCGGTGCACTGTCGAACAGGTGGCGCGCAGCCTCGGGGTCGACCGGCGCACGGTGCACCGCAAGCTCGCGCTGGACGGCACGACGTTCACCTCGGTGGTCGACGATATCCGCGGTGCGGCGGCCGAGCGGATGGTCGCCAACCGCCGCCACTCCCTCACCGAAGTGGGTGATCTGCTCGGGTTCTCCTCGGTGAGCAATTTCTCGCGGTGGTTCAGTGCCAAATACGGTGTCAGCCCACGGCAATGGCGACACGGTCGCGCTCCGGCCACCGGCGGCACCGCGCACTGATCGGGTTCGACCGGCCGATGGCGTCACCACGGCCGGTCGGCTCAGCTCGCTGGCCAGCCGCCGTTGCGCTCGCGCATGTCCGGCTCGTCGTCGTCACCGACCGCCAGGTGCTCGATGCCGAGCTTCTCGGCGAACAGGTGGCGCTGGGTGATCCAGCCGAGCACCGAAAGACCGACCCAGACCAGGGTCGAGGTGACCTGCTGCCAGCCCGATTCGGGGTAGCGCAGAAACGACAGCGAGTCACTGAATCGCGCGACACCGCTGCAGATCATGCTGGCGCCGCCGATCGAGGTCAACCACAGCAGTGCGCGGGCCCGGAACTTCTGCGCCAGGAACGCCCCGGCCACACCCAGCGCGCCGGCGACGATCATGCTCAACGCCACGTTCTTGTCGCCGGGCTGCAACACCGTCGCCAGCTTGGTGCCGATCATCACGCCGGTGAGACCGCCGATGAAATAGGCGGCGAAGCGGAATACGAGCGAGGTGACGACCCAGACCGAGACCGCGCCGATCAGCCCGACCAACAGCAGCCACCAGAAACTCGCGTTGAACAGGTCGGCGATCAGCCAGCCGAGGCCGAACCCGATCGCGAGCAGACCGAGGTTGACCGAGCGAATCCCGTAGAAGCACAACAGCGCTCCGACGAGGGCGACCAGAATGCCGTTCATCTGTGTTCCTTTCGGCAGGCGGGCGTGATCACGACCCGGACAGTGCGGCGGTCGCGGCGGCGACGGTGGGATAGATGGGGATCGGGACGTCGCCGTGCTCGGCCGAGCCGAGCGCGTCACCGAACTGGGCGATCGGTCGCGCGATCGCGAACCCGATCCGCCGGGCGGCCAGCGTGTCACGCAAGGCGAGCAGCATCGCCGCGGCGGTCACGTCGATCGAGGGCGAGGTCTCGGCATCGAGGACGACCATTCGGGTCCGGTCGGTGCACAGTGCTTCGATCCGGTCCTTCACGAAATCGGAGTTGGCGAAGAACAATCCGGCCTCGACCCGGACCACCAGCAGATCGGGGCGCGTCGTCGCGTCCGGGTGCCGGTGGAGGTCGACCCACAGCGTCTCGTGCTTGCCGAGCACGGCCACATGCGGTTGCGAGGCCCGGTACACCAGCAGCACCATCGCCACCCCGATGCCGATGAGCAGACCCGGCAGCGTGTCGAAGATCAGCACACCGAACATCGCGGCCATCGCGCCGAGGAAGTCGGCGCGCGCGGCCTTGCCGTAGATGCTGCCGAGCATGGTGGTCCAGACCCGGTAGAAGCGGCGCATCGCGGCGATATCGACCAGCTCGACGACGGCCGCGATCACGACCGCCGCCAAGGTGGCATCCGGCAGTTTCTCGAACAGCCCGGTCAGAAACAGCAGGGTGATGAGCGTGAGCCCGGCCACCACGAGCCCGCTGAGCTGGGTCTTCGCCCCGGCACCACCGTTGACGGCCGTCTTGGACAAGCTGCCGTTCACCACCATCCCCGAACTCGCTCCCGAGCCGAGATTGGCGACTCCGAGTCCGATCAGCTCCCGATTCGGGTCGATCGGGTATCCCGCCTTGGCCGCATAGGTTTTCGCGGCGCCGAGACCCTCGGCGAAGCCGATCAGTAGTACGCCGACAGCCGGACCGAGCAGGTCGAGATAGTCGTCGAACGTCACGCCCGACGGCAGCCCGAGCGCGGGCAACCCGGCATCGATGTGACCGACGATCGCGACACCCTTGTCGTCGAGTCCGAAAATGGCCACGGCGACGATGCCGAACAGCACGGCCACCAACGCGCCGGGAACGAACGGCAGCCAGCGGCGCAGCACGAGCACCAGCGCGAGGCTGATCAGGCCGATCGTCACAGTCCGCCACTGCGTCTGTCCCAGATCGGTGATGATCCCCCACGCCTGCTCGAAGAAGTTGCCTTCGTGTTTGTCGATGCCGAGCAACTTCGGCACCTGCCCGATGATGATGACCAGGGCGAGGCCGACGATGAAGCCCTTGAGCACAGGTTCGGAGATGAACGCGGCGATGAAGCCGAGCCGCAGGAGCCCCGCCAGCAGCCCGACGATGCCGGTCGCGATGGCGAGTGCGCTCGTCAGCGCGAGATAGCGGCCGCCGTCGGCACCCGCGAGCGGCGCGATGATCGCCGCCGACAGTGCCGCTGTCGCCGACATCGGGCCGACCACCAGGTGCCGCGAACTGCCCGCCAGCGCGTAGAGCACCAGCGACGGCACGGCCGCGTACAGACCGACGACCGGCGGCACCCCGGCGATCGAGGCGTAGGCCAGCGCCTCGGGCACCAGCACCGCCCACACGGTGAGACCGGCGATCACATCGGGACGCAGCCAAGCCCGCCGATAGCCGTGCAGTGACTCGAACACCGGAAATGACAGCGCCACGATCCCTCCTCGTTACAGCCCGCCGATGCCCTTGCCGACCACCACCGCACCCATGATCAGCAGCACGATCGCCATCACCGCGTGATTGTTGAGCTGCAACCACTCCCGCAGGCTGTCGAGCATCGGACCGAGTTTGCCCGCGGCGACCATGTAGCCGATGACCACCGCAAGGACCGTGGCCGAAGCGAGCAGGGTGAACACCACGATCGCGACCAGCTCGCCCCCCGCGCTCAATCCGCCGGACCCGATCGCGACACCCGCCGAAACACACAGCAGCAGATTCTTCGGATTCACCCCCGACAGCAGCGCGCCCAAACCCAGCGCCTTCACCGGCGTGAGTGTGTCGATCGCCTGCATCCAGCCGGGCACCTCGGTCTGTGACCGTTCCTGCCACTGGATCACCGCCAAGACCACCAGCGCGACACCGAGAATGATCTTCACGATCGAGGCGCCCGTCGACGGTTCGCTGTCCGTGCCGCCCAACGTCCCGGCGAGCAAGGTCAGCACGCCGGTCACGACGAGGATTCCGGCCACCCAACCCACGGCGAAACCCTTCGCGGCACCGCCCGCGTTCTTCGACAAGATCATCAGAATCGCCGCGATGATCGGGATCGGCGACAGCGCCACACCGACCGCGAGTGGCAGGAGACCGCCGAGTACTGAGCCCATGCCACGACGCTAAACGGGCCGTGCACGGCCCGCCTCACACTTTCCGGGTGAACTGCACCGGTGTTTTCATCCGAATCGGGTGAAGCAGCCGAGGCCTGATCAGCGGCATGATTCGGCGTATGGGATCACCAGCAACGCTCGGACCGGTCGAATTCCTTGTGCTCACCTTTCCCGGCACCGACATCGACACATCCGTCTCGGCGGCGCTGGCCGAGGTCGTCGCGAAGGGCACGGTCACGCTGCTCGATCTGCTCGTGCTGTCCATGGACGCGGCGGGCACCATCACCGAACGCGAGATCGACGACGACATCGCCGTGGTGGGTCTCACCGGCCTGACGGCTGCCGACATCGACCTCGTCAGCGACGACGACCTCGACGTCGTCCGCGCGTCGATGGAACCCGGAACGACCGCTGTCGTCATCGTTTTCGAGGAAACGTGGGCGGTTCGCCTGGCCGGCGCGGTGCGCGCGGCCGACGGCGAGGTCGCGCTGCACGTGCAGGTACCGCGCGATGCCGTCGACGCCGCGCTCGCCCTCATCTAGGAAGGAATCGGCTATGCCACTTCGAAGGGGTCGCATCGGGCGGCCGGGACTGCTCGGCGCCGTGGCCAGGACCGCCGTTGTCGCAGGTACCGCCACTGCGACCTCGAATGCGGTGAACCGGCGGGGAGCGCGGCGAGCCGCCGAACAACAGGCCTACGCCCAGCAACAGGCTCCGGCTCCCCCGCCACCGCAGCAGGCTCCCCCGCCACCGCCGCCCGCGGCCCCGAGCGCAGGCAACGACACCGTCGCCCAGCTCGGCCAGCTGGCCGAGTTGCACTCCTCCGGCGCGCTGTCGGACGCCGAATTCGCGGCCGCGAAGGCCAAACTGCTCAGCTGAACGGCCCACCGAAGACGCCCTGGCAACACTGCCTGGGCGTCTTCGTGTGTCTACTGCACGCGACCACCGACCGTGTGGATGATGACCACCTTCGGGTCCCACGGAACGAGATCGTTCACCTTCTGCTGCAACTGCGCCCGCGGTGGCAACTGCTGGGGAGCGAGCACCGAGACCGTCGCGATGTCACCTTGCAGAGTGACGTCGATGACCTGCGCGTCCGCCGAGTCCCCCAGCCAGTCCCTGGCCGCATCGGCGATCTGCCCGGCCCACAACGTGGACAGCGAATTGAGCACCATCGGGATCGCCACCAGCACCAGGGCCGCACCGAGCGCGAGGTAGGCCCGGCCCCGCCGAACCGTCGCCGGATCGGCATCGCCCGCGTACCCCGCGATGAGCAGCACGATCGTCGACGTGATGATCATCGCGACCACATTGGACGCGAAGAGCACGAAAGCGCCCCCGGCGAGCGCGGGCGCCCGCGAACCCAAGCACACCCCGACCACCCCCAGCGGCGGCACCAGCGAAATCGCGATCGCCACCCCCGGCAGCACATCGCCGACATCACGGCGGGTGATCGCGATCGCCGCGACCAGGCCGGTCGCCATCGCCGCGGTCAGATCCATCAGCTTCGGCGAAGTCCGCCCGACCACTTGGGCATTGGACAAGACATTGACGGGGTTGGGCAGCAACTGCGCGAAAAGGAACCCGAGCGCGACCACCACGACGATCCCCGACAAGACCAGCAACAGACTCCGGCCGAGCAGCCGCGCACGACCGGTCACCACCCCCAACGCCACTCCGAGAATCGGAATCGACAGCGGCGCCACGATCATCGCGCCGATCACGGTCGCGGTGGAATCACCGATGACGCCGGAGATCGCGATCACCGCCGACATCACCAGCATGATCCAGAACGCCGACCGCTTCGACGCGACCGCGCCCACCGACAGATCCAGTTTGTCGGTCAGCTCGTCCAACGATCGTCGCTGGTCCTGCGGGACCAGAAAACTCAGCATGGCAGGCATGGGTCATGACCTCCGGTCTCGGTGGATCCGAACCTCGGCATCGGCATAGGCGGCCAGTGTCGACTCGCCGAGCGTGCTTGTCGCCGGGAAGAATTCGATGCGGACGCCTTGCGCGTACAGCAGATCGTCGGTCCAGACGTCGCGGATTCGTGGGTCGATACCGCTGAGGTAGAGGCGCCCGCCGAGTGCGTCCAGCCGCCGCGCGTAGTCGCCGATCACGTGCAGGAAGGTCGCGCTCACGCTCGTGCGCCCGCGCAATCGCAGAATGACCACCGAGTCGTGTGCGCCGCCGGGGTCGGGCAGCTTGGTTTGCAGCGTGCGCGCGCCCGCGTAGAACAGGCTGCCGTAGACATCGAGGACGACGATCTCGTTGTCGGACACCGTGCGCGGCGCCTTCGCCTCGACGAGGTGGTCGCCGTCGACCCGCAACCGGACCACCTTCAAGTCGATGGCCTCCTGGTTCAGTTGCAGCAGCAGCGATAGCGCGACACCGACGCCGACCGCCGCCGTCACCGGCAACAGCAGCGTGGCGACAAAGGTCACCACCAGCGCGGTCCGCGAAATCGCACCACTGCTCCAGATGGCGATCAGGCGATCGGGATCGATCGACCGGGCGGCGGCGACCATCAGAATCGCGGCGAGTGTCGGCAGCGGCACCCGGCCGACCACCCCGGCCAGCCCGACCATGATCACCAGAATCCACAGACCCGACCACATCCCGCCCCAGCGGCTGCGCGCCCCGGAGGAGACGTTGATCGCTGTCTGCCCGACCGATCCACCCACCGGCATCCCACGGAACAGCCCGGCGAAGATATTGCCGATGCCTTGCGCGGTGAAATCGCGATCGACCGAGGACCGCGTGCCACCCGGGTTCGGCGACGACTCGGCCACCCCGGTGCCCTGCACCAGCACGATGACGGTCACCGCCAGCGCCCCGGTGACCAGCGACGGCGACAGCGCACTCAACTCCGGCAGGTGCGGCAGCGGAAACCCGGTCGGAATCTCGCCGGTGTCGGCGACCGTACCGACCTGGGTCCAGCCGAAGCCGAACACCACGATCATCGGCACGATCAACGCGAACAGCGAGGCGACCGTGCGCAACTTCGTGTACGCGAGCGAGATGATCAGCAGCATCGCCAGAACGCCGACAACCGCTGCGCGCCAATCGAAGTCGAGCGGATGCAGCACCACATGCAGGGCTTTCGTCAGTGCGATCGACCCCCGCACCGGCGCGCCGAGCAGACTCGGCAGCTGGCCGAACAGGATGTTGGCCGAGATGCCGAGCAGGAACCCGGTCATCACCGAATGCGAAACGAACCGGGTGTACTTGCCCAACCGCAAGATCGCGGCGACGATCATCATCGCGCCCGCGATCAACGTCAGCATGACAATGGCGGCCGACCGCTGTTCGGGGTCGACTTCGGTCAGCGTCGAACCGACCGCCAACGCGGACGCGCTCGTCGTGGTGACCACCATCAGCTGCGTGCTCGTGCCGAACCCGCCGAAGAATCGCCCGGCCATACTCGCGTACAGCCCGTGCACCGGGCTCACCCCCGCGAGCACGCCCGCCGCCATCCCGTCCGGCACCCCACCGATCGCACCCGGAATCCCCGCGACGACATCGGCTTTCGACATTCGCTCGGTCCGCAGCCACTGCCGAACCCGGCGCACGACCTCAGCCACAGCGCGGCCTCGCCGTGGGCATCACACCGCCACGGCGCACGGCCTCGGTCACCGTGGCGTTGTGGGCCGTCGGCGTCGCACCCATCACATCTCCTTCGGCTGCCGACCGGGCGACTGGCGACTCCCGCCGATCGCGCCGGTACCCTGGCGCGGTCGGCGGGAGGTTGTTCACGGCGTGACCATGGCGAAATCCGGGTCGGGGGCGACCAGATAGCCGACGAGTTCGACCAGCTTGGCGGGGTCGCCCTCGACCGTGACGCGGCCGTCGCCGATCATCTTCCCCAGATCCTGTCCGCCGAGAAGAGCCGCGCGCAGGTCCACTTCGGTGAGACCGAACGTCGTCTCGGCGGGCGGGAGGTCGCCCTCGACATCGAAGTGCACGAGCAGCCCGTTGCGTAGTTCGGTGCGGTGCACAGTGCCGGAATCGGTGAGACGCCAGTCGATGACGATCTTCGCGTCCCAGGCGCTCGGGCCGTCGACCCGCAGCGCGAGCGCATCGAACACCTGCTCCACGGAGAGCGCGGCGGAAATGTCGTCGGAGGAAGTCGCCAGCGGGGTACCGACATTGCCGTTGCGCAGTTCGTAGGCGCCCATCAGGAAGAAGTTGCGCCAGGTGCCGTTCTCCGAGCCGTAGCCGAGTTGCTCGAGCGTGTCCGCCTGCAACGCCTTCGCCTCGGCATTGCCGGGGTCGGCGAAGATGACGTAGTTGAGCACCTGGGCGACCCAGCGGAAATCGCCGTCGGCGTAGGACTTTCGCGCCTTGGCGATGACTTCGTCGGCCCCGCCCATGAATTCGACATGGCGTCGGGCGCTCGCGACCGGCGGATGCTGCCACAACGTGGCGGGGTTACCGTCGAACCAGCCCATGTACCGCTGGTAGATCGCTTTGATGTTGTGGCTCACCGACCCGTAATAGCCGTGGGTCGACCACGAGTTCACGATGGCCGGTGGCAGTGGGAAATCCTCGGCGATCTCGATACCGGTAGCGCCCTGGTTCAATGCCCGCAACGTCTGGTCGTGCAGGTAGCCGTAGAGGTCGCGCTGAATCGACAGGAACTCGGTCAACCGGTCGGTTCCCCACGTCGGCCAGTGGTGGGAAGCGAACACGACATCGGTGCGCGCGGCATATCGGTTGATCGCCTGCGTGAGGTATTTCGACCACACGTGCGGGTCGCGAACCAGCGCACCACGCAATGTCAGCAGGTTGTGCAAGGTGTGGGTGGCGTTCTCGGCCATGCACAGCGCCCGCCGGGCCGGGAAGTAGAAGTTCATCTCCGACGGCGCCTCGGTACCCGGGGTCATCTGGAACTCGATATCGACCCCGTCGACTGTCACGGTCTGCCCGGTGTGGTCGATGTAGACCGTCGGTGAGATCAAAGTCGGGGTTCCGGTCGAATTCGTCGGTCCCAGGCCTGCACCGACCGCGCCCTTCGGCCCACGCGGAAGCACGGCGCCGTACATGTACGCCGACCGGCGCGCCATCGCGGTGCCCGCGTACACGTTCTCCTCGACCGCGTGCTCGGTGAAACCGACCGGCGCGATGATCTGGCAACGCCCCGCCGCGACATCCTCTTCGGTGGTCACACCCTTCACCCCACCGAAATGGTCGATGTGGGAGTGCGAATAGATCACCCCGGTCACCGGGCGCTCACCACGATGCTCACGATACAGCGCCAGCCCAGCCGCGGCGGTCTCCTGCGAGATCAGCGGATCGATCACGATCACACCGGTGTCGCCTTCGACCAGCGTCATATTGGACAGGTCGAATCCGCGGATCTGGTAGATGCCGTCGGCGACCTCGTACAAGCCTTGCTTCGCACACAATTGCGATTGGCGCCACAAACTCGGATTCACCGTGGGCGGGCACTCGCCGTCGAGGAAAGAGGTATAGGCGTCGATGTCCCACACCACCTCGCCCGCGGCGTTCTTCACCACCCCCGGTGTCAGCGCCGCGACGAAGCCGCGTTCGGCATCGGTGAAATCCTGTGTGTCGCCGAACGGTAGCGTGCGCAACAACGTTTCGTTGTTGGCTTCGATACTGGCCGAGACACCCTGCTGACTGGTCATCAGATTCCTTTCACTGTCTGTGAACGACGCCGAATTGCGCAGTGAATCGCGGGTTTCAGGCGAGCGCCTTGGCCTTGAGCTGCTGGAATTCCGCCTCGGTGATGGCGCCGGCGTCGAGCAGCTTCTTCCCGTCGGCGATCTGGGCGGCGGAATTGGTGCCTGCGGCCTGTCTGATGTAGTTGTCCGTCTCGGTGCGTGCCTGCTTCTGCGCTTGCTCGGACCGTTCGGTCATGCTCTCGCCGCGGAAGATCAGGTACACCAGCCCGGTGATCAGCGGGAACAGGATCAAACACACCACCCACACCGCTTTCACCCAGCCCGAGGTGGACCGGTCACGGAATAGATCGGTGAGAATGTAGAACATCAACATCAGGTAGGCGACAAAGCAGAAGCTCACGATGATGACCCAGAGAACGTCCCACACCGACGACATGATTCGACCTCACTTCTGTGATGCGTGAGCACCGGCCGGTGGCCACGGTTGTGCCCCGCCATCGTCGCGGAGAACCCCGGCCGCACACATCATCCGAATCGGGTGAATCCGGCCGAGCTGACACTCGAATTCACCCGTAACGGGGGATACGGCACAGCACCGACGGCCCTACCGTCGACATCATGACCACCACCTCGCATCCCGTCCGCCAAGGTCTCGCGGCCGGCATCACCATGCTCGCGGCGACCATGCTCCTGGTGGCAGGCGCACTGAGCATCCTGCGCGGCATCGCAGGCGTCACCAAGGACGAAATATTCCTGATACCGAGCGAATACAGCTACCAGTTCGACGTCAGCACCTGGGGCTGGATCCACATCGCGCTCGGCATCCTGCTGGTCGCCGTCGGCGTCGGGATGATCGCGACCGCGACCTGGGCCCGAATCTTCGCCTACTGCTTGGCCTCGCTGTCGATCGTCGCCAATTTCCTGTCGCTGCCGTATTACCCGTGGTGGTCGGTGATCCTCATCGTCATCGACCTCATCGTCATCTGGGCGATTTCGGCCTGGAACCCCACCCGCGTCTGAGCTGTGGGGCCCCGCCCGCAACGGCACCCGGCCCCGCGATTCTCGCGATCGGCAGTCGACCCGGGTTCGCTACGTCTTGGTGGCGGTGATCTGGGTCAGCAGGCACCGCCACCGACCGTCTTCCTCGACGAACACGTCGGTTGTCCACTCGTCGGCATCGAACCGGGTGCCTTGGTAATGGGCAGTATTGGTGATCCGGGTAGTCAGCAGGGCGAGCTCGCCGTGGTAGCGGATCCTCGGCTCGCCGACTCGCCGCATCGCCGAGTGTGTGAGATCGCCCGATCGGACGAAGGCAAGGAACCGCTCGGCCGTGGTGATGCCGTTCTCCGACACCATGATCCACTCGTCGGCCATGTAGGAGCCGATCCGGTCCGCGTCGTTGGCGACGATCGCCACCTGCCACTCGTCGAGTACGGCCAGCAGCTGGTCATCAGCCGTGTGTGTTGTTGTCATGGTCCAACGCTAGGACCGATATTCCGCCCGGTCTTGGACGAATGGAACGACAGTCCCGGTGTGGCGGGAGCTGCGGGGTCAGCTGCGAAATCGCCTCCGGCATCGAGAAATTTCGCAGCCGACCCGCACTATCGGATCAGAGGCTGACGCCGAAATCGCGGGCGATGCCCTCCAGGCCGGAGGCGTAGCCCTGGCCGGTGGCACGGAACTTCCACTCGGCACCGTTGCGGTAGAGCTCGCCGAAGACCATGGCGGTTTCGGTGGACGCGTCCTCGGAGAGGTCGTAGCGAGCCAGTTCCTCACCGTTGCTGCGGTCGAGCACGCGGATGTAGGCGTTGCGCACCTGGCCGAAGGACTGGCTGCGGGCGGCCGCGTCGTAGATCGAGACCGGGAACACGATGGAGTCGATGGTCGCCGGGGTGTTGGCCAGGTCGACGTTGATCGTCTCGTCGTCGCCGTCGCCCGCCCCGGTGGTGTTGTCACCCGCGTGCTCGATCGCGCCTTCCGGCGACTTCAGGTTGTTGAAGAAGACGAAGTGCCCGCTCGACACCACCTTCTTGTCGGCACCGAGGCCGATGGCGCTGGCATCGAGGTCGAAGTCCGTGCCGGTGGTGGTCCGCAGATCCCAGCCGAGGCCGACCGCGACGGCGGTGAGATTCGGCGCCGCCTTGGTCAGTGAGACATTGCCGCCCTTGGACAAGCTGACACCCATATCGAGAACTCCCGTACCTCATCGCGGCGCACAGCGCACCGTCGCCCCCACCCTAACTCTCGACTCTGAACGTTTGCTGTGATCAATCCTGTTCGGCCGCACCCGATTCCACGGGCATCCGGTCGGCACCCCAACTCCGGTGCAGGTAACCGATCACCCGGTCCAGTTCCGCGCGCTCGACGGCGGCCAGTTCACCCGGCTCGAGCGGGTCGAAATGGAAGATGTAGAGGCGCGAGGCGAATTGTTCGAAGGGCAGCGACGCTTCGCCGAAACGCTCACCGTGCCCGGCGGTTCCGACCACCACCCCGTCGCCCCAGTCCTGGCCGCTGTCGTTGTTCGGGTTGTAGAAATACACCCGCATCACATCCTGCGGATCGAGACTGACCCGCAGGACCGTGATCGCGTGCCAGCCGACGAAGCGGGCCGCGCTGTCGGTGACGGCGATACCGGCGGGCTGCGGGTGGATCACGGGCTGGTTGCCGTTGTAGAAGGGGTGGTAGCCGGCGTAGAAGTGGCGCAGGAATTCGTCGACGTCGGTCAGGTGGCCGGTGGCCACGTCGACATTGATCCGGAAGCCACGTCCGGACCACCAGCCGTGGAACTCCGGGTTGATCCAGCGGTGTGGATCGCCGTCGCGGCCAACACAGCGCCGCCCCATCTCCGCGTAGATCCGGTCCAGGTGCGGAACCACCAGCAGCGACACCGGGTCCAGATCCAATTGCAGCGCGGCCGATTCCGCGTCATCGGTCTCACGCGAGGAAATCGGCTGCCCTTCGAAGTGCATGACGATCTCGTCGTCGCGCGCGGCCCAGACCAGGGTCTGCAGCAGATAATCGGGGTCGTTGTAGGCCCACATCGACAGTGCCCGCGCTGATTGGCAGGTGGGGTTGTCGCCCTGTCCGATTCCCAGCGGCAGGCCAAGCACCGACAGCATCCCGGACAACAACCACGACCGCGGTTCCGGCGCGGGCCCGAACACCTGGGTCAGCCGCTGACAGGAACGGGTCGAAAGCCGCAGTGCCAGTTGGCGCCACAACGCGGGCGCGACCGGCGGCTGATAGAGGATGCCGCGCTCCAGCAGGAGGGTGAGACCGTAGATGCACTGCGCCGTTTCGACGTGGACAGCCTGCTCGATGAGGCTGTGCACCAGTTCGTGATAGCAGAGCAGGCTGTCGCGACCGGTGCTCGACAATCCCATCGCCTCACCGAGCAGGTACGCACCCTTGGTGAGCAGAAAGCGCAGCAGCACAGCGTGATACGGCGAGACCAACCCGGTGTCGTGCATGGATCGCGCGAATCCTGTTGCCTCGTACTGCAATGCGCTGTCGTCCATCGATTCCAGCCGCGTGCGGTAGATCTCGACGCCCGGGTCCTCCCGGCACCCCTCGGTGGTGCCGTAGAGGCTGCTGATCAGCCGGTCGGCACCGAGACCACTGGCACCGAGGTCCACATCGGGATTGGCACGCGCGACGGCGATCTGGGTGATCATCCGCTTGACCCCGTCGACCTGGATCGGCCGCTGCCGCAGGATGCGCCAGATCTCGTCGACCAGGTTCTCGAGTACCTTCTCGTACCCCACCTCGGCGACGAGGTAGTGCAGCAGCTCCCGCGAGACCTGCGCCATCCGGCCCTGCTGTTCCCGTTCGGCCTCGGTGGGCGGGGAGAACAGCAGCGACAGATTCACCGCGAGTACCTGCGACAGATGATCATTGGCCTGTTCGGCCGAAATCAGCGCATGCTGATAATCCCCCTTGGCGACCGCGAGCAACCGCAGATCACTCACCGCCTCCAGCACCATGGTGTCGGCATTGGGGCTGCGCAACGAGCCGGAGCTCAGCGCCGGAATGAGGATCTGCGGCTGCGTCCAGTCCGTGCCGAGGAACAGGCCCGCGGTCTCCAGCTTTTCGGCGCGGGCTCGCACCGCGGCGCACCCACCGGGCAGCAACAGCACCCGCCGCAGGGTGTCCATGACCCTGGGCAGTTTGACGAGCTTGCCGAATTCGCCCGCGGCGGCGAGGGACTGAGTGGCGTGGTCCACCGCGGCGAGACGCCGGTCCAAGCTCGCCGGGTCGTGGCCGTCTGGACTCAATCGCCGATCCCTTCGCGCACCGTTGCCTTCGCAACGGATCAAATATAGAAGTCGAGCTCTTCTTGTCGCTTCAACAGATCCCGCAGAGTGTACGGGTCCTCACCGAAGAAATAGAGCAGGCCCCAGTGATTGCCGAATGCGGTCCTCTTGGTCACCTTTTCGGCCTGCGGCGCGGTGAGCTCGTGCGAGTCGAAATAGTCGTGGTCCTCGGTCTCGGGCGGCACCGACAGTCGACTCACCACCCGCCGCCGCGGATACACACCGAAGCACCCCGCGTGGCCGGTGGCGTCCACCACCTCCTTCGGGAAGAACGAGTCGATCTCCTCGGCGGTGGTTTTCGGATCGAAGGCCAAGACCAGCGCGTGGTAGGCGTTGAAACCGTACGTGCGTTCCAGTAACTCGAACACCTTGAAACCCGGCGGCCGGTAGGCGACCTCGCCGAAATACATTTCCCCGTCGCTGGTGACGAAGTACTCGGGATGAATGAACCCGAACTCGATGTCGAAGGTCTTGATCAGCTTTTCGACCTGCCGCGTGATCTCGGGCCGGTACTTCTCCAGCTCCGGGGTCGCGGGCACGAACACCGAATATCCCAGCGTCACGTACTCCGAGATGTTCAGAAAGCAGATGCGGCCGTCGTGGACCCAGGCCTCGACCGCGAACTCCCAGCCGTCCAGGTGCGATTCCATCAGCATCGGGAACTCGTCGTCGGGGATCGTGTCGACCTCGTCGGGGGTCCGGATGATCCGGTGACCGAGGCAGCCCGCCTTGTCGAACGCCTTGAGGTGAATCGGATCGTTGGGATCACCGTCGAGTTTGAGCAGGGTTTGATTGACGCGCTTGAGGAAGCGGATCACGTCGTCGCGTTCGTGCGCCTCTTCGAAAATGCCGACCCGGATACCGCCGAGCTGCGCGCGCCGCTTCATCAGCGATTTGTCACGCAGGAGCATGGACTGGCCGAGCAGGCGGGGGTTGTCGAGCAGCACGGAGTTGATCGCACCCGCCCATTCCACCGTTTCCTCGAAGATCGGAATGGCGACGTCGACCCCCCTCGCCTTCAGGGTCTCCGCGATCTCCATCGAACGGTCGTTGAGCCGCTCGAAGTCCCAGGGTACGAAAGGAATATTGTGCTCGGTGCAATAATCTTGCGCCCATTCGGGCGCGACCACGATATAGCGACGATCAAAGCGATCAATCGCCTCGACTGCGTTCAAACTCCAGCCGAGTAGGGCTACATAACCTTTGTTCGGATTTCGACTTTTCGATTCGTCAGCTGAGATCGACAAACCCAATCCCTTCTCGAACTCCACAGCCCGGGCTCCGGGACCCGGAAAGAATCCCGGCAGGGCTGCCATTTCCATGGGATACCCGGCGTCCGCACGGTCAACCATGACGAAGCTGTGACCGCGGACCCGGCCAGTGCCCGCGGGCGCGCCCGGCACCCGTCCCGCATCGCGACTACGCTCGTGGAATGCCAGGTCCAGAGACAATGCCGCCGCCGCGCAACGGCGTCGGCCTCGCGTCGTTGGTGCTCGGCATCATCGCCTGCGCGGTCTCGTTCATTCCCGTCGTCAGCGAGTTCGTCGCCGCCCCTGCCGGTATCGGGGCCGTGGCCGCCGCGTTCATCGGCTGGGACCGGATCGAGAACGGCGTGGCCACCAACCGCGCCGACACGATCGCGGGCGGAATCCTCGGCGCGATCGCACTGGCGGTGACCGCCCTGGTCTACCTCGCGACCCATTCCGGCTGACGCGCGAATTCTCGTCCTGCGCGTGGCGAGCGAAGTCCGTAGCCTGAAATCGTGATTACTCTCAAGAAGGAAGACGGCGCAGCCGATCTCGCCGGTATCACCAAGATGAGCGTGGGGGTGAGCTGGGATCCGTCGGCGGGTTCCAGCGGTGGAATTCTCGGCATGGCCCGGCGCAAGCGCGGTGTCGACCTTGACCTGATCGCCGTGCTGTTCCAAGGTGGTGAGCCGGTGCGGTTCGCCGGTCTGGATTCGCTCGACCCGCTCGGCAACGGCTCGGTGCTGCACACCGGCGACGAGCAGACCGGTGCGGCCGTTGGCGACGACGAGACCGTGCACGTCACCTTCACGAATGTCCCCCCTGCCATCGACTCCATCGTCTTCGTCGCCGTCGCGTTCAAGAAGGGCTCGTCCTTCGAGAAGGCGAACAACGTGTCCTTCAAGATCTACGACGCCACCGGCGGCGATACCCAGCCCGTCGCCGATATCTGGCCGTCGCTGCTCGGCGCGGACAACGCGAACGCGATCGCCCGGACCTTCCGCAACGGCCCGGTGTGGCAGCTCGAGGTCCTCGACCGCAAGGGCAAGATCAAGCAGGGCGATCGCCAGGCGTTGCTGCGCTTCGCGATCGGCTGACACCACGGCGGCAGGGCCCGGCGCGCGCGCGTCGAGCTCCGCCGCGCGCGTGGGCCGACCTCCCCGTTTCACGCATTTGCGACATCAGCGAAGTTCGTCAAGTCCACGCGATTTCGATGTTCTCTGAATGGTTGCTGCGATAACGTTTTTCGCATGGACGACATCGAGTTGGATTTGCCGAGCGTCGCTACTTCGCGCAACGCCGGACGGATTCTGGAAATCGGCGCGGTCGGTCTGCGCAACCCGCTGCCTATCGACGGCGAGCAGACCCACGCCTACGTGTGCTGCGTAGACGGCACCACCCTGCAGCTCCCGGACTCGCTACAGAACTGGGCCATGCAAACCCTCGCCGCGAACTTCGACCTACGCGCGACCGGCCTGCCCTCACTGTTTCCCTGCCGCTTCGAATTCGGCATCCGCGACGGCGCCGCCTACGCGATCCCGGTGACCCAGCGGTCGCTGCGCGAGAAGGCCAACGCATGACGACCTGACGTCGCCTATCGTCACCCTCGTGCACGAGGGACTCACCTACGCCCCAGCCGGCGCGACCAGCCCCGCCGACCACCTCTGGACGGCCGAATACCCCGGCTTCCGCCGGCTCGACACCACAGTGGTGATCGGACACGGCGAGCCGACGTGGACGGCCGCGTCCGAAGCCGTGCTGCGATGGGGCATCAAGCGCCGCAGCGGTTTCCGCGTCGCCCCCGACGTCGCGGTGTCGACGGACGCGAAGTACCGGATCAGCGCGGGTTGGGGGCCCGTCTCCGTCCACGAGCCGGTTCGCGTAGTCGCGGTGGTCGACACCGAGGACCGGTGCGGCTTCGCCTACGGCACCCTGCCCGGACATCCGGTCAGCGGCGAGGAAGCCTTTGTCGTGCACCGGGATTCGACCGGCACGGTCTCGCTCACCCTGCGTTCGCTGACGAGACCGGCACCGACCGGATCATGGCGCTTCGTCTTTCCGATACTGCTTGTCGCGCAACGGTTCTATCGTCGCCGATATCTGCGCGCGCTGGTGAACTAGGCGATCGGCGGCAGGTGGACGACCTGGCCCGCGTAGGCCAGCCCGGCGCCGAAGCCCAGCAGTAGTGCGGTGTCGCCGGGGTTGGCGGCACCGGAGCGGACGAGTTGTTCCATGGCCATCGGGATGGAAGCGGCGCTGGTGTTGCCGGTTTCGATGATGTCGCGGGCGACGGCGACCTTCTCCGGAAGGGCGAGGGTGCGGACCAGCGCGTCGGTGATGCGGATATTGGCCTGATGCGGGACGAACGCGTCGAGATCCGCGGCCGCGAGGCCCGCGAGGTCGAGCGCGTCCCGGCACGCCTTCTCCAGGAAGGTGACGGCCCAGCGGAACACCTCGGTGCCGTTCATCCGGATGTACGGACGCTGTGAGGTGCCACCACTGGCCTCCGCCGCGGCGACTTCGGCGAAGTACTCCGTGAAATCCTTGTCCTGCTTGATCGCCGAGGTGCGGCTGCCGTCCGAACCCCACGCGACCGGCCCGATCCCCTCCTGCTCCGCCGCGCCGACGACCACCGCGCCCGCGCCGTCGGCGAAGATGAACGCGCAACCGCGGTCGGTGGTGTCGAGCAGATCCGACAGCCGCTCCACCCCGATCACCAGCACATAGCGCGCCTGGCCCGAGCGCACCAGATTGGCCGCGTCGGCCAGCGCGTAGCAGAAGCCCGCGCAACCCGCGGAGATGTCGTAGGCGGCGGTGTCGTGCATGCCGAGCTCGGTGGCCACCACCGCGCCCGCCGACGGACCGAGCACCATCTGCGACGACGTCGCCAGCACCACCGCATCCACCTGCTCGGCACTCACCCCCGCTGCCTTCAGCGCGTCACCGGCAGCCGCCACACTCATCGAGACGATCGTCTCGTCGGGCTCGGCCCAGTGCCGGGCGGCGATCCCGGACCGAGTCTTGATCCATTCGTCCGAGGACTCGATCGCCTCGACGATCTCGGAGTTGGGCACAACGCGGCGCGGGCGATATACACCGAGACCACAGATCCCCGCGTGGGTGACCGGAACCGCGGTGGCAATGGGGGTGGGCATGGCATCCTCTCCATATGAACCGATCGGTTCACGTAGGAACAGGTCTAACATGAACCGATCGGTTCAATCAAGGGGTAGGAGTAGATCGGATGGCTGCCGGACCACGAGCCCGACTCATCGAACACACGATCAGCACCGTTCAGGAACACGGCGTCCACGCGTCCTCCCTCAGCGAGCTGCTCGAGCGCAGCAACACCTCACGCAATTCGCTTTATCAGCACTTCCCTTCCGGCAAAGGCGAATTGGTGCAGACAGCGGCCCGGATCGTGACCCGTCTGGTGTACTCGCATGTAAGCGCGATGGCCGACTCCCTACAGACCGCGCCCTCGGCGCAGCAGTGGCTCACCGACCTGCTGGCGTTCTGGCGGGTCCCGCTGGAAAAGTCCGACTACGCCGCGGGCTCGTTCATGATGGCGGCCGCGCTCGACGAGCTCGACCCCGCCGTCCAGTCCATCGCGGGCCAGGCGTTCGCCGAATGGACCGCGCGGCTCGCCGACGGGATCGTCGCCACGGGGATCGAACGCGCGACCGCGGTGTCGCTGGCCGGGTTCCTGCTCACCACCATCGAGGGCACGATCGTGCACAGCCGCGCGCTCAAGTCCGCGCATCCGTTCGATCAGGCGGTCACTCAGCTGACGATCCTGTTCAACGTGCACCTGTCCGCGCGGTAGGGATCATCACGAAATACTGTGTGCCGCATCGAGTTCGGTGCGCAGGGTGGTGATGATCCGGCGGCGGGCCCTGGCGCCTTCCGCGCTGGGAGTCAGCGGATAGACGTGGACGAGACCGGATTCCTCGTGATATTCGAGGTCGACTCCCGCCTCGCGCAGCTTCGCCGCCAGCAGCCGGGCGTCGGGGTTGAGGATGTCGTCGGTGCCGGTGAACACCGTGATCGGACCCAGCCCGTCGAATTCGCCGAACAGGGGGCTGACCAGGGGGTCTTTCATCGAGAGTTCGCCGCTCCACAGCTTGCCGAACACCAAGCCGCCGTCGCGTCCCAGCCATGGGTCACGTCGCAGAACCGCGTCGATCTCGGGATTCTCGAGGGTGAGGTCGAGGGCGGGCGAGATCAGGATCGTGCGGGGGACGGTGTGGCCCGCGTCGCGCAGGTGCAGGGCGGTGGACAGCGCGATCTGACCGCCCGCGGAGTCGCCGGCGAGGAAGGTCGGACCGTGGCGCTCGCCGGCCGAGGTGACCAGTTCGGCGATGCGGGGGATCACCTGGGCCGCGGTGCCGAACGGGATCAGCGGATAGATCGGGACCGTCACGACGAGATGGGTCTGCGCGGCGATCCTGGCCGCGAGTTGCCAATGTTGCGAAGCGATTTCGCCCACCCAGCCGCCACCGTGCGCGTACACGAGGCCGCCGCGGGAGATCCCGTCCGACGGGGTCACGGTGTAGATCGGCCAGCCACGGTCGTGCACCACCGAGACCTCGACACCACGCAGCTTGCGCGGCGGGCCGTACGCGAGGGGCCGCAGACTTCGCTCACGCACGTGCGCCCTGGCCAGCTCGGCATCGATGTAGTTCCGGTTGCGCCGGGTGACCCGCAGGAATCCCGGAATCACGTACCGACTCATCACACCGGGCACCGCGACCTCCACTCGACAGGTAGACCGGCGTAGTCGAAGCGCTCGGTCCGAGCGTCACCGGTGGACGCCAAGTTACCCCGTGCCCGCGTCAGCCGAGGGGCTGCTCGGTGACATCGGTGCGCAAGCTGGTGCCGTTGAGGTCCAGATACAGCACACCCTCGGTGACCGACAGCGTGGCGGTATTACGGCGATCGACCAGCGCCGCCGCCTCGTCGATGAACGCCCGATCGAAACTGAACAGTGGAATCCGCGCCGCGTTGTGAATCTTCTTGCCCGCATACTGCGCGAGCACCTTCGCCGGATCCCGATGGGTATAAACCACGGCCCGACCAGCGAGCTTGCTCCCGCGATGAATCCGATCCGCGTCCGGCGCCCCCACCTCGATCCACGCGGTGGTCCGCCCCGTCATATCCCGCACCTGCACCGCGGGCTCATCGGTAGCCGAAATCCCACCGTCACTGAACACAATCCCCTCCTCGTACTGCAAGCAGTACGCGAGGATCCGCGTAATCATGTACTCCGCTGTCTCCGACGGATGCCGAGCCACCCGCAATTCCAGATCCTCGTACACCCCCCGATCCACATCGGCGAGCTGAACGGCGAAGTTGTGCAATGTTGCGCTGAGTGCCATAGGACATCCGAGCCTACCGGCCACCCCGAACCCGCCCACCCCCACCAGCACATTCGCACCGTAAGCGATTGATAGCCAATTGATTTGACTCTCACATGTGGTGCGCTCTACTGTCCTCGCGTGCCACGCACCCACTCCGCCGCGCTCACTAGATGGTCCAATCGACGCTGCGCCGCGCTCGACAGCTTGGAAGCGGTCCATGGTGCTGTCACGGGGCGGCGCCGTGGGCGCCAATATGCGACCGAACATTTGAACCTGGCCCTGTTCGTCAGTCTCGCGGCAGAATTCCAGGGCTACTGCCGTGACCTCCACGACGACGCAGCAAATGTCTTCGCGCTCAGTCTCGGTCCGGCGACCGACCCTCGAATCACGGCTCTGCGGGCAACCCTCGTGCGTGGGCGGAAGCTCGATCAGGGCAATGCACAGCCGAGCGCACTCGGCGCGGACTTCCAGCTCCTCGGCCTGTCACTGTGGTCAGCGGTGCATGCCGCCTACCCGTCGCGGGGCAAGGGCTGGAACGCGACTCTGACCAGCCTGAACAGTGCACGCAACGCCATCGCGCATCGCAATGACGCCCAGCTGGCTGCGGTGAAAGCAACCCAACCGCTCGACCTGGCCACCTTCAAGCGATGGCGCCGGTCGCTGGACGGCGCTGCCACTGGATTCGACAAAGTGACCGGGGCATACTTGACAGAAATAGCAAGCACCAGCTGGCACAGATAGGAGGTGGGCTCGATGGCAAAGGCGAAGAACACCGAGGTGAAGCCGGGAGATCCGGTCCGAGTCCGATGGAGCCTCTATGTGATGGATGCCGTGGTGACCAGCGTCTCAGGTGACAACGTCCACGTCACATTCTCTGTCGAAGGTTCCGACGAGCCGGTCAACGGCTTGTATCGCATGAGCGAACTCCTCGCCGCCTGAGCAAGTCGGCTACTGATCGTCGAGCAGATCACGCGGGGCGGCTTGGCGCCACGAGTCGGTGACGATGGCCTGCAGTTCCTCGCGGTCGTCGAGGGCAGCCAACCGGACCCGGACCCAGGGGTTGCCTGCCTCATGCGAAGCGATCCAGAACTTGGCGGGCTCGGCCAGTACGAGTTCGTCGCGCTCGACGATCGGGCAGCGCACCGCCATCGAGGACTCCTCCTCCGGCAACGTGAGGAACAGCTTGCCCGCGACCTTGAAAATCGGCATGCCCCAAGCGAATTGCTCCACAGTCTGTGGTAGCGACAGCACGTAGGCGCGGACGTCATCCCCGGTGACATTCATGTCCTCCATCCTGACAGCACACACCGACAGGATCCGACCCGCCGCAGCCGACCCGGGACCGCTAGTCGACGGCGCCGAGCGTGGCCACCGTCTTACGGGCACGGGAGGCGGTGATTCGGCGGCCGATCACGCCGTGGCGGGGGGCGAAGAGGTAGACGAGAGTGAAGGCGATGCCCTGGGTTACCACGACCATGCCGCCTGCCGCGGTGTCGAGGTGGTAGCTGATGTAGAGGCCGGTGACCGCGCACAGCACCGAGATCGTGGGGGCGATGACGAGCATGCGGGAGAAGCGGTCGGTGAGCAGGTAGGCGGTGGCGCCGGGAATGATCAGCATCGCCACGACCAGGACCACGCCGACGGCTTGCAGGGCGACGACCGAGGTCAGGGCCAGTAGGGCCAGCAGGGCGGTGCCGAGGATGCGGGGGTTGAGGCCGATGGCGTGGGCGTGGGTGGCGTCGAAGGCGTAGAGGGTGAAGTCGCGGCGTTTGAGGATCAGGGCGACCAGGACGATGGCGGCCAGAATCATGATCTGGACCATCTCGCCGCGGCTCACGCCGAGCAGGTTGCCGAAAACGATGTGGTTCAAGTCGGTTTGGCTCGGCGTCACCGATACCAGCACCAGGCCGAACGCGAACAAGGTGGTGAACACGATGCCGATCGCGGCGTCTTCCTTCACCCGGCTCGTATCGCGAACGACCCCGATCAACGCGACCGCGAGGAACCCGAAGATCACCGCGCCGACCGCGAACGGCCAGCCGACGATGTAGGCCAGCACCACCCCCGGCAACACCGCGTGCGACACCGCGTCACCCATCAGCGACCAGCCGATCAGTACCAACCAGCACGACAGCACCGCGCACACCACGGCCGCCGTGACGGTGGTGGCCAGCGCGCGCACCATGAACTCGTAGCGCAGCGGGTCGATGAGGAATTCCTCGAGGCTCATCGGTCTCCGTCCACATCGAGGCCGAAGGCCTTGGCCAGGTTCTCCGGGCGCAACACCACATCGGGGTCGCCGTGCTCGAGCACCCGGCGATTCAAAAGCACTGCCTCGTCGGCCAATTGGGGCAACGCGTGCAGATCGTGGGTGGACACCAGGATGGTGGCCCCGTCGGCGGCGAGCTCACGCAACAGCGCGGTGATGGTCGCCTCGGAGCGCTTGTCGACCCCGGCGAACGGCTCGTCGAGCAGCAGGATCGTGGCCTCCTGGGCGATGCCGCGGGCGACGAACGTGCGCTTCTTCTGGCCACCCGACAGCTGCCCGATCTGCCGGTCGGCCAGGTCGGTGAGCTCGACGCGGGCCAGCGCCGCGTCGACGGCGGCGCGGTCGGCCTTGCTCGCCCGGCGGGTGAATCCCATCTTCCCGTAGCGCCCGGTCATCACCACATCGCGCACCGACAGCGGGAAACTCCAGTCCACGTCCTCGGACTGCGGCACATAACCGAGGCTGCCCGCCTTGCGCGCGGCGGCCGGGGGGCGACCGTTGATCAGCACCCGGCCACGATCGGGCGTGACCAGGCCCATCACGGTCTTGAACAGTGTCGATTTGCCCGAGCCGTTCATCCCGATCAGCCCGCACACCCGGCCGGACTTCAAGGTCAGTTCGACATTGTCGAGCGCGAGCACGTCACCGTAATGGACTGTCACATCCTGGATTTCGACGACCGGCGCGGTCATTTCGGGGCTCCGGCGAGTGCGGTCGCGATGGTCTTCGCGTCGTGGCGGATCAGGTCCAAGTAGGTCGGGACCGGCCCGTCGGCTTCGGAGAGCGAATCGACGTAGAGCACGCCCCCGAACCGCGACCCGGACGCCTCGACCACGCGTTGCATCGGCGCGTCGGACACCGTCGATTCGCAGAACACGGCGGGCACACCGCGCTGGCGGACGAAGTCGATGGTCGAGCCGATCTGCTGCGGGGTGGCCTGCTGTTCGGCGTTGACCGGCCAGATGTACTTCTCCGTCAGACCCGCATCGCGAGCGAGGTAGGAGAACGCGCCCTCGCAGGTGACCAGGGCGCGCTGGTCGGCGGGCAGGGTGTTCACCGCGGCGACGAGATCGTCGCGCACGGCGCCGAGCTGCGCTTTGTAGGCGTCACCGTTGGCACGGTAGGCGTCGGCGTGCTCGGGGTCGAGATCGGTGAACGCGCGGACCATGTTGTCGACGTAGATCTGCGCGTTCACCGGCGACATCCAGGCGTGCGGATTGGGCTTGCCCCGGTAGGCGTCCTCGCTGATGTCCATCGGCGCCACCCCCTCGCTCACCACGGCGTGCGGCACATCGAGATCGGCGACGAACTGGTTGAACCAGGCCTCGAGGTTCAGCCCGTTGTCCAGGATCAGGTCGGCCTTGGCGGCCTTCTTGATATCGCCCGGGGTCGGCTCGTAACCATGGATCTCGGCGCCGACCTTGGTGATCGACTCGACCCGCAGGTGCTCGCCTGCCACATTCCGTGCCATATCGGCGAGCACCGTGAAGGTGGTGAGGACGACCTTCTTCCCGTCGTCATCGGCGGTGATCCCACCGCAGGCGGTGAGCGCGAACGTCATGACACTCAGAACACATGCCGCGAGCACCCGACGTCGCGCCGGCGAACGGTAGAACCCAACCCTCATTCCAGAATTATATTGTTCGGGTAGCCGAACTTTCAAGTTCTGGGCTTGAAACAGTCGCGAAGACGGCTCAGGATGCCCAAGGCGGGGCGAAAGTGGAGCCGTCGGGAAGTTCCGCCGTGAAGCCGACGCGCACGGTCACCAACAGCGCGGCGATCTCGTCGGTCGAGTTCGCGAGGGCGATCAATGAACCGGCGGGCGCGACCGCCGCGTCACCGGGTTTCATCGGCACGGAATCGCCGTCGATCGTCATGGTCACCTCGCCCGACAGCAGAACGAAAGCTTCCTCGCCCAGGATGCGATGGGGAACGCCGACCGAGCCGGCCCGGACCTCGGTCTGCCAGACACACAATTCGGCACTGCCGGTGCCGGGGCGGACGAGAGACGTGAAGCGGGCGTTGTGCACCTCGTGCACCTGCGCGTCAGCGGAACGGATCACCGGCATTCGAAACCTCCATAAGGTCAAGTAACTTGTCTATATGGTCAAGTAGGTTGACTATTGTGTCAAGTGCCAGAATGACTGTCGTGCCCGCGAACGCAGACCTCCCGCTCCTGCTACTCGCGGCGGCGGCCGAGATCACCCAGACCGTGAACGCCAGGGTCGCGGCGGCGGGGTTCACCGATATCCGGCCCGCACACGGCTTCGCCTTCGTGCGCATGGCACCCGACGGCGCGACAATCGGGGAGATCGCCGAGCACCTCGGCGTCACCAAACAGGCGGCCAGTCAGCTCGTCGACGAGCTGGTCACCAAGGGCTACGCCGACCGCAACCCACACCCGCGCGACGCGCGCGCCCGCCTGATCACCCTCACCGAGCGCGGCTGGGCATGCACACGGGCCGCCGACGCCGCGTTGGCGGAATTCACCAAGAACTGGTCGGATGCACTGGGCGCGACCGCGCTCAACCAGGTCAGCAGGGCTTTGGGCCGCGTGGTCACACCAGGCAGAGTCCGCCCGAGCTGGTGAGAAGTCACCGGAGCCGTAACTATTCGACGCGAGCCGACGATCTCATACCGGGTATCCGTTAATCCGAAGAAATGGATTTTCAAAACCTGCGCGGTGTCACGGCGAGCGGCATACTCTCGGATCGAGCGGTGACGCGCCACCGCGGCAGCCGGGCCGAAAGGCCTGGTTCACGCACTCGTCACGCCACCGTTTCGCCTCGATCTCGGAGAGTCAATGTCAGCCCCAGCCATCGTTCCCACTATCGACACCGTCACTCGGCACAAGTACGAGCGGCTGCAGTACACCGGTTCGGCCGGCGTCGTCGCCTCGCTCGAGGACACGCGCCTTGTCGATCGCTGGCGCGCCGAATACCCCACCTGGGACGGCGAGCACTGGGCCTTCGACGCGGGCACCGACAGCCCCGGACGACTGCGCCCGATCAATGTCGCGGTGCGCAACAACTGATCGACACGGTGCCGAACGCCTGATCAGCGCGGTGCGCACCGCCTGATCAGGCGGCACCAGCGGCGGCGGCCCGATCGATGATCCGCGGGAACAGGCTCGCCGCTTCCCACTGGTAGGCCAGATCCAGCAGCGTCCGCTCGTCACCACGACGGGCGGCGAACTGGATCGATCCGGGCAGACCACTCGGCAACAGACCGTGCGGCAGCGAAATGCCCGGTCCCCCACCGACATTGTTGAGCGGGGTGAAGCCCACGTAGTCGGCGAGTTTGGTGAACAGCGCCTCGAAGGGCTGGCCCGGCGCGAGTTCGCCGATGCGCGGCGCGGGATGCGACAGCACCGGCGTGAGCAGCACGTCGACGTCGGCGAAATGCCTGTCGTAGGCCGCGACTCCCCCGCGCAACCGCCACGTCGACGCGGCCACGCCGAGCGGATTGCGCTTGGCGAGCCCGATCAGGCCGGTGGTGAACGGGTCGAGTTTGCGCGAATCGAAGTACCCGCGATGCCCCAGCCGGAACGACAGCGCCATCGCGCCTGCCATCATCGCCCAGTACCGCTTGAAGTCCTCGACGAAGCGCGGGTCGACATCCAGGCGCATCTCGACGATCTCGTGCCCGAGCCCTTCGAGCACCTTCACCGCGGAAGCCAGCACGACGCCGTTGTCGGCGTGCACCGGCCTGCCGAGGATGTCGGCGGTGATCAAGCCGATCCGCAACCGTCGCGCGCTCGGTCCCTCGACCAAGCCGACCGGCGCGAGCTTCGGATTCGCGCTGAATTGTTCGACGGCGGCCAGGTAGTGCGCGGTGTCGCGGACCGAGCGGGTGAGCACACCCTCGGCCACCAGGTGGACCGGCAGGCTGCGGGCACCGGGCTGGTCGAGCAACCGGTTGCGGGTGGTTTTCAGGCCGACCAGACCGTTGGCCGCGGCGGGAATGCGGATCGAACCACCGCCGTCGTTCGCATGCGCGATCGGCACGACTCCGGCCGCCACGAGCGCGGCCGACCCACCCGATGACGCACCCGCCGAGTACTCCGGATTCCACGGATTGCGGGTCGGCGCGCGATGGGTGAACTCGGTGCTGGCGGTGAGCCCGAACTCCGGCAGCGTCGACTTACCGAGCACGATCACGCCTGAATGCAGGAACTGCGCGCCGGGCCCGCTGGTCACCGTGGCCGGGCGTGGGGTGAACGCGGCAGAGCCGTGGCAGCTGGGCAGCCCGGCGATATCGGTGTTGTCCTTGACGAACGCCGGCACACCCGCGAACACACCCGCGGTCTCCGGCGTCGAGGCCGCGCGGTCGAAGCACGTCATCTGGACCGCGTCCAGACTCGGATCGACCCGCCGGGTCCTGGCGATCGCGGCCTCGATCACCTCCGACCGGCTCACCTCCCCCGCGCGCAACGCCGCGGCGACACCGACCGCGTCCAGCATCCCGAGGGCATCGTCGGTAAATCCGTGCACGGCAGAGCTCATGTCCGCAGCGTAATCCGAGCCGGTGGCCCTTCGCAGCAGTAACGACCTCGCTCGACTCTCGACTATCGCATTTCTATTGGAAATGGTTATCATTAGCATCTTGCTCGAGGTTGGAGGACATGTGGGACACCTGCTGATGGTGGAGAGCTGGGTCGGTTCGATGAGCACCCTGCTCCCTGCGGGAATCAAGGACAGTGGCCACGAATTCAGTTTTCTGACCCGAGATCTCGGGCATTACCTGCGGGCTGGAACACCCGTTCCGCACCCCCTACTGGGCGCCGCCAACGTGTTCACCGCCGAGACCAACGACGAGCCGACACTGCTGGCGCACGTACGAAAACTGCAGGCGGCCTTCGGTTTCGACGGTGTACTCACCTCGTGTGACTACTACCTGCCGACCGTCGCCGCGATCGCCGCCGATCTCGGCCTGCCCGGCCCCGGCCGGACCGCGGTGGCAGACGCCTGCGACAAATACCGGACCAGACTGGTCTGCCGTGCCGCCGGTGTGGCCGGCCCCGCCTTCGCTGTCGCGCAGGAGTGGAGTGAGATCGTCGGCGCCGCAGCCGAACTCGGCTATCCGCTGGTGGTGAAGCCGGTCGACCTGTGCGGCGGGATGTTCGTCCGCCGGGTCCGCGACGACGCCGAGTTGCGGGTCGCGGTCGACGCCATCGCCGGCTTCCCGATCAACGCCCGAGGACAACACCGCTCACCACGCATCCTGCTCGAGGAATGCTTGAACGGACCGGAATTCAGCGTGGAGACGGTCACCATCGCCGGGCAGACGACGGTGATCGGGGTGACCGACAAACGGATCACCGGCGCCCCCGCCTTCATCGAGGCCGGCCACATGTTCCCCGCCGCGCTGGACTCCGCCGACACCACCGCCGTGGCCGAGCTGGCAGTCGCGGCGGTCACTGCGCTCGGTCTCGACGCGACCGTCGCGCACACCGAGATCAAACTCGGCGCCCAGGGGCCACGCCTGATCGAGGTGAACCCACGCCCCGCCGGGAATCGCATCACCGAGCTGGTCCGACGGGTCACCGGAATCGACCTCACCGCGGTGCACGCCGAGGCGGTGGCGGGCGGGAAACCCGATGTCACACCACGCGATACCGGCATCGCCAGCGCGGCCGTCGCATTCGCCGTGCCCACCGAGGCGGGTGTGCTGAGCCGGGTGGACGGTACTCAGGACTGGTCCGGCGACACCCGGATCGTGGAACAGAAATTCGCGGACCCCGGCGCGTCGGTGCGCCCCGCGACCGACAACAACACCTACCTCGGCCACGTCATGGTCGTCGATGAAAAAAACCGCACCGCAGGCGATCTCGCGCAGCGACTGATCGCCGACCTGCGCTTCGAACTCGACGGTGCGCGATGATCGAGCCCGCCCCGCGCCCCGGCTCCGTCGCCGAGCTCATCACTTGGGCACGCCGCGGCCGGCTCGGGCCGGAGCCGTCGACGCTGCAGGCTTCGACGGCATTTCGCACCGCCTACGGCACCCGGCACGCGGGGCGCGGCCGCGGATACCGCAACGAGGCGCTGAGCCTGCGGGTCGGCGCGGCTGTGGGCTCGTGTGGACTCGAACCCGGCACGGCCACCGACGATCTGGTCGACAGCTGTGTCGCGGCGACGATCGGCGAGTTGCTCGAGCATCCGGTGCCCGCGGTCCGGATCGCGGCGCTCGACGCCTATCTGATGCATGTCCGCCCGCATCCGAACGCGGGTGGCGTAGCCGGTGAGCCGGTGCTGATCGACGGGCCGACCTCGCTGACGAAGTCGCGCCGCCGGGCGAGCGCCGTCGTCGACCTGCTGCCCGCCGGGGTGTCGCGGGTGCTTGTCGTCGGCGTGGTCGGTTCGCTGCTCGCCGAACTGCGGGCACGTGCCATCGCGTATCTGCCGTGCGACCTCGCCGGCGGGGTCACCGAATGGGGTGAGCCGGTGTACGAGTCGGTCGCCGACGCTCCGGCGGACTACGACGCGCTGCTGGTCACCGGAATGTCACTGGGTAACGAGACATTCGACGAACTCCGTGGCACCGCGAACCGGCGCGGTCTGCCGCTGGTGCTGTTCGCCCAGACCGGCAGCGCGGTGCTGCCCTGGTTCCTCGACGCGGGGGTGCACGCGGTCTCGGCCGAGCCCTACCCGTTCTTCTCCCTCGACGGCGGGCCGAGCACCATCGTCACCTATCGAGAGCAGTCATGACGCCATCACAACCCGCCCTCCTGCAGTTGATCGGCGGTACCCCCGTCGTGCCCGTCCCGACCGGAAACAGCTGGTACACAGCGAAACTCGAAGCAGCGAGCATCGCGGGTATGAAAGCCCGTGCGGCGGTGTCGATGTTGCGCGCCGCGGCGGCGAGAGGCGATCTCGCGCCGGGCGCCACGGTCATCGAATCAACCAGCGGCACACTCGGTCTGGGACTGTCACTGGCGTGTAAAGCGCTGGGACATCCGGTCCTGCTGGTGGTCGACGACGAGCTGGAACCCGATCTGCGCGCCTTGTTCTCGGCGTTTCGGATACCACTCGACGTGGTCACCGAACCCCACCCGACAGGCGGTTGGCAGCAGGCCAGATTGGATCGGCTGGCGGCATTGCTCACCACCACCCCGGGCGCGTACTGGCCCGACCAGTACGACAACCCCGACAACGCGGGCGGCTACCAGGCGATGGGCGAGGAGATCCTCGCCCAGGTCGACACCGTCGATGTGCTGGTCGCCTCGATCGGATCCGGCGGGCACTGCGCCGGGCTCGCCCGGGTACTGCGCACGCGGTGGCCTCGGCTGCGGGTGATCGGGGTCGACGCCGTAGGCTCCCGGATCTTCGGTCAACCCGACCGGCGCCGACTCATGCGCGGTCTCGGCAGCAGCATCCTGCCCCGCAATGTCGCCTACGCCGACTTCGACGAGGTGCACTGGGTCGGCGCGGCCGAGGCGGTCGCGTCGTGTCGCCGGGTCGCGGCGGCCACCGGCATCGCGGGCGGCTGGAGTACCGGCGCCGCCGCCCTGGTCGCGGGCTGGGTCGCCGAGCGCGAACCCGACGCCAGGGTGCTGACCGTGTTCCCCGACGGCCCACACCGCTACCTGTGCACCATCTACGACGACGACTGGTGCCGCGCCAACGGGCTCTTCCGCTCGCCCGCCACCGAACCCACCGCGATCGCGACTCCCGACAGCGCCGAGGTGGTCGGCTGGGGCCGATGTTCGATCGTCCGCGACCCGGCCGCCGAGGTGAACGCATGACCGGCCCGCGATGAACGGCGTCGACACCTTCCGCGCGCTGCCGGGGGCAGTGCGGCTACTGCTGGTGAATCACCTTGTGGGCCATATCGGTTTCTACCTGCTCGTGCCGTTCCTGGCCGACTACCTCCTCGACGACCTCGCGCTGTCGGCCGCGGTGGTCGGGATCGTGCTCGGCGTGCGCAATCTCAGCCAGCAGGGCCTGTTCCTCGTCGGCGGCTCGGCCGCCGACCGGCTCGGCGCGCGCGGCGTGATCATGGTCGGCCTGGCGATCAGGGCGCTGGGGTTCGCGCTGTTCGCCGTCGGCGGTTCGTTGCCGGTGGTGCTGGCCGCCTCGGTGCTGACGGGTTTCGCGGGGGCGCTGTTCAATCCGGCGGTTCGCGCGTTCATCTCCAGGGACAGCGGAGCACATTCGGCGCAGGCCTTCGCGCTGTTCAACGTCTTCGGCAATGCGGGCTCGGCCATCGGGCCGGTACTCGGCACGGTGTTGATCGCCGCGGGCTTCCGGATATCCGCCCTGGTCGCGGCGGCGATCTTCGCGGTGCTGGCGGTGGTGCAGTGGCTGCTGCTGCCCGCACGACCGCTGCCCGCGCACGAGCATGGGGTCGGCGCCGATTTCGCGACGGTGTTCACCGATCGCCGGTTCTGGGCGTTCACTCTCGCGCTGATGCCGATGTTCGCCTTGCAGAGCCAGATCTACTTCCTGTTCACCCTCCAAGCGCAGGACAGCGCCGGGCCAGGACACGGTCCCGCGGCGGTGGCCGCGTTGTTCGTGGTCGAGACGATCGCCGTGGTGGCACTGCAGGTCCGGGTCACCACGGTGCTCGCGCGCAGGCCACAGCGTGGACCCGCGATGGCGCTCGGCATGGCGATCATGGGTGCCGCGTTCCTGCTACCCCCGGCGGCCGCGGGCATAATCACGTTCGAGGGAAACAGCGTGGCGGGCACGGTGATCCGGGTGGCGCCCGTGGTCGCGGCCGCGGTGCTGCTGGCGATCGGTGTGACCGCGGTGCAGCCCTTCGTCAACGAGGCGATCGGCCGCTTCGCCGGAACTCGGCTGACCGGAACCTATTTCGGCGCGTTCTATCTGGCGTCCGGACTGTTCACCGTCGTCGCCACCTCGGTCACCGGAGCGGTGCTCGACCGCACCGGCGGCCCGTCGAGCTGGCCGCCGGCCCTGTTGTGCGCTGCGGCCGGTCTGTTGTCGGCCGTCGCGCTGCTTCGGCTACACCAGCGAAATCTCTTGCCTGACAACACAATCAGCCAGCCAGATCAGGAGCCCAACGTCGAGCGCGACGCAACCGCCACGGCGTACGACACCAACTCCCCCGGTGAAAGGCGATGACTCCGATGACGATCGATCTCACCGTGCCCGGCATCGGCGTCGGCCGCGCCTTCGGCAGCTGCGGGGAGCTCCTGCAAGGCGTCACCGAACAGAACCGGCACTTCCTGGTCACGCTGCCCATCCGGCGTGGCACAGTCGCGGTTTTCGAACCGAGCGAACACGACATCGCGGTTGTCCCGGCGGACAAGTCGAAAGCACATCGGCTCGCGAGCGCGATGCTCGCTCGGTCCACCGTGCTGTGCGGCGGGCGACTCACCCTGCACAGCGAGCTGCCCGAGGGCAAGGGGCTGGCGAGCTCCACCGCCGATCTCGTCGCCACCGCCCGGGCGATCGCCGACGCCGAGGGTCGCGCCGTGCCGCTCGGCGAGCTCGAAGCCGACCTGCGCGCCATCGAACCATCCGATGGCGTCATGTACCCGGGCACCGTGGCCTATCTCCATCGTGAGGTGCGCCTGCTCGCTCCGCTCGGCACCCTGCCCGCGCTGACGATCGTCACCGGGGACGAGGGCGGCTCGGTCGACACGGTCGAATTCAACCGGAACGAACCGCGATTCAGCCCGGCCGACAAGCGCGAATTCGACCGGCTGCTCGGCGAACTCGGCGCGGCGATCGCCCACGGTGATGTCGCCACGATCGGCGCGGTGGCCACGCGCAGCGCGGTGTTGAGCGCGGCGACGCGCGACCGCCCACATCTGGACGCGACGATCCTGGCCGCGCGCGCGATCGGTGCGGCCGGCGTAGTCGTCGCCCACAGCGGCACGACCACCGGCATCCTGCTCGCCGACACCGATCCACGCCTGCGCGAGCAAGTCCTCGCCGCGCAACAGATCTGCGCCGATTTCGCCCGCTCGGTCACAGTCCACCACTCCTGGCGCCCCGGCGTGCACGCCGAACAGCGCGTATCCACCGTCGACCATCCCCACCTGCTGACCATTCCCCGAACAGAGAGCACGCCGCGATGATCACCGTCGACCAGATCCACTTCACCTACGACGGCCGAATCACCCTCGATGACATCAGCTTTCAGGTCGATCCCGGCAGCACCCTCGGGCTGATCGGACCCAACGGCTCTGGCAAGTCCACGCTGTTGCGGCTGATGTACCGGGCCCTGCGGCCCGCGGGCGGATCGGTCGTCATCGATGCGACGCCGGTGGAAAAGTTGCGCGGGCGTGAGCTCGCGAGCCGCCTCGCCGTCGTCGCGCAGGAAGCACCGCCGGACACCCCGGTCACCGTGGCCGAGACGGTGCTGCTCGGCAGATCGCCGTGGGTCGGTGCGTTCCAAGGGTATTCGCGCGCCGACCGGATCGCCGCGGCTGCCGCACTCGAGCACGTCGGGGCGCGGGCACTGGCCGAGCGCCGTTTCGCCACGCTCTCCGGCGGCGAACGCCAGCGCGTCCTGATCGCCAGAGCACTCGCCCAGCAGGCCGACCACCTGCTACTCGACGAACCGACCAACCACCTCGACATCCGCTACCAGCACGAACTTCTGACTCTGGTCCGAGGCCTGACCGCGACCACAACGGTTGTCGTGCTGCACGAGCTGAACCTGGCCGCCCGCTACTGCGACCGCCTCGTGCTCCTCGACCAGGGCCGCGTCGCCGCCGCCGGAACAGTCGCCGAGGTCCTGACCCCGCAGATCCTCGAACCCGTCTACCAGATCCCGGTCCGCCGAACCTCCGCATTCGGCGCCGTCCAACTCCTCTTCGGCCCGGCCACCGAACCGCCCACGGCGGCGACCGGCCACCGCAATGACGAGCATCCGGCGAGCGCCACCGCGGCCGCCGACGACAACGTCGAGCCTGTCGCCGCCCAGGCAGTGCCCGACCACTCGGGTGCGGCTACCGGCGAAGCATCCACCACCGCGCATCGAA
Source organism: Nocardia sp. FBN12 (assembly GCF_050320175.1). Lineage (GTDB taxonomy): Bacteria > Actinomycetota > Actinomycetes > Mycobacteriales > Mycobacteriaceae > Nocardia. The sequence continues at coordinate 29,857 of NZ_CP190048.1, read as the reverse complement.
CGCTCGAACGTGACGCCTTGTCAATCGGCCCGGACACCACCGCGCCTGCACCGGACCTGCCCGCCCCGAGCGCCGTCGCACCCGCGGCCCAGACGAGAGAGGCGGCCACACGATGACCGCGACACTGGTGGCCGATCCGGCGATCGATGACCTCGACCATGCCCGTCATCGCGGACGAACACTACTGCTGACCACGGGGCTGACCATCGCGCTGGCCCTCACCCTCGTGGTCGCGGCCGGGCTGGGTCCGGTCGCCGTTCCGCCGGGCACGGTGGCGCGCATCATCGGCCACCACACGTTCGGTCAGCCGGTGACCGTCGACTGGAGCGCAGCACAGGACTCCATCGTCTGGCTGGTGCGGGTGCCGCGTGTGCTGCTCGGCGCGCTCGTCGGTGCCGCCCTGGCGATCACCGGTGCCGTATTGCAGACCATCGTGCGCAACGTGCTCGCCGACCCGCACATCCTCGGCGTCACCTCGGGCGCGTCGACCGGTGCCGCGGTGTATTTGCTGTTCGGGGTCGCCGCGGCGACCACCGCCACCGCGCTCGCGGCGAGCGCGTTCATCGGCGCGCTCATCGCCACCGCGCTGTTGTTCGTGATCTCGCGGATCAACGGCCAGCTCACCTCGCTGCGGCTGCTGCTCGGCGGGGTCACCATCGGCTACATCTTCTCGGCCGCGACCAGCTTCCTGATCTTCGCCTCCGACCGGCCCGAAGGCGCGCGCACCGTGCTGTTCTGGCTCCTCGGGTCACTGGCGCCTGCCGCGTGGTCCTCGGTGGCGACCACCGTGGCCGTCGTCGCGGTGTCGCTGCTCGCGGTGCTGCTGATGGCACCGCGGCTGGACGCACTGGCCGCGGGCGATGACACCGCGCGCACCCTGGGCATCGCGCCCAATCGAATTCGCCTGTGGGCGTTGCTGATCGTGGCACTCGCGGTCGGCGCGGTGGTCGCGGTGGCGGGTGCGATCGGTTTCGTCGGCTTGATCGTGCCGCATGTGGCGCGGCTGTGCACCGGCGGAACCCACCGCCACCTGCTGGTCGTCAGCGCGCTGATCGGAGCGCTGTTCCTGGTGATCGCCGATGTGGCCGCGCGCACCGTCTTCGCCCCTCGCGAACTGCCCATCGGCATCGTCACCGCCGCGGTCGGCGCACCACTGCTGCTCATCTTGATCCGCCGCTTCCGTGCGTCCGGCGAGTCCTGAACTCCACCTATCTGTCCCGGTCACCACGACCGGCGAATCCGCAACACCGAACGATGAGGACCAACACCGTGTTCACCCGTGTCATTTCCGCCCGCCGCTCCGCCATCCCCGTCCTAGCCCTGCTCACCAGTGCGATCGTGACCGGTTGCGGTACACCAGCTCCCGCCACCACCGCCGCGGAAACCGGTTTTCCGCTGACGATCTCGAGCTGCGGACGCGACGTCACCTTCACCTCGCCCCCGCAGCGCGTCGTCACGGTCGGTTCCATCGCCGCGCCGCTGATCGCCGCCGCGGGCGCCGCCGACCGCATCGTCACCCGCACCTTCGAAGCCGCTGCCTTCCCCGGCCAATACGGTGACGCGCTGAAGAACACCGAGATCACCGCTCCCACCGCGGAACTCGCGCGCGAGGAGATCATCAACCGATCCCCCGACCTGGTGGTGAGTGTCGAAGGACTCTCGGTGACCCCCGACGACCTCGCGCAGGTGAACATCCCGCTGATCGTCACCCGCGGCTACTGCCGCGACGCCGCGGGCACCTTCGAGGACATCTTCGCCGACATCACCCTCTACGGAAAGCTCTTCGGCACCGCCAACGCGGCCGACACCGAGGTCGCCACACTGAAGCAACGCGTCCAAGCGGTGACCGAACGGCACAGTGGCACAACGTCTCCCCGTCCCGCCGCCGCACTGATCCTGTCGCGCGACGGCGCCCAGCTCAAGGCCTACGGCGCCAAGAGCACCGTCCACGAACAGATGAAGATTCTCGGCCTCGGCAATGTCTATGGTCAGATCGACAAGCGCAATTTCGAAGCCAACACCGAAACCCTCATCGCCGCGGACCCCGAGGTGATCATTCTGCTCACCCAGGGCGACCAGACGCCCGATTCCGTGCGCACCGCAGTACGCCAACGTCCCGAACTGGCCGGGCTGCGCGCGATCCGCGAGAACCGGATCATCGTGGCGCCCTTCGGTTACACCGGGCCGGGGCCGGTCGCCGTGGAGGGTCTGGAAGTGCTCGATCGTGAATTGGCGCAGGTGCGATGACCACCGAGTACCGGATCCGCGAGGCAGGCACCGCGGATCTCGCGGGCGCGCGCAGCGTCATGCTCGACACCTTCTACCAGGTATTCGGCATCGGCTATCTGCCCGAATACCACCAGGACGTGATCGACCCGGAGACCGCCTATCTGCGGCATCCACGACACCGGCTGTGGGTCGCCGAGCACGAGGGTGTCATCGTCGGCACCACCGCGATCCGGGCACAGGGACCCGCGCATCCACCGCATCCCGCCGAGCTCGCGGACCGCTACCCCAGCGAGTCCACCGCGCAGCTGTTCCGGGTCTACGTGCGGCCGGAGCACCATCGACGCGGCCTGGCTACCCGCCTGGTCACCACGGCGGTCGAGCACGTGCGCGCCACCCCCGGATTCGAGCGGCTGTACCTGCACACCGACGCGCGAACGCCCGGTGCGCTGGAATTCTGGTCGACCTTCGGCCACATCGTGTACGACGCGCGCGGTCCGCATGACGGTTTCCAGACGGTGCACCTGGAGATCGCGCTGGAGGGCGGTGGACGGTAGCGCTGACGGGTTGCCGCCGGCGCGGTGACGGTTGCCGCTGGCGCGGTGACGGCATACACGGCACTATCGAACGCGTGGAACACTTGCGAATCGCCCGACCGTCGGGTGCTGTGTCGTGACCGTGCTGGCTCCCGGTGAGAACCGGCCCGCGCCCGGTGATCAGTTGACCGTCACCGTGGCGAGTTCGGCGTCGGTCGATGTGTCGGCGCTGCTGGTGAACACCGCGGGCACAGTTCGCTCCGACGCCGACTTCGTCTTCTTCAATCAGCCCACCGGACCGGGTGTGGTGTACCGGCACGGCAACGGTGGGCCCGATGTGGTTGCCGTCCAGACCTCGGCGTTGCCCGGCGATGTCGACAAGGTGGTGGTCACCGCGAGCCTCGACGGCCGCGGGCCCGCCACTTTCGCCTCCGTCGGCACCCTGACCACCACGATCGAATCCGGTTCCACCGCACTGACTTTCCCGATCCCCGGACTCACCACCGAGAGCGGTGTGGTGTGTGTCGAGATCTACCGCCGCAACAGCGCGTGGAAGGTTCGGGCGATCGGGCAGGGCTACGACGACGGGCTGGCGGGCATCGCGTCGGCCTACGGGGTGAACCTCGACGACGAGCCCGAACCTGCTGTGACGCCGGGTAATTCGGGACAGGGTGCCACCGGCGGCTATCCGCCGCCGGGCGCGCAGGGCGGCGCAGGTCAATCTGCCCCGGCGCACCATCCCGGGTCCAACGCCCCGATCCCTCCCGGCCAGTTCGCCCCGCCTCCCGGCCAATTCGCCCCGCCACCTGGACAATTCGCCCCGCCTCCCGGTCAGCCCGGCGCACCTTCGGGTGCACCGGGCTACCCACCGCCCGCCTACGGACAGCCCGGCGGACCCGCGCAACAGCCGACGTACGCATCTCAGCAAGGAGCCCAGCCCGTGCACAGCGACCTTTTCGACCCCTCGCATGCCGAGGTCAACGGCCTCGGCATCCAGAAGCAGGGCGGCAAGATGGTGAAGGTCGGCATGAACGGGGAGGTGATGGCGCGGGCCGGGTCGATGGTGGCCTACCAGGGTGACCTGAAGTTCGAAGCGCTCGGCTCCGGCGGCATCGGCCGCGCCATCCGCCAGCACCTCACCGGCGAAGGCGTGCCGCTGATGAAGGTGACCGGCCGCGGCGACCTGTTCCTGGCCAACAGCGCCGCCGACGTGCACATCATCGACCTCGACGGCACCGACGGCCTCACCATCAACGGCGCCAACGTCCTCGCCTTCGACTCCACCCTGCGCTACGACATCGGCCGGGTCCAGGGCGCCGCGGGCTACGCCTCCAACGCGGGCCTGTTCAACTGCGTCTTCACCGGCCGCGGCCGCATCGCCATCACCACCCACGGCTCCCCCGTGGTCCTCACCGTCGACCAGGCCACCTACGCCGACCCCAATGCCGCCGTAGCCTGGTCCTCCAGCCTGCAAACCGGCATCAAACGCAACGATTCCTTCGGCCTCGGCCGCCTGATGGGCCGCAGCACCGGCGAAGCGAGCACCCTGTCCTTCTCCGGCCGCGGCTTCGTCATCGTCCAGCCCTCCGAACTCCCCCCTGGCGGCCTCATCGGCGGCACCGGCGGCGGCCAGCAAGCGGGCACCGGCGGCGGCATCTTCGGCTGACCCCGAACACACAACAAAGGCCGATACCCACGCATTCGCGGGTATCGGCCTTTGACGTATCTGCTAGTTCGCGCGCTCCTTGCGGGCCTGTCGGCGGGCCTCACGCATGTCGTTGAGTTCCTGCTCCAGGCTCTCCGCGATGCGGAATTGGCCGGTGTCGTAGATGCTGGTGGGCTCGATCGCCTCGTAGCCGAAATTAGCTTCGGCGAACGCCTTTTCGACGCGGGCCTCGATGTCGGAGATGGCGCTCTTGCGGGCGGCGGGGGCCGAGTCGGCGGCCGGTTCGGGCTTGGCCGGTTCCTTGGCGGGCTCCGGTGGTGCGATCGGTGCCTGGACGGTCTTCTTCGCGGTGGCCTTGTCGCCCGCGGACGGCTTGCCGATGCCGAAACGCTTGCGCTTCTCGGGAACCCGGCCGTTGGCGGTCGGCTCGGTGGGCGTCCAGGCGGGTTCGCGGGTGATGGGGGTGGTGGCGGCCGTTTCCGCGGCGGCGACCGCCTCGGCACGGGCCATGCCCGTCATCGGCGGGGTGTAGGTCAGACGGACGCCCTCGGTGGACTGGCGGCCGAGGATGTTGTCGGCCGGGTCGGGCAGATCCCTGACCTGACTGGTCGCGCGGGTGATGGCCAGACCGTAGCGGGCGCTGACCGCGTCGTGGATCAGCAGCGCGACACCGATCATCACCGGCGCGACCGCGTGCACGGCGACGTCGTACCACCGACCGTCGCGCACATACGGATAGGTGTTGAGGGTGACGGTGAGCCCGAGCAGTGCGAGCTCGGCGAGCGCGACCTGGCGGCGGTTGTCGATCACGCCCCACTCGGCGACCTTGTTCGTGCCGACCATGATGATGATCAGACACACGCTGATCATCGCCTCGAGCAGGTAGCTGAACCAGAACAGCGGATCACTCGGCCCACCGGGCGCGATGTTCTGCTGCACGTTCACCGCCGACCACAGCATGCCGGCGCCGACCACGCCGGCCAGCGCCTTCAGCGACCACGACCGGTGCCGATACAGCGAAGCGAGCTTCGCGTGCGGGCTCGATTCGCGACGCTGGGACGCCATCGCCTTCCTGGCGAGCAGCAGATCTCGCATGTCGGCCTTCTCGATCGCTTCGGTGGTCTGACGGCTGCGGTCCGAGGCGGACGCCATCGCCTGGGTGTGCTTCCAGCGCTGCTCGCGATCCTGTTCACGGATGCGTTCGGCGAGTTCACGTTCGGCACGCAGCTCGTCTTCGGAGAGCGCGTCGGTGAGGGCCGGATCGAATTGGTAAGCGAGGCGCCCACGGGCACGTTCGACTCGCTGGGCGAGCTGGCTGACGTCGTCCTCGAGACCGGACTCGATCGTCATGCCAGACCACCGCCCAGGGCGCGCGAAGGCAGGCAGGTGACCACACGTGTGAACGGCACAGGCCATTCTTAGTCGATATACCCTCGAGCGCGAAACCGATGCTCCTACACGGCACCCCGAACACGGCGCGCCGCGCGCGACACGCCCAACAATTTCGGTCGGACACTCGATCAGCGAAGATAATCCCCCACCGCCCCCGGAACCAGAGTTTCCGGCGGTTCGGTGCCCGACCGTTGCCGAACACCGTTCGCGGACAACCCGACCCGACCGGCTCGGCGCCTGCCCCACGCCACCGGCGGACCTGCCCGGGCGAAACTCCGTTCATCCGACGGCGCGAACCGCGGGCACCTAGGGTTGTCCGGGGGTGCGGGCGGGTTGGCGCACGCCCGTGAGATCTACTCCGGAGTGACGAATTGACCGAGCACACAAGCGAACTCGACCAGGCGATCGCCGAAAGACTCGAACCGTGGACCGCCCGGCTCGGCGCCGACCGCAAGGCCTATTTCCATCATGTGCTGCGGGTACTGCGCTCGGCCGATCTACTGTTCGCCCGGAGCGGCGAGCCGGGACCGCCACCGAGTGCCCGCGAGGAATTCCGCACCGCGGCGACTTTCCACGATCTCGGCATCTGGGCGGCGTGCACCTTCGACTATCTCGAACCGTCGTGCGCGTTGGCGGGCGACTGGCTGATCGCGCACGAGCGCGAGGACATCGCCGAACTCGTCGCCGAGATGATTCGCGACCACCATCGGGTGCGCTCGGCGGGCAACGCGACCGACCCGGTGGAGCTGTTCCGGCGGGCCGATCTGATCGACGTGACGTTCGGCGCGCGACGCTACGGCCTGCCCTACGCGGCCTACTCCGCACTGCTGCGGCGGTACCCCGACAGCGGGTTCCACTTCAAGCTCGTGGAGCTCACGGTGCGGCGCGCGCTCATCCATCCTCTCTCACCGCTGCCCATGATCCGCTGGTGAGAGGCCATTTCGGCGGTACTATTGTCACTACGCCAATACTGCGGCACACTGGTATCCGTAACCACCGGTCACGCCTGGACCGGTGCTGTGCCGAGCCGAACAAGGAGACTCGATGGCCGCCAATCGGTCCAGCTGGATGAATGAGGACCTGGACGCCCTGCGTGACATGACCCGTGCGTTCATGGCCAAGGAACTGGTCCCCAATATCGACAAGTACCGCGAGCAGCACCACGTCGACCGCGACCTGTGGAACAAGGCTGGCGAAGTGGGTCTGCTGTGCATCTCGATCCCCGAGGAGTACGGCGGCGGTGGCGGCACCTTCGCGCACGAGGCGGTGCTCATGGAGGAGCAGGCCCGCGCGGTCGACACCTCGTGGGGTATCAGCCTGCACAACGGCATCGTGGCGCACTACCTCCTCGCCTACGGCACCGAGGAGCAGAAGAAGCAGTGGCTGCCGAAGATGGCCAGCGGCGAGGTCGTCGGCGCCATCGCGATGACCGAGCCCGGCACCGGCTCCGACCTGCAGGCCGTCAAGGCCAAGGCGATCCGGGACGGCGACGAGTACGTCATCAACGGCTCCAAGACCTTCATCACCAACGGCGCGCAGGCCGACCTGATCATCCTGGTCGCCAAGACCGACCCCACCCAGGGCGCCTCCGGCGTCTCGCTGGTGCTGGTCGAGGCCGATCGCGAAGGTTTCCGTCGTGGCCGCGTGCTCGACAAGATCGGCCAGAAGGGCCAGGACACCTCCGAGCTGTTCTTCGAGGACGTGCGCGTCCCGGTGACCAACCTGCTCGGCACCCAGGAGGGTCAGGGCTTCATCCAGCTGATGCAGCAGCTGCCCCAGGAACGCCTGATCGTGTCGATGGGCGCGGTCGCGGGCATGGAGGTCGCCCTCGACCACACGCTGCGCTACACCAAGGAGCGCGAGGCGTTCGGCCGTGCGGTGTTCGGCTTCCAGAACACCAAGTTCAAGCTGGCCGAGGTCGCCACCGAGGCACGGATCGCGCGCGTGTTCATCGACGACTGCGTCGAGAAGCACCTGCGCGGCGAGCTCGACATCCCGACCGTCGCCATGGCGAAGTGGTGGACCACCGACAAGGCAATGCAGATCGCTGACACCTGTCTGCAGCTGTTCGGTGGCTACGGCTACATGAACGAGTACCCGATCGCGCGCATGTGGGTCGACAACCGCGTCCAGCTCATCTACGCGGGCACCAACGAGATCATGAAGGAAATCATCGCCCGGAGTCTGTGATCCGCCAGCTCCATCGGTGATCCCGACCGGCCGCGAACCACCTGTTCGCGGCCGGTTTTCGCTGTTGAGGGGTCATTTCGTGACCTATCCGTCGTCCCCGCCGAGACGAATGTCCTTCGACAAACGCCTACATATGCGACGACGAGGACGGTGCGGCGACAGTGGACACGGACGGCAGCGGTTCGACGGGACGACCCGGACCGGAACCGGTACTGCCGGACCGAACACAGATGATGCAGGCGGTCTGTGGGGTGGCCGGAGACGGTGATCCCGTCCTAGCCGCCGCGCACGAACTGGCCACCCTGCACGAACGCCGCGAACAGCAGATTCCCGGTGATACCAGCGACATCGATTGGGCGCGTGCGCGTCTGGTCTGCGAGATCGATCGCTGGGTCGTCATCCGCTGCCCCACCCCCGCGACCTCCGCGCCGATGCACACCGAGAGCATCGGCGCCGTCGTCGACCGCATGGCCCATTTCGCCGCCCTCACCTACCGCGCCCTTGCCTGCGGCGCCGAAGCCGAACTCCACGCCGCGCAACTTCGTCTGCACGAATTGTCCTGCGGCTACGACGATCTCATCGCCGAGGTAGCGAGCGGTGCGCGGCGCCTGCCGGACGGGTTGGACGGTGAGGCCCCGGAAAGTGGTGGGGCACAGCCAACCCAGAACAACCCCCGTCCCGAATAACCGTCGCCACCTGGGCGGTCAACGGCCACATCGCCGTCTACGGGTGTTCAGCCGGGCGCCGTACCGTCGGCGTCAGACGGCGAACGGAGCCCGGCATGCTCGATCCGCGATTACACACCGCATGGTTGGTCAACGCGGCCTCGGGGGCCGCGGCGGCGACGGTTCGGGCGCCGATGGCGCGGCCGAATTCCTGGACGGGCCTGCGTGATCGGCTTGTTGTCACCGATCTCGAGGTCGTGACGGTCACGCACGACACCGCGATCCTCACCTGGTCCACGCAACGACGCGATCGCTCGGGGCAGTTGTGCCCGGCGGCGGCCGACACCGAGGTACGGCTCGCGCCCGCCGACGGGTCGACCGCACCCGCGACCCACTATTTCGATGTCCGCCGCACAGCACACCACTACGCGGAAGTGCGTGGGCTCGAGCCCGGCCGCCGCTATCGCTTCACTGCCTGCTCCGACGGCGAAACCGCGGTGCCAGGCCGTACCTGGGTGACGCGACGGCCCGGGACGCCGGAGGTCACCGGCGTCTTCCTGACCGCGCCGCCGCCACCGGGACGCCTGCTGCGCACGATCGCCCTCGCCAACGATCTGCACTGGGGTGAGGACCGCAGCGGCTTGATCGTCGCCGGGTTGCCGCCGGGTCTGCGCCACGACGACGGCCACTACCCACAGGTGATGACCGAGGCGCTGCTGCACGACATCCGCCGACCCGAGCGCGCGGCCGACCACCTCGTCGTCGCCGGTGACCTCACCGATTGCGGCACCGCCGAACAGTCAGCGGGAATCGGTGCGCGCCTCGATGCTTGGGGCATCGCGGGCCGCGACCATTTCGTGTGCCGCGGCAATCACGACGTGCCGCGTGGCCCGGATGATCACTGGGGCCGGGTATTCCAGCCATTCGGGCAACTCACCTGCCATGTACTCGGCGGGTTGCGCCTGATCGGCCTCGACACCACGCGCGGGCGAGGTGCGGGCGGCACGATCGACGCCGATCAACTCGGCCAGCTACGCGCGATCCTCGCCGCCGATCCCGACCGCCCGACGCTGGTCTTCGGACACCACCCCGCGACTCGCTATGCTGCACTGAGCAATCCCGGCGGCCCCGGTTTCGTCCTCGATCGCGCGAGCGTCGCGGCGCTGCAGGCCTGCTACCGAACGACCCCCGGCGTCTTTCTGCACCACAGCGGCCACACCCACCGAAATCGCCGCACCCGCCCCGACTCCGGCCACGTCGAGTACCTCGAGGTAGCCGCCGTGAAGGAGTATCCCGGCGGCTACGCCCTCCTGCGCGTCTACGAACACGGCTACACCGTCCACTTCCACCGCATCGCCGCCGCGGCCGCACTGGCCTGGACCAGCAAGACCCGCAGGCAGTACTTCGGCCTACACCCCGACCACGCCCTCGGCAGTCTCCCCGACCGCAATCACCGTGCGTCGCACGACTTCTCCGGAGTCACCGCGCCACACTGAGGTCAGAACATCCGCACCGCCACCAATCGCCAACTGCCCTTTGATGATTCGATGCGGCCCGCGATTGCCAACGTCCGAGGCCCGCGTTGGTACGAAGCGAAGACTTCGGCGGCGGCGCCCTCCGCGGGCGTCAGATGGACGCGGGTCAAGGTGGCGGTCCCGAGGCTTCGGTCGGGAACCGAGTCCTGTGCGAGCATCGTGTTGATGGCGGCCAGCGCTTTCGCGTCGGTGAACGCGCGCAGGTGAGTCGACGATCTGCGCCGATCGACTACCTCCAAGAGCAGCCGAAGGACGTGCTCGGTGAATCGCTTTGCCGTGGCCGATGAATCGGTGGCAGGCACGGCATCTGGACAGGACGCGCGCACTGCCCGGCGGATACCGGCCGGCGTTCCACCCGCTGCCCGCCGACGACCGGTACAGGTAACCCGATGGGGTGCAACAGCATTCACCTGTGCGGACCGATGCACCAGGCCCCCGCCCTCCAACTGCGGCTCGCAATGCGGCGCGGGCGACAACAACATTCCCTCCGTAGACATGCTCGTCCCCTTCGAGTCAGTCCACCCACTCCCCAGTGGTGGCGCACAGCATGACACGCAGGTCCGACAAGTGTTCGCGAAATCAACTCAGGTCGCCGCAGATGTCCGTTCGGCCCTCAGAACAGCGTCATCGGTTCGTCGGACTCGGGCATCGGCTGTGCGGGTAGCTCCGGGACTATCACGCGGACCTCGTCATGGAAACGCCGGGCCAAGCCACGGGCCGCGGCGTTGTCGGGCGTGTGCACGAAGACCGTGGGCGAGCGACCTTCGCGCAGCCAGCCCGCCACGGTCTCCACCCACGGCCGCCAGCCCGCGACGGTGCGGTCGGTGTCGGCGCGCCCGTGGTAGCGCACGATCGGGTACTCGGTCAGCGCCCGCAGCCGGCGCGGGACGCGCGGCTTCTTCGCCCTCGCCTCGTATTCGGAGGGGTCACCCGGTGGCCCGTCGAACAGGACAGTCGTGTCGAACGGCACCCATTCGGCCCCGATCCGCCCGAGCACTCGCTCCAACTGCACCGTGGCCCGCTCGTCCTCGAAGAACGCCGGATGCCGCACCTCGACAGCGCATCGCAACCCACCGGGCAGCTCCCGCTGAAAACGGGCGAGCGCGCCCAGATCGGTCGGCCCGAACGACGCGGGCAACTGGATCCACAGCGCGTGCACCCGTGTTCCGAGCGGCGCCATCACGTCGAGAAACGCGCCGAGTTCGGCACCGGCGTCGACGAGTCTGCGCTCGTGCGTCACCGCTCTCGGCGGCTTGAGCACGAACCGGAAATCGGGCGCGGTCTGCCGGGCCCACGACTCGACGGTCGATGCGGACGGTGTCGCGTAGAAAGTGGTGTTGCCCTCGACCGCACCACAGTGCCCGGCATAGGCGCGCAACCGTTCCCCCGGCGCGGGCATCCGCTGCTGCCACTCGGGATGAGTCCACATCGCACACCCCATCCGCAGCTCACGCACAGGCCGACGGTAATACAGCGGACGGCCGCCCTTAAAATGAGACCGGTTGCCACCATTTCGCCCTGTGCGCGGGTGGCGGGTTTCGGCCGAGCAGGTCGGCGACCCGCCACGTCCCTGGATCCCGGTGCGCGCACAACGGAAAGGGCCTGTGATGGCGATTCTCACCACCGAGCGGCCCAGTGCTGTCTCCGCAACCCGCGCCTGGCTCGGCGTGTCCGCCGCCATGGTGGCGATCGCGTGGGGTGGCAACGAGTTCACGCCGCTGCTGGTGATGTACAAAGCCCACGGCCTCCCGCTCACCGCGGTCGACCTGCTGCTCTTCTACTACGTCCTCGGCATCGTGCCCGCACTGCTCGTCGGGGGCCCACTCTCGGACCGGTTCGGTCGCCGCCCGCTGATGCTGCCCGCACCGCTGATCGCCGCGGCCGGTTCGCTGCTGCTCGCGGCGGGCGCGGCCTCGGTGCCGATGCTGGCCGCCGGGCGGATGCTGTGCGGTGTCGCGCTCGGCCTGGCGATGGCGGTGGGCGGCAGCTGGCTCAAGGAGCTGTCGCAACCACCGTTCGCCGCGGCCGCCGCGGGCAAAGGCGCGCGACGATCCGCGATGAGCCTGACCGCCGGGTTCGCCCTCGGCGCGGGTGTGGCGGGAACCCTCGCGCAGTGGGGTCCGCTACCCGATTCCACCGCCTATCTCGTCAACGCGGTGCTCTGCGTCGCGACTGCGTTCTGGATCGCCAAGACACCGGAAACCGTGACGCGCCAAGCGAATCCGGGCAAACTGCGGGACGACTTGAAGATCCCCGCAGCCGGACATCGGCGCTTCCTTCGCGTCGCGGTGCCGGTCGCACTGTGGCTGTTCACCGCCAACGCGACCGCCTACGCCGTCCTCCCGACGCTGCTGCTGCCGCGCGTGCAGCAGGCCCCGATCGCCTTCTCCGCCCTGGTCACCATGGTGACGCTCGGCTGCGGATTCACCATCCAATCGGTCGCCAGGCGCATCGACCGCCCCGGCACCGCCCGCGCCGCGGTGGTGGCACTGGTGTTGCTCACCGCGGGCATGATTTTGGCCGCGTGGACGGCGGCCACCCTGAGCATCTGGGTGACGCTGCTGACCGCGGTCGTGCTCGGCAGCGGCTACGGCATCGGCCTGGTCGCGGGCTTGCAGCAGATCGAACGCATCGCGGGCCCCAGCGATCTGGCCGGCCTGAACGCGGTCTTCTACTCCGTGAGCTACCTGGGCTTCGGCGTGCCCGCCGTCCTGTCGGCACTGCACAGCAGCCTCGGTTTCGGCTACCCCGCCATGTACGTTGTCACGGCCGTGATCGCCGCGTGCTGCCTCGCGCTCGTCGCCGCGAATTACCGCGAACGGATCTGAGCGCACACCCTCCGCCGGAGCCATCGCGGTTCGATCCGCGATCACGGCGCACTACCGTGGATCGAGTGAGCGCCGATCCCGTCGAAACACTGCTTCGCTGGCAAGATTCCGGCGCGATCTGGCGGGTTGTCGGGCGCAGGCCCGACTCCGTGACCATCGCCCTGTTCGAATGCACCGGCGGTCAGGAAGTAGACCGCTTCACCTCCACCGATCCCGCCCTCCTGCGCTTTCTCGGCGAACGCGCCACCAGCGAGGACTGACCCGCACCCGCTGCACGGGGTTACGCTGGTTGGCGCTATCGCTTCACACGCCCGTCGGCCCACACGGCCGGATCGCCAAGTGAGGAGAGACCATGTCGGCCCCTACCGGACTACCCGCGGGAACCTGGGTCATCGACCCCGCCCATTCCACCCTGCAGTTCTCGGTGCGCCACCTGATGGTCAGCAAAGTACGTGGTCGTTTCACCGACTTCTCGGGCACGCTCGTGGTCCACCCCGACGGCACCGCCGACGCCGATGTCGCGATGAACGTCGCCTCGGTGACCACCGACAACGCGCAGCGCGACGGGCACCTGGCCACCGCCGACTTCTTCGACGTCGCCAATCACCCGACCGCCACCTTCAAGGCCACCGGTTTCAAGGCGCTGAGCACCGAATTCTCCGTCACCGGCGATTTCACCATCCGCGGCAACACCCACCCGGTCACCCTCGAGGTCGAATTCCTCGGCACCGGCCCCGGCATGGCCGACGCCCCGGTCGCCGGCTTCTCCGCGACCGCCACCATCAACCGCCGCGATTTCGGCCTCACCACCGAGATGCCGATGGCCGACGGCGGCGCCGTGATCGGCGACAAGATCACCCTCTCGCTCGACGTCGAGGTCGGCTTACAGAGCTGACGGCACCGAGCACAGGAGGGCGCATGTCAGGACGACGTTTCCGAGCAGGCCTCGCCGCCACGCTCCTGGTGCTGGTCGCGGGCTGTGGCGGCTCGCCCACCGAGTCGGACACCGAATCCGCGGACCGCCCGGCACCGACGATCTCGGTCGCCCCGGAGGACGGCGCGACCGAGATCGATCCGCTCGGACCAGTTCGCGTCAGCACCAGTGACGGGCAGCTCACCGCGGTCACGATGACCAACGAGGACGGCGGCACCGTCGACGGCATCCTCACCCCGGACCAGTCGGCGTGGAAGCCGTCAGTGCCGCTGGGGTACGGGCGCACCTACACCGTCACCGCCGAGGCGGTCACCGTCACCGGCAAGGTCGGTCCGATCACCTCGTCGTTCTCCACCCTGACACCCAACAATCAGACCGAGGTCTCCTTCCGCACCACCGGCGGCATGCCGCTCTCCTCCTCGGACACCTTCGGCGTCGGCACGGTCGTAGTCGCGCATTTCGACGAGGACGTCCCCGATCGCGCGACCGCCGAAAAGTATCTGTCGGTCAGCACCGATCCGCCCGTCACCGGTTCCTGGTATTGGGTCGACAACCGCAATGCCCACTGGCGCCCCCAGAACTACTACACACCTGGCACGAAGGTGACGCTCACCGCCGACATCTACGGCAAGGATCTGGGCGGCGGCCTCTACGGCCAAGAGGACACCGAGACCGGTTTCACCATCGGCGACTCGCACGTTTCGATCGTCGACGACAACGACAAGCAGGTGCGGGTGTACGAGAACGGCACCCTGGTCAGGACCATGCCCACCTCGCTCGGTATGGGCGGCAGTCAGACCGTCGCGGGCAAGACCATCACCTTCTGGACCCAGCCCGGGATCTACACCGTGATGGAGAAGGCCAATCCGGTGGTGATGGATTCGTCCACCTACGGCTTGCCGGTGAACTCCCGGCTCGGCTACAAGGAGACCATCGGCTGGGCGACGAAGATCAGCACCGACGGCATCTACCTACACCAACTCGACGACACAATCTGGGCGCAGGGAAACACCAACGTCTCACACGGCTGCCTCAATCTCAGCGGCGAGAACGCCCGCTGGTTCTACAATTTCTCCCAACCCGGCGACGTGGTCGAGATCAGGAATACCGGCGGCGCCCCGCTCGAGGTGTGGCAGAACGGCGACTGGAGTGTGCCGTGGGAACAGTGGCAGGCAGGTAGCGCACTGCGGTGAACGGGGACAACGACTTTCCCGCGGGCACGGCGCGCGGGGAGCACAGACGGCGGGGGCCGGAGCGCGTGGGCAGGCAGGTCACCGACCACCGCGCTCCGCGGCGCGGCCGCGCTCGCCGAGTCGGGATGATCCTGGCGCGCACGCTGGTCGCGACCACTGCGCTGGCCGTCCTCGCGGGCACCGGTCTGGCCTGGTCGGCCAAGCAGGACTTCGACTCCGGCTTCACCCATTCCACCGCGCTCGGTGAGGACGCCCCACGTTCCGGTGGCGGCGCGGTCAATATCCTGCTGATCGGCTTGGACACCCGCAAAGACCTCAACGGCAACGACCTGCCGAAACAGGTGCTCGACCAGCTCCACGCCGGTGACGGCTCCGAGGGCGGCTACAACGCGAATTCACTGATCCTGCTGCATATTCCGGCCGACGCGAGCAAGGTCGTCGCCTTCTCGATCCCGCGCGACGACTACGTGCCGGTGACGGGGATTCCCGGCTACCAGCAGGTCAAGATCAAAGAGGCGTACGGGCTGAAAAAGGCTGCGGTGCAGGCGAAGTTGATCGAGCAGGGCGAGAAGGACCCGGTTGTCCTGGAGCGACGCGGCCGCGAGGCCGGACGCGCGTCCATCGTCACCACCGTCCGCAATCTCGTCGGGGTGCCGATCGACCGCTTCGCCGAGATCTCGCTCGCGGGCTTCTACGACCTGGCCACCGCGGTCGGCGGGGTCGACGTGTGCCTCAACCACGCCGTCGACGACAGTGAGTTCTCCGGCGCGGTCTTCCCCGCGGGCAGGCAGCATCTCGACGGTTCGCAAGCCCTCGCGTTCGTCCGTCAACGTCACGGCCTACTGAACGGCGACCTCGACCGCACCCATCGCCAGCAGGCGTTCCTCACCTCGGTTGCCAAGTCGCTCAAGGATTCCGGGACGCTGACCAACCTGAGCCAACTCGCGGCGCTGATGGATGTGGCCCATCGCGATGTGGTGCTCTCCGACGGCTGGAACCTGTTCGACTTCGCCCGTGACCTCGGCTCCGCGGGCTCGGTGCCGGTGGAATTCCGCACGCTGCCGGTGGTGCGCTACGACGTGATCGATGGTCAGGACGTGAACATCGTCGATCCGGCGGCGATCAAACGGGAGGTGCGGGCGGCTTTCGGCCAGGAGGTGCCGAAAACCAGCGCGGCGGCCCCCGTTCCGACGAGCGTGGTCGATGTGCACAATGTCGGCGCCGCGAAGGGTCAGGCGGCGGTGCTCTCGGCGGCACTGGAGAGCCGCGGTTACGCTGCGGGCCTGATCGGCAACGGTGATTCGAGCGACGGGCAGTACTCGTCCATCACCTACGGCCTCGGCGCCGCCGACGACGCGGGCGCCCTGGCGGAACTCCTCGGTGGACTGCCGGTTTCCGCATCCCCGTCGATCGAGGACGGGCGGGTGCGAATCGCGCTCGGCGCGGACTTCACCATGCCCAGCGAGCTGAGCCCGGCGACATCGACGACCACACCACCGAAACCCACGACGTCCGGTTCGATGCCATTGCCCGATGCGGGAAAACCCCTGTCCACCAACATCGGTGACACCATCCCCTGCGTCAACTGAGCCGCCCCGTGCTCCGGCGGCCGCCCACTGAGCGCGACAGTATCCGGCCGGCCACCGGAATTACCCGGTGGCCGACCGCTTCTCACTCCTCCGGTGCGTCCGGATACGCCTGCTGCCGGTACCCACCGCGCAGCGTCCCGTCCAGATACGCCGCCTTACAGGCCCGCCGGGCGATCTTCCCGCTCGACGTCCGCGGAATCGATCCCGCGTGCACCAGCAACAGATCCCGCACCATCACCCCGTGCCTGCGTGCGATGGCCGCCCGCACCGTATCCGTGATCGGCCCCGGCTCCAGTTTCGCGGCGCCCGTGCCCCTTTCGGCGACGACCACCAATTGCTCCGCCGCCGGGTCGGACCCACTCCCGGTCTCGAGCACCGGCGCGGGCAACTGTCCCGCCTGCACGGAGAAGGCCGCGATGAACCCGGGCCGCAGGGCGGTACTGGCTTCCTGCGCCGAGTATTCGAGATCCTGCGGGTAATGATTGCGCCCGTCGACGATCACCAGATCCTTCACCCGACCGGTGATGAACAACTCGCCGTCGTGATAAGCACCGTAATCGCCGGTGCGCATCCACTTGGCGTCGTCGGGCGCCCCCTCGGCGCGACTACCGACCGACATGCGCGCGACCACCCGGTTGTGGAAGGTCTCCGCGGTCTCCTCCGGCCGTCCCCAATACCCGATGCCCATATTGTCACCGTGCAACCAGATCTCGCCGACCTCGCCGTCGCGGCGCTCCACCCCGGTGCCTGGATCGACGATCACCGCCCACTGCGACCGCGCGACGTGCCCGCACGACACCTGTGCCACCGCGTTCGCGGCGTGCTCGTCGCACTCCACCATCCGGCCCTCGTTCAACTGCCCGCGATCGACATAGACCACCCGCGCCTCGTCGTCGCGCTTGGTCGCCGACACGAACAGCGTCGCCTCGGCCATCCCGTAGCACGGCTTGATCGCGGTCTTGGACAGCCCGTACGGCGCGAACGCCTCGTTGAACTTGCGCATCGAGGCCACCGACACCGGCTCACTGCCATTGATCAGACCGATCACGTTCGACAGGTCGAGGCTCTCGTTCCCCTTGGGCAACCCGCGCATCGCCGCGTGCTCGAAGGCGAAGTTCGGTGCCGCCGAGTAGATTTCGGCACCATCGGCCTGGGCGGCCAGCTCCTTGATCCAGCGCGCGGGCCTGCGCACGAACGCGCTCGGCGACATGATGGTGATGAACTTGCCGCCGATGGTCGGCAGGATCACCGTGAGCAGCCCCATGTCGTGGAACAGTGGCAGCCAGGTGACTCCGCGTGCGTTCTCGGTGATCCCGATGGCGTCGATCATCTGCAGCAGATTCGTTCCCACCGAGCGGTGGGTGATCTCGACACCGGCGGGCACCCTGGTGGACCCCGAGGTGTATTGCAGGTACGCCACGCTGTCGATATTGATATCGGGCCTGCGCCAGCGCGTGCCGACGGTATCGGGAATCGCCTCGACCGCAATGATTCTGGGCCGTTGCGCGGCCGGTTGTTCGCGGAAGAAGTTGCGCACCCCCGCCGCCGCGCTACCGACGGTGAGCACCGCGGCGGGTTCGCAGTCGCCGAGGACGGCGTGCAGCCGGTCGCTGTGGCCCTGCTCCTCCGGATCGAACAGCGGCACAGCCACATTTCCCGCGTACACCGCCGCGAACAGCGCCACGACATAGTCAAGACCCTGCGGCGCCAACACCGCCACCCGGTCGCCGGGCTTGGTCACCTGCTGCAACCGCGCGGCAACCGCGCGCAACCGCACGCCGAATTCGCGCCAGGTCAGTTCCCGATATTCCCCCTCGCGCTCGGTTGAATAGTCGATGAAGCGGTAGGCCAGGTCGTCCCCGTTGGCCTCGCTGTGTTTGTCGACGAAGTCGATCAAGGTCTGATCGCCGGGAATCCGGATAGTCCCCAGCTCGTCTACATAGTCGTCGAAAGTCTCGCCGATCATTCCCAATCCTTTTCAACGCACATTGACCAGAACCCGCCACTGCCGGGCGGATCGTCAATACCGCCCGAACGAGATCGCCACGTTGTGACCGCCGAAACCGAAGGAGTTGTTCACCGCGTAATCGATGCGACCACGCCGCGCCTGACCCGACACCACGTCCAGATCGATCGCGGGGTCCTGATTGTCCAGATTCAGGGTGGGCGGAACGACGCTGTCGCGCACGCTGAGCACGGTGAGCACCGATTCGAGCGCACCGACCGCGCCGATCGAGTGCCCGAGTGCCGATTTCGGCGCGTACACCGAAGCGTGCGAGCCGATGGCCTTGCCGATCGCATTGGCCTCGGCGGTGTCGCCGATCGGCGTCGCGGTGGCGTGGGCGTTGATGTGGGTCACGTCGGTGCGGCTGATCCCGCCGGTCTCCATCGCCCGCGTCATCGCCCGTGCCGCGCCGGTGCCCTCGGGATCCGGGGCGACGAGGTGGAATCCGTCGGAGGTGATGCCCGCCCCGAGCAGTCGCGCGTGAATCGTCGCGCCACGCGCCTTGGCGTGCTCCTCGGTCTCGATCACCATCATCGCGCCTGCCTCGCCGAAGACGAACCCGTCACGGTCGGCGTCGAAGGGACGCGAGGCGGCCTTGGGATCGTGGTTGCGGGTGCTCATGGCCCGCATCTGCGTGAACGCCGCGATCGGCACCGCCTGGATGGAGCCCTCGACACCGCCGGTGACCACGATGTCGGCATCGCCCATCATGATCATCCGCCACGCGTTGGCGATCGCCTCCGAGCCCGACGAGCAGGCCGATACCGGCGTGGAAACCCCGGCGCGCGCACCCAATTCGATGCCGACACAGGCGGCGGGGCCGTTGGGCATGATGGCCTGCACGGTCAGCGGCGAGACCTTGCGGTAGCCGCCGTTGCGCAGGCGATCGCGGGCGTAGATCAGCGATTCCGCGCCGCCGAGACCGGTACCGATCGAGACGCCGAGCCGGTCGCGGTCCACTTCGGGGCTGCCCGCGTTGCGCCAGACCTCACGGCCGAGGACCACGGCCATCTGCTCGACGTAGGACAGTTTGCGCGCCTCTTCGCGGGTGAGCGAGAGGGTGGGCGACACCTTGAGGTGGCCGCCGATCCGCACCGGCAGTTCGAAGTCGTCGATGAAGGAATCCTCCAAGACGTCGATCCCGCTCTCGCCGTTGAGCAGACCCTTCCAGGTCGAGTCGACGTCGCCCGCGATCGACGTGGTCGCCGCCAGGCTCGTGACCACGATGTCCGTCATAATTTTTCGCTCACTCTCTCTAGCTATGCCACGACTGAACGGGAACCGCTGATGGAGCTGAACTGGTGGAGCGTATATGCACTCGACGCGACGCGCCCAAATTCTTCAACAGTGCTGAGCGCACCGTGTCGTTTCCAGGCGCCGTGCGCCGGGTCTATTGTGACGACGGGCAACACTACCGGACCGACGCAACTCTCGCTTTTCACTAACCGGAAAGGGCAACGAGCGTGGCCAGGAACCTGACCCAACTGGAACTACTGATCGAGCTGGAACCCATCGCCGCGAGCAATGTGAACCGCCATCTGGCGATGGCCAAGGACTGGCACCCGCATGATTATGTGCCGTGGGACCAGGGCCGCAATTTCGCGGCGATGGGCGGAATCGATTGGGACCCAGAACAATCCGCACTCAGCGAGCTGGCCAAGGCCGCGATGGTCACCAACCTGCTCACCGAGGACAACCTGCCCTCCTACCACCGCGAGATCGCGGAGAACTTCTCCAAGGACGGCGCGTGGGGCACCTGGGTCGGCCGCTGGACCGCCGAGGAGAACCGGCACGGCATCGTGCTGCGCGACTACCTCGTGGTGACCCGTGGGGTCGATCCGGTCGCGCTCGAACAGGCGCGAATGATCCACATGACCAACGGATATTCGGCGATGGCCGTCGTCGACGACAAGGCGCCCGGCTTCGACATCCACAGCTCGACCGGTGCCGGATTCCTGTTCTCCGTCGCCTATGTGACCTTCCAGGAACTGGCCACCCGGGTCAGCCACCGCAACACCGGTCGCGTCTGCGACGACCCGGTCGCCGACAAGATGCTGGCCCGCATCGCCGCAGACGAGAACCTGCACATGATCTTCTACCGCAACCTGTGCGCCGCCTCGCTCGACCTGGCCCCCGACCAGACCATCGAGGCGATCAACACCATCGTGCAGAACTTCCAGATGCCCGGCGCGGGCATGCCAGGCTGGCGACGCAACGGTGTGCTGATGGCCAAGCACGGAATCTACGATCTGCGCCAGCATCTCGAAGAGGTTCTGATGCCGGTGCTGCGCAAATGGGACATCTTCGAGCGCAACGACTTCAGCCCCCGTGGCGAGCGTGCCCGCGAGGATCTCGCGGCGTTCCTCGACCGGCTGAGCGGGGACGTCCTGCGCTTCGAGGAGCAACGCGATCGCTCACTGGCGCGGGCGGCGAAGCGCGAGCCCCAATCGATCTGATCGACTCCGGCCCGGCCGCTACCGGGCCGGATCGCGGCGCGCGTCGTTCTTGTTGCGATACATCGCCGCGTCGGCGGCGTGCACCAGTTCGTCTACGGCACCGGGCAATTGCTCGAAGAAGGCAGTGCCGATGCTCGCTCCGACAACGAGCATGTGCCCGTTCGCCGCGAGCGGCTCGGTGAGCGCGGACAGCAGCTCATCGGCCAGTGTCGCCAATTGCGCTTCGCCGGAACAGTTTTCGACAAGCACGAGGAACTCGTCGCCGCCGATGCGGGCGGCGACCGCGTCGGCCGGACGCACCGCGTCACGCATCCGGTCTGCCACGACCTGGAGCACGCGGTCTCCGATCGTGTGCCCCCACAGGTCGTTGATCTCCTTGAAACCGTCGAGGTCGAGGTAGCAGACCCCGATCGGGGGTTGCGCGTCGGCCAGTTTGTTGAACAGGTGCGGGCGGTTCGGCAGACCGGTGAGTGCGTCATGGTTGGCGTCGTGCCACAGCCGGTCGGCGAGCTGCTTACGCTCGGTGACATCGACCGCGACGCCGATCAGGAATTCGATACCGCCGTCGGCGCCGCGCACCGCCGACATCGACAGGTCGATCGCGGTGATCCTGCCGTCGGTGTGCAGGTGCTCGGTCTCGGTGCGGAAGCTCTCGGTTTCACCCGCGACCATGCGCTGGAGTTGTTCGAACGCGAAGTTCAGGTTCTGTGGGCCGAGGATGTCGGCGACGGTCCGGCCCGGCATCGTCTCCGGGGTCCGGCCGAGCATCTGGGCCATGGTGGCATTGCAGTTCACCACCTGACCCGTCATGTCGACAGTGCCGATACCGACGAGCGCACCGTCGAAAACCGCCTCGAACCGTACTTCCGACAGCGCTCGGCGGGTTTCGGCCTCCTGGGCCGCGGCCAGCACCGCGGCCAGCGTGGCCTCCTGCTCGGCGAGTGCGGCGGCACGTAACGCCGCCGTGAAGCCGGCGGCGAAATCGGCGGCCAGCCCGATGGCCCGCGCGCGGATCTGCGGCAGCGCTGGGTCGGCGGGACCGTCGGCAGCGACCTCGACCAGATCCGAACACAGCACCGGCACCGACCGGCTCACCGCCGACGGGTCGCGAAAATTAGCCGCGACCAGCATCCGAGCGGCGCGGCGGGCGATATCGGGGTCTTCACCACCGCGCGCCGCGTCGATCAGACCGGTACACAGGGCGGCCAGCATCTCGTCGATCTGAGAGCGGTTGAGCGTAGGAGCTACGACACCGTCCAGGGCATCCGCCCACCGCTGCCCCAACTCCCACGACCCCACTGCTTCATCCACCTGTCATCGTCGATCCCACCGCCATGGCAGGCGGCTCTACTTCTTGATCGCGACTCCGCCCAGACCGAGCGAACGGCCCGGCTTCTCGTGCTGATCGCGCTCGGACTCGGGCCGCCACAGCGGCAGCTCGACTACGCCGGGCTCGACCGAATCCCATCCCTCGAACAGTGCGACGATCTCGTCCTTGGACCGGAAATGAATGCCGACCTTGGCATGATTCACCGACTGCACGCCCAGTTTACTGGCATCCTCGGGACGTAGCTCGGATGTGAGATGTGAAATGGCTATGAAACTGCCGGGGGCGACCGCCGCACGCAGCGCGGCCACCTTGCCGATCGGATCCTCGTCGTCGTGCACCAGATGCAGCACCGCGATCAGCAGCAATCCCACCGGTTCGTCGAAGTCGATCAGCCCGGTCTCGCGCACCGCCGCGAACAAGTCGCCGGGCTTGCGTAGATCGGCCTCGATCGCGCCTGCCTTCTCGATGCCCTGCAGGATGGTCCGCGAATGCGCGACCGCCACCGGATCGATGTCGACGTAGAGCACCCGCGCCCCGGGGTCCAGCTCGTGGACGATCTCGTGCACATTGCCCGCAGTGGGAATGCCCGATCCGATGTCGAGGAACTGCCGGATCCCGGCATCGAGCATGAAGCGGACCGCTCGGCGCAGGAAGGCCCGATTGCTCAGCGCGAGCCGCGGCAGATCGGGAACCAGTTTGATCGCGTACTCCGCGGCCTCACGGTCCACCGCGAAATTATGCGAGCCACCGAGCAGCGCGTCATACATCCGAGCCGGACTCGGATACTGAATATCGACACCCTCGGGCGCCCATACCGGCCTGTCCATCACATTCCCCTATCCGCCATTACTTCGACAGCGCCCTCGCAACCCCGCAGTGACGCCACCGAATCGTAAACGGCATCACCGACATCGGCGCGACTATCGGTTCGCGCCGTAGGGCTGGGCCCAGAGAGGGGCGACGTCCGGGGTCATAGTGGCGACTACCGGGATTCCCGCGGCGAGGAAATTGTCCAGGGCTCGGCGCATGTGGTCGGCGGAGGTGATGAGGACTGCTTTGGTAACGCCGAGGGCTTCCATTATCCGTGCCGAGAACTCGGCGTTCTGCACGGTGGAGCCCGCTTCGGTCTCCGCATGCAGCCGGTGCCTGGCGACGCCGCGAATGTTGAGCCAGTCGGCCATCACCTGCGCCTCGGTGACACCGTTGCGCGGGTTGCCGCCGGTCACGATCACCGGGGAAGCGGGTGACATGTAGGCCTGAATCAGGGCCGCGTGCAAGCGATTACCGAGTTCGGCCCGCATGGTGCCGTCCGGCAGCAGGCCGTACCCGAGCACCACGATCGCGGTCTCGGGGCCGTAGGTGGCCGGTAGCTCGATCCCGGCGAGGCCGGCGACCGAGCCGACCGCACCGATCAGCGGGTCGGGAGCGGGCGCCGCAGCGCCGGGTGCGGCGGTTGCCGCCACTACTGCGATCAGTGCGGCAGGCAGCACGAACGCTGTCGCGTAACGACGCAGTGTCTGGTGAGTGCAGAGCCAGTCCATGGTGACCTCCCGAAGCGACGTCGCATCATCGTCGCGCACCGGAACCCCGGGCATGGAGGTTTTCTGAAATGTTGATGGTTCGGACTGCTGGCCCGGTGTGGCAGGTGCTCGGGAACGCAAAAAGGCCCCCAACCAATGGTTGAGGGCCTTTCGCAATGATGTTCCGGCAGTGTCCTACTCTCCCACACCCTGTCGAGTGCAGTACCATCGGCGCAGGTGGCCTTAGCTTCCGGGTTCGGAATGGGACCGGGCGTTTCCCCACCGCTATAACTACCGTAACTCTATGAAACTATCGACAGCGCTCCCCGAAACACCGACCCCCCGAACGGGACCCGATGACCAGGTTTGCTGCAGTGTCTGTTGTTTCAGAAACCGCACAGTGGACGCGTAACACCTTTGTAGTAAGCCCTCGGCCTATTAGTACCAGTCACCTACACCAGTTACCTGGCTTCCAATTCTGGCCTATCAACCCCATGGTCTGTAGGGGGCCTTAACCCATCAAGTGGGAGAGAAACCTCATCTTGGAACAGGCTTCCCGCTTAGATGCTTTCAGCGGTTATCCCTTCCGAACGTAGCCAACCAGCAGTGCTCCTGGCGGAACAACTGGCACACCAGAGGTTCGTCCGTCCCGGTCCTCTCGTACTAGGGACAGCCTTCCTCAAGTTTCTTACGCGCGCGGCGGATAGAGACCGAACTGTCTCACGACGTTCTAAACCCAGCTCGCGTGCCGCTTTAATGGGCGAACAGCCCAACCCTTGGGACCTACTCCAGCCCCAGGATGCGACGAGCCGACATCGAGGTGCCAAACCATCCCGTCGATATGGACTCTTGGGGAAGATCAGCCTGTTATCCCCGGGGTACCTTTTATCCGTTGAGCGACACCGCTTCCACTTGCCGGTGCCGGATCACTAGTCCCGACTTTCGTCCCTGCTCGACCTGTCAGTCTCACAGTCAAGCTCCCTTGTGCACTTGCACTCAACACCTGATTGCCAACCAGGCTGAGGGAACCTTTGGGCGCCTCCGTTACATTTTGGGAGGCAACCGCCCCAGTTAAACTACCCACCAGGCACTGTCCCTGAACCAGATCATGGTCCGAGGTTAGAAGTCCAATACGATCAGAGTGGTATTTCAACGACGACTCCCACAACACTAGCGTGCCGCTTTCACAGTCTCCCACCTATCCTACACAAACCGTACCGAACACCAATACCAAGCTATAGTGAAGGTCCCGGGGTCTTTTCGTCCTGCCGCGCGTAACGAGCATCTTTACTCGTAATGCAATTTCGCCGAGTCTGTGGTTGAGACAGCAGAGAAGTCGTTACGCCATTCGTGCAGGTCGGAACTTACCCGACAAGGAATTTCGCTACCTTAGGATGGTTATAGTTACCACCGCCGTTTACCGGGGCTTAAATTCTCAGCTTCGCGGACAAAGTCCGCTAACCGGTCCTCTTAACCTTCCGGCACCGGGCAGGCGTCAGTCCGTATACATCGTCTTACGACTTCGCACGGACCTGTGTTTTTAGTAAACAGTCGCTTCTCTCTGGTCTCTGCGACCTTCCCCAGCTCTGAGTGCAAGACTCGTCACCAGGGCAGGTCCCCCTTCTCCCGAAGTTACGGGGGCATTTTGCCGAGTTCCTTAACCACAGTTCTCTCGATCGCCTTAGTATTCTCTACCTGACCACCTGTGTCGGTTTGGGGTACGGGCCGTGTACCAGCTCGCTAGAGGCTTTTCTCGGCAGCATAGGATCACTGAATTCCCCTCAACGGGTACGCATCACGTCTCAGGCTACATGTTGTGCGGATTTGCCTACACAACGCCCTACACGCTTACACCAGGTATTCCATCACCTGGCCCAGCTACCTTCCTGCGTCACCCCATCGCTTACCTACTACAATCGGGGTCCTGTGCAGCAATCATCCCTCTCACCCGAAGGCTCGATAAGACAACATTTGGACAGTTAGCACAACTGATTCAGCATTGGGCGCGGATACACGGGTACGGGAATATCAACCCGTTGTCCATCGACTACGCCTGTCGGCCTCGCCTTAGGTCCCGACTCACCCTGGGCGGATTAACCTGGCCCAGGAACCCTTGGTCATTCGGCGGACGAGTTTCTCACTCGTCTTTCGCTACTCATGCCTGCATTCTCACTCCCGTGGCCTCCACAGCTAGTTCACACTGCTGCTTCCACGGCCACAGGACGCTCCCCTACCCATCCACACACCTGGCCCTGCACGAATGCAGGACGGGTTATTGTGTGAATGCCGCGGCTTCGGCGGTGTACTTGAGCCCCGCTACATTGTCGGCGCAGGATCACTTGACCAGTGAGCTATTACGCACTCTTTCAAGGGTGGCTGCTTCTAAGCCAACCTCCTGGTTGTCTAAGCGACCCCACATCCTTTTCCACTTAGTACACGCTTAGGGGCCTTAGCCGGCGATCTGGGCTGTTTCCCTCTCGACTACGAAGCTTATCCCCCGCAGTCTCACTGCCACGCTCTCACACACCGGCATTCGGAGTTTGGCTGACTTCGGTAAGCTTGTAGGCCCCCTAGGCCATCCAGTAGCTCTACCTCCGATGTGAAACACGTGACGCTGCACCTAAATGCATTTCGGGGAGAACCAGCTATCACGGAGTTTGATTGGCCTTTCACCCCTACCCACAGCTCATCCCCTCAGTTTTCAACCTAAGTGGGTTCGGGCCTCCACGACGTCTTACCGTCGCTTCACCCTGGCCATGGGTAGATCACTCCGCTTCGGGTCCATAATGTGCGACTAAATTTCGCCCTATTCAGACTCGCTTTCGCTACGGCTACCCCTCAACGGGTTAACCTCGCCACACACCGATGACTCGCAGGCTCATTCTTCAAAAGGCACGCCATCACCCCACGTACAAGTACGAGGGCTTTGACGGATTGTAAGCGCACGGTTTCAGGTACTATTTCACTCCCCTCCCGGGGTACTTTTCACCTTTCCCTCACGGTACTAGTCCGCTATCGGTCACCAGGGAGTATTCAGGCTTACCGGGTGGTCCCGGCAGATTCACAGCAGATTTCACGGGCCCGCTGCTACTCGGGTATCTCCTACGGAAGCCAAGATGTTTTCGTCTACGGGATTATCACCCTCTACGACAGGCCGTTCCAGACCACTTCGACTAACAACTTGGTTTCTTACTTCCGCTTGATCCGGCAGAATCAAGAAAGAAGACCCCACAACACCGCATACACAACCCCTGCCGGGTATCACATGTACACGGTTTAGCCTCATCCGCTTTCGCTCGCCACTACTCACGGAATCACTGTTGTTTTCTCTTCCTGTGGGTACTGAGATGTTTCACTTCCCCACGTTCCCTCCACACACCCTATATATTCAGATGCGGGTAACACGACATCACTCGTGCTGGGTTTCCCCATTCGGAAATCCTCGGATCTCAGCTCGGTTGACAGCTCCCCGAGGCTTATCGCAGCCTCCTACGTCCTTCATCGGCTCCTGGTGCCAAGGCATCCACCGTACGCTCTTAAACACTTACTAACAAAGATGCTCGCGTCCACTGTGCAGTTCTCAAACAACACACCCGCGAAAATTCCGTACCCAGACCTACCCAACCTTACGGCCGGCGGTTTCGAGGAAAACTCTCTCGGATCGTATGTTTTGCCTTGAAAAAACACTTTCGCGTGTTCTTTCAGGACCCAATAGTGTGTCGGTATACCCATCGCGGTCGAAGACATTGCTTCGACCGTATGCGATGAAAGTTGTCAGTGTTCCACCCATGAGCACCGCCGGACTACATATGAGTCCGAAACGGCTCTGGCATCCTCGAACCTCGACTACACGAGGCGAGAAATGCAGATGCTCCTTAGAAAGGAGGTGATCCAGCCGCACCTTCCGGTACGGCTACCTTGTTACGACTTCGTCCCAATCGCCGATCCCACCTTCGACGGCTCCCTCCACAAGGGTTAGGCCACCGGCTTCGGGTGTTACCGACTTTCATGACGTGACGGGCGGTGTGTACAAGGCCCGGGAACGTATTCACCGCAGCGTTGCTGATCTGCGATTACTAGCGACTCCAACTTCACGGGGTCGAGTTGCAGACCCCGATCCGAACTGAGACCGGCTTTAAGGGATTCGCTCCACCTCGCGGTATCGCAGCCCTCTGTACCGGCCATTGTAGCATGTGTGAAGCCCTGGACATAAGGGGCATGATGACTTGACGTCGTCCCCACCTTCCTCCGAGTTGACCCCGGCAGTCTCTCACGAGTCCCCGCCATTACGCGCTGGCAACATAAGATAAGGGTTGCGCTCGTTGCGGGACTTAACCCAACATCTCACGACACGAGCTGACGACAGCCATGCACCACCTGTACACCGACCACAAGGGGGCCTACATCTCTGCAGGTTTCCGGTGTATGTCAAACCCAGGTAAGGTTCTTCGCGTTGCATCGAATTAATCCACATGCTCCGCCGCTTGTGCGGGCCCCCGTCAATTCCTTTGAGTTTTAGCCTTGCGGCCGTACTCCCCAGGCGGGGTACTTAATGCGTTAGCTACGGCACGGATCCCGTGGAAGGAAACCCACACCTAGTACCCACCGTTTACGGCATGGACTACCAGGGTATCTAATCCTGTTTGCTACCCATGCTTTCGCTTCTCAGCGTCAGTTACTTCCCAGAGACCCGCCTTCGCCACCGGTGTTCCTCCTGATATCTGCGCATTTCACCGCTACACCAGGAATTCCAGTCTCCCCTGAAGTACTCTAGTCTGCCCGTATCCCCTGCAAGCTTAAGGTTGAGCCCCAAGTTTTCACAGAAGACGCGACAGACCGCCTACAAGCTC
The DNA here is from genome assembly GCF_050320175.1 of Nocardia sp. FBN12. Lineage (GTDB taxonomy): Bacteria > Actinomycetota > Actinomycetes > Mycobacteriales > Mycobacteriaceae > Nocardia. The sequence goes on along the minus strand of NZ_CP190048.1, from coordinate 942 downwards.
TTTACGCCCAGTAATTCCGGACAACGCTCGCACCCTACGTATTACCGCGGCTGCTGGCACGTAGTTGGCCGGTGCTTCTTCTACAGGTACCGTCACTTGCGCTTCGTCCCTGTCGAAAGGGGTTTACAACCCGAAGGCCGTCATCCCCCACGCGGCGTCGCTGCATCAGGCTTTCGCCCATTGTGCAATATTCCCCACTGCTGCCTCCCGTAGGAGTCTGGGCCGTGTCTCAGTCCCAGTGTGGCCGGTCACCCTCTCAGGTCGGCTACCCGTCGTCGCCTTGGTAGGCCGTTACCCCACCAACAAGCTGATAGGCCGCGGGCCCATCCTGTACCGATAAATCTTTCCACCACCGACCATGCGATCGGTGGTCATATCCGGTATTAGACCCAGTTTCCCAGGCTTATCCCGAAGTACAGGGCAGATCACCCACGTGTTACTCACCCGTTCGCCGCTCGTGTACCCCGAAGGGCCTTACCGCTCGACTTGCATGTGTTAAGCACGCCGCCAGCGTTCGTCCTGAGCCAGGATCAAACTCTCCGTTGAAGACTCTCGAAAACACCCCGAAGGGCGCAATCAAAATTATCTAACTAGAGTCCGAAAACCTAGCAAAGCCAAACACCAGCAAAAAAGATTCGCTGTTGTTTTCAATGTCCAACTCTCATGACCGGGGGGTACATGAGAAGTTGGCACCAATAATAATTATTGGCACTGACATTCATCGACACACTATTGAGTTCTCAAAGAACACACGCACACACTTCTACCCACAACTTCTCGGAGGGGTTTCGGTGAGGCAAGGGTTCGTACTTTAGCTCAGGCAACCGGTCGGAAGCAAATCCGTACCGAGTCGGTCTGAACACATGATCAGCCAGGCGCTCATCGTCCTACCTCGTGTCTCGGCCGCTGGGCGGCTGAGTCGGTGTCCGTGTCGCTCTGACT